>NZ_AP024237.1 GCF_016592155.1 Mycobacterium heckeshornense
GTGCAGCCCCTCACCATCGTCGAAGGGTTTGCCCTGCTGTCGGTTCCCAGCAGTTTCGTCCAAAACGAAATCGAACGGCACCTGCGCACTCAGCTCACCGACGCGCTGAGTCGTCGGCTCGGTCAGCCAATCCAACTCGGCGTGCGCATTGCCCCACCGGAAACGGCCGAACCGCACGACGATGCCGTAACGCAACCGGACGACCCCCCGTTAGATTCCGACGAAGTCGACGAAGACCGGGAGGCGCTGGCCAGCGCCCACGAAAACTGGCCGGCCTATTTCACCGAACGACCGCGCAACGCAGACGCCGCAGCGGCCGGGGGAACCAGTTTAAACCGGCGTTACACGTTCGACACGTTTGTCATCGGTGCCTCGAACCGGTTCGCGCATGCCGCCGCCCTGGCAATTGCCGAAGCCCCGGCTCGCGCCTACAACCCGCTGTTCATCTGGGGAGAATCCGGCCTTGGAAAGACCCACTTGTTGCATGCAGCGGGCAATTATGCGCAACGACTTTTCCCCGGTATGCGAGTCAAATACGTCTCCACCGAAGAATTCACCAACGACTTCATCAACTCCCTGCGTGACGATCGCAAAGTCGCGTTCAAACGCAGCTACCGCGATGTCGACATCCTACTGGTCGACGACATTCAGTTCATCGAAGGCAAAGAAGGTATCCAGGAAGAGTTCTTCCACACGTTTAACACACTGCACAACGCCAATAAACAAATTGTCATCTCATCGGACCGGCCACCCAAACAACTTGCCACCCTCGAGGATCGGCTACGAACCCGTTTCGAATGGGGTCTCATCACCGACGTACAGCCACCTGAGCTGGAAACCCGGATCGCGATTTTACGCAAGAAAGCCCAAATGGAACGTCTTGCCGTACCCGACGACGTCCTGGAGCTCATTGCCAGCAGCATCGAACGCAACATCCGCGAACTCGAAGGCGCACTGATCCGAGTCACCGCCTTCGCGTCGCTCAACAAGACCCCCATCGACCGGGCATTGGCTGAGATTGTGCTCCGCGACCTGATTACCGACGCCAGCAGCATGCAAATCAGCGCCGCCACGATCATGGCAGCCACCGCCGAATACTTCGATACCACGGTCGAAGAACTTCGCGGGCCCGGCAAAACCCGGGCACTGGCCCAATCACGGCAAATCGCGATGTACCTCTGCCGAGAACTCACCGACCTATCGCTTCCGAAAATCGGTCAAGCATTCGACCGCGACCACACCACCGTGATGTACGCCGAACGCAAAGTCCGCGGTGAGATGGCCGAACGCCAAGAGGTATTCGACCATGTCAAGGAACTCACTACCCGCATCCGGCAACGCTCCAAGCGCTGACCGTCATCACAACGCCGCGACCCGATGTGCATAACTTGTGCATAAGCTCCGGCCGCGGTTCAACTACCGTGTCCACAGCGTGTACACCGATGCGCCATCCCCAATCACCGGCAACTGCCCACGCAACTATCAACGCGGCGATCCACACCTCGCCAGTGCGCCGAACAGCGCCGCAGCCCCGCTATCCCCACATTGCACAGGACCTATTACTGCTATTGAGATGTCACCTTCAAGTCTTTATCGAAGATGGCGCTGGGGACACCTCTCACCCGCACACGAACTCGGGAAGCCGGCGATCACCCGTCGGCACCGCCGACTAGCTTTCAAGATGGGCCCGGACGCTCTACGGTTGTTCTTCGACTGCCGATTACGGTCGCCACAGCGGATTGCGGCCGCAGGCGTTCGTCACCGGCGGCCCCCCGGTTCGCGGGGGCGGTTAGCCGTCTGATTTGAGGCTTGTTGTGATGGTGGTGAAGGGACCGGCATGGACGTGGCGACGACGAAAGTAGGCCTCAGCGACTTGAAGTTTCGATTAGTACGCGACGACTTCGCCGAGGCGGTGGCTTGGGTGGCCCGTACCCTGCCCACCAGGCCGGCGGTGCCGGTCCTGGCGGGAGTTTTGCTGACCGGCTCCGACGACGGGCTGGTGATTTCCGGTTTCGACTACGAGGTCTCCGCTGAAGTGCGGGTGGCCGCGGAAATAGCTTCTCCTGGAACGGTTTTGGTCTCCGGTCGGTTGTTGTCGGATATCACTCGCGCACTGCCGGACCGGCCGGTCGACTTTCACGTCGACGGTACGCGGGTGTCGCTTACATGCGGCAGCGCCAGGTTCTCACTGCCCACGATGGCGGTCGAGGATTACCCGGCGTTGCCGGCTCTGCCGGCGGAAACCGGGCGATTGTCCGCTGACGTGTTCGCCGAGGCGATTAGCCAAGTCGCGGTGGCGGCGGGACGGGATGACACCCTGCCGATGTTGACCGGTATTCGGCTGGAGATCTCGGGGGAAACGGTTGTTTTGGCCGCCACCGACAGGTTTCGGTTGGCGGTTCGTGAACTGACCTGGTCGGCGGTGTCGCCTGACGTTGAGGCGGCGGTACTGGTGCCGGCCAAGACGTTGGCGGAGGCGGCCAAGGCGGGCCTGGATGGCTCGGAGGTGCGATTGTCGTTGGGCGCTGGGGCGGGGGTCGGCAAAGATGGTCTGCTGGGCATCAGCGGCGACGGTAAGCGCACCACCACACGCCTGCTTGATGCCGAGTTCCCGAAGTTTCGCCAACTGTTGCCAACCGAGCACACCGCGATCGCTACGACAGGTGTGGCCGAGTTGACCGAAGCGATTAAGCGGGTTGCGCTGGTGGCCGAGCGTGGAGCCCAGATTCGGATGGAGTTTGCCGACGGGCTTTTGCGGCTCTCCGCCGGTGCCGACGACGTGGGCAGGGCCGAAGAAGACTTGCCGGTGGAATTCGTCGGCGATCCGCTGACCATCGCGTTCAACCCGACCTATCTGACGGAAGGGCTGGGGTCGTTGCATTCTGAGCGAGTGTCGTTCGGTTTTACCACTTCGAGCCGGCCCGCTCTGCTGCGTCCGGCGTCTGGTGACGAGCCCACGCCGAACGGTTCGGGGCCCTTCCCCGCTGTCGACAGCAGTTACGTTTATCTGTTGATGCCGGTACGTTTGCCCGGGTAAGGCATAGCGTGTACGTCCGGTATTTGGGATTGCGCGACTTCCGGTCATGGGCGGACACGGAACTGGATTTGCAGCCCGGCTGCACGGTGTTCATCGGCCCGAATGGGTACGGCAAAACAAATTTAGTTGAAGCGCTGTGGTATTCGTCGACTTTAACGTCGCATAGGGTGGCCACCGACATACCGTTGGTGCGCACCGGTGCGGCGCGGGCCGTGATCTCAACCATCGTGGTTAACGGCGGGCGGGAATGCGCGGTTGATGTGGAGATCAACACCGGGCGAGCGAACAAGGCAAGGCTCAACCGCTCATCGGTGCGTGGTGTCCGCGACGTGGTCGGGGTATTGCGGGCGGTGTTGTTCGCGCCGGAGGATTTGGCGTTGGTGCGCGGGGATCCGATGGATCGCCGCCGCTATCTCGATGATCTGGCCGCGCTGCGACGCCCGCGTGTCGCGGCGGTGCGGGCCGATTACGACAAAGTGGTGCGGCAGCGTACCGCGCTATTGAAAACCGTGACCGGTACCCGCCAACGCGATTCGGGCCTCATCGACACGCTAGACGTATGGGATAGCCGGTTGGCTGCACATGGTGCCGAATTGATGGCCGCCCGTATCGAGCTGATTAACGAGCTGGCACCCGAAGTCGAAAAGGCCTACCAGCTATTGGCGCCCGGATCCAGGACGGCGAGCATCGGTTATCGGGCGAGCATCGCTTTGGACGGTGGCGGGGATGCCGATCCACAGTTTCTGCAGGGGGCGCTGTTGTCGGCGCTGGCGCAGCGGCGCACAGTCGAGCTTGAACGTGGCGTGTGCTTGATCGGCCCGCACCGCGACGATCTGGACGTGCAACTCGGTGATCAGCCGGCTAAAGGCTTTGCCAGCCACGGGGAATCGTGGTCGCTGGCGTTGGCGCTACGGTTCGCGGCCTATGAATTGTTACGCCGGGACGGCAGCGAACCGGTGCTATTGCTTGATGACGTGTTCGCCGAACTCGACACCACACGGCGGCGGGCATTAGCCGCCGTTGCTGCGGCGGCGGAGCAGGTGTTAGTCACCGCTGCGGTAGCCGAGGACATCCCGAAAGACTGGGACGCCCGGCAGGTTCTGATCGGCTTGCGTGACGACGACGGCGGCCGAGTCTCGGTGATACGGCCATGACCGACTCCGTCAACGACCGCGAGCCACCGATGCCAGTGGGTATGGATTTGGTGCGGCGCACACTCGAGGAAGCCCGTGAGGCCGCGCGGCTGCGCGGCCGCGACGTTGGTCGTGGGCGAAAAGCACCGGTTACGCATCGGGTCGCCGGCGCCGGAAACCGGCGCCGGTGGTCAGGACCGGGGCCGGATCCCCGCGATCCGCAGCCACTCGGGGCGGTGGCGCGAGAGCTGGCCAAACAGCGCGGGTGGTCGGCCAGGGTGGCCGAAGGCACGGTGCTGGGCCAATGGGCGTCGGTCGTCGGGCATCAGATCGCCGACCACGCCACCCCCACCGGGCTGAACGACGGCGTGTTGAAGATAGCGGCCGAGTCGACGGCCTGGGCCACCCAGTTGCGGATTATGCAGGCGCAACTGCTGGCGAAAATTGCCGCCGCGGTCGGCGACGGTGTTGTGACGTCGCTGAAAATTTCGGGTCCGGCGGCGCCGTCGTGGCGTAAAGGTCCGTTACATATTGCCGGCCGGGGTCCGCGCGACACCTACGGTTGAGGCTGGCACGCCGGGCGGGATTTATCGGCTCAGAACCGCCAGGAGCGCAGCGATCGGCTCGGCTGCCGTCAGGACCTGCATGCCATCAAGATGGTCAGCACACGGCGCGGTCAGCTGGGTAGAAACACCCCGGGAAAATCGGTGCTGTCCGCTCGTAACGGTAGACTGGAGCCACGATGCTGCTGCGGTGACTGGACCGCTCGCACGCGACCCCCAAGGAGAGCTTTCCAACCGTGGCTGCCCAGAAGAAGAAGGCACAAGAGGAATACGACGCCCAGTCCATCACCATTCTCGAGGGGTTGGAGGCTGTCCGTAAACGCCCGGGCATGTATATCGGGTCGACCGGCGAACGTGGCCTGCATCACCTTATTTGGGAGGTCGTGGACAACGCCGTCGATGAAGCGATGGCCGGCTACGCCACCAGGGTCGACGTGGTGCTGCTCGCAGATGGCGGGGTCGAAGTCCGCGACGACGGCCGGGGCATTCCGGTCGCGATGCACGCGTCCGGGATACCCACGGTTGACGTAGTGATGACCCAGTTGCACGCCGGCGGCAAATTCGACTCCGAGGCGTATGCGATATCGGGCGGCTTGCACGGGGTCGGTGTGTCGGTTGTCAATGCGCTGTCGACCCGATTGGAGGTCGAAATCTGCCGCGACGGCTATGAGTGGTTCCAGTTCTACGACCACTCCGTGCCGGGCACTCTCAAACAGGGCGCTAAGACCAAGAAAACCGGTTCCACAGTGCGGTTTTGGGCCGACCCCGAGGTCTTCGAAACCACCGAATACGATTTCGAGACCGTCGCCCGCCGACTGCAGGAGATGGCCTTTCTTAACAAGGGGCTGACCATCACACTGACCGACGAGCGAGTCACCCAGGACGAGGTCGTCGACGAGGTGGTCAGCGATGTGGCCGATGCACCAAAATCCGCGGAGGAGCGTGCAGCCGAATCGGTTGCGCCGCATAAAGTTAAACATCGCACGTTCCATTACCCGGGCGGTCTGGTCGACTTCGTCAAGCACATCAACCGCACCAAGAACCCGATCCACTCCAGCATCGTCGACTTCTCCGGCAAGGGCCCGGGGTGTGAGGTCGAGATCGCTATGCAGTGGAACGCCGGCTACTCGGAGTCCGTGCATACCTTCGCCAACACCATTAACACCCACGAAGGCGGCACCCACGAAGAGGGTTTCCGGGCCGCGCTCACGTCCGTGGTCAACAAGTACGCCAAGGACCGAAAACTACTAAAAGACAAGGATCCGAACCTCACCGGCGACGACATCCGGGAGGGCTTGGCTGCGGTGATTTCGGTCAAGGTCGCCGAACCGCAGTTCGAGGGCCAGACCAAGACGAAGCTCGGAAACACCGAAGTCAAGTCGTTCGTGCAGAAAGTATGCAACGAACAGCTCACCCACTGGTTCGAATCCAACCCATCTGACGCCAAGACCGTCGTCAACAAGGCGGTTTCCTCGGCGCAGGCGCGCATCGCCGCGCGAAAAGCCCGAGAATTGGTGCGCCGCAAAACGGCGACAGACATTGGCGGACTGCCCGGCAAGCTGGCCGACTGCCGTTCCACCGATCCGCGTAAGTCGGAACTGTATGTGGTGGAAGGTGATTCGGCAGGCGGTTCGGCGAAGAGCGGTCGCGACTCGATGTTTCAAGCTATCTTGCCGTTGCGCGGCAAGATCATCAATGTCGAGAAGGCCCGCATCGACCGGGTGCTCAAAAACACCGAAGTGCAGTCGATCATCACCGCGCTCGGCACCGGGATTCACGACGAATTCGACATCTCCAAGCTTCGCTACCACAAGATCGTGTTGATGGCCGACGCCGATGTCGACGGCCAGCACATCTCCACGCTGCTGTTGACGCTGCTGTTCCGGTTCATGCGGCCGCTGATCGAAAACGGGCATGTGTTCTTGGCGCAACCGCCGCTGTACAAGCTCAAATGGCTGCGCGCCGAACCGGAATTCGCCTACTCCGATCGCGAACGGGACGCCCTGCTGGAAGCCGGGCTGAAAGCCGGAAAGAAGATCAACAAGGACGACGGCATCCAGCGCTACAAAGGGCTCGGTGAGATGGACGCCAAGGAGTTGTGGGAAACCACAATGGATCCCTCGGTCCGGGTGCTGCGGCGGGTCACCCTCGATGACGCCGCCGCGGCTGACGAGCTGTTCTCCATCCTGATGGGCGAGGACGTCGACGCCCGGCGGAGCTTTATCACCCGCAACGCGAAGGATGTTCGCTTCCTTGACGTCTGACCCGCGGCTGATCGCAAGCGAGGAATAGATGACCGACACCACGCTGCCCCCCGGGGATGATTCGCTCGACCGGGTGGAACCGGTCGACATCCAGCAGGAGATGCAGCGCAGCTACATCGATTACGCGATGAGCGTGATCGTCGGCCGGGCGTTGCCCGAAGTGCGCGACGGCCTCAAACCGGTGCACCGCCGGGTGCTTTACGCCATGTACGACTCCGGCTTCCGCCCGGATCGCAGCCACGCCAAGTCGGCGCGGTCGGTGGCCGAGACGATGGGCAACTATCACCCGCACGGCGATGCGTCGATCTACGACACGTTGGTGCGGATGGCGCAGCCGTGGTCGATGCGCTATCCACTGGTCGACGGCCAGGGCAACTTCGGTTCCCCAGGTAACGACCCGCCGGCCGCGATGCGCTACTGCGTCACCGGAGATGCGGTGGTCGCACTACCCGAGGGCCAGTCAGTGCGCATCGCCGACATCGTGCCAGGTGCGCACCCCGACAGCGACAACGCGATCGACCTGAAAGTGCTCGACCGCCACGGTAATCCTGTGCTCGCCGACCGGCTGTTCCACTCGGGCGAGCATCCGGTGTACACGGTCCGCACAATCGAAGGTCTGCACGTAACGGGCACCGCCAACCACCCGTTGCTGTGTTTGGTCGATGTCGCGGGCGTGCCGACCCTGCTGTGGAAACTGATCGAAGAAATCAAGCCGGGCGATTACGCGGTAATCCAACGAAGCGCATTAAGCGTCGACCGTGCAGGTTGTGGGCGCGAAAAACACGAATTCTCGCCCACAACCTACACGGTGGGCGTCCCTGGACTGGCGCGCTTCCTGCAAGCACACGACAGCGACCCGGACGCCCGTGCCATTGCGACCGAGCTGACCGACGGGCGCTTCTACTACGCGAGAGTCGCAAGTGTGACCCATGCGGGCGTCCAGCCGGTCTATAGCCTCCGCGTCGATACCGAGGACCACGCATTCGTCACCAACGGCTTCGTCAGTCACAACACCGAGGCGCGGCTCACTCCGCTTGCGATGGAGATGCTGCGTGAAATCGATGAGGAGACAGTCGATTTCATCCCGAACTACGACGGGCGAGTGCAGGAGCCGACGGTGCTGCCGAGCCGGTTTCCCAACCTGCTGGCTAATGGCTCGGGCGGCATCGCGGTCGGGATGGCGACCAACATCCCGCCGCACAACCTGCGGGAACTCGCCGAAGCGGTGTTTTGGTGCCTGGACAACTTCGACGCCGACGAAGAAGCGACGCTCAAGGCGGTCACCGAGCGGGTCAGGGGGCCGGACTTTCCCACCGCCGGGTTGATTGTGGGCACCCAGGGCATAGCCGAGGCCTACACCACCGGTCGCGGTTCGATCCGGATGCGCGGCGTGGCCGAGATCGAGGAGATCGCAAAGGGCCGAACCGCATTGGTCATCACCGAGTTGCCGTATCAGGTCAACCACGACAACTTCATCACCTCGATCGCCGAGCAGGTCCGCGACGGCAAGCTTTCCGGAATCGCCAACATCGAAGACCAAAGCAGCGACCGGGTGGGCCTGCGCATCGTCATCGAGCTCAAACGCGACGCGGTGGCCAAGGTGGTGCTGAACAACCTCTACAAGCACACCCAGCTGCAGACCAGCTTCGGCGCCAACATGCTCGCCATCGTCGACGGCGTGCCGCGCACGCTCCGGCTGGACCAGCTGATCCGCTACTACGTCGACCATCAGCTCGACGTGATCGTGCGGCGCACCCGATACCGGCTGCGCAAGGCCAACGAACGCGCCCACATCCTGCGCGGGCTGGTCAAGGCGCTCGACGCCCTCGACGAGGTGATCGCACTGATCCGGGCGTCGGAGACGGTTGACATTGCCCGAGCTGGTCTGATCGAGCTGCTCGAGATCGACGAAATCCAGGCCCAGGCGATCCTGGACATGCAGCTGCGCCGGCTGGCCGCGCTGGAACGCCAGCGCATCATCGATGACCTGGCCAAGATCGAGGCCGAGATCGCCGACCTGGAAGACATCCTGGCCAAACCCGAGCGGCAACGCCGAATCGTGCGCGACGAGCTCGCCGAGATCGTCGACAAACATGGTGATGACCGCCGCACCCGCATCGTCGCCGCCGACGGCGAGGTCAGCGACGAGGATCTGATCGCGCGCGAGGACGTGGTCGTCACCATCACCGAAACCGGGTACGCCAAACGCACCAAGACCGACCTGTACCGCAGCCAGAAACGCGGCGGCAAAGGAGTTCAGGGGGCGGGCCTCAAGCAGGACGACATCGTCGCGCACTTTTTCGTCTGCTCCACGCACGACTGGATCCTGTTCTTCACCAGTCAGGGCCGGGTCTACCGGGCGAAGGCCTACGAGCTGCCGGAGGCCGCTCGCACGGCGCGCGGTCAGCATGTGGCCAACCTGCTGGCATTCCAGCCGGAGGAACGCATCGCTCAGGTGATCCGGATCCGCAGCTACACCGACGCCCCGTATCTGGTGCTGGCCACTCGCAACGGGTTGGTGAAGAAGTCCAGGCTCACCGAGTTCGATTCCAACCGCTCGGGCGGGATTGTGGCGATCAACCTCCGCGACGGTGACGAACTCGTCGGCGCGGTGCTCTGCTCGGCAGACGACGACCTGCTGTTGGTGTCGGCCAACGGCCAATCCATCCGGTTCTCGGCAAACGACGAAGCGTTGCGGCCAATGGGCCGGGCCACCTCCGGTGTACAAGGCATGCGGTTCAATACCGACGACCGGTTGCTGTCGCTGAACGTGGTCCGGGAAGACACCTATCTATTGGTCGCCACCTCGGGTGGCTATGCCAAGCGCACCGCGATCGAGGAATACCCGATACAGGGACGCGGCGGCAAAGGGGTGCTGACGATTCAGTACGACCCCCGGCGCGGCAAGCTGGTGGGGGCGTTGATCGTTGATGACGACACCGAGGTCTACGCCATCACTTCCGGGGGAGGGGTGATCCGCACCGCGGCCCGGCAGGTCCGCAAGGCCGGGCGGCAGACCAAGGGTGTGCGGTTGATGAACTTGGGTGAGGGCGACACACTGGTAGCCATTGCACGCAATGCCGAGGAAACCGACGCCGCCGAGGAACCGGACCATCACGCCTAGGCTGACGATACGATGCCGAGGTGGGCGTTTGCGCTTGCCGGGCCGGGGCGGGCAGTCCCAATCGACCCGACGCCGAAGCGGCCGCCGTCACCGCCCGGGCGGCCCGGGTACACAGGTAAGGAGCCGGGGCGATGACTTCACCGAACGAGCCGGGATACCCCAGACCCGGCGATAACCTGGGCGAGCGCAATGGCTCTCCCGATCGTGGCGGCCCGCACACACCCGCGCCGGGAATCGCCGACACCGGTCGGGTGCCCGAAATCGGCGACCGGCGGCCGCGGCGCCCCGACCGGCCCCATCCACCACAACGCTCGGCACCGGAAACCTCGCCGAACGCCGAACCCCGTGCGGGTGGCCAATCCGGCGAGGTCGGGGCCCGGCTGAACCGGTTCATCACCGGGACTGCCGCGCCCGCGGCCTTCGCTGCGCCGCGACCGGAGCCGGCCCACCCGGAACGCGGCGAGGAGGGCCGGCATGGCGATGCGTACCTCAGCGAATTGCCCGATCTGTCCGGGCCTTCGCCGCGGTCAGGGCAGCGCCAACCGGCATCCGAGCAGCCAACCGACGCAGCGCCATCGCCGGGCCGGCCGACGGGACCGGAGCCGCGGTTCACGGTGGCCCGGAGACCCCGCGGCCCGGTTCGCGCCAGCATGCAACTGCGCAGGATCGATCCGTGGAGCACGTTGAAGGTGTCGCTGGTGCTATCGGTGACGCTGTTTTTCGTGTGGATGATCGCGGTGGCGTTCCTTTATCTGGTGCTGGGCGGCATGGGCGTGTGGAGCAAGCTGAACAGCAACGTCGGCGACTTGCTTACCAACGCTGGCGGTGGTACCAGGGGTGAGCTGGTTTCCGGCGGCACGATCTTCGGAGGCGCGGCGCTGATCGGCCTGGTCAATATTGTCTTGCTGACAGCAATGGCCACCGTAGGCGCGTTCATCTACAACCTGACGACGGACTTGATCGGCGGTATCGAGGTGACGCTGGCTGACCGAGACTAGTGCCGGTAATCGTGTTTGGGCAGTGTGCGGCCGGTACGGTAATCTCGTCGCTCGGCCGTGCGGGAGTACGGGCCTATAGCTCAGGCGGTTAGAGCGCTTCGCTGATAACGAAGAGGTCGGAGGTTCGAGTCCTCCTAGGCCCACTGTCATGTGTTTTTCCCGACGCGCCGCGAAAGTCGCGACACTGCTCGCCGTTATCGGTGTGGTGGTGACGGTGGTACGGTGCCGCCGCGGCGTCGAGGTGTGGCACGTGGCCGCGGAGTGTGACGAGGGGCCTTAGCTCAGTTGGTAGAGCGCTGCCTTTGCAAGGCAGAAGTCAGGGGTTCGAATCCCCTAGGCTCCACCCTTGATCACGGTTTTGGTTGCACGTCGACGCTGGGCGGCCGCGGCGACGGCTCGTTGCGTGACGAGCGCCGGACGACCGAGAACGCGACAGCACCAGCGGCCAGAACCACTGCCGTCACCACACCCGCGAGGACCCAGGGCCGCTTGCTGCGACGCCGGGATCGGCGTGCATGCTGCAGGGCTGCGGGAAGGCCGGACACCACCTCGCCGGCGGCCGCCAGTTCCTGGGTGAGGGTCTGCTGGGCGCCGGCGAGGTCACGCGCCAGCCGGCCCTCTCGGTACCGCCGGAGCAGGTTGGCGGCGCCCACTTGAGCGGAGTGAGCACCCAGCCCGACGACACCGCGGGTGATATCCACCGGACCGACCGCCGTATAGGCCAGGCCACGGGTCAACCGCTGTCGCGGGGTCAGCCGACCATTGGCCGTCAAGCTCATAGCGCGCCTTCCTGTCGCTGTGTGTCCGAACCCATCCCAGCCTGCCATCATCGACGACGCCCGTGTGCGCGACGAGCTCGGCTGCTGGTGTTCGGGCGCCTGCCGTGGGCAGCGTCGCGGGGGACCCGGTGCGGGCGGGCGCGTGCGCAATGGCAGACTCGGCTGCCGTGACTACCAGCCCCATTCAGACCGCTACCGCTACGTTGCATACCAACCGCGGTGACATCAAGATCGCCCTGTTCGGTAACCATGCGCCCAAGACCGTCGCTAACTTCGTGGGTTTGGCCCAAGGCACCAAGGAATACTCGAGCCAGAACGCCTCTGGCGGCACCTCCGGCCCGTTCTACGACGGCGCGGTGTTTCACCGGGTAATCAAGGGGTTCATGATCCAGGGCGGCGATCCGACCGGCACCGGTCGGGGCGGCCCGGGCTATAAGTTCGCCGACGAGTTCCACCCCGAGCTGCAGTTCGACCGGCCCTATCTGCTGGCGATGGCCAATGCCGGACCAGGCACGAACGGGTCGCAGTTCTTCATCACCGTCGAAAAGACGCCGCACCTCAACCGGCGGCACACGATCTTCGGCGAGGTGATCGACCCGGAGTCGCAGAAGGTTGTCGACGCGATCGCCGGCACGCCCACCGACGGCAACGACCGGCCGACCGAGCCTGTCGTCATCGAATCGGTCACGATCTCATGAGCTGGTTTCGCTGACCTCCGGACCGGCGTAGCCTGCGGCGGTGAGCGCGTCAAGCACCTCCAGCGGGTCGGTGCCCAGGTCCCAGCGGGAGAAAATCCGCAGCTGGTCGTCGACGGTCTCGATCTCGAGCAGCCGGAGTTTGCGCCCGATGCGGCGGAACTCGACAATCCGAATGATCTTGACCTGGGGGCGCCGCAATAGCTGCGTTCGCAGCCATCCGCGCACGACAAGCCCGTCGGCCGTGATTGCCAGCTTTGGGCGCGCGCGCCACGAAACGCTTGCAAACAAGATCAAACCCGCGGCGGCAATACCTGTGAAAATCCTGCCAGGAATGTCTGTGACAAGCGTCACAGACCCGATAGCCATCAGCATCCCTGCGGCGCCGCAGCCTGCGATGGCGGCTGTTCGGGGCGCCCAGTGCGTTTGCTGAACCAAGCCGCTAGACCCTCTCACCACCGGCGATGCGGTTATCCACAAGCGCTATCAACAATGGGGATGAATCACATTCGTGTGATTGGATGACGGTAAGGTTGCCAGCACAGAAACGATTCCCGCCGAAGATGAATTCATCACGGTACGCGCATCGGTCAGTGCCAGCGCATTGTGAGCAACAGACCGGTGATCATGAAAGCAAACGCGATCGCGTAGTTCCACGGGCCGAGGTCTGACATCCAAGTCAGCACGGTGGGGGTCTGGCTGCCGGCGGCGGCTAGTTGAAACACCATCAGCCAGACCAGCCCGATCAGCATCAGGCCCACGAACAACGCGACGAACCACATGCTCGACGGCCCGGCCTTGACCTTGACCGGCGTGCGGCTCACCGCGGAGGCGGTGAAGTCCCTGCGCTTGCGGACTTTCGACTTGGGCATTGATACCTCGGCGAAACCTCGGACACTCGAACGGGGCGGATGCAACGATAGCGGCTACGAGATTAACGCACACGCCGCGCAGGAAACGGAAAGCCGATGACCAGCCCGGGCCACACGCGCTCCCCGTGGCGATTCGCGGTACCGCTAGTGTGGATGCTGGCCGGTCTGCTGCTGGCGGCCACCCACGGCGTGTCGGGGGGCAGCGAGATCCGCCGCAGCGATGCCCCGCGGCTGGTCGACCTGGTTCGCGCGGAACAGTCGTCGGTAGACCGGCTCGGCAGCGAGCGAGATGCGCTGGCCGCCAAGATCGATTCGACGCATGGTCGCTCTGCGGACAGCGCATTGGCGGCGATGCGGGCGCGCTCGGCGGAACTCACCGGCGAGGCCGGGCTGGATCCGGTCCACGGGCCCGGCTTGGTGGTAACGCTTAGCGACGCCCAGCGCGACGCCAACGGCCGGTTCCCCCGCGACGCATCCCCCGACGACTTGGTGGTGCACCAGCAGGACGTGGAGGCGGTGCTCAACGCGCTGTGGAGCGCCGGCGCGGAAGCCATCCAGATCCAAGACCAACGCGTCATCGCTACCTCGGTACCGCGCTGCGTCGGAAATACCTTGTTGCTCAACGGACGTACCTATAGCCCGCCCTACACGATCAGCGCCGTCGGCGATGCCGCGGCCATGCAGGCGGCGTTGGCCGCCGCTCCCCTGGTCGCGCTCTACAAGCAGTACGTGATCCGCTTCGGTCTCGGCTACGACGAGCAGGTCAAACCCGACGTGCGGATTGTCGGCCACACCGAACCGCTGCGCATGCATGTCGCTCAGCCCGTCGGCCCGCTGGGCTACTGAGCCCGAAAGCCCGCACCCGGCAGGCGATAGGCTGACATCGTGGTGCGGATCTTGGTCGTCGACAACTACGACAGCTTCGTGTTCAACCTGGTGCAGTATCTCGGCCAGCTCGGCGTCGAGGCCCAGGTGTGGCGCAACGACGACACCAGGTTGAGCGACCAAGCCGCCGCGGCCGCCCAATTCGACGGGGTGCTGCTCAGCCCGGGTCCGGGCACACCCGAGCGCGCGGGGGCGTCGATCGGCCTGGTGCGGGCCTGCGCCGCCGCGCGCACCCCGCTGCTGGGCGTGTGCTTGGGGCATCAGGCGATCGGGGTGGCATTCGGGGCCACGGTCGACCGCGCACCCGAGCTCCTGCACGGCAAAACCAGCAGCGTATTCCACACGAATATCGGTGTGCTGCAAGGACTTCCGGATCCTTTCACGGCGACCCGATATCATTCGCTGACGATCTTGCCGGAGACCTTGCCGCCCATGCTGGAGGTGACGGCCCGGACCCGCAGTGGGGTGATCATGGGGGTGCAGCACACGGACCTGCCGATCTACGGGGTGCAGTTTCACCCGGAGTCCATCCTCACCGAGGGCGGGCACCGGATGTTGGCCAACTGGCTGGCCTGTTGCGGGCAGCCCTTCGACGACATCCTGGTGCGGCGGCTGGAAAGCGAGATTCTGAAAACCACAGCCACGGCACGGCCGCTGACGGCTACTGACCGAACTTCAGCGTGATGGCGCCGTCTTTGTTCACGCCCTGGCCCGCCGCCGGGCTCTGATACACCACCCGGTTGTGCTTGTCGCCCCCGGCGTCGACATCGGCCCCCTTGACCAGCACACCCGTCCAGCCCAGCGCGCGCAGCTGCGGTTCGGCGTCGGTCCAGAACAACCCGGACAGGTCAGGCATCACGAACTGGTTGCCCTTGGAGACCTGCAACTCGATCACCGAATCCACCGGAACCGTCGCGCCCGCAGGAGGATTGGTGCCGATTACGTCGCCGGCCGGGCGGGGGCTGTCCACCGCCGCCTGGCTGAATTTGGTGAACCCGTAGACGGTGAGGTTTTTCTGCGCGAGGTCAACGGTTTGGCCGGCCACGTCCGGGATCTGCTTGGTGGCCGGCCCCGACCCGACGACGATCGTGATCACGTTGGTGATGGCCGACGTCTGGTTGGCCGGTGGATTGGTGCCGACGACGCGGCCCTTGAGCTCCGGGGTCGAAGGCGAGCTGGCCTGCTTGAAGCGGCCAAATCCGGCGGCGGTCAGCTTCTTGACCGCGTCGGCGTAGCTCAGCGAAGACACGTCAGGCACCTCGCGCTGCTCGGGGCCCGTCGACACGTTGATAGTGATCTCTTCGCCCGCACTCACCGACGCGTTGGCAGCCGGCTCGGTGCCGATCACGTGGTCGGGTGGCACCGTGGAATCCGGTTTTTGCTGGGTGCGGGTCTTAAAGCCGCGGTTTTGCAGTGCCGCGATCGCGTCGGCTGAGACTTGCCCGCGCACGTCGGGCACCTGCACGTTGCGGGTGTTGCCGCCGAAGGTGTTGATGAGGATGGTGACGACGACGGTCAACACGGCCAGCGCGGCAACCGCGATCAACCAGCGGCGCACCGAGCCGGCATCGCGATCCGGGGCGAAATCAAGCTGCTGGCGCGGCAGCGGGTCGGTGTGCGGCCCCGCCGGACCGCCCGGCGCCCCCGACGCCAGCATCGATGTGCGCTCGGCGGCGGTGAGCACTTTGGGCGCCTCGGGTGGTTCACCGTTGTGCACCCGGATCAGGTCGGCCCGCATCTCGGCGGCGGTCTGGTATCGGTTGTCCGGGTTCTTGGCCAGCGCCTTGAGCACGACAGCGTCGAGGTCGGCGGAGATGCCCTCGCGGCGCTGCGACGGCGGAATCGGGTCCTCGCGCACGTGCTGATAAGCGACCGCGACCGGCGAGTCACCGACGAAAGGTGGCTCGCCGGTGAGGATTTCGTAGAGAACACACCCCAGTGAGTAGACGTCGGAGCGGGCATCGACCGGGTTGCCGCGAGCCTGCTCCGGGGACAGGTACTGCGCGGTCCCGATCACCGCCGCGGTCTGGGTGACACTGTTGCCGCTGTCGGCGATCGCCCGGGCGATCCCGAAGTCCATCACCTTCACCGCACCGGTGGTGCTGATCATGATGTTCGCCGGTTTGACGTCGCGGTGGATGATGCCGTGCTGGTGTGAGAAATTCAGCGCCTGGCAGGCGTCGGCGATGACCTCGATGGCGCGGTGGGGCGGCATCGGGCCGTCGGTGTGCACGATGTCGCGCAGGGTGACGCCGTTGACGTACTCCATCACGATGTAGGGCAGCGGACCGGCGGGTGTTTCCGCTTCGCCGGTGTCATATACGGCGACGATGGCCGGGTGGTTCAGCGCGGCCGCGTTTTGCGCTTCACGCCGGAAGCGCAGATAGAAGCTGGGATCGCGGGCAAGGTCGGCGCGCAACACCTTGACCGCGACGTCACGGTGCAGTCGGAGGTCGCGGGCCAGGTGAACCTCCGACATGCCACCAAAACCCAGGATTTCGCCGAGTTCGTAGCGGTCGGACAGGTGCTGCGGAGTGGTCATCGCGGTGTCTCGGGTCGGGCCGGCGAGACGGGAGGGGGCGGTGTCAGCGCGGCGGCCCAGCGAAGTAGGGCTTGCTTGCTCTGCTGTCCAGGATTACTGGTCGGGGCGTGATCAGTCCAATCGGACGGCTGCGCGGGGGCGGATCCGCTGGACGTGGTGCTGGGCGGGGTCCCGGTATCGGTGACCGTCGGGGTGGATTGCTGGGGCTGGATGTTCTCGTCGTGCGAGTTGATCACGATCAGCACCGCGATGATGATCGCCAGCGCCCCCAGCACTCCAGCGGCCCACAGCAGCGCACGCTGCCCGGAGGAGAAGGTGCGGCGCGGCGGCGGCGGACGATGCCCCGCGGTCGCCGGGCGGGCTCGGCGGGCGGCGGGCACCCGACCGGTGGGGTTAGCGGCGGCCCTCGACGGGCCGCTGGACGGAATGGCCGCCGGAGTGGCCCGCCCGGTTTGGCTCGGTCGTGGTGGTCGGCGGCCCGCACGCACCGCGGCGACGGCGTCAGCGAACGGTCCCCCGCTCTTGTAGCGCAGCTGCGGGTTCTTGACCAACGTGATTTCGATGAGCTCCCGCACATTGGGCGGCACGTCGTTGGGCAGCGGCGGCGGCGGCTCTTTGATGTGCTTCATCGCCACTGTCAAAGCGCCGTCACCGGTGAAGGGGCGTTTACCCGAAACCGATTCGTAGCCAACAACTCCCAGCGAATAGACGTCACTGGCCGGGGTGGCGTCGTGGCCGAGGGCCTGCTCGGGAGCGATGTATTGAGCGGTGCCCATCACCATGCCGGTTTGGGTTACCGGTGCCGCGTCGACGGCTTTGGCGATACCGAAGTCGGTGATCTTGACCTGGCCGGTGGGCGTGATCAAGATATTGCCCGGTTTGACGTCGCGGTGCACGAGCCCGGCGGCATGCGCGACCTGAAGCGCGCGGCCGGTCTGCTCGAGCATGTCCAGCGCGTGCCGCAGCGAGAGCTTGCCGGTGCGTTTCAGCACAGAGTTCAACGGCTCGCCGTTGACCAGCTCCATCACCAGGTAGGCGGTGCGTCCCTCACCGTTGAGGGTGGTTTCGCCGTAGTCGTGGACGCTGGCGATCCCGGGATGGTTGAGCATTGCGGTGGTGCGTGCCTCGTTGCGAAACCGCTCTAAAAACTCGGGGTCCTGGGAGAACTCCTGCTTGAGCACCTTCACCGCCACACGCCGGCCCAGCCTGCTGTCGACCGCTTCCCACACCTGACCCATGCCGCCGGTGGCAATGAGGCGCTGGAGGCGATACCGCCCGGACAGCGTCACACCTACTCGCGCGGTCATGGCCCTCCCTGCAGCGCAGCCTCGATCACGGCGCGTCCGATCGGCGCGGCGAGGGCGCCACCAGTCGCGGATGGTCGCTCAGCTCCGCCTTCCACCAGTACCGCGACGGCCACCTTCGGCAAGTACGCCGGCGCGAAGGCGATGTACCACGCATGTGGCGGAGTGTGACGCGGGTCGGTGCCGTGCTCTGCGGTACCGGTCTTGGATGCGATCTGCACGCCGGGGATGGCCCCTTTCTGCTGTGTGACTGACTCGGCGCCGACCATCAATTCTGTTAGCTTAGCCGCGACCTGCGGTGAAACCGCACGGCGCTGCTGGTGTGGGGCGGTGCTGCTGATGTTAGCCAGATCCGGTCCTTGGAGGCTGTTGACCAAGTAGGGCTGCATGATGACGCCGGCGTTGGCGATCGCCGCGGCGACCACGGCGTTTTGCAGCGGGGTCAGCGCGACGTCCTTTTGACCGATGCTCGACATCCCCAGCGCGGCGGCATCGGCGATAGGGCCAACGGTTGATTCGGCGACCTGCAGCGGGACGGGCTCGGGCGCAGTGTCGAACCCGAACGCCTGGGCAGTGCTGCGCAGTGCCTCGGTGCCGGTCGCGATGCCCAACTGGACGAAGGCGGTATTGCAGGACCGGGCGAAGGCCTCGCGCAGCGACACCGTCGGCTCGGCGCCGCACGGCGTGCCGCCGAAATTCTCCAGGGTGGCGGTGCTGTCGGGCAGCGGAATCGTGGGCGCGGAGGTGAGCTGGTCGTCCTCGGTCATCCCGGCCTGCAGGGCAGCCGCGGTGGTGATCACCTTGAATGTCGATCCGGGCGGGTAGGTCTCTGCGATAGCGCGATTGGTCAGTGGGGCAGCGGGGTCGTCGCGCAGCCGCTGCCAGGCCCGCAACTGTTCGTCGGGATTGTGCGACGCCAACTGGTTGGGGTCGTAAGACGGTGACGACACCAGCGCTAGGATCTTGCCCGTCGACGGTTCCAGCGCCACCACCGCCCCTTTGCAGGGGCCGCCGCAGCCTTGCTGCAGCGCATCCCAGCCGGCCTGCTGCACCCGGGGGTTGATGGTGGTGTCGACATTGCCGCCGCGCGGGTCGCGACCGGTGAAGAAGTCGGCCAGCCGGCGACCGAACAGCCGCTCATCGGAGCCGTTGAGCACCGGGTCTTCGGCGCGTTCCAGGCCCGTGCTGGAATAGCGCAGTGAGTAAAAACCCGTAATCGGCGCGTACACAGAAGGATTGGGGTATACGCGCAGGAATTTGTAGCGATTGTCGGTGGCCACCGAATAGGCCAGCAGTTGTCCGCCGGCGGTGATCTGACCGCGTTGTCGCGAATATTCGTCGAGCAGCACTCGCTGGTTTCGCGGGTCGGCGCGCAAACCGTCGGCGGTGAACACCTGGGTGAAGGTGGCATTGAGCAACAGCAGCACCATCAACGCCATCACGGTGACGGAGACCCGGCGCAAAGAGGCGTTCATACCCGCTCGATCACCTCGGTGCTGGCCGCCGCAATCGGCGACGTGGCGCGCGACGGGGTGCGGAAAGGTCGCCGGGCCGCATGCGAGATCTGCACGAGGATCGCCAGCAACGCGTAGTTAGCGAGCAGCGACGAGCCGCCGTAGGACATCCACGGTGTGGTCAGCCCGGTCAACGGGATCAGGGTCGTCACGCCGCCGACGACGATGAACAGCTGGATGGCCAGCG
This sequence comes from Mycobacterium heckeshornense, assembly GCF_016592155.1. Taxonomy (NCBI): domain Bacteria; kingdom Bacillati; phylum Actinomycetota; class Actinomycetes; order Mycobacteriales; family Mycobacteriaceae; genus Mycobacterium; species Mycobacterium heckeshornense. Next base: position 19,898 of record NZ_AP024237.1, read on the forward strand.
TCGACGCCAACCCGGCCGCCAGCAGCTTGCCGAAGCTGTCGCGTACCGCGATCGCGGTGCGCAGGCCCCGGATGATCACGATGGTGTAGAGCATCAGCAGGCTGGCCAGCCCCACCAGCCCCAGCTCTTCGCCGAATGCGGCGATGATGAAATCGGTTGATGCCGCCGGCACCGTGTCGGGTTGGCCGTTGCCCAGACCCGTGCCGAAGATGCCGCCGGTAGCAAAGCTGAACAGCGACTGCACGATCTGATAGCCGCTGCCCTCAGGGTCGGCGAACGGAGACAGCCAGGTCTGCACGCGAAGCCGGACATGGGCGAAAAGAAAATACGCTGCAACGCTTCCCACGGCGAACAGGGCCAAACCGATAATCACCCAACTGAATCGCTGGGTGGCCAGATACACCATCGTCAGGAACGACACGTAAAGCAACAGCGAAGTGCCGAGGTCCTTTTCGAAAATCATCACGCCCACCGAGATGACCCATGCAGCCACGAGCGGCGCGAGGTCACGGGGCCGGGGCAGGTCCATGCCCATCACGTGCTTGCCGGCGCTGGTGAACAGGCGGCGTTTGGCGACCAGCACCGCGGCGAAGAAAATCAGCAGCAGGATCTTCGAGAATTCAGCAGGCTGAATCGAAAAGCCCGGCAAGCGAATCCAGATTTTCGCACCGTTCTGTTCGGAAAACGACGACGGTAGCAACGCCGGAATGGTCAAGATCACCAAGCCTGCGACGCCGCACGTGTAGCCGTAGCGGGCAAGGCGGCGGTGGTCCGGCAGTAACCACACCACCAGCGCGAAGCCGGTCACGCCCACCAGCGTCCACAGCATCTGCTGGTTGGCACTGGGATGGGTGCGGCCGCCGAGCGTGGCGCTGGTGACGTCGAGACGGTGGATCATCACCAGGCCCAGGCCATTGAGCAACGCGACCACCGGCAGCAGCAGCGGGTCCGCATAGGGGGCAAAACGTCGCACCGTTAGATGCGCGCAGGTGAACAAGGTGAAGAAAGCCACCGCGTAACCGGCTAGGTCCCAATGCAATCCGCGTTCTTGATTGGCTTGCACGATGAGCAGCGCCGCGGCGGTGATGGCGGTGGCGAAGCCCAATAGCAACAGTTCGGCATTGCGCCGGGTCGGCAGGGCAGGTGTCACCATGATTGGCGGCTGCGGCGCTGTGCTCACTGTGTGCCGCTCCTCATCATCCCTGCGCCCCGCGTCGCCGCCACTCATGCCGCCGCCCGGCAATCGGTGCCCGGCTGCAGTGGCGGCTGCGGATTCGCCCTGGCGGGAGGCGCGGGGGCTGAGGAGTCGGTGGAATCGGGAGACTGGGGGTGCGGCGGGGTGGCGGTGGTGCTGGGCGTGGGGGCGCGGCTGGTCGCGGGCGGTGGCGAGGTGGCGCGTGGCGGCGGGCACGGGGGTAGCAGTGAGTTCGTTGATAATTCGCGCAGCTGCGCGATCGCGTCGTCAAGGCTGCCGGCTGGCAGCCCGGCCGCCACCTGCGCACGTTCGGCGGGTCGCAGATCCTCCAGCTTCATCAGGTGGCAGCCCAGGTGGTCTTTGGACTGGCCGTAGCTGATCTGGGACAGCTGATTGCCGTTGAGGCAGCCCAGCAGGTACGGCTTGTGCAGGGGCAAGCCCAGAATCGACTGCGGAATGCCGCGCATGATGGACACGTTGCCCTCGTATCCGGCGACATAGTAGTTGTTGCGGATGATGGCCCGGCTGATCGCAAGACCCGCCAGCACCAGCAGCACCAGCAGTGTGATAGCCATCGCCATCCGCCGACGCGACCGGATCGGCTGAGTGAATGTATCTCCGTGGGGCAGAATATGTTTGGTGACATCTTTGCGGGGGCTGATGGCGGATGCCCGGCCGGCGGCGGTGTCGGGCCGGGTCAGTTGGTCCTGGTAATCGGAGTCTGCGGAAACCGCGCCCGCTACGATCGGCTGAGTCGGACCGTAGTCGTGGTCGACGACATCGGCGACCACCACGGTCACGTTGTCCGGTCCGCCGCCGCGCAAAGCCAGTTCGATGAGGCGGTCTGCGGCATCGTTGACGTCGGGGATCTTCAGCGCCTCAAGGATGGTTTCGTCGCTGACCGGGTCGGATAATCCGTCCGAGCACAACAGGTATCGGTCACCCGCCCGTACCTCGCGCATGGTCAGCGTCGGCTCCACCTCATGGCCGGTGAGGGCGCGCATGATCAGGGAGCGCTGCGGGTGGCTGTGCGCTTCTTCCGGGCTGATGCGGCCTTCGTCGACCAAGGTCTGCACGAAGGTGTCGTCTCTGGTGATCTGGGTCAACTCGCCGTCGCGCAGCAGGTAGCAGCGCGAGTCGCCGATGTGCACCAGCCCCAGGCGATCGCCGGCGAACAGGATCGCGGTGAGCGTGGTACCCATCCCCTCCAGGTCCGGCTCCAGCTCGACGTGCGCGGCGATCGCCGAATTGCCTTGCTGCACAGCGTCGTGGAGCTTGCCGAGCAGATCGCCGCCGGGCTCGTCATCGTCGAGTTGAGCCAGCGCGGCAATCGCCAGCTGCGACGCCACTTCGCCGGCGGCGTGACCACCCATGCCGTCGGCCAGCGCCAGCAGCCGTGCTCCCGCATACACCGAGTCCTCGTTGTTGGAACGCACCAGGCCGACATCGCTGCGGGCCGCGTAACGCAGAACCAGTGTCACGGGCGCAACTCGATTACCGTTTTGCCGATTCGAACCGGGGTTCCAATCGGAACTCGTACCGCCGTCGTCACCTTCGCCCTGTCAAGGTAAGTGCCGTTGGTCGATCCTAGATCCTCGACATACCATTCTGAGCCACGCTGGGACAGTCGCGCGTGCCGCGTCGACGCATAGTCGTCGGTGAGCACCAACGTCGAATCGTCCGCGCGTCCGATCAGCACCGGTTGCCCGCTGAGGCTGATGCGCGCGCCGGCGAGCGAGCCCTCGGTGACCACCAAGTGGCGGGGCACGTTGCGGCGCTGTCGCGACGGCATGAGCGCACTGCGAAACGTCAGGCCACGGCGGGCCATGACCGCGCCGGTGGGCGCGTAAATATCAGTGCGCAGGATCCGCAGCACCGACCAGATGAAAACCCATAACAGCAACAAGAACCCGGCACGCGTCAGCTGCAGAACCAATCCCTGCATCCGGCGTCCTCTCCGTCCCGGCGCTGCACACCTCGTGCTCGCGGTGGGCGAGCACGTCAGCAACGTCACGATACTTGGACGGTGGCCGACTCGGGGCGAAGCTTGATAGCTTCGCCGCACGGTCAGCTCACTGAAAGTGGACGATGATCTCGGAGTGGCCCAACCGGATCACATCACCGTCGGCCAGCTGCCATTCCTGCACCGGCGCGTTGTTGACGGTGGTGCCGTTGGTGGAGTTCAAGTCGGTCAGCAGAGCGACCTGCCCGTCCCACCTGATCTCAAGGTGACGGCGCGACACACCGGTATCGGGCAGCCGGAACTGGGCGTCTTGCCCGCGGCCGATGATGTTGCTGCCTTCGCGCAGCTGGTATGTCCGCCCGCTGCCGTCGTCGAGCTGAAGTGTGACCGTCCTGCCGGTAGACGCATAGCCGGTCTCCCCGTAACCGCCGTACCCGGCCCCGCCGGGTTGGCCGTAGTCGTAGTCGCGGGCGGCCGGCTCCGCGTACCCGCCGCCGGGCGGCGCATACCCGCCACCGGGCTCGCCGTAGCGGCCGTAATCGGGTTGGCCGTAATCCTGGCGGCCGTACCCGGGCCCGTAGCCTTCGTAACCGGGTTCGGGATACGCGCCACGTTCGGGCGGCTGGCCATAACCGGCGCCTTCGTCAGGCCGAGCCGGACCGCGACCGTAGTCGTACTCGCCGTAACCGGCGCCGGCCGGCGGGCCGTAGCCGCCTTGCCGATACCCCGGGTCGTAGCCGGGTGCGCCGTAACCGGCAGGGGGCCGTTGCTCATACGGCGGCGGGTAACCGCCCTGATCCGGATAACCGCCCTGATCGGGATAGCGTGGCGGCTCGCCGTAGCGTCCCTGCTCCGGATACCCGCGCTGGTCGGGGTATCCCCGCTGGTCGGGGTAGCCGCCCTGGTCGGGGTAGCCGCGTTGGTCGTACCCGCCTTGGTCGGGGTAGGCACCCTGATCGGGGTATGCGCCGTGTTCCGGTGGCCGGGGTGGATAACCGGACGGCGGGTAGCCACCCGATTCCGGCGGGTAACCGCCGCGGGGTTCTTGCCCACCACGCGATTCCTGGCCACCGCGCGGATCGTCTTGCGGACGCCCGTAGCGGTCGTCGTAGTATTCGTCGCCGGGCCGCCCCTGCCCCTGGCCGCCGCGATAGCTGGAATTCTCAGTCATTGGTGGTACTCCTGGTTCTGCGCTTAACGCATGATCTGATTGTGGCGGGGCAAAATCATGGGATGCCGGGCGGGGCTCGACGTCGGGGTTGACAACGCCGCGGGTGCGGAACTGGCCGGTGTGCAGGCTCGGGGACTGCTCGAACCGGACAACCACATCACCATATGTTTGCCACCCCTGTTCCCCGATATATCCCGCCAACTGTTTAGCAAAAGTCTCCGCCGTAATGGCCGGATCGGTGCCGAGCTTCTGGTAGTCGTGGGCACCGAGAGTAATGACGTATTCGTTGGGCGCCAACAGGCGATTGCCCTGAAGCGACCGTACCCCGTCGGCAGCCTCGCGGCGCAACATGGCGTCGACCTCTTCCGGGACGATCGATCCGCCGAACACCCGGGCAAACGCATCCCCGACAGTGACCTCAAGTTTGCGCTCGATGCGCTGAACCAGCCCCTTGGGGGTACCCATATCCAGCGCTCGCCTCACTTGTCCTTCTATATTGCTGCTGCCGGGCCAGATGGTTCACGGGCCCGGCCCAGCACCCATCTGCTAACCAAGCCATGGTATCGGCCCACCGCGCCCGTGCGGCACCTCGAGAACTGCGAAAATCGGATTATTGCAGGTCAGATCATGTCGGCGGGCACCGGCTCGGCACTCGGTGCCACCGCAGTCCATGGACAGCGGTTGGGGAGGGAGCCGATTAGAGTGGTAGTCTCCACCGGTTGTTCGGGCGAGTGGCGGAACGGCAGACGCGCTGGCTTCAGGTGCCAGTGTCCTTCGGGACGTGGGGGTTCAAATCCCCCTTCGCCCACCATTTTTCCAGGGTGGCCGGTTTAGCTAGCTAGTCGGTAGGTCGCGCGCCCACTGTTTGATCTCGGGTGTGACCGGATCGGTGATGTCACTGAATTCCGGGTGCTTGGCAAGGACGCCGGCCACCATGGGACATACCGCGACGATGCGCTTGCCATCCCGGCGGGTCGCATCCAGCGCCTGCTCCACCAGGATGGTCCCCAGGCCGCGTCCGCCGAAGTCGTTGTCGATCTCGGTGTGGTAGAACACGCGCTGATCATCGCGGTCGGCGACGGCCGCGTGACCAACGGTCTTGCCCTCGACGGCGATGGTGTATTTGCCCTGCTCGGCACAGACCGCGGTTTGCGCACCGGTCTTATCGGTCGTCATGGACGGATCCTTTCTTCCGGCGGCTCTTCTGCGACGGGCGGGGCACCCGCAGCAGAAGCCGGGGCGGCAATGTCTGGTAACCGGTTCCAGCACATCACGACGTTTCGGTAACCGAGTACTGCCCAACTGTAGAAGCCGCCCGGGCCACATCCTCGGCCGCCGGCAGGGGACTGTCCGGGGTTATGCCGCCGACCGCGGTCCGACCCGGGCCGGCGGCAAGTGAAACACGATGGCGGGCACCGGAACAGCGTGGTCCTGACGACGGGCGAGCAGCGCGGCATTCTCCGGCAGCTGGCGGGAGTTGATCTCGCCGGCAGCGATGCGACGCAGGATGTCGTGAGCGCGAGCAAGCTGCTCGCGTTTGCGGTACTGTCCGCCGGGAAGTTTGACGCCCGCCCACACGCCGTACTCCTCCCGGTGCTCGACCGCGTATCGCGCGCAAACACGCTGCTGCGCCAATGGGCACCGCCGCAAGCACAGCAGTCGTGCCTCGGTGGCGGACTGCTCATACGCGCGTGCCTTGGCCGCGCCGTCGCCGCTGTCATCATCGTTGTAGCCAAACCACAGGTCTGGGTTGGTGGAGCACGGATACCCCATGTGCGTCTCCTTGTCGAGCAAAACGTAGATGAAACTGTATATGCAAACAGCGAAGGACGCAACCGGACCGGTGCAAAAGCAGATATGACACCGCAGATGCTTGGGGATATGTAATATTCGGATATGGCCGGAGCTCTACGATGAGCCGCGAATCGGCGGGCGCGACTATCCGGGCGCTGCGGGAATCGCGCGACTGGTCATTGGCGGATTTCGCGGCCGCGACCGGCGTTAGCATCATGGGGCTGAGCTATCTGGAGCGCGGGGCCCGCAAGCCGCACAAGAGCACGGTGCAAAAGGTGGAAAATGGCCTCGGCCTGCCGCCGGGCACGTATGCGCGGCTCGTCGTCGCGGCCGATCCCGACGCCGAGCTGGCCCGGCTGACCACAGGTGAACAACCGCCGGCGGTGCCCGCGCGGGAGGCCGCGGCGGTCGTCGTCGAGCGGCACGACAACACCGAAGTGCTGGAAGAGCACGCCGAAGCACAACTGGAGACACTGCACTGGCTCATCGACCGACTGCCCACGAAGACATCAGACGAATACGAGACGTATATTCATTCTGTGATCGAACTCTGCGTGAAGTTCGAAATGCTGGCGGCCAGGTCGTGGCGCGCGGCGGTGCATGCTGGCGCGGACTCGGCCGGCCGGCTTTTGGAACACCTGCAGGCGCTTGAGGCGACCCGCAGCTCGTTGTTGACCCGGATACCAGAGAGCTTGAGCGCCCGATTCGATCGGGCATGCGCCCGCTCGGCGCTGCCCGAAGCGGTGATCGCCGCGCTGGTCGGCGTCACCTGCGACGAGATGTGGGCGATCCGCAACCAGGGTCGTGCCGCCGGCGGCACTCCCCGCGTTCGGGCCTTCGCCGACGCGGTGAACTCCGACGACGACGGTCCGCCCGTCCGGGTCGAAGGGCAAGCCGGTGAGCGGTAGCGAACTGGAGCTGCTCAGCCGCGCTCATCAACTGTTCAGTGGCTCTGCTTGGCTCGCGACACCGCAGACAGCCGCAGCCCACCTCGAGGCCGCTGTGCCCGTCACAGCGTCGAACACCGGTGAGGGCCACGACCGCTATCGGCTCGCCGTGCGCCACAGCCACGCGGTGCTGCGCTCCGCGGCCCGGACAGACGCCGCGGTCACAGACGTCATCGCCGCCGCCCACCACGATCACGCCCGGGCCCGTGAGCAGACCAAGCGAATCCTCGACGAAGCGCGCGCGGATGTCGGCGCGCCATCGGTTGCGCCCATGGCCCAGCGGGAAGCGCTGCGCCGCCGCGTGGCCCGGCTGCGTGCGCAACGCATCCACGTCATGTCGGCACGCTGGCAGGCGCGGCGACGGGCGGCGGCGTTGGGTGTCCTGCGGTATCTGGCACTGTGCCGGCGCGCTTCCGAGAGAGGCGGATTTGGGCTGCCGCCGAGTCGCCGCGCCGCAATGGCGGTGCGCGCGGCCCTGTCCCGGCTGGGCCGGCCATATGTGTGGGGCGCGACCGGTCCCGACCAATTCGACTGTTCGGGGCTGGTGCAGTGGGCCTATGCACAGGCGGGGATACACCTGGACCGCACGACGTATCAACAGATTCACGATGGCATTCCGGTTCCCCGCTCGCAGGTGCGACCGGGGGATCTTGTGTTCCCGCACGCCGGGCACGTACAGATGGCGATCGGCAACAATCTGGTTGTCGAAGCCCCCCACGCCGGCGCCGCGGTGCGGATTAGTCCGTTGGGTGCGGGTGTGGTGATCCGGCGCCCGTCGTGGTAGCAGGCTGGTGCGAAGGTCGATGAAGACCGCGTGGAGATGGGAAGATTCAGCTCATGGCAGAACAAGCCGGGTGGTCAGTGGCAGCGATCCAAGCCAGGCAAGCGGCGTTGGCGCGACGGTACTCCGCGGTGAACGACGCCGACCGGCTGTTGGTGGACGCGCTGGTCGGTGCTCACACCGCAACGGTCGAAGGTGTAGCAAGGCTCGACGCGATCGCGGCCGAGATCGACCACGCCGTGCAGAACCAGGCCGCGCTTGCCCTGGATACGCCCGCCGGCGCCCGAGAATTCCAGAAATTCTTGCTCACCAAACAGCGTGAAATTCTCAGCGTGGTTGCTCACGCCCGCGAACTCGATGCCGCGACAAAGGCCGCCTTGGAAGCATTGCCAGAACGGTATCCGGTGGGCGCGAGCTAGCGTCATTCGACGCTAAACGCTTTTGCTCAACGGCTAGTCGAAGTGAATTGTCGCCACCCTCTCCCCTGGGTACTGTCGCCGCCATGCAGGGGCCGCAGCAACGTTGGCAGCTCGGCGTTTCGGCTATGCCGGCGGCTGAGGTGGCGATGCCCTCCGATCGGCAGCGCGGCGCAGCAGCAGACGCCATCAGAGACGCCGAAATTGCTTTGGCGCAACAGAATTCGGCGTGCGCTCAGTTGGATATGCAAGTGGTTTCGGCAATCTTGAATGCCCACCAAAAGACGCTTGAAGGCAGTGATGCGCTGGCCGCACTGCAGCGCGACGTCGAGGCTGCGGTGCGCAGCCGCACCGATCTGGATACCCCCGCGGGTGCTCGGGATTTTCAGCGCTTCCTGACAGGCAAGCTCCGCGAAATTCGGGCCGTGGTGACGGGCACAGGTCTCGACGACACCTCGAAGTCGGCGCTGATGGCCGCATGGACGTCGCTCTACCGCGTATCGACGGCCGAGCCGCAAAGGGCCCGTGGTGGGCAACAGCCTGCGCGCAGCACCACCGCGAACGCCGGGCCACAAGCCACCAGCAATCCAGCGGAGTCGGATAACGGAGCCGACCCGTACCTCGATGCGTTGCTCGCAGACGATCCGGGATTGTTTGCGGAAGACCCCACCGCACCGGTCCCGCAGGCGCCGGTGCCACCGATGCCACCGATGACCGGTTTCCCCGCGCTTGGCGGGATGCCGGGTGGGGGGATGCTGCCGACAGGTCTGCCGGGTCTTGGTATGCCCGGCGGCATTCCGCTGGGCGGACAACTGCCCGACACCGGAAAACAACGGGCACCCGACGATCTTGAGGAGGCGCTGCCCGCACCCGATGCCGCGACCCCGCAACAGCAGCCAGCGGCTGAGGACGTGGACGAGACGGGCAACGACAAGGTGGCTGAACCAGCCTCCGCTCCCGAGCAGCCAGCCGCCGGCCCGACGACGGTGACGTTGCCCACCGGGGAGACCGTCACCGCTGCCAGTCCGCAGCTTGCCGCGGCGATCGGAGCCGCCGCCGCCGGCACACCCATCGCCGATGCGTTTCGCCAGCAAGGGATCACCATTCCCCCACCCGGCACCGCCGTCGACGATCCGGTCGATCCGTCCCGGGTAGCGCCCGGGGATATCGGGATGTTCACCGATCGGCACGCGCTTGCTCTCGGCAACAGCAAAGCGCTGCTCAACGGTCAGATTCAGCACATCTCCAGCGTGACGGGGCCAAGCTTTCTAGGCTGGGAGCACCCACCGGTGCCGTCGACGGCAAACGCACCGGCCAAGCCCGAAACACCGGCACCGACCCGGCCGGCGGCCACGACCGGTACGTCACCGTGACAGCTGGCGAAGACCGACACAGCGCACGACGAGCGCGCCGACGAGGGTCGTCGGCGCTTTAAGAGGAGACAGCGGATGGCAGATCAAATCCATGTGGTGCCGGAGAGCTTACGCACGGCGGCCGGGCACCACGAGCAAGTGTCCGAGTACTTGCGCACCATCCCATCGGCACACGCAGCGATCCAGGAAAGCCTGGACTCGCTGGGGCCGGTTTTCAGCGAGCTGCGCGAGGCCGGGCGCGAACTGCTCGAGCACCGGCGGCGCTGCTACGAGCAGCAAGCCGACGACCACGCCGAGATGGCGTACCACCTGAAGATGTCGGCGGACATGTGGGAGCAGCACGAGGAAGAGGCCGCGGGCAAGCTGGGCGGCATCGTTGACGACGTCGATGACAGACGCTAACCCGGCCTTCGACACCGTCCATCCGAGCGGCCACATCCTGTTCCGGTCCTGCCGGGGCGGATACGCCCATAGCGTGGCGTTGAGCGAAGCGGCCATGGACACCGACGCGCAGACGCTCGCGCAAGGGATCTTGCTGACCGCCGACGTGTCCTATCTCAAGGCGCTAATGGAAGTTCGCAGCGAAATCGTGGCGGCCGGTCACACTCCATCAGCGGAGGTACCCACCGCGCATGACCTCGACGTCGCGATCGAGAAGTTGCTGGCACATGAGTTGCACCCTCGACGCGGCGCCGAGTAGAACCGCTACCGTTCAGCGCAGCCAGGTCTTGACGGCATCGGGATCCGGCGCGATATTGCCTGGAGGTTCGATGGGATTGGCGCCGAACAACTCTCGTGCGCGCGCCAGCAGGATCCGCACTTCGTCTAGTTGCTGTTGCAGCGCCGAAACCGTCACGTCTCTACGCTACTGCGCCGACGATGTCCCCACAATTCACCAGTGAACTGACCAATCACCGGACAACGGTACGCTGGACCGGTGGCGATCTTCGGGCGAAAGACGGCGCGCCAGCGTCTCCGGAGAGCGACCCAGGAATCCCTCGCGATTCCGGCCTTCAGCTCCCCGGTTGACTGCACCCCGTGGGTGATCGGCGGGCTTTGGCCTGCGGAACTGTCGACGGTCAACGCTGAAACCGCCACCGTCGCAGAGTATCTCAAAGCTGATCTAGAGCGGATCGCCAAGTCGGCCAACGAGCAGTTGAAGCGCATCAGGCAGGCGGGGATGGCCGACCCGGCCCGCAATGCCGAGGAAGCCCGAGTCATCAACGCCGCCCGCGCCTTTGCGGTCCGGCGAGTCGAGTCGACCGTTCGCCATCTGCGCGGTGCGCATCAGGAACACCGTATTGAGCATCAGCGCCGCAGCGCCGTCAGTCCCGGTCGAATCACCGCGACGGGGCCGCGGTTCAAAGTCGCCGCGACCCCGCCTCCCCCAGCGCAGCCGCCCACCGAAGTTCCCGTCGACGACCGTCGGCAGCAGGTCACCGACAATCGCCTCGAGTCGCCACCGGTCGACAAGGATCAGGAGGCCGAACCGATTTCGGCCGGCAAGCATGCAGCGCCCGAGCCGGAATCCGACGACACCGCAGCGCAGCCGCTGACGCTCCCGTCTTCGCCCGATGCGGTTGACACCGACGTGACCGAGGCTCTCGTACCGCCAACCCCGCCGCCGCAGCCGCTCGAGACCGAAAGCCGTGAACCTTCGACCGTTGCCGAGACGGCCGACGTCGGACTCGACGACGATACCGAGGCGGTTGCGGGCGGGCAGCACGACGCCGCGCACGACAACGACCTCCTCCAAGCCCGGGCCGCTGACGACACCGATGCCTTCGCGCAGGCGGCCCCGGCCGAGGCTGCCGCCGCAAGCCACCAGCGGGTGGTCCCGGCCCAAAAGGAAACCGACCATCAACGCTTGCAGCGATTACTGCAGTTCGTCGCCCGTCAAGAACCCGGATTGCGGTGGGCTGTCGGGCTTCGCGAGGACGGGGCAACCGTCGTGGTCACCGATTTGGCGCACGGCTGGATACCTTCGGGAATCACCTTGCCCGCCGGGGTGCGGCTGCTGGAACCGGCGCGCCGCAAAGGCAACGCGGCAGCGCTGCTCGGCTCCACCACGCTATCGGCGACCTACTCCCCCGGCGACCCGCTCGGCTGGGCGACTGATTTCGGCCCGACCGAATCCTCGGTGCTACCTCGCGAACTGCCCGAGGTCGACGATCTCGGATGGTTGCTGAGCGAGGCCACGCACTGGCGTGACGGGCTGCCGCGGATGGTGCACACGTTGGCCAAAGCCGGCGCGGCGGGGACGGGGGTCGTCGACGCCGAACTCGACGTGCTGCGGGTCCACCTCGATACCGCCCGGTATTCTCTGCTGGCGCAGTACCCGGACATCGATCCCGCGCTGCTGCTGAACTGCCTGCTATTGGCGGCCACGGAAGGCATCGCCGCCGGGGACCGAACTTCAGCGAACTATCACTTCGCCTGGTTCCAGGTGCTGAGCACCCCACCGGCGAGCAGGTTCAGCACCAATTCTTGAGCAGGTCGCCGTCGGGACCCGCCCTGCTCAGCTGCGGTCGGGGTGTAGTGTCCCCACGACCAGAGCGCGACGAGGGGGTATGAATTGACGCTGGTCGCCGGCGGTCGAGATACTGGCACGGTGGCGGGGCCGGGCAGTCGGGCGAAGTTGAGCGACAAGGATCTCGTCGAGTCAGTGCTGCGCGAATTGAGCGAGGCCGCCGACAGGTGGGAGCAGCTGGTAGCCGAAGCCGAAACCATCACCTACAGCGTCGACTTGGGCGATATTCATGCCGTCGCAAACTCCGACGGCAGATTGGTCGAGCTGACGTTGCACCCGAATGTGATGACCGGCTACACCCACGGCGAGCTGGCCGACCGGTTGAACACGGCGATCGCGGCGCTACGTGAGGAGGCGCAAGCCGAAAACGCGGCACGCTACGGGAAAGGCGTCCGGTGACCGCGGATCCGCTGACGCGTCACGCTCTCGCGGTGCTGGGTCGCGGCCACGACCTGTTTGGGGTGAGCCGGGCGAACACTGGCGCACTGAAGACACCGGACCCGTTGCGCGACCATGCGGCGAGGATCACCCGACCGCCGGCCGGCGCGCGGACCGCAGTGGACCGCGCGCGGCGGATGGCGGGGATGCTTCGAACCAGCGCCGAGGACGATACCGAGCTGGCCGCGGTGTTGACTGACGCCCACGCCGACCACGCGGCGGGCCGGCGCGCCACCCGTGCGGTGCTCGAGGATGCATACGCCGACGCGATGCCGGCAGCCGATTCACCGTTAGGCAGACGGGAAGCGCTGCGCCGCATGGCGGTTCGGCTGCGAATGCAGCGACGCCTCATTCACCGTTCGCGTCACCGGGCACAGCTGCTCGCGCGACGGCTGCGCCGGATCGGCTACTTGCGACACACCGCGGCCAGCCGTCGGCCGTCGTCGGCGGCAGCGATCCCGCTGGGCGCTGTCCGATACGACAGATCTGTCACGGCAGGGCCTATCAGGCAACGCGTCGCCGAGGCACTCGATCACATGGGAATCACCGATCCGGTGGCGCGACGCAATTGGCTGCGGGGCTACCAGACATTGATAACCCGGGAGTCCGGCGGCCGGGCATCGGCGATCGCGTCGGAACCCGCCACCGCGGCCGGGCCCGCGCAAGCCGACGGGCACGGTCTCGGCTACGCCCGCGGCATCACCCAGACAATCCCAGCTACCTTCGCCCGGTATCACCAACCCGGCACCTCGACGAACATCTACGACCCGGTGGCCAACATTTGCGCGTCGATGAACTATGTAATGCATCGCTACGGCGTCGCCGCCAACGGTGCGAACTTGGTTGCGCTGGTCCAACAGGCGGACGCACGTAGACCGCCGAGAGGATACTGACCATGCCGCTCAACCTGTCCAACCGCGACCAGAACTCGGGCCACCTGTTCTATAACCGTCGGCTGCGGGCGGCGATCACCAGGTTTTCGGTCCGCATGAAACACGACGACCGCAAACAGCAAGCCGCAGTGGCGTTGTCGATCGTGTTCGTCCTCATTGGTCTCGGGTGGATGGCTTTGCTGCACATCTGGAAACCCGCCGGGCTGGTGGGCCAGTCCGCGATCGTCGGAAACCGGGACACCGGCGCGGTGTACGCCAAGATCGACGGGCGGCTCTACCCGGCGCTCAACCTGACTTCCGCTCGGCTGGCAGTCGGCAATGCGGCCGCCCCGGCCTGGGTCAAGGCAAGCGAAATCGCGAAGTATCCGACCGGGCCGATGATCGGCATCCCCGGTGTGCCCGACAGCCTCACGGTCACCCCGAGCAGCGTCTCCGCGTGGACGGTGTGCGACACCGCTCCCACCCGCGGTGCCCGGGCTGCTCCTGTCGTGACATCCATCGCCGGCGAGCTGTCGGCATTCGGCCGCGCCGCTCCGATGCGCCCGGCGCAGGCGATCCTTGCCACCCACAAGGACGCGACCTACGTGATATGGGGTGGTCACCGGTCCCGCATCGACCCCATGGACCGCTCGGTGACCTTCAACCTGGGTCTCGATCCGGGAGTGACGCGTCCGATCGAGATCTCCAACGCCCTGTATGACGCCATGCCCTCCACCGAACCCCTTGTGGTACCGCCGATCCCGGAAGCGGGGACACCGTCACGGTGGCTGCCCGGCTCGACCGTGGGCAGCGTGCTGGAAACCCGCGACGCCGCCGGCACGGTCACCGGCTTTTACGTATTGCTTCCAGATGGGGTACAAAAGATCACCGGCTTCGTTGCCGAGCTGCTGCGCACTGCGAATCCGGCAGGTTCGGCTACCCCGACATTGATCACGCCGGACAAGCTGATCCACATCCCCACGGTCGATGTGCTCAACGTCGACTACTATCCGCCCGGCAAACTGGATTTCATTGACACAGCGGCTAATCCGGTGACCTGTGTAGCGTGGCAGAAGCAGTCCAGCGACCCGCAAGCCAGCATCACCATCTTCAGCGGCCGGGGCCTGCCGGTACCGATCAGCATGGATGCCCGGTTGGTGCATCTGGTGCGCGACGACCGCAATCCCGAATCCGTGGAGGCTGATCAGGCGCTGCTGCTGCCGGGCGCGGCGAACTTCGTGGCGACCACGAGCGGTGTGGCGACCTCCGACAGCCGCGAAAGCCTGTATTGGCTATCACCGCAAGGTGTTCGCTACGGGATCCAGTCGGATAACCGCACTTTACAAGCACTGGGACTGGATCCGCGTAGCGCTGTTCAGGCGCCATGGCCGATTGTGCGCACATTTGCGGCAGGGCCGGCCATCAGCCGCGATAGCGCGCTGTTAGCGCGTGACACCATTGTGGGCAACGGCGCGGTGGCGCCCGTACCCCAAGCCAACCCGCAGGCAGGAGGTTAGGCATGTCGAAACGAGGGTTCGTGCGGGGCGCCCGTAAACCACCGCCGGCCGTTCCGCCGGTACGGGTGGCGGTTGCTCCGCCACTGGCGCTGCCTGAACGTGAGCCCCGCAACATCCTCATGATGATTGCCATTCCGGCCTTGCTGGTGGGAATCATCGGCACGTTGGTGGTGATGTACACCTCCGGCGTGCGCTCGCTGCAGTCGGGTTTCTTTCCGATGATGGGATTATTCGGGTTCGGCGCACTGATGTTCAGCGGGCGCTTCGGGCGAGCCCGCCGTATCTCCTGGGGCGAGCAGGAAAAGCAGCGACGCAGCTATCTGCGCCAACTCGACGAGGACCGTGAAGAAGTGCAGCGGGCCGCTCAGGAGCAGAAACGCGCCCAGCTGTTCGTCCACGGTGATCCGCAGAAGCTCGACACCGTCATCGGCGGGCCCCGCATGTGGGAGCGCCGCCCCAACGACGCGGATTTCCTGGACGTGCGCCTGGGGATCGGGATTCAGCAAGCCAGCGACGCGGCCGTGTCGCTGCAATGGCCCGAGGTTCCCATCGGAGAGGAGCTGGAGCCGGTAACCGGCGGCGCGCTAAGGGATTTCATCCTCGAGCAAAGCAAGATCCGCGGCATCGGCAAGGTCTTAAGCCTGCGGTCGAAACCCGGATTCAGCTTCATCAGCGACGACCCCGGCGAGCTGCACAGCTTCATGCGGGCGCTCCTGTGCTCCTTGGCGGTCTACCACAGCCCCAACGACGTCAAGCTCATGGTGGTGACCCGCCACCCCGAGCAGTGGTCCTGGCTGGTATGGCTGCCGCACAACCACCACGACGAAATGTTCGACGCCTGCGGCCTGCGCCGGCTGGTCTTCGCGTCGCCCACCGAGCTGGAAGAAGCCCTCGACGCCGAATTGCACCGCAAAGGCCGCGGGCCGTGGGCCCCGCCGGTCGGTACCAGCCCCTCCTCAATGCCGTCCCCGATGGAGGCGCAAGGCCTGTCGCTGGGTCCGCATTGGGTGATCGTCGACGACAACACCGGCACTCCCGAGCAGTGGGAAGGCGTGACCGGGCTCAAGGGGATGGCCGGTATCACCGTGCTGCGACTGGCGACCCGGGCGGGTGTCGGTGTCGGTTTCGCCGAAGAGGACCAGCGATTTCAGCTTCGTGAAGGCCGGCTCTATCACCGCGAGGCGTTCTACGCGGTGGCTGACATGCTCGCCGAAAGCACCGCACACCGCTATGCACGGGCGCTGGCGCGCTGGTCACCGATGAGCGCCAGCGAGTTGTCCGAAACCGACAGCCAGGCCGGTGAACTGTTGCGGGCCTTGGGGATCAGCGATCCACGCCGCCTCGACGTCGACCGGCTGTGGGCGGAAAGCCGCGGACGGGGCGATCCCAAGTGGGCGATGGTGCCGGTAGGGATCAAGCCTGGTGGTGAGCTGCAATACATCATCTTCCGCGCCAAAGACTTCGGCGGGTACGGCTTTCACTCCGTCGTGATCGGGACATCGGGATCAGGCAAGTCCGAGCTCTTCCTGTCGTTGTGCAACGGCATCGCGCTCACCCACTCACCGGAAACGTTCATCGTCATTTTTGTCGACATGAAGTTCGAATCCGCGGCCCAAGACCTTGAAGGTCTGCCCCATGTCGCGGGCTCCCTGTCCAACCTGGGCAAAGACGACCGGCATCTCGCCGAGCGGATGCGCAAAGCGATCAACGGTGAAATGGAAAGGCGCTACCGGCTTTTCAAAGAGGCCGGTGCTCGCGACGCCAACGAGTACGAGGAGATGCGGCTGGCCGGCCGCGACCTGGAACCGGTGCCGATCCTGCTGGTCATCATCGACGAATATCTCGAACTCTTCCATCACCACCCTGAATGGGTCCAGCTGGTCATCCACATCGGCCAGGAAGGCCGGGGCTGCAATGTGTTCTTCACCTTGGGTGGCCAGCGGTTGGATCTGTCGTCGCTGAGCAAGGTCAAGAGCAATATCGCTTTTCGGATTGCACTGCGCGCGGAAACCGCTGAAGACTCCCGGGACGTCATTGGCAGCGACGCTGCCTTGCATTTGCCGGCGCGCGAAAACGGCTACGCGCTGCTGAAGGTCGGGCCGCGCGATCTCGAGCCGTTCCGGTGCTTTTATCTATCGGCGCCGTTCGTGCTGCCCAAGAAGACCAAGAAAGTCGACAAGACGATCGACGTCAGCTTCTCGAAGCCTCGTCCGCTCACGTGGGAATACCAGCCGCTCAGCCCGGAGGACACTGCGGCCCTGGCGGAGGCCGACGAACCCGAGGAACCCGACGAATTCCTGTTCCACGCTGACGGTTTCAAGAAGAAGAAGATTCTCGACGTCATCCGAGAATCACTTGTGGCGCACCCAGCTCGCGCGCCGCACCAAATCTGGCTGCCCCCGCTGGAAGTCAGCGAGCCGATCGACGCTTTGGTGGCCTACTGGCGGGGCAAGCCCTGGCATGTCGACTACGGGCAAAACCCGGGGCTGGTGTTCCCGGTCGGAATGGTCGACATACCCGAAGAACACGCGCAGCGGGTGCATGTCATCAACGCCGAGATGGA
This sequence comes from Mycobacterium heckeshornense, assembly GCF_016592155.1. Classification (NCBI taxonomy): domain Bacteria; kingdom Bacillati; phylum Actinomycetota; class Actinomycetes; order Mycobacteriales; family Mycobacteriaceae; genus Mycobacterium; species Mycobacterium heckeshornense. The sequence continues at coordinate 37,458 of NZ_AP024237.1, forward strand.
CAACATCATGGTGGTGGCAACAGCTCAGCGCGGCAAGTCGACGACGTTGATGACCTTGATGACGTCCGCTGCGCTGATGTATCGCCCGGAGCGGGTGACGTTCTTCTGTATCGGGGCGTCGCTGTATCCCGTGGAGGAGCTTCCCCACGTTGCCGGGGTGGTCAGCCTGAACGACACCGAAGGCGTGTCACGGACGATCGCCACCATCGAGGGGTTGATCCGCGCCCGCGAGGCGTCGTTCAAGCACTACCAGATCGACATCTCCGAGTTCCGCGAACGACGCTTCGGCGCCGCCGGGGGCGGAGGCACCGATCCCGAGGACAAGTTCGGCGACGTGTTTTTGGTCATCGACAACTACGGTGACCTGTACGAGAAGGACCCCGGCATGGGCGACCGCGCGATCGCCATCGCACGACAGGGCCTGTCTTACGGGGTGCACGTAATGACCAGCGCCAACGCGTGGTTCGTCGGGCAGAAGCAAGGGATGATCACGGTCTCCAACGCGCGGATACAGCTGCGGCTGAGCAACCCCGACGAAACGCAGATGGGCACCTCCCCGGAGTTGCGCAAGGCTGCGCGAAACACCTTGGATCGGCCGGGTTTTGGGCTCACCAGGGACGGATACGAGCTGTTGGTGGGATTGCCCGAAATCACCGGAACCGACGGTGAGCGGGTGACGACCCGCGGTATTGGTGCGCTCATTGCCGGGGTCACGGGTGCGGCTAAGGTGGAGCGCCTGTCCCGGCTGCCCGAGCGGGTGGAACTGAATCAGGTCATCGAGGCATTCGACCGGACCGCTGATGCGGCCGACCCACTGAACATCCCATTCGCGATCGGGGAGAGCGCCCTGCAGCCGGTGGCGTTGCCGACCCGAATGGTGCCCAACATGCTGGTGATGGGCCGTCAGCTGTGCGGGAAGACCACGACGCTGGCGGCTTTCGGTCAGGCGATCATCGAGCGGTTCGGCCCCGAGCAGGCGCAGATCACCATCATCGACCCGAAGACGACACTCATCGGCAAGATCCGGGGTCCCCATGTGCGTGCCTATGCCTACACCGCAGACGACATCGATGTCGTGGTCAGCGAACTGGCCGAGCTGCTGCGCGATCGTCTGCCACCGTCCGGGCTCAGCCAAGAAGAGCTGCTGAACCGAAAGCCGTGGGAGGGCGCGCACCACTTTGTCCTGATCGACGACGAGCATGAACTGCGGCCCCACAATCAGGTGATGAAGCCGGCCGCGACGGCGCCGTTGTGGCCATTCATCGAACGCAGTCGCGAGGTGGGATTGCACGTCATCGCGGCACGGCTGCCCGGCAACTGGGCATCGCAGGTGGTGATGAATCCCTTCCTGCAGAAGCTGACCGGGTCCCGCTCGCCGACCTTGTTCATGGACAACGACCCAGCGAACGTCAAGGTCTACGGCAGAATCAGCGCCCAGCAACTGCCCCCCGGACGCGGCTTGCTGGTGACGACCGATGGCGAGATCGAAGGGGTGCTAGTCGGCGCACCCGGGCACCTGGAGTAAGGCGAATTGCGCCGCGGCGTCGGGTACCGCAGAATTCGTCTGGACGAGTGCGCGGGATGTCTTAAGCTCGCATTACTTCGCAGGAACATCCTGCCGACCAACGGGAGGAACACACATGACCGGTTTCCTTAGCGTGACTCCTGAGGCGGTCAATCTGTCGTCCGTTACGGAGATGGTGATCAGCGGCGACATGGCCGCCAACAACGCGGCCGGGGCCGCGGCCCTCACCGGAACAGTGCCCATGGTGCCCACGTCCGACGACGCGGCGTTCTCGGCAGCGCTGAACGAGGCGGGTGTTGCGTACCTGGGTTCGGTTGCGGAGCACGTCGGGCAACGGGCCGCCTATGCCGGGGCCCAAGGACTGTCCGCAATCAGCTACGTGGTGCGCGAGCTACTTAGCTCGGTAAACATCTCGTCGATCGTCTAACGAGGCAATATGCCCGACCCCTTGTGGTTCGGTCCGCCTGAAAGCGTGGCAGCGCTCCTAGAATCCAGCGACCCGTCGACCGTGGTCGCCAATATTGCGGCATGGCTGAGCGAAGCGGTCAGCCACGAACTGTCGATGGGGGCATCCATGGCCAACATCGCGGCGACCATGTCGCAGTGGATAGGTCTCGGCGGTGTCGCTTCCGCGCTGAAGGGCAACGAACTGAACTTCGCGGGGCTGGCACCGATGATGGCGCACTGTCTCAAGCACGTGTCCATCGGGCAAGCGGCGGTGGAAGCCAACACGATTGCCAGGTCATCCGTTATCCCGGCGGCGGTCTGTCAATCCAATCGAGACGAGACGGCCGCGTTGTACAGCACCAACTGGTGTGGTTGCAATACTCCGGCGATCATCGCGCTCGAGGACCAGTACTACAACCACTTCTGGCCGCAGAACACAAGCGCCGGGGTCGCGTATGCCACGACGTTGACCACATTAATGGGCGCCATAACGAGCACGCCCCCACCGATTACACCGTTGGGGGCGTCCCCGGCCGCGGCGGCGGCGCCGGCGGAGTCTGCCGCCGAATCGGCGGCGAGCAACGCCGGAGGGTTGCCGTCATTGCCGAGCGGGGCGGCAGAAACCGCGGGATCGACGGCGTCGCCCGTGGAGTCGGTCACTCAACTTTTGCAGCCAATGCAGAGCGCGATGACCAGCCTGCCGCAGGCCGCGCAATCGTTGGCTGGTGGATCGACGCAATTTTTACAGAGCGGAATGCAGGGTTTCTCAAGCCCACTACAACAGATGATGGGGATGTTCCCCGGACTAATGTCCCAATCGGGCGCTTCGGCTGCGGTTGAACCAGTGGCCGCGGCGGCCGAGCCGATCGCCGCCGGCGGTGGAGGTGCGGCCGGCTTGGGGTCTGGCGCAGCCGGCGGCGCTGGCGGTGTCGGTTATTCCGGTGCCGGGTTGACCAGCTTCACGCGGCCGGCCAGCACATTCGAACCCGAACTGGGTGGACGGCCAACGGGGCTCAGGGCGAGCGGGTTTCTTAATGCGGCTCAGGTAGGTGGCCCGACCACCACGACGGCCACCGGTGGTGGGATGATGCCCGTTTCACCCGCGGCTGCCGGAATGTTGGGTCGTGAGGGCGGCGAGTCGGATAAGGAGAAAGTCACGCATGCACGGATTGTCGTCGACGCTGAGAGGCAAGGCTCGCCGTAGTTCGTCACCGGTTACCGGGCTAAATCGGCCGACGGCAGCCCAGCAAGCCATCCAGCTAGAACACGTTGCCGTTCGCGAATTAGTTAACACATGCAACGACAGGAAGCTGTCGCCTCACGTCTGTCACAAGGTGAAGTGACAGCCGCCCTGCAGCCAGTACACTCTACGCAATACTCCGGAGCCCCGGGCCAGTCCAGCGAACGAGAGGGAGACATAAATGGCAGCAAATCTGCAGGTAGGAATCGAGGCGGTCGAAGCGATGATCCAAAAGGCCGACTCGCTTCTAGCCGAAGCACAGGCGCTCGGCGGCCAATACATAGCCCATTCGGAGAACATCATCAATGCAGGCTGGTCCGGTCAGGCTTGCGCCACATCGCACGCGACGGCAGTTCAAATCAAGCACGATCTTGATCAAGCGCTCGCGGCCAGCCTGGAATTGCATGAGCACCTCAACACCGCCAAGGCCAATTACATCGCTCAGGAAGCTGACGCCAGCCAACAGCTTTCCGCCGTGCATCCCGGCGCAAGCCCGACCCAGATGTAGTTGTCCGCTGGTCGAGCGATCTTTCACCCCTAAGCCATATTCAGCAAGGAGAAAAGATGGAAATCTCGTACAACTACGGCGCCGGAGCAGACTTGTCCCACGCCATGGCCACACAGGCTGCGATGCTGAGCCAGCATGCACATGACCTGATGCAAGCCGGCAACGCGTTGGTGTCCGAGCACCTTATCGGTCAAGGTGGCGACGCTTACCTCGACAGCCTCCGCCGACTGACCAGCGCGGTGTCGGATATCGGTGACACCATCATGCGGCACAGCAACGCTGTTGACGCCTCATTCCTCGGGGCCAACCACGTCGACGCCACGGCGGCAAATCTCCTGGGTGGTTAGGTCTTACAGATAGCCGACCGCGGGGCGCGCGCGAATGTGCGCCCCGCGCTTTGGCTTGGAGGAGATGTGTTAACCACCACTGTCGACGGATTGTGGGTTCTGCAAGTGCTGACGGGCATCGAGATGGTGGCCCCCGAGCTGGCGCTGCGGCCCATCCTGCCGAGCGTGGAAACGCCGCAGCTGGCGCTGGCGCATCCGATCGCCGCGGAGCTGCAAGCCGCCGGTGTGATCGACGACTCAGGAAACGTCGACCCCATCGTGGTGGAATGGCTGACGGTGCTTGCGCGCCGCGACGTCGCACTGCTGATCTACATGCAAGGAACTCAAAAAGAAGCACCCGACCGCGCGATCCTGGCGCGGTTCGCGCAGTGGTGGGTCGTGATGGAACGCTCAGAAAACCTCGTTCGTATCGGTGGCGCTGGGACCTCCACCACCGAGTCCTCGGCCAACGAGGTCGTAATGCGTCAGATTGAGCGGTTATGCGGAACCTTGGAACCGGCACCGCTGCAGCCGGTCACCGTGGATGTCGACCAGGTGATGGTGGGCGTCACCAACCGAGAAACCTTGCGACGGCAGCTTCTCAGCCAACGATTGGACGGCGACCAGTTGCAAATCCTGATGATGGCCGCCGACACAAAACGATCGGCGCGCGCCTTCGTCGTCGCAACCCAATCCGGGGTAGACACGGGTCAGCCCACCCGAAAACACGTGGAGCAGAGCGTCGTTGCTATCGCCGATACCCCTGAAGGCCGGCTGGTCGGCGAGCACATCTCCTCATCCGGCAAGAGATGGATGATCATCGGGCCAGGGACAACCAGCAGCATCGCCGACGCGATCAACCGGATGGTGCGCCGCCTGCCCGCCAATCAAGAATGGTTTTCGTACCGAAAGGTCGTGTAGTAAAAAGGGGTAAACGCGCCATGTTAGCATCGGCATCGTGACAAATCCGTGGAACGCGGCACCGAATTCGCCGGAGCCACTCAGGCCGGGCCGGATAGAATCGGCGGCTGCGCGCCATCAAGAATCCGTATCGGGAACCCTGCGAATTTCCGATATGGTTGCGCCGCGCAAAATTCCGCCGGGTTCTGGATGGCGCAAATTCGTCTATAACGCATCGTTTCACACCATCAACCTCGGTGAATCACCGGCCGAACGCCACTACCGCGAACTGCAGGAGCGGATCCGCCGCCACATCCGCAAGCAGTATGTCATCGGAGTAGTCTCCGGCAAGGGGGGTGTCGGGAAAACCACCATGACTGCGTGTATTGGCGCGGTATTTAGGGAATGCCGACCGGAGAACGTGGTGGCCATCGACGCGGCACCTGGATTCGGAACACTCGCCGGTCGCATCGACGAAAACCCACCAGGCGACTACACGGCCGTTTTGAACGACACCGACGTCCAGGGTTACGCCGATATTCGAGAACACTTGGGGCAAAACAGCGTCGGCTTGGACGTGCTGGCCGGAAACCGCGCATCCGATCAACCGCGGCCGCTGGTCCCGTCCATGTTCACCGGGGTTCTGTCACGGCTGCGCCGCACGCACACCGTGATCGTGGTGGACACATCCGACGACCTTGAGCATCCGGTCATGAAGGCCGTGTTCGACGCCTGTGACACTCTGGTCTTCGTCTCCGGCCTGACCGCAGACACGTCGTTGCCGGTGACCCGCGCGATCGATTTGCTACGGGCAATGGGTTACCACGAGTTGGTGTCACGCAGCATGGTCATTTTGAATGACAGCCGCAATGAATACGACCCGGATGCACGAGCATACCTTACCGAGCGTTTCGGGAAATCAGGCGCGACGGTCGAATTTATGCCCTACGACCCACACCTTGCAAAAGGCGGCATAATCGACACCCAGCATGAATTGAAAAAGAAAACACGGCTGCGGTTATTCGAAATCACCGCGGCACTGGCGGACAAATATATCCCGGACGCCGATAGGCCACGCTAATGGCGGCGAAGGTCACTTTTCCCGCTCGCTGCGCGGTCGCAGTGGTGTGTGGCGACCACCTTGTGTCGCAGGTGTATCCGGCGTCGGTGCCGGTCGAAATGTTCATCGACAACATCGTCGAACTGCTCGATGAGGAACTCAAACGCCGTGGTCTGCCCGGGCTGGATCTCGGAATGGGCTACGAGCTACACAAATCCAACGGTGTGCGGCTCGACGTCACCAAGACCCTCGATGAACTCGGCGTCGAGGACGGCGCCACACTGGTCCTCGTTCCCGCAGTCGAAGGCGACTCGTTTGAGCCGCAGTACGAGTCGCTATCGACAGCACTCGCCCGGATCGGCAAAAAGCTGTTCCAACCCGTCTCTGCCGACACTGCAGCGCACACAGCACTGGCCATCTTGGCGATGATCTGGCTGACCGTGGTGGTATTCGCTGTACGCAATCGTCTCGCCAGCGATTCGCTGGTGTCCAGCATCGCCACCGGCGTACCAGGCCTGCTGGCCGCCGGCGGGGCCGGGGTGGTATGGCGGTGGTGGCCGCACCGCAACGACATGCTCGATGGCTTCGCCTGGCTCGCGGCGCCCATGCTGGCGGTGAGTTTCGGTGCTGCGGCTCCCGGCAACGTCGGGTCGGCGCACCTTTTTATCGGGGCTCTGCTATTCGCCGTGCTGACCTGTGGGATAGCGGTGACGACCGGACGGCACATCAACGTGTCGTCAACGATCGTGGCGTTGTGCGCGCTGGGCGGCGCGGTGGCCGCTGCGCGGATGTGGCGGCCGATTCCAGCCCAATGGCTCGGCATGTGCACCCTGATCGTCCTGCTGCTCCTACTGACCCTGGCGCCGACGATCGCACTGTGGGCGGCGCGAATCCGGCCCCCGTATTTCGGCTCCATCACCGGGCGCGATCTCTTCCGGCGCAGCCCCGGCCTGCCGGCCGACGCGGTGGCACCCGTGGACGAGGGCGCCGAAGATGAGGCGAATGCCGACACCACGCCGCGCGGTAGGGAAATCGCCGCCGCCGCCATCCGCGCCAACAACGTGCTGACCGGGATCTGCGCGGCTGCCGGGTTGACACTGCCCGCCGCGGTGTGGGCCACCCTGATGCCGGGTCAGGGTCGCAGCGTGGCCGCGGCGGTACTCTGCGGGCTTTTTGTGCTGATCTTCATCAGCCGCGGAAGGGCATTCGCCGACAAACGTCAGGCCATCGCACTGGTATGCGGGGCCGTTGCCGCGGTGTGCGTCGGTGTAGTCAAATACGTGCTAAACGAACCTGCGCCTTCCGGCGAGCCCGTGCTCTGGGGAGCCGCAATGCTGGTCGCATTCGGTGGCGCCGGCCTGGCGGCGGCGCTTCTCGTGCCGATCACCCGGTTCACGCCGCTGGTGCGGATGGTCGCAGAATGGCTGGAAATCGTGGCGATCATTGTCGCCATGCCCTTGGCGGCGTGGATCGGCGGACTGTTCACCTGGGTGCGCATGCGATGAATCCGACGGCCTCACGGACGTGGACACAGCGGATTGCAGCGATGGGGCTGACGGGGCTACTCGTTGGAGTATCAGCTAATTGTCCTGTGGCCCAAGCGATTCCACCTCCCAGCGTCGACCCGGGCCGAGTACCGGCGGATGGCAAGCCGGGTCCTGACCAGCCGATGAGGCAAAGCAACGTCTGTGCGCGCACGATCACGGTCGCCGAACCGAACGTAGCCGTGACCGCACCCGGTTTCACCATGCTCAACATCGGCAAGGCGTGGCAATACTCGACTGGCAACGGCGTACCGGTCGCGGTCATCGATACCGGGGTCAATCCCAGCCCGCGACTACCGGCGGTCGCCGGCGGCGACTACATCATGGGTGGCGACGGGCTGATGGACTGCGACGCTCACGGCACCATCGTGGCTTCGGTGATTGCCGCGGCACCGCAAGGAATCCCTATGCCCGCCCCGATGCCGGCTGTCCCGGCGTTTCCACCGCCGGCCGGGCCACCACCGGCGTTCGCGGCACCGCCACCTCCGGGCGGTGCGCCCCCGCCGGTGGCGCCACCACCACCGCCGTCGCCGGTGACGATCACCGAAATCAAACCGGCGCCACCGCCGCCACCGCCTCCACCAGCCGACGAACCTTCAAACGCGCCGGGGGATCCCACCCCCGACCAGGCCGAGGACCCGGAGGTTCCGCCACCTCCACCAGGGGCGCCGGACGGGGTTGTTGGGGTCGCGCCGCACGCGACGATCATCGCGATCCGCCAATCGTCGCGAGCCTACGAACCGGTGAACCCGGGTGGCGGCGACATCGAGGCCCGCAAGAAGGCCGGCACCGTGGCCACATTGGGCAGCGCCATCGTCCACGCCGCCAACATGGGCGCCAAAGTCATCAACGTCAGCGTCACGGCATGCGTTTCGGCGGCTGATCCGTTGGATCAGAGCGGTATTGGCGCTGCCGTCTGGTACGCGGCCACGGTCAAGGATGCGGTGATCGTCGCGGCGGCGGGTAATGAGGGCGAAGACGAGTGTGCCCAAAACCCGTCGTTCGACCCATTGGATCCCTTCGATCCTCGCGACTGGCATCAAGTCAAGACGGTGTCGTCGCCGTCGTGGTTTTCCGACTACGTGCTTTCGGTGGGCGCGGTCGATAACACCGGCGCCCCGATCAGCAAAAGCCTGTCCGGGCCTTGGGTCGCCGCTGCAGCCCCGGGTGTGGGGATTATGGGGCTGTCCCCGCAAACCGGGGGACCTGCGAACGCCTACCCGCCGATCCGCCCGGGTGAAAAGAACATGCCGTTCTGGGGCACCAGCTTTTCAGCGGCCTACGTGAGCGGGGTAGCCGCACTGGTGCGCGCCAAGTATCCGGAGTTGACCGCCCATCAGGTCATCAACCGGATCCTGCAGACAGCCCACAATCCGCCGCGGGGAGTCGACAATCAGGTCGGCTACGGCGTGGTCGACCCGGTGGCCGCGCTGACCTTCAACGTTCCCCCCGGCGACAAGTTGGCACCCGGTGCGCAGACCCGGGTGATCACACCGGCCACACCCCCGCCGCCCCCGGATCACCGCGCCCGCAATGTGGCGCTGGGATTGACCGCCGTGGTGGCGGCCGCGGTCGTCATGGCATGGCTAATCGCGCGAGCCCGGCGGGCGCGATGACGGCGACGACGAAACTCGCGATCATCGTCGGCATCTTTGCCGTCGGTCTCGCCGGGTGGAGCATTGGCGGCTATCCCGGCGCCGCAACAGGTTTGGTTGTAGGACTGGCCGGCGGCGTCATTCATTGGCGCGGGCATCCGCTGTGGTACTGGCTACACCTCTGGCGGCAGCGCGGCCGGCCAATCGAGTTGAGCGAACCGATCACGGTGGCCAACGACCGCACCGGCGGCGGTGTGCGCTACCAGGACGGTGTCGCAGTGGTGGCCATTCAGTTGCTTGGTAAGGCGCACAGGCCGACGCTGTTCACCGGTTCGACGGCGACCTATACCGAAAACACCGTTGACATCGCCGGTTTAGCGCCGCTGCTGCACCAGAGTCTCGGTTTGACGATTGATTCGCTGAGCGTCGTCAGCGCTGGGGCTCGGCGGCGCAGCACAGGCGATTACCCACGGGTGTACGACACGCTGATCGGTACCCCACCCTATGCCGGCCAGCGGGAAACCTGGCTGATTGTCCGGGTGGCCGCGATCGCCAACGCCGAAGCGCTGCAGTGGCGCACGTCGATCGGCACCGCGACACTGGCTGCAGGACAGCGAATCAGTGCAGCGATGCGCCAGCAAGGCATTCGTGCCAAGGTGGCGACCGCGACCGACATGGTCGAACTGGAACGGCGGGTCGGACGGGCCGCGCTGAACCCGCAAAACCGACGTTGGCGCACCGTCCGCGGTGACGGCGGCTGGTTGACAACCTATTGGTACCGTCCCGGTGACATCACCGCCGAAAACTTAGCGCACGCCTGGGCGCTGCGCGCGGACGGGATCATTCAGAACGTCACGTTGTTCAGCGACGGCAGGGCTCTAGCGACCGTAACGGTGCGCAGTATGCAGCCACCCACCGCCCCGCCGAGCGTGATGCTGCGGACCTTGCCGGGGGAGCAGACCCAAGCCATCAGAGCCAACCTGTGCGCGCCGATGCCCCCGTTGCGGGGGGTACGCCGCGGCACGCTGACCGGGTCGCTCATTATTCCGATAGGACCCTCGGGTGTGCTGCTCGGCAAGGTCGGCGCAGGGAACCGCCTGATGCTCCCGCTCGACGACCCGGGCGAATTAAGCCGAGTTCACATCGCTGCGGAGGATTCGCTGGCTAAACGAATTGTGTTGCGAATGGCCGGTGCTGGGGAACGCATCACGGTGCATACTCGGGATTTGCAGCGCTGGGCCAGTCTTCGGATGCCGGATATTGCCGTGGATAACCGCGTTCGGCCGGTCACGGGCACTACCGTCAGTGTCGTGGATGGGACCGTCATGCCCGCGCCTCGACCGAACACGTTGATCTCGGTCGGGGAACCGGGAGAGCCGTACCGGGGATCCGCTGATGTGGTGATCACCCAGATCGGGCCGGCCAGCGTGGAAGTCCAGGCGGCGGGGCAGAGGCACACCGTGGAGGTCGAGCTGTTCCGTGCCGAGAACCGTTACGTATCCTCAGAGCCGACGATCTTGAGGACCTCCGAGCTCGAGCCGGTGGAATAGACGATGACTAGCAGCACCGACACGGTCGCCGCGCGCAAGCGCTTCGATCAGGCCATGGCGTTGTTCGACTCCGATCCCGACACCGCACGAGACTATTTCCGGCAGGCAACCGAGATCGACCCATCGATGGCCGACGCCTGGCTTGGCCGGATCGCGGCGGGCGATGATTCACTATCTACCCTGCAGGAGCTCTACGCCTACGGAGCCCGGCTCCACCGGGAGACCAACCGGCTCGGTGTGCGTCTATCGGCGGCGATCAAGGCTGGACCGTATCTCTCGATCTCGGTGACCGAGGCATCTCATGCCGGCCTGGCCCTGGCCAGCGCGCTGATCGATGATCGACAATACGAAAAAGCCGAAGCGCTGCTGCAGGATTCATCGCTGCTGGACAGTTGGGAGAACCATCAGTGGCAGCAATACATCCGAGCCTATTTGATGTTCGCCACCCAGCGTTGGCCTGACGTAATTTCGATCGCTGCCAGCATCCTGCCGCCGCAGGCCATCATCATGTCCGCAGTCACGGCCGGAACTAATGCCCTAGCCGCCCACGCCGCCGTCCACCTCGGGCAGGCACGTGTCGCGCTCGACTGGACTGACCGGGTCGAAATACGTGCCGGACATAGTGAACCCCGAGAATGGCGCCGTCACCAACTGATCGAAACCGCCGTCACTGCGATAGATCCCAACGAATTTCCTTTGATCGCAGCCGATCTTGCCTATGTACGCGGGATGGCTCACCGTCAGCTCGGTGAGCAAGACAAAGCCGAGATCTGGTTGTCGAAGGCGACGATCAACGGCGCGCTCATCGAACCTGCCAAGCAAGCGCTTGCCGACCCTGCGCTGCAGCTGGTGATCACCGACGAAGAAACGATCAACAGCCGCACCAACAAATGGGACGTCACCACCGAGCGATCAGAAGAGCAGCGCCGGGAGGAAGAGAACAAAGGGCGGCGCGAGGAACTTCTTGCGGAGGGACGGGCGCTGCTCAACAACCAAGTCGGATTAGCCGAAGTCAAAAGGGCCGTCGCTGAACTCGAAGACCAGATCGAGGTCCGGGCACTGCGGCTTGCCGCCGGACTACCGGTGACCAACCAGACGAATCACATGCTCCTCGTGGGTCCGCCGGGCACCGGTAAGACCACCACCGCCGAGGCGCTGGGAAAGATCTTCGCCGGGTTGGGGATTGTGCGCCACCCCGAGATCATCGAGGTCAAGCGGGCCGACTTTTGTGGTGAGCACATCGGGGCATCGGGACCGAAGACCAACGAGCTGATCAACCGCTCACTCGGCCGGATCTTGTTCATGGACGAGTTTTATTCGTTGGTGGAGCGACACCAAGACGGCCGACCAGACATGATCGGCATGGAAGCGGTCAACCAGCTGATGATCGCGCTGGAGGTGCACCGGTTCGACTTCTGTTTCATCGGTGCGGGATACGAGAAGGAAGTCGACGAATTCCTCACAGTTAACCCGGGATTGGCGGGCCGGTTTAACCGGAAGCTGCGGTTCGAGTCCTACACACCGGAGGAACTGGTGGAAATCGCCGTCCGGTACGGTGAGCCACGCGCCACCGTCATCGAGCCCAGCGCCCGTGAAGCACTTAACGTGGCATGCACGATGCTGCGGGCCTACCTGGCACCGGACGGCAGGCACGGAATCGACATCATGCAGAACGGACGGTTCGCCCGCAACGTGGTGGAGCGTGCGGAGCGGCTGCGCGACTCCCGGGTTGCCGCACAGCATCGCACCAACAAAGGCTCGGTAACCGTAGAAGACCTGGAAACGGTGCGCACCCAGGACATCGTGGACGCCGTGATGGATGCGTGCGCGGAAAAGCATGTGCCGATAGTGCTTTGAGTGGGCTTAAAACCGGCCCGCAGCGCTTGAACCTGCTGTAAAAGGTTCAAGCATCACTTCGGGCCTTGCTCGCGGAGATCCGCCGAAAGGGTACTCCAACCGGCCAAAAGTCTTTGTTAACGCGTGAGGATGCGGTATTGTGCTGCGACCTGATGGTGTGCGGCATCTAGTTGACGCGCAACGGCTTTGATCATGTAGCGGCCAGCAGCCGCTAGACACCAGTAGTGCGGCACGAGCCCGCCGGATCCTGGTACGCGAATGCAGCGGCTCTGCGGTAACCCCGGAACACCGGAGGCGGCTTGTGCCGCTGGCATTGCGGCCACGTCGTCGCCATAGACTTCTACGAGTCTCTGTGCCCTGTCGGCGGTTTCGGCTCGGTACAGTGTCGTCAGGTTGACAGATGCGTAGTCGACGCCCGCGTCGGCGAGCACCGGGCCGGCTTTGACGGGGTTGTCTTCGAAGTGCAGCGCGCCGGCGCGCTGGTATGCGGCGGACGATATTGATGTGGTCTGATCGGCGGGCAGTGGCAGTGTGCGGGCGACCAGTCCGGTCGGGTCGAGCGGCAGGGCGGCGAACTGGGACAGGTCCGTGGGTTTGAAGGTGTCGATCAGCGGTACCTGAAGGTCGAGGATGCGTGCGGCCAGTTGTGCATCGCAGTCGGGCGCGGCCGGGCACCGGATGACTTGCACCATCAGGTAGGGGCCGTGGCTGGTAGCCGCGGTAAGTTCTTGCACGCTCTTGGCATCCTCTTGGAAGGTGAGCAGGGCGGCTTTGGCTTCGGGGTGGCCGGGTATGGGGATGACGCGCTCGGGAGAGGTGACGATGGGGGTGACGTCCGGTCTTCGGGGCATGGCCATCGCGTTAGTGAACATGCCTTGGGCCGCGGCGGATGCAGAGTCTGGATCAGCGAAACGCAGAACCGCGTTGCGCAGTGACAACGCTGAATCCGTGCTGTGTCGTTGGGACATGAATCCCACTACGAAAGGTAACGACCGTATGCCGCCCGCTATCGGCGCCCACACCACGACCGTGCCCAGCTGGCGGTAGTTTTCGATCACGGTCGCATCGCTGGGGAGGCGAGCTGTGAGAGCGGGATCGGCTTGCCACGGCCCGACCACGTAGCTTGCCAGGCGACGGCCCTCGGCGAGCCGTCCGACTTGTTCGGAGCCGGCGTTACCGAGCGGAGCCAGCGGTGTGATCGGGTATCGGCCGGGATCCAGCGCGGATGTATTGACCGTGGTTAGCGGCGGCTGGTGTGCCGGTAGTGCCACGCCGGCGGTGGTGCTGCTACATCCGGCCAGCATGGCGGCGACCAACCCGACCATGGCGCGTGGTATGCGGGTTAAGGGTGGTAGCGGTGGATCCGAATGCCCACCGTGGGCACCGCATGGGCCGGTCAAGGGCACCGTCGTGGCTAGGTTTGGCAGATCTTCCACCCGTCGTCCTCGCGCTTCAAGGGCAGGCTGACCGAAGCCGAACCCATCGCCTCATTGTTGGAATCCATAGTGACCGTGGCGGTGTCGCCGGCAATTGAAACCGACGTGATAGTGGCCGTTGTTACTCCGGTCCTAGCTCGGTCCTTCTTGAGATAATCCATTACGATGCCGGTGAATTTGGCTCGCATCGGCGCGCACATCAGGTCAAGGTAGGCCTGCCAGTTTTGGGTGTTGAGGGCGTCCTGGAACGCCATGACGGTTTCGCGTATTTGGTTCTCGTCTGAGACGGCAGCCGTTTGTGGCGGCGCAGCAAGCGATTTCGATGGATTTGATGGCGACGTCGACGAAAGGGAAGTACTGCGCTGCGGCACCGGAGCGCCACTCGTGGTACTTGAGCATGAGGCGGCTATGGCACTGGCGGCAAGTAATGTCACACCGACGGGCGCCCGCGCTGAGATCATCTTCACTGTCTGGCCTCCCTGCTAGTGCTGGCGTGGCACCTTGACTGCGGTCGCGTTTACTAAGGCGGCCACATCGGCGCGACCTGTAGTCCGGCACTGCCGGATGTCGATGACGATGTTGCCGCGCTGCATCATTCCGTGCTGGCAGGAGTCGGCATCTCCGCGCAGCGTGGCGGTGATGGTGAGCACGCCGGAAATGGTGACCGGGTGGTTGAGCTCCCATGTCTGTGGAGGCTGTCCTGGTGGGGTCACCGTGATGGATTTGCCACCGCACAGTTCCCACTGGCCGCGCTGGTCGACATAAAAAAACCCCACCGATCGCTGCGAGGAGAACGATACGACGGCCTGGGTAACACCGTCTTGCCAAGGTTCGTGGTTTATCCCGCGCAGGACCTGAGCCGCAACGCCTGTGACGGTGACGTTGCGACCGGTGAACACCGACTGTTGGGCGGGCAGCCACGCGCCCAGACACTGCGGGTCATCGACCGTGTTAACGTCGTTGAAGAGGCTGGAGCTGTCCTGCTCGAGTGCCATTGGCGCGCCGTTGGATTGGGGGGAGCTCTGCCGCAGTCAGCAGTATCGGGCGTAACTGCGTCGGCCCAATATCGGTGGCCGCCGGGCCCTGTGCGGATTGCTGGGCCGATGCCGGATCTGACTCCGGCCCAGCTGGCGCTCCCGGTTGATCAGACGCGGAGCTCGGGTTGGTGCTTGGGCTGTCGGGCCAGGCCACCAAAGTGGTGGTTGCCGCGATGATCACCAGTGCCGCAACAGCTGCACCGATCACGGTCCGTCGGCGCCTCAGCAGTGGCGTCGACGGCGGGAGGCTTGGCGGCGCAGGCGACACCGATTGTGGCGATGGACCGGACCAGCCGGTGAGTGTGCGGGGTCCGGCCTGCTGCCACCACGGCGCGCCGGCAGGTCCCACAAGCGGGTATGAGCTAACCTCGGTAGGGGGGGACCGGTGGCAAAGGCGCACGCAGCCGCTGCGCGGGCTCGCGCAATGCGCTCGCCGCCGCGTCGGCCAGTGCGGCCGCTGAGCCGAACCTAACAGCCGGGTCTTTGGCCATGGCCGTGGCGATCACCTGGTCCAGGGCAGTCGGCAACGACGGCACCAGATCGGTGACGCGCGGCGGCGGCCGCTGCAGATGAGCCAGCATGACCGCAGCCGGACCGTTGTCGCCCGGAAACGGGGTCTTGCCGGTTAGAAGCCGAAAAAGCGCGCACCCCAAGGAATAGATGTCGGCACGGCCGTCAAACCGGCCACCCGACAGCACCTCTGGGGCCGCATAGGCCACGGTGGCGATAACCGACCCGGTGGCCGTCAGACCGACGTCATCGAGTGCTCGCGCAATCCCGAAATCGCCGAGCAGGACTCGCTCGCCCGGGCCGATCAGACCGGAGAGCAGAAAGTTCGCTGGCTTGACATCACGGTGCACGACGTTGTGTGCGTGAGCGAAATCGAGTGCCTTAGCTACCTCTGTAATGATGTGCACCGCCCGCTGCGGGGTCATCGCGCCGGCGCGCAGGGCCGCATCGGCGTCGGTGCCGTCGACAAACTGCATCGCGATCCACAGATGCCCTTCCTCGGTCTGTCCGCGGTTGTACACCGACACGATCTGAGGATGTTCGAGGGCGGCTGCCACATCGGCTTCACGGATAAACCGGGTACGAAAGTCCGGATCCCGCGACAACTCGGCCGACAGCACTTTCAGTGCGTCATTGCGCGGCAAGGTGGGGTGGGTCGCCAGATAGACCGTGCCCATACCGCCAGTACCCAGCACCCGCGAGATGCGATAGCCGGCCACCATCGACCCGACACTGAGCATCTAAACCACCAGCCGTTTCGACAGCGGACTGTGGTTCGCATGTAACAGCGACCGCGACGGTCGCGTCGATCGTCGGGTTGGCAGGGCTGCGCAGTCGCCGTGGCGTGAGCTAATCCGACAGGGCGCGCCTGAACGAGCGGGTTGTCGAATGTACCGCACACCACGGCAGCATGGGTGGCGCGTGGTCATCGCCTTACAGCCTCGCTCGCATGAGAGAAACCCCCTTCACCGGTTTGTCGGTGCAGTTTAAATCCGCACCCGTCGCCCTTGGTCGCGATGCTGTTAGTTCCCCGCATGCGGATCGTCGTGGAACACCTCAGTCAACCGCCGAGCGACCAGATCAGCGAGACCCATTGACACCGTCGTTCGTACCTGATCAATTCGGTCTCCCGAATCTGGCCCCAACCCCGCGGCCACGAATTGCTGCGCCGTCTGAGCCCCGGTGTGA
Source organism: Mycobacterium heckeshornense (assembly GCF_016592155.1). Classification (NCBI taxonomy): domain Bacteria; kingdom Bacillati; phylum Actinomycetota; class Actinomycetes; order Mycobacteriales; family Mycobacteriaceae; genus Mycobacterium; species Mycobacterium heckeshornense. The sequence goes on from NZ_AP024237.1 coordinate 54,181, forward strand.
CCGCAGACCAGCGGACCCGCCGGCCAGCCGGTGCTTCCCTTCGCGCCGCGGCGCCTGCTCGCGGTGATGGTGCTGACACCTGCAACCAGCTGATCACCGAGTCGAGGCCACCGTCGACCCGGCGGCCCGCTGTGCGGCTTTCGGCGGTCGGTCTGCCGCGCCCGATTCAGGTACTGCAAGGATGCCAGCGGAGGTGATGGCGCATGCGTTACGTGCGTGAGGAAACCGTGCATGCCCCACCCGAGCGGGTGTGGCGGCTGCTCGTCGACGTGGAGGGCTGGCCCGCCTGGACCGAATCGATGCGACAAATCACGCGACTCGACGAGGGTCCGCTGGGGATCGGCAGCCAAGCCCGCGTGGTTCAGCCAAAGGGCCGGCCGACGGTGTGGACGGTGACCGAACTGGAGCCCATGCGCACATTCACCTGGGTGGCCAAACAACCGGGACTCACGCTGGAAGCGGTGCATCGCATCGAGGACACCGGAAACGAGGTGCGCACGAGGCTGGAGTTCATCGGCACCGGCCCGCTGGCGTGGTTGGGCGCACTGCTCGCCGGATCCCGGGTTCGGGCGTATCTCGGCATGGAGAGTACGGGGTTAAAGCGCGCCGCCGAAACGAGCTGACGCGACGTCCGTCGTCACCTGCCGATTCGGTCCCGCACGCCGTCGGGCCGGGACGCGAAATATTCGGCGACCGTGGCCGCGATCTCAAGAAACCGCCGACGCGTGGCCGGAGCCATCTCGCGGCGCACGTCGATGACGCCGCCGGGCCGCAGATGCGGGTCGAAGGGAACCTCGACGACCTTTTGCCCGCGATCGACAAACTGGCGCGCCAGCACCGCGCGGGTGCGCTTGTCGGCGTGCCCGTCGGAATCGTTGAGCACCACGACGCTGCGCCGCAGCAGACCGGTGCGCCCGTGCTCGGCCAGCCATTCGATGGTTTGCGCGGCCGCCGAGGCGCCGTCCGCCCACGGCGACGACACCACGATTAGCGCATCCAAATCCCGCAGCGCCTCCTGAGTGACCGGAGCGTCCATCGTCGAGCCGCAATCGATGACGGAGATGGTGAAATGGCGGTCCAGGCGTAGCGCGGCCTCGCGGTAGATGGCCGGGTCCAGCACCCGTCGCCGCCCGGTGGGCGGGTCGCCGGCCAGCACGTACAGCCCGGCGGCGTTGGCGCCGACCCGGGCCCGCACGTCGGCAAACGACCGCAGGTTCTTGTCCCCGGCGAGCTCCCAATACGAGCTTTCGGTGCGCGGGTCGATCCTGCTGGCCAGCCGCCCGAACGCGGTGTCGGCATCGACCGCGACCACGCGGTCCTGGCGGCGCAGTTCGGCGAAGATCGACCCGACACTGGCCGCCACCGTGGTCTTCCCGACACCGCCCTTACCCAGCACCCCGACCTTGTAGTTGCCGCGCAACACCGACTGGACGGCCGATTCGAACCGGGCCTCCTGGCGCTCGTTGGCGGACGGACCCAGGTTGACCAGCCCACCGGTGGCCACCAGGACGATGTGGCGCCAGCCGCGACTGGGACGCGGACGCACCGCAGGGGTAGCAGCGACCGGCGGTGCCGGTCTCGGCGCGGGAGCAGGCTGCTGCGCAGCGGCGGCCGGCCGCGGCTGCACGGGTGTGACCGTCGGGCGCGGGCGCGCGGGCGCATAGGCGGGCAGCGGCATGGTCCGCTGATCCCTGTTCTCGGGCTGCGGCGGATGTGCGGCCCGACGGTCGAGCGGGCCAGACCGCAGCCGATCCATCGAGAAGTCGTCACGCTCGCTCATGAGTTTCCCGCGCATCGCTCGGTGCCGAAGGGCCGCTGCGGCCCATCGGCAACGTAGGACATGCGACCTAGTATCTGCATCGAGCGGCAGGTTGGCACGGCCGCCCGCCCACAGCCAGGGCCACGGCGGATCTCAAGCCACGCCATCCGCAGCTGGCATCGGTGTGACCGACCGGTCATCGCCGGCAAGCTGAGCCGTCCGTCACAGCAAACCGCGCGGCCCGACGAGCCAACTCCGGCGATGCGGCAAATAGGCGGCGGCACTGCCTAATCTGCAGACCCTCGACATGACCGGCAACGCCCTCGAACCGCCGGGAGCTCGTCGGCGTGGCTCACCCAACCGAGGGGTTACTATTGACGAAGTTGGCATGTCAGGCGGTTTTTGTCATATCGTTTTACGACTTGTCGAGACCGGGTACAGGGCCCCCGTTCAGCGTTGCACGGACGCATCCCCTGACCGGATCATCACTGGTGACCACCGTATCGACAAGACCGGAGGAGCCTAGCCCGCAATCTTGAGGGCGGCGGCGCCGACGGAGCCGTTCATATGCCGCGCAGAAAGTTTTGGTGAAGGGTCAGGTGGGAATGGCGCCCAACCGCGTCGGGCTGTACAACCCCGCGTTCGAGCACGACTCGTGCGGGGTGGCCATGGTCGTGGACATGCATGGCCGCCGTAGCCGCGACATCGTCGAGAAGGCGATCACGGCGCTGCTGAACCTTGAGCACCGCGGCGCCCAGGGCGCCGAGCCGCACAGCGGAGACGGCGCCGGGATCATGATCCAGGTTCCCGACCGCTTCCTGCGCTCGGTGGTGGAGTTCGAGTTGCCGCCCGCCGGCAGCTATGCCACCGGTATCGCGTTTTTGCCCCAGTCCTCCAAAGACGCCGCGGCCGCGTGCGCGGCGGTGGAAAAGATCGTCGAAGCCGAGGGGCTGCAGGTACTCGGCTGGCGAGAGGTGCCCACCGACGACTCGTCGCTGGGCGCCCTGTCTCGCGACGCGATGCCCACCTTCCGGCAGCTGTTCATCGCCGGAGCGTCGGGCATGACGCTGGAGCGCCGCGCGTATGTGGTCCGCAAACGCGCCGAACACGAGCTGGGCACCAAGGGCCCCGGCCAGGACGGTCCCGGCCGCGAAACCGTCTATTTTCCAAGCCTTTCCGGTCAGACGTTCGTCTACAAGGGCATGTTGACCACACCGCAGCTCAAGGCGTTCTACCTTGATCTGCAAGACGACCGGCTGGAAAGCGCGCTGGGCATCGTGCATTCCCGGTTTTCCACCAACACCTTCCCGTCCTGGCCGCTGGCGCACCCCTACCGGCGCATCGCGCACAACGGCGAAATCAACACCGTCACCGGCAACGAGAACTGGATGCGCGCCCGGGAGGCGTTGGTCAAGACCGACATTTTCGGCTCGTACGACGACGTGGAAAAGCTGTTCCCGATCTGCACCCGCGGCGGCTCGGACACCGCACGTTTCGACGAGGTGCTGGAGTTCTTGCACCTGGGCGGACGCAGCCTGGCCCATGCGGTGCTGATGATGATCCCGGAGGCGTGGGAGCGCCACGAATCGATGGACCCCGCGCGCCGCGCTTTCTATCAGTACCACGCCTCGCTGATGGAGCCGTGGGACGGGCCGGCGTCGATGACGTTCACCGACGGCACCGTGGTCGGCGCGGTGCTCGACCGTAACGGCCTGCGGCCGTCGCGGATTTGGGTCACCGACGACGGCCTGGTCGTGATGGCCTCCGAGGCGGGGGTACTCGACCTCGACCCGTCGAAGGTAATCCGGCGGATGCGGCTGCAACCGGGCCGCATGTTCTTGGTCGACACCGCGCAGGGCCGCATCGTCGATGACGAGGAGATCAAGGCAGAGCTGGCCGCCCAGCACCCCTACCAGGAATGGCTCGACAAGGGCCTGATCCCGCTCGACAAACTCCCGCAAGGCAACTACGTGCGGATGCCGCACCACCGAGTTGTCTTGCGCCAGTTGGTGTTCGGCTACACCTACGAAGAGCTCAATCTGTTGGTGGCGCCGATGGCGCGCACCGGCGCCGAGCCGATCGGGTCGATGGGCACCGACACCCCGGTCGCGGTGCTCTCCCAGCGGCCCCGGATGCTGTTCGATTACTTCCACCAACTGTTCGCCCAGGTGACCAACCCTCCGCTGGACGCCATCCGCGAAGAGGTGGTGACCAGCCTGCAGCACACCATCGGGCCAGAAGGCGACCTGCTCAACCCGGACGAAAAATCCTGTCACCAGATTCAGTTGTCGCAGCCGATCCTGCGCAACCACGAGCTGGCCAAGCTGGTCAACCTCGACCCGGACGTGGAAATCAACGGTCGACGGCTTGACTTGCGCTCCAAGGTCATTCGCTGCTTGTACCCGGTCGCCGAGGGCGGCGCCGGGTTGAAAGCCGCGCTTGACGAGGTTCGTTCGCAGACATCGGCGGCGATCGCCGACGGCGCGCGCATCATCATCCTCTCCGACCGCGAGTCCGACGAGACGATGGCACCGATCCCGTCGCTGCTTGCCGTCTCCGCGGTGCACCACCATCTGGTGCGCGAACGCACCCGCACCCAGGTCGGGTTGGTCGTCGAGTCCGGTGACGCCCGCGAGGTGCACCACATGGCGATGCTGCTCGGCTTCGGGGCGGCCGCCATCAACCCGTACATGGCGTTCGAGTCGATCGAGGACATGCTCGATCGCGGTGTCCTGGAAAACCTCGACCGCGAGACCGCGCTGCGCAACTACATCAAGGCCGCCGGCAAGGGTGTGCTCAAAGTGATGTCCAAGATGGGCATCTCGACGCTGGCCTCCTACACCGGTGCACAGTTGTTCCAGGCGGTCGGCATCTCCGAAGAGGTACTCGACGAGTACTTCACCGGACTGACCTGCCCCACCGGTGGCATCACCCTCGACGACATCGCCGCCGACGTCGCGGCCCGTCACTCGTTGGCGTTTCTGGACCGGGTACGCGAGCGGGCACACCGTGAGCTCGAGGTGGGCGGGGAATACCAGTGGCGCCGGGAGGGCGAATACCACCTGTTCAACCCGGACACCGTGTTCAAGCTGCAGCACTCCACCCGCACCGGGCAGTACAAGATCTTCAAGGAATATACCAGGCTGGTTGACGACCAAAGCGAGCGGATGGCGTCGCTGCGCGGGCTGTTGAAGTTCAAAGCCGGTGTGCGCCCGCCGGTTCCGTTAGAGGAAGTCGAACCGGCCAGTGAGATCGTCAAACGCTTCGCGACCGGAGCGATGAGCTACGGCTCGATTTCCGCCGAGGCGCATGAGACCCTGGCTATCGCGATGAACCGGCTCGGCGCGCGGTCGAACTGCGGTGAGGGCGGCGAGCATGTCAGCCGCTACGAGCGCGACCCGAACGGCGACTGGCGCCGCAGCGCGATCAAACAGGTCGCCTCGGCTCGGTTCGGCGTCACCTCGCACTACCTGACCAACTGCACCGACATTCAGATAAAGATGGCCCAGGGTGCGAAACCCGGTGAGGGCGGCCAGCTTCCGGGCGGCAAGGTGTACCCGTGGATCGCCGAGGTGCGCCACTCCACTCCCGGGGTGGGATTGATCTCCCCGCCGCCGCACCACGACATCTATTCCATTGAGGATCTGGCCCAGCTGATCTACGACCTGAAGAACGCCAACCCGCAGGCCCGCATCCACGTCAAACTGGTGTCCGAGGTCGGGGTCGGCACGGTGGCCGCGGGGGTGTCGAAGGCCCACGCCGATGTGGTGCTGATCTCCGGGCATGACGGCGGCACGGGGGCCACACCGTTGACGTCGATGAAGCACGCCGGCGCGCCGTGGGAGCTGGGCCTGGCCGAAACGCAACAAACGTTGCTGCTCAATGGGTTACGCGACCGTATCGTGGTGCAGGTGGACGGCCAGCTCAAGACCGGCCGCGATGTGATGATCGCCGCGCTGCTCGGCGCCGAGGAGTTCGGGTTCGCCACCGCACCGCTGGTGGTGTCCGGCTGCGTCATGATGCGGGTCTGCCACCTGGACACCTGCCCGGTCGGGGTGGCCACTCAGAACCCGTTGCTGCGACAGCGATTTACCGGCAAGCCCGAATTCGTCGAGAACTTCTTCATGTTCGTCGCTGAAGAAGTCCGCGAATACATGGCCCAGCTGGGCTTTCGCACCCTCAACGAGGCGGTTGGCCAGGTCGGTTCGCTGGACACCACGCTGGCGCGAGCGCACTGGAAGGCCCACAAGCTCGATTTGACGCCGATACTGCACGAGCCGGAGTCGGCGTTTATGAACCAGGACCTCTACTGCAGCTCAAGCCAGGATCACGGGCTGGACAAAGCGTTGGATCAGCAGTTGATCGTGATGAGCCGCGAGGCGCTGGATTCCGGCACGCCGGTGCGCTTTTCCACCACGATTTCGAACGTCAACCGCACGGTTGGTACCATGCTGGGCCACGAGGTGACGAAAGCCTATGGCGGCCAAGGCCTGCCCGACGGCACCATCGACATCACGTTCGAGGGGTCGGCGGGCAACAGCTTCGGAGCGTTTGTGCCCAAAGGCATCACACTGCGGGTCTACGGGGACGCCAACGACTACGTCGGCAAGGGTCTCTCCGGAGGACGGATCGTGGTGCGGCCCTCCGACAATGCGCCGGAGGACTATGTCGCCGAAGACAACATCATCGGCGGCAACGTGATTCTATTCGGCGCCACCAGCGGCGAAGCCTTCCTGCGCGGGGTGGTCGGTGAACGGTTTGCGGTGCGTAACTCCGGAGCCCACGCGGTGGTCGAGGGCGTCGGTGACCATGGCTGCGAGTACATGACCGGCGGCAAGGTCGTCATTCTCGGCCGTACGGGGCGCAATTTCGCGGCTGGGATGTCGGGCGGTGTGGCCTACGTCTACGACCCCGACGGCGCGCTGCCGGGCAATCTCAACACCGAGATGGTGGAGCTGGAAAGCCTCGACGAAGACGACTTAGACTGGCTGCACGGCATGATCCAGGCCCACGTCGACAACACCGATTCAGCGGTGGCGCAACGCATTCTGTCCGACTGGGCGCACGAGCAGCGGCACTTTGTCAAGGTGATGCCGCTCGACTACAAGCGTGTGCTGGAGGCGATCGCCGACGCTGAGCGTGACGGCACCGACGTCGACCAGGCGATCATGGCGGCCGCGCATGGCTGATCCGACGGGTTTTCTGAAGTACACCCGCCGGGAGTTGCCCAAGCGCCGCCCGGTGGAGCTGCGCTTGCGTGACTGGCGCGAGGTTTACGAGGACTTCGACCGGGAGGTGCTTCAGCAGCAGGCCACCCGGTGCATGGATTGTGGAATTCCCTTTTGCCACAATGGATGTCCGTTAGGCAATTTGATCCCGGAATGGAATGATCTGGTGCGGCGGGGGCGTTGGCGAGACGCGATCGAACGGCTGCACGCCACCAATAACTTCCCTGACTTCACCGGACGGCTGTGCCCGGCGCCGTGCGAACCGGCCTGCGTGCTCGGGATCAACCAGGATCCGGTCACGATCAAACAGATCGAACTGGAGATCATCGACAAGGCCTTCGAGGAGGGGTGGGTAGTCCCGCTGCCGCCGGACAAGCTGACCGGCAAAACGGTCGCCGTGGTCGGCTCGGGTCCCGCGGGTCTGGCCGCCGCACAGCAACTCACCCGCGCCGGCCATCGTGTCACCGTCTTCGAACGCGAAGACCGCATCGGCGGGCTGCTGCGTTACGGCATTCCCGAGTTCAAGATGGAAAAGCGTCACCTCAACCGTCGGCTCGAGCAAATGGAAGCCGAGGGCACCGAGTTTCGGCCCGGCGTCAACGTCGGCGTCGACATCAGCGCCGATCAACTGCGTGCCGAGTTCGACGCGGTGGTGCTGGCCGGTGGCGCCACCGCGTGGCGCGACCTGCCGATTCCCGGCCGTGACTTGGACGGTATCCACCAGGCGATGGAATATCTGCCGTGGGCCAACCGGGTGCAGGAGGGTGACGACGTCCTCGGCCCGGATGGGGAGCCGCCGATCACCGCCAAAGGCAAGAAGGTGATCATCATCGGCGGCGGGGACACCGGCGCCGACTGTTTGGGCACCGTGCACCGGCAGGGCGCGATCAGCGTGCACCAGTTCGAGATCATGCCACGCCCACCCGACACGCGCGCCGAGTCGACGCCCTGGCCGACCTATCCGCTGATGTACCGTGTCTCGGCGGCCCACGAGGAAGGCGGCGAGCGGGTGTTCTCGGTCAACACCGAGGAATTCCTGGGCCGCGACGGGCACGTCACCGGGCTGAAGGCGCACGAGGTGCGTATGCAAGACGGCAGGTTCGTCAAGGTCGAGGGCACCGATTTCGAATTGGAAGCCGACTTGGTGTTGCTGGCCATGGGCTTCGTGGGCCCGGAAAGGTCGGGACTGCTCACCGATCTCGGGGTGGAGTTCAACGAGCGCGGGAACGTCGCGCGCGGCGAGGACTTCGAGACGTCGGTGCCCGGTGTGTTCGTTGCCGGCGACATGGGCCGCGGCCAGTCGTTAATCGTGTGGGCCATCGCCGAGGGCCGGGCCGCCGCCGCAGCCGTGGACCGGTATCTGATGGGTCGCAGCGCCCTGCCGGCGCCCATCAAACCGACCGCCGCACCGCAACGTTAGTCACGTGCGTCTCACCGGTATCGCCAGAAACAGCCCGATAACGCTTCGGCGCGTCTTCTATCGTTTGCCAGCAAAGGGGTGTCTAATGGCCGGGTGTGGGCGCTACACTCGGTGTAGACCCAGGTTAAGTTGACCGATTGCAGGAGTGATTCGCGTGCATATCAACCTCATACCTCGGTCACGGGTGGGACGAATTGCCTGGTCATGGTTCCGGCACCCGGTGAAGAGTCGTGAATTTCCGGCCAAGCACGAACGCCTGGTAACCGCCGAGGAACTGTTGCGCTTCGGCGTGTAGCCGCGGCCGCGCTCATGCGACTGGCACCGCGATGCGTTTGCTGGGTGTTATCAAGTCGTGATCGGGCGTTGTGCGCACCGAGACCTACAGCCCCGAGTCTCGGATCGCGTCGGCCAGCGGCTCTAGCACCCGCGGGTCGTGCGGCGGCGCGATGTTCACGATGCCCAGATCCAGACCCTCGGCCGCCAGCGCGGCTGCGTTCTCGATCACCTGCGCATAATTGCGGTCCGGCCCCAGCATCAGGTGGGCGGAGAGCATGATCTCCCTCGGATCGCGGCCGACGTCTGCGCAGTGCGCGGCCAGCACGTCGCGCTTGCGGGCGAATTCCGTGGCGGGGCCGCCGACGAAGTTCCAGTGCTGGGCGTAGCGGGCGGTGATGCGCAGTGTGCGTTTTTCGCCGCTGCCGCCGATGCAGATCGGCGGGTGGGGACGCTGCGGCCCTTTGGGCTCGTTGCGGGCGGCCTTGAGTCGGTAGTACTTGCCGTCGAAGTCGGTCGTCTCCTGGCTGAGCAGACTGGTCAGTACCTGGCAGGCTTCCTCGAAGCGGTCGAGGCGGTCCTTGATGCTGCCCAGTTCGATGCCGTAGGCACCCGATTCCTCTTCGTTCCAGCCAGCACCGATGCCCAACTCGAGTCGGCCGTCGGAGATGATGTCGAGCGCCGCGGCCATGTTGGCCAGCACCGCGGGGTGGCGGTAGTGGATGCCGGTCACCAACACGCCCAGGCGCAGCCGGGTGGTGGCCGCAGCCAGCGCGGTCAGTGTGGTCCAACCTTCCAGGCAGGGGCCGGTGGAATCGGAGAAGATCGGATAGAAGTGGTCGAAGGTCCACCCGGATTCGTAGACGTCGATGTGGTCGGCGGCCTTCCAGACAGCCAACATGTCAGCCCAGGTGGTGTTCTGCGGAGATGTCTTGAACGCGAATCGCATTCCACGAGCCTAGTGGGGCCGCGGTCGACATCGGTGCACGGCCAACTAGACTCGCCCGGACCATGGGTCTGGGCATCGACACCAAAATCACCCTGCTGTCGGCGGGGCTGATCTTTCTACTCGCGCTTGTCCTCGGTGTCTGGAAGTACCGACAGATTATGGTTGCCGCCGACCACCGGGCGCATCCCTACGTTGACATCGCGCACCGCGCGGCGCTGCTCTATGCGTTTGCGACGCTATTGGTCGCGGTTTTCGTCGAACTCAGCGCCTGGCCGACGTGGGTTAATCTCACCGCGGCGATGGTGGTGGTGTTCTTCTTCGTTGCGGCCATCGCCAGCTACATCGACCACGGCTTGCGCCGTGACACCACCAATCAATTCGAACATGCCGACCGCAGGCTGCAACTGGAGATGGCGTCGCTCATCGCCGGTGAGATCGGTGGGTTCGCGGTCATCTTGGCGGGGTTCATCGCCGGCCAATTCATCACTGGTTGACGACAGGCAGACTTGGGTTATGGATCCGGTGGCCGCGCTGCGACAGATCGCCTACTACAAGGATCGTGCCCGCGAAGACCCCCGCCGAGTGATGGCCTACCGCAACGCCGCCGACGTCGTCGAGGCGCTAGACGATGCCGAGCGCGAACGGCACGGTCAGGCCAAGAGCTGGCAGTCGTTGCCGGGGATCGGGCCTAAAACCGCGAAAGTGATCGACCAGGCCTGGTCCGGACGGGAGCCCGACCTGTTGGTCGAATTACGCTCCGCTGCAGGGGATCTCGGCGGCGGTGAACTACGCGCAGCGCTGCGCGGGGATTTGCACCTGCACTCGAATTGGTCGGACGGCTCGGCGCCCATCGAGGAGATGATGGCGACCGCCGCCGCGCTCGGCCATGAATACTGCGCGGTGACCGACCACTCCCCGCGGCTGACGATCGCCAACGGACTCTCGCCGCAGCGGCTGCGCGAACAACTGGAGGTGATCGAGGGGCTGCGCGAACGGTTCGCGCCCATGCGGATCCTGGCCGGGATCGAGGTGGACATCCTCGACGACGGCAGCCTCGACCAGGACCCCGAACTGCTGGAGCGCCTCGACGTCGTGGTGGCCAGTGTGCACTCGAAACTGTCCATGGATGCGCAGGCCATGACCCGGCGGATGGTGCGCGCGGTGTCCAACGTCCACGTCGACGTGCTCGGGCACTGCACCGGCCGGCTGGTGGCGGGCAATCGCGGTATCCGCCCCGAATCCAAGTTCGACGCCGCAACGGTTTTCGCCGCCTGCCGCGACCACGGCACCGCGGTGGAGATCAACTCCCGGCCTGAACGCCGCGATCCGCCGCGGCGCTTGATCGACCTCGCGCTCAAGATCGGCTGCAATTTCAGCATCGACACCGACGCTCACGCCCCCGGCCAACTCGACTTCCTCGGCTACGGTGCACAACGCGCTCTGGACGCCGGCGTGCCGACCGAGCGGATCGTCAACACCTGGCCGGTGGATAACCTGCTCGCCTGGACGACGGCGTGAGGCGTCGTGCCGCCGAGTGGCCAATTATGTTAGGTCCGTGGGCAACTCGCGCTATGAACCGGCCATTCGGCGGGTAGGAAATCAGTCCGGCAGGTGCGGCATCTCAATACCGGGGTCGCGGCCGAGTTGCACCGCGCGGGTCAGCGCCGACTTGCCGAAGCGTCGCCGCACCCCGTCGACGGCGGCGTCGATGGCCAACGGCCGCAGCTCGTCCGCGGTGAAAGGCAGCGTCAATTGCTCGGCGCCGCTGCGGTCGATACCCGAGACCGCGCAGCCGAGCAGCGTCAGTCCCCGCTCGGCAATGAGCGGACCGGCGGATGCGACCAGCTGCCGGGCGGCGGCGAGGATGGTCTGGGTCGACGACGTCGGCCACGGCAAGGTCCGCGACCGTGTCGCGCGGCTGAAGTCGGCGAACCTCAGCCGCAGCACGACGGTGCGGCCGCTGCGCCCGGCCGTGCGCATGCGGGTGGCAATCCGGTCGACCAGGCTGATCACCACGGCGTCGATCTCGGCGTCCGACATGCTGGGCCCCGCGCGACCGAGCGCACGCTGGGCGCCCACCGATCGGCGACGTACGGCGGTGCTGACCCGGCGCCGGTCGATGTTGCGCGACAGCGCATACAGCCGGTAGTCCATCGCCTGGCCCACCAGCGAGGCCAGCATGGACTCGCTGAGCTCGGCCACGTCGGCGACGGTTTCGATGCCGTGTGCGTGGAGCTTGTCGGCGGTCTTGGCGCCCACACCCCACAGTCGACGCACCGGCAGCGGATGCAGGAATGCCAGCTCCCGGTCCGGTGGCACCACCAGCAGGCCGTTCGGCTTGGCTTGCTGGCTGGCCACTTTGGCGAGGAACTTCGTTCGGGCAACACCGACGGTGATGGGCAGGCCGACGCGGTCGCGCACGTCAGCGCGCAACCGCGCGGCAATCTGGACCGGCGCACCGGATACTCGGCGCAGCCCGCTCACGTCGAGGAACGCCTCGTCCACCGAGACCGCCTCCACCAGCGGCGTGGTGTCGCGGAATACCTCGAACACCGCGTCGCTGGCCCGCAGGTAGGCGCTGATCCGGGGCGGCATCACCACGGCATGGGGACACAGCTGTCGCGCTTGGGCTCCGCTCATCGCCGGGCGCACGCCATAGGCCTTGGCCTCGTAGCTGGCGGCCAGCACCACCCCGGCGCCGACGATCACCGGCCGGCCGCGCAGAGCCGGTTCGTCGCGTTGTTCGACCGACGCGTAGAACGAGTCCAGGTCGGCGTGCAAGATGGACGGCTGGCGACCGGCAGAGGCCCGCACGAACATATGTTCGCATATCCGGGCGACGGGTTAACTCGGTTCGCCGTAGATGCTGGTGACCCAGATGTGCACCAGCGTGTCGAGCAGATGCTCGTTGGGCACTGACGGACGCGCGTGCGCGAACGACGCCAACATCACCTTCTCGTTGAGCAGGTTCAGCGCCGCGGACAGGTCGTGAGCCGGCAGGGTCGCCGGCGCCGCACCGCGGGCGCGTTCGGCTTCGATCACCGTCGCGGCATGGGCGACCCACTTCTGCATAAACCGCGACCAGAGTTCGCGGACATCGTCGTTGGTGCGGGCGGCATCGGCGGCAAGAGAAACCGCGCGGTGCGCGCTGAACGTTTCGACGAAAACGTTGATACCGGTGCGCCACAGAGCCTTTGTGTCGGCCGGGGGATTGGCGACCATGCGTTCCAGCGCGGAGTCGGCCTCGACGATCACCCGCTCGAACAAGGTGAGCAGTACCGCGTCCTTGGAGGGGAAATAGAAGTAAAAGGTCGGCCTCGACAGCCCGGCGCCCTTCGCCAGGTCGTCCACCGAGATCTCGGCGAGCGGGCGCTGCTCCAGCAGCCGTTCGGCGGTGGTCAGGATCGCGAGCTCACGGTCGTCGCCCGACGGGCGCGCCGAACGTCGGCCATGGGAGGTGCGGGCGGGGCTGACGGTCGTCACGGCTGCTACTTTACACGGTGTCGACGAATTCAACACTGTGTTGACGAACTCGACACTGTGTTGATACCGTTGGTCCCATGACTGAGCACCTCGACGTGGTCATCGTCGGAGCCGGCATTTCCGGCATCAGCGCGGCATGGCACCTGCAGAACCGTTGCCCGGCTAAGAGCTACACCATCCTCGAGCGCCGCGACGACCTCGGCGGCACCTGGGACCTGTTCAAATATCCGGGCATCCGCTCCGACTCGGACATGTTCACGCTGGGCTTCCGGTTCAAGCCGTGGCGTTCGGCGAAATCGATCGCCGATGGCGCGTCGATCAAGGCCTACCTCAAGGAGGCCGCGGCGGAAAACGGTATCGACCGGCGCATTCGTTATCGCCACCGAGTAGTGGCCGCCGATTGGTCCGACGCCGACAACCGCTGGACGCTCACCGTCGACAACGACGGCGGGCGCAGCCAGATCAGCTGCACATTCCTGTTCGCGTGCAGCGGCTACTACAACTACGACGAGGGCTATTCGCCCAAGTTCGAGGGCTCGCAGGATTTCGCCGGCACCATCGTCCACCCGCAGCACTGGCCGGAGGATCTGGACTACAGGGGCAAGAAGATCGTCGTCATCGGATCGGGCGCTACGGCGGTGACTCTCATTCCAGCCCTGGTGAATTCGGGTGCCGGGCACGTGACCATGTTGCAGCGCTCGCCGACATACATCGGGTCGCTGCCCGAAGTGGACCCGTTCGCCGAGCGGGCCAACCGGCTGCTGCCGGACAAGGCGGCGCACGTCGCCAACCGATGGAAGGCGATCGCGTTCAGCACGCTGCAGTATCAGCTTTCCCGGCGCTTCCCCAACTACATGCGCAAGATGCTGATGACGATGGCAAAACGGCGTCTGCCCGAGGGCTACGACGTCGAAAAGCATTTCGGCCCACGCTACAAGGTATGGGATCAGCGTTTATGCTTGGCGCCCAACGGGGATCTGTTCCGCGCCATCCGGCACGGACAGGCCGACGTCGTTACCGATACCATCGACCGGTTCACCACGACCGGGATCAGGCTGAGCTCGGGTGACGAACTGCAAGCCGACATCATCATCACCGCGACAGGTTTGAACCTGCAGCTGTTCGGTGGTGCCCAGATCCGGCGCAACGGTATCCCGGTCGAACTCAACGAGACGATGGCCTACAAGGGCATGATGCTGACCGACGTGCCGAACATGGCATTTACCATCGGCTACACCAATGCGTCGTGGACGCTCAAGGCCGACCTGGTTTCGGAGTTCGTCTGCCGGTTGCTCAACTACATGGATGCCAACGACTTTGACACGGTGGTGCCACAACACCCCGGAAACTCGGTAGACGAGCGCCCACTGCTGGATTTCACCCCGGGTTACGTGCTGCGGGCACTGGACTACCTGCCGAAAGCCGGTTCCCGAATCCCGTGGCGGCTCAAGCAGAACTACCTGCTGGACCTGCGCTTACTGCGGCGCGGCCGAGTCGACGACGAGGCCCTGGATTTCCGCAGGCACCGGGTCGCGGTGGCCGCCTAGCCCACGGCGCTCCCGCGGGTCAGGTGACGACGATTCCGTCGTCGTCGCTGTAGAGGATGTCGCCGGGCACGAACGTCACCCCGCCCAGGTCGATCGCGACATCGCGCTCACCGGCGCCGGTTTTGGCGCTCTTGCGCGGATTGGTGCCGAGCGCCTTGATCCCGATGTCGATGTCGCGCAGCCTGGCGGCGTCGCGTACCGCGCCGTGCACGACGAGCCCGGCCCAGCCGTTGCAGCGGGCCAGCTCGGCGATGACATCGCCGACCAGTGCGGTATGCAACGAACCGGCGCCGTCGATCACCAGCACTGCGCCGTGGCCGGGTTCGGAGAGCACCGCTTTCACCAGAGCGTTGTCCTGGAAACAGCGCACGGTGCTGATCGGTCCGGCGAACTGGCGACGGCCCCCGAACTGGTAAAACTGGATGTCACAACTGCGCACGGCGTCGCCGATGTCGTCGACCAGGTCGGCGGTGGGCCGGAATGTCACGGCCACCGGTTCAGCGGCGTCGCAGCTGTCGGATCAGCAGCAGCGTGATCAGGCCGATGGCGACCGCGACCACCAGCGGCACCGGGGAGCGGGCAGCCGACGGCAGCGCGGTTGCCGGGGGGAACCGGGTTGTCGGCGGCTTCTACTGTCGACTTAGCTTGCGCCGCAGCTTGTTTGGCTCCCGCGGCAAGCTGGCCGTTGGTTTCGACACGCGGAGCGGCGGGCAGGTCAGCCTTGGCGGGGGCCGCCTTCTTGGCGGGAGGTTTCCTGTCGGCCGATTTCTTTGCAGGCGCCTTCTTGGCGGCGGCTTTCGGGGCCTTCTTCACGTCTTTCGCGGCCTTGGCGGGCGCCTTCTTGACGGCGGTCTTCTTCGCCGCTTTCTGCGGTGGCTTCACGGCCGGCGTCTGGTCCCCCGGCGGCTTCCGGTCGGCCGGCGCCGCCGGTCCGGGCTCGGCGGCTGGCCGTGCGGGCGGTGTCGGTGCCGCGCCGGGCGCGTCTTCTGGGTGATCCTGCGGGTCTGCCATGCGGCTGCTCCTTTGCAGATTCTCGTCGCGTTCGCCAGTCGCGTACACCAGCACTCGAATCCCCATCATGCCAGCACCGGTGGCCGAAAACGGCTGGGGAGGCCAGCCGGCGGAACGCTCACGACCGGCGGCGCCGCGCTGCCCACAACGCCGCGCCGGCAACCAGCACGACGGCGCCGAGCGCAAACGGCCAGACCGGGATCGCTCGCGGGGGGGCCAGCGCCGGAATATGCCGCGGGTCCAGGCTCACCGGTGCCCGGCACGGTGAGCCGAAACGCCCACGACCCCGACACCACATGGCCGTCCGCGGACGTCACCCGGTAGTTCACCGTGTAGGTGCCAACCGGTCCCAGCGGCCGGACGCCGACGCTGACGACCGCGCCCTGCACCTGCGGCTGGCCCGATGACCACAGGTTTGCGTCCGGGCCGACCACCGTCATCGCCGCAAAGCTGGTCTGGATCGGCTCGTTGAAGGTGGCGCTGACTCGTGGCGGGCCGGTGGTCAGCACGGCATTTTCCGGTGGATCCGCGGACACCCGGATGGCGTGCGCGGCGACGGTCGCGCCGTTGACAGCACCGGCCCACATGGTCGCGGCGAGGAGCAGACCGAGGGTCGCTGCGCGGGCTGCGCCGGTCATCAGCCCTACCCGCGCCGGCGTAGCAGCGCGATGGCGACGCCCAGCGCGGCGACCAGCAGGGCGCACCCGCCGAGCAGGCGAGCGGTGTTGTCGGCTGAGCTGTTGGCCTGCCGCGCGGCCGGGTCCGTCGGCGCGACCGCTGCGGGCATGTGGTGCTCTAACGGCCCACCCGGCCCGGCGGCAAGGGTCAGCCGGGGCGCGGGACGTTCCGGCTCGGCGCCACCGGGCAGCGGCGGCTCATCCCATTTCACGACCGACCCGTCCGCGTAGGTCTGGGTGGCCGGGAAGGCCACGGTGTCGCTGTCGGGCAGTCTCAGCGAGATCCGAAACAGCGCGAACTGATCGGCGGGAATGCCGCCGTTCGGGGCGGCGGTCCAGGTGACCGACCGCACGACGCCCGACGCTGCGTCCCGCTCGAGTTTGGCCGTCCACCCCGGCACGGTTTCGGTGCGCGCCGCGGCCACGCCCGGCAGCGCGACGCTAAGCGCAGTGGTGGGCGCACCCGTCGGGGATTCGTTTGGCACCTCGAAGGTGACGATGGCCATGCTGCCGCGCACCGGGTTGTCGCTGGTGGCGTGAACGTGCGCCCAGGCGGGCGCGACACCGGCGACTGCACCGACGTAAAGCGTTGCGGCGCTGACGGTTACAAGCGCGACACGCATCGCCAAGCTGTGACGGCGGGGCATCGACGGTCAGCCTACCCCGAGCCGGGCCATCAGGTCGGCGTCGATGCCGTCGAGCTGTTTGGCGATCGCCGCATGGGCGCCGCGACGCCGCGCAGCGGGCATGTTCTCCGCCGCGGTGATAGCCGCGGACAGATCGCTCAGCCGTTCGCTGATCGCGGCGACGAACTGTTTGGTCTCAGCATCTTTGGGGTTCTTGTCATGGACCGCGCGAAGCGTTTGCTCAGCGCCGGCGACACGGGCCGACAGCCGCGCGCCGTGTCCCGAGAACCGACCGATCTGGGCCAGCGGCACCCCGAGCCGGTCGGCGCGACGCTGGTCGATTGCCCCCCGCACGGCCATGGCTGCCCGATAGACCAGCGGCACGACGATCGGCGCAAGCAGGCGAGACACCGTCAGCACCCGCCGGATTCGCGTCGGTGACAGCAATTTGCCCTCGCGCGCCGCCTTCAGTTGGGTTTCGGCGGCCTTGAGCGCCGCCCGGTCGCTGTCGCGCTGCGCTTTGAGCTGGGCCTTGAGCGCCTTGGCTTCCGCCCGTTGAGCCGATTTGATGCGGCGTGCTTCGTTTTTCGCGGCAAGTTTTGCGTCCAGCTTGGCGCGTTGCTTGATCGCGCGGGCCTCGGCACGACGAATTGCCCGGGTCTTTCGCTTGCCGAACAGGCCCATTCCCGGCCGCCCTCCCGCTATCTCGTTGACCGTTCGCGGTGCGTGTGCGTGATCGCCGTGCCAACCCTAATCGGCGTCGGCCGGTGTGCTTACGTCAGGGCAGCGCCCGGCGGGCTTAGGCGTCGAGGTGCTCTTTGCGGCGCAGCTCTTCAACCCGTTGCACGACGTCTTCTTGGGCTTCGGGGGAGAGGTCGGCGGCTCGCATTGCGATGCGGCGAACGTTCTCGTTTCGCATGGCGGCCCACCACGACAGCTCTTTGTCGAGCTTTTCGTAGTACTCGTCGTCGGTGAAGTAGGCGGGCTTGATGCGGAAGAAGTTGGCCAGGGCGGCCATGGTGGCGGCCGAGGGGTTGGTCCGGTTGCCGGAGCGTAGCTGTGAAAGGTACGGAGCCGACATCGTGATGCCCTCTGCCTTGAGTGCCGCGATCACCTCGGCCGAGGTGTGCGGCCCGCGACCGGGCGGATAGACCGTGTCGAACAGGCGGTTCAGGCGAGCGGCAAACGTCGTGCTCATCGATATGACCTCCAGCGGGTTTGAAGAACCAACGACTCTATCCACGTATTTGCTGATCATCGTAGCGACAGTTATGCCCACAACCAAGTGCAAACCCGCACGGAATTAGTACCGACGCCCGCGGCGACGCTCGGCAGCGCCGCTAAACGACATCACGTGTTTTCCGTTGCGTATGTGCATATGCACCAAGGAAAATATGTCGTGGTACGCGACCGCCTCATCGAGTGCCTCGGGCCGGTGTCTTCACGCAGCCCACTCGGCGGGTCGCCCGGCAACCAACCGGCCGCGTTGAGCGATCCAGAAGGCGCTTTGCTGTCGGATGGCGGCGCCTAGTGTGCGCGGCGGCGCGATGTGGGCGCTTGGCCGCCCTCGCGCGTTGGTCTGCGGGCGGCCGACGTCGCGTCGGTCGATGCTGAGCGGGGCGTCCGCGGGGACTCCTGCGATGACCGGAGGGGGTCGGCCAGCCGGCGCCGGCGGCGGATGGAACGCAATGCGGCCGTCGTTGCCACGAGCGCCACCGCTCCGATCACCGCGACCGCCACCCAACGCCAACCCAGGGCGCCATCGAGAAGCATCCACAATCCGAACGCCAGGAACAGCAGGCCGGCCATGAGGTGCAGTAGCCGCTCCGGCAGGCGGCGATGCAGCAGGACTCCCGCAACGATGGCCAGACCGTTGGCCGCCACCATGCCGGCCGTGGTGCCGATCCAGACGCCCACCCAGTCGTGATCGCTGGCCAGCGTGACCGTCGCCAGCGTGGTCTTGTCGCTCAGCTCCGCCAGCACGATGGACGACACGACAGCGAGCAGCGCGAACCGCGGTTGGCGGACCGGGGGAACCCCGTCGGTGCCGGTGTTGGCCTCCCGCCAGGTCCACACAGCGAAGACCAAGAAGGCGATCGCCGATGCGAAGGCCATCGGCCGCGCCGGCAGCGTCATGCCCAACGAATGCCCGATCGCCACCGAAACCCCGTGCACCAACGTCGAGGCGATCGCCACCCCGGTCAGCACCAGCCACCAGCGGTAGCGCAGCGAATAGGTGATCGTGATGAGCTGTGAGCGGTCGCCGAGTTCGGCGACGAAAATTACCCAGAAGCTTACGATCGTGGCTGCGACCATGTGTCGTGACCTTTCGACGCGTCGCCGGCGACCTCAGTGGCCGCCGAACTCCGGGCCGAAGGTCTCGCCCACCGTCCGCTTGGATCGGTTCGCCAGCCGGGCTGTTCGCCAGTATGTCGACTGGGCGATTGAGGACTACTCCCCTTCGATGACGATCTCAGGCTAGCGGCGCTGACACCGGTTCGCCAGCACCGGGGGCAAGTTCGGTAACCCGTATTTGCCGATTCGGGCGTGGTCCATTTCAGATTAGCCGGTGCTGTATCCGGCAGCGGTGTGGTGTGAGCAGTTGGCGCCGTGAATTCGCTTATGCGGCAAGAAGCATCGCGAGGATCGCGGTGTCAGGATGGCTGATCGGGTCAACCCCGACGCGAGAGACCATCGACGTCACCGTGCCGTCGGCTTCTGCTTCGACCCAGGCCGCCCGGTGCTCCAACCCGAGATACGGCAGTCCGGGCAACAGCACACAGCCTGACGCCGCCCCGGTGCATTCCGGCAATGACGGCGTGGTCTCCGACGGCGGATGCAACATCATGAGTGCGGGCGGTTGGTGGTCAGCGAAATGACCTGGCGCGACGGCAGACTCACCTACCACCGGCCCCTCGGCCACCACGAGACCCACGGTGCCGGGCTGCGGAGAGTCGGGGAGCTCTTCGCGAGCGCCGAAAACAGTTGTGGTGGAGAGTAATCCAGGCAACGACGCCACCCGGACCGCCACCATGAGAAACTGGGCCCACTCCTTCGTCGAATCCGGCCACCGACCCGAGATCACGAATCCCTTCAGGGAGCCATGGGAATGAAAGGGGGCAACTTCGATGGCCCGGCCTGACCCAGCTTCCATTTCAGCCTCCGCGATACCTCCGCTCGGACAACTCGGAACAACACGTCGGTGGGTCGATGAGCCCAGCATGCGCCAGCGATCGAACACCTGCAAGCCGACACGGCTAGTCAACAGCGGCGGGCAAAGGCGGGGGCGCCGCGCGCTTGGCGCGACGCCCCGTCTTCGATTCGCCTCGATGCGCGGGCGCAGCACCGGCACCTAAGCGCCGGACCCGCCGCGGTCAGCCGGCAATCAGCCCCTTGGTCTTCGAGGTCGCGGCCGCATACCGCTCCTGCACATCCGCCCAGTTGACGACGTTCCAGAATGCTTTGGCGAAGTCGGCCTTGACATTCTTGTACTGCAGGTAGAAGGCGTGCTCCCACATGTCCAGCACCAGCAGCGGGACGATCCCGAGCGGGAAGTTGGACTGGTGGTCGTAGACCTGGAACACCAGGAGCTTGCTGCCCAGGCTGTCCCAGCCGAGTGCCGCCCACCCCGACCCCTGCACGGTCGTGGCGGCCGCGGTGAACTGGGCACGGAACTTGTCGAACGACCCGAACGCGTCGTCGATGGCTGCGGCCAATTCGCCGGTCGGCTTGTCACCGCCGTTGGGGGACAGGTTCTTCCACCACAGGCAGTGATTGACATGGCCGGCCAGGTTGAAGGCGAGGGCCTTCTCGTGCCCCACGATCGCGGAATGATCGTCTTTGGCGCGCGCCTCCTCCAGCTTGGCGAGGGCGTCGTTGGCGCCTTTGACATACGTCGCGTGGTGTTTGCTGTGGTGAAGCTCGTTGATTTGACCCGAGATGTGCGGCTCCAGCGCCCCGTAGTCCCAATCCAGATCGGGCAAGGTGTATTCAGCCACTTAAGATTCCTTCCTTGATCTTCGATGATCTGCTTGTGACGCCCTGCGTTCAGGGTTCCCGCCACGTGGCGGCCTAAGCGTGTTCAACCCTGCTCCATGACCGCGCGCGCCGCAACCAAGATGCTCGGAGTGCTGGCGAGAGCGCGAATCGGCGCGATGTCAGACCAAAACGAGAAAAGCCAGGACCGCCAGCAACACCAAGGCGATCAAGCCGGCGCGCACACCGGCCACAACGTAGGAGCGATTACACGTCGGCGAGCCCGAAAACCACTGCGGCGACGAAGCCGCCGACCGCGGCCCGACTGGTTGTGTGGTCATCGTGTGCACCTGGCCTGCACTTGAACTGCCCCCAGTGAAATGAGTCACAACGGATGTGGTGCTCGCGATCATAACGCCTGGGGCAGCGGCAGGAAAACAGGCCCGTTGAAAGGGTGCTGACCTGCGTGTTTGTCCGGCGACGCCGTGTGCGGTTAAACCGGCTGGGGGTTGCTTAGCGCGGCGAGGGATTTCGCTCTGCGGGCCAAGAGGCTTTGGATGGTGCGGCACAATGCCACAGCGTTATCCACACTCGCCGGGACGTACGTCATATCGACACGACGTCAACGACGCCGCCGCCCAAGCCGGGCTGTGGATAAGGCTGTGGAAACTGTGGATAGCCGTAGGTAGCTGAGACTGCGGATGGGCGGCCTCTCGCCCGCGCCGCAGCGCCGGGCCGGCGGCGCGACGTGCTTAAGCTAGTGCCGTGATCCAGGTGTGCTCCCGCTGCGGCACCCGCTGGAACGTCCGCGATCGGCAACGGGTGTGGTGTCCACGCTGCCGCGGCACGCTGCACGCGCCGGTGCCCCACGCTGACCTGCGATGGAGCGCGCATCCAAGCAGCCAGCCCGGAGCGCACACCCCGCCGCGGCTGCCGCCGGGTTACCGGTGGATAGCGGTGCGTCCCGGCCCTCCGCCGCCGCCGCGACCACGGCGGCGGCCGCTGGGACCGACGCCGCGATATGCGGCCATGCCGCGATGGGGCCTGGTGGACCGCCCCGATCTCGTCGCGGGTCGGGCGTCGCCGCCGCCGTCAGGACCCACCGCCGCGAAGGTGCGGGCCACCCTGTTGACCAGCATCGTGGTGCTGGCCATCGCGGCACTCGTGCACCTGGTGCGCTACGTGCTGCTCGTCATCAACCGCAGCACGCTATTGAACCCGATCGTGGCCGCGGCCGCACTTTGGCTCGGGGTTCTGGCCAGCCTGGCCGCCCTGGCCACGGTCGTTTTTTGCGCTGTGGTGCTGGTCCGGTGGTTGATAGCCCGGCGGGCCGCCGCCTACGGCTATCGCCGCCGGCCCGATCCGCGGCCCGAAAAAACGATGTGGGCAGGCTGCCTGGTGCCGCTGGTCAACTTAGCGTGGGCACCGGTGTACGTCATCGAACTGGCGAACGTCGAAGACACCCACGCCCGGCTGCGCCGGCCGATCTTGGTGTGGTGGGCGGTGTGGGTTGGCAGCACTGCGGTGTCGATGTGGGCCATCGCGACCAGCCGCGCTCACGACGCACAGGGCATCGCCAACAACACCCTCACGACCGCGTTCGCCTATCTGCTGGCGGCGCTAACCGTCGCCGCCATCGCGAAGGTGTTCGAGGGATTCGAGCGCAAGCCCGTGGAGCGGCCCACCTATCGCTGGGTGGTTGTCGGTGACGACCAGGCCCACGCAGCCGCATCGAGCGCTCCTGTTGAGTTAGCGGGCCAGGAACCGGCAGCATAGTCTCATGACGTGGGCCGACGAGGTGCTCGCCGGGCATCCTTTCGTGGTGGCGCACCGCGGCGCCTCGGCCGACCGGCCCGAACACACGCTGGCCGCCTATGACCTCGCCCTCAAAGAGGGCGCCGACGGGGTCGAATGCGATGTGCGGCTAACCCGCGACGGTCATCTGGTGTGCGTGCACGACCGGCGCCTGGACCGGACGTCGACTGGCGTCGGACTGGTCAGCACCATGACGTTGGCGCAGCTTCGCGAGCTGGAATACGGTGCGTGGCACGGCAGTTGGCGACCCGACGGCACCCACGGCGACACGGGGCTGCTGACGTTGGATGCCCTGGTCGCGCTGGTTCTGGACTGGAACCGACCGGTCAAGATCTTCATCGAGACCAAGCACCCGGTTCGCTACGGCGCACTGGTGGAAAGCAAGGTGCTGGCCCTGTTGCAGCGCTTCGGCATCGCCACTCCGGCGTCGGCTGACCGGTCGCGCGCGGTCATCATGTCGTTTTCGGCGATGGCGCTGTGGCGGATTCGGCGGGCGGCACCCCTGCTGCCCACCGTGCTGCTCAGCAGGGCCTACCGGTATCTGGGCGGCCCGACGGCCAGCTCGGTCGGCGCCACCGCGGTGGGGCCGTCGATCGCGACGCTGCGCGAGCACCCCGATCTGGTGGACCGCGCCGCGGCCCAGGGCCGCGCGCTGTACTGCTGGAACGTTGACCATTTCGAGGACGTCGAGTTCTGCCGCGATGTCGGGGTGGCGTGGATTGCCACCCATTACCCGGGCCGCGCCAAGGCGTGGCTGCAAAACGGACTGACCGGGGCGGGCCGCGACTAGCGGGCTCCCCCGGCGATCGGGGGCGCCGCCGGATCCATGCACGGCGCGGCCACCTCGCGGGCCACGAAGTCCTCCAGCTCGAAGAGGTCGCCTCCGGCACGGCGGGCGATTCGCAGCAACGTGGTCATCCGGGCCACTTCTTCGACCTGCTCGTTAAGGAACCACTGCATGAACTGCTCCCCGAAATAGTCGCCTTCGTCGCGGGCCGCGCCGGCTAGCCGGCTGACCTGCTCGCAGACGGCACGCTCCTGGTCACGGGCCAGCGCCAGCGCGTCCGTCGGCGCGTCAAACCGATTGCGGACCGTCCCGGTGCCGGGTATCTCGACGCCGGCGTCGCGGTCGAGCAGATACTGCACCAGCATCATTGCGTGATTTCGCTCCTCGACCGCCTGCAGATAAAAGTGTTTCGCCAGCTGCGGCAGATCAGCGCCGTCGAAATAAACCGCGATTGCAACATATTGCTGGGCGGCGGTGAATTCGTTATAGATCTGTTCCTGCAGTAGCGCGTGAAATTTTGTCCGGTGGATGTCAAGGTCGCTCATGAGGCCACATTAACGCAGCTCAAAGCCCATTGTCATGCAAGGTGATGCTCACGAAGGCCAGCTTTTCCTAAGTAAAGAAAGGCTATGTTGAATGGAAATACGATGCGCGTTATTCCCCAATTTATGGCTGCGTGTCGCTTGCCGTCGAGGGCAGCGGCGCGTCGGACGCCAGCGCGTCAAACAACTGGCGGGCCGCATCGTGATTCCACACCACCACTGAACCCGAATCGCTGCCGGTGAACTCGCCGATCGGCACGGTCAGCGTGCTGGTCGACCCCCGCAGCGCCCAGCCCAGCCGGCCCAGATCCCACACATGACCGGCCTGGTCGACGGTCAGCGCCCCGGCCGCCGCACGCGGCACCGCATACCATCGCCAGGGATTAAGCCACACCGCCGGGCTGGCGGCACGGTGCAGCAGCGTCGACAGCAACTCGCGCTGGTGCACCATCCGGTCCAGGTCGGCGCGCGGCGTGGCCCGGCTGCGAACGTAGCCGAGCGCGGCGCGGCCGTCGGCCCGGTGGCATCCGGCCGGCATATCGATACCGGCCAGCGGATCGTCGACCGCCGCGCTGGGGCAGACGGTGACGCCGCCGAGGGCGTCGACCAGGCTGGCGAAGCCGCTGAATCCGACCTCGACGTAGTGATCCAGCCGCAGACCGGTGGCTTGTTCGACGGTTTGGGCCAGCAGCGGCGGCCCACCCATCGCGAATGCCGCGTTGATCTTGTCGCTGCCGTAGCCGGGGATGGGCAGATACGAATCGCGGGGGATCGACACCACCGTGGTCGCAGAACGTGACCCGAACGCCGGGACGTGGACCAGCAGGATGGTGTCGGTGCGCCCGTTGCCGATGTCCCCGCCGGTGCTCAGCGCTTGCTGCTGCTCGACGGTGAGCCCCTGGCGGCTATCGGAACCGACGAGCAGCCAAGTGGTCCCGCGGCCCGGCGCCGGCCGACCCGGGTAGTCGGTGAGTGCCGCGGTGCGCTGCAGCGAGGTGTCGAGCCACAGCGCAGCGCCGATCAGGCCGGCGCCGGCCAGCAGCACCCCGATCAGCAGTGTCAGCGCGACGATCCGGCCCCATGCGCGCACCGGTTTGCCGACGCGTCCCGGTGGTGCGGTCTCTCTCGGGCCCGCGCGGGACGCTGCGGATGTGTCGCGGGCGGACCCAGCCGGTACGGATGCGCGCGGCGGATCACCGGGACCGGCTCCGGGGGGGAGCCATCGCGGATCGGGTGATCGCCCGCCGTTCACCGGGGTAGCCTTCGCGTCGTCACCGCAGCCACCCGAGATGGTGGGCGAGCAGCACATATCCGACGTACGCCGTGGTGTCGATGAGGCCGTGGGCGATGATCAGCGGCCAGAGTCGGCGGGTGCGCTGCCATACATACCCGAACACCACCCCCATCGCGAAATTGCCCAGCCCCGCGCCGAACCCCTGATAGAGGTGGTAGGCGCCGCGCAACAGGCTCGAGCAGCCCAACGCGACGCGGGGCGCGACACCCAATTGCCGCAGCCGGGTAAGCAGGTACCCGACGACCAGCAACTCTTCGGCCCAGCCGTTGGCGAAGGCGGACGTCACCAGCATCGGGATACGCCACCAGGTATCGCTCAGGCTCGACGGAACCACCGAGGCATTGAGACCCAGCGTGCGCGCGGCCAGGTACAGCCCCAGACCGGGCACGCCGATCATCACCGCCAGCCCGATGCCGCCGCCCAGGTCGGCCTGGCAGCGAAACCTGGACAGCCCGATCTGTGTCGGGCTAAATCCGCTGCGCCACAACAGGTATAAGCCCAGTCCGCCCCAAGCGATCAACTGCGCGGCGACCGCTACGTTGAGTCCCAGGTCGATGACGTCGAAGTAGGACCGCTTAGGGTTCAACGGGATTCGCTGCGCGCCGAGATTACGCAGCACCGAATCGGTGAGTTCAAGCACGGCGGTGACGGCGCTGAGCCCGAACGTGACGCCCAGCACCACGACGACCTCGATACCCAGCGCGCGTCGCTGCAACTGCTCACTGTGGGGCGAGTTCACCCCGACACGGTAACCGCAGCCGGTGGTCAGTACCGGCGGGCGCGCAGGCCGTTGGCGAACGGACAACCCATCAGCAGGCGGATGGCTTGGCTCAAGCCGGTCACGTCGTCGACCGGCTCACGGAACGGCAGGCGCACGTCATGGTCGCCGTCCGCGGCCTCCACACGCAAGCGCACGCCGTAGCGATCCAGCCCCAAGGGCCGGACCTCGCCGCGCCGAAGCGGCGCAGGAAGTTTGGACGCCAATCGGGCGACGACGTCTCGATGGACGCTGTCCAGGTGGCGCAGCCAGCACGATTCCATCGCGCAAAACGGGTCCGGCCGGGCCGCCAGCAAGGCCGCCACCTCGACCGACTCGGCCCCCGAGGCGTCGGTCACCACCACCGACTCGATCTGCAACCGCAGCAATGCATACCGGGTGTCGTCGATCCGCGGCGGTTGGGACGCGGGCGTCTGGATTTGCAGCAGCGCCGGATGGGGGTGCTCGGCGGCGATCCGATCGAGCAGCGGAGGTATCTCGGCGAGTGGCACGGGTTGCAGGCGTCCTCGCATCCAGACCAGCGCACGCACCGGTTCGCGCAGGGGTAGCGGCGCATAGTCGGCCAGTTCCACAACGGCTTGGGTGCCATCGCGAGCCGGGGCGGCCGCCGGAACAGCGACCGCAATGGATCCGTCGTCGAAGAGGTGGTGCAGGGGAGTGCTGATCGGCTCGGCGCCCTCGATGGCCAGCAGCGCGCCTCCGGCGCGGGCGCAGGTGCTGCGGATGCGCTCTGCGGTGGTCGGCGCGGCGCCGCCAGCGGTCATGAAGGCCTCCTGTAGATAAGGTAAGCCTAACTTAACTAGTCCTGGGGCGGCTGCGCAAGCCCCGCGAACCGATAGACATCCCAGGGTCGTAAGTTGTCAAGCGGCTTGGGTGTCGTGGGTGGTTTGGCGGTGTGCCCAGGCCTTGTGTTCGTTGTAGATGGTGCGGTGTCGTAGGCAGCCGTGGAGGATGCCGACGAGGCGGTTGCCCAGGGCGCGTAGTGCTTGGTGGTGCAGGTCTCCTGCGGCGCGGCGATGGTCGTAGTAGGAGCGTGCGCCGGGGCTGGTTGATAGGGCGCAGAACGCCCATTGGTCGATCGCGTCATACAGGCGGCGGTTGCGAACGTGGCGGGCCAGCACGGCGCGTTTCTTGCCTGAGGCTACGGTCAAGGGTGACGTTCCGGCGTAGTTCTTGCGAGACTTGGCGTCGGTGTAGCGGTTCGGGTCATCCCCGAACTCACCGAGCACCCGGGCGCCGAGCACAACACCGAGTCCTGGCAGGGAGAGGTAGATGTCGGCGTCCGGGTGTTTCTCAAAATGTGCGGCCAGTTCGGTTTCGAGCTCGGCGATCTGGCAGTTGAGTTCGACGATGATGCCCACCGCGGCGCGGGTGGTCGCTCCGAAGGCTGCGGTGACCGCGGCGGGGGCGGTGAGCTGTTCGGTGCGCAGCAGGGCTGCGATCTGTTGGGCGCGGGTGTCGAGGTTACGTTGGCGCCCAGCGGCTTTGAGGGCCGAACGGATTTTTGACAGGCTCAGATGTGCGGCTTCAGCGGGAGTTGGAGCGCGGCCCAAAATGGCAAGGGCATCACGGTCTGACAGGTCGTCGAATGCCTCCAGTGCCGCCGGGTAATACTCACGCAAAGCGCTGCGCAGCGCGTTGGTCTGTCGAATACGGGCCCAGATCAGGTTTTGGTGTCCGCGTGCCAATACCTTGACCGCTTCGGCAATGGGGGTGTCACCCGCGACCATGCGGTGATTGTGCCGATCGGTGCGCACCAGATCGGCCAGCAGCTTGGCGTCGCCGGCATCAGATTTCGCCCCGGAGACGTGGTGGCGGTCGCGGTAGCGGGCCACTGCGAGCGGGTTGACCGCATACACCTGGTAGCCGGCCGCGGTCAGCGCCTCGACCCATAAGCCGCGGTCGGTTTCGATGCCGACCACGACGTGGCCGGGTTCTTCAGCGTGGGTGGCCACCAGCTCGTGAAACCCGCGGATACCGGCCAGTCCTTCGGGCAGTCGCCGCGAGGCCAGCCGAGCGCCGTCGGTGTTCATCAGGTAAATGTCGTGGTGGTCTTCGGCCCAGTCGTCTCCAATGAAGATCAGTGAAATCGCCTCCTTTGTCCGAAGTCTTGCTGTTTCCCATTGAGCCCAAGGGACACCCGGCGGCGACCTAATGGATTCAGTGCTCGAACGGCACGACACCCCATCAGCGCTACAGGCGACCCTCACCAACCGGCAGGGGCACGATCTATCGCTAGGAATCGACGAACACACTCCCGGGTGAGCCAGTGCTCACCTACCGGCGGCTCGGTGACCAGCCTCCCCGATCCAGGCCATTACCTAGTCAACGGCGCGCTGATCGGTTCCCATTAGGGTTTGAACGTGGCCCGCATCGCTTACCTCGGTCCTCCGGGAACGTTCACCGAAGCGGCGCTGCGCAAGATGACGGCAGCCGGCCTGGTTCCAGACCAGACCGCGGAGTCCGTGCAGCCGTTGCCCGTCGACAGCCCACCGGCTGCGCTCGACCATGTGCGGGACGGCGCCGCCCGCTACGCGTGCGTGCCGATCGAAAATTCGATCGACGGCTCGGTGGCACCCACCCTGGACAGCTTGGCCATCGGCTCGCCGCTGCAGGTGTTCGCCGAGGTGACGCTCGACGTGGCGTTCAGCATCGCCGTGAAACCCGGGCGCAGCGCCGCCGAGGTCCGCACGCTGGCGGCCTTCCCGGTGGCCGCTGCGCAGGTGCGCCACTGGCTGGCCGCACATCTGCCGGACGCCGAACTGCGGCCGGCGAACTCCAATGCCGACGCTGCGCAACAGGTTGCCGACGGCCGCGCCGACGCCGCGGTCAGTACTGCGCTGGCCGCCGAGCAGCGCGACTTGGCCGTGCTTGCCGGGGATGTCATCGACGAGCCCAACGCGCGCACCCGCTTCGTCTTGGTCGGCCCGCCGGGCCCCCCGCCGCCACGCACCGGCGCCGACCGGACTTCGGTGGTGCTGCGCATCGACAACGTGCCGGGCGCGCTGGTGTCCGCGTTGACCGAACTCGGCATCCGGGACATCGACCTTACCCGCATCGAATCCCGGCCCACCCGAACGGAATTGGGCACATACATGTTCTTCCTGGACTGTGTGGGTCACATCGACGACAGCGCGGTCGCCGAAGCACTCAAGGCACTGCACCGCCGATGCCCCGACGTGCGGTACCTGGGCTCCTGGCCGACGGGCACGCCCGCCGGGGCGCTGCCGCCCCAGGGTGACGAGGCGGCGCGCTGGCTGGCGCGGGTGCGAGAGGGCAAACCAGAACTGGCCGGGGGCGCCGGCCGATGAGTGGTCGGCTAGTCCTGCTGCGGCATGCCCAGTCCTACGGCAACCTCGAGCGCCGGCTGGACACCCGGCCGCCCGGGGCCGGACTGACGCCGTTGGGACGCGAGCAGGCCCGGGATTTCGCGCGCAGCGGCGCGACGCGACCGGCGATGCTGATGCATTCGGTGGCCGCCCGGGCGGCCGAGACGGCCGCGGTGATCAGCACCGAATGGAGCATGCCGGCCCGCGAGGTCGAGGGCATCCACGAAGTGCAGGTCGGGGAGCTGGAAAACCGCAGCGATGATGAAGCGGTCGCCGAATTCAACGCGATCTACCAGCGCTGGCACGAAGGCGAGCTCGACTTGCCGCTACCCGGTGGTGAGACCGGCAACCAAGTGCTGGACCGCTACCTGCCAGTGCTCACCGACCTGCGGCTGCGCTACCTCGACCGCGACGACTGGACCGGCGACATCGTCGTGGTCAGTCACGGCGCGGCGATCCGGCTGGCCGCGGCGGTGCTGGCGGGGGTGGACGGCAGCTTCGTGGTCGACCATCATCTGGGTAACACTGAGGCGGTGGTGCTGGTCCCGATCACCGACGGGCGATGGAGTTGCGTGCGCTGGGCCGATCAGACGCCGCCGTTCTACCCCGAGCCGAAGCCCACCCCGGTGACCGACGCGGTACGGTCGAGCACCGACCCGATGGGCTGATGTCAGACGGCCAGCGCGGCCGGTTCGCCACATGCGCAGCCGACGGCGTCGCAGTCCACGACGAAGTCGTGCGGTATCAGCTCCGGGCTGGTGCACGCGTCCTCGGTGCACTCCGATCGGCGCAGGCAATGACGAATGACGGTGCCGTGGCAGTGATCCAAGCCAGCCTGGCAGTCGCGGCAGCCGGTGTCCATGGGCCGTTCTTAGCACTGTGGGCCGACAAATCCGTCGCCGCCACGCCCGAGAATCGTGATTTAAGCCCATCCCAGTTCGTGTAGCCGATCATCGTCGATCCCGAAGTGGTGGGCGATCTCGTGGATCACCGTGACCTTCACCTCGTCGACAACCTGGTCGTCGCTGTCACAGGCGTCGAGCAGGGCATCGCGGTAGATCGTGATGGTGTCGGGCAGGGATCCGGCGTAGTTGGAGTCCCGCTCGGTCAACGCCACGCCCTGGTAGAGGCCGAGCAGGTCGGGGTCGTCGGGATGCCGGGCCGCGACCAGAACGACGACGTTATCCATGACGGCCGCCAGCTTCGCCGGAATGGCATCCAGTGCGTCGGAAACCAGTTCGTCGAACCGGTGCGGGTCCATCCGCACGGACACCGCGGTTAGGCCCCCGGTGCGGGTTGAGCGGGCGGTGGCGGTGCCGGCGGTGCTTCCGGTGCAGGCGGCGGAGGTGGTGCCTCTGGAGCCGCGGGCGGCGGTGGCGCTTCGGCACCGGGCGCAGGCGCCGGTGGCTGGTTCGCGGGTGCGGCTGGCGGGTTGGCCGGCGCTGCCGGTGGGGCGGGCGGGGCGGCGGGCTGGTTGGGCAGATGCTCGTTGCCCTGCCGCTGCTGGGTCGGCGGGGTGGCCGGTGCCGTGGCGGCATTGGTGGGCACCGGGATGGCCGGCAGATTGAGCCGCTCCGGTGGGATCTCCGGCGGCGGGATCGGCGGCTGGCCGTTGATCAGCAACGGCCCCTTGGCGCTGTTCAGCAGCGTAGCCCAGCCGCCGTTGCCGAGCGTCGCGCCGATGCTGCACGCCACCTCGTGGCTGCCGGCCGACCAGCTGGGCAAGGAGATGGTGCTGTAAATCAGGGTCAGGGTGGTGTTGCGTAGCTGCACCGGAGCCAGATAGGCGTCGGTAAGCCGGGTGCAGGTGTCCTTGATGTAGGTGTCTTGTTCGGCCTCGGCTGGCAGGGCGCCGGGGAACCTCTCGGCCAAGTTGACCGTGCCGGTGACCTCCATGGCGTGCGGCGCGGCGCAGTCGACCGGGACGTCGGTTGGTTGGTTGGTCGACAGGTCTATGCCCAGGCACGTGCCGGCCGGCCAGACCTTGGATTGGTCGAGGTCGGCCACCTTACCCTTGAACGGGATCTGCTGGTTGTCCGCGCCGGGAAGTTGCAGGCCGCACAGCAGGCGGCGTTCACCGGACTGCCGCCACGCCCGGTCACCCGACCAGAGCATGCTGATGCTGAACTTGCTGTTGGGGTCGAACCGGGTGCCGAGGTAGCGGCGCACCGCCGCCTCGCACTGCTCCTGGCTGATCTGTTCGATGCGCGCGGCCGACGGGGGAGCGGCGTCGGGCCCGTACTCCGAGCCGGGGAAG
Organism: Mycobacterium heckeshornense; assembly: GCF_016592155.1. Lineage (NCBI taxonomy): Bacteria > Bacillati > Actinomycetota > Actinomycetes > Mycobacteriales > Mycobacteriaceae > Mycobacterium > Mycobacterium heckeshornense. The sequence continues at coordinate 85,931 of NZ_AP024237.1, forward strand.
GTGCGCATGTCGACGGACTCGGCGACCTCGAACCGGTGCTCGTCCTTGCAGTCGACGATCGTCGCGGCCTCCGGTACCCGATCCGGCCACATCAGGCAGTTACCGCTGGTGGCGTGGTTGAACGCGTCATTGCCCTTGGTGCCGGTGCTCGGCACCGGGTCGATGTAGCCGGCGAACCGACCGGGGCGGCCGCCGCCGATGGGAACGACGGTCACCACGCCGGCGATCAGCAGGCCACCGAGAGCGGTCAGTAACAGCGCGCGCCTGGTCGATGAGGCGTGCAAGGTGTACAACCACTCGAACCGCGCCGACCGACGTTGCGGCTGCTCGGCGGTGGGATGTTCCCGCTCGGGTGCGTCCAGCATCCGCTCCATTCTGACAGGCCCGCGACGGACCCAGCGAACGAGTGACTGATGATGCAGGCGTGGCATTGTTGTCGGCCGGGACCGCCGGCCTGTGTCCGGCGGCCTGGGTCGAAAGTAGGGTCGGGTCGTGATCGACCTGAGGCTGTTGCGCGACGACCCCGAGGCGGTACGCCGTTCCCAGATCAGCCGCGGCGAGGACCCGGGCCTGGTTGACGTGCTGCTTGCCGCCGACGCCGCCCGCCGGACGGCGATCTCCCGGGCCGATTCGCTGCGCGCTGAACAGAAGGCCGCCAGCAAAAAGGTGGGCGCCGCGTCGGCCGCGGAACGGCCGGCCCTGCTGCAGCACGCTAAAGAATTAGCCGAGCAGGTCAAGGCCGCGGAGGCTGTGCAAGCCGACGCCGAGGCGGCCTTCACCGCCGCGCACATGGCCATCTCGAACGTCATCCTCGACGGTGTGCCCGCGGGCGGAGAAAACGACTACACGGTCCTCGACGTGGTCGGCGAGCCTGCTGGCATCGAAAACCCCAGGGATCATTTGGAACTCGGCGAATCACTGGGCCTGATCGACATGGCGCGCGGCGCCAAGGTGTCGGGCTCCCGGTTCTATTTTTTGACCGGCCGCGGCGCGCTGCTGCAGCTCGGTTTGCTGCAGCTGGCCCTGCGGCTGGCCGTCGACAACGGGTTCATCCCGATCGTCCCGCCGGTGCTGGTGCGCCCAGAGGTGATGTCGGGCACCGGTTTTCTCGGCGCGCACGCCGAAGAGGTGTACCGCATCGAAGCCGACGACCTGTATCTGGTGGGCACCTCCGAGGTGCCGCTGGCCGGCTATCACAGCGACGAAATCCTGGATCTGTCGGCCGGGCCGCTGCGCTACGTGGGCTGGTCGTCGTGTTTTCGCCGTGAAGCGGGCAGTTACGGCAAGGACACTCGGGGCATCATCCGGGTGCATCAGTTCGACAAGGTGGAGGGGTTCGTCTACTGCGCGCCCGACGACGCCGAGGCCGAACACCAGCGGCTGCTGGGCTGGCAGCGCGACATGCTGGCCCGCATCGAGGTGCCCTATCGTGTCATCGACGTGGCCGCAGGTGAACTCGGGTCGTCGGCGGCCCGCAAGTTCGACTGCGAGGCGTGGCTGCCGTCCCAGCAGGCCTACCGCGAGCTCACGTCGACGTCGAACTGCACCACCTTCCAGGCGCGCCGGCTGGCGACGCGTTATCGCGACGCCGACGGCAGGCCGCAGATCGCGGCGACCCTCAACGGCACCCTGGCCACCACCCGCTGGCTGGTGGCGATCCTGGAGAACCACCAGCGACCCGACGGCAGCGTGCGGGTGCCCGATGCGCTGGTGCCGTTCGTGGGCACCGAGGTGCTGGCGCCTTAAGCCCGCACAGCTTGACTCGATTGCTCGTGGCGGCGCGCCCGCTCGACGGTGGCGAAGTACAACGCGAACGCAAACACGAAACTGGTGAACAGGCTCGACACGAAAAACAGCCACGACCGCCGCAGCCCCCGCCGGTAGCCGTCGACGATCGTAAACAGCGGCAGCAAAACGACATTGGCGATCGTGTAGTCCTGGCTTGCCGAGCTGGCCGCGGGGTTGGTGAACATCAACCGGATGTAGTCCGACCAGCTGCCGGGGCCCCAGATCGGGTTTTTAGACCCGGCCGAATAGTCGTGCACGAACCGGATATTGAAGTACCAGCCCAGCGCCACCGATACGACGCCGACGAGGTAGTAGGCGCACTCCAGCGCCGACAACAGTGGCCCGGATGACGGCCTGGCGAACACGAGCGGGTTCGAGGTGACGATCCAGGCGATCACCGCGAGGCCCAGCAGCGCGTGGACGACGAGGGAGACCATGCCGGCAACGTCACCACGCTCGACTAGTTTTGTCAATATTGACAGAACGCGCGAAAGGTAGCGTACTGACATGGCCCGGCCCGCGCAGACCGCGCGCAGCGAACGCACCCGGGAGGCGTTGCGGCAAGCCGCGATGGTGCGGTTTTTGGCCCAGGGTTTCGAGGAGACATCGGCCGAGCAGATCGCGGCGGACGCCGGGGTGTCGCTGCGCACGTTTTATCGCCACTTCTCCTCGAAACACGATCTGCTGTTCGCCGACTACGACGCCGGACTGCATTGGTTTCGGGCCGCGTTGGCCGCCCGGCCCGCCGACGAGCCGATCATCGAATCGGTGCAGTCGGCCATCTTCGCGTTTCCGTATGACGTCGAGGCCGTGACAAAAATCGCTGCGCTGCGAAGCACCGAGCTCGACCCGAGCCGGATCGTTCGCCACATCCGGCAGGTGGAAGCGGACTTCGCCGACGCCGTCGCCGAGCACCTGGGCCGGCGTGCGGGCGCGACGACCGTCGACGAACGGCTGCGGGCCACGGTGACCGCGCGCTGCATCGCCGCCGCGGTATTCGGCGCGCTCGAGCTCTGGATGGTCAGCCAGGACCGATCGCTCGCCGAGCTTGCCCGGCTTTCTCATGCCGCGCTGGGGTGGCTTGCAGACGGCATCCCGAGGCCTTAGCGAGGCGGCTCGTTTTGTCACAATTGACAAAACGACGTCGGCCATGCCAGCCTGCGCAGCAGAGCTGAGCGAAGGCGGAGCTGATGGCCGACTACGACGCGATCGTCATCGGTGGCGGGCACAACGGGCTCACCGCGGCGGTAATTCTGCAGCGTGCGGGGCTGCGCACGGTGTGTTTGGAGGCCAAGCGCTATGCGGGCGGCATGGCATCGACGGTCGAGTTGTTCGACGGCTACCGATTCGAGATCGCCGGCTCGGTGCAGTTCCCGACCGCGGCGACGGTGAGTCGGGAACTGGGGCTGGACACCTTGCCGACCGTCGACGCCGAGGTCATGTCCGTAGCGTTGCGCGGGGTCGGTGACGATCCGGTCGTCCAGTACACCGATCCGGTCAAGCTGCTCGCCCACCTCGGTGACGTGCACGGCGCCGACGCCGTCAACGGCATGGCGGGGCTGCTGGCCTGGAGTCAGGCTCCGACGCGCGCGCTGGGCCGGTTCGAGGCTGGCGCGCCGCCGAAAACCCTCGACGAGATGTTCGCCTGCGCCACCAACGAATTCGAGCGGGCCGCAATCGACGACATGCTGTTCGGCTCGGTCACCGACGTCCTCGACCGATACCTGCCGGACCGGGAAAAGCACGGCGCCTTGCGCGGCTCGTTCACGGTGCTGGCGGTCAACACGCTGTATCGGGGGCCGGCCATACCGGGCAGTGCGGCCGCGCTGGCCTACGGGCTCGGTGTCCCCGATACCGCCAGCGTGCTGATGAAGAAGCTACGCGGCGGCATCGGAGCGCTCACGTCGCATCTGCGAGAGCAGTTCGAAACCCACGGCGGCGAATTGCGGCTGCGCACCAAGGTCACCGAGATCGCCGTCGACGACGGTCGGGTGCGCGGGGTACGCACTGAGGCGGGGGAGGCCCTGACCGCGCCGGTCGTCGTGTCCGCCATCGCCCCGGACCTGACCATCAACCGGCTGGTCGATCCGGCCGCACTGCCCGCCGGCATCCGTGACCGTTACGCACGCATCGACCACCGGGGCAGCTATTTGCAAATGCATTTCGCGCTGGACGAGCCGCTACAATTCGCCGCACCCTACGAGATGCTCAACGATCCTGAAATGCAGGCGTCCATCGGGATTTTCAACACGCCGGAAGAAGTGCAGCAGCAGTGGGAGGAATGCCGCCGCGGCATCGTGCCGACCGACCCAACCGTGGTGCTGCAGATTCCGTCGGTGCGCGATCCACAACTCGCGCCGCCGGGCAAACAGGCTGCGTCGGCGTTCGCGCTGTGGTTCCCGATCGAAGGCGGCCCGGGTTCCTACGGGCAGATGAAAGTCGAGATGGGCCAGCGGGTGATTGACAAGATCACTCGGTTGGCACCAAATTTCGAAGGCAGCATCATCCGGCACACCACGTTCACCCCACGCCACATGGGTACCATGTTCGGCGCGCCGGACGGCGACTACTGCCACGGGTTGTTGAACCCGAACCAGATCGGCCCGAACCGGCCCGGCCCGAAAGGCTTTCTGGGCCAGCCAATTCCGGTGGATGGACTTTACCTGGCGAGCGCGGGTTGCCACGGCGGACCCGGGATAACATTCATCCCCGGCTACAACGCCGCACACCAGGCGTTGGCCGACATCGGTCGCTCGCGTTAGTCAACCTGCCTCAGCAACTCGTCGAGCAGCGCCGTGAACTCCTTCGGGTTGGCTGGTGTGAACGCGGGGCGAGGCCGGGTGCCTGGAACGTCGAGTGTGATCAACGTTGACCTAAGCGGACGACGCACATCCAGGGGCAGCCATCGGCGCAGGTCCGAGCTGCCCCAGATGCGAAACCTGTGCCAAAACAAGCCCAGCGGCTCGGCTTTGTACCCGCGGATCGTCTTCAACGGAATGACCTTCGACGTGCCCGAGGGAAAGTGATAGCGACGCAACGTAATCGCCTCACGGTCCAGCTGGACCAGGCCGTCGTCGTAGGCATCGCCCGGTGTCGCGCTCACAGCCGGCTGCACCGAAGCTCGTGACCGCGGGCCGTCAGGCAGCGCCCGGTGTCCAAGTTCCACTGCCAGCCGTGCAGGTTACAGGTCAAGGTGCTGCCCTCCACCACACCGAATCTCGACAGGTCCGCTTTCAGATGCGGACACCGACGCTGAATCTCATAGCCGTCCAACAGGATCGAGGCGGTGTCATCGTGCGCCTCGGCGAACCAGCCGTCAGCATAGGCGATGCGTTCGTCGGTCAGACACTTGAAAAAGGTATAGAGGTACTCGTTGTAGCCGCCGACCCGCCAGGCTTTGAATCGCGTGGACAAGAAGATCGTGTTGACCCAGTCCGGCTCGTTGTCGCGCAGCACGGTGCGCACCAGCTCCGGTGCAATCGCAAATCCGTAGCGGAATCTTTCGTCCGGAACTTGCTCGCGCACCGTCCGTTTCGGAAAGTCCAGCACAACGGTCTCAGTGCCGAGCCGCAGCTCGACGGGGTAGCCGATCCCGTCGCAGATCTCGTCGCTTGCCGACATGATCGGCTCGAACAGCGCGCGCAGCGGTTCGAGCAGCGGCTCACCATCCTCGGGTGCCCAGCTGGCCTTCTCGGCCGCGATCACCGGCGCCATCCGGGCTGCATAGTCGGAAATGTAGGCCGCCTTGCCGGTCGTGAACATCGCCTTGACCTGGTCGGTAGGCAGCGGGTGACTCAGCGAATTCAATTGCGCGCCAGTGAAGTCAGCGGTCGAACCGGGAATCATCAGCAGGCCGCGGTCGTGGCCGTGGGTCTGCATCTGGTCTAGGAACACCATCTGGTCCGGGAAGATATTGGCGGGATCTCCGCGGTCGTCGTTGAGATGGCGCAGCTCGGGATCCAAGAAACACGGCGGCCCCGCCGACGGGATCACCCAGCTGGCACCGACCTGCGCGACGTACTGGCGGGCCCGGTCCATCTGACGCTGCCGCTTTTGCGCGCCGAACGCGGCTTTGGCCCGCGCGGGCATGTCATAGACCATCGGATACCAGATCGCGCCGGAGTACTGCAGCATGTGGACGTCGACGTGGCCGAACTTCGAAGGCAGGACATCCAGGTCCACCGGCCGGGCGTCGTTCATGTTGAACACGGTGGTCTCGCCGTCGGAGACTACTAGAGCCGAGTCGCCGATCGGCCCGTCGGCCGGTGCGCGCAGCGCGATGATCATCACGTCGAGCGGCCCCTTCGGCCCGTCGACGCGGTGCTTGACCGAGTTGGTCGTTTCGAAGAACCGGTGAAACCCCAGCTTTTCCAGCTCACCGCGCAGGTCCGGCACCGGATAGTCCGGTAGCAGCACCACCGCGTCTTTGTTGACGTGGGCCGCGAGCAGCTTCGCATCGAGATGGTCCTTGTGCAGATGCGAGATGTACAGGTAGTCGCATTGGCCCAGCTGGCCCCAGTCCAACCTGCTGTTGTCCGGGAACGGGAACCATGCCGCGAAGTAGGCCGGGTTGACCCAGGGATCGCACAAGAGGCTGCCCGCATGCGTCTCGATCCGGAAGCCTGCATGTCCGACGCTGGTGACCTGCACTAATGCCTTCCGATGCCGTCGAGAGCGGTCCGTGTGCCGCCCTTGAGCTTAGCGGTCGCGCCCGTAAGTTCGGCGGGGGTGGCATTCAGGCCGCTCGGGGTTGGATCGGATTGTGCTGGGATCGGTGGTTGTCGAGCCTGGTCAGCAGTTCGTCGAGGTCGGTGGTGGTGAACTTCCAGGTAAACGGCCGCGCAGCCTGGTTCTAGCGGGTCTCGAAGGCGTTGAGGCGGTCGATGACGACGTCGAGGTCGGTGAGTCGTTGGGCGAGAGCGCTTTGCGTTGAACGATCGAGAAGTAGATCTCGATCTGATTAAGATTAAGCCAGGACGCGTGCACCGGGGTGTGCACCATGATCGCGTTGGGGAACTGCGTGGCGAGCCGATCGACAGCGGCTTGGCCGCGGTGCGACGAGCCGTTGTCGACGATCCAGAACACCCGCTCGGCCGACGCGTAGGGCTCCTGGGTCATGATCTGGGTGACAAGGCGGCCGAATGGTTCGATGCCAGTGTTGTCTTGGCAGCGGCCGAAGACCCGGGTGGCAGTGTGGGATGAAAACCGCTGGGTTCCAACGATTAATGTGATCTCCACCGACGAGAAGACGTCCATCCAGGCCCGTTGCCGCTGCGCTTTGACGGCGAAGTCGGGATCGGTGATGAAGATTCACGACCGGTATTGCCAGGGCTTGAGCGCGTCCTCGGGCAGCCATCGGCCGACCGTGGGCGCTGAGATCGACTCGCAGATCCCGTTGGCGACGGCATGGCCTGCCAGTTTCGGACACGACCAGCGTGAGAGCGGCACCCCGGCATCAGCTGGTGGGATACACGCGGCCGCCTTGATCTGCGCGACCCGCACCGCGGTGAACACCGGCGGGCGCCCGCATCGTTTCGCGTCGCCCAGCGAGGCCACCCCCGGTGCCGCGAACCACCGGCGCCGCCATTTGCCCACGGTGTCCTCACACACCCGCAGCGACACAGCAATCATCTCGTCGGGGGTTCTGTCGGCCGCGGCGAGGACGGTCTTGGCCCGCCGTGACCAGGCGTTGCTCGGTGCGTCCGGTCCGCACCAGGCGGCGCAGTTGGCGGCGCTGCGACCCGGTCAACGTGATCCGGTCGGCGGGCGGCATGGCAGGTGACTCCACGAGGCGACGATGACAAATCAATAACACTGGTCATTTCAGCCTCACCCATCACACCTGGTTCGTTGCCCAGCGACACGCGGTCGGGCACGATCACTGACCATGGCCGCACCCCCGCATCGACGAAAACCTCCCTGCAACAACGCCTGTCCGCCCATGCACAGCAACGATGGCCCCAGCTCGACAATGTCGACGTGCGTTTCCGCGGTGCTTTCGCCTACGTCGCCGCCCGCCTCTGCGACGGTGATCGCATACCACTGATGCGGCTGCGTTACGGCGGATCCGCCGCCCGCTGGGGCTTCGCGATCTATCTGGCCAGCAAGAACGGCTACCAAGACTCGGTACTGCCCACCGGCCACACAGCAGGCCCACCCGAAGACGCTCTCGACACCGCCTGTGGCCTCTACCTGGGTGACCCGACCGCGTGGTTACGAACCCCAACGAATTTACGAGCGGAACCACTTAGCCTCGATCCACGGATGTGAATTCGTTGGTGGGGGTGTCGGAACGATAAAAGTGCCTTCTGAGCTGGGATGATTGGTGTTGCTACGCATCAATCGGTCCAGTTCAGAAAGGCACTGTCGGTGAAAGTGTCCCACAAGTTCGGCGCGGGTTCTGCGGTGTTCGATGACGATCGTCTCGTGTCGTGTGCGGGGCTGGTACCGGTGATGACGTTGGCCGAGCAGACCGGCCTTTCGCAGATGCTCGATGAGAAGGTCCGCATCGTTGAATCACGGATCGCTTCTGGGGCGGCCAACGCGGCCCCGAAGCTGACGACCGTGGTGGCCGGCATGTGTGCCGGCGCGGACTGCATCGATGACGTCGACGTGCTGCGCAGCGGGGGGATGAAGACGCTGTTCGACGGGGTGTATGCACCCTCGACGGTCGGGAAGTTGTTGCGGGAGTTCACTTTTGGTCATGCCCGCCAACTCGAGTCGGTGCTGCGCGAGCACCTGGTGGCGTTGTGTGAACGGGTCGATCTGCTGCCCGGCGCCCTAGAGCAGATGTTCATCGACATTGATTCGCTCCTACGACCGGTCTACGGGCACGCCAAACAGGGCGCCTCCTACGGGCACACCAAGATCTCCGGGACGCAGATCCTGCGCAAGGGGCTCTCGCCGCTGGCGACCACGATCAGCACCGCGGGCTGTGCGCCGGTAATCGCCGGGTTGCGGTTGCGTGCTGGGCGGGCCAACTCGGCCAAGGGTGCGGCACGGATGGTCGCCCAGGCGATCAGCACCGCCCGCGCCATCAGCGCCGACGCCACGATCCTGGTGCGCGGCGATTCGGCGTTCGGCTCACGCGCGGTGGTGGGTACCTGTATGCGCCGCGGCGCGCGGTTCTCGGTGGCGATGACCCGCAACGCCGCGATCGAGCGGGCAATCGCCGCCATCGACGAGGCTGCCTGGACCCCGGTGCGATATCCGGGTGCGGTGGTTGATCCCGACACCGGTGCCTGGATCTCAGATGCCGAAGTCGCCGAAATCGCCGAAATCGCCGAAATCGCCTATACCGTCTTCGCATCCACCCCCGAGGCGATCACTGCCCGACTGATCGTGCGCCGGGTCAAAGATGCCCGCTTTCCCGACGCGCTGTTCCCGGTGTGGCGCTATCACCCGTTCTTCACCAACACCGACCTGCCGGTCGCTGAGGCCGACATCACCCACCGCCAGCACGCGATCATCGAGACTGTGTTCGCCGACCTGATCGACGGACCCCTGGCCCATCTGCCCTCGGGACACTTCGGCGCCAACTCCGCCTGGGTGTTGTGCACGGCGATCGCCCACAACCTGACTTGCTAGCGCTGAGAGCATCCGCGAAAGTTTCCACCGCCATCAGTTCCTGGCCTACTTCGATGCCGAGCGGATCGGCAGCGGTCTGGCGGTGAAGTGATCGACGTCATGGTCAAGAACCAGCGCGTGAAGGGCGAAGCTGCTTCAGCAACTACAGGCTGCTTCGCCTACCACTCTATCTGCGCGCCCCAACCACTCTACCTATGTCAAATGTGCTGACACCAGCTCAAGGGGCCCATACGCTGCCGCGAATGACACGCAGTCGGGAGAGCGTGGCCGGGCGGGCCGCAAAGTACCTGAGCAGGAAACAGGTAGTGCACTACTCGTGCGCACGCCGACACTCCAGGAGGAGGCTCACCCCCGAGGCGAACGGGACGTGATGGTTTCACGATGGCTACACCTTCTCTGACGGCACTGCTGGCCGTGCTGGTCGGTGCCGACGTCGTACGTCCCTACCGACACGCCGCACACCGACGCGACGCTTCAGCTGGTTTGGAACGGTTCCACTCGTGTCGACTAGACGGTCTGGAGAACCGATGAGCGTCAATCCGTTCGACGACGACAATGGCAGTTTCTTCGTCTTGGTGAACGACGAGGAGCAACACAGCCTGTGGCCTTCCTTCGCTGACGTGCCCGCCGGGTGGCGGGTGGTTTACGGCGAAGCGGACCGCGCGGCGTGTCTGGACTACATCGAACACAACTGGACCGATATACGGCCGAAGAGTCTGCGCGAGAGGCCGCGCGGGGTCAGGCGTTTGACTCATAAATCTGCTTCGGCTGAGAGGGCACTTCGATGGGGACGCGGCTAACTGATCGTGTGTTTCCGCTCACGCGGGGGCAGCTGGCTATATGGCTTGCACAAGAAACGGGTCGCTTCGGTGCGAGGTGGCAACTGGGCTATCTTGTGCGACTCGACGGCGCGCTCGAGCCCGACTTGTTTGAGCGCGCGATCCGTCAAGTGGTGCACGAGGCCGAACCATTTAGATCCGCCTTTTTCCAGGTGGACGGCCAGGTTTTCCAGAAGACGGTTGATTACCCGGGTGTTGAGCTTGCTCGCCACGACCTCATGGGTTCGCAGGATCCTGTCCGGGAAGCCTATCGGCTAACATCCTCGATCCAGTGCACGGTGATGCCGCTTAATGGCCCGCTGTTCAAATTTGCGTTGTTGCAGACACGGGTAGATCAATGGTATTTCTTCGTGTGCTGCCATCATATAGTGGCTGACGGAATCGGCCTTGCTCTTGTTTGTCATCGGATCGCAGTTGTCTATAGTGCCATGGCTTCGTGCACGCCGATTCCCCCTGCTTTCTTCGGGTCGCTGGGTGATCTCATTGCTTGCGAGTTAGAATACGAAGCCTCCACCGATTATCTCGATGATCAGGATTATTGGACGAGGAACCTGCCGCCGGAAAGCGAACCGCGTTATCGGTTAGCGGCCGCCGCGGACAGGCGTGATCAATATGAGCCTTCTGCACCGGTTGAATTGGACCCTGCCGTTGTCGCCGGGATCAAACGAACGTCGCAGACGTTGGGGGTGCGTCGCTCGTCGGTGATCACTGCGGCGTGCGCGCTGCTGCTGCATGGGTGCGACGTCGAGAGTTCGGACGTGGTGCTCGATTTTCCGGTAAGCAGGCGTGTGCGTCCGGAGACACAGACGGTGCCCGGAATGGTCACCGGGTTCGTCCCGCTGGTGTTTAAAGCCTTGCCCGGGTCTGCGGTTGCTAGTTTTTGTCAACATGTCGACACGCGACTGCGGGAGGCGCTGCAGCATCAGCGTTTCCCAGTGCACGAACTTGAGAATAAGGCACGTCTCCGCAACTCCGCGCAGACGCCGAATCGTGTAATTATTAATTTCATTCCGACTACACATATGGCGAAGCTTACTGGTGCTACGGCAACGGGGACTTTGACTCATACTAACCTCGTTGATCAGTTCGGAATGGACTTTTTCAAGGACGGCGATCGGCTATTTCTCAGCACGCAGCCGAGCGCGACGACGAGTGAGACCGCGGGTGCTGGACAATGGCTTTCGGATTGTGATGTCCGCGATTTAGTAAAGCGGTTGGAGCGGGTGTTGGTGGCTTTGACCGCCGACCCGGGGCAGCGGCTCTCGTCGGTGGATGTGCTTGATGAGCTTGAGCGTGCCCGGTTGGATGAGATCGGTAACCGGGCGGTGTTGGCGCGGCCGGCGGCCGGGTTGTCGATTCCGGTGTTGTTCGCCGCGCGGGTGGCCCAGACACCGGATGCGGTGGCGGTGTCCTTCGAAGGCCGCTCCATGACTTATCGCGAGGTTGAGGAGCGCGCGAACCGGTTGGCGCATCTGTTGGCCGACAAGGGGGCGGGGCCGGGACAGTGTGTGGGGCTGCGGTTTTCGCGGTCGGCTGAGGCGATCGTGGCGATTTTGGCGGTGCTGAAGACGGGGGCGGCTTATCTGCCGATCGACCCGGGGCATCCACGGGAGCGGATCGGGTTCATGCTCGCCGATGCCGCGCCGGTGGCGGTGATCACCGCGGCGGGGCTGCGCCCGCGGCTGGACGGGTTTGACGTGGTGGTCCTCGATGTCAACGACCCCGCTGTGGACGCCCAACCCAGCACGGCGCTGCCGGCGCCGGCACCTGATGACATTGCTTACCTGATCTACACCTCGGGCACCACCGGGGTTCCCAAGGGTGGCGATCACCCACCGCAACGTGACCCAGCTGGTGGAGTCCTTGGATGCGGGCCTGCCCGCGGCGGGGGTGTGGAGCCAGTGTCATTCGTATGCCTTCGATGTCTCGGTGTGGGAGATCTTCGGTGCGCTGTTGCGCGGCGGGCGGCTGGTGGTGGTGCCCGAGTCGGTGGTGGGCTCACCGGAAGACTTGCACGGCGTGCTGGTTGCCGAGCAGGTCAACGTGTTGACCCAGACCCCGTCGGCGGTGGCGGTGCTCTCGGCTAAGGGGCTGGAGTCGGTGGCGTTGGTGATGGCCGGCGAGCCCTGCCCGGCCGAGGTGGTGGATCGGTGGGCGCCGGGGCGGGTGATGATCAACGCCTACGGCCCGACCGAGACCACGATGTGTGTGGCGATCAGCGCCCCATTGGCGGCGGGATCGGGGGTGCCGCCGATCGGTGCGCCGGTGTCCGGTGCGGCGTTGTTTGTGCTCGATGGCTGGTTGCGTCCGGTGCCGGCCGGTGTGGTCGGGGAGTTGTATGTGGCCGGTCGCGGCGTGGCGGTTGGCTATCTGGGCCGGGCCGGGTTGACCGGGTCGCGGTTTGTGGCCTGCCCGTTCGCCGGCGCGGGAGCCCCTGGAACACGGATGTATCGCACCGGGGATCTGGTGCGGTGGGGCGCCGATGGGCAGCTGGCGTATGTGGGGCGCGCCGATGAGCAGGTCAAGATCCGCGGCTATCGCATCGAATGCGGTGAGATCCGGGCCGCCCTGGCCGGGCTGGACGGGGTGAAGCAGGCGGCGGTGATCGTCCGCGAGGACCGCCCCGGCGACAAACGGCTGGTGGGCTATGTCACCGGGACAGCAGACCCGGTCCAGATACGCGCCGCGCTGGCCGAGCGGCTGCCGGAGTACATGGTTCCGGCCGCGGTGGTGGTGTTGGCGGCGCTGCCATTGACGGTCAACGGCAAACTCGACACCCGCGCCCTGCCCGCACCCGAATACACCCAGGGCGACGGCTACCGCGCCCCCACCACCCCGGTCGAGGAGATCGTGGCCGGCATCTACGCCCAGGTACTCGGCCTGGAGCGGGTCGGCGTCGACGACTCATTCTTCGATCTGGGCGGGGACTCGCTCCTGGCCACGCGCCTGGTCGCCGCCATCGAAAACACCCTGAATGCCAGCCTTTCCGTACGCACCGTATTCGAGGCACCCACGGTTGCCCAGTTGGCGCCCCGTATAGGCGCGAAGGCGGGTCGGCTTGAGCCGTTGGTGGCGGGTGAGCGGCCGGCGGTAATTCCGTTGTCGTTCGCCCAGCAGCGGTTGTGGTTTATCGACCAGTTGCAGGGTCCTTCACCGGTCTACAACATACCGGCGGTGTTGCGGCTGCGCGGTGCGCTTGATACCGACGCGCTCGGTGCGGCGCTGGCCGATGTGGTGGGCCGCCATGAAAGCCTGCGCACCCTGCTTGTGGCGGTCGAGGGAACACCCCAGCAGGTGGTTGTCCCTGGTGAGCGGGCCGACTTCGGCTGGCAGATCACTGATGCCACCGGCTGGCCGGAAAGCCGGCTGGGTGAGGCCGTTAACGCAGCGGCGTGCTACACGTTCGATCTGGCAACCGAGATCCCGTTGAGCGCACAGCTTTTCCGGGTCGCCGCCGACGAACACGTCCTGGTGGCCGTCGTGCACCACATCGGTGCGGATGGCTGGTCGATCACCGCGCTGGTGCGCGATCTGGGGGTGGCTTATGCCAGCCGGTGTGCGGGGCGGGCCCCCGGCTGGGCGCCATTACCGGTGCAGTATGTCGATTACGCGCTGTGGCAGCGTGCACAGTTTGGTGATCTCGATGACAGTGAAAGCCGCATTGCCGCGCAGCTGGCCTATTGGGAGCAGGCGCTGGCCGGTTTGCCCGAGCGGCTGCAGTTGCCCACCGATCGGCCGTACCCGTCGGTTGCCGATTACCGCGGCGCCAAGGTGGCGGTGGATTGGCCGGGGGAGTTGCAGCAGCGGGTACGCGAGGTGGCCCGCGAGCACAACGCGACGAGTTTCATGGTGGTTCAGGCCGCGCTGGCGGTTCTGCTGTCGAAGCTCAGCGCCAGCAGCGATGTGCCGTTGGGGTTCGTGATCGCCGGGCGGGGCGACCGTGCGCTGGATGAGTTGGTGGGGTTTTTCGTCAACACCCTGGTGCTCCGGGTCAATCTGGCCGGAGATCCCACCGTGGCCGAGCTGCTGGCCCAGGTGCGAGCGCGCGGCCTGGCCGCCTACGAGCACCAAGATGTGCCCTTCGAGGTGCTCGTCGAGCGGCTCAACCCCACCCGAAGCCTGGCCCATCACCCGCTGGTCCAAGTGGTATTGGCCTGGCAGAACTTCCCCGGACAGACCAGCGATCCCGCCGCCGGGTTGGCCTTGGGTGATCTGCGGGTTACCCAGATGCCGGCGGAAACCCAGTGGGCGCGCATGGATCTGACATTTACCCTGGCCGAACGCTGGACCGATGCCGGTGAGCCCGCCGGGATTTACGGAGACGTGGAATTTCGAACCGACGTGTTCGACGCGGACAGGATCGAGGCGCTGATCGAGCGGTTGGAGCGGGTTTTGGTGGCGATGACCGCCGACCCGGGGCAGCGGCTCTCTTCGGTGGATCTGCTCGATGCCGCTGAGCACGTCCGCCTAGATGGGTGGGGTAATCGCGCTGTGCTGGCCCAGCCGGCGGCCGGGGTGTCGATTCCGGTGCTATTCGCCGGGCAGGTGGCGCGTACCCCGGAGGCGGTGGCGATCAGTTGCGGGGGCCGCTCGGTGACCTATCGCGAGCTCGAGGAGACCGCGAACCGGTTGGCGCACCTGCTGGCTGGCCATGGTGTGGGCGCAGGCGGGTGTGTGGCGCTGCTGTTTCCCCGTTCTGCCGAGGCGATCGTGGCGGTCCTGGCCGTGCTCAAAACCGGGGCGGCCTATCTGCCGATCGACCCGGGACTGCCGGAGGCCCGAACCGAGTTCATGCTCGCCGACGCCGCGCCGATTGCCGCGGTCACCACCAAGGACCTGCGGTCGCGGTTAGACGGGCACGATCTGCTGGTCATCGACGTCGAAGACCCTCGCATCCCGACCTATCCGTGCACAGGTTTGCCGGCGCCGGCACCCGACGACATCGCCTACATCATCTACACCTCAGGCACCACCGGCACCCCCAAAGGTGTAGCACTCACCCACAGCGGCGTTCCGGACCTCGTGAGGACGCACATTGAGCGTCTCGCCATCACGCCTGACAGCCGAATTCTGCAATTTGCCCCGTTATCTTTCGATACTTCGGTGGGGAACCTGTGGTACGCATTGCTGTCCGGAGCAGCCGCAGTGGTTCCCGTCAATGACCAAGCGCTTCCGGGCAAAGAATTAGTCGACTTAATAACCGAGCAGCGCGTCTCTCACGCGGCATTCACGCCCACAGCGCTAGCCGCGCTCCCAGTAGACCGACTGCAAGGCATGACGCTGATTGCGGCTGGCGAGGCGTGCACAAAAGAACTGGTGGACCGATGGGCCCCTGTCGCCACACTGATTAACGAGTACGGCCCGACCGAAACGACGGTGGACGTCACGATGACAGGCCGGCTTGAGAGTGGTTCGGGGGTGCCGCCGATCGGTGCGCCGGTGTCCGGTGCGGCGTTGTTTGTGCTCGATGGCTGGTTGCGTCCGGTGCCGGCCGGTGTGGTCGGGGAGTTGTATGTGGCCGGTCGCGGCGTGGCGGTTGGCTATCTGGGCCGGGCCGGGTTGACCGGGTCGCGGTTTGTGGCCTGCCCGTTCGCCGGCGCGGGAGCCCCTGGAACACGGATGTATCGCACCGGGGATCTGGTGCGGTGGGGCGCCGATGGGCAGCTGGCGTATGTGGGGCGCGCCGATGAGCAGGTCAAGATCCGCGGCTATCGCATCGAATGCGGTGAGATCCGGGCCGCCCTGGCCGGGCTGGACGGGGTGAAGCAGGCGGCGGTGATCGTCCGCGAGGACCGCCCCGGCGACAAACGGCTGGTGGGCTATGTCACCGGGACAGCAGACCCGGTCCAGATACGCGCCGCGCTGGCCGAGCGGCTGCCGGAGTACATGGTTCCGGCCGCGGTGGTGGTGTTGGCGGCGCTGCCATTGACGGTCAACGGCAAACTCGACACCCGCGCCCTGCCCGCACCCGAATACACCCAGGGCGACGGCTACCGCGCCCCCACCACCCCGGTCGAGGAGATCGTGGCCGGCATCTACGCCCAGGTACTCGGCCTGGAGCGGGTCGGCGTCGACGACTCATTCTTCGATCTGGGTGGGGATTCGCTGTCGGCGATGCGGGTGATTGCCGCGGTCAACACCGCCCTGGATGCTCACCTTGCGGTGCGCGCCGTGTTCGAGGCACCCACGGTTGCCCAGTTGGCACCTCGAATCGGCGCGGAGGCGGGTCGGCTTGAGCCGTTGCTGGCGGGTGAGCGGCCGGCGGTAATTCCGTTGTCGTTCGCCCAGCAGCGATTGTGGTTTATCGACCAGTTGCACGGTCCTTCACCGGTCTACAACGGGGCTGTGGCGTTGCGGCTGCGCGGAGCGCTTGATGCCGACGCGCTCGGTGCGGCGCTGGCCGATGTGGTGGGCCGCCATGAAAGCCTGCGTACGCTGTTGCCGGCGGTCGAGGGGATACCGCGGCAGGTGGTGGTGCCCGCCGAGCAGGCCGATTTCGGCTGGGACGTCATTGACGTCAGCGGGTGGCCGGCAGGCCAGCTGAGCGAAGCCATTGGCGCGGCGGCGCGCTACCGGTTTGACCTGGCAACCGTGATCCCGTTGCGGGCACAGCTTTTCCGCGTCGGCGACGACGAACACGTGCTGGTGGCCGTGGTGCACGAAATCACCGCCGATGGCTGGTCGATGACCCGGCTGGTGCGTGACCTAGGTGTGGCCTATGCCAGCCGGCGCGCGGGGCGGGCCCCCGGCTGGGTGCCGTTGCCGGTGCAATATGTCGATTACACGCTGTGGCAGCGCGCACAGTTTGGTGATCTCGATGACAGTGAAAGCGGCATTGCCGCGCAGCTGGCCTATTGGGAGCAGGCGCTGGCCGGGATGCCTGAGCGGCTGCAGCTGCCCACCGATCGGCCCTACCCGCCGGTGGCTGATCAGCGCGGCGCCAGGGTGGCGGTGGACTGGCCGGCGGCGCTGCAGCAGCAAGTTGCTCGGGTTAGCCGCGAGCACAACGCGACCAGTTTCATGGTGATGCACGCCGCCCTTGCGGTTCTGCTGTCGAAGCTCAGCGCCAGCAGCGACGTGGCGGTGGGGTTCGCGATCGCCGGGCGAAGCGATCCCGCGCTGGAAGAGCTGGTGGGGTTTTTCGTCAACACCCTGGTGCTGCGGTTCGATCTGGCCGGGGATCCCACCGTGGCCGAGCTGCTGGCCCAGGTGCGAGCGCGCGGGCTGGCCGCCTATGAGCACCAAGATGTGCCCTTTGAGGTGCTCGTGGAGCGGCTCAACCCCACCCGAAGCCTGGCCCATCACCCGCTGGTTCAGGTGATGTTGGCCTGGCAGAACTTGCCCGGGCAAGTCGATGTCCCCGCGACCGGGCTGAGTTTGGGTGATCTTCAGGTCACGCCGCTGCTGGCGGATACCCAGGCGGCAAAAAT
Organism: Mycobacterium heckeshornense; assembly: GCF_016592155.1. Classification (NCBI taxonomy): domain Bacteria; kingdom Bacillati; phylum Actinomycetota; class Actinomycetes; order Mycobacteriales; family Mycobacteriaceae; genus Mycobacterium; species Mycobacterium heckeshornense. Next base: position 103,575 of record NZ_AP024237.1, read on the forward strand.
GGATCTGGTGTTCTTCCTGAAGGAACGCTGGACCGATGCCGGTGAGCCCGCTGGGATTTACGGGCACGTGGAATTTCGAACCGACGTGTTCGACGCGGAGAGCATCGAGGCACTGATCGAGCGGTTGGAGCGGGTGTTGGTGGCTTTGACCGCCGACCCGGGGCAGCGGCTCTCGTCGGTGGATGTGCTTGATGAGCTTGAGCGTGCCCGGTTGGATGAGATCGGTAACCGGGCGGTGTTGGCGCGGCCGGCGGCCGGGTTGTCGATTCCGGTGTTGTTCGCCGCGCGGGTGGCCCAGACACCGGATGCGGTGGCGGTGTCCTTCGAAGGCCGCTCCATGACTTATCGCGAGGTTGAGGAGCGCGCGAACCGGTTGGCGCATCTGTTGGCCGACAAGGGGGCGGGGCCGGGACAGTGTGTGGGGCTGCGGTTTTCGCGGTCGGCTGAGGCGATCGTGGCGATTTTGGCGGTGCTGAAGACGGGGGCGGCTTATCTGCCGATCGACCCGGGGCATCCACGGGAGCGGATCGGGTTCATGCTCGCCGATGCCGCGCCGGTGGCGGTGATCACCGCGGCGGGGCTGCGCCCGCGGCTGGACGGGTTTGACGTGGTGGTCCTCGATGTCAACGACCCCGCTGTGGACGCCCAACCCAGCACGGCGCTGCCGGCGCCGGCACCTGATGACATTGCTTACCTGATCTACACCTCGGGCACCACCGGGGTTCCCAAGGGGGTGGCGATCACCCACCGCAACGTGACCCAGCTGGTGGAGTCCTTGGATGCGGGCCTGCCCGCGGCGGGGGTGTGGAGCCAGTGTCATTCGTATGCCTTCGATGTCTCGGTGTGGGAGATCTTCGGTGCGCTGTTGCGCGGCGGGCGGCTGGTGGTGGTGCCCGAGTCGGTGGTGGGCTCACCGGAAGACTTGCACGGCGTGCTGGTTGCCGAGCAGGTCAACGTGTTGACCCAGACCCCGTCGGCGGTGGCGGTGCTCTCGGCTAAGGGGCTGGAGTCGGTGGCGTTGGTGATGGCCGGCGAGCCCTGCCCGGCCGAGGTGGTGGATCGGTGGGCGCCGGGGCGGGTGATGATCAACGCCTACGGCCCGACCGAGACCACGATGTGTGTGGCGATCAGCGCCCCATTGGCGGCGGGATCGGGGGTGCCGCCGATCGGTGCGCCGGTGTCCGGTGCGGCGTTGTTTGTGCTCGATGGCTGGTTGCGTCCGGTGCCGGCCGGTGTGGTCGGGGAGTTGTATGTGGCCGGTCGCGGCGTGGCGGTTGGCTATCTGGGCCGGGCCGGGTTGACCGGGTCGCGGTTTGTGGCCTGCCCGTTCGCCGGCGCGGGAGCCCCTGGAACACGGATGTATCGCACCGGGGATCTGGTGCGGTGGGGCGCCGATGGGCAGCTGGCGTATGTGGGGCGCGCCGATGAGCAGGTCAAGATCCGCGGCTATCGCATCGAATGCGGTGAGATCCGGGCCGCCCTGGCCGGGCTGGACGGGGTGAAGCAGGCGGCGGTGATCGTCCGCGAGGACCGCCCCGGCGACAAACGGCTGGTGGGCTATGTCACCGGGACAGCAGACCCGGTCCAGATACGCGCCGCGCTGGCCGAGCGGCTGCCGGAGTACATGGTTCCGGCCGCGGTGGTGGTGTTGGCGGCGCTGCCATTGACGGTCAACGGCAAACTCGACACCCGCGCCCTGCCCGCACCCGAATACACCCAGGGCGACGGCTACCGCGCCCCCACCACCCCGGTCGAGGAGATCGTGGCCGGCATCTACGCCCAGGTACTCGGCCTGGAGCGGGTCGGCGTCGACGACTCATTCTTCGATCTGGGCGGGGACTCGCTGCTGGCCACGCGCCTGGTCGCCGCCATCGAAAACACCCTGAATGCCAGCCTTTCCGTACGCACCGTATTCGAGGCACCATCCGTCAGAAGCTTGAGCCAGCAGTTGGGCAGACGGGCCAACGGGCCCAGCTTCGCGTCCGTGCACGGCCGCAACAGCACCGAGGTGCACGCCCGCGACCTCACGCTGGACAAGTTCATCGACGCCACGACACTGACCGCCGCACCGACGCTAGGTCCGAGCGCCGAAGTGCGGACGGTGCTGCTGACCGGGGCGACCGGTTTCCTGGGGCGTTACCTGGCCCTGGAATGGCTGCAGCGTATGGACCTGGTCGGCGGCACGTTGATCTGCCTGGTCCGGGCAAAGTCTGACGAGGATGCGTACCAACGCTTGGAAAAGACCTTCGACAACGGCGACCCCAACCTGCTGCGGCACTTCCAGAAACTGGCTGCCGATCATCTGCAGGTCCTCGCCGGCGACAAGGGCGAAGCCAACCTGGGCCTAGACCAGCAGACCTGGCAGCGGCTGGCCGAGACCGTGGATCTGATCGTCGACCCCGCGGCCCTTGTCAGCGGGGACCTGCCCTACAGCGACTTATTCGGGCCCAACGTCGTAGGCACCGCAGAGCTGATCCGCATTGCGCTCACCACGAAGCTGAAGCCCTACACGTACGTGTCGACTGCCAGCGTCGGCGATCAGATCGAGCCGTCGGCGTTCACCGAGGATGCCGACATCCGGGTCATCAGCCCCGCCCGCACAAACGATAACAGCAACGGCTACGGCAACAGCAAGTGGGCCGGCGAAGTGCTGCTGCGGGAGGCACATGACCTGTCCAACCTGCCGGTCACGGTGTTTCGTTGCGACATGATCCTGGCCGGCACCACCTATGCGGGCCAGCTCAACGTGTCGGACTGGTTCACCCAGATGGTGCTGAGCCTGTTGGCCACCGGCATCGCGCCCGGCTCGTTCTACCAGCTCGACGCCGACGGCAACCGGCAGCGCGCGCACTTCGACGGGCTGCCCGTCGAATTCATCGCTGAGGCTATCGCCACATTGGGCGCTCAGACCCTCGACGGGTTTCAGACCTATCACGTGATGAACCCGCACGACGACGGCATCGGCCTCGACGAATACGTCGACTGGGTGATTGAGGCCGGTTACCCGATCCAGCGCATTGGTGACTTTGGGGAATGGGTACAGCGCTTTGAGACCGCCCTGCGTGCCCTGCCGGATCGACAGCGAGGCACCGTGCTGGAGTTGCTGTTCCGCAATTCCAATCAGTTACGGCCCGCAGAGCCGACCCGCGGAGCGCTTGCGACGACCGATCGATTCCGTGCTGCGGTACGAGAAGCGAAAATCGGCCCCAACGGTAACATTCCGCACGTCTCGGCGCCGATCATCATCAAATACGTCACCGACTTGCAACTGCTCGGGCTTTGGGACGATAGCGAGGCGAAGTGAGTGGACCCGAGAACCTCGACTTCTTCACCGAGGAGTCGCTCGTCGATGACCCCTACGACTACTACGACGCGATCCGTCGTTGCCCGGTATGGCGTGAGCCGGCGCACGGCGTGGTGATGGTGTCGGGGTACGACGAGGCCGTCGCCGTGCAACGCGACGTCAACCAGACCTTCTCGGTATGCAACATAGTCAGCGGACCATGGTCTGGGATTCCGATCGAAACCGACAGCGATGACATCTCGGATCTGATCGAGCGGCACCGCCAGAGGGTTACGTTCGGCGACTACTTCATAACATTTGATCCTCCGAAGCACACCGCGCACCGCTCGTTGTTGAGCCGGTTGTTCACGCCGAGGAAGCTCAAGAACAACGCGGACTTCCTGTGGCGTCTTGCCGACGAGCAGCTCAACCGCTTCATCGCGGAGGGCAAGTGCGAGATCGTCATCGACTACAATTTCCCGTTCACGCTCGACGCGATTACCGACCTGCTGGACGTACCCGAGGCCGACCGTGAGCGATTCCGCCGCGCTGCGACAGCCAGCAGGCTCGAAGGCGATCGCAGCGGCTTCGTTGGCGTGAAAGAGGAGTGGTTCGTCGAATACATCGAAGATCGGCGGCGCAATCCGCGCGACGACGTCCTCACCGAGCTTGCGTTGGCAACGTTTCCCGACGGCACGACACCCGACGCGATTGACGTTGCCCGCGTTGCCACCTTCATGTTCGCCGCCGGCCACGGCACGACGATCGACCTGCTGAGTCTCGCGATGCTCATGCTCGCGGAGCGACCGGACTTACAAGAGCAGCTGCGCGAGGACAACTCAAAGATCCCCGCCTTTATCGAGGAGATACTGCGCATCGAAAGCCCAATCAAATCGAATTTCCGCATGGCGCGGCGCACCACCACGATCGGCGACATCGATGTGCAAGCCGGTACCAGCGTACTCGTGATGAACGGCGCGGCAAACCGCGATCCACGACGGTTCGAGGAGCCCAGCGAATTCCGCCTCGGCCGTCCAAACATATTGCAACACATGGCATTCGGCCGTGGTGTTCACACTTGTCCGGGCGCCCCGATTGCACGCGCCGAAGTGCGGGTGAGCTTGGAACGAATCCTTGACCGGATGGCCGACATTCGGCTTTCAGAGGCCGAGCACGGCCCGGCAGGCGCTCGTCGGCTCAAATGGGACCGCACCTTTCTGTTCAGGCGCCTCAAGGAATTGCATCTCGAGTTCACTCCGGTTCAGTGAGCCGTTCCATTGCGAAGACCGACGACGCGACCGAGCCGACAACTATCGAACAAGAGAATGCTCTCATAGCGTCATTGCACGTCACCGGCGAAGGGTAGCTAAACAAGGTGTTACGCCGCGAGCCTGCTAATAGGCGGCCGACCGTTGGCATTTTGCTGCGAGTGGCGCGCCTCGTGGTGCGCCGACCGTCGGTGGTCATCGGCTTGTGGGTGGTGCTGGCGGCCGTGCTGTCCGTGACGTTTGCCCCCTTAACTCAGGTGGTCCGCGAACACCACGAAGAAATCCTGCCGAGTGACGCGCCGGTGATGGTCGCGACTCGGCAGATGACCGAGTCGTTTCACGAAACGAAGGCGGAAAACGTCGTGTTGGTGGTGCTCACCAACGAGCACGGGCTCACCCGCGCCGACGAAGACGTCTACCGCACGCTGGTCGACCGGCTGCGGCGGGACACCCGCGACGTCGTCATAGTGCAGGACTTCATCACGACACCCCCGCTGCGTGAAGTCTTTGCCAGCAAAGACAATAAAGCCTGGCTTGTACCGGTCGGCATCGCCGGAGACAATCCTTCACCCAAATTCAACGAGGCCTACGCGCGGGTTGCCAACCTCGTCAAGCAGACGCTCGAGCAGGTCCCACGGGGATCCGACCTGGCCGTGAAAATGGCCGGGCTTCCAGCCACCGCCGTCGAACTCGCCGACATCGGGGAGCGCGACCTGCATTTGATCACGGCCGCGACCGTCATCATGGTGCTCTTGATCTTGTTGTTGATCTACCGAAATCCCGTCACCATGCTGCTGCCGCTGGCGACCATAGGAATATCTATGGTGACCGCGCAGCAAGTGGTTTCCGGGCTTGCGAATGTGGGTCTGGGCATTTCGCAGGAGACGGTCGTGTTCATGACTGCGATAATGATCGGCGCCGGCGTCGACTACGCGGTATTCCTGATCAGCCGCTACCACGAACACCTGCGGCGCGGGTTGGATTCTGACCAAGCTGTCATGCGTGCATTGACGGGTATCGGCAAGGTCATCGCCGCCTCCGCAGCTACTGTCGCGGTGACCTTTCTGGGCATGATTTTCGCTCGGATGCCGCTGTTTCCCACGGTTGGGCCAGCTCTAGCTCTCTCCATCTCGGTGGCATTCCTAGCCGCCGTCACCTTGCTGCCGGCGTTCATGGTGCTCGCAGGGCGTCGCGGATGGATAGCCCCGAAACAAGATCTCACTAGCCGGTTTTGGCGGCGTTCGGGAATTCACATTGTGCGGCGCCCGGTCGCGCATCTGGTTGCCAGTCTGGTCATTCTGATTTCCCTGGCCACTTGTTCGACCCTGATGCGTTTCAATTACGACGACCGCAAGAGCTTGCCAGCGTCGGCCGAAAGCAACCTCGGATTCGCGGCGATTGACCGCCATTTCCCAGTGAGTTCGATGACCCCCCAGTACCTTCTCGTCCAATCTACGCATGACTTGCGCACACCCAAGGCCCTGGCGGACCTCGAGCAGATGGCGCGGCGGGTCAGTCAGCTGCCTGATATCGCGATGGTTCGAGGCATCACCCGGCCGACGGGCCAGCCGCTGGAACAAGCCACGTTGAGTTGGCAGGCCGGCGTGGTCGGCGACAAGCTTTCGGACGTGGCGAATCGAATCGCCGGCGCGAATGGCGACCTTGGCGCTCTGACGAGTGGCGCGCGCCAGCTCGCCGACAGTCTCGGCGCCGTACGCAGCCAAGTGAGCCAGGCGATAGCGGTGGTCAGCGGTCTCGCTAAGACACTCGCCGGCATCGAGAACCAAGTCGCAAGCTCCAAGACGCTCCACGACATTGAGAGGCTGGCCGCGAACATGCGCTCTGCCGGTAACTCGATGGGGGCGAACGTCGGGAACCTCGAAGATATGTTGAACATGATCGGTCCCGTGCTGGCCGGGCTGAATGCCAGCCCGGTGTGCGCCGGAGATCCGGCCTGCAGCAATGCGCGCGACCTGCTGCAGCGCCTGGTTGACAACCGCAACCGCGGACAGCTTGACACAGTCGCCGATCTCGCTCGGCAGCTGCAATCCATCTCCGGCGTCCAAGACTTGGAGGCCACCCTGCAGGGTATTCGTGCGTCGCTCGGTCAAGCGGTTCAGACAATCCGTGCCCTAGGCCTCGACAACCCCGGCGCGCTGCAGAACGAGATGGCGACTGTGCAGCAAGGCGTCAACGCCCTAGCCAACGGAAGCGAGCAGGTGGCGGACGGCGTGCGGGTACTAGCTGACCAGACCAGGCAGGTCGGTGGGGGCCTATCCGATGCCGCGGCCTTGTTGTTGGCCGTCAAGCTCAATGCGATGCAGCCGAGCATGGCTGGTTTCTACATTCCACCGCAGGTGATGGCGGACAGCCGGTTCAAAGATCTCGCCGGGGTGTTCATGTCACCCGACGGACATGCGGTGCGCTACTTGGTGCAGTCGAAGCTGGAGCCGTTTGAAACGAAGGCGATGGATCAGGTCAAGTCAATTGCCAACACAGCGCGGGGTGCGCAGCCCAACACGTCGCTGGCCGATGCGTCGATATCAATGGCGGGCCTGACGCCGACGGGCAGCGAAATGCGCGACTACTACGACCATGACTTGTGGTTCATCGTCGGCATGACCATTGCGGTTGTGTTCGTGATCCTGGTACTGCTGCTGTGGGCGGTCGTGGCGCCGCTGTATCTCGTTGGCACGGTAATCCTTTCGTATCTGTCGGCGCTGGGTATCGGTGTTATCGTGTTCCAGTTCATCGGCGGTCGACCACTTGCTTGGAGCGTGCCCGCACTCGCGTTTATCATCTTGGTCGCCGTCGGTGCGGACTACAACATGTTGTTGATCTCGCGGATTCGCGACGAATCCCCGTACGGGATTCGATCGGGTGTCATCCGTACCGTGGGCACGACCGGAGGCGTGATCACGTCTGCGGGGCTGATCTTCGCCGCGTCGATGTTCGGCCTGCTGTTCGCCAGTCTGAGCGATATGGTCCAAGTGGGCTTCGTCATGGGCGTCGGCCTGCTGCTGGACACCTTCCTGGTACGGACCATCACTGTGCCGGCACTGGCGGTGCTGGCTGGGAAGGGGAACTGGTGGCCGTCGAAGTGGCAACCGTCGAAGCGACGGGAGCGAGCACATATCGATCGCGATGCATCCGATCTTGCGACGGTGGGCGCTGCAGCCAAGAAAGCCACCGCAGTGCACCCGTCCGATTAGGTTACGCCAGCCGGTGCATCCGATCAGGGCAGCGCGGCAGATCCATCCGACCAACGGGCCATGGCCGGTCGATCTCGTCAGTTGGCCGCAGCCGATGCCGGCCCGACAGCATGGGTTTGGACATTGTCTTCCGGGCAGAACTGGCTGCGGTGGGCGTCGCCCTTGGATAGATCGTGAAGAAGGACACGAATAACCACCTACAGCGGGGCGATCCTGGCCGGCGGCTGCTTCTGTGGGGTATGCGGGAAGTGATCCGCAAGCGGCCAGACGTGGTATCCACCCCGGTCGGCTACACCGGCGGTGACGCAACGCAACCTACCGTAATCACGGCACCCACGCCGTAATCACGGCACCCACGCAGAAGCCATCGAAATCACCTTTGACCCGACGCCGCATCGACTACCGGACCCACGCATGCCCGAGGTCGTCACCGCAGGTCCGTGGATGACGCGCCGCCACAGTTCATCAGGGTCAACTACGCGCCATTGTGGGAGTGGAAGTGTTGATCACCCGCATCGAGGCCAAGTTCAAGCTCAGCCAGAATCGATCAGCCGCTGGGTGCCCGTTCTCTCACCAAAGTGCCCGCCGCAGCGAACCGAAGTGAGCGCAGCTTAGATGACATTTCTCCGGCCCTGCGGTACGCCGCCAACTCATGCTAGCTGGCGCATTAGCCCACCGTCGGTGACGGGTAACCGTAGTGTCACAGTTGTGCCTGCCGTGAGGACCTGCGCGCCCTGCGCCGCCCAGGACGACGCCCCGCTTGACGTGCACTGCCGTCCAGCAAGGACTGCCTTGAAAGCAATATCCGATGACTTTTCCATTCTAGAGTTGTGAGGCCGGTATGACTACCCCAGCAAGCGTTCCCACGATCAGGCTGTTGACCGTCTCTTTGGATGGCGACCACGGGGTGGCCATTCTTCATTGAGTCTGCCGATGTGACAGTCGGTGTGGCGGCGGGGTTGATCTTGTTCGTGTGCACCGTCAGTGTGACGAGGAACTGATGGGTGCGCGGCACCCCGCTGAAGTCTTGGTCGGCTTGCGGGGTGCCGCGCTGTAGTGCTCGGAGGCACCGATGGTGACGGTAGAGGCTGATGTTGTCCGCGTCGAGTCCCGGTTGGCGGCTGGGGAGATCGCGTGTCCGGCATGCGGGGACGGGGTGCTGGGTGGCTGGGGGTATGCCCGGGCCCGTCAGATCGAGGGACTGCGTGATGAATCGCCCTGGGTTTTGTGCACACCGGTTTACTTTGCGCCGGTCGGCTGACCGCTGTGGTGTGCATGGTAGTCGGCCTCGTATTCGATGGGTGGTTTCAGTCCGAGTCGGTGCATGAGCCGGCTGGTGTGTAGGGGTCGGACCGCAGCGCCCTGCCGGTCTTTCGACGCGGTGGGTTTCTGCGGCCCGCCCTCCGAACCGGACGTGCATGTCTCCACGCATCCGGCTCTCCACTTGTTCATGCCGCTGGTGCGGTGTCGGTGTCGGGTGGCCAATTCGCCCATGGTGCAGGGATCTTCGAGCCCCGGTATCGGTAGCGGAGGACCGTCACCGATCGTGGCCGGAACAGCTCGACACGTCGGTCGCTGATCTGCCAGTCAGGCCAGAAGCGACGGCGTAGCGTTCCCCAGGTCAGGCCGAGGTGTCGTTTACGCAGCCAATACGCAACCCGCATGAATGCGAAGTGGTCGACGTAGCAGAAGGTGCGTTTAGACACTCCGTGCTTGAAATAGTTGCACCAGCCCCGTAGCACGGGGTTGACCTGCCGGAGCAGGTCGGCGAGTGTGTGATGTTTGTTGCGGCGCGTCAGTTTCCGGATCTTGCCGGTGATCGAGGCCAGCGATTTCTTCGATGGCCAGGTGTAGACGAACCGCTTGCTGCTGCCCGGTTTGGTTCGCCGCTGGATGCGGAAGCCCAAGAACTCGAAGCCCTCGTCGATGTGGCAGACCCTGGTTTTCTCGACCGACAAGCGCAGGCTCATCGGTGCGAGTACCGCTTCGACCTCATCCCATAGTGCTTCGGCATGAGCGCGTGTGCCGTTGATCAGCACCACGAAATCGTCTGCATAGCGGACGATCCGATAGGTGGCGCCTCCGGCGCGCCGATGCTTGGTGCGCTTCCAGTTCGTATCGAGCGCTTCCCACTGACGCATGAAGTGCTCGTCGAGAACCGACAGGGCGATATTGGCCAGCAGCGGTGAGAGGATCCCGCCCTGGGGAGTGCCGGTCGGCGTATCCCGATGTACCGCATCCTCGGAGAGGATCCCGGCTTTCAGGAACGCCTTGATCAGCGTGAGCACCCGCTTGTCACCGACCCGCATCCGCACCCGATCCATCAGTGCACAATGCGAGATCTCATCGAAGCAGGCCGTGATGTCTGCTTCAAAGACCCACTCGTACCCCTTGTTACCCGAGGTGTAGTGGTGGATCTCGGCGATCGCATCCTGTGCCCGCCGTCTCGGCCGAAACCCATACGAGCACGGCTTGAAATCCGCCTCGTAGATGGGTTCCAGCACCAGCTTCAGCGCTGCCTGCACGATCCTGTCGGCGGTGGTCGGGATTCCCAGGCGTCGCATCTTGCCGTTCGCCTTGGGGATCAACTTCTCCCGCACCGCAACCGGTGTGAACCGGCGTTCTTTCAGGTCGCCTTGCAGTTCTGCAAGGAGTTGCACCGCTCGGTCATCGATGGAGGACGGTGTCACTCCATCGATCCCGGCCGTGCGTGCTCCCTTGTTGCCCCGCACCCTGTTCCACGCCACGACGAGGAACGCTGGGTCATAAACGAGGTTGAACAGATCATCAAACCGGCGGCCCGGATCGGCCACCGCCCAACGATGCAGTTTCCGCTGCATCATGCGTACCCGCAGCCACGCCTCATCGACGTCGGGCCACGGCGCGCCGGTATTCACCAGCGACCTTCGCGCAATGCTCGGCAACCGCGAACAAGCTGGACCCCTTCGCCATGTGACCGGCTTTCCCGGACTCGGACTACTACGGATCCTCCGCCCCCACACGACGGCATCGGCCGGCGACGGACCTTCCCGCCGAAACGCTGGATGCGCTCCGGGAAGGGGACCACCGCGTGGGTTCCCACGTTCACTGTCAGATCGATCGACGGGCGAGGTGCCCAACTATGCTCCTGCGGCATCGCCACGGCTACGCCGCGGGCCTTCACCGTGACCTCCCGACCGGCGGTACAAACCGATCGCGGAGTTCCCCGCACCACACCGTGATACGAGTGTGCGCCGCTGCCCAGCCCAGATCCGCCAGATTCGAGCTGGTGGGAACAGACTTGAGGAGCGTTCAGACGCTGGTTTCTCACGTACACCGTCCCGTCTTGCTTGCCGGACCCGCGTCGTCTGGCAGTGCCGACGCGTCCCGTCGTTGTCAGGGCTGCTTTCCACCCTCATCGGCGTCCCCCGAATCAGGCTGCCCCCAGCTTCAACCCGCTGCCGCGACAGCGGACAGACGAAGGATTCTCACCTCCATTCGATCCCACAGCGCCTCGTGGCGCTCTGTACCAGTGGACCCAGTCGGCGGTGAGGTGCTCGACATCGTGCACCGAGCGCAGCGGCCCGGTTCGGAACGGTGAGTCTTTCCGGATCGCTTCGGTCTTATAGAGACCAATTATTGTCTCCGCCAACGCATTATCGTAGGCGTCTCCGACCGTTCCAATCGACGGCTTCATGCCGGCGAGCATGATCGTCTCCCCGCAGTGCACCGACGTGTACTGCGACCCGGCATCAGAGTGGTGAATCGTCGACCCCGCCAGCGGGTGGCCTTCACGGGCCCGCAGCGCTGCGGCCTGACGGATCGCCGATTCGACGAACCACGAGTGCTTGGTCGTTGAGCACGCCCAGCCGAGGATCCGCCCGGCGTAGGCATCGACGACGAACGCGGTGTAGACGAACACCCCGGTGACCAGGCGAACGTAGGTGAAATCGGCGACCAGAAGCCGGTTGGGGGCATCGACGGCGAAGGTGCGATCCACCAGGTCCGGTGCCCGCTGCGCGGCGGGATCGGCCACGGTAGTGCGGACCTTCTTGACCCGCCGCACCCCCTGCCAGCCGTTGGCCCGCATGAGACGCTCCACGGTGCATTTGGCCACCGGAATGCCCTGTCGTTGCAGGTGAGCCCACATCTTGGCCGCACCGTAGAGTGACTCGGGCTTGCGGCGACCATCAGCATCGGGGGTGTAGTAGCCGGCCAGGATCTCAGCGACCGTCATGTCCCACAAGACCCGTTTCGATGGTGGGCGAGCCTGCCAGGCGTAGAAGGTTCTCGGGGCGATCTTGCAGCCATGCTCGCTCAGCACGCGGCAGATCGGAGCGACCCCGAACCGAGCACGATGCTCGGCGATGAATTCACAAATCAACGGTGTCGCGGGTCGCTCTCCCGCGCGAAGAAACTTGTTGCCGCCTTGAGGATTTCGATAGTCTGCTCAAGCTCACGGTTCTTCTTACGCAGCTCGCGCAACTCCCGGCTCTCCGCCGTCGATACCCCAGCGGCCTGGCCGTCGTCGATCTCGGCCTGGCGCACCCACTTGCGCAGGGTCTCCGCGCTCATCCCCAACCGGGCCGAGATGGCCCGCATCGCCGCCCACTCGGTGTCGTACTCGTCGCGATGCTCCCGGACCAGCCAGACCGCCTTGGCCTTCATGTCCTGGTCGTACCTCGTTGCCATCGTGCCATCCTTCCCTCAAAAGAAGGTGTGCACGAAACCCGGGATGGTCCATGATGTGGTGCGGCCGCGGCGGGCGAGATGCCGAGTGTGCATGGTGACCCACGTGTTGTTGCCGGTGACTGTGTTGTTGCGTAGAGCGTATGCAGCGGAACGGATTTGGGCCGCGTTGATAGCTCGTGCTCAGGGGTTGGGGCATCGCCGGATCGCCGCGGATGTGGGGGTGCCGGCGGCGACGGTGCGGGGTTGGCTGCGCCGGGCGGCGCAGCGGCTGGAGGTGATCCGGTCGTGGTTTATCGGTGTCGCGGTGGCCGCCGGGGTGGACGTGGTGATCCCGGATGGGACGGGTTGTGCGTGGCGGGATGCGTTGGCCGCGGTGGCGACCGCGACCGTGGCGATCCGGTTCCGCTTCGGTGCGGGTGGGTTGCTGGGCGCGGTGACGCCAGATCGGGTAGCGGTCGCGGCCAGTGGTGGTCGGCTGCTGGCACCGCGCTGGTCGCCACCGCGGCGCTGAGGCTGCACAACACGAATCGCCCCTGACGCGTAAGCGGCGTGATCGGTGATCCTCACCAAGGCACCTGCGCGGCAACGGTTTCGGGCAGGGCCTTCGATTGGAGAGGAAAACCGAGAAGATGTCGTTGGAGGAGCACAAGCGCCGCGAGCGAGCCCAAGCAATCGGGTTGTTCCGCTATCAGCTGATCTGTCCGGCCCTAGATGCGGGGTTATCGACCAAGCAGCGCGGCAAGCTGGTGCGCCAGATCGCCGCCGGTACCCATAGCGACCCATTCGGCAATCAGGTGCGGATCTCGCGGGAGACGCTGGACCGTTGGATCCGCCGCTACCGGTCCGGCGGGTTCGAGGCGCTGGTGCCCGCGCCGCGCCGGCTGGCCGCGCGTACCGACGCGCAGGTGCTGGAGCTGGCCGCGTCGCTCAAGCGGGAGAATCCGACCCGCACCGCCACACAGGTGGCTCGGATCCTGCGCACCGCGACCGGGTGGGCGCCCTCGGAGTCCACCTTGCTACGCCATTTTCACCGGCTGGAGTTGATGGGCCCGGCCACCGGCGAGCTACCCGGGGTGTTCGGCCGGTTCGAGGCCGCCGACCCCAATGAGCTGTGGTGCGGCGATGCTCTGCACGGCCCGCGGGTTGGCGACCGCAAGACCTACCTTTTCGCCTTCATCGACGATCACTCTCGGTTGTTGGCCGGCTACCGGTTTGGCTTCGCCGAAGACACCGTGCGCTTGGCCGCAGCGTTGCGCCCCGCACTGGCTGCCCACGGGGTGCCTGGCTCGGTCTATGTCGATAACGGCTCGGCGTTTTGTGACGCCTGGTTGTTGCGGGCATGTGCGAAACTCGGGGTGCGCCTTGTTCATTCCCAACCAGGTCGGCCTCAAGGTCGGGGCAAGATCGAACGATTCTTTCGCACCGTACGCGAACAATTCCTGGTGGAGGTGACTGACACCAGCACCGAAGACCTCGCTGCCGCCGGGGTCGATCACGCCACCGCGTTGTTGGAGCTTAACCGGCTGTTCGTCGCCTGGGTGGAAACCGAATATCACCGCCGCACCCATACCGAGACCGGGCAAAGCCCGCTGGATCGGTGGGAGGCCGGCTGGGACCGGCTCGGGCGGACCCCGGCCATGCCGACCGCCGATGATTTGACCGAGGCGTTTTTGTGGTCCGAATACCGCGTGGTGACCAAGACCGCCACCGTGTCGCTGCACGCTAACACCTACCAGGTCGACGCGGCCCTGGTTGGGCGCAAGGTGGAGCTGGTGTTCTCCCCATTCGACCTGGAAACCGTCGAAGTCCGCTACCGCGACAAGAGTTTCGGCAAAGCCCTGCCGCACAGCATCTCTCGCCACACCCACCCCAAGGCCAAACCGGAAACACCCGAGCTCGAGCCGCCGGCAGCGACGGGGATCGACTATTTGGCGCTGACCGCCGCCGCTCACCACGAGCAGCTACGCCGCGACGAACGCATCGGCTATCACGCCCTCTACGGCCAGGACAGCGAGATTGCCGGCCAGCTATCCCTCGACGACCTTGCACCCAGCGGCGACGCCGATCACGATGGTGAGGTGTCGGCGTGAGTATCCAACGGCTGCAATCACATTGGGGATTCACCCGGATGCCGTTCGGACGTGACCTGGCGCCAGCCATGCTGCACCGCCATAGCGGCCACGGTGAGGCGGTCGCCCGCATCACCTGGTGTGTGGACCAGCGTGCGATCGGAGTGATCACCGGCGAGGTCGGCGCGGGCAAGACCGTGGCCGTGCGGGCGGCCACCGCCAACCTGGATCCGTCTCGGCACGTGTTCATCTACCTGGCCAACCCCACCATCGGGGTGCGCGGCATGCTCACCCACATCGTGGCCGCGCTCGGGCACACCCCCGCCTATCACAAATCAGCCCTGGCCCCCCAAGCCGCCGAGGCGCTGGCCACCGAACACGCCGAACGGGGCCGCAATCCCGTGCTGGTCGTCGATGAGGCCCACCTACTCGATAACCACCAGCTCGAAGCGATCCGGCTCTTGACCAACCACGAGATGGACAGTGGATCCCCGTTCGCCGTCGTGCTCATCGGCCAACCCAGCCTGCGCCACCGGCTCCGGCTCGGGGTGCTCGCCGCGTTAGATCAGCGCATCGCAGTCCGCTACACCATCGCCGGGATGAACGGCGCCGACACCGCCGACTACATCCGCCATCACTGCAAAATCGCCGGACGCTCCGACACCCTCTTCTCCGAGGACGCCATCGGGCTGATCCACAACGCCTCCCGCGGTCACCCCCGCGCGGTCAACAACCTGGCCCTGCACGCGCTGACCGCCGCGTTCGCCGCCGATCACGCCATCGTCGACGAAAAGGCCGCTCGCATCGCGATCAGCGAAACCGCCGCGGACTGAACCTGATTCACGTCAACACGACCAGCACCGCATCAACCCGACCAGCACTCCGTCACCACGCCCACCACGGCCCCGCTCACCACACCGAGCGGGGCCGTTCTCATCATCGGATCGTCGTCAACATCGATGACGCCCTCATCGTCATCTTCAGCGACGCGCAACAATCAGCGCGAAGTGGGGAATCTTCTGACCTTTCCGTGGGTGTGGTTTCATGTTGCTCGTCCGGGTAGTACGGAGCAGAGTCCGCCTCGGGTGAGCAGGGCCATGGCGATCAGCGCGTCGAGGCTATGAAACCCATAGGCGCGCTTGGTCAATGCCCGTAGGTGGTTGTTGGTGGCCTCGGCGCGGGCGTTGGACAGGCCGTGGTCGAGGGTGTTGAGGATGAGGCTGCGGTAGCGGCGGATGGTTCGGGCCAGGGCGACGAACTCGGGGATGCGCGAGTGCGACGCCCACGACAGCCACCCGGCCAGCAGCTGTCGCCCGGCTTGGCCTTTGAGCCGAAACAGTTCGCACAGTTGCTCTTTGAGCAGATAGGCCCGATACAGCGTGCTGTTGGTGGCGGCGATGGTCGCCAGCCTCCAAACGTGTCCAAGACGCCCACGCGTGGCTGGGTATTTTCGACCGGCTTTGGCTCATTAACTCAAACGCAAAACAACCCCGTCTGCGGTGGGGGCCTCTCGGCTGAGGGGTTGGACTCGGTGGCGTTGATGGTGGCGGCTGAGCCCTGCATGGCCGAGTTGGTGGATCGGTGGGCGCCCGGGCGGGTGATGATCAACGCCTACGGCCCGACCGAGACCACGATGTGTGTGGCGATCAGCGCCCCATTGGCGGCGGGATCGGGGGTGCCGCCGATCGGTGCGCCGGTGTCCGGTGCGGCGTTGTTTGTGCTCGATGGCTGGTTGCGTCCGGTGCCGGCCGGGTGTGGTCGGGGAGTTGTATGTGGCCGGTGCCGGGGTGGGGTGCGGGTATTGGCGGCGGGCCGGGTTGACCGGGTCGCGGTTTGTGGCGTGTCCGTTCGGGGGCCGGGGGCGCGGATGTATCGCACCGGGGATCTGGTGCGGTGGGCGCGGATGGCCAGCTGGTGTATGTGGGGCGCGCCGATGAGCAGGTCAAGATCCGCGGCTATCGCATCGAATGCGGTGAAAATATGGTTTGATATGGCGTGGACCGCGTTGTGACCCCGCAGCTGCGCCGCCCGTTGAGCCCGCAGGAACGGTGGTACTGGATCGCCGATCAGCTCTCGCCGCTCAACGTTGTTGCGCGAGTGCGTCTTCATGGGCAAATCTCGCATGACCTGCTCGAAGCGGCGGCGGCTGCGCTGGCCGCCGAATACCCGGTACTGCGGGTAGCGATCACGACCGACGCCGACGGAACCAATCCCTCTTTCCTGCCGTCCGCGCGGCCGATCGACATCCGCACGGTGAGGGGTGACGACGCCGAATGGCAACGGCAGGTCGACAGCTACGAGCTGGCCACGTCACTGAACTGGCACACCGGTCCGCTGGTCCGTATTGTGCACGTGGCGGGGAACTCCGGCGACGTGCACGATCTGGTGTTGACCGGGTCGCATATCGTTGCCGACGGTTTCACGGTGATTTGGTTGATGTTCAGACTGCTCGAGCACGCCGACCGCCTGGACCGGTCACCTGGCGACACCCAGACGATCTCACGGTCGGCGGTCGGCGCCCCCGAAGACCGGTTGCCCGCCCGCTATCGCGGTGTCCGGGGCATCGCCAGGATCGCGAGCAGCGTTATCGCCGACGGGCTCGCCACTGCGATCACCCGGCCGCGACGGCTGCGACCGGAGACACCCGTCCCGGCGTCCCAGCGCCGGACCAGACTGTTGTGCCGTAACCTGTCAGGCAGTCAGCTGGATGCACTGATCGGCCGTTGCCATGCCGAAGGTGTCACCGTAACCGGCGCACTGGTGGCGGCGATGGCGATGGCGATCGGACCGGTAGTCGCGCAGAAAGATTCGGGCTGGATAGGGATCACATCACCGGTCGACACCCGCGCCGCAGCGGTTCCCCCGGTTCCCTTCGACGAAGCAGGTGCCTTCGTGTCCTCGTTGACGTCGATCGTGCGCTTCGGCGGTGGCCGGGATCTGTGGTCGATCGCCCAGCAGGTCAACCGGTCGATGCGTCGACGCATCCGATTCGGTCAGCATCTCGCGGAGCAGAACGCTGTGCGGTATGTGTGCCCCGCGTCGCTCGACACCAGCGATCGCGCCATTCGCCTGATGGAACGCCTCGGTGTTACCTCCAATGTTTGCCTGACGAACGTCGGTCGCCTCGACTTCCTCCCAGCGCGCATCGGCGAATGGTCCCTGTCCGGCGGGCAGGGCGCGGGTAGCCTATCAATCGGCGGCTACCTTATGGCGGCGGCCGGTACCGTCCATGGCCAATTATTTTGGAATTTCACGTATATCGACGACGTTGTGTCACAGCCGACCGCGCAGAAGTTCGCGGACGATGCGGTGGCGACACTGCTTGACGCACTTGACTAAGCTAAGCCTTGATCCACCGACGGGTTGAGTTGAGTGGTGTCTGGATTCGTTGATCTTGATCCTCTGGTTGTGGGCGTGAAGTAACTGCTGGTGTGCCCAGCTTTTCCTATGGTCTCCGGTCGGGCCGTTATCGGCGGAGTGGTCAGGCTGTTTCGGGCAGTGGTGGTGAGCGTCCAATCGTGTTGTGCCATAGCGCAAGCCAGTGTTTCGACCATGGCCAGTGGGTGGGCAGATGCAGGACTGGGCGGCGTTGGGGCCGGGCCAGCCGGGCTGGGACGGTGATGATCTTGCGGCGTAGCGTCGATCCCCGAGCCCGGGCGTGTTGGTTACCGGCGAGCACGCGGGCGGCGCGCAGCAGCAGGCTGCCGGCCTGGTGATTGAGACCGGTCGGCCGGTGGCTCATGTGGCGGCTGAGATTGGTGTGGGTGATCAAGTGCTGGGGCGTTGGGTGCGCCTGCAACGCCAGGCGGCTTCGGCTGGTGATACTGGCGCGGTGTTAGATGCTGATGAACGCGCGGAGTTGGAGCGTCTGCGTAAAGAGAACGCCGAATTACGTTTGGACCGTGAGTTTTTGAAAAAAGCCGCGGCCTTCTTCGTCTGCGAACACAACCGGTAGAAGCCTACCGGGTGATCGAGGCGCAGCAGGCCACCTACCCGGTTAAGCGGATGTGCGAACTGCTGGAGGTGTCGCGCTCGGGCTACTACAAGTGGCGTAAATCCCGCGATCGCGGACCGACTCCGGCACAGCAGCGGCGCGCCGAGCTGGACGCCAAGGTCGCCAAGTTCTACGCGTCCTCCGACGGTGTCTACGGCGCCCCGCGCATCCTGGCCGATCTACACGACGACGGTGAGCGGGTCTCGCGCAAGACGGGGGCGGCCTCACTGCGCCGGCAGGGTTTGGCGGGGATCTGTCCGCGCCGGTTCGCGCCGGCCACCACGGTGGTTGACCTGGATGCTGCGGTGCCTAAAGACCTGGTCAAGCGTCGTTTCGACACCGGGATCCTCAACCGAGTGTGGACCAGCGATATCACCTATCTGCGCACGGGTGAGGACTGGCTTTATCGGTGCGCCGTCCGCGACGGCTGCTCACGGCGGGTGATCGGCTGGGCCATCGACGATTACCTGCACACCGATCTGGTTCAGGCCGCGCTGGAGATGGCTGTGGCGATGCGCGGCGAGCTTGCGGAGCAGGTCGTGTTGCACGCGGATCGCGGCTGTCAGTACACCTCAGCACAGCTCGCGCGGTTCGCCCGCGAGCACAACCTGGCTCGTTCAGTGGGCCGCACCGCGGTGTGTTGGGACAATGCTCAGCAGGAATCGTTTTGGGCCACACTGAAAGTCGAGTTCTACGACCGATACCTGTGGCCAACCAAGACGGCCGCCAAGCTCGCCGTGGGCGACTGGATCGAGCGGGTCTATAACCGACGCAGACGTCATTCGGCCCTCGCTATGATGAGGCCGGTCGAGTTCGAAGACCGACTCACTCAGACGGCACAAGCCGCCTGACCCTGTGTCCACCAAACGGGGTCAAGCCCACCCCCAGGAAAGACTAAATCGAGAGGTTCGGCGTCGCACCGACGTCGTCGGCATCTTCCCCGACCGCACCGCCATCATCCGCCTCGTCGGCGCCGTGTTAGCCGAACAGCACGACGAATGGATCGAAGGCCGCCGCTACCTCGGCCTCGACGTCCTGACCCGGGCAAGGGCAGTGCTGACCAACCAGCCCGCCGACCAGCAACCCCCCCCCACCACACCGGCACTGACCGCCTAAACTGGCCACCGAAGAGTCACGCGAAGCGAACTCTTACACCACGCCTCTGGACTTGGCCCGCTCAACCCGTACTCCTGACACCCCGAACAACACTGTCGTAGCGTCAGACATAGCCCTTGGCTCCTTCCCGGCCTGAATGCGTAGCAACACTCAGACTTCAGAAGGCCAAGGGCCTTCAGCCGTTAGACACGCCGACCAAGATCAACGGGCTACCTGCCCGCTTAAGATTGAAGAGCCGATATGATCGACCGGACCACACTCTTGGGGAACCCGTGCCGGTCGCCTAACTTCCTCCCAAGAGGAACCGGAGGCTTTGGCGTTTGTCGACATCCGTGCTTGTCACAGGTGGGGCGGGATTTATCGGGTCAGCTCTGTCGCGTCGTCTCGTCAAAGCCGGCTATGACGTCGCCGTAATGGACGTCTTGCACCCCCAGGTGCACGGCGGACGTCAAGCGATCGACCTGCCGCCGTCCGTGCGATTCTTCACCGGAGATGTCACCCATGCGCCCGACTGGGATGCGGTGCTTCGATTGTTTCAACCTTCCCAGATCGTGCATTTGGCGGCCGAGACCGGAACGGCGCAGTCGCTCACCGAGGCCACGCGCCACGGCCTGGTAAACGTGGTGGGCACCACTCAGCTTCTCGACGCCCTGAGCCGCTCAGCGCTGGTACCGCACCAGATCGTCCTGGCGTCGTCACGGGCTGTCTACGGCGAGGGCGCCTGGCAAGCCGGTGACGAAGTCTTCTATCCGCGGCCGCGCAGCCACGCTCGGCTGTTGGCTGGTATCTGGGATCCGGTGGGCCCCACGGGTGAACCCGCGCTCCCGTTACCGAGCTGCGCAGGCCACACCGAGCCCCGGCCGACCAACATTTACGCCGCGACCAAACTCGCTCAAGAGCATCTGTTGGCTGCTTGGACGGCCGCCCATGACGCCAATCTCAGTGTGCTGCGTCTGCAGAACGTCTACGGGCCGGGCCAGTCGCTGACCAACCCCTACACAGGAATAGTCGCATTGTTCGCGCGGTTAGCGCGCGCACAACGCCCGCCTGAGGTCTACGAGGACGGCCGCATCGTTCGCGACTTCGTCTTTATCGACGATGTCGTCGACGCGGTGTTCGCCGCGCTGGAGAGGCCCGCGACCGAGTCACGCTGCCTAGACATAGGGTCGGGCACAGCGACCACCATCCATCAGCTGGCTCGCACGATCGCCGCCATGTGCGACGCTCCCGAACCGACCGTCGTAGCCAAATTCCGCGACGGTGACGTACGTGCCGCAAGCTGCAGCATCGAGGCAGCGATGAACGAACTGCACTGGCGTCCGAAGTGGGGGCTTGAGGACGGTCTGCATGCACTGCTCGAATGGATCAGCGAGGAGCCCGAATTGCCCTTGGAGCCAAGCGATCACACTCAGGCACCAGGCCGCCCTGAGTAGTCGGTTGCGTGCGGATGCCGTTAGCTGTGCCCTCATGCCGAATTGCACGACCGCAGCGGAAGTCAAGGGGAACTAACAATGGCCTACCTCGACATCTTATCGAAGACC
Organism: Mycobacterium heckeshornense; assembly: GCF_016592155.1. Classification (NCBI taxonomy): domain Bacteria; kingdom Bacillati; phylum Actinomycetota; class Actinomycetes; order Mycobacteriales; family Mycobacteriaceae; genus Mycobacterium; species Mycobacterium heckeshornense. The sequence goes on from NZ_AP024237.1 coordinate 124,729, forward strand.
ACATCGATCCTGCTCAACACCGACGGCACCGACGATCGCGACCAGCTGGCCGGCGTGGCGGCCGGAGAACTGTTCGAGTGGGCGTGGCTGATCGGCGAGTTCGCCGGTTGGCTCGGAGACGCCGACTAACACACCCGCGCCGACTTCGACCGATTCTTCGGCCGCTACCGCGCCGCGGACACGACCGCCTGGTTCGCCGCGCACATCGCTGAGCGCATCGCCGCGCTGCTCGACGGGGATCGGGGCCAACCATGAGCACAACAACACCGCCGCCACCGTCACTAGGTGGTTGGTGTTTTTCGCGTGGCGGTGACCGGCTGATCGCGGCTGCTCGAGTTGAATGATCGGGTGACGTTGGGACTGACGCCTACTCAGGCGGATCTGCTGCGGTCGACGGCGCATTTCTGTGATGGGCGGGTCCCACCGGACTCGATTTATGGTGTGCTGCATCGGGAGTGCTTCGCCTTGTTCCCGGATGAGCTGTTCGCCGATCTGTTTACCGATGTGGGTCGGCGCAGCGTGCCGCCGATGATCGTGGCGGTGGTGATGGTGCTGCAGCGGATCGAGGGCCTCTCGGATCGGGAGGCGGTGGATCGGTTTGCGTTCGACGCCCGGTGGAAATACGCCGCCGGCGGGCTGGATTTCGACTATCCGGGGTTTGTGGAAACCGTGTTGGTGGACATGCGGGCCCGGCTGGCCCGCTCGGACCGGCCGAATCGGATCTTCGAGGTCACGTTGGAGGCGGCCAAGGCGGCGGGGCTGGTGGGCCGGCGGCGGGTGCTGGACTCGACCCCGCTGTATGACGCGGTGGCCACGATGGACACGGTCACGTTGATCCGTTCGGCCATCCGCGGGCTGTTGAAGGTCGCCGACGCGGAGCTGGAGCCCCAACTGCGGGCGGTGTTGGGCCGCGATGACGACTACATCAGCGCGGGCAAGCCGGTGTGTGACTACGACGATGCGCCGGCACGGGAGGCGTTGGTGGATGGGTTGGCCCGCGACGCGCACGCGCTGCCGGCCTGCCTGCAGGAGCGGAAGCTGGGTGCGGAGACCGAGCAGGCGGCGCGGTTGTTGGCCACCGTGGTCGGTCAGGATCTCGACCGTGACACCGACGGGGTGTTCCGGCTCGCGCGCCGGGTCGCTGCGGATCGGGTGATCTCCACGGTGGACCCGGATGCGCGTCACGGACACAAGACCTCAGCGCGCGGCTTCGACGGCTACAAGGGGCACATCGCGATCGATCCGGACGCCGAGATCGTGACGGCCACCGAGGTGGGTGCGGCCAACGCCGGGGACGCCGAGCCCGCCACCGATCTGCTGGCCGACGACCTGCCCGAGGTCACCGACGCCGACGCAGGTGCGGGTGACGACGGCGACGATGACCCGAATCCAGACGCCGACGGTGCGGCCGCATCCGAGAGCCCTGCCCGCAGCGGGGATGGCCCGGCGGTGTACGGCGATGCGGCCTACGGTGCGGGACCGCTGTTGGCCAGGCTGGAAACCGCGGGCGCGCAGATCTTTACGAAGGTGCAACCACCGACCGCACCAGGTGGTCGGTTCGCCAAGGACCGCTTCGCCATCGATCTGAATGCCGGCACGGTCAGCTGCCCGAACGCGGTGACCGTGCCGATCCGCCCGGCCAAGATCGGCGGCGGCACCGCTGTGTTCGGCGCGGCGTGCGCGGCCTGCCCGCTCGCCGCCCAGTGCACCGGCTCGGCCGCCGGCCGCACCATCCGCATCGGCGCCTACGAGGCGCAACTGTCCCGCGCCCGCACCGCCCAGGCCGATCCCGCCTGGGCCGCCCAATACAAAGCGACCCGACCGAAAGTGGAGCGCAAGATCGCTCACCTGATGCGCCGCCGCCACGGCGGGCGTCGCGCCCGGATGCGCGGCACTACGAAGGTCGCCGCCGACTTCTCCTTGCTGGCCGCCGCGGTCAACCTGGCCCGCCTCGGTGCGCTGGGACTGTGCCGAGCCACCGGCCAAGGCTGGCAAGTCGCGCCCGCATGACCACGGGAAACCCTGCCGCACCGCAGATTCCGCAATAGCCTCGATGATTCGCTCCAGCAAGCCGACACATCAACCACCGAATCCGTCGCAGGCCGACACCAGCCTTCACAGCAAGCTCAACCCGCAACAACGGTTACCACCTACCCCAGGAGGCCCGATGAGGCTGTCAAGTTAACGGTGTAACTGGTTGTTGTACTGTTATTTTCGGCCTTGGGTTAGTCGCCCTGGGAATGCGATCTCGAAGGCGTTGAGCGGTGCTTTCCATCGGTTGACCCAGCGCTTGCGGCCCTTGCCGGTTGGGTCAAGGCTCATGATCGCCAGGTAGACGCACTTGAGCGCGGCCTGCTCGGTCGGGAAGTGGCCGCGGGCGTTGACCGCCCTGCGGATCCTTGAGTTTAGGCTTTCGATGCTGTTGGTCGTGCAGATCACGCTGCGGATTTCCTTGTCGAAGGCCAGGAAGAGAACGAACTCGGCCCAGGCGTTCTCCCACAGCTTGATGATGGCCGGGTAGCGCTGGCCCCAGGTCTCGGTGAACGCGGCGAACGCGTCCAAAGCCGCTGACTCGCTGGCCGCGGTGTAGACCAGCTTGAGGTCTTTGGCGATCGCGGCCCAGTCCCTCTTGGAGGTGTAGCGAAAGCTGTTGCGCAACAGGTGTATTACGCAGACTCCCGCTGTCAACCTCGGGTCGTGGGCATGATTGATCGCCGCGGCTGGCTGACTTTGCTCAGCGCGGGGGCGGGGTGGGGTTGTTAGGCGGCGGTGGCGCGGTGGTGGATGGCCGGGTCGTAGGGGTTGTGGTCGTGCCAGCAGCGCCACAAGATGCGACACCAGCGGGCGCCCAGGCCACGCAGGGCACGATGGTGTGGTTGGCCGGCGGCGCGGGCGTGTTGGTAGATGTCGGCCGACCAGAGGTCTTCACGGACGGCGACGAACATCCACCAGTCGATGGCGTGCCGCATCCGCCGGTTGGCGGCGTAGCGGAAGCGAACCTGACGTGTGCGCCCGGACACCTTGGTGACCGGAGCCAAGCCGGTCTCTGCCAACAATGACGGCGCCGAAGGAAAACGACTGCGCTCCTCACCCATTTCGGAGATCAACACGGCGGCGGTGACCGGTCCGATGCCGGGGAAACTGGTGAAGATCGGGGTGTCCGGGTGCGCCTCGAGCAGTTCGCCCAGTCGTTTGTCATGGGCTCGCAAATGGGTGTTGAGTAGAGCCAGTTGTTCGGTGAATGCTTTGGCCGCCAACGCTTTGCCAGCAACGGTGCCGTCGCTCGCCGATAGCAGATGCGGCTGCATCCGGGCGACAAGTGTCTCGGGTTTGTGCCGGCCACTGTAGCCGTGCCGGGACGTGAACGCGCCCATCCGCGCAGCGGTGATCCGGCCCGCCTGCACGGGAGTGGGATAGCTGCGGATGAAGGACAGGGTGATGTCCCGGTCCAGTGCAGAAAACAGGTGCAACGGGCACGGATGATAGGCATCCAAGATTGACCGCAGTCGATTCTCGGTGTCCACCTGCATATCCAGGATGCGTTGACGATCGCGGCTCACTGCGGTCAGCTCCGCTAGAAGCGGCGACGGAACGGCCAACGGCCGCCACTGGGCATACTGGTGACGCAACGTATCGGCCAACACATAGGCATCGAATTCGTCGGACTTGGCGGCCGCCATCCGATAGCGTTCGCGTGCTCGCGCCGAGATTTTCGGTGACACGCAATAAATTTCGGCATCGCAGTGGTGCTGGAGATATTCGACCAGTAGCCCTTCGGCCCGCTCGATCGCGATCCGGACCGCACCGGTGAACGAAGCAATCAACCCGACCAGGACGGCCAGACCATCGACGGTGTGAGCGACCTTGCGACTGAGCAGCTGCTGGCCGGTGCCATCCAGCACACACAGGTGATGGAAGCGCCCGCCCCAGTCGATCCCACACCAGAAGCTGTTCGGCCGTTGCAGAGTACTCTGATTCATTGCACTTGGATCCCTTTCAATGTGAAAGGTTCACCCTGCGATCGCGAGGCCTGCCCGGAACCTCATCTCGGCACTCACCGCCCACAGCGGTGGCGCTGCTCTCGCTGGCCGGTCCACGCCCCGCAGCCACCACGGGCGGACAGGTCTGCATGTGGACCTCGAAGGTGACGCGTTTGCGTGGGCCCTGCCCGTGGTGGTGCAGGTGAACGCCGAGACCATCCCGGCCGATCCATTGTTAATAGATGAGGTCTGGGTGATCGCCTGAGGCCACACGGCTTCGATGGCGGTCGGCAAGCCCTTCAGGCCGTCGCACACCACGATGCATACGTCCTGGGTGCCCCTATTTTTGATTTCCGAGAGCACGCGCAGCCAATACTTGGAGCCCTCCCCGTCGCCGTGCTCACCGGCCCACAGCCCCAGCACATCGCGGGTGCCGTCGACGGTGACGCCCAGCGCGATGTAGATCGGCCGGTTAGCGACGTTGCCATCACGGATCTTGACGTTGATCGCGTCGATGAACACCACCGGATACACCGGGTCCAGCGGCCGGTTGCACCACTCGCTCATCGCCTCGATCACCCGGTCGGTGATCGTCGAGATGGTCTGCTTGGACACCTGCGCGCCGTACACTTCGGCCAGATGCGCGGCGATCTCGCCGTGAGTTAAGCCCTTGGCGGACAACGAAATCACCAGCCCGTCGATCCCTGAAAGACGGCGCTGACGCTTGCGCACGATCTGCGGCTCGAACGACCCATCCCGGTCCCGAGGTATCGCGACCTCCACCGGCCCGACGTCGGTCAGCAGCTGCTTGGTGCGGGTGCCATTGCGAGAGTTGCCGCCATCGCGGCCGGCCGGATCATGCTTGGCGTAGCCGAGATGATCGTCCATCTCGCCCTCGGCCGCAGACTCGATGATGGTCTTCGTGAGCTGGGCCAGCAGCCCGTCCTCCCCGGTCAACCGCAGCCCCTGTGAGCGGGCCCGATCCACCAACTGACCGACCAGCTGCTGATCCAACTCATCCAGATCCACGACGCCGGTGTCCGGCGCTTCGACGCCCTTCTCGTCGGTGATCACATTAGTCACAGTGCTCTCCTTTTGTCTCAGGAGTTACACCGTTTAACTTATACACCCCCATCGGGGTCGACGTCGGCAAGCACCGCCTCGGCCTCGCCGCCGCGGCCCTGCCAACTCAGTGCGTCAGCCAGCGTGAGCGCCGCCGGCAGGCCACCACCATGATCGAACGCGAATCGGGCCAGCTCCTCGCCGAGAACGAGGCTCGACATCGCCACCGCACTCGCCGCTGCCCCGACGATCACGCCGAGGTCTGGCACCAGGTCGCTTCGCATCATGAACTGGGCCAGCTGAATCCGGGTCCGCACGTCGGGCACCCTCGAGCGCCGCTCTTCTGCCTGCATTTGCTTCTGAAGTTGTTGTGCCAGCAAGCTATTGAGCTGCCGTGTGCGCACTACCCCGGCGTGGCGAAGTGCCGTTTCACCGATGACGGGGTGGTTCAGCTCCCCGGTTTACGCCCGGGTGAACGGGTTGATATCCAGCCGCAACAACAGCTGCTCTTTCCACAGCGCCGTCAACGCGTCGGGCACCGCCTCACCGGAGCGAATCACCACGATCAATCGGGTAACCCCGCTGACAGCGAGTTGATGCACCAGTGTTGCCGACAGTGGATCAAGCAACTGAGCGTCGTCCACGACGAGGACCAGGTTCTTTTCCTGCTCGAGGGATCTTTGCGCAGCGGCCAGCATCACGGCGGTTCATGCGCCGTGTCGGGGGGCACCAACCGGTAGAACGCTCCAAACGGGACGTCGCGACCGGTCTCGGTGCCCAACACGAACCACACCGTCCGCTTGTCCGACTCCAAGGTCTTGGCAAGCGTGCGAACGAGCGTCGACTTGCCCACCCCGGCTTCGCCCACCAGCACAACACCCCGAACCTGTGCGCTGGCGTCAAGCGCCGCCAACGCACGACGAAACTCGTCATCGCGGGCAACCATCGGCCACACCGACCCCGACCCGGACTCTGCGTGCACCGGAACCCCTAACCTGCTGCGCTGCAGCTTACGCGGGATCCTACGCCGGCGTTGTGGAACACGAGGGGTGTGCAGCACCGCTTCTGACGTCTTCCTATCTCCTGGACCTATCCAGACTTAGTAAGTGGATGAGCTGGTCGCGGTTGTTGATGCCGAGTTTGGCGAAGATGCGATAGAGATGTCCCTCCACCGTTCGCACCGAGACAACCAACCGATCGGCGATCTCACGGTTGGAGAGGCCGGCTACGACCATCATCGCGATCTCGCGTTCCCGGTCGGTGATCGGCAGCGGGCGGGCCGCGGTCTCGACCGTCGGTGTGCGCAGTCCGTATTGGCTGGCCAGTCCGTACGCCCGGGTCGAGGACTCCACCTCCTTGCTGCGGTGGCCTTTGCGGGCATGTTCGCCCGCCGCCTGAGCCATTGCGTCGGCGGCAAGTGCCAATGCCCCCAGATCGGTGAACCGAGCTGCCGCGGCGTCGAGCAGGTCGCCGTCGCGGTAGGCAAGGCCGCGCGCTTGGGTAGCGATCGCCTCTGCCAGCGCAGTGTTCAGCGTCCTGGAAAGTTCCTCCAGCCGTGCGGCGCACGATCGATCGCCGAAGCGGACAGCGGTGTGCAGCGCGCGCATCTCAATGGCGGACATCCCCGATTGTCGGGCGATCTGTTCGGCGCGCACCGCATGCCTCCGGGCGGCCGTCGTCTCGCCGACGGATGCCCGCTCCCAGGCCCGGGCCAGCTCAAGTTCGGGCAAGAACACCGCGACCTGCGGTCCGTAGGCTTCCTCCGAACGGCGCAGCGCGCCGGCGGCCGCCTCGCCGTCTCCCCGCGCACCTTCGGCCTGCGCGCACCAGGCCGCCACCAGCATCAACCAGCCTGGTGGGAAACCATGAGACATCGCCGATATCGAGTCGTGAAACGCCGCACATGCGGACGCCAGCGCACCGCGGGCAAGCTGGACGAATCCGAGCATCGCGTGTACGAAGGCGTCCGCCTCGGGACTCACCGTGATCGTCGGGCCATAGCGTTCCCACACGCGCTCGGCCGCCGGATAATCACCGGCGACCGTCGCCGCCACGACCTCAGCCAAGCCCATGACGAACCGGTGCGGTCCAATCTGGCCGAGCACCTGTGCCCGCCGCGCCTTCGTTATCCGGTGAACTTCGCCAAGCCTGCCGGCGAGCGCCAACGCCCAGACGGTTGACGTGACAGCCCACGTCGTCGTCAACGGTTGTTGATCGGATGCACACAGGGGCAGCCCAAGCTCGAGCGCGGTCGGGATGTCACCGCAGAAGCACGCAAATGCCCCCGCGATTGCCGTAACGAGAAAGGCCGGCTCCTGGGAGCGGGCGCGATTTCTTATATTGGTGAGTAGCAGCCGTGCCCGCTCGACCTGTCCGCAATTAAAAAACAGATTGGCGGCACGCAGCGAACCCCACTGCACGGTCAGCCATTCATCGGCACCATTGGGGTCGGCGTCGGCAAGGATCGCCTCGGCCTCATCGCCTCGCCCCTGCCAGCCCAGTGCCTCAGCCAGCACGATGGCTGCCGACAGGCCACCACTATGATCGAACGCGAATCGTGCCAGCTCCTCGCCGAGTGCGACGTTGGACATGGTCACCGCGCTCGCCGCCGCGTCGATGATCACGTCGAGGTCGGGCGTTAGGTCGCTTCGTATCATGAACTGGGCCAACCGTATTCGGGTGCGCACGTCAGACAACCTCGGCCGCTGCTCCTGCGGCTGCATTTCCTTCCGAAGATGTTGTGCCAGAATGCTATTGAGCTGGCGCGTGCGCACCACTCCGGCGTGCCGAAGTGCCACTTCACCCATGACGGGGTTAGCCAACCGAGCCACGGTGTGTGATTCGTCGGCAACCAACTGGATGATGCCGCGGCGCTCGAGATGGGCCACCGCGTCAGCATCGCAAAGCCCACGTAGGGTCTCCCAGCTGAGGACCTCCGCAGCGGCCAAAACCTCTACCGCCTCCAGTTCTTCGGCGGCCAGGGATTGCAGGCGAACCTCAAGAACATCGTAGAGTTCGCCACCTGCGTGCAGCGCACCTCGAAGCTGCCAGCCGTGTTCCGAGCGCACCAGCACACCGCTCTCCCGGCCCGCACTTAACAGGCCGCGCAGCATCAGTGGATTACCCGCTGTCCGGCTATGTAACTCGTAGATGACCCGGGTATGGACCACGTCGCCAAGCACGGTGCGAGCGAGTTCCTCGGTCTGCTGCCAGGTGAACGCATTGATGCGCAGACGAAGCAACACTCGCTCTTTCCACAGGGCTGTCACCGCATCAGGCACGGAGTTACCCGAGCGGACTGTCACGATCAGACGCGCACTGCCAGCGGCCGCAAGGTGATACACCAACGTCGCCGACAACGGATCGAGCAAGTGGGCGTCGTCGACGACGAGGACCAGGTTCTCTTGCTGCTCCAGAGTCTTTTGCGCGGCGGCCAGCATCACGGCAGGTTCACTCACCGCATCGAGGGTCATCAACCAGTAGAACGCGCCCAATGGCACCGCCTTGCTGGTTTCGGTGCCCAGCACAAACCGCACCGCAAGCCCGCGCGACTGGACAGCCTCGGCGAGCGCACGAGCCAGTGTCGATTTACCGGTCCCGGCCTCGCCCACCAAGACAACGCCCTGAAATTTCGCGTCGTCCCCGAGTGCCGCCAACGCTTGGCGGACCTCGTCATCGCGGCCCACCAACGGCCACGCCGAGCCACTCCCCGTTTGCACTGGCCGTCGAACCTCCCGGGGCCATGTCCACACCCGCCTTTGGCTGACGCTACCGCGACTCCGCCCACGGTTTGCGCCGGTTGACGAAACTTCCAGCAAAAAAACGTGGGCAGCCGTCAATTCAACATTTATTCAATAAATCATGTCCTTGCAGGCTGTTCCACATGCGTCGGACTCCGCTCATCTGCATTCATGATGCTATGCGGTCGTCTTGACAGGTTGGGTTGGCGTCACGCTTGTTTCGGTGTGGGTTTCCGGATTCCTTTGTGGGAGTTCAGTCGGTGGGTCGTGCAGTGTGCGCCGTAGGTCGGCCAGCAGCCGCAGCCCGGCCGGGGTCATGGTGAATCCGCGCCATCCGGCTGAGGCGCGATCAAGCACCGCCCACACCAGTTTGAGGCAGGAGTGCTCACCGGGCAGCCGGCCGATCACCTTGACCCGGCGCCGTGTCTCGCCGACAGTGCGCTCGATGAAGTTCGAATGCCGCACCCGTGGCCAATGCGCGCGCGGAAATCGCAGATAGACCGTTAGCGAGCCGCGGTCATCGAGCAGGCAACGCACCGCGCCCGGGTAGCAGTCGCGCCAGCGCTTGGCGAACGCGTCGATCCTGTTCTGGGCGAGTTTGACCGCATCCAGGCCGGGTTCGATGTTGTCGGGCAGATCGAAAATCGCCCAATAGTCGGCCTTGACCTCGGCAGCCGCGTGCCTGGGTATTTTTGCTAAAAGGTTGCCGGCGCGATGAATAAGGCAGCGCTGCCGCAGCGCCGCGCCCATGGTACGCTCGACCGCGCCGATCAACCCCGGTGCGCCGTCGGAGATCACCAGCAGCGGACAGGCCAGGCCGCGCTCGCCGAGCCCGGTGAGGAAACCTTCCCAAGCGTCGCCGGACTCGCTGGCAGCCACATCCAGCCCGACGAACACCGGTTTGCCGTCGGTGTCGATGCCCCAGGCGGCCAGCACCGGCTCCGCCGCGGCGTGGGCGTGGTACTTGAAATGGCTGCCGTCGAGGAACAGGTACTCCAATTCGATGCCGTCAAGACGGCGCCTACTTCAGGCCTGGAACTGCTCGCGGATGTCTTCGCAGATCCGCGACACCGTCGACTTGGACACCGCGGCGGCCTCGCCGAGCGCCTCGAGCAGGGTAGCCTCCACCTCACGGACCGACAACCCGCGCACGAACCCGGCGATCACCAGCGCCTCCAACGCATTGGTCTTGCTCACCCCCATGCCGAACAGCTGGGAGGCGAACCGCTCGGTGGTGCCACGCACCTTCGGCCGCTCCAACGTGATGGGCCCTGCGGTGGTCTTCACCGTGGTCGGGCACTAGCCGTTGCGCATCCCGGCACGGGCGTCCTCGCAGGTCGCGGCCCACTGGTAGCGGTCGCGGCCCAAAAACGCGGTCACCTCGGCCTCGATCGCGGTCTGCAACAGCAACCGTGCACCCAGCCGAGCCACCTCCTCAATCGCACCCGCCAGATCCTCTCCACCGGCGAACACCCCATCCATTTCTTCCTGCAACCGCTGCGCAGGCGATAACCTCGTCGACACGGACGTAGGCTCCTTCCCTCAGACTTGCTCGTCTTCGAGGGAACCTACGTCCGAACCCTTTTACACCGCCGCAGGGACACGACCGCACCCCGCAAGCCGACCAAGACTTCAGCCGGGTGCCGCGCACCCACCAGTTCCTCGTCACACTGACGGTGCACACGAACAAGATCAACCCCGCCGCCACACCCACCGTCACACCGGAAGACTCAATAAAGAATGGCCACCCCGTCGTCGCCATCCAAAGAGACGGTCAACAGCTAACAGGCTCCATTCCGGTGAATTGCCCTGGGTTTTGTGCACACCGGTTTACTTTGCGCCGGTCGGCTGACCGCTGTGGTGTGCATGGTAGTCGGCCTCGTATTCGATGGGTGGTTTCAGTCCGAGTCGGTGCATGAGCCGGCTGGTGTGTAGGGGTCGGACCGCAGCGCCCTGCCGGTCTTTCGACGCGGTGGGTTTCTGCGGCCCGCCCTCCGAACCGGACGTGCATGTCTCCACGCATCCGGCTCTCCACTTGTTCATGCCGCTGGTGCGGTGTCGGTGTCGGGTGGCCAATTCGCCCATGGTGCAGGGATCTTCGAGCCCCGGTATCGGTAGCGGAGGACCGTCACCGATCGTGGCCGGAACAGCTCGACACGTCGGTCGCTGATCTGCCAGTCAGGCCAGAAGCGACGGCGTAGCGTTCCCCAGGTCAGGCCGAGGTGTCGTTTACGCAGCCAATACGCAACCCGCATGAATGCGAAGTGGTCGACGTAGCAGAAGGTGCGTTTAGACACTCCGTGCTTGAAATAGTTGCACCAGCCCCGTAGCACGGGGTTGACCTGCCGGAGCAGGTCGGCGAGTGTGTGATGTTTGTTGCGGCGCGTCAGTTTCCGGATCTTGCCGGTGATCGAGGCCAGCGATTTCTTCGATGGCCAGGTGTAGACGAACCGCTTGCTGCTGCCCGGTTTGGTTCGCCGCTGGATGCGGAAGCCCAAGAACTCGAAGCCCTCGTCGATGTGGCAGACCCTGGTTTTCTCGACCGACAAGCGCAGGCTCATCGGTGCGAGTACCGCTTCGACCTCATCCCATAGTGCTTCGGCATGAGCGCGTGTGCCGTTGATCAGCACCACGAAATCGTCTGCATAGCGGACGATCCGATAGGTGGCGCCTCCGGCGCGCCGATGCTTGGTGCGCTTCCAGTTCGTATCGAGCGCTTCCCACTGACGCATGAAGTGCTCGTCGAGAACCGACAGGGCGATATTGGCCAGCAGCGGTGAGAGGATCCCGCCCTGGGGAGTGCCGGTCGGCGTATCCCGATGTACCGCATCCTCGGAGAGGATCCCGGCTTTCAGGAACGCCTTGATCAGCGTGAGCACCCGCTTGTCACCGACCCGCATCCGCACCCGATCCATCAGTGCACAATGCGAGATCTCATCGAAGCAGGCCGTGATGTCTGCTTCAAAGACCCACTCGTACCCCTTGTTACCCGAGGTGTAGTGGTGGATCTCGGCGATCGCATCCTGTGCCCGCCGTCTCGGCCGAAACCCATACGAGCACGGCTTGAAATCCGCCTCGTAGATGGGTTCCAGCACCAGCTTCAGCGCTGCCTGCACGATCCTGTCGGCGGTGGTCGGGATTCCCAGGCGTCGCATCTTGCCGTTCGCCTTGGGGATCAACTTCTCCCGCACCGCAACCGGTGTGAACCGGCGTTCTTTCAGGTCGCCTTGCAGTTCTGCAAGGAGTTGCACCGCTCGGTCATCGATGGAGGACGGTGTCACTCCATCGATCCCGGCCGTGCGTGCTCCCTTGTTGCCCCGCACCCTGTTCCACGCCACGACGAGGAACGCTGGGTCATAAACGAGGTTGAACAGATCATCAAACCGGCGGCCCGGATCGGCCACCGCCCAACGATGCAGTTTCCGCTGCATCATGCGTACCCGCAGCCACGCCTCATCGACGTCGGGCCACGGCGCGCCGGTATTCACCAGCGACCTTCGCGCAATGCTCGGCAACCGCGAACAAGCTGGACCCCTTCGCCATGTGACCGGCTTTCCCGGACTCGGACTACTACGGATCCTCCGCCCCCACACGACGGCATCGGCCGGCGACGGACCTTCCCGCCGAAACGCTGGATGCGCTCCGGGAAGGGGACCACCGCGTGGGTTCCCACGTTCACTGTCAGATCGATCGACGGGCGAGGTGCCCAACTATGCTCCTGCGGCATCGCCACGGCTACGCCGCGGGCCTTCACCGTGACCTCCCGACCGGCGGTACAAACCGATCGCGGAGTTCCCCGCACCACACCGTGATACGAGTGTGCGCCGCTGCCCAGCCCAGATCCGCCAGATTCGAGCTGGTGGGAACAGACTTGAGGAGCGTTCAGACGCTGGTTTCTCACGTACACCGTCCCGTCTTGCTTGCCGGACCCGCGTCGTCTGGCAGTGCCGACGCGTCCCGTCGTTGTCAGGGCTGCTTTCCACCCTCATCGGCGTCCCCCGAATCAGGCTGCCCCCAGCTTCAACCCGCTGCCGCGACAGCGGACAGACGAAGGATTCTCACCTCCATTCGATCCCACAGCGCCTCGTGGCGCTCTGTACCAGTGGACCCAGTCGGCGGTGAGGTGCTCGACATCGTGCACCGAGCGCAGCGGCCCGGTTCGGAACGGTGAGTCTTTCCGGATCGCTTCGGTCTTATAGAGACCAATTATTGTCTCCGCCAACGCATTATCGTAGGCGTCTCCGACCGTTCCAATCGACGGCTTCATGCCGGCGAGCATGATCGTCTCCCCGCAGTGCACCGACGTGTACTGCGACCCGGCATCAGAGTGGTGAATCGTCGACCCCGCCAGCGGGTGGCCTTCACGGGCCCGCAGCGCTGCGGCCTGACGGATCGCCGATTCGACGAACCACGAGTGCTTGGTCGTTGAGCACGCCCAGCCGAGGATCCGCCCGGCGTAGGCATCGACGACGAACGCGGTGTAGACGAACACCCCGGTGACCAGGCGAACGTAGGTGAAATCGGCGACCAGAAGCCGGTTGGGGGCATCGACGGCGAAGGTGCGATCCACCAGGTCCGGTGCCCGCTGCGCGGCGAGATCGGCCACGGTAGTGCGGACCTTCTTGACCCGCCGCACCCCCTGCCAGCCGTTGGCCCGCATGAGACGCTCCACGGTGCATTTGGCCACCGGAATGCCCCGTCGTTGCAGGTGAGCCCACATCTTGGCCGCACCGTAGAGTGACTCGGGCTTGCGGCGACCATCAGCATCGGGGGTGTAGTAGCCGGCCAGGATCTCAGCGACCGTCATGTCCCACAAGACCCGTTTCGATGGTGGGCGAGCCTGCCAGGCGTAGAAGGTTCTCGGGGCGATCTTGCAGCCACGCTCGCTCAGCACGCGGCAGATCGGAGCGACCCCGAACCGAGCACGATGCTCGGCGATGAATTCACAAATCAACGGTGTCGCGGGTCGCTCTCCCGCGCGAAGAAACTTGTTGCCGCCTTCAGGATTTCGATAGTCTGCTCAAGCTCACGGTTCTTCTTACGCAGCTCGCGCAACTCCCGGCTCTCCGCCGTCGATACCCCAGCAGCCTGGCCGTCGTCGATCTCGGCCTGGCGCACCCACTTGCGCAGGGTCTCCGCGATCATCCCCAACCGGGCCGAGATGGCCCGCATCGCCGCCCACTCGGTGTCGTACTCGTCGCGATGCTCCCGGACCAGCCAGACCGCCCTGGCCTTCATGTCCTGGTCGTACCTCGTTGCCATCGTGCCATCCTTCCCTCAAAAGAAGGTGTGCACGAAACCCGGGATGGTCCATGCTCCCGAAACTCCAGGGTGTACTTGCGACGCTTACCCGACATACGGACATCCTTCCCGCGGGACCAGCAGTCCCACCAGCCAGGTGTCCACCATCAGGGGTTATAAGTTAAACGGTGTAACTCCTGAGACAAAAGGAGAGCACTGTGACTAATGTGATCACCGACGAGAAGGGCGTCGAAGCGCCGGACACCGGCGTCGTGGATCTGGATGAGTTGGATCAGCAGCTGGTCGGTCAGTTGGTGGATCGGGCCCGCTCACAGGGGCTGCGGTTGACCGGGGAGGACGGGCTGCTGGCCCAGCTCACGAAGACCATCATCGAGTCTGCGGCCGAGGGCGAGATGGACGATCATCTCGGCTACGCCAAGCATGATCCGGCCGGCCGCGATGGCGGCAACTCTCGCAATGGCACCCGCACCAAGCAGCTGCTGACCGACGTCGGGCCGGTGGAGGTCGCGATACCTCGGGACCGGGATGGGTCGTTCGAGCCGCAGATCGTGCGCAAGCGTCAGCGCCGTCTTTCAGGGATCGACGGGCTGGTGATTTCGTTGTCCGCCAAGGGCTTAACTCACGGCGAGATCGCCGCGCATCTGGCCGAAGTGTACGGCGCGCAGGTGTCCAAGCAGACCATCTCGACGATCACCGACCGGGTGATCGAGGCGATGAGCGAGTGGTGCAACCGGCCGCTGGACCCGGTGTATCCGGTGGTGTTCATCGACGCGATCAACGTCAAGATCCGTGATGGCAACGTCGCTAACCGGCCGATCTACATCGCGCTGGGCGTCACCGTCGACGGCACCCGCGATGTGCTGGGGCTGTGGGCCGGTGAGCACGGCGACGGGGAGGGCTCCAAGTATTGGCTGCGCGTGCTCTCGGAAATCAAAAATAGGGGCACCCAGGACGTATGCATCGTGGTGTGCGACGGCCTGAAGGGCTTGCCGACCGCCATCGAAGCCGTGTGGCCTCAGGCGATCACCCAGACCTCATCTATTAACAATGGATCGGCCGGGATGGTCTCGGCGTTCACCTGCACCACCACGGGCAGGGCCCACGCAAACGCGTCACCTTCGAGGTCCACATGCAGACCTGTCCGCCCGTGGTGGCTGCGGGGCGTGGACCGGCCAGCGAGAGCAGCGCCACCGCTGTGGGCGGTGAGTGCCGAGATGAGGTTCCGGGCAGGCCTCGCGATCGCAGGGTGAACCTTTCACATTGAAAGGGATCCAAGTGCAATGAATCAGAGTACTCTGCAACGGCCGAACAGCTTCTGGTGTGGGATCGACTGGGGCGGGCGCTTCCATCACCTGTGTGTGCTGGATGGCACCGGCCAGCAGCTGCTCAGTCGCAAGGTCGCTCACACCGTCGATGGTCTGGCCGTCCTGGTCGGGTTGATTGCTTCGTTCACCGGTGCGGTCCGGATCGCGATCGAGCGGGCCGAAGGGCTACTGGTCGAATATCTCCAGCACCACTGCGATGCCGAAATTTATTGCGTGTCACCGAAAATCTCGGCGCGAGCACGCGAACGCTATCGGATGGCGGCCGCCAAGTCCGACGAATTCGATGCCTATGTGTTGGCCGATACGTTGCGTCACCAGTATGCCCAGTGGCGGCCGTTGGCCGTTCCGTCGCCGCTTCTAGCGGAGCTGACCGCAGTGAGCCGCGATCGTCAACGCATCCTGGATATGCAGGTGGACACCGAGAATCGACTGCGGTCAATCTTGGATGCCTATCATCCGTGCCCGTTGCACCTGTTTTCTGCACTGGACCGGGACATCACCCTGTCCTTCATCCGCAGCTATCCCACTCCCGTGCAGGCGGGCCGGATCACCGCTGCGCGGATGGGCGCGTTCACGTCCCGGCACGGCTACAGTGGCCGGCACAAACCCGAGACACTTGTCGCCCGGATGCAGCCGCATCTGCTATCGGCGAGCGACGGCACCGTTGCTGGCAAAGCGTTGGCGGCCAAAGCATTCACCGAACAACTGGCTCTACTCAACACCCATTTGCGAGCCCATGACAAACGACTGGGCGAACTGCTCGAGGCGCACCCGGACACCCCGATCTTCACCAGTTTCCCCGGCATCGGACCGGTCACCGCCGCCGTGTTGATCTCCGAAATGGGTGAGGAGCGCAGTCGTTTTCCTTCGGCGCCGTCATTGTTGGCAGAGACCGGCTTGGCTCCGGTCACCAAGGTGTCCGGGCGCACACGTCAGGTTCGCTTCCGCTACGCCGCCAACCGGCGGATGCGGCACGCCATCGACTGGTGGATGTTCGTCGCCGTCCGTGAAGACCTCTGGTCGGCCGACATCTACCAACACGCCCGCGCCGCCGGCCAACCACACCATCGTGCCCTGCGTGGCCTGGGCGCCCGCTGGTGTCGCATCTTGTGGCGCTGCTGGCACGACCACAACCCCTACGACCCGGCCATCCACCACCGCGCCACCGCCGCCTAACAACCCCACCCCGCCCCCGCGCTGAGCAAAGTCAGCCAGCCGCGGCGATCAATCATGCCCACGACCCGAGGTTGACAGCGGGAGTCTGCGTGGTGCATGTTATTCGCAATGCGATGCGGTTCGTGTCGTATAAGGACCGCCGCAAGGTCGCCTCGTCGATGCGGGCCATCTATTCGGCGCCCACCGTAGATGCCGCTGAGCTCGCGCTCAAAGAGTTTGACCGCGATTTCGGTGCGCAATACCCCGGCGCGATCGACGTGTGGCGGGGCGCCTGGCCAGAGTTCATTGCCTTCCTGGATTACCCGGTGGAACTACGCAAGATCGTGTACACGACAAACGCGATCGAGTCCATCAATTTCCAGCTACGCAAAATCACCAAGAACCGCGGACATTTCCCGGACAAGGACTCTGCGATCAAGTTGCTGTACTTGGGGTTGCGCAACATCTCCAGCCACAGAGGAGGCTATTCGGGGACGGGAACCTACAACTGGACTGTGGCGCTTAACACCCTGGCGAAACTGTTCCCCGGACGGATTCCGTTGTGTTAGAATATAACTCGTTGTCAAGTCACCTCAGACTTACACAGAAATCATGACGGGCTCCCGTCACGGCAGCCGTAGATCGCGTGCAGCTCCTGGGCGGCCACCCACGCTTTGGCGACCTGGCCATCATCGTCGCCGGCTTCGATGCCAGACAGCAGCCGCGCCCAGGCGTGCTTGGTGAGATTGTCGGCGCCGCGGCGCAGTACTCGCCGAATCCCATACAGCGGGTCGCCGCGGCGGCCCCGATGCCCGCACGTTTCTTGTTGCACCCGGCGACGCACATCATCGACGGCCGCAAAGCCCAGGCGCACCACGTGGAACGGATCAAGGACCCGCACCGCATTGGGCAGCCCGGCCGACAGGGCGGCGCCATAGCCGCGGAACGGATCCAATGCCGCCACTGTAACTGCGCTGGCCCACACATCCGGCTGTTCAGAAAGCCAGTCCGCCAACACCTTCCGGCTCCGACCAGGTACCACATCAATCAGCCGGACACGATGTAGGTCAACAATGCCCGTGGCGAACGCAGTGCCACGGACCGCATTGGCTCGGGTGAACGCGGTTTCATCCACCCCGATCGCGGTAGCCGCCGCGCCAGGGCATGCCCGCTGCAACAACGGCTCGCCATGGTCGCGCACCGCAGCCATCACGGTGGCCCAGCCGACGCCGAACTCGCGGGCCACCGCGGCCACCGCATGCCCGTCACGACCCACCCGCCGACAGGCGTGGGCGCGGGCCCGCTCGGTCCATGACGCGCGCGGCGCGATCGCCGGATGCGTTTCGGTCCAGGTCTGCTGCTCACATTGGGGATGCACGCACCGCCAGATGCGTTTAACCCACACCAGCGTCACCGGTCGATCCCCGGCCGGCAAATCACGCACCCACGTCGGGCGGCGATCATGCAACCGCGCGATCGCCCCGCATACCGGACACCAGCCGATCGCCGCGGTTGTCTCAATCGCGCACTCCAGTTCACCATCGTGCTCGGACACCGCCAGCACGGCCATGCCTTCCAGTCCAAGCATCACCATCGCACTACTGTTGTTATTCACCTGGGGCCTTTCCATTCGTGTTCACTAACACCACGAATCATGAGGCCCCAGGCCCATCCCCAGGTCAGGCAGACAACCGTGTCACCCGACCGCTACCAAGCTTCATTGCGAAGACCCCGTTAAATAGATCACGTTAGGACTTTCTCGAAATCCTGCACCGATCCTTTGGGTTTTCAGTAAGGTTTGAATGTTGTTCCACCCATGCCTAACTAGGAGCCAGGAGATCTCGTGGAGATCAATCGGTCTGATGACGAGAATGACGGCTTTTTCGCCCTGGTCATGGGGTCCAACGCAACACAGAGCCTTATGGCGGGCTTCGCCGATGTTCCAGTCGGATCACGGGTGGTTTGTCGCGAAGCAGACCGATCTGCATGTCGGGTTACAGCGAACAGGAGGGGGCCAATACCCGGCAGAAGGGCGCCAGAAGGCTGGGCGCTAGCCGGGCTTCTGAATGAGTAACACCCAGCTGCTGATAAGCACAACGTGAGTTTTGGGGGAGTTGGATGAGAGCTGACGACCGAGTGTTTCCGCTGACTCGCGGCCAACTCGATATATGGCTTGCTGAGGAATCGGGTCGCTTCGGTGCCAAGTGGCAACTGGGGGAGCTTTTACGAATCGACGGCACAGTAGATACTGATTTGCTGGAGTGGGCGATCCGTCAAACGGTGCACGAGGCCGAACCCCTTCGGGCCGCATTTTTCGAGGTAGACGGCCAGGTGTTCCAGAAGCTAGTCGATTATCCCGATGTTGAGCTTGTTCGCTATGACCTCACGAATTCGCAGAATCCTGCACAGGAAGCCCACCGTATCGCATCGGCGATCCAACGCACGCTGATGCCCCTCAGGGGTCCGCTGTTCAAGTTTGCATTGTTACAGACGCAGCCAGATGAATCTTACTTTTTCGCGTGCTGTCATCATATAGTCATTGACGGAATCGGTCTTGCTCTTGTATGTCATAGGATCGCAGATATTTATTCTGCAGTCGCTTCAGGCAGCCCGGTTCCCCCTGCTTTTTTCGGTTCCCTGAGTGATCTGGTTGATTGCGAGTTAGCGTACGAAGCATCCACCGACTATCTCGAAGATCAGGCTTATTGGGCTACTAACGTTCCACAAGAGAGCGAACCGCCTTATCGGTTGACCGATAGTGGCGCGCGCGAGCGTGACTCGTATGAGACGTCCGCACCAGTTCAATTGGACCCGCTTGTGGTTGCCGGAATCGACAAGTTGTCACAGGCCCTAGGCGTGCGCCGTTCATCTGTGATTACTGCAGCCTGTGCGCTGCTGGTGCGCGGGTATGAGAATGCGGGTTCCGAGGTGGTGCTCGATTTCCCGGTGAGCAGACGTGTGCGTCCCGAAACGAAGACCGTCCCCGGAATGATTTCCGGAGTGGTCCCACTCGTTTTGAAAACCTCAGCGGGTTCTACCGTCGCTAATTTTTGTGAACACGTCAACATGAGAATACGGGAAGCGCTACAGCACCAACGGTTTCCAGTGAATGTTATCGAGAACAAATCGCGCCTCCGCGGCACCGGCCAAGCGTCAAATCGAGTAGTTGTAAATTTCATCCCGGCTACCCATATGGGATATTTAGCCGATGCTCTGGCAACAGGCACCCTGACCCATGCTGGCCTGGTAGATCAGTTTGGGCTGGTCTTTTTTAGGGACGATGATCGGCTATTTCTCAGCACCACGGGAGCTGGGCACGTCTTCTCCAAATGGGACGTCGTCGACCTAGCGCAACGGCTGCAGAAGGTGCTGGCGGAGATGATCGCTGATCCGAAACGGCCGACGTCCTGCGTGGATCTGCTTGATGCGGATGAGTTAGCCCGGCTGGATGGATGGGCGAATCGGGCGGTCTTGACGGCGCCGACACGCCCGTCGGTGTCGATACCCCAAGTGTTCGCTACTCAGGTGGCCTGCACGCCCGACGCTGTGGCGCTGACTTTCGGTGGCATCTCGTTGACCTATAGGGAATTAGACGAGGCGGCTAATCAGTTGGCGCATCTATTGGCTGCTCGAGGGGTGGGCCCGGGACAGCGTGTGGCACTGCTGTTTTCCCGGTCGGCCGAGGCGATCGTAGCGATTCTGGGGGTGCTGAAAACCGGGGCGGCGTATGTGCCGATCGACCCGGCACACCCACCGGCCCGTGTCGCTTTGCTTCTTGAGGATGCCGCGCCGGTCGCAGCGGTCACGACCGCAGATTTGGCCCAGCGTTTCGATGGCCATGATCTGCTGGTCATCGACATCAACGACCCCGCTGTAGAGGCCCAGCCTAATACCGCACTGCTGGCGGCGGCTCCCGATGACATCGCATATTTGATCTATACCTCGGGCACTACTGGAGTGCCTAAGGGAGTCGCCGTAGCCCATCACAACGTCCTCGCGCTGCTGGAGTCCGTGGACAGCGAGCTCGCGGCGGAACAGGTGTGGTCACAGTGGCATTCCTATGCCTTCGATGTCTCGGTGTGGGAGATCTGGGGTGCGCTGCTGCGCGGTGGCCGACTGGTGGTGGTGCCCGATTCGGTAGTCCGTTCACCAGCGGATTTCCACACCTTACTGGTTACCGAACAGGTGACCGTGTTAAGCCAGACCCCGTCGGCGTTTTATGCGCTGCAAACCGCCGATGCGCTGGCGCCGGAGTTGGGAGAGCAGCTCAAGCTTGAGGCCGTGGTGTTTGCCGGCGAAGCACTGGAGCCCCAGCGTCTTGGGGCCTGGCTGGACAATCACCCCGGGTCACCACGGCTGATCAACATGTATGGCACCACCGAGACCACGGTGCATGCGTCGTTTCGGGAGATCGTCGACGACGACGTCGACAGCACTGCCAGCCCGATTGGCGTGCCATTGGGGCATCTTGCCTTCTTTGTGCTCGACGGGTGGCTGCGGCCGGTGCCGGCGGGCGTGGTCGGCGAGTTGTACGTGGCCGGCGCCGGGCTGGGACATGGGTACTGGCGTCGTTCGGTGTTGACGGCGTCGCGGTTTGTGGCCTGCCCATTCGGCGGTGTTGGGGCGCGCATGTATCGCACCGGGGATTTAGTGTGCTGGCGCACCGGCGGTCAGCTGGACTATCTGGGGCGCGCCGATGAGCAAGTCAAGATCCGCGGGTATCGCATCGAACTCGGTGAGGTGCGCGCGGCGCTGGCCAATTGCGATGGGGTGGAGCAGGCGGTGGTGGTCGCCCGGGAGGACCGTCCCGGTGACAAACGCCTGGTCGGCTACATCACCGGCACCGCCGATCCGGCCATGGCGCGTAGCGCGCTGGCTGAGTGCTTGCCCGAGTACATGATTCCGGCCGCGGTGGTAGTGCTGGATGCGCTGCCGCTGACCGTCAACGGCAAACTCGACAAGCGGGCTCTGCCGGCACCGGAGTACACCGATGCCGATCGGTACCGCGCCCCGGCCGACGCGGTGGAGGAAACCCTGGCGAGCATCTACGCCGAGGTGCTGGGTCTCGAGAGGGTCGGGGTCGACGACTCCTTTTTCGAACTGGGCGGGGACAGCATTCTGTCGATGCAAGTCGTAGCCCGCGCTCGTGCCGCCGGTGTGCTTTGCCGGCCGCGTGATGTGTTCGTCGAGCAGACCGTGGCCCGCCTGGCCCGGGTGGCCAAGGTGGCCGACGGGGCCGCGGGTCCGGTCGACGAGGGTATCGGGCCGGTGGTGGCTACCCCGATCATGCGCTGGCTGCTGGGCATGGAAGGCCCGGTGGAGCAGTTCAGCCAGACCATGGTGCTTCAGGCCCCCGTTGGAGCAACCCAGGCCGACGCGGTGGTGCTATTGCAGGCGTTGCTCGATCGGCATGCCATGCTGCGGGCCCGCGTCGAGAACGACGGCACCGGAGGATGGCGGTTATGGGTGCCCGAGATCGCGTCGGTGGACGCTCTCGAATGCCTGCACACTGTTGACACGTTCTCTGACGAGGCACTCGTCACGGCGCGGTCGCGACTCAACCCGGCCGCCGGGGCGATGCTGAGTGCCGTATGGGTTGCCTGCGCGAACCAGTTGGTGCTGATCATCCACCATCTGGCTGTCGATGGGGTGTCCTGGCGCATCTTGGTAGATGACCTCAACACCGCATGGACTCAACACTGCGCCGGTCAGACCGTGCGGCTGCCGGTCTCGGGGACGTCGTTTGCCCGCTGGTCTGCGCTGCTAGCTGAGCAGACCTACTCCCCGGAAGTCGTGGGGCAAGCCGAGGCGTGGCGGCAGGTGGCGGCCACGCCTGCGGTGCTGGCCGCGAGGCGTCCCCAGGTGGACACATTTGCCACAGCGGGGCATCTATCGGCGGAGCTCGATCCAGAGACCACCCGTATCCTGCTCGGGGCGGCTCCCGCGGCGTTTCGCACCGGGGTGCATGAGATTCTGTTGATCGCGTTCGGGCTCGCGTTCGCGGAGTTTCTCGACAACCACGGTGCGCCGATAGCCATCGATGTCGAGGCCCATGGCCGGCAGGAGGAACTCGCACCCGATGTAGACCTGTCGCGCACAGTCGGGTGGTTCACCATCAAACACCCGGTCGCGTTGACGGTAGCCGCGCTGGAGTGGACGCAGGTATCGGGCGGCGATGCGGCGTTGGGGAAGGTCGTCAAAGACGCCAAAGAGCAGCTTCGTGCCCTGCCTGACGGCCTGACCTACGGTCTGCTGCGTTACCTGAACGCCGACGTCAACTTGGGCGGGGCTGAGCCTTCGATCGGGTTCAACTATTTGGGCCGTTTGGGTCCTTCAGCGGCTGAAAGCTCCGATGCGTTGTGGCGAATTGACCATGATGGCATGTCGTTGACCACGGCGCCATTGCCCATACCGCTGCCACACGTCGTGGACCTTAACGCGGGCACCGTCGAAAGCGACACCGGCCCGCGTCTGCAGGCGCACTGGACTTGGGCACCCTCTGTGCTCGATCACAACCAAGTCAGCCGGCTGAGCCAGCTGTGGTTTGAGGCTCTGGCCGGTATTAGCGCACATGTGCTCGCCGGTGGGGGCGGATTGACGCCGTCGGACATCCTTCCGGCCCGCCTGAGCCAGCAGCAGATCGAGCAGATCCAGCAGCATTACCAGGTCGCTGATGTGCTGCCGTTGACCCCGCTGCAGCAAGGACTGCTCTTTCACGCCAGCACCGCACAAGCTACCGACAACCTGTACGTGATGCAGCTCGATATCACCGTCGCCGGCCCGCTTGACCCCCACCGATTACACGACGCCGTGCAAACGGTGGTCAACCGTCATCCGAACCTGGCGGCCCGATTCTGCGACCAGTTCGACGAGCCGGTGCAGATCATCCCGGCCGATCCCGCGGCGCCCTGGCGGTATGTCGTAGTCGACGGCGGAGATGTCGATGAGCAGATCCGACGGCTGGTCGCCACCGAACTGGCTGAGGTTGGCGACCTCGCTGACCGGCCAGCTTTCCGTGCTGCTTTGGTTCGCACTGCCGAAAACCTGCACCGGATCGTGCTGACTCTCCACCACGTCGTGGCGGACGGGTGGTCGCTGCCGATCCTGGTGGGCGAAATATTCGCCAGCTACGACGGGCGGCGGCTGCCCGCTGCCCCGCCGTATCGTGACTTCGTCGCCTGGCTGGCCGGTCGCGATCTTGATGCGGCCCGCGCGGCCTGGCGTGAGGTGTTCGACGGCTTCGACACCCCCACCCTGGTGGGCCCGCAGGGCCGCGTAGGGCCGGGCCGGCGAGGCGTTGCGTCGTACGGTGTGCCGGCTGAAACCACCAGCGCTCTCAGCGAGCTGGCGCGCTCTCATCGCACCACCGTGAATACCGTGCTGCAGGCGGCTTTTGCGCAGCTACTGATGCGGCTGACCGGCCGCCATGATGTCGCTTTCGGCACGACAGTATCGGGTAGGCCTGCCGAGGTTCCCGGCGCAGACTCGATGGTGGGCCTTTTGGTGAACACGGTGCCCGTGCGCACGCGGGCCACGGCGCAGACCACCATTGCCGAGCTGCTCGACCAGTTGCACGACGCCCACAACCGCACACTCGACCACCATTATCTGGCGCTCAACGAAATTCACCGCGTGACCGGTCACGAGCAACTCTTCGACAGCTTGTTCGTATACGAGAACTACCCAATCGACGTCACTGCATTGTCAGGCGTCGACGGGTTGGCCGTCAGCGAAATCACCAACCGCGAATACAACCACTACCCCCTTGCCGTGCAAGCCATTCCGGGCAGCGAACTGAGGCTACGCGTCGAATTCGACACCGATGTGTTTGACGCGGCCGGCATCGAATCACTCATCGAGCGACTGCAGAAGTTGTTGACCCTCATGACCACCGATCCCGGGCGGCGGCTGTCGTCGGTGGATGCGATGGGCGCCGATGAGCGCACCGACCTGGATAGGTGGGCCAACCGCGGGGTCCTGAACGCGCCCCCAACTGCGACGGCGTCGATTCCGGAAGTCTTTGCCGCCCAGGTGGCCCGCACGCCCGACGCTGTGGCGCTGACTTTCGGTGGCATCTCGTTGACCTATAGGGAATTAGACGAGGCGGCTAATCAGTTGGCGCATCTATTGGCTGCTCGAGGGGTGGGTCCGGGACAGCGTGTGGCACTGCTGTTTTCCCGGTCGGCCGAGGCGATCGTAGCGATTCTGGGGGTGCTGAAAACCGGGGCGGCGTATGTGCCGATCGACCCGGCACACCCACCGGCCCGTGTCGCTTTGCTTCTTGAGGATGCCGCGCCGGTCGCAGCGGTCACGACCGCAGATTTGGCCCAGCGTTTCGATGGCCATGATCTGCTGGTCATCGACATAAACGACGCTGCGCTTACCGCCCAGCCCCACTCTGCGTTGTCGCAACCGGGGCCGGATGAGATCGCGTACGTGATCTACACGTCGGGCACCACGGGTGTCCCCAAGGGGGTGGCGATTGCGCATAGCAATGTGACTCAGCTGCTGGCGACCCTAGACGCCGAGCTGGGGCTATCGACGGGACGGGTGTGGACGCAGTGTCATTCACTGGCGTTCGACTTTTCGGTGTGGGAGATCTTCGGCGCCTTGCTGTTTGGTGGCCGGCTGGTGGTGGTTCCCGACGCGGTGGTCCGCTCACCAGAAGACTTGCACGCCTTGCTGATTGCCGAGCAGGTCAGCATGTTCAGCCAGACTCCGTCGGCGTTCTATGCGTTGCAAACCGCCGACACTCAACACCGGGACCGCAGACAGCGACTGGCGCTGCAGGCAGTGGTATTCGGCGGCGAGGCGCTAGAACCGCAACGGCTTGGGAAGTGGCTAGAAAGCCATCCGAAAGCGCCGCGGCTGATCAACATGTACGGCATCACCGAGACGACCGTGCATGCCTCGTTCCGGCAGATCGTCGACACCGACGTGGACAACGCCGCCAGCCCCATCGGGGTGCCGTTGGCCCATCTCGGCTTCTTCGTGCTGGATGGGTGGTTGCGGCCGGTGCCTGCCCGGGTGGTCGGCGAGTTGTATGTGGCCGGCGCCGGCTTGGCGTACGGGTATGTCGGGCGCGCGGGGTTGACGGCTTCGCGGTTTGTGGCGTGCCCGTTCGGTGGTCCCGGGGCGAGGATGTATCGCACCGGAGATCTGGTGCGTTGGCGTGCTAATGGCCAACTGGATTATCTAGGTCGCGCTGATGAGCAGGTTAAGATTCGCGGGTACCGCATCGAACTCGGTGAAGTGCAGGCGGCGCTGAGCGCACTAGAGGGCGTGGAGCAGGCGGTAGTGATCGCCCGCGAAGACCGCCCGGGTGACAAGCGTTTGGTCGGCTATATCATCGGGACCGCCGAGCCGGCCGCGATCCGCGAGAAGCTGGCCGAGCGGCTGCCGGGTTATATGGTGCCGGCCGCGGTGGTAGTGCTGGACGTATTGCCGTTGACGGTCAACGGCAAACTCGACACCCGGGCATTGCCGGCACCGGAGTACACGCATGCCGAACGTTTCCGGGCCCCGGCCGATGCGGTCGAGGAGATCTTGGCGGGCATCTACGCCCAAGTGCTTGGTGTCGAACGGGTCGGCGTCGACGACCCATTCTTCCAGCTGGGTGGGGACTCGCTGTCGGCGATGCGGCTAGTCGCCGCGGTCAATGGCGGCCTGCACGCCGGTCTTGCGGTGCGTACAGTTTTCGAGGCGCCCACCGTTGCTCAGCTAGCCCGGCGTATCGATGTCGACGGCGGACATCGGCTTGCGCCAGTGGTGGCAGTCCCGCGGCCTGCAGTAGTCCCGCTGTCTTTCGCTCAGCAGCGGTTGTGGTTCCTGGAGCAGTTGCAAGGGCCCTCACCGGTTTACAACATGGCGGTGGCCTTGAGGCTGCGTGGGCACCTCGACGCCCAGGCTTTGGGCCACGCGCTAGCCGACGTGGTGGCCCGGCATGAGAGCCTGCGCACCCTGATCGTGGCCGTCGACGGGACACCTCAGCAGGTGCTGGTTCCGGCCGAACGGGCCGACTTCGGGTGGGAGGTCGTCGATGCCGCCGCCTGGCCGCCGACCCAACTGAAGGAGGCTATCGGCACCACGGTGCGGCACAGTTTCGATCTGGCGACCGAGATTCCTTTATACGCAAGGCTTTTCCGCATCACCGACGATGAGCATGTGTTGGTCACTGTGGTGCACCATGTGGCAGCCGACGGCTGGTCGATCACTCTATTGGCACGTGACCTGAATATGGCCTACGCCAGCCGGTGTGCGGGGCGTGCCCCCGATTGGAAGCCGCTGCCGGTGCAATACGCCGATTACGCACTGTGGCAGCGGGCCCAGCTGGGTGATCTCGATGACCCAGACAGCCCCGTCGCCGCCCAGCTCGCCTATTGGGAACGGTTACTGGCCGGGATGCCCGAACGCCTTGACCTACCCACCGATCGGCCCTACCCCCCGGTTGCGGATCAGCGCGGCGCCAGGGTGGCGGTCAACTGGCCCGCCGAGCTGCAGCAGCGGGTCGCGCGGGTGGCACGTGAACACAACGCGACCAGTTTCATGGTGGTACAGGCCGCCCTGGCAGTGCTGCTGGGGAAGCTCAGCGCGAATTCGGATGTGGCGGTAGGGTTTCCGATCGCTGGGCGTCGCGATCCTGCCCTAGACGAGCTGGTGGGGTTTTTCGTCAACACCTTGGTGCTGCGGGTCGACCTCGCCGGCGATCCCACCGTGGCCGAGTTGCTGGACCAGGTGCGTGTGCGCAGCCTGGCCGCCTACGAGCACCAAGACGTGCCGTTCGAGGTGCTCGTCGACCGCCTCAACCCGGCGAGGTCGTTGAGCCATCACCCGCTGGTGCAGGTGATGATGGCCTGGCAAAACACCGACCCCGCCGCCGGATTGGTGTTGGGTAACCTGCGGGTTACTCAGCTCCCTGTTGACACTCGCAGCGCCCGGATGGACGTGGCGTTCTCCCTCGGCGAGCACTGGAGCACGGCCGGGGAAGCTGCCGGGATTTCCGGGGAAGTAGAGTTTCGCACCGATGTGTTCGATGCGGCCAGCATCGAAACGCTGATCGAGCGGTTGCGGCGGGTATTGGTGGCGCTGACCGCGAACCCCGATCGCCGGTTGTCGTCGATTGATGTGCTCGACGGGGCTGAGCATGCCCGGCTCGATGAGATCGGAAATCGCGCGGTGTTGACCCAGCCGTCGGCCACGCCGGTGTCGATTCCGGAACTTTTCAGTGCACAGGTGGCCCGGGCCCCAGAGGCCGTGGCGCTGGTTTGCGGTGGCCGGTCTTGGACGTACCGCCAGCTTGACGAGGTGGCGAACCGGTTGGCGCACTTGCTGGTTGGTTACGGCGCTGGCCCCGGGCGATGTGTGGCGCTGCTGTTTTCGCGGTCGGCTGAGGCGATCGTGGCGATTTTGTCCGTGCTCAAGACCGGGGCGGCCTACCTGCCGATCGACCCGGCACTGCCGCCGACCCGAATCGGGTTCATGCTCGACGACGCGGCGCCGATCGCCGCCCTCACCACCAGGGAGCTGCGGTCACGGCTGGCCGGGCACGAGTTGCTGGTCATCGACGTCGATGACCCCGCAGTCGGCTCGCAACCCAGTACCGCCTTGCCGGGCCCGGCAGCTGAGGACATCGCGTACATGATCTATACCTCGGGGACGACCGGGGTGCCCAAGGGCGTGGCGATCACCCACCACAACGTCACGCAACTGTTGGAGTCGTTGGATGCCGACCTGCCGGCGACGGGCGTGTGGACCCATAGCCACTCCTTGGCCTTCGACGTCTCGGTGTGGGAGATCTTCGGTGCGCTGTTGCGCGGCGGTCGGCTAGTGGTGGTGCCCGAGTCGGTGACCGGCCTGCGGGAAGACTTCCACGACCTGCTGGTTGCCGAACAGGTCACTGTGCTCACCCTGACCCCTTCCGCGGTGAAAGTGCTCTCCCCAGAGGGGTTGGAGTCGACAGCGTTGGTGATGGCCGGGGAGGCCTGCCCTGCCGAGGTGGTAGAGCGGTGGGCGCCCGGGCGGGTAATGATCAACGCTTACGGCCCTACCGAAACCACAATGTGTGTGGCGATCAGCGCGCCATTGACACCGGGATCGGCAGTGCCGATTGGTTCGCCGGTTCCGGGGGCGGCGTTGTTCGTGCTCGATGCATGGTTGCGCCCGGTGCCCCCAGGGGTGGTCGGCGAGTTATACGTAGCCGGTCGCGGGCTGGCGTATGGGTATGTGCGTCGGGCCGGATTGACCGCGTCGCGGTTTGTCGCCTGCCCGTTCAGTGGCGCGGGCACGCCGGGAATGCGCATGTATCGGACCGGAGACCTGGTGCGCTGGGGCGCTGATGGGCAGCTGCATTATCTGGGCCGGGCCGACGAGCAGGTCAAGATCCGCGGATTTCGCATCGAGCTGGGCGAGGTCCAGACAGCGTTAAGTGCATTAGAGGGCGTGGAGCAGGCGGTGGTAATCGCGCGCGAGGACCGCCCCGGCGACAAGCGGCTGGTGGCCTATATCACCGGCACTGCGACCCCGGCCGGAATCCGCATTCAGCTGGCGCAGCGCCTGCCCGCTTACATGGTGCCAGCGGCGGTGGTGGTGGTGGACGCGTTGCCGTTGACCGTCAACGGCAAACTCGATACCCGGGCCCTGCCAGCACCGGAGTACACCGATACGGATCGGTATCGCGCCCCGGCCACTGCGGTCGAGGAGATCCTGGCCGGAATCTATGCTCGGGTGCTCGGCGTAGAGCGGGTCGGAGCCGATGACTCGTTCTTCGATCTGGGCGGCGATTCGCTGTCGGCGACGCGACTGGTGGCGGCTGTCAACGCAGGTCTGGATGCCGGGCTTGCGGTCCGCACGGTCTTTGAGGCGCCGACAGTCGCCCAGCTGGCTCCACGTCTCCGTGAGCAGACGAGGCGACTCGAGCCGCTAAAGCCAGTTGAGCGGCCCGCGATGATCCCGTTGTCGTTTGCACAGCAGCGGTTGTGGTTCATCGACCAGTTGCAGGGGCCGTCCCCGATGTACAACATGGCGGTGGCCCTGCGGCTGCGTGGGCACCTTGATGCTCAGGCGCTGGGCCAAGCGCTTGCCGATGTGGTGGGCCGCCACGAAAGCCTGCGAACCCTGTTTGTGTCGGTCGATGGGATACCGCAGCAGGTAGTCGTTCCCAGTGAGCAGGTTGACTTTGGCTGGGATGTTGTTGATGCGGGCGGTTGGACAGCGGCCTACCTCGATCACGCCATCGACACAGCGGTGCGGCACAGCTTCGATCTTGCAGCCGAGATTCCCTTGCGGGCAAAGCTTTTCAAGCTTGCCGACGATGAGCATGTTGTGGTCGCCACCCTGCACCACATCGCCGCCGACGGCTGGTCGATCGCCCCGCTGATGCGCGATCTGGGCGCGGCTTACGCCGGCCGATGTGCTGGGCGGGCTCCCGACTGGGCTCCGTTGCCCGTGCAGTACGCCGACTACACGCTTTGGCAGCGCGCGCAGTTCGGGGACGTCGATGACAGCCAAAGCCCGATCGCCGCTCAGCTGGCTTACTGGGAGCAGGCCCTGGCCGGCCTGCCCGAGCGGCTGGATCTGCCCACCGACCGGCCCTATCCGCCGGTGGCCGATCACCGCGGCGCCCGGTTGACCGTCAACTGGCCGGCCGAGCTGCAGCAGCAGATGGCGCGGGTCGCCCGCGAGAACAACGCCACCAGTTTCATGGTCATGCAGACCGCCCTTGCGGTGCTGCTCTCCAAGCTCAGCGCCAGCTCCGACGTGGCCGTCGGGTTCCCTATCGCCGGGCGCCGCGACCCGGCCCTCAACGAGCTGGTCGGATTCTTCGTCAACACCCTGGTCCTGCGGGTCGACCTGGCCGGTGATCCAACTATGGCCGAGCTGCTGGAGCAGGTGCGGGCGCGCAGCCTGGCCGCCTACGAGCACCAGGATGTGCCCTTCGAGCTGTTGGTCGAGCGGCTCAACCCCACCCGCAGCCTGACCCATTCCCCGCTGGTGCAGGTCGTCTTGGGCTGGCAGAACTTCGCTCGGCACACCACTGAGCCCGCCGCAGCGGTGCCCCTGGGTGATCTGGAGGTTACCCCACTGCCGGTCGACACCCGAACTGCCCGGATGGATCTCACGTTTGCTCTGGCCGAACACTGGACAGAGAGTGGGAAGCCCGCCGGAATTGCCGGGGAAGTGGAATTTCGCACTGACGTGTTTGATGCGCCCAGCATCGAGGCGCTGATTGAGCGGGTGCGGCGGGTGTTGATGGCGGTGACGGCTGATCCGACGCGACGGTTGTCATCGATCGATTTGCTGGACGAAAGCGAGCACGCGCAGCTTGGTGATTGGGGTAATCGGGCGGTGTTGACCCGGCCAACGGCGGCGCCGGTGTCGATTCCTGCGCTGTTCGCCGAGCAGGTGGCCCGCTCCCCGGAGTCAGAGGCCCTCACCTGCGGCGGTCGGTCGATGACTTACCGCGAATTGGACGAGGCTGCCAATCGGTTGGCGCATCTTCTGACCAACCACGGCGTGGGTCCGGGACAGCGCGTCGGGGTGCTGATGCCCCGGTCGGCCGAGGCGATCATCGCGATCGTGGCCGTACTCAAAACCGGAGCCGCGTACGTGCCGATGGATCCGGCGCACCCGTTGGCCCGCCTCAGGTTTTTGCTTGAGGATGCCGCGCCGCGGGCGGTGATTACCACCGCCGCGTTGGCTGACCGCGTGGGTAGGGTCGAGCCGCTGGTCATCGACATAAACGACGCTGCGCTTACCGCCCAGCCCCACTCTGCGTTGTCGCAACCGGGGCCGGATGAGATCGCGTACGTGATCTACACGTCGGGCACCACGGGTGTCCCCAAGGGGGTGGCGATTGCGCATAGCAATGTGACTCAGCTGCTGGCGACCCTAGACGCCGAGCTGGGGCTATCGACGGGACGGGTGTGGACGCAGTGTCATTCACTGGCGTTCGACTTTTCGGTGTGGGAGATCTTCGGCGCCTTGCTGTTTGGTGGCCGGCTGGTGGTGGTTCCCGACGCGGTGGTCCGCTCACCAGAAGACTTGCACGCCTTGCTGATTGCCGAGCAGGTCAGCATGTTCAGCCAGACTCCGTCGGCGTTCTATGCGTTGCAAACCGCCGACACTCAACACCGGGACCGCAGACAGCGACTGGCGCTGCAGGCAGTGGTATTCGGCGGCGAGGCGCTAGAACCGCAACGGCTTGGGAAGTGGCTAGAAAGCCATCCGAAAGCGCCGCGGCTGATCAACATGTACGGCATCACCGAGACGACCGTGCATGCCTCGTTCCGGCAGATCGTCGACACCGACGTGGACAACGCCGCCAGCCCCATCGGGGTGCCGTTGGCCCATCTCGGCTTCTTCGTGCTGGATGGGTGGTTGCGGCCGGTGCCTGCCCGGGTGGTCGGCGAGTTGTATGTGGCCGGCGCCGGCTTGGCGTACGGGTATGTCGGGCGCGCGGGGTTGACGGCTTCGCGGTTTGTGGCGTGCCCGTTCGGTGGTCCCGGGGCGAGGATGTATCGCACCGGAGATCTGGTGCGTTGGCGTGCTAATGGCCAACTGGATTATCTAGGTCGCGCTGATGAGCAGGTTAAGATTCGCGGGTACCGCATCGAACTCGGTGAAGTGCAGGCGGCGCTGAGCGCACTAGAGGGCGTGGAGCAGGCGGTAGTGATCGCCCGCGAAGACCGCCCGGGTGACAAGCGTTTGGTCGGCTATATCATCGGGACCGCCGAGCCGGCCGCGATCCGCGAGAAGCTGGCCGAGCGGCTGCCGGGTTATATGGTGCCGGCCGCGGTGGTAGTCCTGGACGTATTGCCGTTGACGGT
Source organism: Mycobacterium heckeshornense (assembly GCF_016592155.1). NCBI lineage: Bacteria > Bacillati > Actinomycetota > Actinomycetes > Mycobacteriales > Mycobacteriaceae > Mycobacterium > Mycobacterium heckeshornense. The sequence continues at coordinate 157,077 of NZ_AP024237.1, forward strand.
CAACGGCAAACTCGACACCCGGGCATTGCCGGCACCGGAGTACACGCATGCCGAACGTTTCCGGGCCCCGGCCGATGCGGTCGAGGAAATTCTGGCTGGCATCTTCGGTGAGGTACTCGGGCTGGAGCGGGTCAGCGTCGCTGACTCGTTCTTCGAGTTGGGCGGCGACAGCATCCTTTCGATGCAGGTCGTGGCGCGGGCGCGCGCCGCGGGTCTGCTGCTGAGACCGCGCGATGTTTTCGTCGAGCAGACGGTGGCCCGACTGGCTCAAGTGGCCCGGGTGGGAGAGGCGGCCAATGGCGCGGTCGATGAGGGGATCGGCCAGTTGCCCGCCACCCCGATCATGTGCTGGCTGCGCAGCCTGGGTGGCGCGGTGGAGCAGTTCAACCAGGCGGTGGTGCTTCAAGCACCTGCCGGGGCGAGCGAGTCGGACGTGGCGGTGTTGGTCCAGGCGTTGCTGGATCGGCATGCCATGTTGCGGGCACGAGTCGATGATGACGGCGCGGGGGGTTGGGTGTTGACGGTGCCCGAGCCGGGGTCGGTGGACGCGCGGGCCTGCCTACACACCGTAGGGGTGCTCTCCGATGACAGCTTGATCACCGCGCGCTCACGGCTGGATCCGGCTGCCGGGCTGATGCTCAGCGTGCTATGGGTGAGCTCCACTGGCCAGCTGGTGTTGTTGATTCACCACCTAGCGGTCGATGGGGTGTCGTGGCGGATCCTGGTGGAAGACCTCAACCTTGCCTGGGCCCAGCACCGTGGCGGCCAGCCGATCGCCTTGCCGCCGCCGGGAACGTCGTTTGCCCGATGGGCGTCGTTGCTGACCGAGTATGCGCACCGCCCGGACGTGGTCGCCCAAGCGCAGGCGTGGCGGCAGGTCGCAGCGACCCCAGCTGTGCTGCCTGCAGTCCACCCCGAGACAGACACGTTCGCCACCGCCGGGTACTTGTCGCGGCAGCTGGAGGTCGAGACCACCCGCATGCTGCTCGGGCAGGTGCCAACGGCCTTCCATGCAGGGGTGCATGAGATCCTTCTCATCGGCTTCGCTTTGGCGGTGGCGGAGTTCTCATGCACCGGCGCGCCCATCGGCATCGATGTGGAGGGTCACGGTCGCTACGAGGATATTGCCCCAGAGGTGCACCTTTCGCGCACGGTAGGGTGGTTTACCACCAAAAACCCGGTGTCGTTAACGGTCAATGCCCCTGACTGGACGCAAGTGATGGGTGGCGAGGCAGCACTGGGAGCGGTCATCAAGCACGCTAAAGAGCAGCTGCGCGCCCTGCCGAATCCCCTGACCTATGGCCTGCTGCGCTATCTGAACAATGACGTCGACATCGCCGAATCGGACCCGCCCATCGGATTCAACTACCTGGGCCGGCTGGGCGGCTCCGGCGAACTGTCCGCTGAGATGTGGCGCATCAGCCCGCAGAGTTTGTCGCTGACCGGCGCGGCCGCAGCCATTCCAGTGCCGTTGCCGCACACCCTGGAGCTCAACGCTGGCATCATCGAGTCCGACGCCGGGCCGCAGCTACACGCTAACTGGACCTGGGCGCCCTCGGCGCTGGATTACGCCCAGGTTGCCAGGCTGAGCCGGTTGTGGTTTGAGGCGTTGCGCGGTATCTGCGCGCACGTGCGCGCCGGTGGCGGAGGATTGACCCCGTCGGATATTGCGCCTGCCCGGCTGAGCCAACAGCAAATCGATGCGCTGCAAGAGCAGCAGCGTGTCGCTGACGTTTTGCCGCTCACCCCGCTGCAGCAGGGACTACTCTTCCACGCCACCGTCGCCAAGGGCAGCGGCGACGATGTGTACGCCGTACAACTAGATTTCACCATCGTCGGTCCGCTGGATCCGCACCGGCTGCGCGACGCGGTGCACACGGTGGTCACCCGCCATCCCAACTTGGTGGCCCGATTCTGCGATAGGTTCGACGAGCCGGTGCAGGTCATTCCTGCTGACCCTGCCCCGCCGTGGCGCTACCTAGAGCTCGACCGTGACCGCGCCGATGCCGAGGAGCAAATCCAGCGGGTGTGCGCCGAGGAACGCGCCGCTGTCTACGAGTTGGCCGATGAGCCGGCCTTCCGGGTGGCATTGATCCGCGCCGCGGGACAACGGCACCGGTTTGTGCTCACCAACCACCACATCGTGCTCGACGGATGGTCGATGCCGATTCTGCTACGGGAGATCTTCGCCAGCTACTACGGGCAGCGCCTACCCGCTGCTGTTCCGTACCGCAAGTTCGTTCATTGGTTGGCGGGTCGGGATCGCGCTGCAGCCCAAGCAGTTTGGCGTGAGGTGTTCGATGGCTTTGAATCCCCCACGCTGGTGGGCCCGCCGGATCGGTTAGGGCTCGGGCCTCGAAGCGTTGAATCATTCCTGGTACCCGAAGAGACTACTCGTGCCATCTGGGAGCTGGCCCGCTCACATCACGTCACGGTCAACACCGTGCTGCAGGGCGCATGGGCGCAGCTGCTGATGTGGCTGACCGGCCGCCACGATGTCGCATTCGGTGCCGTCGTCTCCGGTAGGCCAGCCGAGGTAGCCGGCGCCGAATCGATGGTAGGCCTGTTGATCAACACTGTGCCGGTGCGTGCAACCATCACCCCAGCAACCACCACCACCGACCTCTTGGACCAGCTGCAACGCGCTCACAACAACACCCTCGAGCACCAGCACCTGTGGCTGAGGGACATCCACCGCATCACTGGCCATTACCGATTGTTCGACACAGTGCTTGTTTACGAAAACTACCCGGTTGACACTGCCGAGATATCCAGCGTCGACGGCTTGGGTGTCACCCAATTGTCAGTCCGCGACTATTACCACTACCCGCTGGCGATGCAAGCCGTGCCTGGAGCCGAGCTGGACCTTCGCGTCCAATACCGCACGGATGTTTTCGACGTCGCCAGCATCAAAACGCTCATGGCCCAGTACAAACGGGTATTGGGTGCGATGACCACCGACCCCTCCCAGCGGCTGTCGTCGACAGGCGAACTCGCCGAAGGCGCGACAATGCTGAGCCAGCCGGCTACCTCGCCGGTGTCAGCGGCTGAATCACACAACGGTGGTGGTTACCGTGCACCGGCCAACCTGCTCGAACAGATCCTGGCCGATATCTTCACCCAGGTGCTGGGTATCGACCGCATCGGGGTCGACGAGTCGTTTTTCGAGCTGGGCGGAGATTCTCTTGCCGCAATGCGTGCAATCGCCGCGATCAACAGGGCCATGGATATCCGCCTTGTGGTACGCGACTTGCTCGACGCGCCAACCGTGAGCAGCCTGGGCCAGCGGGTCGCTAGGCACGCCAGCTCGGCGGAGCAGGTTCTGGCAATGCGCTGGCCTGACGAGCGGTAAGACCTACGCCGACGACATCGACCGTAAGTGAGACCCGGCTTGGCTCGATCGTGCAACTGCTACCAGATACATGGCACCAGGCGATAGCGGACCTTCTGCGCGTACCCGCTATATCCGTCTAAGTCTTTCTGGAGCAGTTTCTCTTCATCACGGATGCGCAAGGCCAATACAATCAGGCCGGGTACAACGCAGATGAGTCCCCAGTACGAGCCGAGTGCCAACGGTATGCCGACCATCATGATCGCGGTTCCGGTGTACATCGGGTGGCGCACAAGTCGATACAGGCCAGTAGAGACAAGCTTTTGGTCGCGCTCGACTTGCACTGTCGCTGTAGCGTAGCTGTTCTGCACGATCACCAGTGCCGCCACACTCAGGCCACCTGCCACAAGACCGTCGCCGACCAACGATAGTGCCGCCGGTACAACTGCCCAGCCGAAGCGATGGTCTAAGGCGCTGACTGCCAACATTGCAGCAAGTGATAACCATAGCCCAGCCATCACTGCCTTTTGCACTACCCTGGTCTCCACCATCGGCCCGCCACGCATGCGCCGCTGAAGCGCAACAGGATTCGTCTTGAGAAGGTAGATGCCGGGCAGCCATGTCGAAAAGGTATACACGCCCAGAAAAGCCCATCCCTGCCAGTACGAGGCCGTGCCTGCCACCAAAAACACCACCAGCCCAAACACGACAGGCTCAACAAACGCTAAAACCAACACCCTCAAAACTGGTTTCACATAGCCTCCCACCAATCAGCCACCACACCAACAGCATGCCGTGGTCGGCGAACGAAACGCGTGATTTAATACGCGCGGTGCCCGGCAGTAGGCCCTACACAGTGCGAACGAGACGATCTGTGAGCAGTTCCGCGAACTTTGTCGGATCGTCAGGTACGTCTCCTTCAGCGAGAAGTGCTGTGCCGTAGAGTAATTCGGCAGTTTCAGCCAGTCGGCGCATTTGCGTGTCGTCACCGCCGGCCTGGTGAGCATGCTGGAGGCCGATGACGAGCGGATGGGTGGGGTTGAGTTCGAGAATCCGCTTTCCCTTCGGAACCGCCTGTCCCGAAGCGCGGTACATGCGCGCAAGCGCTGGCGTCATGCCGAATGTGGGGGTGATCAGGCAGGCCGGCGAATCGGTCAGCCGCTTCGACAACCGCACCTCTGACACGTGATCGCTCAGGGTCTCTTTTAGCCACGCCAGCAGATCAGCGAACTCCTTCTGCCGTTCTTCACGTTCGGCCTCGCTCTTTTCGTCCTCGGAGTCGAGGTCCACTTCGCCCTTGGCTACCGACTGCAGCCGCTTGCCGTCGAACTCGGGTACGGAGCCCACCCAGATCTCGTCGACCGGGTCAGTGAGCAACAGCACCTCATAACCCTTGGCCCTGAACGCCTCCAGGTGCGGCGACTTCAAAAGTTGTTCCCGCGACTCCCCCGTCGCGTAGAAAATCTGCTCCTGACCCTCCTTCATGCGCTCGACGTACTCCGGGAGCGTGGTGGACACCTGCTCGCTGTGCGTGGACGCGAACGAGCAAATTCGAAGCAACGTGTCCTGGTTGTCGAAGTCCGACATCAGGCCCTCTTTGAGGACGCGACCGAACTGGGTCCAGAACGTGCGGTAGTCCTCCGGCCGGTCGGACTGCATATCCTTGATCGCCGAAAGGATCTTTTTGGTAAGGCGGCGACGGATCGCTGTGATCTGCCGATCTTGTTGCAGCATCTCGCGGGAGACGTTAAGCGACAAATCTTCCGCGTCAACAACGCCCTTGACGAAACGCAGGTAACGCGGCATGAGCTGCTCGCAGTCGCCCATGACGAAAACGCGCTTGACATACAGCTGCACCCCCACCTTGGCGTCCCGGTTGAACAAGTCGAACGGGGCCTGTGAGGGGATGAACAACAGCGCCTGGTACTCGTAGGTGCCCTCGGCCTTCATCGGGATGATCTCGAGCGGCTCGTCCCAGGCGTGCGCGATGTGCTTGTAGAACTCCTTGCACTCCTCCTCGGAGACCTCGTCTTTGGACTTGGCCCATAGCGCTTTCATCGAGTTCAGGGTCTGGGTCTCGATGGTGACCTGCTCTTGGCCGCCCTCCGCGTCGGGGGTTCGTCGCTCGACCTCCATCCGGATGGGCCAGGCAATGAAGTCGGAGTACTTCTTGACCAGCTCCCTGATCTTCCACTCCGCGGTGTAATCGTGTAGCCCGTCCTCGGCATCTGCGGGTTTGAGGTGCAGCGTTACCGAGGTTCCCGCTGGAGCATCGTCGACAGATTCGATGGAGTACGTGCCGTCGCCGCTAGACACCCAGCGGGTGGCATCACTTGCACCGGCCTTGCGGGTGAGCAGCTCGACCCTGTCGGCCACCATGAACGTCGAATAAAACCCGATACCGAACTGACCGATCAGCTCTTCGGAGGCCGCTGCGGTCCTGGCCTCGCGCAACTTCTGGCGCAGCTCGGCGGTCCCCGACTTGGCAAGGGTGCCGATCAGATCCACGACCTCCCTGCGCGTCATCCCGATGCCGTTGTCACGGACCGTGAGGGTGCGTGCCTCCTTGTCCACGTCGATCTCGATGTGCAGATCGGAGGTGTCGACGTCCAGCTCCTTGTTACGCAGTGTTTCCAGCCGAAGCTTGTCCAGCGCATCGGAAGCGTTCGAGATCAACTCTCGTAAAAACGAATCTTTGTTGGAGTAGACCGAGTGGACCAGCAAATCCAGCAGCTGGCGCGCCTCTGCCTGAAACTCCAATCGCTCGACATGGGCAGTCATGTGATCCCCTTCGACACGTGACCGACAACCTACAGGCAATCTGAAAGATAACACCGAGGGCATCGCTGACCAGTGCCAGCAGCAAACTCGGTGCACCGGCCAGGCGGCCTGACTCTAGTAGCGCCGCGCGGACCGCTGAGCGCGCCTGGCCATGTCCTGACGCTAAGTGGTTCCGCTCGTAAATTCGTTGGGGTTCATAACCACGCGGTCGGGTCACCCAGGTAGAGGCCACAGGCGGTGTCGAGAGCGTCTTCGGGTGGCCTGCTGTGTGGCCGGTGGGCAGTACCGAGTCTTGGTAGCCGTTCTTGCTGGCCAGATAGATCGCGAAGCCCCAGCGGGCGGTCCCCGCCGAGGTCAAAGAGCTGGTCTGGAAAACCGTCGACGACGCGGTCGCGGCGGGGTTCGCCCACACCTGGGCATGTGCGCTGTGGGAGGTCTCTGACTCTCGGGTGCATCGCTGGCGGGCGCGGCGCCGCGACACCGGCACCCTGGTCGATGCCGCCCCCGGTGGGCACCCGGTGCACGCTTTGTTGCCCGAGCAAGTGGCCGCGATCCTCGATCTGGTCGAACGCTGGGGTCCGGTCGGCCGCAGCCACCGCAAGGTGGCCCACCGTGGCTCCTACCAGAACATCGTGTGGGTGTCGCCGTCGAGTTCGCACCGCGTGTTGATCGCCCATGGGGTTACCCTGCCTGAACCCTTGCCACGCACCCGACCCGGCGCAAGCCCTGGCCAGACTGGCTGGTGTGGCAACTGAACCGGATCTGGATCTGGGACCTCACGCATTTCACTCGGGCTCGCCGGGGGTGCTTGGCGATCATCGACATGGTCAGCCGAAAGTGGATCGACACTTTGGTCTCAGTGGAGGAGACCGCCACTTAGGCGCAGGTGGTTTTCCGAGCACGCACTCGAGGTTGAAGGGTTGCTGGAGTTGCTCACCGACGAGCGCCTCGACCTCGACCCCGACGACCCGCGCCGCCCGATCCTGCTCGCCGTCAGCGACAACGGGCCGCCGATGACCGCCCGCGACACCCACGCGTTTATGGCGCTGATGGCCATTGCCTGCCACCATGGGCGCCCCGGAGTGCCTCAGGATCAAGCGTGGATCGAGTCGCTTTTCAGCCACGCCAAAGGCGAGTGGCCGCATCTGCAAACCATCACCGGCCCCGCCGTCCTGGAAGCCGAATTAGCGAGAGTACGAACTGAATACAATACGGTTCGGCTCCACGAGTCGATCGGGTATATCACCCCCGACGACGAACACAGCGGTCGCGGTGAGGCCATCCGCCAAGCCCGCCGCGACGGCCTCGAGTGCGCCCGGCAACACCGCCCCAACTACCATCGCCACACCAACACCCCCACCGGGGAGACGTCATGCATTGGGTAATTTTCGGAGCCATCTCTGCGGTTAAGTCAAAAACACCTCACCACCAAAATCCGTTCGAATACTGAATCGCCCTGGGTTTTGTGCACACCGGTTTACTTTGCGCCGGTCGGCTGACCGGTGTGGTGTGCATGGTAGTCGGCCTCGTATTCGATGGGTGGTTTCAGTCCGAGTCGGTGCATGAGCCGGCTGGTGTGTAGGGGTCGGACCGCAGCGCCCTGCCGGTCTTTCGACGCGGTGGGTTTCTGCGGCCCGCCCTCCGAACCGGACGTGCATGTCTCCACGCATCCGGCTCTCCACTTGTTCATGCCGCTGGTGCGGTGTCGGTGTCGGGTGGCCAATTCGCCCATGGTGCAGGGATCTTCGAGCCCCGGTATCGGTAGCGGAGGACCGTCACCGATCGTGGCCGGAACAGCTCGACACGTCGGTCGCTGATCTGCCAGTCAGGCCAGAAGCGACGGCGTAGCGTTCCCCAGGTCAGGCCGAGGTGTCGTTTACGCAGCCAATACGCAACCCGCATGAATGCGAAGTGGTCGACGTAGCAGAAGGTGCGTTTAGACACTCCGTGCTTGAAATAGTTGCACCAGCCCCGTAGCACGGGGTTGACCTGCCGGAGCAGGTCGGCGAGTGTGTGATGTTTGTTGCGGCGCGTCAGTTTCCGGATCTTGCCGGTGATCGAGGCCAGCGATTTCTTCGATGGCCAGGTGTAGACGAACCGCTTGCTGCTGCCCGGTTTGGTTCGCCGCTGGATGCGGAAGCCCAAGAACTCGAAGCCCTCGTCGATGTGGCAGACCCTGGTTTTCTCGACCGACAAGCGCAGGCTCATCGGTGCGAGTACCGCTTCGACCTCATCCCATAGTGCTTCGGCATGAGCGCGTGTGCCGTTGATCAGCACCACGAAATCGTCTGCATAGCGGACGATCCGATAGGTGGCGCCTCCGGCGCGCCGATGCTTGGTGCGCTTCCAGTTCGTATCGAGCGCTTCCCACTGACGCATGAAGTGCTCGTCGAGAACCGACAGGGCGATATTGGCCAGCAGCGGTGAGAGGATCCCGCCCTGGGGAGTGCCGGTCGGCGTATCCCGATGTACCGCATCCTCGGAGAGGATCCCGGCTTTCAGGAACGCCTTGATCAGCGTGAGCACCCGCTTGTCACCGACCCGCATCCGCACCCGATCCATCAGTGCACAATGCGAGATCTCATCGAAGCAGGCCGTGATGTCTGCTTCAAAGACCCACTCGTACCCCTTGTTACCCGAGGTGTAGTGGTGGATCTCGGCGATCGCATCCTGTGCCCGCCGTCTCGGCCGAAACCCATACGAGCACGGCTTGAAATCCGCCTCGTAGATGGGTTCCAGCACCAGCTTCAGCGCTGCCTGCACGATCCTGTCGGCGGTGGTCGGGATTCCCAGGCGTCGCATCTTGCCGTTCGCCTTGGGGATCAACTTCTCCCGCACCGCAACCGGTGTGAACCGGCGTTCTTTCAGGTCGCCTTGCAGTTCTGCAAGGAGTTGCACCGCTCGGTCATCGATGGAGGACGGTGTCACTCCATCGATCCCGGCCGTGCGTGCTCCCTTGTTGCCCCGCACCCTGTTCCACGCCACGACGAGGAACGCTGGGTCATAAACGAGGTTGAACAGATCATCAAACCGGCGGCCCGGATCGGCCACCGCCCAACGATGCAGTTTCCGCTGCATCATGCGTACCCGCAGCCACGCCTCATCGACGTCGGGCCACGGCGCGCCGGTATTCACCAGCGACCTTCGCGCAATGCTCGGCAACCGCGAACAAGCTGGACCCCTTCGCCATGTGACCGGCTTTCCCGGACTCGGACTACTACGGATCCTCCGCCCCCACACGACGGCATCGGCCGGCGACGGACCTTCCCGCCGAAACGCTGGATGCGCTCCGGGAAGGGGACCACCGCGTGGGTTCCCACGTTCACTGTCAGATCGATCGACGGGCGAGGTGCCCAACTATGCTCCTGCGGCATCGCCACGGCTACGCCGCGGGCCTTCACCGTGACCTCCCGACCGGCGGTACAAACCGATCGCGGAGTTCCCCGCACCACACCGTGATACGAGTGTGCGCCGCTGCCCAGCCCAGATCCGCCAGATTCGAGCTGGTGGGAACAGACTTGAGGAGCGTTCAGACGCTGGTTTCTCACGTACACCGTCCCGTCTTGCTTGCCGGACCCGCGTCGTCTGGCAGTGCCGACGCGTCCCGTCGTTGTCAGGGCTGCTTTCCACCCTCATCGGCGTCCCCCGAATCAGGCTGCCCCCAGCTTCAACCCGCTGCCGCGACAGCGGACAGACGAAGGATTCTCACCTCCATTCGATCCCACAGCGCCTCGTGGCGCTCTGTACCAGTGGACCCAGTCGGCGGTGAGGTGCTCGACATCGTGCACCGAGCGCAGCGGCCCGGTTCGGAACGGTGAGTCTTTCCGGATCGCTTCGGTCTTATAGAGACCAATTATTGTCTCCGCCAACGCATTATCGTAGGCGTCTCCGACCGTTCCAATCGACGGCTTCATGCCGGCGAGCATGATCGTCTCCCCGCAGTGCACCGACGTGTACTGCGACCCGGCATCAGAGTGGTGAATCGTCGACCCCGCCAGCGGGTGGCCTTCACGGGCCCGCAGCGCTGCGGCCTGACGGATCGCCGATTCGACGAACCACGAGTGCTTGGTCGTTGAGCACGCCCAGCCGAGGATCCGCCCGGCGTAGGCATCGACGACGAACGCGGTGTAGACGAACACCCCGGTGACCAGGCGAACGTAGGTGAAATCGGCGACCAGAAGCCGGTTGGGGGCATCGACGGCGAAGGTGCGATCCACCAGGTCCGGTGCCCGCTGCGCGGCGGGATCGGCCACGGTAGTGCGGACCTTCTTGACCCGCCGCACCCCTGCCAGCCGTTGGCCCGCATGAGACGCTCCACGGTGCATTTGGCCACCGGAATGCCCTGTCGTTGCAGGTGAGCCCACATCTTGGCCGCACCGTAGAGTGACTCGGGCTTGCGGCGACCATCAGCATCGGGGGTGTAGTAGCCGGCCAGGATCTCAGCGACCGTCATGTCCCACAAGACCCGTTTCGATGGTGGGCGAGCCTGCCAGGCGTAGAAGGTTCTCGGGGCGATCTTGCAGCCATGCTCGCTCAGCACGCGGCAGATCGGAGCGACCCCGAACCGAGCACGATGCTCGGCGATGAATTCACAAATCAACGGTGTCGCGGGTCGCTCTCCCGCGCGAAGAAACTTGTTGCCGCCTTGAGGATTTCGATAGTCTGCTCAAGCTCACGGTTCTTCTTACGCAGCTCGCGCAACTCCCGGCTCTCCGCCGTCGATACCCCAGCGGCCTGGCCGTCGTCGATCTCGGCCTGGCGCACCCACTTGCGCAGGGTCTCCGCGATCATCCCCAACCGGGCCGAGATGGCCCGCATCGCCGCCCACTCGGTGTCGTACTCGTCGCGATGCTCCCGGACCAGCCAGACCGCCTTGGCCTTCATGTCCTGGTCGTACCTCGTTGCCATCGTGCCATCCTTCCCTCAAAAGAAGGTGTGCACGAAACCCGGGATGGTCCATACTATAGCTGCGTGGCGTGCGTGAGCCTTCGGAAAGGCCAGGGCCTCCCCATGCAACCACCCCTCCTATGAGAGCGAAATCACAACTGCCCGCTTAAGCTTGAAGAGCCCTTTTATCGTGGACCAGGTAGCAAGCCCGGAGTTTTGCTCATGACAGACGCTATCCAGGGCACGACCGCGACACGCTCCGTTGTTTTGTTCGTGATAGGCATGGCCCGGTCTGGAACGTCGGCGCTCACACGCGTTCTCTCGCTGTGTGGTGGTACGCTCCCGCCGGGGATGGTTGGCGCCAACAAGAGCAATCCCCTTGGCTATTGGGAGCCGCGCAAAGCCATCTACCTCAACGAAGCAATCCTGTACCGCCACCGCAGCGCGCCATACGATCCGACATTGCGCCTGCAGGAGGAACATGCGTTTGATGCCAACGACAAGGCCGCCTGCGTGGCCGAGATCAGCGCATACCTCAGCACGCTGCCAGCCGCGCCGCTACTCATCATTAAGGAAGCGCGGGTAAACCTACTCTCCGACATGTGGTTCGAGGCGGTGCGTCTGGCCGGATCTGACATCGTGACCGTGATTGCCGTGCGCCACCCCCAAGAAGTTGCCGCGTCGCTGGCGAGGCATATGGGCTCCTCGCCCGAGCTCTCGAGTGCATTGTGGCTGAAATACAATCTGCTAGCGGAAAGAAACACACGCGGTCTCCCGCGAGTGTTCGTCGAGTACCCCAACCTGCTCGGCGATTGGCGGCGGGAAATAGAGCGGATTTCCGCGGCGCTCGCGATCGATCTCGACAACCGTGACGACGCGGCAATCGAGGAGTTCCTCGAACAGGACCTTCACCGCCAGCGATACTCCGGTCTGGTAAGGGAACTCTTCGGCACAGACTGGATTTCCACGGTCTACGAATCGCTGCACGCGGCCGCGCGAGACGAACTCTGGGATGGGTCTACGCTGGACCGCGTCTTCGAAGCGTATCGGGCGAGCGAACATGATTTCCGAAGGGTGTTCGCGGATTTTCACCGCTACTACAAGTTTCGCGTGCTACTCCGGCCGTCCGTCATGAAGCTGATCGGAGAGGTTCTCGCTTTTGCTCACCGGCGCAGCGGGACTTGGGCCTAAACCGGCCGGCAGATACCGAGACGATGATCGGAATGCAGAAAACTATGAGTCAGCAGCGTCGCGCAGTACTTGGCCGACATATTCCCGGTGATCTGGTCGAATGTGACGTCTGGCGCCAAAGGACTTTATCCCACAGTCATAGTCGCGGCAGCCGTTGGGCTTACAGCCGCAACCTGATCTTCGCCAACGGCGCAACCATGCAGCAGGTGTTCGACTCGGTGGTGGACCGGACCCGCTCGCGCCCAACGGGTTCACCGTGGCCGAATTCGCCGCCAAGGTGCACGTCCTCACTGGCACCTCCGACACCGACTACAACATCCGCCAGGCCGGCTACGACCTGCGTAAACTCCGCGGCAAACGGCTCATCGACAAGCCCGGCCGTACCCGCCGCTACAACGTCTCGCCGCTGGCCGCGCGCACCATCGCCGCCCTGCTCACCCTGCGCGATCAGGTCATCGGCCCCATCCTCGCAGGGATCCGTAGCCCCAAGATGGGACGCAAACCCGCGCACTGGACCCGCGTCGACCGTGACTACGAACGAATCCGCATCGACATGCAAAGGCTCTTCACCGATCTCGCCATCGAAACACCGCTAGCCGCTTGAGGGATTCGGCACAGGCCAGCCATTCCACATCACCAACAAATTGTCGGAAGTTGATCCTCAAGCGGTTAGCGACCAACGATCGCTAACGCGTTGCTTCAAGCCCGGAACGCACGCCGCACGAGGCACCCGGCAATTAGTCACCAGCTCAGATGCTGCCTATGCCGTTGGCCACCAACGCGACACCGCCCACTGTGCAGATGGCTACCAAGATCTTCCCCCGGTGAATCCACGCCCATTCGTGCAGGATTTGAACCATCGCTTGGGTTTTCGCAGGTGCCACCAAGTAGCTGACAAGGGCGATCTCGACAACCGCAAGTACCACGACCACGAACACGATGGCGGCGCTGACCTGCGTGCCGATCGCAGCTCCCGAAGCCGCTATGGTGGCGAGCAGAAATAGCCCCGCGTCGGGTTCTGTCCCCCCAAATCCCACGCCAATCAAAAACGCGACCCACAAGGACCCGTTTTCCCAGGCATTGCGGGCGCGACGCAGCAGCCGCTGGATGGCGGAGCCGCCCTCCGTCGGCGCATCCTGCGCGCGGCCCAGGAGCCGCGATAATGGCATCGGTCGATTCGAATCCAGCACCAAGGTCGACGTTTTACCGCCGAGAGTCGACACGTGCGTTCGCTGACGCTGGCGTATCAGCGAACGCACTGTTAGCAGCGCGGCGATCGAAAGCGCGAGAACACCGATGCCGAGTCGGATGTGCCGGACGACGGAGCTCGTTGGCAAAGCATCCGCGAAAGGTTTCAACATCGGTGTGATATGCAGCATTACCAGCGGAAGCACCACGGCAGGAATACAGCCAACCAAGCACCCAACCCAGTAGACGAGCAAATTTTGCAAGGGCCGTGGCCGAGAGATTACGAGAAGTGTGAGGCCGAGACGCACCGGGTTGAGCCCTGTCAGAAGAGCTAGCGCAAGCACCGAACCCCACATAGCCGAAACACTACCTTTTAGTTCTCGCAAGTTGGCTCTTTTTGACGCTTTCCTAACCTGTTCTGCCGACTCGGGACCTCGTCGAATTCGGCTTCTTGCGAACAACGCCTCACTTCAGTTACGCTCTAATCTCCGGCTCGTGGTCGTATCAGCATCGGCCGGAATCGCACCGGTGGTGCGCTTTTTCATCGTTGAATTCCTCGCTAGGAGGGCCAAGTGAGCGAGGTAGCCAAGGAGTGTCGACTATGCCAATCGACTGGCCCTCATCAAACTATTTTAGTCCGCGAAATGATGTTCGGAACCCAAGAGCTGTTCGAGTACTATAGCTGCGTTGCGTGCGATTCGTTACAAATCGTAAATGAGCCCGATGGTCAAGACCTCATGCGTCATTATCCCCCAAATTACTACTCCTACAATGTTTTAGCTCAGCCGAGGGTTTTCCGATGGCTGGTTACGCAGCAAGACCGCTTTAAATTACATATTGGTGGCTGGCCAGTCGGTGCTCTCATGACATTGCCCTTGTTCGACGGTATCCTCCGCGCTCTGATTGGAGGAGACGTCGTCGGAATGCTCGCTCAGTTAGCGATTGAACGCGACGCGCGGATTCTGGACGTAGGCTGCGGCGACGGTGCGCTGCTTGATCGGTTGGCGATAGCTGGGTTCAGCAACCTGTCTGGTGCCGATCCCTTCATCGTGGCCGATGGCGAGACGCCCCAGGGTGTGCCTCTGGTAAAGCGATACTTGAGCGAAGTGAGTGGCGAATTTGATCTCGTAATGTTCAATCATTCGTTGGAACACCTTCCCGACCCGGTCCCGACGCTTAAAATGGCATCCCAGAAGCTTGCTCCAGGAGGAACTTGCCTGGTTCGCCTGCCGACGACCTCGTCTGAGGCGTGGGCTATCTATGGAGCGGACTGGGTACAGATCGACGCGCCGCGGCACTTCGTTATACCTTCACGACAGGGAATGGCGCTGGCAGCCGAAACGGCTGGGCTGCGAGTAGAGAAGACGTTTGATGATTCAAATTTAGGTCAGTTTATGGGAAGCGAAGCCTATCGCCGGGGCATTGCAGTGACCGACCCTAAAATTCTGCGGATGTTCGGGCCCAAGCGCATCTGGGAATGGGAAAAACGCGCGGAGGAGCTAAACCGACAGCGTCGTGGTGACCAGACCGGATTCGTCTTGCGGGCCAAGTGAGCCAAGTGGAATGAGGGCACGCGGCACAGCAGTTAGTTCGCTGCGAGTCCGGGACAAAACACTCGACTTAGGACAACTTAATGTGCATTGCTGGGGTCGATTTTGGCAACGTGTTGCGGAGATCGTCGGGTAGCGGGGCCGCGGCGGTCAATTTGTCTGCTGTGTTGATGTGGATGGAGCGGTAGTGGCGTGCAGTACGCATGAATTTTTCACGTGAAAATTTCATTCACAGTTGCCTGTGTTCATCCTAATGAGCGTCGACCGCACGAGTTGGTTTCTGATTCCCCGCGGTTTCGCCAATCCTCCGACGTCACGCAGCAACAGCTCTTGCTCCCAGTGGCCCAGGCCGTCCCAACGACATGGCCTTTCGAGCGCTTTGAAAAACTTCTCACTCACCTGCACGCATGTTTGAGCACCCAGGAATCAACGACGGCCTGGCGTTTGTCGGCCGCGCACCAAAACCTTCTGGATTTCTAGATCTAGATAAGTGTGGGGTGTCGGTTTATGCTGCTGGCGGCTGAGCCGCGGGTACGCGGGGTCGCTTTTATTGTGCGGAACTGCACGCGAGAAGTGACGAGTTAAGATTTTGGCGATGAAATTTGTGCTGGGATGCTATGGAAGTCGCGGCGATGTCGAGCCTTGTGTTGCGGTCGGTCGTGAGCTGGTTCGTCGCGGGCACGATGTGCGCATGGCCGTCCCGCCTGATCTTGTTGGCTTCGCCGAGGCGGCTGAGCTTGCGGCGGTCGCCTGCGGAGCGGATGTGCACTCCGTACTAGACGCGCATCGCAACTTCTGGACGTCTTTTTTCCGCAATCCGTGGAGGATCCGGGACCTGATCAGGTCGCGGCGCGAAGTTGGGCAGCCGATCATCCGGTGCTGGCAGGAGATGAGCGCGGCGCTGGTGTCGCTTGCGGAGGACGCCGACCTGCTATTCACTGGCCTGAATTTCGAGGACGCCGCCGCCAACGTTGCGGAGTATTTCGGCATTCCGTTGGCCACGCTGCATTACTTCCCGTTGCGGACTAATGGCCAGCTCTTGTCATTCCTGCCGTCGCCGCTGGGGCGCTGCGCAATGACGGCGTTCTGGTGGCTCTCGTGGCGCGGCACGAAGAAGGTTGAGGATGCGCAGCGCCGCGTACTGGGTCTGCCGAAGGCGAAAGGCCCAGCGCCGCGGCGGATTACCGCGCGCGGAGCACTGGAAATCCAGGCCTACGATGAGGTTTGCTTTCCCGGGCTGGCGGCCGAATGGGCGAAATTCGATGGGCAACGGCCCTTTGTCGGGTCGTTGACGATGGAGTTGCCCACGGATGCCGACGATGAGGTCGCGTCGTGGATTGCCGCGGGAACGCCACCGATTCTTTTCGGCTTTGGCAGCATCCCGGTCGAATCGCCAGCCGACACGCTCGCCATGATCAGCGGTGCCTGTGCGCAGTTGGGCGAGCGCGCGTTGGTATGCTCGGGTGGGACCGACTTCAGCGGCCTTGGCGAGGTCGAGCACGTCAAGGTGGTGAGCGCGGTCAATTACACGGCGACCCTTCCGGGCTGCCGCGCGGTAGTGCACCACGGCGGCGCGGGCACCACGGCCGCGGGTCTGCGCGCCGGGGTCCCGACGTTGATTCTTTCGACGGACCTTGATCAGACACTGTGGGGAATCCGGGTCAAACGATTGAAAGTGGGCACCGCCCGGCGCTTTTCGACCACCACCCAGCGAACGCTGGTCGAGGACCTGCGCACCATCCTCGCGCCGCACTACCTCACCCGGGCTCGCGAGATCGCCACCCGGATGAGCAAACCCGCCCAAAGCGTTGCAGCCGCCGCCGATCTCGTGGAAAACATCGCCCGCGTTGGCCGTGTTGACTGACCACCGACGGCAGTACGTCAGAGCGGTTGGCGCCATCCAACGCACGCACCAGCGTTGACACGTCCCAAATGGCCCTCGGCGTGACTATGAACGATGTACGGTGAGTTCGTGTCCTTGCTGATTACGGTCCAGGGGTCGGGTTCGGGGATCTAGATCCGCAATGAAGTTTGTGCTGGCCTGTTATGGAACGCGCGGTGATGTCGAGCCCGGCATCGCCATCGGCCGTGAGCTGTTGCGCCGTGGGCACGAGGTGCGCATGGCCGTCGCGCCCGACATGGTTCGCATCGTCGAGGCGGCTGGGCTTACGGCGGTCGCCTACGGGATGGATACGCGTGCACAGATTGACATGCACCGCGACTTCTGGACGAGTCTCTTCCGGAACTTCTGGAACGTCCCCGAGATGATCAGGCTGTGGCGCGAAGTTTGGGAGCCGGGCATCCAGTCCTGGGAGGAGATGAGCGCAACGCTGGCGTCGCTAACAGAGGGGGCCGACCTGCTACTCACCGGCATAAGCTTCCAGGAGGGTGCTGCCAACGTCGCAGAGTATCAGGGCATTCCGTTGGCTACGCTGCATACCTTCCCGATGCGGGCCCATGGCCAGCTTCTGCCATATCTGCCGGGGCCGCTGGCGCGCTCCGCAATGACCGTGCTCGAGCGGCTGCATTGGCGCATGACGAAGAAGGTAGAGAACGCGCAGCGCCGTGAACTTGGCCTACCGGAGGCAACAATTCCCTCTCTACGGCGAATCACCGAACGCGGAGCGCTCGAAATCCAGGCCTACGAGGAGGTTTGCTTTCCTGGGCTGGCGGCCGAATGGGCGAAGTTCGGCGGCCAGCGACCCCTTGTCGGCGCGCTGACGGTCGAATCTCCGACGGATGCCGATGAGGAGGTCGCCTCGTGGATTGCCGAGGGAACACCGCCGATCTTCTTCGGCTTCGGCAGCATCCCGGTCGAATCCTCCGCCGACACCCTGGCCATGATCGCCTCGGCCTGCACCCAGTTGGGCCAGCGCGCGCTGGTGTGCTCGGCGTGGAGTGACTTCAGCGGCCTTCCGCATTTCGGCCACGTCAAAGTGGTGGGCGCGGTGAATTACGCGGCGATCTTTCCGGCCTGCCGCGCGGTGGTCCACCACGGCGGCGCGGCTACCACGGCCGTCGGCCTGCGCGCGGGAGTGCCCACTCTTATCCTGTGGACGTGGCCCGATCAGTCGCTTCGAGGAACCGCGGTCAAGCGATTGAAGGTGGGCACCGCGCGGCGCTTTTCGACCACTAGCCAGCAAACGCTGGTAGCGGACCTGCGCCGGATTCTGGCCCCGCAGTACATCACCCGGGCCCGTGAGATAGCTACCCGGATGAGTAAACCTGCCGAAAGCGTCACGACAGCCGCTGATCTTGTCGAAAATTTCGCCCGGCTCAGGCGTGTTGGCTGAGCCAGCCTCAAAACTCGCGGATTTCAGGGTAATAGCGCAGGTAGCAGGGTTATACTGCGAGCCGGCTACGTCGGGGACGCTCAGGTCCTCCTTCATTGCGCAAAGTACGCCTCGGAAGTGGAAGGCTGTGATTTCGCGGTGAAATTTGTGTTGGCATGCTGGGGGAGTCGTCCCGACTTGGGCCAAATTAGTGCGCACCGTCGGTGCGGATCTTGGCGAGTGCTTCGGCGAGGTCGTCGGGTAGGGCGTCGGCGGCGGTGAGGATTTGTCGTCCGGCGCGAATCTGCACGGTGCGGTAGCGGCGTGCGGTGCGGACGAATTTCTTGATGCTCCAGCCGGTTTGGCGTTCGATCCAGTGCGATACAGCCATGGCGGCGAACACGACGCTGAGGTGCGCCTCGATCGAGTCGCGAGTGCGGTTGTAGATCGGGCGAGCTTGAAGGTCATGCTTGGACATTCGGAAGGCCTTCTCGATGCGCCACAGCTGGTGGTAGGCGTCGATGACGAACTGCGCGGGTTGTTCGACCAAGTTGGTGGTGTAGCCCTTCCAGCCGCCAGCGCACGGGTCTTGGCCTCCAAGGCGCGGTTGACCGATTTGGTCGCACCGCTGAGTTGGATGTAGCGGTTGCGCTTGACCGGGGCATGCCCATCCACGGCGCGCTGGGCCTTGGCGATCTGCTCGTCGATGCCGCGCAGGGTGCGCCGGGCCCGGTCATGTCGGTACTGGTAGTAGATGACCCGATCCGGGATACCGCGGGCTTTCTCCGCTGAGGTGGCCGGCCACGGCTGGGTTAACACCAACCCGTCCGGGATGACCTCGTCCGGGTGCTTAGCGCGCCATTCGGCGATCACGTTGGGCAGCAATGAGATCCGGGTTCCCAGAATGAACGACAACCCCGCGGCCTGCAGGGCGACCTGGTTGGCTTCAGAGATCATCCCGGCATCAGCGACCACGGTGACCTCGCTCAAGCGGTGGGCGGTCTTGAACGCGTTGATCACCGGCAACATGGTCGCGGTCTCGGCCTTGTTGCCCTCGAAGGCAGCCACTGTCAGCGGGAACCCAGTCGCATCGGTCAACAAACCCAGGGTGATCTGTGGATCGAGTCGACGTTCCTTGGAAAACCCGGGCTCGCGAAACCCATCAACGGCATCGGTTTCAAAGTGCAGGGTGCTCACGTCGTAAAGCACCAGGCTGGCCGGACCCAACGCAGCGTGCGCTGCACATGCAGCCGAAAGTGCCTGCCGGAATTCGGGTTTGGCGAAAATCGGCAGCCGCCGCTTCACCGTCCGATAGGCCGGCGAATCCACCCCGGTCTCCGAAAGCACCCGCAGCGCATCGACCTTGCTGGTCGGTTCGATGATTCGGGCGCCCACCAGGTCCCGAAACACCTCATCTCCATCGGTGGCGGCATCAAAGCCCAGCACCCGATAGGCATGACACAACGCCTCCCACAGGTGCTCAGAACAGGAGCCCACGATCTCCAGCGGCCGGCCACCGCCGGCAGCGGCCTGCTCGAGTCCCAAGTCCAGGCTCTGCTGACCGGCAGCCACGCGCTGAGCCGCAGCCGCCTTGAGCGCCTCCAGCTGGGCCTCACTGTGCGCCGAGCCGAGGTGCTCAATCTGGCGCGATCCCCGCCGCGAAGACCACACGATCTGCACCGCGGTTGCTCCCGAGGCCGTCTTCACCGTGCGCACATACGCCACCAGCGCACACTAAAGAACTTCAATTAGTGCAGACCTTCCGACCCGCCGCGACCGAAAACCCCAGCTCAGCGACTCGCAACCACCCCGATCCTCCAAAAGTGGCCCAAGTCAGGTTATACTGCGAGCCGGCTACGTCGGGGACGCTCAGGTCCTCCTTCATTGCGCAAAGTACGCCTCGGAAGTGGAAGGCTGTGATTTCGCGGTGAAATTTGTGTTGGCATGCTGGGGGAGTCGTGGTGAAGTCGAGCCCTTCGCCGCGGTTGGCCGTGAGCTGCTCTGCCGGCAGCATGAAGTGTGCATGGCTGTTGCGCCTGAGCTGGTTAGCTTTGCCGAGTCAAATGGACTTCCGGCGGTTGCCTACGGACCCGGAGTTGGAGGCTATCCTCTATGCGTATCGCGACTTTTGGACGTGCTTCTTCGGCGCGTTTTGGAAGATCCGAGATTGGATCGGGTTATGGCGCGAGATCTCGGAGCCTATCACTCAGTGCCGCGAAGAGGTCAGTAAGACGCTGACGTCGCTCGCGCAGGGCGCCGACGTCCTGGTCACCGGCATGAATTACGAGGACTCCGCTGCCAATGTCGCAGAGTGTTACGAGATGCCGTTGGCTACGCTGCACTGGTTCCCGCTGCGAGTCAATGGCCAACTCCTTCCGTCCCTGCCGGCCCCGCTGGGCCGCAGTGCAATGACCATGCTCGAGTGGTTGTCTTGGCGCGGAACGAAGAAGATGGAGGACGCGCAGCGCCGTCAACTCGGTCTGCCGAAGGCAACAGGTCCCTGGGCGCGGCGGATCGCACAACGGGGGGCGCTGGAAATCCAGGCCTACGACGAAGTGTGTTTTCCAGGGCTGGCGGCTGAATGGGCGCAATTCAATGGCCAGCGCCCCTTTGTTGGCGCGCTAACGATGGAGTTGCCTACCGATGCCGATGAGGAGGTTGCGTCGTGGATTGCGGCGGGAACACCTCCGATTTTCTTCGGCTTTGGCAGCATCCCAGTCGAATCTGCTTCCGACGTGATCGCCATGATCAGCGCGGCCTGCGCGCAGTTGGGTGAGTGGGCGTTGGTGTGCTCCGGTTGCAGTGACTTCAGCGACGTCTCCCATTCCGACCATGTCAAGGTGGTGCGTGCGGTGAATTACAGCGGGATCTTTCCGGCCTGCCGGGCGGTGGTGCACCACGGCGGCGCGGGCACCACGGCGATCGGCCTGCGGGCCGGGGTGCCCACGTTGATCCTTTCGACCGACCTCAATCAGACGCTGTGGGGAGCTCAGGTCAAACGGCTAAAGGTCGGTACCGCGCGGCGCTTTTCGTGCACTACCCGGGAAACCCTGGTCGCTGATTTGCGTACAATCCTCGCCCCGCAGTACTTGGACCGCGCCCGCGAGATCGCCACCCGGATGCGCAAACCCGCCGAAAGCGTTACAGCGGCCGCCGATGTTATGGAAAATTTCGCGCGCCGCGCGGGTGTATAAAAGAACGTGACCGGCGGTGGATACCCCGTAGATCAAATCGGTGGAACGGGATGCCCCGCTACCAAAACGGCTCTTCAATTTTAAAGGGGCAGTTGTGATTTCGCTCTCATAGGGCGTGTCGTTGCATGGGGAGGCCCTCGGCCTTCTGAAGTCTGAAGTTTGCGGATTTCAGGCGGAAGAAGGGACCGAGGGCCGTGTCTGACGGTACGACATTGTTGTTTGGGTTGCCAGGAGTACGGGTTGAGGGCTCTTCGATTTTGACCGGGCAATGGACCATCCCGGGTTTCGTGCACACCTTCTTTTGAGGGAAGGATGGCACGATGGCAACGAGGTACGACCAGGACATGAAGGCCAAGGCGGTCCGGCTGGTCCGGGAGCATCGCGACGAGTACGACACCGAGTGGGCGGCGATGCGGGCCATCTCGGCCCGGTTGGGGATGAGCGCGGAGACCCTGCGCAAGTGGGTGCGCCAGGCCGAGATCGACGACGGCCAGGCCGCTGGGGTATCGACGGCGGAGAGCCGGGAGTTGCGCGAGCTGCGTAAGAAGAACCGTGAGCTTGAGCAGACTATCGAAATCCTGAAGGCGGCAACAAGTTTCTTCGCGCGGGAGAGCGACCCGCGACACCGTTGATTTGTGAATTCATCGCCGAGCATCGTGCTCGGTTCGGGGTCGCTCCGATCTGCCGCGTGCTGAGCGAGCATGGCTGCAAGATCGCCCCGAGAACCTTCTACGCCTGGCAGGCTCGCCCACCATCGAAACGGGTCTTGTGGGACATGACGGTCGCTGAGATCCTGGCCGGCTACTACACCCCCGATGCTGATGGTCGCCGCAAGCCCGAGTCACTCTACGGTGCGGCCAAGATGTGGGCTCACCTGCAACGACGGGGCATTCCGGTGGCCAAATGCACCGTGGAGCGTCTCATGCGGGCCAACGGCTGGCAGGGGGTGCGGCGGGTCAAGAAGGTCCGCACTACCGTGGCCGATCTCGCCGCGCAGCGGGCACCGGACCTGGTGGATCGCACCTTCGCCGTCGATGCCCCCAACCGGCTTCTGGTCGCCGATTTCACCTACGTTCGCCTGGTCACCGGGGTGTTCGTCTACACCGCGTTCGTCGTCGATGCCTACGCCGGGCGGATCCTCGGCTGGGCGTGCTCAACGACCAAGCACTCGTGGTTCGTCGAATCGGCGATCCGTCAGGCCGCAGCGCTGCGGGCCCGTGAAGGCCACCCGCTGGCGGGGTCGACGATTCACCACTCTGATGCCGGGTCGCAGTACACGTCGGTGCACTGCGGGGAGACGATCATGCTCGCCGGCATGAAGCCGTCGATTGGAACGGTCGGAGACGCCTACGATAATGCGTTGGCGGAGACAATAATTGGTCTCTATAAGACCGAAGCGATCCGGAAAGACTCACCGTTCCGAACCGGGCCGCTGCGCTCGGTGCACGATGTCGAGCACCTCACCGCCGACTGGGTCCACTGGTACAGAGCGCCACGAGGCGCTGTGGGATCGAATGGAGGTGAGAATCCTTCGTCTGTCCGCTGTCGCGGCAGCGGGTTGAAGCTGGGGGCAGCCTGATTCGGGGGACGCCGATGAGGGTGGAAAGCAGCCCTGACAACGACGGGACGCGTCGGCACTGCCAGACGACGCGGGTCCGGCAAGCAAGACGGGACGGTGTACGTGAGAAACCAGCGTCTGAACGCTCCTCAAGTCTGTTCCCACCAGCTCGAATCTGGCGGATCTGGGCTGGGCAGCGGCGCACACTCGTATCACGGTGTGGTGCGGGGAACTCCGCGATCGGTTTGTACCGCCGGTCGGGAGGTCACGGTGAAGGCCCGCGGCGTAGCCGTGGCGATGCCGCAGGAGCATAGTTGGGCACCTCGCCCGTCGATCGATCTGACAGTGAACGTGGGAACCCACGCGGTGGTCCCCTTCCCGGAGCGCATCCAGCGTTTCGGCGGGAAGGTCCGTCGCCGGCCGATGCCGTCGTGTGGGGGCGGAGGATCCGTAGTAGTCCGAGTCCGGGAAAGCCGGTCACATGGCGAAGGGGTCCAGCTTGTTCGCGGTTGCCGAGCATTGCGCGAAGGTCGCTGGTGAATACCGGCGCGCCGTGGCCCGACGTCGATGAGGCGTGGCTGCGGGTACGCATGATGCAGCGGAAACTGCATCGTTGGGCGGTGGCCGATCCGGGCCGCCGGTTTGATGATCTGTTCAACCTCGTTTATGACCCAGCGTTCCTCGTCGTGGCGTGGAACAGGGTGCGGGGCAACAAGGGAGCACGCACGGCCGGGATCGATGGAGTGACACCGTCCTCCATCGATGACCGAGCGGTGCAACTCCTTGCAGAACTGCAAGGCGACCTGAAAGAACGCCGGTTCACACCGGTTGCGGTGCGGGAGAAGTTGATCCCCAAGGCGAACGGCAAGATGCGACGCCTGGGAATCCCGACCACCGCCGACAGGATCGTGCAGGCAGCGCTGAAGCTGGTGCTGGAACCCATCTACGAGGCGGATTTCAAGCCGTGCTCGTATGGGTTTCGGCCGAGACGGCGGGCACAGGATGCGATCGCCGAGATCCACCACTACACCTCGGGTAACAAGGGGTACGAGTGGGTCTTTGAAGCAGACATCACGGCCTGCTTCGATGAGATCTCGCATTGTGCACTGATGGATCGGGTGCGGATGCGGGTCGGTGACAAGCGGGTGCTCACGCTGATCAAGGCGTTCCTGAAAGCCGGGATCCTCTCCGAGGATGCGGTACATCGGGATACGCCGACCGGCACTCCCCAGGGCGGGATCCTCTCACCGCTGCTGGCCAATATCGCCCTGTCGGTTCTCGACGAGCACTTCATGCGTCAGTGGGAAGCGCTCGATACGAACTGGAAGCGCACCAAGCATCGGCGCGCCGGAGGCGCCACCTATCGGATCGTCCGCTATGCAGACGATTTCGTGGTGCTGATCAACGGCACACGCGCTCATGCCGAAGCACTATGGGATGAGGTCGAAGCGGTACTCGCACCGATGAGCCTGCGCTTGTCGGTCGAGAAAACCAGGGTCTGCCACATCGACGAGGGCTTCGAGTTCTTGGGCTTCCGCATCCAGCGGCGAACCAAACCGGGCAGCAGCAAGCGGTTCGTCTACACCTGGCCATCGAAGAAATCGCTGGCCTCGATCACCGGCAAGATCCGGAAACTGACGCGCCGCAACAAACATCACACACTCGCCGACCTGCTCCGGCAGGTCAACCCCGTGCTACGGGGCTGGTGCAACTATTTCAAGCACGGAGTGTCTAAACGCACCTTCTGCTACGTCGACCACTTCGCATTCATGCGGGTTGCGTATTGGCTGCGTAAACGACACCTCGGCCTGACCTGGGGAACGCTACGCCGTCGCTTCTGGCCTGACTGGCAGATCAGCGACCGACGTGTCGAGCTGTTCCGGCCACGATCGGTGACGGTCCTCCGCTACCGATACCGGGGCTCGAAGATCCCTGCACCATGGGCGAATTGGCCACCCGACACCGACACCGCACCAGCGGCATGAACAAGTGGAGAGCCGGATGCGTGGAGACATGCACGTCCGGTTCGGAGGGCGGGCCGCAGAAACCCACCGCGTCGAAAGACCGGCAGGGCGCTGCGGTCCGACCCCTACACACCAGCCGGCTCATGCACCGACTCGGACTGAAACCACCCATCGAATACGAGGCCGACTACCATGCACACCACAGCGGTCAGCCGACCGGCGCAAAGTAAACCGGTGTGCACAAAACCCAGGGCGATTCACAATCAGCATGACGTCTGGGTTGCGGCCCGCTGTTTGCGGGTGCAGTGAAATCGTATCCGGCGTGCCGAATTGTCTTGATTCCGGAATCCGCACGCGGCGCGTTTGACCTGTTTGACGAGCCGGTTGTAGCCCTCGGTGCGGGCGTTGGTGATACCGGTGGCGATGAAGGCGTTGATCTCGGGCCACCAGGTGTCGACGGTGGCGGCCAGGGTGAGCAGCTCAGGGATCTGCGAGTCGATGCACCAGGCCAGGAAGCGGTGCAGCCGATGCCGGGTCAGGTGCGCATCGCCGCCGGCGTGCACGGTGGACAGCAGGGTGCGCAGTTCTTCCTTGGCGATCCACGCCGACAGGATCTGGCCGGTGTCGTCTTCGGCCACGATCGCGTTCCACATCGTGGCGAAATTCTTGTCCGACAAGCGTTCCCACGCGGTCAGCAGGCGCCGGCGGTGGGCCCATTCCGGGTCGAGTTTGCCGCCGCGGCGATCCCGCAGATCCCAGGTCACCCGGCGGCGCACCTTGGTCAACGCATCGTTGCCGAGTTTCACCAGGTGGAAGTGATCGACCAGCAGGGTGGCATTGGGCAGCAACCCCGGTGTGCGGATCGCCGTGGCGTAGACCGCGGCCGGGTCGATCGCCACGAACTGAACGGCCTCGCGGAACTCCTGGCTGCGCTCGGCCAGCCAGTCGATCACCGCAGCACCGGTGCGGCCCTCGCGCTGCCCCAACAAGCCCTGATCTCCGGCTAAATCGACGAATCCGGTGTCCCACGGGTCAACCCGCACCCACCGCCCTGTCGTGGCGCACTGCTCCCAGCGGGGTTTGCCGCGGCGGGTCTCGTCGATACCGAGCACTGCCACCGGCGCGGGTTCGCATAGCCGTTCCTCGGCGTGCGCGACGAACGCGCGGTGCGCGGTCGGCCAGGGTACCCCGTGGGCGGCCGCGACCTCGGCCACCGCCCGCCCGGCATCGCCGATCGCCGCACCGATCGCGGTACGCAACCGTGTGGTGGCGCGGGCCCGGGCCACCACACGGTTGTCAAAAGAAGGTGTGCACGAAACCCGGGATGGTCCACCCGGCCGGCAAATCACGCACCCACGTCGGGCGGCGATCATGCAACCGCGCGATCGCCCCGCATACCGGACACCAGCCGATCGCCGCGGTTGTCTCAATCGCGTACTCCAGTTCACCATCGTGCTCGGACACCGCCAGCACGGCCATGCCTTCCAGTCCAAGCATCACCATCGCACTACTGTTGTTATTCACCTGGGGCCTTTCCATTCGTGTTCACTAACACCACGAATCATGAGGCCCCAGGCCCATCCCCAGGGTCAGGCAGACAACCGTGTCACCCGACCGCTACCAAGCTTCATTGCGAAGACCCGGTAATGTTGTGCTAGCTACGGTGATGATGAAGGTTCTTGCGCGGCCGACGAGGGCCGATGCGACCGGGTTCGCCGTAGCTCCACGCGCAACCCGATAAGCCTCAGTGCAATTCAGACTCTTGATCTGGGCAGCGGGGCTGTAACCGGGTCGTCGTCCTGCTCCTCCCGTAGCAGCAATGACCGGACCAATGGACGCGGTCCGTACGGCCGAAGCATTTGACTGGCCGGGCGCGGACGCACTGCTTGTGGCCACCAGAACCAACGCCCCAGCAACGCGGCTAGGGATGGTGTCATGAACGAGCGCACGACCAAAGTGTCGAACAATAGCCCCAGACCGATAGTGGTACCGACTTGCGCGATGATGCGCAAGTCGCTGACCGCCATGGACATCATCGTGAATGCGAATACTAGACCCGCGTTGGTGACGACCTTGCCGGTACCGCCCATTGCGCGGATGATACCTGTACTAATGCCCGCGGCTATTTCCTCTTTCATCCGTGACACCAGCAGCAGGTTGTAATCCGAACCCACCGCTAAAAGGATGATCACCGACATTGGGAGCACCATCCAGTGCAATTTGATGCCCAGAATATATTGCCAGACCAGGACGGACAACCCAAACGATGCACCCAACGAAATCGCCACCGTACCCACGATAATTAGTGCGGCGATAAAACTTCGCGTGATGAGGAGCATGATGATTAAGATAAGGCAGAGCGAACCAACCCCGGCGATCAAAAGATCGAATCTGGAGCCCTCTCCCCAGTCTTTATAGGTTGCCGCGGTACCCGCAATATAGATCTTGGCGTTCGCCAGAGGTGTCCCCTTGAGCGCCTCCTCCGCCGCCGTCCTCACTTGGCTGATCCGTTTAATTCCCTCGGCCGTCGCGGGTTGGCCCCTCTGAGAAATGATGAATCGAGCTGCTTTTCCGTCTGGGGACAGGAAGGAGTCCATCGCACGCTGGAAGTCCTTGTTCTGAAAAACTTCCGGAGGCAGGTAGAATGAATCGTCGTTTTTGGCTGCATCGTACGCCTGTCCCATTGCCATCGCGTTTTCGGCCATTTCGTCCATCTCGCCGAAGATGCCCGACATAGTGCTATGCATGGTCAGCATCATGGTCCGCATGCTCTGCATTGTCGCGATCAGCGGTGGAAACTGGGCGAGCATCTGGGGCATCAGCACGTCTATCTGATCGAGGTCTTTGACGAGGTCGTGCATTTTATCGGTCATCTCGTCAATCGTGTCGACTGCATCGAACACCGCGCGCAGCGACCAGCAGATGGGAATGTCGTAGCAGTGCTTCTCCCAGTAGAAATAGCTGCGTATCGGTCGCCAGAAATCCTCGAAATCCGCGACATGGTCACGCAATTCATCGGTAATGGCAGTGATTTCCTTTGTGATGCCGAAAGTGTGATGGGTCGTGGCGTTGATCTGCTGCACGAGGCTATACTGGTGCTGCATTATGCCGATCATTTTCGTCATATCGTCGGCCTGCTTGAGTATGTCGTTTACACGCTCCTTCATATACTTCATATCCTGAAGCATGGTTGCGGTTTGCAAGCTAAGCAGGAAGGGTATAGATGTATGACCGATTGGCGTACCCTCAGGGCGGGTGATACCCTGTACCCGAGAAATTCCTGGAACGTGGAAGACTCCTTTGGCGAGCTTATTTAACACCAGAAAATCTGACGGATTGCGCATATCGTGATCGGATTCGATCATTAGAATTTCTGGCATCGTTCGCGCCTGAGGGAAATGTCGGTCGGCAGCCGCGAATCCCAAATTGGCCGGAATGTCCTGGGGAATATAGAGGCGATCGTTGTAGCTCGTCTTATAACCCGGCAGCGTCAGTAGTCCGATCAGCGCGATCACGCAGGAGGCTGCCAGAATGGGGGCTGGCCAGCGCACAATCGCCGTGCCGACCCGGCGCCAGCGACGAACCCTGATCATGCGCTTGGGGTCGAATAACCCGAAGCGACTGCCGACGGCAATAACCGCTGGAACCAGGGTGAGCGCAACCGCGACCGCAACGATCATGCCCACTGCGCAGGGGACACCCATGGTCTGGAAGTAGGGCATCCGGGTAAAGCTCAAGCAGAAAATCGCCCCGGCAATCGTCAAGCCGGAGGCCAATACAACGGGAGCGACCCCACGGTACGTGGTGTAGTAGGCGGTTTCGGGGTCCTCACCGGCCTGACGCGCTTCCTGATATCGACCGAAAAAGAATATCCCGTAGTCAGTTCCGGCCGCGATCCCAAGGGATACCAGCAGGTTAATGGCGAACGTCGATAGTACGAGAATATTGTTGTGGCCCAGAAACGCAACGGTTCCCCGGGCCACCGCTAATTCGACCCCAACCATAATCAGCAGCAGGACCACAGTGATAATCGAGCGATACACAAATAGCAGCATCATGAAGATCATTGCGACCGTAACCGCGGTGATCTTCAGGATGGATTTGTTGCCGCTTTGCTGCATATCGACAACCAACGGGGCCGCGCCAGTGACATACGCCGTGACCCCGGGAGGCGGCTGCGTCCGCCGGACGATATCCCGGACCGCCGCCACGGATTCGTCCCCCAAGGTCGTCCCCTGGTTGCCGGCCAGGTTCAATTGCACATACGCGGCCTTGCCGTCGGAGCTCTCCGCGCCTGCGGCTGTGAGGCGATCCCCCCATAAATCCTGCACGTGTTCCACATGCTTCGGGTCGGCTCGCAACTCCCGAACTAGTTGGGCGTAATACTCGTGAGCATCCTCTCCGAGCGGCTGCTGACCCTCCAGCACGATCATCGTGAAGCTGTCCGAGTCAGATTCTTTGAAGTCCTTGCCCATGCGCACCATGGCCTGCACCGACGACGCATCTTTGGGACTCATCGAAACCGAGTGCTGTTGCCCGACCCGCTCCAGGGGAGGAACGGCGAAGGTCAGAATCAGAGTTAGTGCAATCCAGGCCAGGATGACCAACAGCGAAAACCGGCGGATTGTGCATGCTATCACGGAGGGCTGACTGCGTTTGGCGCTCATGCGGCCCCCGGCGCCACGATCGCTTCCACCGTCGCCAGCGGGGTTGCCCTGATCTTCATCCACCACAGCAAAAACGCTCGATCAACACGCCGCAGGTTGGCGGTGCTGTCGGAATAGCTGAAGGTTGCCATGGACGGTCGGCCACCTCATGACTGCTCAAGTCGCATCATGACCGCGATCCCCAAGATAGACGCGACGCCGGCCGTTCCCGTCCCCAGCAGCACTTGCATCCTCGCCCGGAAATGCGCCATATCCGGTTCCTTGCCCGAGCAACAGCGAGCGCACTGCGGGACGAGGTCCTGATGGCCGGAGCAGGGCACTGGCGGGGCGTGGGCGCACTTGCTGCGGCCACCAGAACCAGCGTCCCAGCAACGCGGCGACCGACGGTGTCATGAACGCGCGCACGACCAAGGTGTCAAACAACAGCCCGAGGCCGATAGTGGTCCCAATTTGGGCAATGATGACCAAGTCGCTGACAGCCATCGACATCATCGTGAAGGCGAAGACCAAGCCCGCGTTCGTCACGACCTTACCGGTGCCGCCCATTGCGCGGATGATGCCCGTGTTTATTCCGGCGCCTATTTCCTCCTTCATCCGGGATACGAGCAGCAAATTGTAGTCAGACCCGACCGCCAAAAGGACGATCACCGACATTGCCAGCACCACCCAGTGCATTTGTATGTCGAGTAGGTAATGCCAGACGAGCACAGACAAACCGAAAGATGCTCCGAGCGACAGCGCTACCGTTCCCACGATAACCAGCGCAGCAATGAAACTGCGCGTGATAATCAGCATGATAATGAAAATCAAGGAGAGCGCAGCGACTGCAGCGATCAAGAGATCGTATTTGGACCCGTCCACGATGTCTTTGATCATCGCTGCGGTGCCGGTTAAGTAGATCTTAGCGTTTTCCAGTGGAGTGCCCTTCAGCGCCTCCTCGGCCGCGGTCTTTATCGCCTCGACCCGCGAGACACCTTCAGGCGTCGCGGGGTCTCCCCTTTGCGTGATGAGCATCCGGGTGGCTTTCCCATCCGGCGACAAGAACACTTTCTCGACTCGTTTGAAATCCTTATTCTTGAAGACGTCCGGAGGCAGGTAGAAGGAGTCGTCGTTTTTCGCGGCATCGAATGCCTTCCCCATCGCTGTCGCGTTATCGCTCGAGTCCTCCATCTGACCGAAGATCCCCGACATCGTGCTGTGCATGGTCAGCATCATGGTCCGGGTGCTCTGCATGGTTGCGATCATCGGCGGGAACTGAGCGAGCAACTGCGGCATGAGCACATCCAGCTGGTCGAGGTCTTTGACAAGGTCTTGCAGCTTGTCGCTGATCTCGTCAACGCCGTCGAGTGTGTCGAATATAGATCTCAGCGACCAGCAAATCGGAATGTCATAGCAGTGTTTTTCCCAGTAGAAGTAGCTGCGGATCGGCCGCCAGAAATCCTCGAAAGCGGAAATGTGATCCCGCAATTCTTCCGTGATGGCTTGCACGTCGTGTGTTTCGCTGACCATATGGTGGGTCGTATTTGTGAGCTGCTGCATCAAGGCATACATGCGCTGCATTATGCTGATGGTTTTCGCTAAATCGTCCGCCTGCTTGAGCAGGTCGTTCATGCGCTGCTTCTGAAATTCCAAGTTCTGTACCTGACTCGCCTGCGTCATGCTCAGTATAAACGGTATCGAAGTATGTGCGATCGGCTCGCCTGTAGGTCGGGTTATCGCCTGCACTCTGGAAATGCCGGGGACGGCGAAGACGCTCTTCGCTAGTTTGTTCAATATCAGAAAATCGGCCGGATTACGCATATCGCGGTCGGCCTCGATCAGCAAGAGCTCAGGCGTCATCATCCGCGATTGTGGGAAGTGTCGTGCCGCGGCCGCATACCCGAGATTGGCGGGAATATCTTTCGGGATGTAATTCTGGTCGTTGTAGCTGGGCTTATAACCCGGCAGTGCTAGTAGGCCGATTAGAGCGAATGCTAAGGCAGCGGCAAGGATTGGCCCCGGCCAGCGGACGATCGACGTGCCGATTCGGCGCCAGCGACGCACGCCGATCCTGCGCTTGGGGTCGAATAACCCAAAGCGACTGCCGACGACCATAACTGCCGGAACCAGTGTGAGCGCCACCGCGACCGCAACGAGCATGCCCACAGCACAAGGGATACCAACTACTTGGAACGCGGGCAGCCGAGTAAAGCTCAGGCAATAAAGGGCTCCGGCAATTGTCAGGCCGGAAGCCAAGACAACTTTGGCGACGCTGCGGTATGTGGTGTAGAAAGCCGCTTCCCGATTCTCGCCGGCCTGGCGCGCCTCTTGGTAGCGCCCTAGGAAAAATATCCCATAGTCCGTTCCGGCCGCAATCGCGAGGGACCCCAGCAGATTCACTGCAAAGGTAGTAAGGCCAATAATCCCGTGGTGACCAAGGAAGGCGACGGCTCCTCGAGCGACCTGGAATTCTATGCCGACCATCAGCAGCAAAAGAATTACGGTGATGATCGAACGGTAGACGAGGAACAGCACAGTGCAGATCACTGTCAGGCTTACCGCTGTGATTCTTTTGACCGTTCTGTCGCCGCTTTCGCCCATGTCCGCAGCGATTGCTGCTGGGCCGGTGACATACGCCTTGACTCCCGGTGGCGGCGGCGTGTGGTCCACGATGTCGCGGACCGCTTGGGCCGATTCGTTCCCAAAGGCCTGTCCCATAGTTCCGGCGAGATCCAATTGAACATATACGCCCTTGCCGTCGGTGCTTTCCGCAGCGGCCGCTGTCAGCGGATCTCCCCAGAAGTTCTGGATATGCCGTACATGCTTCGGGTCGTCTTCAAATTTACGAATCAAACTGTCGTAGTATCTATGCGCATCGTCGCCGAGGCGTTGCTGCCCCTCCAAGACGACCATCGCCACGCTCTCGGAAGTAGATTCCTTGAAATCCTGAACCATGCGCCTCGCCGACTTGAACGCCGGCGCATCGTTGGGATTGATCGATACTGAACGCTCTTTCTCGACGTTCTCCAACGACGGAACGGCCGTGCTCAGGACGAAGCTGATCACCAACCATAAAAGAATGAGGGGTATCGAGAGTCGACGGATCGCCCGCGCTACGAATGGTGGCGTGGTGTATGCGGTGCCCATGTGCTCGTGACTCATGCTGCTTTCAGTAGGCAGAAGGTGAACGCGTTTACTTCGTACGTTATTCGTTCGGCTTTTACATCACCGTCCACCAAGATGCGGCAGCCGATGCTGTTGCTGTCGCCCTGCGCCACGATACTTCCCATGGCTGTTGCCTCGGTGGTCGCGAATTCCACCGACCAGGGCAGACGCGCCCCGACGACTCGCTGCGGGTCGGCATTGACGTCGAAATAGCTGATAGTGGCGACGGTTCCTGGCGGTCCGAAAATCTCGTACCTTAGGCGCTTAGGGTTATAGGGTTTTGTGTCGTTGATTTTAGTGTCGGCATACGAGGGACGTTTCTCAGAGCCGAATACACGGTGAAGACGTGCCACGGTGAATCCGCCACTAGCGACGACGACCAGTATGACCAGCGGAATCCACAGTCGCCTCAAAACCTTGGAAATGGTAAACCCCCGATTTCGATGACCCTTTCGAAAGCCACCTGATGCAGTGGGTGCATGTGGACTTTGGTGAGCAGTTTCCGGAAAAGCGGAACGAGACCACGGATTGATTTCTTGCTGACCTGCAGTGGCGACATCGGATGAGGCTCCTGCAACGCCGCGCACACCTTGCTCGACCACCGCACCCTCCCACCCGTTTCTAGAACTGGCACCATGTTCTCAGCCGCTCGTTTATGCAACTATGGATCGGACCCCGACACGCCAGAGCGACTGCTCGAATGCGGTGGACGTCGCGCTATAGACCTGCGACGGTCACCTCAAGCGAACGGCGCCCCGGGCGGCGAACCCGATCTTGATGAGTAAACCATGTTGGTGGGCTTCGTATCGATTCCTTGCCCAAAGTGATCTGTGATCGTAACGCATACCCTATGCGTTAAGGTACGCTGGTGTTTTCGTCTGACCTCCAAATCACATCGCGTTCGTTATCCTCGGCGGTGGCGTAACCTGCCTTCCGACGCCCCGCGCCAGGCAACAAAAACACCTGCGTGCGGCGGGATCTTGCAAGCAGCGCGGTCGCTGGCTTTCGAGAACGATGCCGCTTCGGTGAGGTTAACGGGGTTGCGAATCGCGCCGGTGTCGACTACTTTGCGGTGCGCCCTATTTCACCTTCCTATAAAGAAGTGCTCCTAGATTTCGCATCGAAGCGTTGGTTCGATGGTCGGACACGGTCTGTGGGGTTACGCGGGCCAGGCCCGATGCTGGCGTCGGGAGGGTCGTGGCGGCGTTCGCCGATGGTCTGGCCGCAGGCCCGCTATTTTGCGACCGATCGCCAAACCTCCATCTGCGCCTTGAGCGACAGATGGACGCCGTCAGGGATGTCAGACCCGGCGGAGCAGCGCCATTGCCGTAATGTCGTTGGCGATGTCGCCACGCTCACCCGATTGTTGACCGCGACCTTCGTCGGCCTTGTCTGCCACTTAGAAACGCCACACATGATGACCCGGCGCGGTCAGCCAAAGGACGAGCTATCCGTGCTGGGCGTTTCGGTTGCGCGCAGGACAGGTTCCGTTAGTCAATCTTGCCGGTGAGCTCGAACTCGGCGAGCGTTCGCGCGGCCAGCTCGCGTAACGCGTGTTTGGTGTTATCGGCGCCAGGTTGATAGGCGTTGACGCTGATGACCATCCTGTCCGGGAGGCGGAAGGACTGCACAGTCATTTGGCCGCCCATTCGCTCGAGCCATTGTCGCGTCTCGTGTTGAGCCGTAACTCGTGCGGTGGCGTACTCGGCGGGGGTGCCGTCGAGCCGGTTCACCACTGAGCCGACGTCGCCGAGATTGGAATAAAACACCGAGAGATCCGGGTCGATTGCCATCGCATCGGCTAGCCGATTCAACGCGCGTTTCGGCGTGAACGAGGCGAGCCACAGGATCTGCGGTGGCTCATTTGGCGTCTCCCGCAGGGATCTCAGCGCCTCCTTGATGGCTGCACGGGCGTCACGCAGATCCGTCGTTAGCTGTGTCGGGTCGATGCTGACGCGCGCAAACGACATTGCGTTCGCACGCGTATCACCCTCGGCGCGGTCGCTCACCGGGAGTTGCAGGGTGACGACGCCGTCACCGGCTCGGCGCCCCATGCGCTCCCCGAGCTTCGCAGCAAATCCGGCGACCAGTGTGTTAGTCAATCCCCCTAGAGCTTGCGCGCGGGCAGCCCACTGATCCAAGTCGGCGTAGATCGTTATACCGGGCACAAGCACCATGTCATCGGATTGACTTCGAAGGAGGGCGGCCGGTCGCGATGCCGATGATTGCGCGATACCGTGCGGCCGATGACGAGCCAGTTTTGCCGCCACGACAAGCGCGCGGGCAACTTCTGGTGCGTCGCGCGCTGTTTGTCGGGCATCCTGTATAACCGCGCGCAGTCGAGTACGTGAACGTGGGGGTGGGTAGCCAAGATCGCGCGTGCTGCCCGAGACTGCATCAACTAACGCGACAACAAGCCCGAGGCCGTCGATCAGGTAGTGGGAGACCACCAGGCTGACCGCCGTCGAGCCGTCCGTAAGGGGAAGGACGCCGAGATGCCACGTGGGCCCGCGTTCCGGATCAATCGGCAATTGCGAGCGTTCATCGACCCAATCGCTGAGTTCACTGCGTGGACGAGCGCGGTCAGCGATATCGATATCGGACGGCCCCCGATCCAAGACCCACCGATGCCGGGCAAACGGTAGCGGCGAGCGCTCGATGCGCCGTCCCAGTAAGCCGTAACCAAGGTTGTGATGAAAACGCTTCACGCCGTCGAAGTCGATAGGGTGCTCATAAACCCACACGCACTGAATGACTAGCTTCCGGCCCATTGCCTCATGCTGGGCAAACAAAGCGTGGTCCGCGGGCGCAAGCCGATTGTCGCTGCGTAGGTCGGATGCGCCGTTCTTAAAGGATGAGCGTGCGGTATGTCGTCTTCGGACCGGCACTGGTCAGCCCCCGACGACCTGGATCGATTCGCTTTCTGGAGAGGAGAACTCGTCACGGAGTGCGCTGCGCCCGAGCGCGTGAGCCTTGGCGGGGACGAACCGATCCATCAGCTGTAGAGTAGCCGAACCTCAGCTGCAAATCGGACCGACGCACCTCTCGGCGGCCGAGATTCACCGGGAGGCGCCCGCTTCAATTGCGGAGCATGCGCACCGGAAACAAACGGCTACGATCTCGGCGATGAAGTTTGTGCTGGCGAGCTATGGAACTCGCGGTGATGTCGAGCCCTGCGTGGCTTTGGGACGAGAGTTGCTCCGCCGGGGGCACGACGTGTGTGTGGCCGTGCCGCCTGACCTGTTTGGCTTTGCCGAAGCGGCGGGGCTCGCCGCGGTCGCTTACGGGCCAGATGCGCGGACATGGCAGGCCGTGCACCGCGACTTCTTAGCGTGCTTGCTCCGCCGACCGTGGAAGATCGCTGATCTGATCAGGCTGTACCGTGAAGACTGGCGGCTGCTCAACCTGTGCTGGAACGAGGTCAGCACGACGCTGACCTCACTGGCGGACGGAGCCGACCTGCTGTTCACCGGCGTGATTGGCGAGCAGGCAGCCGCCAATGTCGCTGAGTCTTGCGACGTTCCGTTGGCCACGCTGCATACCTACCCGATGCGGGCCAACGGCCAGCTGCTGCCATTCCTGCCAGCGCCGCTGGCCCGCTTCGCAATGACGGTGTTCGAGTGGCCCGATAGGCTCTTGACAAAAAAGCTTGAGGACGCGCAGCGCGGTCACCTTGGCCTACCGAAAGCCACAGGCCTCCCGTCGCGGCGGATCACCGAACGCGGGTGGTTGGAAATCCAGGCCTACGACGCGGTGTGTTTTCCAGGGTTGGTGGCCGAATGGGCGAAATTCAATGGTCGACGGCCCTTTGTAGGCGCGCTGACGATCGAATTTCCGACCGACGCCGACGCGGAGGTCGCGTCGTGGATTGCTGCGGGAACACCGCCGATTTTCTTCGGCTTTGGCAGCATGCCCGTCTCTTCAGCGGCCGACACGTTTGCGATGATCAGCGCGGCCTGCGCGCAGTTAGGCGAGCGGGCGCTGGTGTGCGCCGGCGGCACTGACTTCAGCCACCTCCCGCATGTCGACCACGTCAAAGTGGTGGACGCGCTAAATTATGCGGCGATCTTTCCGGCTTGCCGCGCGGTAGTGCACCATGGCGGAGCTGGCACCACGGCCGCAGGCCTGCGCGCCGGAGTCCCCACGTTGATCCTTTCGACGTGGCCCGATCAGACGCTTTGGGGAACGGTGGTCAAACGATTGAAAGTGGGCACTGCCCGGCGCTTTTCGTCCACGACTCAGCAATCGCTGGTGTCCGAACTGCGCACCATCCTCGCCCCGCACTACCTCAGCCGAGCCCGCGAAATCGCCACCCGGATGACCAAAGCCGCTGACAGCGTTGCGGCTGCCGCTGACCTTATAGAGAATTTCGCCAGCCGAAGGGCTGTTGGCTGATCGGCTTCCAGGGATTTGTTTCGGGTGAGCTGACCCAGAACCTGAGCGATCTGTAAGTACATGACGGGTCGGCTGATGCGCGAATCTGAGCAGCGATCTCCCAGCGAAGTGTCGGGGGTAGTCCAGTTGAAGCACGGCCCGCCATGCGGCTTGCGAGGCCTCTCAGGCGATCCGGTGGTCGCGTTAGTGTCGGCGTTGCCCCCGGCTATGACGGTCGCGATAGAGCGCGGGTGGTGCACTTTGGACATGGGGACGATGAACGCTTATACGTCGGCGGCCCCGCGCGCGATGCGTCGCGAGCACGGGCTGGTGGCGGCGCAAGGCGGTGGCGGGCGGGCCTGTCCTCTCGGACGACGCAGCATCGCAAGAGGGCTAGTGCGTTGCTTCAAGTCCGGAATGCACACCGCACGAGGCACCCGGCAATTAGTCACCAGCTCAGATGCTGCCTATGCCGTTGGCCACCAACGCGACACCGCCCACTGTGCAGATGGCTACCAAGATCTTCCCCCGGTGAATCCCATTCGTGCAGGATTTAAACCATCGCTTGGGTTTTCGCGGGTGCCACCAAGTAGCTGACAAGGGCGATCTCGACAACCGCAAGTACCACGACCACGAACACGATGGCGGAGGTGGTTTCAAAACGACTTCGGTGACAGCCCCCGCGTGAGAGGCGTTGGCACACAGTTATTTTACGCATGGTTGGCGTGGTGCCGGTTTCGGCTGGTGCTGGCGCTGCTCGATAAAACACTGCCGTCGGTGATGGCCGCGATCGATCAGAGCCTGCGCACGTTTGGCGGGGTACCCACCTACGGATTGACCGATACCGAGAAGACGGTGACCAGCGAGCATGTGGCGGGGATACCGTTGCGCAATGCCCAGATGCTGGATTTCGCCCGCCGTTACCTATTGGCTGAACTACGACACGCGTTGTCCCTGGTTGACGGGCGAAAATGGATTCTGCCGTTATCGTCACCTGCGTGATCGGCGACGACGATTCGCGGGATATGGCGCAGTTGGCGATGCCGTTGGTCGGCTCGCTGCACGAGACAGGCGACGCGTGGTTGCCCTACCGGTTGCTCGACTCGGCGGGCAAGCCGGTGGAGGCCGTGTCGGCCTATCTGCGGGATCTGCAGGCCGCGGGACGTTCGGAGGCGACGCTGCGCTCCTACGGGATGGACCTGCTGCGGTGGTTCCGGTTTCTGTGGGCGGTCGAGGTCGCGTGGGATCGGGCGACACGCGTCGAAGCTCGTGATTTCTGCCGATGGATGCTGGTGTCAGGCAAATCGGCTCTTCTCCATGATCCTGGGAGCTGGGGATCCGGGCGAGACCCGCTTGAGGCTTTGAAATGAGCTGATCGTGGGCCTGGGGCTCGGCATGATCCGTGATGACAAACCAAAGTTCACACGGATTGTTGAGGAGCCCCAGGTTGGAAACAGAGGTTACCGGATCGGTTGTTGCTGCGTTGTTCGGATTGGATGGGTTTCGGGTGTTGGCCGCCGCGGATGCCGGAGGTGAGCTGGAGTTGCTGGTTGAGACCGTCGTTGGGCTGGTGTCATGCCCTGACTGTGGGGCGCTGGCGGTTGCCAAAGATTGGACCATCCCGGGTTTCGTGCACACCTTCTTTTGAGGGAAGGATGGCACGATGGCAACGAGGTGCGACCAGGACATGAAGGCCAAGGCGGTCTGGCTGGTCCGGGAGCATCGCGACGAGTACGACACCGAGTGGGCGGCGATGCGGGCCATCTCGGCCCGGTTGGGGATGAGCGCGGAGACCCTGCGCAAGTGGGTGCGCCAGGCCGAGATCGACGACGGCCAGGCCGCTGGGGTATCGACGGCGGAGAGCCGGGAGTTGCGCGAGCTGCGTAAGAAGAACCGTGAGCTTGAGCAGACTATCGAAATCCTCAAGGCGGCAACAAGTTTCTTCGCGCGGGAGAGCGACCCGCGACACCGTTGATTTGTGAATTCATCGCCGAGCATCGTGCTCGGTTCGGGGTCGCTCCGATCTGCCGCGTGCTGAGCGAGCATGGCTGCAAGATCGCCCCGAGAACCTTCTACGCCTGGCAGGCTCGCCCACCATCGAAACGGGTCTTGTGGGACATGACGGTCGCTGAGATCCTGGCCGGCTACTACACCCCCGATGCTGATGGTCGCCGCAAGCCCGAGTCACTCTACGGTGCGGCCAAGATGTGGGCATCACCTGCAACGACAGGGCATTCCGGTGGCCAAATGCACCGTGGAGCGTCTCATGCGGGCCAACGGCTGGCAGGGGGTGCGGCGGGTCAAGAAGGTCCGCACTACCGTGGCCGATCCCGCCGCGCAGCGGGCACCGGACCTGGTGGATCGCACCTTCGCCGTCGATGCCCCCAACCGGCTTCTGGTCGCCGATTTCACCTACGTTCGCCTGGTCACCGGGGTGTTCGTCTACACCGCGTTCGTCGTCGATGCCTACGCCGGGCGGATCCTCGGCTGGGCGTGCTCAACGACCAAGCACTCGTGGTTCGTCGAATCGGCGCTCCGTCAGGCCGCAGCGCTGCGGGCCCGTGAAGGCCACCCGCTGGCGGGGTCGACGATTCACCACTCTGATGCCGGGTCGCAGTACACGTCGGTGCACTGCGGGGAGACGATCATGCTCGCCGGCATGAAGCCGTCGATTGGAACGGTCGGAGACGCCTACGATAATGCGTTGGCGGAGACAATAATTGGTCTCTATAAGACCGAAGCGATCCGGAAAGACTCACCGTTCCGAACCGGGCCGCTGCGCTCGGTGCACGATGTCGAGCACCTCACCGCCGACTGGGTCCACTGGTACAGAGCGCCACGAGGCGCTGTGGGATCGAATGGAGGTGAGAATCCTTCGTCTGTCCGCTGTCGCGGCAGCGGGTTGAAGCTGGGGGCAGCCTGATTCGGGGGACGCCGATGAGGGTGGAAAGCAGCCCTGACAACGACGGGACGCGTCGGCACTGCCAGACGACGCGGGTCCGGCAAGCAAGACGGGACGGTGTACGTGAGAAACCAGCGTCTGAACGCTCCTCAAGTCTGTTCCCACCAGCTCGAATCTGGCGGATCTGGGCTGGGCAGCGGCGCACACTCGTATCACGGTGTGGTGCGGGGAACTCCGCGATCGGTTTGTACCGCCGGTCGGGAGGTCACGGTGAAGGCCCGCGGCGTAGCCGTGGCGATGCCGCAGGAGCATAGTTGGGCACCTCGCCCGTCGATCGATCTGACAGTGAACGTGGGAACCCACGCGGTGGTCCCCTTCCCGGAGCGCATCCAGCGTTTCGGCGGGAAGGTCCGTCGCCGGCCGATGCCGTCGTGTGGGGGCGGAGGATCCGTAGTAGTCCGAGTCCGGGAAAGCCGGTCACATGGCGAAGGGGTCCAGCTTGTTCGCGGTTGCCGAGCATTGCGCGAAGGTCGCTGGTGAATACCGGCGCGCCGTGGCCCGACGTCGATGAGGCGTGGCTGCGGGTACGCATGATGCAGCGGAAACTGCATCGTTGGGCGGTGGCCGATCCGGGCCGCCGGTTTGATGATCTGTTCAACCTCGTTTATGACCCAGCGTTCCTCGTCGTGGCGTGGAACAGGGTGCGGGGCAACAAGGGAGCACGCACGGCCGGGATCGATGGAGTGACACCGTCCTCCATCGATGACCGAGCGGTGCAACTCCTTGCAGAACTGCAAGGCGACCTGAAAGAACGCCGGTTCACACCGGTTGCGGTGCGGGAGAAGTTGATCCCCAAGGCGAACGGCAAGATGCGACGCCTGGGAATCCCGACCACCGCCGACAGGATCGTGCAGGCAGCGCTGAAGCTGGTGCTGGAACCCATCTACGAGGCGGATTTCAAGCCGTGCTCGTATGGGTTTCGGCCGAGACGGCGGGCACAGGATGCGATCGCCGAGATCCACCACTACACCTCGGGTAACAAGGGGTACGAGTGGGTCTTTGAAGCAGACATCACGGCCTGCTTCGATGAGATCTCGCATTGTGCACTGATGGATCGGGTGCGGATGCGGGTCGGTGACAAGCGGGTGCTCACGCTGATCAAGGCGTTCCTGAAAGCCGGGATCCTCTCCGAGGATGCGGTACATCGGGATACGCCGACCGGCACTCCCCAGGGCGGGATCCTCTCACCGCTGCTGGCCAATATCGCCCTGTCGGTTCTCGACGAGCACTTCATGCGTCAGTGGGAAGCGCTCGATACGAACTGGAAGCGCACCAAGCATCGGCGCGCCGGAGGCGCCACCTATCGGATCGTCCGCTATGCAGACGATTTCGTGGTGCTGATCAACGGCACACGCGCTCATGCCGAAGCACTATGGGATGAGGTCGAAGCGGTACTCGCACCGATGAGCCTGCGCTTGTCGGTCGAGAAAACCAGGGTCTGCCACATCGACGAGGGCTTCGAGTTCTTGGGCTTCCGCATCCAGCGGCGAACCAAACCGGGCAGCAGCAAGCGGTTCGTCTACACCTGGCCATCGAAGAAATCGCTGGCCTCGATCACCGGCAAGATCCGGAAACTGACGCGCCGCAACAAACATCACACACTCGCCGACCTGCTCCGGCAGGTCAACCCCGTGCTACGGGGCTGGTGCAACTATTTCAAGCACGGAGTGTCTAAACGCACCTTCTGCTACGTCGACCACTTCGCATTCATGCGGGTTGCGTATTGGCTGCGTAAAC
This sequence comes from Mycobacterium heckeshornense, assembly GCF_016592155.1. NCBI lineage: Bacteria > Bacillati > Actinomycetota > Actinomycetes > Mycobacteriales > Mycobacteriaceae > Mycobacterium > Mycobacterium heckeshornense. Next base: position 198,877 of record NZ_AP024237.1, read on the forward strand.
GACACCTCGGCCTGACCTGGGGAACGCTACGCCGTCGCTTCTGGCCTGACTGGCAGATCAGCGACCGACGTGTCGAGCTGTTCCGGCCACGATCGGTGACGGTCCTCCGCTACCGATACCGGGGCTCGAAGATCCCTGCACCATGGGCGAATTGGCCACCCGACACCGACACCGCACCAGCGGCATGAACAAGTGGAGAGCCGGATGCGTGGAGACATGCACGTCCGGTTCGGAGGGCGGGCCGCAGAAACCCACCGCGTCGAAAGACCGGCAGGGCGCTGCGGTCCGACCCCTACACACCAGCCGGCTCATGCACCGACTCGGACTGAAACCACCCATCGAATACGAGGCCGACTACCATGCACACCACACCGGTCAGCCGACCGGCGCAAAGTAAACCGGTGTGCACAAAACCCAGGGCGATTCAGATCTCCGTCCGGTGTGGGTACGTGATCTGCCTATCGGCGGCAGACCGGTGGTGCTGTGTTGGCATAAACGGGTCTGGTGTTGCCCACATGCGTTGTGTCCGAAAAAGACTTGGACTGAGCAGCATCCTGCGATCCAGCCGCGCGCGTGTTTGACCGAGCGGGCCCGGGGGTGGGCGTTCAAGCAGGTCGGTGCCCACGACGGCGCCGTCTCGCGGGTCGCGTCGGCGCTCGGTGTGGGCTGGGCGACCATCATGCGGATCGTCACCGCTCGCGGTAAGCCGCTCATCGACGACCCGGCACGGCTGGACGCGCCGAGGGCGATCGGGGTGGATGAGACCGCGTTCTTGCGCGCGACTGGACAGCATCCGACGAAGTATGCGACCGGCATCGCTGATCTGACACCGGGTCAGCCGGCGCGGCTGCTCGAGGTGGTCGACGGCCGCTCCGGTGTCGTGCTGGCCAGCTGGCTGGGCGAGCGCGACGACCAGTGGAGGGCGCAGATCGCCACCGCATCGCTGGACCCATTCCGCGGCTATGCCAGCGCCCTAAAACAGCAGTTGCCGCAAGCGGTTCGGGTGCTCGACCCGTTCCATGTCACCAAGCTTGGGCTGACCGCGCTCGACCAGGTGCGTCGCCGCGTGCAGCAAGATAGCCACGGGCATCGGGGTCATCGCGGCGACCCGCTCTACGGGATCCGCCGCATCCTGCGGCGCCGCGCTGACCGGCTCTCCGAGCGGGCTTGGGATCGGCTGCGGGCAGGACTGCTGGCCGGCGACCCGCACGGGGAAATCACTGCGGCCTGGACCATCGCCCAGGACCTGATGCGCTGCTACCAGCTCCGCGACGCCAACGCCGCGGCAACGGTCATCACCGCCGCCCGCGACTGCCCTGTTCCCGAAATTGCCCGTCTAGGAAGGACATTGCATATTTGGCGGGTGGAGTTTCTGGCTTACTTCGCCCACACCGACGTCTCCAACGGGCCCACCGAATCCTTGAATCTGAAGATCAAGAACACCAAGCGCACCGCGCGCGGATTCCGCAACTTCGACAACTACCGACTCCGCCTACTTCTCAACCACGGCCGAATCCAGAACAATCACCAGACATCACGGATTAGAACCCGACGTCCCAGCTTGGTGGCGTAGAGCCGCCAAAGTGCCGCAAAGGAATTGACTCTTGGTGACCTGGTGCCGACTCCGAAGCAGCGGCGCTGGCTCACACCGCACCCTCTCGAGCCGACCGTGTCGCCTCACTTGGTCGACCCAGCACAGACAGTGTTATTCGATGCACGCCGGGACTAGAGCCGCTTCACCGTCGGTTCGATGGAGCGACTGCCCTCGCTGACAGCGACCGCCGAAGCGCTGCTCGAGGAATTCCGGCGCCACGCGGACGCTCACGGGTGGAATCCGACGCCGCGCAACGCCGCGGCCATGACCCTGCGGATCCTGCTGGGCTGGCTCGGGGCCGAGGCTCCGATCCATGAATCCGACATCCGCGCGGTCGGCGATCATCGCCATAACGCAGGCATTCGGCGCGTGCTGCAGTTCCTCGACGCACACGGAATGGTCATCCCCGACCCGGCCCGCCAAGGCGAGGCCGCCCAGCGCGCAGTCGATCAGCGCATCGCCGCCCTACCCGACCCCATTGCCATCGAATTGCGTTGCTGGGTCCGGGTTCTCCGCGGTGAGGGGCGTCACCCGCATCCGGAATTCCCATTGGCCACCATCCGCTCTTACCTCAACAGCCTGCGCCCGGCGCTGGCCACCTGGACCGAACAGGTCACCAGCCTGCGCGAGATCACCCGCGACGACATCCACGCCACGCTCAACCGGCAACCGCCAGTCACCGCCTGCAACCTGCTCTCGGCCCTGCACAGCCTGTTCCGCGCCCTCAAACAGGAACGGGTCATCTTCCAAGACCCCACCCGCGGCATTTCGCTGCCCGCGATGCGCCGCCTCCCCACGCCGATACCCACCGACCGGCTGCGCGGCCTCATCGACCGGGCCGACGGACCGATGCCCAAACTCGTCGTCGCCCTAATCGCCATCCACGGCCTCGGCAAGCAGGAAACCGCGCAGCTGCTGCTAGACGATCTCGACCTGCCCGCCGGCCGGCTGCTCGTTCGCCGCGACACCCGCCACCACACCGTCTACCTCGATGAACTCACCCACACCCTGGCCAATGCGTGGCTGCACCAACGTCGACGGCTGTGGGGCCGAACCACCAACCCACACCTATTCGTCAGCCAGGTCACCACCGCCGACGCGACGCTCCCGCCCGTCTCCCACCAAGTCATGGACACCATCTTCGAGCGGCTCGGGCTCGCCCCGTCACAGCTGCGCCGCGACCGCATCCTCGACGAGGCCTCGCACACCGCCGACCCGGTCCACCTCATGCGCGTGTTCGACATCAGCGCCAAGACCGCCATGACCTACGTCCAGGCCGCCCACCCCGAACGCCGCTCGACCGCACCTCGATAACACCTGCACAATCCGCTCCCAGGGTCGGCGAACTCGCGCCACACTCGACCGCAAAATGCTTGATACGTGCAGGTTCCGCGATTTCCACTACCGAGAATCGGCGAACTCGCGCGCTTTCGGCTACTGCATCATGCCCACGTCTGCCAAGCAAGCGGCGACAGCGTACGGCTCACCCAAGCCATGGCCGGTAAGGGAGTGAGCGCCTTGACCTAACCCCACTCGCCACGTCTGGTGGCGGCCAGTGGGCAGATCTCGTGGCCACCAGCGTGCAGTTCTCATGACACTCCTGTGTCAACCTCAGGCCGCCGATGCGGTTGCGGTGAGTTTGGTTGCGGCGCCGTGTTGGGCCGAGTCGTAGGGGACGCCGTCTTGCCAGCAGCGCCAGATGACGCGGATCCAGGCTCTCGCGAGGATGCGGACGGCATGGGGGTGGTCTTTGCCTGCGGTTCGCGCCTGGTTGTAGATGTGTGCTGCCCACGGGCCTTCGTGGCGGCTGTTGTCGGCGAAGGTGGTCATGGCTTGGCGGAATCGTTTGTTGCAGGCCCAGCGGAAGTGCACGGCCTTGTGTTTGCCAGAGGACTTGGTGACCGGTGTGCATCCGGCCAGCGCGGCGACCGACTCGGGGCACTCGTAGGCTGGGCGGCAGTCGCCCCAGGAACGCGGCCAGCCGCTTTTCGCCCAGGTGCATCGCGGCGGCCGGGGTCGGGTAGCGGGTCAAAAAGGCCAGGCTGATCGGGGATTCCACATCGGCGAAGAGGGCCTTGGCACCGGGCCAGTGCGCGTCCAGCAGCGCCGAGAGCTGATGGGTGGCCGCCACGCGTTGCTCGACGAGGTCGGTGCGGGTGCGGACCACGGTACGGAGTGCGATGGTGGGGTCGCTGTAGGGGGCGGCCACGTGCAGGCGGTGCTGGCGCAGCCGCAGGTATTCGGCGATGACTTCAGCGTCGGCGGCATCGGACTTGGCGCCGGAAAGGACTTCGCCCTCCCGCCAGTTCTTGATCGCGTTCGGGCTAACCGGCACAACCGGATGCCCAGCCTCCAGCAGCAGGTCCACCAGGCGCCCGTTTGGGCGTTCGATTGCGATCGGAACATCCTCAGCCGCAGCGTATTTCGCCAACCGACGAATCAGAGTGGCGATCCCGTCCGCGGAATGGGCGATGGTGAAGCGAGCCACGACCTTACCGGCCTGGTCCATCACGCACACGGCATGGGATTCGGCGGCCCAGTCGATTCCAACGAAGAACAACGCGACAGCAACAGCGAGCGACAATTCGACTCCTCAACATGGCAGCGACGACGACTCGGCGGCGAGGCCGGCCCCTGGGTGGTCACTAACCGGCGCTCTGCGGCGCATCTCCCTGTTGCCGGTCTTCGGCCCCGGGGAAGCCGGGGGCGGCAGTGTCATGATGGCCCTCTACGAGCGACCGCCACAGGCCGTCACCCCGGCTCCCGCCGAGTCCCTTCCACGAACCTCAGATCCAGGCCCGCAACAAGGATGGTGCCCTAGTGACCGCCACTGGGCAGTTCCCCATGTCCCTTGACAGAATATGGTCACATAGCCGCGCATAAGTCCACTACGGTCGTTACCGCTGAGGAAAATGGACACGCAGGGGAGCAATGAAGCTCGGACAGGCATTCGATCCGCGCAACAATGCGTTAAATGCATGGCGTTTGACGCTGGCGACGGGCGTCATCCTGTACCACTCCTTCCAACTAACTGGACGCCACCTGCCGTCCTGGCCGGTCCAGCAGCTCCTTGGAGACATCTGGGTTGACGGATTCTTCGCAATCTCGGGGTTCCTTATCACTGCGAGTTGGCTTAACAAACCCCAACTACGCAGCTACTTTGCCGCAAGGGGTCTGCGCATCCTGCCCGGGTTGTGGGTTTGCCTAGTCGTCACGGCATTTGTCATCGCTCCTATGGCTGTCGCGATTCAAGGTGGCTCGGCCGCGAAACTCCTCCTTTCTTCTGCACCGATTGAGTACGTGTTAAAAAATAGCGCAGTTATGACAGTCCAGCTGGATATTGCAGGCACCCCGAGCGGCATTCCATTTTCAGGAAATTGGAATGGTTCTTTGTGGACGCTTATATGGGAGGTGCTGTGCTATATCGCTGTTGCGGTGTTAGGCGTGGTAGGACTCCTCAAACGACGGTGGTTTATTCCGCTTGCGCTTGCACTGACGCTGACCTGGTCAGCTCTTCTTCCGCCAGAATACATCTTCCTTGCCAAATTAGAAACCCACCAGCGGGTTTCCCCCGCGGAGCTCGCAGTAATTGTGCAGGTGGTTGCGGCGCGCCTGTTTACCGTTTTCCTTGTCGGCGCGCTGGTGTATCAACTCCGAAATGTAATTCCTGCTCGGTGGTCACTCGTCGGGGTGAGTGTAATCATTGTTCTAGCGGCGATGCTGCTGCCTAACTACCGGCTGGTCGCTGCATTTTCGCTGGCTTACGCCATCATCGTTTCAGGTGCCCTGATCCACCACAAGCGCCTCAGACTGCAGACCGATATGTCCTACGGTGTATACATTTACGCGTCTCCCATTCAGCAGTTGCTGGTTATTTGTGGGTTTGCCAGTCTGAATGTCTTCGTTTTCTTTGCACTTGCGACGGCAGCGACTCTGCCGGTAGCCGCAGGGAGCTGGTTTTTGGTGGAAGAGCGCGCGCTGTCTCTGAAATCTCGTCTAAGCCGTGATCCACCGATTGAATTGACGGCGGCGCGAGTGTCGTAATGATGAAAGTGCCTTGTGAACTGGGATGATTGGTGTTCCTGAAGCAACAATCTGGCTCAGTTCTGAAAAGGCACTTCCGGTGCGTGCGACACGAGGTCGCATGTGTAAGTGGCGCGTTGAATGGAGGTCGGCGGTGTTGTCGATGATGTAGCCCGGGTATGTGGGCTCTTCAATTTTAAAGGGGCAGTTGTGATTTCGCTCTCATAGGGCGTGTCGTTGCATGGGGAGGCCCTCGGCCTTCTGAAGTCTGAAGTTTGCGGATTTCAGGCGGAAGAAGGGACCGAGGGCCGTATCTGACGGTACGACATTGTTGTTTGGGTTGCCAGGAGTACGGGTTGAGCGTGTCGAGCGGGACGCCGACGGGACCCGTGTGGTTCATGTGGTCACCGCCGACGAAGCGGCGGCGGCGTGAACCGCCCCGGTGAGTCCGGAGACTTTCTGGTGTGTGAGCTCAGCCGGCGGCTGGTCTCCGGTGTTGAGCGTAGTAGGCGGCCTCCAGGTCCACTGGTGGGATATCGCCGCAGTACTTGTAGAGGCGGCGATCTCGCGGTACCCATCAGTCAAGGCGACGAGCTCCTTGCGGCCATCAGCGCGCACCCCGATCATCACCAGCAAACAGAGCTTCTCCTGCTCCAGGCGGACCTTGAGGTGGATCCCGTCCACCCACAGGTAGACAAAATCGACACCGGACAGATCCCGACCCCCGAACGCTGCGGCTTCGTCTTGCGACTGGGCGGTCAGCCGGGTAATCGTCGACGCCGACAGACCCGATCCGGCGCCCAGGAACTGCTCCAGCGCCGGCCCGAAATCGCTGGTGGACAGCCCATGCAGATACAACAGCGGCAACACCTCGCTGACCTGCGGGAACTTACGCGCCCAGGCCGGCAGGATCGCCGAAGAGAACCGCTGCCGCTGCCCGGTGTCAGGATCGGTCCGCTTATCGTTGACCCGCGGCGCACGCACCGCAGTTGGGCATGCGCCTCGTCATCTGTCGGCTAGATTGCGGCGTCGGCGCAGCTGCCGCGAACTGCATACAACGCGCATCGCCGTTCTCCGCTGCTGCCGTCGTCAACAGCCGCAGGGCGGTCAGCGCTGGCGAGGCCTTGAAAGTTGTCGTTCGCCAGCGCACAGGTAGCGAGCACTAGGCTGGACCCTTGTGGAACCGGTATACGGAACGATCATCCAGCTCGCACGCCTGACGTGGCGAGTACAAGGATTGAGGTTCACCGTGACCGGGGTCGAGCACCTGCCCGAGACCGGCGGCGCGGTGATCGCCATCAATCACACCAGCTACTTCGACTTCACCTTTGCCGGGTTGCCCGCCTACATGCAGGGCCGGGGCCGCAAGGTGCGGTTCATGGCCAAACAGGAAGTTTTCGACCACAAGATTTCCGGGCCGATCATGCGAAAGCTGCGGCACATCCCGGTGGACCGGGAAAGCGGAGCGGCCTCGTTCTACAAGGCCGTCGAGATGCTCAAGGCCGGTGAGCTGGTCGGCGTCTACCCCGAGGCGACGATCAGCCGCAGCTTCGAAATCAAGGAACTCAAGTCCGGTGCGGCCCGGATGGCGATCGCGGGGGACGTGCCGATCATCCCGCATATCGTGTGGGGGGCCCAGCGGATCTGGACCAAAGACCATCCCAAGAAGCTGTTCCGCCCCAAAGTGCCGATCGCGGTGGCCGTTGGCGAGCCGATCCAACCGACCCTGCCGGCCGCGGAGCTGACCGCGTTGCTGCATTCGCGCATGCAGCACTTGCTGGAACGCGTCCAGGAGTCCTACGGCCCGCATCCGGCCGGTGAGTTCTGGGTGCCGCACCGGCTCGGTGGCGGGGCCCCCTCGCTGGCCGAGGCCACCCGGCTCGATGCCGAGGAAGCGAGTCGGCGTGCTGCCGCCAAAGCGGCCCGCCGGCCCGACACGGCCGGCGGGCCGGAGTGAGCGTATGGAACCGGTTTTCCGCACGCTGGAGATCGCGGCCAAGGCCGTGATCAAAGTCTGGGGCAGCCAGATCGCCTACGAGAATCTTCAGAATATTCCTCAAACCGGTGGAGCCGTGATCGCCATCAACCACACCAGCTACGTTGACTGGCTATTTGCCGGCCTCGCGGTGCACCAGCGCGGCCGCCGCATCCGCTACCTGATCAAGGCCGAGATGCAGCAGGTCAAGGTGGTCGATTACCTGATCAGGCATACCAAGACGATCCCGGTCGACCGCCAAGCGGGTGCCGAGGCGTACGCGGTGGCGGTGCAGCGGTTACGCGAGGGCGAAGTGGTCGGGCTTATGCCCGAGGCCACCATCAGCCGCAGTTTCGAACTTAAGGAGTTCAAGACCGGGGCCGCTCGGATGGCGCTGGAAGCGGGGGTCCCGATCGTTCCCCTGATCGTCTGGGGAGCTCAGCGAATATGGACCAAAGATCGCCCGAAAACCTTGGGCCGCAATAAGATTCCGATCACAGTGGCGGTGGGTCGGGTCCTGGCTCCGGAAGGTCGCGCAGATGAGCTCACCGCCGTGCTGCGCGACGAGATGACATCGGTGCTGTATCGGGTGCAACAGGAGTACCCGCATCCGCGAGGGGCGTACTGGGTGCCGCGACGACTTGGTGGCGGCGCCCCCTCACCGGCCGAGGCGGCCAGGTTGGAGGATCAGGAAGCGGCGGTGCGGGCGGCGAGCCGTGCAGCGCGCGAACCCAGGCCGGGCTGGCCTGGCGGGAAGGGGTAGCGAGCATGGCAGAGCCGGTATTTCGCACCATTGAAATCCTTGTCAAAGCCGCGGTCGCGGTCAACGGCATCAAGATCACATTTATCGGTGAGCAGAACATTCCCGAACGCGGCGGTGCGGTGGTTGCGGTGAATCACACCAGTTACCTGGACTGGATTCCGGCTGAATATGCTGCGACGCTCCGCGGGCGCCGCCTGCGGTTTCTGATCAAAGCCGAGCTGCAGCAGCTGCGCTCGATCAACTTCGTGATCAAGCACGTCAAGCTCATTCCCGTGGACCGGAGCGCGGGCGCAGACGCTTACGCCGTCGCCGTGCAGCGGCTGCGCGCGGGAGAACTGGTCGGCGTGCACCCGGAGGCCACGATCAGCCGCAGTTTCGAGCTGCGGGAATTCAAAACCGGCGCTGCCCGGATGGCGCATGAAGCAGGGGTGCCGATCATTCCACTCATCGTCTGGGGCGCGCACCGCATCTGGACAAAAGATCACCCGAAATCTTTATGGAGCAGTAAAACTCCGATCACCGTCAAGATCGGAACGCCGATATATCCCATGGACACCGTGGAAAACACGCAAGCAGCGCTGCGCGAGACAATGGTCAAGCTGTTGCATGAGACACAGGAGTCCTACCCGCATCCGCCCGGTGCCTATTGGGTGCCTCGGCGGTTAGGCGGTGGCGCACCAACACCTGAGGAAGCACGGTTGCTCGACGAAGCCGAACTCGCCGAGCGGGCGAAGCGAAAGAGTACTGCTCCTCGACAGGGTTGGTTGCCTCGACTGCGCCCGCGGAAGCGCAAGGCGGATCAAATTGAAACGACTCGAAGGCTGCAGCGACGGGTGCGGCTGTACACCAACGGCGAACAAGCACGGCACATCGCCTGACGACGGGGTGGTTGTGGTGTTTCGGAGTAGCGAATCCGGATCGGCTCGATGACGCTGCCGGCACTCGTCGCCAGCGACGTGGACGGCACCCTCCTCGACGACAACGACACGATTTCACCTCGTACCCGCAATGCTGTACACGCGGCGATCACGGCTGGAGTGACCTTCATTCTTGCCACCGGCCGTCCGCCTCGATGGGTGCGTCCGCTGGTCGACCAACTGGGGTTTGCGCCAATGGCGGTGTGCGCCAACGGTGCTGTCATCTACGACTCGGCCTCCGACCGGGTGGTGTCCGCGCGAACGCTGTCCGTCGACACCCTGGCTGAGCTGGCCGAGATCGCCACGCGGGTCATCCCGGGTGCCGGGCTGGCGGTGGAACGTATCGGGCTTAGCGCCCATGACACGGCGACACCGCAGTTTGTCAGCTCGCCGGGCTACGAGCATGCCTGGCTGAACCCCGACAACACCGAGGTGTCCATCGACGACCTGCTGAGCGCGCCGGCGATCAAGCTGTTGATCCGTAAGGCCGGTGCGCGCAGCGACGACATGGCAGCGGCGTTGGCCCGACACATTGGGGCACAAGGCGATATCACCTACTCCACCAATAACGGTCTGATCGAGATTGTGCCGCAAGGCATCAGCAAAGCGACCGGTGTCGAGGAGATTGCCACACCGCTGGGGATCTCGCCGGACGACGTGGTGGCCTTCGGGGATATGCCCAACGATGTCCCGATGTTGGTGCAAGCCGGGCACAGTGTGGCGATGGGCAACGCTCATCCGGACGTGCTGGCAGTGGCCAACGAGGTCACCGCACCCAACACCGACGACGGTGTGGCGCGGGTGCTGGAACGCTGGTGGCTTTAACGGCGTCGCGGAAATCTATCCCCGACGTCATTCCGATGTTCCGCGATTGCGGGACTACCGAAGGCTATCGGCCTAGCTTTAACCCGTGCGCTCCCCGGGGAGCACGCCTTGTTGTCAACTCGCGATGGGCGGGAATCGACCGCTCGAAGAAGCATGCGAAGGTCTTTGTCGGAGTTCCAGCCACGGACGCAAGCGAGCCTCATCGACGGTGACAGGGACCGCCGACGACGTCGCGGATCGCCGCGTGGCGGTCGTACCTGATCGCAGAGAAGGCTACGTAGGTGGGATCCACCGGTGACTACTGGGAACTGTTCTGCGCCTTCTCAATAGCGAGGTGAACACGATGCTGGTCGACTCGTGTCCCGGTCTCGTCGTGAACGGAATTCTTTATGCCTCAACCTCTTTCAGGTTTAGTGGGAAGGCTGGCCAGCCTAGTTGGGTGTGGGTGGTGGGTGGGGCCGGTAGGGTTCGTACCACCACCAGTGGGCGCGTTCGCCGGTGGGCCCGGGGCAGGGCGGGACCGCGGGTGGGGGTTGGGTCGGTGGGCGTGCGAGCGATCCCGCGCTAAGGCGTCGCCCGGTGCTGTCGGTGACGGTCAGCTCGGTCGCGGTTCCGCTGATGGTGATCAGCCCGCGGTGGTGCAACCGGTGGTGATAGGGGCACAGCAGCACCAGGTTGAACAACTCGGTGGGGCCGCCGTCTTCCCAGTGCCGGATGTGGTGGGCGTGCAGACCGCGGGTGGCCCCGCAGCCGGGGACCGCGCAGCTGGGGTGGCGGTGCTCGAGGGCGCGGCGCAGCCGCCGGGAGATCACTCGGGTGGAGCGCGCGGCGCCGATCAGCTGCCCGCCGCGCTCGAACCAGACTTCGCAGGTGGCATCACAGGTCAGGTAGTGGCGTTCAGCCTCGCTGAGTGCCGGACCGAGATGCAGGGCGCCGACACGCTGGGCGGTGTCGACGTGCACCACCACCGTGGTGTGCTGCCCGTGCGGGCGGCGGGCCACCTCGTCGTCCCAGCTGGTTTCGACCAGGCGCAGAAACGCCTCCAGGGTGCCCGGCAACGGCGGCGCGGTCTCTGAGGTGACCTTGCCAGTGCCACGATCGTGTTTCCACTGGTTGATCAGCGCCTCCCGATGCGAGGCCAGCGCCGCGTCGAACTTGGCCGCCTCGGGGTGGGCAAGCCTGATCCGCCACGAGGTGAACGCCTCGGTGGTGGTTTTGGTGATCGCAGGCTGGAGCTGCGGCCCCGGATCGGGGTCGGGGCGGGGTTCCAGCTTGGTCGCGGTGCGCAGCTGGTTGACGGTGGCGACCTGGGCCAGCTGCGCGTAATGCGCATCGGAGCCCTCGCCGGCGCGGGCGGCGATGACGCCGACTTGATCCAGCGACAGCCGGCCTTCGGCCAGGCCCGCGGCGCAGCGGGGAAACTCCTGGAGCCGGCGCGCCACCGTGGTGATCGTGTGGGCGTTGGCCGCGGACACCCCGAGTTTCCAGGCCACCAACGCCGGCACCGAGCGCGCCCCCGTAGCACCCCACAGCTCGTCGCGGTCCAGCTCGGCGATGATCTGCACGATGCGCCCATCAATCGCGTTGCGCTGACCGGCCAACTGCGCCAGCTCCTCGAACAACACCTCCAACGCCCAGCAGGGCTCACCGGCACGGCAGGCGAAGCGGTCACCGACATAACCGCATCATCGCAGCCGGGTCTGACATTTAGCCTCTGTGTAGGTCCACGGGTAGGTCCGAACGCGCTAGCCGGTTTGACGAACCTCGATTTGTGTTGTAGTCCTCCAGGACTCCGTCAGCCCACATGTAAACTTCGCCGGCATACTTTTCGCCTTTGATTGCGCTGACCGTGCCGCCGATGAGCCCGCCGACGAACGCCCCGGCGGATCGGTGACTGCCAGACCGGGCCCCGAAACGTGTGGCCGTGACAAGAAGGGATGCGTTTATCTACGGTCATTTTTTTGTTGTCGTGAATGTTTGCCATACCCGACAGATTGCTCACGGCGTAAAGGCCAGCGCTTTCCCGCATAGTATCCACCAAGATAGAAAACGGTGAACACACCGGCCGTGATGACCGAGATGATTACAAATTGAAGGTATTGACCGCGAGCAATCGGATACCCCAAACTCGCATCGGCAGCATAGCCGAAACCAAAAGCCAAGAGCATGATGATGCCCACCGCCGAGGCCAGACTCCACGGGCTCGCCCTGAAGTGAAAGTATTCAGCAACGCCTAAAGCACACATCGCCATGATGAAAACCAACAGCCACCAAAATTTCTTAGCGGTGGCCAGCCCCAGTCCTGCGTAAGCGTCCGGTGCCGGGTGGTAATCACGGTTGCCGCCGCGAGGCGGCGAAACCCCGTCCGGGGACGGGTCAGGTTGGCTGTCTTCAACAGAAAATGCGTAAATCTTGCCCCGGATCTTGATGTGCGGAGTATAAGCGTAGGCGGTGAAAACCGTCATGCCACTGACAAATAGCGACAGTAAGATCCCTGTCTTCCAGTCGGGTGGGTAGGCGATGAAAAACGCGGATATCGTGGCGATGAGGCAGCCAGCCCAGTATACGCGCCGCCCCGCGCGACGATTCTTCGGCGAAGCCAGCACCGTGAGGAGCAAACCAAAAGCTCCAGTCACTACAAAAAAGGTATTGAGATGACGCATTGTGCTACTCCGTCAGCCATTTGTATATCTTGTCAGCGCCCCATTCGCCGCCGAATGCCCCCGCCGTGCCACCGATGAGCGCGCCAACGAATGCCCCCGGGGGGCCGCCGACCGCCAAACCTAATGCTCCCACAGCCTGCCCGCCTGCCCATACCCCCGCCCAACCGCCTGCGCCCTTCGCGATTTCTTCGCCCGCGTCAGCGCCGTGTGCAATCTCGTACAGGCCTACGCCGATGTCGATAGCATTGCCGACCGCGCCGAGGCGACCACCGATCTTTTTGAGTGCTTCGACGTCTTGGGCGGAAAAGGGTGCGTCGGGTGCGAAGCCTTGCCAGTGTCTGCCGGTGGGCAGCGCGTCGGCGAGATGGTTGAATCCTTCCTTGCCGCCGGCGAAAACCGGGCTGGCATCGGCCGCGCCCTGGATGATTTGTTGAGGATTTGCGCCATGGGCGATGGCGTCGGTGATCCTGGCCGCCGCCCCGGGGGAGACACCGCCACCTATCAGGCCTTTTTGCAATTTGCCCAAGATATTGGCCCGGTCGTTCGCCTGCATGCTGTCGACGAGCCGGGTTGCCTCGTCGGGTGTCAGCGGTTGCGGCTGCCACGACAGATTGCCGTTTTCCAAGTTGTGCTGCAGGTGCAGCCGGGCCTGGGCCAGGTCTCGGGCGTCACCACCGAAAACAGGGTCGGTGGGTAAGGGTCCGACGAATCGCGATGTGTTGTAGTCCTCCAGGCGCTCACCGGCCAGACGCCGATCGCCGTGGCGGGCAGCGCTGCCACTGGGCTCGGTGATGGTCTTGTAGTCGCGCAGCCGCCCCGCCGCGTCTGCTTCCTCTCGCGTCATGTATCCGGGCTGCCCTTCCATGCTGGGCAAATATGCTGTGCGGCCCTCTTTTTCGGCCTGATCGACAAGCGCCTGATCAGCGGCCCGGCGCCCAGACTGGTCGTACTGGCGGGCGGCAGCTGCGGCGCTGTCATTTTCAGGTGGTTTCGGCCCCGAGCCGCCATCTCGGTTGAAGGTGCGGTCGACGGCCTCGACTTTGCCTTGCTGGTGTGGTTTGGTGTCGGCCCCGTTGCTGCCGGAAGCGCCCCGGGTGGATGCCGCGAAGGGCTCGCGCCAGTGCGCTGGCGTCATCGCAGTCATCGTCGCAGCTCCGGAGTTGAGTTGTGCGGCGATGCTGCTGTTGGCGGCTTCCAGCCGGGCCGCCCAGTGCGCGATGTAGTTGCGATGCGCTATCGCGGCGGCTCTGCGGGCCGCGCGCTCGGCCGGTGACCCACCCGCGGAGTTGTCGATGACCGACAGATCCTCGTGGACAGTGAAGCCATCCAATTCGGCTTGGGTGATCGCCTCCAGCGCAGACTCGCGGGCACCAAGCAGATATTGTGAGCCGCTCTCAGCACATTGTGCGACCTCGGTAGCGTGACCGATCAACGGCGACACCGACGCGAGGCGATCGCTGGGTGGCTGCCGCCAGGTACGCGGTGGCGGTCTGTCCCCTCCACTCGGTCCCACCGGGTGCGCGCATCTGCTCAACGTAGGCTTCGCTGGCCTGCTGCAGCGCTTGTGTGCCATCCCGTAAGCGCTCGGCGAGATCGGCCAAGACCTGAGCAGTCTGGTCAAATGCCTCGATCCGTGAGCGCGTCATCGGCCCACCCACGGCTGCCACGGCTAGACCCGCCTGACAGTTGCGTGCGCAGCGGGCGCGATAGATCCCAGTCTCTGGGTGTTCGTGTCCTCCATCGCGGTAAACATGCTGGCCGCTTCCAGCAGTGCGGTCGACGCCGAGGACAGCCGCTGGGCAAACGCCGCACAGAACCCCTCAAACGCGCCGTGCACAGCCGCCGCCGCGGCACCGGACAGCTCCGCCGACCCGCTCAAGCTTCCCGCCGCCGAGACCACCCGCGCGCCGTGTGCGGCGATGATCCCAGACGCACCCTGCAATCCCGGTGGAAGCACCTCAAGCACATCGGGGTTGGTGCTTGCCATCGACAACCTCCTGCAGAACTGTGGCCAAGAATCTACGACACATCGGCGTTTAGCGACAAAGGTCGGGCCGCGAAGTCGACATCCCGATCTCTCGGGAGTCAGGGTGGCCCCGTCGCGCCAGTGCCTGGTGGGCCGCACGGCAAACCCCGGCTTGCGCGCATGTTCGGCACACCAGACTGATTCGACGGCGTCAGTGCGGCGGGTTGATCGGGCGGGTAAACCGCTCCAGTTGTACCGGCGGTCCGCTCGCCGAGGGTGGTGGAAGTTGTTCGGCGACGCCGTCGATGACCCGGATCACCGTGCCGGTTTCTCGGTCGAGGTTCAAGGTCCCATGTTGGAAGTTTTGCTTGACCCATTGCGGTTCTTGAATTTCTCCGCTGGTGGGCAATCCGAGCGCGCCGCGCTCGTAACCCAGTGCGGCCCAAGCGTCGTAGATCGCGCCGGTGAGCGGCTGGGCACCGGTCTCCGGTGACCAGTAGATCGCTCCCTTGTCGAACGTGGCATAGCGTGCCGAACCCGCTCCGGTAGCCTCCGGCGACGTCGGCGCGCCAAGCGCGCTGTTCATGGCGCCCATCTCCTGCCAGCGCGCGAATATGGCACCGCCCGCCAGCGAGGCGGCGACATCGTCTGGCCCAGGTGGATCGCTGAAATGCGCGGCGATATCGCGGATTTCGTCGAGGAGCGCATACGCGGCGTTACCGGGGCAATCCGTGGAGTCGACGTCGCGATGGCTGAAGACGGTCGGCAGGGTCAAAGCGGCACCGTCGGGGATCCGGGTGAACGGGCCCCCGGCAGAGGCCAGCGTGGCGGTGCCTTTGGGATTGATGCGCTCGAGTCCAAGCCGCCACCCGATCAGCCGGCCGACGGTGCGCAACTGGATCGACGTCGGCGGCACGTCGTCGAAATCGCCGATCATCGCCACACCCCAGGTTTCGCGGTTGAATCCGCCGGTGTGGGAGCCCTCGACCGCTTTGGTGATTCCACCGGCCCGGCCCTCGAATACCTGGCCGTACTTGTCCACCAGCGCGTTGTAGGCGATGTCGCACCAGCCCAGCGTCTGGGTGTGGTAGGCGTAGATGGCCCGCACAATCTCGGCTGAATCTTCCGGTGAGTAGTCGTTGCTGCCCGCGGTGTGATGGATGATCGCAGCGTGAATGCCGTTGTCGTACACGGTATTACCGCATCGGATCGACTCGTCTGCGCCCCACTGCGCACGGCTGATGATGTTCGGGGGCTGGCCCGGTGCCAGCACCGCGGTCGGCGGAGTCCACTGGGTGTCTGCCGGAGCCTGCGGCGGGGAGATCAGCACCGCGGAGATGTTTTGCGCCAACGGCTGTTCGGCGGTGGCCGGCACATATCCCAGACCGGCCGGGGCGTGTTTGGGCGGCGGCGATGTCACCGGGGCGCCCGGCGGGCGGGTGACGGCGATCTGCACGGTTGTGGTCTTGCCGACGAACACCGCCTCGGTGCCGCGGGGACCATGTGCCATCCCCGACGGCTGGTCAGTGCCACCTGACTCCAGCGTTTCGGTTCCATACCAGGGTCCCCAGGACCCGTCGGCGTGCTTGGCCCGCACTCGCGCCGAGGTGCCGGTCAAGTCCCCACCGGTCAACGCGACCATGGAAAACGGCGTGGATTGGGTGATTTCGCGCACGGTCACGCCGCCGCCCAGCCCGACCAGCGGCTGCTGGGTGACGTGAGTGCTGGCGAGCCGGGGTGGCGGATCACCGCGGCCGGAATCGAGTGTCGACGGCAGGATCACGGCGGCGGCCGCGACGGCGGTGAACAACATCGCGGGTGCAGGGCGGCAGCACGGCACCAGATGATGTTACGTATGTGTCTCAAGTTGCTAATGATTCGACACGGGAATTTGTTAACAAATACCGCAACGGCACCGCAGGGTGGTGATCGCCGGGCGCCCCGAGCCCAGCCCCACTCTGCGGTGCCGTTTGGTGACAGGCCTTAGGTTGTCGGAGCCGGGGCCGGCGGCGGAGCGGCTGCGGCTGGCGCCGCCGCACCATGCACGGCCTGCATGATCGAGGGCAAGACCATGCCCTTGATCAGGTCGATGGCCTGACTGGCGCCCAGCTGGTTGGCGGTGTTCATCACATCACTGATGATTCCGCCGCCACCGCTGCTGCTGGTCGCGGGCACGGCGCCCAACGACGGGTCGCCCAGGATCGGGTAGGTGCCGCCCGCACCCGGGTCCAAACCCACGGGCGTGGTGATCGGCACCTCGCCCGGGCTGGTCAGCCCCGGGCTGGTCAGCGACGGGTCGAGGCCGGTCCCCGGCGTCAGTCCCGCCGCGCCCGGCGTCAGTCCCGCCGCGCCCGGCGTCAGTCCCGCCGCGCCCGGCGTCAGTCCCGCCGCGCCCGGCGTCAGTCCCGCCGGGTTCGTCAGTCCCGTGCCCGGGGTGAGCCCCGCCGGATTTGTCAGCCCCGTGCCCGGGGTGAGTCCCGGCGTCCCCGGCGTGGCGCCAGGGGGATTGGTCAGCCCCGGTGTCGTCCCGCCGGGCGTGGTGAGTGCCGGGTTGGTCAGGCTGGGATCGGTCAGGCTCGGGTCGGTCAGGCCGGGCCCGGCCGACGGGGCCGTGGCGCCGGGTGTGGTGAGCCCGGGCGTGGTTGCCCCGGGGGTGGTCAAGCCCGGGCTGGTCAGGCCCGGATTGGTGAGCCCCGGAGTGGTGAGTCCCGGTGTCGCGAGCCCGGGCATGGTGGCGGGTGTGGTGCCGGTCCCACCGAGGCTCGGCACCGGCGGCAGGTTGATCCCGAATTGCGACAACCCCTGCGACAGCGCTGACATCAACTCGTTGGGCAGGTCGGTCATCACCGCCGCCCGGACGAATTCCCGGTGCTGCGGTGCGGGCGTGGCGTCGGCCGTCAATCCGGACACAGCGGTATAAGCAAACGGACTCGCGACTGCCAGGGCGGCGACTGCGCTCATGGCTGTTGAGAGCTTGCGTCGACGTCGGTTCGGCACGGAAGTCTCCTCAATCTGGATATCTGGTGTTCGGCCGACTTGCAGGTGAAGCACGACATGAAGCCGACGTGATCGATGGTACTGCTGAGATTAGTGAGACTAGAGTGGCGATATCGAATCGTGAGGCAATCGCGACCTTCCGCCAACCGACCGCCGCACTGACGCGGGCCGCCCGGGCCGACGGCCGCAAACTGGCGGTGCAGCCGAAATGCCAGGTGCCGCCGATCGGGGCGAACCCGTGCGGTCAGATACCCTAGGCAACCGATGACCCCGCGCTATGACCTCTTCGTCGTCGGTTCCGGATTTTTCGGGCTGACGATTGCCGAGCGCGTCGCGACCCAGCTGGGCAAGCGGGTGCTGGTCGTCGAAAAGCGCCCACACATCGGTGGAAACGCGTATTCGGAGCCCGAGCCGCAAACCGGCATCGAAGTCCACAAGTACGGCGCCCACCTATTCCACACCTCCAACAAGCGGGTCTGGGACTACGTGCGGCAGTTCACCGATTTCACCGGCTACCAGCACCGGGTGTTCGCCATGCACAACGGGCAGGCCTACCAGTTCCCGATGGGCCTAGGCCTGGTGTGCCAGTTTTTCGGCAAGTACTACAGCCCCGACGAGGCGCGCCGGCTCATCAAGGAGCAGGCTGCCGAGATCAAACCCGAAGAAGCGCAGAACCTCGAGGAGAAGGCGATCTCACTGATCGGCCGCCCGCTTTACGAGGCGTTCGTCAAGGGTTACACCGCCAAGCAGTGGCAGACCGATCCCAAGGAGCTGCCCGCATCCAACATCACCCGGCTGCCCGTGCGCTACACGTTCGACAACCGCTACTTCAACGACACCTACGAAGGGCTGCCGGTCGACGGCTACACCGCGTGGCTGAAAAACATGGCCGCCGACAAGCGCATCGAAGTCCGCCTCAACACCGACTGGTTCGACGTGCGCGACGAGCTGCGCGCCGCCAGCCCGGACGCTCCGGTGGTCTACACCGGCCCGCTGGACCGCTACTTCGACTACGCCGAAGGCCGGTTAGGCTGGCGCACCTTGGATTTCGAGGTTGAAGTGCTCGACACCGGTGATTTCCAGGGCACCGCGGTGATGAACTACAACGACCTCGACGTGCCCTACACCCGCATCCACGAATTCCGCCACTTCCACCCCGAGCGCAACTACCCCACCGACAAGACGGTGATCATGCGGGAGTACTCCCGCTTCGCCGGCAACGACGATGAGCCCTACTATCCGATCAACACCGAAGCGGACCGAGCGCTGCTGGCGGCGTACCGGGCCCGGGCCAAGGCCGAGACCGCGTCGTCGAAAGTTCTCTTCGGCGGGCGTCTGGGCACCTATCAGTACCTGGACATGCACATGGCCATCGCCAGCGCGCTCAACATGTTCGACAACGTCCTGGCGCCGCACCTGCGCGACGGCAAGGCTCTCGTGGAAAACAACGACAAAGAAAGCATCCGCGGATGACTGAAACCGCCGTGAGCCTGCTGGCCCGGGTCATCCTGCCGCGCCCGGGCGAACCACTCGACGTGCGAAAGCTTTACCTGCTGGAGTCGACGACCAACGCGCGGCGCGCGCACGCGGTCAGCCGCACGACATTGCAGATCGGTGCCGAGTCGGAGGTGTCGTTCGCCACTTATTTCAACGCGTTTCCGGCCAGCTACTGGCGGCGATGGACCATCTGCAAGTCGGTCGTGTTGCGTGCGGAGCTGACCGGCTCCGGCCGCGTCGACGTTTACCGCACCAAGGCCACCGGTGCGCGAATCTTCATCGACGGCCGCCCGTTCGACGGCGGCCCGCAGCCCGCGACAGTGGAATTCCAAGTGGGGCTGGAGCCTTTCGAAGACGGCGGATGGATCTGGTTCGACATCACCACCGAAACCGACGTTATTTTGCACAGCGCCGGGTGGTACGCCACCGAGCCGGCCCCCGGTGTGGCCAACGTCGCGGTCGGAATCCCGACCTTCAACCGCCCCGGCGACTGCGTCAACGCGTTACGTGACTTGACATCAGATCCGTTGGTGGACAAGGTGATCGGTGCGGTCATCGTACCTGATCAGGGTATCGCCAAGGTGCGCGATCACCCGGACTTCGCCAAAGCTGCGGCACCGCTGGGTAACCGGCTGTCCATCCACGACCAGCCCAACCTCGGTGGTTCCGGAGGCTACAGCCGGGTGATGTACGAAGCGCTGAAAAACACTGACTGCCAGCAGATCCTGTTTATGGACGACGATATCAGGATCGAGCCGGACTCGATTCTGCGGGTGCTGGCGATGCATCGATTCGCGAAGTCCCCGATGCTGGTGGGCGGGCAGATGCTCAACCTGCAGGAGCCGTCGCACCTGCACATCATGGGCGAAGTGGTGGACCGGTCGAACTTCATGTGGACCGCCGCGCCTTACGCCGAATACGACCACGACTTTGCCACATATCCGCTGAGCGACAACAATCCTCGCAGCAACCTGCTGCACCGGCGCATCGACGTGGACTACAACGGCTGGTGGACGTGCATGATCCCGCGCCAGGTCGCCGAGGAACTGGGGCAGCCGCTGCCCCTGTTCATCAAATGGGACGACGCCGACTACGGGTTGCGCGCCGCCGAGCATGGCTATCCCACCGCCACCTTGCCCGGCGCCGCGATCTGGCACATGGCCTGGAGCGACAAGGACGACGCCATCGACTGGCAGGCCTATTTCCATCTGCGCAACCGGTTGGTGGTCGCGGCCATGCACTGGGACGACGACGTCATCGGCCTGCTGCGCAGCCACCTGAAGGCGACGTTGAAACACCTTGCCTGCCTTGAATATTCGACGGTGGCAATACAGAACAAGGCAATTGACGATTTTCTGGCCGGTCCCGAGCACATCTTCTCGATCCTGGAAACGGCGTTGCCGGAAGTGCACCGCATCCGCAAGGCCTACCCCGACGCGATCGTGCTGCCCACGGCCAGCGCACTGCCCGCGCCGTCGCAGAAGACCAAGCCGATGAAACCGCCGGTGCGCCCGCTGGCCATCGGGTATCGGCTGGCCCGGGGCATGCTGCACAACCTGACCAAGGCCGACCCGGCGCACCACCAGCGCCCCCAGCTCAACGTGGCCACCCAGGATGCGCGGTGGTTCCGGCTGTGCACCCTCGACGGAGCCACGGTGACAACAGCCGACGGCCGCGGTGTCGTGTTCCGCCAGCGCGACCGGGCCAAAATGTTCACGCTGTTGTGGCAGTCGCTGCGCCGCCTGGCCAAGCTCGCACGCCGATTCGACGAGATGCGCCGGGTCTACCGCGACGCGTTGCCGGTGCTGTCCAGCAAGCAGAAGTGGGAAACGGTGCTGCTGTCAGCAACGGACAAAGCGCCGGCGCATGGCTGAGCTCGCCGCGCCGCGCGGCGAAGTGGCGGCTGTGGTGGCGGTTCAGTCGGCGCTGGTCGACCGTCCCGGTGTCGTGGCCGTGGCCCGAGGGTTGTCGCATTTCGGTGAGCACAGCATCGGTTGGCTGGCGGTATCGCTGCTCGGCGCGCTGCTGCGGCCGCGGCGGGCCCGGACGTGGTTGCTGGCCGGCGGCGGTGCGTTCGCCGCGCACGCGGCCGCGGTGCTGATCAAGCGGCTGGTGCGGCGACCGCGTCCCAACCACCCCGCGGTTGCGGTGAAAGTCGGCACACCCAGCCGGCTGAGCTTCCCGTCGGCGCATGCCACGTCCACCACCGCGGCGGCCATCCTGCTGGGCCGAGCCACCGGGATGCCGCTGACCGCGGTGTTGGTGCCGCCGATGGCGTTGTCGCGGATACTTCTGGGAGTGCACTACCCCAGTGATGTGGCCATCGGCGTTGCCGTGGGCGCCGCTGTCGCGGCCGCCGCCGTGCGGGTAGGCGGGCGCCTCGAGCGCGGGCTGGGCCAATGAGTGAGGAAGTGGCCCCGGTGACCGGGCCTCCGGCCAACCTGATTGTCGGGGTAGTCAAGGCGATCCGTCCGCGGCAATGGGTAAAAAACGTGCTGGTGTTGGCCGCGCCCCTGGCCGCGGCCGGCCGCGGAATCCACTACAACTACGCCGACGTGCTGGGCAAGGTGGCTGTCGCGTTCGTGGTGTTCTGCCTGGCGGCCTCGGCGGTGTATCTGATCAACGACGTCCGCGACGTCGAAGCCGACCGCGAGCACCCCACCAAGCGGTTCCGGCCGATCGCGGCCGGTGTGGTGCCCGAGTGGCTGGCCTATCTGCTTGCCGCGGCGCTGGGCGTGGCGTCGCTGGTGATCTCGTGGTGGCTCACGCCCAACCTGGCGCTGGTGATGGCCGTCTACATCGGCATCCAGCTGGCCTACTGTTTCGGCCTCAAACACCAGGCGGTGATCGACATTTGCATCGTGTCGTCGGCGTATTTGCTGCGGGCCATCGCCGGTGGCGTGGCGGCCGATATCCCGCTGTCCCAGTGGTTTTTGCTAGCCGGTGCGTTTGCCTCGCTGTTCATGGTCGCCGGTAAGCGCTACGCCGAGCTGGTGCTGGCCGAACGCACCGGTGCCAATATCCGCAAATCGCTGGAAACCTACACCAGCACCTATCTGCGATTCGTATGGACGATGTCGGCCACCGCGGTGGTGGTGTGCTACGGGCTGTGGGCGTTCGAGCGCGACGGCTACGCCGGATCGTGGTTTGTGGTGTCGATGGTGCCGTTTACCATCGCGATCCTGCGTTATGCGGTCGACGTCGACGGCGGGCTGGCCGGCGAACCCGAAGAGATCGCGCTTCGTGACCGGGTGTTACAGCTGCTGTTTCTTGCCTGGATAGGGACAGTCGGTGCTGCTGTTGCGTTCAGCTAGCCCCCGGGTCAGGGCCGCGTCGCGCCGGGCCGCGGCGGTTGCCCGACCGCTGTTTCCCTACGACACCACGGTGCGAATCAGCCTGTGGGTTTCCGTCGCGGTGGTGGCGGTGCTGTTCGGCTGGGGCGCCTGGCAACGACGCTGGATCGCCGACGACGGCCTGATCGTGCTGCGCACGGTACGCAACCTGCTGGCCGGCAACGGGCCGGTGTTCAACGCCGGCGAGCGTGTCGAGGCCAACACCTCGACCGTGTGGACGTTTCTGCTCTATCTGGGCGGGCTGATCGGCGGGCCGCTTCGCCTGGAGTACGTGGCACTGGTTATGGCCTTGGCGCTCAGTGTGATTGGGGTCGCGCTGCTGATGCTTGGCGCGGGCCGGCTCTACGCGCCCAGCCTGCGCGGGCACCGCGCGGTGATGCTGCCGGCCGGCGCTCTGGTCTACATCGCCGTGCCGCCGGCGCGCGACTTCGCCACCTCCGGCCTGGAAAGCGGGTTGGCGCTGGCATACCTGGGTTTGCTGTGGTGGATGACGGTCTGCTGGTCGCAGGCATTGCGGATCCGGCCGGAGGGCCGGGTGTTTTCGGCCGCGCTGGCCTTCGTCGCCGGCTGCAGCGTGCTGGTGCGTCCCGAGCTGGCGCTGATCGGCGGCGGTGTGTTGATCATGATGCTGGTCGCGGCGCGGGGCTGGCGCCGGCGCGCGCTGATCGTGCTGGCGGGCGGGCTGCTGCCGGTCGGCTACGAGGTCTTCCGGATGGGCTACTACGGGCTGCTGGTGCCCGGCACCGCGCTGGCCAAAGACGCCGCGGGCGACAAATGGTCGCAGGGCATGATCTACCTGGCCAACTTCAACCGGCCCTACGTGCTGTGGGTGCCTGCGGTGCTGTTGCTGGCCTTGGGCCTGCTGTTGGCGGCTACCCGCAGCCGGCCCTGGCGGATTCGCCACGAGGCGCCGCGTGGTTACGGCCCGTTGGCCCGCGCGGTGCAAAGCCCCCCGGCCGCGGTGATCTTCTTCGTCATCAGCGGGCTATTGCAGGCGTTGTACTGGATACGCCAGGGCGGCGATTTCATGCACGGCCGTGTCCTGCTGATCCCGATGGTTTGCGTGCTGGCCCCGGTTGCGGTGGTCCCGGTGGTATTTCCCGAAGGCACGACATTCTCCCGGGAAACGCGCAATGTGCTTGCCGGTGCGGTGAGCGCGCTGTGGCTCGCGGTTGCGGGCTGGTCGCTGTGGGCGGCGAACTCACCGGGAATGGGTGACGACGCCACCCGGGTCACCTACTCCGGCATCGTCGACGAGCGCCGGTTCTACGCCCAGGCCACCGGGCACGCGCACCCGCTGACCGCGGCGGACTACCTCGACTACCCGCGGATGCGCGCCGCGGTGGTGGCCATCAACAACACGCCCGCCGGCGCGCTGCTGCTGCCGTCGGGCAATTACAACCAGTGGGACATCGTTCCGGCGGCCCCGCCAAAGCCAGGAGATTCCTCTGAAAAGGGACCTCACACAGTGTTTTTCACCAACATCGGCATGGTTGGTATGAACGTCGGCCTCGACGTCAGGGTGATCGACCAGATCGGCCTGGCCAATCCGCTTGCCGCGCATACGCCGCGGCTGCATCACAGCCGCATCGGACACGACAAAAACTTGTTCCCTGACTGGGCCATCGCTGAAGGCCCGTTTGTCGGTGTTCCGCCGTATCTGGACCCGGCCTGGGTCGAGCAAGCCAGAGCGGCGCTGAAATGTCCGGCCACCCAGGCGGTGCTCAGCTCGGTGCGCGCCCCGATGGGAGTCCACCGGTTCCTGTCGAACATGCTGCACTCGTACCAGTTCACCAAGTACCGCATCGACCGGGTTCCGCTCTACGATCTGATCCGATGCGGTCTGGAGGTGCCGGAAACCGGCGCTCCGGCATACACCGGATTACCCGCGACCGGGCCCTGACGGCACAGCAAAATGCCTGCGGGACAACACCGTTAGCTGCGACGGACAACTGGCCACATCAGTCACAGCAGGTCTGGGGCCCTCGGCGCGCCCGGAACTCGAATACATCCGTACGATGCGCAACCGCGGCCGGATCGAAGGTTGGGCAAAGTCCGGTGACAACCGAGCCCCACGGCGTGCAGCCGGATGCTTCACGGCCGGTGGCGAAAAAATTTTCCGACGGCTCCGCGGCGCCGGTGCGCCGATCACCGCACCGCCCCGGCGGTGCCGTCAGCAACGCCGCATCCTGTCTTTCACCGGCACGTCACCGCCTCTGAGCACATCGCGTGATGCGCCCGTCGCAGGCGACTAAGCGCCGGCTCACCGCGCCGGACCGCCCAGCAGCGGGTGACCTCCGAGGAGAGCGACCGCCCCGAGGTGTGGTTGACTACACGAGCACAGGTACGCCCTGCGCTCGCCGGGCCATGCCATGATGCAGTCCGACCTCCGAAAGGATGGGCCGAACAAACGATGGGGAAACAGGGATGAGGCTTGTTGACAGGTTTCGCGGCGCGGTAAAAGGTATGCCGCGCCGGCTCGTGTTCGGGGCCGTGGGCGCAGCCCTGCTGCCCGGGCTGATCGGTGTCGCCGGGGGTTCGGCCACCGCGGGGGCGTTCTCCCGGCCGGGTCTGCCGGTTGAATACCTGATGGTGCCGTCGCCGTCGATGGGCCGCGAGATCAAGGTGCAGTTCCAAAGCGGCGGGCCCAACTCGCCGGCGGTTTACATGCTGGACGGACTGCGCGCCCAGGACGACTACAACGGCTGGGACATCAACACCCCCGCCTTCGAGTGGTACTACCAGTCCGGCTTGTCGATGATCATGCCGGTGGGCGGTCAGTCCAGCTGGTACACCGACTGGTACAGCCCGGCCTGCGGCAAGGTCGGCTGCCAGACCTACAAGTGGGAGACGTTCCTGACCAGCGAGCTGCCGCAGTGGCTGCAAGCCAACAGGCAGGTCAAGCCCACCGGCGGTGCCGCAATCGGCCTGTCGATGGCTGCGGCGTCGGCGCTGAACCTGGCGAACTATCACCCGCAGCAGTTCATCTACGCCGGCGCGATGTCCGGCTTGCTCGACCCGTCTCAGGGGATGGGGCCCTCGCTGATCAACCTGGCAATGGGCGACGCCGGCGGCTACAAGGCCAAGGACATGTGGGGTCCGAAGGAGGACCCGGCGTGGGCGCGCAACGACCCGTTGCTGAATGTCGGGAAGACCGTCGCCAACAACACCCGCGTCTGGCTCTACTGCGGCAACGGCAAACCGTCGGAGCTGGGTGGTGACAACCTGCCGGCGAAGTTCCTGGAGGGTTTTGTGCGTACCAGCAACATCAAGTTCCAGGACGCCTACAACGCCGCGGGCGGTCACAACGCCGTGTTCAACTTCCCGGACAACGGCACGCACAGCTGGGAGTACTGGGGCGCGCAGCTGAACGCCATGAAGCCCGACCTGCAGCGGTCACTGGGCGCGACACCGAACGCCGGTGCACCGGCGGCCGGCGCCACCAACGCCGCCGCCACGGCCAGCCACGGCTAAGCGCGGCACTTGCCCGGCTGACGGCGGCGACCTTGCGGGGTCGTCGCCGTCAGCCGTTTCGCCCCTGTGGCCACGCGGCGTGTGGTTCACTACCTTGCGTGGCGGGGGGCGGGCGGTCAGCTAAGGAACCCAGAGACGAGTTCAGAGACGAGTGAGGTGGACATGAGGAGCCTGTCGATGCTGCTGCGCGTGCTGTGGGCCGCGGCGCTGACAGCCGGGTTTTGGGGCATCGCTGCGACCCACCTCGGTTCGGCTCACGCGGCGAATTACGAGTCCCTGATGGTGCCGTCGGCGGCGATGGGCCGCGATATCCCGGTGGCGTTCCTGGGCGGGGGCCCGCATGCGGTGTATTTGCTGGATGCATTCAACGCCGGCCCCGATGTCAGCAACTGGGTGACTGCCGGCAACGCGATGAACACGCTGGCCGGCAAGGGTATCTCGGTGGTCGCGCCGGCGGGCGGCGCCTTCAGCATGTACACCAACTGGGAGCAGGACGGTAGCAAGCAGTGGGAGACGTTCCTGTCCAGCGAACTGCCGGACTGGCTGGCGGCCAACAAGGGCCTGGCCCCCGGCGGGCATGCCGCCGTCGGTGCGTCCCAGGGCGGATACGGCGCGATGGCGCTGGCCGTCTTCCACCCGGACCGCTTCGGCTACGCCGGATCGCTGTCGGGGTTCTTGTACCCGTCGGACACCACCACCAACGGCGCCATCACCGCCGGTATGGCCCAGTACGGCGGGGTCGACAGCTACGGTATGTGGGGCGCTCCGCAGCTGGGCCGGTGGAAATGGCACGACCCCTACGTGCACGCGTCGCTGCTGGCAGCCAACAACAGCCGGATATGGGTCTACGCGCCGGCCGCCGGGGCGGGCAGCGACCAGGCCGCCATGATCGGCCAGGCCGACCAGGCGATGGGCAACAGCCGGATGTTTTACCAGCAGTACCGCAATGTCGGCGGGCACAACGGCCACTTCGAATTCCCGACCGGTGGAGACAACGGTTGGGGGTCGTGGAGCTCGCAGCTGGCCGCGATGTCCGGCGACATCGTCGGCGCCATCCGGTAACACCTGCGCCGCAAGCCGGTGCGGCAGAGCCGGTACCGTGAAAAGCCGGGCGCTTGACTGGGCACAGCCGGCGTCTGGGCGCATCCAGTCCGCTAGCAGGAGAACATGGTCAAAAGATCGCGGGGAAATTCCCGGCGCAGACGCCACCGCATCCTCGCGCTGATCGCCGCTGCCGCGATGGCGCTGGTGGTGGCGTTGGTCATCACCGTCGTGGTGGTCATCGTCCGGCATCGGCCGGGCCCGCCCAGCGCGGTGCCGCCCAGCATCGTGCCGCCGCCGAGCACCTCGGGCCGCGTCAAAAAACCCCGCCCCGCGTTCCAGGACGCCAGCTGTCCCGACGTTCAGCTGGTCGCCGTTCCCGGCACCTGGGAATCGTCGCTTCAAGACGACCCGCTCAACCCGGTGCAGTTCCCGAAAGCGTTGCTGCTCAATGTGACTCGGCCGATCACCCAACAGTTCGACTCCAGCCGGGTCGAGGCGTATACGGTGCCCTACACCGCGCAGTTCCACAATCCGCTCAGCGGCGACAAGCAGATGTCCTACAACGACAGCCGGGCTGAAGGCACCCGCGGCACGGTCAAGGCGATCACTGACATGAACGACAAGTGCCCGTTGACCAGCTATGTGTTGGTCGGCTTCTCACAGGGCGCGGTGATCGCCGGGGACATCGCCAGCGACATCGGCAACGGTCGCGGACCCGTCGACGACGACCTGGTGCTGGGTGTGACGCTGATCGCCGACGGGCGCCGCGAGCACGGCGTGGGCAAGGAGATCGGCCCGGATCCGCCGGGGCAGGGCGCCGAGATCACCCTGCACGAGGTGCCGGTGCTGGCCGAGCTGGGCCTGACCATGACCGGCAAACGCCCGGGAGGTTTCGGCGCACTCGACAATCAGACCAATGAAATCTGCGCGCCCGGCGACCTGATCTGCGCCGCACCCGAGGAGGCGTTCAGCATCACCAACCTGCCGACCACGCTGGACACCCTGGCCGGGGGCGCCGGACAGCCGGTACACGCGATGTATGCGACAACCCAGTTTTGGAGCGTCGACGGGCAGTCCGCCACCGAGTGGACCTTGAATTGGGCCCACAATCTGATCGACAACGCGCCCCACCCCAAACACGGCTGACGCGGGCCGACGTCGTGGGGGATAACAGTTCGGTGACGCGGCAGGTTTCCGATTTGGCCCGCGGCACAGCGGCCCTTAACATGACGAGAGTTTAAGAGAAAAATAAGAACCACGGTGGTCGGCGTGGTCGGGTAGTGCAGATAGCCGCCGGTGCATCTGTACCATCTGTGAGGTTTGGCGTTCGCGGTAAGCGACGTTGGCGACGCGTGCGGCCTACCGCCGGCCAACCCGACGTTTGAAGCTTTTTCCGACAGGAGACTGGCATGGCGTACCACAACCCGTACATCGTCGACGGACACATCAGGTTTCCTGACAACACCAACCTGGTGATGCACGTCGAACGGTGGGCTAAGGTGCGCGGCCAGAGGGTGGCCTACCGGTTCTGGGACTACTCCACCGAACGCGACGGCGTCGCCCGCGAGATGTCGTGGGTCGATTTCGCGGCCCGCAACCGCGCGGTGGGGGCGCGGCTGCAGCAGGTCACCAAACCCGGGGACCGCATCGCCATCCTGTGTCCGCAGAATTTGGACTACCTCGTCTCCTTTTTCGGCATCTTGTACGCGGGCCGCATCGCGGTGCCGCTGTTCGACCCGGCCGAGCCCGGTCACGTCGGCCGGCTGCATGCGGTGCTCGACGACTGCAGCCCGTCGGCGATCCTGACCACCAGCGACTCCGCCGAGGGTGTCAACAAGTTCTTCCGCACCCGCCCGGCCAAGGAGCGGCCCCGCGTGATCGCCGTCGACGCGGTGCCCAACGAGGTGGCCGCCACCTGGGATCCCCCGCTGGACACGCCGTTCGACACCATCGCCTACCTGCAGTACACCTCCGGCTCCACCCGAGTGCCCACGGGCGTGGAAATCACCCACCTGAACCTGGCCACCAATGTGGTTCAGGTGCTGAACTCGTTCGACGGGAAAGAAGGCGACCGGGGGGTGACCTGGCTGCCGTTCTTCCACGACATGGGTCTGATCACCATTTTGCTGACGCCGGTGCTGGGCTTGTCGCACACGTTCATGACGCCGGCCGCGTTCGTGCGCCGACCGATTCGGTGGCTGCGGGAGCTGTCCCGGGTCGACGACGACTATCCCGGCGAGGTCTACTCTGTGGCACCGAATTTCGCGTTCGAGCACGCCGCGATGCGGGGCGTGCCCAAAGACGGTGAGCCGCCGCTGGATTTGCGCAACGTCAAGGCGATCCTCAACGGCAGCGAGCCGATCTCGGTAGCGTCGATGCGCAAGTTCCACGACGCGTTCGGGCCGTTCGGGCTTCGTGATACCGCGATCAAACCGGCCTACGGTCTGGCCGAGGCCACCCTGTACGTGTCCAGCACCCCGATGTCGGAGCCGCCCACGGTCATTTACGTCGACCGGGAGGAGCTCAACAACCACCGATTCGTCGAGGTGCCTGCCGACGCGCCCAACGCCGTCGCGCAGGTTTCCTGCGGCAAGATCGGGCTGGACGAATGGGCGGTCATCGTCGACGTGGACACCGCCAGCGAACTGCCCGACGGGCAGATCGGCGAGATCTGGCTGCACGGCAAGAACATGGGCATGGGCTACTGGAACCGCGAACATGAGACCCATGAGACGTTCAAAAACATCCTCAAGTCGCGTACCAGCCCCTCGCACGCCGACGGCGCCCCCGACGACGGGTTGTGGGTGCGCACCGGCGACTACGGCACCTACTACAAAGGCAGCCTCTACATCACCGGCCGGATCAAGGACCTGGTCATCATCGACGGGCGTAACCACTACCCGCAGGACTTGGAGTTCTCGGCGCAGGAAGCCAGCCGGGCGTTGCGCACCGGCTTCGTCGCCGCGTTCTCGGTGCCGGCCAACCAGCTGCCCCGGGAGGTGTTCGACAACCCGCACTCCGGGTTGACCTACGACCCCGACGACACGTCCGAGCAGCTGGTGATCGTCGCCGAACGTGCCCCGGGCGCGCACAAACTCGACCCCCAGCCGATCACCGACGACGTTCGCGCGGCGATCGCCGTCCGGCACGGGGTGACCGTGCGCGACCTGCTGCTGGTGCAGGCCGGCACGGTGCCGCGCACCTCCAGCGGCAAGATCGGCCGGCGCGCCTGCCGCGCCGCCTACATCGACGGCAGTCTGCGCCGTGGCACCGCCTCCCCAACCGCTTTCGCTGACCAAGGCTGACAAGCATGTCCGACACCGATATCCGAGAGACCAGCCCAGCCGAAACATCTTCTGCGCGAACTGATATGACGGTCGCCGAGATGCGGCGATGGCTGCGCGAATGGGTGGCCAGAGCCACCGGCCAGTCACCGGATTCGATCGACGAATCCACGCCGATGGTCGAACTGGGCCTCTCGTCGCGCGACGCCGTGGCGATGGCCGCCGACATCGAAGACCGCACCGGGGTCACCTTGTCGGCGACGGTGGCGTTCCAGCACCCGACCATCGAGTCGCTGGCCACCTACATCGTCGAGGGCGAACCCGCGGCGGTCGACGAAGCCGACGACGAGGACTGGTCACGGCCGGGGCCCGCCGATCGGGCCGACATCGCGGTGGTGGGCCTGGCCACCCGTTTCCCGGGCGACATGAACACCCCCGAGGAAACCTGGCGGGCGCTGCTGGAAGGCCGCGACGCGATCACCGACCCGCCCGAAGGCCGCTGGTCGGAGTTCCTCGACGAGCCGCGCATCGCCGAACGGGTCGCCAAGGCACGCACCCGCGGCGGCTATCTCAGCGACATCAAGGGGTTTGACTCGGAGTTCTTCGCGCTGTCGAAGACCGAGGCCGACAACATCGACCCGCAGCAGCGAATGGCGTTGGAGCTGACGTGGGAGGCGCTGGAGAACGCCCGCATCCCGGCGTCGAGTCTGCGCGGCGAAGCGGTCGGGGTGTTCATCGGCGTCTCGGTGAACGACTACAGCTTCCTGGCCATGTCGGACCCGACGGTCACGCATCCGTACGCGATCACCGGTACCGCGCACTCGATCGTCGCCAACCGGGTCTCATACTTCTACGACTTCCGCGGACCCTCGGTCGCGGTGGACACCGCGTGCTCGAGTTCGCTGGTCGCCGCCCACCAGGCGGTGCAGGCGCTGCGCAGTGGCGAATGCGACGTGGCCGTCGCCGGTGGGGTGAACGCGCTGATCACCCCGGTGATCACCGTCGGGTTCGACGAGGTCGGCGGGGTGCTGGCGCCCGACGGGCGGATCAAGTCGTTCTCTTCCGACGCCGACGGCTACACCCGCTCCGAGGGCGCCGGGATGGTCGTGCTCAAGCGGGTCGAGGATGCGCGCCGCGACGGAGACCAGATTCTCGCGGTGATCGCCGGCAGCGCGGTCAACCACGACGGGCGCTCGTCCGGGCTGCTGATCCCCAACCCGGACGCCCAGGCCGACGTGCTGCGCCGAGCCTACAAGGACGCCGGCATCAACCCGCGCACCGTCGACTACATCGAGGCGCACGGCACCGGCACCATCCTCGGCGACCCGATCGAGGCCGAGGCGTTGGGCCGCGTCGTCGGCAAGGGCCGTCCCGCCGACAAGCCTGCGCTGCTGGGCGCGGTGAAAACCAACATCGGGCACCTGGAATCGGCGGCCGGGGTGGCCAGCCTGGCCAAGGTGGTGCTGGCGCTGCACCACGACAAGCTGCCGCCGTCGATCAACTACGCCGGGCCTAACCCGCACATCGACTTCGACGCGGTGCACTTGAAGGTTTTGGACACGGTTGGCGACTGGCCGCGCTACAGCGGTTATGCGATCGCCGGGGTGTCCAGCTTCGGGTTCGGCGGCGCCAACGCGCACATGGTGCTGCGCGAGGTGCTGCCCCGCGACGTGGTCGAGCGGGAGGAGCCCGAGGCGGAAGCCGAAGTGGCGCAGTCAAATGGCCAGCCGGAGGCGCAGACCCCGGCGGGCCGTTTCGACGAGTTCGGCGGGTTCATCGAGGAGCACCCGGCCGGATTCGACGAACCCGAACTGCCCGGGCTGACCGACGAGGCGAAGCGGCTCAAAGAGGTTGCGCTGCAAGAGCTTCAGGAAGCAGGGCCGGTGACTCCTCTTATCCCGCTTGCGGTTTCGGCGTTTTTGACTTCCCGTAAGAAGGCCGCAGCCGCGGAGCTGGCCGACTGGATGGAAAGCCCTGAGGGGCAGGCGTCGTCGCTGGAGTCGATCGGGCGGGCGCTGTCGAGGCGCAACCACGGCCGCTCCCGGGCGGTGGTGCTGGCCCGCAACCACGAGGAGGCGATCAAGGGTCTGCGCGCGGTCGCCGCGGGCAAGCAAGCCCCGAACGTGTACTCCGCCGACGGGCCGGTCACCAGCGGCCCGGTGTGGGTGCTGGCCGGATTCGGCGCCCAGCACCGCAAGATGGCCAAGAACCTCTACCTGCGCAACCCGGTGTTCGCGGAGTGGATCGACAAGGTCGACGCCTACGTGCAATTCGAGCGCGGCTACTCGATCGTCGAAATGATCCTCGACGACTCCGTCGACTACGGCATCGAGACCACCCAGGTCACCATCTTCGCGATCCAGGTCGCGCTCGGTGAGCTGCTCAAGCACCACGGCGCCCGCCCGGCCGCGGTGGTGGGCCAGTCGCTCGGTGAGGCGGCCGCCGCGTATTTCGCCGGCGGACTGTCGCTGGCCGATGCCACCCGGGCGATCTGCTCGCGCTCGCATCTGATGGGCGAGGGCGAGGCGATGCTGTTCGGCGAGTACATCCGGCTGATGGCGCTCGTCGAGTACTCCGCCGACGAGATCAAGACGGTGTTCTCCGACTTTCCCGACCTGGAGGTGTGCGTGTACGCCGCGCCCGGGCAAACCGTGATCGGCGGCCCCCCCGCGCAGGTCGACGCGATCATCGAACGTTGTGAAAAAGAAGGCAAGTTCGCCCGCAAGTTCCAGACCAAGGGTGCCAGCCACACCTCGCAGATGGACCCGCTGCTGGGTGAACTCTCCGCCGAATTGCAGGGCATCGAGCCGCATCCGATCACGATCGGTTACTTCTCGACCGTGCACGAGGGCCGCTACATCAAGCCCGGCGAGACGATCCACGACGTCGAGTACTGGAAGAAGGGCCTGCGCCACTCGGTCTACTTCACCCACGGCATCCGCAACGCCGTCGACAACGGGCACACCACGTTTGTGGAGCTCGCCCCCAACCCGGTCGCGCTGATGCAAGTGGGTCTCACCACAGCCGCCGCGGGTTTGCCTGACGCGCAACTGATCCCGACGCTGGCGCGCAAGCAGGACGAGGTCGACTCGATGACCCAGGCCATGGCGCAGCTCTACGTGCACGGCCACGACCTGGACATGCGCACGCTGTTCAGCCGCGCCCAGGGCCCGCAAGATTACGCCAACATTCCACCGACCCGGTTCAAGCGCAAAGAGCACTGGCTCGATGCGCACTTCTCCGGTGACGGCTCGGTGATCATGCCCGGCACCCATGTGGCGCTGCCCGACGGCCGCCACGTGTGGGAGTATGCGCCGCGCGGCGAGACCGACCTGGCCGCGTTGGTGAAAACCGCTGCCGCGCAAGTACTTCCGGATGCGCAGTTGGTCGCTTCCGAGCAGCGGGCGGTGCCTGGTGCGGGCGCTCGGCTGGTGACGACGCTGACCCGCCACCCCGGAGGCGCGTCGGTGCAGGTGCACGCCCGCATCGACGAGTCGTTCACCCTGGTCTACGACGCGCTGGTCAGCCGCGGTGGCCAGGTCGGTTCTGGTTTTGGGGCGCTGCCGACCGCAGTGGGTGCGGGGGCCGCGGTGGCCCCGACGGTGAGCGCGCCGGCGCCTCCGGTCGAGGACGAGCCCGAGGCCGAAACCCTGCAGGACAGCCTGACGTTGCGCAACATGCCGGCCGGCTTCACCAAATGGTCACCGGATTCCGGTGAGACGATTCATGACCGACTGGCCACGATCGTGTCGGCGGCGATGGGCTATGAGCCCGAAGACCTGCCGTGGGAGGTGCCGCTGATCGAGCTTGGTTTGGACTCGCTGATGGCGGTGCGGATCAAGAACCGGGTCGAGTACGACTTCGATTTGCCGCCAATCCAATTGCAGGCTGTCCGCGACGCCAATCTCTACAACGTCGAAAAGCTGATCGAGTACGCGGTCGAGCACCGCGACGAGGTGCAGCAGCTGCACGAGTACCAGAAGACCAAGAGCGCCGACGAAATCGCCGCCGAGCAGGCGCGGCTGCTCAGCGGCGCCACGCAGGCCGCCGCGCCGGCACCGGCTAGCCAGGCTGAGCCGACGACAGCGTCCGCAGTACCGCCGCCACCTCCGCCGGATCAGCCTGCGGGGCCGGCCAAGGTGGACGTCTCAGCGCTCAACCAGCAGGCCGTCGCCGAGGTGCTGGGCTCCGACGTGCCGCCGCGCGATGCGGCCGAACGGGTGACCTTCGCGACGTGGGCGATCGTCACCGGCAAGTCCCCGGGCGGGATCTTCAACCCGCTGCCCAAGCTCGACGACGACACCGCCGCCAAGATGGCGCAGCGCCTCGCCGAACGTGCCGACGGTCCGATCACCGCCGAGGACGTCAAAACCGCCGACACCATCGAGGCGCTGGCCGAAAAGGTGCGTGAGCATCTGGAGGCCGGGCAGGTCGACGGGTTCGTCCGCACGCTGCGGGCACGTCCGGAGGGCTCGAGCAGGGTCCCGGTGTTCGTGTTCCACCCGGCCGGCGGGTCGACGGTGGTGTACGAGCCGCTGCTCAACCGGCTGCCCGCGGACACCCCGATGTACGGCTTCGAGCGGGTCGAGGGCTCGATCGAGGAACGCGCGATGCGCTACGTGCCAAGGCTGGTGCAGATGCAGGGCGACGGGCCGTTCGTGTTGGCCGGTTGGTCGCTGGGCGGGGCGCTGGCCTACGCCTGTGCGGTCGGGCTCAGGCGCCTCGGGTGCGACGTTCCGTTCGTCGGGCTGATCGACACCGTGCGCCCCGGCGAGGAAATCCCGCAGACCAAGGAGGAGATCCGCAGGCGCTGGGATCGCTACGCCCGCTTCGCCGAACGGAACTTCAACGTGACCATCCCCGAGATTCCCTACGAGCAGCTCGAGCAGCTCGACGACGAGGGTCAGGTGCGCTTCGTGCTCGACGCGGTCAAGGCCAGCGGCGTGCAGATCCCCGGGGGGATCATCGAACACCAGCGCACGTCCTACCTGGACAACCGGGCGCTGGACACCGTGCAGATTCAGCCGTACGACGGCCACGTCACGCTGTACATGGCCGACCGTTACCACGACGACGCGATCATGTTCGAGCCGCGCTACGCCGTCCGCCAGCCCGACGGCGGTTGGGGCGAGTACGTATCCGATCTGGAGATCGTGCACATTGGCGGCGAGCACATCCAAGCGATTGACGAGCCGTACATCGCGAAAGTAGGGGCACACATGACCGAGGTGCTGGGCAGGATCGAAGCCCAACAGAAGGCGCGCAAATGAGCACGAAGACCACCGCCGAGCTGCTCGCCGAACTGCACGAAAAGCTAGAGCTGGCAAAGGAACCCGGAGGCGAGAAGGCCGCCGCCAAGCGCGACAAGAAGGGCATCCCCAGCGCCCGCGCCCGCATCCACGCCCTACTCGATCCGGGCAGCTTCCTGGAGATCGGGGCATTGTGCCGCACGCCGGGAGATCCCAACGCGTTGTACGGCGACGGTGTGGTCACCGGCCACGGCACCATCAACGGCCGCCCCGTCGGCGTGTTCTCCCACGACCAAACGGTGTTCGGTGGCACGGTCGGAGAAATGTTCGGCCGCAAGGTCGCTCACCTGATGGAGTGGTGCGCGAAGGTGGCCTGCCCGATCATCGGCATCAACGACTCCGGCGGCGCCCGCATCCAGGACGCGGTCACCTCGCTGGCGTGGTACGCCGAGCTGGGCGCCCGCCACGAGCGGCTCACCGGCCTGGTCCCGCAGATTTCTCTTATCTTCGGCAAATGCGCTGGAGGAGCGGTATATTCGCCGATCCAGGACGACCTGATCGTCGCGGTGCGCGACCAGGGCTACATGTTCGTCACCGGGCCCGACGTGATCAAGGAAGTCACCGGCGAGGACGTCACCCTCGACGAGCTCGGCGGTGCCGAGGCGCAGGCCCGCTACGGCAACATCCACCAGGTCGTCGACTCGGAAGCCGCGGCGTTTCAGTATGTGCGCGACTTCCTGTCGTTTCTGCCGTCCAACTGCTTCGACGACCCGCCGATCGTCAATCCCGGTCTGGAGCCGGAGATCACGCCGCACGACCTTGAGCTCGACTCGATCGTGCCGGATAGCGACAACGCGGTCTACGACATGCACGAGATCTTGCTGCGAATCTTCGACGACGGGGATTTCCTCGACGTTGGCGCGCAGGCCGGGCAGGCCATCATCACCGGCTTCGCCCGGGTCGACGGGCGACCGGTCGGCGTGGTCGCCAACCAACCGATGGTGTTGTCCGGGTCGATCGACAACGAGGCCTCCGATAAGGCGGCGCGGTTCATCCGGTTCTGCGACACCATGAACCTGCCGCTGATCTTCGTCGTCGACACACCCGGTTTCCTGCCCGGTGCAGAGCAGGAGAAGCGCGGAATCATCAAGCGCGGCGGGCGATTCCTGTATGCGGTCGTCGAAGCCGACGTGCCGAAGGTGACGATCACTGTGCGCAAGTCCTACGGCGGGGCGTACGCGGTGATGGGTTCCAAGCAGCTGACCGCGGATTTGAACTTCGCGTGGCCGACGGCGCGGATCGCGGTGATCGGCGCCGAGGGCGCGGCGCAGCTGCTGATGAAACGCTTCCCCGACCCGAATACTCCTGAGGCGCAAGCGATCAAGCAGAGTTTCATCGAGAACTACAACCTCAATATGGCGACACCCTGGATCGCGGCCGAGCGCGGGTTCATCGACGCGGTCATCGAGCCGCATCAGACTCGGCTGCTGCTTCGCAAGGCGCTACACCTGTTGCGGGACAAGCAAGTGCAGCACGTCCAGCGCAAGCACGCGCTGATCCCGATTTAACGGCGAGCAGACGCAGAATCGCACGTTCGGTCAAGGAATCGTGCGATTCTGCGTCTGCTCGCCAGGACATGCCGCGCCGATCGTTGACCACCGCGTTGGGCCGGCCGCCCGGCCAGGAATCGCTACGGCTTGATGCGGATCTGTCCGGGCGACCACCAGCCGCTGCGGGTGGCGGTGCCCAAGTCCAGTTGAGCGGGCTGCGCGTTGACAATGGTGTCGAACTTGCGCAGCGAACCCCAGTCACGGCCCCAGTCCCGCGACAGGTAGGTCGCCATGACGTGGGCCCGCAGCAGCAGGTCGGTGATGCCGAGCAGGCCGCCATTGGTGCCGTCCTCCCAGGTGTCGGTGTCCTGCTTTTTGGCGGTGTAATCCGGGGTGATGCGGAACTTCGGAATGTCGGTGACACCGTAGGCGTGCTGCATCGGCCGCTGGCACGGGAAGGCAAGTCCGACCGCCCAGTCCATCAACACCGGCTGCGACGAGCCGACGTATTCCTGCAGCGAGCGCAGGTCGGGCACCCGCGGCGGGGTCACCGCGATCCAGTCTTCGGGTGTCAGCGACAGGTCCTCGGCGACGACGCGGACGGCGGTGGCGTCCGCCGGGATGCCCGAGCGGGGGAAACGCAGGTTGCGCCACGCCTTGGGCTGTTCCCCGTACAAGTCGTCAGGCACCAGCCGGCCGGCCGGCACCGGAGAGCCGTCCGGGCCGGGCTTGCCGTATTCCAGCACGACGGTCTGCCCGGTGGTGTGTCCGTGCAGCACGCTGTTGCCGGTGATCTTGCCCGCCGCGGTGACCACCACCAGCGGATGGCCCTTGTCGGGCGCCGGTAGCCGATACCACGCCGAAGTGAGCAAGCTCTGTTGTTGCGGGCCGGTGGTGTAGCTGCCGGCCACCGGAACACGGGCCGGGTCGAGTCCGTAAGGCAGCGGCACACGAGACCCATTGATGCCCGGGTTTTGGAGCCTGGTCGGGGCGTCCCAGTCGTAGTCGGTACCCGGCTTGGGCAGAGGATGCTCCCGGATCGCCTCGGCGACAGTGTGTTCCGGCACGCCGTCGGGTGTGAACCCTACCGGGTTGACCCCGCCCAACGGCCCCAGCGCGCCGTAGTCGCCCGGGAGCGCCGCCATGAAACCGGCGTTGGCGTCCGGCTCCACCAGGACGTCGTCGGCCAGCCCGCAGCCACCGGTGAACGCCCGCAGGTTGGCCCAGCCGTTGGAGTAGGTCGGGTACTGGCGCACGATGCCGGTCACCATCGTCGCCACGAACAGCACGGCCATGAACCCCGCGGCGATCGGCACCGGCGCCGCGGTCAGCGCCCGCGCCACCCGGCCCTCCCCGCGGTCGCGGGGAGCGAAGTGCAGCCAGATCGCGTACAGGGCGGCCAGCGCGAAAAGCACGAAAAATATTGTGCTGACGGTGATTCCGTCGATCTTCGGCATCGAACTGTTGAACGGTACACCGTAGCTGGACACATACCACCACCCGTTGGTGGTGGCAAAGCACAGTGCCAGCAGGAACATCAGCGCAGCCAGGAACGCCATCCGGTTGCGTGACCAGCGCAGCACCTTCGGCGACACCAGAACCGTTGTGAGCGCGGCCATCGCCGCACCCACCGCCGCAAACAACCCGAAATGGTGGACCCACTTGGTGGGGGTGAACATCAGAAAGAACATAGTGCCGAAGATGACACCCATCAGCCGCCAGGCCGGCCCCCGGGCCACACCAGCAACTCGCTTGCGCCGCAACATGATAAACACCGCGGCGAATAAGCACAGGGCGGTGATCAGGAACCCGAACCGGCGCGACAGCGAGCCGTCGACAGTGGGCAAGATCAGATAGTAGTAGCGCAGGTTCTCGGTATACCAAGCTTGGCTGGGGCCGATCGAGCTGCGAATCCTGGTGGCCTCCAACACCGTTGCCAGCGTCTGGTCGGCAAACACCACGGCCAGCACCACGAACCCGGCCGCCAACAGCGGCGCGACCAGCGGCCAGGTGCCGACCAGCCGGTGCCGGCGCACCAGAATCCGCAAGATCGGCCGACCGCCGGCCACCAGCGCCGCCACCGCGATCAGCCCGGTGGGCTGGATACCGAGAGTGAACGCCGCCGCCACCACCGCCAGGGCAGCGGGGGTCATCCGGCTGTAGCGCATGGACCGCTCGATCAGCACATAGGTGATCAGCGAGCCCAGCGCGATGATCGGCTCGGGCCGCAGACCGTTGTTAAACGGCATCCACGCCGTCAGCAGCACCATGGCCGCCGCCCACACCGCGGCCTTGCTGGATACCACCGCCGGCCCCAGTCGCGGCAGCACCTCACGCGACAACAGCAGCCAGCACAGCAGCCCGGCGACCAAGTCCGGCAACCGGATCCAGATGCTCTGGTCGCTGACATGGGTCATCAACGCCAGCAGGTTGTAGTACCAGCCGAACGGATCCTCGGGGCTGCCGAACCAGCGGAAGTAGTTCGACATGTAGCCGGCGTGGTCGGCGACGCGGGCCATGCCCAGGATGTAGCCGTCGTCGGAGGAGTTTGCGCCAATCACGTGCCAGAGCAGGAACGCGAAAACCACGGTGGCATCGACCAGCGTGAAGCCGCGCCAGGTGGCCGGAATGAGCCGGCGCATCCGACGACCGTCCAGCTGGTCCAGGCGCCACAGCGCCACCAGCGCGACGACGGTGGAGCCGATCGCCAGCACGATCGCCGCCAGCTTGAGAAGTGTTGGGCGCGTGGAGAATCGGGTGTCGATGCTGGCCGAGAACGTCAGCCCGGGCGGCGCCGGGCCGACCAGGTCGGTGAACACCCCGACGATTTGCGGGCGCAGGTTCGGATCATCGAACCCGCTGCGCAGCGGCCGGCCGGCCGGATCGGTCAATCCGACAAACGTGGCGAAGGTGCCGGCGTGCGAGGAGGTGATCTCGATCCGCTGGCATCTGGGTGAAACCACCTGGGCGCGTGGGACGCTGGCGATCACCACGTTGCGGTCGGTGACGTCTACCCGATCCCTGGTGACGTTGACGAACAGCGCCTGAAGCGCGGCGTCCTTGCCGTTTTTGGGCGCAGTGCCCAGGAGCATTCCGCCGGTGGGCGGCATGGAGCGCACCACGGTGCACGGCACGGTGACCGTCATCGTCACCGGCACCTGCGAAATCAGCGGCGCAGTCACGTTGTTCAGCTGCCCGTGCTGCGGCCAGTTCAACGTCGCCGTAGTCTGTACGACCGGCAGTAACGGCGTGGCGATCGACAGGAAGAAACCCAGCAGGCCGGCGATCGTCGCGACCCAGCGGGTCACCTGGATATCGCGGGCCACGGTCTGGGTGGCGGCGGGTTCGGCTGCGCCGCTGTGCATCGCCGACGGCGCGGTCATGGCAGTGCTCGAATCGGTCCCTGGCGGCTCCAGCCGTACACTGTGGCCACACCCTGGTCGACGACGGCGTCAGGTGCCTGATCGGCCGGCACCAGCCGGTAATACTTTTCCACCGAGCCCCAGTCTCGATACCAGTCGCCGCGCAGATACGTCGGGATCGTCGAGGTGCGCAGCAACGCCTGGGTGAACAAGAACGGCCCGCCGTCTTCTGCCGACTCCCACAGGTTCGACGACGACGCGGTCTGCTTGTGGTCGGGCAGTATGCGATACTGCGGAAGTTCCGCTACCCCAAGGTGTTCGGAGAACGGCCGTTGGCACGGGAAGTTGGCGGCGGTCGCGATATCCATCAGCACCGGGGTATGAGAGCCGATCAATTGTTGCAGGGTTTGCAACACCGGCACCCGCGGCGGGGTGAAGGCAAACCACTGGTCTGAGCTGAGGTTCGGGTCGTCGGCAACGATCCGCGCCACGTTGGCCTCCGGCGGCGCCCATGCCAGCGGGAATCGCAGGTTGCGCCAAGGCTTTTGCGGCCCGATGTCAATCGGTTCGAACTCACCGAGCGCCGTGGTGGTGCCGTCGGGACGGCTGATGCCCCACTGCAGCCGCAGCGGCTGGCCGTAGCTGAGGGTGCCGTCCTCCTCGTGTGACCAGATGGCACCGGCGGCCGCGACAACTACCAGCGGGCGGTCCGGAGTGCGTGGCGGCAGCTGGTACCACACCGAAGTAGCGTGCGCGGCAACGGCATTCTCGCCGTAGCTGCCCATCACCGGGGTGCGCGCCGGGTCGAGCCCGAACGGCAGCGCCGCCCGCGACCCGTTGACGCCGACAGGGCCGTAGCCGCCCGCCGTGCCGGCCGAGTCGCTGACCGCGGCGTTGGGCTTGTTGGGCGAGGCGTCGGAATTGACCAGCCCCGGTTTGGACACCACCGGGTCGGAGGTCAGGTCCTCGGCCACGCCGTTGGGTTTGAAGCCGACGGGTTTCACCCCGCCCAGTGGGCCATCCGGACCGTAAGCTTGGCCCGGAACCGGTTGCAGCAGACCAGCATTGGGGTCAGGTTCGGCCAGCACGTCGTCGGCCATCGCGCAGCTGGTGCCGGAAAGCCCGGACCGCAGCGCGTCGATGTTGGCCTTGGCGGTGGTGTAGACGGGGTAGCGGGCCGCGGCCGCCTTGGCCATCGAACCGACTTCGACCAGAACCATGATGGTGGCGACTGCCAATAGCGGGGTGGAGGCCAGGATGCGGTTGCGCCGGGTGGGTTTGACCTCGGTGTGCCCGGCGTAGTCCAGCCGGAAGTGCTGCCAGGCGGCCAGCAATCCGGTCGCGATCGAGGCCGTCAGAAACATCGACGTCACCGGGTGGCTGGCGATGACGGGCTGGATGTCGCGCCACGGCACACCGTAGTTGCCGACGTAGAACCAGCCGTTGATGCCGGAGGTCGCCCAGGCCAGCACGAACAGCAGCGCGGTGATATACAGCGACAGGTTGCGACGGCTGTGCAGTCCGACGCTGGCCAGGGTGAACGCGGTGACCGCGCCCAGTGCGGCGGCCAACCCGGCGAACGCGCCGAACTGGACGGCCCATTTCGTCGGCGTGAACGTCAGCAACAGCAGCCCCGCCGCGCAGGTGCCGATCAGCCGCCAGGCCGGGCCGCTGGCCACACCCGGGATGCGGCCACGCCGTAGCAGCACCACCAGCACGCCGAACAGGCACAGCAGCAGCACCAGCACGGCGAAGCGGCGGGTCATCGAGGCGTCGACGTTCGACTCGACGGTGACGAAGTAGTAGCGCAGGAACTCCTGATACCAGGCGATGGTCGGTCCCACCACGTATTTGATGCGCGCCGACTCCGCGACGGTCGCCAGTGTCTGGGCGCGGAACACCACGACCAGGATCAGCGACAGCGACGCCGCCAACACCGCCAGCGGCGCCAGCAACCCGTCGGTCGGCCGACGCCGCGCGATGATCCCGGCGATGGCCCGCGACCCGGTCAACAGTGCACCGAGGGCGATGAGGCCCTGGGGAGCCAAGGTCGCGGTGAGCATCGCGGCCACGATCGCGACCGCGGCCGGAACCAGCCGCCGAGTGGCAACGGCCTGCTCGACCAGCACCCAGGTGAGCATGGTGCCGAAGGCGATCAGCGGCTCGGGGCGTAGCCCGTTGTTGAAGGGCAGCCAGGCAGCCAGAAATACCGCGCCCGCGGTCCACACGGCCACCCGGTTGCCGACCAGGCCTCCCCGGCCGGGACCTAATCGTGGCAGCGCGTACCGGCTGATGGT
Organism: Mycobacterium heckeshornense; assembly: GCF_016592155.1. Taxonomy (NCBI): domain Bacteria; kingdom Bacillati; phylum Actinomycetota; class Actinomycetes; order Mycobacteriales; family Mycobacteriaceae; genus Mycobacterium; species Mycobacterium heckeshornense. The sequence goes on from NZ_AP024237.1 coordinate 241,710, forward strand.
CAGCCAGCACCCGATTCCGGCCGCTGTGGCGGGCAACCGCATCCACACGCCGGCGGTGCTGACCGAGGCCAGGTGGGCCAGCAGCGCGGGGTACCAGTCGAACGGCGCCTCCGAGGCGCCGAAGAACCGGTAGTAGTTGGCCAGATACCCGGCTTGGTGGGAGACCCGGGCGACGGTGAGGTTGTAGCCGTCGTCAGTCGAGGTGGCGCCGATGAGGTGCCACACCAGCAGCGTGGCGATGACAGCGGCGTCGGCCAGCCAGGTGGCCAGGCCGGCCCGCAGCCATCGCCGGCCGCGGGGCATGCGCCGTCCCGCGTGCCGATCCAGCATGGCCAGCGCGGCCATCGCCGCCAGCACCGACAGCGCGCCCAGGGCCATGGCGGCGTTCTTGATGGCGGTGGCGGTCGTGATGAACCTGGTGTCGATGTCGATACGAGCCGACAGCCCGGGCTGCGGCGTGGCTTTCAGCTCGGTGAAGATGCCGCCGACCTGAGGTTTCTTCTCGGGTGGCAGGGTACCGGCGGCGCCCGGGATGCCGACGAAGTCCGCACCCACCCCGGCGGCGGTGGCCCAGATGTGCAGCACGCTGCACGCCCCGGCAGCCACCGCGGGTCGCGGCGCCACCGCCGCTACCGAGTCCCGGAACGCGACGACGACGGTGTCTTTGTTGGCCCGCACGAACAGTCCGCTTTTGCCGGTCTGGAATCCGTCGCTGGGCAGCGTGGACAGCACCAACCCGCCGTCGGCGGGCAACGTCGCGCTCGCCGCACAGGGAATCGAGATGTCGAGCGCTCGTGGTGCGCCGGACACCAGCGGGGCGGTGATCCCGGTGACATGCCCGTCGGCGGCGGTGCCCTGCGGCCACAGGATCGTCGCGGTGGTCTGTCGCACCGGGAGCAGCGGGACCACACCGCACAGCAATAGGCCGGCTATCCCCGCGACGGCGGCGACGAGTCGTGCGATCCGCTGCGGCGATCGCTCATTACCGTCGTGGGGCACGAGGCTCGATCGTATGCGACGGTGCGCTGGTCGACGACGCGCGCCGCCGCGCGGCGGCCGATTCAGGTCACGCTGCCCGGGTCAGCCAGCGGGACCAGCACGTATGACGGGGTGTGTCCGCCCTGGTGCAGCCGGTAGCGCCCGCCGAGCAGGGCGCGGCGCGCCGGCTTGGCGGGCACCAGGTGCGGGAAGTCGTAGGTGGTCAGGATGAGGCGCAGCCGATGCCCGGGCGCGATCAGCGCGGCAGTCGGGAAGATCTCGATGTCGTAGCGGGTCAGCTCGCCGGGAGCGACGGGTGTGGCCGCCGAGCGGGTGCTGACGTGGTGTGGCCGCAGCACGCTGCCGTCGGGCAGATACCACGTGCGGGCCGGGTCCAGGGCGCGGTGCGAACCCAGCAGCGCGCCCTGCGTCAGCGGGCGGCTTGTTCCGTCGGGGGCGACGTCGTCGAGGTGGGCCACCCACAGCGTCTCGGTGGTGTTGGCGGTCGCATGCACGGTCAGCGTGATCGGCCCGGCAACCAGCAGGCCGGAAGTGAAGGGCTCGGTCGTGTAGGTCAGCGCCCGACGCTGCAGGCGCCGGTTGTCTGCGTCATAGCGGATGCGCCGACCGCGCTGGGCGGTGATGAAGCTGTTCATCCCAAGGGTCCACTGCTCCAAGCTTCGCCCGGCCACCGGACCACGCGCGGCGTAATCGAGGGTCGCCACCGTCTGCTCCGGCGTGCAGTCGCGGCTCAGGCGCCCCGATTCGGACAGGTAGAAGCGGGTGGGCGTCGCGTCGGGCAGCGGGAACTCCCGAGCGTGGAACCACTGCGGGCTTCCGATGGCCTGAAAGGTGAACGGGGGCCCGGAAATCCGCGCGCCGGCGTCGTCGTTGAGCCAGTGGTCGAACCAGCGCAGCTGCAGCGCGTTGAGGTGCAGACCGTCGAAATTTGTGACGTGGTACCACGGACCCATCAACAGCCGAACCCGGTCCGACACCGGCTGGCCCGGCTCCATCGGTGACTCGTCGGGCCGGCCGGCGAAGGCATTCTGCAGCGCGGCGTAGTTGAGCGGCGTTCCTCGCTGAAACGCGTCGTGCCACCCGCCGACCAGGAAGACCGCCACATTGTTGGCGACGATCTGCGGGAGCACGGCCGCTGGGCGCAGCGCATCCCAGAACGGTCCGTCGTAGGCGGCCTCGCCGCCGGCCATGGCTTCGGCGATCAGTGGTCGAAAGTACCGGCGCTGGTCGCGGCCGCGCTGGCGCACCGCGGACAGGCCGCCGGCCCGCGGCCGTTGGTGCCCGCCCCGCGCGAAGAATTCCAGGGTGGGGTTCAAGACGTTCAGCAGGGTATAGATGGCGCCGTAGGCCCGCACGGTCCGCAGGTGCGGCACCCCGCCCATGCCCGCGGCGTCGCGGTAGAAGTCGCGTGCGGCCATCACCGGGAAGATCGCCCTCAGCGGGGAACCCGGGCCCACCGCGGCCGCGGTGAACAGCTGGTTGATCGCCAGGTAGGAGGTGCCGAACATGCCGACACGGCCGTTGCTGTTCGGCAGCGTCGACGCCCAGTTGACCAGTTCCACCCCGTCTTGGGTCTGCCGGGGTCCGAACATCTCGAAGGAACCACCGGAGGCGCCGGTCCCGCGGACGTCGACCATCACCTCGATGTAGCCCCGCTTGATCAGGTAGGGCGTCGCACCTCCGCCGATCTGGGCGGCCGGGGGAGGGGCCTTTTTGCCGTACGGTGTCACGGACAGCAGCACCGGGAACGGGCCGGCGGCGGGCTCCCCGGTCTCCGGCACCGTCGGGTAGTGGATGTCGGCCCGCAGCACAACTCCGTCGCTCATGGGCACCGCGACGTTGTGCCGAACACCGACCCGGTATGCGGCCGGCCGCGGGGTCCACGGAGGCGAAAACGGTAGCGGATTGGCTCGGCGGGCCCGCGCTCGCGTGGTTCGGCGTCGCAGCCGCAGCGTGGTCATTCGCTACTCCTGGATGTGTGGTGGGCGCACGGGCTGGGAAGCTAATGCCGCAACGGGCCGGGGCTCCACAGACCGCTGCGCGTCGCCGATCCGAGGTCGAGGCGGGCCGGCGTCGCATCCGGGTAATACGGCGTCAGCTGTTGCAGGGCGCCCCAGTCGCGGAACCAGTCGTCTTTGAGATAGCTCGGCACCGTGGTCGCCCGGACCAGCAATTCGGTGATCCCCAGCGGGCCGCCGCCATTGTTGTCCATCACCGGCGAGTTAGCTTCGGCGCCAAAGCGATCCGGGAGGATCCGCCACTTCGGCGCTTCGATGACTCCGTTGCGATGGTCGAACGGCCGCTGGCACGGAAACGCCAGGCCGACCAGCCAGTCCAGCAATACCGGATCCTGCGAGCCGACCACGTCTTGCAGTGTGCGCAGCCGCGGCATCCGCGGCGGGGTGAGCGCGATCCAGTGTTGCGGCGCCAGGTCGTCGTCGGTGGCGACCACCCGCACCCGGGTGGCGCTGCGAGGCAGCGCAGTCATCGGTGCGCGCAGGTTGCGCCACGCCGGTGCCGCTCCCACGTCGACGAAATTCGTTGTGCCTGCCGGCTTTCCATCGTCACCGGCCCACTGTACCTGCACCTCGTCGGGGTCGAACCGGCCGGCGGCCGACACCACCAGCAGCGGCCCGGCCGCCTCCCGCGGGGGTAACCGGTACCAGGCCGAGCGCAGCACCGCCGGCACTTGCACGCCGGATCGCCAGCTGCCCAACACCGGGGTGCGGGCGGGGTCGAGGTTGTAGGGCAGCCGGGCGCGCGACCCGTTGATCCCCGGCGCCGCTGTGGTACCTCCTTCGGTGCCGGCCTCGCTGCTGGTGACCAGTCCGTCGTCGCTTAAGAAACTACGGTCGCCGGGGCGCTCCATCACCGGGTCGGCAGACACATCGGCGGGAATGCCGTTGGGGTCGAAGCCTTCTGAGTACGCGCTGCCCAGGGCGTCCTTCACCGGTGCCCCAATGGGGGCCAGCATTCCGGCGTTGGGATCCAGCTCGACCAGCACGTCGTTGGCCAATCCGCATGTTTTGCCGGTCCCCCAGCCGGTCAGAGCCTCCAGGTTGGAACGTCCCACCGACCACGCCGGGTACTGCGCCGTCATCGCCAACGTCAGCGACAGCACCTCGAAGATAACCAGAACCCAGGCAGCAATAGCCAACGGCGCCTGGATGATTCGGGTCAATCGGGTGCTGTTATCACGCTCTGAGCCATTGTTGACGAAGTGGAACCATGCGGCGGCCAGCAGCACCAGCACCGTGAGCCCCAGCAGCATGGTAGTAAAGCCGAACTTCCACTCGGGGAACGAATTCGACCACGGCACACCGAAATTGGAGACATACCACCAGCCATTGACGCTGGCGAACGACAATGCCATCACGAATAGCACCAGCGCGGCGAACATGGTGCGGTTGCGTCGGGAGCGCATCGCCGCGGATGTCACTGCGACGGCGGCCAATGCGCCCAAAGAGCCCGCCAGCCCGGCGAACACGCCGAAGTGGTGGGTCCACTTGGTGGGGGTGAACATCATCGCGATGAACGAGATGATGGTGATGCCGATGATGCGTCGGCTCGGCCCGGCCGCGGTGCCCGGAATTCTGCCCTTACGCAACGACATTGCCACCGACACGGCAAGCGCGACGAGCAACGCCAGCACCGCGAAGCGGCGGGCCACCGAGCCGTCGGGGCTGGCCATGAACAGCCGCTCGTATCGGATGTGCTCGTCGAACCAGCTCAGGCTGGGCCCGACGGCGCGTTTGAGCATGCTGGCCTGCAGCTCGCCGGCGAAGGTCTGGTCCCGGAAGATCAGGATCGTCGTGACCGCGACCGCGGCCAGGATCGGGGCCAGCAGCGGCAGCGCCCCGAAGCGTTTGGAGCGGCGGTGCACGATGGTGCGCAGCGGTCCGATCGCCACCAGCAGCGCCCCGATCGAGGCGATTCCGGTGGGGCCGGAAAACAAGGTCAGCGCCCCGATGATGCAGGCGATCGCCACCGGCAGCAGGCGGCTGGTGGCCACCGCCCGCTCGACCGAGCACCAGGTCAGCAGAATTCCCAGCGCGATGATCGGCTCGGGTCGCAGCCCGTTGTTCAGCGGCAGCCAGACCGTCAGGAACATGCCCGCCGCCGTCCATGCCGCGGCGCGGCTTTGCTTGACCGCGTGGCCCAGCCGCGGGATCACTTCCCGGCTGATCACCCACCAGCACGTCAGCGCTATCAGCAGGGTGGGCAGGCGCATCCAGATGCTGGCCGTGCTGACGTGCGCCCACAACGCCAGAAGGTCGTAGTACCAGCCGAACGGCGCCTCGGGGGTGCCGAACCAGCGGTAGTAGTTGGCCATGTAGCCGGCGTGCTCGGACACCCGGGCCATGGTCAGGATGTAGCCGTCGTCGGCGGTGTTGGCGCCGACGAATTGCCACCACACCAGGACGGCGGTCACCAGGGCGTCCAGTCCGGTGATCGACCACCACCGCGGTGGCAGGAAGCGGCGGTGCCGGATCCCGTCGGCGCAGTCGAGGACATGCAGGGCGATCAGCGCGGTGACGGTCAGTGTCACGCCCAGGATCATCGCGGCCATCTTCAGCGGCGTCGGGGCGCTGCTGTATCGGGTGTCGACGGTCGCCGAGAAGGCCAGGCCGGACGGCGCGGGCCCGGACAGGTCGGTGAAGACACCGACGATCTGCGGCCGGAAGTCGTAGCCGCCGCGTTCACCGCGCAGCGGCGCGCCCGGATGGTCGGCATGCGGGCCTTGGCGCAACCCGACGAATTCGCCGGTGACCTTGTCGGCGTGCGCGGTGAAGGTCAGCCGTTGGCAGGCGGGGCTGAGCACCTGGTTCAGCGGCGCCACCACCACCGGGGTGTTGCGGACCACGACGACCAGGTCGTCGTTGGCGCGTTCGATGAGCAGTCCGCGGTCGACGGCCTTGGGCGCCTGCTTGGGCACCGTCGACAACAACACGGTCCTGGTGCCGGCCAGCCCCGCGGCGGCCTGGCACGGGACGGTGATGGACAAGTCGGTCGCCACGTATCCGATCAGCGGCGCCTCGACGCTTGCGAACACCCCGTTTTGCGGCCAGTTCAGTTGGGCCGTGGTCTGCTTGACGGGTAGCAAGGGGGTCACGATCGCCAGCGCCGCCCCGAGCAGGCCCGCGACGACGGCGACCAGTCGGGCGGCCCGGTAGTTGTGGGCGGTCCGGTCGACCCAGTTCACTTGGTCGTGCTGGGCGGTCCGGGCGTTCGCCCCCGTGACGGTCACGGAGCTAGATGGTAGTGGTCCGACCTGTGTCGTTTCGGTTGCCATCAGTGGCTGGGCTCCCGGCGGATGGCCAGCACGAACGGGCCGATGGTGGTGACGGTGAACCGCGGGTCGGCGAACAGGGCGGCGTTGAAGTCGACGGTGTAGCGGCGGACGTTGGGCTGGTTGGGGTAGACGTCCTCGGCCAGCCGCAGCGTGTAGGTGTCGTCGGCGCCGCGGCGCATCAAGAACACCGTGGGCGGCGCCCAGGGCAGCGTGTCGAGCGCGTGGACGAACTGCTCGGTGGTCCTGAGTTTGGACCAGCTCTTGATGGCAGCGGCGCGCTTGTCGAACTGGGCCAGCGGGTTGGCGTAGTGCGATGTCAGGCCTTGAAAGCCCCAGTAGGGGTAGTAGGACAAGAAGCTGTAATCGGCTGTCAGAACGACGATTTCATCGCGTGCCCGGCCAGTGGTCCCGGTGATGACGGCGTCGATGGCCGGGTAGTACTTCTCGGCGCCGGGCGGACGGCGGTCCCCGCGCTGGCCGTGGCCGTCGGTGTCGGTGTAGGCGATGGTCAGGTCGGGCCGCAGCACGTCGGGGATGTCCTGGCTGAAGGCGATCGCCGCGGCGAGACCCACCACGGCGGCCACCGGGATGACGCTGCGCCCCCAGGCGCGGTCGCGCCCGCGCCGTGCCAGGGCCTGGGTGACCTCGATGAAGCCGAACGCCCCGGCGGCGGCCAGCAGCACGCTCAGCGTCGGCTGCAGCCGAAACGACAGCAGCGTGGTGCGCGCCAGCGTGGTCAGCATCGACAGCAGCGACCACAGATAGACGGCGAGCACACCGATCGCCAGGGCAGCCGCTCGCACCGATGACCGCAGCCGTACCGCCAGCCACAGGGTGCCCAGCATGCACAGGGCGCCGAGCAGGGTGAATTGCAGCATCGGGAAGCTCAGCTCGGCGCCGTCGGCCGGCAGGTAGTGATAGGCGCTGCCGGTGTCGCTGACCGGGTCACGGGCCGCACGCAGCAGAAAGGGCGTCCACGTGATCGCGCCGATGGCGGCGGCAATGACCGCGATGACCGCCAGCCGGAGCAGCGGGTCGGCGGCGGCCCTGATGCCCTGCCGCCAGCGCGCGCCGGCCAACAGCATTGCCATCAGCGCCACGGTGAACGCGCTGTAGGCCAACAGCAGCGTGTAGAAGGTGGCGGCGAACCCGAGAAAGATGCCGGCCCCGATCACCGCCGCCCAGCCGCCGGAGCGGGTCGGCTGACCGGGCGTGACGCCATCGTCACGCCCGGTCGCGACCGTGACCGCAGCGTCACGGTCGCGTGCGCGCAGACCAGACCAGGCCAGCACCAGCACCGGCGGCAGCAGCACGGTGATCATCGCCGAGTACGGCTCCGGCGAACTGTAGGCCAGGGTCACCGCGGCCGTCGCGGTCGCGACGATCAGCGCGAACTCGAAGCGGATCAGCTGCCACCACAGCGCCAACGCCACCGCGACGGCGACGGTGATCGAGGCGATCGCCCACGGCTTGTACATCTCCCAACCGGGCGTTCCGGTGAGCGCGGCCAGACGCCCGCCGATCCAGAACCAGCCTGGCGGATAGAACGGCGGCAGACCCTGATACGTCATGTCACGCAGGGCAGGACTGTCGGTCAGCCGGGTCAGGTACTCGGTGCGGAACTGCTGGTCCACCGAGATCCCGAACAGGTAGAGCTTGGTGGCGCCCATCGGCATGGCCAGCGTGACAACGGAAAACGCGGACACGAACGCCAGCGCCGCCAGCCGGGCCAACAGCCGAAGCACCCGCCCGCCGCGCCGCCACAGCCAGCCGGTGGCCACCAACCCGACGATGCAACCGACCTGACCGACCGTGGTCAACGCGTGTAGCTGGTTCGACGACGGGTAGGCCGGCCAGTTCACCCCGGCAATCGCGGTCAGCGACACCACCGCGACCACGGTGGCGATCGCGGCGGCAGTCAGCATCTGACCGATGCTGGCCAGTGCGTTCTCGGCGCTCGCCATCTGCTCAGATGGGGAGCTTACGGAAGATCGGCCGGGGTATATGACGCAACACCATCATCACGTAGCGGAATGCTCCTGGCGCCCAGACCAATTCCTTACCTTTCGCGGCCGCGGTGACGGCCAGGTCGGCGACGTATTCCTTGTCGACAGTGAGCGGTGCTTCTTTGAGGTGGGCGCTCATCCGGGTACGTACCTGGCCGGGCCGGATGACCAGCACACGAACGCCATACTCGCGCAGGGCTTCACCGAGACCGAGGTAAAAGCCGTCCAGGCCGGCTTTGGTGGATCCGTAGACGAAGTTGGATCGTCGCACCCGCTCACCGGCGGCCGAGCTCATCGCGATGATCTGGCCGAACCCTTGGGCGCGCATCTTCTCGCCGAGCAGCACCCCCACCGAAACTGCTGCAGTGTAATTGATTTCGGCGATCTCCACGGCCTTGCGCTGGTTTTGCCAGAGTTCTTCGGGGTCACCGAGCAACCCGAACGCGACGATGGCCACGTCGACGTCACCGCCTGCAAAGGCCTGCTCGATCACGGTCGGGTGATTATCGGTGTCCAGCGCGTCGAAGTCGATCAGTTCCACCGACTTGGCTCCAGCGGCTTTCATCTGTGCGACGGCATCGTCGCGGCCCGGGTCGTCGGGCAACGCCGCGAGCACGATACGCGCCGGGGCGTTCTGCAGGTAACGCTCGCAGATGGCCAAACCGATTTCGGACGTGCCGCCGAGCAGCAGGACGGTCTGTGGATTACCTACGGCGTCCAGCACCATCTACAACAGCTCCAAACGACGCGCCATGTCGGAGGCGAAGACCCGCAAGGGATCGACCTTGCGGCGCACCGCAATCCACTCGTCGATGCGAGGATACATGGCGTGGAAAGTATCGGCCGTAGTACGGGAGTCCTTGGCGGTGTAGAGCCGGCCGCCGAATTCTAGGATGCGACGGTCGAGTTCGTTGAGAAACCGGTCCAGGCCGGGCTTGATCGGAAAGTCGACGCAGACGTTCCAGCCGGGGATCGGAAAGCTCAGCGGCGCTTGGTTGCCCGGCCCGAAAAGCTTGAACACGTTGAGAAACGAATAATGCCCGGACTTCTGGATATCGCTGATGATCCCCTTGAATTCTTCGACCGCCTGGGTGGGCACCACAAACTGGTATTGGCCGAAACCGGCTGGCCCGTAGGCACGATTCCACTCGCCGACCATGTCCAGCGGATGGTAGAACTGCGTCAGGTTTTGGATCTTGCCGCGATAGGTACCGGATTTGCGGTACCACAACTCGCTGGCCGCCCCGAAGGTCAGCTTGTTGGCCAGACCGTTCGGAAAGACGTCGGGCAGTGTAAAGTACTGTGGCGCATCGAATTTCAGTGGATTGCGCTGTAGCTTGTCGGGCAGCTGGTCAAGCCGGGCCAGCGAGCCCCTGGATATCGCGGCACGGCCCAGCTTCGGCGGTGGGCTGATTGCGTCGAACCACGCCGACGAATACGTGTAGTTGGCCTCGCTGCCATCGCTGTGGAGGGCGATGGTCTCGTCGAGGCCGCGTGTGACGTCACCGTCGGCGAGGAAATACGCCGTCTCGGTGGGAGTCATTTCGATGGTGGCGCGCAAGATGATTCCGGTGAGCCCGTTGCCGCCGACGGTGCACCAGAACAGTTCGGCATCGTCGCCGTCGGGCGTCAAGTGACGGATTTGGCCGTCGGCGGTCAGCAGGTCGATCGAGCGCACGTGGTTGCCGAAGCTTCCGGCGCTGTGGTGGTTTTTGCCGTGGATGTCGCAGGCGATTGCCCCGCCGACGGTCACCTGCCGGGTTCCGGGCAGCACCGGAACCCACAGCCCGAACGGCAGCGCCGCCTTCATCAACTGGTCGAGGTTGACGCCGGCGTCGACGTCGGCGAGCCGGGTGTCGGCGCTGATCGAATGAATGGTGTTCAGCGGCGTCATGTCGATCACCAGCCCGCCACCGTTTTGGGCGTTGTCGCCGTAGGAGCGGCCCAGCCCGCGGGCGATGATGCCCCGACCGCCGGCGTCGGCCACCCGGGCCACCGCCTCGGCGATGAGCTCAGGGTCCGGCGTGGACAGCACCTGCGCCACCGACGGCGCCGTGCGGCCCCAGCCGGTCAGCCGCTTGGTGGTCGTGGGAAAGCTCGCGGGCATCAGTCACAGAGGGTACCGCCTGTCCCGGCGGGCTCAGCGCAGCCGAAAGATGACCGACCGCTGCACGACGAAGTTGATGACGGTGGCCGTGCCCTGGGCCACCACAAACGCGAGCGGGACCGCCCAGTTTCGGTAATCCAGAAGCGCCAGGCAGAGGTGGTTGAGCCCGACCTGCACCGCGAAGGTCAGCCCATAGAGCGCCATCACCGCGACGAACCGGGCGGTGCTCGGCGGCGCCCGAAACGTCCACCGGCGGTTGATCAGGTAGGCGGTGATGGTGCCGGCGACGAAGCTGGTGGCTTTGGACAGGTCCAGATGCAGCCCGGCCGCCTTGTACAGCGCCAAATACAGGCCGAAGTCGACAACCGCTGACAGACCGCCGGTGACGATGAACCGCCACACCTGGGTGGTCAGGCTGAGCTGCGCGGCCGGCGGGGCGATCTCGGTCATCGCGGGCAGTTTACGGGGCCTAGCGGCCGGTCTGCGGCGGGCCGGGCGGCCGCCCGCGCTTAGTTGGGGAACTTCACGTCGAGCAGCTCGACCTGGTTTTCCCCCTGTGGCGTCGAATAGGTGACTTTGTCTCCCGGCTTATGCCCGGCCAGGGCTCGCCCCAGTGGGCTGCCAGCGGTCAGCGTCTCCGCTTCGCGGCCGATGGGGGTCTGCTCGACGATGGAGATCACCAGCATGGTGACCACGGAACCGTCCGGAAACCGCAAGGTCACCTCCGTTCCGGGCGGCAGTGTGGCGCCGCCATCGGACACCGGCCCGGCCCGCAGCACCCGGTCGAGTTCGTTGATGCGCTCATCGAGGGCCGCGAGTTCATCGGCCCGCTGGATGGCGTCTGCGGCGTCACCGTGGTCGCCGACCATGCCGCGGTCGTTTTCGACCTCAATCTCCAGCCGATCGCGGCGCTGCCGCAGCCGGGCCAACTCTGCGGCGATGCGATCACGCGCTTCATCCGCAAGCCTTGTTGATTCGTCGTGCTCGCTCACAATGCTGGCCTGTCTCGTAGGGCCACCGCGGCTGTTGCCGCGAAGCGCCCAGGTTGTCGTTCTGCCGTGCGCCCATTATGGCGCCGGGAATCGGCTTGGCGCCGCCGCGAAGCTACCAGCTCGATGCTGTCGGTGCCATGCCCCCCGCTCATCGACATGCTGAATGCCTAGCACGCATGGCGGGCACGGATGTGCCAAACCTGCGAATGGACGTGACCGCGGCCGCAGCGTGCCCGGCCGCCTACCGGCCATGCCAGCGGGCCTGGTGCGCGGCGTGGGTGGGCAGGTAGGCACCCGGCGCGAAGAGCTCGTCGTAGAAGTCGGTGTCGATGTGCTGGGCCTGCAGGTACATCAGCACATACACGGTGGGCACGGTGCCCGGCAGCTTGCCGAACGCGTCGTAGATGTAGGACGCCTCGACGGTGACGAGCTCGGCGATCCCGTCGGGTGGCAGCGCCGAGGACCGGACTTTCGGGTTGTCGGCCCATGGGCCGGGAGTCTCCCGGTGAAACGGCCCACCGGGCCCGAAGCGGCGCATCACGAACTTTGCGACGCCGGCTTCCACCGACGGCACGTGCGGTGGGCTCAGTGTTTCGAAATAGCCGGGCAGCCCGGTGACATTCGGCAGCGGCCAGCGGTGGTCATGGTGTGCGACAAAGCCCAGCCCAGGTGCCCTTGGGTCACCGGATCCGCCGAGCACCGACAGCGCGTCCAGGCCGTCGTACATCCAGCCGCCCAGTCCCATGGCCTGCAAGACCAGGACACCGTTGTTTGCCGCGGTAGCCAATTCGGCGCTGGCCTCGGTCAGCGTGTACTGCTCGACGACGGACAGCGGAATTTGGTCGCCAGCGCGGCGCAGTGACGAAAACCGTTCCGTGCCTGGGATATTGCGGTCGTTGACGTCGTCGTACACGAGATAGCCGTTGGCCGCGAAAAACCAGAGATTGGAGAGCAAATGCTCGGCCAGGTCTGCCACCGGGAACGCCAGAAGGCTGCCAGGGTGGTTGGCGACCCAGATGTTGTGACCCTCCATGTAGGGCTCCTCGCGGGGCAGCTGCAGGCGGTGCTCGGAAATCCGGACATACGAATCGGCGGTGTGGCTGATCCACTCCTCGATGCCGGTGAACGCGCGCGGCGGCTGATCGCGGGTGGGCAGCAGATAGGTTCCGGTGTCGTCGGTGAAAAACAGTTGACTGGTATGGAATCCGGCTGCCGACGGGAATGTCCGCCCGGTTGCGCTGCCCGAATAGTTCGGCAGCGCGGGGGCGTAGTCGGGATTGTACGGAATGCCGTAATGCCAGCCGGTGACACCGCCGGCAACCGCAAGCACCAGCGCGCGTTCCACCTCTGACAACGGCTGCGGAGGCTTGCGGCTGGTGAATGCCAACGCCCCGCCGGGAATCCGGCCACCGACCGGGAAGCGGCGCGATCGCCGCCCGGTGATCGCTGCCAGCAACGGAAATCGCGCCGAGTCGGCGAGCGCGGCCCGCTCGTGGTCGGAGATCGTCAAGCTCATCGCCTACTCCTGCGGAACTCGCGCGACCATTGGCAACACCTGCACGGCGTGCTCCCGCGGCACATCCCCCTACACCCAGTACGGCACCCGGGCGCGGTATTGCCGCATCGCGAACGCGGCGAGCACCCAGCCGACAACCGTCAGCGCCACTACCACCACCCAGTGCCGCGGCTCTTGGTGAGCACCCAACAGCGGCGCTCGTACAATGTCGAGGTAATGCAATAAAGGATTGAGCTCAACGATTTTCGACCACCGCGCAGCACCCTGCTGACGCAGCGTGTCGTCGTTCCAGATGATCGGCGTCATGAAGAACAGCAGCTGCACGACGGAGAACAACAGCGGGCCGATGTCGCGGTAGCGGGTCGCCAGAATGCCGAAACACAGTGACACCCACACGGCATTCAGGACGATCAGCGCCAGCGCCGGAATGACCGACAGGTCGGCCCACGACCACGGCTTCGGGTAGATGATTGCGATCACGGCATAGATGACGATGTTGTGGGCGAACAGGATCATCTGCCGCCACACCAGCCGGTAGACGTGCACGCTCAACGGCGTCGGCAGTTGTTTGATCAATCCTTCGTTGGCGACGAACACCTCGGCGCCCTCCAGGATCGCGGCGTTGATCAGATTCCAGACGATCAGACCGAGTGTCACATAGGGCAAATGCACCGCCAGATCCAGCCGGAACAGCTTGGAGTAGAGGCCGCCCATCGCGACGGCGGTGGTTCCGGTGGCGATCGTGATCCAGAACGGGCCCAGCACCGAACGACGGTACCGCTGCTTGATGTCCTGCCAGCCCAGGTGCAGCCACAGCTCGTGGCGGCGCCAGCCATCGGTCAGATCGCGCCAGGCGCGAGCCAACGACCTGGACTGGGCAGCGTCGCCAGCGCGCGTCACGAAAACCCCTCCGGTCGGCGGAACTGCTCGCGACGACCCAAGCGCCGCAACCGAAACCACTCCAGCAAGCCGGCCGGGTCACGGCGGGACACCAGAAAGAACCAGCCGAAGCGCAACCACTCCTGCGGCAGCAGCCGGCGTAATCCCGGCTGGGACAGCAGATAACCGCGGTTGCGGTAGGTAAAGAAGCGCTTGGTGGAATCCTCGGGGTATTGGGTGTGCAGCCGACCGCGAAGAATCGGTTTGAATTCCTCCGATCCGCACGGATGCAGGTACACCGCGTCTAGACAGGTCCCGAACGGCAGGCCAGAGCGCACCAGCCGACGGTGCATTTCCACCTCGTCGCCGCGGACGAACAACCGCACATCGGGAACGCCGATCGCCTCCAGCGTCGACGCGGCAAACAGCGCCCCGTTGAACAATGACGCGATGCCCGGCAACAAATCCCGCCCGTCGCCGGTGCGCAATTCGCTTACTCGCGTGCGCCACACCAGACCGCGGCGCAACGGAAACGCCAGCCGCTGCGGGTCGTCGATGTCGCACACCATCGGTGACACCGCCGCCAGTCCGTGCTTTCCCGCGCAGGCCAGCAGTGTGGCCAGCACATCGGAGTTTTGCGGGTGCCCGTCGTCGTCGGCCAGCCACACCCAATCAGCACCCTGTGCCAGGGCATGCAGCATTCCGAGCGCGAATCCGCCTGCGCCGCCGAGGTTTCGGCGTGATCCGAGGTAGGTCGTCCGGATCGGTTGACCGGCCGCCAGCTCGCGGACGCGATCGTCGTGCCCGTTGTCGACGACGATCAGCTGGTCGGGCAGCCGAGTCTGGCTGGTCAGCACATCAAGCGACTTCGCCAGCTCGTCCGGGCGGCGGTGGGTGACCACGACGGCGCACACCGATTCGGTCATCCCGGGATCTCTTCACCTGCGGTCTCGGCCATCACTTCCCGCACGTGCCGGGCCGCGTCCTCGCCTTCGTAGGCCCGTACCACGTCCTCGATGCCGCCGGTCAGCCTGATGGTGCCGTGCTCGATCCACATCGCGGTCTTGCACAGCCGGGCCAGAAACTCGTTGGAATGACTGGCAAAAACCAGGATTCCGGACCGCTCCACCAGACGCTGCAGCCGCGGCTGCGCCTTCTTCAAGAAGTCGGCGTCCACTGCGCCGATGCCCTCGTCGAGCAGCAGGATCTCCGGGTCGATGCTGGTGACCACCCCCATCGCCAGCCGCACCCGCATCCCGGTGGAATACGTGCGCAGTGGCATCGACAGGTAATCACCCAGCTCGGTGAACTCGGCGATTTCGTCGACCTTGGCCATCATCTGCTTGCGGGTCTGACCCAAAAACAGCCCGCGGATGATGATGTTCTCGTAGCCGGAGATCTCCGGATCCATTCCGATGCCCAGGTCGAACACCGGCGCCACCCGCCCGACCACCGTCGCCGAACCCCGGGTCGGCTCGTAGATACCCGAAAGCAGGCGCAGCAGCGTCGATTTACCCGCCCCGTTGTGGCCCACCAGGCCCACCCGGTCGCCCAGGCTCAGCGAGATCGTGATATCGCGCAGCGCTTCGATGATCACCACGTTGGAGGTGTTGCGCCCGATCGTGCCGCCGGCGGCCTTGCCGAGGAAGGTTTTCTTCAACGACCGCGACTTGGCATCGAAGATGGGAAACTCCACCCACGCGTTGTGCGTCTCAATATGAGGCGAGTGAGGCCCGGACACCGCTAACTGCTTACAGGTATTGGCCGGTGCCCGATTGTCCGTGCCCGCCGGGGCGGTGGACGCCCGGCGGCAGCGCGCCCTGGCGCATCTGCTCGAGCTGCGCGCGGGCCGCCATCTGCTGGGCGAACAGCGCGGTCTGGATGCCGTGAAACAGCCCTTCCAGCCATCCGACCAGCTGCGCCTGGGCGATGCGCAGCTCGGCGTCCGACGGGGCGGCATCCTCGCTGAACGGCAGCGTCAGCCGGTCGAGTTCCTCCCGCAATTCCGGTGCCAGCCCGTCCTCGAGCTCCCGAATGCTGGTGGCATGGATCTCCCGCAGCCGATTGCGGCTGGCCTCGTCCAGCGGCGCAGCCCGCACTTCTTCGAGCAGCTGCTTGATCATCGTGCCGATCCGCATCACCTTGGCCGGCTGCTCGACCAGATCGGTCAGCGACTGCTCCTCGGAGTCTTCGTCAGTCTGTGTCGCCATCGCGCGTGGATCGACGCCGCCGATGATCTCGACGTTGTCGTCGCCGTTACCGGTACTCATGCAGTCACCACCCTTGGTTCTAGGAGCTTGTCATGGCGGGCCGGCCGCGCCATTCGTAGATGCGGGCCTCGCCGTTGTCGTAGATCTTCACCCACGACTTGGACCTATCTAACGACACTAGTCCGTCGGGCATAACGAACCCTCTCACGGTTGGCGAGCTGGTCAAGATGTAGCGGATGTTGAGTATCCGGACCGCTTCGGGGACCCGTGAATCGGTGTCGGCGTCGTCGGCGTAGGCCCAGAAAATGAAGCGCTGATATCCCGGGCCCTGCTGCATCGGGTAGTCGTAGTGCGTCCACAGCGGATGCAGGCCGGCCACCGCGTACATCCACGCCGTGCCGTCGGTGTTGGCGTTTCCGATCAGCGTGTCACGCGCCCCGGGCAGTCGGGCCAGGTACGCCATGGCCTCCAGGTCGCGCTGGTCGATCATCACCGAGTCGTACTTATCGCCGAACAAAAACCGGTGCCGGGGAAAGTAATGCCAGGCGCTGGCCAGGTTGACGGCCACGAGAATCACCGCCGCGCTCGCCCCCCACACCGGTGTCGCCACCGGGCGGGTCAGGACCCGGCCGGCAAGCCGCTCGGCGACCGCGACCCCGACCATGACCAGCGTAAACAACGCTATGCCGGCCATCGGCGCCAGCAGCAGCGCGGTCGCGGCCGCGATCCGGCGCGGGTCTTTGTAAAAAAACTCGCCCAACCCTCCGGCCAGCGTTCCGATCGGCCCGCCCAGCGGTGTCCCGGCGTCGACGTTGGCCACGATCAGCACCAGCCACACCGCCAGCGGCCACCAGATCCGTCTGACCAACAAGATGAGTCCGCCGATGGCGGCCAGCGCGATCAGCGCGTACTGGACGGGGAAGTCGTTGAGGTGGCGGGAGTGCTGGAACACGGCGTCGAACAGCCCGCGCTTCTTGCTCAGGTAGGTCAGGAAGGAATGCCCGGCGATGACGTCTTCCTGCTGTTTCACGCTGAGGAATTGCGGCAGCAGCACCAGCCCGCTGGGCAGCGCGACCGCCGCCAGCGCCGCGACGTCGGCCACCCGGCCGCGCACCGGCTGCCACAGCGTCTCCAGCAGCCACCAGGCCGCCAGCAACATGAGCACCACGACCCCGCCGGTGATGTGCACCGAGAAGATCCCCACCAGCGCCAGGACCGCTACCGGGATGCGGTCGCGGTGCCGTGGTGTGGAAGCGATCAGCACAAACGTGGGTGCCGCGAGGCCGTAGGCGGTCAGGTTGGGCATCGCCGCGGTGTCGAACTCGACGTAGGGCACCGCGGTGAACGACGCCGAGAGTGCTGCCGCGGTGGCCGCCGCGCCGGCGGTGCGCCACCGGCTGGTCCGCGTGCGCAGCATCCGCCAGCTCAGCAGCGCCGCGCTGACCGGAAACAGCCAGATCGCGGCGGCCAGCGAACTCAAGGTGTAGGCGGTGGTGGGCGCGGCGCCGGTCAGCTGCGCCAGCACCGCCGCCAGGGCATGAAACGCCGACGGGTAGTACAGCAGGGCGTGGGTTTCGACGTTGCGCAGCTCACCCATGTGGGTCGAGGACGCCTGGCCGGTGTCGAGGATGAAGCGCACGGTGTTGGCATGCCAGACGGCGTCCCAGGTGCTGGGGATCGACTGCCAGTGCGGGATGCCGCGAACCGCGGCGCAGCCGATCAGCACCGCTCCCACCAGCACGCCGCCGGCCACGGTGAGCGCCGGCCATCCGGTGACCGCGCGGGATTCGCCGTCGACGTCGCGATAGGGGTCCAGCCAGACCCGCAAGACCGCGACGATCAGGGTGACGACGAGCAGAGCGGCCAGGGCCGTCCATGCGTTCCAGACGATTCCGAGCGCACCGAACGGAATGATGGCCAGCGCGATCACTCCGTAGGTCAGCGCCGGGCCGGCGGCCACCGCGATCGGCCAAGTTAGCTGCGCGCTGCGCGCGACGATTGCTCCGGGGGCTATCAGCAACAACAATGCGGCAAAGATTCCGATTGTCAGCCCCACTGCACTAGTATGGCTGGCCGGGTGACCCGGCTCGGGACGGCGGGGACGTATCTGGGCGCCTCGCTAGTGTCGCGGTTTGCGGACTGGCGGAATTCTAAGGTGGCTGGCATGGCATTCGACGTCGCCCGGGTGCGTGGACTGCACCCGTCGCTGGGAGACGGCTGGGTGCACTTCGACGCCCCGGCGGGAATGCTGATTCCCGAGCATGTCGCCACCACCGTGTCGACGGCGTTCCGCAACTCGGTGGCCAGTACCGCCAGCCCCCATCCGTCGGCCCGGCGCAGTGCGGCCGTGCTGGACGCGGCGCGGCAGGCGGTGGCCGATCTGGTCAACGGCGATCCGCGCGGGGTGGTGCTGGGCGCCGACCGGGCGGTTTTGCTGTCGTCGTTGGCGGGGGCGTCGTCGTCGCGGGCCGGGCTCGGTTACGAGATCGTCGTCACCCGTCTCGACGACGAAGCCAACATCGCTCCCTGGCTGCGCGCAGCAAACCGATTCGGCGCCAAGATCAAATGGGCCGAGGTCGACATCGAAACTGGCGAGCTGCCGAACTGGCAGTGGGAGAGCCTGATCGGCAGGTCGACTCGGTTGATCGCCGTCACCTCCGCGTCGGGCACGCTGGGGACGGTCACCGAGTTGCGCACGCTGACCAAGCTGATCCACGACGTCGGCGGCCTGGTGGTGGTCGACCACTCCGCGGCGGCGCCGTACCGGCTGCTCGACATCGAAGAGGCCGACGTCGACGTGGTGGCCGTCAACGCGGTCGCGTGGGGCGGTCCGCCGATCGGGGCCCTGGTGTTTCGCGATCCGGCGCTGATCAATTCGTTCGGTTCGGTTTCGACCGACCCGCGCGCCACCGGCTCGGCGCGCTTGGAGATGGGAGTGCATCAGTACGGTTTGCTCGCCGGTGTGGTCGCCAGTATCGAATACCTGGCCTCACTCGACGAAGCCGCCAGGGGAACCAGACGTCAAAGACTGGCGTATTCGATGGAATCGGCCGGCTCGTACATGAGTCGGGTTTTCGACTACCTGATGGTGTCGCTGCGGTCGTTGCCGCTGGTGATGGTGATCGGTCGGCCCGAGGTCCGGATTCCGGTGGTGAGCTTCGCCGTCCACGATGTGCCGGCGGAGCATGTGGTACGGCGGTTGGCGGACAACGGGGTTCTGGCGATCTCGAATGCCAGCTCGCGGGTGCTCGACGTCATCGGGGTCAACGACGTCGGTGGTGCGGTCACCGTCGGACTGGCGCATTACTCCACGGCAGCCGAGGTCGATCAGCTGGTGCGCGCGCTCGCCTCTTTGGGGTGAGCAGACGCAGAATCGCACGATTCGGCGCCCGAATGTGCGATTCTGCGTCTGCTCGCGCTACAGGGTCAGCACGATCTTGCCGGCCACCCGCCCCGAGGAGAGCAGGTGGTGTGCGTCCGCGGCCTTTTGAATCGGCATCGCAGCGCCGATGACCGGGCGGACCCGCCCGTCAGCAATCATCGGCCACACCGACTTGACCACCGCCTCGACGATGACGCTCTTGCCGT
This sequence comes from Mycobacterium heckeshornense, assembly GCF_016592155.1. Lineage (NCBI taxonomy): Bacteria > Bacillati > Actinomycetota > Actinomycetes > Mycobacteriales > Mycobacteriaceae > Mycobacterium > Mycobacterium heckeshornense. The sequence goes on from NZ_AP024237.1 coordinate 261,300, forward strand.
TCGGCCCTAAGACCGGTCGACCCCGCAGCGCGGTGCCGATGACCCGTGCCCGTTTGCTGATCAGCTTGCCGAGGTTGAGTTCGCCCTTTGCCCCGCCCTGCAAACCGATGACGATCAGCTGCCCGTCGGCAGCCAGCGCATCGAGGTTGCGGTCCAGGTAGGCCGCCCCCATGATGTCGAGGATCACGTCGGCGCCGGCACCGTCGCTGGCTTCCCGCACCCGCGTGACGAAGTCCTCGTCGCGGTAGGCGATGGTGATCTCGGCGCCGAGGTCGCGACACAATTGCAGCTTGGCCGGTGACCCGGCGGTGATCGCCACGCGGGCGCCCAGCGCCCGGGCGACCTGGATGGCATGGGTTCCCACCCCGCTGGCGCCGCCGTGGATCAGCAGTAGCTGGCCGGCGGTCAAATCGGCGGTCAACACCAGGTTCGACCACACGGTACAGGCCACCTCGGGCAGCCCGGCGGCGTCGCGAAGGGACACGCCGTCGGGAATCGGCATGATTTGACCAGCCGGAACTGCGACGTATTCGGCATACCCGCCGCCCGCCAGCAAAGCGCAGACTTCTTGCCCGGCGGTCCAATCGACAACGTCGTCGCCGACCGCGGCGACGACGCCGGCCACCTCCATACCGAGGATCTCGCTGGCTCCCGGCGGCGGCGGATAGTGGCCGGCGGCCTGCAACACGTCGGCCCGGTTGACGCCGGCCGCGCTGACCTTGATGAGGACCTCACCGCGCCCCGGCTGCACATCGGGCACTTCCTGCCACACGAGTTGACCGGTGGAATCGGCGACGATCGCGTGCATGGTGGACAGGCTACTACCAGCGGGTTTGGCTGTGCCGGAGACCATGTGTCGCATAGCATTACGGGATGGCAAGCCGAAGTCTGATCGGCGGCCGGACGCCCGGTGACATGCCGGGGCTTGGTATCGCCGAACAGCAGGCGTGGCAGAACTTCCTGGACTGTGCCCTGCGGTTGTATGCGGCGCTGATCCGCGTCAGCTGTCGCTGCTGGATGTGCGGGCGCTGGACATTCTCGCTGCCCAGCCGTTAGACCCGACAAATCCGTCGGCTGGATGCCCAGGGCCTGGTGCGTCGCGGACCAAGCCTCGAGGACCGGAGGGGCGTGGTGGCCACCGTCACCGACGACGGCCGCGCCGCGGTGCGCCGAGCCATGGTCACCTACGCACGAGGGGTGCGGACCCACTTTGCGGGGCAGCTGTCCCGGGCCCAGATGGCGGCGATGGGGGGGAACTGCTGGCGAAGATGGCCCGGGTCTAGCGCACCGTTACGCTTGTCGGCGGTGGCGTGGCAGAGCGGCCTAATGCACTCGCCTTGAAAGCGAGAGACGGCTAACACCGTCCGGGGGTTCAAATCCCTCCGCCACCGCTCGTTGCGTCGTTGCGCGAGACAGAAGCCACGGCTGTTAGTGGACTGAGATTCACGACCGCAGCTTCGGTTTCGCGACGCTCACGGATAGCCGCATGCTGGGGGACAAACTTTTATTGGGTCCTGCAAGGGATTTCGGCTGTGATGCGGTCCATAACAGCGACGTACCGCTTGGCTTCGGGATCGCGGCCCGGCTTGCCGCTGCTGATCAGACCGGCCGCAAGGTTGCGCTGCGGGTCGGCCCAGACCGCGACGTTAACCAGGCCGGTATGACCGAACGCGGCCGGAGCGTTGCGCCCGAACGGCCCGAACCTCTTCGAGCCCAGCATGTAGCCGGTGCCCCAGCGCAGCGGCTTTCCGCCGCTGGCGACGTCGGGTCGCAACCGTCGGCGTTCGGCCACCGCGGCGCGAAGTGTGTCCGGGTGCAGAATCCGCACGCCGTCGAGTTCCCCTCCGCGGCGCAGCATTTCGGCGAACCGGGACAGTTCGTCAGCGGTCGAGATGGTATTGGACGACGGCAGCACGCAGGTGAGGAACTCTGGTCGGTTCGTGTACGGGATGATTTGATGCACCGTACCGCCGATCGCCTTGCGAAACGCCGCGGCGATCGGCGCAGGCAGCGGCCTTCCGGTGGCATGGCTTGGCGCGACTAGCGGAATGTCTTGTGGCGCAACGCCGTAGTTCGTCCACCGGAAGCCGAGTGGATCGAGAATCTCGGCGGCCAGGATGTCGCGAATGTTCTTGCCGGTGGCGGCCGAGACGATTTCGCGTATCAGCGGGCCCCATGTCAGACCGTGATAGATATGGATCATCCCCGGCCGGTGCAGCGGCCGCAGTTCGCCCAGTTGCTGGCGCGCGTATTCGCTGTCATCGACGCGAGTGACGTCGGGTCTGCGTTTGGGGGCGAACGGGACACCGGCGCTGTGGGTCATCACGTGCCGAATCGTGGTGCGTTCTTTGCCGTGACCGGTATACGTGGGCAGATACCGGCAGACCGGATCGTCCAGCGAAAAATACCCACGCTCGGCCAGCATGTGGACGACAGTGCTGGTGATAGCCTTAGCCGCGGAATACACGCAAAACGGTGTTTGCGGTGTGGCCGGTATCGTTTCGGCGTCGGGCGGGTCGGTCGGCGCGTTGCCCCAACCGTGTCCGATCGCGCGGTTCAGGATGACTTTTCCGTTGTGGCGCAAGCACAACTGGATCGCGGGATGCATGCCGGCCTGATACCAGTGCCGCACCGACTGCCAGATCCGTTCCACAGCGGCGGCGTCGATCCGGGAGTGGTCTTCGTCCCCGATGGTCGTGACGGCGTCGAGGTCAGCCGGGACGCGGATCCTGCCTTGGAGCGAACCTGGGTCGGTCACGTCCGCCAGGGTACGTGGGCGGCTCGGCGCGGTGCGCGCCAACCCGCGGTGTCGTCGGTGCTGGCGATCGTCCGGGTCGATCACGCGACAGGCAGACATTGTTCCCGGCCGCGGCCACGCCGAATCGGGCTATTCGCCGGTGAACTGCGGCGGGCGCTTTTCGAAGGTCGCGCTGATGCCCTCGGTCAGGTCCTTCGACGGCAGGAAAGCCGCGTTCCAGGCAGCGACATAGCGCAGGCTGGCCGAGACGGCCGAAACACGTTGCTGGTCAAGCACATCCTTGATGCCCCGCACGGCCAGCGGTGGGTTGGCGGCGATCTCGGCGGCGGTGGCATGCGCAGCGGCCAGGCACGCGTCGGCGTCGTCGTAGACGTCGTTGACCAGCCCGATCTTCTGGGCGCGGGCCGCGTCGATGTCCTTGCCGGTCAGCGCGAGTTCCCGCAGGTGCCCGTCGTTCAAGATCAGCGGCAGCCGCGCGAGGCTGCCTACGTCGGCGACGATCGCCAGCTTGACCTCGCGTACCGAGAACTTGGCGTCGGCGCTGGCGTAGCGGATATCGACCGCGGAGATCAGGTCGACGCCCCCGCCGATGCACCAGCCGTGCACCGCCGCGATCGTCGGGGTGCGGCACTCCGCCACCGCGCTGATCGCCTGCTGCATGCGCAGAATCTCGGCGTGAAAGTCGGCGCGGGGACGGGCCAGCGCATCGCCGGTCAGCAGCGGGGTAAAGGACCCGCCCATCGCCGGCACGTCGAGGCCGTAGCTGAAGTTGCGCCCCGACCCGGTGATGACGATCGCCCGCACGTCACGGTCGGCGTCCAGTGCGCCAAACACCACGGGCAGCTCCGACCAGAACGCGGGGCCCATCGCGTTGCCCTTGCCGGGCCCGATCAGAGTCACCTGCGCAATCTGGTCTTTTGTCTCGACGGTGAGGGATTCGTATCGCTCGCCCATAGTCAGACCGTAGCCGATCTGCGACCCGGGCCCGGGCACGCCTTGACGCGCTCGAGCGTGACAGCAGCGTCACGCTCGAGGAGTTGCTAGACCCGCTCCAGGTAGAAGTAGTAGTAGCGGCCCACCCCATCGCGGAAGTCCAGCACGCCCTTGCCGTTCATGATGCCCATCACGGCGTCGTCGTCGATCTTCTTGAAGTGGTCGTGGACGGGTTGACCGTCGTAGACCATTGTCGCGGTGATCTCGCCGCGGAATTGCTCCATCCACAGGCTGGCCTCACCCTTGCCCAGCTCGACGTTGGAGAACTTTTTGCCGTCGGCGTCCAGGCACACCAGGGGCTGCACGTCGGTGGCCGATGTGAAGGTCTTGCCGAACCAGCGGGCCTTGTCGAGCCGGCCGTTCATCCGGTGCCCGGTGTCGAACTCGCCGCCCCGCCATTCGCCGATCATGTCCGCGATAGTGGCCGGCTGAAGGCTGGCCCAGTACTCGTCGAGCTCGGCGTCGGAAATTCGGCCGTTGCGCTCTTTGAACTCGGTGAACTTCTTGCGGGCCAGTCCGTCGTTCATCGGGGACCTCCTTGAATCCAGCTGCGCGCGAAGCGCAGCAGCGCGTCGTTTTCGTCCGGCGCACCGATCGTGACCCGGACACCGTCGCTGCCGTACGGGCGGACCACGATGCGCGCAGAGGCGGCCTGGTCGACGAAGTCAAAGGTGTGCGCCTGCAGTGGTAACCAGACGAAGTTGGCTTGCGAGGACGGCAAGGTAAACCCGGCATCGCGCAACCCGGAGCTGACCCGGGCGCGCTCGGCGACCACGGCGTCGGTGCGGGCCAACAGTTCGTCCGCTGCCTCGAGCGAGGCCATTGCCGCCGCCTGTGAGACGTTGGTTACCGTGAACGGCACGTACACCTTGTCCAGCGCGGCGATCACGTCCGGGTGGCCCACCGCGTAGCCGATCCGCAAGCCGGCCAACCCATACGCCTTCGAAAACGTGCGCAGCACAACGACATTGCTGTGCGAACGGACCAGCCCAAGGCTGTCGGGCCGCATGCCGTCGCGGACATACTCGATGTAGGCCTCGTCGATGGCGATCAGCACATGCGAGGGCATCGCCTCGACGAAGCGAACCAACGCGTCGGGGTCGACGACCGTCGACGTCGGATTGTTGGGGTTACACACGAAGACCAGCCGGGTACGGTCGGTGACCGCGGCGAGCATGGCGTGCAGGTCGAAGGTGTGGTCACTCAGCGGTACCGGCACGGCGGTGGCGCCGGCCACCCGCACTTGAATCGGGTAGAGCTCGAAGCTACGCCAGCCGAACAGCACCTCGTCGCCCACCGACGCGGTGATCTGGATCAGCTGCTGGCACAGGCTGACCGAACCGCAACCCACCGCGATGTGCTCGGGCGCCCATCCGCCGGTGTCGCCGACCATGTTGAGGTGTCTGGCCAGCGCCGACTTGAGCTCCGTGCAGCCTGTGTCCGGGTAGCGGTTGACGATGTCGGTGGCTTGTCCGATGGCCGCCCGCACACTGGGCAGCGGCCCGAACACCGTCTCGTTGCTGGCCAGCTTGATCGCCCCGGGCACGGTTTTGCCGGGCACATAGCCCGGAAGGCCCGCCAGCTCGGGGCGCAGGCGGGCGGTCACGTCGACAGCATATGCCGAGCCTATGCGCGCTGCGCCGGGGCGGTTCAGCAGCACCGGGCCAGTCGCCTCGCTGCGCGCGACGGCCCGCGTTGTTGTCGAGCGGCTTTCAGGTACCCTCAGAACGTCCAAGGAGGCGTGCCAGAGCGGCCGAATGGGACTCACTGCTAATGAGTTGTCCTCTGAAACGGGGACCGGAGGTTCAAATCCTCTCGCCTCCGCCGCGGCTGATCTTTCAGCCACCGAGATAGATAACTGCACAACGGGCGCCCGTAGCTCAACGGATAGAGCATCTGACTACGGATCAGAAGGTTGGGGGTTCGAATCCCTTCGGGCGCGCCGGCTCCTGGCACGCCGTGTCGCTGGCCGGGCCGCTTGGCGAACTGTCCGGCGCGCTAAGCGCTCAGCGCTAGCCCTTGCGATGGGTGCGGCGTGCGTCGTAGTCACGCCAGATGGCGAACATCCAGATGGCCACCACCAGCAAGAACAGGATCACCCCAACATCCACGTCGAATCCTGATGCGCTGATCGCCGTGCGCGAAACGGGCCCGCAATGACCTCATTATCCGCCGGATGCGGCGAACGTCACAGTCGCCGCAATGTCTGGTCAGCGCGATCCGTCCATCAAGCTCAGCGCACGCTCGAACAACCACACCGCCGCCGCGTGCAACTGGTCACCAACCTCCTTGGCGGCCTTGCCTGCGGACGCGCGTGCCAGCGTGCCCTCGATCACGATGCCGAGCTTGAAGCAGGCCAGCACCGTGTACCAGGTGATGTGCGACAGGTCGCGGGTGGTGTTGCGGGCATAGCGCTCCAAGAGATCGTCGGTGCTCGCGAGCCCACCCATTTCGGTGAGCGTGTGGCTGAACACGCTCGACCCGTCTGACTGGCGCCAGGTGGCCAGCAGCCAGCCCAGGTCCAGCAGCGGATCGCCGATCGTCGACATCTCCCAGTCGACGATCGCGACGACCTCTGGCCCGGTGCGCGAGAACATGACGTTGGCAGCGTGGTAGTCGCCGTGCATGATCCCCGGCGACCAGGACGACGGCCGGTGCTGTTCCAGCCATTTGGCGACGTCGTCGACGCCGGGTAAGTCCGGTCCGGGATAGTTCTCGAACTCCCGATAGGATTCCAGTTCCGAAAGCCAGCGCGGCACTTGGCGTTCCAGGAATCCCTCTGGTTTACCGAAGTCGGCCAGCCCGACGGCAACGTGGTCGACGGCGCCGAGCCTGGCCAACGCGTCGGCCATCGACAGCCCCATCTGGAACCGCACATTCGGATCATTGGCGTGTAGCTCCGGCAACTCCTGGCCGGCGTTGAACCCGTCGACCGGCTCCATCAGGTAGAAAACGGCGTCACCGAGCACGGAGGTGTCGTCGCAGGTCGCGATCAGGTGCGGATGCGGCACGTCGGTGTCGGCGAGCGCGGCCAGCACCCTGGTTTCGCGCAGGATCACCATGTTGCTGCGCGGGCGCAAGTGCTGTGGGCCGCGTCGCAGCACGTACTCGCGGCCCGAGCGGCTGAACCGCAGCATGATGTTCTGTGTTCCGCCGCTGATCTCGGCGACGTCCTCCAGCGGCCCTTCGCCCAAGCCCTGTGCTGACATCCAGTCCGCTACCGCTTTCAGGTCCACGCCGCAGAAGCTACGCCAGGCCGGGTAACGGCGGTGCACGCAGGTGCCTCGGGCGGCGGGAGTCTGCGGGGATCGCCGTATGACCGAGCTGGCCGAGCTCATCGAGGACGCAGGCGCGGCCCGGTGGCGTGCCGAGCACCAGCCGTCGTTCAACTCTTGGTGTGCACGGAGTAGCGGACCGTCTGAACACGAATCATGCCGTCGCGGAACACAAAAGTATCGACCCCGTCGTCGACCCGGGTGACCGCAGCATCAGCGACCCACTCCAGGAACAAGACGTCACCCTCATAGATCTCGGTTTTGAGGTTCCAAGCGGCATTGGGCACGTCGTCGAGCAGCCTGGTGAATGCCGCACGGATGCCGTCCTTTCCCCGCATGACACCGTCTGGTGTGATCAGGACTGCGTCATCCGCATAATCGGCGACGATCTCGTCGAGGTCGCCCGCCGCCAACGCCCGGGCATGGTGTGCAAACACTTCCCGGGGAGTGCGCGTCATCGCCGCCTCCTTCCTGCCGGCCTGCACGTGGACGGAGGGTACGCCCAGCGACGGGCCAGCGTGCGTTCAGGCCGGAAGCGTAACGTCCGAAATGGAGGTAACCACGATGGCGCGAGCCGACGACGATACCTGGGACATCACCGAAAGTGTGGGAGCGACGGCGTTGGGCGTCGCCGCGGCCCGGGCGGCGGAGACCGACAGCGACGACCCGCTGATCGTTGACCCGTTCGCGCGGCTGTTTGTCGACGCTGCGGGTCAAGGGCTTTGGAGCATGTACTCGGGCCCCCTCGGCGACATGGAACCGGATGTGCGGGCCTGGCGACAAGCGATGGTGGACTTCATGGCCGTGCGCACAGCTTTTTTCGACGAGTTCTTTCTCGATGCGGCGCACAGCGGTGTGCGGCAGATGGTGATCCTGGCGGCCGGGCTGGACGCGCGCGCGTGGCGGTTGCCGTGGCCGGCCGGGGTCACGGTCTACGAGTTGGACCAACCGAAGGTGCTGCAGTTCAAGTCGAGGACTTTGCAACGGCATGGCGCTCGTCCGGGGGCGCGTCAGGTCAGCGTCCCCGTCGATCTGCGCCATGATTGGCCAAAAGCTCTGCAAGAGGCGGGGTTTGACGCATCGAAGCCGAGCGCCTGGTTGGCGGAGGGGTTGCTGCGCTATTTGCCGGCCGCGGCTCAGGATCTGCTGATCCAGCGTGTGCATGCGCTGAGTCCCGCCGGCAGTCGGCTGGCGGCCAACTCACCCGCGGGCGACTTCCTCAATCCTGAGCGGCTGAAACGCCAACGGCAACGGGCGCAGCGGCTGCGGACCGAGGCGAGACGGCTCACCGGCACCGAGGTACCGGACGTCGAGGAGCTGTGGTACCCCGAGGAACGCACCGACCTCGCCGACTGGCTACGCCAACACAATTGGGACGCGTCGTCGGTGACCATGGCGGAGATGCTGGCTCGTTATGCCCGCAGCATTCCTGACGAGGAAGCGTTGCCGCCAACGGTTTTCGTTCGTGCGCAACGGCTGGCCCGCTAGCGAGCCACACACTGACGCACCTTCTCAAAGCCGTGCCCGCCGGTTTGGGCTGTCGAGCACCGGGCGGTGATGTTTGAAGTTTTGCTGCGCGGGTATCGCTGGTTGACATAGATTCGCCTGAAAGCTGCGGAGGTCACCATGCGCTACAGCGGGGTCATCAGCGCGGTTGTGCTGGTGTGGCTGCTGATCGGAGTGCTCGCAGCCTGGAAACGCGATTACTTCACCGGTGGCGACACGAGCTGTGCTACCGCGGGAACTGTGGCGCTCACCGTGCTGGCCGGGCCCTTGAACTACGCCGGCGTCAACCCGAAGGTCACGTGCAAGTTGCCACAGCCCAGTTCGATGCCTGCGGTCGGGACCGAATTCCCCGTTGGAATGGAGTCCGCATGATTGCGCTCGGGATCATCTTGGTCGTTCTCGGGTTGGTGTTCCAAACCGTTCACTGGTTGTTCGTGCTGGGCATCGTCTTGCTGGTGATCGGTGCAGTGTTCTGGGTGCTGGGGGCCGTCGGGCGTCCGGTGGCCGGCAGGCGCTATTGGTTCTAGCTCCGAGGCGTCTGGTCTTTAGTCCGGGTTCGATGCACGACATCGAACGCATCATCGAAATGGAGTGGCAATGATTGTTCTCGGAGTGATTCTGCTCATCCTGGGCTTTGTGTTCGGCATCCAGTTGTTGTGGACGCTCGGCATTATCTTGCTTGTGATCGGCGCCGTCCTGTGGATACTGGGCGCGGTCGGGCGCCCGGTGGCCGGCAGACGGTATTGGTACTAACGCCGTCGCGCACCGCAGCCGAACCGGGGCTGCCCGCGCCCGGGACGGCCAGTCCTCACAGCTGACGCACAGGATTGCCACAGCATCGACTCATCCCCGCGCGGATAGTGGGAGGCTGTGAGCCAATCCAACGCGTCCGGCGAGCGTGTGGTGATGCGCCGTGCCGACGGCAACCCGATCAATGTGCTGGTCGTCGACGACGAAACCGTGCTCGCCGAAATGGTGTCGATGGCGCTGCGCTACGAGGGCTGGAACGTCAGCACCGCCGGTGATGGGTCGTCTGCGATCACCGCCGCCCGCGGCCAGCGGCCCGACGTCGTGGTTCTCGACGTGATGCTGCCCGACATGAGCGGGCTGGACGTCTTACGCAAACTTCGTGAACAGAATCCGCAGCTGCCGGTGTTGCTGTTGACGGCCAAAGACGCGGTCGAGGACCGCATCGCCGGGCTGACCGCGGGCGGAGACGACTACGTCACGAAACCGTTCAGCATCGAAGAGGTGGTGCTGCGGCTGCGCGCGTTGCTGCGACGCACCGGGGTGACGACGGTCGACAGCGGCGCCCAGATCGTGGTGGGCGATTTGGTGCTCGACGAAGACAGCCATGAGGTGACCCGCGGCGGCGACCCTATTGCGTTGACGTCCACCGAGTTCGAGCTGCTGCGGTTCATGATGCGCAACGCCAAGCGGGTGCTCTCCAAGGCGCAGATCCTGGACCGGGTGTGGAGTTATGACTTCGGCGGCCGGTCCAACATCGTCGAGCTGTATATCTCCTATCTGCGCAAGAAAATCGACAACGGGCGTGAGCCCATGATCCACACGCTGCGCGGCGCCGGCTATGTCCTCAAGCCGGCCGGCTAGCATGCGGCGAATCTGGTCGCTGCGGCTGCGCCTGCTGGTCGGTCAAATCGTCGTCCTGGCCCTGGTTTGTGTCGGAATCGGCGCGGTAACCGAGGTGGCGCTGCACCGCTACCTGGTGGGACAGCTCGACCAGCAGCTGCAGGGCGCCTCCCATCGCTCGGCGATCACCTACGGCGAACACCTGCCGCCGCCGGCGCCGTGGCGGCATCCGCGGGTGCCGATGCCGGGCCCCGGCCCGCGGTTCCTCGACGCCCCGGGCCAGCCCGTCGGCATGGTGGCCGCGGTTGTCGGCACAGACGGCAGTGTCAATGCCGGTTACCTGACCAGCACCGGATCCCGTGCGGCGGTGACCGGCACCGCCGAGGCCCAGCTACGGGCCATGGCGACCGACCGGGCCCCGGTCACCCGCGAGCTGGATGGGCTGGGCCGATACCGCCTGGTGGCGGCGCCGGCGCGGCACGGCAACGACGTCATCGTCACCGGCTTGCCGATGTCGGCCGTCGACTCCACCTTGATCCGGATGCTGGTGATCTTCGCGGTGGTCACCGTGATCGCATTGGTCGCCGCGACGACGGCTGGCGCGCTGATCATCCGGCGGGCGCTGGCGCCTTTGCAACGAGTGGCACAAGCTGCCGGCGAAGTCGTCGACCTGCCGCTGGATCGCGGCGAGGTGGCGCTGCCGGTGCGGGTGCCTGAACCCGACGCCAACCCCTACACCGAGGTGGGCCAGCTCGGGCTGGCGGTAAACCGGATGCTCGACCACATCGCGACCGCGCTGTCGACGCGGCAGGCCAGCGAGACCCGGGTGCGCCAGTTCGTCGCCGACGCGAGCCACGAACTTCGCACCCCGTTGGCCGCGATCCGCGGCTACACCGAGCTGGCCCAGCGCATGCGCACCGACACCGACGCGGTCGCACACGCGATGAGCCGGGTGCAATCCGAGACCGAGCGCATGACCCGGCTCGTCGAGGACCTGTTGCTGCTCGCCCGGTTGGATTCGGGTCGGCCCCTGGAGCGCAAACCCGTCGACCTCTCCCGGGTGGCGGTGGACGCCGTCAGCGACGCGCATGTCGCCGGGCCCGATCACCAATGGGAACTTGACCTGCCTCCCGAGCCGGTCGTTGTGGCCGGCGATGCCGCGCGACTGCACCAGGTCATGACGAATCTGCTTGCCAACGCCCGCATTCACACCGGCCCGGGAACGGTAGTGACGACACGGCTGACCACCGAGCGGGCCCACGTCGTGCTCAAAGTGATCGACAACGGCCCCGGCATCCCCGAACCGTTGCAATCGGAGATATTCGAGCGGTTCGCCCGCGGCGACACCTCACGCTCGCGCAAGGGCGGCAGCACCGGCCTGGGACTGGCCATCGTCTCGGCCGTGGTCAAAGCCCACGACGGCACGATCGCGGTGCGGAGCACTCCGGGCCATACCGAGTTCACCGTGCAGTTGCCTCTCGCTAACCACCGCCAGTGACCGGCAATCGCGGCCATAGCGAGTCGGGCCCGACGCTTGTCACCGAATCACCAAGGAGCACAAAGAGGTTGCAATAAGTAACATTGCAATGCAGTTATCGCATTGGCAGCGAGGCTCGCCCGGGACGCAGTGACGGGTCGAAACCGCACGTTTTGCACGGGGCAGTATTTTGGCCATTCGCAAGACCGCTGGTCAATCGGACACCATACTGCTTGCGACGGCCCACCGAAGCTGATGGGTCATGACACAAAGGAGATAGCGGTGAAGCGTTGGTTCGTGGTTGCAGGCGGCGCGGCGATGATCGTCGCGGCCCTGGCGGGTTGTTCAAGCGGGGGTGGGCAGAAAGTCAGCACTTCGGGCCACGCGAAAGTGGTGGTCGACGGCCAGGACCAGAACGTCAACGGTCCCGTGACTTGCCAAAAAGCGGGCGGCCAGCTCCAGATCGGCATCGGTCAGCCCGGTTCGCCCAACACTGTGGCGGTGCAAGCCACCGACGCCGATCCGCCCGCTATCCATCAGATCGCATTGGGCACGATCAATGGCGTGCCCCTTGCCTATCAGCAGGGCAGTCCCGGCGCCAGCGCTCAAGCCACGAAGGACGGCAATGGCTACAAGTTCAGCGGTACCGCAACCGGCATGAACCCGTCCAATCCGATGGCGGGGATGATCAGCAAGCCCTTCGAGGTCGATGTGACTTGCCCATAGCCGGATCCCGGCAAGATGACGGCGGCGTCCGCGGGGGCGCCGCCGTCATCTTGTATGGCCTTTCGACACGCCGACGCACATACCTGCCCAGTGATCAATCGACGTCAATCACCACCTTGCCCACCGCTTTGCGGTCCGCGACATACCGTAATGCAGCGGCGGTGTCGCTTAAAGGAAACCGTGCACCGATGTAGGGCTTGATCCGGCCTGCGACGAACATCTGCTGCAGTTCTCGCACGTCTCGGTCGGCCTGGTCGGGATGGTCGGTGCCGAATGTCCGGATTTCCATGCCCTGCAGCGTAATTCCTTTCAGCATCACCAGGTTCAGCGGAATAGCGGGGATCGAGCCCGCGGCGTAGCCGAGCGTGATGAACCTGCCGCCACGAGCAAGGCTGCGCAAGGCCGGCTCGGAGTACCGTCCTCCCACGGGATCGAGCACCACCTGTGCACCGCCGCCGGTGACGTCCCGGATCCGCTGTTTGAGATCTTCTCGGTCGTAGTCGACAAGCGCCTCGGCGCCGCGCCGGCGGCACACGTCGAGCTTCTCCGGGCTTGACGCCGCCGCGAGCACCCGAGCCTTCATCGCGACCGCCAAATCGACTGCCGCCAGTCCCACTCCGCCCGCCGCTCCGAGAATGACAACCCAATCGTCTTGCGCCACTTGGGCAACCGAACGCAGCGCGTGATAGGCGGTGCGATAGGTGACACCGAAACCGGCCGCGGTGGCATAGTCGACGCCGTTAGGCACCAGCGTCACCGACTCGGCGCGCAGCAGCGCCTGCTCGGCGAACGCGCCCACGAATGTGGTTCCGATCACCCGGTCGCCCGGGGCGAGCGCGACGCCATCGCCGACGGCGACCACGTCTCCGGCCAGTTCGCTGCCCGGGGTGAACGGCACCGGGATCTGGACCTGGTACTTCCCCGCGATCAGCAGCACGTCGGGAAAGTTCACTGCCGCTGCGCGCACTCGAACCACCAGTTCCCCCGGTCCGGGCGTCGGGTCGGCCACCTCGTCGAGAACCAGGTCTTCCGGCGGCCCGTATCGACGGCACACGACCGCTCGCATCACCGTACTCCTAAGCCGCGCAGGCAGAATCGCACCAGATGCTCGATGTCGTCGGGTCCGGGACGATCGGTGGATCCGACATACCGTCGCAGCGTTGCGGCGGTGCACAAAAACACCGCGTCAGCGTCCCGCTTCGGGTCGTCACCGCCCAGAGCGGCGACCGGCTCGGTCAGCAGATCGCGCAGCGGCCGCAAGATCTCCTCGTCGACGTTGGCGCTGGCCGGCAGCTGCCCGGCCGCCGCACGGCTCATGCTGATCAAATGAGGGTCGGCGACCTGCGCGAGCGTGCCCTCGATCCAACGCGCGATCTTGCCCTCCGGCCTGGATTCCTTGGCCATCTGGTGCTGAAGGTAGGACACGACGATCGCCACGCCGCGCTCCATGACCGCCAAGATCAAGTCGTCCTTGCCGGCGAAGTAGCGGTAGAACGCCTTGTTCGACGACCCCGCTTCGGCGACGATATCGCTGACCCGTGGGGGCTCGGGTGCCACGCGTTCCATCACCCGCACCGCGGCGGCCAGGATGCGCTCGACTTCTTCGGTGGCTTCACGCTGACGGTCGTCGAGGGCGCGTTCGACGGCTGCGGCGATTCGGCTGGTCATGATGAATCCGGCAGCGCCGGAATACGGTCCAGCAGATCGCCGTACTTGGCGTTGGCGGCCTCGATACGCTTGTCCAGCAGCTCGCTGGGCCATTCCGGGTCCTCGGCCTGGTAGTTCTTCAGCAGCATCCGGGCCAGGTTCACTTTGTGCGCCTCGGTGGGCCCGTCGGCCAGACCCAGTGCCACACCGCCGAGCAACACGCCGGTCAACGGCAGCTGGTCGGTGAGTCCCAAGGCGCCGTGCACCTGGATCGCCCGCAAGCCAATCGATTTGAGCACCTGCGAGGCCAGGATCTTGCAGACCGCGATCTCGGTGCGGGCGGCGTGCTCCCCGGCGGTGTCACACAGCCATGCCGCGTGCAGGACAGCCAGCCGAAACGGCATCAGCTCGGTATAGGAGTCGGCGATGAAAGCCTGCACCAGCTGCTTGTCAGCCAGCGAACTGCCTTGGGTGAAGCGGCTTTTCGCGCGCCGCGCCATCATATCGATGGCCCGCTGGGCGACGCCGATGGAGCGCATCGCGTGATGTAGCCGGCCGCCGGCCAGCCGGGTCTGCAAGATCATGAAGCCCTGGCCCGGTTCACCGAGCAGCGCGTCGGCGGGCACCCGGACCCCGTCGTAGCGCACCAGCGAATGCCCCGGCTCGTGCGGGTGGGCACCGGCCAAATGGTGAGTGGCTTCGATGACCAGCCCTGGGGTGCCCGCCGGGACCAGGAACGTCGAGGCGCCGCGATGGACCGGCACGTCGGGGTCGGTGATCGCGACGACAATGAAAAACGAGGCAACAGATGCGTTGGAAGAAAAGTACTTTCGGCCTGTAATGACCCAGTCGTCGCCGTCGCGCACGGCTCGTGTGGTGAACACGCGTGGATCGGCGCCGCCTTGGGGTTCGGTCATCGAGAAGCAGGAGAAGATCTCCCCGGACAGCAGCCCGGCCAGGTACCGGTCCTTTTGCTCCTGGGTGCCGAAGCGGGCCAGGATCTCCGCGTTGCCGGTGTCGGGTGCTTGCGTTCCGAACACGATCGGAGCCCAGGGGCTGCGGCCCAGGATCTCGTTGATCAGGGTGAGCTTGACGGCGCCGAAGCCCTGTCCGCCGAGTTCCGGGCTCAGGTGCGGGGCCCACAGCCCGTGCTCGCGGACCTGCTGTTTGAGCGGGTCGACGATTTTGCGGCGCTCTTCGGACAGCGGCAGAAATTCGCAGCCGGGGAACAGCACCTCGAGTGGCTCCACTTCGTCACGGACGAACTTGCGGATCCAGTCCAGTTTTTCTTCGAATTCCGGTTCGGTGGAGAAATCCCATGCCATGTCCAGTCCTCTCAGCTAGGGGATCCCGCCGTCGGCCCGCAGGATCGAGCCGGTGGTGAAGCTGGACGCATCCGACGCGAGAAATAATGCGGCGCCGACGATTTCGGGCGGATCACCGGCACGCTGCAGGGCGAGGTGAGCAAACGGATTCTGCGTCGCCTGCTCCAAATTCCAGGCCTTGCTGACGTCGGTCAAAAACGGACCGGCCATTAGCGTGTTGACACGCACTGCCGGCCCGAACGCTTTGGCCAGCGCCTCGGTCATCGCGTTGAGGCCGGCCTTGGCCGCGGCATAGGGCACGATGTCGGGCGTTGGACGCAGCGAGCCCGCCGTGCTCACATTGATGATCGATCCGCGACCGGCGGCGACCATGCGCTCACCCACCAATGCCGATAACCGGAAGGGGCCCTTGAGGTTGAGGTTGACCACGGCGTCGAACAGCTTCTCGGTGACATCGGTGAGCTTGTCGTAGATCGGTGACATGCCGGCGTTGTTGATCAGCACGTCGACTTTGCCGAACCTGTCGTACGTGGCCTCGACCAGGCCGTCGAGTTCGTCCCACCGCCCGACGTGCACGGCATAGGGCATCGCGCTGCGCCCGGTTTCGGCCTCGATCTCCCTGGCGGCGGCCACGCAGTTATCCATCTTGCGGCTGGCGATCACCACGTCGGCGCCACAGCGGGCAGCGGCCAACGCCATTTCCCGCCCGAGCCCCCGGCTGCCGCCGGTGATCAAAGCGACACGATCGGTGAGGTCGAAAAGCCGGTCGGCGTAGCCCATTTCAGCCTTTCGTCGGCAGCGAGCGGGCCAGTTCGGCGGCCGTCGCGATCAACTGCAGGATCATCGGCCCGAAAGCTTCGGTGATTTTGGGATCGACTTTGCCGGTTTTCACCCCGGCGGCGTAGGTCTTCTCCAGCACGATGCCGAGCTTCCAGTTGGCCAACACCAGGTAGTAGTCGATGTTGTCGGTGGATAGCCCGCTGATCGTCTCGTAGTGCTCGAGCAATTCGCTGCGGCTCGGCATGCCGGTCAGGTCGAGATAGAAGCCGTCGGTGCGTGGGTGTTCGCCGTCGTAGCCCAGCAGACACCATGCCAAGTCCAGCAGGGGGTCGCCGACGGTGGTCATCTCCCAGTCCACGATCGCCGCCAGCTTGGCCGGCGCGCCGTGCGCAAACATCACGTTGGCGAACTGGTAGTCGCCGTGCATGATGCCGGGGACGTAGTGGCCGGGCCGGTTGCGGCGCAGCCAGTCGGCGGCCACGTCGAGGCCGGGAAGCTCGCGTACCCGATAGGTGTCCAGGAATGCCAGCCAGCGATCGACCTGCCGTTCGTGGAAACCCTCGGGCCGGCCGAAGCCCTCCAAACCCCTTGCCCGCCAGTCCACCCTGCCCAGCTTGGCCGCGCCGCCGACAAGTTCGAAAGCCAGCCCGCGTCGTGCTGCCAGGTCGGTGTCGAAGGGTGCCGGCCAGCCGTTTTGCATCGGGCTCCACCCGTCGATCGCCTCCATGACGTAGAAGGGCAGGCCGAGCAGATCTCCGGCATCGTCGGCGGCGATCAGCCCGGCATGGGGCACGTCGGTGCCGGACAGTGCCCGCACCAGCTTGATCTCACGGCGCAGCCCGTCGATGCGGGCCTTGTCGGCGCGGGCGCCAGGCATCCGCAACACCATGCGCTGCCCGCCGCGCCGGATCAGGTACAGGGTGTTTTGCGAGCCGCCGCCCAGTTGCTCCAGTATCGGCTCTTCGCCAGGGCCGGCGGCGCCGTGCTCGTCGAGCCAGCGGCCCAAGACACCCGCGTCCAGTTGGGGTTCGCTCCCGGCCACGGTAACACCTCACTCTCTTGGCAGAGAATAGCATTCTCCGCTGCGCCGGAGTCGACGACGGTCTGCTAACCCGGGCCCGCAGCCTGGGCGGTGCCGGCGAGCGGCGGCGAACCCACCGCGTGCAGTAGCCGTTTGAACTCGCGGCGTTCGGTGGGCGCGAGTTGAGCCAACAACCGCTCGTCGGCAACCCGCACGGCCGCCTCGGCGCGCTTCAACAGCGCCCTGCCTTGGCTGGTCAGCCGGGCCGGCAGCGCGCGGCCCGACGATACGGTGGCCGGCCGGGTCACCGCGCCCATGTCCTGCAGTCCGCGCAGCACCAGGTTCATCGCTTGCGGTGACACGTTCGTGGCGCGGGCGAGCTCGGCGCTGGATTGGCCGGGAAACATCGACAGGATTCGCAGGCACACGAATTCCGGTAACCCGAGCCCGAGTGGCCCCAGCTCCGCCGTCACCTGGGGTCGCAGTGCCGACATCACGCGATAGAGCAGGTAGCCCAGCGGCTGATCTTCGTGGTCCATCATATCAAATATCTTGACATATATCAAGTAGATTGATAGACAGGATGCCATGACTCAACCGGTAGATTTCGAATTCGATGACGTTTACCGCGGGGAATCCGCACGCCTGGGCCAAGGAGTGCGCCCACCGTGGAGCATCGGCGAGCCCCAACCTGAGCTGGCCGCGCTGATCGAGCAGGGCAAGTTTCACGGTGAGGTGCTGGATGCGGGCTGTGGCGAAGCCGCCATCTCGCTCTATCTCGCCGAACGCGGCTACACCACGGTTGGGTTGGACTCGTCACCGACCGCCATCGACTTGGCCCGCCGCGAGGCGGAGAGGCGCGGCCTGACCAACGCCAGTTTCGAAGTCGCCGACATCAGCTCGTTCACCGGGTACGACGGACGGTTCGGCACCATTGTCGACAGCACCCTGTTTCATTCCATCCCGGTCGAGGCCAGGGAGGGATACCAGCAATCGATCGTGCGTGCCGCCGAACCGGGCGCGTCGTATTTCGTGCTGGTCTTCGACAAGGCCGCGGTCCCGGAGGGCCCACCGTTTGCGGTCACCGAAGACGAACTGCGCCAGGTGGTCTCGAAATACTGGGTCATCGACGAGATCAAGCCGGCCCGCATCTATGCCAATTGGCCCGAAGGCTACACCGAGATACCGGGTGCGCCGCGCATGAAGATCGAAGACGCACCCGACGGCCGGAAATCCGTTGCGGCCTGGCTGCTATCGGCGCACCTGGGCTGACGGGCGCGCGGCCCATCTTCAGCGTTTGAGATTGTGGGTGCCGCGCAGCAATCCGGGACGTAGCACGTGGCCGTCGTTGTCGTGTTCGACGCCTCGAAGAACTGTGCCGGAGGAAAATCCAGGTCGCTATCGTTGGCATTAATCTTGGCGTGGCGCCTCGCGCAGGCCCGTCTCGGCGGCCACCGTATCGGCCTCCCGGCACTGCAGGCGGCCGGAGGAGGTCGGCCTGCTGCACGACGACAGGAAGACGATGCAACTGCTTTTGGTCCGGCATGCCTTGCCGCGTCGGAGCGCACAAGGTGAAGGGTCGGATCCGGAGCTCTCCGCCGAGGGGCTGGCCCAGGCCGCCCGACTGCCCGACGCGCTGGCGAACTATCCGATCTGCCGAGTGGTCAGTAGTCCGCAGCGGCGCGCCATCCAGACCGCAGAACCGGTGGCGGCGGCCCGCAAGCTAGCGGTCGACGTCGACGACCGCTTCGCCGAATACGACCGCGACCTGCCGGTGTACATCCCGATCGAGCACATCCGCGACGAGAATCCCCAGCAATGGGCGCGCATGGCCGACGGGCACCTGCCCAGTTCGGTCGACGAACACGCTTTCCGCACCCGGGTCGGCGCCGCTGTCGACGACGTGGTCACCGCCGCCGAGCACGACGACACCGTGGCCGTGTTCAGCCACGGCGGGGTCATCAACGTGGTGTTGCACGAGATTTTGGGCACCCGGCGGCTGCTGTCGTTTCCGATCGACTATGCGTCGGTGACCCGGCTGCTGTTCTCCCGGTCCGGGCGGGCCACCGTGGTGACGGTCAACTGCACCGCCCACGTATGGGACCTGCTGCCCCGCAACAAGCGACGATGACCGCTACCGGCGGCGGGCCATGACGTCCTTGCGTGCCGCCCGGCGCAGCTGATAGATGCGCGCGGTGCCGGCCAGCACGGTGATCAGCCCGCCGCACACCGCCGCCAAGAGGATCGCCACCCCCAGCGGCAACGTCCACCGCCAACCGAGAAACGCGAACTGCGCGGACGTGGTGTTCTGTGCGATGAAGATCAGCAGCACGATCAAAATCAGCATGCCGACCGTCAACGCCGTCCACACCGCGGCGGCCCGGGTGAACCTGACCGACTCCGGGGCCGACGGTGCGGCGGGCACCTGGCCGGATGGCGGTGTCTTTTGGTGGGGCTGTTCGGGTGGTGCGGGTCGATCGCTGCTCATGGTGTTCATCTTTGCCCGTTCCCGCACAGAATGAAACCAAACGCGCCGGAAACCCGGCCGCACCGTAAGTCGCAGCGCGGTCGCAGAGTTTCTGCGGCTAATGTCGGCAGATATGACGATGCTGCGGCGGCGCGCGCGGAGCGCGACGGCGGTATTTGCCGTGGCGACATGGCTGGTGGCGGCCTGCGGCAACCCCAACCCGCTCGGGGCGGTGTCGGGCAGCATGAAATCGATCGTGGTGGGCTCCGCCGACTTCCTGGAATCGAAGATCGTCGCCGAAGTCTATGCACAAGCCTTGCAAGCCAACGGTTTCGATGTCGGACGCCGACTGGGGATCGGCAGCCGCGAGACCTACATTCCGGCGCTGAAAGACCATTCCATCGACTTGGTGCCCGAGTACATCGGCAACCTGCTGCTGTACTTTCAACCGGACTCGACGGTCACCATGCTGGACGCTGTCGAATTGGAGCTGTACAAGCGGCTGCCCGGCGATTTGTCGATCCTGACACCCTCACCGGCCTCAGACACCGACACGGTCACCGTCACCGCGGCCACGGCCGCGATGTGGAACCTGAAAACCATCGCCGACCTGGCGCCGCATTCAGCGGAGGTCAAGCTCGCCGCCCCGTCGGCGTTCCAGACGCGACCGGCCGGGTTGCCCGGGCTGCGGCAGAAGTACGGGCTTGATATCAGCCCGGCCAACTTCGTCGCGATCAGCGACGGCGGCGGGCCGGTGACGGTGCGGGCGCTGGTGGACGGCACCGTTACCGCCGCCAACATCTTCAGCACGTCACCGGCCATCCCGCAGAACCACCTGGTGGTGCTTGAGGACCCGGAGCATAACTTCCTGGCAGGAAATATTGTGCCGCTTGTCAATTCGCAAAAAAAGTCGGATCACCTCAAAGACGTGCTCGACGCGGTGTCAGCCAAGCTGACCACCGTCGGACTGGCCGGCCTCAACGCCTCGGTGTCGGGCAATTCCGGGGTCGATCCTGACGAGGCAGCACGGAATTGGGTGCGAGACAACGGCTTCGACCATCCGATCAGGCAATGACACCGGGATTGGGCTCGACTTGATCAGTTTCGACAAGGTCACCAAGGTGTATGGCGAGGCCACCGTGGCCGTCGACAACCTGACCCTGGAAGTTCCGCGCGGCGCGCTGACGGTCTTCGTCGGGCCGTCGGGCTGCGGCAAGACCACGTCGATGCGGATGATCAACCGGATGATCGACCCGACCTCGGGTACCGTGACGGTCGACGGCGCGGACGTGTCCACCCTCGATCCGGTGAAGCTGCGGCTAGGTATCGGCTACGTCATCCAAAATGGGGGGCTGATGCCGCATCAGCGGGTGATCGACAACGTGGCGACCGTCCCGATACTCAAAGGCCAGTCCCGCCGGGCCGCGCGCCACGCCGCTTACCAGGCGCTTGAACAGGTCGGCCTGGATACCAAGCTGGCCACCCGCTATCCGGCGCAGCTCTCCGGCGGTGAGCAACAGCGCGTCGGAGTGGCCCGGGCGTTGGCCGCCGATCCACCGATTTTGTTGATGGACGAGCCGTTTTCGGCTGTCGACCCGGTGGTTCGCCGGGAGCTGCAGCGCGAAATATTGCGCTTGCAAAGCGAATTGCACAAGACCATCGTGTTCGTCACACATGACATCGACGAGGCGGTCAGGCTGGCGGATTTGGTGGCGGTGTTCGGGCCCGGCGGCTCGCTG
Organism: Mycobacterium heckeshornense; assembly: GCF_016592155.1. Classification (NCBI taxonomy): domain Bacteria; kingdom Bacillati; phylum Actinomycetota; class Actinomycetes; order Mycobacteriales; family Mycobacteriaceae; genus Mycobacterium; species Mycobacterium heckeshornense. The sequence goes on from NZ_AP024237.1 coordinate 282,604, forward strand.
CAGCAGTACGACGAACCAGCTCACGTATTATCGCGTCCGGCCAACGATTTCGTGTCGCGATTCGTCGGGCTGGGCCGCGGCTATCGCTGGCTGCAGTTTGTCGACTCGACCGGGCTGCCGCTGCATGACATCCCGCGGATCGGCGAGTCCGACGTCGCCGAAGCCCGGCTGCGCGACGGCTGGGCGCTGGTCATCGACCGTCGTGGAGCACCGGTGGGCTGGATCGATGCCGACGGCGTGCAGCGCCACCGGGGCGGTGCGTCGTTGTCCGACAGCATCACCCCCGTCGGTTCCCTGTTTCGGCCACACGGGAACCTGAGCCAGGCGCTGGACGCGGCGTTGTCCTCGCCGTCGGCGATCGGTGTGGCCGTCGACGATGCCGGCAAGGCGATCGGGGGGGTGCTGGCCGCCGACGTGCTGGCGGTGGTGGAATCCCGGCGGCGGGGTTAACCGTGCACTATTTGATGACCCACCTCAGCACCGCCTGGACGCTGACCGTGATCCACCTGCGGCTGTCGCTGACCCCGGTGCTGCTCGGGTTGGCGATCGCGTTGCCGCTGGGCGTGCTGGTGCGGCGGACCACGGTGCTGCGACGGCTCACAACGGTCACCGCCAGCATCGTATTCACCATCCCGTCGCTGGCCCTGTTCGTGGTGTTGCCGCTGATCATCCCGACCCGCATCCTTGACGAGGCCAATGTCGTTGTCGCGCTGACCCTGTACGCCACCGCGCTTTTGGTACGTGCCGTGCTCGAAGCGCTCGATGCGGTGCCGGCACAGCTACGCGACGCCGCCACCGCGGTCGGGCACAATGCGATCCGCCGGATGTTGAAAGTCGAACTGCCGCTGGCGATCCCGGTGCTGGTGTCTGGGCTGCGTGTCGTCGTGGTGACCAACATCTCGATGGTTTCAGTCGGCGCCGTCATCGGCATCGGCGGGCTCGGCACCTGGTTCACCGAGGGGTATCAGGCCAACAAGAGCGACCAGATCGTCGCGGGCATCATCGCCATCTTCGCGCTGGCGGTGGCGCTCGACATGCTGATCATGCTCGCCGGCCGGTTGGCCACGCCGTGGGAGCGTGTGTCGCGCCGGGGCGGTCGACGCCAGATCCGGGCACCGATCGTCGGGGGTGCGCGATGACGTACCTAACCCAGGCGTTGGCATACCTCTTGACGTTGGACAACTGGCTCGGGCCGGTCGGGTTGGCCGCCCGCACACTCGAGCACCTGGAGTACACCGCTGCGGCAGTGGCGGTTTCGGCGGCGATCGCGATCCCCGCCGGGCTGGTCATCGGACACACCGGTCGCGGCACGATTGTCGTGGTGGGCATCGTCAATGGGCTGCGCGCCCTGCCGACACTCGGGGTGTTGCTGCTGGGCGTGTTGTCGTGGGGGCTGGGCCTGGTGCCGCCGATCGTTGCATTGATGCTTCTGGGAATCCCGCCCCTGCTGGCCGGCAGTTACGCCGGTGTCGCCAACGTCGACCGCACGGTGGTCGATGCCGCTCGCGCGATGGGGATGACCGAAACCCAGGTGTTATTGCGTGTGGAGGTGCCCAACGCGCTGCCGCTCATTATCGGAGGCCTACGCACCGCGACGCTTCAGGTGGTTGCCACGGCGACGGTGGCCGCCTACGCCAGTCTGGGCGGGCTGGGCCGGTACCTGATCGACGGGATCAAAGTACGGCAGTTTCACATCGCGGTGGTTGGTGCGGTGATGGTGGCCGCGCTGGCGCTGATTCTCGATGCGGCGCTGGCATTTGCGGTGTGGCTGTCGGTGCCTGGTACCGGCCGGCTCAGCAGGCCCCCAGTCAACGGCCGGCGCGCCCCGCAGGTCGCGGTCGGTGACGCAATGAGCCGCGGGCATGAGCCGGTGCCCGAGACCGGATGAGCCAAGCCCGCCACCGGGCTACGACCGAGAAGACCGGTCGCTTACCGTATACGCGTGAACCCAGCCCCGTCGGACACCACGAAAAGCCCTTGGCCGGCGATACTGACCTGGCGGGCGCACGACGCCTCGCGCATGGAGTCGGTGCGGATCCAGTTGTCCGGCAAGCGGATTAAGGCCAATGGGCGGATTGTCGCGGCCGCAACGGCATCGAACCCGGCGTTCGGCGCCTACTACGACTTGCAGACCGACGAGACGGGCGCCACCAAGCGGCTCGGGCTGACGGTGACGCTGGCGGAGCGGGAACGTCAGCTCTCCATTGCCCGCGACGAGGAGAACATGTGGCTGGTAACCGATCACCGCGGCGAATCACGCGCGGCCTACGACGGCGCTCTTGACGTCGACGTGGTGTTCAGCCCGTTCTTCAACGCGTTGCCGATTCGCCGGTGCGGGCTGCATGAGCATGCCGAATCCATCACCGTGCCGATGGTTTATGTGAGATTGCCGGAGATGTCAGTCGACTCGGCTACCGTCAGCTACGCCAGCTCCGGCCGCGGAAACACCGAGGGCATCAAGTTGCGCTCGCCGGTCGCCGAGACCACCATCACGGTCGACGCCGACGGGTTCATCGTCGATTACCCAGGCTTGGCAGAGCGGATCTGATTACCCCGCCGGCTCGACCCAACGCGGCCAATTCCTCGCGCCAGTTCTCCGCGCCGATGACGACGGTCACGATTTCCGGCCGCGGGAAGCTGTCGTAGCGGGTGCGCGCGGCGTGGCCGGCGTCGACAAGCTCGGCCACCGAATGGTTGGCGGCCAGGGCATCGCGGGCCCGGGTGAGCAGTTCGAGGACACGGTCCAGGGCCGGCAGCAAGTGCTCGGAGTTGGCCTCGCACATCGCCCGCACCAGATCCGGTGCGCTGGCCGCGACGCGGGTGCCGTCGCGGAAGGAGCCAGCGGCCAGGGCGAAGGCGAGCGGAACCTCGCCGGCGGTGACGGCGAGTGCCTCGGCGAGCAGGTGCGGCAGGTGCGAGATGGCGGCCGCGGCGGCGTCGTGCTCATCGGATCGCGCGGGTACCACGACCGAGCCGCAGTCGAGCGCCAAGTTCATCACCATCGACCACACCACCGGGTCCACGTGGTCGTCCACGGCGATCACCCAGGGAGCGCCGGTGAACAACCGCCCGTGGCCGGCCGACCACCCGGAATGCGCGGTGCCCGTCATCGGGTGCCCGCCAACGAAGCGGGCCTGCAGCCCGGCCGCGGTGACCTCTTCGAGGACCGCACTTTTGACGCTGGTGACGTCGGTCAGCGGACAAAGGGGCGCCGATTCAGAGATGTGCGCGAGCATGCTCGGCAAGGCCGGCATCGGAACGGCGAGCACGATCAGCGCGTCGACGTCCGCGGCCCGCTTCAGCGCTTCGGTGATGTCGGTGGTGGCGTCGAAGCCGTCGCATCGCGCCGCCTGCACACCCTCCACCGAGCGGTTGTAGCCGAAGACCTCGTATCCAGCCGCCGTGGCCGCCCGCATCAGCGAGCCACCGATCAATCCCAGCCCCAGCACGCACACCGGTGTCTTCGCCACAGTTCCAGGTTGGCACATTTTTGGCCTGGCGGTTCGACGCCGGTTCAGGCTCTCAGATGTGCTGGCATTGGCTGGTCAAGCGGCCTGCAGAGCGACTAGCGTATGCGGCCATGGGAGCACAACGGGCCTCCGCGCAGGGCCCCTCCGCGGACACGCCGGACGGCTTCGGCGTTGCCGTCGTTCGCGAGGACGGCAAATGGCGTTGTTCTCCCATGCGTCCCAAGGTCTTGACCAGTTTGGCTGCCGCTGAGACCGAGTTGCGCGAACTACGCAGCGCCGGAGCTGTTTTCGGGCTGATTGACGTAGACGACGAATTTTTCGTCATCGTGCGCCCGGCACCGTCGGGCACCCGGCTGTTCTTGTCGGACGCGACCGCGGCGCTGGACTACGACATCGCCGCCGAGGTGCTGGAAAACCTCGATGCCGAGATCGACCCGGAAGATCTCGAGGACGCCGAACCGTTCGAGGAGGGCGACCTCGGCGTGCTGTCCGACGTCGGTCTCCCCGAGGCCGTGCTGGGCGTCATCCTCGACGAAACCGACCTGTACGCCGATGAGCAGTTGGCCCGCATCGCCGAGGAGATGGGTTTCGCCGAGGAGTTGTCAGCGGTGCTCGAGCGCCTGGGTCGGTGACCAGCGACGAGGATTTGATTCGTTCCGCGCTCACGGTCGCCGCCACCGCCGGTCCGGGTGACGTGCCGGTCGGCGCGGTGATCGTCGGTCCCGACGGAACGGAGCTGGCTCGGGCGGTCAACGCCCGCGAAGCCCTCGGCGATCCGACCGCGCACGCCGAGATTCTGGCGATGCGGGCCGCGGCCACCGTGCTCGGCCGCGGTTGGCGGCTGGAGGGCACCACGCTCGCGGTCACCGTCGAGCCCTGCACGATGTGCGCGGGTGCCGCCGTGATGGCGCGGGTGGCCCGGCTGGTGTTCGGGGCGTGGGAACCGAAAACGGGAGCGGTCGGCTCGCTGTGGGACGTGGTGCGGGATCGGCGGCTTAACCACCGCCCGGCGGTGCGCGGCGGCGTGCTGGCCGACGAATGCGCCGCGCTGCTGGAGGACTTCTTCACCCGCCAGCGATTGCGGTGATCGGCGCCGGGTTGGGTAAGCTGCTCGGCGGTGGTGTGTCCGAGCGGCCTAAGGAGCACGCCTCGAAAGCGTGTGACGGGTAATCCCCGTCCGAGGGTTCAAATCCCTCCGCCACCGCCAACATTTTCGGCTAAGCATGCCGGGCCCCCGCGACGCGTTTCGTGGCACCCCAACGTCAGCTAATCGCCGGAATGAGGTCGGCGCCATCCCGAGCTGACGAAGTTTATGGTCGTCGCCGGACAGGGTATCCTTGGCGGATATCCGCGTGGGGGAGCCAGCAAACTTTTCGGAGGAGCGGTGGACATCGTACTGGGCGTGTCGATGGCACCCGAAACAGTCCGCATGGTGCTGGTCGAAGGCGAAAACGCCGACGGCGCCACCGTTGAGGAAGACAGCATCCCGGTCAGCACTGACGGAGACAATCAAGATCTGGCAACCTTGACGGCGCCAAATCAGGTGGTGTCGGCGATTCTGGGCACCCGGGAAAGTGCGACGCAGGGCGGCCACCAACTGACCTCCACCGGGGTGACGTGGACTGACCCCGCAGAGGCGGCGGCGCTACGTGACCTGCTGGCCGCCCACAAGATGGAAAACGTGATGCTGGTCTCGGCGTTTCTGTCCGCGGCCGCGCTGACCCAATCGGTCGGGAACGCGGTTGGGTACAACCAGACCGCGCTGCTTTTCGTCGAACCGGATACCGCGACGCTGGCGGTTGTCGACACCGCCGACGGCTCTATCACCGAGATGCAGAAACGGCCATTGTCGGCCGACGACGCCGAAGCCGTACGACAGCTGAGCGAGATGGCCGCCGCTGCAGAGGCGTTGGAATCGCGCCCGCAGGGCCTGTTCGTTGTCGGCTCCGATGTCGACGTCGCCATGATCAAACCGCAGTTGGAGGCGGCGACCACCCTTGTGGTGAACGCGCCCGACGAACCGGACATGGCGCTGGCTCGTGGCGCGGCGCTGGCCTCGGCGCATGCGCCGTTGTTCGAATCATCCACCGTCGCACAGGCTTACGCACAAGTTCCCGGCACCGGGGTTGTCGAGCCGGGCGCGGCGGCACCGGCTGAGGCCGTGATGGCTGCGCCCGGATACGCGGGCTTCGCGCAGGGCGCGGCCGATCACGACGACGGCGACATGACCCAAGCCCTGGCCTACAGCGCCGATCCCGACAGCACCGCCAACGCCTACACCGCCGTTGCGAGCGCGGAAGGCGCCGAGCTGGTGGCCGGTGGCGCGTTCGACGCCGACGTCGGCGACCAGCGACCGGCACGCAAGCCGTTCTTGGTGGCCATGAGCGCATTGACGATCTTTGTCGTCGGCGTTGCGGCGTTGGCCATTGCGCTGGCGCTGAACATCCGTCCTAAGGTCAACGACCGGCCTAACCTCGGCCAACGCATGGTCGTGCCGACCAAGCAAGCCCCGTCGCCGCCGCAAGCACCCGCGCCGTCGGCGCCTGCCCCGGCGGCTCCAGCCCCCGCCCCGGCCGCCCCGGCTCCGGCTCCAGCCCCCGCCCCGGCAGGCCCAGCCCCAGCGCCAGCCCCCGCGGTTCCGGCACCTCCGCCGGTCGCGCCGCCGCCCGCTGTCCCGGTCGCGCCGCCCGCTGTCCCGGTCGCGCCGCCGCCCGCTGTCCCGGTCGCGCCGCCGCGAGTGCCCGCGCCCGCCAATCCAATACCGGGCCCGAACATTCCGGGGCCGAAACTGCCCGGTCCAGGGATTCCTGGACCCGGAATCCCGGGGCCGAACATTCCGGGTCCGCCGATCCCGGGTATCGGCCACGGCGGTGGCGGCCCGGGCATCCCGGGGATCGGCGGCGGCATTCCGGGCATTCCGCACTTCTGAGGCACGGTGCACCTCTCGGCGGACCGCAACAGGGGTTGAGGCCGGTGGCCAAGCTCAGTGCGGGTCTGCTGCTCTATCGCGTGCACAACGGGGTGGTCGAGGTCCTGATCGCCCACCCGGGCGGCCCGTTTTGGGCCACCAAGGACGAGGCCGCATGGTCGATCCCCAAGGGCGAGTACACCGAGGGCGAGAACCCGTGGGTCGTCGCGCAGCGCGAGTTCGCCGAGGAAATCGGTCTGCAGGCGCCTGCGGGTCCGCGGATCGACCTCGGTGCGTTAAAGCAACCCGGCGGCAAAGTGGTGACCGTGTTCGCCGTCCCGGGTGACCTGGATATCACCAATGCCCGCAGCAATACCTTCCAACTCGAGTGGCCGCCGCGCTCGGGAACCCTCCGCGAATTTCCGGAAGTCGATCGGGTCGGCTGGTTTCCGGTCGCGCAGGCCAGGACCAGGCTACTGAAAGGGCAGCGCCCGTTCCTCGACCGGTTGATGGCACAACCTGCGCTGGCGAGGCTGCACGAAGAGCACTGAACTTCGCTTGCGGGCGGTATGTTCGCACCCATGCAGATATTGCGAACTCCCGACGAGCGATTCGCAGGAATTCCAGAATTCCCTTATACCCCAAGGTATTCCGAAGTCACAGACGGTGAAGGCGGGCAGCTGCGGGTGGCATGGGTGCAGGACGGACCAGACGACGCCGACCCCGTGCTGATGCTGCACGGCGAACCGTCGTGGTCCTTCCTGTACCGCAAACTGATCCCGATCGTGGCCAGCGCCGGGTATCGCGTCGTCTGTCCGGACTTGGTCGGATTCGGCCGCTCCGACAAACCGGCCCGCCGCGAAGACCACTCCTATGCGCGCCACGTCGAGTGGATGCGGGCGTTGGCGTTCGACGTGCTGGACCTGCGCCGGGTGACCCTGGTCGGACAGGATTGGGGCGGGCTGATCGGGTTGCGGCTGGCGGCCGAACATCCCGAACGCTTCAGCCGTCTGGTCGTCGCCAACACCGGGCTGCCGACCGGCGACCAGCCGATGCCGGAAATCTGGTGGCGGTTCCGGGAGGCCATCCAAAACCGGCCGTCGCTGGACATCGGCGGTTTCGTGCAATCGGGTTGCCGGCGGCCCATGAGTGAGGCGGTGCGCGCCGCCTACGACGCGCCGTTTCCCGACGACACCTATTGCGCCGGCCCGCGCGCGATGCCCGGCCTGGTCCCGACGTCGCCCGATGACCCCGCCACACCGGCCAACCGGTCGGCCTGGCAGAAGCTGTGCGCGAGCCCGACGCCGATGCTGGTCGCGTTCAGCGACGGCGACCCGATCACCGGGGCGATGGCGCCGATCTTCAAACGTGAAATGCGCGGCGCGCAGGGCATCGACCACCCCGTCGTGCGCGACGCCGGGCATTTCCTGCAAGAAGACGCCGGTGAGGAGCTGGCCAACTACATCGTCGAGTTCGTCCGCGGCAATCCCGCCTAGGCCACGGACGCGGGGCCGTCGGGCATCAGGTGGTGGCGGACCGGCTTGTGCCAGCGCCGGTTCCGGTAGCGGTAGACGGGCACACGATCGCAGCGAAGGTGCGGGTGGCGCGCCCGCCGTCGATCGCGACCGCCCGTCTGGCGCGGGTTTCCGCGTGGCCTCCCTCTTCGTCGACTCTGCGGCCACTATCCGCTCCTGCTATACCGCGGGTCAGCCGCTGCCCACACCGAGACCCGGCATGATGTCGCCGAGGCGGAACGTAACCGGTTGTTCCAGTTGGGCATAGGTGCACGAGCGCGGGTCGCGGTCGGGTCGCCAGCGGTGGAATTGCACCGTGTGGCGGAAGCGTTCGCCGTCAAGGTGGTCGTAGCGCACCTCGACGACCCTTTCGGGCCGCAGCGGTACGAAGGAGAGATCCTTACCCGCATTCCAGCGTGAGCCTGCGTTGCGCCGTGGCGGGCGCTCACCGAGCGTGTGTGTGGACCAATTCCACGGGTGCGCATCGAAAGTGGTTACCAGCGGCTGTAATTCAGCGAACATCAGCTTCCGCTCGGCCATCGGGAATGCGCCGATGACGCCGACCCAAGCGAGTGTGCCGTCGTCTTTGTAGAGGCCCAGCAGGAGCGAGCCGACCGCGTCGCCGCCCGATTTGTGCACCCGGTAGCCGGCGACAACGCAATCCGCGGTCCGCTCGTGTTTGACCTTGAACATCACGCGCCTGTCCGGCTGATAGGTGATGGTCGGCGGCTTGGCGATGATCCCGTCGAGCCCTGCCCCCTCGAACTGGTCGAACCATCGCCGGGCGGTGTCAAGGTCGGTGGTCGCCGGGGTGACGTGAATCGACGGTCCCGAGCCGGCCAGCGCATCCACGAGGGCGGCGCGGCGCTCGCTGAACGGCCGCTGGGTGTAGTCGGTGTCGCCGAGGGCAAGCAAATCGAAGGCGATCAACGAAGCCGGTGTCTGCGTGGCGAGCATTCGCACCCGCGACGCCGCCGGATGCAGCCGCAGCTGCAGCGCATCGAAGTCCAGGCCGTGGTCGGTCGCGATGACAATTTCGCCGTCGATCACACACCGACGCGGCAGCTCCGCGGTTGCCGCCGCGACGAGTTCCGGGAAATACCGCGTCATCGGTCGCTCGTTGCGGCTGCCCAGCTCGACTTCGTCGCCGTCGCGAAAGCAGATCGCCCTGAACCCATCCCACTTCGGCTCGTAGCAGGCGCCGGACGGGATCGACCGGACGGGTTTGGCCAACATCGGCGATACCGGCGGCATCACAGGCAGCTGCACCCGCTCATTCTTGCGCCCGGGTACCGATGACATTGCCCCCGGTTCAGGGTCTACGTTTGTATGAAAGGCGTGGATCTCCCCGTGCAGCCGCCGTTAGAGCCGATGCTGGCCAAGGCGCAGACCAAAGTCCCCACCGACGCCGGAGTGTGGTCATACGAACCGAAGTGGGATGGGTTTAGGGCCTTGGTTTTCCGCGACGGCGACAAGGTAGTGCTGCAATCGCGCAACGGCAGGGAGCTCGGCCGGTATTTTCCGGAGCTGCTCGACGCCCTGCGCGCCGAGGTGGCCACCCGGTGCGTGCTCGACGGAGAGGTCGTCGTGCCCCGCGACATCGGCGGCCGAATCCGGCTGGACTGGGAATCGCTCTCCCAGCGCATCCACCCCGCGACCAGCCGGATCACGATGCTGGCCCAACAGACCCCGGCACACTTCATCGGTTTCGACGCGCTGGCCACCGGCTCCGCATCCTTGCTCGGTGAACCGTTGCGGATCCGCCGCCGCGCGCTGTCGGAACTGGTCGATCACCGGCAGCGGTGCCACGTCACCGGTGCCACCGAAGACCCGCAACTGGGGCAGCAGTGGCTGACGATGTTCGAAGGCGCGGGTTTGGACGGGGTTGTCGCCAAACGGCTCGACGGGCCGTACCTGCCGGGCAAGCGGGACATGGTCAAGGTCAAACACGCCCGCGACGCCGATTGTGTGGCGATCGGCTACCGCATCCACAAAAGCGGCCAGGGCATCGGATCGATCCTGCTGGGCTTGTACCGCGACGACGGCGAACTGCAGATGGTCGGCGGCGCAGCATCATTCACCGCCAAAGATCGGCTCAAGCTGCTGGCCGACCTCGAGCCGTTGCGCAAGGGCGCCGACGTCGTCTACGACGGTGAGCCCAGCAGATGGAATTCGGCGGCGGACAAACGGTGGATACCCATTCGCCCGGAGAAGGTCGCCGAAGTCGCCTATGACCAGATGGAGGGTCAGCGGTTCCGCCACGCCGCCCATTTCGTGCGCTGGCGACCCGACCGTGACCCCACAAGCTGCACCTTCGACCAGCTCGACGTACCCGCGACCTACGACCTGTACGACGTGCTGGAATCGTAATGCCCGGCCCGAACAGGGGAGAAGCAGAAGAACTCGATGTCGACGGGATCACCGTCCGGTTGACCAACCCGGACCGCGTGTATTTCCCCATGCTGGGTTCGGCCGGCACCAAACGCCGGCTCGTCGAGTACTATCGCGCGGTTGCGCGCGGCCCGATGCTGACCGCGCTGCGTGACCGGCCCACCCATTTGCAACGCTTCCCCGACGGCATCGACGGCGAGGAGATCTACCAAAAGCGGATCCCGCGGCACCACCCGGATTACCTGGAAACCTGCCGGATCACGTTCCCGTCCGGGCGCACCGCCGACGCGCTGAAGGTGACCCATCCCGCGGCGATCGTGTGGGCCGCGCAGATGGGCACCGTGACCCTGCATCCGTGGCCGGTGCGCTGCCCGGACACCGAACATCCCGACGAACTCAGAGTTGACCTCGACCCGCAACCGGGCACCGGCTTCGCCGAGGCCCGGGCGATCGCCGTCGACGTGCTCAAACCGCTGCTCGACGAACTGGGCCTGGTCGGCTATCCCAAGACATCCGGTGGCCGGGGCGTGCACGTGTTCCTGCGGATCAAAACGGAGTGGGATTTCGTCGCCGTGCGCCGCGCCGGGATCGCCCTGGCCCGCGAGGTGGAACGCCGCGCACCGGACGCGGTCACCACCTCGTGGTGGAAAGAGGAGCGCGGGAAGCGGATTTTCATCGACTACAACCAAAACGCCCGCGACCGCACGTTCGCGTCGGCATACTCGGTGCGGCGCACGCCGATCGCGACGGTATCCACCCCGCTGACCTGGCAGGAGCTGGCCCGCGCTGACCCCGACGACTACACTCTCGTCACCGTGCCCGACCTGGTGGCCCGCCGCGACGACCCGTGGGCCGACATGGAATCTGTCCGCCAGTCGATTGCGCCGCTGCTGGAGATGGTCAGGGCCGACGAAGAGCGTGGCCTGGGCGACCTGCCCTATCCGCCGAACTACCCGAAGATGCCGGGCGAACCCAAACGGGTGCAGCCCTCCCGGGATACCGACCTGAAGAAACCAGGCAGCCTGCAGTAGCCCGCAATCCGGGACCGGTGGCCCAGGAGGTCACCCGGCTGTCACCATGGAATACGTGACCACCGCGATCGTGGTGACGCTGACGCTCGTGGCGCTCGGCATTGTCATCGATCGGCTGCTTTGGCTGCGGAAGTGGCTGAACAAGCCGCCCCCCGGCAGCAGCAATGACGACCGACGAGCGTAACCGTGGATCAGGGCACCGGATTGTCCGACGTTATAACCCGGTCAATTGCGGGAACTCCCTAGCCGCGAAGGGCGCCGACCCGGGCGTCGCTATGACAGGAGCAGCAATGATCGGATCAATCATCCTGGCCATCATCGTGGGCGCGATTATCGGTGTGGTGGCGCGTCTGGTCATGCCGGGCAAGCAGAACATCGGCATGGTCATGACAGTTCTGCTCGGCGCGGTCGGTGGCCTCGTCGGCTCGGCGGTCGCCGGCGCGTTCGGGTACCACAATGCCAATGGTGGAATCGCCTGGATTCCCTTCATCATTGGCGTGGTTGTCGCCGTCATTTTGATCGCGATCTATCAGGCAGTGACCGCTCGCCGCCCCAGAACGCTTCGATAGCTGCCCGCAACCTACGCCGACGGCTGCTGGAGTCGGCTCGCAACAAATGCCGCGGCCTGATCCGGCATACCGTTCTGCACATACAGCAGGTGAGGGACCATGTTTCCGCCGTCGGCGCAGATGATGTCGTCGGGAAGGCACAAGTCGATGGTCTTCGGGCGATAGACAGCGTTGACCGCGGGAATCCGGCCGTCCGTCAACGACTTTGCGTAGCTGCTCGACGGGTTGCCGAAGAGAGCGACCGCGGCGACGTGGTTGGCCAGCTGGGCCGGCATCTGGTTGCTGACCAGGTCCATCACACCCGCGCCCTGCGAATATCCGCCGAGCACCACGCTGGTCTTGGGGCATTCCGCGACGATGTTTTGGATGTGCGCGCCGGCATCGCTCGCGCCGGCCAGCGCGCTGTTGACGTAGTCGGCGGTCGCCGGGTAGTTGACCGCGTAGACCTGCAGCGATCGCCCCGCAAGTTGCGACTCAAGCGAGTCGACGAACGCCTGGCCGACCCCGCCCACACCGGGAGGCTCACCGGTGCCACGGGCGAATACCACCTCGGTGTCGGGGCATTGATCGGCGTGAGCCGACGCGGTAAGGCTCGGTGCGCCGACAAGCGTCCACGGCAGCACGCCGGCCGCGCCGAGCACGCGAGCGATGTCGCGGATGGTCATCTGTGCATGCTGACACATCGCCGGTGATTGCCTGACGGCTGGTGGTAACCGCACCGGCCCCGGCTAGAGCCGACCAGCCGCGAATGACGCGGCCTGGTTCGTCATACCCGACTGGATATAGGCGACGTGCGCCGCGGGATTCCTGCCTTCGGAGCAGATCGGGTCGTCGGGAACGCACAAGTCGATGGTTTTCGGACGGTACAGCGGGCTGATCGTGGGCAGCCGGCCCCCGCCCAACGTCCGCGCGAAGGTACTTTCCGGGTTGCCGAACAGCGCCACCGCGGCGACGTGGTCGGCCACCCGCGGCGGCATCGACTCGGTGGCCATATCGATCACCCCCGCGCCCTGCGAATATCCGCCGAGCACGAGCCGGGTGTCGGGGCAGGTCGCGACCGTGTTTTCCACGTGAGCGCGGGCATCAGCGGCACCGGCGAACGAGCTGCTGACAAAGGCGTCGGTCGCCGGGTAGTTCACCGGGTAGACGCCGATCGAACGCCGCGGCGCTTGGCTTCTGAGCGAATCGACGAACGCCTGGCCGACCGCGCCGACGCCCGCAGGCTCATTGGTGCCACGAGCAAACACCACTTCGGCGTCGGGACAGGGGTCCGCATCGGCGATGATCGCCGTGTTCAGCAACCCGCAGCCGATCACCGCGGCGCCCGCCACGAGGCACGCGGCGGTGGCCCGTGCGCTCACCTTACGAATGTTGGCACAGCCTCGGTGCCTGTCGGGCGGTGTTGTCACGGCCGGGTAGCGGCGGATGCGGCTGTTTGACGGATGTGGCAGAGACGGCGCAAAGGTCGTTACCGGGGCGTTATAGTAGGCCACATGCGTCGCAATCGTCGGAAACCAGTCCTGTGCGCCGGTGCGGCGGCAATGCTTGCCCTCGGCATCGCCGCCACGGCCCTTCCCGGCCGCGCAGCGGCGGACTCCACAGACGACTACCCGATCCCGCGGCGGATCATCAACACCACGTGCACCGCCGAGCAACTGCTGGCCGCCGCCAGAGACTACGCTCCGGTGTACTACGAGCGGTATATGAACGACTACCACTTCCACCAAAATTTTCAGCAGGCAGTCCAGGACAAGGCGCACTGGTTCTTTTCATTGACGCCCGCGGAGCGCAGGCAATACTCGGACCACTTGTATGAGCCGGGCGTACGCGACCCGATGACGATCCAATGGGTCAACAACTTCAAGATCTTCTTCAACAACAAGGGCGTCGTCGCCAAGGAAACCGACCACTGCGCTGAATACCCACCGAACGACATGTCCGTGTGGGACTGGTGACGACAACCGCACGTAACACGCTGTCGCTCAAAGAGATTCGCGGATGATCCGCTGGCGCAGTCAGCTGCGCCATTGCGTCGCCTACGATCTCGCTTCCGCTAACTCCCGGCTAACGGGCGCGGTCGGCGCCGCCCGGTGCCGAGCCGGCCGGGTGCGCACGCGTTGTGGCCACCAGAACCACCGGCCGAGCAGCGCGGCGATGGACGGTGTCATGAACGAGCGCACCACCAAGGTGTCGAACAGCAAACCCAGACCGATGGTGGTGCCGACCTGGCCGATGACGCGCAGGTCACTGACCACCATGGCCATCATGGTGAACGCGAACACCAGGCCGGCCGATGTGACGACGGAACCGCTGCCGCCCATTGCGCGGATAATGCCGGTCTTGAGCCCGGCGTGAATCTCCTCTTTGAACCGCGCCACCAGCAGCAGGTTGTAGTCCGAGCCGACCGCCAACAAGATGATCACCGACATGGCCAGCACCATCCAGTGCACATCGAGTCCGACGATGTGCTGCCAGATCAGCACGGACAGTCCGAACGCGCTGCCCAGCGAGAGCAGCACGGTGCCGACGATGACGGCAGCGGCGATGATGCTTCGGGTGATGACCAGCATCACGATGAAAATCAAACACAGCGAGGCGATTCCGGCGATGATCAAGTCCCACGTCGCCCCGGTGGACATGTCTTTGTAGATGGCAGCCGTACCACCGAGGTACACCTTGGAGCCCTCCAGCGGCGTGGCCTTGATGGCCTCGTGTACGGCCCGCTTTATCGGGGTGACGTGCGAAATACCTTCCGGTGACATGGGATCACCTTCGTGGAAGATGATCATCCGGACCGCATGGCCGTCGGGCGACAGGAACATTTTTACGCCGCGCTTGAAATCGGGATTGTCAAAGGCTTCCGGCGGCAGATAGAACGAGTCGTCGTTTTTGGCGTCGTCGAATGCGTGGCCCATCGCGGACTGGTTGTCCATCATCGCCTGCATCTGATGCTGAAGGCCGCCCATGGTTTGCTGCATGGTCAGCATCATGGTCTTCATCGTCTTCATGGTCTCGATCATCGGCGGCATGATCGTGAGCATCTGCGGCATCAGCGTGTCGAGCCGGTCCATGTCCGGCATCAAGTTCGTGATGTCATCGGTCATCGTGTCAACGCCGTCCAGTGCGTCGAAGATCGACCGCAGCGACCAGCAGATGGGAATGTCGAAACAGTGCTTCTCCCAATAGAAGTAGCTGCGGATCGGTCGCCAGAAGTCGTCGAAGTTCGCGATCTGATCTCGTAACTCCTGAATGTCGGCGACCATGCCGTGCATCTTGCCGACCATGCTGTGCGTGGTGTCCGCCATCTGCCGGGTGATGTCGAGCATCTTCTCCATGTTGTTGATGGTCTTTTGCATTTCGTCGGCCTGCACCAGCATGTCGTTCATGCGGTCCAGCATGTACTTCATGTTCAGCTGCTGGGTGGTGCCCTGCATGCTGATCATGAACGGGATCGTCGTGTGATTGATCGGCGTCCCCTGGGGCCGCGTGATGGCCTGTACCCGCGCGATGCCGGGCACCTGGAAGACGGCCTTGGCCACCCGGTTGATCACCAGGAAGTCGGCGGGGTTTCGCATGTCGTGATCGGTTTCGATCAGCAGCAATTCGGGATTCATCCGGGCTTGCGCGAAGTGCCGGTCCGCGGCGGCATATCCCACGTTCGCCGGGATGTCGGCCGGCATGTAGTTGCGGTTGTCGTAGCCGGGCCGATAGCTGGGCAAGGTGATCAGGCCGACCAGGGCGATGGCCACCGTCGCGGCCAGGACGGGAGCCGGCCAGCGCACGACCGCCGCGCCGATCTTTCGCCAGCCGCGTATCCGCATCGCCCGTCGCGGCTCGAGCAGCCCGAAATGACTGGCCACCACAACGGCCGCCGCTCCGAGCGTCAGCGCGGCGAACACCACGACGAGCATGCCGATCGCCAGCGGAACACCGAGGGTCTGGAAATAGGGCAACCGGGTGAAACGCAGGCAGAAGGTCGCGCCCGCGATCGTCAGACCCGAGCCCAGGATCACGTGGCCCGTCCCGCGATACATCGTGTAGAACGCGGACTCGCGGTCCTCGCCGACGGTGCGGGCTTCCTGGTAGCGGCCGATCAAAAAGATGGCATAGTCGGTCGCCGCAGCGATGGCCAGCATCACAAGCAGGTTCACCGCGAATGTGGAGAGCCCAATGATGTTGTGGTAGCCCAGGAATGCCACCACGCCGCGGGCCACCGCCAACTCCAGGAACACCATTGCCATCACGATCAACACCGTGATGATCGACCGGTAGACGAACAGCAGCATCACAATGATCACCAGGAAGGTGAGGCTGGTGATCAGCTTGAGGCTGCGGTCACCGGCGATGTGCTGGTCGGCCAGCAGCGGCGCCGCCCCGGTGGCATACACGTGGATTCCGGGCGGTGGTGGATTGTTCTTGAGGATGGTCTGGATCGCCTCGACCGACTCGTTGGCCAGGCTCTCACCCTGATTACCGGCGAGATACACCTGAACGTAGGCCGCTTTGCCGTCAGGGCTCTGCGAGCCCGCCGCGGTCAGCGGGTCGCTCCAGAAGTCCTGGACGTTCTCGACGTGTTTGGTGTCCGCCCTGAACTTGGCGACCAGGCCGTCGTAGTAGTGGTGGGCCGCGTCACCGAGGGGGCGATCGCCCTCCAACACGACCATCGCCGAGCTGTCGGATTTGAATTCGTGGAAGACCTGACCGACGCGCTTCATCGCGATCATCGATGGCGCGTCTTTGGGGCTCATCGACACCGTCCGCATCTGGCCCACGACGTCCAATTGGGGGACAACCAGGTTCAACACCACGGTGACCGCAACCCACGCGAGCAGAATCGGCACCGCCAGCCGGCGGATCCAGCGCGGCAACCGCTCGTGTATCGGCTCACCGGCTACCCGCAACGCGTCGGTGGGCGCGTCGGCCGAGTGGGCGCTCATGCGGATTTCACCAAGCAGAAGGTCTGGGCGTTCACGCCGTTGGAGATCCTTTCGTCTTTGACCACGCCGTCGACGGTGATGCGGCAGCCGATCGTGTCGCCGTTGCCCTGCGCCACGATGTTCGGGCTCACCGCAGGGTCAGTGGTCGACAACGTCAGCGACCATGGCAGCGATGCACCGTCCACCCGCCGGGGGGTGGCGTTGAGATCCAGGTAATTGATGTCGGCCATGGCGCCGCCTTGGCCGAAGATTTCGTAGACCACCACCTTCGGGTTGAACGGCTTGGTGTCTTCGTATTTGACCGACGAGCCGCCCGCGGCGCCATGAGCGCCGAAATAGCCGTGCACGCGATACACGGTGAACCCGCCGACGGCGACGACAACGGCAATGAGCAACGGCATCCAGACGCGTTTGATAACTCTGTACATCGAAAGCTCACCCCTCTCGTCGTGACCATCGACAGCCTGCGGCCGGGCGCGCTTCGCCGCGTCGGCATACGCAGACGATCGGCGACACGCTGCCGTCACCGGCGTACACCAGCTCATCCGGTACGTCAGCGGGTCTGCTCAGGTGTGGCGGTGCGGTTGCCACTGAGATATGACCTCAGAAGCTTTGCCGGCCCGTGGTTTCCTGACCGCGGACCCGGTCCCTGCCATGTTGACCGTCCTCCTTACCGTATTGCCATAGATTAGTTGGCCTAACGTACGTGCGCCATAGATTAGCGACGCTAAAGTCTGATTGGTGCGCCGGCCCACGAGTATGGCTGTCCGGGCCCATCCAGCCGAGACGGGCCCGCAGGTGGAACGGAAAGGTACGATCCAGCCATGAAGGTAACGAGGTTCACGGTCGCCGCGATCGCCATTGCGAGCGCTCTGGCCGCACCAGCGCACGCCGACCCGGACACCGACTTCGATAACCAGCTTCAGACCTACGGCATCTACGGCCCCCACGACTACAACCCGTACCTGGCCAAAATCGCTTGCCGGCGACTCGGTGACGGCGTCGACCCGGACGCTGCCGCATCCGCCCGATTCCTGTCACACAACTTGCCGCGCGGCACCACACCGGTGCAGACGTATCAGTTCCTCGGCACCGCCATCAGCTTCTACTGCCCCGACCTGGCACCCAAACTGCAAAACATTCCACCGGTCCAAGGCTGAGCGCCGCCGCTTGTCACCCGCCTCGAGCGACCGGTCATCCGGCCGAGGCCACGCCGCGTGGCAGCGTCAACGGCAGGTCGGTGTAAGTGACGATGCCCGGTGCGGCCGCGACGACAGCAGGAATCGCGTTGATGGTAGGCATCGCCGTCATGATGTGGCCGAGTGTCATGAAGTCGGCGATGGTCCCGGCCTGGAAATCGGGGGGCGGCAAAAACCCGACGGTGGTCTTCACCGTTGGCCGCCCGTCGACGTGGATGACCCACCCGTCCTGATCGATTTTCCAGTCCGGCTCGAGGGTCTGGCCCTTGCGCCACCGCACGTTGAGCTCGACGAGGGATTTGCCGCCGACGAGCCCTTGCCAGCTTGCGTAGACACCGGCGACGCAGCCGGCCGCGATGGTCCAGGAGCCCAGGTCGAGATCCGCGGTGGTTTGCGCATACTCCGCCTGGCAGCGCACCTCGTCTAACTCGACCCCGAGCGCGTCAGCGACCAGCCGCACCGCCTCGCCGAACACCGCCGTGCCTTGCGCCGTCATCGCGGGCAGGTCGGGGTGGTCGATCGGCTTGCCGAACCCCACCGGCAGTTCGGTGGCCGGCGAATCGTAAAACGTGGTGTCGGCGGCCTCGTTGACGGTGACCTTGTCCACCCGGTCGCACACCATGGCCGACACGATCGCCAATAGTTCAGCGAATCCGGGGCTGACACCGGAGCCGAAGATCGTCGAGCCGCCTTTGCGGCAGGCTTCGGCGATGCGGTCGCGGTCCGCGCCCAAGTTGTGTCCGGTGATAAACGATGCCGTCGCGACGACGTTGACGCCGGCCGACAGGATGCGTACCAGCTCGTCGACGTTGATCCACATCGGGTTGTAGACAACGCAGTCCGGCTTCAGCGCCAGCAGGGCGTCGACATCGTCGGTGGCGACAACACCCAGTGGGTCGATGCCGCACAGTTCTCCGACGTCGCGGCCCACCTTGTCGGGTGAGTGGGCATAACAGCCGACGAGTTCGAACGTGGGGTTGGCCACCAGGGCCTGTACCGAGCTCTTGCCGACATTTCCTGTCGTCCACTGGACGACCCGATAGCTGTTTGGCACCCGCTCAGCATATTGTCCGGCGTCGACGATGCCGGGGCGGGCCTACTTGTCGTCGACCGCGACGCCGCCGCGTGAGCGTCGACGCCGCCGCACCGCCGACTTGCCGGTCGGGCGGCGGTTGCGCAATCCACCTCGCGGCGACCCGGTTGCCGCGGTGTCCTCGGCGCTGGGTGATTCTTCGTGCGCGGACTCGGCCGGCGGTTCGGGGTCGTTGGCGCCGGCCGTGGCCTCCTCGGCTTCCTCGGCTTCCTCGGTGGTTTCCGTGCGGGCTACCTCTGCTTCGGCCTCGGGTTCTGTCGCGCGGCGTTTCTTGCGACGCAGGCGGCGCTTGGGTGGCTTGGCCTTGCGCGGCTTGGGCTGCGGTGGCGGCAGCTCGGCGACAAACGACAGGTAGAAGGAGAAAATGCCCAGCAGTGCTATCGCTGCCGCGGCCCCGTAGATCCCGAACAACCACTGCCCGGCGTCATCCAGGCTCAACCAGATTTCGCTGATCGCCGCGCCGACGACGAGCACCCCGGCCAGCACCTGCGCCGCGATCGACCAGGTGCGCAGCGACAGCGCCAGCTGCGGGGTGCCGTATTCGGGCTTGCGGGTCCGCAACAGGGTAAACACCACCGGAAGCGCGCTCAGACCGATCAGCACACCACAACCGATGCGCCCCGCCGTCCCGAGCGCGTGCGGCAATTCGCCCATGAGCTCATACCAGCGGGGGATCGCGAAGAAGAAGTAGAGGGCGCCGGCAGCCATCCACGACAGCGCGTGCCACACGATAGCGACCTTGCGCCCCATAGCCCTCCTCAAGCCTTGATCGAGGTGAACTCGGTCCAAGGGCGGCCAAACCCTGACCATCCTGACTGGCCGCACCTTGGACCGCGTGCGGAGGATGCGGGATTTGAACCCGCGAGGGCTGTTAACCCAACCCGCGTTCCAGGCGAGCGCCATAGGCCACTAGGCGAATCCTCCTCGGTCATGGTAGCTGGCTGGCCGAAGTTGCCCGGGCCACGGTACTAGACTCGCGGTGGACCCCGCGCGGCGTCTATCCTGTGAACTCCCCCAGGGCCGGAAGGCAGCAAGGGTCAACAGGCTCTGGCGGGTGCGCGGGGTCCCCCAGGTCGGTGGCGGCCGCGGGGTCCGGCCGGGTACCGAGCCCACTTGCTGCACGGCGTTCGACGGTGAAAGGCGTATGGTGTCGTTCCACTCCCTGCGCCGTGACGAGCTGGCGGCCTTACACGCCCGCCACCAGCAGGAGTATGCGGAGCTGCAGTCCAAGAAGCTGGCCCTGGACCTCACGCGCGGCAAACCGTCGAGCGAGCAGCTCGCCCTGTCCAATGCGCTGCTGAGCCTGCCCGGCGACGACTACCGCGACGAGGACGGCACCGACACCCGCAATTACGGCGGACAGCACGGCCTGCCAGGGTTGCGCGCGATTTTCGGTGAGCTGCTTGGCATCCCGGTGCCGAATCTGATCGCTGGCAACAACTCCAGCCTCGAGATGATGCACGACGTCATCGTTTTCTCGATGCTGCACGGCGGTGTGGATTCGCCGCGGCCCTGGAAAGACGAACCGACGGTCAAGTTTCTCTGTCCGGTCCCGGGCTATGACCGGCACTTCGCGATCAACGAGAGCCTGGGCATCGAGATGATCTCGATCCCGATGCGCGACGACGGGCCCGACGTCGACCTGGTCGAGGAGCTCGTCGCCGTCGACCCCGCCATCAAGGGCATGTGGGCGGTGCCGGTGTTCTCCAACCCCACCGGGGTCACCTACTCATGGGAGACCGCTCGCCGTCTTGTCCAGATGCACACGGCGGCAAACGATTTCCGGTTGTTCTGGGACAACGCCTACGCGGTGCACACGTTGACGCTGGACTTTGTCCGACAGATCGACGTGCTGGGACTGGCCGCGACAGCCGGCAACCCCAACCGGCCGTATGTCTTCGCGTCAACATCGAAGATCACTTTTGCCGGTGCCGGCGTCAGCTTCTTCGGCGGCTCGCTGGGCAATATCGCCTGGTATTTGCAGTATGCGGGCAAGAAGTCGATCGGCCCGGACAAGGTCAACCAGCTGCGCCATCTGCGCTTTTTCGGCGACGCCGACGGGGTGCGCCTGCAGATGCTGCGCCACCAGCAGATTCTGGCGCCGAAGTTCGCGTTGGCGCTGGAAATTCTCGACAAACGGCTGCGTGATTCCCAGATCGCTTCCTGGACCGAGCCCAAAGGCGGCTATTTCATCAGCCTCGACGTGCTACCCGGCACCGCGCGTCGCACGGTGGCGCTGGCCAAGGACGCCGGCATCGCCGTCACCGAGGCTGGCGCGTCGTTCCCATACCGAAAAGACCCCGACGACAAGAACATTCGGATCGCGCCGACGTTCCCGTCGATCCCGGACCTGCGCGATGCGATTGACGGGTTGGCCACTTGCGCGCTCTTGGCGGCCACCGAGTCCCTGCTGGCCCGCGCCGGCGTCGGAGCGCGTCGGTAGCCTGCTGACCGTGGCCCTCTACCGCAAGTACCGACCGGCGACGTTCGCCGACGTGGTGGGGCAGGAGCATGTCACCGAGCCGCTGTCGGTTGCCCTTGGCGCTGGTCGGATTCACCACGCCTACCTGTTCTCGGGTCCGCGCGGCTGCGGCAAGACCTCGTGTGCGCGGATCCTGGCCCGCTCGCTGAACTGCAGTCAGGGACCCACGTCGAGCCCCTGCGGGGTGTGCGAGTCCTGCGTCGCGCTGGCACCCAACGGGCCGGGCAGCATCGACGTCGTCGAGCTCGACGCGGCCAGCCACGGCGGCGTCGACGACACCCGCGAGCTGCGCGACCGGGCGTTCTACGCGCCGGCCCAGTCCCGCTACCGCGTCTTCATCGTCGACGAGGCACACATGGTGACTACCGCGGGGTTCAACGCGCTGCTCAAGATCGTCGAGGAGCCGCCCGAACACCTCATCTTCGTCTTCGCCACCACCGAGCCCGAGAAGGTGCTGCCGACGATCCGGTCGCGCACCCATCACTATCCGTTCCGGCTGTTGCCGCCGCGCACCATGCGGGCATTGCTCGAGCGCATCTGCCAGCAGGAGGGCGTGGCCATCGACGACGCGGTCTACCCGCTGCTGATCCGGGCCGGCGGCGGTTCTCCCCGCGACACCTTGTCGGTGCTCGACCAGTTGCTGGCCGGCGCCGAGGGCGATCGGGTGAGCTACCAGCGGGCGCTGGGATTGCTCGGTGCGACCGATATCGCCCTGGTCGACGAGGCCGTCGATGCGCTGGCCGCCGAGGACGCCGCGGCGCTGTTCGGCGCGGTCGAATCGGTGATCGACGCCGGCCACGATCCGCGCCGGTTCGCTACCGACCTGTTAGAACGGTTCAGGGATCTCATTGTGCTGCAATCGGTTCCCGATGCCGCCGCCCGCGGCGTGGTGGACGCGCCGGAAGACGTGCTGGAGCGGATGCGTGATCAAGCGGCGCGGATCGGGATGGCCACCCTGACCCGGTACGCCGAGGTGGTGCAGGCCGGGCTGGGGGAGATGCGCGGAGCGACGGCACCGCGCCTGCTGCTCGAAGTCATCTGCGCGCGGATGCTGCTGCCGTCAGCCAGCGACACCGAATCGGCGTTGCTGCAACGCATCGAGCGCATCGAGAACCGGCTGAAACTTTCGGTCCCGGCCGGTGAAGCGCCGACGCGGTCGGGGCCGGCCAACAAGGCGACCGAGCCGGAGCGCAAACCACCAGCACCGGCGCGGCCGGCGGAGCCGGCCAGCCCGGGCGAGCCCGGGGCCGCGGCGGTACGGACCATGTGGCCGACAGTGCGCGACAAGGTGCGGCAGCGCAGCCGCACCACCGAGGTGATGCTGGCCGGGGCCACCGTGCGCGCGGTCGAGGGCAATACGTTGGTGTTGAGCCACGAATCGGCGCCGCTGGCCAAACGACTGTGCGAGCAGCGCAACGCCGACGTCATCGCCGAAGCGCTCAAAGACGCCCTGGGCGTGGATTGGCGGGTGCGATGCGAGACCGGCGCTCCGGCACCTGCTGACGCGCCTGCTGCGCAGGGGGATCCGGCTCAGCGGGCCGAAGAGGACAGCATGATGGCCGAGGCCGGACGCGACAGCCCGCCGCCACGCCGCGATCCGGAGGAGGCCGCGCTCGAACTGCTGCAGAACGAACTCGGCGCCCGGCGCATCGACAAAGGTTGAGCTCGACCTAGGGCTGCCACCAGGGCCGCAGCGGCAGGCCGCCGTCGTGGCCATGCTTGTCGGGCTTAACCGCCAGCACGTGATGTAGCTGAATCTTGTTCTGCTCGAAGCCCACCCGTGAAGCGGCCATGTACAGACCCCAGATCTTGGCGGTGGGCAGACCGACCTCGGCGACCGCCTCGTCCCAGTGCGCGACGAGGTTACGGCACCAGTCACGCAGCGTCATCGCGTAGTGATTGCGGAAGTTCTCGTTATGCAGCACCTCGAAGCCGGCCTCTTGGATCTCGGTGATGATGCGGCCGGATCCGGTCAGTTCACCGTCGGGGAACACGTAGCGGTCGGTGAAGCCACCGGCTCGGAAGGTGGACCGGTTGGAGTGGCGGGTGATGCAGTGGTTGAGCAGCAAGCCGCCGGTGCGCAGCTTCTGTTTGAGGAAGCGGAAATACGCCGGGTAATTCTTGACGCCGATGTGCTCGGTGAGCCCGATGGACGACACCGCGTCGAAACCGATCTCGGGGACATCGCGGTAGTCGGAGTGGCGCACCTCGGCCAGGTCGCCCAGGCCCTCGTCGGCGATCTTTCGTTGCGCCCACTTGGCCTGCTCGGCCGACAGCGTGGCGCCGATGGCGCGCACCCCGCGGCGGGCCGCGTAGCGGACCATGCCACCCCAGCCGCAGCCGACGTCGAGCAGGCGGTCACCGGGTTGCAGACGCAGCTTGTCGAAGATCAGCCGGTACTTGTTTTCCTGCGCTTCCTCCAGTGTCGCGTCCGGGTGTGGGTAGACAGCGCAGGTGTAAGTCATCGACGGCCCGAGCACCCATTCGTAGAAGGTGTTGGAGACGTCGTAGTGGTGATGGATGGCTTCGGCGTCGCGGGTTTTGCTGTGCCGCAAGCCCTCGGCGATCCGACGCCAGCGGGGCAGAGCCTCCTGCGGTGGTGGCGCGACGGGCACCAAGCGCTCGAGTCCGATGGAGCGGACGATGCTGGCCAGCAGCCACGGAGAGGGCCGTTTGAAGTCGAGTCTTTCCGCCAGCGCCTTGAGCAGCTCGTACGGGTCGCCGGGATGCACGCCACGCGGTTCCAGATCGCCCGAGACGTAGGCGCGGGCCAGCCCGAGCTCGCCGGGCGCAGTGGCCAGGTAGGTGGTGCCCCGGGGGGTCAACAAGTCCAGGCCCAGCACGGCATCGTCGGGCCCGGCGGTGCTGCCGTCGTAGGCGCTGAACTTCAGCGGCTGCTGTCCACCCTCGGTGAGAATCGCCAGGATCTGAGCCAGGCTCATCTTGCCGGTGGCCGGGGCATGTTCTTTGGTCGTCGTCACCGTCGCTGCACCGCCTTCGCATAGAGGTCGAGAAGACGTGAATCCGGGTCGTAGGTCTTCTTCACCGTCTTGTAGGTCTCGCCGCCGTAGAGTTCGTCGAATTCCTCACGGGTGTAGTAGGAGTCGGAGTACAGCGACTTGTGTCCGTCGAGCTCGCCGACCTTGGCTTCGATCGACCGGTTCGTGGCCCCCTCGGTCGCACCCGCCGGCACCGACGACCAAAAGCCTACGTTGACATAGGTGCGGCCCGGTCGGATCGGATACAGCGGCCAGCCGTCCTGATCGCGTAACCGCAACGGGCACAGCCAGATCGGTGTGATCGGAACGTTGTCGAGGAACCAGGTCAGGAACTCCTCGGTCCGCTCGATCGGGACTTCGATGTCTTGTACCACCCGCTCGCGCGGCGGACGACCCTTGCGTTTCTCGATCCGGTCGGAGATGGCGAACCGCTGGTCGAGGGACACCAGCTTCCAGTACACGCTGCTGCGCCGGTAGCGCCGCGGCCAAAAACGCCTGATGCGCGGATTCTGCGCGCCGAATGACCGTGAGCACCAGAACCAATCGGTGTCCCAGCGCCAGAAGTAGTCGAGAATCGTCAGCCGGTCTTCCTTGATACCGGTGTCGTGCTGGATTGACCGATAGTAGATCTGCTGGCCGGTGTAGTCGCTGACCGGGCCCGGGGTGGTGGTCCGCACGCCGACACACAGGTAGCTCTCGTCGGCACTGAACACCACACCGTCGAGGTAATCGACTGGGACACCGTCGAATCCGCCGGTATCGACGATGCGGTCCATGGCCGCCACCATGTCGGCCAGCGAATGGAATCGAACGTGGCGCAGCGCGACAAACGGCTTGACGGTCTCCAGCTCAATGCGCAGCCTCGTCGAATAGCCAAGCGTTCCATATGAATTGGGAAATGCTCGGTAGAGGTCGGCGTGCTGTTGCGGCGACACCGTGAGCAATTCGCCGGCGCCGGTGAGGATGTCCATCTCCAGCACCGACTCATGCGGCAGACCGTTGCGGAACGACGCCGACTCGATACCCAAGCCGGTGACCGCCCCGCCCAGCGTGATGGTCTTCAATTGCGGCACTACCAGGGGCGACAAGCCGTACGGCAGGGTGGCCGCCACCAGGTCTTCATAGGTGCACATGCCGGCCACGTCGGCGGTACGGGCGTCGGGATCGACCCAGATGACATCGGTAAGCCCGGAAGTGTCGAGGCCGGGAGCATCGCGTTTGACGCGGGCACGGAACAAGTTCGACGTGGGCTTGGCGAGTCGGACGGACGCCGTCGCGGGGATGCAGCGATAGCTCGCCAACAACCGCTCGACGCCCGCCCTGTGAGCCTCCAGTGCGGCTTCGGGAACAGGCACCACATATACCCTAGTCCCCGACAGCCGCCGTCGCAGCGTAGGCGCGCGATGTCAGCACATCCACAGCAGAGGAGTCTTGCCAGATGGGACAGGTCAGCGCCGCCAGCACCGTTTTGATCAATGCCACGCCGGAAGCCGTCCTCACCGCCGTCGCCGACTACACAAACGTCCGCCCGAAAATCCTGTCCTCGCACTACCGCGACTACCAAGTGCTGCACGGCGGCCAAGGTCAGGGCACGGTTGCCAAGTGGAAGCTACAGGCCACCAAGTCCCGGGTGCGCGAGGTACAAGCCAGCGTCGACGTCGCCGGCCATGCCGTCATCGAAAAAGACGCCAACTCGTCGATGGTCACCAACTGGACGGTCGCCCCGGCAGGACCTGGCTGCAGCGTCACCGTCAAGACCACCTGGACCGGGGCCGGCGGGCTGAAGGGCTTCTTCGAGAAGACGTTCGCACCGTTGGGCCTGAAGAAGATCCAGGCCGAGGTGCTCGCCAACCTGAAGAAGGAACTGGAAAGCTAGACCGTCGGCCAGTGGCGTTCAGTTCTCCGAAGCCTGCTGCTGAGCCAGCCTGTCACGCAGGCTCTTCGGCCGGATGTCGGGCCAGTTCGCTTCGATGTAGTCCAGGCACGAGGCACGGTCGGCTTCGCCGTACACCACGCGCCAGCCGTCCGGAACCTCGGCGAAGGTGGGCCACAGGCTGTGTTGCTCTTCGTCGTTGACCAAGACGAAGAAGCGGCCATTTTCGTCGTCGAACGGATTGATGCTCACTGGTCCTCCAGACCATCTAGTCGAGATGACTCCAACAGTCCTACCCCCGTACTGACAACCCGTACTGGAGGCCACTTAAACGCCGGGACAGAATAACTGACTCCTCGATCGACTGCGAGCGACATGACGGCTTCAAGTTTCCGGTCTCGGGGCAGTCAACCAGCTTGGGGCTGGCTGGCGAGGAAGCCCGCGATGCCCTTGACGACGGCGTCGGCGTACTTTTGCCGGCCCTCGGGGGACTCCATCAGCGCCGAGTCGGCCGGGTTTTTCATGTTGCCCAACTCGACGAGCACCGCCGGATACTGCGCCAGGTTGAGCCCGGCAAGATCCGCGCGCCCGTAGAGCCCGTTTTGGCCGATGTAGTTGGCCGGCGGAATCCCCGAGCTCTGCAGCTGGTCGCGCATGATCCGGGCGAACTGCACCGACGGGCCCGCCTGGGCCTGGTTGAGCGGCGGCGCCGAATAGTTGACGTGGAACCCGCGCCCGGTCGGCGGACCGCCGTCGGCGTGGATGCTGACGATGGCGTTGGGGTGTACCGCGTTGGCCATCTCGGCGCGCTGGTCCACACAGGGCCCCACCTCGGTGTCGTTGCCCCGCGACATCGCGGTCCGCGCCCCCAGCGCGTTGAGCGCGGCGCGGATCCGCAGCGTGGTGTCCCAGGTGAAGGTGTGCTCCGGGTAGCCGCTGTTGGTCGAGGTTCCACTGGCCTGGCAATCCTTGGTGCCGCCGCGGCCGTTGGATACCTGACGATTGATCGAGGCGTCGTTGGCCCCGTTGTGGCCGGGATCGAGGAACACGATCATGCCGGCGATGTTGGCCGGGATTGCGGGCGCCGTCGGGACAGCCGGCGTCAAGGCGGTGACGAGCACACCGGCGGCGATCGCGACCCCGACACGCGGGCAAACTCCTATGCGCACCGCGCCACGGTAGCTCGCGGCCGTCTAGGCTGAAAGTTTCGAACCGCGCGGCAGCGGCAGGCGAAACCAAGTCGAGATCAGAACGCAAGGGGACTGTCATGCAACCTGGAGGCCAGCCCGACATGTCGGCGTTGCTTGCCCAGGCGCAGCAGATGCAGCAACAGTTGATGGAAGCCCAGCAACAGCTCGCCAACTCCGAGGTGCGCGGTCAGGCCGGTGGCGGCCTGGTGCAGGTCACCGTGAAACGCAGCGGCGAGGTGGTGGCCGTGACCATCGACCCCAAGGTCGTCGACCCGGACGACGTCGAGACCCTGCAAGACCTGATCGTCGGTGCGCTGGCCGATGCGTCGGCGCAGGTCACCACCATGGCGCAGCAAAAGCTGGGGCCGCTGGCCGGGGGGATGGGTAGCGCGCTCGGTCTACCGGAGACCTGACGTGTTCGAGGGGCCGGTCCAGGATCTGATCGACGAGCTGGGCAAATTGCCGGGCATCGGGCCCAAGAGCGCTCAGCGCATCGCCTTTCACCTGTTGTCGGTCGAGCCCGCCGACATCGACCGGCTCACCGCGGTGCTGGCGAAGGTCCGCGACGGAGTGCGGTTCTGCGCGGTGTGCGGCAACGTTTCCGATGACGAGCGGTGCCGGATCTGCGCGGACCCGCGCCGCGACGCGTCGTTGGTATGCGTGGTCGAGGAGCCCAAGGACGTCCAGGCCGTCGAGCGCACCCGCGAATTCCGCGGCCGCTACCACGTGTTGGGCGGGGCGCTCGATCCGTTGTCCGGCATCGGGCCTGACCAGCTGCGGATCCGCGAGCTGCTGAATCGGATCGGGGAACGGGTCGACGGGGTCGATGTCACCGAGGTGATCATCGCCACCGACCCGAACACCGAGGGCGAGGCCACCGCCACCTACCTGATGCGGGTCCTGCGCGACATTCCCGGGCTTAGCGTGACACGGATCGCCTCCGGCCTGCCGATGGGCGGCGACCTGGAGTTCGCCGACGAGCTGACCCTGGGCCGCGCTTTGCTCGGCCGACGCGCCATGGCGTGACCGTCGCCGTTGCGGCGAGCCGGTAACCAGCGAGCGGTCCACTGGCACTGTTCCGCGACGCCGGCTCGCCCACCCCGACCACCCAAGGACCCGTGCTCGGCGGCGACCGGCCGGTGGCAGCGTCGACAGGAGCTGGGCCAACTACAAGGTGGCGGTCGCGTACGACGGCGACCACCATCGACGTGGCCGCCGCCGCGACGTCAAGACGTCATACGGCGGGTGCGCAGCGCGGCGCTCGCCAGAGGCTGGCCGGCCTCAAACCCGGGCGGCCCGCAGCCGCTCGCGGCGCAGCAGGTCCACCTCGGACAGCTCCAGCGGCGGCAGCTCGCCGACGACTCGGCGCAGCAGCAGGTCGGCGAGTTCGGGATTGCGGGCCAGGCACGGCCCGTGCATGTAGGTGGCGATCACGCTGCCCTGGACCGCGCCGTCGAACCCGTCGCCGGCGCGGTTGCCCGCACCCTTTTTCACCGCGCCCAGCGGTGCCGCCGCGGCGCCGAGCACCGTGCCGCCGCGGTGGTTTTCAAAGCCGGTCAACGGCGCCGTCAACCCGTCCAGCAAAGGGGTGCTGACGAGCTCGCCGATGCTGCGTTTCGCCTGCGGCGAGGTGGTCACATCGAGCAGGCCCACCCCGTCGACGCGTTCACCCGCCGACGTCTCATACCAGTGCCCGAGCACCTGGATGGCCGCGCAGATCGCCAACACCGGAGCGCCGCGAGCCGCCGCGCGCTGCAGCCCCGGATGCTTGACGAGATGGCGGGTCGCCAGCCGCTGCGCATAGTCTTCCGCCCCGCCCAGCGTGTAGATGTCCAGGCTCTCCGGCACCGCGTCGGCCAGTGTGATCTCGACGGTCTCCGCGTCGATGCCGCGCATCCGCAGCCGCTGCCGCAGCACCGTCGCGTTACCGCCGTCGCCGTAGGTACCCATCACGTCGGGCAGCACCAGCCCGATCCGCACGCTCGAGTCAGCCACGGCGCCCCAGCTTCCGCTGCAGCTGCAGGAATGCGGTGTAGTTGGCGAGGACTTCGACATGGCCGGGCGGGCAGGACGCGATGGCCGCGGTGGTGTCGTGGACCAGCGTGTGCTCGACCCCCGCATACCCCAGCCGCACCGCCAGGTCGGTGGCCCGCTCGCCGGCGGCCACCACAGCGACGCCCTCGAGCTGCTCGAAGCGCACGTCCCACAGCCAGGACAGGTCCTCGCCGTCGGGCACCCGCCCGTTGACCGCGATGACCAGGCCGGCCGCGTTCCTATCCACCATCGACAGCGCTTCCTGCCAGCCGGCGGGGTTTTTGGCCAGCAGCATCCGCACGGTGTGGCTGCCGACGCGCACCGTGCGATAGCGCCCGGCGACCTCGTCGACCCCGCACACCGCTGCCGCCGCGGCCACCGGATCGGCGCCCAACGCCGCGGCGGCCGCGACGGCCTGGGCGGCGTTGCCGCGATTCACCGCACCCGGCAGGCTCAGCCGCATCGGTATAGCCAACCCGTCGGGCCCGTGGAGGGCGTCGTCGTCGTACCACCAGTGCGGGCTGGGCCGTTTGAAGTCGGTGCCGGTGGAATACCAGTGCGCCTTGTCGCGGACGATCACCTCGCCGCTGCGCGGGCAGCTGACCGAGTCGGCCGCCCAGGCGCCGCCCGCGGCCACCCACACCACGTGGGGGTTGTCGTAGGCGGCCGAGGTCATCAGCACGTCGTCGCAATTGGCGACCACCACCGTCTCCGGGTGGCGGGCCAGGCCGGCGCGCAGCGTGCGTTCGATGACGTTGATCTCGCCGACCCGGTCCAGCTGGTCGCGGGACAGGTTGAGCAGCACGACGACCGCGGCCTCTACCGCGTCCAGGACGTGCGGAACATGCATTTCGTCGACTTCCAGGGCGGCCAGCTGTGCGTCGCGGTCAGCGGCCAGCGCGGCGATGAGTCCGGCATCCATGTTGGCGCCCTCGGCGTTGGTGGCCACCCGGCCGTCAACCGTGCCCAGCGCTGCCGCGGTCATGCGGGTGGTGGTCGACTTGCCGTTGGTACCGGTGACGATGACCGTGCGCCGGCCCGCGCCCAGCTGACGCAGGATCGAACGGTCCAGGGTCATGGCGACCAGACCGCCGATCATCGCGCCGGCCCCGCGGCCGGTCGCCCGCGACGCCCACCGCGCACCCGCGCCGGCGGCCAGTGCGAGACGTCCGCGGGTGGTGATCACATTCGGGAGTGTAGGGCGCAGCCGGTCCCCCCCACTTGAGGCGGCGACACGGAGCTCAGCGACCCGGCGATGTCGGTTCGGCGTGCCATCCTCCATTTATGGCGACAACCTGGGGCCTACCGGCCACCGAACCCGGTGCAGGCTGGGCCGTTATCGACGTCGAAACCTCGGGTTTTAGACCCGGCCCCGCCCGGATCATCAGCCTGGCTGTGCTGGCACTCGACGCCGATGGCCGCGTGGAACAGTCGGTGGTCAGCCTGCTCAACCCGGGGGTGGATCCGGGTCCCACCCACGTGCACGGTTTGACCGCGGCCATGCTCGAAGACCAGCCCCAGTTCGCTGACATTGTCGACGACGTGGTCAAACTGCTCGACGGCCGCACGCTGGTGGCGCATAACGTGGCGTTCGACTACGCGTTTCTTGCCGCCGAAGCCGAATTCGCCGACGCGGAGCTTCCCGTCGACACCGTCATGTGCACGGTCGAGTTGGCCCGCCGGCTTGACCTCGGGGTCGACAATCTGCGGCTGGAGACGCTCGCCGCGCACTGGGGTGTGGCACAGCAGCGGCCGCACGACGCGTTCGACGACGCGCTGGTGTTGAGCCGGGTGCTGCCCGCGGCGCTGGAGCGTGCCCGCCAACGTGATGTGTGGTTGCCCGTGCGTCCGGTCACCCGGCGCCGCTGGCCGAATGGCAGGGTCACCCACGACGAGCTGCGCCCGCTGAAGATGCTCGCCTCACGCATGCCCTGCCCTTACCTCAACCCAGGGCCGTATGTCCAGGGCCGGCCGCTGGTCCAGGGTATGCGAGTTGCCCTGGCCGCCGAATGCAGCCGCACCCACGAAGAACTGGTCGAGCGGATCCTGCACGCGGGATTGGCCTACAGCGATGCGGTGGACCGGGACACTTCGCTGGTGGTCTGCAATGATCCGCGCCCGGTCCACGGCAAGGGCTACCTGGCGCGCGAGCTGGGCGTGCCGGTGGTCTCCGATGCGGTATTCCTCGACTGTGTAAGCGAAGTCCGCGGCGGCACGGCCATCGAAGAATTCATCGACCCCGCCCGGGTGGACGAGCAGTTCGTGTTGTTTTGACGCCGTCAGTTCCGTGAAGCGCGGTTCACCGCCGAGACGACCGCACGCAGCGACGCGGTGGTGATTGACGACGCGATGCCCACGCCCCACACCGTTCGCTCGCCCACCGACGCTTCGACGTAGGCGGCGGCCTGCGCTTCCTCGCCGGCGGACATCGCGTGTTCGGAGTAGTCCAGGACGTGGACATGGAAGCCGATGTGGCTCAGCGCATCGACGAACGCGGCAACCGGGCCGTTGCCGGCACCGCTGATCTCCGTTTCGACCCCGTCGACCTTGACGACGGCCTCGATGCGGTCGGTGCCGCCGTCGACCTCCGAGGCGATCACCCGTTGGCGCATCCGCTCCAGCGGGCGCACCGGAGCCAGATACTCCTCGGCGAAGGCTTCCCACATCTCCTTTGGCGAGACCTCACCCCCTTCGCCGTCGGCGATCTTCTGGATCACCTGGCTGAATTCGATTTGCAGCCGACGCGGCAGGACGAGGCCGTGGTCGGTTTTCATGATGTAGGCGACCCCGCCCTTGCCAGACTGTGAGTTGACCCGGATGACGGCCTCGTAGGTACGCCCCACGTCGCGCGGGTCAATCGGCAAGTACGGCACCTGCCATAACAGATCGTCCACATCCGTATCGGCGGCATCCGCATCCAGCTTCATCTGGTCCAGGCCCTTGTTGATGGCGTCCTGGTGGCTGCCGGAGAACGCGGTGTACACCAAATCGCCGCCGTAGGGGTGCCGTTCGTGCACCGGCAGCTGGTTGCAGTACTCGACGGTGCGCCGGATTTCGTCGATGTTGGAGAAGTCGATTTGTGGGTCAACGCCGCGGCTGAACAGGTTCAGCCCCAGCGTCACCAGGCACACGTTGCCGGTGCGTTCGCCGTTACCGAACAGGCAGCCTTCGATGCGGTCGGCACCCGCCTGATAGCCCAATTCGGCTGCGGCAACAGCAGTTCCGCGGTCATTGTGCGGGTGCAGACTCAGGATCACCGAGTCTCGCCGGGCCAAATGACGGCTCATCCACTCGATCGAGTCCGCGTAGACGTTGGGCGTTGCCATTTCGACGGTGGCCGGCAGGTTGAAGATGATCGGGTTGTCCGGCGTGGGCTGAATGACCTCGCCGACGGCGTCGCACACCTGCTTGGCGTATTCCAGTTCGGTGCCGGTGTAGGACTCCGGTGAGTATTCGAATCGCCATTGCGTGCCGGGGTATTTGGCGGCCTCGTCCAGGCATTTGCGAGCGCCTTGGACCGCGATCTGCTGCACGGCGGCCCGGTCGGCTTTGAAAACGACCCGGCGCTGCAGGATTGACGTCGAGTTGTAGAAGTGCACGATCGCCCGGGGCGCGCCCTCGCACGCCTGGAAAGTGCGCTCGATCAGCTCCGGTCGGCACTGGGTCAGCACCTGGATGGTGACGTCGTCCGGGATGGCGTCGTGTTCGATGATCTCGCGGATGAAGTCGAAGTCGGTCTGGCTGGCCGACGGGAACCCGACCTCGATCTCCTTGTAGCCCATGCGCACCAGCAGGTCGAACATGCGCCGTTTGCGGGCCGGGCTCATCGGGTCGATCAGCGCCTGGTTGCCGTCGCGCAGATCCACCGCACACCACATCGGTGCTTTGGTGATGACGCGGTCGGGCCAGGTGCGGTCGGGCAGGCTGATCGGCTCCACTTCCTCGGCGAACGGCCGGTACCGGTGGATCGGCATCGACGATCCGCGCTGGGTGTTCCATGCGGGCTGACCGGGATTGGGCGGACCGGCGGGTTTGGTGATGGCACGTATCGACGAGAACACGTCAGGTGAGTCGGCCGAGGGCCGGGAAAAGCTTGTCACGGTGGCTGCTCCGGGTTTGGAAGAGGGATCTCAGACCGGCGCATCGCAAACGCCCGCGACGGGAAGCCGGTCTGGATCAGACCCCGTCGCGGCGTCCGAGAAGGAGCACCCGCTGCACGCAATGCACTGTACCCCGCTCTACCCGCAGCCCAAAATGCGGGCGGCGCGACCCGCGTCGTCACCCGGGCGGCCACGTATTCTGTTCTGGACTCATACCAGGTGAATCTCGCGGGACCGGAAGGGCAACGGTGGCGCTCGTCGTCCAGAAGTACGGTGGATCCTCGGTGGCTGACGCCGAGCGGATCCGCCGTGTCGCCGAGCGCATCGTCGAAACCAAAAAGCAGGGCAACGACGTCGTGGTGGTCGTTTCCGCGATGGGCGACACCACCGACGGACTGCTGGAGCTGGCGCAGCAGGTGTGCCCGGCGCCGCCGCCTCGCGAGCTGGATATGCTGCTGACCGCCGGCGAGCGGATCTCCAACGCCCTGGTGGCGATGGCCATCGAATCGCTGGGCGCGGATGCGCGCTCGTTCACCGGCTCGCAGGCCGGCGTGATCACCACCGGCACACACGGCAACGCGAAGATCATCGACGTCACCCCGAGCCGACTGCAGGCGGCGCTCGACGAGGGCAAGATCGTGCTGGTCGCCGGGTTCCAGGGGGTCAGCCAGGACACCAAGGATGTCACCACGCTGGGCCGCGGCGGCTCGGACACCACCGCGGTGGCCTTGGCCGCAGCGCTGGGGGCCGACGTCTGCGAGATCTACACCGACGTGGACGGCATCTTTTCCGCCGACCCGCGGATCGTGCCGAACGCGCGGCGGCTGGACACGGTCACGTTCGAGGAGATGCTCGAAATGGCCGCGTGCGGCGCCAGGGTGCTGATGCTGCGCTGCGTGGAATATGCCCGCCGCTACAACATTCCCGTCCACGTCCGGTCGTCGTATTCGGACAAGCCGGGCACCGTGGTCACCGGATCAATCAAGGACAAGCCCATGGAAGACCCCATCCTGACCGGAGTCGCACACGACCGCAGCGAGGCCAAGGTGACCGTCGTCGGGATCCCCGACATCCCGGGTTACGCGGCCAAGGTGTTTCGGGCCGTCGCCGACGCCGACGTGAACATCGACATGGTGCTGCAGAACGTGTCCAAGGTCGAAAACGGCAAGACCGACATCACGTTCACCTGCTCCCGCGACAGCGGACCGACCGCGGTGGCCAAGCTGGATTCGCTCAAGGACGAGATCGGGTTTTCTCAGGTGCTCTACGACGACCACATCGGCAAGGTGTCGCTGATCGGCGCGGGCATGCGCAGCCATCCCGGGGTGACCGCCACGTTCTGCGAAGCGCTGGCCGCCGTCGGGGTCAACATCGACCTGATCTCCACCTCCGAGATCCGCATCTCGGTGCTGATCCGCGACACCGAACTGGACAAGGCCGTGCTCGCATTGCACGACGCCTTCGGGCTCGGCGGCGATGAACCGGCGACCGTCTACGCGGGGTCGGGTCGCTGATGGTCGCGCTGGGTGTGGTCGGCGCCACCGGACAGGTGGGCCAGGTGATGCGCACGCTGCTGGAGCAACGCGACTTCCCGGTGACGTCGGTGCGGTTTTTCGCCTCGGCGCGCTCGCAAGGCCGCAAACTGGCGTTCCGCGGCCAGGAGATCGAGGTCGAGGACGCCGAGACCGCTGATCCCACCGGCTTGGACATCGCGCTGTTTTCCGCCGGCGCGACGATGTCGCGGGTGCACGCGCCACGGTTCGCCGCCGCCGGGGTGACGGTGATCGACAACTCCTCGGCGTGGCGCAAGGACCCGGACGTGCCGCTTGTGGTTTCCGAAGTGAACTTCGACAGGGATGTTCGCGGCGCCGGGCGCCTGCCCAAGGGCATCATCGCCAATCCCAACTGCACCACGATGGCGGCGATGCCGGTGCTCAAGGTGTTGCACGACGAAGCGCAGCTGGTGCGCCTGGTGGTCTCGACCTACCAAGCTGTCTCCGGCAGCGGCGTCGCCGGGGTCAAGGAGCTGGCCGGCCAGGCCCGCGCGGTCGTCGACGAGGCGGAGCAACTGGTGTACGACGGCGACGCGGTCGAATTCCCAAGGCCGCAAACCTATGTGGCGCCGATCGCGTTCAACGTGGTGCCGCTGGCCGGCACCCTGGCCGACGACGACTCCGGCGAAACCGACGAGGACCAGAAGTTGCGCGACGAAAGCCGCAAAATCCTTGGCATCCCAGAGCTTTCGGTCAGCGGGACGTGCGTGCGGGTTCCCGTGTTCACCGGGCATTCACTGTCGATCAATGCCGAGTTCGCCCACCCACTTTCGCCAAAGCGGGCTAGCGAGCTGCTCGACGGCGCGTCGGGCGTGAAGCTGGTCGACGTGCCCACCCCGCTGGCCGCCGCCGGGGTCGACGAATCGTTGGTCGGCCGGATCCGGCGCGACCCCGGGGTGCCCGACGGGCGCGGCCTGGCGCTGTTCGTCTCCAGCGACAATCTGCGCAAAGGGGCGGCGCTCAACACCATTCAGATCGCCGAGCTGCTGGCCGCCGAGCTGTGATCCGCGGGTGAGTTTGGCCCATGCCCGCCGGGTCACGCGGTGTTCGCTGACGGCCGCGTCTGTTGCGTGTTTTCTTGTGCCACAAGCATTTTCGTTTGCCAACGCCGATCCGCCCGCACCGATGCCGGAGCCGGTGCTGCAGCCGCTGGCGCCGGGTGAGGTAATACGGCTGGGCCCCACCGCCGGCACCGGCACACCCACCCGCGACTATGGCATCGGCGCCACAGACCTGTGCGCGTTCATGGAGTTTCCCAGCGGAGTGCTGCAGGTCTGCGGGGACAGCTTTGCCGGGCAGGGGGTGGGCTTCGGCCCGGGGTTCGCGCCGATCGCACTGCACGTCGACACCGCCTCGGTCGACGATCCGGCCGGCGTGCATTACTTCGGCGTGATGGGGGTGTGGGAGCCGCTGCTGGCCGAACCCACGCCGCCCGGGGCGTCGCAACTGCCGGCCGGGGTGGTGCAGATCAACCGGCAGAACTATCTGCTGGTCACCACTGCCGTCAACCTGATGCCGCAGTCCTCCCGACTGGTGAAAGCCGACCCGGCGCAAGGGAGTTGGCCGACCGTGCCGGGATCAGTCAGGGACGCCGCCTACCAGGGTGGTCGGCAGTCGCAGATCAGCGGCTACTACGACCCGGTGCCAACGGCCGATTCACCGACCGGCTGGGTTTACATCGTGGCCGA
Source organism: Mycobacterium heckeshornense (assembly GCF_016592155.1). Taxonomy (NCBI): domain Bacteria; kingdom Bacillati; phylum Actinomycetota; class Actinomycetes; order Mycobacteriales; family Mycobacteriaceae; genus Mycobacterium; species Mycobacterium heckeshornense. The sequence continues at coordinate 319,635 of NZ_AP024237.1, forward strand.
TAGCTTCGACCGCACCCAGCCGGTCGTGCTCTACCGTGCGACGCCGGAGGCATTCACCGACCGCTCGCGCTGGCAAGGCTGGGCCGGCGGGCCCGACGGCGGCTGGAACAAGCCACCCACCCCGTTGTGGGACGACCAGGTCGGCGAGATGAGCTTCCGGCAGATCGACGGCAAGGCGGTGCTGTCGTATTTCAACGCCAGCACCGGCAACATGGAGGTCCGGGTGGCCAACGATCCGACCTCGCTGGGCACCGCGCCGGTGACCACGGTGGTGCAGCACGACGAGTGGCCCGAGCCCGCGGAAAGCCTGCCGCCGCCGTATGACAACCGGCTCGCTCAGCCTTACGGCGGATACATCTCGCCGGGCTCGACGCTGGACGAGCTTCGGGTGTTCGTCAGCCAGTGGAACAACGCCGACCCGCGAGCCCGCGCCCCCTACCGGGTGATCCAGTTCGCGGTTAATCCGTTCAAGCCGGACGAATAGGCGACGCTAGGACGCCGCGTTCGGTCCGGGACGGTCCCCAGGGAGCGCCATCGGCTGGTTAGTGAACGAAAAATATGTTGGCGCAAGGCAAATATGTATCAGCGACGCCCGGGGGTTTGGGCCTGGTCAGAGGATGCCGTCGAAACTGGCATCCGAGTAGTGATCGGGGTGCTCGCGCTGCCGCATACCGCGAGCCGGCCCGCCGGTACAGGCCGCTTTGTAAGCGCACCGCAGTGCCCAGCACCTACCGTTGAAGTGTCCAATGCTGCCAATACCGCTGAATGCACGTCGATTCACGTTTCTAAGCCCGTGCGGTATTGACCTTGCAAATTCAGATCGGGACGGTAGCGATACTTACCAGCACCAGTCGGTGACGCATTCTCCCTGCGCAACTCCATCAGCGAAAAAACCACAGAGCGAAGGGGATCGTCCCAATTAGAACGATCGCGGCTGAGCTGACGATGCTGACGCCAATGTCCCGAACAAACATTAGCCGCCCACCCGCGCTGCTGGTCTGGGTGGCCACGGTGGAAAATCGAAGTCCGATGCCGCAGGCCTCCAGCCCGCTCACGAGTTTGAGCAGGTGTGCCAGGGGGCGGCACAGCCGGTCCAGCCGCCACATCAACAGCACATCCCTGGCGCGGGCGTAGGCGAGCAGGGTCGCCAACTGGGGGCGGTGATCCCGGCCCCGACATTGGTTTCCGTCCAAATCCGACCCGCACCAGTTGATTTCAACGCTTGGGTTTGCATGTGGCAGTTCTGCTGCGCGGTCGACACCCGCGCAGCGGCCTCGTTGCTTACCTTCCCCGGCTCGGGTCGACATCGCGGTCTGGTGGCCGAGGCTGGCGCGCAACGGCTTTGATAGTCAAATTGGACCGATGGCGTGCGCCACGATGAACCCGACGGTGAACACGACGGCCGACAGCGGGACCGACAATGAGCCGATGAGGATTCCCCGGCCGATTTGCCCCGCTGTGCCGGGGCGCTTCGCGAGGAGGCTGTAGACGGCCAGATCGATGACTGCCAGTGCCGGTAGCACGTAAATAAACAGTGGAAGTACGTAATACATGGCGGCTGCCCACGCGGGGATTTCCACTGCGAGACTAGTCACCAGTGCGGCCAAGAAGCTCTTTACGCCATAGCGGTCCTTCGCCGTCCCTGTCAGCGAACTTTTCTGCATGAGCAACCGATCAACGAAGTTCCCAAATGGCGTAGACGATTGACCCGATAAGAACAATCGTGCCTGAACCCACAGCACTCAGGGCAACGCCGCGAACACAGGGCGATCGTGATGTGAGGAGCAAACCACTTACCACCGCGGATGCCACCATAGTGACTGCAGCTCCCGATATGAACCAGGCACGCTCACCTTCATATGCACTGTGCGTCGTGAAGGGAGGTACTTTACCCAAAAGCCATAAAACGATGAACATTGCCCCCAATACGAGTTGAACGACGAATGGCAACGCCCACGTGGCCGTGGACCAGACCCGAGAGTCAAGGTCACGCAACGAATTAATCGATGGCATAAGCCTCCCTCTCTGGATTCAGGCCGGGATTCCGGGACCCGAACGCGGCGTGGGCACAGACGGCGGGCTGGACACAGGACCGAAGTCGGTGGCGGGCAGCGGAACGCGGATATCATATCGGGGGTTCCACGTGCCCCGGTCGAACGGCTCGAACGCACGCCCGCCGATACCCACATCATGGTGTCGCGGAAGATTCAGGGCAGGTCCCCCAGAATCTCCCACCTGAGCTGGGTCGATCAGCACTGTATGCGTGGAGCCGTTGGGCAGGTCTTGATAAACCTCCATCGACGGATAATCCGTGCGGGTCCCATCGACATGGACGCCTTGCGGTCCCGGTGTGAACACCAGATCGCCATTGACCGTCCACGGATGAAACGGCTCAGGCGGATTTCTCGAGAAGCCCGGTGCGAATGGGTTGCCGGCGTCGTATTTGATGCGCACGGAACCGTCGGGAAGTTGCGTCACGGTGCCCTGCGGAACACCCACCTTCACCTGTCCGGGTCCACCACCGTCCGTTTCTTGCACCGAGGGATTCTGCCGCATCACGACGATGCCGTTCTCATAGTCGATATAGGTGGTGACCCGGGCATTTTCGGGATCGAAGTTTGGGCTCGCTCTTCTGTTGTCGCCCAAGTCACGCGTGAACGGGGGAAGAGGATTACTGGTTACGTCGCGTTGTTCGATCCATTGCGAGACACGCACCTCACCCTGTCCCGGCACCGGATTGATTCTCACCACGCGAATTTCGGGGGGAACACCCTGGTACTTGGGGTCGTAGCTGTGCGGGTCGAGGGCGGCGGCGGTATCCCAATCAGCAGCCGATACCGGCTCGCGGCCAAAGACCTGCTTGAAGGCGTCGATCTGATTCTGGCGGCGTTTACCTTCGTCTGCGGCGTTCCCCGGTGCTTCCTTGAGTGTCTTGTTGTCGAGGGGTCGGGCGCCGCCTGATTGCTCGAAGTTGAGGCTGCCCCAATCCGCGCTGACGGTTTGGAGTTCGCCGGTGATGTGCTGGTCGTGGGCGACCAGATGGCCGAGGCGGTGGCGGATGAAATTCGCGTGGGATTGGGCCTGGGCCTGGCGCTGCGCGTGCTGCTCGCGGGTGCTGGCCGAATGGGTATCGGCCACGCTGTAGTCCTCGCCCACCCGAAAACCGTCGCGCTCGGCGTCATCAACCGCGTCCAAGACCGCCCGCCGGCCGGCCTCAAGCATGTCTTGGCCGTTGCGGGCGATGACCGCGGCATCGGCGGCGCTCCACAAAAACGGGCGCGCCCGACACACATCCATCTCGGCCTGGGCGATCGCTGCGTCGGCGGCCTCACCCTCCCACTCCGCACCCCCCGGGGCGCGAACCTCGCGGGCCAGCCGCTGCAGCGTTTCCTCCACCCCGGCGATGCGCTCACACCAGTCGGCGAAGCGCCCCAGATGGTCGAATGTCGAGGCCTTCAGCTCCGAGAGGGTGGGCCAGCCCCCCGGCACACCGGCCATCAGGGCACCAGCCCGCGAAACCGCTTCGCGCCCTCCTCGTCCATGCTGGTGTAGGCGGTGCCCGCGGTGTGGTAGTGCCCGCCTCGGTTGCCCACCCGGCCGGCGATCGCACCCAGGTCCTTGCCCGCCGCCGCGGCGGCGACGTGCACCGCCCCGGCGTTGCACTGCCACGACGAGACGCCGGTCACCGGGGAAGCGGCAGCCGCCGCCAGCTCACCGCTGATCCTCTCACATTGCTCGCCCAGCCGGTGCAGGCCCGCGGCCAGCACCTTGAGTCGAGGGTTCCAGGTGTCGGCTGGCACGGACGGAATCGTAAAGAATGTCCTCCCAGAACAGCAATGTTGCGGCCAGCACCGTGATCTGATCTGCGCGGACCATCGCGCGGCTGCGGACCAACTGACTGAAGGCAGTCAACGACGCGGCGATGTGACCGCAAAGCTTCCAATGAAGTGCTTGTCGCCAAATCCTCAAGCCGGACGAATGGGCGGCGGGACTCATAGCTCTTTCATAGCTGGAACCTAGCTACGGCTATTGTTTGCCCGCGCATGATTCGTGGCATGAGTGAAACACCTGACACCCCAACCACACCGACCACGGCCGCGGCCACGCCATCGGCCGGGCCGGTTAAACCGTATTGGCTGTTCCGATTGGCGGCTTGGGTGGTGATCGTGGCCGGGATCCTGTTCATCGTCACGACCATCTTCTTCGCCGGCTTCCGGATCGCCGCCCACCACGGCCACCATGGCTGCCACCATCACCGCCATCCCCACGCCGCCATGTTCCACCAGGGCGGGCCGCGTCATCAGGGCGGACCGGGGGCCGTCCTGCCGGGCAGGCCAGGCGGTGCGGGCGGCGCGGGTCCCAGTGCTGGCCCCGGCCAGCCGCCGCAGTCCATCGCTCCCTCGACTGCCCCGGCACAGCCATAGCACAGCGTCGGGACCGCAGCCGGTTTTGAAACCCTGGTAAGTCAAACGAAGTCGAGACCATGACCCGAAGCCCGGCGCCCCGGTGTGGGCGCCGGGCTTTCACGGCCGGTAATGACGGCGAGCTCGTCGCGGGAACGCGCCGCGGCCGCTGCCGCGCTGAGGCATGATGCGATGCATGAGCGAAACGCCTGGACCCTCGACCGCACCGGTTCCCGCCGCGGCGTCACCGGCGCCGCAACAACGGCCGGAACGGCTCTACCAAGTCGCGGCCTGGGTGGCGATCGTTGCGGGCAGCGTGTTTGTCGTCGCGACGGCATTACTTTTCGTGTGCGTATTCTGGTGCTCCGGTTAGGGCCTGCGTCGACGAAGCATTGCCAGGTAACTTCTCGGCGAGCTCGGTGTACGGCTCGCTATCGGCTGGGCATGATTTAGGGCATGACCGAGACACCTGAACCGTCGACCCAGCCGACGTCCGCCACCCCGCCGCCCAGCCCGCCCGGGCCGTCACGCCCGCGGCGCAGCCCCCGTTTATCACCCAGCCCAGCAGGCTTTACCAGGCCGCGGCGTGGGTCGTGATCGTCGCGGGAATTGTGTTCGTGGTGGCGGTCATCTTCTTCTCCGGTGCCGCGGTCGCGGGGCATCGGTACATCTATCGCCACCATCACCACGGCATGTTCGTCCCCGATGGCCCGGGTGGGCCGCCGCCCGGGCCCGGGCAGTGGTACGTCTTTCCGGGCGGCCCCGGTGGACCCGGCTCCCCGCCCGGTGGCCCGGGCATGATGCCAGGGCCCGGGATGATGCCCGGTATCCGCCCGGGTGGCCCCGCGCAGCCGCCGCCTCCCCCACGTCCGTAGCCGACACGAAAATATATGCGGTGCAGACATTTTCGTCGTTCATCGATTCAGTCTGCACGGTTGAGTTCCAGATCGCCAGGGCTGCAACATGATTCGACATCTCGCGAGGGCGTGGAGAATCCAGGCCAAGCGATTAGCGGCCCAGCCTTCTGTTTCGGATGTCTTGTTGGCATGATCGAGCCCTATGACCATCGAAGCCATCTACACCGCAGAGTCCACTGCCACCGGAGGAGGCCGCGACGGGCACGTCAAATCGTCGGACGGTCGCATCGACCTTGAGACCCGTCCGCCGAAGCCGATGGGCGGCAGCGGCGAAGGCACCAACCCGGAGCAACTGTTCTCCGCCGGCTATGCCGCCTGCTTCCTCGGCGCCCTGCGGCTGGTGGCCGGCCGAAACAATGTCAAACTTCCCGACAACACCGACGTCACCGTCAAGATCGGCATCGGCCGCACAGCCGAGGGCGGGTTCGGGTTGAGCGGCAACATCGTCGCCAATCTGCCCGGGCTCGACCAGAAGGCCGCCGATGACCTGATGCGCCAGGCCCACCAGGTCTGCCCGTACTCCAACGCCACCCGTGGCAACGTCGACGTCGACGTCTCGGCCAGGGTGTAGCCGCATGCGGGTCACCGCCGCGGCGCTCAGCGCCGGGTTAGTGATCGGCGGCCTTGGCGCGGCGTTCGGAAACCCGCCCGCCGCGGCCCGTCCGTCGGATCCGGGTGTGGTCAACTACGCGGTGCTGGGCAAGGGCTCGGTGGGCAACATCGTCGGCGGCCCGATGCGATGGGAATCGGTGTCCACCGATCCGTACCAGGGCTATTGGGTCGACGACCCGGTGTGCAACAACTGGGCGGACATCGGCTTGCCGGAGGTCTACAACGACCCGGACCTGGCGTCGTTCAACAGCGCTGTCACCCAGACGACGGCCACCGACCAGACCCACTTCGTCAAGCAGGCGGTGGGCGTGTTCGCCACCGGTGACGCCGCGGCCCGTGCGTTCCACCGTGTCGTGGACCGCACCGTCGGCTGCTCCGGGCAGACCACGGCAATGCATCTGGACAACGGCACCACGCAGGTGTGGTCGTTCGATGGGGGGCCGTCGACCGCCACCGACGCGGCCTGGACCAAACAGGAAGCCGGCACGGATCGGCGCTGCTTCACCCAGACCCGGCTGCGCGAGAACGTGTTGCTGCAGGCGAAGGTGTGCCAGTCCGGCAATGGCGGTCCGGCGGTGAACGCGCTGGCCGGGGCGATGCAGAACACGCTCGGCCAGTGACCCGCGTGCCGGGTAGACCGACCCGACCCGCGGGAATATGTCGGTGCCGTCTGCAAGATTGACGATGGATGGCTATCGTGCCCGATAACCGCGCGCAAACCACGGTCCGGTGATGCATCGCGTCGGGACCGGGAGGGATCGATGATATGGCGGTCGCGTCTGAGCTGGCTGGTATCCGCGTGGGAGAGGCCGAACTGGCCGGTTCATCGGCGGCCGCGCAGTACCTCGCCGACACGTGCCTAACCAGCGGGCCGCTGGGGCGGGTCGGTCTGGAAATCGAGGCGCACTGCTACGACCCGGCCGCTCCGCACCGCAGGCCGAGCTGGGAAGAAATCACCGACATCCTCGCCTCGCTTCCGGCGCTGCCCGGCGGTAGTACGGTCAGCGTCGAACCCGGCGGTGCCGTCGAACTTTCCAGCCCGCCGGTGGCCGGCGCGCTGCCGGCGATCGAGGCGATGACCCGTGATCAGGAAGTGCTGCGGTCCGCCTTCGCCGATGCCGGCCTGGGCCTGGTGGCGCTGGGCGCGGACCCACTGCGCCCGGCCATGCGGATCAACCCGGGGGCGCGTTATCGCGCGATGGAACAGTTCTTCGCTGCCAGTCATACCGGGGTGGCGGGCGAGGCGATGATGACGTCGACGGCGTCGATCCAGGTCAACATCGATGCCGGCCCGCAACCCGGTTGGGCGGCACGGGTGCGGCTGGCGCACGCGCTCGGGCCGACGATGATCGCGATCGCCGCCAACTCGCCGCTGCTGGGCGGGAAGTTCTCCGGGTGGCTATCGACTCGCCAGCGGGTATGGGGTCAGCTCGACGCGGCGCGCTGCGGGCCGGTGCTGGCCGCCAGCGGTGACGATCCGGGCACCGACTGGGCGCGCTACGCGCTGAAGGCCCCGGTGATGTTGGTGCATAACCCCGACGCGGTGCCGGTCACGCACTATGTGCCGTTCACCGACTGGGCCGACGGCCGCGCCCTGCTCGGCGGTCGGCGCCCCACCGTCGCCGACCTGGACTACCACCTCACCACCCTGTTTCCGCCAGTGCGCCCGCGCGGCTGGCTGGAGATCCGCTACCTCGACAGCGTCCCCAGCGACACGTGGCCCGCTGTGGTCTTCACGCTGGTGGCACTGCTGGACGACCCGGTCGCCGCCGACGTCGCCGCCGAGGCCGTCGAACCCGTGGCCGCGGCATGGGACACCGCGGCCCGGGTCGGGCTGGGCGACCGCCGACTCTACGCGGCCGCCAACCGGTGTGTGGCCATCGCCGCCGAGCGGGCGCCGAAGCAGCTGCACGACGGAATGCGACGGCTGGTCGAGGCGGTCGAGCAAGGGCGGTGTCCGGCCGACGACTTTTCCGACCGGGTGATCGGGCATGGCATCGCGCCCACCGTCGCGCGGTTGGCGCAAGGGCAGCCGTGAGCGTACGGGATAAGCTGGCCCGCGACCTGACGCGGGCGCGCGAGCGCACGCTGCGGCTGGTCGATTTCGACGACGCTGAACTGCGCCGCCAATACGACCCGCTGATGAGCCCGCTGGTGTGGGATCTCGCGCACATCGGGCAGCAGGAAGAACTCTGGCTGCTCCGCGGCGGCGACCCGGACCGGCCCGGCCTGCTGCCCGCGGACGTCGAGATCCTCTACGACGCCTTCGTGCATTCTCGCGCCAGCCGCGCGGATCTGCCGCTGCTGTCCCCGGCCCAGGCGCGGGCGTATTGCCGTGCCGTCCGGTCGGCCGCGCTGGACGCCCTGGACGCCGCACCCGACGAGCCCGACGCGAACTTCGTCTTCGCCATGGTGGTCAGTCACGAACACCAGCACGACGAAACCATGCTGCAGGCGCTGAACCTGCGCACCGGCCCGCCATTGCTGGGCGCCGCGGCCGCGTTGCCTTCCGGTCGGCCGGGCGTGGCCGGGACGTCGGTGCTGGTGCCCGGCGGCCCGTTCGTGCTCGGTGTCGACGCCGCCGACGAACCGTTCTCACTGGACAACGAACGCCCCGCCCACGTCGTCGACGTCCCGTCGTTCCGGATCGGCCGCGTCCCGGTCACCAACGGCGAGTGGCGTCAGTTCATCGACGACGGCGGCTACCACGAGCCGCGATGGTGGTCGGAGCGCGGGTGGCAGCACCGCCAGCAAGCCGGACTGACCGCGCCGCGGTTCTGGGCCGCCGACGGGCTGACCCGAACCCGGTTCGGCCACGTCGAGGCAATACCCGACGACGAACCGGTCCAGCACGTCACCTATTTCGAGGCCGAGGCCTATGCCGCGTGGGCCGGCGCGCGGCTGCCCACCGAGATCGAATGGGAGAAGGCGTGCGCGTGGGACCCGGCGGTCAACGCGCGGCGCCGCTACCCGTGGGGCGCCGAGGAGCCCTCCGCGGCGCACGCCAACCTCGGCGGCGGCGCGTTGCGCCCGGCCCCCGTCGGCGCCTACCCGGCCGGCGCGTCGGCGTACGGGGCCGAGCAGTTGCTGGGCGACGTCTGGGAGTGGACCAGCTCGCCGCTGCAGCCCTGGCCCGGATTCGTGCCGATGATCTATCAGCGCTATTCGACGCCGTTCTTCGGCGGCGACTACCGGGTGCTGCGCGGCGGCTCGTGGGCGGTGGAGCCGGGAATCCTGCGGCCCAGCTTCCGCAATTGGGATCACCCGTACCGGCGGCAGATCTTCGCCGGTGTCAGGTTGGCGTGGGACGCGTGCTGATGTGTCGTCACCTGGGATGGCTGGGTCGCGAGGTCACCGTCTCCTCGCTGGTGTTGGACCCGCCACACAGCCTGCGGGTGCAGTCGTATGCGCCGCGTCGTCAGCGCCACGGCATGATGAACGCCGACGGCTGGGGTGTCGGGTTTTTCGACGGGGCCACGCCGCGACGCTGGCGCAGCACCGCGCCGCTGTGGGGCGACGTGTCGTTCGATTCCGTGGCACCGGCGCTGCGCAGCCACTGCGTGGTGGCATCGGTGCGTTCCGCGACCGTCGGCATGCCGATAGAAATCAGTGCGACAGCACCGTTCACCGACGGGCGCTGGCTGCTGGCGCACAACGGCGCGGTGGACCGCGCGGCGCTTCCCAATCCAGCCTCGGCCGAACCAGTCTGCGACAGCACGATTCTCGCGGAGTTGATCTTTACGCGAGGTCTCGACGCCTTGGGTGAGGTGATCCGCCAACTCGGCGCCGACGACCCGAACGCACGGTTGAACATCTTGGCGGCCAACGGTTCCCGACTTTTGGCCACAACCTGGGGAGACACCCTGTCGGTGTTGCGTCGTGACGACGGCGTGGTACTGGCCAGTGAGCCGTATGACGATGACCCCAACTGGGAAGACGTTCCCGACCGTCACGTCGTCGAAGTGACCGCTGACGGCGTCACGTTCGCCGAGCTGGACCCGACGAAAGGACCTTGATGACGCTGTCAGTGTCGAACCACTTGGCCGAGGACTCGGCATATCATGCGCTGCGGCGCGACGTCTTCGACGGTCTGCGCAGCTCACCAAAATCATTGCCGCCCAAGTGGTTCTATGATTCAGTCGGCAGTGAGCTGTTCGACCAGATCACCCGGCTGCCCGAGTACTATCCCACCCGGGCCGAGGCCGAGATCTTGTCTGCCCGCTCCGCGGAGATCGCATCGGCGACCGGCGCGGACACCTTGGTCGAATTGGGCAGCGGAACATCGGCGAAGACACGCATGCTGCTCGACGCGTTGTGCGAGCGGGGTTCACTGCGCAGATTTGTGCCGTTCGACGTCGACGCCAGCATGTTGCGGTCAGCCGCCGTGGCCGTCCAGGCCGAGTATCCGAATATCGAGATCGCAGCTGTCTGCGGCGATTTCGAGGAGCACCTGACCGAAATTCCAAGCGACGGGCGGCGGCTGTTCGCGTTTTTGGGATCGACGATCGGCAACCTTACGCCCGGGCCGCGTGCGCAATTTCTGGCGGCGCTGGCGGACGTGTTGCGGCCCGGCGACAGCCTGCTGCTGGGCACCGACCTGGTCAAGGACACCGACCGGCTGATCCGCGCCTACGACGACGCCGCCGGGGTGACCGCACGGTTCAACCGCAACGTGCTCGCGGTGATCAACCGGGAACTCGACGCCGATTTCGACCTCGACGCCTATGCCCACGTCGCCCGCTGGAACGCCGGGGCGGAGCGGATCGAGATGTGGTTGCGCGCCGAAACCCCGCAACGCGTGCGAATCGGTGCGCTGGATATGACCGTCGAGTTCGGTGCCGGCGAGGAGATGCTGACCGAGGTGTCATGCAAGTTCCGCATCGAGGCGGTGGCCGCCGAATTGGCCGCGGCCGGGCTGCGCCGCACCCGGTGGTGGACCGATGACGGTGGCGACTTCGCGTTGTCGCTGGCGGTGAAGTAACCGGTGCCCCGGGCCCCACGCGCGCAGCCGTCGACTTCGTTTGGCTGGCGCCCTTGGCGACCGGTACGTGGTAGCGCGTGCCCACGCCATCACCTCATTTGGCATGGGCTCCACGCTGCCCGAGCTGGCCGACGCCATGACTGACCGGTCGGCAGCGATGAGCGCAATAGGGTAGTCGGATACGCTATCCGCCATAGCACGGCGACCCAAACATGGCTTTCCTCAACGGCAACTGGAACTCGGTGCGCCATGGCGAAGATTTCCGACCAACCCGGCGAGCGCCGGGGCGTCGTGACATCGGCGCTGGCGGCAAACGAGCTGCTGCCCCACCTGCAGCGGGTGATGGCGACTCGCCGGTTGGACGCCGATCTCGAGCTGTTGCGCGACGTGCACGGCGTGGTGTCCCGTCGGGTGCTGGCACCCAAGTGGCTGCGGTCGGATGTGGTGGTCATCCCGACCGGTTCGGTCCGCAACGGGCAGCCGGATACGACCGCTGGCAGTACTTGCCGTTCGGGGCCGGGCCGCGAGCCTGCATCGGCGAGAACGTCGCGATGGTGGAGGCTACTCTTGCCGTCGCGGCTATCGCTCGCCGAATCGAAATCCGTTCTGCGGACAGCTATTTCCCCGTCAATCCTGGTCTGACCGCGGTGGTTACCGCACCGATTCGGGCCCGGGTTCGCCAGCGAACCCCCGGTTATCCGCGGAGCTGACCGTCACAAGCCGATGGTGGCGTCGGCCCTGTGAATCCTCCTGCCCGGCGAGACCGTGGACGCCGACGGTAACGGTCCTGCACACGGCCGCCGGCAGACATCACGAACCGGCCTCGTCCACCTCCCAGGTATGCACCGGCTCGTTGGCGTGCATGTGCCGGCAGTAGCGGCGCAACATCTCGGCTAACGCGGCGGGCCGTGTCATCCCGCGCTGCTGCAGCGCACGCACCGTGGCCACCTGCCAGCTGGCGCCGTTGCGGCCCGTCTTGGCGCGGCCTTCGATGACTCCGAGAAATCGATCGCGGGTCTCCACGTCGACCTCCCAGCGCCGCAGGCCCTCGTCCGCCAGTGGCAGCAGGTGGCGCAGCACTAGGTCACTGGGGGCGATTTCGCCCAGCCCTGGCCAATACAGCCGCGCATCCATCCCGAGGCGAGCGGCTTCGCGGAAGTTCGCATGCGCTGCAGCGAAACTCATTTTCGTCCACAGGGGGCGGTCTTCTTCGGACAGGGTGCGCAGCATGCCGTAGTAGAACGCCGAATTCGCCATCATGTCCACGACGGTCGGTCCGGCCGGCAGCACCCGGTTCTCCACGCGCAGATGTGGACGGCAGACACCGTCGGCGTCGACGACGTCGTACACCGGCCGATTCCAGCGATACACCGTGCCGTTGTGCAGACGCAGTTCCGACAGCCGCGGGGTGCGCCCCGCGGCCAGCTCGGCGACCGGGTCCTCGTCCGAAACTTCGGGCAGCAACGAGGGAAAGTAGCGGACATTCTCCTCGAACAGATCGAAGATCGACGTGATCCAGCGTTCGCCGAACCATACCCGGGGCCGCACGCCTTGGGCTTTCAGCTCGTCGGGGCGGGTGTCGGTGGCTTGCGCGAACAGCTCGATGCGGGTTTCGGCCCAAAGTTGATGACCGAAGAAGTAGGGCGAGTTGGCACCCAGCGCCAGTTGCGGCGCGGCGAGCACCTGCGCGGCGTTCCAGTTGTCGGCGAAATCTTCGGGGGAGACCTGAAGGTGCAATTGCATGCTGGTGCAGGCAGATTCCGGGGCGATCGACGGGTAGTGCAGGCTCAGCGGTTCCGGGCCGCTGATATCGATCTGGATGTCTTCGCCGCGGGCGTTGAAAATCGAGTCGTTGAGTGCGGCATACCGTGTCGAATCGCTCATCCAGTTGGCGGCCAGGTGTTCGGGCATCAACGTCGGCAGGATGCCGATCATGACGATATGGGCTCCGCCGGAGTTGGCCTTGGTCTCGGCGACGTTCAAGCTGGCCCGGACATCGCTCTCCAAATCGAGGGGGGCGCGTCCGGTCAATGGACGAGGCGGCACATTGAATTCGATGTTGTAGGCGCCTAATTCGGTCTGGTAGGCCGGGTCGGCGATGGCTGCGAGCACATCCCGATTCGACATTGCCGGTTGATAGTCGCTGTCGACGAGGTTGCATTCGATCTCGATCCCGGTAAGCGGGCGGTCGAAATCGAAGCTCGATTGCGCGAGCATGGTCTCGAAGACGTCGAGACACAACTGCACCTTGCGCCGATACTCCTGCCGGTGTGCGCGGGTGTAGGTGGTGCGCTTGACCTCTTCGCCCACACCGCTGATGCAACCGGTTTAGCGACGGATGCGCAACCTCTCACCGGGCCAGCTGCGGCCCGGTTCGGGGCGCATGCTGTTATGTCAACTACACGTCGAGCCCGGGTGTTCGATGATGGCTGGGCACGGTGAGCTTCACGGGGAGAACAGTTGGGCGAATTCATAGCCGCGGTCGACCAGGGCACCACCAGCACTCGGTGCATGATCTTCGGCCATGACGGTACCGAGGTGGGGCGACACCAGCTCGAACATGAGCAGATCCTGCCGCGCGCCGGCTGGGTCGAGCATGACCCGATCGAGATCTGGGAACGCACTTCGTCGGTACTGATCTCGGCGCTGAACAAAACCAACTTGACGTCTAAAGACATTGCTGCCCTCGGCATCACGAACCAGCGGGAAACCACCCTGGTGTGGAATCGCCATACCGGCCGTCCTTACTACAACGCGATCGTCTGGCAGGACACCCGCAGCGATCGCATCGCGTCGGCGCTGGAGCGCGACGGCCGCGGGGAGGTGATCCGGCGCAAGGCTGGCTTGCCCCCGACGACGTATTTTTCGGCGGGCAAACTGCAGTGGATTCTGGACAACGTCGACGGGGTCCGAGACGCGGCGGACCACGGCGACGCCCTCTTCGGCACCTGCGATACCTGGGTGTTGTGGAATTTGACCGGCGGTCCGCGGGGCGGCGTGCACGTCACCGACGTCACCAATGCCAGCCGCACCATGCTGATGGATCTGCAGACGCTGGACTGGGACGACGAACTGCTGTCGTTTTTCCGGATACCCAGGGCCATGCTGCCGTCGATCGCCGCCTCGGCGCCGACGCAGCCGTTCGGTGTCACGCAGAGCAGCGGCCCGCTCGGCGGCGAGGTGCCGATTACCGGCATTCTGGGCGATCAGCATGCGGCCATGGTCGGGCAGGTCTGCCTGGACGCCGGCGAGGCCAAAAATACCTACGGCACCGGCAATTTCCTTTTGCTCAACACCGGCGAGAATATCGTCCGGTCGCAGCACGGTCTGCTGACCACGGTCTGCTACCAGTTCGGCGATGCCAATCCGGTTTACGCCCTTGAGGGTTCGATCGCTGTCACCGGCTCAGCCGTGCAGTGGCTGCGCGACCAGTTGGGCATCATCAGCGGTGCAGCTCAAAGCGAGACGCTGGCCCGGCAGGTCGAAGACAACGGTGGTGTGTATTTTGTGCCGGCGTTTTCCGGTTTGTTCGCTCCTTACTGGCGTTCGGATGCGCGCGGCGCGATCGTCGGGTTGTCGCGGTTCAACACCAACGCACACCTGGCCCGCGCAACGCTGGAGGCGATCTGCTACCAAAGCCGCGATGTGGTCGATGCGATGGCCGCCGATTCCGGTGTACGCCTTGAGCTTTTGAAGGTCGACGGCGGCATCACCGCGAACGAGCTGTGCATGCAGATCCAAGCCGACGTGCTCGGTGTCGATGTGGTGCGTCCGGTGGTCGCCGAGACCACCGCGCTGGGTGCGGCATACGCCGCGGGCCTGGCAGTCGGCTTTTGGGCCGACCCGAACGACTTGCGGGCCCACTGGCGTGAGGACAAGCGGTGGAGCCCGGCCTGGAGCGACGATCAGCGCGCGGCGGCGTATGCGGGCTGGCGCAAGGCGGTGCAGCGCACTCTTGACTGGGTCGAGGTGTCGTGACCTGCTTCCGGCCGCCGCGGGCCGGCCTTTAGGCGTCTTCGCTGAGCACGGTGTAGATCTCCCGGCGCGCGTTGTTCACGATCGCGGTGATGCGCTGCTGTTGTTCGGCACTGGCCGTGTGCACGGATTGCGCGACCGCGCCGAACAGTTGACCCATCGCGGCCCGCAGGTTGAGGTGGCAGGGGTCGACGCCGTCGGCAATCTCCTCCCATGGCGGAGTCTCGATTTTTTCGGCGGCTGCGCGTCCCTCGTCGGTCAACTCGAAAAGCTTTTTGCTGCCTTCAGTTTCAGAGCCGACGATAAGACCTTCGTCGACCAGTAGTTGCAGGGTCGGATACACCGATCCAGGGCTGGGCCGCCACAGGCCCTGGCTGCGTTCGGCGATCTGCTGGATCATTTCGTAGCCATGCATCGGGTGTTCGGCCAACAGCACCAAGATGGCGGCGCGAACATCGCCGCGGCGTCCGCGTGGGCCGGGGCCGCCGCGCCGTCCGCCGCGGGGCCCGAATCCGACGCCGAATCCGCCCGCACCGACACCGCGCCCGAAGCCCGGCGCGAAAGGACCCGGGTGCCCGGCCTGGTGGCCGCGGATGTAGTCGCGGAATTCACGGCGGGCGCCGAACCCGAAACCGGCCGGACCGCCGATGAGCGACACCGCGAAAGGTGGGAATGGGGTGTTCATGTTCTCTCTCTTCTGCACGGGCGGCGCCGGCGCGCCGCCGGTGGACTTCACGATATATCGCAATCTATCGCGATGCAACGGCTTGGCCTCCGCCAGGTTTACCGAAGGCGGCAGGCCGGGTAGCACCCGTCGATGAACGACGAACATCGCGACGCGGCGATCGCCAACGTCACCGAGAGCGCGGCGACGACCGCTGTGGACAGCAGAACACGGCCCGGACGTTTGCGGCTGTGGGTCAACTGGGTGTTGGCGCTGTTGACCGTGCCGGCGGCCGCGGTGGTGCTGATCTACGCGCTCGGGGCGCTGATGAGCACGGCGGCGTGTAGCGACCAGCAGTGCCCGGATTGGGGTCCGGGTGGGATCGTGTTCGGGGTGTTGTTCTACGGCGCACCGGTCGTGGCCGTGGTGGCCATCGTCGTCTCCTTTTTCACCGCGAGGCGACGATGGGGCATCGTTGTCGGGGTGTCTGCATTGGCACTGCTGGCTGCCGACATCGTCGTGCTGGCCGTCGCTTTCCGCCAGTAGCCGACTACCGGGGCGGCGTCAATCCACCGGTGCCGGGCGGCGGCGGGGGCGGCGGCCACGGCGACGGCCCCGGGGACGCGCTCCACTGCGGCGGTGCGGGCCCGAGCCGCAACCGGGCCAGTTCGCGGCGATGCCGCTCGGCGAGCACCGCGGCCAGCACCAGCTGCGGCGGGGTACCCGGCGGGGGCGGCGGCGCGATGCGGGCCAGCACGTCACCGGCAATCCGGTATGCCATCTGCTCACGCAGTCGCGGCTCGAGTTGTGGTGCGCGCGATAGGAATTGACGCGCAAGCTGCGCCTGGTCGGCACCCAGACCGGACAGCTGCAGCGTGGACGCCCATCCCGCGAGAAATGGCGGCATCGGTGGCGGCGGCCCCAGCTTTGGGCCGCGTTCGCTGACGACCACCGTGCCGGCGAAGAGGTCGCCGAGGCGTTTGCCTTTCGGCGACAGCACGCTGCAGATGACCGCGGGGCTGCCCAAGAGCAGCCAGATCTCCACCACCGACGCCAGAGCCCGAAACAGCGCCTGCCGGAAGCGTTCCGGGCCGCCGTCGTCGGCCACCACCCGAAGGCCCATCACGATCTTGCCGAGCGAACGCCCCCGGGTTGCGGTTTCGAAGATGAGCGGATAGCCGACCAGGACCAGCACGGTGAAGATGACCAGTACCGCGGCCGTTGCCGCATCGTCGAACTGAGTTAAGGTGGCCGCCCAAAGCATCAGGGCCAGCAGGTAACCGACGAACATCACCGCGATGTCGATCAGCGCACCCACCGCCCGCACCGGCAACTGGGCGATCTGCACATCGAGCACCACGGCGTCGCCGGTCACCACCTCCGCCATACTGCGAACGCTACTCGACCATTAGCCTTGGCGGGGTGGACGTCGATGCGTTCGTGCTAGCGCACCGCAATGCCTGGGATAGGCTCGAGCAGCTGGTCAAGAATCGGCGCCGGCTCACCGGTGCCGAGGTCGACGAACTTGTCGAGCTCTACCAACGCGTCGCCACACACCTGTCGATGGTGCGCTCGGTGTCATCGGATTCCGCGCTGGTGGGTCGGCTTTCGGCACTGGTTGCCCGGGCACGATCGGCGGTCACCGGCGCGCACGCCCCGCTGGGCCGTGAGTTCACCCGGTTCTGGACGGTGTCGTTCCCGGTGGTCGCCTACCGGGCCTGGCGATGGTGGTTGGCGACAGGCGCGGCCTTCTTCGCCGTCGCGGTGGTCATCGCGTTCTGGGTGGCCGGCAGCGCGGAGGTGCAGTCCACCATCGGAACACCCGCTGAGATAGACGAATTGGTCAACCATGAATTCGCGTCGTACTACCACGAGCACCCGGCCGGCTCGTTTGCTCTTGAGGTTTGGGTGAACAACGCCTGGGTCGCCGCAAAGTGCGTTGCGTTCGCGGTGCTGCTGGGCGTACCGATTCCGTTTGTGCTGTTCCAAAACGCCGCCAACCTCGGCGTTGCCGCCGGGCTGATGTTTGCCGCGGGCAAGGGCGCGATCATGCTGGGCTTGTTGCTTCCGCACGGGCTTCTGGAGTTGACGGCGGTGTTTCTAGCAGCCGCCGCGGGCCTGCGGCTGGGGTGGTCGGTGATCTCGCCCGGGCAGCGGCCGCGCGCACAGGTGCTCGCCGAAGGCGGCCGCGCAGTCGTCGCGGTCGCTGTGGGGCTGGTGGCGGTGTTGCTGGTCTCCGGTCTCATCGAAGCACTGGTGACCCCGTCGCCGTTGCCGACGGTCGTTCGTGTCGGCATCGGGATCGCCGCTGAGGCAGCGTTTTTGGCCTACATCGTGCACTTCGGACGCCGAGCCGCCCGCGTCGGCGACACCGGTGACATCGCCGACGCGCCTGACGTCGTCCCGACCAGCTAAACCCCGCCGAGCGGTGGGCTTAAAGAACTTTGTGTTATTGAGTGACAACAATACAATTCTCTGCGAGAGTTGTTGTCGTAACGATGACGACAGCAAATCAGTTGGCGGTCAACGGCTCTGCGTCGAAACCAGTGTCGCGCCGTGACTTTGAGGCGTAGGGGCGTCGACGTCGGGTGGCGGCCAAACTTTTCGCGAGGGGTGTGTCGCAGGCTGAGGTGGCACGCCGGTTGAACGTGAGCCATCAAAGCGGCTCGCGCTGGCATCGGAGGTTGCGAGAACAGGGCGCGGAAGCGTTGGTCGACGCCGGGTGGGCCGGTCGGCCCGCGCGGCCGACTGGGGAGCAGAAGACCCGGGTGGAAGCCGAGCTCCGGGCGCACGCGGGTATGCCACCGCGCGGGTGGCCGAGGTGATCGAGGCGGTCACCGGGGGCGTGCTATCACCCCGGCCATGCGCGGCGGTTGCTGCGTGAGCCGGGTCGGTCTCCGCAACGCCCGGCCCGGTGCGCCCGCCGAACGCGACGAGCAGGCCATCGCTGGATCAAACACGACGGGCCCGGGTAAAAGGCGCCGCAGGCGTGGATCGTCCTCCAAGACGAATCCAGCGTTTCCCTGACTCCAGTAGTGCGCGTCAGCGGGCGCCCAGGGGTCAGACCCCGGTGCTGGTGCACAAGTTCAACTAGAAGCGCATGAGCATGTCCGCCGCGCTGTGTTTCGCCCTGCTGCGCCACACCTGCCTATCCCTATGACCAATAGGTCACTGAATTACGCGAACCTCTTTGGTGATGACTGCCGTCGGCTCCCGCCGCAGTGCCGTAGAGGCTATGCCGAGGTTTGGTCAGTTTGAGACACGTTACATTCGGAAAGAGGTATTACAACTCCACATTCGCCCGGCCAAAGTCACAGGTGGCCAGTGGCCTTCATCGTCAGGTAGCGATCGGCCAGCGCGGGGGCCAGCTCTTCGGGCGGAGCGTCAACCACCTCCACACCGCCGCGGCGGAGCCGCGCCGCGATCGCGCGCCGGTCGTTGCGGGCCCGTTCGGCAGCGGCCGCGTCGTACACCGCTGCCGCGTCGGAGCGTCCAGCGGCCAGCTGGTCGACGCGCGGGTCGGCGACCGCGGCCACGATCACCTGATGTTTGGCCGACAGCTGCGGAAGAACCGGCAGCAGCCCTTCGTCGAGGGCCGCGGCGTTGAGATCGGTCAGCAGCACCACCAGCGCACGCCGTCGGACACGCAGCAGAATAGCGGAAACCATTGCATGCCAGTCTGATTCGAGCAGGGCCGGCTCCAGCGGGGCTAACGCGTCGACCAGCTGAGCTAGGACTTCCGTGCGTGACGCCCCGAACACCGCGGCCCTGGTCATCCGGTCGTGGGCGAGGAAGTCGACGTGGTCGCCGGCTCGTGAGGCGAGCGCCGCCAGCAACAGCGCGGCGTCCATCGACCAGTCCAGTCGAGGCCACCCGCTGGGATCGCTGGCGGTCGGGTCGAATCCGACGCGGCCCGCCGCGGTGCGCCCGGTGTCGAGCACGACGACGACTCGCCGGTCGCGTTCGGGTCGCCAGGTTCGAACCACCACGTCGGCGCGACGGGCGGTGGCGCGCCAATCGATCGAGCGGACATCGTCGCCGACCACGTATTCACGCAGGGAATCGAATTCGGTGCCATGCCCGCGGGTCAAGGTTGGCAGCTGGCCTTCGATGTCGCGGAGTTTCGCCAGCCGCGACGGCAGGTGCTTGCGCGACAGAAACGGCGGCAGGACCCGGAGCTGCCCGGGTAGCGGCCGCGAACGTTGCCGTCCCGCCAGTCCCAGGGGCCCGATCGAGCGCGCGGTGACGCCAGCCGATCGCTGTGAGCCGCGGCGGACCGGTCGCAGGCGGGTGGCGAAGCGTCGGGTCTGGCCGGGAGCCAGGTCGACGGTGTGCACGCGCGGTTGCGCACGCGCACTCGGCGCCCAGGCGTCACGAACCTGCCCGCGGAACCGCCGGCCGCCGTCGTTGCGGATCACCAGCCCGGCGTCGACCGACTCGCCGAGCCGCACCGATGCCGACCCGAAACGGTCGAACCGCAACGCTCGGGGGCTGGCCGCCAACCCGGCATCGATCACCACCGCCACGGCCAGCGCCGTCAGCAGCACAGCGAAAGACGTTGCAGGCCAGGGCGACACCATGATCGGCAGCACGCATACCAACGCGGCCAGCCCAGTGCGTCCGGTCAGGATCACCAGCGCGGCACCGGAACCGAGGCCAGGATTCCGTCGAGGACGCCGTCAGGTGTGGCGCCTTCCAGCTCGGCCTCCGGGCGCAGCGACACCCGATGGCGCAGCGTCGGCCGGGCCATGGCCTTCACGTCATCGGGGGTCACATAGCTGCGACCCGACAGCCACGACCACGCCCGGGCAGCGCCCAGCAGCGCGGTGGCGCCCCGAGGCGAAACACCCAGGCGCAGGGCCGGGGAGCCGCGGGTGGCCGCGACGATGTCGACGATATAACCCAGCACCTCCTCGGCAACCAAGACGTGACGCACCGCGTCGCGGCCAGCGGCCAACTGGTCCGGCCCGGCCACCGGTCTGATCGCCGACAGGTCGTGCGGGTCGAACCCATGTGCGTGCCGGCCCAGGATGGCGATCTCGGAATCACGGGGCGGCACCGGCACATTGAGCTTGAGCAGGAAGCGGTCGAGCTGCGCCTCGGGCAACTGGTAGGTGCCCTCGTACTCGATCGGGTTCTGCGTCGCGGCGACGATGAACGGGTCCGGCAGCGACTTGGGCTCGCCATCCACACTGACCTGGCGCTCTTCCATGGCCTCCAGCAGCGCCGCCTGCGTCTTGGGCGGGGTCCGGTTGATCTCGTCGGCCAGCATCAGATTGGTAAACACCGGTCCGGCCCGAAACACGAACGCCGCGGTGCGCGCGTCATAGATCAGCGAACCGGTGACGTCGCCGGGCATCAGGTCTGGCGTGAACTGCACCCGCTTGAACTCCAATTGCAAGGCGGCAGCCAGGGCACGCACCAGCAGCGTTTTCGCCACGCCGGGAACACCTTCGAGCAGCACGTGGCCGCGGCACAGCAACGCGATGACCAGGCCGCTGACCACCGCGTCCTGCCCGACGACTGCCTTGGCGATTTCGGCGCGCAGCGCCAGCAGCGCTTGGCGTGCCGATTCGGCTGCCGGGTTCTGCGCGGAGGCGGGAGACGACTCAGTCATCTGCGTGCAACCTGCCTTTCGATGTCGTCGAGCGCTTGGGCGAGGTGTACCAGCTCGGTGTCGGTAGTTGGGGGCGGGCCGAAAAGTATGTGCCGCAGCGATTCTGGGCTTGATTCGCTGTGCGGGGCGACAGCCGCCACGACAGCGGCTGCGGGCGCGTTGGCCGCGAGCCCGAGGCGGGGCAGCAGCCGGTGCAACGTCGCGGTGCGCAGTGCCTCGGCGGCGCGATCCCGGGCCCGCCTGGACCGGTACAGTCGGCCGCGACCTTCGACGGTCTCCGATGCGCGTACCACGACCGGCAAGTCCTCGGCGACCAGGGGGCCAAGTCGTCGGCCCTTCCACACCGCGAGCAGGATCACCACCACGCACAGCTGAATGACGATCCAGTCGACCTTGTCCGGGATCAAATCGAAAAGTGTTGCAGCAGACTTTTTTTCACCCTCGATGTGCTGTGGTGCGTACCAGATGAGCCGTGGGCGGGCGCCTGCGAGGTTCATTGCCAACGCGGCGTTGCCGGCGCGCAGCAGATTGCCGTTGGTCATGAAGCTGGCGTTTCCCACCACCGTGACGGTGCGGGCGCCGTCACGGTAGCGCACCAGCACCCCGTCGTAGCAACTGGTCAACGATTGCTCGGCGGTGTAGGTGTTGCTCGGCCCGAACTGTACCGAGCCGGCCCGATTAGCTTCGCGCATCGCGCAATTGGGCTTGTGGTCGAGTGTACTGACTGCGCCGATGCGAAGGCCGGGGGTCAACACGGCGCGGGTGCGCGACGTGGGCTCCACCAGGAGCAGGTCGGCGGGAACTTTGGCGAGCCGGCGAAGCAGCGCGTCGTCGGCCAAATGTTGGCTCTGGGCGAACAGCAGCAGCGTGTCGGGCCGGGCCGCGTGTTCGACGTCGGCGACGCTGCCCGCGACGACTACCTCGACGCCGTGCTCGCGCAATAGTGTCACGAGCGCGTGAGCGCCGTGGCGGCCGGTGGATGCGGGGTCCATCAGGCCACCGGGCCGCGGCGCGGTCAGGTATGTGCTGAGCGCGGCGACCCCCGCGAGGGCCACCAGCATCAGCGCCACCCCGCGCCAAGGCCTGCGGCGCGCCGGCGCCGCAGGCGGCTGGGTCAGCGGGGCCTCGACCATCACCGAACTTGCGCCCCATGCGATTGCAGGTGTTCGTCGAGGTCGGCGACAATTCGGTAGGCGGCGGGTGTGCCGGGACGCCCGCCGTACGTGACATCGTTGAAAATCGTTGCGGCCTGCGACATCTCAGAGGCCAGATGAGGCAGGCATGCGCCGGCGTCGCGGGCCAGTTCGTTTGCAGTGCGGCCCGGCATCGGCTGCAGCACGCCGGTCTCCTCCAGGCTGCGCGCTACCGCACGCAGCCGGTGTCGTATTGCTGCGGCCCAATTTGCTTGAGCGGCAAACTCCTCGGCAGTCATACGATGCTGGGCAGCGCTTTGCTGACCACCGCCGTCGAACAGTGGATAGGCGCCGCCGCGGTTGGTGCGCATGGTGCGTCGCGCAATACGGATGGCGACGGCCACCCCGACGGCTAGCGCGACGAGCAGCACCGAAATGCTAAACCAGCCGCCCGGCAGCGATGCGCCTGCATGCACGACGCGGTACACCAGGTCCTCGACCCAGTCGTTGAGTCGTTGCATCGGCGACAATTTGGGATATATCGCCTTGGCGAGTTCGCGTTGGGCAGCGTGGTGCGCGGTGTCGCGGTCGATGTCGATGGCGGGCATCCTCAGCGACTCCTCACAGTGGCCGCATCAGCCAGAGACCATCGGTGGATGTTGGCGCGAAAGGCCCGGTGGCGGCGCCGCTCTGCAGCACCAGGTCAAACGCCTCGGCGCGCATGCGGCGGTCGGTGTACAACAAGACGACGACTCCGGCGCTGAACGGTGTGGTGAGGATCTGCCCGATCGCCGAGCCGATGGTCACCAGCGTGGCACCGGCCAGTGCCGGGCCGGCGGATTGCGTTGACGCCATCAGCTGCCCCGCGAGGGTGAATGGTGCGGCGACTGCGTACGCGACGACAAAGACCACCACGGCGGTCAACAGGCGGATGCCGAGTACTCGCCAGAAGCTGTTGCGGACCAAGGCGAAGGAGCGGCTGATCGCACGGGTGACGGTCAACCGCTCCAGCACGATCAGCACCGGTGCGAACGACAACACGGTGTACAGATAGACCATGGTCGCGATCAGCGCGAGTGCCATCGGCAAACCGAAGACGACGGCCCCGGCGGCGTTGGCCATCGAGGCGCCGGTTGCGACCGCCATCGCCGTTACGGCGATCAGCGCCACCACGCCCGCGGCTTCCAGCGCCGCCAACCCGAGCAGTGCCGGCAGGCGTCGGCGAACCTTGTCCCATGCCTCGCCGATGGTGATGGTCGAGCCGAACACCGCTCTGCCGACGATCACGGTGAGGATGCCGCTGAGCAGGATGCCGGCCAGCCAGGTGATCAGGCCGCCGACTGCGACCGACAGGGTCCAGGCGGCGTTGTCGCGGGAGCCGGCAGCCGTGAGCGGCCCGGCCCGGGCGATCAACCCGACGACCTGCATGATGAGCACCACCGCGGCGGTCAGTCCCAGCGTGGTCTTCGGGTTGACCCGGATGTAGCCGACCGCGCCGTTGAAAATCTCGCTGAGGCTTAACGGCCGAAGCGGGATGATCCCGGGCCTGAGCGCTCCGGGCGTTCCCGGTGGCATGCCGCCGTAGCCGGGCGGCGGGCCATAGCCGGGGGGAGCACCGTATCCCGGGGGTGGGCCAAACGGCGGGCCGTATCCCTGCGGCGGGCCGTAGCCCGGTGGCGGGCCGTAGCCCGGTGGCGGGCCGTAGCCCGGTGGCGGGCCATAGCCAGGGGGCGGAGGATAAGCCGGCGGTGGGCCGTAACCCAGCGGCGGGTAACCCGGCGCGGAATACCCAGGACTGGCGTAACCGGGTGGCGGGTTATCAGGCGCCGGGTAGTCCTGGTAGTCGGGCGGCGGCGTGCTCACCAGGTGGCGCCGCCGTCGTCGTCGCTCATGGCTCCCATCCTCTCGGCCTGCACGGCAATTCTCCATCTTCTCAATTGCCGCGGCCATGCCCGAACGGACCGCGGCGCGTACCGTCTTGGCCATGCCGGAACTGAAGTCCCGATTGCGGGCGGATCTCACCGACGCGATGAAAACCCAGGACAAATTGCGCACCGCGACCCTGCGGATGCTGCTGGCCGCGATCCAGACCGAAGAGGTCTCCGGCAAACAGTCGCGCGAGCTTTCCGACGACGAGGTGATCAAGGTCCTGACCCGGGAATCCCGCAAGCGTGGTGAGGCCGCCGAAGTCTACACCCAGAACGGCCGTGGCGAGCTCGCCGCCAATGAGCTCGCCGAGGCGCGGATCATAGACGAGTACTTGCCGACGCCCCTCACCGAGGGTGAGCTGGTCAACGTGGTCGACACCGCGATCGCTCAGGTCGCGCAGCAACTCGGCGAGCAGCCCGGCAAAAAGCAGATGGGTCTGGTGATGAAAGCGGCCACCGCGATCGCGGCGGGCAAAGCCGACGGCGCCCGGTTAGCGGCAGCGGTCAGGGACCGTCTTTAGCCGTTGCGGTCCGCACGGGCCGTTTGCACGCGCCGCGCCTGGGTATCCGTGTGCGTATGACCCGATTTGGCTACACGTTGATGACGGAGCAAAGTGGTCCCAAAGACCTTGTGCGGTATGCGATTTCGGCCGAAGAGCGGGGCTTCGACTTCGAGGTCTGCAGTGATCACTTCTCGCCGTGGCTGGCGTCGCAGGGACACGCACCCAACGCCTGGACGGTGCTGGGGGCAGTGGCACACGCCACCGAACGCGTCGATCTCTACACCTACGTGACCTGCCCGACCATGCGCTATCACCCAGCGGTCGTTGCTCAGCAGGCGGCAACCCTGCAGATCCTCGCCGACGGCAGGTTCACCCTGGGACTGGGCAGCGGCGAGAACCTCAACGAGCATGTCGTCGGCAAGGGCTGGCCGACGGTGGTGCGCCGCCAGGAGATGCTGCGCGAGGCCGTCCAGATCATTCGCGCGTTGCTGTCGGGCGCGCTGGTCAACTGGCGCGGCGACTACTTCCAGCTGGATTCCGCCCGACTGTGGGACCTGCCCGAGGTGCCGGTCGGCATCGCCGTGGCGATGGGCGGCACGAAGGCGATCGAGAAGCTCGGCACCGACGCCGACCATCTGATCGCCGTGGAGCCAAACGGCGAGCTCGTCGCCGAGTGGCATTCAGCGCGGCAGGCCAGCGGCCTGGCCGGCGGTGGTCGCGTGGTCGGCCAGATACCGGTGTGCTGGGACCCGGACCGCGATACCGCGGTGCAGCGCGCCCACGACCAGTTCCGGTGGTTCGGTGGCGGATGGAGCGTCAACGCGGACCTGCCGACGACGGCGGGATTCGCCGGCGCCACACGGTTTGTGCGCCCGGAGGACGTCGCGGATGCCATCCCCTGCGGGCCTGACCTCGACGCGATCGTCGACGCGGTGCGGCCGTACTGGGAAGCGGGTTTCACCGACGTCGCCGTGGTGCAAATCGGCGGCGAATCTCAGGACCTCTTCCTGCAAGAGGCCGCCGAACCGCTGCTAAGCGCGCTGCGCGACGCATCCGGCAAAGGCGGCGGTGATGACTGACAAGCGTAATCCATCGAAGGAGCACAGCATGTCCCCGAAGCGATTGCAGGGCAAGCGGATTGCGTTCCTGGCCGCCGACGGCGTGGAGAAAGTGGAGCTGGAACAACCACGGGCGGTCCTGGAAGACGCGGGCGCGCATACCGAGTTGTTGTCGCTGAAAACCGGGTGAGATCCAGACACGCAACCACGACTTGGAGCCGGCGGGAACGATTCGGGTCGACCGCGCGGTAGCCGGCGCCAACGTCGTCGACGACGAAGTCGTGGTCGACGCGAATGTGATCACCAGCCGCTCACCGCGCGACCTGCCGGCGTTCTGCTCGGCGATTGTCGAGACCTTCGCGCACGAGCCCTCCGGGGCGTAAGTTCCGCCGGACGGTTTCAACACCCCGGTATGCGGGCATAGTCACGGCTGACGCCGTGACCGCCGCGGCGACGTCTCGAAAGGCCCACGTGACCACAAGTTACGCCGCCCCCGGCGATTTTCTGACCGCCGATGGGGTATATCCGCCGCAACATGACACGCTTCTGCTCATCGACGCGATGGAACGCAGCTCTCTGGTGCCGGGTCGTCGTGTGCTCGACTTGTGCACCGGCAGTGGAGCGGTCGCCATCGCGGCCGCTGAACTGGGCGCCGCCAGCGTTACCGCGTTCGATGTCTGCCCGCGCGCCGTGCGGTGCTCTCAGGGCAATGCGGTGCACGCAGGCGTCGACGTCGACGTGCGCGCAGGGTCGTGGACGTGCGCGCTTGACTGTGCGCCGTTCGACGTGGTCGTGTCCAATCCGCCCTACGTGCCCACCCCGCCCGTCGACGACTCCTGCTACATCGACTCTGCTGCCGGCCCGTCGTGGGCGTGGAACGCTGGTCCCGACGGGCGCCTCGTGCTCGATCCACTGTGCGCCTCAGCGTCAAACCTGTTGTGTGAGGGGGGTTCCATGCTGCTGGTCCAGTCTGCGATCGCCGACGCCCAACGCTCGCTGGACATCCTGTGGTCGCATGAGCTGTGCGCTGAAATTGTTTCTTCGCAACGGATTCCGTTCGGCCCGGTGCTGTCTGTGCGTGCTGGTTGGTTAGAAGACACCGGGCTGATGCCGCGTGGGTGCCGCGAAGACGAACTGGTCGTGATCCGAGCGGACAAGCCATGACCGCCGCGAAATCCACGTTGGTGCGGATGGTTGCGAACGGCCCGCTGCTGATTTCCGGTCCGGTGCGCATCGAGACGCCTGAGGGCGCAGTCGTGGAATCCGATCGATTCATGGTGGCCGTTTGCATGTGCCGACGCAGCAAGAACTATCCGCTCTGCGATACCAGCCACCGGCGATGCCGGCGCGCGCTGTCAGCTCAGCGGACGCCGTAGCGACGTCTGGCCGGCCTTCCACGCGGTAATGATGGTGTCGGCCAAGCGATTCTCCACGACAGCGTGGGCGCGCATGCCAAACACCACATCGTGGTCCAGGCGCGGATCCCCGGCCACCAGATCACCGACCACGTCGACGCGCACCACCTGTTCGTGCACCGCGTCGGCCTCGACGTGCTCGCGATAGAAGGCGACGCATGCTTGCGGAGCGCCGAGCCGCTGCAGGGCCTGCACCAGTCGCCGCGACCCGGGCGGCGAGGTGATCTCCGTCGCCGCGAAATGCCCAATGCATGCCCCGCGCAGCCAACGGTGCAACCCGAACATCGACATCAGGTTCACCACCGCCAGTGACTCGGCGGGCACGGCGTCGAGATAACCCAGATACGTCGAATCCAGCCCGGCTGCGGCCATCAAATCCGCGAACAGCTGCTGGTGCAGGTGTGCACCGCGGCCGGCGCCGTACTCGTCGAACTCCACCGCGACGAACGCCGCCTTGGCTTGTCCGGTCAGCCGGGGGATCGCCCACGCGTGCGGGTCGGCCTCCTTGAGGTGATACAGCGAGCGATGCACGAAGTATTCGCGCATCTGCTCCCAGGTTCCGGTGCTGCGCAGGTAATGCGACAGACCTTCGCCGACCGCGGGCTCAATTGAGAGAGCATCCATTTCGGCCATCGCGGTGTGATCGGGTTCGATGGGCCCCACGTCGCGGCGCACCCCGGAAAGAAAGGTCCTCTCCAGTTGAGCGCGCAGGTGCAGCAACCCCGGATTCCACTCCCAGGTCGGGTCGACGCCGGCGAAACCCCGGTAATGCAGCTCGTAGCACATGTACAACGCCAGCTGCAGATCAAGCCCGTAGGGATCCGAATCGCGGACTGAGGCGCCGATCCGGGTGAGGTGTCCGCGCGGAGCCGGTTCGGTGAGGCAGCGGCGAACGGCCATCGACAGCGGCCCGTGCGCCGCCGGAAGCGAAGGTTCGAGTTCGGTTGCCGCACCAGTCACCGGGATCAGATACCCCCAACCCGGCACCGGTCAAACGGGGTGGGACGGCCTAAGGCAATTCCGTGTGCATCAACATCACGTCGTATGCCGACCACAGCGACAAATTGAAATACAGGTCTTTACCCGTCGACCAGGGATGCAGCATCGGCGCGTAGATGCCGCCCGGCATCTGGAACGAGGAGACGAGCACTTGCTCCGGGCTCCACGGCCCTTGGGGGGCAGGCGCGGTCCTTGCCACGACGTCGTTGCTGCCTCCGTTGGTGTAGAGCACCAGGTACTGCTTGAGGTAATCGTTGTACTGGGCCGACATTTCGCCCACCGGACCCGGGAAAACCGGGGTCGCCGCGCCGGGATTGTTGGGGACCCAAGCGTTGTGGTCGCCATTCCAGTACTGGTATTTGGTGACGTCGGGCACGAAGTTCGGGGGGACACGCGCCAGAAACGCCGGACCGCCGCGGCCGGACGGGGTTCCGAACGAGTAGATGTAGCCGTCCTTGCCGCGCATGAACGCGCCCATCTGAAAGTTCTCGTTTCCCGGGATATAGCGCGCGCCCGGCACGCTGTCGGGCGACGACGCGCGGACGGTCCCCGGATAGATCCCCCAGTTCTGGCCGTTGTCGGGGGACATCGCGATCGCCGAGTAGTTTGTCGACCACTCGCCGTCGCGGCCCCACTGCTTGATCGACATGAAGTTCATGTACTGCGTTCTGCCGATGGCGATGCCGGCCGTTGGGATCATGCCCTCCTGGTGTGCCCACCTGATACCCGGCAGCACCTGCTTGGAGAAGTTCGGTTGCTGCATGGGCGAGCCGGAGTATCTGTCATTGGGAACGCCGGGCGGCACGGTGATTCCATCGGCCAGGTTGCGGTCTTGGCTGCGAAACAGCACGTTGTAGCGCCATTGCTGGCCATGCAGGCGGCAATAGCCGAACGTGTCGCCGAAAGCCATGAGCACTTGGCGGTTAACGGGATCACCATTGTCCCAAAGGATTCCGAGGTCGGTCCCGGAGATGCCGAAACGGTCGAGGGTCTTGTTGGGGCCGTTGGGTCCGGTCACCCACTCGACAAGCGACGTCGGGGCACCCGCGATGGAGGCGGGCGGCGCGGCTTCGGGCTGGCCCGGGGCCGCGTTCGGATTCAACTGCGCCGCATTCGGGGGCTGCTGGTTACCGGCACCGGGCGGGTTGGGCCCGGGGGGATCACCGCCGCTTGCTGGCGCACCGGCGCTCTGGGGTGCAGCAGCGAAGAAATTAGCGGGCCCAACTTGGGTAGTGGCGCCCGCTCGTTGGCGCCGCGAGGCCGGCGCCCGGTCGGTGGCCGGACGACCGGCGCGGGCGGTGGCGTGGCTGGGGTGACGGCAGGCGGATCGACGTTGGCTTCAGGAGCGCTGCAGGGCAGTGCGGCCGCCGGCGGCGCAGGGCCGGTGGCGACGATGAGCCCGAAAGCGACCGCCGACACCGCCGATACCGACACGATTCGAGGAACCGGCGACACGTCACACCTTTCAGCGGGGCAGGACGTCCCCGATAGACGTCAGCGGTCAACTGATGTGACGATAGTGATCTGAGTGGCATTTGTGATCGGTGAGGTGTCATCCGGTACGAATCCGTGACCGCGTCGCAATCCGTGGCGGGTTCTTCTCACGGATCGCCGCTGGGACCGCTGGTTGTCAGTACCTGGCGTTAGCATTCGCTCATGCGTTCGACTACCCGTGAGGAGATCGTCGAGAAGTTCGACGCGCTCGACGCGGCGCTGGACGCAGTCCTGGAGTTGAACGGCGAGTCGTTGACCACTCCTGAGCGGTTCGCGTTGCTGGAGCGCTGTGAACGGGTGCGTCGTCGACTCCCGGCCATTGAGCATCCCTTGGTCAACGCGATCGGCAACCAGGCCAGCGCCGAAGAGCTCGGCGGCAAGTTTTCGCATGCCCTGGCGGAGTGGGTGCTGGTCAGCCGCACCGAGGCCACGCGGCGCATCCGCGAAGCTGCCGACCTGGGGCCACGCACCGGGCTCACCGGAGAGCGGCTGCCGGCCCACCTGGCCGCCACTGCAGCCGCCCAACGGGCCGGCAAGATCGGTGCCGAGCATGTGGCGGTGATTCGGCGGTTTTGCCAGCGGCTGCCCGGCTGGGTCGATGAGCCGACCCGCGAGCGCGCCGAGGCTCAATTGGCGCGCCAAGGCTCTCAGTTTCGCCCCGACCAGCTGGCCAAGCTCGCCGACAAGATCGCCGACTGCATCAATCCCGACGGCAACTTCAGCGACGAGGACCGGGCACAGCGGCGCGGGCTGACGCTGGGTAAGCAAGACCTCGACGGAATGAGCCCGATTCGGGGCTGGTTGACACCGGAAGCCCGCGCCACCATTGAGGCGGTGCTGGCCAAGCTGGCCGCGCCGGGAATGGCCAACCCCGCCGAGAAAGTGGCATGCGTGGACGGCGCGCCCAGCCAGCAAGCCATCGACCGCGACACCCGCTCGCCCGCGCAGCGCAACCACGATGCGCTCAATGCCGGATTGCGGGCGCTGCTGGCCAGCGGAAAACTCGGTCGACACAACGGGTTACCTGCCTCGATCATTGTCACTACTACGCTGGCCGAGCTGGAGGCCGGCGTCGGCACGGGACTCACCGGCGGTGGGTCGCTGCTGCCGATGAGCGACGTGATTCGCATCGCCGGCCATGCCCATCACTATTTGGCGATCTTCGACAAAGGCAAAGCGCTGGCGCTGTATCACACCAAACGGCTGGCGTCACCGGGCCAGCGAATCGTGTTGTACGCCAAGGATCGTGGGTGCACTGCCCCGGGCTGCGACGTACCCGCCTACTTCACCGAGGTCCATCACGTTACCGACTACGCCAAGTGCCGGGTCACCGACGTCAACGACCTGACCCTGGCCTGCGGTACCAACCACCGCATCGTCCAGCCGGGCGGCTGGCGAACCCGCAAACGCGACGACGGTGCCACCGAATGGATACCTCCGCCGCACCTGGATCGCGGCCGGCCGCGCGTCAACCTCTTCCACCACCCGGAAAAACTGCTCCGCCACGACGAAGACGACGATGCGGTGTAGCCGTCACCGACCAGCTCACGTGCGGCTCGTGCTGCGGTGCGGCAGAAACTCCTGTGCCTTGACCTTGATGCCTTCCTTCATGATGCCGAACGCATCCTCGTCGCCTTTGAGCACCGACATCGCCGCGGCTTTCATCTGGTCGAAGGTGGCGTGCGGCGGCACCGGCGGAATATTCGGGTCGCAGTGCACGTCGAGCACCGTGGGACGATCAGCACCCAGCGCCCGATCCCATGTCGAGGCGATCTGGCCGGGATCGGTCAACGTCGCCGAACCCAAGCCCAGGCTTGCGGCGAAACCGGCATAGTCGACGCTCGGAATCGTCTGCGACTCAGCGAATTTCGGTGCGCCTGCCATTGCCCGCATCTCCCAGGTCACCTGGTTGAGGTCATTGTTGTGCAGTACGGCGACGACCAGCCGCGGATCGGCCCACTGTTTCCAGTAGTGCGCGATCGTGATCAGCTCGGCCATCCCGTTCATCTGCATCGCGCCATCGCCGGCAAACACGATCACTGGGCGGTCCGGGTTTGCGAACTTGCCGCCGATGCCGTAGGGCACGCCAGGGCCCATTGTGGCGAGATTGCCCGACAGCGAACCGCGCATGTTGCCGCGGAACTTCAGCTGTCGCGCATACCAGTTGGCCGAGGAGCCGGAATCAGCGGTGACGATCGCGTTGTCGGGCAGTTTGGGCGACAGCTCGGCGAACAGCTTCATCGGGTTGATCGGATCGGCGGACACGTCGGCTTCCATCGCCATGGTTTCCCACCAACGCTGCACGTTCTTTTCGATTGTCTGGCGCCAGGAACGGTCAGACTTGCGCTGTATCAACGGGATCAGCGCGCGCAGCGTCGCCGTGGCGTCGCCGACGAGGTTCACCTCGTTCGGATACCGCATGCCGATCAACGCCGGGTCGATGTCGATCTGCACCCCGCGGGCTTGGCCGTACGGCGGCAGGAACTGGGTATATGGGGAGCTCGAGCCGACGGTGAGCAGCGTGTCGCAGTCACGCATCAGCTCATAGCTGGGACGGGTGCCCAACAGCCCGATCGCCCCGGTTACCCATGGCAATTCATCGGAGAGCACGTCTTTGCCGAGCAGTGGCTTGGCGACGCCGGCGCCAAGCAAATCGGCGATCTCGGTGACCTCCCGGACCGCCCCGCGTGCGCCGCAGCCGACGAGCATGGCGACACGTTCTCCGGCGTTGAGCACATCGGCGGCCCGCTGCAGGCCCACCTGCGAGGGCTCGACGTCGGGCCATTCGAATCCAAGACTGGACGGCACGTATTTGAATTCGTGCGGCGGCGGCGAATATTGCAGCTCCTGCACGTCGGCGGGAATGATCACCGCGGTTACCGTGCGCCTGGTGAGCGCGGTGCGGATGGCGCGGTCCAGCACGTTGGGCAGCTGCTCGGGCACCGTCACCATCTGGACGTAGTCACTGGCCACGTCCTTGTAGAGGCTCATCAAATCGACTTCTTGCTGATAGGAGCCGCCCATGGCGCTGCGGTTGGTCTGCCCGACGATCGCGAGCACCGGCACCCGGTCGAGCTTGGCGTCGTAAAGACCGTTGAGCAGATGTATCGCTCCAGGGCCAGACGTCGCGGCGCAGACCCCGATCCGGTCGCTGAATTTCGCATAGCCGACCGCTTCGAACGCGCACATTTCTTCGTGGCGGGCCTGCACGAATTTCGGTCTATTCTCTGCGCGGCCCCACGCCGCCAGCAGGCCGTTGATCCCGTCACCCGCGTACGCGAAGACCTTGTCGATGCCCCAATCGCGCAGCCGTTCCAACACGAAGTCGGCAACCGTAGCGCCTGCCATCGCACACCTCTTCCCTTGAGTCCGGACGTCAAGAAGAGGTATTACCCACCGGTTGGTGGTCTTAGACGGCACGCGGATGTTGAAGTAACCAGCGGTCACCGGCCACCGTTCGCCGGGCGTGGCGGCAGGAGAGCGGCTGAGTAAACTTCGCCGCATGCCCGCGTCATGGGCTTGGCGGCACCCCACCCTGGTTGATCTCGCTCAGCGCCGGGAGGCGATCGGCGACTGGGAGGCAATGGATCGGGGCGGGCGGCGGCTGGCCCGTCAGATCAGCGTGACGTGCTTCGCGCTGGCGCTCGTCGCCGGCATCACGGCGATGGTGGCCCCTGCGGTGTCGTCGGTGGCAGCGGTATCCACCGGCTTGCTGTTGATGGCGTCGGTGTTGTGCGTCCGCGTCTGGTGGGGTGACCCGCCGGTGCCCGGCTCGCGCCGGCAACCGCCGGCCCACCCGGGTCAGATGGATGCCGGTGTGACGGCATCCCCGGCGCCGGAACAATTCCGGACGGTTTGCGTGTGTCCCGGCTGCGGGGTTTTAGCCGCTCATCTGTTTCGTCCACCGGGTGAGGGTGACCCGGGTCGGGCGGCGCTCATCCGGCAGTGCGCTGCGTGTCAGCGGGAATGGGCGCAGCCGTAACCCGCTGCAGTCTTTGCTTTACAGCGACTCGTGAAGTAGTCACTGAGTCGGGGTGGCGGGATTTGAACCCACGGCCTCTTCGTCCCGAACGAAGCGCGCTACCAAGCTGCGCCACACCCCGCTGCAAGCCACGACAGCCTATCGCACCGGCCCGCGGACCGGCCAAACCGCGCCGCAACGGCGACTTAAGACCGTGGCGTGCAGCAGATCACAGCGGGCCACCGATGCGACATCGCCCACAAATCACCCCGGAACAGCTGGTTTCACCGACGGCGTTGAGCAGACTAACCACAGGTAAGGAAAGCGAGAAGGTCATGACGGTCTTGGGTGCCGTGGTATTCGGGGGGCTGCTCGGGCTTGCGGTGCTGTGGCTGTTGCTGACCGCACCAGATGGCGACGTCGACGATGCCTGGGATCACTCCCAGCCGCCGGAGCGCTCGAACTCGGCCAGTATGGCCGCGGGGTCGGTCAAATCCAGCCCCTGCGCGGCAACCCATTCGTCGCAAAAGTAAGTGTCGGCGTAGCGGTCGCCGCTGTCGGCCAGCAGCGTGACTACCGAGCCGGTGCGGCCCTGCGCGGCCATTTCGGCGAGCAGCCCGAAAGCTCCCCATAGGTTGGTGCCGGTCGATGCCCCCACCCGTCGGCCCAGCACCGCGCTGGCATGTCGTGCGGCAGCGATCGACGCCGCATCGGGCACCGAAACCATCCGGTCCACCACGTCGGGCAGAAACGATGGCTCCACCCGTGGCCGCCCGATCCCTTCGATGCGCGACGAGCCGCTGATCACGGTGTCATAGCGGCATTCGGCGTAGGCGGGAAAGAACGCGGAATTCTCCGGGTCGACGACACATAGCCGGGTGGCGTGGCGCCGGTAGCGGATGTAGCGGCCGATCGTCGCGCTGGTCCCGCCGGTGCCCGCCCCCACCACGATCCAATGCGGGACCGGGTGTTGTTCTTCCCGCATCTGCACATAGATCGACTCGGCGATGTTGTTGTTGCCCCGCCAGTCGGTGGCGCGCTCGGCGTTGGTGAACTGATCGAGAAAATGACCGCCGGTCTCCGCGGCCAGGCGTTGCGCCTCGGTGTAAATCTGGCCGGCGTGCTCGACGAAATGGCAACGGCCGCCTTGTGATTCGATCAAAGCGACCTTGGACGCACTGGTGGAAGCCGGCATCACGGCGATGAACGGCAAACCCAACAGCGCCGCGAAGTATGCCTCCGACACCGCGGTCGACCCCGACGAAGCCTCGACCAGGGTGGTGTCCTCGCCGATCCACCCGTTGCACAACGCATAGAGAAACAACGACCGCGCCAGCCGGTGTTTGAGGCTGCCGGTGATGTGTGTGGTCTCGTCTTTGAGATACAGCGCGACGTCGGCGTCGCCGGCCCACGCCGAGGGCAGCGGGTAGCGCAGCAGATGGGTGTCGGCACTGCGGCGGGCGTCAGCCTCGATCAGCCGGATCGCATGATCGGTCCAGCCGCGTGGCCGGCTGTGAACCGCGACACGGGTCGGTGGCCTCAATGCACCGACGCGGTCGGTTGCGACCGGCCACGCCTGCGACTCGAGTCACGACCGCCGATCGGTGCCGCGATCAACGTCAACAGCGTGGCCTCGGGCCGACAGCAGAACCGCAATGGGGCATAAGGCGACGTCCCGATTCCGGCCGACACGTGCAGGCGCATCGTCGCACCCCAGCGCGAGGCTCCCTTGACCCGGGACCGGTCCAAACCGCAGTTGGTGACCACGGCCCCGTGCACCGGCAGGCACACCTGCCCCCCGTGAGTGTGCCCGGCCAGCACCAGCTGGTAGCCGTCGGCGGCGAAGCGGTCCAGCACTCGCGGCTCCGGGGAGTGTGTCAGCCCCAGCCGCAGGTTGGCGACCGAGCTGGCCGGGCCGGCGATCGTTTCGTAGCGGTCCCGGTCGATATGTGGGTCATCGACGCCGGCGGCGGCGATGTGCAGGCCGGCCACCTCGAACTCGCGACGGTTGTGGGTGAGGTCCAGCCAGCCGCGCTCGGTGAACGCCGCCCGCAAGTCCTGCCACGGCAGCGGCCGCCCATGGACGCGATGGTCCGGGTTCGTCAGGTAGTTCAGCGGGTTCTTGGGCCGCGGCCCGAAGTAGTCGTTGCTGCCGAAGACGAAGACGCCCGGCAGTGACAACAGGTTGCCGAGGGTTTGCACCACCGCGGGCACGGCCTTCGGGTGGGCGAGGTTGTCACCGGTGTTGACCACCAGGTCGGGCTCCCAGGCGGCCAGGTCGCGCAGGAACGCCTGCTTGCGACGCTGGCCCGGCCGCATGTGGATGTCGCTGATGTGCAGTACTCGCAGCGGCGACGAGCCGGGCGTCAGCACCGGCATGGTCAGCTCACGCACCACGAATGCGTTGCGCTCGATGACCGACGCGTAACCGATGCCGGCGACGACTGCGCCGAGCGCGGCGGCGCCGGTAGTTTTCCAAGCGGCAGGCATAGCAGGCAGCCTACTGCCGTTGGGCAGATGACAGCGCGCAGCAGTGCCTATGGCGGCGGCTCGCCGGGCGGCGGGGGCCCAGCAGGGGGATGGTGATCGGGGGCAAACCCGGAATCTCCACGGTTGTCGATCCGATCGGCAGCGGGCCGTTCTCCGGCGGAGGCGGGGCGGGT
This sequence comes from Mycobacterium heckeshornense, assembly GCF_016592155.1. Lineage (NCBI taxonomy): Bacteria > Bacillati > Actinomycetota > Actinomycetes > Mycobacteriales > Mycobacteriaceae > Mycobacterium > Mycobacterium heckeshornense. The sequence continues at coordinate 355,958 of NZ_AP024237.1, forward strand.
GGGATCCCATTGCTGGTCTGGATGGTGATGACCGAGCCTGGGATGGTCTGCCCGCTCGGCGAGGTGCCGACCACCTCGCCGTACCTTGCGCTGCTGTTGACCGGGGTGGGCTGGTCGGCGACCTGGAAACCGGCCTCTTTGAGACGCTGGCGCGCCGCATCCAGGTCCAGACCCGCCACGCTGGGGACCCGCGAGCCGGGTCCGCCCTCGACGTAGTGCGGGTCGACCGGCGGCAGTTTCACCTCGCCGAATTTGGTGGCAATGGGCTTCATCGCGGTAAACCAGGTACGGGCCGGCTCGTTGCCGCCGAAGAGATCACCACTGCCGCAGCGCCGCAGCGGAAAGGAACACAGATCCGACGGGGAACTGGAGTCGTCGTAGATGTAGTTGGCCGCCGCGTACTGGTTGGTGAAGCCGACGAAGCCCGATGACCGGTGCGCTTCGGTGGTGCCGGTCTTGCCGGACATCGGCAGGTTCCAGCCCGCCGCCGCGGCCGAACCGGCCGCGGTGCCCCCGGCCTGGCTGTCCTTGCTCAGCGCGTTGGCCAGGGTGTTGGCCAGACCTTCGGGCACCACCTGATCGCAGGGCTCGGCGTTGATGGCGACCTCGTTGCCGTCACGGTCGATGAGCTTGTCGATCGGGCTCGGCGGGCACCACACGCCGCCGGAGGCCAGGGTCGCCGCCACGTTCGACAGCTCCAAAGCGTTGAGCTCGAACGGGCCCAGGGTGAACGATCCGATGTTCTGGCGTTTGATGAAGTCGGCGAGGCTTTCGTTGCTGTCGGGATCGTAGTCGCGGGCGCTGCCGGGGTCGGCGTAGGAACGCAGGCCGAGCCGGACCGCCATGTCCACCGCCCGCGGCACCCCGATCATCGAAATCAGCTTGGCGAACGCGGTGTTGGGCGAGGTGGCAAGCGCGTCGGTGACGTTCATCGATCCCCGGTAATTGCCGGCATTGACCACGCACCAGGTTTCTTTCGGGCAGCCCTTCGCGCCGCCGCTGCCCATGCCCTTGGCCTGAAATCTCGGCGGGACCTCCAGCTGGGTGTTGATGCCCATGCCCATCTCCATCGCGGCGGCGGTGGTGAAGATCTTGAAGATCGATCCGGCGCCGTCACCGACGAGCGAGAACGGCTGCGGGCGCATGGTTTCACCCGCCTCGGTGTTGAGCCCGTATCGGCGGTTGCTGGCCATTGCCAGCACCTTGTGCGAGTTCTTCCCGGGTCTGATCACGCTCATCACGCTGGCGATCCCGTTCAAATCCGGGCTGGCGATGCTGTCGATCGCCTGTTTGACCGAACTTTGCACCTCGGGGTCCAGCGTGGTGCGGATCAGGTAGCCGCCCCTGGCGATTTGCTCTTTGCTGATCCCGGCCCGGGCCAAATACGCCTGCACGTAGTCGCAGAAGAAGGCGCGGTCGCCGGCGGCGATACAGCCCCGCGGCAGCTCGTTGGGTTGCGGCAGGATCCCCAGCGGCTGGGCCTTGGCGGCACGCAGCGCGTCGGCCTCTTGCGGCAGATTCTCGATCATGGTGTCCAACACCAGGTTTCGACGCGCCAGCGCACCTTGTGGGTTGGTGTAGGGATTGAGTGCACTGGTGGACTGCACCAGCCCGGCCAGCAGCGCCGCTTGCTGCCAGTTCAGCTCGGAGGCGTTGACACCGAAATACGTCTGGGCGGCGGCTTGCACGCCGAACGCACCGTTACCGAACGACACCAGGTTGAGATAGCGAGTCAGGATCTCCGGCTTGGAAAACGTCTTGTCCAGGGTGAGCGCCATCCGGATTTCCCGCAGCTTACGTGCCGGCGTGGTCTCGACGGCCGCGCGTTTCTCGGCGTCGGTCTGGGCGAGGACCAGCAGCTGGTAGTTCTTGACGTACTGCTGCTCGATCGTCGACCCACCGCGGGTGTCCACGTCGCCGGACGCATAGCCGGCCAGGCCGGTCAGCGTGCCCTTCCAGTCGACGCCGTTGTGTTCGGCAAAGCGCTTGTCCTCGATCGAGACGATTGCCAGCTTCATCGTGTTGGCGATTTTGTCGCTGGGCACCTCGAATCGGCGCTGCGAATACAGCCAGGCGATGGTGTTGCCCTTCGCGTCCACCATGGTGGTCACCGCGGGCACGTCGCCCTGGACCAGCTGGGCCGAGCCGTTGGCGACGACCTCGGAGGCCCGGTTGGACATCAGCCCGATGCCACCGGCGATCGGGAACAGCATGGCCGCGACCACGACCGCGGCCAGTAGGCAGCATCCGGCCAGCTTGAGGACCGTAATGCCGGTCGAAGGGCGCTCCGACATAGGTACTACAGTAACGACGCTGTGGGGCAGCCCGCCGGGAACGGCCGGGGGGCTTAACCGATATTGTCCCCGGCGTCAGCGGTCAGCTCAAGATCGGCTCGTTGACGAGCTGGTTGGGGGCCTCATCATGATCGGACGGCACGGTTGTGCCAAAAAAGCCGCTATTGAACTGTTGCGCAAATGACACCTGACCACCTAACTTAGACGGACAGTGAGATTCAGGTAACACCGACGTGCATAGTGTGGCCCAGATCGCATTGTCGGCCCGACCTGCACGTTGCCGCCGCCACGGTGGCCCGAGCGAAGGGGAATCGCTGGTGTCAGGTACACGGTCCGCGGCGCGCAAGGCGACTACAGCACCCGCGCCCAACACTGTCCGCCGCACCGACGCTGAAGCCCGCATCGCGTGGGTATCGAAGGCATTGTGTCGTGCCGCCGACCCCGATGAGCTCTTCGTCCGCGGAGCCGCGCAGCGTAAGGCCGCGGTGATCTGTCGGCACTGTCCGGTGATGTTGGAGTGCGGAGCCGACGCCCTGGATAACCGCGTCGAGTTCGGAGTGTGGGGCGGCATGACCGAACGCCAGCGCCGGGCACTGCTCAAACAACACCCCGAGGTGGTGTCCTGGGCAGATTTCTTCGCTGCGCAACGCAAGCAGCGCAGCGCGGGCTAGCCGGCTCCGGTTGCCTGACTGGTCTGCACCGACGTCATCTGGTCGGCGAGCGCCCGCAGCGCCTCCAGGTCGGAGACTTCGAATGGCAGCGACGGCACGCCGACGACCGGCACGTGCGGATGAGCCCCGGTGAATCGGGACAACAACCGGATTTCTCGTTTGGCGATTTGGGCCCGCTCAGCGTGGATTCGCAGCACCGCGCCGGCCAGCGCCGTGGAGTCCTCGGGTCCGGCCGCTTCCAGTGTTTCCGTGCCGTCGATTGCCCGCTCGGCCGGTAGTGCGCTCAACATCGGGTGGGTGCGGTTCAAGATCAGCCCGGCCAGCGGCATCTGCTCGCGCGACAGTCGATCGACGAAGAACGCTGCTTCGCGTAACGCGTCCGGCTCGGCCGCAGACACCACCACGAACTGGGTGCCACGCCGCTTCAGCAGCGCATAAGTGCGGTCAGCCTTCTGTCGAAAGCCGCCGAACGTAGCGTCCAGAGATTGCACGAAACCAGCCGCGTCGGAGAGCATTTGCGAACCAAGAACGGTCGAAAGCGCTTTCATCGCCAAACCGACCGCACCGGTCACCAGGCGCCCGATGCCGCGTCCGGGTCCCAACAGCAGCCGCCATAACCGGCTATCCATGAAGCTGCCCAGCCGCTTGGGCGCGTCCAGGAAATCCAGCGCGTTACGCGACGGGGGAGTGTCGACCACCACCAAGTCCCAACGGTCTTGGCTCAGCAGCTGGCCGAGTTTCTCCATCGCCATGTACTCCTGGGTTCCGGCCAGTGACGTAGCAACGGTCTGATAGAACTGATTGTCCAGAATCGCTTGTGCCCGTTCGGGTCCCGAGTATTGGATCACCATTTCGTCGAACGTGCGGCGCATGTCGAGCATCATCGCGTACAACTCGCCGGGCACCTCGGCAGCCAGCGGAACCCGTTGTGGCGAATTGCCAAGGTCGTTTATTCCCAGAGCTTGTGCCAATCGCTTGGCGGGGTCGATGGTCAGCACCACCACAGTGCGACCGTATTCGGCGGCGCGCAACGCCATCGCCGCTGCGGTGGTGGTCTTCCCGACACCGCCGGCGCCGCAGCAGACCACGACCCGATTGGTGGTATCGGCCAGGATCGCGCCAATATCCAGTTTCGGCGGCGTAGCGCTCATCGAACCCCCTGTCGGGCAAGGCTTTCCGACAGCTCGTACAGGCTGCCAAGATCGACACCGTCGGCGACCGTCGGCAGCTCCAGCCGCGGCACGCTGAGCTGGTCGAGCTCTTCTGCGGTCTTTGCACGCGCGGTGATGCGGATGGCGTGCTGGATGGTCTCGGTGAGCAAGCCGGCGAAGTCGGCGTCGCTCAAGTGGATTCCGGCCCTGGCCAATCCGGCCCGAACCGCGTCGGCATCGACAACGCCTTCGGCGGCCTTAGCCAGGTCGTCGGGCTCCAGATAGGCCGGGATATTGCGGTTCACGATCACGCTGCCGATCGGCAAATTCAGTTGGCTGAGTTCCTCTATGGCCTCCAGCGTTTCCTGCATGGGCAGTGCCTCGAGCAGCGTCACGAGATGCACGGCGGTCTGCTCGGAGTGCAACAACTTGACCACGCCTTCGCTTTGCGAATACACCGGCCCGCCTCTGGCCAGATCGGCGACGGCCTTGGTGACGTCGAGGAACCGCGCGATGCGGCCGGTCGGAGGCGAATCGACGACGACCGCGTCGTAAACCGGGAGGCGGTTCTTGTCGACGCGAACCACCGCCTCCTTGATCTTGCCGGTGAGCAGCACGTCGCGCAGACCCGGCGCGATAGTGGTGGCGAACTCGATTGCCCCGATGCGGCGCATCGCCCGGCCGGCGATGCCGAGGTTGTAGAACATGTCGAGGTATTCCAGGAACGCGGCCTCGATGTCGATCGCGAGAGCGTTGACCTGCCCACCATGTTCGGCGGTCGCGATCTTGACCTCCTGGTAAGGCAGGGGCGGAACGTCGAACAGTTGCGCAATACCTTGGCGCCCTTCGACTTCCACTAAAAGCACCTTGCGTCCGCCGGAGGCCAGCGTCAACGCCAGCGCCGCTGCGATCGTCGACTTGCCGGTACCGCCCTTACCGGTCACGAAATGCAAGCGGGCCTTCTCCAGCCGCGACGGCCAGCCGAGTGGACGCCCGCCACTTGGTGTGCTCCCCACCAGCGCATGCTAGCCCGCGGCGCGCGGACCCGACCGATAAGCTCGGTCTATGACGCAACCGAGCGCATGGGAGTACGTCACCGTCCCGCTGTTGACACACGCCACCAAGCAAATCCTCGACCAGTGGGGCGCCGACGGCTGGGAGTTGGTCACGGTATTGCCCGGGCCGACCGGTGAGCAGCATGTCGCCTATCTGAAGCGCCCTAAGTGAGCGCCTCCGCCCGCCTCGAAGAGCTCGGCATCACGCTGCCGGAAGTGGCGCGGCCGCTGGCGGCATACGTCCCGGCCGTGCGTACCGGCAACCTGGTCTATACCGCAGGCCAGCTTCCCATGCAGGCCGGCAAACTGGCGGGAACCGGCAAGGTCGGTGGCCAGGTCAGCCCCGAGCAAGCAGCTCGACTGGCGCGGATTTGTGCGCTCAACGCACTGGCGGCCGTGGACTCCGTGGTGGGCATCGACGCGGTGACCCGGGTGGTCAAGGTGGTGGGCTTCGTGGCGTCGGCACCTGGCTTTCATGGTCAGCCCGGTGTGGTCAACGGGGCGTCGGAGCTGCTGGGCGACGTGTTCGGCGACCGCGGGGCGCATGCCCGCTCGGCGGTCGGCGTGGCCGAGCTGCCGCTGGACGCGCCGGTCGAGATCGAACTGGTCGTCGAGGTCGAATGACCGCGGTGGCCGGCGAGGCGCTGACCCATCCCGCCTACGGTCGGCTGCGGCCGGTCACCGAGACGGCGTCGGTGCTGCTGGCCGACAACCCCGGGTTGCTGACCCTGGAGGGCACCAACACCTGGGTGTTGCGCGGCAGGGGCAGCGCCGAGCTGGCGATCGTCGATCCCGGTCCCGACGACGACGAGCACATCGGCCGGGTCGCCGCGCTCGGCCGCATCGCGCTGGTGCTGATCAGCCACCGGCACGGCGATCACACCGACGGCATCGACAAGCTGGTCGATGCGACCGGCGCCGTGGTGCGCGCGGTGGGCAGCGGGTTTCTGCGCGGCCTCGGTGGGCAGCTGACCGATGGGGAAGTGATCGACGTCGCCGGGTTGACGATCACGGTGCTGGCCACCCCGGGCCATACCGCCGATTCGCTGTCGTTCGTGCTCGACGACGCGGTGCTGACGGGCGATACCGTGCTCGGCCGCGGCACCACCGTCATCGACACCGAGGACGGCGACCTGGGCGACTATCTGGAGTCTCTGCGTCGGCTGCAGGCGCTGGGCCGTCGTACCGTGTTGCCCGGCCACGGGCCGGACTTGCCCGATTTAGCGGCCGTCGTGTCGGAATACCTGGCCCACCGCGAGCAGCGGCTGGACCAGATCCGGTCGGCGTTGGCAGAGCTCGGCGATGACGCCACCGCGCGCCAGATCGTCGAGCACGTCTACACCGACGTCGGTGAGGAACTTTGGGACGCCGCCGAATGGTCGGTGCAGGCGCAGCTGAACTATCTACGGACCCGGTAGTCCGCCTACCTCGCCCGGCGGGCCAGCCGTTCGGAGTCGGAGATCAGCACGCTTTTGCCCTCCAGGCGGATCCAACCGCGATGGGCGAAATCGGCCAGCGCCTTGTTCACCGTTTCCCGCGAGGCGCCGACCAGCTGCGCGATCTCCTCCTGCGTCAGGTCATGGGTGACCCGCATCGCCCCGCCTTCTTGGGTGCCGAACCGCTGGGCCAACTGCAGCAGCTGCTTGGCGACCCGGCCGGGCACGTCGGTGAAGATCAGGTCGGCGAGATTGTTGTTGGTGCGGCGCAGCCGACGGGCCAGCACCCGCAGCAACTGCTCGGCGATTTCGGGGCGATCCTTGATCCACGACCGCAGCGCGTCGCGGTCCATCGACACCGCGCGCACTTCGGTGATGGTGGTCGCGCTGGAGGTCCGTGGCCCCGGATCGAAGATCGACAACTCGCCGAACATGTCCGACGGGCCCATGATCGTCAGCAGATTTTCCCGGCCGTCGGGTGAACGCCGGCCGATTTTGACCTTTCCGGAAATGATGATGTACAGCCGGTCGCCCGGCTCCCCTTCCGCGAAAATCGTGTGTCCGCGTGGGAAGTCGACGGGCTGCAATTGTTTCGTCAGCGCGGCGACGGCGCTGGGTTCGACCCCCTGGAAGATTCCGGCCCTCGCCAGGATCTCGTCCACGTTGCCCCTCTAGCTCTTTCAATGTGATTGGCGCAGGTTCGTTGCCCGGCTTCGCCCCGTGCCGTCACCGGCCCGCATTGTCGCCGGGCTGGCCAACCTCTAACCGGCTGGTGAAGCGAGTCTAGAGGTAGGCCATTCGTTCGACGTGCCAACGCTACACAGGATTGGCATGTCGAGTCGGCCTAAACTGCGGATTGGTTGGCGAATGCCGGTGCCGACTGGTCGGCAAGCCCGGCTCTTCGGGAACGGCGAACGCGGCCCGGTAGAACGGGTCGGCGTAGTGTTTGTTGCGGCTGACCGCGGCGAGCGGGGGATCGGAAAGGCGCTCGCTTTGCCGACGGTGCATGTGGTCTAACGCCTCGGGCATCCCGTCTTTGGCCAAAGTGTTGACGTCGTCGGCCTCGGCCTGCTCGAGAAACTCGGCAACATCCTTGGCGGTCACGGTGTCATTGGCCAGTCTCGCCTCCAGCCGGGCCAGCCCGAACGTCGCGAGCATCAGCAATGCCGGGGCGAAGGCCACGAGCAACCAAGACACAAGGTGCAAGTAAACACGGCGAATGTCTCAGTGGGATCACAAATCAGTACTCTGTCGAAGGTGACAGCGGGTAAGACTTCTCGGCGTGCCGCCCCAACAGCCGTGGTGCCGGACGCCGCCACCGACCGGCGCTGGGCATCGGAGACTCGCACCGCCCTGGTGCGACGGGCCCGCCGAATGAATCGCAAACTGGCACAAGCCTTTCCGCACGTGTACTGCGAGTTGGATTTCACCACGCCACTGGAGCTGACGGTGGCCACCATCTTGTCGGCGCAGAGCACCGACAAGCGGGTGAACCTGACGACGCCGGCGCTGTTTGCCCGCTACCGAACCGCGCTGGATTACGCGCAGGCGGATCGCGAAGAGCTCGAAAACCTCATCCGTCCCACCGGTTTCTACCGCAACAAGGCGACAGCGCTGATCCGCCTGGGCCAGGAGCTGGTCGAGCGGTTCGACGGCGAGGTCCCTGCCACGATGGAGGAGCTGGTGTCGCTGCCCGGTATCGGTCGCAAAACCGCCAACGTGATCCTGGGAAATGCGTTCGGCATTCCGGGAATCACCGTCGACACCCACTTCCTGCGGCTGGTGCGACGGTGGCGCTGGACCACCGAAACAGATCCGGTCAAGGTGGAGCACGCGGTCGGCGAGCTCATCGAACGCAGCGAGTGGATCGACCTGAGCCACCGGGTGATCTTCCACGGTCGCCGGGTGTGCCATGCCCGCAAACCGGCGTGCGGAGTGTGCGTGCTGGCCAGGGACTGTCCGTCGTTCGGCGCCGGCCCCACCGAGCCGCTGGTCGCGGCCGCGCTGGTGCAAGGCCCGGAAACCGAGCATCTGTTGGCGCTTGCCGGCCTGTAGCGCGCCGTGATGAGCGCTCCTGCCGATCGGACCACCCGCTGGACCATTGCGGTCTTGGTGGTGGTGGCCGCCCTGGCTGCCGCGCTGGTGCTCACGCTGCGCGAGAGCTCGTCGCCGCCAGGGGTGCCGGTGCCGACCGGCCCGCTGACCGACGGACGCGAACAGCGCGACGCCGATACCCCGGCGGCGCTGGCCGGGCCCCGGCAGCGTGCCGGTCTTCCGCCCTGTCCCATGGCCGCGGGCAAACGAGAACCGGGCGCGCTGCGCGGCGTGGTGGTGGAATGCGCGGCCGACGGCGCACTCGTCGATGCCGCACGATCGCTGGCCGGGCGCCGGGCGGTGCTGAACCTATGGGCGTACTGGTGCGGTCCCTGCGCAACCGAATTGCCGGCGATGGCCGAATATCAACGCCGCGTCGGGCCCGCGGTGACAGTGGTGACGGTGCACCAGGACGAGAACGAAACGGCCGCATTGCTGCGGCTGGCCGAGCTGGGCGTGCGGCTGCCGACTTTCCAGGACGGACGCCGACGGGTCGCTGCGGCGCTGCGCGTCCCAAATGTGATGCCCGCGACGGTGGTATTGCGGTCGGACGGTAGCGTTGCGCAGACGCTGCCGCGAGCCTTCGCCAGTGCCGACGAGATCGCGGCAGCGGTCGGAAAGCCGGATTGGTGAGGAGGTGCCGGTGAGCGCAGCGGTTTCGCTGACGCCTGACGTCGGCCCGGCCTGGCTGCGCCCGCTGGTCGACAATGTCGGTCGGGTGCCCGACGCATTTCGGCGCCGGCTGCCCGCCGATGTGCTGGCCCTGGTGACCGCCGCCAAGGCGACGGCGCAGCTGCGCGGTGACGGGCGCGACGCGGCGGTGCTGGTGCTGTTCTCCGGGCCGGAGTCGGCACCGGTGGACGGCGCTGTTCCCGACGATGCCGATCTGCTGTTGACGGTGCGGGCCTCGACGTTGCGCCACCACGCGGGACAGGCCGCATTCCCCGGGGGCGCATGCGATCCCGACGACGACGGGCCGGTGGCCACCGCACTGCGGGAAGCGCACGAGGAGACCGGTATCGACACCAGCCGACTTCGTCCACTGGCGACCATGGAGCGAACTTTCATCGCCCCCTCGGGTTTTCACGTTGTCCCGGTGCTGGCCTACTCACCTGATCCGGGGCCGGTCGCCGTGGTGAACGAAGCCGAAACCGCGGTGGTGGCACGGGTTCCGGTGCGCGCCTTCGTCAACCCGGCCAACCGGCTGATGGTGTATCGCCGTCCGCACAGTCGGCGCTTCGCCGGACCCGCGTTCCTGTTGAACGAGATGCTGGTGTGGGGATTCACTGGCCAAGTGATTTCGGCGATGCTCGATGTGGCCGGCTGGGCACAGCCCTGGGACACCGGCAATGTGCTGGAGCTGGACGAGGCGATGGCGCTGGTCGGCGGCGAAGGCGGTACACCGCGATGAGCTCGATGACCTCCTCCCAGTGGCTGGACATCGCCGTACTGGCAGTGGCGTTCATCGCGGCGATCTCGGGCTGGCGCTCGGGCGCGATGGGCTCGCTGCTGTCATTCGTCGGCGTGATGCTGGGCGCCGTCGCCGGTGTGCTGCTGGCCCCGCACATCGTCACGCACATCAGCGCGCCGCGGGCCAAGCTATTCGCCGCGCTGTTTTTGATCCTGTCGTTGGTCGTGGTCGGCGAAATCGCCGGCGTGGTGTTGGGCCGCGCGGTGCGCGGCGCGATCCGCAGCCGCCCAATCCGATTCGTCGACTCGCTGGTGGGAGTGGCCCTGCAGCTGGTGGTGGTGCTGGTTGCGGCGTGGCTGCTGGCCACGCCACTGACCGAGTCCAAAGATCAGCCGGCCCTGGCCGCGGCCGTGCGCGGCTCGCGGGTACTGGCCGAGGTCAACCACGTCGCGCCCAGCTGGCTCAAGACGGTGCCCAAGCGGATGTCCTCGCTGCTGGACACCTCGGGTCTGCCCGCAGTGCTGGAACCGTTCAGCCGCACACCGGTGGTCGCAGTCGCGGCACCGGATGCTGCGATAACCAGTAACCCGGTGGTTGCCGCCACCGAGCCCAGTGTGGTCAAGATCCGGGCCATCGCTCCCGGTTGCCAGAAAGTGTTGGAGGGCAGTGGATTTGTCCTCTCCCCGCAGCGAGTGATGACGAATGCGCACGTGGTGGCCGGCGCCAACAGTGTCACGGTGGCCGCCAGCGGCACCCCCTACGACGCCACCGTCGTGTCCTATGACCCGTCGGTCGACATCGCCATCCTCGCCGTGCCGAACCTGCCGGCCGGGCCGTTGGCGTTCGCCGATGCGGCGGCGAAAACCGGCACCGACGCGCTGGTGTTGGGCTATCCGGGCGGCGGTGACTTTGTGGCAACCCCGGCCAGAATCCGGGAGATCATCGAGCTGAGCGGTCCCGACATCTACCGCAACGCCACCGTCACCCGCGAGGTTTACACGATCAGAGCCACTGTGGAACAAGGGAATTCGGGCGGACCACTGATAGACCTCAACGGTAACGTGCTCGGCGTCGTTTTCGGCGCCGCGGTCGACGACCCCGACACCGGGTTTGTCCTCACGGCCAAAGAGGTAGCCGGTCAACTGGCCAAAATCGGCGACACCCAGCCGGTCGGCACCGGAGCCTGCGTCAGCTGATCCGGGGTCCGTGCACCTGCTCGAGAAATCGCATCAGGTGGCGGTTGACTTCGTCCGGCGCCTCTTCGTGACCGAAATGGCCTACGCTGCCGACGGATACGTAACGACCGTGCGGCGCGTAGCGCCGAGTGCGCTCAACCGGGTCCGCCAGCACGTAGGGATCGGCGTCGCCGCGCAGGTGCAGCACCGGGATGCCCAGTTGTCGGCTCATCGACTTCATGAACCGCCTGCCCTCGTCGCGCAGTTGGCTGCGCACCGCCCACCGCTGATATTCCAGCGCCGAGTGTGCCGCCGACGGAATCTGGATGGCCAGCCGCAGATGGCCAATTGTTTCGGAAAAGTCCTCGGAAGCAAGCCATTTCGCGGAGGCTCGGCCGCGCACCAGACGCTCGACTTCTTCGCCGTCGTTTCGGGTCAGCGCGCGCTCGGGCCAAATCGGCACCTGATAGCGCAGCAAGGTCGGCAGCAGTGCCCGGGCCTGGTCTCGACGGGTCAGTGCTGAGCGGCGCAGCGCGGCGGGGTGCGGCGAGCTGACCACCGCGATGGCGCGCACCAGCCGCGGATGCAGCACGGAGGTCGCCCAGCACACCAGTCCGCCGTCGGCGTGGCCGACCAGGGTGGCCGAGGAGTGTCCGAGCGCCCGGATCAGTCCCGCGGTGTCGCCGGCCAGCGTCCAGCCGTCATAACCGCGGGGCGGCTTGTCACTGCCGCCGTAGCCGCGCAGGTCGACCGCCACGACCCGGGCGCCGGTGAGGCCGCGCAGCTGGTGACGCCAGGACCACCAGAACGAGGCGAAGCCGTGCAGGAGGATGACCAGCGGCCGCGCGGACGGCGGCGCGGTCGCGCCGCGACCGGCCGGAGCCGCTTCGACGACGTGAAACCGGATGCCGTTGGCGTGGATGTCCAGATGCCGCCATGGCCCGTCGATACGGGTTACCGACGGATCCGGTGGCGCCATCTACCAGCCTGAAGGATCGGCGGGCGTCCCGCGCTGCGGTGTGATCGCCCGCTGCTCGGCTTTTTCGTGGCCGGGCGCCAATGCGGTGCGGGTTTCCTTGACCGATTCGATGGTCTGGCGCGGCCCGCGGATGCGGCGGACCTTCAGATAACCCAACACCGCGAGCACTGCGGTGACCACGACCATCAGGCCGAACACGATCAGGTACGAAGCCCATCGCCACAGCCAGGTGTTGAGCAGCTCGGCGAGAAAAAAGAAGAAGAAGAACGTCGAATAAAACAGCACCACCAGCGCCGAGACGAAAAACACGCTGCCGGTGAGGCCTTTTTTGACGTCGCGGGTGATCTCGGCGCGGGCCAGCTCGATTTCAGCGCGGACCAGCGTGGATACCTGGGTTGTCGCTTCCTTGACCAGGGCGCCGATCGACGGCTCGACGGGGGAGGCGTGCGGATCCGTCAAGGGAATCGTGGTCAGCGTGCCCGACACCGGGTCTTTGTGGCGGGTCCTGCTGTTTGTGTTCGTACGATCACCGTCGCTCACACACGGTCCTTTCGGTTCGCCATCGTCGCGGTTCATGTTGCCATGCCGCGCAATGCCAGACGAGGCCAGCGCAGGAGAACCCGCAGACGGCAGTGGCAAACCTGTGGTCACGCTAGACTGACGCAGCGTTTGGCGATTCTGGGCCGGACTCATCGACGGGAGTGGATGCCTTGCAGACCGCGCACCGCCGCGTCATGGCGGCGATGGTGGCCTTGATCCTGCTGATGGCGGCCGGCCCGGCCGGTACCGGCAAGGCGGACGACAAGGTCATTCTCGGTGGCGGCGCGGGCATCGTCGTCAACGGGGAGGCGCTGTGCACCCTGACCACCATCGGCACCGACAACACCGGCGCGCTGATCGGCTTCACCTCCGCGCATTGCGGCGGGCCCGGCGCCGTCGTCGCCGCTGAAGCCGCGCAAGACCACGGCACCCTGGGCACCATGGTGGCCGGCAACGACAGCCTCGATTACGCGGTCATCCGGTTCGACCCGGCGAAGGTGGCGCCGGTGGCGAACTTCAACAACTTCCCGATCAATGGCATCGGACCGGATCCGGCGACCGGGCAGGTGGTCTGCAAGCTGGGCCGGACCACCGGTGATTCCTGCGGTGTCACGTTCGGGCCGGGCCAAGATCCCGGCACCATCGTCGCCCAGCTCTGTGGCCAGCCCGGCGACTCAGGAGGACCGGTCACCGTCAACAGCATGCTGGTCGGGATGATCCACGGCGCCTTCAGCGAGAAGCTGCCGGGTTGCGTCATCAAATACATCCCGCTGCACACCCCGGCGGTGGTGGTGTCGATCAACGCGGTGCTGGCGGATCTGGCCGCCAAGGGCCGGCCCGGCGCCGGTTTCGTGCCGGTGCCGGCCTGATGACCTGACAGCTACCTGGCGGCGCGGATCGCGTCGAACACGCCGGGGTCCAGCAGTGTCGAGGTGTCGCCGAGTTCGCGGTTTTCCGCGATGTCGCGCAGCAGCCGGCGCATGATCTTGCCGCTGCGGGTCTTCGGCAGCTCGGGCACCACATGGACCTCGCGGGGCCGGGCGATCGGCGAGATTTCGCGGGCCACCTGGGCGCGCAGCTCGTCGATGATCTCCTCGCCTACCGTCGCGGGCTGGTTGGCCTGCAAGACCACGAACGCGCAGATCGCCTGGCCGGTGGTGTCGTCGCTGGCGCCGACGACCGCGGCCTCGGCCACCCCCGAGTGGCCGACCAGCGCCGATTCCACCTCCGCGGTGGAAATCCGATGCCCGGACACGTTCATCACGTCGTCGATGCGGCCCACCACCCAGATCGCGCCGTCGGCGTCGTAGCGGGCGCTGTCGCCGGCGAAATACCAGCCCTGCCGGGCGAATCTGGACCAGTAGGTCTCGCGGTACCGCTCGGGGTCACCCCAGATGCCGCGCAGCATGGCCGGCCACGGCTGGTCCACCACCAGGTAGCCGGTGACGTGCTCGCCTTCGTCGGGCCCGGGCGGGAGTTGATTGCCGTGGTCGTCGACGATCTTGGCCGAGATGCCCGGCAGCGGCCGCATCGCCGAACCCGGTTTTGCCGCGGCCACGGCGGGCAGCGGTGAGATCATCGCGGCACCAGTCTCGGTCTGCCACCAGGTGTCCACGACCGGGGTGCGGCCGCCGCCGACGACGGTGCGATACCAGCGCCAGGCTTCCGGGTTGATGGGTTCACCGACCGACCCGAGCAGCCGCAGGCTGGACAGGTCGTGGGCGGCGGGAATGTCGCGGCCCCATTTCATGAAAGTGCGGATTAATGTCGGTGCCGCGTAATAGATTGCCACACCGTATTTTTCGATGATCTCGAAGTGCCGGTGCTGGTTGGGGGTGTCCGGCGTGCCCTCGTAGATGACTTCCGAGGCGCCGTTGGACAGCGGCCCGTAGACGCTGTAGGTGTGCCCGGTGACCCAGCCGATATCGGCGGTGCACCAGAACACGTCGCTGTCCGGCTTGATGTCGAAGATGCTGTAGTGCGTGTACGACGTCTGGGTCAAATACCCGCCGCTGGTGTGCATGATCCCTTTGGGCTTGCCGGTGGTGCCCGACGTGTACAGCAAAAACAGCGGCTGCTCGGCATCGAACGGCTCGGCCGTGTGCTCGGGCGCCGCCGGGTCGACGACGTCGTGCCACCACAGGTCGCGGCCATCGGTCCAGGGCACGTCGCTGCCGGTGCGCCGGACCACCAGCACGCGCTCGACGGGGCTGTCCGGCTGCCCGACCGCCTCGTCGGCGGCGGCCTTGAGCGGAGCGGGTTTGCCGCGCCGAAACTGGCCGTCGGCGGTGATCAGCAGCTTGGCTTGGGCGTCGGCGATCCGCGCCCGCAACGCCGTGGCAGTAAAGCCGGCGAACACGACGCTGTGCATGATGCCCAGCCGGGCGCAGGCCAGCATTGCCACGATTGCCTCGGGGATCATCGGCAGATAGATCGCGACCCGGTCGCCGGCGACCAGACCGAGCCCGGTCAGCGCGTTGGCGGCCTTGCATACCTGGGTCTTGAGCTCGGCATAGGTCAGGGTGCGGCTCTCCCCGACCGGCTCGCCTTCCCAAAAGATGGCCACCCGGTCGCCGTGGCCGGCCTCGACGTGGCGGTCCACGCAGTTGTAAGCGACGTTGAGTTTGCCCCCGACGAACCACCTGGCGAACGGGGCCTGCGACCAGTCCAGCACCTGTTCGAACGGCGCCGCCCAGGACAGCCGGCCGGCTTGCTTGGCCCAAAACGCCAGCCGGTCCCGCTCGGCCTCCCGGTACGCGTCGTCGCCGACGTTGGCCTGTGCGACGAAGTCCGGGGGCGGGGGATACGACGACGGTGCCTGGGTGTGCGTCTCGGTCACGTGAGCGAGCGTAACCGGGGCGATGACGTCGACGCAGCCGAAGCACTTAGGGTCGGCCCCATGCGTCGGATGCACGCCGTGGCGGCGGTTGTGGTGATTGCCGCCGCAATGTTGGCAGGCTGCGGCGGCGGCGGGGTCAGCTCCGACGCGGTGATCGTCAACGGCGGTGAGCCGCAAAACCCGCTGATTCCGACCAACACTAACGACAGCAACGGCGGGCGCATCATCGACCGGCTCTTCGCGGGCCTGATGTCCTATGACGCCAAGGGCACACCGACGCTTGAGGTCGCACAGTCGATCGAGACCACCGACAACGTCAACTACCGCATCGTGCTCAAACCGGGATGGACCTTCAGCGACGGATCACCGGTGACGGCCCACTCGTTCGTCGACGCCTGGAACTACGGCGCGCTGGCCACCAACGCCCAGCTGCAGCAAAGCTTCTTCAGTCCGATCGCCGGTTTCGACGAGGTGGCCGCACCGAAACCTGCCGCGACGGCCATGACAGGATTGCGGGTGCTCAGCGATCGTGAATTCACTGTGCGGCTCAAAGCACCCGCTATCGATTTCAAACTGCGGCTTGGCTTTTCGCCATTCTATCCGCTTCCGCCGGTAGCGTTTCGAGACATGGCGGCGTTCGGGCAGCATCCGATCGGCAACGGTCCGTACAAGCTCGCCGACGGCGGGTCCTGGCAGCACAACGTCAAAATCGAGCTGGTGCCCAACCCCGCTTACCATGGCAGCCGGGTGCCGCAGAACAAAGGGCTGCGTTTCGTCTTCTACGCCAGCCTCGACACCGCCTACGCAGACCTGCTCTCAGCCAACCTCGATGTGCTGGACACGATTCCGACCAGCGTACTGCCGGTCTACCGCAAAGACCTCGGCGGGCGTGCTGTCACCGCACCCGCGGCGGTCAATCAGACCCTGGATACGCCGCTGCGGCTAGCGCACTTCGGCGGCGAAGAAGGCAGGCTGCGCCGGCTCGCCCTGTCGGCAGCGATCAACCGGGACCAGATCTGTCGACAGATCTTCATCGAATCCCGCGCGCCCGCACGTGATTTCACCGCCAGTTCGCTGCCCGGATACAACCCGAACATCGAAGGCAGCGACGCGCTGGACTTCAACCCGGACCGGGCGCGCCAGCTGTGGTCGCGGGCCAACGGCATCTCGCAATGGAGCGGGAGCTATGCAATCGCATACAACGCGGACGGCGGTCACCAGGAGTGGGTGGACGCGGTGGCCAACAGCATCAAGAACACGCTGGGCATCGACGCGGTCGGCGCACCACAACCCACGTTCGCGGGGTTTCGTACCCAGATCACCGGTCACACCATCACTACTGCGTTTCGCGCCGGCTGGCAGGGCGACTACCCGTCGATGCTGGAGTTTTTGGCGCCCCTGTTCGTCACCGGCGCCGGCGCCAACGACGTCGGCTACTCCAACCGGGATTTCGACGCCGCGCTGGCCAGCGCCGAGTCCGCGCCCAGCCTGCCGCAGTCCTACGCGCTGACCAACCAAGCTCAGCGAATCCTGTTGCACGACATGCCAGTTGTACCGCTGTGGTACACCATCAGCGTGGCTGGATACTCACCCGCGGTGCGCAACGTGGTCTTGACCTGGAATGGTCTGCCCGACTACGAACACATCCGCAAGACGTGACATGGCCTGGTACGTCGTCCGCCGTATCGCGCTGATGGTTCCCGTTTTTCTCGGCGCCACCCTGCTGATCTACGGGATGGTGTTCCTGCTGCCGGGAGATCCGATAGCCGCACTGGGCGGGGACCGGCCGCTGAGCCCAGCGGTGGCGGCACAGCTGCGAGCCCAATACCACCTCGACGACCCCTTCGTGGTGCAGTACTTGCACTATCTGGCCGACATTGTGCGCGGTGACTTCGGCCGCGCCTACTCTGGTCTGCCGGTCAGCACCGTTTTGGCCCAAGCCTTTCCAGTGACAATGCGGTTGGCGGCGATCGCGCTGGCGGTGGAGGCGATCCTCGGGATCGGCTTGGGCGTGATCGCCGGCTTGCGCCAGGGCGGCATCTTCGACGCCGGGGTGCTGACCGCGAGCCTGGTCATCATCGCGGTCCCGATCTTCGTGCTGGGTTTCGTGGCGCAGTTCGCCTTCGGCGTCCGGCTGGGGATCGTCCCGGTCACGGTGGGCGATCAGGCGACATTCGCGCGGCTGCTGCTGCCCGGCATCGTGCTGGGTTCGGTGTCGTTTGCCTACGTGGTGCGGTTGACCCGTTCGGCGGTGGCTGCCAATGCCCACGCCGACTATGTGCGCACTGCGACCGCCAAGGGACTTTCCCGGCCCCGGGTGGTCACCGTGCACATTCTGCGCAACTCGCTGATTCCGGTGGTGACGTTTCTCGGCGCGGACCTCGGCGCGCTGATGGGCGGTGCGATCGTGACCGAAGGTATCTTCAACATCCACGGTGTCGGCGGTGTGCTGTATCAGGCGGTCACCCGGCAGGAGGTGCCGACCGTGGTGTCCATCGTGACCGTGCTTGTCGTGGTGTACCTGATCACCAACCTGGCGGTGGACCTGCTCTACGCGGTTCTGGACCCCCGGATCCGCTATGGCTGAACAAGTTGTCAGCCACGGCTTGTGGCGCACCACCTGGTGGGGACTGCGCCGGCAACCGAAGTTCCTTGTGGCCGCAGCGCTGATCGTGTTCGTCGGTCTGGTCGCCGCTTTCCCCGCGTTGTTCACCAGCGCCGACCCGACCTACGCCGACCCCGGCCAAAGCCTGCTGAACCCGTCGGCGGCGCATTGGTTCGGCACCGACCTACAGGGCCACGACATCTACGCCCGCACCGTGTACGGCGCGCGGGCTTCCATCACCGTGGGGTTGGGCGCGACGCTGGCGGTGTTCGTCGTCGGCGGAACCCTGGGCGCGCTGGCCGGCTTCTACGGCGGCTGGATAGACGCGGCGGTGTCCCGCCTCGCTGATGTGTTCTTCGGAATACCGCTGCTGCTCGCCGCGATCGTGCTCATGCAGGTCATGCAGCACCGCACGGTGTGGACGGTGATCGCGATCCTGGCATCGTTCGGCTGGCCACAGATCGCCCGCATCGCGCGCAGCGCGGTCATCCAGGTGCGGACCAGCGACTATGTGCTGGCAGCTAAGGCCATGGGGCTGAGCAGGTTTCGGATTTTGGTATGGCACGCGCTGCCCAACGCGGTGGGCCCGGTGATCGCCGTCGCCACCGTCGCGCTGGGTACATTCATCGTCACTGAAGCGACGTTGTCCTACCTCGGCGTCGGGCTGCCGCCGTCGGTGGTGTCCTGGGGCGGTGACATCAGCATCGCCCAGACCCGACTGCGCGCCGGCTCTCCGATCTTGTTCTATCCGGCGGGGGCATTAGCGATTACGGTGCTGGCTTTCATGATGATGGGCGACGCGTTACGCGACGCCTTGGATCCGGTGTCACGGTCATGAGTGGCGCGGAAGGGCCGCTGCTCGCGGTCGAGGACCTCGAAGTCAGATTCGGCGACGACGATGCCGCGGTTCGTGGAGTGTGGCTCACGGTGCACCATGGGCAGACCGTTGGCGTGGTCGGCGAATCCGGCTCAGGCAAATCCACCACCGCGGCCGCCATACTCGGGCTGCTTCCCGGCGACGGACGGATCACTCGTGGCCGCATCCTCTTCGAAGGCCTCGATCTCGCCGCGGCCAATCCGCGGGTATTGCGCTCGATCCGGGGCCGGGCGATCGGTTACGTGCCGCAGGATCCGATGACCAACCTCAACCCAGTGTGGGGGGTCGGCTTTCAAGTCCGAGAAGCATTGCGCGCCAATAATATCTCCGACCACCGACCGTTGGACCTGCTCGCCTGGGCGGGCATACCGGATCCGGCCACCCAGGCCCGCCGCTATCCGCATCAGCTGTCCGGCGGCATGTGCCAGCGCGCCCTCATCGCCATCGGGTTGGCCGGACGGCCACGGCTGCTGATCGCCGATGAGCCGACCTCGGCGCTCGACGTCACCGTGCAGCGAAAGGTGCTTGATCATCTGCAGCGTCTGGCCCGCGAACGCGGTACCGCGGTGTTGCTGATCACTCATGACCTGGCACTGGCCGCCGAACGCGCCGAGCGTCTGGTCGTCATGCAGCGCGGTGTGGTCGTGGAATCCGGTGATGCACAGGAGGTTCTGGCCAATCCCCAGCACGATTACACGCGTCAGCTTATCGCCGCGGCACCGGCGATGCGCCCAGCGGGCAGGCCCGCTCGGCGAACCGGTGACGACATCGTGGTCGCCTCGGAGTTGACGAAGGTCTACCGGATGTCACGCGGAGCGCCGTGGCGGCATGCGGAGCTGCGCGCTGTCGACGGCGTGTCGTTTCGGCTGCGGCGAGCCAGCACGCTGGGGATCGCTGGCGAATCCGGTTCGGGGAAATCCACCCTGGCACGGATGGTGCTCGGTCTGCTGCAACCGAGCTCAGGCACAGTGTTTTTCGACGGCCAGGATGTCGGCGCGTTAGACCGTCGGCGAGCGTTCGCGTTTCGCCGGCGAATACAGCCGGTTTTTCAAAACCCTTACAGCAGTTTAGATCCCATGTACTCGGTATTTCGTGCCATCGAGGAACCCTTACGCGTCCACGGCATCGGCGACCGTCGGCAACGTGCGCAGGCGGTGCGTGAGCTGGCCGACCAGGTGGCGTTGCCGTCGTGGCTGTTGGGCCGCTTGCCTCGCGAGCTGTCCGGCGGCCAGCGCCAGCGGGTCGCGATCGCCCGGGCGCTGGCGCTGCACCCGGAGGTGCTGGTGTGCGACGAGGCCGTCTCGTCGCTTGACGTCGTGGTGCAGGCCCAGATACTGGACCTGCTCGCCGACCTGCAGGCTCGACTCGGCCTGACCTATCTGTTCATCAGCCACGATCTGGCGGTGATACGCCAAATCGCCGACGAGGTCCTGGTGATGCACGCCGGACGGGTGGTCGAGCACGCACCGACCGAGGACGTGTTCACCCGACCGCGCCATGAGCACACCCGCCAACTGCTCGACGCCATCCCCCGGCGCACCCACCCGATAGCGTGAGGCTCCTGTGACCAATGACCCGCTGGCTCCGCTGCTGGAGCTGTCCGGCGTGGCCATGGCCTGCGAGCAGGCGCGTGACGCGCTGGGCCGGGCGCACCGGCACCCGGCCAACCTGCGGGACTGGCCGGTGACCGCGGCCGAGGCGGCGTTGCGGGCGGCGCGGGCCTCGGCCGTGCTCGATGGCGGCGTGCTCAGGCTGGACGTCTCCGCGGCCGGCGACCCGATATTCGCCGGCGCGCTGCGAGTGGCGCAGGCCCTGGAAGGTGGACAGACCAGCCTGGTCGGGGTGTGGCAGCGGGCGCCGATGCAGGCGCTGGCCCGGCTGCACATGCTCGCGGCCGCCGGTCAGGTCGACGCGGACCAGCTGGGCCGGCCCCGGGTGGACGCCGACGTCGCGCCGCGTCTTGAGCTGCTCGCGGATCTGGTCAGCGGCGGCACCCGGGCCCCGGCGCCGGTGGTGGCGGCGGTCGCGCACGGCGAGCTGTTGACGCTGGGCCCGTTCGGCAGCGCCGACGGTGTGGTCGCCAGGGCGGTGTCGCGGCTGGTGACAGTTGCCACCGGATTGGACCCGCATGGGCTGGGTGTGCCCGAGGTGTATTGGATGCGCCGCGGCGCCGACTATCGCGACGCCGCCAACGGCTTCGCGACCGGCACGGCGGAAGGCGTCAGGGCCTGGGTGCTGTTGTGCTGCCGCGCGTTGCAGGCCGGTGCGCGCGAGGCGGTGTCGATCGCCGACGCCGTGGCGCGTGGTTAGCCGAGCCGATCGGGAATAAGCCCTACACACATGTGAAGCGGGCGGCGATCCGAATGGTCTCGGCGCGCCGCCCGCTAGCACGGAACTCGGTTACCAAGCGTGCAACTTCGGGTTGCGTGGGTTGGCCTCGGCGATCTTGCGAAGTGTCCGGCTGCGACCCCACCCAAAGGGCCGTCGAAACCGTCCGATCTTCGCAATTACGCAGGCCCGCAACACTTCTGCCATTATCGCGGCTGTAGCTCCGCGTGGGTGCCGGTATCCGTGCTGGGCCGCCCGGATCGGGAGACCGATTCTTCTCTTCCGAATCGACCTTGGCCTCACCGGGCTTCCGTGACTCCTTTGTACTACGTGACCCCAATCACATCAAGACTTAAATGTGGCGCGAGGGCCTCAAGCGGTCCGGCCGATGTTTGCTGACGGTCAGAACGCGAAGCGGCGCAGCAGCGAATAGGTGAGGGCTCCCGCGGCCAGCGCACTGACACCCAGCGCGGCCGTCGTGGCGACCGCTGCGCTCGACGGCGCCGGAATGCGGTCTCGCAACGACACCGGCCGGGAAAACATCAGCACCGGCCAGCCCCTGGCGCTTGCGACCTTGCGCAGCGCTCGATCGGGGTTGACCACACTCGGATGGCCAACCGCCTCCAGCATCGGCAAGTCGGTGATCGAGTCGGAGTAGGCGTAGCAGTGGTCCAGCTCGTACCCTTCCCGGGCGGCCAGCTGCCGGATCGCCTCGACCTTGCCCTCGCCGTAGCAGTAGAACGCGATCTCGCCGGTGTATTTGCCGTCCTTGACCACCATCTTGGTCGCCATCGCGTGGGTGGCGCCCACCGCCCGGGCGATCGGTGCCACCAGCTCCTCGCCGGAGGCCGACACCACCACCACATCGCGGCCGCACAGCTTGTGGCCCGCGATGAGATCGGCCGCTTCGGCGAACACCAGCGGAGTGACGATGTCGTGCAAGGTCTCGTTGACGATCGACTTGACCTGCTCGACATCCCAGCCGCTGCACATGTTGGTCAGGTGGAGGCGCATCCGGTTCATCTGGTCATGGTCGGCACCCGACAGCAGGTAGAGGAACTGGGCGTAACTGGACTTGAGCACCGTGCGCCGATTGATCAGCCCCTGGTCGAAGAAGGGTTTACTGAACGCCAGCGTGCTGGACTTGGCGATGATGGTCTTGTCGAGGTCGAAAAACGCGGCGGTGCGGGGTTGCCGGTCGGGTTGCGCGGGCGGCGGCGGCGAAGTTTGCTGCGGCGCGGCCGAATTGGCGACGGTCACCGGCTCAGCATAGGGCGATGCCCGCACACGGGGTGAGGCTGTGGATAAAAGACCGGCTCAGGGTGGGTCGGGGCGGCGTGCCCGTCGATGATTTCGGATTCGCAATCACCGAGGTGTCCTGCTTCCTGTTGCAAGCAGCACTTGCGCGTGCGGGCACTGTCGCGTGTATAGTAACCAGTACTCGGCCTGTGCCGAGGTGTATCAGCCCGACCCCCCGGGGCTGATACACGACGACCCTCGCCTCCTCCCCCCCTGGCGGGGGTCGTCCCTTTTCGAAAGCTCTGGTGAGCGTTGCGGAATCACCTTTCCCACGGCCGGTGGTGAGCTCGTGGCCGAGTTGTCCACAGACCGGCCGCTATCCACAAAATCTGCGGTAGGGCTGGTGGTTTAGCGCAGCGGCCCGGCACGGTGGGGACGTGGCCTCCACCCGCAGCCGAATCGGCCCGACCGGCAGTGTCGGGGTGTTGGCGCTGCTCGATGAACCGCTTTTGCGCGACGAGCTCGACCGGGCGGCGGCCGCGGTCGGGGTGCGGGTGGTCCGCACCAGCGACTCGGCGGCAGCGAGTCGGAAAACCTGGTCGGCCGCTGCCGCTGTGGTTCTCGACGCGGCGGCGGCCGCCCGATGCGGGCAGCAGGCACTGCCACGGCGCTCCCACGTGGTCGTGGTGTGCGGCACCGAACCCGACGCGTCCACCTGGGCGGCCGCCGTTGCCGTCGGTGCCCAACATGTTCTGGTGCTGCCCGCGCAAGAGCGCGAGCTCGTCCGTGAGCTCGCCGATGCCGCGGAGTCGATGTATGACCAGCGGCTGCGCGGCGGGGTGATTGCGGTGATCGGCGGGCGTGGCGGAGCCGGCGCATCGGTGTTTGCGGCCGCGTTAGCGCAGGCCGCCGGTGACACGCTGTTGGTCGATCTCGACCCCTGGGGTGGTGGCATCGACCTGGTGCTGGGTTGCGAAACTGCGCCTGGATTGCGCTGGCCGGATCTCGCGGTGCGGGGCGGGCGGCTCGACTGGTCGGCGCTGCGCGAGGCGCTGCCGCGACACCGCGGGGTGAGCGTCCTCTCAGCCGCCCGCAACAGCCACGAGTTCGAACCCGCGCCGGTGGAGGCCGTCGTCGACGCCGGGCGCCGCGGCGGGGTCACCGTGGTCTGTGATGTTGCGCGCCGGCTGAGCGATGCGTGCGAAACCGCTTTGCAGTCAGCTGATCTGGTTGTGCTGGTCAGTCCATGCGATGTGCGGGCATGTGCGGCTACCGCGACGATCGCACCGGTGCTGTGCACGATCAATCCCAACGTGGGTCTCGTCGTGCGCGGTCCGTCGCCGGGCGGGCTGCGCGCCGCGGAAATCGCTGCTGTCGCCGCCGTGCCGTTGTTGGCGTCGATGAGAGCCGATCCGCGAATCGCGGAGCGACTCGAACATGGCGGGCTGCGGTTGCCGCGGCGATCCGCCTTGGCGGGCGCGGCCC
Source organism: Mycobacterium heckeshornense (assembly GCF_016592155.1). Taxonomy (NCBI): domain Bacteria; kingdom Bacillati; phylum Actinomycetota; class Actinomycetes; order Mycobacteriales; family Mycobacteriaceae; genus Mycobacterium; species Mycobacterium heckeshornense. The sequence continues at coordinate 380,137 of NZ_AP024237.1, forward strand.
GCCGCGTCCTCGCCGTGCTACCGAGCCGACCGGCGGAGTCAGAAAGCGGGGCAGCGTGAGCGGTTCCCTGATCGACCGGGTGCGTGAGCGGCTCGCCGCCGAGTCCGGGCCACTGCGGCCGAATGTGGTGGCTGCCGCGATCCGGGCGGAATCCGGCGGGGTGCTCGGCGATACCGAAGTGCTGTCCAACTTGCGGGTGCTGCAGACCGAGCTCAGCGGCGCCGGCATCCTCGAGCCGCTGCTGTGCGCCGAGGGTACCACCGACGTCCTGGTCACCGCTCCTGATGCGGTCTGGGTTGACGACGGAAACGGCTTGCGGCGCAGTGAAATCCGGTTTGCCGATGACGCGGCGGTGCGGCGGCTGGCGCAGCGGTTGGCGCTGGCCGCCGGCCGCCGTCTCGACGACGCCCAACCCTGGGTGGACGGCCAGCTGACCGGTTTGGGGGCCGGGCGGTTCGCGGTGCGGCTGCACGCGGTCCTGCCGCCCATCGCCGCCGGCGGCACTTGCCTGTCGTTGCGGGTACTGCGCCCGGCCACCCAGGATCTGGCGGTGTTGACCGCGGCTGGCGCGATCGCGCCGCAGGCTGCCCAACTGCTCGCCGACATCCTCGCCGCCCGGCTGGCGTTTCTGGTGTCGGGCGGCACCGGCGCGGGGAAGACGACTCTGCTGGCAGCGATGCTGGGCGCGGTGGCGCCCGGCGAGCGGATCGTCTGCGTCGAAGATGCCGCCGAGCTGGCACCCCCGCATCCGCATCTGGTCAAGCTGGTAGCGCGCTGCGCCAACGTCGAAGGCGTGGGCGAAGTGACGGTGCGCCAACTGGTGCGGCAGGCCCTGCGCATGCGCCCGGACCGCATCGTGGTCGGCGAGGTCAGGGGCGGCGAGGTGGTGGATCTGCTGGCGGCGCTGAACACCGGCCACGACGGGGGCGCCGGCACGGTCCACGCCAACAGCCCCGGCGAAGTCCCGGCCCGGCTGGAAGCGTTGGCCGCCCTGGGCGGCCTCGACCGGGCCGCGCTGCATAGTCAGCTCGCCGCAGCGGTCCAAGTGCTGTTGCACGTCGCCCGCGACCGCGCCGGCCGTCGCAGGCTTGCCGAGATCGCCGTGTTACGCCAAAGCGACTGTGGGCGAGTCGATGTCGTCACGGCATGGCACGCGATGCGCGGGCTGACCGATGCTGCAGGCGATCTGCGCCGGCTGCTGGACGCCAGGATGTCGACGTGACCGGTCCAGCGGCGGCCGCGTTGATGCTCTCGCTCGCGGTTGCGGTGTTGCCGTCGTCGCCGCGGCGGCGACTCGCGTCGGGCAGCCGGCCGGGTCGGCAGTCATGTCGAAGACGCGCCTGGTGGGTCGCCGGATGTGCCGCGGCGGTGACGGCTGTGTTGCTGCCAGCGACAACGGCTCTCGCCACTGCCGTGGTCGGGGCCACCGTCGTGCTGCGCTACCGTCGCCACCGGCATGCCCGGCTCGGTGTGGACGAGAGCCGGTCGCTGGAAGCCGCGGTCGATGTCCTGGTCGGCGAATTGCGCGCGGGCGCTCATCCGGTACAGGCATTCTCGGTTGCTGCCGCCGAAACCGGCGGCACCGTCGCCGAGCGCTTTCACGCGGTCGCCGCACGTGCGCGGCTCGGCGCCGACGTCGCCGCCGGTCTGCGCGGCGCGGCCCAGTCTTCGGCGATGCCGACGCATTGGGATCGGCTCGCGGTGTGCTGGCAGCTAGCTGCCGAGCACGGCCTGGCGATGTCTACGCTAATGCGCGCGGCGCAGCGTGATATTGCTGAGCGACAACGGTTTTCGGCACAGGTGAGAGCGCGGATGGCGGGAGCACGCGCGACCGCGGCGATACTGGCGGGCCTGCCGGTGTTGGGTGTGCTGCTGGGCCAGTTGATCGGGGCGCAACCATTGCGGTTCTTGCTGGACGGCCATGCCGGCGGCTGGCTGCTGGTGGCCGGAACCGTGCTGATGTGTGGCGGGCTGCTGTGGTCGGACCGGATCACCGATCGGGTGGCGCCGTGAGCGCCGCGGCGGTGTTGTTGGCGCTGGCGCTGCTGGCCGCCGCCGGTCCGTCGGTCGTGCGGGCGCGGGCCGGGTTGTCGTGCCGCGCGGATCGCCCGCGGCGGGCAACCGCGCGCGCGGCGGACCCGCTTGCGGTCGCGTCCAGCCTGGACGTGTTCGCGGTCTGCCTGGCGGCCGGCATGGCTGTGCCGACCGCGGCCGCCGCGACCGCCGCATCGGCACCCCCGCGGTTGGCCTGCCTGCTTCGCCGGGCCGCCGACCTGCTGAGGCTCGGCGCCGATCCGGCTGCCGCCTGGTCGGCGCCGCCGGATCTGTCGGGCGCACTTGACAACCACACCCAAGCGTTGTTGCGGCTGGCGCGGCGATCGGCGAGTTCGGGTGCTGCCCTCGCCGACGGGGTCGCTGAACTCGCCGCGCAATCCCGTCACGACGCCGCGCACGCCGCCGAGGCGACCGCCGAGCGCGCCGCGGTGCTGATTGCCAGTCCGTTGGGCCTGTGTTTTCTGCCGGCATTTGTCTGTCTGGGAATCGTTCCGGTGGTGGTTGGGCTTGCCGGCGACGTGCTGCGGTCGGGTGTGCTGTGAGGCGTCGACACATCGGAGTGGAGAAGGGAGAGAAACATGTACAAGGGCAGCGTATTTCGCGCATTGCACGCGCGCCTGGCGCTTTTGGTGGTCGACGAGTCGGGCATGTCCACGGTCGAGTACGCCATTGGGACCATTGCGGCCGCGGCGTTCGGGGCGATCCTCTACACGGTCGTTACCGGCGATTCCATCGTGAGTGCGTTGACCAACATCATCGCCCGGGCCCTCAACACCAAGACCTAGCCGACGATGCCGGCGCCAGCACCGTGGAGGCGGCCTTGGCGATCGCTGCACTGGTCGCGGTGCTGGTGGTGTGCGTTGCCGGTGTCATGGCGATGTCGATGCAGGTGCGTTGCGTCGACGCCGCGCGGGAGGCGGCTCGACTGGCGGCGCGCGGCGACGAGCGCGCGGTCGACACGGCTCGGCGCATCGCGCCACGCTCAGCGCACGTGCAGGTGCGCCGAGACGGCGAGCTCGTCGTCGCAACCGTCACCGCACGATCGCATTTGTTGCCTGCGTTGGTCATCGGGGCCGAGGGGATTTCGGCGGCCGAGCCGCGGTGAGGACGGTTCGGCCACGGTGCTGGCCGCGGCAATGATTGCCGTCCTGCTGTGCGTCGCCGGGGCCGGGGTGTACCTCGGCTCGGTCGTGGTGGCCCGCCACCGCGCACAGGCGGCCGCCGACCTGGCTGCGCTTGCTGCAGCCGCACGCGTGCCGGCCGGCGCCGAGGCGGCCTGCGCCCGGGCCGGGCTGGTGGCCAGGCGGATGCGGGCCCGCGACATCGAATGCGAGCTGCAGGGGCTCGATGTCGTCGTCACGGTCGAGGCGGCGGTGGCCGGAGGGGGGTCGGCCAGGGCGGCGGCCCGTGCGGGGCCCATCGGCACGGCCAGGTGAACGTCGTGGTGGTCTCAGCCGGTGTGGTTGCCGGAGGGAGACAATCCCGCTTCGGCCAACTCGTTGTCGGTTGGCACTCGCAGCGAGATCAGTCCGGCGAACGTCTTGTCTTCGACTTCGATCCGGTTGACGGTCACATGCAGCGGCGTCCAGGTTCCGTCATGACCCGGCAGGCGCAATACCCGCGCCGTGGCACCGTGAGCGAATTCCGTTGTCATGGAAGCCATCAGCTGTTCGTCGTCGGGATGCACCCGCGGCGAGCGGGCGGTGCTGCGCCAATCGTAGAAGGGGCACGGCTCGTCGAGCCATTTGAGCAGCGACCAGTTTTTGAGATCGAACAGGGCGCGATGCACTCCCGGCTGTGCGAGCCCCTGCACGATCTGTTGCGCCAGGCGGTCGCCGGAGCCGGCCGTGCACTCGGGCTCGGCGCGCCAGTTCATGGCCCGCGCGATCAGGTGGTCGCAGCCGTCCGCCCCGGGCTCGATGGCGCTGCGCGCGACGAACCCCACCCGTATCGGGTTGCCCCGCCAGTCGGTGACGTCCCAGGTGCCGCACAGGGTTTGCCCGGGCTGTGCCTTGATCGCCAGGGCGAGCACTTTGCTTTCGCTGGGGTTGAGCTCTCGCGTGGGCAGGTCGTCGGCGAACGATCTGCCGTGGGTGGGCTCGACGTCGGGATTTTTGCCGCTGTTGGCCAGCGACTCGCGGGTGCCGGTGGCCACCCCGATGGTCAGATCCCATTTCAGCGGGCCGGGGACTGCTCGCTCGGGTGGCCGGTCAACGGCCGCTCCGCACCAGACGTGGACACCATGGATGCGACCGTCGGACATCACCACCGGTTCGGTGCGGACGACCCGGTCGCTCGTGGGTGTGGTGGCCACCAGGCTCGCCCGGGTTCGCATCGACTCGGCAATCGCCATGCGGATGGCCGCGAGATGCGGGTTGCGCCGCAAGAAGGCGGTGATCGGCACAAGGTTGCGGGGCTGCGTTCCCTGCGCCACCACGACGGGTTCTTTGCCCAGCGTCTCCACCAGCAGCCAGTCATGGCCCATAGCAGCGACTTTACGTCGGCCAACATCGGTATCGGCCACATTGAGCTTGTCTACATTCGTTTTCTGCGCGGCGGCTTTCGCCGACGAGTTGCGTTCATTGCCCCGGGCGGGTATTTTGCTGCTGCGCCCGAAGCCGTCGGGGTTGGGAACGGATCGCGTTGTCCGACCGTTCGTCGCGCCGTGTCGCCGATTCGGCACGTCCGCATCTGATCAGCCAAGCGTTTGGCGGCGGTACCGCCATGCCACGGAAGTCGCCCGTCGAGGGGTCGGTCGTCATCCGTCGGTCAATGCGGTGACCACCAACCGCAGCACGGCGACCGCACCCGCCTTGTCCAGCGGCTGGTTGCCGCTGCCGCATTTCGGTGACTGCACACACGACGGGCAGCCACTCGGGCATTCGCACGCCTCTATCGCCGCAGCCGTCGCGCTCAGCCAGGTGCTCGCCTGACGAAAGCCGCGTTCGGCGAAGCCGGCTCCGCCCGGATAGCCGTCGTAGACGAAGACACTGGGCAGCCGGGCAAACGGGTCGGGGCCCACCGCGGCCGACAGCCCGCCGATGTCGCCCCGGTCGCAGCTGGCCACCAGCGGCAGCAGCCCGATCGCCGCGTGCTCGGCCGCATGCAGTGCCCCCGGGATTCGCGGCCCGTCGATGCCGTTGCGCTGCAAGGCTTCTGGGGTGATTGTATACATGACTGCGGTCGTGGGCAGGGTGTGTGCGGGCATGTCGAGGTCGACGAAGTCGAGCACTTCACCGTCGAGCCGGCGGCGCAGATAACCGATGACCCGGTTGGTGACGGTCACCGGGACCAAGCCCAGCGTCACCGGCCCGAAAACCATGCGCTCGCCTTCGCCGGTGACCGCGATGTCGGTGACTTCCCGCGCGAACGTGGCATATCCGGGGTCTTCGGCGTGGACGAACGCCATGCCGTCCTCGGCGTCGAGTGCATCCACGACGTAACTCTCACCCTGGTGCAGGTACACCGCTCCGGGGTGCACAGCGGCCGGGGCTTGGCTGGCGCCGACGGTGCCCAACAGCCGCCCGGTGTCCGCCTCCACGATGACGACCTGGCCGTCGGTGGACCCTCGGATGTCGACCGCGGCATGCGGGTCCAGGCCCGGCGCGGGGAAGTACTTGCCGTCGCGGCGCCGCAGCAGGCCGTCGTCGACCAGCCTGTTGGCCACGTCTTCAGCACGCAACGCCCGAACTTCATCGTCGCTGAGTGTCAATTCACTTGCCGCACAAAGCAATTGTGGACCGAGAAGATATGGGTTGGCCGGATCGATCACGACCCGCTCGATGGGCTTGTCCAGCAACGCCGCCGGATGGTGCACCAGGTAGGTGTCCAGCGGATCGTCGCGGGCGATCAGCACGATCAGGGCACCCGCACCGCGGCGCCCGGAGCGTCCGGCCTGCTGCCAGAACGAGGCCACCGTGCCCGGGAAGCCGGCGATCACCACGGCATCCAGACCCGCGATGTCGATGCCCAACTCGAGGGCATTGGTGGTGGCCAGACCGCGCAGCCGGCCGTCGGCCAGGGCATGCTCCAGCGCGCTGCGCTCCTCGGCGAGATAACCCGCCCGGTAGGACGCCACCTTGTCGGCCAACTCCGGCGCGATGTCGTGCAGCCGGGACCGGGCGGCCAGCGCGGTCAGTTCTGCACCGCGCCGCGAACGCACAAATGTCAGCGTGCGCGCGCCCCGGGCGACCAGATCCGCCATGAGCCGTGCTGCCTCGGCACCGGCGGAGCGGCGTACCGGGGCGCCGTTCTCACCGGTCACCTCGGGGCGCAACGCGGGTTCCCACAGCGCAACCGTGCGCGCCCCCCGGGGGGAACCGTCGTCGGTGATCTCCTCGACCGGTTGGCCGATGAGCTCGGTGGCCGTCGCGCCCGGCGAAGCCGTCGTCGCACTGGCGAAGATGAACGTCGGCCGCCGGTCGCGATGAGCGGTGTAGCGAGCACACAGCCGCAGCAGGCGACGCAAAACCATCGCCACGTTAGAGCCGAAAACGCCGCGGTAGTGGTGGCATTCGTCAACCACCACGAAACGCAGGCCGCGCAGAAACACCGCCCAGCGGGCATGGTTGCGCAGTATCGACAGATGAACCATGTCCGGATTGGAAAACAGCCACCGAGAGCGCTCCCGCGCGAAGCGGCGCACCTCGGCGGGGCTGTCGCCGTCGTAGGCGGTGGGCGCCACGTCGGCCAGTAGCGGGGTCGCCGCGGTCAGCGCGTGCGCGGTGCGCAGCTGGTCATGGCCGAGCGCTTTGGTCGGTGACAGATACAGCGCTCGTGCGCGTGGGTCCGCCGCGAGCGTGTTGAGGATGGGCAGCTGGTAGGCCAGCGATTTGCCTGAGGCGGTGCCCGTGCTGACGACCACATGACGGCCCGCGTGGGCCAGTTCCGCGGCGCGATACTGGTGCGACCACGGTGAGCTGATGCCGTAATCGGTGAACGCGCGAATCACCTCCGGTCGCGCCCAGCTAGGCCAGCTGTGCGGCTGGCCGCCCTGCGGCGCCAGGTCGGCGACATGGCGCAACGGATGCTCGCCCGGCCCGGCCGCGGCGACCGCGGCGGCGAGCAACTCGCTGCCGAATGTCACGTGTGCCTCCTCGCCCTGGCCATCAACCGCATTGTTCACCAGCTGATTGGGCGAATTGAGCACCACAAGCTGTCGCTCAAGCCGGGAACGTGATTGACTTATGGCGGCCGCAGCTTCTGTGTTCGTGTCAAACTTTCGCAGGATCTCTCGTTGCGGCCGCGGTTCCTGCGAGGGTGTAGGTCGGGTGAAGTTCCGAGCGACTCCGCGAGGTATGGCGGTCACAGCAGGCCCGGGCACCGGAAACACGGTGTACCGCACCCAGAAGAGAAGGAAAGATCGAAAAATGCCACAGGGAACTGTGAAGTGGTTCAACGCGGAGAAGGGATTCGGCTTCATCGCCCCCGAGGACGGTTCGGCCGACGTGTTCGTCCACTACACGGAAATCCAGGGAACGGGCTTCCGCACGCTTGAGGAGAATCAGCGAGTCGAGTTCGAGGTCGGTCAAAGCCCCAAGGGGCCGCAGGCTACCGACGTCCGTTCCATCTGAGCGAAAGCTCCTGGCGAAATCCCCGCGTGGTCCCGGTTACCGGGTCCGCCGGGGATTTTCGTTATGCCTGCGCAGCGCGAATCGGTGCCGGGCGTGACTTACTGTCGGTGACGTGAGCCAGCTGTCGTTTTTCTCGGCGGAGTCGGTGCCGCCCGCGGTCGCCGACCTCACCGGGGTGCTGGCGGCGCCCGGGCAGATCGTAATCGTCGGTGCCGGCGCGCGGCTATCGGTCGTGGTTGAGCAGCCGTGGCGTGCCGCGGCGCTGGCAGCGATGATCGACGACGCCGGCTTGGTGCCGGAGATCACCCGCACCGACGAAGACACCCCGCTGGTGCGCACGGCCGTCGATCCCCGGCTTCGGGCGGTCGCCGCTGAGTGGACCCGCGGGGCGGTCAAGACCGTGCCACCGCAGTGGCTGCCGGGCCCGCGGGAACTGCGGGCCTGGACGCTGGCGGCCGGATGCCCGGACGCCGACCGCTACCTGCTCGGGCTCGACCCGCACGCGCCCGACACCCATTCACCGCTGGCCTCGGCGCTGATGCGGGTGGGGATCGCACCCACGCTCATCGGCACCCGCGGCAGCCGGCCGGCGTTGCGGATCAGCGGCCGACGACGGCTATCGCGCCTGGTAGAAAACGTCGGGGAACCGCCCGCCGACCCGCAGGCGTTGTCGCAGTGGCCTCGCGTTTAGCCGCCAACCACCGCACCGGTCCCGGAGAGTCGGTTTGCGTCGGCTGGCCGCGGGTGCCACATTGTCAGTTGTCCACAGGGTTGACCGAGGGTCTTTGGACAGCGGCCCGATGGCTGCTCCCGGGGTACCGAGGACAGAGATGGAGCGTAAGCACAGTTGGCTAACGGCGGCCGCAGCACCGGCAGAAATGGCAGCGCGCGGCGACTCGTCATCGTGGAGTCGCCGACCAAAGCGCGCAAATTAGCCGGCTACCTGGGCTCCGACTACATCGTCGAGTCCTCCCGGGGTCACATCCGCGACCTGCCACGAAACGCCGCAGACGTGCCCGCCAAGTACAAGTCTGAACCGTGGGCCCGGCTCGGTGTGGACGTCGACCACAACTTCGAACCGCTCTACATCATCAGCCCCGACAAGAAAAGCACCGTCAACGAGCTCAAAGCCCGGCTCAAAGACGCCGACGAGCTGTATCTGGCCACCGACGGCGACCGCGAAGGTGAGGCCATCGCCTGGCACCTGCTGGAAACGCTCAAGCCGCGCATACCGGTCAAACGGATGGTGTTCCACGAGATCACCGAACCGGCGATCCGCGCCGCCGCCGAGCATCCCCGCGATTTGGACAACGACCTGGTCGACGCCCAAGAGACCCGCCGCATCCTGGACCGGCTATACGGCTACGAGGTCAGCCCGGTGCTCTGGAAGAAGGTCGCGCCCAAGCTTTCGGCGGGCCGGGTGCAGTCGGTGGCCACCCGCATCATCGTGCAGCGCGAACGTGAGCGGATGGCGTTCCGCAGCGCCGAGTACTGGGACGTGGTCGCCGAGCTGGACGCCAGCGCCTCCGATCCCAAGGCGAGCCCACCCACCTTCACGGCCCGGCTGACCAGCGTCGACGGCCTGCGGGTGGCCACCGGGCGCGATTTCGACGCGCTGGGCGGCCTGCGCGCGGACCGGCAGGTCTCCGGCCTCATCGTGCTCGACGAGGCCGGTGCCACCGCGATCGCCGAGGGATTGCGTGGCGCGCGGCTGACCGTGGCGTCCGCCGAGGAAAAGCCCTACACCCGGCGGCCGTACGCGCCGTTCATGACCTCGACGCTGCAGCAGGAGGCCGGCCGTAAGCTGCGGTTCTCCGCGGAACGGACGATGAGCGTCGCGCAGCGGCTCTACGAGAACGGCTACATCACCTACATGCGCACCGACTCCACCACGCTGTCGGAGTCGGCGATCAACGCCGCCCGCACCCAAGCGCGCCAGCTCTACGGCGAGGAGTACGTGTCGCCGTCGCCGCGGCAGTACACCCGCAAGGTGAAGAACGCCCAGGAGGCGCACGAAGCGATCAGGCCGGCCGGTGAGACGTTCGCCACTCCCGACGCGGTGCGCCGCGAACTCGACGGTGACGACTTTCGCCTCTACGAGCTGATCTGGCAGCGCACGGTGGCCTCCCAGATGGCCGACGCGCGCGGCACCACGCTGAGCCTGCGGATCACCGGTATGTCCGGCGACCGGCAGGTGGTGTTCGCCGCGAGCGGGCGCACCATCACCTTCCCCGGGTTTCTCAAGGCCTATGTGGAAACCGTCGACGAGCTGGCCGGCGGTGAGGCCGACGACGCCGAGCGACGCCTGCCGCACCTGAGGGAGGGGCAGCGGCTCGACGCCGCCGAAGTGGTCCCGGATCAGCACTCCACCAACCCGCCGCCGCGCTACACGGAGGCCTCGCTGGTCCGGGCGCTCGAAGAGCTGGGCATCGGGCGGCCGTCGACGTATTCGTCGATCATCAAGACCATCCAGGACCGCGGCTATGTGTACAAGAAGGGCAGCGCCCTGGTCCCGTCGTGGGTGGCGTTCGCGGTCACCGGGCTTTTGGAACAGCATTTCGGCCGGCTCGTCGACTACGAATTCACGGCGGCGATGGAAGACGGTCTCGACGAGATCGCCGCCGGCCATGAGCACCGCACGAACTGGCTTTCCAAATTCTACTTCGGCGGCGACTATGGTGTACCGGGTTCGGTGGCGCGTTCGGGCGGCTTGAAGAAGCTGGTCGGCGTCAACCTGGAAGGCATCGATGCGCGAGAAGTCAACTCCATCAAGTTGTTTGACGACGCCGAAGGACGCCCCATCTATGTGCGGGTGGGCAAGAACGGGCCCTATCTGGAACGCATGGTGGCCGGGGACGACGGCGAGCCGACGCCTCAGCGGGCCAACCTTAACGACACCCTGGCGCCCGACGAGCTGACATTGGAGGTGGCCGAGGAGCTTTTCGCCACCCCCCAGGAGGGTCGTGTGCTGGGGAACGATCCCGAGACCGGCTACCAGATCGTGGCCAAAGACGGCCGATACGGGCCCTATGTCACCGAGATTCTGCCCGAGGAGCCCGACGGTGACGGCGTTACCGCCAAGAAGGGCAGAAAACCCGGTGGTCCCAAACCCCGTACCGCGTCGTTGCTGCGCAGCATGGATCTGCAGACCGTCACCCTCGATGACGCACTGAAACTGCTGTCGCTGCCCCGCGTCGTCGGTGTCGACCCCGAGACGGGTGAGGAGATCACCGCACAGAACGGCCGCTACGGGCCATACCTCAAGCGGGGCAACGATTCTCGATCGCTTGCGAGTGAAGACCAGATTTTCACGATCACGTTGGACGAAGCTTTGAAAATCTACGCGGAGCCCAAACGCCGTGGCCGCCAAGGCGCCTCGGCGCCGCCGCTGCGTGAACTGGGAATCGACCCGGCCTCGGGCAGGCAGATGCTGGTCAAGGACGGCCGGTTCGGACCCTATGTCACCGACGGGGAGACCAACGCCAGTCTGCGCAAGGGCGACGACGTGTTGTCCATCACCGACGAGCGCGCCGCCGAATTGCTAGCCGACCGCCGGGCCCGCGGGCCGGCCAAGCGGACGGCCAGAAAGACAACCCGCAAGGCGGCGGCGAAGAAGCGGGCCTAGCTACTCACCTCGCTGGAAACCTGTTCGGGCGCAGCCAGGTTCAGCGGTCTGGCCAGCTGGGTGGGGGCGGTTCGCCCGCGCAGTTCAACGACTTCGCCGACCTCCCAGCACAACGCTTCGGCGTCGATCGCGCCGCTGACCGCGACCGCGGAAGCCAGCACGTGGCCCTCTTCGAGCTTGGCCAGCTCGGTGAGCCGGGCGGCCTCGTTGACCGGGTCGCCGATCACAGTGTATTCGAAGCGGGCCTGCGCGCCGATGTGGCCGGCGATCGCGCGGCCGGCCGAGACCCCGATCCCGAACTCCAGCGAACCCAGCACCGGCAGCAGCGCGTCGTGCAGTTCGCGCGCTGCCGCCAGCGCGCCACCGGAAGCGTCGGGGTGCTCGATAGGCGCGCCGAAGATCGCCAGCGCGGCATCGCCCTGGAATTTGTTGACGAAACCGCCATGGCGGCCAACGGTTTCCACGATCACCCGGAAGAATTCGTTGAGCAGGTTCACGACCTCGGCGGGCGGACGGGTCGCCGCCAGCTGGGTAGAGCCGACCATGTCGACGAACAGCACGGCGACGTCGCGTTCCTGCCCGCCCAGTTCGGTGCCGCGCTCCAGGGCGCGGCGGGCGACGTCTTCGCCGACATAGCGGCCGAAGAGGTCGCGCAGCCGTTGCCGCTCGGCCAGGTCGCGCACCATGTCGTTGAAACCGGCCTGTAGCAGGCCAAGTTCGCTGGCGTCGTAGATCTGCATGTGCGCGTTGTAGTTTCCGCGCTGCACCTCGCCGAGCGCCCAGCGCAGCTGGCGCAGCGGGTCGGCGATCGACATGGCCACCAGCAGTGTGCTGGCCAGCCCGATGACCAATGCCAGCAGTGCCATCAGCAGGATCGGGTTGAGCAGCTTTTCGGGTGGCCCGTGCAGGAACGCCGCCTTGTCGGCCATCACGGCGAGCACGATGGCCAGCAGCGGCACCCCGGTCGACAGCGCCCAGGTCAGCAATTGCCGCAGGATGACACCGGGTGCCCGCACATTCTCGGGCACACCACCGCGCAGGGCGGCCACCGCCACCGGGCGCAGGACCCGTTCGGCCTGCAGGTAGCCGATGATCGCGGTCGCGGCGGCGCCCAGGGCGACGGCGACGCCCACCACCGGTCCTAGGTGGCTGGTTTTTCGCCAACTGGCGACGATGAACACCACACCGCCCACGCACCAGTAGCACAGGCTGATCAGCACGCGGTAGAACGGCATCCGCAACGCGCGGATGCGGGCGAGCTCGGTGGCAGCCGGGTCGCTGTCGGCCAGCAGGCCGTCGCGGCGCTGCCAGCGAAAGACCGGCACCAGCAGCCGCACGCTCACCGAGAACCCGGTCGCGACGAGCACGACGAGCGTGATCGCGAAGAGCGCCAGGTTGGTCCGAGGCAGATCCTGCAACTCGACGCGGTCCTCGGGCGGCAGGCCGTAGCGCAGGAAGCCGAGCACCAGCAGCGCGCCGATGATGTCGGCCTGAAATATGCTCAGCGAGAACACCGGCCACGGCGTGCGCACCAGCCAGCGGACGAACGCGCTGGTTCGTCCGCTCAGTGCCACTGCGGTGTTCACGGACCCACCGTATCCGGCTGCCGGCACTTAGCGGCAACCAAAAAGCAGGTTGAGCCGCGGCTGGTGTCGGCGGTGACCAGTACTGTTTGCGGTGATGCCCGGAGTGTTCGCGCGCTTGGTCGGCCAGCAGGCGGTGGAGGCCGAGTTGGTGGCCGCTGCGCGTGCGGCCCGCGGTGATTCGGCTCACAGCCCGGCGATGTCGCATGCCTGGCTGATCACCGGCCCGCCCGGCTCGGGGCGTTCGGTGGCGGCGCTGAGCTTCGCGGCGGCGCTGCAATGCACCGCCGATGGTGTTCCCGGCTGTGGACAGTGCCGGGCGTGCACGACGACGATGGCCGGTACCCACGCCGACGTGCGGCGTGTGATCCCGGAAGGCTTGTCCATCGGTGTGGACGAGATGCGGGCCATCGTGCAGATCGCCTCGCGGCGCCCCAGCACCGGGCGCTGGCAGATCGTGCTGATCGAAGACGCCGACCGGCTGACCGAAGGGGCGGCCAACGCGCTGCTCAAGGTCGTCGAGGAACCGCCGCCGTCGACCGTGTTCCTGCTGTGCGCGCCGTCGGTGGACCCGGAAGACATCGCGATCACGCTGCGCTCCCGATGCCGCCACGTCGCGCTGGTGACCCCGTCGGCCCCAGCGATCGCCCAGGTGCTGGTCGACGGCGACGGGCTGGACGCCGACACCGCCCACTGGGCGGCCTCGGTCAGCGGCGGGCATGTGGGGCGGGCGCGGAGGCTGGCCACCGATGCGGATGCGCGGCGGCGGCGGCAGCGAGCGCTGGAGCTGGCCCGTGACGCGGCTACCCCGTCACGGGCCTACGCCGCCGCCGAGGAGCTGGTGGCCGCCGCGGAGGCGGAGGCTTACGAGTCGACCGCCGGGCGTGACGAGGCGGAGACCGAGGAGTTGCGGACCGCGCTGGGTGCCGGCGGCACCGGCAAGGGCACCGCGGCCACCTTGCGGGGCGCGACCGGAGCCATCAAAGACCTTGAGCGACGGCAGAAGTCGCGTCAGACGAGGGCGTCACGCGATGCCTTGGACCGCGCGCTGATCGACCTGGCGACCTATTTCCGGGATTCGCTGATGGTGGCCACCGGCGCGCACACGGTGCGCGCCAACCACCCCGACATGGTGGATCGGGCCACCGCGATGGCCGCACATGCCTCCCCGGAGCGGCTGTTGCGCTGCATCGAAGCGGTGCTGCAGTGCCGCGAAGCGCTGGCTGTCAACGTCAAACCCAAGTTCGCCGTCGACGCGATGGTCGCCACCATTGGCCAGGCACTGCGCTTGGACCGGTAGACTCATGCCGCCCGGCAGGGCATGCCACCTTAGCTCAGTCGGTAGAGCGGCTCACTCGTAATGAGCAGGTCAACGGTTCGATTCCGTTAGGTGGCTCCGTCACGGCGGCTGGGATTACCCCGGCATCAGATAGCCCACGGGGCCGGCAGCGATGCACACGGCCAGCGCGGCGGTGTCGGCCCGCGCGGTGATCGCCTCACCCGCGCCGGGAAGCCGCACGTACACGTGGTTGAGGCCCGGATGCACCGGAACCTTGACCGTGGGGCCTTCGGTCAGCGACAGCGTGAGTGAGCCGTCGCTGTTGGCCAGGTAGTTGATCTCGGTGGTCCAGTCCGCGGGCAGCAGCGGCCCGTCGAGCACCAGCCGCGCCGGCCGGTCCGGCTGCGCAAAGTATCCGCATTGCGGCAACGGTCCCGGCAGGATCGTGCGCACCCAGGCCACCCGTGCCCCGACCAGCCGTCCCGAGCTGTCGAGCATCCGCAATTGTGTCGTGGTCGAGGCGAATTCAGGTCTATCCGGCAGCAGCGCGAATACGTGGCTGGCCAGGTTCTCCGGCCAGGCCACCCGCTGCAGCACCAACGGGTCGACCTCCTGGTCGAGCAGCGGCACCGAAGACGCCGCGTGGGCGGCGGCTAAACTCTGGCGCGCATGCTGCAAATACGGCTGGGCCGGATTGTCGCGCCAGGACCGCAGGAATGTCGCCGTGGAATACAGGCTGCTGGCCACCAACAGCGTCGCCAAGCCCGCCGTCACGGCCGTGCGCGTCGCCGATGCATCGAGCCGGCGTGAGGACGGTCGATTCGGTGCGCAAAATCCGACCGCGGCCACCAGCGCCAGGACGACGACCAGATCGGGGAAATACCGCAGGGTTTGGGCCAGTTCGAGCGCGGTGAACGGCGACGAGCGCATCAGATAGATCGGCACCTGGCAGGCCACCGCGTAGCCGGCCGCGGCAAGCCAGACCAGCGCGATGCGGTGCTTGCGGAGCAGCGACACCGCCAGCGCCCCGGCCAGCACCAGCCAGCCGAGCGCCCGCACCTGCGGCGGCGGCGTCGCCCACGGCGAGGCCGGCGCCCAGCGGTCCCAGTCCCACGGTCCGCCGGCCAGACCCGGAACGATGCCGTGTGTGATCGAACGGCGCAGCAGGTCACCGGTCATCGTCAGGTCGGTGCTCCACCGTCGCTGGTCCACCACCACCAGATAGACGGCAATCCAGGCACCGGTCAGCGCCAGCGACGCCGTCCACAGCCGAAAACCGGCCCGCCACACCGTCGTCAGCGCGGCCGGGTGACCCTGCACGTGGCACAGCAGCGCGGTGAGCGTGAACGCGACGAACGGGATCACCGCGGCCTTCTCGAAGAACAGCAGGCCACTGAGATACGCCAGCACACCGGTTATCACGTAGCGCTGGTTGCCGGTGCGCACCAACAGAATTGCGTCGGCGCACACCCAGGCCAGTGCGGCCAGCATCGGCAGGCTGTTCAGCGCCGCGGCCCACCACGCGAAACCCGGCACCCCGAGCGGGGTAAACAGCGCGAAGGTCAGCGGGACCAGCAGGACCGGCCGCCAGCCCAGGATCGCGTGCAGCGCGCGCAGCAACGCCAGTGAGGTCAGCAGTTGCAGGACCACCAGGCTGATCGCCGGTCCGATCCAATTCAGCGGCGCCAGCCGGGTGATGGCCCCGGCCACTAGATACGCGGCCGGCATCAGGTGGCCGTCGTGGTCGTCGAACAGGTACGACGGTGACAGCAGATTATGGGTGCCGGCCCGGCCGACGAGAATCAGGTCGTCCCAGTAGAAGTAGCCGCCGAACGCCAGCACCGCGCGGGCCGCCAGCTGGGCTGCGATCAACGCGGCGGCGGCCAGCGCGACCCGCGGAGCCCGTCGGTATGGTGGGCCGGTGCGTGCACTGGTCACCGGGGCAGCCGGTTTCATCGGCTCGACGCTAGTCGACTGCCTGATCGCCGACGGTCACACCGTGGTCGGGCTGGACAACTTCGCCACCGGCCGCGCGACCAACATCGAACATCTGGCCGGCAATCGCGAGTTCCTCTTCGTCGAGGCCGACATCGTCACCGCGGACGTGCACGCCATCCTCGACCAGCATCGCCCGGAGGTGGTGTTCCACCTGGCTGCGCAGATCGACGTGCGGCATTCGGTGGCCAACCCGGAGTTCGACGCCTCGGTCAACGTCGTCGGGACGATCCGGCTTGCCGAGGCGGCGAGGCGCACCGGTGTGCGCAAGATCGTGAACACCTCCTCGGGCGGATCGATTTACGGCACTCCGCCGGTCTACCCGACCAGCGAAGAGGCGCCGACCGACCCGGCGTCGCCATATGCCGCGGGCAAGGTGGCCGCCGAGATCTACCTCAACACGTTTCGGCACCTCTACGGCCTGCAGTGCTCGCATATAGCGCCGGCCAATGTGTATGGGCCGCGCCAGGATCCGCACGGCGAGGCCGGGGTGGTGGCGATCTTCGCCGAGGCACTGCTGTGCGGCAAGCCCACCAAGATCTTTGGCGACGGCGGCAACACCCGCGACTATGTCTACGTCGACGACGTGGTGGATGCTTTCGTCAAAGCGGCCGGACCGGTGGGTGACGGCATGCGTTTCAACATCGGCACCGGAGTGGAAACCTCGGACCGCCAACTGCATTCGGTGGTGGCGGCCGCGGTCGGCGGGCCAGACGAGCCGGAGTTTCGTCCGCCGCGGCTCGGTGACCTGAGGCGCTCCTGCCTCGATATCGGCCTGGCGCAACGGGTTTTGGGCTGGTCGCCGCAGGTCGAATTGGGAGAAGGCGTGCGGCGCACCGTTGATTACTTCCGCCGGCTGCACGCGGTCTAGCGCCGCTCGGGGGCCCGGGCGCCTTCGAGCGCGATGGCGCGGGCCAGCCGGGCGTAGCGCAACTCCAGGTCCTTGAACCGCAAGTAGGTGCTGAGCGTGGTGAAACTGAACGCGATGATCAGTGCGTAGAGCATCAAGTCGGTGCCGCGCGCCACTCCCAGCCAGTGCGCCACCACCGTGGTGTCGTTGGGCCGCAGCACGGCGTAGATTGCCGCGAGCACGAACACGACGTAGCCGACTTTGACCCAGGCCCGCGACTGCGCGCTGCGCCGCGAGCGCAACAGGTAGACCAGCAGCGCAATGATCGAAAAGATCAACAGCACCTGTATCCAGTTCAACGCGGCATCCTTCCACGCAGGAATCCGTCGAAAATGATGTTGACACCGTTGAGCAGCGGCTGCCCCTTGGATTTGGAATAGTCGGTGTAGAGCACCTCGACGGGTTCTTCGGTTACGCGCCAACCGTTTTCGGCGATCAGCATGATGAACTCGGTGGCATGGCTCATCCCGCTCATCGTGATGTCGAGCTTGTCGGCGACTTTCTTGTTGAACACCCGAAGGCCGTTGTTGGTGTCGGTCAACCCGAGTCGGCGACCGCGCGGGCTCACCCACGCCGCGGTGCGCAGCACGATCCGTTTCAGCAGTGGCGGCCGGTTGCCGCCGCGCCGGCCGAAGCGGGTTCCGATGACGATGTCGACGTCACCGGCGGACAGCCGGTCGACCATGGTGACCAGGTCTGTGACGCGATGCTGGCCGTCGCCGTCGAACGTGGCGAAGACCTGCGCGCCGGGCTGACGGCGGGCGTACTCCACGCCGGTCTGGATCGCAGCCCCCTGGCCCAGGTTGACCGGGTGGCGCACCACGTGCGCCCCGGCCCCCAGCGCAATCTCGCCGGTTATGTCGGTGCTGCCGTCGTCGACACATACGACGTGGTCGAAGACCGAGCGAACGTCGGCGATCACCTCGCCGATGACCGTGGCTTCGTTGAAGGCTGGAACGACGATCCAGGCGTCGGGGTAACCCATGTCGATGCCCCAAGCTACACGCCGATCAGCCGCGCGGACGGGCAAGCGCGGCCAGATGTATCGCGATCCCGACCAGCGGACCGCACAACAGCGCGACGACCGTGCGAGTGCCCAGCGGCATCGGTAGCAGCAGCAGCAACGTCGAGGCCAGCGTGGCGCCCACCCAGCCCAGCGCATAAGCCCGATGCAGCGCCGCGGCGACCGCCGCGGCACCCGTCAGCGTCAGCATGGCAATTGCCAGCGCCGCAGCGGTCAGCCAGGCCAGTAGCGCGCTGGCGGCGTGGTAGCCGGGTCCGAACCCGGCCCGCAACAACCATGGGCCCACCAGCGCAGCGGCCACCACCCCGACCGCGCCGATCGCCCCCACGACCGCCGCCGGGCCGATCAGCGCCCGCAGCCGGTCGGTGCGCTCGTCGACGAAATGCGCGATCAGGTTGCCCTGCATCGCGGTCAGCGGAACCAGCAGCGGTGCCCGGGTCAAGGTCACCGCCAAGATGACCACCCCGCCTTCGGCGCCCAGCTCGGCCGAGGTCGCCTTCAGCAGCACCGGGAACCCCATCACCAGGATGGCGCTGGCGCCGGCGGCGGTGATCGAGTGGCCCACCCCGCGCAGGAAGGCGGCGGTGCTTACGGGTGTCAGCAGCCGGGCCGCCGCCCGCGTGGCCGGCGAGGCGATCAGCACGATCAGCCACGCCGTCGCCCCCGCGACCGTGGCCCACAAGTATCCCCGCAGTCCCCAGCCGATGACGAAGGTCGTGAGCGCGACCGCGACCCGGATGGTGGCGTCGGTCACCATCAGCGCCCCATATTGGCTCCAGCGGTCGGCCCCGGCCAGCACGCCCAGCAGCGTTGCATGGACGCAAAAACTGGCCAGACCCACGCTGAGCAGCCCCACGGAAAGCCAGCGGGCATCGACGAAGACCTGCCGGCTCCACAGTGTCGAGCTGCCCGCGATCACCACAGCCGCCGCCACCCCGACCAAGGCGGCTACCCGCAGTGGATGCGTGCGGCCGTCCGGCAGCATGTCGGTGTAGCGCGCCGTACGGACCTCCCGGGTGGTCTCCTGCAGAAGCCCGTTCGCGGCGCCGGTGGCCAAGCCGAACGCGCCCCAGAACACCCCGAACACCGAAAACCCGGCTGGCGCCAAATCACGCGCGGCCAGGTAGATCACCGCGTAGCCGCACAAGGCCGTCAGAACGGTCGCCGTGCCGACGCGGGCCACGCTGCCGCGTGTGATCGG
This sequence comes from Mycobacterium heckeshornense, assembly GCF_016592155.1. NCBI lineage: Bacteria > Bacillati > Actinomycetota > Actinomycetes > Mycobacteriales > Mycobacteriaceae > Mycobacterium > Mycobacterium heckeshornense. Next base: position 399,382 of record NZ_AP024237.1, read on the forward strand.
CCCGGTGGATGCTCCTTCGAAAGCAGCCGACGCGGACGCACCGCCGACCTCGGTCACAGCGACGACCGCTGCCCAGCGGGCAGCTCCGGTATCGGCACAGATTGAAAATACTAAGAGCCGGTCCCCAGCCCGACAGCTTCCGTTAACCCTGGTCTGCAAGACTACCGGCAAGAGGGGAGTATTCCGGCACCGCGGCGTCGTCATCCCGTCGACCGCCATCGGCCGGCCGGCGTCGCGGACCGTGGGTGCATCTGGCGGTGGAAGAGACCTCTGGCTTTGCGTGAAAAGCGGAGGTCATCCATTGCACGAACCACTGCACGACCTCGAATGGATCGTCGTTTCAGGGTTGGCGATCGCAATCTTGTTGTTCGACGTCGTGGTGATCGCACGCCGGGCGCACCAGCCGACGATGCGGGAATGCGCAATCGCGTTATCGACCTATATCGGGCTCGCGGCGTTGTTCGGGATCTGGGTTTGGCATTTCCAAGGCCAGCAGTTCGGGCTGGAGTTCTTCGCCGGATGGCTCACCGAATACAGTTTGTCGGTTGACAACCTGTTCTTGTTCATCGTCATCATGGCGAGCTTCAATGTTCCCCGGGTGTATCAGCAACAGGCGCTGCTGGTCGGGATTGTGATCGCGCTGATCCTGCGCGGTGTTTTCATCGCGCTTGGCGCGATGGCCATCCGGCAGTTCTCCTGGGTCTTCTATCTCTTTGGCGCGTTTTTGGTGTACATCGCCGCCAAACTGGCCCGCGACCACGGGCGCGACCGCGACGCTAAGAACGTGGTCGTCCGGTTCGCGCGCGGGCGATTACCCACCACCGACACCTGGGACGGCCTGAAGCTCTGCGTCAAACAGGGATCCGACCGGCTGGTGACGCCGATGTTTCTGGTCATCCTCGGGCTGGGAGCCGCCGACCTGGTCTTCGCGCTGGATTCCATTCCGGCGATCTACGGGCTCACCCGCGAACCGTACTTGGTACTCGCGGCCAACGTGTTCGCGTTGATGGGTCTGCGACAGCTGTACTTCCTGCTCGGCGCCCTGCTGGACAGGTTGGTGTATCTGTCCCGCGGACTTGCCGTGATCCTGTTCTTCATCGGGGTGAAGTTGGTGCTGCATGCATTGCGGGAGAACGAGATCCCGTTCATCAACGGCGGCCGCCATGTCGAGGTGCCCGAGATCCCGACCCTGCTTAGCCTCGCGGTCATCGTGGTGACACTCGCGTTCACCGCGCTGGCCAGCCTGCGGGCCACCCGGGTTGTCAACGCCGGCTAGGTCGGTGTCCGCGGGCGATGGGTTCGCCGAGTACCACAGCGAGCGTGATCAGCCCGGGCCGGCCGGCCGCCAACCCGGACAAAGACCCCACCGGGGCGGCGCTCCGACGCCGGCTAACCTTCGATCATCCCCACGATTGCGCGCGCCATCCGCTGTTGTTCGTCGGCGGAGAAATCGCTGTGGCGCCGGCGAATCGCCTCCGCTTCGGCGATCTCGAAAGCGGTGACGTACTCATGCACGGCGTTCCGGTAGTCCAGCTGCGCGTTGCGGTCGTCGAGAATGTCGTCCGGACGCTCCGGGCGCAGCAGGTCGGCGTGCCGCGTGGCCTTGTGGAACGCCGCCGTCAGCGGATTGCAGCATATCGGTCATCATCGGAAAGTCCAGCAGCTCGGCGACGTCGATTTCGTAGTCGAACCACGGGGCGTTGGTCCGGTCGTGCTCGTCGAGGAGTTCGGCAAGCTCGCCGGTAGCTGTCCTTGTTGACTCGCGTCCGCCCGGAGGACTCCGCCATCGCGATCTTGGCCTGCTGCTTCGACCGATACCGTTCCAGCCGTCTTTCGGCCCGGCGCTCATTGGCGGCGGCGATCGCCCTCAAGCCCCCGCCGACCGCACCCCCGAGCGGGAGGACCAGCCACCAGAAATTCGCAGCGAAATGCCACATCGGAGTCACCGATGCCAGGATGCCCACCGGTGCGCGCCGGCCGGTGGTCAGTATTGTCTGACGAGCCAGCGCGGCGCGGTCCGCCATCGCCGGCGACCGCACGGCTGACGCGTGGGCGGTTCGAGCAGCAACACGGCCTGGCCGTCGACAAGCACCGGATGGACCCAGTCGCCAAGCTCGATGGGCTCGCCGGTGCCGGGCCGGCGATCCTGGCTGTCGCGGACCTCGTCGATGGATACCCGCGCGCGCAACTGGTCGACGGTGGCTTCACGGGGCAGTTGCTCCAGCCCGGGCAAGGTGATGAACAGTCCGTCATCGCCCGACAGGTGCAGCCCCACCGCGGCCAGCGCGCCCAGAACGCCGTCCTGGGTGCCCCCGTGTCCGGATAGATGCACGCCGAGTGTTGCGGCGAGTTCACGGGCTTCGTTGGCGTGCAACACTTCCCGCTTTGCCCGGCGGCCGAAGTCGATGACCTGTGACACCGCATGGGTGAGCCGGCCCGGGACGGCGACCGCGAGGCCGGGATCGGCGTCCGGTGGGCAGACCCGCTCCAGGAACCTCGCTGCCACTGCGATGACATCCCGCTTCACCTGTTCCGGGTTGCCGTCGCGGCTGCGCCAGGCCAGGCAGGCGCTGGAATTGTGTGTGGTGTAGGGGATTTGGTCGTCTAACAGAAGCTGGTGGCGGGTGGCTCCGGCCGGCGTCCCGAGGCCCGCGGTCGCCAGTTCGCACAGCAGTGCGCGGGCGCGGCGCCCGGTTCCCGGGCTGCGCAAGTTGTCGGTGTCGTCGATGCCGATGAGCAAATCGACGCCGGCCAGCGCGTGATTCATGGGTTGACGACCAACGCGGTGACGTCGCGGACCCAGCGATCGACACCGAGATGAGAACCGGCGAGCTTGAGCGTGTCGTGTTTGGTGATGGTCAAGATGACTTGGTCGGTGAGCTCGTCTGCGCGCAGTGTTTGGGCGGGGTCGCGTCCTTGTACGCGCACGCTGTTGACGTCGGCGGCCCCGGCAACGTCAAGGACGGTGCGCACGGTGGGTCCTTTTTGGACGTGGGCGCCTCGCGACTGCGGGGTAACGATCTCGGCCTGCGGAAGAGTTTGCAGCCGCTGCAGCGTCAGCCGGGCGAGCTCCCTGCCGGTCTGCTGCACGACGAGGTCGCCGCCGTGGCGAGCGTCGATTGCGGTGGCACACGCGCCGAGGGCGAGCACCGCCGCAACCGGCCCGAGCAGTCCGCTGACAGTTATCCGCACTTACATAACGTATAGCCCACGAAACTACGCATTCAAGTTTGTTATTCCCCAATCATTGCGCGGATGAGGTTATGATCGGGCATGCTTTCGGCCTGCCGATCGCCCACGAGTGTGCTGCCGCGCTCGGCGGGCCGCGACACGACCGGATTGCTGTTTGCCCGTGAGGTCGCCATTCCCGCGATGTCGGTTGCCGCGATTGTCGGCTCCGCTGATATCAGGATTCCGATCGGGTTGCCCGGGCATCGGGCACTGATCTGGCTGAGCTTGCTGGTGGCGGTTGCTCTGGTGACGCGCCGGCGAGACACGGTTATCGCGGTCGGGGCCGCCTGCACGGCGGCGACGGTGATGCTTCATGCCGGGCCATCGCCGAGTGTCCGCTATCTCGCGGCCGCAGCCATGCTCTACGCGGTGGCTGGAGCACCCGCGGTGCAACGGCGGCCCTGGCTCGTGGTGATCGCAGCCGCACCGATCCACCTTGTCGCGATGGCGGATCCGGTCGCTGCTGTGATCCGTGGCGGTCACCTGGCCGGGATCTTGTCAGTCGGGATGGGCGAAAAGCTGCAGTGGCACTTGGTATTCGGGTTGGCGGCCGGGCTGCTGGGCTGGGGGTTGGCCCGCGGCATCGGGCGCCTTCCGCGATTCGGTGAGGTTGGGAAGGAGTAGCTGTCATGACGTTGCGAGTGATTCCCGAGGGTCTGGCCGCGACCAGCGCCGCGGTCGAGGCGATCACCGCCCAGCTGGCGGCTGCGCATGCCGGTGCAGCGCCGGTTATCACCGCGGTGGTGCCGCCGGCGGCCGATCCGGTTTCGGTGCAAGCCGCCGCGACGTTGAGTGCGCGGGGCAGCCAGCATACGGCCGCGGCGGCCAAGGGCGTCGAGGTGTTGGGTCGTGCCGGAGTGGGGGTGGCCGCGGCCGGATCGAGTTACGCGGCCGGTGATGCCGCGGCGGCTTCGACGTATTGGGTGACCGGCGGCTGACAATGATTGCGCCGGTGTGGATGGCGTTTCCGCCCGAGGTGCATTCGTCGTTGCTGAGCAGTGGTCCCGGTCCGGGGCCGCTGCTGGCCGCCGCGGCCACGTGGAGTTCGCTGAGCATCGAATATGATGCTGCGGCAACCGAACTGACCGCGGTGTTGTCCGGTGCGCAGGCGGTGTGGCAGGGGTCTACCGCCGACCGATACGTGGCGGCGCACCTGCCGTATCTGGCCTGGCTGCGGTTGGCCAGCGCGGTCAGTGCCGAAACGGCTGCCCAGCATGAGACCGTGGCCGCGGCCTACACCACCGCGTTGGCCGCGATGCCGACCATGGCCGAGTTGACTGCCAACCACGCCATACATGCAGCACTGGTCGCGACGAATTTCCTTGGCATCAATACAATTCCGATCGCACTGAACGAGGCCGACTACGCGCGAATGTGGACTCAGGCCGCCACCACCATGAGCACCTATCACGCGACCGCCGAGGCGGCCAGCAGCGGCAGCGGCGCGGGCGCCGGAGCGGGAAGTGGCGCAGGGGCGGGCGCCGGAGCCGGCAGCGGCGCGGGGGCCGGAGCCGGAAGCGGTGGGGGCGCGGGCAGCGGGGCCGGTGGGGGTGGCGGGGGCGGCGGTGGCGGCGGAACGGGCTCGTTCCAGTTGCCGACACCGGACGAGATTTGGCAGATGCTCTTCGGCCCGGACGGGGAGCAGATCCCCGGCCAGGGTCAGCCGAATTGGAGCCCCGAGCAGTACTTGCAAAACTTGCCGAACTTCTTCAACGGCAATGCCCAAGCTCTGGCCTGGCTGCAACAAAACTGGCAGGGCTTGCTGAACCCGTCCCAGGCCCCGGCGCTGATTTCCTACTTCATCGCGTGGCAGACCTACCGGATCGTCAACTGGACGCTGCGAACGCTGCGGTTTCTCATTCAAGAGCTTCCGCTGCTGGTGTCGGTGGGCTTGAACCTGGCGATTGTCAACCTCGGCGGCGTAACCGCTCTGGCCAGTCCTGCTGGCCTGGCCGGATTGGCCGCGCTGACGCAGCCGGTGGGCGCGGTGGCCGCGCCGCTCCCGCAGCCGGCCGCCACGGGTGCGCAGCCGGTGGTGGCGGCGCCCGTCACCGCACCGACGCCGAGCGTCCCGACGAGCCCGGTGACACCCACCGCCCCCGCAGCATCGGCCGCGACAACCGCTTCCCTATCCGCCGCGCCCCCACCGCCTCCACCCGCGCCGCCGACCCCGGTGACCGGCGCTGAAGGCTTCGGTTACCTGGTGGGCGGCATCGGTCTTGGTCAGGAGTCGGCACTGGCCGGCCGAAGCAGAGCCACGCGGCCGGCCCCCGAGACCGCTGCCGTGGCAGCCGCACCGTCCGCGCCGAGTCAGCAGCAGGCGCGGGTGCGGCGGCGTCCCGGAACGATCATCGATCGCGGCTATCGCTATGAATACCTGGAAATCGACGACGAATCCGCCGTTTCGGCGGTGGCTTCTGAGTCCGGCGCCGGATCGTTTGGCTTCGCGGGGACGGTGGGTCAAAGGCCTGCCACCGCGTCGGGGTTGGCGACGCTGGCCGGTGACGAGTTCGGTGAGGGGCCGACCATGCCGATGCTGCCGGGCAGCTGGGAGCGGGAGCAGGACGGCTAGCGACACCCCAACGGTCGCAGCCGATTTGAGTGAAAGGTGATGTGTGATGAGTTTGTTGGATGCTCATATTCCGCAGTTGGTGGCCGCGCAGTCGGCGTTTGGTGCCAAGGCGGCGTTGATGCGCTCGACGATCGGGCAGGCCGAGCAGGAGGCGTTGTCGGCGCAGGCGTTTCACCAGGGGGAGTCGGCGGCGGCGTTTCAGGCCGCCCATGCCCGGTTTGTGGCGGTGGCGGCCAAGATCAACACGCTGCTGGATATCGCGCAGGCCAATCTGGGTGAGGCGGCGGGCACCTACACCGCCGCCGATGCCGCGGCCGCGTCCACCTACACCGGGTTCTGAGCGGTCAAGGTTTGAAGCGAAAGGGGTTGTGATGTCGCAGATCATGTACAACTACCCGGCCATGCTGGCGCATGCTGCCGATATGGCCGGTTATGCGGGGACCCTGCAGGCGCTGGGGTCGGATATCGCCAGTGAGCAGGCGGCGTTGTCGTCGGCCTGGCAGGGCGATACCGGGATGACCTATCAGGCCTGGCAGGCGCAGTGGAATCAGGCGATGGAGCAGCTGGTGCTGGCGTATCGGGCGATGGCCGGCACCCACGAAACCAACACCACCGCCATGCTGGCCCGCGACCAAGCCGAAGCCGCCAAATGGGGCGGCTGACAAGCGATTAGCGTCTAATGCCCACTGGTCTTGAATCGCTCGATTGAGCGCTGCACCTCGGCCTCCGCTTCGGCGCGGTTCACCCAGTCGGCGGTCTTGACGAACTTGCCCGGCTCAAGGGCCTTGTATTGGGAAAAGAAGTGTTTGATCGCATCCAATTCGAACCGGGGGACGTCGTCGATGTCCTTGATGTGATCCCAACGCACATCGCCGGCCGGGACACAAAGGATCTTATCGTCACCGCCGGCTTCGTCGGTCATCCGGAACATCCCGACGGGCCTGGACTTGACCAGCACACCGGGATATACCGGCTCGGGCAGTAACACCATCGCGTCGAGCGGGTCGCCGTCTTCACCCAGGGTGTCGTCGATGAAGCCGTAATCGGTTGGGTAAACCATCGACGTGTACAGGTAACGGTCCAGATAGATCCGTCCTGACTCGTGATCGATCTGGTATTTGTTGCGCTGGCCCTTGGGGATTTCGATGATCACGTCGAACTGCACCGTGCCGGCTCCTTTGCGGGGGTCGCTGATCGTCGGCTGACGTCGCGGGTCGTGGGTCAGGTCAACCCTAGTGCAGCGATACCGAGCACAGAACAGCTGCCAACCCGGCGGTGGTCGGTGAACGGTTCGGCACAATTAAGACAAGAACAGTCAGGAGAGTCATGCGTCCCACTCGGTGGCGGCGATCGACCCACGCGATCATCGGGGTCGCCGTGGTGGCGGTGGTTGCTGCCCTGGTGGCGGCGGCGGCGTGGTTGACCTCAGGCGGCCGCGACGCCAAGATGGCACGGACCTCGCCGGAGCCACACACTGTCGCCGCGCCGCCCGCAGTGGTTCCGGTCCCCGCCAGCGCCCCCGCGCCGACCGAAGCGGGGCTGGCCGCGACGCTGGCACCGCAAGCGGCCGACCCGAATCTGGGCCGGTTGGGCGGCCGGATCACCGACGCGATGACCGCCAAGGAGCTCTGGCATCAGCTTGACGACGTGCCGTTGCTGCCGGCGTCGACCAACAAGGTGCTGACCGCGGCCGCCGCGCTGCTGACGCTGGACCGGGAGGCGACGATCACCACCCGGGTGGTTGCCGGCGCCGAGCCCGGGGTGATCGTGCTCGTGGGCGGCGGCGATCCCACCCTGTCGGCGGTGCCGCCCGGCGGGCAAACGTGGTATCACGACGCCGCGCGCATCAGCGATCTCGCCGGCCAGGTTCGCCGCAGTGAGGTGAAGCCGACTGCGGTCAAGGTGGACACCTCGGCGTTCACCGGTCCGAAGACCGCGCCGGGTTGGGACCCGGCCGATATCGACGGTGGGGACGTCGCACCGATCGAGCCGGTGATGCTCGACGGTGGACGTGTTCAGCCGGCGACTCCTGACTCCACCCGCTCGCACACCCCGGCTTTGGATGCCGGGCGCGCCCTGGCCACCGCGCTCGGCGTCGACCCTATGTCGGTGACGTTGGCGACGGCGCCGCCCGGTGCCCGCGAGCTGGCCGCCGTCCGCTCCGCGCCGCTCATCGAGCGGCTGGGCGAGATGATGGACGCCTCCGACAACGTGATGGCCGAATGCATCGCGCGCGAGGTGGCGGCGGCCATGCGTCGGCCGCGCAGCTTCGCCGGCGCCGTCGACGCGGTGACCAGTCGGCTGGCCGCCGCGCAGGTCGACACCTCGGGGGCCGCGCTGGTGGACTCCAGCGGGCTGTCCCTCAATGACCGGTTGACCGCCAAGACACTCGACTCCGTGGTGCAGGCCGCCGCCGGGCCGAACCAGCCGACGCTGCGGCCGCTGCTGGATTTGCTGCCGATCGCCGGCGGTAGCGGCACCTTGTCCAACCGCTTCGTCGATCCGGCTGCCGACGGGATCGCGGCGGGCTGGTTGCGGGCCAAGACTGGCTCGCTGACCGCCGTCAATTCCCTGGCCGGGGTGGTCACCGACGCCAGCGGACGGGTGCTGACGTTCGCGTTCATCTCCAACGACGCCGGCCCGACCGGTCGCTTGGCGATCGACGCCCTGGCCGCGCGGCTGCGCACCTGTGGATGCCTGACATGACCGGATCAGCCGAGCTGACCGTCGGACGGGCTATCGACTGGCGCTTCGCCGCCGACGTGGGTGAACGGCTCGCACGCCCGGGTCCACCGGCGACCGAGTACACCCGCCGCCAAGTGATCGCCGATCTGACCAGCGCGGCAAAGGCGGCCGAACCGCCGGTGCGCGAGGTCACGGGCCTGGACATCGGTGGGCCGGTCCCCGACGCGCGGGTCGTGGACCGGCCGCAGTGGATCCGCGCGGCGGCGGAGTCCATGCGGGTGATGACCGGCGGGACCGACAAGCCGCGCGGCGTTTTCGTCGGGCGGCTCACCGGCGCGCAGACCGGCGCCGTGCTGGCGTTCGTGTCCTCGGGAATTCTCGGCCAGTACGACCCGTTCGCCGCCGGCAACGGGGGCTGCCTGCTGCTGGTCTACCCCAACGTCATCGCGGTCGAGCGTCAACTGCGGGTGCCGCCCGCCGACTTCCGGTTGTGGGTATGCCTGCACGAGGTGACGCACCGGGTGCAGTTCAGCGTCAATCCCTGGCTGTCCGGCTACATGTCGCAGGCGTTGGCCGTGCTGACCCGTGACAGCGGAGACGACGTCAGCCAGGTGCTACGCCGGCTCGCCGACTTTGTCCGCGGTCGCGGCGGCGCCGCCGATGCGAACCCGGACGGCAACTCGCCGGGAATCCTGGGCCTGCTGCGCGCCGTGCAGTCCGAGCCGCAACAGCAGGCGCTCGATCAACTGCTGGTGCTCGGCACCCTGCTCGAGGGCCACGCCGATCATGTGATGGATGCCGTCGGGCCGATGGTGGTGCCGTCGGTCGACACCATCCGCCGACGGTTCGATGAGCGTCGCCACCGCAGGCAGCCCCCGCTGCAGCGGCTGCTGCGTGCATTACTGGGCATCGACACCAAGTTAAAGCAGTACACCCGCGGCAAAGCCTTCGTCGACCAGGTGGTCAGCCGGGTCGGCATGCAACGGTTCAACACGATCTGGTCAGGTCCCGAAACGCTGCCCTTGCCCGCGGAGATCGAACACCCGCAACGATGGATCGACCGAGTCCTGTAGCGCAGCTGACCGCGGCTGTCACGGCGTTCACCGACACCTACCTCACCGGCGTTGAGCGGTGGTGCGTGGGACTGTCCGGCGGCCCCGACTCGCTGGCGCTCACCGCGGCCGCGGCCCGCCTGCGCCCCACCACCGCGCTGATCGTCGACCACGGCCTGCAGGCCGGCTCGGCCCAAGTCGCCGCCACCGCGCAGCGACAGGCCACGTCACTGGGATGCGTTGACGCCCAAGTACTTCGCGTGCAGGTCGGCGCCGACGGCGGCCTGGAAGCGGCCGCCCGCACCGCGCGCTACGAGGCGTTGCAGGCCGCCCGCGGGGACCGTCCGGTGCTGTTGGCGCACACGCTCGACGACCAAGCCGAAACGGTGCTGCTCGGGCTGGGCCGCGGTTCAGGTGCCCGCTCGATCGCGGGGATGCGCCCGCATGATCCGCCGTGGTGTCGGCCGCTGCTGGGCGTGCGACGCGCCGTGACCCACGCCGCCTGCGACGAGCTGGGCTTGGCCGCATGGCACGATCCGCACAACACCGATCGCCGGTTCACCCGGACCCGGCTGCGCCAGGAGGTGCTGCCGCTGCTTGAAGAGGTCCTCGGCGGCGGGGTCGCCGAAGCGCTGGCACGCACCGCGACGGCGTTGCGAGAGGACAGCGAGCTCATCGACACCCTTGCCGGACAGGCGCTGGCGGCCGCCGCCGTCGGCGACGGCCTCGACACTGCGGCGCTGGCCTCGCTGCCCGACCCGATTCGCCGGCGGGTGATCCGCCGCTGGCTGCTGGCCGGTGGCGCTATTGGATTGACCGACAAGCAGATTCGTGGGATCGATACCCTGGTCACCGCGTGGCGCGGTCAGGGTGGGGTGGCCGTGGGATCCGCGCTGCGCGGTCAGCGGTTGGTAGCCGGGCGACGCAACGGGATGTTGATTTTGCGCCGCGAACCCGTGCAACGCAGCTGACGCCTCCCGCTGGCACGTGCGACAACGTGACCGCCCATACCATTTACTCACTGGTGCGGCGAACTATTTCGATGAAATGCATAGTCGACTCATTAAATACAATTTCAACAATGGACGTTTGTTTACGCATTTATGAATAGTGAGCGCGGTTTCTATGCGTTTGCCCAGCACAGAAGCATTACCTCGAATCGGCCGCTTAGCATCACGGCGATCGCCTTCGAGGAGGAACGTAAATGGCACTCGTAATTGCAGAGCCGGAGATGCTGGCCGCGGCCGCCGGAGATTTTCACGACATCAACTCGGCGCTGAGAGCCGCCAGCACGGCAGCGGCAGGCCCGACGACTACGGTGGCCCCGGCCGGCGCCGACTTGGTATCGGTGCTGACCGCAGCCCAGTTCGCCGCGCACGCACGGCTATATCAGGCGGTCTGCGTCCAGGCTGGCGCGGTGCAAGACCAGTTGGCGGCGACGCTGGGCCTTAGCGCCGGTTCGTACGCGGTTACCGAAGCCGCCAACACCGCCGCGTTCAGCTAGGGACAGGGAACCATGTTGGATTTCGCTGCCTTGCCGCCGGAAATCAATTCCGCGCTGATGTATTCCGGGTCCGGCCCGGGGCCGCTGCAGGCTGCCGCGGCCGCGTGGCAAGAGCTGGCTACCCAACTGCACGCGACCGCAGCCGCGTACCGGGCTGTGACGGCCGATCTGGTGGGCGGGCCGTGGCAGGGGCCTGCCGCCGCGTCCATGGCGGCCGCGGCGCAGGCCCACATGGCATGGCTTGACAACACCGCCGAGCAGGCCGAACAAGCCGCCACTCAAGCCGCCGCGGCGGCGCAGTCCTATGAGGCGGCGTTCGCGGCGACGGTGCCGCCGCCGGTGATCGCGGCCAACCGGGCATTGTTGGCGCAGCTGCTGGCGACGAATGTTCTCGGCCAAAACACCCCGGCCATCGCCGCCGCTGAGGCGCACTACGCCGAAATGTGGGCCCAGGATGCCGCGGCGATGTACAGCTATGCCGGTGCAGCGACGGCGGCCTCGAGGTTGACGCCGTTCGTTCCGCCGGCGCGGTCTGCCAACCCGGCTGCGTTGGCGGCCCAAAGCGCTGCGGCCTCGCGGGCTGTCGGCACCTGGGCCGGCACGACAGCGCAAGAACTGTCGCGGTTCACGTCGGTGGTGCCCGGTGTGCTGGCGGGCCTTGCCGGTTCGACGACGTCTCCGCCATGGCTTGCCGGGCTCGGTCTGACCTTGGAGCCATCCGGCTCCGGGGTGATCGTCGGCGGAGTACTTGGCGACATGCTGGCGGGGATCAGCGGGTCGTCAACCCTGAATGCGGCGACGCCATTTAACGCGTTTGCCAGACAGATTTCCAACGTGAGGCTCTTCGCCACCGCGTTCAGGGATATCGAAGGCCTCTTCTCCAAGGCCGTCGAGACAATGGAAAAATCCGCGAAGGCCGGCGGCGAGGCCGCGGCCAAGGCCGCCTCGGCGTTGCCGGCGAGCATTTCTCCGGCCGCGGCGGCCCCGGGCCTGGCGGGCGGCCTCGGCGGAGCGACGGGAAGTGTGGGCAAGGCCGCCTCGATCGGGGGGTTGTCGGTGCCCAACAGTTGGGCTGCGGCGGGCCCGGCCTCAAGTGCGGCGCCGGCAACGCTGGCGGGCTCGGGCTGGACGGCCGCGCCGCAGGCAAGCGGCTCGGTGGTACCGGCGCCTGGGATGCCGGGTGTGGCTTCGGCCACGCGCAATGCTGCCGGCTTCGCCGCGCCGCGGTACGGCGTCAAGCTCACCGTGATGGCGCAACCCCCGGCCGGGGGGTGATGAACCAGCGTTACCGCTGCTTCGGATCGCTTGACCGTGCGGTGTGGGTCGACTTCGACGACGTGATGGCCCAGTTATCTGGCGGGAAGAGCATCGTTTGCCCCCTCGGCGGGCCGGATGGCCGCAATTGGACACGCCGATGTTGGCTGTCGGTTGGCGGCATGGCACGCTGTGGTCGTGGCAGCGCAATCGGGCGAGCTGTACCCCGGTGACATCAAATCGGTGCTGCTGACCGAGGAACAGATTCAGGCCCGCACCGCCGAACTCGGCACGATGATCGGTGACGACTACCGCGGCGTGACCGATGTTCCCGGTGCTCACGACCTGCTGCTGATCACCGTTTTGAAGGGCGCGGTCATGTTCGTCACCGACTTGGCGCGCGCGATTTCGCTGCCGACCCAGTTCGAGTTCATGGCGGTCAGCTCCTATGGCTCCTCGACGTCGTCGTCGGGCGTGGTGCGGATCCTCAAAGACCTTGACCGCGATATCAACGACCGCGACGTGCTGATCGTCGAAGACGTCGTCGACTCCGGACTGACGTTGTCGTGGTTGCTGCGCAACCTTGCCACCCGCCGTCCGCGGTCGCTTCGGGTATGCACGTTGTTGCGCAAGCCGGATGCGATGCGCGCCCACGTGGACATCGCCTATGTCGGTTTCGACATTCCGAATGAGTTCGTGGTCGGTTACGGCCTGGACTACGACGAGCGCTACCGCGACCTGCCCTACATCGGCACCCTGGATCCGCGCGTTTACCAGGACTAACCCAGCTCCCAGATCGCCGTCACCGAGACATTCACCGTCTGCTGGCCGGGTTCCAGCGGAACGTCGGTGGCGGCCGTCGGCGCCCGAGGCAACGGCACCGGAGTAGGTGTTGCGGGTACTTCCCAGATCGAAATCACTTCACCTAACCGAAGTCCCGACAGTCGGGCGTACTGTTCGGCCCGGTTCTTGGCGTCGTTGAACGCTCGAGCCCGCGCGTCACGCATTGACTGGGAATCGTCGGCGAGGCCATAGCGCACGGAATTGATCCGGGTGGCATCGCTGCCAGTGCTGACGATGACAGCCAGCAGATGCGACGCCGATTCCAGCTTGCGGATCTTGACCTGGATCGAGTTGTTGGCGCGGTAACCGATGATGTTTCCTTCGCTACCGCCGTACAGCGGTTGCACGCTGACGTTCGTCGTACTGATGTCCGGTTTGGCCACACCCGCGTCCGTCAGCGCGGTTATCACCGCTTGCTGGCGTTCGTTTGTCCGGTTCATCGCGGTCGTGACGTCGGGGGCGACGAATTCGATGCCGGCATCGACGGTCAACGTATCCGGAGCAGCCTGAACTTGGCCCGACCCGGTAACCGTGACTTGACGGGGATTGTCGGCGATCAAACCGGTGTCGGCACCGCACGCAGACACCGCGGCTGCTGTGACACTCAGCGCCAGCACCCAACGCAACAAGGGTTTCCCGCTCGCAGCCATGGACATCATCGACACCCTAGCGTTGGTCAGAACGGCGGATCGTCGGGCAGGGGTTTCGGCGGGGGTGGTCGCCAGTCCGGCGGCAGCTCCTCAGGTTCTCTGAGGATCGTTCACCCAGGTACAAAAAGGGCTGGCGCTCGGTGTGCCCTTGAATAAAAACACCATGTCGCGCATATGGTTTCGAAACTTGCGGGCGCCGATCTCCTCTTTGCGAGCGTCCTCGAGGTAGCGTCACGCCTCGTTGACCGGCCGCTGCTCGCGATTGTGCTTGCGCGCGCAGGCGATTCGAGCTGCACGTTACTTTGAGCGGCTGCGCCGATTCGGCCTGGGGGCAACGCACGGGCTAGCGCGCAGCTGCGGGAAAAGGTCCACTCCCGCAGGCGCGGTACGATAGGTTTGCCCCGTTGGTGAAACCCAGATCACCGTGCCGTCCGCCAGCTGGCTGTCGCGCCACCCGTCGAACGTTTGCAGCCGATGATGTTGGCGGCAAAGGCATTTGAGATTCCATGGCACAGTCAGCCCGCCGGCTTTCGGGTCGGAGTGGTTAAACGGAATCGTATGGTCGATATCACAAGCCATGGCCGGACGACTGCACCGGGGAAACCGACACGTCAAATCCCGGCACCGGATCGCCCGCGCCAGCGCGGCAGACGGTTGATACCGCAACGCGTCCCCGGGGGTGGTTTGCGCATCGGCCAACCTTATCGACGCAGCCGCGGCGAGCCGGCGAACCTGCTCCGGGTCGATGACGCCGTACCCCTCAAGGTAGCCAGGCCGCGAACCACCGCCGGTCACTGTCTGTTCGCTGGCCACTACGCTGACGACGACCTGGGCACCACCCGTAGCGCGACCCGTGCTGGTCTCGGTTTTGTTGGTGCATCGCGATTTTCCGCAGCCGCACGCTAAGAGGCGGCCCTCGGTCAGCGCGGTCAGCGCGTCGGCGCGGCGCTGATCCAGCGTCCGCGGATCGTTCGGGCACACTTGTTTGGCCAATTCCGAAAGCCGCCGGTCGAAAGCGGTGGCCGCCGACGCTGCGACCGTCCCGTGAATCTCGGACATGCCATGCTCACCGGCGCTGGTTGCGATGTACCGGTCATCCTCGGCGCGCTCGCGACGCTCACGGGCGGCATCGGGATCGGCGATACGCACCGCGGCATCGACGGCATTGACGATGCGCTGGCGCGACCAGCCGTGCCACTTGCCGATACGCGACGCCAGCGAATCGTCCAGCTTGGCGATCACTATCCCATCGGTCACCAGGTCGGTGCGGCTGATGTCAATCGCACTGTGCGCCAATCAGTTCGGCCTTCGGCGAGCAGCTTCGCCACCCTAGGCATCCGGGTATCGAGCGCGTTGGCCTGCGAGACCAGATAGCTCGCGGCCGTCGGGGACAGATTCATCACCGCGGCCACCCCGGCCGTCGTCTGCTCGAACCCGTCGATCACCGCGTAGCCGCGCTCGGCATCAGCCCGGTCGGGCTCTGCCAGCCGATGCCGCAGCAGCGCCGCCACCGCAGCCAACCGCCTCGCCACCAGCATTGACTCGAGCCGATGCGCCGACCCGATCACCTCCACCAGCGCCGACGGCACAAGAGCGGCCATCGCGGCGGGCTCGCCGACGCCGCAGGCCTCCAGCGGATCAATCGCGTTATCTCGCATCGCTGCGACGATAACTGGGCGCACCGACATCGCCGCCGGCCCAGAACGGGTCATTGCCGGATTTGTCCACAGCCCGGACCTCGGCTGGCGGACTGATTTGATTTATGTCAATATAGATGCATGTCGAATCAAGCCACGCTGTGGGGTCCGCCGCTTTCGGGGACGCCCCTGGATGAAGCGCAGTCGATGTCACTGGCGGGGATGTTCAAGGCGCTGGCGGATCCGGTGCGGCTCCGGTTGCTGAGCTTGATCGCCAGCTATCCGGGCGGGCAAGCATGCGTATGCGATATCTCGGCGACCTTCGACGTCTCCCAGCCGACGATCTCGCACCATTTGAAGGTGTTGCGTTCGGTGGGGCTGATCGACTGCGAGCGTCGGGGGACTTGGGTTTATTACTGGGTCATACCCGCTGCGTTGCAGCGGCTTTCGGCCGTTCTGCAGCTCGACGAACGGCCGTCGAAAGCCTCGCCGAACTGCGTCCGGTGACCGGCGTGTCAATCGGTTTTGCGGCCACCACCGAAACGGCGGTGGCGAGCAGGCTTTCGATGCTGGATCGGCTGCTGCCGGTGTGGATCGCCGCGGCGATGGCCGCCGGACTGGTGCTGGGCCGGACGGTGCCCCGACTGGGTGATGCGCTCAGTGCCGTCGAGGTCGATGGAATCTCGCTGCCCATCGCCGGGGGTCTGCTGGTGATGATGTACCCGGTTCTGGCAAAGGTGCGCTACGACCGGCTCGGTGATGTCACCGGCGACCGCAGGCTGCTGCTTGCGTCGTTGCTGCTGAACTGGCTCGTCGGTCCGGCGTTGATGTTTGCGTTGGCCTGGCTGCTGCTGGCCGATCTGGCCGAATACCGCACCGGACTGATCATCGTCGGGTTGGCCCGCTGCATCGCCATGGTGATCATCTGGAACGACCTGGCAGGAGGCGACCGTGAGGCTGCCGCGGTGCTGGTGGCGCTCAACTCGGTGTTCCAGGTACTCATGTTCGCGGTGCTGGGCTGGTTCTATCTGGCGGTGCTGCCCGGATGGTTCGGGCTGCCGCAGACCGGCATCGACACCTCGATGTGGCAGATCGCCAAATCGGTGCTCATCTTTCTCGGCATGCCGTTGCTCGCAGGCTACGTAACTCGCCGCATCGGTGAAAAGATCAAGGGCCGCAGCTGGTATGAGAATCGGCTGCTGCCCGGGCTCGGACCGTGGGCGCTGTACGGGTTGCTGTTCACCATCGTCATTCTGTTCGCCCTCCAGGGTCACCAAATTATTTCGCGCCCTTGGGATGTCGCCCGTATTTCGGTCCCGCTATTGGCCTACTTCGCCATCATGTGGGCCGGCGGCTACGCGGTCGGCTTCGCGCTGCGCCTCGGATATGCCCGGACCAGTACGCTGGCCTTCACCGCCGCCAGCAACAATTTCGAACTGGCAATCGCGGTCGCGATCGCGACCTTCGGCGTCACCTCAGGCCAGGCACTGGCCGGCGTCGTCGGTCCGCTTATTGAAGTTCCCTGCCTGGTTGCCCTGGTCTATGTGTCGTTAGGGCTGCGCCGCAGACTGTTTCGCGCGACCGCGCCATCAGGGGCAGGGCACTAATGGTTGACAAGCCCAGCGTGCTGTTCGTTTGCGTCCACAATGCCGGACGCTCCCAGATGGCCGCCGGGTTCCTGAGCCATTTCGCCGGCGACCGCATCGAAGTGCGCTCCGCTGGCACCGTGCCCGCCGAATCGGTCAACCCCGTCGCCGTCGCTGCGATGGCCGAACTTGGAATCGACATCGCCTCTAGCACACCGAAATTCCTAACTGCGGACACCGTTCAGTCCAGCGACGTGGTGATCACGATGGGCTGCGGCGACACGTGCCCGTACTTTCCTGGCGTGTCCTACCGTGACTGGAACGTGGCCGACCCAGCGGGAAAAGACTTGCCCTGCGTACGCGCCATCCGCGATGACATCAAGGCCCGTGTGGAAGCCCTAGTCGGCGAGCTCTTACCGCCGCCGGTGACGGACTAACCGGGTCTACCTGGCGGGTTTGCCGGCGTGGACGATAGCAGCGTGCATCCCATCAGCGACCGGATGAGTGAAAGTGACCGATGCTTCAGTGAATCCAGCTGCCGTCAAGCCGTCGAGGTATTCCTGCCTGGACAGCGCGCCGGCGATGCAGCCGACATAAGAGCCGCGTTGGGCCCGGTCGGCGGCGCCCAAATGATCTTCTGCGACCACATCGAAGATCCCGATCCGCCCGCCGGGAACCAGCACGCGAAACATCTCGGCGAGCGCAGCGGCCTTGTCGACCGACAGGTTGATCACACAGTTCGAGATGACCACATCGACAGAAGCGTCCGGCAGCGGGACGTCTTCGATGGTGCCCTTGCGAAATTCGACGTTGGAGGCACCGGCTTTGGCTTTGTTCGCCTCGGCTAGCGTAAGCATCTCATCGGTCATGTCTATGCCGTAGACGTACCCGGCCGGGCCGACGCGCCGTGCGGAGAGCAGCACGTCGATGCCGCCGCCCGAACCCAGGTCGAGCACGCGTTCGCCTGGGCGCAACCCGGCCACCGCGGTCGGGTTGCCGCAACCCAGGCTGGCCGCAACGGCCTCGGTCGGCAACTCGGATTGCTCGCCGGGGCTGTATAGGCCGGCGCCGAAACCCCCGTCGACATCGACTGCCCTGCAGCAGCCGGCCGCGCTGACGAGCTGCAGGTCGGCGCGACTCGAAGTCACTGCGGCGGCAGCTTCGGCATAGCGGGCCCGAACTTGTTCACGCCGCCTGTCTCCGGTAGCCACCCCGAGCTCCTCACATTGACTGATATCTATATGACACGCTGCCCTACAAATCGATAGTTGTCAATGCATGTGCCAGAATCGGCGCCATGGCCACCGATTTTGCGGGGTGCGGCGAGCCGATCACCGGTGCTGTGCTGACCGCCGCGGCCGCGGAGCGGCTGGCTGGGGTACTCAAGGCGCTGGCCGAACCGACCCGGCTGCGGCTGGTGTCGCTGATCGCGGCGCACGACGAGGCCGAGGCCTGCGTGTGCGATCTGACCGATCCCGTGGGACTGTCGCAACCGACGGTGTCGCATCACCTGAAGGTTCTCGTCGACGCTGGGGTGATCGAACGTGAGCAACGCGGCAAGTGGGCGTATTACCGGCTGGTTCCGGGCGTCCTGGATGCGCTGGCCAGCGTGCTGGCCACTGCCAGCCGCCGCTGACCCGCGGCAGGCCCGGGTCACATTCTTGCGCTCGCGCACCTTGACCCGGTACTCGGGTGCAGGGTCCATGCTGGTGGAGTGAAAACCAGCGAGGTTGCCGCGCAAGCTCGGGTCAACACCCAAACCCTGCGGTATTACGAGCGGCGGGGTTTGTTACCCGAACCCGAACGAACCCAATCCGGCTATCGGGTCTATCGCCCCGACGCGGTGCGGGTGGTGCGGTTCGTCAAGCGGGCACAACAACTCGGCTTCAGCCTCGCCGACATCGAGGAGCTCTTACACCTCGCCGACGGTGGACCAGATGCCTGCGAGGACGCACAGGCGATGGCTTCCGGTCGCATCGCTGAGTTGCAGCACCGCATTGACGAATTGACCGCAATGCGCGATGCGCTGGCACAGCTGGTCGATAGCTGTCGTCAACCGCGGGTGAAGCGCAATTGCCCGCTTCTGCACGCCATCGAATCAGCAGCCGGCACAAGCACCGGCAATCAGGAGTCGCAATGAGAATCGAGTTGCTCACCGCGCCGGGTTGCCCCAATGCTGCCGCGGCAAGAAAAGTGATCACCGACTGCCTGGCGGATCTCGACATCGACGTGCTGTTCCTGGAGCGGGTCGGGCCCTATCCGTCGCCGACGGTCTTGCTCGACGGCGTCGACATCATGCGGAACGCCCCGGCTCCGACCGGCCAGGCGTGCCGGCTTGACCTGCCGACCCCGCAACGCGTCCACGCGGCACTGCGGGCCTGTTGCCGGGGAATCGGGCGCTTGTGACCGTGCCGCGACACCGCACGAGCGGCGGTGGTCCTGGCCAACTAAACCCCATGCCAGACGACACCGTCGCGGCCGACCTGAGCGAAAAACTGCTCGGCAGTTGGCAGCCGGTGAACCGATCACCAGGTCACAGTTGGCGGATGCTGTCGGCATGCCCGAGCTGGATCTGACGACCACGCTCGCCGGCCGAGACATTGACTACGACGACCTGGGCCGCATGATCGGGTGGGGGCTGCCAATTGTTGCGGCCCGAGTGGTCGGTAGTTGTCGGTGGTGTGCTGGTGGTGTGCTGTAGGAAGAGAAGCATGAATCTGGCGGCGTGGGCTGAGCGCAACGGTGTTTGGCAATCGCGCTACCCGGACATGAGGGTGCCCGTCGCGGTGGCCTACAACCTGATGCGGCCGCTCGCCGACGTGATTCGTGGCGACCAGGAATCGCGCCGCCGCCGCTGAGCACCGTGTTCACCGAGCACGGAGGACATTTGCTGTTGCCGCCCAGACACGCAATCGGGCAACCGCTCTGCCGCGAATAGCGACTGCCGATGCTGTGATAAAGAGTTGCCCATGAACGTCCCCAAGCCCGGGACCGTCACCGCCGACGTCGGATATCAACGTGGCCTGTCGGCGCGCACCGTCCAGATGATGGCGATCGGCGGCGCGATCGGCACGGGCCTCTTCTATGGGGCGGGCGGCGGCATCGAACAGGCCGGTCCGGCACTGATATTGGCGTATGTGGTTGGAGGCTTGGCGATCTTCGTGGTCATGCGTGCCCTCGGGGAGTTGCTGGTCTACCGGCCGGTATCGGGCAGCATGTCTGAGTACGCGGAGGAATTTCTCGGGCGCCTCGTCGGTTTCGCCAACGGCTGGACGTATTGGGCGGTTTGGACCACCACCTGTATGGCCGAGATCACCGTTGCCGGCAAGTACGTGCGGTTCTGGTTGCCGGCCATACCCGAGTGGGTGACTGCGTTGACAGTGCTGGCGATTCTGTTCGCCGCCAACCTGATTTCGGTGAGGATCTTCGGTGAGGCGGAGTTCTGGTTTTCACTGATCAAAGTCGCGGCCATCGTCGGAATAATCATCGTGGGAATCGCTGTGCTGCTACCTATTCCAACTATCGGCCCACCGGCCGGGCCGACGGTTGCCAACTTGTGGAACGACGGGGGCATCTTCCCGACCGGCTTTAGCCGGGCCTTGCTGAGCCTTCAGACTGTGGTGTTCGCCTACGTTGGAGTGGAACTCGTGGGCGTGACTGCCGGAGAAGCAGAGAATCCGAAAGTTACCTTACGCAAGGCAATTAACACTCTGCCGTTGCGGATCGGCTTGTTTTACGTTGGTGCGCTGCTCGTCATCTTGTCGGTCCGCGGATGGCGGCACTTCCACAGCGGCCAGAGCCCATTCGTGGCGGTGTTCAAGTACATCGACATCCCGGCCGCCGCAGGCATCGTCAATTTCATTCTGTTGACCGCCGCCCTGTCGTCGTGCAACGCGGGCATCTACTCGACCGGACGCATGGTGCACAGCTTGTCTGAGCGCGGTGAGGCGCCAGCCGCCTTGCAGGCCTTGAGCTCTCGCCATGTGCCGCTGCCGGCGATCGCCTTCTCGGCTCTGGTAATGGGCCTTGGCGTGTTTGTTCAACTGGCTTTCTCCCGAGCGTGCCTTTGCCTACATCACCTCGGTGTCCGCCATTGGGATTATTTTCGTGTGGGCCTCAATCTTAGCCTCGCATCTGGTGTATCGCCGGCAGGTGGCCGCAGGAAGACTGCCGGCCTCCGATTATCGGCTGCCGGGCGCACCGGTGACCACGGTACTGGCCTTGGTATTTCTCGCCGTTGTGGTGGCTTTGCTGTCCTTCACCGCCCATGGGCGCATGGCGATCATGGTAGGTGTCGTCTGGTTGGCGCTCGTCGTACTCGGTTACGTTGTCCATCGCGCCGAGGGACCGACTCATTGAGATAACGACTGCTGCAGCGCCGCCGCCACCATTCCGACATCGTCGTTGGCCTCCCGCAGGCCAGTCAGCACGTCCGGGTAGACGGCGCCACTCATCGACAGGTCGAAAACCAGGCGACGGCCCTTGTCTGTAGTGATATAGCCCGCCAGGCTCTGCACGTTGACCAGGGCGCGGCCGGTCGCGGGGTCGGCCACCGCTACGGTTCCAGTCTTGGCCTGCACCTTGCCTTTAGCCCGAAGTTCCCCCCTTCTGAGAGGGGGCTGATTTCCTTTCTGCTTTGTGAGCAGGTGTTTCAGTGTTCATGTGCCGGCAAGGCGTAATCATGTATTCGCAAGACTTGTTCGGCGTGTCATTTTCTAAATTCGCTACTCTCGTACTGCTGTTGTGCTAGAAAGTAATCATGTACGTGACGCGGGTGCCCAACCGTGGATCACCGCCGGCGGTGCTGTTGCGCGAAAGTTACCGCGAGAACGGCAAGGTGAAAACCCGCACGCTGGCCAACCTGTCGCGCTGGCCCGAGCACAAGGTGGACAAACTGCAGCGCGCGCTCAAGGGCCTGCCGGGGACGGGCGATCTGGCCGGGGCGTTTGACATCACCCGCAGCCTGCCGCACGGGCATGTGGCCGCGGTGTTGGGCACCGCCGCCAAGCTGGGCATGGCCGAGCTGATCGACCCCGCCCCGTCGCGTAACCGGGACTTGGTGTGCGCCATGCTGGCCGCGTCGGTGATCGAGCCGGGCTCCAAGCTGGCGATGGCGCGCGGGCTGCGCATCGAGACCGCCACCAGCACCCTGGGTGCGGTGCTGGGCGTGGCGGGTGCCGATGAGGATGACCTGTATGACGCGATGGACTGGGTGGTCGAGCGCCAGGATGCCATCGAAAACTCGTTGGCCGCACGGCATCTGGCCAACGGAACCCTGGTGCTCTATGACGTGTCCTCGGCGGCGTTCGAGGGCCACACCTGCCCGTTAGGGAAAATCGGGCATGCCCGCGACGGGGTCAAAGGCCGGTTGCAGATCGTCTACGGGCTGCTGTGCTCACCAGCCGGGGTGCCGATCGCCATTGAGGTGTTCGACGGCAACACCGCCGACCCGAAAACCCTGGGCGCCCAGATCACCAAGCTCAAGACCCGGTTCGGGCTGACCACCATCGCCCTGGTGGGGGATCGGGGCATGCTCACCAGCGCGCGCATCCGCGACGAGCTGCACCCGGCGCAGTTGGATTGGATCAGCGCGCTGCGCGCCCCGCAGATCAAGGCATTGGTCGACGACGGGGCGCTGCAGCTGTCGCTGTTCGACGAGCAGAACCTGTTCGAGATCACCCACCCCGACTACCCCGGCGAGCGGCTGGTGTGCTGCCACAACCCCGCCCTGGCTGATGAGCGTGCCCGCAAACGCGGCGAGCTGCTGGCGGCCACCGAACACGAACTACAGACCATCGCCGAGGCCACCCGCCGCGCCAAACGACCACTACGCGGGCGGGACAAGATCGCGCTGCGGGTGGGCAAGGTGCGCAACAAGTTCAAGATGGCCAAGCATTTTGACCTGCAAATCACCGACGAAGCGTTCAGTTTCTCCCGCAACCAGGACGCCATCGCCGCCGAGGCCGCCCTCGACGGCATCTACGTGCTCCGCACCAGCCTGCCCGACCAGACACTGCAGCGCGACGAGGTCGTGCTGCGCTACAAGGACCTCGCCGACGTCGAACGGTTCTTCCGCACCCTCAACACCGAACTGGACGTGCGACCCATCCGGCACCGCCTCGCCGATCGGGTGCGCGCGCACATGCTCCTACGGATGCTGTCCTACTACATCAGCTGGCACATGAAACAAGCCCTCGCACCAATCCTTTTCCAGGACAACGACAAACCCGCCGCCGCCGCCAAACGTGCCGACCCCGTCGCTCCCGCCCAACGCTCCGATCAAGCGCTGGCCAAGGCAGCGCGCAAACGCACCGAAAACGACTACCCGGTGCACAGCTTCACCAGCCTGCTCGCCGACCTGGCCACCATCTGCGCCAACCACATCCAGCCCACCGACGACCTGCCGGCATTCACCAAGATCACCAACCCCACCCCACTACAGCGGCGAGCCTTCGAACTACTCGGCGTCTCACACCGCCACGGACTCGCGTAGTCAGCACACCAACACAAAACCCCAGCTCAACCCACTAAACCGCTCCACACCAGGGGGAACTTCGGTTTAGCCGGACTGTTGCCGCCGACCGGTGCTATTGTGCCCGTTTCACCCAACACCGGCTGTGCGGCGACGAATGCCGGCCCCCACGGCTGGCCGGCCGCCCACTTGACCCAGTTGGTCATCTGCCGAGGGGTCGAGGATGCCGGGTAGGCGCCCTCCCCGTCGGTCAGTACGACGGCGTCCGAGGGCAACCCGGCCTTGTCCACGGTGGTCCGGATGGTTCGCAATCCGTCGGTGCAATCGGTCGATCCGGATTTGGTTGCCAGCAGGCACAGCATCGCGTTGGCTCCGGTGTTGTAGCTGGTTCGCAAGATCATCGAGCCGAACGCCCGCAGCGGCGGAGATCGCAGTGCTGCCAATCGGCGACGAGCAGAATAACTATTGGGTGCCGGCAGCCAGTGCTGGTTATTCGGGCCGATTACCGGAGCGCGCACTGTAATTCCTGCGCGGCCTAGCGCTTCAACAAATAAAGTGCGAGCCCAGGTGTCGGCATCAGCTACCCGGTAGATCGTGAGCTGCGACTTGCCTTGCGGGATCAGCCCGCTGACCACGATGTTGTGCGGGTTGGCCGGGTCCGTGGTCACTTCGATGCTCGACTGATTACCGGGCTTGACCGTCGACACCCTCGACTGCACGGTGAACGCCGCTGTGGGCGGCGAAGTTCGGACGGTGGCCGGCTGTCCGACAGCACCCGGCGACACCTCGATGTCGAGCAGGTTGTCGTTGACGAAGATTGGCGGAACCGCGCCGTCGTGTCCCTGCGCTGACCGCCAGATCCGGGTGTCCACGATGACGTCGCCGTCGATGGTTTTCACACCTTTCGTCGCAATTTGGCGGGCCAGGTCGTCGAGCCCGGCCAGTGGATCGTCGTTGACCTTGCGGGCGTTGGGAGCGATATCGGCGTAGACGTGATCGATACTGGTGGCGTCGAACGCGTCGTCGACGCGGTCGTGCATCGCGCCCCGACCTCCCAAGGCGAGATCACCGGACGCGACCAGGATGGCGTCGCCGTGCAGCACGCCGTCTACTACCGGCGCGGTGGCATACACCGGTGTGGTCAGCCGGGTGCTGGGCCCCATCGTGTCGTACAGCGTGCCGATCGTGAATTCCTTTGCGGTCGAACCGGTGAGCACCATCTCGTCGGGCCGCTGGCTCAGCAGGACTTCACCCGAGTCGCGATCGGCGACGTAGTAGAGCCACCGCGCGTTCGCATATGCCGGTTTCGCCATGATTCTCCGTGCGGTCACAGGGAGCTCCGCAGTTGCCCGGTTGCCGGTGTTTTCGGCGCTGCATGCGACGAGGCCAGCCGTCAGCGTGGCAGCGGCGATTAGCCGAACTACGCCACGCGAAGGTCGTCGATGATAGCGCCGGTTACCGGTCTGGACGAGGTCGATCATGTTGCTGCTCAAACACTTAGAATGAACACCAGCCCAGCAGGCTGGCATGTGGGCCTGCTGGGCTGGGCAACCGTTCACGTCTGGCTAACAGGCTGGGCAGCCGGATTGCCGCGAGATAGCTGAGGAAGCCGCGGCTGGCAGCGCTATCACTCGCCTTCCGGGGTGCTACTGGTAGTTGTCGGCGTACTTGTTGCCGTTGTCGGGGTGCTGCTTGTGGTGGTAGGGGTGCTAGTTGCGCCGGCGGGCGGGTTGTTGCATGCCGAGCGCAGCACTGTGCTGCCCGGACTCTGGCGCGTTGCGTTTTGTTCGGCCTCCTGCTGCGTGGCGCCGCTGTCTCCGAAATACTGGTTCCCGTTTTGGACGACCGCGCCGCAGTCGGGGTACTTGAAGGTGATCAGCACGTTGCAGACGGGGTTATTTTCCTGGCAGTCTGAGCTCGCAGCCATGTTAGCCTGGTACTCATTCGGTTTATTCGTCGCTACACCAATGGACTTGCCGTCCGGCGAGACGGCAATTGCGCCCCATTCCTCCTGGGCGTAGGCGGCAGGGGCAACGGCGGCGGTCAGCACCGATACTGCCGCGGCACCGGACACGGCGATCGCAGTGCGGGTGCTAAGACTGGTCAATGTCATTGAGAGTCCTTCCAGGCCGGTACTCGGGTTGGGTCAGATTGGTAGAGGTTGAGCAGTTGATCGTCGGAGCTGGTCAGACTGGAGCATGGAAATGGCGCAATCGCTCCGCGTAGCCTTGGCCTGCCCTGAGCCGCGGTACGTGGATACCCCCTTTCAGTTCAGAAATCGTACTCAAACAAGCGAGGCTAACTCGACCGCTTTGCGCTGGCGGGGTTTTCGCCAAAATGGCGTGCCGGTTTTGCCTAAACCGGATGCTGTCCAGCACATCTGCTCGATCGGCAAAGACCACTCCTGGGTCCGGGCTCCACGCTACTGGTGCGTAACTTCTGTGGCGCAGTGCTGCCGTGCCAGGGGTGGTTGCAGGCAGTTCCCAGCCATCTGCCCAGGTTTCATGGCGTGACCAGAATCTTGCAGTGCCGTTCGGGGTCGGTCAGGTCGTTGAATGCCGCTCCGACGCCCTCGAGACCGACCTCCCCGGTGATGACCGGGGCGACATCGATTTGACCTTCGGCGATTGCGCATAGCGATTCTGCAAATTCATTTGGGTTGTAGGCAAGTACGAACTGGATGTTGATCTCTTTGGCGATGGCGAAGAATGGGTGCACGGTGTCGGGCTGCATGCAGACCCCGGCGACCACGATGCGGCTGCCCGCCGGTGTCCGCCGCATGACGTCGTCGATGATGCCGGGTACCCCCACAGCCTCGAACACCACCTTGGGCCTGACCGTGTCGAACGGCGAGCCCTGCGCAGGGTCGAGCGTCTGATGGGCGCCCATCGTGGCAGCGAGTTCTCGGCGCTTAATTGAAAAGTCCGACGCCACAATTGTCTCCACGCCACGAACCCGCAGAGCCGCAATGATCGCGATGCCGATCGGACCGCAGCCGAGCACCAGTGCCGTCTCGTCTCGCTGGATCGTGGATTTGTTGACCGCATGCAGCCCGACCGCCATGGGCTCGGTCAGCGCCGCATGCCTGGGATCCAATCCGTTGGGCACCGCCAACAGCAGCGGTGCCGAAAGCAGCATCCGTTCGGCGTAGCCGCCGATTGTTCTGTCGGTGAAGCCGATCGGTACGATGCCCTCGGCCGAAAGCAGCACCGGCGTCGAGGTGACCAGTGTTCCCGGTGGATGAGTGTCGGTGTCAGGACCGGCTTCGATCACCTCCGCACTGAATTCGTGGCCCATGATGACGTCGCGATTGCGGTCAGCGCCCACGCTGGCACCCATTTGTTCGCTCAAAGCCAGCATCTCGTCGCGGTGGGCGGCGAAATGCAGGTCTGAGCCGCAGATTCCACACGAGCGCACTGCGACCAGCACCTGGCCCGGCCCAGGTACCGGTTCGGGCACGTCGTCGCGGTAGACCACGCGCCCCTCGCGTAGAACCGCGGCGCGCATCAGTTCTGCTCGCTTTCCAGCTTGAGCTCGTCGGTGTGCTCGCTGATGGCTTTGACCACCGCCTCACCGGCGCGTCCCAGCAGCTGGTCCCGCATCCCGCGGGCCCACTCATGAGACGCCCGTGGCGCGGCCAGTTGGCCTTTGAAGTGGGGAATCACCTTGCGGGCAAACAATTCGTAGCTGCGGTAGGTCGCTTCCGGTGCGGCCCAATCGTGGCCCAGCATCAAGAAAGTTCCAAAACCGCCGGACCGGTCGAGCAGATCTTGAATATAGGCGATCGCGTCCTCCGGTGTGCCGATGCAACAATTACCTTTGGCTGCATAGTCTTCGACAAACTCTCGCGGGGACTGGGCGCCCTCGACAAGGTTGGCCAGCGGCACGAACCCGGCGGCCCCGAAGTACTTGGCGAAGTCTTGCAGGCCATAGGTACAGTCGTCTATCGCCTGGTCGCGGCTGTCAGCAAGATGCATGATTCCCAGCACCCGCCAGCCCGCGCGGTCCGGTTCGTCGCGTCCGGCTTTGCCGGCCTGGTCGCAGACCACCTCCCAGGCGTTTTCCAGCGCCGCGTAGCCCCCGGGCACCGACATCGACAGCGACAGCAGCGACGTTCCCAGCTGGCCGGCCAGCCGTGGTCCGGACGGGGAAATCATTGCAGCAGTGGCGATTTCTGGATAAGGCCACGAGTAGGGGCGGATGTGCAGCTGCGCGTCGCGCAGCGTGAACCAGTCGCTGTGACGGTTGATGCGCTCGCCGGGCTCGGCGCGAAACAGGGCCAGAATCGCCTCGAGAGACTCCTGCATCATCCGGCGCTGCTCGACCGGGTCGATGCCCATCATGTAGGCGTCCGAGGGCAACGCTCCGGGACCGGTGCCGAACATCACCCGGCCGCGGGTCAAATGATCCAGCAGCACCCAGCGGTCGGCCACCATCAACGGATGGTGGTAGGGCAGCGACACCACTCCGGTGCCTAGCCGGATGTGTTTGGTCCGCTCGGCTGCAGCCGCGATGAACACTTCGGGACAGCTGATCAGTTCGTAGCCGCCGGAGTGGTGTTCGCCGAACCATGCTTCGTCGAACCCCAGACGGTCGAGTGCGACAACGCGTTCCATGTCGTATTCCAGTGCCACCGTGGGTGATTGGCCGGTCGGGTGAAACGGGGTGATGAAGACGCCGAAGCGCAATGGCTGGTTCATCGCAACTCCAATCCGTTCAGGAAGGCCAACAAAGTGGCGTTGACCTCACCGGGGCGCTCCTGTTGCAGCCAGTGCCCGGCGCCGTCGATCACCACTTCGCGGTACGGTCCGGTCACGACCTCGGTGGCGCGGTCGCGGCGCATGAAGCTCAGTACCGGGTCGTCCGCGCCGGCGATGAACAGCGCGGGCACCCTGATGGTGGGACTCACAGCATGCGCCATGATCTCCCAGTTCCGGTCGAGGTTGCGGTACCAGTTCAGCCCACCGGTGAACCCGGTTCGGGTGAACTCGGCGATGTAGTGGTCGAGGTCGTCGGCGCTGATCCAGTCGGGGAGGCCGTCGGGCTCGGGCAACCGGTCGACGAAGCCCTCCGGCCCCGGCCGGGCCATCCGCAGCGCGGCGGCCGGGTCGCTGCCGCCGGGCAGGCCGCCCATCATCCGCCGGATCGTCTTGGCCGGGTCGGCGCCCAGTTCGGCGTCGGCGACTCCCGGCTTTTGGAAATACAGCATGTAGAAGAACTTCTCACCGAACAGCTTGCGGAGCGCCTGGGTGGGCGGCACCTGGGCACGCGGCACCGGCGGCACGCTCAACCCGACCACCGCCGCGACGCGATCAGGGTGCAGCTGCGCCGAACCCCATGCCACCGGGGCGCCCCAGTCGTGACCGACGAAAACTGCCCGCTCGGCGCCGGCGTCGTCGAGCAGACCGACGATGTCGGTGGTCAGCTCCCGAATGTCATAGGCCTCGACGGCTTCTGGACGAGACGACCCGCCGTAGCCGCGCTGGTCGGGGGCCAGCACGTGATAGCCGGCCTCCGCGAGCGCTGGAATCTGGTGTCGCCACGAGTAGGCCAGCTCCGGGAAACCGTGCGCCAGCACCACCACCGGCGCGCCACGGTCCCCGGCCTCGACCACTCGCAGCCGTACGCCGTTGGTATCAACTAACCGCTCGGTCGATGCGTGCACGGTCTCACCAAAGCACAACGGCAACCGGCTGAGAAGGGGGCGTCGTTCCGGGCGACCGGCGGGAACCACCACCCGTCGCACGCTCGTTGCATTAGACGGCGCCGACGCGGGCCGTAGGGGGCCCGCTGACGAGCCGGGCAATTAGACGTAGCGGTAACCTGAACTTTCCAGCTGCGCGTATCGGGAAGGACCTGGCCGAGCACGGCCGATGCTTGATGAACCGGAAAAACGTGATCCGCACCCTCACGGCGATCGCCGTCGTGTTGCTCCTTGGCTGGTCGTTTTTCTATTTCAGCGACGACACCCGAGGGTACAAGCCCGTCGACACCTCGGTGGCGATGGCGCAGATCAAAGCCGACAACGTCAAAAGCGCGCAGATCGACGACCGCGAGCAGCAGTTGCGGCTGACGCTGAAGAGCGCCAACAGCGACACCAACGGCTCCGACAAGATCATCACCAAGTACCCCAGCGGCTACGCTGTCCCGCTTTTCGACGCGTTGAGCAGCAAGAATGCCCAGGTCAGCACCGTCGTCAACCAGGGCAACATCTTGGGCTCGCTGCTGATCTATGTGTTGCCGCTGCTGCTGTTGGTCGGATTGTTCGTGATGTTCTCCCGCATGCAGGGCGGGGCGCGGATGGGTTTCGGCTTCGGCAAATCTCGGGCCAAACAGCTCTCCAAGGACATGCCCAAGACCACCTTCGCCGACGTCGCCGGTGTCGACGAGGCCGTCGAAGAGCTTTACGAAATCAAGGACTTCCTGCAGAACCCGGGGCGGTATCAGGCGCTGGGCGCCAAGATTCCCAAGGGCGTGCTGCTCTACGGCCCGCCGGGGACGGGTAAGACGCTGCTGGCCCGGGCCGTCGCCGGTGAGGCCGGGGTGCCGTTTTTCACGATCTCGGGCTCCGACTTCGTCGAGATGTTCGTCGGTGTGGGGGCCTCGCGGGTGCGCGACCTGTTCGACCAGGCCAAGCAAAACAGCCCGTGCATCATCTTCGTCGACGAGATCGACGCGGTCGGACGCCAGCGCGGCGCCGGCCTGGGCGGCGGCCACGACGAGCGGGAGCAGACGCTGAACCAGTTGCTGGTCGAGATGGACGGCTTCGACCCGCGCGCCGGTGTCATCTTGATCGCCGCGACCAACCGGCCCGACATCCTCGACCCGGCGCTGCTGCGGCCCGGTCGGTTCGACCGCCAGATCCCGGTGACCAACCCAGATCTCAACGGCCGCAAGGCGATTCTGCGAGTGCACGCCAAGGGCAAGCCGATGGCGCCCGACGCCGACCTCGACGCGCTGGCCAAGCGGACCGTCGGAATGACCGGCGCCGATCTGGCCAATGTCATCAACGAGGCGGCGCTGCTGACCGCACGCGAGAACGGCACCGTCATCACCGGTGCCGCGCTGGAGGAGGCGGTGGACCGGGTGATCGGCGGGCCGCGGCGCAAGGGCCGGGTGATCAGCGAGCAGGAGAAGAAGATCACCGCCTACCACGAGGGCGGGCACGCGCTGGCGGCGTGGGCGATGCCCGACATCGAGCCGATATATAAAGTGACGATCCTGGCCCGCGGGCGCACCGGCGGTCATGCGGTGGCGGTGCCGGAGGAGGACAAGGGATTGCGCACCCGCTCGGAGATGATTTCGCAGCTGGTGTTCGCGATGGGTGGTCGCGCGGCCGAAGAGCTGGTTTTCCGCGAACCGACCACGGGAGCGGTGTCCGATATCGAGCAGGCCACCAAAATCGCCCGGGCCATGGTCACCGAATTCGGGATGAGTTCCAAGCTTGGCGCCGTGAAATACGGCACCGAACACGGTGACCCGTTCCTGGGCCGCACGATCGGCACCCAGCCCGACTATTCGCACGAGGTCGCGCGAGACATCGACGAAGAGATCCGCAAGCTCATAGAGGCAGCACACACCGAGGCGTGGGAGATTCTCACCGAATACCGCGACGTGCTCGACACGCTGGCCGGTGAGCTGTTGGAGAAGGAAACCCTGCACCGCGCCGAGCTGGAGGCGATATTCGCCGACGTCGAAAAGCGGCCCCGGCTCACCATGTTCGACGACTTCGGTGGTCGCATCCCCTCGGACAAGCCGCCGATCAAGACTCCCGGCGAGTTGGCCAAAGAGCGTGGAGAGCCGTGGCCGCCGCCGGTGCCCGAACCCGCGTTCAAGGCAGCTATCGCACGGGCCAGCGCCGAGGCGGCGGAGGCCGAGCGCGAGCGGAACACCAACGGCGCCAACGGTGCACCGGCAGGTCAGGGGGCTGGCGACGGCCGTGGTGCTCCACCACGGCGCCCCACACAGCCCGATTACGGAGCCCCGGCAGGCTGGCGCGCGCCCGGGTGGCCGCCGCAGCAGCCGAATTACTGGTATCCGCCGCCGTCGCCGCCGCCCCAGTCGCCGTACCGGCCGCAGCCACCGCAGAACTATCCGCGTCAGCCCTACCCGCAGAATCCGGCGCCCGGTGACTCACCACCACCGGTCGACACGTCACCGGACGAGCAGGGTCAGCATGCGAGCCGGCCCAATCCGCCGGCCCACGGCTGACAACGGAGGCTTCGATGGCGCAGCCGAATCCCCGCACTCGCACGCTACGCATGCCGGTGTTCGACCAGGCCCGCGTCGAGGCCGCGGTCCGCGAACTGCTCTACGCGATCGGCGAGGACCCGGACCGGCACGGTCTGGAGGACACGCCGGCCCGGGTCGCCCGCACCTACCGTGAGATGTTCGCCGGGCTCTACACCGACCCCGACACCGTGTTGAACACGACGTTCGACGAGCAACACGACGAGTTGGTGATGGTTAAAGACATCCCGCTGTACTCGACGTGCGAGCACCACCTGGTGGCCTTCCACGGTGTGGCGCACGTCGGCTACATCCCCGGCGACGACGGGCGGGTGACCGGTCTGTCGAAGATCGCACGACTGGTCGACCTCTACGCCAGGCGGCCCCAGGTGCAGGAGCGGCTCACCGGCCAGATCGCCGACGCCCTGATGCGCAAACTCGATCCGCGCGGGGTCATCGTCGTCGTCGAGGCCGAACACCTGTGTATGGCGATGCGCGGGGTGCGCAAGCCCGGAGCGGTTACCACCACGTCGGCGGTGCGGGGACAGTTCAAGACCGACGCCGCGTCTCGGGCCGAAGCGCTCGAGCTCATCTTGCGCAAGTGACCACGACACGCGTGCAGGTGATGGGCGTGGTGAACGTCACCGATGACTCGTTCTCGGACGGCGGGCGCTACCTGAACCCCGACCGCGCCGTCGAACACGGCCTGGCCTTGGCCGCCGAGGGCGCGGGCATCATCGACGTCGGCGGAGAATCCACCCGGCCAGGAGCGGTGCGCGTCGAGCCGCAGGTGGAAACTGCCCGAGTGGTTCCCGTCGTGAAACAACTTGCTGCGCAAGGAATTACGATCAGCATCGACACGATCCACGCCGGGGTGGCGCGCGCGGCGCTGGATAGCGGCGCCCGGATCGTCAATGATGTCTCCGGTGGGCGGGCTGACCCGGCGATGGCGCCGCTGCTGGCCGAAGCGAAAGTGCCGTGGGTATTGATGCATTGGCGCTCGGTGTCGGCCGAGTACCCGCACCGGGTGCCGCATTACCGCGACGTGGTGGCCGAGGTGCGCGCCGAACTGCTCGCCAGCGTCGATCGCGCGGTCGCCGCCGGGGTGGACGCGGCCAAACTGATCATCGACCCAGGGCTGGGATTCGCCAAGACCGCACAACACAATTGGGCACTGCTGCATGCGCTGCCGCAATTCGTCGCGACCGGCATCCCGGTGCTGGTCGGGGCATCGCGCAAGCGGTTTCTCGGCGCGCTGCTGGCCGACGCTGACGGGACCTTGCGCCCACCCGACGGACGCGAGACGGCGACCGCTGTGATTTCCGCGCTGGCCGCCCTGCACGGCGTGTGGGGTGTGCGGGTGCACGACGTGCGGGCCACCGTCGATGCGCTGAAGGTGGTCGAGGCCTGGAAACAGGGCGGGATCGATGGCTGATCGAATTGAGTTGCGCGGCTTGACCGTTCGCGGGCGACATGGTGTCTATGAGCACGAGCGTGCCACCGGTCAGGACTTCGTCGTCGACATTACCGTGTGGATCGACTTGGCCGATGCCGCCGCCAGCGACGACATCTCGGACACCTACGACTACGGGGTGCTGGCCCAGCGGGCCAGCGACATCGTCGCCGGCCCGCCGCGCAAACTGATCGAAACGGTCGCCGGCGAGATCGCCGACGACGTCATGAAAGACATCCGGGTGCATGCCGTCGAGGTAGTGGTGCACAAGCCCAGCGCCCCTATCCCGCAGACTTTCGCCGACGTGGCGGTGGTGGCACGGCGATCGCGTCGCGGCGGGCGCGGATCGGTGGTGCCGGCCGGAGGGGCGCGATGACCCGCATCGTGGTGTCGATGGGCTCCAACCTGGGCGATCGGCTGGCCCGGCTGCAGTCGGTGGTCGACGGGCTGGGCGCGTGGGTGCGGGCGGTCTCCCCGGTCTACGAGACCGACCCGTGGGGCGGCGTGGATCAGGGGCCGTTCCTCAACGCGGTGCTGATCGCCGATGACCCGGCGTGTGACGGCCACGGTTGGCTGCGCCGGGCCCAGGCGTTGGAGCGGGCAGCCGATCGCACGCGCGGCCAGCGGTGGGGTCCGCGCACTCTCGACGTGGACTTGGTCGCCTGCTACGACGACGGCGGCAACGAAGTGCTGTCCCGCGACGACGGCTTGACCCTGCCGCACCCGTTGGCCCATCTGCGGGCGTTCGTGATGGTCCCGTGGCTGGCCATCGATCCGGACGCCGAGCTGACGGTGGCCGGCGAGAAGCGACCCGTGTCCCGGTTGCTGGCGGAGCTGGAACCCGCCGATCGTAGCGGTGTGCGACGGACGGATTTGGTGCTCACGACCCCGGCGTCAGGATGCTGATGGGACCGACACGCAAACGGGACCTGACGGCCGCGGTGATCGCCACCGCGGTGGTCGGCTATCTGCTGGTGGTGTTGTTGTACCGGTGGTTTCCGCCGATCACGGTGTGGACGGGCCTGTCGCTGCTGGCCGTCGCCGCAGCCGAGGCGGTGTGGGGACGGTATGTGCGAACCAAAATCAACGACGGCGAGATCGGCGACGGGCCCGGCTGGCTGCATCCGTTGGCAGTGGCCCGCAGTGTGATGATCGCCAAGGCCTCGGCGTGGGTGGGCGCCGTGGTGCTGGGCTGGTGGATCGGGGTGCTGGTGTACCTCCTGCCGCGGCGCTCGACGCTGCGGGTGGCCGGCGAGGACACCGCCGGCGCCGTGGTCGCGGCCGCGTGCGCCCTGGCCCTGCTCGTCGCCGCGCTGTGGCTGCAGCATTGCTGCAGATCGCCGAGCGACCCCACCAAACGAGGCGAAGGCACCGAAAGCTGACGGGGTAATGGGCCCGGTTGAGAATCGCCGGTACGCGACCGACACGCGCATTGACCTCGGGCCGGTACAGTCAGGCCATGACCGTTCTGTCCCGCGGCGCCCGGGTACGGCGCGGCGGCCACAGGCCGGGTTGGCTGCTGTTGACGGCGTTGCTGGTCCTCGCCATCGGGGCCAGTTCCGCGCTGGTGTTCACCAATCGGGTGGAACTCCTCAAGCTCGCGGTGATCCTGGCCTTGTGGGCCGCCGTCGTCGCGGCATTCGTGTCGGTGATTTATCGCCGGCAAAGCGACGTGGATCAGGCGCGGGTACGTGACCTTAAGCTGGTTTACGACTTGCAGTTGGATCGGGAAATCTCGGCTCGCCGCGAATACGAGTTGACCGTGGAATCGCAGCTGCGGCGCGAGCTGGCTTCCGAACTGCGTGCCCAGGCTGCCGACGAGGTGGCGGCACTGCGGGCCGAATTGGCGGCGCTGCGCACCAATTTGGAGATCTTGTTCGATGCCGAGCTCAGTCACCGGCCTGCGCTTGAGACCGAACGCACCACGGTACGCAGCTACAGCGAGTGGGAGCGGCAGGACGAGAGTCCGCGCGACCGGTTCGATCGGGTGACTTCGCTGCGGCCGGAAGAGGCCGCCAGCCGCAGCGAAGACCGGTCGATCATCGACGTGCCGGAGGAACCGCTGCTGCCGCCGCCTCGGCCGGCAGCGCCGGAACCCGCCCCCGGGCCGTATCCGGCCGCCGGGGCATACCGGACCGCCGAAACCCATGCTCCGTCCGCCGAGCCCTCCCAGGCCGAGGGGCATGGCGGTTCTCCATGGCGGCAAACAGAAGACAGCCCCTGGTCACCGAGCGCGCGACACCCAGAGCAGCGTGAATGGTCTCAGGGCCGCGAATCCGGGGAGCGGCGCTGGTCTTTTGCCCAAGAGCGCTTCGCAGCCCAGCCGGAACGACCTGCCCAGCGGCCGCACGCGGCGCCGCCATCGTCTCAGCTGCGGTTCGGCGAAACCGGAACCGTAGCGCCACAGCCCGCACCCGCCGAGCCCACGGGCGGTGACTGGCATGCCGCGCCCGCCGAGACGCCTCAGCGTCGCGGCCCGGCCAGCCAATGGCAGCCGATCGGCGCCGAGGGCCAC
The DNA here is from genome assembly GCF_016592155.1 of Mycobacterium heckeshornense. Lineage (NCBI taxonomy): Bacteria > Bacillati > Actinomycetota > Actinomycetes > Mycobacteriales > Mycobacteriaceae > Mycobacterium > Mycobacterium heckeshornense. Next base: position 435,065 of record NZ_AP024237.1, read on the forward strand.
TGGGCGAACCCGAAGACGCCGGCAAACACCTGGGTTCCTGAGCGTCCCGACAATCCCGACGTCGCGGGTGTAGCGGGCAACACCGCAAACGGTTCCACCGCTGTAAGCCAGCCCGCTCCCGAGGTGCCGCGCTCTGGTCGGCACGCCCGCCCGTCCGAGCCACCGGTCATGCCGCCCGGAGGAACCGCTATGAGCTGGGGTTATGGCGAGACCAGCCAGCGGCCCCGGCACTCGGCGGAGCACGGCGCCGGCCCGCCAGCAGCTCCACCGGTGCCGGGCCCGCCGCCTCCCGAGTCCCCGCTGCGTGCCGAGTCGACCATGTCGGCGCAGGCCGAGCCCACTGCCCGGCACCGCAGCTCGGACGGGCCTGCGGCGGGCCCATCTTCTGGTACGCAATCAGTCGCCGAGTTGCTGGCACGGTTGCAGGCCGAGCCCACCGGCGGCCGGCGTCGCCGGCGCGAAGAGTGACAAGGCCCACTGCGCGGCCGCATCGTCTCCGGGTAGAGTCTTAGCGACCGTCCGGTACCCGCGCAGCGGGACTGGAACGAACCAACCGACGTGCGAGGTCCCTTTCTGCGATGGTGCAGTTCGACGGATTGCGCCCGGCTCGGCTCAAGGTGGGCATCATCTCGGCCGGTCGGGTAGGCACCGCGCTGGGGGTCGCGCTGCAACGCGCCGACCATGTCGTGGTGGCCTGCAGCGCCATCTCGCAAGCTTCGCGGCAACGCGCCAAGTCCCGCTTGCCCGACACCCCGGTGTTGCCGGTACCCGATGTCGCGAACAGCGCGGAACTGTTGCTGCTGGCGGTGACCGACGCAGAGCTCGCCGGCCTGGTGGCCGGTCTGGCCGCTACGGCGGCGGTGCGGCCGGGGACCATCGTGGTGCACACCTCAGGCGTCAACGGCCTGGGCGTGCTGGCACCGCTGGCCCACCGGGACTGCATACCGTTGGCCATCCACCCCGCGATGACGTTCACCGGCTCTGACGAGGACATCACCCGGTTGGCGGACACGTGCTTCGGCATCACCGCAGCCGACGACGTCGGCTACGCGATCGGCCAGTCGCTGGTTTGGGAGATGGGCGGGGAGCCGTTCCTGGTCCGCGACGAGGCCCGGATTCTGTACCACGCCGCGCTCGCTCACGGCAGCAACCACCTGGTCACCGTGCTCGCGGACGCGTTGCAGGCGTTACGGGCCGCGCTGTCCGGGCCCGGCCTGGTGGACCAGCAGACGGTCGACGACCGGCCGGGCGGGATCGCCGAACGAATCATCGGGCCGCTGGCCCGCGCTGCGCTGGAAAACACGCTGGAACAGGGTCAGGCCGCGCTTACCGGACCGGTCGCCCGCGGTGACGCAGCCGCCGTCGCCGAGCATCTGGCCGCATTGGCCGATGTCGCGCCGGAGCTGGCCGAGGCCTACCGCGACAACGCGCTGCGCACCGCGCAGCGTGCACATGCCCCCGACGACGTTTTGGCGGTGCTGGCGCGGTGATGCCCCACAACGCGCCGAAGTTCAACGCCGGCGAGCTTAACGTGTACTCGGCACCACGCGACGTCAGCCATGTCAGCCGTGCGCTACGTCACACCGGCCGGCGAGTGATGCTGGTGCCGACCATGGGTGCGCTGCACGACGGGCACCTGGCGCTGGTCCGCGCCGCCAAGCGGGTGCCGGGCTCGGTGGTGGTCGTTTCTATCTTCGTCAATCCGTTGCAGTTCGGCGCGGGCGAGGATCTCGACTCCTACCCGCGGACCATCGACGACGACGCGGCGCTGTTACGCACCGAAGGCGTCGAAGTGGCCTTCACCCCGAGCGTCACGGCCATGTATCCCGACGGCCCGCGCACCGTGGTGCACCCAGGTCCATTGGGTTGTGAGCTTGAAGGTGCTTCTCGCCCCACGCATTTCGCCGGCATGCTGACCGTGGTGCTCAAGCTGCTGCAGATCGTGCAGCCGGATCGTGTGTTCTTCGGCGAAAAGGACTATCAGCAGTTGGTGCTGGTGCGGCAGATGGTCGCCGACCTGAACCTCGACGTGCAGGTGGTCGGCGTGCCCATCGTGCGCGAACCCGACGGCCTGGCCATGTCGTCACGTAACCGCTACCTCGACCCCGTGCAGCGCGAAGCGGCGGCGGCGCTGTCGGCGGCGCTGCTGGCGGGCAGGCGTGCGGCCTCGGCGAGTGCCGACGCGGCGGTGGATGCCGCCCGCGCCGTGCTCGATGCGGTCCCCGGGATTGAGGTCGACTATGTGCAGGTGCGGGACCCGGCACTGGGTCCTGCCCCCACCTGCGGCCCTGCCCGGCTCCTGGTCGCGGCGCGGCTCGGCAAGACCCGGCTTCTGGACAACATCGCCATTGAAATCGGAACTCTCACCGGCGGCAACAATCAGGTACCCGCCGACGATCTGGTCAGCGAATCACGTTGGAGGAATTGATGTTACGGACAATGCTCAAATCGAAGATTCATCGCGCGACGGTCACCCAAGCCGATTTGCACTACGTCGGGTCGGTTACCATCGACGCCGACTTGATGGACGCCGCCGACCTGCTCGAGGGCGAGCAGGTCACGATCGTCGACATCGACAACGGCGCCCGGCTCGTCACCTACGCCATCACCGGGGAGCGGGGCAGCGGCATAATCGGAATCAACGGCGCCGCAGCGCATCTTGTGCATCCCGGCGATCTGGTGATCCTCATCGCCTATGCGACCATGGACGACGCCGAGGCCCGCAGCTACCAGCCGCGGATTGTTTTCGTCGACGAGCGCAACCGGGCGGTCGACCTCGGGCACGACCCGGCTTTCGTGCCCGCCGACGCATCCGAACTGCTGTCCCCTCGCTAACCGTGCTCCTCGCAATCGACGTCCGCAACACGCACACCGTCGTCGGATTGATCTCCGGGTCCAAGGACAACGCAAAGGTAGTGCAGCAGTGGCGAATTCGCACTGAATCCGAGATTACCGCTGACGAACTTGCACTGACGATCGACGGGCTGATCGGTGAAGACTCCGATCGGCTCACCGGCGCATCCGCCCTGTCCACTGTTCCGTCGGTGCTGCACGAAGTGCGGATTATGCTTGACCAGTACTGGCCGTCGGTACCGCACGTGCTGATTGAGCCTGGCGTACGTACCGGCATCCCGTTGCTGGTCGACAACCCGAAAGAAGTCGGCGCCGACCGGATCGTCAACTGCTTGGCGGCTTTTCATAAATTCGGTACGGCCGCGATCGTCGTCGATTTCGGATCGTCGATCTGTGTGGACGTAGTGTCGGCCAAAGGCGAGTTCTTGGGCGGCGCGATAGCGCCCGGTGTGCAATTGTCCTCCGACGCTGCTGCGGCCCGGTCCGCCGCATTGCGCCGCATCGAGTTGGCCCGGCCCCGTTCGGTGGTCGGTAAGAACACCGTGGAATGCATGCAGGCGGGCGCGGTGTTCGGCTTCGCCGGCCTGGTCGACGGCTTGATCCAGCGCATCCGCGAGGACGTAGACGGCTTTGCCGGCGACAACGTCGCGGTGGTGGCTACCGGCCACACGGCGCCGCTGTTGCTGCCTGAGCTGCACACCGTCGACCACTACGACAAGCACCTGACCCTGCACGGCCTGCGCCTGGTCTTCGAACGCAACCGGGACAGCCAACGGGGCCGACTGAAGACAGCGCGCTAGCAATGTGTTCCGGGCGGGGATCGGCCGAATTCCATGCCGTCCATGCAGGTTCAACGTCGTTTGCCCCGGTTCGATGACTTCTGCCTCGACGAACACACCGGGGTCGCCTGCCTGACCACACGCGGCGCAAACATCGTCGACCGCGTGTCCTTGGAGCCGGCCGGCCCTGGCGCGGCGCACCAGCGAGTGACTGGCGACCCGTTGTACGCCCCGCGAAGGTGTTGCGGATCGAGTTCTCTACGGACCCCGAATCGCAAAGGTCTGCCGGTTGACCCATGCAGGCGCCGGTAGGCGGCTTGATTGGGGGCGACGGCGGCGGTTGAAGAGAGCGCGTGCACGCTGGGACCGCTCAAGCAAACCCTTGCCGAGCCGCGTCGAGTAGCACTAGCATATCCTAATGGCATTAGGAGAACCTATTGAAGATCGGAGGCGTCGGCGGCATCGGGCCACCAGGCAGGAGATCGTGGACGCGGCGTGGCAGGCGGCCCGGGACAAGGGCCTGGCCGGCCTCACTTTGAGCGACGTGGCGGCCCGGGTCGGGATGCGGGTGCCGTCGCTGTATTCGTACTTCGCCTCGAAGAATGCGATCTACGACGCCATGTTCGCTCAGGGCAACGAGGAATTCCTCGAGTTCATCAAGCAACGACAGGCCGGATTGCCGCGCCGTCCCCGCGAGCTCGTCCGGGAAACCTTTCGCATCTTCTTCGACTTCTGCACCGCGGACCCGGTGCGCTACCAGTTGCTGTTCCAGCGCACGATCCCGGGGTTCGTGCCCTCGGAGCCTTCGTATGCCAAGGCGATCGAGGTGCTCGACGTCTTTCGCCGCCAGCTCGCCGACGCCGGGCTGACCGGCGGTCAAGCCGATGAGGATCTGCTGACCGCGCTCAGTTCGGGGCTGGTCGACCAGCAGATCGCCAACGACCCCGGCGGCGACCGGTGGGGCCGGCTGCTCGATGAAGTGGCCGACATGGCCTACGACCACCTGATGAAGAAACGACGCAAACAACGGAGGTCATCATGACAAGCGCGCGCCATGGCGAAGTGACACTGCACATGAACGCCGCACCCGAGCGGGTTTGGGAGGTGTTGGCCGACGTCGAGCGGATGGGCGAGTGGAGCCCGGAGTGCTATCGGGTGCGCTGGCTCGACGGCGCCGGTTCGCCGGCGACGGTGGGCGCCCGCTTCAAAGGGTCGAACCGATGGCGCTGGATGCGCTGGTCGATGACCTGCCAGATCACCACCGCAGATCCCGGGCGGGAACTGTCGTGGGCGACCATCCGAGGCGGCAGGCCCATCGTCCGCTGGACCTATCGCCTACAGCCGGCAAACGGCGGAACCGACGTCACCGAGTCGTTCGAGGCGCTGCGCTGGCCGCTTGACGTCCGGGTGGCCGAAGACTTCATCATGCGTGGCCGCGACGAACAGCGCACCCAGGCCATGCGCACGACGCTGCAACGCATCAAGGCGGCCGCGGAAAGCGCTTGAGCGGAGGCGCACATGCCAGACGTCGACGTGGTGGTGGTCGGGGCCGGGCTCGCGGGCCTGGTTGCCGCCCGTGACGTGATGCGCAGCGGCCTGCAGGTCGCCGTCGTGGAGGCTCGTGACCGGGTCGGCGGCCGGGTGCTCAATGCGCAGCTTCCCGGCGGTGCGCCCATCGAAGTCGGCGGGCAATGGGTCGGCCCCGGCCAAACCGAGATCCTCGACTTGATCGCCGAGCTCGGGCTTTCGCTGTTCCCGACGCACACCCAGGGGCGCAAAGTGCTCGACTTCGACGGACGGACGCTGACCTACACCGGGCGCATTCCGCGGCTGCATCCGCTGGTGCTGGCCGACATCGGCTACGGATCATGGCGCCTGGACCGGCTTACCCGCAGACTGCCCCCACCCGGCAGCACGGTCGACGAACGCGCGGCGGCGCTGGATGGGCAGACCTTGGCCACCTGGATTCAGCGCCACCTGCACACTCGTGGCGGGCGGGAGTTTTTGCGGCTCATCACCAGGGCCGTCTTCACCACCGAACCCGAAGATCTGTCCGCACTGTGGGCCTTGGCGTATCTTGGCGCCAACCAGGGCCTAGACGCATTGACCACCATTCGGGGCGGGGCGCTGCAGGACCGCATCGTCGGCGGCTCGCAACGAATCGCGCTCACCCTCGCCGCGCAACTCGGCGAGCGGGTCAGGTTGAACTGCCCGGTGACCGACGTGCAATGGGGGGACAGTGGTGTCCGGATCAGTCTTCCCAACGCGGCGACACTGTCCGCGCGGCGGGCCATTATCGCCGTGCCGCCGGCGCTCAGCGGCCGAATCCGCTACCTGCCCGCACTGCCCGCCGACCGTGATCAGTTGATCCAGCGGATGCCGATGGGACGGGTGATCAAGACCAACGTCGTCTACGACGAGCCGTTCTGGCGTCGACTTGGTTTCAGCGGCCAGGCCAACAGCAACCGGCGCACCGCCGCCACCGTGCTCGATAACACCCCTGCCGCTGGAAGCCCCGGCGTGCTGGTTGTCTTCACCGAGGGCAGGCGTGCCGATGCCGCCAGCCGGCTCTCGCCACCGGACCGTCGGCGCCACGTGCTCGCCGATCTGGCCGCCTACTTCGGGCCCGCAGCAAAAGAGCCCATTGGCTATATCGAACTCGATTGGGCCGCAGAGCATTACACCGGCGGATGCTACGGCGCGTTCACCGCGCCGTCGACGCTGACCCGTTTCGGTGCGGCGCTGCGCGCGCCGATTGGGCCGCTGCACTGGGCGGGCAGCGAGACGGCGCGGCGCTGGACGTGTTCGATGGACGGCGCGGTCGAATCCGGGCACCGAACGGCCCGCGAGGTCGCCGCCGTGCTCAACGCGTCCCCGGCCCTAACCCCGCCACCATCGCCAGGTTGATATCGGCCCGCACTGGTTAATTTAAGCTGGCACGTCGTGAGCGCGGCCGATGCAGACATTCCCGAGCAATTCCGGATACGCCGGGAAAAGCGCGCTCGGCTGCTGGCGGAAGGCCGCGATCCCTACCCGGTGGCAGTCGAACGCACCCACACGCTGGCCGAGATTCGGGCCGCCTACCCCGACCTGCCGACCGACTCGGCGACCGGTGACATCGTCGGGGTTGCCGGCCGGGTGATGTTCGCCCGCGACTCGGGCAAGCTGTGCTTTGCGACCCTGCAGGACGGCGACGGCACCCAGCTGCAGGTCATGCTCAGCCTCGCCAGCGTCGGTCAGCAGGCGCTCGAGGCTTGGAAGACCGACGTCGATATCGGCGACATCGTTTATGTGCACGGCGAGGTGATCAGTTCACGTCGCGGCGAATTGTCCGTGCTCGCCGATTCCTGGCAGATGGCGTCGAAGTCGTTGCGGCCCCTGCCTGTCGCGTACAAGGAGATGACCGAAGAGTCGCGGGTGCGGCAACGTTATGTCGACCTGATCGTGCGTCCGCAGGCGCGCACACTTGCCAGACAGCGCATAGCCGTCGTTCGCGCGATACGCGCCGGGCTGGAGCGCCGCGGGTTTGTCGAAGTCGAGACGCCGATGTTGCAGACTCTGGCCGGAGGCGCGGCGGCGCGGCCGTTCATCACGCACTCCAATGCCCTCGATATCGATCTCTACCTACGAATCGCACCCGAACTGTTCCTGAAGCGCTGCGTGGTCGGTGGGTTCGACAAGGTCTTCGAACTTAATCGGGTGTTCCGAAACGAAGGAGCCGATTCCACCCATTCCCCGGAATTCTCCATGTTGGAGACCTACCAGGCGTATGGAACCTATGATGATTCGGCCGTCGTCACCAGAGAGCTTATTCAACACGTCGCCGATGAAGCGTTCGGGACCCGACAACTGCCGCTACCCGACGGCAGTGTCTATGACATCGACGGAGAATGGGCGTCGATTCAAATGTATCCCTCGTTGTCGGCCGCACTGGGCGAAGAGATCACACCGGATACGACAGTCGACCACTTGCGCAGTATCGCCGAACGGCTTGGCGTCGAGATCCATCCCGGCTACGGGCACGGCAAGCTGGTTGAAGAATTGTGGGAGCACACCGTGGGCGCTGGTCTTACCGCACCTACTTTCGTCAAGGATTTCCCGGTCGAAACGACGCCTTTAACCCGCCAGCATCGCAGTATCCCCGGCGTCACCGAGAAGTGGGACCTTTACCTGAGGGGAATCGAACTGGCCACTGGTTACTCAGAATTGATCGACCCCGTGGTGCAGCGGCAGCGGTTCGAAGCGCAGGCGCGGGCCGCTGCCGCGGGCGACGACGAGGCGATGAGGCTCGACGAGGATTTTCTCGCCGCACTGGAGTATGGGATGCCTCCGTGCACGGGAACCGGAATGGGTATAGATCGGTTGTTGATGGCTTTGACTGGGCTGTCAATTAGGGAGACAGTTTTGTTTCCCATTGTTCGGCCGCTCGGCAACTGAACCAGTGCGGTAGTGTTAACGCTGGGATTGAATAAGCTGTGTTTGTATGGCAGATTGGTCCAACGGGGACACAATCCAAGTTGCACAGTAAGTGCGCTCCGGAGCTGCGGTAGAGGGTGAACTAATGGCGAAGAAAGTGACCGTCACGTTGATCGACGATTTTGACGGTGAGGCGCCCGCGGATGAAACGGTCGAATTTGGGCTCGACGGGGTGACCTATGAGATTGATCTTTCGAGTAAGAATGCGGCGAAACTACGTAACGACCTGAAGCAGTGGGTGGAAGCCGGTCGCCGGGTCGGCGGGCGGCGACGGGGCCGTGCCGGCGCGGGTCGCGGCCGCGGGGCCATCGACCGGGAGCAGAGTGCGGCGATCCGGGAATGGGCCCGCCGCAACGGACGCAACGTGTCCTCTCGAGGCCGCATCCCGGCCGACATCATCGAGGCCTTCCACGCCGCCAACTGACAGCGAAGACCGGCGCCCGGCTTGATGGCCGGGCGCCGGTTCGCTTTTCGCTGGTGGCGAACCGATCACCGGGTCGCGTGGGAAAGTTTTCGGCGATTTTGGCGTTGGTCTGTTGCGTCCGTGTTTCCACCCGGGAACGCGTGCCCGCGTTAGCAGCGCATAGGTAGGAACCTCGGGCAGCGGCCCATTACAGTGGATAGCAGGTACGCGATGCCACCGCTGTACCGATGGTGAGGGAGAGCAGGTAACCACCGATGTTTGAGAGATTTACCGACCGCGCCCGCAGGGTCGTCGTCCTGGCGCAAGAAGAGGCCCGGATGCTCAACCACAACTACATCGGCACCGAGCACATCCTGTTGGGCCTGATCCATGAGGGCGAAGGCGTAGCCGCAAAGTCGCTGGAGTCGCTGGGTATCTCACTGGAGGGCGTGCGCAGCCAGGTCGAGGAGATCATCGGCCAGGGCCAGCAGGCGCCGTCGGGGCACATCCCCTTCACCCCGCGGGCCAAGAAGGTGCTGGAGCTCTCCCTGCGTGAGGCCTTGCAGCTGGGCCACAACTACATCGGCACCGAGCACATCCTGCTGGGCCTGATCCGCGAGGGTGAGGGTGTGGCCGCCCAGGTTCTGGTCAAGCTCGGCGCGGAATTGACCCGGGTGCGCCAGCAGGTGATCCAGCTGCTTTCCGGCTACCAGGGCAAGGAGACCGCTGAGGCCGGCACCGGCGGTCGTGGCGGCGAGTCGGGCAGCCCGTCGACGTCGCTGGTGCTCGATCAGTTCGGCCGGAATCTGACCGCGGCGGCGATGGAGGGCAAGCTCGACCCGGTCATCGGCCGCGAGAAGGAAATCGAGCGGGTCATGCAGGTGCTCTCCCGGCGCACCAAGAACAACCCGGTGCTGATCGGCGAGCCCGGCGTCGGCAAGACCGCCGTCGTCGAGGGCCTGGCCCAGAAAATCGTGCACGGCGACGTTCCGGAGACGCTGAAGGACAAGCAGCTCTACACCCTGGACTTGGGTTCTCTGGTTGCCGGCTCGCGGTATCGCGGTGATTTCGAAGAGCGCCTCAAAAAGGTGCTGAAGGAGATCAACACCCGCGGCGACATCATCTTGTTCATCGACGAGCTGCACACGCTGGTCGGTGCGGGTGCCGCCGAGGGCGCGATCGACGCTGCCTCGATCCTGAAGCCCAAGCTGGCGCGCGGCGAGTTGCAGACCATCGGCGCCACCACCCTCGACGAGTACCGCAAGTACATCGAGAAGGACGCCGCGCTGGAGCGCCGCTTCCAGCCGGTACAGGTCGGCGAGCCGACCGTGGAGCACACCATCGAGATCCTGAAGGGCCTGCGCGACCGCTACGAGGCGCATCACCGGGTGTCGATCACTGACGGTGCGATGGTGGCCGCGGCCACCCTGGCCGACCGCTATATCAACGACCGGTTCCTGCCCGACAAGGCGATCGACCTGATCGACGAGGCCGGTGCGCGGATGCGGATTCGACGGATGACGGCGCCGCCAGACCTGCGTGAGTTCGACGAGAAGATCGCCGAGGCGCGCCGCGAAAAGGAGTCGGCGATCGACGCGCAGGACTTCGAGAAGGCCGCCGCGCTTCGCGATCGCGAAAAGCAGCTCGTCGCGCAGCGTGCCGAGCGCGAAAAGCAATGGCGCTCAGGCGATCTCGATGTGGTTGCCGAAGTCGACGACGAACAGATCGCCGAGGTGTTGGGCAACTGGACCGGCATCCCGGTGTTCAAGCTGACCGAGGCCGAGACCACCCGGTTGCTGCGCATGGAGGAGGAGCTGCACAAGCGGATCATCGGTCAAGAGGACGCGGTCAAGGCGGTGTCCAAGGCGATCCGGCGTACCCGCGCGGGACTGAAAGACCCCAAGCGCCCGTCTGGTTCGTTCATCTTCGCCGGCCCCTCCGGCGTGGGGAAGACCGAGCTGTCCAAGGCTTTGGCGGAGTTCCTGTTCGGTGACGACGACGCGCTCATCCAGATCGACATGGGCGAGTTCCACGACCGGTTTACCGCGTCGCGGCTCTTTGGCGCCCCGCCCGGGTACGTCGGCTACGAGGAGGGCGGCCAGCTCACCGAGAAGGTGCGGCGCAAGCCGTTCTCGGTGGTGCTGTTCGACGAGATCGAAAAGGCGCACCAGGAGATCTACAACAGTCTGCTGCAGGTGCTCGAGGACGGGCGGCTCACCGACGGGCAGGGCCGCACGGTCGACTTCAAGAACACCGTGCTGATCTTTACGTCCAACCTCGGTACCGCAGACATCTCCAAGCCGGTCGGGCTGGGCTTTAGCCCGGGCGGCGGGGAGAACAACTACGAGCGGATGAAGCAGAAGGTCAACGACGAGCTGAAGAAGCACTTCCGCCCGGAGTTCCTCAACCGTATCGACGACATCATCGTGTTCCACCAGCTGACCCAGGAAGAGATCATCCGGATGGTGGAGCTGATGATCAGCCGCGTCGCTGCTCAGCTCAAGAGCAAGGACATGACGCTGGAGCTGACCGACAAGGCCAAGGCATTGCTGGCCAAGCGCGGTTTCGACCCGGTGCTGGGCGCTCGTCCGCTGCGGCGCACCATTCAGCGCGAGATCGAAGACGCGCTTTCGGAGAAGATCCTCTTCGAGGAGGTCGGTCCGGGCCAGGTCGTGACCGTCGACGTGGACAACTGGGATGGCGAGGGTCCCGGCGAGGACGCGGTATTCACGTTCACCGGAACCCGAAAGCCGGCCGAGCCGGTCGAGCCGGACCTGGCTAAGGCTGGCGCGCCGAGCGCGCCCGGGTCAGCGTCGCCTAGCCAGTGAGCTGCGGGGAGCAGACGTAAAAGCCGGGGCTTTTACGTCTGCTCACGCCGGTTGCCGGTCACGGTTTACACTGGCCGTCGTCAGCATTCGTTGATGGGTAACGGAATCTGGTGAGACTCCAGGACGGTCGCGCCACTGTACAAAGTCAGACCCGGTACTCGTCAGCGCCACCCCGAGCGGGGCGCGAGATCCCCAGAAGGAGTCAACTGTGGCCAATCCCCAGGCACCCGGCACCCGAATCCGATCTGTCAACCTGTCTGCGGCAAGCGCGGCGCTGTGGCTGGCGGGCACCGTTTTTTTGGCATTGCTGGCGATCTACTTCGTCGGGATCGACCAAGGTGCGGTGTCGGTGTTCGGCAGTGATTCACACGTGCACGAGTTCGTCCACGACGCACGGCATCTGCTCGGATTCCCCTGCCACTGATCACCGACATGGAAAAGCGTCTAGTCGGCGTTGGTTGTATTGCGGGAGCGACAGCCGGGACGCTGGCGTTCGTGCTCGCGCGCGTGCTGGCTGAACCCGTTGTCGGTCGGGCAATCGAATACGAGGACGGTCGCGCCGATGTGGCCTCGGCTCATGGGGTGCACGATCACGGCGTCGAGTTGTTCACCCGAGGTGTGCAGGCCAACGCCGGTCTTGGTTTTGGCATGCTGATTTTCGGTGTCGCGATGGGCTCGCTGTTCGCCGTCCTTTTTTCCGTCCTGCATGGACGTGTGGGAAGTATTGGGCCGCAATTGTTTTCGGTTCTGCTGTCGATGGGGGTCTTCGGCGCGCTGTACCTGGTGCCGTTCTTGAAGTACCCGGCCAATCCGCCGGCCGTTGGTCATGCCGACACCATCGCAGCGCGCACGGGCTGGTATTTGGTGATGGTGTTCTCGTCGGTGGTGCTGGCGGCGAGTGCGGTATGGCTGGCCCGCCAACTTGTGTCCCGAATCGGTGCGTGGAATGCCGGGCTGACCGCCGCGGCGGTCTACGTGCTGGCAATCGCGGTAGTCATGCTTTTGCTGCCGGCCGTGGATGAGACACCTGAACCGATGCGGGACGCCTCGGGCGTGATCATCTACCCCGGCTTTCCCGCCGATGACTTGTACGAGTTCAGGTTGGCGTCGGTGGGTATTCAGCTGGTGCTGTGGGTGACCATCGGGCTGGTCTTTTCGACTTTCGCCGGCCGGCAGCTGGTTACCCGAACCGAAGATGGACGGGCCGCGAGTATCACGGCGTGATTGAAGTCGTGCGGCTGACGCTGGTGTCGCACGCGATGACCGATGCGATGGTGGCCGGGCGTTTTCCCGCCGACGAGCCGCTCAACGAAGCGGGGCGCCGACATGCTCAGACCGCTGCTGGCCTGCGCATCAATCGGCAAACCCGCCAACTCGCCGGGCCTGAGCGGCGCGCGCTGCAGACCGCGGAGCTGCTGGGTCTGCGGGCGGAGGTGGAGCCGCGGCTGGCCGATCTCGATTACGGCCGGTGGCGCGGCACGGCGCTCAACGATGTTTGCCCCGGCCAGTTACGGGCGTGGCTCACTGATCCGGCCCGGGCACCACACGGGGGTGAATCGATCGCCGTCCTGATCGACCGGGTGGCGCAATGGCTGGACTCGTTGACCTCCACGGTTTTACCGACGATTGCGGTAACACATCCCGCGGTGATTCGGGCGGCGATTCTGGTTGCTCTCGGCGCCCCGCCCAAGTCCTTCTGGCGCCTCGACATCGCGCCGCTCAGCCGCACGGTGATGCACTGCCGCGGACACGCCTGGACGCTCCGGTCGATTTAGCGCTCCTCGGTGATGGTGTTAACGTGGTGCGGCCAGGAGCGCGAAAACCTGCTTGGCGATTTGGAGCATCCAACCGGTCACGCTGGGGCCATGGTCACGCGGCCAGGTCAGCTGAAAGCTCACCACCCACGGCTGTCCGGTCCTGTCGACCGCATACCAGCTGAACGTCAAATCACCCGGCAGGCCACCGGCTTTGGCGCCCACATATGGCCAAACATGGCGGTCAAGGTCGACACCCGGGACGGCTGCCAGGATGTCCTTGACAGGAGCGGCTTTACCGACGGCGGCGGCCTGTAGGGCCGTGTGGACGCGACAGATGTCTTCGGCGCTGCCATACCATTCCGCACCGTAACCCGAGGCTGGGGTGTGAGCGCGGTTTGGATCTGGTTGGTAGACACGCGAATTTGCCTGCTGCAGCAACTGTGCTCGGACTTGCGGATTGGCCTGCTTCCACTGCCGGCGGAGATCCGGCTTGCCCCAGCCGACGGAGAACAGCTCGTACATCGTCGGAAACGGCGTCATCGCGGCCGGATCGTGATGGCCGGCGTCGACGAGCGCCTCCTCGACAGCCTGGGTGCCGACTTTCCCGATCAACATGTCGGTGGCCATGTTGTCACTGGTCGCGATCATCTTCTCGGCCGCTGTGCGCACCGAAACATGTGCTCCTACCGGCAATTCCAATCCCGACGACCCGACCGCCTTGCCCTTGTCGGTCACGGTCAGCTGGTCATCCCAGGACACCGTTCCCGCGGTGACCGCCCGGGCGACCGCATAGAGCACGTACAGCTTGAAAATCGATGCCAGCGGCAGTGATTGCGTGGTGTTGGTGCCCGCGATGGGCTCGCAGCGGCCGTCGTTGACTTTGGCCGCCTGGTAAGAATACCGGGCTCCGGTCTTGCTCAACGTCACATCGACGTCCCGCCACGACGAGATCGTCGGGGTTTGGGTAACGAGGTCGAAGCGGTCGACCAGGGTGTCGTCGTTGGTGTGGATTTTGATGTCTTGCCGTGCACCGTAGGAAGTGATCAAATGCAGCGTCGCAGCGCCGGCGGTAATGTCGACGCCGCCGACCTTAAACGGGCGGTCCCACCACAGCTCTTCCATGGTGGTCTTTACCGGTTCCACCATGTCCGGTGCGGCCAGGGTACGAACCCCGACCGGGCCGATAGGCCAATCCGAGTTGAGCATGTCCACAGTCTGTTGCGCACGCATACCCGGCGGTGTTCGGATATCGATCCGGACGCCTGGGTCCGCGGCATTCGCCGGTGCAGCGGGCGGGGAGTGCATCCGGGGGCGAGGGCGGCGACCAGCGTGGCCGCGGCGGTCAGTGCCGCGACACGGTGCAGCGCTCGGCCGGCGCTAGGCCGTCGGGCGGTTTGCGGCAACGTCCAGCACAACCTCGAATTCCAGCAGCGATGCGCCGGTCGCCACCGGGTTGGCCCGGTGACCGGCATGCGCCTCGATTGCAGGTCCCGTCGCCCATGCCTGGAAAGCTTCGTCGGATTCCCAATGCGTCACCACGAAGTAGCGGTCTTCGCCTTTGACCGGACGCAGCAGCTGAAAGCCGAGGAAGCCCGGCTGGTTCTCCACGGCGTGTGCACGGTGCGCGAACCGCTTTTCCAGTTCGGGACCCGCGTTCGGGGGCACCTCGATTGCGTTGATCTTCACCACTGGCATGCCGCTAGGCTACCGTGCCCGACGTGCCCCCCGACCTGCTGACCCATCGCGGCGGACACGGCCGGCCCGTGGTGCTGGTTCACGGCTTGATGGGCCGGGGCAGCACCTGGTCGCGCCAGCTGCCGTGGTTGGCCCGGCTCGGCACTGTCTATACATACGACGCGCCGTGGCACCGGGGCCGCGACGTCGTCGACCCGTACCCGATCAGCACCGAGCGCTTCGTGGCCGACCTGCGCGACGCGGTGAGCGCATTGGGAACGCCCGCGCGGCTGGTTGGACATTCGATGGGCGCTTTGCATTCATGGTGCCTGGCGGCGGAGCATCCCGAACTCGTCGCGGCACTGGTGGTGGAGGACATGGCACCGGACTTCCGCGGCCGCACCACTGGCCCGTGGGAACCATGGCTGCACGCTTTGCCCGCCGAATTCGACTCTGTTGAAAAGGTATTCGCTGAGTTCGGCCCTGTCGCGGGACAGTACTTCCTTGAGGCTTTCGACCGGACCGCGACCGGCTGGCGGCTGCACGGCCATGTCGAACGCTGGATCGAAATCGCGGCCGAGTGGGGCACCCGCGACTACTGGTCGCAGTGGCAGGCGGTGCGCGCACCTGCGCTGCTCGTCGAGGCCGGTAACTCCGTCACACCACCTGGCCAGATGCGCATGATGCACGAAATAGGTTACTGCACAAGCTATCTTCATGTACCAGAAGCGGGTCACCTGGTGCACGACGAGGCGCCGCAGGTTTACCGGCAGGCGGTGGAGCCGTTCTTACGGCGCTTCGCCCACTAACGCGTACCGACCGTCGGCCGTGCGCGTAACCAGGCCATCAGCAAGCAGCGAACCCAGGGCCCGCTCGCGCTGCTGGCTGTCGCTTGACCATGCCACGTCCAGCTCGGCTTTTGTGACGGGACAATCCTTGGCGCGCAATACATCCAGCAGACATCCGCGAACCTGCCGGTCGGTTCCCGCGTAAGTCTGGACCCGTTTGACCCCCTGCGAGGCGGGATAGCCGGCCCGCCGCCATGCACACTCGGGCAGCGGACACAACCCGCACCGCGGATTCCGCGCAGTGCACACCGTGGCGCCCAGCTCCATCAGTGCCGCCGAAAATAGGTGTGCTCGTTGGTCATTCGGCAACAGCGCTGCGACGTCAGCGTGGTCGCGGGCGGCCGACGGTGCGAGGCCGTCGGCGCGGCCATGCACCACGCGAGCCACCACGCGGCGCACATTCGTGTCGACGACCGGCACCGGCTTTCGGTAGGCGAAGCACGCCACCGCCCGCGCGGTGTAACCGCCGACGCCGGGCAGCGTTAGCAGTGTCTCGACGTCGTCGGGCACCACATCGGCGTGGTCGCGGGCGATGACGGTGGCGCACTCGTGCAGCCGCTTGGCCCGGCGCGGGTACCCCAGCTTGCCCCAGGCGCGCAGCACGTCGGCCGCACTGGCCGCGGCGGTGGCCGAGGCGGTTGGCCAGCGCGCCACCCAGTCCTGCCACACCGGAATGACCCGGGCCACCGGTGTTTGCTGCAGCATGAACTCGCTGACCAGAATCTGCCATGGGGTGACGCCCGGGCGCCGCCAGGGCAAGTCGCGCTTTGCCCGCTCGTACCACTCGAGCAGTTGGCGCGCGGGAAGGCTCATCGACGGATACGGCACAATGTGCGCCATGCCCAATACCAATCCCGTAACCGCGTGGAAGGCACTCAAGGAGGGTAACGAGCGTTTCGTCGCCGGCAAGCCCCAACACCCCGGCCAGAGCGCCGAGCATCGGGCCAGCCTGGCCGCCGCGCAGAAACCCACCGCTGCGGTGTTCGGCTGCGGCGACAGCCGGGTGGCCACCGAGATCATCTTCGACCAGGGTCTAGGCGACATGTTCGTGGTGCGCACGGCCGGCCACGTCGTCGACTCGGCGGTGCTGGGCTCGATCGAATACGCGGTGTCGGTGCTCGATGTCCCGCTGATCGTCGTCTTGGGCCACGACGGCTGCGGCGCCGTCAAGGCCACCCTCGCCGCGCTCGACGACGGTGTGGTGCCCGGCGGCTACGTGCGCGACTTGGTGGAGCGGGTGACGCCGTCGATCCTGTTGGGCCGCCGCGACGGGCTGACGTCGGTGGACGAGTTCGAGGCCCGCCACGTCCGGGAGACGGCGGCGCAGCTTTTGGCCCGCTCGGCGGTCATCGCCGAGCGGGTGGCCGCAGGCACTCTGGGAATCGCCTGCGTCACTTACCGGCTGGCCGAGGGCCGGGCGGTGCTGCGCGATCACATCGGCGACATCGGCGATGAGGCGCACCAGCAGTAGCGCGCTGTGACGATGCCACCGGGCCGCGGGCGCACCCGGTGGCCGGGGCTGGCAAAGCGACACGCCGAGCGTGGTCGCTCGTGTCGGCGTGACCTGGGCTTACGGTGTGAACGTGCTGGATCTAGAGCCGCATGGCCCGCTTCCGCCCGAGATCTACTGGCGACGCCGGGGGCTGGCGCTGGGCATTGCGGTCGTAGTGATCGGGATCGTGGTCGCGATCGTCGTCGCTGTGATGAGCAGCAGTGCCGGTGCCAACACCACAGCGGCTGAAAAGCCAAGTGCTGCACCGCCGGCAAAGTCCCCGATCGTGCAGCCCCAGGTCGCGACGCCGGCTCCGCCTCCGGCCGCACAGAATTCGGGCACGCCCGAGACATCCACTTCGGCGGTGCAGCCGCCGCCGGTGCTCAAGGAAGGCGATGACTGCCCCGACTCGACACTTGCCGTCAAAGGGCTGACCAACCAACCCCAATATGTCATCGGCGACCAGCCCAAGTTCACCATGGTCGTCACCAACATCGGGTTGGTGTCCTGCAAACGCGATGTTGGAGCGGCGGTGTTGGCCGCCTACGTCTACTCGTTGGACGGCAAGCGGTTGTGGTCGAACCTGGACTGCGCGCCCTCCAACGAGACGCTGATCAAAACGTTTGCGCCCGGGGAGCAGGTGGTCACCGCGGTCACCTGGACCGGGATGGGGTCGGCGCCGCATTGCCCGTTGCCGCGCCCGCCGATCGGACCGGGGACCTACAACCTCGTCGTGCAGCTGGGGAACCTGCGTTCGGCTCCCGTTCCGTTCATCTTGGCCCAGGCGCCGCCGCCGGGTGCGGTGCCGCCGGGTGCGCCGCCGGGTGCGGCTCCTGCTCCGGGCGGCCCGCCGGGTGCGGCTCCTGCTCCGGGCGGCCCGGGCCCTGCCGCACCCCAGCAGGGCGCCCCGGCACCCGAGGCACCGCCCGTGCCACCCGGCAACTGAGTCGGTGAGCTCAGCTGAGCGGGTCGGCGACCGTCGACTCCGCCAGTTGCGAAAGGCCTTCGCGGACATGATGCGCCCACATCGCGCCGATTCCGTCCACGGACTGCAGATCGGTGGCGCTGGCGGCCAGCAGGTCCTGCAGCGAACCGAACGTCCGAACCAGCAGATCGACGTGTGCGAACTGCAGCCGCGGAATACCGGCCATGGCGCGGTAGCCACGCGCGCTCATCGCCGAGTCCTGAGCCTCAGCAGTCGAGGGATACCCGAAAACCTTTGCCAGAACCGTGAAGTCGAGCAGCTCGGTGTCCGACAACGCGTCAAGCTCGTCCAGCGTGGCGGTGACCTGAGCCGTTGACGGCGGTTCGGGGTTGGCGTGATAGTCACGCACGATCAGTTCTCGCGCGGTGTCGTTGCCGCCCAGCAACTCCTCCAGTTGTAGGCGCAGTTGCCGCCCGTCGGTGCCCAGTTCGACCGCATCGTTTTCGATCACCAGTCCGATCCGGCGGACCAACTCGAGTCGTTGCACCACCGTCATTACGTCGCGCAGCGTGACGAAGTCCTCGATCTCGGCGCGCGACAGCTGTCGGCTGACCTCGTCGAGTCGGGCCTTATACCGTTCCAGGGTGGCGATGGCCTGGTTAGCGCGCGACAGGATGGTCGCCGAGTCGGCCAGCACATGGCGTTCCCCGCCCACGTAGACGGTCACGATGTTCATCGAGTGACTGACCGAGATCACCGGGTAGCCGGTCTGAATGGCGGCCCGCTCCGCCGAGCGGTGCCGCGTTCCGGACTCGTCGGTCGGTATCGACGGATCAGGCACCAGCTGCACGTTCGCTCGCACGATGCGGCTGCCGTCGGTGGAGAGCACGACCGCGCCGTCCATCTTCGCCAGTTCCCGCAGCCGGGTCGGCGCGTAGCGCACGTCGAGGGAGAAGCCGCCGTCGCAGATGGCTTCGACGGTGTCGTCGTAACCCAGCACGATCAGCGCACCGGTGCGGCCCCGCAGGATGCGTTCCAGGCCGTCCCGCAGCCCGGTGCCCGGTGCCAGCCGGCTGATCGCATCACGCAAGGTGGGACGCGGTACCGGCGTGGCGCCGTTCAGCTTGCCCGGATTCATCACCACTCATTGTGATCTATCGCCCGCCGCGCCGGGCGGCAGATCGAGTTGATGCAGCGGCGCGGGCGTATTGCGGCGGTGTTGTGCGATATCAACCAGGTGGTGCAGCGCTGCGACGATGGTCGGCGCCTCGAGCGCACGCAGACCTGGCGGCGGCGCACCGGATCCGGATGGGATCAGCGCTGTGGTGAACCCCTGCCGGGCGGCTTCAACCAGACGCCGTTGCATCCCGGCGACCCGGCGCAGGTCACCGGCCAGGCCGACCTCACCGATGATCACCGCGGTGGTGGGCAGCGGCAGGTTCGCATACGCCGATGCCAACGCCATCGCAACCGCCAGATCCGAGGACGGGTCGGTCAGCCGCATGCCGCCGACGGTGGACAAGAAAACGTCGGTCACCGAAATGGATAGCCGCGCATGTGTTTCCAGCACAGCGGTGATCATCGCGGCACGCGCATGGTCGATGCCGCTGACCGCCCGCCGGGGTGACCCGCCCGATGGTCGGGCCAGCAATGCCTGCACTTCGCCGATCAAAGGCCGCTTCCCGTCCAGCGTCACCGTGATCGCGGTGCCCGGCACCGGCTCGGGCCGTTGATCGAGAAACAGGCCGGATGGATCGCTCACTTCGTCAATCCCGTTGTCCTGCAGCAGAAAACAACCAACATCGTCGGTGGTGCCGAACCGGTTCTTGACGCTGCGCACCATGCGTAACGCGGAGTTGCGGTCGCCGTCGAAGTGCAGCACCACGTCCACAAGGTGTTCCAGCGACCGCGGTCCGGCAATCGCGCCGTCCTTGGTGACATGGCCGACGAGCAGCAGCGCAACGCCGGTCCTCTTCGCGGCCGAGGTCAGCCCAGCAGTGACCGCTCGGACCTGGGTGACTCCGCCTGTTGCGCCGTCGGCCTCGGTGGTCGACAAAGTCTGGACCGAGTCCACGACAACCAGCGTGGGCGCCACCGCGTCGATATGGCCCAGCACCGCGTGCAGATCGGATTCGGCCGCCAGGTACACCTGGTCGTGGCTGCAGCCGGTGCGGTCGGCCCGCATCCGGATCTGACCGGCGGATTCCTCACCGGAGACGTATAGCGCGCGCCGCCCCATTTGTGCCCACCGGTGGGCGACCTTGAGCAGCAGCGTCGACTTGCCCGCCCCGGGATCGCCCGCCAACAGCGTCACCGAACCGGGCACCACGCCGCCGCCGAGTACCCGGTCGAATTCACCGACTCCCGTCGGGCAGTGGTAGGTGTGGTGCGGCTCGATGGCGCTGATCGGAAGGGCCCGGCACGCTTGAAGCGGCGACCGGCGGGCGCTGCCGCGGACCGCGGACAGCAGCGCAACCTCGTCGACTGTGCCCCACGTACCGCATGCCAGGCAGCGGCCCACCCACTTGGCGGTCACATGGTGACATTCCGAGCAGCGGTACTGCGAACGCGCCTTGGCCACGCCGTGACCATATCGGCGGGGTGTGACAAGCTGGATTGCTACGGATGCTCGGCCTGCGCCGGGGGCTGCTCCTCCAGGGTCGTCGAGCCGGCCGAAATGGGGACGCTCACGGTGGCGCTGCCGGCCTTCTCGAACGAGAAGTTGAACGTGTAGGTCAGTCCGTTGGTGATCGGTTTGGCCAGCGCCACAGTGGCCTTGGCGGCATGCGCGGGCTCGACGGCGTCCAGCGCCTTGATGGCCTGTCCGTCGGGTGTGCCGACCAGTAACTTGCCCCCGGCAGGCAGTCGACTGTCACCAGTGACGGTCACCGTCCCGACGTCGGTGGTGATGGCGACCAGCTTGTCATCGATATCCGGTGACTGGTTGGTGGCCACGAACACCAGGTCCACGGATTGACCGGGCCGCAGGAAGTCACCCGTTTGCACCGCCTTGATGTAGACGTTGCGCAGCGCGACGTATTTGACCGACCCTTCGCCACCGTTGACCGCGGACTGCTGTTCCGAGGTCTGCGCGATCTGGCCGCTGCTGCAACCGGTGAGCGTGGCGACGGCGACCAGGCCGGTCGCGGCCAGCACGGCGGTCCTGACGCGGTTCACTTCATGCCTCCTGCTCAGCCACGCGGTTCGACTATGCACAGTAGTAGCACGCTCACCCCGGCGGTAGCGCAGGGCGTCTTAGCAGCGCAGCGGGGCATCGACCAGGGCGGTCGGCATTCCACGGGGATTCCCGTTGAGGCGGCCCCTTGCATGAATTTGCGCATCTGTCAAGCCCCAGTTCTCACCTGCGGTGCCCCTGACCTGCACCGTTGTTCCGCGCGTGTCGGGGGCCCGTGTTAGCATGAAGTAACGAAAGGGGCTCGAATCAGATGATTTTTAAGGTCGGAGACACCGTCGTCTATCCACATCACGGTGCTGCGTTGATCGAGGCGATCGAAACCCGAACCATCAAAGGGGAACAAAAGGAATATCTCGTCTTGAAGGTGGCGCAGGGAGACCTCACAGTTCGAGTGCCCGCCGAGAACGCCGAATACGTCGGCGTCCGCGATGTGGTCGGGCAGGAAGGCCTGGACAAGGTTTTCCAGGTGCTGCGCGCTCCACACACCGAGGAGCCGACGAACTGGTCGCGCCGCTACAAAGCCAACCTGGAAAAACTCGCGTCCGGCGATGTGAACAAGGTGGCCGAGGTAGTCCGTGACTTGTGGCGCCGCGACCAGGAGCGGGGCCTTTCGGCGGGCGAGAAGCGCATGCTGGCCAAGGCGCGGCAGATCTTGGTCGGTGAATTGGCCCTGGCCGAGAACACCGACGACGCGAAGGCGGAGACCATCCTCGACGAGGTTTTGGCCGCCGCGTCGTAAACGCCCCGGGGGCATGCAGTGTGACGGGCACGGTAGTCGCGGTGGTCCCGGCTGCAGGGGCGGGGGCGCGGCTAGCCGCCGGTATCCCGAAGGCGTTCTTCCACCTTGACGGGCGCACGCTGGTCGAACGCGCCGTCGTCGGCTTGCTGGACTCCGGCGTCGTCGACCGGGCAGTGGTGGCGGTGCCCCCCGACCGCACCGACCAAGCCAAGCTGATCCTCGGACACCTGGCAACCGTCGTGGCCGGGGGTGCGAACCGCAGTCAATCGGTCAGTCTGGCGTTGGCCGCCGCCGGCGAGCCCGACTTCGTGCTGGTGCACGACGCCGCGCGGGCGCTGACGCCGCCGGAGTTGGTGGTGCGCGTGGTCGAGGCGCTGCGCGCCGGCCATCCGGCGGTGGTGCCCGCGTTGCCGGTGCCGGACACGATCAAGGCCGTTGACGCGGACGGCGTGGTGCTGGGAACGCCGGAGCGAGCCGGGCTGCGGGCAGTGCAGACCCCGCAGGGCTTTGCCACCGAGCTGCTGCTGCGCGCGTACCAGCGCGCCGAGGGCGGCGATTTCACCGACGACGCCTCGGTCGTCGAGCACGTCGGCGCCCAAGTCCGAGTGGTCGACGGTGACCCGCTGGCGTTCAAGATCACCACCGCCCTCGACCTGGTGTTGGCCAAGGCGATCGTGAACCGGTGAGCTCGCTACCGCGCATCGGGCTGGGCACTGATGTACACCCCATCGAACCAGGGCGGCCATGCTGGCTGCTCGGCCTGTTGTTTCCCGACGTCGACGGCTGCGCCGGGCATTCGGACGGCGACGTCGCCGCGCATGCGCTCTGCGATGCCCTACTGTCGGCGGCGGGCCTCGGCGATATCGGTGACCTGTTCGGGGTCGGCGATCCCCGCTGGCAAGGCGTCAGCGGCACCGGCATGCTCGGCCACGTCCGCGACCTGCTCACCGCCCACGGCTATCAGATCGGCAACGCCGCCGTGCAGGTGATCGGCGAGCGGCCCAAAGTGGGTCCCCGCCGGGCCGAGGCGCAGGAGTTGCTGTCGGGGGTGCTCGGCGCGCCGGTGTCGGTGTCGGCGACCACCACCGACGGGCTGGGCCTGACCGGGCGGGGGGAAGGCCTGGCCGCGGTGGCGACCGCGCTGGTCTTCCGGCGGGCGAAGGCGTAGGGCCAAGTTTCGTCAGCACATGCGGGGACCGCGCGTCTGGTGGCGGGGTCCGAACCGGCGAACGCCGCTGGCCGGCGAATAGCCCGGTAAGCTGGCACGTCGTGACCGATCGCGCCCAGCTGCGGCTACACGACACGGCCAGTGGTGCCGTGCGTGATTTCATCCCGCTGCGGCCCGGGCATGTCTCCATTTACCTGTGCGGTGCCACCGTCCAGGGCCTGCCGCATATCGGGCACGTCCGCAGCGCCGTGGCCTTCGACATCCTGCGCCGTTGGCTGATCGCGCGGGGATACGAGGTGGCATTTATTCGCAACGTGACCGATATCGATGACAAGATCCTCAACAAGGCCGCCGCTGCCGGCCGGCCGTGGTGGGAGTGGGCGGCCACCTACGAGCGCGAGTTCACCGCCGCCTACGACGCGCTGGGCGTCTTGCCCCCTTCGGCAGAGCCCCGTGCCACCGGGCACATCACCCAGATGGTCGAGCTGATCGAGCGGTTGATCGACACCGGTCATGCCTACACATCTGTTCGGGAAGGCGACGCCGACGTGTATTTCGACGTGCTGAGCTACCCCGAATACGGGCAGTTGTCCGGGCACCGGATCGAAGACGTCCATCAGGGCGAGGGGGTGGCCACCGGCAAACGCGACCAGCGTGACTTCACCCTGTGGAAGGGCGCCAAGCCTGGCGAGCCGTCTTGGCCCACGCCGTGGGGCCGGGGGCGTCCCGGCTGGCACCTGGAATGCTCCGCGATGGCCCGCACCTACCTGGGCGCGGAATTCGACATCCATTGCGGTGGAATGGATTTGGTCTTTCCGCACCATGAGAACGAGATTGCGCAGAGTCGCGCCGCCGGGGACGGGTTCGCCCGCTACTGGCTGCACAACGGCTGGGTCACCATGGGCGGGGAGAAGATGAGCAAGTCGCTGGGCAATGTGTTGTCCATCCCGGCCATGCTGGAACGGGTCCGGCCCGCCGAACTGCGCTACTACCTGGGCAGTGCACACTACCGCTCGATGCTGGAATTCTCCGAAACTGCACTGCAGGACGCGGTCAATGCTTACGTCGGGATTGAGGATTTCCTGCACCGGGTACGGCGACGGGTCGGTACGGTGCTTCCCGGTTGCTGGACTCCCCGGTTCGCGCAAGCGCTGGACGACGACCTCTCGGTTCCGATCGCACTGGCCGAGATCCACCAGACGCGCGCCGAGGGCAACCGCGCCCTCGACGCTGGTGATCACGACGCCGCGCTGGCCAAGGCCAGCGCGATCCGCGCGATGATGGGCATCCTCGGCTGCGATCCGCTCGACGAGCGTTGGGACACCCGCGATGAGACGTCGGCCGCACTGGTCGCCCTGGACGTGCTGGTGCAGGCCGAACTGCAGCGGCGGGAAAGGGCGCGCGAGCAACGAAACTGGGCGCTGGCCGATGAGATTCGTGACCGGCTCAAACAAGCCGGCATTGAGGTCACCGATACCGCCGACGGGCCGCAGTGGTCGCTGGTCGGCGATGACAACAAGTGATGGCCGGTAACTCGCGGCGCCGCGGAGCGGTGCGCAAACCCGGCACGAAGAAAGCCCGCACCGTGGGCTCAGGCGGACAGCGCCGCCGCGGTCTGGAGGGACGCGGTCCCACCCCGCCGGCGCACATGCGTCCGTATCATCCGGCGGCAAAGCGGGCCAAACCGCCGCACCGCCAACCGGCCAAGCGCGGCGATGACACCGAGGTGGTGCTCGGGCGCAATCCGGTGCTGGAATGCCTGCGCGCAGGCGTCCCCGCGACCGCACTGTACGTTGCGCTCGGCGCCGAAGCCGACGAACGGCTCACCGAATCCGTAAGGCTGGCAGCCGATTCAGGTATCGCAATCCTGGAGGTACCGCGCACAGACCTGGACCGCATCACCACCAACGGGCTGCATCAGGGCATCGCTTTACAGGTCCCGCCCTACCGTTATGCTCACCCCGACGACTTACTCACCGCGGCCATGGAGTCACCACCGGCACTGCTGGTCGCGTTGGACAATATCTCCGATCCGCGTAATCTGGGCGCGGTCGTGCGCTCGGTGGCGGCGTTCGCCGGGCATGGTGTGCTGATTCCACGGCGGCGGTCCGCGGCGGTGACGGCGGTGGCCTGGCGGACCAGTGCCGGTGCCGCCGCCCGTGTTCCAGTGGCACGTGCTCCGAACCTTACTCGGACACTGAAGGATTGGGCCGACCGTGGGCTACAGGTAATCGGGTTGGACGCTGGCGGAGCTACGACCGTCGACGAGCTGGACGGCACCGACCCGTTGGTGGTCGTCGTGGGCTCGGAAGGCAAGGGCCTGTCCAGGCTGGTGCGGCAGACCTGCGACGCGGTGGTGTCCATCCCGATGGCCGGCCCCGCCGAATCGCTGAATGCGTCGGTGGCTGCCGGAGTGGTACTCGCCGAAATCGCCCGCCAGCGCCGCGGATAACTTCGCTGCCATGCAGGCCCGGCTCGGCGCATTCCTCCTGGCGGTGGTCGTCGCGCTGTGCGGTCCGCCGGCGGCGGCCAACGCGCAGGCCGCCGACTTCGATCTGGTGGCCCATCGCGGCGGCAGCGGTGAGACGACCGAGGAGTCGCTGCGCGCCTTCGCAAAATCACTCGAGCTTGGAGTCAGCACACTGGAATTCGACATCGGCATCACCAAGGACCATCAACCTGTGGTGTGGCACGACCTGACGATCGAGCCCACCAAGTGCGCCGACACCGCGCCGGCGTTCGCCGCGGACCCGCAATATCCCTATGTCGGAAAGCTGGTGCACGAGCTCACCTTGGCGCAAATCCGCATGCTTGACTGCGGCAAACTGCTCAGCGAGTTCCCGAATGCGGAAGTCGTGCTGGGCAACAAGATCGCAACCCTGCCCGATGTCTTCGCGCTGACCGGTTCCTATCGAGCCGACGTGCGCTACGACATCGAAACCAAAGTCGATGCTGCCGATCCGGCGAGAACGGCGGGCCCGCAGGAATTCGTCGATGTCATACTGGCGGCGGTCAGGGCCGCGGGCAAGGTCGGCCGGGTGGAAATCGAGAGCTTCGACTGGCGGACACTGCCCATGGCGCGTCAAGCCGAACCGTCGATTCCGTTGGTCGCGTTATGGAACGAGGCGACATGGACACCGGGTTCAGTGTGGCTGGCAGGCATCAACCCGGCCGTCGTCCGCGATCCGATCGTCGGCGCCAGGATTGTGGGTGCCGACATCGTCTCGCCTGACTATGCAATTGTCGACGAAGCGTTGGTGAATCGGGCGCACATGTTGGGGCTCAAGGTCATTCCAGCTACGGTCAACGACGCCGATGCCATGCGGGCCCTGATCGCCGCCGGTGCTGACGGCATCGTCACCGACTACCCCACACTGCTGCGCAGGGTGATGACGGAGCTAGCATTGCCGTTGCCGCCCATATACCGTCGCGAGTTAAACCCCCAATAACCGCGCGCTGACCCACAGCGCCAGCACCGACGCCACCAGTGCCGTGGGCACGGTGCACATCCCTAGCCGCGTGTACTCGCCGAAACTGGCCGGCACGTCATACCTGTGAAGAACCCTGCGCCACAACAGGTTCGACAGTGAGCCGGCATAGGTCAGGTTTGGACCGATATTGACGCCGAGCAGCACCGCCAGGATCGCCGCGGGCCCACTGGTCGCGGCCAGGGGCAGCAGCACCAGCGTAGCCGGCAGGTTGTTGACGATGTTGGCCAGCGTGGCGGCCACCGCGGCGATTGCAAGCAGTGCGAGCAACCCACGGCCGGCGGGGATCAGCGCACACATGCGGCTGGCCAGCCCGTTGACCATGACCGCCTGCACCACGACGCCCAGCGCCAGCACGAACACCAAGAACGGCACGTTGACCGCGCGCACGATCTCCGTCGCCGAGGTACGGCGGTGGCGCAGGCTTCGCACAGCCAGCACCGTGGCTCCGGCGAGCGCTGCCCACGCCGGCGCGACACCGGCGGCCTCGGCGATCGCGAACCCCGCCAGCGTCAGCACGACCACCGTCACCGCGAACACCGGCAGCTGTGGCGGTGGGCCGACCTCGTGGCGATCGGGCACCACACGCAGATCCGCGGCAAAAAACCAGCGAAACACCAGATACACGGTCGCTACCGCAGCCAGCCACGGCGACACCATCACCAGGGTGAACTTGGTGAACGACAATTTGGCGACGTGAAAGGCCAGCAGGTTAGTCAGGTTCGACACCGGCAGCAGCAGGGAGGCGGCATTGGCCAAGTGAGCGCTGGCATAGGCGTGCGGACGCACCGGTGCCCGCAGCCAGCGCACCGTGGCCAGCACCACCGGCGTCAACAACACCACGGTGGCGTCTAAGCTCAGCACCGCGGTAATGATCGCGGCGATGACGAACACCTGCCGTAACAGGTGTCGCGACGGCCCGGCATGTGCCCGGGCCATCGCGGCGCCGGCGGCCTCGAACAGCCCTTCGTCGTCGCACAGCTTGGCCAGTACCAGTACCGCGCCCAGGAACGCAACGACCCGCGACAGTCGAGCAGCCTCAGCCGCAGCGTCATGGACTGAGATCGCGCCGACCAGGATCAGCAGGACAGCGGCCGGGACCGCGGCGAAAGCCTCGGGCCAGCCGCGTGGGCGCGCGACCGCGAAGCCCAGGACGACAGCGAGCAATACCAGGGCGAGGATCAGTGTCAACGTTCAGGCCCACGGATCCTCGCGGCGCCACACCGTCGGCAGGTGCAGCGCGATGTCGTCCTGTGCGGCCAGCTCGCCCAGGACGCGCAGAGACACGTCCAGGTCGTCAGCAGCATAAGGCAAGGCCCGCAAGGGTTTTGACAGGGGACGGAAAAAGTCGTCCCAATGGATCAACACCACTCGGCGCGCGCCCACTGCCCGCACGGTCTGCGTCCAGTAGTCGAGCAGATACGACCTCGGCAGCACCCCGAGCTGCCCCACGCCGAGGTAGACGACCTCGGCGTGCCGGCCGGTCAGTGCGCCTTTGACGAACCCCGCGCTGCCCTGGATCAACAACCGTCGGCCCGATGGGCGGTGATGGACCAGCATCGACCACGCCTCCCCGCACCGGAAGGCCGACGCCTTCACCGGCGGTCGCACCGGTGTCGTGATGACTCCGGCAAACCGGTCGGGCGGAGAATGGCGTGATTCGACCAGCGTTATGTCATAGGCGCCCAACAAGATTGGCTTGCCTGAGGCCGCGACCAGCAACCGGTCTTCGGGCAGGCCGTATCCGCGCCCGACGTTGGCCGCCGACTCGCCACCAACCAGCCGGGCACCCGTGACATCGGCGACCAGCGCCGAGTCCAGCGCATGATCGATGTGCGTGTGCACCGGGATGACGGCCTGTAGCCGCGACACGTTGGCGCGGGCCAGGCAGCCGTAGACGCGGGCCGGCGATGGCGACACCTTGCGCAGCGCCACCCGGGGCAGGCTGGGACGAGAAAAGTAGCCGTCCGTCATCAGCGCGGAGGTCCCGTCGTCGAGTAGCAGGGTCGTCACGCCGAGCCAGGTAACGGATACCGGCGCGTCAGATTTTGCCGCGGGCAGGCTGAACCTGCCGGAGTATCGCGCGATGTTCGGCCGCCCGGGCTTGAGCCGCATCAGCAAAAGGCCTTCACGTCGACACCGCCGGCCTTCAAGTGATCCCGCACCGCCGAAGCGATCTGCAGCGCGCCCGGCGAATCACCGTGCACGCAAACCGATTCCACGCTGATCGGGATCGTCGAGCCGTCAACCGCAGTGACCCGGCCCGTCGTCACCATGCTCAGCACCCGCTCGGCAATCGCAGCCGGGTCGTGAAGGAGGGCACCGGGTTGGCGGCGAGACACCAACTGGCCATCCGGGCGGTAGGCCCGATCGGCGAATGCTTCCGGCACGGTGCGCAAACCACGTGCCAGTGCTTCGTCGAAAAATGCTGACCCGGCCAGGCCGAGCACCGGCAAGCCGGCGTCCACCACACGCACTGCTTCGGCGACGGCGGCAGCCTGGTCGCGGTGATTGACGATCGTGTTGTAGAGCGCCCCATGGGGTTTCACGTAACAGACAGCTGAGCCCGCGACCTGCGCAAGAGCCTGCAACGCCCCAATCTGGTAGATGACGTCGGCGAGCAGGTCGTCCGCGGAGACGTCAATGAACCGCCTGCCGAACCCGGCCAGGTCCCGGTAGCCGACTTGTGCGCCGATCCGCACCCCCCGTGCGGCCGCGGCCCGGCAAACCCGCAGCAGGCCCGCTGGATCCCCGGCGTGAAAACCGCACGCAATGTTGGCGCTGGTGACGATGCCGAGCATGGCGTCGTCGTCGCCGAGCCGCCACACGCCGAAGCC
The DNA here is from genome assembly GCF_016592155.1 of Mycobacterium heckeshornense. Lineage (NCBI taxonomy): Bacteria > Bacillati > Actinomycetota > Actinomycetes > Mycobacteriales > Mycobacteriaceae > Mycobacterium > Mycobacterium heckeshornense. The sequence continues at coordinate 464,528 of NZ_AP024237.1, forward strand.
CTCACCCAAGTCAGCGTTGAGGTCCACCGCCACCACGGAACCCGAGCCTAAGCGATCTTTCGGGCGGGCGCGCCTGGCATTCGCCGCCCGTGCGCTCACCCCTGAGGTCAGCTTTTGGCGTGCTCCTCGCCGAGCAAAAGCCGCACCGCCAGGTCCAGCCGCTTGCTGACGTCGGTGGCCGACGCGCGCCGGGTCAGCCAGGCCAGCAGGTTGGACAGCCACACGTCCGAGATCACCCGGGCGATGTGGTACTGGTCCTCGGTCGGTTCACCGTCGGCCATTGCCCGGGCGAACATCGAATCGATCAGTTTCTCGACATGATCAACCTCACCCGCGGCGGACGCGTCGGCGAAGACGTAGGCGCGGGTCATCGCCTCGGTCAGCAGCGGGTTGCGCTGCATCGCGCGGTTGAGCTTGCTGACCATGAAGTTCAGCCGCTGATACGGCGTGCCGCCGGGCAGCGTGGAGCGGTCGGTCTTGGCGTCGATGCGCTCGAACTCGCGGCCCAGCGCCGAGACCAGCAGATGCACCTTCGACGGGAAATACCGGTAGAGCGTGCCCACTGCCACGTCGGCCCGGTCTGCCACCGCACGCATCTGTACTGCCTCGTAGCCGCCTTTGGAGGCGATCGCCATCGTCGCGTCCAGGATGCGCTTGCGCCGCTCGCGCTGGGCCTCGGAGCCCAGCTCGGATTCGGCCAACACCGCCACGTTCATGACCTCGCGAGGCTGCGCGCCCGGCGCGCCGGCCGCATCGGTGTTCGCTGGCCCCGAGATGTGAGGGGACATGTGACGGACAGCTCCTTCATCTGGCGATCTCGCTGAAAACGATACGCATCCTGAACCTCGATTGCTCACCTCCGTGCGGCTGGGGACACCGGCGTGTGCTGCTGCAACGGCGTTCGACTTGACGGTCGATCGCTGGCACTATTAGAACACGTTCTAGTCAACGGAGGAGCCGCAACGTGCCGACCACCATCAGCGACGAGCAATTGGCAGCGCGTGGGTTGGTGCGCGAGTGGGCCGCCGGCGCGGGAACAACGGCCGCGATTCGCGACATCGAGCAGGGAAAGCGCGAGGCCTGGCAGCCGGTTTACGACGGCCTGGCCGGCCTGGGGCTGTTCGGTGTCGCGGTGCCTGAGGACTGCGGCGGCGCCGGCGGGCGGGTCGAGGACCTCTGCGCCATGGTCGAGGAGGCGGCCAAGGCCTTGGTGCCGGGCCCGGTCGCGACGACGGCGCTGGCCACGCTGGCGGTATCCGATCCGCGGGTGCGCGGCCAGCTGGCATCCGGTGAACGCGTCGCCGGCGTGGCCCTGAGCGCCGACCTACACGTCGATACCGCTTTGCGCGCATCCGGCACGGTGCCATGGGCGCTCGGTGCGACCGACGGCGGGCTGTTGTTGGTGCCGGCAAACGGCAAATGGCTGCTGATCGACACCGTCGACGCCGCCGTGTCGGTCGAGCCGCTGCAGGGCACCGACTTCTCCCGTCCGCTGGCGCGGGTGGTGCTGGCAAGCGCGCCGGCCAGCGTGGTCGACGGCCCGGTGCAGGACCTGGCCGCCACCGTGCTGTCCGCCGAGGCGGCCGGGGTGACTCGCTGGGCGCTGGACACCGCGGTGGCTTACGCCAAGGTGCGTGAGCAGTTCGGCAAACCGATCGGCAGCTTCCAGGCAATCAAACACATTTGCGCCGAAATGCTATGCCGCGCAGAGCAAGTCGCAGTGGCTGCGGCTGATGCCGCGCACGCGGTCGCCGACCCGGACCCCGAACAGTTGTCGATCGCCGCGGCCGTCGCCGCCAGCATCGGTATCGAGGCCGCCAAGGCCAACGCCAAAGACTGCATCCAGGTGCTCGGCGGCATCGGCATCACCTGGGAGCACGACGCGCATCTGTACCTGCGCCGGGCCTACGGCATCGGGCAATTCCTCGGCGGTTCGGCGCGCTGGTTGCGCCGCACCGCGGCGTTGACCCGGGCCGGGGGGCGCCGGCGGCTGAGCATCGACCTCGGGGGGGTCGCGGATTTACGGCCCCAGATCGCCGCCACAGTCGCGGGGATCGCCGCACTGCCCAAGGACAAACAGCAGGTGGCCCTCGCCGAAGCGGGCCTGCTGGCGCCGCACTGGCCGGCGCCCTACGGGCGCGGCGCATCACCGGCCGAACAGCTGCTGATCGACCAGGAGATGGCCGCGGCCGGCGTCGAGCGCCCCGACTTGGTGATCGGGTGGTGGGCCGCGCCGACAATCCTCGAGCACGGTACACCCGAGCAGATCGAGCGCTTCGTCCCGGCCACCCTGCGCGGCGAAATCTTCTGGTGCCAGCTGTTTTCCGAGCCAGGAGCCGGTTCGGATCTGGCTTCGCTGCGCACCAAGGCGGTGCGTGTCGAGGGCGGATGGAAGCTGACCGGGCAGAAGGTGTGGACGTCGTCGGCGCACAAAGCGCAATGGGGAGTGTGCCTGGCCAGGACAGACCCAAACGCGCCGAAACATAAAGGCATCACCTACTTTCTGGTGGACATGAGCTCGCCCGGCATCGTGATCCGGCCGCTACGGGAGATCACCGGTGACGCTTTGTTCAACGAGGTTTTCCTGGAGGACGTGTTCGTTCCCGACGAGATGGTCGTCGGCGCGGTCAACGACGGCTGGCGGTTGGCGCGCACCACGCTGGCCAACGAGCGGGTGGCCATGGCCACCGGCACCGCGCTGGGTAACCCGATGGAAGAGTTGCTCACTGCAGCAGCCGATTTGGACCTCGACGTCGCTCGTCAAGACCAGCTCGGGTGGCTGATCGTCGCCGCGCAGACCGGGGCGCTACTCGACCAGCGCATCGCGGAGCTGGCGGTCGGCGGTCACGATCCCGGCGCGCAGTCCAGTGTGCGCAAGCTCATCGGCGTGCGATACCGGCAGGCCCTGGCCGAATTCCGGATGGACATCGCCGAGGGCGCCGGAGTGGTCGAGGACGCCGTCGTGCACGACTTCCTCAACACCCGCTGCCTGACCATCGCGGGAGGTACCGAGCAGATCCTGCTCACACTGGCTGCCGAGCGGCTGCTGGGCCTGCCGCGCTAGCAGACCTTTCGCGAGATTGCACTCATGGCTGTGGTTTTCACGAAATCACAACCATGGGCGCAATTTCGACGTGGCCGTTTCGACCCAATTGGCGGGCGGCGGCACAATCAGGAAAAGCCGGTTTGCGCGCAGGTGCTGGGCGAGGTGAGGTTGACCCCGGCGTAGACCACCTGGATGTGCGTACACGCGATCACGTTGACGTCCGTCTTCGGTTGGCCGGTGCGCCAATCCGTGGAGTCGATTCGTCCGGAGGTCTGGTACTTCTCGGGCGGCCCGGCACCGAAGTAGACGGTGGTGATCACGTCGGACCCGCCTGATTTCATCACCCTCTCGAATTGCCCACTGGCGTGCACGTCGAGGTAGGCCAGCCGGTCGGTGGAGCGGATCTCGGTGCTCTGCCGCGACCATAGGTCGGGCGGAAACCCGGTCACCCCATCGGGTGTGCGCAAGTCGGCCCCCGCGGTGAAATCGCAACTGCCGGTTGCCCGGTGACAATCGACCACGATGTGCGTCTCGAGCTGGGTCGCGTCGTCGACGGGAAACAACGTGGTCGCGGTGTTGCTGGCGGCCGATGACAAAGGAGCTAATCCAAGCATCAGTCCCGCGCCGCCCAGCGCCGTCACCAGCCGCTTGCCCATCAGCCGAACTTAACGCCCACGGCTACTCGTCGTAGGTGACTTCGACCGAATCGGACTCCGGGCGAGACTGGCAGGCCAGGATCAGTCCTTCGTCGAGATCTTGCTGCTCGAGCACGTCGTTGACCTCCATGGTGACTTTCCCGCTGCGCAACGTGCAGGCGCACGCGCCGCAGTGACCTTCCCGGCAGGAAAACGGCGCATCCAGGCCGCGGTCCAGCAGCACGTCGAGCAGCTTGGCGTGCCGCGGCCATGACACGGTGTGGGTTTCACCGTCGAGCTGCACGACCGCGGTGGCCGGAGGTTCGTCGCCGGAGTCCTCGACCGTCACCGCGGCGAACGGGTCGGTGTCCAGCGAGCGGAACACCTCGAGGTGGATACGGTGCGCCGGCACGTTCAGTGATTCCAGCGCGTCACGGCTGGCCTGCATAAACGGTCCCGGTCCGCAGATGAAGGCCTGCCGGTCGCTGTACGGCGCCGCCAGCTTGGCCAGCGCGGCGGCGCTGGGCAGGCCCTGCAGCGACTCCAGCCAGTGCACGACGGTCAGCCGGTCGGGATACTTGGCCGCCAACTCCCGCAGCGCATCACCGAAAATCACCGAGCGGTCGTCGCGGTTGGCGTAGACCAGCACCACCTGCCCGCTGCCCTCGACCAGCGCGGATTTGCAGATCGACATGATCGGGGTGATCCCGCTGCCGGCCGCGATCAGCAAGAAATCGTCGTCGAGCGTCTTCGGCACGAAGTTGCCGGACGGGGCCAGCACGTGGATCCGCATCCCGGGGTGGGCGTGGTCGCACAGCCAGTTCGACGCATACCCGTCGGCGGTGCGCTTGACGGTCACGGTCAGCGCGTCCCCGGTGAACGGCGAACCACACAGCGAATAGCAGCGCGCCACCGAGCCGGTGCGCTCGCTAGGGACGCGCAACGTCAGGAACTGTCCGGGCGCGTAGCGCAGCCGCTCGGGCGGGATGTCGGCGCCGTCGGGGACGGCGAACACCAGCGACCGGGCCTCGTCGGTCTCGGCGATCACCTCGGCGACCTGCAGTTCAAGCACGTGACTGCCCAGCGGCTCGTCGGGAACGGTATCCGCCACGGCCCGGGCTTTCTCGTCTGACATAACTACCCGGGCTTTCTCGTCTGACATAACTAGAACAGGTTACAGAAAACGCGTTAAGTACCGCTACCAGCCGCAGGAATACCCTGCTCGACACGAATCGGAACGTGTTCTAGTCTCTGATTTAAGCCCGTACTGATGGAGGAACCCAGTGACGTCCATTGAACAACGCGACGCCCAATCGGTCCTAGACGGCATCGACGAACTGCTGCCTAAGCTGCGGCAGCGGGCCCAGGAGACCGAGGACCTGCGCCGGCTGCCCGATGCGACGGTCAGCGAGCTCCAGGAGATCGGCTTCTTCCGGCTGCTGCAGCCCAGACAATGGGACGGCCTGGAATGCGACCCCACACTGTTCTACGAGGCGGCTCGGCGGCTGGCCAGTGCCTGCGGGTCGACCGGCTGGGTCGGTTCGATCGTGGGGGTGCACAACTGGCATCTGGCGCTGTTCGACCAAAAAGCCCAGGAAGAAGTGTGGGGCGAGGACACAAGCGTGCGGATCTCGTCGTCGTATGCGCCGATGGGCGCGGGCACCGTGGTCGACGGGGGGTATCTGGTCAACGGCTCGTGGAACTGGTCGTCGGGATGCGACCACGCCACCTGGACGTTCGTCGGCGGCCCAGTGATCAAAGACGGCCGACCGGTCGACTTCGGCAGCTTTTTGATCCCGCGCGGCGAATACGAGATCGAGGACGTCTGGCATGTCGTGGGGCTGCGCGGCACCGGCAGCAACACGCTGCACGTCAAGAACGTCTTCGTGCCACGCCACCGGTTCCTGTCGTACAAGGCGATGAACGACCACACCGCCGCCGGGCTGCAGACCAACACCGCACCGGTGTACAAGATGCCTTGGGGCACAATGCATCCCACGACCATCACGGCTCCGATCGTGGGCATGGCCTACGGTGCTTACGACGCGCACGTGGAGCATCAGGGCAAGCGGGTGCGCGCGGCGTTCGCCGGCGAGAAGGCCAAGGACGACCCGTTCGCCAAGGTCCGCATCGCCGAGGCAGCCAGCGACATCGACGCCGCGTGGCGTCAGTTGATCGGCAACGTGGGTGACGAGTATGCCTTGTTGGCGGCGGGCAAGGAGATCCCGTTCGCGCTGCGGGCCCGTGCGCGACGCGATCAGGTGCGCGCCACCGGCCGCGCGATCGCCTCGATCGACCGGCTCTTCGAGGCCTCAGGCGCCACCGCGCTGGCCAACACCGCTCCGATCCAACGGTTCTGGCGCGACGCCCACGCCGGGCGTGTGCACGCGGCCAACGACCCGGAACGGGCCTACGTGATCTTCGGAAACCACGAGTTCGGGCTGCCGCCCGGCGACACCATGGTGTGATGACCACAACCGACGAGCTGACGTTCGAGTCCACGTCGCGTTACGCGCAGCTCGACGTTGACGGCCCACTTAAGCTGCACTACCACGAGGCCGGTGTCGGCAATCCGCAGACGGTGGTGCTGTTGCACGGCGGCGGTCCCGGGGCGTCGAGCTGGACGAATTACTCCCGCAACATCGCGGTGTTCGCCCAGCGGTTCCATGTGCTGGCCGTCGACCAGCCCGGTTACGGGCACTCGGACAAACGGACCGAGCATCCGCAGTTCAACCGGTACGCCGCAAGAGCCCTCAAGGCCCTGTTCGACGCGCTTGGCCTCCAGCGGGCGCCGTTGGTGGGCAATTCCCTGGGCGGGGGTACGGCGGTCCGATTCGCGCTGGACTACCCGGATCGGGCGGGGCGGCTGGTGTTGATGGGGCCGGGCGGCTTGAGCATCAACCTGTTCGCAGCCGACCCCACCGAAGGGGTCAAGCGGCTCAACAAGTTCGCTATGCAGCCCACCAGGGAAAACCTCGAGGCGTTTTTGCGGGTGATGGTCTACGACAAGAACATCATTACCCCGGAGCTGGTGGAGGCGCGGTATGCGTTGGCCAGCACCCCGGAGGCGCTGGCAGCGACGGTGGCGATGGGAAAGTCGTTCGCCGGCACGGACTTTGAAGCCGGGATGATGTGGCGTGAAGTGTACCGGCTGCGCCAGCCGGTATTGCTGATCTGGGGTCGCGAGGACCGGGTCAACCCGCTCGACGGCGCACTGGTGGCGTTGAAGACGATTCCGCGTGTCCAGCTGCATGTTTTCGGGCAATGTGGACATTGGGTCCAAGTGGAGAAATTCGACGAGTTCAACAAGCTCACGATTGACTTCCTCGGAGGTGCGTGATGAGCATCCGGTCACTGGGCTATCTGCGCATCGAGGCCACCGATGTGGGGGCCTGGCGGGAGTACGGCCTCAAGGTCCTCGGCATGGTCGAGGGCAGTGGCAGCACCGAGGGGGCACTGTATCTGCGGATGGACGAATTCCCCGCCCGGCTTGTGATCGTGCCCGGCGAGCATGACCGCCTGGCGGTAGCCGGCTGGGAATGCGCGAACGCCGAAGGGCTGCAGGACATCCGCAACCGGCTTGACGTGGAGGGCACACCGTACAAGGAAGCCACCGCGGCGGAACTGGCGGAGCGACGCGTCGACGAGATGATCCAATTCTCCGATCCCTCCGGAAACTGCCTGGAGGTCTTCCATGGCGCCGCGCTTGAGCACCGGCGGGTGGTCAGCCCGTACGGGCATAAGTTCGTCACCGGTGAGCAGGGCCTGGGGCATGTGGTGCTGTCCACCCGCGACGACGCCGAGGCCTTGCACTTCTACCGCGACGTGCTGGGTTTTCGGCTGCGCGACTCGATGCGGCTGCCGCCCCAGTTGGTTGGCCGTCCCGCGGACGGACCGCCGGCCTGGCTGCGTTTCTTCGGCTGTAACCCGCGCCACCACAGCCTGGCTTTCCTGCCGATGCCCACCCCGAGCGGCATCGTGCATTTGATGGTCGAGGTGGAAAACTCCGACGACGTCGGGCTGTGCCTGGACCGGGCGCTGCGCCGCAAGGTACCGATGTCTGCCACATTGGGGCGGCATGTCAACGACAAGATGCTGTCGTTCTACATGAAGACGCCCGGCGGGTTCGACGTCGAATTCGGTTGTGAAGGCCTGCAAGTCGACGATCGGGACTGGATAGCCAGGGAGAGCACCGCGGTCAGCCTATGGGGTCACGACTTCACCGTCGGCGCCCGTCAACAGTAATGGCCGCGACACCGATCGACGCACGTACGTTTCGCAACGTGCTCGGTCAGTTCTGCACCGGGATCACGATCATCACCACCATGCACGACGGCGCACCGGTCGGGTTCGCGTGCCAGTCCTTCGCGGCGTTGTCGCTGGAGCCGCCGCTGGTGTTGTTTTGCCCCACCAAGGTGTCGCGGACCTGGCTGGCTATCGAGGCCAGCGGGAAGTTCTGCGTCAACATCTTGCACGAGAAGCAACAGCACATTTCGGCGCGCTTCGGTTCGAAGGAGCCCGACAAGTTCGCTGGAATCGACTGGCATCTCTCCGAATTGGGCTCACCCGTCATCGAGGGAACACTGGCGCACATCGACTGCACGGTAGCGTCGGTGCACGACGGTGGCGACCATTTCGTGGTGTTCGGTGCGGTGCACTCGCTGTCGGAAGTGCCGAGGGCCAAGCCGCGACCGCTGCTGTTCTACCGCGGCGAGTACACCGGAATCGAGCCGGAAAAGAACACGCCCGCTGCGTGGCGCGACGATCTCGAAGCGTTCCTGACCACCACCACCCAGGACACCTGGCTATAAGCCCGGCGCGGCGGCGACTTCTGCGTCTGCTCGCCGTGCCTTTTCCCACTTTTGTCACACATCGGCGCGCTGCCCCGTCTAGCTGATGACGACCAGATATCACGGGAGGCTTAACCATGAGACCGTTGAACACAGCAGCGCGGGCATACCTGGTCACGCTGACGGCCTTGGTCGGTCTGGCCAATGTTGTGGTTGGAATATGGTGTCTGGCCGGCCCCGGGTTGTTCGCCCGGTTCGTGGGATTCGAAACGCACGAGCATTTTCTGCATGACATCGGCGCGTTCCAGCTGGGGTTGGGTGTCACGTTGCTGCTCGCGCTGATCTGGTCGGATGCATTGGCCACCGCGCTGGCTGGGTTCATCGTGGCCAACGGCGTGCACACGGTGAACCACGTGATGGACCTCGATCTGGGCGGTTCGCCCGCTCAGGCATGGGTGCTCGGCGTGGTGTCGGTGGCACTTGCCGTAGCGTTCCTGCTGCGGCTACGCCAACTCGGCTATGTACTCGGGTCCGTCGGCACCGCAACCGATCCCAGACTGGCTTCCTTCGTGCGGCAGAAGACGGTGCGGCTCACCACCTTCCGAAAGGATGGCACCCCGGGCAGTAGTCCGGTGAGCATCGCGGTAGACGGCGACCGCGCATACTTTCGCAGTTTTGAGCGGGCGCTCAAAGTACGTAGGATACGGCGCGATCCGAAAGTTGAATTCGGACCGGCGACGGCATCGGGTAAGCCGACCGGGCCGACCCAACCCGGCCGCGTGCGGCTCCTGGAAGGCGCCGAATATCAGGCGGCGGCTCGTCTGCTGCGCCGCAAATACCCGTTGCTGCATGGGGTTCTGGTGCCGTTGACGCATCGGCTGATGCGGCGCAAATACGGCCGCACGGTGCACGCCGAATTGACTCCGTCGGCTGCGCCCAGTTAGCCCAGCCACCGCTCGATGCGGCGCAGCGCCTCCTCGATATCGGATGTCGGTCCGGCGAATGACACGCGGACAAACGACCCACCGCGAGCAGTGTCGAAGTCGATGCCCGGTGCGATCGCCACTCCGGTGTCGGCCAACAACTTCTCGCAAAACTGCAGCGAGTCCGATGTGTAGTCCGCGACATCGGCATAGACGTAGAACGCACCGTCGGTGGGAGCGAGCCGGTTGATTCCGATTTGCCGCAGACCGTCCAACAGCAGCCGACGGTTGATCGCGTACTGATGTAGGTGTGCGTTGGCCTCGGCGACCGCCTCCGGGGTGAACGCCGCGACCGCGGCGTACTGCGACAGCACGGGTGGGCAGATCGTGAAGTTGCCGGTCAAACAGTCCACTGTGCGGCGCAACTCCGGCGGCACCAGCAGCCAGCCCAGCCGCCAACCCGTCATCGCGTAGTATTTCGAAAAACTGTTGACCACCACAGCGTTTCGCGAGGTCTCCCAAGCGCAGCTGGTTTGGGGAGCTCCCTCGTACACAAGGCCGTGGTACACCTCGTCGCTGATGAGTCGCACGCCGGAGTTCTCGCACCAGGATGCGATCGCCGCCAGCTCCGCGGGTGCGATGACGGTCCCGGTCGGGTTGGCCGGGCTGGCGACGACGACACCGCGTGGCTGCGGGTCGAGCGCGGCCAGCATATGTGCGGTCGGCTGAAACCGGGTGTCCGGGCCGCATGGCACGTCCACCACTTCACAGCCCAGCGCGGACAGGATGTTTCGGTAGCACGGGTAGCCGGGGCTGGTGACAACGACCCGGTCGCCGGCGTCGAAACACGCTAGGAACGCAAGCAAGAAGCCGCCCGACGAGCCGGTGGTGATGACGACGTCGTCGGGCTCGACGGTGATCCCATATCGCGGCGTATATGTCTGAGCAATGGCGGCGCGGAGTTCTGGAATGCCAAGAGCCACCGTGTAACCCAGCGGGCTGCTGTCTAGCACCGCCTTGGCGGCGGCGCGCACCGGTGCCGGCGCTCCCGCACTTGGCTGGCCCGCCGAAAGGTTCACCAGGTCGCTGTGGGTGCGTTGACGCTCGGCGGCCGCCAGCCACACGTCCATCACATAGAACGGCGGGATGCCGGCGCGCAGCGCGATAGAAGCGTTCACGTCGTGCTATTCAACACTTGGCGCTCAAGCCGGCGCAGGTATTCGGGCGGCGGCCCGAGCAGCTGGGCACTTGAGTGCGCACGCTTGAAGTAGAGGTGCATGTCGTGTTCCCAGGTGATCGCAATCCCGCCGTGCAGCTGGATACCCTCGGCAGCCACCCTGCTGAACGTCTCGCTCGCGGCAATCCGGGCCAGCGCCGCCGACGTCGGCGACGGTTCGGTCACTGCGTCGTCGACCACCGCGCGCGTGGCCTGGACCGCGACATACAGGTCGGCCATCCGGTGTTTGAGTGCCTGGAAGCTGCCGATCGGCCGGCCGAATTGCACCCGTTGCTTGGTGTAGTCGACGGTCAACTCCAGGCAGCGGGCCGCAGCGCCGACCTGCTCGACCGCAAGCAGGATCGCCGCGCTGTCGGCGATACCGGGGTCCGCGCCTATCGGCACGGTGCGTTGCGGTCTGACGCGGGCCAGTCGGCGGGTCGGATCCATTGTGGCGACGGGCTCGGCGACGAAGTCGCTCCAACGGATGAGCCTGTCGCCAGTGGCTGCGACGACGATGTCGGCGCTGTCACCGTTGACCACATAGTCGGGATCGAACACCACCGTGCCGATCGCCGTGCCCTGCGCCAGCCGCGCGAGCGCTTGGGCGTCGGGCTCGTCGGCGGCGAGCAGCGCTAGCTCGGCCAGCGTGGTGCCGAGTAGCGGGGTGGGCACCAGACCTTTGCCGAGTTCCTCGATGACGACGGCGGCGTCGGCCAGGGTGCCGCCGGCGCCGCCGAATTCCTCGGGCACCAGCAGCGCTGCCGCGCCGACCTGTTCGCACAGCAGCCGCCACAACGCTTCGTCGTAACCGCGCTCGGACTGGATCGCCTCCCGCACCGCGGCGGCCGGAGCATGCTTGGCCACCAGCGCCGACACCGTTTCACGCAGCAGTTCGCGTTCGTCGCTCGCTGTCATAACGCCTCCAGTACCCGCCGGCGGTGTACGGCCGGGTCACCCCATGCCGGCCGCAACGCCTGGACCCGCAGCAGCCACAGCGACAGATCATGTTCGGCGGTGAAGCCGATCGCGCCATGGGTTTGCAGCGCCGAACGCGCGGCCAGCAGGGCGGCGTCGGCGGCGGCCACTTTGGCGGCGCTCACGTCGCGGCGCGCGTCCGCCGAGTCGCCGGCCAGCGACAGGGCAGCGCCGTACACCAATGGGCGGGCCAACTCCACGGCGATATGCACGTCGGCCAGCTTGTGCTTGATCGCCTGATACGAGCCGATCGGCCGCCCGAACTGGCTGCGCTGCTTGGCGTAGTCGACGGCCGCGTCCCGCAGCGCCTGGCCGGCGCCCACCAATTGAGCGGCCGTCGCCAGCGCGCCGAACTCGTAGGCCCGGGCAACGTCGGCCTGCCATGTGGTAGCGGTGGCGGTGACGTCGAACAGGCGCCGGCTCGGATCGATGCAATCGTGACGATCTCCGACATTAGCCTCGCTGACCCGGCCCTGGTGGGCCAAGAGCACCAGGCCGGCGGCGTCGGCGTCCACCGCGCGCGGAATTTGCGGCGGCAATGCGACCGTAGCGATCAGCTCACCGGTTGCCAGCGACGCACACCGGTCGTCGGCGGCAAGCAGGATCGGCGCTACCGCAACAGATTCCGTAACGGGTCCTGGAACACACCAGCGTCCGAGGCGCTCCAATGCCACAACGAGGTCGACCGGGTGGGCGTCGATGCCGTCGAACCGCTGGGGCACCATGAGGGCGGTGACACCCAAGTCGGCCAACCGGGCCCATACCTTGCGTCCCGGGCCGAAATCACCGGCCGCCCAGGCGCGTACCGCCCCCGCGACGTCGGCTGCCGCCAGCGCGGCATCGATACTGGCCGCGAAGTCGCGCTGCTGCGGGTCCAGGTCGAATCTCATCGTGATTTCTCCCGCGGCAAACCCAGCAGCCGTTCGGCGATAATGTTGCGCTGAATCTCGTTGGTGCCAGCGTAAATCGGGCCACCCAGCGCGAACAGTAACCCGTCGCCCCAGGGATCGGCCAGCTCAGCGTCCGTGCCGCGGATCTCCAGCGCGGTCTGATGCAGCGCCACGTCGAGCTCCGACCAGAACACCTTGGTCACCGACGACTCGGGACCTAGCTCGCCGCCTTCGGACAGCCGCGTCACCGTACCGAAGGTATGCAGCCGGTAGGCTTGCGCCTTGATCCACGCATCAGCAACCTCATCGCCGAAAGCATTGCTGCCACGGGATTTCCACAGCTGAGCCAGTCGCTCAGCAGCGGCCAGGAAGCGTGCCGGGCTGCGCAGCGACATCCCCCGTTCGTTGCTCGATGTGCTCATCGCGGCTCGCCAGCCGTCGTTGACGTCGCCGATCACGTCTCGATCGGGCACGAACACGTCGTCGAGGAAGATTTCACCGAAACCGGTATCGCCGTTAAGTTGCTTGATGGGGCGAACAGTGACGCCGTCGGCCCTCAGGTCGAACATAAAGTAGGTCAGCCCCCGGTGGCGCTCAGCGGTGGGATCGGAACGAAACAACCCGAAAGCCTTGTCGCCGAACGGCGCCCGCGAGCTCCAAATCTTCTGTCCATTGAGCAGCCACCCACCCTCGGTCTTCGTGGCGGTCGAACGAAGCGACGCCAGGTCACTGCCGGCCTCGGGTTCCGACCACGCTTGCGCCCAGATCTCCTCACCGGTGGCCATCTTCGGCAACACGCGATCCAGTTGTTCTTGGGTCCCGTGCGCAAACAGCGTCGGTGCCAGCATCGACGTGCCGTTCGCGCTGGCCCGGCCCGGTGCGCCGGCGCGGAAATACTCTTCTTCGAAGACGACCCACTGTAACAGTGACGCGTCGCGCCCGCCGTATTTGCGCGGCCAGGTGATGACCGACAGGCCGGCGTCGAAAAGCACCCTGTCCCAGCGCCGGTGCTGCTCAAACCCTTCGGCGGTGTCGTAGGACTTGGTGGGAAACGCCGCCCTGTTGCTGGCGAGGAACTCGCGCACCTCACGCTGGAATGCCAGCGTTTCCTCGTCGAGATCGAGATCCATCTATACCAGCTCTCGCAGTAGGGGTTTGACCACTTTGCCGGCGGCGTTGCGAGGCAGCTCATCGACAAACCGCACCGAGCGGGGCGTTTTGAAATTGGCGAGATGCTCACGGGTGTAGGCGATCACGGCCTGCTCGTCCAAGCCGCAGTCAGGCCGGACCACGACAAACGCGCGGCCCACTTCGCCGAGACGCTCGTCGGGCATGCCGATCACGGCCGCGTCGACGACACCGTCGAGTCGAACCAGCACCTGCTCCACTTCAGCGGGGTAAACGTTGAAGCCGCCGCAGATGTACATATCTTTGAGGCGATCGGTGATTTGCAAATTCCCTGCGGAGTCGAGCTTTCCGACGTCGCCGGTGTGCAGCCAGCCTTCGGCGTCGATGGCAGCCGCCGTGGCCTCGGGCTCGTCAAGATAGCCGAGCATGACGTTGGGCCCGCGCAGCAGCACCTCGTCACGGTCCCCGATACGTAGCTCGAAGTCCGCGATCGGGCGTCCGCACGTGGTGGCGACCGTGACCGGGTCGTCGTCGGGACGGCACATGGTCGCAAACCCGCCGGACTCGGTCAGACCGTAGGCGGTCAGCACGATGTCGATGTCGAGCTCGGTTTGCATCCGCTCGACCAGCACCACCGGCACAGTTGCCGCGCCCGTGACCGCAAACCGCAGTGAGCTTAAATCGTATTGACCGCGGGCAGGATGGTCGAGCAGCGTCTGATAGATCGTCGGCGGCCCCGGCAGCACCGTGATCCGGTGTCCGGCCACAGCCCGCATCGCCCGCTCCGGGTCGAACGTCAGCTGGGGAAACAATGTGGCACCGGTCTGCAGGCACGCCAAAATGCCTGCCTTGTAACCGAAGTTGTGGAAGAACGGGTTGATGCACAGGTAGCGGTCGTCGCTGGTGATCTTGCCGCAGGCCGCCCACGCCGCCGAACCGGCCAGCGACTGCCGGTGGGCGCATAACACCCCTTTGCTGCGGCCGGTGGTGCCGGAGGTGAACAAGATGTCGGAAACCTCGTCGGGGCGCACCGCGGCGGCGCGGGCATCGGCGGCCTCCAGGTCCACGCCGGCGGCGACGAACTCGTCCCACGTCCCGTCGTCTGCGTCCACTGGCACTCGCACGATGTGACGCAGCTCGGGCAGTGCGCCCCGATGCAGGGCACTGGCTTTGTCAGCGCCGAGAAACTCGCCCATCGCGATCAGCAGCCGGGCCCCGGTGCGCGCCAGGATGTCGGCGGCTTCGGCCGCGGTGTAGCGGGTGTTGAGCGGCACCATCGCGGCGCCGCAGTAATGACTGGCCAGGCACGCCACTACCCAGTGCCAGGTGTTCGGCGACCAGATCGCCACCCGCTCGCCCGGAGCCACGCCGAGCTTGATCATCGCCGCCGCGGCCTGCCGCACCTCTTGGCGCAGCTGCCCGAAGGTGAGGGTGCGATCCGGCGTGACCAGCGACGGATGGTCAGGCAGCTCGCTCGCCATTCGATCCAGCACCGCAGGAATCGTCTGCAGATCCCTCGACATCACGGCTCCTTGGCCACCACGCTGCATCGTCACCGGGCTGGGTTGTCGCGCCCGGTTCCTCCTCATCGCGCTGCGCGCTCTGCATCGTCACCGGGCTACAAAGCAAGTGCTTGGTAGGTTAGCCTACAGGGATGCAGGACGTCGAGGAGTTCCGGACCGAGGTCCGCGAGTGGCTCGCCGAGAACCTGGTCGGCGAATTTGCCAAGCTGAAGGGGCTCGGTGGGCCTGGGCGCGAGCACGAGGCGTTCGAGGAGCGGCGCGCCTGGAACCAGCACCTGGCCAAGGCGGGGCTGACCTGCCTGGGCTGGCCGGTCGAGCATGGCGGCCGCGGCTTGTCGGTTGCGCACCGGGTCGCGTTCTACGAGGAGTACGCGATCGCCAACGCGCCGGCGAAGGTCAACCATTTCGGCGAGGAACTGCTCGGGCCGACGCTGATCGCCTACGGCACACCCGAGCAGCAGCAGCGGTTTTTGCCGAAGATCCTCGACGTCACCGAACTGTGGTGTCAGGGCTATTCCGAGCCCGGCGCAGGCAGCGATCTGGCCAACGTGTCCACCACCGCGGTGCTCGACGGCGACCAGTGGGTAATCAACGGGCAGAAGGTGTGGACGTCGCTGGCGCATTGGGCGCAGTGGTGTTTCGTGCTGGCACGCTCCGAAAAGGGTTCAAAGCGCCACGCCGGGTTGTCGTATCTACTGGTTCCGCTCGACCAGCCGGGGGTGAAGATCCGTCCGATCGTCCAGCTGACCGGCGACTCGGAGTTCAACGAAGTGTTCTTCGATGACGCCCGCACCGACGCCGACCTGGTGGTCGGCGCCCCCGGCGACGGCTGGCGGGTCGCGATGGCAACGCTAACTTTTGAGCGCGGCGTTTCGACCCTCGGCCAACAGATCGTCTATGCGCGCGAGCTGAACGGCATCGTCGAACTCGCCAAACGCACCGGCGCCGCGGATGATCCGTTGATCCGGGAACGCCTGACCCGCTCCTGGGCCGGTTTGCGGGCGATGCGCTCCTACGCTTTGGCCACCATGGACGTCGAGCAGCCCGGGCAAGATAATGTCTCAAAGCTGTTGTGGGCCAACTGGCATCGTGAACTCGGTGAGATCGCGATGGACGTGCAGGGCAAGGCGGGCATGGTATTAGAAGGCGGAGATTTCGACGAGTGGCAGCGGCTCTACTTGTTCACTCGGGCCGACACGATCTACGGCGGCTCCAATGAGATCCAGCGCAACATTATCGCCGAGCGGGTGCTCGGCCTGCCCCGAGAGGTCAAAGGATGACGCTCGCTGTCGTGCCGAAAGAGATTGCCGGACACGGCCTTTTGAGGGGAAAAGTCGTCGTGGTGACCGCGGCCGCCGGCACCGGTATCGGCTCGGCGACCGCCCGGCGGGCGCTGATGGAGGGTGCCGACGTCGTCATCTCCGACCACCACGAACGACGGCTGGGGGAGACTTCTCAAGAGCTGTCCGCGCTGGGACTGGGGCGCGTCGAGCACGTGCTGTGCGACGTAACGTCCACCGCCCAGGTCGACGCGCTGATCGCGTCGGCCACCGCGCGGATGGGCCGGATTGACGTGCTGGTCAACAACGCCGGGCTGGGCGGGCAGACCCCGGTCGTCGAGATGACCGACGAGGAGTGGGACCGCGTCTTGGATGTGACCTTGACGTCGGTGTTCCGCGCCACCCGGGCGGCGCTGCGCTACTTCCGCGACGCCGACCACGGCGGGGTGATCGTCAACAACGCCAGCGTGCTGGGCTGGCGGGCCCAGCACTCGCAAGCGCACTACGCGGCCGCCAAAGCCGGAGTGATGGCGCTGACCCGTTGCAGCGCAATAGAAGCCGTCGAATACGGGGTGCGGATCAATGCGGTATCGCCCAGCATCGCCCGGCACAAGTTCCTGGACAAGACGGCCTCGCCCGAGCTGCTGGACCGGCTGTCGGCCCAAGAGGCGTTCGGCCGCGCCGCCGAGCCATGGGAAGTGGCTGCGACCATCGCGTTTTTAGCCAGCGACTACTCCAGTTACCTTACTGGAGAGGTGATTTCGGTATCGAGCCAGCATCCATGAACCGGCGCGACGAACTGCTTGAGCTGGCGGCGGCGATGTTCGCCGAACGCGGTTTGCGGGCCACCACGGTGCGCGACATCGCCGACGGCGCCGGCATCCTGTCGGGCAGCCTTTATCACCATTTCTCCTCCAAGGAGGAAATGGTCGACGAAGTGTTGCGCGGCTTTTTGGACTGGCTGTTCCGCCGTTACCGGGAAATCATCGACACCAAACCCAATCCTTTGGAGCGGCTCAAGGGACTGTTCATGGCGTCGTTCGACGCGATCGAACACCGTCATGCCCAGGTCGTCATCTACCAGGATGAAGCCAAGCGGCTGGCAGCGCAGCCGCGGTTCTCCTACATCGAGGAACGCAACAAAGAGCAACGCAAGATGTGGGTCGACGTGCTGCGCGAAGGCATGGAGGAAGGCTACTTTCGGCCAGACCTCGACGTCGACCTGGTCTACCGGTTCATCCGGGACACCACCTGGGTGTCGGTGCGCTGGTATCGGCCGGGTGGGCCGCTGACGGCAGAACAGGTCGGCCAACAGTATCTCGCCATCGTGTTAGGCGGAATCACCGTAAGAACAGAAGGAGTCTGACATGGCTGGAGTTTCCCAGGCCTACGTGATCGACGCGGTGCGTACCGCCGTCGGCAAACGCAACGGTTCCCTTGCCGGTGTGCACCCGATCGACCTGGGCGCCGCAGCTTTTCACGGTCTGTTCGGGCGTCTCGACATCGACCCCGGCGATGTCGATGACGTGATCGTCGGATGCGTCGACGCCATCGGCGGGCAGGCCGGCAACATCGGCCGCCAGGCGTGGCTGGCGGCCGGCTATCCGGAGGAGGTTCCCGGAGTCACCGTTGACCGGCAATGCGGCTCCAGCCAACAGGCAATTTCCTTTGGCGCACAGGCGATCATGTCTGGCACCGCAGATTTGATCCTGGCCGGCGGCATGCAGAACATGAGCCAGATCCCGATCGCGGCGGCGATGGAGGTGGGCAAGCAGTTCGGCTTCACCACGCCCACCGCGGAGTCGAAAGGGTGGCAGCACCGCTACGGTGACGAGGAGATCTCGCAGTTCCGTGGGGCAGAGCTGATCGCCGAGCGGTGGAATCTGTCGCGCGAGGAGATGGAGCGCTACGCGCTGGCCAGCCACCAACGGGCACTATCGGCGATTCGCGCTGGGCATTTCGACAACGAGATCGTCGCCGTCGGGGATTTCCGCATCGACGAAGGGCCGCGGGAGACCTCGCTGGAGAAGATGGCGGCGTTGCCGACCCTGCGCGAGGGCGGTCGGCTGACCGCGGCGCTGGCCAGCCAGATCTCCGACGGCGCCAGTGCCGTACTGCTGGCCTCCGAGCAGGCGGTCAAAGACCACAAGCTCACCCCGCGAGCGCGCATCCACCACATCAGCGCGCGCGGCGCCGACCCGGTGTTCATGCTGACCGGCCCGATTCCGGCCACCCGTTACGCCTTGGAGAAGACCGGGCTGTCGATCGACGACATCGACGTCGTTGAGATCAACGAGGCGTTCGCGCCGGTCGTTTTGGCCTGGCTCAAGGAGATCAAGGCCGACCCGGAAAAGGTCAATCCCAACGGTGGGGCGATCGCGCTGGGTCATCCGCTGGGCGCCACCGGGGCCAAGCTGTTCGCCACCATGCTGGGCGAGCTGGAACGCACCGGCGGCCGCTACGGCCTGCAGACCATGTGCGAGGGCGGCGGCACCGCCAACGTCACGATCATCGAACGGCTGTAATCCACGACCAGGGCCGCGCGCGGCAGCGCGGCCGGGTCGGCGATTTGATAGCGCAGCTTGCCGCCGGTGAGGCTGCCGACGAGATCGGCCAGGGACTTGCGTTCCACGCTGGCGACCCGCGGCCCGTCGACGACCAGTCCGTATTCGCCGCACGGTAGCGTCCGCCCACGGTGCGTAGCTGCTGGGTGGCAAACCGTAGGGGTATTGCTGGTGCCCGTCGACGAGGATCTGCAGCATAAGCGCCGACCGAAGGCGTCGGGTGCAAGCAGGCGCTACCGCATCGCGGGTGGTGCTTGCTGGTGGACGCCGGAAAAAGCGCTGAGGCTATTTCTTGTCACGCGGTAACCGGCAGCCGGTGTAACCAGAGACCACGAGATTCCCTGCGTAGCCGACCTTGATGAATAGTCCCGTTGGACCATAGAAGCCGACGTCATGGTTTCGAGGCTGGTCTTTCATGACCTGCATTTCGGTAGCGTCGAGCTTGGCGGCCGCCTCTTTAGCGACCTCTTGGATTTTCGCCCAGTTCTGTTCTGACACATCGACGTTCTCAGCAACTTCGTCCGGCAACAGGTACCCTCGCGCGTTGGTTTGCTCGTAGGGGCGCCTATGGCACGTTTCGACTGAGCCGTCGTGGGGCGTTTCCCAGGTGATGGAGGGGATGAGTTGGCTAGCGGCCGCGGTGATTTCATCCATCGCGGCCTGGACCTGGGTTTTGGTGTCTTCGAATGAGGGTAGGGATTTGAGTACTTCGAGGGCTTTTGCCGCTTCGGTAGGCGGGGTGGGTTCATAGGGTTGTTTCACGTGGCATCCTGTTGCTACTAGCACGGTCGCGACGATCGCGACCACTAGAGTCCTCGCACGGCGACGGTGGGAGCGGTTCGTCATTTTCGCGGTGGTGAGTTCTCGCTGATGGGCGTGAGGCCCGCGAGAACGGCGGCGATGTTGTAGTTGGTGGTCCTGATCCCTCCGTCGTTGGGGAAGCGGGGGTAGTCGCTGTGGCCGTGTGCGCCCTCGAGGAGCCTGCCATCGGGCGCGGTGGCAGGGCCGGTGGCGAGGTGGGTGAAGTTGGGGTTGGTGGCCGGGTTTGGGCCGAAGTGGCCGGCGCCGGTGGCGTCTGCGCCACCGAGGATGCCCTCAGCCACAGTGTTGAACGGGGGCGGTAGGAACGGGGCCACGTCGTGCGCGATGGGTGGACCGTCATAAACCCATTGGATCGGGTCGTCGGGGGTTTCCATGGCGTAGACGTGCCCCGGCTGAAGATGAAGCTGCTGGGGCGTGGTGGCTTCGATGCCCGGCGATCCGTAGAACAGGGCCCGCGATACCCCATGATCGCCGGGTTGCTGCAAGGCCAACCCCGTGCTCAGCGAGCCGTACGAATGCCCGATCGCGGTCAGATCGGCGGGGCCACCTTGATGCGACGCTTGTATGCCGTCGTAGAAGCGGGCCAGGTCGTGGGCACCGGCTTTGGCGACGTCGTCGTGGCTGACCGCCCAACCGCCGGCAAGCGATTTGCCGGGGTCGTCGAAGCCGGGCACCTGCGGCGGGTCATAACCAATCCAGGCAATCGCCGACACGGTGTCATGCGCATGCCCGGGAGCTTGGCTCAACTGCCGCAGGGACTCGCCCCTGAGCATGGTTGCTTCGTCCGCCATGCCTTCGATGGCTCCGTGCACAGTGGTATTGAGGCCCGGAGTGGTGACCGAAACGTGGGTGGCGGCGTCGGGGTTTCCGACCGCGATGGCAGCCCGGGCTTGCTTGCCGGTTTGGGTGTCCAGCAGCATCAGCTTGCGATCCGGGCTGGCTTAAAGTGTCTTGTCGACGGCTTGCAGGTCGGGCAAATATTTCGCGGCGTTTCGGGCGGCGTCGTATTGGCGTTGCCAGGCCTCGTAGGCCAGCCGGTCGTCGAAGATCGCGCCCGGCTCATTGGCCTGGGGAATGTTCTTGCCAGCCGCCCAGTCGGGATGTTGGGAGCGCAGCGCGTCGGCTTGCGCAGCGGCGGCCCGGGCCCGGGCCAGCTGGTCATCGAGATTGAGCCGGTTGTAGTGGTCATATCCGAGGTGGTCGGGGGGATCGCAGGGCATACCGGGGTGGTTGCCGATGTTGTGGTCACGGCTATACAGCCAGTCCTTTTCTTCAGGGGTCAGCCGATTCCACAGATCGTTGAACTGCTTGGGGTCCTCGGGCAGCGGTTTGGACAGCGCATCTTGGATTTCCGGTCGATTGTCATGGGGCCCCGGCGGTATCGGTGTGTCACCGTCGGCCATGTTGATCGCGGCCGCCAGCTCCCCATCGACCGCGTTGGCCTCGGCTAGGATCGCGTTCAGCCGAGGCTGTAGCTCGGCCTGCCTGGCCGCCAGCTGCTTTTCGTCGCCGCGGAAACCCGCAGCGGCCACCACCTTGTTGGTCAACGGATCGATGCACATCTGCATCGCGGCGGCATCGGCACGCAGCTGGCGCAATTCAGCCTGGACGTGGTCGATATCGTCCGCGGCGTTGCCCGCCGCGCGACCCACCGCCAGCGCCTCGTTGCCGTGTGCGTCAAGGTCTTGACGGATCAGCGCGTTTTGGTGTTTGCGGGCTTCGGCGGTTTGACCCTCCCAGGTGTCGAATACCGCCAGCGACGACAGTTGACGCGACACCTCCAAGGTGGCCTGCCCCCGCGCGGTGGCCGCGTGAAACACCGCCCGCACCGCATCCGAGCTCCACCGATCAATATCGGCGACCGTCAGCGTCACCGCTCACTCCCCGACCACCGCCATCCTGTGAGGACCGCCGCCGACGGCGCGCAACTTCTCGGCGGCCTCGCGCTCCCTCGCGGCAAACTCAATCCCGTCGTTGTGAACATGTATCTCATGCTCACTCACTCTGGTCAGCAACGTCCGCGACGTCTCCAACCACACGCCCATCCGGGCGACCAGCGCCACCGAGGACGCACCCACCCACTCCGGCTGGGCAGAATCAATCTTGTTGTCCGAGGCCAAATGGGAGATCGCCAGATTCTCGCCCTGGCCGCTGACATGCGCCGCCGAGTGTGCCAAAGCCTCCAGGCTGACCCGAAACTCGCCGTCGAACGCCATTCCCACCACCTCCGGTCGACGTCGTACATTATCCAGCGCAACACCGCAACTCCCTTCACCAGGGTCAGGGCGGTGCGACGTATCGCTGGCGGACGGCCTTGATGTTCCGGAATACTGGCACCGAGGCAATGTGGTGTCACCCCGCCAAGCGGGCGCAGCAAGACGCAGCCCGGTTTGTTTAACCGTCAGGGCCGCAGGCTGATACGAGGTCCCTGTCTTCGTGGACCAGGTCGGAGACCGTCTTCTGGTAGGCGGTTTGGTGGTCACGGATGGCATCCGGCGATGGACTGACCATGGGGTTTCGTATGTCTCGCACGAGCGACACCGCCTGCGCGGATAGTTCCGCGATACGACGCAGGTGCCGGGAAACATCCGGTGTGGACACTTGTCGTGCATACTTTTGCAGCTGATCGGACCAGTCGTGGTATCTGCTTAGGTCTGGACCGCCGGCAGTGATCAGACTGGAGTCGAGCATGTCGCGATGTGCGTCGATGAAGTTGACGGCATCGCCGGCGGTGCGGCAGTCCGGTGTTTGTCTCTCCGATGATCCCGATAGATAACCTATTGTCCCGAAGCTGATTCCAACCACGACAATCATGAGCAGCGACGCCACGATGCGCCGCCGCGGCAAGACGATGGAATCCTCGGTCTCGCCTGCTGCGGCCGCTGCTTCGGGGATATCGGTAGCGGCGGCACGTAACAGCTCAACGTGGCGTGGTAGCCGCCGCGCCTGGTAAGACGTCCATGCAAAGTACGCTGCGAAATACAATGCGAAGCCGACCCATAGCAGGCCGCGTCGTACGTCGTTGTCGACGAACGCCAAGACGGCAAGCACGAAGCAGAGCGCAGGCATCCACCACTTTGCCGCCCTCTGCCATCGTGTGACGCGACGACAGTAAGCCAGGTTCAGGGTGCCCACACGGATGGCTGCCGCCAAGACGCGCGGATCGGCTGGAACCTCACCGCGCCGCAGTGCCCTGCTGACCTGACAGCGCTGCTCGAGATTCAACCCGGCAACGGCCGCGGCGTAGCTTTTTTGCACAGGGTTTTGTAGAAGCACCACCGGCCCGGCAATAGCCAGACTGAATCCCGCCAGCCCCACCAGCGCCCACAACCAGCCGGTTCTGGCGACAAATCCCGGGAGCAGTAACACCACGACCGCGGTGAACGTCACCGCCGTTACCAAAGCGCTCACCAGCCAGCGCACCCACCACGGCGCCACCACCATCCACGCCCTCATGGCTTGCGATTTTCTCAAAAGCCGGCCGTGGTCGTCCGGTTGCGTCGACCCGTGCGCTACGCGGATTTCGCAATGACCGATGTGCTTTCCGACGTGGAGTCGCGCTCAGAACTCGGGGAGTTCACGAACTGGTATGACACCGCGAACAATCCGCCCGTCCTCGGTTCCGTCGTCGCCGGGCACTGAGCGACCGCCGGTGGGCGGCTCAGTCGCGATGCTGTTGAGCAGCACCCCTTTGGTGGACGAAGATCCAGACCGCACCGACATCCTGGAAGTCACCACCCGTCAGAACCGCCACGTGTCACACCTCAGTTGCCATACTGTCGCGGTTGCGTGCACGAGATTGATGAAACAGCTAGCCGATGGCGCTGAGCAACCGGGACCGCGTCGACCGCGCGCAGGAGCTGCTCGGTACGGCACTGGACGCGTTCCTGCAGCGGGTTCTCCAACCAGAGCTGCCCAAAGGAGCGGATTGGACAGCGATGCTCGCCGCGAAAGACGGCGCTAAGGGCATCACCGGCAAAACCTACAACCGCGTCGACCCGTACCGTACATGGCCCGGCCTGCGGGACCGGCAGGTATTCGAGGACGGCTTGTGGTCGGTGTATGACAACTAAATTCTCTGGGAGAAAGACGGATTCGCGTTCGCTCAAGCGTGGAACGGCGAGCGATACGTGGGATTAGTGCTGCCGACCGACCAGGAGCCGCCACCCACTATCACCGACACCTTGCTCTTGGTCGAGCCGTCACGGGCTGTCCCCAGCGCAACCGAGAAGTCGAGGAGCTCGGGGAGGAAGAGGCAGGCGCCGCCGAGGAAAGTGAGGACCGCGGTAGTGGGCCGATATCCACGCCTTCTCCGCCCGGGCCTGCACCGAAGACGCGGTACTTCGGGGTGCGGACACTGGATCCGGAGCGCTACGCCGTGGACTTCGGCAAAATCAACGCCGGTCCTGCAGCACCTCGTGGCCCACCCGGCGTGCAACTGAATGTTCGCATCGAGATCGAAGCCCAGGCACCAGAAGGATTCGACGACACTCGAATTCGGACGGTATCGGAGAACGCTGCGACGCTGAAGTTCGATCGAAGCAGTTTCGAGATCGACTGATTCGCCAACTCAACCCAAGCCCTCAGCGTGGTACTTTGCGAGACGCCGCGCTATCTCTTACTCCAAAAAAGAAGTAAGGAGGACGCGATTGACGCCGCTGTCGAGGTGACATCAATAGGAATGGCGACTATACCCAAGGCGGTGCACGACGCGCTCGGCATCCGAGAGGGAGACGATGTTATCTTCCGTGTCGAGGACGGTCGAGCCGTGCTATCGCGACACCAGACTTCCCTAGCTTGGCAGGGACAATCCCGGTGCCCGCGGCGAAGCGAAACCACGCATGGGACGATGTGATCCGCCCTACGAGATCCGAACGAGCTGCGGCTCGACGGTGAGCGCATTCGTCGATACCAACATATTGGTCCGGCATCTGACCGGTGATCCTCCGTATCTGGCTGCGCGCGCAACGTCATATCTCGCACCGGGAGGGCAGTTGCTGCTGGCCCACTTTGTGGTCGCCGAAACCGTAGACGTGCTGGAGTCGTTGTACGGCACACGCCGCGAGCAGATTGCTCAGGCGATACGTTCACTCGTCACCTTTGACTCGATCGTCTGCGTAGACCCGGCATTGCTGCTTCGAGCGGTCGAGGTCTATGAAACCGACCGAATCGATTTTGCGGAGGCCTATCTTGTCGCCTGCGCAGAAACCACGGGCATTGGGCGCGTCGCATCCTTCAACCGGTCCATCGACCGCGTCAACACCATCGAGCGGGTCGAGCCGCCGACAATCTGACCGGCCCGCGGGAGAGCGCAAAGCCGCGAGCGGGCGTCTTTGTACGCCAACACGCCGCAATGCCGTACACGTGCGCCCGCTCGCGCTGGTCACTCCACCAGCGCCGACGCAGCCTCTAGGTGTTTAATCGCGTCGGCAACGATCGTCTGGATCAGCTCCGCGCACGACGGCAGATCCTCCAGGATGCCGGCCACCTGCCCGGACGCCAGCACCCCGGCGTCGGTGTTGCCTTCGACCAGACCGGCTTTCAACAGCATCGGGGTGTTGGCCGCCATCACCACTTGCGACCATGTCATCTCCTTGCCGTGGCGCATCGCCAAACCGTCGCGCACCATCGACCGCCACGTCATGCCCGACATCTTCTTGAACTTGGCGGCGTTGCGCACCGCGGCAACGAAACCCCTAGCTCGAGAACCGCTTTCCAGCTTGTCAACCAGCTCGGTGCGCAGCACGCGATGCGGCATGCCGTCCACCCGGGTGGTGACCACCGTGCCGTCCAGGCCGGCCTCCAGGTAGCGGCGTTTGACCGCGTCGGGCACCGTCGAATCCGAAGTAAGCAAGAACCGGGTGCCCATCGCCACCCCTGCTGCGCCGTAGCACAATGCGGCTGCCAGGCCGCGACCGTCGAAAAAACCGCCCGCGGCGATCACCGGGATATCGACGGCGTCCAGCACCGATGGCAGCAGCAGGGTGGTCGCGACCGGGCCCGTGTGCCCGCCGCCTTCACCGCCCTGGACGATCACCGCATCGGCGCCCCAGGAGGCCACTTTGCGGGCATGCTTTGCCGCACCCACCGACGGGATCACCACGACGCCAGCGTCTTTGAGCCGGGTCATCAACTCCTGCCTGGGTGCCAGCGCAAACGACGCCACCTTGACACCTTCGCGGATCATCAGCTCGATCCGGTCGCCGGCGTCGGCGGCATCGGCGCGGATGTTGACCCCGAACGGCTTGTCGGTGGCGGCCTTCACCTTACCGATCGCAACAGCCAATTCGTCCAACGTCATGGTGGCCGACGCCAATATCCCGAGCCCGCCCGCGTTGGCGGTGGCCGACACCAGCCGGGCGCCAGCGACCCAACCCATCCCGGTCTGCACCACGGGGTGTTGTACACCGACCAACTCGGTCAGCGGCGTGCGCAGCCTCATAACCACCGCCGACCATGCGGAGCAAAGCCACGAGGAGGCAGAATACTCATACTCGTACTTCCTTGTCACGCAGCGACTTCGGATCTATGACGTCGCGGATCAGATGCAGCTCGTCGTCGGACGGCAACCGGGTCTCGTCAGCGTCCGATAGCCCGTGCACTTCGAAAGACGTCGCGTCGCGCACGTCGCCGGCGCGCACGCCCGGATGCAGCGATAAGGCCCGCATCGTGTGGTCGGGTCCGCCGAAGTCGAACACCCCGAGATTGGACACGACGCGATAGACATTGACGAACCGGAACGCCGGGTTGGCGGGATCGACCTTGTCGTAGCCGATCCCGCATACTACGTCGACGGCTTCGCAGAACACCCGCGGCGAATGGTTGCCGACCCAGTAGCTGGTGGCATGGTTGATGGTGTTGCCGGGCGCGCCGCGCACCCCGAACATCTGCCGGGTGGGCTGCTGCAGCGGCCCGAACGCCGAGATGTTCTGATTGCCGTACCGGTCAATCTGGTTGGCGCCCATCACCACATGCCGGCGACCCCACGCGAGCGTCTCGAACACCCGGCCGAACGGCATCCAGCCCTCGATCGCGCCGCAAACTCCCAGCGCCGGGGTATCTGCCAGCAGCTGGGCCTCGCCGTCGGTCAGCAGAATGTCGGGGGAGAAGGTCAACCGGGCCAGCCTGGCGCCGACGGACGCCACGGTTGTCATCGGACTGACCAGAATCTCACCGGCATCGCGGAACAGCTCGGCGCAGGCTATTACGCAGACTTCTGCTCGGCTGATCATGACGAAGCTCCGAATTGCCGTACCGCGGCCTGGTAGTCGGCTTCACTGCCAGACAGGTAGGTCGCCACGAACCGACTCCAACTCTCCTCCGACGCAGCGGCTTCCACGTAATGACGCTGGAACTTCTCGTCGCGGCTGTAATCCGGTGCCGCAGTAGTGAAGTGCGCGCCAAACGGCGCCTCCACGACGGCGTCGACCATCATCCGGTTCACCAGCAGCGCCTGCGGTGGCACCGCCTTGACCAGCTCCTCGGTCGTCACTACGCGCTCCACCGACAAGAAGCGCTTCTCCGCGGCCATCAGATACAGGTCATCGAAGTATGGATCGATCCCGGTGTAGGCCGCATTACCTTGTGCGTCACCAATATTCATATGCACAAACGCGGCATCGAGTCGCAATGCCGGCATCGCAATGAACGTCTCGTGCCCGCCGCCCCGCGCGGGGTAAGGGGAGGTCACGGTCGCCAGCTCACCTTCCCAGAAGTCGAGGACCGAGCTGCCCAGGCCCGCCCGAATCGGCAGGAACGGCAACCGCTGAGCCGCCGCCTGCAGCCCGCAACGCAGCATGCCCTCGTCCATCTCACGGGCCTCGATCAAGCCATGCGTGCGCGCGTGCGCGAACCACGGGTCGTAGAACGGCGGCGAATCCAGCGACACGAAACCGTAGTAGACCCGTCGCACCTTGCCGGCCGAGCACAGCAGCCCAATGTCCGGTCCTCCATAGGTGACGACGGTCAAATCGGTGATGTCCGTGCGCAAGATAGCCCGTACGAACGCCATCGGCTTGCGCCGTGACCCCCAGCCGCCGATGCCGATCGTCATCCCGCTGCGCACCCCAGCAACAGCCTCGTCGAGCGTGGTCAACTTATTGCTCATGATTTCTTCACGAAGGCGTCGCGGTGTTCGTCGGCCACCCCGGCCAGATTGAGCTCGAACGTAAACCCTTGCTCCATACGGTAACTGGAGTTGACCCGCTGCACGTCGATGAAGTTCAACGCCTCCTTGGCGGCCCGAATAACGCGGGTGTCCTTGGCGGCGATATCGCGCGCCACCCGTAACGCAGCCTCGTGCAACTGCTCTCGGGGCACTACCTCGTGCACCGAACCGAAGTGGTGCAACGTGGCGGCGTCGACGGTCGCGGCGGTGAAGAACAGCCGGCGCATCATGTGCTGCGGCACCAGCCGGGACAGATGGGTCGCCGCACCCAGCGCGCCGCGCTCCACCTCCGGTAGCCCGAACGTGGCGTCGTCGGAGGCCACGATCACGTCGGAGTTGCCCACCAAACCGATGCCGCCGCCCACGCAGAATCCGTTGACCGCGGCAATCACCGGGACCGCGCACTCGTAGACCGCCTTGAACGCAGCGAAGCAGCCGCGGTTGGCGTCGAGCAGCGCGGTGAAGCCCTCGGTGCGCTGCATTTCTTTGATGTCGACCCCGGCGTTGAAGCCGCGGCCCTCGGCCCGCAGGATCACCACGCGGGTGTCCGGCTCGCGGCCCGCAGCTGTCACAGCGTCGGCGAGTTCAAACCAGCCGCGCGAGGGGACGGCGTTGACCGGCGGATAGTCGACGGTAACGGCGACTATGCCGGGCTCGATGGTGGTGGAGGTGATCGGCATTGCACTTCCCGGGGTCGACTACCTAAGCAAGCACTTGCTTGGTACGCTAGCACAGTGACCCGCGCCGAAGGAGCCCCCGCGTACAACTTGGGTCTGGCCGGTCGGGTTGTGCTGGTGACCGGTGGTGTGCGGGGGGTCGGTGCCGGCATCAGCGCGGTGTTCGCCGACCAGGGTGCGACGGTGGTGACCTGTGCGCGCCGCGCGGTCGAGGGGTTGCCCTATGAATTTCACGCGTGCGATGTGCGTGACGAGGACGCGGTCGACCGGTTGATCGATGCGATCGGCGAGCGGCACGGTCGGCTCGACGTGCTGGTCAACAACGCGGGCGGATCGCCGTACGCACTGGCCGCCGAGGCCACACACACGTTTCATCGCAAGATCATCGAGCTCAACCTGCTCAGCACCTTGCTGGTCTCCCAGCGCGCTAACGCGCTGATGCAGCAGCGCAACGGTGGTTCGATCGTCAACATCTCCTCGGTCAGCGGGCGCCGTCCCTCGCCCGGCACGGCGGCGTACGGTGCTGCGAAGGCCGGGATCGAAAGCCTCACTGCGACACTGGCGGTCGAGTGGGCCCCCAAGGTGCGGGTAAACGCGCTTGTGGGTGGCATGGTCGAAACCGAGCAGTCGGAGTTGTTTTACGGTGACGCCGAATCGATCGCTCGGGTGGCGGCCACCGTGCCGCTGGGCCGGTTGGCAAAGCCCGTCGATATCGGTTGGGCGGCAGCATTTCTAGCATCTGATCTGGCGTCCTATATCAGCGGGGCGACGTTGGCCGTCCATGGCGGCGGCGAGCCCCCGCCGTATCTGGCCGCGTCGAGCGCCAACAAGTAAAGGAGCAACCGGGATGGGTTTGGTCGACGGCCGAGTGGTTATTGTCACCGGAGCGGGCCGGGGTATCGGACGTGCCCACGCATTGGCGTTCGCCGCCGAGGGCGCGCGAGTCGTGGTCAACGACATCGGGGTGGGGCTCGACGGCACGGGCGCCGGTGAACGCAGTCCCGCATATGCAGTCGTCGAAGAGATCAAGGCGGCTGGCGGAGAAGCGATCGTCAACGGCGACGACGTCGCCGACTGGAACGGCGCAGCCAACCTGATCCGCACGGCAATCGACTCTTTCGGCAGCCTCGACGTGCTGGTAAACAACGCAGGAATCGTGCGAGACAGAATGATCGCCAACACGACCGAGGAGGAATTCGACGCGGTCATCGCCGTACACCTCAAGGGCCATTTCGCCACGATGCGGCACGCCGCCGGCTACTGGCGGGAGCGGGCGAAAGCCGGCGAATCGGTGGACGCCCGGATCATCAACACCAGCTCTGGTGCCGGCCTGCAGGGCAGCGTCGGGCAGGGCAACTACAGCGCGGCCAAGGCCGGGATCGCGGCGCTGACGCTGGTGGCCGCCGCCGAGCTGGGACGCTACGGCGTCACGGTGAACGCGATCGCACCGGCCGCCCGCACCCGGATGACCGAGAAGGTGTTCGCTGAAACCATGGCCAAACCGGACCAGGGCTTCGACGCGATGGCGCCGGAAAACGTTTCGCCGCTGGTGGTTTGGCTGGGTAGTGCGGAATCGAAGGGTGTCACCGGCAAAGTGTTCGAGGTCGAGGGCGGCCTGATCCGGGTGGCCGAAGGGTGGACGCACGGCCCGCAGGTCGACAAGGGAGCGCGCTGGGATCCGGCCGAACTCGGCCCGGTGGTCGCAGACCTGCTCGCCAAGGCGCGGCCGCCGGTGCCGGTCTATGGTGCCTAGCTGATCTGCGCCGAACGTGCACCAGTGGCGAAATCTCCCCCGTTTTTTCGCCGTGGCTACACGCTCGGCAACGCCAGCGCCGGGTTTGATTGCTCGGCTGGTCCGCGCACCGGTCTACGGCTCGCAGACGACAACCGGGATTTTCCGGTCGGTCCAGGACTGGTAGTCCTCGTACGAGGGATACATCTCCACCAGCCGCGGCCAGTACTTGTCGCGCTCCTCGTCGGTGGCGTCCCGCGCGGTCAGGTTGAGCACTTCTTTTTTGATCTGTACCTGAACCTTGGGGTTGGCCTTGAGGTTGAGGTACCACATCGGGTTTTTTGCCGAACCGCCCCGGGATGCAACCAAAATGACACGATCGCCGTCGCGCATGTAAAGCAGCGGGCTTACCCGCGGTTGCCCGGTTTTGCGGCCGGTGGTGGTCAACAGCGCAACCGGACGTTTCTGGAACGTGCCGCCGAAACCCTCGCCGCCGCCGCGGCGGTACAGGAAGGTGTTGACGCGCGACATCCACTTCATGACGAAATCGGTGAACGGCGAATTGAGAAACCGCGGTGGTGATTTCGAAGGCATGAGCGAGATCCTACGTTCGTCGGAGGTAGGGCCGGAACCGCGCCCTGATGTGGTGGATCAATCCGTCGTCGGCCGGAATCAGGAATGTCTCGTCGATCCGCGCTGCAACTTGTCGGCCGAACAGCCGGGGTTTGGTGACCACGTCGTACACCGCCCGCACCTCGTCGCCAACGACCGTGTACGCCGGTCGAGTGGCCGCTGCGATCAGCCGGAACTGCAAGCCACGATTTAGGCTGCGGCGCAAATGGTTTCCGGAAAGCCCGGTCCGCACCCCCTGCTCGATCCGCACGCAGCTCGGCGCAAACGGCACCGCGTCGGCGTCATGGCTGACCAGCGCGTCGATGTAGGACTGCGCGGCGGCAATCCGATCGGCTTCAGCGACCACTAGATCCGCTCGATGATGGTGCCGGTCGACAAGGCCCCTCCGGCGCACATGGTGATCAGCGCGGTGTTCTGGTCGCTGCGCTCCAGCTCGTGCAGCGCGGTGGTGAACAGCCGGCTGCCGGTGCAGCCCACCGGATGACCCAGTGCGATCGCACCGCCGTTGACGTTGACCCGGGCCATGTCGGGGTTGTGCACCCGTGCCCAGGACAGCACCACCGAGGCGAATGCCTCGTTGATCTCGACCAGGTCGATGTCGCCGATCTTCATGCCGGCCTTCTCCAGCACCTTGGCCGTCGACTGCACCGGGCCGTCCAGGTGGTAGTACGGCTCGGCGCCGACCAGCGCCTGGCTGACGATCCGGGCGCGCGGTTTGAATCCCAGCGCCTTGGCCTTGTCTTCGTCCATCCACAACACCGCGGCCGCGCCGTCGGAGATCTGCGACGACGTGCCCGCGGTGTGAATACCGCCGTCCAGCACCGGCTTCAACTGAGCCAAGCCCTCCAGCGTGGTGTCGCGCAACCCCTGGTCGCGTGACACCATGTGCCGCTCGCTGGTGGGATGCTTGTTCTCGTCGAGCACCGGCGCCTCGACCGGCGACACTTCGCGGTCGAAGCGGCCCTCGTCCCAGGCCCGTTTGGCCTTTAGCTGGGATTGCAGCCCGAACTCGTCGATGTCTCGTCGACTGATGCCGCGCCGCTTGGCGATCCGCTCGGCGGCCTCGAACTGGTTGGGCAAATCGATGTCCCACGACTCGGCTCGCCAGTTGCGCTCCGGGCCCGCATTAGCGCCGAGCCCGACCCGGCTCATCGCTTCGATGCCGCAGGCAATGCCGATGTCGATGGCACCCGCGGCGATGAGCCCCGCGACCAAATGATTGGCCTGCTGCCCGCTGCCGCATTGGCAGTCGACGGTGGTGGCGCCGACGTGCTCGGGCAGGCCAACGGTCAGCCAGGACGTGCGGGTGATGTTGTTGGACTGCTCGGCATACTGCGTCACGCAGCCGCCGATGACCTGCTCGACGTCACCGGCATCGATGCCGGCCTTCTGCACAAGCGCCTTTTGCACCGCACCGAGCAGTTCGGTGGCATGCAGGCCCGACAGCCATCCGTTGCGTTTCCCGATCGGGCTGCGGGTGGCTTCGACAATTACCGGCTTACCCATGCCGCTAGGCTAGAACACGTTTCATTACTCTGACAAGCGAGGATGCTTTCGCGCCTTTCGTCTGTGGTGGAGCCATGTTTTACTGGCACTAGAACACGTTGTAATGAGGAGCCCACCGATGCCTACCGCGAATCTAGCCCCCGGGTTCGACTTCCTCGACCCCGACATCAACGTCAAGGGCCTGCCGGTCAAGGAGTTCGCCGAGCTGCGCAAAGCGGAGCCGATCCGCTGGATCGAACAGGCGCCGGGCAAGGGTGGCGGCTTCCACGACGGCGGCTACTGGGCGATCACCAAGCACAAGGACGTCAAGGAGGTGTCGCTGCGCAGCGACGTCTTCTCCAGCTACGAGAACTGCGTGATTCCGCGCTTCCCCGACGACATGGCGCGCGAGGACATCGAGGTGCAGCGGTTCGTGATGCTCAACATGGACGCGCCGCACCACACCCGGCTGCGCAAGATCATCTCCCGCGGCTTCACCCCGCGGGCCATCGGCCGGCTGCGCGACGAGCTCAACCGGCGGGCACAACACATCGCCAAGACGGCCGCCGGCCAGGGCGCCGGTGACTTCGTCGAGCAGGTGTCGTGCGAGCTGCCGCTGCAAGCCATCGCCGACCTGCTCGGGGTGCCGCAGGAGGACCGCGACAAGTTGTTCCGCTGGTCGAACGAGATGACCGGCAACGAGGATCCCGAGTATGCCGACATCGATCCCAAGGCGTCGTCGGCCGAGCTGATCATGTACGCGATGCAGATGGCTGAGGAAAAGGCCAAGAATCCGGGCGAGGACATCGTCACGCAACTGATCCAGGCCGACATCGACGGCGAGAAGCTGTCCGACGACGAGTTCGGCTTCTTCGTGGTGATGCTCGCGGTGGCCGGCAACGAGACCACCCGAAACTCCATCACCCACGGCATGATCGCGTTTTCTGAACACCCCGACCAGTGGGAGCTGTTCAAAAAGGAGCGTCCGCAGACCGCGGTTGATGAGATCGTCCGCTGGGCCACCCCGGTGACCTGTTTCCAGCGCACCGCGCTGCGGGACTACGAACTGTCCGGCGTGCAGATCAAGAAGGGCCAGCGGGTGGTGATGTTCTACCGCTCGGCCAACTTCGACGAAGAGGTCTTCGACGATCCGTACACCTTCAATATCCTGCGGGATCCCAACCCGCACGTCGGGTTCGGGGGCACCGGGGCGCACTACTGCATCGGTGCTAACTTGGCCCGGATGACGATCGAGCTGATTTTCAACGCGGTGGCCGACCACATGCCCGACCTGAAACCGATCTCGGAGCCCGAGCGGCTGCGCTCCGGGTGGCTGAACGGCATCAAGCACTGGCAGGTCGACTACACCGGCAAGTGCCCGGTCGAGCGCTGATGGACTTCACACCTGACGCGGCGCAGCGGGCTGTCGCCGATGTGGTTACCTCAGTGCTGCAACGAGATTCGACCTGGCAGGCGCTGGTCGATCGCGGTGTGACGGCGCTGCCGGTGCCGGAACGGTTGGGCGGCGACGGCGTCGGCCTGGCCGAGGTCGCAACCGCGCTGACCGAGCTGGGCCGGCACGGCGTCATCACGCCGGCATTGGCTACCTTGGGATTCGGTGTGGTGCCACTGCTGGATTTGGCGTCCGAGGCTCAGCAAGACCGCTACCTGGCCGGCGTGGCTAACGGGACGGTGCTGACCGCCGCGTTGAATGAACCAGGTGCCGCACTGCCTGAGCGGCCGGCCACGACGTTCGTGCATAGCCGCCTGTCGGGAACCAAGGTGGGTGTCGGGTATGCCGATCGGGCCGAGTGGATGATCGTCACCACCGACAGTGCCGTCGTCGTGGTGTCGCCGAAGGCCGCCGGTGTCGAGCTGGTCCGCACCCCGACGTCCAATGGCAGCGAGGAATACACCGTCACGTTTTTCGACGTGCCGGTCCCCGAACAGGACGTGTTGACCGGTGCTGCTGTCCATCGGGTCAATCAGCTGGCGCTGGCGATGATCGGCGCCTATGCCGATGGGCTGGTGGCCGGAGCGCTGCGGCTCACCGCCGACTACGTGGCCAACCGGCACCAGTTCGGCAAACCGCTGTCGACGTTTCAGACTGTCGCCGCGCAACTCGCCGAAATTTATATCGCCTCGCGCACAATTGATTTGGCTGCCAAATCCGTGGTCTGGCGTCTTGCCGAGGGCCTTGATGCCGACGCCGACCTCGACGTGCTCGGATATTGGGTGACGTCGCAGGCGCCGCCGGTGATGCAAACCTGTCACCACTTGCATGGCGGTATCGGGGTCGACATCACCTACCCGATGACCCGGTACTACTCCACGATCAAGGACCTGAACCGGTTACTGGGCGGACGGTCGCACCGTCTTGACCTGGTGGCGATCGCAAGCGCGGCGAAGCCGGGCGCAGCGGGTCGCGACCCAGACGATTTGGTGGGAGCGCAATGTTCATCGACCTGACCCCCGAACAGCGCCAGCTGCAAGCCGAACTGCGGCAATACTTCTCGACGCTGCTCACGCCCGAAGAAGCGGAGGAGATGAAGACCGACCGGCACGGCAAGGCCTACCAGGAAGTGGTGCGGCGCATGGGCCGTGACGGCTGGCTGGGTGTGGGCTGGCCCAAAGAGTACGGCGGACGCGGCTTCGGGCCTCTCGAGCAGCAGATCTTCGTCAACGAGGCGTCCCGGGCCGACGTGCAGCTGCCGTACGTGACGCTGCAAACGGTCGGCCCCACGCTGCAGGTGTACGGCACCGAAGAGCAGAAGAAGAAGTTCCTGCCGGCGATCCTGGCCGGTGAAATACATTTCGCGATCGGCTACACCGAGCCGGAGGCCGGCACCGACCTGGCGTCACTGCGCACCACCGCGGTCCGCGACGGCGACCACTACGTCGTCAACGGCCAGAAGATCTTCACCACCGGCGCACACGAAGCAGACTACATCTGGCTAGCGTGCCGCACCGATCCGAATGCACCGAAACACAAGGGTATTTCGATCCTGATCGTCGACACCAAGGATCCCGGATACTCGTGGACCCCGATCATCAGCAACGATGGCGCTCATCACACCAACGTCAGCTACTACAGTGATGTGCGGGTGCCGGTCGATATGCTGGTCGGCAAGGAGAACGACGGCTGGCGGCTGATCACCACTCAGCTCAACCACGAGCGGGTGATGCTCGGCCCGGCTGGGCGCATCGCCGGCATCTACGATCGGGTGCACGCCTGGGCCGCCAAGCCGCGGGCCGACGGTGTGGCCCCGATCGACCATGCAGACGTACGCCGGGCGCTCGGCGAGATGCACGCGGTGTGGCGCATCAACGAGTTGCTGAACTGGCAGGTGGCCGCCGCAGGGGAGACCATCGACGTTGCGGACGCCGCAGCAACGAAAGTCTTTTCCACCGAACGTGTTCAAGCGATCGGCCGGCTTGCCGAGGAGGTCGTCGGCCGGTTCGGCAACCCCGCCGAGCCCGAGACGGCCGAGCTGCTGGAGTGGTTGGACGTGCAGACCAAACGTAACCTGGTTATCACGTTCGGCGGCGGTGTCAACGAGGTGATGCGGGAAATGATCGCCGCCGCGGGTCTCAAGGTGCCGAGGGTGCCGCGATGACCGGGGTGAGCGATATCCGGGAAGCCGTTGCACAGGTCAAGGCGGCTGGGCGCAGCAAGCCACGGGTGGGCCGCGACCCGGTAAACCAGCCGATGATCAACAACTGGGTCGAGGCCATCGGCGACCGCAACCCCATCTACGTCGACGAGGCAGCCGCCCGTGCCGTCGGTCATCCCGGAATTGTGGCGCCGCCAGCCATGATTCAGGTATGGACCATGGTGGGTCTGGGTGGTGTCCGCCCCGACGACGATCCGCTGGGCCGGATCATCCAACTCTTCGACGACGCCGGTTACGTCGGGGTGGTGGCGACCAACTGCGAGCAGACCTATCACCGGTATCTGCGCCCGGGCGAAGAAGTCAGTGTCAGCGCTGAACTCGGCGATGTGATTGGGCCAAAGCAGACCGCTTTAGGCGAAGGCTGGTTCATCAACCAGCACATCGTGTGGCAGGTCGGCGACGAAGATGTGGCCGAAATGAACTGGCGTATACTAAAATTCCGGCCGAAGGATGCCGAAAGGCCAGCGGTGCCAGAGGATCTGGATCCGGAGGCTCTGATGCGACCGGCAGCGTCGCATGACACGAAGTTCTTCTGGGACGGCGTCAACGCTCACGAGCTGCGAATCCAGCGCCGCCCGGACGGCAGCCTGCAGCACCCCCCGGTGCCGGCCGTTTGGCAAGACAAACAAGCGCCGATCGACTATGTGGTGGCCAGCGGCAAAGGCACGGTGTTCAGCTATGTGGTGCACCACGCGCCGAAAGTGCCCGGCCGGACGCCCCCGTTCGTCGTCGCGCTGGTCGAGCTGGAAGAGGGTGTCCGCATGCTCGGCGAGCTGCGCAATGTCGACCCGGCGAAGGTAGAAATCGGAATGCCCGTTCGTGCAATCTATCTCGACTTTCCGGCCAGCAACAGCGGTCCCGCGTGGACACTTTACGCCTGGGAGCCGCAAGCATGAGTGCCCCAGCGGTGGACGTCGGGACCAAGCTGCCGGAGCTGTCGATCTACGGCGATCCGACCTTCATCATCTCGTCGGCGTTGGCCACCCGTGACTTTCAAGACGTGCACCACGACCGGGACAAGGCACAGGCCAAAGGCTCGAAGGACATCTTCGTCAACATCTTGACCGATACCGGGCTGGTGCAGCGGTATGTGACCGACTGGGCGGGCCCGTCGGCGCTGATCAAGTCGATTTCGCTGCGGCTGGGCGTGCCGTGGTATGCCTACGACACGGTGACCTTCTCAGGCGAAGTGACCGCGATCGAAGATGGAGTGATCACAGTGAGTGTGATGGGCCGCAACAGTCTTGGCGATCATGTTATCGCCACGGCCACGCTGGCCTTGGGCGGTGCGGATGCTGTCGGGTAAGGCGGCGATCGTCGGGATTGGCGCCACCGACTTTTCAAAAGACTCCGGCCGCAGTGAACTGCGGCTGGCCGCCGAGGCAGTTCAAGACGCACTTGATGACGCCGGGCTGAGCCCGTCCGACGTCGACGGGCTGACCACGTTCACGATGGACAGCAACACCGAGATCGCCGTCGCGCGGGCGGCAGGCATCGGCGAGTTGACGTTCTTCTCCAAGGTTCATTACGGCGGCGGCGCGGCGTGCGCGATCATCCAGCAGGCGGCGATTGCCGTCGCCACCGGGGTGGCCAATGTTGTTGTGGCGTATCGGGCATTTAACGAGCGCTCCGGAATGCGATTCGGCCAGGTACAGACCCGACTGACAGAGAACGCCGATTCCACCGGTGTGGACAACTCGTTCTCGTATCCGCACGGTTTATCCACGCCGGCCGCGCAGGTCGCGATGATCGCCAGGCGTTACATGCACCTGTCGGGAGCGACCAGCCGCGACTTCGGTGTGATCTCGGTGGCGGACCGCAAACACGCCGCCAGGAATCCAAAGGCTTACTTCTACGAAAAGCCGATAACGATTGAGGATCACCAGAATTCGCGCTGGATCGCTGAGCCCCTGCGGCTGCTGGACTGCTGCCAGGAGACCGATGGCGCCGTCGCGATCGTGGTGACGTCGGTCGAACGTGCCAAGGATCTCAAGCACCGGCCGGCCGTTGTTGAGGCCGCCGCTCAAGGCTCCAGCCCCGACCAGTACACGATGGTCAGTTACTACCGGCCCGAGCTCGACGGCCTACCCGAGATGGGCTTGGTCGGCCGGCAACTCTGGGCGCAGTCCGGTCTGGGGCCCGAGGATATCCAGACCGCGATCCTCTACGACCACTTCACCCCGTTCACGCTGATCCAGTTGGAGGAGCTCGGTTTCTGCGGCAAAGGCGAAGCCAAGGACTTCATCGCCGACGGCGCGATCGAGATCGGGGGCCGGCTGCCCATCAACACACATGGCGGGCAGCTCGGCGAAGCCTACATTCACGGCATGAACGGCATCGCCGAAGGGGTGCGCCAACTTCGGGGCACCTCGGTGAACCAGGTCCCGAACGTCGAGCATGTCTTGGTGACCGCCGGCACCGGTGTGCCGACGTCCGGCCTCATTCTGGGCTAACGATTTCTCGCCCTTCCCGCTCGAACGTGACGCTACAGTCACGCTCGGCTTCGAACGTGACTGCAACGTCACTCTGAAGTGACTAGGTTCCCGTGCCCTGGCACGCTGGCCGGTCATGGGGGAACCGTTTATCGGCAGTGAGGCAGTGATTTCCGGCGTGACCACCCACAACGAGCTGCGCCGCCGGTATAGGCGCGTGTTCCGCGATGTCTATGTCAGCGGCGGCACGGAGCTGACTGCGGCAGTGCGTGCGAAAGCCGGATGGTTGTGGTCGCGGCGGCGCGGCGTGGTCGCGGGATTCTCGGCGTCTGCCCTGTACGGCAGCAAGTGGGTGGATGCTCGTCAGCCAGCGGAGCTAATTCACGACAACCGGCATCGACTGCCCGGTATCCAGGTATGGGGCGATCACCTTCAGCCCGACGAAGTCCGGCTTATCGACGGCATTCCGGTCACCACGCCGCCAAGAACAGCGCTAGATCTCGCATGTTGGTATCCCACCCTGACGGCAGTACCTGCCATCGACGCACTGGCCCGCGCATGCGAACTCAAACTCGCCGATGTCGACTTGCTTGTCCAGCGTCACCGGGGCCGACGAGGTCTTCAGCAGGCTCGAGAATCACTAGAGCTCGTGGATGCCGGTGCCCAGTCACCGAAGGAAAGCTGGCTGCGGGTGATCCTGATGCAGGCCGGTCTACCCAGACCGCAGGCCCAGATCCCGGTCTACAGCGGCTTCGGCGACGTGATCGCCTATCTGGATATGGGGTGGGAAGACGCCAAGGTCGCCGTCGAGTACGACGGCGACCATCACCGCAGCGATCGGTCCCAATACTTCTGGGACATCCGTCGGCTGGAGATGTTAGAGCGTCGTGGCTGGATCGTCGTCCGGGTCGTGACGACTGATCGGCCGGCCGACATCATCCGCCGTGTCCGCGCCGCGCTTGCTCACCGAACGTGACAGTGCAGTCACCCCCGCATTCGATCGTGACCGCAGCGTCACGCTCGGCCGGACAGGAACTCACGCCGGCACCAACTCTACCCCGCTGAGCACCACCGAGTTGTCGCGGGCGGGCGCCACCACACTGGCCAACAATCGGTCGTCGTCTTTCCAAATCGCGACGCTGAGCTTTTCACCAGGGAACGCGACACCGGAAAACCGTGCGCCGTAGGAAGCGACGGCACCGGCATTGCCATCGAGTACAGTGTCGACCATCGCCTTGCACGTCATGCCGTAGGTGCATAACCCGTGCAGGATCGGGCGCGGAAAGCCTGCAGCGGCGGCGAATTCGGGATCGGAATGCAGCGGATTGCGGTCGCCGCAGAGCCGGTACAGCAGCGCCTGCTGCGGCAGCACCGGGATGTCGACCTCGATGTCCGGCGCCCGCTCCGGCGCCGCGACTGACGACCCGCCCCCTGAGGGCCCGCGCTCGCCGCCGAATCCGCCCTCGCCGCGGGCGAAAATCGAGCGCCGCTGC
Source organism: Mycobacterium heckeshornense (assembly GCF_016592155.1). NCBI lineage: Bacteria > Bacillati > Actinomycetota > Actinomycetes > Mycobacteriales > Mycobacteriaceae > Mycobacterium > Mycobacterium heckeshornense. The sequence continues at coordinate 504,616 of NZ_AP024237.1, forward strand.
GTCCACAACAAGGCTCCGTCCGACGTGGTCACCGATGTCTCCAGCACGACCACCGCGGCCTTGCCCTTGTCCCATACCTCGACGATTTTGCTGAGAGCACGAGCGCTGCCCGTCGGCGGCAGTGGGGCCGGCACGCTCACTTGCTCGGAGGCATGCAGGATCTTCGCCAGGTCGATCTGGACGCCTGGCCAGCTGACCTTCGGTGGCTCGATCTGGTGAAACGACGCCGCCACGCAGCCGAATGTCGGCAGAACCTGGGGAGTATGGTCACGCACGTAGCTGAGCTCACGTGGGCTGACCGGGTCTGCGCCGGCCCCCAGAGCCAGGTTGTAGAGCTGCACATCCGTTGCCGTCCACGAGAATTCAACAGCCCCGAATTCGGCACCAAGTGCAACAGCCGGATCGATGGGCATCGCTAAGCGCCTCCTGCACGTGATTCAGCGATATGCAACGCTGCCAGGTAGCCGAATGTCATTGCCGGACCGATGGTTCCGCCTGGGCCGGGGTAGGTGTGTCCCATTACCGGGGCGCTGACGTTACCTGCGGCGTAGAGCCCCTCGATGACGCTGCCGTCGTCGCGCAGCGCACGACCGTGGACATCGGTGCGGATGCCGCCCTTGGTGCCCAGATCACCTGGCACCATCTTGACCGCGTAGTAGGGCGGATGTTTCAGCTCGCCCAGGCTCGGGTTGGGCTTGTTGGTGGGATCGCTGTAGTAGCGGTCGTAGGCGCTTTCCCCCCGGTGGAAGTCCTCGTCGACGCCGGTACGGGCGAATCCGTTGAACCGTTCTACGGTGCGCACCAGCCCGTCGACATCCACGCCGATTTTCTCGGCCAGCTCTGGAATGGTATCGGCCAGCACCACAACACCGGATTCCAGCCATTTGCGTGGGATGCGTTGCCCGCCTTGCAAGCCAGCGAACAGATACCGGTCGCGGCACTGCTGGTCCATGATCATCCACGCCGGAATGTTCTCACCCGGCCCTGGGCCCTGACCCCATTTGCCGCCGTACATCCGGTGGGTGGCCTCGACATACGGCAACGCTTCGTTCATAAAGCGGTGGCCGGCCGAGTTGACGATGATCGAGCCGGGCGCGTTGCGCTCGGACAGCGCGAACCACGGCCCGTTGGGCAGCGGGATTGTCGGACCCCACCATGCGTCCTCCATTAAATCCAAAGCGGCGCCGAGCTTTTCAGCAGCCACAATTCCATCGCCGGTATTGGCGGCCGCGCCCACCGTCCAGTCGGCGTTGATCGGGGCACGCTGGTATTTGACCCGCATCTGCTCGTTGCGTTCGAATCCGCCGCAGGCCAAGATGACGCCGCGCCTCGCCTTGATCAGCCGTGGCTCCGCCGATTCGGACGCACTGGTATCGCGCACGTACACGCCACGCACCGCGCCGTCTTCGACATAGAGATCGGTCAAGGCCGTGTTGAGCAGTACGGGTACCCCCGCCTGCCGCAACCCGATCCGAAGCGGGGCAACCAACGCACGACCCATCCCGACTAGATTCTTGCCAGTCGCCTTGGCCCAGAAGGTGCGGGCTGCCACTCGCATACTGCGTAAAAACCCCTTCGGGTGACGCTTCAGCAGGTTGAGTCTCACATAATCCTGTTGCATCACAACAACATTCATCGGCACCTTGCTGTACGGCGGCTCCAACCCGGGCAAATCAGGGCCGAGTTTGTTGGCGTCGAACGGTTTCGGCTCGATCGAGCGGCCACCGGGGCGGCCCCCGTCGGCCTCAGGGTAGTAGTCGGAGTAGCCCGGCACCCAGCACATCTTCAGCGGTGTGTGCTTCAGCACGAACGACAGCATCTCGGGGCCGCGTTGCAGGTAGGTGTCGATGCGCTCCGGTTCGACGACGCCTCCGATGATTCCGTGCAGGTAGCGACGGGCAGCTTCGGGGGTATCGCGGACGCCGTCGCGCTTGAGGACCTCGTTGTTGGGAATCCACACGCCGCCACCGGATCGGGCGGTCGACCCACCGTAGTGCGGGGCCTTTTCGATGACTATTGTCGAAAGGCCACGGTGGGCGGCGGTAAGGGCGGCGACCATGCCGGCGCCGCCGCTGCCGACCACGACGACGTCGAACTCCTGAGCTGTCATGTAGAACACGTTATAGAATTGCCAGCGTCGGGCGCTACTGCCCCGGTCACACCCACGAGGGGACTTCGGTTCATGCTTTCAGCCGCCATCCGCGAAGCGTTGGCCGCCGATCTGGCGAGGGCGGAGTGCAGCCGTGAGCCGATCGCCCCGTTGACGTCGGTCCACCCGCAGATTGACGTCGTCGACGCTTACGAGATCCAGTTGATAAATATCCGTCGGCGGGTGGCCGCGGGTGCTCGGGTGGTGGGCCACAAAGTGGGGCTGTCGTCGTTGGCGATGCAGCAGATGATGGGGGTTGACGAGCCCGACTACGGGCATTTGCTCGACGAGATGCAGGTGTTCGAGCACACCCCGGTCCGGACGGCGAAGTATCTGTATCCGCGGGTCGAGGTCGAAGTCGGTTTCATCTTGGCCGCCGATCTGCCCGGCGCGGGGTGCAGCGAGGACGACGTGCTGGGTGCGACGGCCGCGTTGGTCCCGGCGATCGAGTTGATCGACACCCGGATCACCGACTGGAACATCGCGTTGTGCGACACCATCGCCGACAACGCGTCCTCGGCCGGCTTTGTGCTCGGCGGGCAGCGGGTGGCGCCCGTTGACGTCGACATCACCGGCGTCGAAGCGGTGCTGGCGCGCAACGGTGAGGTGGTGGCCAAGGGTCGCAGCGACGCCGTGCTGGGCAATCCGGTCACGGCCGTGGCATGGCTGGCCCGCAAGGTGGAAAGCTTCGGTGTACGGCTGCGAGCAGGTGACATCGTGTTGCCCGGCTCGTGTACCCGGGCCGTCGACGCCCGGCCCGGCGATACGTTCGTCGCGGAGTTCGACGGCCTGGGGTCGGTGCGGTTGTCGTTCGAGTAGAGGAGCGTTCATGCCATCCAAAGCCTCGGTCGCGATCGTCGGGTCGGGCAACATCAGCACCGACCTGCTCTACAAACTGCTGCGCTCGCAGTGGCTGGAGCCGCGCTGGATGGTGGGCATCGACCCGGAGTCCGAGGGACTGGCCCGCGCCCGCAAGCTGGGTTTGGAGACTACCCATGAGGGCATCGACTGGCTGCTGGCCCAGCCGGAGAAACCGGACCTGTTGTTCGAGGCCACCAGCGCCTACGTGCACAAGGCGGCCGCACCCAAATACGCCGAGGCCGGGATCCGGGCCATCGATTTGACGCCCGCCGCGGTCGGCCCGGCCGTGATTCCGCCGGCGAATCTGCGCGAGCACCTCGATGCGCCGAACGTCAACATGATTACCTGCGGCGGGCAGGCCACGATCCCGATCGTGTACGCGGTGTCACGCGTCGTCCAAGTGCCCTACGCGGAGATCGTTGCTTCGGTTGCTTCGGTGTCGGCCGGGCCGGGCACCCGGGCCAACATCGACGAGTTCACCAAGACCACCGCCCGCGGTGTGGAGACCATTGGCGGCGCGCAGCGCGGCAAGGCGATCATCATCCTGAATCCGGCTGAGCCGCCGATGATTATGCGTGACACCATCTTCTGCGCCATCCCCGAGGACGCCGACCGCGACGCGATCGCCAAATCCATCCACCAGGTCGTCGATGAGGTGCAGACCTACGTGCCGGGATACCGGCTGCTCAACGAGCCGCAGTTCGACGAGCCGTCGTTGAATTCGGGTGGCCGGGCAGTGGTCACGACCTTCATCGAGGTCGAGGGCGCCGGCGATTACCTGCCGCCGTATGCGGGCAATCTGGACATCATGACCGCGGCGGCGACCAAGGTCGGCGAGGAGATCGCCAAGGAAACGCTGTCGGTTGCAGGAGGCACGCGATGACTATCTGGGACGTCCGGATCACCGACACCTCGCTGCGGGACGGGTCGCACCACAAACGCCACCAGTTCAGCAAAGACGAAGTCCGCGCTATCGTGGCGGCGCTGGACGCGGCCGGGGTTCCGGTGATCGAGGTGACCCACGGTGACGGCCTGGGCGGGTCGTCGTTCAACTACGGGTTCTCCAAGGTTCCCGAGCAAGAGCTGATCAAGCTGGCCGCCGACACCGCCAAAGACGCCAGGATCGCGTTTTTGATGCTGCCCGGGGTGGGCACCAAAGACGACATCAAAGAAGCCCAGGACAACGGCGGGTCGATCTGCCGGATTGCCACCCATTGCACCGAGGCCGACGTGTCGATCCAGCATTTCGGGCTGGCCCGAGAGCTTGGCCTGGAAACGGTCGGGTTTTTGATGATGGCCCACACCATTCCGCCGGAGAAACTGGCCGCGCAGGCCCGGATCATGGCCGACGCGGGCTGTCAGTGCGTCTACGTCGTCGACTCGGCCGGCGCGCTGGTGCTCGAAGGCGTGCGCGACCGGGTTGCGGCGCTGGTAGCCGAACTTGGCGAGGACGCCCAGGTGGGCTTTCACGGGCATGAAAACCTCGGCCTCGGGGTCGCCAACTCGGTGGAGGCCGTGCGTGCGGGGGCCAAGCAGATCGACGGGTCGTGCCGGCGCTTCGGGGCGGGGGCGGGCAACGCTCCGGTCGAGGCGCTGATCGGGGTGTTCGACAAGATCGGCGTGAAAACCGGCATCGACTTCTTCGAGATCGCCGATGCCGCCGAAGACGTGGTGCGCCCGGCCATGCCGGCCGAATGCCTGCTCGACCGCAACGCGCTGATCATGGGCTACGCCGGGGTCTACTCCAGCTTCCTCAAGCATGCCGTGCGCCAGGCCGAGCGCTACGACGTGCCCGCATCGGCGCTGCTGTACCGGGCCGGCCAGCGCAAACTCATCGGCGGCCAAGAAGACCAGCTCATCGACATCGCGCTGGAAATCAAGCGCGAACAGGAGCAGGGTCAGGTCGTCACGCACTGAACTGCGCGCAACTGCCGCTCCTGACAAATCGCACGCACGGGCCGCGCAAAGGTCGCGCGAGTAACCTTGCCGCATGAGCACATCCAAGACAGTCGGCGCTCGTCGCAGCGGGTATAGCTTGCTTGCGGGCGGGCTACTAACCGCGACCGCCGCGACGGTGATCGCGCTGCCCCTGGCGGGCACGGCCACCGCAGATCCGCAGTGCGACCAGACCGTCGGCGACTCTATTGACCAGTACCTGCAAAAGCACCCTGACCTCCACCAACAGCTGCAAGCCAGGGCGCAAGCGGAGGGCAACAACGGCAGCATCATCGACTACCTGAACCGGCATCCGGATGTGCGGCAGCATTTGATCGACCTATCGCAGCAATGCGCACCGTAGTGAGCGGGCGTCGTCGTTGATCCTCGCGCACGACGCGCGAGGATGTTCGCCATTGACTCAAAATAGGAACACGTTCTAGCGTCTAGTCGTGTCCGATGCGTCCTTTTCTGAGCCGCTGGTTTCCGCGATCGTCGAGGCAGAGAAACTCGTCGCCGCCGCTCCTCACATCGAGACCGAAGCCGACCTGCTCGAAGGATTGCAATATTTGGCCGGCTGCATCGAAGCCTGCACGCACATGGCATTCAACTACGAGCGCGACCACCCGTTCCTGCTGTCGGGAACCGGGCCCTTCACCAAGATGGGCCTGGACAACCCGGACACCCTCTATTTCGGCACCCGCGTGCTTCCCGACCACGACTATGTCGTCACCGGCCGGCGCGGCACGACCACCGATTTGAGCTTTCAGCTGCTCGGCGGCGAATACACTGACAACAATGTGCCGGCCAGCCAGGTGGCGTTCGACGACCGCGAACTCGAGATCGCCGAGGACGGCAGCTTCGAGTGGCGACTGCGCCCAGCCACTGCCGGGCAACTGGTGATCCGCGAGGTGTACGGCGACTGGTCCCAACAGCGGGGGACGCTGGCGATCTCGCGACTCGACACCGTCGGCACCGCACCGCCGCCGCTGAGCCGCGCAACGCTGGAAAAGCGTTATGCCACAGCAGGAAAGCAGTTGGTTCAACGGGTGAAGGCGTGGCTGCAATTCCCGCAGTGGTTCTACCTCAACATCCCGGTTAATACCATGGTGCCGCCCCGCCTGACGCCGGGTGGGCTGGCTACCCAGTACTCCTCGGCCGGGCATTTCGAGTTGTCGGCCGATCAGGCGCTGATCATTACGGTGCCGGTCAGCGACGCGCCCTATCTGGGCTTCCAGCTGGGCAGCATGTGGTACATCTCGCTGGACTACATCAACCATCAGACGTCGCTGAACGCCACTCAGGCCCAAGCTGATCCGGACGGCAAGATCCGCATCGTGGTCGCCGGCCAGAATCCCGGCGTTACCAACTGGGTGGAGACGCTCGGTCACCGGCGCGGCTTTCTGCAGTTTCGGTGGCAACGAGTGTCACGCGCGCTCACCGAGGCCGACGGGCCCACCGTCGAACTCGTTGACTTCGACACGATTCCTGCCGCGCTGCCGTATTACGAGCACAACAAGATTTCCCAAGATGACTGGCGCGCACGAATAGCTCTGCGCCAAAGACAAATTGCCAACCGGATGCTGGGGTAGCCATGGCCGGATTGCTTGACGGCAAGGTAGTGGTGATCAGCGGTGTAGGGCCCGCACTGGGCAGCACGCTGGCTCGCCGATGCGCGCACGACGGCGCGGATCTGGTGCTGGCGGCCCGCACCGCCGAACGCCTGGACGACGTCGCTAAGCAGATCACCGACACCGGGCGCCGTGCGGTGGCGGTCGCGACCGACATCACCGACGACGAGCAGGTGGCCAACCTCGTCGACTCTACAATGGCGGCCTACGGCAAGGTCGACGTGCTGATCAACAACGCGTTCCGGGTGCCGTCGATGAAACCTTTGGCCGACACCACATTCCAGCATATCCGGGACGCGATCGAGCTCACGGTGCTGGGTGCGCTGCGGCTCAGCCAGGGCTTTACGCCTGCGCTGGCAGAGTCCAAAGGTGCGATTGTCAACGTCAACTCTATGGTGATCCGGCACTCTCAGCCGAAGTATGGCGCCTACAAGATGGCCAAGTCAGCGTTGCTGGCGATGTCGCAGTCGCTGGCCAGCGAACTAGGCGAGCAAGGCATTCGCGTCAATTCTGTTGCACCGGGCTATATCTGGGGACAGACACTGAAAAGTTACTTCGAGCATCAGGCTGGCAAGTACGGCACGACAGTGGAGGAGATCTACACCGCCACAGCTGCGAATTCCGACCTCAAGCGGCTACCGACCGAGGACGAAGTCGCCTCGGCCATCATATTTTTGGCGAGCGACCTGGCCAGCGGCATTACCGGCCAGACCCTGGACGTCAACTGCGGAGAGTACAAGGCGTGACCGAGCGCACCGATGTCGGCACGGTCGAGGAACTGCACGAGTCGGCCACCAAGGTCACCGGGTTGGACGATTTCGGCAGCGACGACGACAACTACCGTGAAGCGCTAGCCGTCTTGCTCGACTCGTACCGCCGCGAGGCGGACCTGACGCCGTTGGGCAGCAAGATGAACCGGTTCTTCCTGCGTGGTGCGCTGGTGGCGCGGTTGTTGTCCGAGGCGGCCTGGAAACAGTACCCCGAGCACGCCGACGTCGTCATCGAGCGGCCGATCTTTGTCACCGGGTTGGTGCGCACCGGGACCACGGCGCTGCACCGGCTGCTGGGCGCCGATCCGGCCCATCAGGGTTTACAGATGTGGTTGACCGAGTACCCGCAGCCCCGCCCGCCACGCGAAACCTGGGAATCTAACCCGGTCCATCGGGAAATTGACGCGCGGTTCACCCGGCATCATCAGGAGAATCCGGAATACACCGGGCTGCATTTCATGGCCGCTGACGAACTCGAGGAATGCTGGCAGCTGCTGCGGCAGTCGTTTCATTCGGTGTCCTATGAAACCTTGGCGCACATACCGACTTATGCGCAATGGCTGTCGCAGCAGGACTGGACACCCGCGTACCAGAGGCACCGTAAAAACCTTCAGCTGATCGGGCTCAACGACGCCGCCAAGCGGTGGGTGTTGAAAAACCCCAGCCATTTGTTCGCTCTTGACGCCCTCATGGCGACCTATCCCGACGCGCTGGTGATCCAGACACATCGGCCGGTCGAGACGATCATGGCCTCGATGTGCTCGTTGGCGCAGCACACGACCGAGGGCTGGTCAAACACGTTCGTGGGCGCACAGATTGGCTACGACGCAATGGAAACCTGGTCGCGGGGCCTGCAGCGTTTCAACGCCGAACGCGCCAAATACAATCCGGCTCAGTTCTACGACGTCGACTACGCCGATTTCGTGGCCGACCCGATTGGTACCGTACAGGCGATCTATCGTCACTTCGGGCTGAGGCTCACCGACGAGGCGCTGGCTGCCATGAAAAAGGCCCACGCCGAAAGCCAAACCGGCCCCCGCGCCCCTAAACACAGGTATTCGCTTGCCGATTACGGGTTGACGGCAGAGTCGGTCAAGGAAAAGTTCGCCGGGCTCTGACGGGTCCCTATCCGTTGCAGTCCTCGCCATCGCACGGAGGCGGTGTGGACGGCGCCGGCTCCAGAATGCCTTCAGCGATCGCATGATCGATGCTGTCGGCCAGCTTCGGGCAGGTGGGAATGCGTGCGGTGTCGCCACCGGCTTCCCGTACTTGTGCGAAGAAGGCACAGCCCCGGGTGCCTTCGGAAGTCCATTGCACCGAGGTATGTCCTGGCCCCAGCTTGCGGACCAGCACCGAGACATGGCAGAACCGGCAGTCAACCGGTTGTAGGCCCCAACTGAGGTATCGATCCCTCTCGCGTTGGGTCGCCTCACGCAGCGCGTCGGCGCGGTGCGGCTCCAAAACCGGTGCGGGCGGTGCTGAGGCGCGCTGCCCCGGCTGACGCGGCGGTCCGCCGTCGCGGTGAGCGCCATGCAGTGCCAGCATCGATCGAGCCAGCTGGTCGACGTCTGGGATGCTCGGATCTTTGTGCGAGCTCATCGTGACGGTTGGGCAGCCTGTCCTTCTGCTTCGGCCCGGCGCCGCAGGTTCTCTTCGACCTCTTTGTGCCAGAACTCGTTTGCTTTCGTGGTGTCCACCTCGATCTCGAACCGGTCGGTCATCTCCGGGGTGACATCGGCGGCGTCGACATAAAACTGCTCATACCAGCGCCGCAACTGATACACCGCGCCGTCCTCCTCGACCAGCAGCGGATTGTCGATGCGCGCCTTGTTCTTCCAGATCTCGACGTCCTGCAAAAACCCCTTGCTGACTCCGACCGTGAACGCGTCGGCGAGCTTGTTGGTCATCTCTTCGTCCATGCCCTTGGGTTTTTGGACGATGACGCCCCATTGCAGCATGAACGAGTTCTGCGTGACGGGGTAGTGGCAGTTGATCAGGATTGACTCGGCCTGGTAGCCGCCGTAGTTGTTGTGCAACCAGTTGATCATGAACGACGGCCCGAAATACGAAGCTTCCGAATCCAATATCTGCTCGCCGGTGTAGCTGGAGCCACCCAGATCGACATCCGGGCGGCCAACGGTGCGCAGGTACTGCGAGGCCACGTGGCCCTCGAAGACGTTCTTGAAATACGTCGGGAACCCGAAGTGGATGTAGAAGAAGTGCGCCATATCGACGACGTTGTCGATGATATCGCGGCAATTCGACGGGATCAGCTCGCGATTCCAGCGCCAGTCTGTCCACTCGTCGCTGGCCCACTCCGGGATTTCCGGGATGCGGACTTCCGGTGGCGGCGGGTTGCCCTCCACGTCGTGCCAGACAAACAACAGGCCGCTGCGCACATCGGTGGTCCACGATCGGGTGCGGGCCATGCGTGGCGTGCGCTTGGCGTAGGGCACGAGTTTGCAGCGCCCGTCGCCGCCCCAGCGCCAGTCGTGGAACGGGCAGGCGATCTCATCACCCTTGATGGTGCCCTGGGTGAGGTCACCGCCCATGTGGCGGCAGTAGCCGTCCAGCACGTGCAGATCGCCGTGCGAGTCGGCGAACACGACAAGCTTGGTACCGAACGCCTCGATCGCGTGCGGTTCGCCGTCTGAGAACTCCGCGACAGGTCCCAGGCAGTGCCAACCACGGGCGTACCTGGTCGGCAGGGCGCCGGAATCGATGTCGCGGACGCCGACACTGTCGGTACTCACCTGTCACCTCCCACTCGATGCCCCTAACTAGAACACGTTACAGTTTTTCCCGTCGATCGTGCAACGACGCTGGGCGAGGGGTGGGCGAAGCAGACGCTGAGCCACCCATTTCGCACGAAATGGCCGCCTCAGCGTGCCTAAGCGCTGCTCGACGTCTAGACCGGCCGCGCGGTGGCGGCGGCCCGGTCCATCTCCCAGTAGGCGCGCAGGGCGACCAGCTTGCCGTCGTCGTCGACCTTGTAGGTGAAAACCCCTTCGGCGGTGATCTGGTGTCCGCCCATGGTGATGACGATGTTGCCGACGTTGGCCTCTTCGTTGCCGCACTGGTAGGTGTCGCGGAAGTTGAATTCGATCTTGTCGGTGGGCGCGATCGCCTTGTCCCAGAATGCTGAGATCGCGTCACGGCCCCGGTGCCCCTTGCCCGCGGGGTCGAAAGGCGACGGCCCGATCGGATCTTCGACGATGGCGTTGTCGGCGAACACTTCCAGCCAAGCTTGTTTGTCCCTGGCCTGCACCGCGTCTCGTGAGCGCCGACCAGCGGCGTGCGCAGGATGCTCGGTCATGATCGCTCCTGCCAGCCGGAGTGGATATAGGTGTCGGCGAAGCGTTTCAGCGAGTCGCGTTTCTTGCCCAGCGGCGCGTCGAAGCCCAGGCCATCGAGAACCCACGGGATGACAATGTTGTCGGTGACGCCGATCTGGGCGAGTTCGCGGTGCCCGTCGACGCCGAACCTGTCGATGCACACGGCCTGAAACTCGAACGGTCGATCGCCACGACCGTATTCGACGCGCAAGTCATTCAGCCGTCTGATGGTCTTGGCGAGCTGTTCGGCTGTCATCATTGCGCTGGTCCAGCCGTCGCCGACCCGCGCGGCCCGCCTGAGCGCCGGCTCGGTGTGCCCGCCGACGTAAAAAGGCACCGGCTGCGATGGCGCCGGGCTCATCTGCAATCGGTCGAAATCATAGAATTTGCCGTGAAATTCGACCATGCCGCCGCCCAGCACCAGCCTGATGACCTCGATCATCTCGTCGACCCTAGCCCCGCGGCGCTCGTAGGGCTGGCCGCACCATTCGAATTCCTCTGGCGCCCAGCCAATGCCGACTCCAAAGCCGAACCTGTTGTTGGTGAGGTTGGCGACTGAGCCGACTTGGCGTGCCAGCAGCAGCGGGTTGCGGGAACCGAGCTTCATCACGTTGGTGTAGAACCGCAGCGTCGAGGTCACCGCACCCATGGCGGCAGCGGCGATCAACGGGTCCACCCAGGGCGTGTTCTCGTCCCACATCCGCGATCCGTCCGCGGTGTAGGGATAGTCGGCAGCGGCCTTCTCCATGTAGAAGAGCGAATCCGGCAGTGCGATCGAGTCGAAGCCGACTTCTTCGGCGGTGCGCGCAATGTCGAGTAGTTCGTCGATGGGACCCATCGCGATGCTGCATGTGTATTTCATGCGACCGCTCATGGCTTGTCGGCCCCCACCACCCACATCGAGAAGTACTGCGAGCCACCGCCGTAGGCATGGCCCAGCGCTCTGCGGGCACCCGGAACCTGATGAGCCCCACCCTTGCCCATCACCTGGATGGCCGCCTCAGCGAAGCGGATCAGGCCGGAGGCACCGATCGGGTTCGACGACAGCACGCCACCGGAGGGGTTCACCGGCAGCCGCCCGCCGATCGCCGTCTCGCCGGCTTCGGTGAGCTTCCAGCCTTCGCCTTCGGGAGTGAATCCGAGGTTCTCCAGCCACATCGGCTCGAACCACGAGAACGGTACATAAATCTCGGCGGCGTCGATTTCGTCGATCGGGCTGGTGATGCCCGCTGCTTTCCACAGCGCGGCCGCGCAGTCCCGGCCGGCCTGCGGGTTGACTTGGTCGCGGCCGGCGTACGCCAACGGCTCGGTGCGCAGCGCAGTGGCGTGGATCCAAGCCACCGGATGACCCTCGGCCACACGCTGGTCGGCGATCTCTTCGTTACCGATAACCATCGCGCACGCACCGTCTGACGACGGACAGGTTTCATCGAATCGGATTGGATCCCAAAGCATTTGGGACGACAGTACTTTCTCCACCGTGATGTCGGGCTGCTGGACGTGCGCCAGCGGGTTCTTGGCACCGTTGAGGCGGTCTTTGACCGCGACCAGGGCGCCGATGTGGGTCGGCGCACCCGAGCGGCGGATATACGCCCGCACGTGCGGGGCAAAGTAGCCGCCCGCCCCGGCGCCGACGGGCTTGGTGAACGGCACCGGAATGGACAGCGCCCACATGGCGTTGGATTCGGACTGCTTTTCCCAAGCCATCGCCAGCACGCGGCGATACTTGCCCGACTGCACCAGGCTGGCCGCCACCACTCCGGTGGATCCGCCCACCGAGCCGGCGGTGTGCACCCGGATCATCGGTTTGCCGGTGGCACCAACGGCGTCGGCCATGAACAGTTCCGGCATCATGACGCCTTCGAAGAAGTCGGGCGCCTTACCGACCACGACGGCGTCGATATCGTGGAAGGTGGCGCCGGAGTCGGCGAGCGCTCGGTCGATGGCCTCGCGCACCATGCCGTTCATCGACACGTCGTGGCGCTTGGCGACGTATTTCGTCTGCCCGGTGCCCAGAACTGCGGCGAGCTGCTTAGCCATCGGCGCTACTCCTTCTCATCGCACTGCGCGCTCTGCGTCGTCGCCGGCGCACCATCAGTTCTTCCTTTCCATAACCGCGACCAGATTCTGTTGCAGCGCAGGCCCGCTGGTGGCATGTGCGAGCACGCGTCGTGCCGAGCCGTTCCAGATGTGTTGGGCGGCGAAACCGATACGCTCGAGACCGGCGACAAACATCGGATTCGCTGCCAATGCGCCGCCCGACGGGTTCACTTTGACCGATGCCGGCAGCCGCATCGCCTCGGCGAGGATGAGGTGTTGGTGGGTGAACGGAGCATGGATTTCGGCGACATCGATCGTGCGCATTTTGTCCCCGGTGGCGATCTTCGTCGCCGCGGTGGTCGACGGTGACACCGTGAGATCGCGTGCGCCCAGCACCGGGGATTCGATCCGGTGCTCGAAACCGGTGATCCAGGCGGGGTTTTCGCGCAGCTCGCGAGCGCGGTCGTCGGCGGCGAGTACGATGGCGGCAGCGCCGTCGGTGATCGGTGCGATGTCGTGGCGCCGCAGCGGGTCCGCGAAAAACGGTTGATCCAAAAGGTCTTCAAGACTCTTGGGCGACGGTACCCGGTCCACGCGCTGCGCCACCGCGAACGAGTCGTAGGCGACGCGGGCCATCTGCTCGAAACTCCACTTTTCGGCCTCGAGCCCAAGACGGGCCTGCAGCGCGGCGATCGACACGGAGTCCGGCCACAGCGGCGCCACCGTGTAGGGGTCGGTTTGGCGCGACAAGATCCGGCGCAGGATTCCCGCCGACGACTTACCGAACCCGTAGACCAGCGCGGTGTCGACTTCGCCGGTCAGCAGTTTGATGTAAGCCTCGTAGGCCGCCCACGCCGCGTCCATCTCGACGTGTGACTCGTTGATCGGCGGCACGGCCCCGATCGAGTCGATCGCTGAGATAAACGAAAATGCCCGGCCAGCCAGGTAATCGGAGGACCCTGAGCACCAGAATCCGATATCGGCACGGGTAATGCCGAGCTCCTCATACAACTGGGCGAAGCACGGCATCAGCATCTCGACGCCGTTGGTGGTGCCGTCGGTGCGGCGGACATGCGGGGCGTGGGCGAAGCCGACGACCGCGACATTGCGAGCGCTCATTGCCAGTACAGCCCTTTACAGGTGGTGCTTGTAGGAGTCGTAGTCGGCGTCGGGTTCGCCGGTCGGTCGGAAATGGGAGATGTTGTCGATGCCCAGCCCCCATTCCTCGCGGGGACGCCACACAGCTTCGACGCGCATGCCCATCCGCACCTGCGAGGCGTCGACCTCGGTCACCAGGTGCAAAAACGGGATGTCGGCGCCGTCGAGCAGCACGTAGGCCGCCACATAGGGCGGCTTGATGCGCTGCCCGGCGAATGGGATGTTGATGATCGCGAACGTCGTCACCGTGCCCTTGTCGGACACCTCGACATAGTTGTCGAGCGGCAAGCCGGTGGCCGGATCTGCTTCCCGCGCAGGGAAGTAGACCTTCCCGTCCTCGCCAGTGCGAGCCCCGAGCAGCTTTCCTTCCTGAAGGGCCCGCAGATACGCGCTTTCGGGACGCGACGCGGTGTGCTGAATCTCCATGCGGATGGGGGTGCTCAGCATGGTCACCGGGTCGCGATTGTCGCTGGTCTGTGGAGATTTTCTTGCCGGTTCGCCCTCGCCGGGCGCGAAATACGCGATGTCGGTGATGGCGCCGGCCGGGTTGTCGACCCACCGGGCGTGCACCCGCATGCCGGTGCGCATGGCTTTCGGTCCGTCGTCGCCGGCATCCACGGCGTGCAACAGGGTGGTGTCGGCGCCGTCGAGTTTGATCAGTGCCCACGCGAACGGGCGGTCCAGAGGCTGACCCTCGAGCGGCTCGGGTTGCCAAGACCAGGACGCGACGGTCCCGGTAGTGGACACCGGTACGATCTCGCTCAGCGGTTCGAAGGTGACCGGGTCGTATTCGGCCGGCGGCACATGCACCCGGCCATCCGACCCGCGCACCCCGACGATGCGGCGGTCGCGTAAGGCGGTGAAGAACTTACCCAGCGTCGGGCCGACCGAACGGGTGTAGTCGAAGGACACCGTCAGCGGTGCCGAAAGGGGTGGCTCGGGTTGATCGATCAGGGTCAGGCGAGTTGAGCTGGCTGTCACGTCTTCGAGTAGAACAGGTTCTAACAATCCAGGCAAGAATCGGTCGAAAGGCAGTCTAATGAAGCTCGGGTTGCAGCTGGGATACTGGGGCGCTCAGCCACCGGACAACGCCGGTGAGCTGGTCGCCGCGGCCGAGGAGACCGGGTTCGACGCGGTTTTCACCGCCGAGGCGTGGGGCTCCGACGCTTACACACCGCTGGCCTGGTGGGGTGCATCCACCCGACGCGTGCGCTTGGGTACCTCGGTGGTGCAGCTGTCTGCGCGCACCCCGACTGCCTGCGCGATGGCAGCGCTGACCCTGGATCACCTGTCCGGAGGCCGGCACATCCTGGGGCTCGGCGTGTCCGGTCCGCAGGTCGTGGAGGGCTGGTATGGGCAGCCGTTTCCCAAGCCGCTGGCGCGCACCCGGGAATACATCGACATCATCCGTCAGGTGTGGGCCCGGGAAAAACCGGTGACCAGCGATGGCCCGCACTACCGGCTGCCGCTGACCGGCCAAGGCACGACGGGGTTGGGTAAGGCGCTCAAACCCATCACCCATCCGCTGCGGGCCGATCTGCCGATCATGCTGGGTGCGGAGGGCCCGAAGAATGTGGCGTTGGCCGCCGAGATCTGCGACGGCTGGCTGCCCATCTTCTACGCGCCGCGGTTGGCCGACATGTACAACGAATGGCTGGACGAGGGCTTCGCGCGCCCCGGCGCGCGCCGCAGCCGCGAGGACTTCGAGATCTGTGCTACCGCGCAGGTAGTGATCACCGACGACCGGACCGCGGCATTCGCCGGCATCAAGCCGCATCTGGCGCTCTACATCGGCGGCATGGGCGCCGAGGACACCAACTTCCACGCCGACGTCTACCGCCGGATGGGGTACGGCGAGGTCGTCGACGACGTCACTCGGTTGTTTCGCAGCAACCGCAAGGACGAAGCCGCCAAGGCCATCCCCGATGAGCTCGTCGACGACGCGGTCATCGTCGGCGACATCGACTACGTGCGTAAGCAGATCAGCGTGTGGGAGGCCGCCGGGGTCACCATGATGGTGGTCTCGGCGCGCAGCCCCGAGCAGGTCCGTGAGCTAGCCACCTTGGTCTAGTTTCGGCCGCGGCCGCTCGGCACGCATCTTGCCAGCGAATTAGAACGCGTTCTAGATTGGCCTGGTGGGCCGGTCAGATCGGGCGTGCGTCGCCGAACGTCATCTCTACATTGCGCACCGATCCCGACGTCAGCGCTCGCCTGGGCAGACCCAGCGACCGCAGCTCCTCGGCGTACGGATGAGCCCCCAGCCGAAGTGTCGCGCCGCCGATGCGGCCCCGCACTCCCGCCGTCTTCATCTCCCAGGGCACTTCCCGGGTGCTGCCCTCGGCGTGTGTGTAGGTCTTCAGTACTTGCGGTCGCGCAGTGAACATCGACGGGACCGGCAAGCCCGGGCCGAAGTCGATGCCCGCAATGTGCAAGCCCTCGGCGCTGACATCGAAACCGAAGCGACGCCCCTCGCGAACGGTGAAGTCCGCCATGATCTTCGGGAAGCCCCAGATGCGACGACCGGCCTCCAACGTGAACGACTGGTCGACCGGCAGATGGTGGATGAACGCGGCGGCGTCTTTAAATGCCCGCCAGCCGTGGGCGCGCGAACCGGGCGGATTGACCATGACGGCGGTGCCGAATTCGTGATACTGCCCGAGGTCACCGTCGAAGTAGCGGGCCAGCATGAGGTTGACCACGGCGCGTCCGGGTCGGTACTGGCAGACTTCCAGACCGCTGTAGTCGATGAGCTTTTGCGCCGCCGCGGCGTCGACCGAGAACATCGCGGCGTGCACGTCGGCCTTCCGAATCCGGACGGGCATGGTCAGCACTGTTCCGGCGATGGTGTGTTGCGAGGCAGACATGACGCTCACTGTAGTGGGGAGGGTGGCGATGACTGAAGCGATCGCAATTCCTGACGTAGACCTGACCGACGGCCAGTTCTACGCCAGCGGGGAAGCCCGGGCTGCATACCGCTGGATGCGGGCCAACCAGCCGGTGTTTCGCGACCGAAACGGTCTGGCCGCCGCGTCGACATACCAGGCCATCATCGACGCCGAGCGCAACCCGGAACTGTTCTCCAACAGCGGCGGCATCCGGCCCGACCAGGACGCGCTGCCGATGATGATCGACATGGATGACCCACCACATCTGTTGCGGCGCAAGCTCGTCAACGCCGGCTTTACCCGAAAGCAGGTGAAGGACAAGGAACCGTCGATCGCCGAGCTCTGCGACATGCTCATCGACGCCGTGTGTGAACGCGGCGAGTGCGACTTTGTCCGCGACCTCGCCGCGCCGCTGCCGATGGCGGTTATCGGCGACATGCTCGGAGTGCGCCCAGAGCAGCGCGACATGTTCCTCAAGTGGTCCGACGATCTGGTGTCATTCCTCAGTTCCCATGTGTCGCAAGAGGACTTCCAGGTCACGATGGATGCCTTCGCTGCCTACAACGACTTCACCAGGGCCACGATTGCCGCGCGTCGGCAAGAGCCTGCCGACGACCTGATCAGCGTGCTGGTGAGTTCTGAAGTCGACGGGGAGCGGCTGAGCGACGACGAGCTCGTCATGGAAACACTGCTGATCCTCATCGGCGGCGACGAGACCACCCGACACACACTCTCCGGCGGCACCGAGCAGCTGCTGCGCAACCGCGAGCAGTGGGACATGCTGCGGCGTGATCCGGATCGGCTGCTGCCCGGGGCCATCGAGGAGATGCTGCGCTGGACGTCGCCAGTGAAGAACATGTGCCGCACGCTGACCGCGGACACCGAGTTCCACGGCACCCAGCTGCACAAGGGCGAAAAGTTGATGTTGCTCTTCGAGTCGGCCAACTTCGACGAAGCGGAATTCGATGAACCGGAGCGCTTCGACATCACCCGGAACCCCAACAGCCACTTGGCGTTCGGTTTCGGTACGCATTTCTGCCTCGGCAATCAGCTGGCCCGCTTGGAGCTCACACTGATGACGCGGCGGGTGCTCGAACGACTACCCGATCTGCGGTTGGCCTCCGGCGGCCAGCTGCCGCTGCGTCCGGCGAATTTCGTCAGCGGCCTGGAGTCAATGCCGGTGGTATTCACACCGACAAAGCCGCTGCGCCGAACGTGAAACCTTGGTGAGCATTCGGCCGAAAATTCGCAACAGTTTCACGTTCGGCGATCCCATGCTGCTGATACTCGCCGGATAATGCCGGCTTCGGTGTCCTCGGCCGTGACGCGAACGTCGATCCAGCCGAGATCTGTCAACGCATCGGCGCGGCGGATGTCGTGGTTGAACTGGCGTCGATTCATCCAGTGGTGGTCGCCCTCGTAGTCAACCCCTACTTTGATGTGGTCCCAGCCCATGTCGACAACGGCGACGAGCTGGCCGTATTCGTCGTACACCGGGATCTGGGTCTGCGGGGCAGGAAAACCGGCCCGTATCAACAGCAGTCGCAGCCACGTCTCCCGCGGAGACTCGGCCCCAGAATCGACGAGGTCTAGCGCGACGCGGGCATTTCGGATGCCGCGGCGGCCCTTGTACCTCTCGGTCAGCAACTCGACGTCGGCCAGCTTGAGGCGTGTGGCTCGGGCGAGGGCATCGATCATCGCGACCGCCTTGCCGACCGGATACCGGCACGCCAGATCGAGGGCCGTCCGTGCTGGTGTAGTCGCGGGCATGCCGGCGACCACCATGACCTCGTCGTCTTCGACGTGATCCGACCAGGTTTGGATCGACGCCGGGGCGTGGCGGTTGTCGAAGATGATCTCGGCCGGCGCCCGAGCGTCGACCCACTTCGCGCCGTGCAAAGCCGAAGCGGAGCGGCCGGCTATCACGCCCCGCCGCCGTGACCACAACCATGCCGCCTTAGCCCGCACTACGGCGCTGATCTCGCTACTAGGTGGTAGGAACACGCCGCGGTGGACAGCAACGAATCTGGTGCGCAATTCGTACGGCGTCACCCGGCCGGATGCGACGGCCTCGCTGCCAATAAACGGCTCCCCCATAGGCGGGAGTGTGCCGGGCCGGTCCGACAATCGATCGAACGTGAAACTGTGGCGAAAAATCGGCCGAAAATTCGCAACAGTTTCACGTTCGGCGCAAGCTACCGGCCTTTGAACCGCGGGGGCCGCTTCTCCTTGAAGGCCAGCGGCCCTTCCTTGGCGTCCTCAGACAAGAACACCTGGATCCCCAGCTGGGTGTCGATTGTGAACGCCTCGTTCTCGGGCAGGCCCTCGGTCTCCCGGATGGCGCGCAGAATCGCCTGCACCGCCAGCGGCCCGTTTGCCGAAATGACGTCCGCGATCTCCAAGGCCTTGGTCAGTGCCTGCCCGTCGGGCACGACGTAGCCGATGAGCCCGATCTCCTTGGCCTCGGCGGCGGTGATGTGCCGCCCGGTCAGCAGCAGATCACAGGCATGCGTGTAGGGAATCTGTCGGACCAGCCGCACCGCTGAGCCCCCCATCGGGTAAAGGCTCCAGCGCGCCTCCGAAATGCCGAACTTCGCGCTTTCGCCGGCGACCCGGATGTCGGTGCCCTGCAGGATCTCGGTGCCGCCGGCAATCGCCGGGCCCTCCACCGCGGCGATCAGCGGCTTGGTCAGCCGTCGACCCTTAAGCAGGGCGTCGATGCGCGACGGGTCGTAGCTGCCGTCCTTGAACGACTCACCCGGCGGCTTCGCGGTCGCCGCCTTCAGGTCCATGCCCGAACAGAAATAGCCGCCGGCCCCGGTCAGGATCGCGCAGCGGATGTCGGGATCGTGGTCGACACGGTCCCACGCTTCGACCATGATTTGCATCATTTCGGTGCTGAGCGCGTTGCGGGCCGCCGGCCGGTTGAGCGTCACGATGAGGGTGTGTCCGCGCTGCTCGACGAGGGCATCGGGTTGTTCCACGGGTGTCTGCCTTCCTGCGTATAGGCCCCGGACTTGTCAGAAAATGTAACACGTTCTAATTTGGGGCCGTGGCCCTGAATATCGCCGACCTCGCCGAGCACGCGATCGACGCCGTGCCTGACCGTGTCGCCTTGATCTGCGGCGACGATCAGCTGACCTACGCCCAGCTCGAGGAGAAGGCCAACCGCTTCGCGCACTACCTGATCGACCAGGGCGTCAAGAAGGACGACAAGGTCGGCCTGTACTGTCGCAATCGCAACGAGATCGTGATCGCGATGCTGGGCATCGTCAAGGCGGGCGCAATCGGAGTCAACGTCAACTTCCGCTACGTCGAAAGCGAACTGCGCTACCTGTTCGAAAACTCCGACATGGTGGCGCTGGTGCACGAGCGCCAGTACGCCGACCGCGTCGCCCACGTGCTCCCCGATACCCCCAACGTCAAGACAGTGCTCGTGGTTGACGACGGCAGCGACAAGGACTACCGACGATACGGCGGTGTCGAGTTCTACTCTGCACTCGAAAAGGGCTCACCCGAGCGTGATTTCGGCCCGCGCAGCGCCGACGACATCTACCTGCTCTACACCGGCGGCACCACCGGGTTCCCGAAGGGCGTGATGTGGCGTCACGAGGACATCTATCGGGTGCTGCTCGGCGGAACTGACTTCGCCACCGGTGAATACGTCAAGGACGAATACGACCTGGCCAAGCAAGCGGCCGCGGCGCCACCGATGGTCCGGTTCCCCATTCCCCCGATGATCCACGGCGCGACGCAATCCGCTACGTGGATGGCGCTGTTCTCCGGCGGAACCATTGTGCTGGCACCAGAATTCGACGCCGACGAAGTGTGGCGGACGGTGCATAAACACAAAGTGAACCTGCTCTTCTTCACCGGCGACGCGATGGCAAGGCCGCTTTTGGACGCACTGAGCAAGGACAACGACTACGACCTGTCATCGCTGTATCTCCTGGCGAGCACCGCTGCGCTGTTCTCGCCCAGTATCAAGGAGAAACTCCTTGAGCTGCTGCCCAATCGGGTGATCACCGACTCGATCGGTTCCTCGGAGACCGGCTTCGGTGGCACCAGCGTCGTCGCCAAAGGCCAGGCGCACACGGGCGGCCCGCGCGTCAACATCGACAAGTGGACCGTCGTGCTCGACGAGAACGGCAACGAGGTCAGACCCGGCTCCGGGGTGCGGGGGGTCATCGCCAAGCGGGGTCATGTCCCGGTCGGCTACTACAAGGACCCGGAAAAGTCCGCGGCCACCTTCAAGGTCATCAACGGCGTGCGCTACGCGATTCCCGGCGACTACGCGACGGTCGAGCAAGACGGCACCGTGACACTGCTGGGTCGCGGCTCGCAGTCGATCAACAGTGGCGGGGAGAAGATCTACCCCGAAGAAGTGGAGGCCGCGCTGAAGGGCCATCCGGACGTGTTCGACGCCCTGGTGGTCGGGGTGCCCGACGAGCGTTACGGCCAATGCGTGGCCGCGGTGGTGCAGCCTCGGTCTGGAACACGCCCGACCCTGGCCGAACTCGACCGGTTTGTGCGCAGCGAGATCGCGGGATACAAAGTGCCACGCAAACTCTGGTACGTCGACGAGATCAAGCGATCACCCGCGGGCAAGCCGGATTACCGCTGGGCCAAGGAGCAAACCGAAGCCCGGCCCGCCGACGAGGTGCATGCCAACCACGCGGCGACCCGAACCTGATGCGCACACCGGGCGCAGCTGGTCGTCTCCGATCACCGTGGAGGGCCTGATTCAGTAGCTGGGCATCCGAGGCTACAGTCGAGCGCGATGACGATCGACGTCTGGATGCAGCACCCGACACTGCGCTTTTTGCGCAGCGACATGCTGGCCTCGCTGCGGCGCTGGACTGGCGGGGCGATACCCGATACCGAAATCCCGATCGAGGCCACCCTGGCCGCGATGGACGCCGCGGCTGTCGACGTCGGGCTGCTGTCTGCCTGGCGCGGCCCGAATGGTCAAGACCTGGTCAGCAACGACGAGGTGGCCGAATGGGTTCGATTGCACCCCAACCGGTTTGCCGGTCTGGCAGCGGTCGACCTGGACCGCCCGATGGATGCGGTGCGCGAACTGCGGCGGCGAGTGCGTGACGACGGGTTCCTCGGCCTGCGTGTGGTGCCTTGGCTGTGGGATGCGCCACCGACCGATCGCCGCTACTATCCGCTGTTTGCCGAATGCGTGCAGTTGGGTGTCCCGTTCTGCACCCAGGTCGGCCACACCGGTCCGCTCCGGCCCTCGGAGACCGGCCGCCCGATTCCCTACATCGACCAGGTGGCGCTGGACTTTCCCGAGCTTGTCATCGTCTGCGGGCACGTCGGCTATCCGTGGACCGAGGAGATGGTCGCCGTTGCCCGCAAGCACGAGAACGTCTACATCGACACCTCGGCCTACACCACGAAACGACTCCCCGAAGAACTCATCCGGTTCATGAAAACCGGCAGCGGACAGCGAAAAGTGCTGTTCGGCACCAACTATCCGATGATCGCGCATGTCCATGCGCTGGCAGGCCTCGACGACCTCGGACTGAGCGACGACGCCCGCCGCGACTATTTGCATGCCAACGCCGAACGGGTCTTCAAGGTCGGCACGCGGAAGGCACAGACGTGAACGGCGCCCACGCGCTGATCAACACCCTGGTCGACGGGGAGTCGACGTGTGCTTCGCCAACCCGGGCACCTCCGAGATGCACTTCGTCGCGGCGCTTGACAGCGCGCCGCGGATGCGCAGCGTGCTGACCCTGTTCGAGGGGGTGGCCACCGGCGCGGCCGACGGATATGCCCGCATCGCCGGGACGCCCGCCGCGGTGCTGGTGCACCTTGGGCCCGGGCTGGCCAACGGGCTGGCCAATCTGCACAACGCCCGCCGGGCCCGGGTGCCGATGGTGGTGGTCGTCGGCGACCACGCCACCTATCACAAGAAATACGACGCCCCACTGGAATCCGACATCGACGCGCTGGCCGCCAGCGTGTCGGGTTGGGTGCGCCGCAGCCGTAGTACCGGCGAGGTCGCTGCCGATGCGGCCGAAGCCATCACCACAAGCCGAGCAAGCCAACATATTTCGACGCTCATCCTGCCTGCGGATGTGTCGTGGTCGGATGGTGCGACGACAGCCAGGGCGGTGTCGGCGCGGCGGACGCCGGTTGCCGACATTGACCGAATCGCCACGGTGTTGCGCTCGGGCGAGCCGACGGTGGTCCTGGTCGGCGGTGACGCCACCCGCGAATCCGGGCTGACCGCCGCTGCGCGCATCGCCACGGCCACCGGTACGCGCTGGTACTGCGAGACGTTCCCGACCCGGTTGCAGCGTGGCGCCGGACGGCCCGTCGTCGAGCGCCTCGCCTACTTCGCCGAGGCCGTCACCGCCCAGCTCGACGGCGCCAAACACCTTGTGCTGGCCGGCGCCAAGTGGCCCGTATCGTTTTTCGCGTACCCGGGCCGGCCCAGCGACCTGGTACCCAAGGGCTGCGAAGTTCACCACCTCGCCGACGGTGTCGGTGCCGCCGACGCGTTGATCGCGCTCGCCGAGGAGGTGGCGCCCGGGATCGCTGCGCCGCTGGCTGCGCCGTCGCGTCCGGTGCTGCCGACCGGTTCCCTGACCGCGGCGTCGGCAGCCGACGTCGTTGGCGCGCTCATGCCCGAGGACGTGATCGTCGTCGACGAATCCAACACCTCGGGCCCGCTGCTGGCACAAGCCACCGCCGGAGCGCCGGCACATGACTGGCTGACTCTGACCGGTGGCGCCATCGGGTATGGCATCCCCGCTGCCATAGGTGCTGCAATCGCGGCGCCGAATCGACCGGTGCTGTGCTTGGAATCCGACGGCTCGGCGATGTACACGCTCGCCGGGCTGTGGACACAGGCCCGGGAGAACCTGGACGTCACCACTGTCATCTACAACAACGGGGCCTACGATATCCTGCGGCTGGAGCTGCAACGCGTCGGCGCAGAAAACGCACCGGGGCCTAAGGCGCGCGAACTGCTCGATTTGACCTGTCCTGCAATAGATTTCGTCAAGCTGGCCGAAGGCATGGGAGTGCCGGGCCGCCGCGTGAACACCGCCGAGGAATTTGCCGACGCGCTGCAGGCCGGGTTCGCCACCCCCGGACCGCATCTCATCGAGGCGGTAGTCCCGTCAATGCTCGGCTAGCGGACTATGTCGAGACTGCGTCCATGGCTGTCGAACGGGCCTGCACGACGCCGTAGGTACAGTTTGGACGCCGTGTCCGCAGTCTCGACGCGGGCGTTACTTGGCGTTTCGCATCACTGGATCGGTTCGTCGCCAAGCACCGTGGTGCGCAACATCTCTCGGGGCGAAAACGGGTCGTAGGGCGCTGCTCGGTGCAGCACGCCGCGGTTGTCCCAGATCACCGTGTCGCCGACCGACCAGCGGTGGCTGTACACCCTGTCGGGCACGGTGGCACGCTCGAGCAGCTCGGCCAGCAGCGCGCGGCCCGCATCGAGATCCATGCCGACGACGTAATCGGCTGACGCACCCAGCACCAGCGACTTGCGACCGTCGTTGTGCGTCCATACCAGCGGATGCCGGTGGGTAGGCCGCGACCGCCACCGCGCCAACTGCTCCGGCGTGGGATCGGGAGTGACGCGCCGCTGCGACGCCTCCAGCGAGTGAACGACTTTCAGCGACGCGAACCGCTGCTTCTCGTCGTCGCTCAACGCGTCGTAAGCCGCATACGTGCTGGCGAATTCGGTTTCGCCGCCGCGTTCGGCGACCTGCACCGCCGACAGCACGGTGGCCTTCTGCGGGCATTCGTCGCCCATCGGCGTGCAGCCGTCGATGTGCCAGTCGAAGGTGGCGCGCAGATACGCCGCCGACGAATTCTTCGACAGGTCCAACGTAATCGGGTAGATACCCGGAACGGGGTGATGACCGTCGGAGGAGTGGTCGACATCGCCGAGACGGCGGCAAAAGTCCACCTGTGCTTCGGGATTCAGATGCAACTCGGGGAAGACCAGCACGCCGTTGGTTTCCAGTGCGTCGAGCACGGCTTCGGCGAGCGCGTCGTCGGTGGCGAGCCGATCGGGATCGATGCCGGTGACTTCGGCTCCCACCGATGCGGTGAGCTTTTTGACGGTTAGCAGACTCATCGCCTTGTCCCCTTCTTGATGGACGGCGCTCACGGCACCGGCTCGCTGATGCGAGTCATGACGGCATCGGCAGCATCGGTGGGCCGGGGCTGATGCATGATCTCCACCGCCATCGCGACCATGATCAGCGAATAGATGAGGTGCAGCAGGTGCACCGCGTCCTCGGGCATGTCGTCCAGCGAGAACTTGTCGCAATACTCGATCGCCTCCTCCAACCGGGGAAAGAAGGCGTCGTAGAACTCCCGCATCTCGGCCATGCTGCTGGCCATCCGCCGGTCCCACCGTTCGGCTTCGGTCGGCAGACACCAAATCCGCGCGAACGGCTCGAGTTCGGCAAAAGCACTAGGCAACGACGTGTCAGCCATGGCGCGCCCCTGCCGGTCTACGTTCGGCCTGATATTCCGCCACCCAATCAGCAACCGCCTTGTGCAAATGGCGGACCAAGATCTCCTGATCGTTGAGCGGGAAGTCATCGACGATGCCAGTCTCCAACGCGGCCTGAGTGCCGCCCAGCATGCCGGCGTCTTGCAGTGCAAACTCTTTGAGCACCACCGCCGCGACCTCGTGTTCGATCCGTTCCCGCACGCTGCGGGCTGGATGGAAGTAGGTGAGCGCCTCGAACCGGTGGGTGTTGTGCGAGGTCGGCCAATACCGGTAGAGCAAGTACCAGCCGCCGTAGATGAGGATTTCCAGGTTCGGGAAGATCTGGAAGTTGCTGATACCCCAGGGTTCGATGCCACCCGGATTGAGCCCGGCTGGCAGTTCACCCAAATCGGGAGTCCGCCAGGGGCCGACCAGCCCACTGCGCGTGACCCGCTCGATCGGATACATGTACTCCGGCGCCAACAGCCAGCGGCGGGTGCCTGCCGTGGACACCAGGCGGTGCGGTCCGTCGATCTGGAAGTGCGCGCATTCGAAACCGGCGTTGGGATCCCGCACCTCGGGCGGAACCTGCTGCGGGTGCAGCGACGGCACGTGGTAGTACTCCTGGAACGCGTCGGCGAAGATCTTCCAGTTGCTGTTGTTGTCGGCGACCCACTCGTAGCGTTCGGTCAGCTTGTCGAATGGGT
Organism: Mycobacterium heckeshornense; assembly: GCF_016592155.1. Classification (NCBI taxonomy): domain Bacteria; kingdom Bacillati; phylum Actinomycetota; class Actinomycetes; order Mycobacteriales; family Mycobacteriaceae; genus Mycobacterium; species Mycobacterium heckeshornense. The sequence continues at coordinate 530,566 of NZ_AP024237.1, forward strand.
AGTCGTCCAGCCCGGTGATCATCGGGCCGAGGAACTCCCGCAAAGTTTGCCGCGGCTCGGGATCAAAGTTGACGAAGATGAAGCCGTTCCAGACGTCGCAGTGCACCGAACGCAGACCGTATTCTGCACGGTCGAGGTCGAAGAACTCCGACTCCTGCTGCACGAACGTCAGCGCGCCGTCGAGGTCGTAGCGCCAGCCGTGATACTTGCAGGTGAACTGCCGGCAGATCCCTTTGGTTTCCTGATCGGGAAAGTCGTTCCACACCAGCTTGTTTCCGCGATGACGGCAGATGTTGTGGAATGCGCGGATCACCTTGTCCTTGCCTTTGACCACGATGATCGACGTGCCCGCCGCGGCGATGTCCTTGGTGAAGTAGCTGCCGACGCGGGGAAGTTCCTCCACGCGCCCGACGTTGAGCCAGGCGCGTTTGAAGATCGCCTCGCGTTCGGCCGCGTAGAACTCCGGCGACGTGGAATCGCGGAACGAGATCGGTCCGGTGCCCAACTCCGGATAGTGTTCGGTCCAACTACCCTCCGCCGGTTTAGGCCATCTCGCCATGTGAACCTCCCTTCACATCACGGCTCCGCCGTTGACGCCGAGCACCTGGCCGGTGATGAAGCCGGCTTCCTCGGAGCACAAAAATCCCACCGCGGCGGCGATGTCGGCGCCCGTGCCGAGGTGGCCCACCGGAATCCGGCCGGCGAGCGTCTCGTTCGACGGCAGGTGTCCCTCGGCTTGCGATTGGCGTTGCATCGGCGTTTCGATGCCCGACGGGGGGATGTTGTTGACTGTGATGCCGGCGGACGCATACTCGTGCGCCAGCGATTTGGTCAACGTGATCACCGCTCCTTTGGAGGCGGCGTAATGAGCCATGCCGGGCGAGCCACGTTGGGCGCTCGACGACGAAATCATCACGATCCGCCCCCAACCCGCGGCCACCATGTCCGGTATCGCGACCTGGCAGCAGTGAAACGTGCCGGTGAGGTTGACGTCGATGATCCGCTGCCACGACTCGGGAGTGATCTCCGTGAACGGCGCAAACCCCACCATGCCGGCGCTGGTCACCAGAATGCCCACCGGGCCGAGCTCGCTGCGCACTTTGGCGAACGCCTCCTCGACCGCCCGACGGTCGGTCACATCCACCTCGGCCGCCAACGCGGTCACGCCGTCCGCACAGAGCTCGTCGCAAACGCGATGCGCGGCTTGGCCGTTGAGGTCGAGGATAGCGACCTTGTGGCCACGGCGGCCCAGCTCATGACAGATCGCCTCTCCCATTCCGGATGCGCCGCCGGTCACCACCGCCACCCGCTCGGTCATTCGTACACCACCTTCAGTGTCCGACTGGTCGGCATGGATTGGCAGGTCAGCACCCAACCTCCGGCGACTTCGTCCTCGGTGAGCGCGTCGTTGTTGATCATCCGTACGCTCCCCTCCACCAGTCGCGCCATACATGTTCCGCACGAACCGGTTTCACACGACGACGGCGGGTTCAGGCCAGCCAGGCGGGCAGTCTGCAGCACGGTGTTTCCCGCCCGATACGGGACCACCGTATTGCGTCGGTCCAGCCGGATCGTCACTTCCTCGGTCACCGTCACGGCTGGGAGCGCTGCGTCAACAACGTCGAACCGCTCCAGATGGATTCGGTCGGGTGCCACCCCGTTTTCGAGCATGGTGGCTTCCACGGTGTCCATGAATTCTCGTGGCCCGCAGATGTAGTACTCGGCGTCACGGGCGTCGGCGAGAAACGCCTCGATCTCATCGGGCTGCACGACACCCCTGTCCTCGTCGAGATGCTGCACGACGACCAGTCGATCCGGGTGCTCTTCTGCCAGGCGCGCCAGCGTGTCGGCGAAGATCACCGACTCGCGTGTGCGATTGGCGTAGAACAGCCGAACCCGCCGGGTGGTTACGGCCAGAGCCGACCGGATCAAGGAGAACACCGGGGTGATTCCGCTGCCGCCGGCGAACGCCACCAGCTCGCGATCGGAATCGCCGAGCAGGAACCGACCCTCCGGTGGTGCGGCGTGGATTTCGTCGCCCGGGGTGGCGGTGTCGTTGAGCCAGTTCGACACCACGCCACCCGGGTCGCGTTTGACCGTGATGCGCAGGTCCTCGGCGACCACCGGCGACGACGACATCGAATAGCACCGCCGGTGTTCCTGGCCGTCCACCTGCACACGCAAGGTGAGGAACTGGCCGGGCTGGTAATGGAACTGCTGCGAAAACGGTTCCGGCACATCGAGAATCAGCGAGACAGCGTCAGCGGTCTCGCGCACCACCTGTTTGATGCGAAGCGGTGCGAAGCCGTCGCGGCTCGGCGCGCCGTTCAGCGTGTGTTCCATCATCCAGCAGAGTATCAAGTACTTGTGATATGTATCAAGTACTTGATTCATCATCGCCTTGTTCCCTGAACAGGGGGTTGCCCGTGCCTTCTTCGACCACCCGGGCCAGCAGATCGTGCAGCAGCTGTCGTTCATCGGCGTCGAGCACGCCGAACACCCGCTCGTGAGCGGCCAGCGCGTCGGCGAGCACCGCGGAGACCACCGCGCGGCCCTGGTCGGTGAGATAGGCCTGCAGGATCCGCCCGTGCTGGGGATCTTGCTTGCGCTCGACGAGGCCGCGGCGCTCCAGCGCGGTTATCGCCAACTGCACACCCTGGGGGCTGATCATCAGCCGGCGGGCCAGCTCCGCCCCGGACAGCCCTGGCTCGTTGGCCAACTGGCGCATCAGGCCGATCTGGGCAGTGGTCACCCCGTGGCTGCTGATCGCGTCGTTGACCGTCTTCAGCGAGAAGTGAAAGGCCTGCTTGAGCAGCCACAAAATGTTGTCGGTGAGTTCCATGGGGTGTCCTAAGGACGCTTGTAAACGTGGCCGTCTTTCATCACGAACTGCACGTCAAGGGTGGTGGCGACGTCATGCGAGGGGTCGCCGGGTACGGCGACGATGTCGGCCAGGTAACCGTCGGCCAGTCGGCCCAGTTCGTGGTCGGCTTCGATGAGCTCCGCGCTGGTGACCGTGGCGGCGCGGATCGCCTGCATCGGCGTCATGCCGCGTTCGACCAGCGCGCAGAGCTCCTTGGCGTTTTGGCCATGCGGGATCGCCGGCGCGTCGGTGCCGCACGCAATCCGTACCCCGGCGGCAATCGCCTTGGGCAGCATCGCTTTCGCTTGCGGGAACACCTCGGCGGCTTTCTTGCGGAGCTCGGGCGCGACGCGGTCGACGGCCATGGCCTCGGTCAGATAGGTCGTGGACACCAAAAAGGTGCCATGGTCGACCATCATCGCAATGGTGTCGTCGGTGGCGAGGAATCCGTGTTCGATGCAGTCGATGCCGGCTTTGATGCAGGCGCGGATCGCCCTGTCGCCGATTGCGTGAGCGGCCACCCGGATGCCGGCGCGGTGGGCCTCGTCGGCGATAGCGGCCAATTCCTCGTCGGAGTACTGCTGCGATCCAGGCGAGGTGCTGTGCGACATCACTCCGCCTGAGGCGGATACCTTGATCACCTTGGCGCCGTGGCGAATTTGGTAGCGCACGCACGCCCGTACATCCGGCACCCCGTTGGCGATGCCTTCGGCCACGGACAGCGGCATGATGCCCGGGGCCAGCCGCTGAAACACCGTCGGATCCAGGTGCCCGCCATAGGGCGTGACGGCGTGCCCGGCCGGCACGATCCGTGGACCGACGTGCCACCCCGCGTCGATCGCGCGTTGCAGCGCCACGTCGAGCAGATAGCCGCCCGTCTTGACCATCAGTCCGAGATTGCGCACGGTGGTGAAACCCGCATCCAAGGTTGTTCGCGCGTTGACCGCGCCGCGCAGGGTGCGGTAGGCGGGATCGTCCTGCACGCCGTGCATCGGGGTCGGCAATCCCTCCGGTCCGCCGGGGCCGCCGATGAGCAGGTTGAGTTCCATGTCCATCAGCCCGGGCAGCAGCGTCACATCGCCGAGGTCGATCTCGGTAATCGAATCAGTAGGTGGCTGGGGAGGATTGACCGAAACGATTCGGTTGCCGTCGACAACGACCGTAGCCGGTGAGCGCACTTCGCCGGCGTCGACGTCAGCCCAGCGGGCGGCCCGCAGCACGATCACGGCACGGGTTCGCTAACGCAATCCAACGTCGATGCGCCGGAGTCTGGAATACGGGGCTGCTTCCAGCATTCGACCGGGAAGGACACCATGATCATCGAGTACAGCAGGTGCATCAGGTTCATGACGTCCTCGGGCAGGTCGTCGAGACTGAACTTGTCACAGTAGGCGAGTGCGTCTTCCGCGCGGGGGGTGATGGCGTCGTAGAACGCTTGCATCTCGGCCATCGAGCTGCTGAGCCGCTTATGATAGCGCTGCGGCTCGGTCGGCAGACACCAGTCGGAAAACGGTTCCAAGTCGGAGAATTCGGGCGGCAGTTTAGCGGTCATCAGACCCCCGCAGTGCTGCGCCGGTACTGGTCAACCCATTCGGCGGCTTCCTTGTGCAGATGCCGCAGCAACACCTCCTGGTCGTTGAGCGGAAAGCGGTCAACCACACGTGATTCGATCATCGATTGCGTAGCTTCCAGCGTGTTGGCGTCCTGCATGCCGTATTCCTTGAATGTCACCGTTGCCAGCTCCTGGGCGACCCGCTCACGCGGAGTGCGCGGCGGCGGGAAGTACAGCGTGCCTTCGAAGAGGTGGCTGTTGTACGACGTCGGCCAGTAATGGTAGGTCAAATACCAGCCCTGGCCCCAGATCAGGATCACGAAGTTCGGGAAGAGCTGAAACGAGTCGAGGCCCCAGGGATTGCAGTTGGCGGGGTTGACGCCGGCAGGCAGCTCGCCGAGGTCGGGGTTGTCCCATGGCCCGAAAAGTCCGCTGCGACAGATGTCTTCGATCGGCTTGCGCATGTCGGCGGCCATCTCCCAGGCGCGCACACCCGATGTGCTGACCAGCCGGTGTGGTCCGTCGATGCGGTAGTGCGGCGCCTCGAACCCGGCTTCGGCCGCCGCCTTCGAGTACGTGGTCGGTGACTGGTTCGCATGCAATACCGGCGCGTGGTAGAACTCCTGAAACGCGTCCAGGTACAGCTTCCAGTTCGCCTTGACTTCCGAGCGGTAATACCAGCGCGACGTCAACCGCCCGAACGGATAGCCTTCCAGCGCAGTGATCATCGGGCCGAGGAACTCCCGAAGCGACTGCTCGGGTTCAGCGGCGAAGTTGACGAAGACGAAGCCCTCCCAGACCTCGCAGTGCACCGGCACCAGGCCGTAGCGGTTCTTGTCCAGGTCGAAGAACTCGCTTTCCTGTGGGACGTGGGTCAGGTTGCCGTCCAAGTCGTAGCGCCAGGCGTGGTACTTGCACCGGAACTGCCGGCAAAAGCCGCTGGTTTCCTCCAGCGGCATGTCGTTCCACACCAGTTTGTTGCCGCGGTGACGACAGATGTTGTGGAACGCCTTGATCTCGCCGTTCGTGTTGCGGACCACGACGATCGAGGTGTTGACGACCTTAAGTTCCTTGGTGAAGTAGCTTCCGTTGCGCGGAAGCTGCTCGGCGCGACCAACATTCAGCCACGCACGCTTGAAGATCGCTGCCCGCTCCAGTTCATAGAACTCCGGTGAGATGGAGTCCTCATAAGACACCGGACCGGTTCCCAGGTCGGGGTAGTGCTGGGTCCAGCTGCCTTCCGGTGGTTTGGGGAAACGAGCCATGTCTACTCCTGTCGAAACGACCACCTGCCCACAGCGCCGACGGTATATGCTCAAAGAGAGAATCACAAGTACTTGATATTCCCGGAGGTTGGCGTGCAACGACGAGACCAGCTCTTCATCGGCGGGACGTGGTCGGCGCCGAGCAGCGATGCCGTCATCGAGGTGGTTTCGCCGTCCACCGAAACGCCGGTTGCGCACGTCGCCGCTGCCGGACCGGCCGACGTCGACGTCGCGGTCGCGGCCGCCCGTGAGGCGTTCGACGACGGGCCCTGGCCGCGGCTCGATCCATCCGAACGCATCGACGCGGTGCGGCGGCTCGCGGCGCTCTATGACGCGCGACGGTCGGAGATCGCCAAGCTGATCACCACCGAGATCGGTGCTCCGATCAGTTTCGCCCAGCGCGCCCAGGTCGGTCTGCCGTGGATGATGATGACCGCGTTTTGCTCGCTGGCTGAGGGGTTTCCATGGCAGGAGACCCGCCGCGGTTGCTACGGCGCCGACATCCGCATCCACCGCGAACCGGTTGGTGTGGTCGCGGCGATCGTGCCGTGGAATATGCCGCAGTTCCTGATCGTCACCAAGCTGGTGCCGGCGTTGCTGGCCGGCTGTTGCGTGGTGCTCAAGCCGGCGCCCGAATCCCCGCTTGACGCGCTGCTGCTTGCCGAGCTCATCGAACAGCTCGAGCTGCCGCCCGGCGTCGTCAGCGTGTTGCCCGGCGGTGCCGACCTCGGCACCTACTTGGTCGGGCATCCCGGTGTCGACAAGGTGTCGTTCACCGGATCCACTGCCGCCGGACAGCGCGTCGCGGAGACCTGCGCGGCCGGGCTTAAACGGGTGAGCCTGGAACTCGGCGGCAAATCGGCGGCGATCGTCCTGGACGACGCCGACCCGGCGCCCGTCGCGGCCGGAATCCGCTCGGCGAGCCTTTCGAACAGCGGCCAGATCTGCAACGCGCTCACCCGGATCCTGGTGCCCGCCAAGCGGTCCAGCGACTTCGTCGACGCGTTGGCCGCCGAAGTGCACGCGATTCGGGTGGGAGATCCGATCGACCCCGCCACGCAACTGGGTCCCCTGGTCTCGCAGCGACAGCAGCAGCGTGTGCTCGGCTACATCGAAAACGGCCAGCATGAAGGTGCGCGCTTGGTCACCGGAGGCACCGCCATGCCCGAGGGTCTGGACCGCGGCTGGTATGTGCGACCGACGCTGTTCGCCGACGCGGACAACACCATGCTGATCGCGCGCGAAGAGATCTTCGGCCCGGTGCTGACCGTCATCTCCTATCGCGATGAGGACGAGGCGGTCGCCATCGCCAACGACTCCGACTACGGGCTGGCCGGTTCGGTGTGGACCGAGGACACCGAGCGCGGGGTGGCGCTGGCCGCCCGTGTCCGCACCGGCACGTTCGGGGTCAACCAGGGCTACACCATGGACCCCTACGCCCCATTCGGCGGCGTCAAAGCCAGCGGCTACGGCCGGGAATTGGGCCGCGAAGGCATCGAAACCTACCTCGACACCAAGTCGATCTCGGTGGCCGGACCGGCGGCGCCATCGGGTATGGCATCCCCGCTGCCATAGGTGCTGCAATCGCGGCGCCGAATCGACCGGTGCTGCTCGGCGATGTACACGCTCGCCGGGCTGTGGACACAGGCCCGGGCGAACCTGGACGTCACCACTGTCATCTACAACAACGGGGCCTACGATATCCTGCGGCTGGAGCTGCAACGCGTCGGCGCAGAAAACGCACCGGGGCCTAAGGCGCGCGAACTGCTCAATTTGACCTGTCCTGCAATAGATTTCGTCAAGCTGGCCGAAGGCATGGGAGTGCCGGGCCGCCGCGTGAACACTGCCGAGGAATTTGCCGACGCGCTGCAGGCCGGGTTCGCCACCCCCGGACCGCATCTCATCGAGGCGGTAGTCCCGTCAATGCTCGGCTGACGACCGAGCCCGGACCACTGGACAAAAATCGACGCCTGTCCCAATCTTGGGGACGCCGCAATCGGCAAGTCTTGGATTCGGAGGACCTCATGGCTGGCTGTGCCGGGTTGCCCGTGTTCGACACGATGATCGGCTTTCCCCGGCAAGGCTTCGGCCAGTACGACTTCATCCGCAGACAGACCAAGGACCGCGAGTCGCGCGAGCAGTTCGAGTTCCCGGTCGAGTACCTGTTCAAGGAGGTGCCGAAAGACCTGCCCACCAGCGATCCCATCGGGGTGACGCTGCACGAGATGGACCGCTTCGGAATCGAGAAGGGTCTGATCGGCGTCGCCGACGAGACGTCGCAGCTGGCCTTGAAGAGGCACCCCGACCGCTTCGTGCCATCCGGGACGGTGAGCGATCCCAACGACGTGATGGGGTCGGTGACCGCGATTCACCGCCAGCACGACGAGTTCGGTATCCGGGCCACGTCGGTATTCCCTGCGGGTACGTTTCCGCAGGTACCGATCGACGACGCGAAGATGTACCCGATCTACGCCACGTGCGTCGAGCTGGGCATACCCATCTTCGTGTGCGCCGGGGTGCCCGGGCCACGGGTGCCGTTCGGGCCGCAGGACGTCGCGCGTATCGACATTGTCATGTTCGACTTTCCGGACCTGGTGTTCGTCACCCGCCACGGCTGCGAGCCGTGGGAGGACCTGGCCGTCAAGCTGATGCTCAAGTGGCCGAACCTGTACTACTCGACGTCGGCGTTCGCGCCCAGGTATTACCCCAAAGCGATCATCGACTACGCCAACACGCGCGGCGCGGACAAGGTGCTCTACGCCGGGTATTTCCCGATGGGATTGTCGCTGGAGCGAATCTTCACCGAGATGCCCGACGTCCCATTCCGCGACGCGGTGTGGCCGAAGTTTCTGTACGGCAACGCCGCACGCATTCTCGGTGTCGATGGTTAGGTAGCGTCATCACACATGCCGGGGGCTCGAATGGCGTCTTTGTACCACCGGATCGGCGGCTACGATGTTATCGCGGCCGTCATCGAGGACTTGTTCAACAGCTTACGCGCCGATCCCGCCTTTGCCCGATTCGCGTCGGGCCGCAGCCTCGATTCACAGGCGCGGGCTCAGCAGCTGTTGGTCGAGCAGATGTGTGACCTAAGCGGCGGACCCTGCAGATATCTCGGCCGTGATATGAAGACCTCGCACGCCGGGCTGGGGATCACCGAAGCGGAGTGGAATGCCAACATGCAGTACGCAGCTGCTGCCCTGGCGAAAAATGGGATCGGTGAAGCCGAAAAAGCCGAGTTTCTAGGGCTTTTCGAGCGTTACCGGCACGATATTGTCGAGGCGTAGTCGGCGGCGGTCGAGTCAATGCCGGGCCAGTTCCGGGGGCGTGAAGCGCAGGTCGTAGTTTTCCAACTTCGTTTCGGCGAGCATGGCGCGGTGCTTGGCGGGTGTGAACGGCCACACTTCTGGCAGCCCATTCTTGCCGAGATACCAGCTGTCACACCCGGTGGTCCACACGGTGTTAGGCATCGCCGCCGTCAGTGCGGCGTTGAACGCCTGAGTCGCCGATTGCGTCGGCTCCACGGTGTCGAATTCTTCACGCTGCCAACGCTTTATCCAACCCAGGATGTGATTGGCCTGCGATTCGGCGACCGCGGTCAACGGAAAGTTGCCCACTGGACTATGCGGGCCGAGCAGCATAAAGAAGTTCGGAAAACCTGGCATGGCAACGGTTTCGAAAGCGTGCGGTCCGTCGCGCCACGCCTCGTCCAGGCAGATCCCGTCGCGGCCGACCACCCGCATTGGTCGCATGTAGGCGTGCGCGTCGAATCCGGTTGCCAGCACGATGACGTCGGCCTGGTGCAGGATGCCGTCGTCGGTGACGATGCCGCGGGGTTCGATGTGATCGATGCGGGAAGTGACCAGCTCGACGTCGTCACGCTGGATTGCGCGATAGAACCCGCCGGAGATCACCAGCCGCTTGCACATCGGTGTGTAGTTCGGGGTCAGGGCCTTGCGCAGGTGCGGGTCGCGCACCGTGCGCAGGTTCGCCCGGCACAGCGCGGCCACGAAACGCCGACGCCAGCCCGGCTTGACCAACGCGGCGGAAAAGATCTCCATCGGGATCCGGTATCCATGGTAGCCAAGGTGATTCAGCCAAGGGAAGACCCGATGGGTGCGGTGCGTCAGTCGCGGGTAGCGGGGATTGGGCATCGGCATGATCCACTGCGGGGTGCGCTGAAAAAGTGTCAGCCGGGCCGGGGTGCCTGCGAGCCGACTGACGATCTGCACTCCTGTGGAGCCGGTCCCGATCACCGCGACCCGGCGGCCCCGCAGCTCGACGCTGTGGTCCCACCGCGCGGAATGAAACACCGAACCCGAGAAGTCGCTGAGTGCGCGAATGTCCGGAATCTTCGGGTGGTGCAGCACCCCGGTCGCCGATATCAGAAAGTCGACCCGCGACGTCTCGCCGGCGCGGGTCGACACAACCCAGCCGCGACCGTCGAACTCGGCGCTGACGACCTCGGTACGGAACCGGATCCGCTCGTAGACGCCGGTTCGTTTGGCCACGTCGGTGAAGTACTCCTGGATCTCGCCGCCGGGTGAAAACAAGTGGCTCCAGCCCGGATTCGGCGCAAAGCTGAACTGGTAGAACCGCGACGGCACATCGCAGGTCAGGCCGGGATACGTGTTCTCCCGCCAGGTGCCGCCAACCTCGTCGGCCTTCTCATACAGCGTGACATCGTCAATACCGCCCCGCTGCAGAATGATTGCCGCGCAGATGCCAGACATCCCGGCTCCCGCGATCGCGACTGTCGGCTGGCGCTTTGTCACTCGACCCGCCTCCCGCTTCGACGAGGGTTACCGCCGAATCTGCCATACCGGGTCAGCGCAGTCGAGACCCTCGGCCGCCAGCTCGCGTTTGAGCACCTTGAAGGTCGCGGTACGTGGCAGCGTGCTGCAGATCCGGACATACGACGGCCACTGCTTGGGTCCAAGGTCGGGCTGCTCGGCCAGAAAGGCGCGAAACTTATCGGCGTCGAATTCCGCTCCCGGCGCCAGCACCAGTGCCGCCATCACCTGGTCGCCGACGGTCGGGTCGGGCACCGCATACACGGCCACCTCGGTCACGTTCGGGTAGCGCGCGAGCACCCGCTCGATGGGTGCGGTGCCGAGATTTTCGCCGTCAACCCGTAGCCAATCACCGAGCCGGCCGGCGAAGTACACATAGCCGCGCTCGTCGCGATAGGCCAGGTCGCCGCTGTGATAGGCCCCGCCGGCCATGCGCTGCGCGGTGGCTTCGGGATCGTTGTAATAGCCCTCGAACCGGCCGGCCCCAGCGGTGTTCACCAGTTCGCCCACCATGCCGGGCGGGCACGGTTGTCCGGTGTCGACGTCGACGATCTCAACCCCGTCGGGCAACGGGCCCAGCGAACCCGGCGGCGTGTCCGGTGTTCGGCTGATCGCCACCCCGCCCTCGGTTGAGCCGAACCCGTCGATCACCACACACCCGAATCGGCGGGCGAAGCGTTCCACGTCGGCGGGTGCGCCTTCGTTGCCGTACACCGCGCGCAGCGGGTTGTCGGCGTCGTCGGGACGCTCCGGGGTGGCCAGCACATACGACAACGGCTTGCCCACATAGTTGGCATAGGTGGCGCCGTAGCGGCGAATGTCGGGAAGGAACTGCGAGGCGGAGAACTTGCGCCGCAACACCATTGAGCCGCGACAAGCCAACGCCACCGACCATCCCACCAGCACGGCGTTGGAATGAAACAGCGGCATCGACACGTAGCAGACATCGTCGGGGCCGAGGCTGAAGCGGTCGGTCATCGTCACACCGGCTATCCCGACCTTGCCGTGACTGCACATCACCGCCTTGGGGTCACCGCTGGTGCCCGAGGTGAAGATCAGCATGAAGAGATCCTCGGGCCGCGCCTCTTGGAAGCGCACCTCGGTGTCTCGGTGTGCGGCGACCTCGTCGGCCCATTCCGGGGAGTCGACGTTGACATGCTCGATATCACCCAGTGCTGCAGCCGAATTCGAGTCAGCTAGCACCAGCTGGCAATCCGCGTGGCGAATGTCGCGGGCCAGCGCGGCGCCGCGACGCACCGGGTTGAGACCCACCGGCACGATGCCCGACAGCCCCGCCGCAACCAGCACCGCCGAAAAGAACGGCGTGTTCTCCAGCAGCACGCCTACGTGTGGCGGCTTGCCCGGGTCAAGCCGTGCCCGCAGGGCGGCGGCGATTGCCGCGCCGTGCCGAACGTGGTCGCGCCAGTTGACAAACGAGTCCTCGAAATAGACTCCCCGATCGTCGACGTCGACGAGCGGTCTCAGCAAGTCTGTGACGGTCGGTAGGCGCTCCATAAGTCAAACGGGGCTGTCGGCCAGTTCGCGGCCGATCCGCCGCAGTGCTCCGGTGGCACTGCCCAGCGCGAACTCCGTCTGCTTGGCGGCCAGGAAATAGCGGTGCACCGGGTGGTCGATGTCGATCCCGACGCCACCGTGCACATGAACGACGGTGTGCGCCACGCGATGGCCGGCGTCGGCGGCCCAGAACGCCGCGGTCGCTACTTCGGTGTCGGCGGGTAGGTTCTCACTGACCCGCCAGGCCGCCTGTGTCAGCGTCAGCCGCAAACCTTTGACGTCGATGTAGCCGTCGGCCAGTCGCTGCGACACCGCCTGGAAGCTGCCGATCGGCCGGTCGAACTGTTCGCGGGTGCGGGCGTAGTCAGCGGTCATCTGCAATCCACGGTCGAGCACACCGAGTTGAAAAGCACTGCGGCCCAGAGTGGCTCGCAATGACAGCCAGTCAGCAACCTCGCGGCCGCCGACTAGCCGCCCACTGCCGATTTCCACGCCCGACAACTCCAGCTGGCCGACACTGCCCAAACCGGTGGTCTCCAACGGGGCCACCGCCACGCCGGGATCGTCGACTGCGACCAGAAAAACCGCTGTGCCGGAATCGGTTTCGGTGGGCACCAGGAAGGCGTTGGCCACCGGTCCGTATCCCACCTGGGTGCGGGTGCCGGTGAGCCGGTAGCCGTCGCCGGAGCGGGTCGCCTGTACCGGCCCCTCACCCATGTCGCCGTCCAGGGCAACGGTGAGGACCTGCTGGCCGCTGACCGCCGGTGCGCCCCACTGCTGCGCAAGCTCGGCAGCGGCAAATCGGGCCAGCGCACCCGCGGCCAGCGTCACCGACTCCAGATACGGCACCGCGGCCAATCCCCGGCCCAAGGCGACCAGCACCGCGGTCTGCTCCAGCACCCCGTATCCGCTTCCGCCCAACGACTCTGGTGCGGCGGCGCTCAGCACGTCGGCGTCGATCAGCTTGCGCCACAGCTCACGGTCGAACCGCTGCTCGAGCCCGTCGAGCTCGCGCTGGTGCTGCGGTGTGCATACCGCGTCCACGATGGTAGTGACCGGGCCGCCAAGGTCTCGGGCCGCTTCGGTTGTCGAGAAATCCATGGATAAGTCCTTTGCCCGGTCAGCGGTTGGCTCGCGGCAGGCCCAGCGCCACCATGCCGATGATGTCACGCTGAATTTCGTTGGTGCCGCCGCCGAAGGTCAGGATCAGGCACGCCCGGTGCATCCGCTCGATCCGGCCGCGCAGCACCGCGCCGGGCGAATCCGGGCGCACGGTCGCGGCAGTGCCCAGCACCTCCATCAGCAGCCGGTAGGCCTCGGTGGCCAGTTCGGTGCCGAACACTTTGGCGGCCGATGCGTCGGCCGGCGACGGGGCAGCCTCGTTCGACGACGCCAGCTCCCAGTTGATCAACTTGAGCACCTCGACCTTGGCGTGCACCCGGGCCAGGTTCAGCTGCACCCACTCGGAGTCGATGAGCCGCGCACCGGAGGCGTCCTTGGTGTTTTGCGCCCATTCCCGAACCTCGTTGAGCGCGGTGATGATCGGCTGCGCGGATACCAACGCCACGCGTTCGTGGTTGAGCTGGTTGGTGACCAGTTTCCAGCCGCCGTTCTCTTCGCCGACCCGGTTGGCCACCGGCACGCGGACGTCGGAGTAGTAGGTGGCACTGGTGTCGGGACCGGCCATGGTGTGCACCGGCGTCCAGGAGAAACCCTCGGCGGTGGTCGGCACGATCAGCACCGAAATGCCGCGATGTTTCTTGGCTTCGGGGTTGGTGCGTACCGCCAGCCACACATAGTCGGCGTACTGGATGAGGCTGGTCCACATCTTCTGGCCGTTGACGATGTAGTCGTCGCCGTCGCGCACCGCGGTGGTGCGCAGGTTGGCCAGATCGGTGCCCGCACCCGGCTCGGAGTAGCCGATCGAAAAATGGATCTCGCCGGCGGCGATCTTGGGCAGGTAGAACTTTTTCTGCTCCTCGGTGCCGAACGCCATGATCGTCGGCGCGACGCTGTTGATGGTCAAAAACGGCACCGGGGCGCCGGCGATGGCGGCCTCGTCGGTGAAGATCAGCTGATCCATCGCCGAGCGAGCCTGCCCGCCGTACTCCTTGGGCCACCCCAGCGCCAGCCACCCGTCGCGGCCCATTTCGGCGACGATCTCGCGGTAGACGTTGCCGCTGCCGATTTCGCCCGACGTCGAGTTGAGCGCCTCGCGGCGTTCCGGGGTGATCAGCTTGGCGAAGTACGACCGCAGTTCGCGACGCAGCTCCTCCTGCTCGGGGGTGTAACCGATGCGCATTGGCGGTCCCTTCGCGATCCGTCTACCTTCCTGGTTGTAACACGTTCTAGTATGCGGGTCCAGCAAGGTGTCGTCGTATGGTGGTGCTACCGGCAACCGGAAAGGCCAAGGAGGAGAGCCGTGCGAGTGATAGTGGACCGCGATCGGTGTGAAGGCAACGCGGTGTGCATGGGAATCGCGCCGGACATCTTCGAGCTGGACGACGAGGACTACGCCGTGGTGAAGACCGATCCGATACCGCCCGACCGGGAACAACTCGCCGAGCAGGCGATCGCCGAGTGCCCGCGGGCGGCGCTGAAGCGCAGCGACTAATCACCGACTAGAGGTATTCATAAATTGACTAGCAGCACGAACGCGACCGATCTGTCCGGGAAGGTCGCGGTGGTGACCGGCGCGGCCGCGGGCCTGGGCCGCGCCGAGGCCATCGGCTTGGCGCGTGCCGGCGCCACCATCGTCGTCAACGACGTGGCGACGGCGCTGGACGCCTCCGACGTCATCGACGAGATCTCCGCGGTCGGCGCCAAAGCCGTCGCAGTCACCGGCGACATCAGTCAACGCGCCACCGCCGACGAGCTGGTCGCCTGCGCTGACGGGCTGGGCGGTTTGAGCATCGTGGTCAACAACGCCGGGATCACCCGCGACCGGATGCTGTTCAACATGTCCGACGAGGAGTGGGACGCCGTCATCGCCGTGCACTTGCGTGGCCACTTCCTGCTCACCCGCAACGCGGCCGCGTACTGGCGGGCCCGGGCGAAGCAATCCGACGGCCCGGTCTACGGCCGCATCGTCAACACCTCGTCGGAGGCCGGGCTGGTGGGCCCGGTCGGGCAGGCCAACTACGCCGCCGCCAAGGCGGGCATCACCGCGCTGACCCTGTCGGCGGCGCGGGCGCTGGGCCGCTACGGTGTTTGCGCCAATGTGATCTGCCCGCGGGCTCGGACCGCGATGACGGCCGAGGTGTTCGGCGCGGCACCCGAGACCGGCGAGATCGATCCGCTGTCTCCCGAACATGTGGTAACCCTGGTCCGCTTTCTGACCTCTCCGGCCGCCCAGGCGGTCAACGGCCAGCTTTTCATCGTCTATGGCCCGCGGGTGACGTTGGTGGCCGCGCCCACCGTCGAGCGCCAGTTCACCGCGGACGCACCGGCCTGGGACCCCGGCGAGCTCAGCGCGACACTGCATGACTACTTTGCTGGGCGCGATCCGGAACGCAGCTTTTCGGCGACCGGTCTGATGGAGTCCTGATCCAGCGGAGACGATAGCTGGCGGGGCTCTTCGCCGACTAGAACACGTTGCAGGATGATCTGGCTCACAATGCCGCTGACCTCGACAAAATACTAACTTTTGTCTAATTTTCTCGTTCTTTGACACTCAGAACCTGTTCTAGTTACTATGATCCGGCTCACGCGGGGCGTCGTCCGACAGCAGAAAGACGAAGCGGCGCGCACAGGACGACGCCGAGGCTCCGCGCCACGTTGCAGAGAGACCCCGGCCCAGAAGGGACCTCAGGTTGATCGAACAGCTCGCGGTTCCGGCCCGGGCCGTGGGCGGGTTTGTGGAGATGTCGCTGGAGACCCTGCGTGGAGCGTTTCGGCGACCCTTTCAGTTTCGGGAGTTCCTCGAGCAGACCTGGATGATCGCGCGGGTATCGCTGATCCCGACGCTGCTGGTTGCCATTCCGTTCACCGTGCTGGTGGCGTTCACGATCAACATCCTGCTGCGCGAACTCGGCGCTGCCGACCTGTCCGGCGCGGGCACCGCGTTCGGCACCATCACCCAGCTGGGCCCGGTGGTCACAGTCCTGGTGGTAGCCGGTGCCGGAGCCACTGCGATCTGCGCTGATCTGGGCGCCCGCACCATCCGCGAGGAAATCGACGCGATGCGGGTGCTGGGCATCGATCCCATCCAGCGCCTGGTAGTGCCACGGGTGCTGGCGTCGACGTTCGTCGCGCTTTTGCTCAACGGGTTGGTGTCGGCGATCGGTATTTGCGGTGGCTACGTCTTTTCGGTGTTGTTGCAGGGCGTCAATCCGGGCGCATTCGTCAACGGTCTGACCGTGCTGACCCATCTGGGTGAGTTGGTGCTCTCGGAGGTGAAGGCGCTGTTGTTCGGGGTGGTCGCCGGGCTGGTCGGCTGCTACCGCGGCCTGACGGTCAAGGGTGGCCCAAAGGGGGTGGGTAATGCCGTCAACGAGACCGTGGTGTATGCGTTCATCTGCTTGTTCGTGATCAACGTCGTCATGACCGCGATCGGTGTGCGGGTGCTGGCCCGGTGAGCCGCACCGGTGACGATGCAGAGCGCAGCGGTGAGGAGGAGCGGCGCACTTGAGTTACGACGTCACGCTGCGCATGCGCCGGTGGCTGTCCCGGTTCGCCGGGCCGGTCGACGCTTTCGGCGAGCAGGCGCTGTTCTACGGCGAATCGGTGCGCTGGATCCCGAACGCGATCACGCGCTATCGCAAAGAGGTGTTAAGGCTCGTCGCCGAGATGACGCTGGGCACCGGTGCCCTGCTGCTGATCGGCGGAACGGTCGGCGTCGCGGCATTTCTTACGCTGGCGTCCGGCGGCGTGATCGCGGTCCAGGGTTACGAATCGCTGGGCAATATCGGTATCGAGGCGTTGACCGGTTTTCTGTCGGCATTTCTCAACGTCCGCATCGTGGCCCCGGTCGTGGCCGGTATCGCACTGGCTGCCACCATCGGCGCGGGCACTACAGCCCAGCTGGGTGCCATGCGAGTGGCCGAAGAAATCGACGCCATCGAATCGATGGCCGTGCACTCCGTGTCCTATCTGGTGTCGACCCGGCTGATCGCGGGGCTGATCACCATCATCCCGCTGTATTCACTGGCCGTGCTGGCCTCGTTCTTCGCTGCACGGTTCATCACGATCTTTGTCAACGGTCAATCGGCAGGCCTGTACGACCACTACTTCAACACGTTTCTCAATCCGACGGATCTGCTGTGGTCTTTCCTGCAGGCCATCGTGATGTCGATCGCGGTGATGTTGGTCCACACGTACTACGGCTACAACGCATCCGGGGGCCCGGTCGGGGTCGGCCTAGCGGTCGGCCAGGCCGTGCGGACGTCGCTGATCGTTGTCGTCGTCATTACCCTGGCGATCTCCCTGGCGGTCTACGGCGCCTCGGGTAACTTCAACCTCTCCGGCTGAGCAACGGTGGCAAAGGTGGGCAGACGCACTCAGATCAGGCTCGCGGCGGCGGTGCTCGCCAGCGCGTTGGCGAGCTTCGCGGTGTTGACGTATCTGTCTTACACCGCAGCGTTCTCGTCAACCGACACGGTGTTTGTCAGCGCGCCGCGCGCCGGGCTGGTGATGGAACGTGACGGCAAGGTGAAATACCGCGGCATCCAGATCGGCAAGGTAAAAAACATCGCGTATTCCGGTGACGAGGCGCAGCTAACCTTAGCCATCAACAGCGACGACCTGCATTACCTTCCGGCCAACGTGACCGTCCGCATTGCCAGCAACACGATTTTCGGTGCGAAATCAGTCGAATTCGTTCCGCCCGCATCGCCCTTGCCCGTGTCGCTGCGGCCGGGCGCGCACGTCGAGGCTTCTGCGGTCGCGGTTGAGGTCAACACGTTGTTCCAGTCGCTGATTGACCTGTTGCACAAGATCGACCCCGTCGAGTTGAACGGTACCCTGAGCGCTCTCGCTGAGGGCCTGCGCGGCCACGGAAATGACCTGGGCGACCTGCTGTCGGGCCTGAACACCCTTACCAAGCAAACGAATCCGAAGTTGCCGACTCTGCAACAAGATTTCGGTAAGACCGCCGCGGTAGCCAACATTTATGCCGACGCCGGTGCGGACCTGACGACCGTGCTCGACAACGTGCCGACGATCAGCAAGACGATCGTGGACCAGCAGAGCGACCTCAACGACACCCTGCTGGCGGCGATCGGGGCTTCTAACAGCGTCTCCGACACACTGGAGCCGGCCGAGCGCAACCTCATCGACGCGATCAAGCGGTTCCGCGCCCCGATCAAGGTGGCCGCTGACTACTCACCCGAATTTGGCTGTCTGTTCAAAGGTATCGACCGCGGTATCAAGGAATTCGCCCCGCTGCTCGGCGTGCGCAAGGCGGGACTGTTCACCTCGTCGAGCTTTGTGCTGGGCGCGCCGTCGTATACCTACCCGGAGAGCCTGCCGATCGTCAACGCCTCCGGCGGCCCGAATTGCCGTGGCCTACCTGATATCCCGACCAAGCAAAACGGTGGCTCCTGGTACCGGGCACCGTTTCTGGTGACCGACAACGCGTATATTCCGTACGAGCCGTTCACCGAAATGCAGGTGGATGCACCGTCGACGCTGCAGTTCCTGTTCCACGGCGCATTCGCGGAACGAGACGATTTCTGATGGCGCGCTACGAATCTCATCGAGCAATAATGGTGAAGGTCAGCATCTTCACCGTTGCGATGCTGCTTGTTGCCGTCGGCCTTGTGGTGATTTTCGGCGAGTTCCGGTTCGGTCCGCAAAACACCTACCACGCAACGTTCATCGACGCGACAAGGTTGAAACCCGGTCAGAAGGTTCGTATCGCCGGTGTGCCGGTCGGGTCCGTGCGAGACGTCAAGCTCAACCCGAACAACAGCGTCAACGTGACGTTCGGCGTGGACAAGCGCTACACACTGTATTCGTCCACGCGTGCAGTGATCCGATACGAAAACCTGGTCGGTGACCGGTATTTGGAAATCACCTCCGGACCCGGGGAGTTGCGCAAGCTGCCACCCGGCGGGACCATCGATGAGCACCACACCCAGCCTGCGCTGGACCTCGACGCGTTGCTGGGTGGTCTACGGCCCGTGCTCAAGGGGCTGGACGCCGACAAAATCAACACCATCAGCAGTTACGTGATCGAACTTCTGCAGGGCCAGGGCGGGGCGTTGTCGAACCTGCTGGCCGACGCCGACGCCTTCACGTCAACACTGGGCGCACGCGACCAGCTCATCGGTGACGTGATCGACAACCTCAACACGGTGCTCACCACCGTCGACCAAAGGGGCGCCCAGTTTTCGGCGAGCGTTGGCCAGCTGCAGCAACTGATCACCGGCCTGGCCCAGGGCCGTGACGCGGTGGGCGGAGCGATCCCGCCGCTGGCCTCGGCCGAACGCGATCTGACTTCGCTGCTGCAGAACTCGCGCCCCGCCTTCAAGGGCGTCGTGCAAAATACCCGGTTCATCGCCGCCGAGCTCGACGAGCGAAAAGCCGAGGTGAACAACGATATTGAACAGCTGGGCGAGGACTACTTGCGCCTGGCCGCGCTCGGCTCCTACGGTGCCTACTTCAACATCTATTTCTGCTCGGTGACAATCAAGCTCAACGGCCCCGTCGGCGGCGACTTACTGATTCCGATGGGCGGCCAGGTCGATCCCAGCAAGGGGAGGTGCGCCTTTGCCAAATAGCAGAGACGGACGTGACCCCGTCCGCACCGGCATCTTCGGTGTGGTCCTGGTGGCATGCATTGTGTTGGTGTCGTTCGGCTATAGCCAGTTGCCGTTTTGGCCGCAGGGCAAACGCTACGACGCCTACTTCAGCGACGCCGGCGGTATCGCACCCGGCAACGACGTCTACGTTTCGGGCATCAAGGTGGGCCGGGTGCAGTCCGTGGCTTTGGCGGGCGACGCCGCGAAGGTGTCGTTCACCGTCGACCGCCGCATCGCCGTCGGCGACCAATCGCTGGCATCGATCCGCACCGACACCATCCTGGGTGAACGGTCGGTCGCGGTAACACCGGCCGGCAGCGCAAGTACGACGACCATTCCGCTGAGCCGAACGACCACGCCGTATGCCCTGGGCACCGCGCTGGAGGATCTCGGCGGCAATGCCGGCGACTTGGACAAGGGCCGGTTCGAGACGTCGCTGCGCGTCCTCACCGACGCGCTGCACGACGCCACCCCGCAGCTGCGCGGTGCCCTGGATGGGGTGACGTCGCTGTCGCGCACCCTCAACCGCCGCGACGAAGCGCTGGCCAGGTTATTGGCCCACGCGAAGTCGGTGACGGCTGTTTTGGCCAAACGTGCCGAGCAGGTGAACAAGTTGATCCTCGACGGCAATCAGTTGTTTGCCGCGCTGGACGCCCGCCGCGCCGCGCTGGCACAACTGATTTCCGGGATTGACGAACTGGCCCAACAGATCTCAGGATTTGTCGCCGACAACCGCCGCGAGTTTGGCCCGTCGCTGAGCAAGCTCAACCAGGTGCTGGACAACCTCAATGAGCGCCACGAGTACATCACCGAGGCGCTCAAGCGCTTGCCGCCGTATGCCACCACGCTCGGCGAGGTGGTTGGTTCGGGTCCTGGATTCAATGTGAATGTCTACAGCGTCCTGCCGGCACCGTTGGTGTCAATCGTGTTCGACTTGGTCTTCCAACCCAACAAGCTCCCCGACAGTTTCGCCGACTACCTGCGCGGACTGATCCAGGAGCGGTGGATCATCAGGCCGAAGTCGCCATGACGCTCTTCTCGGTCGCTGGAGAACGCAGGCGGGGGCTGCGGTTGGTAGCGGCCGCCGCTCTGGCCCTGCTTTTGCTGGCAGGTGTTTACCTGGTGTGGCCGACGCGGGCCAGCCACAAGATCGTCGGCTACTTCACCTCCGCGGTAGGGCTTTATCCCGGTGATCAGGTGCGCATTCTGGGCGTACCAGTGGGCCGGGTCGACCGCATCGAGCCACGAGCCTCCGATGTCAGGATCGTCATGTCGATCCCCCCCGACGTCAAGGTGCCGTCGAACGCCAGGGCCGTCATCATGGCGCCAAACCTAGTGGCAGCCCGGTTTATTCAGCTCACCCCCGCCTATACCGGCGGACCGGCATTGCCCGACGGTGCCGTCATCGGGCTGGACCGCACCGCGGTTCCGGTGGAATGGGACGAGGTTAAAGATGCGCTGAGCAAGCTGGCCGGCCAGCTCGGTCCAACGGCGGGACAGATGCAAGGTCCCCTCGGCAAGTTGATCAACCAGGCCGCAGACACCCTTGACGGAAACGGCGACTCGTTCCACGCAGCGCTACGCGAGCTGTCGCAAGCCGCTGGGCGGCTGGGGGATTCGCGCACCGACATCTTCGGCACGGTGAAAAACCTCCAGGTTCTCGTCAACGCGCTCTCGAAGAGCAACGAGCAGATCGTCGAATTCTCCGGTCACGTGGCATCGGTATCTCAGGTGCTCGCCGATAACTCACGTGATCTGGACACCATGTTGGGCACCCTCAACACCGCGCTCACCGATATCAGGGGCTTCCTGCACGAGAACAACTCGACGTTGGTCGCAACGGTGACCAAACTGAACGACTTGACCAAGGTGTTGAGCGACCAGAGCGAGAACATCGAACAGGTATTGCATGTCGCGGGGCCCGGGATCACCAACTTTTACAACATCTACGATCCTGCGCAGGGCACGCTGAACGGGTTGCTCTCGATACCGGAGTTCGCCAACCCGGTGCAGTTCATCTGCGGCGGGTCCTTCGATACCGCCGCCGGGAAAGCGGCTCCGGACTACTACCGACGGGCTGAGTTCTGCCGCGAGCGGCTGGGGCCGGTGCTGCGCCGCTTGACGGTCAACTACCCGCCGATCCTGTTTCACCCGATCAACTCGATCACGGCGTACAAGGGTCAGATCATCTACGACACCCCGGCCACCGAAGCCAAGGCGGCGACCCCGATCCCGGAGCTGACCTGGATTCCGGCGCCCGGTGTACATCCGCCGAACCCCGATGACTTGCAAGCGCTGCTGGTGCCGCCTGCCCCGACCGCCAAGCCCGCGCCGGGGGCGCCGTCAGCGGCCTCCGCACCCAATGGGCCTGCACCCGGCGCGGCGCCAGCCGTGCCGGCTCCGGCGGAGCAAAAGGGCGGCCGATGAACCGGATCTGGTTGCGCGGCGGCGCGTTGGCGGCGGGCAGCGTGGTGCTGGCCGGCTGCCAATTCGGTGGGTTGAACTCGATTGCCTTGCCCGGCACGGCCGGTCACGGACCAGGCTCCTACAAGGTCACCGTCGAGTTAAAGGACGTCGCGACCTTGCCCCAGAACTCCCCGGTGATGGTCGACGACGTCACCGTGGGCAGCGTGTCGGGTATCCAGGCGGCCCAGCGAGCGGACGGCAGCTTCTACGCCGCTGTGGAATTGGCGCTGGACAAAAACGTCGTACTGCCGGCCAACGCCACCGCCAAGGTGTCGCAGACGTCGCTGCTCGGTTCCCAGCACATCGACCTGGCCCCACCGGTGAACACGCCACCGATCGGCAGGCTCGGCAACGGCTCGAGGATTGCCGAGTCGAGCACCAGCCGCTATCCCACCACCGAAGAGGTCCTCGCGGCGCTGGGCGTGGTGGTCAACAAAGGCAATCTTGGTGCCCTGCAAGAGGTTACCGATGAGACATACCGGGCGGTGGCGGGCCGGGAGGGCCAGTTCACCAACCTCGTACCCAGGCTCGCGGCCCTGACCGCGGGTCTCAACCGGCAGGTCAACGACATCATCGCCGCCGCCGAGGGGCTGAACCGTTTCTCCGCGATTTTGGCCCGCAGCAAGGACAGCCTGGGCCGGACGCTGGACACGCTGCCCGATGCGCTTCGGGTGCTCAACAAGAACCGTGACCACATCGTCGAGGCATTTGCCGCGTTGAGACGTGTGGCAACCGTTGCCTCCCATGTGCTTTCGCAAATCAAGGGCGATTTCGCCGAAGACCTCAAAGGTCTGTATTCGGCCACCAAGGCGCTCGCCGACAACCGCAAGGACTTCGTCACCTCATTGCAACTGTTGCTGACGTTCCCGTTCCCCAACTTCGGCATCAAGCAGGCGGTCCGCGGTGACTACCTCAACGTGTTCACCACCTTCGACCTGACCCTCCGACGGCTCGGCGAAACGTTTTTCACGACGTCGTATGCACTCGATCCGAACATGATGCACATGAGTGAGATCCTCAACCCGCCGGACTTCTTGATCGGTGAACTGGCCAACCTCTCGGGGCAAGCCGCCGACCCGTTCAAGCTGCCGCCGGGACAACCGCAGCAGGGGTCGCGCTGATGCATGACCGGCTGACCAGAATTCAGCTAGCCGTCTTCGCGGTGGTCACCGCCATCACGGTCACCCTGATCGCGGTTTTTTATCTCCGGTTGCCGGCCAGCCTGGGTCTGGGCACCTACAGCGTGACCGCTGATTTCGAAGCCGGCGGCGGTTTGTACAAGAACGCCAACGTCACCTACCGCGGCGTCGCGGTCGGCCGGGTGGAGTCGGTGGGACTGAACCGCAACGGCGTCGACGCCAAAATGCGGCTCAACAGCCAAACCCCGGTCCCGTCGAACGTCATCGCGAGCGTCAAGAGTGTTTCTGCCATCGGTGAGCAGTACATCGACCTCGTCCCGCCCGCTGAACCGTCAGCGACCAAGCTGCACAACGGGTCTCGCATTGCACGCAGTAATACTCGGCTCAGCGAGGACGTCGCCACACTGCTGCGCAAGTCCGAGACCCTGGTCAACAGTGTGGCTGACACGCGGCTGCGGGAACTGCTGCACGAAACCTTCACCGCGTTCAACGGCACTGGTCCCGAACTGGCCCGGCTGATTGAGTCGTCACGGTTGCTGGTCGACGAAGCCAACGCCTACTATCCGCAGACCTCGGAATTGATCGACCAGGTGGGCCCGTTCTTGCGGGCGCAGATCCGCTCCGGTAGCGACATCCGGTCACTGGCCGACGGGCTGGCCCGATTCACCTCGCAGGTACGCCACGCCGATCCGCAGGTTCGCAAATTGCTGGCCGTGGTTCCGGGCGCCGCCGATGAGACCAGCACCGCCTTCTCCGGTATCCGGCCCTCGTTCCCGGTGCTGGCGGCGAGCCTGGCCAACCTGGGCCGGGTCGGCGTCATCTACCACAAGACGCTCGAGCAGTTGCTGGTGGTGCTGCCGGCACTGTTCGCCGCGATCACCACTGCCGCCGGCGGCGTACCCCAAGACGAGGGGGCCAAGCTGGATTTCAAGATCGACCTCGGCGATCCGCCGCCCTGCAACACCGGGTTCCTTCCGCCGCCACTGATCCGGACGCCCGCCGACGAGACATTGCGCGAGCTGCCGACGGACATGTACTGCAAAGTCGCGCAGAACGACCCGACCACGGTGCGCGGCGCGCGCAACTACCCATGCCAGGAGTTCCCCGGGAAGAGGGCACCGACCGTGCAGCTGTGCCGTGACCCGCGCGGTTACGTTCCGATAGGCAGCAACCCGTGGCGCGGACCACCGATACCATACGGCACTCCGATGACGAACGGCCTTAACGTGTTGCCGCCGAACAAGTTTCCGTATATCCCCCCGGGCACCGATCCGGATCCGGGTACCCCCATCGTGGGGCCGCCGCCACCCGGGGTGGTGCCGGGACCCGGCCCGGCGCCCAATCAGCCGTTCCCGGTGCCACCGCCGCCCAACACCGGCGGAACCGATGGTCGGCCGGCGTGGATACCGCCAGCGCCCTACACGCCGCAGCCGCCGCAGCTGCCTTACCCGAAGTGGCTTCCACCGCCCCCACCGCCGGTCGGGATCAATCCCCCGCCAGCGGGCCCAGGGCCCGAGAAGCCGTGGGGGCCGCCGCCTGGTCCGGTGCCGCAGGCCAGTGGCCCGGCCTACACCACCTATGACCCGCACACTGGAGCCTTCCCGGATCCGGCGGGCGGCACTGGTATCTTCGCGCCCGGCATGAGCAAAGCGTCGAGCGCGGAGAACTGGGTGGATCTGATGCGCGACCCGAGGCAGTTGTAGTGGCGGCGCAGGACTCGGCGACGCACCGTGCCCGTCGTCGGGCGTCGCGCGCGGCCGGGCCGGCCAAAGGCGAGTCCAGCGCCACCACCACGGTTCGGGTGCAGGCATCGATCGTGCCGCCAAAGCAGCGCACGGCGGCGCCGGGACCGCCGCCGCGGCGGCCCGCACATCGTCGCCTGGTCGGATGGATCGGCCTGGGCGGGGGCATGGTCGCGATCGCGCTGTTGGCCGCCGGCCTGACGGTGCTGGTTGTCCAGCAGCAGCATGCCGACGCCCAGCAGGCCCGCAACCAGCGATTCGTCGACACCGCCACCCAGACGGTGGTCAACATGTTCAGCTACACCCAAGACACCATCGACCAGAGTGTGAATCGGTTCGTCGAGGGCACCAGCGGGCCGCTGCGCAGCATGCTCGACTCGAACAACAACGTGGAGAACCTCAAAATCCTGTTCCGCGACACCAAGGCCAGCTCCGAGGCGGTCATCAGCGGTGCGGCTCTGGAAAGCGTCGACGGCGTCACCGACAACGCATCCGTGCTGGTGTCGGTGCGGGTCACGGTCACCGACATCGACGGGGTCAACAAGCCGTCCATGCCTTATCGCATGCGGGTGATCGTGCACGAGGACGACAATGGCCGGATGACCGGCTACGACCTGAAGTATCCGGAAGGCGGGAATTGATGCGGCCGTTGCAGGTGATCGCCGCCGGCCTGCTCAGCGCTGTGTTCGTCGCATTGGCTGCGGCCAGTGGCTGGTTCTACTGGGACCGGGTTCAGACCCGCGGCGAGCAGTCGGCACGGGCGGTCCTGCCCGCACTGGCCGCCAAGCAGATACCCGAGGTTTTCGGCTATGACTTTCAGACGGTCGAACGCAGCCTGGGTGACGCGTATCCGCTGCTGACCCCGGACTATCGACAGGAGTTCAAAAAGAGCGCCAACCAACAGATCATCCCGGAGGCGCGCAAGCGCGAAGTCGTGGTGCAGGCCAGCGTCGTCGGCGTGGGAGTCATGGCCGCCAAACGTGATTCGGCCACGGTCATGGTCTACCTGAACCGCACCGTGACGGACAAGTCACGGCAACCGGTCTACGACGGCAGCCGATTGCGCGTCGACTACAAACGCATCGGCGGCAAGTGGCTGATCAACTACATCACGCCGATCTGACGGCGGCTCAGTAGCAAATGGCAATGTTGTTGCATTGCAGCGGATAACGCTCGACGGGTGGGTCTAGCGGCGCGACGAACTGCAGGCTGAACGGCTCCTTGTGCATCGCGGGCTGCAGACCACAGACGTCACCGTGCAGCGACGTGTGCGTGCCCGTCATCGTCTCGTCGTCGAACGCGTAGGTCTCGGTGGACTGCGCGGTGCTGCCGTCCGGGCACAACACTCCGGCGTCTTGTTTGACTTGTAAGGTCCACAGGCCATTGGTCAGCCGCGCTCTGCCGGTGAAGTTTTGCAGCTTGTCTTCCCGCTTGATGGTGCTGTCGGTGTAGCTCACCACGTTCACGGCACAGAAATCGGCCTGGATAATCGGGTTGGCGTAGTCGGCGTAATAGCGGCTTCCGTTTACCTGATCGCACAGCGACGACACCTTCCACGTGGCCGCCGGTGCCCCCGCCTGGTTGAAGGTGTAGATGCCGTCCGCCGGCGGTGCCAGCGCCCCGGCCGGGCTCGCGGACACCACCGCAAGTCCGATTTCGAACGCTGTGCAGATGGCGGCGGTGGTCAACCCGCGAGCGATGGTCACCTGGTGCCTCCCTTCGCGCGGCGCAAAGCACTGCGTCGAGTATCGCGCTCGCCGGGCATGCTAGCCAGAGCCCGGCGGATGCGCTTCGGCGAGCGCGTCGAGAAACGACCGGGCCCAGCGGTCGACGTCGTGGGCGAGCACCTGGCGGCGCATGGCCCGCATCCGGCGCCGCCCCTCGTCGTCGGTCTGGTTGAGTGCCGCCTCGATCGCGTCCTTGACGCGTTCGGTGTCGTGCGGGTTGACCAGGTAGGCCTGGTGCAATTCGGCTGCAGCGCCGGTGAATTCGCTCAACACCAGTGCGCCGCCCAGGTCACTGCGGCAGGCGACATACTCCTTGGCCACCAGGTTCATTCCGTCCCGCAGCGGAGTGACCAGCATGACGTCCGCGGCGACGAAAAACGCGATCAGCTCGTCGCGGGGAACGGGACGGTGGATGTAGTGCACCACCGGATGGCCGACCTCGCCGTATTCGCCGTTAATGTGGCCGACCTGGCGTTCGATGTCACTGCGCAGGATCTGGTAGCTCTCCACGCGCTCGCGGCTCGGGGTCGCCAGCTGGACCAGCACGGTGTCGTCGCGCTTGGCGCGGCCCTCGGCGAGCAGCTCGGAAAAGGCCTTCAGCCGAACGTCGATGCCCTTGGTGTAGTCCAGCCGGTCGACTCCCAGCAGGATCTTGCGGGGGTTGCCGAGCTCGGCCCGGATCTCGCGGGCCCGTCGGCGGATGTTGCGGTCCCGGGCCTTGCGGTCGAGCTCGGCGGAGTCGATCGAGATCGGGAACGCGCCCACCCGGACCGTGCGCGACCCGAGGTCGACCTCGCCGAACCGGGATCGGACACCGACCGCCGCGCGCGACGTATTGGCCCCGGCCAACCGCCGCGCCAGGAACAGGAAATTCTGGGCGCCACCGACCAGGTGGAAGCCCACGAGGTCGGCGCCGAGCAGGCCTTCGATAATTTCGATGCGCCAGGGCAGCTGCATGAACAGCTCGACCGGCGGAAACGGAATGTGCAGGAAAAATCCGATGGTCAGATCGGGCCGCAGTTCGCGCAGCATCTTCGGCACCAGCTGCAGCTGGTAGTCCTGGACCCACACGGTCGCGCCGCGGGCAGCCGCACGCGAGGTCGCTTCGGCGAATCGGCGGTTGACGTCGACATAGCGATCCCACCACTGGCGGTGGTAGATCGGCTTGACGATGACGTCGTGGTACAGCGGCCACAGCGTGGCGTTGGAGAATCCCTCGTAGTATTGGGCAACGTCGTCGGCGGACAGCCGGACCGGGTACAGCTGCAGGTCTTCTTCGACGATGGGCTGCTCGTCGGCATCGACGATGCCCGGCCACCCGATCCAGGCTCCGCGGCGGCGGCGCAGCAATGGCTCTAACGCCGTGACCAGCCCGCCCGGGCTGCGCTTCCAGGTGGTGGTGCCGTCGGCGAGCCGCTCCATGTCGATCGGAAGCCGGTTGGCGACCACCACGAAATCGGAATCCCCGGAGCCCGAAGCTTTGGTGCCCTGGCCTTCCCCGGGACTCACTTACGTCTCGGGTTTCGTCGGCGCAATACCGAGCATGGACAAGAACATGCGGCATTCATCGGCGTCGTTCGCGTATGCGGCCACTACGCGCCTGGCCTGGCTTGCGGTGCTGTCGGTCAATGGTTCCACGTCGCCGATTTCGCCGGGGTCAGACTTGGTAGGCATGACATCACTGTAGGCGAAATGACCTTTTGGCCGCATACGCGTTACAACCCGCCGACGGCGGCGTTACGCGGTGGCCGTAATCTGTAAGTATCGGACGAACCCAGGTGAGGTGGCGAAATGGCAGTCCACGACGAAGTGGGCACCAGTGCGATCAGCAGTGGTGAAACCGCTGAGCTGGTGACTTACGAAACGCTCGACGGTGGCCGCATCGCCCGGGTGTGGCTCAACCGGCCCGAGGCGCACAACGCGCAGAACCGTACGCTGCTGGTCCAGCTCGACGACGCATTCGCCCGCGCCGAGGCCGACGACACGGTCCGGGTGGTGATCCTGGCGGCGCGGGGCCGAAACTTCTCCGCCGGCCACGACCTGGGGTCGGAGGCCGCGTTGGCCGAACGCAAGCCCGGTCCGGGCCAGCACCCGACGTTTCGCGGCTATGGCGCCACTCGGGACCCGATCGCCGAGAAAACGTTCCTGCAGGAATGGCACTTCTATTTCCAGAACACCTGCCGCTGGCGCGATCTGCGCAAGATCACCATCGCGCAGGTTCAGGGTAATGCGATCTCCGCGGGGTTGATGCTGATCTGGGCATGCGATCTCATCGTCGCCGCCGACAACGCGAGATTTTCTGATGTGGTCGGTGTCCGAATGGGTATGCCGGGTGTCGAATACTATGCACACCCTTGGGAATTCGGCCCGCGCAAAGCCAAAGAACTACTGTTGACCGGCGATTCGCTGGACGCCGACGAGGCATACCGGCTAGGCATGGTGTCCAAGGTCTTTCCGCTTGAGCAGTTGGAAGAGAAAACGTTGGAATTCGCGCGGCGGATTGCCGAGCGGCCGACTATGGCGGCGCTGCTGATCAAAGACTCGGTGAACGCCGCCTCTGACGCGATGGGATTCACCGAGGCGCTGCGGCACGCATTCCATGTACACGAACTCGGGCACGCCCACTGGGCGGCGCGGAACGAAAACCGCTATCCCGTCGGGCTGCCGCCCGATGTCGAAGACTGGCGCGAGGCGAAGCCGTCGAAGATCGCCCGCCGTGACGAGCCGTGAGCCACGCTGAGCAGCCGCAAAAGTATCCTGCAACAGCGGTCTGCGGGCTGCTTTGCGCCGGGTGAGAGTAAGGAGCGAGCGTGCGGCTTTCCTTCGACGATCGCACATACCTGATCACCGGTGGTGGCAGCGGCATCGGTAAGGCGGTCGCGGCCGGACTAGTCGGCTCCGGGGCGGCGGTGATGATCATCGGCCGCGATGCCTACCGGCTGGCGGGCGCCGTGAACGACATCGAGACAGCCACCGGTACCCGCGGCTCGATCCGCTACGAGTCCGCCGACGTGACCGACGAGGACGAGATCGCCCGGGCGGTGGAGGCCGCGACCGCATGGCACGGTCGGCTGCACGGCGTGGTGCATTGCGCCGGCGGGTCGGAGACCATCGGCCCGATCACCCAGATCGACTCCCAGGCCTGGCGACGCACCGTCGACCTCAACGTCAACGGCACCATGTACGTGCTCAAACATGCCGCGCGTCAACTCGTGCGCGGCGGCGGCGGATCGTTCGTCGGGATTTCGTCGATCGCGGCCAGCAACACCCACCGCTGGTTTGGCGCTTACGGCGTGACCAAATCCGCGGTCGACCACCTGATGATGTTGGCCGCCGACGAGCTGGGACCGTCGTGGGTTCGTGTCAACGGCATCCGCCCGGGGCTGATCCGCACCGACCTGGTGGCCGCGATCACCGAATCGCCGGAGCTGAGCGAGGACTACCGGATCTGCACCCCGCTGCCGCGGGTGGGCGAGGTCGAAGACGTCGCCAATCTGGCCATGTTCTTGCTCAGCGATGCAGCCAGCTGGATCACCGGACAGGTCATCAACGTCGACGGCGGACACGCGCTGCGGCGCGGCCCGGATTTCAGGGCGATGCTCGAACCGGTGTTTGGCGCCGATGGGCTACGCGGAGTGGTCTGACGGGTCTGACGCCACACCCGCATCGCGGGCCGCAAGGCTGGCGATCGCCGACCAATCCAGATCGCCGTGGCCGTTGGCCACCAGGGTGAGGAAGCGGTCGCGCAGCAGGCCGGCGAGTGGCAACGGGACGCGAAGCTCGTCACCGGCGGCAAGTGCCAGCCCGATGTCTTTGAGCCCGAGGGTGGCCGCGAAGCCGGCCGGGTGGAATTGCCGGCGGGCGATCAGCCCGCCGTAGGTCTGGTAGGCCGGCGAGCCGAACAAGGTCGAGGTGAGGATGTCGACGTACTGCAGCTGGTCCACCCCGCCCTTGGCGACGAGCGCGATCGCCTCGCCCAGCGACTCGATGGCCGAGGCGATCAGAAAATTCCCGGACAGCTTGACGAGGTTGGCGGTGTGCGGCTGCTCGGAGACCACGAAGGTGCGCTGCCCGATCGCATCGAACAGCGGGATCAGCGGGTCCAGCACCTGGGGTGCGCCCGCTGCGACGACGAAAAGTTCTGCCGCAGAAGCGGCTTCGGGCCTGCCGAACACCGGTGCGGCGACGTAGTGCTGACCGGCCTCGGCGTGCGCGGCGGCGAGGCGTTTCGACAGGCCGACGCTGATGGTGCTCGACGAGACGTGGTGGGCGCCCGCCGCCAGCGAGGCCAGGATGCCGTGTTCGCCGAACGTGACCTCTTCGACCGCCTCGTCGCCGGCGAGCATGGTGACCACCACCTCGCCGCCGCAGGCCTCGGCGACCGAGTGAGCCGGGGCTGCGCCCCGCTGGACAAGTGTCTCCATCTTGGCAGCGGTGCGGTTGTAGACGGTGACCTGATGACCCGCGTTGACGAGGTTGGCGGCCATGCCGCGGCCCATGTTGCCCAAGCCGATGAATCCGATCCGCATGACCTCCACCATGCCCGCTGGTGCGGTGTGCAGGCGAAGACCGGTGGTCCGCTCACTGAGATGACGATCTTGCCGGTCGCCGGGCCGATCGGGAAGCTAGCCTGGTGTAGCAACAACGCCCGGGAGGATCCGATGGCTGCAACCTGGGACACGATCGATCGCTACGTCGTCATCTCGACGGACACCCACGCCGGCGCTGATCTCTACGGCTACAAACAGTATCTGCCGGCACGCCTGCACGACGAATTCGACGCTTGGGCCAAGTCATATGTCAGCCCGTTCGACGACCTCGTTATCGCCACGGCCAACCGGAACTGGGACCACGAGTTCCGGATTGCCGAAATGGACGCCGACGGGGTGGCCGGCGAGGTGTTGTTGCCCAACACCGTGCCACCGTTCTTCCCGACCACCCCCAACATCACCATCAGCCTGCCCCGCACTCGCGACGAGTTCGAGAAACGTTGGGCCGGCGTGCAGGCCCACAACCGCTGGCAGGTCGACTTTTGTTCGCTGGCCCCCACCCGGCGGCGCGGCTTGATCCAGATCTTCCCCAATGACATCGACATGGCGCTGCAGGAGATTCGCTGGGGCGCCGAACAGCAGTGCTTCGGTGGCGTGCTCATTCCTCCGGTCTCACCGGGCGATCCGCACGTCGCCCCGCTGTTCCACACCCGCTACGAACCGGTCTGGGCGCTGTGCGCAGAGTTGGACCTGACGGTGGTGCAGCACGCGGGTGCTGGCAGCCCCGAGATGCCGATGGACCAGCCCGCGTCCAACGCCGTGTTGATCACCGAGATGGCGCTATGGGCGCAGCGCACCCTCGGCCACCTGATACTGGCCGGTGTGTTCGAGCGGTACCCGACGCTGCGGTTCGTGCCGACCGAGCAGGGCACGCTGTGGGTTCAGCAGCAACTGGCGGTGCTCGACGCCATGGTGCCTACCATGAAATCCGAGGCGCACAACCGCACCTACGGGATGTTCGGTGGGTCATCCGTCGACGCGCTGACCATGAGCCCGAGTGAATACGCCAAGCGGAACTGCTATCTGGCCGCCGAGCTGATGCCTTACGACGCGCCGATGATCGACTTCATGGGAGCCGACCACATCATGTGGGGCAGTGACTATCCGCATGAGGAAGGCTTCACCCCGCACTCCAAGCTGGCCATCCGTTGGGCGCTGCACAACAGGTCGGAGGAAGAATGCCGAAAAATCCTGGGCGGCAATGCTGGTCGGCTATACCGTTTCGATCTTGACGCGCTGGCGCCCGTCGCCGAAAAGATCGGGCCCACGGTCGTCGAGGTGCACACCCCCTTGGCGGACACCGGCTACCGCGCCCCGGCCGCGTTCGGCTACCGGCCGTTCGAAGGCGGGCTGGCTCTCAAGCGGCTCGCCCCGGCACGCGGCTGATGGAAGGCGGCGATTCTGCGGACAAGCCGAGCCTCGCGTCGACCAGCTGGGCGCTGCTTGGCATGCTGTCATACGAGCACGAGCTCTCCGGCTACGACATCCGGAAGTTCATCGATTGGAGCATGCGCTTCTACTACGGCAGCCCGGCCTACAGCCAGATCTACTCCGAACTCAAAAGACTCGAACGACTGGGCCTGGTGACCTCACGTGTCGAGAACACCGGTGGAATGCGCAATCGGAGGCTGTACAAGATCACCGAAGCCGGCCTGGCAGCGGTGACCCGGTGGGCAAACGACACGCCGGTCGACCGCCCGACCCTCAAGCACGGCGCGCTACTGCGGGTGACACTGGGACATCTCACCAGCCCGGCGCGACTGAAGGAGTTGCTCCAAGACCATGTGGCCTATGCCGACAAGATGCACCGCAAGGCGGCCAAGGACGCGCGCTGGGCCGGCGCTGATCCGTGCTGGGCCTACGCGCGGATCGCATTGCAATGGGCCGAGCGGTATTACGCCAACGAGCGGGAGCTTGCCCTGAAGTTGATCAAAGAGCTCGACGAGGCCGAAGCCGTCTTCCCTCGTGCCTCAGACGGCGAGACCACCAAAATTCCCTGGCCCGCACCGGAATTCTGGTACGAGATTGAGAAGAGAGCGAACGCAGAGGAGCCGGACTGATCATGCTCCGGCCGCGTCACGGGCAGCGACGTAGCCGTAGACCAAGCCCTGTGCGATCGTGGCGCCGGCACCGGGGTAGGCGGTGCCGAACGCGTTAGCCGCGGTGTTGCCGATCGCGTAGAGCCCGTCGATCACACCGCCGTCTTCGCGCTGCACCCGGGCGCGGTCGTCGGCCCGCAGGCCCCCGCAGGTGCCGAGATCGCTTAGCACCATTTTCACTGCATAGAACGGTTTTCTATCGAGGGCGCGCAGATTCGGATTGGGAACGACGGTGGGATCGCCGTAGTAGCGGTCATAGGCACTGCCGCCGCGGTGGAAGTCCGCGTCATATCCAGCTCGCGACATATCGTTGAACCGGTTCACGGTTGCGATCAATTGCCTTCGGGGAACGCCGATTTTGTCGGCGAGTGCACCGAGATCATCGGATCGGTGTGCGACGCCGGCCTCATACCACGCCCGCGGAATCGGCATTCGCGGAAGCAGTTCACCGGCCAACACGTAACTGTTGCGGTACTGCTGGTCGAAGATGATCCACATGGATTCAATCGGTGTGCCCGCCCGCGACCGTTCAAGCAAGCGCTGCCCGAATGACATGTAATCCGTCGCCTCATTGGCGAACCGGGCGCCGTGCTGATCGACGATCAGCGAGCCCGGCAGAGATCTTTCGGCCAGCATCACCAACGGTGTTCCGCCGGGCAGCGGCGCCACGGCCGGAAACCACCACGCCTGGTCCATGAGATCGATTGCAGCACCGACGTCCTGGGCGGCGCGAATCGCGTCGCCGGTGTTGGTCTCCGCCCCGAGGCTCATGTGCTCACCGAGCGATTCCGACTGGAATTTCCACCGCATGGCCATGCTGTGGTCGAACCCGCCCGCGGCCAGCACCACACCGCACCGCGCGGTGACGGTGACCTCGCGCCCGTCGTGGGCCACCACCGCGCCACTGACCCGTCGGCCCTTGAGGGTCAACTGCTGCAGTGGCGTGTCCGTCCAAATCGGGATCCCCGCGTGCAGCACACCGGCGAATAGCCCGGCGACCAGGGCCTGCCCGCCCGCGACGTAACGGCGGCCAAGCAGCAGTCCGCCCACACCTTGGCCGAGGCGTTTGGCGATGATCGCGATGCCCCGGTGCGGAACGCGGGCCGTCAGGTTCATCCAGCGGTAGTCAGCGGCGGTGGTGGGCATGGGGATCTTGGGCTGCATGAGCCCGGGCCGCAACCAGGTCCGATACTCACCGAGGATCGCGGCGTTGAGCGGCCGGCATTCGCAGGTTCGCCCGGCCGCGCTGCCGCCCGGCGCCTCAGGGTGGTAGTCCGAATAGTCCTTGGCCCATGCGAACCGGATCGGCGTGCTGCGTTGCAGCATTCCGACGGTTGCGGCCACGTTTCGCAGGTAACCAGCGGACCGTTCGGCCGGCGCCGTGCCTGCCACCACCGACCGGAGATACGCCTCGGCCCGTTCGAGCGTGTCATCGGCTTGCTGCTTTTCGAGGATCGGGCTGGCCGGCAACCACAACGCGCCCCCCGAGCGGGCGGTCGAGCCGCCGACATACGACGACTTCTCCACGATCAGCACGTCGAGTCCGAGTTCGTCGGCGGCTAATGCCGCGGCCAGTCCCGTCCCGGAGCCGACGATCAACACGTCGACGGTGACGTCACGGACAGCAGTACCGGCGGGGATGGTGCCGGAGTGGGGATTCGCCACCAAAGGCCTCATGTGTATTGCAATGCCCTCGATAGCCCGGCTTGGCGTGGCGCCTGTCCGCGCAGCGGGCGCAGCGGCTGCAACGTCGGCGCCACCCGCTTCGGTCCGTCTTCGACGTTGCGCCAGATGCCCATTGCCGTCATGCGTACCGGTGCGGCCAGGCGCTGGTCGAACATCATCCGGCTCATTGGCCCACACACTGACACGGCTGCGATGGCCTTACCGGGATCGCCGATTGGTGCTGCGATACAGCCGAATCCGGGCACCGATTCCTCGCGGTCGAACGCGATTCCGTGCTCACGAACCTTGGTCAGCTCGGTTTTCAGCTGCGCTCGGCTGGCGATGGAGTACCTGGTTTTGCGGCGGGCGAACTCGACCGGATCGGTGCTGTCGCTGTAAGCCAGGATCGCTTTGCCCACCGCTGTGCAGTGCGCCGGCTGGCGACCGCCGACCCGGCTGGGGATTGCCGCAATCATGCGATCGCCGATCTTCTCCAGGTACACCACGTCGGCGCCGTCGAGAACAGCCAGGTGCACCACCAGCCCGGTCGCGCGGTGCAAATCGTGCAGCAACGGTGTTGCCGCGCGGTGCAGCCGATCTTGGTGCACGGCAAGGGATCCCAGTTCGACCAACCGCATGCCGAGCTCGTAGTCGCGACCGTCGCGGCGCAGCCAGCGCAGTTGCACCAGCCGCTCGAGCATGCGGTGTGCGGACGATCGGGGCAGACCGGTGCGCCGCACGATCTGAGCCAGCGTCAACCGGGCGGCCCCGTCGAAGGCGTCCAGCACCAACGACACCCGATCGATGACAGCGGTGGGAGTGGATTGGGCAGTCACGCGAAGCGCCTCCTCGGCAGCAATATTTCTAATCCGAAGTTGCGGCGGTTTGTCGGTCGGATTTACTGATTGAGCTGGTGTTTTGTTGATTTGTCGGGTCGGTTGTTCTGGCTACGCCACTTGGAGGGGATGGGGGTCTTGATGAGTTCGAAGGCGCGGCGCTGTTCGGGGGTGGATTCGGCCAGGGTGGGCACGGTGGTGTTGGTGCCGTGGTAGCGAATGTCGTTGCGGGTCAGGGTCGCCAGGTGGGTGAGCAGGCCGCGGAAGCTGCGCAGCGCGGTGCCGTCGGGGGCGTGGCGGGTGGCGGCTTTGGTTTGGGCAGCTTGGGAGCGTTGGGCCGGTGCGACGGGGTTGTCGCGTAGGGGTGGGTGTTCGTCGGTGAAGGTCAGCGGCGCCCAGGCCTGGCGCAGGTGCCAGGTCACATAGCAGGCCAGCATGCAGATCAACACGTGGGCTTTGACCCGTTCGGTGAGCCGGTGGCGGATGGGTCGTAGGTCGAGGTCGTCGGTTTTGATGCTGCGGAAGTCGCGTTCGACGTGGGCCAAGTTCTTGTAGCCGACGACCACGCCTGGGGCGTTGAGGTCGGTGGCGGGCACGCTGGTGCGTAGCACGTAGATGCCATCGAGGGCGGTTTCGGTGTCGATGCCGGCCTGGTTGCGGTGGTAGGTGAGGCTGGTGTCGGTGATGGTGCGCTCAAAGTGCTTGCCCATCTTGTATTTATCGATGATTTTGCCGACGGCTTCCCCGATGCGGCCGGCTCCGGTCAGCCGGCCGGCAGCCACCCGTTCGGCGATGGCGCCCAGGTCGATCTCGGTGGCGGCCAGCAGGGCGGCGCGTTTGCGGGCGCGTTGGGCGGCCAGGGCGGGGTTGCGGCAGGCGATGAGCCGTTCGCCGGGATAGTCGGGGTGGGTGATTTCGGCGAGGTCCTGGGTATCGAACAAGCTCATCTGCAGCGGCCCGTCATCGGCGGCCAGCACGGCGATCTGGGGGGCGCGCAGCGCGGTGAGCCATCCGAAACCAGTTGCGGTGTCTGGGTTGTCATTGAGTTCACGGATTGCGTCGATACGCGCGGAGGTGATCATGCCGCGATCACCGACCAGCACCAACCGATCAAGCCCGAATTGGGTGCGCACCACCTCGACGATGTCGGTGAAGGCGACCGGGTCGGCGGTGTTACCGGCAAACACCCGCACCGCCACCGGGCGGCCGGCTGGATCGGTGAGGATGCCGTATTCGATTTGCGGTAGCCCTTTTTTACCGTCCCTCGAATACCCGCGCGAGGCCAGCTCGCAACACCGTCCGGTCATCCAGGCACTGGTCAGATCAAACAACGCCATCCGCGAGGGATTAGCCTGTGGCCCTAAGTGTTTGGCAGCCAGCTTCTTTTCGATCGTGTCTTGCCGGTCGGCCAGCCAGTCCATCGCAGCGTAGATCTCGTCGGTGGATGCGGTGGCCACATCCAGATCGACCCCCACGGTGGAATCGGCCCACGAGGCCAGCGTGGACAGCTTGGAGGCCGGTTGGATCACCCGGGAGATGATCAGCGCGAACACCAGATCCCTCGACCGGCACGCCGGCCCCAACAACGCCGGAAACCCCAACTGGCGGGCCATCGCAGCTACCGCCGCCACATCCCCATGCGGCAGTGACCGGGTGATCGTGAACTCAGACCCGGCCGGCACCAGCACCTGGCCCTTGAGCGTGCCCTCAACCGCGGCGATCACGTCGGCGGGCAGCTTGGACAGGTTCGCCAGCGTCTCGTGGCGGACTTTCTTGCCGTCTCGATAGGTGCGGCGCACCAGGAC
Organism: Mycobacterium heckeshornense; assembly: GCF_016592155.1. NCBI lineage: Bacteria > Bacillati > Actinomycetota > Actinomycetes > Mycobacteriales > Mycobacteriaceae > Mycobacterium > Mycobacterium heckeshornense. Next base: position 568,325 of record NZ_AP024237.1, read on the forward strand.
CGACTCATAGCGGCGAACGTTGCCCGCCTTGTCCACATACTTGCTCGGTGTTCGGGCTACGTGCATCCGCGCTGGCTTCGCCACCACTCAATGGTAATAGATCAACTCAAGCATATTGTGAATCGACACACGATATTCACTGGCTACATTATCAATCCGCAAACCGACAGAATCTGAGCTCAGCCGTAGATTCCGTCTACCTCACTTGCCGCAACTTCGGTCTAATAGAAATATGCCTGTATGTATCACACTGCTGTGGGTGGTGTCAGACGGACGGTGAAAATTGCTGCGGCACAGGCGATCGACGGTACCGACCGCCGCTGCGGATCCTCAGTTTTTGGCGGCGGCCCGCCCGGCGCGCCGGCCGTAGAAGCTGCCGTCGCCCAGCGAGATCCCGCTGGCGTAACCCCACGCCGCCAGGCCGGCGGTGCAGCGGCCCGCCGCGTACAGGCCGGGGATCGGCTGTCCGCTGACGTGCAGCACCTCGGCATCCAGCGTGGTGCGCAAGCCGCCGAGCGTGAAACCGCCGGTACTCTCGCGCAGATCGATCGCGCCCACCGGGGATCCGATCGGGCGCAGCCACTCGGCCTTCTTGTGTAACAGCGGATCCTCGCCACGCGCGGCGCCGTCGTTGTAGGCGGCCACGGTTGCCTGCAGGCAGCCGGGCGCGAGACCCATCTCACCCTCGAGCTCGGCGACGGTTTCGCACACCCAGGTCGGCGGGCGCAACATCAGCCGCGGTGACAACGAGGCCATCGCCTCGTTTTGCGCGGCTTCGTCGAGGACCAGGTAGGCAATGTTGTCTTGGTGGTAGAGGGTGAGCTGGCCGACGCGACCCGGATAGGTGTCCTCGGCGACATAGCGCTGACCGCGGCCGTTGACCAGGATGCCGCGCACCAATTGCTGCGGGTCGATGAAGATCGCCACCTCGGTGGCGTCCATGTGCGCAAGGTCGGCGCCCAGCGCCTGCGCCATCCTGATCGACTGACCGTCGTGCTGCTCGATCGACGCGGCCGGACGCCCGGCGATCCGCGGGGCGTATTGGGCCACCATCGCGTCGTTGTAGGCGAAGCTACCCGTCGCGAGGACCACGCCGCGGCGCGCGCGGACCGTCACGTCATCGCCGTACCGGCGGGCGCACGTTCCCACCACCCGCCCGTCGGCCGCCACCACCAGACGCTGCACCCGTACGTCGTAGACCACCCGCGCACCTGCCGCGGTGGCCGCCTGCACGAGCGGCTTCATCAGCATGTAGCCGGCGCTCGCCTGGCCCTGCTTCTTGTTCGACATCTGCGGGACGTGGCCGCGCGGCGCGGGAGTCGCGACCGTGTTGAACGGGTGGGAGTTTTCGCCACCGCTGTACATCAGCCCTTGATCGCCCAGCGGCTCCCACCCGGGCTCGGCGAAGAATTCCGCCTTGAACGGCACCCCGCAGTCGACCAGCCAATTGAAGTGATCGACGCTGCCGGCGCAGTAGTCGGCGATGCGATTTTCGTCGGCGCCGGGTCCCATCGCGACATTAAGGAAGGCCGCCATGTTGTCGACGGAATCGGCGAAGCCGCAAGCCTTTTGCAGTGGCGTGCCGCCGCCGAGATAGATGAATCCGCCCGCCATGGCAGCAGCCCCGCCCCACGAGCCGGTGCGTTCGAGTACCAGGACGTCGGCGCCGGATCTGGCGGCTTCGACCGCCGCTGCCGCCCCGGCCACCCCGTACCCGGCGATGACGACGTCGGCCTCGAGATCCCAGGCGCCGATCGAGGAGGCCGGGACCGGGTAGACGTCGGTGGGCGTTGTCACTGGCGCATCGCCGCCGGCAAATCGCCGACCCATTGGTGGCCCCAATAGCTGTCAGCCGTGATTTCCTCTGCGGTATAATAGGTTTCGTCGACGCGCATGCCGTCGGTGCCAAACTCGATGTCCCAGTCGCCGGGTGTGCGCACATAAAACGAAACCATTTTGTCGTTGGTGTGACGCCCGAGCGTCGAGGACAGCTGAAATCCCTTGGCGTTGACCCGGTCCAGGGCCTGCCCCACCGCGTCGAGGCTGTCAACTTCCACCATGATATGGACGAGACCGGGCGGATTCTGGTTGGCGGCCGGGCAGATCGCCAAGCTGTGGTGGCGTTCGTTGACTCCCAAGAAGCGAACCCGTACCGGACCGAACTCAGGCGGCGCCGGTATGCGGAAGGAACCCCGGGAGCGAAATCCCAAGACTCCGGTGTAAAACTCGAACAGCCCGTTCACGTCGACGGCGGGTACCACCACATGGCCCAGACCCTGATCACCGGTGACAAAGCGCGCCCCGAACGGGGTGACGACGGGGCTGTGGTCGAGCACCGCCCCGTGGAACACCTCGAGTGTCGTACCCGCCGGATCTTCGAACGTGATGGCTTCATCGACGCGCCGCTCGTCAGCCTCGTCCAGCGACAGCTGTTTGAAGGGCACATCGGCGCCCGCCAATGCGGCCCTGACCCGGTCCAGCGCGGCGTGGTCACGTACCTCCCAGCCGACTGTCACCAGCCGGTCAATGTCACCGGGGACGACGATGATCCGGGCGGGTCGCTCGTCCATCCGCAAGTACAGCGCCGACGGGTCGGGACCCTGCCCTTCTGCGAAACCCAAGACACCAAAGGCAAATTCGCGCCAGCGTGATATATCGGTGGCGGCAACGGTGATATAACCCAGGCTTTTGAGCTCAGTCATCGCGGTCCCTCTAAATCAACGCCCGCAGCGGACCCTCAGGCGGATCGATTCCCAGCGAACTCAGTGCAGATGCGTGAAAGACCGTGCCGGGCATGTGGATGGCGTGGTTAAGACCGGCGTGCGCGTCGCGCCAGTACCGTTGCAGCGGCTTGTCCATCCGCAAGGCATTGCCTCCTGAGCGGGCGAAGATCTGATCGACAGCCATGACCGCGCGCCACGCGGCGCGGATCTGGGTGCGACGCCCGACCGCGCGGTCATGGAACGACACCTCCCTGCCCGCGTCGACGATGTCGTAGATGCGGTCCACATTGGCCAGCAGCTCCTGGCGGGCGGCGTTGATGTCGGCGGCGGCCTCGCCGATGGCGTACATGACGTACGGATCGTCCTTGATCGCCGTTCCGGTCGCCGCCACCCGGTCCCGTTGGTAATCCAGGTGCGCGGCGAGCGCACCTTCGGCGATGCCGACCACCGCCGCGGTGATCCCCAGCGGGAACATCGTCGACCACGGCATCAGGTACAGCGGCTTGGTCATGCCCGCCTTGCGCTGGGCGGTGCCGTCCATCACTTCCGTGGCGTCCATCGTTCGGTAGGCGGGCACGAACGCGTCGCGCACGATGATGTCCTTGGATCCGGTTCCACGCAGCCCCACGACGTTCCACGAGTCCTCGACGATCTCGTAGTCCTTGCGCGGCAGGATCATGTGAAGCATCCGCGGCGGCATGCTCGGCTTGCCGTCGGCGTCTGCGAGCATGGCGCCCAGGATGATCCAGTCGCACTGGTCGGTGCCGGAGCTGAATTGCCAGTGGCCAGTGAACATGTAGCCACCGTCCACGGGCTTGGCCAGGCCCTGTGGCGCATACGGGGAGGCCACCCAGGTGTCGAAGTCTTGGGCCCAGATCTCCTCGGCCACCCTCGGGTCGGCGTAGGCCAGCTGGTAAGGATGCACGGCCACCACGCCGGTGATCCAGCCGGCGGCGGGGTCAAGCGACGCGGTGGCCATGACCGTCTCGGCGAACTCCCGCGGATGCACCTCGTAGCCGCCGTACTTGGCGGTTTGCAGGAGTCGTATCGAGCCCGCCTCCTTCATCGCCTTGGTGGTCTGATCGGTCAGTCGCCCGATCTTCTCCGCCTCAGCCGCCTGCTCGCGTAGCTGGTCGGCCATGTTCATCAGCCGGTCGATTACCCGCTCGGTCATGCTCTCGTCCTTAGGTCGTGGGCTCAAACGATGGTCTCCTGCCGGTGATGATGGCACCGTCGGCGATCCCGGTGAGTGGAAAAGTTGTGAGCGCTTCCACGCGGCACTCCACAGTATCGTTGCCGCATGAGCCGATCCACGAACCAACTCACCTTGACGCCAGCCGAGCAGCTGCTCGCGATCGAGGAGATCAAGAAGGTTTTCGCCGGTCGTCTGCGCTGCATGGACACCAAGGACTGGGATCACTACGGCGACTTCCACACCGAGGACATCGTGAGCGACACGTGGCGCGGACTGCCCGACGACAAGCAGCCCGTCACCGACGGCAAGAACGTCGTCGTCGGGCGGCAACGACTGACGGCGACAATCCGCGCGTTGCTCGATGGCCCGGTGCGAATCACCAGCGTCCACCACGGACATACGCCTGAAATTGCGCTCACCTCGGACACCACCGCCCGCGGCGTTTGGGCGATGGAGGATCGGTTGTGGTGGACCAACGGCAACCGCGAGGAGACCTTGCACGGCTACGGCCACTACCACGAGGAATATCGGAAGGTCGACGGTCGATGGCTCATCAGCGCGCGAAGACTGACCCGACTACGCGTGGAGAGCACACCGGGATTCGATTCGTTCTTGGGTGACCGGCTCTGAGGGCGAGCGTCCGATGACCGGGAAGGCTAGTTCCTGCGCATGGACGACATGGCCTACTGTCCCGTCGTGACCCTTGATGCTGTCGTTGTCGGCGCCGGATTTGCCGGGCTGTATGCCTTGCACAAACTGCGCTCCCAGGGGTTGTCGGTGCGGGTGTTCGAAGCCGCTCCTGACGTCGGTGGCACCTGGTACTTCAACCGGTATCCCGGTTGTCGCTGCGATGTGGAAAGTGTCGACTACTGCTACTCGTTCTCCGATGAGCTGCAGCAGGAGTGGAACTGGACCGAGAAGTACGCCACCCAGGCCGAGATCCTGCGCTACATCAACTGGGTCGCCGACAAGCTCGACCTGCGCAGGGACATCACTTTCAACACCCGGGTCGTCTCGGCGGTCCTGGACGAGGAAACGCTGCACTGGACGGTGACCACCGACAGCGGCGAGGTCGTCACCGCTCGGTTCTGCCTGATGGCCACCGGCTCGCTGTCGGCTGCGCTGATGCCCAATTTCCCCGGATTGGACTGCTTTGCCGGCGAGGTGTACCACACCGCGCATTGGCCGCATGAACCTGTCGATTTCGTGGGGAAGCGCGTCGCGGTGATCGGCACCGGTTCCTCGGGCATCCAATCAATTCCAGTCATTGCCGAACAGGCCGCGCGACTCTACGTTTTTCAGCGCACGCCCAACTTCAGCGTTCCAGCCGGCAACAAGCCGCTGACCGCCGACGACATAGCTGAGATCAAAGCGAATTACATTGAACGGCGGAACCTTTCATGGCGCAGCGGCGGCGGCTCGCCGCATTTTCCACACCCCAAAAGAACGATGGACGCATCGCCCGAGGAGCGTCGGGCAGCCTTCGAGAAGCGTTGGCAGCTAGGGGGTGTCTTGTTCTCCAAGACCTTCCCAGATCAGATGATTGACCCGGCCGCCAACGAGGAGGCACGCAAGTTTTACGAGGAGAAAGTCCGCGCGGTCATCCATGACCCTGAGGTCGCCGACCTGCTGATTCCGAACGATCACCCCATCGGAACAAAGCGTATCTGCACTGACACCAACTACTTTCAGACCTTCAACAAACCGCACGTCAAGCTCGTCAGCGTGCGGAATACGCCGATCGAGTCGATTGACGCGACCGGAATCAACACCACCGATGCGCATTACGACGTCGACACGATCGTCTTGGCTACCGGTTTCGACGCAATGACGGGCGCGCTAGCCAAGCTCGACATCGTCGGCCGCGGCGGGCAGCTGCTACGTGAGGACTGGAAGGAAGGTCCGCGCACGTATCTGGGCCTCGGCGTGGACGGATTCCCCAACCTGTTCATCGTCTCGGGCGACATCTGCGCCGAGGTGGCCGGGGCCGGCTACAAGGGTTTCCAGCTAATCAAGGCATCCTGATGTCCAACCCGGCCGGAGGCTGGACCGGGGGGCCAACCGTCAAATACGTTATGTGCCGGTAACCCGGACGGGAGAGCAGATGAAGCGACTTGAGGGCAACCGCATCCTGGTGACCGGTGCCGCGTCAGGCATCGGCCAGGCCACCGCGCTGCGGCTGCTGGACGAGGGTGCGGCGGTGGTAGCCGCCGACATCGCGGTGGACGGTTTGGACAAGACCCGCGGCCGGGCCCGCGAAGCGGGGTCGGGCGATCGCATCACCACCCTGGAGATGAACGTTGGCGATGAGACGTCGGTGGCCGACGGTGTGCGGGCGGCCGTCGATGCACTGGGCGGCCTGGACTCTCTGGTCAACGCGGCCGGCGTGCTGCGGGCCGCACACACTCACCAGACCACCACACAGCTGTGGAACCAGATCATCAATGTCAACCTGACGGGAACCTTCCTTGTTGTGCGCGAGTCGCTTCCGGCGCTGCTGAAGCACCCGCGCAGCACCATCGTCAACTTCAGTTCCACATCGGCCGCATTCGCGCACCCCTACATGGCGGCCTACGCCGCGAGCAAGGGCGGCATCCAGTCCTTTACCCATGCGATCGCCCTCGAATACGCGAGCCAGGGACTGCGCGCCGTGTGCGTCGCACCCGGCAGTATCAAGTCTGGAATCACCGACGCCACAGCAGGATACATTCCCGCCGATGCCGACTGGTCGTTGTTCGCCCGGCTTTCACCGATCCTGCCCACCACACTGGAAGCCAGCGGAGCGGGGATGGCCGATCCTGCCGCAGTGGCCGGGGTGGTGGCGATGCTGGTGTCCGAAGACGGCGCGTTTATCACCGGCACCGAAATCCGCATCGACGGCGGTACTCACGCATGACGCAAGATATCAGCTACGAGAATACCTTTCGCGAAATCGAGACCGATGCAGGTGTGCTGCGCTATCACGAGGCCGGCGACGGGCCGCCGCTGGTGATGCTGCACGGCTCGGGTCCCGGTGTGACGGGGTGGCGCAACTTCCGCGGCGTGCTCGGCACGTTCGCCGAGCAATACCGTTGCCTGGTACTGGAATTCCCAGGCTTCGGTGTCAGCGACGACTTCGGCGGGCATCCCATGCTCACCGCGTTCGATGCGGTGGTGCGATTCGTCGACACGCTCGGTTTGGCTGCTGTCGATATCATTGGCAACTCCATGGGCGGCGCGGTCGCGATCAACTATGCAATCGCGCACCCCGAACGGGTGCGGCGGCTGGTGACCATCGGCGGCATCGGCCGCAATATCTTCAGTCCCGGTCCACCCGAAGGCATCCGGCTGCTGCAGGAGTTCACCGAGGATCCCACCCGGGAACGGCTGATCCGCTGGTTGCATTCGATGGTCTACGACCCGGCAGTGGTCACCGAGGACCTGATCGAGGAGCGCTGGCGGCACGCCACCGACCCCAAGACGTTGGCGGCCGCGCGCCGGATGTATGCCAAGGAGGCCTTCGCGCAGATGACCAAGGCGATGGACGCGTCCGAAGCGCCCCAACCGTGGGCGGTGATGCATCGGGTCAAGGCGCCGACGTTGATCACCTGGGGCCGCGATGACCGGGTGAGCCCACTGGACATGGCCCTCATCCCGATGCGCACCATTCCCAACGCAGAACTACATGTGTTCCCCAACTGCGGGCACTGGACGATGATCGAAGCCAAAGACGCGTTCGTCAGCGTGGTCTTGGCCTTCCTAGCCCGCACGGCGGCTTAGTTGACGCAGGGCACGCCACCGCCGTCGATAGGTGCCCCTCGGTCGGGCGTGGGCTCGGTGGAAGTGGCGGTGCCTGACTTATGGTACGAGCCGGAAACCGTTGAGGTGGTGGTAGTTTCGTTGAGAGACGACGAGAGCGGTGGGGTGTAGTCGTCTCCCACCACAACGCGGATCCGGTTGGGGCGCAAGGCGCTATCAGGATGATCTGAGGCATCGATGCCCAGCAGGGCGGCTATGTCGCTGGCGTCGGTGGCAGCGCCCGTGCCGTAGTCGATTGCCGTTACGGTGGGTTCACCGCGCATCCGGTCACGTACCTCACCAGGGGTATAGCCATGTTCGCGCAAGGTGCGTGACACCTTGCCGGCGATTCCGGCGACGCTGCTGGCGTTGACGACGTCGACCACCGTGGCAGGGTTGCGCGTGCTGGTCGTGGCGGTGGTGGACTCGCGGGTGCCGAACGCCGCCGCCACCTCGCGCTTGATCGCGGCGGGGTCGACGATGTTGACGTCTTGGCCGTCGATGTTTTCGTAGCGCACCACGGGCAGCGTTCGGTATTCGACGTTGCCGCCGGCAAGCGCGGCCATCCGGCGGAACTGATTCTCGTCCCAGCCCGCGGACAGCACCACGTCTTTGCGGGCCACCGCGATCAGGCTCTTGAGCTTGCTGAGGTCTGTGAAGGTGCCCGAATCCTGCAGTTGGCGCACAACCGCGGACAGGAATGCCTGCTGGCGATGTGTGCGGTCGAGGTCACCGTTTTCCAGGCCATGACGCTGCCGGACGAACGACAGTGCCTGCTCGGCGTTGAGAGTCTGGCGGCCGGCCGGGAAGTCCGCGCCGGAATACTCGTCGTAGACGGCGTGCTTGAGGCAGACCTGCACGCCGCCCAGGCTCTGGGTGAGGTCGTAGAAGCCGGCCAGGTTGACCTCGGCGAAGTAGTCGATCGGAACTCCGGTCAGGTTGCGCACCACCCGTAGGGTCGCCGCCCGGCCGGCTTCGCGGCCCTTGGTCTCCAGTTCCTTCTGGTCGCCAACCCCTTTGTCGATGAGCTTCTGCTCGACGTATTGCTTGGTCAGCCCGTACGCCTCTTTGATCTTGATGTGGTGGTATCCCGGCACCCCGCGAAACGGCACCCAGTCGTCGCGGGGGATGGAGAAGGCAACCACCCGGTCGTCGGCGCCGACGTGAACCAATATCAGGGTGTTGGTGTTGTATCCGCCGGCATCGGAATCTCCGGCGTGCAAGTGCTTCAGGATCGCCCACGGTAAATCGTTGCCGTTCTGGTCTTTCCGCGAGTCCAGTCCGATCAGCAGGATGTTCATCGACCCGCCGCTGGAGTGGGGGTCGTCGGAACGCAGCGCCTGAGAAACGGTGATGCCGCCCAGTGCGCCGTGGGCCACCCACCAACCCGCGCCGGTCAGCAGCAGGGCTGCCACCGACACCAGCGCCGCGCAGCCGCGGGCGAGCCTCCGGCCCACGTGCGAGCGCACCGGGGTCGCACGATGGCGGGGCTTACCGCTTGATCGGGTGGCCATCACAACTTCGACTCTGCCATGGATGTGCTGCCCGCGCCGAGGCCGATGTTTGCGGTGGCCAACCCCGGCGCATATCGTCGCATAGGCTGCAGCTTGCTATCACTGACGAGCGGTGGCCGAGTCAGGGTCTGATTTTGTTACCATCGCGCGGTGCACCATTCGGCCGCACCATCCGGTCGCGGCGGACCGCGATCGATTTCCCGACGCGAAGTTCTGACATATGCCTCCGCCGCACCGGTTTTGCTCAGCCTAGGGACGCTGGCCGCGACATCCGGCGGGCAGAAGGCCTCAGCGGCCGGCGGTAGGCTGATCGATTTCACCGAGCGCTTGGTGGCGGCCGAGCACATCAAATCGGCGGGCTACGACGGGGCAGTGGTCTATGTCGCTGAGTCGCGGCCGGGTGCAAATTTCGATTTCAAGCCCGTCACCCGCGAGTACGCCGACGCGCTGCGCGCGGCCGGGCTTCACGTCGTCAGCAACTACCAGTACGGCAAGCCCGGCTGGCCTGACCCATCAGATTTCACCCGCGGATATGACGGCGGTGTGGCCGATGCCCGCACAGCCCAGTGGTTCCACGCCGCGGCGGGGGGAGCTGATTCGGCCCCGATATTCTTCAGTATCGACGAGGATATCGATCAGAAAACCTGGAAAAGTGTTGCGCTAGAGTGGTTTCGGGGAATCAACTCGGTACTCGGTGTGGACCGGACCGGCATCTATGGGCATGCCGCAGCCTGTCGGTGGGCGACCGAAGACGGCGTCATCGGGCGCTCCTCCACGGCTGGGCACCGGTGGGCGTGGCAGACCAGCGCATGGTCTCATGGGGAGCGCGAGCCCAGGGCGGTGCTGTATCAGGCGGTGGTCAACACCCCGTCGAGTCCGGGGCCGTTGCTGGCGGGCACTCACGTCGACGTGGACGAGATTCTGGCAACCGATTTCGGGCAGTGGGATTTGAGCCGTTGATCAGGTTTTGCGGGTCGCGCAACCGAACGACGTGCTGACGAAAATTGCTACACCACAGCGGACATGACAGTAAGGTGCTGCTCGTGAGCAGAGCCCTGTTCGCCAACGGTCGAGGGCGCTGGCTGGCATTCGCCGCCTCGATCGCCGTCTCCGCCGCCATATTTCACGCCCAAGCCACCCGACACGCCTGCTGCGCTCAGATCCCGGCAGCAGGCCCCCCGGCACAACAATCCGGGCCGACCGGTGCGGCGCAGGTCCAAGCCGTTCCCGCCGCCGCGCCCCGGCTTGCCAGCCGTGCCGAGGCGGAATCGCTGGCGGCAAGCGCGCCCACCACCGCCCAGCAATTCCAGTTCGCATTGCCACCCGGCGTCGCACCGGAGGTGGGGCTGCAGGTGCACACCGTCCGGGCGGCCCGTGCCATCAGCGTGCTGTTTCCCGAGATCACCACCATCGGCGGATTCCGGCAGGATCCACTGAAATGGCATCCGAGCGGGTTGGCCATCGATGTGATGATCCCGAACTATCACAGCCCCGAGGGGATCGAGCTCGGCAACCAGATCGCCGGGCTTGCCCTGGCGAATGCGAAACGATGGGGAGTGGTGCACGTGATCTGGCGGCAGGCCTTCTACCCGGGCATCGGCGCGCCCAGTTGGACCGCGGACTACGGCTCAGAAACTGCCAACCACTACGATCACGTTCATATCGCCACAGACGGCGGCGGATACCCGACCGGGCGCGAAACCTACTACATCTAAGACCGGTACGACCCAGCGTGCCCACGATGGCCCACCAGGGCGGCAGCGGAGCCGGGGCGGAAAGCGCGACACGGTTTCGGCTGACGGCAAAGCGTCGGACGGCCAACCGCACTACTCTCGGTGGTCGTAGCCCCGCCAGTGCGGTTCCCGAAAGGTCGCCAGATGAAAGCTCTCGGGATCGTTGCCGCCGTTGCCGTGGCTTTCGCACCGGTTTCGGTACTGGTGGCCACGACCGATGTGGCAGAGGCGGCTCCATGCGTCGGTGCCGGGGCCAACCCCAATTTCTGCGACGAGTGCCTGTTCTGGGTCTCGGAGTATCGTCTTCCGTCGCCACGGTCCTGCTATGAAGAACCGTCGCCCCGCCCGGCTCGAGCGCCCTCAAGCACTGCCACGGTGCCGATGCCACCGGTTCCGCCGGAGCTCCCACCGCCGAGCATGACGGCGGCGCAAACGCCGGAAGTGATTTCGCCCGGTCCCCCGCCGCCGAGCACGGTTGGGGTGCAGGGCCCGAAGATCAACCCGCCGGCTTCGGGGGCGCCAAGAAATGCCCCGCTGGTGACACCGCCGAAGGGGCTGGAGGCGTCACCGCAGGCGGTCGCGGCTGCCAAGGCAGCGCCGGCGACGCGGATCAATTTCGGCACGATTCACCCGATGCTGCAGGTGGTGGACTTCAAGCAGCAGGTGCGGAACGTGATCAACGCCCACAACGGCAACGTCGACGTCATCAAGGCCGGCAATGAGACGCTGGCGCGCCCCCGGCACTGGGACTTCATCGACTACGACGCCTACCACCGCCCCAGCCTGTACAACCCGCTCGACCAGGCGATGACCTTCCGCTACTCCTACCAGGGCGCCTACCGGGAGGCTTACGTGCCGGCCGGTGGCCGGATTGTGCTCGACGTCGCCACAGTTGGGCTTTTCCCGTTCACCGCGGTCGGTGAGAGCTATCTGGCGTCGGGCAGCTTTTACGGCGGGGCCTGGATACCGCCGGACGGCTGGGACGGCCCGCCACCGCCGGACTACACCCCGCCGCCGCCCCCGGAGGTTTACCACGACGTCTTGGCTGACGTTTCCGCCCGCGACCAGATCGTCAAAATCGGCCAGGTGCAGCTGGTGGGCCGCGACGATAGCCAGCCCGCGGACAGCCGGGACACCTTCTTGCTCGACGACTCCACGTTGGCCTGGGGTCAGATCAACGATCCCAGCAGCAGTGCCCAGATCAAGGTGACCAAGACTCAGCCGCTGCCGGGCGCAGGCCCAACCGACGACGGCGGCTTCTTGGTGGCACTGGCCGGTTACGAAGAGCCCACCCGACCCAGCGAACCGTGGTGGCCCTCGGTGCTGAGCTACGGGGGATTGGCTCTAGCGGTGGGCCTTGTCGCCTGGCTGCTCAGTCGTGCGTACGCGGCGCAAACCTGACGCTTGCCCGCCGGCCCCATGGGCACGAGACGGAGCCTCCTGTCAGGATCGAACTGACGACCGCTCGCTTACAAGGCGAGTGCTCTACCACTGAGCTAAGGAGGCCGGGTGGCGACAGTCAGCGTAGCCGCTCACCGATGCCTCTTGGCGACACGCTTTAACGCACGGTGCGCGGCGGCGAACGGCGCGGCGGCCGGCGCCCGGGCAGCGGGATGCGCTCGGCGATGTTAGACAGCGGGTTGACCACCATGGTCAGCGAGATCACGGCTTCCTGCAGCGTGGCGATCGCCGGTTCCAGCGCCTCCATCCCCGGGGCCAGGCGGCTGAGGGTATCGGCGACGTCAGCGAGCTGCTCGAGTGGCCCATGCTTGGCGGTCAGCTTGTCGACCACGCCTCCCTCGGCAAGCAGCCGGTCGATCAGCCCGTCCTCAGCCAACAGCCGTTCGATCGGCCCGTCGTCGGCGAGCAGCTGATCGACCAGCCCACCTGGTTTCAGCGCACGCTCCAGCCCGCCGTCCTCGGCGGTCAGACGGTCAAGCAAACCGCCGGGCGCCGTCAGCCGGTCGACCACCCCGCCCGGGCGCAGCAGCCGCTCCAGCGGCCCGTCGGGCGCTAAGGCGCGGCCCAACGGGGCATCCTCGTCCAACAACCGGGCCAGCCGGTTCGCCCGCACGATCGCGTCGTCGATCCCAAGCATGTGGGTCACCGAACCGGCCGGCCCGCCGGCCTGCCCCACTACTCGTTTCGCCAGGCCAACTGCCGAGGTCGCTACGTCGAGCCCGGCGTCGGCCGCCGCCAACCCGACTCGTACCGGTGCGGTGGCGATTGCGACCAGGCTTTTGCCGAGGTTCATTCCCCGAGTGTATGCGGGCTGTGCGTGCTGCGACGCCGACGGCAAAATAACGCCTGCTACCAAACTCACAGGAAGTACACAGTTGCTATGGAGGTTACGCTCAATTACGTGCGAGGCAATTGATGGTATGGCATCGGGAGCCACACAGGAAACCGCACCGGAAGCGCGCGTCCTCGTCGTCGACGACGAGGACAATATCGTCGAACTTCTGTCGGTGAGCCTGAAATTCCAAGGCTTCGAGGTTTATACGGCAACCAATGGACCGGCGGCGCTGGACCGCGCCCGGGAAGTCCGCCCGGACGCGGTGATCCTCGATGTGATGATGCCGGGGATGGACGGCTTCGGGGTGCTGCGACGGATGCGCGCTGACGGAATCGACGCTCCGGCACTGTTTTTGACCGCGCGTGACTCGCTTCAAGACAAGATCGCGGGCCTGACCCTCGGTGGTGACGACTACGTCACCAAGCCGTTCAGTCTGGAGGAAGTCGTGGCCCGGCTGCGAGTCATCTTGCGACGGGCCGGCAAGGGCAAAACCCAACCGCGAACTTCCCGTCTGAAGTTCGCCGACATCGAACTCGACGAGGACACCCATGAGGTGTGGAAGGCCGGCGAGCCGGTGTCGCTGTCTCCCACGGAGTTCACCCTGCTGCGTTATTTCGTGATCAACGCCGGCACGGTGCTGAGCAAACCGAAAATTCTCGACCACGTCTGGCGTTACGACTTCGGCGGTGACGTCAACGTCGTCGAGTCCTACGTTTCGTATCTGCGCCGCAAGATCGACACCGGCGAGAAGCGGTTGCTGCACACACTGCGCGGAGTGGGATATGTGCTGCGGGAGCCCCGCTAGCCATGAACCCGGTTCCGCGGCCAACGAGCACCCGGTAGGCGAAGAATACGGGGATGGCGCGATACCACCGACGAGGGCTGCCGCTGCGGGTCGGCCTGGTGGCCGCCACCTTGGTGCTGGTGGCGTGCGGGCTTGCCGCCTCGGGGGTTGCGGTCACCTCGATCCTGCGGCACAGCCTGCTTAACCGGGCCGACCAGACTTTGCTCGACGCGTCTCGAAGCTGGGTTCAGGCCCCGCGACGGATCTCGCAGTTGCCTTACGAAGGCCCGAACGCCGACCGCCCGCCGTCGAAGTTCTACGTCCGCGTCATCGCACGGGACGGCCGCAGCTGGCAGGCCATCAACGACTCCCACGCCGAGCCGGCGCTGCCCGCCGACAACGATGTCGGGTCTGAGCCGGTCACCGTGGGCTCGGTCAACGGGTCCAATGTGCAGTGGCGGGCGGTGTCGGTGCGCGGACCGCAAGGCCGCCTGATCACGGTCGCGTTCGACCTCTCCGACGTCCAGCACACCCTGCGCTCCCTGATCTGGCTGCAGGTCGGTATCGGGGCGGCGGTGCTGCTGGTCCTCGGCGTCGCCGGCTACGCGGTCGTGCACCGCAGCCTGCGGCCGCTGGTCGAAGTCGAACGAACCGCCGCGGCCATCGCCGCCGGACAGCTCGATCGCCGTGTCCCCGAGCGTGATCCGCGGACCGAAGTGGGACGACTTTCGCTGGCGCTCAACGGAATGCTCGCGCAAATTCAGCAGGCGTTGGCCGCCTCCGAGTCCTCGGCGGAAAAGGCCCGCACTTCCGAAGACCGGATGCGGCGCTTCATCACCGACGCCAGCCACGAGCTGCGCACCCCGCTGACCACGATCCGGGGGTTCGCGGAGTTATACCGCCAGGGCGCCGCCCGCGACGTGGAGATGCTGATGTCGCGGATCGAAAGCGAGTCGCGCCGAATGGGCCTGCTGGTTGACGACCTGCTGCTGCTGGCCCGGTTGGACGCGCAACGCCCGCTCGAACGCCACCGAGTGGACCTGCTCGCCCTCGCTACCGACGCGGTGCACGACGCGCAGTCGATCGCCCCCAAGCGCACGATCACCATGGAAGTGCTCGACGGCCCGGGTACGCCCGAGGTGCTCGGTGACGAGGCCCGCCTGCGCCAGGTGCTGAGCAATCTGGTGTCCAACGCGCTGCAGCACACCCCGGAAACCGCCGACATCACCGTGCGGGTCGGCACCGACGGCGACAGCGCCGTGCTGGAGGTCGCCGACAAGGGCCCGGGCATGAGCCAGCATGACGCGCTGCGCGTGTTCGAGCGGTTCTACCGCACCGACTCGTCGCGGACCCGAAGCAGCGGCGGCACCGGGCTGGGGCTATCGATCGTTGACTCCCTGGTCTATGCCCACGGCGGCAAGGTGACCGTGGCCACGGCGCCGGGGGAGGGCTGCTGCTTTCATGTCAGCCTGCCCCGGATCACCGACGTGCCTGCCCATGTGACGGAATCAGTTTAGCGTCAAGTCAATTCGGCCAGAGCAGTCTTGATCTTGGCCTGCGCCTCGTCGAGTGATTGCGGCGACGGGTGGCGATCGACGTTGGCGAAGCCGAAGTCGCGGAGATGACGGGTGGGAAATACGTGGACATGGAGGTGCGGCACCTCCAGGCCGGCGATGATCAACCCGGCGCGCTGTGTTTGAAATGCCCGGCACACCGCTTTACCGATGAGCTGCGCCACACCCATGACACGGCTGAACACCGCGTGGTCGACGTCTTGCCACTGGTCGATCTCGGCGCGGGGTACCACCAGCGTGTGTCCCTGGGTCATCGGCTCGATGGACAGGAACGCGACGATCTCGTCGTCTTCGTACACGAACCGGCCCGGCAATTCCCGGTTGATGATCTTGGTGAAGACAGTGGCCATGCGCCCGAGCATGGTGGTCTGCGGTGTGGCCCGTCAAGCGGACCGGCCGTCGGGCGATCCGCGGTCATCGCGAGATGTCGTCGAGCGCCTGGTAGGCCGCGTTGTAGCCGGGCGTGAAGGTGATGCCCGGTCCCCCATGGCATCCCGCACCGCCGAGATAGAGGCCTTCGATTGGAACGGGCAGGTCGGTAAACCCTTTCGGGCCAGGCCGGTTGGGCCCCATCAGATCCGGATGCAGCAAGCCGTGGCAGAAGTCCCCGGACGGAGCCGCGAACATGGTCTGCATGTGGTACGGCGCAAAGGTGATGTGGCGTATCAGGATGTCACGGAAGTTGGGGGCATACCGGGTGATCTTGTCGATCACCCTCTCCGCCATCACCTTCTTGAGCTTGCCGCGCAGCTCGCGGCTGGTTTCAACCGGAAACGCGTAGGCGAAGGCGCTGGCCGCGTGCTTGCCGGGCGGCGCCATGCCGGGATCGTGTACCGACGGGATCTGCATTCCCATCGACGGATTGTCGGGAACGATGCCGCGCCTGCAGTCTTCCCATTGGCGTTGCTGTTCTTCGGGTGAACCGAAAATGCCGATCGATGCCTGCATGCCCGGTTCGTTGAGGAATTCGTAGGGTGGGGCGAACTGCGGCAGCCCGTCGAGTGCGAAGTGGATCTGTACGAATGACGCCCGGTGGTCGCGGCCGCCGACACGGGCGACAAGGTTGGCCGGCAGGTGCTCGGCGCCGACCAGGTCGATGAGGGTAAGGTCCGGTGCCAGGTTGGACACGACGAGCGGCGCGCTGATTTGCGAGCCGTCGCGCAGGCGCACGCCGGTGACACGACCGCTTTCGACGAGAATCTTCTCCACCCTGCTGCGGTAGCGGATTTCGCCTCCGTGTGCGACGAACAGGTCGTGCAGATGCTGGCTGAGTGCGCCGATGCCACAGCGCAGTTTCGTCATCATCACCGCGCTGTCGTCGGGCACGGACAGCGCGAAGGCCAGGCAGGTGGCGCTGCCCGGCGTGTAGGGACCGCGATAGACATCCCAGGGTCGTAAGTTGTCAAGCGGCTTGGGTGTCGTGGGTGGTTTGGCGGTGTGCCCAGGCCTTGTGTTCGTTGTAGATGGTGCGGTGTCGTAGGCAGCCGTGGAGGATGCCGACGAGGCGGTTGCCCAGGGCGCGTAGTGCTTGGTGGTGCAGGTCTCCTGCGGCGCGGCGATGGTCGTAGTAGGAGCGTGCGCCGGGGCTGGTTGATAGGGCGCAGAACGCCCATTGGTCGATCGCGTCATACAGGCGGCGGTTGCGAACGTGGCGGGCCAGCACGGCGCGTTTCTTGCCTGAGGCTACGGTCAAGGGTGACGTTCCGGCGTAGTTCTTGCGAGACTTGGCGTCGGTGTAGCGGTTCGGGTCATCCCCGAACTCACCGAGCACCCGGGCGCCGAGCACAACACCGAGTCCTGGCAGGGAGAGGTAGATGTCGGCGTCCGGGTGTTTCTCAAAATGTGCGGCCAGTTCGGTTTCGAGCTCGGCGATCTGGCAGTTGAGTTCGACGATGATGCCCACCGCGGCGCGGGTGGTCGCTCCGAAGGCTGCGGTGACCGCGGCGGGGGCGGTGAGCTGTTCGGTGCGCAGCAGGGCTGCGATCTGTTGGGCGCGGGTGTCGAGGTTACGTTGGCGCCCAGCGGCTTTGAGGGCCGAACGGATTTTTGACAGGCTCAGATGTGCGGCTTCAGCGGGAGTTGGAGCGCGGCCCAAAATGGCAAGGGCATCACGGTCTGACAGGTCGTCGAATGCCTCCAGTGCCGCCGGGTAATACTCACGCAAAGCGCTGCGCAGCGCGTTGGTCTGTCGAATACGGGCCCAGATCAGGTTTTGGTGTCCGCGTGCCAATACCTTGACCGCTTCGGCAATGGGGGTGTCACCCGCGACCATGCGGTGATTGTGCCGATCGGTGCGCACCAGATCGGCCAGCAGCTTGGCGTCGCCGGCATCAGATTTCGCCCCGGAGACGTGGTGGCGGTCGCGGTAGCGGGCCACTGCGAGCGGGTTGACCGCATACACCTGGTAGCCGGCCGCGGTCAGCGCCTCGACCCATAAGCCGCGGTCGGTTTCGATGCCGACCACGACGTGGCCGGGTTCTTCAGCGTGGGTGGCCACCAGCTCGTGAAACCCGCGGATACCGGCCAGTCCTTCGGGCAGTCGCCGCGAGGCCAGCCGAGCGCCGTCGGTGTTCATCAGGTAAATGTCGTGGTGGTCTTCGGCCCAGTCGTCTCCAATGAAGATCAGTGAAATCGCCTCCTTTGTCCGAAGTCTTGCTGTTTCCCATTGAGCCCAAGGGACACCCGGCGGCGACCTAATGGATTCAGTGCTCGAACGGCACGACACCCCATCAGCGCTACAGGCGACCCTCACCAACCGGCAGGGGCACGATCTATCGCTAGGAATCGACGAACACACTCCCGGGTGAGCCAGTGCTCACCTACCGGCGGCTCGGTGACCAGCCTCCCCGATCCAGGCCATTACCTAGTCAACGGCGCGCTGATCGGTTCCCATTAGGTGGAGTTGATCGCCAGGAAAGCGAGCATCCCCCGCAGCACCGCGTGTTTATCCCTGTCCGGCAGGTAGCGGTCGATGGCGTCCATCGCCGAGCCGAACAGCACTTCGTGGATCGCCCTGCGCTCGGATTCATCTGCGGCGCAGGCATACATCTCGTCTAGGGTCTTGGGCGGCGTCTGCACTTCGAAGCGCCCCAACGCTTTTGCGGGACCTCGGCTCCACGCGATCATCTCCGCCATGCCCGTGACAGCGTCGGCGCCGAGCTTTTCGGCGAGGTGGGTCATCAGCTTCACCGGATCGCGGTAGAAAATCATCGGTTCTTCGCCGTTGTCGCCGAGGTTGACCGACTGCACGTCGGCGTCAACGGTGGGCAGGGTGTCCAGCCCAAGGTCCTTGGTGATCTGCGGCGCAGTCGGAAACTGCACCGAACCGGCAATCTCGTAGCGAAACCCATCGATCAGCTCGACGGTGGCGGCCATGCCACCGGCGTAGGAGTTGGCCTCCAGGCACACGGTGCACAGGCCGGCGCGCTGCAAAATTGCCGCCGCGGTCAAGCCGTTGTGTCCGGCACCGACGACGATCGCGTCATAGTCACTCATCGGTCAGCCCTCGTCGCAGGGATCGGTCACCGCAAGAATATGTCAGTCCTGACATAATTGAAAGATGTCATTACCGACAGGCGCGAATACCCCGTACGATCGAGACAACTATGGCAGCGACCGCCAATCTTCATGAGCTACGCCGCAGAACGACGCGGGAGGCGTTGCGGCGAGCGGCGCTGAAGAGATTTGCCAGTAAAGGCTTTGCCAACGTGACGGTGGCCGAGCTGGCCGAGGAGGCCGGCGTCACCGAGCGCACCTTCTTCCGGCACTTCCCGACCAAGGAAGCCGTGCTGTTCCAGGACTACGAGACCCAGCTGGAGTGGTTGGCCGAAGCGCTGGCGCGACGGCCCACCTCGGAGTCGCTGTTCGACGCGGTATTGGCCGGTGTGGTCAGCTTCCCGCACGACGTCGAGGTAGTCCGCCAGGCCGCGATTGCCCGCGCGGAGTTGATCAGCGCTGAGCGCATCGCCAGCCATCTTCGGGTCGTGCAGTCCTCGTTTGCCGCGGTGCTGACCGACTTCATCAGGAAGCGCTACTCACACGTGCCCGACGTCGATCTGGTCTCGGAGGTGGCCGGGGCTGCGCTGGCGGCTGCACTCGTTGCGGCGGTGGAGTATTGGGGACGGCAAGGCTGCACCGGTGATCTGGGTGAGATCGTCACGACCAGTGTGAATGTGGTTCGCTCCGGCCTGGCGCCGCTGGCGTGACGCTCACACCCGCCGCATCAACTCGCTCAGCTCGATCACCGACCACGGCGGTGAATCGTGGTGGTCGCGATAGCCGATGAGGGCGGGACTGGGCCGCGGGAATCGTCCGACGAATCCGCCTGCGGCAACAAAGATTTCGCCGGTTACGTTTTCGGCGAGATGGCTCGCCAGATAGGCGTACATCGGCGCTACGTACTCCGGTGGCGCGGCATCCAGTGACGCTTGCACGCTGGCGTCGTCGAGCAACCCGCGCCGGTTCAGATCGGCGATGTGGGCCTCATAATCCGGTCCGCTGGACAACCGGGTTTTCGCGCCGGGGCACACCACATTGGCGCGGACTCGATGCTGTTTGAGTTCGGCGGCGATGGCGAGCGTAAGGCTGGTGACCGCACCTTTGCCGGCCGGGTAGCCGGTGCCGCCGTAATCCCCCAAAAACGCGACCGATCCGGTGTTGACGATGCTGCCTCCGCCCTGCTCGACCATTCTCGGCGCGGCCGCGCGACAGGTCGCGACCACGGTACCCAGGTGCGAATCGATCAGTTCGCGAAACTGCTCCGGGCTGATGTCGAGAATCGACGAACCTGCCGGCTCGGCGATTCCGGCGCAGTTCACCAGGATGTGAATGCCGCCGAATTCGCCGATGCATCTGCGAATCAACGATTCTGCGATCGCGGGGTCAGCGGGTGAACCCGGATGGGAGACTGCCGCACACCCGCCCGCCGTGATGGCGGCGGTGGTCTGCTCGGCGGCATGTCGATCGCGGCCGTTCACCACGACACCCGCACCGTGGCGCGCCAACTCGCCGGCGACGGCCGCCCCGATGCCCCGGGAGCCACCGACGACGACGGCTCCGCGGCCTGCCAGCAGGGGGGTCACTCTTGTCTGCCGAATGTCATCGCATCGAGGTTCCAGTAGCCGCGCATGTTGGTGATCAGCCCTGCGTCGTTAACACGGTAGGTGAACACGCCGCGCACCGTGCTGGTGACGCCGTTGTCGAACTTGCTGCGCAGCACCAGGATATGCGCGATCTCGTTGGGCGAGCTGGACGGGAATGTCTCCTCACAGGTGATGGTGAGCTGGTTGGCGGCGATGTTTGCGTCGTAAAACGCCGCGACGCCGTCTTTGCCACGCACCCCGGTGCCGCCCGGGTTGGTGGGCGCGTCGCCGATCGGGTCTTCGATGACGACGTCGTCGGCCATCAGGGCCAGCCAGCCCTCCCGGTCGTGGGCCTGCACACACCGCCACGACGACTGCGACGCGCGGAGCGCTGGTGACTGTTGAATCGTTTCCTGCGACACGGTTTCTCACTTCCTCTCATTAGATGGCACACGCGACGCGGGCGCCGTCCTCGGTGGCTTTGCGGATCAAGCCAACACCGTTACAGTCCCCGGCGGCATACACCTGGGCATCGGGCATGCCGGCCGCCAGCGTGTCGAACAGCGCTGTGTCGGGTTCGGGTGTTCCGGCGATGACAACACTGTCGGCGAGCAGTTGGCGGGTTGCGCCGCCGGCGGGCGTGAACAGCACACCCTCTGCGGTGATCCGTTCGACGCCGGCCTGCACATGAACGGTGACGCCGAGCCGGTCCAGCCGATCCATATGCTCGGCCTTACGCTTGTTGCCCACCTCCGGTGCAAGGTCCTTGCCGGACTCCAGGATCGACACGAACCGGCCACGGCTGGCCAGGAACTCGGCAAGCTCAACTGCGACCAGGTCACCTCCGATGATGGCGACGCGCCGGCCCAGCGGCATCCATGCGCGGGTGGCCAACCGCACCGCGGCGGGTTTGACGAGCCGCTGGCGCCAGCCCGACAGCAGCCCGGCACCAAGCCGTTGCCAAGCCGGAGCTGCCGGATCGGCATGTCCGCCGAGCAACTCTCGCAACCCCGGGCCGGTGCGAACATGGGGAAGTTCGGCGCCGGCGATGGCGGGGATGGCGATGCGGGCTCCGGTGGCGACCACTACGACGTCGGGATCCAGGGCAACGACATCCTCAGCCGAAACAGCTTGGCCCAGATTCACTTCCACGGCACTCCGATTGATCTCAGCGCACAGGTAACGCAGGAACGGTTCGTTCTCCCGATGCAGAACCGACGCCCAGCGCAACGCGCCGCCCAGTTGGGTATTGCGTTCGAACAGCCGGACGTGATGCCCGCGTTCGGCGGCCACCCGAGCGGCTTCCAGGCCGGCCGGGCCGCCGCCGATCACCAGGACCTGCTTCGGATGCGTGGTGCGACCTGCGGCCAGCTCGCTTTCCTTGCCGGTGCGCGGATTGACCGCGCAGTCGACGGCGAAGCGCAGTTCCATGGCGTCGATGCAGTTTTCACACGAGATGCATTTGCGCACCCGGTGCGCCTGCCCGGAAAGCAGTTTGCGCGGCAGGTCAGGGTCGGCCAAAAGCGGTCGGCCCATGGCGATGAAGTCGGCGCGGCCGTCGGCCAGGATTTGTTCGGCAAGTTCCGGATCGTGGATGCGCCCGACGGCGATTACCGGCACGTCGACCACTTCCTTGACCGCAGCCGCGGCACCGACGTTGAGCGCGTCGCCGTCGTCGGCGCCGTTGACCATCCGGGTGACCAGCCGATCGATCACCCCGCCGCTCACATGAAAAGCGTCCACTCCGGCGGCCACCAGATCCGTTGCCACCTGTGCGGTTTCGTATATGGGACGGCCTCCGGCAACCCGCTCATAGCCGGAAATCCGTAAGGTGATAGGCAGCGCGTCACCGATCTCCGAGCGGATCGCGGCCAGCACATCGAGCACGATGCGGATTCGGCCCCGCACCGAGTTGCCCCGGTATTCGTCGGTGCGCCGGTTGCGCTGCGGGGCAAGGAAAGATCCCAGCAACATGTAACCATGGGCGGCGTGCAGCTCGATGCCGTCGTATCCGGCCTCGGCGGCGCGGCGCACCGCCGCCTTGAACAAGTCGAACACCTCGATGAGTTGATCTTTGGTGATCTCCGCCGACGGGCGCCCGGTGAGATACGACGGAATCACCGAGGGGCCCAGCGATGTCACGCCGTGGATCTCTGGTCCCAGGCTATCGGGTCCGGCGTGCACGATCTGCGGCTGGATCTTGGCGCCGTGCTCGTGCACCACCTCCACCAGCGCCCGATGCGCGTCGACAGCCGCGTCAGTGCCCAGGTGCAGACTTCCGGGCGTCTCGAGATGGTGAGGGTCGATTCCGGTGGCGCCCAGGGTGATCAGGCCCACCCCGCCCTTGGCGCGGGCAGCGAAATAGTCGCGGGTGCGCGCCGACGGAAGCCCATCCGGTGTGCCGTACATGGTTTCCATCGGCGACATCACCAACCGGTTGCGCACCGACATGGCGCCGATCCGGCCGGGCTGCAGCAGATGAGGAAACGCGTTCACCGTGGCGGGTCGTCACCGACTGGGCCGGCGAAGCGCCCGGCGAACGCGCGTAGCGGCAGATCGGCGCTGGTGACGATGCCCGGTGGGGCGTCGACCACCGCGCGGATTGCGTTGAGGGCCGGCATTCCGGTCACCGTCATGCCGATGGCCGCGAACGACTCCGGGCTGGAAAAGTCGGTGCCGGGCTTGGGCAGGATGAGGTGCTTGCTATAGATGCAGGGGTCGCCCTGGATCTTGGTGATGTAGCAGCCCTGAATATCCCAGTGCGGCTTGGTGTGCGGCGTCATCTGCCATTCCAGATGCAACTCCACCCTGGGCACTCCGCCGGTGACGCCGATGTACTGAAACGCCGCCCCGCCCACCGAGCCGACGGGCAAGGCGTACCACCCGAGGTCCACGTCCTTGGTGCAGGCGCCAAGCTGGTAGGAGAAAGTGACCTCGTCCAGTGCGATGTCGAGGCAGTTGGCCATCATCCGCACACCGTCCTCGAACACCCGGGTGCCCAGCTCCAGCAGGTGCGGCACCTCGGGATCGTCGACCGGACGCCCGAAGCCACAATTGGCCCACGTCGGAGCCGAGTGGTGGCATGAGACGTCGACAGATTCGATACAGGTGACGTTTTCGATATCGGCCACGTCGGCGCTGTGCACGATGGTGAGGATCTGCGCCAGTCCGGGATTCATCCCGGTCCCGTAGAACGTCGAATTTCCACGTAGGCAGGCGGCTTGGAGCACTTCGGATTCGGTGCGGCCGTCTGATAGCCGGTGATTGGTGTCGCGGTGGCGGCCGGTGACCCAGTCGGCGGTGGTGACGATATTGATGCCGGCCTCCAGCACCGGCACGTACAGACCGAGGTCGGGCCACACCCCGTGGAAGGTCACACAATCCGGTGCGGCTGCGATGATCTCGTCCACCGTTCCCGTGGCCAGGACACCGATCGGCCCGATACCAGCGATTTCACCGGCGTCACGGCCTACCTTGTCCGGTGAATAGCAGTGCAGCCCAACCAGTTTTAGGTCACGATGCCGTGTGATCCGTTTTATCATCTCGCTGCCGACATTGCCGGAAGCGACCTGGAACACCCGTATCGGCCTGGTCACAGGTGGCTACCTGTCGGCGTCGGTGTAGCGGATGATTCCACGAATGTTCTTGCCGTCCAGCATGTCTTGGTAACCCTCGTTGATCTGCTCCAGCCTGTACTGACGGGTGATCATGTCGTCGAGGTTGAGCTTGCCGGCCTTATACATCGACAACAGCTGCGGGATGTCATACTGCGGGTTGCCGCCACCGAAGATGGTGCCCTGCAAGTTCTTCTGCATCAGGGTCAACATCGCGAGGTTCAGTGTCACCTCGGTGTCCAGCAGGCTGCCGATTGCGGTCAGCACGCAGGTGCCGCCTTTCGCGGTGAGGTTCATGTAGTTCTCGATATCGGCGCCGTGCAGCTCACCCACGGTGATGATCACCTTCTTGGCCATCAGGCCGTAGGTCACCTCGGCGATGCCCACCAACGCAGCTTCCACGTCCGGATATACATGGGTGGCACCGAATTTCAGAGCCTGGTCGCGCTTCCACTCCACCGGCTCGACTGCGAAGATATAGCGGGCACCGGCGTTGACCGCTCCCTGCAGGGCCGCCATGCCGACCCCGCCGACGCCCACGATCGCGACGTCATCACCCGGTCTGATGTCGGCGGTGCGGGTTGCCGAGCCGTAGCCCGTGGTCACCCCGCAGCCCACCAGGCACGCAACCTCGAAGGGGATCGACGGATCGATTTTCACCACCGAGGTCTTGTGCACCACCATGTACGGTGAAAAGGTGCCCAGCAGCGTCATCGGGTAGACGTTTTGGCCGCGGGCCCGGATGCGAAACGTGCCATCGGAGACCGCGGCACCGTTGAGCAGCCCGGCCCCGAGGTCGCACAGATTACGCATCCCCGCCTGGCAAGACTGACATTTCCCGCACGACGGGATGAACGACAGCACCACATGGTCGCCCTCGGCGAACTCCTCGACACCCGGCCCGACCTCGGTGACGATGCCCGCGCCCTCGTGGCCGCCGAGCACCGGAAACCCCGCCATCGGGATCCCACCGGTCACCAGATGGTGGTCGGAGTGGCACATGCCCGACGCTTCCATCTGGATCTTGACCTCGTCTTTGCGCGGGTCGCCGATTTCGATTTCCTCGACCGACCACGGTTGATTGAACTCCCAGATCAGCGCGCCCTTTGTCTTCACCGTGAACCTCCTGCCAGGGACTGGCTCCGAGCCTGCGTCGAAGCGACCGATTGGGTGAGCCTACGTGCCGGCTTGCCGGCGGGGAACCGCGGATCTCATCCACCGGGCACGCACTGCGCCGCAGCCTATCGGGCGCGCACCCGCCATGGCGGCCTGCCGGCAAACCGCCGTCGCTGGTCACCGAGCCCAACACGTGCGCCATCGAAGAAGCCGAGCCTCCCTTAGTGTGTGACCGGGCAACCGCTTCGGTAGTTGGTGTGAAACCGCTTGATGCCGTTGATCCAACCGGACCGCAACCTAGCAGGATCACCAAGGCGGCTAATATCCGGCATCTTGTCCGCAATCTTGTTGAAAATGATCTCCAACTCGAGCCGGGCAAGATTGGCGCCAAGGCAGTAGTGGGCACCGGTACCGCCAAAACCCAAGTGTGGATTGGGATCCCGGGTGATGTCGAATCGCTCGGGATTGTCAAACACGTCCTCGTCGAAATTGGCGGAGGCGTAAAGCATCACCACCCGCTGGCCGGCCTTGATCTCGGTGTCACCGATGACGGTGTCGGTCAGCGCGGTTCGTTGCAGGCAAATCAGCGGCGTCGTGTATCTGACGATTTCGTCGACGGCGGTGGCGGGGCGCTGTGCCTTGAACAGCTCCCACTGCTGTGGGTTTTCCAGAAACGCCATCATCCCCAGCGTGGTGGCGTTGCGGGTGGTCTCGTTGCCGGCGACGGCCAGCATGACCACGAAGAAGCCGAATTGCTCCGGGGTGAGCCGCTCGCCGTCGATGGTGGCGCTCAGCAGCCGCGAAACCACGTCGTTGCCCGGCGTCTGACGGCGGGTTTCGGCGAGCTGGTAAGAGTAGCCGAGGATTTCGGCGGCACCGACCCGTGAGTCCACAGTTACGTCGGCGTCGTCATAGCCGGTCATCTGGTTGCTCCACTCGAAGAGTTTGACCCGGTCCTCTTCGGGGACGCCGATGAGTTCGGCGATGGCCTGCATCGGCAGTTCGCTTGCGACCTCGCGGACGAATTCGCCCTGCCCGCCTTCGATGGCCGCCGCCACGATGCGCTCAGCACGCTGCTCGAGGGTGGGGCGCAGCGCGTCGATCGCGCGGGGAGTGAACAGCCGCGACACCAGGCCGCGCAGCTTGGTGTGTTCGGGGGCATCCTTGTTGATCAGCACCGACAACGTCGCTTGGAACTCCTCGGGGCTGATGTTGTCCTCCAGCCGCGGGATCGCGCCCTTGCAGGCCGAGGAGAACACGTCCGAGCGCCGGGAGACGTCGCGGACGTCGCGGTGCTTGGACACCACCCAAAAGCCGTCGTCGTCGAAACCGCCCGCGCTGCGCGGTTGCGGATTCCACCACACCGGTGCACTGCGGCGCAGCAGCGCGTATTCCTCGAACGGGATGCGCTCGGCGTGCAGATCCGGATCGGTGACATCGAATCCGGGTGGCAGCGCGACGACTGGGCTCACCATAACGGGACCGGTGCTTTTCCGAGCGGGTAGTAGCCGGGTATTTTTTCGCCGGCCATGCTGCGTTCGATGCGCTTTTGCATACCGGCCGACAGCTTGCCTGCCTTGATCAGATCCGCGTAGAGCGCTGACACATGCCCGAAGTCGAAAAAGTCGCGCTGCCAGTTCCATTTGCCGCCACCGGCATACCGGAACCAGCTGCCGCCGATGCCGTACACCTCCTGCTCGGTGCCGTCGGCGTCGGTTGCGACCTGCTTCCAGAATCCGACTACTTCACCGAGCTTGTCGTCGATGACGACCCGCTGGTAGGGGTAGCGCCACCCCTGCAGACCTTCCATCTCCTGGCCCAGCGCGATGTCGCGGATCTCGTCGATCCCAATGCACATCACATCTTCCTTGGGGCCGATGTTCCATCCGTAGGTAGCGTCGTCGGTGTAGAAGTCGGCGAGAATGCGCCAGTCACCGGTTCTTTCGGCCTCCCGGTTGGCATCCAGCCAGCGCTGCACGACGTCTTCGAGCTCCCCGCGTGGGAATCCGGCCATGGTTTAGTCTCCTGTCTCTTCGATCGACAGTGCCTGGGTGGGACAGGCCCACACGGCTTGCTCTATCTGTTTGCGGGCCTCCGCGGGCGGCGCGTCGTCGAGGATTTCGACTTGGCCGCGTTTGGGCACCCGGAAGTAGTCGGGGGCCTCCAGCTCACACATCGCATGGCCCTGGCACAGATCCAGGTCGGCATGCACCTTGTAACCCATCATCGACCTCCATTGCGGCGGCGGTAGCGCACCTTGGCCGGTTGGGCCAGCTGCACCACCATCTTGGAATGGTCGTTGCGGTAACTTTCGGGCGGTTGCGTCATCTCGAACTCGTATTCCCGCAACAGCACCGAGAAGATAGCCTTGATCTGCATGGTGGCGAACGCGGCTCCTACGCAACGATGCCGACCGGCGCCGAACGGAATCCACGTCCACCGGTTGATCAGGTCTTCCTGACGCGGCTCGTCGTAGCGTTGCGGTACGAACTCGTCGGGGTCCGGGAAGTCCTCCGGGATGCGGTTGGAGACGGCCGGCGATGCCGCCACCAGGTCACCCTTGTGGATGGGATAGCCTTCCACCTCGAACTCGCCCTTGGCCACCCGCATCAGGATGATCAGCGGCGGGTGCAACCGCAGCGTCTCCTTGAGCACGTTCTCCAGCCGCGGAATCTGGCGCAGCGCGTGGAAACTCACCGGCTGACCATCGGCGTAAAGCTCGTCGAGCTCCTTGATTACGCCGGCGTAGATGTCAGGGTGGCGCATCAACTCGATCAGCGTCCACGCCGCGGTGCCTGAGCTGGTGTGATGGCCGGCGAACATCATCGAGATGAACATGCCGGTGATCTCGTCGGCACTGAACCGGGGATTGCCGTGCTCGTCTTTGACGGTGATCAGCACGTCGAGCATGTCGCGGTCGCTTTTGTCTGCCGGCGGGTTGGCGATCCGGTTGTCCATGATCGCTTGGACCAGCGCCACCAATCCTTTTCGAGCCTGGTCGCGCCGGCGGAAGCTTTCGATCGGCAGGTACGGGTCGACATAGGCCAGCGGGTCGGTGCCGCGCTCCAGCTCGTGGTAGAGCCGGGCGAACCGCCGGTCGAGCTCGTCGCGGAACTTCTTTCCGATCAAGCAGGCCGAAGAGGTGTAGATGGTCAGCTCGGCGAAGAAGTCCAACAGGTCGATCTCGCCGGTTTCCCCCCAGCCGGCGATCATCCGGCGCACTTCACCTTCGATGGTGGTGGCGTGACCTTTCATCTGCTCGCCGCGCAGCGCCGCGTTGTGCAGCATTTCCTTTCGCCGCTCGGGGCTGGCGTCGAAAACCACACCTTTGCCGAAAATCGGTGTCATGAACGGGTACGCCTCAGCCTGGTCGAGGTCGTCGTCGCTGGCGCGGAAGAAGAACTCGTTGGCCTGCGCACCCGACAACAACACCACCTGCTTGCCGGCCAACTGGAACCAGCCGACGTCACCGCATTCGTCGCGGACCCGTTTCATCAGCCCGATCGGATCGGTGCGGAACTCCTCTAGGTGCCCGTGTTCCTCGTGACCGCCGGAGACACGCGGAACATCCTTTAGTCCTTGACTTGTCACGACTCCTCCGGGTACTTCAGTTGCTTGCGTTCGGCCGGCGCGTCCGCCAGCGGCGCCTCGGGTTGGATCTCCATCGACGTGATGAACCCCCCCGCGAGGCGTTTCGGCGACGAACGCGATCGCGCGGGCCAAATCGGACGGCCGCAGGAAGTAGTTGTGGCGGGCCTGGCCCCACTTGGCCCAGTCTTCGAGCATCGGCCCGATCGATTCAGGCGGCAGGCTCCAGCCCATGCCGGTCTTGGTGGGGCCGGGATGAACGATCGAAGCACGCACACCAGTGCCCTCGAGCTCCATTTGTAGATTGGTCACCATCGCGACCAGCGCTGCCTTGGCCGCGCCGTAGGCGCCCATGTGCGGCCGCTGCCGCAGCGCCACATCGGATCCGACGAAGATGAGGTCGCCACGCTGGCGTTCCAACATGCCGGGCAGCACCGCGGTGGCCAACCGGTTGGCGCCGATGAGGTGGATCTGCACCTGGGATTCGAAGATGTCGGTGCTGATTTCATGCAGGCGGCCGAAGTAGGTGTCTCCGGCGCCGGCGACGAGCAGCTCGATATCGCCGAGTAGTTCGGTCGCGCGGTGCACAAAACCCTTGACCGACTCCGGATCTGTGACGTCAAGGTGAAGTGCGACCGCCTCGCCGCCGTGCTCGCGGATCTGGACGGCGATCTCGTCGCATTTCTCGACCCGTCTGGCGCCCAGCGCGACGGGGAACCCCCCGAGCCGCAAGCTCGATGGCTGTGGCGGCCCCGATGCCCGACGACGCGCCGGCCACGATGGCGGGTCGCCGCGCCGGATGTGGTTGGAAGCGAGGCATTAGGCGACCTCCACGCTGATTGGCAGGTAGGCGAATCCCCGCACATTGCTGGAATGCACCCGTACTGCGTTGTCTTCGTCCACCGCGTACCCGCGGATACGGCTGAGCAGCTCATTCAGCGCCACACGGCCTTCCATCCGGGCGAGATGTGCTCCCAAACAAAAATGTGCCCCGCTGCCGAAACTGACCAGTTTTGACCCGATCTCGCGTCCGATGCGATAGTCGTCGGCGTCAGGAAAAACCCGGTCGTCGCGGTTCGCCGAGCCCGGCAGCAACAACAGCACGTCGCCTTCGGGCACCGTGGTGCCATACATCGTGATGTCGTGCGCGACAGTGCGGGCCAGAATCTGGCTGGAAGTGTCGTAGCGCAGCGTTTCCTCTACCCACGCCGGTATCAGGGAGCGGTCGGCGACGACCCGCGCCAACTGGTCGGGGTTTCGCGCCGCCCAAAAAACAGCGTTACCGAGCAGCTTGGTGGTGGTCTCGTTGCCGGCGATCACCATCAGGAACAAGAACGCCAGGATCTCCTCGTCGGTAAGCCGGTCGCCGTCGATTTCGGCTTGCAGCAGCGCGGAAGTCAGGTTGTCGGCAGGGGTTCTCTTGAATTCGTCGATGAGCTCGGTGTAGTAGGCCATCAGATCGATCGACGCCTGCACTGCGGTCTGGGGCACGTCGGCCAGGCCGTCCTCGCGGTGCAGCACCCCGTCGGCCAGCGCACGGATCCGCGGCCGGTCCGGCTCAGGCACGCCCATCAGTTCCGAGATCACGTCCATCGGCAGCTTGCCGGCGAATTCGGCGATGAAGTCGAAGCTGTCGGACTGCAGGGCCGCGTCGAGATGGGTTCGGGCGAGCTCTCGAACCCGGGGCTCGAGCTCACGGATCCGCCGCGGGGTAAAGCCCTTGGACACCAAGGTGCGCAGTCGCAGATGGCCGGGGTCGTCCATGGCCAGAAACGACATCACCTTGTGCGCATCGGGGCTGCGGGAAACCGGATCAAGCGACACGCCATACGCGTTGGACAGCGCGGTGCTGTTGCGGAAGCCTTGCAGCACGTCCTGATGACGCGACAAGGCCCAGAACTGCAGCTCGTCGTTGCGGTACAGCGGGGCCTCGTCACGCAGCCGTCGGTAGTACGGGTACGGATCTTCGTGAAAGTCGTAGTCGTAGGGGTCGAGCACCAGTCCCGGCGTCTCTGCGGTCATCAGCGCTGCTCTCCGTTCTCGGCCCCGGGCAGGATCAGGCCGACCACGTAGGCGAGCCGGTCGGCGATCTGGTGGTAGGTGAAAGCGCCGCTGCCGGCTTGCACCAGCGCGCCGAAGAAAGCCATCTCGAGGGCGGCCACGGTGCGCGGGTCGGCATCGGGTCCGATCGCCGACGTGATCCGGCGATGGATCTCCGCGCCGATCCGGTCGCGCACCTTGCGCACCGCCGGGTCAGCGCCACCGCCGAGCAGCGCCGTTGTGCACGCGGCGGCGACCTCGGGCTCGTCGGCAACCACCAGTGCCAGGTGCCGCAACGCCTTGTCGACCCGGGCCGCCATCGGCTCGTTGACGTCGGTGAAATACGGCACCTGTCGGACCAAGTCCAGATACACCTCGGCGATCAGGTGGTTCTTCGAGGAGAAGTAGGTGTACGCGGTCGCCGGGGCCACCTTGGCGCGGGCGGCCACCGCGCGCACCGTCAGGCCGGCGTAGGACTTTTCCCGCAGCGTCTCCATGCCGGCGGTCAGCACCTTGCGGAAGGTCTCCTCCTGGCGGCGGTTACGCAGACCCTCGCCGGGTTGGCCATCGGGCTGCGAAGTGATCGCGACCACTGCATCACTGGACACATGTCCAAGTTATCTGACCGGGACCAGCCGAATCAAGTCCTTGTACCATAAATGCAGGACAACTGCGCTAAAAGCTGGGCTGGCCCGCGGCGGTCCTTGCATCGTTGGCGATTGGCCAGCTATGGTTCGACTGGGCAATTCGGACAGTTGTCTATTATCCTGGGGCAGGAGCAGGCGATGGCGCTATTGGCGGACGGCGTAAGCGCGCTACTCATCGACGGGAAATTGTGCGCCGGCAGTGCGGGCACCTTTCCGACCGTCAATCCGGCCACCGAGGACGTGCTGGGCGCGGCCGCGGACGCCAACGCCGAGGACATGAGCCGCGCTATCGACGCGGCGCGGCGGGCTTTCGACGACACCGACTGGTCCCGCAACACCGAACTGCGGGTGCGTTGTGTGCGCCAGCTTCGCGACGCGCTGCGCGCGCATGTCGAGGAGCTGCGCGAGATCACCATCGCCGAGGTCGGCGCGCCGCGGATGCTCACCGCCAGCGCCCAGCTCGAGGGGCCGATCGACGACCTGGCGTTCTCCGCCGACACCGCGGAGTCCTACCAGTGGAACGCCGATCTCGGTGAGGCTTCTCCGCTGGGCATCGCGACCAGGCGCACGATCGCCCGCGAACCCGTCGGCGTGGTCGGCGCGATCACCCCGTGGAACTTCCCGCACCAGATCAATCTGGCCAAGCTGGGCCCGGCGCTGGCCGCGGGCAATACCGTGGTTTTGAAACCGGCACCCGATACGCCGTGGTGCGCGGGTGCGCTCGCGGAGATCATCGTCGAGCACACCGACTTTCCGCCCGGTGTGGTCAACATCGTCACCTCCAGCGATCACAGTCTGGGCGCGATGCTGGCCAAAGACCCTCGGGTGGACATGGTTTCGTTTACCGGGTCGACCGCTACCGGCCGCAGCGTGATGACAGATGCGGCCGCCACCATCAAGAAAGTGTTTCTGGAGCTGGGCGGCAAGTCGGCGTTCGTGGTGCTCGACGATGCTGATCTGGCGGGCGCCTGCTCGGTGTCTGCGTTCGCGGCGGCGATGCATGCCGGGCAGGGCTGCGCGATCACCACCCGGCTGGTGGTGCCGCGGGCCCGCTACGACGAGGCGGTGGGCATTGCGGCCGCCACCATGGGCTCGATCAAACCCGGCGACCCCAACGATCCCGGCACCGTGTGCGGGCCGCTGATCTCGGCGCGGCAGCGTGATCGGGTTCAGGGGTATCTGGATTTGGCTGTGGCAGAAGGCGGTTCGTTCGCCTGCGGCGGCGGTCGGCCGGCAGACAAAGAGCGCGGCTTTTTCATCGAGCCGACCGTGATCGCCGGGCTCACCAACGACGCGCGGCCCGCCCGCGAGGAGATCTTCGGCCCGGTGCTCACGGTGATCGCCCACGACGGCGACGACGACGCCGTGCGCATCGCCAACGACTCGCCCTATGGCTTGTCCGGCACCGTCTACGGTGATCCCGAACGTGCCGCCGCTGTGGCGGCGCGGCTGCGGGTCGGTACCGTCAACGTCAACGGCGGCGTGTGGTATTCGGCGGACGCGCCATTCGGCGGCTACAAGCAATCCGGCATCGGCCGCGAGATGGGGCTGGCCGGTTTCGAGGAGTACCTCGAGACCAAACTCATTGCGACAGCGGTTTGAGTCGCGAGTGGCCAGAAGCGTGCAGCAAGTCGCCACCCGGCGGAGAGGAAGACAATGCAATTCGTCAACAAGGTTGCCATCGTCACCGGGGCGGGGCAGGGCATCGGCCTGGCGTATGCGCAGGCGTTGGCCCGCGAAGGCGCGTCGGTGGTGGTCGCCGACATCAATACCGACGCCGCCGGGGCCGCCGCCAAACAGATTGTCGCCGACGGCGGCTCGGCGATCCACGTGCCGGTCGACGTCTCGGATCCGGATTCGGCCACGGCCATGGCCGACGCCACCGTCGCCGAGTTCGGCGGCATCGACTACCTGGTCAACAACGCCGCGATCTACGGCGGCATGAAACTCGACCTGCTGCTTACCGTTCCGCTCGACTACTACAAGAAGTTCATGAGCGTCAACCTCGACGGGGCGCTGATCTGCACCCGGGCCGTGTACCAGCAGATGGCCAAACGTGGTGGCGGCGCGATCGTCAACCAATCCTCGACCGCGGCGTGGCTGTACTCCAACTTCTACGGCCTGGCCAAGGTCGGCATCAACGGGCTGACCCAGCAGCTGGCCCGCGAGCTCGGCGGTATGAACATCCGCATCAACGCGATCGCCCCCGGGCCGATCGACACCGAGGCCACCAGAACTGTCACACCCGGCGAGATCGTCGCCGACATGGTCAAGCAGATCCCGTTGTCGCGCATGGGGACACCAGAGGACCTCGTCGGCATGTGCCTGTTCCTGTTGTCGGACGCGGCGTCGTGGATCACCGGGCAGATCTTCAACGTCGACGGCGGACAGATCATCCGGTCATGACTCAACAGGTGAAGCTCGGCTACATCGGGCTGGGCAACATGGGTGCCCCGATGGCCAAGCGGCTGGTCGACTGGCCCGGCGGTCTCATCGTGTTCGACATCCGTACCGAGGCCATGACGCCGCTGGCCGAAGCCGGCGCCACCCTGGCCGACACGGTCGCCGACGTCGCCGGGGCCGACATCATCAGCGTCACTGTGCTCGACGACGACCAGGTGCGGCAGGTGGTCGGCGAGCTGGCCACCCACGCCAAGCCCGGCACCGTCATCGCGATCCACTCCACGATCAGCGACACCACGGCTGCCGACCTGGCCAACGAGCTGAAACCGCAAGGCATCCACATCGTCGACGCCCCGGTCAGCGGTGGGGGGCGGGCTGCCGACAAGGGTGAATTGGCCACCATGGTGGGCGCCGAGCGTGACGTGTACGAGCGAGTCAAGCCGACGTTCCGACGGTGGGCGTCGCTGGTCATCCACGCCGGACCACCCGGCGCGGGAACCCGGATGAAGCTGGCCCGCAACATGTTGACGTTTACGTCCTATGCTGCTGCGTGCGAGGCGATGAAGCTCGCCGAGGCGGCCGGGCTTGACCTGCAGGCCCTGGGTCGAGTGGTGCGTCACACCGACGCCCTCACCGGCGGGCCGGGTGCCATCATGGTCCGCGACGACATGAAACCCCTTGAGCCGGGCCACTTCTTGTACGAGCCGTTCCTGCACACGCGCGGGCTGGGCGAGAAGGACCTGAGCCTGGCGCTAGCGCTGGGTGAGGTGTTATCGGTTGAGCTGCCGCTTGCCGAAGTGGCGTTACAGCGGCTAGCGGACGGCCTTGGCCTGCCGCACACGGCCCCGTCGAAGTGATTGGAGAGGCGATGGACGAACTGCGTCGCAAAGGCCTCGAGAAGATGAACGAGGTCTACGCCTGGGATATGCCGGATATGCCGGGCGAGTATTTCGCGTTGACCGTCGATCACCTCTTCGGGCGGATCTGGACGCGTCCCGGATTGTCCATGCGTGACAAGCGACTGATGACGTTATCGGTTGTCACCGCGCTCGGGCAGCAGGACCTCGCCGAGGTTCAGGTCAACGCCGCATTGCAGAACGGGGAGTTGACCGAGGACGAACTGCGCGAAGTGGCCATCTTTTTGACCCACTACGTCGGGTTCCCGCTCGGCTCGGGGCTGAACGGCGTGATCGAACGGGTAACGGCCAGGCGTAAGAAGGCCGCCGCCGAAGGAACCGCCGACGACAAGAAGGCCAACGTCAACGCGGCGGTCAAGATGCACACGGGTAAGACGCTCGACTAACCGGCACTCCCCATTAGGGTGACGTGTTGTGCGCGTCCTGGTAATCGGTTCCGGTGCCCGTGAGCATGCTCTGTTGTTGGCTTTGCGCGACGATCCTGAAGTCGATGCGCTTTTTGTTGCCCCCGGCAACGCCGGGACCGCGCTGATCGCCGAGCAGCACCCGGTCGACATCACCTCGGCGGAAGAGGTTGTCGAGCTGGCCCAGCGGGTGCGCTCCGATCTGGTGGTCATCGGTCCCGAGATACCGCTGGTGCTCGGCGTGGCCGACGCGCTGCGCGACGCCGGCGTCGCCTGCTTCGGGCCCTCCGAAGACGCCGCGCGGATCGAAGGTTCGAAGGCGTTCGCCAAGGAGGTGATGGCCGCGGCCGGGGTGCGCACCGCTGCCAGCGAGATCGTGGATAACCCTGCGCACTTGGATGCGGCGCTGGCGCGGTTCGGGGTGGCCGCGGGTGACCCGGCATGGGTCGTGAAAGACGACCGGCTGGCGGCGGGCAAGGGCGTGGTGGTGACGCCCGACCGCGAGGTCGCCCGCGCGCACGCCGCGGGGCTGCTCGAAGCCGGGCACCCGGTGGTGTTGGAGTCTTACCTCGACGGCCCGGAGGTGTCGCTGTTCAGCCTGGTTGACGGCCGCACGGTAGTGCCGATGCTGGCCGCGCAGGACTTCAAGCGGGTCGGCGACGGCGATACCGGACCCAACACCGGTGGCATGGGTGCCTACGCACCGTTGCCCTGGCTGCCCGCCGAGACCTGCCAGCAGATCGTCGGCGAGATCGTCGAACCCGTTGCCGCCGAACTGGTCCGGCGCGGCAGTCCGTTTTGCGGGCTGCTCTACGCCGGTCTGGCGATCACCGCCGCGGGGCCGGCGGTGGTCGAATTCAACTGCCGCTTCGGGGATCCGGAAACCCAGTCGGTGCTGGCGTTGCTGGAATCGCCGCTGGGCCAACTGCTGTACGCGACAGCCACCGGTGGGTTGGCGAGCTTCGGAGATCTGCGCTGGCGCGACGGGGCCGCGGTGACTGTGGTGCTGGCGGCGGAAAACTATCCGGGGCGGCCTCGGCTCGGCGACGTGGTCGTCGGCGCGGAGGCCGATGGCGTGTTGCACGCCGGGACGGCCCGCCGCGACGACGGCGCGATCGTGTCTTCAGGCGGCCGGGTGCTCTCGGTGGTGGGCACCGGTCCCGACCTGTCCGGTGCGCGCTCGGTGGCCTATCGCATCATCGATTCAATCAAGTTGCCCGGCGGGCACTTTCGCAGCGACATCGCATTGCTCGCCGCGGAGGACAAGATCCACGTCTAGAAGCCCGCGGCCTGACCGTCCCGGCGGGGATCGCTCACCGCGAGATAGCCGTCGTCAAGCCGCCAGATCGCCTGGCAGCTGCCGAACTGGTCGTAGTCGTCTGCCACAACCAGCTGGTGGCCGCGCTGCCGCAGCTCGTCGAGAGTCGCCGGCGGAAAACCGCGTTCGCAGCAGACCTGCATGCCCTGCACCCAGCGGACCCGGGGACCATCACAGGCGGCCTGCGGATTTTGGCCATGGTCGACGATGCGGACCATCACCTGCACGTGGCCTTGGGGCTGCATGGGTCCGCCCATCACCCCAAAGCTCATCACCGGCGCGGCGTCTTTGGTGACGAAGCCCGGAATGATCGTGTGGTACGGCCGTTTACGCGGGCCCACCTGATTCGGATGCCCGGGTGTCGCAGCGAAATTCGCGCCGCGGTTGTGCAACGCGATTCCCGTTCCCGGCACCACCACACCGGAGCCGAAGCCCAGGTAGTTCGACTGAATCATCGACACCATGACGCCGGACGCGTCGGCCGCGGTGAGATACACTGTGCCGCCGCTCGGCGTTCCCGCGAACGCCGGCTTGGCCCGTTTCGGGTCGATCAGCGCCGCACGGTGCTTCAGGTACTCGCGGTCGAGCAGCTTCTCCGGGCGCAGCGGCATGTGGTCGATGTCGGCGACATAGGCGTGCGCGTCGGCGAAGGCCAGCTTGAGTGCTTCGATCTGCAGATGCAGACTGTCAGCGGAATCTACTGGAGCAGAATCCATCTCGAACTGTTCGAGAATGCCCAACGCGATTAAGGCGACGATTCCCTGGCCGTTGGGTGGGATCTCGTGGATGGTGTAGCCGCGGTAGGAACCGCTGATTGTGCCGACCCAGTCGGCGCGGTGAGCGGCGAGGTCGCTGGCCCGCATGGCGGCGCTGTTGGCCGCCGCATGGGCCTCCAGCTGCGCCGCCAGCTCTCCACGATAAAACGCCGCACCGGTGGTGGCGGCGATCTTCTCAAGCGTGGCGGCATGATCGGGAAACGTCACGAGCTCACCGGCCTTCGGGGCGCGGCCGCCGGGCATGAACACGTCGGCGAACCCCGGCTGGTCCCGGAACAGTGGCACCTGACCTGCCCACTGCGCGGCGACTGTCGGCGAAACGAGAAAACCATTGCGGGCGTAGGCAATTGCTGGCTCAAAAAGCCGCGCAAAGGG
Source organism: Mycobacterium heckeshornense (assembly GCF_016592155.1). Taxonomy (NCBI): domain Bacteria; kingdom Bacillati; phylum Actinomycetota; class Actinomycetes; order Mycobacteriales; family Mycobacteriaceae; genus Mycobacterium; species Mycobacterium heckeshornense. The sequence goes on from NZ_AP024237.1 coordinate 606,200, forward strand.
CAGTCGACCGAAGTTGGCGTGCAGCTCCACCCAGCCCGACACCGCGCCGGGCACGGTGACCGAATCCCAGCCAAACGGCGGGACACCGCGGTTGCCGAAGTATTCGGGTGTCCAAGCGGTGGGGGATCGGCCCGACGCGTTGAGCCCGTGCAGACGGTGGCCATCCCAGACGATGGCGAAGGCGTCCGAGCCGATCCCGTTGGAGACCGGTTCCACCACCGTGAGGGTGACGGCAGCGGCGACGGCCGCGTCGACTGCGCTGCCGCCGTCGGCGAGCATCTGCAGACCCGCTTGGGCGGCAAGCGGTTGCGAGGTGCACACCACGTTGCGGGCCAGGATCGGCTTTCGCGGCCAACCGTAAGGAAGGTCCCAGTCAAAGGGTGCGGTCATGGTCGGAACCGCTCGGCCACGGCCCGGCGGTCCACCGAACCTTTCGCCGTGTGCGGCAGTTCGTCGGCCACCCAAATGCTGGCGGGAACCTCGAAGGGCGCCAGCCATTCCCGGCAGAACTCGGTCAGCTCGGCGGCGCTTGGCGCGGCGGAGGACGCCGCCACCACCGCCGCGGCGACCGTCTCGCCGTAGAGCGGGTCGGCGACGCCGTACACGGCCGCCTCCGCGACATCGGGGTGGCTGGACAGCACCGCCTCGACACGCTCGGGTGAGATCTTCTCCCCGCCCCGGTTGATGAGCTCTTTGATCCGACCGCGAAGGGTCAGCTCTCCCGTCTCCGACAGCATCCCCAGATCACCGGTGTGCAGCCACCCGTCGGTGAACGTCTGAGCGGTTGCTTGCGGATTCGCCAAATAGCCGCGCACCACCGTCGGGCCGCGCAGCCAGACCTCGCCCACCATCTCCGGCGGGCAGGGCCGGCCGTCCTCGCCGACAACCCGGATTTCGGCTCCGCTGGACCGGCCGACCAAACCGGTGGTCACGGTCTGGTCGTCTCTGGTGCTGGCGACCTGGTGGGTCGCCTCGGTCATGCCGTAGGCGCTCAACACCGGCGCGCCGAACTCCGCGCGCAACGCCTGCGCGGTCTCGGCACTGAGCGCTGCGCTGCAGCTGCGGATAAACCGCAGCGCGACACCGTCTCGCGGCCGGTCAATCCCACTGCGTTCCAACAGGATACGGTGAATGGTCGGCACCGCGGTGAACCACGTGGCCCCGGCTGCGCGCACGTCGTCCCAGAACGTGTGCGCAGAAAACCGCCCGGCAGCCGGAAGCAACACCGTGCCCCCCGATACCAGCGTCGACAGCAGCGCGGCCACTAAACCGTGACCGTGAAAAAGCGGCATCACCGCGACGGTCGCGTCCTGCGGGCCGAGCCCATAGGTCGCGATGATGCCGCGCACCGAGCAGGCGATGTTGTCGTGAGTCCAGGGCACCATCTTCGGCGAGCCGGTCGTGCCGCCGGTGAACATGATCATCGCGTCATCGGGCCGCAATCCCTCCAGGGGTGCGGAGGGTCCCAACGGCGCCCCGGCGGGGTGCAGGCTCACCGCGCCGTTGCCCAGCGAGATGGACCAACACGGGAACGGGGCGTCTCCGGGATCGTCGGCGTCGGTCAACACAACCCGCGCTCCCGCCGCGGCGATCCTGGCGTGCTGCTCGGCCAGAGGCAGCGCAGGATCCACCGGGACAACCACGAGGCCGGCCCGGGAACCCGCCAATAACCCGGACACGAACTCGGCGCTGCTGGGGGCGCGCAACGCCACCCGGTCGCCGGGCCGCAGCCCCCCGCGCGCCAGCTGTGCGGCCAAATCGTCGACCAATCCAAGCAGGCCCCGATAGCTGATCGGGGTCCGATCGGCGGTGACGACGAGCGCGCGCGCCTGCGGGCAGCGCCGTGCAGCGGCCCGGACCAGATCCGCGACGCGCGGGCTCGACGTTTCGGCGGTCGAAGTCATCGATCACACGCTAGTCGTTGACCCGGATGCGACAGTGGAGCGATGACGACGCACTCTACATCGGCTGACTTGACCGACGGCTTCCACGTGCTTGTCGACGCGCTCACGCTCAACGGGGTCGAGACGATCTATGGGCTGGTGGGTATCCCGATCACCGATCTGGCCCGCCTCGCGCAGGCGTCGGGAATTCGCTTCATCGGGTTCCGGCACGAGACTTCCGCCGGCAATGCCGCGGCCGCCGCCGGGTTTCTCACCCGACGCCCGGGTATCTGTCTGACGGTGTCGGGGCCCGGATTCCTCAACGGCCTCGTCGCGCTGGCGAATGCCACCACGAACTGCTTCCCGATGATCCAAATCTCGGGATCGAGCGAACGGCAGCTGGTCGACCTGCAACGCGGCGACTACGAGGAGCTCGACCAGCTGGCCGCCGCCCGGCCATTCGCCAAGGCGGCGTACCGGATCGGGCGGGTACAAGACATCGGGCTGGGCGTGGCCCGCGCCATTCGCGCTGCGGTCTCGGGCCGACCGGGCGGCGTCTATCTCGACGTCCCGGGCGCGGTGCTCGGCCAAGCCATGGACGCTGCCGCCGCCGCTGAGACGCTATGGCGCGTCGTCGACCCCGCGCCGCGCCAGCTGCCGGCACCCGAGGCGGTCGACCGCGCGGTTCGGCTCCTGGCACAGGCACAGCGGCCGCTGATCGTCCTGGGAAAAGGTGCGGCATACGCCAGGGCCGACAACGAGATTCGGCAATTCGTGGAGTCCACGGGGATTCCGTTCCTGCCGATGTCGATGGCCAAGGGGCTGCTGCCCGATTCCCATCCACAGTCGGCGGCGGCCGCGCGTTCGCTGGCGCTGGGCCGCGCGGATGTGGTGATGCTGGTCGGCGCCCGGCTGAATTGGCTGCTGGGCCACGGCGAGCCGCCACGATGGTCCGCCGACGCAAAGTTCATCCAGGTCGACATCGAGGCGTCCGAATTCGACAGCAACCGGCCGATCGCGGCGCCCCTGGCCGGTGACATCGGCTCGGTGATCACTGCCCTGCTCGACCGCATGCGCGAGCTTCCGGTCGCCGCACCGACGGCGTGGACGGGTGAACTCGCCGAGCGCCGCGCCAGCAATGACGCCGCGATGCGCCAGCGCCTGGCCGACGACCCGCACCCGATGCGATTCCACAACGCGCTGCGCGCTGTGCGCGACGTGCTTGCGCACCATCCAGACGTCTACGTGGTCAACGAGGGCGCCAACGCGTTAGACATCGCCCGCAATGTCATCGACATGCATGCGCCGCGGCACCGGCTCGACAGCGGCACGTGGGCAGTGATGGGCATCGGCATGGGATATGCGATCGCGGCCGCGGTCGAGACCGGACAACGTGTGGTCGCCATCGAGGGTGACAGCGCGTTCGGCTTCAGCGCCATGGAATTCGAGACCGTGTGCCGCTACCGCCTGCCGATTACCGTCGTCGTGCTCAACAACGGCGGGGTTTACCGCGGCGACGAGATCTCGGCACGCGGGAGCGACCCCGCGCCCACCGTCCTGAGCGCGCAGGCGCGTCACGAGCTGATCGCACACGCATTCGGCGGCAGGGGCTATCACGTCACCACCCCCGCCGAGTTGCAGTCCGCGTTAAGCGAGGCGCTGGCATCCCATGGTCCGGCGATCGTCGACTGCCAGCTGGACCCGGCGGCCGGCACGGAAAGCGGACACCTCGCCGACCTCAACCCGAAGAGCGCGGCCACACCGTCTGCCTGAGCGGCCGACCCGCTTATCGTCACGGTTACGGTAGTTGTTACTATTGCTGGCCATGCCCAAGCCTGTCATCGTCAGCGCCGCGCGGACCGCAATCGGGACCTCATTCAAAGGCTCGCTGGTCAACACACCCGCCGAGGTGCTGGCGACCACCGTGCTCGAAGAAACGGTCCGGCGATCCGGCATCGACCCCGCGGTGATCGACGACATCATCCTTGCCGAATCTCATTACGGTGGTGGCGATCTGGCCCGCTACGCGGCCGCGGCGTCAGGTCTGGTGTCGGTACCGGGACAGGCGGTCAACCGGCATTGCGCGGGCAGCCTGACCGCGGTCGCCGATGCGGCCGCCCAGATCGGCTGCGGCGTCGAACAAGTGGTCGTCGCCGGGGGCGTGCAGTCACTGTCGACCGGGCCGCTGATGAACTGGCGCATCCCGGGACCGAGCCTGGAGTTCGAGGAGCGATGGATGCCGCCCTCGCACCCGGAAACACCGGATGCTCCCACCCGCGACATGTCGATTACCGTTGGCTGGAACACCGCCAAGGCGCTCGGCATCAGCCGCGAAGAAATGGACGCCTGGGCGTTGCGGTCACATCAACGCGCCGTCGCGGCAATCGATGCCGGCAAGTTCGTCGACGAGATCGTCCCACTGAAGATCCAGGGCGCCGACGGCGCGCTGACCGACTTCAGCGTGGACGAACATCCACGCCGCGACACCAGCATGGAGAAGCTGGCTTCGCTGAAGGTGTTACATCCCGAAATCGAGGGGTTTTCCATCACCGCGGGCAACAGCAGCGGCACCAACGACGCTGCCGCTGCCCTGACCTTGGCCGACGAGGGCTTTGCCCGCTCAGCGGGACTCACCGTGATGGGCAGCGTCAAAACCTGGGCGGCCGTCGGCGTCGAACCGCGGGACACCGGGCTGGGAGCGGTCCGGGTGATCGGCAAGGTGCTAGACCGAGCCGGTTTGTCCGCCAACGATGTCACGTTGTGGGAGATCAACGAGGCGTTCGCGTCGGTGCCGATCGCCGCATGCCGTGAGTACGGGCTCGACGAGGACCGAGTGAACATCTACGGCAGCGGGTGCAGCCTCGGCCACCCCATCGCGGCCACCGGGGCCCGCATGCTCACCACGCTCGTACACGAGTTGGGCCGCCGCGGCGGCGGGATCGGGGTGGCTGCGATGTGTGCTGGCGGCGGTCAGGGCGGGGCGGTCGTCATCGAGGTTTAAGGCTTCGAATTTGCCTGGTCTGCAGTCGATTTGGTGTTCTGCTCGATGAGCCGGCTGGCGTGGTCAAGAATGCAGTTGAGGCCGTATTCGAAATTGATGTCGTCGGCCACGCCGATACGGTGGCCTTTGCCGGTCAGTTCGGCGATTAGCGGCATGGTGGCGGGGTCGATGATGCGTGCCGCACCGTCGGTGTGCGGCCCGTCGCCGCCGGATTTGGCTTGCAGGCGTTCGAGGACCACCGAACCGCGGACGTGCACCGAGATCGAACCGTAGGTGTCGAACGCGTCCTGCGGTGACAGCCCGGCCTCGACCAGGGTAGCGACGGCTTTCTCCAGCTTCTGGAAGGCCGCCTGGGTGGCTTCCCTGCCAAACGTGCCCCGGATCAGGATCAGGTCGCACAGGACGGGGTTGGCGCGGAACGTTTGGCGCATCTTATGTGCGTGGTTGTGGAGCGACTCACGCCAGTCCCGGCCTTCGACGAACGGGGTGGCGAAGTCGTATTGACCGAGCGCGCGGTCGGTCATCGCATTCAACAGGTCGTCTTTCTTGCGGAAGTACCAGTAGATGCTTGTGACGCCGACGTCAAGGTGCTTGGCCAGCAGCGGCATGCTGAGGTTGTCGATCGACACCTGCTCGGCCACTTCGAAAGCGCCGTTGAGGATTTCGTCGACGCTGATCGATCCGCGTTCGCGCCGCTGTCGTTTCTCGGCGGCTGCCTGTTTAGCCAATTCGGTAACCTTCGTGACGCACGTTCGCGGCGAATCGCTATAGTATCAGCTATCGTAAGCCTTCTGGTAAAGTCTCCCCCTGCGGTTTATCGCAGCGGTAAGCCGGTGATCGCCCTGCTGATGACCAGGCGCTGGATCTCGCTGGTGCCCTCGAAGATGGTGAAAATCTTGGCGTCTCGGCGCATCCGCTCCACGGGATATTCCCGGGTATACCCGTTGCCGCCGAGTATTTGGACTGCCTCATCGGTGACGTAGACGGCGGTTTCGCTGGCGACGAGCTTGGCCATCGAACCCTCGGCGGCGACAAACGGCTTGTTGTTGCGGGCCATCCACCCGGCCCGCCACACCAGCAGCCGCGAGGCGTCGATCCGGGCCTTCATATCCGCGAGCTTGAATGCGATCGCCTGGAAATCGCCGATCTTGCGGCCGAACTGCTCGCGCTGTTGGGCATACTCCAGCGCGTATTCGTAGGCTGCGCGCGCCACGCCCAACGCCATCGCCCCGACTGCGGGCCGGGTCCGCTCGAATGTCGTCAAGGCCGCCTGGCCGCCCGCGCTCTTTCCTTCCCGCACGCGTGCGATTCGTTCCTCGAACTTGTCCCGCCCGCCGACGATTAACCGGCCGGGGATCCGCACGTCATCCAATATCACTTCGGCGGTGTGCGAGGCGCGGATGCCGTGCTTGGAAAACTTCTGTCCCTGCCGAAAACCCGGAGTGTCCGGCGGGATGATGAACGTGGCCTGCCCCCGTGTGCCCAGCTCGGGATAGACGGAGGCGACCACGATGTGCACGTTGGCGATACCGCCGTTGGTGGCCCAGGTTTTCGTGCCGTTGAGCACCCACTCGTCGGTCGCCTCCACGTAACGAGCGCGGGTCGCGATCGCGCCGACGTCAGATCCCGCGTCGGGTTCCGAGGAGCAGAATGACGCCAGCTTAGGGTCGTCGACGGTGCCGAACATCTGCGGCAGCCACTCGGTGAGCTGCTCGCGAGTGCCGGTGGCGGCCAGCGACGCCGCGGCCAGCCCGGTGCCGAGGATCGACAACGCGATTCCCGCGTCACCCCAGAACATCTCCTCGAACACCGTCAGCATGCCCAACCCGGTCGGTTCCGCGGCCTGCGCCGAGAACAGGTCGATGGAGTAGAGGCCCACCTTGGCGGCTTCCTGGATGATCGGCCAGGGAGTCTCTTCGCGTTCGTCCCACTCGGCGGCAGCCGGCCGAACCACATCGGCGGCGAACTCGTGAACCCAGTCCCGAACCTGGATCACGTCCTCGGAAAGCTCAAGTGAAAACGCCATCGCGTTGGTCCTTGTCTGTCATGTGCTTGCCCAGTGGTGGTACCTGGCCGCAAAACGTCATACACGCTCTTGGTGAACAGTTGTACACCCCTGCCGGGCGGGGCCGCACACCGGGAGGATCGCTAAGCGACGAGCAGCGGGGCGATCCAGGTGAGCTCGGCGGGCAGCTGCGAACTCCAGAAACCGGCGTCGTGTCCGCCCGGTGAGAAGCCGCCCGCCGGCGGATTGGGCAGCTGCGCCACGAATTGCCGGGTCGCTGCATAGAACGGGTCACTGTTGCCACAGTCCACCCGGATCGGGATGGCCGCCAGCGCAGGCTGGCCGAACACCGAATTCGCCGACCAGTCGTCGGCGCCGTCGAACGCTCCCGGCGCAGTCGCCCCGGGCGACAGCCACAGCGCCGGGCTCACCGCGCAGATCGCCGCGGTGCGGGCCGGACCCAGCCGGCTGCCGAGCAGCAGTGCGCCGTAGCCACCCATCGACCAGCCCAAAAACGCCACCCGCGACGTGTCCAGGCCCTGGGTGCTCAGCATCGGTATCAACTCGTTTAGCACCATGGCACCCGAGTCCTCGCCGGAAACCCTTTTGTGCCAATAGCTTCCGCCGCCGTCGACGGCGACCACCGCGAACGGCGGCAGACCGGCCCGGACCGCCTGAGCGAGCCCCTGCTCGACGCCGCCGGCCATTACCGTGGCCGCGTCAGAGCCCTTGCCGTGCAACGCGATGACCGGTCGCAAGGCTTTGGTCTGACCAGGCGGGCGGGCGATAGCCCAGTTGGTCGAGATCCCGCCGCGCGCGGCCGACACAAACGAGCCGGTTGACATTGTCGGCGCCGCAGCCGGTGCTGGTTCCAGTGGTGGGGCCGGCGCCAGCGGAACGCCGGTGGCCGCCATCGACACCGGCACGGCAACCGCGCGCCGTGAATGCAGCTGCGCGCCCAGCGCATAAGCGCTCACAGCTCCGGCCGCCGCGCTGACACCCAGGCGCAGCACGGCCCGACGGGTCACCTCGGGCATGCGGGCCATCATAAGTGCAGCCGCATGGCCGTTTATCCGAAAGGCCGATGCGGCACCTACTGAACTGGCAGCATGACGGGGGTGACCGCAGCTGTTACCCCCAAGGGAGAACGCCGGCGGTACGCGCTGGTCACCGCAGCCGCTGAGTTGCTGTGTGAGGGTGGGTTCGAGGCGGTGCGGCACCGGGCCGTCGCGCACCGGGCGGGGCTGCCGTTGGCGTCGACCACCTACTATTTCTCGTCTTTGGACGAGCTCATCGCCAGCGCCGTCGAACACATCGGGATGCTGGAGGTTGCGCAGCTGCGGGCCCGGGTGGCCGCGCTGTCGCGGCGCCGCCGCGGCCCCGAAACCACCGCTGACGTGTTGGTCGACCTGCTGGTCAGCGGCGCGTCGGATCCCGGGCTCAAAGACCAGCTGACCTCGCGCTACGAGCGCTACATCGCCTGCGCGCGCCTGCCCGCGTTGCGCGACATCCAGCGCCGGATCCTGCGACAGCGCGCCGACGCCATCGCCGAAGCGGTCGAACGATCCGGTCGCTCGGTGCGCATCGGCCTGGTCTCCACGATGATCTGCGCGGTCGACGGCGCGGTGATCTGCGCACTCGTCGACGACCGGCAGGACCCGCGCGCCGCCGCGCGGGCGACGCTGCTCGAAATCATCGACGTCTTCGCGCCTTTCGAGCAGCCTCCGGTTGCTATTTGACGGCCGCGGCTGCCGTGGAAACCGTCGGATCAGCGCCCGTCTGGCGGTGGCGAAAGTTGCCGCCGAAGCGCTTCCAATTCGAGCTGGGCGTCCTCGAGGAGTGCGGCGAGGCGGGCGAGCCGCTGCTCGACGTCGTCGGGGTCGTGCGCTTTCGCGTTGTGGGTATCGCTGGCAAGCGACGGGGTGACGATGTAGCCGGTCGCGCCGTCACCGTAAATGGCGACGTCTTCCGGGCGGTGATACCAGTACAGCGCGACGTAGGCGCACAGCACGGCGTCGACAGGATCTTCGGCGCCGTCTAACTGCACCGGGCGGGTCGCCGCGGTGACCCTGTTGCGCAACTCGACCCAGGCCACGTTGTGGTTAACCCGAAGTCGGGGCGTCGCCTCATCCAGCCGCTCGATCAGCGTCATCAGCTGCAGCAACTCGCGCTGGCGGGTGCCGAGCGGGCCGCGCTTGTACTTCAATGTGCGATCCAGGCCGAACAGCACCACGGTGGCCGGATGTGGATACACCTCGATGGCTCGTCGCTGGGCCTGCGAGTGCGGGTCGATGTCGAGGCCCAGCGCGCCGGCCAGTCTCGCCCCGCGCGGAACGTCCGCAAATTCAGGCCTGCCGGTATAGGCCGGGCGCGCGCCAGCCTCGAACCTGCCGAAATCGCGGTTGAGCGCCTTCTCGCAGGGCCGATACCCAGTCGGGTTCGTCACGATCAGCGGCGCGTCGAACGCGACCAGGCAGTCGTCACGGATGTAGGGCGACAGCGCGTTCTCGATGCTCGCGTCGTCGAGCGCCGTACCGACATGCACCAGCCGGCCGGCGGCGTCGACCACCGCGACACCGCTTTGGCTGATTTCGCCCCATGCAAGATCGACGCCGACGAAGTACATTCGCCCAGCTTGCCGCATCACGACCGTAAGCTGTGTCGTTGTGAGCATCCCCGACGTGCTGGCCGGCCGCTACGCCAGCGCCGACATGGTCGCGATCTGGTCGCCGCAGGCCAAGGTCGTCGCGGAACGGCGGCTGTGGCTGGCGGTGCTGCGGGCACAGGCGGAGCTCGGCGTCGACGTGCCGGAGCAGGTGATCGCCGATTACGAACGGGTGCTCGAAGACGTCGACCTGGCCTCTATCGCGGCGCGCGAGCGGGTGTTGCGCCACGACGTCAAGGCACGCATCGAAGAGTTCAACACGCTGGCCGGTCACGAGCACATCCACAAGGGCATGACCAGCCGCGACCTCACCGAGAACGTCGAGCAGCTGCAGATCCGCAGGTCGTTGGAATTGGTGTTCAGCCACGGCGTGGCCGTCGCGGCGAGGCTGGCCGAACGGGCCCTGACCTATCGCGATGTGGTGATGGCCGGGCGCAGCCACAACGTCGTCGCCCAGGCCACCACCTTGGGTAAGCGGTTCGCCTCGGCGGCGCAGGAGACGCTGATCGCGTTGACCCGGCTGCGTGAGCTGATCGACCGCTATCCGCTGCGCGGCATCAAGGGCCCGATGGGCACCGCGCAGGACATGCTCGACCTGTTGGACGGGGATGCGGCGAAGCTGGCCGAACTCGAGCGGCGCGTCGCTGAATCTTTGGGTTTTTCAACGGTTTTGACCAGCGTCGGGCAGGTGTATCCGCGCTCGCTGGATCACGACGTGGTATCTGCGCTGGTGCAGTTGGGCGCCGGCGCGTCGTCGCTGGCGCATACCATTCGGCTGATGGCCGGGCACGAGCTGGTCACTGAGGGTTTTGCGCCCGGACAAGTCGGATCCTCGGCGATGCCACACAAAATGAACACCCGCAGCTGCGAACGGGTCAACGGTCTGCAAGTGGTGCTGCGCGGTTACGCGGCGATGACCGCCGAACTGGCCGGTGCACAGTGGAACGAGGGTGACGTGTCGTGCTCGGTGGTGCGCCGAGTAGCGTTGCCGGACAGCTTCTTTGCCGTCGACGGGCAGATCGAGACCTTTTTGACGGTGCTCGACGAGTTCGGGGCCTACCCCGCGGTGATCCAGCGCGAGCTGGACCGCTATCTGCCGTTTTTGGCCACTACCAAGGTTTTGATCGCCGCGGTGCGCGCCGGCATGGGCCGGGAGTCGGCGCACGAGGTGATCGGCGAGCACGCCGTCGCGGCCGCACTGGCCATGCGCGACGGCGGTGAGCCCGAGCTGCTGGAGCGGCTGGCCGCCGACCCCCGGTTGCCGCTGGACCGCCGCGCGCTGGAAGCGGTGCTGGCCGACCGGCAGACCTTCGTCGGCGCCGCCGACGACCAGGTCGACGCGGTGGTGGCGCAGGTCGATGCGCTGGTCAGCCGCTACCCGGATGCCGCCAAGTACACTCCGGGTGCGATTCTGTAGGCCATGACCGTCTCGGTTGCGCTCTCCCAGATCGACTTCACCGACCTGGACAACTTCGCCAACGGTTTTCCCCATCACCTGTTCGCGATCCATCGCCGCGAAGCGCCGGTGTTCTGGCATGAGCCGACCGAGCACACACCCGACGGAGAGGGTTTCTGGTCAGTGGCCACGTACGCAGAAACCCTTGCGGTGCTGCGTGATCCTTCGACCTTCTCGTCGGTGACCGGCGGTGAGCGACCGTACGGCGGCACGGTGCTGCAAGACCTGCCCATCGCTGGCCAAGTGCTCAACATGATGGACGACCCACGGCACACGCACATCCGCCGCCTGGTCAGCTCGGGGCTGACGCCGCGGATGATCCGGCGCGTCGAAGACGATCTGCGGGGGCGGGCGCGCCGGCTGCTCGACCGTGTTACCCCGGGTGTGGCGTTCGATTTCGTCGTCGATATCGCCGCCGAGCTGCCGATGCAGATGATCTGCATTCTGCTGGGAGTGCCGGAGGCCGACCGGCACTGGCTGTTCGAGGCGGTCGAGCCCGGATTCGATTTCGGCGCTTCGCGCACCGCGTCCATGCCGCGGCTGAATGTCGAAGACGCCGGGTCGCAGTTGTATGCCTACGGGCAGGAGCTGATCGCGCGCAAACGCGCCCAACCCGCCGACGACATGCTCTCCACGGTCGTGACCGCCACCATCGATGACCCTGCGGCGCCCTGCCTGTCCGACGCCGAGCTGTACCTGTTCTTCCACCTGTTGTTCAGCGCGGGCGCGGAGACCACCCGCAACGCCATCGCCGGCGGGCTGCTCGCGTTGGCCGAACGCCCCGAGCAGTGGCGCCGCTTGCGCAGCGACGGCGAGTTGTTGGCGACGGCGATCGAAGAGATGGTGCGGTGGACGTCGCCGTCGCCGTCGAAGCGGCGCACCGCCACCCGGGCAGTCACCCTGGGCGGCCAGCCGATCAACGCCGGTCAGAAAGTCCTGGTGTGGGAAGGCTCGGCCAACCGCGACCCCAATGTATTCGACCAACCCGACGAATTTGATATCACTCGAAAACCCAATCCGCACTTAGGATTCGGCCAAGGCGTGCACTACTGCCTGGGCGCAAATCTGGCCCGGCTGGAGCTACGGGTGCTATTCGAGGAGCTGCTGGCGCGCTTCGAGGCGGTGCGCGTCGCGGCACCGGTCGAATGGGCTCGCAGCAACCGGCACACCGGCATCCGGCATCTGGTCGTGGAACTGCTCGCCCCGTCGTGACGCTGCGGTTCAGCAACATCGAGCTGACACCAGACGTTTTCGCGGCGGTGATGGCGACCGGTGTCTTGTCGATCGCCGCACGCAGCCATCAGTATCGGTTGCTCAGTGAGACGCTCGACGTGCTGGCCACGCTCGCCTTGCTGGTGCTTGTCGCCTTGGTGCTCGCCACCGCCGCCGTCAAACGACGGATCGCCGTTTGGGACGTTGCCGATCCTGATGTGACGCTGCGGTTGTTTAGCTTCGTCGCCGCATGTGCGGTAGTGGGCAGCCGGGTGGCTGCCCATGTGACGGTTGCCCAGATTCTTGGCGCAGTGGCGTTGTCGGCTTGGCTGGCGCTGGTCCTGATCACCGCGCGCAACATGTGGGGCACTGCGTGGCCTGCACTGCGGGACCGCTCGCACGGCGCCTGGGAACTGGCCAGCGTGGCCACCTCAGGCTTGGTGATCATGATGGTGCTGCTTGCCGATTACACCGGTCACCGCTGGTGGCTGGTGATCGCCATACCGTTGTGGGTTGCGGCGATGTGCCTCTACGGTGTGATGACTGCGCTGATCCTGCGGCGTGCTGTCGGGGAGCGACGACAACGCGACGGATTCGAGCCGGATAGCTGGATCCTGATGGGCGCGTTGGCCATTGCGACACTGGCCGGCGACTACATCCACCAGCTGGCCACCGGCTGGCTGGCCGGAAGCGTACGTGCAATCACGCAAGTGAGCTGGCTGGTGGCCACCTTGTGGATTCCTCCGCTGATCTACTTCGGGCTGCACCACATCAGCCGGCGGCCGGCGGCACTACAGTTTGCCGGTGTGTGGTGGGCGATGGTGTTTCCGCTGGGCATGTACTCAGCGGCCACCTATGCCATGGCGCTCGAGCTTGGTGTGCGCTCGCTGCAAACGGTTTCGCTGGTCTTCTTCTGGAACGCCTTGGCGGCGTGGCTGGTCGTGGTGGTCGCCGGGCTGCTACACGTGCCGCGCGTGCTGCTGCGGCGCTGACGGCGTTAATCGGTGCGGGATTCCTGGCTTTTGGCCATGGGGTCGTATGCGATGCCACGGCAGCAGGTGCGGATCGACAGCGGCTTGCCGACCGCCGTCCTAGCGGGTTTGCAGTCCCGCGGACCGCAGCTCGAGGGCCGCCAGGCCGGCGATCGTGACCGGATCCTCGCGGCGCCATGCGCCGACCGGATCGGCGTCGACCGCGGTCAGCCGGCGCAGCGGCCGGTTGGCCAAGGCCCGCAGCGCGAGCAGCTGTTCGCCGGCGGGCGTGGCGGCCAGCGCGGTCACGGTCCATTTGCGCCGGAAAAACCGCAGCCGCAGGAATAGCCACGGCATCACCACCGCCAGGATCGGCGGGGCGGCCACCGCCAGCGCCAGCAGCACGGCCAACCAGCTGGCAGTGGTGTCCAGGTTGTGGCCGGCGCCGGCGATGTCGAGGGCCGCGTCGCTGGCTGCGGTGAGCGGCTTGCTGACCGCGCCGCCCACCAGCGGGATACGTTCCGCGCTATGGCCCGCCGACTGCAGATTGGTGGCGATGCCGTGCGCGCCGCTGTTGACCTGCCGGCCCACTCCAGCGATGGCCGCCACGGCGGCGTGCACTGCCACGCCGACAAGCACCCATGCGGCCGTCCACAGGACGACGAAGATATCGCTGCACAGTTGGGCCAGCAACCGGCCGGGTCTGGTGGCGTAGGGCAGGTAGCGCAATCTCATAATCTCGATCCCAGCACAGTGTTGGTTCGCGCAGCTGCCGGATAGGCTGGCGCGATGCGTCCCGCTTTGTCCGACTACCAGCACCTGGCCAGCGGCAAGGTTCGTGAGCTGTACCGCATCGACGACAAGCACCTGCTGTTCGTCGCGACCGACCGGATCTCGGCCTTCGACTATGTCTTGGACAGCACGATCCCGGACAAGGGCCGTGTTTTGACCGCGATGAGTGTGTTCTTCTTCAACCTGGTTGACGCCCCCAATCATCTGGCCGGGCCACCTGACGACCCGCGGATTCCCGACGAGGTGCTCGGACGCGCGCTGGTGGTGCGGGAGCTGGAGATGGTTCCGGTAGAGTGCGTGGCCCGCGGCTACCTGACCGGCTCGGGGCTGGTGGACTACCAAAGGACCGGCAAACTCTGCGGCATCCCGTTGCCACCAGGCTTGGTTGAGGCCAGCAGGTTTCCGACCCCATTGTTTACTCCGGCGACGAAAGCCGAACTGGGACAGCACGATGAAAACATTCCGTTCGCACGGGTAATCGAGATGGTCGGAGCGGTGCGCGCCAATCAGCTGCGTGATCGTACGCTGCAAACCTACGTTCAGGCCGCCGACCATGCACTGAAGAGGGGAATCATCATCGCGGACACCAAGTTCGAGTTTGGCGTTGACGATCATGGCAACCTCGTGCTGGCCGACGAAGTGTTCACACCGGATTCGTCGCGGTACTGGCTGGCCGAAAATTACCGAGAAGGGGTGGTGCAGCACAGCTTCGACAAGCAGTTCGTCCGCAATTGGCTCACCAGCCCGGAATCGGGCTGGGACCGGACCGGCTCGAAGCCTCCGCCTGCGTTGCCGGAGCATATTATCGATGCGACCCGTGCCCGCTACATCGACGCCTACGAACGAATTTCGGGCCTGCGCTTCGACGACTGGATTGGCCCCGCGGCATGAGCGCCGGCGACGATGCAGAGCGCAGCGATGAGGAGGAGCGGCGCAATATGGCTCGCCCACCTGCGCTGCCCCCAGTGGCCAAACGGGTTGAGACTCGCCGCGTGTATCACGGCGACGTCTTCATTGATCCCTACGAGTGGCTGCGCGACAAATCCAGCCCTGAAGTCGTCGCGCACCTCGAAGCGGAAAATGCCTACGCCGACGCGATGACGGCGCACCTCGAGCCGCTGCGCCAACAGATTTTCGACGAGATCAAGGCGCGCACCAAAGAAACCGACCTGTCGGTGCCGACCCGTCGCGGTGACTGGTGGTATTACGTCCGCAGCTACGAAGGCAAGCAGTATGGTGTCCACTGCCGTTGCCCCGTGCGTGATCGGCATGACTGGAATCCGCCGATCTTTGACGAACACACCGAGATCCCCGGCGAGCAGGTGCTGCTGGACGAGAACGTCGAAGCCGAGGGTCACGACTTCTTTGCGCTCGGCGCCGCCGCCGTCAGCCCGGACGGCAACGTGCTCGCATACTCCGTCGACCACGTCGGTGACGAGCGATACACCCTGCGGTTCAAGGACCTACGCACAGGCGAGCGATACCCCGACGAGATTACCGGCATCGGCGCGGGGGTGACCTGGGCCACCGACAATCGCACGGTGTACTACGTGACGGTGGACGCGGCGTGGCGGCCCGACACCGTGTGGCGGCATCGGCTCAACTCGGGTTTGCCGAGTGAGAAGGTGTATCACGAAGCCGACGAACGGTTTTGGCTGGCGGTGGGGCGCACGCGCAGCGACGCCTATGTGCTGATCGTGTCCGGCTCCGCCATCACCTCGGAGGTGCGCTATGCCGACGCCGCCGACCCGCATGCGCAGTTCACCACCGTGCTGCCACGACGCGACGGCGTCGAGTATTCGGTGGAGCATGCGGTGGTCGGTGGCCAGGACCGGTTTTTGATCCTGCACAACGACGGTGCGATCAACTTCACCCTCGCCGAGGCTCCGGTCGACGATCCCACCGCCCAGCGCACATTGATCGCGCACCGCGACGATGTGCGGCTTGACGCGGTCGACGCCTTCGCGAGCCATCTGGTGGTCAGCTACCGGCGCGCGGCGTTGCCGCGCATCCAGCTGTGGCCCGTGCAGCCCGACGGGGGCTACGGGCGGCCGGAAGAGATCAGGTTCGACTCTGAGCTGATGTCGGCCGGGCTGGGTCCCAACCCGAGCTGGGATTCACCAAAACTTCGGATCGGAGCGGGGTCGTTTCTGACCCCGGTACAGATCTACGACGTCGACTTCGTCACCGGCGAGCGCACCCTGTTGCGCGAGCAGCCGGTGCTCGGTGACTACCGCCGCGAGGACTATGTCGAACGCCGGGACTGGGCCTACGCCGCCGACGGAGCCCGGATCCCGGTGTCGATCGTCCACCGCAAGGGCATCGAATTGCCGGCTCCTACACTGCTATACGGCTACGGCGCCTACGAGATCTGTGAGGACCCGCGCTTTTCCATCGCGCGGCTGTCCCTGCTGGACCGTGGAATGGTGTTCGTTATCGCCCATGTCCGCGGCGGCGGTGAGATGGGCCGGCTGTGGTACGAGCACGGCAAGCTACTGCAAAAAAAGAACACCTTCACCGACTTCGTGGCGGTGGCGCGGCATCTGGTGGAGGCGGGCGTAACCCGACCGCAGAACCTGGTGGCATTGGGCGGCAGCGCCGGTGGACTGCTGGTGGGCGCGGTGGCCAATATGGCGCCCGAGCTCTTCGCCGGCATCCTGGCGCAGGTACCGTTCGTCGATCCGCTGACCACCCTGCTCGACCCGTCCCTGCCGTTGACCGTCACCGAGTGGGACGAGTGGGGAAACCCCTTGCGCGACAGTGACGTCTACTTCTACATCAAATCGTATTCGCCGTACGAAAACATCACTGCGCAGGACTATCCCCCGATTCTGGCGATGACGTCGCTGCACGACACCAGGGTGTATTACGTCGAGCCCGCGAAGTGGGCAGCGGCGTTGCGGCACACCAAAACCGACACCAACCCGGTGCTATTGAAGACGCAGATGAGCGCCGGCCACGGCGGTATCAGCGGGCGCTACGAGCGGTGGAAAGAGGTGGCGTTCCAGTACGCGTGGCTGCTAGCTGCCGCCGATCGCGACCACTACGGCAGCACCCAGGTAGACGATCTCGTGAGCGATGCGCAGGGATAGCCGCGTCGTCATCGACTTGGGCGGGTTGGGCATCCGGGCTGCGTAGACGTTGGCCGGGAACATCGCCAGCATCAGCACCAGCAGGCACACCGCAGCAGCCGCCCGGGTAGCGGGCACCAGCAGGCCTGCGGCGCCGGCAAACTCCAGCACCCCGGTCACCGTCACCAGCAGTCGAGGCGCAGGCAGGCGGGGCGGCACGATCGCGATGAGGTCGCGGCGCAGCGGCGGCACGAAGTGCGCCACACCCGTCAACAGGAACATCGCGGCCAGGCCGACCGCGAGCGCCGTGGGCCAGCTGTCGAGATACTCGGCGCCGAACCAGCCGACGACCCGGGCCGCGACCGCGGCCACCAGCAGCGTGATCAACGGGGCCATCTCGTCGCTCCAATCTAGACACTGACAAGTTCGGGGTCGGAGCTGAGCATACGGTCGCCATCTAGTCACTGTCAAGATAGTTCGGTAGGGTGGTCGCCGTGAGCCGGCCGACGTATCACCACGGCGACTTGAGGGCCGTGATCTTGACTCAGGCAGCCCGACTGGTGGCCGAGCGGGGCGCGGATCGGGTGTCGCTGCGCGAGCTGGCCCGCGCAGCGGGGGTGTCGCACGCCGCGCCCGCGCACCACTTCGCCGATCGGCGTGGCCTGTTTACCGCGCTGGCCGCCGAGGGGTTCGAAATGCTGGCCGCAGCATTAATCGGCGCCCGGCACAGCTTCGTCGATGCGGCCTTGGCCTATGTGCGTTTTGCCTTGGAGCATCCGGGCCACTACCGGGTGATGTTCGACAAGTCGTTGGTGGATGCTTCCGACCCAAGGCTGGCCGTTGCGGAGGCCGCGGCGGCAGAAGAACTTTCCCGCGGCGTGGCCAGCTTGCGCGATCCCAAGGCCCGTGCCGACCCGGGCGGTGCCGAACTGGCCGCGTGGTCACTGGTGCACGGGTTCTCGATGCTGTGGCTCAACGACGCGGTGAGCGCCCGGGTGAAGGTCGTCGATCCGATGACGACCGTTGAGCGGATCGCGCGGATGCTCTTCGAAGCTCAACAAGGTTAGGGCGTCACCATCGGCGGCAGGCCCGGCGCCGCGGTTACCGGTTTCTTCGGCAGAAACGCCGCGGGGATGTAGGCCAGCACCGCCAAGACGGCAGCCACCACGAACACCGTTGTGTAGGCATGCTCTTTGCTGTGGTCGAGCTGGCTGGTCAAGAGCACCGACATCACCGCGGTGCTGATCGACGCCGCGATTTGCAGGTTGACATGGACCAGCGCCGAGCCGCGGGCGATTTGATGCGGCGCAAGCGACTGCACCGCGGCGGCTACCAACGGCATCGTCGTGCAACCCAGGCCCATACCCATCAGCAGCAGCGCCGCCAACAGCACCGGCAGATATCCCGCGTGTGTTGCCACACCGTAGGCAAAGGTGGCCATGCCGGCGCCGATCAGCGTAATACCGGCCAGGACCACCTTGCTCGGGCCGCGCTTGTCGAGCAGGATACCGGCGATCGGCATCGTCAGCAGCGCCCCGAGCCGCTCGGGCATCATGTGCAACCCGGACTGCAGCGCGGTCTGCTGCAGCAGTTGCTGAAAGCAACTCGGAATGAGCAGCACCGCACCGAAAAACGCAGCCGCGAAAAGCAATAGCGTCGAGTTAGCGGTGGTGACCTCCGAATTCGTGAACAGCCGCAGGTCGATCAGCGGGTTGTCCGTGCCCAGGGCGTGCCGCACGAATCCGCCGATCAGCGCAAGCCCGGCGGCCACGGGTACCCACACGTGAGGCTCGGCGATCGTGCCGTACGCCGGCAGGGATGACACCCCATAGAGGAACGCGGCCACGCCGGGCGACAGCAACAACATGCCGACGAAGTCGAACGTCTCGGACGGCGTTGTGCGATCCCTGGGAAAGGTCAGCGCCGCAAGGACAACCGCGCTCACCCCGATCGGCAGGTTGATCCGGAAGATCCACTCCCAGCTGTAAGCGTCGATCAGCCAGCCGCCCAGTATCGGCCCCGCGATCGGGCCGAGCATCATCGGGATGCCGAGCAGTGCCATCAGCCGGCCGATGCGCGCAGGCCCGGCCTCGCGCGTCAGGATGGTGACAGTCAGCGGCATGAGCATGCCGCCGCCCAGGCCCTGTAGCACCCGAAAGGTGATGAGCATCGCGACGTTTGGTGCCATCGCGCACAGCAACGAGCCGAGCGTGAACGCCAGCACCGAGCCGATGAACAGTCGCTTGGTGCCAAACCGGTCGGCGGCCCAACCCGCCAGCGGGATCACGGTGGCCAGCGCGAGTGTGTAGCCGGTCATCGTCCATGCCACGACGGCCTGGGTGGAGTGGAATTCGGTGATGAAGGTGCGTTGCGCGACACCGACGACCGTGGTGTCCAGGATCGCCATCACCACGGCCATCGCGCACACGCCAGCGGTCCGCAGGAGCCCGGCGTCGAGCTTGTCCGGATCGGTCCGTTCGCCGGTGGTCGGCTGGCGGTTGGGCATGACGGCGCGATGCACCAGACGAGCGTAGCGGCACTTAGCTGATCAAGCTAGTTTGCGCTGGGTTGCCCGCCGGTGGCCCGCGGCAATCGGGACCGTGTTGGCACACCAGCGCGCGGTGTGGCCGCTTCGACGCCGGTTGTCTGCGTGTTCGTCACCATCCAGAAACCTGGAATCGTCAGACTGGTGGCGTGTCTGGCAAATTGATCGTCTCGGTTTCCGGGATCGGCGAGCACACCCTGGCCGACGTCGACGCGTTCTGCGCACAGATGGATTCCCGGGGCGTGCCGGTGTCGTTGCTGGTGGCACCGCGGCTCAAGGGCGGCTACCGGCTCGACCGCGATCCGGGAACCGTTGAGTGGCTGGCCACCCGCCGCGCCGGTGGTGCCGCGATCGTGTTGCACGGCTACGACGAGGCCGCCACCAAAAAGCGCCGCGGCGAGTTCGCCACGTTGCCGGCCCACGAAGCCAACCTGCGGTTGATGGCGGCCGACCGGGTGCTCGAGCACCTCGGGCTACGCACCAGACTATTCGCACCGCCGCGCTGGCTGGCTTCACCGGGTACAGTCAAGGCTTTGCCTCGCAATGGTTTTCGATTGTTAGCGGAGCTGCACGGGATCACCGACTTGGTCCGTCACACCACGGTGCGCGCCCGGGTGCTCGGCATCGGGGAGGGCTTTTTGACCGAGCCGTGGTGGTGTCGGATGTTGGTGCTTTCGGCCGAGCGTGTTGCTCGCCGCGGCGGCATTGTCCGGGTCGCTGTTGCCGCCCGTCATCTGCGCAAGCCCGGGCCGTTGCAGGCGATGCTCGACGCCGTGGACCTGGCGTTGCTGCACCGCTGCACGCCCACCGTGTACGAGTGGCGGCCCGATCAGGCGGTTCCGGACGCCGCCTGACCGCCCCGGTCACTACCCTGTAGCGGCATGAGCGAAACCGCGGCCGGGTCGGCGGGGCAAGTCGCTGACGTCATCATCGTCGGGGCAGGGCTGGCCGGGCTGGTCGCCGCCTGCGAAGTCGCGGACCGGGGCCTGCGGGTGTTGATCCTCGACCAGGAAAACGCCGCCAACCTCGGTGGGCAGGCCTTCTGGTCATTCGGCGGGCTGTTCTTCGTCAACAGTCCCGAGCAACGCCGCCTCGGGGTGCACGACAGTCACGAGCTGGCGCTGCAGGATTGGCTGGGTACGGCGGGCTTCGACCGGCCGGAGGACTATTGGCCGCGCCAATGGGCCTATGCCTACGTCGATTTCGCGGCAGGGGAGAAGCGCAGCTGGTTGCGCGCTCGGGGCTTGCGGATTTTCCCGCTGGTGGGCTGGGCCGAACGCGGCGGGTATGACGCTCGCGGGCACGGCAACTCGGTGCCCCGTTTCCACATCACCTGGGGCACAGGGCCGGCGCTGGTCGAGATCTTCGCCCGCCAACTGCGGGACCGCTCGGCGGTGCGCTTCGCGCATCGCCACCGGGTCGACGAGCTGATCGTCGAGAATGGCGCGGTGACCGGGGTGCGGGGCAGCGTGCTGGAGCCCTCCGATCAACCGCGAGGGGTGCCGTCGTCCCGAAAGGTGATACATGACTTCGAATTTCGCGCGCCTGCGGTCATCGTCGCCAGCGGCGGCATTGGCGGCAATCATGACCTGGTGCGGCAGAACTGGCCCCAGCGGATGGGCCGGGTGCCCGAGCAACTGCTCAGCGGTGTGCCCGCACACGTCGACGGCAGGATGATCGGTATCGCCGAGAAGGCGGGCGCCCGGGTGATCAACCGGGACCGGATGTGGCACTACACCGAGGGCATCACCAACTACGACCCGATCTGGCCGCGGCACGGTATCCGGATCATCCCCGGACCGTCGTCGTTGTGGCTGGACGCCACCGGCAAGCGGCTGCCGGCACCGCTGTATCCGGGATTCGACACGCTCGGCACGCTGGAGTACATCGCCCGGTCGGGCTACGACTACACCTGGTTCGTGCTCAACGCCAAGATCATCGAAAAGGAATTCGCGCTGTCGGGCCAAGAGCAAAATCCCGACCTCACCGGACGCAGTGTGCGCCAGCTGTTACGCTCGCGCGCCGGATCCGGCCCGCCGGGTCCGGTGCAGGCGTTCGTCGACCGCGGCGTGGACTTCGTCACCGCTCATTCATTGCGCGAGTTGGTCACTGCCATGAACACCGTTCCCGATGTGGTGCCGCTGGATTATGCGACGGTGGCCGCGGAGGTCACCGCCCGCGACCGCGAAGTGGCCAACCGGTTCAGCAAGGACAGCCAGATCACCGCGATCCGCGCCGCCCGCGGCTATTGGGGTGACCGGCTGGGGCGGGTGGTGGCGCCCCACCGTCTCACCGATCCGAAGGCGGGCCCGTTGATAGCGGTCAAACTTCACATCTTGACCCGAAAGACATTGGGCGGATTGGAAACCGACCTGGATTCCCGGGTGCTCAAAGCCGACGGCACCCCACTCGACGGGTTGTATGCGGCCGGTGAAGCGGCCGGTTTCGGCGGCGGGGGCGTGCACGGCTACCGGGCGCTGGAAGGTACGTTCCTCGGCGGCTGCATCTTTTCCGGTCGTACCGCCGGCCGCGCCGCCGCCGCCGACATCGCTTAGTCCGGTTGCCGAGCAGACGCGAAATCGCATTATTTCGGCACGAAATGTGCGATTCTGCGTCTGCTCGCCGCTAGAAGGTGACCGCGCTCTCTTCGGGCAACACCTGAAAGTCGGTGGTGGTCATTTCGCTCAGCCGGCTGAAGTAGATGCCGCGCGCTTCCGGCGCAATGATGCCGTGGTGGATGGGCACCGCCCGCCGCGGCGCCACCGCCCGCAGGTAGTCGACGGCCTCCGAGATCTTCATCCACGGCGCCGCCGCCGGAGTGGCCAGCACATCCACCGGCTCGTCCGGGACGTACAGGGCATCACCGGGATGCATCAACCGGGCCGGATGCTCGCCATCCCCGACGAGGTAGGAGATGTTGTCTATCACCGGAATTTCGGGATGGATGACCGCGTGGCGTCCGCCGACCGCCCTGATGGTCAACGAGCCGACGGGTAGTTCGTCGCCGGGCCGCACGGCCCGGCATGGCCGGCCGAGCTGGGCGGCGGTCTGCGGATCGGCATACACCGCGGCGCCGGGGTTGGCGTCGATCAGCGCCGGCAGTCGCCTGGTGTCGACGTGGTCGGGGTGCTGGTGGGTGATCAGGATCGCCGCCAGGCCGCTGATCCCCTCGAAGCCGTGCGAGAAATTTCCCGGGTCGAACAGCACGGCGGTGTGGTCGAATGCGGCAAGCAGGCAGGAATGACCGAAATGCGTCAATTGCATGTCTACGATTGTGCGCTCGTGAGGGTGGTGCGATGCGGGTAATCCTGGCGACGGTGTTGCTCGCCGGCGGCCTGGCGGCCGCACAGGTGCCCGCAACCCCCGCACAGGCCGACCCGGAGACCTGCCCACCGGTGTGCGACCAGATCCCTGATACCGCGTGGATCGATCCGGGCGCGGTGCCGCTGAACGGGACGTACCGCTGGCCCACGCTGGCCCGGGTGGCGGCACCCGTGACCGGTACCGCCGCCGGACCGCGGTTTCGGTTCGAAGAGCTTTGTGCCACAACGCCTTTACCACGAGACCCACGTGAATATGCCGTCGCGAGCCGTGCGGCCGTGGCCAATCCCCCGGGCCAGTGGCAATTGCAGGCGCAGGTGCTGCACTGGCGCGGTGACACCGCGCGCGGCGGCCAGAACGCGTTTTCGGTGCTCACCTCCGCTGCCGCGGCATTGCGCGGCTGCCAGCTGGGCGCACCGAACCAGTCGGCGGCGATCACGGTCGACGAAACCAACCGGCTGGCAGCGGTGATCAGCGGGCCGGTGATCCTGCATACCTATCTGGTGGCCGAGCCGCAAAACAGCAGCCTCAGCGAACTGAGTCTGTGGTCGTCGTCGCCGCCGCAGACCCCCTGGCCCACGGTGTCGGACGCCCAGGTTCTCGACGCGATGACCGGCCCATTGTGCGCGGCCTACCTCGGCTCGTGTCCATGACCCGGCCCGGCGCCGGCTCGCCGGTAGAGTTGGCGCCGAAAAGTGCAGCTATCGACAGCGAGGAGCGTCCGTGGCCCGGGTGGTTGTGCATGTGATGCCCAAGGCCGAGATTCTCGACCCGCAGGGCCAGGCGATCGTCGGCGCACTGGGACGGCTCGGCCACGCCGGAATCTCAGATGTGCGGCAGGGCAAGAGGTTTGAGTTGGAGGTCGACGACACCGTCGACGATTCGGAGCTCGCCGAGATCGCGGAATCGCTGCTGGCGAACACGGTGATCGAAGACTGGACCATCAGCCGGGAACCGCGGTGACGGCCCGCATCGGCGTCATCACGTTTCCCGGCACACTCGACGACGTCGACGCGGCCCGGGCGGTACGTGTCGTCGGCGCCGAGGCGGTGGGTCTCTGGCACGCCGACCCTGATCTGCGGGGCGTCGACGCGGTCGTGGTGCCCGGCGGCTTCTCCTACGGCGACTATTTGCGCGCCGGCGCGATCGCGAGGTTCGCGCCGGTGATGAGCGAAGTGATCGCTGCCGCGGGCCGAGGGCTGCCAATCCTCGGTATTTGCAACGGTTTTCAGGTCTTATGTGAAGCGGGTCTGCTGCCCGGAGCGCTCACCCGCAACGCGGGTTTGCACTTCATCTGCCGCGACGTGTGGCTACGGGTGGAGTCGACGGCGACGGCGTGGACCTCGCGATTCGAGCCGGGCGCGAGACTGCTGGTGCCGCTGAAGTCCGGCGAGGGCCGCTACGTGGCCCCGCAGCGGGTGCTCGACGAACTGGAAGCCGAGGGGCGGATCGTGTTCCGCTATCTCGGCAACCCCAACGGCTCGCTGCGCGATATTGCGGGCATCAGCTCGGCCAACGGTCGGGTGGTCGGTTTGATGCCGCACCCCGAGCATGCCATCGAGGCGTTGACCGGCCCGTCCGATGACGGCCTCGACCTGTTCTATTCGGTGTTGGATTGTGTGTTGGCGGCCTGACTTACACGCTGAGCGCGACCGACGCCTCGGCGGTGTAGCACAGGAACGTCATCGTCTCCTGCAGGTACAGCTGCACGGTGTCGGCGTCGTGCGACAGGTAACCGATCGCGACGTCGGTGCCAAGTTGCAGGTCGAAGTCGCCGCCGCGGGTGGTCAGCACGAAGGCCCCGTCGATGGCCGGCGCCCAGATGATCTCGCCGTCGATAAGCCGGTTGATGTGCTCGCGGATCGGGTAGCCGTGTTCGGTGGTCTCGCTGACTTTGGTGTAGGCGTCGGCCGACAGCAACACCGAGTAGGGCCCGTCGACACCCGCCAGCCGCAGCCCGGACAGCGCCTGTGAGATCACGTCGGGGAACGCGCGGGCGTCCTTGGGCAGCTTGAGCGGTGTGTTCGAGCTGGCATTGCGGATACCTTCGATCGACGCGGCGCCGTAGCCTTCGAAGATGGCCCGGTCTTCGACGAAGGCCAGCTTCTTGGCGGCATCCTTAACCGGGTCCCAGTCGGAGTCCTTCGCGCCGCGCTCCACGTCGTCGATCTCCGATCGGGACAGTGTGAACGGAACCCGCAGGCGCACCAGCGGTTTGCTCGCCCGCAGATGCGCGATCACTCCTTCGGAAGGGGACGTTACGTCCGTCAGTCGACCGATGCCGACCGCCGCCATCGTGGGACCGCCGGGTCCGCTCACATCGACCACTCGACGCCCCGCGATGTGCCGTTTGAATGTCCGAGTCGCCTCCAGTTCGATGTCGGCCCACGCCGCTTCGGTGATCGGTGCCAGTTCGCGGTAGAGGTTGTTCATCGAGGGTTTCCTTTCAAACTGCCGATCGCCAGCGAGCCGTCTGACGGTAATTGCGGCAGTGGCGGTGGGTCGTCGAGAAAGTCGACGGTGGGACAGAAAAACAATCCACCGGTGAGAGCGGTGGAGAAGTCCAGGATGCGGTCGGTGTTGCCGGGCGGATTGCCGAGAAACATGTTGCGCAGCATCTGTTCGGTGACGGCGGGACTGCGGGAGTAGCCGATGTAGTACGTGCCGTACTCGCCCTTGCCCACCTCGCCGAACGGCATGTTGTGCCGCACGATCTTGAGCTCGTTGCCGTCGTCGTCTTCGACTTTGTTCAGCGCGATGTGGGAGTTCGCCGGCAAGGCGGCGTCGTCGAATTCGATGTCTTCCAACTTGGTTCGGCCGAACGCCCGCTCCTGCTCGGTGACCGACAACGCATTCCAGCCGGCCATGTCGTGCACGTACTTCTGCACATGCACATAGCACCCGCCGGCGAAGTCGGGATCCTCGTCGCCGATCTGAGTCGCGCCGGCGGCCTGCGGTCCATCGGGATTTTCGGTGCCGTCGACGAACCCGAGCAGGTCGCGGTTGTCGAAGAACCGGAAGCCGTGCACCTCGTCGACCACCGTCACGGCACCGGCCATCGCGTCCACCAGTCGGCTGGCCAGCTCGAAGCACACGTCCATCGTTTCGGCCCGGATGTGAAACAACAGATCCCCGGGCGTGGCGGGCGCAATGTGCCGCGGGCCCTTCAACGGTACGAACGGGTGCAGCTCGGCGGGCCGCGGACCGCAGAACAGCCGATCCCATGCATCCGACCCGATCGAGGCCACCACCGACAGGCGCTTGGCCGGGTCACGAAAACCGATCGCCCGCACCAGCCCCGAGATGTCGGGCAGCGTGTCATGCGCGGTTGCCTCACCGCCCTCGTCGATGGTGGCCACCAGGAAAATAGCTGCCGGCGTCAACGGTTGCAGGATCGGTTGCGGCTGCGCGGCAGGCATGGATTCGACCCTAACGTCCCGGCCCGTGCTGCGATGACAGGATGAGGACATGACAGCCACGGCGCGGGGTCTGTGCGAATTCATCGACGCATCGCCGTCGCCGTTCCACGTGTGTGCCACGGCGGCGCGTGCGCTGCGCGCCGCCGGGTTTGTCGAGTTGGCTGAAACCGACACCTGGCCCGGTGCCGGCAAATTCTTCACGGTGCGTGCTGGCTCGATGGTGGCGTGGCACAGCGCGGGCGCTTCGGCCGCGCCGTTTCGGGTGATCGGCGCCCACACCGACAGCCCCAATCTGCGCGTCAAACAGCGGCCCGACCGGGTGGTTGCGGGCTGGCAGGTAGTCGCGCTGCAGCCCTACGGGGGCGCCTGGCTGAACTCGTGGCTGGACCGCGACCTCGGGGTGAGCGGACGACTGTCCGTGCGTGACGGTGCCGGCATCAGCCACCGGCTGATTCGCATCGACGAACCGATCCTGCGGGTGCCGCAGCTGGCCATCCACCTGGCCGAAGACCGCAAGTCACTCACGCTGGACCCGCAGCACCACGTCAACGCGGTGTGGGCCGCCGGCGACACCACCCGCTCGTTTGTCGGCCAGGTCGCCGAGCGAGCTGGCGTGGGCGCCGACGACGTGCTCGGCTTCGATCTGATGACCCACGATCTGGCGCCCTCCACGCTGGCCGGACTTGACAGCCAGTTCGTCAGCGCACCCCGGCTGGACAACCAGGCCAGCTGCTATGCCGGCCTGGAGGCGCTGCTGGCCGCCGAGCCCGGCGGCTACCTGCCGGTGCTGGCGCTGTTCGACCACGAAGAGGTCGGTTCGACCTCCGATCACGGCGCCCAGTCCGAGCTGCTGCTGACCACACTGGAGCGGATCGTGCTGGCGACCGGCGGCGGCCGCGAGGATTTCCTGCGCCGCATGGCCGGATCCACACTGGCCTCAGCGGACATGGCGCACGCCACCCACCCCAACTACCCCGACCGCCACGAGCCCGGGCACCCGATCGCGATCAACGCCGGCCCGGTGCTGAAGGTCCACCCCAACCTGCGGTATGCCACCGACGGCCGCACCGCGGCGACCTTCGCACTGGCCTGCCAGCAGGCGGGCGTGGCGTTGCAGCGCTACGAACACCGGGCCGACCTGCCGTGCGGCTCGACGATCGGCCCGATCACCTCGGCGCGGACCGGCATCCCGACCGTCGACGTCGGCGCTCCCCAGCTGGCGATGCACTCCGCCCGCGAACTGATGGGCGCCGCCGACGTCGCCGCGTATTCGGCTGCGCTGCAGACGTTTTTGACGCCGCAGTGACATCGCCGCTCAGCGTCCGGCAAGCATGGACAGCTTATAGCGGTGAGCCGCCCGCAGGGTCCACGGCTGGGATTTCAGAAGGTGCCCGACCCCACGCCGGGCAAGAACCGGGTGCGCTTGGATTTCAGCACCGCCAACGTCGACGCTGCTGTGAGCCGGCTGCAAGCCGCCGGAGCCAGCCGCATCGGCCAGCACAGCATCGAATGACAGTGTTCGCCGGGTGGTGCCGGCCGACCCACGGCAACACGTTCCGCGTGGCCGGGCGCTAGGGCCCTGGGCGCCTCCTCGAGGCGCCTGCGCCGTGCGCTGCCCGCCGACGCGCACTGTTGCGGCAGTCGGCCCGTTCATGCCGGTGTGAACGGCTCTGCGACCACGCGGAACCTAGACTGGCTCCGTGACGTTCGGGCTCACTCACGCGGTCGATACCGTCGAGCGGGCCGCCGCCACCCCGGAACAGCCGCAACCCTTCCGCGAGCTCGGCCTCAAAGACGACGAGTACCAGCGCATCCGCGACATTTTGGGCCGACGACCCACCGACGTCGAGCTGGCGATGTATTCGGTGATGTGGAGCGAGCACTGCTCATATAAGTCGTCGAAGGTTCATCTGCGCTATTTCGGGCAGACCACCACCGACGAGATGCGGGCCGGGCTGCTGGCCGGGATCGGGCAAAACGCTGGCGTCGTCGACATCGGCGACGGCTGGGCCGTCACCTTCAAGGTCGAGTCGCACAACCACCCCTCCTACGTCGAGCCCTACCAGGGCGCGGCCACCGGGGTCGGCGGCATCGTGCGCGACATCATGGCGATGGGGGCGCGACCGGTGGCGGTGATGGACCAGCTGCGTTTCGGCCCGGTCGACGCCCCGGACACCCGCCGGGTGGTCGACGGCGTGGTGCGCGGGATCGGGGGATACGGCAATTCGCTGGGCCTGCCCAACATCGGCGGCGAAACCGTCTTCGACGCCTGCTACGCCGGCAATCCGTTGGTCAACGCGCTGTGCGTCGGCGTGTTGCGCAAAGAAGACCTGCACTTGGCCTTCGCCTCGGGCGCCGGTAACAAGATCATCCTGTTCGGTGCCCGCACCGGGCTCGACGGTATCGGCGGGGTGTCGGTGCTGGCGTCGGACACCTTCGGCGGTGACGAGGCCGGACCGGGCCGCAAGAAGCTGCCGTCGGTTCAGGTCGGTGACCCGTTCATGGAAAAGGTGCTCATCGAATGCTGCCTGGAGCTGTACGCCGCAGGTCTGGTGATCGGTATCCAGGATTTAGGTGGGGCCGGATTAGCCTGTGCCACTTCGGAATTAGCGTCTGCCGGGGACGGCGGCATGGACATCGAACTGGGCACTGTGCCATTGCGCACCCACAACATGACGCCCGCCGAGGTGCTGTGCAGCGAGTCGCAGGAGCGGATGTGCGCGGTGGTCGCGCCGGACAACGTGGACGCGTTTCTCGCGGTGTGCCGCAAATGGGAGGTGCCGGCCACCGTGATCGGCGAAGTCACCGACGGCGACCGGTTGCGCATCACCTGGCACGGCGAGACCGTCGCCGACGTGCCGCCGCGCACCGTGGCCCATGACGGGCCGGTATACCAGCGTCCACTGGCCCGGCCGGCCTCGCAGCACGCGTTGAATGCCGACCGGTCGAGCAGCCTGCCGCGGCCGGCCAGCGGCGACGAGCTGCGCGCCACTTTGCTTGCGCTGCTGGGCAGCCCGCACTTATGCAGCCGCAAGTTCATCACCGAACAGTACGACCGCTATGTGCGCGGCAACACCGTGCTGGCCGCGCACGCCGACGCCGGCATGCTGCGCGTCGACGAGTCCACCGGCCGCGGCATCGCGGTGTCCACCGACGCGTCGGGCCGCTACACGCTGCTCGATCCCTACGCCGGCGCCCAGCTTGCGCTGGCCGAGGCGTACCGCAACGTCGCGGTCACCGGAGCCACCCCGGTCGCGGTCACCAACTGCCTGAACTTCGGCTCACCGGAAGACCCGGCGGTGATGTGGCAGTTCGCCCAGGCGGTGCGCGGATTGGCCGACGGCTGTGCGGCCCTTGGCATTCCGGTGACCGGCGGCAACGTCAGCTTCTACAACCAAACCGGATCGACCCCGATCCTGCCCACCCCGGTCGTCGGTGTGCTCGGCGTCATCGACGACGTGCACCGGCGCATCCCGACCGATCTGGGTACCGAGCCGGGGGAGACGCTGATGTTGCTCGGCGAGACCCGGGACGAGTTCGACGGCTCGGTGTGGGCCCAGGTGACCGCCGACCACCTTGGCGGGCTGCCGCCGAAAGTCGACCTGCCCCGCGAGAAGCTGCTGGCCGAGGTGCTCAGCGCGGCGTCGCGTGACGGACTGGTCTCCGCGGCGCACGATCTGTCCGAAGGTGGCCTGGCCATCGCGGTGGTGGAGGCGGCACTGGCCGGCGAAACCGGTTGCCGCGTCGTGCTTCCCGACGGCATCGACCCCTTCGTGATGTTGTTCTCCGAGTCGGCCGGCCGAGTGTTGGTGGCGGTGCCGCGCACAGCGGAGAACCGGTTCCGGTCGCTGTGTGAGGTGCGTGGGCTGCCCGCCATGCGCATCGGAGTCGTCGACCCGGAGTCGGATGCCGTCGAATTTCGGGGCTTGTTCACCGTATCGCTGGCAGAACTGCGCGGCACCTCCGAAGCGGTGCTGCCCGCGCTGTTCGGATGAGTGTGCGGGCATGAGCATCCCAGTGCACGACGCCACCACCGAACCGGTCAGCGACGCAGCCCAGCCCCGCGGCCGGCACCCGCTGCTGGTGTGGGCGTGGGGCTTGCTGCGACTGCGCTTCGGCGGGGTCGGGTTCGGCGCGCTGTTTTTCTGCTTGTCGTTGACGCCGTCGCTGCTGCCCAGGGATTGGCTGTTCCAAGGACTGATCGGCGGCATCAACGCGGCTTTCGGCTATGGCTTGGGCGTGCTGGTGGAAAAAGCCGCGCAACGTTTCCTGCTGCGCAACGCCCGCTGGTGGCCGCCGCCGGCCCGGGTGTTGTTCGGGATCAAGGCGGGTGTCGTCGTGATCGCGCCGAGTGCGGCGGTGCTGATGCTCGTCCCGGCCGCCGGGTGGCAGCGGCAAGTGTCGGCGCTGATGGGCATCCCCGGTCCGACCACGCTGGGCTATCTGCGCACGCTGGTCGTCGCGAGCGTGGTGAGTGCTGTGCTGGTGGCGACGTGCCGGACCCTCATCGACGCGGTCAAGCTGCTGGCCCGGATGCTGATCAGGCGCTGGCATCTGCACGACGAGGTGGCGCTGTTCATCGGCACCACGATCGTCGTGGCGCTGCTGATCACCCTCATCAACGGGGTCTTGGTGCGGGGTTTCTTCGTCGGGGCCAATGCCCTTTCCGAGCCGCGGAACAACGCCACCGGCGCGCGCATACATCAGCCGTTATTGCCCGAAAAGTCAGGTAGCCCAGCGTCATTGGCGCCCTGGGACACACTCGGCTTCCAGGGTCGCAACTTCGTCGCCACTGGCCCGCACGCCGCCGAGCTGACCCGGCTCAACGGTCGGCCGGCCAAGGAGCCCATCCGGGTGTATGCCGGGCTGCAGACCGCCGCCGACGACCGCGCACGTGCGCGGGTGATCGTCGACGAACTTGAACGCACCCACGCATTCGACCGCAAGCTGCTGGTGATCATCCCGACCACCGGCACCGGCTGGATCGATCCGGTGGCGGCGCGTTCGCTGGAGATGATGTACAACGGCGACACCGCGATGGCCGGGCTGCAGTACTCGTACCTGCCCAGCTGGATTTCATTCTTGGCCGACCGGCAAAAGTCGATGGATTCAGGAAAGATGCTGATCGACACCGTGCACGACCGCTGGCAGCAACTGCCGGCGGATCACCGGCCGAAATTGGTGCTGTACGGCGAAAGCCTTGGTTCGATGGCCGGGCAGGCGGCGTTCGGGTTCTTGCCCGACATCGCCAAGATGGGCTTCGACGCGGTGCTGTGGGTGGGGCCGCCGCACGAAAGTGCGTTATGGCATGCGCTGATTGTGCGGCGCGATCCCGGGACCACCGAGGTGCAGCCACGCTATGACAACGGGCGAACCGTGCGCTTTTCGGAGGCCGTCGACCCCGCGGACGTCGCCCGCGTCGCAGCGGGGCCATGGGAGGGCACCCGGGTGCTGTTTTTGCAACACCCGTCCGACCCGGTCGTGTGGTGGTCGCCCGATTTGCTGTTCAGCCGACCCGATTGGCTGGTCGAACCGCCGGGGCAAGACCGCACCGCGTCGATGCGCTGGTATCCGGTGGTGACGTTCTGGCAGGTCAGCGCGGACCTCACCAACGCCGAGGGCATGCCCCGCGGTCATGGCCACAACTATGGCAACACCATCCTCGACGGCTGGGCGGCGGTGATACCCCCGGATGGCTGGACGGCCGCCGACACCGAGCGGACACGTGCCGCGCTCAAACAATCAGAAGGCGCCGACGGACCTGAAAGCTGATGCACGGCAGCACATTTGAGCGGTCACGGGCGCTCCTGCTGGCCACCGTGCTGGTCGGCTCGAGTTTCATCATGCCGCGGATACCGGTGCGGTGGCGAGTGCCCGCGCAAGCTGGCGGGGGCGCGCTGGTGGCACTGCTGACCGGTTCGCGCATCG
The DNA here is from genome assembly GCF_016592155.1 of Mycobacterium heckeshornense. Classification (NCBI taxonomy): domain Bacteria; kingdom Bacillati; phylum Actinomycetota; class Actinomycetes; order Mycobacteriales; family Mycobacteriaceae; genus Mycobacterium; species Mycobacterium heckeshornense. The sequence continues at coordinate 638,469 of NZ_AP024237.1, forward strand.
GGTTGTGTCCACCGCGGTTATGGGCCGGGCTGCGGTGGGGGCTTTCGGCCGGGGCCGCCGCGGCGACCGCGATCGCGGCGACGGCGCCGGTGCCCGTGGTGCGGCTGTCGATGTCCGCGCGGCCGTTGCCGCGTTCGGCACCGGCCTGGTTGGGGTTACAGATACCCGTGGGCACGGTGTGGGCCGAGGAAGCCGCATTCCGGGCTGCGCTGGCGACCGCCGCTGCCAGGGGCTTCGGCAAATCCGGGGGCCGGCTGGTGCAGGCCGTCGCGTTCGGGCTCTCCCACATCGCCGACGCGCGCGCCGCGGGCCAGCCGGTGAGCCTGACCATCCTGGTCACCGGCGTGGCGGGCTGGCTGTTCGGCTGGCTGGCTGACCGGTCCGGCAGCCTGGCCGCTCCGATGCTGACACATCTGGCGATCAACGAGACCGCGGCGGTGGCGGCTCTCACCATTCAGCGGCGGTCAGGTTCGTAAGACATGGCCGCCCGTCAAAGCGCCGACCCGGCCAAGACCCGCCAAGCCGTCTTGGCCGTCGCCGCCTGGCTGCGTGACGAAAACCGCTCGGCGCCAAAGCGAGCCGAGCTGGCGGCCGCTGTCCGGCTCACCGCGCGCACCCTGGCCGCGCAGGCACCCGGCGCCAGCGTGGAGGTCCGGATCCCGCCGTTCGTCGCTGTGCAATGCATTGCCGGTCCGCGGCATACGCGCGGTACCCCACCGAATATTGTCGAGACCGATCCGCGGACCTGGCTGCAGCTGGCCACCGGGCTGCTGCAGGTGCCGGCGGCCAAGGCGGCCGGGGCGCTGCATCTGTCAGGTCCGCGCGCCGCTGAGATCCAACGATGGCTGCCCGTGGTGAACCTGCCTGCTTGACGAGACGCCGGCGCAACACGCACGCCGGATTCTGCGACCGAGGCGTCGTCCCCGTAGACTCCGTTACGTCACCAACCTTCGGGAGCCGCCAGACCGTGACCGTCCTGCAGCCCCAGCCCGAGGACAATCCGCCCCGCGAAGAATGCGGTGTCTTCGGGGTCTGGGCCCCCGGCGAGGAAGTCGCCAAGCTCACCTACTACGGCTTGTATGCGCTGCAGCACCGCGGGCAGGAAGCCGCCGGCATCGCCGTGGCCGACGGGTCGCAGGTGCTGGTATTCAAGGATCTCGGGCTGGTCAGCCAGGTGTTTGACGAGCAGACGTTGGCGGCCATGCCGGGGCACGTCGCCATCGGGCACTGTCGCTACTCCACCACCGGGCAGACCACATGGGAGAACGCTCAGCCGGTGTTTCGGACCACGATGGCCGGCACCGGGGTGGCGTTGGGACACAACGGCAACATCGTCAACAGCACCGTCCTGGTCACCAGGGCCCGTGAAGCCGGGTTGATCAACCCCCGGTTGCCCGGCTCGGCCACCACGGACTCGGATGTCTTGGGCGCGCTGCTGGCCCACGCGGCGGCCGACTCGACGCTAGAACAAGCGGCCCTGGAACTGCTGCCGACCGTGCGCGGCGCGTTCTGCCTGATCTTCATGGACGAGAACACCCTGTATGCCGGTCGCGACCCGTTCGGGGTACGGCCGCTGTGCCTGGGACGACTCGACCGCGGCTGGGTGGTGGCTTCCGAAACCGCAGCCCTCGACATCGTCGGGGCGTCGTTCGTCCGTGACATCGAGCCGGGTGAACTGCTGGCGATCGACGCCGACGGGGTGCGGTCCAGCCGTTTCGCCGAGCCCACGCCCAAGGGCTGCGTCTTCGAATACGTCTACCTGGCACGCCCGGACAGCACGATTGCCGGCCGATCGGTGCATGCCGCCCGGGTTGAGATCGGTCGCCGGCTGGCCCGCGAGTGCGGGATCGACGCCGACCTGGTGATCGGGGTGCCGGAATCCGGCACGCCCGCCGCGGTCGGCTACGCGCAGGAGTCCGGCATTCCCTACGGGCAGGGGCTGATGAAAAACGCCTACGTCGGGCGCACCTTCATCCAACCGTCGCAGACCATCCGCCAGCTGGGTATCCGGCTCAAGCTCAACCCCCTCAAAGAGGTCATCCGGGGCAAGCGGCTGATCGTCGTCGACGACTCGATCGTGCGGGGAAACACCCAGCGCGCCCTGGTGCGGATGCTGCGTGAGGCCGGCGCCGCCGAAGTGCATGTGCGGATCGCCTCACCGCCGGTGAAGTGGCCCTGCTTCTACGGGATCGACTTCCCGTCGCCGGCGGAGTTGATCGCCAACGCCGTCGACGACGAGGACGAGATGCTCGAGGCGGTGCGGCACGCCATCGGTGCCGACACGCTCGGCTACATCTCCCAAGGGGGGATGATCGCGGCCACCGAACAGTCCGCGTCCCGGCTCTGCACCGCCTGCTTCGACGGCGCGTACCCGATCGAGCTGTCCAGCGAGTCCGTCTTGGGTAAGAACGTCATCGAGCACATGCTGGCCACCGCGGCCCGCGGGGCCGTGCAGACCGACCCTGCGATCGACGAGGCTGCTCTGGCTGAAGACGCGTTACGGCGCCCCTAGCACGGCGCGAACGGTAGCCTTTATCGGCGATGACGGACCGTCGGAAGGATTCCGGAAAACACTCCGGCAACCAGGGCATCACCTATGCAGCGGCCGGGGTGGACATTGCAGCCGGTGACCGCGCCGTGGAATTGTTCAAACCACTCGCGTCGAGGGCCACCAGGCCCGAAGTCCGCAGCAAGCTGGGGGGATTCGCCGGACTGTTCGCGCTGCGCGGCGGTTACCGTGAACCGCTGCTGGCCGCCTCCAGCGACGGCGTGGGCACCAAGCTGGCGATCGCCCAGGCAATGGACAAACACGACACTGTCGGCCTGGACCTGGTGGCGATGGTGGTCGACGACCTGGTTGTGTGCGGCGCCGAGCCGCTCTTTCTGTTGGATTACATCGCGTTGGGGCGGATCGTGCCCGAACGTCTCAATGCGATCGTCGCCGGCATCGCCGAAGGGTGCATTCGTGCCGGCTGCGCGCTGCTGGGCGGCGAGACCGCCGAGCATCCCGGCCTCATCGAGCCCGACCACTACGACTTGTCGGCCACGGCTGTCGGCGTGATCGAGGCTGACGACGTCTTGGGCGCGGAACGTGTCAAACCTGGTGACGTCATCATCGCGATGGGTTCGTCCGGCCTGCACTCCAACGGCTACTCGCTGGTGCGTGCCGTCCTGCTGGAGATCGACCGGATGAACCTGGCCGGCTACGTCGAGGAGTTCGGCCGCACGCTGGGCGAAGAACTCCTGGAGCCCACCCGCATCTACGCCAAGGACTGCCTGGCGTTGGCCGCCGAAACCCAAGTCCGCACCTTCTGCCACATCACCGGCGGCGGGCTGGCCGGCAACCTGGAGCGCGTCATGCCACATGGACTGGTCGCCGAAGTCGACCGCGGCACGTGGACGCCGGCACCGGTTTTCGCGATGATCGCGCAGCGGGGCCGGGTCAGCCGCGCGGAGATGGAAAAAACGTTCAACATGGGCGTCGGCATGGTCGCCGTCGTCGCACCCGAGGACACCGATCGGGCGCTGGCCATCTTGACCGCCCGGCACGTGGATTGCTGGGTGTTGGGCACCGTCAACAAGGGCGGCAAGGAAGGCCCGCGAGCCAGGCTCGTCGGGCAGCACCCGCGGTTCTAACGGCTGGTAGACGACCCTAACGGCGCCAGTCGTCTTCGTCGTTCCATGGGTCGTCGGGAAACCGGTCGTCACCGTCCAGCCGGTTGGAGTCGCCAGCACCCGAACCGGAGAGCTCGCGCTGAAGCCGCTCGAAATCGGTCTGCGGGGAGCTGTATTTCAGTTCTCGAGCAACCTTGGTCTGCTTCGCCTTTGCCCGGCCGCGGCCCATGGGGAGACCCCCTCGCGCAATAACGGAGCGGCCCAACGAGTAGGCGGCTCCGATCTGTCGGTCTCGTTTATTGTCCTGCCGCATAGTTTACCGTGCCCCGAGACCACGCGCTGGCGGCCCTGCCCGCTCCAACAGCCGTCATCGGTTAGTGCCGCGGAGCCGCTCAACGGCGATCCGCCCCGCGCCGGCCACGTCGGCGGGCGGCAGCGAATCGGGATCGATCACCGCGGCGACGTCCCCGCCCGTGCCGGTGACCAGGGCCGTATCGGCGGGCAGTCCGCGCTTGACCAGCGCCAGTGCGATCGGGCCCAGATCGACGTGGTCGACGACGGTTCCCAGCCGGCCGACCGTGCGTTTGTCGGCAAGAACCGGGTCACCGGTCGCCGGCCGATCGGCCGAGCCGTCCAGGTGCAGCAACACCAGCATCCGCGGCGGCCTGCCCAGGTTGTGCACCCGCGCGACCGTCTCCTGCCCGCGATAACAGCCTTTGTTCAGATGAACGGCGCCCACGCCGGGATCGCCGATCCAGCCGACCTCGTGGGGAATGGTGCGCTCGTCGGTGTCGACACCAAGTCGTGGACGACGCGAGGCCACCCGATGGGCTTCGTAGGCCCATACCCCGGCGGCGCGCACCCCGGCTTGAGTCAGCCGGTGTAACCAGTCGCTCGATTGCTGCCGCGGCACCAGCACATCCAGCTCGATTTGGCCGGTGTGCGCACTGGTCATCCTGCGCATGAATCCGCCCCGGGGCAGCGGCACGGCCGTCATCTCGGCGGGTAATTCGTCCACACCCAGCACATCGAGCGTCGCCGGTTCACTTAGCCGCGGCCCGAGCAGTGAAAGCACCACCATGTCGGCGGCATCCGGTGTGACGTCCGACCAGAACACCATCGCGCGCAGGTAGGCCAGCAGCGGCTCGCCGCGCCACGCTTCGGTGTCGAGATAAGTGACGCCACCCAGTTCGGTCTGAATCCAGTGGTCCTCGACCCGGCCCTGCCCGTCCAGGCTGAGGTTTTCGGTGCTGGCGCCCTCGGGCAGCTCGCTGACGTGTTGTGTCGAGATGCTGTGTAACCAGCTCTTCCGGTCGCCGCCGGTCAGCGTGATCACGGCCCGGTGGGAGCGGTCCACCACCACGGCCTCGGTTGCGGCCGCGCGCTGCTCACCGAACGGGTCGCCGTAGTGCCAGACGGCACCTGCGTCGGGCCCGGGGTCGGGCGCGGGAACTGCGGTCACATGCCAACTCTACGGAGCGCTCGTTAGGCTGAACGTCCATGGCTAGCCAGACGGGCGTGGTCGTCACGCTCGACGGCGAGATATTGACACCGGACACGCCGCTGATATGCGCCGACGACCTCGCCGTCGTGCGAGGCGACGGCGTTTTCGAAACACTGTTGGTCCGTGACGGCGGCGCCTGCCTAGTGGAGGCGCATCTGGCGCGGCTGAGTCACTCGGCCAAATTGATGGACCTGCCCGAGCCCGATCCGGCGGCATGGCGGCTTGCGATCGACACGGCCGCGCGTCGGTGGGCAGCCGCCACGGCCGACGAGGGCGCGATGCGACTGGTCTACAGCCGCGGCCGGGAGAGCGGTTCGGCGCCGACCGCCTATGTCACGGTCAATCCGCTGGCCCCGCGCATCGCCGCAGCCCGCCGCGACGGGGTCGCCGCGGTCACGCTGCCGCGCGGGCTGCCCGCCGGCGGCACCGACGCCATGCCATGGCTGCTGGCCGGTGCCAAGACGCTGTCCTACGCGGTCAACATGGCGGCCCTGCGCCACGCTGCCCGCATGGGCGCCGGTGACGCCATCTTCGTCAGCTCCGACGGGTACGTCCTGGAAAGCCCGCGTTCGACGGTGGTGATCGCCGCCCCCGGCGAAGGCGGCGGCACCGCCCTGTTCACCCCACCGCCGTGGTATCCGATCCTGCGCGGCACCACCCAGCAGGCGCTCTTCGAAGTGGCGCGCGGCAAAGGCTACGACTGCGATTACCGGGCCTTACGTGTATCCGATCTCTTTGCGGCCCAAGGTATTTGGCTGGTGTCGAGCATGACGTTGGCGGCGCGGGTACACACACTAGACGGCCGACCGCTGCCGCGGGCCCCGATGGCCGCGGAATTCGCCGAACTTGTCGACGCCGCTATCGTCAGCGACCGCTGAGTTGGCGTTGTCCGGCCGGCGTAGAGCGCGTACGGTCAGCCCTACACAGGAAAGGAGGTGGTCCGACAAATTGAGTGCTTCTCAGCGGACCACCTATAACCCCAGCTCACAGGCACTTTCCTGCCATCCACCCCGGCGCTTAGGCGGTTTTGCCGGGGCGACGCGCCCGAAGGGTGTCGGTGTCCGATGCGACGATGGCCCAAAATGGGATTTCATCCCCAGCGCGCTTATGCCGACGTGGATTTCCCAGGCAACCATTCATGGCCCAGTGCCGAACATCGAGTACAACGGGCTACAGGTGGGGGTAGTTACGGCAGTGCGCTGTTGATCCAAAGCTATTACTTTCCCAGGAAATACGTGGCACTCGTTGCTACGGGCGGGCTAAACCGCCAGGACAACCCTATTGGTTTCAGGGAGCACGTCAACCCGGCTTATCAGGGGCTGCAGCATATTCCGAGACATTGGCAAGGTTACCCGCTGCAGGACAGCTTCTTTGCGGGTGGGTTCGGTGTCGGCACACGGCGTATCGGGGCGCGGCTGCGGTCATGCAGATCACGACCGACGCGTCATACACCGCACCGACAACGATTGAAACGTAATGGCTCCCGTTTGTGCACCGGAGCCATACAGGGAACCGCCGTCCGCTTACGAGCGCTACGAGCAGCGTCAGCGCTAGCCCCGCCACTGGCGCTCGCATGACCCAATCACGGGCCAGCGCGAGCTAGGCGACACCGAATTATCTTGGGGCGAGGGGTTAGTCGCGCCGCACGCCAACGGGCTACCGCCGTCGCTGGGCGGGCTATATATGCCCAAAAGCCCGCCTGTCGAGCCGGTGCCCGGTAGCGGTGGCGTCGGCGTGCCACGGCAAACGCGGCGACGGCGCGACCAGGCCCGTGGTTACCCTGGCGACCAGGTTGGCATGTAATCGTGGTGCGGCGCAAGGGCTTACACAAAGGCGCAGGCAAGGGCCAGAAAGCCAGGTGCTATCCCCTGGGGTCATACCGGGACGGCCTGCGGTCGGCCACAAGCCCTTTAAGTCAAAAGCCCAGCAGCGCTTGTTCTTTGCCAACCCGAGATTGCGGCGGTGGGCGCTCGGTAAGGCACACGCCACCGGCGAGCACCATGAACTGGGCAAATGCAAGCAAGCCGCGTACGCGCGGTTGCCCGCCCGCAAAGGCAGCACATACAAGCGGGTGCCGCTGCGCCGTAAACCGCGGCGTAAGCGTGCCCGGTAGCGCGGACCCAGCCGGGGCGGGGTGTCCACGGCTCAGCCCTCGCCCCGGTTGCTACCCCACCCAGAGATGAAAGGTTGGTGTTTCGCCCATGGCCACCAACAAACAGTCCGCCCACCGCGCCCGGTTCGCGCGGCAGGCCCGCGCGGGTACGGGGCAAGGTCGGTCGCCGCGCCAAGAGCAGCAAAGTACCTTAGTTAAGAAGAAGCGCCGGGGCAAGTAGCACGCCGCGCAGGCGCGGTTGGCCTAAGTAGCCGTTAGTTTGCGAGCCACCATCGCACGCCGCCGTGTCCCGAGCACGTGCCTGAGTGGTGAGTACTGAATGAGTAGTCGCCATCTCGGCAGATCGCAGTAGCTCCCACAGGCGGCCCGCCGCCGAAGGGGCCGGGGGCACCGTTAGGGGGCAGACCCGAGGATGGGTCGGGAATGCATTGCCCATCCGAGTTCTCGTAGTGGCCCGTGCCACAACCTGCCAGAACCGTAGTCGGCCCGTTCGCAACGACCGCCGGGGCAGCGCCCAATGCCGCCGCGCCAATCGCCAACGCGACGACGAGAACCCGAATCCGAGCGCCCATAATTGCACCCCGCGAAAGTGATCTTGAAATTGACGGCCCTGTCAACCCAAAGGCAGCGTAACGGTTTACCGACCTTGATCACACGGATTTGGCTAATGAAGTTCGGTCCGGCGTTCACCCCGGCGTTACCCCGGTGACTAGGGGCGAATCGGGCTCGTACTGCGCTCGTACCGGACCCGTACCGTAGCCAGCCCAAAACTGGGGCTGACATGCAGAAACGCGCCCTAAATGCTATGGTCGCCCTACACAGGAAAGGAGGTGGTCCGACAAATTGAGTGCTTCGTGGACATGTGAGGTGGCTGCGCGCTAAGCAGCGCGAAGCGAGGATTCAGCAGCGCGCGCTGGCGAATTCCCCGCAGTCACCCGGCCCCCGAGCCTCCCGGTCCGTCCAACCTGGAGCATCGGCTCGGGGGCTGTCCATGTCGGGCGCCGTTATCCCGCGTACCGCGACAGCCGCGCCGACAGATGCGGTACCAACCCGCCGTCGGCGTCCACCCGTTCCTCGACGTACGCCAGGTCGCCGCCCTCGACGATCCCGTAGAGCCGTTTTGCGCCGCCGACAAGCATGCCCGACTTGCTGCGGGCAAGGACGTCGGTGACCAATTCCCATGACGACTGGGTGCGCGGCCGGCCGTAGAACAACTCGACGTAACCGGCCGAGTGCGCCAACAGCAGTTCGATGGCCTGCGACTCGGTCGGATCGGTGGGGTCGTGGACGAAACGCCAATAACCTGTCTCGCGCAGTGCGGGCCCGTCGTACTCGCCCGACTCGCTCAGCCGCCAGGACCTGGCCTCCCAGTTCAGATAGTCGCCGCCGTCGTGGGACACAACGATCTGCTGGCCGAACCGGTAATCTCCGGAAGCACCGCGGCCCTCTCCCTCGCCGCGCCACACCCCGACCAGCGGCAGCAACGCCAGCAGCGCGTCGTGCAGGTTCGCGCCTTGGCGCAGGTTCGCGGTGTCGGCAGGGATAGGAAGGTCGTCGAATACCGGGATGTTGCGGCTCGCAGTCACCTTGGCGCGCTCGGCCGCCTGGGCCATGGCACGTTGACCGGAAGCGATCCGATCGGCCCGCCGGGCGGGCTGCCCCGAAGAGCTCACGAGTCGTCGGTGATCAGGCGGTAGAGCGTATACAGCGCGAACCACGCGATCGCCACGACGGCCGCGACCAGCATGATCTCGAAGAACAGGATCACGGCCACGAGTCTAGTTCGCGTACCGCCACCCCGGCTGGCGCGGCGCGGCCGGTCAGGCGACCTTGATGTCGACCTCGTGGATACCCGCACCCGACGGGTTCACCACGGCGTCGCCGTTACCGGCTGGCGACAACGCGCGCACCGTCCAGGACCCCGGCGCCGCGAAGAACCGGAAATCACCGGTGGCCGAGGCGACAACTTCGGCGGTGAACTCGTCAGAGGAATCCAGCAGCCGGACGAATGCCCCGCCCACCGCTTGGCCGGAGCTGTCCACGACCCGGCCGGTGATCACCGTCTCTTTCTCCAGGTCGACGCTGGCGGGCAACGTCTGTCCTTGCTTGGGTGGTGTGCACATGTTCAGCTTCCCAACTCGATCGGGACTCCCACCAGGGAGCCGTATTCGGTCCAACTTCCGTCGTAGTTCTTGACGTTTCGGTGTCCGAGCAGTTCGCGCAGCACGAACCAGGTGTGTGACGAGCGCTCGCCGATCCGGCAATAAGCGATGGTCTCCTTCGAACCGTCCAAGCCGGCGTCGGCGTAGATCTTGGTCAACTCCTCGTCGGACTTGAAGGTGCCGTCTTCGTTGGCGGCCTTGCTCCACGGCACGTTGATGGCGCCGGGAATGTGCCCCGGCCGTTGGCTTTGTTCCTGTGGCAGATGCGCCGGTGCCAGGATCTTGCCGGAAAACTCCTCCGGGGAGCGCACGTCGACCAAGTTCTTGACACCGATGGCCTCGATGACCTCGTCGCGGAACGCCCGGATGGAGTTATCCGGCTGCTTGGCCGTGTAGGAGGTGGTCGGGCGGGTAACCGGGTCGGTCGACAGCGGACGGCCGTCCAGTTCCCACTTCTTGCGACCCCCGTCGAGCAGTTTCACCTTCTCGTGGCCGTAGAGCTTGAAATACCAGTAGGCGTAGGCGGCGAACCAGTTGTTGTTGCCGCCGTAGAGGATCACGGTGTCGTCGTTGGAGATGCCGCGGTCGGACAGCAACTTCGAAAACTGTTCCGCGTCAACGAAATCGCGCCGGACAGGATCCTGCAAATCCTTGCGCCAGTCCAGTTTGACCCCCCCGCGGATGTGCCCCTTGTCGTAGGCGGTGGTGTCCTCGTCGACTTCGACGAAGACGACGCCGGGTGTGTCGAGATTGTCCTCGGCCCAGTCTGCCGAGACCAGGACGTCGGAACGTGCCATGGCGGGTTCCTTTCGGTTGCTCAGGTGAAGAGGTTGGTGGTTGTGCGGACCTCGCTGGGTGTGTGCCTTAGCCGCGCGGCCAGCGGGTAGAGCTGACAGCCCAGGCAGATACCGAAGGCCGCGTTGAGGAAGGACGCCGCCAGCGCGGCAGCCGTCGCGGCCAGGCCCAGCAAGGGTGCGCCGCCGGCGAACCCGGCCACACCGACGACGGCGAAGACCAATCCGACCAGTTGCGCGAACTTCAGCGGTGGCACCGGCTCCCGTTCGGTCACCGGCCCCAGCCGCGGCGCCACCAGAATGCCGTACACGATCGCGTACGGATGCCGCCGCGGCCCGCGGCGAGCACCGACGGCGAAGACGACGGCCTGCACCGCCAGGACGGCGGCTGCCGCCAGTGTGCTGTACCCGGACACGATTAGCGTCACCACGAGGACCGCGGTGGTGACCCACGCAACGAACCGCGGCCCGCGGACGTCGACGCCGTCGGCCTGGGCGGTGGTGTTGGTTCTCGACACAGAGCTGCTCCTGTTGACAACGGGAAGGCTTGGGGCACGCCGGAACGGCTGCTCCGAGAGCGGCACGGAAGGCGCGCTACTCAGCAGCTAAAACAACAGCAGCAGCCCGCGACGCGGCACAGGTCGACTGCGCGGCGCTTGGTGAGCATGGGCTCGAGGCGGGCGAACACGTCGGACAGCTTACCTAATGACACGCGGGTCAAGCCAACAGTGGGGTCAGCACCGAGCGCAGGTCGGCAGCAGAAGGCACGCCGGCTGCGCGGTAGCGCTGGCGGCCCTCGTCGTCGAAGATCAGCGTCGTCGGCAGCGACAACACCGAAAAGCGCTGCGCCAGAACGGGGTTGGAATCGAGGTCGACCTCGACGTGGGCCACGTTACCGAGGCCGTCGCACACTTCGCTGACCACCTGGCGCACCCGCGCACACGGTCCGCACCACGGGGCGCTGAAGTGAACGACGGTCGGTCCGGTGCCGGAGAGGTCGAGCCCGGCCGCTTGGGCGTGTGACGGGTCCCCTGACCGTGCGGAGGTTGCCCGGACGGCTCCGGACCGCCGACTCAGAAGCCAGCCGACCAGGCCCGCCAGCCCGCAGGCGCAGGCGATCGCGGTGACCGCGGCGGTCACTGATCCACCGCCCGCGCTGTGATGGGTCGCGCTGTGGTCATGACTGTCTGAACGCGTCGAGCGTGATCGTTACTCCTTCGGTGATGCCCTCGACGATGACATCCGAGCCGCGCACCCCCTGGCTGGTCGGGGCCACGCCGAACGGAAGTTTTTGGTCGGGCAGCCGCTTGCTGAAGGCGCTGAGCACAGCGGCTCGCTTGTCCTCGGGGACCTTCTGGTTGGCGGTGTCAGGGCCGGTCAAGATCCCGGTGGGAGTGAACACCAGCGTGGCGTTGTCCGCACCGGCGATCGATAGGTCCACCGAGACACTGACCCGTTTGTCGAAGTTGGCGGATTTCGGCGTGCCGGTGAACACCAGGCCGCGACTGCCCGAAATGCCCGATTCAGTGGTGCCGCCGGTGGCGTCGTTGGTCTCCTCCGACGGTGCCTCGACCATCAGGTCAGCGATGCCCATGTAGCGGCCGAGGTGCACCGAGTCGATGATGATGCGGCTTTCCAGTTTTCCCACCGGCAGCTTGGCGTTCGGCCCGATCAGCCACGACGAGTCGGCCAGGCCGATGGAGTGCATCGTGGCCTCCAGCGTGGCCTTCCCGACCATCGCGTGGTCGACCGCGTTGGCCTTGATCTCCAGCTCGTCGTAGTGTTCGCGCAGCGCCTGGGGGATGAACGGGAATCCGAGAATGGCCACGAACGGATCCGAGCCCAGGTCCGCTGCGGCGCGCACAGCGCGAGACAAGCGGTACTCGGCGTAGATGCTCGTTGCAAAGTCGACGGCGACGGCACCGGTGCCGACGACAAGCACCGCGACCGCCGCGATCGCCACACCGGCGAGCATCCTGCGCATCTGCACATTGTGGCGTACCGGCGCGACGGCGCGGCTTCTTCTCATCGCGCTGCGCGCTCTGCATCGTCGCCGCTGGGCCTGGTGGCGCGGCTCCTTGTCATCGCGCTGCGCGCTCTGCATCGTCGCCGCGCTAACCACCAGGTAGCACGTTATCGTTACATAACCTGGCCGCTAATTACATATGTCGCCATCAGTCTGGGAGAGGCCTTTCCCACATGAGGCCTCGCCACGGCGCTGGAGGGGTTTTGGACCTGCTGCTTCTGACCGCGGACCCGCACGCCGACGGGGTCCTGCCATCGTTGTCGCTGCTCGCCCACACGGTGCGGACGGCGCCGGCTGACGTGTCGTCGCTGCTCGAGGCAGGAACCGCCGACGTCGTGATCGTTGACGCGCGCAACGACCTGCCCGCGGCGCGCAGCCTGTGTCGTCTGCTCGCCTCGACCGGTAGATCGGTCCCGCTGGTGGCGGTGGTGAGCGAAGGCGGTCTGGTGGCGGTCAGCCCCGAATGGGGGCTCGACGAGATCTTGTTGCCCAGCACCGGGCCGGCCGAGATCGATGCGCGGCTGCGGCTGGTTGTCGGTCGGCGCGGCGGCTTGGCCGACCAAGAGACCGCCGGCAAGGTCACGCTCGGCGAGCTGGTGATCGACGAGGGAACGTACACCGCGCGGCTGCGCGGCCGCCCACTCGACCTCACGTATAAGGAATTCGAGCTGCTGAAGTACCTGGCGCAGCACGCCGGCCGGGTTTTTACCAGGGCCCAGCTGCTGCATGAGGTGTGGGGATATGACTTTTTCGGTGGCACCCGCACCGTCGATGTGCACGTGCGGCGACTGCGCGCCAAACTCGGCCCTGAACATGAGGCACTGATCGGCACCGTCCGCAACGTGGGATATAAGGCGGTGCGGCCGGCGCGAGGGCGCGCGTCAAACCCCGAACCGCACAGCACCGACGACATCGAGCCAGACCAGGGCGGTGTGCAAGGTCCACTGGCCGACCCGCTGCGCAGTCAGTGACGTCAGGTGGCTGGCGCTCGGCGCTGTCCGACGACGAGCAGCGTCAGGTGCGGGAAATCATAGTTGCTGCAACCGATTTCGATGGAGTAGCACCGGTCGGCGAGCAGGTTCTGCGCGAGCTGGCGCACCAGCGCACCGAGCACCTCTTGGTTGCCGGCGGCAGATCGATCGTCGGCTATCTCAACCTCGCGTCGGCCCACGACCGGGGAGCCCCGATGGCGGAGTTAGTGGTCCACCCACGAGCCCGCCGCCGCGGTATCGGGACCGCGATGGCACGCGCTGCACTGGCCAAAACCGATGGGCGAAGCCGCTTTTGGGCTCACGGCACGCTGCAACCTGCGCGCGCGACGGCCTCGGCGCTGGGGCTGGTGGCGGTGCGTGAACTGTGGCAAATGCGCCGCCCGCTGCGCGACGTGCCGGAGCCGGCGATCCCCGAGGGGCTGCAAATCCGCACCTACGCAGGCCCGACCGACGACGCCGAGCTGCTGCGGGTCAACAACGCCGCATTCGCCGACCACCCCGAACAAGGCGGCTGGACGGCAGTCCACCTCGCTGAGCGCCGCGCCGAACCGTGGTTCGACCCGCACGGGTTGTTCTTGGCGTTCGACACCGCGACCGACAGACTGCTCGGCTTCCACTGGACCAAGGTGCACCCCGAGCGTCCCGGCCTGGGCGAGGTTTACGTTGTCGGCGTCGATCCTGCTGCGCACCGACGTGGAGTCGGGCGCCTGCTGACCGCGATCGGCGTCGCGTCATTGGCCCGCCGGCTCGAGGATGCCGCCGAACCCACGGTGATGCTCTACGTCGAGTCGGACAACGTCGCTGCCGTGCGCACCTATCAAAGTCTGGGTTTCACGCTGCACAGCATCGACACCGCCTATGCAGCCGCTCCCGGCTGACCGCCCAACGACCCCGGCGGTCGTTCACCTTGTGTTTACCTCCCATGGGGATCGTGGCCATCGCCGGCGCATACCTTCCGGGTGGCTGGCGAGCTGATACCGGGATCACCAAGCGACGCCAGGAGAGCAAGGCCAGGTGAAGCTCGACATGGTCCGCAGGGCACTGGACATCGTGGTGTCCGCGACGGCGATCGCGGCCCTGACACTGACCGGCTGCGGCACCGACAACAACGCGCCCTCGGGCAAAGGTTCGTCCGGCAAGCCAGCCGTCGATTGTGGCGGCAAAAATGAACTTACCGCCGAGGGCTCGACCGCCCAGCAGAACGCGATCGCGTTGTTCAACCGAGCCTGGGGCCAGTCATGCCCAGGCAAAAGCCTGGCCTACAACCCGACCGGCTCGGGCGCCGGCCGGGAACAGTTCATCGCCGGTCATGTCGACTTCGCCGGATCGGACTCGCCGCTGGCCGCCGGCCAGATCGCGCCAGCGGCCAAGCGCTGCAACGGAAATCCGGCGTGGGACATGCCGTTGGTGTTCGGGCCGGTCGCGTTGATCTACAACGTGCCCGGCGTCAACTCCCTGGTGGTCAACGCCGACATGTTGGGCAAGGTTTTCAGCGGGTTGATCACCAGCTGGAACGATCCGGCGATTGTGGCGCTCAACCGCGGTGCGGCGCTGCCGGAAACCAAGATCACGCCCGTCTACCGCTCGGACTCCTCGGGCACAACCGACAACTTCCAGAAGTACCTGACCGCTGCCGCACCGGAGAGCTGGACGAAGGGAGTCGGCACCGAATTTCAGGGCGGTGTCGGCGAGGGCGCGCAAAAGTCGGCCGGTGTCGTCCAGGCCGTGCAGACCACGCCCGGTGCCATCGGCTATGTCGAGAAAGGCTTCGCCGACCAGGCCGGTGCGCCGGTCGCCCAAATCGACACCGGCAGCGGAGCCGTCAAGCTCACCGACGAGGCGGCCCGTAACGCGCTCGACGATGTGAGGTTCGAGGGCCGGGGCAACGACCTGCTGCTGAACCTGAACGCGCTGTACGCCACCAAGGAGCCCGGTGCCTACCCGTTGGTGCTGGCCACCTATGAGATCGTGTGCTCCAAGGGCTATGACCGCGCCACCTCGGCCGCGGTCAAGTCGTTTCTGACGATGGCCGCCAACGACGGACAGAATGGGTTGTCGGCGGCCGGCTACGTGCCGCTGCCCGATAAGTTCAAGCAGCGCCTGGTCGCCGCGATCAACGCGATCCAGTAATCGTCGTGATTGCCCGGTCAGTCGCAGTGTCTGCGGTGAAGATGGATGCCAGAGGCGAAAGTGACGGGAGCGATGGGACCACCGTGACCACGCCCAATCCAGCCGGTGCGGGTTCGGGCGAAATCGTCGCTGCGGGTATGCCAGCACCGCCGCCCGCCCCCACCAGCCCGTGGGTCGGCGGCAAGCCGCACCTGGGCGACCGGTTATTTCGCGGGCTCTCCGAGGGCTCCGGTGTCCTGATCGTCATCGTCGTCGGCGCCATCGGGGTATTCCTGCTGTGGCGCGCCATCCCGGCGCTGGCGCGCGACCAAGAGAACTTCTTCACCTACGGCGGCAACTGGCTCACCACCGACACGTCCGCGATGCACTTCGGCATTCGCGATCTGCTGCAGGTGACGGTGTTCGTGTCGCTGTTCGCGCTGATCCTGGCGATGCCCGTCGCCTTGGGCATCGCCATCTTTCTCAGCCAGTACGCGCCGCGACGGGCCGCAGGGCCGCTGGCCTATCTGGTCGACCTGCTGGCCGCGGTGCCGTCGATCATCTACGGCGTCTGGGGCCTGTACGTGCTGGCACCGCAATTGCGGCCGATCGCCACCTGGCTCAACGAGCACGCGGGCCGGTGCTTCCTGTTCGCTACGGGCAACGCGTCGGTGGCAGGCGGGGGCACGATCTTCACCGGCGGGATCGTGCTCGCGGTGATGATCCTGCCGATCATCACCGCGGTCACCCGAGAGGTCTTCGTGCAAACCCCGCAAGGGCAGATCGAAGCCGCGCTGGCGTTGGGCGCCACCCGATGGGAGGTCGTCAAAACCACTGTGCTGCCATTCGGCCGTTCCGGCTACATCAGCGGCGCGATGCTGGGGCTGGGCCGTGCGCTGGGTGAGACCGTGGCGTTGCTCATCATCCTGCGCGGCACGCAATCGGCGTTCGGCTGGTCGCTGTTCGATGGGGGATACACCTTCGCCACCAAAATTGCGGCTACCGCATCGGAATTCAATGACGAGTTGAAGGCCGGCGCCTACATCGCGGCGGGGCTGGTGCTGTTCCTGGTCACGTTCGTGGTCAACGCCGTGGCGCGGTCCGTGGTTGCCGCAGGCAGGTGCCGATGACATCGATGCTGGACCGCCCCGTCAAGGCGCGGACATTCGCCGCGGTCAGTCTGCGTCGACGCGTCGCAGACAACATTGCGACCGCGTTGGTGACGCTGTCGATGACGATCGCCCTGGTACCGCTGCTGTGGGTGTTGTGCTCGGTGGCGGTCAAGGGCTTCCACGCCATCACCTCCAGCGTGTGGTGGACGCATTCGCAGGCCGGCCTGACCGCGTTCGTCACCGGCGGTGGCGCATATCACGCGATCATCGGCACCATCTTGCAGGGGTTGGCCTGCGCGGTCATTTCCATCCCGGTTGGCGTCTTCGTTGCCGTCTACCTGGTGGAATACGGTGGCGGCAGCCGATTGGGCAAGCTGACTACGTTCACGGTGGACATCCTCACCGGAGTTCCTTCGATCGTGGCGGCGCTGTTTATCTACACGCTCTTCGTGGTCACTTTTGGGTTTCCCCGCTCCGGGTTTGCGGTGTCGTTGGCATTGGTGCTGTTGATGATCCCGGTGATTGTGCGGGCGACCGAGGAGATGTTGCGCATCGTCCCGGTGGATTTGCGCGAGGCCAGCTACGCGTTGGGTGTGCCGAAGTGGAAAACCGTTGCCAGAATTGTGATTCCGACGGGTCTGTCGGGCATCGTCACCGGGATTATGCTGGCGTTGGCTAGGGTGATGGGTGAGACGGCTCCGCTGCTGATCCTGGTCGGCTATTCGCAGGCCATGAACTTCAACTTGTTCAGCGGGTTCATGGGATCGCTGCCCGGCATGATGTACGACCAGACATCAGCGGGCGCGGGCGCTAACCCAGTTCCCACCGACCGGCTGTGGGGCGCCGCGTTGACGCTGATCGTGCTGATCGCCGTGATTAACGTGGGGGCGAGGATGGTCGCGAAAATGTTTGCGCCTGAGAAGTTGTAGGAGTTCCGGTGGCCAAACGGTTGGATCTCAAAGAGGTCAATATCTACTACGGGTCGTTCCAAGCGGTCGCCGACGTGTCGTTGTCGATTCTGCCGCGCAGCGTCACGGCGTTCATCGGTCCCTCAGGCTGCGGCAAGACGACCGTATTGCGGACATTGAATCGGATGCACGAGGTCATTCCCGGCGCGCGGGTTGAGGGCACTGTCTTGCTCGACGACGACGACATCTATGCTCCCGGTGTCGATCCCGTCGGTGTGCGCCGCGCCATCGGGATGGTGTTCCAGCGTCCGAATCCCTTCCCTACCATGTCGATTCGCGACAACGTCGTCGCCGGGCTTAGGCTGCAGGGCGTACGCAACCGCAAGGTGCTCGACGAAACCGCCGAATATTCGCTGCGGGGTGCGAACCTCTGGGACGAGGTCAAGGACCGGTTGGACAAGCCCGGCGGAGGGTTGTCCGGCGGTCAGCAGCAACGGTTGTGCATCGCGCGGGCCATCGCGGTGCAGCCCGATGTGCTGCTCATGGACGAGCCGTGCTCGTCGCTGGACCCGATCTCGACGATGGCGATCGAAGACCTGATCGCCGAATTGAAGCAGGACTACACGATCGTGATCGTCACCCACAACATGCAGCAGGCCGCACGGGTAAGCGATCAAACGGCGTTTTTCAACCTCGAGTCCGTCGGAAAGCCGGGCCGACTGGTGGAGATCGACGACACCGAGAAGATCTTCTCCAACCCCACCCAAAAAGCGACCGAGGACTACATCTCCGGCCGCTTCGGCTAGCCGAACCGTTAGCCCGAAGCCGACAGGGTGTCGTTGTCGGAGAACTTTCCTTCGGGAAACTTCCCGGTTGCCTGGAAGATGACCCGTCGGGCGACCTCCACGGCATGGTCGGCAAACCGTTCATAGAACCGGCCCAGCAGGGTGACGTCCACGGCGGCGGCCACCCCGTGCTTCCATTCGCGGTCCATCAGCACCGTAAACAGGTGCCGATGCAGATCGTCCATCGCGTCGTCTTCTTCGCGGATACGCGCGGCCTTCTCCGGGTCTCGGGACAACAACACCTCCTGGGCACTGTTACCCAATTCGACTGCGACCCTTCCCATTTCAGCGAAGTAGCCGTTGACTTCCTCCGGAAGCGCGTGCTGGGGATGACGCCGCCGTGCGATCTTGGCGACGTGCAGCGCCAGCGCCCCCATTCGGTCGATATCGGCGACGATCTGGATGGCGCTGACAATCGCCCGCAGGTCGCCGGCGACCGGTGCCTGCAACGCCAGTAACACGAACGCGCTTTCCTCGGCGCGCGCGCTGAGCGCGGCAATCTTCTCGTGGTCGGAAATCACCTGCTCGGCCATGACCAGGTCGGCCTGCAGCAGCGCCTGCGTTGCGCGTTCCATGGCAACTCCGGCCAGCCCGCACATTTCGCCGAGCTGCTCCGACAATGCCGCGAGCTGTTCATGGTAAGCGGTCCGCATGTGTCAAGCGTACGTTCTTGACGCCGCAACCGGGGTTAAGGAAGACATGAATTGGCGGTGAATGCCCACTTCCCGGGTTCCGCTCTGCGCGAATTTGCCTGTGGTTATTTGCAGCTGGTGTCGGCGGCGTTGGTCACCGTCAAGTCGTCCGGGAGTTTGGTCGGTGGGTTGCCAGCACCACGATCGATTTCGACACTGACCGACGAGCCCCCGGGCGGCGGAGCTGACACGGCGCGGAAATCGGGGCCGAGCACCACCTGCACGACCTGCCCGATTCCGGTGATGCGCTCGACCTTTGAATTGGGCAGTGTCGCTGCCACCGTGGCGGCCGCTTGCTCGTTACCCGGCGAGAAGAACACCGTGGTGCCTTTCAGCGAAGCCGGGTAGTCGTCGGGCGCCATCACCTGGAAACCGTAGTGCCGGAGCTCGTTGGTGGCGGTGGCGGCGAGCCCGGTCTTGCCGGTGGAGTTGGATACCTGCACAGTGACTTCTTGTGGGGTGGCGGTGACAGCCTGGACCCGCTCGGCCCGGACCTCGGTGGCGGGGCTTGGCTGCGGCGCGGTGCTGGTGGTGGATCGGGTGGTCGGGGTCGACGTGGCGTTCTGGTCGTTTTCTTTCGGCAGCGGGTCGTCATTGATGATGGCGTCGAAGAGCGCGCGCATGTCGGCGGTGCGCGGCGGCTCGTTGCCGTTCTCGTCGGTTTCGCCGGTCGTCGGCACGGTCACGAACGTGATGTGGCCGGCGGTGAGGCCCTGCACCGACTGGCCGAGATCGACCAGGTCCTTGGTCTTGACGTTATCGACGTAACTTTCGCTGATGAACATGTTGACCACATTGTTGAGCCTGCTCAGCGAAAAGAAGGTCTCGTTGGAAATCAGCGAACGCAGCAGCGACGACAAGAACAGCTGCTGGCGCTTGATGCGCCCATAGTCGCCGTTGTCCTCGGTGGTGACCTGGCGGGCGCGTACGTAGTTCAGTGCGGTTTGCCCGTCGACGACTTGCCGTCCGGCATGCGCGAGTACCGTGCCCAATTCGTAGTCTTTCAGCGGGGTCTTGCTGCACACCTCGACACCACCGAGCGCGTCGACCATCTTGGCGAACCCGGCGAAGTCGATGGCGATGAAACGGTTGATCGACAACCCGGACAGCTTCTGGATGACCTTGACCAGGCACTTCGGGCCGCCGAACGCGTACGCCGAGTTCAGTTTCGTCTCGGTGTACACCATGTCGGGTCCCCAGGTACGGGTCTTGTCGTCGTAGAGCGGACCGTAGGCACCGGTGTCGGGATTCCAGGCCTCGCAGCGGGTCGGGGTAATGGCCAGGTCGCGCGGAAACGACACCGCGACCACCCGTTTGCGGCTCGCCGGAATGTTGACCAACATGACCGTGTCCGAGCGGGCGCCGCCGGCATCCTCGGTGTTGCCGGCCCCCATCTGACTGTTCGCCCCGGCGCGCGAGTCGACACCGACGATCAAGAAGTTCTCGTCACCGTGCTGCGCATTGGGGTCGACGACGTCGCGCGAATGCGGGTCCAGGGCACTGACATTGTTGAGCCGGTTGTTCTTCGAGGCGCTCCACTGCCACGCTCCGCCGGTCAGGGCCAGCGCCGAAACGGCCATCAACGCTGCGATGCAGCGTGCGGCGAGCAGCATCGGGCGGCGACCGCGCTGTGGTCGGGTGTCCGCATCTTCGGCGGTCGCTGGGGCGCCGATCCGCCGGGGCGGCACCCTGCTCGTCGCTTCGGGTAGCACCGCGGTCTGCTCGGGTTCGGATTCTGCGGCGCGCCCGCGCGGCGCCGCGCTGCGCACGGGCCCGAGGTCGGGAAGTTCATCGGCATAGGTCGGGGCAAGGTCGTGGTCGTCGTCCGTTTGCAGGGGCCACGCGGGGGCGTCGACGGGTGGCTCGGTCTCCGGTGCCGCGTGATGATGGCGGGGCCGCTGCGCGGGCACCCCACCGAGCCTGGCGATCAGCTCGGCGACCGTTAAGCCGCCGTCGGTGTGGCAGCCCGTCGGCTCGGCGTCCCCGGCGTGGTCTGCGCTCTCGTGTACCGGCAGCGGCGCGGACCATTGCCGTGTCCCGGGCACCGGGCGCTCACCGACCGCATGGTCCGGCGGTGACGAAAGGGGAGAGAAGCGCTCCCACGGCGGGCGTGGCGCCGGGGACCGGGTCCGGGTGAGGCTGGCGTCGTCGGCAGCTGGGCTCCGCGGAGGGTCGGGAGTGGCGCCGTAGTCGCCGTCACTCATGTCCTACCGGCCTCCGAACTCTGGTGAGCTACCCAGTCGTGGGCACATGCGTCCAGGCAGCGCCGATGCTGACAGCACTGCCGAACCGCGCCGTTTCGTAAGGTCGCGCTGTGGTTGTGGCAGCCGCGCCGGTGCGCGCCGAGCGGGTTCGCCGCCTGCGCGTGCTGCAACAAGTTCCACATCGTAGTAAGCCAGGCGCTCGAACGCGACGTCGAGGCGGTAGCCCCGGGTCAGCCGCCCGAGTGCATGATGTCGGCACCCGCGGGCACGGTGCAGTCGTCACGATCGCTCAACCACCCGTCGGGCAGCGCCACTCGGGCGGGCGATCCCTGCCGGCCCCGCGGCCCGGCAGCCGCGGGCGGGAACGGCACATCGGCGTCGAGTCGTCCCAGCAAAACGTCGAGCTCGTCGAGGGTTTTGACCAGCGCCAACGCCCGCCGTAACTCCGAGCCCGCCGGAAATCCATGCAGGTACCAGGCGATGTGCTTGCGCAGATCACGCATCCCCTTGTCTTCGCCGAAATGCGCGGCCAGCAGCGCGCCATGCCGGCGGATGATGTCGGCGACCTCACCCAGCATGGGCGGGGTGGGGGCGGGGCGGCCGGTGAAAGCCGCCGACAGCTCTGCGAATAGCCATGGCCGGCCCAGGCAGCCGCGCCCGATGACCACGCCGTCACACCCGGTGGCGGCCATCATGGTCAGCGCGTCGCTGGCGTCGAAGATGTCGCCGTTGCCGAGCACCGGGATCGTGCGCACCTGCTCCTTGAGCCGGGCGATCTGCTCCCAGTCCGCGGCGCCGGAGTAGCGCTGGGCGGCGGTACGGGCGTGCAGGGCGACTGCGGCGGCGCCTTCGCTCTCGGCGATGCGCCCGGCATCGAGGTGGGTGTGATGGTCGTCGTCGATGCCGATGCGGAACTTGACCGTCACCGGTATGCCGGTGCCCTCGGCGCCGCGCACAGCCGCGGCCACGATCTGGCCGAACAGCCGCCGCTTGTACGGCAGCGCCGCCCCGCCCCCGCGCCGGGTGACCTTGGGCACCGGGCAGCCGAAGTTCATATCGATGTGGTCGGCCAGGTCCTCGTCGGCGACCATCTTCACGGCCTGGTAGGTGGTGGCCGGGTCGACGGTGTAGAGCTGCAGCGACCGGGGTGACTCTTCGGGAGAGAACGTCGTCATGTGCATGGTGGCCGGATGGCGCTCGACCAGCGCGCGTGCGGTCACCATCTCACAGACGTAAAGCCCGCTGACTGTCCCGACCTTGGCTTGCTCCAGCTCGCGACACAGCGTGCGAAACGCCACATTCGTCACGCCCGCCATCGGGGCCAGCACCACCGGGCTGGCGAGCGTGATCGGACCGATCCGCAACGTCGGCTACCGCCGACTCATCCGAAGCGTCCCCGCGGTGTTGAGCACCCGCTCGGCGGTGATCTTCTCCTGCCTGCGGGCCTGGCGCTCGAGGTAGCGCTGCTTGGACGCCTCGAACTTCTCGCACTCCTTTTCCAGCTCGTCCATCAGCAGCGCGAGGTCTTCTTGCATCCAGGCGGCTTCGCCGGTGAAGTCGTCGCGTTCGAAGATGCGCCATTTCTTTAGCACCGGTTTCACCACATCCTCGAGGTGGATGCGCACGTCGTACACACCGCCGACGGCAATAATCACGGCCTTGCGGCGGAACTCGGGCACCAGGAAGCCCGGCATCTTGAAATGACGCAGCACCCGGTGCAGCGACCACATCGCCACATTGGGGGCGATGTCGAAGGCGGCCTCGCTGACGTCGCGGTAGAAGATCATGTGCAGGTTCTCGTCGGCCGAGATCCTGGCCATCAGCTGGTCGGCGATGGTCTCGTTGCACGCCTTGCCGGTGTTGCGGTGCGAAACCCGGGTGGCCAGCTCCTGGAAAGTCACGTAGATGATCGAGTCGGTGAGACGCTCGGCGAAATACTCACCCTGATGGTTCTGGCCCGGGCTGAAGCCCCTGTTCACCACCTCGATGCGTAGTTTCTCCAATTCGACCGGGTCGACCGCCCGGGTCACCACAAGATAGTCACGCAGCGAGATTCCATGGCGGTTTTCCTCGGCGGTCCAGCGGTTGACCCATTGCCCCCAGGGGCCGTCCATGCCGAAGTTCATTGCGATCTCGCGGTGATAGGACGGCAGGTTGTCCTCGGTGACCAGGTTTTGCACCATCGCCACCTGAGCGACATCGGAGAGCTTCGACTGCTCCGGGGACCAGTCTTGGCCGCCGAGCGCGTAGAAGTTCTTGCCGTCCGACCACGGGATGTAGTCGTGCGGGTTCCAGTCCTTGTGCATGGAGAGGTGCCGGTTCAAGTTCTTCTCGACGACCGGCTCGAGTTCGTGCAACAGCTGTAGGTCGGTCAGCTCTGACGGCATGGACCCTCCAGTTATCTGTGCCTGATGGTTGCAGTCAATATATCTGTGTACGCCAGTAGCATCAAGTTTGGCGGGTCTGGTGGCGCACGGGTACCGCCAGGGGGGCGGCGGCCCTGCTGAGCAGCATGTCGACGCAGTAGTCGATGAACTGGCTGCGGGTGGCTGCCAATCGTCCGTCCAGGTAGGCGGTAAACAGTGCGGTCAGCCCGCCGATCAGGCTGGTGGCGACCATGTTCTGCAGCACCGGATCGTTGATGCGGGTGAGCTTGCGCTGCAGCAACTCGATGAAGCTGGGCATCCATTCCGCCCCGGAGCGGGTCAGCACCGGTTCCACGCCCGGCGCCAGCAACAGCACCCGGCCACGCACCGGATCGTCGACCATCAACGCGACGAACCGCTCGACGGCCTCCCGCGGCGTCGTCGCCGACATCAAGGTCGACATCGCCCGCGTGCAGACGTCGTCGTACACCGCCCGCACGAATTCGTCGCGGTCGGCGAAGCTTTCGTAGAAATAGCGTTCGGTCAGGCCGGCTTTGCGGCACACTGCGCGAACGGTCACCGCCGGGCCCCGTTCGTCACCCAGCAATTGCACTCCAGCGGCAATGAGCCGGTCGCGGCGCAGCGCCTGACGATCTTCCAGGGGCATCCCGGACCAGCGGCCCCGTCGTTGACCCGCAGGCACATCTCTCCTAGGGTGCCAACCGACAACGCATGTAGTCAGAATCGCTGATCGCGACAGGAAACGTCACAGTGAATCAAGATACGTCGGCACCGTCGACGCTGACCAGCGTAAGCGGGATGGCCGGCGGGTGTCCGGTGTCGGGGCCGGGATACGACGCTCCGCCGAGCCCGCTCGGCCCGGAGTCGCTGACCTGGCGGTACTTCGGTGACTGGCGCGGCCTGCTGCAAGGGCCGTGGGCCGGGTCCATGCAAAACATGCACCCGCAGCTAGGGGCTGCGGTCGAACAACACTCGACGTTCTTCCGGGAACGCTGGCCGCGGCTGTTGCGTTCGCTGTATCCCATCGGGGGCGTGGTTTTCGACGGTGACCGCGCCCCGTTGACCGGGGCAGAGGTGCGCGATTACCACGTCGACATCAAAGGCGTCGACAGCCAGGGCCGCCGCTATCACGCGCTGAACCCCGACGTCTTCTATTGGGCGCATGCCACGTTCTTCGTCGGCACTTTGATTGTGGCCGAGCGGTTTTGCGGCGGCCTCACTGAGGCTCAGAAACGCCAGCTGTTTGACGAGCACGTCCAGTGGTACCGAATGTATGGCATGAGCATGCGCCCGGTGCCAAAGACCTGGGAGGAATTCCAGGCTTATTGGGACCGCATGTGCCGGGAAGTGCTGGAGAACAACTGGGCCGCCCGCCAGGTTCTCAACCTGACAAGGCTACCGAAACCGCCGTTCGCGCAATGGATTCCCGATTGGCTGTGGGCTGCGCAGCGAAAGCTATTGGCTCCATTTTTCGTTTGGTTGACGGTCGGACTCTACGATCAGCCGGTGCGCGAGCTGATGGGCTATACGTG
The DNA here is from genome assembly GCF_016592155.1 of Mycobacterium heckeshornense. Lineage (NCBI taxonomy): Bacteria > Bacillati > Actinomycetota > Actinomycetes > Mycobacteriales > Mycobacteriaceae > Mycobacterium > Mycobacterium heckeshornense. The sequence continues at coordinate 663,464 of NZ_AP024237.1, forward strand.
GTCGCGCCGCGACGAGTGGCTACACCGGCGCTTCGGCGATCTGGTGCGTCTCGTGTTCGCATGCGTGCCCCGGCGCTACCGGAAGCATCCTCGGGCCCGGGCGGGCTGGGACCGGGCCAGAGGCCGCATCCCGGCCGATGCCCCGCTAGTACACACTCCCGCGCGCAATCTGCCGCCACTTGACGAACGTGGCAACCCAAAGCACTACTGCCCCAACGTCTGACGTTCAGCTGTGGGCGTGGTTGTGCGCTTCCTCGAGCCCTGACTGGTGCACGTGGTGGTGGGTGTGCTCGATGCCGTCGTCGTGGGTGTGGGGGTGTTCGTGCTCGACGTGGTCGTGTTCGTGCGTGGTGTGCATGTGGGTGTGAGCGACGTCGCCGTGCTGGTGCTCGTGCGAATGCGGCGCCTCGTGACTGTGGTCATGGTGGGGCATCGTGCTCATCTCCCTTGCTGTGCTGTCGTTTCGGAAATCACCTGCAGCCCGGCATCGCTGCGATGATGCCGCGGCACCCCCGGGCCGGCATGCTCGGCGTTGAAGACGGCGTCGACGACGAGCTGACGCACGTGCTCGTTTTCCAGGCTGTAGAAGATCGTCGTCCCGGCCCGGCGGGTACGCACCAGGCGCGCCATCCGGAGCTTTGCCAAGTGCTGGGACACCGACGGTGCGGGTTTGCCGACGTGCTCGGCGAGCTCGTTGACCGACATCTCGCGATCAGCAAGCGACCACAGCACCCGTACCCGGGTAGCGTCGGCCAACATCCGAAACACTTCGACGACCAGACCCACCTGGTCCTCCGGTAACCGCGAATCCTGGTTACCTGCATGCATACGCAAATAATAGTTAAAGGCCGCCGGATCATGTCAACCCCGCCTGCGCGGCGAACCGGTGGATGTGGTAGTAAATAGCCTAACTATATTGCTGGACGGTCGGGATGAGGTCGAGATGGTGCGCACCGAAAGCGACAGCTGGGATCTCGCGACGAGCGTGGGAGCGACGGCGACGATGGTTGCCGCGCAACGGGCGCTGGCCTCCGAGAGAAGGTTGATCGACGACCCGTTTGCCGCTCCGTTGGTGCGCGCGGTCGGCATCGATGTTTACACCCGGCTGGTGGACGGCAAGATACCGGTCGGGGAGGGTTCCGATTTCGACCCGGACCGGATGGCCCGGGGTATGGCGGTGCGAACCCGGTTCTACGACCGGTACTTTCTCGATGCCGTGCAACCCGGTATTCGCCAGGCGGTCATTCTCGCCGCGGGCCTGGACGCGCGGGCCTTCAGGTTGCCGTGGCCGGCCGGCACCGTCGTCTACGAGGTCGACCTGCCCGACGTTGTCGAGTTCAAGACCTCCACCCTGCAACAGCTCGGCGCGGAGCCGAAAGCCGAGCGCCGAACCGTTGCGGTCGACTTGCGCGACGACTGGCCGGCGGCGCTTCGCCAGGCCGGATTCGATCCTGGGGCGCCCGCGGCGTGGAGCGCCGAGGGATTAGTGGTCTACCTGCCGTCGGAGGCCCAGGATGCCTTGTTCGACCGCGTCACCGCGTTGAGCGCGCCTGGCAGCCGACTGGCGCTGGAATTCGTTCCGGACACCGCGATTTTCGCCGACGAGCGGTGGCGCGCGCATCACGAGCGGATGGCTGAGTTGGGATTCGACGTCGTCGACTTCAACGAGCTGGTCTACCACGGCGAACGCGGCCACATCATCGAGTACCTGGGTCGGCGCGGCTGGCAAGTTTCCCACCGTCCCGTCGCGCAATTGCACGCCGACAACGGCTTCGTCTATCCCGACGATGACGTGGCGGCGGCCTTTGCCGACGTGACCTACCTCAGCGCGGTGTTGCATTAGCGTTCAGCGCAGCTCTGGCAGCACTTTGGTCCGGTAGAACTCGATCGCTGTGGCCGGATCACGCTGGGGGAAGTGCATGAACGGCGTCGCGCCGGCGTCGAGTACAGCCTGCACCGCTTTGATGTGGGTAGCCGGATCGGTGCCGGTCGTCCAGCCCTTGATCACCTTGTCAAGCGAATTGCGCCCTGCCGCTTGCTGAATGTCGACAGGGTTCGGCTGGTCGACGGCGCCGCCGGTGAACCGCCACAGCTCGGCGGCGTGGTTGATGTCGTTCTGGTCCCCGACGACGGCGAACATCTCGGCGCGTTTGCCCAGTTTGGCGGGGTCACGGCCGGACGCGCGCGCTCCCTGGTTGAAGGCGGCGACGAGTTTCGGGTCTTTGACGCTCTCGGCTTGGGTGATCCACCCGTCGCCGTACCGGCCCGCCAGCTGTGCGCTCTTCGGCCCGCCGGCTGCGACAAGGATCGGTGGCGGCGACTTCGGCACGTCGTAGATTTTCAGCTGGTTAGTCTGAAAATAGCGTCCCTGAAACGAAATTCGCTCCCCGCTCCACAGTTGCCGGATAAGTTGGATGGCTTCGATCAGTCGGTCGTGGCGTTCGCGGTAGCTGCCGAACTGGGTGGTGGCGGCCTGCTCGTTGAGCCGCTCGCCGGTGCCGACCCCGAGGAAGACCCGCCCAGGGTAAAGCAGCGCAAGCGAGGCGAAAGCGTGCGCGACAGTCGTGGGGTGATAGCGCAAGATCGGGCAGGTGACGTCCGTGCCGAAGGAGACATGGTCGGTCCGTTGGCCCACCAGTGCCAGCGTGATCCAGGGGAACATCGCATGCCCCTCGTTGTCCTGCCATGGCTGGATGTGATCGCTGGCCCACAAATAGCGGAACCCGGCGTGCTCGGCGGCCTGCGCCTGGTCCAGCAGCTGAGCGGTGGTGAATTGCTCGTGAGACAGCACGAAGCCCACGCCCGGCCCGGATGGTGGTGGGGCCGCGGGGGTGGTCGGCGATGTCGCGGGTTTTGAGGTGCAGCCGGCCGCGAGTCCGGCGGCAGTCATCACGCTGAGGCCGGCGAACAGCCGGCCCACGGCACGCCGTGACATTCCATTCATGGGCCGGGGATACCCAAAGCGTGGGTTGGCGTCAATCCCGGCGGAGCGCCGGTCACCATCGACCGAGGTCATCGCGTCACTGTGCCCCCACCAGGACTCGAACCTGGGACCTGCGGATTAAAAGTCCGTAGCTCTACCAACTGAGCTATAGGGGCGGCAGCCACAGGATACTGCGTTCGCGGGTGCAGCTCGTTTGAGGATTAGGTCGGCGGTAACCTAAGCTGGCGTGGCTCCCAACGAAACCACGTTGCGAGTACCCCGGAGAGATTCGGTTCTGGCCCCCTTCGTCTAGACGGCCTAGGACGCCGCCCTTTCAAGGCGGTAACGCGGGTTCGAATCCCGTAGGGGGTACCGCGACGCGGCAACGCGGAGCAGACAACAAAACACGGCCCTGTGGCGCAGTTGGTTAGCGCGCCGCCCTGTCACGGCGGAGGTCGCGGGTTCGAGTCCCGTCAGGGTCGCCAGCGCGGCGAGACACACGCTGTCTTCCGGCCAGGTAGCTCAGTCGGCATGAGCGTCCGCCTGAAAAGCGGAAGGTCGGCGGTTCGATCCCGCCCCTGGCCACCGGGGCTTTCACGAGGCCATAGCGTTGAACGCTGGTGCAGGCGCCCTGTGGCCCCAGCGGGGTCTAAGCGACCAGCAGTCGCCGTTGTGAGTTCGCGTTGCCGTCAAGTTCGTCAGCGACCGGTGTGGCTAACGCAGCCAGAAAGGCTTGCGCGGACAAGACCCGGATGATAGTAACTAGATAAATAATTAGAGAAATCGGGCAGCATTCAATCGCAAGGAGGGCGACGGCTCGGGCAGCGCAGTCAATTCAAAACCTTGTTCCTGCATAGCGCGAGCCAAGAGCCGTACGCTGGCTCGACCATGAGACGAGTTCATATGACGTCCGTGCACCATTCCGGAACCGACACGTATGGCGTGCCGCAAGTGGACTACGACTCATTGCCGATGGCTATGGATCGCAAGGAGGGCTGGGACGCGCTGCGAGCGATTGGCCCCGTTGTGTTGATGAACGGTTGGTACCACCTGACGCGCCGCGAGGATGTCCTGCATGCGCTGCGAACTCCCGAGGTCTACTCCTCGAAGAAGGCGTTCGATGCCCTCGGCAGCCCACTACCGCTGGTGCCCATCGCGTTCGACCCACCGGAGCACACCGGCTTTCGCAAGATCCTGCAGCCGTTCTTTAGCCCGCACAATTTGAGTGCGATGCTGCCGTCGCTGCAACGGCAGGCCGTTGCCATGATCGACGACATCGCTGCCCGAGGTCAGTGCGAGGTCGTGTCTGAGCTCGCCATTCCGTACCCCTCGCAGGTTTTCCTGACGTTCTACGGGCTGCCGCTGGCTGACCGGGATCAGCTAGTGAAGTGGAAGGACGCCGTCATCGACCTCGCCGACGGTGTGACCCTTGAGGGTCATGATCTCACCCCAGCGGTCGAGCTGTTCACCTACCTCAGCAACGCCATCAATGAGCGACGGGCGAATCCCGGGCCCGACATCTTGTCGCAGGTGCTCAGCGGTCACGAACCGCTGGATGACGCCGAGGCTATCGGGTTGAGCTATTTGTTTGTGTTGGCGGGGCTGGACACCGTGACCGCGGCAATCGGCTTCGCGTTATCGGCCTTGGCGCGTGATCCGAAACTGCGGATCACGCTGCTCCGGCATCCCGAACAGGTGCCGGTGTTCGTCGAGGAAATCGTCCGGCTCGAACCCCCGGCGCCGGTAGTGCCGCGGGTCACCACGCAACCGATAACCGTCGGCGGCGCCATGCTGCCGGAAGGCACGCCGGTGCGGCTCTGCCTTGGCGCGATCAACCGTGATGGCAGTGACCCGGTATCGACCAACAACCTCGTGATGGATGGGAAGGTGCACCGGCACTGGGGCTTCGGTGGCGGTCCGCACCGCTGCCTCGGCTCGCACCTGGCGTGCATGGAACTCAATCTCGTCGTCAACGAATGGTTGCGCCGCATTCCCGAATTCGAAGTGGAACCGGGGTTCACCCCCAAAATCAAATACCCCGCGAACACGTTCTCGCTGACTAGCCTGCCACTGTGCTGGGAAGCGTGCTGAATTGCGGTCGTAGCGACGTCTGCGCAAAAGGGGATCGACGTATAGCGGCAAACTCCGTAATGTGTCGCTACCCGTTACCTTTACCGACCGACGGCCCCGTGTCATTACCCGCGTCATCGTCAAGGCCGTGCGGATCCACTGTCAGGTCGACGTCATGGTCCAGGTCGGGCATGATCGGGAGCAGCGAGCAGATCGGAATTATTGTTTTCCCGCACGGATTGTCGCCGGGATCGGCTTCAGCTGGGGGCACGGCCGGACCCACGGCCACCAAAACAGCTGTGGCAGCAATGAAGGTCGCTTTTGTCAGGTTCCACATTGGTGCAGAGTTTGTCAGCTGCCCTCTTCGAGGATCAGCGCTTGCTCGGGGCATGCCGCCACACCTTCGCGGACGACTTGCTCATCTTCGGGCTTTACCTCATGGGGCTGCAGAATCGAGTAGCCAGCCTCATCGATCGGGAACAGTTTGGGATCTACTGCATAGCATTGCGCGTGTCCCATGCACTTGCTGTTGTCAACCCGAACCTTCATGCGTTACCTCCAAGCGATACTTGCGGGGTCCTCACGCGCTCTTGGCTGGAGTGAACGCGTAGGTTAGAAACGAGTTTCCATCGGCTGTTTCGAAAACGGTGGTGGTAGAGACCATCGGTTGACCGAGTTGCAAGTCGCCCGCGTCGGCGCCGACAACGAGCGCCTCGACAAGCAAACCCTCAGGGAGTTCGATGTAGCCGACAACGTAGGGGCGAAACTGGTCAGGTGCGCGTTTTCCCTTGTAGGGCAGCGGGGGAGGAAACTCCTGAGTCGTAAACGTGAATAACGTTCCTTCCGTGGACAATTCGACCGGTTCGATGTCCTCGGTACTGTCGAACAGTTCCGGGCGCTCGGCGGGGAACTTCACGACTCCGCTGGCCCGCCGGCGCGAGCCCAGCAACACCGCGCGATCTCCGTCGACCCGAAACAGTGCCTCAGCAAGCATTTGCGTCATGTCAGTCCACCTCGATCACAAGCGCCGCGCCCATCCCACCGCCTGCGCACATCGACAGCACGCCCAGTCCACCACCGCGGCGGCGCAATTCGTAGATCGCGGACGTGACCATTCGCGCGCCGGTTGCAGCGATCGGATGACCCAGGCTGATGCCCGAGCCATAAACGTTGACGATCTCCTCATCGAGGCCCAGTTCGCGGGAGCAAGCCACCGCCTGGGCGGCAAATGCCTCGTTGATCTCAAACAGGGCCACGTCCTCAATCTTGCGGCCCGCCAACTGCAGCGCCTTGGGGATCGCCTTGATCGGGCCAGTCCCAGTCTGGTTGGGTGGGACGCCGACCGACGCCCACGACAGCACCCGTGCCATCGGCTCTGCATGGGTATCGGGCGCGGCGAGTGCCACCGCGGCCGCGGCGTCGTTGATACCTGAGGAGTTTCCGGCTGTCACTGTGAACCCGTCGATCTCGGGGTGTAGCACTTTGAGCCCGGCCAGGACTTCCATCGTCGTGTCGCGGCGGGGATGCTCGTCTTCGGCGAAAGTTTTCATTCCGCCATCGGGCTGTGGCACCGTGATCGGTACGATCTCATCGGCGAAGGACCCGGCGTCAATTGCCTTGATCGCGCGCTGGTGGCTACGTAATGCCCACTCGTCCTGGGCCCTTCGCGAGATGCCGAACCGTACGGCGCAGTTGTGCGCGACCGTAATCGACATGTCGAGAGCCGGTGCATCGGTTGTTGGCGGGTGCGAGTAGGAGAACCAGGGGTCGGCATAGTCGCCGGGCTCCTTGCCGGTGGTGAACGGCTTGCGCTTGCGGGCGATCGGGGCCGTCGAGAGTGATTCCGTGCCACCGGCGAGCAGGGCGCGGCTCATCCCCGCCGCAATCTGTCCCGCGCCCACCGCGATCGCGGTCAGGCTGGATGCACATTGGCGGTTGAGCGCCATTCCGGGCAGCTGAGTGAGTCCGAGATCCACCGCGACGTATCGGGCGATATCCCCGCCGCCCTGCATGACCTCGGCCAGAATCAAATCGTCGAAGTCCTCAGGGGCAAGACCTGAGCGCTCGATTGTCGCGGAGACCACGGGCTTGGCCAGTTCGGCGGCCTCTATGTTGGCCAGTGTGCCCTTGCGGGCTGTGCCGATAGCGGTGCGGGCTGCGGCCACAATCACGGCGCGTGAGGTCGTTGCAGGCATGATCCTCCGATGGGGTGCTGGCGCCGGAAAGGTAGCCCGGCCGATCACCCGCCAGTCTATACCGTTATACAGATAACGGAATAGGCCGCAACGGGACCGTCGGCCACGGGACCACAACGATACTGAGGAGAACTCGATGAAGGTGATCAGATCCATCGACGACGCGATTGCGGCGATCGGTCAGGAGCTTGGCGTCAGTCATTGGAGACCTATCGATCAAGCGCGCATCGACAAATTTGCCGATGTCACCGAAGACCACCAGTGGATCCACGTCGATGTGGACCGCGCTGCCGCGGAGAGTCCGTACGGAACAACAATTGCGCATGGTTTTCTGACACTGTCACTCATCCCGGGGATGAGCAAGGACAACTACGTTGTGCAGAACGCCAAGATGGGCATCAACTACGGATTGAATCGCGTGCGGTTCTTAGCGCCGGTAACTGCAGGCAGCCGCATCCGCGTGCGCTCGGAGTTGGCCGATGCCACCAGGGTCGGCCAGGACACGGTCAATTTGACCGTGCGGCACACGGTCGAGATCGACGGGTCACCGAAACCGGCGGCGGTGGCCGACGTCATCGCCAGGTATCTGTTCTAGGGCGGGCCGAGAAGGGCCATCAAGGGGTCCTGGGATTGCGGTCGATCGGATGTTGCCTACCGAGCCGGCGGAGGAGCTCATCGTTCTGACGCGCGACATCGCGGACAAGGTGTTGAGGCCGGTCGTTGACCAGCATTGAGAAGGCTGAGATGTAACCCGGAGGGGGTTCTCGACTTGGGGCAGCCGGGCTTCCGGGCCGTCGCAGCCGGAGGGGTGGGGTGGTGGCTGGCAGCCCGTCGGTGTATCTAACCCGTCGGTGTATCTAACAAGTGTTCGAGGAGATCGCGGCCGGCTTGGGGCTTGCGGTTGCGGTCAGCGTGCACCCCCAATGCGCTAAACATTTATCGACAAGATGGCTGGAATGCCTCGTCCAAGCCGATGGAATGTGGTTCACTGCCTGCGGGGATGGGCCGCGGGCGGGACTGGTCGCTGGCATGGTCGATCCGTAGAGGAGTGCGATGTGAGGAGTCTGTCGAGGCTGCTGGGCGTGCTGTTGGCGGTCGCGGTGTCAAGCGTCACTGCGCCGGTCGGCGCCCTTGGCGTGGCCGGTGCAGCCAATTACGAGAGCCTGATGGTGCCGTCGGCCGCGATGGGCCGCGACATCCCGGTGGCTTTCCTGGGGGGCGGGCCGCACGCGGTCTATCTGTTGGACGCGTTTGATGCCGCTCCGGACGTCAGCAACTGGGTGACAGCGGGTAATGCGATGAACACCCTGGCAGGGAAGGGCATTTCGGTCGTGGCACCGGCCGGCGGTGCCTACAGCATGTACACCGACTGGGAGCAGGACGGCAGCAGGCAGTGGGACACATTTCTTTCCCGCGAGCTGCCGGACTGGTTGGCCGCCAACAAGGGCCTAGCCCCCGGCGGTCACGGGGTCGTCGGCGCTGCGCAAGGGGGGTATGCTGCAGCGGCGCTCGCGGCGTTCCACCCTGACCGCTTCCGCTACGCCGGGTCGCTGTCAGGATTTCTCACCCCTGAGCGGACCGGGGTGGACGGCGCGATCACCGATGGTTTGCAGCGATACGGCGGTGTGGACATCCGCAACATGTGGGGCCTTCCCCAGCTGGGCCGCTGGAGGTGGCACTCGCCGAACGACCACATCGCTTTGCTCGTGGACAACAACACTCGGCTATGGGTCTTCAGCCCGCAAAGCGGGACCGCGAGTGACCCGGCAGCGATGATCGGCTATCCGGACATCGCGCAGGGCACCAACGTGGTTTTCTACTCGCACTATCGGGAGGTTGGCGGCCGTAACGGCCACTTCGAGGTCGGCGGCGGCGGTGATAACGGCTGGTCGAGTTGGGGGTCACAACTGGGCGCGATGTCTGGCGATCTGGTCGCCACCATCCGCTAACCGCAACCGGGCTTTGAAGGTGGGGCTCTGGCGGTGCCCTGGGCCGCGGCGCATGCCGACTTCAATCCATGTCCTCGGGAGACCGGCTGACATGTCTGCCGACCACATACGAAGGCCGAAAGCAGCAAAAGCGAACCACACCGATGCGTAACACCTTGGGCCAGAGCCGCTTACAGGCTGCCGAGTCCAGTCTGCGAGGTTTGCGGATTGCGGCCATGATTCAGCCGCGGCTGCAGCGGGTCAGTTGGTGACGCGGGCTATCCAAGCTCCGGCGGATATGCGGGGGGAGGATAGACGCCCCTTAGTAGCCATGCGAACGCCTGAAAGCCGTATTCCAGCTCGTCGCTGGCATCGTAATCAGGAATAGGGTCCATGCGATCATCCTTTCGCAGCAGATCGATGACCGGGCAGCAACGCACGGCCCACTTTGCCACACGGCCATGCAAAATCACAATATATTTGTCTCATTCGCCTTTCACTAACCAGGTTTTTGCATGGGGCTTGATGGAGGGCGTGTGGACTGGGTTCTGGCCGGTTAGTGATGCCGATTTTGGCGTGGGGTAGCCGCGCGCTTCGCCCTCTCGGGCCGCCTCGGCGAAGTCGGTGACCGATTGTCTGCCGTCATAGGGCCAGGCAAGCCGAGTGTCGACCTTCACGGAGTTATAGTATAATCAGATAGATATTTAAGCCAAACTGGAGTGTTGAGCATTTTGCCCGGGAGACGGTGATCCGGTGCTTCCGCCGGCTGTGTCAGGTCCGACTGGCTGTGCCGGCTCGGTTCGCCGTCGGGTCAACCAGCTTCGACGTCGCAGCGCTGACCGCGACTCGCTGACTTGGTCGGCCGAGGCGCGCCTCGAGCGGCGTGGTTGCAACGGCCCGAGGGGTGGCTCGGTCAGCGTACACCGGGTGCGTCGGTGCGTCGCGGCTGCGGACGAACCAGCGGTTGCTTACGCTGTGGGTTGAGGTGGCTGTCCGTCGCGGCAGCCGGGTGGCTGAAGGGATGCGGTGCCGGTGCCACTAGACGCTTCTGCGGTGAGAGTTCCCAAGGCAGGCGAATTGGTGGCCGCTGAACTCCGACGCAAAATTATCACCGGCGAGCTTGAGGTCGGTGAGCCGCTGCCCAGCGAAGCCGCGTTGATGGCGCAGTTCGGCGTGTCACGACCCACGCTACGCGAGGCGTTCCGGATTCTTGAGTCCGAGCAGCTGATTCGCGTGCTGCGGGGCGCCCGTGGTGGTGCACGGGTGCTCAAGCCCGATCCCGCCGTGGCGGGCCAGTACACCGGGGTGCTGCTGCAATCTCTCGGCACGCCATTGGTGGACGTCTACCGGGCCCGCGCCAGCATTGAAGAGTCGGCGGTGCGGATGTCGGCGGGGCGCCGGCTCAATGCCAATCTCAAGGAGCTAAACCTCTTACTGGCCGAAGGCGCGGAACTGATCGAGAACTCACCGGCCTACGCCGAGCACGACGTCGCGTTTCACCGGGCGGTCGTCGATCTGGCTGGTAGCACAACGCTGAAGGTGTTGGCAGACATGCTGTTTCACATCATCGGTGCCCACAATCGAGCATTCATCGCGGCACATCCGGAGGGATATGAGCTGCCGGCGAACCGCACCGCGCACCGCGCGCACGCGAAGCTGATCAGACTGCTCGAAGCAGGAGATTTGGAGGCCGCACAAAGCCACTGGCGTCGCCACCTCGATGGAGTGGAGCAATACATGGTCGGCGACTCCAAGGAGACCATCGTTGATGTGCTGGCATCCGGCGGCCCCGGTTGAAGCGTTGCCGTCCTAGATCACTCCGCGTGCCGCGAGCTCGGTAACCTCGTCCCCGGTAAGCCCGAGCCACTCCCGCAGCACCTCGGCAGTGTGTTCTCCAAGCAGCGGGGGAGCGCAATACCGCTCGATCGGTGTCGCTGACAGCGCGATCGGATTGCGCACCAAATCCGGGCTTCCCGACAGCGGGTGCTCGACGGTTGTGCGTATACCGCGGTGCACGACTTGGGGATTGGCGAACACGCCATGCATGTCGTTGACCTAACTGGCTGGGACATCAGCCGATTCGAGCTCGGCCACCCAATGGGCGGCCGGCTTACTCAGAAAGATCGCCCGTAAAATCTCCAGCAAGCGGTCGCGGTTCGCGATGCGCGCCGACACCGTCGCGAAGTCTGGATCGTCCGCCAGTTCAGGCCTGCTCAGTATTTTGACCAGCGAGGTCCACTGCTTTTGGGTGGCTGCCACGACGAAAATGTCGCCGTCCGAACACGCGAACGCCTGTGACGGTACACGGCCAAACCCGCCGTTGCCGCGGCGTGGCTGGCAGACACCGGAGATCAGGAAGTTCTGCACGTAGTGAGACAGGGCCGCGAGCCGCAGTCAAGCAGGGCGATGTCAATGTATTGGCCTTGGCCGCTTTGGGTGTCGCGGTGGTGCAATGCCGCCGGGATCGCGCTGGTCGTATAGAGGCTGGTGAGGATGTCCACCATCGAGACGCCGACTGTCATCGGGCCTGCCCCGGGTTCGCCGTCGGGAATACCGGATACGCTCATCATCCCCGACATCGCCTGGAAGATGCCGTCGTAGCCGGGCCGTGACGCCAACGGGCCGTCCTGGCCGAATCCGGTGACCGAGCAATATACCAACCGGGGGTTGAGTTGTCGCAGTGATTGTTCATCGAGACCATACTTGCGCAAAACCCCAGGCCGGTAGTTCTCGAGAAAACGTCAGCGGTGCAAGCAAGTCGTCGAATGATATCGGCGCCTTCGGGCTTGGAGTGATCGACGGTGACCGACCTCTTATTGCGGTTGCAGCTGAGGTAGAAGCCGGCCTCTGCGCTTTCTTCGCCGTCGGCTGTGCGCAGAAAAGGCGGACCATAACTGCGGGCGTGGTCACCGGTTCCGGGCCGTTCAATCTTGAACGACATCGGCTCCGAGATCGCCCAGCAACTGGGAGGCCAGGGGGCCGGCCAGGATCCGGCTCAGATCAACGACACGCACACCACTTAACGTAGACGGCATCGCCGGATTCACCTCTGCTCTTGCGGGGAAACGAGTTGCCGGCGCATGAGCTTGCCCGCCGCATTACGCGGCAACGCCTCGGCGAAGCGCCACTGCGCCGGAACCTTGAACCCCGCCAGCTGCTGGCGGCAGTAGGTGCGTAGTTCATCGACATCGGGCCGCGATGCCGGGTTGGCCGCGACGATGTAAGCGCGGATAGTCTCGCCCAGTCGCTGGTCGGCTACACCGACCACCGCGGCTTCGGCGACCTGCGGATGGTTTTCCAGTACCCGCTCGACTTCGACCGGGAACACGTTCTCCCCCCCGCGAATAATTTTGTCGTCGCTGCGCCCAACGAGATACAGATAGCCGTCGGCCAGTCGGCCAAGATCCCCGGTGTGCTGCCAGCCATCGGCATCGGTAAGCAAAGAGTGATCGCAGCGCGCCCACACCTCGCCAACCCCGTCAGGGCCGGGATCGACGATGCGCAATTCCACCCCCGGTGCGGCTCGGCCGACCGATCTCAGCAGTTCGCCGTTGCCGCGCGCCGCAGCCCGGTGATCTTCAGGGCTCAGCACCGTCAACGGGCTGCCTTCGGTTTGCCCGAACAACTGGACCAAGTCGACGTGAGGCATGCTGTTGTGAACCCGCCGGGCGGTGTCCGGATGTATCGGCGCCCCGCCATAGGCGATCAGCCGGATGCTCGGCAGCATTAAAGCGTTGGCGGCCATAAGGATTTCGATCACTGACGGTACGGTGATCACGTGGGTCGGCTCGAAGGGTTTTAGGCTTTGCCACGCGGGCACGCTGAACGACGGGAACATCACAATCGCGCAGTGGTTGGCCAGCGCCACCGCAATGTTGCCTAGCCCGGCGACATGATGGAACAGAGCGCCTATCACCAGCCGCGCACCTGGGCGCAGCCCAAGAAGCGTGCCGTTCACCTCGGCGCGCCGGGCCAGCGGCCCTTCACGTGCGGGAACCTGTTTGGGCGCACCGGTGGTGCCTGATGTGTGCATCACGAAAGCAACGTCGCCGTGTTCGGCTGCGAAGTCGGCGGGCCCGATGGGCCCGCCGGGTGCCAGCGCATCGGTAATCACCAAACGACGGCCGGTTTCGTCGGCCAGCTGAGCCGCCAGCTCGGCCGACTCCGGTTCCGCTACTAGAACTGTGCTGTCCAGGCGGTCAATGCAGTCCCGTAGTTCATGTTCGGTCAGGCGCGGCCCCAGCGGTGCCAGTGGACGATGAGACCACGCCCCGGCGAGTAGCAAGGCCACGGACGCCGGCTGAGTTGTCAGCAGCGCCGGGACACACTCACCCGGGGCCACGTCGTTGGCATCAAGTACCTCGATGGCTCCTGCTGCCATGCGCAACAGCTCAGAGCGCGTCCATGTTGCCGTGAAGTCGCCAGCGACAGTGACAATCGCCGCCGCGTCTGGATCACACAACAGCCCGTCGAGCACCCGGCCAGACCAGGTGCGGTGGCAGCCAGCGGGCCGTCCGGGAGCGCTCAACGGTCACCCAGCGTCGGGCGCCACACCGCAATAATCACCATAATCAGTACTATAATTCAGCGGTATTTTCGTGAGAAGGAGGCCCGGTGCGCGCCGGTATTGTATTGCCCCGTGACCAGCGGCAAGTTGCGGAGGCGGCGCGCTGGGCCGAGAATCTCGGGTTCGACCTTGTGGCCTCCGGTGAGCATCTCTTCTTTCACGGGCGCACCCCCAACGCTTTTGTCGTGCTGGCAGCTGCGGCCGGCGCCACTGAGCGGGTCCGGTTGCTGAGCGCGTTGACGATCCTGCCGGTCTACCCGGCCGTGCTAGCCGCGAAGCTCGTCGCCACCTTGGATCAGGTATCCAACGGACGGTTCGATTTCGGTGTCGGCGTGGGCGGCGAATACCCGCCGGAGTTCGCCGCTGCGGGTGTACCGGTCGGCGAGCGCGGCGCTCGCACCGACGAGGCACTGGCGCTCATTCTGCGGCTGCTACGTGGTGGGCCGGTGGACTTTGCAGGCCGCTGGACGCGCGTCGAGGGGTTGTCGCTGAATCCTCCTGCGCTGCAAACGCCGGCGCCGCCGGTTTGGGTCGGGGGCCGCCGCCCTGCCGCTTTTCGGCGCGCCGGGCGGTTCGCCGACGTCTGGATGCCCTACATGTACACACCGGAGCGACTGGCGGACAGCTTGCAGTCGGTGCGCGGCCACGCGGTGCAAGCTGGCCGAGGCGCCGCTGAGGTCCGCGGCGCCATCTTTTGTTGGGGGGCCCTTGATCGCGATCCGGCAGCGGCGCGCCGCGACGCCGTCGCCGCGGTCAATCGGACCTACAACCAGGACTTCGAACCCCTGGCCGACCGCTACCTGCTCACCGGCACCCCGCAGCAGGTCTGTAGGCGGCTCGCCGAATATCGCGACGCCGGCGCCGAGACGGTGATCTTCGCTGCCCCGCGCGATGCCGACGCGTGGCGGCGCAGCATCGAGTTGTTCGCCGCCGAAGTGCTGCCGGACCTGCATGAAACCCGTGGCACCGATCCGGTTGACCGCAACTGACGCTTGGCGCGGCGCCGGACCAAGCGAGTGCCCTTGGGCGGCCTTCTGTCATCGCACACGGCATCTGGGTCGTCGAAATTGACCTTCCAGGATGTATCCGCGGGCGGCGGAGAGCAACGCCGCCCGCGCTGCGCTGCACGGTGCGATGGCGGCACCGGACGGGAGCCGGACCCGCACGTGAGTGTCTGGGCGAAGTCGGGGCTGCTGGTTGCTTCTCACACTGCGTTCTGCACAGAAGAGCTAAAGATGTTGCCGCTCGAAGGCCCTTTCCGGATTAGATCTTCTGTTGTTTCGGCCGATCGAGCCTCGTTAGCTCGAACCAAACGCGCCGCAACACAAGTGACTAATCCGATAAATGGATAGATATTTTGATGTAAGCCGACCCAAGGTGCCCAAGTCGTCCGTGTCTGTACGCAGGCGAGTTTGTGATTGGTTAATCGCTGGTAGGTAGCTACCTCGTTACCGCTGGCATGCCATGGCCGCAAGTTTAGCGAAATGAGCTTGGCAGAATCAGTTAAATTTTATGTCGGAATCGTGCTTACCCGGAGAGGGTCCGCCAGCCGGGGCTAGGGTGCTGTGATGGTGGCGTCAGGATGGGTAGCACGACGTCGATGGCCGTCGCCACCAGCTCAGACAGCTCGGACCCCGGGGTCGCGGCCCAGCTCCGATATGCGGTGCTGATCGCGCCCAGCAGAGCGCTGGCTCGGACATCCCAGCGCAACGGTTCATCAGCCGGGAGCGCTGACGGTCCCCTGATCGTTGCCGCAGCATGCAGAGTTGCGGCCAGCGTTGGCTGCATCCGACTCGTCGCCCCAAGAAAATACTGCCACACCTTTTCGTCGGTGGAGGCAACTCGCATCATTTCACGACTTTCCTCATGTAATTCGATCTCGGCGTGTTCGAAGGCGACAAGAATCGCTTCCCGTAATGGCGCGAAATGAATTTGCACGGATAACTGCTCGA
This sequence comes from Mycobacterium heckeshornense, assembly GCF_016592155.1. NCBI lineage: Bacteria > Bacillati > Actinomycetota > Actinomycetes > Mycobacteriales > Mycobacteriaceae > Mycobacterium > Mycobacterium heckeshornense. The sequence goes on from NZ_AP024237.1 coordinate 679,099, forward strand.
GAAATTCGGCGGTTGCCTCCGCAATTGTTGCTGCGAATAGTTCACTTTTGCTGCCGAAATACCGATAAAGCGTCCGGGGCGAGACCTTGGCAATGGCAGCAACCGTCGACATGGTTGTTGCCGCATAGCCGCGTACTCGGAAGGCGTGAACCGCTGCCGCCGTTATCGCACGGCGTGTCAGCTCTGTCCGCTGCTGGGTCGGTACCGCATGGTACCTGGGAAGAGAGACTGCAGAACGGCGACGAGACACGTGTCGTAGTGTGCCATAGGCGCAGGCTGCCATGGCAGACGGCGATGCATCCTCTGATCAGAATCGCGTTCTCGGACTGCTCCCAGCAAACCGCACATGTGCCGCTAGGTCGACACGCCACTAAGTCAAATTTCTCATCGAAACTGTTGCTCTGCGCGAATTCTGTGGTGTACGGTTCACCGACAGCCGCGGACGCTCCGGTCACAAGTCTCACCGGGCGCAGGAAAGTGGGTTAATCGAGGGGATTGTCGATCTGGTGGAGGATTCTCAATGAAGCACAGCGGGGGAGGCTTCCGTTGATCAAGCTGGGCAGCGCCGTTCCCGGTAACGGCCTGCCTAGCCGCGCCCTGGGCGGGCTTTTTGCGCGGGCTGGCGGAGCTGCGCCAGGTCTGCGATGCGAGCGCCGCCCTATGACTGGCGGTTCGACGATGAAACACCAGTCTGTGAGGACATGCGGGGCTCATGCAACCTGACGCTACGTCCACGGTGGTCGGCGCCGGGGCATACGCCAAACCGCTGCGCGAAGTCGGCAGTTACTTTGCGCTGCTGCTCGACATCCTGGTGCAGATGGCGCGTCCGCCGTTCGCCTGGCGGGAGTTCATCCACCAGAGCTGGTTTGTGGCTCGGGTGTCGGTCGTCCCGACCATTTTTTTATCGATTCCGTTCAACGCGCTGTCCGTCTTCATCATCAACGTGCTGCTGGTCGACATTGGTGCCGCCGACGCATCGGGTGCCGGCGCTGCACTGGCGGGCGTTGTCTACATCGGTCCCATCACGACGGTGCTGGTCGTAGCTGGAACCGGGGCCACCGCGATCTGCGCCGACCTCGGCGCACGTACCATCCGCGAAGAACTCGACGCGATGCGGGTAATGGGAATCAGCCCCACCCAAAGACTGCTGGTGCCCAGGGTGTTGGCGCTAAGCTTGAACGGTTTGTTGCTGAACTCGATCAACACCATCGTCGGCCTGGTTGGCAGTTTCGCTTTCTCCGTCTACTTCCAACACGTCACTCCAGGTGCGTGGGCGGCGGGCTTGACGCTACTGGTTGGGCTGCCCGATGTCGTCATCGCGCTTGCTAAGGCGGCTTTGTTCGGTCTGATCGCCGGCACCATCGCTTGTTACAAGGGTGTGACCGTAGGCGGCGGACCGCAAGGCGTCGGCAACGCAGTCAATGAAACGGTTGTGTACACGTTCGTGGCGCTATTCGTGATCAACATAGTACTGGTCGCGGTTGGCACGAAGGTGACGAGGTGAGCACGGTCTCCGTTCGACTCCATGCGATGAGTGCTGCCCCTGCTCCGCAGCGGTTACCCCGGCTGACGAACACCTTGCGAAGCTTTATCGACGAGTGGAACCGGCTTGGAAGCCAGACTGCGTTCTATGCCAAGGCGCTGACACAGACGTGGGATGCTGTCGTGCGCTACAAAGTTGAGACGCTGCGCCTGATCGCGAATATGAGTCTGGGCATCGGTGCGTTGGCGATCATCGGCGGCACCGTAGTGGTCGTAACCACATTGGTCATGTCAACCGGATCCTTTGTCGGCATCCAGTTATACCGATCCCTGTCGGATATCGGCGTGGAGGCGCTAAGCGGTTTCGCTTCGGCCTACATCAACACGCGTTTCGCCGCACCGCTGACCGCTGCCATCGGCCTGGCTGCCACCATCGGTGCCGGAGCCACCGCACAGCTCGGTGCCATGCGGATCAACGAGGAGATAGATGCGCTTGAAGTGATGGGAATCCGAACGATTGGCTACTTGGTATCCACGCGGATAGTGGCCGGTGTGCTGGTCACGGTTCCGCTGTGGGCCATGGCTTCGCTAGCGGGGTATCTGGCGACTCGCACACTTGTCGTCTTTGTTTTCGGGCAGGCGCCCGGGGTCTACGACCACTACTTCCATACTTACTTGCAGCCAACCGATCTGATTTGGTCGTTGCTGCAGGTTATGGCGACGGCAGTAACGGTCATGCTGATTCACACGTTCTACGGTTTCAACGCCACTGGCGGACCGGCCGGTGTTGGTGAAGCAGTTGGTCGTTCGGTGCGCGCCTCATTGGTTGTGGCGGTTGCGGTCCAGTTGGCGGTCGCCATGGCTGCCTACGGAGTGTCCGGCAATTTCAACCTGTCTGGGTAGCGACTGATGGATTGGAAACGACGCGAGGCTGGACTTCCCCCGGCGCTGTGGACTCTGATCCTTTTCGGCTTCATCATTGGGCTGGTCGTGCTGACGACAGCGATGTTCAACCGAGACCTCAGGCCCTATGCAGGGGTTATGCTCACTTCTGATCGTTCGGGTCTCATTATGGAGCCCGGCGCGAAGGTGAAGTTGCGTGGCGTTCAAGTCGGCAGGGTTGCCTCGATTCAGCCGGGCGACCCGGTCAAGCTTAAGCTGGAACTCTACCCGGAGCAGCTCAAATACATCCCAGCCAACGTCACCGCCAAAATCACCGCCACCACCGCATTCGGCGGGAAATACGTCGACCTGCTGGTTCCAGACAACCCCAGCCCGAAACAGCTGGCGGCGGGCGCGGTGGTGCGAGCACGCAACGTGACCACCGAGGTCAACACGGTGTTCCAGAACCTCGTTGGTGTGCTCAACCAGGTCGACACTCCCAAACTGAATGCGGTGCTCACTGCTCTAGGGGAAGGTTTTCGCGGCAAGGGGGAGGCCCTCGGCGAGGCCACCACCGATCTCAACCAGGTGTTAATGGCGATCAACCCCCGCAGCGAGACCATCCGCGCCGACTACCGCGCGCTGAAGGCATTCAGCGACACCTATAGTGCGGCCGCCCATGACATCGTGACGGTGCTCGACGCGGCCAGCACAACGAGCGCCACGATTACCGACAACGCCAAACAACTTGATTCAGTACTGCTCAACGTCACCGGACTCTCCCGCAGCGGGACCAACCTGCTCGGTCCGAATAAGGACAATCTGGTGCACGGCATCAACCTGCTCGAGTCCACCACTCGGCTGCTGATGAAATACAACCCCGAACTCACCTGCACGCTCGTCGGCGGCAAGAACGTGCTGGATTTCGGCTTCTTGGACGTCACCGGCGGTGCCAACGGGTATTCGGTGATCCTCGACGTCGCATTGCTCTTCGGTGACGATACGTACCGGTTTCCCGACAATCTGCCGATCAACGGGGCCAAGGGTGGCCCAGGCGGACAGCCGGGCTGCGGATCGTTGCCCGATGTCTCCAAGAACTTCCCACAGCGCTACCTGGTCACCAACACCGGGTGGGGCACCGGGATGGACGTGCGGCCCAACCCTGGTATCGGGTTCCCGGGCTACGTCGACTACGCCCCTGTCACCCGCGGCATACCACAACCCCCCAGCATTCGCCATCTCGGGCCCCCAGCGCCCGGCCCAATCCCGTATCCGGGTGCACCGCCCTACGGCGCGCAGCTGTACGGGCCGGACGGAACGCCACTGTATCCCGGCTTGCCGCCGGCACCTCCGCCGGGCAGGCCGCGCGAACCCGGCCCGCCGCCAGCCGGCTCGGAGCCGTTCGTGCCGGCGGTGCCAGCCGGGCCGCAGGCAACGTGCGGAGTTGTCACCCAGTTGTGCGACCCGCGGCCCCCGCCACCGTACGCCCCGGCACCCTGACGAGCACCAGCGACACCCACGTCATAGGAAGACAAGACATGCGAGAGAACTTGGTAGGCGCGCTGTGGCGCCTCGCCATCTACGCAGCAGTGAGCCTCATTGGCACATTTGCGCTGATCGCGGTCTTCGCTCAGTTACGTTTCCAGGCTGAAAAGACCTATAAGGCCCAGTTCGCCAACGTATCCGGGCTCGAAGGTGGCAACTTCGTCCGCATCGCTGGTGTCGAGGTCGGCAAAGTCAAAAAAATTGCCATTCAACCGGATTCCACGGTGCTCGTCGAGTTCACCACAGCCGACTCGGTCGTGCTCACCGAGGGTACGAGGGCCGCCATCCGCTTCGCCGACCTCATTGGTGGTAGGTACCTGGCATTGGAAGAAGGAGCGGGGGGCGTCAAGAGACTCCGACCAGGTGCAACCATTCCGCTGAGCCGCACCGAACCGGCGTTGGACCTCGACGCATTGATCGGGGGTTTCCGACCACTGTTTCGTGCACTCGACCCCGACCAGGTGAATAAGCTCACCAGTCAGCTGATCGCGGCCTTCCAGGGCCAGGGCGGCACGATCGGTTCCTTTCTCACCCAGGCCGCCGCCTTGACCAACACTTTGGCCGACCGGGACCAGCTGATCGGTCAAGTCATCATCAACCTGAACACCGTACTCGGTTCGCTCAGCGGCCAAAGTGACCAGTTCGCCAAGGCTGTGGACTCACTATCTCAACTCATAGCAGGGCTGAAAGCCCGCAAGCAGGACATCACCAACGGAGTGGCCTACGCGAACGCAGCCGCCGGCTCTATCGCCGAACTGCTAGCCAAGGCCCGACCACCGCTGCAAAAGGTGGTGCACGAGGCGGATCGGACCGCGGGGAACGCGCTCGCCGACCACGACTTCCTCGACAACTTTCTGAACACCTGGCCTGACTCACTCCGAATCCTCAACAGGCAAGGCATGTACGGCGACTTCTTCAGCTTCTATCTGTGCGACATCGTGCTGAAGGTGAACGGCAAGGGCGGCCAGCCGGTGTACATCAAGCTGGCCGGCCAGCATGGCGGGAGGTGCACGCCACGATGAAAAGAGGCTTCTCCGAGCGCAACCCGTTCGTCATCGGCGCCATCGGCCTGGGCGTGACCCTCGCCCTCATGGTGTTGTCGCTGAATTACGACAAGCTGCCGTTCTTCAACAGGGGCACGACCTACTCGGCATACTTCGCCGAGGCGGGCGGCCTGGTGCCCGGTGATCACGTTCAAGTCTCCGGTTACAGAGTTGGGGAAGTCTCCAGCATCGACCTGGACGGTCCGCAGGTGTTGGTGAAATTCAAGGTTGCCAGCAATGTTCGCCTCGGTGACCGTACCGAAGCGGCCATCAAGTTGAGGACTGTGCTCGGCAACAAGCTCCTCGAGGTCACCCCGCGCGGAACAGGACGGCTGACCGGACCGATACCCCTGGACAGAACCACACCGGCCTATCAGCTGCCCGACGCGCTCGGGGACCTCACGACAACCATCAGCGGGCTCAACACTAACCAGCTGTCCAACTCGCTGGCCGTGCTGGCCAGCACATTCTCCAACACACCGCCCGACCTGAAGGCGGCGGTTCAGGGGGTGGCGCGATTCTCCCAGACACTGGATGAGCGCGACGCTCAACTGCGAAACCTGTTGGCCAACGCCAACAAAGCGACAAAGGTGCTAGCCGAACGCAGTGACGAAGTGGTCAACCTGGTCGCCAACACCAACGCGTTACTGGTGCAGCTGAGAAGCCAAAGCCGTGCGCTGGATCAGATCTCCACCAACCTCACCGCGGTGGCCCAGCAGATCAAGGGCTTTATCGCCGAGAACCGCACCACACTCAAGCCGGCGCTGGACAAGCTGAACGGGGTGCTGGCCATCGTCGACAACCGCAAGGATCGCGTGCAGAAGGCGCTCGTCGGACTCAACAGATACGCCTTAGGTCTCGGTGAGGCGGTGTCATCGGGACCGTTTTTCAAGGCTTATGTCGCCAACCTGCTGCCCGGCCAGTTCGTGCAACCGTTCATCGATGCGGCCTTCTCCGATCTCGGCCTGGATCCCAATGTGCTGTTGCCCACGCAGCGCGCCGACCCGCAGGTCGGGCAACCGGGTACGCCGCCGCTGCCGATCCCCTACCCCCGTACCGGGCAGGGCGGGAACCCGCGGATGACCATCCCGGACGCGATTACCGGCAACCCCGCCGACCAGCCGTGCGGGTTTCCCGGCATTCCGTTGCCCGGCCCTGGGTGCTACCCCTACCGGGAGCCGCCCCCGGCGCCGCCACCGGGCGGGCCGCCGCCCGGACCGCCCGCACCGCCGGGTGCCGGGCAGGGCCAATCCATTGCGCCACCGTCCGGGCCGGTGCAACAGCCCGCGCCCGGGCAGATACCGCCTAGCCAACCGCCTGTTCTCGGTGGTGCGGGACCAATCGGTGCGCCACCGGGGCCGGCACAACCCACTGAAGGTCGTGGACGATGAGTCGTCGCAACGCCAAGATCGGTGTGGCCGTCGCCCTGGTGCTGGTGCTAATCGGTGCCACCATCATGGTGGTGCGGTCTGCCACCGGAATCGGCCGCATCAACGTCGTCGGGTACTTTGCGGATAGCACCGGCCTCTACAAAGGCGACAAAGTCGTCATCCTCGGTGTGGCGGTGGGCAAGGTGGAAAAGATCGAACCCCAGCCCAACCGCGTCAAGATCAGCTTCTGGTACGACGACAAATACAAGGTGCCCGCCGACGCCAAAGCGGTGATCTTGTCGCCGTCACTGGTGACGCCACGATCCATTCAGTTGACACCCGCCTACCGGGGCGGCCCGGTGCTGGCCGATGGTGCGGTGATCCCCCAGGAACGCACCGCGGTTCCGGTAGAGTACGACGACTTCCGCCAGCAGCTCGAGAGGCTGACCCAAATACTGCAGCCCACCAAACCGGGCGGAACCAGCACGTTGGGCGCGTTCATCAATACCGCGGCCGAGAACGTGCGCGGTCAGGGCCCAGACATTCGAGACACCATCATCAAGCTGTCGCAGGCGATTTCCGCGCTCGGCGACCACAGCGGCGACCTGTTCGCCACGTTGAAAAACCTCTCGATTCTGGTATCCGCGCTGCATGACAGCAGCGACGTGCTGCGGCACCTGAACCAAAACCTGGCCGCGGTGACGAACGTGCTTGCCAACGACCCCAACGAAGTCGGAAACGCGGTGAAAAACCTCAACGATGTTGTCGACGATGTCACAAACTTCGTGGCCGAAAACCGAGAAACACTAGGCACCACCTCGGACAAGTTGGCCTCTGTGACCAAGGCGGTGAACGAAAGCCTCGACGACGTCAAACAACTTCTACATGTAGGCCCGACAGCCTTCCAAAACTTCCTCAACATCTACCAGCCCGCGCAAGGCACGCTGACCGGCGTGCTCGGGCTCAACAACTTTGCCAACGCGATCCAGTTCATCTGCGGGGCGGTACAGGCCGCGTCCCGGCGGGGCGCCAAGGAGTCAGCGAAACTGTGCGTGCAGTACCTTGCACCGATCATCAAAAACCGGCAGGTCAACTTCCTGCCGCTGGGTCTCAACCCCTTCGTCGGAGCGTCGGCGCGCCCCAACGAAATCACCTACAGCGAGGATTGGCTGCGGCCCGACTATGTACCCCCACCACCACCGGGGTCGTCGCCCGCGCTGGCCAACCCAGCACCGCCGGCCCCTGAGCCGGCACCGCCGCCCGGTACCTCGCCGCTGGCCGCGGAAGCGCCGGCGGAAACAGCGGTGGCCCAGCCGGTGCCGACCAATCCGGCTGAGGGCCTACGCGGCATGATGATGCCAACCGGGGGTGGACAATGAGCCGATCACCGTGCTGGTGGCGAAAGGGCGCCGTGCTGGCGGCAGCGTTGGCGCTGGCAGGGGTGTCCGGCTGCGGCTTTCGGGGGGTGAACTCGTTTACCCTGCCGGGAACCAAAGGTGGCGGTCCTGGCTCCTACACCATCCAGGCGCAAATGCCCGACGTACAGAACCTGCAACAGAATTCGCGAGTGCGGGTCAACGACGTCACCGTTGGCAATGTGACCAAGATCGAGCTGCAGGGCTGGCACGCGCTGGTCACGATGAAGATCGACGGCAGTGTCGACTTGCCGGCTAATGCGACGGCCACGCTCGGTCAGACCAGCCTGCTCGGTTCGGTGCACGTCGAACTGGCGCCGCCCGCCGGGCGCCCGCCCGAGGGCAAGCTCAGGGACGGATCGCTGATCCCGCTGGCGTCGGCCGCCGCCTACCCCTCCACCGAACGGACCCTGGCCGCGCTCTCCCTGCTGCTCAACGGCGGCGGTCTGGGCCAAGTCCAGGACATCACCAAGGCGTTGAGCACCGCCTTCAGCGGACGCGAGCAGGACCTCAGAAACCTGCTGGGTCAGCTCGATAAGTTCGTCGGCTACCTCAACGACCAAAAAGACGACATCATCGCGGCAACGGACAGCCTCAATAACTTGGTTGGTCAATTCGCCGACCAAAAGCCGGTGATCGACAAGGCGATCAAGACGATCCCGGAGGCGTTGACCGTGCTGAAAGATGAGCGGGACAATCTCGCCGACGCGCTCGCTGAGCTGGGCAAATTCGGCGCGCTGGCCGCTGATTCGGTCAACAAGACCAAGGAGAACCTGGTCAAGGAGCTCAAGGACCTTGGCCCGGTGCTGCAGTCATTAGCCGACGCCGGGCCGGCATTGACCCGCGCATTGGATTTCTACGGAACCTTCCCGTTCCCCAAACCCACGCTGAGCAAATGGCTGCGGGGGGACTACGCGAACTTGACCGCCATCATCGACTTGACGCTGAGCCGGATCGACGCGTCGTTTTTCACCGGCACCCGGTGGGAGTGCGATCTGACCGAGCTGGAACTGCAATGGGGCCGCACCATCGGCCAGATGCCCAGCCCGTGCACCGCGGGTGGCCCCCACAACCCCGGCAACCCGCTGGTTGTTCCCTACCACTTCGATCAGGGGCCCTGATGCTGACCAGGCTAACTAGGCAAGTCAGAATCCAGCTGGCGGTTTTCGCGGCGCTGAGCTTGACCGCCTCTGTCATCATGTTTTTCAACTTCATGCAGGTGCCGACGGTGTTCTTCGGGGTTGACCGGTACACGGTCACCGTAAAGCTGCCCCAGGCGGGCGGCCTGTACCCCGGCGGCAACGTCACCTACCGAGGCGTCGAGGTGGGCCGAGTGCAGGCCGTACGCCTGACCCCGACCGGCGTCGAGGCGTTGCTTCAGCTCGACTCCGACGTGCACATCCCTGCCGATCTCAACGCCCAAGTGCACAGCGTATCGGCGGTCGGCGAGCAATACGTCGAGTTACTGCCACGCAGCGCCAAGGGGCCGTCACTGAAAGACGGCGACGTCATCGCCCAGGATCGCACCTACGTGCCGCCGGACATCAACTCGCTGCTGGAGGCGACCAATCGAGGGCTGACCGCGATTCCGCGCGACAACCTCAAAACGGTGGTCGACGAGGGATATGTCGCCGTCGGCGGCCTCGGGCCGGAACTATCGCGGCTGGTGAAAGGGACAGCCAACCTGGCGATCGACGCCCGCAAGAACCTGGACGCGCTCGTTACTTTGATCGATGAGCCGAAGCCGCTGCTGGACAGCCAGATCCAGTCATCGGATGCCATCCAGGCCTGGGCGGCCCACCTGGCGACGATCACGTCGCAGCTGCGCGACAACGACGCCGCCGTCGCGGGCCTGCTGCAGAAGGGCGGCCCAGCGGTCGGCGAGGCGCGGCAGCTACTCGACCGGCTGAGCCCCACATTGCCGATCGTGCTGGCCAACCTGGTCAGTGTGGGGCAGGTGGGGGTCGTCTACCGCGACAACCTCGAATCGCTTTTGGTGGAGCTGCCGCAGGGCACGGCCGACATCCAGGCTGTCGGTGTGGCCAACCGCAACACCAAACAGGACTACAACGGCGCATTCTTGAGCTTCAACCTGAACCTCAACTGGCCTCCGCCATGCACCACCGGATTCCTGCCGGCTCAGCAGCAGCGGGCCGCCAGCTACGAGGACTATCCTGATCCGCCCAACGGCGACTTCTACTGCCGGATACCGCAAGACTCAATACTCAACGTGCGCGGCGCGCGCAACGCGCCGTGCGAGACCCGCCCGGGCAAGCGCGCTCCCACCGTCAAATTGTGCGAAAGCGACGAAGCCTACGTTCCACTCAACGACGGCTTCAACTGGAAAGGTGATCCGAACGCCACCTACACGGGGCAGGGTGTCCCGCAGTTCAGGCCGGGGGAGGAGCCGCCGGGGTACGTCCGACCACCGGCTCCGCCGGGTCCGCCACCACCACCGATAGCGGCCGTCCATTACGATCCGGCGACCGGCATGTACATCGGTCCGGACGGGCGCATGTATACGCAGGCTGACCTGGCACATGGTGCCACAAAGGAGCGAACATGGCAGAGCATGCTGACTCCGCCCAAAAGGAACTGAGCAGTCGTGAGCGACCAGAGGCATCCCCGACGCTGAGCAGCTGCGGGGATGAGGGCTCAGCGGACGCCCTCAACAGCGTCGCTTCGGACGAGACGAGCGCTAAGCCAATCGTTGACCCGGATGCCGAAGCGCTGGCGGACCCGGCCGACGATGCCGAGGATTACGACGCCGAAGTTGAGCGTGGCTCGAAAGATACTGGGCCAGAAAGGAAGCGGAGGTCGCCTGAGCGGCTGGCGATCACGTTGGGTTTGGTCATGATAGTGGCCTTGGGGGTGCTGGCCGGATACCTCGGCTATCGGGGGTACCAGTCGCATAAGGCCCAACAAGAGCGCGAGCTGCTGCTGCAAGTCGGTCGGCAGGGCGCGGTGAACCTGACGACAATCGATTGGCAGCACGCCGATGCTGACATCCAGCGGATTCTGGATTCAGCGACAGGTACCTTCTACGATGACTTCTCCCGGCGGTCCAAACCCTTTGTCGAGTTGGTCAAGAAAGTTCAGTCGAAGTCGGTGGGAACGGTCACCGAGGCAGGGCTGGAGTCACAATCCGGCGACGAAGCCCAAGTGCTGGTAGCTGTATCAGTTAACACCACCAATCTCGGTGCGGCTGAACAGGATCCGCGGCATTGGCGGATGCGAATATCGGTGCAAAAGGTCGGCGGCGAGGCGAAGGTCTCCAACGTCGCATTCGTGCCGTGATCAAGCAGTCCAGCGCGCAACACGTCGGCAAACTGACCCAACGAATCAGAAGAGGAAGCATCGCAGTGGGGGTAGAGATTGATTCTGCGGACGATCGGGCGTCAACCGAGATCGCCGAGGACACGACCCAGCGGGCCGCTCCCGAGGATGGTCAACTCGGCGACACTGTCGCCGCCCACGATACGAGCGAAACTGAGGCGACCGCTGAACCAAAGGATGTTTCCGGCGACGACGCTAAGGCCGAGCAGGCGAAAAACGCCAAGTCTCTCCCGCTTTGGCGCCGGATCAAGTGGTCGCGGGTGGTGGCGTTTGGGGTACTGCCGGTCGTGGCATTGCTTATTGGGGCGGCCGTCGGCTTTCTGAAGTGGCAAGACGCGTGGACTCGAAGCTCCGGAGTCGCCGAAATCAACTCGGTTGCGGCCGCAAAAGAATCCACCGTTGCGCTGCTGTCCTACCAGCCTGACTCTGTGGAGAAAGATCTCGGGGCCGCCCGCGACCGGCTGACCGGCAAGTTCAAGGACTCTTATACACAGTTGGTCCACGACGTGGTGATCCCCGGCGCTAAGAAGGACCACATCTCGGCGATCGCCACCGTTCCCGCTGCCGCCTCGGTGTCGGCGACACCGAACCACGCGGTGACCTTGGTGTTCGTCAACCAGACCGTCACCGTCGGCAAGGATGCGCCCACCGACACCGCATCCACCGTGCGCGTCACTTTGGATAAGGTTGGCGATCGCTGGTTGATTTCCGGGTTCGACCCGATTTAGAAGCGGTGAACCAGATGACGCGGCACCGGGCTCATAGATTGGCTCGCGATGGGCCGAAGTCCTGGCACATCGTGTACGGCGGATCGATGCTACTGGCGCATCCGAGACCCTTCACCACGTAGGTCGAACCGGGCCGGTAAGGGTAGTACGCGAGTACCGGCTCCTTACCGTTCCTCGAGGTGCACTGCCCGGCCGAATCTTCGCCCTGTATCGACAAACAGACCTCCGACATGGTGGCTTGTGCATGGATCGTGCACGGCCCTGGCCGCATGGTGGCCAATACCATGCTCGCGCCGGAGACCTGCACGACTTTGGGCGGGGTGAGCGAAAAGGAGCACTGGCCGGTCCCCTCGTCGCCAGACGGCGCCCCACGCGCGAGTCCCCCAGGTCCGACGCCAATGAGACCCATTACCGCCGCTGCCGAAAGCGCTACCGATAACCGCGGGATCATCCCTGAATCCTACCGCGCGACAGCGGTTTCGGGTTCCGGATGGTGTCGCGGGTGCGCGCCGCTCAGTCCATGATGTCGCGTACCTTGGTTTTCTCATAGCCCCGCAGAAGGGCAGCAGCCGCGTTCTGCATGTGTCGGCGCCAATGCGCCTCTGCTCGTTCACCGTCACGGGCTGCGACCAGATCGACAAGACGCCGGTAAGACCGCAAGAGCTTGGTGTACTCGGCTTTGGGGACCATGTTGTCGACGCCGACGACCGCTGCTGCCGTGTGGCGCTCAGAGATTTCGTGGAGCATGCCGGCAATGATGGCGAGGGTTGTGTTCCCGGACAGCTCGACCATTCTGCGGTGCAGGTTCGCCGATGCGCGTGCCAATTCGCCCGCTTCCCAAGCGGCTGGGATGTTGTTGACAATGCTCGCAAGCTCGTCGTGCGCATCTTGGGTGCCGGTCTCCGCGAGAAGCTTGGCCGCGGCGGGTTCGATCGCGATACGCGCGGTCATTACATCGGCCAGCGTGGCGCCGGACAGTTCAAGCAGCAGACCGGCCGGGCGGGCGACGATCTCCGGACCTGGTATGCGCACCCGGGCACCCGTTCGCGACCCGCGCCGAACCTCAATCAGCCGCTCGGATTCGAGAATTCGTACAGCCTCCCGCAGGGTCGGCCGGCTCACCCGGAAATGCGCCATGAGCTCTGCCTCGTGTGGCAGGAAGTCACCATCGGCCAGCTGGCCGTCAACGACCATCTTGCGTAGCCTGCGAGCAACGACCTCAGCCGTTTTCGGCGACCGCACAGCGCCAAACGCCCTCTCCGGCGACACCGCTAGCGCAAGTGTTTCAGGTCGAGCCACGTGATACCTCCCGCTCTGCTCGTGGCAGTTATATAACTGAGTAAACCACGTGCCGGTATCGTTGTCGTTAAAGCCCGCGGGTAATCAGTTCAGCTCCGCAGCGAACCGTGTTGCGGCGGCATCGTAGTGTGATCGTCGCCGCTGCCCCACCAGGAAGCTCGGTGGTGACAGGAAGGCAGTGTCCGGAAGCCGCGCGCGGGTCTTGAGCATTGTGCGGGCCTGTTCGGTATCGCCACAGATCGCGATGGCCCAGAGCATGTCGTCAGTGACGTACTCAGCGATGGTGTCGGGACGACGAGATCGAAACGCTGCGCGAATGGCGTCAACCTGGTCATGCCAGCCATGTAGCTCGACGAGCGTGTCGTACGTGCGCACCGTGAGGTAAAACGCAACCTGCAGGCGCGCCTCGCGGATCGCGCGTTGCGGGTCGCCATCGTCTATCGCTGTGATCAGCCAACCCCAACGGCGCAGCGAGGAAGGGTCTCGGCCAGCCGATTGGGCGCCGCCCGCGAGTTGCGGATCGACCACCTCGTCCCACCAGCGATCGGTGAACAAGCCGTGGCCCAACACACCATCGGCGCAGCTGCCTACAGTGCGCAGCATGGCTTTATTGAACGCCCCCACCAGGATCGGCACCTCGAGCCGCCCATGGACCGGGGCTCGGATGTCGGCGTCAATGTCGTAGAACTTCCCGCTGTGGCGGATGCGTTCGCCGTTTTCGGCATGCAAGTATGCCCTGATCACCGTGATCAGCTCCGCCATCCGCGGAGCAGGATGCGACGCGTCGACGCCAAACCAGTCCCGGTTCATTCGTAGTGTGCCGGCACCCAGCCCGAGAAACACCCGACCGGGAGCATGCTTGCTCAGATGGCGGGCCGATGCGGCATGCACGAACGGAGACCGCGCAAATGCGTACGCGATACCGGGGCCGATCATCGCCTTCGATGTGGCGAGCGCCATCTCGGCGCTGGTCACATAGGCGTTGTGATCGCTGAATTCGCCCGCACAGAATGCGCTGGCACCAGCGTCTTCAGCTTGTGCCGCGCATTCCTTGCCCGGCCAGGGGAGTCCCCATTTCATGCTCTTATCCCAACGGCGCATAGGTGGATAACCTAGTAAGCGATGTTAACACTAGCGCACCACCGTGACGGCCGCCGTCAGCGCCGAGCCAGCCGGTGCGCGGCCACGCGTCCAAGCGATTGGAAGGGGACGAAGTGCCCGCGCCACGGCGAATTTTGCCCCAGCCCCTTGGTAATTGGGCACCACCAAATTCCGGTACCCGCTGAGCGCAAGCTATTTTTTGACAACATTGTCAAAACAGTGCTATCGTCGGAGGTAGTCGACGAGCAATCGGCGCCAGGAGGGTGATCGGATGACGCCGCTGCCGAGCATGCAGCCGACGGGATGGTTTCAGGTCGCTTGGAGCGCTGATGTCGGGGTTGGGCAGGTCGCGCCGTTGCATTATTTCGGCCGCGACTTGGTCGCGTTCCGGGGTCACGAAGGCAAGGTTCGTGTCCTCGATGCACACTGCCGGCATCTCGGCGCGAACCTCGCCTACGGGGGATGCGTCGTCGACGACGGTATTCAGTGCCCGTTCCACGGGTGGGTGTGGAACGGGGAAGGACGCAACGTCCGTATCCCCTACCAGGATCGGCCGAACAAAGGTCGGCGGATCCGTTCCTATCCGGTCACCGAACGCAACGAAGCTATTTATATCTGGCACGACACCGCGGGTAGGGAACCGCTGTGGCAGGTGCCCGATCGCTTCGAGGTGCTCGGGCAGCATATCGCGTCCCGCAGCTACTACCCGTTCGGCCCTGACTGCCGGACACGGTTCGAGCGAGTGTCCGTGCATCCCCAAACTATTGCCGAGAATGCCGTTGACCCACACCATTTCCGGTTTGTTCACCGCACACCGATCAGCCCGGCAGTGCTGCGGGAGTATACCGACGACACGACGTGGTCGGCGAAAGTCGGTTTCGGGAGGCGCTGGCTCGACGGTGTCGATCGTCCCGGGGACACCTTGAACACCATCGAAATCTACTGGTGCGGTCTCGGAGTGAGCTTCAACGGCGAACATACCCGCGAAGGAGTTCGGGTGATCTCGATCTGTGCCACCCCGGTTGACGACACCACGTCGGATATCTTCGCCGGATATTGGATCGATGACGAGTCTGGCGATTTCCCTCAGCGCCTCGCTGTGGCCAAGCAGGCACTGCCACAAGATATCCAGATCTGGGATCACCAATGCTACATGGATCCGCCGGGACTTGCGACTTCTGAGGCGGCGGGCTTCAAGCGCCTTCGTGCATGGGCCCGAGGGTTCTACCCGGAGTCCGATGACCCGCCTCAGCTGACGGTCGCCCATGGCGCCTAATGCCTCCGCGCCGGGCGCGAAGCTTCGCAAATCAGACCGGACTCGCCAGGCTATCCTCGACGGTGCGCGAATCGCTTTCGCGCGCAAGGGGTTCTCCGGGGTAACCATTCAAGACATCACCGATTTGGCGCAGGTGACCCGCGCCAACTTCTATTACTACTTCCGCGACAAGAGGGCGTTGTTCATTGAACTGGGCACGGCAACCTATCGCGAAGCCCTCGACGTGGCGGAGTCGTTCGGTGAGTTGGGTGACACGCCACGTAAAGACGCGATCCGTGATTGGGTCGGCCGCTACTTTGCCTATCTCGATCGCAATGGCGCCTTTGTGATTCGCTCGGCTGAGGACTCGCCCGACGATCGCAGGTTCCGGTCGGCGCTGGCCCGCTCATACCGTCGCACCGCTCAAGCGTTGGGTGATCGCATCGTCAAGCTATCGGCGATTCCGCCTGAAGTGGATCCAGCTGCGGTCGGTCTGGCAACTATGGCGATGCTGGAGCGCTCCTGGTTGATGGCACAGCACGACGAGATCTCGGCGATGTCAGAAGACATGGTTGTGGCGGCATTGGCCGAGCTGATTAGCAGACTGGTGGATTCAGGCAAGGAGCGATGATGTCACCATCGAACGTGATTTCAGACGATTTCTCCGCCGTCGCCGTGGTGTGCGTCGAATGCCAAAACGGCGTCCTTGGGCCTGCTTCGGTGCTTCCTCAGCTGGCCACCGACGCCGGTGATCTGGTCACAAAGTTGCGCCGTCTGCTCGACGCTGCCCGTGGCGCGGGCATCCGCGTTGTGCACGCAACGTATGAAGGTGCGCTCGGTGGTCAGCAGGTCGGCACCGCCCGTCTCTGGCGTGCCCTCGGGCCGGCCACCGCCGACTGGGCACCCGGAAGCCAAGCCACGCAGGTTCTTCCCGAACTGCTGGCGCCTACAGATCTAGTGCTGCCACGCCACCATGGATTGTTTCCCACCGCGGGATCCGAACTCCTGCCGTTGCTGGACAACTTCGGTGTGCGCACCGTCGTGCTGACCGGTGTGTCGCTGAATTTGGCGCTACCACATACCGCGGGAGACATCACCCAGGCCGGATTCAATCTGGTGGTGCCACGAGACGCAGTCGGCGGCACTCCGGCCGAATACGGCGAGCAAGTGCTTGCCAACACAATCGCGCTGCTGGGCCGCATCACGACTGTCGACGCACTGGTCACCGAATGGTCCGGCCGGCGCGGCGCGCAGTCAGCCTGATTGCTGCTATCACTGCGGAGCGCATCGACGAGCACCTGCGCGTCGGCAGTACTGCGCAGCAATTCGTTCAGATGCGTGCACGTAGCGATGCCGTTTAGCTCCCTGCGCACTCGGAAATGCAAGTTGTTCAACGTCATTCCAGTGATCCTGCTTGCGCGTGCAACCGCGCCGGGGTATTCCCGCGATGGAAGCACGCATGACACTGCTTCTGCTCGCACAATAAATGCGGGTGATGACATCGAACTCGTTGGTCAGCTTGCGCATTTCCCGGCGAGACCGAAACCAGCCGCGCCGGGGTCGACCATGGGGGCCGCGGGACACTCCTCGGAGAGTGCAGCTCGATGCGCCAGGATGAAGGCCATCGACTCGCTGAGATCCGAGATACTTCGGTGCTTCCAGACCGCAGATGTCGGACCCAGCCGAACCCATCGAAGCGCAGTGGGTGCAGATGACGCGTATCTATCACCCCTCGTTCAGCCATTCCGCAGGCAGCAGACCACGGTCGTATCGGCCGTCAGCGGAGTTCGGCGATCACCTTACTGAAAGCCTCCATGTGCAACTGCGGGACACTGATGTAGGTGATGCTGTGGTTCTCGGCGTAGTGACGCAGCGTGTTGGCCATGTCTTTCGACGTTCCCGTCAACGTCGTCGGCGATTTGAGAATCTGCTCGTCGGTGAGGCTTTGCCCGAAGCCCGGCGTCCGAAGGACTTTCGGGATGCCGCTGCTGTCGTGGGGGAGGGCAGTGATGGTGAGGTTCAGCTCCAAATCATCGAAGCGCTCGCACGCCTTCTGTCGAACGAAGTCGACCAGCTCCGCAAGCGGGTCAGCGTCGGCGCTGTTCGGGCGGCTACCACTCAACGCGACAATGTCGGCCGCTTTGGCAGCAAGGCTTAACACTCGATCACCCGACCCGGCGACCATGATGGGCACATGCGGGAGGTGTTGGCGCAGACAGCGGATGGTGTGCGCGAGATGGTCGACACGATCTCGCGCGCTCGGGAATTCGAGCTCTGCGGCTTCGAACTCGTGCTTTACGTAGCCCGTTCCCAAACCGAGTTCAAAGCGGTGGTCGGTGAGTAAGTCGAGTGCCGCGGCATCGCGGGCCAGCAATGCCGGCTTGTAGAAGCCCGCATTGAGAACGAACGGACTGACCCGCATGTTCGTCATCTCGGCGGCGAGAAGCAGCGCAGGCAAGGGAGCGGGTGTCGCGAGGTGATCAGGCAGGTGCAGTACGTCGTAGCCGAGGTCTTCGGCGCGGCGCACGGCATCGCGCCACTGAACGCGTGATCTCAGTGTTGCCAGGGCCACGCCGAATCGGAATCCTCTTGTCACATTATTCCTTCGGCGTCTCACAGCCCGTTTTCCCGGCAAAGGCTCATCGAACTACCGTCGGCACCCACGCCGCGATGCGGTCCCACAGCATAGCGCGGTGGCTGCTGAAGTTGTGACAGTGACCGGCTTTCGGCACCAGGTACAGCGTGACGTCCGGCGATCCGGTGTAATTGGCCGGCTCGCTGTAGGGGTTGGGCGACACATCGATCGCGGCGCCGAACGCCAGGAATACAGGCACCGACAGTTTCGGTGTGTACTGCTCGACGAAACCGGGGGTGGTGACCTCCGCTGCGCTCCGCAGAGGTACCCTACTTTGCACCGCGGTGTCGGCGTCCATGACCTCTTGCGGGACCTCCCCGGCGTAGAACATGTCGGCCAGGTACGAGCGCGGCGCGACGACGTGGCTGTCCCCTGGTTTGGCGCCGGTCACCTGGTACGCGATTTCCAGGCTCTGTTGGATGCGGGCTTCGAGGTCCGCAGCGTCGGCATCGTGTTCGTGGACGTTGGTGATTTGCACTCCGTAACCGAGCAGTGCCACCGCGTCATAGCCACCGTCGCCTTCGCGGGCCTGGACCATCGTGATAAGGCAAGATCCCATCGAGTGACCGACACCGACGATGGGCACCTGCATCGCCGGTAGGCCGCCGATCAGGCTGCCGTCGGCGCTCTTTGCGCGAATCTGACGCACCACCTCGGCATCACCAGTCGCGAGCAATTCCAGTCCCACCGGACCGGATTTCACGGGGTCGGTGCTTTCGCCCACGCCCAGATGGTCCACCGCGATTACGATGTAGCCGGCACGGGACATGTGCTCGCCGAAGCTGTATCCGGGATGCCCAGGAATCTCCATGTGCCAGTAGTGTTTGTCGTACAGACCGCCCGCCAGGCACACCAAGATGGCCGGCGCCTCCGAGGGACGCTCGGGCAGAAATGCCCACGCTGCTTGGGTCAGCCGCTCTCCGCTTGCGACGGCGTCGGAGACATCGAACGTCAGCGATGCGGGCATCGGTAATGCCTCCTGTCAGTCGGTATCGAGTAGAGGAATGAGCGCCGCAGCATCGGCGATGCTGCGCAACGCGTCGTTGAGGTGCGTACAGGTCGATGTGCCTTGCAGTTCTTGACGGACCCGGAAATGTAACTCATCCAATCGCATTCCCGCGATGCGGGCCGCGCTGGCGACGGCACCCGGGCATTCCTGCCAGGGCAGTACCCGGGGCACCGCCTGCGCATGGGTGATGATGGCGCTGCTGGTGTCTACCGCTGCTGCGATCGTGTATTCGTGGATGATGGTTTCGGCGCCGTCGGCGCGCACGTAGCTATCGCGAAACATCGTGTCGATCAACACTTCAGGAGAATTCCTCTCCGGGTACACGTCGAGTCGGCGTCGGCGCCGCATGCCGTGCAGGGGTAGCGGAGCCATGTCGTGCCAGGCCCACCGGTCGTCGGGGTCATCGATGTCAGGTGCTTCGGGACCCGTCACCACAGCGGGGTCGCCCTTTTCGAACGACGTCATCAGCAGACCGCCGGTCACGAAGCCGGCACACTGGTCGGCGACGGGTAGGTACCCCGACTTCGTGCCGCTGCCCAGCATGCCGGCGGCCGACAGCGCATGCCCGGAGATCAGTGTGGCGACCGGGACGTCGTCGAGCAGCGTGTAGCGTAGATCTCGGTGCCGGCGAAGGTCGGGTGCCGCCTTGTCGACGGCGGCGCGGAAACCACTCATCGCCGGGGCACCGACCAGATGCAGACCGGGAACCGGCGGGTCGACTTCGACGTGTTGTACGACGCGTGCGATCATCTCGGCGGCGGCGTGCAGCGTGGCAGTGCCCAGCACCGTCACAGTCCGGTCAGACGCCGTCCTCAGATCGCGCGCCCGGCCCGCTAGATACACCGGATCCAGCGAGCCTGGATCGCGCGTTATGTCGATGGAACTAGTTCGCCGCAGCGAACCCGGGCGCCGTGGTGGCGTGCTCTGCGTGGGCTCATGGATACCGTGCAGCGGATGCAACCCGAAGCGCGGTGTGCCCAATTCGGTTGCGTTCATGCCAGCCTCAGGCGATGCTGACACTCTTGGTTCGCAAGAACTCGTCGAGACCTTCCCGGCCGCCCTCCTTGCCGATTCCACTGATCCCAAAACCACCGAACGGCCGGTGGACGCTCAGCGGTGCCGCACCATTGATCAGCACTTCGCCCGTCTCCATTTCCTCGGCAATACGGTGGGCACGCTTGAGATCATTGGTGAACACATACCCCGAAAGCCCGTAAGGCGTGCTGTTGGCGATCTCGATGGCCTGCGCTTCGGTGTCGAACGGAATGACCGACAGAACCGGGCCGAAGACCTCCTTTTGTGCCAGTTCGGAATGGGGATCGACGTCAGCGAACACGGTGGGCTGAAGGAAGTAACCGTCGGCGAGATCGCCCCCGAGGCGCTCGCCACCGGTGATCAACCGCGCGCCCTGCTGTTTGGCCCGCTCGATCATTGCGGTGATCCGTTGCAGTGCAGCCTCATTCACCACCGGCCCGGCCACGGTGTCGGGTTCGAGGGGGTCGCCGACCTTGATCATTGACGCGATGGCCGAAACTCGCGCGAGCACATCTTCATAGAGCGGGCGGGCCACGATCATTCGGGTCGGGAATGCGCAGCCCTGACCGCTCATCATGCCGACCGACATCAATGTGCCCACACTGCAAGCGAGGTCGAGATTTGCGTCGTCGCAGAGAATGTTTCCGGACTTGCCACCGAGCTCCATGACGGAGGGCTTGATGTGTTCGGCGCACGACTGCAGGATCTTTCGCGCGTTATCGGGGCCGCCGGTGAAGCTCACCTTCTTGACCAACGGATGCTCGACGAGCGCTGCACCCGCCTCGGCGGAGCCCGGTATCACGTTGATGACGCCGTCGGGTATTCCGGCCTCGGCGCCCAGGTCGGCGAACAAGGTGGCGCTAAACGGGGTCAATTCGGACGGCTTGATCACCACGGTGTTGCCGGCGGCGAGGGCGGCAGGCACTTTCATCGCCAGCGAGATCAGCGGGCCGTTCCAGGTGATGATGACGCCGATCACGCCATAGGGCTGGCGCAAGGTGTAGCTGAACTCGCTATGGGCACGGTAAGAACCCGACACCTCGCCGGTAACCTTGTCAGCCCAGCCCGCGTAGTACCGCGTCCACTCCACCGACATCGCGACCAGTCCGGCCACCAGGCCGATCGGTGTGCCGTTGTCGAACGTGCCGAGGCGGGTGAAGTCGTCGGTGTGCTGCTCGATCAGATCGGCCAACCGCAACAACAGACGCCGGCGCTCGGCAGGGTTGATCTGACGCCAGGTCCGGTAGGCGTCGTGGGCCACCGTGACGGCTTCGTCGATGTCCGCGGGTCCCGCCAGCGGGATCGTGGCGTCGGGTGTTCCGGTGCACGGGTTGATGTGGTCGAAAGTGCCGCCGGAGGCGGTGCGCCGCCTTTCACCGCCGATCCGCAACGTGACTTCGGGACGGGTGGTGTCGATCGTCGAAAGGGTCATGGGTTTGCCCGTCACCTCACCGAGAAACCGGCGTCAAGCGGCCAGGCGGTGCCCGTGATGAACTTGCCTGCGTCGGATACCAGCCACGCGACGGCTTCGGCGATCTCTTCGGGTTGCAGGATCTGAATCGGTAGCACGTTCTGCATGGCCGACAGCGCCTCGTCGCCAGCTTCCAACAGTTTCGCCATCGTCTCGTTCATCACCATGCCGGTCGCCACTCCCGTGGGGTGGATGGTGTTGACCCGAATCGAATGCGGGCCTAACCGATTAGCCAGCACTTGCATGAGCCCGACCAGGCCGCGCTTGGCAGCGGCGTAGGCCTGACCACCCGCGCGGTCGGTACCGGTGGCCTTGAGTCCGGCGCTGGAACTGGTAATCACGATCGATCCGCCCCGGCCGCCCGCGAGGAGGTGCGGGATGGACGACTCGACGGTGTTCCAGACGCCGATCAGATTGACATCGATGATGTCGCGGAAGATCTGGCGCCGCTGCGGCCCATCACTAAGTCGCACGATCCCCGCGTTGGCCACGACGATGTCCAGGCGGCCGAACCGCTCTACGCCCTCGGCGACGACCGCGTCGACGGCGTCGGCGTCACGGACATCGGCCTGCCGGGCAACAATGCGTCGGCCTTGGTCTGCGACGAGCTCGGCCGTCTCCTCGAGCTCAGCGGGCTTGGCATTGGGATAATCCATCGACTCGATGTCGGCGCAGATGTCGAGTGCGATGATGTCCGCACCTTCGCTGGCGAGGCGAACGGCATGGGCGCGCCCCTGACCTCGGGCGGCACCGGTGATGAAGGCGACCTTGCCGTCAAGGTTTCCCACGAAACTGTCCCCTTTGTCAGTGTCTGTCAGTGTGGTGCCTGGCTGGTGTGGATGCGTGCCAGCCGCAGGCCTTCTTCGGCGTCGTCGACCTCGACGCTCCAGTTGCCGCATGTGCACCAGGCACGAAAGTGCCCGTCTTCGGGTCGCACGACTTGGCCGCCGCAGTCACCTCCGGAGTCGGCGATACTGGTGAGGAACTCGAGCGGTTTCTCATGAAGGGTGCTGCCGTCGTCAGCCACTGCTCACCTCGGTGTCGGCGGGTCGGAACACCGGCAGCAGCCACCCGTCGGCGATGGGTGAAAAGTCCACGCGCAGCGCCATTCCGATCGCGACCTGCGAAGGCGCGACGTCGATGACGTTGCTGACGAGGCGGGCGCCGGGTGCGTCGGGCAGGTCGACAACCACAGGCACAACGGTGAGTTCGGGCATTCCGGGAATGCCGTGCACGACCGCGAAGCTGTACACCGTCGCCTCACCACTGAGCTGAACCCAGTTGACGGCCTTGGACTGACAGTTCGGACAGAACGGTGTGGGCGGCAGCCGGAAGGCGCCGCAGTCTGCGCACTGGGGCGCGACCAGCCGCCGTTGCTTGGCTGCCTGCCAGAACGGTTCGGTGTCCTTGTTGATCGCGATCCGGACTTGGTCGCCGGGCAACGTGGTCGCTTGCGTCGCCACAGATGCACTCATGCGGCACGCCCCAAAATCAACCCGCTCACCGGCAGACTGGCCGGCCCGCCGGTGACCAGGGCCAGCTCTGCGCCGCTCACCTGATTGATGGCAGTGCCGCGCATCTGCTCGACTCCTTCCATGATGTGAGTCATCCCGATGATGTAGGCCTCCGACAATTGGCCACCGTGCGTGTTGACCGGAATGGAGCCGCCGTCGTAGCGGATCGCCCCGCTCTCCACGAACGGTCCGCCCTCGCCCTTTTCGCAGAATCCGTAATCTTCGAGTTGCATCAGGACCATCGGGGTGAAGTGGTCGTAAAGCAGCGCCACGTCGATGTTGGCGGCGGTGATTCCCGCCTGCCGGTAGAGCCGGTCGGCGATCGGTTTGTTGCCCGACGAGGCGAAGTACTCGTCGGGCATGCCCATCCATGCGAACGCACGTCCCCATTCCCGCACTCCGCCGTGCGCAGCGGCGACCACGGGGACGGGGGGCTGTCGAAGGTCGCGGGCGCGATCCATGCTCGTGGTGATCACCGCGACCGCACCATCGGTCTCCTGACAGAAATCATAGAGACACAACGGTTCTGCGATCATCCGAGCGTTGAAGTAGTCCTCGAGCGTGAGTGGCTCACGATGAATGGCCTTTGGCCGGTTCAACGCATTGACGCGGGTCGAGATCGCGATTTCGGCGAAGGCCTCACGGCGGGTGCCGTACAGATGCATATGTCGACGCGCCAACACTGACATCAGCTGGCCCGGACCGAATAGCCCCGACGGCTGAAGGAACGAGTTGATCGGATCGGGCTCCATCGCCGAGAAAACCGTTCCTAGACGCTGTTTGGCCTGCTGCAGTGCCATCACAGTGACGACGACGGACGCGTCGCCTGCGACGATGGCCGCGCGGGCCAGACCGATCGCGCCCGCCGAGCCGCCGCCGCCCGCCGTCAGCGCCGCGGTGAACCGGATCTCGGGGATACCGAGCGTTTCAACGAAATCGGCGGTATCCATCTTCTCGGCGTAACCGGCGGCGGCGCCGGAATAGTAAGCAAAGCCGTCGATGTCGGTGACCGACAGCCCGGCGTCTGCACAGGCGGCCAGAATCGCTTCGCAGGCCAGTTCCAGCGTGGTCTTGGGTAGCGACTGGCCGCGCTTGTAATACGGCGTCGCACCGATGCCGACGATCGCGACGTCGCACAAGCCAGTGGTGCCGGGCACTGCTCAGGCGGCTTCCGCAGGGACAGGGGGAACGTGGGGAAACAGTTCGTAGAACGTTCCCTGGGTGATCCGCAGCCGGGTCTGCTCGCTGACCCCGTCAAACAGCGTCTTCAAGGTGTCCTGGGTATGGCCGAACGTGCCCTCCATGTGCGGGTAGTCACTGCCGAACATCACGTTGCGATATCCCATGTGCTCATAGGCGGCGACCGCGGTTTCGTCGTGCTGGAACGACGCATAAACCTGGTTGTAGAGGATTTCCTTGGGGCTGCGGCTTAGTTTGGGGCGCACCGCCATGTGGTGCTGGCGGTAGCCTTCGACCATCCGGTCGCCAAGGAACGGAACCCACGTGGCCCCACCTTCGGAAATCAGCACCTTCAAGTTCGGGTGGCGGTCCAGCGCCCCGGAGGCCACCATCTTCATCGCCGCCCGCTGGCCGGAAAAGGTGGTCTCGGCGTAGTTCATCACCGCGCCTCCCGGACCCCGGTACACCAAGCCCAACCCGCCGCTGGCCCCACCCACCGTCATGTCCACCGGGTCGGTGCCGATATGAAAGGCCAGCACCATGCCGGCCTCTTCGGCGGCCGCCCAGAACGGTTCCCAGCTCTCACGGTGCCAGTCATCGGCGCTCGGATGCGGTGTGGTCGGTAAGAAGACCGCCTTGAATCCGTGGTCGGCGGCCCATTGCAGCTCCTCGACCGCGTCGTCGACGTTCAATGTCGAGACCTGCGCGGTCACCACGTAGCGATCCGATACGGACATGATCTCGTCGATCGCCCACTCATTGCTGGCCCGCATGCACGCCCTGAGCAATTCGGGTGTGCGAAAACTTGAGGCCCACATGCCCAGCGAGGGGAAGATCACCTCGCCCCAAACGCCTTCCTTGTCCAGGTCGGCAAGCCGGGCCCGTGCGTCGCGGCTGCCCTGTGGCTTCATGCTCTCCTCGGCGAATTTCACCATCGCTGAGGACGGCAGCTTGCGCCTAAAGATCTGACCGTCGACGTGCACGGTTTCCCATTCCCCATCGGGGTCCTTTTCGGCGCGCGGGGTCAGTTCGGCGAGACGCTTGGGCAACCGCGACTGCCACAGGTCGTCGGGTTCCAGAAAGTGCGAATCACCGGAGTTCGTCCAGATCTTGGTCATCGCTCCTCCAGCCAGGCCGCTGCTCGGGTTACACCGAGGATGGCAGGTCGCCGGGAGAAAGTCCAGTACTTTTAATGGATTAGTATTATTATTTCGGCGATCGCGCTGTGCAGGTGAGACTGACGGCGACGCCGAAGGAGGAGGCCGATGGTTGGTAGCGAGCTGCCCGCGGCTATGCGTCGCCGTAACGCGTCGGGTGAGGCGACACGGGTGATGCTCATGGAGGTGGCTGAGCGGTTATTCGCCACCCGGGGTATCCAAGCGGTAACGCTGCGCGAAATCCAGGAAGCCGCCGGGCAAGCCAACACATCGGTGATCCGCTACCATTTCGGGTCACGAGACGGCCTGATCCGGGCCCTGATTGCGTTCCGTCAGCATACGCTCGGCAGGGTCAGGCAGCAGATGCTTGAGCGGATGCGCGAAGAGGGCAAGGAAGCCGACCCTCGAGCGGTGGTGTGGCTGCTGGTGCGGCCACTGGCTGACAGCATCAAGGCCGGGGAGATGTTCGTGCCGTTTTTGGCTCGGCTCGCCGAGGATCCACGGGCCCGCAGTGACTACTGGCCGGATCACCTCGACGATGACTGGACGCAGGAGAAACTGGAGGCGCTGGTGGAGGCCGCGCTGCAAGACTTGCCCGAGCGGATCCGGCGGGGACGCACCTTCCAGCTCTACATCGGCATTATCAACGTGCTCGGCCAATCCGCTCGGTCGAGCCAAGGTATCAGCGAAGCGCAGTTGCACAACTTCGTCGACGGGTGGGTCGGCTTGCTCACCGCCCCGGTGTCCTACGAGACCCGTGCCTTGCTCACCCAATCACGCGGCAGCTAACGCTAACCAGCGCCGATGATGCGGCGCGACCGCAGGTCGGCGATGCGATCGTCGTCAAGACCGATCTCGCGCAGCACCGCATCGGTGTGCTGGCCGATCGTGCACCCGGCGTCGGCCTTCGTGCGCGACCGCGAGAACCGGCATAGCGGCGCCAGCCGTCGATGGCGATCGAAAATCGGGCTGACCGCTTCCACCGAGTAGCCCGCTTCAAAGTAGGGGTCGGTCTGCAGCTCCAGCTCCGGATTGCGTTCCACCACCTCGACGCAGCCGATGTCTTGCGACGTCAACTCGCGCTCCCAGTCCAGCTTTGACTTGCTGGCAAACACCGGGGTCAACGCATCAGCCAGGGCGGCGTCGTTGACTGCCCGCGCCGCCGCCGTGGTGAACCTTTCGTCAGCCTCCAGGTCGACATACACCGACATGGCCTTGGCGAACGCCGGCCATTCCTGGGGGAGCGGAGCGGCCAGGAAGATCCACCCGTCGGCGGCGCGGTACATCCGGTAGAGCGCATTGAGGCCGTAGAACTCTTCATCGACCGTCTCGTCCTGCCGACGACCGGCGTAGCTGGTGTTGTAGGCGATCAGCGCCTGCAGCGCCGTGCCCAGCATCGTGGTGACCATATTCGGCAATTGCAGCCCGCGCCGCTTCGCATACAGCCCGACCAGCAACGCCGAGGCAACGCCCAGCGCCGCGATACCGTCGGCCTGTACGGCAGGGGCCGCACTGCCGGCGAACAACGCCGCCGCCTTGCGGTGCACGTCGTCGAGGTCTGTCGGTGGCCGCGCGGCATCGCGGCTGTCCATCACCGCCAGGCCCGAGGCCGCTCCGATGGACGGCGCGTAGGCCGCCCGATGCGCGTAGGGGCCATCGATGCCGTACCCCGGGGCACTGACGAATACCAGATCAGGGTTGACGGCTTTGAGCGTGGCCTCGTCGATTTTGGCCCGTTTGGCCGCCTGGCCGCGGAAGCACTGCAAGACCGCGTCGACGTGTTTGACCAGCTCATACACCAGCTCAAGACCCTCGGGTTTGGTGAAATCGATGGCCACACTTTCTTTGCCCTGCAGCACTTTTGCCCCGCCGGCTTCCGGGAATGCGACCAAGGTCCGGATGTTGTCGCCGTCGAGCGGTTCGACCTTGATCACCCGGGCGCCGAGATCGGTCAGCAGTGTGGCGCCGTAGGGTCCGGCGAACATGCTGCCGAATTCCAGGATGGTCAGGCCGTGCAGCGGCAGATCCCTCGGTCCGCCGCCGGGTGACGGCGTCACCGGCGGCGCAGCCGGCGCGTCCAATGTCAGCTCGGCGTTGTGCTCGCCGAGCCGTGGCGCCGGCCGTAACCTCGTCAGTGGTTTGCCCTCGGCATGGATCAGGGTCGACGGCTGGCGCACCGCTCCCAGCTCGGGGTCGATCACCGTCACCGCTCGGCCTTCGTGACGTACTTGCGGATGATCCAGTGACGCCTGCGGGCTGCGGAACAGCTCACCGCTGAGATCGTGGTTTGCCGCGAATGCCTGCTCCCATTCTGCCAGGGTGCGCGCGCGGACCCGTTGCAGCATCATGTCCCACCACTCGGTGCGCAGCTCGGCGCTGGGCAGCATCGGGAAACCCTGCCACTTCGGATCGGCCAGTTCTGTCACCAAGTCCAGTTCGGTCAACCAGGCCTGCATCAACCGGGGCGAGACCTGGGCGAACTGAAGCCAGTGCCCGTCTTTCGTCGGCGCCGTCAAAAGGGGGTAGATCAGGAATGCCTGGGGACGGCCCTGGTCGTCGAATGGTGTGTCCATCGGCTCGAAGGCGTCCGGGTAGCGCTGCAGCACCATCTCGTAAAACCAGTTGTAGGGGTCCATCGCGCCCATCCCGGTCACCAGGTTGGACTCCACAAACTGACCACGGCCGCTGGAGTCGCGCTCGATCAGCGCGGCCAGAATGCCGTGCACCGCAGCCTGAGCGGCACCCCACGACGCGTAGGGCACCGAAACGTACACGGGTCCCGGCCGGGGAGTGACTGTCCGCTTTTCGTGCATCACCCCGGTTTTGGCCATGATCAGGGCCTCCCAGCCCTTGTAGTCACGCCACGGACCGGTCGAGCCCCAGCCGGTGATGCTGGCGACGACCAGCCGCGGGTACCGTTTGCCCAGCGACGCTGAAGTCAGGCCGATCCGTTCGGCGGTCGCTGGGCGCAGGGTGTTGACCACGACGTCGGCTCGGTCCATCAGGGCCCGGAGTTGGTCCAGATCCGTCTGGTCGTGCAGGTCGAGGGTGACGCTGCGCTTGCCGCGCAGTAGCGCCGGCCATCCCGCCAGTTGGCGAAGCGGGCTGCCATCGGGGGGTTCCACCATGATCACGTGGGCTCCGCAGTCGGCAAGAAACTGCGTGGCCTGCGCCCCTGGCAGCGTGGTCGACAGGTCCACGACGACAAGGTCGGCGAGTGGGCCTTCGGAAGTCAGGGTGCTCGCCGCCATGATCGCTCCTCGGAGAAACCGCGTGATGTGGACCGGCCGGTGTGACGCCTGCCACGTCAGCTTGGCAGGGCACAAGATTAATGTCAATCCATTATTTAGTGAGGGCGGCGTCGATCATGGTGTCCCGCCCGCTGGCGGCTTGCGGTTACCGAAGGGAATCCGTTTTGACGCTTCTGCCGAAGATCAATCATCAAAACAGTTAAATAATATCGGGATCCCGTAGGTGCGAGATCGAGGTGGCATGGACACAACGTTGCAAGGCCGTACGGCTTTGATCACGGGCGGTGGCAGCGGCATCGGCAGGGGAACCGGCCTGGCGCTGGCCGATCGCGGCGCGGCAGTTGCGGTGCTCGGGCGATCGTTGACGCAATGCGAGCGTACCGCGGACGAAATCGAAAAGCGCGGTGGTGCAGCGATCGCCGTTCGTTGCGACGTGCGTGAGCCCCACGACATCCAGCGCGGAATTGCCGCGGTCACCGACGCCTGGGGGCGCCTCGACATCGTGGTTCACGCCGCCCAGAGTTTCAACTATGGCGCGATACGCAAGCTTTGCGCCGCAGATCTCGACGAGTCCTGGCGCACCGGCCCGATGGCAGCATTCCTGCTCATGCAAGCGGCATTGCCGGCGCTGCGGTCGTCGAAGGGCCTGATCGTCAACGTTGCCTCCGGGGTGGGCATCACGGCGCCGCCGGCGATGGCCGCCTACGCGATGGCCAAAGAAGCTATGCGCGCTCTTACCCGGGTGGCGGCCGTCGAGTGGGGACCGTACGGCATCCGGGCGGTTGTGTTGTGTCCCTTCGCTGCGACGCCGGGTCTCGACAATTTCGAGAATGAGCTCGGGCTGTCTCGTGACAGCGATCTGATCCCGTCCATACCGCTGCGCCGGCTCGGTGATCCTGAAAAGGACGTGGGCCGCGTCGTCGCGTTTCTCGCATCCGACGACGCCAGCTACATCACCGGCACAACCCTGATGGTTGACGGCGGCTATACCTACCTGCGTTGAGAGGCGGTATCGACGAATGAAATGGGGAATCGTCTTCTCCAGCACCGGCTTTCCCGATCCTGACAGTGCTGTTGCACTGGCGCAGGCCGCCGAGCAGGCCGGCTTCGAGTCGTTGTGGGCACCCGAACACGTGATCATGTCCAAGCACCCGGATGCCACGCCCTACCGAGGCTCGCCGGACGGTAGCATGGCCAGGCTGAGCCGCCGTGGCGGCATTCCCGACCCGCTCATCTGGTTCGCCTACGTGGCCGCGACGACCAGCCGGATCCGGTTCGGCACCGGGGTGCTGATTCTGCCGGAGCATCAACCAGTCGTGTTGGCCAAGTCGGCCGCGACGCTAGATCACCTTTCCGGTGGGCGGGTGCTGCTTGGTGTCGGTGTCGGTGAGCTGCCGGAAGAATATCAGGCGGTCGGCATGAACTTCGCCGACCGGGGACGCCGGATGGATGAGTACATCGACGCGATGCGCCGCCTGTGGCGGGAGGACACCGCCTCGTTTCACGGTCGCTACGTCCACTTCGAGCAGGTCGAATGCCGACCGTGGCCGGTGCGACGATCGATCCCGCTGGTGATCGGCGGCGCATCGGATGCGGCGATCCGGCGCGCAGCCACCCGCGGTGACGGCTACTTCCCGTTCATTTTCCCGGGCCACGATCCGGTAGTCGAGCTGCCCCGATTGCTGGATCGCGTGCGTAGCGAGACCCAGGCTGTTGGTCGCGATCCGTCCGCGATGGAATTCACCGCCGGCGGAGCTCGCACGGTCGAAGAGGCAAAGGTCTACGCAGACTTCGGCATCCACCGGCTCACTGTCGCGATTCGCTCCCGCACGATCGCCGACATGCGCGCCGAAGTGGCTCGGCTCGGTGACGAGTTAGTTTCCAGGACAGTCGATTTGTGATTAGTGGTCACTCGGCACGCCT
Source organism: Mycobacterium heckeshornense (assembly GCF_016592155.1). Classification (NCBI taxonomy): domain Bacteria; kingdom Bacillati; phylum Actinomycetota; class Actinomycetes; order Mycobacteriales; family Mycobacteriaceae; genus Mycobacterium; species Mycobacterium heckeshornense. Next base: position 709,729 of record NZ_AP024237.1, read on the forward strand.
ACGTCGGTTCGTCAGCCGACGTAGGCGCGCTGTTGATCGCGACGCGTCCGGATGACGGTGTCGCTGAAGGCGGTGAGGTACTCGGTGGCGGCACCCACCGATGAGGCGTCGACATGCACGATCGCCCACGTCGCACCGAGGCCGGCGAATTCGTCGAGGCGCTCCAATGAGCGCGTGACCGAGTCATGTGCATCGAAGTTGACGACCGGGACGTCGATCTGGATATCGACGCTGGCCGGATCGTGGCCCGCGCTGGACAGCTCGGCGCGCAGTTGCTCGACGGCCCGACCGAACTTCGTCGGGCTATCGATGACGGCGGTGCGAATCGACGACGCCATCGACGGTGGTGCGATGACCGGGCACCAGCCCTGGCCATAACGCACCACTCGCCGACGGGCGGCCTTGCCGTTACCGCCGATCCAGATCGGCGGATGGGGGTGTTGCACCGGGCGGCTAAGCCACATCGGCCCAGTCGCGGCGAAATCGTCTCCGATAACCGGCTCGTCAGGCCGTGTCCAGATCCGTACGAGGGCGTCCAGGCCGCTATCCAGCAAAAAGGCGCGCTGATCAAAAGCCACCCCAAGTGCCGAAAACTCCGAGCGTAGGTAGCCCGCACCCACCCCTGCGATCAACCGACCTCCCGACAAGATATCCAGGCTGGTAAAGGTTTTGGCCGCCAGATACGGGTTGCGGAACGGAAGCACGTACAGGTTCGTCATGACACGGATGCGCGTGGTGACGGCGGCGATGTAGCTCAGGGCGAGTGCCGGCTCGAAGGTGTCGTGGCCGCCGGAGTGTCGCCACTTGGCCGACGGGGCTGGATGATCGCTGAACGCGATGGCGTCGAAACCAGATTCCTCGGCTTGAACCGCCAGTCGCGTGATCAGATCCGGTGCCAGGAATCCCGGAGCAGCATCTGGGATCTCGCTAGGGTACTCGAGCGTGAACTTCACCGGCGAATGTCCATGCCGGCGTCGACCTTGAGCACGCTGCCGGTGAAGCTGCGCCCATACTCAGAGATCAAGAACAAGATTGCATTTGTTACATCCTTGGGTTCGATCATCGGAAAATCGGGTAGCGCGGTCTGCATCGCGTTCACCAGGTGCGGGGTTTGCTCGATCACCTTGAACAGTGCCGGGTTTTCGGTGATCATCGGTGTCGCACAGTTGGTTGGCGCGACCCCGTTGACCCGGATCCGTTCTGGCGCCAAGAAATTGGCATACGACCGCACCAGGCCGGTGATCGCAAGCTTTGACATGTTGTAGGCGTCGGTGCCACCCCGGCCGTCGGTCAGGTCAAGCAATGCCGCCATGGAGCTTGTCGCGACGAGGTTTCCGCCCTGCCCGCGTTCCCTGAGATGTGGGATCGCGACCTGGAAGGTGTTCCATACACCGATCAGCATGACGTCGATACCGAGCCGTAGGGCTTCGGATGCGTCGCGCTCGTCGGGATTGGTCAGGATGACTCCGGCATTGGCGATTACCGTGTCGATATGACCGAACTGCCGCACACCTGCGTCGAACGCGGCCCGCAGCGCGGCGCCATCGCGCACGTCGGCCTTGCGAATCACCATGCCGCGGCCGGTCTTCTCGACCAGACGTGCGGTCTCCTCAAGATCCTCCATCGTCCCGAGCTGGTAAGGCACCATGTCAAGGTCTTCGCAGATGTCGACGCCGACAATGTCGGCGCCTTCCTCGGCGAAGGTCACCGCGTGTGATCTGCCCTGCCCGCGCGCGGCACCGGTAATGAACACAACGCGACCATCCAACAAGCCCATTGCACTTCCTCTCCGTTGACGGTGCAGCCGGGTCGTCGGATCGAATCCTACAACTAGTTTAATAATTAGCAAAGGTGAATCAGCCGCACACACGATGCGGCCGAGAGTCACAAACCAGCACCCCACAAGGAGCACACATGTCGCCATCCCGCGACGGCAGCAGTCCCCGACCACCTGATGACGACTGGTTGGGCACGCCGTTTCTGACATTCACCCGGCAAGGCCCCTTCGCGATCTGCACGATCGATCGACCGGAGGCGCGAAACGCCCTGACCCCCGCAATGTATTTCGGCATTCGCTACGCGATCAGCAGGGTCAACGCCGACGACGGACTTGCCGGTTTGCTGATCACCGGGACTGGCGATGTATTCGCCCCCGGCGGCGACTTGGGCCAGGGTGGTGCCGACGACTGGATGGACTTCGCATCCACCCTGTCCATGGATGTGACGCCGTTTGACACCTTGCGTACCTCAGCCAAGCCCGTGGTCGCCGCGGTTAACGGGCTATGCCAGGGTGGGGGACTGCAGATCGCGCTGTGCAGCGACATGGCTGTCGTCAGCGAGCGCGCGACCTTCCGGGTGCCGGAACTTTTCCGCGGGATCGCCGACACGTACTACAGCCAGATGCTGGCCCGCACCATCGGCCCGGTCCGCACCCGTGACTTGATGTTCACCGGCCGGGTCCTGACCGCCCGGGAGGCACTCGACTGGGGGATGGTGGCGCGCGTGGTTCCTCACCACGAGCTACTCGAATCCGCACGCGAGGTCCTCGCGCAATGCTGTCGGACGGCGCCTGCCGCCAGGGCTTCGATCAAGGCGAGCCTGGACAACTATGTGGGCCTGTTCGACCGCATCGGAATGCAGAGCAGCCTCACCGGTCCCGAGGCCCGGGAGGGATTTCGCGCCTTCAAGGAGAAGCGTTCACCCGAATGGGTCCATGCCGACTTGAGGATTGATGGCCGGCTGTAGGCCCCGCGTGCTTGCGGCAGATTCTGTTCCAAGCCAACCTATTTGGGCGCGAACCGCTGGGCACCGTCCAATCGCAGCACTTCACCGTTGACATAACCGTTGGTGAGCAGGAACACCGCCGCATCCGCGAATTCGCTCGGTTCGCCCAATCTGCGGGGAAACGGGACATTAGCAGCGAATTGCGCGATGGCTTCTTCGCCCACCGACTCCATGATCGGCGTTTTCATGGTTCCTGGGGCGATGGTGTTGACCCGAATGCCGGCTGCGCCCAGATCACGCGCCGCGGCAAGCGTCAGCCCGATGACGCCGGCCTTCGCCGCGGCGTAAGCGCTCTGGCCGATCTGGCCTTCGTAGCCGGCGATCGATGCGGTCAGCACTAGCGCACCGCGCTCACCGCCGTCGCGCGGCTCGGCTGCCGCCACCGCGGCTGCCACCAGCCGTGCCAGGTTATAGGTGCCGTTGAGATAGAGGTCGATCGTCTTGGTGAATCCGCCGAAATCGGCTGGGCTGCCGTCGCGCTGGACGATGCGTTGCGCAACACCGAACCCGCCATGCGCGACAACGGCATACCGCAGCGTTCCGAGATTGTCAGCCACCTCGATAGCGGCGCGGATGCTGTGCTCGTCGGTGACGTCCGTGTCGACATATGCGGCCCGCGGGCCAAGCTCGTCGGCAAGCGCTTTGCCCTTGTCTTGGGCAACGTCGGCGATAACGACGGCAAGGCCCTCGGCGTGCAAGCGTCGTACCGTTGCCTCACCCAATCCACCGGCACCGCCGCTGACGATTGCCGACGCGCCGTTGAATGCTGCTACTGTCACTTCTTCTCCTTACCAGCTAACCGGCCAGGTTGGCGCCGATGATGATGTCCCAAGGGTCTTTGGCGCCGAGCGCGATGTGGCCCAGCGTGCGGGCCTGTCGGCTGGTGCCGCCGAACTCGCCGGCCCAGCTCTGCGCCCGCATCGTGAACAGCCACAGATGGTGTTCGGCGGTCACGCCGATCGCGCCGTGCAACTGATGCGCAATGGCGGTGACCCGGGCTACCGCGCGGCCGAGCACCACCTTGGCGACCGTGATCGCGTACTCCGTCGGTGCGGTGCCGAATCCGTAATCGGTTGCTGCCGCGACGGCGAGCGTCGCGGCAGCACGGGCCCGTTCGATCTCACCGGCCATCGCGGCCAAGGCGTGCTGGACCGACTGAAACGTGCTCAGCGCACGGCCGAACTGGACACGCTCGCGGGTGTGGGACACCGAGGACTCCGCCGCCGCGTCCAACGCGCCGATAACCTGGACGCATCGCGCCCAAGCGCCGCGCTGCAGCAGCTCGGCGCCCACCGAGGCATCGAGCAGGCGGAATCGATGCACCGGCGTGTCGAAGTCCACGCGATCGCGTGGCTCGCCAGCCAGATTGTGGCCGTCGGTGATCTTCACCTGGCCAGCATCGGTCACCGCGACGTGAACGCCGGCGGGGCTACGGGCGGCGAGCACCACCGCGGCCGATGCCCGGGTCCACGGCACATCGTTCGCGGCTCCGGTGATCCGGCTTCCGGCCGGCTTGGCGTCCGCGATCGCGACGGTCAATGGACCGGGGGGCGGCGTGAGGCCGGCCTGCTGCGCCAGCCAGGCCGCAAGCAAATCCGTTTCGGCGAGCGGCACGGCACCGGCGCGGCGGGCCAGCCCGCGCAGCACGGTCGCCAGCTCGGCGGGTCCCGCGCCGAGGTCGGGCGTACTGGTCAAACGGGTCAGTCCGCTGTCCTCCAGGTTCGCCCACAACGCCTGGTCAAACTGCTCGGGTAGCCCGCGGTGGCCGAGACGGGCGTCGAACGACCGACGGCCGATGTCGTCGACCAACTGGCGCAGTTCAGCAATATCGTCGTCGCCGATCGATACGTCAAAAACGCCGCCCGCCAGGGCTTTTTGGGCACTCACCGCAAGCCCATCCCGCGCGCCACGACGGAGCGCAAAACCTCGTTGGTGCCGCCGCGCAGCGTGAACAACGGGCGGTGCAGCCGGCCCGCTCTAAGCAGCGCCTGCAACGCCGGATCGGGTGAGGCATCGCCAAGCAGGTTGGCGACTAGGTCGACGGACTCCTGCTCGAATTGGGTGCCCAGGTCTTTGACCAGCGCCGCCTGGTTGGCGACCTGTTGGCCGTCGGCCAGGGCACGAGCCACCGACACCGATAGTTGCCGCAGCGAGATCAATTGGGCCATCAGTTCTCCCACAGCGGCGGCGATATGGTCATCGACCTCGGGACGATTCGCCAGCTCTCGCACCGCCGCGATGATCAGCGGAGCCGTGGAAAGGAATCGCTCGGGCCCGCTGCGCTCGAACGACAGCTCCGATGTGACCTGACGCCAGCCGTCGCCGATCTCACCAAGCACATCGGCGTCCGGCACGAACACGTCGTCGAAGATCACCTCGTTGAAATGGTGCTCGCCCGACATCAGGACCACCGGGCTGATCGTCACTCCGGGTGAATCACAGGGCACGAGGAACTGGCTCAACCCCGCGTGGCGATGCGCCGGGTCGACGGGGCTGGTGCGCGCCAGCACCACGATCTGGTGTGCACGATGTGCGCCGCTGGTCCATACCTTGGTGCCCTTGAGCAGCCAGCCGCCGCCGGTTCGGGTGGCCTTAGTCTGCACAGCAGCCAAATCGGATCCGGCGCCCGGTTCGCTCATTCCAATAGCCGAATAGCACCGGCCGGCAGCAATTTTCGGTAGCAAACGCTGCCGTTGCTTTTCATTGCCGTAGGCCAGCAAAGCGGGTGCGAGCTGGCGGTCGGCGACCCAGTGGGCGGCCACAGGGGCGCCCTGGGCGAGCAGCTCTTCGGTGACGACGTAGCGGTGCAGATGACCCAGCCCGCGGCCGCCGTAGCGCGTGGGAATGGTCAGCCCGAGGAACCCCGCGTCGCCGAGGCGTTTGGAAAAGTCTTCATCCCAACAGGACAGCCAGGAGTCGACGGCCGGATGCCAATCGAACTTGGCGCGGTCGGCATGCAGGAATTCACGGATCGACACCCGTAGTTCGGCCAATTCAGTGTCATTGGCGCACAACGCGTCGAAGGAGTTCATCGTCGGCGGCTTACGCGGTAGGCAGCGGTGTCGTCGACAGGTAGAAGTTCGGCGTGAGGTCTTCTTCGCGCGCAGCCAGCCGATAATGCGAGAAGTCTTCGATACCCTCGTCGCGGAGCACTTGTTCGTCGGTGAAGAAGTTGCCCGTGCAATCGGCGGACGGCCGGGTCACCAGAGCATGCACGGCATCGGCCATGATCTGCGGACCGCGGGCCTGGCAACGTACCGCCGCCTCTCCCAGCGCGGCTATCATCCCGGTGCTCGCCACGGTGGTCGCCGGCCACAGCGAGTTGACCGCGATCGGCACCGAAGCGAACTCTGCGGCCCACCCGAGCGTCAACAGGCTCTCAGCGTACTTGCCGACGGTGTGCCCCACATGTGCCCCGACCCAAGAAGGATGCAGGTTCACCGGTGGGGAGATGTTAACGATGTGCGCATTCTGCGAACGCCGCAAATGCTCGAACGCGGCCCGGACCACCGCGAATGGCCCCTTGACATTGATCGCCAGCAGCCGCTCGAAGCTCGCCGGCGGCAGCTGCGGGGTGCTGCGCAAATCCAGGGCCCCCGCGTTGTTGACCACGACGTCGATGGCTCCGAACTTCTCGGCCACTGCACCGATGGCGGCGCCGACGGCGTCGGCATCACGAACGTCACACTTCACCGGCAGTGGCTGGCCACCGGCCGCGCGGACCGCCTCGGCCGTCTCGGCCAGAGTGCCGGTGATCTTGGGATGGGGTGCATCGGTCTTGGCGATCAGCGCGACCCTGGCGCCGTCGGCCGCCACCCGGACCGCAATCTCGCGTCCTATGCCCCGGCTGGCGCCGGTGACCACGACGACGCGGTCCTTGAGGCTGCGGTCCCGCACGGTGTCTCCCTCCCGCGGATGTTATCCTTGGCGCCAAATGCTATAACTATATAGCTTATTTAGGCGGGCATCGGGCGGGCCCCGTTAAGGGAGCGAACGGTATGACGGAGATCGTCGGGATTGGCACATATCTGCCTCCCTGGAGCAAAGGCGGCCGCCGGGTCAAGGGGCCCGACGAAGACGCGGTGACGATGGCGGTGGCAGCCGGGCGGGCCGCTGATCCCACGGGATCGGCCAAGCGTGTGGTTATGGTGTCGCGCGACTTCCCGCTGCTCGAAGGCGACAACGGTGCGGTGTTGCTGGCCGGACTGTCGTTGCCGGCTGATGTGCCGGTGACCGAGGTGCTTGGCGGTGCACCGGCCGTTCTTGACCAGATCATCGCGGGCGTCGACGGCATGCTCGTGGTCGCCGCCGATGACTCGGACACTGCCGTGGGCGCCGCAGCGGTGCTGATCGGCGGATCTGGTGCGACACTTACGGCAGTCGCGCGCCAAACCAGAAGCCTGCCTATGCAGCTCCGCACCGGTGATGGCCGCCGGCACACCTACACCGACCCTCGGCTGCAGCGCGAGGTCGGCGTCAAGTCCACGCTGGCGCGACTGGGAGTGACCGGCACCCCGGCCGTTGCGGCGGTGGCCGGTGTGAAGGCGGCGCAGCTCGGTCATCGTTTCGATGTTTCCGCGGCGGTCGAGGAGCCCGCGACCTCGGCGGCTGCGGTGATCCGCGTGATCGCCGAGGCCATCGACAACGACAAGGCCGGCATGGTGCTTGCGGTCGAGCAGTCGAGCGTTACTGCTGCCGAGCTATGCCTCGGCGCACGACCGCCGCGCATTACCCGCGACGAAGCCCCTGCCCGAGAATTACCTGTATTTCGGATCGCCGAAGGCACCGGGATCCCGATCTCATTGCCGGCGTACGCTCGCGCTTTCGAATCCAAACTTCGTTGGCAGGCAGCGGTTTTCGACCAACAGCCGGGTATCGACGGTTCGCCGGTGTTCCCGCCGCGGGTCCGCGTGGACTCCGCTGGCGGCCTGGCCACCGACTACCGGCTGGAAGCGCTGCCGCGCACCGGCACGGTCTACACGCAGGCGACGGTCCAGTTCCCGGTGCCCGATCTACCCAGCCCGTATTCGCTGGCGGTGGTGCAGCTCGACGACAGTCCGGTGCGCGTGCTGCTCAAAGTCACCGGTGTGCCGGCCGGCGAGGTCAGCATCGGGGAGTCGGGTTCGGTGGTGTTGCGCAGGATCGCCACCCGCGCCGGCATCCCGGACTACGGTTACGCGTTCTGGCCGGGTAAGCAACTCCCACAAGGAGCGTCCGCATGAGAAGAGTTGCCATCGTTGGCGCCGGAATGACGCCGTTCGCCGAGCATTTCGAACTTGGGATCAAGGATTTGGTGCCGATGGCATACGCCGAGTGCGTGGCACATGTCGACAAGGGCATCGACAAGTCGGAGATCCAGGCCGCCTGGTTCGGGGAACTGTCCACCACCGACGGCTTCCCGTCGGGCATCCTGGCCGACACCCTTGATCTCGTCGACATCCCCGTCACCCGCATCGAGAATGCCTGCGCCACCGGCAATGACGCGATCCGCAACGGAACAATAGCCGTCGCGTCGGGGCTGTATGACGTGGTGCTCGTGGTCGGCGCGGACAAGGTGCGCGAGACCGCGACCGATACCACGTTCTGGGAATGGGCGGCGTTTACCCGCGATAGCGCGTGGGATTATCCGCTGGGTCTGGTGGCCCCGGCCAACTTTGCGCTACATGTTAACCGCTACCTGCACGAATCGCCGGCCACCAAAGAGCACATGGCGATGGTGGCCGTCAAGAACCATTACCACGCGCTGAAGAACCCCAAAGCCCAACTACGTTACGAGATCACCGTCGAGCAGGTGCTGGCCGCGCCGATCGTGGTCGACCCGTTCGGGTTGTATGACTGCACGCCGCAAAGCGACGGCGCCGCGGCGGTGATCCTGGCCGCCGAAGACGTGGTCGATCGCTACACCGATCGGCCAGTGTGGGTGCGCGGCGTGGGGATTGGCATGGATCGGGTGATGCACCAGCACAAGGCGGACATGACCACCTTTCCGCCGACGGTACGCGCCGCCAAGGCCGCGATGACCATGGCCGGGGTGACCCCGCATGACGTCGACGTCGCCGAGGTCCACGACTGTTTCACCGGCGTCGAGCTGATCAGCTACGAAGACCTCGGCTTCGCCAGCCGGTTCGAGGCGTACAAACTGGTCGAGGCCGGCGAGACCTACGTCGGCGGCTCCATCCCGGTCAACCCGAGCGGAGGGCTGAAGGCCAAGGGACATCCGCCCGGAGCCACCGGGGTGGCGCAGTGCTATGAACTGTTCAACCAGCTTCGCGGCGAGGCCGAGAACCAGGTTGACGGCGCGCGAATAGCTTTGGCGCACAATGTCGGCGGTCCCACCGCGGTGTCGGCCGTGACCATTCTCTCGATTGACAAAGACTGACGGGAGCCTGATGACCACGTCACAAGTTGCGACCCTGCCCGGTTACGAGGCCTTTGCCCCTTCGCTATTGGTCGAAAAGATCGGCGCGGTGCACGTGGTCAGCATCAACCGGCCGGAAGCGTTCAACGCCGTCGACGAAGCGGTGCACAAGGCGATGACCGGCATTTGGCGGGTGCTGCTCAACGATGACGATGTCCGGGCTGTGGTGACAACCGGTGTCGGCAAGGCATTCTCGGCAGGCGGGGACATGGTGATGTTCGGCCGGCTGATTGAAAACGCCGAGGCGCGGGCCGAACAGATCGCCGATGCGCGCACGGTTTTCACCGAGTTGATCAACTTCGGCAAGCCGCTGGTGTCTGCGGTCAACGGGCCCGCGGTCGGACTGGGTTGCTCGATCGCGCTGCTGTCGGATCTGTTGGTGATGGGGGAGAGCAGCTATCTCGCCGATCCGCACGTCGCTGTCGGGCTGACGGCGGGCGACGGTGGCGCAGCGATGCTGCCGCTGCTGATCGGCATGATGAAGGCCAAGGAGTATGTGCTGCTCGGCGACAAGATCACCGCGCCGATCGCCAAGGAATTGAACCTCGTCACCCGGGTGGTCGCCGATGACAAGGTGCTGGAGGAGGCGCTGGGCCTGGGTGAGCGGCTCGCTGCCCTGCCCGCGCAGGCGGTGCGGTCCTCCAAGATCGCGCTGAACATGCACCTGAGCCGCGCGGCGCTGGGAGTCCTGGAGTACGCCTTGGCCGCGGAGTACACGTCGTTCTCGACCCAGGAATTCAAGGACCGGGTGGCAGCCTTTCGGGCGCGTGCCAACAAATAAGTCCAACAACTGGCGCTCAGCGGTAGGCGGTGACGCGTGCCGCGACCGCGACCCTGCCATCGTCCCCGAGGGCCACGGCGTCGGCGACCGCGGTGCCCCGGCCGATCCGCAGCGGTGTGGCTTCGTAGCGGGAGCGCTCCCCGGCGTAGAAGGGGCGCAGGAAATTCACCCGCACCGAGGCGGTGCGCATCGGTGGGCCGCCGCGGCTGTTGGTGGCTGCCGACGCCGCCAGCTCCAGGCCGGCCGAGGCGACTCCGCCGTTGATGACGCCGATCGCGTTGTTCAGGATCGGATCGACGCCTTGCGACAGCACCCGCGTACCGTCTGTCGTCGGCTTGATGGTCACGGCCATCAGCTCGGCCAGCGGGGTGTGGGCGGTTTTGACCAAACTGTCGGCCGGGCCCTCTAAGGTCACGTCGTCGGTCGGGATGAAATATGACCGCACCGTGGCCCCCCCTATCACCACGTCGCCGCAGGTGAGCGTGCAGAACGACAATGAACTGGAGCCTCTGGGGCCCAGCGGGCGCCCGGTTGCCGTCACCGGCACGTCCGGATCGGCCGTTGCAAGCTCGCTGCCTTCGGGGCTGAGTTCCAGCGCCAACTCGCTAGACACAGTCCATTCGTCGATCTCTCGTCGGAAGTGGTTGACCAGGCCGCTGACAGCATCAACCAGGATGGCTAGCGGCCCGATCGTCGGCAGGCCGGTGAACGGGTTGCGCATCCCGGCGATCGGCATCGACATGGTGGCCGTGGCACCGGCGACGTCGGCGTCCACAACGTCGATAGCGAACCGCCGCAGCAGCGTGTCGGGTGTTTCGATGTCGGGCTGGGGGGCCCAGTGGTGTTCGGGCCGAGCGCTCATCGCGCGACCGGATGCCGTCATTCCAGCAGGTCGACGACCGTCGACAACTCGGCGCCAGTGAACAAAAACTCCTCGGCTTTTCGCAGATGTCGGCTCCACAGCTCGCCGGCGCGCTCGGCCTCGCCGGCCTTGATCATGTCCACGATCATCCGGTGGGTTTTGGCCGACTTCCGCGCCGCCTGCTCGGCGCGGGCGCCGGTGGTCGGCTGCAGTGATCGGTTGGCCTTCTCGATGATGTGGTGCAGCATCTCGTTGATCATCTGCAGTGTCTTGTTCTCCGAGAGCCGGGAGATAGCGGCGTGGAAGTCGGTTAGTTGGTCGACGGCTTCGGTGCCCGGCTCAAGCTGGCTTTCGGCCTCGACGATCTCCTCGAGCTCGGCGATCACGGCAGGGTTCCGCTTCGTGGCAAGCTGCACGACCACGGGCACTTCGATGGTCACCCGGGCGTCGTAGACGTCCTTTAATGTGACGCCCTCGTACTCGAGGATCAGGCCGGCGTAGCGGGCCAGCGTCTGGCGCCGCGGGCGGGTGACTCGCGCACCACCGCGCACCCCGCGCTCGACGTTGATCAGTGATTCGGACTCCAGTACCCGAAACGCTTCCCGTAGCGTGGGCCGGGAGACGCCGAACCGCTCCATCAGCTCGGATTCCGGTGGCAGCATGGTGCCTTCGGCGAGTTCGCCGCGGACCATCATGCGGCGCAGCACGGTGGCCACCCGTTCGGCCATCTTCGGTTCCCGAAGGCTGTTGACCTCCACGTTGCCGCTCCTTCCGCTGGCGATTGCGCCGAAAGTGCGATTCATTTAACTGTCTTCCAGGTTAACTGACGCGTGGGTAACACCTCGCATCATGGTCAGTACCCCATTGCCCGGCCCATCAGGTCCTTCATGATTTCGGTGGTGCCGGCGTATAACCGCTGCACCCGCGAGTCGCGCCACAGCCGGGCCACCTCGTACTCGTTGATGTAGCCGTAACCGCCGTGCATCTGCAGGCATCGGTCGACGATCTCCCACTGGATCTCCGAGGTCCACCATTTCAGCCCCGCGGCATCCTCGTCGGTGAGCGTGCCGTCATTGGCGGATAGCACGCACTGGTCCAGGTAGGTCTGGGCAACATCGAGCTTGGTCTGCATCTCGGCGATGAAGTGCCGGTTGACCTGGAACTTGCCGATCGGCTGACCGAACGCGGTGCGTTCACGTGCGTAGGCCTTGGTCAATTCGAGCGCCCTGCGCGCCGCCGGGACGGCGTAACAGGCCACCCCCAACCGTTCGGTCGCCAGGTGTGAGACCAGATGGTAGAAGCCGCGATTGAGCTCGCCGACAAGGTTTTCTTTCGGTACTCGGACGTTGTCGAAGAACAATTCGGCGGTGTCGGCGGAGTGCTGACCGATCTTGTCGAGCTTGCGGCCACGGGTGAAGCCGGGCATGCCTTCTTCGATCATCAGCAGGCTGATTCCTCTGTGCCCCGCAGCGGGATCGGTCTTGACCGCGGTCAGCACCAGCGTGGACAGCAGACCGTTGCTGATGAACGTCTTCTGACCGTTGACCACCCAATGGTCGCCTTCGTCGCGGGCGGTGGTTTTAATGCCTGCCAGGTCTGAGCCGGCGGCCGGCTCAGACATCGCGATCGAGCCGATGTGCTCTCCGGCAATGAATTTGGGCAGCCAGCGTTGCTTCTGTTCCTCGGTGGTCAAGTCGTTGAGGTAGGGCACCAGGATGTCGTTCGCCACGCCGAACCCAAGGCCGACTGAGCCGGTGGCGAAGAATTCCTCGGCCATGATCTGGTTAAACCGGTAGTCGGTGACGCCGAGGCCGCCGTATTTCTCCGGCAGCGCCCACCCAATCAACCCGTGCTCGCCCGCAGCGCGCCAGGCTTCGCGGCTGACCTTGCCATCGCGCTCCCATTTTTCGACATACGGGGCACATTCGCGCTCGAAGTATTCCCGCGCAGTTGCCCGGAAGTCCTCGTGGACCTGTTCAAAGATGTTGCGGCGCAAAACAATCCTCCAGTCTGGTTAGCCCAAGTCGATGATGGCGGGTAGCGCACGACCGGGGGAGTAGGTCTCGAAGAGCCGGTCAGCCAGCAGCGCCTCGAGCTGTTGGTAGGACCCACACAGTGCATCGATCTGAAACCCGCGGGCCACGCACCGGTGCAGTTCATGCTCGGCGGTCAGCCCGATGGCGCCGCACACCTGAAGCGCGGCGTCGGCCACCTCCCGATGCGCCCGTCCGGCGGCCGCCTTGGCGGTCTGAGCCGACATCCGCCCCCCGTAGCGCCAGGTCTCACCCAGCAGCGCCCGGGCGCCCTCCAGGGTGGCCGCAGCGTCGGCCAGCGCGTGTCGCGGCGACTGGAACGAGCCGATCGGCATCCCGAACTGGACGCGGCCGCTGATGTGGTCCACCGCGATCCGCAACGCCCGGTCGGCCACCGCGACCAACTCGGTGGCCAGTGCACGGTGCGCCGCCGAGATTGCCCGGTTCCATTCGGTGGATGCCTCGATCAGCTCGCCGTCGAGCGCACCTGACACGTGCGACCAGCACACCGAGGCGTCGAAAGTGTTCAGTCGCTGAGAGGTCAGCCGGTCCGCGTCGACGACGCCCACCGATACCGTTCCCATAGCACCCGATACCGGCACCACCATGCGGCCCCGTGGACATCCCACGACGATGCCGGTCACCTGGTCCTCGGCTGAGCCGGGAGTACAGCCATCGGCGAGGTTGGGCAGCACGATTCCGTCAGCCGGTTCGTCGAGCAGCGCGGTCAATTCGGCCAGCATGACTCGATCCAGACAGTCGGTGTGGGCTAATGTGCGGCCCTGGGCGCGAAACAACAGTTCACACGACTCAACGGGGTATTCGGCCTCGATGTCCGACCAGCCCAGCTCAGCCAGGCGCGGCCCGATGGCGACGTGGTCTGATTTGTCGGCCAGCTCCTCGAAGAGCCGAAACACCGCTTCCTCGATCATCGGCCAGGATTCGTCGACACTCACCGCTTCTCCTTCGGCAGGCCCAGGATGTGGTCGGCGATGATGCCGCGCTGGATCTCGGCGGTGCCGCCCATGATCGTCGCCGCGCGCGAATACCACCATTCGGCCCGCGCGGTGTCGAGTTCGTCGCGGCTCGACGAAACCTGCCCGTCGCAGCTACCGGCGATCATCCATTGCCGCTGCACATCGAGGATGAGGTCGTTGACCGCCTTCTCTGCCTTGCCGAACAGCAGCTTGTCGACGCTGCTGGCCGGCCCCACGGTGTCGCCGCGCGCGAGCGCGCGGACAGTGGTCGCGGTGCGCGCCTGTGCGGCCACGACGTCGATGTACACGCGGGCAAAGCGCTCGCGGGCGCCGGCCGAGGCGCCGCGGGTGGCCATGTCAGCGCGCAGCCTGCCCAGCTCGGTCAGCACCTTGTTAAGCACCGCGTAGCCGTACATGCCGCGTTCGAATTGCATCAAGTGCATCGTCACGGCCCAGCCGCCGTCGATGTCGCCGATTACTCGGTCCCGGGGCACCCGCACATCGTCGAAGAAGACTTCTGCGAGCTCACGTCGGCCGCTCGCCAACGCGATTGGGCGGACGGTGACCCCGGGGCTGTCCACATCGACCATGAACATCGTCAGGCCGCGGTGGCGGCTCTCCAGTGCGCCGGTGCGGGCGAGCACTAGCAGCCTGGTGGCCGTCGGTCCCTGGCTGGTCCAAATCTTGGTGCCGTTGATGACAAAACCGGCACCACCGTCGGCGACCGCCCGGGTGCGCAACGACGCCAGGTCGCTGCCCGACTCCGGTTCGGAGAACCCCTGGGCCCACCACTCCGAACCCCTCAGATACGCCGGCAGGTGCCGTTCGGCCAGCTCCGGCGCGAACTCCAGCAGCACCGGGCCCAGCACTTCCAGCGTCCAGTGCTGTGCGGGGATGGGCAGCATCGCGTGGCCGAGTTCCTCGTAGTAGACGGCCCGGTGAATCTCGTTGCCGCCCAGGCCGCCGGCCTGCTCGGGCCAGCCGAACCGGTTCCAGCCGGCGTCATAGAGTCGAGCCATCACCCGGGCGTCGTGGGCCAGGCCGTCTTCGGTGCTGCTGAAAAAAGCCTTTCGCCAATCGTCCGCCCAATCCAGACCGGCTAGATAGCGTCGGAAGTCTTGCCGATACAGCGCGACATCCCCGACGTAGTCACGCCGGCGTTCGGTCACCGCGGACGACAAGGTAACCTCCGGATAATCCGATAAACAATTAGCTATAAGCAGTAGACTAGACCACATCCCGTGTTCGCAAGCGAGAGGTTGGGCCAATGTCGGTTTCACCGGTCGCCGCCGCCACCGTCCAATTCAACCCGGAAACGCGTCTGTACATCGACGGTCGACTGCGCGAGTCGTCGACCGGCAAAACCGCCGACAACATCAACCCGGCCACCGAAGAAGTGCTCGGTGTGTGCACCGACGCCGGTGTCGACGACATGGAGGAGGCGATTGCCGCAGCGCGCCGGGCATTCGACGTCACCGACTGGTCGACCGATCGCGAGTTCCGTCAACACTGTCTTCGGCAACTGCATAACGCACTGCAGGAGGAGAAGGAGGACATGCGCGCCGAGCTGGTCGCGGAGGCCGGCGCGCCGATCAGCTCCACCTATATCGCGCAACTCGACTGGCCGCTGGCCGACGCGGTGCGCTGGCCCGCGGAGTTCATCACCGAATTCCGATGGGAGCGGATGCTTGATCAGGACGCCAAGATGGGCGTGCCCTACAACCGTATGGTGGTCAAGGAACCGATGGGTGTGGTCGGGGCCATCACCCCGTGGAACTTCCCGTTCGAAATCATCAGCAACAAAATGGGTCAGATCCTGGCGACCGGGAACACGATGGTCCTCAAGCCAGCGATCGAAGCGCCGTGGAGCGCGCTGCGCTGGGGGCGAATCATCGCCGAGAAGACCGACATTCCCGCGGGCGTGGTGAACATCGTGCCCGCCTCCGACAACGACATCGCCCAGCGGCTGCTCACCGACCCCCGCATCGACATGATCTCCTTCACCGGATCTACGGCCGTAGGCCGGCTGATCCAGCGGCTGTCGGGCGACACCATGAAACGTAATCTGCTCGAGCTGGGCGGAAAGTCAGCCTACATCGTGCTCGATGATGCCGACATGTCGGTCGCGCTGCCCGGCTGCATGGGCGCCTTGATCCACTCTGGGCAGGGTTGTGCGCTGGCCACCCGCATGTTGGTGCCCCGCCATCTCTACGACCAGGCCGTCGAGGTAGCGACCGCGACATTCGCCGCAGTCGGCTGCGGGGATCCGGCCGATCCGGCTAACTTCTGTGGTCCGCTGATATCGGCCAAGCAGCGCGACCGGGTGATGGACTACATCGCGATCGGCAAGCAGCAGGGCGGGCGGGTCACGGTCGGTGGCGGCGCGCCGCAGGGCTGCGAACGCGGGTATTTCGTCGCACCAACGATTTTCGCTGACGTTACGCCGGACATGAAGATCTTCCAAGAGGAAATCTTTGGCCCGGTACTCACGATCACTCCCTATGACGGCGGCGACGACGGCGCGGTAGAGCTGGCCAACAATTCGATGTATGGGCTGGCCGGGACGGTGATGGGCTCCAACGAGCGCGCGATGGCCGTTGCCCGCCGTATCCGAACCGGCTCGGTAAACGTCAATAGCGGCTTGTTCTACGGCGCCGATGCGCCGTTCGGCGGCTACAAGATGAGCGGTATCGGCCGGCAGAACGGCCTGGAGGGCTTCGAACAGCATCTGCAAACCAAGGTCATCGCCTATCCGTTGGCCTGACAAGTGAAGGAACCATGACCGACATTCTCAGCGGTATCCGGGTAATCGAACTCGCCTCCTGGTCTTTTGTTCCGTCGGCCGGCGCGGTGCTGGCCGACTGGGGTGCCGACGTCATCAAGATCGAGCACCCAGAGACGGGAGACCCGCAGCGGGGCCTGATCAGCTCGGGCATCGTCGCCGGCGCCGGCGCTGTCAACCATTTCATCGAGCAGCCGAACCGAGGCAAACGCAGCGTTGGTCTGGACACGTCCAACCCGCAGGGTCACGAGCTACTCATGAAGCTGGTCGAGACCGCCGACGTTTTCCTCACCAACCTGCTACCGGATTCCCGGCGGCGGATGGGGGTCGACGTCGAGCAGCTGCGGGCACGCAACCCCAAGATCATCTACGCCCGCGGCCACGGATACGGCACCAAAGGGGAATTGGCCGATCACGGCGGCTTCGATCTCGCTGCCTACTGGGCGCGCGGCGGAATCGGTCACGCGTATGCGCTCGGTGACGGGTCCTATCCACCTATCCAGCGGCCCGCATTCGGTGACGTGTACGGTGGGCTGGCGATCGCCGCCGGCATCGCTGGAGCGTTGGTCAAGCGCGAACGCACCGGCGAACCGTCGGTCGTTGACGTATCGCTGTTGGGTGCGGCGATCTGGCAACTTGGGCCCGATATCGTCGGTGCGGGCGTCACCGGAGCCGACATCCCGAAATTCCAGCTGGAGGACATGCCCAACCCGGTAGCGAGCATCTACAAGACTCGAGACGGTCGCTTCATCGCGTTCGTGCTGCTACAGGCCGACCGGTTCTGGGCGGACTTTTGCAAGCGAATCAACCGGCCGGACTTGATCGACGACGAGCGCTACGCTAACGCGGCGGTTCGCTTCGCGAATCGCGCCGACTGTATCGCCGAGCTTCGCAAGACCTTCGAGTCAGAAGATCTCGCCCACTGGGAGAAGGCGTTCGCCGGGTTCGGCGGTGTGTGGGACGTAATGCGCACCGCCCACGAAGTGCACGCCGACCCGCAGGTCCTGGCCAATGGTTACCTGCCCCGGACCACCGACGCGAACAACAACGAGTTCGCCTTGGCCGCAAGCCCGGTGCAGTTCGACGAAACCGCGCTGCAGTTGCGCCGCGCGCCGGGTCACGGCGAGCACACCGATGCTGTGCTGGCCGAACTCGGTTACAGCGAAGACGAGATCATCGACTTCAAGGTGAAGTCGGTGGTGTTGTAGCAGTGCCGGTCTCCGAGCATCTGGCGCGGCGGTTTTTGCACGTCAACCTCAACTGTGCGTCGCTGAGTGTCACCGAGAGGCTGTATGGGCAGCAGCTTGGCCTGTCCGCGCGGATGCGGACCGATCCCACGGTGGCCACGGATGGTAGCATCCTGGGACTCGCTGGCCAAACATACTGTGCCACAGCGTTTCTCTATGATGCCAGGGGTGGGCGCGCTGGTTGCGCGTTGGAGGCCATCGAGTATCGCAGCCCGCCACTGGAACCCGATCCGAGCAGCGACCCGACGCGCCCAGGTATCCGGTCGGCTCTGATGACCATCGCCGACTTGGCGGGTACGGCAGCAATTTTGCGGAACGCCGGCGGCATTGTCGGGGACCCGGTTGACGGGTTGATATCGGGCGCCACGTCAGTGCTGGTATGCGACCCCGACGGTGCCGTGATCGAACTGGCCGGCAGGCCTGCCGGTATCGGGCCGGGCCGAGCAACATTCGATGGGATACGCATCGCGGCCATCGACGCCTCTGCGACCGCGGGCTTTCTGACCGCCATCGGTTTCGCCGAGCTGAAGCCGCCGACACGCACGAAGGTTGCAGCCGAGCAGCTCGCTCCCGGTGGTTCCACTGAGCCTGTTGACTGCGTAGTCGCCCGCTTCGGCTTACCCGAGGATGGCGAGCAGTTCAGCCTCACCGTGGTGCAGCATCCCGACACCGCCCGCCACGATCCGGTGCCCTGGGGCGGTAACCGCCAAGGCCTCTACCGCTGTGCGCTGCGAGTCGAGAACCTCGAGAAAGCGTTGTCACTGCTGCCTAATTCCGTTGAGCGACAGGGTGAACCGGTGTGGTGTCCGCTGCCGGGCACCAAGATCGACGGGCTCTATATCGCTTTCCTTCGCTCACCCGACGGCGTGGTGTTCGAGTTCGTCGAACGGCCGTTGAAGCACTTCGGCCACTAGCTCGCAAGGGAAGGAGTTCTTGTGGATCTGGGCATCAAGGGCAGGGTGGCTCTGGTTGTCGGCGGCAGCAAGGGCATCGGGTACGAGGTTGCCAAAATGCTGGTCGACGAGGGGTGTCCGGTGGCGGTCGTCGCACGGACCCGCGCCGATATCGATGCCGCGGTCGAAGACCTTCGGCAGCGCGGAGGTGACGCGATGGGTGTGTCGGCCGATATCACCCAACGCGTCGATGTCGACAATGCTGTTCAGCAGGTCCGCGACCAGTTGGGCCCGCCGCTGATAGTCGTCGGGCAGACCAAGTACCTGCGAACCGGTGACTTTGCCGATATCACCGACCCGCAGCCCTACCGCGAGTCCTTCGAGGCCTACACCATCAGCCAGTTCAATCTGTTGCATGCCGTGCTGCCCGGCATGCGGGATGCCGGATGGGGCCGATTCGTGCACGTCGGATCGGCGACGGCCAAAGAACCCACCGGAAGCATTCATCACGTGGTCGCCAACGCCACCCGCCCGTCGACCATCGGCCTGCTCAAGACGGTCGCCGACGAGTACTCGCGCTATGGGATCACCGTCAACACGGTCGCCCCCGGGTGGATCGAGACCGACAACGCGATCGATTACGTCAAGAACCATGTAGGACTGCATACCGACGAGCAGCGGCGCGAGTTCATGCTCACCCAGGCCCGGGTACCCGCCGGGCGGATGGGCAAGCCGGCTGAGATCGCGTCGCTGATCGTTTACCTGTGCTCTGAGCACGCCGGATACATGACCGGCAACTGGATCGAGGTGGACGGCGGCCTGCACCGGTCCGCTTTCTAAGGAATTCGGCGGCCGCCGCGCACGGCAACCGGTCGTGTATTCGCGGGACGAGCACCAAACAGGAACAAGTTGCCAGGGGGTTGGAGTGGATCTGGGTCTTGCCGGGGCGACCGTTTGTGTCCAAGGCGGCAGCAAGGGCATGGGCCGTGCTGCGGCCGAGTGCTTCGCCGCGGAGGGTGCCCGGGTCGTCGTGATGGCGCGTGAGCAACATGCCCTTGATGAGACCGTTCAACGACTAACGGAGTTGGGCAGCCCCGAGTCGTTCGCTGTTTCGGTCGATGTGGCTGACGCCAACGCCGTCGAGGCCGGTTTCGCGAAAGTGGCTCAACGCTGGGACCAACTGAACGCCTTGGTGTGCGCTGCGGGACCGGCGGTTTCGCAACTTGGCTGGGAACATGTTTCCGACGAGCAGTTCATCGATGCCTACGTGCTTGGCGCATTAGCGGCGGTACGTTGTGCACGTGCTGCGCTGCCCCTGCTACGCGCAGCCGGGTGGGCGCGCATAGTTAACGTGTCGGCGATGTCGGCACGTAGCCAGGGGCATGGCCTAATCGAATACACGGCCGCCAAGGCCGCATTGAACAGCATCACCAAGAATATGTCGCTTGAACTTGCGCCTGAAGGCATTCTGTGTAACACGGTGTCACCCGGCACATTTATTAGCGACCAGATGCGTGGCCACATTGCTTCTCTGCCGCCCGAGCGTGGGGTGCGAGCCGATGATCCCGACTCGGTGATGCGTTATATCTCTACTACCTTCGGTGTCCGCGCCGATCTGGGCCGCGCTGGCGTGCCCGATGAAATAGGTCCGGTGATCTGTTTTCTCGCATCCCAGCGCAATACCTACACGACTGGGGCGAACATCAACGTTGACGGCGGCTCGGCCTTCTACGCGTAGCTGCGTGATGCTCCAAGGCAGCGAATGTTTATCGACGAAGTCAATTGGGGAGGCACCTGCCTCGCCACACCTGGCGCTGCAGCAAGGAGCGATAAATATCGCGTTGGAAGCGGCGATGACCGATGAGTTCGAACGGGTTTTGCAGACTGCCGATCTGCAAGTGGATCACTACACGGTGATGTTTGTAAAGCCCGGTGACGTAGGCCCGTTCGTGGGCACCGCCACGCTGGTCGGTGCGCAGGGGCCGAGGATTGGCATCGAGTCGACACTGGTCGACGAAGGCAGCGGCGGCCGCGTTGTCGCCACCTCCTTGGCAGCATTCCATAGACTCGGGCCATAGCCACGGGCCATCGGATGGCACCACCGGCGAAGCTCCATCGTGCGCTGCGGGGCCTCGCTCAGCTAGCTGGTAGCGGGCCGGCCAAACCCCGTGGCGATGTGCCGTATAGCCAGCTCACCGCCTGGCCGATCTCGGAGAACCGCAGGCTTGCACCGTCTTTGGCATGGTAACGCTGCGGGGCTTCGGTAAAGCCTTCGATCCGGATCAGCTTGTGGCCGTCGATCCTCAAGATCTGTCCGGTGAGCCACGAGGATTCCGGTGACTGCAGCCACGCGACGACGGCAGAGCTGCGGGCGGGGTCCAATGCGGGATCGGTGGCCCGTTCACCGGCGAAGAAGTCTTGGCTGATCCGGGTGACCGCCAGCGGTGAAATCGCGTTGACGGCAACACCGTAGCGGCGAGTCTCCATGGCGGTGACGACGGTGAGGTTGGCGATCGCGGCCTTCGCCGCGCCGTAGGCGCTTTGCCCGACGTTGCCCCACAGTCCCGCCCCGGACACCGTGTTGACGATGTGTGCGTCGATCTGGTTGCCTGCCTTGGATTGTGCTCGCCAGTACTCACACGCATGCTTGGTTACCGCAAAGGTGCCTTTGAGGTGAACGGCGATCACAGCATCCCAGTCGGCTTCGGTGGCATTGACCACCGTGGCGTCCCGCACGATGCCTGCGTTGTTGACCACGCCAGTGAGGGTGCCGAACGTCTCGACAGCCGTGTTCACCATATCGGCGGCGTCAGCCCACACCGACACCGATCCGGTGTGGGCGACCGCTTTGCCGCCGGCTGCTTCGATTTCGGCGACGACTGCAGCCGCCGGTGCGGCTTCACCACCGCTGCCGTCGCGGCCCACACCTGGGTCGTTGACGACGACCGCAGCACCTTGCTCGGCAAGTGCAAGGCAGTGTGCGCGGCCGATGCCGCGACCACCGCCAGTGACCAGAACGACACGACCGCTCAGCGGACCTTCAGGCATCGGTGGCTTGCTCCCAATTGCTGAACAAATCGGTGATCAGGTTGCGACGGCGCGGCCAATCCGCACCCCGCAGATCGGCACAACCAGATTCGGTGACGATCAGGTCGACGTGGTAGGCGGGTGTCGATGCGGGCCGGCTCAGGGCTTGCACCAGCGGGGAACGCCCCTTGTAGCTGGATGGGACCGCGATGATGGACAGCCCGCCGCGGCTGCAGGACGCCGCGGCGCAGTAATCGGGGTGTCCGCCGATACCCCCGAACACGTTGTCACCGACGCCTTCGACGTTGATCTGTCCGACGGGGTCGATTTCGATCGCGGTGTTAACCGCGATGAACGGGGTCGCTGCGCGACAGGCGGGTGATGTCGTGAGTATGTTCGATACCTCGCAGGATCGGCTTGCCGTCGGCCCAGTTGTAGAGGGTTTCGCTGCCCAGCAGATAGCTCGCCGACGGTGTTGCGGCCAGCAGACCACGCTTGTCCAGGTCGACCACGGCGTCGGTGAGAAGGCCCGTGTCGATGCGCAGCGGTACTGTCGTCCGCGACAGCAGCGCGGTACCTAGTTGGCCGGGCCCGTACTGCAGCCGCGCCCCCCTCGGGGACGAAACGAAGCACCGCGTCGGCCAGCGCCTCGTGGACGGGTTCGGGTTCCTTGTCCGGGATCAGGATCGGTCCATCGCCCGTGCGGCCGACGAGGGTGACCTGTTCCGGATCAACCGGGGCTTCGGCGCTGGCGGTGGGGGCGGTGGTATCGATGATCGCCAGCACCGGCACACCGGATTCCACGAGGCCACGCTGCCAGGACACTTCGGTGCCGAAATGCAGCCGTCCGCTGCGGTCGACCAGACGGGTGATCAGCACGTCGGGTCGAAGGCTGCCGGCCAACAGCGCGGGAATAGCCGACAGCGGTGTCGGGACGAAACGAGCTGGGGGACAAAGTAATAGATCGCGAAGACCCCACCCGGGCATCAGCGCGATCACGTCGGCGAAGGCGTCGGGGTCGATGCCGTAAAGCGGGGCCGGCATCCAGCCCAGCACCAGCCGCACCCCGCCGATCTGCCGGGCCGCGTCCGACAAGACCGCGCCGACGGGCCGGCCGTCCTCGAGGGTGCGTATTGCGCCGACGCCATCGCCGAGAGCAACGGTTCCGCCGGCCGGCAGCAGCGTCCGGAGCGTCCTGGAAAGTTCCGATGTCGTCGTCAATGCGGCTCCTTCGGCAGCCCCAGCACGCGTTCACCGAGGATGTTGCGCTGGATCTCACTGGTGCCACCGAGGATCGTTTGGGCTCGACCGACGAGCATCGCTCTTACCAGCTCGTCGTCTGCGGGGTCCACACAGGCGTCGGCGCCCAGCACGTCGGTGGCCATGTCGGCGAGGTCGCGGTCCGTTTCGGAGGCCATCAGCTTGAGCACGGAAAAGGCCGGAGAGGTGAGGTCTCCGTCCTCGAGGGCCCGCTGCCAGGTGAAGCGCAGCAGCCAGATCCGAGCCCACAGTTTGGTGAGCGACCGGGCGACCACCGGATCGAGGTTGTCGTGGTCGCGCGCCGCCTGCACCATCCGCTCGTGCAGTTTGAACATGCCCACCGCATTGGCGCCGATGGTGAGCCGCTCGCGTCCCAACGTCACCAGCGCGATGCTCCAACCCTGGCCGACCTCGCCGATGAGCGCGTCATCGGCCAGCTCGAGGCCATCGAAGAAGACCTCGTTGAACTTGCTTTCGCCGTCGATCTGTCTCAGCGGGCGTACGGTGATGCCGGGAGCGTCCATCGGTACGATGAACATGCTTAGGCCCCGGTACCGATCGGGGCCGGTGCGGGCCAGCAACAGCCCGAAGTCCGCCGAATTGGCAGCCGAACTCCACACTTTTTGCCCGCCGATCCGCCAGCCGGTGGCGGTCTTTTCCGCACGGGTGCGCACTGCGGCCAGATCCGAGCCAGCGCCGGGTTCGGAAAACAGCTGGGTCCAGATATGGTCACCAAGCCGGATCGGTTCGAGGTATTTCGTCTTTTGCTCGGCGGTTCCGAATTTGATGAGCACAGGGCCGACGAGATCGACGCCAGTAATGGCGAGCTGACGGGGCACCCCGGCCCGCGCGCATTCCTCGGCGAAGATCGCCTGGTAGGCCACTGATGCATCGGCGCCCCCGTATTCCACTGGCCAATGCAGGCAGACGTAGCCGTGCTGAGCGAGGTATTTGTGCCAGGCCCGGCCTGCCTCGACGTCGGTTTGCGCCGGGGTCGGCCCGTAGTTACGCAGCCCGGTGGGCTTGGGGGCGCCTTCCAAGAACGCACGGATGCGGGATCGGAGGGTCTGGAGATCCTGCGCGTCCTCCGCGCCGTCGATTGTTACCGACACATCAATTCCCGGTGAGATACCCGTCGTACTCGCCGCGAATCGATTCCATCGCGTGGACGCGTCGGGAGAGCAGCGTGATTTCCGCCTTGGCATCTGGGGTCTCGGTCCGGAGCCGATCGAGTCTTGCCCGGGTGCGGCCGATCTCCTCGATCAGTCGTTTCCTCGCTTCGGCTTTGGTCAACAGGTCCTGGTCGGCCCAATCGTCGACCGGCAGCTGTTCGGTGCTTGTCGGGTCGGTCAATTCAGGCTGCTCTCGGAAAGTTATAGAACTCGCGGGCATTGAGCTCCACCATGCGGTGCACTTCGTCGTCGGGAACGTTTTTAAACGTCTCGGCCGCACGTTCACGGCTCTGCGGCCAAAACGAGTCGGAGTGTGGGTAGTCACATTCCCACGTGATCTGGTCGACACCGATCGTGTAGCGCACATCGACGCCGAAGTCGTCCTCGATGAAGCAGCCGTGGAAATGTTTTTTCCACAAGTAGGTCGGTGGATGGTCCTGGTTGATGTTGTTGTAGAAGCGATGCTTTCGCCACACGCTGTCGGCCCGCTCCAGAATGTAGGGCAGCCAACCAATTCCGCCCTCGGACAAGCCGATTTTCAGCTTCGGGTGCCGGTAGAGGGTGTGGCTGAAAAGCCAGTCGGTGAGCGCCGTCATCGACATCGTGCCCATCAGCACGATAAAGACCGCAAATGGGGCGTCCGGCGCGATCGGCGGCGGGAAGCCGCCAGAGCCGAAGTGCTGGGCCAGCACCAAGCCGGTCTCCTCCATCGCCGAAAGCACAGGATCCCAGTGATCGGAGTGCACCGACGGCAGGCCCAGCTTGTCGGGAAGGTCCGGAAAGGTCACGCACTTGGCGCCCTTTTCGGCGACCCGGTAGATCTCCTTGACGCTGGCGTCGATGTCCCAGAACGGAATCATCGCAACCGGAATGAACCGGTCAGGAGCGGTGGCTGCCCATTCGTCGAGATGAAAGTCGTTCCAGGCCTGCGAACATAATTTGGCCAGTTCCTTGTCCTGGCCCTCGGCGAAGACCGCGCCGGCGAACCGGGGAAACGACGGAAAGCAGGTCATCGCCTGCACCCCGTCGATGTCCATGTCGGCAACCCGCGCCTTGGGGTCGTAGCAACCCGGGATCATGTCGTCGTAGCGCACGGGCTCGATGCCGTACTCCTCGGGCTTCTTGCCGGCCACTGCGTTTAGCCCGATGTAGGGATAGATGCGGCCCTCGTATTCCCACACTTGGCACATTTGGCCGGTGTCGGGCCGTTCCCATTCGATGATCTTCGGCCCGGCCTCCAAGTACTTCCTGGGCAGCCGGTCGCTCCACACCTTCGGGTGCTCGATCAGATGGTCGTCGACAGAGATCAACTGCATCCAGGGCTGCAACGGCATCGGTGCCTCCTCGCACGACCGCTATACAGAAAAACATTTAGTTATTTCTGCTAAGTCTAGTCTTGCCCGTAGCCCTGCAGCAAGCGGCTGCGCCTACAGCAGCTTGGCTTCAGCCGCTAAGCGATCCCAGTGCGCCCCGGGTGCACCAAAGATGACCTCGTCGGTGCGCGCCCGTTTGACGTACAAGTGCGCCGAGTCTTCCCAGGTGAAGCCGATGCCGCCGTGAATTTGCAGGTTGGCGTGCGACGCGGCCCGCAATGCCTCGGAGCACACCGCCTTGGCCATGCTGACGCGCCAGCGCGAATCTCCGTCGTCGTCGTCCACGGATCGCAGGGCGGCCAGCGATGCCGAGCGGGCCCATTCGAGGTCGACAAGCATATCGGCGCACCGGTGCTTGATGGCCTGGAAGCTGCCAATCGCCCGGCCGAACTGCTCGCGGGTTCGGGCGTAGTCGGTCGCTATCTCCAGCACCCGCTCGCATGCTCCGACCTGCTCGGCCGATAGCACCGCGATGGCCCGGTCGAGGCTGCGCTCAATCACGTCGTCGACCGGGCCGTCTCCGCTGAGCCGCGTGGCTGCGGCAGCGGTGAACTCGATGGTGGCCATGGGCCGGGTCTTGTCCAGTACACGCTCGGGCTTGATGGTGACACCGTGGGCGGCGGAATCGACAAGGAAGATCGCGGGTTCGGTGTCGATCGTGGCGACAACGACCAGGTCGTCGGCGGCCCCGCCGTACAGCACGTGGTGTGCCGTGCCCCTCAAGCTCCACCCGTTGCTGTTGTGGCTGGCCACGGCGGCGACGGCATTACGGTTCCACGAGCCGGCGCGTTCGGTGAGGACGGCGGTCGCGGTCCGTTCGCCGTCGATGAGCCCGGCCAGCAATTGCTCGTCGACGCCGGTGTCCACCAGCAGGCCAGTAGCAAGCACCGTCGACGCCAGGAACGGCACCGGGGCCAGTGCCCGGCCGAGTTCATGGGCGACGACCCCCAGGGCGCGGGCACCGTAGCCCGCGCCGCCCGCCTCTTCGGGCAAAGCGATGGCTCCGACGCCGACCTGCCGGCACAGCACTCGCCACAGTTCGGTGTCGTAGCTGTCACCTCCCGAATCGCCGTAGGCGATTTCACGGACCCGCTCTTCGGTGGCCAGCCTTTCGCAGGCGGCGCGGACGGTGTGCCCGAGCTCGCG
Source organism: Mycobacterium heckeshornense (assembly GCF_016592155.1). Classification (NCBI taxonomy): domain Bacteria; kingdom Bacillati; phylum Actinomycetota; class Actinomycetes; order Mycobacteriales; family Mycobacteriaceae; genus Mycobacterium; species Mycobacterium heckeshornense. Next base: position 736,484 of record NZ_AP024237.1, read on the forward strand.
TGCTTCGTCGGCGCTGAGCCGTGTCATCGGGCCACTCCTATCTGCCGGGCCAGCTCGGTCTTGGCGACCTTGCCAAGACCGGTCAGCGGGTATTCGTCCACGACGACCAGCCGTTCCGGCCACTTCTGCTTCATCAGACCGCGCTCGTCGAGAAAGCTGCACAGTTCGTCGAGGGTCACGTCGCGGTGTCGCGGCGAGCGCCGCACCACCGCGCACACCAGTTCGCCGCGAAGCTCATCGGGCAGGCCGAGCACCACTACGTCATCCACCAGCGGGTGGGCCAGCAGCTCGTTTTCGATCTCATCGGGTGCGATGTTTTCGCCTTTGCGGATGATCAGATCCTTGATCCGCCCGGTCACCACGATACGGCCGTCGGGCCGCAGATAACCTTGGTCGCCGGTGCGGAACCACCCGTCGGGAGTCAGCGCCTGGCGCCATTGCCCGGTATCGACATAGCCCGGCGTGACGTTGCCGCCGCGGATTTGGATCTCGTCACGCTCGGCGATCCGAACCTGGGCCGTCGGTATGGGCGAGCCACTGGAGAAGCTTTGTTGTTCTTCGGTATCGGTGGCCTTGCTGGCGCACACCATCGGCGCCTCGGTCATTCCGTAAGCGTGCACGATTGGGATGCCCAGATGCTGGCGAACCTGCTTGTGCAACTCGGGTGGGCAAGCGGCGCCACCGCCGATGAGCATCCGCAGCGAAGGCACCACAGGTTCGCTGCGTCCGCTGCCCAGCTGCGCCGAGAGCATCATCTGGTAGAAGGCAGTGCTGGCGCCGGTGACCGTGACCCGGTGTTCGGCGAGCAGCCCGGCCAGTTGCTCAGGCGCGAACTTGGGCACCATCAGCACGGGATAGTCGGCGAGCAGCGCGCCGGCCAGGTAGACAATGCCGCCGACGTGCGCGATTGGAAAGGCGATCGTTCCCAGTTCGTCGCGTTCAGACCCCAGCCCGAGGTGTGCGGTGTAGCCGCGGGCGGCGGTCAGCAGCGTCGCGTCGGAGTGCCGCACCGCTTTCGGGCGGCCGGTGGCCCCGGAGGTGAAGTAGATCCAGCGGGTATCGGCGGGCCTGGTCTGGGCGACCAGCTCCGACGCCGGGTGCGGACCCAGCACCTGCACCGCGGCCGCGAAGTCGGGCGGCAGTTCGACGACGCGGGTGCCGGCAGGCGCGTTGTCGCCGGTCGAAGCGTCGACGATCAACACGTCAGCGCCACAACCGTCGACGGCCGCTGCGACCTCACGCCGCCGGTAGAGGTGGATGATCGGCGCCTGGGTGACGGGCGCGCGGGCCAGCGACAGCATCAGCAGCGCCGCGGAAACATGCGAGGGCAGCTGCCAGGCGACCGTCATACCGGGCCGCACGCCGGCCTGCCACAGCCACCGGGTTGCGGTCAGGGTCAGACCGGCGACCTCGCCCACGGTCAGCGTGGCGGCGGCGATATCGCGCAGCAGCGGCCGACCCGGCCTGCTCGCCGCGGCTTCATCGAGCAGCGAGGCGACGGTACTTGCTGTCACCGGACTACACCTGCCACGAATTCACTTATCGCGCTGGCTGTTTCGTTCGGCTCATCCAGCATCACGTAGGTCGAGCTGTTGTTGATTGTGCGCAACTGCGCGTGCGGGAAGGTTTCGGCTAGCCGGCGGGCGTGGGTCATCGGGAACAGCCGGTCGGAGTCCCCCCACAGGATCAGCACCGGTTTGTCCCAGGCCTTCATCGCCGCTGTCGCGGCCAACGTGTAGCTCGGGTCGAGGTCGGCGGTGAGGCGAACCGCCTCCCGGCGAACAGCGGCCGAGTTCGCGAAGCCGCCAAAAAGCGCTGGCCAGCGCGCACGATCGATGCCGCGGCGAGTGACCGTCGAGGCGAACCGGGCGAGGCCCGGACCGGTCGCCAACAGCCGCAACACGACCATCCCCAGGGTTGCGCTGAGCCGGCATAGCCGTACCAGCGGCGCGAACCCGGACGGCGGGAAGTGTTCGAAGCTGTCGCAGTTGGTGAAAACCAGCCGCGCCACTCGCCCGAAATCCAGCCCCCCGTCGCCCAGCGCGGCTTGCACGATGCCGCCGCCGGTATCGTTGGCTACCAGCGTCACGTCGGAGAGATCAAGCGCCTCAAGCAATCCGGAGATCCGCCAGCCGGCTGCGCGCACACCTAGGTCGGCGTGTGGGCCCACCGGTGTGCGCTGCGCGCCGAACGGCCACGTCGGTGCGATACAGCGGTACCTGTCGGACAGCCGCCGAGTGACGTCGTCCCACAAGGCTCCGGTCACATACACACCGTGCACGAATACCAGCGGCGGTCCAGATCCGGTGTCGTTGTATTCGATCTCGGCGCCCTCGACGACGACTGTCTCAGCCATGGCCTGTGCTAGCCCTTGCGCGGTCCCGGCGTGAACCTAACCGGCAGTTTGCGCACCGCGTAGACCTCGCCAGCATCGGCGAACCGTTCGGGCTCGCCGGCCAGCTCGAAGTCGGGCAGGCGTTTCAGCACCTGGCCCACCATCACCTGAAACATCATCTTGGCATAGTGCGAGCCCAGGCAGCGGTGGATGCCGACACCAAATGCCATGTGCTTCTTGGCATTCGGTCGGGCCAAATCTAGCGTGTCGGGGTCGTCGAACATGGCTGGATCTCTGTTGGCCGCTCCCCACATCAGGATCGCGCGGTCCCCGGCACACAGCGGCTGGCCATGGAACTCCGCGTCGCGCGACACGGTGCGGGCCAATCCCAACGTCGGTGAGTACAACCGCAGCAGCTCGTCGGTGCCCTTTTTGATCAGCTCAGGATCGGCGATCAACTGCTGGCGTAACTGGGGGTCTTGGCACAAGCGCAGCAACACATTGCCGGTGAAGCCGCTGGTGGTATCCATGCCGCCGAGCATCATCAGGAAGGCGTACATGGTGATTTGCGTGTCATCGAGGGGCTTCCCGTTCAGCGTGCCCCGCAGGATATCGCTGAACAAGTCGTCGCCGAGGCCTTGGGAACGCCGCTGTTCCATGTGCTTGCCGATCTCAGCGAACATCGCCATGCCGGCCTCCGCCGCCTTCTCCGGGTTGTGGGCGCGGTCGTGGACGGTCGAGTGCACCCAGCGCACCCATTCCATGGCGCGCGACTCGTCGAAGTTGAGCAGCCGAAGGATCAGCCGGGCCGGCAGCGGAGTGGTCAGCTCCCCCACCAGATCGCATTCGCCGCGCTCGATGAACGCGTCGATCGCTTCATCGGTCATCTCAAGCGCCGACTCGCGGAACCGCTCGGCCGATGCCGGGGAGAACCGCCGCAGCGTTGCTTCGCGCAGTTCCAGTGTCGCCGGCGGGTCGGACTCGATCGGCAGGATGGGAAACGGAATTGGGCTGGCCGGCACCCCAATGGACGGCGCGGAGTTGAACAGCTCGTCATCGCGGGAGGCCTCGAAGACCGAAGCGTAATCGACCAGGGCCCAGAATCCGCCGTAGTGAGGCGAATGCGCCACCGGGCAACCTGATTCGCGCATCCGCCGGAAGGTGCCGTGGGGGTCTTCGCGGAATTCCGGGGAGTGATGGTCGAGGTCGACCTCGGCGCGCTGACGCGAGTCGGCCTGGGTCATCTGGGTGTCCTTCCGTTGGGCGGTTACCGACTGAGGATTGCGACCGCGGCGGTCCCGGGTGCCCCGTAGAGCTGCGCGAGGGCCACCTTCGGGTTGTTGGGCACCTGCCGGTCTCCGGCCGTGCCGCGAAGCTGATGCACGAGTTCGAAAACCTGGCGGAGCCCGGATGCGCCCACCGGTTCGCCGTTTGCCAGCAGGCCTCCGTCGGTGTTGATCGGGATGCGTCCACCGATTTCGGTGGCGCCATCGTGCAGCAGCGCCTCTTGCTCGCCGTCCTTGCACAGCATCGTCTCGGCCATGTGGATGAGCTCTGAACCCGAGTCGGTGTCCTGCAATTGCGCGACATCGATGTCGGCGGGCCCGACGCCGGCCAGTTCGTAGGCGGCCGCCGCGGCTTCGGTGGTGGTGCCCGGGACCAGTGGCAGCTCGATGGAGGTGCGAAGCAGTTCGTAGGCGCCCTCGCGGCGGCTGCGCAGCGCGGTGGAACGAAGATAGATCGGGGTGTCGGTGTACTGCTTGGCTTTATCGGCCCGACAAACAACAACGGCGGCGGCACCCTCGTTGGGATTGCAGTACATGTACTGCCGAAGGGGCGCGTTGACGACCGGCGACGCCAGGATGGCCTCTGCGCTCATCGCTTTGCGGCGCCAGGCGTGCGGGGTGCGCGAGCCGTTGGCGAAGTTCTTCTCGGCAACCTTGGCCAGCGTCTGTTCGCTGATGCCGTGGTCATGCATGTAGCGCATGATCTTGGTGCCGAAATAGTGGGTGGTCAAAAACATGCCCTGGTCGCCGTACCACTGCGGCAGACCCGACACCGACGGGTCGGCGCCGAACGCGCCGCGCGGGTGTTTGTCCAAGCCGACACCCACGGCGATGTCGGCCTCGCCGTTCTGCACGTCGCGCGCGGCCAGCGTCAGCAGCGAATTGCCGGTCGCGCAGCCGCTCAGCACGGCGCGGGCCGGCAGCCCGGTCATGCCGACCAGCCCGGTGACGGCTTCTGGATTGGCGACCTCGAGGCTTCCGGCGTACAGACTTCGGACCTGCTTCCAATCGACGCCCGCGTCGCGCAGGGCGCGATGGATCGCCACGGCCCCCATCTCCAGCGCGGACCGGTCGTCGTAGCGCCCGAACGGATGAAGTCCCACGCCGATGATGGCTACTTCCGGCGAATTGCCCATTGCGCTCCTCCCGGCAGGTTCCCGGCAGACCTGGAGGACGGCCTGCCGCCCCACCGTCTCTAACCAGATAACTATATAGCGGATTAATCCCCTACAATAGATGCCGCCGACGTCAGTCCGCCCCGAAAGAATCGTCATTGAGCATTTCGCTGCTACTCGAAATGGCTGAGTCGAGTGATCCGGACGCGGTGGCAGTGGTGTCCGGTGAGCACCGATTGACCGTCGGGGAACTTAGCCATTACCCCGACACCGGAGCCGCCTGCCCAGAACACGCACACGTACAGCAGGTCGCGATGGTGGGCGTCGAGGACCTGCACCGGGGGCGGGCCATCGTCGCGGTGGTGGCACCGTCCCAGGGCTGCGAACCAGATCCCGGAGAACTGCGCCAGTATCTGGATGATCTGCGCGCAGGTGGGGTACCGATGCTGCCGATCGGCAGCCAGCCGTCAGCGGACGCAGCCCTCGATCCCGCGTTCTCCGAAGGGAATCTGATGGGTAAGCGTTACGTCGACCAAAACGGCGCGGAGGTCCTGGTGACCAAGGCCGGTGCCGGAACGCTCAGCATCGGCCAGACTCCGCTCACCGTCAAGGACGCTAAGCCGCTGCCGGCCAGCGACTAGCAGTAGCTGGAGGGCCATTAGTTGGCACGGCGAGAACGTGGGCGCCACCTGTCAGCGTGGGACTGCGCCGGAATTTCGGCGCCTCATGACCAGAAGTACATGGCGGTCAAGACGGACCATAACGCGACGCAGTAGCCCTCGAAGATGCCGCGAAGGAAGAGCGGGGCATCCCGTAATTCCATGAAGTCCAAACCGACGAAGCGGACCTTCATGGCAGCGACGGCGAGAACCACGACGGCGATCGCTGATCCGGTCCCGTGCTCATGGCCTACCGCCCAGGACACGATCGTGGCTACAACCAGGACGACCCACACCGCGGTGGAGCGTGCGCGGAAAAGCGAAGGCGTCATCGTCAGCTCACCAGGTACAGGAGCGGGAACAAGACGATCCACAGCAAATCAACGAGGTGCCAGAAACACCCGCCCCCTTCGACGAGCGCCATTTTCGTCGTACCGAGCTCGACGCGACCGGCCTGCGTCAACAGCAAGACCAAGACCGCGATGCCGATCAGTACGTGGAACAGGTGCAGGCCAGTAAGGATGAAGAAGTAAAGAAAAAACGTGTTTTGGTTCGGGGTATGTCCCTGGCTGACCTTGGCGGTGTACTCGACCGCTTTGAGCCCGACGAACGCCAGGCCGCATGCTAATGCTGCGGCCAACAGCCACCGCGCTGCCAGTCGCTCCGAAGAACGGATCGCGTGAATCGCGGTGATGACGAACAATGAACCAGTGAGCAGAATCAGAGTGTTGGTCAGCCCAATGCCGATGCTCAGCATCCGGCGCGATTGGTCGAACACTTCGGGAGCGCGCCCGCGCTCGTACATGAATGTCGCGAAGAACACGCCGAACACCAGCATGTCGCCGAACAAGACGATCCAGATACCACCTTCACCCGGGACGCGGCGCTCGCTGCGCGAAACCGGTGATGTAGATGTGGCTGTCTCGGTGGCCAGTCGCGTTGCCTGCCGGTTCACGCCGCCTGTTCCCACTTACGTTCAGCGGCATTAGCGGCGCGTTCGGCGGCTTCGACGTCTACCGCTTTGACCAGCATCACCGTGGTAACGATCATCCAGACGCAGAACACGGTGAGCGGAATCCAGAAGGCGAACAATCCGTTCCACGCCAAGGGTCCCTTGTGGAACACGTATATCGCGGCACCCGGCACCCCGAAGACGGCGTACCAGATCTGGAAGTAGCCGAACCAGCGCGGGAAACTCGGCACCTCGCGCTTATCGATGAACACGGCGAAGGCAAGAATGATGACTTGGGTGATGAGTGGGCCAACGAGGCCGACGAAGATGAGCCAGAACATGTCGCTAAGTGCCTGGGTGACATCGGGATTGGCGTGCGGCCGGTAGGCAGCAGCAGTAGCGAAGATCGCGCACAACGCGAACCCGAACGGGAAGGTCACGCTGAGCAGGATCTGCGTCACCGACATGACACCCCAGTAGCCCTCGATTCGTCGCACCTGGCGAGACAGCAGAGCGAAGAATGGCGCAAAGAGGGGGAATGCGAGAAAGATCATGAACGCCATGCCGATACGGATGCGCAGTTCGTTCTCGGCGTAGCGGGCGGCGGTCTCGGCGGCGGTGGCGGACGGGTCGTAGGGCGGGATGAATCCTGCGACGAATACAAACAGGACGAGAAACACCCCAATCCCGGCCAGGCCTAGCCAGCCCGCGGCCTTCTCGATCTTGACGTGCATGTAATCGCCTCCCGCCCAGCAGGCAAAAACGGATGCCGGCCACGTTAATCGAGTCGCAAGCCGCTAGTCAACCATCGATCCACTATAACCCCGGCCGGCTGTTAGGGTGGGGTTATGGCGTTGCGTCGGGCTCCCCGGGTGCGGCGCGGCAGCGCGCCGGGATTGTTGCGCGAAGCCGCCCGAGAGCTCTTCGCAGAACACGGCTACCGGGTCACCACCCGCGAAATCGCTGAGCGGGCAGGGGTTTCTCACGATCTGATCTTTCGGTACTTCGACTCCAAGGAACGCTTGTTCTTCGAATCAGTCGGCAGGCCACTGCTCGACGCCGTCGACGGTCTGCACCGCCGATGGCTCGATGACCCGGGCTTGCGGTCACTTGATCCGAAAGAGCTCGCCCGCCGCTTCACCAGTGACTTCTACTGCTTCCTCTCCGACAACCAGGCAATCGCTCGCGCAATGGTGCACCTGTTCACTGAGGGACCGACCGGTGGCGAGCTCGACGTCCTGCGGTCCCGCATCGATGACACCCTCAGTGCGATGTTGCCGGCGGTCGACGCCGTGCTTTCCGTCGACGGGATCAGGCGCTCTTCGCCGGCTCTGCAGCTACGGATCGTGCTACTCTTCGTGGGCGCAATCGCGACATTCCTGCCCAAGACATATCCCAGAGATGACGACGCCCCGTCGCGAAATGCGGTGATTGACGAGCTATCTCAGTTCATCTACAACGGGCTGCGCGAAAGTTAGCCGGCCTTCAGCGGGGTGGAGTACTTTTTCACCAGCTCCTGCTTGTAGAGCTTGCCGGTGTCGGTACGGGGTAGTTGCGACTCGAACGAAATAGACCGCGGACACTTGTAGTGCGCCAAGCGCTCCCGCACCCACGCCAACAGCTCCGCTGCAAACTCTTCGGTGGCATCGGCAGGGTCGACGGTCTGCACGACGCCTTTGACCGACTGGCCCATCCGTTCGTCGGGGATGCCGAACACGGCGGCGTCCAGCACCTTGGGGTGGGTGACCAACAAGTTCTCGGCTTCCTGCGGGTAGATGTTCACCCCACCGGAAATGATCATGTGATGGCGGCGGTCGGTCAGGTACAGGTAGTCGTCCTCGTCGAGGTAACCGATGTCGCCGACGGTTGCCCAGCCGTGCGCATCCCGCGACGCCGCCGTCTTGGCCTCGTCGTTGAGGTAGTCGAAGGGATAGCCGCCCTCGTAATAAATTTCGCCGACCTCGCCGCGCGGCAGCTCGACGCCGTTTTCGTCGAGAATGTGCGGGATCCCGACCAATGGCTTACCCACCGAACCCGGATGCGCGAGCCAGTCCTCGGCTGCGATAAAAGAGGCCCCTACTGCCTCCGATGCCGCGTAGTACTCGTCGATGATCGGGCCCCACCAGTCGATCATCTGCTTTTTGATGTCGACTGGGCACGGCGCGGCTGCGTGCACGACACGGCGCAGGCTGGACAGGTCATACGAATTGCGCACATCCTCCGGGAGTTTAAGCATCCGCACGAACATCGCGGGGACGAACTGCGCGTGGGTTACTCGGTAGCGCTGAATGCACTCCAAGGCCCGCTCGGCGTCAAACGTCTCCATCACCACGGTGGTGCCACCCAGCGACTGCACCGACATCGACCAGAACGACGGCGCGGTGTGATACAGCGGCGCAGGACTCAGATACACCGCGTCACCGGACAATCCGACGGCCGTCAGCAGCGGCATCAACATGTTGGATGCCTGGGCCGGCGAGATGTGCGGCAGTTCTCGCCGGATGCCCTTAGGGCGGCCGGTGGTGCCCGATGAATATTGCAGCAAGTCGCCCTCGAGTTCATCGGGGATCGGTGTCGATGGTTGATCGGCCACGCAGTCGGGATAGCGTCGCCAGCCGGCGAGGGTATCGTCGGCGATGAGTCGTAGCTCGGGCAGCCCGGCCGGCAGGTGCTCGGCGAGCCCTTCACACATCGTGCGCATCGCCCGCGAGCCGACAATCGCCCTGGCGCCGCTGTTGTCGACGATATAAGCGGCTTCTGCTGGGGTCAGGTGAGTATTGATCAGCGCGTAGTACAAGCCGCTCCGGCGCGCCGCCCACATCACCGCATGAATGTGCTCGTTGTTCTCCATGATCACCGCGACGGTGTCGCCTTCGGACAGCCCGGCCTGCCGGAAGAAATGCGCAAGCCTGTTGGCTCGCGTCTCCAGTTCGGCGAAGCCGATCACGATACCCGACGGGTGCAGGATGATGGCGGCTTTGGTGGAGTCGACATGCTCCCGGATCTGCATGCGCTGAACGTAGACGCCCGGGTACGTCGTTATGCGCCAGCGGTTTGCAATGCTGGCGGCTTGGTGGCGTCAGGGTCGGGATTGCGGATGGGCAGGCCCATGAAGCGCCGCGCGTTGTCGCCCATGAAATCGTAGGTGCGGCGACGGTCCATGCCCTCGGCGTACTTGAAGAATCCCTTCGGTGTCGCCAGACCTTCGGGGTGTGGGTAGTCCGAGCCGAACATCACCTTGTCCCAGCCCACCGTTTCGACGACATCGGCCACCGAGCCTTCCCAGAACGGCGACACCCAGATATTGCGCCGGAACACGTCGATGGGGTGCTCCTCGAAGTTTTGCGGCATCTTCTTGTAGATGTCTTGCAGGTCGTGAAACAGCGGATGGATCCAGGAGCTGCCGTTCTCGACGCTGGCAATGCGCAGCTTCGGGAACCGGGTCAAGGTGCCGTGACAGATCAGGCTGGTCAGCATGTCGGCGATCTCACGATGCCCGAGCACCACCCACTTGAACGCCGACATCTCAAAGGCGCTGTTGGTCTCGGGCGGCTCCCACTTGCTGACGTATTCCTCCAGCGGAGGCTGGCTGGCGTGGACCACGATCGGCAGGCCGGCATCCTCGACGTCACGCCAGAACGGATCGAACTCCGGCAGCGCCGGGGAGCGCCACCCGCGGTAGCCCTTGACTGGAGCCGGTTTGATCAACGCGACCTTGGCCCCGTTGTCAAGAACGTATTCCAGCTCGCGGCGCGCCTCATCCACCAGGCCCAGCGTCAGCACCGGGGTCATGTACAGCCGGTCTTGGTAGGTGTAGCCCCAGTGCTCGAGCATCCACTGGTTGAGGGCGTGGATCATCGCCGCGGTCAGTTCGGGGTCCTCGGCGGCGGAATGTTCGACCAAGTTGGCCAGCGTCGGATACACCAGGGTCTCATCGACGCCCTGCCGGTCGAGCTCCTTGATCCGGTCGACCGGGTTGCGGGAAGCCGGCGGCGCCTCGATCGGTGTGCCCGTCATCTGACGCATCGTCAGGCCTTCGGGGTTTTGCCCGGAGTAGAAGCGCTCGTGCGCACCGGGCGCGGCCACCTTCTCAAATGTCGGATTCGGGATGTACTCGGTGATCTTGTTCAGGATCGCGATCCGGGTGTGCCTGCCCACCTGCACGAACTGTACGGCCTTGCGGAATCGCTCCGGCAGGTACTTGGTCAACGCCTCCGGGGTCTCGTACATGTGCTGATCGGCGTCGAAAATCGGCGCGTCAGTGAACTGAGTCATAGGACTAGCTTGACCTGGGTTGACAGATGTGTCAAGTATGAGCATCACAAGGGCTTAGGCCATGGCGTTTTACGTGGTTGTTGATAGTTGACAGAGCTGTCATCTAGAGTCCCTGCTATGGCCGTTACCGCTGGGACCGAACCCGTCGATACGCTCGAAGCCGGCCGCGGCGCGCGGACCCGCATGGCGATCCTCGAAGCGAGTCGGCGACTGTTCCTCGAGCGCGGCTACGCCGGCACGCCGATCAACGCCATCACCGAGGCCTGTGGTATTTCCCGGGCCGGGTTCTATACGTACTTCAAAGACAAGCGTGAGGTTTTCAACGTTCTCGGCGAAACGGCGTACCATGACGTGCTCGCGGTAATTGCCCAGTGGGGGAGGCTTCCCGTGTCCTACGGTCTGGGGGATGTGCGCAAGTGGGTTGGCGACTATTTCGGCTATCTGGACCGCCATGGCGCATTCGTGATGGCGGCCTCGCATTCTGCGCCGGACGACGAGGCTTTCAGGCGCTCGCGTGACCACATGTTGACCCGCGCGGCGTGGAAACTTGGACAGGCCATCGCCAGCCATGGCCGACATTCCCCGGAAACTGTCGGTGTCGCGGTGATGGGGTTGCTCGAACGCGCCTGGTACGCAGTACAGACACAATCGGTGCGCGTCGACCAAGACGAGGTGATCGCTGTCGCGGCCGAGATGATCTTCGCAATGACGCGCCAATAAGGGCGCCTGCGGCGAGCCCTACTCTGTGCCTGCCTGCTCGCGCGGCAACCGGCGGTTTTTTTCCAGATCCGCCCTCAGGGCCTGAGCATCCGAGGTGTGCTCCATCACCGACATCAAATCAGCTGACAACTGAAGGTGCTGGCGCATGCCCATCTGTTCCCAGGCTCGCACGAGCATGGTTTTGGTGGCCATCAACGTCGACAGCGGTGCCCGCGAGATCCGTGCGGCCATGGTTTCGGTCACCGACTCCAGCTCCTCACGGGCGACAACGCGGTTGACCAGCCCCATGCGGAAAGCCTCCTCGGCGGACAACGTTTGCGCCGTATACAGGTATTCGGCCGCTCGCTTGTAGTTCATAAAAACCCACGGTTCGATCATCGTTTCACCACCGGGGAAACCGAGCCCTGGAACCAGCGGCATCTGAAAGTAGGCGTCCTCGGAGGCGATCGTGATCTCGGGCAGCAGCGCCCAGTAGGTGCCGCCGCCCAGCGCGTAGCCGTGCACTTGAGCGATCATCGGTTTCGGGAATTCCCAGAACCGCAGCGTCGGCCACAAAAACAGTTCTTTGCTGCCCAGGTAGTTGCTGCCGAGATGTCGTTGGGACTCGGCGAATTCCGGGTACGCATCGGGAGCGATGACGTGACCGGCGCAAAAGCCGTTGCCGCTGCCCTTAATGATGACGACCTTCACACCGTAGTCCCGGCGCGCCTGGTCGAGACAGGCGTCCACCTGAGACACCATCTCCGAGGACTGCGCGTTCGCCCGCTCGGGCCAGTTGAGCACGACGCGGGCGATGGCGCCGTCGCGTTCATAGCGGACGACACCGAGGTCTGTGGTGGCCTGATCAGGCGGTTGCATGTACGCGTTCCCAGCCGCCACCTTCTGATGAGCGGTGTGCGGCGTCGATGATCGCCAGGCTAAGCAGGCCGTCGTCAAATGTGGCGGCACGGCAAGGCTTACCCTCGAATGCAGGCAGCCAGTCTTCGAGCATCAAGGCCATCGCCCGGCTGGCGTGTCCAGCGAGGCCTTTCGGAAGATTCTCCGGGTGAGCCGGTGCGCGATCGCCTACCGGCAGGGGCCGCAGCCCGTCATCGGTGGCGGCGCCTATCGTATAGGCGGTCGAGCGCAAGTCACCGTCGCCGATGATGGTGCCGTCGGCACCGAACAGCTCGAGGCGGTAGTGATCGGCGTGTGCACCCATCACCGACACGCTCATGATGGCGATTGCACCCGACTCCATCCGCATCAGTAGGGCGGCGGTGTCATCGGCAGTGACGTTGAGTATCTCGCCGTCCGGCAGCCGGCGTACCGGTTCACTGCTGCGCACCTCGGCGCATACCGCGTCCGGGCGGCCCAAAACGCTGCACAGGAAATCCAGGTCGTGCACGAGCATCCCGGCCAGATACCCACCGCCCTGGTTCCGGTCGTACATCCACCGGGCTTGCGGCGTTCGGCTGGGATGCCAATAAGACGCACTGCGGCTAACTCGCGCGACGTACTGCTTGCCGAGGAATCCGGAGCGCACAAGCTCAGCGATTGCGAGCCAGTCTGGATTCCAACGGTTTTCAAAGCAGCACGCGGTCGGCCGGCCAGACTTTCTGGCGGCGCGGACCATGTCGCGGGCCGCGTCGAGGTCACCGGCGAGCGGCTTCTCACACAGCACCGCCTTGCCGGCATCGAGGGCGGCACGCGTCATGTCGTGGTGCAGCACCGTGGGTGTGGCCACCGAGATGACGTCGAGATCGTCTCTGGCGACGAATGATTCCCAGTCGGTCGAGATGTCGGTGATGCCGAGCTTGTCGGCAACGCGTTGCAGCCGTTCGGGGGTACGCGCGCAAAGCGCAACCGGATCGAATCCCTGTGCCGCCCGAAAGCCCGGTACCTGCACGTGGGAGCCCCAGCCCACCCCGATTACGCCGACGCGAAGGGTCATAATGCACTCCTGCCTAGCGGGAACTGATCAACATCGTGCCGGCAACCGGCCCGCCGCCCACACCGACAACGACCACCTCGGGCGTATTAGGGGCCTGCCGATCCCCGCCCTCGCCCCACAACTGCACGCACGCTTCGTGCAGGAAACCCATGCCGTGCAGGCGCCCTCCGGAAAGCTGACCGCCGCTGGTGTTAAGCGGCAGCGGCCCGTCCAGCGCGATTCGCTCTCCATCGCCGAGGAATTTGCCGACCTGGCCGTGCTCGCAGAAGCCGAGGGCCTCCAGCCACATCACCGTTAAAAAGCTGAATCCGTCGTACAGCTGGGCCATGTCGACATCTTTGGCGGTCAGCGTGGTGTGTTCCCACAGCGCCGCTGCGGCGTCGTGCGCGGCCATCGTCGTAATGTCCTTGCGCTGGTCCCAGGTCGCACGTTCGTACATGCTGGGGCCGACGGACTCGACGGTCAGGGGGATGCCGCGGCAGCCCGTCAGCGGCCTCTCGTCGCGAGATGACCACCGCCGTCGCGCCGTCGCAGGGCACGTCGCAGTCGTAGAGACACAACGGTTCGGAGATCATCCGAGCGTTGAGATAGTCCTCCATCGACAGCGGATCCCGGTAGATGGCATCCGGATTCAGCGCGGCGTTGCGGCGCGCGTTGAGTGCGATCACGCCCAGGTGTTCGCGCCTCAAACCGAAATCGTGCATGTAGCGTTGGGCGGGCATCGCCAGCCAGTTGGCCGCCGACAGCGCGCCGAACGGTGCGACCCATTCCAAGTGGGGCGGTAACTTGCCGCCGCCGAATAAAACCGAAGCCCTTCCACCGCCGGCCTGCTCGGCGGCGGTCGACTCCCACACCGACCGGTACACCACAACGTGGTTGACCAGTCCTAGGGTCACCGCCATGCAGGCCTCAATCGCCGGGCCGATCTGGCCGGCGGTCTCCATCGCCGATATATACCATCGGCTGCGCAGTCCCAGCGCGTTGCGGACCTCGGTGACTGTCGCCCCGGAGAAGCCGGGGTCGGGCACCCCCGGGGCCCGGGTAGCTCGCCACCCCGTCCACGTCGTCGATGCGCAGCCCGGCGTCTGCGATGGCCCTGGTGACCGCTTCGATGGTCAGGTCAAGCCCGGTGCGCCCCAACCGCCGTCCCACTTGCGACTTCCCGGCGCCGGTGATAACGGCCTTGCCGTCGAACGGGCCGCTCATACGCTTGCGTTCGCCTCGGTGGCAGGTCGGAACAGAGGAACCCAGACGCGCGCGTCTTCGTCACCGGATGTCGGCGCCCACTCTTCGAAGAACACTTCGACCTGCAGGCCGACACGAATGTCCTCGATCGCGATGTTGACGATGTTGGTGATGAGCCGAACGTCGGGCTCGTCGTTAAGCTCGACCATCGCGACGATGTATGGCGGTTCAAAACCGGGGATCCACGGTTGACGGTTGACGGTGTACGCAGCCACCGTTGCCCGTCCGGAGACCGGCTTCGGTGCGACGTCGGTGCTGCGGCACCGCCAGCAGACGGGCCCGGGCGGATGGAAGAAACGATCGCACCCGCGGCAATGCGCAATCAGCAACTCGCCGCGCGCGCCACCGCTCCAGAACGCTTTTGAGTCGGCGGTGGGGGTGGGCGCCAGCCGCAATGCTGGCCGCGTGTATGACGGCAGGCCCGCGGGCTGGTGTGCTTGCGACCCATCACCCAATTTCTGACCTCCTTGTCTGCTACTTTTCGCGATGATGCAGCTGATTCCTGGCGCCACCGCTGTCCAACCTGACACAGCTGGTCATCACTGTCCAGGGCTCTTCCTGGCGATCTGCAAATGCGACGAGAGACGCTATACACCTCCTCGCGAGATCAACTGCGCGGCGATCACATTGCGCTGTATCTCGTTGGTGCCCTCGCCGACGATCATCAACGGGGCGTCGCGGAAGTAGCGTTCGACGTCGTACTCGGTGGAATAGCCGTAGCCGCCGTGGATTCGGATTGCATTGAGCGCTATCTCCATCGCCACTTCGGAGGCGAACAACTTGGCCATCCCGGCCTCCATGTCACAGCGGTCCCCGCTGTCGAACTTTTCCGCGGCATACCTCGTGAGCTGCCTCGCAGCCGTCAGCTTGGTAGCCATGTCGGCCAGATAGTTGCCGACCGACTGATGTTTCCAGATCGGCCGCCCGAAGCTCTCCCGCTGCTGGGCATAGCCGAGGGCGTCCTCAAGCGCGGCCGTCGCGACACCCAGTGCCCGCGCCGCGACCTGAATACGTCCGGTCTCAAGACCTTTCATCATCTGCCCAAAGCCACGGCCGGCTATGCCACCGAGGATCGCCGATGCAGGCACCCGGTAGTCGTCGAAGCGTAGTTCGCACGATTCCACGCCCTTGTAGCCAAGCTTAGGCAGATCCCGCGAGACCGACAGCCCAGGACCGTGCTCGACGAGAACCACCGACATGCCCTTGTGGCGCGGCGTGGCGTATGGGTCGGTCTTGCACAGCAGCGCGATTAGACCCGATCGGCGAGCGTTGCTAATCCAGGTCTTCGCGCCGTTGATGACGAGGTCGGTTCCGTCGACATGTGCGACGGTGCTCATCGCTTGTAAGTCGGAGCCACCACCGGGCTCTGTCAGGGCCATGGTGGCCCGCAACTCGCCGGTGGCCATGGTGGGCAGGTACTTTCGCTTCTGCTCTTCGGTACCGAACAGCGACAGCAGCTTGGCCACCACGGTGTGGCCGCCCATCGCGCCGGCCAAACTCATCCAGCCGCGGGCCAACTCCTGGGTCACCCAGACATAGCAGGGCATCGAAACGGGACAGCCGCCGTATTCGTCAGGTATCGCCAAGCCAAATATCCCGATGCGTTTCATCTGCTCGATCCAGGCTTCGGGATAGACGTCGGCATGCTCGACTTCGCGCACCGTCGGCTTGACGTCGCGGTCGATGAACGCCCGGACCGTCTCGACTAATAGGCTTTCTTCGTCATTCAATCCGGCGTTCATCGCATTCCACTGAGAAGGTGGCGGGCTATGACTTCGCGCTGGACCTCGGTGGCACCTTCACCGAGCCGCTTGACACGCAAATCGCGGAACCAACGTTCCAGTGGTAGCTCCTTCGACAGCCCCAGCGCGCCGTGTATTTGGATGCAACGGTCCAGTACCCGATAGGCGATT
Source organism: Mycobacterium heckeshornense (assembly GCF_016592155.1). Taxonomy (NCBI): domain Bacteria; kingdom Bacillati; phylum Actinomycetota; class Actinomycetes; order Mycobacteriales; family Mycobacteriaceae; genus Mycobacterium; species Mycobacterium heckeshornense. Next base: position 752,917 of record NZ_AP024237.1, read on the forward strand.
TCGGTACCGTAGAGCTTGGCGACGGATGCGTCGACTCGGACATCGTGGCCGAGGTCGGCGTTCCAGGCGGCCTGATACACCAGCAGGCGCGCGGCCCGCAGCTCCACTTCGCTGTCGACGAGCATCCATTGGATGCCCTGCTTGTCGGCGAGCTTGCCACCGAAAACATCCCTATCCCTGGCCCACTGACAAGTGCGGTCTAGTGCCACCTGCGCGATGCCAATGGGGCCGGCAGCATAGATGATGCGGCTGTGCACCAGAAAATCGCTGGCCAGTGCGAGGCCCTGGCCCTCTTCGCCGATGAGCCGATCCGCCGGAATCCGGACGTTGTCGAAGTGCAGTTCGCAGGGATCAAATGACGCCATCACCTCGATACGGCTGAAAGTAATCCCCGGGGTGTCTTTTTCGACGATGAAACATGAGATGCCGTTGCGGCCTTCACCGGTGCGTGCGTACACCACACCCCAGTCAGCCTCGAGAGCATGCGAAATCCACATTTTCGAACCGTTGAGGACATAGGCGTTGCCGTCACGAACGGCTTTCAGTTTGATGGCCCGTGCCGGATCGGACCCTCCGGATGCCTCGGTGATCGCGGTGTAGGCCTTGGTCATCGTGCCGTCGATGATCGGCTTGGCGTAAGTGGCGAACTGCTCGGGGGAAGCCTTGAACATGACATTGGGGGGGTTTCCGCCGAATGCGCCCAGCGCTGGAAAGAATGCGCCCATACGGCATTTGGCCGCCTCTTCTGCGACCACGACCTGACCGAGCACGCTCAATCCGGCACCGCCGAACTCCTCCGGGGTCTGCAGGGCCCACAACCCCAGTTTGCGTGCCTTCGCCTGCAAGTCGACGAGCTGGTCGCGCGGCAACCCGATGCTGTCATGCGGCAAGGTGTCCTCGATCGGGTGCACGTAGGCCGCCATGAACCGCCGCACCGTCTCGCGCAGCAGTATCAGCTCTTCCGGCAGCTCCCACGCGCCGGTCTGGTCGGTGCTCACGCCGATCGCGCAGCCGCCGCCCGCAACTCACGCGCGCTCTGTAACTGCGGCTCGTGGTTGGCTTCGTACTGCTCGATCCATTCATGCGGCAGCTTGGTCCAGGCCTCCCCGATCCGCAACCGGTGAGCGCTGCTGAACACTTCTGCGGCCACCACGTCCCCGACGAAGATGGTGTTCTCGTCGTTGTCCAGCGACCCGGTAATCCGGCACTCCACGTAACTGTGGGCGTCAAGCAGGATCGGGGCGCCGGTCACCCCCGGCTTGGTGCGCAACTTCGAGATCTTGTCACCGTCGCGACCCGAGCTTCCGCCGAGGGTCATCAGGATCTCGAGCGAGTTGTCGATCTCACCTTCGCCGGCAGAGAGCATGTGCATGGCAAAGACGCCTGAATTGACCAGCATGTCGTGGGTTCGGTTGTACTTGGTCAGACTCACGGTGGCGCGCGGCAACTCCGGCACGATGCTCGCCGAACCGGCCGACAAGGAGATCAGACCGTTTGCAAATCCGTCGTCAATGCTCGTAACCGCCACCGGGTACGGCCGCAACCCGGCCAGCACAGCATTAGCCGCCTGAATGTCGATGTGCATCGGGATCTCCTTTTTGCGGGCGTCGGCGCGATCCGTCCCTAGAGAGTGTACATATATGTCAGAAGACAGTGAATAGAGCGTGGCGATCGAACGGGGGTGAGCTGACACGTTAGTACGTAATTGGCGTATTCTGCCCCATGCCCCAGCGCTGACGCGATTGTCAGATAAGAGATGTTGGTGGCGGACTCGGCGGCGTTCGGTGCTATCCGAGCGTGATCACCCCTTCTGTGGCGAGCGCATGGATGACATCATCGCTGTAGCCCAGTTCTTGCAGGATTGCCTTGCTGTGCGCGCCCAGGGCGGGGACGTTGCCGAGTACAGGCTCGGTTTCGCTGAGCATTGTCGGCGGCAGCAGCGCCCCGATCATGCCGCCCGGTGTGCTGATCTGTCGCCAGCGGTTCCGTGCGGTCAGCACCGGATGCGACCAGAGACTTTCGACGTCGGTCACTCGTCCGTATGCGATGCCGGCTGCGTCGAGTCGCGCGGCCAGTTCATCGGCGGTCATCGTTGCGGTCGCAGCCTGGATCGTTTCCTCGAGCAAGTCGCGATTGGCTACGCGGTCGGAGTTCGTCGCAAAGCGCGCATCCGTCACCAGATTGGGCAGGCCAAGTGCCTGCTCACACAGCCGCTGCCATTCCCGCTCATTCTGAACAGCCAGTAATACTGTGCCCCCGTCGCGCACGGTGAACGGGCCGTAAGGCGCGATCGTCGCATGGCGGGCGCCGGTGCGCGGCGGCGGCGTGCCGCCGTAATGGGCGTAATACGCGGGCTGGCCCATCCATTCGGCGAGCGCCTCAAAAAGTGAGACCGAGACCGGTGCGACGTGACCGGTGGTGCTACGCACGAGCAATGCGGTGAGAATGCCGGAGTAGGCGAACATGCCGGCGGCGATATCCGCGATCGAGACGCCGGTGCGGGCGACCTCATCACCGTTTCCCGTCACCGACAAGAGGCCGGTTTCAGCCTGTACCAGCAGGTCGTAGGCCTTGCGGTCGCGCCACGGTCCTGTCCCGCCGTAGCCGGTGATGTCGCAGACGATCAGCCGCGGGTGGCGGCCCGCGGCCGTGGCGGCGTCCAGGCCCATCCGCGCGGCGGCTCCCGGCCCTAGGTTTTGCACCAGCACATCTGCCGACGTGAGTAATCGGTGCAGGATCCGTTGGCCCTCCGGGTGTTTCAAATCGAGCGTCAGTGACTCTTTACCGCGATTCAGCCAGACGAAGTAACTGGACTCACCGTGCACACTGCGGTCGTAGCCGCGGGCGAAGTCACCCCCGTCGGGGCGTTCCACCTTGATGACGCGGGCACCAAGGTCGGCCAGCTGCCTCGTCGCATAGGGTGCGGCGACGGCCTGTTCCAGGCTGACGACGGTGATACCGGACAGTGGAGCTTGGGGATGGTCGTGTTGGCGGTTCAACGAGGACCTCTTTTCATGACTCGGTCGTCAGAAAACCGTAGTTCACCAGTGTCCGAATTGCACGAATTGCCCTGCCAAATAGACAGAAACTGCATATACATAGCGTCAGAAATAGGTTAGATTGAGACGGTGGGCGAGGTAACCACCGTCACGGTATTCGGGTGTCGATCCCTGGGAAATTCCCGAGTGGCGGCCGCTGGCCCGCCCTAACCGTCGCGGCGCTGAACGATCGAAACTACCTGATAGGACCCAAAGGAGCATCGATGGCCGATCGCGCCGAAGTGGAGCGAGAATTTCGGCACTACTACATGACCGGACCGGTCATGGAGGACTGGGTCGGTTGGGCGAATCTTTTCACTGACGACGCCGAATACTTCGACCACTACTACGGCACTTTCACCGGGCCCGAGGAGATTGCCCGCTACCTTGAGGGCACGATGGGGGCGTCGCCGATGGTGTACACCGTGTTGAAGTGGTACGTCATCGACGGCAACCGTGTGGTGTACGAGTGCCTCAACCGTGCCGACAATCCCGAACCAGGCGCGCCGCCAATTGATTTCCCGTCATTTCAGATTGTCGACTACGCCGGCGGCGGAAAGTGGAGCCGGGAAGAAGACATCTGGGTGATGGGGGAGATGAAGGCATTCGCGCAACGCTACCGCGCTGCCGAGCAGGCATTTCCGCAGACGCTCGAAGACAAGCTCAGCCGCAATGACTGGGGAGCCTGGGTCGAATGGGCTCGGCCTCGGCCAGGGCACCAGGTCCGGCCGTCGTGGTATGCGAAACCGGGTTTCACGCCGTTTCGCGGTCTCGGCGACATCGATTTCGGTGTGCGTTCACACTGATGCGCCCCAACCGCCCGATGCATCGTGATGGAGCCGGCGTCGCCTTCGTTCGTCGGCGGTCGATGAGCTCCAGCGGACGGGAGTGAGTGAGCATCGCCATCTTGCCGGACGCCGCCATCAGCATAATTTCACCGCGTGGCCGCACAGGTGGTTGTAATGCACAGGTTGCTCTCTCGAGCGCTAACTGGCGGCGCCCGGGTCGGAAACTCGAAGCTCATCCCAACGTGAATGGGTCACGGGTTGCCCCGGACAGCTCCACCCACACCGCCTTGGTCTCGGTGAAATCCTTGACGGCCTCGATGCCGTTTTCCCGACCTATCCCGCTGAAACCTATGCCGCCGAACGGAACATGTGGTGCCACGACACGATAGGCGTTGACCCACACCGTGCCGGCACGCAGCTTGGCGGCCACCCGGTGGGCGCGGTGAACGTCTTTAGTCCAGACCGCGCCGGCTAGCCCGAACTCGGTGGCGTTGGCCGCGGCGACGGCTTCGTCTTCGTCGGTGAACGTCATCACTACGAGCACCGGGCCGAAAATCTCCTCGACCACGGCGCGCATCGACGGGCTTACCCCGGTCAGCACCGTTGGCTTGACGAAGTATCCGCCGAGCTTGTCGTCGGGTTCGCCGCCGCAGGCAATGGTAGCGCCCTGCTCGCGGGCGGATGCGAAGTGCGACAATACCTTTTCGTATTGCGAAGCGTTTGAAACCGGGCCCATCTCGGTGGTCGGATCCTTAGGGTCGCCCAGCTTGATCGTCGCGGCGCGGGCAACGATCTTGTCTGTCAGCGCGTCGGCGACCCTTTCGTGTACCAGCAGCCGTGAACCCGCCAGGCAGGTCTGCCCGGTGGCGGCGAACACGCCGGCAATCACACCGTTGGCGGCGGCATCCAGGTCCGCGTCGTCGAAGACAACCTGTGCCGATTTGCCGCCTAGTTCGAGGGTGAACCGGGTCATGTTCGCGATGGCGGCCTTGCCGACCTCGATGCCGGTGGCGGTGGATCCGGTGAATGCGATCTTGTCCACACCCGGATGGGAAGCCAGCGCGGCACCGGTCTCCGGGCCCCACCCGGTGACCACATTGATCACGCCGGGCGGAAAACCCGCTTCGGCGAACAGCGTCGCGAACGCCAGGGTCGAGGTGGGGGTGTGATCGCTGGGCTTGACGACGAACGTGCAGCCGGCGGCGAGGCCCGCGGCCAGCTTCCACGTCAACAGCAGCAGCGGCGAATTCCAGGGGGTGATCGCGCCCACCACCCCGAGCGGTTCGTGGCGGGTGTACACGAAGTAGTTCGGCTTGTCGGTGGGCACGACCGCGCCCTGCAGTTTGTCGGCGAGTCCGGCGTAATAGAAGTAATAGTCGGACAAAGAACGCATCTGGCCGACCATCTCGCGCATCAGCTTGCCGCCGTCGCGTACCTCGAGTTCGGCGAGGCTTTCGGCCTCTCGGGCGAGGATCTCGCCGAGCCGCCATAGCAGCTTGCCGCGGGCGGTGGCGGTAAGCCGGCCCCATTGCCCGTCGAGGGCCGCTCGCGCTGCTGCCACCGCGCGGTCGACATCGGTTGCGTCGCCGTTGGGCACGCGGGCCCACGGTTGTCCGGTGTAGGGGTCGATGCTGTCGTAGGTGGCGCCGCTGGCCGCGCTGACCCGGCGGCCGCCGATCAGTAACTTAAATTCGACCAGCTGCTCGGTTGCCATCTTTGTCAGAGCGTTCTTGGTCATCGGATCCGGGGTGGTTTTTTGTTGGCACGCGAGTCGCTGCGGCCCTCGCCGGGGTTACCGATGTGGGTGTAAGACAGGCCATGCCGTGCCGCGATAATTGGCGGCAGGTCGCGCGCCTCCCACATTGCGCGTACGGTCCCTTGGACGCCTTTGGGGCGCCGGGCGGCGATTTCAGCAGCCAATTCGGCTGCACGCGAACGTAGTTCGTTGTCCGGAACGATCTCGGTAACCAGGCCGATGCGCAGCGCAGTATGGGCGGACATGCGTTCTTCGCTGCCCATCAGCGCCCATCGCATCACCTCTCCGTAGGGCACGCCGAGGGCGAGCATGCCCATCGGCTCCAGCGCCGAGACGGCACCGGAGTTGACATGCGGGTCGAAGAACGTCGCGGACTCCGAGCAGATCGCGAAGTCGCATTCGTTGACAAAATACATCGCTCCACCCGCCACCATGCCGTGCAACGCGGCGATGACCGGCTTCCACACCCGATGTGCCTTCGGCCCGAGTACGGCACCGGGGTCTTCCTGGTTGAAGATCGGTTGGTGGGTCCACCAGGTGCCCTCGGATACGTCGAGCCCCGTGCAGAACGCGCGCTCACCGTTACCGCGGAGCACAGCAACACGAATATCTTCGTCATCGCGAACCCGCTGCCACACCGCCGTAAGTTCACGACTCATCAATTCGTTGAAGCTATTCAACCGGTCGGGCCGATTGAGCGTCACGGTCGCCACGTGATCAGCGAGCTCGAACTCGATGGTCTGCAGGTCGGTCAGGTCGGTCATCGGGCCTCCTCGCTATGTCGGGATGTCACCGACATCCTCTCAACCGAGCCGACTACCTGTATCACCTGGTTAGCTATCTCACGCTTGAGAATCTTGCCCGCGGGACCCAGGGGGAATTCATCGCGGTATTCGAAGCGCCGCGGCTGCTTGTAACCAGCCAATTCGGCCCGACACAGCGCCGACAATTCGGCAGTCAGACGATCCCGATCGGTTACGTGGCGTTTGGGGACGACTACGGCGACCGGAGTCTCACCCCACTCCGGGTCGGGAACTCCGACCACAGCGACCATATCGACCCCGTCATGGTGGCCGATGACCCGCTCGATCTCGGCGGGATAGACGTTGAAGCCGCCCGAGATGATCATGTCGGTCTTGCGGCCGGTGATGTGCAGGTAGTTTTCGTCGTCGAGGTAGCCGAGGTCGCCGGTGCGCAGCCCATCCGGCCGAAACGTCTCGGCGGTCTGCTCGGGCCGGTTCCAGTAGCCGATGGCGTTGGCGGGGCTGACGATCACGATCTCGCCGACTTGGCCTGCGGACAGGGTATTGCCCTCGGGGTCGATGATACGGATCGCACACATCGGCGTTTCCTGCCCGCACGAGGTCGCGATCGACGTCTTGCCATTGACGATGTCGCGGTGGTCCTGGGGGGTCAAGATGGTGGCCTGGCCGCCGCACTCGGTGAGCCCGTAACGTTGCTGCAGGTCGCAGCCGAGCAGATCCATTGCCCGGCGTGCCAGACCGGGTGGCACGGGGGCCGAGCCGTAAGATATGCGGCGCAGGCTCGACATGTCACGCTGCGGACCGTCTTCGAGGATGGCCAGCGTACGCTGCAGCATAGTGGGAATAAACGTTGTGAAAGTGATGCTGCTGCGCTCGATCTCGTCGATAACCGCCTGTGGGTCGAACTTCTGGTGGATAACCATGGTTTGGCCCAGATATAGCCACGACACTGTGCGGACCATGCCGCCGGCGGTGAAGAACGGGGTAGTTGCCAGCATCACGTCGGAGCGGTTGGCCTCGGTGACGAGGTTGGTGTCGGCCGCCTGGTACAGCAACCCGCGGTGGGTGTGCATCACTCCCTTGGGCCGGCCGGTGGTGCCGCTGGTATAGAGGATGACCGCGAGATCATCAGGCGAGATGTCGATATGCGGCGGGGCGGGCCATGCATGCCCTAACGCCGTCTCATAGTCGGTTACCAAGTCGTTGTCGCCCAGCTCCCGGCGGCCATCGATGCCGAGCACCACTGCCATCTCGCAGAGCTCGCCGATGAATTTCCTCAACTGGTCGGCGTGGACTATCGCAGCTCGAGCACCGGAGTCGTCACGAACATGAGCGACCTCGTCGGCCGCAAGGCGTATGTTGACCGGAACCGCGATGAGTCCCGCTTTGGCAAGGCCGAACGAGATCTCAGGCCACTCAATGCAATTGCGAGCGATAACCAGCACCCGGTCGCCGGTCATCAGTCCTCGGCTGGCCATAAAGTTCGCCAATCGCCGGGCCCGGTCGTCGACTTGCGACCAGGTATGCACCCGGTTGCCTTCGACAAGTGCTCGCTTATGCGGGTACCGGCGGGCGTTGTTGCTGGCGATGTCTCCGACGAGCATGGTCAGATCAGAAACGCGAGCGTATCGATGGGACCGCTTGCGTCGATGAGGTGGACGATTTTGCGGACCAGCTTCGGCCCGTCGTTTGATCTACGGATGGTGTGGACCACACGGCCGGCCCAATACCGTTGCCGTATCCGGTATTCGAAGAGGGCAAAGTTCGATTCGACGGTCACCGTGTCTCCGGTCTGGTCGACGACCTCACTGTTGGACAACAACCGGCGCATCACTGACGGCGGGTTCTGGGAATGCCGATTTCCGGTGTTGAGCTGTGCCACACGGCTTTTGATGCGCCGTCTGTTGTCGTTGATGTAGGCCAGTGTGGTACGTGGATCGTCGTCGGTGTGCATCGGCACCCGGTACTCGACTGTGTCGTCGTCGGCCCACAGCGACTCCCACTCCGAGTACCGACCCTCGTCGGCTAACCGGGCCTCCAGATATAAAAACGATAGGATGTCTGGATCCGGCAGCGGCCGCATGGCCGGGCTTTGGGGCTGCGCGTCAACAGTCATCGGTCACACTTTCCCGCCGACGACCGCGGCCCATTGGGCATAGAAACCGCGTTGCGGCGTCTCGGCGCTCTTGTCTGAGTTGACGATCCCGGTCTCGTCTCGGATGTCGCTGTCCATGCCCCGCGAGAGCACCAGCCACTCCGGTAGTTCGGCGGCCAGTCCGGCTTGGTTGCGCATGCCGATCTCGCCGTCGTCGGCGATGAGGAACCCCGCGGGCCCCATCGCGCCTTCGGAACGCCGAAGCGTGCGCTCGTTGAGTTTGTCCTGCCCGGGCATTTGCACTGCGGTGGTATAGGCGATAGTGCGGTCCACTGCCTGAGGTTCGACGAACATGACGTTCATCTCCGCCAGGAACAGGTTGGGCCAGATCAGCGTATGCGGCGGGCCGACGACTAGCGCGTCGTGCGCCTGCGCGGGACCGTAGGCGCGTTCCAGCGCCTCCACGTACTCGGCCAGCTTGTCGCGCGGAATCCGCCCGTACCATACGAATTCCTCGTCGAGTTTGCGGTATTCGTTGCTGTAGTCGATCTCGGAATGCCCGTTGCCCATGTCGCGGACTACGACGTCGACCTTGCTGGGCACATGGGAGACCTTCGCCGGCCGGATCGCATCATAGACCGAGGCGTGCGTGAAGAGCGCGTGATAGCCGTCGACGTTGTTTTCCACCACCATCTTCCAGTTCGCGTGGTGGAGGTGCTTCATCCAGTTTCCCCGCAGGTCGATCGAGTGGGAGGGGGACAGGTTCAGCAGGCGGTCGATGGCCGTGGTTGCCCTACCAAGATGTTCAGACAGCGAAATACCCTGTGGTGCAAGGGACGCGAAAATGAAGCCACCGTAACTGTCGACGCGGGGTGCCTGGGCCAGCCCGAGTTCTGAGCGCATCTGTTTGAACATGTCGCCATAGGCTTCCCGCATTGGAACACCCTGCAGCTCTCCGGTGTTGCTGAAAGTCCAGCCATGGTACGGGCAGCGGAACGAGTTGGCGCTGCCTTTCTCGGCGTTGCACAGCTTGTTGGCGCGATGGGTGCACCGGTTGAGTAGCACCCGTACCACGCCGTCCTTACCTCGGACCACCACGACCGGGTCGCGGCCGATCATGCGGGTCAGGTAGTCGCCAGGCTCGCTGATCTCGCTCTCGTGGGCCACGTAGACCCAGCCCGCCTTGAAGATCGTGTCCATCTCGCGGGCGAAAATCTCCGGCGAGGTGTACACCGATCCGTGCACACGATCGGTCTGCACGACCGCGGTGACGTCGAAGTCGTCGACCGCGTCGGCAGTGTCCAGGGTCGTCATGTGTTGTCCTCCCAGGTGTCGATGGCGGGAATCGCCACATGGCCGAGGCGGCGGTAGCCGATGCGCACCGCGGCGCCGATGGGTGGCGCGCTGTGGCAGGGTGCCGCAGTGGTCATCACGATGCGGTGTCCGCTGGTGAGTTCGACGTCGACGATCGGATAGGGGTGCTCGGCGCGGACGAGGCCGGCTTCCCGGCGGTGCATGAGCGTCGACGAATGGACGACCCCGATCGGTTCCACCGGTACCCAGTGTCGCTGCTGGCAGCCGCAGCGGTCACAGACCTGCTGATCAAGCTCCAGTGGCAGGTCGCATTCGGCGCAGCACGGCAGCATGAGTTCGCAACGCGCTGCGGCCTCGTACAACGGACGGATCACCTCGTCGTCGGCATCGGGGGCTAGCGCCGTCTCGAGCAGCCAGTCCATCGTCGCGTCTGCCACCGTGGTCATGCCGCCCGTTCCAAGATGAGCGCCGCATGGTGGTCCAGTCGCCCGCCGATGCCGGCCACCAGCGCGGTGGTCGCGCCGGGCACCTGGCGCTCGCCGCCGGCGCCGCGGAGTTGCGTGATGGCCTCGGCCAGCGGTGTCATGCCCTGGAGGTAGAAGCCTGATAGCTGTCCCCCGCCGGTATTGGTGGGCAGCAGTCCGCCCGGACCGATCTGGCCGGCGCGGACGAACGCACCCGCCGGTGTATCGCCGGTCAGCCGGTATTCGTCGAGCAGAACCAGCGTGACGATCGAGAACGGGTCATACAGTTCGGCGATGTCGAGGTCAGTGCGCGTGAGGCCGGCATGGGTGAGCGCATCGTCGACAGCGCGGACTCCGCCACCGAACCACGATTCGGCACCTGACCGGCGGCGCCGCACCGGATGGTGGCGACCGGTGCCGCGGATCCGGAGCCGCACGGTAGCGGTCGACGGCCGCCCGGTCAGCACCACCGCGACGGCGCCGTTGACCGGGCGCGCGCAGTCCACCCGACGCAGCGGCTCGGCGACCATTGGGCTGGCGGCGTAACCGTCGGCGTCGAGGGGTTCACGGTTGACCGCGTCGGGATTGCCCATCGCCCAGGTCCGCGCTTGGGTGGCCACCGCGCACAGGTCGTCGGTGCTAGAACCGGTGATGTGCAACCAGCGCTGCGCCAGTAGCGCGTAGGTGGGTACCGAGCCGAGCAGGCCAGAGGCGCGTTCTAGCCCGCGTACTCCGGTGTTGCCGCCGCTGTGCGCGTATGTCGAGCCCGCGCCCTTACCCGCCACCACTGGGGCGTCAGCGAACACGCACACCACCGTCGACGCCTCAGCGGCGGCAATCGCGTGCGTTGCACGCTGGATCATCGCGATCGTGGTAGCGCCCTTGATTTCGACGTGCTCGAGCAGCCGCAGGTCGGCGAAGCCGCCCTGGGCGGCGAAGGCGACGCCGAGCCGGTCCGGGCGCACTCCCTGGGACGACCCGACCAGCAAGCCGTCGACGTCGCCGGGGCCGATGCCGGCGTCGGCGAGGGCTGCGGCAGCAGCCTGACAGGCCAGCTGCACCGGGGTGGGGCCCGCCCGCAGTGACATGGCTGTCATCCCGAAGCCGACCAGGTCGGCGGTCACCGTCACGGGCCCGGCCCGCCGCGTTCGCGGCCCGCTCTGTAGTTGCCTACGCGCAGCCATTCCTCGCGATCTTGGGCTGTGGCCAGGGTAAAGCTGGCTAATTCCAACGGGCATAAGAAAACGTGCGTGCCGCTTTCGAGGTCTTCGACCAGCAACCGTGGGCCGTTGCCGTTGAGGTCCAACGATAGCCGGACGGCGGCGAACTCGTTGGCCAAGTCGGCCAGTACACGCCGCCTCGCAGCCGCGATGTCCACCTCCCTAGTATTACCGCATACAACTGTCAGAATCAATCAGGCTGAAAAATGTGACATCTACTGAACTGTGGTCGGGCAGATTTACTATTGCATGATCTACGTGGGAACATGCACGCTAATCAAACACCGCGAGCGGTGCCGACACCGGGACATAATAGTTGACATCAATGTCAGAAATATTGGAAGAGGGCGAGATGGGGCAACGGTCAGCACCACCGCGGTCAGCGGGCGGCGCGGCGGTCGACACCGAGAACTACCGAAGCATCTGGATGTACCTGAAGGAGGTGGCGTTCACCCAGGGGTTCACCGACATCGAGGTCCATGGCGCTGTGGTGCCGACCCGCTACGCCGAGGCCGGCTTGCGTGATAAACCGCACCTGGTGTTGCTGCACGGCACGGGCGGGCACTGGGAGACGTTTGCGCCCAACCTGGGCACGCTATCCGAGCACTTCCACTGCGTGGCCATCGACATGGTGGGCAACGGGTTTTCAGGCAAGCCCGACTACGACTACGAGATCGCCGTCTACCGCGAGCACGTACTGAAGGTGATGGACTACTTCGGCATGGACAAGGCCCACTTCATCGGGATGTCACTGGGCGCCTGGGTCTCCGCGGCGATTGCGGTGTCGCATCCCGACCGGGTGAGCAGGATGATCCTGATGTCACCCGCGGGCAAGGAGGCGGTTGCATCGAACATGGCACGGATTCGCGCTGAGCGCACCAAGGCCGTCAACGAGCCCACCTGGGAGTCGCTGTACGCGGTCTTCGAGCACCTGATCGCCGACGAAGCCAACCGGCTGCCCGACCTTATCGGGCTGCGTCGGGCGATTTATGAACGCGCCGATACCCGCGAGACCATCGACCATCTGCTGATCCTGCAAGATGCCGCCGCCCGCGAGCGCAACTTGATTCCGGAGGAGCAGTGGAGGTCGATCACGGCGCCGGTGATGGTCGTGGCGTCGGGCCGCGACCTCGGTGTCTACCAAGACACCGCGACCGCGATCGCAGAGCTGATCCCCGGCGCCGAGATTTTCGACATGCCCGGGGTGCGCCATTGGCCGCATTTCGAAGATCCCGAATCGTTCAATCCGGCCGCGGTCGCTTTCCTCGCCAAGTGACACTGTGCCAATGAGACGGCCCGGTCCCCACGAGATCAGCGAAATCGCGCAGCGGCTCTACCTCGCCGAGCAGCGACGTGAGCCGATCCGGCAGTTGTCGCTTGAGTACCCGGATATGACTATCGAGGACGCGTATGCGGTGCAGCGGGCGCTCGTCGAGCTTAAGGTCGCTGACGGCCGGGCGGTGAGGGGCCGCAAAATTGGCCTTACTTCCAAGGTGATGCAGCGTGCGGCATCGATCGATGAGCCGGACTACGGCACGCTCTTCGACGACATGTTCGTCGACAACGGTGGCCGAGTGCCGCCGGGTCGCTTCATCCGGCCGCGGATTGAAGTCGAATTGGCGTTTGTACTCGGGGAGACGCTGCGGGGACCCGAGGTGACGCTCTTCGATGTGTTGCGGGCTACCGAGTTCGTCACCCCGGCGCTGGAGATCCTCGATGCCCGGGTGCAGATGGCCGACCCTGACACCGGTCATCTGCGTACGATCGTCGACACGATCGCCGACAACGCGGCCGACGCCGGCCTAGTGCTGGGTGGGCGGGTGTTCCGCCCGCTCGACGTCGACTTGCGGTGGGTAGCAGCGCTGTTGCTGCGCAACGGCACGGTCGAGGAGTCCGGGGTGGCGGCGGCGGTGCTCAACCATCCAGGCAACGGTGTCGCCTGGCTTGCCAATCGTCTTGCGGGGTACGGTGTTTCGCTTCAGCGTGGCGAGGTGATCTTGTCCGGGTCGTTCACCAAGCCGGTGTTCGCGGAGGCGGGGGACACGTTCGTCGCGGATTTCGGCACGCTCGGGACGGTGTCGGTGGTGTTCGATCGTGGGGAGACGGTTCGGTGAGCAACCGCTGGGTCCAACGCATCAACGCCGGTACCCCGCGATTCGGCATGTGGCTCGCGTCTGGCAGCGGGTATGTCACGGATATTTGCGCCGGGTCGGGCATTGACTGGGTGCTGCTGGACCAGGAGCACGCGCCCAACGACTTGCGCACCACGCTTGAGCAGCTGCAGGTGCTCGCCGGCTACCCCGACGTCGATGTGGTGGTGCGCCCGCCCGCCGCGGATCCGGTGTTGATCAAGCAGCTACTCGACATCGGGGCGACCAATCTCGTGGTGCCGATGATCGGCAGCCCGGCGCAGGCAGCCGACGCGGTCGCGGCGACCCGGTATCCGCCAGCAGGCGTTCGCGGTGTGGGCAGCGCGCTGGCACGCGCGTCGCGGTGGAACCGCATTTCTGACTATCTTGTCACTGCTAGCGGCAGGGTCTCACTGACCGTACAGGTGGAATCGGCAGAAGGACTGCGCTGCGTTGGCGACATCGCTGAGGTCGACGGGGTCGACGCGGTGTTCATCGGTCCGGCCGATTTGGCGGCTTCGATGGGCAAACTAGGCGAACCTGAGCACCCTGAGGTCGTCAGCGCCATCGAAAAGGCTTTAGCGACGGTCGTCGAACAGCGGAAGGCAGCCGGGGTGAATGCGTTTACCGAATCGATCGCGCGCCGCTATCTGGCCGCGGGTGCGACATTCGTTCTGGTCGGAGCAGACGTCGCGCTGCTGGCCCGCGCTACCGAGCAGTTGGTGGCCAGGTACCGGAAGCCCTCGGCCTGAGCTTTATTTCTGACTATCGCGTCACCTATACTCCGCGACTATGGACCTGGATTTCACGGATGATCAGCTGGAGTTCCGCGACCAGGTCCGCACTTGGCTTGATGAGAACAAGCCGGTCGAACCGCGACCGCGCGACCACGCCGGCATCCGCGAGTACGACCTCGCCTGGCAGCGCACCCAATGGGAAGGCGGCTGGGCCGGCATCACGTGGCCCACCGAGTACGGCGGCAAGGGGCTCACCTTGCTGCAACAGCTGATCTGGTACGAGGAATACGCCGCCAGGGGCTTCCCCGGGATCGACGCGTGCTTTGTCGGGTTATCCCACGCCGGGCCGACCCTAATCATCAGGGGCACCGAAAAGCAGAAGTCGTTTCATCTGCCGAAAATCCTGCGCGGAGAAGTGGTGTGGTGCCAAGGCTTCTCTGAGCCCGACGCCGGGTCCGACCTCGCTGCGCTGCGCACCAAGGCAGTCATCGATGGCGACGAACTCGTCGTCAACGGCCAGAAGGTGTGGACCAGCTTCGCCACGGTCGCTGACTACCAGGAGCTTTTGGTGCGTACCGATAACACCCAAGGCAAGCACCGCGGCATCACCTGGGTGATCTGCGACATGTCCAGCCCGGGTATCGAGGTGCGTCCGATCGAGACGATTGAGGGCGGAGCTGAATTCTGTGAGGTGTTTTACGACAATGTGCGGATCCCGCTGTCCAACGTGGTGGGCGAGGTGGACAACGGGTGGTCGGTTGCGATGGCCACGCTGTCATTCGAACGGGGAACAGCCTTTACCGCAAACCAGGTGCGCCTGGCAAAGACCGTCGAGGATCTGATCGACTATGCCCGCGACCATGTCGGACCTGACGGGCGTCGGCCCGCCATCGCCGACGACGAGATCGCCCGGCGGCTGGCGCGGGCCCGGGCGTCGGTGGCTTCGCTGCGTGCGCTGACCTACTCCAACATCTGCCTGGCGATGCAGACCGAGACCCCCGGCCCCAAAGGCTCGATGGTCAAGCTGCTTTATGCTGATTTGACCAAGGAAATCGGGAAACTCGCACTCGACATTCTCGGACCGGGTGCCCTACGGGCCTCGTCGCGGTGGGATGACGATGGTTGGGTGGGCTACTACTACTGGTCGTTTTCGCAGTCGATCGGCGGCGGGACGTCGGAAATCCAGCGCAACATCCTCGGCGAACGCGTCCTCGGGCTGCCGCGATAGACGGACGAACGGCAATGAATCTCCTACCCACCGCTGAACAACTCGAAATCGTCTCGGCTGCAGCGCAGTTCCTTGAGCAGCGAATGCCCGTCGAACACATCCGAACCGACCGCCACGCGAAAATGGCGGTGGGTGCCGATGAGTGGCGCGAAGCCGCCGAGATGGGCTTGCTGACCCTCGGGCTGCCGGAGGATCTCGGCGGCTTGGGTCGAGCGTTCGACGACGAGGTGTTGCTGCACATCGAGCTCGGCAAGCATCTGGCTCCCGGCCCATTCTTGGCCGGGACATTGGCTGCGCGGCTGGCCGCGGTCTGCGGTGACACCGGGCGAGCCGACGAGATCGGTTCGGGGCGCGCACTAGTCGCCCTGGCGGTGATGCGTGGCCATGGTGAGCCGCATCGAGTCAAAGGCACGTTCGACTTGTTCGACGCGGTGGGCGCACGCTACGCCCTGCTGGTGGCGCGCAGCGGTGCCGCGCTGGTCGACGCCGCAGTATTCGGCGAACCCATCTTGGCCGAGTCGGCCGACCCTGCCACACGGATGGCGTCGGCGACCGTCCAGGCCGCCGAGCCGTTGTACTGGCTGGCCGCCGACACCGACTGGATCTGGTGCCGTGCGATGGTGCTCTCGGCTGCCTACCTGACTGGGCTGGCCGCTGCCGCTGCCCGGGCAGCAACGGAGCACGCCAAGATCCGGGTCCAGTTCGGCAAACCGATCGGGGTTAATCAGGCGATCAAGCACCGCTGTGTGGACATGGCAGTCGCCGCCGAAGCCGCTCAAGCACAAACCTGCTTCGCCGCAATCGCCTTGGACAGCGGACGAGACGACGCACTGTTGCAGGTGCTGTCCGCTGTGATCGTGGCCGGCGAGGCGGCTGTGGACAATGCTGCCGCAGGCATCCAGGTGTTCGGCGGCATGGGTTATACGTTTGAGAACGATATGCATCTGTACCTGAAGCGCGCACACGTATTTCGCCATTTGTTCGTTGAGCCAGCCGACGCGCTGGCCGAGCTGCTCGCCCAGGAGCGCGCACAGTGAGTGGCGCCGTCGCGATCGCCGGGGTGGCGCTCTCCGATGTGGGACGCGTCGACGATAAGAGCCCCTACGAGCTGATCGCGCAAGCAAGCCGACGAGCGCTGGCCGACGCGGGCCTGTCGCCGGCCGACGTGGACGGGCTTGCCTCGACCGGGCAGGGGGCGCTGCCCCCGGTAGACGTCGGCGAATACCTGGGGCTTCGGCCGCGGTGGGTTGACTCCACCGCAGTGGGCGGCGCGGCGTGGGAAGTGATGGCCTCGCACGCCGCCGACGCGATCACCGCCGGCCACGCGGACGTGGTGCTGCTGGCGTACGGTTCGACGGCGCGCGCAGATCTGCGAAAGGGCTTGCGCGCAGCAAGCATCAACTGGGGTGCTCGCGGCCCGCTGCAGTGGGAAGCGCCCTACGGTCACACCTTGATATCGAAGTATGCGATGGCCGCACGCCGCCACATGTACCAGTACGGCACCACCATCGAGCAGCTGGCCGAGGTGGCGGTATCGGCCCGGTTCAACGCCGCTGACAATCCCGAGGCCTACTACCGCGACCCGATCACCGTTGACGACGTGATGTCGGGGCCGATGATCGCAGACCCGTTCACCAAGCTGCACTGCTGTATCCGCAGCGACGGCGGTGCCGCGGTTGTCATGGTGAACGGCGAACGGGCCAAAGATCTGCGCTCTCAACCTGTGTGGATACTTGGCGCAGCCGAGACCACCTCGCACATGCTGACCTCGCAGTGGGATGATATGACGGTCGGACCGGCCGCGGTGAGCGGACCGTTGGCGTTCGAGCGTGCCAGGGTGCGTCCCGTCGACGTCGACGTCGCCGAACTCTACGACGCATTCACCTACATGCTGCTCTGCACGATCGAGGATCTTGGTTTTTGCCCGAAGGGTGAGGGCGGTCCGTTCGTCGAGTCGGGATCGCTGCGCCTCGGCGGGGCGCTGCCCACCAACACCGACGGGGGCGGCCTGTCAGCATGTCATCCGGGTCAGCGCGGCTTATTCCTCTTGGTGGAGGCCGTTCGCCAGCTGCGCGGTGAGTGCGGGCCGCGGCAGGTGCCGGACGCGAAGATCGCCTGTGTCAGCGCTACCGGTGGCTGGTTTTGCTCAAGCGGCACGATAATTCTCGGTGCCGAGGAGCCGTAGTGCCGCGACCGCCGCTTGACCCAACCTGCGGTGACACTCGGGCGTTGCTCGAGGCTGCCGCCGCCGTTCACGGTGACCGGGAATCCTATGTGGAGCCCGGCGGTCGAATCACGTTCGCCGATTGGGTGGGTCGGGCCCGCGCAGTCGCACTGCAGTTCGCCGCCGCCGGAGTCGGTAAGGGTGATGTAGTCGCACTGTGGTTGCCGTCGGGCATCGACTACGCGACGTGTTACGCGGCCGCGGCGATGATCGGCGCCATCACCACTGGGCTGAATCCCCGGCTGGGCCCGCGTGAGATCGAAGCCATTGTGAATCAAGCAGATCCATCGCTGATTGTCGTGGACCATCGATTGGAAGTCATTGACACCGGGGGTCGGCCCGTGCTGTCACGCGACAGCTTGGCCCAAGACTGCGAACGCAGCGACTCGCTGCCGGCGGTGACGCTGGACCGCGCCGACCCGGTGACGGTCATCTTCACCAGCGGAACCACGGGCGCACCCAAGGGGGCGGTGTTCGACGCAGCAAATTTGGCGGCCGGCGCAGAATCGGCGGGTGTGATGAGCGCGCCGTACGACCGGCGGCTGACGTCGACGCCGTTTGCGCATGCTGGCTATATGTTCAAGCTGTGGGACCAGCTGGTGTGGGGCACCACCCTGGTGATTCCGCCGGTTCCGTGGTCGGCGTCGGCCATGCTCTCGACCCTGTGTGACGAGCACATCACCGTCGCGGGTGCGGTGCCGACCCAATGGGCCAAGCTGCTGGAGGTCCCAGACGTGTGCGCGGATGTGCTGCCGGACTTGCGGATTGGGGTCGCGGCGACCTCGCCTGCACCGCCGGATCTGGTGCGTGCCGTGGCAGAGCGGCTCGGCGTTGCGCTGGTCGTGCGTTATGCGATGACGGAATGCCCGACCATCTGTGGCACCGAGCCCGATGATCCGCCCGACGTTCAATCCCACACCGTCGGCCGCCCGGCAGCGGGAATGGCAGTGCGGGTCGCCGACGACGGTGTCATCGAGGTGAGCGGGCCGTGCGTGATGCGCGGCTACTGGCGCAATCCCCAGCTAACCGCAGCGCTGCTGCGAGAGGGTTGGCTGAGAACGGGCGATGTGGGATTTATCCGCGACGACGGCAATCTGTCAATCGTAGGGCGCAGCGATGACATGTACATCCGCGGCGGTTACAACATCCATCCGGTGGAGGTGGAGCGGGTGCTTGCGCAGCACCCCGGCGTGAAGGCGGCGGCGGTTATCGGACGTCCAGCGCCGGTCATCGGCGAGATCGGGGTGGCTTTCCTGGTGCCGACGGGTGATCCGCCGTCCCTGCCGGAGCTGCGCGCCTACGTCAAAGAGCAACTCGCTGACTACAAAGCACCGGATGAGCTCGTGGTCCTCGATGAACTCCCGTTAACGCCGATGCTGAAGGTGGATCGAGCTGCTTTGCGGGCGTTGGCTTCCCAGCAAGTGACAGCACGCGAGGGTCTTGATCCGCGCGCACCCACCGGAGATGTTTAAGCCCCGCAGTTGAACGGTCAGATCACCCCATGGATGGCTGTTGCGGTGTTAATGCGGGCCACAGCAGGCACGCTGGGGACTACAACTGCCGCAGGTAGTGCTCGACCAAATCGACCGCGCGCTGCGGGTAGGTTTGGGCGGTCTCGGTGTCGAGCCCGTCCCGCACAAGCAGCACCGCGAGCCGGTTGGTGATCAGCGACAGCACGAACGCCGCCAGCAGCTGGTAGTAGACGATGTCGCCGCCAAGCACGCCGCCGAAGTCCCGGTAGCGGCGCACGAACTCCGCGTCATCGGGGACGCCGGGCGGCCGGGTGAAGCCGAGCGACTCACAGAGAAACCGTTCAAACATAAGCCACCAGCCCACATCGATGTCGGGCGGTCCGGTGGTTGCAGTCTCCCAGTCGAACAACGCAAGCACCGAAAGATCTTCTGCGAAGCACATGTTTCCGACGCGTGCGTCGCCCCAGACGATGGTCTCGGCCTCGTCGTCCGGGGCGAAGTCGAGAATGACCGCTAGCGCGCGATTCAGCGTAGCGGTGCCGACACGCAGATCGTCGTGGCACCACTCGAACCAGCCGAACAAGTTGCGCAGGTACCGCTGCAGCGCTGTGGTACCCGTATCAGGCCCTGCCCGCAGGAACTGCAGGTCTCCGGGGTCGTCGATTCGGTGGACGTCGACTAGCGACCGAAGCGCGTTGTCGCAGAGCAGTTCTCGTTGACCCGCCGAAAGGTCGGCGGTCCACCCACGCTTGTGCCAGCTTGGCACGTCTGGCGGTACCCGGCCCTTCACGCGCTTCATCACATAACAAGGGGCCCCGAATACCGTCTCGTCGTATTCCACGCCGACGATGTACGGCACCGGAATTCCGTGCCGGCCCAATCGTCGCATCACTTCGGCCTGTCGTGGTGCGTTGGGAGTGGTGAACAATTGGTGATCATTGGCCTGGATCCGCAAGACCAGATCGTCGCTGTGCCGCCCCGCGGAATCGGCCCACGAGACGGTGAAAAAGAGTGTCTTACCCGAGTACCCGGCGTCCGGGGAGGTGAACTCAGAGATATCGAACGACGCCACACCGCCCGGCGCGATCCGCGGCGGAAGCCAGCAGCGCAGCCTGTCTCGAATGCGCACATGGTCAATGCCGCGATGTGACACGTATGCCATGGGACACCTGCCGTAAATTGAATACCACTGTCAGAATACCTGCATGACAGATTGCTTAACTGACCGGATACCGATTGGTGTCTACGCGCTGCCGGGACGCATCAGCGATCCGAGGCTGGCAATTGGGCAGGCGCAAGCGGCCCAACGACTGGGTATGTCGACGCTGTGGCTCAGCGAACGGTGGGGGACCAAGGACTTCGGCGTGCTTGTCGGCGCCATCAGTCAGGTGACGTCAACCATCCAGATTGCTTCGGGTATAACGCACTTCCAATCTCGTCATCCGGCGATGCTTGCCTCTCTGGCCATGACTGCTCAAGCGCTTTCGGGCGGCCGCGTGATCATCGGAGTCGGTCGATCGGTCGACGCCATGTGGGCCGCGGTGGGTCTGCCGCGGATGACCAATGCGTCGATCGTCGACTATGCCGACATTTTTCGGCGACTATGTCGGGGCGAGAGGGTGTGTTACGACGGTCCGGCTGGCACGTATCCGGCGCTGCGGCTCAACGACCTTCCCGATCAGCCGGCGCCACGATTGGTCTGGGCGGCGATCGGCCCGAAAGGCTTGGCGTTGGCTGGCAGCCACTTCGACGGCGTGCTGTTGCACCCCTTTCTCACACCAGAAGCGGTACGCCGCTCGGTGGAGCTGGTTCGAGTCGCCGAACGCGCAGCAGGCCGTCCGGCGGGCAGTGTCCGCGTCTACGCCACCGTGGTGGTCGCCTGCGAACTGCCTCCCGAGAAGGAGGTCGCGGTGGTGGGAGCCCGAGCGGTGACCTACTACCAGGTGCCCGGGTTCGGAGAGCAATTGGCCGCAGTCAACGGATGGGACCGAGAACAATTGGCGCTGCTGCGATCTCACCCCCGCTTGGTGGGGGTGAAGGGCTCGGCGGATTCCGTATTTACCCTGAAAGAACTCGTAGACGTCGCGTCGATGTTGCCGGCGGAATGGACCGCTAGCGCCGCCGCGATTGGCTCGGCGTCGGCGTGCGTCGAGGTTCTCGAGCGCTATCGCGACGCTGGCGCCGATGAGCTGGTGTTGCACGGCAGCACTCCCGAGCAGCTCGAACCGTTGTTTCGTGCGCCTGGTTGTCGTCGTTAGATTGCTTTGGCTATCGGTGCCGGACTCCGTTGCGCGCGATGGCGTTCCAGATCGCCTTTCAGTTGATCTCGGCCGCCTTACATGCGTTGACGGCACTGGTAAAATAAGCGGATCAAGCCGCGCTAGCGGCGTCCATCGGAGTCCACCGTCTTGCTGCTATTTGGCGTCGGTAACCGGGATCCCGCGCAGTTTTACAACCCCTACCGAGTGGAGCCGACCCGTAGATGCCCGAGAAACGGCCTCACGCTCATGGTCATCGATTAGCATCGGTCGTTTCGCCATGGAGCGCCGACGGTAATCGTTCATCGTCAGGCAGAGGGTCTCCGGTTTTCACCGTGACATGTTTGAACAACAGCCAGCGCCCATTCTCTCGGCGAAGGTGATCGTGATAGCGCCCCACAAACGACATCTCGGCTGGCCCGTCCTCTGGTATTAAAGCCACGATCACGTCGCTCCAGGCCCGAGCCTCGTTTCCATGCATCTCGATTACCGGTGCAAAGACAAAATGTTTGATCCTGTTCGGGATCGGGGGCTGCGTTGCGGGCAACCCGTCGATAATCGCCTTTCGCCCGCGAAACGTCTGTCCCGCCCACGGCAATACGCCGTCGCTGCAGTATAGCTCCGCAAGTGCGGTCCATCGGCGGTCATCGAGCAGCTGAGCATGCAACGCTATGAGACGTCTGATCTCTTCGCAATCGTCCACCGCTGTCCTTCCTCACGCTGTCCTGGTCTTCGCGAAATTCGCGACGCCGGAGCCTCGGCAACCGCTGCGAAGTCGTCTCGTGGCGAAGCTGAGTTCAGCCACCCAATCGCAGGCCCGGGTTGCGGGTGCCGAACACATCGGTACCCATAATGGCACCGAGTTTTCCTGCATTCCAACGCTTTCCGCCATTAGATACGCTGGCAACGGGATGCCAGCCCTTGAGTAGCTGGAGGTTCTCGCCGACCGCGCGGATGATTTGCCCGCTGATATGACCTGCCTCGGGGCTGGCCAGCCAGGCCACCACCGGCGAACTCAGTGCAGGGTCCTTGGGGTCGAACTCGTCTTCGCTGAGTTCGTCGGGTTCAATCGGTGCCGCCGCCCCGGGCATCGACGCCGACATGCGGGTGCGGCCGCCGGGGCTGATCACGTTCGCGGTCGCTCCGATAGACGCCAGCTCGAGGCTTAGCGTCTGGGTCAGGCCGACAATCGCCGCTTTGGCCGCACTGTAATTCGTCTGTCCGAAATTCCCGTGCAATCCCGCGCCGGAGGTGGTGTTGATGATGCGTCCATACACCTTGCCGCCGTTGGCTTTCGCCTCCGACCGCCACCTGCGCGCCACCGCCCGGCTGGTCAGCCAGCTTCCCCGGACATGCACCCGCATCACAAGGTCGAAATCGTCGGCCGTCATATTCCATATCGCCTTGTCGCGGACGATACCGGCGTTGTTGACGACAATATCCAGGCGGCCCAGCTGCGAATAGGCACGCTCGACCATCAGCTCGACCTGTTGTTCGTCGCCGACATCGCTGAAGTCGGAGATGGCTTTGCCGGCGCGGCTTTCGATGATTTGCACGACCTTGTCGGCGACTCTGCCGCTGCCTTCACCGGAAAGTGAAGTGCCGAGGTCGTTGACGATCACGACGGCACCGTGCCTTGCCAGCTCGAGCGCATGTCCACGGCCGATGCCGTGCCCGGCACCGGTGACCAGGGCGACTTTGCCGTCGAGCAGGCCTGTCATGGTGTCTCCTCGGTCGGGGTGAAGACAATCAAATATGCCGAGTCAGGGTCATCGTCGACCGGTCTGAAACAAGCGGTCACCTTCATCCCGATCTGGAGTTGCTCGGGCGACGGACCCTCGATCATCGTCATGAGCTTGGGGCCTTCGGCCAGTTCGACAATGGCCGCTACATAGGGCAACCGGTCGCGAAACGGTGGCAAGTCGTTGACGTAAACCGTTGAGTACGTGTACAGCGTGCCGCGGCCGCTGGCCCGGACCGGATGGACGTTATCGCTCCAGCAGTACGGACAGAACGGCCGGGGATAGTGGTGCACCTTCGCGCATGACCCGCACTCGGTGATTAGCAGGCGGCCCTCTCGTGCCGCCGCCCAGTAGGGCGCGCTGGCCGCGTCGATGATCGGGATGTCTGCTCGCGCCACTGTGGTCACCAGCCAGTGAACTCGGTCGGCCGCTTCTCGGTGAACGCCTGGACACCTTCCTTCGAATCGTGCGAATACGACTGGATCTCCTGAGCCATCGCCTCGGCCACGAACGCAGCGGCCCGGTCGCTGTCGGGCGAGTCATTGAGCAGGCGCTTGGTGAGCGCGATCGCACTGGTGGGTGCCACAGCTAGCCGCGCCGCGAAATCCGCCACCACGTCGTCGAGTTCGTCGGCCGCCACCACGCGGTTGACCAGGCCCAGCGCTAGCGCCTCAGCGGCAGTGAGCTTTTCACCAAAAAATGCCATCTCCTTGGCTTTCTGCATGCCGATCCGCCTCGGCAACAGATAACAGCCACCCCCGTCTACCACCAGTCCACGCTTCACGAAAGACTCAGCGAAGTAGGCATTGTCGGTGGCGATGACGAGATCGGAGGCGTAGACGAGATGAGCGCCCACGCCGGCCGCCGCGCCTTGCACTGCGGTGATCACCGGTTTGTTGCAGTCCAGGACGGCGGCCACGAGTTTCTGGGCGCCGTTCATGATGCGCCGCATCGGGTCCAGCACCTTTTTCTCCACAGTGACTCGGCGGTCGGCGAGCGAGGCCACGTCGGCACCGGCGCAGAAATGTTTGCCATTGGCCCGCAGCACCACCACACGTACGTCGGCATCACCGTCAGCGGCGCCGATCAGCGCGATGACCGCGTCACGGTCGACCGGTCGTAGCGCGTTGGCTGCCTCGGGCCGGTTCAGCGTGATGGTCATGACGCTGCCGCCGATTTCGGATAGCACAGTCGTCTCATGGGTCATGGCGTATACGTGACCCGCAGGTGCTTGATGCCGTTCACGAAGTTCGAGCGCAACATCACCGGCTCTCCGACCGAGGTGATGTCCGGATAGCGGTCGTAGAGCATCTTAAACGCGACGTTGAGTTCGAGTCTGGCCAAATGAGCGCCGAGACAGAAATGCGGACCCGGCCCACCGAAAGCAACGTGGTTGTTGGGTTTGCGGGCAATGTCGAACACCTCCGGGTCGCGGAACACTGCCGGGTCCCGATTGGCCGCCGGATACCACATGACGACCTTGTCGCCCTTGTGGAAGGTGTGGGTACCCGACGCCAGCGCTACCCCATCGGCGGTCACTGTGCGGCGCATGTGAATCACGGGACTGGCGTATCGCAGGATCTCTTCGACCGCGCTCGGTGCGAGGCCGTCGTAGTCGGCGAGCAGTCGGTCGCGCTGATCGGGGTGGCGGCTGAGAAGATGCAGGCCATGGGTCAGCGCGTTGCGCGTGGTCTCGTTGCCGGCACCGAGCAGCAGGATGAAGAACTTCGCCAATTCCTGGGGGGTGAGGTTCTCCTCATCGGAGGTGACC
The DNA here is from genome assembly GCF_016592155.1 of Mycobacterium heckeshornense. NCBI lineage: Bacteria > Bacillati > Actinomycetota > Actinomycetes > Mycobacteriales > Mycobacteriaceae > Mycobacterium > Mycobacterium heckeshornense. The sequence continues at coordinate 777,917 of NZ_AP024237.1, forward strand.
AGCTTGCTGATCACATCACCGGTCGGATTCGCGATCCGGTCCTCGGCGATGTCTTTGAGGAGGCTGATCAGCCGTTCGCTGTGCTCGGTCACCGCGGCCTCGATACCGGCGACGCTCTGATCCGGCACGTACTCCGGGTCAGAGGCGCCGAGGACCACGTCGCTGACCCGCAGGATGAACTGCTCGTGCTCGCGCGGGACCCCGAGCATGCTGTCGATGATCCGCAGCGGCAACAGGGTCGCGAATGCGCTGACAAAATCGCACTCACCGGAAGACGGCATCGCGTCGAGGATTTCGGCAGTCGTCTGCTCGACCAGGCCGCGTAACTCCGAGAGCATGCGGGGGGTAAATCCGCGCGACACGATCTTGCGCAGCCGCATGTGCTCCGGATCGTCCATGTCGATGATCGAGCCGCGGTATTCCCGCATCTGTTTGGTCTGGTCGAAGATCTGGGTGCCGGCGGCGGAACTGAACTCGCCGGGCCGGCGGCTGATGTCGAGGATGTCGGCGTGGTTTCCCACCGCCCAGAATCCGCGCGCCGTAGAGGAGTCGCGGCGGTTGGTGCGGACAAAAATGGGCCCACCCTTTTCCCGGAGTCGTGCGTAGAGCGCGGGGCGCTCGTCCGGTCGGTCCTGCCACCATTGCAGGTCGATGAGCGAGCGGAATCCCAGTTCGCCGGTTTCGGTAGCAGGCACGATCCGATTCTGGCATTAGTGTCACTCGATGGCAACATCGGCATTCGGATCGAATCCGCTGGCAATCCAAGCGATGGTGTGTATGCGCTTCCCGCAAAGATGCTGGGTGGGCTAATCTTCTGACAATTCTGTTCATATTAAGGGAGGCGCTACCCCGATGGACCTGAATCTGCAGGACAAAACGTTCGCCGTGATCGGCGGCACCGCTGGCATTGGCCTGGCCGCTGCAAAGGCGCTTGCAGCCGATGGCGCAGCAGTCGCCGTGGTTGGCCGGGATGAGGCGAAGGCTCACAAAGCGGTAGGTATGCTCTCGGCGGCAGGTGCCGCCGCAACGCATGGGCTGGCATACGACGTGAGCAAGCCCGGGGCCGCGGTCGAGGCCGTCGGCGACGCGGTCGAGAGGTTGGGGGGAAGGCTGCACGGTATTGCGGTCACGATGGGCACCGCCGGGATGATGCCCATCGACGCTGACGATGCCGCCTGGGACGACGCCTTCCACGATGTGCTGCTTGCGACCACTCGCAGCGTCCAGGCCGCGTTACCGCACCTGGTGAAGACCAAGGGCGCGGTCGTGACGACTGCGGCCTATTCGGCGCGCGCTCCGCACGAACCACGGTTGCCCTACGCCAGCCTCAAGGCCGCCGTCGCTACGTTCACCCGCGGTATCGCCCGCACCCACGGCAAGGACGGCATCCGGGCCAACTGTGTTGCACCGGGGGCAGTGGAAACCGACGCCCTGCATGCGATCCGGGGACAGATCGCGGAGAGCAAGGGCTTCCCGTATGACGAAGCGCTGGAGCGTGCGCTGGTCGAGGACTTCGGCTTCGACGCGGCCCTGGGTCGCCCTGGGCAGCCCGATGAGATCGGGTCTTTGATCGCATTCTTGCTGTCTGGCCGATGCGGGTTCCTCACCGGGCAAACTATTTTCGCCGACGGTGGAGCGCCGTAGCAGCGGTGGCAGCGGAGCTATCGAGCTCCCGGATAGACCAATACGCCGCGGATGTTAGCCCCGGCGCGCATGTCGGCGTAGCCCTCGTTGACCTTTTCCAGCGGATAGGTTCTGGTGACCATCGACTCCAGGTCCACTTGGCCGGCACTGTACAACTCGAGGATTTTTGGGATGTCGGCGCGCGGATTGCCTGAGCCGTAGAGCGTTCCGACGATTTGTTTCTCGGTCAGCGTGAGATCCATCAAATTGGCCCGGATCTCCCGCTCCAGCATGGGATGGATGTTGGTGATCACCAGCCGTCCGCGTTTGGCGGTCATCGCCAATGCCTGTGCAACCAACTGGCCGTCGCCAACCCCCATGGCGCAGATGAATTTGTCGGCGCCGCGATTCCAGGTAGCCTCGGCGACAACATCTTTGGCTTCGATCCAGTCGGCAGCGGTATGGGTGGCGCCCATCTTGAGCGCCTCGTCGCGCTTGTGTTCCGACGGGTCGATGACCGTGATCGTGCGGGCGCCAGCCAGTCGAGCGCCTTGTACCGCGGCCGCGCCGATGCCGCCGGCGCCTGCGACGACCACGGTGTCGCCGGGGCGCACCCCGGCCGCGTACACCGCGGAGCCCCACCCGGTGACAAATCCGCAGCCCAAAAGGCAGGCCAGGTCCAGCCGGTAATGCTTGGCAATCTTCACACAGCTCGCCTCATGCACGACAGTGTGATGCGCGAAGGATCCGATGCCGCACGCCAGCGCCAGGTCTATACCCTTGGCATGGTGGCGGGCGGTCTCGTCGTAGATTTGCATGCCCGAGTAGATCTTGGCTCCGAGGTCGCACAGGCTCTGGTGGCCCGTCGAGCACGACGAGCATCGCCCACACGATGGCATGAAACTGAACACCACGTGGTCGCCGGGCTGCAGCCACGATACGTGCTCGCCGACGGCCCTCACGACGCCGGCGCCCTCGTGGCCGCCAATGCAGGGCAGCCGGAAGGGCATGTCGCCGGTGACAATGTGCTCGTCGGAATGGCACATCCCCGAGGCGCGCAACTCGACTAGCACTTCCGGCGGTTTCGGCGGATCGAGGTCGATGGTCTCGATCGACCAGGGGGCGTTACGCCCCCACAGCACCGCGGCCTGCGTATGCATGGGGATCCTTCCTATTTGATGATCGCCTGATATTCGACAAAGCCGGCGATGCCTTCTGGGCCGCCCTCACGGCCGATTCCCGACTGCTTGAAGCCGCCGAAAGGGCTGCCGAAGTCGAGCACCGCCGTGGAATTGATCGCCACAGATCCGACACGCAGCTGCGATGCCACAGCCGTCGCACGCTGGCTGTCGGCCGACCACACGGCGCCGACCAAGCCGTATCGTGAGTCGTTGGCGATGTTCACCGCAGCCGCATCTCCGGCTGCGTCGTCGTATTCGATTACCACTGCCACAGGGCCGAACACCTCCTCGCGCGCGATCTCCATGTCGTTGCGGGCGGCGACCACCGCGGGAGTGAGGAACCATCCGGGACCGGGTAAACGCTCGCCACCGGTCAAGACCGTCGCGCCCTGGCGGCGGGCCCGCTCCAGGAAACCCTCCACCTTTTCGCGGGCGGCTTCGTTGATCAGCGGCCCGATGTCGGTGGACCGATCCGCCGGATCGCCGACCGTCAGCTTGGCGACCGCGGACGTCAATGCATTGACGAATTCGTGATAACGGCTGCGGGGCAACAAGATCCGAGTCAGCGCAGCGCAGAGTTGGCCGTTGTTGGCCATCGCGCCGCCAACCAATCCGGTCACCGTGGATTCCAGCGGCGCGTCCGGAAGCACGATGGCCGCCGACTTGCCGCCCAGTTCGGTGCTGCAGCGGCGAATTTGCGCGCCGCATGAAGCCGCGACCTGTGCACCGACGGCGGTGGAGCCGGTGAAGGTGATCTTGTCGATACCCGGATGCGACGTCAGGTACCGGCCGGTGGCAGCTCCGCCGTTGACAACGTTGACAACGCCGGGTGGCAGGCCGGCCTCCTCGATCGCCTCGGTAAGCACCCCGATGCTCAGCGGCGCGTCCAGCGCTGGCTTTAGCACGACGGTACAACCGGCGGCCAGCGCTGGCCCCAGCTTGAGGGCGGCGATGAACAGCGGTGTGTTCCAAGGGATGATCGCCCCTACCACCCCGAGCGGCACCTGGCGGATATCGACGGTGCCGCCAGTCACCGACGGCCGAGTCGACTCGAAGGGGTAATCAAGTGTGATCCCAGCGTATGCTCGCAGCACGCCTATGGCGGTCAGGACTTGGCCGAATGTGCTCCAGCAGCGTGGCGAGCCGATCTCGGAAGTCGTCAGGTCGGCGAGCACGTTCTTGCGGGCGCTAAGTGCATCGGCCACTCGACCGAGTGCAGCAGCGCGGTCCGCCGGGGAGGCCTGGCACCATGGCGGTGACGTCAGCGCAGCCTGGGCTGCCGTCACGGCGACGTCGACCTCGGCGGCTCCCGCGACACCCACTGTGCCAAGCTGTTCGCCCGACGTCGGTGACTTGACCGCGACCGGCGCGTCGGCGCCCGACACCCACCTACCCCCGACATAGGCAGCTGGCAACATCATCATAGGCGCTGATTCTGGCAGTCTTGTCATTTTTTTACAAGGCATTTAACGACTAAATACCGATGTAAACTACCACTTCCACAATTTTTCTGACAGTATTGGTCACTATGAGGTCAGCTCCGGAACGCGATGCCGAGCCCACCACCGGCCAGGTGTGGGAAGTAATCATCGAGCGCGGAAAGATCGCCGAGTTCGCGGCGGCCACCGAATCGGATAATCCTGCTTACCGGGGGCCCGATGCGATCATTCCGCCGACGTTTTTGACCACGGCCGCCCGCTGGGCATCACCGGGGGTGCGGGTCAGCGTCGGATTCGACCGAAAGCGGTTGTTGCATGGCGAGCAGGAGTACACCTTTTACGGCCCCCTGCCGAAGGCCGGTGATGTGCTGACCGCCCGCGAGCGGATCGTCGACCGGTTCTCCAAACCGGGCAAGCGCGGGGGAACCATGCAGTTCGCCACCGTGGTGACCGAGTACCGCAACACCGAGGGCATCTTGGTGGCTGAGGCGAAAGGCACCTTCATCGAGACGGCGCCACGATGACCACCGGTCTGCAGGTAGGCACCGCAGCGGCCCCGCGCAAGTTCGGTCCGATGACCCGGCAGATGTTCGTGCGGTATGCCGGTGCCTCGGGGGATCTCAATCCGATGCACTACGACGACGACCTGGCCCGATCCGTCGGCTATCCTTCGGCCTTCGCTCAAGGCATGTTGATCGCCGGACTGCTCGCCACCTTCGCCACTGACTGGCTGGGCGCTGACACGATCCGCCGATTCGGTGTCCGTTTCCGTGAGCAGGTCTGGCCCGGCGACGTGGTCACCTGCTCGGGTCAGGTTGTCGCGGTGACCGGCGACGACGATGGTGACCGGGTAACGGTGGAGTTGAGCGCCCATCGGCAGACCGGCGCGGCCGCGATCACCGGGACCGCGGAGTTTCTGATACCACGAAACGCCTCGCCGGGTGGCGCGATGGCGGCGGATCGACCATAGGCTGGACTGACCATGTCGGAAGCATCGATCGTGCGCCGTAGCAGCTACGGTCCGTCTAGCCCCGCGGTCGGAGTGCGGGGTGCCACCACGCGTACCCGGATCACCGAGGTATCACTGGACCTCTTCGGCCGCCTGGGATTCTTCGACACCTCGGTCGACGCCATCGCCAAGGCCGCCGGGGTCTCCAGGGCCACGCTTTACCAGTACTTTCAGGGCAAAGACGAGATTTTCCTGGAACTGCTCAATGAGTGCGGCAGCGCATTGTTCCGAGTCGCGCGGCGCATCGGCCCGCTTGGGCCCGACGACGTAGGGTTCGACAACCTGAACTGGTGGCTGGGCGAGTGGAGCTGGGTCTTCGACAAGTACTCGACCATGTTCATCCAGTGGACGGCGGTCGCCTCATCAGATACCAAGGTTCGTCCCGAGATCACCCGATTCGTCCGCAGCTATAACCACCGCATTGCCGAGCGGCTCGCCGCATCCGGTGTGCGCGGCATCGACCCCGAGCTCGCGGCGATGACGATGACCGCCCTGGTGCACCGCCTGAATCTGTTCATCCACACCGGCCGCGCATACGGCCGCAGTCTTCAGGCAGTCGTTGACACCCTCTCGGTGTTCCTGCAACTCATGTTGTTTCCGGGCACCCCTCCGGTGGTCTTCCGCAGTCTGCACCTTCACGCCAGCGCCGACCCGGCGGCAGACCTGGCCGCGATCGAGGTGCCGCCTGAGCCGGATACCGATGGCCTATCGATCAGCGATCGCACCGCCACCCTTAGCAAGCGCGCCGTGAACACCGTCAATGCGCTGGCGGCCGCCGGTGCCGAACAATTCCGCGCACGCGGTTATCGCAGCACGAGCGTCGACGACATCGTTGAGGCGGCCAAGGTTGCCCGCGGCACGTTCTACAAGTACTTCAGCGACAAGCAGGATCTGCTGACTGCCGTTGCGGCGGAAATCTATTCTCCAGCAAAGACCTTCGCTGAACGGATTGCCCACGTCGACCCCATCGACGACGAATCGACTCTGCGGCGATGGCTGGCCACATATGTCGAATTCTACGATCGGTATTCGGGCTGTATCGACGCGTGGGCAGAGGGCACCACGGACCAACCGACGGTGATTGCCATCGGAGAGAACGGGCAGGTGCTGATGGATCTAGGGGTGGCCAGGATGCTGACAAGCCGACCGGGGCCCTTCGCATTCGACCCGATCGTCTCGGCACTCATCGTGCGGGCGCTGGTGACCCGCGTGCCGCAAGCGGCAGCCGACCTGCCTGACCCGATCAGCCGCAGTGGGGTCGTCGAGCTGCTGTTGACCTGCATCAGGCGCGGATTTTTCGGTCTGGCAGGCTGATTGAGCCGAGCAGTCACGCCGAGGTCGCGACCGCCATCCCGGTGATCCATTCCGCCACGGGCTCGTACACGAGCGGAATGACCGGCTTTCCGCCGCCGGCGGCGCCGGCAGCAACCCAGGTACGGATCTCGTTGGCACCGGAACCGGCTCGCGTCTGAGCCGAGTCCACCAGATCGATGAGGGCATCGACGTCCCACCTCGACATCGCCTGCAGGACTTCGCCATCCCACTCGGGCCGGATCTTGGTGCGAGCGTCAGCCATCCCCTCGGCAATGAGCCGCGCGCGTTCTGCGTCACTGAGATCGTAGGTGTCGACCTCGAGGCTTGGCGGCGAATGTGAAAGCCCACCGGTACCGATCAGCAGAACCCGCTGGTCCACGTCGTCGAGAAAACGCCCGACTGCCGCGCCGAACTCGGCGACCCGTCGGCCGTTGGGCAGGGGAGCCGTGGCGCAGTTCACCGGGACTGGAATCACCGGTTTGGCGTCAAGCCTTCCCAGCAGATCCCGAATCGGCTGAGCGAACGCATGGTCCAGTCCAATGTCGCGGCAGACCGCAATGTCGAAGCCTTCGCCCAACAAGTGCTCGGCCAGGCGTCGCGCACGCGCCGACGGGACGGTGAGCTGCCCGGCGGGATGGGGGGCCTCGGCGATTATCGACGCTGAGAACGCCACGGCGAAGGCCGGGACCACATGCCGGAAGGCGCGGCGATGATCCCCGCCGAACAAGACAACGAGTTCGGGATCGAAACGCTGGACCTCTTCGGCCGCCGCGACCAGCGCCGTGCGGAACTTCCGCCCAAACCGTTGCTCGCTGTCCCGTTCCTTGCCAGGGCTGTGGCTTGCGCACACGACCAGTCGACCAGACACGACAGCATCCCTTCTATAAGTGACGCTAATGTTAGATGAGCGCCTTCGACGGGGGCAATTTGCGCACGGGCATCGCTGTCACCTTCGGGCAACCGGCGGTGGACGGTGTCGCCGCGGGCACGTCGTCGGATCGGCTGCAGCCCAACGAGCAGATGTATGGCGGCCGCCCTGCAAGGTTATGCGAGCCCGGACACGCAAAAACAGGCATACAGTTGTATGTATACGGGTCTTTGCGCCATGCTGTGTAGTGCACGAGGTCACTAAGCCAACGGAGGACCGATGTCGGCCGAGGCCATTCCGAAGATCCACACTGACGACTTGCCAATGCCCGAAGCTCGTGATGAGGCCTGGCTGATAATGGGAAGGTGCCCGGTCGTAGAACTTGAGGATGGCTACGCGGTGACAACGCGGGACCTCATCGAGGCCGTTCTCAGGGATCCCTCAACCTTCTCGTCCAAGAAGGCGTTTGATGTGCTCGCGAGTCCGGTGCCGCTGGTGCCGATTGCATTCGACCCGCCTCAGCAGACCCGCTACCGTCAGATACTGCAGCCTTTTTTCAGTCCCCGGGCAATCAAGCCGCTCGAACCCGAACTGAGAAAACAAATCATCGAAATTATCGAACCGATTGCTGCACGCGGCAGGTGCGAATTCGTCGCGGAAGTCGCCGGCGTGTTCCCGATCCAGGTATTTCTCACACTTTTCGGGCTCCCACTGGATATGCGGGACCAATTCATCGAGTGGAAGAATGCGGTGCTCAGCCTTGCCTCCGCGTCAGGTTCGGTGACAACTGATGAGGAGGCCGCTAGCAAAGGCCTGCAAAAGGCCGGCGAGCTGTTCATGTACTTGTCTGAATTGATCCAAACCCGCCGCGGACAGCCGGGCGACGACGTGCTGAGCCGCGTGTTGAACCTGCAGCCACCTCATGCACTGACCGACGAGGAAGCGATCGGGCTTTGCTTCCTTTTTGTACTCGCCGGCCTAGACACCGTTATGGACGCCCTCGGGTTCGGTATGCAACGACTGGCCGAGAATCCCGACAAGCGCCGGGAAATCATCGACGATCCGACTCTGATCCCCGCGGCCACCGAGGAGTTACTGCGTCTTGACCCGCCCGCGCCTTTCGTACCCCGCGTCACCACCAAGGAGACCACGATCGGTGACGTGACATGTCCGGCTGGCACCAGGGTCACCAACTATCTTGCCGTCGCTAACCGCGACGAGTCGGAGTTCCCCAACCCGTATGCCATCGATTTTCACCGCGCCGACAACCGCCACATCAGCTTCGGAATGGGTGCGCATCGCTGCCTCGGTTCACACTTGGCGCGACTGGAGATGAACATCGTGTACGAGGAGTGGCATAAACGAATCCCGCGCTACCACATCACCCCTGGAACTACGCCTCGGGTGCATTGGCCCCGTGGGACCGTGGGCCTAGAGTCCTTGCACCTCACGCTGGAAGGCTCAGTCGCGCAATGAAAGTAGCGATCGATGCCAATTCTTGCGCTGGCCATGGCCTGTGCTATGTGTACGCGCCAAACGTATTTACCGACGACGAGCACGGATATGGGCATGTCATTGGCGATGGCACCGTCGCGCCCGAAGAAGCCGATGCGGCGCGCACCGCAGTAGCGAATTGTCCTGAGCGGGCAATTTTACTACGCGAGTGAGCCTGAAAACTTGCGCAAACCCGACGCGACGCGTTGGCACGGATTATCGGTCGCCCCCACGGTAATCGCCGAGGCCGGGCTGGTCAGGTTGGCCGAAGCCGACGGTGCCGACTGGTCAAGCCACGGCTGCAGCGGCCCGCGGTCCAGTGTCAAGGTGAGAAGGCTCTATACGAAAGGACAAGGCCGGTGACCACAATCGGGTTCCTTGGCGCAGGGCAGCTCGGAGAACCGATGGTGCGGCGCCTGCTCGGCGCAGGGAAAGACGTGTTGGTGTTCGCCCGTCGCGACGAGGTCCGCTCGCGGCTTAAGCACGAGGGCGCGAAGCTTGCCGCATCGGTGCCCGACCTTGCAGCTCGTAGCGATATCCTGATCAGCTGCTTGTTCTCCGATGCTCAGCTTCGTGAAACCGGCTTGGGGCCAGACGGTTTTATCGCACATTTGCAGCACGATGCGGTTTTCGTCTCGCATACCACCGGAACCCTCGCCACTTTGCGGGAGTTGTCGGCCAGCTCCCCGGCGCCGCCTGCGATCATCGACGCGCCGGTGAGCGGCACAGCCGACGACATCGCTGAGGGCAAGCTGACCGTGCTGGCGGGCGGCGATGCCGACGCGTTGGAGCGGGTAAGGCCGATCCTGGCCGCCTATGCCGATCCGATCATCGCGACCGGTGCACTGGGCACCGCACTGGACATCAAACTCGTCAACAACATGCTGTTTGCCGCGAACGCACAATTAGTGGCCGCCGCAGCAGCCGCCGGCGAGAAGCTCAACGTGGCGCCGGACATGTTGCTGCGGGCCCTCTCGGTGTGCAGTGGCTGGAGTAACGCCGCGGCACACGCACAGCGCGTTGGTGGAGTGCAAGCCTTCGTCTCCCGGGCGGCTCCCTTCCTGCGTAAGGACGTCGCCGCGGCGATCTCCTCTGCCGAGCAGGCCGGCGCCGATTTAGGGTTTCTTCGGCTAGTCGTCGAGAATGGGCCGCTGCCCCTAACCACCGAGAACTGAAGCGGTGATCGGTGAGCCTTTTTCCGGAATGACGCTGGGCGACATCGTGACCGACAATGCCCGCCGGTTTCCCGATGTGCCCGCCTACCGGCAGGGCGGGCGGATGCTTACCCATCGAGACCTGCGCGAACGTGCCTTACGCATGGTGTCGGCGATGATGGCTATCGGGGTGCGACGCCAGGATCGCGTTGCGATCCTGGGGCGCAACAGTATCGAGTTCGGCGAAGTGCTTGCTGCCACACAGCTCAGCGGAATTATTCTGGCGGCCATCAATTTCCGGCTCTCACCAACAGAGATGCTGGATGCTCTGCGCCGGGTAACGCCGTCAATCATGTTCTGTGATGCGGAATTCGCGCCGCTGGCATGCGACCTCGCCTCGCAAGTGCCAGGGTTAAAGCAGCTGGTATCGCTCGGCGACGCGGATCAGCCCGGGACGGAAAGCTTGGAAGAGTTCGCCGCCCGCGGGTTTCCGGATGAGCCGCCAATGATCGCGCGCCCTGAAGACATCGCATGCCTGCTGTTCACAAGCGGCACCACCGGAGCGTCCAAATGCTGCATTCTCGGTCAGCGTGAGCTGCGAGAAGTGGCACTGACCATGAACACCGAACTGCGGTCAGGCAGCGACGATCGCGCCTTGATCAACATGCCGATGTTCCACGTCGGGGCAATCGCCATTATGGGCGGCGTGCATGCGCGGGGAGGCACGGTCGTGCTGCAGAAGCAATTCGATCCCGCCGAAGCGGTCCGGCTGGCTGCTGCAGAACGGGTAACGATTCTGCACCTGGCGCCGGTGATGTTGAAGGCGCTGCTGAACGAAATCGATGAGGACCATCCGCTAGACAGCGTGCACACCGTGGTGTATGCGGCCGCGCCGATGTCGATGACCATTCTGCGCCGGGCGCTTTCCAAACTGCCCGGAGCCGGCTTTTTGAATCTGTACGGGCAAACCGAGGCAATTGTCTCCGGGCTGCCGCGCGAACTGCACCGGGTCGACCGACGCGACGCGGCAGACCAACTGCGGTCGGTCGGTTTCCCCTTCCCGGGAGTTGCGGTCAGAGTCGTCGACGACGATGGTCGCGACATGCCGACGGGTGAGGCCGGCGAAATCGTCGTTCGATCAAACTCGCTGTTCCGTGGCTACTGGGACGACCATGCCGCGACCTTAGCGACGCTGCGCAACGGCTGGTGCCACACCGGCGACATCGGCCGCCTCGACGACCGCGGGCTGCTGTATCTGGTCGACCGGAAAAAGGACGTGATCATCACCGGCGGCGAGAACGTCTATTCGCCCGAGGTCGAAGATGTCGTCAGCGGCCTCCCCGAGGTCTTAGCCTGCGCGGTGGTGGGGGCACCCGACGAACGGTGGGGTGAAGCCGTCTGCGCGGTTGTCGTGCCGCGCCCCGGCCAAACGCCCACACTGGCCGCGGTCCAAGAATGCGCCCGTAAAAAACTGGCGGGTTACAAGGTGCCGCGACGACTAGTGATCATCGATGAGCTGCCGATGCTGGCCAGCGGCAAGGTCGACAAGAAGCGGCTGCGTGCCGACCTTGCGAAAGGCATGGACTAGGCCGGTTGGCCGTACACGGCCACCACGACGCTGCGATCCAGGCTATTTTCCGACCACACCCCGATGGCAGTGTTGGCACAGTCCTGCATTAGCGCGCGGGAGGGTGGGTCATACCACCATTGGTTGAGTATCTCGATACCGCTAATGGCCAGGGCGGGGTTGATCGCGACCGTTTCGCCCACCTTGCCCCTGAATCCAGCCGCGTTGGCGCGGTCCTGCGGTGTCGACCCGTCCGAACCGATGTCGCCGTTGATGTCGTGGTTGTTGAGGACGTCAAGGGTGTGCCGACGGGCCGCGTCAACAAGCCGGCCGTCGAGTCGGGGTTCGGTGGTGCAGCCGTTCTGGCGTTGTGCCGTATAGATATTGGCAAACACGCCGTCGTTAAGGCGCTTATTATCGGCCCGTGCGGCTGGCATGCAAACTGCCCCACCGGCTGCAACCAGGAGAACGGAAAGTGTCAGCGAGACCCGGACGGCTGCGCCGCGGCATGTCCAATGCGGACGCAGGTCATCTAGCCATGTCGTCACCGGCATAGAACACCACTCTTTCAGCCGATCAAATGAGATAGATATATTAAGCTTTGCCCGATGCTGAAGCAAAGGAAACCGCAGGCCGGGGTCGCCTGGCAACCGAATCACGTCTCAGCGTGTATAGGCAGGGCAAGCGTCGCCGGTCTCTCGCGACCGACATCAGGGCGGGCTTCAAACCTCCGGTGACGATCAGACGACCTACCTCATCACCCAGATCGCCGAGGAAATCTATCCGGCCCAAGATTAGAGCGCGGCGGTTTGCCAAACAGCCACTCGGCGCGAGACACTGGCTGACATAGATAACCAAGTTAGCCTTCTAGGGGTACGCGATGGGGCCTGACGACTGGCGAGCCAGACTCCGGCACCTGCTCGCTGAGCATGCGTCGCTACAGGCCGAGACCAGAGCCGAGGGGGTCCGACGCGACCGCATCGAGATCGCCCGCGCTTGGCACGCCGCGCTCGTCGACAACGACTTAGCCGCTCCCGGCTGGCCGAAATCGGTTGGTGGTCTGGAGCTCTCATTAGAGGAGCAGCTGGAGTACTACCGGATCATCACCGAGGCAGGGGTGCCGCCGCACCCGTGTCCGCTTTCGTTCATCGTTGCACCGACGCTTATCCGTCACGGAACTCAGCAACAGAAGGACCGTTTTTTGAGGCCGCTGCTGCGCGCCGACGAGTTCTGGTGCCAGGGTTTTTCGGAGCCCGGCGCCGGCAGCGATCTGGCGTCGCTGTCGACCCGGGCCCTCCGCGAGGGCGAGACCTACCGTGTCACCGGCCAAAAGGTCTGGACGTCGATGGCCGACCGCGCCGACTGGATGTTCGCCCTGGTGCGCACCGGACCACCCGGACGCAGCACGAACGGCATCACCTATCTGCTCATTCCGATGAAAAGTCGCGGAATCACTGTTCGACCGCTGCGTGACATCAGCGGTGTCGCTCATTTCGCTGAGGTGTTCCTCGACGACGTCGAGGTGCCGGTCGAAAACCGGGTAGGTAACGAGGGGGAAGGCTGGTCGATCATGCGCACCTCGCTCGGCCACGAACGCGCTACCGCGTTTCTCGCCGACGAGTTCAAGTACCGCCGCACCGCCGACAAGGTCATCGAGCTGATCGCCTCGCGGGGTCTGGACTGTGAACCACTGGTTCGCCAGGACATCGCCCGGCTGGAGTCCGGTGTGCGCACCATTGCGGCGAATAGCGCGCGGGCTCTCGCCACTGTATTGCGCGGTGACGACCCCGGCGGCGTAGCCTCGGTGAATCGCTTGGTGAAATCCGAAGTCGAACAGCACATGCACACGTTGGCATTGCGAGCAGCCGGTCCATATGCGGCGTTGGGCAGCCGGGCGAGCATCGCCCTCGACAAGGGCCGCTGGACATTCGGCTATCTGATGAGTCGAGCGACAACCATCGGAGCGGGCACTGCGGAGATTCAGCGCAACACCATCGCCGAGACGGTACTGGGACTGCCCTCGCATCGCGGCGAGGGCCGTCGAAACCCCGCAGTGGTACCCGGTGACCCGCTGGTTGTCGCCGACGAGGACGAACGCCGGTTGCGCGAGGTGTTGGCCAAGGCGCTGGAAGCCCGGCTTGACATCCCGTCACTGCTGGACGTCAACCGGCCGATCGACGCCATTGACCCGGAAGTCTGGTCGGCTCTCGTCGAGTTCGGGTTGCCGGGTCTGGCCGTCGACGAATCGATGGGCGGCGCGGGCGCGCGGCCGCGGCTGTTGTACGCCGCCATCGAGGAAACCGCCAAAGCGTTGGTCCCGGCACCGGTGGTCCCCACCGTCACCGCCCTCGATGTCGCGGTCCAGGCCGGTGCCACGGCGGTGGCCACGCGGATCACAGCGGGGGCGCCAGCCGCGTTCGCCGTTCCACTGGATGATTCCGGCTGGGTAACTGCGGGCGCCGAATTGCCGGAGTGGCGGGGGTCGCGGCTGACCGGAACCCTGCCACTGGTTGCCGGAGCGCCGGCCGCCGAGCTGTTACTGGTGTTGGCGAAGGAAACCGATTCCGGCAATCCCGTGCTGGTCGCGGTCGACCCCAGCGATGATGCGGTTGACGTGGTCCCGCATCAACCGTTCGATCTCACCGCCACGATCGGCTCGGTGACATTGCACCAGGCCTCAGGGGAATTGCTCGGTGCCGGCAGCGCGGTTCGCGAGGCGCTGGAGGCCGCGCGCCGCCGGGCGGTACTCGCGGTCGCGGCCGACTCGATTGGAGTAGGTTCGCGCGCGCTGGCGATGGCGGTGGCGTGGGCCGGTGAGCGAGAGCAATTCGGGCGCCCTATTGGCAGCTTCCAGGCCATCTCACATCGGTGTGCCGACATGCTGGTAGAACTTGAAGGCGCACGCAGCCAGGTGTTGGCCGCCGCCGACGAGCTCGATTCCCCGGGCTCTGATTGCCTGGTCGATCTGGCCGCAGCGGCGGCGTTTGATGCCGCGGTGGCGGCTGGCGAGGGCGTGATTCAGATTCACGGGGGTCTCGGGTTCACCTGGGAGCATCCGGCCCACGTGTTGCTGCGCCGGGCGCGCGCTAATGCCGTCCTCGTAGGCCGAGCCGAGGCGCTACGTGATCGTGCGGCTTGTGATGTGGCCGCCGCAGTGCGCAAAGAGACGACAGCGCTATGAAATACGGCATGGGCTCACAGCTGGCAGTATTCCGGGAGGAAGTCCGAGCATTTATCGCCGAGCATGCGCCGCGCATCCCGCCGCGTGCGGGAGTGCGCAGCGCCGAGAATGAAGCCGAGCTAAAAGCGCTGCAGGAGTGGACGGCTCGCCTGTACGAGGCCGGCTACGCTGGAACCGATTGGCCCGCCGAGTTTGGCGGGCGAGATGACCGCTCGGCCGAGCACGCGATAGTCGTCGGCGAGGAGTTGGCGCGCGCCCAGGTTCCCGGCGTGCAAAGTGCCGGTGTGCTGGCAGCGCATGCACTGATCCACTACGGCACCGACCACCAACGGCGTCGCCATCTGCCTGCCATCCGCGCGGGCCGCGAGCTGTGGTGCCAGTTATTCAGCGAGCCCGGCGCCGGCAGCGACCTCGCGTCGTTGCGTACCCGGGCCGTGCCCGAGGGCGACACCTACCGGGTCACCGGCCAGAAGGTATGGACTACTGACGGCCACTGGGCGCACTACGGCTACCTGTTGGCCCGCACCGATCCGGATGCGCCCAAGCACAAGGGAATCAGCGCGTTCATCCTGGACATGGCCACTCCGGGGGTGAGCGTGCGCCCGCTGCGCGAGCTGACCGGGACCGCGGATTTCAACGAGGTGTTTCTCGACGACGTCGTGGTGCCGGCCGACGCGATGATCGGCGCACCCGGCCAGGGCTGGGCGATCGCCAACGCAACGCTGGCACACGAGCGCACCGGTGTCGGCGCCATCGTGGTCAAGCTGAGACTGGCCATCGACGCGCTGATTGCGCTCGCCCGCCGTGTCAGCGTCGACGGTCGTCCGGCCCTCGACAGCGACCGGGTGCGCGACCGGATAGGACAGCTCACCGCGGAGGTCGAGGCGTTGTCGGCGCTGACATACGCCAACTTCACCCGCTGGTTGCGCGGTGGAGAGCGCCAGCACGACGCCGCGATGGCCAAGCTGATGTTCAGCGAGCTGAACCTCGAGCTGGCCCGCTTTGCCGTCGAGTTGGGCGGTGAGTCGGGGGTGCTGGTCCAGGGCGATCCGGATGTGCTCGACAACGGCCGCTGGCAGGACGAATGGCTGTATGCGCGCGCCTACACGATCGCCGGTGGCAGCTCGGAGATCATGCGGACGCTGATCGCCGAGCGCGGTTTGGGCTTGCCCCGCGAGAAGCGGTGAGACACAGCCGTGGTCGGGCGAGCGGACAGCGTCGCGGTAAACGCGAAGGCCATCGGTCAGCTGGTGGCTGCAGTGGTGCCGTGGACCCCGGTCCGCACCCCGTCGAAGGCCGGCGACGTAACCGAAGAATGGCTGACGGCTCACCTCGCCAGAAATGTACCGGGCGCAGTCGCATTGTCGGTGACGCCGCGAGATGGCACTACCGGAACGACGGACCGGCGCAGGCTCGCCGTCGAATGGAACGAGGCTGGCAAAGCGGCCGGTATGCCGTCGCAGCTGTTCGTGAAGAGCACGCCTGTGACGGCGAAGAACCGCGCGATGGTCGCCGCACTCGACATGGCGGTCAACGAGGTTCGCTTCTACCGGCGGGTCGCCGGCGAGTTAAACGGTGTTGCACCGAGGGCCTGGTTTGCCCGCGCAGGTGTCGGTGCCCGATTCCTCCTCATCCTCGAAGACATTGTCGCCCAAGGTGGGCGGCCGTATGCGCTGGCTGACCGCTGTGAGATCGAGCATGCCCGCGGTCTGGTCGACACCTTCGCCAGGCTGCATTCTCGATTTTGGTCGAGCCCACGGTTCACGACCGACCTACGTTGGGCGCGAACCTGGAGCGCGCGGCCGGGCAACGCGATACTGCGGCTGTTCTACCGCCGCGGAAGGCGGGGCGCTCTGGCGCTGGATCGGCCCGAAGCCACGGCTGCTGTCCGCGCCGTCGCGGCGAAACTAGACGCGCATGCCGACGCGTACTACCGGGAGTTCGAGTCCGGCCCGCTGACGCTGCTGCACGGCGATTCGCACCTGGGCAACACCTTCTCGATGCCCGATGGCCGCTCGGGTTTGCTTGACTGGCAAGTGGTTTGGCAAGGCCCAGGGCTGCGAGAGATGACGTACTGGATGACGACCGGACTGGAGCCGAACGTACGCAGATCCCATGAGCGCGAACTCTTGGACCGTTACCTTGATGCGCTGCGCGCCGCCGGGGTGGACGAGGTGCCGACCCTCCAGCTGGCGTTCGAACGTTACCGGCTCTTCGCGGCGGAAGCCTGGGACGCCGCCGCAATGACCATCGCATGGCCTGGGCTACAGGCGCCGGAGAACGCGCAGGCGGGGTGGCGGAGAGCATGCGTGGCTGTCGAGGATCTGGACACTGCCGCAGTCCTCAACCGGCTGGGCCGTTAATCGGCACGAGTGCGGCACGGTGTTCGGCCACCGTGCCGTCGAACGCCTCGTCGACCTTGATCCGGCGCAAAAACAAGTGCAGATCGTGCTCCCAGGTGAAGCCGATGCCACCGTGCACCTGCAAAGCGGTACTGGCCACCTCGCTAGCCGCAGCCTTGGCGTAGGCAGCGGCTGCCGATGCGGCGCGCGAGCGTGCCGGCTGCGCAGCGCTATCGAGTGCCACCGCAGCCGCCCACAGGGTGGATCGCCCGGCCTCCACGGCCAGTGCCATGTTGGAGCAGTGGTGCTTGACCGCCTGGTACGAACCGATGGGCGCCCCGAACTGCTGACGTTGCCCGGCGTAGGTGACCGTCATCGCCAGTAGCCGGGCCGCGGCCCCCAGTGCGTCAAGCCCGCGGTGTACCGCCAGCGCGTCGCGCACAAAACCGAGCGTCCCGGCCGGCAATGTCGTCCACTCTTCGACGGTCGCGTCGAGGTTTAGTCGCGCCCACGACCGCGTCAGGTCGAGGGTCTTCATGCCGGTCAGTTCGGCATCGCGAAACACTGCCAGATACTCGCCTGTCATGGTTTCACCCACGACCGCGAAGCCGGTCATGTCGGCCGCCATCGGTACCGGACTCGTCGTGCCACGCAAAGTCAGAGCGTCGCGCTCGATGAGACCCACCGGTCCACGTGCCAGTCCGAACAGCAACTTGCCCTGCCCCCCGTCGACGCTCTGTGCATGCCCGAACTCACCGAGCAGCCACGTCGCGACCGCGAGGTCGGCCAACGGTAGCGAACTCGCCGCATGTCCGTGCGCTTCGCTGAGCACCGCGAGATCCATATGTGTCCCACCGGCCTCGGGCGTTAACAACGCCAGCAGCCCGGACTCGGCTGCGTGCGCTACCGCGGCGGGATCGACGGTGATCGGGACGTCGTCCGCGGCGGCGCGGATCCGCGCAATGGGATCGTGACGGGTTAGCCACGACCGTTCCGACTCGGCAAGCTGTTTTTGTTCGTCGGTCAGTCCAAGATCCACTGCCATCTCCCAGATAGGAAGTTGACCTAGTAAACCACGTAATCTACGTTAGAGCCAATGACAAGCCTCGATAACGCGCTTGCCCGGCTGTGGACGGCCGACGACGACGCCGACATGCTCCAGCAGGATGGCAGGTGGGTGTGCTGGGGTCAGGTGCGTAGGCTCGCCGAGCGCATCGACCGCGAACTGGGTGCCGCGGGTTGCGGCAGAGGCGGCCGGGTGGCCGTCGTGTTGAGTAACCGAATGGAATCCGTCGCTACCCTGATCGCGCTGTTTCGCGCCGAACGGATTCTTGTCACCGTCAGCCCGCTGCAACCGCCGCACCGCCTAAGCGCCGACCTGGCCACCACAGGCGCGTCGTACGTGCTGGCCCCCGACAAGCTTTGGTCGGAGAACGCATTCCGCGAAGCCGTCGCCGAACTGGGCGCGGTCGGCTGGAGTGTTGACGGCGACGCGGTTGAGTTGCGGACTACGGCGAGCCGCGAGCCACGCGATGGTGACCCAGCGGTCGCAATCGAGATGCTGACTTCGGGCACGACTGGGCCGCCGAAACGAATCCCGTTGACCCGCCGACAGCTTGAGGCGTCTCTGGCCGCGGCGCTGCGGCACCACGACCGACCAGAAGTGCGCGATAAGCCACCATTCACGGGCGCGGTCGCACTGGTGACCATCCCGATCGTGCACATCGGCGGGTTGTGGGCGCTATTGCAGTCGCTGGTGTCCGCACGCCGGTTCGTGCTGCTCGAACGGTTCACGGTGGCAGGCTGGTACGCGGCGGTCAAGGAGCACAAGCCGATACTGGCCGGATTGCCGCCCGCGGCAATCCGCTCGGTGCTCGACTCTGATATTCCGCGGGAGGATCTCTCCAGTCTCCGCGCGGTCAATGCGGGCACCGCGCCGGTGGACCCGGCCCTGGTCGACGCCTTCTACGAGCGATACCGAATCCCGATCCTCATCGTCTACGGCGCCACTGAGTTCTCCGGTGCCGTCGCCGGGTGGACGGTGCGAGACTTCCGGGCGCGGTGGGCCGAGAAGAAGGGCAGCGTCGGACGAGCATTCCCGGGCGTGCGGCTACGGGTGGTCGATGACGACGGGACGATCCTGCCACCTGGCCGGTCGGGCCGGCTGCAGGTCGCTTCCTGGCAAGTCGCTGGGGACGCCGACGATTGGGTCACCACCAGCGATCTGGCTCATCTCGATGAGGACGGTTTCCTTTATATCGACGGGCGAGCCGATGATGTGATTGTGCGCGGCGGGTTCAAGATCGCGCCGGAAACCGTGGTGAGGGTGTTACGCGGCCACGAAGCCGTCGCCGACGCGGCGGTCGCCGGCATCCCGGACCAACGGCTTGGCCAGATCCCGGTCGCCGGTGTGGAGCTGCGGGCCGGTGCCTCGACGACGCCCGACAAACTGCGGGAGCACTGCAGGTCGACGTTGACTCCGTACGAGGTGCCCGCAGAGATCTACATCGTCGACAAGTTGCCTCGCGGCGCGGCACTGAAAATCGATCGGCGGCAACTGATCGCGATGCTCGAATCGCGTCGGAAAGAACCCCGGGTGCGCACGTCGGAACATGTCGGGTAACCATTAGTAATACATTCAACTGTTAAGGAGAATTTTGTGGCTGAAGCTGTAATTGTCGAGGCAGTTCGGTCACCGATCGGCAAGCGCAACGGCGTTCTGTCCGGCGTGCACCCTGCGGAGCTGTCAGCTCAGGTGCTCAACGCGCTGGTGGAGCGTGCGGGGATTGATCCGGAAGTGGTCGATGACGTGATTTGGGGCTGTGTGCAGCAGGTCGGCGACCAAGCCTTGGACATCGCGCGCACAGCGGTGCTGACCGCCGGTTGGCCGGACAGTGTGACAGGTGTGAGTGTGGATCGCCAGTGTGGATCTAGTCAGCAGTCGGTACACTTCGCTGCTGCTGGCGTGGTGGCCGGGCACTATGACGTTGTGGTAGCTGGTGGCGTCGAGTCAATGTCGCGAGTACCGATGGGATCCTCAACCACTGCAGGCGGTGACCCGTTTCCGCAGCGGTTTATGGACCGTTACGGGGCTTTCCCGAACCAGGGAATAGGCGCTGAGATGATCGCCGAGCGGTGGGGCTTCGATCGCGCTATCCTAGATGAGTTTTCGTTGATGTCGCATGAAAAAGCCGCAGCGGCACAGGATTCTGGCGCGTTCGATGACCAGATCGTGCCAATCACCGATCAAGATGGCAACCCGGTGCTCAAAGACGAGGGCATTCGCCGCGGCACGCCGATCGAGAAGATGGCCCAGCTAAAACCTGCTTTCAAGGAGGACGGGGTTATCCACGCCGGCAACTCCAGCCAGATTTCCGACGGATCGGCGGCGCTGCTGCTGATGACGGCGGAGAAAGCCAGGAAGCTGGGCTGCACACCGATTGCAAAAGTACACACCGCGGTGTTAGCCGGCGCCGACCCGGTGATCATGCTGACTGCGCCGATCCCGGCCACCCAGAAGGCTTTGTTGAAGTCCGGGTTGGCGGTCGACGATATCGGCGTGTTCGAGGTCAACGAGGCTTTTGCTCCTGTTCCACTGGCCTGGCTGAAGGATATCGGCGCCGATGAAAAGAAGCTCAACCCCTGCGGTGGGGCAATCGCCTTGGGCCATCCGTTAGGCGGATCGGGCGCTCGAATCATGACCACGATGCTTTACCACATGCGCGACAATGGAATTCGCTACGGACTGCAAACAATGTGCGAAGGCGGCGGCCAGGCCAACGCGACTATCCTCGAGCTGCTGTGATCAGCCGGCTTTCCTGCCTGGGAACTGAGAACGGAAACGGAACACACGGGAGAAACATGGCTGGACGGGTACAGGACAAAGTCGTTCTGGTGACGGGCGGAGCTCGCGGCCAGGGTCGCAGCCATGCGGTCAAACTCGCCGAAGAGGGAGCCGACGTCATCCTCTTCGACATCTGCCAGGACATCGAGACCAACCGCTATCCACTGGCCACCCCGCGTGACTTGGAGGAGGCCGGCCTGGAGGTAGAAAAGGCCGGCCGGCGGGCGATCACCGCGGAGGTGGATGTCCGTGACCGAGCCGCGGTGAGCAGAGCCCTGTCCGACGCGGTCGCCCAACTCGGCAGGCTCGACGTCGTGGTGGCGAACGCCGGCATCTGTCCGCTGGGCAGCGACATGCCGATAGGCGCCTTCGCGGACGCCTTCGACGTGGACTTCATCGGTGTGGTGAACACGGTGCATGCGGCGCTGCCGTATCTGCAGGCCGGCGCTTCGGTGATCACGATCGGCTCCGTTGCTGGGCTGATCGCCGAAACAGCGGCCGGCAGCGTCGGTCCCGTCGGCCCGGGCGGTGAGGGGTACAACCTGGCCAAGCAGCTGATCGACCGTTACACCCGGGTACTGGCGAAACAACTCGCGCCGCTATCAATTCGGGCCAACGTAGTGCATCCGACCAATGTGAACTCTCCGATGTTGCACAGCGATCCGATGTACAAGACGTTTCGCCCCGATCTGGAGCACCCGACGAAAGAGGATGCCCTGCTGGCGTTTCCGGTGATGCAGGCAATGCCGATTCCCTACGTGGAGCCCGAAGACACCTCCAACGCGGTGTGCTTTCTGGCCTCCGATGAGTCCCGATACGTCACCGGGCTGTCGTTGCGGGTGGACGCCGGGGCGATACTGAAGTTCTAGAGAGGACACCATGACCACCGCAGAAACCTCCGCGAAATCGGACGCCGACACCGCGGCGATCGAGGGCCGGATCACCGACGAAGACATTGCGCGGGCGAAGGCGCAGATCGGCATCCCGGTCAACCAGCGTGACGAGGCGTGGAACAAATTGCCGAGCGCTGATGGGATAAGCCATTTCGCGTTTGGCTGCGGCGACGACAATCCGCTGTTTCATGATCCTGAATACGGCGCGAAAACCCGTTGGCACGGCCAGATCGCGCCGCCGACGTTCCTGATCAGCACCGGTCTGGACCAGACGCCGAAATTCACTGACCCGCAACGTAAACAACTGTTCCGCGGCCTCTTCCGTGGCACGGGCAAGTACTACGCCGGAGTGAAATGGACGTGGTATCAGCCGGTGTATGCGGGACGGCCCGTGCTGTGCGAGACTTACACGCTCGACGTGCAAGTCAAGGAGAGTCAATTCGCTGGCGGGCGTTCGGTCAAGGAGACATACCGCTACCTCTATGTCGACGCCAACGGGACTCCGATCGCAACGCGTGACGAGTCCTACATTAGCGCCGAACGCCACGGCTCGAAGAGGTCGGGCAAGTACTCGCACATCGAACGAAAACATTGGACACCGGAGGAACTCGCCGAGGTTGACGCGGTCTACGATGCCGAGGTTCGTCGCGGCGCCGAACCGAACTGGTGGGAGGATGTAAAGATCGGCGACGAGCTGACCCCGGTGATGAAGGGTCCGCTTACGGTCGTCGACATCATCAGCATGCACATGGGTTGGGGCTGGGGCGGTTACGGCGTCGGCCCGCTCAAGTACGCCCGCAATCTGCGTCAGCGCATGCCGGCGTTCTACACGCCCGACGAATACGGCGTACCCGACGTGGTGCAACGGTTGCACTGGGATGCCGCGCGGGCCAAGGAGCTGGGCATCCCAGCGCCCTACGACTATGGACAGATGCGGGCAGCCTGGGTCAGTCATCTGCTGACCAACTGGATCGGCGATGACGGATGGCTCGCCGAGATGGAGCTGCAGCTTCGAGGTTTCAACTATCACGGCGACATCCACAAGTGCACCGGTGTGGTGACCGACAAGGGGTCTGATCCAAGCAAGCCGGTGACAATCGAGGTGGCCGCGACTAATCAGCGCGGTGAGACCACTACCAAGGGCACCGCCAAAGTGTTACTGCCGTCAAAGCAGGCCGGAGCCGTCGCGCTGCCGATGCCCGATGAGGAGTTGAGATGCCGAGGGGCGCAGGTTGTCTCGCGGATTGCCGGACGTGTCGGCGAGGAACTACGCCGGTTACACGGAGAATAAGCATGCCATGAAACGGTTGATTTTCGAGCCCGAGCACGAGCAACTGCGGCAGACTGCCCGGCAGTACATTGAGCGCGAGGTGGCGCCGAACGCCGAGAAATGGGAGCGCGAGCGGATCGTCGACCGCTCGGCGTACCTGGCAGCCGGTAAGTACGGCCTGATCGGATTCAACATGCCCGAACAGTACGGCGGTGGGGGATCCGACGACTTCCGGTTCAATGCCGTCATCAATGAGGAACTCGCTAAATGGGGATCGGTGGCCCCGGCGCTGAGCCTGCAGAACGACGTTGTCGGCCCGTACTTCAAAACGCTGGCCACTGACGAACAAAAGGAGCGCTGGCTGCCCGGCATCATCACCGGGGAGACCATCGTTGCAATCGCCATGACCGAGCCCGGCGCGGGCAGCGACCTGGCCGGTATCAGAACCTCGGCTGTGCGCGATGGCGAGGATTGGATCATCAATGGCTCCAAGACCTTTATCTCCTCGGGCATCAACTGCGATCTTGTCGTCGTGGTGACACGCACCGACCCGGAGGCCGGACATAAGGGTTTCACCCTGCTGGTCGTTGAGCGGGGCATGGAGGGCTTCACCCGCGGACGCAAACTCGACAAGATGGGTCTGCACTCCCAGGACACCGCCGAACTGCACTTCGAGAATGTTCGCGTCCCGGCATCCAACGTGCTAGGTCAGGAGGGACGCGGGTTCTACCACTTGATGCACAACCTGCCCTCCGAACGGCTATCCATCGCCATTTCTGCGATCGCCGGGGCCCGTGAAAGCTGGCGCCGGACCTTGCAGTACGCCAAGGACCGCAAAGCCTTCGGCCAACCGATCGGAACCTTTCAGCACAACCGGTTCCTGCTCGCGGAAATGGACACCGAACTTGAGATCGGCGAGCACTACATCGACCGGTGTCTTCAAGCGGTGGTCGACGGCGAGTTGACCGCGGTGGAGGCGGCCAAGGCGAAATGGTGGTGCACGGAGCTGGCCAAGAAGGTCATCGATGGCTGCGTCCAGCTGCACGGCGGCTATGGCTACATGAACGAATACCGCGTTGCCCGCGACTATGTCGACTCTCGCATTTACACGATCTTCGGCGGCACCACTGAAATCATGAAGGACATCATCGGCCGCGATTTGGGCCTGTAGGACGAGGCCGTGCACGGTATTTCGTGTTACCGAGACCAGAGCGTTCTGCGCATTGTGTTAGACCGGCCGGACAAGCTCAACGCACTCAATACACCGATGCTGGAGGAGCTGAAGGCACGTGTCGGTGACGCCCGCGACGATTCGGTGCGTGTCGTGGTGCTCACCGGAGCCGGGCGCGGGTTCTGTTCGGGCGGGGATTTGACCGGGGCCGACACCGACGGCGCTGTTGTTGTTGCCAACGAGGTGGTGCAGGCCATCGCTGCGCTTCCCAAACCGGTCGTAGCGGGCGTCCACGGAGCCGCGGTCGGCCTCGGCTGCCCGCTGGCGTTGGCGTGTGACCTGGTCGTCGCTGCCCGGTCGGCATTCTTCCAGCTGGCCTTCACCAAGGTCGGGCTGATGCCCGACGGCGGAGCGTGCGCCCTCGTCCCGGCGGCCATCGGCCGGGCACGCGCGGCACGGATGGCCATGCTGGCCGAAAAGATCGCAGCGCCAACAGCCTTCGAGTGGGGCATGATCTCGCATGTGGTCGACGACGTGAACTACGAGACCGAGTTGGCGGCGGTCGTGCAGAAGCTGGCGAGTGGGCCGACGATGGCATACCGCTGGCTCAAGCAGGCGTTAAGCGAAGCGACGCTTTCGGCGCTTCCAGGAGTGGGCCAGCTTGAAGTCGAGGGCCAGACGGCGTTGACCCGCACTGCCGACTTCCTCGAGGGCGTGCGGGCGTTCGTCAAGCGGCGCAGCCCCGAGTTCCAGGGACGCTAGCATGAGGTCCGGCATCGGCGGTATCTACTGCCTCGCCTGGCACCGCTCGACGAGGATGCGTGCCAACGCGTGAGGATCACTGATCATCACGTCGTGGCATGCCGGGATGGTAATCACCTTGTGGACCCCGCCGAGCGCGGCGATGCTGCTGCGCTGTGACCGGACTGACAGCGCCCGGTCGCGGGTCGTCATTATCCACGTTCTGGGCACCTCGTCGGGCAGGCCGCTGCGATCGACGGGTTCGGCTGGAATGCTGACCGATTCGGTGTAGAGCCGCGACAGCGTGAACCGTCGCTGCTCGCGTGTCATTCCGTTGCAAAAAGCAAACCTTGCCGCGACCGTCGGGACCTTCGTCGGTTTGCCCTTGGCGGCACCGCGGCGAGCGAACCAGGCCAACGGGCCGGCGAGTGTATCCACGATGGCCGAGCCCTGCGGCGGAACGAACGCGGTGACCAGGATCATTTCGCGCACTCGTGGTGAACCAAGCTTGGCTACCACACCCGGCACCGTCACCCCGGCCATCGAATGACCGACAATGACGATGTCCCCAAGCCGGGCCTCCTCGATATCGGCGATGACCGAATCCACCCACTCGGCGATGGTGGCAGTGGCCAGGTTCCCCGGCTTGGCCCCATGACCCGGCAGATCCACCGCCAGGATGCGCAATTCCGGCGAAAGCCGTCGTAGCTCGGCGACTGTCAGGTCCCAGCAGTCGGCGGCGTGTTCGCCGCCATGGACCAAGACCAGATCCGGTAGCGACATGGTAGTAGTAAGCTCCCCAAACTTTCCGATCGCAGATCGTGGTGATTCCTGGACATCAGGTTAAAGGATAACTAAGTTAAATATCTGTAGATTTATCGTTTTTCGAATGGCAAGGGACCCTGGTTGAGCAGCTTGGCAGCAGGACAGCTCGCGCCTCCGGCCACCATGCAACCTAGCGGGGTCTGGTTCTTCAACTGGGTGATCCCCATCGTCGGAAGTGTCTTTATCGTGCTGGCGATCGCCGATGCGATTCGTCGGCGCCGGCTGACGTGGGGGTTCCTGTTCTTGTTTAACAGCATGGCGGTCTACTGGATGGAAACCGTCGGTGACTGGGGCCAGATGCTGTTCTACAGCCCGGCGTTCGCCCGGCACCATTTGCTGGACTGGCTGCCGCTCAAGACGCCGAACGATCCGCTGTTCATGCCGTTCGCGTACGCGGTGTACTGGGGGGTGCACGCCATCCTGGTGCTCTGGCTCAGTCAATGGGTGTCGTCGCGGCTGGGGTGGAGCATGCTCACATCGATGCTTGTGCTCGCCGTACCGGTTAACTACGCGTGGGACTTCCTCACCGAGGGCACTGCCACGGCCATGGGTTGGTGGACTTACGATCCCGGGTTGGGGCCATTAATCGAATGGCACAACGGTGGGCGCATCACCCTGCTGTGGACCATCGGCTTGATGTGCACTTGGCCCAACCTGATCGCATATTGGGCGGGCAAACCGCCGATACGCGGGCTAAACCATTTGGAGCGCTTCTGCCGCCTGGACCGATTCACGGTGCCGAAGGGAACCGCTAGCCGAGTCGGGATGTCCATATCCGAGACCGGTGGTGTGGCTGTTGCCACCAGGCCCGCCCGGATGACCAAGCAGCAGGAATTCGACAATTACCTCAACTACGATGTGGTGATACCCCGCTGGCGATTTGAATTGCTGAGGCTGGGTGCTTGGTTCATCGGCTTTCAGGTTAGTTTTTTTGTATTCCTCCTTGTCCCGCTGGTTGCGTTGCGCGCATTGACCGGCGCCGAGAGCCCCTACATTCCGTGAGCCGAAAGGACGTCACCATGCAAGGTAGCCAGGACTACAAGCGGGCAAGCATGAAAGACATGCCGGTGGAATTTTTCCTTCCGCCAGCAACGAACGCGGCCCTGTGGGCAGAAACCGCCAAGCTGGTGGTGGGATGTATGGCCTTCATTCTGATGCTCGCCAGCATTGTCACATTTACCCAGGGCATTGTCATCAAGGTGTGATGGCAAGGGCGCAACCGCGAAGTGGATTCACGGTGATTCTTGTTGGCTTCGTGATGCATCCGACGCCTTCGCAGATGACAACCAGGTCGAGAGTATGGAGTTGATGTCATTCGACTACAGACCGCTGCGCGACAAATGGTATCGCGAAGGCTGGTTTTCTGATCGGACGTGTATCGACGCCTTTATTGCGGGATCCGCTGAATTTGGTTCCACTCCGGTTGTTTTCGTTGCTGGCTCAGCAGTCCAGACGCTTGCGGTGGAGGAAATCCACAACCGTGCCCGCGCATTGGCAGCGGCGCTTCAACGGCTCGGCGTGTGCGCTTGCGACGTGGTGGCGGTACAGCTACCGAATTGCGTCGAGTGCGCAGTGGCATTTCAGGCGGTGCTGTTGTGCGGCGCAGTGCTGGTGCCGATCGTCCACATTTATGGTGCATCGGAGGTCGGCTGCATACTCGCCGAATCGGGCGCCAAGGTGCTCATCATGCCGTCACGCGCTGGATCGCTTACTTATACCGAGCGAATACCGAAGCTTTCGCACATTGACACGCTGCGGGACATAATCGTCACCGGGGAGGAGCCAGGCGACGGATACCTGGCATGGTCGCAATTGGATGCTGACGCCGAGTCCTACCAGCGTCTACGTGTGTTGGCAGACGATGTCTGCCTGCTCGCATACACCTCTGGAACCACCTCGGTGCCGAAGGGTGCGCAACACACCCATAACACGGTGCTGGCTGAGCTGCGGACCATGCCTGCTCTGATCGCCGGCGCGCCCGAGGACGTGTCGCTGGTGACATTTCCTCCCGGGCACATCGCCGGCCTGGTCAGCATGCTGCGCCCGATGATCGCAGGCGGCAGAACAGTTTTCATGGATCGCTGGGATCCGCGCCGCGCTGTTGAGATCATGCACGCATTCGGAGTGACATCAACGGCCGGTGCGCCGGTTCATCTGCAAGGGATCCTTGACCTGGAAGACGCCGTTGGCAAGTTGGCCTCGCTGCGCGAATTTCTTGTCGGGGCTGCGCCGGTCAGCGAGGAACTTGGCAAGCTCGCCTCAGCAGCCGGGATTGCAACCTTCCGATCGTATGGCGCCACAGAGCATCCCACGGTCACTGGCGAACACGCCCGCGAAGCGGAATGGGCACGATTGGGCACCGATGGCAAGCCGATGCCCGGTTCGGCGGTACGCATCCTGGGCCCCGATGGCTTTGACGTGCCGGCCGGCGTGGATGGCGAGGTGATCGTACAGGGTCCGGATCAGTTCATCGGCTATCGCGACCCGGCGGCGAATACCGCCGCGTTCACCGCCGACGGTTGGTTCCGCACAGGCGACCTCGGCCACCTCGACGACGCTGGGAGGCTGACGATCACCGATCGCATCAAGGACGTGATCATCAGAGGTGGTGAGACGATTTCATCTGCTCAGGTTGAGGATGTATTGAACGCCCATCCGGCGGTCTCCGAAAGCGCGGCAGTGGCCGCCCCTGATGGGCGCTTCGGCGAAGTTGTGGCAGCGGTGGTAGTGCTCAAACCCGGTGCCGCGCTTGACCTTGACGCGCTACGTGCCCATTTTGCGGCGTCGGGCCTGGCAAAGCAGAAAACGCCGGAGCGGCTAGTCGTTGTCAACGAGCTGCCGCGGACATCGCTGGGCAAGGTATGCAAGGAGGAACTGCGAAAGGAACACTTCCGGTGATCGTCAAGGACAAGGTCTTCGTCGTCACCGGCGCCGGTGACGGCATCGGGCGCGACGTGGCGCTGACACTGGTCCATAAAGGGGCACGCGTAGCCGCTGTCGATATCAGCGAAAGCGGTTTGCGGGAAACGGCCGCGCGTGTCGGCGGCTGCGAGCGGTTATCGACTCACACCATCGATGTCGTCGACCGTTCGGCGGTCTCGGCGCTGCCGGATGTGGTCGCCCAGACGCATGGCGCGGTGGACGGCGTCGTCAGCGTCGCCGGCATCATCCACAAGTTCGCGCGATTCGATGACTTGGCGTTCAGCGACATCGAACGGGTCATCAACGTGAATTTCTACGGTGTGCTGAACGTGACAAAGGCGTTCCTCCCGGTGTTGCTGAAGCGGCCGGAAGCTAATATCACCGCGGTGTCAAGCATGGGTTCGTTCGTTTCCGTGCCGGGGCAGACGGTATACGGCGCTTCGAAGGCTGCGGTAAAAGCACTGATGGAGGGGCTTGACTCTGAACTACGTGACACCGATGTTCGGGTCAGCGTGGTGTTCCCGGGTGCGATCGCGACCAATATCGCAGTGAACTCCGGTGCGTTGACGCCGGAGGCAAGTGCTGCACGAGCACAGTCGATGCGGATGACGCCGTCTGCCGTCGCCGCCACCAAGATCGTTCGGGGCATCGAGAAAGGGTCGCGGCATATCCGCGTCGGGTGGGATTCGATCATGTTGGACAAGCTGTCTCGGCTTGCGCCGGCGCAAACTGCGCGGCTCGTCCACTCGCGGATGCGGGACCTGCTGTCGAATAGCTGACTTTGAAGTGACGCTGCGACGCGGCTGGGCAGCAGAGCTCGTTAGGCGACGCACCACAGTGCGGCAATCGGCGGTTGTTAGCAGGCCACCTTGACCACAAACGCGCCCGTCGTCCTGACGCTGGGGTCATTCTGCCGGAAACCCTCGGCGGTGCCGCGGATGATGTAGGTCGACCCCCTCGTGGTCACGTGTGCCTGGCCCTGGAGACCTTCCACATAGCTGCCGGTAAACCCGCCGAGTCCGTGGATGCTGACCGACTTGGCGTTAAGGGCATCTTTATTCGACATGAGCGCATCAACACCTGCAGCCGCGTCGCCCGTGGCGATCGTGGTTAACGATTCGATCGGTGTGCAACGCACCGTGTGCGTCTCGGGCATGTCTTTGTTGTCAATCGTTACCTGCGCTGTTCCCGGCGGCAAGGATCCCGGCTGCGCCGGCGGCGACGACGAGCATGCGCCGATGGCAAGGACGGTCACGCCGAGTGCCGACGCGGCAACAAATCGGTTCCACACAAGCCCACCTCGTTCATTGGGGCATCTGGTCTGTCCTGGACTGCAACAATGTAACCCGGGCCGGCCGGCCTTGGTGGCGAGTCGGTAATTTCGCGTCATACCCGGTTATTCACACCGGGAGCGTCGCGGCAGGAGACCAACGCGCCCGTCTGGAAATCTCGTCGGCGATCACACGATAAGCAAAATGTGATCCAGGTCTCGACAGGCGCCCGCCGCACTGATACGGTGATGGTCATCGATCTCATTTATGAGATTACAGCCAAAAATATCTCAGCTGGAGGGTGTCGTGACGACGGTGGTGAACCGCGCCGGGCAGTACCCGGTGCTGAATTTCGACTACACCGCAATCAAGCCCGCAGGAACGTGGCTGAAGACGTATGACGAGCTTCGGGCTCGGTTTCCCTGGTATCGCAACGACTTTGGGCCAGGTTTTTGGACCGTCGTCAACTATGCGGGGATCTTGCGGATCATGCAGGATCCGGAGACCTTCTCCAACAGCGTCGTTACCGCGCTGGATCCGAATCCGCCGTACAAGTGGATCCCCGAAATGCTCGACGGCGAGGAGCACAAACAGTGGCGCCGCCAGCTGGGGCCACTGTTCGCTCCGGGGGCGGTCGATCGCCTGGAGGGCACGGTACGTCGGCGCGCGATCGAGCTGATCGACGGCCTTGCCGACAGGGGATCGTGTGATTTCATGGCCGATTTCGCGCAGCGTTTCCCAACCACGATCTTCTTGGAGTTGATGGGGCTGCCTGTCGATGAGCTGGACCAGTTCTTGGAATGGGAACACGCCATCCTGCACACCGACCTGGGGCAGGAGTCCGGGCAGCAGCAGCAAATTGCCGCAATGATGGCGGTGATGGGTCGGTTCTCGACGATCATCGCTGAACGCCGGGAGCAGCCCCGCGACGACATCGTCAGCAAGGCTATTGCCTACCAGATCGACGGTAAGCCGGTCTCGGATGCCGACCTGCTCTCGTTCTGTCTGCTGATGTTCATGGCCGGTCTCGACACGGTGTCGGTCACGTTGGGCTGGATCTTTTTGCACCTGGCCCGCAACGACAGCGATCGCATACGGATTGTCGAAGATCCCCGTATCATCCCGAGTGCAGTTGAGGAGTTCTTGCGCGCGTACGCAATAGTCATACCCGCGCGAAAGGTGATGAAAGACATCGAGTTGCAGGGTTGCCCAATGAAAGCCGGTGACATGGTCAACATCCCGTTGAATGCCGCTACTCGGGACGACGCGGCGTTCCCGAACGCCACCACCGTCGATATCACTCGGAAACCTAACAACCACATCGCTTTTGGTGCTGGGCCACACCGCTGTCTGGGTTCCCACCTGGCCCGCCGCGAGCTCAGGATCGCGCTCGAAGAGTGGCACAAACGGATACCGCACTATCGAGTCGCCCCAAATGCGCAGCTTTTCGAAAGCGGTGGCCAACTTGGACTCGACGCGTTGCCCTTGGTGTGGGATTCCTGATGGACCGGCCGCTTGCCGGAGTCCGCGTCCTCGAAGTCGCCCAGTTCACGTTTGTCCCGGCGGCCGGGGCAGTGCTGGCCGACTGGGGCGCCGACGTGATCAAGATCGAGAACCCGGTCACCGGCGACGCCCAACGCGGGCTGATCACCGTGCTAGGTCGCGCGGCCAGTGTGCCGGGATCGTCGTTCGCGCCGATCATGGAGGCGCCCAACCGTGGGAAGCGCAGCGTAGGACTAGGGCTTGCCGTCGCCGAAGCACGCCCCGTCCTTGAAGAGCTGATCCGGCGCAGCGACGTTTTCCTCACAAATTATCTGCCGACCGCACGGGCTAAGCTGCACATCGATGTCGACGACGTGCGTCATATCAACCCCGACATCATCTATGTGGTGGGCAGCGGGTTCGGCACCCAAGGACCGGACCGGGACACTGGCGCCTATGATGCCACTGCTTTCTGGGCCCGTGGCGGCAGCGCTGACGGTGTCACCCCATGCGACGCCAAACGCGCCGCGTTTATGCCAGCCGGCGCTTATGGGGACAACATCGGCGGACTGGCCATCGCGGGCGGGGTGGCTGCAGCACTGTATGGCAGAAGCGTCACCGGTCAGCCGGCGGTGCTTGACGTGTCGCTGCTGGCCGTGGGGGCCTGGGCCACCCAATTCAGCGTGAACATGGCGCTTCTGACGGGAGGCCCGCTGCCGAAGATGGACACCAAAACGCAAGCGCCGTACAACCCGCTGACCGGCAATTACCGCACCCGCGACGGCCGGTTCATCCAGCTGTCGATGCTGCAACCGACACGGTACTGGCCTGAGTTCTGCCGGCTGATGGGATGCGATGGCTACGCCGACGACCCGCGATTCGCCACCCTGGCGTCATTGGCCGAGAACGCCGACGCAGCTTTCGAAATAGTCGAGGACGCGATTGCCAGCCGCACGTTCGCCGAGTGTGTGCGCCTGCTCAAAGAGTGCAGTGGGCCGTGGGCACCGGTGCAAGACGGTTGGGAGGTCGGCAACGACGAATCGCTGATTGCCAATGGCCGCATCGCCGAGATCGTTGACGCCGACGGGCACCCGCAAAAGTTGGTGGTCAACCCGGTAAAGTTCGACGAGGCTGCACCGTCCCTGGTACGGGCGCCGCAGTTCGCCGAGCACACCGATGAAGTACTGCGGGAACTCGGGTTCGACGACCAGCAGCTTGTCGAGTTGAAGGTCGCCGGGGCGATCACATGACCGGCGCGAGCGCGATCAACGGTGACGAGGGCACCGTCCGATCCCGTTTGATTCGCGCAGCAGACGCCGAAATCACCGATCATGGCGTCAATGAAGTGCGGATGGAGGCAATTGCGCGGCGGGCCGGGGTCTCGCGGGCTACCGCGTTCAGGCAACTCGGCAACCTATCCGAAGTCCTTGTCCAGGTTGCGCTACTGCGATCACAGCGGCACATAGCGGCTGTCGACGAACTGATGAAGTGCAAGACCGGGGCATTCGCAAAAGTGGAGGCGGCGCTGATCTACACCGCACGTGAGCTCCCCAAAGATCCCTCCATCACCACTTTGATCGCCCAGCATTCGGCGTCCGTCCACGACCCCCGCGTGCACGCAGCTGCAGTCGGAGTGATGGGTCCTGTGCTCCGGGAAGGTCAGCGCAACGGCGAAATACGCTCCGATGTCAGCCTGGACGAACTTGTCGACTTCCTCGTGGAGCAAACCTACCTGGCCGCCGAAGAGATCGACCGCTCGGAAGAAGCTGTGCGCAAGCGCTTCCGGTACTTTGTTGCGCCGGCCCTGGAGGCGCGCGACGTGAGTAGAGGTGAGCTCCTCTCACGCACACACGAAGTCGAAGAGGCGATCTCCTGTGCCGCTGAGGCGCTGCAGAACTTGGCCAACCTTTTATCTCGGCGCTGCTAGCGGTGCTGCCGTTCGCCCAACAGTGAGCGACGCAAAATCAGCAACATCAATCCAGCAGTGTCATAATCGGTTTCGGTCCGATGTTGAGACACAGAGCGTTCTGCCATCCTTCCCAGAACGGCGATGAAGACTGCCGCGCCTACTTGTGGATCCATCCCCGGCGGAAGTTGCGCCCGGCGCAGCAGCGCAGTCGCAGCCAGTTGGAACGGCGCGATTCCCCGGCCGACCGCCTGCGCCAACCGTTCGCCCAGTGTGCCGTCATACCAAGCCCGGATCACGCCGCCGTAGCTGCGGTGAAACCGCACATACCGAGCCAACCACGCGTGCAGATCGTCGCAAACAGGGGAGGCATCTGCCAGCCGATACAGCTCGGCGGCCAAGTGCTTGCCCTCGACCACCGCCCGACCGGTGAGTTCGTCGAGGATCGTCGTCTTGTTGCTGAAGTGGCGATACAGCGTGGCACGACTGACATTGGCAGCCGAAGCGATCTCTTCCATGGCGACCGAGTAATACCCCCGCTCCAGAAACAGCGACGAAGCGGCTGCCAGGATGTCCTCCCGAATCGGCGAAACGCCGATTATTTGGGCGTCTTCAGGTGGTGTATTTATGAGCCCGCCCGGCAAAGTGCCTTCGGATGGGGTGACCGTTCCAGGTGTCAGCACGGCTTCGATCACGGACACGGGCGTCTGCGGGAAGAGCAGTAATTGCATGGCGATCGACAACGACTCGGAAGTTGTTTTCTCGGATCGCAACCCGAACATGCCACGAAACCGGTAAAGGTTGACCATATGTGAGATCCGCAACAGCGCAGCGGTGGCATCCTCCGGGTCAATTCCGCTTACCCCCGCTGTACGAAGTCGTTCGGTGACCAGCCGTGCGTACTGGTCGGAGACAGCACCGGCATCGGTTTGCGGCAGACCCGCGATGGTGCCGATGCCGGGAAACTCGAGAAAGACCATTGCATAGCGGTCGTAAAGCCTCGCCCAATCCCGCAGCCATCGATGCAGGTTTCGCATGCCCTCGATGTCGGGGCCGAGGCGGCCCAGCTGCTTGCCGTGTTCGAGCACTGCTGGCTCGCATTTGCTTGCCAGCTCGGCAAATATCGCCTCTTTGCTTTCGAAGTATTGGTAGACGGTTGCCCGCGATCCGCCAACGGCCTTGGCAATCGCATCTATCGACGTGCCGTGAAACCCTTTGGCAACAAAAAGTTTTGCTGCGGAGTCGATAATCCGACCGCGGGTGTAGCGGCCTCGCCGACCCAAGCTGGTGTTGGCGGGTGCATAGCCAGGTCGCCGCAGTTTCTCGGATGGACCCATCAGTCGCTCGGTGGCCCGCCGTGGTTGCGCTTCGCCTTGCCCGGGTACCCGAAGAATCTCTCGAAGTTCGCGTCGTTGATCGGTTGGGCGGAGTTACGTTCTGCTGCCGCGCGGAGGGCCGCTAACCGAGCCTTCATTTTATCCAGCTCGGCACGGGAACCGGAGCGCAACAGTTCGGCTTCGGCCGCTTCGGCCGCCGCGATCTCTATACGTAGACGCTCGCCGGCTTCGCCAAAGGTCAACAGGTCATGGTCGTCCTCGTTGACCTTTTCGCGCGGGGAGGGTGGCCGATGGTGGGTCGCGGACATGACCTTCCTCTTGACTCTAGACATTTGTGATCCATACCATATACTTACGAGACATCACGTCAGAAATCAAGACGGATCGTCAGAAACCGCTGATCGGGAGAATGCGATGCCATTGCAGGACCACCACCAGATCGTTTCGGTCGACGACCACCTGGTCGAACACCCGCGTGTGTGGCAGGACCGGCTGCCAGACAAGTTCCGCGAGCAGGGTCCGCGCATCATCGAGAAGGACGGCATGCACCTCTGGAGCTATGACGGCCAGATTTTTCCGACGATCGGGCTCAACGCCGTAGCTGGCAAGCCGCCGGAGGAGTGGGGTTTGGACCCCGTCCGCTATGAGGATATGATCCCTGGCTGCTACGACCCGGTTGCGCGAATCGCCGACATGGATCTCGACGGTGTACAAGCCGCACTGTGCTTTCCTTCGTTTCCGGGCTTCGCCGGCGGCACTTTTATCCGTGCGCAGGACAAGGAGCTGGCCCTGCTGTGCGTCAAGGCGTGGAACGACTTCTATATCGATGAGTGGTGCGCCACCGCACCGGAGCGTTATGTGCCATTGGCCATTCTGCCTGTGTGGGACATCGACGCGACTATCGCCGAGGCTGAACGGGTCGCGGCAAAAGGGGCACGCACGGTGTCCTTCCCGGACAGCCCGGTGCCGCTGGGTCTGCCCTCCTTCCACAGCGACCACTGGGACCGGTTATGGCAGGTCTGTTCCGATGCCCAGATGCCGGTGTCGCTGCACTTCGGCTCGGGTTCTTTCGTGCCCGGCTTTTCCTTCTCCACGGTGAAGCCCGTTCCCGGGCAGCTGACGGTGCCCGACGCACCCTTCGCGGTAGCCACCACCCTGTTCGCGACCAACCTGATGTGGACCACCGTCGATTTGCTGTTCTCCGGCAAGCTGCAGCGGTTCCCAAATCTGCAGATCTCGCTAGCTGAGGGCGGAATCGGCTGGGTGCCATACATCTTGGAGCGATCTGACTACGTGTGGGAGCGGCATCGCTACTACCAGGACATCGACTTCGACACCCGTCCTTCGGATTTATTCCGCCAGCACTTCTGGGGTTGCTTCATCGACGACGAGCACGGCCTATCCAACCGGCATGCGATCGGCATCGACCGCATCACATTGGAAATCGACTTCCCACATTCGGACTCCAACTGGCCGAACTCCCGCAAACGCGCCGCCGAAGTTCTGGCCGATGTACCCGACGACGAGTGCTCGCTGATTGTTGAGGAAAACGCCCGCAGAATGCTGAACTTCCCTCGAATTACGGCCGACCAGCTGGCTCCGACCGGATGAGGGTGTCGTCGCAGCGCCGCTGCGGTGATGCCGTCTTTCTGAGCCCAGCCACCGGACCAATGACGCGGCAGAGTCGTCCGAGTCCCGCGGCAAACCGTGGCGGTCTCATTTGAGCGCGGCTGGCAGCGCAGCAAATTCCTCACGAATAACGTCGTCGACTGCCCGATTCGGTGTGGCCAGCCAACGGCTGATGGCTCGCTCTAGAAGCAAGACTCCGACTGCCGCAAGCAACCGGCATTCGTCGTCGGGCTTGGTCAGGTGTCTGCGCCGAGCGATCACTTTTGCCACGGTATCGGCATTAGCCTCGTGAATTTGCCGCTCGCGTCCCAGCAACACTGGCGATGACTCGACCGCCTCGCGATATTGCCCGATCCTCTTGCGGATTCGCTTCAGCGACGGCGCCAGCAGCGCGAAAGAATTAGCCATCGCTTCAAAATCTGAGATCGTATCCGGCTGTGCCAGGTAAACGCCGCTAAAGGCGTGGATAAAGTCGTATTCACCGAAGAACAGCACCGATTCCTTCGTGGGGAAGTAGCGGAAGAACGTGCGCGGCGAAACCCCTGCCTTCGCGGCGATCTCTTCGGTCGTGGTGTCATCGTAGCCCTTGGCGCTGAACAGGTTCAGCGCCGCGTCTACCAACGCAGATCGGGTGCGATCCGCGTGTTCGTTACGGGGCGACCGATCACCGCGCGCCATCTGCCAGCCTCCTCGGCTTCGGTGTCTGCGCCGACACTACAACCATGGGTGACAGTGGTCGTTTGGGCGTGGCCATGGCGCAAGTCGTCTGACACACGGGACTCACCCATGACAATCTACTGTCACATCTAACCAGATTCAGCCAATTACGGCTGGGTCTGCGCCTCGTGGGCGGCTCAATGTGAGTGGTCCACTTCGGCTTCACCCTCGCGCGTCAGTCCGGTGGCTAGGATCAGTTCTTCGTGTAGTTCGAACCAGACCGTGTGGTACGAGTCGATGGTCGGCCGGGTGAACCATTCGGTCTTGCCTGCGTGCACCATCTCCAGCGCCATCGACAGCTTGTCGCCATAGGCGCTCAGCCGTGGCACCTGCGCTGCGGCCGCGCCGATGATCGGCAGTACTCGCTCATGCGTGCGGTCAAGTCGGGTGAGCACTGCGGCGTCGTAGTTTGGATCGTCGTGGCTGTTGGGTTGGCCGTCGCGAATTTGCCATTCAGTGACCAGTGCCTTGAAGTCGGCGTTTACCTGACGAAAATCGTGGTAGATCTGAGAAAGTTCGGCTCGGTTGGCGACTGCATGCTCGCTGGCCAACAGCGCAGTCAAGCGCTGCCGACCGGCGGGGCTGAGCTTCAGTGTGTTGCCTGCGACAATCAACCCGGTCTCAGCCAGCCGGGCAACGGTGGAGGCGACGAGCAGGGGATCTTCGCCGACAGTCCGGGCCAGGTCAGCCGCGTGAATTCTGCCCTTGAGTCGTATGGCTTGAAGGATCTTCAATTCGGTCATGGCGCAACGTCATTTCCTCGGTATCGGCCAATCTGATGGCGGTCAGCATCGTGATTAGCGGTGTCGGGCAGACGACGTCGGTGTGGCCGGTGGCCAGCGCATCGCGTACGGCGGCCTCAGAATTGTTGGCTAGCGTAGGGTACTCACCGGCGACGTGCGCTCGTAGTGGGCTATGCAGGCGTGCGAGCTCGGTCAGCTCGGCCAGGTCGGGGGACTCGCTCTCCGACCATGCCGTCAACTCCAGAACTCCTTCGCGCACTTCGCCTTCGGAGCCGTCAATCGTGATCAGTCGGCCATTGAGAGTCTCAGCTACCCCGGCTCCGCAACCCACGACCGTCGGCCGACCGATTTCGCGGCTGACTATCGCGGCATGGCTGGTAGCGCCGCCGACCTCGGTCACGATCCCACGGCTGGCCAGCATGGCCTGCACATCGTCTGGGCTGGTCGAGGGACGGACTAGTATCACGTCCTGGCCCTGGCCAGCGGCATCCAGTGCGTCATCCACGTCGGTGTAGGCCCGACCCGATGCCACGCCGGGGCAGGCCGGCTGTCCTTTGGCCAAAAGTGCAGCAGCCAATCGGGTTTCGGGTTGGACAGATGGTAGCAGTAGGGTCTCGATGTGCGACGGTGTCACTCTGCGCAGTACCTCGGCGTCGTCGATCAATCCCTCTTGTCGCAGCTGTAGCGCCAAGCGAACCGCAGCCTGGGCTGAGCGTTTGGCAACTCTGGTCTGCAGCAGCCAGAGCCTGCCCGCTTCGACAGTGAACTCGATGTCTTGGACGTCACGATCGAGTTGTTCGAGTTTGCGGGCGGCATCCAGCAACGCTGCCCATACTTCTGGCTGCTCATCATGCAGTGCGCTGAGCGGCCTGGTATCGACGCCGCCCGACACGACGTCCTCCCCTTGACCACCCGGAAGCCACTCGCCGAACGGCTCCTTGGCGCCGGTGATCGGGTTTCGGCTGAACAGCACGCCAGTGCCGGAGTTATGCCCGCAATTGCCGAACACCATTGCCTGGATCACAACCGCGGTACCGGGTAGAGCGTCCAGGCGGTGATGGCTGCGGTAGGCAATGGCACGTGTAGAGTTCCACGACGCGAACACCGCTTCGACCGCTCGACGCAGCTGTGCGAATGGGTCGCCAGGGGCCGCCTCGCGTTCGTTGCCACCTAGCACGATGCGCCGATAGCTATTTTCAAATCGGGCGCGTACATCGCGCGCGAACTCGGGCCCGCGGGACCGCGCGAGTGCCTGTTCAACCGCATCGTTGATCCCTAGATTCAGGACAGTGTCGAGCATGCCGGGCATCGATTGCGCCGCCCCAGACCGCACACTGACGAGCAGTGGTTCGGAACCACGGCCAAACGTCCGCGATGTCTCCCGTTCCAGCCAGCGGATGTTTTGCACGACGTCATCCCAGATGCAGCCAATACCAGCTGCGGGATCAGCGAAGAACTGCTCGCAAACCTCGCGGGTGATGCAAAAGGCCGGCGGTACCGGTAACCTGAGGCTACGCATCGTGTCGATACCAAAGCCCTTGTTTCCTATGGTTTCTCGTGGCAGACACGCTGTCCCATCGAGGGCCACCACTTGGGGGTGGCCGACTCGCTGAGGGCTGGCCCTTCGTGTGCCTCTCGTCACGGTTCTCCCTGTCAGCCGCCGTGGCAACCTCGGCAATCAAGAATGGCCCTGGTGGGATAACCGCAATCCCATCCAAACGGCCCGCTTCCCACTATGACAGTTGACTGTCATAGTGTCAATTGGTGGTAGAGCCAAGGACCACAATCACTACAGTCACCGAGTATCAACCAGGAGAGCATTGACTTGTTAGCCGAAAGCACACAACAAGTCGAATCGGGTAGTACCATGGCAGTACACTGTCATGTTCTGATAAGGACTGAGGATTAGCCTTGAGCAGTCGAGCACAACCTCTCGTTCTGTGTTCCCCAGACGATCTGACTCCCGAAGTGCTGACCGCGGTATTGCGTGGCTACGACCCCGGCGTGACTGTCACTGACGTGGGGCTACGGCGGGCATCGCAGGGTACGAGTTCGCACGTTCACCTCGATGTGAGCTATGCTGAGCCGGAAACCGCTCTGCCCCGGCACTTGTTCGTCAAGACGCAGCTCGGCACCGTGCACGATCTGCCGGAGGCGTTTGACGAGTCACTGTCGGCCGGCGGGGGCGGCACCGTCCTACTCAACGATGAAACCCGCTTCTACCGCGACCTGCGGCGGAGCATCGATGCCGAAACGCCGGCTGTTTACTTTGCCGACCACCTCGAGGGGCCGTCGCAGTTTTTGATCGTCACAGAGGATGTGACCGATCGCGGTGCCCGGTTTCCCGACGCCATTGCCGGGCTGACGGTCGATGAAGTTGATGAGTTACTTAGGACGCTCGCCCAAGTCCACTCGGCATTTTGGGGTAGTCCGCGACTGCGCGATCGCGGTGACTTGGGCTGGCTGGAGCACCCGGTGCGTGGCCCGTTCGCAAACTTCCTGCACGCCAACGGGTTCGCCATCATCCGCGCGTTGCTGGAAGTGCCTTATAAAAAGAGGCTGCTGCTCGAGGTTGCCGGCGTGGACGCCGACACGATGGAGAATACTTTCTGGCGGCTGGCCGAACACTTTGCCGAAGAACCCCTCACACTGCTGCACGGTGACCCGCATCCTGCAAACACCTACGTCCTGCCCGACGGTCGAGTCGGGGTCCTTGACTGGCAACTGGTAAGGCGCGGCTCATGGGCACATGACTTCGGCTACGCCCTGGTAGCTGCCCTGGAACCGGAGCTACGCCGGGCGTATGAGCGCGAGTTGCTCGACGGCTATCTGGCGCGATTGCAAGCTGCTGGCGTCGAGGCGCTGCCGGACCGTGAATACATGTGGATCGCCTACTGCCGCACTCCGGCATGGGGATTCTGCATGTGGGCCATCACCCCGGATGAGATGTACTCGACCGAGCTGGTCACAGCCGTCCTCCGCCGGTTCGCGGTGGCCTACGCCGAGCTGGGCACCGCAGAGCTGCTGCGCTGACAAATGGGTAGCGGAGCCTGCCTTGTGTTGGACCACACAGTCGATTAATTTGGCACACAGCTGCCAATTACAAGTACGTTAAGACGAGGATCAGGGCGCTGTGCGAATCATCGTTACCGGCGGCAACAGCGGCGTCGGCCGGGCTACGGCGTCGGCAATGGCAGCAGCCGGTCACCAGGTGCTGATCGCTTGTCGCACCGTGGAAAAAGGCGAAGAAGCTGCAGCGGCAATGACAGGCGACGTCGCGGTGCGCTACCTCGACCTGGCCGACCTTGCCAGCGTGCGCAAATTCGCCGATCAGGTCGACTTCGTCGACGTTCTGGTGAACAACGCAGGCGTGCTCGGACTTCCCCTGACCCGGACCACGGATGGCTTCGAAGCTCACATGGGCACCAATCACCTCGGCCACTTCGCGCTGACCTGCCTGCTCGGCGACCGCATCCGCGACCGCATCGTTGTCGTCGCCAGCAGTAATTACGCGCTGGCACGCATCCAGTTCGACGACCTGAACTGGCAGCACCGCCGCTACAACATGTGGTCGGCGTACGGCGAATCGAAACTGGCCAACCTGTTGTTCGTCGCGGAATTGGCTCGCCGGGGTCGGCGCGCGTATGCGTCCGATCCCGGCATGACCGCCACCGACATCACTCGCGACGGCACGGGAGTGCTGCGGTGGGCCGGCAAAACCCTGGCCCCGCACATCGCGCAGAGCCCGGCTAACGGGGCGCGCTCGACGATCCAGGCCATCACCACCGACCTGCCTAGCGGAACATACATCGCGCCGCGGGGGCTATTTCACCAGTGGGGTAAGCCCAAGCCGACCAAGCTCCTTGCCAAGGCTCGCGATCCGCAGAGCGCGCGCCGGTTGTGGAATCTGTCCGCCGAGCTGACGGGCTGCGACTGGAACACCATAAAAGAGGCGGTATGACCGATCAGCAGCCGCTGTGGCAATGTCCCGTGGAGACCCTGGAACTAAACTCTCCATCGGCTCCCGCGTTGACACACTTTCATCAGGTCGACGCTGTCCAGGACCGGCTGCGGCCGGTGTTTCGCAACACCGAGGGCGACGGCTACTGGATGTTCACCGACCGCGCGGTGATTCTGGACGGCCTGCAGCACCCGGAACTCTGGTCGAGCAGCGTCATCGTCCCTACCGAACCCGATCCGCCATACAAGTGGATCCCGATCA
This sequence comes from Mycobacterium heckeshornense, assembly GCF_016592155.1. Classification (NCBI taxonomy): domain Bacteria; kingdom Bacillati; phylum Actinomycetota; class Actinomycetes; order Mycobacteriales; family Mycobacteriaceae; genus Mycobacterium; species Mycobacterium heckeshornense. The sequence goes on from NZ_AP024237.1 coordinate 820,062, forward strand.
TGATCGACCCTCCCGAACATTCGAAGTGGCGCCACCTGCTCGCCGAGTACTTTTCTCCCGGTCGGGTCAAAGGACTTCGTGGTGAACAGCATCGGCTTGCGGGGGAGCTGATCGAGAAGATCGCCCCGCAGGGGGGATGCGATTTCGTTCCTCGGGTTGCCCGCGTTTTCCCCTCGATCGTGTTCCTGAAGATCATGGGTATGCCGGTCGATCATCTCGACCAGTTTTTAGACTGGGAGGATAAGATCCTCCACCAGCAGGGCGTCGGTGAGCAAGTCAACGCCGCGCGGTTCGAGGGCATGCAGCAAGTGATGGGTTACTTCGCTGGGCTGATCGGGCAGCGTCGGATGGCGCCGAATCCGGACGCCGACGATATCGTCAGTAGGGCAATCGGCTGGTCGATCGACGGCGCCCCGGTTTCTGACGGGGATCTGCTGAATTGCCTGTTGTTGTTGTTCATGGCCGGACTCGATACGGTAGCCAGTCAGCTGTCCTACGCCATGCTGCATTTGGCAACCCACCCTGCCGACCGGGCACGGATTGTCGCCGAACCCCAGGTGATTCCTCGGGCGGTCGAGGAACTGCTGCGAGTCTACCCAATCGTGCAGACCGCTCGTAAAGCCACCCGCGACATGAATTTTCACGGCTGTCCTGTGAAAGCAGGCGACATGGCCGCCTTTCCTATGGCCGCCGCCGGCCGCGACGAGACTGCCTACCCTGATGCGCGTCGCGTCGACTTCAACCGTGGGGTCACGCACCACCTGTCCTTCGGCGCCGGACCGCACCGATGCCTCGGGTCACACCTGGCCCGGCAGGAACTCGCGGTCATCCTTGAGGAGTGGCATCGCCGCATCCCCGAGTACGAGGTTGTCGAACAGCCCGTTGAGCATGGCGGGCAAGTTTTCGGCCTGGACTCCCTCAACCTGCGTTGGGACAGCTGACTCTCAAGCACCGGCTGGCCGATCAATGAGCATCGACAAGCCGTCCAAGATCCAAGCCGCCGTCAAACCACGATGAACTCGGGCACGCGAAAGCCGGTGTCCCCCAGATCGACGACACGCATTCGCACCGGTTGTCCGATCCGGACCTCGGCGGGATCGGCGGCAATGATCGCGTTGATCCGCAAGCCCGGCTGTTCGGCGAGCTCGACGATCCCGATCACGTACGGGGGTATGCGCCCCGGCACCAGAGGCTGACGCACGACGATGTAGCTAAAGATCGTGCCCTCACCACTAACCTGCTCGAAATGTACGGGCCCACCAGTGAATCGGCTGCGTTCCAGTGGGGGATGAATCCACTTGCCGGTGTCGTCGCACCGACACAGCATCAACTTGCCCTCTTTCAGCCCCTCCCAGAAGGGTGCAGTGTCCGGATCAGGGACCGGGACTGGCGGTACGAGTGGGGAGTTGGTCACGGCTTCTCCCGGCTGTAGATGTTGGCGCCACCGAATGGTCCCCCGCCGGCGGTCACGAGTGCCAGTTGTGCATTTTCGACCTGGCGGCCGCCAGCGGCGTGACGTAGCTGTAGCGCCGCCTCGTAGTGGTGGTTGAGGCCATGAATGTAACCCTCAGACAGCAGCCCGCCGTGTGGGTTCACCACGACGTCACCGCCGTACGTGGCCCGGCCGGTGGAGAAGAACTTGCCGACCTCGCCCTTTTCGCAAAATCCGAATCCCTCCATGGTGGCCATCACGGTGTAAGTAAAGCAGTCATACATGCACGCGACGTCCATGTCTGTCGGCGACAAACCGGTCTTTTGCCAGATCTTTGGACCTGCGCTGCGGGAGTACATCTCGGTGGGGTCATCCCAGATCGTCCAATTCGCGCCGCTCTGTGAGTTCGACGACCCGACTAGCCACACTGGCGGCTGTGCGGCATCAGCGGCGACGTCCTCACCGGCGACCAGGATCGCCACCGCGCCGTCGACCTCCGACGTGCAATCGAGAACTCGGAACGGTTCATTGATCCAGCGGGACGCCAGATAGTCGTCCATGGTGAGAGGTTCCCGGCGGAGGGCGTGTTCGTTGGGTCCGGCGTGTTTACGTTGGGTGATTGCAATCTGTCCGAGATCTTCACACGTCGAGCCGTATTCGTGCTGGTGGCGGCGGGCCCACATCGCGAACCACTGCGGCGGAACCAGGAAGCCGGACACAGCGTCAAACTGATTGTCGTGATCGAGTTGCATTGCACCCTGGATGGTTCCGAACCGGTAGCCGGAGCGACCGTTGAGCGACCGATACACCAGCACCGCTCGGCACAACCCGGCCTCGATCACCGCGGCAGCGGTGGCGATCTGGTCGGCCACCATGTTGCCGCCACCGTACATCGCGTTGGCCCAGGCTAATTCGTCGATACCCAACGCCCAGCCCACGTAGATGGGTTGCTCCGAGTCATTGACCATATACGTGCAGATCCCGTCCACGTCAGCCGGGGTCAGTCCGGCGTCGGCAATCGCATCTCGGCATGCGGCGACGGCCATGCCCCGCGTCGTGCGGCCCGAGTTGCGGGAGTACGCTGTACGGCCGATTCCGATTACAGCACAGGTCATGTCGATTCTCCGTTTACTTTGGTGCCGGTTCGCGCGGCAGGCCCAGGATGCGCTCGGCGATGAGGTTTCGCAAGATCTCGCTGGTGCCACCGGCGATGGTCAAGCAGCGGCTGAACAGGTAGTCGTGCACCACTTGACATTCACCGCCAAGCAGTACGGCAGGTCCAGCGATGCGCAGTGCCAATTCGGCGACACGCTGAGCGTGTTCGGCTCCAAAGAGCTTGGCGATGTTACCTTCGAAACCCGGCCCGGCCGCGAAGACCGCCCGGGCCGCCTGCCGAAGGTTCAGCGCCGCGAGGGCATATGCCTCAATGAGCAGCGCGCCGACCTCGCGGGCTAGTCCGATGTCATCGGCGTTGTGGCGCAATAGTATGTCGAGCAAGCGATCGGCTTGGAGCGTCACCGAGCCGCCACCGATCGACACTCGTTCATTGCCGAACGTCGCCATTGCAACAGCCCAGCCAGCGTTGACCTCGCCCACCACGTCTGAGTCGGGAACGAACACCTCGTTGAGAAACACCTCGTTGAACAACGCTTCACCGGTGATCTCCCTGAGCGGGCGGATCTCTACGGCGGGATTGTCGAGATCGATGATCATCGCCGTGATCCCTTTATGTTTGGATGCATCGGGGTCCGTCCGCACAGTGGCCAGGCCCCGCTGACAGTTTGCAGCGTCGCTGGTCCAAACCTTCTGCCCGGTGACCAGCCAGCCGCCGTCGACCGGCTGCGCCTTGGTGGCGACCGCCGCCGCATCCGAACCCGCGCCGGGCTCACTGAACAGCTGACACCAGCGGATCTCACCTTCAAGGCTGGGCCAGATCAGTCGCTCGATCTGCTCGGCGCTGCCGTGCTGGAGTAGCGTCGGCACTACCCATTCGCCAAGCCCGAGGCTCGGCTTGTCGAGGCCAACTAACTCTTGTTCGATGACGAGTTGCTCGACGGGATCGGCGTCTCGACCGTAGGGCTTGGGCCAGTGCGGTTGAAGGTAACCGCTGCGCGCCCAAATCCTTCGTTGCTGCTGCGGGTCGGCCCTCTCGAGTTCGGCACGGAAATCCCTTGCAGCCTGCCGGTATTGGTCGGCGACTGCGGGCAATTCCACTGCATGGGAACGGCGCGCGCCACTGCGTTGCAACTCGACGACTTTGTTGCGCAATACATCTGGCCCACCGGCGAAGGCCAGCAGCACTGTCGCGCGCCGAATGTACAGGTGCGCGTCATGTTCCCAGGTATAGCCGATACCGCCGTGCACCTGGACGTTGTTCAGCGCGACCCGCTGGTACGCCGGTAGCACGTGCCCAGCTGCCATCGTCACGGCTAGCTCAGCCTCTGGGTCGCGAGACCGCGCGGCATCCCAGGCGGCGGCCACCGCGAGTTCGGTATCCATCAGCATGTTCGCGCAGTGATGCTTGATGGCCTGAAATGACCCGATGGGCCTACCGAACTGCTCGCGGGCGCCGCTATACACCTTTGCCATCTCGGTACAGGCGCCCAGTCCGCCCACTGCCTCGGCCGTGGCGAGCAGCCGCAGGATCCGCGTGGCATCGCCAGCTGTGTTCGCAAACACGTCGGCGACCGGCGCTGACGACAGCTTGAGGACCGCAACGGCTCGCACCAGCTGATCAACGGAGTCCGTGCGGCGCGCAGCTACAGCGTCTCCGTTCTCGACGAGTACCATGTCGTTGCCTGCCGGGACGAGGAAGAGGTCAGCCGCCGGCTCTGCCAGTGCGGCAATCGCTTCCGCAGCAATTGTCGAACCTGTCAGGACCGCACCGCCGTTCGTGGCGATTCCTGCGACGACGTCACCGGAGACGAGCTGCGGGAGCCAGCGCTCTCGTTGCTCGTCGGTGCCGGACAGGGCAATCAGCGCAGAGACCGCGACCGTCGGCAGGAGCGGCCCACCGATCGCCGCTCGACCCAATTGCTCCAACACGATGGTCAGCTCCGGCAATCCATAACCCTGACCACCGAACTGCTCGTCGACGTGCAGGCCAAGCCAGCCGGCTGCGACGATATCCTTCCAAAGCGGGTCGTCGAGCCACCAGCGCCCCGCAAGGTCTCCGTCGAGCAGAATACGACGCGCCGCGGCCGTACCGCCGTGACGCGCCACTAGCAACCGCGCGACCTCGGCCAGTGCGAGATGGTCTTCGGTTATCCCCAATGGCATTGGCTGGACTCCGTTCTGGTCACCACGGGTTGCCGAAGCGGTCGCGGAAAGTCATTGACGTCGCAGGCCGACGCCGTGGCGGGGACAGTTTCTTTGCCGGACGACCGAGGTAAACGGCCGCCATTGGAAGCATTGTGTTCGGCAGCGCCAGCTGTTCTCGCACGCGGTCGATACCGAATGTCGTAAGACCCGTGGTGAGGCACGAGCCGTAACCGAGGTCGGCGGCCGCCAGTAACAGGTTCTGCACGGCAGGGTAGATCGAAGCCGGCGCATAGATCTCTTCGACTCGCGACAGATCGGCACAGACCACTACAACTACCGGCGCCGCGGCGAGACCGCCGCTAAACCCTTGGTCGAGGTCGGCGAATAGAGTTTCGTCACTTAACTTCCCGCGGATGAAGTCCTTCCCGCCTGCGTTCCATGTTTCCGTCCACCAGTCCGCCAGGCGCGCCCTGATCCGCTCGTCGGTAACTACGACGAACGCCCACGGTTGGGTGTTCTCGGCGCTCGGCGCATGTACCGCCGCGTCCAGTATCTGCTCGATGTGGGAGTCAGGAACCTTGCCGACTGGGTCGAATCGTCGGCACGCTCGCTGCGCAAGTATGACTTGGAGTAGCTCAGCCATTATGGTCTGCTAGGCGGCGTTCGCCACGCGGCGTCCAACCAGTCAGCGAGATCGTGCTCAAGTCCAGGGTCTCGCCCAGGGTCAACTTGCCATTCATGACCCGTGCCAGGAATTCCTTCATCACCGCGTCGGGGTCTCGGTCAAGTTCGTAGACCACCAGGTAGCGGTGGGTCGGCGGAGGCAGTTGCGCGGGAAGGTCGTCGTCCTCGGGTACCGTGACCTCCGCGAGATCGTAACGCTGCGCGGCAATTACGCCGGGAACGTCGAGAACTTCCGGCACGTGCTTTGTGTCGTACCACTCGTTGAAAGCATCGTCTTGGTCCTCAATCGGATTTGTCAACACGAGGAACAGGTTTTTCGCCACCGGCACCCCTTTCCGCCAGGGCCCTCTCGAGGGCTATTACGAACCACAATATGGCAGTCGACTGTCATGGTCAATCAGGCTCCCGCCAAGTTCGAGCGCTCGAGATACGCGTGCCCGACTTCTCCGTCCCACTCGACTCGTGCCCAGCTGACGGTGTAGGCCCGTGACGCATCCATGACCCCGTACGGCAACCCGTCGGCCATTGAGATCCACAATGACGATCGCACGGTGCCGTGAATCGGGAGGTGTCCTACCAATTCCAGCCTGTAGGTTTCGCCAGTGCGCATCAGCACCGCCGGTGGCGGAGCCCGATTGATGTCGACATGACGCAGTGAGCCGTCCTCAACGACGTATGCGCCCTCCAATGTGACTCGACCGTCCGGGGCCCAATACCGGCACATTCCGAACGCACGGCCGCTCGCCATTACGGCACCGGTGATCACATGACCGCCCCACGTGGTGAGCGTGCTGGCGTCGCGGGGGCCGCGGGAATGATCGCGCCAACCGCCTCCGTCGAACTCGGTTATCACGCCGTCAATGGCGAGCTGGCCGGTGACCTTCGTCAGTTGCTCGTAATGCTCACGCGCCCAAGATTGTTCGGCCATGCCAGTGCCCGTCTTAGTGGGGGGAGCACCCTCGGCGTCCCAGACCGGTGTGAGGCACTCGACATCCAGGTCCAGCTGCACGTGGCTCTTCGGACCGTCGGTGATCAAGCCGGTGCGCATCGCCTCATACGAGGAGCGCACACAGAAACCGTCGAAACTGATATGCCATTTCTGGAACGGCTGCTCGCAACGGAACTCGAGGTTTGCGCCGCCGGGTTGCCGTTCCTGCGGCGTGCGGTGGTATGCCCACATTGCTAGTACACCGTGCTCTTCCGGAAGTGCGATCAGCACTCGGTCTTCCCACATCTCCCAGATATTTGCCACCGTGCCCAGATGTAGCCACAGTCCGATGTCACGTTGCGGATCGTATGAGGTGAACAGCAGGTTCTCGGTCCAGCCGGGGATGTCCGGCGGGGTTCGGACGGTGGCCTCGCGCGCCTCGGGCAGGCCCGAGGACAGGTCGTTGGTCGCAGCTGTCATGATGACCCCCTAATGCCTGGCCGACTGCCTCAGCACGGCTATCTCGCCCGTCATTCCGTCAACACGTACGACGTCTCCGGTGCGCAGCGCCCGAGTGCCGTTACCGGTGCCCACGACACAGGCGATGCCCAACTCACGCGCGACGATCGCACCGTGGCTCGCGGGGCTGCCGATGTCGGTGACGAGTGCCCCGGCCAGCGAAACCAATGCGGTCCAGCCGGGGTCGACGAACTTGCACACCAATACCTCGCCGTCTTCGAGGCAATCCTGGGAATCCGCGTCGAGGATGACTCGCACGGTTCCCTCGAAAACCCCGGGGCCAGCGGGTGTTCCGCGTACTGCACTGTTGTCGCCACTGGCTCCGTCGGCCATCCGGATCGGGGTCGGCATACCGGTGAACACGTGGGGGATCTCGATATGCCGGTACTCCTCGCGCCGAGCGCGGCGGAAGTCGACCAGCTCGCGCACGTTGGTCGGCAGCGGGGCAGTCAGCTCGTCGACGGTCAGATAGAACGTGTCATCCGGCCGGGCGAGGATTCCGGCGGCGGCCAGATCTTGTCCCATCGTGCTCGCGGCTGCGCGGCACCCGTCGATGGCGGTCAGGAACGCGGCCTTGGTGAGCTCGACCGAGCGCACCTGAACGCCGGCAAACCTTAGCAGCCGGCGCAACAGCGACCTCCGAACCGCTGAAAGCCCGGTCAGCAGCTCCTTCTCGGCTCGCTCCCGGGCGGCAACTGCGCGCTTGGCGCGCAATAGCGGCCGCTCGTCGTCGGAACGAGCCGCGTGCGACCCTGCCGCGCGCAGCACGGCACTGGGATCCTCCCGCCAGGAATGCCCGATCACGTTTCCCTCGTTGGGCCCATGGAAGCCGTGCCGCATGAGAAATTCGCCGATCTCTAGCTTGCCGCGGCCCAACGACCACACGTCGTCGGCCAGCGCTGTCTCGATAACTCCGCCATAGCCGGCCAGCAATGCCGGCACCAGATCGTTGCGGCCCAGCCGCTCGGCGATCGAGGTCACCCGCGACCGCAACGCGTTCAAGATCAGCCGGGTACGCACGTGCACGCGCATCGCCGTGCAGAAGCGGGCTGCCGAATCAGCAAGCAACACAGCGGAGTCCGTCCAGTTGCCGGCCAGCACCGTGGATCGCCACCAACGCATCTGCGCGGCGTGCATCCGGCGAGGCGCCGTGCGTTCGCGGGCCAGCGCGATGGGCGCCTTGACGGCAACGATCGGAAGCCGTGCTGGATCGCTCTTGGTCGGCGTGGCGTCCGGGCGGACCGAACCCAGCAGGTCGCGTTCGAAGTCGTCGCCGGTCATCCCGGGCAGCAGACCCGCCAACTCCCGGGCACGATCGACGTTCATCGCCTGCCTGCCGAAGAAGCATGCCGTGCTCCACTGGTTCGGATCGTTCGGCACCCGTAGGGCGGAGCGGGGCAAAACGCCGAAGTCGTAGAGGCCGCCGCGCGACGCGAACTCTACCCCGGCACCCCATAGGGCCCAGCACAGCGGCGACAAGATGTCTGGGGTGGCTTCGCCGACATTGGTCAGAGTCCACAGCCGGTTTGGCTCGCTGGTCCCGCGGATCGGGTCGGTGAGAGGCGCGACACCGCCGACGTTCTTCATGGGCCTCCTAATATGACAGATAACTGCCATTCTTACCGTACCACCGCACGCTATTGACTATGGCAGCCGACTGCCATATGGTTCGGGGTCACACGGCCCCGCGCCGTCTCCCGCGGTAGTGCCGTGCGCTTCCGGGACGAAACGGAGAGGGCCCGCAATGAGATTCGCCGTCTATCTGCCGAACTGCATGCACGTCGCGGCGATCACCCAACCGTGGGAACACGAGCTGACCGGTCTTGAGATCGCCGGCGTCGCGAAACGTGCCGAGCAGTTGGGCTACTCGATGGTTTTCCTGCCCGAGCATTTCCTGACCCCGCGCGGACACCTCGAACTGTCAGGCAACCACTACTTCGACGCCACCACCGCCCAGGCGTTCATCGCGGGCGCCACGTCGACGATCAGGATCGGCTCGATGGTGACGATCTTGCCGCTGCACAATCCCGTGATCGCCGCCAAGTCCATCGCTACGCTCGACTGGTTCAGCGGGGGCCGGGCACAGGTCACGATCGGAGTCGGCTGGCTCAAGGAGGAGTACGACGTTATCGGAGTACCTTTCACCAAGCGGGGCCGGATAACTGACGAGTACCTTGCCGCGATGTTCGAGCTTTGGGGCAGCGACAGCCCGAGTTTTGACGGGGAGTTCGTGAAGTTCAACGATGTGGCCTTTGGGCCCAAACCAATTCAGCAACCTCGCCCGGTGGTATGGATGGGCGGGGATGCGGATGCGGTGCTGCGCCGGGCCGCGCGGTTCGGCGACGGCTGGGCGCCGTGGCTGACAAAGCCGGACGAACTGCCCGCCAAGATCGACTATCTGCGCTCTCAGCCAGGTTTTGACGACCGGCCGTTCTCCGTTTTCTATAGCCTGGCTGTGTTGTCCATCGGGGAACAGCACGCGATCGTCGAGGACTCGAGGGCGCACTACGGTCAGAGTGCTCAGCAGGTGATTGACACCTGCGGCCGGCTTGCCGAACTGGGGGTCACCGACACGTGGGTCAATCCGCCGCCGCTCGACGACTTCAACGCCTACCTCGACCACATGCAGTGGGTGGCCGAGGAAGTGATTCCCAAAGTAGGCTGACCGCCTGCGGTGTCAGCCGATGACCAGGGGCACCGCGTCCAGGCCAAGGGTGCCGTTGGGCCACGGAACCCTGGGATCGGCATCCGGGGCCAGTGAGTACTCCGGTATCCGGTTGTGCCACTCCTCGAGAATCAGCCGCAGCTCCAGCCGCGCGAGGTGCGAGCCCAAGCACCGGTGCGGACCGCGGCCGAACGCGAAGTGCGGCGGACGTTTGTCCAGATGTACCCGTTCTGGTTCTTCATAGACCTGCGGGTCGCGGTTGGCGCAGCCGTAGCTGACCAGCACGTCGGTGTCCTTGGCCAGCGGACAGCCGGCAACCTCAACGTCCTCGGTGATGACCCGCGGTGCAAAAGGAACCGGCGGATCGACCCGCAGCTGCTCTTCGATGAAGTACGGAATCAGCGAGTAGTCGTTGGTGATCTTGTTCCGTAACTCGTTGTCGACGGCGAGTCTCGCGAAGGAGAAGCCAAGGGCAGCGGTGACCGTGTCCAGTCCGGCAAGCACAAAAAGAAAGCACAGACCCAGGATTTCCGCGTCGGTCATGCCGCCTTCCTCCTTCAGGTCGACTAGCTGCGATAGCAGATCGCCGCCGCCGGAATTGGCGCGCCGCTGTGCGATGTGCTCGCTGAGATAGGTGTAGAGCTGCAAGGCGTGGTCAAGCACCTCGGGGGTCGGCTCGGCGCTGGCCGGATCGGTGAACTCGAGAATGGAATCCTTCCACTGCACTAGCCGGTCGCGGTCCTCGAGCGGCAGGCCGAATAGCGTCAGGAACACCTGCGACGGGAACGGGGTGGCCAACTCAGCGACAATGTTGCAGGACCCCTTCACCTTGATAGCGTCGATCAGCTCGCCGGCCTGCTTGCGAAGCTCCGGCTCTCTCTCGGCCATCTTCTTCGGGCTGAAGAACGGATCCAGCAGGCGGCGGAACCGGGTATGGTCCGGCGGGTCGATCGCTATCGGTACCAGCGGCACCGGGCTGCCGAGCCTGTCGAAGGCACGAGCCGACGAGAAGATGCCAGGATGCTTGGCCGCGAAGTCGACCGCTGCGGCGCTAGCCATCACAACCTGCTGGCGGCCCCGCACGACTTCGCCACGCTGACGCAGTTCCCGCCAGGCACGTGCCCGGTCCTCGTGGAACGGAAGATCGTCAACGCTGAAATCAGATTCGGTGGCGCCATCCGTCATGGTGGAACACGATCCTCTCTATGCAACCGGCCCACACCGCCGTAAGAACCAAACTTGACAGTAGGCTGTCAATTCTGAGAATTATCGTCCGGCTGTCGTCTGGTGTCAACGGTCCACCTGCGTGCCAGCTGTGTTTACGGTGTGGCAATGCCCGACGCGGCTCCGGTGGTGGACCGCTCTGTTGGAAGCGGTCCTGAATCGGTTCAGCGCCAAGCGGTACCAAACGACCACCCGACGAGATCCCTGAGATGCTGGTGCCCGGCCGCGGACCTTCTTTCAGCAATTCCCACAACGCAATCGGCGCTGTTTCGGCTGGTACAAGTTCATCAACGCTTTCACCGGAGGATGCGACAGCCGGGAGGGGCTATCGTCGCCCGGCCATCCAGTCGTTGTGCTGCACCGGGAATCCGCCTGCTACCGGTCGTCGAACCTGGTGCCGTCCGGGCAGGAACGTGGAGTACCCGGCCCACACAACTGCGTGCGCAGGTACGTCGGATAAGGCTGTGTGGGCCCCGCATAGAGCCCCGCGAGGTTGAACGGCACATCATAGACGCCGATCGCCACCACGTGCAGGAAGCCGGTAACCGCCAAAACCCGCAATATCGCCTTTATACGTGACCCGGCCCACCGCAGCGTCTCGACGCCTGCCTCGACGCGAATCTGACCCTGCTTGTTTCGAAAGAACATCAGAGCGCCACTAGAGGTCAGCACCAGCGACCAAAGTATGGGGCCGTACAGGGGAATCTGAACAGTCTGACCCGCCCAGAGTGTGACACCCGGGATGGCCGCGGGATAACCTACCAGGCCGTTGTGCACCGCAAAGATCTCTAGCGGGAACTCGATGACATAGACCGCGAGCCAGCCGCAGCAGAAGGTGCGCACCGGTCCCAGCGCTGGCCATTTGGCCCGGGCTCGCCCCATCGCCCAGCGCGCAATCATTCCCATAGCCAACGGCATCCAGATGTAGATCATCCCGATCATCAGCACCGGCTCGGCCATCAACCGTCCGTCCGGGCTGAGCCAGCCCGGAATGTTCTCGGTCCAGTTGCCGAAGTTGACCAGGCCGGCGTTGTAGAACAATGTGGGCTGGAACCAGTTGATCAGGGGGTCGTGCCACCAGGCGACTGTCGACCCGATGACGATGGCGGCCTCGACGCACAGTTGGCGTTCACGCAGGCTTTTGCGGACGACGTAGAAGACTGCGGCGACAGCGAAAACCGGGCACAAGACTTGGAAGGCGGCCATCGCCGCACGCGTACCCGCTGGGATCCGGTCGGGGCCGGCACTGACGGGCGTGGCATCGCCCGAGACGATCCAGGCGGTGTACACGTAGGCGGCGGCCATGACACACACCACGCCAATACTCGACCAGAACAGCACCGGGCGAATCGTCTTCGGCTTTGGCGGTTTGGACTCGGCCGGCGCGAGAGGAACTACTTGGCCAGGGCCCTCGAGATTTGTCACCGGCCAACCCCCTTTGAGCACAGTAATTGTCTAAAGATGGCAGTTAACTGTCATAATGTCAATGTTCGGGTGGTCGCCGCGCAGAATGTTGCCGTCCGGGTGCTGTTGCGTGCGCAAGCACTTGACGAAGCCTGGGCGGACAAGCTCCACGGACACTTCTGTTGTCCGGATACGCATCCCACGCGTCGATGCCGCCGTTAACATCGAGTTCAGGTGACTATGGGCACCCACGCTGCGATGCAGTCCCAGATCGGTGACTCGCGAAATTGGGCCCATGGCAGGTATTTGGCGACAGCGCTTTGTTGCTCGTCCGTTTCGAGCCCCTCCGCCACCGTATGTGCTTTCCCTCGCATGCAAGCCGCTACGTTCTGATCAATTGGAAGCCTGCGCGAACACGTTTTCGGAATCCGGCAGATTTAACAGTTTCGAACGGGTTGGTCGCTGGGGCGTTGACGGGGACTTGATCCTGTTGTGGGCCGGCGCGCCGGATGATCCGCTGGTCACTGGAAGCCTCGGTACGCGGCCTACTTAACGATGAATTTGGCACCTCTGCCCGAAGAAGTTCCCTGGCTGGCTCTCCGATGGTATGCACACGCGTGCCGGGTCAGCCCGCTCGGTGGATCCCGAGATCATCTTTTCTGACGAGCCCAACTCCAGTTTGGGCAGCACGGCGCCGGAGAACATCGGCGTGCTGTTTGGGCACAAGCTGGTGATGTTCGGGCCTCGTGAAGTGCTGCTGACCAGCGGCGAGCCGGCTGTCCGGCAATTGGTCAACGGCCGTCGCACCGACCCGATCGAGATGCGGAGTAAAAGACGAGGCGACCATGGCCGAGAGCGGCGTAGGTTTGCGCAGACCTGCACCTGCTGCCCGAGAGCGCCCAGAAAGCGATCCTCGACTCGCTGGACGGCACGCATAATTACCCGGCACACGAGTTGAACGACGAGCTGGGTGCCGGTCGTCAGCGGGGCGACGAGGCGCCGACCGCCGCGATGCCGACCCATCTGTTGTTGCATTACGGCTGTTGCACCGTGCGACTAAATGAAGGTCCACAAGTTGACGCAGAACCCAGGCTGCGAACGCTAGAAGATACCAGTTATATAGTTTACGGTCTTGGTTTATGGCGATGGCGGTGCACTGTCCAGTCAGGTCGGCAGGTCGACACGGTGTTGGTCGGCACGGACTTGGTGGCGATGAGGTTGGCTGTCTCGTCAAGGCGCTGGCCGCAGGCCATCGGTGGCCGCTGATAGCGAATATCGTCGCCATGTTTGCCCTCTACGGGGTCGTGTTGACCCTGGCGCCGTTAGCACATGCCAAACCGGCCCCCGAAGTCGAGTATCTCTATGACGTGGCAGTGCGACGCCATTACAACTTTCCGGATAATGACGCTGTCGGGTATGGCTACGGCATCTGTGACAAGGTCGCGCAGGGCGAAAGCTATGCGCAAATAATGGGTGACGTGAAGACGGACGTCACTCCGAATGACGAGTTTGCCGCCAATTACCTGGTCTCTTATGCGGTCGATTTATTGTGCCCTGCGGAGATCTGGCAGCTGAGAAATTCTGCAGCTGGCTATCAGCCGCCGGCCGGAGAAACCGCTCCTGCTACCTATTACTAGCCCGGATTTTTCGTCGAGCCTGAGCGTGGCGTTGTAGCGAGCCTGCCTGGATGTGGAATGTGGTGTGGGCTTGTCGGGGTGGTTGATCGGGGTGTCAGGTCTGCACCTGCGATGGGCGGATGGTGGGTTGAAGTACCCCAGGTTTTGTTCCGATGGCCAAGCCCGGAGGTGTGGTGTATGAGTTCGCTCGATCGCGTGACCCTTCGGTGGGCAGTTTAGACGGCATGGGGGGCTGGGGCCCCGCTCGCATGTGAACGTGGGTTGCCGTCAGGGAGACGGGTCCTGGCCGGTAGAGCCATAGATGTGGGGGGCCCAGTGAATCGTCAGCGCACGAGTGTTGGTTTGGATGTGCACGCACGGTCGGTGGTGGCGTGCGGGCTGGACCGGGAAACCGGGGAGGTGTTTGAGCGCCGGTTGACGCCGGATCACCAGGACATCCTGGAATGGGTTAGGACTTTGCCGCAGCCAGTTGCGGCGACGTATGAGGCCGGCCCGGCCGGGTTCGGGTTGGCCTGAGCGTTGGGGCTGCAGGCATCTGCTGCGTGGTGGCCGCGCCTTCGAAGCTGGTTCGCCCGGCTGGGGATCGGGTGAAAACTGATGCCCGTGATGTCCAGCATTTTGCCAGGTTACTGCACCTGGGCCAGATCGTGGAAGTAACGGTGCCCACGGTGGCCCAGGAGGCAGGCCGCGATCTGGTCCGGGCGCGCGAAGATTGCCGTGGAGACTTGATGAGTGCCCGGCATCGATTATCGACACTGCTTTTGCGCCAAGGGATCGTCTACTTCGGCGGGAATGCCTGGTCGCAACGGCATGAGCTTTGGTTGCGCGCGCAGCGTTTCGACAACACGGGCGCTGCAGCTGGTCTATGACAGCGCCTTTGATGCGCTGCTGGCGTGTCTGGACCGGCGCAACCGCCTCGATGAGGCGATCACCGCGATGGCCGCCCACAGCGAGTTCACGCCGGTTGTCCGCCGTCTGAGCTGTATGCGCGGGATCGCTACCTAGACTGCGTTCGGGCTTGCCGGTGAGATTGGCGACTGGTCTCGGCTGACCGGTCGTAGCGTGGGCGCTCATCTGGGTCTGGTACCCGCCGAATACTCCTCCGGAGCTACCCGGACCCAAGGCGCGGTGACTAAGACCGGCAATGGTCACGCCCGCCGCCTGCTGGTCGAGGCGGCCGGCATCACCGGCCTCGGTACCGCCCCAGTGCGGACCCGCGCCTGAGGCGTTTCTGACTTAACCGCAGGGATAGCGTGAGAAGTTACCCAACTCATGGCGTCTCTCCGGTGGGGTTAGGAGGTCGCCGCGAACGGCGTCGACGTAGTCGGCACCGGTGAAGTCACGTCCCCGCCAGGAGCCGGCGCTTCGCTTCAGGGCGGCCATCCTCGCTTCCTTCCGCCGGCTGCCGTACGTACTGCGGATGGCCCGGCGGATCAGCTCTGACCGGGACGCGCCGCTTGCTTCGGCGGCGCGGTCGAGAAGTTCGACTTCCTCGTCGTTCAGCGTTATCTGCGTGCGCATTACATCGTCATACATCTAGCGATGTCAGTCCATTGCTGGACTTGCATGCTCGTGCCAGTGCTCGAGCGTCGAGCTCACGCCGCACTGACGCCGAGCCCTTCGAGGCGGCGACTTCGCTGGGTCAGGGACAATACGGAAGTGCGCTTCGTCCGATTCCCCGTGGCCGTCCTCGCTGTGATATGGGGTATGAGTTGTGGTGCACGGGCTAACGCTGACGTGCCGCCCGTCGGTGCGAAGGCTCAAGCTGCGGGATTGGTTGACGTGAGGAGCGTCGTCCCGGATTCGGTCATCGAGTTGCGCTACGCCACACCAAACAATTTCACCGGCGCACCGCTGTATCCCGCCGATGCGCGCTGCCTGGTTCACGAATCCATGGCATCGGGCCTCGCGACGGCCGCCGACATATTGCGCCGACAGGGGCAGTCGCTGGTCTTTTGGGACTGCTACCGCCCGCACGATGTTCAGGTGCGGATGTTCCACGTCGTGCCCAACCCGGCGTGGGTCGCGCGACCGGGCCAGTATGCGCACAGTCACGAGTCGGGACGTTCCGTCGATGTGACACTTGCGAGCGGACACTGCCAACAAAGGGGCGGACGCTGCCTGGTCGATATGGGAACCGACTTCGACGACTTCACGCCTCGCGCCTATGCATTTGCCAGCCAAGGTGTTAGTGCGGACGCCCTGGCGAACAGGGCACGACTGCGGGATGTAATGAGCGCCGGCGGATTGACCGTGTATTCCGGCGAATGGTGGCATTTTGACGGTCCAGGCGCCTCGGTCGATCGTCCCATCCTCGACGTGCCGGTCGACTAGAAAGCCAGGAGCGGCATGGTGGACTCCGAACAGCTGGCCATTTACACCCACGGCCACCACGAGTCGGTGCTGCGTTCGCATCGTCAACGCACCGCGGAAAATTCCGCCGGCTACCTATTGCCGCATCTTCGCTCCGGCATGTCGCTGCTCGACGTCGGCTGCGGACCCGGGACGATCACCGTCGACCTCGCCGCACGAGTCGCACCCGGTCCGGTCATCGCCGTCGACCTGACTACTGAGGCGCTTGACGTGGCTCGCATCGAGGCGCAATCGCGCAACGTATCGAACATTTCCTTCGCGATAGCCGACGCCCAGGCGCTCGAATTTGCCGACAACACTTTCGATGTCGTGCACGCGCACCAGGTGTTACAGCACCTCGCCGACCCGGTGCAGGCACTGCGAGAAATGCGTCGAGTGTGCGTGCCCGACGGCATAGTCGCCGCCCGAGATGCCGACTATGCGGGCTTCATCTGGTATCCCAAGTTCCCAGCTTTGGATCGGTGGCTGGATCTCTACGAGCAGGCGGCCCGTGCCAACGGTGGCGAGCCCGACGCGGGCCGGCGCCTGCTCTCCTGGGCTCAAGAAGCGGGATTCGAGGACATCACGCCGACTGGCGGAATCTGGTGCTTCGCAACGCCTGACGACCGCGAGTGGTGGGGTGGCATGTGGGCGGATCGCATTCGGCAGTCGGCCCTTGCCGACCAGCTCGTCGAGTCGGGGATGGCCACGGCGACGGAGCTGACCGAAATGTCGTCAGCCTGGCGGGAGTGGGCTGCTGCGCCTAACGGCTGGCTGGCGATTCCGCACGGCGAGATCTTCTGCCGGGCATAGGAAATCCGCCGTACAGCTGCTCGAAGGCGTGTGCGACGCGCAGCACCGTCGCGTCGTCGAAGCGCTTGCCCATGATCATCATCCCGACCGGCAGGTCGTCGAGCAGGCCCGCGGGCACCGAGATTGCCGGGTGGCCGGTGATGTCCATCGGTGCGGTGTTGATTGCTTTGCCGTGCGCGTTTGCCAGCAGCGTGACATCCTGCGGGCCGCCGGCCGGAAGGAGGTCGGCAGTGTCCGGTACCGTCGGCATCACCAGTACGTCGTAGTGTGCCAGCGCGTCGTCGTACGCCGCGCGCACATGCGGCACCAGATTGCGCGCCTTCGCATAGCACGCACCACCAAGTTTTCTCAGGCCGTAGTGGCCGCCAAGTGCCGTCGCCTTGACGGTGCTGGAGAACTGATCGGCCTCGATCAACCGCTGACGTGCGAAGTGCGCCATCAGCTCGGGGTCGTACAGACCGTCCACACCCAGGCCGTAGCCGTTGCCGTCCAGCATCTGGTAGCTGGCGCCGTCGGTGATGATCACAGTGAATACATGAAACGCGTTGCGGTGCCAGGGCACGCTGATCTCGCCGACTGTGCAGCCGATTTCGGTGAACCGTTGCGCCGCCGACCGGACCAGCTCGTCGACCTTCGGGCGTGAGCCGGGCTGGCCGAATCCCTCGCTAAGCAGCCCTACTCGCAGTCCGGCGACGTCACCGGTGAGCGCGGCGCGGTAGTCGACAAACGGAACGTCATGTCGCTGACGGGGATCCCGGCCGTCCGACCCGGCGAGCACCGTGAGCAGCAGCGCTGCGTCGGACACGGTAGCCGTCATGGGACCGAGGTGATCGATCGTGCGCTCGATGGGGAACGCACCGGTGTAGGGCACCAGGCCGTACGTGGGTTTGTGCCCGACGATGCCGCACAGCGACGCCGGGATCCGCACCGACCCGCCCTGGTCGCCGCCGACGGCCACATCGACCTCCCCGCTCGCTACGAGCGCCGCGCTGCCGCTAGACGATCCGCCCGCCTCGCGCGCCGGATCCCACGGGTTGCGCACCGGCCCGCAGGCCGAAGTGAAGCTGGACCCCGAGCAACACAAGTCCTCGCAGACACTCTTGCCGGCGATGATCGCCCCGGCATCCAGCAACCGTTGCACGACCGTGGCATCCCGGCCGGGGATGAATTCTTCCACGGCCCGCGACCCGTTCATCATCGGGATCCCGGCGACGGCGATGTTGTCCTTGATCGCCACCCGCCGGCCTGACAGTGGTCCGTCGGCACCGGATGTGATGTCGGCAGTGACATACCAGGCGCCCAGGGGATTGTCGGCCGGGAAATGATAGGCCCGCTCGGGCGTGTCTGGCCGGGCGAACCTGTGATACAGCTCCTCGACCGCGTCGTAGGACGTCAGCATGTGTCCGGCGGCTGCGGTGAACGTCGCCAGCTCATCGGCTTCGAAATGGAATCCGAAATGCCGCGCCGCCGCGGCGACATCTGCTTCCGAGGGCCTGGGAATCACCATGCCGACCTCCGTGTGCCCGGTGAGCCTCCGATTGTGCGGGTTGTGTTGGTTTATACGCGACGCGCCAGCGCTCTTTCGCCTGCTCAGCACCCGGTATTGGCATTCTCTTTTTTTGCAAGTACGTTATCAGTTGATGGATAACGCAGCTCAGACCTCGTCCGGCATTCCACTCGCGCCGGTCTACGGGCCGGAGCACCGCCGCGTCGAACCCCCGCCGCCTGGCACCTACCCGTTCACCCGGGGCAACTTCGCGTCGGGGTACCGGGGCAAGCTATGGACGTTTAGGCAATATTCGGGGTTCGGCACCGCCGAGGAGTCCAACCGCCGCTACCGCTACCTGCTCGAGCAGGGCGGCACCGGACTCTCGGTCGCGCTGGATTTGCCCACCCAGTGCGGCTTCGACTCTGACGATCCGGAGGTCATCGAGGAGGTGGGCCGGGTCGGCGTCGCGATCGACAGCCTGGCCGACGTCGAGATCCTGTTCGACGGCATCCCGCTGGACAAGATCAGCACCAGCATGACGATCAACGGCACCGCGGCGATCCTGCTGGCGTTCTATGTCGCCGCCGCGGAGAAGAAGGGCATACCGCGGGCCAAGCTCACCGGCACGATCCAGAACGACATCCTCAAGGAGTACGCCTCGCGCGGAACCTGGATCTGGCCCCCCGAGCCGTCGCTGCGGCTGATCGCCGACACCATCGAGTTCTGCGCAGCCGAGGTTCCCAAGTTCAACGCGATCTCGGTGGCCGGCGCACATTTCCGCGACGCCGGCGCCAACGCCGTGCAGGAGATGGCATTCACCCTGGCCGACGGCGTCACCTACTGCGACACCGTGGTACAGCGGGGCCGGATGAACATCGACGAGTTCGCGCCGCAGATCTCGTTCTTCTTCTACACCCACGGCGACTTTTTCGAAGAGATTGCCAAATACCGTGCGGGACGTCGTCGTTGGGCGACGATCGTGCGGGAGCGTTACGGCGCCAAAACCGACAAGGCGTCGATGTTCCGGTTCGGCTGTGTATGCGGCGGCGCGTCGCTGTACGCACCGCAGGCACACAACAACATCGTGCGGGTGGCCTACGAGGCGATGGCGGCAGTGCTCGGTGGCGTGCAGTCGATGTTCACCGCCGCCTGGGACGAACCGTTCGCGCTGCCCACCGAGGAGTCCACGACGCTGGCGCTGCGCACCCAGCAGATCCTGGCCTACGAGAGCGGAGTTGCGCGGGTCGCCGACCCGTTGGGTGGGTCTTACTTCATCGAGGCGCTGACCGACGAAACCGAGGCCCGCATCATCGAGATCATGGACGACCTCGAACGGCATGGCGGCATGGTGCACGCCATCGAAGACGGATACCTGCAGGGTCTGATCGCCGACGAGGCCTACCGCGTACACCAGGAGATCGAATCCGGCGCCCGGCCGATCGTCGGGGTCAACCGGTTCGTCAGCGAGGAAACCCCACCAGAGATAGCCACCTACGAACTCGACGCCGAAGGACGCGACCTGCAGCTCAAGCGGCTGGCCAAGGTAAGGGCCGAAAGAGACTCTGCCACAGCGAAATCCAGCCTCGCGGCGCTGTCACGCGCCGCCGAGGGCAACGACAACCTCATGCCCAAGCTGATCGACTGTGCGAATGCCTACTGCACGGTGGGGGAGATGGTTTCGGCGCTCAAAGCGGTCTGGGGTGAGTTTCAGCAACCGGTGGTGTTTTAGATGGCAGTACGGATTCTGATCGCCAAACCGGGTCTTGACGGTCACGACCGCGGTGCCAAGATCGTGGCCCGCACGTTGCGCGACGCCGGCTTCGAGGTGATCTACACCGGCATCCGACAGCGCATCGAGGACATCGCGGCGATCGCGGTGCAGGAGGACGTGGCGCTGGTGGGCTTGAGCATCCTCTCCGGTGCGCATGTAGCGCTGACCGCCCGTACCATTGAGGCGCTGCGCGCCGCGGACGCGGGCGATATCGCGGTCGTCGTCGGCGGCACGATCCCCGAAGCCGACGTGCCCAAGCTGTTGGAAGCCGGTGCGGCGGCAGTGTTTCCCACCGGCACCCCCCTGGACGTCCTGGTGCGAGAGATCCGGAAGCTCACCGGCGTCCCTGAACCCGCCGTGGAGGAATCGTGCGCCTCGGAGTAATGATCGGTGCGGAGCGCGGTGATTCCGCACGCAAGGTCAACAAGCTGCTTGACGACATCGAATGGGCCGAGGCGGCGGGCCTGGACACCGCATGGATTCCGCAGGTGCCCAACGACTTTGACGCGCTGACCGCCGTCGCGCTGATGGCAACCCGAACAAGCCGAATCGAGCTGGGCACCGCGGTGGTGCCGCTGCAGGCGCAGCATCCGATCGCGTTGGCTCGCCAAGCGTTGTCGGTGCACGCCGCGGCCGGGGGCAGGCTGGCGCTTGGTGTCGGACCTTCGCATCACTGGATCATCCGCGACATGCTCGGCTTGCCCTACGAGCGGCCTGCCGCGTTCACCCGCGACTACCTGGAGGTGCTTGTCGCCGCGTTCGGCGGCCCCGGACCGGTCGACGTCGAAAACGACACCTTCACCGTGCATAACCCCTTGGACCTGGCCCCGGTGGCGCCGTTGCCGGTACTCGTCGCCGCGCTCGGACCGGTGATGCTGGCCCTGGCCGGGGAGCGCGCCGACGGGACCGTGCTGTGGATGGCCGACGAACGGGCGTGTGCCGAACATGTGGTCCCGCGCATCACCAAGGCCGCCGACAATGCAGGCCGGCCAGCGCCGCGTGTCGTAGCAGGCATACCCGTATGCCTTTGCGCCGCAAGCCAAGTTGATGCAGCCCGGGAGCGAGCCAACCGGATTTTGGGCGAGGCCGAGGTTTCACCCAACTATCAGCGGCTGCTGGAGTATGGCGACGCCCGCGACGTCGGCGACATTTGCGCGGCCGGTGACGAGGACGCCATCCTGGCCCGCATGCGCCGCTTCGCCGATGCGGGGGTGACCGACCTGTCGGTGCGGCTGCTGCCGATCGGCGACAACCGCGACGAGCTCGTCGCCTCCAAATGGCGCACCCGGGAACTTGTCGCGGCGCTCGGCGCCGAACTGCGATGACGGCGCCGCTGGCCGGGATCCGGATCCTCGAGGTCGGCACCATGTTGGCCGGGCCGTACGCCACCATGCTGCTGGCCGACCTTGGCGCCGAGGTGATCAAGATCGAGCCACCCGGCGGGGAGATCTCCCGGCAGGTCTCCGACAGCTACTTCGCCAGTCTCAACCGGAACAAGGCCAGCATCTGCCTGGATCTGAACTCACCAGAGGGTCAAACCCGGCTTGGTGAGCTCGTTGCGAAATCCCATGCACTGCTGGTGAATCTCAAGCCCTCAGCTATCCGCCGGCTGGGGCTGACCTACGATGCGCTGCGTCGGCACAACGAACGGATCGTTTGTGTCGCGATCACCGGATTCGGGCTGGACGGAGGTGACGAGCCAGCCTTCGACTACGTGATCCAGGCGGCCACCGGCGTGGCCGCATTGACCGGCGAGCCGGACGGACCGCCCACGCTGCCCGGCTACTCCTCGGCGGATAACTCCACCGGGTTGGCGGCCGCGCTTGGGCTGTTGGCACAAATCACCTCGGGTCAGGGCGGTCAGGTGGACGTATCGCTGCGTGACGTGATGCTGTCCCAGCTCAACTATCACGCTTCGGCCTACCTTAATGACGGTGTCGAGCCCCAGCGCCGCCAGTTCGGTGCCCACTCGTATTATGTTCCAGCACAGATATTTCCGACCGCCGATGGCTATCTGGCGCTGTTCGTTACCCATGACGCCTTCTGGAAATCCTTTGCTGCAGAAGCGAATATCGATGGATTTGAATCGATGGCCGAGCGGGTGGCGCGCCGCGACGAGGTACTGGAGGTCGTCACCGCAGCATTGGCCACCGACACCGCCGTCAATTGGGAGTCGCGGCTGCGGCCGCTGGGGGTTCCGGCAGCGGCTGTTCGGACGCTGCCGGAAGCACTGAACTCGACCCCCGAGATCGTCGTCACCGCAGGGGATTTCCGACTCGTCGGCAATCCAATCCGCATCGCGGGCTACCAGCCGGACTACCGCCCTCCGCCGAAGCTGGGTTAACCACCCCCATGCTCGGTGGTGACCTCGAGCAGTCGCATCGCCGGCGGCGGGTCCAACTGCAAAGCGTCGGACAGGTGCAGTTCGCCGGCGTGGGCCAGCATGTTGTCCAGAATCGCTTGCAGGTCCTCGCCTTCGATCTCATAGAGCGCGACGTAGGGCCCGTCGTCGGCGACCGGTCGCAGCCGCCGGGCCGAGACGAACCCGTCGAGTGCCATCAGCTGAGGCAGGTGGATTTCGTCGTACCAGCTGTTGTACTCGGCATCGCGATCAGGCGAGCTGGGCCGACTTTCGACATACAGAATGCCTTTGGGCACGTCATCGCCTCTTTTCAGCACTACTCGTAGTGCACCGTGACCGAAGGTGTATCCGGCACACCCTGGCAGGTCAGGATGTAGCCTTCGTCGACCTCGTCGTCGGTGAGCGCTTCGTTGTTGCGCATGGTGGCATGGCCTTCGGTGAGCCGGGCCATGCAGGTCCCGCAATTACCCTGTTCGCAACTGAACGGCGGCGTCAGGCCAGCCCGTCGCGCGGCTTCCAGCAGCGTTTCACCAGCCATCCGGGGCACCGACACTTTCTTGCGCTCCAGATAGATGGTCACCGTGCCGTCCACCTCGGCCTGTTCGCCGGTGGGCGGCGTCTTGATTGTCGGCGCAAGGTCGAAATCCTCGACGAAGACCCGGCCCGGTCCAGGCAGCGCCGAGCGCACGACAGCCATAAAGCCTTCCGGACCGCACACATAGTTATCGGCCGCGACGTCGGGTCCCACGAAATCGCGGACGGTGTCGGCCCGGATCAATCCCTGCTCAGCGTCAATGTGGCGGATCACCGACAGCCGGCCCGGATAGCGCTCGACCAGCTCGTCCATCACCTCGCCGAAGATCACCGATTCCCGATCCCGGTCGGCGCATAACAGCCGTACCACCCGATCGGTAGTCGCCAGCGCGCTCTTGGTCAGCGACAGGATCGGTGTCACGCCGCTGCCGCCCGCAAAGGCCAGCAACGGGGCCGAGGTCGGCTGCAGGCAGAAGGTTCCGGCGGCTCTGGTCATAGAGAGCTCGTCACCTTCGGCCACGTTGTCGACCAGCCAGTTGGAAACCTTGCCCCCCGGCACCCGCTTGACCGTGGTCATCAGTTCCGGGTCGGTTTCCGGTGCGCTGGACATCGAATAGGACCGGTACAGCTCCTGGCCATCCACCCGGACGCGAAACGTGCAGTACTGTCCGGCGCGGTAGGGAAATGGTGCGTGCTCGGGGGCCAGCACGAAGGTGCGGGTGTCGGCGGTCTCCTTGATCACCCGCGTCACCGCCGCCCGCTGGAACGCATGGAGCTCCGTCATGGCCGCACCTTCCGCATCTTGCATTCTTCGATATAGAGAATACTATTCTCTCAAAACGATAGGATGATCTCAACGTGATGGCGGAAACCGTGACCGAGCCGCCGGCGCTTGCATTCGAGGAGCGGCAGTACAGCGTGCCGCAGCTCGGCGCATTGGCCGGCGGCCTGGCGACGGCCCTGGCCAACCGCGGTGTGACGGCCGGTGCCCGGGTGGCGTTGATGTCGTCCAATCGCCCTGAATTCGTCGCCGCACTGCGCGCAATCTGGTGGTTAGGCGCCACCGCGGTGCTGCTTAGCCCGGCCTGGCGACGCGACGAAGCCGAGCACGCGCTGGCGTTGACCAACCCGGCCCACGCAGTCGGGGACCATCCGGTGCTGGCGGAATTGATGCCGATGCTGCATCTCGACGAACCCATCACACCGGACGAGAGGCCGACCGCCCCGCCTCGCCCGCACGCCGACGCGGTGTTGGTTTTCAGCTCAGGAACCACGGGACTGCCCAAGGCCGTCCGGCACACGCACGCCTCGCTGGGCGCCGCAATGCTGCACTGGCGCGACGCGTTGCAGCTGACCGCACGCGACCGGATTCAGATCTTCACGCCGCCGTCACACATACTCGGCCTGCTCAACATCCTCACGGCGCTGCAGACCGGCCTCTGGGTGCGGCTGCACCGGCGATTCGATATTGATGCGATGCTGCATCACATCCAAGCCGACCGCATCACCGTCGAAATGGCCGTGGCCCCAATGGCATTGGCGATGGCTTCGCACCCGCAACTGGATCGCTACGATCTGTCGTCGTTGCGGTTCATCATGTGGGGCGCGACACCGGTCAGCCGAAGCGTCGCCGAAACCGTGACCCGGCGCACGGGTGTCGGCTGGGTGCCCGCCTACGGGACCACCGAGCTGCCGGTCATCGCCTGCAACCCGCTCGGGGGGCCGCGACTCGACTCTGTCGGGCGGCCCGTGCCGGGGGTTGCGGTTCGTGTGGTGTCGTTGCAAAACGGGGAACCGGTCGAGCCCGGTGCAGTCGGGGAGATTCAGGCGTGCTCAGAGTCGCTGATGGCCGGCTACCTGCCGTGCGCGGCGACGCCGCAAGCGTTCTGCGACGGTTGGTATCGGACCGGGGACGTCGGCTACCTGGACTCCGGCGGCTGGTTGCGTATCACCGACCGGTGCAAAGACATGATCAAGGTGCGCGGTTTCCAGGTCGCGCCGGCTGAAATCGAAGCGGTGTTGCACAGTCATCCCGCTGTCAAAGACTGCGCGG
Organism: Mycobacterium heckeshornense; assembly: GCF_016592155.1. Taxonomy (NCBI): domain Bacteria; kingdom Bacillati; phylum Actinomycetota; class Actinomycetes; order Mycobacteriales; family Mycobacteriaceae; genus Mycobacterium; species Mycobacterium heckeshornense. Next base: position 845,190 of record NZ_AP024237.1, read on the forward strand.
TGTTCGGTGTCCCCGACGGCGTCAACGGCGAAGCGGTCGTTGCTGCTGTCGCTACCCACGCCCCGGTGGAGGCCAGCGAACTCACCGGTCGGGTCGCCGCGCGGCTCGCCTCATATAAACGGCCAAGCCGTGTGGTATTCGTGCCCGACATTCCCCGGCTGCCGTCCGGCAAGGTGCTGCGCCGAGTGCTGAAGGAGCGCTATGGATGTACGTCTGACGGCTGAACAGCAGCAACTGCGTGACGCCGCCGCCAAGTTCGCCGACGACCTCGGACCGGGGTCGGTGCAGGCTCTCGACGACAACGCTCGAATTGCGCGGCTGGACAAGCAGATTGAGGCTACCGGATGGCGGTCGCTGCGTTCCGACGGCGCTTCAGGCGTCGAGGTGGCCATCGTCGCCGAGGAGTTCGGTCGCGGGCTGGTCGACGCGCCGTTGCTGGGCCCAGTGCTGGCTGACGACTTGGCCCGCCACCTCGGCGTTGCCGAGCATGCGACGGTCGCGGTCGACGGTCGTGGGATCGACACGCGGGGGTACCAGCGCGCGCTGGTGCTCGAAGGCACGACGGTGCTGGCCGCAAATCTCGGCACCACGTGCAACGGCGCCGACCTGACCAGAGTCGACGCGGCCGTGGTGGGGTCGCCCGTGCACGTCGGTGAAATATCCGACGAGGTTGCCGCGCGATGGTTGGCGCTGGCGCTGGTCACCACGACCGCAGACCTGGTCGGGACGGCGCGCGGCGCGCATACCCTGGCGTGTGACTACGCGAAAATCCGTGAGCAGTACGGCAAGCCGATTGGGTCGTATCAGGCCGTCGCGCACATGCTTGCCGAAAGCCTGGCGCTGATCGAGGGTTCGGTGAGCGTGTTGCGACACGCGGCCTGGGCGGTCGACGAACTCGGCCCGCCGCAAGCTCTTCGGGCCGCCCGCGTGGCGAAAATCTACTGCGCCCGCGCCGCACGCACTGTGTGTGAGACCACCGTGCAGGTGCACGGCGGGATCGGCAATACCTGGGACTGCCTGGCCCACGTCTATTTGCGGCGGGCGCTCACGTCTACCGAGCTGTGGCCCGTGCAGCTGGAGGAGGTCGACATTGGACTTTCGTGATTCACCGGAGGAAGCTGCGTTCCGGGAGCGCCTGCGCTCGTGGCTTGCGGTGCACGCCAAAGAGTTTCCCAGTTCCGGTGACGAATACTGGGCCCGTCAGGGCGAATGGCACCGGGCGCTGTATCAAGCCGGCTTCTTCGGGTTGTCCTGGCCGCGTGAGTATGGCGGCCAGGAACTGCCGCCGGTGTACGACGTCATCCTCGACGAAGAGCTGGCCCGCGCCGGTGCTCCGCCGCGGCCCAGCCTGGGCTACCTGGTCGTGGGTCTGAGCCGACACGCCAACGAGGAGCTGCAACGACGCTTCCTGCCCGGCCTTATCAACGGCACCGAGCGTTGGTGTCAAGGCTTCAGCGAACCCGGCGCCGGCTCCGATCTGGCGTCGCTGACCACTACAGCCACCCGCGACGGCGACATGTACGTCGTCCACGGCCACAAGATCTGGACCAGCTATTCCGACGTCGCCGACTGGTGCCTACTGCTGGCCCGCACCGATCCCGGGGCGCCGAGGCACAAAGGCATTTCGGCATTCGTGATCTCGATGAAACAGCCTGGCGTGCAACAACGTCCGCTGCGGATGATGAACGGCGTCACCACCGAGTTCGGCCAGGTGTTGTTCGACGGCGCAACAGTGCCAGCGGATCAGATGGTTGGCGCGCCAGGAGAAGGCTGGGCGGTCGCCATGACGGTTGTCGCACACGAGCGCGAGCCCTCCACCCTCGGATACGCCGCCCGGTATGGCAAGTTGGTTCGCGACCTGGCCGCCCGCTCCGACGGGCGCCCGGCTCGTGAACTTATATGGGCCGCAGTGCAAACCGAGATGCTGACTCATCACGTGCGGCGGCGACTGTCTGAACAGCTCGACGGCGTATCGCACGGTTCGGAGGGTTCGCTGGACAAGCTGCTGATGACCTGGGTCGAACAATCGGTCGGGCATGCTGCGCTGGCGCTCGGCGGAACCCGTGACCCCGAACTGTTGAGCGCTTACTTGTACAGCCGCGCCCAAAGCGTCATGGGCGGCACCTCACAGATCCAGAAAAACATCATCGCCTCGCGCCTCTTGGGATTAGGAGTCTGACGTGTACGACATGCCGGCCGAAATCGACGTCCAAGCCGATGGGCCACTGCGCATCATCACGCTGAACCGCCCAGACGCCCTCAACGCGGTCAACGACAGCCTGCACACCGGACTGGCGCAACTGTGGCCGCGCCTCAGCGACGACCGCTCGGCCCGAGCCGCGGTGCTCACCGGCAGCGGCCGGGCGTTCTCGGCCGGCGGCGACTTTCACTACCTGGCCGAGCTGTCCCAAGACGCAGATCTACGTGCCAAGACCATCGCGCACGGCCGCGAGATCGTGCTCGGCATGGCGCGGTGCCGCGTTCCGGTAATAGCAGCGGTCAACGGCCCCGCTGTCGGGTTGGGTTGCAGCCTGGTGGCGCTGTCCGACATCGTCTACATCGCCGAGGAGGCCTATCTCGCCGACCCGCACGTGCAGGTCGGGCTGGTCGCGGCCGATGGCGGCCCGATCACCTGGCCGCTGCACATCAGTTTGCTGCTGACCAAGGAATACGCGTTGACCGGCGCGCGCATCCCCGCGGCGAAGGCCGCGGAGCTCGGGCTGGCCAACCACGTGGTCGCCGATCCGCTGGCCGAGGCGGTGTCGTGCGCCAAGCGAATCATGGAACTACCGCAACAGGCCGTGGAGAGCACTAAGCGAGTGCTCAATGTGCACCTCGAGCGTGCGGTGCTGGCTACGCTCGACTTCGCCCTGACCGCGGAGAACCAGTCTTTCCAGACTGATGATTTCCGCTCAATCGTTACCAAGCTGACCGCGGGCAAAAACTAACTTAGCAGGCACCCCCACGAGCGTGACGGTGCAGTCACGCCGGGCGGCCAGCGTGACGCTAGCGTCACGCTGGCCTGGGGGCGGCATCGGGCCCACTCCGCCGACTTCGTGCCGTTGGCATCGGCCGGACGAGCGACGGAACACCGTCGCCCCGCGGCGTGCAGGCGGCAAACCATGGCCTGGCCATGTCCGGCGGCACCGCCGACCGGCCGCCGTTGTTGCAATCCGTACTCTCCTATTGAGAGAATAATGTTCTCATATCGCTGCGAATGGAGACTGCCGTGCCTGAAGCCGTCATCGTGTCCGCCCTGCGCACCCCCATCGGTACGGCCGGAAAAGGAACGCTGCGCGACACCACCGCCTATGAGTTGGCGCATCACGTGGTCTCGGAAGCCGCCGCCGGCCTGGACCCGGCACAAGTCGACGACGTGATCCTGGGCGAGGGTCTCTACGGCGGCGGTGTGCTGGCCCGTCACGCCGCCATCACGACGGGCCTGACCTCTGTGCCGGGGCTGGCCAACAACCGGCATTGCGCGGCCGGTCAGGCGGCGGTACAGAGCGCCGCGGCCAGCATTCGCGCCGGCATGGACCAACTGATTATCGCCGGCGGCGTGAACTCCGCGTCCACCTCACCGCGGTCGCGGATCCAGGTGGACGGCGAGTGGGTCGACTGGTTCCCGCCCACCCACCCCGACCGGCCCGACGCGCCGAACCTCGACATGTCGATCACCGTCGGCTGGAACGCCGCAGTCAAAGCCGGAATCAGCCGCGAGGAGATGGACGCCTGGGCGCTACGGTCGCATCGCAACGCGATCGCCGCGATCGACGAGGGCCGCTTCAAGGAAGAGATCGTTCCCATCGAGACCCCGCATGGGCTTTTCTCGGTCGACGAGCATCCGCGCCGGGACACCAGCATGGAAAAGCTGGCCGCGCTCAAGCCGCTGCATCCGGAAATTGAGGGCTTCTCGATCACGGCGGGCAATGCCTGCGGCGCCAACGACGGTGCTGCCGTGCTGACGATCGCCAGCGACCGGCTGGGTCTGCCCGCGCTGGCTACCGTGCGGGCCTGGGCCTCGGTAGGGGTCGACCCTGCGGACACTGGCCTGGCGCCGGTCGAGGCGATCCCGAAAGCCCTTGCCCGCGCTAAGCTTTCGCTCTCCGATGTGGACCTGTTCGAAATCAACGAGGCGTTCGCGTCGATGTGTGTGGCCACCGTCAAGCTGCTCGAAATCGACCCGGACCGCGTCAACGTCAACGGCAGCGGCTGCTCGCTGGGGCATCCGGTAGCCGCGACCGGAGCACGGATGCTGGTCACCCTGGTGCACGAACTGCGCCGTCGCGGCGGCGGCATCGGGGTGGCGGCAATGTGTGCGGGCGGCGGAATGGGTTCCGCAACCGTCATCGAGGTCCCGTCGCCATGATGTCTAGATGAACGTCGCCGAGCTGATCGCCGCCGCGCGCAACGGATCTCCGCGCGCCGCTGGCCGGTTGCTCAGCCTGATCGAAGGCGAGCGGCGCGACGAGGTGCTGGCCAGCATCGGGCCGTCGTCGGTGCGCGTCATCGGGGTCACCGGACCGCCGGGCGCAGGCAAGTCCACGACGATCGCCGCGCTCGTCGGGGCCTACCGGCAGCGGGAGCTGCGAGTGGCCGTGCTGGCCGTCGACCCCTCCTCGCCGTTCAGTGGCGGCGCGCTGCTGGGCGACCGGATCCGGATGACCAGGCATATCAACGACTCTCAGGTGTTGATCCGTTCGCTGGCAACCCGCGGCCACCTGGGCGGTCTGGCCGCGGCCGTACCTGCGGCCATCCGGCTGCTGGGCGCCCTGGGTTATGACGTGATCCTGCTGGAGACCGTAGGCGTGGGCCAGTCGGAGGTCGAGATCGCCGCCGTGGCCGATCCGACCGTCGTCATCCTCAACCCGGGCGCGGGCGACGCGGTGCAGGCCGCCAAAGCCGGGTTGCTCGAAGTCGCCGACATTGTGGTCGTCAACAAGGCCGACCGCGACGGCGCCAACCAGACCATTCGCGACCTGCGCGCGGAAACCAAGGTACCCATCCTGACGCTCGTTGCCGCCCGTGGTGAGGGCGTGTCCGAGTTGGCGGAGGCCATCGACGCTCACCACCGCGCCGATAGCCGGGAACGCCGGGTGGCCCGGGCGCGTGCACAGATTCTCTCGCTGGCCCAAACCTGGCTGCGCAGCCACCGCGATCTTGACCGGTTGGCCGAGTCGGTCGCCGACGGGCGCGACGATCCGTACACCGCAGCCGAGCGGCTGATCAGAGTGGGCGAGCGGACCCAAAATCCCCTCGCCACGCCGCTAGACGGGTGATTTTGCATCTGGTCGCGCTGCCGGCGCGAGGCGATGCAGCCAGCGTTCGATGCAATCCTGGCTACGGTCAGGCCGGTAGCCAATCGGCTAGCCTCAGGGGCATGGCGTCCAGCGCGGCCGCAAGCCGATTCCGCGACATCACGCGCAGTGCCGCACAGACACGCATCCTCGACGCCGCGCTGAAACTGATCGCCGAAAACGGAGTGGGCGGGACGTCGCTGCAAATGATCGCCGACGAGATCGGTGTCACGAAAGCGGCGGTCTACCACCAGTTCAAGACCAAGGAGGAGATTGTCATCGCGCTCACCGAGCGCGAACTCGCGGGATTGGAGGAGACACTGGAGGCCGCGGAAGCCGAGGAAAGCCAGCCGCGCGCCCGCGAGCTGCTGCTGGACCGGGTAATCGATCTGGCCGTGCAACGCCGCGGCGCGATGAGCACCCTGCAGTTCGATCCCGTCATCGTCCGACTGCTTGCCGAGCACGAACCCTTCCAGCGGTTTATCCAACGTCTCTACGGCGTGCTGGTGGGCGACGCCGGCGACGACGCGCGAGTGTCGGCGGCGATGCTCTCGGGTGCCATCGCTGTCGGCGTCATGCACCCCTTGGTGGCGGGCATCGACGACGAAAAGCTGCGCGCTCAATTGCTTCGTCTTACCAGGCGATTCATGAACCTGAACCGTGCAAGCCGCTCCTGACCGCACTGCGCGGTTGTCGAGTAGTAGACGATCGGCTAGTGTGCTGTCGCCGCACGGCCACCCCGCTGTACGAGGGAGAACAGATGACATCGCGACGACGCGACGACGAGGTTCTGGTCGTTATCGGATCAGGTGGAATGGGGCTGTGCATTGCCCGCCGCGTCGGCGCTGGCCGGGTCATCGTGTTGGCTGACATCGACAGAGCATGCTTGGACACCGCTGCCGAGGCCCTGAGCGGTGAGGGTCACCGGGTGGTGACCCGCGACGTTGATGTCACCTGCCGCAGCTCCGTCGGCGCGCTGGCCGAGCTGGCCGAGCGGAGCGGACGGGTCGCGGCTGTGGTTCATACCGCCGGGCTGTCGCCGCAGCAGGCATCCGCTCAGGCGATTCTGGCGGTCGATCTGCTCGGAGTGGCACTGGTTCTCGACGAATTCGGCGCGGTCATTGCACCGGGAGGTGCCGGTGTCGTGATCGCCAGCATGGCGGCCCACATGTACCCCGCATTGGATTCTGAGCTGGAGCGTCAACTGGCCAACACGCCCACCGACGAGCTGCTGGACCTCGACGTTTGCACGTCGATCACAGACAGTCGCCTGGCATATCCGTTTGCCAAGCGGGCCAACCAAATCCGGGTCGCAGCTGCGGCAGCTGCGTGGGCCGAGCGTGGTGCCCGGATCAACTGCATCAGCCCGGGCATCATCTCGACCGCGATGGGAAGACTGGAATTGAGCGGCGAATCTGGCACCTTGATGCAGGCCATGGTCGACAAGGCAGGCCTGCGGCGCATCGGCACACCCGACGACATCGCTGCCGCCACCGAATTTCTCCTCGGGCCATCGGCCGGCTTCATCACCGGCACCGATCTTCTCGTCGACGGCGGAGTCGTCGCCGCACTTCACAGCGGGACAGTCGATCTCGGTATTGGCGGCGGAAGTAGCGTGTCCCCGGATTTGATCGAGGCGTCGAAGCAATAGGTACATACATCGGCGCCGCCCGTGATGTCGCGTCCGCCCCGGAAGCCGTGCACCCTTGACCGCTGCTAGCCGATCGGCTAGCTTGAGGGGTAGCCGATCGGCAAGCAGCGCGCTATTGATTGCGTGTGTCGTGGTGAGGATTCGAGACCATGCGACGAACCGATGGTGAGCTGATCCTGTTTTGGACCTTGCCCGCAGTGGCACTCATCTGGATCTCTGCGTTTTTCTTGTTCCCAGGATTCGTCCATCCGATGTCGCCGACGATGTCGGCAGAGCAGGTCGCCGCCTTCTACCGTGACCCGGCGAACCTGTCGCGGATTCGCTACAGCATGATCTTGTTCAATTGGTTCTGCGTGGGTCTGATCCCGATCGTGATGCTGCTCGTAATCCAGATCCGCCGGATGGCCCATCGCACGCCGATATTGTCCTACAGCATGCTGGCCTGCGCCGCCGGTGGGCCGGCGATCTTTCTCATCGCCAATCTTTTCTGGCTCCTCGCCGCCTTCCGCCCCGAACGACCTCCCGAGCTAACCCAGCTGTTCAACGATCTCGCCTGGCTCACCTTCACCATTCAGGTGCCCTACTTGATCATGCAATGCGTGCTGCTTGCCCTGGCGATCTATTGGGATCGCCAGGACCACAAGGTATTTAAGCCATGGGTGGCACATTTCAATCTCCTTGTCTCGGTTGCACTGGCACCCGCGGCTTTCACCGGACTGGCACTGGGCGGGCCAATGAGTTGGAACGGCCTCTTGCCGTTCTGGGTTAAGAACATCGCCATCGCCGTCTGGATTGCCGTGATGGGAGTTGTTATCGGCCAAGCGATCCAGCGACAAAGGATCGACGATGAGGTCGTCGTGTGAGTGCCGCGAAGACAGCGACGGTGGCTGGCCTTGAGCCGACTGCGGGCTCGCCGCTTCGCCGGCTCGCCTGGCACTGTCGCCACAATCCCAAGCGCGAACTGTGGTTCGCGTGGTGGACAACTATCGTCTTTTACAACTTGTTCGCGGTGGCATTTTTCGTGCTCAGCCGCACCCAGCCACCGCCGAGTCCGGCCTGGGATACCCCACGGGTTGTGCAGTGGTTCAACCACAACCGTTACGGAATCCTCATCGGGTTCGGCATCATGTTCCTCATTACGGGCATGACGGCGCCAACCAACGCGCTCATCGCCTATTCAATGCGGCGGATGTCGGTGAGTCGTGCCTTCGGATACTCGTACCTCGTCCTGTATTCGCTGAGCGCGATACCCGGGATGTTATTGATGTGTATCGCGCTGACCGTCGGAGCCATGCGGCCCGATCGCGATCCCCAGCTCATCAGTTGGCTCTACGATTTCGCGTTCTTGTCATTCGTGGGGACTATGGGAGTGTTCCTCATCGGCTCCTTGGTGTGGATGCTTGCGATCCTGATTGACAAGAATCGGGTATTTCCAAAGTGGTTCGGCTACCTCAACCTCTGCAATGCACTCACCGAAGTAGTCGTGTCACCTGCTTGGCTCTTCAAGAGAGGAGTCTTCGCCTGGAATGGCCTGATCGCCTGGTGGATCGACATGGTCGTGTTCGGTTTTTACACAGGCGTTTTCATCTTCCTGCTCAGGCGACTGATCCAGCGCGAAGACTTCAGTACCGGCCCCCTGCCAGACCTGGCGCCGACTAGGGAAGGTGGCGCATCGGTTTTGGCGAAGGGGGCGTCATGACGCAGTTTACGGGAAGCAGCTCTCGACCACACGAGGCAGAGAAATCTGCCAAGTTTGTGCCTGGACAACCCGACATGTGGGCCTTCGTTTTATTCGAGGCGCTGGTCTTCACGAGTTACTTCGTCGTCTACATGATCTTTCGTACCCAGAACCCCGAACTTTACCTCAGATCCCAAGCGCAGCTGGATCTGCGCATCGGCGTTTTCGAAACCCTCGTCCTGCTGATGAGTTCGTGGTCCATGGCTCGATGCGTCCAGGCATCCCGCAGTGGGGCGCTGCGTGCCGCGTTGGCTAATACCATGGCCACCATGGTCTTTGGATTCGCGTTCCTCGTTTCAAAGGTCTCCGAGTGGGTCAGATATATCCATCGAGGTTTCGGGTTCTCCACCGACGAGTTCTTCCAGCACTATTTCTTTCTGACCGGGATCCACTTCCTGCACCTATTGATCGGCTTCATTGCGCTAGGTGTCGTCGTCTATCAGCTCCGCAGTCCGGCCCGGCGATCGCAGGAGCTCGTCGAAACCGGTGCCACCTACTGGCACACCGTCGACTTCCTGTGGATCGTCATCTTCGCATTGCTGTACGTCGTGAGGTGATCAGTGAACACCGGATTTAAGAAAAGATTGCTACTAGCGTGGCTGCTCCTTTCGGCGATCACGCTGGCCTATCTATGGCTGGGCTCCGTCGATCCCGCTCAGGCACTGCGGACAAACGCCGTGGTTACCACCAGCGCGATCGTGATGGCGCTCATCAAGGTCCGCATCGTCTTCCGCGAGTTCATGGAAGTCCGGCACGCTCCTGTCTTATTGTGTCGCCTCACCGATGGCTGGGTCGTGCTGATGGCTGTGTGCTTACTCGGCAGCTACTTTGTGGGTATGGCCGTCCGATGACCCACGGCCCACGATCCATGCGCGTTCGCCAACTCGGCTGACCTGCAATTCGAGGTCATTCACCGGGCGGACGACATGCCCAGTTTTGTCTGGCGGCCACGAAGGTTTCCGCAAATTTGCTTGGTGGACCGATGTTTTCGACAACACACTGCGAAAAGCCGAGGTGGCCGGCTGGCCGGTGGTGTGGTCCGGCGGCCAGGACGAGGGCACCCGGTTCGCCTATTTCGAACCCGCAGGCGGCCAGGCGACGGTGTTCGAACTCATGGAGTCGACTGACGCAACCCCGTGGCCATGGCCAAGCTGGTGCGCGATGCCGCAAACGGTTGGGACGGAACTGATCCGGTCCGTGTCCTGTGGAGCGGATAGCGCTTAGCCCAGCGACTCGCCGGTGGCCGCGGCATGGCCAGCACGATACCCGAAAACCATGGCCGGTCCGAGAGTTCCGCCAGCACCGCCGTAGGCCTTGCCGGTGACACCCGCCATCGCGTTGCCTGCGGCATAGAGCCCTGGTATGACCGTGCCGCGAACATGCAGGACCCGGCCGTCACGGTCGGTACGCGGGCCGCCCTTGGTTCCCATCGCGCCCACGCTTACTGGGACCGCGTAAAAAGGCGGCGTGTCGATCGGGCCCAAGGTCTTGCCAGTCAGTGTGGTCGCGTGTTCGTCGCCCCAGTAGCCATCGTATGCGCTTGAGCCACGTCCGAACTCAGGATCGGAGCCGGACGCGACGTTGCGGTTCCAGTTGTCGACCGTGCGGGCGAGCCCGTCGGCGTCGATACCCGTCTTGGCGGCCAGCTCGGCAAGGTCGGCCGACGCGCAGAACCAGTCGGGCACTGGCTCACCGGGCGCAACACCCAGGAACCCGTAACGCTTCAAATGCATTGCGTCGAATACGATCCACGCCGGATCGTTGACATAGCCACCGCGCGGGTCAAGGTAATGGAATGCTCCGGCCATCGAATTGTATTCGCCTGCCTCGTTGACGAATCGGCGGCCAGCGCGGTTAACGATGATGCTGCGCGGGCGGGTCCGTTCGAGGCGAACACTGCGGCTACGGGGACGCCCACCGAAGGTGTCGCCCGGGATTTGCACGATCGGCACCCACCACGCCTCTCCCATGTTGGCCAGGTCGGCGCCGTGGGCCATGGCCATCCGCAGCCCATCGCCCGTGTTGTATGGCGGTGAGACGGGGCCATGCATGGGCCCGCGCAGAAACGCGTTGACCAACGAACGATCCCACTCGAAACCGCCGCAGGCCAAGATTACTCCGCAGCGAGCGCGGACCTGTCTCGTCGCATCGGGAAACGCGATTTGAACACCGGTGATTCCGTTGGCTCCGGCCGTCAGCTCTACTGCGCGCGCACGTGTGTGGATCGCTACCCCCCTGTCGAGCAGCCCCTTGAGTAATCCGGCAATGAGCGCCGTTCCGGCGACACACAAATCCCCGCGTTGGTCGTCTCGCGACGCGTGGATGCGGGCGCGGGTCTCGGCGTCGATCCCAACGTTGCTGAAGTCCGCAGGGAACGACGTGATCCGGTCACGCCATTCACCGAGCTGCGCAAGGTCGAAGGGCGCAACGTTGAACGAGCGTCCGCCCGTCGCCTGGCCGCCGGGCAATTCCGGCTTGTAATCCGGAAATCCTTCGGCAACGTGGAAACGCAGTCCGGTGTGGGCCTCGACGAAGTCGAGCATTGCCGGGCCGGTGCGGACGAAGGTTTCCACGAGCCCGTCATCCATCGCACCGAGGGCCTGCGCCCGCAGGTATTTCATCGCGTCAGCAACGGAGAGCTCGCGGCTCGGAAGCCGGTCGTGTGCCGGAATCCACACGATCCCACCCGAAACCGCGGATGTACCACCGACAGTCGCGGCCTTCTCGAAGACCTCGACGGTGGCGCCCTTGACGGACGACGTCAACGCCGCGGTCAGGCCCGCAGCACCGGAGCCGAGTACGGCGACATCGACCTCACGATCCCAATCGGTCACGTGTGCATCCTTTCGGAACACTCAGCTAAGAATTGCCGATAAATCGTTGGCAGCCTTGATGACTGCGTCCTTACCCCGCATCACCACGTCTTCTCGGTGCGAGATGAGGTTGATACAGGTCGGCGGCGACGGCGGGCGCCGGCGAACCGGCACGGCCAGGCCGTAGGTGTTCGGCTCGATCTCGCCGTAAGTGAGCACCCAGCCCTGTTGTCGCGTCTGCGGCACCAGGTCCCGCTCGCCGGGGCGGACCGGCATGCTCGCGAGCAGGGCGATGCCGGCCGCGCCTCGATCCAGCGGATAGCGGCTGCCCTCGTGAAACGACAGCTGATAGGAGAGGTGGCTTGGCACGACTACCGCTATCGCGACCTGCTGATCGCCCTCGGCGACCAGCAGCGAGACGGTAGTTCCCAGATCGTCGGCGAGCGCGCGCAGGATCGGCATGCTCAGTTGCCGGACGTTGTTGTCGAAGGACGCGCCGAGGACCGCCAGGCCGGAAGCGGACCGGTAACGGCCATCCTCGCCCTTAGCCAGCAAGCGGAACTGTGCAAGCGTGGTCAGCAGGCGATACGCAATGGTCCGGTGCACCCCGATGTGGTCGGCCACCTGTTGCACGGTCAGCCCCGTGCGGGAAGACGCCACCAACTGCAACGCAGCCAGACCCCTGGCCAGTGTTTGCGACCCGGGTGCACCGTTCGGTCGGCCCGCGGCCTCTGCCATGGCACCCCTTCCTTGACAGACGCACCCACGAGAGCAATGCTCTGACTATAGTGCACACTAGTGTGCGATAAATGAGCAGAACGCTTACAACATACGAGAACCAAATTCTTCGCGTCAAGAGAGGGTGGCGAGTGCCCGAACACGAGAGCATCTGGAGCGACCTACAGGGCGTCACGTTCTCGCAGGGCTACCTTGACGCCGGTGGGGTGCGCACCCGATACCTGCACGCCGGTGACCAGGACTTGCCCGTGCTCGTGCTGCTGCACGGTTCGGGTGGACACGCCGAGGCGTATGTCCGCAACTTGGAGGCTCACGCCGAGCACTTCTCGACGTGGGCGATCGACATGCTGGGCCACGGCTACACCGACAAGCCCGGCCACCCGCTGGAGATCCGGCATTACGTCGACCACTTGGTCGCGGTCTTCGATGCCATCGGAGCCGAGCGGGTCAACTTGTCCGGTGAGTCGCTCGGCGGCTGGGTGGCCGCCCGCGCCGCCGTCGACCATCCCGACAGGATCGACCGACTGGTCCTCAACACCGCCGGCGGCTCTCAAGCCGATCCGGAGGTGATGAACCGGATCATCACCTTGTCGATGGCGGCGGTGGAGAACCCGACGTGGGAGACGGTCCAGTCACGCATCACATGGCTGATGGCCGACAAGTCGAAGAGTTACGACGATCTCGTCGCCAGCCGGCAACGGATCTACCGCCAACCGGGATTCGTCGCCGCAATGCGCGACATCATGGCCCTGCAGGACCCGAAGATCAGGGCGCGCAACCTGTTGGGCCCTGCCGAGTACGGCGCGATTACCGCGCCGACTCTCGTGTTGTGGACCAGCGATGACCCCACGGCAGACGTCGGCGAGGGCCGCCGCATCGCGTCGATGATTCCCGGTGCCCGCTTCGAGCTGATGGTCGGTTGCGGACATTGGCCGCAATACGAAGACGCCAAGACATTCAACCGATTGCACATCGACTTTTTGTTGGGGCGCTGAAGCGTGGCCACGGATGCTGACGTCGTTATCGTCGGGGCCGGACCGGTCGGGCTGACGCTCGCGAATATCCTTGGGCTGCAGGGGGTACACACGCTGGTGGTCGAGGAGCGCGATACTCTCATCGACTACCCCCGCGGTGTCGGCCTCGACGACGAGTCGCTGCGTACCTTCCAGTCGATCGGCCTCGTCGACCGCATCCTGCCGCATACGGTGCCCAATCAGATTCTGCGATTCTTCGACGCGAAACGAAGGCTGCTCGCCGAGATGGCGCCACCGGACGCCCGATTCGGCTGGCCCAAGCGCAATGGCTTCGTGCAGCCGATGGTCGACGCCGAATTGCTAACCGGCCTCGAGCGTTTCGACCACGTCGAGGTCATGTGGCGCCACCGGATGCAGGATTGCTTGCAAACGGCCGACGGCGTGACCGTCGAGCTTTCCAGCAACGGAGACTCGTCGACGGTGCGGACCCGTTATGTGGTTGGCTGCGACGGCGGCCGCAGCACCACCCGGCAGTTGATGGGCGTGTCATTCGAGGGCACTACCTCGCCAACGCGCTGGCTGGTCGTCGACGTCGCCAACGATCCCTTAGGCCACCCCAACAGCGAGGTCAGCGCCGACCCCGCACGCCCCTACGTGTCGATCTCAATTGCGCACGGAATTCGGCGCTTCGAGTTCATGATTCACGGCGATGAGTCCGACGAGCAGGCCGAGGACCCGGCTTTCGTCAAACGCATGCTGGCGCAGCGGATACCCTATCCGGATCGCGCCGAGGTGATCAGGCATCGGGTGTACACCCACCACTCCCGGATCGCGGGATCCTTCCGAAGCGGCCGGTTGCTGCTGGCCGGCGATGCTGCGCACCTCATGCCGGTGTGGCAGGGGCAGGGCTACAACAGCGGTATCCGCGATTCTGCCAACCTGGGCTGGAAGCTGGCCGCAGTGGTCAACGGCCAGGCCGACGACGCGCTGCTGGACACCTACGACGTGGAGCGCCGCAAGCACGCCCGCGCGATGATCGACCTCTCCACCCTCGTCGGGCGGGTAATCTCACCGACGAACCGCCGCGTAGCGGCGCTGCGGGACAACATTATTCGGGCTGCCTCCGTGGTACCCAGCTTGAAGCGCTACGTGCTCGAGATGAGGTTCAAGCCGATGCCCCGCTACGAGCAGGGCGCCGTCTTTCACAGTCGGCCGCGCTCGGATACCTCGCCGGTGGGCACGCTGTTCGTCCAGCCCCGCGTCGACACCCGCGACGCGGAGAACGTCTTGCTTGACGACGTACTCGGGCCGTGGTTCGCAGTGCTGTGTTGGAGCAACAACCCCCGCGCGCTGCTTGGCAACGACGTGTTCGAACGCTGGAAAGGGTTGGGCGCCAGGTTCGTCGTCGTCCGGCCGATGACCCAGCTGCATTGGACCGGCCACGACGATCCCGACGTTGTCACCGTCGGCGACCGCACCGGGGCGCTCAAGTCATGGTTTGACGCCCACGTCGAATCGGTGTTGTTCCTGCGTCCCGACCGGTGCATCGCGGGCGCTTGCATCGCTCAACGTGCACCTGAAGTGAGCGCGTCGCTGTTCAACGTTCTCCATCTGACTCAGGGAGGAGGCAACGGTGCCGTTGGCTCTGTGCTGTATGTCCCACAGCCCGCTACTGAACCTTCCCGGACCGTCGCAGGATCTCCTTGACGACATCAACTCGGCTCTGGCCGATGCCCGCAAGTTTGTGCGCGAGTATGACCCGGAGCTCGTCGTCATCTTCGCGCCGGATCACTATAACGGTTTCTTCTACAAGCTGATGCCGCCATTCTGCATCGGCACAGCGGCAGAAGGCGTCGGCGATTACGGCACTCAGGCCGGACCGCTCAACGTGCCCGCCGACATCGCAACCGCTTGCGCGGAGGCTGTTCTCGACGCCGGAGTCGACGTCGCGATCTCGGCCAGCATGCAGGTCGACCACGGCGCGGTCCAGCCGTTGCAGGCATTATTCGGCGACGCCGCCCAACCTTCGGTCATCCCGATCTTCATCAACTCGGTGGCGACGCCGCTTGGCCCGATCAGGCGTGTCCGGGCGCTGGGGGAGGCCGTGGGCGGCTACCTGGCGACATTGGCCAACCGGGTGTTGGTAGTCGGATCCGGTGGGCTGTCGCATGATCCGCCGGTGCCCACGTTGGTCTCCGCCTCGCCATCCGCCCTGGAGCGCATTGTGCACGGCCGGCCCATGACTTCCGAACAGCGGCAGGCACGGCAGGTCGCTGTCATGGCGGCGGCACACGACTTCGCGCACGGTGAGAGCCAACTGCAACCCCTCAACCCCGCATGGGATCACCGATTGTTGGAAATCCTCGATCACGGTCACCTCGCTGACCTCGATTCCTGGTCGAACTCGTGGATCGCGCACGAGGCCGGCAACTCCGCGCACGAAATCCGCACCTGGGTTGCCGCTTTCGCCGCGCTGGCCACCCAGGGTGCGTACAAGACGCTGCTGCGCTACTACCGTCCGGCGCCCGAGCTGATCGCCGCTTTCGCCGTCCGAACGGCGGTGCGGGCATGACTGACCCGTTCGATCATGTCGTCGACGTGCTCGTGGTCGGTTCGGGCGGCGGTGGGATGACCGCCGCGCTGGCCGCCGACGCATCGGGGCTTGACACCCTGATCGTGGAAAAATCTTCTTATTTCGGAGGGTCGACCGCGCTCTCAGGCGGCGGTATTTGGGTGCCCGGCGCGCCGGCGCAGAGGCGAGAAGGCTATTGCCCTTCTCCGAATGATGTTTTCGAATACCTGCGCCAGATCACCGGCGGCCTGGTCAGTGACGCCCGCCTACGGCAGTATGTCGAGGCTGCTCCGGTGATGATGGAGTTTCTGGAGCAAACGAGTCCGTGGTTGGAGTTCGTGTGGAAGCCCGGCTACGCCGACTATTATCCAGAGCTACCCGGAGGTTCGGCGCTGGGCAGCACGATCAACGTGCCGGCCATCGACCTTCGCACACTGGGCGACGACGAGCAGCACCTGCTGGCCCCGCTTGCCCTCGCGCCGAAAGGAATTTGGCTGGGTCCCAAGGATCTTCGTCTTTTCTATCAGATCCGCCAGAATTGGCGCGGCAAAGCGGTTCTGGCGAAGCTGATTTGGCGGATGGCGAGAGCAAAACTGTTCGGCGAGCGGATGGCCGCAATTGGGCAGTCGCTGGCAGCGCGGCTCCGGCTGGCGCTGAAGGAGCGCGGAATCCCACTGTGGCTGAACGCTCCGATGACGGAGCTGATCACCGACGGCGTCGGCACGGTCATCGGCGCCGTGGTCGAGCGCAACGGGTCGGCGCAACGGATCGGTGCGCGCCGCGGGGTCATCCTGGCCACCGGAGGCTTCGACCATGACTTGCAGTGGCGCAGGCGGTATCTGCCTGTGTTGGAGAAGGACTGGAGTTTCGGTAACCCGCTCGCCACTGGTGACGGGATCCGGGCAGGGGAGAAGGTCGGTGGCTCCACCGAACTACTCGATGAGGCGTGGTGGTTCCCGGCCATTCAGTGGCCGGACGGGCGCCTGCAATTCATGCTCAACGAGCGCATGATGCCCTCGCAATTCGTGGTCAACGGCATGGGCAAGCGATTCGTGAACGAAGCAGCGCCGTACATGGACTTTGCGCACGCCATGATCGAGGGCCAGCGCTCCGGTGTCAGCCACATCCCGTGCTGGCTGATCACCGACATCCGATCGTTTCACCGTTACGTCATTGCCGGGCATCTCCCGATCCCGAAGGTGCCTTTCGCACCGGTTCCCACCGGCCGGAAGGTGCCCAGAGCATGGCTGCAATCCGGGGTTGTCCATGAGGGCTACAGCTGGGAGGAACTCGCCGGCAAGATCGATGTGCCCGCCGAGGCGTTGCGGCGCACCGCCGAGCGGTTCAACGAGCTGGCGCGCCGGGGCCATGACGACGACTTCAACCGCGGGGATTCGGCCTACGACAACTACTACGGCGACCCCACCCTTCCCAACCCCAACCTGTACCCACTGACCAAGCCGCCCTACTACGCGTTTCAGATCATTCTCGGCGACCTCGGCACCTCGGGCGGTCTGCGCACCGACGAGTACGCCCGGGTATTGCGCGGCGACGACAGTGTGGTGAAAGGCCTTTACGCAGTGGGAAATACGGCTGCGCCAGTGATGGGCCGTAGCTATGCCGGCGCTGGTGCCACCATCGGTCCGGCAATGACATTCGGTTATGTCGCGGCAAAGCACATCGCCAGCGAAACCACGACCGCCGCTATCGAATCGACGTCACAACGGAGGAGTTAGGTTATGAAAGTCTCGCTTTTCTACGAATTTCCGCTGCCGCGTCCGTGGGCACCTGACGACGAGCACACGCTATTTCAGGACGGCCTGGAGGAGGTCGAACTGGCGGACAAGGCCGGGTTTTCCACTGTGTGGCTCACCGAGCACCACTTCCTCGAGGAGTACTGTCATTCCACCGCGCCGGAGATCTTTCTCGCCGCAGCAAGCCAACGGACCAAGAACATTCGGCTCGGCTTCGGGATCATGCACCTTCCGCCGCCCGTCAACCACCCTGCCCGAGTCGCCGAACGCATCGCCACCCTCGACCTGCTCTCCAACGGGCGGGTGGAATTCGGCACCGGTGAATCGTCGTCGGTCGGTGAATTGGGAGGGTTCGGGATCGACCCCGCCGACAAGCGGGCCATGTGGGAGGAGGCGCTGGAGGTCGCAGTACGCTGTATGACCGAGGAGCCGTTCACCGGGTTCAAGGGCCGCCACGTCGAGATGCCGCCCCGCAACGTCGTACCCAAGCCGCTGCAAAAGCCGCACCCGCCGGTGTGGGTTGCCTGCACGCGACCCGCCTCGGTGCAGATGGCCGCGCAGAAATGCATCGGCGCGCTGAGTTTCGCCTATACCGGCCCAGGCCCGCTGACCGAACGCGTCAACGGCTACTACAAGGAGTTGGAGGAGCACGGCGCTCCCGTGACGCCGCAGATAAATCCGAACATCCTCGCGATCGGCGGTGACCTGTCAATGATGGTCGCCCCCACCGATGAGCAGGCCGTCGAACGCATTGGAAAAGGCGGCGGATTCTTCGCATTCGGGATCATGCATTACTACATGACCGGTATGCACACACCGGGTCGGACCGGCGTCTGGAAGAGATATCTCGAAGAAGTCGAGAAAGATCCGACGCTTGCCTACGGACCCGGCCGCGGCCCGATCGGCAGCCCCGCCACGGTGCGGGAGTTCCTGCGCGGCTACGAGGAAAGCGGCGTCGACGAGCTCATCCTGCTGCTCACCCCGCGCACCCACGAGGCGACCATGGAATCGATCGAGCTGATGGGCAAGCATGTGCTGCCGGAATTCATCGAGCGCGACGAGAAGGCCAGGGCCGATAAGGCGAAGCGGCTCAAGCCCATCATCGACAAGGTCGAAGCGCGTCGGCGTGCATCTCAGACTCCCGAATTCGACGAGAGCTACGCGTTCGGCGGCCTGCCCACCGGTCGAGACCACTACACCGCGAACGAGGTGTCCTTGGCGATGGACGAGATGAACGCCGGCATCGAGCAGGCCGCCAAGAGACTCAAGCAGGAAGGCTGGGCCAGCCGAAACCCATCTGCCGACCAGCAGCGAACGACGTGAACCATGGGACAGATCGACGAACTTTGGCGCTACGACGGCCGCAGGGCGGTGGTGACCGGGTGCTCGTCGGGCATCGGTGCGCAGGTCGTGCATCAGCTCACCGAGCTCGGTGCCGACGTGGTCGGACTGGATCTGCAGCCCCCGACATTCGACATCAGCGAATTTGTCGAACTTGACCTGGCCGACCCCGCGTCAATCGACTGCGCCGCCGCCTCGATCGGTGATCGGGTCGATGCGCTGTTCAACGTCGCCGGTGTCTCCTCGGGAATCGGTGACCCGCTGCGGGTGGTCACCATCAACTTCCTCGGTCTGCGCCAGCTCACCGAGGCGCTCACCCCTACGATGCCGGCGGGGTCGAGCGTCGTGAGCGTGTCTTCGTTAGCGGCCGCCGCGTACCGGGAGCATCACGAACAGGTGGCCGGCCTCTTGCATACCCGGACGATGGCCGAGGGGATAGATTGGTGTCGCGCTCAACGGGATGCATTGGCCGACGGGGGCTACCGGTTATCGAAAGAGGCGGTCATCCTCTACACGATGAAGAACACCGTGCCTTTGGGCGTTCGAGGTATTCGCATCAACTGCACCGGCCCGGGAGTCACCGAAACCCCGATACTCGGTCAGCTGCGCAACGCCTACGGTCAGCAATACCTCGACAACATCACCAAACCACTGGGCCGCAATGCTGAACCCGCCGAACAGGCCGCGGTGCTGGTGTTCCTCAACAGTCGGGCCGCCAGCTACATCACCGGCCAAGTCGTATGGGTCGACGGCGGCAATATCGGTGCCGCCATCGGCCGCGACCTGGAGAAGGGACGGGTCCGGTGGCCAGCTTGACCGAATTCCGCAAAGTCGCCCGCCAAGTGTGCAATTGGGGACGCTGGGGCGACGCCGACGAGCTGGGGACACTGAACTTCATCACCGCCGAGAAGGTTGCCGAGGCAGCATCCCTGGTCAAGCACGGTAAGGTCTTTCCGCTTGGGGTCGACTTCGGGTCGGGCGGCCCACAGGGCGCGTTTCAGTTTCGTCATAACCCGATGCACGTCATGACCGTCGACGGCGGGGATGCGAGCACCCTGGCCCGCTATGGTCCCCGGTGGGCCCGCAACAGTGTCGCACAGCAGCTGAGCGGATATTTCGAGGACAATCCGTTCCGATTCAACGACGACATGATCATCATGCCGCTGCAGGCGGCCACCCAATGGGATGCGCTGTCTCATGTCTACTACGACGACCAGCTCTACAACGGATTCCCGGCGAGCTCAGTCACCAGCTTCGGTGCGTATCACTGCGGTATCGACAAAGTTGATGGCAAGGGCATCACCTCGCGAGGAGTGCTGCTGGATCTCGTCCGGCACCGCGGTGCGGAAACGTTCCTGGAGCTGGGCAATCCGATCACTCCCGAAGAATTGGACCAGGTCGTTAGGGCTCAGGGAGTAAAAGTTGAGCGCGGCGACATTGTCTTGATTCGAACCGGTTGGTGGGCAAGGTTTCTGAGCACCGGAGACGGGAGTGAACTGGGGTCAGGATTGGACTGGCGTTGCGCTGCTTGGCTTTACGATCACGACATCGCTGCTGTCGCCGCCGATAACCTTATGGTCGAAGACCCGCTGTCGGGGGTCGAGGGAACGTTTTTGCCGATGCACATGCTCTGCCTGCGGGATATGGGGTTGATGCTCGGCGATACTGGGACCTCACCGCGCTGGCCGAAGACTGTGCGGCCGACGGTGTCTACGAATTCCAGCTCGTCGCCCCGCCCCTGAGAGTAATTGGTGCTGTGGGTTCGCCGGTCAATCCAATCGCAATAAAGTAGGTATGTCATGACGCAAAGCATTGGGCCATTGGTCGTCGGGGTCGGAGGCACCCTGCGCTCGAACTCATCGACGGAACGAGCGCTGCGGCACTGCCTGGCATCGGTGGAAAGACAAGGGGGGCGTGTCAGATTGTATTGCGGCGCCGACATCGAACTGCCGATGTACAACCCGCACGACCCGGCCCGCACCCCGAAAGCGGTCGAACTCATCAGCGCGCTGCGGGAGGCCGACGCCGTCGTCGTCGGCTCGCCGGGCTACCACGGTGGCGTCTCCGGGCTGGTGAAGAACGCGCTGGACTACATCGAGGACATGCGCGACGATTCCCGGGTCTACCTCGACAACAAGCCATGGGGGTGCATCAGCTGCGCCTACGGATGGCAGGCGGCCGTGGGCACGCTCGATCAGCTGCGAGCCATCGGGCACGCGCTGCGCGCCTGGCCCACTCCGCTGGGCGTCGCGATCAACTCTGCCGACCAGATCTGGGACGAAACGGGTGAACTCGTCGACGCCGGGGTGCGCAGCCAGCTCGAATTGCTGGCGTCGCAGGTGCTGACCTTCGCGCGCTCCACCGGGATCTCGGGCCCCAACTGAGGAGCAGTGGTTGCAGTTTGAGCGCAGGACCATGCTGGTCGACGGGCTTGTCACCAGTTATCTGGAAGCCGGGCGCGGCGACCCGGTGGTGTTGCTGCATGGCGGCGAATTTGGCGCTAGTGCCGAAATCGGTTGGGAACGCAACATTGCCGCGCTCGCCGAGCAGCATCGTGTACTGGCCCCGGACCTGCTGGGCTTTGGCGAATCGGCGAAAGTCATCGACTTCAACGACGGGCGCGGTATGCGGATCCGGCATGTGGCCCGATTCTGCACCGAGCTGGGCATCGACGCCGCGCACTTCGTGGGCAATTCGATGGGTGCCATCATGCTGCTCACCGACGCCACGTCGAATTCGCCGCGGTTGCCGATGCGCAGCATGGTGGTGATCTGCGGGGGTGGCGAAATCCAGCGCAATCGCTACATGCGGGCGCTCTACGAGTACGACGCGACGCTGCCGGCGATGCGCCGCATCGTTGAGGCGCTGTTTTACGACGCCCGCTATCCCGCCGACGACGAGTACGTGCGGCGCCGTTACGAGTCGAGCACCGTGCCGGGAGCATGGGAAGCGGTGGCCGCGGCCCGGTTCCGCCGTCCGGGCGCGCCGCCCCCGCCGACGCCGTCGAGCGCACGCCCCTATGAGCGCGTCGGCGTGCCGACACTGGTCGTGGAGGGCGGCGGCGACAAACTCCTTCCCGCCGGTTGGGCCGCCGAAATCGCCAAGCAGATCGACCGCGCAGGTTGGCAGGTGGTCGAGCGAGCCGGGCACTGCCCGCAAATCGAAAAGGCCGACGTCGTCAATGAACTCCTGCTCGAGTTCTTCGATCAGTTACGGTGATCTCTGCGCCTGGGGATTTCAGATCACCGTAAGACCTCGCCCGTTCACGCTCCGTTCATCTTTAAAGCCCCGTATATTCGCGGTGTGTTCAACTGTTTCGCCGCCAGGCACCGGCGCCTCAGGGAGTCGAGGGTCAACGGATTCACCGCCGCGTTGAGCCTGCTGGCGATCAGTGCCCTGGTGCTGGCGGGATGCAGCGGCAAAACGACCAGCTCATCGTCGGACGCCAATAGCGGGTCGGTAACTGTGAACTGCGGCGGCAAGAAGAAACTGCATGCCAGCGGGTCCACCGCGCAGGTGCACGCCATCGAGCAATTTGTCTACGCCTACATCCGGGCATGCCCTGGTTACACGCTCGACTACGCGGCGAACGGCTCCGGCAAAGGGGTGGAGGAGTTCGTCAGCAACGAAACGGACCTGGCCGGCTCCGACAAGCCGCTGGATCCGTCGAAGGGTCAGCCCGACCGGGCCGCGGCGCGATGTGGTTCGCCGGCGTGGGATTTGCCTGCGGTTTTCGGCCCGATCGCGATCACCTACAACATCAAAGACGTCAGCACGCTGAACCTGGACGCCCCCACCATCGCGAAGATCTTCAACGGCGGCATCACGATGTGGAACGACCCGGCGATCAAGGCGCTCAACGGCGACACCAATCTGCCCGCAACACCGATCCACGTCATCTTCCGCAGCGACAAGTCTGGCACTACGGCCAACTTCCAGGATTATCTCGATGCCGCATCCGATGGCGCGTGGGGCAAAGGCACCGGCGAGGTGTTCAACGGCGGTGTCGGTGACGGCTACAACGGAAATGACGGCACCTCCGCGGCCGTCAAGAGCACGGATGGGGCGATCACCTACAACGAATGGTCCTACGCGGTGGGGCGACAGTTGAGCATGGCTCAGATCATTACGTCGGCCGGCCCTGATCCGGTAGCGATCACGACCGACTCGGTCGGCAAGACGATTGCCGGGGCCCGGTTCAAGGGTCAGGGCAACGACCTGGTGCTCGATACGGTGTCGTTCTACAAGCCGACGCAGCCGGGCGCCTACCCGCTGGTGCTGGCGACCTATGAGATCGTGTGCTCGAAGTACCCGGATTCGGCAACCGGCGCCGCCGTAAAAGCGTTTATGGAAGCCACAATCGGTCCGGGCCAAGAGGGCTTAGACCAATATGGATACATTCCGCTGCCGAAGTCGTTTGAGTCGAAATTGGAGACGGCGGTGAACGCTATCTCGTGATTAAAGTCGGCGCGTCTCAGCAACCGGAGATCGAATTTTATGAAATGACTCGGAATTGGCTATGAGTAGCACCACCGTGCAGCTTTCTGGCCACGCAATTGTCGTGCTGACGCATAGCACCGGATCGCCGGCGCCGGGGTGGGCACGAGGAGCCGCGGGCTGCCGTGGCACCGCGGCGAGGCTGACCGGGGGAAGGGAGCATTGACAGTGAGCAACCCCCAGCTTTCGCGGGTTGGATCGCGGTTTGGGCCGTACCAGCTGATGCGTCTTCTCGGCCGCGGCGGGATGGGCGAAGTCTATGAGGCTGAAGACACTCGCAAACACCGGGTGGTGGCGTTGAAGCTGATCTCTGGCCAGTTTTCCGGGAACCCGGTGTTTCGTGCGCGCCTGCAACGCGAGGCCGACGCGGCGGGGCGGCTCACCGAGCCGCATGTGGTACCGATCCATGACTACGGCGAGATCGACGGGCAGTTCTATGTGGAAATGCGCCTGATTGACGGCATCTCG
Organism: Mycobacterium heckeshornense; assembly: GCF_016592155.1. Taxonomy (NCBI): domain Bacteria; kingdom Bacillati; phylum Actinomycetota; class Actinomycetes; order Mycobacteriales; family Mycobacteriaceae; genus Mycobacterium; species Mycobacterium heckeshornense. The sequence goes on from NZ_AP024237.1 coordinate 869,033, forward strand.
TTGCGCAACATGTTGTTACGCCAAGGTCCGATGCCCCCGGCACGCGCGGTTGCGATCTTGAGCCAAGTCGCCAGCGCCCTGGACGCCGCGCACGCCGCGGGCGTCACGCATCGGGACGTGAAACCGGAAAATATCTTGATCACCGGCAACGACTTCGCCTACCTGGTGGACTTCGGTATCGCCCGCGCCGCGACCGACCCCGGTCTGACCCAGACCGGGACCGCGGTCGGGACCTACAACTACATGGCTCCCGAACGGTTCAGCAGTGACGAAGTTACCCATAGCGCCGACATCTATTCGCTGGCGTGCGTGCTGGCCGAGTGTTTGACGGGCTCGCCCCCCCTATCCGACGGACAGCATGGAGCGATTGATCGCCTCGCACCTGATGCAGCCGCCGCCGCGGCCCAGCGAGTTGCGGCCTGGAAAAATTCCGCCGGCGCTAGACCAGGTGATCGCCAAAGGCATGGCGAAAAACCCGAGCGAGCGTTATCGGAGCGCCGGTGAGCTGGTCCGCGCAGCCCACGATGCGCTGACCACATCCGAGCAGCACCAGGCCGCGACGATTCTCCAGCAAAGCGAGGAAGAAACCCGTCCGGCCCGCGCTGTGAGCGCGGCCCCTCAGACCACCCCTGCTCCTGCCGCCCCCCGCACCGGGGCGACCATGGCTCGTCCCGCGCCGTCGGGCACCGCCGCCGGGATGCCGGCGGCGGGATGGTCACCCACGCCTGCGCCTACCAACCTGCCCGGGTGGCTGCAGCCCCAGGATCGCCGCCAAGGCAAGCGCGGCATGCTGATCGGCGCGACGGCGCTGGTGATCGTCGCCGTCATCGCCGCGGTTGCCTACCTGGTACTGGCGCCGCCGCACGGCAATCAGTCGGCGGCGGGACAGACTGTGCTTCCGTTCAACGGCCTGAACTTCCGCCTCTCCCCCCGGCGGGGTGGCGCTGGACAGCGCCGGCAGCGTTTACGTCACGAATCAGGGCATGTACGGCCGCGTCGTGAAGTTGCCGGCGGGCTCGAGCACGCCAGCGGTGTTGCCGTTCTCCGGCTTGTATGAACCGCAGGGCGTTGCGATCGACAGCGCCGGCACGGTGTATGTATCCGACTTCAACAACAGGGTTGTCAAGCTGCCGGCCGGATCGAACAATCAGACCGACCTGCCGATCATGGGCCTCAACTACCCCGAGGGCGTGGCGGTGGATACGGCCGGCAACGTGTATGTCGCCGACCGGGGCAACAACCGGGTGGTGAAGCTGGACGCTGGGTCCAACACCCAAAGCGATCTGCCGTTCACCGATCTCAACCATCCCGACGGCGTGGCGGTGGATACCGCCGGCAACGTCTACGTCACTGATACCGACAACAACCGGGTGCTGAGACTCGAAGGCGGGTCCAACCAGGTGGTGCTGCCCTTCACCGGCGTCAACGTGCCCTGGGGCGTGGGGGTGGACAAGGCCGGGAATGTGTACGCAACCGAGCACGACGACAGCAAGGTGGTGAAGTTGGCGGCCGGGACCAACACCACGACCGTGCTGCCGTTCACTGGCCTCAACACCCCACTGGGCGTGGTGGTGGACGACGGCGGCAACGTGTACGTCGCCGACCGAGGCAATAACAGGGTGGTGAAGTTACCACCGACCTGACGTCGAGCTCACCGCGGTCGGCTTGCGAATACTCGGATCCCCCCGGCGACCAGGTTGACGGCGGCCACGACGACGATCAGGGTCAGGGCGGCGCCCCAGACCCGCAGGTAGCCGGCGTGTTCGGGATTGTCGAGTTCGGTGTAGATCAGCAGCGGCAGCGAGGCCATGTTGCCGTTGAAGATGTCATAGTTGATCGAGCGGCTGTACCCGACGAGTACCAGCACCGGGGCGGTTTCGCCGATGACGCGCGCGATCGACAAAAAGACACCGGAGATGATGCCCGGCAGCGCGGTGGGGATGACGATCCGCACGATCGTCTTCCATTTCGGAATCCCTAAGGCGTAGCTGGCCTCGCGCAGTTCGTCGGGCACCAGCTTGAGCATCTCCTCGGTGGCGCGCACCACGATCGGCAACATCAGCAATACCAATGCCAGCGAGACCGCGAAGGCGCTCTGCTCGAATCCCAGGGTGGCGATCCACAGACTGAAGATGAACAACGCCGCGACGATCGAAGGCACCCCGGCGAGCACGTCGACCATGAAGGTGGTCAGCCGCGTCAGCCGATCGGGGCCATATTCGGCCAGGTAAACCCCGACCATCAAGCCCAGGGGAACGGCGAGAATCGCGGCCACCGTGGCCTGCACTACTGTCCCGTAGATCGCGTGGTACACCCCGCCGGCGAACTGCTCGGGCAATACACCTCGCAACGAGTGGGTCCACCAGCCGGCCCGGGTGACGGCATACCAGCCTCGCTTGACGACGACCCAGAGCAACCACACCAGCGGCACCATTGCGATGAGGAACGAGGTAAAGAAAAGCGTTGTCGCAAAGGCATTTTTGAGTCGTCGACCGATGCTGATGCCGCGAAACACCGGCGCTTTGACCGGCTGGTCAAGCGCGACTGACCTCATGCGTTGACCTTTCCGCCCGCGATCGCGCGGGCACCGGCGTTGACGATAAAGGTAAGCACGAACAGGGCAAATCCGGCTGAGATGTAGGCGCCAGTCGGCAACGGTTGGCTGAATTCAGTGGCGGCAGAAGCGATCTTGGAGGCGAATGTATACCCGCCATCGAACAGCGACCAATTTCCGCCGTGCACGGTCGAACGCAGGATGATCAGCACCGCCACGGTTTCGCCCAAGGCGCGGCCCAGACCCAGCATTGACGCCGCCACGACACCGCTGCGCCCGTACGGCAGGACGGTCATGCGCACCACTTCCCACTTCGTGGCGCCAAGCGCCTGCGCTGCCTCGATGTGCGTAATTGGCGTCTGCTGGAACACTTCCCGCGATACCGAGGTGATGATCGGCAAGATCATCACCGCAAGGACGATGCCGGCCGTGAAGATGCTCCCGCCACCGGCCAGCGACACGTTGCCCTTTTTGAACAGAAACAGCCATCCAAGTTCGCGATTGAGAAACAACGCAACCGGCTGGAGTTGCGGCGCCAGCACAAAGATCCCCCACAACCCGAAGATGATCGACGGCACCGCGGCCAGCAGATCGACCATCGCGCCAAGTGGGCGCGAGACTCTTGCCGGCACGTACTGGGCGAGGAACACCGCGATCCCGATCGCCACCGGCATGGCCAGTACCAACGCGAACACCGAGCTCAGTACCGTGACCATGAACAGGTCACGGATGCCGAACGCCAGGTTGTCGGGATCGGTGGTGTCGAACTTGGCACTGGTCAAGAAGTTGGCGTGGTTCGCGCGCAGCGACGGTACCGCGCGCAGCAGTAGGAAGGTCGCGATCAACCCGATCGCAGCGACGACCGTCAAACCGGCAGCAACCGCTACCGCCTTGAATAGCCGGTCTTCCCGCCGTGCTGCGCGCACGTTGATCGCCGTCAGCGGCGTTGACCCCCCGGGGCCGGCCCGCCGGGTGAGCGATTCTTTGGCCATGACGGCCTCAGATTACGAGATGGCGTTGATCGCGGTCGACAACCGTGGCTTGAACCCATCCGGAATCGGGATATACCCGTTGTCCGCCAGGCCCGCCTGACCGGGACCGATGGTGGCCTGCAAAAACGCCTTGACCGCAGTGCCGACATCGGACTCCGGGTATTTCGAGCAGACGATCTCATACGTCGCCAGCACGATCGGATAGGCGCCGGCCTGGGTGGGCTTGTAGAACGACATCGTGTCGAGCACCAAGTCGTTACCCTGCCCCTTGATCGTTGCGCCGGAGATCGTCTTGCCGACCGAATCCGGGCTGATCGACACCGGCTCGGGGCTCGCCGAGGTGACGATCTTCGCCATGTTCAACTTTTGCGCTTGGGCGAACGACCACTCGTTGTAGGTGATCGCGCCCTCGGTTCTCTTCACCGCCGCGGATGTGCCGTCATTGCCCTTCGCACCTTCGCCGACACCGCCGTTGAACGTCTTCCCGGAGCCCTTGCCCCATGCACCGTTGGATGCGGCGTCAAGGTATTCCTGGAAGTTGGCGGTGGTGCCGGACTGGTCGCTGCGGAACACGACATGGATCTGCTCAGCCGGCAAGGTCGCGCCGGCGTTGAGCGCCTTGATCGCGGGGTCATCCCAGTTTTTGATGGTGCCGTTGAAAATCTTGGCGGTCGTCGGCCCGTCGAGAGCCAGTGTGCTTAGGCCTTTGATGTTGTAGGTGACCGCGATCGGGCCGAACACCACCGGCAGGTCCCATGCTGGCGAACCACACCGCTGCTGGGCCTTGCTGTGTTCCTCCGCGCTCAGCGGTACGTCTGAACCGCCGAAATCGGTTTGCTTGCCGATAAATTCGGTAATCCCCGCACCCGACCCGTTGGCGGTGTAGTTCAGCGTTTGACCTGGGCACGCCTGTTCGAACGCGTTGACAAAGCGCGCCATCGCGTTGGCCTGGGCGGTCGAGCCGCTGGCCTTGAGCGTCTTCGACCCGCCACAATTCACCTTTGCCGCCGAGCCGCCGGACGTCGGCTGTCCTTGCTTCACGTTGTTCTCGGTGCCACACGCGGACAACACCAGCGCGCCGGTGGCCACGACACCGAGCGCAGCGCCAAATCGGTTGAGTTTCAAATCGGCTCCTTCGAATCGTCGGCGAGTAAGTCCGAAGCCTCGAACAGATCCCGCGGCCGCTCGACCCACGGCGCACGGGATTCCGGATAACAGATGACCCCACCACCGCGGTGAACGTATCACGCATAGGGGCCGCGCAGTCGAAGAACCAGGGTTTCCCAGGCCATCATCAGGTGACAACTGATCGCGCGAATCAGAGGTTGGCCTTGTTGTGGTCGGCCGAACTGCAGCCGAATCTTCCGGTTGGCGACTCCGCTGCTGTCGCGCCCGCCTAAATCAATCGCTTGACTTAACCACGGCGACACCGATTAACTCGTCGTGTGGTCAACGAACTGGCCGGCAAGGTCGCGATCGTCACCGGCGGCGCATCGGGTATCGGGGCCGGCATCGTGGAGAAGTTTCTCGCCGAGGGTGCGCGGGTGGTGATAGCCGACATCGACGCCGAGCGGGGCAGTGCCCTGGCGGAAACTCATGGCCCTCAAGCGCTTTTTCGGCAAACCGACGTCGCCGACGTCGGCGACGTCGGCGCGCTGGTGTCGGTGGCGGTGCAGCATTTCGGCGGGCTGGACATCATGGTCAACAACGCCGGCATCCCCAGCGCGATGCACCGCAGCTTCCTCGACGACGACCTCGCCGACTTCCACCGGGTGATGGCGGTCAACGTGCTCGGGGTGATGGCCGGTACCCGCGATGCCGCGCGGCAGATGAGAGCCCACGGCGGGTCGATCATCAACATGTCATCCATCGGAGGCATCCTGGCAGGTGGCGGTGTGATGACCTATCGCGCGTCCAAGGCCGCGGTTATTCAGTTCACCAAATCGGCCGCCATCGAGTTGGCGCAGTACGGCATCCGGGTCAATTGCATAGCGCCCGGCAACGTTCCCACGCTGTTGCTGGCCTCGTCGGTGGCCGGCAAGACGGGCGAAGAACTCGCGCGGTTCGAAAGGGCGATCCGCGAACAGATGCGGGCAGATCGGCCGCTGGAGCGAGAAGGCACACCCGGCGACGTCGCCGAGGCCGCGCTGTATTTTGCCGGCGATCGATCCCGCTATGTGACCGGCACCGTGTTGCCGGTCGACGGCGGGACCGTCGCAGGCAAGCCAATGCGGCGGCGCGGTGATACGGCGCGACCATGATTTTAAATCAATCGCTTGACTTAACCGCGGCTAAGCGGTTGACTAGGCCTCGTGACCACAGCGCGGACTGCGCGCAGCGAGCGGGCCAGCACCACGCAGGAAGCGATCCTTGCCGCGGCCGAGCGGCTGTTCGCCGAGCATGGCGTCTTCGCCGTATCGAACCGGCAGGTGAGCGAGGCCGCCGGTCAGGGCAACAACGCCGCGGTCGGCTATCACTTCGGCACCAAGACCGATCTGGTGCGCGCCATCGAGGAAAAGCACCGGGCACCGATTGAACGGCTGCGCGAGCAGATGGTGGCGGACATCGACACCTCCAGCGACATGCGGGCGTGGGTGGGCTGCCTGGTGCGTCCGCTGACCGAGCATCTGGCGGCCCTAGGCAACCCCACATGGTATGCGCGATTCGCCGCGCAGGTGATGACCGATCCGGCCTATTACCACATCGTGGTCAAGGATGCGCTGAGCTCGCCGTCGCTGGTCCAGGTGATCGACGGTATCAACCACTGTCTGCCCGAGTTGTCGGCCGCAGTTCGCGTGGAACGCAACGTGATGGCCCGAAACCTGCTGGTTCACACCTGCGCCGACTTCGAACGGGCGCTGGCCACCGGCGCACCAGTGCCACGGCCCAGCTGGGACGCCGCCGCGTCTGGTCTGATCGACGCCATCGTGGGGCTGTGGCTGGCGCCGGTTACCCCATGGGAGGGCAGTCTGCGATGAAAGTAACGGTGGATCAAGACAAATGCGCTTCGTCGGGTAACTGCGTGATGCGAGCGCCCGAAATCTTCGACCAGCGGGACGAAGACGGCGTCGTCGTACTGCTCGACCCGAACCCGCCGGCCGAGCGGGCCGACGATGCCCGCGACGCGGCGGCAAACTGCCCCGCACTGGCCATTCACATCGAGGAGTGACGAAGTGTCCGACACCCTCACCGGACCCGCAACCGAGGCCGCCGCCGAGTTCCCCGACTACCCGATGGCCAGGGACAGCCGCTGCCCGTTCGCCCCGCCGCCCGACGTGCTGGCGCTCGGCCAGTCCAAACCGCTGAGCAGGGTGCGGATTTGGGATGGCAGCACGCCATGGCTCATCACCGGCTACGAGGAAGTGAGGACGTTGTTCTCCGACCCCCGGGTCAGTGTTGACGATCGGCGTCCCGGGTTTCCGCACTGGAACGAGGGCATGTTGTCGACCGTGCACAAGCGTCCGCGGTCGGTCTTTACCTCCGACGCCGAGGAGCACACCCGGTTCCGGCGGATGTTGTCGCGGCCATTCACGTTCAAACGGGTCGAAGGCCTGCGACCGGTAATCCAGCAAATCACCGACGAGCACATCGACGCCATGCTCGCCGGCCCCCAACCAGCCGACCTGGTGGCCGCGCTGGCCCTGCCGGTTCCCTCGCTGGTGATCAGCCAGCTGTTGGGTGTGCCATATGAGGATGCCGAATTCTTCCAGCACCACGCCAACATCGGGCTGGCACGCTATGCGACCGGCGAAGACGCGGCCAAAGGCGCAGCCGGACTGTCGAAGTACCTGGCGAAACTGGTTGAAACCAAAATGGACAACCCGGCCGAGGACGCAGTATCGGATCTTGCCGAACGCGTCAAGGCGGGCGAGATCAGCGTGCGCGAGGCCGCTCAACTCGGAACCGGGCTGCTGATCGCCGGACACGAGACCACCGCCAACATGATCGGGCTCGGCGTGCTGGCGCTGTTGGAAAACCCCGACCAGTTGGCGGTTCTTCGGGACGCCGACGACCCGAAGATCATCGCGAACGCGGTCGAGGAACTGCTGCGCTACCTGTCCATCATCCAAAACGGGCAGCGCCGGGTCGCGATCGAGGACATCGAGATCGCGGGAGAAGTCATCCGCGCCGGCGAGGGCATCATCATCGACTTGGCTCCAGCCAACTGGGACCCCAAGGCTTTTGACGAGCCCGAGCGGTTGTACCTGCATCGGTCCAGAGCCGGTCAGCATGTCGCCTTCGGGTACGGCAGGCACCAATGTGTGGGCCAACAGCTGGCTCGAGCCGAACTTCAGATCGTGTATCACACCCTGTTCCGACGGGTGCCCACTCTGAAACTGGCTGCGCCCGTTCAAGACATTGCATTCAAGCATGACAGGCTCGCCTACGGCGTCTACGAACTGCCGGTGTCCTGGTAGAAGACCTTCATCCGTCCGCCGCCGATGAGTAGTCTCGACACGATGGTGATCCGATTGGAGGGTCAACAATGTCCACGCAAGCCACCAGCGTCTCGCTCTACCCCCCGGAAGGATATGGCGCGCCGAAGAATCGACGCGGCCATGCCGACCTCAGCAATGTGGGCCTGCCGGAGGGAACGGTGGTTTTCTCCGCGGACAACCACATTTCGCTAGCCGAGGACATTTTTTACCAGCGCTTCCCTGACGAGCTCAAAGACAAGGCGCCGCGCATCTGGTATGAGGACGGCGCGTACCAACTCGGCCGCAAAGGCCAGTCGTTCCTGCCGGGCGATTTCAGCGCGGTGCTGATGCAATACGACGACCTCCCCGGCGCCGGAAGCACCAACATCGAGGCGCGCATCCAGGAGTTGCACGAAGACGGTGTCGACAAAGAATTGGCGTTCCCCAATGCCGTTTTGGCGCTTTTCCACTACCCGGACAAGCAAATTCGCGAGCTTGCCTTCCGGATCTATAACGAATACATTGCCGAGTTACAAGAGCGCTCGGGTGGCCACTTCTACGGCGCCGGCCTGATTAACTGGTGGGACCCTCAAGGTACCCGGCGCACACTCGCTGAGCTGAAGTCACTGGGCCTCAAGACATTCCTGTTGCCACTGAATCCCGGTAAGGACGACGAAGGCAACATTATCGACTATGCAAGCGACACCATGAGCCCGGTGTGGGACGAGATCGAGGACGCCGGCCTTCCGGTCACCCACCACATCGGCGAAACCCCCCCGAAAACCCCGTGCCAGTACAACAGCGTGGTCGTCGGCATGATGATTAATATCGACGGCTTCCGGGAGGCGTTCTCGAAATACATCTTTTCTGGGATCCTCGATCGCCATCCCAGGCTGCGTATCGGCTGGTTCGAAGGCGGAATCGCCTGGGTCCCTTGGGCTCTGCAAGACGCCGAGCACCTGGTGGCATCGTACCAACACATGTTCAACCGGCCTCTGGAGCACGACGTGCGCTACTACTGGGACAACCACATGAGCGCGTCGTTCATGGTAGATCCGCTGGGGCTGGAGCTTATCGACCGCATCGGTGTGGACAAGGTGATGTGGTCTTCGGACTACCCGCACAACGAAAGCACCTATGGTTATTCGGAGAAGTCGCTAACCGCGGTCGTCGACGCCGTCGGGCCTGCGGCGGCCGCGCGGATCGTCAGCGGCAACATCACTGAGTTCTTAGGTCTGTAAGGCCACTATGATGACGACGTCCGTTGCTGCACAACCGTCCTCGATCGAGATTCCGGAATCCCCGGATCTGGCTCGGATGCGTCGCGAGACCGGTGCGAGGCTGCGCGCAGCGATGTCCGAGCGCGGAGTCGACGCGCTGATCCTGCTCGGCAACAACAACGTCGTCTATGCCACTGGCGTGAGCTGGCCGTTGGGTGACGCCGGGCTGTCCTATGTCGAACGCCCGGTTGCGATAGTGATTGCCGACGACCCGTGGCCGCACCTGTTCCTGCCGTTCCGCGAGGGTGCCGCGTCGGAATCGGGGCTGCCCGCCGATCACGTGCACGGCCCCGTCTATCTGGAATTCGACGAGGGCGTCGAGCATTTCGTTCGTGCTGTCGAGGACTTGATCCCAGCTGGGTCGGTCGTCGCGGTTGACGAGTTGACCGGTGCAATGCGCCGCGCGCATCCACAGCTGTTTCGGGCCGGCCGGCCGGCCGATGCCGCTCCGGTAATCGGAGCGGCCAAGGTTGTCAAGACTCGCGACGAACTGGCCTGCATCCGCCGCGCGTGTCGGATCACCGACCAAGCGATGGTCGACGTCCAAGCTGCACTTGCACCGGGAATCCGGCAGATTGACTTGTCGGCCCGTTTCCTGCGCAAGGCATTCGAGCTGGGGGCGATGGCGAGCATGCTTGAACCGATCTGGCAGATAATGCCGCAACGCAAAGCGGATGCAGTGTGGACCACCCACGGTGACTTGGCGCTGCCGCTGCTGACTACAGAGCGCAAGCTCGCCGAAGGCGACGTCTTGTGGACCGATGTCAGCATTACCTACGCCGGTTATTGCTCCGATTTCGGCCGCACCTGGATCGTGGGCTGTGAGCCCACGCCCCGTCAACAGGCGCAGTTCGACAAGTGGCGCGACATCATGGCGGCGGTGCTCGACGTGTTGCGCGCCGGCACCACCGCGGCGGAGCTGGGCCGGGCCGCGACGAAAGCCAACGGTGGGACTCGGCCCTGGCTTCCGCACTTTTACCTGGGACACGGCATTGGGGTGAACGCCGCCGAAACACCCATGATCGGAACCGATCTCGGCGACGAGTTCGACGAGAATTTCGTATTCGAGCCGGGCATGGTGCTGGTTTTGGAGCCGGTGGTGTGGGAGGACGGCACCGGCGGTTACCGCAGCGAAGAGATCGTTGTCGTCACCGAGAAGGGCTGGCTTCAGTTGACCGACTATCCGTATTACCCGTATGGCCTGCGCTGACGACGATGCAGAGCGCAGCGATGAGGAGGAGTAGCGCCGATGGCCTGCGCTGACGACGATGCAGAGCGCAGCGATGAGGAGGAGTAGCGCCGATGGCCTGCGCTGACGACGATGCAGAGCGCAGCGATGAGGAGGAGTAGCGCCGATGGCAACTGAGGTCCTGCCCGACGAGCGGGCGCTGCGCTTAGGGCGTCGCGAGCGTGCGTTCGCCCAAATGGCCGACTACGACCTCGACGTCCTGGTGTTGGGCCGGCAGGCAAACGTTCGTTATGTGGCCGGCGCGCCGCAACTGTGGGTGGCCGGCACCCGGCCGTTCGGTCCGACCTGTGTGGTGGTCCGCGAAACCGGGGCGATCCACCTGCTCAGCACCTGGGACGAAGGTGTGCCTGATGACATTCCGCACGAGAACCTGTACGGGATCGCGTGGAACCCGATGAACACCATTTCGGTGCTGCAACGCATCGAGGGTGCGTCGACTGCGAAACGTGTTGGCACTGATGCGCTTTCGCCGGCCTTCGCCCAACTGCTGCCGATGGCCTTTCCCAAGGCCGAGCTGGTCGACGGAGAGCTGGCCATGCGGGCTGCTCGCCGGATAAAGACACCAGAAGAGGTGGCTGCCCTGCGCGCGGCCATCAGCGTCGCCGAGGCAGGACTGGCTGCGGCGGTGGCGGAGTTGCGACCAGGCGTCAGCGAGAACATGTTGGCCGGAGTCTTGCTGGAGGCCATGGCCGCTGGCGGGGTGAGCACTCCCTCCACCCAGGACGTCGCATGGGTGACCTCGCCTGAGCACCCGTGGCGGCGGGGAAGCGACGATGGGCGGGTGCGGCCCGGCGACCTGGTCGCCTTCTCCGCGGGCGTGCTCGGCGGCGGTTACACCGGCGAGGTCGGCCGGACCTGGCCGGTCGGCGAGCCCAAGTGCATCGAGGCTGTCGCCGCGCTGTATCGGCGCTGGGAGACGTTGTGGTGCAGGCTTATTGACGCATGCTGCCCGGATGCGCCGGCCAGTGACCTGCTGGCCGCCTACCAGGCATCGGGCGAGCCGTTACCACCCATGCCGGTGGCGCGGGGCTTGGGTATGGGCTTCGACCCGCCGGTGGTGTCACAGCACTTGCCGGCGACCGCCGGCGAGGAACGGCTAGAGCCCGGCATGGTGCTCGCGCTCACCGGCTATGTCTGGGAGGCCGGCGTCGGCGCGGTGTTCGGCCGCGACGCGGTGCTGATCACCGCCGATGGCCACGAGGTCTTGACGACCAGCCCGTCAGCACACAGAACGGTTGGTGCAGCCAATGGTTGACGCTCAACGGCCCGCTCCGGAAGAGATCATCCTTTACGCCAAGGATGCCGAAACCAAGATCGCGACGATCACCTTCAACCGGCCCGAATTCCTCAACGCCCCCACCGCAGCTGCGCGGCTGCGCTACGCCGATCTGCTGCGCGGCGTCACCGTCGATGACGACGTCAAAGTCGTGGTGATACGCGGTGTGGGTGATGACTTCGGCAGCGGCGCTGATCTTCCCGAGTTCATGGAAGGTCAAGATTCGCCCGAGTTCCGCCTTGCCGAGCTGCGGCTGGAGAACCAGGGTATCCGCTACCCGCCCAAAGGGTCATTTCGCCACGGCGCCACCATCAGTGCCTGGTATGCCAATTCGCAGGCCGGCAACCGGCCGTTGCAGGAGCTGAAGAAAATTAGCATCGTCGAAGCCAAAGGCTATTGCTACGGCTGGCATTTCTACCAGGCAGCCGACGCCGACCTGGTGATCTCGTCCGACGACGCGCTGTTCGGGCATCCGTCTTTCCGGTACTACGGTTGGGGGCCCCGGATGTGGACGTGGATCCAGACTATGGGGCTGCGCAAGTTCCAGGAAATGGTGTTCACTGGCCGACCGTTCACCGCCGATGAGATGTACCAGTGCAACTTCGTTAACAAGGTGGTGCCACGGGATCAGCTGGAAGCCGAAGTGCAGAAGTACGCGCTGGCATGTGCGCGTAATCGACCAACCGACACGGTTTTCATGCAAAAGGTGTTCTTCGAAGTGGTCAAGCAATATCAGGGTGAGTACATGGGCAGCCTGCTGTCTGCGTTCTTCGAGTCGATGGGCGGCCACATTCACCATGACGTCGACGACCTGGAAATGGGGGAGGCGATTGACCGGGGTCTCAACGACGCCGTTAAGGACAACGACAGCAAGTTCCCCCCTGAGTTCCGGCTTAGCAAATCCAGCCGCAAGAAGAACGGCTAGCGCGTGGAGCCGTTGAACGGGTACGTCGTCATCGACCTGTCCACCGGTATCGCCGGCGCCTACTGCACAAAGCTGCTCGCCGACGGCGGGGCACAGGTGATCAAAGTTGAACCTCCACAAGGAGATCCACTACGGCAGTGGTCGGCTTCCGGCAGCCGCATCCAAGCCGGCAGTGATGGAGCACTGTTCAGCTTCCTGGCCTGCTCCAAACACAGCGTCGTTGCCGATGCCGCCGCAGACGGCGATGTCGAGTTCGTTCAACGGTTGCTGTCATCGGCCGACGCCGTGATATGGTCGCGAGGCTCTGCGATCGCCGAACACCCGTCGCTGGCGCCGACCGAAATCCATCGCGCCCACCCCCACTTGGTGGTCACCGCGATCACACCGTTCGGGCTGGACGGTCCCTGGCATGACCGCGCCGCAACCGAATTCACGCTGCAGGCGTGGTCGGGCGGGATCGTCGCGCTCGGACGCGGATCTCCGGACCGGGCGCCGGTATTCGTCGGCGGCCAGGTCGGTGAATATCTCGCCGGAGCCTACGCCTGCGCAGCGACGCTGGCATTCCGCGGGCTCGGTGGCCGACTTGTCGACCTCTCCATGCTGGAAGCCCAAATCCTCGGCCTCACCTATCACCCGGTCACCTACTTCCAGATGCTCGGCCGACCGTGGCGAGACGCCCGAAAGGTCACCGTGCCAGGTATCGCGCAGGCCAAAGACGGGCTGGTTGACCTCGGCTGCGGAACCGCTCAGCAGTGGTTCGATCTATGCGCAATGACGGGCCACCAGGAGTGGATCGACGAAGATTCACCGCTGTCGATCACCGAACAGGCCAACGAGAAAGCCGACGACATCTACGCGTGGGTCCAAAGCCACACTGTCGATGAAATCCGCGACCTGGCTACCGCATTCCGGATTCCCAACGCTCCTGTTGCCAATGGCGCCACCATCGCCGACCTGGACCACTTCCGCGCCCGGGGTTCCTTCGTGAGCAACCCGCGCGACGGGTTTCGCCAGCCCGGCCATCCATACCGGACGCGGCCCGCACTTCTTCGCCCGCCGCAACCGGCGCCACGGCTGGGTGAGCACACTGCGCAGTACCGCCAGTCGCCCCCGTCCGTCCGACGGTCGGCGCCTACACCCGACTCGGCTGACCGCTTGCCGTTCAGCGGATTACGGGTGCTCGACCTGACGACCTATTGGGCTGGTCCCTGCTGCACGCATTTTCTGGCTCTGCTGGGCGCGGAGGTGATTCATGTGGAGTCCACCCGCAAACCAGATGGCACCAGGCTGATCGCCGGTATACCGATCACCGAAGATCAGTGGTGGGAAAAGTCACCGATCTTCTCGGCGCTTAACACCAACAAGAAGGGCTTGACGCTCGATTTGCAAAGCGAACGCGGACGCGAACTGCTGAGCCGTTTGATCGCGACATCCGACGTTATCGTGGAAAACTTTACTCCCAGGGTGCTGGACCAGATAGGCGTGGATTTCGCTGCTGCCCAGGCGATCAGGCCGGATGTGATAATGCTCCGGATGCCCGGGTTCGGGCTCGACGGTCCCTGGCGCGACCAGCCTGCATTTGCCTACGTCATTGAAGCCGCCTCCGGATTGAGCTGGCTTACCGGCTATCCCGATCGGCCTCCCTATGAGCCGTACTCGATCGGCGATCCGAATGCCGGCGTGCACGCCGTTAATGCGCTTCTGCTCGCGTTGGAGCACCGCCGTCGCACCGGGCAGGGAGTATTCGTCGAAGCAGCCATGGTCGACGCTGCGGTCAACATCGCCGCCGAGCAGGTTATCGAGTACAGTGCCTACGGCGCTCTACTGCAACGCGCCGGAAATCGGGGACCGTGGGCAGCTCCGCAGAACCTTTACCGCACCGCCGATGTCGACGAGTTCGGTCGGCTCGACAGCTGGGTCGCGATCGCCGTCGCGACAGACCGGCAGTGGGAGGGCTTGTGCGAGGTGCTCGGACGACCGCAATGGGCAATGGATCCCGCGCTGTCGACCATGGCGGGGCGACGCGAGCGCCACGACCTTATCGACGCGCATCTGGGGGCCTGGTGTCAGCAGCGCGCCGGCGACGAGATTGTCCGCTGTCTTTGGGACGCCGGTATCTCGGTGGCGAAGGTGATGCAGCCGCATCGGCAAACCGAGCTGTCACAGTTAGCGTTTCGCCACTTCTTCGAAGACGTCGGCCACCCGATCAATGCTCGGGTGGCACACAGCACGCTTCCGATGCGGCTGTCGCGCGGTCCGGAACGCTTCCATGTCCGTCCCGCGCCGCTGCTCGGCGAGCACAACCATGAGCTGCTCGCCGAACTCGGCGTGACACGCGAGGAGATCGCCGACCTGGAAGCCGACGGCGTGATCGGGCGGGCACCTGCCGGCTACGGCAAGAAAACCGCCACAGCATGAGATGGTAGCTCTGTGCCAATCAGCCCGTCTGATATCCAGCTGACCGGTCGTGTCGCCGTGGTGACCGGCGGGGGTGCCGGCATCGGCCGCGGTGTCGCGGCCGGCATGGCCGCTTTCGGCGCCACGGTGGCGATCTGGGAGCACGACGCTGACAGCTGCGCATCAGCCGCCGAGTCCATCGGCGCGCTGGGCATTACGACGGACGTCCGCGACGGCGAGCAGGTCGACGCCGCGCTGCAGCGCACGACCGCCGAACTCGGTCCGGTGACAATCCTGGTCAACAACGCCGGCGGCACATTCTTCTCGTCGTTGCTCGACACCAGCGAAAACGGCTGGGACGCGCTGTATCGAGCGAACTTGCGCCATGTGCTGCTCTGCACCCAACGGGTAGCGCGCCAGTTGGTTGCCGCCGGGCTACCGGGTAGCGTCGTCAACCTGACGTCCATCGAAGGTGTCCGGGCCGCACCGGGATTCGCTGCATATGCCGCGGCCAAAGCCGGGGTCATCAACTACACCAAGACTGCGGCGTTCGAGCTGGCGCCACACGGCATTCGCGTCAACGCGATCGCACCAGATGTCACGGTGACAGAGGGACTGACCAATCTCAGCTTCGGCGACCTTGACGCGATCGGCCACGCCATTCCGATGGGCCGCCCGGGTACCGTCGACGAAATCGCCAGCGTTGCTGTGTTTCTCGCATCCGACATGGCGAGCTACCTCACCGGAGAGACTCTGCATGTCGACGGCGGAACGCATGCGGCCGGTGGCTGGTACCGCCACCCGCAGACCGGGCAGTTCCGATTCGGCCCAGGCTAGCCGGGCACTAGTGTTGCCATCCGTCGGCCTCTTGGTCGTCGAATGTTCGGTCGATGCGCTCGAACCTCCGACGGATGGGGGCTCGCGCGGCCTGATGCGGCAGGATGTAGAGCCGCCCAGCGTGCATCGCTTCGACGGTCAGACGAGCGACCTCGTCGGCGTCGAGGATCACATTCTCGCCCACGGCAACTTGTCGGGGATCTCGCGGCGTCGAAAGCGCTTCGTAGTCGGTGGTGCGGTTACGCGCGGAATCGGCGATGTTGGTTGCCACAAGCATCGGGCACAACACCGACACGCCGATGACGGCGGTCTTAACTTCGCGGGCAAGCGTCTCGGCGAGGGCGACGACGCCGTACTTTGCAACAGAATACGGCCCCAGGCCGACATTGGCCACCAGACCCGCAAAAGATGACGTGAATAGCAGATGGCCGCCTTCGCCCTGCTCGAGGAGCCTGGGCAGGAAAACCTCGACACCGTGAATGGGGCCCCAGAGGTCGACGTCGATCACCCATCGCCAGTCGTCGTGCGCCATCTGCACGATCGGCCCGGCCACCGCGATCCCGGCATTGTTGCACACCGCATGCACACCGCGCAGGGGGCGGAACGCCTCGTCGGCAAGGTGATCAACCTCGTCCAGGCGCCGGACATCGCAGACCACGCCGTGTGCATCCAGTCCCTCACCGCGTAGCCGCGCGACGGCTTGTTCCAGAGCCGGTTCTTCCATGTCTCCAAGCACGATCCGGGCTCCGCGACGAGCGAGTTCGCGGGCCATGGCCAACCCGATTCCACTCGCGCCGCCGGTGATGACCGCGCCACGCCCGTCGAAGCTGTCCATGGCGCGAAGCTTAGGCGCTGAACGTGATTACTTCAGGCAGCTGCCAGCGTCGACCGGAAGCGTCACACCGGTGATGTAGCGGGCCTCGTCGGACGCCAAAAACAGCACCGCGTTGCTAATGTCCTCAGGCTCCACCCAGCCGATCGGCAACGTGTGCATCATCTGTGCGACGACCTTCAGGTCGTCGGGCCCAGGGTTCTCGAGGTCGGGCCGGAATAGTTTCATCGTGCCCTCGTTCATGAACAACGGGGTGTTCACGTTGGTCGGATGCACCGAGTTGACGCGAATCATGTGCTGGCCCAACTCGACTGCAAACGTGCGCATCAGTCCCACAACACCGTGTTTGGCTGCCACATAGTGGCCGGTGTGCGGATATGCCTTGAGGCCGCCGACCGAGCTGGTCAAGATGATCGATCCGCCGCGGCCGCCCGCGAGAATATGTGGCACACCGGCTTTCACGGTCTTCCACACCCCGGACAGGTTCACGTCGATCATTTCCTGCCAATCGTGCTCAGTGGTTTTGTCGAGGGTGTCACCGCCGTTGCCAATGCCGGCGTTGGCAACGATGATGTCCAGCCGGCCAAGCTGCTCCACGCCGCTGTCCACCGCGGCTTTCAGCGCGGTGTAGTCGCGGACATCGACTTCAGCGGTAACGATGCGGCGGTCGAGACCCTTGACCAGGTCTGCAGTTTGGGCGAGATCCTCCGGTGTCGAAGCGGGAATCGTGGTGTTCTCCACAATTGGCTTGCAGACGTCGATCGCGATGATGTCGGCGCCCTCCTGCGCCAATCGCACTGCATGCGATCGACCTTGGCCACGCGCCGCCCCGGTGATAAATGCGACCTTGCCTTCGACTCGCCCAGTCATCGCTACCTCGTTTCTTGTCGGTTCGGGTTTAAGGGATAACGGCCACCATCGATTCCCAGCCGCGCACTGTCGAAGTGGGGGAGAGCCTGGCGTTCGTCAGATCGACGTCCCACTCCGGGAACCGCTTCAAGATCTCCTCGAGCGCGATCCGTCCCTCGAGGCGCGCCAGCGCCGAACCCAGACAGTAGTGGGTACCGACACTGAACGTTAGGTGCTGGCGCGGTTCCCGGTGAATATCGAAAACATCGCCGTCAGGCGGGAATTGACGGTGATCGCGGTTGGCCGCGCCGATCAGCATCATCATGACGCTGCCCTCCGGCACGGTCTGGCCATACCACTCGACGTCGCGGGTCACATATCGAGCCACATGCGGCGCGGGCGGCTCGAAACGCAGCAGCTCCTCGATGGCCCGGGGGATAAGTGTCGGGTTTTCGACCAATTCCCGCCGCTGGTCGGGGTGTTCGGCCAGCACCTTGCCGGTCCAGCCGATCAGACGGGTGGTGGTCTCGTTGCCGGCGCCCGAGACGACGCTGACGTAGGTGAGGAGTTCTTCACGGGTCAGTCGGCGCCATACACCCTTTTCATCCTCGAATTCCACGTTCAGCAGCTCGGTCATGATGTCATCGGAGGGATGCTCGGCCCGCCAGTCGATGTACTGGGCGAAGAACTCGCCGCTGACCATCCCGTCCATGGCGGCCTTCATCGGCTTACCCTCTTCGGTGCGCATCTGCGCATTCGCGAAATCACGGGCAGCTTCTTGATCTTCCTCGGGAACTCCGAGCAGCATGCCGATCACGCGCATCGGCATCTGCGCCCCGAGGTCAGCGACGAAGTCGAACCGGTCGCTGCCAATCAACGGATCCAGGCAAGTAGCACAGAATTCGCGGATCTTAGGTTCGAGCGCGTTGATCTTGCGTGGTGTGAACATGCGCGCCAGCAGCTTACGGTGCACGTCGTGCAGGGGCGGATCCTCGAAAATGATCACACCCGGCGGGATCTCGATGTTGGCCTTGATGAGCTCGAGGATCGCACCTCGCGCCGAGCTGAAAGTCTCGTAATCGACCAATGCCCGGTCAACATCGGCGAACCGGCTCAGCGCGTAGAAGTCGTGTTGCTCGTTGTAGTACAGGGGCGCTTCTTCGCGCAGCCTTCGGAACATCCCGTACGGGTCAGCGTTGAGTTCGACGTTATATGGATCGAAGTACACGTCGCTGGTAGCGCTGACTGTCACGGATATCGCCTCTCGCTCCAGGTTCTGGATGGTCGGACGCTCCCGGGGGGAAACGGTGTGATCCGGCCATGGTGTCACCGGATACATTTATGCTACTTCAGGCTCTTGATTTTTAAGAATCTAATTCTCAGTGTGCGATAGTCGCACAGCGACGCTGTGCCCGCGAGAACCTAGCTTCCGCCCGTGTCCTTGACGAATCCCCGCGAGCAGAAGTCCCAAACTTCGTCGGCAGTGATGGGATGGATGGTCGCCTCATCGGTGCCACCGCTGGACTGCGCGATGAACATGACCGTCTGCATGGTCATGGCCGCCATGCGCCGCGGGTTGATCCCGGCGCGTAGCTGGCCGGCCGCACCCACCTGTTCCATGAGCTCGGTGAGCAACGCAAGCAGCGGTGCGTGAGCGACCTTTACCTCGGCGGGATGGGATACCAGCAAACGCGGCGCGAAGTCGGTAAATAGCGGCCGCTTCGCGGTGGGGTCGGGGCGAGACGCCTCGAAGAGCAGCTGCACCGCCACTTTCAACCGCTCAAGCGGATCGGAATACCCCGCGATGGCGGCGCGAATCTGGTCGGCCGCGCGGCTCAGTGCGTCTTCGAAAAGGGCGAGCAGCAGCTCATGCTTGCCGTCGAATTGCAGGTAGAAACTCCGTAGCGACTGCCGGGACCGGTCGACAACCTCCTGGACGGTGAAGTCTGTGCTGCCCTTCTCGATGATGATGGCCTGCGCGGCATCCAGGAACCGCTGCACGCGCTGCGCAGCCCGCAGTTTGGCCGTCTTGATCGAGCGTTCAACTGCGCGCTGCTTCCAGGCCGGCTCCTCACTTGGGCTGGTCACGGGCGTCTCAGATGATTGCCGCGAGGGGAGAACATGATTGAACTGTACAGGAGAACGCCGTGTCATCGGTCCCGTAGACCCCCTCACAGACGCCGTGTCTGAGATTGTAACTTTCGGATGATGAGAATACTATTCTCTTGCCGGTGTCCGGGGAAGCAGAATGCCGATAGTTGGGCGCCGTCTGCGAGGGAGCACCTGTGCAACTGACTTTTGACGCCGAGGTCGAGGCATTCCGCGCCGAGTTCGCGGCATTTCTCGACGAGCACGTGCCCGACGCCGCCCGGGCCGTCGAGCGGCCGCGCTCCTGCTCACACATCCCGGAGTGGGCGCGAAGCTGGCAGCGCCTGTTGTTCGATCACGGGTGGTTGTTGCCGGGCAACCCGCCGGAGTTCGGTGGCCGCAACGCGACGGTTTTGCAGCAGTATGTGCACGCCGACGAATTGTCACGGCGGCGAATCCATCTGAGTTTCAATCCGCAGGGTGTCGGCATCGTCGCGGCATCGGTTCTGTCGTTCGGCACCCCGGAGCAGAAACGGCGTTGGGCCGTGCCGATTCTGCGGGCCGAGATGACCGCCTCGCTGGGCATGAGTGAACCCGGCGCGGGTTCGGATCTGGCGTCGTTGCGGACGCGCGCGGTGCTCGACGGCGACCATTTCGTAGTCAGCGGGCAAAAGGTATGGACTTCGGGCGCACATGATGCTGACGTGTTATTGACGTTCGTGCGTACCGATCCGGACGCCCCGAAACACAGGGGGATCAGCGCCTTACTGATCCCGACCGATACCCCGGGAGTGGTGCGTCGGCCCTTCGCCACGGCATGCGACCCAAGTGATGTGGATTTCAACGAAGTGTTCTTCACCGAGGTGCGGGTGCCGGCAGAGAATCTGGTGGGCCCGCTGAATCACGGGTGGCAGGTGGCAACCGGTTCGCTGGGGCATGAACGCACCATGCTGTGGATGGGGTATGCCGATCGGCTACGCGAACTTATCGTCGACTTCCGCCCGTCGCGGCCTCTCGATCGTGACCGCTACGCCACCCTGGTCATGGATGCTTATGCGTTGCGGCTGATCGGATCCGCGGCGCTCGCGCGCGCCGATCGTGGAGAGCAGGATATACCCGCCCTCTCGGTATTGAAGCTGCTCGGATCGGAGGCCGTGCAGAGTGCTTCCGAGCACGCGCTCAACGCTGTGGGCGCCGACGGGTTGGTGCACCCCGCGGTCACGGGACCGGTTGCGCCACTGAACCTCGACGCTCACTATGGCAGCTGGTTCGACCGTTACTTCCGCAGTTTCGCCGGAACCATCGCCGGCGGCACATCCGAGATCCAGCGCAACATCATCGCCGAACGCATACTCGGGTTGCCCCGAAACTGAGGTCAGCTCACAACTGCGCCAACCGCGGCGCGAAACCCTTCGCCCGCAATATGGATCCGGCTTCTCGAGTCAATTCACGTGTGTTGCCGAGCATTCCGTCGAGGACCAGCGAGCGCTTCACATGGCGGTGCAGCTCATGCTCGGCGGTAAAGCCAATTCCGCCTAGCACTTGCTGGCAATGCCGCGCAGCGGTCAACGCGGCCTGGCCGGCCGCGGCTTTGGCCAACAGGCAGCCCAACTCATCGCAGGCGGCCTGCAGCGCGGCTTCCGCGCCTTCGATGGCGACCAAGGTTTCAGCCAGCCGGTGCCGGATGGCCTGGAACGAGGCGACAGGCCGACCGAATTGGACTCGGTCGAGGGCATGCTGGCGCGCCCGTGTCAGCATGGCTCGGCTGCTGCCGACCAGCCACCAGCCCAGTGCGCGCCGGCCAGCGGCCAGCGGCAGCGGCTCACCGTTGGGCACACGGCGGATCGGAAGCTCACCACCCAATGTCGTCGTCGCGCCGTCGGTGCGCTCCCAGACCACCCATGATCCGCCCGCAAACGGCAGCGGCACCGTGCCGCCGGCGTCACGGCCGGCAGCATGCAGCACGACGTCGTTGATTACCGGCGCATGGGAGCCGGTCTCGCCGAGCAGTCGAAACACCAGCGGGACAGCGGAGTCAGGCATTTGGGTGAGCATGTCGAGCCAGCCGAGTTCAGCCAACGCCTCGTCGAGCTGTCGGCCTGACGCCGTGGTCATCGTCTTGCGCACCGCCTCCTCCAGCAGCTGCCAGGACTCGGTGTCCATGCTCACTCCTTGCCCAGCTCCAGCAGTCGGCGCGCGATAATGTTGCGCTGTATCTCGGCGGTGCCGCCGTAAATTGTTGCCGCACGCGAGTAAAGGTATTCCGGACGCCATGGCGACTCGTCGAGCTCGACGACACCGGGGAGCATGTCGCGCACGGAGTCGTACAGCCGTTGCTCGGCGGTGGCCAGCAATACCTTGTCGATCGAAGTCTCCGGGCCCAGCCGCTGACCATCCGCCAGCCGATGCAGCGTGGCGCGTGATCGACAGCGCAAGGTATGCAACGCCAAATACGCCGCGCCAAGGCCGAAATCGTCGGGATCGACCGCTTCGGCGATGAGCCGGTCGAATCGTGAATACAGGTAAGCGATCCGCTGCCAAAAGCACGTCGAACGTTCGTAGGGCAGCAGGTCCATCGCCAACCGCCAGCCGTCACCCGGCTTGCCCAGCATACGGCCCGCGGGGATCACCACATCGTCGAAATACACCTCGCAGAATTCGTCCACATCATGCATCGTGCGAAGCGGTCGAATGGTGATGCCCGGTGTGTCCAAGTCGACGAAGAACGCGGTAATGCCCTCGTGACCCGGTGCGGTGCGGGTCAGCAAGATGCACCGCGTCGAGAATTGCGCGAAACTGGTCCAGACCTTCTGACCGTTGACGATCCAGTCATCACCTCGCGGGGCGGCCCGGGTGGACAGCGACGCCAGGTCGCTGCCAGACCCTGGTTCGGAAAAACCCTGACACCAAAGCTCGCGACCGCTCAACAGCCTCGGCACCATTTCCGCTGCCAGCTGTGTCGGCGCATACTCGATCATCGTGGGCGCAAGAACCTCGACCATCGAGTAGGGGCCCGGCTCGGCCAGACCGCGGCCGACGACTTCCTCCCCGACGATTGCCCGAAGTATCGGGGGCCCACCCAATCCGCCGACTTCGACCGGCCAGCCGTAGCGCATCCACCCGGCGTCGT
Organism: Mycobacterium heckeshornense; assembly: GCF_016592155.1. Taxonomy (NCBI): domain Bacteria; kingdom Bacillati; phylum Actinomycetota; class Actinomycetes; order Mycobacteriales; family Mycobacteriaceae; genus Mycobacterium; species Mycobacterium heckeshornense. The sequence continues at coordinate 891,860 of NZ_AP024237.1, forward strand.
AAAGCGCCCGGTGGACCCGGACCAGTTGCCGCATATGACCTTCGAGCGAACGATCCGGACCCGGAGTCAGGTCATGGTCGTCCAGCCACGTACGCAGATCCGCCCGGAACTGCTCGACGTTCATGTCGACGGTGGTCGCCCGACTGCGTGGGGTCGTCCGGAATCGTGGGCGCCGCTGCGCCGAATGAAGGTCATGGACCGGGTTTTCAGCCGCCAGCCATCGGCGGTGCGGGCGTAGGTGTCGCGGTAGTAGCCGATGCGCATGTCATGCGTGGCATGGTCGATGAAACACAAGGGCTGGGTGCCGGTCGCGGTGTCACCGTCGATGTCGATCAATGCTGTCCCGGTGAGGAACAGACCCTTTGGCGCGGCTGCAACCAGCTCCGGGAACTTGTCGAGATGATAGGTCTCCCCGAATGCACTATAGGTGCCGTCCGGTGTGAAAACCCCTAGCAGGCCATCGATGTCCTCTTGGGTGATCGTGACCGCGTACCGGGCAAGCAGCTGTTGGATCTCGACTAGGTCGTCAGTTCTTGTTGGCATACACCTTGCCACCTTTCATGACGAACCGCACATCCTGCGTAACAGTGATGTCCTGCAGGGGATTTCCTGGCACCGCGATGATGTCGGCGAGCAATCCTTCAGCCAGCCGGCCACGATCGGTGACATCGATGAGTTCCGCGGCGGTGATGGTCGCCGCCCGCAGCACAGCCACTGGCGGTAAGCCCAGGTTCACCAGTGTGACCAGCTCGTCGGCGTTGCGGCCATGCGGTATCGCGGGCGCATCGGTGCCCACAGCGATCTTGACGCCTGCTTCGTAGGCCGCTACCACCGACTTGCGCGCCCGGGGAAACATTTCCGCGGCTTTGGCCTGCAGCTCCGGTGGGGCGTGCGATACGTCCATCGCGTCGGCCAGTCGCCGTGTCGTCACCAGGAAGGTGCCGTGACGCACCATCTCGGCGATGGCCTCGTCGTCGACCAGAAAACCGTGCTCGATGCAATCGATCCCGGCCGCCACCGCGTGCTTGACCGCGTCGGCGCCGTGGGTGTGCGCGGCGACCCGTAGTCCGCGGCGGTGTGCCTCGTCCACGATGGCACGCAGCTCCTCATCCGAATAGTGTTGAGCCCCAGGCGGGCCAGTCAATGACATCACTCCGCCGGAAGCACACACCTTGATCAGCTGGGCGCCGTGCTTGATCTGGTAGCGCACTGCCTTGCGCACCTCGTCGACGCCGTTGGCGATCCCTTCCTCGACCGTGAGCGGTAAAACGCCAGGTGCGAGGGCCTGAAACATCGTCGGATCCAAATGCCCGCCGGTCGGGGTGATCGCGTGACCGGCCGGCACTACCCGGGGACCGTCGATCCAGCCCGCATCGATCGCCTTGCTCAGCGCGACGTCGAGCAGGTAGCCGCCGGTCTTGACGAACAGCCCAAGATTGCGCACCGTGGTAAACCCGGCACGCAGTGTGCGGCGGGCATTCCCGACGGCCCGCAACAGCCGCGTCGGAGGATCGTCCTGGACTTGGGACAATCCGGGCTGTTCCCCGCGCCCGCCCATCAGGAGGTTGACCTCCATATCCATCAACCCCGGCAGCAGAACCTGCTCGCCGAGGTCGATGACGTCCCCGGACGCCGAACCGCCCACTGCGACGATCCGCTCCCCGTCGATCTGCAGGATCCCGGGCCGGACGATCTCGCCGGCGTCGACGTCGAGCAGTCCGGCTGCCTTGAGTGTCAACACTTCTCAGATCACCGGCTCCCGAATGCAGTCGAGATAGGTGGCGCCGCTGTCGGGCACCTTTGGTTGCTTCCACGCCTCGATTGGGAACGACACGGTGATCAGCGACTGCATCAGATGCATCAGTGTGCGTGCGTCGTCGGGCAGATCGTCGAGCGGGAACTGGTCGCAGTAAGCGATCACGTCATCCATGCGGGGGAACGCCGCGTCGTAGAACGCCTGCATCTCGGCCATCGAAGAGGACAGCCGCTTGGCGTAGCGTTCCGGTTCGGTGGCCAGATCCCAAGCCAAAAATGGCTCCAGGTCAGCGAATTCAGCGGGCAGAGCCATTGTTGCGGTACTCCTTGACGTAGTCCCCGGTCACCTTGTGCAGATGGCGGAGCAAGATTTCCTGGTCACACAGCGGGAATTCGCGAACCACCCGGGTGCCGATCATCGTTTGGGTGGCCTCCAGCGTATTGGCATCCTGCAGCGCGTACTCCTTGAACGTCACCGCAGCCAACTCTTGGGCCAGCCGTTCCCGCGCGTTTCTGGGCGGCACGAAATACAGGCTGGTCTCGAAGATGTGCCTGTCCACGGCGGTCGGCCAGTAGTGATACGTCAGATACCAGCCCGGTGCCCAGATCAGCAGCATGAAGTTGGGGAAGAAGTGCCACGAATCGATACCCCACTGCGGGGCTCCGGTCGGATTGACACCCGGGGGCAGCTGATCGAGCTTTTGGATCACCTCTGGCCGGTCCCACGGGCCGAACAGCCCACTGCGCAACTTGCGGTCCATGGGTTTGACCATCTTCAGGTCCGCCGGCGGTGCCTGACCGCCCCAGGTGGAGATCATCGCGTGCGGGCTCGCCAACTCGTAGTAGAGCGCCTCGAACCCGTGCTTTAAGATCTTGGCGGCCTCTTCCTTGGTGTACTGCCCCTGGTGCAGCACCGGGGCATGGTAGAACTCGGCGAACGCGTCGATGAACAGCTTCCAGTTGGCGCCGACCTCGGCCTTGTACGTATACACCTCGGTCATCTCATGGAACGGGTAGCCCTCGATGCCCTTGGCCAGTCGGCCCAGGTACTCCTGCAGCGGCTGGGCATTGGCGTCGAGGTTGACAAAGATGAACCCTTCCCACACCTCACAGCGCACCGGGACAAGTCCGTACCGGCTCTTATCGACGTCGAAGAACTCATCCTCCTGCTGGATGAAGGTCAGCTCGCCGTCGAGGCTGTAGCGCCAGGCGTGGTACTTGCAGGTGAATTGGCGGCACGTACCTGAGGTTTCCTCGTGCGGATAGTCGTTCCACACCAGCTTGTTTCCCCGGTGCCGGCACATGTTGTGGAACGCCTTGATCGACCCGTCCTTGGTCTTGACCACGATCACCGACACGCCCGGGCCGGCCGAGGGCAGCTCCTTGGTGAAGTAGCTGCCGGTACGCGGCAGCCGCTCAACTCGCCCGACGTTGAGCCAGGTCCGCTTGAAGATCGCCTCGCGTTCGGCTTCGAAGAACGCCGGGTCGATGGAGTCGGTGTAGTCGACGGGCGCGGTGCCCAGTTCCGGATAGTTCTCAGTCCAGCTTCCCGCAGCCGGTTTGGGGAAGTGTGCCACGGTAGTTACCTTTCTTGCTCCACTTCGACGCCGAAAGTGTTCAGGGCCATCGCCAGTGCGGTGTAGCCGCCGATCGTGAAAATCAAGTCCATCCGCTGCCGCTCATCGAGCCGCTCGCACAGCGTGGCCCAGGTTGAATCGGACAGGTTGGTTTTCTCGTCGAGTTGATCGACCGCGAGCAGCACTGCCCGGTCGAATTCATCGGGCGCCGCACCGGAGCGTGTCGCGGCGATGTCGTCATCGGACAACCCCACCCGTTTGCCGAGTGCCACGTGGTGAGACCACTCGTAGGCGCAGCCGCGCCGGTGCGCGACCCGAAGGATGACCTGCTCTCTGACCCGTGGCGGCAGCGTCGACCTGGTCAGCAGGTACCCGCCGAAGCGAAGGAACGCGCGCGCCAGCTCCGGATGGCGGGCCAGGGTGGCCAGAAGGTTGCCGGCGTCGCGCGGATTGCGCCGGTCCGCCGGCAGCATGTCGGCGAGCGATCGCTGCACAGTCTCGTCCCACTGGTCGGCCGGCAGCGGTTCCAGGCGCATCAAGCGGTCCCCTCTCAGATACAGAGAATCATATTCTCATTTCTAACTAATAGACTTGCACGATTCGATCACTAGGTCAATCCCGGCTGCGACGTGGAACTTCGGCGACTCCGGCCACCCGCGCAGCACGGCGCACGCCGGGCAATAGGAGCTGGCAGATGTTGATTCTCGTCTTACGAGAAGATAGTTTTCAAAGGTAGTGAACCACAGGCGGAAGCTTGAGGCAGCGGACGCAACTACGAACTTAAGGAACGGCGATGAACAAAGACGACATGATCCTGATCAGCGTCGATGATCACACGGTCGAGCCGCCGGACATGTTCAAGAACCATCTGCCGAAGAAATACCTCGACGACGCGCCCCGGCTGGTGCACAACCCGGACGGCTCGGACACCTGGCAGTTCCGCGACACGGTGATCCCGAACGTGGCGCTCAATGCCGTGGCCGGCCGCCCCAAGGAGGAGTACGGGTTGGAGCCGCAGGGGCTCGATGAGATCCGGCCCGGCTGTTACAACGTCGACGAGCGGGTCAAGGACATGAACGCCGGCGGCATCCTCGCCTCGATTTGCTTCCCCTCATTCCCGGGCTTCGCCGGGCGGCTGTTCGCCACCGAGGACCCCGAATTTTCGGTGGCGTTGGTGCAGGCCTACAACGACTGGCACATCGAAGAATGGTGCGGGGCCTACCCCGCCCGGTTCATTCCCATGGCGTTGCCGGTGATCTGGGATGCCGAGGCGTGCGCCCAGGAGGTGCGGCGCGTCGCCAAGAAAGGGGTGCACGCGCTGACCTTCACCGAGAACCCGGCGGCGATGGGTTACCCGAGCTTCCACGATCCGTACTGGAACCCGCTGTGGAAGGCGCTGTGCGACACCAACACCGTAATGAACGTGCACATCGGGTCATCGGGCCGGTTGGCGATCACCGCACCCGACGCGCCGATGGACGTGATGATCACACTGCAGCCGATGAACATCGTGCAGGCCGCCGCGGATCTGCTGTGGTCGCGGCCGATCAAGGAATACCCGGACCTGAAGATCGCGCTGTCGGAGGGCGGGACCGGCTGGATCCCGTACTTCCTCGAACGGGTGGACCGTACGTTCGAGATGCATTCGACGTGGACCCACCAGAACTTCGGCGGCAAGCTGCCGTCCGAGGTCTTCCGCGAACACTTCCTGACCTGCTTCATCAGCGATCCGGTGGGCGTCAAGCTGCGTGACATGATCGGCATCGACAACATCGCTTGGGAGGCTGACTACCCGCACAGCGACTCGATGTGGCCGGGGGCGCCGGAGGAGCTATGGGACGTCCTCGCCGAGAACAACGTGCCCGACGACGACATCAACAAGATGACCCACCAGAACGCCATGCGCTGGTACTCGTTCGACCCCTTCAGCCACATCTCCCGTGAGCAGGCTACGGTTGGGGCGCTGCGCAAAGCCGCTGAGGGGCATGACGTTTCGATTCGTGCTCTCAGTCACCACAAAGACAGGTCGGGCTCGTCGTTCGCGGACTTCGCAGCCACCGCGAAAGCATTGACCGGCAACAAAGACTGAGGCGCCCACCGGGCTTTGTTCGGGTGAGCTCCGGCGAGATTGCGTTCAGGGTTGTGATTTTCGCCGATTCACGACCACCACTGCAATCTCGGCACATGAACTGACCAGAGGAGACTTAACAGTGCCCGGCGGTGGAATGAACTTCGAGCTGACCGAAGACCAGGAACTGATCCGGCGGTCGGTGGCGCAGCTCGCGCAGAAGTTCGATGACCACTACTGGATGGAAAAAGACCAAGCGCACGAGTTTCCGTCCGAGTTTTATCGCGCCATCGCCGACGGCGGGTGGCTGGGGATGACGATTCCGGTCGAATACGGCGGTCATGGCCTCGGGATCACCGAAGCCACCCTGCTGGCCGAAGAGGTCGCAAAATCCGGGGGCGGGATGAACGCCGCCAGCGCAATTCACCTGTCGATCTTCGGTATGCAACCGGTGGTGGTGCACGGCTCCGAGGAACTCAAGCGCCGCACATTGCCCCGGGTCGCCACCGGCGATCTGCACGTCTGCTTTGGAGTGACCGAACCGGGTGCGGGACTGGACACGTCGCGCATCACTACATTTGCCAAGCGCGCCGGGGATCACTATGTGGTCAACGGCCGGAAGGTGTGGATTTCCAAGGCGATGGAATCCGAGAAGATTCTGCTGCTGACCCGGACGCAGAGCTACGACGACGTGGCCAAGAAGACCGACGGGATGACCCTGTTCCTCACCGACCTCGACCACAGCCGCATCGACATCCGGCCGATTCCCAAGATGGGCCGCAACGCCGTCTCGTCCAACGAGTTGTTCATCGACAACCTCGAGATTCCGGTCGAAGATCGAGTCGGCGAGGAAGGCAAGGGATTTCAGTACATCCTCGACGGCTTGAACCCCGAACGGATGCTCATCGCCGCCGAAGCGCTCGGCATCGGTCGCGTCGCGCTGGATAAGGCGGTCAAATACGCCAATGAGCGTGAGGTCTTCGGGCGTCCGATCGGCATGAACCAGGGTATCCAGTTTCCGCTAGCAGACTCGCTTGCCCGCCTGGATGCGGCCGAATTGATGTTGCGCAAGGCCACCTGGCTCTACGACAACGGCAAGCCCTGCGGCCGCGAGGCCAACACCGCGAAATACCTATGCGCTGATGCGGGATTCACCGCTGCCGACCGGGCTTTGCAAACCCACGGCGGTATGGGTTATGCGGAGGAATACAACGTGGCCCGCTACTTCCGTGAGGCCCGACTCATGAAGATCGCGCCGATCAGTCAAGAGATGATTCTGAACTATCTGGGGTCGCACACCTTGAAACTGCCGAGGAGTTATTGATGGCCAACCCGTTGTTCGATCTCACCGGGAGATCGGCGATGGTCACCGGTGCAGGCAGCGGTATCGGTGCCGCGGTGGCGGAGGCCTTGGCGGCCGCCGGCGCTGCGGTGCTGGTAACCGATGTGAACGCCGACGCAGCTTCTGCTGTGGCCGAACGCATTTGCGCTCACGGCGGCAAAGCCGACAGCGTGGTGCTCGACGTCCGTGACCGGGCGCAGGCGGACGCGGCTGCAGCACGCGCCGCCGGGCTCACCGAAGGAGTGCTGCACATCCTGGTCAACAACGCCGGGGTGACCGCACCGGCAATGTTTCCCGACCTGACCGACCACACCTTCCGCGAGCTACTCGACGTGCACGTGCTGGGTGCTTTCCACTGCACCCAGGCTGCATTGGAATTTCTGCCCACCGACGGCACCGGCCGGATTATCAACGTGACCTCATCGGCCGGCATCACCGGGACACTCGGTCAGGTGAACTATTCGGCGGCCAAGGCCGGGATTATCGGATTCACCAAGTCGCTGGCCCGCGAGTTGGCGCGTAAGAACATTTTGGTCAATGCGCTGGCCCCGCTGGCGGCGACGCCGATGACCGAGACAATCCGCACCAACGAGAAATTTGCCGCCACCATGATGGCGCGGATACCACTGCGGCGCTGGGCCGAACCGGATGAGATTGCCGGAGCCTTCGTCTTTCTCGCCTCTGATGCTGCGTCGTATATCACGGGTCAGGTGCTGCCGGTCGACGGCGGCATGGTGATGTGATGGCCCAGTCGCGGGCACCGCTGGCCGGCGTCACCGTGGTCGCCTTGGAACAGGCGGTATCCGCCCCGATCTGCACCCGCGTCTTGGCCGATTTCGGCGCCCGGGTCATCAAAGTTGAAAATCCCAAGGGTGGAGATTTCGCCCGGTACTACGACGATGTCGTCAACGGGCTTGGGGCACATTTTGTTTGGGCTAACCGCGGCAAAGAGTCGGTCACTCTGGATCTGAAAACATCAGCAGGACTGGACATCTTGCACCGCCTGCTTGACCGCGCCGACGTACTGGTCTCCAACCTCGCCCCGGGCTCCACGGCCCGGCTGGGGATCTCGCCGGCGGATCTCGCTGGGCGGCACCCGAAGGTAATCGCCGTCGAAATCGACGGTTACGGTGCGGGTGGTCCGCTTTCCCACAAGCGTGCCTACGATCTGCTGGCACAGGCGGAATCCGGCGCGTGTGCGGTCACCGGCTATCCCGGCGCACCGGCCAAGCCGGGACCGCCGATAGCCGACATCAGCACTGGGCTGTATTCGGCGTTGTCGATCCTGGCCCTGCTGTATTCGCGAGACCGCGGCGGCAATGGCGACGGCGCGGGCAGAGCGGTCAGCGTCAGCCTGTTCGACACCATGACCGACTTGATGGGGTATCCCCTTACCTACACCCAGCATTCCGGCGTCGACCAGGAGCCGCTGGGCATGAGCTCACCGGCAGTGGCACCTTACGGGGCTTACCGTACCGCCGACGGCCACACGGTAGTGTTAGGTACGACGAATGACCAAGAATGGCAACGGCTCTCGCGTGAAATACTGCAGCGGCCGGATCTCGCCGACGACGAGCGGTTTTCCAGCAACGCTGGCCGGGTCGCCAACCGTGAGCTCCTGGACGAGGTGATCGGGGATTGGTGTGCCCAGCATGACCTCGAACACGTGCAGAAAACGGCCGATGCCGCCGGCATCGGCAACGCCCGCTACAACCTGCCCAGCGAGGTGCTGGCGCATCCGCAGCTGAGCGCGCGCGACCGCTGGCGTCAGGTGGACACACCCGCCGGACCGATCCGCGCGCTGCTGCCGCCCCCGGTGATTTCCGGTTACCAGCCACCCATGGGCGCGGTGCCCGGGCTCGGCCAGCACACCGACTCGGTGCTCGCGGATTTCGGTCTGACCACCGAGGAGATCAGCACGCTGCGGCAACAAGGCGTCATCGGGCCTGCCTATGCCGACTGACCAGCGCGTGCTTCTCTGCGAGGACCGCGACGGCGTGCGGACGCTGACGCTGAACCGTCCGCACCGCAAAAACGCGATCAACCGTGACTTGTGGATCGCGTTACGTGATGCGCTGCTGGCCGCCGCCGACGACCGCGATGTGCGGGTGCTGGTCATCACGGGAGCCGGCGGGGCGTTCTGCTCCGGCGCGGACATCGCAGCCGCCGACGACGCGCACCCGATGCACAAGCTGCGCCGCCTCACCGACGTGGCGTTGGCGCTGCACGAACTCCCGGTGCCGACCATAGCCAAGGTGACCGGAGTCGCTGTCGGCGCCGGCTGGAACCTCGCGCTCGGCTGTGATCTGGTGGTGGCGACGCCGGAGTCCACGTTCTCCCAAATCTTTTCCAAGCGAGGCTTATCTCTGGATCTCGGCGGCTCCTGGCTGTTGCCGAAGCTGGTCGGCTTGCAACAGGCGAAGCGGCTTACTCTACTGGCCGAAACTATCGATGCGAAGGAGGCTCAAGCCCTGAACCTGGTGACCTGGGTGGTGTCCGGCGCGGAGATCGACGAGTTCGTCACCGAGCTCGCCGGGCGGTTGGCCGGTGGCCCGGCGATCGCGCTTGCCCAGAGCAAGGCGTTGCTGAATGAAGGCGCGGATCGGACACTGCGCGAGGCGCTGGCCAACGAAGCCCGCGCCCAGGTGGTGAACTTCGCGACGGCGGACGCGGCGGAGGCTTACTCGGCGTTCGCCGAGAAACGCGAGCCGTCGTTCACAGGTCGATGGGCGGTGCCCAGATCGGAGCGAAACGATGCGTGAAGCGGTGATCGTCGAGGCGGTGCGCACGCCGGTTGGCAAACGAAACGGGGCGCTGTCGACCATGCACGCCGCCGACCTGTCGGCGGTTGTGCTCAGGGAATTGGTCGACCGTGCCGGGATCGATCCGCAGCTCATCGACGATGTGATCTGGGGGTGTGTGTCCCAGGTCGGCGATCAGTCCAGCAACATCGGCCGCTACGCGGTGCTGGCAGCCGGATGGCCCGAGACGATACCGGGCACGACGATCAACCGGGCGTGCGGCTCCAGCCAGCAGGCCCTCGACTTCGCGGTGCATGCGGTGATGTCGGGACAACAGGATGTCGTGGTGGCGGGCGGCGTGGAGGTGATGAGCCGGGTTCCGCTCGGTGCCGCCCGGGCCACCGGGATGCCCTACGGCCCCAAAGTCCTTGAGCGCTATCACGGTTTTTCGTTCAACCAGGGCCTGTCCGCCGAGATGATCGCCAAGAAATGGGGATTTTCCCGCACTCAGCTCGACGAGTACTCGGTGCTGTCACACGAGCGGGCCGCCGCCGCCCAGGACAGCGGCGCGTTCGACGCCCAGATCGTCCCGGTGTGGGTCGACCGGGAGCCTGTCACCGCCGACGAGGGAGTGCGGCGCGGCACCTCGGTCGAAAAACTCGCCACGCTGAAACCGGCTTTCGTCGAAGACGGCGTGATCCACGCGGGTAACTCTTCGCAGATTTCCGACGGGGCGGCGGCGCTGCTGGTGACGACGCCTTCTATCGCGCTCGACATCGGTCTGACGCCGATCGTGCGCTACCGCGCCGGCGCGGTCACCGGTGCCGATCCGGTGCTCATGCTCACCGGTCCGATCCCGGCCACCGAGAAGGTGCTGCGGAAGGCCGGGGTCTCGCTGGCCGACGTGGGGGTGTTCGAGGTGAACGAGGCTTTTGCGCCGGTGCCGCTGGCGTGGTTGGCCGAAACCGGCGCCGACCCGGACCGGCTTAATCCGCTGGGTGGCGCGATCGCGCTGGGCCACCCGCTCGGCGCATCCGGCGCGCTGTTGATGACACGCATGGTTTATCACATGCGCGACAATGGGATTCGCTACGGCTTGCAAACCATGTGTGAAGGCGGTGGCACCGCCAACGCCACCCTGGTGGAACTTGTGGCCTGACATGCGGCGAGAACTGTTTACCGAGGACCATGAGGCGTTTCGGCAGCTGGCCCGCGATTTCATCGAAAAAGAGATCGAACCGCACTATGCCGAGTGGGAGAAAGCCGGTCGGATGCCGCGCGAGGTCTTCGAAAAGCTTGGATCGCTGGGGATGTTGGGCATGGCGATCCCCGAGGAATACGGCGGGGCAGGCCTTCCCGACTACCGCTACAACGTCGTCCTGCAGGAGGAGGCGGCTCGCGCTCTGGTGACGACGGGAACCGTGCGCACCCAGCTCGAGGTGATCCTGCCCTACTTCCTGCACTACGCAAACGACGAACAACGACAGCGCTGGTTTCCCGGGTTGGCCGCCGGCACCCTGCTGACGGCGATCGCCATGACCGAGCCCGGCACCGGCTCGGATCTTGCGGGCATCCGCACCACTGCGGTGCGGGACGGCGACGAGTACGTCGTCAACGGTGCTAAGACGTTCATCACCGGAGGATTGCTGGCCGACCTCGTCATTGTGGTGGCGCGCACGTCGACGGATCCGGATGACCGTCGACGCGGGCTGACGCTGCTGGTGGTGGAGGACGGCATGCCGGGCTTCGTCAAGGGCCGCGCACTGGACAAAATGGGCTGCAAGGTGCAAGACACCGCCGAGCTGTCCTTTACCGACGTGCGGGTACCGGTCGCCAACCGGCTCGGCGATGAGGGAAAGGCGTTCGAGTACCTCGGCCACAACCTGCCCCAGGAGCGAATGACGGTGGCCGTCGGCTCGGTGGCGCAGGCTCGCGCGGCCGTGGACCTTACCATCGATTACGTCAAGCAGCGCAAGGCATTCGGCACACCTGTGGCCTCGTTTCAAAACACGAAGTTTGAGCTGGCCGCCATGGCAGCCGAGATCGAGGCCGCCCAGACCATGGTCGATCGTGCGGTAATGGAATTGGTGGCCGGCACTCTGTCGGGCTCGGATGCGGCAAAGGTGAAGTTGTTTTGCACCGAGATGCAAGGACGGGTCGTCGACCGATGTCTGCAGCTGTTCGGCGGCTACGGCTACATGATGGAGTACCCGATCGCCCGGCTGTACACCGATGCCCGAGTGGCCCGTATCTATGCCGGAACGAGCGAAGTGATGAAGGTGATCATCGCCAAGTCGCTCGGATTGTGAGCGTCGTCGGAAAAATGCCCGTTTGAGACCCTTGTCACAGCGCGGTCAACCAACTTACTGTGTGTTTACTAGGTTGGTTGGGCCAAAGGAGTCCGGTGACACGGCCGTACGCGACGCTGCTGGCGAAGGGCGAGGACCGTAGACAGCGGATTCTTGAGGTCGCCCAGCGGCTGCTGACCCGCAATGGGTGGCGGAACACGACGTTGGCGCAGATTGCCCGGGAGGCCGGGGTCAGCCCGGCCGGTCTGCTGCACCACTTTCAATCCAAAGAGCAGCTACTGCACGCGGTGCTCGACATCCGTGACGCCGACGACGACGCTCATGCGGATCGAGCCGGCGATCTCATCGCGGAAATCGCGCGGGTGCCCGAGCGGTTCGACCGGACACCCGAACTGATGGGTGCGTTCACGGTGCTGCTGGTAGAAAACCTTCTTCCAGAGGCTCCGCTGCACGATCGTTTGCTGACCCGGTATCGCGACGCGCTTGACATTGTCGCCGAGCTCATCCGCCGTGGACAGGACTCGGGCCAGTATCGCGCGGATATTGATCCCACCGTAAAGGCAGTCGAAATCCTCGCCTTCATCAACGGAATGGAAACCACATGGTTGCTCGATCCATCGATACCACTGACCGCGGTGTTCAAGGGGTACGCGGAGTCGCTGGCCCGCGAGTTCGCACCGCGGAACCGGAGATAAGGTACCGGCTCGATGTGGTCGGCGCCAGCGTCGTCGACGTGGTGATGTGCGCGGGCGGCTGGTTGTTCGACCGGGCGATGGCAGGCTGGGACGTCACCGTCCTGCTCACCGACCATCCCGATGACCGGCCGTTGCGGATCCTCGGCGCGCGGACAGTTGACCTGGAGTACGCGTTGGCGTCCGCGGACCACTGGCCGCGTCCCCAGACGTTGGCTGCTGCCGCAGATCTCTGCGGGTGTGACCCTCGGGTCCGGCAGGGTGTGCTGCAGGCGCTCGACCAGGGCGTAACCGAAGTCACGTTGTGGGGGGACCCCTGGCCGGCCGAGCTCGACGGCACTGTCGGCCTGGTGCAGCATGAGCTCAGCGCCGCTGCGCGGGCGTTCAAAGCTCACGCCCTCGCAGCCGCAGCCGTTCCGGTGGCGATCGTCGGCGCGACCGAGATCTTCCGAACCGGGGTCATGGCGCGCCCTTCGGTGGCGGCCGACCTCGTGCCCGCGGGCTGACGCGACAGACCATCACATTGACGCCGAACAGCTGCTATGGAAATCTAATACTCACCAGTGAGAGGCGGATTCTCGTTTATCGAGATTGTCGGACGGAGTAGCGGATAGTGACTGACTTGACCGCGATGGATTTCTTCCGCGACGAGCGGCTCGTCGAGAATCCGTACCCCTACTTCGAGGCCTTGCGCCGGCAGTGTCCGGTGGTGCGCGAACCGCATCACGACGTGATGATGGTGACCGGTTGGGACGAGGCGGTCGCGGTGTTCAACGACGCCGAGACGTTCTCGTCGTGCATCTCGGTGACCGGGCCATTTCCCGGCTTCCCGGTGCCGCTTGAGGGCGACGACGTCACCGAGTTGATCGAGCAGCATCGCGACGAGTTGCCGTTCAGCGACCAGCTGCCCACGCTGGATCCGCCGACCCATACCAACCATCGCGCGCTGTTGATGAGGCTGATCACTCCCAAGCGTCTCAAAGAAAACGAGGACGCGATGTGGATGCTCGCCGACCGCGTGCTGGATGACTTCTTGGTTGGCGGTCAGGGCGAGTTCATCAGGGGCTTTGCCGCTCCGTTCACGCTGTTCGTGATCGCCGATCTGCTTGGCGTGCCCGACGCCGATCGCGACGACTTCGTCCAGAATCTGCACCGCAATGTGGGCGGGGGCTTGGGCAGCACGGAAGGAGAATCCCTGGCGCACAGCCCGCTGGAATTCATCTACGGCCGGTTCGCGACCTATATCGAGGATCGCCGCCGCGAACCCCGTGATGATGTGCTGACCGGGCTGGCAACCGCGACGTTCCCGGACGGCTCCATTCCTGATGTTGCCGACGTCGTGCGCGTGGCGACCAATGTGTTCTCCGCTGGTCAGGAGACCACGGTGCGTCTGCTGGGCAGCGCGTTGAAGATCATGGCCGAAAACCCCGACGTCCAGCATTTGCTCCGCAAAGACCGTAGCCGCATCCCGAATTTCATCGAAGAGACGCTGCGCCTCGAGAGCCCGGTCAAGGGCGACTTCCGCCTCTCTCGCGTTCCCACTGCGGTGGGCGGTGTCGACATGCCCGCCGGCACAACGGTAATGGTCTTGCAAGGGGCTGCGAATCGTGACCCTCGTCGTTTCGAGGAGCCCGACAGGTTCGATCCGGCTCGCAAGAACGCCAGGCAGCACTTAGCGTTCGGGCGGGGAATCCACACCTGCCCTGGCGCGCCACTAGCACGAGCGGAGACCAGGGTCGGCATTGAACGACTCCTGGACCGTACCGCCGATATCAGGATCTGCGAGCGGCTACACGGACCGGCGGACAACCGCCACTACCACTACGTTCCGACATATATTTTGCGCGGCTTGACAGAGCTGCACCTGGAGTTCGACTTGGCATGAAAGTGACGGTCGACGATCAGCGTTGTCGTGGTCATGGCGTGTGTATCACGTTGTGCCCTGAGGTGTTCCAACTCAACGACGATGGTTACTCGGAAGTCCAGGTGCCCGAAGTCCCTGCCGGACTAGAGTCGGCGGCTCGGCAGGCAATCACCGACTGCCCCGAGCAAGCTATCAGCGAAAGCAGCGTGTAGACAAGGAGATCCGTTGGCCAAGGGCTACATTATTTTGACCGAAGCCATCAAAGACCCCGAGGGCATGAAGGCCTATGGTCAAGCGGCAGGTGCAGCGATGGGCGGTGTCAACATTCTGGCAGTGGACACCTCGCCCCAAGTACTCGAAGGTCATTGGCACGGTGACCAGACTGTTGTCCTCGAGTTCGACTCGGTCGAGGCAGCTCGCAAGTGGTATGAATCCGAGGCCTATCAAAACGCGGCCAAGTTGCGGCAGGCGGCCGCCGACTGCAACGCGGTCATCATCTCCGGTTTTGACAACCCGACAACGGCTGGCTAGCAGCGTAGCTGATCATGCGTTGAGTGTCGGCCATCACCGGCGGTGCTGGCGGGGCGAACGGGCCTCCCGCGCACACCGCGTCGCCAGGCATGGTGACGCATAGGGGATCCGCCAGACCGGTGGGAACCCCAGGGTCGGGATCATCGAGAGGAGCGACAATACCCTGCATGCCCGCGACGCCGCGCGCCGCGTTCGCCGGGAAAATCGCACCCGTCGCCGCCATTCCAATAAGTGCCATGGCCACAACAGTTCTCGTCATTGCGGCGAGCGATTTCGAAGCCGTCAACCCACCTATCGCTTCTTACTCGCGGCGCGCACGGCCCAAAACGAGCCGCACCGATGTTTGCTGTTGTCGACGCCCCACTCACGAATGATCGCACGACCGCTTACCGTACGGGCGGGAACGGACATAACGCAGTTGCTATTCGGCACAAGGCAAGAATCGGGCAAATCGCTGCGCCAGCCGTCTACTCCTTGATCGAGATAGCCTGGCGCGGACACTGGCGCACGGCCTCGCGCACTAACTCCTCGTTTTCGGGAGTCACTTCCGGCTGAAGCACGGTCAGCATGTCGTCGTCGCCCAGGTGGAACACCTCGGGAATGATGCCCATGCACACGCCGTTGCTTTCGCAAAGACCGAAATCGACTTCCACTTTCTTCATCGCAACACCTTCACCGGTACGTTCTGCCAACCCGCAACATTTTGCATGTGAACGCGCTGGCAACCCTCCCAGTCCACCTCGTAGCGGGGCATGAAGTCGAGCAGCTTCTCCAGCGCGATCGCGCTCTCCATCCGCGCAAGTGCCGCGCCGAGGCAGCTGTGAATCCCGTAACCAAAACCCAAGTTCTGCGCTTCCGATCGGTCGCGGTCGATGTCGAACTTGTCGGGGTCGGTCCACACCTCAGGGTCGCGGTTGGCTGCGCCGTTGATGAGGAATACCGGCTTTCCGGCCGGAATCGTGACACCGTGCAGCTGGACCTCTTTCACCGAGCAGCGGACTTGATATTGGGAAGGCGCTTCGTAGCGCAATAGTTCTTCGACCGCCGCCGGGATCTTGCTGCGGTCGTCGAGCAGCTTCTGCCACTGATCGGGGTTGCGCGCGAAAACCACCGGCGCATTACCGACCAACTTGGTGACGGTCTCGGCCCCAGCGCCGCCCAATAGTGTTGCAAATCCAGCGATCTCAAGGTCGTCGAGCTTCCGCTTCTCCCCGTTCTCGCATTCGAGTTCGGATTCGATGAGCTTGGTGAGCAAGTCATCACGCGGATTGGCGCGCCGTTGCGTCACGAGTTCGTAGTACAGCATCGCGGTGTTGATGTTGGCCTGCATACCCGCCTCGCCGACTTCGACCTGCCCGGGTTCCCGGGTCAGTGACTCGTCAATCCAGTGGCGGATCTGCTGCGCGTGCTCCTCCGGTACTCCCAGCATCGTCGTAATGACCTCTACCGGAAAGGGGCCGGAAAAATCCTGCACCACATCGAACCGATCCGGATCAACTGCGGCGAGGTACTTGTCGATCTTCTCGGTGACCATCTGCCGCTGAGACTGGATGGCGCGCGGTGTGAATACCTTGTTGAGCAGGCTACGCATGTGCCGATGTTCAGGAGGATCCATAAAGATGATCGACTTCTGCGGTGTCCGTTGTCCGGACCGCACCATCGACAGGTCGATGCCGTAAGCCGACGAATACGTCTCGAAATCCTTCAGCCCCGCGGCCACATCCTCGTGGCGAGTCAATGCGTAGAAGTCGTACTCCTCGCTGTAGTAGACAGGCGCTTCCTCCTGCATCCGCCGATACGTCTCGTACGGGCTGTTGAAGAATTCCTCGGAGAACGGATCGAAGACGACTTTGGGCTTGGTCACTGACTCCTCCTCAGCGGCGACATGCAGCCTGGGCCGTTACAGCGCAATGGCGGACTGTAACGTTAACAGTAGCGCGTTGGCGCCCGGACCGGAATGGAAGCCTGGCCGGATGTCAGCCCTTCATCGCGGCTTCGATCACGGCATCGAGCAAGCCGAGGCCGCTGCCGAGTTCGCTGGCGATCGTTCGGGCTACGGCGACGTCCTTGCCGACGAATTCCCGCACGGTTGCGATGAACGACGCGACGGAGCCGTGTGCCGCGACCATGTTCAGCACCCGGCTTGCCGCGCTGCCATGGGAGAGGGCCGCCAGCAGCGTAGGCTCCGGGACGCCGAGCCGCTTACCCAACTGCGCGCCTGCGGCGAGCAGCCCGAGTTGAGCGGCGAACAGCGCGTTGTTGACCAGCTTCACCTTCTGACCTGCGCCCGTCGGCCCGACATGCACGACAGGATCGCCGTAACAGCCCAATGTCGGCTGCAGGCGGGCCACGGTCTCGTCGTCGCCGCCCACGAACAGCGTGAGTTTGCCGGCCGCCGCGTCGAGCGGGCTCCCACTGACCGGCGCATCGGCGACGGCGACGCCGTGGGCTGCGGCGCGGGCGGCGATCGCCTCGACGGTGGCAGGACTTGCGGTGGTGTGCACGACCAGGGCCGAACCGGAGGTCATGGCCGTGAGCAGGCCGCTGTCCAGGCAGACTTGTCGGACTTGGTCGTCGGTAAACACGCATACCGCGACGACGTCGGCTGCGGCGGCTACCGCGCAGACGTCGGCTACCGCAGTGGCGCCCAATCCTGCTACTCCGGCTCGCTTTTCGGCCGAGCGGCCCAGAGCGCGCACGTCGTGGCCCGCTTCGATCAGGCGCGCCACCATGGGGCGTCCCATCCGTCCCGCACCGACGAAGCCGATTCTCACCGCGGGTGTTTCATCAAGGACAGGGCCGCGTCAGCGGCGTCGAGCACAGCGCCGGGTGGGGCAGACGCTCGCTCGGCCAGGTCGGCAACCAGCCGCACGTCCTTCTGCAGCAGCGACCCCGCATAACCGGCCAGCCGGTCGAGACCCCCGACACCCCCAAGGGCGCTGAGCGCGAAACTGTTTCCGCTACCACGAGAAACGACTTCTGTGAGGCCTTCGGGGGAGACGCCCAACGCCTGTCCGAGGGCCAACGTGGTAGCGGCCGTGGCCAGGTTGGCGGTGAACAGCAGGTTGTTGAGCAGCTTGGTGGTTTGTCCGGAGCCGAGGTCGCCGAGGTGGACCACCGGATCGGCGTACGTTTCAAAAACTGGCCGGCACCGCTCGACCACGTCGGGGTCACCACCGACCATCACCAGCAGGCGACCTTCCGCCGCGGCGTCGCCGCCACCGCTGACCGGCGCATCGACAATCGAGACACTCCGCGCCGCGGCCTTTTTCGCCAATTCGCGGCAGGTGTTGGGATGCACGGTGCTGTGCACCGCGATCACGCTGTCCGGTTTGGCCCCGGCCAGCAGCCCGTTTGCGCCATCGGCAAGTTCCTCGACGTCGGCGTCACCGACGACGCACATGCAGATCAGATCGCTGGTCGCGGCGAGTTCGGCGGGTGAGCCGGCAACCTTGGCCGCAGTGTCGGCGAATGGCTCGAGCGACGCCGGCCTGCGCGCCCACAGCGTGGTCGGGTAGCCTGCTTCGATGATCCGTCGGGCCATGGGTCTGCCCTGGCTGCCTAAACCGATGAACCCGATCTGCATTAGCCGGCCTCCAAATCGACATCGGCGCTCGACGGATCCGTGACCGCAGGAATCTCCCGAGCGACCACGCATTCCTCGACGAAGGAAAAAACCTTCAAGTGGTAAGCGGCGGCTGTGTAGCCCAGGCTGAGATTGTGCCCCGCACCCGCTTGCTCATTGATAGTGAAGCGCGGTGATGCCGAGAACATTGCTGCGATTGCGGTCAGTGCCGTTTCGTCAGACCGCCAGACCCGCTCATATTGAGCGACACTGAACTGGACCGGGACACGAACCTGCGCCGCGAGTGCCGGAAAGTCTTGGCGGGCCCAGTTCGTCACCACGGTGTGCTCATATTCGGGAGCCGTCGACGAATTCGTGATGCCGCTACGCACCTCGGATGGATACAGCCACTCCGGATGCCACAACAGCTCGCGTAGGCCGGCAGGGCGGTGGTCCCGCGTTGCCGCCTTGAGAACTTCCCGGCTGGCGGGGTGATAATGCGTGCCTGTTCCTGCCAATTCGATACCGAGAAGCTGGTGGCCGCGATCGTCGGCGGCCATCCGTAGGGCCAGCTCACATCCGCCTGAATGCGCCATCAGGAACAACCCGGCTCCGCGTGGCCGCTCACCGAGAATGCGGTCTACGGCCGCATAGGCGAGGTTTACCCGTTGCTCGGCATGCGTCATCGCCTCCAGGTATGGCCCCGAGCTGCCGTAGCCCGGGCGATCGAGTGCGATCACCGTAAAGCCCAACACCGCTCCCAGCCGCAGTAACGACAACGACGGGTGGCCCGGGCAGTCGAAATATGTTGCGGTGGTGCCACCTCCGTGCAGGGCCAGCACAACAGCCCTCGGTTGCTCGGATTCGGCGACCAGTGCTGACATCGGCACACCGGCGGCGACCACCACCCGGGGACGCGGCGTCATGCGTCGGCCCGCAATAAGAGCACGCCGCTGGGCGTGAGACCGCCACTGCTGACCACACCGACACGTGCGCCCGCGACCTGACGGTCACCGGATTCGCCGCGCAGCTGGCTCACCGCTTCGTGCAGCAGACCCATACCATGCGTGCGGCCATGCGAGAGCTGGCCGCCGTGGGTATTGAGCGGCAACAGGCCGTCTCGGGCGATGTTCTTACCGCCGTCCAAAAACTCCTTAGCCTCACCGATTCCGCAGAAGCCGAGGGCCTCGATCCAGGACAGGCAATTCATGGTGAACCCGTCGTATAGTTCGGCGACGTCGACGTCCTGTGGTGTCAGCGAAGTGCGCGTCCACAGGTGCGCTGCCTGGCCCAGCACCTGGGGTTCGTGGGTCAAAGTGCTTTGGTCCCAGTCGATCCGCTCGATTATCTGCGTTCCTACCGCCTCCACCAACACCGGCGGTTTGGCTAGGTCGCGAGCGGCGTCGACCGCGGAGACGATGACGGCGATCGCCCCGTCGCAGGGGACGTCGCAATCGTAGAGACCAAAGGGCGTCGTGATAGGCCGCGCGTTCAGGTAGTCGTCCATCGTGAGCGGTTCGCGATAGATCGCGGTCGGATTGAGTGCGGCATTTGCTCGCTGGTTCAATGCGATCCAGCCCAGCGTCTCCTTAGTCGTTCCGTACCGATGCATGTGCCGCTGCGCGTTGAGCGCCAAGGTGTGCGCGGCGGACGTGGCGCCGAAGGGCATCAGCCAGCTCGTCGTACGACCACCGGGTGGAATGTGGCCTTGCTGCTTGTTTTGTTTCACAAGCTCGTTATAGGTGGCTTCCCACAGCGTCCGGAAGCACAGCACATGTCGCACCAGTCCGCCGGCGACCGCGAGCATCGCGGCGATCACCGATCCACCCGGGCCGAAGGTTTCCATGCCGCCGTTGTGCCACGTGGGCCGGATCCCCAGTGCGGCTTCGAGCGCGGTCACCCCGCCCTCCCCGAATCCACCGAGATTGCCTCCGCCTGGGTACGTTGATAGGCCGTCGATGTCGTCGAAGGTCAAGCCGGCGTCGGCGATCGCAGCTTCGCAGGCCTGCACGGTAAGGGTGAGCGGGGGCACCATCAACCGGCGACCGATCTCGGACATGCCGATCCCCGTGAGCGCGACCTTGTCCTCGAACTTGTCGCGGGTGAGCATAGGCCTGACATGTTCGCCGAAACGCTCCGGCGGAATCTCGTCGACCGGCAGTGGGGCGATGGCAGCGTCTGCCGGACGAAACAGCGGCAGCCACACATCCTCGGCCCGCTCAAAGACCACTTCTACCGGCTGGCCCAGCTCCAGCTCATCGGGATCACAGTCAATAATGTTGGTGGTCAACCGGACTCGCGGATCCTCGATGATCGCGACCTGTGCCACCACATACGGCGCCGGCAATCCGGGCAGGCTGAACCGGTGATTGACGGTGAAGCCGGCCAACGTTGCACGACCGGAAACGGCGCGCACCCGCAGATTGTGTGAGCGACAGTAACGGCAGACGGGGGCAGGGGGATGGATCAGCGCGCGGCACTGCACGCACTCCTGCAACCGCAACGTACCGTCGGCACCCGAAGTCCAGAAAAACTCGTTGTCGTGCGTGAGCAGCGGCAATGGGCGGCCGGTCAACGCGTGAACCCCCACTCAGCCTCATTAGCCTCGGTTTTCAGCCTTGCGGCAGGATCCTCCGGAGTACTCGTCGGTGGCCGGGTGTCGTGGGGTCTATGTTCACCAATCTCCATGATCGCGTGCACCGGGCAGTCCAGCAGCGCCCGCATGACCGCGTCGCGATCCTCCTCGAGTACGGTGCCGTCCCCGGTAAGCGATGCGTATCCCCAGTCGTCGAGCGAAAAGTACTTCGGCGCATGCTTGGCGCAAATGCCGAAGCCGTCGCAGATGGTGCGGTCCAGGCGGATCGTCATGCGTTCGGTCATGCCGGTTCTACCTCGTAAGGCCGATCGGCGCGAAATACACCGAGACGGCAAGACTGGCAAGCGTTATCGAGATGGCGCTCCACCGCGTGCGGAAATTGATCCAGCAGGCTGGCCGCCATGTTGGTAGCGGCATCGAGAGTCGCACACGCACCGCGACCACGCAGCGTCACCGACCAGCGCCGCAGTCGGGCAAGATCCTCGGTAGTCGCCGCACCGTCACGCAACGCCCCGGCGACGGCTGCCATCGCCGCAGTGCCGTTGAAACACGACCCGCACTGGCCGGCGTTCTCACGGTCGAAATACGCCAACACCGACGCGGCCACCGCCACCGGGCAGTCGTCAGTCAGCAGCGAGATCGCGCCGGCTCCCAGCCCGCTGCCGAGCCCCCGCAGCGTCTCGTAGTCCAACGTGGCGTCGAGCACAACGCGGTTAAGCAAGCCGGCGAAATAGCCGCCCATCAACACACCCCGCACCTGCTCAGTCGAAACACCGTGCAGCGCGAGTACTTCTGTAAAAGGCAGGCCGAAAGGCAACTCATAGAGACCCGGGGGTCGTCCCGCGCCGCTGAGCGTCAGCAAAAAGGTGCCCGGCGACATTTCGGTGCCCTGAGCGCGAAACTCTGCCGAGCCGTGCCGTTGCAGATACGGCAGGTTGGCCAGGGTTTCGACGTTGCTCACCAGGGTCGGTCGCCCGCCGACGCCCTCTTCGAACGGGCGCGGCGGCTTGTCGGTCGGCTTGACCGGACCCCCGTTGAGTGCGCGCACCGCAGCGGTCTCCTCGCCGGCGACGTACCCCGGCTCAACCATCGATACCTGCACCGGGACACCCAATGCGCCGTTGTCTAGTTCGGTTAGCGCCACCTCGATGCTGCGCGACGCTTCCGGGTCAGAAACATAGACGTATGCGCGGTCGGCGGCCACGATAGCCGCGGCCAACCGCAGTCCGTCCAGGATCAGGTGTGGCCGGTGGCGCAGCAGCCAGCGGTCCTTGATCGAGGCGGGCTCGCCCTCTTCGCCGTTCGCGACCACGACCGTGCCCTGCCCGCTGCGTAGTCCGTTGTCGCGCACCGCGCGCAGCTTGACTGCAAGAGGGAAGGCCGCACCCCCGCGGCCCAGCAAGCCGCTGCGCTCGATGTCGGCAAGCAGGTCGTCGGCGCAGATCAGGGGCCGATAGCCGCCGAAGTCGCGGTAGGCCCCGTAGTCTTCTCGACCCGGCTGATCGCGCAGCAGCCGGGGCGGGGAGCCGGGCCAGGGGGCAGTGGTGACAGGCGATCTCGTGGTGGCTTCCATCAGTGGGCTCTCGCTAGGCTTTCAACATGCGAACCGCTGTGGTGCGGGTCAATGTCGACCCTTCGGGTGCGCTTACACCGACGCAGCTGGACCGGGGCATGACCACGCTTCTGCAGTTCGCCCGGGCGGCCGACGCCGAAGTGGTGCAAAGCGACCTGGCCGCAAAACCGGTCAACCGCCGAGAGGTGCAGCTGCTGATCTCGGGTAACGATGCTGACAGCGTCAGACAGACCGCAATCGGCCTGTGCTCCAATGCCTTCGGAACCAACCCGGTCGCCGGAGTGATTACCTACGTCAGCAGGGGAACCGACGATGACGCCCGCGGGGTACTCTCTGGCTTCGGGCTTACTGGCGAAATCAGGCGTGTTGCGGGCGACGACGGCTACGACATCGTCTACGTGACATTGCGCCAGGCCGATCTGGAGCGCGTCCCCGAAAGCCGGATCCACACTGCCTTGGAGGCCTCGCTCAACTGCGAGGTACACATCCTCACGAAGTAACATCACTTTGCCAAGAATTCTAAGATGGCGGGCGCTGCCTGCACCCAAGTGTCGAACATGTTGAAATGCTTGACCTTTCCTGTGGCACGCTCCTCGGCTGCGCGCTCCCAGGCGTCCTCCGGCCACGGCGGGTCGATGAGCGTCGAGCCCTTGATCAAGCAGCTGACCTCCAGCGACGTCCGTTTGGGATGGTCCCAGTCGTTCTCACCGCCGCGGATGATCAGCGTGGGAACCGTGATGCGGTCAAACATTTCGTCGTCGACTCCGGGGATCGTTTGCCCCGGCTTGGGCACAAAGGCATTGAGCCAACGCAACATTACCTTGAGGAACTCGTCGCGGTCCAGGTTGAGGATCCGCTGCTTGTTGTTCGGGTTCTCCTCGATCCGTTCCCGCCATTCGGGCACTTTTAGAAGTGCTTCGATTCCGCCGCCGCGGACCGCGAGGATGCTCGGGATCACGTAGTAGGAGCCCAGCACAAAAGTCCCGTACACGCCGCCAACGATGTTCCATACCACGAGCTTTGTGACGAGCTCGGGGTGGAGCATCGCGGTCAGCATGGAATCGCGCGCGCCACCCGAACCGCCGGCGATGATGCACGGCCCGAGGCCGAGCTTGGTGAGCAGGCCGTGCAGCGTTTCGGCACGCATGTGCGACTCGCTTTGCCCGTAGAACTGGACATCGGAAGCACCGCAGTTCGGCCTGTCCCACAGCAATACCCGATAGCCGCCGTCGACCAGAGCATCGGCCAATGGCCGCAGGCCGGGCACGTTCTTGCTAAACCGGCCGCCAGGCGTCAAAACGATCAGATCGCCCGATTCACCAAGGATCTCGTATACGACGTTACCGCCATTGATCTCAAGAGCGGGCACCAGCGTTTCTCCTCGGGCTCAGGCCATCACCAGCACGTCATTACCCACCACTCGGACCGGGTAGGTGCGGATGCTCCACTCGGGTTTGACTGCGGTGGTGCCAGTCGCGAGCTCGAAACCCCATTGGTGCCAAGGGCAGTAGATGTATTCCTGGTCGCGGACCATCACCGCGTCGCCGGCCGCGTTCTCGTCGACGACGGTTCGGCCCCGCAGCCGTCCCGAGCACAGCGGGCCACCTTGGTGGGGGCAATAATTCGCGATCGCGTAGAAAGTGCCATTGACGTTGTACACACCTACACCGTGCCGTCCGATGGGCACCAACTTATGTGTGCCCGGCGGGATTTCGTCCACCGTGGCAACGACGTGTTCGCGGCCCTGGGCCAGCCGGGGCCGTGCGGTCTCAACGGGCATTTAGAACACCCGCACCTGACCTTCGAGAACAGGAACCGTCTCGGGAAGGTGATAGGTCGCAATGCCGTTTTTGAACATGACGGCTTCGCGTGCCGCTTTCGGCAGATGCTTGACCAGCCAGCGCGGGTCATCGAAGGTCCAGTGCGGGTAGTCCGAGGAGTACAGCAGAATCTTGTCGCACTCCATCCACTCCAGCACCCGAGTCAGCTCGGTCTTGTCCTCCGGGTAATCCAGTGGCTGCGTCGTGAACTTGATGTGCTCCTTGAGGTATTCCGATGGCTTGCGTTTGATATCCATCCGGGACTTGCGGGCTTCGTAGATCGCGTCCATCCGCCACATCAGCGGCAGCACCCAGGTGAAGGCGTGCTCGACGAATACGATCCGCAGCGTCGGGAAGCGGTCGAACACACCGTCGAAGATCAGACTCATCACCTGGTTCGCGGCCAGCAGCGAATAGGTCACCATGAAATCGTGGTTGTAGCTGGGGAACCCCACCGGCGGCATCGGCAGCATCTCGTAGTTGCTGCGAGACAGGTGGCAGCTCACCACGATGTCGTGCTTGGTCGCAGCGGCCCACACCGGGTCATACATCGGATGACCCCAGGACGGGCGGGGCTCGGCCTTGAGCAGAACTTGGGCCATGTACGGGTGCCCGGCCCATCGCTCGATTTCGCGGGCCGCGCCTTGGGGGTCCTCGATCGCCACGCAGATCGACCCGCGCCACCGCTGGTGCCAGTTGTTGTGGCTATCGAGCCAGTGCTTGTCCTGCCAGTCGTTGAGGGCCGACGACATCGCCTGGTGGGCTTCGGGCAGGCGAGGTGTGCGACCGCCCGGCTCCAGAATGGCGATGTCTGAACCTGCCTCCATGATCAGCTGCCGAAACGCCATATCCGGGTCGCTGCCCGGGAACTCGCCGTCCGGCGGGAAGGTGTCCACCCGCATCGCGTAGGAGTGCGCGTAGTCGGGAGCGTCATAGTAGATCAGCTCGCCGACCTTATGTTCGAGGAAAAACTTGCTCCGCCACGGCTCGGGGATGTACTGAACCAGTTCGCCGCGCTTGGGCACCGGGTGAACATCGGAGTCCACGCACCGCACGGCGATGCGTTCGGCCGCCGGAACCCGCTGTTGAACTTCTGTCACCGTCATCGTCGTCTCCCTTTGTCTACGTCTACTGTGCGGCCAACTGGGCCGGGATGTCTATGCCGTACAGCTCGGCGGCATTACGCCAGCACACCTTCTCGCGCTGCTCGGCGGTGAGCGCTCTGGGCAGCTTGCCGGCATCCCAGCAGTGCCAGTGCGGATAGCTCGACCCGAACATCACCATGTTTTCTTTGCCTGTGAAGCTAAACCACTGGTCGGCGAACTCGGCGTCGCCGGGACCGTCGAAGCTGCCCGCAACGAAATACACGTGCCCCGGCAGATAGTCGCTGGGTATCCGCGGCGCCCACGGTGTTTGCTCGAGGTGTGGCCGACCGAAGACATCCATCCGCCAGATGAACGGCGTCAGGAAGTCCGCGGCACCATCGGCCCACACGAACTTCACGCCGGGGAACCGTTCGAACACCCCCTCGGCGATCATGTTCATCAAGTGGTACAGGTAGTTCAGCGCCATGAAGCTGACGTACTGCTCGTAGGTCCGGGTGTGGCCCGACGGCGTCGGCGGAAAACCAATGCCTTCGCCGGTCTCGATATGCACGGCCACCGGAAGTTTGGCGTCGGCCGCGGCCTCCCACAGCGGCCAGAACTGCGGTTTGCCGTAGAGCTCGCGTGACTGCAGCGGAACACCGATCTGTACCACACGGGGGTGGTCCCGGTATTTCGCGAGCTCGCGCAGGGCGCCGGCAATGTCGTCGGGGTTCAGCCGGATGGTCCCGCGAAACCGCTCACCGAAGGTCGGGGATTCCAGCCAGCGCGACACCATCATCTCGTTGTGCGCCGCGCACAGCGCGCTGCCCAAATGCCGGTCAGGCATGATGCCCCGGCCCATTGGATGCAGGACCGCCACATCGACGCCCCGCTCGTTGAACAGATGATTGCCGACGAATTCCGGGTCGGAGCCCGGATAGCCGCGATCCGGACCGCGGGTGTTGGGCGCATATTCGCCGCCGGGCGCCCCGTACCAGTCCATCTCATAGTCCGGAAAGCCGCGGCTCTTGAACGGCTCACGCAGGAAATTGCGGAGGTCGGGCGTGGACGTGAAAAAGATGTGCACGCTCGCGTCGACAAGCGGCGTACGCGTTCCGTCCGGGTGCTGTATCACCTAAACCAACCCTTCGCGGTTCCGACCACCGAGGCGGACCAGCTGGTCATACGATAGGTAATCTAACATTTCCGCTGCTCGCCAATCAACGCGTTTCCGGTAAGCATTTCGATTACCCATTGTCCCAGGTGGTCGGCACTATTGCCACCACTGGCCGTAAGCAAGTTCTTCATAATGGACAATATCATTCTCGGCCTTGTCGGTGTCGCCGCTCGTTGAGCTACTGCTGCGGCGGCCGGCCCACCACGACGCCGGCTGCATGTTCCAGCGGCTTGATCACCACGGTGAAGTCTGACTCGGGGTCTTGGTCGTGCATCGCGGCTTCCCAGAGCCGTGTGACCGCTTTGGCGACGGTGGTGGGCACCTTCACGCCTCGGCTTCCTCCAGATACAGCCGTGCATCTTTGACCATCAGCCCGGTGGCGAAGCCATGGTCGAACTTACGCGGCAATATCGCGCGGGAACTTGTCGCGGCTTGCGCGCCGTGGGCGACGAGGTGCTCGACGCGTTTCCCGTCGCGAGTCGAAGGCGACGACGTGGTGTCCGGCCTGGATGAGGCGCCGTGCGATGGGAAAACCCATGTGGCCCAGGCCGATAAATCCGATCTCCACCCCAGTGTCCTAGTCCTGATCGAGTTCGCCGAACGTCTGCTGGTCCACGTGTTGCCTCCTCAACGGCCGAGGCGGGAGATTGCGACTGTGCTAATTGGAGAATGATATTCTCCAATGTGTTGGTGATCGGCGAGGAGGGCGACCCGGATGCTTTTAGAATTCGATGCCGACCAGCGACTGTGGCAGGACACGGTGCGCGATGTCGTGACCAAACAATGCCCACCGTCGCTGGTGCGCAGCGTCGCCGAGGACGACGTCGACCCGACGCCGCTGTGGAAATCCTATGTGGACCTCGGCTGGACCGAGCTGAACGAGCCGACCAGTGCGGTGGAGTTGGCTATCGTGCTCGAAGAGTTGGGTCGCGCCACCGATCCCACGCCGTTTTTGGCCACGATGACCCAGTTCGCTCCGTTGGCCGGCGGGCGCTACGACCCGCACGAGTCGGGCACCGCGGTGTATGACGGGGTGTCCGCGCGTCGGGACGGCGAGGGATGGGTGCTGGAGGGCACGGCCCGCTACGTCCTCGATGGTGACCGGGTTGACCGGTTGGCGGTGGTGACCGACGCCGGGGTCTTCATCGTCAATGCCGGTGAGGTCTCTGCCCGCCGCAGCTCGGTGTTCGACCCTGTATTGCATGTCGCCGAGGTGTCGTTCGCCCGAGTGCAGGTGTCCGACAGCACTCGGGTCAGTGTCGACGTCGAGCGCGCCCGCCACGTCGCGCTGACCGGGATGGCAATGACGATGGTCGGCGCCTGCCAGCGCATCCTCGACCTCGTCCTCGACCATGTCCGCAGCCGCCACCAGTTCGGGGTGCCGATCGGGTCCTTCCAAGCCGTGCAGCACAAGGCCGCCGACATGCATGTCGCGATCGAGCGAGCACGGGCGTTGGGATACTTTGCGGCACTGACTATTTCGGCTGACGACCCGCGACGGCGGTTAGCGGCCGCGATGGCGAAGGCCTCGGCCGGGGAGTGCCAGGCGCTGGTGTTTCGCCACGGGCTGCAGCTTTTCGGCGCGATGGGATTCACATGGGAGAACGACCTTCAGTTCGCACTCAAGCGAGCCAAAGCCGGCGAACTCATGCTGGGGGGTGCTGCCGAGCATCGGGCGATGATCGCGGAGGAATACCGTGCAGCTGACTTTTGACGCCGACGTCGAGGCCTTTCGCGCCGAGTTTGTAGCATTCCTCGACGAGCATTTGCCCGACGCGGCTGAGACCCTGGAACGGCCGCGCTCGGTGTCGCACATGCCGGCGTGGGCGCGGCGTTGGCAGCGGTTGCTGTTCGACAACGGCTGGCTGCTGCCCGGGCAACCACCGGAGTTCGGGGGGCGCAACGCCACCGTGTTGCAGCAGTTTGTGCACCTCGAGGAGTTGTGCCGACGCCGGATCTATCACAGCTTCAACCCGCAAGGCGTGAATATCGTTGCGGCGTCGCTGTTGTCGTTCGGAACCGAGGAACAGAAGCGCCGCTGGGCGGTCCCGATTCTGCGGGCCGAGATCACCGCGTCGCTGGGGATGAGCGAGCCGAGTGCCGGCTCGGATTTGGCTTCGCTGCGCACCCGGGCGGTGCGCGACGGGGATCATTTCGTGGTCAATGGGCAGAAAGTGTGGACGTCCGGAGCCCATGACGCCGACGTATTGCTGACTTTTGTGCGGACCGATCCGAATGTACCTAAGCACAAAGGGATTAGCGCGTTACTGATTCCGACCGAAACACCGGGCGTGGTGCGTCGGCCCTTCCCGTCGATCTGTAGTCGCGACGACCTGGACTTCAACGAGGTGTTCTTCACCGATGTCCGGGTCCCGGCAGAGAACCTTGTCGGGGAGGAAAACCAGGGCTGGCGGGTCGCCAATGGATCCTTGGGCCATGAACGCACGATGATGTGGCTGGGTTTCGCCGACCGGTTGCACAACCTCATCAGCGATTTCCACCCCGCCACGGCCCTCGACCGCGACCACTACGCCACGTTGGTCATGGACCACCATGCGTTACGGCTGCTCGGTTCGGTGGCGCTGGCTCGTGCAGCCCGCGGCGACGAGGACGTTCCCGCGCTGTCGGTGCTCAAGCTGCTTGGCTCCGAAGCTGAACGAAGCGCCTGCGAACACGCCCTGGCAGCCGCCGGCTCCGACGGGCTCATCCACCCGGCGCTGACGGGCCCCTACGCCCCGATGAACCTGGATCACTATTTCGCCAGCTGGTTCGAGCGCTACGCGCGCAGTTTCTCAGGCACCATCGCCGGCGGCACGTCGGAGATTCACCGCAACATCATCGCCCAGCGAGTGCTCGGTTTGCCGCACCGATGAGGGCGAGCGGGGCTAATAGCGCACCAGCGTAAACGGATACGTCTCCGTTCCGCCCGGCCCACCGCCGCAACTCGACGAGTAGGTCGTCACCAACGTGCCCGACAGTGTGGCCGGATCCCATGTGTAGGTGTCATGCGAGGGAAGGAAGTAGACGACGCAGCGCACGCCGTCGGGAATGTCGACGGTGAACGTGTACTGGCCGTTCGCCAGATGCGCGTTTCCGTCGTAGGGCGCCGCCTGCCCGTTGGGCCTGGGAATGGCCTGGATGGTGACACAGTCATCGGCAGGTGGATTGCACGGCCGGACTGCCCAAAGCCAGGTGTGTCCCGGGAAATCGCGCGCGATCTGCAACTGGTAGTTGCCGATCTGCATGCCGGCGTGGCTTACCGGAGCGCATACCACCGCAGCCGCCACCGGCACGGCGGCCACTGCAAGCGCTTTCAGCGGGTGCCGTCGATTCATCTGCTCAGTATGTCAGTCGATGACAGCGGGTTCCTTGTATTCGGTAATCGGCCTGGCCAGCCCCTGCTCGTCGCAGATCCGCTGCAGTTTTTCCAGCGTCTCGTCCAGGCCGGCACCGATCCGGGGACCCCGCGTGAAGGTGGCCGGCAGGTGCCGCATGCCCTGGATGACGCCGATAGTGTCGTAGTGCACCGTGCCCGCCGGATCGCACCGGTAGTCAGGCATGCGATCGAGCACCGCGGTGAGCATCGACTTGAACACCACACGTGCGACGTTGGATCCGGCGCAGCGGTGGACGCCTAGTCCGAAGCTGAAGTGCCGATTACCCTTGCGGTCCAGGATGACCTGATTCGGGTCGGCGAACACCGAGGGGTCGCGGTTGGCCATCGCCCACGAGATCCACAGGCGTTCGCCCTCTTTGAACCGGGTGCCGAAGAATTCACAATCCTGGGAGAACGTCCGGCCATCACCGGGAGCGGGGGTGAAGTAGCGCAGGAACTCCTCGGTCGCCGGGTCCAGCAAGGTGTCGCGCTCACGGCTGAGCAGCTGGCGTTGATCGGGGTGTTGTGAAAGCCATTCCAGCGAGTGTGCGGTCAGAGCCGTCGTGGTGTCGAACCCGCCGCCGATGATCAGGCCGAGCATTCCGAACAGCTCCAGATCGGGTGCGGGTTCGCCGTCGATTCGCAGCTGGATGAGAGCGTTGATCATGCCGGGGCGCGGGTTCTCACGGATCTCAACGAGATTGCTGAACAGGTCGACGCCCATCTGCCGATGCTGCTCAGCCACCCGCTCGGCTTCGGGTGAGTGTTCCGGGGTGTATACGGCGGCGTGCACTGGCTCGCTGTACATCTTCCATTTATGGAGCGGAATGCCCAGCATCGCGAGGGTGAGCACGGCCGGCACCACGTTGGCGAGGTCGTCGACGAAGTCGATGCGGCCTTCTTCGATCTTGTCGTCCAGACACGCTCGCACCACGTCATCGATGAAAGGCACCCATCGCTTTACGGCGGCAGGAGACAGGTACGGATTCAGCACGTTTCGGTAAATACGGTGCTCAGGGTCATCCATTTCCAGCATCCCGCCCCTGATGCCGCTGGCGCGTCGCGCGGGGGGAATGCTGATGCCCTGGTAGGCCGGTCGTTCACCGGTAAGGTCGTGATCGTTTGAGACGAATGGGCAGCGGGCGAGCTCGAACACCTCCCGGTTACCGGCCGCCACCCAGTGGCCGCCGTATGTGTCGGTCCAAGCGATCGGACACTTGGCGAGCATTTCCTCGGTGATCGCCTCGAACTGGTCGCGGTACTCGGGCGTATGACGGTCGAAGTGGTAGCGGGGTTGCCTGCGCTGGTGGTCAGCATCTGCGACGGCCCTGTCTTCTACAGTCACGACGTCGTCTCCCTTGGCTTTTCGAATTCCGCTTTGCGGTCGCAAGAATCCGCATCGATGAAGATCGCGCACTCTGGGCAAGATTGGGCGGCTTCCCGAACTTTGTCTTCCAGGTCGCGCGGGACTTCGTCGAAGACCGCCGACGAATGGCCGTCGATGTCGTCGAGCTCGAATGCCTCCGGAGCGATCATCGAACACAACGTATGTCCCTGGCACCGCTCGGGATCGACCCAAACCTTCATAACCTTCTCCTTAGATGTGGTAGTCGTACCACTTGAGATAGCCGCCGGCGTCGACACGCAACTGCATCCCGGTCACGTACCGGGATTCGTCGGAGGCCAGCCACAAAACCGCATTGCTGATGTCCTCGGGTTCGACGTACGGAATCTTCATCGCCTGCTGAACACCGAACACCGGCTCGGCGTCCGCGCGGGTCGGCTGCTGCAGGTCGGGCCGGAAGGCGCGGTACATCGGCTCGCTCTGCAGCATCGGGGTATTGGTATTCGTCGGGTGAATGACATTGGCGCGGATGCCTCGTGGTGCGAGTTCGGCGGCCAGCACGTGGACGTACTCCGCGATCAGCCGCTTGGAATACAGGTACGCCATGCCACCCGGATCGGCGCCGGGATTGTCTTTCTTGGCGACGTCCATAAGCGCAGCGGTGGAAGCAGTGGCGATGATCGAGGCACCCACGCTCAGATGCGGCAGCGACACCTGGATGGCGTTAATAGTGCCGATCAGGTTGGTGTTCCACACGTCGCACCAGGCCTGCAGCTGCGGCTGGCCCTGCATGCCGGCCACACCGGCCTGGGCCACCACGATGTCGAGCCTGCCGAATTCAGCCAGGCCGTTGTCCAGGGCGGCGCCCAGTTGTGCGGCCTCGCGCACATCGGCCTGGGCGGTGAACACGCCTTGGCCGGTCTTTTCGACGAGTCGGGCGGTCTCGTCGAGGTCTTCCGGTGCTGCCAACGGGTAGCCAATGGACTCGATGTCATGGCAGATGTCCACGGCGATGATGTCGGCGCCCTCTTCCGCCAGCCGAACCGCGTGGCTGCGGCCTTGGCCGCGCGCGGCACCGGTCACGAATGCGACTTTTCCCTGAACCCGTCCCACAGGATTTCCTTCCAATTCATGACCCCGATGAGCTACGTGTTTCGGCCGCCGTTGACGCCCAGAATTTGTCCGGTGATATAGCCTGCTTCCTCCGACACCAGAAAGGCGCACGCCGCCGCGATGTCTTCCGGCTTGCCGATCCGGCGAACCGGGGTCGCGGCAATGTTTTTCTCGATGTCGCCGAGATGGCCTTGTTCCGCGGCTTTGCGCAGCATCGGGGTGTCGATGAAACCGGGCGGCACCGCGTTGACCGTTATGCCGCTGGGCCCGTATTCCAGCGCCAACGCCTTGGTGAGTCCGTTGACCGCCGATTTGGCCGCCACATAGTGCGACATATAGGGAACCCCGGAATGGGTGCTGGACGACGAGATGTTGACGATTCGTCCCCAGCCGGCCCCCAGCATGTCGGGCAAGACCGCCTGAATAGTGTGAAAGACGCCGTTGAGGTTGACATCGATGATGCGCTGCCACTCCTCGAACGTGATGTGGGCGAACCGCCTGAACCCGTCGAGGCCCGCGGCGTTGACGAGAATCGTGACCGGCCCCAACTGGTCGCGGATCGCCGACAGCGCGGCATCGACCTGGGAACGGTCGGTGACGTCGGCGGCAAAGGCAAAGTCAGTCCCTGCCGGTTTGAGGTCGATGGTGGCCACCCGGTGCCCGTCTTTCCGCAGCCGCTCGGCGACGGCCAAGCCGATGCCCGATCCGCCACCCGTGACGACGGCGGTCCTCACGTCGCGGTCCAAAACGCGGGCGCTAACTTTTCAGTCATCAAGAACATCCCTTCCGAATATGAGAACGGTACTCTCGCATTGGACGTTCGTGCAAGATTCTGAACTACCGGTCTTGAAATGCGCGAATGCTTGCATACAGGTAACGACTCGAGGCGGGCAAGCACTGCTTAACGAGTTAGTTTGACGCTTGAGTTCTCGCAGTCCGAATGTAAGATTCGCCGAGGATGAGAATCAAATTATCCACATGTCTAGGAGGCCGGAATGCCATCGCAGGACTCGTCAGTGACCGTCGCGGCAGATGGCGGGTCCGCGGGCGTCTTGCCGGAGTCTCACACCGCGGGTGAGCGGCCGACCGGCCGGCGGCTGCTGATCGACGGTCGGCTTGTCACGGCCGGCCGGACGTTCCCGTCGGTCAATCCGGCGACGGGTGAAGTCCTCGGCTACGCCCCCGACGCCGGGGTCGATGACGCGCACGCCGCGATTGCGGCCGCGCGACGCGCATTCGACACCACCGGCTGGCCCACCGACTTCGAATTCCGGATCCATTGTCTCGACCAGCTCCACCGCGCACTGGTCGATCATGCCGAGGAATTGCGCGAGCTGACCATCGCCGAAGTCGGCGCGACTCGCGCATTGACCCACGGGCCTCAGCTCGACGAACCGATCGGGATCGTCCGCTACTACGCCGACCTTTTGCGCACCTACCCCATGAGCGAGGACCTCGGGGAAATCGAGTCGCGCGGCCTGCGCCATCACCGTTGGGTCGAAAAGGAAGCCGCCGGGGTGGTCGGGGCCATCATCGCCTACAACTATCCCAATCAACTTGCGCTGGCCAAGCTGTCTCCGGCGTTGGCCGCCGGATGCACGGTCGTCCTCAAGGGCGCACCGGACACGCCGCTGGTCACGTTGGCGCTCGGCGAGCTGATCGCCAACCACACCGATATCCCGGCTGGCGTGGTCAACGTGCTCAGTTCGTCGGATCAGGCGGTCGGCGCCGCGCTGACCACCAGCCCCGACGTCGACGTCATCACCTTCACCGGGTCGACCGCCACCGGCCGCAGGATCATGGCTGCGGCCAGCGAAACCGTTAAACGGGTCTTCCTGGAGCTCGGCGGCAAGTCGGCGGTGATCATGCTCGACGACGCCGATTTCGCGACCGCGAGCATGTTCGCGGCCTTCAGCATGTGCAGCCATGCCGGCCAGGGATGCGCGCTGACATCGCGGCTGCTGGTGCCCAGGACGCACCACGACCAGATCGTCGAGTTGATTGCGCAGAACTTCGCCAAGGTGCGACACGGCGACCCGGCTGATCCGAATACCTACATGGGTCCGTTGATCAGCGAGCGTCAACGCGACAAGGTCGACGGCATGGTCCGGCGGGCAATCGCCGACGGGGCCAGTCTGGTGACCGGTGGCAAGAGGATCGACCCGGGGTTCTTCTATGCGCCCACCCTGCTGACCAACGTCGATCCGGACAGCGAGGTCGCCCAAGAGGAGATTTTCGGGCCGGTTCTCGTGGTCATCCCCTTCGACGATGACGACGACGCCGTGCGGATCGCCAACAACTCGATCTATGGCCTGTCGGGCTCGGTGTTCGGCAGCCAGGACCGGGCGCTGGCGGTCGCGCGCCGGATCCGGACCGGCACGCTTTCCATCAATGGGGGTAACTACTTCGCGCCGGACGCGCCCTTCGGGGGTTACAAACAGTCCGGTGTGGGTCGAGAAATGGGGGTGGCCGGACTCGAGGAGTTCCTGGAGCGCAAGACACTCGCTATGCCGGCTAGCGGGGTGGTCGGATGACCGCGCCACTTGACGGCATTCGCGTTCTCGAAGTCGCCATGTACGGGTTCGTCCCGTCCGCGGGTGCGGTGCTGGCCGAATGGGGCGCCGATGTGATCAAGGTCGAGCACGCGATAACCGGGGATCCCCAACGTGGGCTGCGCCAGACGGGCATGTTGCGGGTTGAGGGCGACCCCAACCCGAACATCGAACATGCCAACCGCCGCAAGCGCAGCATCGGCCTGGACATGTCGGTGCCCGAGGGCCAGGAGGTGCTCTATGCACTGGCTCGGACGTCAGATGTGTTCTTGACCAGTTTCCTGCCGGGTCACCGCAAGAAGTTCGGAATCGACGTCGACGACATCCGCGCGGTCAACCCCAAGATCATCTACGCGCGCGGAAGCGCGTTCGGGCCGCGTGGTGCGGAGTCCGACAAGGGCGGCTACGACATGACCGCGTTCTGGTGCCGGGCCGGGACCGCCGCCACCATCACCCCGGTCGGCATGGAGGGCATGATCGGCCCGCCCGGTCCGGCCTACGGCGACACCATCTCCGGCACCAACCTCGCCGGCGGCATCGCCGCAGCGCTGCTGAAGCGGGAACGCACCGGCGAAGCGTCCGTTGTGGACGTCTCACTGCTCGGCAGCGGCTTGTGGTCGCTGGGACACACCGTGGCCTTGACCGTGCATCTGGGACAACGGCTGGAAGCCCCGCCCCCCGGCGTGCACGGGGCACCCAACAATCCCTTGGTCGGCCTGTACACGACGGCGGACAACCGCTACATCTCGTTCGTGATGATGCAGCCGACCAAATTCTGGGCAGACGTATGCCGCCACATCGACCGCCCGGAACTTGCCGACGATCCCCGCTTCGCCACCGACGAGCAGATCGCCGCCAACACCGCGGAGGCTGTGAAAATCCTGTCCGAAGCGATCGCGACTCGCAGTCTGGCCGAGTGGAGCGAACGCTTCGTGACACTGTCGGGCCCTTGGGCGCCGGTGCAGGACACGTTGCAGGCCGCCAACGATGCTCAGATACGAGCCAACGAATACATAGTGCGGGCCGGTCAACTCGAATTGGTGGCGAATCCAGTCCAGTTCGATGTCACCGCTCCCGAATCAGGTCCGGCCCCTGGTTTCGCCGCGCAGACCGACGAGATCTTACTCGAACTCGGATTCGACTGGGATCGCGTTATTGAGCTCAAGACCGCCGGGGCCGTCACCTAGAGCCGGGAGCCGTTCCATGCCGCGAAGTTTCGAGACTCTTGATCTTGGTTCTGCATTCGCCTCCAAAAGGGCGGGGCATGAGTCATAATCGCGAAACGCACGACCAAGGTGGGGGATCTGTCCGATCACCGTTGAGCGGTGATACCAACCCCAGGCAGGGAGGAAGCGGCGTGGGCAGCGTGGCCATTCC
This sequence comes from Mycobacterium heckeshornense, assembly GCF_016592155.1. NCBI lineage: Bacteria > Bacillati > Actinomycetota > Actinomycetes > Mycobacteriales > Mycobacteriaceae > Mycobacterium > Mycobacterium heckeshornense. Next base: position 928,318 of record NZ_AP024237.1, read on the forward strand.
CGGCGTCGGGACAACGATGTTTCCGGCTGTGGCCGCGATCCCCTTGCCGCGCAAAAATATTCGTCCGACGGCAGGGTCGCTCCGGACTGTCGGGGAGGGAGCGCGAACCGGTGGCGACTAAAGGGGCGGAACGTTGGACCCCCGGCATCAGTTTGAGCGGGGGTTTCAGCGGGGCAATGCAGGCGGTGGGAGGCCTGTTCGCGATGTCGGGAGACGCGATTCGCTTCGTCTTCCGCAGGCCCTTTCAATGGCGGGAGTTCTTGGACCAGTCCTGGTTTGTCGCGCGGGTGTCGCTGGCTCCAACCCTGCTGGTGGCCATCCCATTCACGGTTCTGGTCAGCTTCATACTCAACATCTTGCTGCGCGAATTGGGTGCGGCGGATCTCTCCGGCGCGGGTGCCGCATTCGGTGCGGTCACTCAGGTCGGTCCTTTGGTGACAGTGCTGATCGTCGCGGGCGCCGGGTCGACAGCGATGTGCGCGGATCTGGGTTCGCGCACCATTCGCGAGGAAATTGACGCGATGGAGGTGTTGGGCATCAATCCGGTTCAACGGCTGGTGACTCCCCGGATGCTCGCTGCCGGTCTCGTTGCACTGCTGCTCAACAGCCTGGTGGTGATCATCGGGATCGTGGGTGGCTACGTGTTCTCGGTGTTTGTGCAGGACGTCAACCCGGGGGCGTTCGCTGCGGGTATCACGCTGCTCACCGGCGTGCCCGAAGTCATCATTTCGTGTGTCAAGGCAGCGCTTTTCGGCGTGATCGCGGGCCTGGTGGCTTGTTACCGGGGATTGACGGTCTCCGGCGGGGGCGCCAAGGCCGTGGGCAATGCCGTCAACGAAACCGTGGTCTATGCGTTCATGTCGCTGTTCGTCGTCAACGTGGTCGTCACTGCCATCGGCATACGCTTCTCGACGCACAAGTGACCGGAGAGATGCCGTGACGGTAAGGACGCTTAGAGCCACATATCCCCGGACCTTCCGGGTCCTTGATCAGTGGCGCAGACCGGTAGCCGTTTTAAGTGGAATCGGTGACCATGCCTTGTTTTACGGCAGGGCACTCGCCGGAATTCCGCATGCCGCTGTCCACTATCGCCGTGAGATCATTCGCCTGATCGCTGAAATCAGCATGGGGGCAGGCACTCTGGCCCTGATCGGCGGCACCGTGGTTATCGTCGGGTTCCTGACCCTTGCCGCGGGCGGCACACTGGCCGTCCAGGGCTATGCCTCGTTGGGCAATATCGGTATCGAGGCGTTAACCGGATTTCTGGCGGCATTCATCAATGTCCGCATTTCGGCGCCAGTAGTCGCGGGAATCGGCCTGGCCGCGACCTTCGGCGCCGGCGTGACCGCTCAATTGGGCGCCATGCGGATCAGCGAAGAAATCGACGCGTTGGAGTCGATGGCGATCCGGCCGGTCGAGTACCTGGTCAGCACTCGACTCGTCGCCGGAATGATGGCTATCACACCGCTTTACAGCATTGCGGTGATTCTTTCCTTTCTTGCGAGCCGTTTCGTCACCGTCGTGCTGTTCGGCCAATCAAGTGGCCTCTACGACCACTACTTCAACACGTTTTTGAACCCGATCGACCTGCTGTGGTCGTTCTTGCAGGCCATCCTGATGGCAATTACCGTCCTGTTGGTCCATACGTACTTCGGTTACTTCGCGTCAGGCGGGCCCGAAGGCGTGGGCGTCTCGACAGGCAACGCGGTGCGCACGTCGCTGATCATCGTGGTATCGGTAACGCTGCTGGTTTCACTATCCATCTACGGCGCCAACGGCAACTTCAACCTGGCAGGGTAGCGGAGAAAAGCCGATGAACCACACCGGGATACGTGCACTAGCGGGCCTAGCGACAGTTGTGGTGATTCTCGGCATAATCGGGGTGGCCGTGAACTTATTCCAGGGCGGCTTCACCGAAACCGTCCCGGTAACCGTGTTGGCTCCGCGCGCCGGGCTGGTGATGAATCCCGATGCCAAGGTCAAGATGCGCGGTGTGCAGGTGGGCAAGGTGGACTCCATTGAACCCCGGGCGAACGGTCAAGCCGTCCTTCACCTTGCGATAGATCCGTCGCAGCTGCATTTCATACCGGCCAATGTGCTCGTCGACATCACCTCGTCGACGGTGTTCGGCGCCAAGTTCGTCGATTTGGTGCCGCCGGCCGAGCCCTCAGCGCAGCGGCTGCGTCCCGGTCAGGTTCTCGACAGCAAGCACGTCATGGTGGAAGTCAACACGGTGTTCGAGCACCTGACCGCGGTGCTGTCCAAGATCGAGCCGGCCAAACTCAACGAGACCCTGGGAGCTCTGGCGAAGGCACTCAGCGGCCGGGGTGAAAAGATCGGTCAGGCGCTCAGCGACCTGGATTCCTTTCTCGTCAAATATGATTCAAGCCTGCCCGCGCTGAGCCGCGATATCGCGATGTCGCCAAAGGTGTTCAACGCCTATGCCGATGCGGCGCCGAACCTGGTGAAGACCGTCGACAATGCGTCAACAATCAGCCAGTCAATTGTCGATGAGCAGAAGAACCTCGACGCGTTACTGATCAGCTCGATCGGGCTGGCCGAGATCGGCAACGACGTGCTGAGCACCAACCGCAAGCCGCTGACAACCGTGCTGCATCTGCTGGTCCCGACCACCGACCTGACCAACGAGTACAACAAGGCGCTGTGGTGCGGCTTCGCCGGACTCATACCGCTGGCGCATAACCAGCCGTTGGCGGAGCCGAGCATCAACATCACGGCGAGTCTCACCTGGGGCGGCGAACGGTATCGGTATCCGACAAACCTGCCCAAGGTGGCCGCGACCGGCGGTCCGCAATGCAACGGCCTGCCGCGGCTGCCCTTCAACACCCACCCGAAACTCCTGGTTACCGACATCGGGGCCAACCCGGCGCAGTACGGCAACCAGCAGCTGCTGATCAACTCCGATCTTCTCAAGCAGCTGCTCTACGGGCCGATCGCCGGCCCGCCGCGCAACCCACAACAGATCGGGCAACCCGGATGAGAGGCTCAATGCGCCTGACGCTGGTCAAGTTCGGTGTGTTTGCGGTCGTGATGGCGGTGCTGACCGCGTTTTTGTTCTTCATCTTCGGCCAGTACCGCACCGGCGCGACGACAGGGTATTCGGCGATATTCAGCGATGCATCGCGCCTGAAATCCGGGGATTCGGTGCGGGTCGCCGGAATCCGCGTGGGCACGGTCAACAGCGTCTCGCTGCGCCCCGACAAGAAGGTCGTGGTGAAATTCGACGCCGACCGGGGCATCGTGCTCACCGAGGGCACCAAAGCGGCCGTTCGTTATCTGAATCTGGTCGGTGATCGCTACCTTGAGCTCGTCGACGGCCCGGGCTCGACCAAGCGGTTGCCGGCCGGGGGAGTAATTCCCGCGGACCGCACCGCGCCCGCGCTTGATCTTGATTTGCTGCTGGGCGGACTGAAACCCGTTATCCAGGGCTTGAACGCGCGTGATGTCAACGCGCTCTCGACAGCGCTGCTGCAGGTGTTCCAGGGCGAGGGCGCTACCCTGGAGTCGCTGTTCTCCAAGACCGCGTCGTTCTCGAACACCCTGGCGGACAACGACCAAACCATCCAGCAGCTGATCGACAACCTGAACACCGTGGTGGCCACCCTCGCCAAAGACGGCAAAAAGTTCTCGGGCGCGATCGATCGCCTGGAGCGGCTGGTCACGGGTCTGTCGGACGACCGCGACACCATCGGAGCCGCCATCGACTCGCTGAGCAAGGGGACCGCGTCATTGGCCGATCTGCTGGTGAGCGCCAGGCCGCCGTTGGCCGGCACCGTTGAGCAGCTGAGTCGGTTGGCTCCGCTGCTGGATCAGGACCGGGACCGCCTGGAAGCCGCACTACAAAAGGCGCCGAAAAACTACCGTAAATTGTCGCGGCTCGGCGTTTTCGGCGCCACCATCCCGTACTACATCTGCGCTCTGCGGATCCGGGGCACCGACCTGAATGGCCAAACGGTGATAGCGCCCTGGTTCAGGTCCAATGCGCCGAGGTGCGAGGAACCCTGATGCTGAAATATCGCGGAGCGAGCCTCATCAAGGCGGGATTCATCGGCGCAGTGTTGATCGTGCTGGTCATCTTGGTCGGCCTCTCGCCCGAGCGGCTGGTGTCGTGGGCCACGGCGGTCCGATATCAGGCGCTGTTCACCGAGGCCGGAGGGCTGGCGGTAGGCAACACCGTTACGGTGTCGGGCATCAAGGTTGGCACCGTGACGGGTGTGTCCTTGCGTAACGGCGATGCTTTGGTGACCTTCACCATGAAGGGCAATGTGCCGCTCGGCTCGGACACCACCGCCCACATCAGAACCGGCACGCTGCTGGGCGAACGGGTGCTGACCCTGGAATCGGCCGGCCAGAAAACGATGCACCCGATGGAGGTCATCCCGGTCTCGCGCACGTCCTCGCCGTACTCGTTGACGCAGGCGGTCAGCGATCTGACCACCTACGCCGCGGAAACCGACACGCAAACGCTCAATCAGTCGCTGGATACCCTGTCGGCGACCCTCGACCAGATCGCGCCGCAACTCGGCCCCACCTTTGAAGCGGTGACCCGGTTGTCGCGAAGCCTGAACGGTCGCAACAAAACCCTGGGCGATCTGCTCAAGAGTGCCGCCGACGTCACCGGAATCCTTTCCGAACGCAGCCAGCAGGTCAACCAGCTCATCCTCAACGCCGACGATCTGCTCCACGTTCTGGTGGCGCGTCGACAAGAAATCGTCCAATTGCTGGCCAACACCTCGGCGGTGGCCAAGCAGCTCTCGGGATTGGTGCACGACAACGAAAGCAAACTGGCACCAACGCTGCAGAAACTGAATTCGGTCACCGCGATGCTGGAAAGGAACCGCGACAACATCTCTAAGGCCCTGCCGGGGCTCAAGAAATTCCAGCTGACGGTGGGCGAGTCCGTCTCCAGCATGTACGCCTATTCGGCGTTCGTCCCGAACTTCCTTGTCCCGCAACTTTTCCAGCCATTCCTCGATTACCTGTGGGGGTTCCGCACCTTCGACACCACGCGCGGCCCGGGCTTCCCCTCACCGGTACCGCGGTCGCTGGTGCCGTGGCCCTACAACGGCATTCCGCCGTGTGAAGGCTGCACGTTGGGTGGGCGGATCGGAGGCTCACAATGATCCCGCCCAACCGGCTCGCTGCTGTGCTCGCGGCCGGTCTTGCGGGCCTACTGGTCGCCGGCGTCGCTGTGGTCGTCCTTCACACATTCTTGCGCCCGAAGACCATTACCGCCTATTTCACGACGGCCACGGCGATCTACCCGGGTGACGAAGTGCGAGTCTCGGGAGTAAGGGTCGGCACGATCAAATCGATTCAACCGCAAGGCACCACGGCCAAGATGACCATGCACGTCGACCGCGACGTGCCCATCCCGGCAAACGCGAAAGCCGTCATCGTCGCGCAGAATCTGGTAGCCGCCCGCTACGTCCAACTCACTCCTGCCTACCGCGATAGCGGCCCGACGATGCCCGATGGTGCGGTAATACCTGTCGAGCGGACGGCGGTGCCCGTGGAATGGGATGAGGTTAAAACCCAATTAATGCGGCTGGCAACGGAATTGGGTCCTAACAGCAAGGTGTCGACACCATCGGTAGCCCGATTCATCGATAGCGCCGCCAACGCTCTTCAGGACAACGGCGACAAGCTGCGCCAAACGTTGGCTCAATTATCCGGTGTCGGCAGGATTCTGGCAAACGGCAGCGGCAACATCGTTGACATCATCAAAAATCTGCAGACCTTCGTCACCGCGCTGCGGGACAGCAACGTCCAGATCGTCCAGTTCAACAACCGTCTGGCCACGCTGACCAGCGTGGTCAACGACAGCAAATCCGAGCTGGATGCCGCGCTGACCGATTTGTCGACGGCGGTGGGCGAAGTGCAGCGGTTCATCGCCGAAACCCGCGACCAAACCAGCGAGCAGATTCAGCGGTTGGCCAACGTCACCCAGGTCCTGGTTGATCAGCACATGGATCTGGAAAACATCCTGCACGCAGCACCTAATGCGCTGGGCAACTTTTTCAACGACTACAACGCCGACACCGGAACCATCGTCGGCGGATTCGGCATCATGGATTTCGCCAATCCGGTGGCATCGGGGTTGCTTCTTCCGTTGCCCATTCCCGGCTGCTCGCAGGTAGGTTCCATCGGGAACATCACCGCGGTCGAGTCGGCCAAGCTGTGCTCGTTGTTCATCGGTCCTGGGTTGCGGCTGCTCAACTTCAACAATCTGCCCTTCCCCATCAACATCTTCCTGCAAAAGTCGCCAGACCCGAACAACATCATCTACAGCGAACAGCGTCTGGCGCCCGGCGGCGAGGGGCCGAAACCCGGTCCGCCCGAGCAACCGCCCGCGGTATCGGCGTACACCGGGCTGCCGGGCGATCCGGTGGGGCCACCGGGAGCCGTCCCGCCGGCGCGGATACCCGGAGCGGCGATGCCGCTGCCGCCGGCACCTTCGACACCAATGGAATCGCCGCCACCGCCACCCCCACCGGCCTTGCCGAGCATGCTGCTTCCCGCCGAAGGGCCGCAATCATGATGCGCCGGACGCGACGGGTGGTTGCCGCGACGTGTTGCGTCGTGGTGAGCGCAACCGGGTGCGCGTTCCACGGGCTGAACTCACTGCCGTTACCGGGCACGGTGGGGCGCGGAGCAGGCGCCAACATCTACCACGTCGAACTCGCGAACGTCAGTACGCTGGAGTCGAATTCGCCGGTCATGATCGACGACGTCGTCGTCGGCAGTGTCGGCCGGATGACGGTGAAGGGCTGGCACGCCGACGTCGAGATTTCGGTAAAGCGCGATGTCGTCGTCCCGGCGAATGCGGTGGCCAGCGTCGGTCAAACCAGTCTGCTGGGGTCGATGCATCTCGAGCTCAACCCGCCACTTGGGCAGCCGGGGATCGGGCGGCTGCAGCCGGGGGCCACCATCCCGCTTAATCGGGCGTCGGCGTATCCGTCGACAGAGCAAACTCTTTCGTCGCTTTCGGTTGTGGTCAACGGTGGCGGACTCGGGCAGATCGGTGAGATCGTCCGCAATTTCACCGCCGCCCTATCCGGGCGTGAGGGTGCTGTCCGCGATCTGATCAATCGGCTTGACAAGTTTGTCGGCACGCTGGACCAGCAGCGCGACAATATCGTCGCGTCCATCCAGGCGTTGAATGGGCTTTCCGCCACCTTTGCCGCACAACGTGACGTCCTGACCCGCGCGCTGCGCAAGGTTCCGCCTGCGTTGGAGGTGCTGATCAGAGAACGACCACGCTTGACAACCGCGTTGGACAAACTCCGCGTCTTCAGCGACACCGCTACCGGGCTGATCAACGACACCCAGGCCGATTTGGTCAAGAACCTCAAGAACTTGGAGCCGACCATCCGCGCGCTTGCCGACGTGGGTCCCGAGCTCGACACCGCGATCGCGGCGGCGACGGTCTTCCCGTTCACGCAGAACTTCGTCGACCGAGCCGTTCGAGGCGACTACTTCAACCTGCATGTCGACTTGGACCTGACTATTCCGCGGCTCAAACGGGGGTTACTGTTGGGCACCCACTGGGGGCAACTGGACGCGCCGGAGCCGCCCGCCCCGGGGGAACCGTTTTACTTGGGCTACACACTCGATCCGCTGCATGCCGGCGTCAGACCACCGGCGCCCGGCCCTGCGCCGTACGGTCCGGCGGCACCGTTACCCGGCCCACCGCCGCCGGGTCCCCAGCCGGCCACCAATGCGGTGCCAGCCGGGCCGGCGACACCACCCCTAAACCAAAGCGCGCCGGGCGGTTCGCCGCCGACGGGCCCGCTGCTGGAGGGGGGCGGATAGATGCTGTCTCGGTTCGTCCGAATCCAGCTGGCGATCTTCACCGTCGTCGGAATCATTGGTGTGATCGCGATGGTGCTGTTCTACATTCAGGTGCCAACGCTGCTCGGCATCGGAAAGATGACGGTCACCTTGGAGCTGCCGGCCACCGGTGGCCTGTACCGATTCTCCAACGTGACCTACCGTGGGGTTCAGGTCGGCAAGGTGACCTCGGTGGGGTTGACGGCCAGTGGCGCGAAAGCCACATTGTCGCTTAATACCTCACCCAAAATCCCGGCCAATCTGCAAGCCGACGTGCGCAGCATCTCAGCAGTCGGCGAACAGTACGTCGATTTGCGGCCGAGAACAGACTCCCCACCATACTTGCGCGACGGCTCGGTTATCCCAATGAGTGAGACCACGATTCCGCAAGCTGTCGGCCCTCTGCTCGAACAGGTCAACGCGTTGATCAAAAGCGTCCCCAAGAACAAGATCAGCCAACTGCTCGACGAGTCGTTCCAAAGCTTCAACGGGGAAGCCTACGATCTTGGGTCGCTGTCGGACTCGGCGTCACGAATCTCCGCCGATGCCAACAGTGTCGCCGACCGCACCCGAACCCTAACTGAAGACAGCCAGCCGCTGTTGGATTCGCAAGCACGCACCACCGATTCGATCAGAACGTGGGCACGCAGTCTGGCCGGGATTTCCGATGTTTTGGTAACCGACGACTCCCGGATTCGCACCCTGCTGCAAAACGGTCCCGATGCCGCCAACGAAGCGTCCCGGCTTCTCGAGCAGGTCAAACCCACATTGCCGGTGCTGTTGGCCAACCTCACCACCATCGGTCAGATCGCCGTCACCTACCACCCCTCGCTGGAGCAGCTGCTGGTGCTGCTGCCGACAGCGGTGGCGATTGAGCAAGCGGCCGGCCCTGCCAACCATCCGGATGGTTTCGCCGAGGGCGACTTTGCGCTCACCATCGACGACCCCCCTATCTGCACGGTCGGCTTCCTGCCGCCCAGCCAATGGCGCTCCCCGGCCGACACCAGCGACATCGACACACCCGACAACATGTATTGCAAGCTCCCGCAGGATTCACCGCTTTCAGTTCGCGGCGCACGTAACTATCCCTGCATGGACAAGCCCGGCAAGCGGGCACCCACGGTCGAAATCTGCAAGAGCGACAAGCCGTACATGCCGCTGGCGATGCGTCAGCACACGCTCGGTCCCTACCCGCTGGATCCCAATTTGCTTTCGCAGGGCATCCCGCCCGACGATCGGGTCACCGCCAGCGACCGGCTGTACGCCCCGACCGAGGGAACGCCGCTGCCGCCAGGAGCGATCCCTCGGGGAACGCCCGCCGGGCCGCGGGGTGCGACTCCACCACCGGGGACGCTCGGCGCGGCCGCTCCACCGCAGCCGTCGTCGGGACCTCCACCGGCGGTCATCGCGCCGCAGTCGGCTGAGGTTCCGCCCATTGCGCCACTGGACGTTCCATTGCCGGGTGAGTTGCCCGCGCCACCGGCCCCAGCCCCGGCCCCGCCACCGCCCGAGGTCAGCGGCGGGCAGCCCCACGCAGCGCCAAGCTCGTTCGGGGACAAGGGATCTGGACCGTCCGTGGCAATCGCAAAGTACGATCCGCGTACCGGGGGTTATGTGGGCCCGGACGGACGGCTGTACCAGCAGTCGGATCTCGCCGCGACCACCGCGCCGAAGAAATGGCAGGACCTGCTTCCGACCTGAAGCCGTGCTGTGCGACGCTGCAAGCCAGACCGCAGCCCGCGGCGCAGCAGAGCAATCGGGCCCGAACGCCCGGTTAGCCTATCTTGTCCAGGCGAAACGGCATCTCGACCATCAGCCACTGGTTTCGCCCGCAGGCCCCGCTCGGGCCCAGGGTGCGATCCTTGCCGGCCAGCACCGGGGAGCCGAGTTCCAGTTCAGCGCTCGAGGCGTTGACCGGATAGAAATAGAAGGTCTGCTGCCCGGGATATGCGGTCCCGTCGGGGCATCGCTCCCAGTTCGGCACTTCGCGTTTGACGTACCAGCTGGTCCCGTCAACCGTGTATAACGGCGCGCTCCAGCCCTGATCGCTTCTTACCGTGCCGGTGCATTCATAAAACGTCGCACACGACGAGTTCATCGTCCAGGTGCTGACGACTGTCGCCTCGTTGTTGAACTGGTCGTTGGTCTTGGCCCAGTCGCCGATGGACGTGGCACGGTACGTCCCGTTGAGGGCGACCTCCTCCTTGGTCGTTGCCCGTGCCCACGGCACCGGGCAGAAAGCGCCAAACACACTGGCAGTCAGCCCTATTGCGGTGGCTATCGTTCCCATTGAACGCATGAGCATGCTCCTCGACGGCATAAGCTGCCTATGCGCTTGTTTGGCGCCGGCAGGGGCGCTCTCGACGACAATAGCATTAGCTTCACCGCTGAAGTGCTGGAATCTTGCCGGAGATCGCAACGATCATCACAGTGGGTCGAACTTGGCGATCAACCAGGAACCGTTGACCTTGCTCAGCGTTACGCGCACCCCGCTGGGGCTCACCAACGGCTTCGGTTTTTCCTTGCTCAGGGTGGTTTGATCGAGAAATACCAACACGCTCGCCGAATTCGGCTGTAAGTCTGACACTGCGGCCCGCACCACCTTGGCGGTCTGGGTAAGTTGCATCCGCTGCGCCGCCGGCGCGACGATCTGTTCAGTGAACTTGGTGTAATACGTGAGAAAGTCGCCGGTGAGGTGGGACCGCGCCTTGTCGAAATCGCGATTCAGATTGTTGGCGGAATACGACAGCACTGCGACCGCGCCGTCGGAAGCCGCGTGGATCGCCTGCTGTTTCGCCGCGTCATCGATCTGGCGGTCCGCACGATACTGAATGAAGAACAAACCGGCAGCAAGCCCCGCTGCGGCGATGACCAAGGCCGTCAGGAGAATCAGACCTCGCCTAGCCAGGCACCAGCGCATCCAGGCGGTGGTTTTGGCGATTTTGCTCAGACGGGCCGGCTCTGGCTCCCCGGTGGGAGTATTGCTGCCGTCAATCGACGACCGGTGTTCGACCGTCATCAGATGAAGTCGACTTTCGACATCTTGAGCTGACCGCCGTCCCGGCTGATATTGACGCTGAGCCGCCAAGACGCCGGGGGCCGTTTGGTTTTGTCCGGATTGGTGGTGTCCGATTTTGCCACGACCAGCACCACCGCTGAACTGTCAGTCATCGACTCGACGGCGACGGCGTCCACGGTGGCCTTGGTGCTTACTTTCGAATCCTCAGCCCGCTTGACCAAAACGCCGGAGGCCGCCTGCAGCTGGGCTTTCAGCTGGCCCGTGGACGCGTCGATAATGCGTTGGAAGTCGTCCCTGGCGTGGTTGGCATCGATCGACATGAACGTGACGACCGCCTGGCGGGCCGCCGCGGCGAACTCCGCCGCCAGTTGCCGCTTATGTGTGATGGTGTGGTGCTGCCACTGCATGTAACCGCTCGCCCCGAGCGAGATGCAGATCAGCGCGATCGCCGCCGCGGTGCCCAGCGCTTTTCGTCCCGCGATACGCGGCTTCGGACGCCACGAGAACGCCAGTCGTCGGGGGTGCGCTTCGTCGACGGGGTCGGAGTTTTGCGCCTGGTTGCCCGATGCCGCTTCGGCTTGTCGGCGCAGCCGCATCGCGCGTGCCCGGGCCTCCTCGGCTGTCGCTTCGGCCCGGGCGGCTTCTTCCTCTGCTTCAGCGAGTGAGACTCCCTCCGGATCATGCACGGAGAACCACGTTATCACTTTTGTCCCGACAGTCACCGGCCAATTCCAGCGCTTCAAGCTGCGCAAATGGTCCGCATGTCGGCGACCAATGGCGCACTCCGCGGCTGATCGGCATTCCGGTGCCGTTGAACAGTCTCGACCTTCTCCGAATAGGAGAATTTTCTTTTCAGCTGTGTCAAAGTATTGCCGTGCGCTACTTCGTGGCAGCCGTCACGGCGTTGCTCGGCGCTGGTGCATTCTTGACTGCACCTCGCGCCGCCGCCGGGCCGACAGTCTGCGACTACCCGGCTTGTACACCCGGCATCGCGCCCGGCGTGGTGCTCGGGGCGCCTTGTGACAACACGACCTACTACGTTTTCGGGGTCACGGACTGGGGACGGCTGGTGTTCTGCGGTTCGCCGAGGAGATACCAGCCGAGGTGGTTTCGGTCGCCGCCGATGGCCGGGATCAAGGAAGAGAACGCCGACTGCACCCAGTGGCAGAACTATGTTGCGCAGGCGCCGGACGGGCTGTTTTTGACCTGCCTAGCGCAGAACGGTCATACCTTCTGGACCCGCGCCGACACGTAGCTGACCGTGGCCGTACCTTCGTCACGTGAGGCAGCTAGCTCCTAGTGGCGCGGCCAGGCTATCGATTCGATACGCGGGCGGGCTCGTATTGGCTCATCTTGTTGCCACCGGCGAGGTCGCGGTGATCGCGGTGGCTCTCGGCGGCCACGCCGGCGGTGGGGCACACGTTCACGTGAACGCGAGGAACACGGTAGCGGCCATTCTGCTGGTTGTGCTTGGTGCCGTCGCGGTCGGGACAGGCGGAGTCATATCGATCGCTCCGTCGCTGCGCTGGTTTGTTGCTGGGCAAGAGCCGACGCCCGACCAACGCCGTGCAGCGATGAAGCTCATCCGCAACCAGTCGGCGGTTCTCGCGGCGACGTGGGCGGCCAGCGGCACAATCTTTGCGCTACTGAACGTTCACGGCGGGCTCACGGTTGTCGTGTCGACCGCCTTGGCGGTGCTATTCGGTGGGGCTGCCGCGACGGGCACCGGCGTGCTGCTCACGCAGCGCACGGTGCGTCCGATCATTGCAGCTGCCACACACGGTTTCGAAGGCTTCGTCACCGCTCCAGGTGTGTTAGCACGGTTGGTCGGCATGTGGCTGCTGAGCAGTGCGCTTCCCAGCGTGGCGATAGCATCCCTGATCTTTCTGCGGTCACTTGGCTGGATCATCCACAAAAGCGCCTCGGTCGAGATTCCGGTACTGGTGCTCTCCATTGTCGCGGTGTTGCTGGGACTGCGGGGAACTATCTTGGTCGCCAAATCGATCTCGGATCCGGTTCGCGAAGTCGTGGCGGCAATGGCAGAAGTCGAACATGGCCGGATCGGCACAATGGTCGACGTCTACGAACGCTCCGAGATCGGCCGTCTACAAAGCGGGTTCAATCGGATGGTGTCCGGCCTTGTCGAACGTGACCGGCTTCGTGACCTGTTCGGCCGACACGTAGGAGTGGACGTCGCCCGTCGTGCGGTCGAAGAGGAAGCATCGCTGACCGGCGATGTTGTCGACGCGGCAATTCTCTTTATCGATTTGGTGGGCTCAACACCGTTGGCCGCTAGCCATCCGCCTGAGGAGGTTGCCGGACTGCTCAACAAGTTCTTCCAGATCGTTGTCGAGGAGGTAGATCAAAGGCAAGGATCGATCAACAAGTTCGAGGGAGACGCCGCGCTGGCCATCTTCGGGGCGCCGCTGCGACTGGATGGAGCGGCATCAGCGGCGTTGGCGACCGCACGCGCGCTGGGCGCTCGGCTGCGCGAATTACCCTTGGTGGACTTCGGCATCGGCGTTTCGGCAGGGCCCGTCTTTGCCGGCAATATCGGTGCTGAGAACCGCTACGAATACACCGTGATCGGTGACCCGGTCAACGAATCAGCGCGTCTCGCTGATCTCGCCAAGACTTCGGAGCGACGGATTCTGTGCTCCGATGCGGCGATAGCTCGCGCTGACCCGGAGGAATGCGAGCATTGGGTTGCCAAGGGCTCCACGGTGTTACGCGGCCGCTCGGATACCACGCAGGTCTCGGCACCGGCGGACGAAGGACCTGGCTAAGTGGCAACGACGGCCAGGCTGCGATCCCACAGTTCGCGGGCCAGCACTGCATCGTTGGCCGCACGATGCGGTTTCGCGATTTTGTTCCTGGAGTAATACTCTCCCGATTTCCAGTGGACACCGGGTGTGGCGGTGGCCAACTCGACGAGCTGAGTGGCACCTTGATCCGGCGTCGCAGTGAACACCCTTGTCGGTGTGTGGCGCATGAGAGCCAGGATCCGCGATCCAGATGCAGGCCCGAAGTTCGTGTCGACATATCCGGGGTGGAAAGCCGCAGCCGACAGCCCGGCATCGTGATACCGACGGTGTAATTCCTTGGTAAACAATATGATTGCCAGCTTCGTAAGCGCGTACACCTTGCTGGGACGGTAGCGATGCGTGTTGTGCAGATCCTCGATTGTCACTCTGCCGAGCAACTTCTGCGACGCGCTGGAGGTGTTTATGACCGAGGCCCGGGACTCGACCAAGAGATCGACGAGTTGCGTGGTGAGCAGAAACGGCGCCAGATAGTTCACTTGGAAGGTCTTCTCGTAGCCGTCGCCGGTAAACTCGATTCTGGTTGTCATGCCGCCGGCATTGTTGGCCAATACATCGATGCGCGAATAGCGAGAGCGCAATTGCTGCGCCAATGCCCGCACTTGAGTCAGGTCGGCAAAGTCGGCGACGAAGCAGTCGGCGCCCAGTTCGGCGGCCACGGCTGTGGTCTTGGTTTCCGAGCGTCCGATCACGACAACGTGTTCACCTGCGTGAGACAAGCGACGAGCGGCCGCGGCACCAATGCCGTCGCTGGCGCCCGTGATAACGATCGTTCTAGTCACCGGCCTGCCGTCAACCGGTGATAACGGGCAATCGCGCCCATCCGCGCACGCTGGCGGTGTGCGCCCGGACCGCGTTGTCATAATCGACCTGCCAATCGGGCCAGCGATTGAGCACTTCCTCAAGCGCGACGCGCGCTTCCATGCGCGCCAGCGCCGAACCCAGGCAGAAATGCAACCCGTGCCCGAAGCTCAGGTGCGAGCCGGTGCGGTGGATATCGAATCGTTCCCCGTCGGGGAAGTGCCGTTCGTCACGGTTGGCAGACCCGTTCAGCAGCAACATGATTGAGCCCGCGGGAACGGTCTGGCCATAGTACTCGACGTCATGGGCGACATAGCGAGCCTGGACCGGTGACGGTGCCTCGTAGCGCAGCACTTCTTCGATGGCCTGCGGAATCAGCGCCCGGTCGGCGGCGATCTCGCGGCGCTGGTCGGGGTGGTCGGAGAGCAGTTGGCCGATGAATCCGATCAGCCGTGTCGTCGTCTCGTTGCCTGCCCCGGCGATCGTGCTGGTGTAGGTGAGCACTTCGGTGCGGCTCAGCCGTCGGCGCGTGCCGTCGGGTTCCTCCAGCTCTGCGTTGAGCAATTCGGTCATCAGATCGTTCGACGGATGCTTAGCCCGCCAGTCGATATAGTCGGCGAAGATCTGATATGTCTGCTCGAAGCTGGTGGCGTCGAAGGCCGGCTTAGCCTCCTTCAGGGTCAAGATGGTGTCGGTGCGCTTGCGGATCATTTCCTGGTCAGACTCCGGGATGCCCACCAGGTAGCCGATCACCCGCATCGGCATTTGCGCGCCGAGATCTTCGATGAAGTCGAACCGGCCCGATCCCACGTGGGGATCGAGGGCACGGACACAGTACTGGCGCGCTAACCCTTCGACCGCCTCCATTCGGCGGGGCGTGAAAACCCGTGACAGCAGCCGCCGGTGAGCGTCGTGAATTGGCGGATCCTCCCACAGAATGATCCCCGGGGGAATTTCGGCACCGCTGAGCAGGAGGTCAGCGGTCGTTCCCCGGCCAGACAAGAATTTCTCCCAATCGTTAAGTGCGGGAGCGACATCGGCGTAACGGCTCAGCGCGAAGAAATTGAATTTCTCGTTGTAGTAGAGTGGCGCCTCGTCGCGCAGCCGCTTCCACACCGGATACGGGTCGTTGTCGATCTCGAAATCGAACGGGTCGTAGTAGACGTCGGTCTTTTCGGCGCTCGTCATCCCTGCACCCCTTGTTTCTGCGGGACTTTGGTTTCCGTCAGCTTCGGTACCACAATGTTGGCAACGCGCTCCAGGTATGGCCAAGCGAGATCGGGCGGCAGCCCACCGCACAGCGGCGCCAGGGTGAGCATGCCGCCACTTTGCAGGTGGTCGATCGCTTGCGGCACAGTGAAGATCCGGTACGTGCGTGACATGAGGCGTAACTCCTCAACGCTGTGTACGTCGGCGATGCCGGCCGACGTCTGGTTGCCCGGGTTCCAATCGGCGTAGGTCCGTGCATCGTGGAGCAGGTAGGATCCGAGTTCGTCCCATGCCCGGTCGACGTCGTCGGCGACAAAACACACCGACGGCGTGTCGCGGTCAGGCAGCAAGGTCATCCCGGGCTCGTGCCCGTGTGCGCGACACGCGGCTTCGTAGGTTTCCTGCGAGCCGGGGACATTGGCCTGGGCGAGGAAAGAAAGGCCGTATTTTCCGGCGCGGCGGGCGGCGGCCAGACTGCCGCCACCCCACATCAGCAGCGGGCCACCGGCACTGTATGGCGGTGGTGTGACTTTGATGCGGCGCCCCGGGCGGACCACCGTCTCACCGCGTAGTAGCCGGCGCAGCAATTCCACGTACTCATCGGCGATGCGTCCACGCGCGCCCATGTCCACGCCGAAATGGTCATACTCCTCGCGGCGATACCCCAAACCCAGGATGTAAGAGACACGGCCGCGGCTGATGATATCGAGCACCGTCATCTCCTCGGCGAGCCGAACCGGGTCGTAGAGCGGAAGAAGTACCACCGAGGTGATGGCCAGCCGTTCGGTGCGCGCCGCCACGGCCGAGGCGAGAATGAGCGGCGTTGGCAGGTAGCCATCGTCGGAGCCGTGATGCTCGCACAGCACTGTTCCCAGGCAGCCGCGCGTCTCGGCCCACGCGCACATCTCGATCGCCGTCGCATAGAGCTCGGTCGTTGGCGCGCCGATGGCAGCGGCGCGCATATCGAAGCGCATCGAGAACATTCGTGACCTCCGCCGACGGTATTGCCGGCACCGAAGTAGGATTTAAGCGTCTGCTTAAATCCGCTGAGCATATGCCTAACATGCCGCGCGTGGGTGGTCAATACTCATCAGGGTCGACAGGAGGATTACAGGGTAAAGATGGCATCGCCGCGCAGATTTGGTTCCGCGGACGCGAAGACCCGCACGTTGTTGCTGGATGCGGCCGAACAACTGATGCTCGCCGAGGGCTGGGCGGCGGTCACCGGTCGGCGGGTGGCCGAGAAGGCGGGTCTGCGGTCTCAGCTCGTGCACTATTACTTCCGCAGCATGGATGAGTTGCTGCTTGCGGTATTCCGCCGCCGCGCCGAGCAGAGCTTCAAGGCGAACACGAAAGCGTTGGGCTCACCGCAACCCCTGTGGGCGCTGTGGCGGATGTTCAGCAATCCGCCGTTCAGCGCGTTCGCCATGGAGCTGTTCGCGCTGGCTAACCACCGCGCGGATTTGAGGTCTGAGCTGGCCTGCTACGCCCAGCGGTTTCGGGATGAGCAGGCAAAGACGTTCGCGACGGTCCTCGCGGGCTACGGGGTGGACACGCAGCAAATTCCGCCGGTGGCGGTGGCGTTCCTGCTGACCGGCGTGCAGGCGGTGCTGTTTATGGAAGAAGCCCTAGGGATCTCGGCCGGTCATGCCGAAGTCATCGCCCTGGTCGAGCGCTATCTGCGCGACGTCGAGGGCGACCCGGTGATCGCGTGAGCCAGATTCGGCTAGGTCCCGTTACGCGACATGGGCCGTTTCCGGGACGCCTCGAGCCGGATCGGATCGCGGCATACGCCGCTGCGACCGGCGACGAGACTGCGGCGGTATTGGCTGGTAAGGCGGTCCCGCCGATGTACCCCGTCGTTCTGGCCTTCGGGGCCCAGCAGGCGGCCAATGCGGATGTGCCGGCAGCTGCGTGGCGGCAGGCGCGTGGCGGTCTGCACGGCGAGCACGACATCGTGCTGCATCGTCCCCTGGTTCCCGACGAGCCGCTGGATACCTGGTCGTCCGTATCCGCGGTGCGGTCGACCCGCGCAGGCACCCAGGTGGTGCTGCACATCGAACAATTCGACGGCCAGGGTGGATTGGCTGTCGAACAATGGTGGACCACCATGCTTCTCGGCTTGCAAGCGATAGCCGATGCAGGATCGATGCCAGCAGATCACCGCTTTCCCGACTCGGCTCGAAGCAATCCGATCGGGTCGGCAACCCACAACATCAGTGAGCACGTGGCACACGATTACGCCACAGTGTCCGACGATTGGTCGGCCCACCACTTCGACATCGGCGCCGCGCGCGCAAGCGGATTCGACTTCCTTTTCGCTCACGGCCTGTGCACCATGGCGATCTGCGCGCATCGCGTCTTGCGTGTGGTGGGCGTCGATGATCCCGGCCAGGTTCGACGGGTGGCAGTGCGCTTCGCGTCGCCGACGCCCCTCGGAGCCGAGCTGACCGTGAATGTCTATGGCGTCACCAGAAAGTCGTTTGCTTTCGAGGCGAGCTGCGCGGGGGTAACTACGATCAGTCACGGACGAATGGAGCTGCGGGGATGACGAATCTCGATATCGGGGTCTATGTGCCGCAGATGGGGTTTTCTTATGAGGACGTCCTGCATCGCACTCTGCGTTGCGAAGAACTCGGCATCGGATCGGTGTGGCTCTACGACCACTTGTACGGGCCGGGCGTTCCCCAGATCTCCTCGTTGGAAGCCTGGACCCTGGCCACCGCACTTCTGAGCCGTACCGACCGCATCCGCGTAGGACACTTGGTGTTGTGCAACCAGTTTCGCCATCCAGTGGTGCTGGCCAAGATGGCCACCACACTCGACCACATATCGGAAGGCCGTTTACAGCTCGGCATTGGCAGCGGCTCCATCGAAGACGAACACAGCAGGACGGGCCTGCCCTGGGGAAGCTTCGCCGAACGGTCCGAACGCCTGGCCGAGGCGCTGGAGATCCTGAGCCAGGCGTTCAGTGATGGCGTCGTCGATTTCGCCGGAAAGCATTACACGGTGCGCGACATGCCAATCGTGCCGGGACCCGTTCAGCAGCCCCGGCCACCGGTAATCGTCGGGGGAGTCGGCGAGAAGCACACGCTGCCCTTGGTGGCGCGCTACGCCGACGTGTGGAATGTGCCGACCTACGCGCTCGGCCAGCTAGAGCACAAACTGTCGGTGCTGCAGTCGATCTGTGACGACATCGGCCGCGATCCCGCCACCATCATGTTGTCCGTTGAGGCCGTGATGGCGCTCGCCCCGGACGACGAGGCACTGCCGAAGGTCCGCCAGATCGCCGAAAAGCGTTTCGGTACACCCGGCTTCGGTCTGCACGAAGGCGGGTTGATCGGCACGCCGCAGGCGATTGTGGAGCGACTAAACCAACTGCGAGAGCTCGGCTTTCAGCAAGTGGTGCTCTTCACCCATGACCGGGCGTCCGATGAGACGCTGGAATTGCTGGCCTCGAGGGTGATCGCCGAGCTGTGAAATACGCCAAACCTTTACGCGATTAATGGCCGCAGCGTGCTTACCGTCCGCCTTTTTTGTCTACAATCCGGCCTCTGGCGGTGACGGTGATTCTGGCCGCCGAGCGTAGAGTTTCGGCGACGACGCGGCCAGTGTCGCGCAGAGGCTGGCTGCTTCGTTGGGTGCGGGCGAGCATGATGGCGCCTTCCAGGCTAGCCACGGCAAAAGTCGCGAGCTCACCTGCGCGCGCAGGCTTGACGCCCCCGCTTATCAATTGAGTGGCGACGCGGGAGCGCCATGCGTCGAATACGGCCTGGCTAGCTGCGCGCAAAGTGTCGTTGGTGCTGGCGATTTCACTCGCCAGCGTGCCAATCGGGCAGCCGTCGGCGAAGTCGGATTCCTCCAGCGCCCGCGCCGCCCACCCGAACCATTTGATCGCGGCTTGCCCTATGTCACCGGTGTGCGCGAACACCCGGTCGAGCAGCTCCTCGTAGCGCGCCGCGGTGTGCCCGATGGCGTTGAGTGCCAAGTCTTGCTTCCCGCCGGGAAAGAAGTAGTACAGCGACCCTAGCGGTGCCCCGCTTTCGGCGACGATCTGTTTCAGCCCCGTGCCGCTGTAACCTTGGCGGCGGAATAGTGCGGCCGCGGTGGTCAAAAACCGGTCTCGCGTGGACGTGCTCATGATGTCGTCTCTGTCCGACCGTTGCCGGTGCGGCGGCGCAGCGCGATGGCGTCGATGATGCGCCGGGCCGTCTGCCGGTCGATGGCGTAGGCGGAAAGGGCTTCAAGCTCGAGTTGGTCATCGAGCCGTTGCCCGATGACGTCGAGCACCGTTTCCTTGGCCGAGCGCACCGCTTCCTGCTGGTGCGCGGCGATACGATTGGCCAGATTCCGGGCGGAGTTCATCAGCTCGTGGTGCGCGACGACGCGGGTGACCAGATTGGTTTGCAGGGCGCGCTGGGCGTCGATTGGTTCGCCGCTGAGTTCCAAATCAAGTGCCACGGCGATGCCGCACGCATCGACAAGCCTGGTGATGCCGCCATCGCCGTGATGAAACCCCAACGCCACCAGAGGCGCACCGAACATGGCCCTATCGGAGGCGATACGAATGTCACAGGCTAGCGCCAGTTCCAGACCAGCGCCGAGCGCCCAGCCGTTGACCGCCCCGATCACCGGCTTGCGTATGCGGTGCAGGCCGCGGGTCAGCCCACCGATTCCGACACTTTTGGCGTTGCGTCGTACCATGGCCGCGTCAGCGTCGGCCCACTGCTCGAACCAGGCATTGCGGTCCGCCCCAGCGCAAAACGCCGTCCCAGCGCCCGTCAGGATTGCCACGTCAACATCGTCGTCATCGCTGAAGTCCCGCCAGATCTGGCGCAGTCGCTGGTCCATTGTCGGATCGATCGCATTACGCACTTCCGGGCGGTTCAACGTGATCGTTGCGACCCGGTCCTTCTTGGCATAAATGACGCCGCCGACGGTCATGGTCGCCATATTATATAAATCGCTCTACTAACACAATGGGCGTGAATCTCGAATGCGTTCTCGCCGCGCCGCTTGCCACGGCCAGCCTCGAACCGCGCCTGCCGATCAAAGTGAGCAGCTGCTGGGTTATCTGGTCATGAATATGGCCGGTCTGGCTGCGGACCAGCGTTACTACGAACGCGCTGATTGCCGCTTGTCGGTTTTGAGCCGTTCGTCTCGGCTGACAACGAGTTCGCCTACAAGCCTGGCACGGACGTCGTCTTCTGCCGGCGACCCCGATCGAGCAGTTACTCGGCGGAATACATCGGCCTACAACAACTGGCGTTAATCGTGCGGGGCAGATGTTGGGCCCATGAAGCCCCGACGTGTTCGCTCTGGCTGATCAAGCGCTGGCATGTCGGGATGGGCTCACCCAGCGGGCGTGAACGTCAGGTGCAGTTCGGAAAGGCCGCGCAAGATGTAGGTCGGCTCATAGGTATAGCGGCGATCGCCGGGTGGGCCGTGTTTGGCTTCGTTGATCTTGATATCGGACATCCGGTCCAAAATCCGCTCGATCGAGACGCGGCCTTCCACCCGGGCCAGCGGTCCGCCGGGGCAGGAATGCACGCCGCGGGCAAACGCCATGTGCTCGCGGACGTTCTTGCGATCGAGCCGGAACTCGTGCGGATTCTCGAAGCGGCGCGGATCGCGGTTGGCCGCGCCCGGCAAAACCATCACGATGGCGCCGGCGGGAATGTCGACGCCGGCCACCGTGGTGGACCTGCGGGCCAGCCGGGAGTCACTTTTGACCGGACTCTCGAAGCGCAGCGACTCCTCGATGAACGCCGGAATCAAACTGCGGTCCTGGCGCAGCCGCTGCTGGATATCCGGGCGGTCACCGAGCACCTGTAGCGCCGCGGACAGCAGCTTGGCGGTGGTCTCCTGCCCGGCCGCGAACAGGAAGGTGGCCGAGCGCACCACCTCGATGACGTCGGGGGTGGATCCGTCCGGGTACTTTGCCGTCGCCAGCGCGGTCAGCACATCGTCGCGCGGCTCCCGGCGCCGGTCTTCGATGTAGGAGCAGAACTTCTCGTCAAGCCACTCCAGCGGGTTGATGCCGACCGACTCATGGTCGAGCGACCCAACCCGCGCCCCGGGACGATCGGCACCCAGCACGGTGCGGAACTGCTTGTGGTCTTCTTCGGGGACCCCGAGCAGGTCGGCGATCACCAGGGTGGCGAAGGGCTTGGAGTATTCGGCGATGAACTCACACTCACCCTCGGCGAGAAATTCCTCGAGCTGGCGGTCGGCCAGGCGCCACATGAAGTCTTCGTTTTCCTTCAGCCGGCTCGGCGTCAGCAGCCGGCTCAGCAGCGAGCGTGCCCGGGTGTGCTCCGGCGGGTCCATGGTCACCATGTGCTCGAACATCGGAAACTGGTCGCGGTGGGCGTCGATCAGGGGCGTGAGATCCTCCAAACCTGAGCCCTCGGGTTCGAAGGGCAGCGGCGGAAACGGCCCGCCCAGTGCCACGCAGTTCGAGAATGAGTCGGTGTCCTTATACACCGCGGTGGCTTCGTCATAGCCGGTGACGGCGAAGACGTTGTAATTCGGCAGCTTGAGCACCGGGTTTTTGCTGCGCAGATAGTCGAAGTAGGGGTGCGGATCGGGCACCAGGGACGGGTCGGTGAAGAAGTCGACCGATTCGAAGGTGGTCATGCTCTGCGTGCCTCCCGATGCCGGCTTGCTTAGTGGCGGCCAGACACGACGCCGCCGAGTGCGATAAGGTGCTAAGCACCTGCTTAGCATGGTCGGATTGCCGTGGTCAAGGTGACGTTGTCGGGCCTCGATACGATCGGCGGGTGCGACAAGCGAACGGAGTCATCTGATGACATCGGCGCGCAGGATCGGGGCGCCGGACGCCAAGAACCGCTCCGTGTTGCTCGACGCTGCCGAACAGTTGATGCTCGAAGAGGGTTATGCCGCAGTCACTTCGCGCCGGGTTGCACAGAAGGCTGCGCTCAAGCCGCAACTGGTTCACTACTACTTCCGGACGATGGACGATCTGTTCCTGGCCGCGTTTCGCCGTCGCGCCGAAGACGGGCTGCGCCTCCAGGCGCAGGCGCTGGACTCGCCGCAACCGTTGTGGGCGCTGTGGCGCTTCAGCACCGATCCCGCGGCCACCGCGCTGACGATGGAGTATGTGGCGCTGGCCAATCATCGCAAAGTGCTCAAAGCCGAAATTGGTTATTACGCTGAGCGTTTCCGTGAAGAGCAAACTAAGGCGCTGTCGATGGTTCTGGAGCGCTACGGCATTGATCCCGCGGAAGTGCCGCCGCTGGTGTGGTCAGTCCTTATGACCAGTATTTCTCGGGTGCTGGTGATGGAACAGGCCCTCGATGTGTCGCTCGGGCATCCCGAGACCGTGGCGTTCGTCGAGCGCTATCTGCGTCGACTGGAGGGCGAACCGTCAGTGGTTGCTGATTCCCCGCGGTCATGTCGATGAATTCAAGGCCGGCTGAACAAGTGCGCGAAACCCGACGTGACTGTCGGTTGCGTGAGCAAGCCCGCAGATATGCGGGTTCCGCCGAACCTCGCGGCGCACGTCACTGGCCGGTGTAGCCCCACATCTGAGCCGAGTTTCGCTCCCCGTTGGGAAAGGACACGAACTCGACGGGGGTACCGTCGGGGTCGCGCACGAAGAACATGCGCACACCGCCGATGTCGACCGGTTGCTGTTCGGGCTGGATGCCCGCGGCAGTGATCGCGGCCGCGGTGGCGTCGATGTCGCGGACGCTTAAGGAGACGTTCGGGCAACCGAGCTTGGCGTCGCGCCGCTGTGGTTGCAAATCGCGGTGAGCGAAATCAAGAAGCTCCACCACCGCGCCGCCGTGCATCACGGGCCCGGTTTCTCCGGTAACCGTTTCCATCGCCGGCACCTCGAGCTGGAGATCGAAGAATACCTCGAGGCCGAGCAGGTCGCGATAGAAAGCCAGAGACACTTCCATGTCCGACACCGCGATGCAGATGTGGGAGAGGCCAAGCAGTTCAATTGGTTTCCGCGTCATTGGGCAGATGTCCCTTCGGGTGCGCCGGCGAGCTGTGGGTCGTTGCGCCGAACCCCGTGGTAATAGCCCCAACCCACGACCAATGGCAGTAGTACCTTGTGAAACGTCCACGCGGAGAAGCGGAAAGCACGTCCGTGGGAGGTGTAGACCTCAAGTCCGTCGGGCAGGGGACCCAGCACCGAGCCCCATCGCCGGGCCGGAGGCTGGTAGTGACGCAGCGGTTTCCCGGCGAACGCGGCGCGCACATTGTGGGCCAGCAACGCGTCGGCCCGGTTCCGGGCCGAGGTGCGAAGCGGGTCGGTGGCTGCAACGTCGCCGACCGCGAACAGATCTGGATGACCGGGAACGCGCAAATCCGTTGTCACGCGGACGAAGCCGTGCTCGTCAAGCAGCTCCTCCGGCAGCCATCCTGTATTGGGCCGGACCCGGCCGACCGCCCACAGCACCGCGTTGGCTGATGCCGGCGGTTGCCCGGTGCTCCATCGCACCGGTTCGCTGGTGATCTGATCGCAGGCAAAGCCGGCGGGTATCACGGCTCGGTGGCGCGGATGGAGCCGCACGCCGAGGTCGGTGAGGCGCCCTGCGACGCGGTCCCAGGTCCGCGGGTGATGGTGGATGAGCGCCCGCTCCCCGGGGAAATACAGATCGACCCGTTTGTCCGGCCAGGTGGTAGCGAGCTGAGCGGCGCTGTTTGCCGCCGCGGCGCCACCGCCGATCACAATGAGCGATTCGGCGGTGGCCAGGCGCTCATGCGTCATGCGCAGTTCGGTGTCGACCTCGGTCGCCGTCTGCAGCGTGGGTTGGCGCCAAAACCCATTGGTCACACCGGTCGAGATCACCAAGGCGTCGTAGTGCTCGGCGACTTCCGATCCGTCGGCGCTGTGCGCGAACACCGTTCGGGTTGTCAGGTCGACCCTCGTCAGCGACGCATGGACGATTCGTACCCGGTCCAGGCCACGAAACCGGTCGAATGGGATCCAATTCACCCGTGCCCACTGTTCAGGGCGGCTGAGCCGCCAGCCCAGCTCTTGCCCGCTGAGCAACCCAGGTTTGGCCGATATTGCGACGACATCAGCGTGGCGAGCCAGTCGGATGGCCGCCAGGACACCGCTGTCACCGAGCCCGGCGACAACAACCCGCTTCCGGCTCACCACGTCAGTCCAGTTGCCAGTTCATGTTTTTGGCGAAGGCAAGCGCATCCGGGGAGATGGTGCCCAAGGCCTGGCAACGCTTGGTGTACTCGTGGACCATGGCCAGGAAGTTAAGCGGGTTGTATGCGTCCTCTTCGTAGCTCCACAGCCCGTTGCCGGCGTAGTGCAGCACCGTCAGGGTGGCGGCCTGATGGATGCTGCCGTCGCCGGGATCCTTCATACGGTTGAGAATCTTCCCGATGACCCAGCCTCGATCTTCGTCGATCGTGTACCACTGTGCTGGGTAGAACGGCATCTCGGAGCCAGGAAACACGCTCATCGTCGAGGCGATCCACTCGCGGATCCGTTCTCTGCCATGCATTTCGCCGTATACATGTTCCAGGTAGACGGCGTCCTCGGTAAACAGGTCGGCGTAGTGCGACCAGTCCGAGCTTCGTCCTATTTCGACGACCGCCTGGCTGTAGTCGCGGAACGCACGCTCGATCTCACCGCGTGACCACTGCCCCATCTGCTCCTCCGATCAGCTAGCGCCGTGCTCTTGTCTGAGGTCGGGCGGTTCGGCTGCGCCGCGGTTGCCAGCGGGGATGCAGCACAGCTTCCAACGCCTCAGACACCAGCACCTGAAGCGGCTGCCGATCCTCGGTGCCGGTACGCACCCATCGCTGAAACGCGAAATCTGCTGCGGCAAAAGCCAAGTGGACCAGCAAGGCGGGCCGGATGTCGTGCTCGGGGTCGGTTCGCATGCGGGCGGCAGTGAGTTTGACCAACCGGCTCTTGTCCTCCGGGGCCATGCTGACTTTCTCGAGCAGGTTGGGGGCGGCCAGGATGGCCGCACGCCATTGTTCTGTCTCGCTGTCGTGGAAGGCGCCAGTGCGGGCTTCGATTGCGCGCGCTAGCGCGACGTCGGGCGATTCCTCGCTGGGCCGCTGTTCGAGCAGCAACGCAATGGCCTCCCAACCCCGCCGTACCTGGTCTAGGAGCAGTTCTTCTTTGCTGGTGATGTGGCGAAAGAAGGTGCTGGGCGAAACACCCGCGGCGGCTGCGATCTGCTCGGTGGTGACATTGTCGAAGCCGTGAACGGCGAACAGCCGGTAGGCCGCCAATCGGATATCGGCGCGAATCTGTGCACGCTGGCGGTCTCGCAATGACGAGGGCTTGACGGGTGGGCTTTCCGCGGCGATGTCGTCGGTCATCGTACCGAGATGTCGAGCCGCCCGAACTGCGCGACGGTCGTGTCGACGAGATTGGTTACGTCCTCGTCGATCATCACGTCGGTAACCACCGCCAGCCCGGTGCGAACGGTCTGTTCGATTGGGCGCACGGTGTCATCCAGATGGGATT
Organism: Mycobacterium heckeshornense; assembly: GCF_016592155.1. Classification (NCBI taxonomy): domain Bacteria; kingdom Bacillati; phylum Actinomycetota; class Actinomycetes; order Mycobacteriales; family Mycobacteriaceae; genus Mycobacterium; species Mycobacterium heckeshornense. The sequence goes on from NZ_AP024237.1 coordinate 954,503, forward strand.
TCGCACGGGCGGCGACCACGACGTTGTCTCCCGCCTCGGCCGGCGCGACCGCGCTGCCGCGACCGATGCCGGCACCGCCGCCGGTGACGATGGCGACCTGATCGGTGATCCGCAGATCGTCGAGAATCACCGCACCGCCCCGGCGAGTCTGGGCGCGGGCCGCCCGGCGATCATCGGTAGATCGAGGTAGGTCTTGATGCCCGGGTCAGCGGCACACACATGCGGGATCGCGTGCACGCAGTGATTGGCGGTGGCCACGACGCCAGGGTTTCGCCGCAGGCCCTCGGCGATCGACTCCGGTTGCAAGCCTTTGACAATCAGTTCGACATCGGGGTCGCCGGTGATCTGAATCTCGAAGCGCTCACCGCGGTCGCCGAAGCTCCAGTTCGGGTCCAGGTGCTCTTCACCCATCAGCCAGTTGACCGCGGCGGTGATCACCGGCTGCCCGTCGACGAGAGCCTGCCAGCGGAAGCGACGCGCGGCCACCCTGCCGGGCTCGATCGTGAGGAAGCCCGCGTCGATGGGTGCGGTGGCCACCGCGACTTCCTGGGTCGACGAGAACGTCGGATCCCTGAATCCCAGATAGTCGGCCACCATCCACACCGAAGCCTTGAAACCCCTTTCCAGCAAGCTGGCCATCGGGCTGCCGGCGGCCTCCTCCGGCGTGGCGCCAAAGCCCATGATGTGACGCACCACATCGGGTGCGTTATAGGTGCGGATGTCGGAGAACTCCTCGGCCCGCACGTGTGTGATCGCCGTGGATAACGCCGAAATCATCAGCGGGAACTTCTCGGTGATCCCGCCGGGATGAATGCCGGAGCCATGCAACGTCACGCCACCGTCGAAACAGGCTCGCTCGATGGCTTTAACGCGCGGATCGGTTCGATCCGGGTACACCCAGCCCACAGGTGTGACGACGTTTTTCTCCGACCGCAGAATGGCTTTGACCTCGTCGTCGTTGGGAATCAGCGGCGCGTACACTATGCAGTCCGCATCAACCGCCAGGATGTCATCCTTGTTCGAGGTGGCCTTAACACCCAAGGGCTCGCGACCGAGGATCTCACCGACGTCGCGGCCATGCTTGTCGGCGCTGTAGACCCAACAGCCGGCCAATTCGAGGTCGGGATGATTGAGCACGGCCTCGATCGCCGCCTTGCCGACACCACCGGTCGCCCATTGGATCACTTTGAAGGCCTTGGTGTTTCGTGGGTCCATCGACCACCGTCCTACTCGAACCCAGACGCTTCGGCTAGCGACTCCTTGGTCAGGAGCCTATGGCGAGTTGACAGTGACTGTCAACGAGTCGGGCCAATTGCCCGCTCACATGCCATGCTGGGTCGGAAAAGCGCTGCTGATCAACGAAATACGCGCTTACCAGTGACGTATCGAGCAGAGGACACCCTTGGCTCCGTCTTTGGAGACGACAACGACCCCGTCGACGGCGAGTTTGCAGTGAAACATCGGCGTGCCGGGTTCGGTCCCGGTACTGGCGGTGAAAAACGCCCATTGATCGGGCTTGGCCAGGTCGAGCTCGTGGGTCCAGGGGGCATTGGGAGCAAGGTCGACTTTGACATTCGGGACGAACTGGTAGGGGTTGTGGCTGTAGTCGGAAAAGATCGGTGGCTCTTGATCGAGGTAGTAGATATCCGCGTAGATCGGGTGGTCGACCGTCAGCGTGTATTTGACGTGGTGCAGCACGGGATTCTCATCGGCGCGGGAGGTTGCCGTGGTGAGCCCGACGTTGGCCGCAACCAACCACATGGCCAACCCCAAGCCAAACAAGCCCTTTCGGATGGCTGTCATATCGCTCCTCCGGCTGTTCACCGCTGATTGGCGTTGCGGTTCATCACCCGCGCTGCGGCCTGCCAGTGCGCATCCGCGACCCACAGGCGCGCAAAGGATGTTATCGCTTCATCAGCCGGAACTCCGCTGATTACCCGCTTTACCTCGGCCGCCGGCCGGTTGGCCAGCGACCTGGCCAGCGATCGCCATCCCTCGTCGAAGGACGGCCGGGGCAACACCAGATCCACCAACCCGATGCGCTCGGCCTCCGCGGCCTCGAGCACCCGCCCGGTGCCCGCCAGCAGCAGCGCCCGGCTCTTTCCCACCAATGCCGCCAGCCGCTCGGCGCCGCCCCAAGCCGGCATGATTTGCAGTGCGACCTGGTTGAAGCCGATCTTGATGTCGTCGGCGGCCACCCGGATGTCGGCGGCGACCGCGACCTCGGCTCCGCCGCCGAGAGCATGACCGTTCAATGCGGCGATCACCGGGGCGGGAAAGCTTGCCAGCCGGTCGCAGATCGTGCGCATCCGCCTCGCCATGGCAGCCGCGTCGTCCTCGGTCGTGATGGCGCTAAGTTCTTTGAGGTCACCGCCTGAAACAAAGGCCCGGTCGCCGGCCCCGGTGACGACTAGCGCGCTTGCTCCCTCGGCCCCGTCAAGCGCCTTCTCCAGCTGCGCCATGGTGTCCAACGCGATGGCGTTACGGGCGTGCGGGCGATTGATCGTGAGCACAGCACATCCCCGGTCGAACTCCAGGTCCACCATGTGCCCGCGCTCCGTCTGGTGATATTGGCATTCTCTTTAATGGAGAATAGCATCACCATCTGCGGAACCGATCGTCTTGGGAGTCCCCGCCATGCGCAGCATCCCTGCCGAACTGGTCGAGCGCTACCAGCGCGAGGGATGGTGGACGCCGCACACTCTCGGCGACCTGCTGGCGCGCGGTCTGCGACGCGCTCCGCACACCGCGTTTCGGGTGCATTCCGCTGTGCGGCCATGGACCGGTACATTCCGCGACGTCGAGGCGGTGGCGCGCAGGCTTGCCGGCGGTTTGCGTGCCCGCGGTGTCGGCCCGGGCGATGTGGTCGCCTTCCAATTGCCGAACTGGATGGAGGCCGCCGCGGTGTTTTGGGCTGCCGCGTTCCTCGGTGCCGTGGTGGTCCCGATTGTTCACTTCTACGGTCGAAAAGAGTTGTCGCACATACTGTCTACGGCGCGACCGTGCGTGTTCGTGACTGCCGAGCGGTTCGGTCCAATGTGCTATCAGCCCGACCTGGCCGAAGCGGTCCCGATCGTCGGCGTGGTGGGCCGCGATTTCGACGAGCTGCTGGCTGCTGAACCGATGGTGGGCACCGTCGCGGCCGATCCGGCCGCCCCGGCGGTGATTGCGTTCACCTCCGGGACGACCAGTGATCCCAAGGGGGTCGTCCACACTCACCAGACGCTGGGGTGTGAGACGCGGCAGCTCTTCGAGGGATATCCGCCGAACCGCGCACCGCAGTTGACGGCGGCACCGGTAGGCCATTTCATCGGGATGCTCAGCGCGTTTCTGGTTCCAGTGCTGGAGGGCGCGGCCATCAACCTCTGCGACGCCTGGGATCCGAATCGTGTGCTTGCCCTGATGAAAAGCGACGGTCTGGCCATCGGGGGCGGTCCGCCCTACTTCTTTACCAGCGTGCTCGATCACCCCGACTTCACCGAGGAACACCTGCGCAGCATGCGGACCGCCGGTCTGGGCGGAGCTGCGATCCCCGCCGCGGTGACCCGGCGGCTGGCCGACAACGGCATCCACGTTTTCCGCTCCTACGGCAGCACCGAACACCCGTCGGTGACTCTGACGCCTCACGACGCACCGGCGGAAAAGCGGCTGTTCACTGATGGGCTGCCGCGGCCGGGTGTGGAAATCCGGCTGGCCGAGGACGGCGAGATCATCAGTCGGGGCCCCGATCTGTGTCTGGGCTATACCGACGAAGCGTTGACTGCGCGGGCCTTCGACGCCGACGGCTGGTACCGCACCGGCGATGTCGGTGTCCTCGACGAAGACGGCTACCTGACTGTCACCGACCGCAAGGCCGACATCATCATCCGCGGCGGCGAGAACATCAGCGCACTGGAGGTCGAAGAAGTCCTGCTGGCCATGCCAGCGGTCGCCGAAGCGGTGGTGGTGGCTGCCCCCGATGCCCGTCTGGGCGAGCATGCCGCCGCGGTGCTGCGCATCAGGTCCGGGTATGCGATGCCGACGCTGGCGGAGATCCGCGAGCACTTCGACCGGATGGGTGTGGCCCGGCAGAAATGGCCCGAGGAGCTGCACCAGGTCGACGACTACCCGCGTACCGCTAGCGGCAAGGTCCAGAAGCAACTGGTCCGTGAGGGCATTGCGGTATGCTCTAAGCGAGAATATCATTCTCCAAAATAGCAATGGAGGATCCATGTCGACGTCCGACCTGTCGTATCCGCTGTTCGACGCGGACAACCACCTGTACGAGACGCAGGATTCGCTGACCAAGTACCTGCCCAAGCAGTACAAGGACGCGATCCAGTACGTGCAGGTGAACGGTCGCACCAAGATCGCGGTCCGCGGGGTGATCAGCGACTACATCCCCAACCCGACCTTCGAGGTGGTGGCGCGCCCCGGAGCGATGGAGGAGTACTTCAAGCACGGCAACCCGGAGGGTAAGAGCCGGCGCGAGATTTTCGGCGAGCCGATGCGCTCGATTCCCGCATTTCGTGAGCCCGGCCCGCGGTTGGAGTTGATGGACGAGCTGGGTGTCGACCGCTCGCTGATGTTCCCGACGTTGGCCAGCCTTGTTGAGGAGCGCATGCGCGACGACCCCGAACTCATCCACGTGGTGGTGCACGCGCTGAACCAGTGGCTCGACGAGGTATGGGGTTTCAACTACAAGGGCCGTATTTTCACGGTCCCGGTGGTGACCCTGCCGATTGTCGAGAAGGCCATCGAGGAGCTTGAGTGGGTGGTTGGCCGCGGTGCCCGCGCGATCCTGGTCCGGCCAGCCCCGGTGCCCGGGTACCGTGGTCCGCGCTCGTTTGCCTTACCGGAGTTCGACCCGTTCTGGCAGCGCGTCGTCGAGCACGACGTGCTGGTGGCCATGCATTCGTCGGATTCCGGCTATGCCCGATACACGGCCGAATGGGATGGCACCGACAAGGAGATGCTGCCATTCCAGACGAATGCGTTCGCCATGCTCAACGAGTGGCGCCCGGTTCAGGATGCCGTGGCCTCCTGGGTGATTCACGGGGCTTTATTCCGGTTCCCGCAGTTGAAGGTCGCGGTGATCGAGAACGGGTCGAAGTGGCTGGCGCCGTTGCTGGATCAGCTGGCCGACGTGTACAAAAAGACGCCGGAGAGCTTCCTGGGCAATCCGGTTGAGGAGATCAAGAACCGCATCCACGTCAGCCCGTTCTACGAGGACGGGGTGAGCGACCTGATCGATCTGATTGGAGTGGACCGGGTGCTGTTCGGGTCTGACTACCCGCATCCGGAAGGGCTGGCCCAGCCACGTCACTTCGCCGACGCGCTCCAGCACCTGGACGTGGCCGATCAGGCCAAGATCATGGGCGGCAACTTGTCTCGACTCGTGTCGGTGTGACGACCGCGGCATGAGCTGGGCGACCATCCCGGAGATGGTCTTGAGTGCCGCAGACCGCTTCGGCGATGCCGAAGCGGTCGTCGACGGTTCGGTGCGGCTGAGCTTCGCGCAGTTGGTCGACCGGATCCGCTGCGCTGCAGGTGCATTTGCGGCAATCGGCATCGACAAGGGCGACCGGGTGGCCATCTGGGCACCCAACTGCGCCGAGTGGATCATCGCCGCATTCGGCCTGCTGACCGCGGGCGGAGTTTTGGTTCCGGTCAATACCCGCTTCAAGGAAGCCGAGGCCGCCGACATCATCAGTCGCAGCGGGGCCAAAGCCGTCCTGGTCGAAAAGGGCTTCCTCGGTCGGGAATTCGAGGTTCCTCCCGGGGTGCCCGCGATTGACCTGAAGTCGGACTTCCTTGCCAGCGGCTCGCCGTCGGAACGCGAGGTCAGTGCGCACGACATCGCCGACGTCATCTACACCTCGGGCACCACCGGTCGGCCCAAGGGCGTCATGATGAACCACGCGCAGACGCTGCGGAATTATGCGGACTGGTGCGAGCTAGCCGACCTGCGCGAAGGCGATCGGTATCTGATGGTCAACCCGTTTTTCCACACCTTCGGCTACAAAGCGGGCTGCATCGCGTCGCTGATCCGGGGCGCCACCATGATCCCGGTCGCGATCTTCGAAGTCGATCGTGTGCTCGAACTCATTGAACGCGAACGGGTTACCATGCTGCCCGGTCCGCCCACCCTGTATCACTCGCTGCTGGCGGCCCGCGGCAGGCGTGATTTGTCGTCATTGCGGGCGGCAGTGACCGGGGCGGCCGACATCCCGGTGGAGCTCGTTCGCCGGATGCGCAGCGAACTGCCTTTCCAGTCGATCATGACCGGCTACGGATTGACCGAAGCCGGAACGGTCACGGCATCGCGTCGTGGCGATTCGTTCGAGGAGATCGCGACGACCGCCGGCAGGCCGTGCGACGGGCTTGAGGTGCGCATCGCCGACGACGGCGAGATCCTGGTCCGCGGCTACAGCGTCATGCAGGGCTACCTCGACGACCCGGTGGCGACCGCCGAGGCGATCGACGACGAGGGCTGGCTGCATACCGGCGACCTGGGCAACTTGGACGAGGGTGGTCGGCTCCGCATCGTCGGGCGGAAGAAAGACATGTTCATCGTGGGCGGCTTCAACGCTTATCCGGCCGAGATCGAGGGTTTCCTGCTTGAGCACCCCGCCGTCGCGCAGGCCGCCGTGATCGGTGTACCGGACGAGCGGCTCGGGCAGGTGGGCAAGGCATTCATCGTCCGGAAAACCGCCGTGGAGGCTGACGAGTTGCTGAGCTGGTGCCGGGAGCGGATGGCGGGATTCAAGGTGCCGCGCTCGGTGCAGTTCGTCGAGGCATTGCCCGTGAACGCCACGGGCAAGGTGATGAAAGATGACCTGCGCTAGCGGGCGGGTGGACGCAAAGGCCCGGAGAACCCGCGTTGTGGTGGGGCCTTTGCGTCTGCCCGCGCGGCAACGGAGAATGCTCAGGTGACTGAGGACAAGACGCCGAGCACAGCTGCCGAAATTCTGGCGATGGCCGAGCAGGCCGAGGCAGAAGCCGCGGAAGCCGAGGCCCTTGCGGCGGCCGCGCGTGCCCGCGCCCGCGCCATTCAGCTGCGCCGGCAGGCCGAAGCCGCCGCCGAAGCCAGTGGAGCCGCCGATGTGCAACCGGAGGCATCCGCGACGGTCGAGCCGGCGAGCGAGCCTCAGGCACCCCCCATCGAGGACAGCACCGCCGACGCCGACGCTCCCGCCGGTGATGTGGGACAGGACAAGCCGGGATATATCCGGCGTTGGCGGCAGCGCATCAGGTTGTCCGTGGCGGCGACAGTCCTGGCCGCGATCGTCGTCCTCGCCGCGCTGGGCGGGAGCGTCTACATGATGCTGGAGCATCGCAATCTGACCCAGCAGCGTCAGCGCGCAGCCGAATTCGCCGCCGCCGCACGGCAGGGTGTCGTGACGCTGACCTCGCTGGACTTCAACCATGCCAAGCCCGATGTGCAGCGCATCATCGACAATTCCACCGGCTCATTTAAGGACGAATTCCAAAAGATGGCAGACGATTTCATCAAGGTGGTGGAACAGTCGAAGGTGGTCGAGAAGGGTACTGTCCAGGCGGTGGCAGTGGACTTGGACTCGATGACCAAGGATTCGGCGACGGCGCTGGTGGTGTCCAGATCGGAAGTTACGAATGCTGCAGGCGCAAAGGAGGATCCACGCAATTTCAGGCTGGTCGTGACGGTTGCGCGCGACGGTGATCAGCTCAAAATGTCGAAAGTCGAGTTTGTGCCGTGACCGCCGAAAAAACATCGACGGTCGACGGGGCCGCTGCGACCGCCCAGAAGGAACGGGGCGAGGAAGCGGCGGCACCGGGGCGCGCGCAGCGTCTCGCCCGCCGGGTGACGGAGCTGCTGCGCGCAAATGTCGTCTCACTGCTGGTCGCCTTGCTGGTGCTAGCCTCGGTGGCACTGGCGGCGTGGTTGTTCTATTTCCAATATCGGCCGGACCGGGCCACCGATGCCGCGGCAGCCAAGTCCGCGATTTCGGCTGCCACCGACGGGACCGTCGCGATCCTGTCGTATTCCCCCGATAGCCTCGACCGCGACTTTGCCACCGCTAAGTCACATCTGACCGGCGACTTCCTCTCGTACTACAACCAGTTCACCGATCAGATTGTTGCTCCCGCCGCCAAGCAGAAGTCGCTGAAGACCAGCGCAGTGGTGGTGCGTGCCGCGGTGTCGGAGATACATCCGGACTCGGCTGTGGTGTTAGTCTTTGTCAACCAAAGCACGGTCAGCAAGGACCGCCCCGACCCGGCTTTGACCTCCAGCAGCGTCTTGGTCACCTTGACCAAAGCCAAAGGGAAGTGGCTTATTTCGTCGTTCAATCCCGTCTAGGACTGCAGCCCGAGGGATGTCGACGATGACAAACGACCTGCAGTCCCTGGTACTCGCTTCCGACTATCGGGTGCCCGATCCGACACGCGTGTGGCCGTTGCTGCAGCGGCGCAAGTCGGCGCTCGCCGACATCGGCGCCCACCACGTTGTCGTGTACGCTTCGACCACCGAATATGGCCGCGTTCTGGTGACTATCGGTGTCCGCAATCGTGAGCCGATTGTCGACCTTTTGAGATCGCGGGTGTTCTTTGAGTGGTTCGACGCCGTCGGCGTCAAGGACATTCCGGCGGTCTTCGCGGGCGAGACTGTCGAACGGATTGAACTGACGCAGTCGTCACCCGCTGAGCCGCCGAGCGTCATTCTGGCGACCATGACGTCAGTGGCAGACGTGTCGACCTTGGTCGAACGGGTTCACCTCGCACGCGAAAGGTTCAAGGCTGCCGGCATCGAGAAGACATGGATATATCGAGCTTTCGACGATCCGCGGGAGGTGCTGATTCTGCAGCAGATCGACACCGATGCCAATGCGCAGCGGTGGATCGATCACCCGGATCCGGCAGCCGAGTGGATGGACGGTGCGGGAATGGGTGCCTATCCGCCGATCTTCGTCGGCCGCTTCCTCCACATGATGCGGATCGACGAGACGCGGTGATCGGATCAACCCATGTACGTGTGCCTGTGCAACGGCGTTACCAGCCAGACCGTGGCCGACGCCGTCGCGAACGGGGCGGTGACGACAAAGAAGGTGGCCGAGGCATGCGGGGCAGGCTCCGAATGCGGCCGCTGTCGGCACACCGTGCGGGCGATCATCACGTCCTCACGTACCGGATGCCAAGCGCAGCAACGATAGATGAAAAAGCTCAGCGGCGCGCACTGCCATCCGGGGAGGTGGGCCGGGCGAGTTCGGCGAGAAGGTCAGGGACGTCCAAGCGGGGGACGACGGCTTCGATGAACACCATCCGGTCCTGGTGCCGGGCGGCGGCGGTAAAGGCGTCGTCGAGCTCGCCACAGGTTTGCGCCCGGAACGTGAGTGCGTTCGTCACGCCCAGCGCACGCGGCACCTCAGCCCAACGCCAGCTCACAATGTCGTTGTAGGAAGCGTTCTTTCCGTGTATCGCCCGTTCTATGGTGTAACCATCGTTGTTGACCAGCACGATCACCGGTGCCAGCCCTTCGCGGGAGAAGACTCCGAGATCCTGGGCGGTCAGCTGCGCGGCGCCATCGCCGATCAGCAGCACCGGGCGGCGATCCCGGTGCGCCAGGCCGGCGCCGAGGGCCGCCGGCAGCGTATAGCCAATTGATCCCCACAGGGGCTGGCCGATGAATGTCACCCCCCGGGGCAGTCGGTGGCACGCCATCCCGTAAAACGAGGTGCCTTGGTCGGCGACCACCACGTTCCCCGGAGTCAGCGCCGCAGCAAGCCGGTCCCACAATATTTTTTGAGTGAGGGGCTGGTCTCGCGGCGGAGACTGCAAAGGGGCGCCGCCGGATGCGGGTGTGACCGGTGGCGACGTGATTCCACGTTCAGCGATAATCGTGGCCAGCGCTTCCAGTGCGGTCCCCATCTCCAGGGGCGCGAACACCTGGCCGGCCACGGTGCTCTGATCAACTCCGACGTCGATGGTTCGGGCCGGGTCGATGCGCTGGCTGAAGAAGCTGCTGACCATGTCGGTGAACACCACACCGGCGGTCACCAGGACCGGCGCCTCCTCGACCGCGCGGCGCACAGGCTCGGCGCTGGCCGCGCCCACATAGATGCCCAGGAAGTTCGGGTTGCTCTCGTCGACCAGGCTCTTTCCCCACATCAGGGTGGCGTGGGGGACCGCATCGGCCGACAGCAGCGCCTCGAGTTGCGGGATGGCGTCGAGGCGATGGACCAGATAATCCGCGAGCACGGTGACTTGATGGTCTCCGATGAGTTTGGTTGCGGCGTCGATGAATAGCGAAAGAGCACGTGGGCTGGTGCCGCCGGTATAGCGTGGCAGCGGCGCCTCCGGCGGTTCAGCCGGAAAGCGCGCGACGTCGGTGGCCATCAGGATATACCCGGGCTGTTTTTGTTCCCGTACCTCCGAAAGCACCCGATCGATTTCCCGGGTAGCCGTCGCAGGCATGAGCGTCGTTTGTGCACAGGTGATTTCGCGGCTGATCCGCAGGAAGTGCTCGAAGTCGCCGTCGCCGAGTGAATGATGCAGCGCCCGCCGTGTCCCCTGCGCGTCCTTGGACGGACCGCCGACAATATGCACCACTGGTACGTGTTCGGCGTAGCTGCCTGCGATCGCGTTGGCCGCTGACAGTTCGCCGACTCCGAACGTGGTGACCACTGCTGACATTCCACGCAGCCGCCCGTAACCGTCAGCGGCGTAGCCGGCGTTGAGCTCGTTGGCGTTGCCCACCCAGCGAAGACCGGGATGCGCGACGATGTGGTCGAGAAATTCAAGGTTGTAGTCACCGGGCACGCCGAAGATTTCGGAGACGCCGAGTTCGGTCAGGCGGTCGAGCAGATAGTCACCCACGGTGTAGGCACAGTGCTCAGTTCCATTCACGAAGACGACCGTACCCTCACCCGAAAACCACTCCGGGCATCGCGCCGCCTCGCTATGGTGCGGGCCATGGCAATCAGGGAAACTCGCGAAGTCGTCATCGAAGCAACCCCCGGGGAGATCCTCGACGTCATCGCTGATCTGGAATCGCTGCCCGAGTGGTCGTCGGCACATCAAAGCTCCGAAGTGGTCGAAAGGCGAGACGACGGTCGGCCCAAAGTGGCCCGGATGAAAGTCAGGGCGGCCGGCATCACCGATGAGCAGGTGGTCGCCTACACCTGGGGTGAGGGCATCGTGAGCTGGACGCTGGTCAGTGCCAGTCAACAGCGATCCCAGGACGCGGTGTACACGCTGACCCCGGAGGGCGACAAGACTCGGGTGAAGTTCGAGATCACCGTCGACCCGACGGTGCCGCTGCCGGGATTCCTGCTCAAACGAACCATCAAAGCAGTGATGGACACCTCGACCGAAGGACTGCGAAAGCGGGTGCTGAGCGTCAAGAAAGGCCGCGGTTGACCGGACCGCCGGCGGGGACGGAGCCGGCAGCCGGCGGCGAGGGGCATCGACAACCTGCCGGCCTGCCGCTGCGCTTGGCGAAAGCGGCTGGTACTCGCGGATTTGCCGCCGTGGAGTCGGCGTGTTGCTAGCTTGGTGGTAGTGGCCGTACGAGCATCCCGGGAAATCGTTATCGACGCGCCGCCCAACGTGATTATGGAAGCGCTCGCCGATATCAACACCCTGACGGCGTGGTCTCCGGTGCACAAACGGGTGGAAGTGCTGGACCGCTACGACGACGGCCGCCCCCACCATGTGAGGGCCACCATCAAGATCTTCGGGCTGGTGGACAACGAGATTCTCGAATATCACTGGGGCCCCGACTGGGTGGTCTGGGATGCCGAGGCAACGTTTCAACAGCATGGACAGCACGTGGAGTACACCCTCACGCGCGAGGGCGTCGACAAGACCCGGGTGCGCTTCGACATCACGGTCGAACCGTCGGGACCGATTCCCGAGTTCCTCGTCAAACGGGCCAGCAACATCGTGTTGGCCACCGCGACCGAGGGGCTGCGCGAGCGGGTTACGGGTCGGGCGAAGGACGCCCGTGAGCCGCAGTAGCGCTTCGGTCGCGTAGCGCCGTCAGCCGGCGGATCGCCTCGTCGAGGGTGTCATCCCGTTTGGCAAATGTGAACCGCACCAGGTGATTCCAGAGCCTGGCAGGCTCGCCGTCGGGGTCGCAGAAGGCCGACATCGGGATCGCGGCCACCCCGACCTTCCCGGGCAGCGCGGCACAGAACGCGGTGCTGTCGTCATAGCCCAATGGACGGGGATCCGCGCACAGGAAGTAGGTGCCCGAACTGTCGTGGACGTCGAAGCCCACTTCGGCCAGTGCGCTCGCCAGTCGGTCACGCCTGGCCTGCAACGCGGTGCGCAGTGCGGCCACCCAGGCCTCTTCGTTATTGAGCGCCTCAGCCACCGCCGGCTGGAACGGGGCGCCGCCGACGTAGCTCAGATACTGCTTGGCTGCCCGTACCCCGGCGATGAGATCGGATGGGCCGCAAGCCCATCCGATCTTCCAGCCGGTGCAATTGAACATCTTGGCGGCACTGGAGATGGTGACGGTACGTTCGGCCATTCCTGGGAAGGTGCCCGGGGGCAGGTGCCGGCGGCCGTCATACACCAGGTGCTCGTACACCTCGTCGGAGATGACCAGCAGGTTCGCCTCGACGGCGATTTCCGCGACGGCCGCCAGCTCGGCATGCGTGAGCACCATGCCGGTGGGGTTGTGCGGTGAGTTGAGTATCAGCGCTTTGGTGCGCGGCGTCACCGCGCGGCGCAGCGCGTCGACGTCCAGCGCGAAGCCGCGGCCATCCAACACCAGTGGGACGACAACCCGCCGCGCCCCGGCCATCGCCACCACCGGCGAGTAGGAGTCGTAGAAGGGCTGGATCAAGATCACCTCATCGCCCGGCTCGACCAGTCCGAGCACCGCCGCGGCGATGGCTTCGGTCGCGCCGACCGTCACCAGCACTTCGGTGTCCGGATCGTAGTCGACGCCGTAGTGCCGTTTGCGATGCGCGGCGATGGCGTGGCGTAGCGGCGCCATCCCGATCCCCGGCGGGTACTGGTTGACCCCCCGCGCGATGGCATCCTGCGCGGCCCTGAGCATCCCGGGTGGGCCGTCCTCATCGGGAAAACCCTGCCCGAGGTTCACTGCGCCGATCCTGGCGGCCAGCGCAGACATTTCGGCAAACACCGTGGTCGCATATGGCCGCAGTCGCGACACCGTCATGGTCCTTCAGCCTAGGACGTCCAGGACGCCGGGCGTCGGGTATGCCGAGCGCCGGAGCGGCAGGCCATCGCCCAACCAACAGGTTGATCGGCGGATTTGTTAGGGTGGCGGGCAATACCCGCTGCGGCTAGTGAAGAGGAACCAGCCATGTCCGAAGAAGCCTTCATCTACGAGGCGATCCGTACTCCGCGCGGCAAGCAGAAAAACGGCTCGCTCCATGAGGTCAAGCCACTCGACCTAATCGTCGGCCTCATCAACGAGCTGCGCCGCCGCTTCCCCGACCTCGACGAGAACATGATCAGTGACGTCATCCTGGGCGTGGTGTCGCCGGTCGGTGACCAGGGCGGCGACATCGCCCGCACCGCGGTGCTGGCCGCAGGGTTGCCCGACACCACCGGCGGGGTGCAGCTCAACCGGTTCTGCGCGTCCGGGCTCGAGGCGGTGAACACCGCTGCGCAAAAGGTGCGTTCCGGCTGGGACGACCTGGTGCTCGCCGGCGGTGTGGAGTCGATGAGCCGGGTGCCGATGGGTTCCGACGGTGGCGCCATGGCGCTCGACCCGGCCACCAACTACGACGTCGGGTTCGTGCCGCAGGGCATCGGTGCCGACCTAATCGCCACCCTGGAGGGTTTCTCCCGCGAGGACGTCGACGCCTACGCGTTGCGCAGCCAGCAGCGCGCCGCCGCGGCCTGGTCCGGTGGCTACTTCGCCAAGTCGGTGGTGGCAGTCCGCGACCAGAACGGGCTGCTGATCCTCGACCACGACGAGCACATGCGGCCCGATACCACGATGGAGGGGCTGGCCAAACTGAAGCCGGCCTTCGAAGGCATTGCGGCGCTCGGCGGTTTCGACGATGTGGCGCTGCAGAAGTATCACTGGGTGGAAAAGATCAACCACGTCCACACCGGCGGCAACAGCTCCGGGATCGTCGACGGCGCCGCGCTGGTGCTCATCGGATCCGAAGCCGCGGGCAAGTCGCAGGGCCTCACGCCGCGGGCCCGCATCGTGGCCACCGCCACCAGCGGCGCCGAGCCGACGATCATGCTCACCGGGCCGACGCCAGCCACCCGCAAGGTGCTCGACCGGGCCGGCCTGAGGATCGACGACATCGACCTGTTCGAGCTCAACGAGGCGTTCGCCTCGGTGGTACTGAAGTACCAAAAGGATCTCAACATCCCCGACGAGAAGCTCAACGTCAACGGCGGTGCGATCGCGATGGGCCACCCGCTGGGCGCCACCGGCGCGATGATCCTGGGCACCATGGTCGACGAGCTGGAGCGACGGGGGGCGCGACGCGCATTGGTCACGTTGTGCATCGGCGGCGGCATGGGTGTCGCCACCATCATCGAGAGGGTTTAAGCGCATGGCAGCCAACATCATTGCTTGGGACAAGGACGCCGATGGCATCGTCACGCTGACCATGGACGACCCTTCCGGGTCGGCCAACGTGATGAACGAGGCCTACATCGAGTCGATGGGTGAGACCGTCGATCGCCTTGTCGCCGAGAAGGATTCGATCACCGGCGTGGTGATCACCAGCGCCAAGAAGACCTTCTTTGCCGGCGGTGACCTGACCGCAATGGTCAAGGCGCGACCGGAGGATGCCGGGCAGTTCTTCGACACTGTGGAGCGCATCAAAAAGCAGCTACGCACCCTCGAGACGTTCGGGAAGCCCGTCGTCGCGGCCATCAACGGGGCGGCGCTGGGCGGTGGTCTGGAGATCGCCCTGGCATGTCATCACCGGATCGCCGCCGACGTCAAGGGCAGCCAGATCGGAGTACCGGAGGTGACCCTCGGCTTGCTGCCCGGTGGGGGCGGCGTAACGCGGACGGTGCGGATGTTCGGCATCCAAAAGGCGTTCGTGGAAATCCTGGCGCAGGGAACCCGGTTCAAGCCGGCCAAGGCCAAGCAGATTGGTCTTGTCGACGAGGTGGTTCCCACCGTGGAAGAGCTGGTGCCCGCCGCCAAGACATGGATCAAGGCCAACCCCGACGCGCACGTGCAGCCGTGGGACAAGCCGGACTACAAGATGCCCGGCGGCACGCCGTCATCGCCGTCGCTGGCAGCCATCCTGCCGTCGTTCCCGTCGAACTTGCGCAAACAGCTCAAGGGCGCTCCGATGCCGGCGCCGCGGGCCATCCTGGCCGCCGCCGTGGAGGGCGCGCAGGTCGACTTCGACACCGCCAGCCGCATCGAAAGCCGGTATTTCACGTCGCTGGTCACTTCGCAGGTGGCCAAGAACATGATTCAGGCATTCTTCTTCGACCTGCAGCACATCAACTCGGGCGGCTCCCGACCCGAGGGCTACGAGAAGACCACGTTCAAGAAGGTCGCCGTGCTCGGTGCCGGAATGATGGGTGCGGCCATCGCCTATGTGTGCGCCAAGGCGGGCATGGACGTGGTGCTCAAAGACGTCAGCTTGGAGGCGGCGCAGAGGGGCAAGGAGTACTCGGAAAAGCTGGAAGCCAAGGCGTTGCAACGGGGCAAGACCACTCAGCAGCGTTCGGATGCGCTGTTGTCCCGTATCCATCCGACCGCTGACGTTAATGACGCGGCGGGCGCGGACCTGGTCATCGAGGCGGTATTCGAGTCGGTTGACTTGAAGCACAAGGTGTTTGGCGAGATCGAGCCGATAGTGGCGCCCGACGCGGTACTGGGGTCCAACACTTCGACGTTGCCGATCACCGAACTGGCCACCGGTGTCAAGCGCGCCGAGGACTTCATCGGCCTGCACTTCTTCTCACCGGTCGACAAGATGCCGTTGCTGGAAATCATCAAGGGCCGCAAGACCTCTGACGCCACCCTGGCCAAGGCTATTGATCTGGCGATGCAGATCGGGAAAACGCCGATCGTGGTCAACGACAGCCGCGGCTTCTACACCAGCCGGGTGATCGGCACATTCATCAACGAGGCGATCGCGATGCTCGGCGAGGGCGTGGAGCCGGCCAGCATCGAACATGCCGGTGGTCAGGCCGGCTACCCGGCGCCGCCGCTGCAGCTCTCCGACGAGCTCAACCTGGAGCTGATGGCCAAGATCGCCAAGGCGACGCGCGAAGGCGTCGAGGCCACGGGCCTGACCTACACCCCGCATCCGGCCGAGGCCGTCGTCAACAAGATGTTGGAGCTGGGCCGGCCGGGCAAGCTCAAGGGCGCCGGCTTCTACGAGTACGCCGACGGCAAGCGGGTCGGGCTGTGGCCGGGTCTGCGGGAGACCTTCAAGTCGGGTTCGTCGAAGCCGCCGCTGGCCGACATCATCGACCGCATGCTGTTCGCGGAGGCCCTGGAAACCCAGAAGTGCCTCGACGAGGGGGTGCTGACGTCCACCGCCGACGCCAACATCGGATCGATCATGGGTATCGGTTTCCCGCCGTGGACCGGTGGCACCGCGCAGTTCGTCGTCGGCTATCCGGGTGGTAAGGAAGGTTTTGTCGCCCGCGCCCGCGAGTTGGCCGCCAAGTACGGCGACCGGTTCTTACCACCGGAGTCGCTGCCCGGTTAGCGCGAGCAGCCGCTGAAACCCCGAAACCAGGGGTTTTGAGGAGTTTTAGCGCCTGGTCGGCGGGGAGCTACCGGCGCTGCAGCAGGTAGGTGCGGGCGTGGAATCGGGCGGCAAACCTGTTTCCATCCGCCCAGCGCGGTTCGTCAGTCGCCGACAACAGCGACCAGCCCGGCGTGAAGCGACGTTCGATTTCCGACTGCTCGACGCCCGCCGGGCCAAAACCGCCGCGGGGCGCGAAGGCCACCATCACCAGCCGTGCGCCGGGCGCGGCGGCGGCCGTGATCTCGTCGACATAGAGGTCGCGGTCATGAGCACTCATGCCGTGGAAGCAACCGTTGTCCACGATCACCTGGAATCCCGAGCCGATTCCGGCCTGACCTAGATGCGTGACGTCGGCCCGGACGAAGTTGACCGTGACGTTTGCCGCCCGAGCCTTTGCTCGAGCTCTATCGAGTGCCTTCGGCACGAAGTCCACCCCGGTGACGTGCCATCCGTGCTGGGCCAGGTAGATCGACGCATCTCCGGTGCCACATCCGACGTCAAGTGCCGACCCTGGCGGCAGCGCGTCGGATCCCTCGATGAGCCCACGCAATACCGGCGACTGCGGATGGCCGTCCCACGGGGTAAAACCCAGCCGGTAGAAGACGCGAAACAATGCGTGTCGGGAAGCCATTGCCTCACGGTATTACGTTGCCGGCGCTGATGAAAGCGCAGGCATCGGCCCGGCGCGGCGGATGGTTCCCGCAACGATCCGCGACATGCGGTTGGGCTGGAAACTCTGTGTCACGCGTTGCACGCTGCGGCGATTCGGCGCCACTGCTCGCGGGGAAAGGCTCTCTGATCGGCCGCCAGCACCTGGACGCAGACGTGGTCGGCGCCGGCTGCCTGGTGTTCGGCGACCCTGCGCATGATGGCCGCCTCGTCACCCCAGGCGATGATCGCATCGAAGAGCCGATCGCTCACCTGCGCCAGATCGTCCGCCGAAAACCCGCTGCGCAACAGATTATTGGCGTAGTTCGGCAACGCCAGATACGCGCGAAGCCACTCGGTGCCGATGCGGCGCGCCTCGTCGGCGTCGTCGCACAGGATCACGGTCTGCTCCGGCAGCAGCAACGGGCCATCGCCCAAAACCGAACGCGCCGTGGCGGTGTGCTCAGGAGTCACCAGGTAGGGGTGGGCTCCGCGGGCGCGGCTGGCCGCCAGCGCCAGCATTTTCGGGCCCAGCGCTGCCAGCACCCGCCGCTCGACCGGCACCGGCTGGGCTGCGGCATCCAATCCGTCCAGGAACGACGCCGTCGCGGCCAGCGGCTTGCGGTATCTGCCCGGCTGTTTCGCGTCGATCAGGGGAGCGTGGCTGACGCCGATGCCCAGCAGAAAGCGGTCTGCGTGCTCGGCGCTCAGTGCGGCATGGGATTTGGCGACATCGTCGGGTGCATGCATCCACAGGTTGAGGATGCCCGTGGCGATCACCGTCTGCTTGGTGGCGGCAAGCAGCCGCTCCACCGCATCGAAGACCGGCCCGCCGACATCGGGAATCCACAGCGCTGTAAAGCCCAAATCGTCCAATTCCGCTGCGGCATCGGCGGCTTCGGCTGGATCGCCGTAACGCAGCTGGCTACTCCATATTCCGACCCCGGAAAGCTCCACGGATCAATGTTGCCAGACGCCGGCAGCATAGTCGGGCACCGGGATCGAGTCGTGCAAGCGCACGCCGGTGGTGTTCAGCTTGGCCACGGTCCGGGTGAGCGGGCTGGGCAGGGCCGACACCACCTGGATACCCCGGGTCACCGCCCAGAGCGCCGCGCGGGAAGCAGGGACGATGGTTTTGGCGGCGGTCCGCGCGAAAGCGCGGCTGCGGCGCACCGGCTCGCTCATCCGTCGTTGGTAGGCGGTAAATGCGTGTGCGTGATCGCCACCTGTCCGGGCCAGTTCCCCGGCCAGCACATAGGCGCCGACCACCGCGAGGCTGGTACTGCCACCCACCGCCGGGCCAGGGCAGTAGCCTGCATCGCCGACGAGGGTCACCCGGCCCTGCGACCAACCGTCCAACTGCAACTGGGTAATGGAGTCGAAGTAGAAGGCCGGAGTGTCCTCGAGCCGGGTCAGCCAATCGTCGACCCGTGGTGCCATCGCGGCGAACGCCGTGCGCAGTAACTGCTTTTGCCGCAGCGTATCGCGATGGTGGTAGTGCAGCTGCGGGCTGCGGAACAGGAAAACCAGTCGCGCATCGTCCAGATGCCGAGCGCTGTAGATCGCCGCCATCCGCCCCACCCCGACATGGCAGTGCATTTCCCCTTCGGGTGCAAGCGTTTTCGGCACCGACGCCACCGCCAGGTATGCGCCCAGAAATCGGGTCATCCCGGCGTCGTCACCGAAGGTCAGCCGCCTGACGTTGGAATGCAGCCCGTCGGCGCCGATGACGACGTCGAACCTGCGTGGCGGCGTCCGCTGAAACGTCACGTCCCCGTCGGGTGAAATGGCGGTAATCGAGTCCCCGAACAGATACTCGACGTCGTCGCGACCGGCGTCGTAGTAGATCTCGCTGAGATCGTCGCGCATGATCTCGACGTGCCGGTCGGAGGCGGCGGCGACGATCTTGGCGAGGTCGACGCTGATCGGCCGCCCGCCGGACTGCCGGTGGATGGTCATCCGCGTGGTCCCGGTCGTGCGCTCCTCGATGCGGGGCAGCACGCCCATGTGCGCCGAGATGTCCATCGCCGGGCGGAACAAGTCGACCGCGTGGCCTCCGGTTTTGCGTAACGTCGGCGCGCGCTCGACGACCGTGACGTCGAAACCGCGCCTGGCCAGCCAGTACGCCACAACCGGCCCGGCGATGCTGGCGCCCGAGATCAAGACCCGCACCGGAGAACCCCCTTACTTAACGATTGGTAAGCTTACCATGCCTGCTTACCAACCGTTAAGTCAGTTAAACTTCCCAGGTGAGCCGACCCCGCTCCGATACCCGCGAGCGCATCCAAGATGTGGCCCGCGAGCTGTTCCTGCAGCAGGGTGTGCAACGGACCAGCCTGCAGGACATCGCCGACAAATTGGGGATTACCAAACCCGCGCTGTACTACCACTTCGCCTCGCGCGACGAGCTGATCCGCAGCATCGTGCAACCCCTGATCGACGACGGCGAACAGTTCATCGCCGAAAAGGAAAGCCAGGGCAGCGTCGAGGTGCGCGAGCTGCTCGAAGGCTATTTCGATTTCCACCACCGGCATCGGCGCGATCTCGTGGTGGTGCTGGCGGAATTCGCCATACTCGAGGACCTCGGCCTGGTCGAAAAGGTACTGGCGTGGCGGGAACGGCTCGGCAAGCTGGTGTTCGGGCCGAAACCGACGCTGGCGCAAGCCACCCGCGCGGTGATCGCGTTCGGCGGCCTGCAGGACTGCTGCCTGCAGTTTCCCGACGCGCCGTTCGAGAAGCTGCGTGCCGCGGCGGTCGAGGGCGCGCTGGCGGCTCTGGGCCTTTGACATACAGTCGGCAGCTATGCGCTTTGGACTGTTCATTCCGCAGGGCTGGCGACTGGACCTGGTGGGGATCGAACCCGCCCGGCACTGGGCGGTGATGCGCGAGCTGGCCGCCCACGCCGACGCCAGCGCGTGGGATTCACTGTGGGTCTACGACCACTTTCACACGGTGCCGGTGCCGACCGGCGAAGCCACCCACGAGGCCTGGTCGCTGATGGCGGCCTATGCGGCGACGACGTCGCGGATCAAGCTCGGCCAGATGTGCACCGCGATGAGCTACCGCAACCCGGTTTATCTGGCCAAGGTCGCGGCCACCGCCGACATCATCTCCGGCGGCCGGATCCAGATGGGCATCGGCGGCGGCTGGTACGAACACGAATGGCGCGCTTACGGTTACGGATTTCCGCCTGCTCGGGTACGGCTCGCGCGTCTAGACGAGGGTGTGCAGATCATGCGTGCCGCCTGGCGCGACGGCAAAGTAACCTTCCGCGGCGAACATTACCAGGCCGACGGCGCGATTGTTGCACCGAAACCATTGCAGGACAATGGTATTCCACTATGGATTGCCGGTGGCGGGGAGAAGGTGACGTTGCGGATCGCCGCGAAATACGGGCAATACACCAATTTCACGCCGGAGCCGGAGGCGTTCTCCCGCAAATCTGAAGCGCTGGCCCGACACTGCCGCGACGTGGGCGCCGACTTCGACGCGATCGTGCGCTCGGTCAACGTGAATGCCGTAGTGGGTACCTCGGAGTCCGAGGTGAACGACCGGCTACAACGCATCCGCGAACGAATGATCGGATATGTGACCGAATCGGCCGCCGACGCGATGATCGCCGGCACCAGCGGCCCCGAGTCGGCCGTGGGCACGCCCGAACAAGTGATCACACGGCTCGAGCGCCTGCGTGAGCTGGGCTGCCGCTACGTCATCTGCTACTTCCCGGAAGCGGCTTACGACAGGTCCGGCATCGAGTTGTTCGAGCGCGAAGTGATTCCGGCGCTGGGTTAGGAGAATGAGATTTCCGTTTTCGCGGAATGCTGTTGTACCTTTTGCTGACGAGCACTATTGTCTTTTCCGACCGCGGAGGATCGCCCGATGCAGAAGGCGCTGGCGCCGGACATCTCTACCTGGCCCGACGACAACCCACAGCTGATCGGCAGCCGCTGTGCAACCTGCGGCGCCACCACTTTCCCGGTGCAGCAGCGCTGCCCACGGTGCAGCGGTGGGCAGATGTCCGAGCTGTTGCTGCCGCGTCGCGGAACCCTGGTGGCCTGGACCACGCAGGGGTTTCCGCCGGGGCCTCCCTACGCCGGTCCGACGGGTGACGCGTTCAGCCCGTTCGGGGTCGGCCTGGTCCAGCTTGGCGACGTGATCCGCGTCGAGGGGCGGCTCACCGAAAACGACCCGGCCAAGCTGCGGTTCGGCATGGAGGTCGAGCTGACCATGGTGCCGTTGACCACCGACGACGACGGCAACGAGATCATGACATTCGCGTTCCGGCCGGTCTGAGGAGTTCTGAGATGAACGATGTGGCAATTATCGGTGTGGGCCTGCACCCGTTCGGGCGTTTCGAGGGTAAGTCCGCGATGGAGATGGGCGCCGACGCGATTCAGGCCGCGCTGGCTGACGCGAGCCTGGACTGGAAGGACATCCAGTTCGGTGTGGGTGGCAGCCACGAGGTGTCCAACCCAGACGCGGTCACCAGATTGGTTGGGCTGACGGGAATTCCGTTCACCGACGTATTCAACGCCTGCGCCACCGCGGCAAGTGCCACCCAGTTGTGCGCCGACACTATCCGGTTGGGCAAATACGACATCGGCATCGCGGTCGGCATGGACAAGCATCCCCGCGGCGCGTTTACCGACGACCCCGCCAAGCTGGCCCTGCCGGCTTGGTACGCCGAGAACGGCCAGTTCGTCACCACCAAGTTCTTCGGGATGAAGGCCAACCGCTACCTCCACGAGCACGGTATCTCGGCTGAGACCTTGGCCAAGGTGGCCGCTAAGAACTATCGCAACGGGGCGTTGAACCCCAATGCTTTTCGGCGCAAGCCGCTGTCCGAGGAGCAGATTCTCGGCTCAGCCGTGCTGAATTATCCGTTGACCCAATACATGTTCTGCGCCCCCGACGAGGGAGCGGCGGCAGTGATCATGTGCCGTGCTGACATCGCCCACCGTTATACGTCGAAACCGGTGTATTTGCGGGCCGCTGAGATCCGCACCCGCCGTTACGGGGCCTACGAGGTGCACGCCACCTTCGCGCCGATCGAAGAAGATGTGTCGCCGACCGTCTATGCGTCGCGGGCCGCGTTCGAGGCGGCCGGTGTAGGCCCCGAGGACGTCGACGTCATCCAGTTGCAGGACACCGACGCCGGTGCCGAGGTGATCCACATGGCCGAGGCGGGATTCTGCGCCGACGGCGATCAGGAGAAGCTACTGGCCGACGCCGCCACCGAAATCAGTGGCTCGATGCCGATCAACACCGACGGCGGGCTGATCGCCAACGGCGAGCCGATCGGCGCGTCGGGGCTGCGGCAGGTTCACGAGTTGGTGCGTCAGCTGCGGGGTGAGGCAGGTGATCGTCAAGTGGGCGGCACCCCGCGGGTTGGCTTCGCGCAGGTGTACGGCGCGCCGGGTACCGCCGCCGCGACGATCCTGACCACCTAGGCGCTCGCGCTAGATTGCCGGGCCCAGCAGGTCGTCGGCGTCGCGGATGACATAGCCGTAGCCCTGCTCGGCCAGAAACCGCTGCCGGTGGGCGGCGTACTCGGCGTCCTGGCTGTCGCGGGCCACCACCGAGTAGAACACGGCACCGCCGCCGTCTGCCTTGGGCCGCAGCAACCGGCCCAGGCGCTGGGCCTCCTCCTGCCGCGACCCGAAAGTCCCCGAAACCTGCACGGCCACAGCGGCTTCCGGCAGGTCGATGGCAAAATTGGCCACCTTCGACACCACCAGGGTGCTTACCTCGCCACGGCGAAACGCGTCGAAGAGCGCCTCACGCTCGGCGGTTTTGGTCGCCCCCTGGATCACCGGAGCGTCCAGCAGCGCACCGAGTTCTTCGAGCTGGTCGAGATAGGCGCCGATCACCAGGGTCGGCTCTCCGGGGTGTCGGCTCAGGATCGATTTGACCACTGCGATTTTCGAGTGCGCGGTCGAGCAGACCCGGTACCGCTCCTCGGGTTCGGCGGTGGCATACATCATCCGCTCGTTGTCGGTGAGCGTCACCCGCACCTCGACACATTCGGCGGGCGCGATCCAGCCCTGCGCCTCGATGTCCTTCCACGGCGCGTCATAGCGCTTGGGCCCGATCAGGCTGAAGACGTCGCCCTCGCGGCCGTCTTCGCGGATCAGCGTCGCGGTCAATCCCAACCGGCGCCGCGACTGCAGATCGGCGGTCAACCGGAACACGGGGGCCGGAAGCAGATGCACCTCGTCATAGATAATCAGTCCCCAATCGCGGCTGTCGAACAGTTCCAGGTGCCGATACTCGCCCTTCTTGCTGCGACGGGTCATCATTTGATAAGTGGAGATGGTGACGGGGCGAATCTCCTTGCGCTCGCCTGAGTATTCGCCGATCTCGTCAGCCGTGAGCGACGTGCGCGCGACCAGCTCACGTTTCCACTGCCGCGCGGCGACGGTGTTGGTAACCAAAATCAACGTCGTCGCACTGGCTTTGGCCATGGCCGCGGCGCCGACCAACGTCTTGCCCGCCCCGCAGGGCAACACCACCACCCCGGAGCCCCCGGACCAGAACGACTCGGCCGCCATCCGCTGGTAGTCACGCAGATGCCAGCCGTCTTGCCGCAGGCTGATCGGATGGGCCTCGCCGTTGACATACCCAGCGAGATCTTCTGCGGGCCAGCCGATTTTGAGCAGCATCTGCTTGACCCGGCCACGCTCGCTGGGATGCACGACGACGGTGTCCTCGTCGATGCGGGCGCCGAGCATCGGGGTGATCTTCTTGTTGCGCAGCACTTCTTCCAGCACTGCGCGATCCAGACTTACCAGAGTCAGGCCATGTGCTGGATGCTTGACCAACTGCAGCCGACCGTAGCGGGCCATGGTGTCGACGATGTCGACCAGTAGCGCCTGGGGCACCGCGTAGCGGGAGTAGGTCACCAGCGCGTCGACGACCTGTTCGGCGTCGTGCCCGGCGGCGCGGGCGTTCCACAGCGCCAGCGGGGTGATGCGGTAGGTGTGCACGTGCTCGGGAGCGCGTTCCAATTCAGCGAACGGCGCAATCGCCGCCCGCGCATCGCCGGCCAACTCGTGATCGACCTCGAGCAGCACCGTCTTGTCGGACTGCACGATCAGCGGCCCGTCGGTCATCACTGCCGCTCCTCATCGCTGCGCTCTGCACGGGTGTCGGCGCGGGTCATATCGCCGATTATCCGGGCGCCGCCGACATCCTCGCGCCGCTAGCCATCGCGTTCTGGCTCGTCGTCAGCGCGCGCCACGGACATGATGCGATGGACGGCGAAGTCGCGCAGCCGTCCAGACGCGGAATCGAAGGCCACCAGCTGGCCGCCGCGCACGGTGATCGGTGACACTATGCGCTGGGTGGCTACGCCTGCGGGGTCGACGTAGCCGATCACTACCGTGGCGGCATCGCGGACCGCCTGCTGCAACAGCGCCATGACCGTCGCGGGATGAACGCGCATGCCGGCAAACGGTGCGGCGGTGACTTTGCGCAAGACCGAGACGACGGCGCTCAGGCTGTCGCGCGTGGGCCGGGGGATCGGGCGTAGCGTGCGACGATGCTGAGGGGTGGGCACGCGCGCACCGCGGGCACGGATGTCGACGATGGTGCCCGAGGAATCCTCGGCGGCCGGGGCGAAGCCGGCGGCACGCAGTACCGCCAGCACCTCGGAGATCGGCGCCTGCGAGACGGCCACGGTCGGTGCCAACAGCCGCAGCTGTAGCTGTCCGGCGGCGGGCGTGGCCACCGCCTGGGCCAACAGCGCGGGGTCCTCGCAGCGTACAAACGACGCCGCCATGCCGACCCGAAGCTGTCCGTGACGACGAGCGACATCATCGATGAGGTAGGTAAGACCTTGCGGTACAGGTGTTTTCGAATGTTTGTCAAACAGCGCGTGCAGCGAGTCGGCGGACTTACCGAGGTCCAGGGCATGCCGGATCGACTCTTCGCTTACGCGGTAGACCATCGCCGTGCCGGCCGACTCGACGGTGGCGACGGCGGCCAGTTCCTCGGCTAAAGACCGCTCCAGCGGGCCGGGCACCACGACGGTCAGGTCAGCCTGCACCAAAAAGTGGTTGATCGGTTCGGGAAGCGCCCGCCGCATCGCGGCGACCACGGCGTCGTCACCGGTCTTTGCGTCCAGCAGTGCGCGGCCGGGCGTGCTGATCGCTCCGCGGCCGACCAGGCCCAGAAAGTGGGCTTCGTCAAGTAGGTTTGCCACCGGGCCGGGCTGCAGCCGCTTTGCCCATCGGGGGCGCCGCCACACCAGTGTTGCCGACGCGGAGGTCTGGTCGACACCGGCGCCGGGCGGCAGTTCGGCCAGCAGGCCCAACAGCAGCCGGCGATCCAGCGGAGCCGCCGTCGAGTACACCGAATCTGACAGCGCACCATAGGGTTTCGCGTCGGGGCCGCGGGTGCCGATCAGCGCGGGACGGGTGGGCAGGTCCAGCCAGGTGCTGGCCAGCAAATGCCACCGCTCGGCGGCCGCGGCTTCAGCAAACCGGTCGGCGGCCACGGTGGGCGCCCAGTAGGGGCCGTCACCGCCTTCCTGCGGTGGGCTGGGCATGCCGCTGGCAATCAGCCCGGCGGCCGCCGCGAGCTCCAGGATCAGGCCCAGCCGCGCCTCGTCGATGCCGGTCACCTTCGCTAGCCGCTTGAGGTCGCGGACCCCCAGCCCGCCGCTGCGCAGCTCGGCAACCGGTGCGGCGGACAGCGTTTCGAGCAGCACGTCGAGCTCACGCAACAGGTCGATGACGGCGCCGGCCGCCGCGGCATCGGCGTCGGCCTGGGTGGTGGTCGTGACGACCGGGTCGGGCGCGGTCAGCTGCGTCGGGCCCGGGTCCTCGCCGCGCAGCACGTGACCAACCTGGCGCGGCAAGATCACCGTCTCGGCGTCGATGCGCCGCAGCAGCCCCCTGGCCAGCAGCCGCGGCACCGGGCGATCCGGGGCAGCTCCGGGAGCCGCGTCGCGGGTGCGGCCCATCGGGGAGCCTGCCAGCAGCTTGTCCAGCACCGCGAGCTCGTCGTCGTCGAGTTCGTCGATCAGCTCAACAATCTGCTCCCTGGTGCGGGTTTCGTCCTCCAGGGTCACCTGGCCGGGGTGCCAAGGCAGCCCGGCGCCGGCGTCGGCGGCCACCCGGACCTGGGTGTCGCCCCACACCAGGGCGCGCTCTTTGAGGTCATCGAGCGCGGCAAGCACATCGGCCTCGGGCGCTCGCGCACCGATCAGTGCCAGCAGCTTGGCCACCGGCACCGGGGCGGTGTCGGCGTGCAGCACCAGCAGCGCGTCGATCAGCGCCAGCCGTAAGAAGTCGAGCTCGTCGGTAGCGGCCCTGATGGACTGTCGCGCCTGGGCCCGAGCGGCCAGGGCGGCGATGCTGCCGGGCGGCGGCTGGGCAAGGTCGGGGCGGCACTCCAGCAGACGGATCAGCCGCTCGTCGGGCCAGCCGGCCAGCCAGGACCCCAGCGGGATATCCGGGGTGTGTCGGGTCATTGCTGACCAGGGTAAAGCAGTGACCGTCACGGCGACGACGGCGAGTAATTGCAGCTTAGGAGCCCGAGGTCGAGCAATTGGCCACGGCGGCCCGGGCCGCTTGTCACCATCAGACCTGTCAGAATGGATGCGTGGCTGACATCGCTGAGAACAAGGGGCGCAAGGCTCGCTACGTCGACAACGGCTGGCCGACGACCAATCCGGACGACCATGCGGTCAGCGAATTGCGCACCGACCGCACGGGCGCGTTGTCCCCGTTCGGGGACGTGCAATTCCCGCTGCCTCCGGACGACCTGCCCTACGTCCACCCGGTCACCGTCGTTAACCGATAGCTGGTGACGGCGGGGTCCGAGATGGCAGCAGCGTCGGGCACAGGCCCGCTTTCGCACGTCGACGACCGTGGCGCGGCGCGCATGGTCGACGTCACCGAAAAGGGTGCCACGAAGCGCACCGCGGTGGCCGCGGGAGCGTTGCGGACCTCGGCCGACGTGGTGGCGCTCATCTCCTCGGGCGGGCTGCCCAAGGGTGACGCGTTGGCGACCGCGCGGGTGGCGGGCATTCTGGCCGCCAAGCGCACCAGTGAACTGATTCCGTTGTGTCATCAGCTTG
This sequence comes from Mycobacterium heckeshornense, assembly GCF_016592155.1. Classification (NCBI taxonomy): domain Bacteria; kingdom Bacillati; phylum Actinomycetota; class Actinomycetes; order Mycobacteriales; family Mycobacteriaceae; genus Mycobacterium; species Mycobacterium heckeshornense. The sequence goes on from NZ_AP024237.1 coordinate 981,926, forward strand.
CGCTGACCGGTGTCGATGTCGATTTCAGCGTGGGGACATCCGACATCGAAATCACCGCGACGGTGCGCAGCACCGACCGCACCGGAGTGGAGATGGAGGCGCTGACCGCCGTCAGCGTCGCTGCGCTCACGCTCTACGACATGATCAAAGCGGTGGATCCGGCCGCGCGCATCGATGATGTCCGTGTGCTTCGCAAGGACGGCGGCCGCAGCGGTACTTGGGTGCGTTGATGGGGGAGCGGTCCGCGCGAGTCATTATCGCGTCCACCCGGGCATCCGCCGGCGTGTATCACGACCGGTGTGGCCCGATCATCGCTGAATGGCTTGAACGGCGAGGCTTTTCAGATGTGCAGCCGCGAGTGGTTCCCGACGGGGATCCGGTTGGGCAGGCGCTGCGCGACGCGGTCGCCGAGGGCGTCGACCTGATCATCACCTCCGGAGGCACCGGGATCTCGCCGAGCGACGACACTCCGGCGCAGACGGCGGCGGTGCTCGACTACGAGGTGCCCGGACTGGCCGATGCGATCCGGCGCTCGGGGCTACCTCAAGTGCCCACCTCGGTGCTGTCGCGGGGGCTATGCGGTGTGGCCGGCCGTACCCTGATCGTCAACCTGCCCGGCTCGCCCGGGGGAGTGCGCGATGGTCTCGGGGTGCTCGCCGACGTGCTCGACCACGCCCTGGACCAACTTGCTGGCAAAGATCATCCGGGCTGATCGAGGAGTGGCGCTGATGGCGTGCGCCGACGACGATGATGCCGGTGGAGCCGGGATCGAGGAGTGATGGCGAAAGTAGTGCGCGCGGCCCTCACTGAAGAGCCGATCGTTTTGGCCGAACACGAGGAATTGGTCAGCCATCAAGCTGCGGGCGCGGTGGTGGGTTTTGTCGGCATGATCCGTGACCACGACGGCGACCGGCAGGTGCTGCGGCTGGAGTATTCCGCGCATCCGTCGGCCCAGCAGGTGTTATCCGAGGTGCTAAGTGAGGTCGCCGAGCAGTGCCGCGGGGTGCGCGCGATCGCCGCCAGTCACCGGGTCGGCGTGCTGCACATCGGTGAAGTGGCGTTGGTGGCCGCGGTGGCCGCCGACCATCGCCGCGCGGCATTCGACACCTGCGCTCACCTCGTCGACGCCATCAAGGCGCGGCTGCCGGTGTGGAAGCACCAGTTTTTCGCCGACGGCACCGACGAATGGGTCGGTTCAGCCTGAGCTCTACTGGGCCGGGAGCGCCTGAGGTTGCTGTGCCAGCGCGGCCAGGGCACTGTTGCCGTTGATGCCCTGCGCCTGGATGGCCTGCCACAGGTCTTTGAGAAAGCCGGGATCGATGTTCTGCGGCGCCGTCGCCGGCAGCCCGCTCGTGTTGGGCATATTCGCCGGGTCGAGCATGGGCGCAAGCTGCGGCGGCACCTGCAGGTCGTGCACCGCCGAGCCTGCAGCGGCCGGATCAATCGGAAGCGCCGGCCCGGGCGCCGGGTCGGCCGGGGCCGGGGTGACGGCCCAGTACGAGACAGCCTGCGCCTCGTGCACTTCCGGCGCGTCGCCGGGGGCAGCCGCATCGATCGTCGGCTCGACGGCCGGCGCGGGCGCCGGCACCGGTTGTTCGGCTGGTGCCTCGGCCTCGACTGGCTCTGCACCCGCCATGGGTTCGTCGACCGGCTCGGGCGCATTGAACGCGACGGGTTCCGTCGGGGGAGCTGGCTGGTCGTCGGCGGCCAACTCAACCGGTGCAGCGGGTTCGTCGGCCGGCGGTTCGGCTGGTTCGTCGGCCGGCGGCTCCATCGGTGCGGGCTCGGCGACGACGCTGCGTGGCGTTGGCCCCGAAAGTCCACCACCGCATGCCGGCCAGGCCCCCCGGCCCTGAGTGGCAAGCACCCGCTCAGCCACGGCGATCTGCTGCTCCCGGGTGGCGAGGTTCGCCGAGGGGGCGTACTGGCCCCCACCGTGGGCGGCCCAGGTTCCCTGGGTGAACTGCAGGCCGCCCTGATAGCCGTTGCCGGTGTTGATCGACCAGTTGCCGCCGGACTCGCAGCGGGCGACGCGATCCCACTCGCTGTCGGTTGCCGCGGCCGCGTGGCCCGCCAAAGCCACGCTGCCGCCGCCGATAACGGCTCCGGTAAATGCGATTTTCGCGACGCTGACGCTCGATGTCGTGGGCTTACGATGCCGTCCACTCATACGCCGGTGAAGTCCTCCCTGTAGGCGCCCGCGAGGTCAGCTGTCGGGTTCGGGCTGGAGAGGTTGCCCGGCCGCCGTCGTCATCCGTGGGGAAACGACGTGGCTTCACCCCGAGGAGCCGCGAACGGCTCCACGTCCGATCCGGGCGGACCGGTGGGTCCCCCGCCTCCATCCGCCGCGTTGTCGAGATCCCCGCCCACCGGATGGAGTTCGGCGCTGTAGGCGGAGCGGGCCCGCCCCCTTGGTATGCCTTGGCAGGCCCGCGCAGAACGGTAGCGGCTCAAAGCGATTCAGTCATTTCTGCGTCCACACCGGCGTTTCGCCCTACGGCGTCGCGCAAAACGCCAGGAAAGCGCAGCGTTAACGCAGGCCAGCAATGTTGAGATCAGTCCGTAACCGCGCCGTGATCCATCCGTTATGTGAGGGAAATCACAGGGTCAACCGCCGGCAAAGGGGGGCAGCACGTCGATCGTCTCCCCGGAGCGAAGTGCGGTGTGCGTGTCGCGCACGGCGATACCGTCGGACAGATAGGAGCAGCGGCTCAGCACCTTCGCCAGCCGCGCGTTCTTGGTGGCCAAGCAGTCGACCAGGTCGGCCACGGTGGCACCGGGCCGCACGGAAACCGTTTCCGAGTCGGCGCCGGCGGCCGCTCGTGCCGCCGCGAAATAGCGGACAGTGACCCGGACTTCGCCGGGCTCCTCGCAGGCCATGGGTTCAGCCACCGATCGCGCTCATCGGACGGTCCGGCTGGATGAAGCCCGGGTCGTTGATGCCATGTCCGGCCGGCTTGCCCCACATTGCGGCACGCCAGGCCGCTTCAATCGCGTCGTCGTCGGCGCCAACGCGCAGCAGGGTGCGAAGGTCGGTCTCCTCGGTGGCGAACAGACAGCTGCGGATCTGGCCATCAGCGGTCAACCGGGTGCGATCACAGGCCGAGCAAAAGGCGTGTGACACCGAGGCGATCACCCCGACCTTTCCGGCGTGTCCAGATGCGTCCTCGACCAGCCAAAGCTCGGCGGGGGCCGAGCCGCGGGGCGCCGGGTCGGGCCGCAAGCGGAAATACGGGCGCAGCGCCGCGAGCACGTCGTCGGCGGTGAGCGCGGCCCCCCGGCGCCACTGGTGCCCCGCATCCAGCGGCATCTGCTCGATGACCCGTAGCTGGTAGCCGTGCTCGAGGCAGAACCGCAACAGCTCGACGACATCCTCGCGACCGGTCGCCGGATCCAGCACGGCGTTGACTTTGATCGGCTCCAGCCCGGCGGCCTTCGCGGCGGCCAGGCCGGCCAGCACATCGGGGAGCCGATCGCGGCGGGCGATCGCGGCGAAGCGGGCGCGGTCGACGGTGTCCAGTGACACGTTGACCCGGTCCAGGCCGGCTTCGGCGAGCGCTGTGGCCCGCCGCGCCAATCCCAGGCCGTTGGTGGTCAGCGCAATCTCAGGCCGGGGCCGCAAACGCGCCGCGGCGGCCACCACCTCTTCGAGGTGCCGGGCTAACAGCGGCTCCCCGCCCGTGAAGCGCACGCTGGTGATGCCCAGCCGGGTGACAGCGATGCGCAGCAGTCGTATCAGCTCGTCCGGTCGAAGCAGCTGATCGGTGGGCAGCCAGTCCAAGCCCTCGGCCGGCATGCAGTAAGTGCAGCGCAAGTTGCACCGGTCCGTCAGCGACACCCGCAGATCGGTGGCGATCCGGCCATAGCGGTCCACCAGTGGGCCGGCAGTCGGCGCATCGCCGGCCATGACAGCGCTGTCAGGCCGGCGGCGTAGCGTCGGCAGTCCCAGCGCGGTCAGCGTCACGCGCGCACCCACTCCGCGTGGGTTGTCGCGCCGACCGGCACGATCTCTTTGCCCAGCGGTACCAGCGACACCGGGATCAGCTTGAGATTGGCCAGCGCCAACGGGATTCCGATGATTGTGACGGCCATCGCCGCGGCGCTCACCACATGCCCGATCGCCAGCCACAGCCCGAACAGCACCACCCAGATGACGTTGCCGATCAGCGCGCCGGTCCCCGCTCCCGGCTTCTCGACAATGGTGCGCCCGAATGGCCACAGCGCAAAGGACGCGATGCGCAGCGCCGCGAATCCGAACGGGATGGTGATGATCAGAAGGAAGCACACCAGCGCAGCCAGCAGGTACCCCAAAGCCAGCCAGAGGCCACCAAAGATCAACCAGATGACGTTTAGGACCAGGCGCATATCTCCTCCACCGGTACCGCCAGCCTACCCAGGAAACAGGGGTGCTCGTAGGGCCGGCATCCGAGTAGGATCAGCAATCAATCGCGTCCTGCACAAGCGGGGCGCTTCCTTCTGCAGCCCATCGTAGTTTGACCGGTCAGACAAGCAGGTGAGACCAGTGCCGACTGGCAAGGTGAAGTGGTACGACGCCGCAAAAGGGTTCGGCTTCTTGTCGCAGGAAGACGGCGAAGACGTCTATGTCCGCTCCTCGGCCTTGCCCGAGGGGGTTGAAGGCCTCAAGGCGGGACAGCGCGTCGAATTCGGTGTGGCCACCGGTCGCCGCGGCCCGCAGGCGTTGAGCCTCAAGATAATTGATCCGCCGCCCAGCTTGGCCCGGGCGCGCCGCGAGGGGGCCGCCGAGCACAAGCACAGTCCCGACGAACTGCACGGCATGGTCGAGGACATGATCACCTTGCTGGAAAGTACGATCCAGCCCGAGTTGCGCAAGGGCCGCTACCCCGACCGTAAGACGGCCCGGCGGGTCTCCGAGGTGGTCAAGGCGGTCGCCCGCGAGCTCGACGCGTAGTTTGCTGCGCCGGAGTTGGGTTTAGCGACGCCGGTTCGGGCTACTCTGGAGTAACTTGCGAGCTACTCTGGGGTAACAAACGAGAGGGCGTCCGATGGTTCAGCAAGCGCAGGTCACCGAAGAGCAGGCCAGGGCGGTAGCCGAAGAATCCCGCGAAGCCGGATGGGAGAAACCATCATTCGCTAAGGAGCTGTTCCTCGGCCGGTTCCCGCTGGAGTTGATTCACCCGTTTCCCCGGCCATCTGACGGCGAGACCGCACGCACCGAGGAGTTCCTGGGCAAGCTGCGCGAATTTCTCCGAAATGTTGACGGCAGTGTCATCGAGCGTGATTCCCAGATTCCCGACGAGTACGTGAAAGGCCTTGCTGAACTGGGATGTTTCGGCATGAAAATCCCGTCGGAGTACGGCGGGTTGAACATGTCGCAGGTCGCCTACAACCGCGCGCTGATGATGGTCGCGACCGTCCACCCCAGTCTCGGCGCACTGCTTTCGGCGCATCAGTCGATCGGGGTCCCCGAACCACTCAAGCTTGCCGGGACCGAGGAACAGAAGCGCAGGTTCTTGCCGCGATGCGCCGCCGGGGCAATCTCGGCGTTTCTGCTCACCGAACCGGACGTCGGCTCGGACCCGGCGCGGCTGGCGTCGACCGCGATACCGATTGACGACGGGCAGGCCTACGAACTCGACGGGGTCAAGCTGTGGACCACCAACGGCACGGTTGCCGACCTGCTGGTGGTCATGGCCCGGGTGCCCAAGAGCGACGGACACCGGGGCGGCATCAGCGCCTTCGTCGTTGAGGCCGATTCACCCGGCATCACCGTGGAGCGGCGCAACAAATTCATGGGATTGCGCGGCATCGAAAACGGTGTGACCAGGCTGCACAAAGTCCGAGTCCCCCGGGAAAACCTGATCGGCCGCGAGGGCGACGGACTCAAGATCGCGCTGACCACGCTCAACGCCGGCCGGCTGTCCATACCCGCGATGGCGACCGGCTCGGCGAAGTGGTCGCTGAAAATCGCCCGGGAATGGTCCCGCGAACGGGTGCAGTGGGGCAAGCCGATCGGCAAGCATGCCGCGGTCGCCAGCAAGATCTCGTTCATCGCCGCCACCTGCTACGCGCTCGAGGCGGTGCTCGAGCTCTCGGGTCAGATGGCCGACGAAGGCCGCAACGACATCCGCATCGAGGCGGCGCTGGCTAAATTGTGGTCCAGCGAGATGGCCTGCGTGATCGCCGACGAGCTGGTGCAGATACGCGGTGGTCGCGGCTACGAGACAGCCGAGTCGCTGGCCGCACGGGGGGAACGTGCGGTGCCGGTGGAGCAGGCGGTGCGCGATCTGCGGATCAACCGCATCTTCGAAGGATCCAGCGAGATCATGCGGTTGCTCATCGCTCGCGAAGCAGTCGACGCCCACCTGACCGCCGCAGGTGATCTCGCCAACCCCAAAGCCGATTTCCGGCAGAAAGCCAAGGCGGCGGCCGGCGCCAGCGGATTTTATGCAAAGTGGCTGCCGCAGCTGGTTTTCGGCGAAGGGCAGCTGCCCACAAGCTATCGCGAATTCGGCAGGCTGGCGACACATCTGCGGTTCGTCGAACGCTGCGCGCGCAAGCTGGCCCGCAACACGTTCTATGGAATGGCGCGCTGGCAAGCCGAATTAGAGCAAAAGCAGGGTTTCCTCGGGCGCATTGTGGACATCGGCGCCGAGCTGTTCGCCATGTCGGCAGCGTGCGTGCGGGCGGAGGCCCAACGGGTCGCCGATCCGGCCCAAGGCGAACGGGCCTACGAACTGGCCGACGCGTTTTGCCGGCAGGCCACGCTTCGGGTGGACGCCTTGCTCGACGCGTTATGGGCCAACACCGACAGCACCGATATCGCACTGGCAAGCAACGTCCTCGAGGGCCGCTATATCTGGCTGGAGGAAGGGATCCTGGACCAATCCGAGGGCACCGGACCGTGGATCGCTTCCTGGGAGCCGGGCGCGTCTACCCAGGCCAACGTGGCGCGCCGGATTCTGGCGGTACCGCAGAGCTGAAGCGTGAGCTCCTACGTCGCCGAAGCCGGTGAGTTCACCCGCGACACCGACTACATCGGCACCCGCATCACCGCCGACGGACGCGACGGGTACCCGGTCGAACCCGGTCGGTATCGACTCATCGTCGCCCGGGCATGCCCATGGGCCAACCGCGCGATCATTGTGCGACGTTTGCTCGGACTCGAACCTGTTGTCTCCATTGGGTTTTGCAGCCCTATCCACGACGAGCGCAGCTGGACTTTCGATCTTGATCCCGGCGGCGTCGACCCCGTGCTCAAGATCCCGCGGCTGCGTGATGCCTACCTCAAACGCTTCCCCGACTATCCGAAGGGCATTACCGTCCCGGCGATCGTCGATATACCCAGCGGAGCCGTCGTCACCAACGATTTCGCACAAATCACACTGGACTTCTCCACCGAGTGGGCCGCATATCACCGCGATGGCGCGCCGCGGCTCTATCCCGAGCCCTTGCGGACCGAGATCGACGAGGTGAACAAGCGGGTCTACACCGAGATCAACAACGGGGTGTACCGGTGCGGGTTCGCCGGTTCGCAGCAGGCCTACGAAGCGGCCTATGACAGGTTGTTCAGCGCACTGGATTGGTTAACTGAGCGGCTGTCCGGTCAGCGTTATCTGGTGGGCGACACCATCACCGAAGCCGACGTACGGCTGTTCACCACGCTGGTGCGCTTCGACGCGGTCTATCACGGACATTTCAAATGCAATCGCCAAAAACTCACCGAGCTGCCGGTGCTGTGGGCTTATGCGCGTGACCTGTTTCAGACGCCAGGCTTCGGCGACACCGTCGACTTTGTCCAAATCAAACGGCACTACTACGTCGTGCACCGCGACATCAACCCCACCGGCATCGTGCCGAAGGGCCCGCAGCTGGCCAGCTGGCTGACGCCGCATGGCCGGGAAGCTCTGGGCGGCAGGCCATTTGGTGATGGGACGCCGCCCGGGCCGCCGGTTGAGGCCGAGCGAGTGCCCGCCGGTCATGGTGCGGGCGGCTAGCTTCGCACGCCCGCAGCAGCCGCTAAGACGCCCGCCCGATCGCGCTGGCAACCGGCCACACTGCACCGGATCTCGCGCGGTGACCTGCAGCACGCCCTGCGTGTGCGGTGTCTGACCGTCGTTGACGTGACGGCCGGCACCGCGACAACCGTCAGCAGTGCGGCACGGTGCGTCAGTCCCACGCCACCGCCGGGTCGGGCCCGCGGCGCCCACCTTCCTGCTCGACCATGACGGGCCGATTGCCTCCGAAGCCCGGGATGAGCGAATCACCGTGGTAGCTGACGACAGTTTGCGCCAGGCCGAGGATCAACAGCGCGGTCACCGCGGTGAAACCGACCCACAGTTCGGTGTATACCATCACACCCAGCGCGCCGCCCAGCACCCACGCCAGCTGCAGGGTGGACTCCGATCGCCCGAACGCCGAGGCCCGCGACTCCTCGGGCAGATCGTCCTGCAGCGAGGCGTCCAGCGACGCCTTCCCGATCGCGCTAGCGCCAGAGGTGATCAGGGTGGCAATCGCGGCCATTAACAGGTTGCCGGCCACCGCTGCCGCCAGCGCCGCAGCAGCAACCGCCACGGTGCAGCGCACCACGAGTGCGGCGGGCCTGCCCAACTGCAGACGCGCGCTGGCGAAGTTGCCGGCGAAGTTTCCGAGCCCGGCCGCGGCGCCGATCAGGCCGAGCATGCCCACCTGCACCCACGCGCTGGCTTCATGCGCCTTGGCGACGAACGCCGGGTACAAAAACAGGAAACCCACCATCACCTTGATCGTGCAGTTCCCCCACAATGCAGTAATTATGTTGCGGCCCAACGGTTGTCGCAGTGCACCGCTGGCTCTCTTGACCTCCTGGGCCCAGCTTCGGCGCCCTTGGCCGGCGCGGACGCGATAGCTCAACGTGGTGGGAACCTCACCGGTGGTCACCTCGACCCAGCGCGGAATCCGCATCGACAACCAGGCACCCGTTACGGTGACCGCGACGATGAAGAACAATGCGCCCGGCAAGCCGAATAGGTGGGTGAATAAAAACTCGATCCCGCTTGCGATGCCCCCTCCCACAATGGTGCCGCCGAGCAGACCGAACACCGTCAACCGGGAATTCACGCGCACCAGGTCGATGGTGGGCGGCATCACCCGCGGCGTCACCGCGCTGCGCAAGACACTGAATGACTTCGACAGCACCATCATGGCCAGCGCCGAAGGGTACAGCACCCACGGCGGGAAGCTGCCGGTGGCGCTGTCGTAGTTCATGATCAGCAGCACCGCCAGCGCCGTGCGCAGCACGAACGACAGCGCGAGCGCGACCCGGCGACCGTGCTGCAGCCGATCCAGCGCCGGGCCGATCAGCGGCGCGACAACGGCGAACGGCGCGATAGTGATCAGCAGGTACAGCGCAACCCGGGCTTTGCTCTCGCCCGTGGCCGCCGCGAAGAACAAGGTGTTGGCAAGTGCGACGGCCATCGCGGAATCGACCGCGAAGTTCGCCACTACCGGCCACGTGAGCGCGGTCAGCCCGGATTTGTCGGCGCCGTCCGCGGTGGCGGCGCGTTGCACGAGCCAATACATCCGCGAACCCATTTCGCGGCTGCGCTGTGCCGCGGCCCGCGTAACGGTAACCCGTTCACCGGGCGGCGTGCCGCGGGGCGGTGCGGGACCGCCGCGCGTTTCCGGATCGCGGTGCAGCAGTGGCGGCAGGTAGCGGTTGGCGCTGGGCATCGGCGGCGGACGGTGCAGCCGCCGATCGCCGGCGTCGTCGGCGGGATAGTTGGCCATGCCGGGATGCTCGCCGACCGGTCGGGAACCGGGCCGACGGCCAGGAGCAGCCGCGCGGCCAACGCCGGTGTGATCACGCCGACGCCCAGACACACACCAATTCTGGCTCATGCCCAGGGTGCGGGCGTGCAACCGATCGGTGTGGCTGGTCGTCCTCCCGACGCGCGGGCATCGGGGACAATGGACAGCGTGACCGCACGCACCGAAGAAGCCGCAATCACCGAGTGGTCCCAAGAGGTGGCCGCGCTTCTCACCGGCGCGGTCGACCAGGCCCGCGCCGCGATCGAGGAGTTCAGCGGTCCGGAATCGGTGGGTGACTATCTCGGCGTCAGCTACGAAGATCCCGCCGCCGCGACCCACCGGTTCTTGGCGCATCTGCCCGGCTATCGGGGATGGCAGTGGGCGGTCGTGGTGGCCGCGTATCCGGGCGCCGATCACGCGACGATCAGTGAAGTGGTCCTGGTTCCTGGCCCGACCGCGCTGCTGGCACCCGAATGGGTGCCCTGGGACCAGCGGATCAGGCCCGGAGACCTGGGACCCGGTGACCTGCTGGCAGCGCCACCCGACGACCCGCGACTGGTGCCCGGCTACGCCGCCACCGGTGACCCGCAGGTCGACGAAGTCGCCGTCGAACTCGGCCTGGGGCGCCGGCGCGTGATGAGTGCTTGGGGTCGCGCGCAAGCGGCCCAACGCTGGCACGACGGCGAGTACGGTCCCAACTCGCCGATGGCGCGCTCCACCAAACGGGTGTGCCGCGACTGCGGCTTCTACCTGCCGTTGGCCGGTTCGCTGGGCAGGATGTTCGGGGTCTGCGGCAACGAGATGTCTGCCGACGGGCATGTCGTGGACGCCGAGTACGGCTGCGGCGCGCACTCCGACACCCCAGCTCCCGCGGGCGGCGGCACGCCGATGTATGACCCGTACGACGACGGGGTGCTCGACATCACCGAGACACCGGCAGACGGCTAGCCGCTCTCGGCCGCGGCCTTGATGTTGGCCAGCGACGTGTTCATACCGTCGAGAAGCTCACGTTCGAAACTGTCCACGCCGCCGAACAACGCCTTGACCGTCATGGTCGAGATGGGCTTGACGCCGTTCTCGGCGTGCCGGCTCTCGATCACCCTTGTTCCCTCGTTCGTCGGCTCGAGCTCGTAGCTCCAGATGGTGCCGTTGGCGTTGACGCGGAACGCCAGCTTCTTTTCCGGGATGACTTCGGTGAGCGTGCACGTGGTGGGCCAGAACAGCTTGTCGCGTCGGTTGAAGTTGAGCGTGCGGGTACCCGGACGCACTGGACCGAGTGGTCTCATCCATCGGCACTGCGGGCTCCACTGCGGCATACGGCGCAAATCGGATATCAGCTTCCACACCTTGGCGGCGGGTGCCTTGATGTCGACTTGGGCTTGCAACAACGGCGCTGCCATCGGGTTCTCCTCGGTTGGCTGATCACTGCGGCCGGTGATGTTCCAGGCCGGTTTGCGCGCCCCGTGCCCCACGGCGCACGGCGTCGCGCTGCCACAGGAAGATACCCGTGCCGAGGAGCCCGGTGGCCAACCCTGCTACCGTCACCGGCCGCCACGTCTCGAGGGCGGGCACCACGAAGGCCGCGATCGTCGCGGTCAGCCACCCCAGCGCGCCCACGCCGATCACCGGCCACACTTCAAGCAACCCAGGGGGAAGCGGCGGCGGTTCGAGACCCTGGCGAGACATCGCGTTCAACATACCGGTGCGGGTGACCGGGGCAGGATTCGGCGTAGACGATGCTAAGCGTTCACTACCTGTCGTAACCTTCGCGCTGTGATAGACAGCGATACGCGGCTGGCTAGCGATTTGTCGTTGGCGGTCATGCGGCTGGCGCGCCAATTGCGGTTTCGGCGTCCGCAGTCGCCGGTGTCGCTGTCACAACTGTCGGCGCTGGCCACGCTGGACAAAGAAGGCCCGATGACACCGGGCGCGCTGGCCGAACGAGAACGCGTCCGGCCGCCGTCGATGACCCGGGTGATCGCCTCGCTCGCCGAGCTGGGTTTCGTGGAGCGCACCGCACACCCGGTCGACGGCCGCCAGGTGCTGGTGTCGGTGTCTGCTGCCGGCGTGGACCTGTTGGAGTCGGAACGTCGCGCCAGCAGGGAGTGGCTCGCGCAGCGGCTCGCGTCGCTGGGCAGCGCCGAGCGTGACACGCTACGCACGGCGGCCGACCTGATGTTGGCGCTGGTCGACGAAAGTCCGTGAGCGCCAGCCGCTTCGCGGCCATCGACGTAGTGGATGTCACTGATCCCGACGACCCGCGCGTCGACGACTTCCGCGACCTCAACAGCGTGGACCGCCGTCCCGATCTGCCGAGCGGCAAGGGGCTGGTGATCGCCGAGGGCGTCCTGGTGGTGCGGCGCATGCTGGCATCCCGGTTCACGCCGCTGGCCCTGCTCGGCACCGACCGCCGGCTCGCCGAACTCCAGGCCGACCTGGCCGGGGTGGCAGCGCCGTACTACCGGGTGTCCGCCGAGGTGATGGCCCGGGTGGTCGGCTTCCATCTCAATCGTGGCGTGCTGGCCGCGGCGCGCCGGGTACCGGAGCCAGACGTCGCACAAGTTATCGACGAGGCCCGCACGGTCGCGGTGCTCGAAGGAGTGAACGACCACGAAAACCTGGGCTCGATCTTCCGCAACGCGGCCGGGCTTGGCGTCGACGCCGTGGTCTTCGGCAGCGGCTGCGCCGATCCGCTCTACCGTCGCGCGGTACGGGTATCCATGGGTCACGCGCTCCTGGTGCCATACGCCCGCGCCACCGACTGGCCGGCCGAGCTAAAGATGCTGCGCGAACACGGCTTTCGCTTGCTGGCCATGACTCCCAACGAACACGCCCAGCCGTTGCCCGCAGCGATGGCGCAGCTGTGCGACCAGCAAGTCGCCATCCTGGTGGGAGCCGAGGGCGCCGGCCTGAGCGAAAAAGCGATGCGCGGCTGCGACCTGCGGGTGCGCATCCCGATGTCCCGCGGCACCGACTCACTCAACGTCGCCACCGCGGCCGCGCTCGCCTTCTACGAACGCGCTAGGCTCGCGCCGTGACCGACGAATCCACGCCCTGGGCAACGGGTTTGACGGTCGCCGGATTCGTCGCGGCGGTAACCGGTGTCGCGGTCGTGGTGCTGACCCTCGGGCTGGTCCGGGTTCACCCGGTGTTGGCCGTCGGGCTGAACATTGTTGCGGCCGGCGGGCTGGCGCCGACGTTGTGGGGCTGGCGCCATACTCCGGTGCTGCGCTGGTTTGTGCTGGGCGCGGCCGTCGGTGTGTCGTGCGCCTGGGTGGCGCTGCTCACGCTGGCGGCGCTGGGTCGGGCCTAGCGGTTTCCGCCGGAGCGCACGCCCAGCAACACGTCCTCCCACGCGGGAACCGGTGGCTTGCCGCGCCGAGCGCGTGCCGGCTGGCGTTGGCGTTCCGGGGCAGCGGGTTTCTCCGGCGGCGGCGCGGGATCGTCGAAATCGAGTTGGGCCACCGCCGCCACCGGGCGCAGTGGACGGTCGAAATCCGGATCGATCAGCTCGCTGGCGGCGTCGTCGATGGCGGTCACCGTTCCGCCGTGGGCACCGGGCGAGAACCGGAAGTGAGCGACATTATCGGAGCGGCCGGCCTTCCAGGCCAGCTGTACCGTCCAGCGGCCGTCGTCGCTGCGCCACGCGTCCCAACTGGTGCTGTCGGGGTCGAGCCCACGCGCGGCCAACGCGGCGCTGACCGTCTCCCGCAGTGTCGCCACCGCGGGACCGTCGGCGAGCACGGGATGCGCCGTGGTTGCCAGCTCGGCGGCCCGGGCCCGTTCCAACAGCACCGGGTGGGCGAACCGCTGGATCCGGGCGATCTCGGCGCCGGTCGCCGCGGCCACCTGCTCGACGGATGCGCCCGCGCGAATCCGGGACTGAATCTCTTTGGGGCTGAGCATGTTGCCGACCTCGATGTCCATCCTGGTTGGCCCCAGCCGCGCCCCGTCGCCGCGTACCGCCGCCCGCAGCCGATCGTCGACGAGCAGCTTGAACCTGTCGCCGGAGTCCCCGTTGCTGTTAAGAGCCTCGCAGATAATGTGTTTGCCGTCGACATCGAGCCCAAGGACCGTGAGTTCCCGCATGTCGACCTCCTCGCAGGCTCTTGGCATACCAGCGCGACGGGCCTGTCAGCTGCGCACTCTAATGCAGCTGACCGCCGTAACCGCGCTGACACGCGGGCCGGCTCGGCACCGTTTAGAGCCGCTCGACCACCCAGTCGACGCACGCGGTGAGCGCGCTGACGTCATCGGGGTCAACCGCGGGAAACATCGCGACCCGCAGTTGGTTGCGGCCGAGTTTGCGGTACGGCTCGGTGTCGACGATGCCGTTGGCCCGCAGCACCTTGGCGACTGCGGCGGCGTCGACGTCGTCGCTGAAGTCGATGGTGCCCACCACCTGGGACCTCAGCCGCGGCTCGGCGACGAAGGGTGTGGTGTAGGGCCGCTCCTGGGCCCATGAATACAGCCGCTGCGAGGAGTCGGCGGTGCGTTTGACCGCCCAGTCCAAGCCGCCATTGCTTAGCAGCCAGTCGATTTGCTCGGCCAGCAGCACCAGCGTGCCGATCGCCGGCGTGTTGTAGGTCTGGTTCTTGCGGCTGTTGTCGACTGCGATCGGCAGCGACAAAAAGTCCGGCGCCCACCGCCCGGATTCGGCGATGGCCTCGATGCGGCCCAGCGCCGCAGGGCTCAGGATGGCCAGCCACAGCCCACCATCGCCGGCGAAATTCTTCTGCGGCGCGAAGTAGTAGGCGTCGGCCTCGGTGATGTCGACCGGCAGGCCACCCGCGCCGGAGGTGGCATCGATGACGACCAGCGCATCGCCCGAGCCGACCGGACGCTGCACCGGCACGGCCACCCCGGTCGAGGTTTCGTTGTGTGCCCACGCGATCACATCCACCGACGGATCGCTGCGCGGCTCCGGTGCGCTGCCGGGATCGGCCTTGACGATGACCGGATCGCCGACGAACGGATTCTTGGCGACCGCCGAGGCGAACTTCGAACTGAACTCGCCGTAGCTCAAGTGCAGTGACCGCTTGTCGATCAGGCAGAACGCAGCGGCGTCCCAAAACGCGGTGGCACCGCCGTTGCCCAAGATCACCTCGTAATCGTCGGGCAGCGAGAAATACTCGCGCAGACCGCTGCGGACCCGGCCGACCAGGTCCTTCACCGGGGCTTGCCGGTGCGACGTGCCGAACAGCCCGGCGGCGCTGGTGGTGAGCGCCTGCAGCTGTTCGGGGCGGACCTTCGACGGTCCGGATCCGAACCGGCCGTCGCGGGGTTTGATGCCGTCGGGGATCGTGAGCTGGTCAACCATGCCCACCAGCCTAGTGAGCACCACATGTGTGACCCGAGTCACAACGAGGCGGGTGGCGGCGGCTCGGCCACACTGGCGGACCCGACTCTAGCAAGTTGGCGATACCTCCGGTACTGTGTACACAACCCGTACGAATGTAAACCTCGTCAGGAGGCTATTCATGGCTCGGACGAAAATGGTGCAGCGGTGGCGCCGCAACATGGAGGTGCGGGACGACGCCGACTACGTCGACTTGCTGACCACACTGTCCGAGGGGTCGGTGCGGCGCAATTTCAATCCGTACACCGACATCGACTGGGACTCACCGGACTTCGCGGTGAGCGACGACGACCCCCGCTGGATCCTGCCGCAGACCGATCCGCTGGGGCGGCACCCGTGGTATCTGGCGCAGCCGCTGGAGCGCCAGATCAAGATCGGTATGTGGCGTCAGGCCAATGTCGCCAAGGTGGGCCTGCAGTTTGAATCCGTTCTGATCCGCGGGTTGATGGAGTACGCGTTCTGGGTGCCCAACGGCTCGCCGGAGTACCGGTACTGCCTGCACGAGTCGGTCGAAGAGTGCAACCACACCATGATGTTTCAGGAGATGATCAACCGCATCGGCACCGACGTGCCCGGCGCGCCCCGGTTCCTGCGGTGGGTGTCGCCGTTGATTCCGCTGGTCGCCGGCCCGCTTCCGATTCCGTTCTTTTTCGGGGTGCTCGCAGGTGAGGAGCCGATCGACCACGCCCAGAAAAACGTGTTGCGAGAAGGGAAGTCGCTGCACCCGATCATCGAGCGGGTGATGGCCATCCACGTGGCCGAAGAGGCGCGACACATCTCCTTCGCCCACGAATACCTGCGCAAGCGGGTTCCGCATCTGCCCAAGCGGAAGCGGTTTTGGCTGTCGCTGTATGTCCCGGTGGTGATGCGGATGCTGGGCCAAGCGATCACGGTGCCGCCCAAGAGCTTCTGGCGTGAATTCGACATCCCGCGCGAGGTCAAGAAAGAGCTGTTCTTCCGCTCCCCGGAGTCCCGGAAGTTCCTGCAGGACATGTTCGCCGACGTTCGGATGCTCGCCTGCGACACCGGCCTGATGAACCCGATCGCCAAGCTGGTGTGGCGGATCTGCAAGATCAACGGCAAGCCGTCGCGCTACCGCAGCGAGCCGCAGCGCCAGCATCTGGCGGCCGTTCCGGCTGCCTGACTGCCGTTATGCCGCACGTCATCACCCAGTCGTGCTGTAGCGACGGGTCCTGCGTTTACGCCTGTCCGGTGAACTGCATCCATCCCACACCGGACGAGCCCGGGTTTGCCACTTCCGAGATGCTCTACATCGACCCGGTCGCCTGCGTCGACTGTGGTGCCTGCGTGAGTGCGTGCCCGGTCGGGGCCATCGCGCCCGATACCCGGTTGACGGCCGACCAGCGGGCGTTCGCCGAAATCAACGCGTCCTATTACCCTGAGCGGCCCGCCGGGCAGAAGCTGCCCCCCACATCGAAGCTGGCCCCGGTGATCCCCGCCCCGCAACCGCGCCGCGGTGCGCTGAGCGTGGCTATTGTCGGATCAGGCCCGGCCGCGATGTACGCCGCCGACGAACTGCTCACCCAGCACGGGGTGCGGGTCAACGTCTTCGAGAAGCTGCCCACCCCTTACGGGTTGGTGCGCGCCGGGGTGGCGCCCGATCACCAGAGCACCAAGCGGGTCACCGCGCTATTCGACCGGATCGCTAGGCGCCGAGGTTTTCGCTTCTACCTCAACGTCGAAGTCGGCAAGCATCTGAGCCACGCCGAGCTGCTCGCCCACCACCACGCCGTCATCTACGCCAGCGGCGCACCCAACGACCGCCGGCTCGGCCTCGAAGGCATGGGCTTGCCCGGCACGGGCACCGCCACCGAGGTGGTGGCCTGGTACAACGGCCATCCCGAATTCGCCGATCTGCCCATGGATCTCAGCCACGAGCGTGTCGTGATCATCGGGAATGGCAACGTCGCATTAGATGTCGCCCGCGTGCTCACCGCCGATCCGGACAAGTTGGCTCAGACCGACATTGCCGATCACGCGCTCAAAGCGCTGCGGCGGTCGCGGGTCCACGAGGTGGTCATCGCGGCCCGGCGCGGACCGGCGCAGTCCGCGTTCACGCTGCCCGAGCTGATCGGGTTGACCGCGACGGCCGACATCGTGCTGGACGCGCAAGACCACGAGCTGGTGCAGCGCGATCTGGCCGCCGCCGCGAAGACCTTGACCCGGCAGAAGTTGGAAATACTGAGCAAACTCGGCGACAGCTCGTCGCCGTCGTCGCGGCCACGAATCCGGTTGGCCTACCGACTCACACCCCGGCGGGTGCTCGGCCGCCAGCGCGCCAGCGGCGTCGAGTTCTGCGTCACGGACACCGACCGGGTGTGCGCACTCGAGGCCGGCCTGGTATTGACCTCAATCGGCTATCGGGGCAAGCCGATTCGCGATCTGCCGTTCGACGAAGACGCCGGTGTCGTCCCCAACGACAGGGGCCGGGTCGTCGACCCGACATCAGGCCGACCGGTGCCCGGCGCCTACGTCGCGGGGTGGATCAAGCGCGGGCCGACCGGGTTCATCGGCACCAACAAGTCCTGCGCGCAGCAAACCGTACAGCAGCTCGTCGACGACTTCAACGCCGGCTTGCTCGCCGAGCCGATCAGCAGACCGTCGGCATTGGACAAACTCGTGCGGGAACGTCAGCCCGATCTCGTGGACGCCGCCGGATGGCAGGCCATCGACGCCGCCGAGATCTCCCGCGGCACCGCCGACGGACGTCCCCGCATCAAGTTCACCTCGATCACCGACATGCTGGCAGCCGCGGCGCTTGCGCCCGCGCCGCCGCTGCGGCAGCGGCTGGTCAACCGGCTGCGCGAATTGGCTTAACGCGCCGCTTGGCCCATCGCTGCGGCGATCTCCTCCATGCTGACCTCACGCACCGGCTGTCCCAGCGACCAGTGGTGACCGAACGGGTCGGCGACCACGCCGTAGCGGTCCCCCCAGAACTGGTCGTCCAACGGCGCCACCACGGTGGCGCCGGCGTCGAGCGCACGCTGGAACTTGGCGTCGACGTCGGTGACGGTCAAATGAATGGTGACCGGGGTTCCGCCCAGTGACTTCGGTGTCATCGACTTGCCACCGCAGGTCTCGGGGAAGTCGTCGTTGAGCATCACCGTGAAGCCGTTGATGCGCAGCGCGGCGTGGATCAGCTTGCCGTCGGGGCCAGGCACCCGGCCCAGCTCTACGGCGTCGAAAGCCTTGACGTAAAAGTCGATCGCCGCGGCGGCGTCGTCGACGACGAGATGCGGTGACAGTGCGGGTTCGACGGTGATCGCCATGATGGCCTCCTACGGTCAGGTTTCTCGCGGCCCGGACGGGCTCACCAGTACCGACCCGGCCACCGACGCAAACTCATCGCAGCGTGTGGCCTCAACCTTTCTGAATCTGGTCCCAGCCTTCGACCGACTCCGGGCTACGCGGTCCGGGGCCCACGTAGATCGCCGACGGCCGCACCAGCTTGCCCAGTTGCTTCTGCTCGAGAATGTGGGCACACCAACCGGCGGTCCGGCCACAGGTGAACATCGCCGGCATCATTTTGGCCGGCACTCGGGCGAAATCGAGGACCACCGCTGCCCAGAACTCGACGTTGGTTTCGATCGCGCGGTCCGGGCGGCGCTCACGCAGCTCGGCCAATGCCGCCTGCTCGACGGCCAACGCCACCTCGTAGCGCGGAGCGCCCAGCCGCTTGGCGGTCGCCCGCAAGACCCGCGCTCGGGGATCCTCCGCGCGATAGACCCGGTGCCCGAACCCCATCAGTTTCTCGCCGCGATCCAGGATTCCTTTGACCAGACCGCGGGCATCGCCGGTGCGCTCGACTTCTTCGAGCATGGGCAGCACCCGGGCCGGTGCACCGCCATGCAGCGGGCCGCTCATCGCCCCGATCGCCCCAGACAGCGCGGCGGCCACGTCTGCGCCGGTGGATGCGATCACCCGTGCGGTGAACGTCGACGCGTTCATGCCATGCTCGGCGGCTGATACCCAGTAGGCGTCGACGGCCTCGATGTGGCGCGGGTCGGGCTCGCCTTGCCAACGCGTCATGAAACGTGCTGTGATCGTGGGACATTCGTCGATGATTCGTTGCGGAACTGCGGGCTGGTAGATGCCGCGCGCCGACTGGGCGACATAGGACAGCGCCATCACCGAGGCGCGGGCCAGCTGCTCTCGCGCGGTGATGTCGTCGATGTCGAGCAGCGGCTGGTATCCCCAAATGGGCGCCAACATCGCCAACCCCGCCTGCACATCGACCCGCACATCGCCGCTGTGGATCGGCAGGGGGAACGGTTCGGCCGGCGGCAGGCCATGGCCGAATTTGCCGTCCACCAGTAGTGCCCAGACATCGCCGAAGGTGACCTGCCGGCTCACCAGGTCCTCGATGTCGACGCCGCGATAGCGCAGCGCGCCCCCGTCCTTGTCCGGTTCGGCGATCTCGGTGGTGAACGCGACCACACCGTCGAGGCCGGCGACGAAATTCTCCGGGACCACAGTCATGGCGCCGATTCTCTCATTCCGCCCAACCACCGCCGCTACCGGTCGGTAAGGAGGAGCGGGAGTAGCGTGGGCGCGATGGCAGGTCCTGACAGCGAACACTTGGCGGCGATGCGGGTTGAGTACAGCGCCGAAAAAGACGGATGCCCCGACCTCGACGCGGATTGGCTCGACGACGGGTGGGTTGCGTTGTTCCGCAAGTGGATCGGTGACGCCGAACGCGCCGGGATCGCCGAGCCTAACGCCATGGTATTGGCCACTGTGGACGCCGGGCGGCCGGTCACCCGCTCGGTGCTGTGCAAAGACGTCGATGAGGGCGGGATCACCTTCTTCACCAACTACGACTCCGCCAAGGGTGCCGAGCTCGCGGCCACCCCGTACGCGTCGGCGACCTTTCCCTGGTACCAGCTGGGTCGGCAATTCCACATCCGCGGCCCGGTGACCAAGGTCGATCCGCGGGTCACCGAGGACTACTGGTCCAAGCGGCCACGCGGCTCGCAGCTGGGTGCGTGGGCGTCGCAGCAGTCTCACCCGATCGCCTCCCGGGCGGCATTGCTGGCTCGACTCGCCGAGGTGAGCGCGCGTTTTGCCGACGTCGAGCGCATCCCGGTCCCGCCGAACTGGGGCGGGTATCGCATCGCACCCGAGGTGGTCGAGTTCTGGCAAGGCCGGGAAAACCGGCTCCACAACCGGATTCGCGTCATCGGCGGCCGGGTCGAGCGCCTGCAGCCCTGACCCCGGGGCGGTGCGCGCCGCGAGCGAGGCAGGTTGGTCGCCTTGGGTGGCCCCCCGCAGGCGCGCCGAGAAGATAGCGACTACCTTGAGCTATACACGCCTGGTAAGGCCAGCGTTGTCACTGCTGATTAGCGCAAAGGGGTTCTTGTGGCCGCAACCGACGACGTCGCCACTCTCCGCTACCCGGGCGGCGAGTTGGATTTGGAAATCGTGCATGCCACGGAAGGAGCCGACGGCATCGCACTCGGCTCGCTGCTGGCCAAGACCGGATACACGACGTTCGACACCGGCTACGCGAACACCGCGTCCACCAAGAGCGCCATCACCTTCATCGACGGAGACGCCGGCATCCTGCGCTACCGCGGCTACCCGATCGAGCAGCTCGCCGAGAAGTCGACGTTCATCGAGGTCAGCTATCTGCTGATCTACGGTGAGCTGCCGACCAAGGAACAACTGGCCGCGTTCACCCACCAGATTCAGCGGCACACCATGTTGCATGAGGACCTGAAACGGTTCTTCGACGGCTTTCCCCGCAATGCGCATCCCATGCCCGTGTTGTCGAGCGCAGTCAACGCACTCTCGGCGTACTACCAGGACTCGCTGGACCCGATGGACAGCGATCAGGTCGAGCTATCCACGATCCGCCTGCTGGCCAAGCTGCCCACGATCGCGGCCTACGCCTACAAGAAGTCGGTCGGGCAGCCGTTCCTTTACCCGGATAACTCACACACCCTGGTGGAGAACTTCCTGCGGATGACGTTCGGGCTGCCCGCCGAGCCCTACGAGGTCGACCCGGAAGTGGTCCGCGCGCTGGACATGCTGTTCATCTTGCACGCCGACCACGAGCAGAACTGCTCGACGTCGACCGTCCGGCTGGTCGGCTCGTCCCAGGCCAACCTGTTCACGTCCATCTCCGGCGGCATCAACGCGCTGTGGGGACCGCTGCACGGCGGGGCCAACCAGGCGGTGCTGGAGATGCTGGAGAAGATCCGCCAAGAGGGCGGCGACGTGCACGACTTCGTCCGCAAGGTGAAAAATCGTGAAGCCGGGGTCAAGCTGATGGGCTTCGGGCACCGCGTCTACAAGAATTACGACCCGCGGGCCCGGATCGTCAAAGAGCAGGCCGACAAGATTCTCGGCAAGGTCGGTGCCGACGACGATCTGCTGGAGATCGCCAAGGCGCTCGAGGAAGCCGCGCTCACCGACGACTACTTCGTCGAACGCAAGCTCTATCCCAACGTCGACTTCTACACCGGCCTGATCTACCGGGCCATCGGGTTCCCCACCCGGATGTTCACGGTGTTGTTCGCGCTGGGACGGCTGCCCGGCTGGATCGCGCACTGGCGTGAGATGCACGACGAGGGTGAGAGCAAGATCGGCCGTCCGCGCCAGATCTATGTCGGGCATGGCGAGCGTGACTATGTCGCGATCGACGCGCGCTAGTCAGTTGGACGCCAGCACCGCCATCGCGGCGTTGTGACCGCCGATGCCCGACACCGCGCCCCCACGCCGGGCCGCCGAGCCGCACACGATGATTCGCTCGTAGTCGGTGGCCACCCCCCACTGGCGCGCCGGCGTATCCAGCGATTCGTCGTCGTCGGCGAACGGCCAGGACAGGGCACCGTGAAAGATGTTGCCGCCGCTCATCGCCAGCGTTCGCTCCAGGTCTAGCGTGGTCTTCGTCTCGATGCAGGGCCGGCCGTGGGCGTCGATCATCAGCACATCTTGAATCGGTTCGGCCAGAACAGAATTCAGCGAGGTGAGGACCGCTTCGGTGAGCTGATCGCGGGCCACGCCGGGGCTGCGGTCAGCACGCAATGTGTGCGGTGTATGCAGGCCGAACACCGTAAGGGTCGCCGCGCCGGAGTCGCGTAACGCGGCGGACAGCACGCTCGGATCGGTCAGTGAATGGCAATACACTTCGCAGGGCAAGGGCTCGGGCAATCCTCCGCTGGCCGCCCGCGAGTAGGCCGCGTCCAACTGGGTCCATGTTTCGTTGACGTGGAAGGTTCCGCCGAAGGCCTGCTCAGCTGTCACCCCGTCGTCGCGCAAGCGAGGCAGCCGCCGCACCACCATGTTCACCTTGACCTGGCAGCCCTCGGCCAGTGGCGGCCGGGGCTGGCCCAGCAGGTCGGCCAGCACCACCGGGGTGACGCCGGCCAGGATGACTCGGCCCCGGATGCGGCATTCTTCGCCGCCACAGCGGTACCACACCTCGCCTTCGGGGTCGACCGCGTAAACATCTGCACCAGTTACTATTTCGGCGCCGTGGCTGGTGGCCGCGGCGGCCAGGGCCGCCGTCACCGAACCCATGCCGCCGACCGGGACATCCCAGTGCCCGGTGCCTCCGCCGAGCAGGTGATACAGCAGGCAGATGTTTTGGCGCAGCGACGGGTCGTTGACGCCGGCGAAGGTGCCGATCAGCGCGTCGGTGGCGATCACGCCGCGGACGAGGTCGTTGCCCACCGCGGCGGCGATGGCGTGCCCGATGGGTTCTTCTGTGATCGCTCGCCATGCCGCGTCGGCCTCGGGCCTGTTGCCGTCAAGGACGTGCCGGTGCATCTGGGTACGGGTGCGCAGCGGCTCGAGCAACGTCGGCCACAGCCGCTCAGTCACCAGTCGGCAGCGCCGGTAAAACGCTATGAACCCTGGCTCGTCATCGGCGGCTCCGATCGCGGCGAAGGTGTTCTGGGCTCCGACAAGCAGACCCCGGCGACCGGCCGTAGCGGGGTCGGGGGTATACGACGCATACCGCCGCCGTGCCAACCGAACCGGCGCGCCCAAGTCGTCGACGACGCGCGGCGGTAACAAGCTGACCAGATACGCATATTGCGACAGTTGTGTGTCGACGCCGTCGAAGACTTGGGCCGAGACCGCGGCCCCACCGACATGGTCGAGCCGCTCGAGCAGCCGCACTCGCAAGCCGGCGCGGGCCAGATACGCGGCCGCTACCAACCCGTTGTGCCCGCCACCCACCACGATCGCATCGAAATCGCGCGTCGAGCTGGCCGAGGCCATCGGCTAGCTGAGGTAGCCCTCGACCTGGTCCGGCGGGCGCACGCTGGCGTCTCGGGGGTCAGCACCGGTCTCGCGCAGCGCCCGACGCTGCCGATCGCGCAGCGCCTTCTCCTCGGCAACCAAGTCGCGGATTCGCGCCAGGGTGTCTTGGTCGGTGGGTTTTCTCTCCTCTGCCACCTCTCCAGTGTGCCTGAGGCAAGCGCGGTGCTGCGGAGTACCGGGCAGTGGTTCGGTGGCCTAGCTAGGCTTCCTATCGCTTGCGAACACCATTGGTATGGGAGGGCAGATGGCGGGTTCCGGCGAAGCACCCGCAAACACCCAATGGCGGCGAGCCGCGAAGTTCTATCGATGCCCCCTCGGCATTGCGTGGCTGATCGCCGTGGTGATTATTCCGCTGTTGCTGACAGTGATCGGCTACGGGCTGGCCGAGCGGTCGCGTTCGCAGGCCGCCGGTCCGGTCGCTAAGGTTCCGGGCGAAACCCATACCAGTGTTGCCAGACCTGTGCCTAAACCCCCACGGGTACCGGTTATTTCGCTGGCACCGCTCTCAGTTGTCCGTAAGGGCAACGATATAACGCTGCGTGGGGAGTTCCCCGATGACATGGCCAAGAGCGCACTACTGGAAGCGGTCAAGAGCTCGGTCGGTCCCGACGTCAACGTCGTCGACAAAATCACGATCAACCCCAACGTCAACGCGCTCGATTGCTCCGACGCCGGACCGGTTTTCAGCGCCGCCGCGTCGATCAGGGATTTCCAACTTACCGTCGACGGCGACACCATCACGTTGGCGGGGACCGCTGCCACGAACGACCAGGGCGACGCCGTCGAGCAGGCAGCTGAGGATGCCTGGCCGAATCTGAACATCGTGGACAAGATGGAAGTCAGCGGCCCGGTTGCGCCGACCGCTGCGTGTGCCGACTTGCAACAAGCCGTCAACCGCGTGCTGCCCACGCCAATCACCTTTCCTACCAACAGCTTTACACTCACACCTGACGACGAGCAAAAGCTGACTCAAGTCGCGGACAAGCTGAAAAGCTGCCCTGGCGCGCATGGCGAGTCCCCGATACTGAGTCCACCCGGTTCTAGAGTCGGGTTTTGTTGTTCTGGATTCAGTTGATTTCGCAGGCCACAGGGGTGTGGGTGTGGCTGCATCGGGCAGCGTACTCGGCCGGGGTGAGGTAGCCCAGCGCGGAGTGACGATGCCGGTGATTATGTTCGTGCTTGAAGTCACCGATGACTACTCGGGCCTCCAGCAGGTTGGTCCAGTGGTTGCGGTTGAGGCACTCCTTCCTGAGCCTGCTGTTGAACGATTCGATGTAGGCGTTGTCCCACGGCGCTCCGGGTGGAATGTAGGACAATCCGACTGTGCCGTCACAAAACTGTTGCAACGCTTGCGAAATCATCTCCGGGCCGTTGTCCATGCGCAGCACCAGCGGCGGTCCACCGGCGGAGGCGAACACCCGCTCGAGTTCATCGACGAGACGCTCGCCGGTAATCGAGCGCTCCACGATGTTCAGCAGCGATTCGCGAGTGTGCTCGTCGACCATCGACGCGATCTTGACAGCCTTGCCGTCGATGGTGGAGTCGAACTGAAAATCGATCGCCCACACCACCTTGGGTGCGTCCGCGACGACCTGCGGCGCCGACGACACCCCGCGCGCTTACGCGGCGAATACGCCCGCCGCTGCAGTCCTTCCTCACGCCACAGCCGGTGGACCTTCTTTTGTTGACCTCACGGCCCTCATCGTGGCGCAACGCCGCCCAGGCGCGCCGAAACCCATGGCAGGGATGTTTGGTGGCATACGCGCGCAGCCAGACCCGCAGATCGGCATCCGGGTCGGCCGGGGTCGCCGCGACCGGAGTGCGCCGGTAGGTAGAACGAGCCAGCCCAACCGCCTTGCACGCCAACCGCTCCGACATGCTCAACACCTCTTTGAGCATGTCCACGGCGCGACGCTTGGCGGCCGGGCTCAGAATTTTCCCTTCGCAACCTCCCGCAACGCATCCTTCTCCAACTCCGCCTCGGCCAAAAGCCGCTTCAACCGCGCGTTCTGCTCCCGCAACTCCTTGAGCTGCCTGGCGGCATCGATATCCATCCCGCCATAGGTGCGGCGCCAGTTGTACAGCGTCGCCGCCGACACCTCCAGCTCGGCGGCGATCTCCTCACCGGTCTTGCCCGCCGCGGCCAGCTCGTCCGCGCGGCGCAGCTTGCGCACGATGTCCTCCGCGGAATGCCGCTTCCGACCACCCATGTGTTTCATCATCCCTTCCAGCCCCATCCACGGGGCCACAGGACTCTAAAACAAGGCGGACTCATTCACCGGGAACACCCCACGCACATCACCGTCAACGGCTACAGCGACAACACCGGCGACGACGCTGTCAATGTTTCGCTCAGCGACAACAGGGCGAATTCGGTCGCCGACTTCCTGATCGCCAAAGGTGTGACAGGCGACCGCATTACGGCCAAGGGAATGGGCGCGGCCAACCCGGTCGCCGGCAACGACACTCCGGAGGGGCGTGCCCGGAATCGCCGCGTCGAAATCGTGGTCAGCTAAGGAGAATCCGAGATGGATTTCGTGATCCAATGGATGTGGTATCTGCTGGCTTTCGTGGCGGGATCGGCGGTTGCGTGGGTGATCACGGTCATCGCGATCAGGCGCACCAGCGAAGAACAAGCCATCGCGGACATGCCGGGCTCACGTGAGACAGGTGCACGGTGATGGACGACGTGAACTGGTGGCTGCTGGCGCTGGCGTTCGTCTTGGGTGTGGTGCTGACGTTCGCGATGACGGTTCGGCGCGTCAGACGCGAAATACCGGTGGGCGGTGCTGCCGGCGGGGAGGAGACACAACCGCCACAGGACAAGGAGACGTAGGCCGTAGGGCCCGGCCGTTACGTCGCCGACTGTGCAGGTTGTGGTCGGAAACTTCGGCGAATTGCGTGGAAAAGCTGCACACTCGGCGCGGAAGCCCGGGCTTAGCTGGGTGGGGGCAGGCGTAGCAGCAGCCGCGCCCCGCCCAGCGGGCTGTTTTCCAACGATGCTGTGCCGCCGTGTAATTGGGCCTGCTGGGCCACCAGCGCCAGCCCCAGTCCCGACCCCGAATGCGAGGCCGTCGACCCGCGAGAAAACCGCTCGAACACCACTTGGCGCTCTTCCTCGGGCACTCCCGTGCCGTTGTCGTCGATCGCGATTTCCACGCCTTCTCGCGAGCTGACCGCCGACAGCTGAACCCGGGTGGCGCCGCCGTGTTTGACCGCGTTGGCGATCGCGTTGTCGACGGCCAACCGCAACCCGGCTGGCAGTCCCACGATGATGCAGGTCGGCGAGGGTACCAGCGAAACGTCGAGATTCGGGTAGACCCGCATGGCATCGTGCGCGGCACGGTCGAGCAACTCGGTGATGTCGACCGGCACATGGTCTTCCCGGGTGGACAACTCGCCCTGCGCCAGCCGTTCGAGCGCGCTCAGCGTGGCCTCGATGCGTGACTGGGTGCGGATCACGTCGTTGAGGACTTCTTTGCGTTGGTCGTCGGGCAGGTCCAGGGTGGCCAGCACCTCGAGGTTGGTCCGCATTGCCGTCAGCGGAGTGCGCAGCTCGTGCGCCGACACCGACGCGAAGTCGCGGGCCGAGGCGAGCGCCTCCTTCGTGCGGTTCTGCTCGTCCCAGATGCGCTGCAGCATCCCCCGCATTGCCTCGGCGATTTCGACGGCCTCAGTGGCGCCGCGCACCTGAACCTGCGGCGCCTCGTCGCCGGCATCGATGGAACGGGTCTGCTGGGCCAGCCGTTTGAACGGTCGCACCGCGAATGTCGCCAGCAGCCAAGCGAATATCGCCGACGCGGCGATGGCGAACGCACAGACGAGCACCACCCGGCGGTGCTGGGCATTGGTGTCGGCGATGGTTTCGTCGTAGGTGGCTCCGACTTCCACCGACATCGGTTGCGGTGCGGGGATGTCCACCGTCCGCACCCGATAGCGTTTTCCGTTGATGTAGGTGTCGGCGTAGTCCTGGTCGAGCTTGGGCAGCGTGATGCTCGAGTTCGACGTGACCGTGTCACCGCGGCGGACCGTGATGATGGCGTCGGCGTCGCTGGGTGAGCGCGGGATCTGATCGAGGCCACGTGGCAGGAACGGAATCGCGAAACCAGCCGCTTCGTCGAGGCGGCGGTCCAGCCAGTACTGACGGTCCTTGGTAATCCCGAACCAGACGATGGTGCCGACGATCAGCACGGGGATGGCCGCGCCGATGGCCGTCGCGACCACGACCCGTGCGCGCAGCGAGGGCGTACGGGTCAGGATTCGGGATAGTAAGTTCATGGCTGCATGGGTCTTTTCCCGTCACTGCATGCGCAGCACGAATCCGACCCCACGAACAGTATGCAGCAGCCGGGGTGCACCGCCCGCTTCCAGCTTGCGCCGCAGGTAGCCGATGAACACGTCGACGACGTTGGTGTCGGCGGCGAAATCGTAGCCCCACACCAGTTCCAGCAGCTGGGCGCGCGACAGCACCGCGGTCTTGTGCTCGGCCAGCACCGCGAGCAGGTCGAACTCCCGCTTGGTGAGGTCCACGTCGATCCCGTTGACCCGCGCGCGCCGGCCCGGGATGTCGACCTCCAGCGGGCCCACCGTGATGGTTTCCGACGACGACGTCGCGGTGGAGCCGCGCCGGCGCAACAGTGCACGCACCCGCGCGACGAGTTCGGCCAGCACAAACGGCTTGACCAGGTAGTCGTCGGCGCCGGCTTCCAGCCCGGCCACCCGGTCGTCGACCGAGCTGCGCGCGCTCAGCACGCACACCGGCACGTCGTTGTCCATGGCGCGCAGCGCGGTGACCACGCTGACCCCGTCCAGCACGGGCATGTTGATATCCAGCACGATCGCATCGGGTCGGGTTTCGGTGGCACTGCGCAACGCCTCGGCGCCGTCGGCCGCGGTCGACACCTCGAATCCGGAGAGCCGCAGTCCGCGTTCCAGCGAAGCCAGCACGTCAGAGTCGTCGTCGACAACCAGCACGCGGGGTGAGGTCACACCAGTGTCCATGCCGCCTATCTTGCCTGAAGGAGCCGCCCGCCGGTGGGACGCCGAGCTGTGCGCCGCCGACGGTCAGCGCAACCCGATCCGGCGGTAGCGTTGCAGCCGGGTCCTCATGCGCTCGGCGTCGGGCACAGCGCGCAGCGCATGCACTTCGGCGGCGATGGCGCCGGCAAGCCGTTTGGAGAATTCGATCGGCTCGTCGGCGGCATCGGGGTGCTCGACGACGATCCGATCGACGATGCCCGACGCGAGCAGGTCGGCCGACCGGATCCCTTGTGCCGCAGCCAGTTCCGCGGCGTGTGCGGTATCGCGGAAGACGATCGCGCTGGCACCCTCCGGCGGCAGCGGCGCCAGCCAGCCGTGCAGTGCGGCCAGCACCCGGTCGGCGGGCACCATCGCCAGTGCCGGCCCGCCGCTGCCCTGGCCCAGCAGCACCGACACCGTCGGTGTGTCCAGCGTGACGAGGTCGGCCAGGCAGCGGGCAATCTCGCCGGCCAACCCACCCTGCTCGGCTTCGGCCGACAACGCGGGGCCCGCGGTGTCGATGACCAGCACCAACGGCAAACGCAGTTCGGCGGCCAACGCCATGCCGCGGCGGGCTTCACGCAATGCGGCCGGACCGACGATGCCCCCGACGATGCGCTGCTGGCCGAGCACGACGGCGGGTTGGCCGGCGAACCGGGCAAGCGCGAGGAGGGTAGTCGCCGCCTCGCCCTGATCTGCGCCGAATTGCAGCCCGGACAACAGCACCTGCTCGGTGCAGCCGTGCCGCAGCAGATGCCGCACTCCCGGGCGGTCCGGTCGCCGCGACGCCACCACCGAATCCCAGGCCGGGACATCGGGTATCGGCTCGGCGGGCGGCGACGGCGGTGGTGGCTCGGGAGCGTCGGCGAGCACCTTCAACGCGCGATCCAGCGTGTCGCGCAGCTCTTCGAGCGGCACGACACCGTCGATCACCCCGTGCCGCTGCAGGTTCTCCGCGACCTGAATGCCGGCGGGAAACGGTTCGCCGTAGAGCTGCTCGTACACCCGCGGGCCCAAAAACCCGATCAGCGCGCCGGGCTCGGCGATGGTGATGTGCCCCAGCGAACCCCACGACGCGAACACACCGCCGGTGGTCGGGTGGCGCAAATACACCAGGTAGGGCAGGTGGGCCCGCTTGTGCAGGGTGACGGCGGCGGCGATCTTGACCATTTGCAGGAACGCGACGGTGCCCTCCTGCATGCGGGTACCGCCGGAACTGGGCGACGCCAGCAGCGGCAGCCGTTCTGCGGTTGCCCGCTGCATCGCCGCGGTGATTCGCTCTGCCGCTGCCACGCCGATCGAGCCGCCGAGGAAGCCGAATTCGCACACCACCACCGCGACCCGGCGCCCGAAAACCCGTCCCTCCCCGGTCAGCACCGCTTCGTCCACACCGGTGGCAGCCCGGGCGGCGGCCAGCTCCCGGGCATAGGACTCTGAGGCCGGCACCGCGGGTGGCGTGGTGTCCCAGCTGACGAACGAGCCGTCGTCAAGCACCGCCTCGCGCAGCTCGTCGATTCCCGTGCGGCGCACCGTTTGAGGGTAGCCAGTGGGATTTGGTGTGCGACACCACGGCTACTTGGCGAGAGCGGGCCCGGCGACCATAATTAGCACTCGACGAATGAGAGTGCTAACGCGTGTGGCGGAGGTCGAAGGGAGGGAAATCGATGCGCGGCAGCGACTTCGTCGTCGAAGCTACGGTCGGACCGGGGGCAACGGACCTGCGGCGTCCGATGCGGATCGTGTTGGCCGCCCCGCCGTATTTCGATATCCCGCCGAAGGGCTACGGCGGGGTGGAAGCGGTCGTCGCCGATCTCGCCGACACGCTCGTGGCCCGCGGCCACCATGTCACCGTGCTGGGCGCCGGGGATTCGCACACTGCGGCGAAGTTCATCCCACTGTGGGATCGCACCGTGCCCGAACGGCTCGGGGAGCCCTACCCCGAGGTGATGCACGCGCTGAAGGTGCGGAGCGCCATAACCCGGATAGCCGCGGTCGACGGGGTCGACATTGTGCACGACCACACCTTCGCCGGGCCGCTCAACGCGCCGTCATATCGGGCGCTCGGGCTGCCGACGGTGGCAACCGTGCACGGCCCGATCGACGAAGACCTCTACCCCTACTACCGCGAGCTGGGCGATGATGTGGGGTTGGTGGCCATCAGCGACCGACAACGGCAACTGGCTCCCGACCTGAATTGGGTTGGGCGCGTGCACAATGCGCTGCGCATCAAGGACTGGCCGTTCCAGGCCAGGAAAGGCGACTATGCGCTGTTCCTCGGGCGGTATGCGCCGTACAAGGGCGCGCATCTGGCCGTGCAGGCCGCGCACGAGGCTGGCATTCCACTGGTGCTCGCGGGCAAGTGCAGCGAGCCGTCGGAAAAGGTCTACTTCGAAGAGTGCGTGCGGCCGCTGCTCACCGACACCGACCACGTGTTCGGTGAGGCCGACGCGGTCAGCAAGCGCAAGCTGCTCGGCGGTGCGCGTTGCCTGCTGTTCCCCATCCAATGGGAGGAACCGTTCGGGATCGTGATGATCGAGGCGATGGCGTGCGGCACGCCGGTCGTCGCATTGCGCGGAGGCGCGGTGCCGGAGGTGGTCGTCGACGGTGTGACGGGTTTCGTGTGCGACCGCCCTGAAGAACTCGCGACCGCCATTCGCCACGTCGGAACACTCGATCCAGCCGCCTGCCGGCGCCATGTCGCGGCCCACTTCGACGTGTCCGCGCTCGGCTGCGGCTACGAGCAGGTCTATCGAAAGGTGCTGCGGCGTCATGCAATTCACAATGAGACGGACGTCATAGAGGCCGTCCGCTATCTTGAACCTGACGAGAAAGTCAGTGCATGAGCGTCCCAGGAGCCTTCAACGTCGGCGAGCCAACGCGCATCGGCTCGGGTGGTGACACCATAACGCTGGTTGAGGGCTCCACCTTCTGCTTGTCCGATCAGCACGGCGACGTACTGCCCGGCCGACCACACGGGTTGTTCTTCCGCGATGCCCGGGTGCTGTCCAGGTGGGAGCTGCGCTTGCACGGTCAGACTGCCGAACCGCTGGCTGTGCACACGCCGGAAGCATTTGCGGCGCAGTTTCTTTTGCGCCGAGCGCCCAGAGCGGGAAGGACCGACAGCACCCTGCTGATCGTGCGGGAGCGGTTGATCGCCGACGGGATGCGGGAAACCATCTCCTTGCACAACCTGGATTCCGAAACCACCGTTGTGTCACTGCAATTGGTCGTCGATGCCGACTTCGCCGATCTGTTCGCGGTGAAAGAAGGCCGCTCATCCATCGGTTCGGCGGACATGACCGTGACGGACAACGAATTGGTGCTCAGCGACCGTGCCGACCCGATACGAGGACTGACCGTCACCGCCACGGGCGACCCGATCGTGCTGCCGGGTTCGCTGGCGTGGCGGATCGTCGTACCGTCGGGCGAACAGCGTCAAATCGAGCTGATCGCCGAGCCGACGGAGGCAGACCGCAAGCTCAGCCCCCGGCTGCGCCGCGGCGAGAATCTGGAGGCCAGCGCACCCGCGCGCAAGCTGGAGGCCTGGCGTGACACTGCGACGAAGGTCGAAACCGACCATCCGGTGCTCGCACAAGTGTTGCGGCGCACCGAAAGTGACCTCGGTGCGCTGCTGATCCACGACGCCGCCAGCGAGCGGCCATACGTGGCGGCGGGGGCGCCCTGGTTCATGACGCTGTTCGGTCGTGACAGTCTGCTCACCGCCTGGATGGCGCTGCCGCTGGACGTCGACCTGTCGCTGGGCACCTTGCGCCGGCTGGCGCGCGCCCAGGGCCGCCGCGAGGACCCCGTGACCGAGGAACAGCCCGGTCGCATCCTGCACGAGGTCCGGCGCGGTCCGGCCAGCGAGGATGTGCTCGGCGGCAGCGTGTATTACGGCTCGATCGACGCCACCCCGTTGTTTGTGATGCTGCTGGGCGAATGCTGGCGCTGGGGCGCCGAGCCGGCGATCGTGCGGTCACTGCTGCCGGCTGCCGACGCGGCGCTGGCGTGGGCCGAGCAGTACGGCGACCGGGACGGCGACGGCTTCATCGAGTATCGGCGCGCCACCGACCTGGGGCTGATCCACCAGGGTTGGAAGGACAGCTTCGACGGCATCAACGACGCGTCCGGGCGCCCGGCTGAGCCGCCGATCGCGCTGTGCGAAGTCCAGGGCTACCAGTACGCCGCGCTGCTGACGCGTGCCGACCTCGCCGACGCCTTTGGCGACGCGGAGTTGGCGCACCGGCTACGTCAGCGTGCCGACACCTTGCGGGCGAAGTTCCTGGAAAGCTTTTGGCTGCCGGAGCAGGGCTGGTACGCCATCGCGCTGGATAAGGACAAGCGCCCCGTCGACGCGTTGACGAGCAATGTCGGTCACTGCTTGTGGACCGGAATCGCCGCCGACGAGCACGTCGCCCTGCTCATCGAACGGCTGTCAGGGCCCGAGATGGACAGCGGGTTCGGGCTGCGGACGCTCGCCACGACCATGGGTGCCTACAACCCGATGAGCTATCACAACGGTTCGGTGTGGCCGCATGACACCGCGATCGCGGTCGCGGGGCTGCTGCGGTACCGGCACCTCCCGGGTGCGGTAGAGCTGGGCGAACGGTTGGCCACCGGGCTACTCGACGCGGCGGAGTTGTTCGGGGCGCGGCTGCCGGAGCTCTTCTGCGGGTTCCCGCGCCAGCAGTTCAGCGTCCCGGTTCCCTACCCCACGTCGTGCTCCCCTCAGGCGTGGGCCAGCGCGGCTCCGCTGCTGCTGGTGAGGTCGTTTCTGGGACTGGAGCCCGACGTGCCCGGGCGCCGGCTGACGGTGCGGCCGCGGTTGCCGGCGGCGTGGGGCCGGATCGCGCTGACGGATTTGGTGCTCGGCAGCGCGACCGTGCACGTGGAAGCCCGGGGCCGGAAGGCCACGACGCAAGGCTTGCCGCCGGACTGGGAGCTGGTGACGTCCGACGAGTGAAACCTGTTCAGGTCACCTCGGCGGGTGCCGATACCGCGGGCAGGTGGTTGCCCGCGCGGCGCAGCATCGGACCGAACGTGAGCCAGATGATCAGCGAGCCCACCGATAGTGCGCCGAGCAGAGCGAAAGCTGTTGGAAATCCAAGTATTTGGGCGACGTAGCCGCCGAGCACCGGGCTGAGTGCGCCCCCGAGCCCCTGGGCGGCCATGATCGCACCCTGACCGATGTTGATGTGCCCGGTGCCGTCGAGCAGGCGGGCCACCAGCCCGGGCACCGCCACCGAGAGCATGCCGGCGCCCATGCCGTCGAGCACCTGGACGGGAATGACACCCCAGGTGGTGATGACATTCGCCGCGATCAGCCCGCGGATGGGCAGGGCACTGAACGCGATAAGGATCGCCAGCCAGTAGCCGCGGGTTTGCGCGATCCGCATCGCCAGCAGCGAGGCGGGGATCATGACCGCCTGGGCGACGACGACGGTGCTGGCGACCGTGGTAAACGGGTTGGCGTGGGTGGCGACCACGGCCAGCCCGTAGAGCGGCAGCATCGCCGCATTTCCCAAATGGAACAGCGTCACCGCGGCGGCCAGCGCCAGCAGCGGCCGGCATTCGAGGAGCACCCGCAGCTTCTTGACCGGGGCCTGATCGCCGCTCAGCGCTTCGCCGCGGGCGATGTGATGGTCGATGCGACCAGCCGGAATCGCCAGGGTTGCCGCGATCGTGACCACCGCGAAGCCGGCGGCCAGCCAGAACACCCCGGCGTAGCCGAATATCCAGCCGAGCAGTCCGGAGATCGCGGCACCGGCCATGTTGCCGGCATGGTTGTAAGCCTGGTTGCGACCGTTCTGGCTGGTGAATCCGGCCTGGCCGACGACGCCGAGGGTGATGCCGATCACCGCCGGTGCGATCGTCGCTCCCGAGATGCACATGACCGACTGCGCGGCGGCGACGACCCAGAAGTGCCGGGTGGTCAAGATCACCGCCGAGGCCGCGACAGCGGCCAGGCCGACCACGATGACACAGGCTCGCTTGCGGGTGGTGGCATCCACCAACGCTCCGGCGGGTGCGACCGTGAGCATGCCGACGATGGCGCCCAGGGTGATGACCGTGCCGATGGTGCCGGTGGTCCAGCCCCGGCCGGCCAACAGCACCCCCAGGAAAGGGCCCATGCCGGCCTCCATGTCAGCCATGAAGAAATTCACTGCCTGCAGCGCGATGCGGTCACGCGTCCGCACCGTCGGCTCGACGACGTCTTGGCTTGGCACCCCTAGATTCTTGCGGCTTTGCACCCCGCCGTCGCAACATGACACCGCCCCGTCCGGATCGCCTACTGCCCATTAGGCTGGCGCGCATGTTGATCGGTGTCACTCGCGTCGAAGCCGTCACCACCATCGAGCTGCAGCGGGCCGAGCGCCGAAACGCGCTGAACTCCGAGCTCGTCGAGGAGTTGCGCGAAGCCGTCGAGAAGGCCACGGCTGAGAACGTGCGCGCCATCGTGCTGACCGGTCAGGGCAGTGTGTTCTGCGCGGGCGCCGACCTGAGCGGGGACGCGTTCGCCGCGGATTATCCGGACCGGCTTATCGCTTTGCACAAAGCAATGGATGCTGCGCCGATGCCGGTGATCGGCGCGATCAACGGACCCGCCATCGGCGCGGGCCTGCAACTGGCGATGCAATGCGATCTGCGGGTAGTGGCCCCGGACGCGTTCTTCCAATTTCCTACATCGAAATATGGCTTGGCACTTGACAACTGGAGCATTCGGCGGTTGTGTTCGCTGGTCGGGCATGGCCGTGCGCGGGCGATGCTGCTCGCGGCAGAAAAGCTGGGGGCCGAAGAGGCGCTGGCCACCGGCATGGCCAATCGGATCGGCACGGTGGTCGACGCGCAGGCCTGGGCGGCGGAGATCGCCGGCCTGGCGCCGTTGGCCCTGCAGCACGCCAAGCGAGTGCTGAACGACGACGGCGCCATCGAAGACCCGGCGCCGATCCATAAGGAGCTGTTCGACAAGGCGTGGGCCAGCCAGGACGCGATCGAGGCCCAGGTTGCTCGCATGCAGAAGCGACCACCGAAGTTCCGGGGAGCCTGACCGTCATGCTGCGCGGACCGCTGCGGCTGGTGGTGGGGACGGCCACGCTGGCGGCCGGCGGGTGGGTGCTGCGGGCACTGCACGGCGCCCCGGCCGCGCTCGGCGCAGACCCTTCCGCAATTCGCAAGGTGGCCGAGCGTTCGCCTAACTTTCGCGACGGTGCTTTTGTCAACATTGACCCGGCATCGCTGTTCAGCCCGGACCGCGAGCAGCAGCAGCTCATCCTGCGGGAGATCATTGGCGGTCTGGCCGCCACCCGTCCGCCGGTGCCGATTCCGCTGGCCCGCCCGGGCGTCATCGACTGCGGCCCGGATCGGCTGGCGGTCAGCTGGTTCGGCCACGCCACGACGCTGCTTGAGGTCGACGGTTACCGGGTGCTGACCGACCCCGTGTGGAGTCACCGTTGCTCACCCTCCGATGTGATCGGCCCCGAGCGGATGCATCCGCCGCCGATCCAAGTGGACGCGCTGCCGGCCGTCGACGCCATCGTTATCAGCCATGACCATTACGACCATCTCGACATCGACACCGTCATCGCGTTGGCCCACAGTCAGTGGGCCCCGTTCGTGGTGCCGTTGGGTGTGGGCGCTCATCTGCGCGCGTGGGGCATTCCCGATCAACGAGTCATCGAACTGGACTGGTTCGAACGCACCCAGGTCGGCGAACTCACCCTGATTTGTGCGCCGGCGCGGCATTTTTCGGGTCGTTTCTTCAGCCGCAACAACACCCTGTGGGCGTCATGGGTGGTGATCGGCCCGAACCGGCGCGCATATTTTGCCGGCGACACCGGCTACACCAAAACTTTCGCTCAGGTCGGCGCTGACTATGGGCCGTTCGACGTGACACTGATGCCGGTCGGTGCCTACCACAAAGCGTGGCCGGATATCCACATGAATCCCGAGGAGGCGGTCCGGGCGCACCTCGACGTCACCGGGTCGGGCTCTGGGCTTCTCGTGCCGATCCACTGGTGTACGTTCCGGCTCGCGCCGCATCCGTGGGCCGAGCCAATCGAACGGCTGCTCGCGGCCGCCGACGCCGCGCAGGTGCGGGTTGCGGCGCCCAGGCCGGGTGAGCGCGTGGACGCCGAGGAACCCGGCGAACTCTTTCCGTGGTGGCGCCCCTGAGCCGGTATTTGGCTCGTTGGTCAGCCAGGCGGCGATCGATGGTGGCCGCCGACATTGACACCAATAGTTCGGCAGTTTCGTCATCGATGATCAGCTCTGCGAAATGGCGCAGGACTGCCACGGGCTCGGCCAGCATGCGGGCGAGCCGTTTGCTGGCTGGCGTTGCGAGCACTGTCCAGCAGACCGTTAGCGCGGCGTCGACATCGGGCCCGTATGTCACCGGCCGCGGACGGCGCGCAGCGCCGATCTTGGGCTGTTGCGGTGCTGCTTTACGCAGGTTGCGGGCGTGGCCACAGTGCCACCCGTTTTGTCATACCGCTATGGCATACTCGCACACATGTTCGATGAAGAGGCGCGGTTGGCGGTGATCGCCCGCTTCGATGAGATGTGGGAGCGGCGTCATCCCTCGACCACACCGGAATCGGCGGCGCTGGTGGGTCAGATCTGTGCGGCGTGGCGGGCGGAGAATCGGGCGGCGGCCGCGCAGCTGACCGCGATCGGTGAGCTATTCGCCCACCGGTTGTCGCGGTGTGCGGAAACCGAGCAGTGGGCGATCGACACCGAAGAGGCGGTGGCCGCCGAGGTCGCGGCCGCGTTGCGGATCAGCCAGGCGTTGGCCGATAGCCGGCTGCGCTATGCCCGGGCCATGCGCGAGCGGCTACCCAAGACAGGCGCGGTGTTCACGGCCGGGGATATCGACTATCGGACGTTCCAGACGATCGTGTACCGCACCGAGTTGATTACCGACCACGAGGTGCGGGCGGCGGTGGATGCCAAGCTGGCCATGGCGGTGCCGCGCTGGCCGTCGCTGACCCGGGCCCGGCTGGCTGCGATGGTCGACAAGATCGTCGCCCGAGCCGACGCCGAGGCGGTGCGCCGACGCAAGGAATATCAAGCCGATCGGCAGGTCTGGATCGGCCCTCGCGACGAGGGCGGCACCTCCGAAATCCACGGCACCGTGTTCACCACCGACGCCCAGGCCCTGGACAAGCGGTTGGACGCGTTGGCGGCCACGGTGTGTGACCACGATCCGCGCACCCGTGCCCAGCGCCGCGCCGATGCGCTGGGCGCACTCGCCGCCGGGGCCGATCGGCTGGGCTGCCGCTGCGGGCGCCCCGATTGTGCGGCCGGCACGCGCCCGGCCGCCAGCCCGGTGACACTTCACCTGATCGCCGAGCAGCCCAACGGCGCCGCGGCCGGGTCGCTGGTGGCAGCCGATGGGCTGCTCCCACCGGAACTCGTGACAGAACTGGCCACCTCGGCCAAGCTGATGCCGCTGGTGCATCCCGGCGATGCCCCGCCCGAGCCGGGATACACCCCGTCGAAGGCGCTGGCCGATTTTGTGCGCTGCCGGGACCTGACCTGCCGCTGGCCCGGCTGCGACCGTCCGGCATTCGAATGCGACCTCGACCACACGATCCCCTACGCGCAGGGCGGGCCGACCCACGCGTCGAACCTCAAAGCTTATTGCCGCACACATCATTTGGTGAAAACCTTCTGGGGCTGGCGCGACAAGCAACTGCCCGACGGCACCCTGATCCTGACCGCCCCGACCGGGCACACCTATGTCACCACCCCGGGCAGCGCGCTGCTGTTCCCGGCCCTGTGCCAACCCACCGGCGCAATAGCCGACCCGCCAGCCAGCCCACCCCAGCACTACTGCGGGGACCGCAGCGCGATGATGCCCAAACGCCGGCGCACCCGCGCCCACGACCGCGCACAGCGCATCGCCACCGAACGCCGCCACAACCGGCAAGCGCGCCTCGCCCGCCGAGAAAAATACCCCAACTACTTCAACCTGCCCCCACCCGACAACAACGACGACCCACCACCGTTTTAGCTGCGACTCAACGAGGTTCGAGCTTCATCACACGACACGGTGAGCGCGGCCGAGTGATGCGCCGCGCCCCGGCGATTTGTCGCTGGCCGCTGCGATCGGCCACAATGCCCGACCGGTAGGGTCGGCAACGGAAAGGACAGTGCATGGGTTTCCCGGACAAGGCAAAAGACCTGCTGGCAAAGAACGCCGACAAGGTCGGCGACGGGCGTGACCAGCAGAACTGACCATGGCCAAACTCTCCGGATCAATCGACGTGCCGTTGCTGCCCGAGGAGGCCTGGTCGCACGCCGCTGACCTGTCGCGTTACAAGGAATGGCTGACCATTCACCGGGTATGGCGGAGCAAGCTGCCCGAAAAGCTGGAAAAGGGCACCGTGGTCGAATCGATCGTCGAGGTCAAAGGTATGCCCAACCGGATCAAGTGGACGATCGTTCACTTCAAGCCGCCCGAAGCGATGACCCTCAACGGTGACGGTGTGGGCGGTGTCAAGGTCAAGCTGCTCGCCAAGGTCAAGCCCAAGGGCAACGGTTCGGTCGTCAGCTTCGACGTTCACCTTGGCGGTCCGGCCCTGTTCGGGCCAATCGGCATGCTGGTTGCCGGCGCTCTCAAGAGCGATATCCGCGAGTCGCTGCAAAGATTCGTCAGGGTGTTCGCCGACGCCTGACGGCCCGCGATGATTTCTCGCCCTGGTGGCAGTCGGTACGGATGACCCCGATGCCGGGCCCACCTGGAGCATCTTCTTCGGCGCCGAGGACGTCGACAAGACGCTGCAAACGATCACCGACAATGGCGGCGCGGTGCTGCGAGCGGCCGAAGACACCCCGTAGGGTCGGTTGGCGTTAGCGGCAGATCCCACTGGCGCGGTGTTCAACCTATCGTCGTTGCGACACTAATCGCTGACGCCGAGCGCGAAGTCGGCGTAGTCGAAACCGGGCACCACCACGCAGCTGACCAGGCTCGGTTCGTCGTCGCGCGGGCGTGCCCGCTGCCAGTGGCGGGGCGGCACCAGCACCTGCGGTCGCTCACCGGCCAGAATGTCACTTCCAAGCACATGCGTTGTGGCGCTGCGGCGTTCGGCGCCAATATCGAGCAGTAACGGGCTACCCCGGTGGTGCAGCCACAGCTCGGCGCTGCGCACGGTGTGCCAAGCCGACGGCTGGCCGGGCATGAGTAGTAGCAGGATCGACGTTGCGGCGCTGCGCGGGCCGGTGTAGTCCGGCGGCAACGCGGACTGACTGACGGTCACATCGCTGCGCCACATCTGTTTAAACCAGCCACCCTCAGGGTTGGGCGCCAAGTCCAGTGGGCGAGCCCAATCGGGGAGTTCCGTCATCGCCGCCCCTTGATGTGCTGCCGTCGATGTTTTGCGATCCACCCTAAAGCCTGGCTGGCTCATGTACTTCCCGCGTGTGCCAAGCCGCGAACGCCACCTGGGAAGTTAGGGTCACAGCCATGAGCCGCCGCCTGCGTCCTGGTTGGCTAATCGCCTTGTTCGGCGCGATTGTCGCGGTCAGCGCCTGGCTACCATGGCTGACGACATCCGTCAACGGTGGCGGCTGGGCCAACGCCATCGGCGGCAGCATCGGCAGCCTGCGGCTACCACCCGGGTTCGGTGCCGGCCAGTTGATCGTGCTGTTGTCATCGACGCTGGTTGTGTCCGGGGCGATGGTGGGGCGCGGCCTATCAGCCAGGGTCGCTTCGATTGCGGCACTGCTCATTTCGTTGCTTATCGCGGCGCTGACATGGTGGTACTACGACATCAATGTCAAGCCACCGGTGTCGGCGGCATACGGGTTATACGTGGGTGCCGGCGGCGCGGTCGCAGCGGTGTGTTGTTCGGTGTGGGCACTGGTATCGGCCCTCGGGCGGCGTTACGACTAGTGGGCGCGGCTGGAGGCGGTCCCGCCGGCTCTCGGGCTGAACCGACGAGACCTGAGCGGGCACGCAGGTCGACCTACGCACTCGCCTCCGAGGCTCATAGCCCCCGACCGCAATCGACAAACATGATCGCGATCTTTCCCAAAGGGTTTAATGCCGCGCCGAGCGGGATAGTTCGACCTCATGGCCGAGGTGTCCAACCACGAGCTGGCGATACGCATGGCAGAACTGGCTCGCGCGATGGCACCGCCGCGTGGCGTTGACGACGTGCTGGTCTGTGTGACCGATGCAGCAGTCGAGTTGATACCAGGTGCCGACACTGCAGGTGTGCTGTTGGTCGCCTCCGGTCGCAAGTTTCAATCCCTGTTCGGCACCTCTGACCTTGTCTACAAACTGGACGAACTACAGGCGAAATACAATGAGGGTCCTTGTGTCGACGCCGCGCACAACGAATTGATGTTGCGCACAGATGATTTCGCCACTGAGCTGCGTTGGCCCAACTTTTCGCATGCGGCTAGCGAGATCGGGGTGCGCAGTTGTCTGTCGTACAAGCTTTACGCCGGTGAGCGTAGCGCCGGCGCACTGAATGTTTTCGGTTTACGACCGCACGCATTCGACGCTGAAGCCGAAGCTATCGGCTCGGTGCTGGGCGCGCATGCGGCCGCGGCAATTTTGGCCAGCCGCCATGACCAGCAGCTCCGGTCGGCGCTGAACAGCAGGGATGTCATCGGTCAGGCGAAGGGCATCCTCATGGAGCGCTTCGATGTCGATGCCGTGCGCGCATTCGACATGCTGCGCGAGTTATCGCAAACCATGAATATCCGGCTGGCCGAAATCGCGCAGCGCGTCGTCGATACGCGCGGCGACTGACCAACGGTCTGGGGCGCAGGTCAGCTCACAGCCCAGGTTGCCGGGCCAGTGATGTCGGTCGTGGTGGCCGTGTCAGGTGTGGACGATCCAGCCGGCTTCGGTGTAGGGAGCGGGTTGCGCCGGATCGTTGATCGTGATGTAGAGGTCGCCTCCGGTCGGCATAGCGAAGCCGACGAAGCCGTGCGCGGTTTGCCCGTCGTGCAGGCCACCCGATTGCAGCGGAGGCATCTTGTCGAGCCTCCGGTAGTCGACCGCGAGCGTCGCCGGCTGGGGCGCGTCGTCGGGATGGGTCCATGGCTGATTGCCACCGCCGTATCCGGCGAAGATATAGGACTGGTCGAACAGGAAGAACCGGTGCGACGTCGCGGTGATAGTCAGTTCCACCACGTTGCATGCGGAGTCGGGCGTCGGAACCGCAAAATGAGTGGTGCACCCCGGCGGTAACCACGTTGCACTGTCGACAGTGATGTCGGCGGTCGCGCCGTCGGCCGCCCGCGCATGCACGGGCACACCCATCTGACCGATCGGGAACGGTGGACTCTCGGACGTCGGGTCGGCCGAAGCGGTGGGACATGAGCATGCGGCGATGCCCACGGCGACCGCGGCTGCTGCAATTACAGATTCCACCCGCACCCTGGGAAGATTACCCCCACCGCTGCCGCGAAAACGCGCATCGTCCATAGGCTATCGGGTGCAGTGGATAAGAGCGCCGACGGCCGGCATTAAACAAATCAGCCAACAGGCAGCGACTGACGTAAGGCGACGGAACCAAGCCGGGACAGCGGACTTTGCTGCCTATGGGTTAGGGGAGATTTGGGCGGCGCGCGTCCCATCTGCGCTTCTTGGGGCGCTTCTCGCAGCTGCAGCGCTTCTTGGGAGGTGTCGACTGGCTCCCGGCCTCGTATTGAAAGCGCGCCATCATCTTGGTGCCCGCGCCGGGTACGTCGGTCACTACAAAGCGCGCCTCGCCGTCCCCAATCGGTGCCAGGCCGGTCGCGAAGATGTTGCCGCAGAAGTCGCCCGTTTCGGTGAGATCCATGTCGGCCCTGTTGGTGCTGGACACACGGGCCTCGACACCCAGGCGCTCGACCAATGCGAGTCTTGCTGAGCCGCCTTCTGTTCCCAAGACGTAGAAGCAGCTCGCCGTAGTACCGGGGCGATACCATCTGAACGGAAACGTCGCGAGCAGAAGCGTTTTTACTCGGCGCCGTGATCCACCTGTGCCTGTGAATGATCCGCAAGTTCGGCTGTCACCTGCTCTGCGAGCGCCGCACGCGCTGAGCGCTCTTCGCGCGTCGGCCACGGCGGCTGCGGCTGACCCACGACGACCACCGGGAGCACGAGCTGCACGCACCGCCCCGCTCGCTCGGCCAGGTGCAGAAGATCGACGTAGGTTTTTTCCAACCGCTGCTCGTTTCGCGCCTCGCTGGCTAGCAGCCGCTCATGGCTCAACTGCAACCCGAGAACGGTCTCGGCATGCTCGCGGCCCTGCTTGCCGGTAAGCCAGGTGAAGACACGCCGCCGACGCCGACCGCAATCGACGCCGTGGCCGTCGCGACCGGAGCGACCCATTCCCACGCCATGAGCTGATTCTTGCCGGGATCGCCGCCAGCTACCCGAAAGGACATGCCGGTGAGCGCTGGTGATCGCGGCTGAGCATCGCATGATGATCGCACGACGGCAGTCCGTAGTGCGTTGAAAACCGCCTCTGAACTGCGTAAACCAACCTTGTGCCCCCGGCAGGATTCGAACCTGCGACACCGGCTTTAGGAGAGCCGTGCTCTATCCCCTGAGCTACGAGGGCGCGAACGTCGTTGAATTCCTGTTCAAACGTAGCCGTTCCCGGCGGTTTCGCACATGGTCGCGCTGCAGCCGGTGTGAGTGTAGTCGGCACGACGCGGCCCGCGCGGCGCTCGTCGCGCTGCGTCGAACTGAGCTCAGCGCCACATCGTGTCCTCGGTAGGTGTTGGCGAAGTCACCGCGGAAAGGCTGCGTCGCTCCGTGAACGTGTTGCTGTTCGGGATTTCGCACCGCAGCGCGCCGGTGTCGGTCCTCGAGCAATTGAGCACCGGCAGCTCGGGCCAGGCCAAAATCGCGAAACAGTCTTGCAGTCACCGCGGGTGACCGAGGTTTTGGTGCTCTGCACCTGCAACCGAGTCGAGGTATACGCCGCGGTTGAAGCCTTCCACGGTGAGCTTTCGGTGATCGGCCAGGTGCTCTTCGAACACTCTGGGATGTCGCTGCGGGATCTGACTCAGTACGCCCATGTGCGCTACTCCGAAGCAGCCGTCGAGCACCTGTTCGCCGTGGCCAGTGGTTTGGATTCCGCGGTAGTTGGTGAGCAACAGGTGCTGGGTCAGGTGCGCCGCGCGTACGCGGCCGCCAAGGCCAACCGCACCGTCGGGCGCGTCTTGCACGAACTGGCCCAGCGCGCGCTGTCGGTGGGCAAGCGGGTGCACTCGGAGACCGGGATCGATGCCGCTGGCGCCTTGGTGGTATCGGTCGCACTGAGTATGGCCGGCGTCCGGTTGGGCGGGCTGGGCGGGTGCGTCGCCGCGATCGTCGAACCCGACATGTGCCCGGCGAAAAGCGCCCAGATCGCGCGGTCGGCAACTTGAAATGTCTTCTCCGGCAACCATAGCCGTTCTGCTATCGGCCGATTCGATGCCGCCGATGACGTTGAGCAGGGTGGTCTTGGCCGATCCGCTTGGACCGAGCACCGCTGTCATCGCGCCGGGGGCGACGTCGAGGTCGACTTTTTGCAATGCGTGCACCGCAGCAGCACCCTCGCCGTAGGTCTTGCTGACCCCGGCCAGCCGGACTCCGCCGCGCGGTGATGCGCGCATACCGTAGGTACGGGGCCGGGTTTCGACAGTTCAATGAACCCCCGGAACCGGGTGCCACCGCGGACCTACAGCGGCTAGGTTCACCGCAGTTCGGCGATCACCTTCGCGAACGTCTCGGCGTGAACCTC
Organism: Mycobacterium heckeshornense; assembly: GCF_016592155.1. NCBI lineage: Bacteria > Bacillati > Actinomycetota > Actinomycetes > Mycobacteriales > Mycobacteriaceae > Mycobacterium > Mycobacterium heckeshornense. Next base: position 1,026,098 of record NZ_AP024237.1, read on the forward strand.
CTGCACGCTGAACGATGTCAATCCGTAAGTCTCGCGGTAGCGCCGCAAAGTGTCGGCGATATCGCGCGGTGACCCGCTGAGCACCGCGGGCAGCGCCAGCAATTGCTCGTCCGATAAGCCGGGCGCATAGCGTCGAGTCAGCGACAAATTCGGTATCCCGGAGTTGTCGGTGGGCACGGCGGTGATCGCTAAGTCCAGCTGCAAATCTCGATCGTTCGCCGCTGTGCGGACGAACTCGACGCGTTCGGCCAGCGCCCCGTTGACGCCGCGCGGGTTTGCGCCGGTGAGGCCGACGATGTCGGCATGGCGTGCGGCCACGGTCAGCAGCCGGTCGCCGTTGCCGGCGATGAGGATCGGCACGCTGGGCAGGTGCTCCCGCAGGTATGCGGTGACGTGCTCGAGGTAGTCGACGCGCTCGCGGGCGCTCGGATAGGGAAGTTCAGCGGCCTCGAATTCTTCTCGCACGTAGCCGGCACCCAGGCCCAGGTCAATACGGCCTTCGCTGAGCACCTCCAGCGCGGCGACGTCGCGGGCGAGCAAGGCCGGTTTGTAGAAACACGCATTGAGTACGTAAGTACCGACTCGGACTTTCGTGGTGGCGGCGGCGATGGCGGTCAGTGCGGGAAATGGCGCCGGTGCGCCCAGATGATCGGGCACGTAAATGACGTCGAACCCGAATCCTTCCAGCCGACGGGCCTTCTCACGCAGCGCGCTTGGGTTTTTGATCGAGTGGATGCCCACTCCGAAACGAAAGGTCATGCTCATCAACGCTCGATTTTCCACGACCTCGCCGCCGCCGCCAGACCCCCCACCAGCGCCGAGGTCACCGATGACAGCCCGTCGTCGTCCGGGCGCGGACTGCGGGGGCTGATGCCGCGCACCCGTGCCGACAGCTCCAACTGGGCCCCGCCGTCGCGCACCCGGTTGACAGGGTTGTCCGGATGCAGACCGCGAAGCTCGCGCGGGATGGCGTCCAATTCGGTGATCACCTGATAACCCGGCAGGTCGAGGTGGCGGGCCAGGTGGCTGGCCAGCTTGCGGTTGCGACCACCAGCCAGCAGCTGTGTGCTGCGCCCGAAGCGCGCGTAGCTGTGCAGCGAAACCGCGACATCGACATGGTCGAGGAACTCGGCAAGCCGCGGCGACTCGTCCGGCCGAAACCGAACCGAGGAAAGGTGATGCGGATACCGGTGCGGGTGGCGCACCAGATACACCGACGCGTCGGCGGCGTCGGCTGCGCGTTCGGCGATCACGTCGGTCATCTGTTCCAGGCCACCTCCGTGATGGCCAAGAAGCCGAAGCGAGACCGTAACCGGCTCACCTCGATAACACCCGGATCGGACAGCAACGCTGAAAGCGACTGCGGTGCAATATAATTGCAGACAGCCGGGCGCGGCCACCGGGCTGGATCCCATCGGTGCAGATACTCGATCCAGCGTGCGGGCAATCGATGATGCACCGCGCCGTCGATGATGCGCTCCAGATAGCCGGGCCGAGGCGCACCCGGCGTCACCCGGTGGTCGATGTAGATCCACGCCCGCGAGGGCCCGTCGTCGGTATGCACGGTCAGCTGATCGCGGTGGTAGCGCGCCGGTACGCCCTCGGCGCTGTCCAACCTGGTCAAGTCGTCATCGGAGACCTGCCACAAGACACCGTGCACCTGACCCCCGGTGAAGGCGTCGACGGTGGCCACCCCGCGCTGGTTGATCAGCCACTCATGGTCGCCCAGCATCGCCGGACGCGGCTCGGTCGCATCGGGACAGCGCCGCGACATCTGCCGGACGCACAGGTTAGACCCGTAGGCGAAGTAGGCGTGCCGGCGCACTCGCGTCAGCCCCCCACCGTCAGGTACACCAAAATCACATTAAGCAGGCTAATCATCAGCGCGACCGCCCAGCCGACCGCCGTGGTGAGGCGGTGGTTGGTGTCGGCGCCCATGACCGCACGATTGCTGGTCAGCAGCACCAGCGGAAACAGCGCGAACGGTATGCCGAACGACAGCACCACTTGGGACAACACCAGCGCGCGGGTCGGATCGAAGCCCCACGCCAGAATCAGCATGGCCGGTGTCAATGTGACCAGCCGACGCGCCAGCATCGGCACCGACCGGTACAGCAATCCCTGCATGATCATGGCGCCGGCGTACGCGCCCACCGACGCCGAAGCCAAACCCGACACCAGCAACCCGATGGCGAAAAACACCGCAATCAGCGGACTGACGGTATCGCGCACCGCCGCATACGCGCCCTCGATGGAACCCGTGCCGCCGCGACCCTGCATGTTAAGCGCGGCCACCAGCAGCATGGCGGCGTTGACGCCGCCCGCGACCATCATCGCCAGCGCGACATCCCAGCGGGTGACCCGCAGCAGCCAGCGCCGGGGCGGCCCCGCATCGGGATGCCCGTGCCGGTCGCGGGCCAGACCCGAATGCAGGTAGACGGCGTGCGGCATCACGGTGGCGCCCAGGATCGCGGCGGCCAGCAGCACGCTTTCGGTGCCGTCGAAGCGGGGCACCAGCCCGCCGAGCACCGCCCCCGGCGGCGGTGTGGCGACAAAGAAGCTGGCGGTGAAGCCGATCGCGATAAGCAACAGCAATCCGGTGATCAGTTGCTCGAACAAGCGCTGCCCGCGCCGGTCTCGGATGGCCAGCAGCAGCAACGACACGACCCCGGTGACCAGCCCGCCGACCAGCAGCGGCAGGCCGAACAAGATGCGCAGTGCGATCGCCCCGCCGACGACTTCAGCCAGGTCGGTGGCCATCGCCACCAGTTCGGCCTGCACCCAGTAGGCCAGCCGGGCGGGGCGATTCATCCGCTCGCCAACGGCCTCCGGCAGCGAGCGCCCGGTGACCAGCCCCAGCTTCGCCGACAGGTATTGCACCAGCCCGGCCATCAGGTTCGCGGTGACGATCACCCACAGCAGCAGATAGCCGAACTGGGCGCCGGAGCTGGCGTTGGCTGCGACGTTGCCGGGGTCGACGTAGGCGATGGCGGCGACGAATGCCGGCCCGAGCAGATACCAGCCTGTCTTGGCCCGTGTCAGGGTGTTCTGCGCCAACTAACCGACTTTCGCCGACCTCGACTGATCAAGCCAGATTAGCCGGGCGCATAGAGGCCCCGCGCGGAGACCAGCGGCAAGTCCAGCGTGGTGCGGATACCGGCCGGTGCGGCCACCACGGCGGGAATCGCGTTGACGATGCGCATCGCGGTCGCCACCAGCCCGGCGTGGTTGTGATCGCCACGGCGGCTGCTCAGGCAGATGTCCACCGCGTACGACGGTTCACCGGTGATTTCGATGCGGTAGGAGCCGCCGGGCTGGGCGGGTTGCGGCCATTCCGGGCACAGGTCGTCGCGCAACCGGGTGACGTGTTCGAGCACCACTGCGGGCCGGCCCCCGGCCATACCGAGCACCTCGAACCGTAGCGCTGCGGCGCTGCCCTTGGGGATATGGCCGGAGGCAATGTCGAAGTCTTCGGGCGCCGGTTCGCGGGTGTAGCGCTCGGTGACCTCGTCGAGCGAAATGCCGAGGCCGGCCGCAAGCTGGCGCACCACCGAACCCCACGCCATGCTCAGCACACCCGGCTGCAGCAGCATCGGGGTCTCGTCGAGCGGCTTGCCGAAGCCCATCACGTCGAACATCACCACCGCGCTGTCGTAGGTGGCGTAGTCGACGATCTCCATGCAGCGCACCTGCTCGATGCTCTGGCAGGTGCCGGCGAAAGCCAGCGGCAGCAAGTCGTTGGCGAAACCGGGGTCGATCCCGTTGACGAAGAGGCTCGAATTACCTTCGCGCGCAGCATCTTCCAACGGCGCAATGAGTTCTTCAGGGATCACCTGCCAGGGGTATTGCAAAAAGACGGGGCCGCTGCCGACGACGTTGACCCCGGCGGCCAGGATGCGGCGATAGTCGTCGAGCGCCTCGGGTAGCCGGTTGTCGGCCATCGCGGTGTAGACGGCGCACTGCGGCCCGGTTGCCAGCACCGCGTCGAGGTCGGTGCTCGCCAGTACACCGGTCGAATCCGCAAGTCCGGCAAGCTCAGCCGCATCTTTGCCGGCCTTGGTGTCAGAGGACACCCACACGGCGGTGAGCTGGAATTGCGGGTTGGTGATCAGCGCTTTGAGCGCATGGGCGCCGACGTTGCCGGTGCCGATCTGAGCGACGCGAATGGCCATGGTCTACAGGTCCGGGATCGATAGGTCGAGGTTGGGAAAGGTGAGGCCGCCGTCGACCTCGAGGATCTTGCCAGTCAAAAAGCCGCCGGCCGGAGATGCCAAATATACTGCGGCAGCAGCGATGTCGACGGGGTCGCCGAGGCGGCGCAGAGGCGTCGCCTGTTCCATCGGCTTTCGCAGCTCGTCGTTGGAGGCCACCACGTCCAGGGCCGAGGTGACAATCGAGCCGGGCGCGATGGCGTTGACCCGGATCCGCGGGCACAGATCCAGCGCGGCCAGCCGGGTGTAATGGGTCAGCGCGGCCTTGGCGGTGCCGTAGGCGGCGAAACCCCGTCCGGCCAGCCGGCCCATGGTCGAGGTGATGTTGATGATGCTGCCGCCGCCGGAGTGTTCGAGCATCAGCGGTACCGCCGCGGTGGTCAACGCGTGCGCGGTGGCGACGTTGAAGGTGAACGCGTCTTTGAGGTCTTTGGTGGACGTGGTCAGCAGCGTGTTGGGCATGGTTCCGCCGACGTTGTTGACGACGATGTCTAGTTTCCCGAACGCGTCGACGGCCTGACCGGCCAGCTGCGCGGTCGCCTCCGGGTGGGCGAGGTCGGCGGCCACCACGTGGGCACGCCGCCCGGTGCCACGCACCTGGTCGGCGACCGCCTCGAGCTGGGATTGGGTTCGGGACGCGATGACAACGTCGGCGCCGACTTCGGCGAACGCTACGGCGATGGCCGCACCCAGTCCGCGGCCGGCACCGGTGATGATGGCGACTTTGTCGTCGAGTCGAAAGCTGTCAAGGATCACGGGCGACACCGTAACAGGCCGGAGCGCATTGACCGAACGTGTTCTAGTTGGTCGGCGCCGACGGTAGCCGAAAGCTCATCGTGATCGTCGTTCCGGACTCACCGCTGTCCAGCTCAACCCGGTCGCTGACCGCGTTGATCAATTTCAGCCCCTGCCCGCGTGGCCCGGACTCGGGTGGTGGTGTTTTCCAGGAGCCGGAATCGGCGACCCGCGCGCGGATTTCGCCGCCGGCGATGTCGACGTCGACGCGCACCTGTCCGGTGCTCAGTCCCCGATAGGCATGTTCGGCGCTGTTGGCGCACGCCTCGTAGACGGCGAGCACGACATCGGCGATTAGCGGCCCGGGGACGGCGCAGGACTCAAGCCATGCGGTGAGACGATCCCGCACGTCGGCCAGCTCGGCTGCGGCGGCGCCGGTTTCGAGTCGCAGCGCGGCCTGCGGGCACCGGTAGACCACCATGGCGACATCGTCGTCGTATCCGGCTGCCGGGGCCAGCTCGCGCAGCACCGCGTCGGCGAGGTGGTCGACGGGCAAATCCATGGTGTCTGTCAAGACCTTTGCCACGCGCGCGATCCCGGCATCGATCGACTCGTGTTTGCGTTCGATGAGGCCGTCGGTGAACACGATCAGCGTCGAGCCGGGCGGCAACACCTGGGAGGCTTGCGGTCGGGGGTGATCGCGGTGCACCGCCAGCGGCACCGACCGAGCCTCGGCCAGCAACGTTGTCCCGGCGTCCCGCGTCGCGAACAGCGCGGGCATGTGACCCGCGTTGCTGTACCGCAGCAGTCCGGTTTTGAAGTCGAGGATGGCTAAAAAGACCGTCGTGCAGTACGCGCCCGGAATCACCTCAGCCGCCGCGTCGAGGTCTTCGAGCAGCAACGCGGGTTCGGCTCCGGTCAGCAACAGAGCACGCGCCGAGCTGCGCAGCTGACCCATCACCGCGGCGGCGGGCAGCCCGCGGCCCACGCAGTCGCCCACCACGATGCCAATTCGGTTCTCGTCGAGGGACAGCACGTCATACCAGTCGCCGCCGATCTCCAGCGGCGGGACCGCGGGCTCGTAACGAACCGCGAAGCCGGCCGGAGGCTGCATGCTCGGGAGCATCGCGCGCTGCAACGTCAGCGAAGTGTTGCGGGCGGTTTCGAACTGCCGGACATGCTGTATCGCCAGGCCGAGGTGACCGACGAGCACCGTGACGAGCAGCCGGTCCTCAGCGCTGATCCAGCGAGGTACCCGCAACTCCAACCACAGCGCGACATCCCCGGCGCCGGAGAGCACCGCGATGACACCGCGCGATTTGCCGGGTGTATCGGCCCATTCAACCGTCTGGACGGTCAGCGGCAGTTGATTCCGCGCCGTTTCAAACGTCTGGCGCAGTAACGGATCGAGCTCGCGCCAACTCGACTCGGCCGGCTCGCCGGCTACTCGAATGGTGGGCTCGCCGCCGTTGGTCGGCCACATGACTGCGATCACCCGCTGCACATCGAGGGCCATCCGGCATTCGTCGAGCGTGATCGACAGCACCTCGTCGACGTTCTTGGCCACGCTCACGGCCGTCGCCAGCCGCAACACCGCACTCTCGCGCGCCGCGAAGGCCCGCTGCGCGGTGATGTCGCGAATGGTCCCGACGTACACGTCTTTTTCGGCGGCATATTCAGTCACCGCGTTGATGCTTACCGCTACCCACGTCAGGTGGCCGTCTCGATGCCGGATCGGCGTCTCGTAGGCCACGCTGCCACCCTGGACCAGCAGGGCTTGCTGGTGATTGGCCGTTTTGCGGTCGACCAACCACGGGTGCGGCCACCGGTAGGGCAAACCGTCGGCGGCGTAGCCGGTGATTTCGCCGAACGCGTCGTTGATCTCGATGACGGCGCCCCGGTGATCGGCCACGAAGAACCCCTCCTGCAAAGAGTTCACCAACGCGCTGCGGAACTCGTCGCGGTCGGCGAGCCGGTCGGCGCGGGCTCGCTGTTCCTCGTAACGCCTTGCGCTGTCGAGGAATCCGCGAGTCGCGACGTCGAGGGCAGCAAGTGTCTGCAGCAGGAAGTGCAGTGCGGCGGGCGCGTCGAAGTGCGAGTTCTTCGACAGTTCCCCGACCAGCTGGAAGTGGTTCTCGATGATGTCGAGCATGCTGATGCGGTGCTGTAACGCCTGCCGGCCCAGCTCGTGGCCGACGGCCAGGCTGGCCTCGCCGCGTTCCTGCAGGTGGGCGCGCAGCGCGTCGGCATAACGGGCGTGAAACTCCGCCGGGTCGGTCATGACGGGAAGCCTCGGTGACGCGCGGCAAGCACCAGTGCGTCGTCGGTATTCTTGCCATGCCTATCCAAAATCTGCTCAGCGATCGTCGTTGCCGGTGCGGCGAAATCAATGCTGTCGAAGTGGTTCTCGTCAATGCCGTCACTGGCGATGATCAGCAGATCGCCGGGGCGAATCGAAACCGGTTGAAGAGGCGGGATTTCCGGTAGCCGGTAGCCCACGATGCCGCCGGTCAGGCGTGCGCTGGAGCGGACGTCGACGCCGCTGGCCGCCTTGGCGACCAGGTTGGCGGCGACGTTACCCACGCCCGTCCAGTGCAGCACGCCGGCCTCGAAATCGATTCTCGCCAACGTCATGGCGACGCCCCTGGTGTTGGCCAAGGCGTGGTGGCAGAGCCGGACCAAGGCTTCGAGCGGCTCGGCGGGCGAACCGCGCAGCACCTGCGCGGCACGCAACGCCGCGGCGGCGGCCTCGGTGCCGTGACCGAGCCCGTCCAGCACGGCGAACAGGGCCGCATCATCGCCGAGTTCGACAGCCACCTGATGGTCTCCGCAAACTTGCTCTCCCGGTCGTGGGCGGCCCGCTGCCGCCCACTCGATCGGCCCCAGTCGACCGTGTTCACGCACCGGCCGGAACCCATTTCCACATTTCGACCAGTGTTCCCCGACCCGGCGTGGATTCCACGATCAACCGGTCCATCAGGCGGCGCGCACCGGGCAGGCCCAGCCCGAGCCCGCGCCCGGTCGAATAGCCGTCCTCGAGCGCCCGGTCGACGTCGGTGATGCCGGGGCCTTCGTCTTCGGCGCGCACCACCAGCGCCGTTCGGCCGTCCCGATCCTCGACGGCAACCCGAATCGTCCCGCTACCGGCGTAGCTGGTGATGTTGCGTGCGACTTCGGAGATCGCGGTGGCGATCATGGTGACGTCGGTTAACGAGAACCCGAGATCACGGGCGAGTTTATGCCCTGCCTGACGTGCGGCGACGATGTCATCGGGATGGCCCACGTCCACGACGATCTCATCCGCCACTGTCGCGTCCAATGGTCGCTCTTCGCCGCGCGAGCCGTCCGTTCAGCAGGGCCAGTCCCTCTTCGAGGTCCAGCGCAGTGTGCATACCGTCGAACGCGAGCCCAAGCTGCACCATCGCAAAGGCGACCTCGGGCTGCAGGCCGACGATCACGGTGTCGGCGCCGCGCAGCCGGGTCATGTGCGCGATCGTGCGCAGCGACCGGGCGGCGAACGAGTCCATCACGTCGATCGCGGTGACGTCGACGATGATGCCCTGCGCCCGGAACCGGTTGACCCGTTCCATGAGGTCTTGCCGCAGCCGCTCGGTGTCGGAGTCGGTGAGCGCGGCTTGGACCGTGGCGATCAGGATCGCGCCCTGCTTCAAGATGGGTACTGGCATGCGAGACTCCCAGTAACCCCCGTGGAATCCACTGTTATCCGCTCTGCTCGCCGGTGCGGGTCACTTCGTAGCCCAGCAGGCGTTCTGCCTCCTCGATGCCGCCCTGCAAGTCGCCGACCGCATTCATCTTCGACAGATCGAGCCCGATTGTCACCAACGTCAGGGCGATCTCCGACGAGAGCCCGGTGATGATCACGCTGGCACCCATCAGCCCCGACGCGTCGACCGTCTGCACCAGGTGATTGGCCACGGTCGAGTCGATGGTCGGTACACCGGTGATGTCGATGACAACGACCTTGGCGCGGTTGTTGCGAATGGCTCGCAACAACTGCTCGGTGAGTTGGCGGGCGCGCTGGCTGTCGAGAACGCCGATGATCGGCAGGATCAGCAGTTGCTCACGAACCTGCAGCACCGGGGTGGACAGCTCGCGGATGGCCTCCTGCTGCTGGCGGATGATCCGCTCGCGTTCCTGGACGAAGCTGACCGCCACCGTGTTGGCGATGCGGTTCGCGGCCGGCTCGTAAGCGTCGAGCACGCGGTTGAGTAGGTCGAAGTCCGATTGGTATTTCTCGAACAGCGAGCGCGCGAGCACGTCACGCAGCAGCAGCACGATGCCGACGACTTCGTCGGTCTCTACGCCTCGGGGAATGATCCGCTCGGAGAGGTCGCGGGCGTAGGCCTGCAGTGCTTCGACGCTGCCGGTCTCGAGCACCTCGACGTAGTTGTCGTAGACGGCGGTGGCCTCCGAGAACAGCTCCTCCGGTGACATCGCGGTGAGCAGTTCGGCCTCGGTGATCCGGCGTGCCCACTCCTCACGCAGCGCGGTTCGGTTTTGGCGCAGGTGTTGCACCAGCTGTGGCAGCAGACCCTCACTGGAGATGCCGGCTGCCTGGGTGGCGGCGGTGGCGGTCGCCAAGTCTGTCGACGAATCAGACATCTAACCTCCCGGCTTCCACTGGCTGCGCCCAACCTCGAACCCCTGCAGAGAGTAGCTTGAGGAACGGCGACTGATCTGCTGAAGTATGATTTTTCCGCTGCGAAACCACGGATTAGGCTCGGACCGTTCAGCAAAGAGCGATCGACCGCCGGATAAGGATGGCCGTTGTCTGCTACGGATCCGATCTCCATCTCAATTGGCAATCGCGACGACGTCGTCGTGCTCGCCGTCGCCGGTGAAGTCGATCTGGTCACCATTCCCGCCCTGGAAGACGCCATCGGTGGTGTGATCGGCGACAATCCAGCGGGACTGGTCATCGACCTCACGGCTGTCGAATTCCTGGCGTCGGCCGGGCTTCGGCTACTGGCCGCCACCCACGAGGAAGTCAGCAAATCAGCGCCGTTCGCTGTCGTGGCCCGCGGTCCGGCAACCCGGCGGCCGATTCAGCTGACCGGCCTCGACGAGGCTTTTCCGCTGTATCAGACGCTGGAAGAGGCGCTAAGCGACGTGCGCGACGGCAAGCTCAAACGCTGACGTTCGACGTATCTAGGACCGGGTTCCAGCTTTGGCGCGCGACTTTTTCGCCGGCGCTTTTTTGGCCGTCGTCCCGGCGGCCTTCTTCGCCGGGGCCTTCTTCGCGGTCGTCTTTTCCGCTGGCGGCTTTCCGGGGCCGGAACGCGCCTTCACACTGGCTTCCAGCTTGGCCAGCAAGTCGGATACGTCCTCGGTCTCGTCCAGTTCGGTCGGCTGCTCTTCGGCTGTAAATGCTTGGCCACCTTGCAGTTTGGCTTCAACCAGCTCGCGCAGCTGCTCCTGGTAGTCGTCGTGATAGCGGTCGGGATTGAAATCCACGGCCATAGACTCGACCACCTGACCAGCCATTTTGAGCTCCGCGGGTTTGATTTCGACCTTCTTGTCGAGCACCGGAAAGTCGGGATCACGGATCTCATCGGGCCACAACAGCGTATGCACCACCATCACCTCACGCTTGCTGAAGTCCTTGACCCGCAACGCCGCAAGCCGTGTTTTGTTGCGCAAGGTGAAGTGCACGATCGCCACCCGGTCGGTATCAGCGAGTGTTTTCGCCAGCAGCACATATGATTTCGTGGTTTTCGAGTCCGGCTCCAAAAAGTAGCTGCGGTCGTACATCATCGGGTCGAGATCGCCGGCCGGGACGAATTCGAGCACTTCGATTTCTCGGCTGCGCTCTTCCGGCAGCGTCGCGAGATCCTCGTCGGTGATCACCACCATCTGGCCCTCGTCGGATTCGTATGCCCTCGCCACATCGCGGTACTCGACGATTTCGCCGCACACTTCGCACACCCGCTGGTAGCGGATTCGTCCGTTGTCTTTGGCGTGCACCTGATGGAACTTGATGTCGTGGTCCTCGGTGGCGCTGTACACCTTGACAGGGACGTTCACTAACCCGAAGGCGATCGAACCCTTCCAGATGGAACGCATACCGCCAGTATGCCCGCAGTAGCGGCGGGATAAGCGTCTAGCGGGGCTTGGCCGCGGCGTCCCGGGCCGGCCGATCGGGCATATCTGGACCCGCACGGGCAACGGTCAACGCCGCTAGCCCTGCCGCCGCCTGCAGCGCTGCGATCAGCGCGTCCAGGCCGATCCGGCGCAGGCTCTCGCGCCGGTCAGCGCCCAACAGCCCCGATCGCCACAGCCAATCGATGAGGCCGACCATGAACGCGTCACCGGCCCCGACGGTGTCCACCACCTCGACCGGCCGGGCCGCTACGTCCGCCCGGCCCGCCGCGCACACCGCGAATGCACCGCGAGCGCCCGTCGTCACCGCCACGATCGACGGGCCCAGCGCCAGCCAGGCCCGCGCGATCTGCTCCGGCGTGCGGTCGGGATCGACCCAGCGCAGGTCCTCCTCACTAGCCTTCACGACGTCGCTGCGCGCGACGAGGCGCTCGAGCCGTTCGCGGGCCACGTCACGGTCGGCGATCAGCGCCGGTCGCACATTGGGATCCAACGTGACGGTGCCCGAAACCCGGTATGCGTCGACGAGCGCCGCCACCGCCAGGCAGCCGGGCTCCTGCACGGCTGCGATGGAGCCGGTGTGCACTACGGCAGGTGGTGCCGCGGTCGGGGTTGCGGCAAGCCGCCAGTCGAGGTCGAATTCATAGTCCGCCAGCCCCCCGTCGGCCACGCGGACCCGTGCGGTCGGTGTCCTGGCCGCACTGAAGCTTCCCGAAAGTATTTGTGCGCCTGAGGACTTCACGTAATCAGCGATACGCCCGCCGTGAGCGTCGTCGCCGATGTGGGTGATGAAGTCGACATCGTGGCCCAACCGCGCCAGTCCGACGGCGACGTTGAGCGGGCTGCCGCCGACATATTCCCCGGTGATCCGCCCGCCGCGCTCGACGACGTCGATCAACGCTTCCCCGATCACCAGCCCCCGGGTCATTGCACGAGGGCTTCCAGCGTGGCCCGTGCTCCTTTGCGGTGCAACGAATCCAGTGCCCAGCGGTATGCCTGGACGAAGCGCGGATGGCAGGCCAGATCCCCGAACAAGGCGGTGTCGATGAACGCGATCGGATCCTCGTGCTGGGACCGGGCGATCGGCACCAGCGAGTCGGCCAGCTGGTCCACCACGTCGATCGGCTTACCTCGCTCATCGACGCCCTCGGCATAGCGAGCCCAGCTGGCCACCGTGGCCGCCGCCAGGCGGACCGGTCCGTCGCGGGCCAGGTTGTCACGGATGACGGGAAGTAGCCATTTCGGGATCCGATCTGATGAGTAGGCGCACAGCCGTGCAACCCTGTCGCCCACGCCCGGGTTGGCGAACCGCTCGATCAGTGTGCGGCTGTAATGATGCAGATCGACGCCGGGCACCGGCGGCAGCGTAGGGATGGCCTCGGATTCGAAATAGGCGAGCAAGAACTTTGCGAATAGCGGATCGCGGGCCGCGTCGTGAACGAACTCGTAGCCGCACAGATGGGCGAAGTAGCACAGGCACTGATGACCCGCGTTCAGCAGTCGCAGCTTCATCAACTCGTATGGGGCGACGTCGTCGACCAGCAGCACACCCGCTTGTTCCAACGGCGGTCTGCCGTCTGCGAAGTCGTCTTCGATGACCCAGGCGGTGAACGGCTCGGTGAGCACCGGCCAGCGGTCGGCTACCCCGAACTCGCGCTGCACCCTCGCCGCCATCTCCGGCGTGGTCGCCGGGGTAATGCGGTCCACCATCGAATTCGGAAACCGGGCGTGTTCCGCCACCCATTCGGCCAGCCCGGGATTCCGGCATTCGGCGTTCGCCAGCACCGCTTGCCGTGCGACTTTACCGTTGCCCTCGATGTTGTCGCAGGACAGAATCGTCAGTGCGGCGATCCCGCGGTCGCGGCGCCTGGCCAAAGCCTCGGTGATCAGCCCGAACGCGAGCCCGTCGGGGTCGCGGTAGCCGCCTTCGGTGATCGTCAGCGAAATGATCCGGGTAGTCGGCGCCGCCAGCACGTCGATCGCGACTTCCGGATCATCGGGCGCATAACGGTAGTCGACGATCGAGCCGATCACCCGAGCATCTCGGGAGCAGTCGGGGTACTCGCGAACGAGCATGTATAGCCCGTCTTGGTCACGCATGACGTCGCGCATTGGCCAGTTCTCCGGCAGCACCCCCACGCCGCAGATGCCCCACTCACGCGCCAAACCTTGTTCCAGCAACTGGTCGATGTACATGGCCTGATGGGCCCGATGAAAGTGACCGGTCCCGATGTGCGCAATACCTACGCTGACGCTGCTGCGGTCATAGCTCGGCGTTGCGATCGGTAGCCGCTTTAACGCTGCATTGTTCAGTTCCAACGCACCAGGCACGATGGCCTCACTCCTCCCGGCGCCGCGGGCCGAATCGTCACCGCTTTGGCCGCACCCCCGAGGTTACGGCGACTGGGCTACCGCCCGCTGGCCCTGGTTGCGCGAGCGGGCACCGTCCACCTGTCGCGTCGAGATGAGGGTATCGGCAAGAACCTGCCATGAGTCGATTATCGCGACTGCGCCGGCATCGATCAGTTCTGCACTGCGACAAGGCCGTTCGTCGGCGGGTACGAACATCAGGTTACCGATAGTGGCGTAGCCGGCCGCCACGGCAGAAGTAACGCCGGACACGGAGTCCTCGATGGCCAGACCGTGGCGAGCCTGGATGCCCAGTGCCCGCCCGGCATGCAGATACACCGCCGGATCTGGCTTGCTTGTCGGGACGGCAAGGGAGTCTTCCGCGCTGAAGCGCACAGCGGCCGGGATGAGTGGATCGAGACCGGTGGTGGTGAAACAGGCATCCAGGCGTTTGGAGGCGCTGGAGCTGACCGCCGCCAGTGCATACCTCGACGCAAGGGCTTGCAGGGCGGTGAGCACCTGTGGATCCGGCTGTAGGGTGGCGGTCAGATGAGCGGTGACGTGCTGGCGTTCCCGGCGGACCCATTCCTCGAGTTCCTCGGCGCCCAGCGCGCGCCCGCCTGCCAGCTCAGAGTCGGAAGCGACGACGGCACCGGAACAGCGGTCCGCCAGCGTCTTTTCCATGGGCACGCCGGACTGCAACGCAAGCTCCATCGCGGTGCTGCGGAAGTTTTTTCCGACAGCCCGCTTTCGCAGATCCTCCGCGGTGACCGGGGCGGTCACCCCGAATCGGGCCAGGAAGCGATTGATCACCTCGACTGATGCCGCGAACGCTGGTGTCTCGGACGGAAAGAGGTTGTCATCGGCGTCGCAGAGCAACGTTGTGATTGGTGCAAGGTCGAATTCACGCACAACCCGTAGCCCGCGTTGATTCATTGCGGCACCAGCTCCTGCGCGTGACCCCGCAACGCTCTGCGCACTGCGGGTATCACACCGCGCTCATCGATATCCGAGATCATCTCGGCGAGACGCTCGGCAAAGCCTGGGATGAACCGCAGTTCGGCGAAGATGTCGTGCCGCAGCAGCGGCACAGGGTTGTCGCCTGACATGCTCGCCAACTTGGTCAACAACCCCGACTGTGGATCGTCGATGCGGATCGCGCGACCCGTGAGGTCGTAGCCGCGCAGATACCGGGCCCACCCGGCGACAGCCAACGTCAGCAGGGTGTGGGGTCTGCCCTGCGAGATCGCCTCCTGCAGAGAAGGCAGCAGGAACGACGACATCTTCGTCGACCCCCGGCGGGCCAATCGCGACAACTGGTCGCTCATCCGGCGATTGCCGAGCCGGGTCAGCAATGTGTTCCGGTAGTTCGCGGTGTTCATCCCGGGTACCGTCGGCAGCAGCGGCTGAATTTCGTCGCGCATGAGCCCCTCGACATATCCGAAGATGACCGGGTTTCTCATCGCCTCGTCGGTGCGCCGGTAGCCGGCCAGCGTGGCCAGCGGAGCCATCGCGATGTGGGTTCCGTTGAGCAGACGGGTCTTGACAAGCTTGTGGTCGCTGACGTCGGTGACGAACTGGGCACCGACCTCGTCGAGCGGCGGGCGGTCGCCGCTGAACGTGTCTTCGATAATCCACTGGGAGAACGGTTCGGTCAGCACCGGCCACCTGTCGGCGATGCCGAACGTGCGCTCGACGAATTCGCGCTCGGAGTCTGAGGTCTGGGGGGTGATGCGGTCGACCATGGTCGACGGGAATGCGACATGCCTGTCGATCCAGCGGGCAAGCCGCGGGTTCTTCAATTCGGTGAACGACACCAGCGCGGTCCGCGCTACTTGGGTATCGCCGGGAATGTTGTCACAACACAGCACCGTGAAGGGGGCAATTCCGGCGCGGCGTCGCCAGTCGAGGGCCGCCGCGAGGTATCCCCACGCGGTCACGAAGCAATCCGACGCGACAAGGTCGGCACGTACGTCGGGGTGGGCGGCGTCGAACTCACCGGTGACCGGGTCGAGGAAGTACCCGTGGTTGGTGATTGTCAGGCTGACGACGCGGGTCTGGGGATCGACCAACGCCCTGCGGACCGCTGCGCTGTCGCTCGGTGCGTAGTGGTAGGAGCCGATCGAACCGACCACGCGGGCGGTTTGGCGGTCGTGGCCGCGTTGCACCACGGTGTAGAGCCCATCCTGGGCCGAGAGCACGTCTTTGACATTGCGGGAATGAAGACTGACAGCAGTGACCCCCCACTGGTCCGAAATTCCCTGGGCGGCAAGCTCATCGAGGTAGACAGCCTGATGGGCACGGTGAAAGTTGCCTGCTCCGATGTGAACCACACCCCGCTGAAGGGCCGATCGGTCGTAGGTTGGCACGTCGATGCGTTGCGAATGCAGGGGCAGCGTGGCGTTACTGAGCGGAAGGCCGGTGGGGCGGTGCCCGGTGACAAGGCTTGAAAGGCTGTCAACGTAGCGCATCGGTCGCCGAAGATACCTCGCGTGAAGACGGTCCGGTCAAGGCAGCAGGGCCGGACCGCACCCGGTATTGCCGGCGTCAGCAGGCGTTTAACCCCGATGGTGAAATGCGCCACACCGGACGACGGAGCGTAGCTTTATCAGCATGGATTCGCCGCGCGCTTGGCCTTCCGAGCCGACCGCGCGGCCGCGGGTGAAGCTGACCAACCCCGACAAGGTGCTCTACCCGCCCGCGGGCCGGCGGCGAAAACCCGTCACCAAGGCCGAGGTGTTCGACTACTACACCGGCATCGCCGAGGTGATGGTGCCACACCTCGCCGGACGCCCAGCCACCCGCAAGCGCTGGCCCAACGGCGTGCAGTCGCCGTCGTTCTTCGAAAAACAGCTGGCTTCGTCGGCGCCACAGTGGTTACCCCGCGCCGCCGTGCGGCACTCCTCCGGGACCACCACCTACCCGATCATCGACAGCACCACCGGGCTGGCCTGGATCGCCCAGCAGGCCGCGCTGGAGGTACACGTGCCGCAGTGGCGCTTCGTCGCCGAGTGGACCCGCGCCGGCGAAGAACTCAAGCCGGGCCCGGCAACGCGGTTGGTGTTCGACCTCGACCCGGGCGAGGGTGTGACGATGCGGCAGCTGACCGACGTGGCACGCATGATACGGGATCTGATTGCCGACATCGGGCTCACCACGTTCCCGGTCACCAGCGGCAGCAAGGGCATACACCTCTATGCTCCGCTGGACAATCCGGTGAGCAGCCGAGGCGCGGTGGTGCTGGCCAAACGTGTTGCTCAGCAACTAGAGAAGACGATACCGAAGTTGGTCACGGCGACGATGACCAAGAGCGTGCGGGCGGGCAAGGTGTTCGTCGACTGGAGCCAGAACAACGGGTCGAAGACCACGATCGCGCCGTATTCGCTTCGTGGTCGAGCGCAGCCGACCGTGGCCGCGCCGCGGGCCTGGGAAGAACTCGACGATCCCAGGCTTCGGCAACTGCGCTACGACGAGGTGCTGGAGCGGGTGTCGCGCGACGGTGACCTGCTGGCGCCCGTCGATGCCGACATCAACGTGGATCGGCTCGCCAGATACCGCAGCATGCGGAACCCATCGAAAACGCCAGAACCGGTGCTTAATGCCAAACCAGCTGGGGGACATAACAATAGGTTCGTCATTCAGGAACACCATGCCCGTCGGCTGCACTACGACTTCCGGCTGGAGCGCGATGGCGTGCTGGTGTCGTGGGCGGTGCCCAAGAACCTCCCCGAGACGACATCGGTCAACCATCTTGCGGTGCACACCGAGGACCATCCGTTGGAGTACGCAACGTTCGAAGGCACCATCCCGAAGGGCGAGTATGGGGCCGGCACGGTGACTATCTGGGATACGGGCACCTACGACACCGAGAAATTCCGCGACGACGAGGTCATCGTCAACCTGCACGGCAGCCGGATTTCCGGCCGCTACGCGCTGATTCGAACCTCCGGCGACCAATGGCTGGCGCACCGCATGAAAGACCAGAAAACCTTCGAGTTCGACGAGCTCACCCCGATGCTCGCCACCGAGGGCTCGGTGGCCAACTTGACGGCGGACCAGTGGGCGTTCGAGGGCAAGTGGGACGGCTACCGGCTGCTCGTCGAGGCCGACCACGGCAGGTTGCGGGTGCGGTCGCGCCGCGGACGCGACGTCACCGCCGAGTATCCCCAATTGCGCGCGCTGGCCCGCGATCTCGCCGACCACCACGTGGTGCTCGACGGCGAGATCGTGGCGCTGGACGCATCCGGGGTCCCGAGATTTTCCGAGATGCAAAACCGGGTGCGGGCCACTCGCATCGAATACTGGGCTTTCGACCTGCTCTACCTGGATGGGCGACCGCTGCTGCGCGTCAAATACCACGACAGGCGCAAGCTGCTGGAAACCCTGGCCAGCGGCCGGGCACTCATTGTCCCCGAGCTGATAACGGGCGACGGTGCTGCCGCGCTGCACTACTCGGGCACCCAGGGCTGGGAGGGAGTCGTGGCCAAGAAACTCGACTCGACATATCAGCCGGGCCGCCGCTCGATGTCATGGATCAAGGACAAGCATTGGCACACACAGGAAGTGGTGATCGGCGGCTGGCGTGCCGGTGAGGGTGGTCGCACCAGTGGCATCGGGTCACTGCTGATGGGCATCCCGGCCGACGGTGGCCTGCATTTCGCGGGTCGGGTCGGTACCGGCTTCACCGAACGCGAGCTCACTCGCCTCAAGAAGACGCTGGCGCCGTTGCAAACCGACGAATCCCCCTTCAACGCACCCCTTCCCGCTCGTGACGCCAAGGGGGTGACGTTCGTGAAGCCGGCGTTGGTCGGCGAGGTGCGCTACAGCGAATGGACATCGGACGGCCGGCTGCGCCAACCCAGCTGGCGGGGACTGCGGCCGGACAAAGAGCCGCACCAGGTAGTGCGAGAGGAGTAGAACCGCATGCGGTGGGTGACCTATCGAGCTGACGGTGGCGAGCGCACGGGCGTGCTCTCCGGCGAGGAGATCCACGCGATGCCGCCGGGCGTAAAACTGCTTGACCTCATCGAGCGCGGCGCCGACGCGCTGCGGGTGGCCGGCGAGCAGGCGCTGCGTGGGCCGGCTACAGTGCGTCTCGATGAGGTGACGCTTGCCGCGCCGATTCCGCGCCCGCCGTCGATCCGTGACTGCTTGTGCTTTTTGGATCACATGCGCAATTGCCAGCAGGCAGCCGGTGGCGGCCGGGTGCTCAAAGACGTCTGGTACCGGATTCCTGCGTTCTACTTCGCTTGCCCCACAACTGTTCTCGGTCCATACGACGACGCCCCGATGGCCCCCGGGACCGCCTGGCAGGACTTCGAACTGGAAATCGGTGCGGTCATCGGGACAACCGGCAAGGATCTGTCAGTCGAGCAAGCCGAAGACGCGATCATCGGCTACCTGATTTTCAACGACTGGTCCGCGCGCGACCTGCAGCGATTGGAAGGCCAGCTGGGAATCGGCCAGGCCAAGGGCAAAGACAGCGGGGTTACGCTGGGGCCGTATCTGGTCACATCCGACGAACTCGAACCGTACCGCCGCAACGGCAAACTGAGCCTGGAGGTCACCGCGTCGGTCAACGACACGGTGATCGGCTCCGGGTCGACCGGCACGATGGACTGGACTTTCGGCGAGGTCATCTCCTATGCCTCGCGCGGGGTGACCCTTGTTCCGGGAGATGTGTTCGGTTCGGGCACCGTGCCGACCTGCACGCTGGTCGAGCACCTCACCGACCGGGAGGCGTTCCCGGGCTGGCTGCACGACGGTGACGTGGTCACCCTGCGGGTCCAGGGTCTCGGGGAGACTCGCCAAACGGTGCGCGCCACCCGGTCGCCGCAACGATTGGCGGCGCGACCCAACCCCGACATCAAGCCGGACACGCCGCGCGTCAACCGGGCGCCGGCAAAGGTTCCGTACACCCGAGGGCTGCACCAGGTTGCCGACCGGGTGTGGGCGTGGACCCTGCCGGACGGGGGATACGGCTGGAGCAACGCCGGCCTAGTCGCCGGTGACGGCGCGTCACTACTGGTCGACACGCTGTTCGACCTGCCGCTGACCCGCGAAATGTTGACCGCGATGCGCACCGTCACCGACCACGCGCCCATCACCGACGCGTTGATCACTCACTCCAACGGTGACCACACCCACGGCAACCAGCTGCTGGACGCATCGGTGCGCATCATTGCGGCCAAAGGCACCGCCGAGGAAATCGCCCACGGCGTGGCGCCGGAGATGCTGGCGATGATCCAGACCGCGGATTTCGGTCCCGTCGCGACCCGATATGCGCGAGATCGGTTCGGGCCCTTCGATTTCAGCGGCATCAGGTTGCGCAATGCCGACCAGACCTTCGACGACGAGCTCACCATTGATGTCGGAGGCCGACCAGTGCGGCTGCTGAACCTGGGGCCTGCGCACACCGCTGCCGATAGCGTCGTGCACGTGCCCGACGCCGGCGTGCTGTTCGCCGGTGATCTGCTGTTCATCGGTTGCACGCCGATCGTATGGACCGGGCCGATCGCCAACTGGATCGCGGCCTGTGACTCGATGCTCGCGCTGGATGCACCGACCGTGGTGCCCGGGCACGGACCGGTCACCGATCCCGATGGGATCCGCGCGGTCCGTGGGTATTTCGTCCATATCGCCGAGGCGGCAGAGGCCGCCTATCGCAAGGGATTGTCGTTCGTCGAGGCCGCTGACACCATTGACCTCGGCGAGTACGCGACGTGGTTGGACGCCGAACGCGTCGTCGCCAACGTCTATCGGCGGTACCGCGAACTCGATCCCGACACGCCCCAACTAGAGCTGACGGCGTTGCTGGTCCTGCAGGCCGAGTGGTTGGCGAAGCGCGGCTGATTTAAAACCTCGTCATCCGGCGAACTGGGATCCAACTGCGACTCTTACACTTTCGCAATCACGTTCTCGGCAAACGACTCCAGGTTGCGAATCTTTATGTCGAGTGACTCGGTGTCGGGTCCTTTGGTGTAGGGCAGGCGGAAGCCGACGATGACGTCGGTAACGCCCTTGTCCTGCAGGCGTTTGATCCCGTCGAGGGTAAAGCCGTCGCGAGAGATGACGTGGATCTCGAACGGCCCGCCGTTGCCCACCTCTTCGCGGCACCGCATGAGCCGCGCGATCAACCGGTCGAGGTCGTCCGGATCACCGCCGCCATGCATCCACCCGTCAGCGCGGGCCGCGCGGCGCAGCGCCGCATCGGCGTGCCCACCGACGAGAATCGGGATCGCCCTGGTGGGCGCCGGGGTCATCTTCACCTTCGGGATGTCGTAGAACTCCCCGTGGAACTCGAAATACTCGCCGCTGGTAAGTCCTCGAACGATTTCGATGCATTCGTCGATTCGTTTGCCGCGCTTAGCGAATGGCACACCCATCAGTTCGTAGTCCTCCGGCCAGGGGCTGGTCCCGACGCCCAGGCAAACCCGGTCGCCGATCAAGGCGGCCAATGAACCGGCCTGCTTGGCCACCAGCGCCGGCGGACGGACAGGCAGCTTGAGGACGAAAAAGTTGAACCTCAGGGTGGTCGTCACCGCGCCCAGCGCGGCCGCCAACACGAACGCCTCGATGAACGGTTTGTCGTGGAGAAATTCCCGGCTGCCGTCGGGAGTGTATGGATACTTCGCGCCGGACTCGAAGGGGTAGGCGAGGCTGTCGGGGATGGTCATGGCGGTGTACCCGGCCGCTTCGGCGGCCTTGGCCAACGGGATATAGAACGCCGGGTCGGTCATCGCCTCCGCATAGCTGAACCGCACACCGCCTCCTGGACTCCGGTGGAACAACTCGGCGCCCACATACTAAGCGCGCAAACAGCGAAAGTGGCGAGACGTCGAGATGCCCCGCGCAGGTGCCAACCCCCTGGTTCATGGGCTAGCGCAGACCTCGCATCAGCGGGCTGCGGTAGCGAACGGCGGCATGCCCACGCCGACAATGGTGTGGGTTTGCTGCGGCGTCTCTTCGACGATGCGCGCGGGCGCGCTGCGCTCACCGACAGCCAGCGTGACCGTCCTGGTCCGCTGTAGAAGATCCGCGGGTAAGTTGTCGAAAAGGGTCCCTTGCCAATGGAATTTGCCGTCGATCGGGTTGACATGTCCGGTCAGCCGGACCCGCACCCGCCGGTCGGTGTCGGCGATCCTGAGGGTGGCCGGGCCGTCGTAAGCGTGCTCGTTCAGGCCTGGACTCGACAACAGGTCAAATGCCGACGCCACCCGCTGCCGCGCCGGACGCCGCAGATGGACCCGCTCGTTGAACACCTGCTGGCTGCTGCGGCGCACCTCGATGCGGGCGCTGTCCCGGCGAGCCATCAACCGCAGGCACCCGATGATGTAGCGCGCCTGTGCTTGGTAATCGGGCCCGCTGATCAGGAAATAGTTGGGGAAGCCGTGCACGGCCACACCACGGTAAGGCTCCATGCCGGCTTGCCAGGCCTGCCGGATCGTGATTCCGCGAGTGCCGACCAGCGAGTCGTCGCGAACGTGGTCGGCGATGCGAAAACCGGTGCCGTAGATGATCGCGTCGACGTCGTGGTCGTTTCCGTCACGGGTTCGGACGCCCGAGGCGGTCACGGCGCCGATGGGGTGGCGTACCAGCTGGGCCCGCCGCTGCGGCTTAGCTTGCCGCCCTGGCCACGCATGGCGGCGCAACCAGCGTTGGGCGCGCACGGCGGGCCCGCGCAGGACCGGGATCGGCCGGCGCGGCGGATAGGGGAACACCTCGACTGAGTCCGCCAGCGCGACCAGACGGTCGATGCAGCGGGCCGCGGTGGTGTCGGTGCCGACGACCGCGATGCGCTTGTCGGTCGGGTCGAAATCGCGGTCGCAGGCCGCCGAGTGAAACGACACGCCCCGGAAGTCGTGTCGCCCAGGCAAGTTCGGAATCCATGGGACTAGCAGCGAGCCGGCTGGGGCCAGGACGATCCGGCCGCGGTAGACCTCGCCGTCGTGGGTCTGCAGCGCCCAGGTGTTGGTGTCGTCGTCGAATACCGAACTGATCACCTGCCGGCCCGATTTCAGGTGCTCACGCAACTTGGGCGGGCACGCGATTTCATGGGCCCTCTCCGGGATGGTGAAGTCGGTGAAGCCCGCCTGCAACAGGTTGGTGGCAGCGCACAGGCCGGCTGCACCGGCACCGACGATGACCACGTCGTGACGCAGCTCGGCGGTAGGGGCCGTCGTCGTCACAGAAATCCGCTGCGGGTCCACAGCCGGCGGGCGATCGCGCCCATCAGGCCCACCTCGGTCAAAAACGCCGCCAGCGGGGCAAAGCCGGCTCGCTGGGTCTCGTGACGGTGTGCGCTGTGAAGCGCGGTCCGACGCGCCTGGCGCACGTTCAAACCGGCACGAGCGTAGGGGATCGGATTGGTGAATAGGTAGCGGAAAAACAGGCCACCGAGCCCGTTGACGTTGGCCATGAACCATTTGTTGAGCCTGGGCATTTCGGCCACCCGCTTACGCAGGCCGTCGCGCGCGAACTGGATGTGACGAGCCTCTTCGGTCACGTGAATCCGCATCAGCCGCTGGACCATTGGCTGTAGCTCAGGGTCGTCCATCATCTGCCGTT
Organism: Mycobacterium heckeshornense; assembly: GCF_016592155.1. Lineage (NCBI taxonomy): Bacteria > Bacillati > Actinomycetota > Actinomycetes > Mycobacteriales > Mycobacteriaceae > Mycobacterium > Mycobacterium heckeshornense. The sequence goes on from NZ_AP024237.1 coordinate 1,049,080, forward strand.
GCAGCGCGTCGAAGATCTCCTCGCCGATCAGCGCGGCCACCCACAGCATCGCACCGCGGAACACCAGCGGCAGGGCGTTGATGACGATCCGGTGATACAGCCGCGGACGCACCGGCCTGGCCCCGACCCGCTCGATGGCCTTGCCGAACATCACCATATGCCGGGTTTCGTCACCGAGTTCGGTCAACGCATAGTGCGACTCGGACGCCGTCGGGTCCTCATGCATGAGCCTGCGCAGCAGGGCCTGGTTGAGGATGTTCTCGAACCAGATTCCCGCCGAGAGCGTGTTGACGAATTCCTGGCGGGACAGTTCGATGCGCTGCGCGCGTGTCATCTGATCCCACAACGGTGTGCCGTATAGCGACACGGTCTTGGGCGGCAAGTAGAACTTGTCCGGGTCGAGCGGGGCGTCCCAGTCGATGTCGACGACCGGCGCGTAGGACTTCTTCACCGACCCCTTCAGCAGGCGCTGGGAGAACTCTTCGCGACCAGGTGCGCTTGGCTTCACCGAAGTGGTCATGGTGCCGCTTCTCCTCATCGCTCGACTGTGCATCGCATCGTCGTTGCCGGGATGTCTCGACGGTAGAAACCACCGACGCAAAATGTCAATACCTTTGGTATCGGGTACTTCAGGTCTCGCCTACTTGCAGGCGCCGGGTTGGCCGGCTCGGGTAGGCCCCACCCGCATTAAGCTGTGCTCGCAAATGGCCAGTCGGCATATCCACGTCATCGGCATCGGGGCCGGAGACCCCGGATACCTGACGGTCCAAGCCATCGAGGCGCTCAACGACACCCAGGTCTTCTTCGCGATGGACAAGGGTGAGGCAAAGCGCGATCTGGTGGCCTTGCGTCGTGAGATCTGCGCGCGGTTCATCCGCGAGCCGGGTTACCGCTTCGTCGAGTTGCCTGACCCGCCGCGGGCCAAGGACGCCCGCTACCGGGAGGCGGTGTGCGACTGGCATGCGGCACGGGCACGGGTGTGGGCCAGCGCGATCGCCACCGAGCTCGCCCCGGGAGAGGTGGGGGCATTTTTGGCCTGGGGCGACCCGTCGCTGTATGACAGCACCCTGCGCATCCTCGCGGCGGTGGCCGCCGAAACCGACATCAGCTATGACGTGATCCCGGGCATCACCGCCGTGCAGGCACTGACGGCGCGGCACCGCATTCCGCTCAACGACGTCGGTGAACCGGTGTTGATCACCACTGGCCGGCAGCTGCGTGCCCACGGGTTGTCCGGCTCGGCGGTGGTCATGCTCGACGCCGACTGCTCGTTTCGGGTCTGCCCGCCCGATACCCGGATTTGGTGGGGCGCCTATCTGGGCACCGACGACGAGCTACTGCTTTCCGGCACCGTTGCCGAGGTGGGGGAGCGGATCGCGGCGCTGCGCGCCAAGGCCCGCGCCCGGCACGGCTGGATCATGGACACCTATCTAGTGCGCGCCGCCGCCGAGTGATTCAAGCGCGCGGTAGGCCTGCCACGCCTTGGCGATACCGAATTCGGCGACCAGCACAAGCACCGCGCGGACCTGTGCCATGCCGGCGCCGTGACCCAGTGCCGAATCGACGTGCAAGGCAAACGACTCGTCCAGTGTCCCGTTGAGAACGTCGGTGGCGATGGTGCACAGTGCCGCTCGCGGACCGTCAGATCCGGTCGCCCCCACCTGTCGGTGTACTGCCGCTGGACGAAGCCGGCGAATTGGGCGTCCAGGCCGTCGATTTGGTGCAGTGTCGTCGCGTCCACCTCAAGACGGTCACCGTGCTGCGGATCGGGCGCGCCGGTGTCATCGATCTCAGCGAGCGCAATGAGTGCCTCAGCCGCGGTCGGGTATCCGACATACGGCGCAAGGTGGCGCACGGCTTCGCGGATCGAGGCGACGGAAACACCTTGGGACCGAGCCATTTCGACGTGGGTTTTGAGCGCAAAGCCGAGGCTGCGGGCGCACGGGCCGATAGCTGCCGCCTTCATGTGTCGGTTCTTCCCCGGGCCCGTCGCTCGGCAGCTAACCTCACCGGGCTGCTGCGTGGCAGGATCTAACCCATGGGGCTGTTTGTTCTGCGCGCGGCACTGACCGGTTTCGCGCTGTGGGTAGTCACCTTGATCGTGCCCGGGATGAGCTTCGTCGGCGGAGACACCCGACTGCAACGGGTCGGCATCATCTTTGTCGTGGCGGTGATCTTCGGGCTGGTCAACGCATTCATCAAACCGATCGTGCAGATCCTGTCGATCCCGCTCTACATCGTCACGCTGGGCCTGTTTCACATCGTCGTCAACGCGTTCATGCTCTGGATCACGGCGTGGATCACCCGCCACACCACGCACTGGGGGTTGCACATCGACCATTTCTGGTGGACCGCAATCTGGGCGGCGATCGTGTTGTCGATCGTGAGCTGGGTGCTGTCGCTGGCGGTGCGCGACGTCAGCCGCGCCACGCGCGGATGACGGCACACTGGACAGATGCCCGAACTTCCCGAAATCGAAGCGCTGGCGGACCATCTGCGCCGGCACGCGGTCGATTCGACGATCGGCCGGGTCGACGTCGCGGCGTTTTCGGTGCTCAAGACCGTTGATCCGCCCATCACAGCGCTGCATGGCCGGGCCGTCGCCGGAGCCGAGCGGTGGGGCAAATATCTGGGTTTGCGGGTCGAGAATCTGTTTTTGATCGCCCACCTGTCGCGGGCGGGCTGGCTGCGCTGGTCAGACGGTCTGCCCGCCGCGCCGTTGCGCCCGGGCAAGGGACCGATAGCGCTGCGTGTCCACCTGGGCGTGCCCGGTCAGGCACCCGGCTTCGACCTCACCGAGGCCGGTACCCAAAAGCGGCTGGCGGTGTGGGTGGTCGACGATCCCGGCCAGGTGCCGGGCATCGCGGCGCTGGGCCCCGATGCGCTCGAGATCAGCCCTGACGATCTGGCCGGTCTGCTGGCCGGACAGAGCGGCCGGATCAAGACGGTGCTGACCGATCAGAAGGTCATCGCCGGTATCGGCAATGCCTACAGCGACGAAATCCTGCACGCCGCACAGATCTCGCCGTTCGCCACGGCCGCGAAACTCTCACGTGAGCAGGTAGCCACGCTGCACGACGCGATGGTGTCGGTGCTGGGCGACGCCGTCGCTCGTTCGGTCGGTCAACAGGCCGCCACGCTCAAGGGCGAAAAGCGCTCCGGATTGCGAGTGCACGCCCGTACTGGTTTGCCGTGCCCGGTATGCGGGGACACCGTGCGCGAGGTCTCGTTCGCCGACAAGTCGTTTCAGTACTGTCCGACCTGCCAGACCGGCGGCAAGGTGTTGGCCGACCGACGGATGTCGCGACTGCTGAAGTAGCTATGCTTCCCGGGTGACCCGCCAGAAGATCCTCATCACCGGTGCCAGCTCCGGTCTGGGCGCCGGGATGGCGCGACAGTTCGCCCTCAAAGGCCGCGACCTGGCGCTGTGCGCCCGTCGCACCGACCGGCTCGACGAGCTGAAAACCGAGTTGATGCAACAACATCCGAATATCACGGTGGCCGTCGCCGCGCTCGACGTCAATGACCACGAGCAGGTGCCGAAAGTGTTCGCCGAGCTTTCCGAGACGCTCGGCGGCCTCGACCGGATCATCGTCAACGCCGGTATCGGCAAGGGAGCGCCGCTGGGCACGGGCAAGCTGTGGGCCAACAAGGCGACTATCCAGACCAACCTGGTGGCGGCCCTGGTTCAGATCGAAACCGCTCTGGAGATGTTCAAGCAGGCCGGCTCCGGGCATCTGGTGCTCATCTCGTCGGTGCTCGGGGCCAAAGGAGTGCCCGGCGTCAAGGCCGCCTACGCCGCCAGCAAAGCCGGCATCCGCTCGCTGGGGGAATCGCTGCGCGCCGAATACCCGGGTGCCGCGATCAAGGTGTCGGTGATCGAGCCCGGCTACATCGAGTCGGAGATGACTGCCAAATCGGAGTCGACGTTGTTCATGGTGGACAACGAAACCGGTGTGCGGGCTCTGGTCAATGCCATCGAGCGCGAACCGGGCCGGGCCGCGGTGCCGTGGTGGCCGTGGGCGCCGATGGTGCAGCTGATGCGGGTGCTGCCGCCCCGGCTGACCAAGTACTTCGCCTGAGGTTTCGCCGAACGTGTAACCACGGCGAATTTCCGGGCAGGATTTCGCCATGAGTGCACGCTGGGCGCAGCGCTAGCCGGCCCGGCCGCGCTCCAGGCGGTAGCGGCGCACCAGCGCGTCGGTCGAGCTATCCGACTGCCGGTCCGGTGGCGCGTCACCGCTGATCACCGGCAGCAGCGCCTTGGCCTGCGTCTTGCCCAGTTCGACACCCCACTGGTCGAACGAGTCGATGCCCCACACCACGCCCTCGGTGAACACCTGGTGCTCGTAGAGCGCGATCAGCTGTCCCAACACCGACGGGGTCAACCGGGTCGCCAGGATCGACGTGGTGGGCCGGTTGCCAGGCATTACCTTGTGCGGCACCACATCTGGGGGTGTGCCTTCGGCGGCGATCTCCTCGGCGGTCTTGCCGAAGGCCAGCACCTGGGTCTGGGCGAAGAAGTTGCTCATCAACAGATCATGCATGCTGCCCGTGCCATCGGCGTCCGGCAGGTCGTCGAGCGGTTGGGAAAAACCGATGAAATCGGCCGGTACCAGCCGTGTGCCCTGATGGAGCAGCTGGTAGAATGCATGCTGGCCGTTGGTTCCCGGCTCACCCCAATAGATTTCACCGGTATCGGTGGTGACCGGCGAGCCGTCCGCGCGGACCGACTTGCCGTTGGATTCCATGGTCAGCTGCTGCAGGTAGGCGGGGAACCGCGCCATGTCGTTTGAATACGGCAGCACGGCCCGCGACTGTGCGCCAAAGAAATTGGAGTACCACAATCCGATGAGCCCCAGCAAAGCCGGCGCGTTGGACTGCAGCGGTGCGCTCTTGAAATGCTGGTCAACGATGTGGAAACCGGACAGAAAGTCGGCGAACCGTTCTCGGCCCACGGCGGCCATTACCGAAATCCCGATCGCGGAGTCGACCGAATACCGCCCGCCGACCCAGTCCCAGAATCCAAACATGTTGGCGGTGTCGATGCCGAACTCCTCGACCAGCTTCTTGTTCGTCGAGACCGCCACGAAATGCTTGGCCACCGCGGCGTCGCCGAGTGCTTCGGTCAGCCACCGCCGCGCGGCGGTGGCATTGGTGAGCGTTTCCAGCGTGGAAAACGTTTTCGACGAAACAATGAAAAGCGTTGTGGCGGGGTCTAAGTCGGCTAGCTTCGCGGTCAGGTCCGCGGGGTCTACGTTGGACACGAAACGCGCCGAGATGCCGGCGTCGGCGTAGTGGCGCAGTGCCTGATACACCATCACCGGACCGAGGTCCGAGCCGCCGATGCCGATGTTGACCACGCATTCGATACGTTTGCCGGTGGCGCCGGTCCACTCGCCGCTGCGCAGCCGGTCGGTGAAATCACCCATCGCGTCCAGCACCGCGTGCACGTCCTCGACGACGTTTTGGCCGTCGACGATCAGCTCGGCATCGCGCGGCAGGCGCAGCGCGGTGTGCAGCACCGCTCGGTTTTCCGAGGTGTTGATGTGCTTGCCGGCGAACATGTCGTCGCGGCGCTGCTCAAGGCGCGCCGCGCGCGCCAGCTCGACCAGCAGCCTGAGCGTCTCGCGGGTCACGCGGTGTTTGCTGTAGTCGATGTAGAGGTCGCCGACCGTGACCGTGAAATCGCGGCCGCGGTCAGGGTCGTCGGCGAACAGCTGGCGCAGGTGGGTGTCTTTGATCTCGTCGTGATGCCTGCGCAGAGCGTGCCACGCGCTGGTGGCGGAGATGTCAGGAATCTGTTGGACGGAGGTCATGGTTCGACCCTAGTGCGCTTAGGGCGACCGGAAGCGTCGCGGGAGCCGCAGATAGGAGCGAATGGCTTCGCTGTAGGGCCATCGGCCCGCGGCCAGCTGCTCATCGAGATAGCGCTCGAACGGTATGGTGCCCACCGCATGCTCGGGTGTTAGGTTGCCGCCGCTCCGGTAGCCGCGAGAGATGCGACCGGGCAGCGGTAGCGACACCACCGGTCGTCGTTTGCCCACTGCTGCCAGATACCGCCGTGCCAGCTCGGCAATCGGTAGCACCTCGGGTCCGCCCATATCGGCGACCCGTCCGGCGGGACCGTCTAACGCGAGTTCGGCCAGGCGTGCACCTACCTCTCGAACGTCGATCGGCTGCACTCGCCACCCCGCCGGGACCATGAGAATCGGCGGTGTGGCCAGCATCCGCAGCGCAGCAGCGATCAAGTCGTGAAATTGAGTGGCGCGCAGTACCGTCCATGGCAACCCAGAGTCCATGATCAGCTGCTCGTCGGCGAGCTTGCGCCGGTAATAGCCGAGCGGTACTCGGTCGACCCCGACGATCGAAATGAAAACCACATGCGGCTTTCCGGCCGCAAGCGCAGCATCGACGACATGGTGGGCCGGATCGACGCAGTGCACGATCGTGTCGACGCCCCGTATTGCCTCGGCGAGTCCTTCGCCGGTACGGACATCGCCCACCACATGGGGTGTGCGGCCGATCGAACGCAAACCCCGGCTAAGAACGCGTACCTGCGCTCCGGCGTCGAGAAGGCGTTCGCTGACGACGCGCCCGACCGTTCCGGTGCCACCGGTCACCAGGATCAGCTCGGCCACGATGCGGCTGCTCAGGTGGACCCGCCGTTGTGTCCGCCGGCGGGCGGCACGGTCCCTAGCCTGGGGATCATCGACCGACACAACCGGGCAATACCGGCTGTTCTCATGCGTCAGCCCGCCTGCTACTCGCGGCTAGTGCCCGAGGCGACCGCGGCCCATCCGAAGCAGCAGCATGGCCAGATCTTTGCCGTCGGGACCAAGCTCGCTATAGCGCTCGATGACCTTCATTTCACGGCTGTGCACCAGCCGGGTGCCGCCGGAGGCCATCCGCAGCTTGCCGATCTCGCGGGATATCTCGGTGCGGCGTTTGACTGCGGCGAGGATCTCGGCGTCGAGCCGGTCGATTTCGCACCGCAGCTCATCGATGTCGGGAAGTTGTTCGGTTTCCATGGGTTTGGTCTCCGCATTCGGGTTGTGTGGGGGTCTTGGTTTCATCCGGTATCGGGCCTCACACAACAGACGAGCCCCGGACGCGAACCGCGGGGCTCTGGAAGGCAGCTAAGCCACAGGCACCGCTGGCCGGTACCCGTAGAGAAATCGGCGACGCGACTCTTGGGTCAACCAACGTCTACGAAGCTGCGGTCTGAGCACGGATCGAGTGTGCCACTAACGGTCGCGCCAGCGCAAAAACTGTCGGCGAACGGCGGTAAGTTTGGGTCGACATGCGTGCCGGCGACGATGCGGACAATAGCGATGAGGAGGAGCGACGCATATCGCGCGCCGGCGACGATGTGGAGAATAGCGATGAGGAGGAGCCGCGCATATTGAGCGTGCATGTGACCGATGCCAAGCCCGCGTCTGAAGCAGAACAACTCCTCGACGGGCTCAACCCGCAGCAGCGCCAGGCCGTTTTGCACGAGGGGTCGCCGCTGCTGATCGTCGCCGGCGCAGGCTCGGGCAAGACGGCGGTACTGACCCGCCGCATCGCCTACCTGATGGCCGCGCGCGACGTCGGCGCCGGGCAGATACTGGCGATCACTTTCACCAACAAGGCGGCCGCCGAGATGCGCGACCGCGTGGTGCAGCTCGTCGGACCGCGCGCGCGATCAATGTGGGTGTCGACGTTTCACTCGATGTGCGTGCGGATCTTGCGCAATCATGCCTCGCTCATTGCGGGCTTGAATTCCAACTTTTCGATCTATGACGCCGACGATTCCCGACGCCTGCTGCAGATGGTCGGCAGGGATATGGGCCTCGACATCAAGCGGTACTCGCCGCGTCTGCTGGCCAACCGCATCTCCCACCTGAAGAACGAGCTGATCGACACCGAAAAAGCAGCGGCGAGCGTGTCCGACGGCGCCGACGAGCTCGCCCGTACGGTCGCCGCTGTATACGCCGAATATCAGCGGCGGCTGCGCGCGGCCAATGCGCTGGACTTCGATGATTTGATTTCAGAGACCGTTTGGGTATTGCAGACGTTTCCGCAGATCGCCCAGCATTACCGGCGCCGGTTCCGGCACATTCTGGTCGACGAGTACCAGGACACCAACCACGCCCAGTATGTCCTGGTGCGGGAATTGGTCGGTCGTGATGTGGAAGACGAAGTCCCGCCCGGTGAGTTATGTGTGGTCGGTGACGCCGACCAGTCGATCTACGCGTTCCGCGGTGCCACCATCCGCAACATCGAAGACTTCGAACGCGACTACCCGGACGCCACAACGATTCTGCTGGAACAGAATTACCGCTCCACCCAAAACATTCTGTCTGCGGCCAACTCGGTCATCGCACGCAACTCCGGGCGGCGCGACAAACGCCTGTGGACCGATGCCGGAGCCGGCGAACTGATCGTCGGCTACGTCGCCGACAACGAGCACGATGAGGCGAGGTTTGTCGCCGAGGAGATCGACACGCTCGTCGAGCGTGGCGAGATCACCTATCAGGATGTGGCCGTCTTCTACCGCACGAACAACTCATCGCGGTCTTTGGAAGAAGTGTTCATCCGCGCTGGCATCCCCTACAAGGTCGTTGGGGGAGTGCGGTTTTACGAGCGCAAAGAGATCCGCGACATCGTCGCTTACCTGCGGGTTCTGGATAACCCGGGAGACGCGGTCAGTCTTCGGCGCATCCTCAACACCCCGCGGCGCGGCATCGGTGATCGGGCCGAGGCCTGTGTAGCGGTGTACGCCGAGAACACCGGCGTCAGCTTTGCCGACGCGCTGGTCGCCGCGGCCGAGGGCAAGGTTCCGATGTTGAACTCCCGCTCGGCCAAAGCGATCTCGGGGTTCGTCGAGCTGCTCGACGATCTGCGGGGTCGTCTCGATGACGACCTCGGTGAGCTGGTGGAGGTCGTGCTAGATAGGACGGGGTATCGCGCCGAACTCGAGTCCTCCAGTGATCCACAGGATTTGGCAAGACTTGACAACCTCAACGAACTTGTAAGTGTCGCACACGAATTCAGCATTGACCGGGCCAACGCCGCCACGTTCGAAGAGTCTTTACACACTCCCGAAGACGAAGACGTGCCCCACACCGGTGTGCTGGCGGAGTTCCTTGAGCGGGTGTCGCTGGTAGCCGAGGCCGACGAGATCCCCGAGCAGAATTCAGGTGTTGTCACCCTGATGACCCTGCACACCGCGAAGGGCTTGGAGTTCCCGGTGGTGTTCGTGACGGGTTGGGAGGACGGGATGTTCCCGCACATGCGCGCGCTGGACGATCCGCGCGAGCTCTCCGAGGAACGCCGGCTGGCTTACGTCGGCATCACCCGGGCCCGCCAACGACTCTATGTGAGCCGCGCCAAGGTCCGCTCGTCGTGGGGCCAGCCGGTGCTGAATCCGGAATCGCGGTTTTTGCGGGAAATCCCGCCAGAACTCATCGACTGGCGGCGCAGCGAGCCGGCGCCGTCGGTCAGCGCCCCGGTGACCGGCGCCGGTCGATTCGGCGCCCCCCGCCCGTCGCCGGCTCGCTCGGCGGCCGGCAGGCGCCCACTGTTGGTGCTTCAACCGGGCGACAGGGTTTCGCACGACAAGTACGGGCTGGGCCGGGTGGAGGAAGTCTCCGGGGCCGGCGAATCGGCGATGTCACTGATCGATTTCGGCAGTTCCGGCCGGGTCAAGCTGATGCACAACCACGCCCCGCTGACCAAGCTGTAGCGGTGTTCTAATCGATGAGCCAGCGCCTGGTTTGCGGGTGCAGTGCGAGCACCGCGCTGGCCACCGGCAACACCGGAAGCGTGTGCACGATCCAGGCGACCCGGGCACCCGCGATGAAGATGCCCCCATAGGTCAGCAACGCCACCACCGCCCCGGCCACAATGAGGTAGCGGCCCAGGCTGCGGCGCTGCAACAGCAGAATCACGCCCGCGACCGTGGCCAGGGCGAATACCAACGCCAAAAATCCCACCGCAACGCAAAACAGACGGTCGGTTCGCCACCAGCCGGCAATCAGGTCGGTGGCAACCACCGCCGTGGCCCAGCCGGAGACGAAGCTGACGGCGGAGGCGGCGACGGCTGTGGCGGCGCTGGCTTGCGAGCTGTCAGCACCGACCGCGCCGTAGCCGCCGGGCCGAGCCGGGTGCACCGCACCCTCCAAGGGGGCCGGCCGCCGCGGGATCTGGGTGGTCTGGAACTGCTGGGTGATCGGAGGCAGCGGCGTGGTCGGTGCACGCCGGATAATGCGGGTTCGCGGTTCGTCTTGCTGCGATGACGCTGCGGACCCGGCTGAGGCGTTGTCGTCGGCGGATGCTGTCGTCTCAAAGCCTTTCTGCCGTCGGTCGGTGAGTCGCTATCCAGGTTATCCAGAAGTGCCAATGCTCAACCCACCACCGCGGCCCGGGCCAGGTCCCGCCGGCTGCCGGGCTCGGCCTGGCCGCTCGGTCAGCCCGCGTAATTGCCGACGCTGAGGCCCCGCTGGGCCAGCCATGGCACCGGGTCGACGCGTGTGGTGCCGCCGAGAAGCACCTCGAAATGCAGATGCGGGCCGGTGGAATTGCCGCGGTTGCCCATGGTGGCGATCTGATCGCCCGCCAGCACGCGCTGGCCGACGCTGACCAGCGTGCTGTTGACGTGACCGTAGAGCGTGACGGTTCCGTCGGCGTGGCGCAGCTTGACCCACATCCCGTAGCCGGCGGTCGGGCCGGCGTCGATGACCACACCGTCGGACACCGCCAGGATCGGGGTGCCGATCGAGTTGGCGATGTCGATGCCGGCGTGCAGCACCCCCCAGCGGTATCCGAAGCTGGACGTGAAGATGCCTTTGGTCGGCATGACAAACAGTGGCTGCTGGAGCCGGGCCTCGCGTTGGGCGCGCTCCTGGGCGAAGGCGACTCCTTTGGCGAGCTCCTCGTTGTGCACGGCGATGTTGGCGGCCGGCTTTACGGTGATCATCTGCATCCCGCGCGCCGACGCAGTCGTCGCCCCGCCGTTGATGGGTGACGCGTCGGCGGCCAGCACCGTCTCGGTCTTGGCGGCGTTGGACGGGTGGGTTGCCGAATGCGCCGCCGCGGCCGCGGCGCCCGCCGCCATCGCCGTGATCAGGACGCGGCCGCGCACCGCACTGCTCGTCGGCTTGCGATGCTGGCCACGTCGCCACGGGATGGCGGTGGTGTCCGCCTCGTCGTCGGGCTCGTCAAGCCCGTCGGTCACGAGGTGCGGATAGGGGTCGTCTGCGCTGCGCTCCATGCCGGGATCAGGCTCGCCGGGAGCGGCCAGCCACAGCGGGGTCAGATTGTCGGTGTCATGCAGGTCGTCCAGTTCGGGTGCCCGCAGGACCTGCACCTCGCTGTCGAAGGTGGAGTTGTCGCTGAAGTCCAGATCGTCGAGGCTGCCGAACTCGTTGAAAGGGATGATGTCGGTGACCTCGTTGGAGTCGAGGTCTGGCCAGCGGTCAGTGGATCCACGAGGGGCTCCGGCTGCAGGAGACCGGGCAAAACGATGCTGGGTCAACCTGGAAAGTCCTCGGGTCGTAACCAAAGCGTTATCTGGACCCTGAGACGTTAACCACTTTCGGACATAAGTGGCAACCGATGCCGAAAATCCGGCCGGGATTGTGATCTGAATCACTCGATGCGCGCGGTGACCTGCACCACATCGGCGGATGCGGCGTCAGAGCGCTTCGGCCGTGTCGATACAGTTCCCCGCAGGCGTGGTGCGCTACCACAGCCCGACGAGGTATCGGCCGACACAGACAGTGAGCCAATGGATCTTTTCGAGTATCAGGCGAAGGAGTTATTCGCCAAACACAACGTGCCCACCACCCCGGGGCGGGTGACCGACAGCGCCGATGACGCCAAGGCGATCGCCGAGGAGATCGGTCGTCCGGTGATGGTCAAAGCGCAGGTCAAGACGGGCGGACGCGGCAAGGCTGGCGGCGTGAAGTACGCCGCCACCCCCGAGGACGCCTACCGCCATGCCAACAACATCCTCGGCCTGGATATCAAGGGCCACATCGTGAAGAAATTGCTGGTCTCCGAGGCCAGCGACATCGCTGAGGAGTACTACATCTCCTTCCTGCTTGACCGCGCCAACCGCACCTACCTGGCGATGTGCTCGGTGGAGGGCGGCATGGAGATCGAAGAGGTCGCCGCCACCAAACCCGAGCGGCTGGCAAAGGTTCCGGTTAGCGCAGTCAACGGTGTCGACCTGGAGTTTGCCCGGTCCATCGCCGAGCAGGGTCATCTGCCGAGCGAGGTGCTTGACGCCGCGGCGGTCACGATTCACAAGCTCTGGGAGCTGTTCGTCGCCGAAGACGCCACCCTCGTCGAGGTCAACCCGTTGGTGCGCACCCCCGACAATCAGATCCTGGCGCTGGACGCCAAGATCACCCTCGACGCCAATGCGGCCTTCCGCCAGCCGGGTCACGTCGAGTTCGAGGACCGTGATGCCACCGATCCACTCGAGCTGAAAGCCAAGGAGAACAACCTCAACTACGTCAAGCTTGACGGGCAGGTCGGCATCATCGGCAACGGCGCTGGTTTGGTGATGTCGACCCTTGACGTCGTGGCCTACGCCGGGGAAAAACACGGCGGGGTCAAACCGGCGAACTTCCTCGACATCGGTGGCGGCGCGTCCGCCGAGGTGATGGCCGCCGGCCTTGACGTGGTCCTGGGCGACCAGCAGGTCAAGAGCGTGTTCGTCAACGTGTTCGGCGGCATCACCGCGTGTGACGCGGTCGCGACCGGCATCGTCACGGCGCTGCGGATGCTCGGCGACGCGGCCACCAAGCCGCTGGTTGTCCGGCTGGACGGCAACAACGTCGACGAGGGCCGGCGCATCCTGGCCGAAGCCAACCACCCGCTGGTCACGTTGGTACCCACCATGGACGAGGCCGCCGACAAGGCCGCCGAGTTGGCGAGCGCCTGACGTGGCGATCGCAAGCGCGGCGAAGCCGGGTGCAGCCGGTCGCCACTAGAGGAAGGACTTGTAACAAATGGCAATCTTTTTGACCAAGGACAACAAGGTCATCGTCCAGGGCATCACCGGCAGCGAGGCCACCATCCACACCGCTCGGATGCTGAAGGCGGGCACCCAGATCGTCGGCGGCGTCAACGCCCGCAAGGCCGGCACCACCGTCACCCATACGAACAAAGACGGCAAGGGCGTCGATTTACCGGTTTTCGGCAGTGTCGCGGAGGCGATGAAGGAGACCGGTGCCGACGTGTCGATCATCTTCGTGCCGCCGAGGTTCGCCAAAGACGCCATTATCGAGGCGATCGACGCCGAAATCCCGCTGCTGGTCGTCATCACCGAGGGAATCCCGGTGCAGGACACCGCCTATGCGTGGGCCTACAACGTCGAAAAAGGTGGAGCACAGGGTCCGCTTATCCGCATCATCGGCCCGAACTGTCCCGGCATCATCAGCCCCGGCCAGTCGCTGGTCGGCATCACCCCGGCCAATATCACCGGACCCGGCCCGATCGGTCTGGTGTCCAAGTCCGGCACGCTGACCTACCAGATGATGTACGAACTGCGCGATCTGGGCTTTTCCACCTCGATCGGCATCGGCGGCGACCCGGTGATCGGCACCACCCACATCGACGCCATCGAAGCGTTCGAGAAGGACCCGGAAACCAAGATCATCGTGATGATCGGCGAGATCGGCGGCGACGCCGAGGAACGCGCGGCCGACTACATCAAGGCCAACGTCTCCAAGCCGGTCATCGGCTACGTCGCCGGGTTCACCGCGCCCGAAGGAAAAACCATGGGTCATGCCGGGGCGATCGTGTCCGGCTCGTCGGGCACTGCCGCCGCCAAGAAGGACGCGCTCGAGGCAGCCGGCGTCAAAGTGGGCAAGACCCCGTCGGAGACCGCGGCGCTGGCCCGCAAGATCCTGCAGAGCCTGTGACCCCCTGCCGGCGACGATGCAGAGCGAAGCGATGAGGAGGAGGAACGGCGCCGTTGAGGCTGGATCCGCACACGCCCGTCGTCGTCGGCGTAGGGCAGGCCGCTGAGCGGATCGACGATCCGTACTACCGCGCGATGTCGGCGGTCGAGCTGGCAACTGCCGCGGCGCGTGCCGCGCTCGAGGACTGCGGCGCCGACGCCGCCAAGGTGGCCGCGGCGATCGACACCGTGGCCGGCGTGCGGCAATTCGAGATTTCCGGGCCGGCGCAAGCGGTTTTGGGCAAGTCCAACAACTATCCGCGGTCGGTGGCGCGGCGTATCGACGCCGATCCCGGCCGCGCCATCTTGGAGATCGTCGGTGGTCAGGGTCCGCAGCACCTGATCAACGAGCTTGCCGGCGAAATCGCCAGGGGGCGTAGCGAAGTTACGCTGATCTTCGGCTCCGATGCCACCTCGACCACCCGCTATTTCGCCGGATCGGACAACCGGCCGGACTTTTCCGAGACGGTCGAGGGCTCGCTCGAAGACCGCGGCCATGGGCTGGAAGGGCTTATCAGTCGCTACACGGTCATCCACGGCTTGGTCGATGCCCCAACGCAATACGCGCTGCTGGAAAATGCCCGGCGGGCCGGGACGGGTCTGGGCCCGGCCGAGTATTTGCGCTCGATGGGCGAGCTGTTCGCGCCGTTTACCAAGGTGGCCGCGGGCAATCCGTTCGCGGCTGCGCCGGTCGAACGTAGTGTCGAGGAGCTGATCACCGTCACCGAAAGCAACCGGATGATTGCCGAGCCCTACCCACGGCTGCTGGTTGCGCGAGACCAGGTGAACCAGGGGGCGGCCGCACTGCTGATGTCGGTGGGAGCCGCGCAGCGGCTGGGTGTGCCACAGGAGAACTGGGTATATCTGCACGGGTACGCCGATCTGGCGGAGCAGAGTCTGCTGGACCGCCCCGACCTGGGACACGCGCCGTCGGCGGTGCTGGCGGTGCGCGAGGCGCTGAGAGTGGCCGGTATCGGCATCGACGACGTGGCCACCTTCGACCTGTACAGTTGTTTCCCGGTCGCGGTGTTCAACATCTGCGACGGCATGGGCATCGCGCCGGACGATCCGAGAGGGCTGACCCTCACCGGTGGGCTGCCGTTTTTCGGGGGTGCCGGCAACAACTATTCGATGCACGGTGTGGCCGAGACAGTTGTGCGGATGCGAAGTGCGCCAGGGCAATTCGGTCTTGTCGGTGCCAACGGCGGGATCATGAGCAAGTACTCGGTCGGGGTGTACTCCACCACGCCGGTGGAGTGGAAGCCGGACCGCAGTGCGCAGCTGCAGGCGGAGATCGACGCATGGCCTAAGGTGGCGGTGACCGAACATCCCGACGGTGGCGGTGTCGTCGAGACCTACACGGTCCGTCGGGACAACGGGCGGCTGACGGGGATCATCGTCGGACGGCTCGACGCCGATGAGACCAGGTTTCTGGCGACCACCGAAGACGAGGGTTTGATCGCGTTGCTCACCGATGGCGACCCTCTGGGACAACCGATTTCAGTGCGCTCGTTGGAGTACGGCAACCGCTGTCGGCTCTAGGCGAACACCCGCAAAGGCCCTTTTCCGTCGGCGCATCCGGTGCTGCGCGCCTACTCGCGCTAGACGGCTGCGGCGAGCTTGCCGGCCAAGCGTTCGATGTAGGCGGCCACTTCCTGCTCGGATCGGTCGGGCAACCCGAAAAGCACTTCGGTGACGCCCAATTCAGCCCAGTGCGCCAGCTTTTCAGGCACCGGCTTGAAATCCAGGGCCACAATCCGCGGTGCGCCCTGGCGTCCGGCGCTCGCCCAAACGTCGTGCAATAGCTTGACCGGCTCGTCGATGTCGACGTCGCGGGGAGTGGTGATCCAGCCGTCGGCGCTGCGGGCAATCCATTTGAAGTTCTTCTCGGTGCCCGCGGCGCCCACCAATACCGGGATGTGCTGCTGGACCGGTTTGGGCCAAGCCCAGCTGGGTCCAAACTGGACGAATTCGCCCTCGTAGGCGGCTTCTTCTTGGGTCCACAACGCTCTCATCGCCTCGATGTACTCTCGCAGCATTGTGCGCCTGCGCCCGGATGGGACGCCGTGGTCGGCGAGTTCGTCAGTGTTCCAACCGAATCCGACGCCGAGGCTTACCCGGCCACCCGACAGATGGTCGAGGGTGGCGATGGATTTCGCCAACGTGATCGGGTCGTGCTCGACGGGCAGTGCCACCGCGGTGGCCAGGCGCACCCGGGAGGTGACTGCACACGCCGTACCCAGGCTCACCCATGGATCCAGGGTGCGCATGTACCGGTCGTCGGGAAGCGACGCGTCGCCGGTGGTTGGATGCGCGGCCTGCCGCTTGACCGGAATATGCGTGTGCTCGGGTACGTAGAAGGTGTCAAAGCCGTGGTCTTCGGCAAGGCGGGCGGCCGCCGCCGGGGTGATGCCACGGTCGCTGGTGAAAAGCACAAGCCCGTAATCCATGCCGAGAATTAGAACGTGTTCACCCACCGCGAGC
The DNA here is from genome assembly GCF_016592155.1 of Mycobacterium heckeshornense. Taxonomy (NCBI): domain Bacteria; kingdom Bacillati; phylum Actinomycetota; class Actinomycetes; order Mycobacteriales; family Mycobacteriaceae; genus Mycobacterium; species Mycobacterium heckeshornense. Next base: position 1,065,521 of record NZ_AP024237.1, read on the forward strand.
AAGCGGCACCGATGCACGGTGCGAAGACACGCCGGTCGCCGCGACACCCCCACCGCCAGGTGCGCTAGCGTGGATGGTCGAATCGCGTCGCAACGCCTGCCCTGACAAGTCACGGCGTTCATGGAGCGGTCCACGTAGCGTCGCGCGGAAGCGGCGCCTGGGGAATACAGCGTCGCAACACAGTGGCGCCCTAACGGCACTGATGCACAGGAGAAGCCATGACGTACTCGCCCGGTAGCCCCGGATATCCACCCGCGCAGTCCCCCGGTTCCTACGGCGGCTCCGCACCGTCGTTCGCCAAATCCGACGACAGCGCCGGTAAGCTCCAGCTGTATCTGACCATCGCGGTGGTGGCGCTCGGCCTGGCGGCGTACCTGGCGAGTTTCGGTCCCATGTTCACCATCAGCGCCGACCTAGGACCGTCTGGAAGCGATCTGTCAGGTGGTGGCGGCGGCTTGGCGATCGTAGCGGCCTTGCTGGCGGCGCTGTTGGCGGCGGTGGGTCTGCTGCCTAAGGCCAAGAACTACACGGCCGTCGTCGGGGCGGTGGCGGTGCTGGGCGCCCTGCTGACGATCTCTCAGACGCTCAGCAAACCTAGCGGCTTCTCGATCGGCTGGGCGCTGTGGTTTGTGCTGGCTTGCACCGTGGCGCAGGCGATTGTGGCAGTTGGAGCGCTTCTGCTGGACGCTGGCGTCGTCACCCCGCCAGCGCCGCGGCCCAGGTACGACCAGTACGCGCAGTATGGCCAGTACGGCACCCAGCCCGGCGGATATTACAGCCAGCCCGGTGGGCAGCAACATCCGCCGTTTCAGCATCATGGCCAGCAGCCGTCCCCGCAGCCTTCCGGCTACGGGTCCCAGTACGGCGGTTATTCGGGCCCGTCCACCGGCGGATTCGGTGCGGTCGGTCACCAGCAGGGCGCGCAGACGGGTCCACCGCAGTCTTCGCAGCAAGGTCCCCCCACCCCGCCGACCGGATTCCCCAGCTTTGGCCAACCGCCGTCGTCCGGGTCCGGCCAGAGTGCGCAAAACCACAGCCAGGGCAGCTCCGGAAATCAGGGGGGACCCGGCCCGGGCCAGCAGCAGGGTCAGGCTCAAGGCCAGGGCCAGCAGCCGCAGTCGCCCTCTTCGCCATCAGGCCCACCGCCGTCCTAGGCAGGCGATTTTGCGCCTAGCCAGCCAGCTGCGCGAACACTGACACAGGTGCAAAACAGTCGGGCGGCGAGCCCACACCAGGCGCGCGAGCTTCTGCGGGTGGCGTTCGGACCGGCACTGGTGGCGCTGGTTGTCATCGCCGCGGTTACGCTGCTGCAGCTGCTGATCGCCAACAGCGACATGACCGGCGCGCTGGGCGCCATTGCCAGCATGTGGCTCGGCGTCCACGATGTGCCGATTTCCATCGGCGGGCGCCAGCTGGGGGTGATGCCACTGCTCCCAGTGCTGCTGATGGTGTGGGCGACAGCGCGCACCACCGCACTGGCCACACCTCCGGCGGCGTCCTGGTTTGTCATCCGTTGGATCGTGGCCTCAGCACTGGGTGGGCCGTTGCTGTGTGCGGCGATCTCGCTGGCTGTCATTCACGATGCCGCCTCGGTGATCACCGAGCTCCAAACCCCCAATGCGTTGCGTGCATTTGCCAGCGTGCTGGCGGTGCACGCGATCGGTGCCGCCATCGGAGTGGGATCGCACGTCGGGCCCCGGCTGTTGGCGGCCTCGGCGTTGCCCGTGTGGCTAGGTGGTTCGCTGCGCGCAGCAGCGGCGGGGGTGTTGGCGCTGTTCGGACTGTCTGGGCTGGTGACGGCGGGATCGCTGGTTGTGCACTGGGCGAGGATGCATGAGCTTTACGCGATCACCGACTCGGTATTCGGCCAATTCAGTCTCACCTTACTGTCGGTGCTGTATGTGCCGAACGTCATCGTCGGCACCGCCGCGGTCGCGGTGGGGTCCAGCGCCCATGTGGGGTTCGCGACGTTTAGTGCGTTCACCGTCTTCGGCGGTGACATCCCGTCCCTGCCGGTCTTGGCCGCTGCCCCGTCACCGCCGCTCGACCCGGTGTGGGTCGGATTGCTGATCGTTGGCGCCTCGTCGGGGGTGGCGGTGGGACAGCAATGTGCGCGACACCCGTTGTCGCTGGTTCCCGCGATGGGCAAGCTGCTGTCGGCGGCGGTTTTCGCGGCGCTGACGATGGCGCTGCTCGGTTACGCCGCGGGCGGAGAGCTGGGCAACTTCGGCGGCGTCGGCGTGGACCAGGGAACCTTCGGGATCGCGGTATTCCTGTGGTTCTCGGTCGTCGGCGCGATCACCGTGGGGATGGCCAACGGGATCAAGCGCGATCCCGCAAGGCCGAAGTCCCGGCCCGCAGAGGAAGTCGCCGCCGAGACACTTGCGCGCGCCCAACCGGACCGCGACGACGCCGTCGCCGACACCGCCGATGAAGCCGGGCCAACGCCCGCCGATGAGGCGCACGACGACACCGGCACTACGACAGCTGAGCAGCCGCCGAACGATTCAGATTGATGTTCGGGTGTCCGGTTCCTCCTCGTGCCGCCTGCGGCACGTATCGTCACCGGCTGATGTTCGGGTGTCCGGTTCCTCCTCGTGCCGCCCGCGGCACGTATCGTCACCGGACTAGGCTCGCCGTGTGCAGCAACCGCTCCACGTGCCCCCGAGCGCACCGGCACGGCTGGTGGTGCTGGCCTCGGGTACCGGTACGCTGCTCGCTTCCCTGCTGGAGGCGGCCGCCGGGGAATACCCGGCACGGGTGGTCGCGGTTGGCGCCGACCGTGACTGTCGGGCCGTCGAAATCGCCAAGGCCGCATCGCTGCCCACCTTTATCGTCCGGTTGGCCGACTACTCTGGCCGTGAGGCCTGGGATGCCGCTCTCACCGCTGCCGCCGCGGCACATTCCCCAGACCTGATCGTTTCCGCTGGATTCATGAAAATCCTTGGCCCACAGTTCCTTTCGCGTTACTCGGGGCGGATCGTCAACAGCCATCCGGCGTTGCTGCCCGCGTTCCCGGGTGCGCACGCCGTGGCCGACGCGCTGGCCTACGGAGTGAAGGTCACCGGCTGTACGGTCCATTTGATCGACGCCGGCACGGACACCGGACCGATACTGGCGCAACAGGCCGTCCCGGTCCTCGACGGCGACGACGAAGAGACCTTGCACGAGCGCATCAAGGTAGCGGAACGGCGGCTATTGGTGGACGTGGTGGCCGCGGTGGTAACCAGTGGCGTCACCTGGACCGGACGAAAGGCAACCATAGGATGAGCAACCACGACGAGGGGCAGGGCTCAGCGAGGCGGCCGATCCGCCGCGCCTTGATCAGTGTCTACGACAAGACCGGGCTGGTCGAGCTTGCCCGCGGTCTGCATCAAGCCGACATCGAAATTGTCTCTACCGGTTCAACAGCGAAAACCATTGCTGATCAAGGTATTCCAGTTACACCGGTAGAAGAGGTGACCGGTTTCCCCGAAGTGCTCGACGGCCGGGTCAAGACCCTGCACCCCCGCGTGCATGCCGGACTATTGGCCGACCTGAGGAAACCCCAGCACGCGGCGGCGCTGCAGCAGCTGGGCATCGCGGCGTTCGAACTGCTGGTAGTCAATCTGTACCCGTTCACCGAGACCGTGGACTCCGGTGCCGGAATCGACGACTGCGTCGAGCAGGTCGACATCGGCGGACCGTCGATGATCCGTGCTGGCGCCAAGAATTATCCCAGTGTGGCGGTGGTCGTCGACCCGTCCGGGTATGACGGTGTGCTGGCTGCGGTCGGCAACGGAGGGTTCACGCTTTCTGAACGGAAGCAGTTGGCGGCACTGGCGTTTCGGCATACCGCGGAGTATGACATCGCCGTCGCGAGTTGGATGCAGACAGTGCTCGCACCCGAGCAGCCGCGCGTCACCTTCCCGGAGTGGTTCGCCAGAACGTGGCGACGTTCTGCGCTGCTGCGCTACGGCGAAAACCCGCACCAAGAGGCCGCGCTCTACCGCGATACCAGCGCGTGGCCCGGGCTGGCGCAGGCCGAGCAGCTGCACGGAAAAGAGATGTCCTACAACAACTTCACTGACGCTGATGCTGCCTGGCGGGCCGCGTTCGACCATGACCAGATATGCGTGGCGATTATCAAGCACGCCAACCCGTGCGGAATCGCGATCTCGTCGGTCTCGGTTGCAGACGCTCACCGCAAGGCGCACGACTGCGATCCACTCAGCGCGTTCGGCGGGGTGATCGCTGCCAACACCGAGGTCAGCGTCGAGATGGCCGAGTATGTGAACACCATCTTCACCGAAGTCATCGTGGCACCCGGCTATGCGCCCGGCGCGGTCGATGTGCTGGCACGGAAGAAGAACATCCGCATACTGGTCGCCCCTGAGCCGCTGCGCGGCGGGACCGAACTGCGCCAGGTCAGCGGCGGGCTGCTGATCCAGCAACGCGACCGCCTCGATGCGCCCGGCGACAACCCGGAGAACTGGACGCTAGCCGCCGGCTCAGCGGCCGGCCCAGATACTATGGCGGACTTGCTTTTCGCGTGGCGGGCCTGCCGCGCGGTGAAATCCAACGCGATCGTGATCGCCGCCGACGGTGCCACGATTGGCGTGGGCATGGGCCAAGTAAACCGCGTCGACGCAGCGCGGTTGGCCGTCGAACGCGGGGGCGCGCGGGTGCGCGGAGCGGTCGCGGCCTCCGACGCGTTCTTCCCGTTCCCCGACGGGCTCGAGACGTTGGCGGCGGCGGGGGTTACCGCGATCGTGCATCCCGGTGGCTCGGTACGCGACGACGAGGTGACCGCTGCCGCGGCCAAGGCCGGGCTGACGCTTTATCTCACCGGCGCACGGCATTTCTCGCACTAGTGCACCGTCGAGTGGCCACTGATGACGCGCGGAAGCCGCGAAAAGCCGTAACCGGCCAGTCGACAAACTGGTCAGCGTGCACGAAATCGCCTGCTCAATCTCCTCCCCGGACAATAAAGATCCGGCGCAAACCCCGCGACGCGAAATAGCGGTTTGCCTCACGGCCATCGGACACGGCGTCTCGATACCAACCTGCGGTGCAGACGGTCGCAGGCCGACCACGCTAACCGGCACGTTGGTAGTACCGAAGGTATCGGGTAGCGTTCGGGCCGAGCAGAGCCGCCTAGGAAGCCGGCGCGCGCGGGCTAGTGGCCCGCGCGTCACCATCAGGCGGGATCATCAGTAACCCGGGACACTGTGACGCCGAACGCGGGCCGTCGTAGCGTGGAGTGGTGACTTTACCCACCGATCTGCCCCGCACCGTCGGCCAATTGCGTGCCGCCGGGCATCGCGAACGTGGTGTCAAACAGGAAATCCGGGAGAATCTGTTGGCGCGCCTTGCCGAGGGCGCAGATGGTGAAGCCATCTGGCCCGGCATCGTCGGCTTTGACGGCACCGTGTTGCCCCAGCTCGAACGGGCGCTGATCGCCGGCCATGACATCGTGCTGCTCGGAGAACGCGGGCAAGGCAAGACCCGGCTCCTGCGGGCCCTGGTGGGCCTGCTCGACGAATGGATACCGGTGATCGCCGGGGCCGAGCTCGGCGAACATCCCTACTCGCCGATCACCCCCGAGTCGATTCGTCGGGCTGCCGAGCTCGGTGACGAGTTGCCGGTCGCGTGGAAGCACCGAAGCGAGCGCTACACAGAAAAGCTGGCCACCCCCGACACCAGCGTTGCTGACCTGGTCGGCGACGTCGACCCGATCAAGGTTGCTGAGGGTCGCACCCTGGGTGATCCGGAGACCATCGCCTACGGCCTGATACCGCGGGCGCACCGCGGAATCGTGGCGGTCAATGAGCTGCCCGACCTGGCCGAGCGTATCCAGGTGTCCATGCTCAACGTCATGGAGGAGCGCGACATCCAGGTCCGCGGGTACACGCTGCGGCTACCGTTGGACGTGCTGGTCGTGGCCAGCGCCAACCCCGAGGACTACACCAACCGCGGGCGCATCATCACTCCACTCAAAGACCGCTTCGGCGCCGAGATCCGGACCCACTACCCGCTCGAGCTGGAAGCGGAGATGGGTGTCGTCATCCAAGAAGCACATCTGAGCGCGCGGGTGCCCGATCATCTGATCCAGGTCATCGCGCGGTTCGCCCGCTACCTGCGGGAGTCTAAGTCGATCGACCAGCGGTCGGGAGTGTCGGCGCGGTTCGCGATCGCCGCCGCGGAGACCGTCGCGGCCGCCGCGCGGCATCGCGGCGCGGTGCTCGGGGAGACCGATCCGGTGGCCCGAGTGGTCGACCTGGGCACGATCATCGACGTGCTGCGCGGCAAGCTGGAATTCGAATCCGGCGAAGAGGGCCGTGAGCAGGCGGTGCTCGAGCACCTGCTGCGCCGTGCCACCGCCGACACCGCGGCCAAAGTGCTGGGCGGGATCGACGTCGGACCGTTGGTCGCCGCCGTGGAGGCCGGTTCGGCGGTGACGACCGGCGAGCGGGTTTCGGCCAAGAATGTGCTGGCCGCGCTGCCCGACTTGCCCGTCGTCGACGCGATCGCCAAGCGGCTGGGCGCAGAATCCGAGGGCGAGCGGGCAGCCGCGCTGGAATTGGCGCTGGAAGCACTGTATTTGGCCAAGCGCATCGACAAGGTGTCCACAGAAGGCGAAACCGTTTATGGCTAAACCCGCGGGGGGCCACTCAACTCGGTACTCGGCGTACACCGGCGGGCCCGACCCGCTGGCTCCGCCGGTGGACCTGCGTGAGGCGCTTGAGCAGATCGGACAGGACGTCATGGCGGGCAGCTCGCCGCGGCGGGCACTGTCCGAATTGCTCAGGCGAGGAACAAGGAATATGCCCGGGGCCGACCGGCTGGCGGCTGAGGCGAACCGGCGTCGACGGGAGTTGTTGCGGCGCAATAACTTAGATGGGACCCTTCAAGAAATCAAAAAGCTGCTTGACGAGGCAGTGCTGGCGGAGCGCAAGGAGTTGGCGCGCGCGCTCGACGACGACGCCCGGTTCGGTGAACTCCAGCTGGATGCGTTGTCGCCGTCGCCGGCGAAGGCCATACAGGAGCTCTCGGACTACAACTGGCGCAGCGGCGAGGCCCGCGCGAAATACGAGCAGATCAGGGATTTGCTTGGGCGCGAATTGCTCGACCAGCGCTTCGCCGGCATAAAGCAGGCGCTTGAGGGCGCCACTGACGAGGATCGCCGGCGTGTCACCGAGATGCTCGACGCCCTCAACGAGCTGCTGGACAAGCATGCCAGGGGACAAGACACCCAGCAAGACTTCGACGACTTCATGAAAAAGCACGGCGAGTTCTTCCCGGAGAACCCCCGTAATGTCGAAGAACTGTTGGATTCACTGGCCAAGCGGGCAGCCGCCGCGCAGCGTTTCCGCAACAGTTTGACGCCGGAGCAACGTGCTGAGCTAGATGCCTTGGCGCAGCAGGCTTTTGGATCACCAGCCCTGATGCAGGCGTTGGAGCGGCTGGATGCTCACCTGCAGGCGGCGCGTCCGGGCGAGGACTGGTACGGCAGTGCGGAATTCTCCGGCGACAATCCGCTGGGTATGGGCGAGGGGACCCAGGCCCTCGCGGATATCGCGGAGCTCGAGCAACTGGCTGAGCAGCTGTCGCAGAGCTATCCGGGCGCCACCATGGACGATGTCGACCTCGATGCGCTGGCCCGTCAGCTCGGCGACCAAGCCGCTGTCGACGCTCAAACACTCGCCGAGCTGGAGCGCGCGCTGCTCAACCAGGGATTTTTCGACCGCGGTTCCGACGGCCAGTGGCGGCTATCTCCGAAGGCGATGCGCCGGCTCGGTGAGACTGCGTTACGTGATGTGGCCCAACAGCTTTCCGGACGACGTGGCGAGCGCGATCATCAACGTGCCGGCGCGGCCGGCGAGCTGACGGGTGCTACCCGGCCTTGGCAGTTCGGCGACACCGAGCCGTGGAATGTCACCCGGACGCTCACCAATGCGGTACTGCGGCAAGCCGGAACCGCGACGGCCCAATGGCCGATCCGGATAACCGTTGAAGACGTGGAGGTTTCGGAGACCGAAACACGCACCCAAGCGGCGGTTGCGTTGCTGGTGGACACCTCGTTCTCCATGGTCATGGAGAACCGCTGGATTCCGATGAAACGTACCGCACTGGCGCTCAGCCATCTGGTCAGCACTCGATTCCGCTCGGATGCATTGCAGATCATCGCATTTGGGCGCTATGCACGGACAGTGACGGCTGCCGAATTGATGGGCCTGGAAGGCGTGTATGAGCAGGGCACCAACTTGCATCACGCGCTGGCGTTGGCCGGCCGGCATCTGCGACGGCACCCCAATGCTCAGCCGGTTGTGTTGGTGGTCACCGATGGTGAGCCGACGGCACATTTGGAAGATTTCGACGGTGACGGCACCGCAGTGTTTTTCGACTATCCGCCGCACCCACGGACCATTGCTCACACCGTGCGTGGATTTGACGACATGGCGCGACTGGGCGCTCAGGTGACTATCTTCAGGCTGGGCAGTGATCCCGGGTTGGCGCGGTTCATCGACCAGGTGGCGCGGCGGGTTGAAGGCCGTGTCGTGGTGCCGGATCTCGACGGGCTGGGCGCGGCGGTGGTCGGTGACTATCTGCGGTCTCGGCGGCGGCGGCGCTAGCCCTGCTCGGCACTATTGCTGCGGTTTGCGGTTTTTCCGCTTGATGCCGACCCCGCCCCACAGCGAGAAGCCACGCACCCGCACCTTGGGTGCACCCGGGGTGCCTTCGCTGTTGACGTGCTGGTCGAAGCCGCCCATCACACCGTGGCCGTGGATCTCGACGTTGACCTCCGGCGGCAGCAAGATGGTCTGCCCGCCCATGATCGAATACGCGTGGATATCGACTTCGGTAGAGGTGAAGTCGGCGTAACGCAAATCGATGACGCCGCCGCCCCACAGCGCGAACGTCGTCAATTTCTTCGGGATCGGCCATCGGCCGCGCCGTTCGAACGCGCCCATGATGGCCAGCAACAGGGTCGAGGGCGCCGGTTTACAGGCTTCGCCGCGGCGCGGGCTGACCGAGGAGCCCGGCAGATCTGCCCGGAGCCGATCCAGTTCTTGATACGTGGTCGCCGCGTAGGCCTTGGCAAGCCGTTCCTCGTATTCGCTCAGTTGCAGGCGACCCTGCGCAGCGGCGTCGGTGAGCAACTGCGCCACCTGTATGCGATCGGTGTCGGCGGCGCGCGACTCGTCCCGCATGTCGCGCTGCGCTTCTTTGCTCATCAGTGCTGAGCCTACGACGAAGAAATTCGGCTGCAAGGCCAGTTCGCTAAACTATGTCGTCACCGCGCGGCGGCACCCATCGGGGCGGCCGTTTCTGCAGGAAGGCGAGCATTCCTTCGCGGGCCTCGTCCGAGACGAACAGGCGCGCCGAGTCGACGCTGAGCCGCTCGGCGTCGCGGTCGAAGCCCGCTAGCACCGCCGCGGTGGTCAATGCCTTCGACGCGGCCAGTCCCTGCGGCGACCCCAGTCCCAGCTCCGCGACCAACGTTGCCACCGCGGCGTCGACGTCGTCTGCCGCCAGGGTTACCAACCCGATCGCCGCGGCTTCCCGAGCGTCAAATTTTTCACCGGTCAGGTAGTAGCGTGCCGCCGCCCGGGCTGACATCTTCGGCAGCAGGGTCAGCGAGATGATCGCCGGTGCCACCCCGATCCGCGCTTCGGTCAGCGCGAAGCTGCTGCGTGGACCGGCCACAGCGATATCGCAGGCTCCGACTAGGCCCAGGCCGCCCGCGCGGACGTGACCGTCGATGGCAGCGATCACCGGCAGCGGTGACTCGACGATGGCGCGCAGCAGCGCGGCCAACTCCCTGGCACGTGCGGCCGCGGCGTCGAAGGGGTCGCCGCCCGATGCCTCCGACAGGTCCGCCCCCGCGCAGAACGTGCCGCCGGTATGGCCGAGCACCACCACGCGGACCGCTGTGTCGGCCGCCGCGTCCCGCAGCCCCTGGTGCAGCTGGCTGACCAGCGTGCTGGACAACGCGTTGCGGTTCTTCGGAGAATTCAGTGTCAGCCGAGCGACGTTCCCGTCGACCGCGTATTCGACCAGGGTCTCCATCAGTAGGAGCGCGGCAGACCCAATGACGTCTGGGCAATGAAATTCAGCACCATCTCGCGGCTCACTGGCGCGATCCGCGACAGCCGTGACGCAGTCAACGCCGCGGCGATCCCGTATTCCTTGGTCAGCCCGTTACCGCCCAGCGATTGCACGGCTTGGTCGACGGCCCGCGCAGAGGCTTCGCCCGCAGCGTATTTCGCCATGTTGGCCGCTTCCGCGGCACCCATGTCGTCACCGTGGTCGTAGAGCGTCGCGGCTTTCTGCATCATCAATTTCGCGAGTTCGATCTCAACGTAGTTCTGCGCCAGCGGATGCGACAGCCCCTGGTGCGCACCGATCGGGGTGTCCCACACCTTGCGCGTCTTAACGTAGTCGGTGGCTTTACTCAGTGCGAAGCGTCCCATACCGACGGCGCTGGCCGCACCCATGATTCGCTCCGGGTTTAGGCCGGCGAACAGCTGGGCGATCGCGGCGTCCTCCGATCCGACCAGCGCATCGGCGGGCAGCCGCACGTCGTCGATGAAGACTGTGAATTGCCTTTCGGGGCTTATCAGCTCCATTTCAATCGGGGTGTAGGTAAAGCCGGGGGCGTCGGTGGGCACCACGAACAGCGCCGGTCGCAATTTGCCGGTCTTGCTCTCTTCAGTGCGGCCCACCACTAGTACCGCTTGGGCTTGGTCGACGCCGGAAATGAAAACCTTTTGGCCGGAAAGGATCCAGTCGCTGCCGTCACGACGGGCGGTGGTGGTGATCCGGTGCGAGTTGGAGCCGGCGTCGGGTTCGGTGATGGCGAACGCCATCGTGATCGAGCCATCGGCGATGCCGGGCAGCCAGCGTTGTTTTTGCTCGTCGGTGCCGAACTTGGAGATGATAGTTCCGTTGATCGCCGGTGAGACCACCATCATCAGCAGGCCGCACCCATGCGCCGACATTTCCTCCATTACGAGTGACAACTCGTACATGCCAGCGCCGCCGCCGCCGTACTTTTCCGGCAGATTCACCCCAAGAAAGCCCAGTTTGCCTGCCTCATTCCACAATTCGTCGGTATGCTGATGCGCTCGCGCTTTCTGCAGGTAGTAGTCGGGGCCGTAGTTGGATACCAGGGCGGCGACCGCCTTACGCAGCGCCCGGCGCTCCTCGTTTTCGATAAAGCTGGTGTCGGTCACGATTGCGAGACTCCTTCTGTTTGTTGGGGGGATGCATCGACGCGAGCCAACACCGCGCCTACTTCGACTTGTGCGCCAGGACCGACGGCGAGCTGCGACAGTACCCCGTCCGTCGGCGCGGTGATTGTGTGCTCCATCTTCATCGCTTCCAGCCAGACCAGCGGTTGGCCGGCGGTCACCGTGTCGCCGACCTGAGCGCCGACCCGGATGACGTTGCCAGGCATCGGTGCCACCAGCGAACCCTGTTCGACAGCCGAACCCGGCTCCGGGAAGCGGGGCAGGGCCACCAGGTGTACCGATCCGTGCGGTGAGTCGACGTAGATGTCGTCTCCGTAACGGGCGGCCTCGATCCGGCACGCTACGCCGTTGCCATCAGCCAGCACCACCTCGTCGGCGGTGCAGGAAACCAGGTGCACCGACTCGTCGTCGGGGAGCTCTAAACCCGTTCTGGTGAAACGATATTGGACACGATGATCGTGACCGTTGTCGTCGCGGAAGTTCTTGACCTGATACCCAGAGGCCAGGTTGCGCCACCCGCTCGGCATGGACCCGAATACGGCTGCCGTCGCGCGGTTGTGTGCGGCGTCGGCGAGCGCGGCCGCGATCGCGGATAACCGGACCGCCGCCGCGTCGCACAGCGGTGCCGCCAGCGTCGGCAGCCCGTGGGTGTCGAAAAACGCGGTATCGGTGGCGCCGTCGAGGAAAGCGGGGTGCCGCAGCACATTGACCAAAAGCTCGCGGTTGGTGCGGACGCCATGCAAGCGGGTGCGGGCCAGTGCGTCGGCGAGCACCCGTGCTGCCTGACGGCGGCTGGGGGCGTAGGAGATTACCTTGGCCAGCATCGGGTCGTAGTGGATCGACACCACCGATCCGTCCACAATGCCCGAGTCCAGCCTGATCCCGGTACGCCGGCCGAGGGTTTCGAACTGTGCGCGCACCCCGGGTACGTCGATGGTGTGCACCTGACCGGCCTGCGGCTGCCAGTCCCGCGCCGGATCCTCAGCGTAGACTCGCGCCTCAATCGAATACCCTTGTGCCGCAGGAGGTTCAGGATCCAATCGGCCACCGTCAGCCACCGCCAGCTGCAGCTCGACCAGGTCGGTTCCTGTCGTCTCCTCGGTAACGGGGTGCTCGACCTGCAGGCGGGTGTTCATCTCCAGGAAGTAGAACTCGGCGTCCCCAGAAGGAGAGATGTCGGCGAGGAACTCCACGGTGCCGGCTCCGGTGTAGCCGATCGCGCTGGCGGCGAGGCGGGCAGCGTCGAACAGCTTGGCTCTCATCCCCGGCGTGCGTTCCACCAGCGGGGAGGGGGCTTCTTCGATGATCTTCTGGTGCCGACGCTGGATCGAGCATTCCCGTTCTCCAACAGCCCATATCGTGCCGTGGGTGTCGGCGATCACCTGGACTTCGACGTGGTGGCCGGTGGGCAGGTAGCGCTCGCAGAACACGGTCGGATCGCCGAACGCGGACTGCGCCTCGCGCCGCGCAGCGGCAACCTCGTGCGGAAGCGCCGCCAACTCGCGCACTACTCGCATCCCGCGGCCACCGCCACCCGCCGAGGCCTTGACCAATACCGGCAGTTGCTCGGCGGTGACCGTGTCGGGGTCGAGCTCGGCGAGCACCGGAACGCCGGCGGCGGCCATCAGTTTCTTGGCCTCGATCTTGGAGCCCATCGCGCGCACCGCCGTCACCGGCGGGCCGATCCAGGTCAACCCCGCATCGACTACTGCCGCCGCGAAATCAGCGTTCTCGGAGAGGAACCCGTAACCCGGATGGACAGCGTCGGCGTCGGTGGCCCGGGCCGCGGCGATCAGCGCCTCGGGATTGAGGTAGTCGTTGACCCGCGGCAGACGCACCCGCAGATCCGCCTCGGCCACGTGCGGCGCTGCCGCGTCCGGGTCGGTGTAGACCGCGACCGTGCTCACGCCCAGCCGGCGGCAGGTCGCGAAGATCCGCCGGGCGATCTCGCCGCGGTTGGCGACCAGAACTCGAGTGACACCCATACCCATCACATCCGGAAGACACCAAAGTTCGACGTGCCCTTGATCGGGGCATTAGCGATGGCAGACAAGCACATTCCCAGCACGGTCCGGGTGTCACGCGGATCGATGACGCCGTCGTCGTACAGTCGTCCGGACAGAAACAACGGTAACGACTCCGCTTCGATCTGCGCCTCGATCGCCGCCCGCAGCGCAGCGTCGGCCTCTTCGTCGAATTGCTGACCCCGCGCTTGCGCGGCGGCGCGGTTGACGATGGAGATCACGCCCGCCAATTGGGCGCCGCCCATGACGGCGGCCTTCGCGCTCGGCCAGGCGAACAAGAAGCGCGGATCGTAGGCCCGTCCACACATGCCGTAGTGCCCGGCTCCGTATGACGCTCCGATCAGCAGCGAAATGTGCGGCACGGTCGAGTTGGAAACCGCGTTGATCATCATCGAGCCGTGCTTGATCATCCCGCGTTCCTCGTAGTCCTTGCCGACCATGTAGCCAGTGGTGTTGTGCAAGAACAACAGTGGGGTGTCGGAGCGGTTGGCCAACTGGATGAACTGAGTCGCCTTCTGGGCTTCCTCGCTGAACAGGATGCCGCGGGCGTTGGCCAAAATGCCCAGCGGATAGCCGTGCAGCCGGGCCCAGCCGGTGACCAGGGACGAGCCGTAGAGCGGTTTGAACTCGTCGAATTCCGAGCCGTCGACGATACGGGCGATGACCTCCCGCGGGTCGAATGGGATACGCAGATCGGACGGCACGATGCCCAACAGTTCCTCGGCGTCGTAGCGCGGCTCGATGACCGGTCCGGGTGCCGGCCCTAGCTTCTTCCAGTTCAACCGGGCCACGATCTGGCGGCCGATGCGCAGCGCGTCGAGCTCGTCGAGGGCGAAGTAGTCAGCCAAACCCGAGATGCGGGCATGCATTTCGGCGCCGCCCAGAGATTCGTCATCAGATTCTTCGCCGGTCGCCATTTTCACCAGCGGCGGCCCGGCCAAGAACACTTTAGAGCGTTCTTTGATCATCACCACGTGGTCGGACATCCCCGGCACATAGGCGCCGCCCGCGGTGGAGTTCCCGAACACCAGGGCGATGGTCGGAATCCCGGCTGCCGACAGCCGGGTCAGGTCACGGAACATCTGTCCGCCGGGGATGAAAACCTCTTTCTGCGTTGGTAAGTCGGCGCCGCCGGACTCCACCAGTGAGATGACCGGCAGGCGGTTCTGGAAGGCGATCTGATTGGCCCGCAGTATCTTTCGCAGCGTCCACGGATTACTGGTGCCACCTTTGACCGTGGGATCGTTGGCGACGATGATGCATTCCACGCCGGATACCGCGCCGATGCCCGCGACGACGCTGGCGCCCACCTGGAATTCGCTGCCCCACGCCGCAAGCGGGCACAACTCCAAGAACGGCGAATCGGGATCGACCAGCAACTCGATTCGTTCCCGTGCGGTCAGCTTGCCGCGGGAATGATGGCGCTCGACGTATCTAGGGCCGCCGCCTGCGAGCGCCTTGGCCAGCTCGCCGTCGATCTCGGCGAGTTTGGCGGTCAACGCGGAAGCCGCCTCGGTGTAGGCGGGCGAGGCCGGGTCGAGCGTCGATTGCAGGACCGTCATAACCACCGCCGACGATGCACATTAATCACGATTGATATCCAAGGGTTTTGGCTGCTAATGCAGTCAGGATTTCCGTTGTTCCCCCGCCGATGCCGAGGATTCGCATGTCGCGGTATTGACGCTCGACTTCGGATTCCGACATGTAGCCCATGCCGCCGAACAGCTGCACGGCCTGGTGGGCCACCCATTCACCGGCTTTTACCGCGGTGTTCTTGGCGAAGCACACCTGCGCGATCAGGTCGGTCTCGCCGGCAAGTTGACGCTCCACCACGTGGCGCGTGTAGACCCGGGCGACGTCGATGCGCCTGGCCATCTCGGCGAGAGTGTTCTGCACGGCCTGCCGGGAGATCAGCGGCCGACCGAAAGTCTCCCGGTCACGGCACCACTGCAAGGTAATGTCCAGGCAACGCTGCGCACTCGAATACGCTTGCACGGCAAGACCGATGCGCTCAGCCAGGAACGCGTGTGCGATTTGGGCGAAGCCGCTGTTCTCGGCGCCGACAAGATTAGCAGCCGGGACACGGGCATCGGTGTATGACAATTCGGCGGTATCCGAGGAGCGCCAACCCATTTTGTCGAGCTTACGGGTGACCTCGAATCCCGGTGTGCCCTTTTCCACCACCAGCAGCGACACCCCAGCAGCACCCGGGCCGCCGGTGCGCACCGCGGTGACGACATAGTCGGCCCGGACCCCGGAGGTGATGTAGGTCTTGGCGCCACGGACAATGTAGTGGTCGCCGTCGTGGACGGCGGTGGTGCGCAGATGGCCGACGTCGGAGCCACCACCGGGCTCGGTGATGGCCAGCGCGCCGATCTTGTCCCCGGCCAGGGTGGGCCGCACAAACCTCTCGATGAGCCGCTCGGCGCCCGAAGCAACCATGTGCGGCACCGCGATGCCGCAGGTGAACAAGGACGCATACACCCCACCCGCCACGCCGGCTTCGTGCAGTTCTTCACAGATGATCACCGAGTCGGCGGCGTCGCCGCCGCCACCGCCGACCGTCTCCGGGAAACCCGCCCCCAGCAGCCCGGCTCGCCCGGCGCGGCGGTGCAAGTCGCGCGGCAACTCGCCGTCGCGCTCCCACTCGTCGATATGTGGCAGGATCTCGCGCTCGGCGAAGGAGCGGACCGTTTTCCGCAGCTGATCGCGCTCCGGTGTGGTCCAAATGGTCACGGCAGCAGCCTTTCCGGGATGTCGACATAGCGGCTGCGCAGCCATTCTCCCAGCCCTTTGGCTTGCGGGTCGAAGCGCGCCTGATACGCCACGCCCCGGCCGAGGATGCCGTCGATGACGAAGTTCACCGCCCGAAGGTTGGGCAGCAGATGCCGGGAGACCGGTAGGTCGGCGGTCTCCGGCAGCAGCTGCCGCAGCAGGTCGACGGTCAGGGTGTGAGCCAGCCAGCGCCACTGCTCATCGGTGCGCACCCAGACCCCGACATTGGCCGAACCTCCCTTGTCACCGCTGCGCGCGCCGGCCACAACGCCTAGCGGCGCCCGACGGGTCGGGCCGGCCGGCAGCGGCTCGGGCAGCGGCGGCTCGTCGACCGGGGCGAGCACCAAAGTTTCACTGGCACAAGGGATGTCGACGCGACTGCCGTCGGCATGCACGGCGACGTGCGCCACCTCGCCGGCGTCGACGTAGCCGGGGGTGAACACACCGTAGACCTGGCCGTCGCCGGGCGGTGCGGTGACAGTGAAGCCCGGATAGCTGGCCAGTGCGAGTTCGACTGCCGCAGAGGAGAATTGACGCCCCACATTGGCAGGGTCAGGGTCACGGACCACGCAGTGCAACAGCGCACTGGCCGCTTCTTCGGTATCGGCATCGACGTGATCGGTGCGCGCTAACGTCCACTGCAGCTCAGCCGGTTCGACCGTCAAGCTGGATTCGAGTTGTCGGCGCACCAGCTGGGCCTTGGCTTCGATGTCCAGCCCGGTCAGCACGAAGGTCATCGAGTTGCGGAACCCGCCGATGCTGTTCAGCGACACCTTCAGCGTCGGCGGCGGCGGTTCGCCAACCACCCCGCTGATCCGCACCCGGTCGGCGCCGTCGCTCGCGAGGGCGATGCTGTCCATCCGCGCGGTGACATCCGGGTTGGCGTAACGGGCACCGGTGATCTCGTAGAGCAGTTGCGCGGTCACCGTGTCGACGCTGACCTGCCCGCCGGTGCCCGGGTGCTTGGTGATCACCGAGGAACCGTCGGCATAGATCTCGGCCAGCGGGAATCCGGCGTAGGTCAAATCGGGGATCTCCGTGAAAAACGCATAGTTGCCGCCGGTGGCCTGAACTCCGCATTCGATGACGTGGCCGGCCACCACCGCGCCGGCCAGCTGGTCATAGTCGGTGCGGTGCCACCCGAAGTGCGCGGCCGCCGGCCCGACGAGCACCGAGGCGTCGGTCACCCGCCCGGTGACGACGACGTCGGCGCCGGACTTGAGGCAGTCGACGATGCCCCACGCACCCAGGTACGCGTTAGCGGTCAACGGACTGCCCAGCCCGAGCTCTTCGGCACGCGGCAACAGATCGTCGCCTTCGACATGCGCCACCCGCACCGGTACACCCAGACGCTGGGCCAATCCGCGCACCGCGTCGGCCAAGCCGGCCGGGTTGAGCCCGCCGGCGTTGGCCACGATCCGCACCCCGCGCTCGTGGGCCAGCCCGAGGCATTCTTCCAGCTGGGTCAAAAACGTCTTGGCGTAGCCGCGTTCCGGGTGCTTCATCTTGTCGCGACCCAGAATCAACATGGTCAGCTCGGCCAGATAGTCCCCGGTGACGTAGTCCAGCTCGCCGCCGGCGATCATCTCGCGCATGGCGGACACCCGGTCGCCGTAGAAACCCGAGCAGTTTCCGATGCGGACCGCCGAGCTCATCGGCGCCGCTCCCGCTCATCGCATCGCTTACGCATCGCCACCCGCGCGCCCCACGCGTATCCCTTCCTCAAGCCGCACCAACCAACCGGTAGGTTAGCGGGTACCGTGGGTGTCACGTCAAGGATGCCCGTTTCGGGCACGCCGTGCCGCGGCGGGTCGGTTTTGGCTGGCACCGGGGGCAGCGACTATCGTGGACGGCACATATCGCCAGCTGCCGACCAACCGTTTCCATGGCGATAGCCCGTAGTTGAGGAGTAAGGCCCGATCATGGCTGTGCCCAAGCGCAGGACGTCGCGCGCGAACACCCGCAGCCGGCGCGCGCAGTGGAAAGCTGCCCGCCCCGAGCTGGTCAACGTCACCGTGGCCGGCCGGCAGCACAAGGTGCCGCGTCGACTGCTCAAGGCCGCGCGCCTGGGCCTGATCGATCTCGACCGGCGCTAGGTGCAGCACTCGCGTCGAACGTGAAACCCCGGCGATACTGCCGCCGATTTTTCGCAGTCGCTTCACGGTCGGCGCAAGAGTTGCCAAGCGCTTCTCAGGTCGCTCTCAGGCGATTGGATGACACTGGTGGCCGTGCGAATTCTTGTCGTTGACGACGATCGCGCCGTGCGCGAGTCGCTGCGCCGGTCGCTGTCGTTCAACGGCTACTCGGTGACGTTGGCCGGCGACGGTGCCGAGGCGCTCGACATGATCGCCAGCGATCGCCCCGACGCGGTGGTACTGGACGTCATGATGCCGCGGCTGGACGGGCTGGAAGTCTGTCGTCAGCTGCGCAGCACCGGTGACGACCTGCCGATCCTGGTGCTGACTGCCCGCGATTCGATCTCGGAGCGGGTAGCCGGGCTCGACGCCGGGGCCGACGACTATCTGCCGAAGCCATTCGCGCTTGAAGAACTGTTGGCCCGCATGCGGGCCCCTGTTGCGCCGCACCAAACCCGACGACTCCGCCGAGTCGGTAGCGATGACGTTCTCCGACCTCACGCTGGACCCGATCACTCGCGAAGTCACCCGCGGGCAACGTCAGATCAGTTTGACGCGAACCGAATTCGCATTGCTGGAGATGCTGATCGCTAATCCCCGACGGGTCTTGACCCGCAGCCGCATTCTCGAGGAGGTGTGGGGATTCGACTTCCCCACCTCGGGCAACGCGCTGGAGGTCTATGTCGGATATCTGCGTCGCAAGACCGAAGCCGAAGGAGAGCCGCGGTTGATCCACACCGTGCGCGGCGTGGGTTATGTGCTCCGCGAAACACCCCCCCTGATGTCCCTGTTTCGCCGACGGCGCCGAGTTCCGCTGCGACCCACCACCTCGTTGTCGTTGCGGTGGCGGGTGATGCTGTTGGCCATGTCGATGGTGGCGATGGTGGTCGTCCTGATGGCAGCCGCGGTCTACGCGGTGATTTCGGCGGCGGCCTACAAGGACATCGACAACCAGCTGCAGAGCCGAGCGCAGATGCTGATCGCGAGCGGGTCGCTGGCGGCAGATCCCGCGAAGGCCATTGAGGGCACCGCCTATTCGGACGTCAATGCGATGCTGGTGAACCCCGGCCGGTCGGTGTACACCGCACATCAGGAAGGCCAGACACTTCCGGTGGGTGGGCCCGAGAAGGCGGTCATCCGCGGCGACCTGTTCATGTCCCGGCGCACGGCCGGCGATCAGCGGGTGCTGGCGATTCGTCTGCCCAACGGCAGTTCGCTGCTGATCTCCAAGAGTCTGGCGCCGACCGACGCGGTCATGACGAAACTGCGCTGGGTGTTGTTGATTGTCGGTGGTATCGGTGTCGCGGTTGCCGCGGTGGCCGGGGCGATGGTCACCCGGGCCGGGCTGCGCCCGGTGGCGCGGCTGACCGAAGCCGCCGAACGGGTGGCCCGCACCGACGACCTGCGGCCGATACCGGTGTTCGGCAGCGACGAATTGGCTAGGCTCACAGAGGCATTCAATTTGATGCTGCGTGCCCTGGCCGAGTCCCGGGAACGGCAGGCGCGTCTGGTCACCGACGCCGGTCACGAGCTGCGAACCCCGCTGACGTCGCTGCGTACCAATGTCGAACTGCTGATGGCTTCGATGGAGCCGGGTGCACCACCGCTGCCGGAGCAGGAGATGGTCGGTCTGCGTGCCGACGTACTCGCCCAGATCGAGGAATTATCAACTCTGGTGGGTGATTTGGTGGACCTCACCCGATACGACGCGGGCGAGGTGGTGCACGAGTCGGTCGACATGTCCGATATCGTCGACCGGAGTCTCGAGCGAGTTCGTAGGCGCCGCAACGATATTCAATTCGATGTCCAAGTCATCCCGTGGCAGGTCCACGGCGACGCCGGTGGTTTGGCGCGCGCGGTGCTGAACCTGTTGGACAACGCCGCAAAGTGGAGCCCGCCCGGTGGGCGGGTCGGCGTGACATTAAGGCAGCTCGATCCCGCGTATGCCGAGCTGGTGGTGTCCGACAACGGTCCGGGGATCCCGCCGCACGAGCGCAGCCTGGTATTCGAGCGGTTCTTCCGCTCGGCGTCCGCGCGGGCGATGCCCGGATCAGGGCTGGGCCTCGCGATCGTCAAGCAGGTGGTACTTAAACACGGGGGCGCGCTGCGGGTGGAAGATACCGTGCCGGGCGGTCAGCCCCCGGGCACGTCGATCTATGTGTTGCTTCCCGGGCGTCCGCTACCGGTTGCGGCCCACCCCGCGCCCGCAGCCGACGCCGGTCGCACCGCAGACTCGGGAAACTCTCTGGGTCCCGCGAACGTTGTCTCAGCGGATTCTCAGTCCACCCAGGCAGGGTAGTTGCGGTTACTGTTGAATCCGAAGCCCCATTCACGGAAGAGCGACCCAGCGACATGACGAATCACCCGAGGTATTCGCCACCGCCGCAGCAGCCGGGATACCGTCTAGCGCCGAATCAGCCGACGGGCCCCGGTTATGGCGGCCAGGGCCAGCAGTACGACTGGCGCTTCGGCCAGCAGCCCCCGTACCGCCCGCCGTTTGCTCCGTTTGGCGGAGCTGGGCAAGGCGCCCCGGTCGGGGCGCCTTCGCCGCTTTTCGGTGGTGTAGGCCAAAAGCGCTCGCGCGCAGGGTTGTTGGCGGTTGGCGCGTTGGCGATCGCGGTGGTGTCGGCCGGCATCGGCGGGGCAGTGGCATCGGTGGTCGAGCATGGCCAGCAGCTGGCGAGCAGCGGAGCCGGTGCGACGGTGGGCGGCGCGGCTCCCAGCGTCCCCGCGGCTAATGCGCCGGCGGGGTCGGTGGAGCAGGTTGCCGCCAAGGTGGTGCCCAGCGTGGTCATGCTGGAGACCGACCTGGGCCGGCAATCCGAGGAGGGCTCGGGCATTATCTTGTCGCCCGACGGGACAATCCTGACCAACAACCACGTGGTCGCCGCGGCCGCCAAAAGCAGTCCTGACATCGGCGCCGGCCCGCTGAAAACCACGGTGACCTTCTCCGACGGCCGCACCGCACCGTTCACCGTGGTGGGCGCGGATCCGACTAGCGATATCGCGGTGGTGCGGGTTCAGGGCATCTCCGGGCTCAAACCGATCACGCTCGGTTCGTCGGCGAACCTGCGGGTGGGTCAACCGGTGGTGGCGGTCGGGTCCCCGCTGGGTTTGGAGGGCACGGTCACCACGGGCATCGTCAGCGCGCTCAACCGGCCGGTGTCCACAACGGGAGAGTCGGGTAACCAGAACACCGTGCTTGACGCCATCCAGACCGACGCCGCGATCAACCCCGGCAACTCCGGCGGCGCGCTGGTCAACATGAACGGCGATTTGATCGGCGTGAACTCGGCGATCGCGACCCTTGGTGCCGATTCGGCCGATGCGCAAAGCGGTTCGATCGGTCTGGGTTTCGCCATTCCGATCGACCAGGCTAAGCGCATCGCCGACGAGCTGATCAGCACCGGCACGGCGTCACATGCCTCGCTGGGTGTGCAGGTGACCAGCGATAAGGACACGCCGGGCGCCAAGGTGGTCGATGTGGTGCCCGACGGCGCGGCGGCGAGCGCGGGCCTGCCCAAGGGCGTGACCATCACCAAGGTCGACGACCGTCGGGTCAACGGCGCCGACGCCCTCGTCGCCGCCATCCGGTCGAAGGCTCCCGGTGACAAGGTGACGTTGACATACCAGGATCCGGGTGGCGACAGCCGGACCGTGCAGGTCACCCTCGGTAAGGCGGGCCAGTGATGAGAGTCGGTGCGCCGTGGTCAGATGCCAGATATACGGTGGCAGCTATGGAACAGCGGGCGGGGATCGTCGGTAGGGCACTGGTCGTGGTGGTCGATGACCGCACCGCGCACGGCGACGAGGATCACAGCGGTCCGCTGGTCACTGAACTGCTCACCGAAGCCGGGTACGTCGTCGACGGTGTGGTGGCCGTCGCCGCCGACGAGGTAGAGATCCGCAACGCGTTGAACACCGCGGTGATCGGCGGGGTGGACCTGGTGGTGTCGGTCGGCGGCACCGGTGTGACGCCCCGCGATGTCACCCCGGAAGCTACCCGCGACATTCTGGACCGGGAAATCCTCGGGATCTCCGAAGCCATCCGCGCATCGGCGCTGTCCGCCGGCATCGTCGACGCCGGGCTGTCTCGCGGACTGGCCGGGATTTCGGGCAGCACGCTGGTCGTCAACCTCGCCGGCTCCCGCTATGCCGTGCGGGACGGAATGGCCACCCTGAATCCACTGGCGGCGCAGATCATCGGCCAGCTGTCGAGTTTGGAGATTTAACTCCGGCGACCGGGGCTTTTCAGCACGGGTCCATGACCAATTGCGGTGAACACGCGCAAGCGCGCGCCCAGGGACATACCGTTCTTCGCGGCGGCTTCATGTCGCCTCGCCAATTCGCTGACGGGAGGTGGCTCGCGTGTTCAAGGGATTCAAAAACTTTCTGATGCGCGGTGACGTAATCACTGTGGCCGTCGGGCTGGTGGTGGCCCTGGCCTTCTCGAACCTGGTCAAAGCTTTCACCGACAGTGTGATCAATCCGCTTGTCGCGGCCACACAGCCGCATCATGCGTTCGGGTTGGGTTGGCAACTCGGCGACGCGGGCAACAAGGCTACTTTCCTCGACATCGGGGCGTTCATCTCGGCGGTCATCTACTTCATCGTCTTCGTCGCGGTGGTGTACTTCGTGATCGTGATGCCCTACCGGCATATTCAAAAACGCCGTGGGGTGACCGTGTTCGGCGAGGACCCGGCGACCAAGGCCTGCCCGGCATGCCTATCCGACATTCCCGAGGCCGCACAGAAATGCAAGTACTGTGCCGCCGAGCAGCCCAAGACCGGCGAAGCGGTCAGTGCAGGGTAAAGGTCACCGTCTGAACCAGTGCGGCACCGGCCACCGCGTGCGCGGTGCGGCCGGGCAGGGCGACCAAAACGACGCGATCATCGTCGGTCGCCCCCGCCTTCGGTTTGGCCGAGACCAGAACCACGACGGCGTCCGTTGCCACGACGCGGGCAGCGTCCTTGGACTCCGTGTCTGACGCCGCCAAGATGTCGACGACATCACCGGGGCGAACCAGGTCGATCAGCGCGGGATCCGCCAGGTGCAGTGGCACGATCCGCGCGCCGGGGCCAGCCGCCGATTCGGCCAGCCGGCTACCCAGTAAGCGGACATCGGTGAGCACCTCGCCACGACGCGCCGGGCCGGCCAGCGTCGAGCCAACCACACGTGCTACGTCAGTCTGCGACCCGTCGGGAATTGTTGTCGCCAAACGCTTTTCAAGCCGCACATCCTCGGCCGCCAGGGCAGCGCCCGGGCTGAGGTCACGCGCTGCGACCACGACGTCTGCACGGTCGCCGTCGGGGTTGGGCCGCATCGCCGCAACACCCGCCAATACAACCAGGACGGCGGCCGCAACACGTCGAGCCAGCACGGTCCTTGTCCAGTCCGGCCGCAGGGCCTGCGTGATCTGCCTCAGCAGCGGCGGGTTCAGCGACTCGCGCATGCCGCAACGCTAGGCGCGGCGCCAACGCAGGGGTGCCGGTCGCAGCACCGGCTTGTGGATAACTTCCTACGCTGCCGCCGTGCTCGAGGAGGTGGTCGACTTCTCGCTCGGGCTGCTCTTTTCGCCTGTGCTCGATTCACTCGAACTCTTCTCGCCCGAACCGTTCGTCGAGCTCTTCGCCGACTCGCGACTGTCGGTGCGGTAAAAGCCGCTGCCCTTGAACACCACACCGACCGAGTTGAAGATCTTGCGCAGCCGGCCGGAGCAACGTTGGCAGGTAGTCAGCGCGTCGTCGGTGAAGGCCTGCACGATGTCGAAGCGGTTGTCGCATTCGGTGCACGCGTAGCTGTAGGTCGGCACGGAAACCTCCGAGTATGTGAGCTTGGTTAGCACTCTAGCGTCTTAAGTGCTAGAACCGCTACATTTGCCGCGTCATTCCGGCGGTGTGCAGGGCAACCACCCCGCCCCCCGGGTGTCAGGGCATGTGTCATCGCCACGTCGTGCGGTTCGCACGGCAACTCGTCGACCAGCTCCTGGTCACGCACCACCGCAACCAGCCGCGCGCGCGGGCCACAAGAGACCAGGGAGCGATCGTAGAACCCGCGGCCACGGCCCAGGCGCACCCCACGGCGATCGACCGCCAGGGCAGGCACCAGCACCAGGTCGGCTTCGGTCAGCGCCGACGCCGGCAGCCACGGCGCTGCGGGTTCGAGCAGACCAAACCGCCCGGCCACCAATCCGCCGGGCCGGTATTCGCCCCACCGCAGCGGCAGCGGGGGTGTCGTCGGCCGTCGTGCGCGCGACCGGCAGCAACACCCGTCGTACCCGGCGTCGTAACACCTCGAGCATCTCGATCGATCCCGGCTCCGCGCCCACCGGCACATAGGCGCACACGGTGTTGCCGTCGGTCGCCACCAGTGCCAGGTGCTCGGCGAGCGAACGCGCCTCGGCGGCCCGCACGTCCTCGGCGACCGACCCCCGAGCGGCTAGCAGCTGCTGTCGCAATGCGGCCTTGCCGGCGGTGCCCATGCCCCAACGATGACAGCAACAGCTTTGGCATCGCCACACCGGCGCCACCTGCTGCAGTTAGGGTGTGATTCATGGCACCACCACACGTTCCCCGTACGGCGGTCGTGCCCGCGGCCGGCCTGGGCACCCGGTTCCTGCCCACGACCAAAACGGTGCCCAAAGAGCTGCTGCCGGTCGTCGACACACCCGGCATCGAGCTGGTGGCCGCCGAGGCGGCCGAGGCCGGCGCTGACCGCCTGGTGATCGTCACCTCGCAGGGCAAAGACAGCGTGGTCGCGCACTTCGTCGAAGACCTGGTGCTGGAAGGAACGCTCGAAGCTCGCGGCAAGAAAGACATGCTCGACAAGGTGCGCCGCGCCCCCCGGCTGATCAAAGTCGAGTCCGTGGTGCAGGACGAGCCGCTGGGGTTGGGACACGCCATTGGTTGCGTGGAGCCGGTGCTGTCGGCCGACGACGACGCGATCGCCGTGCTTCTGCCCGACGACCTGGTGTTGCCGACCGGTGTGCTGGAGACCATGTCGAACGTGCGGGCCCAGCGGGGCGGCACGGTGCTGTGCGCCATCGAGGTCAGCCCCGAGGAGATCAGCGCCTACGGCGTCTTCGACGTCGAGCCGGTTGCCGGCGCCGGCAAGGACGTGCTCAAGGTCAACGGGATGGTCGAAAAGCCGAAGCCGCAGGACGCGCCGTCGAGTTATGCGGCCGCGGGCCGCTACGTACTCGACCGCGCCATCTTCGACGCGTTGCGCCAGACCGAACGCGGCGCGGGCGGGGAGGTGCAGCTCACCGATGCGATCGCACTGCTGATCAAGGAAGGTCATCCGGTCCACGTGGTGGTGCATCGCGGGTCTCGACACGACTTGGGAAATCCCGGCGGCTACCTCAAGGCTGCGGTTGACTTTGCACTGGACCGTGACGACTACGGCCCGGATTTGCGGGAATGGTTGGTGGCGCGGTTGGGCCTGGCCGGGCGCTAGCGACGGGTCAGGCCTGAGCTTTTCACGGCTTGACGGCAGGAAGGCGCGCTGTGCGTTCGGTGGAAGAACAGCAGGCCCGGGTGTCGGCCGCCGCGGTAGCGCCGAGGCCGGTGCGGGTCGCGATCGCCGAGGCGCAAGGCCTGATGTGTGCCGAAGAGGTGGTGACCGAACGCCCGCTGCCCGGCTTCGACCAGGCAGCAATCGACGGCTACGCGGTACGCAGCGTCGACGTGCTCGGTGTGGGTAACTCCGATCACGCCGAGGACGAGGCTGCGGCCGAGGTGAGCCTGCCGGTGATGGGCTCGATCGAAGCCGGTGCCCGCACCCCCGGTAGGTTGCAGCCCCGGCAGGCGGTTCGGGTGCAGACCGGTGCGCCGCTGCCCACATTGGCCGACGCAGTGTTGCCCGTGCACTGGACCGACGGTGGGCGGTCGCGGGTGCGGGTGCTGCGCGGGGTGCGCTCGGGTGCTTACGTGCGACGCACCGGTGACGACGTGCAGCCCGGCGACGTCGCGGTGCGGGCCGGGACGATCATCGGGCCCGCCCAGGTAGGGCTGCTGGCGGCGGTGGGCCGCGAACGGGTCCTGGTCCACCCGCGCCCGCGGCTATCGGTGATGGCGGTCGGCGGCGAGCTGGTCGACATCTCGCGCACGCCGGGTCCTGGGCAGGTATACGACGTCAACTCCTATGCCCTGGCGGCTGCGGGCCGGGACGCAGGCGCGGAGGTCAACCGCATCGGCATCGTCAGCAGCGACCCCAAGCAGCTGCGCGACGTCGTGGAGGGCCAGATCAACCGGGCCGAGATCGTCGTCATCGCGGGCGCCGTCGGCGGCGCAGCGGCCGACGCGGTGTGCGCGGTGCTCTCCGAACTCGGCGAGATGGAGGTCACTCGCGTCGCCATGCACCCAGGGTCCGTTCAGGGCTTTGGACAACTGGGCGGCGAAGGTGTGCCGACGTTTCTGTTGCCGGCCAACCCGGTCAGCGCCCTGGTGGTCTTCGAGGTGATGGTGCGCCCGCTGATCCGTCTCTCGCTGGGCAGACGGCAGCCGATGCGCCGGGTGGTGCAGGCCCGCACGCTGTCCCCGATCAGCTCGGTGTCGGGTCGTAAGGGCTATCTGCGTGGGCAGCTGATGCGCGACCAGGACAGCGGTGAATACCTGGTACAGGCTCTCGGCGGCGCCCCGGGCGCCTCATCGCATTTGCTGGCGACGCTCGCTGAGGCAAACTGTCTGGTGATGGTTCCCAGCGAGGCTGAACAGATCCGCACCGGCGAGATCGTCGACGTCGCCTTCCTGGCTCAGCGTGGCTGAGCGGCACGATCGCGCACTGCAGTGAACCTGTGGCGCTCCAGCTTCCGGCATCCGGGGTGGCCGATGGTCGTCGGGCCGCTGCGGGTCCCGGCGGGCGTCATCCGGCTGCGCCCGGTGCGCATGCGCGACGGTGTGATGTGGAGCCGGATCCGGTTGGCCGATCGCGCCCACCTCGAGCCGTGGGAGCCCAGCACAGGTGCGGATTGGACTGTGCGGCACATGGTTTCGTCCTGGCCAGCGGTGTGCTCGAGCCTGCGGGCGGAGGCCCGCAAAGGCCGGATGCTGCCGTACGCGATCGAGCTCGACGGGGAATTCTGCGGCCAGCTGACGATCGGCAACGTCATCCATGGCGCGTTGCGGTCGGCGTGGATCGGCTACTGGGTGTCGAGCGCGGCGACCGGCGGCGGAGTCGCGACCGGCGCACTGGCGTTGGGGCTCGACCACTGCTTCGGACCGGTGGCCTTGCATCGCGTGGAGGCCACCGTGCGCCCGGAGAATGTGGCCAGCCGTGCGGTACTGGCAAAGGTCGGATTCCGGGAGGAAGGCCTGCTGCGACGCTACCTCGAGGTCGACGGTGCGTGGCGCGATCACCTGTTGATGGGGCTCACCGTCGAAGAGGTGTACGGGTCGGTGACGTCGACGCTGGTGCGCGAGGGGCACGCCAGCTGGGTCTAGGACCAGCCGTATGGACGTGACGGCAGCAGGCCACGGCTCTGTTACAGAAGTGACATTTGTGGTTTGCGGTGCTTGTCATCGGCAAATCACAGGTGTGTAATTATCCTCACCGGCTGAGCTGGATCGCCGGGAAAGGAGCAGGTCGCCATGCCAAGCATCCCGCAATCATTGCTGTGGATCTCGTTGGTGGTGCTGTGGCTGTTCGTGCTGGTTCCGATGCTGGCAAGCAAGCGGGATGCGGTGCGGCGAACCAGCGATGTGGCCCTGGCGACCAGGGTGCTCAACAGTGCCGCCGGCGCGCGGCTGATGCGACGCCGGGGACCGGCGGCAGGCCATCGCAGCGATCCCCACTGGCGGCCGCAGGACAGCGCGGACGCCGATGACGACGACGCTGACGACGACGACGATGGCCCAGCCCCGCCGGATTCCGATGACGTCAACGTGGTGGAGCATGACGAGGCCGAGCCGGTTGCCGAGGAGCACACCGCATCCGCTGAATTGGCAAGCGACGAAACCGAATTCGACGACGCGCCAGCTGAATTCGACGATGTCGACACCGGCGACTCGGAGGAAATCGGTGCTCGATACGAGTATGTCGAAGATACGTCCGGTATCGAGGTCGCGGCTGACCCGGCCACGGCGGCCACCCCGGTGGCGCGCTACCGATATGAGTCCAAGACGGCCGCCGCTGTCAGTGCCCGCAAATACCGGTTCCGCAAGCGGATGCTGATGACGATGGCGCTGGGCATGCTCGCTTCGGCCGCGGTGGCCTACCTGGCGACACCGAGTGCGTGGTGGGTCTGCGGCGGTGTCGGTGGCCTGATGCTGCTGTATCTGGCATATCTGCGCCGCCAAACCCGGATCGAGCAGCGGTTGCGGCGTCGGCGGATGCAGCGGATGGCGCGCTCGCGGCTGGGCGTGGGAAACGCGCACGACCGCGAGCGGGACCTGGTGCCGGCGCGGCTGCGGCGTCCGGGTGCGGTCGTGCTGGAGATCGACGATGAAGATCCGATCTTCGAACACCTCGACTATGCCCCGTTCTCGCGCCACTACGACCTGCCGCGAGCGGCTGGCCAGTAGCGCCGCGGGTTGCGGCTGCCGGCGCCGTGACTGGTAACCTGCTAGCGGCTAGGGGCTATGGCGCAGTTGGTAGCGCGACTCGTTCGCATCGAGTAGGTCAGGGGTTCGAATCCCCTTAGCTCCACCAGCGAAGCCGACCGATCGGGCCAGGCTATTCCGGCTGGTTCAACTCGACCAAGTTGCCGAATGGATCGTGCAAAAAAGCCTGATGCCCCGCACCGGGGACGAACGGGGTGCGGTGCACTTCGACGCCGTGCTCCCGCAGGTCGCTGACCGCGGCCTCGATGTCGTCGACCCGGATCGCGAAGTGGTTGGCGCCGTGTGGCTGGCTCTCCGACTCCATTAGGTGCACCTGCTGACCGCCGGCGTCCAGCCAGTACCCGGGGCCGAGGTCGGGACGCGGCAACGGCGTCATACCGAGCACATCGCGGTAGAAGGCGAGACCCTGCTGCGCGTCGGCGACGCAAATGGCGACATGGTGCACACCGGCTGGTTTCATCGCTCAATTCTGCCTCGGGTCTGCCTCGGGTCGCCCATTCCGGTATCAACTACGTATATGCGTTGATCGAGGGTCGGGACTCCGAGGAGATGGGAACATGACGGCTGCCCAACGGGAACGCGCCGCGCTCGTCGAGACCATGCGCAGCGTCGGGCCGGACGCGCCCACCCTTTGCGAGGGGTGGACCACTCGCGACCTCGCCGCACATCTGGTGATCCGGGAACGACGGCCGGACGCCGCTCCCGGCATCGTGATCCCGGCGCTGGCGTCCTATACGGCCAAGGTCCAAAAGGAGGTCACCGAATCGAGCGACTGGACTGAACTGCTGGACAAGATTGCCTCTGGACCGCCGGTCTTCTCGCCGCTCAGGTTGATCGATCCGCTGGTCAACCTCAACGAGATGTTCATCCACCACGAAGACGTCCGGCGTGCCCAACCGGGTTGGGAACCGCGGACTCTCGACGCCGCTACCGTCAAGGCTTTGACACGTCCGCTGCCACTCATGGCACGAATGGCGATGGCGAAAATGCCCGCTCGGGTGGCACTTCGGACACCGGACGGCAAGACGGTAGTGACCCTTGGCCGTGGACCGGCAGTCACGGTCACCGGCGCGCCGGAGGAACTGCTGCTCTTCGCAGTCGGCCGCGACGCCCGGGTCAACTTCGACGGCGCCGACGACGCCGTCCGAGCCGTCCGCAACACGCGACGAGGCTTGTGAGCTGGCAAGCCCGTGCGTCGATAACGGCCTCACCCTGGCTTGCCGGCGGCCACCAACCGCAGTGCGCGCGGGCCGGTCGGTCTTGAAGATTTCCTCCGCTCGGCGATTACCGGAGACGGCAATATGTCAGTGCCAAAGGGTGCGGCCTAAAGGAGGCGCACGACCGTCCTGCTCTACATCGCCGCGCTGATCCCCATCGGCCTGGTGCTCTACATCCTGTTAGGTAAACGGCCCCGCCATTATGGGCGTGATCAACGACCTGGGAGTCAGGTCGCCCGCCTGATGCGGGGAAGTCTAGGTAATCAGCAGAGGCGATCTTGCGGATAACTGCCGGGTGCTGATCGGCCCCATCGCTGTGCGACAGTCCGCTCGGAGAGCAGCTGCTGTCATCACTCTCTGCGTCGGGCAGTGTACTCCAGTCCACCAGTCTCGCCCGCACGTCGACAGTCCGGCCCTTCCTGAGAACTGTCGATGACATGGTTAAACTTCGCAGATGCTGCGATGGACGCGCACTGCGGTAGCAGTTGGGGTAGCCGCCGTTCTAGTTGGGTGCAGCAAAGGCTCTATCATCGAGTCTCGTGGCGACACCACCACGCCTGCACCGGTAGGCCAACCGGTGGACGCAAAAGAAATCGACTCGCTTGTGGTCCCGATGGACCAGGTGCCGGGTACCGGCGACAGCCTTCGCCACAGCACTGTCGACAGCCATCCATTGAGTTCACCATCACCTGCAGGCAGTTGTTTGTTAGCGAAACTCCCTGCCGGTCATGTTGCGGTTTTTGGCAATGACACGATCGCGTTCCGCAACATGAATTACGTCGGGTTCAGCAACGTCTACGTAGCGCAAGCAATCGGGATCTATGCTGACGTTTCGAACGCCAATACCGTATTCGAGCAGTTGATTAACGGGTTGCAGGCATGCAAGTCCGACGGCGGCGAGGTTTCTGTCGATTCAATCGCACCGAACAGGGCGATGTGGCATGCGCACGCATTCTCTCCTGTTAAGGGAACCGACGAAACGTCGTTTGCCACCGACGCGCGCACAGTCAAAAACGTGGTTTTCACCGTCACGGCAGGGCATTTCGATAATTCACAACAGATCGCAGCTTCCACCGCGGATCAGATCGCAGCGAAGATCAACAAACCTCTTTAACGCAGGCGTCGCACACGCACCAGGTTGCCATTCGGCATCGTCGTGCGATGGTCGAGTTCGACCGGTAGGCCCGATTCAGGCGCGTTCAGAATGACGCCAGGAGCGACGTAGATCCCGACATGTTCGGCGCTGCCAGGACCGTAGTAAATCAAACCACCCGGCTTGAGCGGCGCTCCCCCCGCCACGCTGGTCAGGTTGGGTGAACCGAGCTGGCCGCTTGTGCCCTGGCCGATGTCCACACCTGGCCGCGCGTGCGCTGCTGCATACTCCGTCAGGCCACTGCAGTCGAACCCGATGCGTTGGTCGTCGCGGTAAATGTGCGCGCCCCCGGGAGGATTGACGGGATCGCCACTGAGCGTTCCTTTACCTGGACCATTCAGCCCTTTTCCACCCCAGGCGTACGACGTGCCCAGCTGGGCTGCGCCGAAACCGACCATTTTCAGGCCGGGATCGCTGACCGCATCGGGATTGGGTAAGTATCCTCGCTGGTCGGTCGGAAAATGCGCCAGATAGTTCTGCCATGCTTGGTCGCGCGCAGGCCCAGGTCCGCCGGTATAACCAGGAGGGTTGTCGGCAAGTAAAGGGTTCTGCCAAGACTTCTTCCACTGATCGGGATTGAAGCCGGGCTGCCATTTCACGCCGGGATCGTTGACATCTGTGACACCCGGGCGTTCTTGGCTGCCAACGTCTCTCGGCTGACCGCTGTCCTGACCGCCGTGCTCGTCGAGTGGGATTTCACCGACCGAGGCGCGGATGGCTGTGGCTAGTTCGTGGTCGGCGGCGTGGGCGCGCACCTTCAACTGATCCAGTTCGGTTTGCAACGCTTGCTGTTCGGCGGCAACCGCGATGGGGTCGAGCCCAATACGTGCCGTGTCGGGAATCTGGACGCGCCAGTCCGGTGTGATGGTCCACAGGTTCGAGTCGGCGACTTCTTTTATCCGCTGTGCCTCGGACCGGCACCAGCGCACATCGGCTTCGGCGCGGCCCACCGCCGCGGCGACCTGCTTGGATTCTTGCCCATTGGTTTCGATGTCGGCGCGGGCCTTGTCCATATCGGCCTGGAACGCTGCCCCCGCTTCGCCCTGCCAGTGTTCGAGCACCATCTTCTGAATCGTTTGCAGGTTGTCGCCCAAGGTGTGCAACGTTTGGGCACGGTTGTTGGCGATCTGAAAAACTTGATGCACCGCTGCGGGGTCCCATCGCAGCAGAACATCGTCGAAGGTCAGCGGCTCCAACTGTTTAGAAGCCGGACTCGCCGGCCAGCGTGAGCGCCTGTGCCGATGCGGCCTCGTTTTGCACGTAGCGCTGGGCCACCTCGATCACGTTGTTGCTGATTTCGGCCACCGTGATCTTGTGGTGGGAATGCTGAAGCTCCCAGCGTGCCGCCAGCTCACCTAGTGCTTGCTGTGAGGCACCGATCCAACCCGGGGCAGCTTCGGCCAGCTCGTCATCATGGCGGATGAAACCGATAGCGGCCTGCTGGAGGGCCGCGGACATCTGGTCGGTCCCGACCTGGAGCACAGCAGGCTCGACGATCAACCCATCGGCCATGGGGGCCACCTTCCAAGGGACTGCTGCTCGGCGAGAGCATAAACCGCCGGTATCCCGGCGCAAGTCACAATATCTTCGGAACAGGGTCAGGCAATCGACCCCACCTGTCGAGCCGGGCTGACCATCACCCCATGGGAAAAATGGAGTCTTGCAGGATGATCACGGTGGTCGCAGCATTAGTGTCGGATGGCATGTCGGACCATCCCGGGTTTCGTGCACACCTTCTGTTGAGGGTAAGGATGGCACGAAGGCAACGAGGTCCGACCAGGACGCGAAGGCCGAGGCGGTCCGGCTGGTCCGGGCGCATCGCGACGAGTACGGCACTGACTGGGCGGTGATGCGGGCCATCTCGGCGCGGCTGGGGATGAGCGCGGGGAGCCTGCACAAGTGGGTGCGCCAGGCAGAGATCGACGACGGCAAGGCCGCTGGGGTGTCGACGGTGGAGTGCCGGGAGTTGCGCCAAAAAGAACCGTGAGCTTGAGCAAACCATCGAGATCCTGAAGGCGGCAACGGGTTTGTCGCGCGGGAGAACGACCCGCGACACCGTTGATTTGTGACTTCAGCGTCGAGCATCGTGCCCGGTTTGGGGTCGCTGCAATCTGCCGCGCGCTGTCTGAGCATAGCTGCACGATCGCCCCGAGACCTTCTACGCCCAGCAGGCTCGCCCACCATCGAAACGGGCCTTGTCGGACATGACGGTCACCGAGATCCGGCCGGCTACTACACCCCCGATGCTGACCGGTCGCGGTAAGGCCGAGTCGCTCTACGGCGCGGCCAAGATGTGGGCGCACCTGCAACGACGGGGCATCCCGGTGGCTAAATGCACCGCGGAGCGCCTCATGCGGGCCAACGGCTGGGCCGGTGTGCGGCGGGTCCCTGATCTGGTGGATCGCAAGTTGGCTGTCGATGCCCCGAATCGGCTGCTGGTAGCCGATTTCACCTACGTTCGCCTGGTCACCGGAATGTTCGTCTACACCGCGTTCGTGGGTCGACGCCTATGCCGGGCAGATCTTGGGCTGGGCGTGCTTGATAGTCAAACAGGCCTGGTTCGTCGAATCGGCGATCCGCCAGGCCGCGGCTGCTGCGGACCCGTGAAGGCCACCCGTTGGCGGGGTTGACGCTTCCTCACTCCGATGCCGGGTCGCAGTACACGTCGGTGCACTGCTGTGAAGCGATCGTGTTCGCCGGGATCAAGCCCTCGATTGGAACGATCGCAGATGCCGACGATAATGCGTTGGCGATGATAATGATTGGTCTCTCAAAGACCGGCTGGGAACTGTTGAAACCACCCGCAAGGCCTCCCGGCGCGAGGCGCCGCGAAATCGCCAGGGCCGCAAGCCACGTCGAGCAATCGGTCAGCTCCCGACAAACGCAGCGCAGCGGCGGCCCGGCGCCGTTCGGCCGCGTGGTGACGTCGCTGGCAATGTAGAACGCGATCGGAGGCCCCCGCCGTTCATACACCGTCACCATGAACGGGCTGGTCACCGCTCGCTGAAGCCGGACCTGCCGCGCTCCTACTACTCGCGCGCCCGGATGGGCGAGTCCTTGCCGCATGCGCAGACGACGCCATAGCCTAGGCCACATTGGACCGCGGCCGGGCGCCGATGGGAGTGCGGTCGTGGCGGGTCCGCAATGAGTGGTGGATGTCACGGTGAGCAAACCAACTGGGCTGCGCCCCGACGAGCTCGCCACCATGACCGTCTTCGAAGGGTGTCCCGGCGGGGACTTGATGTCGCTGGCCGCGAACCTCCAGCCGCTGCGGGCCGGTGCCGGCCGGGTACTCATGCGGCAAGGCGAGCAGGCCGTTTCTTTCCTTCTCATCAGGTCCGGTACTGCCGAGGTCAAACACGTCGGCGACGACGACACCGTGATCGTCGAGCACGTGTCAGCCGGCATGATCGTCGGGGAAATCGCTTTGCTGCGCGACACCCCGCGCAGCGCAACCGTCACCACGACCGAACCGTTGACCGGCTGGATCGGCGACCGCGACGCGTTCGCGCAGATGCTGCACATCCCCGGCATCATGCAGCGGCTCGTTCGCACCGCCCGCCAGCGTCTGGCCGCGTTTGTCCAGCCCATCCCGGTCCGCGTTCGCGACGGAACCGAATTGCTGCTTCGCCCGGTACTCCCGGGCGACATCGAAAAAACCACACAGGGCCACGTCGAGTTCTCGAGTGAGACGCTGTACCGCCGGTTCATGTCACCGCGAGTCCCCAGCCCAGCGCTGATGGAGTACTTGTTCGAGGTTGACTACGTCGACCATTTCGTGTGGGTGGTCACCGACGGCGATGGATATCCAGTCGCGGACGCCCGCTTCGTTCGTGACGAACACGACCCGACGCTCGCCGAGATCGCGTTCATCGTCGCCGACCCGTATCAGCACCGTGGGATCGGCAGTTTCCTCATCGGCGCCCTGGCCGTGGCGGCCCGGGTGGCGGGAGTCGAAAAGTTCTGTGGGCGAATGCTTTCCGACAACCTGCCGATGCGCACGATCATGGACCACTACGGTGCGGTCTGGGAGCGTGACGACGTGGGCGTCGTCACCACAGTCATCCCGGTCCCCGATCTGCGCCACCTGCCGTTCGGGCGCGATATGGCCGGGCAAATCAAACGTGTTGCACGCCAAGTGATTCAGGCTGTCAGCTGACGGCGTGTCGGCGAAGCACCCTGGCCCTCGCGTGGTATCAACGGGCATGCGGTTCGCGTCGGCTGTCACGGCGGTCATGCTGGCAGCGGCATGCGCTCACCCAGCCGGGTCAGCCCGCAGTACCTGGCCCACCTCGGCCGCCGTCAGCCAGATGCGGATCACCCCGGCCAACATCAAGAGGGTTACCCGTGACCTGCCCCGCGGTTACGAGGTGACCGGCCTGGCCGCTGCGACGGTGCCCGCAGCGATCTGGGGTCTGGGGGCGCACTGGGCGGCACATCCGGCTCAATGCGCGACGCTGGCCGACCCTCTGCAGGGCCGTGGCGAATCCGGGCAAGGCGTATCGGGGTCCGGTTCCGGTGGGATTGTCTATGCGGTGGTCACGACGCTCCCAGCACAGTCGGCGCCAACAGAGCATCCAATCATGTCCCAATGCCGGCAGTGGATTATGGCGACACACCATGCGGCGACAAGGGTGCGCCTCGTCGACCCGCCACACATCGACGGCATCCAAACCGTGGGGATGGCAAGCGAGACCACCACCTCGGTCGAAGGCGGAAGTGAAATCGCTTTTTACGCTCGAACATTCGCCGCGTATCTGGGCGACTATTACGCGTTCACAGTGCTCGTCACCGACCCTGGTTCGGCGTATTCGCCGTTGCCGCCGCAATTCGCAGCCGATCTGTTGGTCAAAACGGTGGGCGCGTTACGTGGCTGACGGTCGCTGGTTGGGTAAATTCACCACGGTGATCAGAGCGGTGCTCACGCTTGGATGTGTGTGTTGGCTCGCCGCATGCGCATCCGCCGGACCGGCCGATTCCGCGTCGGCCGATATCGCCAAAGTTGCCGGGGTGAGATCGAGTTTTGGACCCGAGTTCCATGTCACCAACATCGCACCGACCGGTATCGACCCGAAGTTGTTGGCGGGGCAGAAGCTGCCGGGCGGCCTGAAGTTCGAGCCGCCGAACTGCGCCAAGGTCGCGGCAGCCCCGGCGGTGCCGCCTGGCCTGCAAGGCAATATGGCCGCCGTCTCTGCCGAGGGTGAAGGCAACCGCTTCATCGCGATCGCGGTCGAAACCTCCCGGCCGGTGCCGGTTAACGATCCCGGAACCGGCTGTCAGAAGGTGGGATTCGCTGGCGGCTCAGTTCGCGGCGTCATCGAGGTTGTCGACGCCCCGCGCATTGCGGGCACCCGGACGCTTGGCGTGCACCGGATCCTGCAGACCGTCATCGACGGGCAAACCCGCACCGGCGAGGTCTACAACTACTCCGCTCATTTCGGCAACTACCAGGTGATCGTCACGGCCAACCCGCTGGTGCTTCCCGACAAGCCAGTGGCGGCAGTCAATACCCAACGTGCTCGCGAGCTGCTCACCACCGCAGTGGCCGCGGTCAAAAACTCGCCTTAGCGCACATCACGCGGCCGGAACTGGATGCTGATCCGCGGACCCGTCGGCGCGGACGTCTTGGGAACCGAATGCTCCCAAGTGCGTTGACACGACCCGCCCATCACCAGTAGATCGCCGTGACCCTGCGGCAGCCGCAACGATGCACCGCCCCCGCGCGGCCGCAACGCGAACGTGCGGGTAGCGCCGAGGCTGACGATCGCGACCATGGTGTCCTCGCGGCTGCCGCGCCCGATGGTATCGCCGTGCCAGGCAACGCTGTCGGTGCCGTCGCGGTACAGGCACAGTCCCACCGTGGTGAACGGCTCGCCCAGTTCGCCGGCGTAGATGTCGTTGAGCCGCCCACGCAGCCGCGTGAGCTCCGGGTGCGGCGGCTCGTCGACCGCCAGGTCGTGAAAGCTCACCAGCCGCGGCACGTCGACGACGTGGTCGTACATGTGGCGGCGCTCGGTGCGCCAGGCCACGGTGGTCAGCAGCGCGTCGAACAGCTTGTCGGCGCCCGCCAGCCAGCCGGAGCGTATGTCGATCCAGGCGCCATCACCGAGGTAGCGACGTTGTTGGACGTCGAACAGCGAACCCTGCACGGCGAGCGCCATGGCGGCAGTCTATCGCACGCCCGTTCGAACGGCGCCGAGGTGTCGCGGGCATTACCGTGCTAGATGTGACCGTCACCGAACTGGGGACCAATTCCGAGGTGGGACGGCTCCGCGTGGCCATCCTGCATCGACCCGGAGCGGAGTTGCAACGGCTGACGCCCCGCAACAACGACCAGCTGCTCTTCGATGGATTGCCATGGGTTGCCCGCGCCCAGGAGGAGCACGACGCCTTCGCGGAGCTGCTTCGTTCCCGCGGCGTCGAAGTGCTGCTGCTGTCCGATTTGCTGACCGAAGCGCTCAACAGTGGCGCAGCCCGGATGCAGGGTATCGCCGCCGCCGTGGACGATCGGCGGCTGGGATTTCCTTTGGCACAAGAACTTTCGGCTTACCTGCGCGGTCTGGATCCGGCCAGCCTGGCGCATGTCCTGACGGCCGGCATGACGTTCACCGAGCTGCCTACGGGCGCGCAGGCCGACGTGTCGCTGGTCCGCCGCATGCACCACGCGGCCGACTTCGTCATCGAACCGCTGCCCAACCTGGTGTTCACCCGCGACTCGTCGATATGGATCGGACCGCGAGTGATCATCCCGTCGCTGGCGCTACCGGCCAGGGCCCGCGAGGCATCGTTGACCGACCTGATCTATGCCCATCACCCGCGGTTCACCGGCGTGCGGCGCGCTTACGAATCGCACACCGCGCCGGTCGAGGGAGGAGACGTGCTGTTGCTCGCTCCGGGAGTGGTCGCGGTCGGGGTCGGTGAACGCACCACACCGGCGGGCGCGGAAGCCTTGGCGCGCAGCCTATTCGACGATGATCTGGCCCACACGGTGCTCGCGGTGCCGATCGAGCAGAAACGCGCTCAGATGCATCTGGACACGGTGTGCACAATGGTCGACACCGACGCGGTGGTGATGTACGCGAACGTGGTGGACACCCTGTCCGCGTTCACCCTTCGGCGCACCCCTGACGGCGTCAAGATCAGCGACGAGGCGCCGTTCGTCGAGGCGGCCGCGAACGCGATGGGCATCGACAAGTTGCGGGTTATCGACACCGGTCTAGACCCTGTGATCGCCGAACGCGAACAATGGGACGACGGCAACAACACGCTGGCGTTGGCGCCGGGAGTCGTCGTCGCCTATGAGCGCAACGCGCGAACCAATTCCCGTTTGCAGGACGCCGGCATCGAGGTGCTGACCATCGCGGCCTCAGAGCTGGGCACGGGCCGCGGGGGTCCGCGGTGCATGTCGTGCCCGGTGGCTCGCGATCTGTTGTAGCTCTCGTATCGAGATTGCGCTCAGGGCTGCGAGTGAGCGAAGATCACGACCCTAAGCGCAATTTCACGTGATAGCCGCGGCGCGCGAAGGCGTCGGACACCCGATAAAGGACGAATCGCCTGCTGTGCTCGGCAACCACGCGGATGTCGATCCAGCCCGCGCGTTCGATCAGCTCCGCACGCCCGATGTCGTGCACGTACCGCTCGCGATCGGTGCTGTGGTGCGCGCCGTCGTAGTCCAGGCCCACCATCGGTTCGTCGTAGCCCATATCGATGAACGCCTCGTTGACACCGTCGCTGACTCGTATCTGTGTCCTCGGCGCAGGCAGTCCCGCGTCGATGAGCACCAGCCGTAGCCATGTCTCCCTCGGTGACGCCGCGCCGGATCCATCAGGCGCAGCGCGACCTTCGACCGATGCAGCCCTCGCGCCCGCCGGTAGCGCTCGGTTAGGGCGAGAGCATCACCCGCCCGTACGCCTGTGGCACGAGCCAATGCGTCGAGGTGCCTGACGGCGGCGTCACGCGGCAGATGGCGGGCAAGATCCAGCGCAGTCCTCGCCGGGCTGGTCACCGCCATCCCGGCGACATCGACGATCTCGTCGGCGTCTATCCGCTCGTTGCGCACCACGATCCCCGACGGCGGGCGGCCACTGCGCCAGATCATTTCGATCGGTGTGTCCGGATCGACCCACAGCGCGCCGTGTAGCGCAGCCGCGGCGCGCCCGGCGATTACGCCATCGCGGCCAGACCACAGCCAGGCGCCTACGGTATTACGCCGAAGTGACGGGGCCATGCGCTTGGGCGCATACACACCAGGGAATAGCGCGGTGTAATTCCAGCGCAGCTGGCCCCTGGTGAGCTCACCACGGGCAAGCATCTCCGTCCCGATAACCACGTCAGGCATGCCGTGATACTGGCGGCAAACCGGTATTCGGCCAGTGAGATTGCATCCAGGGTTGTGGATAACCAGGATTCAACAGCCCTGAGCGCAATCTCAACGCCAGCTGGGTAGCCAGATCTCCATGTTCCAGGTGGACTGCGAGATCGGCTGACCGGTGAGCACCGGGAACAGCCACGCGAAATTGGTCAACACCAGCGCGACGTAACAAGACACCACGATCAGTCCGAGCGTTCGTCGTTCCGGGTTTTGGCCTGGCTGATGCAAGATGTCGCCGAGAATCAGCGCGATCGCGATCACCAGAAACGGCGCCATGGTGGCGGCGTAGAAGAAGTACATCTGCCGGTCGATGTCGGCGAACCACGGCAGCCATCCTGCGCAGTAGCCGACCAGGGCGGCGGCGTAGCGCCAGTCGCGACGCACCAGCATCCGCCAGCCGGCATACAACAGCACGGGCACCGAGAGCCACCACATGGCCGGGGTGCCGACCAGCATCACCGCTTTAATGCACGATTGTGCGCCGCACCCGGGGATGTTCTGCTGGTCGATC
Organism: Mycobacterium heckeshornense; assembly: GCF_016592155.1. Lineage (NCBI taxonomy): Bacteria > Bacillati > Actinomycetota > Actinomycetes > Mycobacteriales > Mycobacteriaceae > Mycobacterium > Mycobacterium heckeshornense. Next base: position 1,105,503 of record NZ_AP024237.1, read on the forward strand.
GCGTACAGTACCGGGCGAAGCGACATCGGCCAGGTCCACGGTTTGGATTCCCACGGATGGTGGTTACCGGCCGAATTCGTCAGGCCCGCATGAAATTTGTAGGCGTTGTAGGTGTAATGCCACAGCGAGCGGATGGCGTCGGGCAGTGGAAACGACGCATGCGCGCCGATTGACTGGCCGACCTCGTGGCGGTTGATCGCGGTCTCGGAGGCGAACCACGGCGCGTAGGCGGCCAGGTACACCGCCGACGGGATCAGCAGCAGCGCATAGGCGGTGGGCCCGAAGTCACGGCGGATCACGCCCAGCCAGGGCCGGGGCACCCGGTAGGCGTGGCGTGCGGCCAGGTCAAACCCCAATGACATCACAGTGAAGAACAACACGAAGTAGAGCCCGGACCACTTTGTGGCGCAAGCCAATCCGAGTAGGACGCCGGCGCCGAACCGCCACCAGCGCACCCCCAGCCGGGGGCCCCACGCGGTTTCGGCGCTGCGGCCCTCCAACAGCACAACGTGCATGCGTTCGCGTACCTGATCACGGTCGACAATGAGCGCGCCGAACGCTGCAACCACGAAGAAGCTGAGGAAACCGTCGAGCAACGCCGTGCGTGAGGTCACGAAGCTCACGCCGTCGCCGATGAGCAGCAGTCCCGCGATGCCGCCGACCAGCGTCGAACGGCTGATCCGCCGCACGATCCGGGCAACCAGCCCCACCATGATGACGCCGAGCAGCGCGCCGGTGAACCGCCAGCCCAGGCCGCTGTAGCCGAAGATCGCCTCGCCGATCGCGATCAGCTGTTTGCCCACCGGAGGGTGAACGACCAGGCCGAAGCCGGGGTTGTCCTCCACACCATGGTTGTGCAGCATTTGCCAGGCCTGCGGCGCGTAATGCTTCTCGTCGAAAACCGGTGTGCCGGCGTCGGTCGGTGCGCCGAGGTTCGCGAACCGGGTCACCGCCGCCAGCGCGGTGATCACCGCGGTCATCGCCCAGCCCCGCAAGCGGTCGACCGGCCCGAAATCCGGCACGGGCACCAGCGGCCCGGGGCTGATGACGGGTCCTGCCCGCCCGGCAACGGCGACGGGGCTTTCGCTGGTCGGCGCTGTCATCATGACGATCGTAGGCTTTGCCCCATGAGCGGTGGCCGACTGCTGCTGGGCGCAACCCCGTTGGGGCAGCCCTGCGACGCGTCGCCGCGGCTGATCGCCGCGCTGGCCGCTGCTGACGTGGTCGCCGCCGAGGACACTAGACGGCTGCGCAGGTTGGCCAACGCGCTCGACGTCCAGATCGCCGGCCGCGTGGTCAGTTTGTTCGATCATGTCGAGGCGGCGCGGGTGCCTGCGCTGATGGCCGAGATCGCCGCCGGCGCGACGGTGCTGGTGGTCAGCGACGCCGGGATGCCGGTCATCAGCGACCCGGGGTATCGACTGGTCGTGGCCTGTATCGACGCCGGCGTGCCGGTGACATGCTTGCCCGGGCCATCCGCAGTGATCACCGCGCTGGCGGTGTCCGGGTTGCCTTCGGAGAAGTTCTGTTTCGAAGGTTTCGCCCCGCGCAAGCAGTCGGCCCGCAGGGCGTGGCTGGCGTCGCTGGCCGACGAGCGGCGCACCTGTGTGTTCTTCGAATCGCCGCGTCGGCTGGCCGCGTGCCTGCATGACGCCGTCGAGCAGCTCGGCGGCGCGCGTCGGGCGGCGGTGTGCCGGGAACTGACCAAGGTGCACGAGGAAGTGGTGCGCGGACCGCTAACCGAGCTGGCGAAGTGGGCGGCGGGCGGCGTGCTCGGCGAGATCACGGTGGTGTTGGCCGGTGCAACGCCGCAAACTGATTTGTCGGCCCTGGTAACGCAGGTAAATGCCCTGATGCGTCAAGGGATTAGCGTCAAGGACGCCTGCAGCCAGGTGGCCGCCGCCCATCCGGGACTGCGATCGCGGCGTGAGCTCTATGACGCGGTCGTGCGTCCGCGCACCTAGCCGGCGCGGGCCGCGGCGGTGATCTCAGATGTGAGACCAAGGATCGGCGCCGCCTTGTGAAGGCATTCGTCCCACTCGGCGTCGGGATCCGAGTCGGCCGTGATCCCTCCGCCGGAGCCCAGCACAGCGTTTCCGGCAGCGTCGAACTCGACGGTCCGGATGGCCACGTTCAGCTCACAGCCCGCTGCCGGTGATGCTAACCCTACTGTGCCACAATATATCCCGCGGCGGAACTGTTCCCAGTGCGAAATCAGTTGGCGTGCGCGTAGTTTCGGTGTACCGGTAACCGACGCCGGAGGAAAAGTGGCGTCGAGCAGGGCCGATGTCGGCAAGTCGACCGACACCCGGGCCGACACCGTCGACACCAGATGCCACACGCCCGGGGCACGCCGCACCGCCAACAGCTCGGGCACGGTCACGGTGCCGGTAACCGCAACCCGGCTCAGGTCATTGCGGACCAGGTCCACGATCATGATGTTCTCGGCGACATCCTTGACCGAGGCTCGTAACGCCGAGGGAGACGCCTGCAGTGGCAAGGTGCCCTTGATCGGGCTGGACGTCACGACATCCCCGCAGCGTCGTAGGAAAAGCTCCGGCGATAGCGACGCCACCGCCCCCCACGGTCCGGCCACATAGGCGGCCCGAGCCGGCGCGGTGGCCGCGATCGCGTCGACGAAGAAGTCCAGGGGCGTCCCGGCAAGGGTCCCGGTGAACTGGGTGCACACGCACGCCTGATACACCTCCCCTGCAGCGATCGCCTGCAGGCAGGCCAGGACCCCGGCGCGGTGTGCCGCCCGGTCGGCCGCGGCCCAGTCGATACGCCAAGCATGGGCCGGTGCCGGCGTCGCGAGTGCCCTTGCCAGCCAATCCGGCATGCGGGCACCCGACAGGCTCTCATACCACCACTGGCCGTCCCGGTCGCGGCGCAGCACGCAATCGGTCCAGCCCCCGGCGGCCTGGGTAAGCCGCCCGGGTGCGCCGTCTCGGCCCGGGTCGGGGTAGGAGAGGTAGCCGATCCAGCCGCCACCCACCGCTGTGGTGTCGCAGCCTGGCCGAACGGCGAACACGTCGCCCGCATCCGCGGGTTGCGCCGACACGCTCGGCGCGATGACTGCTTGCGCGCCGAACCAGTCACCGGTCAGCGCGGCCGGCGGCGCCAGGCCGAGTCGGCTGGTAGCGTCACCCACGGCGCGCAGCACCTGCGGTGCCCCGCCAAGGTCGCCAAGCCGCTCGATTCGCACCACACCAGCTTGGTGTGTGGCGCCGACAGACGCAAAAGCTCCCGACGCTGTGCACCGGTGGGGGCTTTCGTGTCAGTCCGGCGATTCAGCTGCGGCTGACTTGGTGCGTGGTCGCCAGCGCGGCCAGTTTGTCGGGATTGCGGATCGCGTAGAAGTTGGTGATCTTGCCGTCGACGATTTCGGCGGTGAAGACTCCCTCGAGGTGGTCGCCGCGGTAGAACAGCACGGCCGGTGCGGAGTTGCACAGGGCCATCTCCAAGCGAACGTCGGGCATCCGTTTGCCGACCCGCATAATCCCCATGACCGCGTTGGCGACCTTCTGCGCACCAACGATCGGCCGGCGGGCCGCGGTGGCCTTGCCGCCACCGTCGGCGGTCCAGACCACATCGGGTGCCAGCATCGACATCACGGTCGCCACGTCGCCATCGGATGCGGCCGCCAAAAACTCGGCCGTGATGCGCGCGTTCTGTTGCGGGTCGACTGGGCCGAAACGCCGACGCCGCGCCTGCACGTGCTCCCGCGCCCGGTGCGCGATCTGGCGCACTGCAGGCACGGATTTTTCTACTGCAGAAGCGATTTCGCCGTAGTCGAATCCGAACACCTCCCGCAGCACGAACACCGCGCGCTCGTCGGGGCTGAGCGCCTCCAGCAAAATCAGCATCGCCATCGACACCGATTCGGCGAGAACGACATCCGCCGACGGGTCCTGGTCTTCCAGCAGCAGCGGCTCGGGCAGCCACGGCCCGACGTAGTCTTCGCGGCGGCGGGCGTCGGCGCGCAGCGCGTTGAGCGCTTGTCGGGTGACCAGCTGGGCCAGATAGGACTTGGTGTCGCGCACTGTCGACAAGTCGACCTGAGCCCACCGCAGATAAGCATCCTGCAGCACGTCGTCGGATTCGGTTGTAGAGCCGAGGATTTCGTAGGCGATGGTGAATAGCAACGGCCGCAACAGCGTGAACCGTTCGGCGTGCTCGGAGGCATCCGGCGAGGCGGTCACGAGACCGTGACCGCCTCGTGCGCAAGCCGCTCGGTGCGCTTGCCGCCCTTGAGCCAGGGGTTCGAGCCGGGCTTGGCCGCCTCGCGGCGGATGCCCCACACCGTCGCTTTGCAGACCGCCTCCTTGACCCAGGCCGCGACCCGGCCGCCGAGGGCCAGGTTGATCGGCGTGTCGTCGAAGCGGGCGAGCTGGAAGGTGGCGTGCTTGCGGCCCAGGCTGACGCACTGTCCAACGAACGCCTGGTCGATCACCGCCGGTTCCGTGCCGGCGATGCGAGCCAGCACGGTGTTGGCGGCCTGCACGCCCAGCGGGCCGGCCGCCTGGCAGCTCATCCGCAGCGGCCGGCCCGACGGGGCGGCGGCGTCTCCGGCTGCCACAATGTGCGGGTCGTCGATGCCGGTCAGGGTTTCGTCGGTGAGCAGCCGACCGAGGGCGTCGGTGCTTAAACCACTGCGGGCAGCCAAGTCCGGCACACCAAAGCCTGCAGTCCACACGGTCACCGCGCTGCGCAGCTCCGAACCGTCGATGAGCCGCACCGCCCCGGGCGCCACTGCTTCGACCACCGCGGTTTCACGCACCTCGACGCCGAGTCTGCGCAGCCACTTGGCCACCGAACGTCGACCGGCTGCGCTCAACGACGGCCCGAGCACCCCGCCGCAGACCAACGTCACGCGGCGACCCTGCTCGGCAAGCTCGGAGGCGGTTTCGATGCCGGTTAACCCAGCGCCGACCACGACGACCGGTGCGTCTGGATGCAGTTCGCCGAGTGCGTGCTGCAGCCGCTCGGCGTGCTCGAATTCAGCTATGGGGTAAGCGAATTCCACTGCGCCGGGCACCGCTGCAGGCGGCGTGCCGGTGCTGCCCACGGCATAGATCAGGTAGTCGTAGCCCAACACCGCACCAGAGGCCAATACCACCTTGCGGTCGGACATGTCGATCCGTTCGGCGGTGTCAACGACCAGCTGGATGCCGTCGCCAAGAAGCGTGCCGTAGTCGACGGTGGCGGAACCGGTCCCAGCGACGAACTGGTGTAAGCGAATCCGCTCGACGAACATCGGACGTGGGTTCACCAACGTGATGTCGAGATCCGCGCTCAGCCGCAGATGGTTGGCGGCCACGGTGCCGGCGTATCCGCCGCCGACGACCACGACGCGCAGGCGTTGGTCGGTCATGATTTCCTTACCTTTCTTGCAGGGTGGTCGTTGCCGTTGGCCGTAGGCTTCGAACTGCCCAGGGGCGTCGGGTATGGCTTTCATGGGTTTGCCGTCGGTGATGGCCGAAGGAGATTGGCCGCCCGGCGTCCCGCGACGACTCGACCGCTAATTGAGAGATGCGATTCGATCGCTGTGTAAGGACACGTCGGCGTGGTCGTCTGCTGGGTCGATTGTTACGGCGATTACGGAGGTGGTTGTGGGGCAGCAGTTGTGGGCTGGTGTCGACGCCGGTAAATCTGATCACTACTGTGTGGTCATCGACGCCGAAGGGCAGCGGCTGCTGGCGCAGCGGGTCGCTAACGACGAAACTGCGCTGCTGGAGTTGATCAGCACGGTCAGCACTGTGGTTGATGGCGCTGAGATCACCTGGGCGATCGATCTCAACGGTGGTGGCGCTGCGGTGTTGATTGCTCTGCTGGTCGGGGCCGGGCAGCGGCTGCTGTATATCCCCGGGCGCACCGTCTATCACGCCTCGGGCGGCTACCGCGGCGATGGCAAGACCGACGCCAAAGACGCCGCGATCATTGCCGATCAGGCCCGGATGCGCCGCGACCTGCAGCCGTTGCGACCCGGCGACGAGATCGCGGTGGAACTGCGCATCCTCACCAGCCGGCGCGCTGATTTGGTGGCCGATCGCACCCGGGCGATCAACCGGCTGCGGGCCCAGCTGCTGGAATACTTCCCCGCCCTGGAACGCGCCTTTGACTACAGCACCAGCAAGGCCGCGTTGATTTTGCTTACCGGCTATCAAACGCCTGACGGGCTGCGCCGCGCCGGTGCTGCTGAGCTGGCCGCCTGGTTGCGAAAACGTAAGGCCCGCAATGCCGATGCTGTCGCGTCCAAAGCCCTTGCGGCCGCTAACGCCCAGCACACCATCGTGCCCGGACAACACCTGGCTGCCACCGTGGTGGCTCGCCTGGCTAAGGAGGTGATGGCCCTCGACATCGAAATCGACGACACCGAGACGATGATCGAGGAGCGATTTCGCCGCCACCGCCACGCTGAAATCATCTTGAGCATGCCCGGCTTCGGTGTCGTGCTCGGCGCCGAGTTCCTCGCCGCCACCGGCGGCGACATATGCGGCTTCGACTCCGTCGACCGCCTCGCCGGCGTGTCCGGACTGGCCCCGGTACCCCGCGACTCCGGGCGCATCAGCGGCAACCTCAAACGCCCCCGCCGCTACCACCGCCGCCTGCTGCGCGCCTGCTACCTGTCCGCCCAAATCGCCATCCGCACCGACGCCGCCTCGCGCACCTACTACGACCGCAAAAGATCCGAAGGCAAAACCCACACCCAAGCCGTCCTCGCTTTGGCGCGCCGCCGCCTCAACGTGGTATGGGCCATGCTCCGCGACGGCACGGCATACCAGCCCGCACCTACCGCCGCGGCGGCTTGACAACTTCATTGAGAATCTCCTGGTTTCTCGCGGGCCTGGTGCCATGGAGACACCGCGGCGTTTCGGGATGTGACAGCCTGTGACGGACCTCACAGTGTCTGCGATTGTCTGCGACGGCTTTCCGGCATCACCGCTGCGGTGTACTTCGCGCCGATCATTCCCGGCATGAAAGCCCTGGGAGTTCCCTTGTCGTAATTGATGTTTCCCCGACTGTGACCTGACTTCGTTCACATCCCGCGCGACGGTCTCAGTCGAGGGCGAATCAGATCGAAGACGGTGCTGGCGGCGCCGGGTGAGCAAGGGTTTAGGTGCGATTTGGAGCGCTTCGACCGACGAGGTCGATGAACGCGCGGTCGGTGTCGAACTCGGTAGGAGCCCGGGTCATGCGCTGGCCGCCGAACGCCGCGAACAGCTCGACTCCTCACCGCCGCGACGGCGCTCGCCCAGCGCCGCGTGCCTGGTGCGCCTTGGTGGCCATCGGCTCCACCGACGCCTCCCGTCGGCTCACACGATGCTCGCCACACTAGTCACGGCGTTTGATAGCGGGGGAACACCGCCGCCGGGGGCGGCAACACCGTGCCCGGGGCGAGCCGAGTTCCCACCGCGGCGAACGTCCGCTGGTCCGCGGGCTGACCGAGCAGGTCCAGCAGCTTGGCCGCTGACTCGGGTAACACGGGCTGGATCAGCAGCGCCGCGATACGCAGCACTTCGCAGGTCACATACAGCACGGTGCGGAACCGGATCTGATCCGACTCCGATTCGCTTTTGCGTAACACCCAGGGCTGCTGCGCCGAGAAATACTTGTTGGCCGCGCCCAGCATCAGCCAGATCGCCTCCAGCGCCAAGTGCATGGCCTGGCCGTCGAAATGGGCCCGCACCTGCTCCAGCAGGCCGTCGGCAATGGCCAGCAACTCCGCGTCGTCAGCGCTGAATTCGCCTGGGGCGGGGACGATTCCGTCGAAATTCTTCGCGACCATCGATAGCGACCGCTGCGCCAGGTTGCCCAGCTCGTTGGCCAGGTCGGTGTTGATCCGGGTGATGATCGCCTCGTCGCTGTAGCTCCCGTCCTGGCCGAATGGCACCTCCCGCAACAGGAAATAGCGGACCTGATCCACGCCGAACCGCTCGACCAGCGACACCGGGTCGATGACATTGCCCACCGACTTGCTCATCTTCTCGCCGCGGTTGAGCAGAAACCCGTGCGCGAAAATCCTTCGCGGAAGCTCGATTCCAGCTGACATGAGAAACGCAGGCCAGTACACGGCGTGGAACCGGATGATGTCCTTGCCGATCATGTGCAGATCGGCCGGCCAGTAGCGGCGAAACAACTCCGAGTCGGTGTCGGGATAGCCGACGCCGGTCAAGTAGTTGGTCAGCGCATCGACCCACACGTACATGACGTGGTCGGGATGATCGGGCACCGGGATCCCCCAGTCGAACGACGTCCGGGAGATGGACAGGTCGCGCAGGCCGCCCGAGACGAAGCTGACCACCTCGTTGCGCCGCACCTCGGGCCCGATGAAATCGGGGTTGGCCTCATAGTGGGCCAGCAGTTTGTCGGTGTAGGCGGACAGCCGAAAGAAATACGTCTGTTCCTCGGTCCAAATCAGCGGGGCGCCGGTCTCGGTGGCGACCCGCGTGCCGTCATCGAGCACCCGGGTCTCCGATTCGACGAAGAAGCGCTCGTCGCGCACCGAATACCAGCCCGAGTAGGTGTCGAGGTAGATATCGCCGGCATCGGCCATCCGCTGCCAAATCGCCTTGGACGCCTCGTGGTGGTCGGGGTCGGTGGTGCGGATGAACCGGTCGAACGAGATGTTGAGCCGCTCCTGCAGCCGCTGGAATACATCCGAGTTGCGCCGGGCCAGCTCAGCGGTCGACACGCCCTCGGCCGCCGCCGCCTCGGCCATTTTGAGCCCGTGTTCGTCGGTTCCGGTCAAGAACCGCACGTCGAAGCCCTCGAGCCGCTTGAACCGGGCAATCGCATCGGTGGCGATGTACTCGTACACGTGCCCCAAGTGCGGCGCGGCATTGGGATAAGTGATCGCGGTGGTGACGTAGTAGGGCCTCATCGACAATCCACCCTATTGTGTGCGGGTGAGCACCAACCGGCCCGGTAAACGCACGGCACCGCCAGCCCCGGAGCCGTTGGCCCCGTTGATCGACGCGCACACCCATCTCGACGCGTGTGGCGCCGCCGACGTCGCGGGCGTGCGCGCGATCGTCGACCGCGCCGCCGCCGTCGGCGTCGAGGCGGTGGTGACCGTCGCCGACGACATGAACTCGGCGCGCTGGGTGGTCCGCGCAGCCGAGTGGGATCCGCGGGTCTATGCCGCGATAGCGCTGCACCCGACCCGCGCCGACGCGCTGACCGAGGCCGCTCGCGCCGACATCGAGCGGCTCGCCGCGCACCCGCGGGTGGTGGCGATCGGCGAAACCGGGATGGACCTGTACTGGCCGGGCCGCCTGGACGGCTGTGCGCGGCCAGCCGCGCAGCGCGAGGCGTTCGCCTGGCACATTGACCTGGCCAAGCGGACCGGCAAACCGTTGATGATCCACAACCGCCAGGCCGACGCCGAGGTGCTCGATGTGCTGTGCGGCGAGGGCGCACCCGACACCGTGATCTTTCACTGCTTCTCGTCAGGCCCGGCGATGGCCCGCAGCTGCGTCGATGCCGGCTGGTTGCTGAGCCTCGCCGGGACGGTCAGCTTCCGCAATGCCCGTGAGCTGCGGGACGCCGTCGTGCTGGTGCCGGCCGAGCAGTTGCTGGTGGAGACCGACGCACCGTATCTGACCCCGCACCCCTACCGCGGCGCTGCCAACGAGCCGTACTGCCTGCCCTACACTGTGCGAGCGCTGGCCGAACTCGTGCAGCGACCCGCGGACGAACTGGCGCAGGTCACCACGGCCAATGCTCGCCGGGTCTACCGGCTCGTCACCGGCTCTTAAGAGTCCATTAAGAGCATCGCGTCGGAGTTGCCCTATCTAGGCCGGTTCGTTACCGTCTTGTGATCGAACGGCGGGGCCTGTTGGGCCCCGTTCGTTTGTGGCTGCTGACGGTGTCGTTGAAGTGCTGCCGAGGTCGGGGAAAGGCGTGTGAACGTACTCACCAAGCTCCACCAGACCCCCTCGCCGCCCCTGCGGATCCTGGTCGCCGCCCTATTGCTGGTGCTGACGTTCGCGGGCGGGTATGCCGTCGCCGCGCGTAAGACGGTCACGCTGAGCGTCGACGGCACCCGGTTGACGGTCACGACCATGAAGTCGCGGGTTATCGACGTGCTCAAAGAGAACGGGTTCGACGTCGGCGAGCGCGACGACTTGTACCCTGCCGGCAACGAGCGGGTTCGCAACGACGACGAGATTGTCCTGCGGCGCAGCCGGCCACTGCAGATCTCCCTGGACGGCCACGACACCAAGCAGGCGTGGACCACGGCGTCCACGGTCGGCGAGGCGCTGGCCCAACTGGCCATGACCGACACCGCGCCCGCCACCGCCTCGCGCGGCAGCCGGGTTCCGTTGGCCGGGATGGCGCTTCCGGTGGTCACCGCCAAGACCGTGCGGATCAACGACGGCGGCGCGGTGCGCACCGTGCACCTGGCTGCCCCGAACGTCGGCGAGCTGCTCGACGCCGCTGGTGCGCCACTGCAGCAAAGCGACAAGGTGATGCCGGGTGCTTCCACGCCGGTCACCGACGGAATGCAGATCGAGGTCACCCGCATCCGCATGGAGAGAATCACCGAACGGGTGCCGCTGCCGCCGACGCCGCACCGCATCGAAGACCCGGAAATGAACGTCAGCCGCCAGGTCGTCGAAGACCCGGGCAGCCCGGGCACCCAAGACGTGACCTTCGCTGTGGCCAAGGTCAACGGGGTGGAGACTGGCCGGTTACCCGTCGCCAACACAGTGATCACCCCGGCCCGTGACGCGGTGCTGCGGGTCGGCACCAAGCCGGGCACTGAGGTGCCGCCGGTGCCCGATGCGACAATCTGGGATGCCATCGCCCGCTGCGAAGCCGGCGGCAACTGGGCGATCAACACCGGAAACGGGTATTACGGTGGTGTGCAATTCGACCAAAACACGTGGGAACGCAGCGGCGGCTTGCGGTATGCGCCGCGCGCTGATCTAGCCACCCGTGAAGAGCAGATTGCCATTGCTGAGACGGTGCTGCAGCGGCAGGGGTGGGGCGCCTGGCCGGTGTGCAGCGGAAGAGCAGGTGCACGCTGACCATACGGCTACTAGGCCGGACCGAAATACGGCGGCTGGCTAGGGAACTCGAATTCCGTCCACGAAAAGCATTGGGACAGAACTTCGTTCACGATGCCAACACGGTGCGCCGAGTGGTCTCCGCGTCGGGGGTGGCCCGGTCCGACCATGTGCTGGAGGTAGGGCCAGGTCTGGGCTCACTGACCCTGGCATTGCTCGACCGCGGGGCCGCGGTCACCGCCGTCGAGGTCGACCCTGTGCTGGCCGGCCGGCTGCACCAAACCGTCGCCGAGCACTCCCACAGCGAAATTCACCGGCTGACAGTGCTCAACCGCGACATCTTGTCAATCCGTCGGGTCGACCTGGCCGTCGAGCCGACAGCGGTGGTCGCTAACCTGCCATATAACGTCGCCGTTCCGGCGCTTTTGCATCTGCTCGCCGAGTTTCCTTCAGTGCGCACGGTGATGGTGATGGTGCAGGCCGAAGTCGCCGAACGGCTCGCGGCTGAACCGGGAGCCAAAGACTACGGGGTGCCCAGCGTCAAAGTGCGCTTCTTCGGGCGGGTCCGGCGCTTCGGCATGGTGTCGCCGACGGTGTTCTGGCCGATTCCACGGGTTTACTCCGGGCTGGTGCGCATCGACCGCTACGAGGTTTCGCCGTGGCCCACCGACGAGCTTTTCCGCCAGCGTGTGTTCGAACTGATTGACATCGCATTTGCACAGCGGCGCAAGACATCTCGCAATGCCTTTGCCGAATGGGCCGGCTCGGGCAACGAATCCGCGAGCCGGCTGCTCGCCGCCAGCATCGACCCGGCCCGTCGCGGCGAGACGCTGTCCATCCAAGACTTCGTGCGACTGCTGCAGCGCTCAGGTGTCTGGAAGGACGACGCTGCTGCCGGCCAGGAGGCGTCGTAGCGGGCGGCTCAGCGCAGCACTCGGGTGATGTGTTCGACGAATTCCGTGCAGGATTGATACCGCAGTTCGGGATCTCGCGACATCGCCTTGGCGACCGCGGCGTCGAAGGCGCGCGGCAGCCACGTGGCTTTACGTGACATGCGTGGGGGGATACCACGTAGATGAGCGTCCACCAGCTCCGCGGCGGTATCTGGGGTGAATGGCGGTGCGCCGGTGATCAGTTCCACCGCTGAACAAGCCAGCGCGTATTGGTCTGTCGCCGCTGTGGGTGCGTATCCACGCAGCACCTCTGGAGCGGCATACGACAGCGAGGCCTGCAGGTTCTTGGGCCGCCGAAACACATCCTCGACGACTGCGTGCGCCACCCCGAAGTCGACCAGCACCGCTCCAGTCCGCGAAAAATCGTTTGCCACAAGGATATTGGCTGGCTTGACGTCGGCGTGCACGATACCACAACGGTGGATGTAATCCAGGGCGTCGGAAATCTGGGCAAGCGCGGCCAGGCGTTGTTCCAGTCGTTGCAGCCGCGTCGATTTGCCGCCGTCGACGAATTGCATCGCCAGCCAATGCGGTCTGTGCGCGTAGACCTCGACGATGTGGGGATGGCCGAGTCGACGCGCGAACTCGAATTCGCGGTTTAGCCGCGCGCGTTCCGGAGCAGTCCGGTGGTCCTCGCTGAGGATTTTCAGGGCCACCACCTGGTCGGGATGCTCGCGGTCATGCGCCTGGTAGACGATGGCCGAGCCGCCCCGGCCAACTTCTCTGTCCAGGACGTAGCCGTCGAAGGTCTCGCCGGCGTCGAGCATGCCCTCAGAGTAGGGCGCGACCGGGTTTGATGGCCCGGCTCCGCATCGGGCTGTAGCAGGGCCCGCATTCTCGCCGGGCCAACGCCGGTGACGGCGTGCATCGTCGCAGGAACTCCTGTGGTTTGCCCGGTACCGGCGATAGTCTCGTGCGGTGCCAATGGACGGAAACACCGCTGCTCAGTGGGTGCCCACCGGATCGGTCACGGTCCGGGTGCCCGGAAAGGTCAACCTCTACCTGGCCGTTGGCGATCGCCGCGCCGACGGCTATCACGAGCTGACTACGGTGTTTCACGCCGTCTCGCTGGTCGATGAGGTCACTGTCCGCAACGCTGACGTGCTGTCACTCAAGGTCATTGGCGAAGGCGCCGACGAGGTGCCTGCGGACGAGCGCAACCTGGCTTGGCAGGCTGCCGAGCTGATGGCCGAGCATGTCGGTCGGGCACCGGATGTGTCGATCACGATCGACAAGTCCATTCCCGTTGCCGGTGGTATGGCGGGCGGCAGCGCCGACGCGGCGGCGGTTTTGGTCGGCATGAATGTGCTGTGGGAGCTCGGCGTGCCACGCCGCGACCTGAATACCCTCGCCGCACGGCTGGGCAGCGACGTGCCGTTCGCGCTGCACGGCGGCACCGCGCTGGGAACCGGGCGCGGCGAGGAGCTGGCCACCGTGTTGTCGCGGAACACCTTCCACTGGGTGCTGGCGTTCGCCGACAGCGGCCTGTCGACCACCGCGGTCTTCGCCGAGCTCGACCGGCTGCGGAAAGCCGGGGCGCCGCCGCGACTCGGAGATCCCGGGCCTGTGCTGGCGGCGCTCGCCGCCGGTGATCCGCAGCAGTTGGCGCCGTTGCTCGGCAACGAGCTGCAAGCTGCAGCGGTGAGCTTGGATCCTTCGCTGCGCCGCGCGTTGCGTGCCGGTGAGGAGGCGGGCGCCTTGGCCGGAATCGTCTCCGGATCCGGGCCGACGTGCGCGTTTTTGTGTTCGTCGGCGACGTCGGCGATCGACGTCGGCACCCAGCTATCCGGCGCCGGGGTCTGCCGCACGGTCCGCGTCGCGAGCGGGCCCGTGCACGGCGCCCGAGTGGTGCCTGCTCCTGTGACCGAGGTGTGACCTGAGGCGCAAACCGTCCAATTGTTTGGTGGTTACTTAAGAGGAGCTTAAGATGTTCGGCGGTGATGACTAGCGGTCGAACAATGCGCCCAACCGCACCGCCCACCGGCACGTCCGGTGGGCGGTCGACCAGTCACCACAGCGACCGCGTTCTCGCTGACCGGCGACCCTCGCGCGAGGTCGCCGACGCATCACCGATTCGAGACACAACCGCTCCCCAATCGTGTGCGCGCCGCTACTGGGCATCACGCGCGAGCGCGGGGACCATGAAAATTCGGGCCTGGGCAGCGCCGGTGCCGGAAGCCAGGAGGGTGTCGTGAGCAGGTTTACCGAGAAAATGTTCCGCAACGCTCACGAGAGCCCGCGCGGCATGGTCACCGGGGAGCCGCACAACCCGGTTCGGCATACCTGGCGCGAGGTGCATGAGCGGGCCCGCCGGGTAGCCGGCGGGCTGGCGGCTAACGGCGTCGGCCACGGCGACGCGGTCGGCGTGCTTGTCGGCGCGCCGGTGGAGATCGCGCCGACGGCGCAGGGGCTGTGGATGCGCGGCGCCAGCCTGACCATGCTGCATCAGCCCACCCCGCGCACCGATCTCGCGGTATGGGCGCAGGACACGACGACCGTGGTCGACATGATCGAGGCCAAAGCGGTCATCGTTTCCGACCCCTTCATGGGAGCCGCGCCGGTGCTGCAGGAACGCGGAGTTCGCGTGCTGACCGTCGAGCAGTTGCTGGCCGCTGACCCGATCGACCCGATCGACACCGACGAGGACGATCTGGCGCTGATGCAGCTGACGTCGGGCTCGACCGGCTCGCCCAAGGCCGTGCAGATCACCCACCGCAACGTGTACTCCAACGTCGAGGCCATGTTCGTCGGCGTCAAGTACGACCTTGAGACCGACGTGATGATCAGCTGGCTGCCGTGCTTTCACGACATGGGCATGATCGGCTTTTTGACCGTGCCGATGTACTTCGGCGCCGAGCTGGTCAAGGTCACCCCGATGGACTTTTTGCGTGACACGCTGCTGTGGGCCAAGCTGATCGACAAGTACAAGGGCACGTTTATCTGCGGGCCGAATTTTGCCTATTCACTGTTCGCCAAGCGGTTGCGTAAGCAGGCCAAGCCCGGCCAGTTCGACCTGTCGACCCTGCGGATTGCGATGTCGGGGGCCGAACCGGTGGATCCTGCCGACGTCGAAGACCTGATCGACGCGGGCCGGCCGTTCGGCCTGCGCCCGGAGGCCATCCTGCCCGCGTACGGCATGGCGGAAACCACGCTGGCGGTGTCGTTCTCGCCGGTTGGACAGGGACTGATCGTCGACGAGGTGGACGCCGACCTGCTGGCTGCGCTGCGTCGCGCGGTGCCGGCCACCAAGGGCAATGTTCGCCGGCTGGCTTCGCTGGGGCCGGTGCTCGACGGGATCGAGGCCCGCGTCGTCGACGAGGACGGCAACGTGCTGCCGCCCCGCGGCGTCGGGGTGATCGAGTTGCGCGGGGAGCCGATCACGCCCGGCTACATCACGATGGGCGGATTCATCCCGGCGCAGGACGAGCACGGCTGGTACGACACCGGTGACCTCGGCTACATCACCGAAAACGGTCACATCGTGGTGTGCGGCCGGGTCAAGGACGTCATCATCATGGCCGGCCGCAACATCTATCCCACCGACATCGAGCGCGCAGCTTGCCGGGTGGAAGGCGTCCGGCCCGGTTGCGCGGTGGCCGTGCGCCTCGACGCCGGGCACTCGCGGGAGACGTTCGCCGTCGCGGTCGAGTCCAACGCCTACGACGACCCGGCCGAAGTGCGTCGTATCGAGCATCAGGTCGCCCACGAGGTTGTCGCCGAGGTCGACGTGCGGCCCCGCAACGTCGTCGTGCTGGGACCCGGCACCATTCCCAAGACGCCGTCGGGCAAGCTGCGCCGGGCCAATTCCGTCACACTGGTCACGTAGGGTTCGCGCCGCATCGCGCCGAGCAGTAGGGCGGCGAGCAGACGCAGAATCGCACACGCGGGGCGCGCGCAGTGCGATTCTGCGTCTGCTCGCGCCGCCCTCGCGCGCATTTACCAGGCGTGAACGACGTTCTGCGCCGGTTCTAGCCCCAACTCGATAAGCAGCTCCGTGGCGTCGGCGGCCTGCTCGCATATTGTCGGCACCTCGGCGCGCTCAGCTGGGGTGAAGTTCTCCAACACGAAGGCGGCCGGATCTTTGCGTCCCGGTGGACGCCCGATCCCGATGCGCACCCGCTGAAAGTCTTTGGTGCCCAACGCCGCAGCCACCGAGCGTAGCCCGTTGTGGCCGCCTTCGCCGCCACCGAGCTTGAGCCGGATGCGGCCGAAGTCCAAGTCGAGGTCGTCGTGGATGACCACGATGTCGGCGGGCGGCACCGAGTAGAACTTGGCCAGCGGTGCGACTTGGCGACCCGAGTCGTTCATGTAGCTGCGCGGTTTGGCCAGCACCACCGAGCAGCCGGCGAGCCGGCCGGTGACGATGTCGGCGCCGGAACGCTTGTGCGTCTTGAACGTTGAGCCCAGTCGCGCGGCAAGCCGATCGGCGACCAGGTATCCGAGGTTGTGCCGGGTCCGGGCATAGTTCGGTCCCGGGTTGCCAAGGCCGACCACCAACAGGGGTTCGGCCATGTGTTACTCGGACTCGGGTGCGGCGGCTTCGGCTTCTTCGGCGACCTCTTCCGGGGCTTCCTCGCGTTCCGGAATCTCGCCGGCACCTTCGGCCTCCAGCTCCTCGGCGGTCGGTGCGTTCACGACATTGACGACCAGCAGCTCCGGATCTGACACCAGGGTGACGCCCCGCGGCAGCGCTATCTGTCCGGCGGTGAACTGGGTGCCGGGCTGGGCGTCCTGGACGGAGACGGTCAGCTGCTCGGGGATGGACAGCGCCTCGGCCTCGATCTCGACGGTGCTGGTCTCCTGGGTGACCAGGGTGCCGGACGCGGGCTCACCCTCGACCTCGACGGTCACTTCGACGACGACTTTCTCGCCGCGGCGCACCAGCAGCAGGTCGGCGTGCTGGATGGTGTGCCGGATCGGGTGGACGTCGATCGCCTTGGTCAGCGCTAGCTGCTCCTTACCGTCGACGTTGAGGGTCAGCACAGCGTTGGTGCCGGAATGGCGCAGCACCGCGGCGAATTCGTTACCGGGCAGCTCCAGATGCTGCGGATCGCTGCCGTGACCGTAGAGGACCGCCGGGATCTTGCCGGCGCGTCGCGCCCGGCGAGATGCGCCTTTGCCGGTCTGGCTTCGCACCGAGGCGGTCAGCTGATTGGTTGTCGAACCGGCGGATTTAGCCATGGTGTCGCTCCTGTGGTGGTCGGGCACGGCCAGCATCGCGACAACCAGAAGGTCCCCGTCGATAACGGCGGCCGGCACAATTGGCGGCCACCCTCGCCGTGACGCCCGACAGGGTAGCGCATCGGCGGGTCAGAGCGGAAACTTGACGCCGGTGAGCTGCTCGGACAGCTCCCACAGCGCGGCGGCGGTGCTGTCTTGCCGCGCTCGGCGGCTGCGGCCGACGGGCTGGGTGCGGCCGACCATGCCGAACCGTGGCCCCACGAAAGTGTCGCCCGGCAAATCCTGAGACGCGGCATACAGGGTCTGGCGGGCACCGAATTCCGGGTCGGTGGCGAAGAATCGGTTGCCGAGCGCCATCAGTGCGTCTTCCACCCGGTGGCCGGATCGTCCCTGAAGATTGGTGCGCGAATAACCCGGATGGGCAGCCAGCGCGCGCAGGGATGAGCCCACCGAATCCAGGCGCCGCTGCAGTTCGCGGGTGAACAATAGGTTGGCGAGTTTCGACTGGCCGTAGGCCAGCCACCGCGAGTACTGCCGGGACTGCCAGTTGAAGTCGGTCAGGCTGATGCGGCCGATCCGGTGGAACACCGACGAGATGGTCACCACGCGGTCGGTGAGCACAGGCAGCAGCAGATTCGTCAGCGCGAAATGGCCGAGGTGATTCGTGCCGACCTGACTTTCGAAGCCGTCCACGGTCCTGGCCTCCGGGGTGGCCATGATGCCGGCGTTGTTGATCAGCACGTCGACGGTGTCGATGGTGTCGGCGAAAGCCCGCACCGAGGCCAAATCCTGCAGGTCGAGTGGGCGCACCTCGACCCGCCCGGTCATCTGCCGCGCGGCCGCATCGCCTTTGTCGGTGTTGCGCACGGCAAGGATGACCCGGGCGCCGACCCGGGCCAATTCGCGGGCCGTGATCGCCCCCAGGCCGCTGTTGGCACCGGTGACGATGACCGTGCGCCCGGCGAATGACGGCAGCTCTGCGGCGGTCCACCCCATGGCAGATACGGTAACGCGGCCAAGGCGCCGCGCTGCCGCGAGCTATTTGGCCGCGACCGTGAATCCCGCGATGATCATCTCGATGTCCGACGCCTGCGGGAAGGCCTGGTCGGCCAGGCTGGTGATCGTGAGCTGAACCAGATAAGGCTGTTTCGCCGGGGGAGAGCCGGTAGCGATGACGACCCGGTTCCACCCGTGCAACCGTTTGCCGCCCAGGTCGTAGCTGCCCTCGATCATCGACGACGGAAAGCCGTGAAAGTCCGCCGTGGAGGCGTTGAGCTTCCTGAAATTCTCTGTGCGCTCGGCATCGGCGTTGGCGTGCTTGATCACATCGGCGGTGTCGAAATCCCCGCGCAACTTGAACACCATCAGCATCGCGATCGGGTAGCTGCCATTTTTTGCAATGGCCTGCGTGGCTGGCGTGATGCTGGGATTGCTGAATTTCTCCCAGCCCGGCGGGGTGGGGATCGACACCGCCAAATCGGTGAGCGTGTCAGGGGCCACCTGCTCACCGGTGACGCCGACGCTCTCCAGGTATTTCCCGAGCGGCTCGGGCGTCGCAGTCGTTGTCAGGGTGGTGGAGGTCGTCGTGGTCGTCGTCCAAATCGACTGGTAGTCGGGCTCTTTCGCACTGCAGCTGACCGCCGCCAGCACGAAAATCAGGACGGCGACCCCCCTCCGGGCAGGCACCGTCACAGAATCTCGTGCACCGCGTCGATCGGACGAGCCAGTCGAGTGCCCTTGGGTGTCATCACGAACGGCCGCTGGATCAGGATGGGATGTTCGGCCATTGCGTCGAGCAGCTCGTCGTCGCTGGCGTCGGCAAGGCTAAGTTCGGTGTACAGCGGCTCACGGGTACGCACCGCGGCACGCACATCGATGCCGGCGTCGCGAATCATCTTCGCCAGCTGCTCTCGCGACGGAGGCGTCTTCAAATACTCGACAATAGTTGGCTCGATGCCCTTGTCGCGCAACAACTCCAGTGTTTTACGCGACGTACTGCATTTGGGGTTGTGGTAGATGACGGTGTCGGTCGAAGTGCCGGGCATTTACGCGTCTCCGTCGAACAATCCTGTCACTGAACCGTTTTCGAAGACCGCGCGGATGGTGCTGGCCAGCAGGGGAGCGATCGACAACACCGTCAGTTGCGGGAACCGCTTGGTCTCGTCGATCGGCAGCGTGTTGGTGACGATCACCTCACGGGCTCCGCACTGGGCCAGCAGTTTCGGAGCAGGATCGGACAACACGCCGTGGGTGGCGGCGACGATCACGTCTCCGGCGCCGTCGTCCTTCAGCAGCGGCACAGCGGCGGCGATGGTGCCACCGGTGTCGATCATGTCGTCGATCAGGATGCAGGTCTTGCCGGCGACCTCGCCGACGACGCGGTTGGACTTCACCTGGTTAGGCACCCGTGGGTCGCGGGTCTTGTGGATGAAGGCCAGCGGAACGCCACCCAGCGAGTCGGCCCACTTCTCGGCGATGCGCACCCGGCCGGAGTCGGGGGAGACGACCACCATGTCGTGGCCGCTGTAGTTGTCCTTGATGTAGCCGGTCAGCAGATTCTGCGCGCGCATGTGATCGACCGGGCCGTCAAAGAAGCCCTGGATCTGGTCGGTGTGCAGGTCCACCGTCACGATTCGGTCGGCCCCGGCGGTCTTGAGCAGGTCGGCGACCAGCCGCGCCGAGATCGGCTCGCGGCCGCGGTGTTTTTTGTCCTGGCGGGCGTACGGGTAGAACGGCACGACGGCGGTGATCCGCTTGGCGCTGCCCCGCTTGAGCGCGTCGAGCATGATCAGCTGTTCCATCAGCCACTTGTTCAGCGGCGCCGGATGCGACTGCAGCACGAACGCGTCGCAGCCGCGCACCGACTCGTGGTAGCGCACGAAGATCTCGCCGTTGGCGAAGTCCCGGGCAGTCTGCGCGGTCACGTGGACGTCGAGCTCCTTGGCCACCTGCTCGGCCAGTTCGGGGTGCGCACGACCCGCGAACAACATCAGATTTTTGCGGTTGTCGGTCCAGTCGTGGCTCACGTGCTGCCCCCGCCGTTGGGATCGAGTGGTGGCCTAATACTAAGGAGGAAAACGTCAAGGTGTCTGATCGGGCCGCCGCTGTGCCTTTTCTGCCGCCCGCGCGGCGGCGCTGCCCGGTCGTTTGCGTAGCACCCAGCCCTCGATGTTGCGCTGCGGACCGGCCGACACGGCCAACGCCCCGGGCGGGACGTCGTGGCGCACCACCGTGCCGGCACCGGTGTAGGCGCCGTCACCCACGGTGACCGGCGCGACGAACATGGTGTCGGAGCCGGTGCGCACGTGGGAGCCGATCCTGGTGCGCTGCTTGGTCTCGCCGTCGTAGTTGACGAAAACGCTGGATGCGCCGATATTGCTGTGCTCGCCGATGTCGGCGTCACCGACGTAGGTCAGATGCGGCACCTTGCTGCCGGTGCCAATGGTGCAGTTCTTGGCCTCGACGAACGCGCCCAGTTTGCCGTCCGCGGCTAAGACGGTGCCGGGCCGCAGGTAGGCGAATGGGCCGACCACCGCGCCGTCACCGATCGACGCCGAAGTGCCGTGCGTGCGGATCACCGACGCACCGTCACCGACGGTGACGTCGGTCAAGGTGGTGTCGGGGCCGATGGTGCAGTGCCCGCCGATGCGGGTGCGGCCCAGTAGCTGCGTTCCGGGCAGGATCACGGTGTCGCGGCCGATGCTCACGTCGACGTCAATCCAGGTGGTGGCGGGGTCGATGACCGTGACGCCGCCCAGCTGGTGTGCGGCGACGATACGGCGGTTGAGCTCCGCGGAAAGCTCGGCCAACTGAACCCGGTCGTTGACCCCGGCGACCAGCGCGCTGTCGTCGACGTGGCGGGCATGCACGGCCTGGCCGTCGCGGCGGACGATGGAGATCACGTCGGTCAGGTAGAGCTCGCGCTGGGCGTTGTCGGCGGACAGCCGGCCCAGTGCGGAACGCAGCGCCGCGATGTCGAAGGCGTAGACCCCGGCGTTGACTTCCCGGATCTCCCGCTGGGACGGTGTCGCGTCGGCTTGCTCGACGATCGCGATCACTTCGTTGTCTTGGGTGCGCAGGACCCGGCCGTAACCGGTGGGATCGGCAAGCGTCGTGGTCAGCACGGTGACCGCTGCCGGGTGGGCGCGATGGGTGGCGATCAGGTCGGCCAGCGTATCGGCGTCCAGCAGCGGAATGTCGGCCGAGGTGACGACGACGCCCCCGCTGTAGTCAGCCGGCAGCGCCGAGAGTCCACACAGCACGGCGTGTCCGGTCCCAAGCTGTTGGTCCTGCAGCGCCACGTCGATGGGGCGACCCAAGCTGTCGGCCAGTTCGGCGACCACGGGTGCGATCCGGTCGTGGTCGTGGCCCAACACGACGACCAGATGTTGCGGTGCGACCTTGGCGATCGAATACAGGCAATGGGCTAGCATGCTGCGCCCGGCGATGGTGTGCAGCACCTTGGGAGTGTCCGAGCGCATCCGGGTTCCGGCCCCCGCCGCCAAAACCAGGACCGCCGATTCGCCGTGTGTTGTCATGAACACCTCTTTCGCCGCGAGTGCGCCTGTGTCCGCCGACACCCCGTCCAGCCTGTCATTTCGCGCACGCTCGCGGCAAAAAACCGCGGCATCATGGGCGGCTCCGTCGCCAGGACTCGAACCTGAACTCTCAGAACCAAAATCTGATGTGCTGCCGATTACACCACGACGGACGGTGTACCAGCGACGACTTTAGCCCGGTGACGCCGCGGTGCGCACCGCCGACCGGGGCGGAGTCGGCCAATGAAAGCCCGGGCGAGCCGATACGCTGGGAGACGTGGCTGCGCTGGATAGGGAGCCAGACAAGGACGTGCGGGAGCCGCGCGCCAGGATGACCGGCAGCGAGAGACGGCATCAACTGATCGATATCGCACGTTCGCTCTTTGCCGAACGCGGCTACGAGGGCACGTCGATCGAGGAGATCGCGCAGCGGGCCAACGTGTCCAAGCCGGTGGTATACGAGCATTTCGGCGGCAAGGAAGGGCTGTATGCGGTGGTCGTCGACCGCGAGATGTCGGCGCTGCTCGATGGCATCACGTCGTCGCTGACCAGGTCGACCAACAACCGGTCGCGGCTGCGTATCGAACGGGTGGCGCTGGCGTTGCTCACCTATGTCGAGGAACGCACCGACGGTTTCCGGATCCTGATCCGGGATTCGCCGGCATCGATCAGCTCGGGCACCTATTCCACCCTGCTCAACGACGCGGTCAGCCAGGTGTCGTCCATCCTGGCCGGGGACTTTGCCCGCCGCGGCCTCGATCCCGAAACGGCGCCGCTGTATGCCCAGGCGCTGGTCGGTTCGGTGTCGATGACCGCCCAATGGTGGCTCGACGCCCGCGAGCCCAAAAAGGAAGTGGTCGCCGCGCACCTGGTCAACCTGTGCTGGAACGGCCTGACCCACCTGGAGGCTGATCCCACCCTGCTCGACGAATAGCGCTCCGCCGGGAAACCACCGCCGACCTGCTGGCACGCGACCGGGGTTAATTGCCGCGACCCGCTGCGGGCGGGCGACCGGTGAGCGTCGGCTGTGTCGCGAAAGTGTCGGTGGCGACGGTACTTCTCGAGAAACGTGTTGCTGGCCGCACTTTCGCGCACGGGGGTCAGCGGGCTCGTGAATGCAACGGTGGTGTGGCGGCGATCACCTGAGTTGGGCGGAGCCGCAACGTGAATCGGTCGAGGCATAGAATGGCCGCATCATGACCGCACCGGGGTTTGCCCGACCAGATACCCCGATCGCGGGGCTCGTCGACTTGGCGTTGAGCGCGCCGACCTTCCAGCAACTCATCGATCAGGCAGCGGATCGACCCGACGAATTGAGCCTGGTCGGTCCGGCCAGCGCACGGGTCTTCGTCACCAGCGCGCTGGCCCGGCACGGCCCGTTGCTGGTGGTCACCGCCACCAACCGGGAAGCTGACGATCTGACCACCGAGCTGCGCGGCGTGCACGGCGACGCGGTCGCGTTGTTCCCGTCCTGGGAAACCCTGCCGCACGAACGGCTCTCGCCGGGCGTCGACACCATGGGCGCCCGCCTCATGGTGCTGCGCCGGCTGGCTCACCCCGAGGACGCGCGGCTGGGACCGCCGCTGCGGGTGGTGGTGACCCCGGCCCGCTCGCTTTTGCAGCCGATGACACCACGACTGGGCGACATCGAGCCGCTCACCCTGGCCGTCGGCGACGAGGTCGCGTTCGAAGAGGTCATCACCCGGCTGGTCGAATTGGCCTATACCCGGGCCGACATGGTCGGCCGGCGTGGGGAGTTTGCGGTGCGCGGCGGCATACTCGACGTGTTTCCGCCCACCGCCGAGCATCCGGTGCGCATCGAGTTCTGGGGCGACGAGGTCACCGAGATGCGGATGTTCTCGGTGGCCGATCAGCGCTCCATCCCCGAGCTGACCGTAACGACCCTGGTTGCAGTGGCCTGCCGGGAGCTGTTGCTGACCGACGACGTGCGGGACCGGGCCGCCAACTTGGCCGGTAAACATCCGGGCGCCGAGCACGCCATCGTCGGCAGCGTCACCGACATGCTGGCCAAACTGGCCGAGGGCATCCCCGTCGACGGCATGGAGGCACTGCTGCCCGTCTTGCGTCCCGACGAGCTGACGCTGCTGACCGACCAGCTGGCCGAGGGCACTCCGGTGTTGGTCTGCGATCCGGAAAAGGTCCGTGCCCGCGCCGCCGATCTGATCAAGAGTGGCCGGGAGTTCCTCGAGGCGTCCTGGTCGGTAGCAGCCTTCGGTGGTAGCCGGGAAAACCGAGCCCCGGTCGACGTCGAGCAGCTCGGCGGGTCCGGCTTCGTCGAATTCGACGAAGCGCGCGCCGCCGCGCGCAAGACAGGTCATCCGTGGTGGACGCTAAGCCAGCTCTCCGATGAGTCGGCGATCGAACTCGAGCTGCGGGCCGTGGCGTCGGCGCGTGGCCATCAGCGCGACATCGACGAGATCTTCGCGATGCTGTGCGCGCACGTGTCCACCGGCGGGTACGCCGCGGTCGTCGCGCCCGGCGCCGGGACCGCGCAGCGCGTGGTCGAGCGGTTAGCCGAATCCGCCACCCCCGCAACGGTATTGGATTCCGGAGCGGCACCCAAACCCGGCGTTGTCGGGGTGCTCAAAGGTCCGCTGCACGACGGCATCGTGGTTCCGGGCGCCAACCTCGTGGTGATTGCCGAGACCGACCTGACCGGCAACCGGGTGATGGCCACCGACGGCAAGCGGTTGGCGGCCAAGCGCCGCAACGTGGTCGACCCGTTGGCGCTCACGCCCGGCGACCTGGTGGTGCACGATCAGCACGGCATCGGCCGGTTCGTGGAGATGACCGAACGCACCGTGGGCGGGGCGCGGCGCGAATATCTGGTGCTGGAGTACGCGTCGAGCAGGCGAGGCCAAAACGACACCGACAAGCTCTACGTGCCGATGGACTCCCTGGATCAGCTGTCCCGCTATGTCGGTGGGCAAGCCCCGGCGTTGAGCAGGCTTGGCGGCAGCGACTGGGCCAACACCAAGACCAAGGCGCGCCGCGCGGTGCGCGAGATCGCCGGTGAGCTGGTGTCGCTGTACGCCAAGCGGCAGGCCACCCGCGGGCACGCGTTCGGGCCGGACACGCCGTGGCAGGCCGAAATGGAGGACGCGTTCGGGTTCACCGAGACCGTCGACCAGCTCACTGCCATCACCGAAGTGAAAGCCGACATGGAAAAGCCCGTCCCGATGGACCGGGTGATCTGCGGCGACGTCGGCTATGGCAAGACCGAGATCGCGGTGCGGGCCGCGTTCAAGGCGGTGCAGGACGGCAAACAGGTCGCGGTCCTGGTGCCCACCACGCTGCTGGCCGACCAGCATCTGCAGACCTTCACCGAACGCATGTCGGAGTTCCCGGTCACCATCAAGGCACTGTCGCGGTTCACCGGGCCGGCCGAGTCGCGCGCCGTACTCGACGGCTTGGCCGACGGCAGTGTCGACATCGTGATCGGCACGCATCGGCTGCTGCAGACCGGAGTGCGGTGGAAGGACCTCGGGCTGGTCGTCGTCGACGAGGAGCACCGTTTCGGTGTCGAGCACAAGGAGCACATCAAGAGCCTGCGCACGCACGTCGACGTGCTGACCATGAGCGCCACCCCCATCCCGCGGACGCTGGAGATGAGCCTGGCCGGGATCAGGGAGATGTCGACGATCCTCACCCCGCCCGAGGACCGTCTTCCGGTGCTGACCTACGTCGGGCCGCACGACGACAAGCAGATCGCGGCCGCGTTGCGGCGCGAGTTGCTGCGCGACGGGCAGGCCTTCTACGTGCACAACCGGGTCAGCTCGATCGAGCAGGCGGCGGCGCGGGTGCGCGAGCTGGTGCCCGAGGCGCGAGTCGTGGTCGCGCACGGTCAGATGAACGAGGACGTGCTGGAACGCACCGTCCAAGGATTCTGGAACCGGGAATACGACATCCTGGTGTGCACCACAGTTGTCGAGGCCGGCCTGGACATCTCCAACGCCAACACCTTGATCGTCGAGCGCGCCGACACCTTCGGGTTGTCCCAGCTGCATCAGCTGCGCGGCCGGGTCGGCCGCAGCCGCGAACGCGGCTATGCCTACTTCCTGTATCCGCCCCATGCTCCGCTGACCGAGACCGCCTACGACCGGCTTGCCACGATCGCGCAGAACAACGAGTTAGGTGCGGGCATGGCGGTGGCCATGAAGGACCTGGAGATCCGCGGCGCCGGCAACGTGTTGGGTGTGGAGCAGTCCGGCCACGTCGCCGGGGTGGGATTCGACCTGTACGTGCGGCTGGTGGGCGAGGCGGTCGAGGCCTATCGGGCGGCCGCCGACGGCAAAACCGTCACGACCGCCGCGGAGCCCAAAGACGTGCGTATCGACCTGCCGGTGGACGCGCACCTGCCAGCGGACTACATCGCCAGCGACCGGTTGCGCCTGGAGGCCTACCGGCGGTTGGCCGCCGCGTCTTCTTCCGACGAGGTCGCTGCCGTTGTCGAGGAACTCACCGATCGCTACGGCGCCCTGCCCGAACCGGCCCAGCGGCTGGTGGCGGTCGCCCGGCTGCGTTTGCTGTGCCGTCGATCCGGCATCACCGAGGTGTCCGCGCCGTCGGAGGCGACGGTGCGGCTATCGCCCATGACCCTGCCCGACTCCGCGCAGGTGCGGCTGGCGCGGCTGCATCCCGGCGCGCGCTACCGCGCCACCACCGCGACGGTGCAGGTGCCGATTCCACGGGCCGGCGGTGTCGGCGCGCGCCGAATTCGTGACCTCGAATTGGTGCAGATGGTGGCCGATCTGGTTTCCGCGCTCGATGGAAAGCCGCAGGCAGAAATTGGTATAACGAAACCCGGGCCAACGAACGGAGCCGCGGCGGTGAATAAGGAGCGACAAGCGCGATGACCCGCGCCGACGACTCTCATGCCGGTGCAGCCGGAAGCGCGGAGCGGCGCCCATGACGGTCGTCTTGGTCGACCCCCGCCGCCCGTCGCTGGTTCCGGTCGAAGCGATCGAATTGCTGACCGGCGAAGTGCAATACACCGAGGAGATGCCGGTGGCGGTGCCATGGTCGCTGCCGTCGGCACGTCCGGCGCATGCCGGAGAAGACGCCCCGGTGTTGCTATCGTCGGACCCCGACCATCCGGCGGTGGCCGCGCGACTGGCCGCCGGGGACCGGTTGATTTCGGCGCCCGAGCAGCAACGTGGCGAAAGACTGGTCGACGCCGTGGCGATGATGGACAAGCTGCGCACGGCGGGACCGTGGGAAAGCGAACAGACGCACGACTCGTTGCGTCGCTACTTGTTGGAGGAGACCTACGAACTGTTCGACGCGGTGCGCAGTGGTAATGCCGACGCATTGCGCGAAGAGCTCGGTGACGTGCTGCTGCAGGTCTTGTTCCATGCGCGCATCGCCGAGGACGCACCGCAACACCCCTTCACCATCGACGATGTCGCCGACACGCTGATGCGCAAACTGGGCAACCGGGTGCCGGGAGTGCTTGCCGGCGAGGAGATTTCACTCGACGATCAGCTGGCTCAATGGGAAGAGCGCAAAGCGGCGGAGAAGCCCCGGCACTCGGTGCTCGACGACGTGCCTACCGCCCAGCCGGCATTGTCCTTGGCGCAGAAGGTAATACAGCGAGTGCACAAAGCCGGACTCCCGTCGGACCTGATTCCAGAATCCATCACGTCGATCACTGTGACAGCTGACGGAGATGCCGAAAATGCCTTACGTTCAGCTGTTTTAGAGTTCATCGATACCGTCCGCGAAACCGAGAAGGCGATTGCGGCCGGACGCCGCGGCGATGACGTTCCCGAGGAGCTCGATGCCACGCCGCTCGGTGCTGTGAGCGAGGAAGAGTGGCGGGCTTACTGGCCGCCGGCTATTGCCCAAGCAGTCGTGGCGGAGCCGGCCGGCTTGGCCGACGACCCGGGGTCGGCTGAGACAAACGACGATCAGTCCGACACCGAGCCACAGTAGGCATGTGCGGCAGCACCCGGCAGGATGGAAAGGCAGCGACTGCCGCAATGATTGCTAGCACGTCGGGTGGTGTGATCCACGACCAGCGAAGCGGCTGCGTCAGCTTGCTGTCAATTGACACAGTTAACTGATTGACACCTGTAGACCGGTCGTGTGTGCGCGAATTGGCGTGAGGTAGCGCCTTGGACGCCGAGCCCCGTGGGACGATGGTGGGAACCAAGAGTGGTTGAGGGAGTTCTGTGTCGCCGGTGCGTTGGCTGCGGGCGGCCGCCGTGGTGGGGGCGGCGGCGTTGCTGTTGGCGTCGAGTTGCACGTGGCAGCTGGGCAGCTACATCCCCAAGGGGGTGCCCCCGCCGGCAGGGGATCCGGTACCGCCGGTGGACACCCACGCCAAGGGCCGGCCCGCCGACCAGTTGCACGGCTGGGCGCTCGAGCGCAGTTCGGCACTGAAAATTCCGGTCATTGCGCTGGAAGCCTACGCCTATGCGGCCCGGGTCGCCGAGGTCGAAAACCCGAACTGCCGGATATCGTGGACGACTTTGGCCGGCATTGGTGAAGTGGAGAGTCACCACGGCACCTACCATCATGCGTCTATTGCTCCCAATGGCGATGTGCACCCGCCCATTCGGGGCGTTCGCCTGGACGGAAGCGGCGGCACATTGCACATCGTCGACGCCGATGCCGGCGGCCTCGCCGACGATGACGGTACGGTTCGGGCAATGGGGCCAATGCAGTTCATCCCGGAGACGTGGCGGCTGTACGGAGTCGACGCCAATAATGACGGGGTCGTCAGCGTCGACAACATCGACGACGCCGCGCTGTCGGCTGCTGGCTATTTATGTTGGCGCGGAAAGAATCTCGCGACACCGAGAGGGTGGATCACTGCGCTGCGCGCCTACAACGATTCCGACGTGTATGCGCGCGCGGTACGGGATTGGGCTACCGCTTATGCGGCGGGTCACCCGCTGTGAGCTTCCCTGCCCGAGCAGGCTCTAGGCTAGCGCGGGTAGTCATCAACGACGTGCTCACCTGACGACGCAAGGAGAACTCAGTGCCGATTATCGAGCAGGTCGGGGCCCGCGAGATCCTCGATTCCCGCGGCAACCCGACGGTCGAGGTCGAGGTCGCTCTTATCGACGGGACCTTCGCGCGGGCCGCGGTGCCCTCCGGTGCGTCGACCGGCGAGCACGAAGCCGTCGAGCTGCGCGACGGCGGTGACCGCTACGGCGGGAAGGGTGTCAAGAAGGCCGTGCAGGCCGTGCTCGACGAGATCGCGCCCGCCGTGATCGGGCTCAACGCCGACGAGCAGCGGCTGGTCGACCAGGCGCTGGTGGATCTCGACGGCACACCGGATAAGTCCCGGCTGGGCGCCAACGCGATGCTCGGTGTCTCGCTGGCCGTCGCCAAGGCCGCTGCGGATGCGGCCGAGCTGCCCCTGTTTCGCTACATCGGTGGCCCGAACGCGCACATTCTGCCGGTACCGCTGATGAACATCCTCAACGGCGGTGCGCACGCCGATACCGCCGTCGACGTGCAGGAGTTCATGGTGGCTCCGATCGGGGCGCCCAACTTCGCCGAGGCTCTGCGCTGGGGTGCCGAGGTGTATCACGCGCTCAAGTCGGTGCTGAAAAAGCAAGGGCTTGGCACCGGGTTGGGCGATGAGGGCGGTTTCGCACCGGACGTGGCAGGAACCAAGGCGGCGCTTGATTTGATCGGCCTGGCCATCGAGTCGACGGGTCTGAAGCCCGGTGCCGACGTGGCGTTGGCGCTCGATGCCGCAGCCACCGAGTTCTTTGCCGAGGGAACGGGCTACAACTTCGAAAAGCAGACACGCACCGCGGCGCAGATGACCGAGTTTTACACCGAGCTGCTCGACTCATATCCGCTGGTCTCCATCGAAGACCCACTCGCCGAAGATGATTGGGACGGATGGGCAGCTCTCACGGCGTCCATCGGTGACCGGGTGCAGATCGTGGGCGACGACATCTTCGTCACCAACCCCGAACGGATTGAAGAAGGTATCGAGAAGAATGTCGCGAACGCATTGCTGGTCAAGGTAAATCAGATCGGGACGCTGACCGAAACGCTGGATGCGGTGGCGCTGGCGCACCACAGCGGATACCGCACGATGATGAGCCACCGCAGCGGCGAGACCGAGGACACCACCATCGCCGACCTGGCGGTGGCGGTCGGTTGCGGGCAGATCAAGACCGGTGCACCGGCACGCAGCGAGCGTGTCGCCAAATACAACCAGCTGTTACGGATCGAGGAGACGCTCGGCGATGCCGCCCGCTACGCCGGCGATCTGGCGTTCCCCCGATACGTCCCAGACATCACGTAGCGGGCTTGGACCCCGATGTCCGAAGGAAAGCGGCCCGATTCCAAGCGGCGGTCACCGGCCTCGCGGCCGGGCCGACCCCGCGATGCGGTTCCCGACCGTCGGCGCAAGGCGCCGGGTTCTCCCCGCGGCCGCGCTGAATCCCGGGCGCAGCCCGAAGCAGTGCCAGAACCCATCAAACATTCGATCACCGCGTCCGCCGAGCAGCGCTCCGAGCAGCGGCTGGGCTTTACCGCGCGGCGGGCGGCGGTGCTGGCCGCTGTGGTCTGCGTGTTGACGCTGACGATTGCCGGCCCGGTGCGCACCTATTTCGCGCAGCGCACCGAGATGAACCAGCTGGCCGCCACCGAAGCCGCACTGCGCCGGCAGATCGCCGAGCTCGAGCAGCAGAAGGTCAAGCTGGCGGACCCGGCCTACATCGCGGCACAAGCCCGTGAGCGGCTTGGCTTCGTCAAGCCCGGCGACATCCCCTATCAGGTCCAGCTTCCGGCGACGGCGGCGGCACCGAGCGAGCCGGGCTCGCAGGTGGCGACCACCGCCGCCAACGGACCCTGGTACACGTCGCTGTGGCACACGATCGCCGACACCCCGCACGGTCCGCCGGCGCCACCCTCGCGGCCGGGTCCTGCCCCAGCCCCGGCCCCGGGGCCGACAAATCCGGTACCGCCCGGTGGTTGACCGTGCCGACCTGGAAACGGTTGCGCGCCAGCTTGGCCGTGAGCCTCGCGGGGTGCTGGAGATCGCCTATCGCTGCCCCAACGGTGAGCCAGGCGTGGTGAAGACCGCGCCGAAACTTCCTGACGGAACACCATTCCCGACGCTGTACTACCTGACGCACCCGGTGCTAACGGCCGCCACCGGCCGGCTGGAGTCGCAAGGGCTGATGCGGCAACTGACCGAGCGGCTCCGGCATGACCCCGACCTGGCCGCCGCCTATCGGCGAGCCCACGAGTCGTACCTGGCCGAGCGTGATGCGATCGAGCCGCTGGGCACGACGGTGTCGGCCGGCGGTATGCCCGACCGGGTGAAGTGCCTGCACGTGCTGGTGGCGCATTCGTTGGCGAAGGGCCGCGGGGTGAATCCGGTCGGCGACCAGGTCCTGGCGATCCTGTCGACCGACCCGAGCCTGGAGTTGACGAATGCCGGCATCTTGGCTCCGGGGCAGTGGGAATGAGACGCGTTGCGGCAATTGACTGCGGCACCAACTCGATTCGGTTGCTGATTGCCGACGTGGTCGACGGTCGTCTGCGCGACGTGCACCGAGAGATGCGTATCGTGCGGCTCGGTCAAGGCGTCGACGCGACGGGTGAATTTCTGCCCGAGGCGCTGGAGCGCACCCGTGCCGCGCTCGCCGACTACACCGCTCTGCTGGGTAACCACGACGTCGAACGGGTGCGCATGGTGGCCACGTCGGCCGCCCGTGACGCCGCCAATCGTGACGTCTTCTTTGCGATGACCGCCGAGGTGTTGGGTGCTGTGGCGCCGGGCGCGGTCGCTGAAGTGATCACCGGCGCCGAAGAGGCAGAACTGTCTTTTCACGGAGCTGTCAACGAATTCGATTACACTGCCGGACCTTTCGTGGTCGTGGACTTGGGCGGGGGCTCCACCGAGATCGTGGTGGGCCACGACAGGGTCGCCGCGAGCTTCTCGGCCGACATCGGATGTGTCCGGCTGACCGAGCGGTGTTTGCACTCCGATCCGCCGACTCGCGCCGAGGTGGCAGACGCCCGCGGCGTGGTCCGCGAGCGGCTTGCTGCGGCGCTGGGGGCCGTGCCGGTGCAAGATGCCCAGACCTGGGTCGGTGTGGCCGGGACCATGACGACACTGGCGGCGCTGGCCCAGGATATGACGACTTATGACGCTGGGGCCATTCATCTTTCACGTGTCGGCCGGGACACGCTCATAGCGGTGTGTGACCGGTTGATCGGTATGACGCGTGCCCAGCGCGCCGCATTGGGCCCGATGCACGCCGGCCGGGCCGACGTGATCGGCGCGGGCGCGATCATCGTCGAGGAGCTGGCCGATGCGCTGCGTGTACGCGCCGGCATCGAGGAACTCGTCGTTAGCGAGCACGACATCCTCGACGGCATTGCGCTCTCGATCGCCGGCTGATTTGCACGCTGGCTGCAAACAACTTAGCGGCCGAGCAGCCGCTTTTTCTGCTCACTGAACTCTTCGTCGGTCAGGCGTCCCTCGTCACGGAGCTTGGCGATCTCGCGTATCCGGGCCGCGACTCCCGTCACCACCGGGCGCGGATTACTGTGCGTTGCTTGGCCTTTACTGTCAGCCGACGCGTTGCCGCCGGGCGTCGCCGCGCGTCCGGCACGAGTGGTCACGCGCTGGCCGGGCGCCGCTTTGCCGCCATCTCGGCCGCCGCCGCTGCCCAAGGTTCCACCGATGGCGCTTCCGGCCATACCCGCCACAGCCATCTCGCTCAACGGGCTCACCGGGGCACCCGGCAGCCCCGCCGGTGCGCCCGCGCTGGTAGCAGGCCATGCCAGCGCGACCGGCCGGACCGCCGGTGTCGCGACTGTCCAGGCGGGCGGGACGGACAATGCCCCGACTTTGTTTGCCTCGCCAAGCCCCGCCGACACCGCTGAGGCCGACGTCGCCGCCAGCGGGCCCGGGTGCGTGATGATCGCCGGGAATTCGGTCGGCGGCACCGATCCGGTGCCCGGCCACGGCTCGACGCCGGCCCAACCGCTGATGATCTGATCTTCGTGGATCCCCGAGAGAGCACCTTCGATGACGTACGGAAGCCCTACCAACCCCAGCGGGGCGACTGGTGTGAGGGCACCGAGTGCGGCGATACCGCTTGGCCCGTTGACGAAGATGGAAATCAGGCTGGCCAAAGTTGCCAGCGGGGCCGGGGGATCGGCCGCGGCCGCCGGCGCAGCTGCGAAGCTGTGCAGCGCGCTGGGTACCGCCGAAAAAGCTTGCTGGGCCGAGGAGACCGTGCGTTGTACATTCCCGGCGGCGGTGTCTGCATGATCGCCCGCCGTTGCCCGGATCGCCGTACCGTCTGGCCTGACGCTCGTACGTGGCGGGGTGAAAGGCCTAAGCGCCGTGGCAGTTGCCGACGAACCCGCATAGCCGTACATCGCGACGGCGTCTTGGGCCCACATCTCCGCGTACTGGGCCTCGGTGGCGGCGATCGCGGGGGTGTTCTGCCCCAACAGGTTCGTCGCGACCAGTGTTGTCAGCTGAGCGCGATTGGCCGCGATGAGCGGCGGCGGCACCGTCGCCGCCAGCGCCTCCTCGTACGCTGCCGCTGCCGCTTTGACTTGCATGGCCGTCTCCTCGGCCTGCAGTGCGGTGGCGCTCAGCCACGCGACGTAGGAGGCGGCCGCGGTCGCCATCGACGCCGACGACGGGCCCAACCACGGCCCGGCGGTCAGTCCCGAGATCACCGACTGGTAGGAGTTCGCCGCCGAATGTAGTTCGACGGCCAGCCCGCCCCAGGCCTCGGCAGCCGCCAACAGTGGTGCCGACCCAGGACCGGCGTAGATCCGACCGGAGTTGACCTCGGGCGGTAACATTGCGAAATCCATTGAAACCCATCCTCATCGGTGCTTGTGTCAACGGGCAGTGTGCTTTCAGCGCCCGAGTAGGCGGTTCTTCTGTTCGGCGAACTCCTCTTCGGTCAAAATGCCCTCGTCGCGCAACCTGGCGAACTCGCGTAGCTCGGCTGCCACACCCGTCACCACAGTTCGCGGACTGCTCGCCGACGCGGTACCGTCGTGGTCACCGGCCGCACTGTCACCGGCGGTCGCCGTGCGTTCGCCGGCAGACTTCCGGCGTTCAGCGCCAGTCGCCGGTCTGCGATCCCGGCCCGTGCCGAGCGTTCCGGCCATGGCTCGCCCGGCCATACCCGCCAGAGCCATATCACTGAACGTGCTCCCGGCGGCACCCGTCACCTCCTGCGCGGCGGCTTCTGCCGCTGGCGCAACCCCGGTTCCGGGCAGCGCCGGTAGCGTCACCGCGACGGGTCGCACCGCCGGTGTTGAGATGGTCCACGTCGGCGGCACGGACAGGCCCCCGACCGTATGCGCCTGGCCCGCACTCGCCGCGACGGCCGGTGCAGACGGCACAATCGGACCGGTAATAATCGCGGGGAACTCCGTCGGAGGCACGGTCCCGGTGCCCGGCCAGGGCTCTACCCCTGCCCAGCCGCTGACGATCTCATCGGTGTGGAAACCCGTCAGGGCACCGATAACGTCGAAGGGAAAAGAAACTGCCGTCAAGGGGGCCAGCGGGGTGTCGACGCCAAGGGTCGCCAGGCCGCTTGGTGCATCGATGAAGACGGTGACCAGGTTGGCCAACGTGGCCAGCGGACCCGGGGGGTCGGCCGTCGCGGCGGGTGCCGCCGTCGCGAGGTTTTGCAGTGCGTTGGGCACCGCCGAAAAGACCCGCCGGGTGGTTTTCGCGTTGCCGGCGGAGGTTCCGGCGGCTTTGCTGACGGCACTGGCTTGAGTCGCCGCAGCGCCCGCGTCGGTGCTCGACTGCGGCGGCGTGAACGGCGCCAGGGCGGTTGCCGATGCCGAAGACGCCGCGTAACCGTACATCGCTGCGACGTCCTGGGCCCACATCTGGGCGTATTGGGCTTCGGTCGCCGCAATCGCCGAGGCGTTCTGCCCGAGCAGATTTGTCGCCACCAGCCCCGTCAACAGACTTCGATTGGCCGCGATCACCGGAGGCGGGACCGTCGCGGCAAAGGCCACCTCGTAGGCCGCGGCCGCCGCCCTGGCCTGGGCGGCCGTTTGCTCGGCCTGCGCGGCGGCGCTGCTCAACCACGTTATGTAGGGCACGACCGCGGCCGCCATCGATGCCGATGCGGGACCCAGCCACGGCCCAGTGGTCAATGCCGCAACGACCGCCTGATAAGAGTTCGCCGCCGAAGCCAGTTCGGCGGCGAGCCCATCCCAGGCCGCTGCGGCGGCCAACAGCGATCCTGAGCCGGGGCCCGTATACATTCGACCGGAGTTGATCTCCGGCGGTAGCATCGCGAAATCCATTGCGGCCTGACTCCTTAGCTGCGGCTCACAGAGCTCGGGCCGGGTGGCTCCATAAGCGTCACGGCAACCATGTCCGGCGCAACTGCTGGGAAAAACATGGGCTTCCTCTACTCGGTGACTTCTGGGCAACGTGGAATTCGCAGATTACGTTACGGCTAGGTTGCCCACCAAAGACCGTTCTGACCGCCCGGCAAACACATTATGGATTGTTGATGTAATCCGCGCGAACTGATTAACGACTTCTTAACGACGGTGTCGTGTCGGCACGTAACTAACTCACAGGTCATACGCCTGTGGAAAATGGCTGCCGATCGGCTTAGGCCGGCTGTCCCTGGCGCAGCGTGTCCAGCAGTTCGCGGTACGGGCCGATGAGGTAGACGGTGTCGCCGCCCCTCAGCAGGGCATCGCGGCGTGGGTGCAGCTTGACCGGCTCGTCGGGCCTGGTGATCGCGATGACCCGGGTTCGGGTGGACAGATCGAGCATCCGCAGCCCGTCGAGTTCGCTGCCCGGCTCCACGTGCATTCCGCCGACCACGAACGAGCTTTGTCCGACCGAAAACGTCCCCAGCACCTGCAGCCCCATAGCGGCCCCGATGAACCAAGGTGCGGCCAATTCGACGGTCGACCGAACGTTTCGGAAATCGAATCGCTCCGCCACGGCAAAGCCGAGCGCGCGGTCGTAGACCCGCAGCACAATCGGAACGTCAAGCCACCGGTTGACCTCGGGCCACACCCGGGGCCCCAACAATTCGCGTAACACGATGCCGGTCTCGATATTGACCATGTCATCGCGGGTCAGCACCGCCACCGCGCGGGCGCGGTCGACGCGGGCCGATTCCAGCGTCTGCGGCAACGTCGCGTCCCCGAAGATCACCGGCACGTCGAGCTCGGCCGCCGACAACAGGAAGCGGTTGTTCTCGTCGCGCTCGATCACCGCGACGTCGTAGCCAGCGCCGATCAGGTCGCGCACGACGCGGATCCCGAGCACGCTCAACCCCACGACGATGATGTGGTCACGCAAATGGCGCACCCGTGGGCGCCCGGCCGTGTAGATGAAGCGGCGCGACAGCAGCACATCGGCAATAAACGAGACGAGTAAAGCCACCGTGGTCACGCCGCCGAACATCAACATGGCGGCAAACAGCCTTAGCCAGGTGGGCTGATGGCTGAAGCTGAAGTCGCCGTAGCCCGTCGTCGTGATTGTCTCGGTGGTGAAGTAGAACGCGTCGATCCACGTCATTCCGGGACGGCTGGTGTAGGTGAAACGCAGCACGGCCGTCGCCCCGATCAGCAGGACCAGCACCGCGGCTATCACCGGATAAAACGCCGGGTTGACGTCGTCGCGCAGGGTGCGTGCGGCGTCGAGTATTCGGCGCAGCCGGGGCTGGCGTGAGCGCATGGTGGTCGGCCGCGGGACCTTGATGCCCCGGCCGGCCAGCTCGTCGGCGGTACCGATCATCGCGGTCCAGTCACCGGCATGCACGCGCAGGTCGCGGCCCGGACACACCACCATCTCGCCAGGGTTGGCGGAGTTTTCGCCGTGAATCACCGCCACCGGGGCTAGGTCGCCGTAGATGTCGCGCAGCGTCGCATCACGCGGTGCCGCAGTGCCCCAGACGACGAATTTGATGCCGGCCGCCTCGAACGGGTGCATGGTGTGCGCCAGGCACGCCTCAACGATCGCCGGCGCAGCAAGGTCGGCGACGTTGAGGATCGCGCCGGGGCCGTTGTCGGCGGCCACCGCTTCTCGCAGCACGTCATTAGCCAGCCGCGCGACAACCCGCACGTCCGGGTTGGCTTTCCTTGCAAGCAAGGCGATTTCGAGGTTTCTGGCGTCGTCATCGCCGGCGCAGACAACGGCCAGGGCTTGGTCGATGCCAGCCGAGGCGAGCTCGGTCTTGACGCCGGTGTCGAGACGCTCACCGGTGGAGAGCTTCGCAACACTCACCCCGGCGATTTTCAGCTCCTCGACGATCGTCGTCGCCAGCGCGTCCTCACCGCTGACAATGACGTGGCGGTGCGTGGTCTGGTCCGTCACCGGGGTCCGAATTCGTTGTCGCGGCGGTTACGCCACGGCTTGACGTCTTCCGGCATAGTGGCCCACTTTGCTGACATTGCGCTTTATCGGGCCACTATAAGGCGGCTGGCGCAGCCCGCGGGGGGAAAAGTACCGGAATTACTCTCAGGTCTCGAAGCGATATCCCATCCCCGCCTCAGTCAGCAGGTGCCTGGGGTGCGACGGGTCGTCTTCGAGCTTGCGCCGCAGTTGCGCCAAATACACACGCAGATAATGGGTTTCCGTGGCATAGGAAGGTCCCCACACCTCTTTGAGGAGTTCCTCGCGTCCCACCAGCTTACCGCGGTTGCGGACCAGCATCTCCAGCATTCCCCATTCGGTCGGCGTCAGATGCACTTCTGCGCCGTTCTTGATGACCTTTTTTGCAGCGAGATCGATTGTGAACGAAGAAGTTTCGATGACAGGCTGGTCGATTTCGGTCGCTGCGGCGTTGCGGCGCACGGCGGCACGCAGCCGGGCCAAAAACTCGTCCATACCGAACGGTTTCGTGACGTAGTCGTCGGCGCCGGCGTCGAGGGCCTCGACTTTGTCCGAGGAGTCGGTGCGCGCCGACAACACGATGACTGGCGCGTTGAGCCAGCCGCGCAGCCCGGCCAGCACTTCGATTCCGGAGATGTCGGGCAGCCCCAAATCGAGGATCACCACATCCGGGCGGTGTTCGGCGGCGGCGCGCAGCGCGCCCGCGCCCGTCGCGGCGGTGGTGACTTCATAGCCCCGCACCGACAGGTTGATCCGCAGCGCCCGCAGAATGTGCGGTTCGTCGTCGATCACCAGGACGCGTGTCATCGCTCCTCCGGAGGGGCGGCCAGATCCACCACGACGGTCAGTCCGCCGCCCGGCGTGTCGGTCGCCTGGATCGTGCCGCCCATCGCTTCGACGAAGCCGCGGGCCACCGACAATCCCAAGCCCGCGCCGGTGGTGTTGTCGTGATCTCCCAGCCGCTGAAAGGCCTCGAAGATCTGTTCTTCGGCGCCGCGCGGGATTCCACGCCCCTCGTCGATGACGTTGATCAGCACCCGCTCGCGGACGCGCCCGGCGTTGACGCGCACCGGGCAGTTGGGCGCGTACCGCAGGGCGTTGTCGATGAGGTTGGCCAAAACCCGTTCCAGCAGCCCGGCATCGGCCATCGCGACCGCGCCATTGACGTCGACCTTGACCCGGTCAATGCCGGGCCGGAAGAAACCGGTGGCACCCTTGCCGATGCTGACCAGAGCACGCTGCACCGCTTCTTCGAGGTACACCGGACGCAGTTCAGGGCGAATCGCACCCGCCGCCAACCGCGACGAGTCGAGCAGATTGCCCACCAGCGCGGTGAGCTGGTCGATCGATTCCTCGATGGTGGTGAGCAAATCGGCGGTGTCCTCGGCAGAGAAGTCGACGTCTTGGGCGCGCAAGCTTGACACCGCGACCTTGGCCGCTGCCAGCGGGGTGCGCAGATCGTGGCTGACCGCTGACAGCAGGGAGCGGCGCAGCGCGTCGGCTTGCCCGATGGCTTCGGCCCGGCTGGCTTCCTCGGCGAGCTCGCGCTGTTTGACCAGACTCGCGGCCTGCTTGGCCACCGCGCTCAGCACGCGGCGGTCACGAGCGGCAAGTTTCTTGCCAGTCAGCAGCATCCAAAACTCGTCGTCGCCGACTTCAATCGCGGTATCAGCGGAATCGACTGTGGCGCAAGGCTCTTTGCCTACCGATGCCACCAGGTACCGGTTGCCGTCACCGCAGTCCCGAAGCATGCTAACCGCACGCTGCGAATAGGTCTCGCGCACCCGCTCAAGCAGGGTCTCCAGATCCGCGCCGCGCAGCACCGAGCCGGCGAACAGCGTCAGCAGCTCGGCCTCCTGGGATGCGCGTCCAGCTTCGCGGGCGCGCTTGGCGGCGCCGTCGACCAGAACCGCCACCGCCACCGCCACCATCAACAGCACGAGTTCGGTGACCGCGGCGTCGGGTTCGGCGATGGTGAAACTGTGCAGCGGAGGGGTCAGGTAGTAGTTGAGCAGCAGACCAGACAACACTGCCGAAAGCGCCGCCGGGGCAACGCCCCCCAGTAAGCCGACCACGAGCACGCCGATGAAGAACAGCGCGCTCGCTCCGCTGGTGGTCAAAAACCGGTGCAGCCAGGCGACCGTTACCGCGCAGATGACAGATGGGACGAGAAGCGCCGCCAGCCACGACGCGGCGCGGCGTTCACGCGGCGAGATCGACGCTGTCCGAAATCCGCGCTTAGATTCCTCGTGAGTGACGATGTGCACGTCGATCTTGCCGGACTGTTGCACCACCGTCGCTCCGATGCCTTCATCGAAGATGCGTGCCCAGCGCGAGCGCCGCGACGTGCCGATCACCAGCTGGGTGGCGTTCATCTCGCGGGCGAAATCCAGCAGTGCGGTCGGCACGTCGTCACCGACCACGGTATGCAGCGACGCGTCGAGGCTGGCGGCCAGTTCGCGGATCTTGCCCATCCGCGACGCCGATACACCCGAGAGACCGTCGCCGCGTAAGACATGCACCACCATGAGTTCGGCACTGGCTTTCGAGGCGATCCGGGATGCGCGGCGCACCAAGGTTTCCGATTCGGGGCCGCCGGTGACGGCGACGACGACACGCTCGCGGGCCTCCCAGGTGTCGGTGATCTTCTTGTCGGCGCGATACTTAGCCAGCGCAGCATCAACCTGATCGGCTAGCCACAGCAGCGCCAACTCGCGTAGCGCGGTGAGGTTTCCGCTGCGGAAATAGTTGGACAGCGCCGCGTCGATCTTATCCGGTGCATACACGTTGCCATGGGATAGCCTGCGCCGCAAGGCTTCCGGCGTGATGTCGATGAGTTCGATCTGGGATGCCTGTCGCACCACCAAATCCGGTATAGTTTCCTGCTGCTCGATGCCGGTGATCTGGGCGACCACGTCGTTGAGGCTCTCCAGATGCTGGATGTTGACCGTGGAGATCACCGTGATACCGGCGTCGAGCAGCTCCTCGACGTCCTGCCACCGCTTGGGGTTCTTGCTGCCGGGGACGTTGGTGTGGGCCAGCTCGTCGACGAGGACCACTTGCGGATTGCGGGCCAGTACCGCCGGCACGTCCAGTTCGGTGAAACGGCTACCCCGATACTCGATGTGACGGCGCGGAACGATCTCGATGCCCTTGAGCAGCTCCTCAACTTTGCGGCGGCCGTGGGTCTCCACCACGCCGGCCACCAAGTCAGTGCCGCGTTCCAGGCGTCGATGCGCCTCGGACAGCATCGCGTAGGTCTTGCCGACGCCGGGGGCCGCACCCAAGTAGATGCGCAGCTCCCCGCGTTTGCGGCGATGGTCGACGACACTCACGTGACCATCATCCACCTGTGACATCAGCGTGGGAGCGGATACTTCTGGTCCAACGCCAGGTTGAGCTGCACGACGTTGACCCGTGGCTCACCGAAGATCCCCAGATCACGGCCACGCTCGTTCTGCCGGATCAGCTCGCGTATCTGATCGGTGCCGACACGCCGCGCCCGGGCCACGCGGGCAGCCTGGATGTCGGCGTAGGCCGGTGAAATGTCCGGGTCCAGGCCACTGCCGCTGGCCGTCACCGCGTCGGCCGGGACCGGAGGATTGCCGGGCGCGGCGCCGCGGACCGGAACAATCCGGCCGGTCGAATAGTTTTCACCGGGATTCGCGCACTCGACCCGAACGCCGTGATAGCTAGCCACGAACGGCCGAGCCGTGGTCGCACACGGCTCGTTGACGCTGACCACCCGGGTCGGGTGGACGACGCTGCCGCGCGCGTCACGCGGTCCGAGCACCGACAACACGGCTCCCACGCCATTGCCGGTGCAAAACGGGCGTGATCCATCGACGTGTTCGAGCTCGCCGACGGCTTTGCTGCGCGCACACACCAGCGTCAAAAGGCTCTTGCGCGCCGGGGTGTCGACGATGTCCTCGGGCCCCAGATTGCTCGCGCCGCTGGCGGTGGGGTCGTAGCCGTCGCCGGCCGCCGACGGGCGGGTTTGGAAATACTGCGGCAGCGCGCGGCCGGCGGCGTCGGTGAACGACTGGCCGATCAGCCGGCTGCCGACGGCCTTGCCGTCAACCTCGATGATCGAGCCCTGCGCCTTATCGTGCAGCCCGGGAAGCTGCGCGAGCAACCAGACCGCCACCGGGTAGCCCAGGCCGAGCAGTGCGGTCAATACCAGCAGTGCACGCAGCGCCGCCCAATGCAGGCGAACCAGATTCGCAAATCTCATTTCAGCTTATCCCCGGCATGAGTTGAACAACCAGGTCGATCAGCTTGATTCCGATGAACGGGGTGACGATCCCGCCTAACCCGTACAGACAAAGGTTGCGACTGAGCAGTTTCGACGCGCTGCTTGGCGTATAGCGAACACCGCGCAGCGACAACGGTATCAGGGCGGCGATGATGACCGCGTTGAAGATCACCGCCGACAGGATCGCGGACTGCGGACTGTGCAGGCGCATCACGTTGAGCAGATCCATGCCCGGAAACAGCGTGACGAACATAGCCGGGATTATTGCGAAATACTTAGCGATATCGTTGGCGATCGAAAACGTCGTCAGCGCACCGCGGGTGATCAACAGCTGCTTGCCGATCTCGACGATCTCGATCAGCTTGGTCGGGTCGGAGTCCAAATCCACCATGTTGCCGGCTTCTTTGGCCGCGGTGGTGCCGGTGTTCATCGCCACGCCGACGTCGGCCTGGGCCAGCGCCGGGGCGTCGTTGGTGCCGTCTCCGGTCATGGCGACCAGCCGGCCACCGTCCTGTTCCTTCTTGATCAGCATCAACTTGTCTTCGGGGGTGGCTTCGGCGAGGAAGTCATCGACTCCGGCTTCGTCGGCAATTGCTTTGGCGGTCAATGGATTGTCGCCGGTGATCATTACGGTGCGGATGCCCATGCGGCGCATCGCCTCGAACCGCTGCCGCATGCCTTGCTTCACCACGTCCTTGAGGTGGATAACGCCGAGAACCCTCGCCTTTTTGCCGGTCTCGTCGCTGACCACCTCGCCCACCACCAGCGGGGTCCCGCCCGCGGCGGAAATTCCGTCGACGATACGACCGAGTTCGCCCCCAACCGCGCCGCCTCCAGCACGCACCCATTCGGCGACCGCGCTGGCCGCACCTTTACGCAACTGGCGGCCGTCGACGTCGACACCGGACATCCTGGTGATCGCGCTGAACTGGACCCACCGCGCGCCGGCCAACTCACCGGGGGTGCGTGCCCGCAGCCCGTAGGCGTCTTTGACATAGACCACCACCGAGCGGCCCTCGGGGGTCTCGTCGGCGAGGCTGGCCAGCTGCGCAGCGTCGGCCAGTGCGCGCTCAGTCACCGTCCCGACCGGAATCAACTCGGCCGCCTGACGGTTGCCGAGCGTGATCGTTCCGGTCTTGTCCAGCAGCAAGGTGTTGACGTCACCGGCAGCCTCGACCGCGCGCCCGGACATGGCCAGCACGTTGCGTTGCACCAGCCGGTCCATGCCCGCGATGCCGATTGCCGACAGCAGCGCACCGATCGTGGTGGGAATCAAGCACACCAACAATGCCACCAACACGATGCCGGTGACCCCGTTGCCGTTCAGCGCCGCGGTGTCTGAGACCCCGGGATTGTTGGCCTTGGAATAGATCGCCAGCGGCTGCAGCGTCGCCACGGCGAACACGAAGATAATGGTCAACGCCGCCAACAGGATATTCAGCGCGATCTCGTTGGGCGTCTTCTGCCGGTTGGCACCCTCGACCAGGGAGATCATCCGGTCAACGAAGCTTTCCCCGGGCTTTTGGGTGATGCGCACCACGATGCGGTCGGAAAGTACCGTCGTGCCACCGGTGACCGCCGAGCGGTCGCCGCCGGACTCGCGGATCACCGGCGCGGATTCGCCGGTAATCGCCGATTCGTCCACTGACGCAATGCCTTCCACGACATCGCCGTCACCGGGGATGATCTGGCCGGCTTCGACGACGACGATGTCGCCTTGCTGCAGCAGCCGCGCGGGGACGAGCTCTTCGGTGCCGGTGATCCCGGGCGCCCAGCCGCGGAGGCGGCGGGCGACGGTGTCGGCCTTGGACTTTCGCAGGGTGTCGGCCTGTGCTTTGCCCCGCCCCTCGGCGACCGCCTCGGCCAGGTTGGCGAACAGCACTGTCAGCCACAGCCAGAACACGATGAGCCCGCCGAACCAACTCGGTTGGGACAGTGTCAGCACGGTCGACCACACCGCGCCGATTTCGACGACGAACATCACCGGGTTACGCCACAGGGTGCGGGGGTTGAGTTTGCCAAGCGCGTCGGGCACTGATCTCAGCAGCAGGGCCGGGTCTAGCCGGCCGCCTTGGACCCGCCGGTGCGATACCCGCGGAACGGCAGCCGGATCGCTTGTCTGCGAAAGCATTTCAGTGGATCCCCTCAGCGAGGGGTCCCAGGGCCAGCGCGGGCAAGAAGGTCAGGGCTACCAGGATGACCGTCACACCCACCACTAGGCCGACGAACTGCGGCTTGTGCGTGGGCAGGGTGCCGGCGGACTCCGGGATGCCGCGCTGACGGGCCAGGGAACCGGCCAGCGCCAGGACGAGGACCATCGGGACAAACCGTCCGAGCAGCATCGCAACGCCCAGCGCGGTGTTATACCACACGGTGTTGGCCGCCAGTCCGGCGAACGCCGAGCCGTTGTTGTTGGCCGCAGAGGTGAACGCGTAGAGCACCTCGGACAAGCCGTGCGGGCCGGTGTTGGTCATGGCGGAGCGCGGGCCCGGCAGCCCCATCGCCACCGCGGTGCCGAGCAAGACGACCAGCGGAGTGATTAGGAAATAGCTTGCCGCGAGCTTGATTTCGCGTGGGCTGATCTTCTTTCCCAGGTATTCGGGGGTCCGCCCCACCATCAAGCCGGCCACGAAAACCGTAATAATCGCGAGAATCAGCATGCCGTAGAGGCCCGAGCCGACACCGCCGGGCGCGACCTCGCCGAGCTGCATGTTGAACAGCGCCATCATGCCGCCCAGGCTGGTGTAGGAGTCGTGCGCCGCGTCGACCGCTCCGGTGGAGGTGAGTGTGGTCGCGTCGGCGAACACTGCGGAGTCGGGCACCCCGAAACGCTGTTCGACGCCTTCGGTGGCGCCACCCACCGCGGTGGGCACGGTGCCGTGGTGGTGCAGCTGAACCAGCATCATCACGCCGACACTGATGGCGGCGATGACGCCCATGACCGCGACAAGTGCGTAACCCTGTTTGGTGTTGCCCACCATGCGGCCGAACGTGCGCGGCAGCGAAGAAGCGATGATCAACAGCAGGAAGATCTCGATCCAGTTGGTCCAGGGCGTCGGGTTTTCGAACGGGTGAGCGGCGTTGGCATTGTAGAAGCCGCCGCCGTTGGTGCCGAGTTCTTTGATGACTTCCTGGCTGGCGACCGGACCGCCGGTGATGGTCTGCGGCGGGCCGGCCAGCGTGGTGACCACGTGGTCGTGCAGCTGGAAGTTCTGGATCGCCCCGCCGGCGACCAGCATGATGGCGCCTATTACCGCGATCGGCAACAGGATTCGCAGCGTGCCGCGAACCAGGTCAACCCAGAAGTTGCCGAGTTCGCCGCTGCGCTTG
This sequence comes from Mycobacterium heckeshornense, assembly GCF_016592155.1. Taxonomy (NCBI): domain Bacteria; kingdom Bacillati; phylum Actinomycetota; class Actinomycetes; order Mycobacteriales; family Mycobacteriaceae; genus Mycobacterium; species Mycobacterium heckeshornense. The sequence goes on from NZ_AP024237.1 coordinate 1,150,139, forward strand.
CGGGCGAAGCCGCGCACGAACGCGACAGCGACCGCCATGCCCACGGCGGCCGACACGAAGTTCTGCACCGCCAGGCCAGCCATCTGCACCAGATGACCTTGGGTCGATTCGCCGGAGTAGGCCTGCCAGTTGGTGTTGGTGACGAAGCTGACCGCGGTGTTCCACGCCAGCGCCGGCGTCATGGGTGTTGCCGGGTTTTTCAGATGCAGCGGCAGTTTGTCCTGAACCAGCTGAAAGATGAACAGCACCACGACGCTGATTGCGGAAAATGCCAGCACGCTGCGCGCATAGTTGGCCCAGGTCTGTTCGGAGTACGGGTTGGCCCCGATCGTTCGGTAGATCAAACGCTCCGTGCGCGAATGCTTTTCCGAGCAGTAGACCCGGTACATGTAATCGCCCAGTGGCACGTGGACGACCGCCAGCGCCGCGACCAGCAGTGCGAGGAACAACACACCCGCGGTTGCGCTGCTCACTAGAACTTTTCCGGAAAGAGCAGGGCCGCACCGAGTAACAACGCGATCAGGACCGCCAGCACCAGCCCGACAGCGTTGGTGGTCGTCACAGTCCTTCGACCATCTTGAGCACCGCGCCGATCAGGGCAAAGATTCCCGCCGTCAACACCAGGTAGAACACGACAGACACATCGACTCCTGTCACGACAGCCCGTCACGCTTTGCGCGCAGTTTTACCCTGGTCCGGGGGGCCAGGACCCAGCCGACCTTAGGCGGGCGCGCCCTCCGCGGGGAACCGCATTGACGGTTTCTTTACGGCCGGGCTCGCTATCTTTACGGTCTTGGCGGGGCGGGCCGGGGGCCAGTGACGATCAAAGGACGACGGCCAGCCGGCGGATACCCGGGCATTCACCTGCTCGTCGTGGGTGTGGGCATGGGCATGTTGGGCATGGGCGACATGCTTGGCATCGGGGACATAGGTGGCATCGAGGGCATGTTTTTCATGGCGTCCTTCATCGACGCGCAGCACGACTTATCGTCTCTTGTCTGACTTGTCGTTGCGGCCGGACCAGTGGCGTCACAACAACTTTTGTGCGCTCCCGGCTGCGCGATGAGAAGATACAGGCCGGCGACGATGATGAAGATCCCGACGGCAATGCCGGTCATGGCCAAGATCCGGTACAGCCAACGAGTCCAAGGCGGCTCGGTAGGGGTTGGGGTGGCCGGGGCGGTGTTTGTCATGGTTGCTGACCTCTCGTGCGCTCGTTAATCCAGCACCACCACAATATACTATTCTACTAAGTAGATTAGTAGATCAGCCGCACTAGACTCACCGCGGACGGCAGGAGGTTCGGATGTCGGGTGCGCATGGTCTGGGTGAACTCGAGGCCGAGATCATGACCGTCATGTGGGACAACGAGCATCCCGCCACCGTGCGTGACGTGCTTGCCGCCCTCGAGCGCGACGCCGCCTACACGACGGTGATGACCGTGATGGATAACCTGCACCGGAAAGGCCTGCTGACTCGCGAACGATTCGGCAAGGCGTTTCACTACCGACCGGTGTGGAGCCGGGAGGAATACACCGCGCGGCTCATGCGCGACGTTTTGGCGGCCAGCGACAACCACGAGGCTGTTTTCACCCATTTTGTTTCCCAGATGTCGGCCGAGGAAGCCCGTAGTCTGCAGGCCGTCTGGCGGCGCCACACGCGACACGGGACCTAGACACATGCCGATGCTGCTGTGTGTTGCCACACTCTCGCTGCTGACCATGTCGGTGGTTCCGCCCCTGCTGGACCGCCTCACTCCCGGGGTGGCGCCCATGATGCGTCTGGCGGCTTGGCTGGCGACACTGGTCACCGTTCTGGGCGCGGTGATGGGTTTGCCGGCTATCGCTATGGCCAGCGGCCGCGCTGTCACGGCCACTGTGCTGATCCTGCCGATGGTACTAGTGGCACAACGTATTCGGCGTCGCTACGCCGAGTTCATGCACAACGCCCATGAACACGCTCAAGCAGTGAATGTCATCTCGTGCTCTGCCGGCGAGGCAGGATCAAAAACTCGGGTGGTGACGCTCGACTCGGCACTGCCGTTGGTGTACAGCCTTCCCGGCCGCCCGGGCCTGGTCGTCACCACTACCGGTGTGCGCCGGCGGTTGAGCTCCGCCGAGTTGCAGGCGGTCCTCGCCCATGAGGAAGCGCACCTACGTCAGCGCCACGCAGAGTTGCGAGCCGTCGTCGAAGCCGTCGCCGCCACCTTATGGTGGTCCCGATTCTTTCGCTGCGTCGCCGAGCACGTCACAGCTGCAACCGAACTCTGCGCCGACAGCGCCGCCGCGCGACACCACCACCACCCGCACACGCTGGCCCGCGCTCTGCTGGCACTGGCCCCCGCCCCGACGGGGGCGCTGGGTGCGGCGTTGACCGGTGCAGCGGAACGCCTCGAACAACTGCTTTGCCGGCCACAGCGAAACCGTTTTCGCCAGCTTGTCGTTGCATTGACTGCCGTAATGCCGGCCGTTGCAATCCTCACGATCGCGTTCTGGTGTCCGCTGATGACACCCTGATTCAGGCGCGCGCCGGCTGTTCGGTCAGCGGAAGGCGCACTCGAAAGACCGTTCGGCCGTTGGCGGATTCAGCGCTCACCGAGCCGCCGTGGGCCTTGACGATCGAGGCAACTATGGCGAGTCCCAATCCGCTGCCCGATCCTTCTTCCCTGGACTTGTCCGCCCGCACGAACCGCTCGAACAGATGCGGCAACAACGCGGGATCGATATCGGGTCCGTCGTCGGCGACGGACAATTCGACATATGGCGGGCCATCGTCGTTGCGCTGCTGCGTGATTGCCGTCGTCACCGTGACACCGGCCGGCGTGTGCACCCAGGCGTTGCTCAACAGATTGCTGACGAGTTGGTGCAGCCGGTCGCGATCGCCCCGAACCCACACCGGCTCGTCGGGCAACTTCTTGATCCAACGGTGGGTGGGCGCAGCCACCGCCGCATCATTGACGGCGTTGAGGACCAGCTCGCTGATGTCGACGTCCTCGGTTTGCAAGTCTTCTCCTTCGCCGAGGCGCGACAGCAACAGCAGTTGGTCCACTAGTGAAGTCATCCGCCGGGCTTCCGATTCGATGCGGGCCAGCGCGTATTCGGTGGTCGGCGGCAGCGCGGAACTGTCCTGGCGGGTGAGCTCGGCATACCCTTGGATCGCCGCCAAGGGGGTCCGCAGTTCGTGGCTGGCGTCGGTGATGAACTGCCGCATCCGCCGGTCCGAGTCAGCCCGGTGGGCCAGAGCGCGATCTACGTTGTCCAGCAATCGATTCAGTGCGTGGCCGACGATTCCCACTTCGCTGTCAGGATCGGTGTCGTCGGGGCGCACCCGGACGGTGATTTTGTCTTCGCCGTCGGTCAGCGACATCCGGGCAACTGTGGCGGCGGTCGCCGCGACGCGACGCAGCGGCCGCAAGGCGTAACCCACCACCGAAATTGTCAAGACCGCCGTAATCAGCAGCGCCACAACGAAAAGCACTACAGCAACGACAACCCTGCGCGCCACAATCCGATTGGCGAGGTCGAGGGAGACACCCACCACGAGGCGGTCCGCGCCAAATGCCCGGCTATCCACCCGGTAGCGGCCTAGGCTGCCCAGCTCTTCGGTGCGCGGCGGGCCGTTGGTCCACGACTGTGCCTCCAGGGCGCGGACGACCCCGGCCGGAGCCGGCCTCGGCTCGTCCTGAGAAAAAAACCGCGGATCCCAGCACGACACCGTCGCGCACTACCGCGATGAGATTGCCGGGTGTCTGCTCGGTGAACCCCAGCATCGCTTCGCCAATCGGCACCGTATGTCCCGGTGAGCCGCCACTGTGGTATCTGGCATACGAGTGGGCGAATGCGTCCAGCGATTCGGCGAGTTCGGCGTCAGTCATTGCGGTGACATATCCGCGCAGGCTGAGCACGGAGACAACCCCGACGGCCGCCAATACGACACTGACCACGGCCAGCACGCCCAAGAGCAGTTGGCGGCGCATCGAGCGTGGACGCCACCAGCGGGTCCGTCTGGCCGGGGTCATCCCGGGGGGGCGAAGCATGTAGCCGACGCCGCGCACGGTGTGAATCATCGGTTGGTTGTCGGCGTCGATCTTCTTTCGCAGATACGAGATGTACAAGTCGACGATGCTGGTGCGGCCGGCGAAATCGTAGTTCCAGACCCGGTCCAAGATCTCGGTGCGACTCAGCGCTCGCCGCGGATTACGCATCATGAAGCGCAACAGCTCGAATTCGGTGGAGCTCAGCGATATTGGCGTGCCGCCGCGGGTGACTTCACGGCTTGCCCCGTCCAGCGTGAGGTCTCCCACGGTAAGGACCTCGTCTGCCGGCGGCGTCAGGTGGCTGGAGCGACGCAGCAGCCCGCGCAGCCGGGCGACCAGTTCCTCCAAGCTGAACGGCTTGGTCATGTAGTCGTCGGCGCCCGCGGTCAACCCGGTGACCCGGTCCATCACGGAATCGCGGGCGGTGAGAAACAGGGTTGGCGTGTAGGCGTCCGATTCGCGGACCCGCTGCAGGACCTCGAGCCCGTCCACATCGGGCAGCATGATGTCCAAGACGAGCACGTCGGGGCCGATCTTGTCGAACTTGGCCACAGCTTCGCGCCCGTTGTGCGCGACGTCGACCACCCAACCCTCATAGTGCAGCGCCATCTTCACCAAGTTGGTCAGCGCGGGCTCGTCGTCAACCAGCAACACCCGGATTGGCGATCCATCGGCACGGTGGATCCGGGGCAGCTGCCCGAGGATGGCCTGACGCGGACGCTGATCGCGCGCATACCCCGACATTGCCGTCATGTTCCCACATTTTCCCCGGCACATATGAGGTTGTCACGGAGCTCATAGAGATCTCAAATGTTTCACGGCCCACCTAGTCGCCGGCGGGCCGAAACATATGTGTTTTCTATGTGTCTCATCGGCGTTCTTGATCCGCTTAATTGCCGAAAAATACTGTGGTGCATAGCCGTTGCGCGGATACCGCGAAGTGGCTCAGGCAAGTGAGCCTAATGAGTTGTGCGTGAAGTGGTTTCGGGCGTGTAGCCATGAGTCCTACTGATGAATAGAAGGACTCCAGGTGGCCGAGGCCCAGAACTGGCACCGGACTGCCGTCGCCAACTGCGGCGGGTTTGTAAGCAGAAATTAGGAGTCTTCAATGACTTTCGGGGCGGGATTCATCACCACGCACCCTGAAGAGCTGCTGGCAGCGACGAGTGATTTGGACAGCATCGGCGCTGCACTGGCCGCGGCAAATGCGGCCGCGGCCGCCCCGACGAGCGAGGTGATTCCGGCGGCGGCCGACAAAGTGTCGGCGCTGACTGCCGCCCAATTCGCCGCACACGCCGCCAGCTATCAGGCCGTGGGTGCCCAGGCGGCGGCGGTTCACGAGCTGTTCGTCAGCACCCTGGGCACCAGCGCCGCATCGTATGCCGCGACCGAGGCCGCCAACGCGATCGCAGCCAGCTAGCAAACAGGAGGCCAACCAAGATGGATTTCGGTGCGCTGCCACCGGAGATCAACTCTGCCCGGATGTATGCCGGACCGGGTGCAGGCCCGATGCTGACAGCCGCCGCCGCCTGGGACGGGCTGGCCGCCGACCTGTACGCCACCGCGGACTGCTACCAGTCGGTGATCACCGGCCTGACCGCTGGCTCCTGGCAGGGCCCGGCATCCTCGGCGATGGCCACAGCGGCGGCGCCTTACCTGGCCTGGATGACCGCCACCGCGGCCCAGTGCGAGCAGGTGGCTAACCAGGCCAGGGCGGCCGCGAGTGCATTCGAGGCCGCATTCGCAATGACGGTGCCGCCGCCGCTGATCGCCGCCAACCGTGCTCAGCTGGCGGCGCTGGTCGCGACGAATTTCCTCGGGCAAAACACTCCGGCGATCATGGCCACCGAGGCCCAGTACGCCCAGATGTGGGCCCAGGATGCCGCTGCCATGTACGGCTATGCCGGCAGTTCGGCCGCGGCCGCGACCTTGGTGCCGTTCACGCCGCCGCAGCAGAACACCAACCCGAGCGGGCCGGTCGCCCAGGCCGCGGCCGTCGCCCACGCGGCTGGCGACTCGGCAGCTACCCATGTGCGCAGGGCGATGTCACCGTTGTCGACGGTGCCCCAGGCCCTGCATGCACTCGCGTCCCCAGGCTCGTCGTCGCCGGGGGTGTCGCAGCTGGCGATGGGTGAGGCGGCCTCGATGACCACGTCGGGGGCGTCTGCCCCGGCTAGTGCCCTTGCGGGCCTGACCGGCACATCGGGCAAAGGAGCGGTCAAGGGTGCCGGGAACGGCGCGGCATTTGGTGCGAACGCGCTGGCCGGTCTCCAGTCCAGCATGGGCGCCGACGAGTTGGGTCTGATCGAGGACACGGTGGGTCTGGAGATCGACGCGGCCGCCGCCGGCGGTTTGGACGGCGGCGGCGTCGGTTTGGACCTGATCGGCGTTGGTATTGACTTCCTGGGCGCCGACGAGCTCACCGAGTCGGGAGGCCTGGGGCCGCTGGGAGCGCTGCCGCCGGGATCGCTGGGCGGCGTAGGCGGTGCGACGGGGTTGGCACCCGGGACCGGCTTGGGCGGGCTGGGTGCTGCGGGGGCGTCGGCCAGCGTTGGCCAGGCGGGCTCGGTGGGTGTCTTGTCGGTGCCGCAGGGGTGGGGCGACGCGCTTTCAGCCGGGAGCGTGAGCCAGGCGAGCGCCATGCCGTTGCCGGGGAGCGGCCTGGGCGCCGTCCCGGCGACACCGGCAGGCGGGCCGGGTGCGCCCAAGATGTCCGTTGCTAATCTGGCTGGACGCGAAGTCGAGGGCGCGATTCAGCAAATCGGCTTGCGTCCCAAAGTGGTTGCGCGTTCGCCGATGGTCGGGTAGATCGCCCGCACGACAACGACGTAGCCCGCACACCGGATCGACGTGCGGGCTACGTCTGCGGCTGGTGGTTAGGCCCAGCTGGAGCCGACGGCGGCATCGGTGCTGGCCATGTTGCTGCTGGCGGTTTGCACCTTTTGGCCGTGGGCGTTGGCCTGCTCGTAGATCACCTGGAAGTTGCGGCCCAGCTCGGTGATGAACTGCTGGCACGCCGTCGACCCGGCGCCACCCCAAAAATCACCGGCGGCCAGCACGTCACGGATGATCGCCTGATGCTCGGCCTCCAACGCCGCCGCCTGCGCCCGAATCGTGGCACCGTGCGCGTCGACGTCGCCGAACTGATAGTTAATCGTCATGGTCTAAGTCCTCCTAACGGCTCTGGTGGCTAGCTGCTCAGGATCTGCTGGGACGCCTGCTCTTGGGCCTCGTAGTTGTTGGCGTCGCGGATCAGCCCGTCCCGCACCCCGTGCAGCATGTTGACGATGTTGCGAAACGCCTGATTCATCTGGCTCATGGTGTCGTAGGAGGTGGCCTGCGCAGACCCGCTCCAGCCGGCACCGGCAATGTTGACCGACGACGCCCACATCTTGCGGGCCTCGTCCTCCACGGTCTGAGCGTGCACGTCGAAACGGCCCGCCATCGCCCGCATCTGGTCCGGATCGGTCATAAACCGAGTTGGCATGTGACAACTCCTTGGCTCGAATTCGTCAAAGATTGCTGCGCCGCAGCAGCCGTATGGACAGAGTACGGCCCGGCGTTGAACCGGTGGCTTCAGACAGGTTACATATTTTTTCCCTTTTCCTTCTTTTTATGGTCAGCCGGCGACCACTGGGCGAGTTACCACGGTCGGTTTGAAGCCGTAGCGAGGAGCCCCGAAGCCGGCGGCCCCGCGGCTGGCGGAGGCCACCGAGGGCATGGCGGCCGGCATGGCCGCCACCGGCGAGGTTTCCTCGGCGGCGCTGGTCCAACCGGAACCGGGGAATGCGGCCTCGGTGTCGCCAGCCGAGGTGGCCGCCGACCAGGTGGTCGGCACCGACAACCTGCCGACGGTGGCGGCTTGGCCCACGCCCGCTGACACCGGTGCCCCGCCGGAGCGCGCCGGGCCGGTCTGGCCTGCCAGCATCGATCCGCCGGCGCTTGAAGTAAGGCCTCCCGGGCCGACAGCTGCGGCGGTGCCACTGGGAACGCCCGGCCCGGCTCCGGCAGAACTGATGCCTCTCGCGATGCCGGCGAACATGTTCCAGGCCCCGATGTTGCCCACTGCCGCCGTGTAGGTCTGGGTCGCGTTCCAAATCCCGATGTTCTGGGTGGAGTTGATGAAATCGGACAGAAAGCCGCTTGCACCCCCCCGACGCGGAGGCAGATCCGGCCAGCGGGGAGGCCAGTCCTTGGACGGCGTTAGGCAGGCCGGCAACCAGCTGCGACAGCTCGGTCTGCGTGCCGGCGGTCGCGGTTGCGGCCACTTGGCCGGCCAGCCCACCGGGGTTGGTATTCGGTGCGGGCGGGGCCAGCGGCTGCAAAATTCCGGCGCTCGCCGAGGAGCTCGCATAGCCGTACATGGCGGCGGCGTCTTGGGCCCACATTTCGGCGTAGTGGGCCTCGGTGGCCATGATCGCCGGCGTGTTCTGCCCGAGGAAGTTCGTCGCGACGAGCGCGGCCAGCTGAGCCCGGTTAGCTGCTATCACCGGCGGCGGCACCGTCATCGCAAAGGCCGTCTGGTAGGCGGCTGCGGAGGCGGCGGCCTGACCGGCGGCGTGCTCAGCGGCCGCGGCGGTGGTATGGAGCCAGGCCACGTAGGGCGCCGCCGCGGTGGCCATCGCCGCCGCCGACGGGCCCGTCCACGCCTCGCTCGTCAGTGACGAGATCACCGACTGGTACGACGATGCCGCGGAAGCCAATTCGGCGGCCAGGCTGTTCCAGGCCGCGGCGGCGGCCATCAGCGGGCCCGATCCTGGCCCGGCGTAGATGCGTGCGGAGTTGATCTCCGGAGGTAACGCGCCAAAGTCCATCTCGTCCATCCCCGTTCGACCGATTGCGCTTATGGCAAAGACCAGGGGCCCCGATCCCTAACCGACCGCCGCGCGTGGCACCACGGTGGGTTTGACGCCGTAGCGCGGCGCCCCGAATCCGGTGGTTTTGCCAGCCGAGGCCACCGACGGCATCCCGGCCGGCACTGTCGCGACGGGCGCGCTATCGGGTGCAGCGGCCGTCCAGCCCGCACCGGCCAGCCGCGCCGGGGTGCCGCTTGACGCCGACGTGGCTTCTCCGGCCCAACTGGGCGGTACCGACAACCGCCCGACCGCAGACGCCTGACCCGCACTCGCCAACACCGGCGCCGCACCGGCGCCAACCGCCCCCGCCGGCCCTACGCCACTCGTCGCTCCCGCTGCGGCCGCCGTGGCGGAATCGGCAGCCTCGGCCCCCGCGACGGTCCCACTGGTGACAGCAGCAGTGCCCGCGGCGGGGCTGGCCTGGATGAGGTCAGATGCGGCGGAGCCAAAGTTCCCGGCCTGCAGGGCGCCGACGATGGCGCCGTTACTCAACGCGCTGGGGACTAACCCATAAGATCCCTGACCGGTCAACAGCCCGAGCAGCGAAAGCCCAGAGACGGACGGACCGGCGGCGGCCGCGTTGGCAGCTTCAGTGGCCGCGTACGAATCAGCGCTGGCGCCCAGTGTGTTGACAAACATCTCGTGAACCGCCATGGCTTGGGCGCTGACCGCCCGGTACAAGCTGCCGTAGGCAGAAAACTGTGCTGCCTGCAGCGCCGACACCTCATCGGCGGCCGCCGGGACCACACCCGTGGTCGGAGCCGCCACGGCGGCGTTTTGGGCAGCCAGGGCTGAGCCGATTCCCTGCAGCTGGCCCGCGGCAGCCGACAGCGCCTCAGGCAGCGTGGTGACGTACGACATGGATTACTCCTGCGCGGACAAGCCGATCGGTCAAGTCGTTCGCCGGCCGTCGTTTCCGGTTAGTGATGCCACGACTCCACGGTCCTCCGCGCAGCAGCACCTGTGATGTTCCGTTAACGGCTCCTTAACGGTTTCGTGGGGAGTTTTAACGCTTTGATGGCGGCCACGCAGGTTGGGAAACCGACTGCCAAGCCAGCGAAAAGCGCGATCCGAACGTGATTGTGGCGAGATGGGACGACCGATCACAAATGCGCCGTGACACCGACATGAGGTGAGATTGCCGTAACGGTTCGGTAATTTTAAGTCCTCGTCGCGGTGTCGAGCTCCTGAATGCCGCGACGCTCAGGCCGGTCTGCCTGATGTCGGCCGCAACGAAGGCGCCGGATCGAAGCAATAGTCATCGACCTGGTGGATTGACAGTTCTGGCAACTGAGTTGCACAGCAGCGCAACATGTTTCGCACACCATAGCGTCCAGCTATGGCTTGGCGGTATTCAGTTCGGGGCAGTAGTGGGCCACGGCGTCGGCAACGAAATACCTCGCACCTTGTTGGGTCAACTTCGGGTTTTCCGACTGAATACGGTTGACCAGCTCGGCTGCTGGCCGTCCGGAATGGAGCGCGTCGCAGACGGCCTTGGCGTAGTTGATGATCCGCGCCGGGTCTTGATAGGTGACACCGTCTTGGTCGAGGGCGTGCAAAAACGAACTGTCGGTCGCATCGGCATGCGCCACGCCGCCGCCCAGCACCCCTATGGCCGCCGACATGGCGACTGAGAACAACCCGGCCGCTCGTCGGTTCATGGCGAGATGCTACTGCCGGCCTGCCCGGTTGGCAGTGCTTCGGGTCCGCTGCGGCCCGCCCCATATACGCTTCAGAACTGCCAAGCCCCCATAGCCCAATTGGCAGAGGCAGCGGACTTAAAATCCGTCCAGTGTCGGTTCGAGTCCGACTGGGGGCACCGGGGCCAGCCGTGCCTCGGGAAGCGGCTGGACTGACCCGTGGCGCCCGACGAGCGCCGAGATAACCCCGCGGCTTGCTCGACGCGCGGGATTCCGATCCTGCGACGCCATGGGTTTGCCAGAATTCGGCGTGCGATTCGGCAAACTGCCCGGGCTGTGCGAAATGACATGTTGGCGCGGGCAACGCGCGAATTCGCGGCATTGTCCGCCTTCGGCCGCGGTAGGCTCAATACAGGTAAATTTCTGACCAGCAGTTCAGCAGGGGTGGTGTGTGGCGCTGATCGGTTGGGGGTCACGGCGGGGATGCGAAACGGACACCTACGCTCTCTGACGGCCGCGGGCGCCGTCGCGGGCATCTGCGTTCTCGCCGCCGCGTGCGGCGGTGGCGGCCACGAAGGCAGCCTCAAGCCGAGGCCCACCACCACCAAGTCGAAGACAGCGCCACCGATCAGCGAGGTCGGACTGAAGGGGCTGCTGCTCAGCGCCGATCAGGTCAACGCCGTCATGGGTGCCTCCGAGATGAAGGTGACGAGATACCGCACCCAGATGTCTGACGACAGCGCGACGATGGAGCCCAAGGAATGCCTGGCCGTCGATGGTTCAGCCCAGGAGAAGGTCTACGAAAAAAGCGGTTACACCGCCGAGCGGGACGAGACGCTGCAAGAGGGCGATAACTTCACCCACTTCGTCGAGCAGGCGGTGGTGCTGTTTCCGTCCGCCAAGCAGGCCAGCACCTTCGTCGCCGCATCCGGGCTCCAGTGGTCGGCCTGTCACCAGTACACCCACACCCAGAGCCACACGGTGTGGGATGTGGGGCCGATCTCCAACACCAACGGCATGCTGAGCACGACCGCAACCCAGCAAAACGCCAACGCACCCGGCTGGGCCTGCGGGCGGGCGCTGACAGCCCGCAACAACGTCGTCATCGACGTCAACACCTGCAGCGCCGACCCGAAGAACACGGCGGTCGACATCGCCAACCAAATCGCCCGCAGAGTGCCCATGCCGTAACCGCCGACCTGCCCGGTTCGGCGAAGCTGCGTTCCAGGCGACAATGCCGCGGATGTGACTTTCGCCTCTTTGTCGGCACCGATACTGAACGATCTCTTAACGCTTAGTGTCGCTGCGCACATCGCCCGGAGATTAGCGAGCAACCTGCAAAAGCCTGACAGACGGCGCTAGTGCGTTCGCTGTACGGCGAACCATTCGTCCCGACGGATCGATATTTAAGCGGACTGTGAGGTTTTGTGGGCGACACCGGCAGGGTAGGCGTCGAAATGCGGGCGTTGCGTGAAGAAATTGGCCGCTAGACTCGGCCGGAAGCGGCGCCGAGGGCGCCGAAATCCTTTCAATAGGGGATATTCCGGTCGTCATGCTGCGGTGACCCTTGTCGCGTGGCGTCGAAGTGCGACAAGTACAGCAAAGGCTGGTGTCGATGTGGGTTATCTGAAACACAATTGGCTTGGCGATGACGGGCCAGCCGTCGGCATGGGAAGCACGTCGAAGTTCGCGATCGTTGCCGGAATGGCCGTACACCGCGGACCCATCAGCGACATCGTGGCCAGCCCCGACGGTGACCGGCTGATATTGAGCAACCTTGGCGATGACAGCGTGTCGATCATCGAGACGGGCACCTGGGCCGGGGTGAGGACGATCACCGGGATCAACGAACCGTTCATCATCGCCATGAGCCCCGCTGACCCCAGCCACGCGTACCTCAGCACGGTTTCACCGGCATACGACGCGATCGCAGTCATCGACTTGGAGACCAACAGCGTCGTCGCCTCACATCCGGTGGCCATGACAGTGACTGACCTGGCGGTCGACAGCGACGGCAGGCGCATCTATATGAGCCGAACCGCAGCCGGCGGCGCCGACGTCGCCGTCCTCGACACTGCGACGGGGCGAATTGACGCGATCGACATCGGCGCCCGGGCGGGCACCACCACGCAATGCCTGCGCCTCACCCCGGATGGGCAGCTTGTCTACGCCACGACTCAGCGGCCCGCCGGCGGCGAAGTCGTGGTGATTGACACCCACCGCCAGCGTGTCGTCGACACCATCGAAATCGGTTGTGCCATCCGCGATGTCGCGATAAGCCCGGACGGCGCTACGGCCTATATCGCCAGCAGCGACGTCGGTTTCGGCGTGGTGGTTGACATCGTCGATACACGCAGCAACACGATCATCAGCACGCGCAAGCTCAGCCAGACCGGGGCATTGGTCACGCAGCTGGCGCTCAGCACCGACGGCGATCGCGCCTACCTCGTCGGCGAGGACCGGGTCAGCGTGCTGTGCACCCTGACCCAGGACGTCGTCGCCACCATCGCAGTGGGCAGGCAGCCCTCATGCGTCGCGGAAAGCCCGGGCGGCCACTACCTCTATGTCGCCGACTATTCCGGCGCGGTGACCGCGGTGTCGATCGACCCGGCGACAGCGTTAGCGATCCTGCCCGCCGAAGACAACCACACCGCGGGGCCGGGCCGGCACGCATTGCCGCAGCTTGAACCGGCGTTGACGTAACCGGCGTGGTTGACTAGGCCTTCTGGCGGGAACTAGACACCAATCGGGCGTCTCGGCGCTAGCATTCGCGCGACCGAACAGCAAGCGAGGGCGGTACGTCGATGCAGAGCACCATGCAAAAATTTCCGCTGACAATCACCGCCATCCTGAGGCACGCGGCCGGCGTCCACGGCGCCCGCAAGGTCACCACCGCGACCGGCGACGGCTATCAGGAGTGCACCTACCGTGAGCTCGGCCAGCGGGCGGCCCAGTTGGCGCATGCGTTGCGCCGCCTCGGCGTCACCGCGGACCAGCGCGTAGCCACGTTCATGTGGAACAACACCGAGCACCTGACAACCTATGTGGCGGTGCCGGCGATGGGTGCGGTACTGCATACCCTCAACATCCGGCTGTTTGCCGACCAGGTGGTCTTCGTCGCCAACGAAGCCGAAGACCAAGTCGTACTGGTCGACACGTCGTTGGCCCCACTGCTCGCGCCGATCTTGCCGCGTCTTTCGACGGTGCACACCGTGATCGCCGTCGGAGACGGGGACATCGCGCCGCTCGAAGGGGCCGGCAAGGCGGTGCTGCGCTACACCGAAATCCTCAGCGGCGAGCGCGCAGAATTCGCCTGGCCAGACATCGACGAATACTCGGCCGCCGCTATGTGCTACACCAGCGGCACCACCGGAAACCCCAAAGGCGTTGTGTATAGCCATCGTTCGAGCTTTCTGCACACCATGGCGGCCTGCACTGCCAACGGAATTGGTGTCGGGTCCAGCGATTGCGTGCTGCCCATTGTGCCGATGTTTCACGCCAACGCGTGGGGGTTGCCGTATGCGGCGCTGATGGCCGGCGCCGATCTGGTGCTACCCGATTGCCACCTGGACGCCGGGTCGCTGATCGATATGATCGAAAAGCTCCGGCCCACGGTCGCCGGTGCGGTGCCCACCATCTGGAACGACGTCTTGCACTACCTGGACAAGGATCCCGACCACGACCTGTCATCGCTGCGGGTGGTCGCCTGCGGTGGTTCGGCTGTCCCGCTGTCGCTGATGCGCACTTTCGAGGAAAAGCACGGCGTTCAGATTCGCCAGCTGTGGGGCATGACCGAAACATCGCCGATGGCCACCATGGCGTGGCCTCCACCCGGAACGCCGGACGAGCAGCATTGGCTGCTGCGCGCCACCCAGGGCCAGCCCGTGTGCGGGGTGGAGGCCCGCATCGTCGACGACGACGACAACATACTGCCCAACGACGGGAAGGCCGTCGGCGAGCTGGAGGTTCGTGGCCCGTGGATTGCCGCGTCCTACTACCGGGGGCACGACCAGTCGAAGTTTGCCTCCGGATGGTTGCGCACCGGCGATGTGGGTCGCATCGACGAGCGGGGCTTCATCACGCTGACCGACCGCGCCAAGGACGTCATCAAATCAGGCGGGGAGTGGATCTCGTCGGTCGAGTTGGAGAACCGCCTGATCGGGCACCCGGATGTGGTCGAGGCCGCGGTCGTCGGCGTACCCGACGAGCGTTGGCAGGAGCGGCCGCTGGCCGTTGTGGTCCTCAAAGAAGGCGCTGCGGCGAATGCGGGTCAGCTGCGAAAGTTTCTGGCGGACAATGTAGCTCGGTGGTGGTTGCCAGAGCGGTGGACGTTCGTTGACCAGATCCCGCGCACCAGCGTCGGCAAGTACGACAAGAAGGCCATCCGCGCCCGCTATGCCGAGAACGGCTACCAGGTCACCCAGGTGCGCGACTAGGGCGAGCAGACGCTCAGCCGCCATTTCGCCGCCGCCGCCTGCTCACGCTAACCTGGCCTGATGGCTTTGGTGGTCGAACAATCGCGGGCAATCCCCGTCAGCATCGACGACGCATTCGCCGGCACGCTGCCACGACCGCTACCGACCATCTTTCGCCGCTGGTATGGGCCGATCCCGCCGGTCAAACGGGTGCACGACCAGGTGGGCAAGTGGGATGCCGCCGGCCAGACCCGAACGGTGGTGCTGGTCGGTGGCGGCAGCATGCGCGAGCAGCTGACCAGCGTTGACCCGCCACGGTCGTTCGGCTACACGCTCACCGACATCAAGGGGCCGATGGCGCCGCTGGTCGATTTGGTCGAGGGTGAGTGGACCTTCACGCCGGTGGGCACGGGGACCGTGGTCGCCTGGCGGTGGACCCTTCACCCGAGGTCCCCGCTGGCAGCGCTCGCGTTGCCGATACTGGGCCGGCTATGGAAGGGCTACGCACGCCGGGCGCTGGAGGAGCTGTCCGCGCAGCTGGTGGGCTGAACTACCGTCGGCAGCATGTGTCGACTCTTTGGACTGCATGCCGGGACGAATGTCGTGACCGCCACCTTCTGGCTGCTCGACGCTCCCGACAACCTCGCCGCCCAGAGCCGGCGGAACCCGGACGGCACCGGGCTCGGTGTCTTCGACGGCCAAGGTCGCCCCGACGTCCGCAAGCAGCCGATAGCAGCTTGGCGGGACGCCGATTTCGCCACCGAAGCCCACGATATGACCGGCACCACCTTCGTCGCTCACGTGCGCTACGCCACAACCGGGGCGCACGACGTGCTCAACACCCATCCTTTCGTGCAGGACGGACGCATCTTCGCCCACAACGGCGTGCTTGAGGGTCTAGATGCGCTCGACGACCGGCTCCGCGAGGTCGGCACCGCGGATCTTGTGTTGGGCCAAACCGATTCGGAGCGCATGTTCGCGTTGATAACCGCGTCAATCCGTGCCCGTGGCGGTGATGTGTGGACCGGTCTCATCGACGCAGTGCAATGGCTGGCGGTCAACGTGCCGATCTATGCGGTCAACGTGCTGCTGAGCACTGCCACCGATGTGTGGGCCCTGCGTTACCCCGAACCGCACGAGCTCTATCTTCTGGACCGCCGTGAATTTCCACTGAAGACAGGATTTCACCTGCGCACCAACCTGATTCGCGCACGCTCAGAGCATCTGAGCGCCGCTCCGTCGGTGGTGTTCGCCAGTGAACCGATGGATGTCGACCCGCGATGGGACCTGATCGCGCCCGGGGAGCTCGTCCATGTCGACGCCGCATTGCAGGTCACCCGCGATGTGGTGCTACCCGACCCGCCCCGCCACCAGCTGCGCCGCGATGATTTGAGTTCGGCGGCGCAGGCAGCGCAGCACACGTCGGCGCGGTGGACATGACAGCCAAACGCGGGCTCGTCCTGGCAGGCGGAGGAGTAGCCGGAATCGCGTGGGAGACAGGCATTTTGCAAGGCATCGCTGACCAGTCACCGGAAACCGCGCGAATGCTGCTGGACTCCGACGTGCTGGTCGGGACATCGGCCGGGTCGGCGGTGGCAGCACAGATCAGCAGCGGTTTGGCCCTCGACGAGTTATACGCGCGGCAGGTCGCCCCGTCGTCAACCGAACTGGACCCGGGTGTCGGCGTCGAGACCATCACCGAGCTTTTCGTCACCGCCATCACGCAACCAGGAACCACGCGGCAGAAGCTGCAGCGAATCGGGGCGATCGCCGCAGCGACCGAAACCGTGGCCGAGCCGGTCCGCCGCGAGGTGATCGCCCGCCGCCTGCCGTCGCACGACTGGCCGCACCGCGATGTCCGCATGACCGCGATCGACGTCGCCACCGGTGAGCGCGTGGTATTCGACCGTGAGTCGGGAGTGGACCTGGTTGACGCGGTCGCTGCCAGCTGTGCGGTGCCTGGGGCGTGGCCACCGGTGGCGATCGGGGAGCGGCGTTACATGGACGGCGGGGTCGCCAGCGGCATCAACCTCGACATCGCCGCCGACTGTGATGTGGCGGTGGTCCTGGTGCCGTCCGGTGCGGCGGCGCCGTCGCCGTTTGGCGCCGGTCCGGGTGCCGAGGTCGCAGCATTCGACGGTGCGGCATTCGGTGTGTTCGCCGACGACGACTCGCTGGCCGCGTTCGGGGTCAACCCGCTAGATCCACGCTGTCGGGTAGCGTCGGCGAAAGCCGGGCGGGCACAAGGGCGGCGAGAAGCAGCAGCGCTCACCGCGTTCCTGAACGGCACCGAGCCGGCGCTCAGCTCTCGCTAGCCGGCGGCGCAGGGTCGTCGGCGTCGACGTTCAAGCTATCCAGCGCATCGACGGCCAGTGTTCGGCCCACTTCGATCACCTCAGCAGCCCGGTGGAATTCCAAACCGCGGCAGACGGTTCGGGGCACTTCGATCAACAAATCGGGCGGATAGGCAGCCAGTGTGTGGCGCGCCAGCGCGGCCTGGGCAATGTCAATGGTGCGGTTCATGACCTCGAAGCTGCCCAGCTTCGGCACCTCGACCGGCGCCTCCGCAAGGTCGGTTGGCTCGTCGCCGCTGGCCGCCTTAGGCTCGTCGTCGGGTTCGGGAAGCGATGCGCCGAACCGGCCGAGCACCGCACGCGCCGTCGGCCGGTCCAACAGCGACCGGGCGGCGTTGGCGTCGAACAGTGCCGAGGTGCTGCGCACCATCCGGTTCAGCCACTCGGTGGTGGCGCGTGGTTCCGGCTCGCGAGTGCCGTCGCTTTCGCTGCCGCTCAGGCTCACCGCGATGGTCAGGTCGGCGTTGGCCGCGGCGATCGGGGCCATCGGCAGCGGGTCGAGAATCCCGCCGTCGGCCAAAAGCCGCCCGTCGACGACGTGCGGTGCGATGACGCCCGGAATGGCAATGGAGGCCCGGATGGCCTCGTCGACGGGGCCCCGCTGCAGCCACACGGACTTGCCGGCCAGCAGGTCGGTGGCCACCGCGGTGTAGGGAATCGGCAGCTGCTCGATGGTGACGTCGCCGAGAATGTCGCGGACCGCGTCGAGGATCTTTTCGGCCCGCAGCACGCCGGCCGCGGTGATCGACGGGTCCAGCAGCCGCAGGATGGCGCGTTGCGTCAGCGACCGTGCCCAATCGGCAAATTCATGGAGTTTTCCGGCCGCTTGCAGGCCACCCACCAGCGCACCCATCGATGAACCCGCGATCCCGACGATCTGGTAGCCGCGCTCCTGCAGTTCATTGATCACCCCGATATGGGCGTATCCGCGCGCGCCACCGCTGCCCAGCGCCAGTGCCACGCGCGGCCGCGACGAGCTGCTCACCCGAAGCGCGGCCGGCTGAGGTGCGGCGCGCGAGCGCACCGGATCGACCACAGGCATCACTTCATTCTGCGCGCGACCGCTTTTCTTTCAGGTGTGATTCGAACTGCACCGCACGCCGACGGTTAGCCACACTGGTCGTCTGCGGCCGCCTGGACCGCGACGATCACTGCCGCTTGCTGGCCGGGCGTCAGCTGCGCCCACGGCCGGTTGAACGTGGCCGTGCCGGGCTTTGCGGTCGGCGACTGCAGGGTCGCCAGATACGGCTCGATCTGTGTGTGCGGGTCGCCGCCACGACTGGCCATCCACTGCTTGGCGGCGCGGCAGGCCAGCGCGTATTCGTCCTGTGACGAGTCAGCGGGCACGTCGACCTTGGTGGTGACCCCGCCCGGCGAGACGCCGATGGCACCCGGCGGCGGCGGACTCGTCGCGGGCAAGGGCTCCAAGGTGGCGGGCGGAGGTGCCGTGGCCTCGTGGTCGGCTGAGGCGCAGCTCGCAATCATCGGCAGGCCCGCGGCAACAATGGCGACCCGCACCCGTGAGCGATATCGACGCCAGCGCACGGTGTCAATGTATGCAAGGCTGGTTGCCGTGATGGAGGGCGCCAGGGTTTTGGAGTGTTGTCGGCCCTAACTACTCGCCGACCCCAGATCCGTTTACCTTTCCCCGGAGTTGTTACATGGTTCCCGCCAACCCCGCCGTGCTGCGGACAGCCAGTTTCCCGCCGGTTTCCGGCCCCACCCGGCTACGGGTGCCGGACCTGTTGTATGCGACGGATCGGGCCGCCGACAGCGTGCTCAGCGGCCATTACGACCATCTGCTGCCGCCGACCGGGGTGCCGGCTGACGAGCGCTGGTTCAGCCGCATCCACGGTGACGAAGAACTCGACATCTGGCTGATCAGCTGGGTGCCCGGGCATGCCACCGAGCTGCATGACCACGGCGGGTCGCTGGGGGCGTTGACGTTGCTGTCCGGTTCTCTCGACGAATTCCGTTGGGAGGGCGATCAACTGCGGTGTCGGCGGCTGCACGCGGGCGATCAAGCCGGGTTCCCGCTGGGCTGGGTGCACGACGTGGTGTGGGCTCCGCCGCCGGTCGCTGCGCCGGCCGGCCCGACACTGAGCGTGCATGCGTACTCGCCTCCGCTGACCGCGATGTCGTACTACGACGTCACTGAACGCAACACGTTGCGCCGCCGGCGCACCGAATTGACCGACCTGATGCCATGACCAGCCGGATAGATCGGATGCTTGGTAACGCCCGGGCCCGGTTGTGCCGGCTTACCGCCGAGCAGTTGCCCGGCGCGATCCGCCGCGGCGCCGTGCTCGTCGACATCCGTCCGCAGGCCCAGCGCGCCGTCGAAGGGGAGATACCGGGCGCGCTGGTCGTTGAACGCAACGTCCTGGAATGGCGATGCGATCCGACCAGCGACGCTCGGCTGCCACACGCCGTCGACGACGACGTCGAGTGGGTGATCATCTGCTCGGAGGGCTACACGTCGAGTCTGGCCGCGGCCGCGCTGCAAGACCTGGGTCTACGCCGGGCCACCGATGTGGTCGGCGGCTTTCGGGCGCTGGTAGACGCCGGTGTGCTCAACGATGCGTAAAGTTTGCGGGGCGTTTCTCGATGAACGCCGCCATACCCTCGGACTGGTCGCTGGTCGCGAAAGCTGAATGGAATAGCCGGCGTTCGTAGAGAAGTCCTTCAGCGAGGGTGGATTCGAACGCACGGTTGACGGCTTCCTTGGCCATCCGGGTCGCCGACAACGACATTTGCGCGATGGTAGTGGCGACGGCCTTGGCCTCGGTGAGCAAGTCGTCGGCCGGCACGACACGCGAGACCAGACCGCTGCGTTCGGCCTCGGCCGCATCGATGGTTCGGCCGGTCAGGATGAGGTCCATGGCCTTGGCTTTGCCGATGGCCCGAGTCAGCCGCTGCGAGCCGCCCATACCGGGCAACACGCCAAGCTTGATTTCGGGCTGACCGAATTTCGCTGTGTCAGCGGCGATCAGCAGGTCACACATCATGGCCAGCTCGCAGCCGCCGCCGAGTGCGTGTCCCGCCACCGCGGCGATCGTCGGGGTGCGCACCGCGGCCAGCTTGGCCCAGGTGGCGAAATAGTCAGCGTCGAACACATCGGCGAACGTCAGGCTGGCCATCTCTTTGATGTCCGCGCCGGCGGCAAATGCCTTCGCCGAACCGGTGATGATGATCGCGCCGATATCCGGATCGCCGTCGAATTCTGTTGCTGCACAGGTAACTTCATTCATCATCTGGCTGTTTAGCGCGTTAAGCGCCTGCGGCCGGTTCAGCGTGATGGTACCGACGCGTCCGTCGCGTTCGACCAGGATGGTTGCCCAGTCTTTTTCGGTCATGTGCTGCCTTTCTAGAACTTCAGGTCGTCGTCGACCGGTGCGAAGTAGGCGTCAACGTCAGCTGCGCTGACCTCGTCGAGCGATGCCGGGGACCACTTCGGGTTGCGGTCCTTGTCGATCAGTTGGGCGCGGATGCCCTCGACCAGATCGTGGGAACGCAGTGCAGCGCACGACACCCGGTAGTCCTGAACCAAAACATCCTCGAGGGTGTCCAGCTTTGCGGCGCGGCGCACCGCCTCCAGTGTCACCGACAGCGCGATGGGCGAGCGGGTGGCGATCAGGTCGGCGGCGTCGTTGGCGGCGGAGGCCTCATGGCCGCGTAGCGCGGCGACGATGTCGGCCACGGAGTCGCCGGCATAACACTGGTCGATCCAATCCTGTTGGGCTGCAAGGTCACTGGGTGGTGGTTCGACGGCATGGCCAGCGACCGCCCGTTCGACGCCGTCGGCGATGATCGCGCGAATGAACGCGTCCAGCATGGCGTGCGGCACGTAGTGGTCGGCGAATCCCATCGCGATGGCGTCGGCGCCGGAAAACGGCGCGCCGGTCAGTGCGGCATGCAGGCCCAGCGATCCGGGCGCCCGCGACAGCAGGTAGGTGCCGCCGACGTCGGGAATGAATCCGATGCCCACCTCCGGCATCGCCATGCTCGTCGTATCGGTCACCACTCGGGTGTTGGCGTGCGCGCCCACACCGACACCGCCGCCCATCACGATGCCGTCCATCAACGACACATACGGCTTGGTGAAACGGCCGATCTGCGCGTCGAGCTGATATTCGTCGCGCCAGAATCGCCGTGCCGCAACGCCGTCGGCGCGTGCACTGTGGTAGATCGCCACGACATCGCCTCCGGCGCACAATCCGCGCTCGCCGGCCCCTTCGAGAACTACGGTGCGCACCGCGTCGTCGTGTTCCCAATCGCTGAGAATTGCGCTGAACGCGGTGACCATGTTCTGGGTCAGCGAGTTGATCGCCTTGGGGCGGTTGAGGGTCACGATGCCGACACCGTCGTGGATGCGGGTCAGGATCTCGTCGGATTCGCCCGTCACGCGCGTGGTCTCCCCTCGTGTCGCTTCGTGCACGCCAGACTGATCAGCAATCTAGATCGTTGCCCGCGGCGGGGCGCCCGCGGGTAAGGTTTAGCTAGACAGCGACGTCAGGACATCCCAGCCAGGGAACCCGGTCGAGCCGCTGATCGTTGTCCAGGTGTTCGCACAGCTCGAAGCCACAGCTCAAGAGAGGATCCGACGGTGCGGGAGACTAGCAACCCGGTATTTCGTTCGCTGCCGAAGCAGAGGGGCGGATACGCGCAGTTCGGCACTGGCGCTGCCGGCGCCGCGACCCAGTACGGGTATCAGGCGGACCCCTATGTGGCTCCGTACGACCAGCGGACCGGTATTTCCCGTCCGCTGACCATTGACGACGTCGTCACCAAGACCGGTGTGACGCTGGCGGTGCTGTCGGCGGTTGCGATTGCTTCGTATTTCATGGTGGCGGCCAACCTTGCGTGGGCCGCGCCGTTCACCTTTATCGGCGGGTTCGGCGGATTGGCCCTGGTGCTGATCGCCACCCTGGGGCGCAAGCAGGACAACCCGGGGATCGTGCTGACTTACGCGGCACTGGAGGGCCTGTTCCTCGGTGCCATCTCATTTGTGCTGGCCAACATCGCGGTGTCGTCCACCAGCGCCGGAGCGCTGATCGGACAGGCGATTCTGGGCACCCTCGGGGTGTTCTTCGGCATGCTCGTGGTCTACAAAACCGGCGCCATCCGGGTCACCCCGAAATTCACCCGCATGATCGTTGCCGGGTTGTTCGGCGTGCTGGCTCTGATGATCGGCAACCTAGTCCTGGGCATGTTCGGTGTCGGCCACGGTGAGGGCTTGGGCCTGCGCAGCGGCGGGCCGTTGGCCATCATCTTCTCGCTGGTCTGCATTGGTCTGGCGGCGTTTAGCTTCCTTATCGACTTTGACGCGGCGGACCAGATGGTGCGCGCCGGGGCGCCGGAGAAGGCCGCGTGGGGCATTGCCCTCGGCTTGACCGTGACCCTGGTCTGGCTCTACATCGAGATCCTGCGTCTGCTGAGTTACCTGCAGAACGATTAGCTGTGCTGGACGCGAAGCCGGCACGCCCGACAGGCGCGTGCCGGCTTTTCTCTGCGCCGAATGTGCGCTGGGGGCGGGATTTCTGGCGTGTGGCCGCCCTGGATGCACGCTCGAAGCGTCGGGCGAAATTACGACAGCCGCTCGACGATCATCGCCATGCCCTGACCGCCGCCGACGCACATGGTTTCCAGGCCGAGCGTCTTGTCGTAGGTCTGCAGGTTGTTCAACAGCGTGGCGGTGATGCGTGCACCGGTCATGCCGAACGGGTGGCCCAGCGCGATCGCCCCGCCAGACACGTTGAGCTTGTCCTCGTCGATACCCAGCTCGCGAGCCGAGCCGATCACCTGGACCGCGAAGGCTTCGTTGATCTCGAACAGGTCGATGTCGCGCAGCGACATTCGGGCATTGGCCAGGGCTTTCTTGGTGGCTTCGATCGGCCCCAAGCCCATGATCTCTGGTGAAAGCGCGCTCACCCCGGTGGCCACGATGCGGGCCAGCGGGGTGAGCCCGAGCTCCTTGGCTTTGATGTCGCTGGTGATCACCACTGCGGCGGCGCCGTCGTTGAGCGGGCAGGCGTTGCCTGCGGTGACGGTGCCGTTGGGCCGAAACACCGGCTTGAGCTGGCTCACCTTTTCGTAGGTGGTGCCTGGCCGGGGGCCGTCATCGACGCTGACCGTGGTCCCATCGGGAAGGGTGACCGGCTCGATCTCGCGCTCGAAGAACCCGCTCTTGATCGCCTCCTCGGCCCGGTTCTGGCTGCGCACGCCCCAACGGTCCTGGTCTTCGCGGCTGATCCCGGTCAGCAGAGCAACGTTTTCCGCGGTCTGGCCCATCGCGATGTAGATGTCTGGCAGTGCTCCGTCGGCGCGTGGATCGTGCCATTCGTCGGCGCCCTCGGCCGCTGCGGCGGTGCGTTGCTGGGCCTCGGCGAAAACCGGGTTCTTGGTGTCCGGCCACGAGTCCGCAGTGCCTTTGCCGAATCGCGACACCGTTTCAACACCGGCGGAAACGAACGCGTCGCCTTCGCCGGCCTTGATGGCGTGAAAGGCCATCCGCGTGGTTTGCAACGACGACGAGCAATAGCGGTTGATGGTGGTGCCGGGCAGGAAGTCATAGCCCAGCTGAACGGCGACGACGCGGGCAATGTTGAACCCAGACTCACCGCCGGGTTGCCCGCAGCCCATCAATAGGTCGTCGATCTGATGAGGATTTAGCGCGGGGACTTTGTCGAGCGCCGCGCGCACCATCTGGGCGGCCAAATCGTCGGGCCGCATGCTGACAAGCGATCCCTTGGCGGCGCGGCCGATCGGCGAGCGGGCAGTTGACACGATGACGGCTTCCGGCACGATCGGCTCCCTCCAGCGGATGCGGGTTAGACCGGATGTGGCCCGGCATACGGTGCGTGGCCAGGCTAAAGCGAATCTAGCGCGACGACGATGCGGGCCGCGGAGCGGCCCGAGGAGGAGTCGGGCGATCGAACCGAGCGCGACGACGATGCGGGCCGCGGAGCGGCCTGAGGAGGAGTCGGGCGATCGAACCGAGCGCGACGACGATGCGGGCCGCGGAGCGGCCCGAGGAGGAGTCGGTTGTGGGGTCAGCCGCCGGTAGGTACGACGACGGGTGCGGGTACACCGGTGGTGGGCCGACGCCACAGCCGCGACACGATCCGAAGACGGGCCCGACCCAGACCGGTTCGCGCCGAACCGGACGTTGACGGTAATTCGGCCGCCAACCCGCGGGTCGACTCGCCTAAGGCGGAACACAACGCCGGCAGCAGTTGGTCGGCGACGAGCGCATAACCGGCGGCTGAGGGGTGGTAGCGGTCTTCGGAGAACAGCACCTCGGGGGAGCGCCGGAAGTGCGGCACGAGCAAATCCGCCAGCGGCACTGGCACCCCTCCGGCGGCTCGAACGGCGGCGGCCTGGGCGCGCGCCAGCCGCAGACCACGGGTGCGCGCCAGCCAGCGCAGCGGCTGCGGAATCGCGGTGATCACTCCGAAATCGGGGCAGGTGGCAACCACTACCACCGCGCCGCTCGCGCGCAGCCGCCACACGGCGGCGCCCAGCCGACGCGCCGAGGGTCCGATGCCGTTGAGGGCGGTGACGTCGTTGGCGCCAATCATGATCACCGCCGCGTCCGGTGGTGGTCCGGCCACGAACATCGCGTCGACCTGGCCGGACAGCCCTTTGGAGGTGGCACCCACAATCGCCTTCGTGCTCAGCCGGACCCGTTTGCCGGTGCGTTCGGCGAGCGCACGCGCGAGCAGCACGCCGGGAACTTCGTCGGCGGTTCGGCAGCCGTAGCCGGTCGCTGTCGAATCACCGAAGACCATCAGGTGTAGGTCGAAGGGCACGCCACGATGCCACCGCTCAACCGGCCCGCGGCCGGGCGTGTACACGCCGTCAGCGCGGGGCGGGGGATCCCAGGCCTTTGGAATGACGCTGCGCGCCTGCCGCGCCTGGCCGATCAGCAGGTTGCGTGCGCCCAGGTAGGCCGTTCCGGTCGACGCTAGTGCACCCGCTGCGGCCAGCGCGATCAACGATCGACGTGGCGCGCGTATCTCCACGTCACCAGTTTAAGGCGCGCACGACCGCCGACCTGGTAAGCGCGGCTCGCGGCGATCACGGCCCGAACCAGATCTGGTATCGAATCAGACTCTTTGAATGTTGAAGTTTGTAAGAGTGTCAAGCTAAGTCTGCGAGGTTGGCTGAGCGCCCCGGGCGGGTACAGCGAAATACGACGAAGATGAACCGGTCGCTTCGCTACCTCGTCGACATGCTGTACCGCACTACAACGGCGTAGGGAGTGTTGAGCATGACCGCACCGAGCATGGTGTCCGGATCGCCCCGCGGTAGCCGACCCGGCCCCTCTCTGTACGGAACGCTCGCGCTCCGCCCGCTCCCGCGCCGAATTGCCGTCGGCGACGCCGTTCCCGTCGAGGTCATCGAGACCGGCCCCAGCTTGCCGGGTCGGCTGCTGTGGCTGGCGTCGCGGCTGACGATCCGCCCCGTGTTGGCGGTCGGCAGCCGGGTGCCGCATGTGCGGTGGCCGTTCGGTCTGATCGACTTCGCGTGCCGGCTCTTGCTGCCGACGCCCGGCACGGTCCGCACCACAGTCGATTTGCCGCACGCCACAGCGCAACTGGTGCGTGCACCCGGGGTGCTGCCAGCAGACGGCAAGCGGCGGGTGGTGCTCTATCTGCACGGCGGCGCCTTCTTGACATGCGGGGTCAACTCGCACAGCAGGGTGGTCAACGCGATCTCGCGATACGCAGATTCGCCCATCCTGGTGGTCAACTACCGGCTGATGCCCAGGCACTCCGTCGGAATGGCCCTCGACGACTGCCACGACGCTTACCGTTGGCTGCGGCTGCGCGGGTATCAGCCCGACCGGATCGTGTTGGCGGGCGATTCCGCGGGCGGCTATCTGGCGCTGGCCCTTGCGCAGCGGCTGCAGGAGGTCGGCGAAAAACCCGCGGCCATGGTCGCGATCTCGCCACTGCTGCAGCTGGCCAAAGAACCCAAACAGGCACATCCCAATATCAAGACCGACGCCATGTTCGCGTCGCGGACGTTTGACGCGCTGGTCGCGCTGGTGGCCAGCGCCGCTGCTAAGCACGCCGTCAATGGCAAGCCCGAAGAACTCTACGAGCCGCTCGACGAACTCAAACCCGGACTGCCGCGCACATTGATCCACGTGTCGGGCTCCGAAGTGTTATTGCACGACGCCCGATTAGCGGCTCGACGGTTGGCTGCCGTGGGTGTGCCGACCGAGGTGCGGATCTGGCCCGGCCAGATTCACGACTTCCAGCTCGCCGCCCCGGTGATACCCGAGGCGACGCGCTCCTTGCGCCAGATCGGCGAATACATCCGCGAAGCCACCGACTAATTGCCACGCCCCGGCCAAGCCGTTGCGCGGCTGTCCAAGCCGCCTGAGACGATGACTGCATGCGGATCGCCCGGCACATCAGTGAGCTCATCGGCAACACACCACTGGTTCGGCTGAATTCCGTCGTGCCGGCTGGGGCCGCAACCGTAGTCGCCAAGGTCGAGTACCTCAACCCCGGGGGGAGTGCCAAGGACCGGATCGCGATCAAGATGATCGACGCCGCCGAGGCCAGCGGTCAACTCAAACCGGGTGGCACCATCGTCGAACCGACCTCGGGCAACACCGGTGTCGCGCTGGCCATGGTGGCCCAGCAGCGGGGATACAAGTGCGTGTTTGTCTGCCCCGACAAGGTCAGTGAGGACAAGCAGAACGTGCTGCGGGCCTACGGCGCCGAAGTCGTGGTGTGTCCGACGGCGGTGCCGCCCGACCACCCGGACAGCTACTACAGCGTGTCCGACCGGCTGGTCACCGAGATCGACGGCGCCTGGAAGCCGGACCAATACGCAAATCCCGACGGGCCGGCCAGCCATTACGAGACGACCGGACCGGAAATCTGGGCCGACACCGACGGCAGGGTCACGCATTTCGTGGCTGGCATCGGAACGGGTGGGACGATCACCGGTGCGGGGCGCTACCTCAAAGAGGTGTCCGGGGGAACAGTGCGAGTGATCGGCGCCGACCCGGAGGGGTCGGTGTACTCCGGCGGGACCGGACGGCCGTATCTGGTCGAGGGCGTCGGCGAGGATTTCTGGCCGGCGGCCTACGACCCGTCCGTGCCCGACGAGGTGATCGCGGTGTCCGACGCGGATTCGTTCGAGATGACCCGGCGGCTGGCCCGCGAAGAAGCCATGCTGGTCGGCGGGTCGTGCGGGATGGCGGTGGTGGCTGCGCTCAAAGTCGCTGAAGATGCCGGACCGGACGCGCTGATCGTCGTGCTGCTGCCCGACGGCGGCCGCGGTTATATGTCGAAGATCTTCAACGACGCGTGGATGTCGTCGTATGGCTTTTTGCGCAGCCGCCTCGACGGCTCGATGGAACAACCCACCGTCGGCGACGTGCTGCGCGGAAAATCCGGCGCACTGCCCGACCTGGTGCACACCCATCCGTCCGAGACCGTCCGCGACGCCATCGGCATCTTGCGCGAGTACGGGGTTTCCCAGATGCCCGTCGTCGGCGCCGAGCCGCCGGTGATGGCCGGCGAGGTAGCCGGCAGCGTGTCCGAACGGGAACTGTTATCAGCCGTTTTCGAAGGCCGCGCCAAGCTGGCGGACGCGGTTGGCCTGCATATGAGCCCGCCCCTGCCGATGATCGGCGCCGGTGAGCTGATCAGCGCGGCAGCCAAGGCGCTGCGCGACGCCGATGCGCTGATGGTCGTGGAAGAAGGCAAACCGGTCGGGGTGATCACCCGCCATGATTTGCTGGGCTTTCTGTCCGAGGGTCCACGGCGCAGGTAGCGGAACCGCTGGCGGGCAAATTAATTCGGCTAGCAAATCAACGCAGAGGTTGGTCCATGGGGTCGGCCTTGCGCTGAGCGCGCTCGCGCCGACCGCTCGTCGGGTACCGTAATGCCGCCGAGTGCAGGTCATCCCATGTCCGTGGAAGGCGTTTCATGACCGACCAACCCGCCCCGCCGCCCGGCGGTCCTGATCCGCAGCATCCCGCCCAAGGCGGCCATCCGCCTCCGCCGCCCGGCGGCGCATACCCGCCGCCCCCACCGCCTTCCGGGGAATTCGTGCCGCCGCCGCCCGGCCCGGTGATTCGCGGTTTGCCGCCGCACGCCTATACCCCGTGGGGCACCCGAGTCATGGCCTTCGTCGTCGACTTCGTCCCCTACGCGATCATCATCTCCATCGGCTGGCTCGTGCTGGTCGGCACCGAACAGACGGCATGCATCACCGACATCTCGCGATACGACGTCGACCAGGTCTGCGCCAGTGGCTATTCCGCGGTGGGTATGACGACATTCTGGTTGGCGGTGCTGGTGGGTTTGGCCTATCTCATCTGGAACTACGGCTATCGGCAGGGCATCACCGGCTCGAGCATTGGCAAGACGGTCATGAAGTTCAAGGTGGTGAGCGAAAATACCGGCCAGCCAATCGGATTCGGGTTGTCCATCGCACGTCAACTCGCACATTTCATCGACGCGGTCATCTGCTATATCGGCTATTTGTTGCCGCTGTGGGACGCCAAGCGGCAAACCATCGCCGACAAGATCATGTCGACGGTTTGCCTGCCGAGCGAACCCTCGGCCGATACGATTCGGCCACCGACACCGTGACGCGCGCAATGACCATTTGTGGGATCGCATAACAAAAGCGAAGGACACCGTCGGTACCATGTCGACACCGCCTGGGCCACTCGGCCGACAGCCGGAATGGCGGGACCCCGATCCGTACGGCTTTCCGAACGCACCCGTGCCGCCGGCGTCCTGGCACCCGGGGTATTACGGTCAGCCGTACGGCTATTCCACGTACTCTGGGTACGCGGTTGATCCTCGAGCGCCGTATGGGCGTGATCCCGCCACGGGACAGCCGTTGTCCGACAAGTCAGCGGCCGTCGCGGGCTGCCTGCAGTTGTTTGTCGGCATGCTCGGTGTCGGCCGCTTCTACATCGGTTCGGCGGTAATTGGGGGAATTCAGTTGGCGCTCACCATTATTGGTTTGATGCTGACTATCGTCTTCGTTGGGTTCCCCATTTTGTTCGGGGTCGCGATTTGGGCCTTTGTCGACGCGATCATGATGTTTACCGCAGCGGTTCCCGACGCTCATGGTCGCAAACTGCGCTAGCGTCCGGTGGGTGGCGGTGCCTGCGGCTTCTTCGGCGGATGCGACCGCGATTCGTCGACCCCATTAGGCTTGATCGTCGATGAGCAGACAGCGCACTACGGCCGGTGACGGCGACAAGCGTCGCATGCCGGGGCTCGCTACCCGGGCCATTCACGCCGGCTATTCACCGGACCCTCTGACCGGTGCGGTCAACCCTCCGATCAATACCAGCAGCACGTTCGCTCAAGACGGCGTCGGTGTCCTGCGCGGAGAATTCGACTACTCCCGATCCGGTAACCCAACGCGGGCGGCGCTGGAAGCGGCGCTGGCGGCTGTCGAGGAGGGCAGATTTTGCCGCGCGTTCAGTTCCGGGATGGCCGCCACCGACTGTGCGTTGCGGGCAATGCTGCGCCCGGGCGACCACGTGGTGATCCCGGACGACGCCTACGGGGGTACTTTCCGCCTGATCGACCAGGTTTTCACCGCATGGGGTGTCGACTACACGCCGGTAACTTTCGCTGATCTCGACGCGGTGCGCGATGCGATCACTCCGCGGACCCGACTGATCTGGGTGGAAACGCCGACCAATCCGCTGCTATCGATCGCCGATATCGGGGCAATCGCCGACATTGCGCGGGAACGCTCCGTAAAAGTGTTGGTGGACAACACGTTTGCGTCACCGGCGGTGCAGCAGCCGTTGACCCTGGGTGCTGACATCGTGCTGCATTCGACCACCAAATACATCGGCGGGCACTCCGATGTCGTGGGCGGCGCGCTGGTCACCGACGATGAAGAGCTCGACGCGGCGTTCGGCTTTCTGCAGAACGGGGCCGGCGCGGTGCCGGGCCCGTTCGACATTTACCTGACGCTGCGCGGCCTGAAGACGCTGGTGTTGCGGATGCAGCGGCACAGCGAAAACGGCGCGGCGGTCGCGCATTTCCTCGCCAGGCATCCAGCGGTCAGCACCGTGTTGTATCCAGGGCTGTCCAGTCATCCGGGCCATCAGGTCGCCGCGCGGCAGATGCGCGGTTTCGGCGGCATGGTCTCCGTGCGGATGCGGGGCGGACGCCGAGCGGCCGAGGAGCTGTGCGCCAACACCGCGGTGTTCATCCTGGCCGAGTCGTTGGGTGGGGTGGAGTCACTGATCGAGCATCCGTTCGCAATGACACATGCGTCGACGGCGGGTTCGCGGCTCGAGGTTCCCGACGACTTGGTACGGCTGTCGGTGGGTATTGAGGATGTTTCCGATCTGCTGGCCGACCTCGAGCAGGCCCTGAGCTAGACGGTATGGGGGGCTGGGGCCTCGCTCACAGGTGAACGTGGGTTGCCGGCAGGAAACGGGTCCTGGCTGGTAGGGCCACACGATGTGGGAGGCCCCAGTGAAGGTTGAGCGTTCGGGTGTTGGTTTGGATGTGCATGCGCGGTCGGTGGTTGGGTGTGCGTTGGACGGAGATACCCCCGGATTATCAGGAGATTTTGGAGTGGTTGCGATCGTTGCCGGGCCGGGTCGCGGTGGCCTATGAGGCTGGCCCGACGGGGTTGGGTCTGGCGCGCTTTCTGGTGGCGGCTGGGGTGGTGTGTCTGGTGGCCGTTGCGTCGAAGCGGCAACGCCCGACCGGGGATCGGGTCAAAGACCGATGCCCGTGATGCGGCGCATCTGGCCCGGTTGCTGCATTTGGGTCAGATTGTGGAGGTCACGGTTCCCAGCGCCGAGCAGGAGGCGGCCCGAGAAACTTGCGCCCTCCACAACTGTCCGAATCGAGCCTGGCGGCGGCAGCGCGTGGCAGTGACCCGCGAACGCTTTATGAGCAATCCTGTTGCCTGACAACGTGATGACGCTCGACCTCTAGATCCGCGATCCACTCCAGCAGAACAGTCCGTCCTGCGGTAACCAACCCGCGAATACCAGACTTGACACCCGCGTCGACAACCTCGACAGGCTCGCCAACCGGGACGATTCGGTCAACCGGAAGCGGGCGCCCGGCGACAGCCGCGGCACCTGCTTCCCCTGCCTGGCTGACAAAACGAACTACCTATCAAAGCGTGACGTGCGCTGCCGGACCAGCGCCGGGCCGGCGGGCGCCGGCGTCACGTCAACGCGGGGCGGATCGCCGCCGTTGTCACGGCCAGGTTGACCTCGGGCAGGCCGGGCTCGGATTCGTTTACCCAGCAGCCGCTGGCGATATCGCCGGCACGGCTGAGGACCCAATCCCAGCCGCGGTCGTCGAGGCTGAACACTGCGCCCAGCCCGCCGATGGCGTGCAGCAGCGAGATGATCGTCGCCGCCGCCGGATCGGGACACAGTCGGTCGAATAGCGCCGCCGTCATAGCCGCACGCGTTTGCGAAACCCGGTGCCGGTCAGTCAGCCGCCAGCCATAAGCCGGCTTGAATCCCTTGGCGTACAACTGGACCCGTTGCACGTGACCGCCGCGTTCGAGCTGCGAGAGAACAAGGGCCGGGGTTTCGCGGCGCAGTTTGGCTATCGCCGCCGCGGGGCTAAGGGGCCGGCGCAGCAACAACCGCAGCGCCGGCGCGACGGCCGGATCACCCGGGTCGGGGCCGGTCAGTACCAACAGTCGTCGAGTTTGTACCGGGTCCCCGTCGACCGCCGGGCGAATCCGGCACGCGTAGGCCAGATCCAGCAGCACCGCGGCGGCCAGCAGCCGTCCGCGCCGTGTCCGATCCAACGCCGGCTGTCCCGACGCATTGTCGAGCAGCAGCAGCAACAAATCCTCGGCGATCTTCGCCATGGCGGACCCGATACCGCCCGGTTTCCCGACCCCGGTTAGCTCTAGGCGCGGTACGGCTCCGCGCTGACCAATGTCACCTTGACGGTGTTGCCGTTGGGCACCTTGTAGGTCCGGCTCTCGCCGACCTTTGCGTTGAGGAGGGCAGCGCCCAGCGGCGAATTCGGCGAGTACACCTCGAGCTTGCCGTCGTTAAGTCCCTCCTGCCGGGTGGCGATCAGAAAGGTCTCGGTGTCGGACTCGTCGTCGTTGTAGTAGACCTTTACCACCGAGCCGGGCAGCGCCACGCCGGATTGGGTGGGCGCTTCGACCTTGGCGTTGCTCAGCAGGTCCTGCAGCTGACGGATGCGGGCCTCTTGCTGCCCCTGCTCCTCGCGAGCGGCGTGATATCCGCCGTTCTCGCTGAGGTCGCCCTCCTCGCGGCGGGCGTTGATTTCTGCGGCGATGACCGGACGGTTCGCGATCAGTTGGTCGAGCTCGGCCTTGAGCCGGTCATGTGACTCCTGGGTCAACCAGGTCACCTGAGTGTCCGTCATCTCGTCGCGCTCCTTGTGTCGTCGTTTCCACGATATTCGCGTGGGCAAGGCTTTCGGTTCGCTGCCGCGCATGGGGCTTCACCGCGCGTGCGCCGCGCCGTGCCGCGTATGTCGCGCTAATGCAGCAATACACGGTCCCAGTGGGAACCGTGTACCCGGACATGATACCACCGCCACGGCTTTCGCTAGTCAGCTTTGGACGGCCACCGCTTTTGCTCCGGTGCGGCAACAGCCGTGTGCTTACGCGGGCCGCAGATAGCTGGGCACATCGGTGCCGCAGCCGTAGATGTCGCCCATTGCCGGCGGCCGGAAGGATTTCACGATCGCCGTCACCTGCACCGTGTCCCGGTCCGACGGCGGGATCAGCACTTCGCGCCGGCCCGTCTCGCTGCCGTCCTTCGACCGTGCCCGCACGATGCAATCGGCCCGACGCGACGGGTCCGAGCGCCTCACGTTGATCGTCACCGCCACCGTCTCGTCGTCGATCAGGCGGTAGCCGACCAGCGTGCCGGTCACGTCGCGGTTGGCCAGCCGCTGATAACCGATGACCGCGATGAGGACGCCGGCCGCGACCACCAACGATGCCAGCGCGATGACGACACCGCGGCGCGACCAGCCGGTCAGCCGGGGACGCCCATAGCGGGTCTGCGGACGCGGGATGCGGCCGTCGTTCATGTCGGTGCGGCAGTCTCCTGGTCGGGTTTCGGGGCCGGGTGGCGGGGATGGAACGATTAGAACTGGAACTATAGGGGCACCTCAGCCGAACAGCGGACAGACAGGGAGCAGGTGAGCGAACTGCGATTGATGGCGGTGCACGCCCACCCCGACGACGAATCCAGCAAAGGCGCCGCGACCCTTGCTCGCTACGCAGACGAGGGTCATCGTGTGCTGGTGGTGACGCTGACCGGGGGCGAACGCGGCGAGATCCTCAACCCCGCCATGGATCTGCCCGAAGTGCATGGGCGCATCGCCGAAATCCGCCGAGACGAGATGGCCAAGGCCGCCGAGATCCTCGGCGTCGAGCACACCTGGCTCGGTTTCGTCGACTCCGGTCTGCCCAAGGGCGAACTGCCGCCCCCACTGCCCGAGGACTGCTTTGCGCGGGTGCCGCTGGACGTCTCTACCGAGGCGCTGGTACGCGTGGTGCGGGATTTCCGCCCGCACGTGATGATCACCTACGACGAGAACGGCGGCTACCCGCATCCCGACCACATCCGTTGTCACCAGGTATCGGTCGCCGCGTATGAGGCGGCCGGAGATTACGCGCGCTTCCGCCACGCCGGGGAGCCGTGGACGGTGTCCAAGCTCTACTACGTCCACGGGTTCCTGCGGCAACGGATGCAGGTGCTGCAGGACGAATTCACCAGGCATGGCCAAAACGGGCCATTCGAGAAATGGCTGGCGCTGTGGGATGCCAAGCACGACGTGTTCGCTGACCGGGTCACGACCCGAGTGGAGTGCTCGGCATACTTCAGCCATCGCGACGACGCGCTGCGGGCCCACGCCACCCAGATCGACCCCAACGCCGACTTCTTCGCCGCGCCGATCGAATGGCAGCAGCGGCTGTGGCCGACCGAGGAGTTCGAGCTGGCCCGCTCCCGGGTGCCGGTCAGCCTTCCCGAAACGGATCTGTTCGCCGGAATCGAGGCCGAGTGATGTCCGAAGTATGGCTTTCCGCGATCACGGTGCTGGCCGACGACGCACCCCGTCACACCGGCCCGGATTTCGGCAAGGCCAGCCCGATGGGCCTGCTGGTCATCGTGCTGTTGCTGCTGGCCACGGTGTTTTTGATCCGGTCGATGAACCGGCAACTCAAGAAGGTGCCAGAATCGTTCGACCGAAACGACGCCGAGCCCGACCGGGCCGCCGATGAAGGAACGCTCGATCTCGACCGGCCGACGGATCACGAGCGAGCGCCCCGTGGGCCCGACGGTTAGGACCCGACGATGAGTCCTGCGGCCAACACCCTGGCCGGCGCCGCCAGCCCCTATCTGCGCCAGCACGCCGACAACCCGGTGCACTGGCAGCAGTGGACGCCGCAGGCTCTTGCCGAAGCCGCCGAGCGCGACGTGCCGATCCTGCTCTCGGTGGGCTACGCGGCCTGTCACTGGTGTCATGTGATGGCCCACGAGTCGTTCGAGGACGACGAGGTGGCCGCCGCGATGAACGCCAGATTTGTCTGCATCAAGGTCGACCGCGAGGAGCGGCCTGACATCGACGCCGTCTACATGAACGCCACCGTCGCGCTCACCGGGCAGGGCGGCTGGCCGATGACGTGTTTCCTCACCCCGGACGGCAGGCCGTTCTTCTGCGGCACCTACTACCCGAAACACGCTTTCTTACAACTGCTTTCCGCAGTGTCAGCCACTTGGCGCGACCGCCGTGACGAAGTCGAGCAGGCCGCAGCACACATCGCGCGCGAGCTGCGCGCGATGTCTTCGGGACTGCCCGCGGCCGG
Organism: Mycobacterium heckeshornense; assembly: GCF_016592155.1. NCBI lineage: Bacteria > Bacillati > Actinomycetota > Actinomycetes > Mycobacteriales > Mycobacteriaceae > Mycobacterium > Mycobacterium heckeshornense. Next base: position 1,185,293 of record NZ_AP024237.1, read on the forward strand.
CCCGCAGGTGGCGCCGCAACTGTGTGATCACGCCGTCGCCGCCGTGCTGCGCGACGAGGACACCGTGCACGGCGGGTTCGGCGGTGCACCGAAATTCCCGCCGTCGGCGCTGCTGGAGGCGTTACTGCGGCATCACGAGCGAACCGGTTCGCCGGCAGCGCTGCAGGCGGTAGAGCGCACCTGCACTGCGATGGCCCGCGGGGGCATCTACGACCAGCTAGCCGGTGGTTTCGCTCGATACAGTGTCGACAACGCTTGGGTGGTACCGCATTTCGAGAAGATGTTGTACGACAACGCGCTGCTGCTGCGAGTTTACGCGCATTGGGCGCGGCGCACCGCCAACCCGCTGGCGCAACGGATTTCCCGCGAGACGGCCCGGTTCATGCTCGATGCGCTGGCCGACGCCGATATGTTCACGTCATCACTCGACGCCGATGCGGCCGGCCGCGAGGGCTCGACTTACGTGTGGACGCCGGCGCAGCTGCGCGAAGTCCTTAGCGACGACGACGGACACTGGGCCGCTGCGGTTTTCGGTATCACCGAGGCGGGCACGTTCGAGGCCGGGGCCTCGGTGCTGCAGCTGCCGGCCGATCCCGACGACACCGACCGCTTCGAGCGGATCCGCGCCGCACTGCTGGCCGCGCGTTCGACCCGGCCCCAACCGGACCGCGACGACAAGGTTGTCACAGCCTGGAATGGGCTTGCGATCACCGCGTTAGCCGAAGCCAGTGTGGCGCTGGGTGATCCGGGGTTGGCCGAGGCGGCCCGGCGATGCGCGGCGGCGCTGCTCGGGCTGCACCTCGTCGACGGGCGGCTGCGACGGGCCAGCCTGGGCGGGCAGGTCGGCGAGAGTGCGGCCATTCTCGAAGACCATGCCGCGCTGGCGACCGGGCTGCTGACGCTCTACCAGTTGACCGGGGAGCCGGCGTGGCTGGCGGCGGCTACCGAACTACTGGACATTGCGTTGGCGCACTTCGCCGACCCCGACCGGCCGGGCCGGTGGTTCGACAGCGCCGACGACGCCGAGCAGCTGATGATGCGTCCTGCCGACCCGACCGATGGTGCGACGCCGTCGGGCGCATCGTTGATCACCGAAGCGCTGCTGACCGCCGCGCACCTGGTCGGTGGTGACCGCGCCGAGCGTTATGGGCAGGCCGCGGCCGACGCACTGCGGGCGCATTCCCCGCTGCTGGCCCGCGTGCCGCGCTCGGCTGGGCATTGGCTGGCGGTCGCCGAGTCCGCCGTGCGGGGACCGCTGCAGATCGCGGTGGCGTGTGACGCGTCGCGGTCCTCGTTGTTGGCCGACGCGCGCCGGCTGGCACCGGGCGGGGCGATCGTGGTTGGCGGGCAAGCGAACTCGTCGGAACTCTTGACCGGCCGGGACCGGGTCGACGGCGCCGATGCGGCCTATGTGTGCCGGGGCCGGGTCTGCGACCTGCCGGTCACCACCACCGAGGAGCTGGCCGCCGCATTGGCACGGTAACCTGACCTGTCATGCCGAGTGCTGAAGTCATCGCCGACACCGTCAACCGCTACATCAGCCTGGTCGCCAAGGGCAGCGCCGACGATATCGCCGACCTCTACGCCGACGACGCCACCGTCGAAGATCCCGTCGGCGGCGAGGTGCACATCGGTCGGCAGGCCATCCGTGGGTTCTATTCGGCGGTCGAGGGCGCCGAACGGGACTGCGAATTGGTGTCGTTGCGAATCGCGGGCAACGAGGCGGCGTTTCAGTTCCGGCTCACGGTGAAATCGGGCGACGGCGGGATGGTCATCGAACCGATCGACGTGATGGTGGTCAACGACGACGGCAAGGTCACCGCGATGAAGGCCTACTGGTCCGCGGACAACGTCACCCAGCTTTAGCTGGCGAGCAGACGCAGAATCGCCCAAATCCCGCGGGATTTGGGCGATTCTGCGTCTGCTCGCCACAGGGGTTCGCGGGCTAGAAGACCGCGAACCACATTGCGATGTAGTGGCAGATCGCCGCCAACGCGGTGCAGGCGTGGAAGAATTCGTGGTAGCCGAACGTCGTCGGCCACGGATCGGGCCAGCGCAGCCCGTAGAACAGGCCGCCGAGGCTATAGATCACCCCGCCGACGACGAGCAGCACCATCGCGGCCACCCCGGCGCCGTGCAGGATCGGGCCGATGAACCAGATCGCCACCCAGCTCAGCAGCAGATACAGCGGCACACCGACCCAGCGCGGCGCCGTCGGCCAACACACCTTCAGGGCGATCCCGGCCAGCGCGCCGCCCCACACCATCCCGAGCACCAGCTGCCCTTCCCGGGCGGGCATGGCACACACCGCGAACGGTGTATAGCTGCCGGCGATGAACACGAAGATCATCGAATGGTCGAGCCGTCGCATCCATATCCGGGCGGTCACCGATTTCCAGTGAATGCGGTGGTAGGTGGCGCTGACCGCGAACATCGCCACGATGGCCGCGGTGTACGTCAGCGTCGCCAGCCCGGCCGCAGCGCCCGCCAACGGCCACGACACCGCGACCAGGGTGGCACCCGCGACGATGGCCACCACCGCGGCGTGGACGTGGATCCAGCCCCGGAACCGCGGCTTGACCAGGACGTTGACTGCGCCTTCGACGAGATCCGCGGCCCCGGCGCCCGGGCCGGAAGCAGCGGGATCGCGCACGCCGGTCGAAGCCCTCATCTCCCTTCCCGTCTCATCAAGGTCGCTGCCATGCTTGTAGCCACAGTAATGCGCAGATCGATGAACCCCGGGGTGCCGCGCGCCAAGATCGCGGGTAATTCTTGGCGACCGCACTAGTCTTGAGCCTCGTGGAGATTATTCCGCCGCGCCTTAAGGAACCGCTGTACCGGCTCTACGAGTTGCGCTTGCGGCAGGGCCTGGCGGCATCCAAATCCGCGCTGCCCCGCCACATCGCCGTGTTGTGCGACGGTAACCGGCGCTGGGCGCGCAGCGCGGGCTACGACGACGTGAGCTACGGCTACCGGATGGGCGCGGCCAAGGTCGCTGAGATGCTGCGCTGGTGCCAAGAAGCCGGCATCGAGATGGCCACCGTCTACCTGTTGTCCACCGAGAACCTGCAACGCGATCCGGAGGAGCTCGCCGCTCTCATCGAGATCATCACCGACGTCGTCGAGGAGATCTGCGCGCCCGTCAACCGCTGGAGTGTGCGCACCGTGGGCGACCTGGGGCTGGTCGGTGAGGAAACGGCACGTCGGCTGCGCGAAGCCGTCGACTCCACCCGTCCGAACAGTGGGTTTCACGTCAACGTCGCGGTCGCCTACGGCGGGCGCCAAGAGATCGTCGACGCGGTGCGCGCGCTGCTGAGCAAGGAGCTGGCCAACGGAGCCACCGCGGAGGAACTGATCGACGCGGTCACGGTCGAGGCCATTTCCGAAAACCTTTACACCTCTGGACAACCCGACCCTGACCTGGTCATCCGCACATCCGGGGAGCAGCGGCTGTCGGGATTTCTGTTGTGGCAAAGCGCCTACTCCGAGATGTGGTTCACCGAGGCGTATTGGCCGGCGTTTCGCCGGGTCGACTTCCTGCGCGCGCTGCGCGACTACAGCCTGCGTCATCGCCGTTACGGCAGGTAAGGCGGTGGTGGCAGTTTGGCAGTGCCGTGCCTGCAGTTGGCACTGCTCGCGGCCGCAATCGGCACATGACAGGCGAATTAGTTTGCCAAAGTCACAGCGAACCGACGACCCGCACTGACGGCCGATTCTTGCCGACCTGGCCTTCTGAAGTGTCGCGGGCGCGATCGTCGCCACCATGTCCGGGCCGCTCGCCGACTGGGGAGGGCGCCGCGGGCGGCGCTGCTCGTCGATGGCGTGACGCAGAACCGGATCCGCCCGACGCCGCGCCTCGATCGACACGATGGCACGACGGTGGGCCGTGCCAGACTTGATCCATGGCTGCGCTGTCGGCCGCGGTGTTCGCGCTGAGCTGGTGGCTGGGGGCGTATCTGCTAGCGCGTGACCCGCGCAAGCCCGTACTCGTGTTGGCGGCCACCGGGCTGTGCGGATTCGCAGCGGTGGTCGCGTTGGACGCGATCCGCCTGGTGGCCCACAGCGGCCTTCTCAGCCAGGTCGAGATCTACCTGGCGGCTGTTCCCGGCGTCGCATGGTTCGCGGTGCTCGTCGAGCTGGGCAGGCCGTGCGACAGCTGGCGGGCCCGCACAAGCGAGCTGTCCTTGGTGGGCGGCGTCGCGGCGCTGACCCTGGTCGGCGCGGCGATGGCGGGTAGCGTCGACGGGCCGCTCCGGCCTGGCCATTGGGTGATGTTCGCAGTGATATCGCTTTCCACACTCGGGGCGATGGCCAAGGCCCTGGTACGGCCCGCCCAGCCGATGCCGGTGGCGGGGCTGGTCGTCGTCGCGACGCTGTTTTTCGCACTGGGCAACGCGATCCTGATCATTCCGCTGGGGTTGGTGCCCAGCTGGCTGGCGCTCGCGTCGACCGGATGCGACGTGCTGGCGCTCGGCTTTGCTGTTGCCCTTTGGGATGCCTTCGACGAGGGCCAGGCGCTGCGCGCCGACATGCTGCGCTCGTTCGCCGGCAGCGTCGTCGCGGCAGCGCTGTTCGGTGGTCAGGTGCTGATCGGCATCGCGTTGACCGGCCAGCAGACTGCGCTGACGGTGCTGCTGTTCACCAGCTTGGCAATCGCAATCGACGTGCAAGTGCTTGCTGACCCGCTGGCGGGGCTGCTCGACCGGATGGCGTTCTGGCAGTCGCCGACGCTGCGCGCCGACCGGGCCACGTTGCGCCGCACCGAGGCGGCACTGCCGCTGCGCTCCGCTGATCCGCTCGACGACATCGACGACGACACGTTCGCCCGGCTCACCCGGCGCGCCCTCGCCCACTACGGCGACTTGTCGAAGCTGGTGGCCAGCCCGCTGACCGCGCTGCCCGTCATCGACGAGCGGTTGGCCGCCCGCGGCGCGCCCGACCAGCCGCTGGAGCGGGCCAACGAGCTCAGGGCCCTGCTGGCCGAGCACATCGCCCGGCTCAAACCCCGTGACGGCGGCGATTTCGGCACCACTGAGCAGTGGCGGCACTACAACTCGCTGTATTTCCCGTACGTGGTCGGTGTGCGCGCCTACGCGCAGAACGCCACCGCGGCCGGACTGGACCCCACGGCCCGGCGGGCGTGGCAGTGGCTGGTCACCGAGGTGCCCCAGCGCTCGCTGCACAACTGGCAGAACGCAGCGGCCAGGCTGATCGCCGCCGATCTGCGCGGTCGGGTGCCGGTCGGCACTAGGAACTGAACCGGGCCGGGAATACCGCCCTATTCAACATAGGTTGACTTGCGCATGGCAGTGCTTGGCAGTGTCATGTGTCGATCTGGCAGCGACTAGACCGCAAGCTCAACCGTGTCCCCCCAACCGACGTCCCAAGGAGCTTTGACATGACCGCTGTCTCTTCCCTGCACACGCGGCCCCTGTACGACTCGACCGATTCGTTATTGCGCTTCGCGATGCGTGTCGACGCCACCCTGACCGGGCTCGCCGGGCTGATCGTCGCGGCGGCTGCCGATCCGCTCTCCTCGCTGAGCGGGCTCAGCTCCGCCGCCGAATACGCGATGGGTGCGGGCTTCGTGCTCTGCGGCCTGATTGTCTTCAGCCTCGCTGCGCTGCCCGACCTGCGGCGCGCCGGCGTCGGCGTGGTCGTCGCCAACATCGCGTACACGCTGGCGGCGATCGCTGTGGTGGCCGCCGGCTGGCTGCCGTTGACCGCGTTCGGTGCCGCCGCCACCCTGGGCAGCGGCGTCTACACCGCGTTCTTCGCGATCCTGCAGTATGTGGGAGTGCGCCGGCTGCCGGCCTGAGTTCCCGCCCGCCGGGGCCGGGCCGGCCCCGGCCGGCGGCCTGCCGCATCGCCTACAGCTTGCGCAGCCGGAGCCGGTTGATGGAGTGATCGGCGTCCTTGCGGAGCACCAGCGTGGCCCGCGGCCGGGTGGGCAGGATGTTCTCAACCAGATTGGGCCGGTTGATCGAACGCCAGATTTCCCGGGCGGCGGCGATGGCCTGCTGGTCGTTGAGCCGCGCGTAGTGGTGGAAATGAGACGCCGGGTTCGCGAACGCCGTGGTCCGCATCGCCAGGAAACGCGAGATGTACCACTGCTCGATGTCTTCGATGCGTGCATCCACGTACAACGAAAAGTCGAACAGGTCCGACACCATCAGGGTGGGTCCGGTCTGCAGGACGTTGAGGCCCTCCAGGATCAAGATGTCGGGATGGCGGACCACCTGCTTGGCACCCGGGACGATGTCGTAAAGCAGGTGCGAATACACCGGCGCGCAGGCGTACTCCGCACCGGACTTGACCGACGTGACGAAGCGCATCAGCGCACGACGGTCGTAGCTCTCCGGGAAACCCTTGCGGTGCATGAGGTTTCGCCGTTCCAGTTCGGCGTTGGGGTAGAGGAAGCCGTCGGTGGTCACCAAGTCCACCTGAGGGTGATGCTCCCAGCGCGCCAGCAGCGCCTGCAGCACCCGGGCGGTGGTCGATTTGCCGACCGCGACGCTGCCGGCCACCCCGATGATGAACGGCACCGGCCGATCAGGGTTTTGCTGAGGCTCGCCGAGGAATTCTGCGGTGGCGGCGAACAGGCGTTGTCGGGCGGCGACCTGAAGGTGGATCAGCCGGGCCAGCGGCAGGTAGACCTCCTCAACTTCGAGCAGATCGAGCTTCTCCCCGAGACCGCGCAGCTTGACCAGCTCTTCCTCGGTAAGCTTCAGCGGCGTCGACATGCGCAGCGCACGCCACTGACTTCGGTCGAACTCCACATACGGGCTCGGCTCGCTCAGCCGCGGCATAACTGTCAGTCTTGCAGCCGCCGTCGTGCCCGCAGCGGCAGGGGCGACCGGATAGCGCGGCCGAGCGCAACGGCTGTCGCGGACAGAGTAGGTTCGGCTGCATGCCAGCTGACTCGATCGGAACCGCCACCCCAGCACCACCGCTTGGCGCCGAGTACGCCGATACCGCCAGCGCCGCCTACCGCGCCGCGTTGCAGGTCCTCGAGTCCGTCGAACCCCGGATCGCCGCTGCGACACGCAAAGAGCTTGCCGATCAACGTGATTCGCTCAAGCTGATCGCCAGCGAGAACTACGCCTCGCCCGCGGTGCTGCTGGCCATGGGCAGTTGGTTGTCCGACAAGTACGCCGAGGGCACCGTCGGCCACCGCTTCTATGCCGGCTGCCAAAACGTCGACACCGTCGAGAGTGTGGCCGCCGAGCATGCCCGCGAGTTATTCGGCGCGCCATACGCCTACGTCCAGCCGCACTCGGGCATCGACGCCAATCTCGTTGCCTACTGGGCGATCCTGGCTACCCGTGTCGAAGCGCCGGCCCTGGCCGAGTCCGGCGTCAAGCATGTCAACGACCTCTCCGAAGCGGACTGGGAAACGCTGCGGCACAAGCTCGGCGGCCAGCGGCTGCTGGGGATGTCGCTGGACGCCGGCGGCCACCTCACCCACGGTTTCCGGCCGAACATCTCCGGCAAGATGTTTTTTCAACGCAGCTATGGCACCGACCCGGAGACCGGGCTGCTGGACTACGACGCGGTCGCCGCGGCCGCACGGGAATTCAAGCCATTGATCCTGGTCGCCGGGTACTCCGCCTACCCGCGCCGGATCAACTTCGCCACGATGCGGGAGATCGCCGACGAGGTCGGGGCCACACTGATGGTCGACATGGCCCACTTCGCCGGGCTGGTGGCCGGCAAGGTGTTCACCGGCGACGAGGACCCCGTGCCGCACGCGCACGTCACCACCACGACCACGCACAAGTCGTTGCGCGGACCACGCGGCGGCCTGATTCTGGCGCAGCCGGAGTACGCGGACGCCGTCGACAGGGGCTGCCCGATGGTGCTGGGCGGGCCGCTGCCGCACGTCATGGCCGCCAAGGCGGTGGCGCTGGCCGAGGCCCGCCGGCCAGCGTTTGGCAGCTACGCCCAGCGGGTCGCCGACAATGCCCAAGCCCTCGCCGAGGGGTTCCTGCGGCGCGGTGCCCGGCTGGTCACCGGCGGCACCGACAACCACATCGTGCTGCTGGACGTCACGTCATTCGGGCTGACCGGACGGCAGGCCGAATCGGCCCTGCTGGACGCCGGCGTCGTCACCAACCGCAACTCCATCCCCGCAGATCCCAACGGCGCGTGGTACACCAGCGGCATCCGGTTCGGCACCCCCGCGCTGACCACCCGCGGCTTTGGGACCGCCGACTTCGACCGGGTCGCCGAGCTGGTGACCGACGTGCTGACCAATACGACGCCGCAGGGCTCGTCGAAGGCGAAGTACACTCTGGCCGACGGCACCGCCGAGCGGGTGCGCGCCTCGGCCGCCGAGCTGCTGGCCGCCAATCCGCTCTATCCCGGGCTGGCGTTGTAGGCCCGCGAACGGGCCGACGTAACCCCCAATTCGCCGGCTCCGCATGTCAGACTGGCCTGCGTGACTGCCGCTCCTGACACCGCCACCTCCGTAATGTCGGCTCCGTTGGCCGAGGTCGACCCTGAGATCGCCGATCTGCTGGGCAAGGAACTGGGCCGCCAGCGCGGCACCCTGGAAATGATCGCCTCGGAGAATTTCGCGCCGCGCTCGGTGCTGCAGGCCCAGGGCAGTGTGCTGACCAACAAATACGCCGAGGGGCTGCCAGGCCGGCGCTACTACGGCGGCTGCGAATACGTCGACGTGGTGGAAAACATTGCCCGCGACCGCGCCAAGGCGCTGTTCGGGGCCGAATTCGCCAATGTGCAACCGCATTCGGGTGCGCAGGCCAACGCCGCGATCCTGCACGCCCTGATGACGCCGGGGGAGCGGCTCCTGGGCCTGGACCTGGCCAACGGCGGGCATTTGACCCACGGGATGCGGCTGAACTTCTCCGGCAAGCTCTACCAGACCGGGTTCTACGGCGTCGATCCGGTGACACACCTGATCGACATGGACGCGGTGCGCGCGCGAGCGCGTGAGTTTCGGCCCGAGGTGCTCATCGCCGGCTGGTCGGCCTACCCGCGCACGCTGGACTTCGCCGCATTCCGGTCCATCGCCGATGAGGTCGGCGCCAAGCTGTGGGTGGACATGGCCCACTTCGCCGGGCTGGTGGCGGCCGGCCTGCACCCCTCGCCGGTGCCGCACGCGCACGTGGTCTCCACCACCGTGCACAAGACGCTGGGCGGGGCCCGGTCCGGGCTGATCCTGGGCAAGCAAGAGTTCGCCAAAGCGATCAACTCCGCGGTGTTTCCCGGCCAGCAGGGCGGGCCGCTGCTGCAGGCGGTGGCCGCCAAGGCCGTCACGTTCAAGATCGCCGGTACACCGGAGTTCGCCGAACGGCAGCAGCGCACGCTGTCGGGCGCACGGATCGTCGCCGAACGGTTGGGGGCCCCCGACGTCGCCGCGGCCGGCGTATCGGTGGTCAGCGGCGGCACCGACGTGCATCTCGTGCTGGTCGACCTGCGCGATTCGCCCCTGGACGGCAAGATGGCCGAGGACCTGCTGCACGACGTCGGCATCACCGTCAACCGCAACGCCGTGCCCAACGATCCGCGTCCGCCAATGGTGACCTCAGGGCTGCGGGTAGGAACCTCGGCGCTGGCCACCCGCGGATTCGGTGACACCGAGTTCACCGAGGTTGCCGACATCATCGCCACCGCCCTGGCCACCGGCGCCTCGGCCGACGTGCCGGCGCTGCGCCGGCGCGTGACCCGCCTGGCCCGGGAGTTCCCGCTCTACGAGGGCTTGGAAGACTGGAAGCTGGTCGACTCGTAGGACTGGGCCCACCCGATTTCACGAAACCCGTAACCCGAGTTACAGTTACTTCATGGCACAGAAACCTGTACCTAATGCGCTGACGCTTGAACTGCTTCCGGTGGTGGCCGAGAACCTGGAACGCCACCTCGACACCGAAGACCTGTGGTTTGCGCACGATTACGTGCCGTTCGAGCAAGGCGAGAACTTCGCACTGCTCGGCGGGCGTGACTGGGACCCGTCGCAGGCCACGTTGCCGCGGGTGATCACCGACGCCTGCGAAATCCTGTTGATCACCAAGGACAACCTGGCCGGGCATCACCGTGAACTCGTCGAGCACTTCATCCTCGAAGAGGAATGGGGTCGCTGGCTGGGCCGGTGGACCGCCGAGGAGCATCTGCATGCGATCGCATTGCGCGAATACCTCGTGGTCACACGCGAAGTCGATCCGGCCGCCAACGAGCAGGTCCGCGTCGAACATGTGATGAAGGGTTACCGCGCCGACCACTACAGCCAAGTCGAAACCTTGGTCTACATGACGTTTTACGAGCGTGCCCACGCGGTGTTCTGCCGCAACTTGGCCGCCCAGGTCGAAGAGCCGGTGCTGGCCGGTCTCATCGGCAGGATCGCCAAGGACGAAGAGCGCCATGAGGAGTACTTCGCCAATCTGGTCGCGCATTGCCTGACCTTTGCCCGTGACGAAACGGTGGCCGCGATCGCCGCGCGCGCCGCCGAGTTCGACGTCGTCGGCGCGGACATCGACGCCTATCAAGACAAGGTGCGAAACGTCGCCGAGGCCGGAATTTTCGACCGTCAGCAGTTGCGGCAGGTGATCTCTGACCGCATTACCGAATGGGGCCTGGTCGGCGAACCCAAGCTGCAGGAGTTCGTCATCCGCTAGACCGGCGCGCCTGCACGGCGCGCATGCGGCGATCAGAGTAGCGTCGCAGTCGATGGCTAGCGACATGCTCTGCTGTCCGAACGGCGCCTTGTGTCACAACTCCGGCAGGACCGGCCCCGGTCCTGGCGCCGCGGCCCCCGCCGAACGCCCACGCGGGGCCGCGCGGGCTGCTGCCCAGTGATCAGGAGCGCCCGTGGCTGATTCCTCGTCGGTTCCACAGGACACCGTCCGCACGTATGTGCTTGACACCTCCGTGCTGCTGTCTGACCCCTGGGCGTGTACCCGCTTCGCCGAACACCACGTCGTGGTACCCCTGGTCGTGATCAGCGAACTGGAGGCCAAACGCTACCACCATGAGCTGGGTTGGTTCGCCCGCCAGGCGTTGCGCTTATTCGACGACCTGCGGCTGGAGCACGGACGGCTAGACTTACCAATTCCTGTTGGGACACAAGGTGGTACGCTTCACGTCGAGCTCAATCACAGCGACCCGGCGGTGCTTCCCGCCGGATTCCGCACCGACAGCAACGACTCGCGAATCTTGAGCTGCGCTGCCAACCTGGCTGCCGAGGGCAAGCGGGTCACTTTGGTCAGCAAGGATATTCCGCTGCGGGTCAAAGCCGGTGCGGTGGGCCTAGCCGCCGACGAGTATCACGCGCAAGATGTCATCACCTCGGGGTGGACCGGCATGGCCGAGATCGAAACGGCGGCCGAAGATATCGACGCACTGTTCACCGACGGTGAGGTCGACCTGGCGGATGCGCGAGACTTGCCCTGTCACACCGGAGTTCGGCTGCTAGGCGGCAGCTCGCATGCACTGGGTCGCGTCAACTCCCACAAACGTGTCCAGCTCGTCCGTGGCGACCGAGAGGTGTTTGGGCTGCGCGGCCGCTCCGCTGAGCAGCGGGTCGCGCTTGACCTGCTGCTCGATGAGTCGGTGGGCATCGTGTCGCTGGGTGGCAAAGCAGGCACCGGCAAGTCGGCGTTGGCGCTGTGCGCCGGCCTGGAAGCGGTGTTGGAGCGGCGAACGCAGCGCAAGCTGGTGGTGTTCCGTCCGTTGTACGCCGTGGGCGGCCAAGACTTGGGCTATCTACCCGGCACCGAAAGCGAGAAGATGGGCCCGTGGGCCCAGGCGGTGTTCGACACCCTCGAGGGTCTGGCCAGCCCGGCCGTGCTGGACGAGGTGCTGTCGCGCGGCATGCTTGAGGTGCTGCCGCTCACCCATATCCGGGGACGTTCGCTGCACGACTCGTTCGTGATCGTCGACGAAGCCCAATCGCTGGAGCGCAACGTGCTGCTGACGGTGCTGTCGCGGCTGGGCGCAGGGTCACGAGTGGTGCTGACCCACGACGTGGCGCAGCGGGACAACCTGCGAGTGGGCCGCCACGACGGGGTGGCGGCGGTGATCGAAAAGCTCAAGGGCCACCCATTGTTCGCGCATATCACGCTGGTGCGCAGCGAGCGGTCGCCGATTGCCGCGCTGGTCACCGAGATGCTCGAGGAAATCGCACCGCCGCACTGACCGAACATTTCGATAGGCTGCCAGTGTGCCGAGACGACCCGACAGCCTGGCCTGGCGATACTGGCGCACCGTGCTTGGGGTCGCCGTGGCCGCCGCGGTGCTGGTCGTGGGGGCACTGACCGGTCACGTCAAGCGCGCCGGCGCCGACGACGTCGATTGTTCGCGGGTCAAGTGTGTGGCGCTGACGTTCGACGACGGCCCGAGCCCCTACACCGACCGATTGCTGCAAATCCTCAAGGACAACGATGCGAAAGCGACGTTTTTTCTGATCGGCAACAAGGTGGCCGCCAACCCGGCCGGTGCCAAACGCATCGCCGACGCCGGTATGGAGATCGGCAGCCACACCTGGGAACACCCCAATATGACGACGCTTCCACCCCAAGACATTTCGCCGCAACTGGCAAAGGCCAAGGACGTCATCGCATCCGCTACCGGGCATGCCCCTGCGCTGTACCGGCCCGCAGGCGGGTTGTCCAACGCTGCGGTGCGCCGCGCTGCCGGTCAGCTCGGGCAGGCTGAGATCCTTTGGGACGTCATCCCATACGACTGGATCAACGACTCCAACACGGCCGCAACACGGCAGGTGCTCATGACCCAGATCAAACCTGGCTCGGTGGTATTGTTCCACGACACCTACTCGAGCACGGTCGACTTGGTCTACCAATTCATCCCGGTGCTCAAAGCCAACGGCTACCATATGGTGACGGTGAGCCGGATGCTCGGACCGCGCGCACCCGGGAGCAGTTACGGCGGCCGTGAAAACGGTCCGCCCGCCAACGATTTGCACGACATCCCGGCCGCCCAGATCCCGGCCCTGCCCACCACGCTGTCGCCCGCGCCGATGCCCAACTTCCCGATCACCGATATCCCGGGCCAGAACTCCGGCGGGCCCACCAACGGTTCGTAGAACCTGCCCACCGCCGCGCTGCGACGACCGTGAAACTGTTGCGCGATATTGCCGCGGATTTCGCAACAGTTTCACGCCCGGCGGGGGTGCTGGGCTAGGTCTTGTCGACGTTGGTCATTGCCAATACGTCGAGTCGGCGGTCCAGTTCCTCGAGCGACAGCTTGCCGCCGATCAGCCCGCGGTCGATGACGGCCTGCCGGATGGTCTTTCGTTCCTTGAGCGCTTCCTTGGCTACCGCGGCGGCTTCTTCGTAGCCGATCGCGGAATTCAGCGGGGTGACGATCGACGGTGACGACTCGGCGAGTTCCCGCAACCGCTCGACGTTGGCGGACAACCCGACAATGCATCGCTCGGCGAACAACCGCGACACATTCGTCAGCAGCTTAAGCGACTCGAGTATGTTGCGGGCCATCATCGGGATGTACACGTTGAGTTCGAAGGCGCCATTCGCCCCGCCCCATGCGATCGCGGCGTCGTTGCCGATCACTTGAGCAGCCACCTGGGTAACCGCCTCCGGGATAACGGGATTCACTTTGCCAGGCATGATCGAGCTGCCCGGCTGTAGATCCGGCAGCTGGATTTCGGCCAGGCCCGTCAGCGGGCCAGAGCCCATCCAGCGAATGTCGTTGGCTATCTTGGTCAACGAGACCGCGATCGTGCGCAGCGCGCCGGACGCCTCCACCAGGCCGTCGCGCGCTGCCTGTGCCTCGAAAGAGTTTGTCGCCGTGCGCAGTTCCGCCAGCCCGGTCTGGCTGACCAGCACCTCGACAACCTTGGCGCCAAAACCTTCCGGCGCGTTGAGGCCGGTGCCCACCGCGGTGCCGCCGATCGCCAGCTCGCCCAGCCGAGGAAGGCATGCGCGCACCCTTTCGATGCCTGCCTCGACCTGGCGGGCGTATCCGGAAAACTCTTGGCCGAGCGTCACCGGAACGGCGTCCATCAGATGCGTGCGTCCCGATTTCACCACCGTGCGCCACTCGCGCGCCTTGGCCGCCAGCGCGTCCTGCAGCACCTCTAGCGCCGGGATGAGTTGGCGCACAGCCGCTTCGGTTGCGGCGATGTGGGTGGCGGTCGGAAACGTGTCGTTGGACGACTGCGACATGTTCACGTCGTCGTTGGGATGCACTGTGACACCGCGCAAGGCCGCGATGGAGGCAATTACCTCGTTGGTGTTCATATTCGAGCTGGTGCCCGACCCGGTCTGGAAGACGTCGATGGGGAACTGGTCGTCGTGACGGCCCTCGGCGATCTCCGCCGCGGCGGCGATGATCGCGTCGGCTTTCTCGGGTGCCAGCAGCCCGAGATCCTTGTTGACTTGCGCGCATGCGCCTTTGAGCAGACCCAAAGCCCGGATCTGGGTGCGCTCGAGCCCCCGTCCCGAGATCGGGAAGTTCTCCACCGCGCGCTGAGTCTGCGCGCGCCACAGCGCCTTTGCCGGCACTCGCACTTCGCCCATGGTGTCGTGTTCAATGCGGTACTCGTTGTCGCCGCCGGTGTCGGCCATGGGTTGCGTCCTCGCTTGGTCGTGGTCAGGGCAGGGGATATTGCGCGTTGGAATCGCCGGTGAAGTCGATGGCTGAATATTCGTTGAGCTTCGAAAGCCGGTGGTAGGCCTCGATCATGCGCACGGTGCCGGATTTCGAGCGCATCACGATCGACTGGGTGGTGCAGCCGCCGGGGTAGTAGCGCACGCCCTTGAGCAGGTCGCCGTCGGTGACGCCGGTGGCGCAGAAAAACACGTTCTCACCCGAAACCAGGTCCTCGGTGGTCAGCACCTGGTCGACGTCGTGGCCGGCGTCGATGGCCTTCTGGCGTTCGGCGTCGTCTCGGGGGGCGAGCTGCGCCTGGATCTCGCCGCCCATGCACCGGATCGCCGCGGCGGCGATGATGCCCTCCGGGGTGCCGCCGATCCCGGCCAGCATGTCGGTGCCCGAGTTGGGCCGGCAGGCCGAGATGGCGCCGGCCACATCGCCGTCGGTGATCAGCCGGATCCGGGCCCCGGTGGCGCGGACGTCGTGAATGAGCTGCTGGTGACGGGGACGGTCGAGAATGCACACCGTCATGTCCCGCACCGACAGGTCCTTGACCTTGGCGACCGCGCGGATGT
This sequence comes from Mycobacterium heckeshornense, assembly GCF_016592155.1. Classification (NCBI taxonomy): domain Bacteria; kingdom Bacillati; phylum Actinomycetota; class Actinomycetes; order Mycobacteriales; family Mycobacteriaceae; genus Mycobacterium; species Mycobacterium heckeshornense. Next base: position 1,200,460 of record NZ_AP024237.1, read on the forward strand.
TGTCGCCGATCGGCGCGGTGATGTCCAGCACGTGCCCGGCCTCGGGGCCGACGGCGATCTTGTTCATGTAGTACACCGCCGACGGGTCGAACATCGCTCCGCGCTCGGCCACCGCCAGCACCGAGATGGCGTTGGGCATGCCGTTGCTCATCAGCCGGGTGCCGTCGATCGGGTCGACGGCGACATCGCATTCGGGGCCGTCGCCGTTGCCGACCTCCTCGCCGTTGTACAGCATCGGCGCGTGGTCTTTCTCGCCTTCGCCGATGACCACCACGCCGCGCATCGACACCGAGTTCACCAGTTCTCGCATTGCGTCGACGGCCGCGCCGTCGCCGCCCTCCTTGTCGCCGCGGCCCACCCACCGCCCGGCGGCCATGGCGCCGGCCTCGGTCACCCGCACCAGTTCCAGGGCGAGGTTGCGGTCGGGTGCCTCGCGACGGGAAGGCTGCCGACGCGTCCGCGACGACGAACCGGGTTCCGGGGAGGAGGCAGCGGCGTCAGCGGGAGGAGTCATGGTGCTGATTCTCCCAGAACCGGGTCGCTCGCCGGGAGCTGGGATACTGGATTCGTGACGACGCCGCCGGCACCAGTGCCCAAGACGGCCAAGCCACGGCTGTTGCAGGACGGGCGCGACATGTTCTGGTCAATCGCCCCGCTGGCGGTGGCGTGCATTTTGCTGGCGGGGCTGGTCGGGATGTGCACGTTCGCGCCCGGCGGCACTAACCGGGGCATGGTCCCGACCTACGATGCCGCCAGCGCGCTGCGGGCCGATGCTCAGGCACTGGGTTTCCCGATCCGGTTGCCACGGTTGCCGGAGGGCTGGCGGTCCAACTCTGGCAGCCGCGGCGGGATCGAAAACGGGCGCATCGACCCGGCCAGCGGCCAACCCGCCCACGCGGCGACCTCGACCGTCGGCTATATCAGCCCGACCGGGATGTACCTGAGCCTGACTCAAAGCAACGCCGACGAGGACAAGCTGGTCGGATCGATCCATGCCGCGCTGTACCCCAGCGGCGTGGTCGACGTCGACGGCACCCGCTGGGTCGTCTACCAAGGCGACGCCGCCGAGCCGGTGTGGACCACCCGACTCGAAAGCGCAACCGGTGGCACCCAGCTCGCGATAACGGGTGCCGGAAGCAGCGATCAGTTCCGTACGCTGGCGGTGGCAACTCAGTCGCAACCGCCGCTGCCGGCGAGCCGATAGCGAGGACCCGTCGATGACCGCACCCGAAGCCGACCTCACCGGGTGGTCGGCCGCGCCGTTCACCGGCGCCGGCTACACCCATGACGTCTACCGCAAGGGCGAGGGCCCCGGCGTGGTGCTGATTCCTGAGATACCCGGCATCCATCCGGGTGTGCTGGCTCTGGGAAATCACTTGGTGGACAACAACTTCAGTGTCGCGATCCCGTCCTTGTTCGGTACGCCGGGTCGGCCTGTCTCGGTCGGCTACGCACTTCCGGTCATGGCTCGTGTTTGTGTGGCAAGGGAATTCGCGGCGTTTGCCACCAACAAACAGCGCCCGGTGGCGGTATTCCTGCGGGCGCTGGCCCGCGACCTCAACGCGGCGACCCCGGGCAAGGGCGTCGGGGTGATCGGCCAGTGCTTCACCGGCGGCTTCGCGCTGGCCGCCGCCGTCGACGACAGCGTGCTGGCGCCGGTGCTCAGCCAGCCATCGGTGCCGTTTCCGATCACTCGCGCCCAACGGCGCGATCCCGGGGTCAGCGAGCATGAACTCGACGTCGTCGCGGAGCGTGCCGCCAATGAGGGCTTGTGCGCCATGGGATTACGGTTCAGCGAGGACAAGCTGGTGCCGCGCGAACGCTTCCAAACGCTCAAAGACCGCCTTGGCGACGCTTTCGAGGTGATCGAGATCGACTCCGGGCCGGGCAACGAATACGGCTTTAGCCGGACGGCGCATTCGGTGCTGACCGATGAGGTCCGTGAGACCGACGGTCACCCGGCTTACGAGGCCCGCAAGCGGGTTGTGGAGTTTCTCACCCAGCGTTTGTTCTAGCCGCCTGGCGAGCGCGTTGGCGCTCGACGAATCGGATCGAAAACCGTTGCAGCAGACCAGGTGCCAGCCGCGCGGCCAGCCACGTGGCATGCGCCCGTTTCGGCACCACCAGCAGTGCTTTGTTGCGCTCGATCGCCCGCAGCGTGTCGCGGGCCAGCCGGTCGGGGTCGTAGGCCGTCTTGACGCCCTGGCCGCGCAGGTAGTAGTCGCGGCCGACGAACCCGCCGAGCGCACCCTTGTCCAGGATCGGTGTCTCCACGGCGCCCGGGCAGATGGCCAGCACACCCACCCCGCGCGGGATCGCCTCCGAGCGCAGCGCCAGCGAGAGCCCCACCACCGCATGCTTGGTCATCACGTAGCTGGTGATCTGCCCGGCCGCGGTCAGCCCGGCCATCGAGGCGGTGTTGACGATGTGGCCGTGGCCCTGGCGCAGCATCACCGGATAGGCGGCGGCCACGCCGTGCACCACGCCGCGGATGTTCACGTCGATGATCGCATTCCACTGCTGAAGCGTCAGCAGTTCGGTGTCACCGCCCCAGGCGATGCCTGCGTTGTTGAACATCAGATCCAGGCGCCCGGCGCGGGCCACCACCTCGTCGACGACGCCCTGTACTGCGGCGGCGTCGGTCACGTCGACCGCGGCCGAGCGGGCGGTTCCGGGGCCGGTGGCGTTTCCGGCGGTGCGGGCGGCGGCGGTGGCGTCGATGTCGGTGCAGACGACGTCGGCACCGGCGGCGACCAGCGCCCGGCACAGTGCCGCCCCTATGCCCGAGCCGGCGCCGGTGACGATCGCCTGCTTTCCGGTGAAACTCATTGCTGCTCCGCCAGTTTCATGGATGACAGCGTCGCCGTTGCCACGTCGACGGCGTTGCGGTCGGTCATGTTTGTCTCCTGCCGGGTGGGGATCGCTGGGTAGCGATGGTACGGGTGCGGCTTGCGCGTCACCGGTTCACGGTTAGCTTGGCAGAAGAGAAGGTGATTGCAATGTATGACCGCGACCTGGACACCAACTGGCATGTCGACATCGAGTTCGACGAGGACGACACCCACACGCACGCGACCGTGCGTGCCCAACTCGGTGACGGCGAGACCATCACCACCGCCGGTGACGCGTACCGCCATCCGAAGGATGCAAGCCAGCCGACGATCGGGGAGCAGATCGCCGCTGCCCGTGGGTTGATCGCGCTGGGCACCGAGCTGCTGCAGAGCGCGTCACGGCGGATTGAACAGACTACCCACCAGCCGGTCCACCTGTATCGGTGATCCGTGGCCCTGGCCGTCTGCCTGCTGTTCGACCGACCCTCGGAGCGCGCGATCCGGGCGCTGTGGGATCGCATCGAGCAGCAGGGGGTGCCGAGCCTGCGCTCACACACCCACGGACGGCACGTGCCGCATGTCTCCTACGCGGTGCTGCGCAGCTGGGACCAGACGGCGGTCACCGCCGCACTGGAAGCAATTGCCGACGGCTCGCCGGTGGAGCTGTGCTTCGACGGAGTGGGGCTGTTCCGGCGCGGCCGGATATGGTTGGTCGCCGGTGTGGGCGCCGATTTCGTGGCGCGGCAGGAACGCGTCGTAGCGGCGGTCAGCGCTACCGGAGCCGAACTGCACAAGCACTACGTGCCCGGGACCTGGCTGCCACATTGTTCACTTGCCCCGCGCGCGATGTTGGCGCAGCTGCCCGTGGTCGTTGGTGCGGTGCTCGACGTGCTGCCACTGCATGCCCGGCTTGACCGTGCCGCACTGGTCAATAGCGCGACGGGCGAAATCCACGCGCTGCCGGCGCTGCCGTGATTGCTACGCGTGGGCCGGCATTGTCACAGCCGACGCCGCGTGGTGCTTGGCGGTGGCTTTCAAGGTTTCGAACAATTGGACGTAGTAGGGCAGGCAGTCGGCCATCGCCTGCTTGGTGGTCAACAGCGGCCGGTAACCGAGCTCTCGCTGCGCCTTGGCGATCGAAAAATAGTTGTCCAAATAAAGCCGTTCCACCGCAAGCGGTTCCAGTGGCGGCCGGGGCAGGCCGAACCGAAAATGCAGCCGCTGCCACATCGACATCACCGTGCGGACCACGGCACCGGACACTCGCAGCCGCGGCCAGCGCTGCCCGCACGCTTCGATGACCGGCCGGGTGAACTCGAACATGTTGACGGGTTCGCCGTCGTTGATGAAATAGGCCTGACCAGGCGCGGTGCCGCCCGGCACCAGATGTTCGGCGGCGAGGATGAACCCGTGAATCAGGTTGTCAATGTAAGAGTTATCCAGCTTGACGGTCTTACGCCCGATCAGCACCTTCACGTGGCCCGCCGCCATGCTCTCGAAGATCTTGCGGAACATCGTCTGGTCGCCGCGCCCCCAGATACCACTGGGCCGGATCGCACAGGTCAGCATGCCGCCAACACCGTTCTGCGACAACACAAATCGCTCAGCGATCACTTTCGTCTCGGTGTAGAGGTCATGGAACCGGTCGGTGTAGGGCAGCGTCTCGTCGCCCCCGGCGATGCGCTTACCGCCCATCACCACGCTGTTGGACGAGGTGTAGACCAGCCGTTTCACGCCCACTCGCTGGGCGGCGCGCACCAGGTTCTCGGTCCCCCCGACATTGACCGCGAAGCTGCGCCGCCGGTATTCGTCGGTCACCGATGCGCCGCCCAGCAGCTCGATGAGCGCCGCGGTGTGAAATACCGTGTCGATGCCGTCGACCGCGGCGGCGACGATGCCGGTGTCACAGATGTCGCCTTGGAGCACCTCAAGCCCGGGATGCTCGGGCAGCGGTGACGGTACCCGGTCGAAGGAGCGCACCCGGTAGCCGCGGGCGAGCAGCGTCGTCACCAGGTTGGCCCCGACGAAGCCGGAGCCACCGGTGACCAGCACACGGCCGAGTTCAGTGGTCAGCGAAGGATCACCCATGCCGACGAGCATAACTGAAACGTGTTTCAGTTTCGAGTAGCAGCGCCCAAAATACCGTCGCGATCAAGTTCCCTCGGCCTCGCCGGTGCCGAGCGCGTCCTCGATGCGCTTACGAGCGCCAGCTAAGTGCTCCTCACAGCGTTTAGCGAGCTTTTCTCCTCTTTCCCACAGAGCCAGCGACTCCTCTAGGCTCAGTCCGCCTTGTTCGAGCAGCCGCACGACGTCGATCAGCTCATCCCGGCATTCTTCGTACCCGAGCTCACTAATGGGCTTAGCATCGTCGTTCTCAGCGGCCATCGGTGGGCCCCTCACTGGTGGCCGCGACGGCGCCGTCGGACACCCGCACCCGAAGCTGGGTGCCGGCCGGGGCGTCGGCAACCGACCGCAGTATCGTCGCCGGTCCGGACGATGGGATCGTCTGCACCACCGCGTAGCCACGGGCCAGAGTGGCCGCCGGGCCCAGCGCGCCCAGCCGGGCAGCCAGGTGGCCGATGCGTTCGGTTTCCGCGTCGGCCAGCCGAGTGACGTCGCGGCGAATCGCCGACCGAGCGCGGTGGATTTCCTCTGCGCGGGCTCGCAGCGTCGTCAGCGGCTCGGCCAGGACCGGGCGGCTACGCAGCTGGGCCAGCGCGCGTTGTTCGCGGGACACCCAGTTGCGCAGCGCTTGAGCGCTACGCCGACGCAGGTCGACAATCAACGCCTGCTCGGCGGCGGTATCCGGAACTATCTTCTTGGCCGCGTCGGTAGGGGTGGCGGCGCGCAGGTCGGCGACCAGGTCGCACAGCGGGTTGTCGGGCTCGTGCCCGACCGCGCTCACCACCGGGGTGCGGCATGCGGCGATCGCGCGGCACAGCGTCTCGTCGGAGAACGGCAGCAAGTCCTCCACACTGCCGCCGCCACGGGCGAGGACGATGACGTCGACGTCCGGGTCGGCGTCCAATTCGCGCAGCGCCTCGACGATCTGCGGAACGGCATTGGGTCCCTGGACAGCGGTGTTGCGCACCGCGAACCGCACGGCGGGCCAGCGGGCGGCGGCCACCGTGGTCACGTCGTGTTCGGCGGCGCTGGCCCGACCGGTAATGAGCCCGATCATGTTGGGCAGGAACGGAATCGGTCGTTTCAGGCGCGGGTCGAAGAGGCCCTCTGCGTCCAACAACCTGCGTAGCCGCTCGATGCGTGCCAGCAGCTCGCCAATGCCGACAGCGCGAATCTCGCTGAGCCGCAACGACAATGTGCCGCGTGCGGTATGAAACGTGGGCTTGCCGCATACCACCACCTGGGTACCTTCCGCGAGTTTGACGGGGGCACCCAGCACCAGGTCCCGCGGACAGGTCACGCTCAGCGACATGTCGGCGGCCGGGTCGCGCAGCACCATGAACACCGTCTTGGACTCGGGCCGGATGTTGATCTGGGTCAATTGCCCCTCTACCCAGACCACGCCCAGCTTGTCGATCCAACCCGCGATCCGCACGGCCACCGCGCGCACCGGAAACGGGTTCTCGGGAGAATTCGCCGGTTGAGCCGGCACCGCTCGGGTCACTTGGCGGTCGCGCGGGTGATCCTGTTGGCGAGCAACGTCTGAAACGGCGCACGCGCCTTGGTGGCTTCCTCGTAGGCCAGCAACGCCTCGAGTTCGTCCACATCCAGCGACGGCAACCTGGCTCGCAGCTGGGCCAGCGTCAGTGACTCGTAGTCAAGCTCGGCGGCCACGGGCGGCACCGGCACCTCGGGGTTGGTCGCCGGCTTCTTCTTGGCCGGTGTCGGCGTGGTCGGCGACTCGGGGGCGGTACCGCCCTTGGTGTCGTCGGCTGCGTTCGACACCGAGTACAACGCAAAGCGTCCCTCGGCGCGGCGCTCATTGTCGGCTGCGCCAGGGGTTGGCGCCTCGTCGGTCGCCTTGGCGAGGTCTTCGTCGAATGTCGCCCACTCCGGCTGCTCCTCTTTCGGCGGAAACAGCGTCTCGAGTGTGGCGTCCCCCTTGATGGCTAGCTCAGCCAGGCTCTGCTGAAACCGCATCACGATATGCGCCGCCTGGCTGGCCAGCGTCATCGGATACATCAGGATGGTCCGCGGCAACTTCCTGGTTTCCTCGACGGCGACGGTGGCCGCACCCACCAGCAGCCGAACCCCATATGGTGCAGTAGCCATGAGTCCAAGACTGCCCTAAGCGGCGGGTCAACTCCAAGCCGGCGACGCGACCTGGCGGTGCTGGACCGGCAGAAAGTACGCTGGCTGCCATGCCGCCGACCGTCAATATGGGGATCCCCGGCGCCGCTGCTTCGGTAGCCGACAGTTCGACCGGCAAACGGGTGCTGTTGGCCGAGCCGCGGGGGTATTGCGCCGGGGTGGACCGTGCCGTCGAGACGGTCGAGCGTGCCCTGGAAAAGCACGGCCCGCCGGTCTACGTCCGGCACGAGATCGTGCACAACCGGCATGTGGTGGAGACACTGGCCAAGGCTGGCGCGGTGTTCGTCGACGAAACCGACGAGGTGCCCGAGGGGGCCATCGTGGTGTTCTCCGCCCACGGTGTCGCGCCGACGGTTCACGAGTCTGCTGCCGCGCGCAACCTACAGGTCATTGATGCCACCTGTCCGCTGGTCACCAAGGTGCACAACGAGGCCAAGCGCTTCGCCCGCGACGACTACGACATCCTGCTCATCGGCCATGAGGGTCATGAAGAGGTTATCGGAACCGCCGGCGAAGCCCCCGACCACGTGCAGCTGGTCGACGGGCCCGCGGCCGTGGACCGGGTCACGGTGCGCGACGAGAACAAGGTGATCTGGCTTTCGCAGACGACCTTGTCGGTCGACGAGACCATGGACATCGTCGAGCGACTGCGGCGGCGGTTCCCCAAGCTCCAGGACCCGCCCAGCGACGACATCTGCTACGCGACCCAGAACCGTCAGGTCGCGGTCAAGGCGATGGCGCCGCAGTGTCAGCTGGTGATCGTGGTGGGCTCGGCCAACTCGTCGAACTCGATGCGGTTGGTCGAGGTGGCGCTGGGGGCTGGCTCACCGGCCGCACACCTGGTGGATTGCGCCGACGACATCGACCCGGCCTGGCTGGACGACGCCACCACGGTCGGGGTCACCTCGGGCGCCTCAGTGCCCGAGGTGCTGGTGCGCGGTGTGCTGGAGCGGCTGGCCCAGTATGGCTACGACGTGGTGCAGCCGGTGACCACCGCCAACGAGACACTGGTGTTCGCCCTGCCGCGGGAGATCCGCCCGGCCCGGTCTTGACGATCGGCGCAGCCTCAGATGTCGTATTCCCAGGATTCAGCCGACGACTGGTACGGCCCGCGTGAGCGGGTTCGCCGATCGGCGTCGGCCTGCTCGCTGCGCGCCGCACCCCGATAGCGGACCCGGGAAATGGGGTGATGCGTCGCGGCGGCGCCGTTGGCGGCATTCGACACCGCGCGGCGCCGCGACGGCGGTGCATAGGGGTCCATCGGCTCGTACGGGTCGAAGCGGCTGCTCCGGGAAGCGGGCCGGCCGGTGCGTGTGTGCGGATCGCGACGGTTCTCTCGCGGCGGTTGGCCGCGCAAGTCGGGATCGCGGGGCGGATGTGGCCGGCGGCGCCGGGTGCGCTCGACGGCCGACTCGGGTTGCTCGTCCAGCGGTGGCCGGGCATGACGGGAGCGGGTCGGGGCCGGGCGTTTGGCGGGCCGACCGCCACCGGTCGGCGTGGCGGATTTGGTCCGAGCCACCGCGTGGACCCGGCGGGAGGTCCCGGTCTTTGCGGTACCGTCCGTATCGCGCTGCCACAGCGAGACGAATTTCGCCGCCAGCCAGCCACGTCTTTTGCCGGTGGCGTCGTCGGATGGGGGTTTGGCACGCGCCGCCGTTCCCGCATACCAGCGAACCATGCCAATCAGCAGCACCGCCGCTGAGGTGAACAGCATCAGCGGGAAGCGTTCGATCAGCGGATAGCCGCAGTTGATCAGGATGTCCTTGGCGCCGGTGATCTTGGCGCCGTGGAACAGCCAGTAGGCCCCGGGCACGGCGCAGAACAAGATCAGCGGGGGCTGGATGACCGCCGTAAAGACCCCTGACTGGCGCACCGCCAGCACCGCGGCCACGCAGCCGACGACATACAGCGCGGCGAATACGATCGTCAGCTCTTTGTTGCCCGATCCGGCGTCGTACGCGAACCCGACGGCCGTGGCTGTCATCGCGATAACAACGGCTGCCCACCACGGCACGCCGGGGATGTTGGGGTGGATCGAGCGGCGATCCGCCGCTACCCCCGAGCCTGCCCGCTGTGCTGACACAGGTCTGACCGTACCGGCTATCGGCCCGAAGGGCTGTAAAGAGCTAGTGAAGGGCGCGGGCGTGCCATGGCTCGGCCCGCGGCGGTCGCCGGGCCATAGACTGGGGTTTCTGTGGGCCTGAGTCTGGGAATCGTCGGTTTGCCCAACGTCGGCAAGTCGACGCTGTTCAACGCATTGACCAAAAACAACGTGGTGGCCGCCAACTACCCCTTCGCCACGATCGAACCGAACGAGGGCGTCGTGCCGCTGCCCGACCCACGGTTGGCCAAGTTGGCCGTGATTTTCCACTCGGAGCGGATTGTGCCGGCGACAGTGACGTTCATCGACATCGCCGGGTTGGTCAAAGGCGCATCCCAGGGAGCGGGTCTGGGCAACAAGTTCCTGGCCAACATCCGCGAATGCGATGCGATCTGTCAAGTGGTACGCGTGTTCTCCGACGACGACGTCGCGCATGTGGCTGGGCAGGTCGACCCTAAATCAGATATCGAGGTCGTCGACACCGAGCTGATCCTGGCCGACCTGCAAACCCTGGAGCGCGCCGTGCCGAGGCTGGACAAAGAAGCCCGCAGCAATAAGGAACGCAAACCGATTTACGAAGCGGCGCTGGCCGCCCAGCAGGTGCTCGACGGCGGGACGACGTTGTTCGCCGCGGGTGTCGACGCCTCCCCGTTGCGCGAGCTGAACCTGCTGACCACCAAACCATTCCTGTATGTGTTCAACGCCGACGAAGCGGTGCTGACCAACGCCGAGCGCATCGCCGAACTGCGCGAGCTCGTCGCACCCGCCGACGCGGTTTTCCTGGACGCCAAGATCGAGGCCGAGCTCGCCGAGCTCGACGACGAGTCCGCCGCCGAGTTGCTGGAGTCGATCGGGCAGACCGAGCGTGGGCTCGAGGCATTGGCGCACGCCGGTTTTCACACCCTCAAGCTGCAGACGTTTCTCACCGCGGGCCCAAAAGAAGCCCGCGCGTGGACCATTCATCAGGGCGATACCGCGCCGAAAGCGGCCGGAGTGATCCACTCCGATTTCGAAAGGGGCTTTATCAAAGCCGAGATCGTCTCCTACGACGACCTCGTCGCCGCCGGGTCGATGGCCGCCGCCAGAGCCGCCGGCAAGGTGCGAATAGAAGGGAAAGACTACGTTATGGCCGACGGCGACGTCGTGGAGTTCAAGTTCAACGTGTAGCTGCGGATCCCGAATGTGGAACACCCGACGCCACGGCCGGACCCGACCCGTTGGTCCGCGTGGTCGCAATCAGATTCGGGCGTTGGGGCTGGAAACTACGTTGCAGTGACAGCGATTTCAGCGCCCAGCCGATACCCGGATGACAGCGGGAGTCGGTCACCGCTCCAAAACGAGCCGGGATCGAACCAGTTGTAGTATTTCTCCGTCGACAGCAATCCCATTTCCTCGTAGGTAAGTGCGACGGTCTCGGCGCAGTAGGCGCTTTCGAGGCCGACTTCACGGCGGCGAGCTTTCCGCCGCTGTGTCGATTCGCGAACCTTTCTGTCTACCAACGGTATTCCTCGTACCCAGTCGTAGACGGTGGGAATTCGGCCGCGCAACCACCGGCCGGTGAGCCGTGCGGTGCTGGGAAAAGGGGTGCCGTCCATCCGAGCGATTATGCGCAGCAGCCGGTCTTCCTGTTCGCGGTTGGCGTATGGGGTCAGCTGACGCAGCCAGCACCGCTGCCCATATCGGTGCATCCACCGCTCGATAGCTTGGCGCGCATCGTTGAGCTGCACTCCGCGGTGGTTGGTTCCGGTCCACACGTCGGTCAGCTTGTCGCCAAGCTCGGCGTGCCAAACCAGCGGCGGCAGGTCCTCGATTGCCACGGTCATGGCGACGTGGTTGACGGGGCTGTTTGACAGGGTCTGGATGGCGCGGTCCGGCGCGGAATGACCACGAAACAGCCAAATGTCGCCGGTTCGCGTCTCCTCGAGCGCGCGGTCCAGGGTCACGGTGCTGGTGTCCACAACTGCACGGTAGGCAAACTATGGATATGCGCAACCTGTGGAAGTTGCTGGGGTTGGCCGGTCTGGTCGGTGTGGCCGCGGGCGGAGCGCTCGTCGTGCGAGACCAGCGGCGGCGCAACTCGTACACGCCCGACGAGGTTCGGGCACGGTTGCATCAGCGGCTGGCCGAATCCGGCACCGGGAACTAAACAGCGGGTGTCACTGCATAGAGGCGCTGGGCGCCGCTGAAGCCCTTCAATTCGGCGTCGCGGCCTTCGTCGACGCTGATGTCGTCGCAGTTGCCGATGGCGTCGCGCACCGGTTGACTCACCAGGATCTCACCGCCGGCGGCCTCGCCGGCGACACGCGCGGCCATCGCGACGTTGCGGCCGAACAGGTCGTCACCCCGGCGGACAGACCGTCCCATGTGGATACCGATCCGCACCCGAAAGCCGTTTCGCCGCCTGCGTTTTGCACCGATTTGCAGTGCGTGCTGAATGTCGATGGCGCACCGCACCGCTTGCTCGGCCTGGGAGAAGGCGATCATGAAACCGTCGCCTTGGCTTTTGACCACATGTCCACCTCGGTTTTTGACCAACTTGCGGACGAGCTTGTCGTGCTCGTCGATCAGTTTGACCCAGGCGCGGTCGCCGATGCGCTCGTTGAGCGCGGTGGACTCCTCGATATCGGAGAACAAAATCACCACCCGACCGTCGGGCGTGACCCTGGCCAGATCAGGCCGCTCCACCTCGGCCCAATCGGCGAGGTCCTCGATGGCGCTGCGGGCCGCGGCGCCCAGCCCCTGCTGGCGAACCAGGTTCGCGGTCTGCCACACCGTTTTGACCGCCTCCCGACCTCCGGATAACAGCCAGCTGCGGGTGTCGGCTCGCTGCCGCAACTCCTCCGCCTCCCGGCGGCTGCGTACCAGCAGCACCGACACCGCGGCCAGCGCGACCGCTTCGACCACGGCGATACCAGCAGCGACGTAGACAGCGACCACAGGGGCAGCACCCATGTCCCGAATCTTTCCCGATAGGCGCTGCGACGCGAACCCAAGCACACGATGGTGGCGTGTTTGGCCGAGGCGGGAACCGGCCATCATGTTGGCAGCGCCGCTGCACGGTGCCTGTGGCCTGCCCGTATCCCACGACACGGTGACGCCGTTGTCGGGGTTCCATCCGGGTGCCTAGGGTTGAGCGTGGCCGGCGCCGGGGAAGCGAGTCGGCGGTGTGATGGGTTGGTCGGGTTACGTGCTACGGAGGTACCGGTTTGGCCGAAGGTAACGGACGTCCCGCCGATTTGCTGGTGATCTTCGGAATTACCGGGGACCTCGCCCGCAAGATGACGTTTCGAGCGCTCTACCGGCTAGAGCGCCGTAAGTTGCTGGAGTGCCCGGTAATCGGCATCGCCAGCGACGACATCACCGTCGAGCAGTTGGTCAACCGCGCCCGGGACGCGATCAAGGAAAGCGGCGAGAGCTTCGACGAGGCGGTGTTCAACCGGCTGGCGGAGCGGCTGTCCTACCTGTCGGGCGATGTCACCGACAGTCGGCTGTACGCCAAGCTGGCCGAACGGATCAGCTCAGGTCGTCATCCGCTGTACTACCTTGAGATGCCGCCGGTGCTGTTCGCGCCGATCGTCGAGAACCTGGGTCAGGCCGGGCTGCTGGAACGTTCACGCGTCGCAGTCGAAAAGCCTTTCGGGCACGACCTGGCCTCCGCGCAAGAGCTCAACGCCCGGATGCACGCGGTGCTCGACGAGAAGCAGATTCTTCGCGTGGACCATTTCCTGGGCAAGCAGCCCGTGGTCGAGCTGGAATACCTGCGGTTCGCCAACCAGGCCCTGGCCGAGCTGTGGGACCGTCACAGCATTTCCGAAATTCACCTCACCATGGCCGAAGACTTCGGGGTCGAGGAGCGCGGCAAGTTCTACGACGCGGTGGGCGCCCTGCGTGACGTCGTGCAAAACCACCTGTTGCAGGTTTTGGCGCTAGTGGCGATGGAGCCACCGGTGGGTCCGAGCGCCGACGACCTCAACGACAAAAGGGTCGAGGTGTTCCGCGCGATGCCCGCGCTGGACCCGGCCCACTGCGTCCGAGGCCAATACCGCGGCTACCGCGATGTGGCCGGTGTGGCCGGCGACTCGACAACCGAGACCTTCGTCGCGCTGCGATTGGAGATCGACAACTGGCGTTGGGCGGGGGTGCCGATCTTCCTGCGCGCCGGAAAGGCGTTGCCGGAGAAGGTGACCGAGGTTCGGTTATTTTTGCGCCGGGTTCCCGCATTGGCCTTCTTGCCGAACCGCAGAAAGGCCGAACCCAACCAGATTGTGCTACGTATCGACCCGGAACCGGGCATGCGCCTACAGTTGGCCGCCCAAGACGAAAACACCTGGCGGCCAGTGCATCTGGATTCGTCGTTCGCTGAGGACCTTGGTGAACCGCTGCGGCCCTATGAGCGTCTGCTGCACGCCGGGTTGATCGGCGATCACCAGTTGTTTGCCCGTGAGGACAGCATCGAAGAGACGTGGCGGATCGTGCAGCCACTGCTTGATGCCCCCGGCGAGGTGCACCAGTACGAGCCCGGCTCCTGGGGGCCCGAGGCGGCACAGTCGCTGCTGCGCGGGCATCACAGCTGGTCAGAGCCGTGGATGCCGGGGGACAAGCACGCACAACGGTAAGGAGGACGGGATGCAGCTGGGGATGATCGGCCTGGGCCGGATGGGCGCCAACATCGTCCGTCGACTGGTCAAAGACGGGCATGAATGCGTGGTCTACGACCACAATCCCGAGGCCGTCAAGGCGATGGCTGGTGAAGACAACACCATCGGTGTGTCGTCGTTGGCCGATTTGGCAAACAAACTCGCCGCGCCCCGAGTGGTGTGGGTGATGGTGCCCGCCGGCGACATCACGACCGGAGTGATCGAGCAGCTGGCCGAGACGTTGGAGGCCGGCGACATTGTGATCGACGGCGGCAACTCGTACTACCGCGACGACATCCGACACTCAAAAATTCTGTCCGAACGGGGAATCCGGCTGCTCGACTGTGGCACCAGTGGTGGCGTGTGGGGGCGAGAGCGCGGTTACTGTTTGATGATCGGCGGGGATGCGGATGCCGTCGCGCACGCCGAGCCGATCTTCGCCACCGTCGCACCCGGGGTGGACGCAGCCCCGCGCACTCCGGGTCGGGAAGGTGACGTCGCACAGTCCGAAAAGGGCTACCTGCACTGCGGACCGACAGGCGCAGGGCACTTCGTCAAGATGGTGCACAACGGCATCGAGTACGGGATGATGGCGTCGCTTGCCGAGGGTCTGAACATCCTGCGCAACGCCGACATCGGCACCCGCATCCAAAAGGGCAAGGGTGACGCGGAGACCGCGCCGCTGCCAAATCCCGAATTCTATACGTACAACTTCGACATCCCCGAGGTCGCCGAGCTCTGGCGTCGCGGAAGCGTGATCGGCTCCTGGCTGTTAGACCTGACCGCGATCGCGCTGCACGAGTCGCCCGAGCTCAGCGAGTTCTCCGGGCGCGTTTCCGACTCCGGTGAGGGTCGCTGGACCTCTATCGCAGCGATCGACGAGGGTGTCCCCTCGCCGGTGCTCACTACCGCGCTGCAGTCCCGCTTCGCCTCACGCGACCTCGATGACTTCGCCAACAAGGCGCTCTCGGCGATGCGGAAGCAGTTCGGCGGGCACGCCGAAAAGCCGGCTCAGTAACGGTTTCGTCGGGACGCGACGAACTCGACCACGACGTCGCTGAAGGCGTCGTTATCGTCGCCGGCCGCGGTGTGCCCGGCGTCGGACAGTTCGACGAATTCCGCATGGGGCACCGTGGCCAGGAAATGCTGGACACCCTCGGGGCTGACCACATCGGAAAGCTTGCCGCGGATCAACAAGACTGGGATCTTCAAGTCGGCGGCGGCCTGCTCGAACTTCTCGGTGCGCAGCTGCGGGTCATCGCCGGGTTTGGTCATAAACGCCGGATCCCAATGCCAATACCAGCGCCCGTCGCGCAGACGCAGATTCTTCTTCAACCCCTCGGGGCTGCGTGGCCTTTTGCGGTGGGGCAGATAGGCGGCGACGGCGTCAGCGGCCTGCTCGAGGGTCTCGAAGCCGTGGAGGTGGTTGAACATGAAATCGCGGATGCGCGCGCTGCCGCGCTTTTCGAATCGCGGCACCACGTCGACCAGCACCAGTCGGGTCACTTTTTCCGGGCCGGCCCGGTGCGCGGCCAGGATGCCGGTCAATCCGCCCATGCTGGCTCCGATCACAATGACTGGCCGGCCAATGGCGTCTATGACATGCATCACGTCGGCGGTCAAGGTTTCGACGGCGTAGTCGGCGCCGGGCGCGCGGTCGCTGTCGCCGTGGCCGCGGCTGTCAAGCGCCACGACGTGAAACCCCTTGTCGGCAAGGATCTGGCCGGTGTTCTTCCAGGAGAACCGGTTCTGGCCGCCGCCATGCAGCATCAAAACCGTGGGCAGATCCGCCGACGCGGCCGAGCCGCGGTTCCACTCGTCGGCGACCAGCGTGATCCCGCCGGCGCCGGAAAACGTGACGGTCTGAGGTGTGCTGTTCACCGTGCTCACAAGCGTCCTTCCACTGACTTACGCCTGACGTTACCGGCAACAGATCCTGGTCTTAGCAGTGGTCGGCGTTGAGCACAGCACCGGGCGCCGGTGGCAGCGGCGCATCGGGGAACAACTCGTTGAAAGCACCGAATAGGACGCGATCACGGGTGGCGTGGTCGACGCCGTCGAAAAGTTGATGCAGAGTCGATTGGGTATGGCCGAATGTGCCTTCGATATGGGGATAGTCGCTGCCCCACAGCACGTTGTTGAAGCCCATCGCCGTCACCGCGGCGATCGCCAAGGCGTCGTGCTGAAACGACGCGTACACCTGCGCATAAATGATCTCCCGCGGGCTGCGGGATAGCTTGGGCCGCACTACCATTGCGTGCTGGCGATAGCCCTCCTCCATACGGTCGGCGATGAACGGCACCCACGTTGCCCCGCCTTCGGACACCAGCACGTGGAGGTTCGGGTGGCGGTCGAGTGCGCCGCACGCCACCAGTTTCATCACCGCCCGCTGCCCGCCGAACGACGTCTCGGTGTAATTGAGCACCGCCCCGCCGGGGCCATGGTAGGTCACCCCGATCGAGCCGCCGTGGGCGAAGTCGATGGGCTCGGTCCCGATGTGGAAGGCGATGACCATGCCCAAGTCTTCGGCCGTAGCCCACAACGGCTCCCACGCCTCGTGGTGGTAATCCCGCTGCGCCGGGTGGGGAGCGACAGGCAGGAACACTGCTTTGAATCCCATTGCGCCGCAGCGCTTGAGTTCTCCCACGGCGTCGTCGATGTCCAATGTCGACACCTGGGCGGTGGGGATGAGCCGCGGCGAGTAGTCCATCAACGTCTCTTTCGCCCAGTCGTTGGAGGCTCGCATTGCCTCACGCAGCAGCTCTGGCGTCCGAAACGAACTCGACCACATCCCCAGCGACGGGAACACCAACTCGGACCAGATGCCTTCGTTGTCGAGGTCGGCCAGCCGTTTGCTGACGTCGTGCGAACCCGCGGCTGACACCATCGCCGCGATGAACTCTTGTTGCGCGGGGCTGGGCAGCCGGCGCCGAAAGACCTGGCCGTCGACGTAGATCGTCTCCCAGCGCCCGTCGGCGTCTTTTTGTATTCGCGGTACCAGCTCGGCCAGGCGTTTGGGCAGCCGGGACCGCCACAGGTCGGCGGGCTCGATGAAGTGCGAGTCGGCCGAGTTGGCCCACAGCTTGACCGGTGTCTCGTGGCATCCAGCGGCGGTCATGGGAGTCCCTGGGTGAACGACGGTTGAGGCAGCATACTAGAATCTAGTTCTAATATACGTCAATGCCAATGCCGCGATGATTTCCCGGCCTCAAGTCGATACCTACTCAAGTCGATACCTAACGGAAGATGACGACGGCTGAGGAGGGCCCATGCCCGCGATCACTCCGGCCCTATGGTTCGACGACAACCTGGAGGAAGCCGCCGAGTTCTACACCTCGGTCTTCCCCAACTCGCGGATCGAGGCGCTCAATCGCTTCACCGAAGCGGGCCCCGGCGAGCCTGGTGAGGTGGTCTCCGGCACGTTTGTGCTCGACGGCACCCGTTTTTCGCGGTCAACGGCGGCCCGCGGTTCCCGTTCACCGGAGCCGTGTCGTTTCTGGTCAGCTGCACGGACCAAGACGAGGTCGACTATTACTGGAGCCGGCTGACCGACGGCGGCCAGGAATCGCAATGCGGCTGGTGCAAGGACCGCTATGGGCTGAGCTGGCAGATCGTTCCTGAGCGGCTCTTCGAGCTGCTCACCGATCCGGAGCCGGCTCGCGCCGTAGCGGCGACCAAGGCGATGCGGGGCATGCGTAAGATCGTCATAGCCGATCTTGAAGAAGCCGTGGGCCAGGTTTGATCACCCGATCAGCCGGTCGATCCACTCGACCGTCGCCTCGATGATCGCGGTCACCTCGCCGCGGTCCTCGCACTCGGCCGCCATCAGCGACGACTCCGCCATCGCCGCCACCAGGATTCGTCGCAGCAGCTGAGCCCGCAGCGAGTCGTCCAACTCCAGCACCGACATCCAGCTGCCGAAGGCGGCGGTCATGCGTTTGCGCCGCGCGGTCTCAAACCCGGCCGGTGTGTCGTCGGAGACCAGCACCCTGGCGGCACGGCGGTTCTCCCACATCGCCTCCAGGTACGCCCGGACGTGTAGCTCAAATGTGCGCCGTCGGTCGACCCGCTCGTCGGCTTGGTGCAACGCCGCCTCGATATGGCTGTCGACGGTCTGGGCCATCTGCTCGAAGATGGCCAGAAACAGTTCTTTCTTTCCGCCGAAGTGGTGGTAGATGCTGCCGATGCTGGCGCCCGACGCGGCCACCACATCGGCCATCGTGGCCGCGGTGAAACCCTTGGTCGCGAAGACATCGGTCGCGGCGTCGAGGATGCGCCCTTGGGTCGCATCCGTTTTGGCCCAGCGGCGGGCGGGAGGCACGTCGCCGCCGGCGTTCGCGATGCCCTCCGTCGGCGTGGGGACCGAAGTCGCCATGAGAAGACGGTAACGCGGCATGCCCTGCCGCAACCGGCAAAGAGCACGACGTCGGCCCCGACGTCGCCGCCTCGGGTCGGCGTCGCGGGGTCCGGACCGGCTGCTTGGACGTACGTTGGACCGTACCGGCAGCTGTGTGCCGGCGGATCGGTTTGGAAGCGGCCGCACAGGAGCGAACATGGCAGACGACGCGCAAGACGCGGAATTGAGCGGGTCGACCACGGACGATAAACCGGACGGTGTCGGCGCGGCAGCCTTCGCCGGCCAAGGCCCGCCTTCGGGCTGGGCAACCCCGGCCGAGCGGTGGGCATTGGTCGCCGGGGTGACCGTCGTGGTGGTCTTGGGCGCCCTGGTGGGATGGCTTGGGTTCCGCGCCTACGAGTCCCATACCGCCGAGGTGCAGCGCAATGTGTTCCTCGAAGTGGCGCGGCAGAGTGCGGTCAACCTCACCACCTTCGACTATCAGCATGTCGACGCCGACGTGCAACGCATTTTGGGATCTGCGACCGGATCCTTTTACGACAAATTTTCTCATCGATCGCGCTCGTTCGTTGACACTGTCAAACGTTCCCAGTCAAAGTCGGCCGGTACGGTGACCGAGGCTGGAGTGGAATCGCAGACGCGCGACGAGGGACAGGTGCTGGTGGCAGTTACCGTGAAGACCGTGAATTCCGGCGGGGCTGAACAGGAACGCCAGGCTTTTCGCATGCGTATCACCGTGATCAAGATGGGCGACGGGGGCAAGGTCTCCAACGTCGCATTCCTGTCATGACCGCACCGCATTCCGGCAAGGCCGAAAACCGCACTGGCGCAATGGACGGGGCGCCAGTATCCGGGCGCCATATCGACTTGTGGCGCCTGCTGGTCTATGGTCTCCTTCCCAGTCTGGCCTTGCTGCTTGGCATCGCGGCGGCTCTATTGAAGTGGCATGACTCCGCTGACCGGAACATAGACCTCGCGCGTGCCGAATCGGTTCAGGCGGCGAAGGATTCGGCGACGGCCTTGCTGTCGTTTACACCTGACAGGATCGATCAGCAGGTGCATGCCGCGGAGGATCGGTTGACTGGCGGATTCCGTGACACGTACCTGCAAGTAACTCGGGAAGTGTTGGTTCCCAATGCGAAAGAAAAGCATGTCGCGGCGTCGGCCACTGTTCCCGCAGCCGCTTCGGTGTCGGCGACCGAAAACCACGCGGTAGTCCTGGTGTTCGTCGATCAGACCGTCACGATCGGCACGTCACGGCCGAACAACGCAACCTCCAGTGTCCGGGTGACCCTGGATAAGATCGGCGACCGATGGCTGATCTGCGGATTTGACCCGGTGTGAGAGGGATCAGGCGATGACCGAACCAGGCTGGATCAACGTGCAGGCTCCCGAAGTCGAGCTGAAAGCCCTCACCTGGGGACCAGTCGACGGCCCGATCGCCTTGTGTCTGCACGGGTTTCCGGACACCGCTTATGGGTGGCGCAAGCTCGCACCCCGCCTGGCCGAGGCGGGTTGGCGGGTGGTCGCCCCGTTCATGCGAGGCTACGCTCCATCGTCGATTCCCACCGACGGCAGCTACCACGTCGGGGCGCTGATGGACGATGCGCTCCAGGTGCGCTCAGCTGTTGGCGGTACCACGCGCGACGTGGTGATTGGCCACGATTGGGGTGCGATCGCGGCGACGGGTCTGGCCGCCATGCCAGACAGCCCGTTTGCCAAGGCAGTGATCATGTCGGTGCCGCCGGCGGCGGCGTTTCGTCCCCTGAGTCGAGTGCCCGACGTTGGTCGGCTGCTCGCCAAGCTCCCGCGTCAGATAACCCGCAGCTGGTACATTCTCTACTTCCAATTGCCTTGGCTACCAGAGCGTTCGGCGTCGTGGGTGGTGCCCCGGCTGTGGCGGCAATGGTCGCCGACTTATGACGCCGAGGAGGATCTGCGCCACGTCGACGCCGCGATCGGCACCCCGGAGAGCTGGCGGGCCGCACTGGGACCGTACCGGGCCACCATCCGTAATGCCCGTCCGCCGGCACGCTACGCCGCACTGCACCGGTACTGGACTGCCGCGCCGGTATTGCCCAGCTTGTACCTGCATGGCCGAGACGACGGTTGCGCCACGGCGGATTTCGCGCACTGGGCCGCACAGGTCCTGCCCGATGGCAGCGATGTGGCGATCGTCGACCACGCTGGGCACTTCCTGCAACTCGATCAGCCCGAAACCGTGGCCGAGCTGGTGTTGACGTTCATCGGGTCGGCGCGGTAACCAGGCGCGCGTCGTTGAGCGCACGATACCAGGGCAATTCGTGCCTGTGTCAGGTGTTACGGCCGGAATGTCGGGTAAAGGACGACAACATCGCTGGCGAAGACGACATAGGTGGCTAAGGGAATCAGGATGCCCTAGCCGCGCTTTGCGGTCCGGCGCGACACCACGATTGTTAGCACTGCAACAACCGGAGCGCCGTAAAACAACATGTCGAAGATTGGCACTGGGGGCCTTGGTGCGCACAGTATTCGTAGGTGCAACGGTCGGTCGACATCGCACCCGCGAAGCCGATCGCCATCACCAGCAATGCCGCTGGCAGTGTCAGCAGCGCCAAGGTCCAGTTCAGTATTGCAAGCCAGCGACGGCCGTAACTTCCCTTACGACATGCGGATTGCGAGGACGGTCGCTCGGGCTCAGTGGTTCTGGCGGTCTCACCCACGGCGATAATGGTCGGTCACGGATGAGGCTGACTGCCGGACTTCGACGTCGGTGTTGGTGTGTCGGTCTCCCGCATCCGGCAGTCCGATGTCACCGAAAAGATGGTCTGCACGGCAGTCCCAAACTCGAACTCGGTCCCGGATCCAGAGATGGCGAGGTCCTTGTTCCTTGGCTGATCTACGAAAACGTTGACAGACGTGGCACCGAACCGCGCAGCCCCGTCCTTGACGATCTGCACCGCCTTCGGCCAGACGTCGTCGGGGATCGCACGATCGAACACGATGTAGTAATAGACGCGCACTGCCCGCGTCCAAACATATTCGCCACCGCAGCCACCCCAGCTGTTCTCTTTAACGACCCATGTCATTCCGGGTACCAGCGCGGCGATCTTGCCTGCCATTTGATTCATGGCTGATGCGTACTCGGCTTTGGCGGTCTCAAATGATGGTTTGGACCGCAGCCCGTTCTCCAGCTCAGCCACCCGCTGCGGCCCCGGATTGCCGTGCGGCCCAGAATCAGCCGCCCCGCAACCGGAAATCGACATGCATACCACCATCCCCACAATTCCTGCCGCGATTCGAATCATCATCCTCCCGGGTGGGGATATGGCTTTAACGGGGTTGGCGCCATCACCAACTGCTTACCACCCTCCGGCAAATCGGCTATAACTGCGGCGACCACCGCCAAGTTGTACCCCGACATTCTCAACACCGCGTCACCGCCCGGTCCGATGACCGCCCGAGGATAGTCCGCGTGACTCAGCACACCCGCCCGCGCCACACCATCCGGACTGGTCCCCGCGGCGGTGGACAACTCCGGCATCATCCCGCCATAGGGGTCAGCACCCCAACCGTGGAATTGGGCAAGCGGTCCAACCTCGGGAATCAGGTCATGACCGATCGACCGCATGGGACTGTCCGATAAACGGCGGATCTGACCTTGGCATCGGTTAGTTACCGGTCGGGGTGATCCGGCCGTTGAAGGTGATCGCAAACGCGTTCAGCGCTGGCTTGCAGCTGATTGCCCATCGTGCCTTACCGCGCCCGCTCGGATCGGGCGAACGGGTCACAAGATATAGGCATTTGAGGGCGGCTTGTTCGGTGGGGAAATGCCCGCGGGCACGGATCGCGCGCCGATAGCGCGCGTTGATTGCCTCGATGGTGTTCGTGCTGCAGATGACCCGGCGGATCTCCACGTCGTAGTCCAAGAACGGCACGAACTGGCTCCAGGCGTTCTCCCATAGTCGGATGATCGCCGGATACTGGGCGCCCCACTTGGCGGTGAATTCCACGAAGCGTTCCTTGGCCGCGGCCTCGGTGGGTGCGGTGTAGACCGGGCGGATGTCCTTGGCGATCTGGTCCCAGTACTTGCGCGAGGCATAGCGGAAGGTGTTGCGCAGCAAGTGAATTACGCACGTCTGGATGACCGCGCGATCCCACACCGCACCGACCGCTTCCGAGAGCCCTTTCAGGCCGTCGCAGACCACCATGCACACGTCAGCGACCCCGCGGTTTTTGATCTCGGTCAGCACCGCCAGCCAGAACTTGGCGAAAGCGCACGGGTTCGCGCGAAGGTGTGCGAGGTGGCGCCTGAAGTATCACGAGTTCGGCAGACGGGCGGTGTCAACGTGGTCTGCGAGGTAGGCGACGACAGCTTCGTGGTGCATGCCGTAGGCAGCGGCGACGAGTTTCGCGTCGACCGTGCCGACGAGGTCTACCAGCCGTGTCGAGCGCAGGATCCGGGGCTGGATGCCGACCGCGCGCAGGGTGTTCTTGATGTAGCCGTCGGAGGCCGGCGCCCGGGTGGCTTTGGTCTGCATGGTGACCAACAGGTGGGAATTGTTGCCGCCCAGCACCTTCCGGTGGTCGAGGCAGCGATGCAGTGCGGTCCAGGTCCACGGGTCCAATGGGGTGGGTTGTGGTCGGCGACCCAGCCGGATCCGGCGGCGGTTGTTGTCGATGTCCGCATCGGTGAGGTGCTGCAGTTCTTGTGTGGTGGCGCCGTGCAGCAGGGCGGCCAGCCCGACGAACGCCTCGTGCGGGTGCACCTCGGGGTCTGTGCTCCACCGCTGGAACAGTTCGCGTTGCCGGTCGACAGGCAGCGTCGGGCCGCGGAATGCCATGGTCTGCGGCGCAGTCAAGCCTTTCGTGGGGTTGATGAGCATTAGCCGGCGGCGCAGACCGTAGCGGCAGAACTGGCGCAGCCCGGTCAGGTAGAAGGCACGCCGGCTGGGATGAGCGTGCAGGAAGGCTTCGATGTCGCCGACCTCAATGGTGGCCCAGTCAGTTTTGCCGCGCGCCATGGACAAGAACTGAGCGAAGTCACGCACGGCCCCAAGCCGGGCCTCGAGCGTGGGATGCCCGCGCGGGTGGGTGCCGGTGCGGCGGGCACGATCGCGGCTGGCGACCAGGTGCTCGGCAAACCCGGCCACCGCCTGGCGCAGGGGTGGGGGCACCGCGTCGATACGGGATTGGCGGCGGGTGGCGGCGCGGCGTTCCTCGCGATCGGTCGGTAACGCCAGTTGACGGGCGGTGAGGAAGTCCTCCAGGCCCGCGCGAGCGGAACGTCAGTGGCCACGGATTCCAGCAGGGCCTGCGGATGCACCGGGTGGTTGTCGGCCAATCGTGTGCCGAGCCGGGTCAGCATGGCGCAGGCGCGGTCGGGATGGTGGCGTCCGATGAGATAGGCGGCGAAGTCGCCGAGCCAGTCGGGTGGATTCTCGAGTGTCGCCGCAAGATTAGCCGCTCGGACTGGGATTCGATGCGGCGAGCGGGCCCAACATCTTTGGCACCGTCCCGCCCCGGTCAGTCGAGTGACCCGTCCGCAGTCGACACAGGCCGCATCCGGATTCGGTGGCCGGCCCGGATGTGAGCAGGAGCCACACCAGCCGGTGGTGGGTCGCAGGATCCGGCGTTTTCCGCAGCGTGGACACTCGGCTCGGTTGGCGTCCAAGCGTTGCCGCCGAGCGCACTGCCCGCAGAGGTCGCGGTCGACGAACAGCACTGGCGCATTGCAGATCCGGCAGGTGCGCGAACAGCGCGCGCAGCATCCGGTGTCCGGCCCCAGAACCCGCAACACACCGCAGCGCGGGCAGCGGTGTTTGATCGGTGCGTGACACCGCGCCCAGTGGCAACGAGCACAAAGGTCACGCTCTGGTTTGCCGACCGCGCGACCACAGCACCGGCAGTCCCGGACCCGGCGGGTCATGCTAGATCGGCGGCATCGACCGGCCCCGCCGCGACGCTGGCGCGTCGTTGACCGCGACCTTGGCCGGCTTCGGTGAAATCTGTTGTGTGACAGGGGTGGTATCGATGTCAAACAGGTCATTGGGCGAGCATTCCAGTGCGGTGCACAACGCGATCAAGGTGGACAGCTTGATCTGACTGGGCTGTTTGGTGAACAACGCCGACACCGACGCCGAAGACAGCTCCAATCCAGCCTTCTCCGCCAGCAGCCGTTGCAGTTGGGCGCCGGTCCACACCTCCCGCTGGGCGGCGGCCATCCGAAGTTTCCACCTGATCTGCATACTCACTCCTGCCCGGTCAGTTCGCTCAGCGTCGCCGAGATCGCACGCTGATAGGCGTCTTCGATGAAGGTCTCCGACGGGCGCACATACCGCATGGTCGACGCGACCGTCCAGTGTCCTAAAAGCTGTTGAATGGCAACGAGATCCACGCCTCGCTCATAGTTGTGGGTCGCACAGGCACGGCGCATCCCATGCGGGCTGAACCACTCACCTTCAGGCCGGCCTTCCACTCTCATCAAATGCCGCAACCGGTTGCGGATGGTGGCCGCGGCCATTGGGCCGCCGGACTCATCACACAGCAACACCGGACTGTCCGGGAACCGGCCGCGCACATCGTCGAGATACCAGCGCAACACCAGATCCAGCCCGTCTAACATCGGCACCCAACGCGGCCGCGGCCCGGAGCCCTTGGCGCCCTTACCGAACCGCACATGCAGCTTGCCGAACGTGCCGCGCCCAAAATGCACATCCGAGCAGTCGAGCATCACCACTTCTTCCGACCGCAGCCCGGCGTGATACAGCGTGCGGAACAGCGCATAATCCCGCGCGGCCGGCGCATACTTGCGGGCAGTCGCAATCCGACCCTTCAGGAACTCGAAGAACGCGCCCACCCGCTCCGCCGTCGGCGGCGCCTCCGTGCTCGGCGAGTCGTCGCTGACATGGCGGGCGGCGTTGAACTCGTCCAATGGACAGGCCAGCCGGACCCCGAACGCCGCCTCGATCTCCGCGGCCTTGCGGACCTCAAGGAACCGGTGAAAGCCCTTGAACACCTGCAGATAATTGCGTCGCGTCGACACCGCCCGACCCGAACTGGCGAGCTCGCCCACCACCCGGTCGACGTCCTCAGCGGTCACCTCCCACGCCGGGCGCCCCAGCGCCACCAGCATCCGCTCCAACACACCGACGTCGTTGGTGATCGTCGATTCGGCGAACCCGCGCGCGGTCCACGACGCCACGAACGCCTCCACGCATTCGGCCTGAAACCGCTGCGGATCTCGCGTCTCCACGACCGCCGCGACCTCGCCGGTGATCACCCGCAGCCGCCCGTCTCCCACCGCGTACCTTCCTCGCACCTAGGGTTTCAAGGCAGTACCTTAACTCGCGGGCTTACACCTGGAACATCAGCGACACGCCCGTAGACCGGAAAACCTCAGGCAGCAGCGCCAATCCGGGGAAACGAACCTGTGCTCGTTCCATATCCCTCGCCGCCATCACCTGCCCACAACCCCAGGATGTCGCGCTCGCCGGCGCAGCTCACCCCCACGGCCACATAGATAGGCCGGTTGGCCACTTGGCCGTCGCGGATCTTGACGAAGATGGCGTCGATAAATACCACCGGATACACCGGCTCCAGCGGCCGGTTGCACTACTCGGTCATCTCAGCGATCACCTTGTCGGTGATGCGGGAAATGGTGTCCTTGCTGACCGTGGCCCCGTAAATGTCGGCGAAGTGCGCGGCGATCTCCCCGGTCGTTAACCCCTTGGCGGTCAACGACAACACGATCTCATCGATCCCGGTCAGGCGACGCTGTCGTTTCTTGACGATCTGCGGGTCAAAGCTGCTGTTGGTGTCGCGGGGCACCTCGATTTCGACCGGCCCGATCTCGGTGAACACCGTCTTGACTCGGGTGCCGTTGCGGGAGTTACCGCTGCCGGGACCGGCCGGGTCATGCTTGTCATAGCCCAGGTGCTCGGTCATCTCGGCGTCTAGCGCCGCTTCCAGCACGTTCTTGGTGAGCTGGTTAAGCAGCCCATCCGGGCCGATCAGATCGACCCCGCGCTCTTTTGCTTGTGCCAACAGTTGCTCGGCCAAATGCCGTTGATCCAGTTCAGTAACCATGGGCTCGAGTGTTTCTGACATCTTCAGTCCTTCCCGCCAAGCACAGCTCGGCGTGTCAGACCAAGATCAGATCCACCGTTGTTCAGACAGTCCCGACCGCATCACATAGGCATGACCATTAGCAAGGCCCAGCTGACTGGGATCGGTGAGTTCGAGACCTGGGGATCCGTAAAACACTGCATCGTTGACGGGATGCACGCCCTGGGCGTTGAGCTGTTGGAGGCGTGTATCACTCTCCGTGCGTCAAATAGCCCAACCGAACTGGGTGCAATCAGCTTGTGGGAGAAGTCTGCTTAATCACCGCGGGAAACGGTACCCCGTCTTTCCGGAGGTGGCTCGGGAAGCATGGCGACGACCCGATGATTGTCGGTGGGTAGGTAGGCGGATACGCGGCTTTGACTTGTAGTACGTAGCCGTCTGGCGCGTAGCCGAACCTGTTGGGCTTCTCGAAGCCTTCACGCTCGATAACCTGCCATCCCCAGCGTTTCCATATGTCACCGATTTGACTAATCACGGCGTTTGTTTCGGTATCCGTCGGAAGGTTTAAGTCGCCCCAGAATGCGAAGCTTACCAGGGAATTCTCGTCTTTCGGCTCATCTTCGCAGTATGTTGTTCCCGAACCGGCCCCGCTGTAGCGCGTCCCGTCCACATTAGTTCCAGGGGGAAGCGCATTGACGGTCTCCTGAATGTAGTGAATCACAGTGTTTTGCGCTTCTTCCTGGCTTGCAGGTATTTTCGTCGAGGGAGCGACTGGATTCGGTTCCATTGGACCTCCTGGAATAGCTGTTGCGCCCGATGGCACGTGCGAGCTGGATTGCTTTGGGGGGGAAGCGCCGGATGAGCACGCAGTAAGCACCCCGACTGTGAGAAAAACAGCCAATAAGCGGAGCGGATCGCGGGTCGTTGGTTCTGTCATGGTGGCTAAGGCGTGAATGTAGGCGGCGTGACGTCGGTTCTGCCGGCGATAATACGGCCCATATTGTCAAGCGCCGGATTAAGAGGATCCCAGTAGCTGCTGTGGGCTGCCACTGACGGTAGACCCAGGGGCAAGGCCGGTCCGGGCGCTGCTTCAAATGGTTTGCTTCCGAACGGTGCGCCCATCGGGTCGGGGCCGAGGGTCATACCGGTGACCACGCCGATGATGTCATTTTGTGCTCGGGTGGCGAATACGTGGGCGCCGGGATCGAGGTTAAGGTCGCTGGCATGGCTTGCGAGCATCCCTGGGCTGCCCACCGCGATTACATTATTGGCGTCCAGGTGATGGCCGTTGAGTGCAGCTGCGCCGACTTCGGTGGAACCATAGCTGTGCCCGATAACCGTGTTGAGCGATGGGCCACCGGCAAGCTCATCGTTGTGAGAGGCCCGCAATCCGGCTTGGAAATCCTCCAGTGCGGGGCCCCGTTGTGCGCGTAACTGGTTGATGCAGCGTCGAAGACGCTCATTGGCCGGTCATAACCCATCCATGTGGTGACCGAAACATCACTGGGGCGTAGACTCTTATCTGCGTTGAGAGTAGCCTGCAACATCCTTTCGGATTTCCCGGCGCTGGCGTCGAAGCGGGTGAGATCTTGGCCGGTGCCAGGCACGAATGTGGCGTTGCGTCTGGCGGTGTCGGGGTTGTTGATAGCGACTGCAGCGTGGCCCAAGTCGTCGATGACTCTGAGGTACCTGGGTAGTTTGCCTGGCACGACTTTATCCGGTGGCGGGCCGAGCGCGTCTTTCACCTTTGCATAACCGTCATGCGCGCGATTAGCAGCGTCCCAACGGTTTTTCCAGTCCGCATACTCTTTCGACATCAAAAACGGCGCTTTGCCGTTAGCCCAGTCCGAATGCGCGGCGCGTAGGCCGTCAAGCTCGGTCTGATTGGCCTCTTGCAATTCATCGCGGTGCATCCGGTTGTAATGGTCTTTTCCCAAATGGTCCGGAGGATCCCACGCCATCCCGGGATGGTTGCCGATGTTGTGGTCTCGGCTGTAGAGCCAGTCCTTTTCCTCTGGGGTGAGCTGATTCCACAGGTCGTTGAACTGCTTAGGATCCTCGGGCAGGGGTTTAGACAGTGCATCCTGAATCTGAGGCCGATTGTCATGCGGTCCCGGTGGGATCGGCCTGTCGCCATCGGCCATGTTGATCGCGGCGGCCAGCTCTGAGTCGACCGCGTTGGCTTCAGCCAGGATTTCATCCAGCCGGGGCTGCAGCTGCTGTTCGGCGATGAGCGCTTCGATCGGCAGACCCTTGAATGTCGAACTCGGCACAACCGCGTTGGTCATCGGGTCGATGGTCATGTTTAGCGCGGCGGCATCGGCTCGCAGTTGGCGTAGCTTGGCCTGCACGTTTTCGATGCCGTCGGCGGCTTGGTTGGCGGCGCGGCCGACTGCCAGCGCCTCGTTGCCGTGGGCATCAAGGTCTTTGCGGATCTGCGCGTTCTGGTGTTTCCTGGCGTCGGCCGTTTGACCTTCCCAGGTGTCAAAGACGGCAAGCGATCCCAGTTGGCGGGATACCTCCAACGTGGCCTGTCCCCGTGCGGTGGCCACGTGAAACACCTCGCGCACCGCTTCGGCGTTCCACCGGTCGATATCGGCCACCGATAACGTCACGGTTCAATCCCGAGCGGTGCCGGCGGCCCCGTTCGCGTCGACGGCGACGGCGCGTAGCTTCTCCGCGTTATCACGTTCCATCGCCGCGAAATCGCGGGCGTCATTGTGCAGATCCAGCGCATGCTCACCGACCATCGTCAGCAACGTCTGCGATGTGCTCAGCCAGGCTGTCAGCCGGGCGTTCAGCGCTGCCGCCGAACTGCCGACCCAGCCCGGCTGCGCCGCCTCCATCCGGGTGTTCGACGACACATGGGCGATCGCCAGGTCCTCGCCCTGCCCGTGAGCATGCGCAGCAGAGTAGGCCAAGGTCTCCAAGTCGACCCGCAACTCGTCCTGAGCTGCCATGCCCGTTACCACCCCGCGATCCGAAGCTGCCGAGTATCCGATACCAGGACCGGGAATTGGGTGCAAGTCACCCACGACTGTGCTCAGCGAATCCCGGCCGGACGTCGTTGTCGTGCGAGCGGGTAACTGCGAGCCCAGTGGTCGGTAGTCCGCAGTATGGTCGAACGGACGAACATCGGATACGACCAATGACGCAGCACCGGATGGCGGCGGTCGACGCCCAGTTTTATTGGATGTCGGCCAAAATCCCTAACGATCAGTTCCTGCTCTACGCATTCGGCAGCCCACCGGCCGATCTGCGCACGGCAATAGACGGCGTTCGCGCCCGGGCCCGGGCGTGCCCTGACCTGACGATGCGGGTCGACGACGGCTGCGTGCTCACCTATCCGACGTGGGTGCCGGCGGACGTCCAAGCCGACCAGGTGCTCTGCTATGACCTTGCCGGCGACACCTGGCACAGTTGCCTGGACGCCGTGGTGCGGTTGGCGGATAACCAGCTCGACATCCGACAGATGCCGTGGCGGCTGCACCTATTCACCGAAGTGCGCGGCATCCCCGACAGCAGCGAGATCGGCACCGTCGCAGTCATGCAAGTCGCTCACGCGCTGGCCGACGGAGCGCGCGCCTCGGCAATGGCCGCCTGGCTGTTCGGTCGGACAGCACCGGTGCCGACGGTGACACCGCAATCGCGGCGATGGCTGCCCTGGCGAGCCCTGCAAGCGGCGCGCGCCCACCGCCAGCTGGTCGCCGACACCCGCCATGGACTGCTGCCCCCATCGGTCGGATCGCGGCCGCCGTTGCCCACCAATGCCCGCCCAGACGGTGCCCGAATCGTGCGCACCCTGGTACGGAAGCGCTCGGCGCTGCGCGGACCGACGGTAACCGTCGCGGTGCTCAGCGCCGTGTCCACTGCGCTATCCGAGCACCTGGGCAAGGTGGCCGACACCCTTGGCGCCGAGGTGCCGATGTCCAAACCCGGTGCACGACAAGGACATAACCACTTCGGCAACGTCGTGGTCGGGCTGTACCCACAGCTGGCGCAGGACGCCCGGGCCGAACGAATCGCTGCGGACCTAGCCGGTGGGCGCCGCCGCATGGAGCATCCGGCAGCCCGCGCGGCGGACCGGGCCTTCGCCGCGGTACCCGCCCCGTTGCTGCGTTGGGGCATCGCCCAATTCGATCCGCAGGCGCGACCAACGCTGGTCGCCGGCAACACGGTGGTGTCCAGTGTCCACCGCGGCGCCGCCGACCTGAACTTTGGTGGCGCGCCGGTGGTGTTGACGGCCGGGTATCCGGCGCTCTCGCCGGCGATGGGCCTCACCCACGGTGTGCACGGTATCGGCGATACCATCGCGATCAGCGTGCACGCGGCAGAGTCGGCGATCGGCGACGTCGACGCCTATTTGCGCCGACTCGACGCCGCCTTGTAGCCGAAACTATTGGGCGTTACCGGCTTTGGCTTCCGCTGCCCGGGTCAGGCCCGCAGCGGCGATCAGCTCCTCGTGCAGTTCAAACCACACGGTGTGGTAAGAGTCGATCAGCGGCCGGCTCAACCAGGCGATATCGCCGGCCTTGACTCTGTCGAGCGCCCGTTGCAGCTTGGCCGAATAGGCACTGAGCCGGGGCAATTGGGCGGCGGCCGCCGCGATGATCGGCACTACCCGCTGATGGATGGCGTCGATCCGCGCGAGCACGCCCGCGTCGTATTCGGCGTCTTGGTGCGTGTTGGGATCGCCGTCTCTGAGCTGCCAGTCGGTGACAGCTTTTTTGAAGTCTGCGTTGACCACCCGGAAGTGCTCGTAGGCGGCGATCAGGGCGGACGTGTCGACGTCGCTTCGCTCCTTGGTGAGCAGCTCGTCGAGTCGGGCACGACCGTCGCGGCTCAGCTGCAAAACAGCGTCGCCCACCAGCAGACCCGACTCGGTCAATTGCCGGACGGCCCGGGCAATCTCGGCCGGATCCGCATCCAAAGTCGCCGCCAGCTCAGCCGGGCTCACCCGGCCTTTCAGCCGCACGGTTTGCAATACCGTCAACTCGCTCACCGCGTTGAGACCTGGTTGTCGGCCAGCTGCACAGCGGTCAGCATGGTGATCACCGGGGTAGCCGACACCACGTCGGTGTGACCGTCGGCTAGTGCGCCTCGCACCGCGGCGTCCGAATTGTCTTCCAACCTTGGGTAGTCGCCGTTCGCATGCGCACGCAAGGGGCTGATTCGGCGTGCGACATCGGCGAGCTCGCGTAATTCTGGTGTGTCGTTCTCCGACCACGCAGACAGCTCCAAAATCCCTTGGCGGACTTCGCCTTCGCCGCCGTCGACAGTGACCAGTTCGCCCGCCAGCGATTCGGTGATGCCGCGGCCACAGCCCACCACGGCCACCTTGCCGAGTTCCCGGCTGACCACAGCGGCGTGACTGGAGGCGCCGCCGACCTCGGTGACGATGCCGCGCGCGGCCAGCATGCCGTGCACATCCTCGGGACTGGTGTGGTTGCGCACCAAGATGACGTCCTCGCCGCGGTCGGCAGCGTCGATCGCGTCGTCTATATCGGTATAGGCCCGACCCGAAGCAACCCCCGGGCTCGCCGGCAATCCCTGGGCCAAAAGCGGTGCCGCCAGCCGGATTTCCGGCTGCAGTGACGGCAGCAGCAGCGTCTCGACCTGGGCGGGAGTGACCCTGCGCAGCGCCTCGGCGTCGTCGATGAGTCCCTCCCGGCGCAGCTGCAGCGCCAGCCGCACCGCTGCCTGCGCCGATCGCTCAGCGGCCCGGGTCTGCAACAGCCACAGTTTGCCCGCTTCGACGGTGAACTCGATCTCCTGAACGTCAGAACCAAGCCGCTCGAGCGTACGTGCGGCGGCCATCAACTCGTCGTAGACCGCGGGTTGCTGGTCGTATAGCGCAGTGATCGGTTTGACGTTGACAGTTCCCGAGACCACATCGTCGCCTTGGCCGCCGGGTAGCCATTCGCCGAAACGCTCGTCGGTGCCGGTTATCGGATTGCGCGAAAACAGAACACCAGCACCGGAGTTGGAGCCCATATTGCCGAACACCATCGACTGGACGACCACGGCGGTGCCGCCGTGGTCGCCGAGGCCGTGATGGGCGCGGTAGGCCATCGCCCGCGGCGAGTTCCACGACGCGAACACCGCCTCAATGGCCACCCGCAGTTGTGCGTACGGGTCGGCGGGCGGCGACGGAGCCCTGCCCAGTGCGGCGGCGATGCGCCGATACATCCTGTCGAACCGGTGCCGGGTGTCGCGTGCGAATTCGGCCGTGCCAACCGCAGCCAGCGCTTGTTCGACCGCATCGTCGACGCCCAGGTCCAGCACCGTGTCCATCATGCCCGGCATCGAACGCGCCGCGCTTGAGCGCACACTCACCAACAACGGCCGCGGCCCCCGCCCGAACGTTCGTGACGTCTCGTCCTCCAGCCAGCGGACGCCGTCGAGCACCTCGCCCCAGATCGCCTGCATCGTCGCCTCGGGTTCGGCCAGATAGCGGGCGCCCACGTCGGCGGTGATACCGAACGCCGGCGGCACCGGCAAACCGTGCCGGCGCATCATTTCGATGCCGTAGCCCTTGTTGCCCAGCACTTCCCGGGCCAGCGTGGCGGTGCCGTCGAGCACCGGTACCGGCGACGATGGTGAAGCGCTCGCCGTGGTCGGGGAACGCCCGGCCGGCGAGTTATCGCGGACGCCGCTGCGTGGCACGCCACGAGTCATCGTCCACACCCCTCGTCGCTCGGCGCATTCCGGCGGGCCCTGACGCTCCCGCAGCAAACGTCCGACCACCCGCTATGTCTCTCCAGGCTAACTGGCGTGCCCACGCCAACGCGCGGTCAGGACTGTCCGCGCAGCATCCCGAATCCGCGGCGCAGCGCCAGATGAATCCACAGTAGTGCGTACGTCTCGAGGAGCTGAGCCGGCCAGTTCTGCGACGTCGACGGTTGCGAAGCCGGGCTCGCTAACCAGCGCGCGGTGGCCCGAGACCTCGGGCGCTGCTCGAGGGGTGCAAGCAGACGGCACCCGCGGGATGATCTAGCTTGAGAATATGACTGCCTACGACGTTGGGTTACTGATCCTGAGGCTGGTGCTGGGCCTGACCCTCGCCGCCCACGGTTTCAACAAATTCTTCGGTGGCGGCCGGATACCGGGAACCGCGCGCTGGTTCGAAAGCATCGGCATGAAACCCGGCACTTTCCACGCCGCGGTCGCCGCCACCACCGAGGTGTCCGCCGGATTGGGTTTAGCCGCCGGTCTGCTCACCCCGATCCCCGCGGCGGGCTTCGTGTCGCTGATGCTGGTCGCGGCCTGGACCGTGCACCGGCCCAACGGCTTCTTCATCGTGAAAGAGGGTTGGGAGTACAACCTGGTGCTGGCGGTCAGCGCCGTCGCAGTGGCGACGCTCGGCCCGGGGCCACTGAGCCTGGATCGGCTGATCTTCGGCCACAACTGGCTCGACGGCTGGGCCGGTCTGCTGTTCTCGGTGCTGTTGGGCCTGGCCGGTGCTGTCGGTCAGTTGCTGCTCTTCTACCGGCCCCCGGTCAAACAGGCGCAGTAGTCGCGCCAGGTTCGGCGGCACTGCGCCCAGCCCCGAGTGGACCGCTCGAAGGTGGGCAAAGCGTCCCTGTCTCGAACACGACTCGTGTGGCGGATGCGACGACCCATGGTTCATCGGACGGGCACGCGCCGGTCCTCAGCGAATCAGCAGGGACAGCAGCTTCTTGCCCAACGACAGTGGAGCAGAGTCGCTTTCGCAGGACACGGTGACGTTCTCGCCGACCCGTCGGCGCAACTCGGACTGCAACTTTCCGTGGATCGTCGAGCCGGACGCCGGGCATCCGGCGCAGGCGCCCGACATTCGGACCCTCACCTGATCGCCGGTGACCGACACCAATTCAATTGATCCGCCGTGAGATTCGGCCAGCGCACCGATCGGTCCGGCGAGCAGCTCGGCGGTGACATCGGCCAGCTCGCCGGATGAGGCGTCCACCTGCCACCCCGCGGGCTCACGCAGTGCCTCGCTCAGTGCATTACGGATGTCGTCGCCGAGCTCGCGCCAACTGGCGGCGGAACCGAGGGTGATCAACACATTGTTGCCGCACACCAGCAGCTCGTCAATCACGCCGCGGTCAAGCAAGGCACCGAGCCGCCCGGGCGCGCGCCGCACGGTGCCGTCCGCTGGGAGACCGCCGGGCGGCACCACCCAGCGCAGTTGGCGGGGGTTTGAGGTCGCGATGGCGTGGATCGGAATCATGCGCTGACACCGACGGCAATTGAGCGGGCGGCGAAAGCCATTACCCACGCGAGCGCGAACATGTAACCGAAAGCCAGG
Organism: Mycobacterium heckeshornense; assembly: GCF_016592155.1. Taxonomy (NCBI): domain Bacteria; kingdom Bacillati; phylum Actinomycetota; class Actinomycetes; order Mycobacteriales; family Mycobacteriaceae; genus Mycobacterium; species Mycobacterium heckeshornense. The sequence continues at coordinate 1,234,997 of NZ_AP024237.1, forward strand.
GCCGGCCACCGCCACGAGTTGGTCTCTCGGCGCATCACGGCCACCGTCGACATGCATTGCAGCGCGAACATGAAATACACCAGCAATGCGATGACTGTCGGTGCGGTGAACACCTTGTGACCGTGATCGTCGGTGAGGGTCGCCAGCGCTTGCCCCGGGTTGGCGGGGTCGGTCGCCGCGGACACTTGGCCGAGCGTGGAGACGAACACCTCACGCGCGGACAGGGCACCGACCAGGGCGACGTCGATATGCCAGTCGAAGCCCAGCGGTTTGAACACGGGCTCGATCGCCTTGCCGACGTCGGCGGCATAGCTGTGGCCCATCACGTATGCGGTCGCGTCGGTGGGGGACATGCCGGCCGTTTCGGTTTCGCGCGTCGGCAAGTTGAGCAGCGCCCACAGCACCAGGGACACGGCCAAGATAATCGTTCCGGCCTTGCGCAAGAACATCTTCGCTGCGCTCCACACCGCGACCAGCACAGCTTTGACAGGAGGGAACCGATACGGGGGGAGCTCCATAGTGAACGGCAGCACGTCGCTGCGCAGGATTGTCGACTTGAACAGCCACGCCGCGATCAGCGCCGAGGTTCCTCCGCCGAGATACAGCAAGAACATCGTGATGCCCTGGGCGCTGAGCCCCCACCAGCGCGTCTGAGGTGCGACCAGCAGACCGACCAGCAAGGTATACACCGGCAGGCGCGCCGAACAGGTCATCAGCGGTGCGCTCAGGATGGTGGCGATCCGGTCGCGCGACGACGGCAACGTCCGGGTCGCCATAATGCCGGGGATGGCGCAGGCAAACGACGACAGCATCGCGACAAAAGCGCGGCCTTCCAGACCGGTGGTGGCCATCACGCGGTCCATCACGAATGCCGCCCGGGCCAGGTAACCGAGGTTTTCCAGCAGCGCAATCAGCAGGAACAGCAGTGCAATCTGCGGGATGAACTGCAGGACGGTGCCCACGCCACCGATGACTGCGTGGCCCAGCAGGCTTCCCGCCAGCGAATTGCCCATGTGCTCGGCGATCTGGGCGCCCAGCCAGTTCAGTCCGTCGGCTATCCCATCCCGCAGGGGTGCACCGACGGTGAAGACAACCTGGAAGAAAGCAAACATCACCGCGAAGAACACGACCGTGCCCCACAATGGGTGCAGCAGCAACCGGTCGATCCGGTTGGTGCGGTGATCCGGTTGCGGCGCAACGTAGTTCGAAGCATCGAGCACGGACTTGCCCCAGGCGTCGACGGCGTCGTGATCGGACGGAGGCGCAAGCGGCGGCCGTTTCCACCGGTGGAAAGACCCCAGCTGCGCGCGCACAGCTTCGATGCCCGTGCCCCGGTGTGCGACGACTGGGATGACCGGGATGCCAAGCGCCGTCGAGAGCGCGCCGGTATCGATCCGGCCTCCGCGCGACGTCATTTCGTCGCTCATGGTGAGCACCAGCAGGCACGGCAAGTCGAGGCGCAAAACCTCCGCGACGAGCGTGATCGAACGACGCAGTGTGGTGACGTCGGCCACTAGCAGCACCGCATCGGGTCTGCCGATGCCGTCGAGGCGACCGGTGAGCAGGTCGGTGACAACCTGTTCGTCCGGGCTGATCGGGTCGAGGCTGTAGGTGCCGGGCAGGTCCTCGACGGCGATCGTGGCGCCATCCACTTCGGTGGTGCCCACGCTGCGCCCCACCGTGACGCCGGGGTAGTTGCCGATTTTCCCGCGCAGCCCCGTCAGATGGTTGAAGACGCTGGTCTTGCCGGCGTTCGGACTGCCCACCAGCGCCACCCGCCGAAGATCTTCGACCCCTACCGCGGTGCTGCTCTCGGTGTGGCACGACGTCATCGGGGTGCCTCCGGGACCACTTCGATCAGTCGCGCCTCGCGGCGGCGGATGCACAGTTCGGTGTCTTGGACCCGGTAGATGGTGGGGTCGCCTAGCGGTGCCCGGCGGATCACGTCGACGCGAGCGGTTGGCCGGAATCCCAATTGGTGGAGGCGACGTCCCACCGCGGGGTCGGCCTGCGGCGCCAGGCCCACCACGGTTGCCTGCTGGCCCGGCACCAGTTGGGCAAGATCGCATCGATACCGATCCTGGCCTCGAGCATGCATGACGTGCCTTAACGTTCAGTGGAGTCAACTGTCGAAGTTACACCTGCAGGAGCGATCGATAATCCCCCAGCCGAGGTCCTCCGATGACGCGTGCGACCAGATGAGCTGTTCGCCGAGATGGTCGCGGCCATTGAGCACCCGGCCCGACTGCGTCGCCGGGACCGTCACACAGCCGGTGGGTACGGCAGGCTGCTGCCGGTGTTCTCGTCGACGACAACGCGTTCGCCCAGGTAAGGGAAAGCGCGTTGCGGGCAGGCCGGCCGGCTACAGATCTTGCAGCCGGCTCCGATCGGAACCGCGGTCGTCGGGTCATCCAGGACGATGCCGGTGGAGTAGACGAGCTTGTGGGCGTGGATTAGATCGCAGCCCAAACCGATGGCAAAGCTCTTGTGCTGGCCCAGATAACCGTGTCCTTCGGTCTCCGTGGTCTTGGCGACCCAGAAATACGAACGCCCATCGGGCATCTGCGCCACCTGGGTGACGATGCGACCCGGCTGGGCGAACGCGTCGTGCACCACCCACAGCGGGCAGCTGCCACCCACACGACTGAAATGAAAAGCAGTGGCGGACTGCCGCTTTGAGATGTTGCCGGCCTTGTCGGTGCGGACGAAGATGAACGGTACACCGCGCTGCCGGGGGCGCTGCAGCGTCGAAAGCCGGTGGCAGACGGTTTCGAAGCTCACCTCGAACCGCTGGCCCAGCAGATCGATGTCGTAGCGTAGTTCCTCTGCGGCCCCGTGAAACTCGCCGTACGGCAACAGCAACGCCCCGGCGAAATAGTTGGCCAGCCCGATCCGGGCCACGCCGCGAGCCTCGGGACTGAGCTGGTCGTCGGTGGCCACGATGGCCGAGATCAGCTCCGACTGGCTGAGCAGGGCCAGCTGGGTGGCGATCTGGAAGGCCCGCTGACCCGGCCGCAGCCAGTGCGCCACGCGCAGCACCCGGGTCGTCGGGTCGTACTGGCGCTTGGTGGTTTCGGGAAGCGCGGTGTCGATCACCACGGTGATGCCGAACCGTTCGCGTATCAATGCGGCCAATTGAAGGTCAAGCCCGCCGGTCCGCAGCTCGTTTTCTGCGAACATCCGCTCGGCGGCGACGTCTAGCTCGTCGATGTAGTTGTTGCGGTCGTAGAAGAAGTCGCGAACCTCCTCGAACGGCATCGGGCGTTCCAGCGGCTGCGATGTCTCGGCTATCGCGCGAGACCGATAGGCCTCCACTTCCTCGGTCACATCGCGCAGACGGCGGTGCAGCGCTACCAGACTGCGGCCGATCTCGGGCATCCGGGCAACCAGTTCCTCGATTTGGTTGCGGCTGACCGCGTGCTCGGTCGCGGTGAACACATCGCTGAGGTCGGCCACCAGCCGGGCGTCGGAATCGGCGGAGAAGTAATGCGCGGCCAAATCGAAGCGTTCGGTGAGGGCGAGCAGCACCGGCACGGTGAGTGGGCGCTGATTGTTCTCGAGCTGGTTGACGTAGCTGGTCGATAAGTCGAGGGCGCGGGCCAAAGCCGCCTGGGTGAGTCCACGCTCCTCGCGCAACCGCCGAAGCCGCGCGCCGGAAAACATCTTCACCACCGACGACACATTACTCCGCCCGTGTTCGCAATATTCGCAATCGCGGGTCAATCCAGACGCAAAAACCACACATAACCAGGGATCTTTCGCGATGTTACCCAGTGCATAGTGTGTGGATGGCGTTGATGCATGCTGTCCGTGGCCGGCGAAGCCGACGAGGTCGCCGGACCGTCTAGACATCGATCGTCGCGCGGCAACGCCATTCGGTGCCGCTCTGGGTGAAGGCCAGCCCAGACAACGCGACGGCCTTCGGTACCGCACCGACCAGCCTGACGTCGCTCAGCGATGCCACCGGCATGGTCAGCCGCACGGTGTCCGAGTCGATGGTGACCTCGGCGCTGAGCGGCACCACGCCTTCGGTGTCGAGCAGATAAATCAGTTCGTCGAGCACCGCCACCAAGCGATCACCGTCAGTGGTGGCGGGCACTTCGCACGTGACGGTCCGCAACGGCGACGCTCGGGAGAAGTCGACGAAACTGCCCGTAAGTCCCATGACCGCCTCGGCCAGGCAGATTTCGCGGCTCGGCCCCCACGCCTCGATGACGATATCGGCCGGATGGGGCAGCGTGCGGTGCCCGCGATCGGCTGCCGTCAACCCTTCACCACGCCCAGCGGTTCGAGTCGGGCCACCCTGCGGCACAGGCCCGCTTGTTCTGCGACCGCGACGACCTCGGACACGTCCTTGTAGGCCGCGGGAGCCTCTTCGACCAGACCCCGCCGCGACGCGCCCCTGACCAGGATCCCCTGCCGCCGCTCCAATTGGTCGCGCAGCACCTTCTGGGAGACCGACCGGGCCGCCTGGTGGCGGCTGAGCTGTCGACCGGCGCCGTGACAGGTGGAGTGAAACGCACCACCTCCAGCCACCCCGGCCAACACATAGGACGACGTTCCCATCGAGCCGGGAATCAGCACAGGCTGCCCGACGTCAGCCAAATCCGCTGGCAACTCCGGGTGTCCGGGAGGCAGTGCCCTGGTCGCACCCTTGCGGTGCACACAAAGGTCGACCATCTCGCCGGCGACCTCGTGCCGCTCGATCCGCGCGAGGTTGTGGGAGATGTCGTAGACCAGTTCAAGCCCGGTGCCGGTGACCGACGAAAACACCTCGGACGCGGCCCGGCCCAGAATTTGCCGATTGGCGCGGGCGTAATTCGCCGCCGCATACATCGCTCCCAGGTAGCGGCGACCCTCGCCGGAATCAACAGGGACGCAAGCTAGTTGGCGGTCGGGCACATGCACGCCATGACGCTGCATGGCGTGGTCCATGGCGTGCACCTCGTCGGTGCAGATTTGGTGCCCAAGTCCCCGCGAACCGCAGTGGATCATCACGCAGACCTGCCCGGCGCGCAGCCCGAATGCCTTGGCGACCGGCTCGTCGAGCACCTCAGCGACATGCTGGACTTCCAGGAAGTGATTCCCCGAACCCAGACTGCCCAGTTGCTGGCGTCCCCGCGCCCGCGCACGGTCGCTCACCGCTGCGGGGTCGGCCTCCTCGAACCCACCGCCATCCTCACAGCGGTCCAAGTCGAGCTGGCATCCGTCGCCGTGCTCGACCACATACCGGGAGCCTCCCTGCAGCACCCGGTCCAATTCCTCGTCGCTCACCGGCGCGCGCACGGCCCCCGGTCCCGCACCGCGCGGAATTCGTTGGCTTAACCGGTCCATCACTAACTTGCCGACTTTGGCGAACTCGCCCCGGTCAAGGTCGGCCGACAGCATTCGCACCCCGCAGGAGATGTCGAATCCCACGCCGCCGGGAGAGATCACTCCGTCGCCGCGCACGTCGGTCGCCGCCACCCCGCCGATCGGGAAGCCGTAGCCCAAATGGATGTCAGGCATCGCGTATGACGCTTCGACAATGCCGGGTAGAGTCGCCACGTTCGCCACCTGCCGCAGCAAGGGCTCGCGATTGGTCGCGGGCAGCAGCGACGGCGACGCGAAGATCACGCCCGGCACCCGCATGTCCCCGGATGGGTCGATCCGGAACCGAAATGGGGTTTCCTGCACTAATCTCATTGCCACTCCAGACAGGCGGCCGATCGCCGGCGGCCTCAGTCAGCAGGCGCCCGGATGTGACTCGCAGTACGGCGTGGTCCCCGGAAACCGGTAGCGATTCGCGGCCACCCACCGATAGACCGCGTCCTGAATCAACCGCACGCCCGCAATCCGGTATACCACCAGCGGCAACGTGGTGCCGATCGCGGCCGACAGCGCCGCGTTGACGGCCTCGGCACCGGAGTAGACCACTCCCGAACGGTCCAGCCACCGCACCGAATCGAGCAGCTGGGACGGCGGGATGTTCAGCCGCTCCGCAGCGGATGGGCTCTGCAGCGGCTCGACCTGCACGTTGCCGGTTCGATTGAGTTTCAGCGCGAGGTTCGCCGACCGGGTGCACATTCCGCAGGCGCCGTCGAAGAAAAGAATGCCTGACACGTGCCCATCCTTCACCTCGCGGTGTCACCTGCCAACGACGACGCAACGTCGTGGTCGATTTGGGCCGATCGGCCGACGGCGCAAACCGGTACCCGCACGTCTAGAACACGTTCTAATCTGTCCCGCATGGGATTCTTCAAACCTGAGCTGCCACAGATCGACATGGCCGAATGGAGCAAGGGCACGCGCAGCGAGAAGATCCGGCCGATGGCCAGGCACTGGGCCGAGGTGGGGTTCGGGACGCCGGTCGCGCTGCACCTGTTCTACGTGGTCAAAATCGGCCTCTACATTCTGGGCGGCGCGCTGTTCGCCTTGACCACCAAGGGAATCGATGGGTTTGCGGCCGTCGGCTCGTGGTGGTCGGAGCCGATTGTTTTCGAGAAGGTCGTGCTCTACACCATGCTGTTCGAGGTGGTCGGGCTGGGTTGTGGCTTCGGGCCGCTCAACAACCGGTTCTTCCCGCCGATGGGCTCGATCCTGTACTGGCTGCGCCCGGGCACGATCCGATTGCCCCCCTGGCCGCAGCGAATCCCGTTCACCAAGGGCACCGCCAGGACCCCGGTCGACGTCGCATTGTATGCGGCGCTGCTGATGATGCTGCTTTGGTGCTTGTTCTCCGACGGCACCGGTCCAATTCCGGCGCTGCACACCGAGATCGGGCTGCTCCCGGTGTGGCAGATCTGGACCGTCCTGGGCCTGCTCACCGTGCTCGGGCTGCGCGACAAGGTGATTTTCCTGGCCGCACGGGGCGAGGTCTACGCCTCGCTGGCGGTGACGTTCCTGTTTCCGGGTGTGGACATGATCGTGGCGTCCAAGGCGGTGTTCGTCGTGATCTGGATGGGCGCGGCGACGTCCAAGCTCAACCACCACTTCCCCTTCGTGATCTCGACGATGATGTCCAACAATCCACTGATCCGGGCACGATCGATGAAGCGCGCCTTCTTCGAAAGGTTCCCCGACGACCTGCGGCCCGGTCGCCTGTCGCGGATCGTCGCCCATGGCGGCACCACCGTGGAAATGTGTGTGCCGGTGGTGTTGTTCTTCTCCCACGGCGGCTGGGTGACCGCGGTGGCCGCCGCCGTGATGGTGTGCTTCCACCTGGCGATCCTGACGGCGATTCCGATGGGGGTGCCGCTGGAGTGGAACGTCTTCATGATCTACGGGATCGGGGCACTCTTCGTCGCCTACGCGCATCTCGGGCTGACCGACCTGACCCATCCGGTGCCGGTAGCGATCCTGTTCGCGGTCTTGGTCGGCATCGTGATCGCCGGCAACATGTTCCCGCGCAAGATCTCGTTCCTGCCGGGCATGCGCTATTACGCCGGCAACTGGGATACCACGCTGTGGTGCGTCAAACCGTCGGCGGATGACAAGATCGCTCGCGGGCTGGTGGCGATTGCGAGCATGCCGGCCGCCCAGCTGGAGCGCTTTTACGGCAAAGACCGCGCACTGATCCCGATGTATCTGGGATACGCGTTCCGCGCGATGAACACTCACGGGCGAGCCTTGTTCACGCTGGCGCACCGCGCCATGGCCGGGCAGAACGAGGACGACTACGTCATCACCGACGGCGAACGAATCTGTTCCACCGCGATCGGCTGGAACTTCGGCGACGGCCACATGCACAACGAACAACTGATCGCCGCCATGCAGCAGCGGTGCCACTTCGAGCCCGGTGAGGTGCGCGTCGTCCTGCTCGACGCCCAACCCATCCACCGCCAAACCCAGGAGTACCGGTTAGTTGACGCAGCCACCGGCGAATTCGAGCGCGGCTATGTGCGGGTGGCCGACATGGTCACCCGGCAACCGTGGGACGACACCGTCCCGGTGCATGTCTACGAGCACCGCGCCGAAGGGCTGGACTCGCGCCGAGTGTGAAACTGTTGCGAAATCGGGCATCTTTTTCCGCAACAGTTTCACATTCGCGAACTACCTCGGGCTAGGCGGCTTCGCTGCGCACCTTTGCCGCCGCTGCGACCATGTTTCGCAGCGATGCTGTCACCTCTTCGGCGGTACGCGTTTTCAGGCCGCAGTCGGGGTTTACCCATAGTCGTTGCGGGGGAACGGCTTGCAACGCTGCCCGTAGCGACGCGGCGATCTCCTCGGTGCTGGGCACCCGTGGTGAGTGGATGTCGTACACGCCCGGCCCGACGCTGTTGGCGAACCCCGCGGCGTTGAGATCGTCGAGTACCTCCATATGCGAGCGCGCCGCCTCGATTGACGTCACGTCGGCGTCCAGATCGGCGATCGCGCCGATCACCTCACCGAACTCCGAATAACACAGATGTGTGTGGATCTGCGTCGAGTCCGATACGCCCGACGTCGCCAGCCGAAACGCGCCGACCGCCCACCTCAGGTAGTCGTCCTGCGCGGCGCGGCGCAGCGGCAGCAACTCGCGCAGCGCCGGCTCGTCGACCTGAATGATCCCGATGCCCGCCGATTGCAGATCGATGGTCTCGTCGCGGATCGCCAATGCGATCTGGTACGCCGTGTCGGCCAGCGGCTGGTCGTCACGCACGAACGACCACGCCAGGATCGTCACCGGCCCGGTCAGCATGCCCTTGACCGGTTTGTCGGTGAGCGACTGCGCGTAGGTAATCCACTCGACCGTCATCGGATGCGGCCGCGCGACATCGCCGTAAAGGATCGGCGGGCGCACGCAGCGGCTGCCGTAGGACTGCACCCAGCCGTTCTGGGTGGCGACGAACCCGTCGAGCTGCTCGGCGAAGTACTGCACCATGTCGTTGCGTTCCGGCTCGCCATGCACCAACACGTCCAGGCCGAGTCGTTCCTGCAGCGCGATGACCGCCGCGATCTCGGCCTTCATCCGCCGGACGTACTCGGCCTCGTCTATCTCGCCGGCCCGGAACGCCGCGCGGGTCTTGCGGATCTCGGGCGTCTGCGGATAGGAGCCAATCGTGGTGGTCGGCAGCGGCGGCAGGTGCAGCCGAGCATTCTGGGTGGCTCGCCGCTGCGCCGAGGGCCCCCGTTGGATTCCCGCCGCGAGGATCGCGTCGATGCGGGCCCGGACTTGTTCGTTGCGCAGCCGCGGATCGGAGCGGCGCGACGCGACCGCGGCGTTGGAGGCAGCGATTTCGGCGGCCACCGCCTCGCGCCCGTCGCGCAAGGCCCGCGCCAGCGTGACGACTTCGCGTACTTTCTCGGCGCCGAAGGCCAGCCAGCTGCGCAGGTTGTCGTCCAACTCGGTCTCGAAGGCCAGCGTGTAGGGCACGTGCAGGGTCGAGCAGGACGTCGATACCGCCAGCGATCCCACCGACCCGAGTAAAGTGGCCAGCCGGCTCAGCGCTGCTTCCAGGTCGGTGCGCCACACGTTGCGTCCGTCGACGATCCCGGCCACCAGCGTCTTGCCGGCCAACTCGGGCACCGCTGCCACGGCGGCGGTGGCACCCGCGACCAGGTCGACGCCGATCGCCTCGACCGGCGTGCGGGCCAGCGCCGGTAAAGCCTCGCCCGGGTCCCCGAAGTAGGTGGCGACGTGGATCGCCGGGCGGGCCGGCACCGATCCCAGCGCGCTGTACACCCGTTGGGCCAACACGGGCGCGTCAGCGCTGATATCGGTCACCAGCACCGGCTCGTCGAACTGCACCCATGCCGCCCCGGCGTCGGCCAGCAGCGACAGCAGCTCGCAGTAGACCGGGATCAGTTCGTCGATGCGGTCGATGGGTGCGCCGGCGCCATCCACCGCCTTGCTCAACAGCAGGAAGGTGATCGGCCCAATAATCACAGGGCGCGCTGGAATACCCTGCTGCAGAGCCTCTTTCAGCTCCGCGACCACCTTGGCAGGGTTCAGCGTGAACCGGGTGGCCGGGGAAATCTCTGGAACCAGGTAGTGGTAGTTGGTGTCGAACCACTTGGTCATCTCCAGCGGCGCGATGTCCTCGGTGCCCCGGGCCGCGGCGAAGTAGCGGTCCAATTCGTCGGGCACGTCATGCACCCGCGGCGGCAGCGCGCCGAGCATGACCGCCGTGTCGAGCATCAGGTCGTAGTAGGAAAAAGTGTTCACCGGCACCGAGTCCAGGCCGGCGGCGACCAAGCTCGACCACGCGTCACGACGCAGGGAGGCGGCGACGGATTCCAGCTCGGAGCGGCTGGTCCGTCCGGCCCAATAACCTTCGGTCGCGCGCTTGAGTTCGCGGCGCGGGCCGATGCGAGGCGAGCCGGTGATGGTGGCGGTAAACGGTTGAGCGGTCACAATCTCGTCCTTCACTCGACGTGGTGGTCATCGCCAGACGGACGCACGGCACTACAACCGATGCGGCCATCCGCCCATTCCACGAGGCGATGAGCCGCCGGACGCGGCGCATCCGGCACAGCCGGCAGGTCTTCGGACTCGCAGGCACGCACCGGGTGCTCCTAGTGGCCGTCGCTTCCCAGTCGGGCGACCAGTGCTGATGACGGCGGTCGTTCCTGCATACCGCTGCGGGACAGTCCCGGATTCTCACCGGGTTCCCTCTCGCGAGACAGGATCAACCTGCCTCGCTCGGTGCCGGCACGCATGCCGGCAGACCAGCTGCGCAATAGAGGTTACCCGGTTGTGCCGGCGACCTCGCTGGGCCCGCCCGCAGCGCGGTTTCCGGCGCGTGACACTGCAGCTGGCCATCCCGTGCGACCCCAGTCGCGCACCGTCCAACGGGTTGGTCAACAATCGAGGCACAACCTCTCGTCGAAGGAGAATTGTCATGGCTGAAGCCGTCATCGTCGAGGCAGTGCGCTCACCGATCGGCAAGCGCAACGGTGGGCTGTCCGGCGTGCATCCCGCTGAGTTGTCCGCGCAGGTGCTCAACGGGCTAATCGAGCGGGCCGGAGTCGACCCCGAGATCGTCGACGATGTGATCTGGGGATGCGTGATGCAAGCCGGGGAGCAGGCCCTTGACATCGCCCGCACTGCGTTGTTGACGGCGGGCTGGCCGGAAACCGTTCCGGGTGTCACCGTCGACCGCCAGTGCGGATCCAGCCAGCAGTCAATCCACTTTGCCGCCGCGGGCGTAGTCGCCGGCCACTATGACGTCGTCGTCGCCGGTGGCGTCGAATCGATGTCGAGGGTCCCGATGGGTTCCTCGTTGGCCAACGGCGGCAGGCCGTTCCCCGACGGCTTCCTGAGCCGCTATGATGGCGCGATCCCCAACCAGGGCATCGGCGCGGAGATGATCGCGGAGCGTTGGGGTTTCGACCGCACCACGCTCGACGAGTTCTCTCTGGGCTCCCACGAGAAAGCCGCTGCCGCTCAAGATTCCGGTGCGTTCGATGATCAGATCGTGGCGATCAAAGACCAGGACGGCAATGTCGTGCTCAAAGACGAAGGCATTCGCCGGGGCACCACGATCGAGAAGATGGCCGAGCTCAAACCGGCCTTCAAAGAAGACGGCGTGATCCACGCCGGCAACTCCAGCCAGATCTCCGACGGCGCTGCAGCCGTGTTGTTCATGTCGGCGGAGAAGGCGAAGTCGTTGGGGCTCAAAGCGATCGCCAAGGTCCACACTGCGACGCTGGCCGGCGCCGACCCGGTGATCATGTTGACCGCGCCGATCCCGGCCACCCAGAAAGCGTTGAAACGCTCCGGGCTGAGCCTGGATGACATCGGGGCCTACGAGGTCAACGAGGCGTTCGCGCCGGTGCCGCTGGCCTGGCTGCACGACATCGGCGCCGACGAGAAGAAGCTCAACCCTAACGGCGGGGCTATCGCGCTTGGCCATCCGCTCGGCGGCTCGGGGGCGCGCATTATGACCACGCTGCTCTACCACATGCGGGACAAGGGAATTCGCTACGGCCTGCAAACCATGTGCGAAGGCGGCGGACAGGCCAACGCGACGATTGTGGAATTGCTGTGACTGTCACCGGCACCCAACCCGCGGCGCTCGTTGAGCGGCGGGGCGACGTCATGGTCATCACGATCAACCGTCCCGAGGCCCGCAACGCCGTCAACAGCGCGGTCAGCACCGCCGTCGGCGACGCCCTCGAACAGGCTCAACAAGATCCCGAGATCAGGGCGGTGGTGATCACCGGCGCCGGCGACAAATCATTTTGTGCCGGAGCCGATCTCAAGGCGATTTCGCGCCGGGAAAACCTTTATCACCCCGATCATCCTGAATGGGGTTTCGCCGGGTATGTGCGTCACTTCATCGACAAGCCGACGATCGCCGCGGTCAACGGCACCGCGCTGGGCGGTGGTACCGAGCTGGCGCTGGCGAGCGACCTGGTGGTGGGCGAGGAGCGCGCGAAATTCGGTCTGCCGGAGGTCAAGGTCGGATTGATCGCCGGCGCCGGCGGCGTGTTCCGGATCGTGCACCAGCTTCCCCGCAAGGTCGCACTGGAGATGCTGCTGACCGGTGAGCCGATCAGCGCCGCGGAGGCGCTCAAGTGGGGCCTGATCAACCGGGTCGTTCCCGACGGCACGGTGTTGGAAGCCGCCCTGGCACTGGCCGAGCGGGTCACCGTCAACGCGCCGCTGTCGGTGCAGGCCAGCAAGCGGATCGCCTACGGGGCCGACGACGGCGTCATCCCCGACGAGGAGCCGGGCTGGGCGCGCACACAGCACGAGTTCCGTGCACTATTGAAGTCCGAGGACGCCAGGGAAGGACCTCTGGCGTTTGCCGAGAAACGCCAACCGGTCTGGAAGGCGCGCTGACACAGTTAATTTCACTGTGCGAGGGCATTCACTACACGGTTGAAAACACCGGGTAGCAACCCGCACGCAGGCACGATGGCACGCCGGGCCGGACGTGGCGCGCCGGCCAGCACCAGCCCGCGGGTCAGCAGCCGGTAGGTGCGGGTAATCCGCCGCCATGCCGCCTCATACGACCACGGGTCGTCGTTGACGATAGCGGTCACGGCCGCCGCGGCCTGCCTGACGGCCAGGCTGATGCCCTCCCCGGTCAATGCGTCCTCGTATCCGGCGGCATCTCCCACCAACAGCACCCGTCCGGCGACGCGGCGGGACACCACTTGACGCAGGGGACCGCAGCCGCGGGCCGGCCCAGGCTGCGCGCCCCGCAAATGGCTTGCCAGCCAAGGAAACCACGCCAGGTCAGGTCGATGCCGGGACAGGATTGCCACACCGACCAGGTCCGGTTCGACCGGTGTCACATACGCCTCACCCCAGGGCGACCAATGCACCTCGACGAGCTCCGACCACGCCGGCACGCGAAAGTGCCAGCGCACGCCGAAGCGCCGTGGCGTTCCGGCCACTGCGGTGATTGCCGCGGCCCGCCGGATCGTCGAATGCAGACCGTCGGCCCCCACCAACCATTTGGCGCGGACACCACCGGCGGCGACCCCGCAGGCATCTTGCTCGACGGCGGTGACACGTGTCCGGATCCATTCCGCGTCTTGTTCTTTGGCGCGGGCCGCCAACGCGGCATGCAGCGTGGTGCGACGCACGCCGCGGCCCGATCCGCTGCGGAACAACGCCTCCGCACGGCGCTGCTCGGTGACGTAGGCGATTCCGCGGAGCGGCAGGCCGGCCGGGTCGATGCCCAGCGCCGTCAGCGCGGTCAGCCCAGCGGGCATCAGACCCTCGCCGCATGCTTTGTCGATCGGGCTGTCCCGCGGCTCGGCGACGATAACCGAAAGCCCTCGGGCGCGCGCGTGCAACGCCGTGGCGAGGCCGGCCGGGCCGCCGCCGACCACCAGCAGATCAGCGTCATAGGTCATGCGTAGCCCAGCGCCGCGTTCTCGACCCGGATACGTACCCGCAGCAACACCGCGTTGGCCAGTGTGAATACGACCGCGGTCAACCACGCGGTGTGCACCAGCGGCAACGCCAGGCCTTCAGCCGCCACCGCCACGTAGTTCGGGTGGCGAAGCCAGCGGTACGGGCCGCGTCGCACCAGCGGCGCTTGCCGCACCACGATCACCCGGGTGTTCCAGCGCCGGCCCAGCGCTGTCACGCACCACCAGCGAAGGGCCTGGCTCAGTGCGGCCACGCCGAGCATCGGCCAGCCCAGCCACCCGACAAAGGGCCGATGCAGCAACCAAACCTCAACCACGCAGCCGAGCAGCAGCGCAGTGTGCAGGGTGACCATCGCCGGATAATGGTTGCGGCCGAACTCTTTGCCGCCGTGCGCAAAAGCCCACCGCGCGTTGCGCCTGGATACGATCAGCTCCGCCAGGCGTTCGATGCCGACCGACAGGATCAGCAGGTAGTACACGGCCTACCAGCCGAGCAGCACGAGTTCCGAGCAAAACGCCGGCCCCATCGCGATCATCAGCCCGAGAGATCCCGGCGGTGGCGGCTCGGCCATCGTTGCGCGAAGCACATCCAGCACAGACACCGACGAGAGATTGCCGTTGTCGCGCAACGACTTGCGGGTCTGGTCCAGTGCGTCCGCGGGCAGGTCCAACACGTTTTCGACCGCCTCGATCACCCGCGGCCCGCCCGGATGGCACACCCATGTCGAGACGTCCGCGACCGTGAGTCCGTGGTCGGCGAGGAAGTTGCGGACATCGTCGGCGAGATACTTTTCGGTCACGGTCGCGACTTCGACCGACAACATGATCTGGAACCCGTCACTGCCGATGCGCCAGCCCATGACGTCCTCGGTCTCCGGATAGATCCGGCTTCGGGTGGCCAGCACTCGCGGCCCGAACTGCCCTCGTTCGGCCCCGGTCGCGACCACCGCGGCAGCGCCGTCGGCGAACAGGCTGGAAGCGACCAGATTGGCTATGGAACGGTCGTGGCGCTGAATGGTCAGCGTGCACAGTTCGACCGCGAGCAACGCGGCGACCTGATCGGGAAACGCGCGCAGGTAGTCGTTCATTCGCGCGATGCCCGTGGCACCGGCGACACAACCCAGGCCGAACAGCGGCACCCGTTTGACGTCGGGTCGCAAGCCGATTCGGGTGGCCAGCCGCGCCTCTAACGTCGGCACCGCGAGCCCGGTTACCGTCGTCGAAAAGATGATGTCGATGTCGGACGGTTTGACCTTGGCAGCATCGAAGGCGGACAGCAGCGTTCGCTCACCGAGCTCGAGCGCGATCTCGATGAACGCGTCATTCGCCTCGGTAAATCCGCTCAGCTGGGCGTACCGCGACAGTGGCAATGCGAGGTGGCGGGCCTGAACCCCGCTGCTGGTGGCGAATCGGTGAAACTCCGGGCCGGCGAAGCCCGCAAGTGTCGCGACGATCTCGTCTTGGCTGTGCCGGTGCGGCGGGAAGTCGACGGCAACCGCTGCGACGGAAGGACTTGCCGGCATGGCGGCCCGCGGTGATTGCCGACGGGGCGTCACCGAACCCATCCCGTCATGGTATCGAGGTTGGAGGTGTCCATACCGGAGTGACGGGCGCGCGTCGCGGTCAGTTCAACCAAGGCGTATCGCCCACCCCCGCCCAGGGCAGAACAAATTTGCCACCGCCACCGGCCGTCGTCGCTAGGTTGGACGGTGTGCGGATCCTGGTCACGGGTGCCACCGGCTACATCGGGTCACGCCTTGCCACTGCGCTTCTTGCCGAAGGCCACGAAGTGGCCGCCGCTGCCCGCAATCCGTCGCGTCTTCGTCGGCTGGGGTGGGTTGACGACGTCACACCGGTGGTGCTTGACGCGTCCAACCCCGCATCGGCTCGTCACGCGTTCGCCGAGTCCGGGCCCGTCGACGTCGTGTATTACCTGGTGCACGCGCTCGGCCAGCCCGGTTTTCGAGATGTTGACCAAGCCGCGGCCGCCAACGTCGCGACAGCGGCCAAGGAAGCGGGCGTGCGTCGCATCGTCTATCTGGGCGGCTTCCTGCCCGACGGCGACGATCTCTCCGAGCATCTAGCCAGCCGTGCCGAGGTGGCCGATGCGCTCAGCGTCGAGGGGGGCCCCGAACTGGTATGGCTGGGGGCCGCGATGATCCTCGGCGCCGGGTCGACGTCGTTCGAGATGCTGCGCTACGTCGGCGACCGGTTCCCGATAATGCCGATGCCGGCCTGGATGGATAACCCGATTGACCCTATTTCGGTCCGCGATGTGCTGTATTACCTGGTTGCTGCGGCCGATTCAGAGCAGGTGGCGGCCGGAGCCTACGACATCTGCGGCCCCGACACCACCTCCTACCGGGAATTGCTCAAGACGTACGCGCGTATCGCCGGGAAATGGCACACGGGTCTGCCGGTCCGGGGTGTCGACACCGCAGTGGCGTCGCGGTTCACCGCACTGGCGCTGCCGGTGCCCGACGGCCTGGCTGCGGATCTGGTGGAGTCGCTGGCCCACCCGATGCTTGCCGCCGATGCCCGGCTGCGCGAACGGGTTCCCGACCCGCCCGGCGGCCTGCTGGCCGTCGACACCGCGATCGAGCTGGCGTTGTCCAGCCCGCCGCCGCGGCCCGTCAACGCGTTGGTCGACCCGCACCACCTCGCCGACAGCGATCCGGTGTGGGCTGGTGGCGACGCTCTGCGCCTCCGGCAGGTGGCGCGCGCGGTGACACCGCGCATCGCGCGTCCGACGCTGAAGTTGGTCGACACGGTCCCGGGGCCGCTGGCGGGTGCGTTGCGAATGGGCCTCGACCTACTGATCACTCTCACGCCCAAGGTGCGCTCCGCATGACCGACGTCAGTACCCGACCCCCGACCAGCGCGCTCGACGAGATCCGTCGCGCCATCACCAATGTCGCTGTGCCACACCATGAACCGCCCTCGGTGGTGCGCCGTCGGCGTGTCGTCGTCGCGGTGATTTTGGTGCTCGGCGCGGTGATGCTCGGTCTGTCGATGAACCGTCACCCGGGCGAAGCGAGTTTCTACTGGCTGACCGCGGCATTGGCGGCGCTGTGGGTGGTCGGGGCCTTCGCCTCCGGGCCGCTGCATCTGGGCGGCATCTGCTGGCGGGGCCGCAATCAGCGCCCAGTGATCAGCGGGGCGACAATCGGGCTGTTGCTGGGGGGTGTCTTCGTTGCCGGCGGGGCAATCGCCCGGGAAATTCCGGCAGTGTCGGAGTTGATCATTCGAGTGCTGCAATTCGCCGGTCAGGGTTCCTGGCGGTTGACCCTGGCCATCGCATTGCTGGGCGCGATCGCGGAGGAGGTGTTTTACCGCGGCGCGCTCTACACCGCACTGGGCCGCCACCATCCGGCCCTTGTTTCGACCATCTTGTACGTCGCCGCCACCCTGGCCAGCCAGAATTTGATGCTCGGCTTCGCCGCGATCGTGCTCGGCACGGTGTGCGCGTGGGAGCGCCGCGCGACGGGTGGGGTGCTGGCGCCGATACTGACCCACTTCGTGTGGACTCTGGTCGTGCTGCTGGCGCTGCCGCCGCTGTTCGGGTTTTAGACGCTGTCGGTGAAGGTCGGTGCGCGACGCTGCTGGAAAGCCGTTGCGCCCTCGATGAAGTCGGGTGATTTCAACAGTACTGCCTGCCCCCGTAATTCTCGGTCGAGCGCGGTGTCGAGTTGGGTGAGCGTGGCCGCATTGATGGCGTCTTTGGTCTTCGCAAACGCGACCGCGGGCCCGGACAGCAGCGCGGAGATCACCTTGTCGACCTCGGCGTCGAACCGGTCGGCGGGGTAGACGGCGCTGACCAGACCGGCCGCCAGCGCGTCGGCGGCCGGCAATCGCTCGGCGAGCAGCGCCATCCGCATGGCCCGGGTCCGGCCGACCGAGGCCGCGACCAGCGCCGACGCACCGCCGTCCGGCATCAGGCCGACTTTGGTAAATGCGAGCATGAAAAACGCTGCGTCCGAAGCTAATACAAGATCACACGCGAGGGCCAACGATACCCCCACTCCGGCGGCGGGACCCTGCACGACGGCCACCACCGGTCGCGGCAGCGCGGTGATCGCCCGTACCGCACGGTTGGCTTCCTCGATGATCTCGGCGCCCGGACCGCCGCTGCCGGACACGTCTTCGGCGCTCATCCCGGCGCCGGAACTAAAGCCGCGGCCCGCTCCGCCCAGGCGGACCACCCTGACCCGCGAATCGGTGGCCGCGCGCTCCATCGCGTCGGCAATCCCTGCCAGCACCGGCGTAGTCAGCGAATTGAGGCTGTCGGGGCGATCGATGATCACCGACAGCACCCCATCGGCAAGTGTGACGGACAGGCCTGCGACCGGTGTTAGCGCGTCGATCCCGGAGTTGATTGCGGTCATGGGCATCACCATAGGCGACCTGACCTGACCGGGGCGCGCGGCCGTCGAGGGCGGCTGCGAAGATGCCACTGGGTGAGAAGGAGGTCGCGTGATGGCTGGACCGCTAGCGGGTCTACGGGTGATTGAGCTGGCCGGCATCGGGCCGGGCCCGCATGCCGCGATGATTCTGGGTGACCTGGGCGCTGATGTCGTGCGCGTTGAACGGCCCACCGCGGCCAGTGGGCCGGTCCGCGACGCGATGCTGCGTAACCGCCGGTTCGTCACCGCCGACCTCAAGTCCGACGAGGGCCGGGAATTGGTGCTGCGGCTGGTCGCGAAGGCCGACGTGCTGATCGAGGGTTATCGCCCGGGCGTCACCGAGCGGCTTGGCCTGGGCCCTGAGGACTGCGCGCGGGTCAACGATCGGCTGATCTATGCGCGGATGACGGGCTGGGGTCAGACCGGCCCGCGCAGCCAACAGGCCGGTCATGACATCAACTACATCTCGCTCAACGGTGTCCTGCACGCGATCGGCCGCGCGGGCGAGCGACCGGTGCCGCCGCTGAATCTGGTCGGTGACTTTGGTGGCGGGTCGATGTTCTTGCTGGTCGGCATTCTGGCGGCGCTGTGGGAGCGGCAGGCTTCCGGCAAGGGGCAAGTCATCGACGCCGCGATGATCGACGGGTCCTCGGTGCTGATCCAGATGATGTGGGCGATGCGGGCGATGGGCATGTGGTCCGACGAACGCGGCACCAACATGCTCGACGGCGGTGCCCCCCTACTACGACACCTACGAATGCGCCGACGGCCGCTATGTCGCGGTGGGCGCAATCGAGCCGCAGTTTTACGCCGAACTGCTCAAGGGCCTGGGCCTGGACGGCGCCGACTTGCCCGGGCAAAACGACCGCAGCCGTTGGCCGGAGCTGCGGGGCCCGGATCGCCGAGGTGATCGGCTCCAAAGATCGCGACCATTGGGCCACGGTGTTCGCCGAGTCCGACGCGTGCGTGACGCCGGTGCTGTCGTTCGGCGAAGTCGAGACCGAGCCGCACATCACCGCCCGTCGCACCTTCTACCAGTCGGACGGCGGGCTGCAGCCGGTGCCGGCGCCGCGGTTTTCCCGGACGGTGCCGGACCAGCCCCGGCCGGCGGGCCCGCCGGGGTCTGATACCGAAGCGGTACTGGCCGACTGGGTATAGTCCGCGACCGATCGGTAGATCCAAAGCGCTTGACCGGCACAAAGAAAGGAACCGGGTGGAGATCAAAGACGCCGTAGCACTGGTCACCGGTGGCGCATCGGGACTGGGTCTGGCCACCACCAAATGCCTGCTTGACCACGGTGCCCAGGTGTTGGTGCTGGACCTCAAAGGCGAGGAAGTCGTGCGTGAGCTCGGCGAGCGCGCGCGATTCGCCCCGGCGGACGTCACCGACGAGAAAGCGGTGACGTCGGCGCTCGAGATCGCGGAATGCCTGGGGCCGCTGCGCATCGTCGTCAACTGCGCCGGCACCGGCAACGCGATTCGGGTGCTGGGCAAGGATGGCGTCTTCCCGCTTGACGCGTTCCGAAAGGTCGTGGACGTCAACCTGATTGGCACGTTTAACGTGCTACGACTGGGCGCCGAGCGGATCGCGAAAACTGAGCCGGTCGGCGAGGAGCGCGGCGTCATCATCAACACGGCGTCGGTGGCGGCGTTCGACGGCCAGATCGGCCAGGCCGCCTATTCCGCGTCGAAGGGCGGCGTGGTCGGCATGACGCTGCCTATCGCCCGTGATCTGGCCAGCAAGGCTATCCGGGTGGTCACCATCGCGCCCGGGCTCTTCGACACTCCGCTGCTGGCCGGCCTGCCGGAGCCGGCCAAAGAATCGCTCGGCAAGCAGGTGCCGCACCCCAGCCGGCTGGGCAAGCCGGAGGAGTACGGTGCGCTGGTCGTGCACATCGTCGAGAATCCGATGCTTAACGGCGAGGTCATCCGCCTCGACGGCGCCATCCGCATGGCACCGCGATAGCGCGGGAACGACGAGAACCGGAAACGACTAGATCGTGGACGCGGCCGTTGCCGGGCGCGTCCGGTGAGCGCGGCTCAGCTCGCGGTGGGCAGTGGGTGCCAGTCGTCGAGCTGCTCGGAGGTTTCACCTTCTACCAGCATGTCGCCGTGGTAGAGAGCCTCGAAGTCAGCTTTGATGACGTCGCCACTCGAGTCGTCGATCCACATGCCTTGAGCGTATGGGTCACCATTAAGGAATCAGTGAGTCACGGTTCGGAAAACGTTGGCAATCTTACCGCCGGGTAGGGTCGATGCGACGTGGACCGTGAACCGGCCGGGTTGTCCGTTCGTGTCCACCACAAGCGTGCGAAGAGTCGTCGTTGACACCCTTGACTTATCGCTGATAAGTTACCGCGGATATTGGACGGCGGGCCGGCGCGACGGACGTCGAGGGCCGAAAACCGCGACCGATGCCGGTGGTGGAAGGACCCGACATGTTGCAGGGACTCGCCCGATTCGCCCTCGCCGCGCCGCGGCGAATCCTTGCCGTTGCCGCCCTGATCTTGGCTGGTGCCGCCGTCTTCGGGATCCCGGTCACCAAGACCCTGTCGGCCGGCGGCTTCCAGGATCCGACGTCGGAATCGGCACAGGCCATCCGGCTGCTGACCGACAAGTTTGGGCAAAGCGACCAAAAGCTGCTCATCGTGGTGACCGCACCCGCCGGAGCCGACAGCCCGCTGGCCCGCCGTGTCGGCACCGATGTCGTGGGCGAGCTGCAGGGGTCACCGCACGTGTTCAATGTGTCGTCGCCGTGGACCTCGCCACCACCGGCTGCGGCTGGGCTGGTTACCAAAGACGGCAAGTCGGGGTTGATCGTCGCGAACCTCACGGGCGGGGAGAACAACGCGCAAAAGTACGCCAAGGCGCTGGCTGACCAGGTGGTGCACGGAATTACCGGTCGAGACGGTGTGACCATCCGTGCCGGCGGCGTAGCGATGGTCTACGCCCAGATCAACCAGCAGAACGAGCGTGACCTGCTGCTGATGGAATCGATTGCGATCCCGTTGAGCTTTGTGGTGCTGGTGTGGGTCTTCGGTGGGCTGCTGGCGGCGGTGCTGCCGGTGATGCTGGGCGGGTTGGCCATTGTCGGTTCGATGTCGGTGCTGCGGCTGATTTCGTTTACCACCGACGTCTCGACGTACGCGCTCAACTTGAGCACTGCGATGGGACTGGCGCTGGCGATCGACTACACCTTGCTGATCATCAGCCGCTATCGCGACGAGCTGGGCGACGGTGCGCCGCCGGATCAGGCCCTGATCCGCACCATGGCCACCGCGGGGCGCACCGTGCTGTTTTCGGCGACCACCGTCGCGTTGTCGATGGCGGTGATGGTGCTGTTCCCGATGTACTTCCTGAAGTCGTTCGCCTACGCCGGCATCGCCACCGTGGCGTTCGTGGCGGTCGCGGCGATCGTGGTGGCCCCGGCGGCGATCGTGCTGTTAGGGCCGCGGCTGGACGCGCTGAACGTGCGGGTGCTGATTCGCCGAGTGCTGCGCCGCGCCGATCCGGCCCGCAAACCGGTGGAGCAGCTGTTCTGGTATCGCTCAACCAAATTCGTGATGCGTCGCACGGTGCCGATCGGTTTGGCGGCGGTCGCGCTGCTCGTGCTGGCCGGTGCGCCGTTTCTCGGTGTGAAGTGGGGGTTTCCCGACGATCGGGTGCTGCCCCGGTCGGCCTCGGCGCACCAGGTCGGTGACCAGTTGCGCAACGACTTCGCGGACGACTCGGCGATGGCGGTGCCCATCGCGATCCCGGACGCTAAAGGCCTGCGCCCCGGCGATGTTGAGCGCTACGCCGCCGATCTGTCGCGGGTGCCGGACGTGTCGGCGGTCACCGCCCCGACCGGAACCTTCGTAGCCGGCAAGCGTGTCGGACCGCCGGCCGCGGCTGCCGGGTTCGCCGATGGCAGTGCGTTTTTGACCGTCGCCAGCACCGCACCGCTATTCTCACAAGCCTCGAACACCCAGCTGGACCGGTTGCATGCCGTGGCCGGGCCGGCCGGCCGGCCCGTGCAGATGGCCGGGCTGGCGCAGATCAACCATGACAGCGTCAAGGCCCTGGTGACCCGACTGCCGCTGGTGTTGGGTTTGATCGCCGTCATCAGCTTCGTACTGCTGTTTTTGCTGACCGGCAGCGTGGTGCTACCGCTGAAGGCGCTGGTGCTCAACGTGTTGTCGCTGACCGCGGCGTTCGGCGCGCTGGCCTGGATTTTCCAGGACGGTCATCTGGGCGCGCTCGGGACGACACCCAGCGGCACGCTGGAGGTCAACATGCCGCTGCTGATGTTCTGCGTGGCGTTCGGTCTGTCGATGGACTACGAAGTATTCCTGGTTTCGCGGATCCGCGAGTACTGGCTGCGCTCCGATCGCAGCCGGGCGGGCAACGACGAGAGCGTCGCGCTTGGGGTGGCCCGCACCGGCCGGGTGATCACGGCGGCGGCGCTGGTGATGTCGATATCGTTCGCGGGGCTGATCGCTGCACAGGTGTCGTTCATGCGGATGTTCGGCGTCGGACTGACACTTGCCGTGCTGGTTGATGCCACCTTGGTGCGGATGGTGCTGGTCCCGGCGTTCATGCACGTTGTCGGCCGATGGAATTGGTGGGCACCCGGACCGCTGCTGTGGCTCCACGACCGGGTCGGCCTCAGCGACTTCGATGCTGCGGAACGCATAACCCCGCCTGTTGTGCGGGCGGGTCGGCATCGCCGGGCCGATGTCCGGGTGGCCGACACGAGCGGAAATGGGCAACGAATCCGCGCGCCCGTGAGGGACAGTGGTTGATGTGCCGATGAAAGCTCTGCGCCGATCGCGTGCGCCGCGCGGCTCGGGGGATCGCTTGCGAGACGAAATCCTTGATGCCACAACTGAATTGCTGCTTGAAACCGGGCACGCCAAGGCGGTGTCGATCCGGTCGGTCGCCCGGCGGGTCGGCGTCACCCCGCCGTCGATCTACCTGCATTTCGACGACAAAGACGCACTGCTGGATGCGGTGTGTGCCCGTTACCTGGCCAAGCTTGATCACGAAATGCAGCGCGTCGCCGCCGGTCAACCGTCGGCCGCGGAGGTACTGCGTGCGCAGGGGCTTGCCTATGTCCGGTTCGCACTGAAGACTCCGGAGTTGTATCGCATTGCCACCATGGGGGAGTGGCGATCCGGCAGCGACGTCGACGCCACGCTGGACAGCTCGGCGTTTAAGCACATGCGTGACACCGTGCAAACCCTGATGGACGAGAAGATCTATCCGCCCGGTGATCCGACCACGGTGGCCCTGCAGCTGTGGAGCGCCGCACACGGGGTGGCGGCGTTGCTGATCGCCAAGCCGCACCTGCCTTTCGGTGATGCGGAGGCCTTCGCCGAGCAGGTATTGCGCGCGGCTTTCTGGGGGCACTTGGTGACTGGACTCATCGGCCCGGATGCCGCGCCGCGGCAACTGCTTGACCGGTTGATGGCGGGTGAACGGTCGCCGGGCTCGCCCGCATGACGCCAGCGACGACGATGGTCGGGCACCCAGACTCCGCCCCCGCGCAGAAGCTGTGGTTTGTCGATGAAGCGTGGGTTCAGTTCAACAGCGCGGGCAGCCGCTGCAGCAATCCCGGCAATGCCTGGCTCGCCGTCTCGCGAAGGGAGATCGTCGCGCTGCCCGACAGCGGCGTCGGCTCGGGATTGACTTCGACGACGGTCACGCCGCGCGCCAGCGCCAGCTCGGGCAGGCCGGCTGCCGGATAGACGACCGCCGAAGTGCCTACCACGACCAGCACGTCGGCTGCCTGCGTGGCCTCGACGGCTCGCTGCCAAGGCTCTTCGGGCAGTTGCTCGCCGAACCACACCACGTCCGGCCGGATCAGGCCGCCGCAGCCGCAGGTCGGCGGTTCCAGTTCAAGCACCGGCTCCGACATTTTCGGCAATTCCCCGGTGTACGGGAAAGCGCAGCTTGCACAACGAAATTCAAAGATGCTGCCGTGCACGTGGTGGACCGGTGAACTACCGGCGCGCTCGTGCAGGTTGTCGACGTTCTGCGTCACGACGGTGACCTCGGCGTGGTCTTGCCAGGCGGCGATGGCGCGGTGTCCCGCGTTGGGTTCGACGCAGCTCGCCAGGTAATGCCGCCACAGGTACCAGCCCCACACCCGTTCGGGGTTTTGCAGCCAGCCGTCGATGCTGGCCAATTCGTAGGGGTCGAATCGAGCCCACAGCCCGTTTTTGTCGTCGCGAAAAGTCGGCACGCCGCTCTCCGCCGAGATTCCCGCGCCGCTGAGCACCGTAATCCGCACTCTGCCAACATAGCGCCCGCGCGATACTGAACTAGTGGAGCTGGGGAAATCGGTCCGACTCGACGCGAAGGCAGGTAAACCGCTGTTCGACCAGCTCAGAACCCAGCTTATCGACGAAATCCGAGCCGGTAGGTTGGCGCCGGGAACCCGGTTGCCCACGGTCCGGGAATTGGCGGGTCAGCTACACTTGGCGGTCAACACGGTGGCCCGCGCGTACCGCGAGTTGGAAGGGGCCGGAATCGTCGAAACCCGCGGACGTTTCGGCACTTTCGTTGCCAGGGCTGATCCAGCCGACGCCGCGATGGCGGCCGCGGCGAGGACTTACCTCGACACGGCCCGCCGGCTGGGCCTCGGCAAAGATGACGCGATCCGTTATCTGGATGCGGCTCCCACCGACTGAAGCAGAGCTCAGCTGGCCGCCATCTGCAGCACCTTGGTCAGCGTGCGCAGGTTGCGGGTGGTCGTCGACGGCTTATAGCGGGGCTTGCCCATGGTCTTGCCGATGGTGCTGTCCAGGGTGGCACCCTTGGCGACCTGCCAGTAGATGACGCCCGCAACGTCGGGGCCGCGGCTGATCTTCTCGTCGGGTCGTGCCTGCAGTGCGGCAAGTTCGTCGAGCACGGCGCGGTCGCTGACGAACGTGACGTAGGACTGGTATCCGGCTTTGTCGGATTCGAACGGGTAGCCGTCGACGATCGCGCGAACGGCGTCGACGTCGTAAACCAGCACCCATGCGTCGTAACCGAACGTCTCGCGCAACGCGGCTTCGGCTTTCCGTCGCACCACACCGGCCTCGGAAGGCGACTCCAGCAACACGTTGCCGCTGGCCAAGAGCGTGCGCACGGCGCTGAATCCCGCGGCGGTCAGCGCGGCGGCCACCTCGGCCATCTTGAGGTTGACGCCGCCGACGTTGACGCCGCGCAGAAAAGCCGCGTAGCGCGTCATGCATACTCCGGCAAGCGAATTGCCGTCGACCATGGCCACATAGCGCGATCGTAGCGACGCTGCGGGCGAACCGGGACCGGTCACTGACGTAGGCTTTCGGCATGGGACGCCACGTGTTCGACGACAAGCTGCTGGCCGTGATTAGCGGGAACTCCATCGGCGTGTTGGCCACCATCAAGCGTGACGGGCGCCCCCAGCTGTCGAACGTGCAGTACTACTTCGACCCTCGCAAACTTGTCATACAGGTTTCGATCACCGAGCCGCGAGCCAAGACCCGCAACCTGCGCCGTGACCCCCGGGCCTCGATCCTGGTCAGCGCCGACGACGGATGGGCCTATGCCGTCGCGGAGGGCACCGCGGAGTTGACCCCGCCGGCCGCCGCGCGCGATGACGATACCGTCGAGGCGCTGATCATGTTGTACCGCAACATCGCTGGCGAACATCCGGATTGGGACGAGTACCGTGACGCGATGGTCACCGACCGGCGCGTGCTGCTGACATTGCCGATCACGCACGTGTACGGCATGCCGCCCGGCATCCGCTGATCCGAAATCGGCGGAGCCGTTATCGCCGCGATAGGCTGCCGTCATGGCTGCATTGAAGCCCGGCCCCGACTCCACGTCGGACGACGAGACCAAGCGCAAGTTCCGCGAAGCCCTGGACCACAAGAAGCAGAAGTCGGCGTCCGGATCAGACCACAAAGACGCCGGCGCCAAGCAGCCGCGGGCTCACGGGCCGATGGAAAGCCGCCGGGAATTTCGGCGCAAGAGCGGTTAGCCCCGCGCATCAGCGAGACCGAACTGCGCGAACGGCAAATCCCACTGCCGTAATCACGCCTTGAAACCAGTGCGGCCGGCCGTTTGCGTGTCGACGGAAAGCTCACCCGCGACACGGTCAGCAGCCTCTGTATCGATGCCCTTAACGCGGTGTTGCGGCACAGCTTTACACTAAGCGGGTGCCCAAACTGCAGCTCGCTCAGGACGCGGCCGCCGACGCGCTGCTGGGGTCAAACCCTTTCGCCTTGCTCGTGGGGATGCTGCTCGACCAGCAGGTGCCGATGGAGACCGCGTTCGCGGGACCGAAGAAAATCGCCGACCGCATGGGCCGCTTCGACGCGACCGAGATCGCCAACTACGACCCGGACAAGTTCGCCGCGCTGTGCGCTCAGCGGCCTGCCATCCACCGCTTTCCGGGGTCGATGGCCAAGCGGATCCAGGAGCTGGCACAGGTGATAGCGGACCGCTACGCCGGTGACGCGGCCGCGCTGTGGACCGCCGGTGACCCCGACGGTCACGAGGTGCTGCGCCGGCTCAAGGAGTTACCCGGGTTCGGTGAGCAGAAGGCGCGGATCTTCCTGGCCTTGCTGGGCAAGCAGTATGGCGTGACCCCGGCGGGCTGGCGGGCGGCGGCGGGAGACTACGGCAAGGCCGGAACGCACATGTCGGTGGCCGATGTCGTCGACGCCCGCTCACTCGAACAGGTGCGATCACACAAGAAGCAGCTGAAGGCGGCCAAAACGGCGACTCCGACGCTGAGGCGAAAGGTGGCAACGTGAAGACACACCTGAACTGTCCGTGCGGTGAGGCGATCGTCGGCAAGGACGAAGATGAGCTGGTCGAACTGACCCAGGCGCATCTCGCCGACGCGCATCCCGGTCTTGAGTACGACCGCGACGCGATCCTCTTCATGGCGTACTAACGGCTGAGCTGCCGCGGGTCAGGGCACCACCGTCGAGCCGATGGTGGGCATGAACTGGCACTGCTTGTCTTTGGTGGTGACCTGCCCGAAGATCGTCGACATAATGCTGCCCGAACCGGTGTCGGCGATGGCGGTCAGGGTGGTCGGCCCGTCCGGATTGATGTCGGGTCGCGGTTTGAGGGTCGCGCTACCCGACTTACCGGTGGTGAGGTTCACCCAGGTGACGTTCAGCGGCAGCTTTTGCACCTCGGCGGGGCCGGGCGTGCCGATCGCGGTGAACACGTAAGCGGTTTGGCCGGGCCCGGGACCGGGCGCGGGAATTTTGGCCGGCCCGGCGACGGAAAGCGCGGTTGCGATCGAATTGCTGCCGTCGGCCAGGCAACCGGTTCCGATAGACGGGTACATGAAGTCCTGGGTGGGCGGGGCGTCGGGACCAAAACCCGGGGCCGCTGCGGGGTCGCGCCGCCCGGGGCGCGGCCGCCGAGGCCGGGGCCGCCACGGACGGCGTTGCCTGCTCCGCAGGGGCTGCGGCGGCGGGGCCGACGGCATGGGCCGGATCGATTCCGGTGGGCAGGTGTGCCTGAGCGCCTGGTTCCACACCCGGTGGTGGAACATGTGCCGCCGCAGCCCCGGAAGCGGCAGGCTCCTGGACGAACTGGTTTACCGCCGAGGCAACGCTTTTCGACTGGTCTGGGGCGGTGGGATTGCGGGAGAACACCGACGCGGCCGCCATCAGCAGCTGTGTCGCCTGCTCGGGATTGGCCGCAGCCTGCTGGATGATCGGACTCAGCTGAGTCAGCGCCGGCAGCCCCGGGAGTTGCTGGGACGGCATCGGCTGCGGTGGCGCCGGTTCAGCTGCAGCATTGGGACATAGCGCGAGTCCGGCGGTCGCAGCGATGGCAACGGCCACCAAGTCGCGGCTTAACTTCCAGGTGCGTGGCACGGCGTTCTCCCGGGTTCGTGGTCGGTGACCGACGGTTTAGGGCAGCGCGGACAACGGGATCAACAGCGGGTTGGCAGCCGGGGCCACCGTGGAGACCGGTGTGGGCGGCTGTGCGAGGCCCCGCGGAATCGGGACGCCGCCGGGTGCAAGCGAAGCCAAGTCGCCCGGCAGTGAAACTTGTTGGGGGAGCGGCACGGGCAGGAACGGTACGTTGGGCAGGCTGACCTTCGCGTTGGGCAGCAACTGCGACGGGCCCGTAGCCGGTGTGGCCACTGTCGTACCCGACAGCGGCGCGGTGCCCGGCACCAGCGGCGCCATCCCCGGGACCGCGGTGCCGGGAAGCGCCGACGTCGCGGCCGGGGCAAGGGCGGTCGCGCCGGGAACGGCTGCAGGTCCGGGCTGCGGTACCTGGATCGCTGCGCTGGCCAGCGGCGGCGGTGTCGGCGGCGTCGGCTGGGTGCCGGTGAGGGCCGTCGTCAGGTTCTGCAAAACCTGGGGCGCACTGGCCGCCGAATTAGCCAGCTGCTCAGCGATATTGGGGGCCGGCGCCGGCTGCCCCGTGTCGGCGTTGGCAGTACCTAACAGGCCGCCCGTCAGCAGCGCGGCCGACGAGCCCACCACAACCGCGGTGGCGCGTAACACAGTCCAGATAGTCGACATGGTTCTCCCTGGTTCTCGACGAAGGTCCCGCGCCGATCCTTCGCCCGATACGAAAGTGACTCAAGTGACACATGTGGCGGTTATGTGATCGTTACGCAGCTGATCGGTTGCGGTGACCGCGTGCCGTCGTCGCGGCAAGCCGCGGTCATGTCGGCTGTGGATCGCTAAAGTCGGGCAGATAGACACCACCGCGGCCGCCCCGGCGGCAACCACCATCCGCCGGCAGGCGATCCCCCTGGGAGCTGCCGCGCCGGTGCTGCTGTGCCTGAGCATCGCGGCACGACTGGCCTGGACCTACCTGGCGCCCAACGGCGCCAACTTCGTGGACCTACACGTTTACCTCGGTGCCGCGGCCACACTCGACCATCCAGGCAGCCTGTACAGCTACGTCTACGCCGACCAGACGCCTGATTTTCCGCTGCCGTTCACCTACCCCCCGTTCGCGGCAGTGGTCTTCTACCCACTGCACTTCCTGCCGTTCGGCCTGGTCGCTTTGTTGTGGACGATCGGAACCATGGCCGCGCTTTACGGCGTGGTTCGCATCAGCCAGCGCTTGCTCGGCGTGCCGGCCGGCAGCGGTCAGCCGGTGGCCATGTGCTGGACTGCGGTGTCGATCTGGATCGAGCCGCTGCGGAGCACGTTCGACTACGGTCAGATCAACGTCTTGCTGGTGCTGGCCGGGCTCTGGGCGGTCTACACCACACGCTGGTGGTTGTCGGGCCTGCTGGTTGGGCTGGCCGCCGGGATCAAGCTGACCCCGGCGATCACCGGCCTCTATTTCATCGGGGTACGACGTTGGGGCACGGCGGTGTTTTCGGCCGTCGTCTTTGCGGCCAGCGTCGCGGTGTCGGCGCTCGTTGTCGGAGATCAGGTCCGCTACTACTTCACCGACTTGCTTCGCGACACCGACCGGGTCGGGCCGATCTGCACGACGTTCAATCAGTCCTGGCGCGGGGCCATCTGCCGGATCTTCGGCCACGACACCGGCTATGACCCGCTGGTGCTGGCGGCGATCCTGCTCACCGCGATACTGGCCCTGCTGGCCTGGCGGGCACTGAGCAACGGCGCCGGGGCGCCGGACCGGCTGGGCATGGTGCTCGTGGTGGAGTTGTTCGGGCTACTGCTGTCACCGATCTCGTGGACCCACCACTGGGTATGGCTGGTCCCGTTGATGGTGTGGCTGTTTCACGGCCCGCTATCCGAACGCCGTGGCGCACGGATTTTGGGCTGGGGCTGGCTCGCGCTGACCATCGTCGGTGTGCCGTGGCTGCTGAGCTTCGCGCAGCCGACGATCTGGCAGGCCAGCCGGCCGTGGTATCTGGCCTGGGGCGGGCTGGTCTACGTCGTGGCCACGCTGGCCACGCTGGCGTGGATCGCCCTGAGCGGACGGCGGACGGTCAACCCGGCTTGCCGACGATCGCGTTGATGTCTCGCGCCATTGCTATGTCGTTTTGGGTGATGCCGCCCTCGGCATGGGTGACCAGCATGAAAGTGACTGTCCGCCAACGAATGTCAATGTCCGGATGGTGATTTTTAGCTTCCGCGTGTTCGGCCACCCGGCGCACCGCGTCGATGCCGGCCATAAACGAGGGAAACTTGACCGATCGGCGCAGCACACCATCGGCTCGCTCCCAGCCGTCGAGATCTGGCAATGCGGCGTCGACTTGCTCATCGGTTAACACAGCCATGCATCGACGGTACCGTCAGTCGACGATGCCGAACCAGATCATCGTCGCCGGAGCCATCATCGCCGACTGCACGCTGTTGGTGGCACAACGGGACCGTCCGCCGGAATTGGCCGGGCGCTGGGAACTGCCCGGCGGCAAGGTCAGGGCAGGTGAAACCGAGCCCGAGGCGCTGGCGCGCGAATTAGCCGAGGAACTGGGTGTCGAGGTGGCGGTCGGCGAGCGGCTGGGCGGCGACATCGACCTCGACTCCACGGCGACGCTGCGGGCATATCGGGTCGAGCTGATCGGCGGCCGGCCCCACCCTCGCGAGCACCGCGCGCTGCGCTGGGTGACGGCCGCCGAGCTGCACGCCGTTGACTGGGTACCCGCCGACCGGGGATGGCTGGCGGCGCTGGCCGACGCCCTGTAAACGGTCAAGCGGCCGGCGCCAGCAACGTCGGCCGACATGCCCACAGCGTTCTTCCAGCAAAGACACAGCATTGTCGAAGGTGCGAATTGTGACGCAGTTTTTACAAGGCCATACAAAACATTTACGCCGAGTTACCGCCGTGTTAGCAGGGTAGATGTTTTCGTTTACGGC
The DNA here is from genome assembly GCF_016592155.1 of Mycobacterium heckeshornense. Classification (NCBI taxonomy): domain Bacteria; kingdom Bacillati; phylum Actinomycetota; class Actinomycetes; order Mycobacteriales; family Mycobacteriaceae; genus Mycobacterium; species Mycobacterium heckeshornense. Next base: position 1,265,979 of record NZ_AP024237.1, read on the forward strand.
GTGGTTATGGCTTTTAGGCCTGTTACCGGCGTGTTTCGTCGCGGCAGCCCGGCACCGGTGACCGACGTCTTCGCTAACAGTGCCCCGAACGCCCGCATGGTTGTCCGGCAACCGACGGCCTATGCTTGTGAACTGTCGCTAACCGGCGCGGGCCGCCGATACACATGGCAATGCCGGCACCTGGTCCGTCGGGTCGGCGAGATCGCCGTCGAACCGCTGACCCACCCCGGATGCACCACAACGGTGTTGCGCGCCCGAGGCCGACAGGCCGAGGCGCGCCGCTACTGGCAAGGAGGTCCTAGGTGACTGTGGCGCCGCACATCGGCGGGGCACTCGAAGAGTTGTTGGAGCGCAGCGGGCGCTTCTTTACACCCGGTGAGGTTTCCCGAGATCTGCGCACGGTCACCCGCCGCGGCGGTCGCGAGGGCGATGTGTTCTACCGGGACCGGTGGAGCCACGACAAGGTCGTCCGCTCCACCCACGGGGTGAACTGCACCGGGTCGTGCTCGTGGAAGATCTACGTCAAGGACGGGATCATCACCTGGGAGACCCAGCAAACCGATTATCCGTCGGTGGGCCCCGACCGGCCGGAGTACGAGCCGCGCGGCTGTCCCCGGGGCGCGTCGTTCTCCTGGTACAGCTACTCGCCGACCCGGGTCCGCTACCCGTACGCGCGCGGAGTGCTGGTGCAGATGTTCCGGGAAGCCAAGGCCCGCCTCGGCGACCCGGTGCTGGCTTGGGCCGACATCCAGGCCGACCCGCAGCGGCGCCGTCGCTACCAGCAAGCTCGCGGCAAGGGCGGGCTGGTCCGGGTGAGCTGGGCCGAGGCCACCGAGATGATCGCCGCCGCGCACGTGCACACGATCAAGACTTACGGACCGGACCGGGTCGCCGGCTTCTCGCCGATCCCGGCGATGTCGATGGTCAGCCATGCCGCTGGCTCGCGGTTCATCGAGCTGATCGGTGGCGTGATGACGTCGTTTTATGACTGGTATGCCGACCTGCCGGTCGCCTCGCCGCAGGTCTTCGGTGACCAGACCGACGTTCCGGAGTCCGGAGACTGGTGGGACGCGGCGTATTTGATCATGTGGGGCTCTAATGTTCCGATCACCCGTACCCCCGACGCACACTGGATGGCTGAGGCTCGCTACCGCGGCACCAAGGTCGTAAGTGTCAGCCCGGACTATGCCGACAACACCAAGTTCGCCGACGAGTGGATGCCGTGCGCGGCCGGCACGGACGCTGCGCTGGCCATGGCGATGGGCCACGTAATCCTGTCGGAATGCTATGTGCGCAAACAGGTTCCGTTTTTCGCTGACTACGCGCGCCGCTACACCGACCTGCCGTTTCTGATCAAGTTGGAAAAGCGCGGCGACGCGCTGGTTCCGGGGAAAAACCTCACCGCTGCCGACATCGGTCAAGCGGTGGAGAATGCGGCCTTCAAACCCGCGGTGTTCGACGAGGCCACCAACTCGGTTGTGGTGCCGCACGGGTCAATCGGGTTCCGGTACGGCGAGGATGGCCTCGGGAAGTGGAATCTGGACCTCGGTGGTGTGACACCGGCGCTAAGCGTGGAATGTGCACACGCGGCCAACGGTGAGCGCGCCAGCGCGCTAGTGCAGCTTCCCAGCTTCGACACCATCGACGGACACGGCGAAACCGTTGCGCGCGGAGTTCCGGTGCACCGCGTCGGCAACCACCTGGTGTGCACGGTGTTCGACCTGATGCTCGCCCACTACGGAGTCGCGCGTGCGGGGTTGCCCGGGCAGTGGCCCACCGGATACGACGACCCAACCCAGGGGTATACGCCCGCCTGGCAGGAGCCGATCACCGGAGTGTCGGCCGCACAGGCCATCCGCGTGGCCCGGGAATTCGCCCGCAGCGCTGAGGAATCCGGCGGACGATCGATGATCATCATGGGCGGTGGCATCTGTCACTGGTTCCACGGCGACGCCATCTACCGCGCGGTGCTGGCACTGCTGATGTTGACCGGATCGATGGGCCGAAACGGCGGCGGGTGGGCCCACTACGTCGGGCAGGAGAAGGTGCGGCCGCTGACCGGGTGGCAGACGATGGCGATGGCGACCGATTGGTCGCGTCCGCCCCGGCAGGTGCCCGGCGCCTCGTACTGGTATGCCCACACCGACCAATGGCGCTACGACGCATACGGGGCCGACAAGCTGGCCAGCCCGGTCGGACGCGGCCGGTTCGTCGGCAAGCACACCATGGATCTGCTGGCGTCCGCCACGGCGATGGGATGGAGTCCCTTCTACCCGCAGTTCGACCGGTCCAGTCTGGACGTGGCCGACGAAGCCGTGGCGGCCGGACGTGATGTCGGCGAGTACGTGGCCGAGCAACTCGCGCAGCGCACGCTGAAGCTCGCGATCACCGATCCCGATGATCCGGCCAACTGGCCGCGGGTGCTCACCGTGTGGCGGGCTAACCTGATCGGCTCGTCAGGCAAGGGTGGTGAGTACTTCCTGCGGCATCTGCTGGGAACGGACTCCAACGTGCTTGCCGAACCGCCGCAGGACGGGGTTCGGCCTGCAGATGTTGCCTGGGACAAAGTGATTCCGGAAGGCAAGCTCGATCTGATGATGTCCATCGACTTCCGGATGACCTCGACGACGCTGGTGTCTGACATCGTCTTGCCAGCGGCGACCTGGTACGAGAAAGCTGATCTGTCCAGCACCGATATGCACCCGTATGTGCACGCGTTCAGCCCCGCCACCGACCCGCCGTGGGAAACCCGTTCGGACTTCGAAGCTTTCGGCGCGATCGCCAGAGCCTTCAGTGCGATGGCCAAGAACCATCTGGGTACCCGCAACGATGTAGTGCTCACCGCGCTGCTGCACGACACCCCGGATGCGCTGGCCTATCCCGATGGCCACGAACGTGTTTGGCTGCACAGCGGTGAGGTGCCGGTGCCGGGCAAGACCATGGGCAAGCTGGCCGTGGTCGAGCGGGACTACGGCGCAATCTACGACAAATGGGTGACGCTGGGTCCGCTGGTGGAGAAATTCGGGCTGACCGTCAAGGGCTTCACCGTGCATCCGCTCCAAGAGGTCGAGCAACTTGCCGCCAAGTTCGGTGTGATGAATTCCGGTGCGGGCCAAGGACGTCCGGCCATCACCACGGCCAACCGGATGGCCGATGTGATACTGCTACTGTCCGGGACATCGAATGGCCGGTTAGCCGTCGAAGGATTTCGCGAGCTGGAAAAGCGCACCGGCCAGAGGCTGGCCCACCTGGCCGAGGGCAACGAGGAAAAGCGGATCACCTATGCCGACGCCCAGGCCCGGCCGGTTCCGGTGGTTACCAGCCCGGAATGGTCGGGCAGCGAGACCGGCGGGCGCCGCTACGCGCCCTTCACGATCAACATCGAACACCTCAAGCCTTTCCACACGCTCACCGGGCGGATGCACTTCTACCTCGCCCACGACTGGATCGAGGAACTCGGCGAGCACCTGCCGGTCTACCGGCCGCCGCTGGACATGGCCCGGCTGTTCGATGCTCCCGAGCTCGGCCCCACCGGCGACGGAATCGGGCTTACCGTGCGGTACCTGACACCGCATTCCAAATGGTCGTTCCATTCCACCTATCAGGACAACCTCTACATGCTCTCGCTGTCACGCGGTGGCCCGACCATGTGGATGAGCCCAGGGGACGCTGCGAAAATCAATGTGCGCGACAACGATTGGGTGGAAGCCGTCAACGCCAACGGCATCTACGTGTGCCGGGCCATCGTCAGCCACCGGATGCCCGACGGTGTGGTGTTCGTCTACCACGTGCAGGAACGCACTGTGGACACACCGCGCACGGAGACCACGGGTAAGCGTGGCGGCAACCACAACGCGCTGACCCGGGTGCGCATCAAGCCCAGCCACCTCGCCGGCGGCTACGGACAGCACGCGTTCGCCTTCAACTACCTGGGTCCGACCGGCAATCAGCGCGACGAGGTGACCATCGTGCGCCGCCGCAGCCAGGAGGTCGCCTACTAAATGAAGGTGATGGCGCAACTGGCGATGGTGATGAACCTCGACAAGTGCATTGGCTGTCACACGTGTTCGGTCACCTGCAAGCAAGCCTGGACCAATCGCAGCGGCACCGAGTACGTGTGGTTCAACAACGTCGAAACCCGCCCGGGCGTCGGCTATCCGCGCACCTACGAAGACCAGGACCGCTGGCGCGGGGGTTGGATACGCGACAAGAAGGGCCGGCTGCGACTGCGTGACGGTGGGCGCTTCGCCAAGCTATTGCGCATTTTCGCCAACCCCAAGTTGCCCACCATCGGCGACTATTACGAGCCGTGGACCTACGACTACGAGAACCTCACCACGGCACCCGCGGGCGACACATTCCCGACCGCTGCACCGCGAAGCCAGATCAGCGGCAGACCGATGAAAATCGAGTGGGGGGTGAACTGGGACGACAACCTGGCCGGCTCGACCGAGACGATGCGCGACGACCCGGTGCTGAAGAAGGTCAACGACGAGGTCAAGCTCGCGCTCGAAGAGACTTTCATGTTCTACCTGCCGCGGATCTGCGAGCACTGCCTCAACCCGTCCTGCGTCGCATCCTGCCCGTCCGGTGCGATGTACAAGCGCAGCGAGGACGGCATCGTGCTTGTCGACCAGGACCGCTGCCGCGGCTGGCGGATGTGTGTGTCGGGATGCCCTTACAAGAAGGTGTATTTCAACCACAAGACCGGCAAAGCCGAAAAATGCACGTTGTGTTATCCGCGCATGGAGGTCGGGCTGCCGACGATCTGCTCGGAGACCTGCGTGGGGCGGCTGCGCTACCTCGGATTAGTGCTCTACGACGTCGACCGGGTGCTGGAGGCGGCGTCGGTGGACAAGGACACCGAGCTCTATCAGGCGCAGTGCGGGGTCTTCTTGGACCCGAACGACCCGAACGTGATCGCCGCCGCGCGCGCCGAAGGCATTTCCGACGAGTGGATCGAAGCCGCACAGCGCTCCCCGGTCTACGCGCTGATCAACACGTACAAGGTGGCGCTGCCCCTGCATCCGGAATACCGCACGATGCCGATGGTCTGGTACATCCCGCCGTTGTCGCCGGTGGTCGACGCGGTCAGCCGTGAAGGCCACGACGGGGAGGACCTGGGCAACCTGTTCGGCGCGTTGGAGGCGCTGCGTATCCCGATGCAGTACCTCGCCGAGCTGTTCACAGCAGGCGACACCAGCGTCGTCGAGCAGGTGCTGCGGCGATTGGCGGCAATGCGTTCCTACATGCGTGACATCAACCTTGGCCGCGAAACCCAGCCGCACATACCGCATTCCGTCGGGATGACCGAAGAAGAGATCTACGAGATGTACCGCCTGCTGGCGATAGCGAAATACGAAGAGCGCTACGTTATCCCGACCGCGTATAAAGCCGAGGCTCGCGATCTGGAACAGATGGCCGGGTGCTCGTTGGACGGCGAGGGCGGACCAGGCATGTACGAACCGGGTCCCGTCAGCGGAGCCGATGCGCCGGTGCCGGTCAGCGTGGAGACATTTCATACCCTCAAGCGGCGTTCGGCCGCCGCTGGGTCCGGCAACGGGCAGGGGTCGTCGCGGGTGAACCTGCTGAACTGGGACGGCGGTGAGGTTCCCGCCGGGATGTTTCCGAAGAGCAGCAATGAGACTGCGCACTAGAGCACGAGAACCTCAGCTGCGTGACCGACTGGTGTGGCAGGCGGCCTCGCTGCTGCTGGCCTACCCCGACGAGCAACGCGATGCCCGGCTCGACACCGTCGAACGCCTGCTGGCCCACCTGGACGGGACCGTCGCCGAGTTGCTCGGGCGTACGACAGCCGCGCTGCGTGCCACCGATGTACTGACTGCTGCCGCCGAATACGTCGAAACGTTCGATATGCGCCGTCGTTCGACGATGTACCTGACCTACTGGACGGCGGGCGACACCCGCAACCGGGGTCGCGAAATGCTGGCTTTTGCCTCGGCGTACCGCGACGCCGGTGTCGAACCACCGAAGAACGAAGCACCCGACCACCTACCGGTCGTGCTCGAATTCGCCGCGACGGTTGACCCCGAAGCGGGGCGCAGACTGCTCAGCGAACACCGGGTGCCCATTGACGTGCTGCTGCGGGCGTTGCGGGATGCGCACTCACCGTACGAACACGTGATCGCTGCGGTGTGCGAAACGCTTCCCCCGGTCACCGACCAGGATGTGCGGCGCGCACACCGGCTGGCGCAGCAGGGCCCGCCCGCGGAAGCCGTTGGTTTGCAACCTTTTACCTTGACCGTGCCGCCCAAGCGAACTGACGGAATGTGATATGGCCCATACGAGTCTTCACGAGATCTTCTGGGACGTCGCACCGTACGCCTCGCTGTCGATCGCCGCGGTCGGTACCTGGTGGCGTTACCGCTACGACAAGTTCGGCTGGACCAGCCGGTCCTCGCAGCTTTACGAGTCGCGGCTACTGCAGATCGGTAGCCCGCTTTTCCACTTCGGCAGTCTGATGGTGATCATGGGCCACGTCATGGGCTTGTGCATCCCCGAGTGGCTGACCGAAGACATCGGGCTAAGCGACCACTTCTACCATCTGCAGGCTTTGGTGCTCGGCGCACCCGCCGGTTTGGCCACCCTGATCGGGATCGCGCTGCTGATCTATCGGCGCCGGACCCGCGGACCGGTGCGCCTGGCCACCAGCCTCAGCGACAAGCTGATGTACCCGGTACTGGTGTGCGCGCTGGTCGCCGGCATGGGCTGCACGTTGATGGGTGCCACGCATTACGGCGAGGTGCACGACTACCGGCAGAACGTTTCGGTGTGGTTCCGCTCGATCTTCATCCTGGACCCGCGTGGTGACCTGATGCTGCAGGCGCCGTTCTACTTCCAGGTGCACGCCACCATCGCACTGCTGCTGTTTGCGCTGTGGCCGTTCACCCGCCTGGTGCACGCATTCAGCGCGCCGATCGCATACCTGTTCCGGCCCTACATCGTCTACCGCAGTCGCGAGGTAACGTCCGGCGATCAATTGGTCGGGTCGGCGCCGCGCAAGCCCGGTTGGTAGCCAGAGTCTTCTTCTCCGGCTGCAACCTGCGCTGTGTGTTCTGCCAGAACCACGACATTGCCCGGCAGGCGCGCGGCGAGCAGCTGACACCACCCGGCCAGCCCGGTCGGGCGTCCTGACGCATCAGCCGGCGTCTGCATCAAAGCGAATATGTGCGTGCGGTGCAGCTTGCCGACGAGCCAGGTCTGCGCCGACTGGACCGGCGCGCCGTGGCCTCCGGCCATCTCCTTGCCAAGTGAGCTATCGGGCGAATTGCGAAGCGCCCTCGTCGAATCCAGGACATGGGCTGGCCACCCCCGAAGGCATCAGCTGTGCTGTCGGCTGGTCTGTTGCGATGCGTGTTCATCGCCCAGCAGTCCGAACGAGTATTCGGTCGCATGCGCCGTGCCTGCCCGAGCAATTGGCCGTGCTGCATGCCAGCTCCGGTTGTCCGTTTTTCGCGAACGGGCCGACCGCTGCCAGAATCACTCGGTGCAGTTCCGCAATGTTGCCATCGTCGCCCATGTCGACCACGGCAAGACGACCCTGGTCGACGCCATGTTGCGGCAGTCGGGAGCGCTGCACGAGCGCGGCCAAACCGATGAGCGGGTGCTCGACACCGGTGATCTTGAGCGGGAGAAGGGGATCACCATCCTGGCCAAGCACACCGCTGTGCACCGTCACCACCCGGACGGCACCGTCACCGTCATCAACGTCGTCGACACGCCCGGCCACGCCGACTTCGGCGGCGAGGTGGAACGCGGGCTTTCGATGGTCGACGGTGTGCTGTTATTGGTGGACGCCGCCGAAGGGCCGCTGCCGCAGACCCGATTCGTGCTGCGCAAGGCGCTATCCGCGCAGCTGCCGGTGATCCTCGTCGTCAACAAGACCGACCGGCCCGACGCCCGCATCGCCGAGGTCGTCGATGCCAGTCACGACCTGTTACTCGACGTCGCGTCCGACCTCGACGACGCGGCCGCCACCGCCGCGGAGCACGCCCTCGGCTTGCCGACGCTGTACGCCTCGGGACGCGCCGGGGTGGCTAGCACGACGGCGCCGCCGGACGGTCATGTGCCCGACGGCGACAACCTTGACCCGCTGTTCGATGTTCTGCTGCACCACATTCCGCCGCCCGGTGGCGATCCGGACGGCCCGCTGCAGGCTATCGTCACCAACCTCGACGCCACGCCGTTTCTGGGCCGGCTGGCGCTGATCCGCATCCGCAACGGTCGGCTGCGCAAGGGCCAGCAGGTGGCGTGGCTGCGCGAAATCGAGGGCGAAACCGTCGCCTCCGCCGCGAAGGTCACCGAAGTGCTGGCTACCGAAGGTGTCGAGCGGTCACCGACCGATCAAGCACAAGCAGGCGACATTGTCGCGGTCGCGGGCATCGCCGAGGTCATGATCGGCGATACGCTGGCGGACCCCGCGAATCCTGTTGCGCTGGCGCGCATTACTGTCGACGAGCCAGCAATCTCGGTAACCATCGGCACCAACACCTCGCCGCTGGCAGGCAAGGTGCCCGGGCACAAGCTGACCGCGCGGATGGTCAAAGCCCGCCTCGACGCCGAGCTGGTGGGTAACGTCTCGATCCGCGTCGTCGACATTGGCCGGCCGGATGCCTGGGAGGTGCAGGGGCGTGGCGAGCTGGCGCTGGCCGTGCTGGTCGAGCAGATGCGCCGGGAGGGTTTCGAGCTGACCATCGGCAAGCCCCAAGCGGTGACCAAGACTATCGACGGCAAACTGCATGAGCCGGTCGAGGCGCTGACCGTCGACTGCCCCGAGGAGTACATCGGCGCAGTCACGCAGTTGATGGCCGCGCGTCGGGGACGCATGACGGAGATGACCAACCACGCCTCGGGCTGGGTGCGGATGGATTTCACGGTGCCCAGCCGCGGACTGATCGGCTGGCGCACCGATTTCCTCACCGAGACGCGCGGCACCGGCATCGCGCACGCGGTGTTCGACGGCTACCGACAGTGTGCTGGAGAAATCCGTACCCGCCACAGCGGGTCGCTGGTGTCCGATCGTGCCGGGACCGTCACCGCCTACGCGCTGCTACAGCTGGCCGATCGGGGCCAGTTCTTCGTCGCGCCCGGACAGGACACCTACCAGGGCATGGTGGTCGGTATTAATCCGCGCCCGGAAGACCTCGACATCAACGTCACCCGGGAAAAGAAGCTGACCAATATCCGTTCGTCGACCGCCGAGGTCATGGAGACGGTGGCCAAGCCGATCGACCTCGACTTGGAACGCGCGATGGAACTTTGTGGACCCGACGAATGTGTCGAGGTCACGCCCGAGGCGGTGCGGATCCGCAAAGTCGTGCTCGACGCCACCGAGCGGGCCCGCAGCCGGGCCCGGGCCAAGGCACGGGCATAGATGGTCAGTGCGGTTCGCGGGGTAGCCGGTGGCCCGGCCGATACCCTGATGGGCGTGCCGAAGCGAGCTCGCCGCGCGTGCGTGACGATCGGCGCGCTGGTTTCGGCGTGCGGCCTGGCGGTGTCGGGTTGCACCGTCAAGCCCCCGCCCGCGCCGCAGAGCACCGAGACCACGCGCAGCACACCGCCGCCGCCCCCCCGGATCATGCAGGTGATCGTGGGCATCGACTCGATCGGCGCCGGTTTCAACCCGCACCTGCTGTCTGACCTCTCGGCGGTCAACGCCGCGGTCAGCGCGCTCGTGCTGCCCAGCGCGTTCCGCCCGGTGCCCGACCCGACCACGCCGACGGGATCGCGCTGGGAGATGGACCCGACGCTGTTGGTGTCCGCCGAGGTGACCAACGACAACCCGTTCACGGTGACCTACAAGATCCGGCCGGAGGCGCAGTGGACCGATAACGCGCCCATCGCAGCCGACGACTTCTGGTATTTGTGGCGGCAGATGGTCAGCCAACCCGGGGTGGTCGATCCCGCCGGCTACGACCTCATCACCGGTGTGCAGTCAATCGACGGCGGCAAGCAAGCCGTCGTCACGTTCTCGCAGCCGTATCCGGCATGGCGGGAATTGTTCAGCAACATCCTGCCCGCCCACATCGTCAAAGACGTGCCGGGTGGCTTCCCCGCGGGGCTGGCTCGCGCTCTGCCGGTCACGGGCGGACAGTTCCGGGTGGAGACCATCGACCCGCAGCGCGATGAGATTCTGATCGCCCGCAACGACCGTTACTGGGGCCCGCCGGCGAAGCCGGATCTCATCCTTTTCCGGAGGGCGGGCGCACCGGCCGCGCTGGCCGACTCGATCCGCAACGGCGACACCCAGGTAGCCCAGGTGCATGGCGGATCGGCGGCTTTCGCCCAGCTCTCCGCCATCCCGGATGTGCGAACCGCGCGCATCATGACCCCGCGGGTCATGCAGCTCACGCTGCGCGCCAATGTGCCCAAGCTCGCCGACTCCCAGGTCCGCAAGGCGATTCTGGGACTGCTTGACGTCGACCTGCTCGCTGCGGTCGGCGCCGGGAGCGACAACACGGTCACTTTGGACCAGGCGCAGATCCGGGCGCCCAGCGACCCCGGGTACGTGCCGACCGCGCCGCCGGCGATGAGCAAGGCCGAGGCGCTGGGCCTGTTGGAGGCCTCCGGCTATCAGATCGAGAACGACACGTCTCCGCCGGTGCCCCCGCCGGCGGCAGATCCCGGGACCACGCCGGTGAACACTGGCGCACCGGAATTCACCCGGGGCCGAATCAGCAAGGATGGCAAGCAGTTATCGCTTGTCATCGGTGTAGCCTCCAACGACCCGACGTCGGTGGCGGTGGCCAACACGGCCGCCGACCAGCTACGCAACGTCGGCATCGCCGCGACCGTACTGGCTCTGGACCCGGTGGCGCTCTACCGCGACGCGCTGGTCAACAACCGGGTCGACGCCATCGTCGGCTGGCACCAGGCCGGCGGCAACCTGGCGACACTGCTGGCTTCCCGTTACGGCTGCCCGGCGCTGGAGGCCACCGCGGTGTCGACATCGGCTGCGCCGACGGCCACCAGATCGGATGGGGCGCCGACACCCCCGGCGCGTGCGGCGGCCCCGTCGGCGACGCCAACCTCCACGCCGCCGAACCGCGCACCCGAGCCGGGCGCGCTGGTGCAGGCGCCGTCGAACATCACCGGCACCTGCGATCGCAGCATCCAGTCGAATATCGACGCTGCCCTGCGTGGCACCAAAGACATCAACGACGTGATCAACGCGGTGGAGCCGCGGCTGTGGAACATGGCGACGGTGCTGCCGATCCTGCAAGACACCACGATCGTCGCGGCCGGGCCCAGCGTGCAAAACGTCAACCTGTCCGGTGCGGTGCCGGTGGGCATCGTCGGCGACGCGGGCCAATGGGTGAAGACCTCGCAGTAGCACCCTATTCCGGCGCGCGCTTGCCCATGTTCGAGTTCGGCCGACGCTCCGCCCGCCGGAATCTCTGCGGCAACGACGGAAGGGCCTTGAACCACGCCGGGAAAAGCACCGGTACACACAGAGGTCGCGGCTACCCGCCTCGACTGACCTCCGGGCGGGGGATTACGGTGTCGAGGATCCGCATCAGTTGGCGCCTGTTTGGTGGGGCTCCGGTGAGCAACACGTGGTGGTTGATCAAGGCAGGACCGACTCGTGCCGTCAGGGGGGTGAGGTTGGCGGGATCGATTTCGCCGTTGCGTTCGCCGGTTCGCAGAATCGATTCGATGATGCGAAGACGAGGGGCCACGACGGCGTCGGCGAAGATGGCCCTGAGCTCGGGTTCGTGAACCAGCTGACCGATGATGTCCATGCCGGGGAAGGCGGTCTTGCCGGCCAGCACGTCACAGTGCGCGGTGAACACCGTGAGCAGGTTCTCCCGTGCCGACCGGTCGCTACGCGGCTCCGGCAACGGCGGCAGGGCGTGCAGCAGAGCGGCCTGCACCAGCGCACGTTTGCTTGGCCAGCGTCGATACAGCGCGGCTTTACCGGTGCGGGCCCGGGCCGCGATCCCTTCCATGGTCAGCCCGCCGTAGCCCGCGGCCGCCAGTTCGTTCAGTGTGGCCTCATACAGCGCGTTCTCGAGCGTCTGGCCGCGGCGGCGGCTTCGTACAACTTTGGTCTGCTGGGCCATTCTGCGATAGTAGCCGTTATCGTTTCTCATTGACGGCCACTCGCCGTGGTTCTGTGTATACGCGACGTCGCCGCACGAAATGCTGTCGGCCCCAACAACATTAGAACGATCATGCGTTATCTGCATAGTGCTCAGGGGCTTTGGCAGGAAAGGGCTGTAACACATTTTGGCGGTGCTCGGTTGCGTTAGCGGTAGGGTTCATCCATGCCGTCCCAGGAGACGCCGCGGCTGCTGTTCGTGCACGCCCACCCCGACGACGAAAGCCTTACCACGGGGGCGACTATCGCGCACTACACCGCCCGCGGTGCCCAGGTGCGGGTGGTCACCTGCACGCTCGGCGAAGAAGGCGAAGTCATCGATGACCGGTGGGCCCAGCTGGCCGTCGACCACGCCGACCAACTCGGCGGCTATCGCATCGGGGAACTCGCCGCCGCGTTGCGCGCACTCGGTGTCGACGGGCCGGTCTTTCTCGGCGGGGCGGGCCGCTGGCGCGACTCGGGCATGCCCGGCACCCCCCGGCGGCACCGGCAGAAGTTCGTCGACGCCGCGGAACGCGAAGCCGTCGGTGCACTCGTGGCGGTCATCCGCGAATTGCGTCCTCACGTCGTCGTGACCTACGACCCCAACGGGGGCTACGGACACCCCGACCACGTGCAGACCCACCTCGTCACCACGGCGGCGGTCGCGGCCGCCGGTTCCACGGACTATTCGGGCCCGCCATGGCGGGTGCCGAAGGTGTACTGGACCGTGATTGCGGCGAGCGCGTTCTCTGCGGGCTGGCGCGCGCTGCGTCAAGCTGACCTTCGTCCGGACTGGGTGCTCCCGACTAGCGAGAGCGATATGGGCGAGTTCGGCTACCCCGACGATCGGATCGACGCCGTCATCGAGGCGCCGGACGCGTTGCCCGCCAAAATTGCCGCGCTGAGTGCGCACGCGACCCAGGTGACCGTCGGACCTACCGGACGGGCCTGCGCATTGTCGAACAACCTGGCGCTACCGATCCTCGCCGAAGAGCACTACATTCTGGCGGCCGGGACGGCGGGGAAGCGCGATCAGCGCGGTTGGGAGACCGACCTGCTCTCCGGACTGGACCTGATCCCCGCGCGGTAGGCTGCGAGTCAGCCAGCTTTGGAAGGAACCGGTATGGACCCCGACATGGACCCCAACATGCAGCACTGGCAGGATCGACTCGACAATTTTCAGTGGGTGATCGCCTCTCTGGTGGCGCAGCTCGACAGCATCCCGACCTGACCGCGACCGAGCCAACCGTCGCCTCGGGTGGTGACACCGAAGCGACGGATCCCGCCATCCGTATCGTCGTTCTCACCCTGCTGGCTATCGACGGAGTGCTGTCCGCACTTGCCGCGGCCCTGCTGCTGCCCAGCTACATCGGCGCGATTCCGTTTCCGATAAGCGCATTGCTCAGTGGCCTGGTCAACGCGGTCCTGGTGTGGGCAGCGATGCATTGGACCGCGTCGGCGCGGGTTGCCGCGTTGCCGCTGTGGACCTGGCTGCTGACCGTTGCCGCGATGACCTTGGGCGGTCCCGGCGACGACATCATCCTCGGCGGTCGCGGCGTGATGGCCTACGGCGCGGTGCTGCTGATCGCGTTGGGCGTGGTGCCGCCGGTGTGGCTCGTGCTCTGGCGGCGACGCCGCGCCCAGGCGAGGCACGGACCGGGCCGTCAGGTCTAATGTGGCGGGCATGCCAGGTGCCGAGACAGGGAGATTGTGAGGCGGTGCGGATGATTTCGCAGCGGGCAAGTGTTACCGGGGAGTGGCCCTGAACCCGCAACGCAGTAGCGACCTGCCCACCCCCGCCGTTCCGCGGCAAACTAGCGCCGCCGGCTCGAGCGCGCTGCGACGCGTGCTGCGGCGTGCCCGCGACGGGGTGACGCTCAACGTCGACGAGGCCGCCCTGGCGATGACCGCTCGCGGCGCGGAGCTGGCCGATCTGTGCCGCAGCGCGGCGCGGGTGCGCGACGCCGGCCTGGAATCATCCGCACGGCGCGGCCCTGGCGGCCGGTTGCCCGTCACCTATTCGCCCAAGGTGTTCATCCCGATCACCCGTCTGTGCCGCGATACCTGTCACTACTGCACGTTCGCCACCGTGCCGGGCAAACTGCGCGCCCAAGGGGCCGGCATGTATCTGGAACCCGACCAGATCGTCGATATCGCCCGTCGTGGTGGTGAATTCGGCTGCAAAGAAGCACTTTTCACCCTCGGCGACCGACCCGAGGAGCGGTGGCCGGAGGCGCGGGCGTGGCTGGAAGAACGCGGCTACGACTCGACGCTGTCCTACGTACGCGCGATGGCGATCCGGGTCCTCGAGGAAACCGGCCTGTTGCCGCACCTGAACCCCGGGGTAATGAGCTGGTCGGAGATGTCGCGGCTCAAACCGGTGGCGCCCTCGATGGGAATGATGCTGGAGACGACGTCGCGGCGGCTGTTCGAAACCAAGGGTCTGCCGCACTACGGCAGCCCCGACAAAGACCCGGCGGTTCGGTTGCGGGTGCTGACCGATGCGGGTCGCCTGTCGATACCTTTCACCACCGGGCTGCTGGTCGGCATCGGAGAGACCCTAGTTGAGCGGGCCGAGACGCTGCACGCAATTCGAAAGTCGCACAAGGAGTTCGGACACATCCAGGAAGTGATCGTGCAGAATTTCCGGGCCAAGGAGCACACGGCGATGGCATCGGTGCCCGATGCGGGCTTCGATGACTTCCTGGCGACGGTGGCGGTCGCGCGGTTGGTGCTCGGCCCCGGAATGCGCATCCAGGCTCCGCCGAACCTGGTGTCGCGCCAGGAATGCCTGGCGCTGATCGGGGCCGGTGTCGACGACTGGGGTGGTGTCTCACCGCTGACCCCCGACTATGTCAACCCCGAACGACCTTGGCCCGCTTTGGATGAACTGGCCGCCGTCACCGCCGAAGCCGGATACGACCTGGTGCCCCGGCTGACCGTCCAGCCCAAATACGTGCGAGCCGGCGCAGCATGGATCGACCCGCGGGTGCGCGGGCATGTCACGGCGCTGGCCGATCCGGCGACCGGCCTGGCGCTCGACGTGAAACCGGTGGGGATGCCATGGCAGGAGCCCGACGACGTGGCGTCCTCGGGCCGGGTAGACCTGCACGCGGCGATCGATGTCGAAGGGCGCAGCACCGAGACCCGCAGCGATCTGGACAGCGCCTTCGGGGATTGGGATTCCATCCGCGCGCAGGTGCACGAGCTGGCCGTGCGTGCGCCCGAACGCATCGACACCGATGTGCTGGCCGCGTTGCGCGCAGCCGAGCGCGACCCCGCGGGCTGCTCCGACGCGGAGTATCTGGCGCTGGCCACTGCTGAGGGTGCCGCCCTGGATGCCGTTGCAGCACTGGCGGATTCACTGCGCCACGATACCGTCGGCGACGACGTGACCTTCGTCGTGAACCGCAACATCAACTTCACCAACGTCTGCTACACGGGCTGCCGGTTCTGCGCCTTCGCGCAGCGCAAAGGCGACCCGGATGCCTATTCGCTGTCCGTGGCCGAGGTGGCCGAGCGGGCATGGCAGGCCCATGTCGAAGGCGCCACCGAGGTGTGCATGCAGGGCGGCATCGATCCCGAGCTGCCGGTCACCGGATACGCCGATCTGGTGCGCGCGGTCAAGGCGCGGGTGCCGTCGATGCATGTGCACGCGTTCTCCCCGATGGAAATCGCCAACGGGGTCACCAAAAGCGGCTTGAGCATTCGCGAATGGTTGATCAGCCTGCGCGAGGCCGGTCTGGACACCATCCCCGGCACCGCGGCCGAGATCCTCGACGACGAGGTGCGCTGGGTGCTCACCAAGGGCAAGTTGCCCACATCACTGTGGGTCGAGATCGTCACCACCGCCCACGAAGTCGGTCTGCGGTCGAGCTCGACGATGATGTACGGCCACGTCGACAGCCCACGGCACTGGGTGGCCCACCTGAACGTGCTGCGCGACATCCAGGACCGAACCGGGGGTTTCACCGAGTTCGTGCCGTTGCCGTTCGTGCACCAGAACTCGCCGCTGTATCTGGCCGGCGCGTCGCGGCCCGGCCCTAGCCATCGCGACAACCGCGCCGTGCATGCGCTGGCGCGGATCATGTTGCACGGCCGGATTCCTCATATCCAGACCAGCTGGGTCAAACTCGGCGTGCAGGGCACGCAGGTGATGCTCAACGGCGGCGCCAACGACCTGGGCGGCACGTTGATGGAGGAAACCATCTCGCGGATGGCCGGCTCCGAACACGGGTCGGCCAAGACGGTGCCGGAGCTGGTCGCGATCGCCGAGGGTATCGGCCGGCCCGCGCGCCAACGCACCACCACCTATGCGGTTCTAGCGGCATAAGTTGTGCCGCGAGCGGGCGCGTCGGTACGCCGACATCCCGCGGGCCGGGATTTGTGCGCCCGCGGGCGGGGTAGACGCGCTGGCGAAGCCTTTACGCCACGGCCGCGCAGCGGGTATACACACGCCCATGAGAGTGGTGCTGGCAGCTGCCGCGCTGCTGCTGTGTGCGGCTCCCGCATGTGGCGGCGGAACGGTGAGCCCGCAGCATGGTCCCGGCCCGACCACATCAGGAGCCGCGATGAGCACGTCACCACTCCCGGCCGAACCGGGCAAGTTCACCGTCACCAGTACCGCGTTTGCCGACAACACCCAGATCCCGGCCGAGTACTCCTGTCGGGGGCGCAATGTGCCTCCGCCACTGCGTTGGGACAATGTGCCGTCCGGCACGCAGTCGCTGGCGCTGGTTGTCGACGACCCCGACGCGCCCGCCGGCCTGTACGTCCACTGGGTGGTCACCGGTATCCCGCCGTCGACCACCGGAATCGGTGACGGCCCGCTTCCCCGGGGAGCGAGCGTCAGCCTGAACTCCGCCGGCAGGGCCGAGTACTTCGGCCCGTGCCCGCCGGCCGGTACCGGGGTGCATCACTACCGCTTCCAGCTTTACGCGTTGAACCACCCGTTGACATTGGCGTCCAGCACACCCGCGCCGGAAGCCACCCAGACAATCGCCAAGGCGACCATCGCGGACGCCCGCATCGTGGGCCTTTTCGGCGGCTGAAGCAGCCCTACAACCGCGCCGCCAGCTCGGTGCCCTGCCGGATGGCGCGCTTGGCATCGAGCTCGACCGCCAGAGCGGCCCCGCCGATGATGTGCGGGTCAATATGGTTATGCCGCAAGCCTTCTTCTAGATCGCGCACCGGTTCTTGGCCGGCGCAGATCACCACGTTGTCAACCGCGAGCAGCCGGGGCCGCTCACGCCGCGGACCGAAGCTGATGTGCAGCCCGCCGTCATCGATGCGCTCGTAGTTCACCGACGAAAGTTGGCTCACCCCTTTGGCTTTCAGCGAGGCTCGGTGCACCCAGCCGCTGGTCTTGCCCAGCCGCCGCCCCTGCGGTCCCTTGCTGCGCTGCAGCAGGTACACCTGGCGGGCCGGCGGGGCGGGGATTGGATGAGTCAGCGCGCCGCGCGCGTACTGCGGGTCGGCCGCGCCCCATTCGGCCTTCCATTCCGCCAGGTTGAGGGTCGGCGAGGAATCGGTCACCAGAAATTCGCTGACGTCGAAGCCGATTCCGCCGGCACCGACGACGGCCACGCTGCGCCCGATCGGCCTGGCCGCGGTGATCGCTTCGGCATAGGTCAGCACCATGGGGTGGTCGATCCCCGGTATGGCGGGAATCCGTGGCGTCACACCGGTCGCCAGCACGACGTCGTCGTAGCCGATCAGCTCATCGACCCCCACCCGTGTGCCCAACCGAACGGCTACCCCGGACCTGGCCAGCATCGTGCTGAAATACCGGATGGCTTCTCCGAATTCCTCCTTGCCGGGAATTCGTCTAGCCAGGTCGAACTGGCCGCCGACGACGTCGTCTGCCTCGAACAGGGTGACATGGTGGCCGCGCTGGGCGGCGTTGACCGCAGCCGCTAGACCCGCCGGCCCGGCCCCAACCACCGCGACCGAGCGTCTGCGTCGGACGGGGCCGAGCACCAGCGTTGTTTCCCGCCCGGCCCGCGGGTTGAGCAGACACGACACCTCTTTGTGGGCGAACGCGTGATCCAAACACGCTTGATTGCAGGCGATGCAGGTGTTGATCTCCTCGGCGCGACCGGCCTGTGCTTTGCGCACCCACTCCGGGTCGGCCAGCAGCGGCCTAGCCATCGAGATCAGCTGCACCGCGGTATCGGCCAGAATCTGTTCGGCGGCTTGGGGCATGTTGATCCGGTTCGACGCCACCACCGGAATGCCGACCCGTCGGGCCACCGCATCGCTGATGTCGACGAACGCGCTGTTGGGCACCGAGCTGACGATTGTGGGGACCCGCGCCTCGTGCCAACCGAAGCCGGAGTTGATCATGGTGGCACCAGCGGCCTGCACTTCTGTTGCCAGCGCGATGGTTTCCTCCCAACTCTGTCCTTCTTCGACATAGTCAGCCATCGACATCCGGTAGCAGATGATGAAGTCCGGACCGACCGCAGCCCGGGTGCGGCGCACAATCTCAACGGGGAAACGCCGCCGGTGTGCGGGCGTACCACCCCAGGCGTCCGTGCGTTTGTTGGTGCGCGGCGCCAGGAACTGGTTGAGCAGATACCCTTCGCTACCCATGATTTCGACGCCGTCGTAGCCGGCCTCGCGGGCCAGCTGCGCGCAGCGCACGAAATCGTCGATGGTGCGCTCGACGCCGCGCGGCGACAACGCCCGTGGGCGAAAAGGGGTGATCGGCGATTTGAGCGACGACGCGCTTACTGCGAACGGATGATACGCATAGCGTCCGGCGTGCAAGATCTGGAGCAAAATCTTTGCGCCGGACTCGTGGACCGCACGGGTGATGCGGCGGTGCCGCCGGGCCTCGGCCGGGGACACCAGCTCCGACGCGAACGGCAACAGCCAACCGGTACGGTTCGGTGCATAGCCGCCGGTGATGATCAGCCCAACACCGCCGCGGGCGCGTTCGACGAAATACGAGGCCAGCCGATCGGTATGGCGGGCACGGTCTTCCAGGCCGGTGTGCATTGACCCCATGACCACTCGGTTACGCAGGGTGGTGAAGCCTAAATCCAACGGAGACAACAGGTTTGGATATGTCACGGCTGGTCCTGCAAAGCGGCCGCCACCTCGTCGAGCCAGTCGATCACGCTTTCCTCGGCGCGGATGCCGCCGCGCAGCACCAGATACTGGTGCAGCGCCGCGCCCCGCAGTGTCGAGGGATCAGGGAATTGGCGTTTTTGCATGCCGCGGTAGGTGTCAAGCACACCCGCGTGTTCGGCTCGCAGCGCGGCGATTTGGGTGCGTAACGCAGCCGCGTCGCCATATGCGGCGCCCCGAATTTTGACGGCGATGTCGCGGGTGCGGGTGTCGCTTAACGCACTGCCCCGCCCGGTGAGCGGCTCGGCGATCCAGCGGGCCAACTCCGTACGACCGGCGTCAGAGACGGTGTAGACCTTCTTGTCCGGTCGGCCTTGTTGCGCCACCGGGGTCGCGCGCACCCAGCCGTCGTTCTCCATGGTCCGCAGCGTGCGGTAGATCTGCTGGTGGGTTGCCGCCCAGAAATACCCGATCGAGCGATCAAACCGGTGGGCCAACTCGTAGCCCGAACCGGACTGCTCGCACAGGGACACCAGGATCGCGTGGCGCAGCCCCACGCCGGCAGCATAGGGCTCGCCACGGATGCTATGCAACTAGTTGCACTGCACCGCCGCACATACCGGGTGGCAGTGGTTGGATTGTATATGCAACGTCTAGTATCAGTAATCGACGGAAGCGCATCGCCCGCAAGCGAAGCGATAGGGCACACTGAGAGTTCGGTCAGCAACCCCAGGCGTCCTTTCCCGAGCGGCGAGACAGCAGCCACACACGAACAGCACATGGAGGAGACCTTCGTGACGTACACGATCGCCGAACCCTGCGTCGACATCAAAGACAAGGCATGCATCGAGGAGTGCCCGGTCGACTGCATCTATGAGGGCGCTCGGATGCTGTACATCCACCCCGACGAATGCGTGGACTGCGGAGCGTGCGAGCCGGTCTGCCCTGTCGAGGCGATCTTCTACGAAGACGACGTGCCGGAACAGTGGGCGCACTACACGCAGATCAACGCCGATTTCTTCGCCGAGCTCGGGTCGCCCGGCGGCGCGGCGAAAGTCGGCATGGTCGAAAACGACCCGCAGGTGGTCAAGGATCTGCCGCCGCAGGGCGAGGGCGACTGAGCGGCTTGGTGGATCGCCGGCTGGGTGTGTCGGCGACCTTACCGGAGTTCCCCTGGGACACCCTGGCTGACGCCAGGGCCGTCGCCGAGGCACATCCGGACGGCATCGTCGACCTGTCCGTCGGCACGCCGGTCGACCCGGTCGCGCCGCTGATCCGTGCGGCGCTGGCAGCCGCTAGCGCCGCACCCGGATACCCCGCCACCGCGGGCACGCCGAGGCTTCGCCGGTCGATCGTCGCCGCCTTGGGCCGGCGCTACGGCGTCACCGGCCTGTCGGAGACGGCCGTGCTGCCCGTCATCGGCACCAAGGAACTCATCGCCTGGCTGCCCACCCTGCTCGGATTGGCCGCCGCCGACCTGGTCGTGGTGCCCGAACTGGCGTACCCCACCTACGAAGTCGGTGCCCGGCTGGCCGGCACCCGCGTGCTGCGCGCCGACTCGCTGACCCAGCTGGGTCCGCAATCCCCGGCGTTGGTGTATCTGAACTCGCCGAGCAACCCCACCGGCCGCGTCCTGGGCACCGACCACCTGCGCAAGGTCGTCGGCTGGGCCCGCGAGCGCGGCGTCCTGGTGGTGTCCGACGAGTGTTACCTGGGGCTGGGCTGGGATACCGAACCGCTGTCGGTGCTGCATCCGTCGGTGTGCGACGGCGATCACCGCGGCCTGCTGGCCGTGCACTCGCTGTCGAAGAGCTCGTCGCTGGCCGGGTATCGGGCCGGCTTCGTCGCCGGGGATCCGCATGTGGTGGCCGAGTTGCTGGCGGTGCGCAAGCATGCCGGGATGATGGTGCCCACACCGGTGCAGGCCGCCATGGTCGCCGCCCTCGACGACGACGCCCACGAACGCGAACAGCGCGATCGCTACGCCCGCCGGCGAGCAGCGCTGCTACCGGCGCTTCGCGCGGCCGGGTTTGGTGTCAACCACTCCGAAGCCGGGCTCTACCTGTGGGTCACCCGCGGCCAACCGTGTCGCGACACCGTCGACTGGCTGGCCCGGCGCGGCATCTTGACCGCCCCCGGCGAGTTCTACGGCCCGCGCGGCGCCCGCCACGTGCGGGTGGCGCTGACCGCCACCGACGAGCGGATCGCCGCGGCGGTCGACCGGCTTTCATAGCGCCGTGTAATACGGTCGCTGCATGAGCGACTACGACGTCGAGGCCGTCGACCGGCTGCCGTTCAGCACTCCCGAGAAGGCCGACCGCTACCGCACCGAGAACTACCAGGGGGCCGTCGGTCTCAACTGGTATCGCAGCGATCCGACGCTGCAGTTCACCATGTCCTACTACTTGCAGCCCGACGAGCTGGCCTTCGCCGAACCACACTTGATTCGCATCGGCGAGCTGATGGGCGGCCCGGTGGCGCGGTGGGCCGAGGAAACCGACCGCAACCCGCCGCGGCTCGAGCGTTACGACCGGTGGGGCCACGACATCAGCCGGGTAATCCAGCCGCACTCATTCACCGCGTCCAAGCGCGCCGTCCTCGATGCCCACCGGGCACTCAAAGACGACGCCCGGGAAGCCGGAGTTAATCCTGCGCTGCCGTTGTTCGCGTCCAACTACATGCTCAACCAGGCCGACATCGGCATGGGCTGCGCGCTGGGCACCGGCGCCAATATGGTCAAGGCGCTAGTCGCCGCCTACGCACCGCCCGACGTGCGCGAACACGTGCTGGCCAAATTCGAATCCGGCGAGTGGGAAGGGGAGACCGCGCAACTGCTGACCGAGCGGACCGGCGGCTCGGATCTCGGCGCGCTGGAAACTACCGCGACGCGGCACGGCGACGCGTGGCTGCTCAACGGGTTCAAGTGGTTTGCCTCTAACTGCGACGGCAAGGTGTTCGTCGTCCTGGCCAAACCGGAAGGGGCGCCCGACTCGACCCGCGGCGTGGCAACTTTCCTGGTGCTTCGGACCCGCCGCGACGGCTCGGCCAACGGGGTGCGGATTCGCCGCCTCAAAGACAAGCTGGGCACGCGTTCGGTCGCCTCAGGTGAGATCGAATTCGTTGACGCCGAAGCATTTTTGCTGTCCGGGGAGCCTAATGTCGACGCTGGCCCGTCCGACGGCAAAGGGCTGGGCCGGATGATGGAGCTGACGAACGCGGCACGGCTGGGTATCGCATTGTTCGCGCTGGGCAACGCGCGCCGCGCCCTGGTGGAATCCCTGTGTTACGCGCGGGCGCGGCGCGCGTTCGGCGATGCACTGGTCGACAAGCCGCTGATGCGCCGCAAGCTCGCCGAAATGATCGTCGACGTCGAAGCCGCCCAAGCACTGGTCTTCGACTGCACCGGTTTTGCCAACCATCGCCAGCCAAGACCGGTGCGTCAGCGCATCGCCGTGCCGGTCACCAAGCTGAAGGTCTGCCGGCTGGGCATCACCATGGCCTCCGATGCGATCGAGATCCACGGCGGCAACGGCTACATCGAAAACTGGCCGGTAGCCAGGCTTTTGCGCGACGCCCAGGTGAACACCATTTGGGAAGGTCCGGACCACATCCTCTGTCTGGACGTGCGGCGCGGCATCGAACGCGCTCGGGCGCACGAGCCGCTGTTGGCGCGCCTACACGACGCGATGGAGGTGTCCGACGACGACGACACCACCCGGCTGGTGCGCCGCCGCGTCGAGGACCTCGACGCGGCGATCACCGCGTGGGCCAAGCTGCCCGACAAGGTCGCCGAGTCGCGGCTGTTCGCGTTGACCCAATTCATGGGTGACGTGTACGCCGGGGCGCTGCTGACCGAACAGGCCGCCTGGGAGCGGGCCACCTCTCAGGCGGACCGCAAGGCGCTGATCGCCCAGCTATACGCGCAGCGCTACCTGGCCGATCGGGGCCCGCTTCGTGGCATCGACGCCGAAGGTGACGAGGCCATCGAGCGCTTCGGCGAACTCGCCGACGGTGCCCTGGCGATCGGCTGAGCTTTCGGTCGGCTCCCCAATCAGGTAAGGATGTGTCGTGACCACATCGGCCCGCCGGGTGAGCGCACCGCTGTCGATTGGCGACGTCGCCAAGCGCGTCTTTCTCGGAAAGCCGCTGATCAGCGAACAGCTGACCACTGAAAGACTGTCGAATTCTGTTGCGCTGGGCGCTCTTTCGCCAGACGCGATCTCGTCTACCGCGTACGGTCCTGAACAGATCATGATCGAGCTGCTGCCCCATGCCGGGCTGGCCGCGTTCGCGTTGCTCCTACCGATCACCGGTGTGATCCTGTTGATCCTCGTGCTGGTGGCCGCGTCGTACCGCCAAGTCGTGATGGCCTATACCCGGGCCGGCGGCTCCTACGTGGTGGCACGGGAGAACTTCGGGCCCCGGGTGGCTCAGATCGCAGCCGCCGCGCTGTTGATCGACTACGTGGTCACCGTGGCGGTGCAGTCGGCGGCGGGCACGGTGGCGGTGGTGTCGGCGATAACCGCTCTGGGCCCTTACAGCTTGGAAATCACTGTGGCTGTGGTGCTACTCATCTGTTACGCCAATCTGCGCGGGCTGCGCGAAGCCGGCCTGCCGTTCGCGGTGTCAACATACTCCTTCGTCATCATGATCGCGCTGACGATCGTGACCGGCATCATCCGCGAAGCCTTCTGGGGCTTACCGACATACGATCCGCAGCATATTCCCGGAGCGATACCGGTCCACCAGGGCAGCGGGCTGGTGATGGGCGCAACGATTCTGGTGTTGCTGCGCGCGTTCGCCAACGGCGGTTCGTCGCTGACCGGTGTGGAAGCGATTTCCAACACCGTCAATGTCTTTCGGAAGCCGCAGGGCCGCAACGCCCGTCACGTCCTGACGGCCATGGCGTGCATTCTGGGTTTTTTGCTGGCCGGTGTCGCCTACCTCACCCACGTCACCCACGCCACTCCGTATGTCGACGAATACCCATCGATGCTCTCCGAGGTCGCCCGCGCAGTCTTCGGCCACGGTGTGATCGGCAACGTCTTGTATTTCCTGGTTCAGGCGTCGACCGCCGCAATCCTATTCACCGGCGCCAACACCAGTTTCAATGGGTTTCCGGCACTGGCCAGTTTCGTTGCCGAGGACCGCTTTCTGCCGCGGCAGCTGACCAAACGCGGTCATCGCTTGGTGTTCTCCAACGGCATCATCACCCTCACCGCGCTGTCGGTGCTGCTGCTGGTGGTCACCGGCGGCTCGGTCAACGCGCTGGTGCCGTTTTACGCCATCGGCGTGTTCACCGGGTTTGCCATGGCCGGTTACGGGATGACCAAACACCATCTGAGCCACCGCGAACCCGGCTGGCGGCACAAGCTGGCGATCAACCTCTCCGCGGGGATCCTGTCGACGATCATCGTCGGGATCTTCGCGGTGGCGAAATTCACCGAGGGGGCCTGGCTGGTGGTCGTCGTCTTCCCGGTGCTGGTGTTCGTGCTGATCCGGCTGAATCGGGAATACCGCGCAGAGGCCGCCATTTTGGAGATGTTCCGCACCGATCGTCCCGAGCTGGTGAAATACGCGCGGCATCGGGTGTTCGTGTTTGTCAGCTCCGTTGATCTCGCGGTTCTCGAGGCACTGCGATACGGCAAAGGGCTGCGTGCCGATGAGCTGATCGCGGTGCACTTCATGGTCGACGCCGCGCACGCCGCGCAGTTACGGAAGCGCTGGGATCTTTTCGACCTCGACACCCGGCTGCGGGTGGTGGACTGCCCGGATCGGCAGCTTAACCGGGCAGCGCAAGAGTTAGTGCTGCGGGCGCTAAGCGAGCACCCGGATACCAATGTGACGGTGCTGTTGCCGCGCCGAACGTATGCCCCGCTGCTGGGACGGCTGCTTCATGACCGCACCGCGGACAAAATCGCCCGGGCGATCAGCCGGATTCCCGACGCGGCGGCGACGATCGTGCCCTATGACGTGCAGTCGCGGATCGCCGAAGCGTTCCCCGACCTCATCGAACAGCGGATCGCACGAGCGCTCGACAAAGTCGAGGCGTGGGTGTCACGTGGCGAAGAAGAGACCGTCGACGAATACGAACACCCGGAGCGGCCGCCGGTGGTCATCCCCATCGGGGGTTTGATCGAGGGCCAGCGGGCCACCATCGAAGGACGAGTCAGCCAAGTCGAGGACATCACCAAGCGCCGGCGTACTTTTCGCTGGATCGTCGTCGGCGACGACAGTGGTGACATCGCCATCACGTTTCATCCCGGGCAGGGCGGCGATATTCAGCCCGGCCAACTGCTGCGGGTTACGGGCAAGGTACGCCGAAGCGGAGGCAGCCCGTTGTCGATGGTCGACCCGGTGTATCACGTCGTTCGACAACCGGAACAAGCCTAACGACTGCCCATCATCCTGTCGTGGGTCGACGCCGTCACCCAAAGAGCGCCAGCCGAGCCCGGTCGGCAGCTCTAAGGCTGGCTCACCCCGGCGCCCGCTGTTCCGGCCGGCGGATGATTAGATTCCTGAGCCAGTGGTTTCGGGTCGTGCGTGCCATCGTGAGGAGGGAGCGACGTTGAAGCGGATCGCCGCGGTGTTGGTCTCGCTAGCCGGATTGGCCTTTGCCGCCAACGGTTATCGCCCACTGAGCAAGCGCGGCTACCCCTCGCTCTTTGCGTTCGCCTATGGCTTGTTCGCCTCCGAACTTCCGCTGCAGATGCTCGGCGCTCATCTGGCGGCGATCGCGGTGATGTCGCGGCGCCTGCCACCGTGGCTGCGCTGGTTGAACTGGGCAGTGTCGGGCATCTCGTGGCTGGGCCTGCTGGGGTTGCATCGCATCGCCCGCACGGCCAACGTGCCGCTGACGGCGGCACTGGACGAAGGCCTGGGCAGCGAGCGTCGCACCGACTCCGCCGATCTGTGGACGAAGCCGGCGGGCGCAGGTACCGCCAAGAACCCCGGCGTCGTGCGCATGTTCCGGATCTACCGCGACTACGCCCACGACACCGACATCAGCTATGGCCCATATGGTCGCCGGAACTACCTCGACATCTGGCGGCGTCCGGATCTGGACCGGGATGCGCGGGCGCCGGTGCTGTTGCAGGTTCCCGGCGGCGCGTGGATGGTCGGCAGCAAACGCCAACAGGCGTACCCGTTGATGAGTCATCTGGCCGAGCTGGGCTGGGTGTGCGTCGCGATCAACTATCGGCTCAGCCCACGCTCGACCTGGCCGGACCACATTGTCGACGTCAAACGCGCGCTGGCGTGGACCAAGGCGCATATCGCTGAATACGGCGGAGATCCGGACTGGATCGCCATCACCGGCGGTTCGGCGGGTGGGCACCTGTCAGCATTGGCTGCCTTGACCGCGAATCGGCCACAGTTTCAACCCGGTTTCGAAGACGCCGACACCAGCGTGCGGGCTGCAGTGCCGTTTTACGGTGTGTACGACTTCAGCCGAACCGACCGCTCGCTGCACCCGCTCATGCCGGCAACGTTGGGCAAGTACGTGTTCAAGATCAGCCGGGGGGAAATCGCCGAAGCGTTTTACGCCGCTTCCCCGATTACCTACGTTTCGCCTGACGCACCACCGTTTTTTGTGTTGCACGGTCGCAACGATTCGTTGATCCCGGTCGAGCAGGCTCGCAGCTTCACGGAGCGACTGCGCGAGGTCAGCCGCCAGCCGGTCGTGTACGCCGAGTTGCCGTTCGCGCAGCACGCGTTCGACATCTTCGGGTCTGCTCGCGCCGCGCATGCCGCGGTCGCCGTGGAACAGTTTCTCGCAGAGATCTACTGTCGTTCGACCGCTCGCAGTCCCAGCGCGAACAGCAGCCGTACATCGGGATCCGCCAGCGACGTCGACAACAGCTTCTCGATCCGGCGGATCCGGTAGCGCACCGTGTTGGGATGCACGTGCAGCCGCTGCGCCGCAACGGCGATATCACCGAAGCTGTCCAGATAAACCCGTAACGTTCGGGCCAGCACCGCATCCCGCGCACACAGCGCGCGCACTCGGGGATCCACGAGTCGCTGGTCGGCGCTGACGAGCCCTACGATTTCATCCAGCAGCACCGTGGTGCGGGCCTCGGCAACCGACGTCACCTGACCGACCACATGCGGATGACGCTCGGCGGTGTCGAGCACCCGGTCAACCTCTGTCCGTGCCGCCGCGGCCCCGCCCAATCCGGCGACCGGTGCCGCGATGACCGCCTGCATCTGCACGCCAAGCTCGGCACGCAGAGTGTCGATCGTGCCGCGAATCCACGACGTCACCGACGGCGGCTTGGCGACATGCGGAAACAGCACGTAAATACGGCCACCTTTCGATGTGACCTGAGCGTCTACGCGAAAAGCACTGGCGCTCAATGCCACAACATCGGGCAACCGCGCATGATGACCAGCTGCGTGGAAGCCGATCACCGCCGCGTTGCCGTCGGCGACAACGCCCAGTTCGCGCGCCAAGTCGGCGACGCCGAGCGAATCGCTGTCGGCCAGGCCCAGCAGTTGCTGCACCCGCAGCGCGTGTGTCGAGGGCCGGGCTGCGAGCCTCGACATGATCCGCGCGGCCAGCACCGCAGCGCCGCGCAGCACGTCTTCGGCGTCATCGGCTAAGGCCCGAGATCCTTGTTGCACCCAAATCGTGCCCGCGAAAGCTGGTGGCCGGCGGTCATTTTCTGGCGGGTGGTGAATCCCGATGGCCAACCGCGGTCGCAAACCCAGTTCCGGGCGCGCGGCGACACGCACCACCTCACCGCTGGTATGGAGCGCGTCGAAGATGCCCCATCGGCTGATCCACTCCAGGTGCTCGGGCGGGCCGGCGCGACCGAGAATGGACAGCCGCCGCAGCTCATCGGCCTCGTCGTTGGAGGCCGAGTAAGCCAGCACGTGCGACTGCTCGTCTTCGATGCTGACCATGCCGTGGACGCGGTCAGCGATGGACTGCGCCAGACCGAACAAGTCGGTGTCCGAGTCCGAGAACGGGTCGGCTCGGTCGCGGTGATGGTCGAGGACGTGATTGACCAACCGGTACAGCCGTTCCCAGCGAGCGCGGGGCTCCACGGCCACCACCGCGATCCCGGCGGCGACCGCATGCGCCACCAGGGCAGCCGACGGTTTCTTGACGAAGACGGCCACCGGGGCCCGCGTCGCCGGTCCGCTGGTTTGGCGGTCGATCCAGTGCAGCGCCTGCTGCTCCGTAATGCCGAGCAGGAAGAATAGGTCGGCCGCATCGGCACCCATCGACAGGCCAAGCCGCACATCGTCGGCATCGATCAGCGCTGCCGAGGCCACCGCCAGGTCGAGGCCACGCGGCGCGTCCACGAGGCTCACCATCGTGGCGTCCAGGGCGAGCAGCAGCCGACCCAAGCCCACACCGGCCGCCCCCATGTTGTCTGATCCTACTACGAATTGCTATCAGCTTTATTCGATCCGCCAAGCATTTGGAGCGGGCGGAGGGGGATTCTGGCTGCATGGACGCCGTCACCGAGGTACCGGTACCGGCCAACGAGCCGGTCCACGACTACGCACCCGATTCGCCGGAACGCGCCCGGCTGCGTGCACAACTGAGCGCACTGGCCGGCCACGCGATCGACCTCCCACACGTCATAGCCGGCCGCCACCGGATGGGCGACGGTGAACGCATCGACGTCGTCCAGCCGCACCGGCACGCGCACAAGCTGGGCACGCTCACCAACGCCACCCACGCCGATGCTGCAGCCGCGATCGAGGCGGCGATAGCGGCCAAGAACAGCTGGGCCGCGACGCCTTTCGACGAGCGCGCCGCGGTCTTTCTGCGCGCCGCCGAGCTGCTGGCCGGGCCGTGGCGGGAAAAGATCGCCGCCGCCACCATGCTCGGACAGTCGAAAACCGCATATCAAGCCGAGATCGACGCACCCTGTGAGCTGATCGACTTCTGGCGGTTCAATGTCGCGTTCGCCCGCCAGATCCTGGCGCAGCAGCCATTCAGCGCACCGGGCGAGTGGAATCGGATGGATTACCGTCCGCTGGAGGGCTTCGTCTATGCGATCACGCCGTTCAATTTCTCCTCAATAGCCGGCAATTTGCCGACCGCACCAGCGCTGATGGGCAACACCGTGGTGTGGAAGCCGTCGATCACCCAAACCCTGGCGGCCTATCTGACCATGCAGCTGCTGGAGGCCGCCGGGCTGCCGCCCGGGGTGATCAACCTGGTGACCGGCGATGGTTACGCGGTTTCCGATGTGGCACTGGCTGATCCACGGCTAGCCGGTATCCACTTCACCGGGTCGACGGCCACGTTCCAGCATTTGTGGCGCGAAGTGGGGGCCAACATCGCCCGCTACCTCAGCTACCCGAGGCTGGTGGGGGAGACCGGCGGCAAGGACTTCGTCCTTGCGCACCCATCGGCGCGACCGGACGTCCTGCGCACCGCGCTGATCCGCGGCGCGTTCGACTACCAGGGCCAGAAGTGCTCGGCGGCGTCGCGGGCCTTCATCGCCCGCTCGGTGTGGCAACAGATGGGCGACGACTTTCTCGCCGCCACCGCAGAATTGCGGTACGGCGATGTCACGGATTTGTCCAACTACGGTGGGGCATTGATCGATCGGCGCGCATTCACCAAGAACGTTAATGCCATTGAACGGGCCAAAAGCGCATCCGGTGTCACGATCGCGGTCGGCGGTGAATACGACGACAGCGAGGGCTATTTCGTACGACCCACGGTGCTGCTTGGCGACGACCCTACCGACGAGGCCTTCGCTATGGAGTACTTCGGGCCGATCTTGGCGGTGCACGTCTATCCCGACGACGACTACCAGCGGATCCTCGAGGTCATCGACCACGGCTCGCGTTACGCATTGACCGGCGCGGTGATCGCCGACGACCGTCAAGCGGTGTTGGCGGCGCAGCAGCGGCTGCGGTTCGCGGCCGGAAACTTCTACGTCAACGACAAGCCCACCGCAGCGGTGGTGGGCCGTCAGCCGTTCGGCGGTTCGCGGGGCTCGGGCACTAACGACAAAGCAGGGTCGCCGCTGAATCTGTTGCGGTGGACGTCGGCGCGCTCGATCAAGGAGACATTTGTCCCGGCCACCGATCACCGCTATCCACACATGGCGGCCGAGTGATGCCGGGGCGATCGCCAGCGCGGCGTAGCCGGGCGCAGCGGGTCGCCCCCATTGAACCGGGGCGATCGCCAGGGTGGTGCGCCCGGCGATCATCGCGGCCAGTCGTTCTGATGGGCTACGCCGCACCATCGAACGGATGCCGGTGACTCGCAAGGTGGTGCGCCGGTTCGTGCCGGGAGAGACGATAGCCAAGGTTCTGGAAAGCGTTGTTGCGCTTCGTGAGTCGTGCCGCTACGTCAGTGTCAACTATCTGGGGGAGGACGTTGCCGACGCTGACGCCGCCGCCGCGACCGTGCGGGCCTACCTGTGCCTGCTCGACGCGCTGAGCCGGCGGCCGGACGCCGCTGGCGACGGTGTGCGGCCGCTCGAGGTGTCGCTGAAGCTTTCCGCGCTCGGTCGGGCGCTGGATCGTGACGGCGACAAGATTGCGTTGGAGAACGCCCACACCATTTGCGAGCACGCACAGCGGGCCGGGATCTGGGTGACGGTGGACGCCGAGGACCACACCACCACGGACTCCACGCTGTCGATAGTGCGTGACTTGCGGACTGACTTTCCCTGGCTGGGTGTAGTTTTGCAAGCTTACCTGCGGCGCACGTTAAGCGACTGCCACGAATTCGCGGCCGAAGGCGCACGAATCCGTTTGTGCAAGGGCGCCTACGACGAACCGGCTTCGGTGGCGTACCGCGAACCGGCCGCCGTCACCGACGCATACCTGCGCTGTCTTCGGGTGCTGATGTCCGGCTCAGGCTACCCGATGGTAGCCACCCATGATCCGGCCATTATCGCTGCGGTGCCTGTCCTGGCCCGTGAGACAAAGCGTGCTGCAGGTGATTTCGAATACCAGATGCTATACGGCATCCGCGACGGCGAGCAGCGGCGGCTGGTCGGTGCGGGCAGCCGGGTGCGGGTGTACGTGCCGTACGGCTCGCAGTGGTACGGCTATCTGGTGCGCCGGCTGGCCGAGCGGCCGGCCAATTTGATGTTCTTCCTGCGGGCGTTGGCCGAACGGCGGGCCTAGGCCTCGACCAGATCTGCGCCGAACGTGTCTACCCGTGCAGTTGACGGATCCGGCAGCTCAACTGATTTGCAAGGGAGTCTTTTATGATCTTACCGGTGCCGGTAAAGGGTAGTTCGCCCTTATCGGCGACCCAGATGTACTTGGGAATCTTGTACGCGGACAGGCGGTCGCGTAGGGTTTCGCGCAGTGATTCGCCGTCGAGGTTGCTGCCGCTTTTAGCTACGACGGCGGCTGCCACAATTGTGGCTCCGCGGGTGTTTTCTGTGCCCACGACGTATGCTTCGAGCACCCCATCACATGAACGAAGGGCTGATTCCACTTCGCTGGGCGTGACATTCGTCCCGCTACTTGTTTTGATCAGGTCACCCAGACGACCCGTGAAGGTAACCCAACCATCGGCGTCCATCGAGCCGCAGTCGCCCGTCCGGTAAAACCCGTCAGGCGTGAATGTGTCCTCCCGCTCACGCTTGTAGAGCCGCTGCATGAGCGAGTATCCCCGCACCCATATCTCACCGATCTGGCCCGGGTGGACCGCATCACCGGTCTCCGGATCGACGATGCGATGGGTAAGTCCGTCGATGGAGGGTCCGACTGTGTTACGCCGATTATCAGGCTGCGCCACATACGGGTCCACGCCGAGATGATTGCCGCACAGCTCTGTCATGCCCAGGGAGTCCGCCCCGACCGGGCGACGTTCCGGTGGCACCATCGCGGGCATGCTGGTGCGACGCACGGAACTGAGATCATGCGCACCGAAGGCGGGGTGATCGGCAAGTGTCTTACCTTGCGGTGGCCAGCCCAGCGTGATGGTGGCGCGGTAGCGCTCGATCAGCCGCAGCGCCTCGCCGGCGTCGAACGCGCTTTGGGTGACAAGTGTTGCACCGTGGTGGATGACAGCGTGCAAGCCGGTTATCAAACCGCCGATCCAGAAAAATGGCATCGACGTAAAGAGGACGTCTTCGCGAGTGACGACGTAGACGCTGGTGAGGTTGTAGCTGTGGCGAACCAAAGCCCCGTGTGTGCACCGGTGCCTTGGGTTCGCCACTACTGCCCGATGTATAGATGATTGCGATCTCGTCAGCGGGGGGTTACGCACGATTCGACCTCGTGCAGAATATCCGAGTCGATTTTCAATGCCGCTGACGTGGCATCCCCCAGGACGGGGGGTGGCCCACGCATAGGAGCTTTGTCCCCACACAGCGACCATCCGTAGGTACGGAGCTCCTTTGACCACGATCCGCCCGGCCCGACGCTGACCATCCAGGCCGGGCAGCGCCGCTTCTAGCCGGGCAAGAAAGTCGTGGTTAGCGAAACGGGACCAGGTCAACACCGCGCGCAGATCGGCATGACGAATGACCCAAGCCAGCTCCTTAGCCTGGTAGAAGGTGTTGATCGGGACGGCCACGGCGCCGATGCGGGTGACCGCGAACCACGCGATGGCCCAGTCCACGCTGTTGGGCATGAGGATCCCGACGTGGTCGCCTTTCCCGATGCCCTCCGCGAGCAGGGAAACGGCAAGTCGGGCCGATCGTCGGTCCAGCTCGGCATAGCTCAGCATGTGGTCGTCGGCGATGAGGAACGGATGACTGCCGAAGCGTGCCGCACTCGACCGAATGAGCGTCGGGATCTCCGGGGTGATCGCCGGGAAAGCCACAACGTCATGATAACGTGTCCTCTGATAAATGAGAGCATTAGTTCTCAACCAACCAAACGTCGCCTAAACTGCAGCAATGTGTCCATAGATGTCCGACGCGGGTCGCGCAACCAATCGGTGCTCGAGCTCATCGACGGGCAGATCACGCTCTGTCGGCCTGACGGGTACATGGAGCGCGGGACTGGCCTGCGATGCGATGCTGCTTTAGCAAGCTGGTCGACCTCGCTCGCTGGGGACGCCTGAATACGAGCCTTTGGCAATGGAGGGAAAGAAATTAGCGTTGACGCAGTATTGACGGGTGTTCGGGTGCTCGAGGTGGCGTCATGGACATTCGTGCCCTCAGCAGGAGCAGTTCTAGCCGAATGGGGCGCAGAGGTCATCAAGGTCGAGCCCCTCGACGGTGGAGACCCGCAGCGTGGTCTGGTGACCATGGGCATCGTCGACGAGGGCGGTGGATCGGTCAACTACATGATCGAGATTCCCAACCGCGGAAAGAAATCAATCGGTGTCAACCTGCTCAGCCCTGGCGGACAGGAGGTCGTCCAGCGACTGGCCACGACTTGCGATGTATTTCTGACCAGCTATCTGCCGAGCCGCCGCAAACGGATGGGTATCGACGTTGATGACATCCGCGCGGTCAATCCCAATATCATCTACGTACGCGGGTCCGGCCATGGGCCGTGCGGTCCAGACTCGGACAAACCAGGATATGACGGCGTGTCTTACTGGTCTCGCGGCGGGATCGCCACGGTCCTCACCGAGGACGGCGCCGAGTTAGTGCGTTCCCGACCGGCGTTCGGCGACCTGCTCGGGGGATTGACGATCGCAGGCGGGATCGCCGCTGCACTGTACAAGCGGGCTACAACCGGCCAGGGGTCAGTCGTGGATGTGTCGCTGTTAGGGCTGGCGGCATGGAATATCGGGCCAGACATCGCCGTCAGTCAGATCCATGGTGGCAGCGCTATTCCAAAGTACGGCCATACCGACGCGCCGAATCCACTGGTCGGCAACTATCGGACCAAGGACGGCCGCTACATCACGCTGATGATGTTGCAACTGGACAGATTCTTCCCCGAAGCGATGCATGCTATCGGTCTGGACGACGTCATCGATGACCCGCGATTCGCTGACACGGCAGCACGATTCGAAAATCGCGCAGCATTGATCGCATTGATGGACGAGGCGTTCGCCCAACGGACATTGGCCGAGTGGCGCGAGATCCTAACGGGCATTTCCGGGGCGTGGGGTGTGGTTCAGACACCCGGCGAAGTCTGCCAGGACCCGGCCGTGACCGCGAACGGCTACATCGCCCACACCACAACGACGAGCGGAGTGCCCTACAAGCTTCCGGTCAACCCCGTCCAGTTTGACGAACATCACGTCGTTCCGGATGGTGCCCCTGAACATGGCCAACACACCGAAGATATTTTGATGGACGCCGGGTTCGATTGGGACGCAATTGAACACTACAAAGCGACGGGAGCCATCCTGTGAGCCGAGCGAAATCGAACACAGCCAACGATCCTGTGGAATTCGACCCGTTCTCTGAGGAATTTTTCAACGGGCCCTGGGAGACCTACCGACGGCTGCGCAATGAACGGCCGGTGTACTACAACGCCAAATGGGATTTTTGGGCGCTGACTCGCTACACCGATGTCGCTGAAGCTACGAAAGATTACCAGACATTCTCTTCGGCGAAGGGCGCCACACTGGACATGGTCAAAACGCCCGAAAAGGCGATTCCGGTCCCCAAAGTCATCATCTCGATGGACCCTCCGGAACACGAGAGCATGCGCAAACTGGTGAGCCGAGTGTTCACCCCTCGCGCGATCGCGGGCCTGGAAAACATGGTGCGCCAGAAGATCTATGAAGTAGTGCAAACGTTGGATCCCGCCTCGTTCGATGTGGTCGCGGACTTCTCGGCATTGTTTCCGGTCGAGGTAATTACGACAATGCTCGGTGTCCCCGCTGAGGACCGGCAGCAGATTCGGCTGTGGCTTGACTTGCTTCTTGAACGCAAACCAGGCCAGATCCACATCACCGACGAGGGATATCAAGCGTCGGTCGCCACGGGTATGTATTACTACGATCTCGTCCAAAAGCGCCGTGCCGCACCACAGGACGACATGATAAGCAGGCTCATCGAGGCCGAGATTGAGCGCGACGGGCAATCCGAAAAGCTCAGCGACGTGGACATCACCGGATTCGCCACCATGCTTGGCGGAGCGGGGGCAGAGACCGTGACGAAGTTGATCGGTAACGCCATGGTTGCATTCGCTGATCACCCCAGCGAATGGCAAAAGTTACAAGCAGATCGAAGCAAGATACCGGCCGCGGTCGAAGAATTGCTACGGTACGAGGCGCCATCTCAGTATCAAGTTCGCTACAGCATGCGCGACGTGACGCTGCACGGTGTCACGATTCCCGCGGGCAATGCTGTGCTGTTGGTCACCGGATCGGCACTGCGTGACGAGCGCATCTTTGCCGATCCCGACCGTCTTGACATCGATCGAGAGCGGGTGAGGGGTTTCAATCTGGCGTTCGGATACGGCATCCACAGCTGCTTGGGTGCAGCACTTGCACGTATGGAAAGCCGAATCGCATTGGAAGCATTGCTCGATCTCATTCCGGAATATGAAGTCGATCGTGAGGGCCTGCGAAGGGTGTCGATGTCGAACGTGTCGGGCTGGTCCAACGTTCCGGTACGCGCTCGGCGCTGACCTGGAACTATCACACAAGACACGTGTTCTGAGTGCACAGCAGGCGCTCCGTTAACGCCGCCGGCCTAGTCAACTCCCCCGACATCCTTAACGCCACCGTCTTGAAGGCGCGAGCCGCGTCCCGACTTGGGCCAAATTAGTGCGCACCGTCGGTGCGGATCTTGGCGAGTGCTTCGGCGAGGTCGTCGGGTAGGGCGTCGGCGGCGGTGAGGATTTGTCGTCCGGCGCGAATCTGCACGGTGCGGTAGCGGCGTGCGGTGCGGACGAATTTCTTGATGCTCCAGCCGGTTTGGCGTTCGATCCAGTGCGATACAGCCATGGCGGCGAACACGACGCTGAGGTGCGCCTCGATCGAGTCGCGAGTGCGGTGGTAGATCGGGCGAGCTTGAAGGTCATGCTTGGACATTCGGAAGGCCTTCTCGATGCGCCACAGCTGGTGGTAGGCGTCGATGACGAACTGCGCGGGTTGTTCGACCAAGTTGGTGGTGTAGCCCTTCCAGCCGGCCAGCGCACGGGTCTTGGCCTCCAAGGCGCGGTTGACCGATTTGGTCGCACCGCTGAGTTGGATGTAGCGGTTGCGCTTGACCGGGGCATGCCCATCCACGGCGCGCTGGGCCTTGGCGATCTGCTCGTCGATGCCGCGCAGGGTGCGCCGGGCCCGGTCATGTCGGTACTGGTAGTAGATGACCCGATCCGGGATACCGCGGGCTTTCTCCGCTGAGGTGGCCGGCCACGGCTGGGTTAACACCAACCCGTCCGGGATGACCTCGTCCGGGTGCTTGGCGCGCCATTCGGCGATCACGTTGGGCAGCAATGAGATCCGGGTTCCCAGAATGAACGACAACCCCGCGGCCTGCAGGGCGACCTGGTTGGCTTCAGAGATCATCCCGGCATCAGCGACCACGGTGACCTCGCTCAAGCGGTGGGCGGTCTTGAACGCGTTGATCACCGGCAACATGGTCGCGGTCTCGGCCTTGTTGCCCTCGAAGGCAGCCACTGTCAGCGGGAACCCAGTCGCATCGGTCAACAAACCCAGGGTGATCTGTGGATCGAGTCGACGTTCCTTGGAAAACCCGGGCTCGCGAAACCCATCAACGGCATCGGTTTCAAAGTGCAGGGTGCTCACGTCGTAAAGCACCAGGCTGGCCGGACCCAACGCAGCGTGCGCTGCACATGCAGCCGAAAGTGCCTGCCGGAATTCGGGTTTGGCGAAAATCGGCAGCCGCCGCTTCACCGTCCGATAGGCCGGCGAATCCACCCCGGTCTCCGAAAGCACCCGCAGCGCATCGACCTTGCTGGTCGGTTCGATGATTCGGGCGCCCACCAGGTCCCGAAACACCTCATCTCCATCGGTGGCGGCATCAAAGCCCAGCACCCGATAGGCATGACACAACGCCTCCCACAGGTGCTCAGAACAGGAGCCCACGATCTCCAGCGGCCGGCCACCGCCGGCAGCGGCCTGCTCGAGTCCCAAGTCCAGGCTCTGCTGACCGGCAGCCACGCGCTGAGCCGCAGCCGCCTTGAGCGCCTCCAGCTGGGCCTCACTGTGCGCCGAGCCGAGGTGCTCAATCTGGCGCGATCCCCGCCGCGAAGACCACACGATCTGCACCGCGGTTGCTCCCGAGGCCGTCTTCACCGTGCGCACATACGCCACCAGCGCACACTAAAGAACTTCAATTAGTGCAGACCTTCCGACCCGCCGCGACCGAAAACCCCAGCTCAGCGACTCGCAACCACCCCGATCCTCCAAAAGTGGCCCAAGTCAGGTCCTTAACGCCACCGTCTTGAAGGCGCGAGCCGCGTGACTGATCCGGAACTCGACAGGGTGCATGTCTTTGCCAAATTCACGCTGTTCAGTCTTTGGCCCCCAGATCGCGACGTCGAGGTCTGAGCTATGGTGTGCCGCCATCAGCTGTTTACGGATCCACCGCTGACCAGCGTAAAGCTGGGCTGAAACCAACACCACATTGGGCCAATCGAGGCCCACGGCTCCGAGCGGGTCGGTCTTAAGCTCGGCCGCCGCTACCCCGAGCACCCGCAGTGCAACGTCGTCGGACGGGCGCTGGAGGTAGACCAGGACATCCCAGCCGGCCATCGCCCGATCGCACAGCAAGCCGCCGACCGACACCACAAGCTCGTGGGTGTCGGCTGCCAGTGCGACGATCCGGTGCCTGATGGACTCGTTGGGGTCACCGCGGTGCAGCCAGGCGCCCCGGGCGCGGGCGTTTGTTAGCGGCCTGGGCTGCATTCGCGCTCCTCCCATTGCGAAAACATTCATTACCTTAAATCAAGAATTAGTATTCTCAAAGAGTGTGCCTACCGCGCGGACACTGTGGGGGCTTATACGCTTGGGTGTGGCGGTCTAAGACTCCGGGGTCCGCCGAGAACGAGCCATACGGTCGTCGGTCAGCCCCCTGATGAGGAAAGGCCGAACGAAATCCGCGACCGCATCGTCGTCGTGCATATCGATCCTCGGCGATGGAGTATTGAACAACGAGAACAAGATCCGTGCGATCCACTCACCCGCGGCTGCCACGTCAAGATCCTTGCGAACCTCTCCGGTCAGCTTTGCCGCCACCAAATAGGGTGCAATGAAGTCACTACATTCTTGGAGCAGGACCGCCGCGTTCCGGGTCAGCAGCACGTTGACTTCCTCTTCGTCGAAGTACTTTTCGGGCTCGACCACCCTTCGCGCCTGCGTGACGAAGACACATGCCCTTACCAATTGGTCTTCCAGCGTCTCGCCCCGGTTCACTACCTTCGCCATGTTGCGGTAGAAGCGCTGGGATGCTGCCTCGGCACAAGCCTCTACGATTGCGGCCTTGTCCTTGAAGTACTCGTAGACGGTGCTACGTGAGACCTCAGCCTCGCGAGCGATGTCCACGATCGTGGTTTTGCGAAGCCCGTAGGTACGAAAGCACGCGAACGCGCCCGCGATGATTGCCTCACGAGTTTCGATCGCCGTCGCCTGAGTCATACTGACGACCATAGGCCACTACCCGGGTGCCAGGATGAGACCACTCGTCGGTACCCCGGTGCCTGATGTCACGAGCACGTGCTCGACTCCGTCGACCTGGTTGCATGACGTGCCGCGCACTTGTCGAACAGCCTCGGTGATGCCATTCATTCCGTGGATGTACGCCTCACCGAGGAGGCCGCCGTTGGTGTTGATCGGCAGCGAGCCACCAAGCGACAAGTCCTCGATCGAGACGAAGTCTTTGGCCTCCCCCCGGCCGCAGAAGCCAAGCTCTTCGAGCTGGGTAAACACGAACGGTGTGAAATGATCATAGAGGAAAGCAGTTTGGATATCCGCCGGTTTCAACCCAGAGTCGCGCCAGAGCTGCTTGCCGACGACACCCATTTCCGGCAGCCCGGTAATGTCCGCGCGGTAATAGCTGGTCATCACCTCGCCGTCGTAGGCCGCGCCTTGCGCTGCAGCAGTGATAACTGCTGGGGGCTGGGCCAGGTCCCGTGCTCGTTCGAGACTGGTGACGACGATCGCGACGCCGCCGTCGCTCTCTTGGCAGCAGTCCAGCAACCGCAACACCGGTTCGATAATCCACCGAGATTTCTGATGGTCCTCGAGCGTGATCGGGCGCTGGTAGAACCAAGCATCAGGATTGGTCGCGGCGTGTTTACGGTCGATCACCGAGATCTTGCCAAAGTCCTCGTTGGTGACGCCATAGGTGGACATGTATCGCTGCGCGTGCAGCGCCACCCATCCGGCCGGTGTCACGAGGCCGAACGGCGCGTACGGGGCGAGCCACAGCGGGGGAGCGCTCATCTGCCGCCCGGCTCCTCCGAAGCGAAACCCGGACCGTTCATTGAACGCGCGGTAGCACACGACAACATTGGCGGCACCCGTGGCAACGGCCATCGCGGCTTGCATAACGGTCCCGGCGGCAGCACCACCGCCGTGCGGAACACGGGTGAAGAAGGTGAGATCGGCAATGCCGACGTTGCGGGCAACCGCGATTTCCTCGTTCTCGTCGACAGTGAAGGTGACCATGCCATCGACATCGGCCGGTGTAAGCCCGGCGTCGTCTAGCGCGGCCTTAACGGCTTCGCATGCCAGCTGCAATTCGCTACGGCCCGACTGCTTCGAAAATTCGGTTTGGCCGATGCCCGCAATCGCGGCTTTACCGCCGAAGCTGCTCACGCCCCGGCTCCGTCGAGGAAGCTCAGCTGCGCGGTGCCTGTTACATGGTCGCCAAGACTAGTGGTGCCCTTGAACGTCACCTCGACAAGGCCTTCTGTGGCACCGGATGTCTTGCCGGTCACGGTACCGGTAAATCGAAGGGTGTCATCTGGGTACGCCGGGACGCCGAGCCGGATTGACAGCCTTCTAACCATCGCCTCTGGTCCCGCCCAGTCGTGCAGGAATTTCACACATAAACCGTTCGTGGTGAGGATGTTCATGAAAATGTCTTTGGAGCCTTGGGCGATGGCGAAGTCCCGGTCGTGATGTACCGGCATGTAGTCCCGGGAGGCGATGGCGCCCGCGACAATGAGTGTCGTGGTTACCGGCACCTCCATCGGGGTGACGTCGTCACCGATTTCAATCGAGTTCCACGCCAACGTATGGGTGCGGCTTATCGCGGAGGTCATTGATTTCCTTCCGGGTAGGTGCTGCCAAGGTGTGCCAGCTGATGTGATGCTGAGCCTAGAGTGAGTTCGATTTGCTTGGCCCACACGAAGTATCGCCACAGCGGATAGGTAATGTCGATGCCGATGCCTCCATGTACCTGCTGAGCGGTCGCGGCCACCCGGGCGCCGGCCTCTGCAGCCCAGAACTTGGCGATTGCCGCTGCCCGATCGACAGGGCGGTTTTCTGACACCAGCCATGCGGCATACCAGGTGGTCCAGCGGATCGCCTCTACATCGATGAACGCGTCGGCCATCCGCTGCTGGACCGCCTGAAAGGAACCTATGGGCCGTCCGAACTGTTCGCGCTCGCTGGTGTAGGACGCCGCTATTCGCAGAGCACGCTCAGTTACACCAAGCTGAAGCGCCGCGAGCCCGATGATTGCTCGTGAGTACAACAGGCCGACCGCCTCTGGCCCGGCGTCGAGACGATTGCTGGCGGGCACAACCGCGCCGTCAAGGACAACTTCGGCGAACGGTTCGCCGTTTGTGGTTTTGACGGGCTCTACATGCACACCAGCGGATCCGACATCGAGGACAAAGAGGCCAGGTGCGCTGTCACAGGTAGCGCTCACAACGATTGCGTCGGCCAGCTGCGCTGCAGGCACAAGTTCCTTCGTGCCGTCGAGACGCCAGGTCGCGCCGTCGTGCCGGGCTGTCGTCGCGGGTCGGGTGGGGTCGGATCGGTTCGGCTCTGATATTGCTGCGGTCAGGATCCTGCTGCCGTCGACGACACCGGGAAGGTATCTTTGCTTCAGTTGCGGTCCCCCATGGCGTGCGATGGTGTCGGCACCGAGCAGCAGTGTCGGGTAGGCCGGGATCGGTGCGACACTCCAGCCTATTTCCACAAGCAGCATCGTCAGCTCAAGGAATCCCCTGCCGCTCCCGCCGACCGATTCCGGCAAGGCGATGCCGAGCAGGTCGGCTGAAGCCAGCTCGCGCCAGAGCGCTGGATCGTAACGAACGTCGCCCGCTTCGACCTCGGTCAGGTGTTGCGGCGTGGCGCGATGCTCGAATAGATGCCGGGCAACCTTGCCAACGGCTTCCTGTTCCTCGCTGAAGGTGAAATCCATTTGCGGCTCCCGTCGGTCAGCGAGCGGGACGAAACTGGTGCAGTACCAGTTCGCCGTCGTTGAACGTCTCGTAGAACACCTCGACAGGCATCCCGGTCCGAACGTCGTTCGCGTCGACTTCGCGCAAGTTTGACACGATTCGTACGCCTTCGGCGAGCTCGACCAGGACGACGATGTAGGGGTATTCGAAGAAGGGCAATGGCGGGTATTGCGGCATCACATAGCTGTAAACGGTTCCGCGCCCGACTGATTCGATTGTGTCCCAGTTGAGCGACTGGCAGTTGGCGCACATCGGTCGCGGTGGCATGCGTAACGTCTTGCAGTCAGCGCAGCGCTGGATAAGCAATTTGTGGACGCGCAAACCGTCGTAAAAAAACTCGTTATCGCGGTTGATCGTTGGTGCTAGACGATTTGCCATCAGCTACCCGGCTTGAATCGGAGGGTGCGAAACCGCTGGCGGCCAATGATTTCGCCGCTCTGATCGCGGTAGGTGGTTATCCAGGTGACGAAGAACCCACTACCCATCGCCGTCTTCTTCTCATCAGAAATCGTCTCGAAGACTGTTTCTGCTGTGATCTCGTCGCCGACGCGAGGGTAGCGCTCGATTTCGAATTCGGAATTCGTCGCCACGGTTCCGGTGTAGCCAGCGTCGGCGAGGAATTGCAGCGGGTTGTTTTTGATCTCGACCGGAACACCGCCGCGTTCCCGGATTCCGGCCAGTTTCGGCGGCGCCATCGTCCAACTTTGCAGCATCACCGGTGGCGAAACGAGGTCGCCGTAGCGGGACTGCTTCGCCCATTCGGTGTCGAGATATGCCGGATTCATGTCACCGAGCGCGTAAGCCCAGTGCCGGATCATTGCGGCGTTCACCGGATCAGGGGCCTTCACCGGCTGACCATCGCTGATGGGTTGGCCGACTAGCGCGTCGAGGCGTTGTCGCAGTTCGTTTTTCGACTGGTCGGTCACTGATCAACCTCTCTACTTGGATGCGTCAGCTCGTTGGTCGCGAGGTGCTCGCGGCATGCCAAGGCCAGCCATGGCAATGATGTCCCGTTGCAACTCGTTAGCCCCGC
Source organism: Mycobacterium heckeshornense (assembly GCF_016592155.1). Taxonomy (NCBI): domain Bacteria; kingdom Bacillati; phylum Actinomycetota; class Actinomycetes; order Mycobacteriales; family Mycobacteriaceae; genus Mycobacterium; species Mycobacterium heckeshornense. Next base: position 1,308,434 of record NZ_AP024237.1, read on the forward strand.
CGCCGAACGTGTTGATCACTGCGAGGCGATAGGCCTGTTCGAGCTCACCACGCAGCGGGGCGTCCGCGCCCTTCCGGGTGCCGTGTTCTCCCAGGACCTCAAGCAGTTCCCTGGCGACTTGTTGAGTTAGCTCCGTTCCGAATACTTTGGCCGCCGACGCCTCACCCATGCTAATTCCGCCAGCGGTAATCGCGGAGTTCACACGCAAATTGAGCAGACGGTAGGCGGCTACCTGCGCCTCTACCCGGGCGAGCGTGTGCTGGACCCATGACTGGTCGATGACGAATCCCTCATCGAGGGGGGTGGTCTTAGCCCAGGCGAGGGTTTTCTCGAATAACGGCTCGAGCGCGCCGAGGTTGCCTAGAGCGGCGCGCTCCAAGTTGAGCTGGTTGGTGACGAGTTTCCATCCGTCATTCTCGCGCCCGACGATGGCGCTGGCCGGCACCCGAACATTGTCGTAAAACGTGTAGTAGGTGGACACGCCGGGCATCGTGTGCAACGGTTTCCACGAGAATCCGGGCGCACTGGTCGGGACAATGAAGAGCGTGATTCCCTTGTGCTTCTTGGCCTGGGGGTCGGTGCGCGCCGCCAGCCAAATGTAGTCGGCATATTCGGCGCCACTGGTGAATATCTTCGAGCCGTTGATGGCGTAGTGGTCGCCGTCGCGTACTGCCGTCGTCCGCAACGACGCGAGATCACTGCCTGCACCGGGTTCGGAATAGCCGATTGCGAAATCTACAGTGCCGCTGAGGATCGCAGGTAAGAATCGCTTTTTCTGCTCGTCGGTACCGAATTGTATGAGGGTCGGACCCACGGTGTTGAGAGTGATCAATGGTAGCGGAGCGTTCACGCGCCGGGCCTCTTCGGCAAAGATGTACTGCTCGATTGCCGTGAGCCCGCCGCCGCCGTATTCGGTCGGCCACGCCACGCCGAGTAATCCCGCCTCGCCGAGCGCGCGCCTGCATTCGGCAACTGCCGCGCCCCCTTCAACTTGACCAGATATCGCCGCTCGCCGTTCGGGTGTCATCACGGCTTCAAGGCGCGCGCGGAAGTCCTTGCGGAGCTTTTCCTGCTCGGGGGTGAAATCGAAGTCCATCAGTTACCGATTCGTCCTTAATTTGACTGGCATGCGTTTGACGCCGGGCACCATCGTGGCGCGCAACCGCGTAACGTCGCCCGCGAGTTCGATGCTCGGATATGTGCCCAGCAGTACCTCGAACATCACCCTGGCCTCCAGACGCGCCAGCTGAGCGCCCAGACAGGAATGCTCGCCACAACCGAAAGCAATGTGCGGGTTCGGGTTACGGGTTATGTCAAATTCTTCCGCGGTCGGCCCAAAGATGTCTTCGTCGCGATTGGCGGCGCCATACAGCATCACCACGGTCTCGCCCCTTTTGATCAGTTGACCGCGGATCTCGATGTCCTCGGTCGCTTGGCGCGCCATATGTGTCACCGGACTGGTATAGCGGAGCATCTCTTCGACAGCGCAGGGAATCAGCGTTGGGTCCCGGCGGAGTTTTGCGAACTGCTCGGGGTGCTCGATCAAGGCCAGCGTGCCCAGAGCAATGAGGTTGCGGGTCGTTTCATTGCCAGCCACCAGAAGAAGGAACGAAAAGTTCAGCAGGTCCTCGTCGCTGAGGCGTTCGCCGTCGACTTCAGCGGCAGCCAACACGCTGAGCAAGTCTTCCCGGCCGCTGACCTCGCCTGAACGGCGGGCCGCGATCAGCTGGGTGAAGTAGCTGTATAACTCGCCCAGGGCCACAACGGGATCGAGTTCTATATCGGGATCGGCCGTTCCGACCGCCGCATCCGACCAGGCCCGGAACTGCTCCCAGTCGTCGGGTGGTGCACCGAGCATCTCGGCGATCATCCGGGTCGGCAGCGGAGCGGCGACCTCTTCGGCGAACTCAAGGGAGCCGGAAACGTCCAGGCCGTCGAAGATGCCGTTGACGATCTCCCGAACCTTCGGCTCCAGCAGTGTCACGCGTCGGCGAGTGAACCCTGCGTTGATGAGCTTACGCAGCTGCCGGTGTCGTGGAGGGTCGGTGAAGATCAGGCTGCCTTCCTGCACCGGCTCGGGTTGTTCGGGATCGGGAATCGTGATCCCCTTGGTCGAGGAAAACAGGTGCGGCTGGGTGGAGACAAACCGCACATCCTCGTACTTGAGCAGCGCCCAGAAGTTCGTGACGTCGTTCCACACCACCGGAGAGGTCGCCCGAAGTTCGCGATATGCCGGGTAGGGATCACCCGCGTAGAAGTCGGGTGAGTGCAAAGGAACTGTTGTCGTGCGCACCGTGGCCCCTCTCGACATCAGCGAGTCAGACATATATGCTAAAAATGTCTGGTCAGATTTGTTTACCTCAGCGAATCACACTCTGTCAATAGAGCATATCGTGTATATAGGTCCACCTCGCACAAGCTACTGTCATACAGTTTGGATCAATATGTTTGATGCCGAGCAGGGGTCCCCATGACCGAGGCCTACGCCTTCGTCGACACCTACGGGCACTACATCGATGGCCGCTGGGTGTCGCCCGACAGCGGGCGCTACGACGACGTCGATCCCGCGACAGAGGACGTGATCGTCGCCGCTCCCGATGCCAGCCCCGACCAAGTCGCCAGCGCGATCGAGGCAGCTCGGCGGGCATTCGACTCCGGCGTGTGGTCGGGTCTCGCACCCGAGGAACGATCCCGCTGTCTGGGTCAGTTGGGCGCGGCTCTGCTGGAGCGAGCGGACGACTTCTACGCCCTGGCTCAGCTGGAATGGGGCTGTTCAGCGAATGAGCGGATGTTCCACGTGGAGGGGCCGGCCGTGATGGCCAGCCACGCCAGCGAGCTAGCGACCAAGCCCGTCGAGCAAAAGATGGACGCCTGGGGAGCCGACGGCACCACGCTTTTGCGCTACGAGCCTCTTGGAGTGGTTTCGGTCCTGACTCCGTGGAATTTTCCACACACACTGAACACCATGAAACTCGGCAGCGCCCTCGCTGCGGGAAACACAGTGGTGCTCAAGCCGTCTCCGCTGACGCCGCTCGCCGGACTGGCGTTGGCGCGAATCATTGACGAGCACACAGACATACCGCCGGGTGTCGTCAATGTAGTTACGCCGTCGGGTGTCGAGGCGAGCAAGCTGCTCACCACTGACCCGCGGATCGACATGGTCAGTTTCACCGGCAGTTCGACGGTCGGCCGTGAGGTGATGGCAGGAGCCGCCACCGGAATGAAACGGATCTTGCTGGAATGCGGAGGGAAATCGGCGTGCATTTTCCTCGATGACCTCGACGTGACTGCCGAGCTGCTCAAACGAGTGCTGTTCGAAAGCCTCACTATGCATGCCGGCCAGGCCTGCATCCTCAACAGCAGGCTTTTGTTGCCCGCGGCGATGCATGACCATGTCGTCGACGAACTCGCCGAGCTGGCCCGCAGCGTTGTGGTGGGTAACACCACCGATCCGGCTGTCGAGATGGGTCCGTTGATCAGCCGGGCCCACCTGGAACGGGTAGAGGGCTTCGTCGCGCAGGCCGTGCGAGACGGTGCCACCGTGGTGGCCGGTGGTGCCCGACCCGAGCATCTCGAACGCGGGTTTTTCTACCAGCCGACCATCATCGTCGATGCTGCGCCCAGTGCGCGCATCGCTCAGGAGGAGGTGTTCGGTCCGGTGCTGACCGTGCTGCGCTATCGCGACGACGACGAAGCCGTCTCGATAGCCAATGACTCCCAATACGGCCTTGGCGGTGCAATTTGGGGCGGCGACGTTGACCGTGCGGTCGCGGTTGCCCGCCGTATCCGCACCGGTCAGATCTCGATCAACGGAACGATCGCCGGGGACGCGCCGTTCGGCGGTTTCAAGCAGAGCGGTATCGGCCGTGAAGGTGGAATGCTGGGTCTGCGGACCTACATGGAGCCCAAGGCGATCGGCGTCCCGGCATGACGGGGGCGCTGGCCGGCATACGGGTGGTGGAATTTGGCACCGAAATCACCGCCCCCTACTGCACCAAGCTGCTGCGCGATCTCGGCGCTGAAGTGTACAAGGTCGAGTCACCCGCCGGCGATCCGTTGCGGCGCTGGGAGCCTTTTCCCTACGGTGTGCCCGACCCGGATCGCTGCGGCTTGTATGAGTACCTCAATGCCGGAAAGCGCGGCGTTACATTGGATTTCACCCGTCAGAGCCATGCGATGAAGGCACGTGAGCTGATCGCTGAGGCCGACATCCTGGTGGAGAACCTGCCATCGGGCATGGTTGACCGCTGGGGGATGAACAACGACAGCCTGCTGCGCATGAATCCTCGTTTGGTGGTCGTGCGCATCTCCGATTTTGGCCGGGAAGGACCGCTGCACGATCGTCAAACCACCTCGTTGACGCTGCAAGCGGCATCGGGCTGGGTCAACACGCGTGAATTCGGTCGTCCGCCGGTCCAGGCAGGCGCTCGTATCCCCGAGTATGTGGCAGGTGGCTATGCAGCTCTGGGCGCCCTGACCGCGCTGCGCATCGCGCGCGGCGTTGCAAGCCAACTCGTCGAGGTGGACGTATCGACGTTCGAGTCGTTGCTGTCCGCGCTGCCCTACCCGATGTTGATGGCGGAACGCCTTAAACGGCTTGGCCTTCCTACCAACACCCGCGCAGCGCCGATGCTGGGGATTATGCGCGCCGCCGACGGATGGGTCGGGATCAACTGCCTGACCGGCCAACACTGGCTGGATGTGTGCGCGATGGTCGGTCTGCCGGAATTCGGAGAGCACCAGCTCGCGATCATGTCGGGTGGGCCCGAGCGTGACGAGTTCTTCGCGAAGGTACAGCCATGGCTAGACGAACAAACCGTCGCCGAGATCGTCGAGCTCAGCCAGGCGATGCGGATACCAGCCGCGCCGGTCACCGACGGCGCGTCAATTCTGAGCTGTCCGCAGTACAGTGAGCGCGGCTTCTTCATTTACGGCGGCAGCGAGAGCTGGCGGTTTTGCCGCCCGGGTGCGCCGTTCCGGTTGTCTAAAACTCCGCCGGCCGCACCCGGTTGCGCACCCCGGCTCGGAGACATGACAGCCGACGATACCAGTGTCGTCAAACACGCGAAAAGTGTTGATCCGTCGATTAACACCGCTCTGCCATTCGCCGGATTGAAGATTCTCGACCTGAGTACATTCTGGGCAGGTGCTTACCTGACGTGCTACTTGGGCGCGCTGGGGGCGGATGTGATCAAGGTGGAGTCGATCCAGCGGCCCGACGGGCATCGGTTCTCAGGTGCCCTGCTGCGTGAAGGCGACGACTGGTACGAGCGCGGACCGCTATGGCAGGGAACAAACCTCAACAAACGCGACCTCACTCTGGATCTGAATTCGACACGGGGGCGTGAGATCGCGATGCGGCTTGCCTCTAACGCCGATGTTGTGGTGGAGAACTTTTCGCCGCGGGTTATCGAGAACTTCGGCCTGGACTACGACTCGGTGGCGGCCGTCAATCCTGACATCATCATGGTGCGCATGCCGGGTTTCGGTCTGCACGGGCCGTGGCGCGACTACGTCGGCTGGGCGTTGAATATTGAGCAACTTTCCGGAATGGCTGCTGTCACAGGCTATCCGGATGGTCCACCGTGCAGTTTGCAGGGTCCTGCCGATCCGATTGCCGGTGTGCACGCCGGCATCGCCTTGCTGGCAGCGCTGAATCATCGGGACCGCAGCGGCGAAGGGCAGCTGATCGAAGTCGCACAGATTGAGGTCGGTGCGGCAGTGACTGCGGAGCCGATTATCGAATACTCGCTGACCGGGGTCGTTTCACCGCGTGAAGGCAACCGGCACCGTAGCTACGCCCAGGGTGTCTATCCGACGCGGGTGGCGGACGAGTGGGTTGCATTGTCCGTGCGCGACGACACCGACTGGGCTGCACTGGTCGAGGCAATGGGTGCACCGCAATTGGGCGCCGACGAACGTTTCGCCTCGGCGCGGCGGCGTCGGGACAATCACGACGAGTTCGACGAAGTCGTCAGCCGCTGGACCCGCACACTGAGCGCGGACGAGGTCGTGGAGGCGGCTACGGCTGGCGGTGTCCCCGCCGAGCGGGTACTGACCCCTGACCGTATGTATGAGTCGGCGCAATTGGAGGCTCGCGGCTACTACGAGTCGATCGATCACCCGATCACGGGTACCCACCGTTATCCCGGGTGGCCATTTCGCATCACCCCTGGCCCGCCGCGGCACCATCGTCTGCCGCCGCCAACCCTCGGTCAGCACAACGCGGAAATTCTCAAAGGACTGGGCCTAACCGATGAGGCGTTGGTGGAGCTGGAAAACCAGCGGGTGATCGGTCAGCGCCTAGCCAACGCATGACCGATGAGCTCAGGGCCGCTCGCTTACCATCATCGCGATCGTGTCGACCACACATGCCGGCCGGTCCGAACCCTCGACTTCGACGGTCACCCGCACCGTTGCCCGGCCACCGTTGGCCGATCGCTCCAGCTTGACCAGCTCTGCACCTGCCCGGATACGCGAGCCAACCGGCACCGGGGCCGGAAATCGAAGTTTGTCGACCCCGTAGTTCACCTGCATCGACAGCCCGGTGACCTGGTAAATCTCCTTGACGAGAAGGGGCACTAACGACAAGGTCAGGTAGCCGTGGGCAATAGTTGTCCCATACGGTCCGGCCGCGGCCCTTTCGGGGTCGACATGTATCCACTGATGATCGCCGGTGGCTTGGGCGAACAGGTCGATCTGCTGTTGGGTGACCTCATGCCAGTCGCTATAACCAAGGTGTTGCCCCAGTTGGGCCTCGAATGCCGAAATCCCCTCGTATACAGCGGGAATCGCCGCATCGCGGTCAGGCGGGCACATGAATGCCCAGCAGGTACAACTGGTCGCCCATGCCGAAAACGGGGCAAGCAAGCGAACGTGGTGACACCGCCCCGATCCTCCCGGTGATAATATCTATATGCGCTTTTAGAGAATGATATTATCATATTTCCTGGCAACATCCACAGACGACAGCCAGTGCATGTTGGTGCCGATACGTTGGCACCGACGATGGCGTAATACCAAGGTTTCGGAGCAATGCACTACCTTGACGCCACCGTGCGTGCCGCAAGCCGCAGGCCGGCGATGTTCGGAATTGCTTCGCGTCTTGGTTGCTTTGCGGGCGCAGGCAGACCGGCCGGCCTGCGGCCCGATGACGCCACCCTGGCATTCCTGCGCGACCAACGCAGACATGATGTGGCCGAGAAAGTGCTTCAGGGTCCTAACGGTATAGGAATATTCATTAGCGAAATCGGAAGTAGATGTTCTGATATCGACTGAAAGGGCTGTTGTGCAACTGTGGGAGCTAGAAATCCGGGAGTCGGCGAGACAGACCCTGGCCGAGTACACCGCGGCAACCGATAGCTTCGACCTCAAAGCGCTTGCGGCCTGCTTCGCTCCTGACGGTGTACTGGAATTCACTGGCGGACAACCCATCGCAGGACGGGACGCAATCGAGACCGGGCTTCGCGCCCAGATGGAGGTTTCCCGCTCCGCGTCGCGTCGGGCACCGAAGTACGTGCGACACCACCTCGCCAGTATTCGATTCTCAGCCGTCGAGAGGAACCGGGTCGATGTGACGAGCTATTTCGCTGTGTATACCGACATCGGCCTTGATCACTGGGGCAGGTATCGTGACGTGCTGATCCCCGCCGAGGGCCGTTGGCTCCTCGCCTCCCGGAAGATCGCCGTCGATGGCTTTTCCGGCGAGAGCTTGATGGCTCCTTGAGACTGATGAATTCCTGGCGGGCCGCAATCGGTGGCGAGAATGTTGGGCTGCGGAACCCGCGAACCGGGACGCGGTAGCTGTCCCCGGGCCTTCCTGGCGAAGCGGCGACATCAGTGGGGGTTGCTGATCTGGATTCCTGCCCCTGCAATGTGTGAGAATACGAATTCACGAAAGCAACAAACACCGTTGACACACCTCGTGGCCACAGTGCGGTGCCGTAATAGTCGCGTATCCTGAGGTCATCATGAAAAGCCAAAACGGTGACGACCGAGAGCTCGGGGACGCCGAGGAGCCCGGCAGCGGTGCGATCAAGTTGTCGAGCAAATGGCAGGAACGGACGCTCGAGCGCCGGTTGAGCAACGCACGAGCGCGCGCGCTTGCCAGGAGCTCGCGGTTCCTGGCGACCGCTCTCGAGCTGGTCCAGGAGTCCGGCCGCGCGGACTTCACCATCCAGACGCTCATCGACCGGTCGAACTTAAGCTTGCGTGCCTTCTACCAGCACTTCGCCGGAAAAGAGGAGCTGTTACTCGCACTGTACGAGAACGTCACGAGCCAATTCACGGAGGACATCAGGCAGGAAGTCGCCGCCGCCGATGGCCCGATGGAGCAGCTGGAGGCATTCTGTCGAGGGTTTTTGTCGCGCGCGGAGTCGTCCCAGAAAATGGGCGGTCGCGTCGCGACGATCTACAACCTGAGCCTCGAGATCGAGCGACCCGCTGATTTCGCCAAGGTATGGGAGCCGCTGCAGAAGCTGCTCACCAGAATCCTCACCGACTGCTCGCGTGCCGGATTGGTCCGCAAAGACCTCAGCCCCGCTCAGCTGACAGCGCTGCTGAACGCCACTTTGACGTCCCTCGCCCAGATCGGCGTATTCCAGGTCGGGACCCGCGGCGCGAACCTGACCGAAGACGACATGTGGGCCTGGTGCCGGCAAGCGGTCAGTCCGCCCGCCGTCGACAAAACCAAGACCGGCACTGCTAAGACGACCCGGCGCCCTGCAAGTGGTCGACGGGTCAAGAAGCTAACGGGGTAACCCGAGACCGCGCAGAGCGGTGATCGTGCGCGGTGTCTTGCTCACCGGAATAAATTCTTGTTCCCACCGACAATCTCACCGAATGCTCAAAGCAGCGGTTTCTACAGCAGTGGAGTCGAAGCAGCTGCGCAGCGCGCCCAGTCCGACGAGATCATTTGCATCCTGTGCGGCACAGACCAGCGCCCAAGGTACTGAACAGCTTCGACATCGGTCCCTCGGCGATCGACGCATGGTCCTGCTCGCCGATCTAGATGCAGCGATGCTGCAGCAGTGGGGCGACTTCGAGTTCGATGGCAATTCTCGCCAGTCGACGGCGCACATTGTCGTGCTTCCCGCCAATGAGCCCGCGCCGTTTTAGAGTCCTGTGGCCCACGGCTGGGCTGGAATGGACGATGGAACGCGGGCCGTGCTAGACCTCGGCGACCTCCTCGTCGATGACGACGCCGTGGAGGATCGCTGGCTGGGATTTCAGCAAGCCTCCTTACCGCCTCGTGCGCAGGCCAAGCTACGGTCTTGGTCTGGGTGAAGATCGCCAGCCCTTCAAAACGCACTGCCCGCCGATACCGGATTGTTTGTAGCCGCCAAACGGGGCGTCAGCGCCGCACCACGGTCCGCTGTTGATGCCCAGCGTCCCAGTACGAATGCGACACGCTACGGCCTTGGCGCGGTTAAGACCTGACGCGAACACGACACCGGAGAGCTCATAGATGGACTCGTTGGCGATTCTGACCGCATCGTCATCGTCCTTAAACCCAGTTACCGAGAGAACTGGTCGAGAATTATCGTACGTCATATACGGAGATGTATATTTCCGCCAGCTGATCATCGCTGGTCGTTTTGCGCCGGGGGAGTGGGGCTGCGCAGGATCCCGTCCCGCACACTTGCCGCGGCCGCGCGCGATCCGTATTCGTTGTGTGACCGGGCACAAGCATGCGTCTTCCACCGGTGGGTCCGCCTCCTCGCGGCCCCTCCTCATGTCTGCCAGCGCGCCGCAGCCCACGCCGCGATGGCTGACGCGAAGACCTGGAGTCTGGGTCGATAAAAATCGAGTTGGCCGACTTTCATCTGGGCGAACCTGCCGCGCCGGACCCGGCGTCGATGGCAGGCTGGCGGTTATGTCCGAGCCGTTATTTGAACCCGTCGAGCATCCACCGCGGCGCGGCGCCCCGCCCTGGCCGTTGTCGCTGACCGACCCCGCGCGCGCTGCGCTGGAGTTCGGGCTGCTGGTCGGGGCACTGCCGCTGCGGCGAGCGGTACCGACCGGGGACGGGCACCCGGTCCTGGTGCTGCCCGGCCTGCTGGCCGGCGATGGCTCCACCCTGGTGCTACGGCGCATCCTGAGGCGCCTCGGCTATCGGGTGCATGGTTGGCGGTTGGGTCGCAACATCGGCCCGACGGCCGAAGCGGTTGCCGGCATGGGGGAGCGCCTGCAAGACTTGCACGCTCGGTACCGCGCTCCGGTTAGCGTGATCGGGTGGAGCCTCGGCGGCATTTATGCACGGGCTATGGGCCGCCGCCGTCCGGAGGCGATACGCCAGGTGATCACGCTGGGCACCCCGTTTCGCTTGGCTGACCACAACCAGACCCGCGCCAGCGCAGCGTTCAACCGCTTTTCCCACCTGCATATCGAGCGGGGCCGAGTGCCGTTGGAGCTGGAAACCGAGCCCCTGCCGGTGCCGTCGACGTCGATCTACTCCAAATGTGACGGTGTGGTGGCCTGGCAGGCCTGTCTGGATATGCCGTCGCCGCGTGCCGAAAACATTGCGGTGATCGGCAGCCACTTTGGCTACGGCCACAACCCCGCGGTGATCTGGGCCGTCGCCGACCGGCTAGCCCAGCCTCGCGCCAAGTGGACGCCGTTCCGGTCGCCTGCGGTGCTGCGGCCACTGTTTCCGCAGCCGGATACGCCAGCCGAGTCGCCCTCACCGGCCGATTCACGAATCCGTCTCGCCTAGCCGTCGAGGAGCAATTGGTGAGCTTTAACCTCGCGGTCATGCTCCGCGAATCCCGCAACGCACATCCAGACAAGCCGCTTTGCCACATCGCCGAGCAGACATTCAGCTACGCCCAGGTCGACGACATCTCTGGTCGGATCGCCACCAGTCTGCGCAACCTCGGTGTGGGCCGCGGCGACAAGGTCGCGGTCCAATTGCCCAACCTGCCGCACTTTCTGTTCGCCTACTTCGCGATTCTCAAGGCCGGTGCGGTCATGGTGCCGCTCAATCCGCTGCTGCGTGCTCCGGAAGTCAGTTACCACCTGCGCGATTCCGACTCTCGTCTGCTGATCACCTTCGAGACATTGGCCGAAGAAGCGGTGAAAGGCGCCGACGGGCTGACCACCTTTGTGGTGAGTTTGCCCGGTAACGACCAACACCCTGAGGGTACAAAGCATTTCGACGAGCTGTACTTCGCCGAGGACGCCAAAGACATCGAGCCGACCAACGCCGACGACACGGCCGTCATCATCTACACGTCGGGCACGACCGGTAACCCAAGGGTGCCGAGCTGACACACTTCCAGCTCTTCATGAACTGCACCGTCGCCGGTGAACTGTTCGATTTTCGCGACGACGACGTCGGCATGGCGGTGCTGCCGATGTTTCACGTGTTCGGTCTGTCGAGCGTGCTCAACGTAACGGTGCGGTTCGGCGGCACACTGGTGCTGGTGCCGCGCTTCGACGCCCAGGCCGTGATCGAGCAGCTTGCCCGGCACCGCTGTACGATCTTTTCCGGTGTCCCTACAATGTATTTCGCGTTGCTGCAGGCCGATGCCGACGGCCGGGACCTCTCCGCGCTGCGGGTCGGAATATCCGGGGGCGCCGCGATTCCCGGGGAAGTAATCCGCGCATTCGAAGAGAAGTTCCCTGGCGTAGTCATTCTCGAGGGCTACGGGCTCTCCGAAACCGCCTCCACCACAACGTTTAACATCAGTGCCGAGCAGCGCAAGGTGCTCTCGATCGGCAAGCCGATCTGGGGCGTTGAAGTGCGCGTGGTCGACGAGAACGACGACGAATTGCCGCCCGGACCCGACAACGTCGGCGAGATCGTGATCCGTGAGCACAACGTGATGAAGGGCTATTACAAGAAGCCCGAAGCAACCGCTGAGGCGTTCCGTCACGGCTGGTTTCACACCGGCGATCTCGCGTACCGCGACGAGGACGGATACCTCTTCATCGTCGACCGCAAAAAGGATCTCGTCATCCGTGGCGGTTATAACGTCTATCCGCGTGAAATCGAGGAAGTGCTTTTCGACCACCCCGGTGTTGGCGCGGCGGCGGTGATCGGCAAGCCGGACGAAAAGCTCGGCCAGGAGGTGTTGGCGTTTGTGGTGCCCAAGGACGGTGTCACACTGATGCCCGACGAGGTGATCGCCTACTGCAAGCAGCGTTTGGCCGCCTACAAGTACCCCCGTGAGGTCCGCATCATCGACGAGTTGCCGATGGGCCCTACCGGAAAAGTGCTCAAAAAGGAGTTGCGGCTGTAGGATGTCGCCGAGGTAGCTAAATCTGTGAGTAGGTCCGCAGAGGGGTGCCCGGCCCACGAGCCTTGAATCCGATTACGCGACAGGGATTGGCCGCTCACTGGTTGGCACAGCGCTGCATTGTGCGCCCGCAAAGACCGCTGCGGTTGGTTAGCTCATTCGACGACGGAGGATAGTCTGCGTCGTGGCGTTGCTGGCAGCGGATCGGCATTTGCCGGTGCCCAACCGACTCGCAGCAGCATCTGCGGATAGCCACCGGTACCGAACACCTCCGAATGGATGGCGTCGCGTGTCTCGCTGATCTCCAACGGTTCGGTAATCGCACAACTGGCCATCCCCATCGTTGTCGCGGATAGCAGTACGATGCTCATCGCCTCACCAGCGCGTAACCAGGCCAGTTGATCGTCAGCTTTGGTGCCAAGCGCAAGTATCACGGCATTCTCGTCACCGGGCGGGGACGACGGCTCAGCCAGAGCAGGGCCAGCGAACACGCGCCCGGGAATCCGTGCGGTTGGGTCAGGTGGCGGCGTGTTCCGTGCCGGGACACCAGCGCGTGAGCCGTACCGCCCGCTCCACCTGGTTAACTGGGCTAAGTAGGCAAAATTGATGGCATGGCTTGAAAATGCCTTGACTAAAATATCTTTCAATTTCCTTAACTAGGTAACTCGCTGTAGCGTCACCCCGAGTCGCGCCGCACGTGCTTCCATCAAGCCGATATCAGCAGCGGATGCCGGCCGAAAACTATAGTGGCGCCGGTCGGTTCGTCGCCGGGGTATGGCTTCTGCCAACATCATGTTGACGCGGTCGGGGGTGTGCGCATGGACCGTGATCGTGGCAAGGTAATCGGGATCGGCCGGATCCGGCAAACGGGTTATCCTGGCCCGCCAGCCCATCGCCGCTAATGCGATAGCGCCATGATTCAGTGTTGCGCCACAACTTAATACCAGCTAGCGACCCTCCGGGTCAGTGCTCTGCAGCCGCATCGCGGTATCGGCATACAGATCCAAGCTCGTAGCGTCTGCGCGCCACTTCCACGGTTGGGTGTTGTAGACAGACGGTGCCTGCGTCGCAAGGGTGAGGGCTGTCCGGATGACTTCAGTGTCAGGAAATGTCGGGCTCATGCTGCTACACTTTGCACTCTACGATTGTCGCTATTTCCACAGTTGGCACTGCGGACTGGCCACGCCAGAGCACTAAGTCCTTAGTTTGGTGCCGCTTTCGGGTCGGCATGAGAGCATCCCATGCAGCGCACGCTGGTTCCGAGTCTTCCGAAATCGGGACTTTTGGCCCTGCTGTACTACGTTTCGCTCAAGGGAAACTAAAACCTTATGGGCATATGTGTCCGTTTAACGCAGGCGGCAAGCTCGATAATGCCGTGCATAGAATATTCGACTTTGAATCGCTAAGGCCATGGAGAACAACGTGGTTGACGGTCACATTGCAAAGTCAGTGGTGGTGGGAATCGATGGCTCCCGTGCAGCAGTGGCGGCGGCGCAGTGGGGTGCCGACGAGGCCGTTGGCCACGCTGTCCCCTTACGGTTGGTCCACGTGATCGACCGTAACCGTGGTTTCACACCCGATGTCGTCAAAGCTCAATCCCTAGTGGCCGCAGCTGCCCTGCAAGATGCGCGCGCTGCTGTGGAAGCAACTCACACGCCGGTCAAGGTCGAACTGGAAAGTATCCATGGCGATCCGGGGACGGTTTTGCTCCAGGCCTCACGGTCAGCGGTACTGCTGTGTGTCGGCTCACCGAAAGCGGCACCACACGGACCGAGCGACTCGCTGGCCGCGAACATGGCCGCCTCGGCGCACTGCTCGGTGGCCATCGTTCCCGCCACCCAGTATTCGGACCCGAAGCGCGCTGGTTGTCGCATAGCCGCGTTGGTCAACTTCTCAACCGCCGATCAGGACGTGCTCCAGGAGGCGATGGAAGAAGCGCAGCTGCGTGCGTTTCCCCTTTGCGTGGTAAGGACGTCGCAGTGTCCTTCCTCTGACCTCGTCGGTGACCGCCAAGGCATCGAGCGTAGCCACGCGGCTGCAGCGGTCGAGGAGTCGCTAGTCAACTGGCGCCGATACTATCCGGGCATCGAGATAAACATCGTGCACACAGACCAGTTCCTGCGGTATGTAACAATGCACCAACAGTCAATTCGATCGGTAGTTCTGGGCGCCGAGTACCACAATGAAGTCGCGCAATTGATCGAACTGACCAGGTCGCGAGCACTGCGCGATGCGGACTTTTCGGTGTATGTCGTCCGCAGCCAGCACCTATGAAAGCGCAGACTAGAACTTCTTAGGTCACGATGGTTACACCAATGTTGCGCGTCGCTGAAGATGACGATGAGGGCGTCATCGATGTTGACGACGATCCGATGATGAGAACGGCCCCGCTCGGTGTGGTGAGCGGGGCCGTGGTGGGCGTGGTGACGGAGTGCTGGTCGGGTTGATGCGGTGCTGGTCGTGTTGACGTGAATCAGGTTCAGTCCGCGGCGGTTTCGCTGATCGCGATGCGAGCGGCCTTTTCGTCGACGATGGCGTGATCGGCGGCGAACGCGGCGGTCAGCGCGTGCAGGGCCAGGTTGTTGACCGCGCGGGGGTGACCGCGGGAGGCGTTGTGGATCAGCCCGATGGCGTCCTCGGAGAAGAGGGTGTCGGAGCGTCCGGCGATTTTGCAGTGATGGCGGATGTAGTCGGCGGTGTCGGCGCCGTTCATCCCGGCGATGGTGTAGCGGACTGCGATGCGCTGATCTAACGCGGCGAGCACCCCGAGCCGGAGCCGGTGGCGCAGGCTGGGTTGGCCGATGAGCACGACGGCGAACGGGGATCCACTGTCCATCTCGTGGTTGGTCAAGAGCCGGATCGCTTCGAGCTGGTGGTTATCGAGTAGGTGGGCCTCATCGACGACCAGCACGGGATTGCGGCCCCGTTCGGCGTGTTCGGTGGCCAGCGCCTCGGCGGCTTGGGGGGCCAGGGCTGATTTGTGATAGGCGGGGGTGTGCCCGAGCGCGGCCACGATGTGGGTGAGCATGCCGCGCACCCCGATGGTGGGGTTGGCCAGGTAGATGAACACGTGCCGAGACGGATCCAGGTTGGCGGTGGCCGCCCGCACGGCCACGGTCTTGCCCGCGCCGACCTCGCCGGTGATCACTCCGATCGCACGCTGGTCCACACACCAGGTGATGCGGGCGACCGCCTCACCGTGGCCGCTATGGCGGTGCAGCATGGCTGGCGCCAGGTCACGTCCGAACGGCATCCGGGTGAATCCCCAATGTGATTGCAGCCGTTGGATACTCACGCCGACACCTCACCATCGTGATCGGCGTCGCCGCTGGGTGCAAGGTCGTCGAGGGATAGCTGGCCGGCAATCTCGCTGTCCTGGCCGTAGAGGGCGTGATAGCCGATGCGTTCGTCGCGGCGTAGCTGCTCGTGGTGAGCGGCGGCGGTCAGCGCCAAATAGTCGATCCCCGTCGCTGCCGGCGGCTCGAGCTCGGGTGTTTCCGGTTTGGCCTTGGGGTGGGTGTGGCGAGAGATGCTGTGCGGCAGGGCTTTGCCGAAACTCTTGTCGCGGTAGCGGACTTCGACGGTTTCCAGGTCGAATGGGGAGAACACCAGCTCCACCTTGCGCCCAACCAGGGCCGCGTCGACCTGGTAGGTGTTAGCGTGCAGCGACACGGTGGCGGTCTTGGTCACCACGCGGTATTCGGACCACAAAAACGCCTCGGTCAAATCATCGGCGGTCGGCATGGCCGGGGTCCGCCCGAGCCGGTCCCAGCCGGCCTCCCACCGATCCAGCGGGCTTTGCCCGGTCTCGGTATGGGTGCGGCGGTGATATTCGGTTTCCACCCAGGCGACGAACAGCCGGTTAAGCTCCAACAACGCGGTGGCGTGATCGACCCCGGCGGCAGCGAGGTCTTCGGTGCTGGTGTCAGTCACCTCCACCAGGAATTGTTCGCGTACGGTGCGAAAGAATCGTTCGATCTTGCCCCGACCTTGAGGCCGACCTGGTTGGGAATGAACAAGGCGCACCCCGAGTTTCGCACATGCCCGCAACAACCAGGCGTCACAAAACGCCGAGCCGTTATCGACATAGACCGAGCCAGGCACCCCGTGGGCAGCCAGTGCGGGGCGCAACGCTGCGGCCAAGCGCACGGTGTCTTCGGCGAAGCCAAACCGGTAGCCGGCCAACAACCGAGAGTGATCGTCGATGAAGGCGAAAAGGTAGGTCTTGCGGTCGCCAACCCGCGGGCCGTGCAGAGCATCGCCGCACCACAGCTCATTGGGGTCGGCGGCCTCGAACCGGCCGAACACCCCGGGTAGCTCGCCGGTGGCCGGGCCCATCAACTCCAGCCGGTGAAAATGGCGTAGCAAGGTGGACTCCGAGGGCGCCCACCCGGTCGCGGTGCGCAGGATCCGAGCCACCTGCGTGGCGGTGCGGGTCGGATTCTCCCGCTTGAGCGACGCGGCCAGCTCCAGCACCTGCGCGTCGGTACGCGCGGCCAGCCGGCGCGGCGCGGGCACCAGCGCCTCGAACCCGCCGGACCGGTAGCGGCGGATCCAACGGTCCAGCGTCTCCCGCGAGATCCGCACCTGATTGCCGAATGGGTCGCTATGGGTACCGGCGGCGATCTGGCGCACCAGCTTGCCGCGCTGCTTGGTCGATAACCCCGCATCTAGGGCCGGACAGATCAGCTGATAGCGGAACAACCCGATTGCTTGGGCTCGCTCGCGGCGCTTGTGCTCCTCCAACGACATCTTCTCGGTTTTCCTCTCCAATCGAAGGCCCTGCCCGAAACCGTTGCCGCGCAGGTGCCTTGGTGAGGATCACCGATCACGCCGCTTACGCGTCAGGGGCGATTCGTGTTGCGCAGCCTCAGCGCCGCGGTGGCGACCAGCGCGGTGCCAGCAGCCGACCACCACTGGCCGCGACCGCTACCCGATCTGGCGTCACCGCGCCCAGCAACCCACCCGCACCGAAGCGGAACCGGATCGCCACGGTCGCGGTCGCCACCGCGGCCAACGCATCCCGCCACGCACAACCCGTCCCATCCGGGATCACCACGTCCACCCCGGCGGCCACCGCGACACCGATAAACCACGACCGGACCACCTCCAGCCGCTGCGCCGCCCGGCGCAGCCAACCCCGCACCGTCGCCGCCGGCACCCCCACATCCGCGGCGATCCGGCGATGCCCCAACCCCTGAGCACGAGCTATCAACGCGGCCCAAATCCGTTCCGCTGCATACGCTCTACGCAACAACACAGTCACCGGCAACAACACGTGGGTCACCATGCACACTCGGCATCTCGCCCGCCGCGGCCGCACCACATCACGCAGTCCCTCGATCTGACGGGCCCGGGCATACCCCCAGCCACCCAGCACCCCGTCCCCGCATGCCGGACACGCGATCTCCCCAGCCGCCAACCGGGACTCGACGCGGACAACATCAGCCTCTACCGTCACCATCGGTGCCTCCGAGCACTACAGCGCGGCACCCCGCAAGCCGACCAAGACTTCAGCGGGGTGCCGCGCACCCATCAGTTCCTCGTCACACTGACGGTGCACACGAACAAGATCAACCCCGCCGCCACACCGACCGTCACATCGGCAGACTCAATGAAGAATGGCCACCCCGTGGTCGCCATCCAAAGAGACGGTCAACACACCAACAGACACGTGCTCACGTGTGGCATATTCTGCCGGCAAGTCGTCGGCCCGCACCGCAAAAGCAAGATCCTCAGCCAAGGGG
Organism: Mycobacterium heckeshornense; assembly: GCF_016592155.1. Classification (NCBI taxonomy): domain Bacteria; kingdom Bacillati; phylum Actinomycetota; class Actinomycetes; order Mycobacteriales; family Mycobacteriaceae; genus Mycobacterium; species Mycobacterium heckeshornense. Next base: position 1,326,420 of record NZ_AP024237.1, read on the forward strand.
CTGTGTGCGGCTCCTTCCGCTAATCACGCAGAAACCGTGGCCGCGATCTCCTGGCCAGGCACCCGGGCGACGTGCTCGGTGTGCAATTGGTCTGTCAACTCATATATCGTCGTTGCCGACACCTGCTGCCGGGACCGATGGTGCGTCCCCCGCTGGTCCGCGGTTACGTGTACCGCTCAATCCGTCCTGGCTTCTCAAGCCTTACGCCGTTGATCCGATCATCGTCACTGGCCGGCCAGTAGGGCAACGAGTTCCGCAGATGGCCAAACGCCCAGGCTTAGCGTCGGCCGACGCGGAGCTGTTCTAGCCCGTGCCTGACTCGTGCGCTGATGTCCACGGGATAGGAATACTCAACATTGTCAAGCGTGCGAAGCTCATGCGGCAGAGCGTTGATCTGCTGCCGCGCCCAGCTTCGTGCTGTCTGCAAGCTGGCATTGTATTGGGGGAGGCGCTGGCCATTTTTCATCACGGGCACCAGCAGCGGCTCGCCCTCGAGTGGCTCGTCGGGCTTGCAGACGGTGTCGCCGGCAAAAACTCCGTGATCCGTCCTGCGGATAACCTGCTTGCGTCCCGGGTAGATCACCTTGCCGCTGGAGAACTTGGTGCGCCCGATGCCGTCGTATTCCACTAGTTTGTAAGCCATGTCGAGCGAGGGCGCATCTTGCGAGACAACGACCTTGGTCCCCACCGCGAAGCCATCGATGGGGCAGCCGTCGTCCAGCAGCGCCGCCACACCGTACTCGTCGAGACCTGACGACGCGACAATCTCAATGTGGTTCAAACCAGCTGCGTCAAGCCTTGCGCGGGCCGCCATTGCCAGTGCGCCAAGATCTCCCGAATCCAGCCGGACCGCGCGCACGTCGAAGCGATCCCCTAAACGCCCGGCCAGCTCGATGACGTGATCGAGCCCTTCCAGGGTATCGTAGGTATCGATGAGCAATGTCGTGCCGGGATAGAGGCGCGCGAACGCGTCGAACGCATCGAGCTCCTTGCCGAACGCCTGGATGAAGCTGTGGGCCATCGTGCCGAACGCTGGGATGCCGTAGTGTCTGGCGGCAAGCAAATTCGACGTGCCGGCGCTGCCCGCAAGATAACTGGCTCGCGCCACCTTGACCGCCGCATCAGTGCCATGTGCGCGTCGTGCTCCAAAATCCACCACCATCCGCCCGCGGGCAGCGTCAACGACACGCACGGCCTTGCTCGCGCTGACGCTCTGCAGGTGGATTTGGTTCACCACAAATGTTTCAACTAGCTGAGCCTCCAAAATTGGTGCTATCACTTGCACAATCGGCTCGTTTGGAAATACTACCGTTCCTTCCGGCACCGCCCACACGTCGCCGGTGAAGCGCAGCGCTGAAAGTCGTTGGAGGAAGGCGTCACTAAACAGGCCCAATTCGCGCAAGTACTCCAAATCTTCGGGCTGGAATCGAAAGCCCTCCAAGAAGTCCAAGACATCCGAAAGGCCAGCGGCCATAACGTAAGAGCGGGTCTTCGGCAGCTTGCGGAAGAAGGTTTCGAAAACGGCAGTGCCCGACATGCGTTGAGCTAGATAGGCTTGCGCCATCGTGATCTCGTAAAGATCGGCGAACAGAGGACTGACATATTGGGCCGCTATCCCGCCCATTGATGCGTGCTCATCCCGTGCCACGTAAGGGCTCCAATCTGCGTGGGCGTGCCACGATCACGGGTGAGCGGGCCGCATGTACCACCGCCGTGCTGACCGATCCCAGCAGCATGCTTTGAAAATCACCTCTACCGCGATTACCGACGACCACTAACTGGGACGACTCGCTTGCCTCGAGCAGGTGACGAGCTGGATTATCCGGCACAATCCGCCGGTGCACACTGACGTCGGGGTAGCGCTCCTGCCAGCCGGCAAGGCGCTCGGCAAACACTTCCACCGCGCATGCTTGCTGTCTCGACCATTCCACGGTGCCGATGGGGAACTCGTCCGCATCGCTCCAGGCGTGCAGCGCGACCAACTCCACGCCTCGCCAGGATGCCTCGTCGAAAGCGATGGCAGTGGCCAACTCTGAGGTCGGCGACCCGTCAATGCCGACGACAACCGGCAGTTTCGATAGCTGCGGCGTAAAAAGAGCATCGCCATGGATTACGGCGATGGGGCAGTGGGCGTGGTGGACCAATCCGGTGCTGACCGATCCGAGCAGAACGCGGTCCAGCATACTCTGCCCACGGCATCCCACCACCACCAATTGCGCCTGTTTGGACAGGTTGACAAGGGTCAGGACGGGTGGCCCGACCAAGACCTTGCCATCGACTCGGGGCCGGGCTGCGGCTGGGGGGCTGCCCTCTAACACGTTTACGGCATCGGCGATGATCTTTTGGCCCACCGCTTTCTCGTGGGGGTTCGGCTCGGCTGCAGGCGGGGCTGGTTTGCCGGGCAACGCGGGTCCCCGAGCTTGGGCGAAGATGACATGGACAAGGGTGAGGGGAATATTGCGCATTGCCGCCTCACCTGCGGCCCATTGTGCGGCCGTCCGTGACGGCGAGGAACCATCAACGCCGACTACTACACCCGAATAACTTACTTTACTGTACATTTCCCTGTTCTAGATTATTTTGCCCGGTTCATAGTTTGCGGGCGTTAATCATTGCGCCTCTGTGTGTTTAAGATTCCTGTATCGCGTATTGCGGCGAAGGCTTGCCTGCTGGCACCGCTTTTCGGATAGTCGAGTGAGATGCGAGTTCGCCTGGATATGTTCCCTGAACGTCTGTTCAGCACGATGCCGAATGCTGCGCAGCATCTTCTGTTCCATGACGAAATGCACCACGTCAAAGACAAAATGCCCGACCTCGCCACCACTGCTTCGAGCCACCAGCCGGGTTCGTCCATTGGTGCGTTCGAGGTAAAAGGCCCACGCACCCCGCGCCTTGCCACCTCGCCGCACCCGGGCGAAGTCTTCTTCCGACAGCAGCACCAGATGCGAGTTCGGCTTGAGGGCAACCACGTTCAGGCACGCGATGTCGCCGTACCGACGCGCAAGCCATATCGGGTCGCCGATCTGCGCATGCTGCCACTCGGGATGCACCGTTTGCGCGTTATGGATACGGGCACCGACGGCACGTTCTAGCCATGAATAGCTGTAAAAGCCGCCACGGCCCTCACCTATCTGCACCAGCCACTTCCACACCATCTCAGCCGGTGCATCGATGGTCACCGCTCGTGTTGTTCTCGGCACGGCCGCGCCAACAAGCTCATCTCCCGGTAGGGCTGCCGATACTTCGTCCGGGTCGGCTCCCCAGGTGTACATCCACGGTCTGACTCGGACCAGATATTGGACGGTCATCCAGACCGCTGCCATCAAGCCCGCAATGCATGGCCGTTGCTTTCCCACGGAGGGAACGCTAAAACCCAGCCACAAGTGCGCTCCAGAGGCGAAGGTCACCAAGCATCGGGCAGAAGGTCAGTCAGGTCGTCCGGGGTATTGCCCCGACGTTGTCGAGGAAGGGTCTTTCGGCCGAGTAAGCCGGGACTTCTGGCCGCTGTTTGACGGTGCCCGAAATACTTAGTGTTATCGGCGCAAAGGTGGATAGTCGGATTGAGGTGCGCCGTGAGCCAAGGCATCGCAGTGTTAGTTACTGCTGCAGCGGCGGTGGTCACGTTGCTCGCATCGATTCGGCTGGTATGGCAGTACCAGCGCGGTGTGCACTTCCGCCTCGGCCGGGTGATCGGGGTCCGCGAACCCGGGCTGCGGTTGATCATCCCGGTCATCGACCGGCTGTGGAAGGTCTCGATGCGTATCGTCACCATGCCAATTCAGTCGCAGGGCATCATCACCCGCGACAATGTCAGCGTGGACATCGCTGCAGTTGCCTACTTCCGCGTCATCGACGCCCGTAAAGCGGTTGTCGTCATCGAAAACGTCAACGCCGCCATCAATCAGATCGCACAAACCACGCTGCGCAATGTCGTCGGGCAACATTCCCTTGACGAAGTGCTGGCCCAGACCGAGAAGATCAACGCCAGCATCCGACAAATCCTCGACACCACCACCGTGGAGTGGGGTGTGGAGGTCACCCTGGTCGAGCTGAAAGACATTAAGCTTCCCGACAGCATGAAGCGGGCAATGGCCCGCGAAGCCGAAGCCGAACGTGAGAAGCGAGCCAAAATCATTGCCGCCGAAGGTGAGGCACGTGCCGCCGCGGCGCTCGGCGACGCATCCGACACCATGATGCAGCATCCGCTGGCCTTACAACTGCGAAACTTGCAGACCCTACTCGAACTCGGGGTAGAGAAAAACACCACAGTCGTCTTTCCCGCACCATTGATGAGCGCGATCGGCGAACTCACCGGGTTCCTAGCCCGCGAGTCCACCGCCTCGAAGTCCACCCAGCGCAATGGCCTACCCGACGAGGCACGTGCCCATGCTTCGACGCCGCACTGACCGCCTGATCGCGCGTACCCGCTTGCCGCGGAAGGCGAGATGCCGACGATGAGGGCCGACGCGATGCCACGAGGCGATGCAGACGCATGGCCGGATCGGCTCGACCGAGCCGCTATCACCCGCTACGTGCTGGGGCGACGCACGTCCGCCGGGGGTTATTGCTTCTACCGCACTCCGCAATGGTCCGTCGAGGAGCCGAACGCTCCCGACACGCTGGCCGCGCTGCAGTCGCTCAAGCTGCTCAACACCCACATCCCAGAGCCCCGGCAGACCGCTGACTGGCTGCGCGTTCTTCAGGACGAGAGCGGCACATACCCCAGCTTGACCATCGGCTGGGCCGCGCTTCGCGCGCTTAAGGTGCTCGGGGGCGAGCCTAAATACTCGCCGGATCAATGGCTGCGGTCCCGGCTTGAAAATTTCTGCGATTGCGATGGGGCGCGAGACTGGCGCGCCGCGATCATCGAGGCTGTGCATCTTTGCGAGCTAATGCATCTGCGCTACAGCGCAATTCGTGGATCCGAGCGGGACTGTATCGCTGCGCTGCTGGATGACGCACGAAGTACCGATGGAGGATGGGCAGCTCCCGGTTCGGACTTGGAGACGACGGCGATGGGCATGCATCTGACTCAGCTAGTCAACCCGCACTGGAACCCCGATTCGCTGCTCGCCGTTTTCCTGGGTGACTGCGAAGATGAGCACCTCGGCCTGCGGCTGGCGCCCGGCGCGGGTTCCACCTCGGTCGGGGCGCTGTGGGGCGGGCTCGCGGTGGCCCACGTCATCGGCCGGCGGCTGCGCTACCCCGGTGCTGTGGACATCAGCTCGTCCTGCTTCAGCGCCCGGACGGCGGGCTGGGTGCGCGCCACCGCGCACTCTCGGGATTGCGGTCGACCTGGCTTGGGCTACAAGCCATTCTCCTGCTCAGCGGGCTAAGAGAGGAGTAAGCATCGACATGGCCAAATACGTGCGTTTCTTCGAGGAGTTTGGGATCGAGGACGTTCCGCTGGTCGGCGGGAAAAACGCATCGCTCGGCGAGATGTACCGCAAGCTCTCGGGGGAAGGGGTCTTGGTACCGAACGGTTTCGCCATCACCGCCGACGCCTACTGGCGGATGCTCGAGGCGGCCGAGGCCTTGCAGCCGCTGCATGCAGCACTCGACGGCCTCGATCCCAGCGACGTCGTCGATTTGGCACGCCGCGGCAAGCAGGCCCGCGAAATCGTATACGGCGCTGGGCTACCCGACGATGTCGCCGACGAGGTGCTCGCCGGCTACCGGCGGCTACAGAAGCAGTACGGCGACGATGTGAGCCTGGCGGTGCGCAGCTCGGCGACGGCCGAGGACCTGCCGACTGCGAGCTTCGCCGGCCAGCAGGACACCTTTCTGAACATCCATGGCGAGCAGACCTTGCTCGACGCCTGCCGGCGATGCTTCGCGAGCCTGTTCACCGACCGGGCGATCCACTACCGCGTCGACCAGGGTTTCGACCACTTCAAGGTCGCGTTGTCGATCGGTGTGATGAAGATGGTGCGCTCCGATCTCGCGTCGTCGGGCGTCATGTTCTCCCTGGACACCGAGTCCGGATTTCGCGATGTCGTGTTGATCACCGGCGCGTACGGCCTAGGGGAGAACGTTGTGCAGGGCGCGGTTGATCCGGACGAATTCTATGTCCATAAGCCCACTTTCGTCGCGGGCCACCGTGCCGTGCTGCGGCGGATTCTCGGCGACAAGGCGGTCAAGATGGTCTTCGTCGAGGGCTCGGCTAAGCAGACCACCCGTAACATCCCGACGCCCAGACCGGCCCGCGAGCACTTCTGCCTCAGCGACGAGGATGTCTTGGAGTTGGCCGACTACGCGATCAAGATCGAACGGCACTACGGCCAGCCGATGGACATGGAGTGGGCGAAAGACGGCATCGACGGGCGGCTCTACACCGTGCAGGCCCGACCCGAGACCGTCGCTTCCCAACGCGCGGTGACCACGGTGGAGAGCTATGTGCTCAAAGGCCCCGGTGAGGTGATTGTTGAGGGCCGTTCAGTGGGTGAGAAGATTGCCTCAGGAACGGCCCGCACAATCGAAAGCCTGACTCACCTTACCGAATTCAGGCCCGGCGAAGTGCTGGTTGCCGATACCACCACCCCGGACTGGGAGCCGGTGATGAAGACTGCGGCCGCGATCATCACCAACCGGGGTGGGCGCACTTGCCATGCTGCGATCATCGCCCGCGAGCTCGGGGTGCCCGCAGTGGTGGGTACCGGTAACGCGACCGTGCGGGTGGCCGGCGGCCAGACAGTCACGGTGTCCTGCGCGGAGGGCGACACCGGGCGCGTTTATGCTGGAGAGGTTCCATTTTCCGTCGAGCAGACCGAGGTCGCCGCGTTGCCGCGGCCGGCCACCGAGATCATGATCAACCTCGGCAATCCGGACCTGGCGTTCAAGACCTCGTTTCTGCCTAACGACGGCGTGGGACTGGCTCGCATGGAGTTCATTATCAGCGAGTCGATCAAGGGCCATCCGCTTGCGCTGCTGCATCCCGACAGGGTCACCGACCCCGAGGCGCGTGTCCAGTTGGCACGACTGACCCGCGGATACCCTGACGGAGCTAGTTTTTTCGTTCAACGGCTCTCCGAAGGAATCGGCACCATCGCCGCGGCGTTTTGGCCCAAGCCCGTTGTGGTGCGGATGAGTGACTTCAAGACCAACGAGTACGCCAGCCTCATCGGCGGTGCAGCCTTCGAGCCCAAGGAGAACAACCCGATGCTCGGCTTCCGCGGAGCCTCCCGCTACGCCCATCCCGCCTACGCTGAGGGGTTTGCGCTCGAGTGCCAGGCCATGAAGCGGGTGCGCGAGGAGATGGGGCTGACCAATGTCGTCCTCATGCTGCCGTTCGTGCGTCGCGTTGCCGAAGCCCAGCAGGTGCTCGACCGGATGGCCGAACTCGGGCTGCGGCGAGACGAGAACGGCCTGAAGATCTACGCGATGTGCGAGATACCCAACAACGTCCTGCTGATCAATGAATTCTCCAAACACTTCGATGGCTTCTCCATCGGTTCCAACGATCTGACCCAGCTCACTCTGGGGGTCGATCGCGACAGTGAGATCGTCGCGTTCGACTTCGACGAGCGCGACGAGGGTGTCAAGGAGATGATCCGGCTGGCGGTGGACGGCTGTCGCCGCAACGGCATGCACTCAGGGCTGTGTGGACAGGCGCCGTCCGACTACCCGGACATGGCCGAATTCCTCGTCGAGATCGGCATCGACTCGATAAGCCTCAACCCTGACACTGTGCTCAAGACAACCAAGCGGGTGTTGCAACTCGAGCAGCGACTCGGGCGCGCCTCACGCACTTAACTTGCGGCCCACTCCTTGGCGCGCTCAAGTTCATCAAGCGGGAACACGGCGAGCTCGCCGGGCACTATCCACGCTAGTGCATGCAGGAGGTGACTGACCCATTCCTTGTCGGATACCACGGCGATGCGCTTAAAGGCCGAATGGTGCGGCAAGACCGTGCCCAAGCCCAGCTTGAGATCTTCGGCCAGGCCGCCAGGTCCAAAACCCTCGTAATCGGAGGCGATGACTTCCACGATCCTGACCTCGCCGGTTTGCAGTAACTTCTCCAAAGCCGGCTTGAACTGGCGCAGTTCGTCGCCGCACAGCTGGCCTGAGACACGAATTCCGGCTACACCTTCCGGCATGTCGGACAGTCCCTCAATCATCGAATTCTCCCGTCTGCAACGGATCTATTGCCTTGAAATTGCCTCCCCAAATGTCGGCGCATTCCCGACTCGGAAGTATTGGCCCAAGAACCCTTATCGCACCATTTCTCCGCCTGCGTGGCTGTGGGTTTGTGGCGAGCCCATTCAACGGTTCTCGCGGTCTCTTGAGCGCGCCACGATCACTGGCACCCGGATGGCCTGTACGACGGCATTGCTCACCGAACCCAAAAGCATTCCGGAGAACGTGCCTCGTCCATGGCTACCAAGCACGACAAGCTGTACGCCTTCGGAGGTTTCGATGAGTGCGCGTGCCGGTCGATCGCAAACGAGGACCCGTTGCACAGTCACATCGGGATAGTTTTCCTGCCAGCCCGCCAGTCGTTCGGCCAGACTACGCTCTTCCTCCGCCTTCACCGCGGCCCAGTCCAATCCTGGCAATTCGAATATCTCGAGGTCACTCCATGCGTGCATGGCGATTAGGTCGACGTGCCGACGCGATGCCTCGTCGAATGCGATGGTGGTCGCTAGTTCTGACCTTGGTGAGCCATCGATTCCCACAAGCACAGGAGCGTTCGAGCGACGTGAGCTCAGCACGTCATCGTCGCGAATAACTGCGACAGGACAATGCCCGTGACGCACCAGGCTGGAGCTGACCGATCCGAGCAATCCGCGAGCCAGTGCTCCGCGCCCAGAGCTGCCCACTACCACGAGTTCGGCGTGTGTCGACAGATCCAGGAGTGCCTCAACGGTGGACGAGAAGATCAGTTCGCTTTCAATAGGAACGGACTCGCCGTGCTTTACGCTGTCCTCACCAATTTTCAGGGCGTCGCGCAGAATCCTGCGGCCTTCGTTTTCTTGCCATACGGCAAAGCCGTCCGGTTGGGGAGTGTACGTCCACGTCGCAAGGACGGGGTTCACCACGTGGACCAGTGTGAGCGGCAGGTGGCGCAGGACCGCGTCGTGCGCTGCCCACGCGACGGCGGCATTCGATGCCGGTGATCCATCGACGCCCACAATAACGCCATAATCTCTAGCAGCTTGCGACATTTCGCTCTCCTTCGGTCTATGAGAACGCTAGGCCAGGTGTAGCCATAGGATCATGAGGCGTAAGTCCTCAACTGCATGGCCGTAAGACCTGAAATACCCAGGGTTGTGAAGGTAATGTCAGCTGTCACGGGTCCAAAGGCCTCGCACATACTCGCAAGCAGCGTCACAATCGGGACCAACGACTCTAGGGGTGGTAAGCGGTCGTCTTTTAGAGTCAGTCTCAGATCCAGACGGAGGACGCGACAATGGCGCATGGGACACCGGGCATCGACATCATCAAAAACGCAGTCCTGCTGGCCTGCCGCGCACCCTCGGTGCACAACAGCCAACCGTGGTATTGGGTGTATGACGAAAGAGGCTTGGAGCTGTTCCTCGACCCCGGCCGGCGTCTGGACAGCGCCGACCCCTCCGGCCGAGAAGCCATAATCAGTTGCGGTGCGGTACTTGATCATCTTCGTGTCGCCATAGCGGTGGCAGGATGGCAAGCCAACGTTGACCGTTTCCCCAACCCGAACAACCGAGATCATTTGGCATCGGTCCAGTTCAGTCCGGTTGACTTCATTACCGACATTCAGCGCCAGCGCGCAGAGGCGATTCTGCAGCGTCGGACCGACCGGCTTCCGTTCGGCCGACCGACCTACTGGATGTCGTTCGAACCGGTGCTGCGCAGTTATGTCGACGGCAGCATAGCGATGCTCGATGTACTCGCCGATGATGTGCGGCCCGAACTTGCTCGAGCGTCGCAGCTTACTGAGGCACTGCGTCGAGACGATCCTTCATATCAGGCCGAACTGCAGTGGTGGACATCGCCCTTTGACCTCTACCAGGGGATACCGCCGGAGGCGCTGGCGTCCGCATCAGAACGTCGGCGAGTCGACGTGGCGCGGGACTTTCCTGCTCGTAGTCTAACCGACCGTCGCACCGATATCGCGGTGGATTGGTCGAAGATCCTTGTGCTTTCCACCGCTGAGGACACTCGGGCCGATGCGTTGGGCTGCGGTGAAGCATTGTCTAGCGTGCTATTGGAGTGCACGATGGCGGGAATGGCGACCTGCACGCTGACTCATCTGCTGGAGTTACACGACAGCCGCGATATCGTCCGCAACCTCATCGGCCAACGTGGGCAGCCCCAAGTCCTGATCCGTGTCGGGATCGCGCCACCTGCAGAAGAGTTGCCTCCTGCAACACCACGGCGACCACTCGACCAGGTCCTGGAAATCCGTTAGGGACACGGGCTCTGGGCGGCAGCTATGACGGTTCATGTGACGATCGATTCGCGTTACTACGACGCGGTGATTTTCGACTTCGACAGTGTCATAACGGATTTGTCCCGCATTGATGTTAGCGCCGTTGCGTTCGTACGGAGATTGCATGACGCTGGGGTGCGCATGGCCATCTATTCCTCCAACGCTGATTGCAAACGGTTGTTGGTTTCTGCAGGCATCGCAGACCTCGTTCCAGTTTGTGTCCGCGGTGTGGTCGGTGACCAGTTGGACCCGGCAGGAATGCCCGACGCGACCGTTTTGCTGGAGGCCGCGACACAGCTGGGAGTTCAGCCCGAACGATGTGCCGTCATCGAAGGCACCGCAGCTGGAGTAATTGCTGCTCGTGATGGTGGATTTTCCTTAGTGATCGGAGTCGATCGGACGGGAGATCGCAACGGGCTCCAGCGAAGTGGTGCCGACGGAGTAGTGTCCGATATCGCCCACGTCAATGTGCGCCGGGGGGGCCACCGCATGTCAGGGCTTCCCGATGCGCTGCAGTCTTACGGCCAAATAGCCTCAGTTCTGGTCGCGCGACAACCAGTGTTGATCCTCGACTTCGATGGCACGGTATCGGCTATCGTCGACGATCCTGCCACCGCCACGTTAGCCAAAAATGTCGCTGAATCGCTCAAACTGTTAGCCGAGCACTGCGATGTGGCTATGCTATCCGGACGCGACGTGGCCGACCTCCGTTCTCGGGTCGCACTGTCGGGTATCTGGTATGTGGGCAACCACGGCTTGGAGCTGACGGCACCAGACGGCACGCATCACCAGAACGAGGACGCCGAATCGGCCATCGATGCGCTCGAGCAGGCAGCGGTGGAACTGTCAAGTCGACTCACCCACATTCGCGGTGTCTCCATTGAGCACAAGCGACTCGCATTGGCGGTGCACTACCGCAATGCGGCTTCAGAGGCATCACGCAACGTGATTGCGACGGTGCACAGTATAGGCCAGCGCTATGGGCTCCGGATTATCCAAGGACGCAGAGTAATTGAATTGCGGCCGGACATTCCGTGGGACAAAGGGAAGATTGTGGAATGGATCTTACGCCGGATCGACGGGCTCGATCCGATGTTGCCCATCTACATTGGAGATGACATTACCGGCGAGGATGTTTTTGACGCGGTGCGACACAGTGGAATCGGCATCATTGTGCGCCAGACCGAAGGGAGAGACCATCGATCGGCTGCACGGTTCGCACTCAACGATCCGAGAGCGGTATGTGAATTCATCGATCGACTAGCGCACCACATTGTGGCTGCAAGCGATGAGACCAAGAACCCATGGTCGTTCGTATTCGACGGTTATGACCCTCACATGGAACGGCTACGGGAAGCGCTGTGCACCGTCGGCAATGGGTACTTTGGAACCCGCGGCTGTGCGTCAGAGTCGACGGCCGGCAATTTTCATTATCCAGGCACCTACGCCGCAGGAATCTACAACAGGTTGGACAGTCAGATCGACGGTGTGACCGTTACCAACGAAAGCTTAGTCAACCTGCCGAACTGGCTGCCGTTGACGTTTAGAATCAATGCCGGGTCTTGGTTCGACATCGACGACGTTGAACTGCTGTCGTATTTGCAAACGCTGGATCTGCGCAGAGCGGTACTGACCCGCGAATTCCGTTTCCGCGATGCAGATGGCCACATTACGCAGGTGGTCCAGCGCAGGTTCGCGGCTATGCATCTGCGCCACGTGGCGGCCCTGCAGACAACGATTACGGCTGAAAACTGGTCTGGCACAATTGAGTTCCAATCAGTCATAGACGGTAATGTAGAGAACAGGCTGGTCGAGCGCTACGCTGAGCTATCAAGTAAGCATCTCGCAGTGACGCAGCTGCGCGAGTTATCCAGCAACACGGTAGTTTTGGCTGCGGAAACGGTGGAATCTCGAATCACGGTTGCGGTAGCGGCGCGGGTTACCGCATGGTACGGCGAGATGCCGGCACGGGCAGAGTACCGGCGAGTGCAAGAGCCCACCCGTATCGGGCACGAGATCGCAGTCGACCTGACTGCGGGTGAATCGGTGACTCTGGAAAAGGTCGCGGCAATAGTCACCAGCCGCGATCGCGCCATATCAGAACCGGCAGACCAGGCCGAACGCTACCTGCAAGGCCTAGGCCGGTTCTCCGATCTACTACGCGGCCACACCCTTAGCTGGGCGCATCTCTGGGAACGATTTAACGTTCACATCGGTGAAAATGCCGACGAACTGCGGATCACACGGCTGCATTTGCTGCATTTGCTGCAAACCCTGTCGCCGAACACTGCCGATCTGGACACTGGGGCGCCGGCACGGGGCCTGCACGGCGAGGCCTACCGAGGTCATATCTTCTGGGATGAGCTGCTGATCTTTCCCGTCTTGAACATGCACCTTCCGATGGTGACCCGATCCTTGTTGCAGTATCGCTATCGGCGGCTACCGCAGGCCCGCCGCGCCGCGATGGAAGCCGGTTATGTTGGCGCAATGTTTCCGTGGCAGTCCGGCAGCGACGGTCGCGAAGAAAGTCAGCAGCTGCACCTGAACCCTCGTTCGGGCCGGTGGAACCCGGATCCGAGCGCACGTGCCCACCACAGCGGCATTGCCGTCGCCTACAATGTATGGCAGTACTTCCAGGTGAGCGGTGACGTCGACTATCTGGTCGACTACGGGGCGGAGATGCTTGCCGAAATCGCCCGGTTCTGGGTGAGTTTGGCCAGCTACGACACGGTACGAGAACGCTATGTGATCCGCGGCGTTATTGGCCCTGACGAATTCCACTCCGGATACCCTGGCCGGGTCTACGACGGCATCGACAACAACGCCTACACCAATGTGATGGCGGTCTGGGTCATTATGAGGGCGATGGAAGCACTTGAGCTGCTGCCGTTGTCGGATCGGGTCGATCTCTTGGAGAGGCTTGGGATAGATGGGTCAGAACTCGAACGGTGGGAGGATGTCAGCCGGCGCATGTTTGTGCCATTCCACGATGGGGTGATCAGCCAATTCGAAGGCTATGACGAACTGGCCGAGCTGGATTGGCAAGCGTACCGCGCAAGGTATGGCAATATCCAGCGTCTGGACCGCATTCTGGAGGCAGAGAACGACAACGTCAACAACTACAAAGCTTCCAAGCAGGCCGACGCATTGATGCTTTTCTATCTGCTTTCCTCCGACGAGCTACGTGAGCTCTTTGCCCGTCTCAGGTACCGCTTTGTGCCGGAACAGATCCCGAAGACCATCGATTACTATCGGAGCCGTACATCGCATGGATCCACCTTGAGCGCGGTCGTGCATTCGTGGGTCTTGGCCCGTGGTGATCGAGATCGGGCCCTGAACTACTTCCGGCAGGTTCTGCTCTCCGACATCGCAGACATCCAAGGAGGCACTACTGCCGAGGGTATCCACCTGGCTGCGATGGCCGGTAGCATTGATTTGCTCCAGCGGTGTTTCACCGGCCTGGAATTCCGCGGCAACCGTATCGTGCTTGCACCGCTGTGGCCAGAAGAGCTGGGCGTTCTGGCATTTCCGTTGAGGTATCGTGGCCATCGCCTCCACCTGGAAGTGTGCGGGCGCAAGGCAAGAGTCAGCTCAGACTCAGAGCAGACCAATGTGATTGATATCGAATGCCGCGGACAGGTGCGATGCCTCATGCCAGGACATACCATCGAATTCTCATGACCGACGCTGTGATGCGGTCCAATTGTTACCCGGGCTTTGTCATGCAGGCTTTGGGGCGACCTTACGTTTACTTTGTCGCTGACGCGTTCTGCTGATGGCCACCAGCCGTGCTCCAGCCTCCTCGATGCCGGTGGCGAGTTGATCGACATCGGGCGCGGTGTCGTGGTCGGCGGTGATACCGAAGACGAAATCGTCGGCGTAGCTAAGCATCGCGATACCGGTACGCAGACCAAGAACAATCGGCGGCACTGGCAGGATTTCCAACACCTCACGGCCCATCAGCCGTTGTCGGCGGCTGGATCCGGGAACATTCGTTGCCAACACCGAGACGGCGCGCTGCGGTAATCGGCTCAGCAACCGTATCATCCACGCAGACAATGTGAATGGCATGCTATCGACAGCTGTCAGAAGCGCTGTGGTGCCTTCGCGCTGGCCGCTGTTCTTGGAATGCATTAGCCGAGAGTGCACGAGTTCCAATTGTTTAACTGGGTCCGCCTCGTCAACGGGCAGCAGCGGCAGCATCGCCGCGACGCGATTGCCGGTCTGCTGCATCTCCTTCATCGAGCGGATCGACACCGGAACCAGGGTGCGCGCCGTATCGCGGTGCGGTTGTTCACCACGGCGTAGCAGAAGGTTCCGGTAGCTGTCGGTGATCGCCGCCAGCGCCACGTCGTTGAGGCTGACGTCGAAGACCCGAGCGACTCGCTTAAGGTCGGCCAGCTTAACCCTCGCCGCGCTGTAGCGGCGCATCGTGGTCACCGCACCGGTCAGCGACGAGTCCGGCGGACTTAGCAGTTCAGCCGTGAGCTCAGCCACGCCCAGCGCCGCGTGTTCAGCAGCGGTGGCCGCTGCGATGCCGTTCCGCCACACCTTGCTTGGCCACGCCAGCGGGTTCCAGCCTAATGTAGGCCGCCGCAACACAGGACCGTCCGGCTTCTTGGCGGCACGAATATGGTCCGCAAAGGTCTCGCCGCCCCCCTCATCGCTGAGCTTGCCCAGCATCTGGGTGGTGGCAATGCCGTCGGCGATGCAGTGATGAACTTTCATGAGCACGGCCCACCGGTTGCCGGAGAGCCTTTCGATGATCCAACACTCCCACAATGGACGTTCACGGTCGAGCCGATGTTGCATGATGGTGGCGATCATCTCGAAGAGTTCGGCATCATCGCCGGGGTCAGGGAGTGCGACCCGATGCATATGATGCGTGATGTCGAAATGCGGGTCGTTGACCCATTCGGGTCGGCCGAGGTCCAGCGGATGGGTACGCAGTTTCTGGGTGCACTGCGGGATTGTGCGCACTCGTTCAGCCAAACCTGCCACCAGGTCTTGATACGACGGAACTGGGCCGGCCACGATCGGCACGGCGGCGATCGCCAGGCTCACATGGGGATCGGAGTCTTCGACTTCCAAGAAACCTGCGTCAAGTGCCGACAACCGCTTCATGACGTATATGGTGTGCCATGCGGGCCCCCGTGAGCAGGGCCGGAAGTCCTCAAGCCGTAGACCGAATGACGCTTTAGAGCCGCCTGGACGCCTATCTGGCCAAGCGGCTCGAACATCCCGAAAGCCGACGCGGTGTTGCTGTTGGACGCGGTGTCACTCCTGCGCAGGGTGGCTTCCGGTCGCGACCCAGTCTCGGCCGCCCGTCGCAGTAAACGGGGGTGGCGACGCCGCCCGTGTTGCCCGCCAGCTGGGCGGCGAGAACACCGTCATCATCTACCGCCGAACCGAAGACCAAGTGCCTGTTCACGAGCACGAGGTCCACGAAGCCGAGCGGGAAGGCGTACGGATCAACTAGCTGCGCACGATCACCGCCTTCGAGGGCCCCGAGCTGCAAGTAGACATGATGGAACTCGACGAACCCGGTTATCCGCATCCGACTGGCGGTCCCTCGCTGCCGATACCGTGATGATGGCATTGGGACAAGAAACCGGGTCGACGTCCATCAACGCACTGTGACAGTCGATGTGGCACACGGCAAGAAGGCGGCATGCCATATCGACGCATGGTTACGCGGAGCAGTGGCCGAACTCCCGCCGAAGCACCCCGCCGCAGGCTTTGATGACCTGCATCTGTGGTAATCCGGTGAAACCGGTTACCACCAACAGCCTGAACTGGCTGTTGCACAATAGGTTACCGGTTTCGACGAGATTGTCGGCGGATTAGCGGCCAACGACGCGGTTTTGGAGGCTGGCCGCTGTCTGTCAAGCGGCAACTGCTTCGAGTGCGACGGTTGCCTTGGCGCCCGTCCAGAGGACGCGGTGATCAAACTGGGCCCGGGGCACCGCTACCGTTTCCAATATGACCGCCGCGAGGTCGAGCGACGCCATTTCGACTTGCTGGCCGCGGTCAAAATCGCGGTCAGAGTTTTCCGGTAGCGGTCAAGCTGAACCGAGTTTCAGTGCTGCTGCCGACCTGGCGCACCGCCGGGACACAGCCGGTGCAGACGGACTGGTGCAGTTCAACTGGTTCCTGCAGCCTGGCATCGAACTCGAAACACCGACCACGATTCGCGCGGTCACACTATCGACGTCCGCCGAGACCCGGCTGCCGATGACCTGGACCGCCCTGCTGCGAGGAGGGGCACAGCCCTCGCTCGCCGCCGGCAGCGGGGGTAGAGCAACCGGCCGACGTGATCGAGTACCTGCTGGCGGGTGCCCGACGTGTCCAGCCCGCGTCCCCGCTGCTCCTGCACCATGGGCCAGGATACGCCGCCGTACTGCTGAAAGGATTACGAGGCTGGATGAACCGCACGGGGTATCAGGGCCTGGATGACGTCCAGGGCTAATGTCAGCGCCTGACTCCGGCGACCGGGCGGCCCTTCAACGTGCAGACTGTGTCGGAGCAGTCCAAGATGCCAACAGCAGGGCCTACCGCGTCTACTGACACAGGGTAAGTTGGCGATGTGACTGCTAGTGAACCCGTCACGATTCTCTCGGATAGCCAATGCTGGGATCTGTTGGCCAGTGTGGCGCTGGGGCGACTGGTCACGAGTGTTGAAGGCCAGCCCGAGATTTTCCCGGTTAACTTCGTCGTCCAGCGCCGCACCGTACTTTTCCGCACCGCGGAGGGCACCAAGTTGGTCAGCACCGCGATTAACAATCGGGTCCTCTTTGAGGCCGATGACCACAATGTTGCCGAAGGCTGGAGCGTGATCGTGAAAGGCACCGCGCGCATGCTACGTACCAATGAGGAGATCGAGGAAGCCGAGCGGGCGCAGCTGCTGCCTTGGACTGCGACGTTGAAGCGGCATTACATTCGTATTCTTCCGATTTCGGTGACCGGCCGCCGGTTTCATTTCGGGCCCGAACCCGGCCCGGAAGATGCCTTCGCCTGACTCGCTGCTCGGAGCGGCTTGAACTCCGGCTATGCCGCTTACGTGGCGCCCTAGCCTAACGCTTGCGCGTCGGGTAACCACCCGTTGGCGAGGCGGCCAGTTAGCCAGCAGATCCACTGGGCATGGCGTAGCGTAGCAATGCACCGATCCCGTTGGCCGGTGCTATCCGGTTGTTAGCGCGGACCAGCGAGGCGCCAATCGCGATAGCGGCAAAAGGCAATGCCTCATCCGCTCGTGCAACATGTTCAACCGGTTCCCCGAGCTCCGACGACGCGTCAGGATCTGGTGCGACCGTAGTGCGGTCCTCACCGGCAACCACCGTGGCATTGCAGAGTTCACCGATTATCAGCGTGTCGACAGAGCCGTTGCGCAGCGCTGCGCATACCGGGATCAACCCTTGGGGTAGCCAGCCCCGACCCGCGACCAATTTCGCTGTTAAACCGTTCAGCGATGTCAGTCATCCGACGCACCGGCGTCGAGCGAACTCGGGGGCCGTCAGATCGCGGATCTTGTCCTCATCGAAGCCCCTTATTACGTGCTCCGGCGTGCCACTGTGACACACGCTGCGTTACACGCTCCGGCAACGCGGAAACCAGGTCTGTCCGCGACCGTACTTCGCCGCACACGAAAACCACCTCGGGGTCAGCTTCGTCCACTAATCGCGTAAGGTGCTCGGCACCGCGCGAACGTTCAGCCGGACGGCTTCTTTGGTGGTGTGCTGGAAGTCGCCGTAGCCACTCCAGCCGGCAGTGACCGGCTTGTGCACCGGGAAGCCGCCGCCGTCAATGCTGCTAGACCTGATGGTGTTACCCCGATACAGCGACACATCCGCACCGGCGTGGTCAACCGCGGCGAACACGTAGGTGGGTCGCCACATTCCGAGGTCTATCAACGGTACGAGGTAGGGGGTAAGAGCAATGATCAGAACCTGTGGATGAGTCTTGGCGTGGGGGCGTGAAAGTGGGCGTACCTTCCCGAGGATGATCTGAATACCCAAGGTCTGATCAAGAGCCGGCGTTGGCGCGCTGGTGCGGGAAGGTACGCCCATGCTCACCGTAGTTCACGATGCCACCGAGGCCAACGAAAGCACCGGCGGTGCTGGTCGGTCGTTGCTCGACGAGATCGTCCGTGACGGCGCCCGGCAGATGCTGGCCGCTGCGCTGCAGGCCGAGGTCGCCGCCTACGTGGCACAGTTCGCCGATCAGGTCGATGACGACGGTCACCGACTGGTCGTCCGCAACGGCTATCACCAGCCGCGTGAGGTGCTGACCGCAGCCGGCGCGGTAGCGGTCAAAGCACTGCGGGTCAACGACCGCCGCGTGGGCCCATCCCGGCCGGTGTCGGAAGATCTGTCAGACGCTGCAGTAGTTTGTCGAGTGCTGCTTGATCGTCCTCGACGGCTGCTTGCTCGTCGTCGGTGAGCGGGATGTTGACGAGCATCCGTTGAAGGTTCGTTTTCGCTTGTAGGAGTTGGCTTTTGCTGGATTGCTTGGGTGTGTAGAAGTGGCAGCGGGCGCAGGCCATGCGGTGGGGGCATTGTTCGAAGAAGGTGTAGCTGCGGAACCCGTGGCCGAGGTCGTAGTGCTGCCAGGGCTCGCCGGTGGCGGTGGCGCCGCTGGTGACGGCGTCGCGGTCGAGGAGGACTTCGATGGTGCGGACGTTGCGGGCGAAGTATCCGGCGTTGTCGTAGGCCTTGGTGAGGGTGTTCGGGGTGATCCTGGCGTAGTGCTGGGTCGATTCGGGGCTGCGGTGGCCGAGCCAGGCCTGCAGCTCGAACAGCGTCATTGGTTCCTTGGCGTTGTAGAGCTGTGTGGCGATGGTGGAACGGGCCCGGTGGCTGGTGATCGGCGCGCGGACGTCGGTGGCAGGGATGCCGGCTTTGCGGCAAAGCGCCGGGATGATCGTGTCGTTGATGTAGTTCTTGCTGATTCGTCCGGCCCGCACGGCGAACAGGAAGTGCACCTTACTTCCCGGTTTTCCGGTTCAGCATCAGCGGCTGGGTGGGGCGCATCGCCTCCCATGCCTGGATGGCTTGGCTGAGCAGCGGATCGATGGGTTTGGTGAACGCGGTGCCGGTCTTGTGGGTGGGAACGTCGAGTAGGCAAACGGCAGAATCAGTCGGGGAGGGGGCGTCACCGGTCGGCGGTCGGTCGTGTTGCCAGCGGATGCAGCCGACGCGCAGCCGGGCGATCTCGTCACTGCGCTGGCCGCTGAACAGCCACGTCAGCGTGATCGCACGGACCATGTCGACCGGATGTGCCCCGGCCGGATGTAGCTACGTTTCGTCTTCGGCGACAACAGTTTTCCGAGCTGGTCGTGGCGGCTGTCACGCCAGGTGTCGGACTGGATATGGTCGCCGACGCGCATGCGGTCGACCGCGGCGATCCACGCCGCGCAGGTCTGGTGGGTCCAGGCGGCCGGCCCGCCGATATCCGGGTGCTCGGCGGCGAGCCATCGCCCGATCTTGGCCAGCACGACCCGGTCGGTGTCTCGCGTGGTCGGCGCGAGTGTGGAGGTCGCGTGCCAGCGCTTAACCGTCCGTGCCCAGCCCGGGGCGGTGCCGGTGAT
This sequence comes from Mycobacterium heckeshornense, assembly GCF_016592155.1. Lineage (NCBI taxonomy): Bacteria > Bacillati > Actinomycetota > Actinomycetes > Mycobacteriales > Mycobacteriaceae > Mycobacterium > Mycobacterium heckeshornense. The sequence continues at coordinate 1,346,417 of NZ_AP024237.1, forward strand.
CGGGACCGGCCCATCCCCGTATTTCGGGTTCGACGGCGAGGCGGTGTAGCCGAGTGCGGCCAGCGCCGGTGAACGCCGTCAGGTGGCGGCCGTGGAAGTGGCGTTGGATTGCCGGGTGTGACCGCAGCCCATCCAGCACCGCGGATAGGTCGCCCAGCCGCGGGCTGTGGTTGAGCAGCAGCAGCGTGCAGACCATCGACTCCAGATTGCGGGCGCGATATCCCCACCCGTTCAGCACGGCGCGGACCGGTTCGATCGCGTCCTCGACTGCATCAGCGCCGAATACTCGCTGCGCCATCGGGATTCGCGCGAACGGGCCGATCAGGCCGAAGGATGTGAACCCGGCCAGCAGATAGGCATAAGCGAGCAGGTAGGGGCGCGCTTGCATGCCGACCTGTCCGGGGAAGCGTTGCCGCAGCTGCTGCGGGCGCAGCAGCTGGTGACGGGCTCAGCAGCTCCGCTGGGGCTTCGACCCGCCCGATACGCTGGCTGCGCTCGGAAAGGGCGGACCCGCAACGGTTCCCGTGTTCACTGCGATTCGCTCGATCGAGGAGGAGCCCGACTCTGCCCCTGCGAGCCCGTCACGATTTCTGTGTAAGTCTGAGGTGACTTGACAACGAGTTATATTTTAACACAACGGGATCCGTCCAGGGAACAGTTTCGCCAGGGTGTTAAGCGCCACAGTCCAGTTGTAGGTTCCCGTCCCCGAATAGCCTCCTCTGTGGCTGGAGATGTTGCGCAACCCCAAGTACAGCAACTTGATCGCAGAGTCCTTGTCCGGGAAATGTCCGCGGTTCTTGGTGATTTTGCGTAGCTGGAAATTGATGGACTCGATCGCGTTTGTCGTGTACACGATCTTGCGTAGTTCCACCGGGTAATCCAGGAAGGCAATGAACTCTGGCCAGGCGCCCCGCCACACGTCGATCGCGCCGGGGTATTGCGCACCGAAATCGCGGTCAAACTCTTTGAGCGCGAGCTCAGCGGCATCTACGGTGGGCGCCGAATAGATGGCCCGCATCGACGAGGCGACCTTGCGGCGGTCCTTATACGACACGAACCGCATCGCATTGCGAATAACATGCACCACGCAGACTCCCGCTGTCAACCTCGGGTCGTGGGCATGATTGATCGCCGCGGCTGGCTGACTTTGCTCAGCGCGGGGGCGGGGTGGGGTTGTTAGGCGGCGGTGGCGCGGTGGTGGATGGCCGGGTCGTAGGGGTTGTGGTCGTGCCAGCAGCGCCACAAGATGCGACACCAGCGGGCGCCCAGGCCACGCAGGGCACGATGGTGTGGTTGGCCGGCGGCGCGGGCGTGTTGGTAGATGTCGGCCGACCAGAGGTCTTCACGGACGGCGACGAACATCCACCAGTCGATGGCGTGCCGCATCCGCCGGTTGGCGGCGTAGCGGAAGCGAACCTGACGTGTGCGCCCGGACACCTTGGTGACCGGAGCCAAGCCGGTCTCTGCCAACAATGACGGCGCCGAAGGAAAACGACTGCGCTCCTCACCCATTTCGGAGATCAACACGGCGGCGGTGACCGGTCCGATGCCGGGGAAACTGGTGAAGATCGGGGTGTCCGGGTGCGCCTCGAGCAGTTCGCCCAGTCGTTTGTCATGGGCTCGCAAATGGGTGTTGAGTAGAGCCAGTTGTTCGGTGAATGCTTTGGCCGCCAACGCTTTGCCAGCAACGGTGCCGTCGCTCGCCGATAGCAGATGCGGCTGCATCCGGGCGACAAGTGTCTCGGGTTTGTGCCGGCCACTGTAGCCGTGCCGGGACGTGAACGCGCCCATCCGCGCAGCGGTGATCCGGCCCGCCTGCACGGGAGTGGGATAGCTGCGGATGAAGGACAGGGTGATGTCCCGGTCCAGTGCAGAAAACAGGTGCAACGGGCACGGATGATAGGCATCCAAGATTGACCGCAGTCGATTCTCGGTGTCCACCTGCATATCCAGGATGCGTTGACGATCGCGGCTCACTGCGGTCAGCTCCGCTAGAAGCGGCGACGGAACGGCCAACGGCCGCCACTGGGCATACTGGTGACGCAACGTATCGGCCAACACATAGGCATCGAATTCGTCGGACTTGGCGGCCGCCATCCGATAGCGTTCGCGTGCTCGCGCCGAGATTTTCGGTGACACGCAATAAATTTCGGCATCGCAGTGGTGCTGGAGATATTCGACCAGTAGCCCTTCGGCCCGCTCGATCGCGATCCGGACCGCACCGGTGAACGAAGCAATCAACCCGACCAGGACGGCCAGACCATCGACGGTGTGAGCGACCTTGCGACTGAGCAGCTGCTGGCCGGTGCCATCCAGCACACACAGGTGATGGAAGCGCCCGCCCCAGTCGATCCCACACCAGAAGCTGTTCGGCCGTTGCAGAGTACTCTGATTCATTGCACTTGGATCCCTTTCAATGTGAAAGGTTCACCCTGCGATCGCGAGGCCTGCCCGGAACCTCATCTCGGCACTCACCGCCCACAGCGGTGGCGCTGCTCTCGCTGGCCGGTCCACGCCCCGCAGCCACCACGGGCGGACAGGTCTGCATGTGGACCTCGAAGGTGACGCGTTTGCGTGGGCCCTGCCCGTGGTGGTGCAGGTGAACGCCGAGACCATCCCGGCCGATCCATTGTTAATAGATGAGGTTTGGATCACGGTATCGGGGAAGATCGAGCGGATCGCATCAGGCAAGCCGGTCAGCCCGTCGCAGCAGGCGATGAGGATGTCGCGTACTCCGCGGTTGCGCAGGTCGATGATGACCTTCTGCCAAAACCGTGCGCCCTCGCTGTCTTGGATCCAGCAGCCCAGGGCGTGTTTACGCCCGTCGAGGTCCACGCCGATGGCCAGATAGGCCACCTTGGTGCCCACCACCCCGTTGTCGGCGATGCGCAGCCGCAGCCCGTCGATATACAGGATCGGGTAGACCTCATCGAGTGGGCGCGATTGCCAGGCCTTGATCTCATCGACCACCACCTCGGTGATATTGGAGATCAATTCTCGTGACACCTTGGCTCCGTACACCTCGGCCAGATGTGCCTCGATATCGCGGCTCTTCAATTTTAAAGGGGCAGTTGTGATTTCGCTCTCATAGGGCGTGTCGTTGCATGGGGAGGCCCTCGGCCTTCTGAAGTCTGAAGTTTGCGGATTTCAGGCGGAAGAAGGGACCGAGGGCCGTGTCTGACGGTACGACATTGTTGTTTGGGTTGCCAGGAGTACGGGTTGAGCGTGTCGAGCGGGACGTCGACGGGACCCGTGTGGTTCATGTGGTCACCGCCGACGAAGCGGCGGCGGCGTGCCCGGGGTGTGGGGTGGTGTCCAGGTCGGTGAAGGAGCTGGTGAGCACCTCGCCGCGCGATATTCCCTATGGTGAGGACCCGATCACGGTGCGCTGGCACAAGACCCGCTGGCGCTGCCGGGAGGACTACTGCGAGAAGTCCTCGTTCACAGAGGCCATCGCGCAGGTGCCGGCGCGGGCCCGGGCCACCACACGGTTGCGTACCGCGATCGGTGCGGCGATCGGCGATGCCGGGCGGGCGGTGGCCGAGGTCGCGGCCGCCCACGGGGTACCCTGGCCGACCGCGCACCGCGCGTTCGTCGCGCACGCCGAGGAACGGCTATGCGAACCCGCGCCGGTGGCAGTGCTCGGTATCGACGAGACCCGCCGCGGCAAACCCCGCTGGGAGCAGTGCGCCACGACAGGGCGGTGGGTGCGGGTTGACCCGTGGGACACCGGATTCGTCGATTTAGCCGGAGATCAGGGCTTGTTGGGGCAGCGCGAGGGCCGCACCGGTGCTGCGGTGATCGACTGGCTGGCCGAGCGCAGCCAGGAGTTCCGCGAGGCCGTTCAGTTCGTGGCGATCGACCCGGCCGCGGTCTACGCCACGGCGATCCGCACACCGGGGTTGCTGCCCAATGCCACCCTGCTGGTCGATCACTTCCACCTGGTGAAACTCGGCAACGATGCGTTGACCAAGGTGCGCCGCCGGGTGACCTGGGATCTGCGGGATCGCCGCGGCGGCAAACTCGACCCGGAATGGGCCCACCGCCGGCGCCTGCTGACCGCGTGGGAACGCTTGTCGGACAAGAATTTCGCCACGATGTGGAACGCGATCGTGGCCGAAGACGACACCGGCCAGATCCTGTCGGCGTGGATCGCCAAGGAAGAACCGCGCACCCTGCTGTCCACCGTGCACGCCGGCGGCGATGCGCACCTGACCCGGCATCGGCTGCACCGCTTCCTGGCCTGGTGCATCGACTCGCAGATCCCTGAGCTGCTCACCCTGGCCGCCACCGTCGACACCTGGTGGCCCGAGATCAACGCCTTCATCGCCACCGGTATCACCAACGCCCGCACCGAGGGCTACAACCGGCTCGTCAAACAGGTCAAACGCGCCGCGTGCGGATTCCGGAATCAAGACAATTCGGCACGCCGGATACGATTTCACTGCACCCGCAAACAGCGGGCCGCAACCCAGACGTCATGCTGATTGCCCGGTCAAAATCGAAGAGCCCTCAAAAGTGCCGTTGCGGTCGCGCGGCACCGCGATATCCACCGGGCCGTTGACCGTGGTCACCGTCTTCGGTGAAGACCCATTGCGAGAATTGCCCGACCCGCGGCCGGCCGGGTCACCGGATTCATACCCCAAATGGTGGGTCATTTCGGTCTGCAAGGCCCGCTCGAGCACCGCCTTGGTCAACTCGGTCAGCAAACCGTCCGCCCCGTCGATCGGGGTCCCCGATTTCACCGCGTCCTTGATCAGCGAATCCAGGGTCTCGGCCGAAAACGTCTCCGCCAGCCGGCGAGCCGCCGACTTCTCCTTGCCCGCCGACTCCATGAGCTTCGTCACAAAACACTCCTTCTGTCCGCCCGAACGGCGGTCCGATGATGGACCACCCCGGACTTACACAGATGGAATGACACGCCCCGCCCTGCGGCCTCGCTGCGGTTACGCCGCAGACCTTCTCCGCAGCCTCCCCAGACACGGGTTTCACCGGCCCGGAAAGTTCCCTCGGCTTCCTACACACCTCGGGATGCGCCGCTCCCGACCCACATCCACCAGATTCGAGCCGGTATAGCGTTGAGAGGCTTTAAAACATCGGTTCCTCGCGTACTCCTTTCGATCTCGCTCACCGGACCCGCACCATCTGGCAGTACTGACACGCCCCGGCTTTGTCAGGGCTGCTCCCACCCCCACCGGCACCTCCCGGCTCGAGCTGCCCTCAGCTCCAATCGGGCCGCTGCGACGATCCGACGGCAAAGGTCTCTCACCTCCACTCAAATCACAGCGCCTCACGGCGCACGAAGCCGGTGCTCAATGCGTTTGCGATCACCTTCAACGGCCGGATCACCCCGACCGGAAACTAACCGATACCAAGGTCAGCTCCGCCGTTAATCGGACAGTCCCGCGGTCGGACCATGGAGGACCACGCTCTACACGAAAGGCGGGCCGTGGCCAGCGGTGGTGTCGGCGACAAGTCTGCGGGCATCTTCGAGGATTCGTCTTGCTTCGTCGTTCTGCCGCTGGAAATAGTCTTGCGGTATTGGAATCCTCGGCCAGGGCGCCACTACCGACATGACCGGCACGACGACGTGCATAAGCGTCAGTGGAACATTACGTTGCGCAGCATCGCGGGCTGCCCACTTGACCGCTGCGATTGAGCGAGCCGATCGGTCGACACCAACGCAAAATGCCACGATGCGTTTCGTGGCAGGACATTGCTTTCTCCTGTTTGGATAGCAAGAGCAGTTTCACGCACTACCGTGGGGCGACCTACACAGAAGGCCACGTCGCAATGGTTACCGATTTGCTAGCCTAACGGCCCTACACCCGGAGTGTTCGATGCGGAATCTGAGGTCAGCAAGACATCGATCCGCAACGAGTTATCTGGGGGGCAGAACCCCGGAGCGATATGTGACGTTCAGGCGTTTACATCGGGCCAAAAGTCCCTTACCACAACGCCGTAGAGGAAACTGGGATGGGTACTAGCTCCACCGTAAATGACGAGGAGTGGCTGTGTTGGCACATATTAAGCAGGTTGTTGCTTTTGGAATTGCCCTTATCGGCTTGGAGTGGGCAACCATTGCCAGCCCGGCGTTACTGCTCGCGCAACCACCCCGCCATCCGCACGTCGCCAACGTCACCTGCCCCGAAATCGCGGGGATCAACTACATTCCGGACCCCGATGACTCCAATGCGTACTACCTCTGCGTCGATGGGTTGCTGCGCAACCGCTACCAATGTCCCCGTGCAACGAAACTGGCCATGACGACGCCGCCCAAGTGTGTCCGCTTCCCGCATCCAATGCCATAGATCCGCACGCACCGGTACTGGGTTCGGTGATCTCTCAGCCGTCCGAGTCAGGCGTCAGGCTGCCGCCACAACTGCGGCGGCGCCCCGCTCGCTGAACCCTGTACCCACCACAGCGCTTCGACAATGGCAGCACCAAGAACACCGATCCCGAGCGCGGTGGCGGTCAACGCGATGTTAGAGGGTTCCAGCATGAACTGGTCGCGGGCCAACGGGATGCTGAAAATCAGCACGTATGCGGCGCCGGAGAACGCCACCAGCACCACCCGCCACCAGGTGTAGGGCCGAGCCACGACAGCCAGCACCCACACCGCGATCACCAACAAGGTGATCAACGCCGACGTCGATGCCTGCATCTGCTGGGCGGGGGTGGCCGAAGGCCCCCGGAAAGCCAACAGATAGCAGACGAAGGTCGCGACACCGGCCACTGCGCCGTTGGGCACCGCGGCTGTTATCACCCGGCGGACGAAACCTGGTTGTGCGCGCTCGATGTTGGGCGCCAGCGACAGGATGAACGCGGGGATTCCGATAGTGAACCAGGCGGCGGTCGTCACCTGGATCGGTTGAAACGGAAACGTCAACGTCTTGATGCCGAATGCGTCAGCGCTCAGGCCGGTTATGCCGATCAACAATGCCAGCAGTACCGAGTACACGGTCTTGGTCAAAAACAGATTCGATACTCGTTCGATATTGCCGATCACACGCCGGCCTTCACCCACCACATACGGCAATGTGGAAAATTTGTTGTCCAACAATACAATTTGAGCAACCGCTCGCGCTGCCGAGCTGCCGGCTCCCATTGCGACGCCGATGTCGGCGTCTTTGAGGGCCAGCACGTCGTTGACGCCGTCACCGGTCATCGCGACCGTGTTGCCGCGGGATTGCAAGGCGCGCACCATCGCGCGTTTCTGGTCGGGTCGGACTCGCCCGAAGGTGGAGTACTTCTCGAGCGTGTCGGCCAGTTCTTCAGGATTGGTGGGCAGCTGGCGCGCGTCGAGTGTCTGCCCCGACAGGCCGAGCGCCGACGCCACGGCGCCTACTGAGATGGCGTTGTCACCCGAGATGATTTTGATCGAAACTCTTTGTGCAGCAAAGTAATCCAACGTCTGACGGGCGTCGGGCCGAACCCGCTGCTCCAGCATGATCAGAGCAGCCGGGACGACGCGGCCGGGCGCGTCAGGATGGTCGACCGGCAGGTCGGTGCTGCCCAGGAGCAGCACCCTTAGCCCACGCGATCCGGCCTCTTCGGCCTGCTTGGCGACGGCTGAGGACGGGTCTAGCAGTACGTCGGGTGCCCCGAGAACCCAGTTGCCGTGCCCGCGATAGGACACTCCGCTCCATTTCGTGGCGGACTTGAACGGAGCCCGCGCCGTGGCGGTCCACCCGGGAGGGTTTCGGTAGGCCTCGGCGATGGCCCGGATGCTGGCGTTGGGGCGGGCATCGTCGGCGGCCATCGACGCCAGTGCGTCGATGACCACGCCTATGTTCGGTGCCGCGTCAAGCCGCTGCAGGTCGGCGACCTGCATCCGGTTTTCGGTCAGCGTGCCGGTCTTGTCTGCGCACACGACATTGACCCGGGCCAGGCCCTCGATCGCCGGCAACTCCTGCACCAGGCATTGGTGCCGCCCGAGGCGCACCACGCCCACCGCGAACGCGATCGACGTCATCAGCACCAGTCCTTCGGGAACCATTGGCACCAGTGCGCCCACCATGCGCAGCACCGACTCCCGCCAGCCGGTGTGGGTGGTAAACAGCTGGGTGTAGATGATCAACAGCCCGGCTGGAATCAGCAGATACGTAATGAACTGCAGGATCTTGTTGATTCCGGCGCGCAGTTCGGAGCGCACGAGGGTGAACTTGGTCGCCGCTTGAGTAAGCCGGGCCGCGTAGGCATCACGCCCCACCTTCGTGGCCCGATAGGCGCCGGTCCCGGCGACGACGAAGCTGCCGGACATCACCGCATCGCCGGTGTCCTTCAGTACAGGATCGGCCTCGCCGGTGAGTAGTGACTCGTCGACCTCCAGGCCGGACCCCTCGACTACTTCGCCGTCGACGACGATCTGGTCGCCCGGCCCCAGCTCGATGATGTCGTCGAGCACCACCTGGTTGGGCGGCAGTTCCTGTGTGCGATTGGCCCGGCGCACCAGTGGTTTGGCTTGTCCGACGATCGCGAGTTTGTCCAGCGTCTGCTTGGCCCGTATTTCCTGCACCATGCCGATCACGCTGTTGGCGATGATCAATAGCCCGAACAGGCCGTTGATCAGCGAACCGGTCGCGAGCACAATCGCGAACAGCACACCCAGAATCGCGTTGATCCGGGTGAGGACGTTTGCCCGGACGATGTCTGCTATGCTGCGCGTCGCCCGGCTGGGAACGTCATTGGTCTTGCCGTCGGCAACCCGCTGGGCCACTTCAGCGTCGGTGAGCCCGGTGACCAGCGACGTCGACATGAATCGCAAGCCTATCGAGCAAGCCGGCTAACCTGTCTCTTCCGAGGCCAAAAGTCACTTATGACTGCTGGCATCGGCCTCTGGTCGACCGGCAGGACCGTTGTCAGGATGGCGGGGTGCGACGCCAACACCACGAGTGGGTTTCCCCGTCCGCTCTCGATCCGGAAGAGACGGCCGATCTGCTGCTGCGTGATCTGCGCAGCACGCCAAAAGGGCTCTCGGACACCGAAGCGAAGCGGCGCCTGTTGCAGCACGGGCCGAACGAATTACAGCGTCGCCGCGGCCGGGAATGGCCCCACGCGCTGGTCCGCCAGCTCACTCACCCACTGGCGCTGCTGTTGTGGCTGGCCGCCGGGCTGCTGGTGATCGTCGGGTCACATGTGGTGGCGGCCGCGGTGGTGCTGATCATCATGCTGAACGCCGCCTTCTCCTTCGTGCAGGAACTGCAGGCCGAACGGGCGGTGGAGGCACTGGCCAAATATCTACCGCAACGGGCCAAGGCCGTTCGCAACGGCGCCATCACCGAAATCGATGCAACGCACCTGGTTCCGGGCGACATCGTGGTCATCGAGGAGGGGGACCGCGTTGCCGCCGACATTCGGTTGCTCACGGGTGCGATCGAGGTTGATATGTCGGCGCTGACCGGCGAATCGGTGCCTACACTGCGGTCCGCGGCGATGGTCGACGTAAACGTGCCGCTGCTGAGCGCACATGAGTTGGTGTTCAGCGGAACCAGTTGCACCGGCGGGGAGGCCAGGGGAGTCGCATTTGCCACCGGCATGGCCACCGAGATCGGCCGGATCGCGGCGCTGTCGGAGCGCGTCAAACCCGATCCGAGCCCGCTGGAACGTCAAGTGAGGCGGGCGGCCTGGCTGATCGCCGCGGTGTCGGTCATGCTGGCGCTGTCGTTCATCCCGGTAGCCACAATTGCGGCGCATCTGACCTTGATCAACTCGTTGGTGTTCGCGGCCGGCCTGCTGGCCGGCATGGTGCCCGAGGGATTGTTGCCGGTGATCACCCTGGCATTGGCGGTGGCGGTGCGGGCATTGGCGAATCGCGGTGCACTGGTGAAACGACTCTCCGCGGTGGAGACCCTCGGATCCACCGACGTGATCTGTACCGACAAGACCGGCACCCTGACCCAGAACCGGATGACCCCTGTTGCGGCATGGACAATGTCGGGCCGGGTCGATCTCGACACCGACCATCCCGACAGCCGGGTGAACACCCAGTCGCCGACGCTCGAGTCACTAGGCCGCATCGCAGCGAGCTGCAACAACGCTCGCGTCGACGACGCTAAGGGCCCACTCGGCGACCCCACCGAGATCGCGGTGCTCTCGGCGGCCCGCTTTCTGGGCGCCGAGACGGATGCAGCCGCACGAGAAGCCCACCGGCGCTGGCAATTTCACTTCGACCCCGAAGAGAAGCTGATGTCGACGATCGACCGTGCCGGCGACGGGTCGTCCATCGTGCACACCAAAGGAGCGCCTGAGACGCTGCTGCCGCGGTGCAGCCACATCCTCGACAGTGACGGTCAACCGCAGCCGCTCGACGAACCGCAGCGGCGCCGCGTAGAAGACGCGGTCAACACCTTCGCTGGGGAGGGGTTGCGGGTCCTCGGCTTCGCCGAGCGACGACTGCCGCCGAAAACGCGCCCGCCGCACCGGCGAGCCACCGCTGAGCAGGATCTGTGCCTTACGGGTCTGATTGCCATGGTGGACCCGCCTCGTCCGGGCGTCGTCGAGGCGGTGGCCCGATGCCGCACCGCGGGCATCCGCATCATCGTGATCACCGGCGATCACCCCCTGACTGCCGCGGCCATCGCCGAACGCATCGGCATTACCGGCCCGCACCCGACGGTCGTCACCGCCGAACAGTTCGAGCAGCTCGACGAGAACCAGTTGGCTAGGCTCATCCGCGAACAGCCGGAGCTGATTTTCGCCCGCGCCTCACCGGAGGCCAAGCTGCACATCGCCGAGGCGCTGCGCAGCGAGGGCCATGTTGTCGCGATGACCGGTGACGGTGTCAACGACGCGCCTGCGCTGCGGCGCGCCGATATCGGTGTGGCAATGGGGCTTTCCGGCACCGATGTCGCGCGGGAAGCCGCGACGATGGTTCTCACCGACGACGACTTCAAATCCATTGTCACCGCAGTGCAGGCGGGCCGGCGCATCTACGACAACGTCCGCAAATTCATCACCTACATTTTCGCGCACGCGGTCCCGGAGGTGGCCGCGTTCTTGCTGTTCGCGCTCAGTGGCGGACTTGTCCCGATTCCGCTGACGATTCTGCAAATTCTTGCGTTCGATGTCGGCAGTGAAACTCTGCCGGCGCTTTCGCTCAGCCGTGAACCAGCCGAGCCCGGCATCATGGAGCGTCCGCCGCGACCGCGCAACGAAGGCGTTATCCGCGTGCCAATGTTGGTGCGCGCGTGGTTGTTTCTTGGCGTGCTCGTCACCACCCTGTCGCTGGGTGGCTTCTTCTACGTTCTGCTCAAAGCAGGCTGGCATCCCGGCGCCTCGACTGATGTCGGCACGCCATTGCATCGTGCCTACCGGCAAGCCACCACCATGACGTTTCTCGGCATGATCACCGGTCAGATCGGCACGGCGTTCGCGGTGCGAACTCAGCGCGCCTCGCTGTGGTCGGTGGGGGTTTTCAGCAACAAGTACCTGCTGGCCGGCATCGCCGCCGAAATCGTGCTGGCAGCCGTATTCGTCTACACCCCACCGCTGCAGGCCCTGCTGGGCACCGAGGCGCTGCCGCCTACCGATCTGCTGGTGCTATTGCCCTTCCCCCTTGTTGTATGGGGCGCTGACGAATTCCGTCGCTACGTGGTACGTCGATTGCGAAAAAGCGCGCCGGCCCCAATCAGGCGGCACGCGGCAGATCCGGCGTCGACCGTGTCGCCTGGGATGTCGGCCGACTCGCTGCAGGCGCCCAGCCAACATAGGTCAGGTACAGTCCGATGACTCCTATGATGATGAAAGTGGTCCACCACCAGCCGGTCGCATCAAGCGCAGAGTTGGCGAACGAAATGTAGGTGCGGGGAAAGGCCATCAAGGACAGTCCCTTTAACGCGGTCAGCCAACCCATTGCAGATACGATAACTGCGGGCGCACCGCGCCAATACGAGTGAAGCGCGACGGCGACCAACCCGGTCAGCAGGACGAACGCGCCAGTTACCCAGGGCCACACGAAGTTAGCGCCGAACTCCGAAAGGAGCGTTCGCATGTCCGACGTGCGGGCCACAGCCGTGGCGGTGACGGCTACGAGGAACGGACCCATGACCCGCGCGAACAGCCGTGTTCTGGTCTGGGATTCTTGCGAAGTGTTCATTGGTATACCTCCTGTCGGTCGATCGATCTGAACGTCGGATGAAAATGCCGGGGCCACAAGGCCGAAGCAATGATGTACAGCTGTAGGCGTGTCAACTGCTTTCGTTCGGGAATGCGTGATTGCGGCGGCCGCATCGTCTAGCCTTCACGACTCCGACGGCCAACGATTGTTGCTTGCACCGAAGCGAATCGTGACCGAGCCCGTTCGTCGGCCGATTGCTGTTCAGCCGCCGTGACGACGATCGCGTCGGGCCCCGGGAACACCAATGCCTCACGGCCGGTGTCGATCCACCGCACCATGTAGGGCGGCGAACCGTCCGCCGAATGAACTTCGGTGATCAGTCCACGATGTTCTGACTGCCCGTTGGTTCGGCCTTTGACCACCAACCAATCGCCGGCGTTCGCCTTCATTAGCTACCCCATTTCATCAGGCGCCGGTCCGTGTGGCTGGCGATACAACGCGGCACCGGCGGTTATCCCAGCGCCGGCAGCGATCAGCAGAACCGGGGAGCCGGCCGGAAGTCGGTCGACAGTCCGGTGCAATGCCGCTGCCAGTGAGGCGGTATGGATTTTTTCGTCTGCTGCGACGGTGATCCGTTCGGCTGGGACCTCGAGCTGAGTCGCGAGCGCGGCGCGGTAGCCGGGAAGGCCAGGCGCCGCGATGATCGCGTCGATGTCGTGAAGTTCGAGCGAGGACTTGGCGAGGCAGCCGCGGGCGGCTTCGGCGCCGGCAGCGGCGAATTGCTGTTCCTTTGTGGCCGAGCCGCTGAATCGAAGTACCTGACTTGGGCCACTTTTGGAGGATCGGGGTGGTTGCGAGTCGCTGAGCTGGGGTTTTCGGTCGCGGCGGGTCGGAAGGTCTGCACTAATTGAAGTTCTTTAGTGTGCGCTGGTGGCGTATGTGCGCACGGTGAAGACGGCCTCGGGAGCAACCGCGGTGCAGATCGTGTGGTCTTCGCGGCGGGGATCGCGCCAGATTGAGCACCTCGGCTCGGCGCACAGTGAGGCCCAGCTGGAGGCGCTCAAGGCGGCTGCGGCTCAGCGCGTGGCTGCCGGTCAGCAGAGCCTGGACTTGGGACTCGAGCAGGCCGCTGCCGGCGGTGGCCGGCCGCTGGAGATCGTGGGCTCCTGTTCTGAGCACCTGTGGGAGGCGTTGTGTCATGCCTATCGGGTGCTGGGCTTTGATGCCGCCACCGATGGAGATGAGGTGTTTCGGGACCTGGTGGGCGCCCGAATCATCGAACCGACCAGCAAGGTCGATGCGCTGCGGGTGCTTTCGGAGACCGGGGTGGATTCGCCGGCCTATCGGACGGTGAAGCGGCGGCTGCCGATTTTCGCCAAACCCGAATTCCGGCAGGCACTTTCGGCTGCATGTGCAGCGCACGCTGCGTTGGGTCCGGCCAGCCTGGTGCTTTACGACGTGAGCACCCTGCACTTTGAAACCGATGCCGTTGATGGGTTTCGCGAGCCCGGGTTTTCCAAGGAACGTCGACTCGATCCACAGATCACCCTGGGTTTGTTGACCGATGCGACTGGGTTCCCGCTGACAGTGGCTGCCTTCGAGGGCAACAAGGCCGAGACCGCGACCATGTTGCCGGTGATCAACGCGTTCAAGACCGCCCACCGCTTGAGCGAGGTCACCGTGGTCGCTGATGCCGGGATGATCTCTGAAGCCAACCAGGTCGCCCTGCAGGCCGCGGGGTTGTCGTTCATTCTGGGAACCCGGATCTCATTGCTGCCCAACGTGATCGCCGAATGGCGCGCTAAGCACCCGGACGAGGTCATCCCGGACGGGTTGGTGTTAACCCAGCCGTGGCCGGCCACCTCAGCGGAGAAAGCCCGCGGTATCCCGGATCGGGTCATCTACTACCAGTACCGACATGACCGGGCCCGGCGCACCCTGCGCGGCATCGACGAGCAGATCGCCAAGGCCCAGCGCGCCGTGGATGGGCATGCCCCGGTCAAGCGCAACCGCTACATCCAACTCAGCGGTGCGACCAAATCGGTCAACCGCGCCTTGGAGGCCAAGACCCGTGCGCTGGCCGGCTGGAAGGGCTACACCACCAACTTGGTCGAACAACCCGCGCAGTTCGTCATCGACGCCTACCACCAGCTGTGGCGCATCGAGAAGGCCTTCCGAATGTCCAAGCATGACCTTCAAGCTCGCCCGATCTACCACCGCACTCGCGACTCGATCGAGGCGCACCTCAGCGTCGTGTTCGCCGCCATGGCTGTATCGCACTGGATCGAACGCCAAACCGGCTGGAGCATCAAGAAATTCGTCCGCACCGCACGCCGCTACCGCACCGTGCAGATTCGCGCCGGACGACAAATCCTCACCGCCGCCGACGCCCTACCCGACGACCTCGCCGAAGCACTCGCCAAGATCCGCACCGACGGTGCGCACTAATTTGGCCCAAGTCGGGGCGAATTGCTGTTCCTTTGTGGCCGAGCCGCTGAATCGAAGTACGTTGCGCGCGTCGCCGAGCCCGACCGTGGCCCGAAAGCTCGCACCGTCGTCGGGGAGGTTGACCCAGTGCATTTGTCCCAGGCCGTCACCGTTGCCGTCCCAGCCGCACAACAGTGCCGCACCGACCGGCGAGAATGGGAAGTGCTCGCTCATTCCGTGACCCGGATTGGCATCGCTGGTCACGACCAGACCGCAATTGATGCTGTGCGACTGAAGGAATCCGTCCACAATCTGCAGGGCGGTCAACAACCCACAGCTCCCATTGGCAACGTCGAAAGAGAACGTGCCGTGCGCGCCGGCGTGGGGATCTTCGATGTTGGCGCCGATGTCTTCTTGGATGAGCGCCGCCAGTGCGGGTTCGCCAAGATTGCGGTCGCGGTAGATTCCGGCGTTGACCAGAAGGTCGACGTCGTTGGCGTCTCGCCCAGCCTGCTGCAGGCATCTCTTGGCCGCCGAGACCGCCAAACGCAGTCCGCTGTGACGGGTGCGCCAGCCGCCGTTGATGATGTCAACGCGCTCAATGACTGTGCCCATAGCGTTTCACCAGATCCTCGTCCAGGCTGAGGAGAACGATGCCGATCTCCAGACCCGACGCCAAAGCAATAAGGGCAACCGTCTCGCCCGGCAGGATGTGCCCGGCCTCGAGTTCTTCGACCAAGGCCACCGTATGGGTAGTCGAGGCAGTGTTTCCGTATCGATCCACGGTAATAACCGCGTCGTGGCGCGGGCCCTCGCCGAAAGCGGCCGATACCGCCGCCATGCCCTTGCGGATCGCACGCGCAGAAGTTTGATGGGTGATCACATGGTCGATGTCATGTATCGAAATGCCCACTGTGTCAAGGACTTCGTGCAGTAGCAGCGGTGTATTCGACATTGCCGCGCGGTGAATGGCCCGAGAATCAGTGAACATCCGCGCACCCGGATCATGACCCTTCGGATAGGCCAGACAGAGCCGGCTGTAATCGGCGACGGTGGTAAATCCGGCCAGCCGGATACCGGCTGAGCCGACCTGCCCCCGCTCAAGCAGAATCGCCGCCCCCGCATCGCCGAGGGTCAGCGACGCGAGTTCTTTGCTCATGATGCTGCGGATGTGCTTGGCGGCATTGCAGCCCAGCTGTGAGATGTACTCACCACTGACTACCAGTCCGCGTTGGACGGTTCCCTGCCGAATCCAGTTGTTGAGTACCGTGACACCGGTCAGCATTCCCGCGCATGCGTTGGAGATGTCGAACGTCATCGCTTGGTCAGCACCGATCGCATGGACAACGGCAATGCTCATCGACGGCTCCACCCACTGGGTGAGACCACCGCGGAATTTGGTGATGCTGCAGTTGATCACCACATCGATCGACGCCGGGTCTTGCTGCGCCCTGGCGAGACAGTCGAGCGCTGCCGACGTCGCAAGGCTGTAGGAGTCTTCGTCTCCGACCGAGATGCGACGCTCGGTTATGCCAGTCAGCCGCTCCAGATCGATGTGTGTGTGATGCTTTGTGGTGGACATCAATTCAGCTGTCTTCAGGTGTGTGGGCGGCAGGCACCGGCCCACACCGGCCACACGTGTGATGAATGGCGCCGTGGCAGCCCCGTCCGATGTGTCCATCACCAGCCAATGGGTGCCCATCGGCACATCATCTCCTTTCGTCCCAGGCAGAAGCCGGCGGTCTACGGCCGGAACTCCAAGATGTCGCTGAGCGGACGGCGGGGTGTGGCGGGTACCTGTCGCTCGCCGACCGGCACGCTGCCCACCCGGATCAACAGCTGCGGCAGCCCGGATTGCCCGCTGAGCTGCTGGATCAGCTCTCGAGCCGGGGTCACTTCCGTCATGTGGGTTAGCGTGCACGTCGCCAACCCGGCGATTGTGCACTCGAGCAACACCGCGGATAGCGCCTCGCCACACCGCAAAACCTCTGAAAGCGTGTCGTCGTGCGTGGACAGAACCAGGATTGTGGAGTGGTCGACGTCGATCGACGGGCGCCGGTCTTCATACCCGGTTGTCGGGAAGGCTCGTGCCACGTCAACGCGGCCGGCCTCCGACGCAGACACCCGTGCACTCGGCGGAACGCCGTGGTCTAGGTCGAACGGCGCTGTCCACCAATGTAATTCCGATTGGTACGACGGGTCGTTGCGACGAATTGCTTCGGTGAGCCGGGAAGCCTCCGCCAGTTGTTCACGCGCATCCTCGGGTATCACACCGAGCATGACCGCGCCGCCAACTGCTTTGTGTAGCTGCTGTTCCAGCGCCTCCCACTGACGCGGCGCGTCGAACGGCAACCGGTCTGTGCGACGGCGGAGGATTGCTCCGGCCCGCTGCCGGTCGGCATCGCTGATCGAGGCCAGCGGACTGAACTCGAGCGTTGCCAGATGATCGGGTCTATCGGGATCCGGGAACCGGCTCACTTCGGTGTCCCAGCCGGCGGCGGCCATCGCCACCCGCAGGTGGTCGAGTACAGCGCCACAGCTGATAATCAGTTCCCTGCCCGAGCGGTCGGTGACCTGCACCATCAGCCTGCGCTCCAGCAACAGCTGAAGTCGGCCGCTGTCGGCGACCCAATGCCAGGGCTGACTGTTGTGCAGTGAGGGCGCGTGACACGCCAACATCACCGCGTCGCGGATCACTTCGGGTGTCATCGTCCGCGCCATACCAAACACCACCTCTCCCTTGACCTTGAGGCTAAGGGTTCCCCGACGGATCGCCAGGGTCGTTGGTCCTTGACCAAATGGGCCTTCGACCCCAGCAGTCAAGAAGGTGGGCTCGGTAGGCTTTTCGCTATGACCTATGTGATTGGCAGTGCATGCGTTGACGTGATGGACAAGTCTTGTGTGCAGGAATGCCCGGTGGATTGCATCTACGAAGGTGCGCGTTCGATGTACATCAACCCCGACGAGTGCGTGGATTGCGGCGCCTGCAAGTTGATTTGCCGTATGGAGGCGATCTATTACGAAACCGATCTGCCGAAAGACCAGCAACAGCATCTTGCCGACAATGCAGCATTCTTCAACCAGACGTTGCCGGGTCGTGAGGGCCCCCTCGGCGCGCCCGGTGGCGCGACCAACCTTGGCCCAGTGAGCATCGACACGCCGTTGGTCGCCGCGCTACCGCGACGCCGTTCGAGAGAGTGCTAAATGCCCGAGATAGCAAAGAAATACGGAATCCTGGTCGGCGTTGATGGGTCGGCGGAGTCGGATGCCGCCATCCGCTGGGCCGCCCGTGATGCAGTGATGCGTGACGCGCCGATCACCCTGATGCATGTCATCGAGCCAGTCCCAGACTGGCCCACGCCTGACAGGCAAGCGGAGATCGCAGAGGCATGGGAGCAGAACGCTCGCGACGTCATCGAACATGCACGCAAGACCGCCCAGGCCGCCGTCAGTCCATCCGATTGTCCCCAAGTAGACACCGAGGTGGTCCATTCGCCTGTCGTGCCCATGCTCATCGGCGCTTCCCGTCGGGCGCAGATGATCGTGGTGGGTAGCCGGGGGATGGGTGCGCTCGGCCGCTTCCTGCTCGGGTCAGTCAGCACCGGTCTCTTGCACCATGCTCACTGTCCGGTCGCAATCATCCACGCCGATGAAGGCCTCAGCGACGACAACGCGCCGGTTTTGGTGGGCATAGATGGGTCGCCGGCCTCCGAGGGGGCAATCGGGCTGGCTTTCGACGAAGCGTCGCGTCGTCGGGTGCATCTTGTGGCATTGCATGCCTGGAGCGATGTAGGGGTGTTCCCGATCCTCGGGATGGATTGGCGGGGTTATGAAACACAAGGTGCCGAAGTCTTAGCCGAACGCCTGGCTGGTTGGCAAGAACAATATCCCGATGTGCGGGTGGAGCGACGGCTGGTGTGCGACAAGCCGGCCCACTGGCTGATCGAGGAATCCGCACACGCTCAACTTGTGGTGGTCGGTAGCCGCGGTCGCGGCGGATTCCCCGGCATGCTGTTAGGCTCGGTCAGCTCAGCTCTCGCGCAGTCCGCACAAGCTCCGCTGATCGTTGTCCGGCCAGGGTGAGGCGACTATCGGCTCGCTGCTGTCACGCCTGTCGTGTCTGAGCAGTTTTTTCCAGTGCGCTGATCGCTGCGCGCAGTTTGGCGGCGGCTTGGTCCGCGATTTCCCGCAGAGCTGGCTGGTCGACCACCTGGACCATGATTTGCGGGTCCATCGCCTCGACGATGACGGCGTCGCCGCCGTTTGCAGCATCGGCCCGCACTACCACATTGCACGGCAACAGCTGGCCAATCTGCCGGTCCACATCGAGGGCGCGGTGGGCCAGCGACGGATTGCAGGCACCGAGGATCAGATAGTCCTCCATGTTCTCGCCGAGCTTTTCTTTGAGCGTGGCTTTGACATCGATCCGGGTCAGGACGCCGAAACCCTGGTCGGCCAGAACCCGGGTGGTGCGCTCGACAGCGGCGTCGAACGACGTGTGCAGCGTGGTGCTTAGCCCTAATGGCATTGCGATTCCTTCCTATTCGAAGAACTGGCGATCGTCTAGGCCACCGATTCCTCTACTCGGCTGGACGCCCCTAGAATACCCGTACGGGTATTGATAGTGTACTAGCCATGAGTGAACACAGCCACTACCACGATTTGCTCAACGACCTCAACCCTCAGCACCGTGCTTTGAGACAGATGATCCCCGAGGTCTACCGGGGGTTTGCCGAAATGAGTAGTGGTGCGCTGACATCGGGTGCGCTGGACAGGAAAGTCAAAGAACTCATCGCGCTCGCCATCGGCGTCGTCGCCGGATGCGATGGCTGCATCGCCTCACACAGTCAGGGTGCCGCGCGCGCCGGGGCCTCCAAGCAGGAAGCTGCCGAAGCCATCGGCGTCAGCATCCTCATGCACGGCGGGCCGGCGACCATCTACGGTGCCCGCGCCTACGACGCATTCTGCGAATTCGCCGACGCGGGCGCCAACGCCACGTCTGGATCGGCCCACTAGGCAGGATCTGAGATGATGTCGATCGATCTCTATGTCGACCCGATATGCCCATTTGCCTGGGTGACATCGCGTTGGTTACTAAATGCGGCTAGCGCCACCGGCCGCAGTGTCGCACTTCGGCAGATGAGTTTGGCGGTGCTTAACGACGGTCGCGAGGTTGCACCCCCGCAGCGTGCCAAACTCGAGTGGTCCCGTCGCGTCGGCCGGGTATGCGCGGCCGCGACAGACCAAGGCGGGTCCAGCACATTCGGCAACCTCTATGAAGCGTTGGGTGCCCGCATGCACCATGGCGACGGGAACTGGGCCGACGCGATGGTCAAGGAGGCGCTGGCGGCGACGAGTTGCAGCTCAGCGCTGGTCGACGCCCTCGACGACCCCGCGTGGGATGACGCCGTGAAAGCGGCTCATCAACGCAGCCAGGACGCGCTCGGCGGCAGTGGCGGCAGTCCGATCATCGCCGTGGACGGCAGGGGATTCTTCGGCCCGGTGCTCACGGCGCTGCCCGCTCGAGACGCCGGGATCGCGCTGCTCGACGCGGTAGTGACGGCGGCGTCCACGCCCGAATTCGCCGTACTGCAACGACCCCACCAGGGACCACCGTCGACGGCTGGTGCGGAGCGTCGCTGATGTGCCATACCGTTCGGTGCCGAACCTGCGGCCCACTCCAAGGGTGCATGCCTAAGCGTTAATCGCGGCTGCCACAAAAAAGGACGAATAGCCCTTCTCGAGTAGCGGCTCGGGCCGGAAACTGCTTAGCAACTGGGCCGGGGCATAAGCGGAGGGAAACGTGCCATGCTCAAATTTGTGAAGCGAGTTTGGGTACCGCTGCTTGTCGTGGTGGCGGTTGTCCTCGGTGGTGTGGCCGTCGTGCAGCTTCGCCGCGTTTTCGGCTCCGAGAAGATCTTTTCGGCGACCGAAAGCAGCGCGAAACCGCTCACGCCTTCCCATGTCAAGCGGGTGACGTATGAGGTTTACGGGCCGAGCGACACAACGGGAACCGTGAGCTACTTGAACAAGGATGCCCAACCGGAGCAGGCGAACTTCACGAGCCTGCCCTGGATTTACACGCTGTCGACGACAATACCGGCGGTGATCGCCAACGTCGTCGCACAGGGCAACAGTGACAACATCAGGTGCCGCATCACGGTGAATGGTGAAGTCAAAGATGAGCAGTCCTCGGCCGGGCGCCATGCCCAGACATCCTGCCTGGTAAAAGCCGCATGAGCGGCAGCGAGACCCCGCGTCCACGGTTCATGCGAGCGGTCCGCGCGTTCGCGGTGCCAATCATAGGCACATGGCTGCTCTTAACGGTCGCCGTGAACGTGCTTGTGCCCCCGATCGAATCGGTCGCGAGAAACCATGCGGTGACCGCGTCTCCGAAGGATGCCCCCGCAGAGATAGCCGCGCGGCGCATCGGTGCGACGTTTCACGAGTCGGATTCCGACAGCATCGCGATGATTGTCCTGGAAAGCGACAAAGAACTCGGCGAGCAGGCGCACCGCTTCTATGACGGCCTGGTGCAAAAGCTGCAGGCCGACCCCAAACACGTGCAGCACGTCCACAACGTGTGGGGAGATCCACTCACTGCCGCCGGCGTCCAGAGCCGGGACGGCAAAGCCGCTTATGTCCAACTCAATCTAGCCGGCAACCAGGGCAGCACCCTGGGTAACGAGTCCGTCAAAGCGGTCCGCGACATCGTCGATGGTTCAGCGCCGCCTAAAGGACTCAAGGTCTACGTCACCGGCCCTGCACCGCTGACAACGGACATGAACGAGGCGGCCGACAAGAGCATGTTCAAAATGATGGGTGTAACCGGCCTGGTCATCATGATCATGCTGTTAATCACCTACCGCTCCATCAGCACGGTGCTGCTCATTCTGGTCATGGTCGGGTTCGAGATGGGCACGGCCAGAGGGCTTGTCGCGATTCTCGGAAACAACGACCTATTGAAGTTTTCGACGTTCGTCGTCGCGATGCTCTCGTCGCTTGCCATTGCGGCGGGAACGGACTACGCGATATTCCTGGTCGGGCGTTACCACGAGGCACGCCAAGCTGGCGAAGACCGGGAAACGGCCTACTACACCATGTTTCGCGGCACCTATCACGTGATCTTGGGCTCGGGGCTGACGATCGCCGGAGCGACCTTCTGTCTGTACCTGGCGCGACTGTCATATTTCAAAATGCTGGGTATTCCGTCCGCGCTGGGGCTGCTCGTCGTTATCGCGGGAGCACTCACCGTGGCACCGGCCGTGGTCACCGTGGCCAGCCGATTCGGACTGCTGGAACCGAAGCGGCTGACCAAGACTCGCGGCTGGCGGCGCATCGGCACCGCAGCCGTGCGCTGGCCGGCTCCGGTGTTTGCAGCCGCGTTAGCCCTCGCCATCGTCGGGATCCTCATCATGCCGAGCATGAAGATCAGCTACAACGATCGGTTTTACATCCCCAAGCGTCTGCCCTCGACTGTCGGATATGAGGCTGCCGAGCGCCATTTCAGCGCCGCCACAATGAACCCCGACATTCTCATGATCGAAAGCGATCACGACATGCGAAACACCGGCGACATGATCATCTTGGACAGGCTTTCCAAGGATATCTTTCGTGCACCCGGAATCGCGATGGTGCAAAGCATCACCCGGCCGTTGGGCGGGCCGATCGAGCACACGTCAATACCGTTCCAAATCAGTGCTCAATCGATCCCGATACGAGAAAACCTGCAATTCATGACAGACCGGGCTGCCGACATGCTCAAGATGAGCGACGATCTCGCCGCCACGATCGGGTCGATGGAGCACCTGTACAACCTTATGGGCCAGATGAGCAATACGACTCACCACATGCTCGGCAACATGAACGACATGCAGGCCACGCTTGACGAGATGCGGGGCCATCTGGCCGATTTCGACGATTTCGCGCGGCCATTCCGCAGCTATCTTTACTGGGAGCCGCACTGCTATGACATTCCCGCCTGCTGGGCGTCGCGGTCGGTGTTCGAGGCAATCGACGGCGTCGACAAGTTCAGCGACAACATGAGGGCGCTTCTTAAGGACGTGGGCAACATCGACGCGGTACTGTCGCAGATGCGCCAACAGTTCCCGCCGATTATCGCCGTCGCCAAATCCATGCGCGGAAGCCTGCTGACCATGCACAGCAGCTTCTCAGGGCTCATCACCCAAATGTCACGTATGACAGATACCGCCAGCGCGATGGGTGAGGCCTTCGACGCCTCCAAGAGCGGCGACTACTTCTACCTGCCCCCGGAAGCGTTCGACAATCCCGACTTCCAGCGCGGGCTGAAACTGTTTCTGTCGCCGGACGGCAAGGCCGCGCGCTTCATCATCACCCACGACACCGACCCGGCAACGCCGGCGGGTATTTCCGCAGTCATGCCGGAACTGACCGCCGCGCATCAGGCGGTGAAGGGAACAGCCCTCACCGACGCCAGGTTCTACCTCACCGGGACGGCGGCGATATACCGCGATATCCAGGCGGGCTCGCAGTTCGACCTGCTCATCGTCGGAATAGCAGCACTGACCCTGATCTTCGTCGTCATGGTGACGATCACCCGGGCGCTGGTTGCCTCCCTGGCGATCGTCGGTACAGTGCTGATCTCGCTGGGTGCCGCCTTCGGCCTCTCGGTGCTGGTTTGGCAATACATCTTTGGGCTGGACCTGAACTGGATCGCCCCGGTGTTCGGATTGATCATCCTTCTCGCTGTCGGATCCGACTACAACCTGCTGCTCGTCTCACGGTTCCAGGAGGAAATAAGCGCGGGACTCAAGACCGGCATCATCCGCTCCGTGGGCGAAACAGGTCAGGTGGTCACCGCGGCGGGTCTGGTCTTCGCCTTCACCATGATGTCTATGGTCGCCAGCGACCTGCGCTCCATCGGCCAGGCCGGCAGCACGATTGGCCTCGGCTTGCTGTTCGACACCCTGCTCGTGCGCTCGCTGATGACGCCCTCGATCGCGGCGCTGCTCGGGCGCTGGTTCTGGTGGCCGCAACGAGTGCGGCCGCGCCCGGCCAGTCAAATGCTCCGCCCCCTTGGGCCGCGTTGGCTAGTTCGTTCTCTGCTGCTGCCCCAGAATGCGAACGCGGTGACGACCAAGCCGCAAAAGCCTACCAATTCGGGCGATCCAAAGTAGTGAAGGCGGCGAGCTCCGATTGCCAACTGCTGCGATCAATGCCGACGTTGTGGCGAACAGGTGGATTGTCGACGACGCGTGGAAACTGACCCCTGCGCGGCATCCGAATTTTGACCCCTGGTCCGGTCTCCTGGCTCTACCCGAGCTAGGAGGACCAGAAGGGAATGTTGTCTGTGGAAGATTGGGCAGAGATTCGGCGACTGCGCCGTGCGGAGGGTTTGCCGATCAAGATGATCGCCCGGGTGATGGGGATATCGAAAACACCGTCAAGGATGCGTTGGCGTGCGATGAACCGCCGAGGTATCGACGGGCGCGGAAGGGTTCGATTGTCGATGAGGTCGAGCCGCGGATTCGGGAGTTGCTGCGGGCCTATCCGCGGATACCGGCGACGGTGATCGCTGAGCGGATCGGCTGGGACCGCTCGATTCGGGTGCTCTCGGCGCGGGTGGCCGAGTTGCGGCCGGTGTATCTGCCGCCGGATCCGGCCTCGCGCACCCAGTATGTGGCCGGGGAGATCGCCCAGTGCGATGTGTGGTTTTCCCCCGATCGAGCTGGCGGTGGGATTCGGGCAGACCCGCAGCGCCAAGCAGCTGCCGGTGCTGACCATGGTGTGCGCCTATTCACGCTGGCTGCTGGCTATGCGCTGTTGCCGTCGCGGTGTGCTGAGGATTTGTTCGCGGGCTGGTGGCGGCTGATTACGCAGTTGGGTGCGGTGCCGCGGGTGCTGGTGTGGGACGGCGAGGGCGCGATCGGGCGTTGGCGCGCCGGGCGGGCCGAATTGACCACGGAATGCCAAGCCTTCCGCGGCACGCTGGCGGCCAAGGTGATCATTTGCCGTCCGGCCGACCCTCTCTTAACCGGCTAATGGTTACTGGTTGTTGGCTACGACACGCCGTTTTTCCTGGGGTGCTTGATTTGCGTTGAGACGTTAGGCATATGTGAGTCCCATGGCAGCAGAGCAGACGGTCGAGTCGTTGTGTGCAGTCGAGCGGCAGGGGCGCTGGTCGCTGGTCGGGGCGGGCCGGCTGGCATGGATCTGGTCAACGACTACCTGAGCTATCTGGCCGATCGCGCTTACTCGCCGCGCACGGTGCGCGCCTACGCGTTCGACCTGCTGGCGTTCGCGCGGTGGCTGGCCGCCGAGCGCCTTGGGGTCAACGAGGTCACCACGGAGGTGTTGCTGCGGTTCTTGGCGTTCTGCCGGTCGGCGTTGCCGCCGGTCCGGCCGGGCGGCAACGTGTACTCGATCCGCGATGGCCGCAACGTCGGCTACGCGCCGACGACGATCAACCGGCGGCTCGCCGCGATCTCGGGGTTGTATTCCTATCGGCAGATGCGGGATGGATCGGCGGACAACCCGGTACCGCGCGGGGGTCCGGCACGCCGCGCAGCCGGGGAGGCTAGCGGTCTGCTGGCTCACCTGCGAAAGCCAAAGCAGCGCTCGCGGTTACGGGTGCGGGAGCCTCGGCGGTTGCCGCGCGGCCTGGACCGCAAGGAGACGACGGCGCTGGTGGGCAGCCTGCGCACCGACCGGGATCGCGCGATCGCGGGGTTGATGCTGTTCTGCGGGTTGCGCTCGGCCGAGGTGCTGGGTCTTCGGGTCCGCGATATCGACATCGGCGGCTGGGTACGGGTCATCGGCAAGGGCGACAAGGAGCGCCGAGTTCCGTTGGATCCAGACGTGGCCGCGCTGATCCAGACCTACCTGTTCGCCGAGCGGCCCGAATCAGATTGCGACACATTGTTTCTGGTCGCAAGGGCCCCAACCGGGGCGAGCCGCTGACCCCGGCTGGATTGCGCACGATCTTTCGCTACCACCGGGCGAAGGCCGGGGTGCCTGCCGGGCATCCGCATGCGCTGCGGCA
This sequence comes from Mycobacterium heckeshornense, assembly GCF_016592155.1. Taxonomy (NCBI): domain Bacteria; kingdom Bacillati; phylum Actinomycetota; class Actinomycetes; order Mycobacteriales; family Mycobacteriaceae; genus Mycobacterium; species Mycobacterium heckeshornense. The sequence continues at coordinate 1,371,925 of NZ_AP024237.1, forward strand.
CTCGTTTGGCACCGCGCTGGCCGAGGCGGGAGTTGACCTATCGGTACTACAGGCGCTGATGGGCCACGACCACGTCGACTCCTCGGCCGCCTACATTCACCTGTCCCCGACGCATGTGCGTGCCGCCTACGATGCCGCCCGTGATCGCCAGCGCTCCCACTGAGGGGGCTGTTGCCGCGCGGCGGCCAGCGCCGCGCGGCGAGGAGTTGCTGTCGGGGTATGTGGCCGCGTTGGCGGCCCGTGGTGCGGGGAATCGATCGTTACTGGCAACGGCCCGCGTGTTTCTGACCCGCTGGCCCGATCCACAGGCCTGGGCCGAGCTGCCGCTGTCGGTGCGGTTGTCGGCCGGTTGGACGGTTCGGCCGCTGTTGAATTATCTGATGCTGTCCGGATATCTGCGCCCGGGCTACGACTATCTGCTCGAACGTAAGCTGGCTGCCATCCTACGGGAGGCACACACAAGCCCCTTGGCTGGTTATGTGACCCGATTCCTTTCCGCAGCAACCGAACTGGGCTACACACCCCGGGTAGCGGCGGGGCTGGCCAGCCAGGTCGCGGTGCGCATGCTGATCCAGACCGGCCACCCGCTTACCGAGCTTGACGATACCGATATCGCCGAGTTCAGCGCCGCGATCACCGCCCGCGAACAAGCACATCAGCGGCCACTCCAGCACTACCGGACCGCGTTGTATGCCGCCCGCGCTGTTCTGTATCACCTGGGTGGGCAGGTCACCCCAACTGCGAAAAACACCGCGCATCTGCGTTGGCCGTGGCGGCGTCACTTCGCCAGTGTTCCAACCGGATTGGCTGATTCGCTGGTCGCCTACCTGGAATGCGCCTCGGGCACTCGCACCCGATCGACCGTGTTGGGCATCGCTAGCCGCCTGGGCCATTTCGCCCAGTTCCTCGCCGACCACGATCCAGCGTTGATCAGCCTGGCCGACCTCGATCGGCAACGTCACATTGAGCCTTACTTAGCCGCCGTGGCCGCCGCGACCAACCCGCGCACCGGCGCGGTGTTGTCGGCCTCCGAACGGCGCTCGCGGGTGCTGACCGTCGGGCGGCTAATCGACGACATCAACGAATGGGGCTGGGCCGAGGCGCCCGGCCGCAAGCTCGTGTTTGCCCGCGATGTGCCCCGACTGCCCAGGGCGCTGCCCCGCTACCTGCCCCCGGACGCCGATCGGCGGCTGTCGCAGGCGCTGCACGCCTCGCCGAACCGGCTGCGCGCCGACGCACTACTGCTGCTGCGCGCCACCGGGATGCGCATCGGCGAACTGCTCGACTTGGAACTGGACTGTGTGCATGAGGTTCCCGGCGCCGGGGCCTGGTTGAAGGTTCCGCTGGGCAAGCTCGACACCGAGCGGATGGTGCCCATCGACGACGAGACCCTCGAGTTGGTCGACCGCATCGTCGCGCACCGCTCGCCCGGCAAGCCACTGCCACACCCACGCACCGGCAAGCCGGTCCAGTTCCTGCTCACTCATCAGGGGCGCCGCATATCGGTGGACGTCCTGCGCAACGAACTTGCCCGCGCCGCCACCGAAGCAGGATTGAAATCCGTTACACCACACCAACTTCGACACACCTACGCCACCGCGCTGATCAACTGCGGGGTGTCGCTGCAGGCGCTGATGGCGCTGCTCGGACATTATGCGGGTGATCTTGTCAAGTGCGTCTTGTCAGGAGGCGGTTTGATCGAGTCGGGCGAGCAGTCCGTCGAACACTTTCTGGCGGCCGAGCTGTCCTTTTTCGGCAGCGTCGTCGCGTTGTGCCTGCAGAGTGGGCCGGAAGGCGATGGTGGTCTGAAAGAAGGTGCAGGATTCGCAGATGGATTCGAAGTGGCAGTCCAGGCCGACGGGTCGGGCGCAGTAGCCGTTACCGAGCATCCGACGGTGCATCTCGGCGCGGAGCTTTCGCATTTCGGCGCCTTCGGCGTCGGCGGGAAGTGCGCGCGGCTGATCGTAGAGGGCCTCGACCTTTTCGCTGACGGTGAAGTATTCGTCGGCGACGGTGCGATCGGCGATTCGAGCGTAAACGAGCGTCATCCGCATAGATCGGTGACCCAACAGCGCGGCCAGCGCTTCCAGCGACATACCGCGGTTGATCGCCTGGGTTGCCAAGGTATGTCTGAGACGATGGGGCGAAACACGGCCGATGCCAGCCACTTTCGCGGTTTCAGCGACGGCCCGATCGACGCGGCCCTCCCCGATGCGTTGGCCGTACTCAACGAACAGGTAGCAGCTGCGCAGGCTGACGGGTCGGGCGGCGAGCCATTCGTCGAGGAGATCCTTGAGTTGGGGATGCAACGGAATGTACCGGTCGTTGCGCAGTTTCCCGAGCGGCACGTGCAACCAGTACGCGGCCCCGATCTGCACCACGGAATCGACTGTGAGATCGAGGAATTCGCCCTTACGCAGGCCGGTGCGGGCCAGGAACTCCACGCACAGCCGGACAAACGGGTCGTCGGCGGCGCGCGCGGCCTGCAGCAGCTTGGTGAACGCGGCGTCGTCGAGGAAGCGGGGCAGCGGCTCGTCGCGGATCGGCAGGTCGCCGGCGAACACGAGCACGCGGGCGGGAATATCGTCGCCGTCCCATTCGGTGAGCCGGTCGAAGCAGGTGCGCAGGGTGCCGAGATGTTCGGCGAGACTGATCTTGGACAACCGGCCGCCGCGCGCCGAAGGACGGGTGGCCAGGTGCAGCTTGTAGGCCTCGATGTGTGCCCGACGCAGGTCAGCAACACAGACCACCTCGGGGGCGTTCGCGGCCAGCCAGCCGGCGAACTCCCGCAGCACGCCCTCGACACGCACCATCGTCGAGGCCCGCAGCGACAGCCGCGTCTGGGCGATGTAACCGGTCAGGGTGGCCGCCAGCCGCGGCGGAACCGCCGCCCACTGGGCGGCCCGCTCAGCCGAGCGGTTTGGGCTGGTCTTGCGGGGCGCGCTGTCGAGGACGCCGAGGTGGAACAGGGTGGTCTGCGCACCGAACAGCGCCGCGCTCAGTGCTTTGGCGCCGTGGCTGCCGGGTCGGTGACGAGTTATCGCGGCACTCAACGCTTTTCGCTGCTCATCGATCACCGGCTGGGTCAGCTGCTCGGGAGTCAGCCCGGCCAGCGCGGCCACCTTGGCCAGCGCCGACCACTGCAGGCGGGTCACGATGGGATCAAACCCGAGCTCGGTGGAGGTCGCGACGAACCGTTGGTGGAATCCGCGGTGATGATGGGCGGCGACTTCGCCGAGGTAGGGCCGGCACGCCACGAGATAGTCCGGGCTGGGCCGCAGCCGTCCCGTCACGATCAGCCAACCAACCACCCGTCGATCCTTCAGCGGCAAAGCGCACTGGGTTGCCAGCGGCAACGCAGACCAGCCCGCCACACCCACGCGGGTGAAGAACGTGCGGGCCACCGAGGTCACCGGATGTCCGGCGAACATCCCGGCCGCAACCAGGTCGGCCCGATACGCCTCGACGAGCTCTTCGATGTCGGGGCGATGTGCTGGTGAGCGGTTCATGCCTCGGCCGCCTCACCGGAGGCGACGACCTGCGCCTCGATCGCTTCGGCGGCCCGCAGGTACTCCCGTTCCAACCAGTCGTTGGCCAGGTGCAGGTAGATGCGGGTGGAGTCGATCGAGGCGTGGCCGGCCTGGGCTTGGATCGCCTCCAGTGCCATCCCCGCCTCCCGCAGCCGGGTGAAACAGGTGTGCCGCAGCTGATGGCACGTCGCCTGGGTCAGCCCGGCGCGAGCGCGCGCACCGTCGAGGATCTCGTCCAGACCGGCGGCCGACAACGGCTCGCCACGCCGGGGCCCCTTCAACACCACGAACACCCGATCGGTCGACGTCCGCGGCCGCTCCTGATCCAGATAGTCCCCCAGCGATGCGAAGAACCGCGCCGATACCGGCACCATCCGCTGCCGACCGCCCTTGCCTTCGGCCACGAACACCCGCCGCTCGCCGGCGTTGACGTCGTCGAGGCGCAGGCCCAGCACCTCGCAGCGTCGCAGTCCACCCAGCAGCATCGCCTCGACCATGGCCCGGTCGCGGTGGGTGCGCAGCGCCGCCCGCAGCGCGTCGACCTCGCTTGGCGCCAGCACCCGGGGCAGCGTGCGCGGGGTGCGGATCAACGCCATCCCGCCCTTCCCGCGCCGAGCACCGGGGCGGCGGGCGGCCAGGCTGGTCGGCACCGGGTTGCGGCTTACGCCGGTGTCACCGCGGGCCGCGAGGTAGGCATACAGGCCACGCACACTGGACAACCGGCGGGCGATCGTGCGCGCCGCCAGGCCCGGCTCGCCGTCCTCCAACCGCACCACCCGCTCACCCAAACGGGCAGTGCGTTGAAACGCCAAGAACGCGAACACATCTGCGGCGCTCACCTGGGTCGGTTCCTTGGCAACCACACCGAAGAAGATCTTCAAATCCGAGGCCACCGCCAGCCAAGTGTTCGTTCGGGCCCGTGCCGCAACGAAGGCCAGGTAGTCATCCAGCAGCGGATGCCCCAGGGTGATCGCGGCCAACTCCGCCCCACGATGGTGACGGACCAGGCACGGCATGAACACGGCAACCTCCTGCCGCCAGCATCCGCGCCCACCCCGCTGGATCACGGCAGACACGCCGAAGATCACCCGTATATCAAACACGTTTCTGCAGAAATGAGCCTGCGCTACGGGCGGCTCTTTGACGAAACCGTCCGCGCTGACTACGAACGCGCACTCATCCAGGCCAAGGCCCAACTCGGGCCCGTGCTGCCCGAGCGCACCCAGCTGCCCATCACCGACATCAGCAACGGCAGCAATGACTGGAAGGACACCCCCACGATCAAGGCGCGACTGGCCGGCGGATATTGCCTGCGCACCCCCGCCCAAGGAGCCTGCGCCTACGCCAACATCTGCGAGCACTGCCCGAACTTCCGCACCGAATCGACCTTCCTATCGATCCTGGCCACCCAACGCGCCGACGCCGCCGCACTGGCCGCCGACGCCGACGCCCGCGGCTGGGGCGCCGAAGCCACTCGCCACCGCCGTTTGGTCGAACGCCTCGACCAGGTCATGAACCAAACGGACACGCCGTGACCGACGAACCCGCCGTTCGCGTTGAACGCGCCTGTCAGGCACTGCTGACTACCGGCGAGCCCATCACCTTCGACGCCGTGGCCGCCCACACCGGCATCGGCCGCGCCACCCTCTACCGGCGACCCGAACTGCGCGCCATCGTCGAACAACATCGCCAACACGGCCGCGAGGCACTCACTCTCACAGGACTACAAGTCCAAATCGACCAGCTCCGCCCCGCCCTAGAAGCCGTCGCTTCCAAGACACGCCGCCACGAAGAGCAACTCCGAAAACTCCACCGCTCCAACCGAGCCAAATAGCCCACCACACCGCGACCACAAACCACGAGCGACCCGGATTGGCCGGATAACCGGAAGCCAAAGGGCTCATTGAGCGGGCTCACAATTACCTGGAGCGCTCGTTTACGCGCCGTTGACATGGATTCAACTGGATGCGATGGCCACAAGGGTGAGTAGCGGGGGCGGCAGGCAGGCCGCCGATGCGATTGCCGGCCCGCCTGCGGCCGCTTGCTGACTGCTACTGGAGCCCCCGGTACTTTCTCTGCCGTGGGGGAGGACAGGGCTGCGGCGCTGCGCTTCATGAAGCCAACGCGTGTTTAGCTCGCGCGTCGGTCAAGCGGTTCGCCTTGCGGCCCCTGCCTGTCCGCGGCGGTGCCGAGGGTGACCAGCACGACGCGTGTGGCGTTTGCCCTGTCGACGCAGGTCAGCGTCACGGTGTCGCCGGGGACCTTCGACAGGATTGCCGCAACCAAAGCGTCAGCACTCGTGATCGTCCGGTCATCGATCCGCGTAATCATCGCACCAGATGTCAATCCGGCAACTGCGGCGGGGCTGCCGCTTTCTACATCAATAATCTTGGCGCCGTGGATGTCTCGGTCTTTTACCAACTGCACACCCAGGTAGGGATGCGACGCCTTGCCTGTGGTGATCAACTCGGCCGCGACTCGCCTGGCCTGGTCGACCGGAATAGCGAACCCGAGGCCAATTGAACCGCCGGGCAAGATCAAGTTCCCGATCGTGGCGATCGCCGAATTCAGACCGATGAGTTCGCCGTTGCGGTTGATCAGCGCCCCGCCAAGGCTCCCCGGATTCATCGCGGCGTCGGTCTGGATCGCGTCAAGCACGGTTTCGTTGCTTGTCGCATCGGACACGATGGGGACTGGGCGGTGCAGCGCGCTGACTATGCCGGTGGTGACGGTGTTTTCAAGGCCCAGCGGAGACCCCACTGAGACGACTTTCTGCCCGATCCGCACGTCAGCCGAAGAACCCAGAGTAATCGGCGTGAGTCCGGAAACACCCTCCGCCCGAACAACGGCAACGTCACTGGCTGAATCAGCGCCAACCACAACAATCGGCGCGGTGCGGCCATCGGTGAAGACAGCTACTGGTTTTTGCGAAACACCGGCACCTTTGATGTCGCCGAAAGCCGACAGGACATGGCTGTTGGTCATGATTAGCCCGTCGGCAGACATGACGACACCCGATGCCGCTTGCGATAGCGCACCGGCCCGGGTCTCGAGTTTTACTACGCTGGGGGCGGCCTTAGCGGCAACCCGCTCCAGGGTGATGTCAGGCAGGTCGGTTACAGGCATGTTAGTTGATGCGCTACCGTCGGCGCGCTGGCTGCCGAACGGGTCAACGGCCAGCACAACGGTTGCCCCGATGACACCGGAGACCACTGCCACCGCCAATGCGCCGGCCAATAACTTCCAAGCGCGAAAAATGCCCTGGGGTAACACAGCTGTTGCACCTGGCTCCTCAGCACCCGGAGGGGGCACCACCGCTGTTCCGATCTCCGGATTTCCGGGTGCCCAGAACCGGTGTGGACGATCCTGGGTCATAGTGCTCCTTCACTCGGTCGGTATTGAACATCGGTTGGCTATCCCCCTCGATCTTGAACGCGCCAGGGCGGGTGGTATTAGAGGCCGAAGTCCCATTCCTGCACCCGCCGAAATGCCTGCATGCGTGGTCCGGTGGCCTGAGTACATTAGGGTCGATCGCGACCAAATTAAGGACTAACGACCCTGACGAGGACGACCTGCGTCTCATATCCTTCGCCAGGATGACCGGCCGACTATTACAACTGTGAATCGCCCGTGGTTACGGGCATGATGGAGGTTTACCAGTCAGTCGCCGGCGTGAACGGTAATCGCTTTATGAAAGGGTCGCCGTGGTGAAGGTCTTTCTGGTCGACGACCATGAGGTGGTCCGTCGCGGCATCGTTGACCTGCTCGAATCCGACCCTGAGCTCGAAGTCGTCGGCGAAGCCGGCTCGGTCGCCGAGGCGATGGCGCGGATACCGGCGGCGCGCCCGGACGTCGCGGTGCTCGACGTCCGGTTGCCGGACGGCAACGGGATCGAGCTCTGCCGTGATCTACTCTCGGATCTACCCGACCTGCGCTGTCTGATGTTGACTTCGTTCACATCCGATGAGGCGATGCTTGATGCGATTTTGGCTGGGGCCAGCGGGTACGTCGTTAAAGATATCAAGGGCATGGAGTTGGCGCAGGCCATCAAAGACGTTGGTGCCGGCAAATCGCTGCTAGACAACCGCGCTGCTGCGGCGTTGATGGCGAAACTGCGCGGCGGCGCTGAACGAACCGATCCGCTGCTCGGGCTCACCGACCAGGAGCGGACGCTGCTCGGGCTGCTCAGTGAAGGGCTGACGAATAAGCAGATCGCTGCCAGGATGTTCCTCGCCGAAAAGACTGTGAAGAACTATGTGTCACGATTGCTGGCCAAGCTGGGAATGGAGCGGCGCACCCAGGCGGCAGTCTTCGCCTCCAAGCTGAGCGGCGGTAACCACCCGCCCCATTAGGCAGCCGAAAAGCCTGGTCGATGCCACAATGTACCCGTGACTGAGCGACAAGGCGTCTCGCGCGATGATCATCCACTGCGCGACAAGTTGTCGCAGTTGCGGTTGCGGGAATTGCTGACCGAGGTCCAAGACCGTATCGAGGAGATCGTCCGAGGGCGTGACCGCCTTGACGGTTTGGTCGAAGCAATGCTGGTGGTCACGGCGAACCTGGATGTGGGCACCACGCTGCGCACCATCGTGCACAAGGCCGTCGAGCTGGTGGACGCGCGCTACGGGGCATTGGGCGTCCGAGGCGAAGGACAGCAGCTTGTCGAATTCGTCTACGAAGGAATCGATGAACAAACTCGTCAGCTGATTGGGCATTTGCCGGAAGGCCGTGGCGTGCTCGGAGTGCTTATCGATGACCCCAAGCCGATCCGGTTAGACAACATCGCACAGCATCCGGCTTCGGTAGGGTTTCCGCCTAATCACCCGCCCATGCGGTCGTTCCTAGGGGTACCCGTGCGGATTCGCGACGAGGTGTTCGGCAACCTGTACCTGACCGAGAAAATCAATGGGCAACACTTCACTGAAGACGACGAGGTGGTTGTCGAAGCCCTGGCCGCTGCGGCCGGGATCGCGATCGACAACGCTCGCCTATATGAGCAATCGAAGGCCCGGCAATCCTGGATCGAAGCAACCCGCGATATCGCGACCAGACTGCTGTCCGGTGCCGACCCGGGGACGGTATTCGAACTCATCGCCGAGGAAGCCCTAAGATTGACTGATGCGTGGGTGGCCTTGGTTGCAGTTCCGGTCGACGAGGACATTCCGTGCTCCAATGTGCGCGAACTGCTGATCGGAGCAGTGGCTGGCGGGCCAGCGCAGTTCGGTGCGGAAGCAACGATACCGCTCGGTGGGACACCGGTCGGAGATGTTTTCACAGACGGCATTCCGCGGCGATTCGACAACCTTGATCTCGGCTCTGCGGAGCTACGGCCTGGCGCCGCACTAGTTTTGCCGCTGCGAGCCGGCGAGACGGTCGCTGGAGTGCTTGTCGCATTGCGGGCCCCCGGCACAACGCCGTTCACCCAAGACCAGCAAGAGATGATCTCAGCTTTCGCCGACCAAGCAGCACTCGCCTGGCAGCTTGCGAGGTCCCAGCGTCTGGCGCGTGAACTTGACGTCCTGACCGACCGCGACCGTATCGCGCGAGATTTGCATGACCACGTTATCCAGCGGCTCTTCGCGGTCGGGCTTGCTTTGCAGGGAACCATCCCGCGGGCGCGATCGCCCGAAGTAAAAGAACGACTGTCGGCATACATCGATGACCTCGAAGAGATCATCCAAGAAATCCGAACAACGATATTTGAGCTGCATGGACCAGCTTCCGGGGCGACACGGTTGCGCCAGAGGCTTGACGAAGCTATCGGCCAATTCGCGGATGGGAAGTTACATATCGCAACGCAGTTCATCGGACCGCTTTCAACGGTGGAGGCTGGCCTCGCCGATCAGGCAGAAGCGGTTGTGCGCGAAGCGGTTAGCAACGCCGTGCGGCATGCTGGGGGTTCGAAGCTCACCGTGATCGTCAAGGTCGAAGACGACTTATCGATCGAAGTGATTGACGACGGCCGGGGTATCACTGGACCTATCACTGGCAGTGGCCTGGCGAATCTGCAGCAACGGGCCGAAGAGGTAGGCGGTACCTTCTCGGTTGAGACTTTGCCTGGGGAAGGCACAACCGTGCGATGGTCGGCCCCATTGCTGTAACTACTCAGTACGGTGCGTGCCGGGTTGGCGTGCCACAATCACCGGCATCCGTGCCGACTGGGCCACTGTTTCAGCGACTGACCCGACCATCATTTCGGCGAATCGACCACGGCCTCGGCTACCGAGGACGAACAGCTGGGCCTCCTCAGAGCGCTCGACGAGTTGGCGTGCCGGCTTATCGCACACGGCAATTCGGTGCACATCAACATCTGGGTACTGTTCTTGCCAGCCCGCCAGTCGCTCAGCGAGTAATTTCTTGGTTCATCGACTGTGTCGCAGGCCAATCCACGCCGGGCGCTTCCGATACATCGGCATCGCTCCATGCGTGCAGAGCAACCAGCTGCACCTTTCGGCGCGAAGCCTTATCGAATGCGATTGCGGTCGATAGTTCGGACGCTGGGGAGCCGTCGATGCCCACTAGTACCGGCGCCTGCGCTGGGTAGGGCATCAACGGATCCTCATCGTGGATGATCGCGACCGGACAATGTGCGTGACGGATCAGCCCCATAGCAACCGAACCGGGGTGGCGGCCAAACCACCGCCCACTGCCGTGACATCCCACGGTCACAAGTTCCGCCTCTTTGGAAAAGTCGACCAACGTGGGAATGGCAGCTGACGACAGGAGTTCGGTGCGGACTTCGGCAGGGCCTCCGCGATCGCACGCTTGTGCCACCGTCTTCAGCGCGTCGTCGAGGAGTCGGCGTCCGTGATCTGCTTGCCAGCGCGCCAAACCGGGAGGTAACGGCGTATCCAGCCATGTTGTCGAAATAGTCGGCGAAATCGCGTGTACGAGCGTGAGCGAGACATTCCGCAGTTCCGCATCACGTGCGGCCCAATCGAGCGCGACCCTGGTAGCAGGTAAATCGTCAACCCCCACCAGGATTCCTAAATCCCGATTTCTTAGTGCCATGACTCCTCCTTTGAAATGGTGAGCCATTCCACCAAGCGGTCGCCCACTACGGGAAAGTATGGACTGCAGCCGTGTCGGGTTCAGGGTCGTTCGTCACCCGTCGAATAGCCATAGGGCCCAAGTTTCCGCTGCATGGGGTACTGGCGCAAACAGGAAGTCCCATGCAAGTGGAGTCTTTGGGCTCTATCCGCTGTGTGTGTCCCGTGCGAGCCTGAACTGGAAACATTGTTTGCAGAAAGCGCTGACCGCCATGAACATCCGATTTCCCGACCGGGAGACCGTTCGAACCGCCTTGTCACTGGCTACTCGTGCACCTTCGGTGCACAACACGCAGCCTTGGCGGTGGCGGGTGGGTAGAGAAAGCTTGCACTTGTACGCTGACCGGACACGGCATCTTCCTAATACCGACCCGGACGGCCGTGATTTGATTCTAAGCTGCGGAATCATCCTGCATCATTGTGTGACCGCGTTGGCGGCGCTGGGATGGCAATCGAAGGTACAGCGGTTACCGAATCCCGACGACCGGGAACACCTTGCGGCCATAGAGCTTCACCGCCAGTCTCCCAGTGAAGTTGACATCACACTCGCGGCGGCGATCCCGCGGCGGCGCACCGATCGACGCCACTACAGCTCGTGGGAAGTGCCAGCTAATTATATCGCTCTCATGGGTGCGCGCGCGGCTCGCGCCGGCGTGATGCTACGCCGAATCGAAGCCCTACCACGGTTACAAACTATTGTGGCACAAGCTGTTTGGCAGCATGCAACTGACCACGATTATTTGGCTGAGTTGACCAAATGGAGCGGCAGGTATGCGTCGGTTGCCGGTGTACCAGCGCGCAGCACGCCACAATCGGACCCAACTGCGCCGTTACCTCCGCGGCTATTCGCGGGTCCCGCGTTGGCGCAGCCGGCTGATACCGATCCCGCCGAAGATAACGCTGCGGTGCTCGCACTCGGCACCAAAGACGACACCACGCTGGCACGCCTGCGGGCCGGCGAAGCCACTAGCTTAATCTTGCTGAGCGCGACCGCGCTTGGGTTGGCTAGCTGTCCCGTCACCGAACCGTTGGAGATTGTCGAAACACGCGATGCTGTGCAGGTCGAGGTTTTTGGGACAAGCGGGTTTCCGCAGATGCTGCTACGGGTCGGGTGGGCACCGGTCAACGCTGACCTCTTGCCGGTGACTCCACGCCGCCCATTAGCGGACGTCGTGGAGTGGTTCGACGGGTGAGCATTCGACTTCATCAAGCGCAAACGCTGCTATCAGCGAATGACAAGCACTGAGTACTCGGCGTGGCCGAGGATCGGGTGGCCGGTGCGGGCCGACCAACTGGACGACCTGATCGACATCGGACCTGCCGATCACAGCGAGCTGCAGCCGGTCGCTTACCGCGGCTGTGGATGCGAGCGCGCGCCGCATCGAATTCCGTCTTCACCCGAACCGGAGCAAGATGCACCGAGGTGTCGACATGCTCGTGACCGAGCAACGGCTGCATCACCGGCAGATCCACCCCGTCTCGGCCATCGCAGTGCCAAACGTATGCCGTAACGCATGTGCCACATCAACATCTAACGGCACCCGCCGCTGCCCGGAGCTAACCCGCGCGGAATAGCCGTGATGATTGCAAAACGCCTCCATGCGCGGTGTCCCGATGCGGCCAGCTTGCGCCGAGGTCGGGTGGCCCGTACATGTCGGCGAAGTGGCGGCGACCTCACCAGTGGTCCTTTGCGGTCAACGACAATACGATTTCATCGATACCCCTCAGCCGACGCTAGCGCTCCTTGACGATCTGCCGATCAAAGCCGCTATTGGTATCCCGAGGTACCTCGATCTCCACCGGCCCGATCTCGCTGAGCACCGTCTTGGCCCGGGTGCCATTGCGGGAATTGCCGCTGCCACGCCCAGCCGGGTCATCCTCGTCATAACCCAGATGCTCGGTCATCTCCGCATCCAGCGCGGTCTCGAGCACGTTCTTGGTCAACTGGTTAAGCAGCTCGTTGGGGTCGACCAGCTCGACGCCCTGTTCCTTCGCTTGCGCCAGCAGCCGCTCCGCCAGCTGCCATCGATCCGCCTCGATAGCGACGGGATCGAGTGTTTCTGACATCCTCAGTCCGTCCCGCCAACCACAGCTCGGCGTGTCAGACCAAGACCAGATCCACCGTTGTCCAGACAGTCCCTCAGCGTAGTACCGAGCGACGCTGCGGGCGTACCAGATGCGCCAACAACCCAGTCCGTTCACCCGCCGTTGCCGAGTGCGCTTCCCGGCCTTTGGGCAACAACCACTGGTCTAGCGGGATGCATAATGTCCTCGAGTTCGAATAGTCATCAGTTCGAAGTGACGTAGCTAGCAATCAATAGCGCTGCAGTGTAGCGCAGTGCCTGCGTGTCGCCGTCACCGATACGAGATTTGTCGCACGCCGAAGATCGTATTTGCGGTGCGCCGAGACGTTGCCCGAGATCGCGGTTGTAATTCCACGACAACATCAAAAGCTTGTATCGACTCAGATGTGGCGATTCATTGGTATCCTGCCATGCGATCTCAATCCAAACGGTGTGAGAACTGCTGAGCTAAAAAGCTTTCGGTGCCCACAACTCAGAGTCAGCTCTGAAGATTGCAAATCAACAGCGTGCAACCGGCATGACCGAGCGTTGAGCGAGACGCGGGGCTGAAGATAGCGCCGAGCGTGCGAGAATCTCGGGGGCCCACCACGAGCAACTGGACAGGGCTTGCATTGCTGTGCAGATAATCAAGCATGCTGCCTGGGTGTGAATCGCCCTGGGTTTTGTGCACACCGGTTTACTTTGCGCCGGTCGGCTGACCGGTGTGGTGTGCATGGTAGTCGGCCTCGTATTCGATGGGTGGTTTCAGTCCGAGTCGGTGCATGAGCCGGCTGGTGTTGTACTTATGCGGGTGATCGAGTCAAGTAGGGCGGTCACGAGGCGGTGGTATCGAGGCGGTCGAGGATGCCGTCGAAGATCTTCTGGCGGCCGAGTTGGCCCTTGTTGGCGGCATCGTCGCGCTGGCGTTGCAGCGTGGGCCGGAACTCGAGGGTGGTAACGAAGAAGCTGCAGGATTCGCAGATGGACTCGAAGTGGCAGTCCATCTCGACCGGTCGTGCGCAGTAGCCGTTGCCCAGCATGCGGCGGTGCATCTCGTTACGCAGTTTGCGCATTTCGCGGCCTTCGTCGTCGCCGGCGAGTTGATGGGGTTGGCCGTAGAGTAGTTCCACTTTCTCGGTGACGGCGAAGTACTCCTCGGCGACGGTCTTATCAGCAATTCGTGCGTAAACCATTGTCATGGCTAAGGTTTTGTGTTTGATATACGGGTGATCTTCGGCGTGTCTGCCGTGATCCAGCGGGGTGGGCGCGGATGCTGGCGGCAGGAGGTTGCCGTGTTCATGCCGTGCCTGGTCCGTCACCATCGTGGGGCGGAGTTGGCCGCGATCACCCTGGGGCATCCGCTGCTGGATGACTACCTGGCCTTCGTTGCGGCACGGGCCCGAACGAACACTTGGCTGGCGGTGGCCTCGGATTTGAAGATCTTCTTCGGTGTGGTTGCCAAGGAACCGACCCAGGTGAGCGCCGCAGATGTGTTCGCGTTCTTGGCGTTTCAACGCACTGCCCGTTTGGGTGAGCGGGTGGTGCGGTTGGAGGACGGCGAGCCGGGCCTGGCGGCGCGCACGATCGCCCGCCGGTTGTCCAGTGTGCGTGGCCTGTATGCCTACCTCGCGGCCCGCGGTGACACCGGCGTAAGCCGCAACCCGGTGCCGACCAGCCTGGCCGCCCGCCGCCCCGGTGCTCGGCGCGGGAAGGGCGGGATGGCGTTGATCCGCACCCCGCGCACGCTGCCCCGGGTGCTGGCGCCAAGCGAGGTCGACGCGCTGCGGGCGGCGCTGCGCACCCACCGCGACCGGGCCATGGTCGAGGCGATGCTGCTGGGTGGACTGCGACGCTGCGAGGTGCTGGGCCTGCGCCTCGACGACGTCAACGCCGGCGAGCGGCGGGTGTTCGTGGCCGAAGGCAAGGGCGGTCGGCAGCGGATGGTGCCGGTATCGGCGCGGTTCTTCGCATCGCTGGGGGACTATCTGGATCAGGAGCGGCCGCGGACGTCGACCGATCGGGTGTTCGTGGTGTTGAAGGGGCCCCGGCGTGGCGAGCCGTTGTCGGCCGCCGGTCTGGACGAGATCCTCGACGGTGCGCGCGCTCGCGCCGGGCTGACCCAGGCGACGTGCCATCAGCTGCGGCACACCTGTTTCACCCGGCTGCGGGAGGCGGGGATGGCACTGGAGGCGATCCAAGCCCAGGCCGGCCACGCCTCGATCGACTCCACCCGCATCTACCTGCACCTGGCCAACGACTGGTTGGAACGGGAGTACCTGCGGGCCGCCGAAGCGATCGAGGCGCAGGTCGTCGCCTCCGGTGAGGCGGCCGAGGCATGAACCGCTCACCAGCACATCGCCCCGACATCGAAGAGCTCGTCGAGGCGTATCGGGCCGACCTGGTTGCGGCCGGGATGTTCGCCGGACATCCGGTGACCTCGGTGGCCCGCACGTTCTTCACCCGCGTGGGTGTGGCGGGCTGGTCTGCGTTGCCGCTGGCAACCCAGTGCGCTTTGCCGCTGAAGGATCGACGGGTGGTTGGTTGGCTGATCGTGACGGGACGGCTGCGGCCCAGCCCGGACTATCTCGTGGCGTGCCGGCCCTACCTCGGCGAAGTCGCCGCCCATCATCACCGCGGATTCCACCAACGGTTCGTCGCGACCTCCACCGAGCTCGGGTTTGATCCCATCGTGACCCGCCTGCAGTGGTCGGCGCTGGCCAAGGTGGCCGCGCTGGCCGGGCTGACTCCCGAGCAGCTGACCCAGCCGGTGATCGATGAGCAGCGAAAAGCGTTGAGTGCCGCGATAACTCGTCACCGACCCGGCAGCCACGGCGCCAAAGCACTGAGCGCGGCGCTGTTCGGTGCGCAGACCACCCTGTTCCACCTCGGCGTCCTCGACAGCGCGCCCCGCAAGACCAGCCCAAACCGCTCGGCTGAGCGGGCCGCCCAGTGGGCGGCGGTTCCGCCGCGGCTGGCGGCCACCCTGACCGGTTACATCGCCCAGACGCGGCTGTCGCTGCGGGCCTCGACGATGGTGCGTGTCGAGGGCGTGCTGCGGGAGTTCGCCGGCTGGCTGGCCGCGAACGCCCCCGAGGTGGTCTGTGTTGCTGACCTGCGTCGGGCACACATCGAGGCCTACAAGCTGCACCTGGCCACCCGTCCTTCGGCGCGCGGCGGCCGGTTGTCCAAGATCAGTCTCGCCGAACATCTCGGCACCCTGCGCACCTGCTTCGACCGGCTCACCGAATGGGACGGCGACGATATTCCCGCCCGCGTGCTCGTGTTCGCCGGCGACCTGCCGATCCGCGACGAGCCGCTGCCCCGCTTCCTCGACGACGCCGCGTTCACCAAGCTGCTGCAGGCCGCGCGCGCCGCCGACGACCCGTTTGTCCGGCTGTGCGTGGAGTTCCTGGCCCGCACCGGCCTGCGTAAGGGCGAATTCCTCGATCTCACAGTCGATTCCGTGGTGCAGATCGGGGCCGCGTACTGGTTGCACGTGCCGCTCGGGAAACTGCGCAACGACCGGTACATTCCGTTGCATCCCCAACTCAAGGATCTCCTCGACGAATGGCTCGCCGCCCGACCCGTCAGCCTGCGCAGCCGCTACCTGTTCGTTGAGTACGGCCAACGCATCGGGGAGGGCCGCGTCGATCGGGCCGTCGCTGAAACCGCGAAAGTGGCTGGCATCGGCCGTGTTTCGCCCCATCGTCTCAGACATACCTTGGCAACCCAGGCGATCAACCGCGGTATGTCGCTGGAAGCGCTGGCCGCGCTGTTGGGTCACCGATCTATGCGGATGACGCTCGTTTACGCTCGAATCGCCGATCGCACCGTCGCCGACGAATACTTCACCGTCAGCGAAAAGGTCGAGGCCCTCTACGATCAGCCGCGCGCACTTCCCGCCGACGCCGAAGGCGCCGAAATGCGAAAGCTCCGCGCCGAGATGCACCGTCGGATGCTGGGTAACGGCTACTGCGCCCGACCCGTCGGCCTGGACTGCCACTTCGAATCCATCTGCGAATCCTGCACCTTCTTTCAGACCACCATCGCCTTCCGGCCCACTCTGCAGGCACAACGCGACGACGCTGCCGAAAAAGGACAGCTCGGCCGCCAGAAAGTGTTCGACGGACTGCTCGCCCGACTCGATCAAACCGCCTCCTGACAAGACGCACTTGACAAGATCACCCGCATAATGTCCGAGCAGCGCTGCGATCGCATCCAGGCTCATGCCCCGATTCACCGCCTGGGTGGCTAGCGTGTGTCGCAGTTGATGCGCGGTGACGTTGCCGATGCCGGCCGCGCCCGCGACGCGGCGCAACGCCGAAGTGACGCGGTGATGGCTAATCGGCCGTCTGTGTTCGATCAGAAGGTGATTGGTGCGCAACCCATTGGGTCTATGGTTGGCGATCCAGTCATCAAGGAGTTCTTTGAGCTGTGGGTGCAGCGGGATGTAGCGGTCGTTGTGCAACTTGCCGATCGGGATGCGCAGCCAGTAGGCGGATCCGATCTGCACGACGGCGTCGACGGTGAGGGCCAGCAGCTCGCTGCGGCGTATCCCGGTGCGGGCAAGCAATTCAACGATCAGCCGAGACAGCGGATCGGCCTCGCTGCGGGTAGCGCGCAGCAACTTGGCTGCTGCGGCGTCGTCGAGGAACCGCGGCAGCGGCTTGTCGATGATGGGCAGGTCGCCGGGGAACATCAGTGCCCTGGTCGGCGCGTCCGGGTAGCCCCACTCGGCGATCCGGGTGAGAAAGCAGTGCAGGTTGATCAGCGTGTTCTTGATGCTGACCCGGTTGAGCGGCTTGCCGGTGGATGGCCTGGCGTGCGTGCACAGCCACGCCTTGAATGCCTCGATGTGTTCGCGCCGGAGATCAGCGCAGCCGGTGACGTCGGGGTGGGTGTCGGCCAGCCAGATTCCGAATCGGCGCAGGTCCAGGTCTATGTGTCGGACGGTGCTCGGTCGCAGACTCAGCGCGACTTGTGCGAGGTATCGCTGCGCGGTCTCGACGAACTTTATTGGCGCCGTGTCCCATCCGGTGTCCGAGGATTGGTGTTGCACCGCCGGTGGGCGCAGCGTAGAAATCTGGCCGGCGTGGAAGAGCGTCAGCCGCAAGCGGTGAAAAACCGCGGCCACGTTCTTGCCCGCGGTGGGCTTGCCGCGGCGGGCATACGCGGTGAGCATCGCCACACGGGCGGCGTCGAAATGCTCGTCGGTGATCGCGCGCGGTGACACACCGGTGATGGCAGTAACCTTCGCCAGGATGTTCCACTGCGCCGCGGTGTCCCTGGCCGAAACGCCGATGCGAGAACAGGCTTCGTTGAACCAGTGGTAATCGGCGGGGCAAAACGACCGTGCCGGCAGGCCCGGCCGCAGGTCGGTGCGGCTGAGCAGCTCGGCGTCCACAGTGATGCGGCCAGTGACCATCAGCCAGGACGTGAACGAACGCGCCTTGACCACAACGTCGAGCCGCTGCTCGGCGGTGAGCCCATCCCATCCGCCAGCCCGCCGGATCTTGCCCTCGCAGGTGTATGCCGATCGGGTCGTTGACCGGCCCGTCTTGTGCCCTGAGGCCCGCATCGCGGCCAGATAGTCCTCGACGAGCCAGGAGTCGTCTACCACCACCGACGCGGGCATCAGGGTGCCTGCATCGCTTGCGCATCGATCGCCTCGACCGCTCGCCGGTATTCGTCGGCGAGCCAACCGTTGGCCAAGTGCAAGTAAATGCGGGTCGATTCCAGCGAGCGATGCCCGGCCTGGGCCTGGATCGCCTCCAACGCCATCCCGGCCTCACGCAGCCGGGTAAAACAGGTGTGCCGCAGTTGATGACAGGTCAGGTGCTCAATGCCGGCTCGACGCCGAGCACCAGCGATGATCTCATCGAGCCCGGCCGCGCTGAGCGGCCGACCCCGACGTTGGCCCTTGAGCACCACGAACACGTGATCGGTTGACGCGGTATGCGGCCGCTCCAGCTCCAGGTAACTGGCCAAAGTGGTGAAAAAGCGCGGTGACACCGGCACGATGCGCTGGTGACCGCCCTTGCCGTCGGCGATGAACAACCGCTTCTCACCGGGACGCACGTCACCCAGCCGCAGCCCGAGCACCTCGCACCGACGCAGCCCACCCAGCAGCATCGCCTGTACCATCGCCCGGTCCCGGTGGGTGCGCAGCGCCCTCATCAAGGCGTCGGCCTGATCGGGGTCGATCACCCGCGGCACAGTGCGCGGGGTGCGAATCAACGGCACGCCACGCACCGCCCGACTCGGAGTCCGCGTCGACAATCCCTGCGGCACTGGGTTTCTAGAAACAACGCCACGAACGATCAGATACTCGAACAGCCCGGCGACCGAGGCCAGCCGCCGCTTGATCGTGCGCGCCGACAGTCCAGCCTCACCGTCGTCAATCCGCACCACTTCCGCGCCACGCCTCGGCTGGCGCTGGGCAGCGATGAATGACAACACGTCGGCATCGGTGACCTCCTCTGGCGCCTTGGCGACCTCAGTGAAGAACACCTTCAGATCGAACGCGGCAGCCAGCACCGTGTTCGGGCGCGCCCGGGCTGCGACCATCCCCAAATAGTCGTCGACCAGCTCATGCCCCAGCCGAAGAACGCCACCGCCAACTGGGTGAACCAGGCAAGGCACGAACACGACAACCTCCCGCCCACAGCATCCGCGCCCGCCCCGCGGGACAGCAGCAGACACGCCGAAAATCACCCGCATATCCAAACCAGTGGACCCAGTCGGCGGTGAGGTGCTCGACATCGTGCACCGAGCGCAGCGGCCCGGTTGGGAACGGTGAGTCTTTCCGGATCGCTTCGGTCTTATAGAGACCAATTATTGTCTCCGCCAACGCATTATCGTAGGCGTCTCCGACCGTTCCAATCGACGGCTTCATGCCGGCGAGCATGATCGTCTCCCCGCAGTGCACCGACGTGTACTGCGACCCGGCATCAGAGTGGTGAATCGTCGACCCCGCCAGCGGGTGGCCTTCACGGGCCCGCAGCGCTGCGGCCTGACGGAGCGCCGATTCGACGAACCACGAGTGCTTGGTCGTTGAGCACGCCCAGCCGAGGATCCGCCCGGCGTAGGCATCGACGACGAACGCGGTGTAGACGAACACCCCGGTGACCAGGCGAACGTAGGTGAAATCGGCGACCAGAAGCCGGTTGGGGGCATCGACGGCGAAGGTGCGATCCACCAGGTCCGGTGCCCGCTGCGCGGCGGGATCGGCCACGGTAGTGCGGACCTTCTTGACCCGCCGCACCCCTGCCAGCCGTTGGCCCGCATGAGACGCTCCACGGTGCATTTGGCCACCGGAATGCCCCGTCGTTGCAGGTGAGCCCACATCTTGGCCGCACCGTAGAGTGACTCGGGCTTGCGGCGACCATCAGCATCGGGGGTGTAGTAGCCGGCCAGGATCTCAGCGACCGTCATGTCCCACAAGACCCGTTTCGATGGTGGGCGAGCCTGCCAGGCGTAGAAGGTTCTCGGGGCGATCTTGCAGCCATGCTCGCTCAGCACGCGGCAGATCGGAGCGACCCCGAACCGAGCACGATGCTCGGCGATGAATTCACAAATCAACGGTGTCGCGGGTCGCTCTCCCGCGCGAAGAAACTTGTTGCCGCCTTGAGGATTTCGATAGTCTGCTCAAGCTCACGGTTCTTCTTACGCAGCTCGCGCAACTCCCGGCTCTCCGCCGTCGATACCCCAGCGGCCTGGCCGTCGTCGATCTCGGCCTGGCGCACCCACTTGCGCAGGGTCTCCGCGCTCATCCCCAACCGGGCCGAGATGGCCCGCATCGCCGCCCACTCGGTGTCGTACTCGTCGCGATGCTCCCGGACCAGCCGGACCGCCTTGGCCTTCATGTCCTGGTCGTACCTCGTTGCCATCGTGCCATCCTTCCCTCAAAAGAAGGTGTGCACGAAACCCGGGATGGTCCAGTGTTCCTCGGCGGTGATACTTAGATCGGGGTATCGCCGCCGCCATGGAGCTAGCCAGCGGTCGAGTTGCGCTCGCGCCCAGTGGTTCCCGCTACATCCCACGCCGTCGACATGCTCTCGTGCGACCTGGGACGGACGCTCAATCAAAACCCGGACCGGGGCGTTGCGGAGCATTGCTTCCTCAAGGCCATGCTCTAGGACGGTGCTATTGGCCGGGGACGTGTCCAGGACAACTAGAACTGAGCCAGGGTAAGACTGTGTTGGGTCGGGCCGTTTGTGGACGACGGCGAGCGGGCAACGTGCAGAAGCGGCCAGCGCTAAGGCCGTAGACCCGATGCGTGCACGGGTGGCACCGCGATGGCCGGTCGAGCCGACGCAAATCATCGCCGCCGAACGCGAAATCTCCAGCAATGCGGAGATAGCTCCGCCCTGTGCAATTTCGACCTCGACCTTGACCGGCTTGGCCGTCGACTCCACAACGGTGTTGGCATGGCGATCGCGAGCTCACCCCTGGCCAAGTCCTGCGCCGCCTGTGCCACATCGGTGCTGCCTGGTTCGATTGCGTACACCAGCCGCAGCGGAATGTCTCGGGCAGCAGCTTCATCGACTGCCCATAACGCGGCATCGATTGCCCACGTGATCCGTCTATGCCGACGACGACCGAAGTTGGTGCGTAGTTGTAATCCTCACCTGGCATCGCCGCTTCCCGACTTCAATTCTGCAGGCGAAAGACTTCGGTCAACGGTCGCCGCGGAGTGGGCGGCGGCGGCTCTTCCGTAGCGGGCGCCAAGCCTACGCGCACCAGTAATTGCGGTCGTAATTCCTCATCGAGTAAGCCTGCAATGAGATCGCGGGTCACTTTCAGCTCGGTGACATGAGTCACGGGGCACGTAGCCAAGCCAGCCAGTGTGCATTCCAACAAGACTGTGGAAAGCGCTTCGCCTGAAGCTAATGCATCAGCGCGAGTGTCGGTTTCGGTGGATAACACTAAAATTGTGGACTGATCTTTGGGTACTTCACTGCGTCTTTCAGCGCGATGCGTGAGCGGGAATCCCCGCTCAACATCCACCCGTTGACTCTCGGCTCCAGAGATCAGCGAACTATATGGTATCCCCTCTGAAATCTCGAATGGTGAAGTCCACCAATGTAGTTCGTCGTGGTACCGCGAATCATATTGTCGCAACGACTCGGCGAGCTGTGATCCCCACGCCACTTGTGGACGGACATCCTGAGGCACGACGTCCAGATGGACGGGGCTACCGCTAAGGCTGCGGCGCAGCGCGGACTCGACAAGATCCCAGTCTGTTGGTGCCATGAACGGCAACCGATCGGTTCGGCGTGCCCAGAGCGCGCTGGCGCGACGCCGGTCGTCGTCAGTGACGTGATCCAATGGGGTGAACTGGATGGACGCGAGATGGTTGAGGTTTCCCGGTTTGGGAAACCGCTTGACGTGGGATTGCCAACCGGCTGCAGTCATCGCCACATTCAAGTGGTCGAGGGCAGCTCCACAGCTGATCAGTGCTTCCCGCCCCGACTGGTCGCTGTCCATCACCCGGGTGGGGTCGAGATAGAGGCGTAGTTCTCTGTGGTCGAATACCCACTGCCAGGGCTGGCTGTTATGCAAGGATGGGGCGCGGCATGCAGACCACACCGCGTTTTTGACAACGGCAGTTCCTACCGTCGTGTCAGGCATATCAA
Organism: Mycobacterium heckeshornense; assembly: GCF_016592155.1. Lineage (NCBI taxonomy): Bacteria > Bacillati > Actinomycetota > Actinomycetes > Mycobacteriales > Mycobacteriaceae > Mycobacterium > Mycobacterium heckeshornense. Next base: position 1,394,205 of record NZ_AP024237.1, read on the forward strand.
CCTCCAACCCCTACCTGTATTCCAGCTTCCACAGACACCGCTGATGTCGGGAGGGCCGTTGGTCCTTGGTGTCGGCGTCATTGGGCCTTGCGCTGCCGGTCTTAAGCTTGCGGCGTCGCCGTTGACCGTGGATCGGCGAGTGCGCGCTGCTGGCCGCCGATGGCTTAGCGGCGCTCGCTGAGCGAGTCCGCGATCGCGTTTAGCACTTCCGGGTGCTTCAAGAACGGCGTAATGATGTCGACCGGCAATGGGAATACTACAGTCGAGTTCTGGTCCGCCCCGAGCTCCAGTAACGTTTGCAGGTACCGTAATTGCAGTGATGCTGGGTTCTTTGACAACGTCTCGGCTGCTTCGCGCAGCTCCGCAGAGGCCTGCAGCTCTCCGCGCGCGTTGATCACTTTTGCGCGACGTTCGCGTTCCGCCTCGGCTTCGCGAGCCATAGCACGCTGCATCGACTCGGGGATCTCGACATCCTTGATTTCGACCACCCGCACCTGTACACCCCATGGCTCTGTCTGCTTTTCGATGATGGTTTGAAGATCCCGGTTAAGGTCGTCGCGGTGGGCCAGCAACGTGTCGAGGTCGGCGCGGCCAAGTAGCGAACGCAGCGTTGTCTGGGCGATCTGAGATGTTGCCACAGCATAGTTCTCGACTGCCAGAATGGCTTTCAGTGGATCTGTGACCTGAAACATCACCACAGCATTTACCCGCGCGGGCACGTTGTCGCGGGTAATCACCTCCTGCGGCGGAATGGTCAACGTCACCACTCGCTGGTCCACACGCACCATCCGGTCCGCCAAGGGAATCAAGAACTTAAGCCCAGGCCGGTAGAGCGGACGCACATGGCCCATCCGAAACACCACGCCACGCTCGTATTCCCGCAGCACGACCAGCGACACGAATGTCAATGCGATCACCACCACGATCGCAGCGGAAAAGGCAACTACGATCGCGCTCACCGCGGGGGTTCCTCCTTGTGCGCCCAGCTACCTGCCCATCGGCCAGAGTACCGGTCGGTCGCAACGGCCGCCCGATCTTCCAGCGCGGACCGGTGTGGCAGATGCTCGGGAGCGTTCGACGGCGTGTTCCAGAGGTGCCGCGCCAGTGGGAGGCTCACCGTTCCCACCAGCAGAGCCACCCCGCACAGCACCAGCACCTCAGAAAAGGTGTAATGGCCGATTAGCATGGCCAGCGGCATGATCACCCCGAGCGCGGCCACCAGACAAGCGATTCCGCGGTGGAACCGCCCGGCGTCCGAGTACGGCCATGGATCAATTTCGCGCGTGATCTCGCGGCCGTCATTCGAGGTGGTGCACGTCGATTTCACCGGACAGCTGTTACACACCACCGGCGCCGCGCGATAGCGCATCACCCGGTGATGGGGATCGAACGACGTCGGCCACAGCCACTGGTCTTGTGGGCAAACCCATGCATCGTGGTCGGGCCGGTACACGAATTTCCCGGTGCGCCATCGCGTGGCCTGTTGGGACACCCTTCTAGCCATCGTGTCGAAGCCCCACGCGACAGCTGCCAAGAACAGCGCGTAGGCGCCAACCATCCACACCGACGCGGCGGGCGCTGTCATCGTCACTCCTTCGCCGGCGCCGAGGGCTCATCGACCCGGGCTGTCTCGGTGTAGAGGGGGTGGTCGGGTAGCTCCTGAGCTGCTGAGCCGGAGTGAAAGTGTCGCAACGCCGTCAACGCGATATAGATGAACGGCAGCACACCACCGGCGATGAAGATCACGTCTCCGGGGAGTCGCAGCCATTCCAGCAGTGAATTTCCTGGGCGAGTGATGTAACCGAGTGAGCGGGCGTCGAAGTAGCTGTCGTTTACTGAGTGGTAGAGCTGCAGCACGCCTAGCGGCAGCAGCGTCGCGAACACCATCCAGGCCAGGCCAATGTTCATGCCCCAGAAGGAAATCCGAGCCCATTTTTCAGGCCATTTTTCGGCTGGTATCACGTAGCGGAATGCGAACATCGCAAGGCCCACGGCGAGCATGCCATAGACGCCCATCAGCGCTGCATGACCGTGGTTGGCCGTCAGCGCCGTGCCGATCTGGTAATAGGAGACGACAGGCAGGTTGATCAAGAACCCGAAGATGCCTGCTCCCAGGAAGTTCCAGAATCCGACGGCAACCAGGAACATCACCGCCCACCGATGCGGGAACGGGTTGCCGTCACCGGACTGCTGGCGCGACCCAAGCTGCAAGAAGGCCCAGGCCTCGACGGTCAAAAAGGTCAGTGGGATGACTTCGGCGGCTGAGAAGAACGCGCCCAATGCCATGTGCTCGACCGGGGTGCCGGAGAAGTATAGGTGGTGCATGGTGCCGATTACGCCGCCGGCTGAATACAAGATAATGTCGAGGAAGATCACACCCAGCGCGATCCGTTCGCGAACTACACCGAGCAGAACGAACATGTAAGCCACCATCACGGTGGTGAACAGTTCAAGGAAGTCCTCCACCCACAGATGCACCACCCAGAACCGCCAAAAATCTGCAACGGTGTAGTGAGTGCCGCTGCTGGCCAAAAGCCCGATTGCGTAAAACACGGGAATAGCGAGCCCGGCGAAGAAGAAAAGCCATGGCATGTTCAGCTTCGATTCCCCGCGTAGCCGGGCCCGCATTCCGCGCCAGATGATCGCGATCCACAAGAACATGCCGATGATCAGCAGCATTTGCCAGACCCGCGGCAAGTCGAGGTACTCCCACTGCTGGGAAAACAGCGAGCCCTTCGGTATCACCCCATAGATCGACAATGCCTCGCTGATGAGCGAGCCGAACACCACTATGGCGACCGCGCCGAGCAGACCATAGACCAGCCAGCTCTGCCGGCGCGGCTCACGGCGGGCGATGAACGGTACGAGGAAGATTCCCCCGGCCAGAAATGCCACTGCGGTCCAAAACAGCGCCAGCTGCACATGCCAGGTCCGGGCCAGGTTGTAGGGCAGCACCCGCGCCAAGTCTAGACCGAAGAAATTGGACAGGTCAGCCCGGTAGTGCTCGGCGGCGGCCCCCACCAGCGTCTGCGCCAAGAACAACACCGACACGATCGCGAAGAACCAGATCGTCGCCCGTTGCGCCGGCGTCAGGCTCACCTCGCCGGGTTCGCGAAATGACAGCGTGGAGGCTTGCTCTCCGTGCCAACCGACCTGCTGGCTCCAGCGCCCGTACACGGCGAACAAGATCCCGATGCCGCCCAGCAGTGCGACCAGCGATAACGCCGACCATACGACGACTTGGGCGGTCGGCCCGTTGTCGACGCGTTTCTCGGGAGGCCAGTTGTTGGTGTAGCTGTAGTTGTGACCCGGCCGCTGCGCCGCTGACGCCCATGCTGTCCACGCGAAGAATGAAGTCAGATCGTGAATCTCTGCCTGATTGGTGATCATGCGGGGCCGCAGCCCATACTTCGTGGTGTTGTCCCCGAAGTACGCCGCGTAATGCCGCTGGATGTCGTCGAACGCTTGTGCCTGCTGGTCGGTGAATACCAGCGTGTTGCTGTCGGGGTTGTAGCGATTGGCGCGGAACTCGGCAACCACGCGGTCGCGAGGGTCCGTCACACCTTGCGCGCGCCACTGATTGGCGACGTCGTCGGTAGCCATGCGCAGATATTCAGCTGTGTAGTCTGGTCCCAGATAGGCACCGTGGCCCAGTACAGAACCGTATTCCATCAAGCCGCGAGCTTGATAAAGCTCTTGTCCGCGGGTGATGTCGTCCTTACTGAACAGCAGCCGGCCCGACTGTGTGACTACTTTGTCAGGTAGTGGCATCGAGGCGGTGTAGGTGCGGTAGACGAGAATGCCCAGCACCAGGAAGCCGAAAACCATCACGAGCGCCACGCCCTGAACCCAGCCCTTGCCGATCAGGGGCTGTGGCGTGGCCTCGTCGGAGGGTCGAGACGGTGTCGCTTGCACTGCCATTCCCATCAACCTTCACCGGATAGTGGACGAATTGGTCTGAATTTAACGTGGCGAGGGTCGCGACACACTGGAAATCACGGTCAAGGACTAACGGCGCTCATTTCGGGACCAATGTCCCCTGCACAGCAGCTGCTCTCGTCCCTACCGTGAGCCTCGAACTGTGCGGTTTCGGGTAGGAGTCAACGATGGGTGAAACCGGTCCCGCACAGTCGGTCGTGGTCGGGATCGACGGCTCCGCGTCGGCGCAATTTGCAGCGGTGTGGGCCGCGGATGAGGCGGCCAGTCGAGATATCCCACTGCGGCTGGTGTACGCAGTCGCTTTAGAAAATACCGATCGCCCCGAGTCAACTCGTGAATTTGCCGACGCGCGGTTAGCTCTTCGCCGCGCGGTCGCCGCCGTCGAATCGACAGGGAAGCCGGTGAAGGTCGAGACCGAAATCGCGCAGGCCCGCCCGATCGTCGCGTTACTCAACTCCTCGCGATCGGCAGCCATGACCTGCGTGGGCTCAGCCCGCCTCGAACAGCATGCGCGAAGCCCTATCGGCTCTATAGGTTCGGCGTTGATCGCTGCTGCGCGTTGTCCGGTTGCCGTGGTATATAAGCGAGCACATTCGACACCGCCGCGACGGGGTTTGATCCTCGCGGTCGTCGAGGGTCCAGCGGTCGGCAGTACGACGCTGGGCAGCGCCGTTCTCGAGATGGCCTTGCAGGAGGCCCAGCTGCGTAATGGGCCGTTGCGTGTACTGACGGTATGGCCGCCCCACCGCGCAGATGCGTACGACCTCGGCGGGGCGGCTTTCGAGAATTGGGCTGCACAGGCACAAATCGATTCTGTGCTTTCCCGTTGGCGGCGCAGCCATCCGCAACTTGACCTTCAGTCGGCGGAGACTCACGGCAGTCTGCCCAACTACCTGGAGTTCCTGGCGAGAAACGCCACGCCTATCCAATTGGTCGTAGTGGATCCACGACAGCCGAATGTGACAGGAAGTCTTCTCGCGGCTTCGGGCCGTGCATTGTTGGATGCCGCCGCGTGCTCAGTGTTGAGTTGCGGCCGAGAGTAGGAGGAATTCGATCAATACGGGTGTCAGATGGAGATCTGAATCGCCCTGGGTTTTGTGCACACCGGTTTACTTTGCGCCGGTCGGCTGACCGGTGTGGTGTGCATGGTAGTCGGCCTCGTATTCGATGGGTGGTTTCAGTCCGAGTCGGTGCATGAGCCGGCTGGTGTGTAGGGGTCGGACCGCAGCGCCCTGCCGGTCTTTCGACGCGGTGGGTTTCTGCGGCCCGCCCTCCGAACCGGACGTGCATGTCTCCACGCATCCGGCTCTCCACTTGTTCATGCCGCTGGTGCGGTGTCGGTGTCGGGTGGCCAATTCGCCCATGGTGCAGGGATCTTCGAGCCCCGGTATCGGTAGCGGAGGACCGTCACCGATCGTGGCCGGAACAGCTCGACACGTCGGTCGCTGATCTGCCAGTCAGGCCAGAAGCGACGGCGTAGCGTTCCCCAGGTCAGGCCGAGGTGTCGTTTACGCAGCCAATACGCAACCCGCATGAATGCGAAGTGGTCGACGTAGCAGAAGGTGCGTTTAGACACTCCGTGCTTGAAATAGTTGCACCAGCCCCGTAGCACGGGGTTGACCTGCCGGAGCAGGTCGGCGAGTGTGTGATGTTTGTTGCGGCGCGTCAGTTTCCGGATCTTGCCGGTGATCGAGGCCAGCGATTTCTTCGATGGCCAGGTGTAGACGAACCGCTTGCTGCTGCCCGGTTTGGTTCGCCGCTGGATGCGGAAGCCCAAGAACTCGAAGCCCTCGTCGATGTGGCAGACCCTGGTTTTCTCGACCGACAAGCGCAGGCTCATCGGTGCGAGTACCGCTTCGACCTCATCCCATAGTGCTTCGGCATGAGCGCGTGTGCCGTTGATCAGCACCACGAAATCGTCTGCATAGCGGACGATCCGATAGGTGGCGCCTCCGGCGCGCCGATGCTTGGTGCGCTTCCAGTTCGTATCGAGCGCTTCCCACTGACGCATGAAGTGCTCGTCGAGAACCGACAGGGCGATATTGGCCAGCAGCGGTGAGAGGATCCCGCCCTGGGGAGTGCCGGTCGGCGTATCCCGATGTACCGCATCCTCGGAGAGGATCCCGGCTTTCAGGAACGCCTTGATCAGCGTGAGCACCCGCTTGTCACCGACCCGCATCCGCACCCGATCCATCAGTGCACAATGCGAGATCTCATCGAAGCAGGCCGTGATGTCTGCTTCAAAGACCCACTCGTACCCCTTGTTACCCGAGGTGTAGTGGTGGATCTCGGCGATCGCATCCTGTGCCCGCCGTCTCGGCCGAAACCCATACGAGCACGGCTTGAAATCCGCCTCGTAGATGGGTTCCAGCACCAGCTTCAGCGCTGCCTGCACGATCCTGTCGGCGGTGGTCGGGATTCCCAGGCGTCGCATCTTGCCGTTCGCCTTGGGGATCAACTTCTCCCGCACCGCAACCGGTGTGAACCGGCGTTCTTTCAGGTCGCCTTGCAGTTCTGCAAGGAGTTGCACCGCTCGGTCATCGATGGAGGACGGTGTCACTCCATCGATCCCGGCCGTGCGTGCTCCCTTGTTGCCCCGCACCCTGTTCCACGCCACGACGAGGAACGCTGGGTCATAAACGAGGTTGAACAGATCATCAAACCGGCGGCCCGGATCGGCCACCGCCCAACGATGCAGTTTCCGCTGCATCATGCGTACCCGCAGCCACGCCTCATCGACGTCGGGCCACGGCGCGCCGGTATTCACCAGCGACCTTCGCGCAATGCTCGGCAACCGCGAACAAGCTGGACCCCTTCGCCATGTGACCGGCTTTCCCGGACTCGGACTACTACGGATCCTCCGCCCCCACACGACGGCATCGGCCGGCGACGGACCTTCCCGCCGAAACGCTGGATGCGCTCCGGGAAGGGGACCACCGCGTGGGTTCCCACGTTCACTGTCAGATCGATCGACGGGCGAGGTGCCCAACTATGCTCCTGCGGCATCGCCACGGCTACGCCGCGGGCCTTCACCGTGACCTCCCGACCGGCGGTACAAACCGATCGCGGAGTTCCCCGCACCACACCGTGATACGAGTGTGCGCCGCTGCCCAGCCCAGATCCGCCAGATTCGAGCTGGTGGGAACAGACTTGAGGAGCGTTCAGACGCTGGTTTCTCACGTACACCGTCCCGTCTTGCTTGCCGGACCCGCGTCGTCTGGCAGTGCCGACGCGTCCCGTCGTTGTCAGGGCTGCTTTCCACCCTCATCGGCGTCCCCCGAATCAGGCTGCCCCCAGCTTCAACCCGCTGCCGCGACAGCGGACAGACGAAGGATTCTCACCTCCATTCGATCCCACAGCGCCTCGTGGCGCTCTGTACCAGTGGACCCAGTCGGCGGTGAGGTGCTCGACATCGTGCACCGAGCGCAGCGGCCCGGTTCGGAACGGTGAGTCTTTCCGGATCGCTTCGGTCTTATAGAGACCAATTATTGTCTCCGCCAACGCATTATCGTAGGCGTCTCCGACCGTTCCAATCGACGGCTTCATGCCGGCGAGCATGATCGTCTCCCCGCAGTGCACCGACGTGTACTGCGACCCGGCATCAGAGTGGTGAATCGTCGACCCCGCCAGCGGGTGGCCTTCACGGGCCCGCAGCGCTGCGGCCTGACGGAGCGCCGATTCAACGAACCACGAGTGCTTGGTCGTTGAGCACGCCCAGCCGAGGATCCGCCCGGCGTAGGCATCGACGACGAACGCGGTGTAGACGAACACCCCGGTGACCAGGCGAACGTAGGTGAAATCGGCGACCAGAAGCCGGTTGGGGGCATCGACGGCGAAGGTGCGATCCACCAGGTCCGGTGCCCGCTGCGCGGCGAGATCGGCCACGGTAGTGCGGACCTTCTTGACCCGCCGCACCCCCTGCCAGCCGTTGGCCCGCATGAGACGCTCCACGGTGCATTTGGCCACCGGAATGCCCCGTCGTTGCAGGTGAGCCCACATCTTGGCCGCACCGTAGAGTGACTCGGGCTTGCGGCGACCATCAGCATCGGGGGTGTAGTAGCCGGCCAGGATCTCAGCGACCGTCATGTCCCACAAGACCCGTTTCGATGGTGGGCGAGCCTGCCAGGCGTAGAAGGTTCTCGGGGCGATCTTGCAGCCACGCTCGCTCAGCACGCGGCAGATCGGAGCGACCCCGAACCGGGGCGTGTCATTCCATCTGTGTAAGTCCGGGGTGGTCCATCATCGGACCGCCGTTCGGGCGGACAGAAGGAGTGTTTTGTGACGAAGCTCATGGAGTCGGCGGGCAAGGAGAAGTCGGCGGCTCGCCGGCTGGCGGAGACGTTTTCGGCCGAGACCCTGGATTCGCTGATCAAGGACGCGGTGAAATCGGGGACCCCGATCGACGGGGCGGACGGTTTGCTGACCGAGTTGACCAAGGCGGTGCTCGAGCGGGCCTTGCAGACCGAAATGACCCACCATTTGGGGTATGAATCCGGTGACCCGGCTGGCCGCGGGTCGGGCAATTCTCGCAATGGGTCTTCACCGAAGACGGTGACCACGGTCAACGGCCCGGTGGATATCGCGGTGCCGCGCGACCGCAACGGCACTTTTGAGCCGGTGATCGTGCCCAAAAGGGCGCGCCGGCTGGGCAACATCAATTCGGTGGTGCTGTCGCTGTATTCGCGCGGCATGACCACCCGCGATATCGAGGCACATCTGGCCGAGGTGTACGCAGCCAAGGTGTCACGAGAATTGATCTCCAATATCACCGAGGTGGTGGTCGATGAGATCAAGGCCTGGCAATCGCGCCCACTCGATGAGGTCTACCCGATCCTGTATATCGACGGGCTGCGGCTGCGCATCGCCGACAACGGGGTGGTGGGCACCAAGGTGGCCTATCTGGCCATCGGCGTGGACCTCGACGGGCGTAAACACGCCCTGGGCTGCTGGATCCAAGACAGCGAGGGCGCACGGTTTTGGCAGAAGGTCATCATCGACCTGCGCAACCGCGGAGTACGCGACATCCTCATCGCCTGCTGCGACGGGCTGACCGGCTTGCCTGATGCGATCCGCTCGATCTTCCCCGATACCGTGATCCAAACCTCATCTATTAACAATGGATCGGCCGGGATGGTCTCGGCGTTCACCTGCACCACCACGGGCAGGGCCCACGCAAACGCGTCACCTTCGAGGTCCACATGCAGACCTGTCCGCCCGTGGTGGCTGCGGGGCGTGGACCGGCCAGCGAGAGCAGCGCCACCGCTGTGGGCGGTGAGTGCCGAGATGAGGTTCCGGGCAGGCCTCGCGATCGCAGGGTGAACCTTTCACATTGAAAGGGATCCAAGTGCAATGAATCAGAGTACTCTGCAACGGCCGAACAGCTTCTGGTGTGGGATCGACTGGGGCGGGCGCTTCCATCACCTGTGTGTGCTGGATGGCACCGGCCAGCAGCTGCTCAGTCGCAAGGTCGCTCACACCGTCGATGGTCTGGCCGTCCTGGTCGGGTTGATTGCTTCGTTCACCGGTGCGGTCCGGATCGCGATCGAGCGGGCCGAAGGGCTACTGGTCGAATATCTCCAGCACCACTGCGATGCCGAAATTTATTGCGTGTCACCGAAAATCTCGGCGCGAGCACGCGAACGCTATCGGATGGCGGCCGCCAAGTCCGACGAATTCGATGCCTATGTGTTGGCCGATACGTTGCGTCACCAGTATGCCCAGTGGCGGCCGTTGGCCGTTCCGTCGCCGCTTCTAGCGGAGCTGACCGCAGTGAGCCGCGATCGTCAACGCATCCTGGATATGCAGGTGGACACCGAGAATCGACTGCGGTCAATCTTGGATGCCTATCATCCGTGCCCGTTGCACCTGTTTTCTGCACTGGACCGGGACATCACCCTGTCCTTCATCCGCAGCTATCCCACTCCCGTGCAGGCGGGCCGGATCACCGCTGCGCGGATGGGCGCGTTCACGTCCCGGCACGGCTACAGTGGCCGGCACAAACCCGAGACACTTGTCGCCCGGATGCAGCCGCATCTGCTATCGGCGAGCGACGGCACCGTTGCTGGCAAAGCGTTGGCGGCCAAAGCATTCACCGAACAACTGGCTCTACTCAACACCCATTTGCGAGCCCATGACAAACGACTGGGCGAACTGCTCGAGGCGCACCCGGACACCCCGATCTTCACCAGTTTCCCCGGCATCGGACCGGTCACCGCCGCCGTGTTGATCTCCGAAATGGGTGAGGAGCGCAGTCGTTTTCCTTCGGCGCCGTCATTGTTGGCAGAGACCGGCTTGGCTCCGGTCACCAAGGTGTCCGGGCGCACACGTCAGGTTCGCTTCCGCTACGCCGCCAACCGGCGGATGCGGCACGCCATCGACTGGTGGATGTTCGTCGCCGTCCGTGAAGACCTCTGGTCGGCCGACATCTACCAACACGCCCGCGCCGCCGGCCAACCACACCATCGTGCCCTGCGTGGCCTGGGCGCCCGCTGGTGTCGCATCTTGTGGCGCTGCTGGCACGACCACAACCCCTACGACCCGGCCATCCACCACCGCGCCACCGCCGCCTAACAACCCCACCCCGCCCCCGCGCTGAGCAAAGTCAGCCAGCCGCGGCGATCAATCATGCCCACGACCCGAGGTTGACAGCGGGAGTCTGCGTGGTGCATGTTATTCGCAATGCGATGCGGTTCGTGTCGTATAAGGACCGCCGCAAGGTCGCCTCGTCGATGCGGGCCATCTATTCGGCGCCCACCGTAGATGCCGCTGAGCTCGCGCTCAAAGAGTTTGACCGCGATTTCGGTGCGCAATACCCCGGCGCGATCGACGTGTGGCGGGGCGCCTGGCCAGAGTTCATTGCCTTCCTGGATTACCCGGTGGAACTACGCAAGATCGTGTACACGACAAACGCGATCGAGTCCATCAATTTCCAGCTACGCAAAATCACCAAGAACCGCGGACATTTCCCGGACAAGGACTCTGCGATCAAGTTGCTGTACTTGGGGTTGCGCAACATCTCCAGCCACAGAGGAGGCTATTCGGGGACGGGAACCTACAACTGGACTGTGGCGCTTAACACCCTGGCGAAACTGTTCCCTGGACGGATTCCGTTGTGTTAGAATATAACTCGTTGTCAAGTCACCTCAGACTTACACAGAAATCGTGACGGGCTCGCCCGCATCGGTGTCGCCGTTGGCGCGATGTCACCGATCCGCCCGAACGTGATCTGCGCGATGGACTTCGCATTCGACACCACCGCCGACGGGCGCACCATAAAAATGCTCAACGTGATCGACGAGTTCACCCGCGAGGCCCTCGCCATCGAGGTTGACCGCGCCATCGACGCCGACGGCGTCGTCGACGTCTTGGACCGCTTAGCCTTGCACCGAGGGGCACCGTACTACGTGCGCGTCGACCACGGACCCGAATTCATCGCGCATGCGGTCAACGACTGGTGCCGATTCAACGGCACCGGCTCGCTGTTCATCGACCCCGGCTCACCATGGCAGAACGCCTGGATCGAATCGTTCAACGGCCGGCTCCGCGACGAACTGCTCAACTCCTGGCGCTTCGACTCCCTGCTGAAGGCCCGCGTGATCATCGAAGACTGGTTGCCGCGACTACAACGCCAACAGGCCCCATTCCGCCCATGGCGAACTCACCCCAACCGAGTTCGCCCTACAGTGGACCACGACCCACCAACCCCAAGCCGCATACCGACTGGACCACCAAACGGGTCCCCCTCACAGCGAGCAGACCTAAACCCCAAGCAGCAACCTCGACTTCGGATCAGCCACATACAGTGGCATAAATGGACTGGCACACCAAGCCATCGGGGTATCGCAATTCTGCTAGCATTCGTTAGCTACGGGGTTGTACACGGCGGTGCCGCAGGATGGGAAACCAGCTGGCGCGCTTCAGCGGCCCGCCAGCACGTCGTCTCTACAAGTCCTCGCCGCGGACCAATTGGTTGTCTGTGCACGATGACTGCTTCGCAGTGCTGAGCGAAAGAGCCTGCCTGCGGCGCTTAATTCGTTCTCGTTGGGTAGCCACCAGGAGCCATCCAGCAACTTGTCTAATCGCGGTGGCAGTGGCTAGCGGTCTTCGTTGGCAAGGTCGTAGCCGATACAACTGCACGCCCGATGTGTGCGGCGGCAGCGGTTAGGAAGTATACCGTGCCAGACCGGTCGACGGCGGTATCTGGTCGGGGGAGATCCTCTGCCGGAAAACCCAATACGTCCAGCCCTGGTAAGCGATGACAAGCGGAAGCAACGTGAGCGACGCCCACGTCATGATATTCAGCGTGTAGTCGGTCGACGAGCTGTTGTAGATCGTCACGTTCCAGTCTGGGTTGAGTGTGGACGGCAGCAGGTTTGGATACAGCGAGCCGAACAACAGGACTGCCACCGCAGCGATCACTATTGTCATCGCGAAAAATGCCCAGCCTTCCCGACTGCGGGCCCACATTAGCGTCACCGCCGTCAGCAGCGCGACGACCGCGACACCCAAAGCTGGCCACGTCCAGGGCTTACCATGGGCAGCCTGGGTCCACAGCCCGAAACCGCCTATCAGGACGATTGTGGGTGCTGACAGCCATCGTGCAAATCGAAAGGCACTGTCGCGCACCGACCCTGAGGTTTTCAGCGAAGTGAATACCGCGCCGTAGAACATAAACAGAGTTGCGGTCGCCAACCCGCCGGGCAACGTGTAGAAGTTCAGTATATCTCCGACCGTCGGATGCACCCGGTGGCGCGCGTCGATCGGCAGCCCGCGCACCAAGATCGCAAACGCAACACCCCATAGGATCGCTGGCAACCAGGACCCGATTGCGATCCCCACATCCGCCCACGAACGCCACTGTGGGTCATCGATCTTGCTGCGCCATTCTATGCCGACGATGCGCACGATCATTCCGAACAGGATTGCCAGCAGTGGGAGATACAGTGCTGAGAACAATGTCGCATACCAGTTGGGAAACGCAGCGAACATCGCGGCGCCAGCAGTGATCAGCCACACTTCATTGCCGTCCCACACCGGACCGATCGTGTTGAGTACCGCGCGGCGACGAGCTTCCGGATCGCCTGAGCTGCTCACCCCGAAAGGCAGCATCAGCATGCCGACCCCGAAGTCGAAACCCTCGAGGATCAGAAACCCCAGAAACAGCGCCGCGATGATCACAAACCACAAATGCTGTAATCCCACAGGAGCTCAACCCCTCTCAATAGGCGAACGACAGCGGGGCCACTTCGCCCTCAGCGGGTGGCTGCGGTGGTGCGGGTTCAGCATCGTATTCCTGCGGTCCCTCCACGACGTAGCGGCGCAACAACCAAAACCAGACCACGGCCAGTACCCCGTAGATAAGAGTGAAGACCACCAAAGACGTCACAACCGTCGGTATTGGGACATCGGAAACCCCGGCATGAACGGTCAGACGTACGGCTTGATCGCCGGTCGGATTGGGCACCACAACCCAAGGCTGGCGACCCATCTCGGTGAACACCCAACCCGCCTCAGCGGCCAGAAACGGCGTCGGGACCGTGATGAGGCCGAACCGTCCGAACCACTGCTGATCGGGCACCCGGCCCCGACGCGTCACCCACAGTGCAGCCAGCGCGAACAAGACCGGGACGGCCAGCAAGCCGATCATGATCCGGAAAGACCAATAGGCCACGAACAGGTTTGGCCGATAATCGCCTGGGCCGAAGCGGGTTTGATACTGCTGCTGCAGGTCGTTCACACCCTGTAAGGTGACGCCGCTGAACTTGCCCTCGGCTAAGAACGGCAGTACGTACAGCGCTGTGACAACGCGCGTGACGCTTTCACAGTTGTTGTGCGTGCCGATCGTCAGGATTGAAAAGCTGGGGTCGGTTTCGGTGCGGCACAACGACTCCGCCGAGGCCATTTTCATCGGCTGTTGGCGAAACATCAGTTTGCCCTGCATGTCGCCGGTGGGAATCAGCAACACCACTGCCGCTACGAGAATGAGCCAGCAACTTGCGATGGTGGCTGGCCGGAACATTGTCTGTGCTTGCTCCGCGCCCTGGGCATGCCTATGAGTGCGGACTATCAACCAGGCCGATACACCGGCGACAAACGTGCCCGCTATGAGCAGCGAGGCCGTGACTGTGTGCAGAAAGGCCCAGATTGCGGTGTTGTTGGTCAGCAGGGCACCAAAGTCGGTCAGTTCGGCACGGCCGGTGCGTGGGTTGAAACGGGTACCGACCGGGTGCTGCATGAATGCGTTCGCGGCGATGATGAAGAACGCCGAGATGTTGACCGCGATTGCGACGACCCAGATGCACGCGAGATGTAGCCATCGGGCTAGCCAGCCCCATCCGAAGATCCACAGCCCGATGAACGTCGACTCGAAGAAGAACGCGATCAACCCTTCCAACGCCAACGGGGCACCGAAAACATCACCGACGAAACGAGAATACTCACTCCAGTTCATCCCGAACTGGAACTCCTGTACGATCCCGGTGGCCACTCCAATCGCAAAATTGATCAAAAACAACTTGCCGAAGAACCTGGTGAGCCGATACCACGCGGTGTTACCGGTGAGCATCCAGGTGCTCTGCATCACCGCCAGGATCGGGGCAAGACCGATCGTGAGCGGCACAAAGATGAAGTGGTACACGGTGGTGATGCCGAATTGCCAGCGTGAAACGTCGACGACATCCATCTGCCACCTCCCGGGTTCAGTGCTACGACGTATGGTAGTAAACGACGCCCCCGGCACCAATACTTCGAGTCGACTCATCAAGAATGCCTGAGTGGTCCCGGGTCAGCAGCCCAATCCAGAAACGTGGGCTTTCCCGTTTTTCGGGAGACTTCCGAGCGAGGTTTGATCTTGCAAGCCCGGGGAGAGGAAGTTTGCAGTGGCAGCGCACTGGAAGTACCCGGTCGAGCCGCTGCGGTTGATCGACGAGAACCGGGGCATCCGGGTCGGCCGCAAGGGCGTCGGGCGGATCATGCGCCAAAACGGGCGCAAAGGCGCCTACCTGTGCCGAGGCTGGAAGCACGGGTCGACCTGAAAAACCCAAGCATACCGCCATGCCGGATTTGCTCGACCGCGACTTCAGCGCCACCGCACCCAATCGCAAGTGGGTCGTCGACCTGACAGGCATCGTCACGCTGGAGGGTTTGCTGTGGTTGGCCAGCGTGCGCGATGCGTTCTCCACCAAGGTGGTCGGCTGGGACAGCGGCCTGCGCGCCACCATCGAGCTGGTCGTCTCGGCACTTGACTACGTGATCTGGTTGCGCGATGTCCGCGACGGGCAGCTCGTCCATCACAGCGACAAGGGCTGCCAATATACCTCCATCCGCTTCACCCGAACGGCTGCTCGACGCTGGCATCGGACCCCCCGCTGGGGGTGTCGGGGATTCGTTCAATAATGCCCTCGCAGAAAACCCGTGGTCGATCATCAAGGTCGAGATGATCTATTGACCCGCAACAACTTTTGCTATCCAAGCGGAAGTGTAGGGGGCGTTGTTCCGCTATATCGGCGGCTAGTACAACCCACGCTGCATCCAAGCCGAACCCGGTGGGCTCTCGCCCGACCAGTACGAGACTGCCGGCAGGAGATCAGCCAGCAGCGCCGACCCCAACCGGCTATCCTCCAACCAGAGGGCACCGATCCCAAATAGAAAAGTCTCTGGAAAATCGGGGGAACTCCGAAACAAGGCGGACTCAACCATCGGGGGACACGCCACGCTGCTCAAATCGGGCAACGTGCTCAAAAGACAGCCCTTGATTAAGGCTGGTTCTGCGTTGCCATGTCGTCGATGAACGACCGGCGTGATGTGAGCGAATTGGATTCCCAGGGAAGCCGGAAGACGTTACTGTCTAATGCCTTCGCAGAATGGCCAGCAGCCGGTCGGTCATCGTCATCTTGACTGGGACCCGGAAGCTGCTGGTCGTGCAAATCGCCGACATCAGCATCCTGGCTTTCGCCCAGTTCGTTGGGCGCCGCAGTGTGTTCGTCGTTGCAATCATCGATCGTTCGAGATTGCTCGGCGATATCAACCTCATCAGCATGCGGTATTGGGTCGGTCATCGTTGGCATCCAGTGGATTTGGTTGCTTGCTGGTCGGCCACGTTGTTATCTGGGTGTGCAGTGCCGCGTTTGCGCTGAGCGTCGCCACCTGAAGCCTGCTTGCAGGCGGTTCAACTAGGCGATCGCTTTCTGCTCTTGGCTTCATCAGGCGTTCCTCGGCTATTCGCTATTTAAGCTGACTCGTTCTGTTCTGGTACATGCAGGGCCGTAAGTCCCACCCTGGTGGGACCGAAAGGCATCCGCCGGTGCGCTCGTAGGACAAGTGCCGGTTTCCGTTTGATGGGTATACGTTTCGTCGGCATCGGTTATGCAGGTCCGATCGACGTTACCCAATATGGGTGTCGTACCGGTCCTAACGAGACGTGTTACGCCGAGCGGTCCAACCGTCACCTTGCAGTGAAGGAGGTAAGCAGCATGGCTGTTGCTTGGCGCCGGCCTATCTAAAACGAACTTTATGCGGATCGCCCAGGTTCAATCGCGCTGTTGGGCAAGATCATGTACAAGGGTTGATGAGGTTCCAGCTCACTTCCGATAAGCGGTATCCGCACCATAAGACGCAACCCGGTATACGTCGATCAATCTGCTGAGGTCACTAGCGCTGACGATGCCGACTAAACCGCCCGAGGCGACAACCAGAGCACGGTTACCGGATTCCGGCTTTAGATGCTCGAGCAGCGTGGTGAGCGGCTCGTCTGGAGCCGCCGTGGGCACCTGCGATAACGGTATCGCGGCCTCACGCACCAAAGTCGCGGCGCGTTCGCTTGCTGGTATGCCGCGCAATTGCGCCAAGGTGATCAGTCCGATGATAGACCCATCGCGGTCTGCGACCGGATACGCTGAGTGGCGATCGCCAAGCAGATAGCGATGAATGAAATCCTCGACCGTGATGTCGGCCGGAGCCGTGTGCGGTTGGGCGGTCATGACGTCAGCGACGCGCACATTGGCGACGGCTTGTCTGGTTATCACCTGTGTCTCCTCCTCACGGGAAGCGGCGAAGATGAACCAGCCGATAAACGCCAACCACACACCCCCTACCAGGGCGCCCGTTAGAAACTCCAGCAGCCCAAAGGCGATCAGGATGAATGCGAGGATGCGCCCGGCACGTGCAGCGCCAATCACAGCGCGCACGCTGTCGCCGTAGCGACGCCACAGGTAAGCCTTCAGCACCCGTCCGCCGTCCAACGGAGCGCCCGGTAACAGGTTGAACACACCCAGCAGCAGGTTGATACCTGCGAGCCACCACGCGACCCCAACCACGATATGGGCAACCCCGAGCTCATCGAGCCCGTAAGCCGTGGCCCCGAAGACTGCTGCCAGGGCCAGACTCATCAGCGGGCCCGACACCGAGATCCGAAACGCTTCTATGGGTGTCTTCGGCTCGCCTCCCAGACGGGTGACGCCCCCGAAAAGCCACAGGGTCACGTCGAACACCTTGACGCTGGCGCGGCGTGCGAGAACTGCATGAGTCAGTTCGTGGGCCAGCAGCGACGCGAGCAGTATCAGCGCACCGCATGCGCCAGCCAGCCAGTAGGCCCCTTTCGGGTAGCCCGGGGTCGTAACGGGCAATGTGGAGGCCAGGCTCCAGGTGAACAGCCAAAGAATGACCAGCACGCTCCAGTTAACGCTCACCGGAAAGCCGACGATCCGTCCTATCGGAATACTGCCCATGTCGAATAACCTCCAAAAATATTGGGAACAAAGTATTAGTCTTGACGGGCGATCATCACCGGGATGCGGGCTGCGTGTACCACCGCGGTGTCGACCGAGCCGAGTAACATTCCAGCGGATCCGTCGCGTCCGTGGCTGCCAACGACAACAAGTTGAGCAGACTCAGCTGCTCGAGCAGAGTGCGCGCCGGATGATCGAACGGTGGCGTCCCAGGAGCGGTGTAAAAGTGGCCTGGCGTAGGTCCCGCTCGCTTGCGTTCATGATCCTATGCGGTGGCGCTGGCAGGTTCACTTGGGACCATGCCGGTTTCGGGGTTTGTTTCCGAATTCCTTTGCGGCAGTTCGGTTGGTGGGTCATGCAGCGATCTGCGTAGGTCGGCCAGCAGCCGCAGGCCGGCCGGGGTCATGGTGAATCCGCGCCATCCGGCCGAGGCGCGGTCGAGCACCGCCCACACCAGTTTGAGGCAGGAGTACTCGCCGGGCAGCCTGCCGATGACCTTGACCCGGCGGCGGGTCTCGCCGAAGGTGCGCTCGATGAAGTTCGAATGCCGCACGCGGGTCCAATGCTCGCGCGGAAACCGCAGATAGACCGTCAGCGATTCACGGTCAGCGAGCAGGGCCCGCACCGCCGCCGGGTAAGAGTCGCGCCAGCGCTTGGCGAACACGTCGATCCTGTTCTGGGCGAGTTTGACCGCCTCGATGCCGGGTTCGACGTCCTCAGGCAGGTCGAAGATCGCCCAGTAATCGGCTTTGACGTCGGCCTGCGCATTTTTAGCCACCTTGGCAATGATGTTGCGGGCGCGATGAATTAGGCAGCGCTGCCGCAACGCCGTGCCCATCGTGCGCTCGACCGCACCGATCAACCCGGGCGCGCCGTCGCTGATCACCAGCAGCGGACACGCCAGCCCACGCTCGCCGAGCCCGGACAGGAACCCTTCCCACGCGTCGCCGGACTCCGAGGATGCCGCGTCCAGCCCGACGAACACGGGCTTGCCGTCGGTGTCGATGCCCCAGGCGGCCAGCACCGGCTCGGCCGCGGCGTTTGCGTGATATTTGAAGTGGCTGCCGTCGAGGAACAGGTAATCCAGCTCGACGTCGTCGAGGCGGCGGGCGCTCCATTGTTCGAACTGAGTCTTGATGTCCTCGCAGATCCGCGACACCGTCGACTTCGACACCGCGGCGGCCTCGCCGAGCGCCTCGACCAAAGTGGCCTCCACGTCGCGGACCGACAGGCCGCGCACGAACCCGGCGATCACCAGCGACTCCAGGGCGTTGGTCTTGGTCACTCCCTTGCCGAACAGCTGGGAGGCGAACCGCTCGGTGGTGCCGCGCACCTTCGGCCGGGCCAGCGTTACCGGTCCCGCGGTGGTCTTCACCGTGGTCGGGCAATATCCGTTGCGCATCCCAGCGCGGGCGTCGTCGCAGCTCGCGGCTCGCTGGTAGCGGTCCCGGCCGAGGAACTCGCTCACCTCGGCCTCGATCGCGGTCTGCAGCAGCAATCGGGCGCCGAGCCGGGCTACTTCCTCGATCGCACCCGCCAGGTCCTCGCCGCCAGCGAACACACCATCAATTTCTGCCTGCAACCGCTGCACAGGCGATACCCTCTTCAACACGGACGTGGGCTCCTTCCATCAGACTTGCCGGTCTTCGAGGGAACCTACGTCCGGATTCTTTTACACCGCGGGAGGGACACGACCGATCGAACACAACTCGGCGGCAAAGGGATACGTCAGGGTAGCGTTCCTGAAAGTCAGTCAAGGCCTCGGCAAGCGTCTTTTCCATCGCCAACCGCAGCTCCAGGAAAGGCGGGATCGACGAATCCGCGCCACTCCAGGCGTGCAGTGTTACCAACTCCACACCGCGGAAGGAGGCCTCGTCGAACGCGCTCGCAGTTGCCAGCTCCGATGCCTGCGAGCCCTCGATACCGACCAGCACGGCTAACCATGAGGGTTGCAGCACGATGGGCCAGCTCGCTGTCGATCTCGGGTCGGTCGCCGTCCTGCATACTATCTTCGGCGATCTTGATCGCCTCGGCAACAATCGTGTCTTCGTCCTCTGCATCGGTCGGTGGAGTTGGGCGGGAAGAACTATGGGCGGCCAGATGGCGAGCTTGCTTGAGACATGCACGATGGTTAATCGAACGTTCCGCATCGTTGCCTCACGCGTCGCCCACCGCACTGCCATGGTCGATGACGCGGATCCATCGACACCGACCATGACTCCCGGATGTGTGCCGCGATTAGATTTCACTGTCCTCCCTTGGGGGGCTCCGGGCGTCACGACGATGTTTTGACACTAGACGGTGGGTGATCGCCGGTCAGGTGGCCTTAGTCCCAATGGGAGCGGCCCTAGGACCTTTCGCCCCGTGCGATCACGCTCGCCGAGCAGCTTGCCGCCGAGCTGCTCGACGCGGCGGACGCGTTCGACGGGCGCCTGCCCGAGTTGTTCTGCGGATTTCCTCGATCGTGGTTCTGTAGGCCAGTGCCTGCCTGCCCGACCGCGTGCTCGCCGCAGGAATGGCCAGTGCCGCACCGCTGGTCTGGTCGATCTTTTCTCGGATTGGCCCCGCATGTGCTCCGGCGGAAGCCGGGGATGGCTGCGCAGCTGCCGTTGAGCTGGAACACACTGATCCTCATCGAGATGGCACTTCGGTGCGGCAACCGTGAAATTGAGGCCGAAGGTGAAACGGTGACCGCTCAGGGGCTGCCTTGCGGTTGGCGGCTCATCACGCCATGACCCAGCCGACGATCGCTGTGGAAATACGACCGAATCGGCGCCAATCGACAAATGGCCCGCACAAAGAGGACCTCAGCCCCTACTGGACAGCCATGCAGAACTTGGAAAATCGAAATGACATGTCCCATAAGAAACCAACAACCGAAGGAGGAATCATGGCCGATCTCCCTGAGCGCCGCCGGACTCTCTCGTGGCTGCCGGACTGGTCCGATTTCTGGTCCGACCTTTGGAACGGGTTTCCGACATTGGCCGCCATACGTCCAAGCCATCTGATGCGGCTCGAGGATGAGATGCAAGACGGCCACTATTTGCTGCGCGCCGAACTGCCCGGTATCGATCCGGAAAAGGACGTCGACATCACGGTAAGTAATGGGACGTTGACGATCAAGGCCGAACGTAGCGAGAAGAAGGAGGCCAAGGGTCGCTCGGAGTTTTGCTATGGCTCGTTCGTCCGAACGGTCACCTTGCCGGCAGCCGCCGACGAGGACAACATCAAAGCCACCTACGACAAGGGCATCCTGACTGTGGATGTGGCTGTCCCCAAAGAGGCGACGCAGGCCGAGAAGCACATCGCAGTGAAGAGTGGCTAAACCTGCCTAGCCGGTGGCCCTGGCCCCCGGCAAGGTTGCGGGCCACCGGTTACTTCACCGTTGCGGCTACCCAGTCAAACTCACTCTAAGGTCGCTTCGGATACGGCTAATGACCCCAGGCAGTCAGTGTCGCCGTCGTTATGTTTGTACCGCGGTAATGGTAAATCTTCTACTACCTAGTATCGCATTTCAGATGAGGTGCACAATGAGTACGGCTCATTACGTTGAGCGAACATGGATAACCGCTGTCGGATGGTACAAGGCTGTGATCGCTGTGGGTCGGCATCATCGGTTAAGCCGATCTCGCCTACGGAACCGTCGCCAACTGCCGACGCCCGACAACTCGGCGAGCGGATCATGAGTACTTCTTACGGCCAGACTGGCCCGGCGGCAGGAGAATACAGCGCAGAGGACGACAACCAGCTCCAGCCGGAGGACACCCTCATCGACCGGGGCGTCAGCGACGTGCTCGACGAGGGATATTCGCCGCCCGAGCGACCATATGGGCGCGGCGCATTTGGGCCATTGGAAAACATCGACCAGTTGCTTGCAGAAGAAGAACATGACCCAGGGTCGCGGATAAATGTGCCGCTCGACAAGGATGAACAACAACGTTCCGACGAAGCTGAGCGAGAAACCGAGTTTCCCCGACGAGGCGAGGTTGGTCATGCCCGTGCGGGCCGGCTTGTCGCGCCAGACAAGGGGTTCGGCGAGGATACAGAGGCAGAGCTGATCGCGGAGGACGTTGGCATCAACGGGGGCGCTGCCTCTGCCGAGGAGGCCGCGGTTCACATCATCGAGGACAAGGAGTAGCCCTCGCTGGCGCGGTTGTTTCATTGCCCGCCGCAATGACATGCGTTGCCAAGTTGTGATCCGATCTTCGGGGACGCCACTCAGGTATGACCCCTACAGCCTTGCCCAAGGAGTGTACTACTAGAGCGAAATCCCAACTGCTCACTTAGAATTGACGATCTTAACAAAGCGCACGCGGCTGTAAACAGGATCTGGCAGGCTGCGTCAGTGGTCGAGTTCACCAAGTATTGCGTCGACAACCTTAGGAACGGCAGCCGCGACCGCGGGCGTCAGACCGAAACCGTAGCCGGTGTCGGCGACGTCAACAGTGAACACCACCAGCTCGCCCGGCAACTGGTCGAGTGCCTCACCGAGCGCGCAGGTTCGCGCCAATCCCAGCGAATGTGAGCTCACTGTCGGAGTGACGTCGAAGTCGTGCAATGACCAACGTCGGACCCGACCCGGCATCAGATCGTCACCCGTAGCCGCGTCCACCACCACTGCTCGCGCTGCACCTTTCCAGGCGTCCAGGATCGCAGTTGGTTCACCTGTCCCAGTCACTACCCGCATGCTAGGGACGGCATGCTCGCCAATGCACTTGGTTACGGCCAGCCCGACACCGTCATCCCGGCGGAAGCTGTTACCGAGGCCGATGACTACAACGTCGGTCAATGCCGCTCTACCGTTAACGTGAGGAAATGTGCTGAGCACGAGATGCATGGATCGTAGTTGCGAATTCCCCTCTCGCACAACGATGTCAACGTCTCGTCATCGAGTGTTGCATTCGCGGCGACGAGTTGCGCGATGTCATGTTCGATAGCGGCCTGATTCTGCGAAGTGGGCGGCACAATCGTCACCGCCCGGATCAGCCCATCGGCGTCGATCTCATAGCGGTGATATAACAGACCGCGCGGCGCCTCGCTCACGCCGTGCCCAATTCCAGGCCGGGCGGGCACTTCGACGAAGGGCCTTGACGGCTGGTGGTAATCGGTGATGAGGCGCAATGCCTCTTCGATCGCGTATACCACCTCGACAGCACGAACAATAATGCTGCGGAACGGGTTTCGGCATTCGCTACCCAGTCGGGCCTCGGTGGCGGCTTGTCGTGCGATTGGGGACAGCGCAGCGGAATTCAGCGAGTAGCGGGCTAGCGGTCCGGTCAGGTAGCGCCTCCCGTCGAGGGTGGCGTGCAGCGCAGTTGAGTGTGGAACCTGCGATTCAACAACGTGGTCGCTGAATTCTACTGCCCCGAACGCAGGTCCCGCGCTGCGGTTGACCACACCATTTTCGATGGCGTAGCGGTTGGGATCGGTCAGTGCCAGCAGCTCATAATCCAACTCGTGGTCTGGAAAGTCGAAATCGGCTACCGCGCGCACCGTGTAGAGCGCGTCGTCCATCGCGTTGCGCAACATCTCGGCCAACGGCTGCAGTTCGTCGCGCGAGGGTACCGAGTAGAAGCCGCCCAACCGCACGTTGATCGGATGAATGGCCCGCCCGCCGAGTTGCTCCATCAGCCGGTTTCCCGCCTTCTTCAGCGCCAGTCCTCGTTCGACAAACTCGCGACGATCCTTAGCCAAACTGATGGCATCCGGGTACCCGAGGAAATCCGGCGCATGCAGCAGGTATATGTGCAGGACGTGACTGTGGATCCACTCTCCGCAGTACAGCAGCCGCCGCAGCGCGATCAGCTCTGGGTCGATCATGACCCCGCACGCGTCTTCGATCGCATTGCATGCGCTGACCTGATAGGCGACCGGACAGATGCCGCAGATCCGTGCAGTGATGTCGGGTGGTTCGGTGTAGGACCTGCCGCGCAGGAACGCTTCGAAGAACCGTGGCGGCTCATAAATTTTTAGCTGGGCACTCTCGACCGCACCGTTGGTCAGCGTGACCCGGAGCGCACCTTCGCCTTCGACGCGGGTCAGCGCGCCGACGTCGAGATTGCGCGTTTCGGGACTCATTGGTCATTTCTTTTCGCGGCGAAGTTCGCGACGTTGAACGTCGAAAAGACCTGCTCGACTTCGGTATCCGACAATCCGTCGCGGCGCAACACCGGGATTAGTGCCGCACTGTTGGGAGTCGCCATGGGGCCGAAGCACCCATAACAACCTCGGCGATATGACGGGCACAACGCGCCACACCCGGCGTGGGTCACTGGGCCTAGGCATGGGGTGCCGTCCGCAACCAGCACACAGGTTACTCCGCGCATTTTGCATTCGGTGCAAACGGTTTTCGTCGGCAACCGTGGCTTACGTCCGACGAGCAGCGCGGCAAGCGTGTCGAGTAGTTGGCCGCGGTCGATCGGACAGCCCTGCAACTGGAAGTCGACTTTGACGTGCGCCGATGCCGGCGTCGACGTGGCCAGCGTCTGGATATATTCAGGTCGGGCATAGACGACGGAGGTGAATTCCTCGACATCGGCGAAGTTGCGCAGCGCCTGCACACCGCCGGCGGTGGCACAGGCGCCGATTGTGACGAGAACGTTGGATTGTTCGCGAATCTCTTTGATGCGCTGTTCGTCAGCCGGGGTGGTGATCGAGCCTTCGACCAGCGACACATCGTAAGGGCCGTCTGCAACGGCGCTCGAGGCTTCGAGAAAAGTGGTGATTTGTACCTGCGCGGCGATGGTGAGCAGTTCGTCTTCGCAGTCCAGGAAGGTCAGCTGGCAGCCATCGCAGGAAGCGAACTTCCAAACCGCCAATGTCGGTGTACTCATCTATAGCTCCGGGACCAACAGCAACGGTTCGGCGACATCGTAGCTGACGACGGGCCCATCGCGGCACAGCAGCAGCGGTCCGAGCTGACAGTGGCCACACCAGCCGATCCCGCATTGCATATTGCGTTCCAGCGACACCCGAATATCATGAGGCGCCAAGCCCTTATCGAGTAGGGCCTGGGCGCTGAACCGCATCATCAGCTCTGGCCCGCAGATCAATGCGGTGGTGCGCTGAGGATCTAGCGTCAGGCGGCGCAAAGGCTCGGTGACTAATCCGACCCTCCAGCGCCAACCCGGGCCGGCCGTATCGACGGTCAAGTACACTTCCAGCCGCGGGTGTTGTGCCCACTCGGCGGCCTCGGGGAGGAACAGGAAACGTTCCGGTGTACGTGCCCCGGCGACCAGCACCACTCGGCCGAATCGAGACCGCTCCGCCAGCGCCTGCACGATCACCGGCCGCAGTGGTGCCAGTCCGCAACCGCCGGCGACGATCACCAGGTCACGGCCAAAGCATGACGCCAGGTCCCAGCTGGTGCCGAATGGTCCGCGAACCCCGACAACCGTGCCCGGCTCGGCGTCATGCAGGGCACGGCTGACCGCACCGACCAATCGGACAGTGTGACCGATGCTGCCGTCGCCGTTGGACGGAATTCCGCTGATTGACATCGGTATCTCACCAACACCGAACGCGTACAACATTGTGAACTGGCCAGGCTGCAGCGGCGCCAACCGTTCACTTGACGGTTCCAGCCAGATGGTGGCCGACTCGATGTTCTCGATGATTCTGCTCCGCACTCGGTGTGGGACCGGTGCCATCGCAGAGGCCGGAGACGGCCATGCGGCCAGGTCAGGCATGGGCGATTCCGGGATCTTGCCCTTGCTGCCAGCTATCGTCGTCGGCCAGACCGGCCAGGGCGTTCATCTCCTCGGTGATGTCGATCCCAGTGGGGCACCATGCAATACAGCGTCCGCACCCCACGCAGCCGGTACTGCCGAACTGGTCGTGCCAGGTTCCCAGCTTGTGGGTAATCCAATGTCGATACCGTGACTCACCCGACTGCCGGACGCTGTCGGGATAGATGTATGTGAAGTCGAATTCGTAGCACGACGCCCAATGCATCCAGCGCTCGGCGTGCTCGCCGGACAGGTCGGTGACGTCCTCGACGCTGGTGCAAAAGCACGTAGGGCAGGCCATAGTGCAGTTCCCACATGTCAGACACCGGCCGGCAACGTCTTTCCAGCGCGGTGACTCGCGGGAAACCACCAGCAGTTCACGCAGGTCGCCTTCCGGCATTTGGCGACCCATCCTATGTGCCGCGTCGCCGACTGCGCTTCGCGCCGAATCGACTTCGTTTTGCTCCGCGTCCCGGTAAGGTAGCGCAGCCAGCACGTCGGCGCCATCGTCGCTACCGACATCGACAAGATAGTGACAGCCGTCGGCGTCGATGCATTCGGTAAGGGCGAGGTCGTAGCCGGGTCCCACCGCGGGGCCGGTTCCCATCGACGCGCAGAAGCACAACCCGCCCGGTTCGGTGCAGTTGACCGCGACCACGAAGATCTGTCGTAGCCGGCCTACGAAGCCTTGGTCCGGATGTGCGCCGACGCCCAGGACGCCGTTGAGGATCTTGATTGCGGCCAGGTCGCAGGCACGGACCCCGATGAACGCATAACGTGGTTGCTCGTCGGGTTGAGTTCCGTCTGATGACCACAGCCGCTGACGGGGCGGGTGCAGGAACTGTTTCCACGACTGCGGACCGGCCGAGTGCCCGAACCGGGCGTCGTCATCACGGCGCCGAAGCCGGTACCGGCCGGGACCGACATCCACACCCCATCCGCGCGGCAGATCGTCGGCGGAGGTCAGCTCGCCCAGCACAATCGCGTTATCCGACCGTCGGGAGCCCACCACGCAATAGCCACGGTCGATCAACGTGGATATCAGTTGCTCTAGCCCAGTGGCGTCGATCACCGCGCTCGCCATGACTTCTATCCTGCCGCCCGGTTGGGCGGAATGCACGGGAGTTGCGGCAAAATCCTGTCGGACGGTGGTGCGGCATCGGGTGTATGCGTGACCTCAGCTCCAGTCTGCAGTCGTACATACCAGCAGTGGGCAAATTTGGGCCTATGGGTAGTCCGCGACGGCGGCGAATCGGCGTTTGCCGGGCTAGGTCAGCGTGGCCTCATGCACCGGATGAATGGAGCAGCTTGATCAGCTGCTGGCCGGTTGCTGCCAGCTGGAACCGCTGCTGTCGCTCATTGTCGAGGGGGTTCGGATCTCCATCTCGGTGTCACGCTGCATGAGATCGTCGACGCGGCGATGCAGCTGACAAGCCCCCTACGCGACTCTGCGTTTACACCGATCCGAGGGCGGTGACTATCAGCACGCAGCACGGCCGGGTGTTCTCCGACTGCGAGCAGAGCGTCGCGCGTTTGTTGGTCTCTGTGGCGGCGTTCACGATCGACGTGGCTGTTCAAGCGAGAACGGGCCGCAGCCAAATGGATGAAGACCAGCCGCAAGATCACCTGCGCTGCTGTCGCTCGATCAGCAGACCAGCGTGCTGCAACTGGTTGCAAACCAGGTAGCGGGGTGGCCAAGGCCGAGCAGGCGATACACCGACTCCCGCCGGCCCAGATCTAACCCGAAGTTCCCCCTGGTGTGGAGCGGTTTAGTGGGTTGAGCTGGGGTTTTGTGTTGGTGTGCTGACTACGCGAGTCCGTGGCGGTGTGAGACGCCGAGTAGTTCGAAGGCTCGCCGCTGTAGTGGGGTGGGGTTGGTGATCTTGGTGAATGCCGGCAGGTCGTCGGTGGGCTGGATGTGGTTGGCGCAGATGGTGGCCAGGTCGGCGAGCAGGCTGGTGAAGCTGTGCACCGGGTAGTCGTTTTCGGTGCGTTTGCGCGCTGCCTTGGCCAGCGCTTGATCGGAGCGTTGGGCGGGAGCGACGGGGTCGGCACGTTTGGCGGCGGCGGCGGGTTTGTCGTTGTCCTGGAAAAGGATTGGTGCGAGGGCTTGTTTCATGTGCCAGCTGATGTAGTAGGACAGCATCCGTAGGAGCATGTGCGCGCGCACCCGATCGGCGAGGCGGTGCCGGATGGGTCGCACGTCCAGTTCGGTGTTGAGGGTGCGGAAGAACCGTTCGACGTCGGCGAGGTCCTTGTAGCGCAGCACGACCTCGTCGCGCTGCAGTGTCTGGTCGGGCAGGCTGGTGCGGAGCACGTAGATGCCGTCGAGGGCGGCCTCGGCGGCGATGGCGTCCTGGTTGCGGGAGAAACTGAACGCTTCGTCGGTGATTTGCAGGTCAAAATGCTTGGCCATCTTGAACTTGTTGCGCACCTTGCCCACCCGCAGCGCGATCTTGTCCCGCCCGCGTAGTGGTCGTTTGGCGCGGCGGGTGGCCTCGGCGATGGTCTGTAGTTCGTGTTCGGTGGCCGCCAGCAGCTCGCCGCGTTTGCGGGCACGCTCATCAGCCAGGGCGGGGTTGTGGCAGCACACCAGCCGCTCGCCGGGGTAGTCGGGGTGGGTGATCTCGAACAGGTTCTGCTCGTCGAACAGCGACAGCTGCAGCGCCCCGTCGTCGACCAATGCCTTGATCTGCGGGGCGCGCAGCGCGCTGATCCAATCCAACTGCGCCGGGTGCAGCTCGTCGCGGATGCGCGCGCTGGTGAGCATGCCCCGATCCCCCACCAGGGCGATGGTGGTCAGCCCGAACCGGGTCTTGAGCTTGGTGATCTGGGCGCCCAGGGTTTTCGGGTCGGCGGTGTTGCCGTCGAACACCTCAATGGCGATCGGCACCCCGGCTGGTGAGCACAGCAGCCCGTAGACGATCTGCAACCGGCCTTTGACCCCGTCGCGGGCATGCCCGATTTTCCCTAACGGGCAGGTGTGGCCCTCGAACGCCGCCGAGGACACGTCATAGAGCACCAGGGTTCCGTTGGCCAGATGCCGTGCGGCCAACGAGTTTTCGATGGCATCCTGGCGCTCGACCACCCAGTCCATCGCGTCATACAGGTCATCCTCATCGGCACCCGCCACGCCCAGCACCGCACCCAGGGTGCTGGTGGCGGTCTCGATGCGCAGCCCGCGCGCCATCGCCAGCTTGGAGCCCGGCTCGATCACCGACGCGGCCAGCATGGCGCACACCAAGTCCCGGTTACGCGACGGGGCGGGGTCGATCAGCTCGGCCATGCCCAGCTTGGCGGCGGTGCCCAACACCGCGGCCACATGCCCGTGCGGCAGGCTGCGGGTGATGTCAAACGCCCCGGCCAGATCGCCCGTCCCCGGCAGGCCCTTGAGCGCGCGCTGCAGTTTGTCCACCTTGTGCTCGGGCCAGCGCGACAGGTTGGCCAGCGTGCGGGTTTTCACCTTGCCGTTCTCGCGGTAACTTTCGCGCAACAGCACCGCCGGCGGTGATCCACGGTTGGGCACCCGCGTCACGTACATGATTACTTTCTAGCACAACAGCAGTACGAAAGTAGCGAATTTAGAAAATGACACGCCGAACAAGTCTTGCGAATACATGATTACGCCTTGCCGGCACATGAACACTGAAACACCTGCTCACAAAGCAGAAAGGAAATCAGCCCCCTCTCAGAAGGGGGGAACTTCGGTCTAACTCCCGACGAGGGCGATAGGCTCGTCATCGCTGCCGGGATGAGTCAACAGGTGGCAGGTTTGAGCGGTAAGCAGGTGCTGGCCGACGGCTCCGCAACTGGCGGAGTGTTCCGCAACGACACGCCGTTATCACCCATTTGTTCAAGCCCCCGAACGAGTCAGCGACTTCGCCGGCGGCGCCGCAGGGCCGCTGTCGTGATCACCGCTGGGCTTCAGGTACCTGGTACTGTTGGACATAGCTGACGACGTCGTTGAGGGTTCGTAGCGACGCATAATCCGTTTCGGGAATGTCGACATGCAGTCGTTTGTGGATGCCGAGCAAGAAGTTCAGCCAATCCATCGAATCCAGATCCACCTGGTCCCGAAGCAGTGCGTCGTCGCGGATTTCGTCCGGCTCCACCTCAGGCGCTATGGCGGTCAATACCGACAACACTTCTGCGCGAAGACGGTTGGTGGTCGTCATGGCGTTGTCATTTCTCTAGGGCGTCGGGATGTTGGAGGAACTCGTCGATGGCTGCGAGGAACAACGCCCCGCGATGCCCATCGGTGGCACGGTGATCCGCCGAGAGCGCGGTCTGCACGGTGGTGATGACACGGATTCCGCCGTCGATCACGCAGACTCGCTGCGCCGGTTTGCCGAAACCCACCAGCGCGACCTGGGGCGGGTAGATGACACCGAAAACTGCGTCCACCCCGCGATCTCCGAGGTTGGTGACGGTAATGGTCGGATCCGACATCTCCGAGCTGCGCAGTGAGCCCGCCCGCGCCCGGGCAACCAGGTCGGTCAGGTCACTCATCAAGTCGTCGAGCTTCTTGTCGGGGACGTCGTGGATGGCCGGGGCGACCAGCCCGCCGCCGCGCAAGTTGATCGCCACCCCGACATGTACGCCTTGGCCCGGCTGGAACTTGCCGCCTTGCCAGAACCCGTTGAACTCACCGAACTGTTGGGCCGCCAAGCCGACCGCCTTCAACTGCAGCACCGCCGGCAGCACACGTTCGGTGATGGATCGCTCCGCATTTCGCTCAGTTAGCCACGCTAGTGCTTTTTCGAGCTGAATTTCCTGCAGCAAGTAGTAGTGCGGAATTTCGCGTTTGGACCGACTCATCGCGGCAGCGATCGAGCGCCGCATCCCGGCGGCGCGATCTGCGGCTGTGTACTTAGGCTGCGGTTGTTTAGCCGACGCGGCGGCGTGCTCGACGTCGTGGATGGTGACCGCTCCCTGCGGGCCGGTGCCGGCGACGGCGGCGACGTCGATGCCGAGCGATTCGGCCAGCCGACGTGCAGCGGGCGATACCCAGCGCCGCCGATGCGGGGCCGCCTCCTGGCCCGCGACCGCCGGTGTGGGCTGAGCCGCTGCCGCTGCCGGTGGTTGCGCAGATGCCTTGGCCCGTCGCGCCGCGGGCTTGCGCGGTGCCGGTACGGATTCTCCGGTCTCCAGCAGAGTGGCCAACACCGTTCCCACTCCGACGGTTTCGCCGACAGGGACCAACAGCTCGTGGACGATGCCCTCGTGCCAGCATTCGACTTCCACCGCAGCCTTGGTCGTTTCCACGACCGCGACCACCTGGCCCCGGGCGACCTTGTCGCCCGGCTTGACGAGCCACTCGTCGAGTGTCCCCTCGTCCATATCCGCGCCGAGTGCGGGCATTTTGAACTCGATCACGAGCTTTCCCCGAGCAGGTTGTTCACGGCGGCGACGATCTTGTCCGGCTGCGGCAGCGCCGCCTGTTCGAGGTGCTTGGCATACGGTATCGGCACTTCGGCGGTGCACACGCGGGCGATCGGAGCGTCCAGGTCGAAAAACGCGCCCTCGACGATTCGTGCGCTCACCTCCGCGGCCAGACTGCCGGTGCGCCAGGCTTCGTCGACCACCACGGCGCGGTGGGTCTTGCGCACCGACTCCAGAATTGTGTCGGTGTCCAGCGGCCGCAGCACCCGCAAATCTATGACCTCGCAATCGATTCCGGAAAGCGACAATTCGTATGCCGCGTCCAGCGCCTTGGGCAGTGATCCCCCGTAGGCGATCACCGTGGCATCGGATCCGCCGCGGCGCACCGCCGCACTGGAGATGTCTGTGGGCGTCAGTGCGTCGACGTCAGTAGAGGTGTTGTAGAGCTGGACGTGTTCGAAGATCACCACCGGATCGGGGTCGGCCAGCGCCGGGCCGAGCATGCCGTACGCGTCGGCCACCGTCGCCGGCGCGACCACCTTGATGCCCGGGATATGGGCGTACCAGGGTTCCAGGCTGTGCGAGTGCTGGGCGGCCAGCTGGCGACCCGCCCCGGTAGCCATCCGGATGACGAGCGGAACCGAGAACTGGCCGCCGGACATATGGCGCAGCGTCCCAGCGGTATTGACCACTTGGTCGAGGGCCAGCAGGCTGAAGTTGACGGTCATGACCTCCACGATGGGGCGAAGCCCGCCGAGCGCGGCACCGACTCCGATACCGACGAACCCCAGTTCCGACAACGGTGTGTCGCGCACCCGCTCGGGGCCGAACTCGTCAAGCAGGCCCTTGGAGGCGGCATAGGTTCCGCCGTAGCGGCCGACGTCTTCTCCCATCAGCATCACCCGGGGATCGTCGCGCAACGCGTCGCGCAAACCGTCGTGCACCGCCGTGCGGTAAGTGGTCTTCATGAGGCCGGCTCCGCTACCGGTGTCAGCACGTCGCGTTCGAGGTCCTCGACGCTCTCCCATGTTCCGGCTTCCGCGTAGGCCACCGCCTCCTGCACTTCGCGGTCGGCGGCCTGCTCGATCGCCGCGACGTCGGCGGCATCCAGGATGCCGTCGCGCAGGCACTGCTCGGTGAACGCCGGAATCGGGTCGCGTTTGCGCCACTGCTCGACTTCGGCTTTGTCCCGGTACAGTTCGGGATCGAACATCGAATGCGGGCGGAACCGGTAGGTGCGGAATTCGATGAAGAACGGGCCGCCGGCGTTGCGGATGTGCTCCACACCCTGCCGGGTGGCGTTGTGGCAGTCGATGACGTCCATCCCGTCTGCTGCGATGCTTTCCACCGTGTACGAGGCCGCTTTAACCGTGAGGTCGGTCTGCGCTTGGGCACGCTCAAGCGCGGTGCCCATCGCGTAGAAGTTGTTCTCGCACAAGAACAGCACCGGCAACTGCCACAGCGCGGCCATATTCAGCGACTCGTGGAACGCGCCTTCGGCGACCGCTCCGTCGCCGAAGTAGCAGGCCGTCACCCGGTTGCGCTGCAGCATCGAGTCCGCCAGGGCCAAGCCCACAGCCAGCGGCAGACCGCCGGCCACGATGGCATTGCCGCCGTAGAAGCGGTTAGCCGCGTCGAACAGGTGCATCGACCCGCCCCGCCCGCGCGAGCAGCCCTCCTGCTTGCCGAACATCTCGGCCATGATCGACGTCATGGGGATGCCGCGCAGCAGCGCATGGCCATGCTCGCGATAAGTGGCCACGACCGCGTCGTCGGGGGTCAGGGCCCGCAGTGATCCCGCGGCGACCGCCTCCTCCCCGACGTAGAGGTGCAAGAATCCGCGAATCTTGGCTTCCCCGTAAAGCTCCGCGCACTTTTCTTCCATGCGGCGCACCCGCACCATGTCCGACAGCATCGCGTGAGCCAGTTCTCTATCGGTCACAGCGCTACCTCCTGACCGGTGTGCTGCGCCGATACCTCCATGGCGGAGGTGTCTCCCTCGGGCAGGCCCAGCTCGCGGGCCTTAAGCAGGCGGCGCATGATCTTGCCACTGCGGGTGTGTGGCAGCGTGTCGACGAACTCGATCTCCTTGGGAGCCACGGCCGCCCCGAGCCGTTTTCGCGCGTGCCCGAGCAGTTCACGGCGCAGTTCGTCGTTCTCGGGGCATCCGGTTTTCAAGACAACGAATGCCTTGACAACCTCCCCGACGGTGGGATCGGGCTTGCCGATCGCCGCTGCTTCGGCCACGGCGGGATGACTGGTCAGCGCGTTCTCCACCTCGGTCGGCCCGATCAAGTGCCCGGCCGACTTGATCACGTCGTCGGCTCGGCCGACGAACCAGAAGTATCCGTCGGCGTCTCGCTTCACCAGGTCACCCGTCAAATACAAGCTGTCGGTGAAGCACTTGCGGTACCGCTCGTCTTCATGCAGGTAGCCGCGGAACATCGACGGCCAGCCGACCTTAAGGGCGAGCTCACCCTCGACGCCCGGCTCGTCGATGACCGTGGCAGTGCCGTCGTCGTTGTGGCGCACCACATACGCGTCGACTCCGGGAAGCGGCCGGCCCATGGATCCGGGTTTAATGTCGAACGCCGGTGTGTTGGCGATCATGATGCCGCCGGTCTCCGTCTGCCACCAGTTGTCGTGAATCGGCAAGCCCAGCACCTTCTTTCCCCAGACAACCGCCTCGGGGTTCAGCGGCTCGCCGACGCTGGCGATAAACCGCAGCTGCGAAAAGTGGTAGTTTTTGGGCAGTTCCGGCCCGGCTTTGATCAACATGCGCAGCGCGGTCGGGGCGGTGTACCACACCGTCACCCGGAGGGACTGCAGAATCCGGTACCAGCGTTCGGCATCGAATTCGGCCTCGTCGACAATCGAGGTGACGCCGTGCAGCAGCGGGCTAATGACGCCGTAGGACATGCCGGTGACCCAACCTGGGTCCGCTGTGCACCAGAAGACATCGTCAGGGTGGAGATCGAGTGCGTACAAGCCGGTGATGTAGTGCATCGCGACCGCGCCGTGCACGTGCAGCGCGCCTTTCGGTGTTCCGGTTGTGCCACTGGTGAAGTGAAGCAGTGCGGGATCGCCTGTGTTGGTGTGCTCGATGGGGGCGGTCTCCTCGGCACCGGCCATCCACTGCCAAAAGTCAAGCGTGCCAGGCGTGCGGTCTCCGTCGACGACGAGAATATGGCGCACCGAGGGGAGCCGGTCACGGATGCCGGCAATCTTGCGTTGGTAGATCGCCTTGGTCGTGACGAGGATTTCGGCCGCGCCGATATTCATTCGGGTCGCGAGGGGTTCGGGGCCGAAGGCGGAGAACAGCGGCGAGACCACCGAGCCGTTGCGCAGTGCGCCCATGATGGTGATGTACAGCTCAGGAGTGCGGCCCATGAGCGTGAAGACCCGATCGCCCTTGCTGACGCCAAGGGCGCGCAGCACGTTGGTGAAACGCCGCGAAAGCCGTGCCAGCTCAGCATAAGTGAGGTCACGTGTGGCGATGGCTCCGTCCCAGCCGCTTTCGCCGATGAACCGTAATGCTGTACGTCTCCCCGACGGGCCGTCAGCGTGCCGGTCGACCGCGGCGTAGGCGATGTTGCAGCCGCCGCCCATCCCTTCGCACAGCGCCGGCACCTGTGACCAGTCGAACGACGCGCGCGTCTGTTCGTAGTCCTGGAAATTCGGCAGAACTCGCCAGTCGGTGCGGGTCTTGTGGATGACTTTCACGACGCTCCTAGTCGTGCGGCGTGAGCGTTCCGTTGCACAGGGCAGAACCGATGTTGGCCATGACCCGCTCCAACAACGCCGCGCAAATGGTTCCGTCGTCGGCGACGTTGGACAGCCCGCAGTGCCGCAAGTAGGAATCCAGACGCCGGTCGATCGGCCAGCCGGCATACCCGGCCGCACAGTATTTCGATCTGAGAAACTCCCATGCCATCGCCTCGAGTTCGGCCCCCACCGATTCAGCATCCACTCGGTCCACGACCGTCCCTCTCTCCCGATGACGCCTTCATGGTCACCTGGCCGGTTGCAGGGCTATAGAGACGAAAGTCCTCAACCGGCGGGGCAGTTGTCCCTCGACTGCAAGGGCTTTCAGGCGGTCGGCAGCAGGACGAAGAAGTTCTCTTCTTCTTGCACAAAATGCAGCGACAGCAACGCGTGCAGCCCGTAGAGGCAGGCCAGCAGATCCTCGGCCTGGTCGTCGCGAATACGGCCCTCGGCGTCAGCGACTTTGACATGGGTGTGCAGTCTGCGGGCCAACCGGTCGATCTCGGCGTGCATGCGGCTCATCGTTGCGGTGGCTTCTGTGCTGCCCAGTGGCGCGGCCAGCGCAGGATAGAGTGCGCGATCCTCGGCGTGCTCGTGTGGCAGCAACTCCTGGCGCAAAAACTGGTCGGCCTGGCGGATCGCCGGCAGTGCCGAACCGTGGTCCCCGCTGCTGAGCAAACGGGCCGCGTCGCGGAATATGGCGAGGTCGTCGCGCATGCGATCGTGCTCGGCTGAGAATCTGTGGATCAATTCCTCAGCGGTCGCGCCCAGGGGCGGCGTTCCGCGCGGACCGCGCAGGGCCCGCAGCGCGTTGAGGATCACCGCCACATCGATGCCCTCCTGCAGCAGCGCGCCGATCACCGGTGTCAGCAGGCCGACTGCAGCGAATCCCATGGCCACCAGCGACAGGCCCATCCCCGCGATCATGCTCTGCAACGCGATGCTGCGGGCGTGGCGGGCGATGACCATCGCATCGGCCAGCCGGTCGAGCCGATCGGTGGTCAGCACTATATCGGCGGCCTCCGAGCTGGCTGTCGCCCCGTGCGCTCCCAGCGCGACACCGACCGTCGCGGCGGCCAGGGCCGGTGCGTCGTTCACGCCGTCACCGACCATCACGGTGACGGCCTTCTGTCCCTCGGCTCGCACGCCGGCCACCTTGTCGGCGGGGGCTTGTCGGGCCCGCACTTCGTCGAGCCCGAGGACAACCCCGATCTGCTCGGCGGGCGCCGGCTGATCGCCGGTGAGCATGACGACCCGGTTGATGCCGGCCGCGCGCAGCCGGCGGATCGTGCGCGGCGCATCCGGGCGTAGCGGGTCAACAAGCGTCAGGGCCCCGACGAGGTGGCCGTCGACCGAGACCCACGCCACGACAGCACCGTCGAAGCTGGCCCGCGACAGCGCCGCGGCCGCCCACGGCGGCGGCTCAGGCGGCAGCTCGCGGGTTCCCACGCTGACCTGATGGCCGTCGACGGTCGCGGTGATCCCTACGCCGGGCTCCTCGAAGACATCGACGGGAGCGCTTGGTGTCAGTCCGCGCCGCGTCGCCTCGTCGACGATCGCGCGGGCAAGCACATGCGGCGAGAACTGGTCGGCGGACGCGGCCAGGCGAAGCACCTCTGTGGCCGTCCAACCAGGTGCCACCAGCACGTCGGTGCCCCGCGGTCGGCCCGTGGTAACGGTGCCGGTCTTGTCCAGTACCACGGTGGCGGCGCGGCCCAGGTTCTCCAGCGCCCCACCGCCGCGGACCACCACCCCGACACGCGACGCGCGCGACATTCCCGACACGATCGCAACCGGCGCAGCCAAGATCAGCGGGCACGGCGTCGCAACCACCAGCACCGCCACCGCGCGGGTGGGCACCCCGCTTAACAGCCACGCCGACCCGGCAACCACCAGCGTCATCGGCACAAACCAGGCGGCAACGCGGTCGGCGAGACGGACAACGGGCGCGCTTTCTGCGGCGGCTTGCTGAGCCAGTCGCACGATGCCCTCATATGTGCTGTCAGCGGCGCTCGCCGTTGCCTCGACCTCGATCGCACCGCCGGCGTTGATCGCACCGCTGCGTACCCGCTCGCCGGCGCGCCGCTGGACGTGAACCGACTCGCCGGTGAGGACGGACTCGTCGAGGACCGCGCAGTCGGACACGATCCGCCCGTCCACGGGCACCATCTCGCCTGGGCCGACCACCAGCAGATCGCCGACCACCACATCGGCGAGCGGCACCGTGGTAACTCCGGTGGGGGTGCGGCGACGCGCTTGGCGCGGCGACCGGTTCAGCAGAGACGTCAGGTCTTTCGCGGCGCGGCGCTCCGCGCCCGCTTCCAGCGTTTGGCCGGTGGCCAGCATGACGGCGATCAGCGCGCCGGCCAGGTATTCGTGGACGGCGAGCGCACCGATCAGCGACAGCACCGCGATGACGTCCACACCCAGCCGACCATGTCGCAGCGCCGCCGCCACCCACCACGTCGCTGGAACGATCGCGATGACCGTGCCTGCAGCCCAACATATTTCGGCTGCTGAGTGCGCGCCCAGCAGCCACGCGACGACGCCACCGATCAGCGTCGCCAGCGTGGCCACCAGCAGTACCCGGACCGTCATGCTGCTAGACCGTCCGCCACCAGAGGTCTTCTGAAACGTCGATCGATTCCGCCGGCGACCTGCTCGTGTCGATGCGGTGCGCCTCAGCCCAGTCCCAGGATTCGTCGGCCAGCGCACTGGCGACCTCGGGTGTTGCATCCGACACGCTTCCGGCCGGCCTGTCGCCGACTCTTTGCACGGCGGTGCGCACGGGCGTCGTGCACATCAATTCCACAGTGCCCGAGTAGGTTTGGGCCGCGAGCTGTCGCGCCTGGTCACGTCGGCCGGGGTCACGCCAGGTGGCGTCGAGAATTACCGAACGGCCGTTGACCAGATGGTCGTGGGCTTGGCGCAGCACCTCGTCATAGACCGCAGCGACATTCTCTTCGGAATACAAGCCGGAGTTCAGCACGCCCGCGGCTCCGGCGATAGTGCCAGCATCCTGCAGTTCGCGGCGCACCTCGTCGGTGGAGATAACGACGGCACCGACCCGCTCGGCCAGCCCGCGCGCCAGCGTGGTTTTCCCCGTTCCGGGCCCGCCGCCGACCAGCGCGAGCCGTACCGCGCCGGCCCGCAGATGCTGCAGCGCGATATCCAGGTGGCGCGAGGCCTCCACAGCGGCGTCGGGGTTTCCCTGGGCGTAGCGCACGCAATCGACTTTGGCCCGGACCACCGCTCGGTAGGCGATATAGAAGTCGGTCAGCGACCGCGGCGCTGGATCGCGAGCCAGCCGAACGTAATTACCCAGGAAAAGCTCACCGAGATTCTTGTGCCCCAGGAACTCCAAATCCATGGCGAGAAATGCGGCGTCGTCGATGGCGTCGACGTAGCGCAGCTGGTCGTCGAACTCCAGGCAGTCCAGGATTTCGGGGCCGTCGGGCAGGCAGAAAATATCGTCGGCCAGCAAATCACCGTGACCGTCGAGGATGCGGCGATCAGCGATGCGCTCATTGAACAGCGCCGCGCGGCCGGCGATGAATCGCGACACCAACTCATCGATAGTTTTCAGGCGCTGCGGATCCACCACCGTGCCGGCGACATCGGTCATTTCCGTGATGTTGGCCCGCCATCGGTGGTGGATGGCGCGCTGCTCACCCTGCGCGTCGACCGACTGGTTCCGCACCGCGCTCTCATGGAACCGGGCCAGCACTTCGGCGATCGCCGCCAGCGAATCGGCGACGTGTTGGCCGCGTTGCACCATCGTGGCCAGCCGCGACGAGTCGGGGTGACGGCGCATGACGAGTACCGGTTCCTCGGTGCCCGCCCACGGACTGTTGAAGTGTGCGATGCCGAGGTAGCTGGCCGGCGCCAGTCGCCGATTGAGCTCCAATTCGCGCACAAATGCGTGCTCACGCAGGTCCTGGGTGCTGAAGTCCAGGAAGTCGGTGGTGATGGGTTTTTTGCCCTTGTAGGCGCGGTCGCCGGCCAGTACGACGAGGCCGGTGTGCGTTTCGCGTACTTCGACGTAGGGCTCAGCCATTGTCAGCGGCAATCGAGTCTGCTCAGTCTCTGGGTCTCCGGCATATCCACATTCTCCTGCTTGGCGGCGGATACGCACAGCGGTCGCAAGACCGCCGCAGCCGGGCAATTTGGCGTGGTTTAAAAGGACCAAGGACTCTGGCTTTCGATGCCGTGATCCGTCACGGTCGAAACGATGGCGACGATGGATGCGGTCCGAATGTTCAACAAGCACGTGCTGAATCCCGTCATCGTGCAGGCGGCCGGCCGAAAGCACTTCTACACGAGCCTGATTCGACACCACGGCCGTCACTCCGGTAAGAGCTATGTCGCCCCGGTGGTTGCCGACCACGTGGTGGGTGGGTTCATCGTTCCGATTCCCTACGGCACCGGCGTTGACTGGCTGCGTAACGTGTAGGCGGCTGACGAAGCGACCATCGATGTCAACGGTCGGCGGTGGCATGTCGTCGAACCGGAAATCCTGGACGCGTCGACAGCTCTTCTACAAATGTGGCCAGACGCCAGCGCTCTTTCACACGCCTGAGAATCGACAAATTCGTGAGGCTGAACGTTGCGCCGCTGACCGAATGAACCCCGCTTCAGCCTTCGCTGACGTCTGCTGGGCCGGGCGAGCGGTTACCTCGATCAAGCGGGTGAGGTCGTGTGGGGTGACGATGTCCACCACACGTCCCGCATCTACGACGAGAGCTTGCCTGCCCCAACCGGATGCCAGGCGTTCCAGCAGTGCATGAGCGGCTCGTTCAGGGCCGCGGTCGGTAGCTGCTGCAATGGCATAGCGATTTCACCGACCGAGGTGGTCGAGCGCTGGCTGGGGACAACCCGGCACACCTGCTCCAACGTGACCAGCCCTGAGATCGGTCCGTCGTGCTCTGCCACCGGGTACGCCGAATGCCGGTCACCCAGCAGGTAGTGTTCGATGAAGTTCGCCACGCTGATCCAGCTCGGTGCTGAGGGTTGGCGGTCATGGCGCCAGCGACCTTCACTCCCGCGAGCGCATGCCGGGTGAGTATTTGTGTCACGTCGTCCCGCGCTGCGGCGAAGATGAACCAGCCGATGAATGCCAACCACACGCCGCCGACGAGCGCGCCCACCAAAAACCCCAGCAGCCCAAATGCGATCAGGGTGAACGCGAGCGTGCGGCCGCGCGCGGCGCCCAGGGCCGCGCGGACAGGGTCACCGTGGCGGCACCAAAGTGGGCGCGCTGAACCTGACCTCCATCCAATGGCGCACCCGGCAGCAGACTGAACAAGCCCAACAGCAGGTTGGCCCCTGCCAGCCACCAGGCAACGCTGCCCGCGATGTGCGCGACGTGTAATGCATCCAAACCTACTGCGGCGCAAGCGAAAAGTCCGGCCAGTGTCAAGCCCGTCGCCGGGCCGGAGATCGCGATCAGAAAAGCTTTCCGCGGTGTCTTGGCCGGGCCACCGAGACGCGTGACGCCGCCGAACAGCCAGAGGGTCACGTCGAGCACTTTGGCACCAGCACGGCGGGGCAGGATCGCGTGCGCGAGCTCGCGCGCCAGCAGTGACGCGAGGAATACGACAGCGTCGCATACCTCCGCCCCTGCTCACACCTTCGAATACCAAGCGACAGCGTCATATTCGTCGTTGCGGCTTAACGCACCGGCGAGAACCGTAGCCAAAACCCGACCCTAGTGCCGGGTGAGCGCTTTGGGGGAGTAGATCGCTTTGACGAAGCGCACAATCGCGTATTCAGGCATGTGCCGCGTGATGTCAGCTTCGGCGATGATGCCGATCAGGAGGTTGTTCTCGAGTACCGGCAGCCGGCGGATTTGGTGCTCCTCCATCATGTTGAGTATTTCTTCGGCGCTGGCATCCGCCTCGACGGAGTACACGTTGCCTTGCGCCAACTGCCCGGCCGTGGTGGTTGTCGGGTCCAAGCCCTCTGCGACGCATTTGATCGTGATGTCTCGATCGGTGATCATGCCGCGCAGCCGGCCATCATTGCCGCGTATCGGCAACGCACCCACGTCGAGGTCGCGCATGTGTTGTGCCGCAGCAGTTAAGGCCTCATTTTCGTCGATGCAAGTGACATCCGTGGTCATGATGTCGCGAGCGGTGGTCATGATGTCTCCTTAGTCTGGTTGTCGTTCAATCCTGAAGCTATGGCGGTGTTCAGCGCAGCTGTAGGGCCGTTGGTCCTCGCAGCCACGGGCGTTGGACTCCGCGTCCTACCGGCGCGTCACATCACGGGGACACAAGCCGCCTGCGCCACAGCCGTGCTCACCGATCCCAACAGCATCCCGGCGAAACCGCCTCGGCCATGACTGCCGACAACGACTAGCTGCGACGCCTCACCCTCGCCCAGCAGGTGATGAGCCGGGTGATCCCAGACGATCCGGCGGTTCACGACGACGTGCGGGTAGCGTTCCTGCCAGCCCGCCAGCCGCTCAGCCAGGGCCTCCTCTGCAACGCCCTGCTGAGCAGACCATTTGACGCCGGGGATGCCGGCCACGTCCGCATCGCACCAGGCGTGCAGCGCGATCAACTCCACGCCGCGAAAGGATGCCCCGGCGAAAGCGATCGTGGTCGCTAACTCCGACGTCGGCGAGCCGTCGACGCCCGCCACCACCGGTAGTTGCGAGGGTTGTAGCGCAAAGAGAGCTTCGTTGTGCATCACTGCCTCGCGTGCTGCCCACCGCGTCGCCCATTCTGGATGCCGGGGAGCCGTCGACCCCGACCACAATCCCTTGATGCGTCAGGCGATTGGGCATTCTGTTCTTCCTGTCACAGAGAAGAGAATCTGCCCGAAGAGGGGGCATCCCCCGAGGTCTCCAAAACCCGCATTCTATCCGCACTCTTCGGGCAGATCTCAGCTATTACTGTCGCGTCGCAGTGCCCCGGATCCTAGGGTCAAAGGTTGCCTCTGTCCGCTTGCGAAGGTCACGACGACACCGACATGGATCGCTGATAGCCCAGTGACTTAAGCCCCTACCGTCGAGCCGTTGATGGTGCTGGGATGTACTGATCCGACCGACACCGCTCATGGGAGAAAAGCGATGACACCGGCAAGCGGCTCCTCCAAAACTTTCGACGTCAGTATCTTGGTGGACGAGCATGAAGAGCGGACCCGGGCGCGGGCACGGTTACGTTGGCGCGGTGAAGAGCTTGTCGGTGTTGGTCTGGCCCGGCTCAGCCCTGACGACGAACCGGTGGCCGAAAT
The DNA here is from genome assembly GCF_016592155.1 of Mycobacterium heckeshornense. Classification (NCBI taxonomy): domain Bacteria; kingdom Bacillati; phylum Actinomycetota; class Actinomycetes; order Mycobacteriales; family Mycobacteriaceae; genus Mycobacterium; species Mycobacterium heckeshornense. The sequence continues at coordinate 1,435,981 of NZ_AP024237.1, forward strand.
CGGCGACGAACTGGCGATCGCCCGGGCCCTGAACCATCTGGCGAAGCAGCTCTTGGTGACGACGGAATCCGACATCGAAGTATCCACGAACAAGCCGGTTACCAACCTGCATCTGTAAATTCGCCGATTGGCATCGGGATCAGAATTCGCAAGTCCGGCCGGCGCAACCACCGCTGAATTCGCTGTCGGCCTGGGGGATTGGCGATTGGGGCGCGGCAAACGTGAGCACCTGGCCCTCACGGCAGCCGTAGCGGTAGACGGTGATGCCTTTGACCTTCGCCTTCCAGGCGGCCAAATAGATGTTGCGAATGTCTTCAATGGTGGTACTGGCGGGCAGGTTGATCGTCTTGGAGACCGCCGCGTCGACGTTGCGTTGCACCGCGGCCTGCATGCGTAGATGCCACTCGGGGGAGATCTCCGACGCCGTGGGGAACGCCGCCCGCACACCGGCGGGCAGTTGCGAACACCCTCGTACCCCGCCGCGCTGCGCGATCTCGGTGGCCAGCTCGTCGCGGTAGAAGCCCCCGTCCCGGGCGAGTCGGTCGAAGCAGGGGTTGACCTCCAACAGCTGTCGACCCAGGATCGCACGGACGAAGGCGATCGCAAACATCGGCTCGATACCTGCGGTGGTGCCGGCGATAAGCGAAATCGTGCCGGTCGGGGCGACCGAGGTGACCTGGGCGTTGCGCCGCGGGGTTTTTGCGGCAAACCGGCTGTCGGCCAACGCGGGGAATGCGCCGCGTTCTTCGGCCAGCCGTGCTGACGCGGCATGCCCTGCCTGTTGAACGCAGCGGGCGATCCGGCCGGCCAGGTTAACGCCCCGCTCGCTGTCGTAGGGAATACCAAGGCTGGCCAGCATCTCGGCCAAACCCATTACGCCCAAACCAATCTTGCGGGTTGCCAGGGTAGCCTCAGCGAGTTCCGGGAACGGATAGCGGCTGACGTCGATGACGTCGTCGAGAAAACGCACCGCCAGCCGGGCAACCTCCGCCAGCCGGTCCCAGTCGACCTGCCCGTCGCGGGTCATGCGGGCCAGGTTGATCGAGCCCAGATTGCACGACTCGTAAGGAAGCAACGGAACCTCGCCGCACGGGTTGGTGGCCTCGATTCGGCCGCGTGCGGGCAGCGGGTTGGCCCGGTTGATCGTGTCGAGGAACACCAATCCCGGGTCGCCGCACGCATGGGCGGCCTCGCAGATGGCGGTGAACAGGTCGGCAGCGCCAACTTCTGCGACGGACTTGCCGGTCCGTGGGTTAACAAGACGGTGGACGCCGTTGCGCTCGACGCCGTGAAGGAAATTGTCTGTCACACCAATCGAAATGTTGAAATGCGTTAGCTCACTGAGTGATTCAGCTTTCGCAGTGACGAAGTCGTAGACGTCGGGGTGTGAGGCGTCCAGCACCGCCATGCATGCACCGCGCCGACGACCGCCCAGCGAAACGATGCCGGCGGCGGTGTCGTACAGCCGTAAAAAGGACAGCGGTCCGCTGGCCATACCCCCGGTAGTTGACACGAGGTCGCCGGCCGGTCGCACACGGCTGAACGAATATCCGGTGCCGCCGCCGGCACGATGAATCTCCGCGGCCTGCCCCAGCGTGGTGAAGATCGAGTGGATCGAATCCTCAACGGGCAGAACGAAACAGCCGGCGAGCAAGCCGATCTTGGTGCCCGCGTTCATCAGCGTGGGCGAATTCGGCAGAAACTCCAGCCTGCGCAGCAAGGTGGCGAAGCGTTTCGCCCACTGCGCCGACGAGCCGCGCTTGTAGCCATCTTCGGCGGCAGCGACGCATGTCGCTGCCCGCTCCATCATCTCGCCAGTCGATTCGGTCGGGCGGCCTTTTTCATCACGCAGCAGATAGCGTTCCCGTAGCACCGTCACCGCGGCCAAGCTCAGCTTCAGCTCGTCGCGGACCCCCAACAGGTCTTTGGCCGAACGTAAGTCGGCGCGGCGTTGCCGGTAAATGATGTAGGCACGTGCTACGTCGTCGAAACCCGCAGCGGCAAGCTGCGCTTCCACGAGATCTTGGATCGCTTCTACGTCCACCACCTCGCCTCGCGGCCGGCGCGCCAAGATGTCGGCGACGGCGGTAGCCACGGTGGTCGCCAGGGGCGCCTCTGCGTGGCGGACTTCGCGCGCCGCACGCGCGACCGCGGCTTCGATGCGGGCCGGGTCGAAAGCCGTCAACCGCCCGTCGCGGCACCGAACCTTGATCGGCCACCGAGTGGTGGGTGGCGGCGTCATAACCTGCGTGTCGGCCGTGGCGGTCACCTTACGTGGTGGTGCTCTGCAGATGGCGAGTTTTCTCGTCGGTCGTGGGGTGAGGCTTCGACCCGTCGCTTGATGCCTCGCAGTATCCCGCGGGTCAGCAGGGCGGTTGCCGGCCCGGCAAGCTCTGCGGCCATCACCTCGCCTGGATGACGTATTCCGGTGCGCAGCCGCGCCAACAGCCGGGCGCGGTCCTCCCAGTGCGGCAGGAGGTGAAACGACCACACGGCGTCCCACGGAAGTTCAGGAGACGATGCCCTCAAAACGATCCGCTCCGTCGGCACCACGTCGACCACCCCCAATGCGATGCCGTTGCGCAGCCCCAGCCAGCCCTTGGGAGCCAATCGCACCACGTCTCCGACGTTTAGCTGCTGCCATTCCGGATGAAGCCGGTCCGCGTTGTGGAACCGCAGTCCGAGCAGGTTTTCCAGCGATTCGAAACTGTAGAGCCCGCCGCGATCCTGTCCGATCTGCACCAGCCACGGCCAAACCGACTTGGCGGAGGCATTGATCGATACGGCCTCGGTTGTCTGCACGGCGGGGTTTCTCACCAACTCGTCACCGGGTAGAACTGCCTTGCACTCCTCCTTGGTGGCTCCCCAGTTCCGGTAAAATCGCCGTGCGCTGTACAAGAATGCGCCTAACAGCGCCAGCCGAACAACATTGCGCCCCATAGCACAAGGCTGCATGAGGCACAGGCGCTCCAGTAGGGCCGTAAGTCCCTGCTGTGCCACAGCGGCAGCCCAGCCCGGTGAGGCTGGCGGCGACCAAAGGCCCCAGGCGCGGGGACTTCGGACCCTATCCATCGAGGAACGGTATCTGGTCCGATCCAAGTGGACGCCTTCCAATAGCGCCCGATGCCTAGCATGGAGGTTGTCTTCCGATGACTCACGACGCATCTGTGAAGACATGGAAAGTCGACGTCTTCGTCGACGAGCATTCCCGACGTACTCGCGCCAAGGTCGAGATGTATTGGCGTGACCATAAACTGACCGGCATTGGTTTTGCGCGCCGGAATCCGTCCGACGAGAACATCGCGGAAATCGGCGACGAACTCGCCGTCGCGCGGGCTATGTCGAACCTGGCTGATCAGCTATTCGCCATCACGGCCGCCGACGTCCGCGAGGCTACGCACGAGCCGGCGGTGATCGAGCACTAAACCGCTGCGCACTAGCCGCGGTATGCACCGAACAAGAAAGGAGACCAATATGACCACCCTTCCCGTTCAGCGTCACCCACGCTCGCTTTTCCCGGAGTTCTCCGAACTTTTCACGGCCTTCCCGTCGTTTGCCGGGCTGCGTCCGATCTTCGACGCACGGGTGATGCGGCTCGAAGATGAGATGAAAGAGGGCCGCTACGAAGTGCGCGCCGAGATCCCGGGGGTCGACCCGGCCAAGGACATCGACATCACGGTGCGCGACGGGCAGCTCACGATCAAGGCCGAGCGCAGAGAGAGGAAGGAATTCGACGGCCGTTCGGAGTTCTCCTACGGTTCGTTCGTCCGCACGGTCTCGTTGCCCGCCGGCGCCAACGAGGATGACGTCAAGGCGACCTACGAAAACGGCATCCTGACAGTTTCGGTGGCCGTGGCCGAAGCAAAGCCAACCGAAAAGCATGTACCGATCTCATCGGCTAAGTGACGACACTCAACGCGGGCCCGCAGCAGCACACTGTCGCGCTGCGGGCCCGCAAACATCCTGTCCCACCACGGTAGGTACACGACGATGACCAAAACCGTCAGCACCGGAGCGGCTGCCCCACGTCGGGTGTTCCGTGACCGTCGCGAGGCCGGCCGAGTGCTGGCCGGCCTGCTGCAGGCCTACCGCAACCGGCGCGACGTTGTGGTCTTGGGCCTGGCGCGGGGCGGAATACCAGTGGCATGGGAGATTGCCGCCGCCTTGCACGCCCCGCTTGACGCGTTCGTCGTGCGCAAACTCGGGGTGCCCGGGCATGAGGAATTCGCGGCGGGTGCGCTCGCCAGCGGCGGCCGGGTCGTCGTCAACGACGACGTCATACGCGGCTTGCAGATCACACCGCAACAACTGCGCACCATCGCCGAACGCGAAGGCCGCGAACTGGCCCGGCGGGAGGCGGCCTACCGCGACGGTCGCCCACCGGCCGACGTGACCGGCCAAACAGTCATCCTCGTCGACGACGGGCTGGCCACCGGTGCCAGCATGTTGGCCGCGGTGCAAGCCCTGCGCGAAGCGGAGCCGGCCCACATCGTGATCGCGGTGCCCGCAGCCCCGGAATCCACCTGCCGCGAATTCGCCGGCCTGGTCGACGACATGGTCTGTGCGTCGATGCCCACCCCGTTCCTTGCAGTGGGCGCGTCATTCTGGGACTTCCGCCAAGTCAGCGACGACGAGGTCCGCACGTTGCTTGCCACCCCGACGACCGGGGTCGAGGAGGCGCCGGTCGCGGAGACCGCAGCAGACGTCATCCGGCGAGCCGCCATCGACGCGCCGGGCGGCATGCCGCCGCGAGAAGTGCTGTCCGAGTTGATCGGTGACGCGCGGATTGTGCTGATCGGCGAGAGCTCGCACGGCACCCACGAGTTCTACCAGGCGCGGGCAGAAATCACGAAATGGCTGATCGAGGACAAAGACTTCTGCGCGGTGACCGCCGAGGCGGACTGGCCGGATGCCTACCGGGTCAACCGGTATGTGCGCGGGCAGGGCCGCGATGCCACAGCCGAACAGGCGTTGCGCGGATTCGAGCGCTTCCCGTCCTGGATGTGGCGCAATGTCGTGGTTCGTGAATTCGTCGAATGGTTACGGGCCAACAATCAGCGATGCCAAGCACACAACCGCCGTCAAACCGGCTTCTACGGGCTCGATCTCTACAGCTTGCATCGCTCGATGCACGAGGTGATCTCCTACCTCGACACGATCGGCCCGGTGGCCGCGGCTCGCGCACGGGCGCGGTACGCCTGCTTTGACCACGCATCGGCCGACGACGGCCAGGCATACGGGTACGCCGCGGCCTTCGGAGCCGGCCCATCATGTGAGCGGCAGGCCATCACGCAACTCGTCGACATCCAGCGCAACGCACTCGACTACGCACGCCGCGACGGGCTGGTCGTCGAGGACGAGCTGTTCTACGCCGAGCAGAACGCGCTCGTGGTGCGCAATGCCGAGCGCTATTACCGATCCATGTTCAGCGGCCGCGTCACGTCCTGGAACCTGCGGGACCAGCACATGGCTCAAACACTGCATGCTCTACTGGCACACCTGGATCGCCACGACGAGGCAGCGCCGGCGCGAATTGTGGTGTGGGCGCACAACTCCCATGTGGGAGATGCGCGGGCAACCGAGGTGTTCGCCGACGGCGAGCTGACGCTGGGCCAACTTGCCCGGGAAAACTACGGCGACGACTGCCGCCTCATCGGATTCAGCACCTACTCCGGCACCGTCACCGCGGCCAGCGAATGGGGAGGCGTGGCCGAACGGAAAAAGGTTCGGCCGGCGCTGCCCGGCAGCGTGGAGGAGCTGTTCCATGAGACCGGCAAGGACGCGTTCGTTGTGTTCCCCGACGGCGCTGCAGCAGCTGCGCTTGACGTAGTCCGGTTGAGCCGCGCGATCGGAGTGGTCTACCTGCCCGCGACCGAAAGGCAAAGCCACTACTTCCACGTTCGGCCAGCCGCTCAGTTCGACGCCATGATCCACATCGAGAACACCCGGGCGCTCGAGCCACTCGAATTGGCAAGCGAATGGGTTGCGGGCGAGACACCAGAGACCTACCCGACCGGCCTGTAAGACCGGCCCACGACCGGAGCATCACAATGACCTCATCGAGCACCCCGAACGGGCACCAAGCCGCGATCGTGACCTTGACGATGAACCCGGCGCTCGACATCACCACCAGCGCCGACCAAGTGCGCCCCACCGACAAGATCCGCTGCCACGGCGTCCGTTACGACCCGGGCGGCGGTGGTATCAACGTGGCACGCATAGCGCGGGTGCTCGGCGCATCGGTCGAGGCGGTATTTCCAGCGGGAGGCATGGCCGGCGATATGATAGTCGAATTGCTGAAGACTGCCGGTGTTCCGTTGTATCGCGTCAGGATCAGCGGCTCGACCCGCGAGAGTTTCACCGTCAACGAACGGGATAGCGGAAAGCAGTACAGGTTCGTACTTCCGGGACCGCAGTTGACCTTCGCCGAAAGAGCCCAGTGCCTTGATGAACTGCGGCGGGCAGCTTGCTCAGCTCAGTTTGTGGTGGCAAGCGGCAGTTTGCCGCCGGGCGTTCCAGCAGACCTCTACCAAACGGTGGCGGATATATGCTGCGATATCGGAGTGAAACTGGTCTTGGACACATCCGGCTGCGGCTTGCTGCAGATCACTTCAGGCGTGTTCCTTCTCAAGGTGAGTGTTCGGGAACTACGTGAATGCGTCGGGCGTAAACTCGCAAGCGAATCAGAGCAAGTGGCTGCTGCACAAGAGCTACTTCAACGTGGTTTAGCTGAGGCCATCGTTGTGTCGTGTGGGAGCAAGGGAGCATTTCTGATCACTGCTGGTGGTAGCCAGCACTTTTCGGCCATCAAGATGCGATCGGGCAGCGGCGTGGGCGCCGGGGACGCGATGGTCGCGGCGATCACGGTGGGTTTAAGTCGCAGATGGCAGCTCGCCGAGTCAGTTCGCTACGGTCTGGCCGCTGGGGCTGCGATGCTGATGACGCCGGGGACTGCCGCCTGCACCCGCGACGATGTCGAGCGCCTCTTCAAGCTTGTCGCCGAGCCGACCAACATTGAGGTGGTGCCTCGTTAAGAGTATTCAATGCGGTCGGCTGCTGTGGCCTCCGTTGTCGACGAGGGAGCGAATATCGCGCTCCCACTCCACATCACGAATGCGACTAACGCGGTTTTGCACATTCCGTATCACGCCCACCACGGCAAGCACGATAGTCACCCACGTCACCACAGCCACGCCTACCGCATCGATACCGGCGCGCGACACCGGCGACGGCGCATCGATCCTGTTGCCATCGTGATCGATCCAAATCGGCAGCGCAGCACCGGCCTTCACCGGCTCATGCCAAAAGGCACTGTCGACATGGCTGACACCGCTCGACTGCCATCGGACGCGCACCCTTACGTAGGCCGATTGCGGCGTTCCGGTCATGACACCATCTTCAATGGCGGTTGCCGTCACGGGATATCGCGATTCGGCTTCCTGAGCGTAGGTGTGTGCGCGCGCTTCGTGCACTATCGTGCCCAGTGCGCCTGCACAAGCGGCGGTGATCAAGATAACCAGCACACCGATCGTCACGACTGCCGCCTCGACACGGTCACATGGCCGCACGAGCGGGTTGCGGCTGAATGCGCGAATCCCGGGCCACGCGTCAGGACGCAATGTGAACGTTTCCATTTTCTCGGCCGAAGTATCCACGCTTCGAAGCATCGCTTTTGAGCGCGCGTATTCCGTAGAGCAGTATGTCCATTCATGAAAGGCCCTACGACCCCTGTTTGTGCGACAGCAGATCAATAGTGTCGATAGCGTCGACAAACAGTCAGGAGCATGCAATGGAACACGTGGCGTCACCCGGCCCAATCGTCGTCGGGATCGACGGCTCGGATGCGGCCATCAAAGCGGCAGAATGGGCAGTCGAGGAAGCGGTGTGCCGCAACACTCCACTTCGGCTCGTCTACGTAATCCAGCATCGGCAAACCCGCCGCACCTCGGCCCAGCCACTGCCACCGGAAGAGGAGTACGCCGAGCAGGCGCTACGGAACGCTTGTGCGGTGGTGGAAAAAACCGATAAGCCGATCAAGATCGACACCGCAGTGCTGCGGGATGATATCGGTTCTGCCTTGATCGCTGAGTCCGCTAACGCCGTCATGATCTGTGTCGGGTCGGTGGGCATCGCTCGGGTGGCCAGTAAGATCATTGGTTCGACGGCAGTGACACTGGCCGAGCATGCACATTGCCCCGTCGCTATCATCCGGAGCGGTTGCGATACGCACCCGATGCGTGACGGCTACATTGCAATGGTCTTCGACGACCGGTCCTGCAACGACGAGATCGTGCATTGGGCCCTGGAGGAGGCTCGGTTGCGCAAGGCGCCTGTCTTGGCGCTTGGGGTTTGGCGCTGGGCGCTTTTCGAGCTCCCCTACGAGGACCTCTATCGGCGTCTCGATGACTGGCTGCGGCGCTACCCCGATGTACTGGTTGAGGTTGCTGCCACACGTAGCAATGTGGCGAAATACCTGGAAGGACAAATCGGCAGGGTTCAACTCGTCGTCATCGGTAGCGAGAACGCTGGCAAAGTGGCGCAACTGGTGGGTCCGCACGGTCCACCGATCCTGGCCCATCCGGACTGTTCAGTGCTTGTGGTGAGAGGATAACACCTCATGAGTCAGCGCTGCCTCGACCGAGGGGACACCGTCAGACTGCTGGATGGATCGGTGATCCGGATTCGCCGACTCAGCAGGTCCGACACCGCCGCTGTTATCGAACTGCACAGGCAACTTACCGACCGTGAACGCTATCTACGTTTCTTTGTTACTTACCCGGCGTATTTGACAGCGTTCGCGGAGAAAATTGTTCGATGCAACCGCGACCAGTGGGCCCTGGGCGCATTCGATTCCGGGCAGCTGATCGGTGTGGCTAACTATGTTGTAACCGACCAGCCCGATGTCGCCGAAGTGGCAGTGGCGGTTGCGCACAAAGATCATCTGCGCGGGGTCGCAACCGCGCTGCTGAAGCACCTCGCCGAGGTTGCTCTTGGCAACGGAATAAACACGTTCGTGGCGGATGTGCTCGCCAGTAACACCGCGATGCTTAAGGTGTTGTCCGACGCCGGCTGGCGTCGTACAGTACGCTCTGACGGCGCAGTGTTGAGGATAGAGACCAAGCTGCGTGAGCTTGCCGACGAGCCTTCAACGGATTAGGCCGCCAAGAAGAGCTTTTCGAGTTCGGCTTCGCTCAACGGTTGGTGATTCTTCATGTCCCGACCTGCTGCGCATTCGCGAAGGCCTGTTGCGGCGATCGTAACGCCAGTCCGGTCAAGTGCCTGCGAAACGGCGGCGAGCTGGGTCAACACATCTTTGGAGTCGCAACCTTGCTCGACCATCGAGATCACTCCGGCGAGCTGCCCTTGGGCACGCTGAAGCCGACGCAAGACCGCCGCAACAGCTTAGCTGTACTGACGAACCAGGTGAATCACGCATTATGAATTGCCCACAATGGCCGGTTGTGTAGGCGGAAACCGCCGTTGGTGCCCGGTAGCCTCTTGGCGTGCTGCTGACCTCGTTGAATCCTGCGGCCGCTAGCGCTGCGGATATCGGTGACGCCGTGCGCATCGGAGACGCCACGTTGAGCCGCAGCGACCTGGTCGGTGCCGCCACGTCGGTGGCCGAGCGCGTCGGCGGTGCTGATCGGGTCGCGGTGCTGGCCACCCCGAGTGTGCCTACCGTGCTGGCCGTCACCGGTTGCCTGATCGCCGGTGTTCCGGTGGTGCCGGTGCCTGCCGATGTCGGACGGGCCGAGCGTCGTCACATTCTCGCTGACTCCGGCGCCCAGGCCTGGCTGGGACCACCGCCCGACGAACCGGAGGGTTTGCCGCACATCCCGGTGCGCGTCCACGCCCGCTCCTGGCATCGCTACCCGGAGCCATCGCCGGATGCGATCGCTCTGGTCATCTACACCTCCGGCACCACCGGCCCGCCGAAAGGAGTCCAGCTGAGCCGGCGGGCAATCGCCGCCGACCTCGACGCGCTGGCGCAGGCCTGGCAGTGGAGCGCCGATGACGTTTTGGTGCATGGATTGCCGCTTTTCCATGTGCACGGCCTGGTGCTGGGCCTGCTTGGGTCATTGAGGATCGGAAACCGATTCGTGCACACCGGAAAACCCACGCCTGCGGCGTACGCTGCAGCCGCTGGCACGTTGTATTTCGGTGTGCCGACGGTGTGGTCGCGGGTGGCCGCAGATCCCGCAGCGGCCGATGCGCTGCGGTCCGCTCGGCTCCTGGTGTCGGGCAGCGCGCCGCTGCCCGTGGCGGTGTTCGAGAAGCTGGCGCAGCTGACCGGACACCGGCCTATCGAACGGTACGGAAGTACCGAATCGTTGATCACACTGTCGACCCGCGCCGACGGCGAACGCCGTCCCGGATGGGTGGGCCTGCCGCTGGCCGGTGTGCAGACTCGACTCGTCGACGACGACGGTCACCCCGCCCCCCATGACGGGGAAACCATTGCGAAACTTCAGGTTCGCGGTGCGACGCTGTTCGACGGGTATCTGAACCGTCCGGACGCCACCGCCGAGGTGTTCGACAGCGACGGGTGGTATCGCACCGGCGACGTGGCGGCCGTCGATAGCGGCGGTATGCACCGCATCGTGGGCCGCGAGTCCGTCGACTTGATCAAGTCGGGTGGATACCGTGTCGGCGCGGGAGAAGTCGAGGCCGCACTGCTCGGCCATCCCGGTGTCGCGGAAGCCGCCGTGGTGGGGGTTCCCGACGACGACTTGGGCCAGCGGATCGTCGCGTTCGTCGTCGGGGAAGCTCAACCACAGATGTTGATCGATTATGTGGCTCAACAACTTTCGGTGCACAAACGGCCACGGGAAGTGCGGGTGGTGGAGCGCCTGCCACGTAACGCGATGGGCAAGGTGCTCAAGAAGGAGCTGCTGGAGCAGGCCTGATCAACGGGTGACTGCGCGACGGGATACGCACGCGCGCGGCGTGTCGCGGCTGACAGGGCATACCGGCAGATTAGTTGGCGTGCAGGTCCTGGTTGAGCGCGATGCCCTGACCGTCACGCGCCACCACTTCGACGGCGCCGGTGACCGAATTGCGGCGAAACAGCATGTTGTTTCCGCGGGAGAGTTCGCGGGCCTTGACCGTGCTGCCGTCGGGCATGGCGACCTTAGTGCCTGCGGTGACATATAGGCCCGCCTCGATCACACAATCGTCGCCCAGCGAAATGCCCAAACCGGAGTTGGCGCCCAGCAGGCAGCGTTTGCCGATCGAGATGACCTCGGTGCCGCCGCCGGACAGCGTGCCCATGATCGACGCGCCGCCGCCGATGTCCGAGCCGTCACCGACCACGACGCCAGCCGAGATGCGGCCCTCCACCATCGAGGTGCCCAGTGTGCCGGCGTTGTAGTTGACAAACCCTTCGTGCATGACCGTGGTGCCCGCGGCCAGGTAAGCACCCAGCCGCACCCGGTCGGCGTCGGCGATGCGCACGCCGCTCGGCACCACGTAGTCGACCATCCTCGGGAACTTGTCGACGCCATACACCGTGACCGGTCCGCGCCGGCGCAGCCGTGCCCGCGCCGCCTCGAAACCGTCGATCGCACATGGTCCGTGGTTGGTCCACACCACATTGGTCAAGATCGCGAAGAAGCCGTCGGTGTTCAGCCCGTGCGGCGCGACCAGCCGGTGCGACAACAGGTGCAGCCGCAGGTAGGCGTCGTGGGCGTCGACGGGTTTGTCCTCCAGCGAACCGATCACGGTGCGCACCGCAACCATGTCGACGCCCCGGTCCTCGTCGCGGCCGACCAGCGCCGCTATTTCGTCGGGAACCTCGGTGGCCGACAGCGGAATCGTGCCGGTCCTGCCCGATTCGATCAGTTTCGGTGCGGGAAACCAGGTGTCGAGGACCGATCCGTCGGCGGCAAGTGTCGCCAGCCCGATACCGGAAGCTCCAGTCACGCGTTCCACGCTACTTTCTGCGCGCCGAGCAGACGTAAACGCCCCCATATTTGGCCTCGCAGGCGCGCTTTTGCCTCTGTCCGGCGGCTATGGTGACAGCGTGCTGGACCTACATGGCGACCCCGTCGAGCTGACCGCGGCGCTGGTCGACATTCCCAGCGAGTCGCGGGCGGAGCGCCGCATCGCCGACGAGGTCGAGGCCGCGCTGCGGGCGCAGACCACAGGGTTCGAGATCGTCCGCAACGGCAACGCCGTACTGGCACGCACGCATCTCGGTCGCCCGACGCGGGTGCTGCTCGCGGGCCATCTCGACACCGTCCCGGTGGCCGACAACCTGCCCAGCCGTCGGGACGGCGACCTGCTGCACGGCTGCGGCAGCGCGGACATGAAATCCGGTGACGCGGTGTTCCTGCATGTGGCCGCCACGGTCACCGCACCTTCACACGACCTGACCCTGGTGTTCTACGACTGCGAGGAAATCGAGTCCACAGCAAACGGTTTGGGCCGCATCGAGCGCGAATTGCCGGACTGGCTGCAAGCCGACGTGGCCATTCTTGGCGAACCCACCGCCGGCTACATCGAGGCGGGCTGCCAAGGCACGCTGCGCGCCGTCGTCCACGCGACCGGAGCCCGGGCCCATTCGGCGCGATCATGGCTGGGCGACAATGCAATTCACAAACTCGGCGCCGCGCTCGAGCGGCTTGCAGGCTATCAGGCGCGCAGTGTCGAGATCGATGGCTGCACCTACCGCGAGGGGTTGTCGGCAGTGCGCATCGACGGCGGCATCGCCGGCAACGTCATTCCCGACGCCGCGTCGGTGACGGTCAACTACCGGTTCGCGCCGGATCGCTCACCGGCCGAGGCGCTACGCCATGTCGCCGAGGTGTTCGACGGGCTCGACGTGCGCATCGAGCAGACCGACGTCGCGGCGGGCGCGCTGCCCGGGTTGTCCAAGCCCGCGGCCAAGGCCCTGGTCGAGGCGGCGGCCGGGCAGGTCCGGGCGAAATACGGCTGGACCGACGTAGCGCGGTTCGCTGCCCGCGGCATTCCCGCGGTGAACTACGGTCCGGGCGACCCCAACCTGGCTCACCGACGCGACGAACGGGTGTCGGTCGGGCAAATCACCGCCGCGGCTGACATGTTGCGCCGCTATCTGACCAGTTGAGCCCGCCGCGACTGAGCTGCGGCGTCGGCGGCGGCCGGATGCAACCCCGCGTCGGCGAGGTCGGCTGCCACCTCGGCCAGCGCGTCGGCGTCACCGGCGGCTAGCGCGCGCGCATGAGCCAACGTCAGCCGCCCGAGCACGCAGTCCACTTCGACCGCGAGGCGTTCGGCTCGATACACCGCACGGATGTCGCCGAGTCGCGCCGCGTCCTGCAGCGCACGCAGCGCGATCGCCGACTGGCCACCGCGCTCGGCGGCCTGCACCGCTTCTCGGGCGGCATCGATCGCGCCGATCTCGTCGCCGCGAGCCGACCTCGCCCAGGCTTTGGCCAAAGCCAGCTCCGGGGCGAACAACGCCGATTTCAGGCCGTGCCGAGACTCCGCTCGGCTCAACACCTTTGCCGCTTCCACTTGCTTGCCCTGCTGACCCAGCGCGTGCGCGAGCAGCATCAGCGACAGCGGGCCCCACGAATACCCCGTGCGCGCCAGCGCATCGCTGGCCGGGCCCAGCAACGCCACCGCGGTATCGAAATCACCCTGGGCGATCGCCACATACGCGACCAGCACCTCGCCGATCGCCCGACCCGGCTGCTGCAGTTCGGCGAAATCGGTGTACCGCTGCGCCAACGAGCGTGCTGCGTCCAGCCGTCCCGCCATCACCAGCGCCGTGACCCGGGCAAAGCCACTGGTGAACCTCAACAACCCCGGATGTTCACCGGCCACCGCCCGGGCCGCCAGCGCCTCGACCTCGCCGAACCGGCCCGTGCGGGCAGAACACAGCGCCGCGGTCGACGCCGCCCATCCCACGCCCACTTCGTCGGCGTGCGGAGAGGCCAGCACCTCGCCGGCGATCCGCAACGCGCGCAGCGGGGTACCTGAGTTCATCGCGAAAGTCGCCGCGAGCGCGTCGAGCGTGGCTTTCGCGGACGGTCCCGCCACCCGGTTGCGAATGGTCTGCAGGAATGCGGTTGCCCGCTCCGGCTCGTCGAGCATCCAGAACTGGTTGGCCGCGCGCGGCAGCGCCCAGGCCATCAGCTCGGTGTCCGACAACGTGTCCGGGTCCACGGCGGCCAACACGGCTCCGGCCTCTCGGCCGTGGCCCTGCCAGGCCAGCGCGTATGCCAACACCAGCCGCGCCGCCAGCCCCTCTGAGCGGTCCAGCGCTGCGCGCGACAGCCGCTCGGCAAGCACCAGGTCGCCCAGCCGCAGCGCCTGCTGCGCCGCGCTCACCGTGGCCGCAACCGGCGCGGGCGTGTCGCTGTCGGCGGCTAGCGCGGCCAGGCGCAGTTGGTCGCCGACGTGGTCGGACGGGTGCGTTGACAGCTGCGCAACCACCGCCGCCCGCAGCGACCGGGCACGCTCCGGCCCCAGCGCGGCCCGGGCCCGCTGGGCGTAGAGCGGATGAGCCGCCCGCGCCTGCTCCTGGTCGTCGAAGACGACCACGCCCGCGGCTTGTTCGACGGCCTGTTCGCCGGCTAATGCGGTCAAATCCGTCCGGGGCAGGGGTTCGGCGACGGCCAGGTAGTCCAGCACGCCGCGCACCGGCTGCGGCAACCCGCGAAGGTAGCCGTCGATCAGCGCAAACAGCGGCAACCGCTGCACGTCGCGGCAGCGCCAGCCGTCGCCGGCCTGCACCAGCCCGTCGCCCTCGATCAGATGCCGCAGATACAGCGGGTTGCCCTGGCTGCGGGCGAAGATCTCGTCGGCCAGCGCGCCGGGCGGTGGCGTCCCCAGCGCGGACGCCAGCACCGCCGCCGTCCCCGCGGCATCCAGCGGCCGCACTTCGATTCGGCTGAGCAGCTGATCGGTCCACAACGCGGCAACCACGTCGGGCATCGGGGCCTCCGAGTGCACGGTGACCACAAGGCGCGCCGAACCGGTCAGAGCCAGCTGATACACCAGCGTGGCCGAGAGGCTGTCCAAGTCGTGGGCATCGTCAACCACCAGCAGCAGGTCGCCGTCGGCGCTGGTGAGAGATTCGCGGGCAGCGCGCAGCAGCGCCGCCGGCCGCCCGATATCGGCCAGGGTCACCAAATGGCGGAACGCGCCGAAAGGCGCCATGCGCTCCGACGAAGTGCCCGCCACCCACCGCACGATCGTCGACGGCCGCCGCGCGGCAAACCTCCCAGCCGCGGCCCGCGCCAGCGACGTCTTGCCCACACCGTCGGCACCCACCAGCACGGCGCCGGACACGTGCGGGCTTTCCAGGGCGTTGGTCACCTGCTGGACGGCGGTTTCGTCCAACTCGGCTACCCAGCGCATCGCCGGATTGTATGGCGCGGAGCTGAACCGGCACGGCGATAGGTCGAAATGCGCTCCGCGGCAAGGCTGGTCTACGTTTCGGTGTATGAAGCCGAGGCAGTGGGCGATCTGCGTGTACTGCGCGTCCGGGCCGACCCATCCGGACCTGCTGGCGTTGGCTGCGCGGCTCGGTGAGGCGATCGCCGATCGCGGCTGGACCTTGGTGTGGGGCGGCGGCAACGTTTCGGCCATGGGCGCGCTGGCCACAGCGGCGCGTGCCCGCGGCGGCCGGACGGTCGGCGTCATCCCGAAAATGTTGGTGCATCGCGAAGTCGCCGACACCGACGCCGACGAGCTGATCGTCACCGACACCATGCGCGAGCGCAAACAGGTCATGGAAGACCGCGCCGATGCGTTTATCGCACTGCCCGGCGGGATCGGCACGCTCGAGGAGCTGTTCGAGGCGTGGACCGGCGGCTATCTGGGCGTGCACGACAAACCGGTGGTGATGCTCGACCCGGACGGGCACTACGACGGGTTGCGGGCATGGCTATACGGGCTGATCGACAGTGGATACGTCTCGCAGATGGCCTTGGACCGGTTGGTGGTGGTCGACGACGTGGACGCGGCCCTGGCGGCGTGCGCTCCCCGTGGGGGTTAGGCTGGCCGCCGACTGCGGTTCAGCAAAGGGGAGACACCGTGTCCGATCATGACTCAGGTACCCGCACCAGCGTCGGGCTAGCCGACGTCGCCGCCCGGGTACCCGCCGTGTTGGCCGACGTGCCGGTGCTGGCGCGGGGGGGCGCTGACCGGGCTGTTGCCCCAGCGCAACTCCAAGGCGTCGATCGGCAGGGTGTTCCAGGATCGGGCCGCTCGCTACGGCGACCGGGTCTTCCTGCGGTTTGGTGACCAGCGATTGACCTACCGCGAAGCCAACGCGACCGCCAACCGCTACGCCGCGGTGCTGGCCGCACGGGGAGTCGGCCGCGGCGACGTGGTCGGCATCATGCTGCGCAACTCGCCCGACGCGGTGCTGATGATGCTGGCTGTGGTCAAATGCGGGGCGATTGCCGGCATGATCAACTACCACCAGCGCGGCGACGTGCTCGCTCACGGCCTGGGACTGCTCGACGCCAAAGTGCTGGTCGCGGAATCCGACCTGGTCAGCGCCGTCCTCGAGTCCGGGGCGCCCGCCGACCCGGTAACCATCGAGGAATT
Source organism: Mycobacterium heckeshornense (assembly GCF_016592155.1). Classification (NCBI taxonomy): domain Bacteria; kingdom Bacillati; phylum Actinomycetota; class Actinomycetes; order Mycobacteriales; family Mycobacteriaceae; genus Mycobacterium; species Mycobacterium heckeshornense. The sequence goes on from NZ_AP024237.1 coordinate 1,452,526, forward strand.
GCAGCGACTGGCGGCCACCGCGCCCGCCAACAATCCCCCCCTCGGCGTCGGCGGTGTTGGCCAAAGACACCGCGTTCTACATCTTCACGTCGGGCACGACCGGTTTCCCGAAAGCTAGCGTGATGACCCACTTCCGGTGGCTGCGGGCGTTGGCCGCGTTCGGCGGCGCGGGGCTGCGGCTGCACAGCAGCGACACGCTGTACTGCTGCCTGCCGCTGTACCACAACAACGCGCTGACGGTCGCGCTGGCCTCGGTGCTCACCTCCGGCGCCACGCTGGCGTTGGGCCGGTCGTTCTCGGCGTCACGGTTTTGGGACGAGGTGATCGCCAACGACGCGACCGCGTTCATCTACATCGGCGAGATCTGCCGCTACTTGCTCAACCAGCCGCCCAAGCCGACCGACCGCGCGCACAGGGTGCGGCTGATCGCCGGCAACGGGTTGCGCCCGGAGATCTGGGACGAGTTCACCGCCCGGTTCGGCATCGACCGGGTGTGTGAGTTCTACGCCGCCAGCGAGGGCAACACCGCATTCATCAACATCTTCAACGTGCCCAAGACGACCGGCATCTCGCCGTTGCCGTTGGCCTACGTGGAATACGATCCCGACACCGGCGCGCCGCTGCGTGACGACAATGGTCGGGTGCGCCGGGTACGGCCGGGGCAGCCGGGCCTGCTGCTGAGCCCGGTCAACTGGCTTCAGCCCTACGACGGCTACACCGATCCGACCGCCAGTGAAAAAAAGTTGGTGCGCAACGCTTTTCGTGAAGGTGACTGCTGGTTCAACACCGGCGACGTAATGAGGCCGCAGGGCATGGGACACGCCGCATTCGTCGACCGGCTCGGCGACACTTTCCGGTGGAAGGGCGAAAACGTCGCCACCACACAGGTCGAGGCGGCGCTGGCGTCCGACAAAGCCGTCGAGGAATGCGCGGTCTATGGGGTCGAAATACCACGCACCGGGGGCCGGGCCGGGATGGCCGCAGTCAAGCTGCGGGGCGACGCCGAGTTCGACGGCAAGGCGCTCGCGGAAACGGTGTACGACCGGCTGCCCGGGTACGCGTTACCGCTTTTCGTGCGGGTGGTGGAGTCGATGGAGCACACGACGACATTCAAAAGCCGCAAAGTCGACCTGCGCGAGCAGGCATATGGCCCCGGCATCGAGGACCCGCTGTATGTGTTGGCCGGCCGCGACGAGGGCTACGTGCCGTTTTACCCCCAATACCCCGACGAGGTCGCGGCCGGTAAGCGACCGCGGCCCTGAGCCGGACACGGGCAAGATAGGACGCGTGCACTCGACGCTGTGTGGCCGTCCGGTGGCCGCTGATCGTCCGCTGATCATGGCGATCGTCAACCGCACTCCGGACTCGTTTTACGACCGGGGCGCCACGTTCAGCGACGATGCGGCCAAGGCTGCCGCCCACCGCGCGATCGCCGACGGCGCCGACGTCATCGATGTCGGCGGCGTCAAGGCCGGGCCCGGCGACGACGTCGATGCCAGAACCGAAGCTGCGCGCGTGGTGCCGTTCATCGAATGGTTGCGTGCCGCGTACCCGGACCAGTTGATCAGCGTCGACACCTGGCGTTCGGAAGTGGCCCGGCTGGCCTGTCGCGCCGGCGCGGACCTGATCAACGACACGTGGGGCGGCGTCGACCCCGAGATGCCGGCAGTTGCTGGCGAATTCGGTGCCGGTCTGGTGTGCTCCCACACCGGGGGGGCGGCACCGCGAACCCGGCCGTTCCGGGTCAGCTACGGGACGACCACCCGCGGTGTGGTCGACGACGTGATCCGTGAGCTGACCGCCGCCGCAGAGCGCGCGGTCGCGGCCGGGGTTGCCCGCGACCGCATACTGATCGACCCCACCCATGACTTCGGCAAGAACACCTTCCACGGTTTGGCGTTGTTGCGCCACGTGGAAGATCTGGTAAACACCGGATGGCCCGTCTTGATGGCGCTCAGCAACAAGGACTTCGTCGGGGAGACTCTTGGCGTGGACCTCACCGAACGGCTGGAGGGGACACTGGCAGCCACTGCGCTTGCGGCCGCCGCCGGTGCCCGGATGTTCCGCGTGCACGAGGTGGCTCCCACGCGCCGAGTACTGGAGATGGTCGCGTCCATCCACGGGACCCGTCCGCCGACGCGCACGGTGAGAGGACTGGCATGACGGCATCAGACCTGGTCGATCTGGCCGGCGACGGAGTCCTGGTTGCCCGCCCCGGTGACACTTGGCTGCCCGACCGCAGCTGGAACCGCCCGGACTGGACAATCGCCGACTTGGAGGCGGCCAAGGCCGGTCGCAGGGTCTCGGTGGTGCTGCCGGCTCTCAACGAGGAAGAAACCATCGGATCGGTCATCGACAGCATCTCGCCGCTGGTCGGTGGGCTGGTCGACGAGCTGATCGTGCTGGACTCCGGCTCCACCGACGACACCGAGATCCGCGCCATCGCCGCCGGTGCCCGCGTCGTCACCCGGGAGCAGGCCCTGCCGGACGTTCCGCCGCGGCCGGGCAAGGGCGAGGTGTTGTGGCGTTCGCTTGCGGCCACCACGGGCGACGTCGTGGTCTTCGTCGACTCCGACCTGATCGACCCCGACCCGATGTTCGTGCCGTGGCTGGTCGCCCCGCTGCTTACCGGTGATGGCATCCACTTGGTCAAGAGCTTCTATCGACGGCCGTTGAACGTCAGCGGCAGCGCGGGCGCCACCGGCGGAGGCCGGGTGACCGAACTGGTGGCGCGACCGCTGCTGGCGGCGCTGCGACCTGAGCTGGGGCATGTGTTGCAGCCGCTGGGCGGTGAGTACGCGGCCAGCCGGGAGCTATTGATGTCGCTGCCGTTCGCGCCGGGTTACGGCGTGGAGATCGGGCTGCTGGTCGACACCTACGACCGGCTGGGTCTCGACGCAATCGCGCAGGTCAACCTCGGTGTGCGGGCGCACCGTAACCGGCCGCTGGCCGAGCTGGGTGCGATGAGCCGTCAGGTCATCGCCACGCTGTTGTCGCGCTGCGGCATCCCCGACTCTGGGGTCGGGTTGACCCAGTTCTTCGCCGACGGCGATGGTTACACCCCGCGCACGTGGCCCGTGTCGTTGGTGGACCGGCCGCCGATGAGTGCACTGCTTCCACGCTAAGACGCCCGCGACGGCGCGGCGCGGGATGAGGCAGGATCGTTGGCGTGGCGTTGGTGTTGCTGTATCTGGTGGTGCTGATTTTGCTGGCGCTTGTCCTGTTCGGCGTGGCCAGCCTCCTGTTCGGCCGCGGCGAACAGCTGCCGCCGCTGCCGCGGGCCACCACGGCAACCGTGCTGCCCGCCTCCGGTGTCACCGGCGCCGACGTCGAAGCGGTGAAATTCACCCAGGTGCTGCGGGGGTACAAGACCAGTGAGGTGGACTGGGTGCTGGATCGGCTCGGCCAGGAACTCGACCTGCTGCGCAGCCAGCTCGCGACGGCTACCTCCACGGCCGGGGCCGAAGACCGCGAAGACCTCCCAGACGACAAGGAACCGGGGTGACCGCGCCCGACGGCGGACTGATCCGCTGCCCGTGGGCGACCACCGAGCTGTACCGCGACTACCACGACCGTGAGTGGGGCCGTCCGGTGCGCGACGGGGTTGCGTTGTTCGAGCGGATGTGCCTGGAGGCCTTTCAGAGCGGACTGTCGTGGCTGATCATCCTGCGCAAGCGGGAGCACTTTCGGCGGGCCTTCGCAGGCTTCGACATCGAAACCGTCGCCGGCTACACCGACGCCGACGTGACCCGGTTGATGGCCGACGACACCATCGTGCGCAACCGGGCCAAGATCGAAGCCACCATCGCCAACGCGCGGGCGGCAGCGGCCCTGGGCTCCTCCGACGACCTAGCCGAGTTGCTGTGGTCGTTCGCGCCGCCCCCGCGGCCAAGGCCCGCCGACGCATCGGAAATCCCTTCGGCCACCGCCGAATCCACCGCCATGGCACGCGAACTCAAGCGGCGAGGGTTTCGGTTCGTCGGGCCCACCACCGCCTATGCCCTGATGCAGGCGAGCGGGATGGTCGACGACCACCTCAGCACCTGCTGGGTGCCTCTGTTGGCCCAGTAGGATTTCCCAGAACCGGGTCTTGTACACCCTGTCGGTCCCGATAGGGAACAATAGGGGGGTGAATTGGCAGTTCATTGCCGGGTATGGGGGGTCCCGGCCTGGACAAGGTCCGTGATGTCGGGCCGGCTCGAACCTGGAGGGAGTACTCGATGGCGGCGATGAAGCCCCGGACCGGAGACGGTCCTCTGGAAGCGACCAAGGAGGGGCGCGGCATCGTGATGCGGGTACCGCTAGAGGGCGGTGGTCGACTCGTCGTCGAGCTCACGCCCGACGAAGCCGCCGCACTGGGTGACGAACTGAAGGGCGTTACCAGCTAACCCGTCTCACCCAACCCATTGTGGGTCCGGCGAGCGGTCGCTGCTATGCGCACACCTTCCGGTAGATATCCAATGTCTGTTCAGCGATGTGCGCCCACGAGAATTCGTCGATGCACCGCTGACGACCGGCCCGGCCGTAGCGCTCGGCTTTCTCTGGGTCGGCGACCAAGGCATTGACCGCGTCGGCCAGCCCCGCTTCATAACCGGCCGGATCGGCGGGGTCGTAATTCACCAGCGACCCGGTGATTCCGTCGGCCACCACCTCCGGTATCCCGCCGACATCTGAGGCTACCACCGCGGTCGCGCAGGCCATTGCCTCGAGGTTGACGATACCCAGCGGTTCGTAGACCGATGGACACACGAAAACCATTGCAGAAGAAAGTATTTCACGTATCTGCCCGATGGGCAGCATCTCCCGGACCCAGAACACACCGGTGCGCTCACGGGCCAGTGCGGTTACCGCGGTGGCTACCTCTGCGGCGATCTCCGCGGTGTCGGGGGCGCCGGCGCAGAGCACCAGCTGGATGTCGGGGCTGAACCGGTGCCCGGCGGCCAGCAGGTGCGCGACCCCTTTTTGCCGGGTGATCCGCCCGACGAACGCCACGATCGGCCGACTGCGGTCCACGCCGAGCCGGGCTAGCACGGATTCGTCGCCTTGGGGATGGGCCGGATGCCACACGTCGGTGTCAATTCCGTTGCGCACCACATGCACTCGGCTCGGATCCAGCGCCGGGTACAGGCGCAGCACGTCGTCGCGCATGTCGGAGCTGACCGCGATGACGGCGTCGGCGGCGTTCAGCGCGGTGCCCTCCACCCACGACGACACCCGGTAGCCGCCGCCAAGCTGTTCGGCCTTCCACGGCCGCAACGGCTCCAGCGAGTGCGCGGTCGCCACATGCGGGATGTCATAAAGCAAGGCGGCCAGATGACCGGCCAGGCCGGTGTACCACGTGTGCGAGTGAACGACATTTGCGCCCGCGGCGGCGTGGGCCATCACCAAGTCGGTGGACAACGTCGCCAGCGCCGGGTTGGCGCCACGCAGTCGCGGGTCGGGCTGGTGCGCGGACGCCGTCGGGCGAGGAGCGCCCATGCAGTGCACGTCGACCTCGCACAGGCGGCGCAGCTGCGCGACGAGCTCGGTGACGTGCACGCCGGCACCGCCGTAGACCTCCGGCGGGTACTCCCGGGTCATCATCGCCACGCGCATACCGGCACGCTAGCGGCCCGGTGAGGAGTCGGGCCATCCGATCTACTGGTTTGCCCCTGCGATGTGGCGGCAATACTTAGGGCGAGCCGCGCCAAATTCCTTGACGGGCAGTCCGTCAACGTGGGCGAATCGAGCCAATGCCCTGGCAGGGGCTCACAGCGGCCGATAGGTTTGAGCCATGAGGGAAGCGCCACATGTGCTGGGCATCGTCCTGGCCGGGGGGGAGGGCAAGCGGCTTTATCCGTTAACCGCGGACCGGGCCAAGCCCGCGGTTCCCTTTGGCGGCGCCTACCGGTTGATCGACTTCGTATTGTCCAATCTCGTCAACGCCCGATACCTGCGGATCTGCGTTCTCACGCAATACAAGTCGCACTCCCTCGACCGCCACATATCGCAGAACTGGCGGCTCTCCGGCTTGGCCGGTGAATACATCACTCCGGTCCCTGCGCAGCAGCGACTCGGCCCACGCTGGTACACCGGCTCCGCCGACGCGATCTATCAGTCGATGAACCTCATCTACGACGAGGACCCCGACTACATAGTGGTTTTCGGGGCCGATCACGTGTACCGGATGGACCCCGAGCAGATGGTGCGGTTCCACATCGACAGCGGCGCGGGCGCGACGGTGGCTGGCATCCGGGTGCCCCGCTCGGAGGCGACGGCGTTCGGGTGCCTCGACGCCGACGACTCCGGTCGCATCCGCAGCTTTGTGGAGAAGCCCGCCGACCCGCCCGGCACGCCCGACGATCCGGAGTCCACGTTCGTGTCGATGGGCAACTACATCTTCACCACCAAGGTGCTCATCGACGCGATCCGCGCCGACGCCGAGGACGAGAATTCCGACCACGACATGGGCGGTGACATCATCCCCCGGCTGGTGGCCGACGGGTTAGCCGCGGTCTACGACTTCTCCGACAACGAGGTGCCGGGCGCCACCGACCGAGACCGGGGCTACTGGCGTGACGTCGGGACTTTGGACGCGTTCTACGACGCGCACATGGATCTGGTGTCGGTGCATCCGGTGTTCAATCTCTACAACAAGCGCTGGCCGATCCGCGGTGCGACCGAAAACCTGGCCCCGGCGAAGTTCGTCAACGGCGGGTCGGCGCAGGAGTCGGTGGTCGGTGCGGGCAGCATCATCTCCGCGGCGTCGGTGCGCAATTCGGTGCTGTCGTCGAACGTGGTTGTGGACGACGGCGCGATCGTCGAAGGCAGTGTGATCATGCCCGGCACCCGGGTGGGCCGCGGCGCCGTGGTGCGCCACGCGATCCTGGACAAGAATGTGGTCGTCGGGCCCGGCGAGATGGTCGGCGTCGACTTGGAAAAGGACCGGGAACGCTTCGCGGTCAGCGCTGGCGGCGTGGTTGCGGTCGGCAAAGGGGTGTGGATCTAGGGGCTCACCATAGGTAGGGCACCAGGTGGTAGCGCACCTGCTGCAGGTACTCGCGGTATCCACCGAGTCGCTGCGCGAGCAACTGTTCTTCGTCGCGGATGCGAAGCACCAATGCGACCAGTCCGGGTACGACGAAGACGAGTCCGCAGTACGAGCCGAGCGCAAGCGGGGTGCCCACCATCAAGATGACGTTGCCGGTGTACATCGGGTGTCGCACTAGCCCGTAGAGGCCGGTGGTGACGAGTTGCTGGTCTTCCTCCACGGTGACGTTGGCGGCTGCATAGCTGTTTTGGATGATCACCAGCATTGCGACGCCGAGGCCGATCGCGACCAGTACATCGCCGACCAGCGACACTGTCGCCGGCACCGGCGACCAGCCAAAGCGGTGGTCCAGTGCGCTGACCACGAACATGGCCGCAAAGCAGATGAACAACCCGGCGATAACGATCCGCTGCAGCGTTCTGGTCTCCGCCAATGGTCCGGCACGCATCCGCCGTTCCAGCGCGGCTGGGTTCGTCCGCAACAGATAGATGCTGGGAAGCCAAGTGGAAAGCGCGAACACGGCGAGAAATACCCAGGCCTGCCAATAGTGCAAGGTACCTGCCGGCAAGAACAACATCACGCCGAACACGAGCAGGCCTAAGGCAGCCGAGAGTGCGCCTTTACCAAAGGTTTTCATGCAGCTCTCCTCAACAACGCAGATCCCGACGTCGAAATGCCGCAAGTCCCGACGCGATCAGCGCCGCATCGGTCAGCAGCAACCACAGCAGCGGAACCGGTGTGAAGTTGCCGTCGCCCGCCCGCGGTATGTGAGTGAAGGGCTCTAGATCCAAAACCCATTGCGCAGAACCCGACAACGAGCCAAGCAGGTACAGCGCGACGAACCCGACGAGCACACCCCACGCCACTGACGCAAGCCGCGGCATCAGTCCGAACAGTGCAGCCGTGACCGCTGCGAGCAGCCACACGGCGGGCAGCTGTACGGCCGCAGTGCCGACGACCGTGGACAGCTTGCCGCCTACGTCACCGGCCGCTGTGCCGTAGCTGAGCCCAGCCGCTATCCCCGCAAGCACCATGGCGACCGCCGGCCCGGCGATTGCCATAGTCAAATGAGTTGCTGCCCAATGGATTCGACCCACAGCGCCAGCCAATATCGTTTCGGCTCGCTGGCTGGTCTCCTCTTGGTGCAGTCGCAAGCTGAGTGAGATGCTGAACGCGGCCGCTGCCATCCCCAGCATGGTGAATGCCACCGTGATGAAAGCCTGCTCCAGTGCACCGGTGCCGCCCATGCGCGCCACGATGTCGCGGGCAGCGGAGCTGCCGATCTCGTCGCCGACACCGTGCACGATGCTGCCGATCAGCAAGCCGTAAAGACACAGCCCGACGGTCCAGATCAGCACCGCACCACGGTCTAGCCGCCACGCCAAGCCGGCCGCGCCGCGCAGCGACCAGCCGGCCTTCCCGGGTCCCGGACGTTCGGCGATCAATCCCGCGCCAACGTCGCGCCGCGCCAACAGCAGGTAGGCCACGACGATCAGCACGACGGTCGTCAGCAGGTGTAGTGAGAGCACCCACCAGCGGTCCCCGGCATACGGGCGCACCTGCAACGACCAGCCCAGCGGCGACAGCCACGAAAGTGCACCGGAGCCGGCGTCACCGATGGCGCGCAGCGAAAACGCAACCGCCAGCACCGCGAAGGCCGCGCTGCGGGTAAAGCGGGCGCTGGGTGACAGTTGTGCCGCCACCGCTGCCACGGCGGTGAACACGAGACCGGATGCGGCCAGCGCCGCGCCAAAGGCAAGCGATCCGCCGGAAGGCACGTTGGTGCTCAGCAGGCCGGCGGCACCGATCGCGCCGGTGGCAATTGAGGCCCCGGACGACAACAGCAAGGCAGCCGTCAGACTGGCGTATCGGCCGACCGACGTCGAGTCGAGCAACTCGGCCCGGCCGGTCTCTTCGTCGGCGCGGGTATGGCGAATCACCGTGAGGATCACCGCGATAGCGATCAGCAGATGGAACATCCCGGCCTTCCAGACGCCGACGGCGCCGAGGTTGTCCGCATAGATTTGCCCGTAGAGCGCCCGCTGGGCCGGGCTGGCCATGATCGAGGCCGCAAACGCAGCCCGGGCGGCCTGGTCCGGATACACCTTCTCGATGCTGCCGACGTACACAGTCGCCAACGGCACCGACAGCAGCAGCACCCACAGCGGCAGCACGATGCGGTCACGGCGCAGATACAGCCGGAGAAGCCCAAGTGTTCCGGAAAAGTTCCATTTCCGCGCCGGCGACGCCTGGTGAGCAGGTCGGTGCGGTCGGTCCAGCGTGGCTGTCGTCATGCCGATACCTCCTGCCTGCTGTGGTCCCGTTGGCCGTCGACGCCGTAGTGGCGCAGGAAGAGTTCCTCCAGGGTCGGCGGCTGACTGACCAGGCTGCGCACACCGGCGTCGCCGAGAACCCGTATCAGCTCGCCGAGGCTTTCGCTGTCGACGTGGGCACGCACGGTTTTGCCTTCGACGCTGACGTTTTCGACACCTTTGATTCGTGTGAGATCGCCTGGGTCGCCGATCATTTCGGCCTTGATTGAGGTTCGGCTGAGATGGCGCATGTCGTCCAGGGAACCGCTCTCGACGGTCTTGCCGGCCCGGATGATGGTCACTCGATCGCAGACCGCCTCGGTTTCGGCCAGGATGTGGCTGGACAGCAGTATGGTCACGCCGCGATCGCGTGCTTCGCGCACGCACTCTTGAAAGACATGCTCCATCAACGGGTCTAGGCCACTGCTGGGCTCATCGAGCAGCAGTAGTCGTGCCTGCGAGGAAAACGCGGATATCAGCGAAACCTTCTGGCGATTGCCCTTCGAATACGTGCGGGCCTTCTTGCGTGGATCGAGGTCGAAGCGTTCGATCAATTCCGCACGCCGCTTCTCATCGATGCCGCCGCGCATGCGGGCCAGCAAGTCGATCGTCTCCCCGCCGGTGAGATTCGGCCACAAAGTCACATCGCCTGGCACATAGGCGATCTGGCGATGTAGCTCCACAGCGTCGGTCCATGGGTCGCCGCCCAGCAGGCGGGCTGTGCCTCCGTCGGCTTTCACGACACCGAGCAGAATGCGGATGGTCGTCGACTTGCCCGCACCGTTGGGGCCGAGGAAGCCATGCACCTCGCCCTCGCGCACTGTGAGTTCTAACCCATCCAGAGCCCGCACTGCGCCGAAGCTTTTTCTTAGGCCGTGAATTTCGATAGCAGCTTGACGGTCGTCAACTGACATTGGCTTCTCCTTGATCGGCTCGGCCTTCTGCTTGGGCGAGAAATGCGTCGTACATGGTCCGGTCCGCCATCAGGCCTTCGGTAGAGACCTCGAGGGCCGGCAGCACCATGTCACGCGCGTAATCGCGCAGCACTGCCCGCAGATCCGTAGGGGTTTCGTGCATCTGCAGATACAACAGAAAGCCGCCGCCACTGGTGATAGCCAGATACTTGGCCCTGGCCGCTGGATCGCGGCTGGGTTTGATGGTGCCGGCCCGCACACCCTCTTCGAGATATTGCTCGGTGTTGTCGATCATCCTGTGCCACAACATTTTTGCTAACTCGCCACCGGACATCATGCTGCGGACCAGGTAAGCCATCATCGGCGCGTACGATTCGATTTCGGCCATCTGCGCAAACCAGGTGGCCGGATCATTGGATCGCACGGCCTCGGACTTTTCGCTGCGGATCTGCTCGGCGACGTAGTCGTCGCAGGCTTTGCGCAGGCCTTCCTTGGAGCCGAAGTGGTGGATCACCAGCGCGGCGCTCACCCCTGCCGCTTCGGCGATCCTTCGCAGTCCGACGTCGAACCCATGCTCACCGAACTGCTCGATGGCCGCATCGCGAATCCGGGCGGCCGCGGTCAGATCGGCTGAACGCATGTTCAATAGACTAAACGCACGTTCAGCCTGCGGTCAAGGGGGCGGCCCGTAAGCGATTCGTAAAAACTCGTAAAAACTCAGTCGCGGACCGCGGCCAGCAGTCCGTCCCCGAGCGGTACCAATGCGGGCGTAAGGCGTTCGTCTTCGGCGATGAGCCTCGCCGCCTCGCGCACCGCTGCCACCTCCGCATCATGTGCGGCAGGGTCGTTGGCCCGGCCGCCCAGCGCCGCCCGATGCACGACCGCGACACCGCCCGAGCGGAGCAGGCGCACGCCCTCGACGACGTAATCCGGCTGGTCGACGGGATCGGCGTCGATGAATACCAGGTCGTAGGACTCGTCGGCAAGCCGGGTCAGTACCTCTTGCGCGCGCCCGCTTATCAGACGTGTGCGTGACGGCGCGATGCCAGCCTCGGCGAAGGCTTGTTTGGCGATCCGCTGGTATTCCGGCTCGATATCGATCGTGGTCAAGACACCGTCGTCGCGCATACCCGACAACAGCCACAACCCACTGACCCCCGCGCCGGTGCCCACTTCCACGACGGCCTTTCCGCCGCTGAGCTTGACCAGCACGCTCAGCAGTGCGCCGACCGCGGGTGTGACGGCGTCGGCCCCGATTTCCGCCGCGCGGTCGCGGGCCGCAGCGAGGATCGCATCCTCAGAGATCGAGCCCTCGGCGTGCGCCAACAGGGATTCGGCCCGGCTCGCCGGGACCGCCTGGCCCGAAGTGTGGTTGGTGCTGGCCATGCCCGCAGCGTAGGTGCAATCGAAGTCGCACCCTGACAGGCGCGCCCGGCCCGATAGCGTCGACACGCCCGGACGCGTCCAGTGTTCAACGTCACACACCGGGGAATAGCCGCACTACAGTAGGGGTGCGGTCCCGTTTCTCAGTGAAAGCTCAGTCTGCTCATATGCCGGCCACACGCCGATACGCGACGGTATCTGCATGGAACGCGGGGAATGGTCTGGGAATACACCTGAGATTCCCGGCGTTGGGGGCGGTGACGAACTGCCGACGATTTATCGCGGTCTCGACCCGGAGGAACTAATCATCACCACATTGATCGGCCCAGCGAGCATGTCGCACCCCGAGCGGTATCGCGACGCCGACTGGGTGGAACTTTCTGACGAGCCCTACGGCACCGCAGTCTTCGACGCGACCGGGGACAAGGCCACGATGCCGTCGTGGGATGAGCTGGTGCGCCAGCACGCGGACCGGGTATACCGGCTGGCCTACCGGCTTTCGGGCAACCAGCACGACGCCGAGGACCTGACCCAGGAGACCTTCATCCGGGTGTTCCGTTCGGTGCAGAACTACCAGCCCGGCACATTCGAAGGCTGGCTGCACCGCATCACCACGAACCTGTTCCTGGACATGGTGCGCCGCCGCTGCCGCATCAGGATGGAAGCGTTGCCCGAGGATTACGACCGGGTGCCCGCCGCCGAGCCCAACCCCGAGCAGATCTACCACGACGCCCGGTTGGCCCCCGACCTGCAGGCCGCGCTGGATTCGCTGCCCCCGGAGTTTCGCGCCGCGGTGGTGTTGTGCGACATCGAGGGTTTGTCCTACGAAGAGATCGGCGCCACGTTGGGGGTGAAGCTGGGCACCGTGCGCAGCCGCATTCACCGGGGCCGACAGGCGCTGCGCGACTATTTGGCGGCCCACCCCGAGCATGACCGAGGCGCAACCCAGGACGCCGCGGAAAAGTCTGCATAGCGCCGCGCCGGCGGTTCATCGGCTGTTCACGGATGTCCGGCATGAGGCAGCGCGCTACATTCAAAGTAGTGCCGTGTAGGCCTGGGTAAATGTCGAGAGGAGCAGGTGATGGCCGATCGGGGACAAGTGTTCCGCCGAGCGTTCTCCTGGCTGCCCTCGCAATTTGCCTCCCAGAGCGACGCGCCCGTGGGCGCGCCACGCCAGTTCGGCTCCACGGAGCACCTGTCCACCGAGGCCATCGCCGCATTTGTCGACGGTGAACTGCGGATGAATGCGCACCTGCGCGCCGCGCATCACCTGTCGCTGTGTGCCCAGTGCGCCGCCGAGGTTGAGGACCAAAGCCGTGCGCGCGCCGCGCTGCGCGACTCGCATCCGATCAGAATCCCCAGCACGTTGCTCGGCATGCTGTCGCAGATCCCCTATTCTCGGCCCGACCACGTAGCCCGGCTCGACGGCGACGTCCCGGGATCTGATCTGTCCGACCAATTGGCTGATGGCGGTGCGCATGACCGGCGCAAACGCCGCTAGCGTAGGCAAGCGGCGCGCGATGCGGTGCATACGCCCCGACCGCGCGTTCTCTCGAGCGCCCAGAAGAGGATGACGTGAGCTCCGATCGCGACCACCACGGCGCCCATCGGCTGGCGCCGCGTCCCATTTCCCGACCACCCGTCGACCCGGCCTCGCGGCAGGCGTTCGGCCGCCCCGCCGGGGTGCAGGGTTCATTTGTCGCCGAAGGGGTGCGCCCGCCGAAATACCGGAACCAGACCGAGTTCGTCCCGCATGAGCAGCCTGCCGACCCCGTGCTGGCCGAGGCCTTCGGCCGGCCCTTCCCGGGTGCCGAATCGTTGCAGCGTCATCCGGCCGACGCCGGAGCGCTCGAGGCTGAAAAACGCACAGACGGCGAAGAGCCTGATGATCCGTGGCGTGACCCTGGCGCCGCTGCGGCCTTGGGTAGACCGGCGCTGACGCCGCCGGCTCCCGAGCCCCGGTTTGGCCGTGGCGACAAACTCGGCGTGCGAGATGTGCTCTTCGGCGGCAAGGTGTCCTCTCGGGCGCTGATCATCCTGGGCGTAGTCGCGTTGCTCATCGGTCTGGTCGGGGGATGGGTCGGCCGCAAGACGGCTGAAGTTGCCGAGGCGTTCACCACGTCCAAGGTCACGCTGTCCACCAAGGGCAACGCCGAAGAGCCAGCCGGGCGCTTTGCCAAGGTCGCCGCGTCCGTGGCCGATTCGGTCGTGACCGTCGAATCGGTCAGCGACCAAGAAGGCACCCAAGGCTCCGGTGTCGTCATCGACGGGCGCGGCTACATCGTCACCAACAACCACGTCATCTCCGATGCGGCCAACAACCCGAGCCAGTACAAGACCACGGTGGTGTTCAACGACGGCAAAGACGTGCCGGCGAATCTGGTGGGCCGCGATCCCAAGACCGACTTGGCCGTGCTCAAAGTGGACAACGTGAACAACCTGACGGTGGCCCGGCTCGGCGACTCGGACAAGGTGCGCGTCGGTGACGAGGTACTGGCCGCCGGTGCGCCGCTGGGCTTGCGCAGCACGGTCACCCACGGGATCATCAGCGCCGTGCACCGGCCCGTCCCGTTATCGGGGGAGGGCTCGGATACCGACACCGTGATCGACGCCGTACAGACCGATGCGTCGATCAACCACGGCAACTCGGGCGGGCCGCTGATCGACATGGATTCCCAGGTCATCGGCATCAACACCGCTGGCAAGTCGCTGTCGGACAGCGCCAGCGGGCTGGGCTTCGCCATCCCGGTGAATGAGGCGAAAAGGGTTGCGCAGAGCCTGATCCGGGACGGCAAGATCGTGCACCCGACGCTGGGGGTCAACACCCGCTCAGTGAGCAACGAGCTCGCCAAGGGTGCCCAGGTCGCCAACGTCAAGGCGGGCAGTCCCGCCGAGAAGGGCGGCATCCTGGAAAACGACGTGGTGATCAAGGTCGGCAACCGCACCGTCGCCGACGCCGACGAGATGGTGGTTGCTGTGCGTCAGCTGACGATCGGGCAAGACGCGCCGATCGAAGTTATCCGCGAAGGTCGCCACGTCACCCTCACGGTCAAACCCGGACCGGACACCAGCTAGATGTTCGCCAACGTCGGCTGGGGGGAAATGCTCGTCCTGGTGGTGGTCGGGCTGGTGATCCTCGGCCCCGAGCGGCTTCCAGGCGCGATCCGCTGGACGGCCAACGCGCTACGGCAGGCGCGCGACTACCTCAGCGACATGACCAACCAGCTGCGCCGGGACATCGGACCGGAATTCGACGATTTGCGGGAGCCGCTGAGCGAGCTGCAGAAGCTGCGCGGTATGACGCCGCGCGCAGCGCTGACCAAACACTTGCTCGACGGCGACGACTCGCTGTTTCGGGTGTTCGACCGGCCCGGCGGCGGTGCCGTCCAGCCGGCGCCGTATCAGCCTGAGCCGCCGCCCACGCCAGCGCCGCCGGTCGCAGGCCCTGCCCCGTTCGACGCCGACGCGACCTGATCAGCGGCCGGCTCTGGCGGCCTCGATCGGGACGATCACCGTAAGCCGGTCCCCGTTGACGACGTGGTAGGCGTCGTAGCGGTAGACCGTCGGGTCGCAGTGCGGGGTCAGCAGCTCGACGCGTTCGCCGAGGCACATACGGGCGCACCCGGGGGCCGGGTGAGTGCGCCGTGTTCGTCTCCGTGACCAGACGCACACGCTCGATTCGTTGGCTCAATGGTGTGCGCTCAGCCCGCGAACATTGGCGCGGCGAACGAAGAAGGCTGTCGGGTTGAGTCCGCTTCAGCTGCTGCAACGGGTGCGCCTGGAGCGCTCGCTTCGTTTGCTGCGGACGACTCGGATGTCGCTGGACGAGGTCGCCGCCGCGGTCGGGCTGGCCGATCCGGCCACGCTGCACAGGCTGGTGAAGCGGCACACCGGCCGATCGCCCGGGGCGCTGCGTCCGTCCCCGGGCGGGCACCGGCCGCTTAACGCCGCGCCGGGTCGAGGCCCAGCGACATGCCGGCCAACCCGCGACGCCGCGACGACAACGCGTCGGCGATGCTGCGCAGCTCCTTGCCCGCCGCCGAGTCGGGTGCGCTCAACACGATCGGCACACCGGAATCGCCGGCGGCGACCAGCGCCGGATCCAGCGGAATCTGGCCCAGCAGCGGCACGTCGGCACCGACCGCGCGGGACAGCCGCTCGGCGACCTGCCGGCCGCCGCCCTCACCGAACACCTGCAATTTGGCGCCGTCGGGCAACACCAGCCACGACATGTTCTCCACCACTCCGACAATGCGCTGGCGGGTCTGCAACGCGATGCTGCCCGCGCGCTCGGCCACCTCGGCGGCGGCGTGCTGCGGTGTGGTCACCACCAGGATTTCGGCGTTCGGGATCAGTTGCGCCACCGAGATCGCGACGTCACCGGTGCCCGGGGGCAGGTCCAGCAGCAGCACGTCCAGATCGCCCCAATACACGTCGGCCAGGAACTGTTGCAGTGCCCGGTGCAGCATCGGGCCGCGCCACGCCACCGGGGCGTTGCCCTTGGTAAACATCGCAATCGATATGACCCGCACGTCGTGGGCGATGGGTGGCAGGATCATCGACTCGACCTGGGTGGGCCGATCGGTGGTGCCCATCATCCGCGGGATGGAATGGCCGTGGATGTCGGCGTCGAGCACGCCGACCGACAACCCCCGAGCGGCCATTGCCGCGGCCAGGTTGACGGTCACCGTCGATTTGCCGACCCCGCCTTTGCCGGAGGCGACCGCGTAGACCCTGGTCAGCGATCCGGGTTGCGCGAAAGGGATCACCGGTTCTCGGGCGTCCCCGCGCAGTTGCTTGCGCAGCTCGGTGCGCTGCTCATCGCTCATCACGTCGAGACCGACCTTGACCGCGCCGGTACCGGGAACATCGGCGACCGCGCGGGTGACGCGCTCGCTGATTTCGGTTTTCTTCGGACAGGCGGCGGTCGTCAGGTAGATCTCGACGTGCACCGCGTGGTCGGGCGCGACCTCGACGTTTTTGACCATCCCGAGTTCGGTGATGGGACGCCGCAACTCGGGATCGATCACTTTGGCCAGCGCGGCCCGAACGGCGGCGGTCAGCTCCGCGGTGTCATCGTGAGGCTTGGACATCACCGCCGAGTGTAGTTCGGCGGCGAGGCCGGCCGAGTCGGCCGAAAAGGAACTGAGCCATCGGTGCGGGCGGCCGACGGTGTCGGCGGGTCAGTTGGCGGGCGCGGGACCGGGCGGTGGGCCCGGCTGCTGGGCGGCGGGGCCCGGTCGCGTCGGCGGGGAGCCGGGCTGGGGTCCGACCGGCCCGGCAGCCGGCGCCGCGCCTGGCGGACCGGGCTGCGGTCCGGTAGGGGGCCGGCCGGCTGCGCTGCGGGCACGCCGGGGGCCGTCATGTCAGCCGTCGGCGGGCCTGACGGTGACGGTACTGTGCCCGCGGGCTGTTGGGCGGGGTCCGGGCCGATGCAGATGAGGGTGCAGGACGGCGCGCGGGGAGCCGACGACTGCCATGGCCACATCGGCTGCTGGGCCGGCATGGTCGACTGGCCCAAGTCGATCAGCGGCATCTGCGCCAGTGGGTCGGTCGACGGCAGGCCATGGATATTGAGCGGCAACCCGGGCCCCAGGCCCTCCGGATTCTCCAGATGGATGTCGCCAAGCGGCGGTGGCGGACCCGTCAGCGGTGGCAGGTCCACCGGAACCACGCCGGTGGCGTATGCCGCTGCCCAGCCCAGCACGTTGCGGGCGTACGGCATTGAGTTGTTGTAGCGCAGGATCGCAGCTATCACCTGCGACGAATCACGCAGGTTGAGCCCTCCGCTGCAGAGGTAGCGGGCGGCGGCCAGCGTCGAGTCGTACAGGTTCTGGGGGTCGGCCACCCCGTCGCCGTCGCCGTCGGAGGCATAATGCGCCCACGTTCCGGGTAGGAACTGCATCGGCCCCATCGCCCGGGCGTAGGTCACCCGGCCGGCGGTGCTGTTCTGGACGATGACTGCATTACCGGGCAGCGTGCCGTCCAGCGCTGGACCGTAGATCGGTCGTATCGCAGTGCCGCGAGCATCGGTGGCACCGCCGTTGGCGTGCATTGATTCGATGCGGCCGATGCCGGCGAGCAGGTTCCAACTGACGCCGCAGCCAGGATCGGCCGTGGCCATGATCTGTTCGGCGTTGCGGTAGGCCGACAGCGCCAGCTTCGGGATTCCCAGCACGCCCGGGGCGTTGACGACGAAAGCCGGCGGCGGAGCCGAGAGGTTTGCCGCCGCAACGCGGAATCTGCTCGGCCGACGTGCGACCGCGATGACCGTCGGGCGGGAAAGGTCGGCGGAGGACCGGGTGATTGCTGCCACGGGCGTGATGCCGGGGCCGCGCGGCGACGGCGCCGGCCCCGGAAAGCGCGGAGCCGCGGCGCCGACAGCCCCGGCGAACATCAGCGGAGTGATCATGGCCAGGCCGAACACCGGAGTCCGTGCGGCGCGGGCTGCGTGGTCCCGCAGAGCACTGGCGGCGGCCGCGCTGAAGGCCGGTGCCCGGGCCACCCGGTGCCGCAGCGACGTGAAGACGGCCGCTGCCAGCGTCGGCGTCCGTCCCGCGCGGGCCAGTTGTCGCCGCATGGCGGCAAGGGTCGGGCGTGCCCCCGATCGTCCCCCTATGCGCACTCGACCGTCCTCAGTTGTGACTCAAGCGTTCGTGAACCCGAAAAGGGCGTCGTGAACTAGGTCACCATACATAACTCTCGTGGTGGCAGTGGCAACAATGGCGGAGTTGGCTGGGCGGTTCAGCTGTGCCGCTTGGCGCGACGATCCGCGCCGTCGGCCGCACGGACCGGCTTCTCAGGCTGCCGATCCTCGAGGAGCTCACGCAGACCTTCCAATTCGTGGCGCAGGTAGTCGCGAGTCTTTTGCACCTCGCCGATGGCCAGCCGCAGCGCGGCCAGCTCGCGAGCCAGATATTCGGTGTCGGCCTTGGTCTGCGCGGCGCGGCGACGATCTTCCTCGAGCGCGACGCGGTCGCGGTTCTCCTGGCGGTTCTGGGCCAGCAGGATCAGCGGCGCGGCGTACGCGGCCTGCGTGGAGAAAGCCAGGTTAAGCAGGATGAACGGGTAGGGGTCCCAGCGGAAGCCCGCCGCGGACACGTTCAGCGCGATCCAGGCCACCACGACGACGGTCTGCAGTAGCAGATAGCGGCCGGTGCCGAAAAAGCGGGCGATGGATTCGGTGATCTGCCCGACCGCTTCGGGGTCGACGCGCGGCGCGGCCACCCGCGACGTGCGTGGAGTGTAGAGCCGCTGCCGCGGGGTATTGCTCACGAGGTGCTCCCGACGCCGTCCAGCGCGGCTTCTTCGTCCGCCTCCCGCCAGTCGGGTGGCAGCAGGTGGTCGAGCACATCATCGACGGTCACCGCCCCGAGGAGGTGGCTCCGGTCATCGACCACCGGCCCGCACAGCAAGTTGTAGGCGGCGAAATAGCGGGTCAACGGCGCCAGCGGCAGCTCCGGTGTCAGGGTGGGCAGATCGGCGTCGACGATTCCGCCGACGAGGGTGGCCGGTGGCTCACGCAGCAGCCGCTGCAGGTGTACACAGCCCAGGTATCGACCGGTCGGGGTCGCCGTCGGTGGGCGTGCTACAAACACCAGCGAAGACAGCGCCGGAGTGAGATCGGGGTCTCGCACCCGGGCCAGTGCTTCGGCGACCGTGGTGTCCGGTGTCAGCACAATCGGGTCGGACGTCATCAACCCGCCGGCGGTATTGGGGGAGTGCGTGAGCAGTCGTCGCACCGGGTCGGACTCGCCGGGATCCATTCGGCCCAAAAGCATCTCGGCCTCAGCCGGATTCATTGCACCGAGGAGGTCCGCGGCGTCGTCGGGGTCCATCGCCGCCAGCACATCCGCCGCGCGTTCGGCGCCCAGCTGCTCCAGCAGGTCGGCTTGGTCGTCTTCTGGCAGCTCTTGCAGGATGTCGGCCAACCGGTCGTCGTCAATGGCGCTGACCACTTCGTAGCGCCGCTTGGGCGGTAGTTCCCGGATGGCATCGGCCACCTCCACCGGCCGCAGCCCTTCGAACTGTTGCAACAACTGCGCCACCGCCTGCCCCGGCATCGCCAGCGCCGACGGCGTCAGACCCACCACGTTGTGCCAGTCGACGATGTGGGCCGCGCCGCGCCGGCCCAACCGGCGCGGGATGCGCACGGCGACCCTGGTCACCATCCAGTCGCGGGTCCGGGTCTGCTCGATCCCCAGATCGGTGATGACGACGTCGGTATCGGCCAGCTGCGGCAGTTCCGGGTCGTTGACCCGCACCCGGGTGTCGAGCACCTGACCCAGGACCAGCGCTTCACCGGGCCGCTGCTCGAACCGGCGCAGCGACACGTTAGCGGTGGTGAGAGTGACCGCGTTCGGCTCGATCGCCGCAACCCGCAGCATCGGGACGAAAATGCGACGCCGGGTCACCAGTTCGACCACCAGCCCAAGCACGCGTGGCTGCTGGCGAACAATGCTGATGCTGATCACGACGTCGCGAACCCGTCCCAACGATTCGCCCATCGGGCCCAGGACCAGCATTCTCGCCAGCCGCGCGACATAGACCCTGTTGACCGACGTCATGGATGCCAGGGTAGGAGTGAAAGCGTGAACGACGCCTATCGACCCCGCCGCACCTGTCTGTCGGTGCCGGGCAGCAGCCAGAAGATGATCGACAAGGCCAAAGGCCTGCCCGCCGACGAGGTTTTCCTCGACCTCGAAGATGCCGTGGCGCCGGCCGCCAAGTCCTCGGCGCGTGCCCGGGTGGCCGCCGCGCTGGGCGAACCGGGATGGGCCGGACAACTGCGCGGGGTTCGGGTCAACGACTGGACCACCCCGTGGACGCACGCCGACGTCATCGAGGTGGTCTCGGCCGTCGGCGCCACACCAGGGGCCCAGCTCGACGTAATGGTGCTGCCCAAGGTCTCCGACGCGTCGCATGTGCACGCGCTTGACCTGCTGCTGACCCAACTGGAGACCGTCCACGGGCTGCCCGTCGGCGGTATCGGCATCGACGTGCAGATCGAAGACGCCCAGGGTCTGACGAACATCAACGCGATCGCGGCCGCGCCGCGGGTCCAGGCGCTGGTGCTCGGCCCCGCCGACCTGACCGCCAGCCTCAACATGCGTGCCCGTGTGGTCGGCGAACAGCCCGAGGGTTACGACGTCGGAGACGCCTACCACCATGCGCTGATGACGATTTTGGTGGCGGCTCGCGCCCATGGTGTGGCCGCGATCGACGGGCCCTACCTCAAGGTCCGCGACATCGAGGCGTTCCGGCGCGTTGCGGGCCGGTCGGCGGCTCTGGGTTACGACGGCAAATGGGTGTTGCATCCGGATCAGATCGCTGCGGGCAACGAGATCTTCAGCCCTCGCCAGGACGAATACGACCACGCCGAGCTGGTGCTCGAAGCCTATGAATGGCATACCTCGGCCGCGGGCGGAGCTCGGGGCGCGGTAATGCTCGGCGACGAGATGATCGACGAGGCCAGCCGCAAAATGGCGCTGGTTGTGGCCGCTAAGGGCCGGGCGGCTGGAATGCGGCGCCAGTCGGGGCCATTCGTGCCACCGACGGATCACAAGCAGGCTAGCGCAGCGCGTAAATCGTGATGATCAGGTTCACCAGCAGGGTGGCGACACCGACCACGATGCCGGCGACGGCCAGGCCGTAGCCCTCCTGGCGGGTCTGCTTGATCTGGTTGAGTGCCACCGCGCCCAACACGATGCCGACGATGGAGCCGATCCCGCACAGCAACCCGATGAACGACGCGACCAGGGAGGCGATGGCCAGCGTGTTCGTGCCGGGCTGCGGCGGGGGCCCGTAGCCCCCCGAATAATCCGGCCCAGGGTAGCCACCCGGATACGGCTGGCCGTAACCGCCCGCCGAGGAGCCGTACTCCGGCGGTCCCGGGGGATACGACGCGCTGTAGCCAGACTCGTTTTGGTAGCCCGGGGGCGCCCCGTAACCGGTAGGCGGCGGGCCGGGTGGCGGATAACTGGGCTGCTGGTAACCGGGCGGAGGATAAGCCGGTGGTGGATAGCCTGGCGTCGGTGGAGCCTCGAATCCCGAGGGTGGCGGCTCGAATCCGGAGAACGCAGGCTCGCCGGCAGCATTTCGCTCGGACTCACCCGGAGGTTGCCCACTCGACCCGGGTTTTGTGCCGCCGTCGTGCGCGTTCTCGCCGGAATCGCCACCGGGAGTTGTCATGCGTTTCAACCTAGCTTATGACCTGCTGGCGTGTGTGGTCATAGTCGGCGGGCACCAACGGCTGATCCGGCGCGTTGGGGAAGATAGCAATCGAGTGCCGGGCAGTCGACGAACCGATGGCCGGCGCAGAGGAGGATAAGGATCGATGACCAGCCCGTTCCAGCCCGGAGAAGTTCCCGGTGCCACGCCGGGTAACCCCGCCGCCGGTCGGCGTGGCGTGCCGGCCCTGCCCACGCCGCCGAAAGGCTGGCCGGTCGGGTCCTATCCGACCTACGCCGAGGCGCAGCGTGCCGTCGACTACCTGTCCGAACAGCAGTTCCCGGTCGAGCAGGTGACGATCGTCGGGGTCGACCTGATGCAAGTCGAACGGGTGACCGGCCGGTTGACCTGGCCGAAAGTGCTGGGCGGCGGCATGCTCACGGGCGCGTGGCTGGGCCTGTTCATCGGTTTGGTGCTCGGCTTCTTCAGCCCGAACCCGTGGGCCGCGTTGACCACTGGTCTGGTCGCCGGTGTGTTCTTCGGCTTGATCACGTCGGCTGTTCCCTACGCGATGGCCCGCGGCACAAGGGATTTCAGCTCGACGATGCAATTGGTGGCGGGCCGCTACGACGTGCTGTGCGATCCACAAAACGCCGAAAGGGCGCGTGATTTGCTGGCCCGTCTGGCGATCTGACGGTCAGTGTGCGGTACCCCGCGCAAGTGTTGCAAATCACGCGTAGCTGGCTCTACGGTTCTGGCGCGGGACAGCGGGAAAAACCCCGACGGAAAGAGGCGGGTGTGGTGGCGAGTCGTCGCGTGCGCGCACGGCGGATGTGCGCGGTCGCGTTGGCGGCGTTGACCACCGCGTTGCTGCCGCTGGCCTGTGGGCAGGGCAACGGCGGGCTCGTGATCAGCCTCTATACGCCCGCCGACGACAGCGGCACCTACACCGCGATCGCCAAGCGCTGCACCGCCCAGTTCGGTGGGCGTTTCGCCATCCAGCAGATCAGCTTGCCGCGCTCCGCCGACGACCAGCGGCTGCAGCTGGCTCGCCGGCTCACCGGCAACGACCGCACCCTCGATGTGATGGGCCTCGACGTAGTCTGGACCGCGGAGTTCGCCGAGGCGGGCTGGGCGCTGCCGCTGTCCGACGACCCGGCCGGCCGCGCAGAAGCCGACGCCACCGCCGACACGTTGCCAGGTCCGCTCGCCACAGCCAGATGGCAGCACAAGCTCTACGCCGCGCCGATCACCACAAACACCCAATTACTTTGGTACCGAGCTGATTTGATGGATCAGCCGCCGTCGACGTGGGATGGCATGGTGGCCGAGGCGACCCGGCTGCACGCGGCCGGAGAACCCAGCTGGATCGGCGTGCAGGCCAAGCAGTACGAGGGTCTGGTGGTGTGGTTCAACACGTTGCTGACCAGCGCCGGCGGGCAGGTGCTCTCCGACGACGGCAAGACCGTCACCCTGACCGACACGCCGCAGCATCGGGCCGCAACTGTCAAGGCTTTGCAGATCATGAAGTCGGTGGCGACCGCGCCCGGCGCCGACCCGTCGATCACCCAATCCGATGAGAGTTCGGCGCGGTTGGCGCTCGAAGCGGGTAGGGCAGCGTTGGAAGTCAACTGGCCGTTCGTGCTCCCCTCGATGCTGGAGAACGCCGTGAAGGGCGGGGTCGCGTTCCTGCCGCTCAACCAGCGGCCCGACCTGGTCGGCAGCATCAACAGCGTCGGCTCGTTCCGGCCCGACGATGAGCAGTTCCGGGCCGCTTACGAAGCCAGCAAGAAGGTGTTCGGGTTCGCGGCCTACCCGGGTGTGCAGCCCGGCCAACCGGCCCGAGTAACGATCGGCGGGCTGAATTTGGCGGTGGCCAAGACAACTCGCCACAAGGCAGAGGCGTTCGAAGCGGTGCGGTGTCTGCGCAGCCTGCCCAACCAGAAGTATGTGTCGATTCGAGGCGGCCTGCCGGCGGTGCGCGCCTCCCTGTATTCCGACCCGCAATTCCAGGTGAGGTATCCGCAGTACGAGATCATCCGCCAGCAGCTCACCACCGCCGCCGTGAGGCCCGCCACTCCGCTCTATCAGGCGGTTTCCACCCGGATCTCGGCGACGCTGGCTCCGATCACCGCCATCGACCCTGAGCGCACGGCCGATGTGCTCACTGTCGAGGTGCAAAAGGCCATCGACGGAAAGGGGCTGATCCCATGACCGTCGCTGCCACCGAACCGTCGGCCACCGCGGCCAGCGAGTCGCGCAAGTCCGAACGGCGCCTGGCGTTGGTTCTCATCGCCCCCGCGGTGATCCTGATGCTGGCGGTGACGGCTTATCCGGTCGGCTACGCGGTCTGGCTGAGCTTGCAGCGCTACAACTTCGCAACCCCCCGCGACACCCGCTTCGTCGGCCTGGCCAACTACCAGACCATCCTGACCGACCGGTTGTGGTGGACGGCGTTCGTGGTCACCCTGGCGATCACTGCCGTCTCGGTTGCCATCGAGTTCGTGGTGGGTCTGGCGTTGGCGCTGGTGATGCACCGCACCGTCGTCGGCAAGGGCGTGGTGCGCACCGCGGTGCTGATTCCCTACGGAATCGTCACAGTGGCGGCGTCGTATAGCTGGTATTACGCCTGGACACCTGGCACCGGGTATTTGGCCAACCTGTTGCCACAAGGCAGCGCGCCGCTCACGCAGCAGATCCCGTCGCTGGGCATCATCATCCTGGCCGAGGTGTGGAAGACCACCCCGTTCATGGCATTGCTGCTGCTGGCAGGGCTGGCGTTGGTGCCCGACGACCTGCTGAAGGCCGCGCAAGTCGACGGCGCCGGGCCCTGGCGACGGCTCACCAAGGTCACCTTGCCGCTGATCAAACCGGCGATCCTGGTGGCGCTGCTGTTCCGGACGCTGGATGCGTTCCGCATTTTCGACAACATCTACGTGCTCACCGGTGGCTCCAACAAAACCGAATCGGTGTCGATTCTGGGTTACGACAACCTATTCAAGGGCTTCAACTTGGGCCTGGGATCGGCGATATCGGTGCTGATCTTCGGTTGCGTGGCCATCATCGCGCTCATCTTCGTCAAGGTGTTCGGCGCGTCGGCGCCCGGAACTGACGGGGGCGGGCGGTGAGCCATGGCTGAGCGGATCGGCGTCAGGCGTGGCCTCGGCTGGGCGGTCATCGACACCCTGGTGGTGGTCTATGCGCTGTTCCCGGTGCTGTGGATCCTGTCGCTGTCGCTGAAACCGAGCTCAAAAGTTAAGGACGGCAAGCTGATTCCGTCGACGGTGACTTTCGATAATTATCGTGGCATCTTCCGCGGTGACTTGTTCACTTCGGCGCTGATCAACTCCATCGGCATCGGTTTGATCACCACCGCGATCGCGGTGGTGGTCGGCGCTATGGCAGCCTATGCGGTGGCACGCCTGGCCTTCCCGGGCAAGAGGTTGCTTATCGGTGTCGCGCTGTTGATCGCGATGTTTCCCCAAATTTCGCTTGTCACGCCGATTTTCAATATCGAGCGCGAATTCGGGTTGTTCAACACCTGGCCGGGGTTGATCATCCCCTACATCACCTTCGCGTTGCCGCTGGCCATCTACACGTTATCGGCTTTTTTCCGCGAGATCCCCTGGGATCTGGAAAAGGCGGCGAAGATGGACGGCGCCACGCCGGGCCAAGCGTTCCGAAAGGTGATCGTTCCGCTGGCCGCTCCGGGAATCGTGACGGCGGCGATCCTGGTGTTCATCTTCGCGTGGAACGACTTACTGCTGGCTTTGTCGTTGACGGCTACCAAAGCGTCGATCACCGCGCCGGTGGCGATAGTCAATTTTCCCGGCAGTTCGCAATTCGAGGAGCCCACCGGATCCATCGCGGCCGGCGCGATGGTGATCACGGTCCCGATTATCGTTTTTGTTCTAATCTTCCAAAGAAGGATTGTTACCGGGTTGACCTCAGGTGCGGTGAAGGGATAGCTCGATGGCCGAGATTGTGTTGGACAGGGTGACCAAGAGTTACCCCGACGGCGCGACGGCCGTGAAGGAATTGAGCATTACCATCGCCGACGGTGAGTTCGTCATTTTGGTCGGCCCCTCGGGTTGCGGCAAAACCACAACGCTGAACATGATTGCCGGCCTGGAGGATATTTCGTCCGGAGAGTTGCGCATCGACGGTGAACGCGTTAACGAGAAAGCGCCCAAGGACCGTGACATCGCGATGGTATTCCAGTCGTATGCGCTTTACCCGCACATGACGGTGCGGCAGAATATCGCCTTCCCGCTGACTTTGGCCAAGAAGAAAAAGGCGGAGATCGCCGAAAAGGTCGAGGAAATTGCGAGAATCCTTGATCTGACCGATCTTCTGGACCGCAAGCCTTCGCAATTGTCTGGGGGGCAGCGCCAGCGCGTGGCGATGGGCCGGGCAATTGTGCGGCATCCCAAAGCGTTTCTGATGGATGAGCCGTTGTCGAATTTGGATGCCAAACTGCGGGTGCAGATGCGCGGCGAGATCGCGCGGCTGCAGCGGCGGCTGGGCACCACGACCGTCTACGTCACCCACGACCAGACCGAGGCGATGACGCTCGGCGACCGGGTGGTGGTGATGCACGGGGGGGTTGCGCAGCAGATCGGCACTCCCGACGAGCTCTACGAGCGGCCGGTCAACCTGTTTGTCGCCGGGTTTATCGGCTCGCCCGCGATGAATTTCTTTCCCGCGACCCTGACTCCGACCGGTGTGAGTCTGCCGTTCGGCGAGGTGACGCTGACGCAGCCGGTGCATGACGTGATCGCCCAGCATCCCGCGCCGGAGAATGTCATCGTCGGGGTGCGGCCCGAGCATCTTGCCGATGCGGCGCTCATCGACGCCTATCAGCGCCTGCGGGCACTGACGTTTGAGGTGAAGGTCGACCTGGTGGAATCGTTGGGCGCCGAAAAATATGTGTACTTCACCACTGCCGGCTGGGATGTGCATGCGCCTCAGCTCGACGAACTGGCCACCGAATCGGGGGCCCGGGAAAACCAGTTCGTCGCCCGTGTCCCGCCCGAGTCGAAGGCGGCTAAGGGGCAGTCGCTCGAATTGGCGCTCGACACGGTGAAACTCGCCGTTTTCGACGCCGACTCAGGCGTCAACCTGACCATTCCGCCACCGCCCGAGTAGACGCCGACGAGCAGATCAGTCTGCACGCCGGGCTAGAGCCAGTCGCGGCGCCGGAAGTTGCGGTAGAGCAGCAGGCAGATAACGACCATGACGGCGACCACGACCGGGTAACCCCAATGCCAGTGCAGGATGGGCATGTACTTGAAGTTCATTCCGTAGATGCCGGCGATCATGGTGGGCACGGCGGCGATCGCCGCCCAGGCCGAGATCTTGCGCATGTCGATGTTCTGCTGCATGCCGACTTGGGCCAGCGCGGCTTGCACCAGTGAGGTGAGCATTTCGTCGTAGCTGGAGATCTGGTCGGCGGCTTGCGCCTGGTGGTCGGCGACGTCACGCAGGTAGCGCCGCACTTCCTTGGAGATCAGGTCCTTGTGCTCGGACTGCATCCGCTGGAACGGCACCGACAGCGGGCTCACACATCGGCGCAGTTCGACGACTTCACGCTTGAGCAGGTAAATCGGTTCGATATCGAGCTTGTGGCCGGGGGTAAACGCGACCTCCTCGAGGTTGTCGATGTCGGCTTCGATGAGGTTGGTCACGTCGAGGTAGTGGTCTACGACGTAGTCGGCGATGGCGTGCATCACCGCGTAGGGGCCCAGCCGCAGATGATCGGGATCGGCCTCCATCCGCTTGCGCACATCGGAGAGCCCGCCGTGCTCGCCGTGCCGGACGGTGACGACGAAATCCTTGCCGACGAAGACCATGACCTGGCCGGTCTCGACGATCTGGCGGGCCAGTACCACCGAGTCGTGCGGGACGTACTTGACCGTCTTCAGCACGAGAAACAGGGTTTCGTCGTAGCGTTCCAGCTTGGGTCGCTGGTGTGCGACGACGGCGTCCTCCGCGGCCAGCGGGTGCAGTCCGAAAACATCGGCGACGTCTTGCATCTGGTGCTCGTCGGGCTCGTGCAAGCCAACCCAGGCAAACGCTTCCTGGCCGGTCTGCTCGAGTTCACGCACCTTGGCCAGCGCGTCCGCGTGGCTGGACACCCCGGGTAGCCGTGCGCCGTCCACGTACACACCGCAGTCGACCATCGCGTTCGCAACGGGGACCGGCGAAGGCTGGCTGTTCGGCTCAGCGAATTTGGGCCGGGCCACCGGTCGAAGTGAGGCGCGAAACGAGGGCATCGGGTCAATCTCCCGTCGCGGCGCAGGTCTGATTCGGCGCCGGTCCATGCTACGCCGCAGCGACACGTCAACGCCCCATCACCGCGGCCCGGCCAGCCATGAGCCGCCCGGCGCGATGCGACACCACGAGTCGGACCCCCGGATTCGGGGCCGCCCCGGTGCGCTAGTTTCGACCCGACGCACCCGGAGCCCAAGGAGCACTTGACGTGAGCACATCTGCCCTTAAAGTGGCCGTCACCGGCGCAGCCGGCCAGATCGGTTACAGCCTGCTGTTTCGCCTGGCAAGCGGCGCGCTGCTCGGCCCTGACCGTCCGCTCGAGCTGCGTCTGCTGGAGATCGAGCCCGCGTTGAAAGCGCTCGAAGGTGTGGTGATGGAGCTTGAGGACTGCGCGTTCCCGCTGTTGGCCGGCGTCGAAATCGGCGCGGACCCGGCCACGATCTTCGACGGCGTGAGCCTGGCCTTGCTCGTCGGTGCCCGCCCGCGCACCAAGGGCATGGAGCGGGCGGATCTGCTCGAGGCCAACGGCGCCATCTTCACCGCGCAGGGCAAGGCGCTCAACGACGTCGCCGCCGACGACGTCCGTGTCGGCGTGACCGGTAACCCCGCCAACACCAACGCGCTGATCGCGATGAACAACGCGCCCGATATTCCGCGGGAGCGGTTTTTCGGCGCTGACCCGGCTCGACCACAACCGGGCGATCGCCCAGCTGGCCAAGAAGACCGGCGCCGCGGTTACCGACATCAAGAAGATGACGATTTGGGGCAACCATTCGACGACCCAGTATCCCGACATCTTCCATGCCGAGATCGCCGGCAAGAACGCCGCGGAAGTCGTCAGCGATCAGGCCTGGATCGAGAACGAGTTCATCCCCACCGTAGCCAAACGCGGCGCAGCGATCATCGAGGCCCGCGGTGCGTCCTCGGCCGCTTCGGCGGCGTCGGCGACCATCGACGCCGCCCGCGACTGGCTGCTCGGCACCCCGGAGGGCGACTGGGTGTCGATGGCCGTGGTTTCCGACGGCTCCTACGACGTGCCGGAGGGCTTGGTCTCGTCCTTTCCGGTGACGACCAAGGACGGCGACTGGAGCATTGTTTCCGGCTTGGAGATCGACGAGTTCTCCCGCGCCCGGATCGACGCGTCGACCGCCGAGCTCGCCGACGAGCGCACTGCGGTCACCGAACTTGGCCTGATCTGAGGCCCAGTACGCTGGAAGACCGTGCCAGAAATTGTGCCCCACGCGGTGAAGGCCCGCGCTGACGAGCGCTCCCAGGTTCTCATCGGCAACGAGGAGATTTTCGAGGCCCACGTAGCGGGGGAAGCTTTCCGTGGGGCTCAAGACTCGGCTAGACACCCAGCGTGCATTGTCGATCGCCTACACCCCCGGGGTGGCTCAGGTCAGCCGTGCGATCGCCGCCGACCACACCCTGGCGGCCCGCTACACCTGGGCGAACCGGCTGGTCGCGGTCGTCAGCGACGGCAGCGCGGTACTTGGCCTCGGCGACATCGGGCCCGCGGCGGCGCTTCCGGTGATGGAAGGAAAGAGCGCACTGTTCAAGGCATTCGGTGGCTTGGACTCAATTCCGATCGTGCTGGATACCAAAAATCCCGACGAGATCGTCGAAACCCTGGTGCGGCTGCGGCCGAGCTTCGGCGCGGTTAGCCTCGAGGACATCTCCGCGCCACGCTGCTTCGAGATCGAACGCCGCGTCGTCGAGGCACTGGACTGCCCGGTCATGCATGACGACCAGCACGGCACCGCGATCGTCGTGCTGGCGGCGCTGCTGGGTGCCAGCGCGTTGCTCGACCGCGACATGGCCAACCTCCGCGTGGTGATCTCCGGGGCCGGAGCTGCTGGGGTTGCTTGTGCGAATCTCCTTCTTGCCAACGGGATTTCAGACATCACAGTGCTCGATTCGAGCGGGATTCTGCACCCCAGCCGTGACGACATGAACAGCGTCAAGGCGGAACTGGCGCAGCGCACCAACCCGGCCGGCCGCACCGGCGGCATGGTGGAGGCGCTGGAGGGGGCCGACGTGTTCCTTGGCGTGTCCGCGGGCGTGGTCCCCGAGGATTTGATCGCCACCATGGCCCCCGACGGGATCGTGTTTGCCCTGTCCAATCCCGACCCGGAGATTCATCCGGACGTGGCGGCCAAGTACGCGGCGGTGGTGGCCACCGGCCGCAGCGACTTTCCGAACCAGATCAATAACGTGCTGGCATTTCCCGGGGTTTTTCGGGGCGCCCTGGACGCGGGGGCCAGCAGAATCACCCAGAAGATGATGGTCGCCGCGGCCGAGGCGATCTTCTCCGTGGTCGGCGACGAGCTGGCACCCGACCGGATCGTGCCGAGCCCGCTGGACCCGCGAGTCGCGACAGCGGTCGCCGCCGCGGTGTCGGCCGCTTCAGATACCGCAGAGTGACCGTCCGCAGGCTGACCGCGGTGGCGCTGGCCGCATCGGTGGCGCTGGCCGGCTGTGGTCATGGTTCGCCTGCGAGCCACCCGGCGCGCGAGCTCGTCGTGGCATCCGCTCCCGATTCCGAGTCGGTGCTGCTGGCCGAGATCTACGCCGGGGCGCTGCGCTCCTACGGTTTTCCGGCTCGCGTCGAATCGGCGCCCGACCCGCTGAGCCGGCTGGACTCCGGTACCGCCGACGTAGCCCCTGGTTTCACCGGCCGCCTGCTGCAAAGGTTTCAGCCCGGCGCTACCGTGCGCTCCGACGCCCAGGTTTACCGTGCGATGGTCGGCGCCCTACCCGAAGGCATCGCCGCCGGCGACTACACCACCGCCGCCGAGGACAAACCCACGCTGGTGGTGCGCCGATCCACCGCCAAGGCCTGGGGCGGCCACGAGTTAAGCGAGTTACCCCGGCACTGCGGCGGCCTTGTCGTCGGTTCGGTTGCCGGAGTCGCGACACCGCAGACCATCGGCCGCTGCCGGTTACCGCCCAACCGGCAATTTCCAAATAGCACAACCATGTTCGGCGCCCTGCGATCCGGACAGCTGACCGCGGCATGGACCAGCACCGCCGCCGCCGACGTCCCCGCTGACGTGGTCATGCTGGCCGACGGCAAACCGCCGCTGGTGCAGGCCGAGAACGTGGTGCCGCTATATCGCCGCAACGAGCTGACCGACCGGCAGGTGCTGGCGATCAACGAGGTGGCCGGGGTGCTCGACACCGCGGCGTTGGTCGACATGCGCCGGCAGGTCGCCAAGGGCTTCGACGCCCGAGGGCTGGCCGACGGCTGGTTGGCCGAGCATCCGCTCGGGCGTTCTTAGCCGGGTCAGTGCGGTAACATGCGCCCGAGCACCGGGGTGAACAGCCGCTGGTATCCCGAACCGGTCAGCCGCACCAGCAGGTCGAGCAGCCTGGCGTCGGTGCCCACCAGTACGCGCGCCTTGTTCTTGCGCACCGCGTCCAGGATGATCCGGGCAGCGCGCTGCGGGCTGGTAGTGGCCAGCCGCTTGTCGAACAGCTTCGCCAGTTCGTCCTTGTCGAGTCCCTCGGCGGCGGTGGCGTTTCGGGCGATCGCGGTTTTGATACCGCCGGGGTGCACCGCGGTCACCTTCACCGGATGACCGGCCAGCGCCATCTCCTGCCGTAGTGCCTCGGTGAAGCCGCGTACCGCGAACTTGGCCGAGTTGTAGGCGGCCTGGCCCGGGACCGAGAACAAGCCGAAAACGCTGGAGACGTTGATGACGTGCCCGTCACCGGAGGCGATCAGGTGTGGCAGAAACGCCTTGGTGCCGTTGACGACGCCCCAGAAGTCGACGTCCATCACCCGCTCGATGTCCTTGAACTGGCTGACTTCGATGTCGCCAGTGAAGGCGATGCCTGCATTGTTGTAGATCTGGTTCACCGTGCCGAAATGCTCGTTGACCTGATCGGCGTAGGCCAAAAACGCTTCGCGCTCGGTGACGTCGAGCCGGTCCGCCTTGACCGATGCCCCGATGGCTGCCAGCCGCTCTTCGGTGCATGCCAGTCCCTGGGTGTCGATGTCGCTGATCGCCACCTTGGCACCGGCGCGGGCCAGCTCGATGGCCAGCGCCTGGCCGATGCCCGACCCGGCGCCGGTGACCACGGCGACCTTCCCGGCAAACCCCTCCATGGACACGCTCCCTGCTAGTCGCTCCCGTCGAGCCTAGTCGGTACCAGCGGTCCGAGGTACAAGGGGCTGCCAACTGTTGCGGCCCGGGCGGTCGGTAGTTGTCGGGGTGTTGCGCGGGTGACCGCGTATCGTCGGCGCGGACTCTCCGATGCCGCCCAGGGAACCCCGCGCCGGCACCTGTCCTATGAGACGGGCTGGTACGGGCCGCAACTGGTGGTCGCCGACCGCTGGTTCGGTTCGTCGAAAACCTGTCACGCCTGCGGGCATGTCCAACGACATCGGCTGGGACGAACACTGGCAATGCGGCGGCTGTTCGGTCATCCACCAGCGTGATGACAACGCCGCCGTGAACCTCGCGCGCTACGAGGAAACCGTACCGCGAGCGGGCCGCTCGCGGCACGGCTCAGCTGAACGCCAGGTCGATGATCTCCTGCTGCTCGACCGCGTGCACCTTCGACGAGCCCGACGACGGCGCCGACATCGCCCGTCGCGAGATCCGCTTGAGTCCGGTCAGCTTGTCGGGCAACAACTCTGGCAGCTCGAGACCGAAACGCGGCCACGCGCCCTGGTTGGCCGGTTCCTCTTGAACCCAGAAGTACTGCTCCACTGACGGGTAGCGGTCCAGCGTTTCGCGAAGCCGGCGCCTCGGCAGCGGAGCCAGCTGCTCGATCCGCACGATCGCAATGTCGTCGCGGTGGTCTTTGGCCTTGCGGGCCGCCAACTCGTAATACAACTTGCCACTGGTCAACAGCATGCGGCGAACCTTGCTCCGGTCGCCGATGCCGTCCTCGTAGGTGGGCTCTTCGAGCACCGAGCGGAACTTGATTTCGGTGAAGTCCTTGATTTCGCTCACCGCGGCCTTGTGGCGCAACATCGATTTCGGGGTGAACACGATCAGCGGCCGCTGAATCCCGTCCAGGGCGTGGCGGCGCAGCAAGTGGAAGTAGTTCGACGGCGTCGACGGCATCGCGATCGTCATCGACCCTTCGGCCCACAGCTGCAGGAAACGTTCGATACGCCCCGACGTGTGGTCCGGGCCCTGGCCTTCGTGACCGTGCGGGAGCAGCAGCACCAGGTTGGACAGCTGCCCCCACTTGGCCTCCCCGGAGCTGATGAACTCGTCGATGATCGGCTGGGCGCCGTTGACGAAGTCGCCGAACTGGGCCTCCCACATCACGAATGCGTCCGGGTTTCCCACCGTGTAGCCGTATTCGAAACCGACAGCGGCGAATTCGGACAGCGGCGAGTCGTAGACCAGGAACTTGCCGCCGGTCGGGCTGCCGTCGGTGTTGGTGGCCAGCAGTTGCAGCGGGGTGAACTCCTCGCCGGTGTTGCGGTCGATGATCACCGCATGGCGCTGGGAGAAAGTGCCGCGTCGGGTGTCTTGCCCGGACAGTCGCACCAGCTTGCCCTCGGCCACCAGCGACCCGAGCGCCAGCAGCTCGGCGAACGCCCAGTCGATCTTGCCCTCGTAGGCCATCTCCCGGCGCTTCTCCAGCACCGGCTTGACCCGCGGGTGCACCGTGAAGCCTTCGGGCAGTGCCAGATGCGCGTCGCCGATGCGGGCCATCAGCGCCTTGTCGATCCCGGTGAACAAGCCCCGCGGAACCTGCTGGTCGGCCTCCACCGATTCGCTGGGCTGCACCGGGTGTTTTTCCAGCTCGCGGACTTCGTTGAACACTCGCTCCAGCTGACCCTGGTAGTCGCGCAGCGCGTCCTCGGCCTCCTTCATCGAGATATCCCCGCGGCCGATCAGCGCCTCGGTGTAGCTCTTGCGGACCCCGCGCTTGGTCTCGATGGCGTCATACATCGCCGGGTTGGTCATCGACGGGTCGTCGCCCTCGTTGTGTCCGCGGCGGCGGTAGCACAGCATGTCGATGACGACGTCTTTTTTGAACTTTTGCCGGAAGTCCACCGCCAACCGCGCCACCCACACACACGCCTCCGGGTCGTCACCGTTCACGTGAAAGATCGGCGCTCCAATCATTTTCGCGACATCGGTGCAGTACTCGCTGGACTTGGAGTGCTCCGGCGACGTGGTGAAGCCGATCTGGTTGTTGACGATGATGTGGATGGTGCCGCCGACGCGGTAACCAGGCAGCAGGGCCAGATTCAACGTCTCGGCGACCACACCCTGCCCGGCGAAGGCGGCGTCGCCGTGCAGCATCAACGGCACCACCGAGTAGCCCTCCTCGGTATCGCCCTTGTCCAGCAGGTCTTGCTTGGCCCGCACCTGTCCCTCCAGCACCGGGTCGACGGCTTCCAGGTGCGACGGATTCGCGGTCAACGACACCTGAATGTCGTTGTCGCCGAACATCTGGAGGTAGACGCCGGTTGCGCCCAGGTGGTATTTGACGTCGCCTGAGCCGTGCGCCTGCGAGGGGTTCAGGTTTCCCTCGAATTCGGTGAAAATCTGCCGGTATGGCTTGCCGATGATGTTGGCCAGCACGTTGAGCCGGCCGCGGTGTGGCATCCCGATGACCACTTCGTCGAGGCCGTGCTCGGCGCACTGGTCGATGACGGCGTCCATCATCGGGATAACGCTTTCCGCGCCCTCTAGCGAAAACCGCTTCTGTCCAACGTATTTGGTTTGCAAGAATGTCTCGAACGCCTCGGCGGCGTTGAGTTTGGACAAGATGTATTTCTGCTGCGCGACGGTCGGCTTCTCGTGCTTGGTCTCGATGCGCTGCTGCAGCCACTGTTGCTGTTCGGGTTCGAGGATGTGGGTGTACTCCACCCCGACGTGGCGGCAGTAGGCGTCACGCAGCACCGAGAGCACGTCGCGCAGCTTCTTGTATTGCGCGCCTGCGAAACCGTCGACCTTGAATTCGCGGTCAAGGTCCCACAGCGTCAAGCCGTGCGTCAGCACGTCGAGGTCGGGGTGGCTGCGAAAACGGCTGTTGTCCAAGCGCAGCGGGTCGATGTCGGCCATCAGGTGGCCGCGGTTGCGGTAGGCGGCGATCAGCTCGATGACCCGGGGGTTCTTGTCGGCGATGGAGTCGGGATTGTCGGCACGCCAGCGCACCGGCTCGTACGGGATGCCCAACCCGCGGAAGATCTCGTCCCAGAACCCATCGGAGAGCACCATTTCGTGGATGGTGCGCAAGAAGTCACCGGATTCCGCGCCCTGGATGATGCGGTGGTCGTAGGTCGAGGTGAGCGTGATCAGCTTGCCGATGCCGAGTTCGGCGATCCGTTCGGGGCTGGCACCCTGGAATTCGGCAGGGTATTCCATCGCACCGACGCCGATAATGGCGCCCTGGCCGGCCATCAGCCGCGGCACCGAGTGCACCGTGCCGATGGTGCCCGGGTTGGTCAGCGAAATCGTCACGCCGGCAAAGTCTTCGGCGGTGAGTTTACCGTCGCGCGCACGGCGAACGATATCCTCGTAGGCGGCGACGAACTGCGCGAAGCGCATCGTTTCGCAGCGTTTGATGCCGGCCACCACAAGCGAGCGCTTGCCGTCCTTGCCCTGCAAGTCGATGGCCAGACCGAGGTTGATGTGCGCCGGTGTGACGGCGGTGGGCTTGCCGTCGACCTCGGCGTAGTGCCGATTCATGTTGGGGTACTTCTTAACCGCCTGCACGAGCGCATACCCCAGCAGGTGGGTGAACGAAATCTTGCCGCCGCGGGTGCGGTTGAGCTGGTTGTTGATGACGATGCGGTTGTCGATCAACAGTTTGGCCGGAATGGCGCGCACACTGGTCGCTGTCGGCACCTCCAGCGACGCGGACATGTTTTTCACAACCGCCGCGGCGGCGCCGCGCAGCACCTGGACGTCGTCGCCTTCGGCCGGTGTGTAGGCGGCGGTCTTGGCCGGGGCCGTCGGCACCCCGGCACCGTTGCTGTCGGCTGCTTTCGCCGGTGGTGCCGCCGCGGGCGCCGGGGCCGGTTGCGGCTCGGGTGGCGCGGCGGGTGCCGGTGCGCCCGGCGCCCCGTCGGTCGCGGTCGACGTCTCCACGGTCGGTTCCGGGTTGTAGTCGACCAGGAACTCATGCCAGCTGGGATCGACCGAGGAGGGATCTTCGCGGAACTTGCGGTACATCTCCTCGACCAACCATTCGTTTTGGCCGAATGGTGAACTCGTAGTGCTCACTGCGGCTGCTCGCCTCGCTTCTTCTGCCCGGGCAAGCGCGGCGTGACGCTCGCCCCTCGGTGCGCCCGCGACAGCGGCGCATCTGGACCTGCGACGGTGCGGAGTATTCCCGCCCCATAAAGGCTAACCCTTTGCGGGCGATCCGCCACGCGCGGCAAAGGAGCCGTGCTCGCGGCCGGTTAGCCGATGTCACGCACGCTTGGCAGCAAGTGCAGGGTCACCGGCCAGCGGGCGGGCGGGGTACCAAACGCTTTGCGGGCATTGCGGACGATCTTCTTGCCGGCCATACGGTTGCCGACACCGCCGATCAGCGCGCCGACGCCGACCGGCAGCAGTTTGCCGAACGTCAGCGCGCCGCGCCGCAATGTGTACCGCCGGACCAGGTATTTCAGCAGGCGCGAGTTCAACTGGGACACCGCAGGCAGCGGCAACGACGCCAAACCGTCGGAGAGCCAGCCGCCGCCGGTCCGACCCGGGCCGATCAAATCGGCGGCGGCACGCCTGGTGTCGTCGCCGACCAGCACAGCGAGCACCAGCGCGCGCCGACGTTCCCGGTGATCGGCCGGAACGCCGTGCACATCGGCGAGCGCCAGCACGAAAAGCGCGGTGGCCTCGAGAAACACCACCGTTTCGCCGGCGGCCGCGGAAAGCGCCGTCAGCGTGCCGATCCCGGGAAACAGCGCCGCCGAACCCACCGCCGCGCCGCTGCCGGTAACGGCGGCGAGGTACCGCTTCTCCAGTTTGGCGACGATCTCGGCGGGCGCGGCATCCGGGTCGGCGCGCCGCAGCCGCTCCACGTATGCCTGGGCTGCGGGACCCTGCAGTCGCGCACTGCGCTCGATGACCTGCGCCAATGCGCGGGTGGAAAGCTTCGGCCGCCCCGCCGTGCTGGCCGATGACGGATCCGGCGTCGGCCCGGTGCTTCGGGCGCTCATGGTGCCTCCGATTCCCATTGCCCGCTTAGTGCCGGGCGGTGAATGGTGTTTTCCAGGCTAGCGCCGGTGCCACAAAAGGCCGGAAAACCCCAGCACCCGTCGATTTTCCCGGATGGAGCGCTGCGGGGGAGTTGTGTTGGCCAGCATCGGCCTCGTAGCCTCGCAGCGATTACTCCGCTCGGAATAATCCGTGCGGGGCCGTGACCTGACGGAGCATGCATGACCTACAGGTTGACGTCACTGGGTGTCGCGGTGCTGGCGCTGCTGCGGGATCGTCCCATGCACGGCTACGAGATGTTCCAGGTGCTTGCCGACCGTCAGGCGCAGCGCATCGTCAAGGTCCGGCCGGGATCGCTGTATCACGTCGTGGACCGGTTGGCGGAGGAGAAACTGATCCGGCGCGCGGCGACCGGCCGCCAGGGAAACCGGCCGGAGCGGGCGATCTATGAAATCACCGACGCCGGTGTCGAAGCGCTCATCGATCGGGTGCGTGACGTGGTGGCCACCCCCATCGACGAGTTCCCGCAGTTCGTCACCGCGCTGGCCGAGCTCCATCATCTCGACGTCGAGACCGCGGTGGACGCCGTGACCAGCCGGGTGGCGGCGTTGGAGGCTGACGTCGCGGAGATGATGGCGCTGCGCGACGCCAGCACCGCTGAGGCGCCGACCCTGGTCGCTTTGGAGTACTTGCTGGCTACCACCCAAGCTCAGGTCACCTGGTTGCGAGGATTCGCGCAGTCGCTGCGCACCGGGGATCGGTCGGCGCACCCGTCCCGACTCGACGCCGGCGAGGCCCAGATATGACCGCGGCGGCCAGGGCCCGGGCTGCGGGGAGCACCCGGCGGGCGACCGCGGCGGGGCCCCGCAACCGCCCGCGTGGGACGAACCCGTGGAACGCGCTGTGGGCGACGATGGTCGGCTTTTTCATGATCCTGGTGGACGCCACCATCGTCGCGGTCGCCAACCCCAGCATCATGGCCAAGCTGGATACCGGCTACGACACCGTGATCTGGGTAACCAGCGCCTACCTGCTCGCCTACGCCGTGCCGTTGTTGGTGGCCGGCCGCCTCGGTGACCGATTCGGCCCGAAGAATCTCTATCTGGCCGGTCTGGCGGTGTTTACCGTGGCCTCCCTGTGGTGTGGCCTGGCGGGCAGTGTCGGCATGCTGATCGCCGCCCGGGTGGTTCAAGGAATCGGGGCCGCCGTGCTGACACCGCAAACCCTGTCGATGATCACCCGGATTTTCCCGCCCGAACGGCGCGGCGCGGCGATGAGCGTATGGGGCGCCACCGCGGGTGTCGCCACCCTGGTGGGGCCGCTGGCCGGCGGCGTGCTGGTCGACGAGTTGGGCTGGGAGTGGGTGTTTTTCGTGAACGTGCCGATCGGCATCCTCGGATTGGCGCTGGCGGCCTGGCTGGTCCCGGTGCTGTCGACGCACGAGCACCGGTTTGACCTGGCGGGCGTGGGATTGTCGGGCGCGGGCATGTTCCTCATCGTCTTCGGCCTCCAGCAGGGCCAGTCCAAGGGCTGGGCACCGTGGATCTGGGCGGTGATCGTCGCGGGCATCGGCTTCCTGGCGATGTTTCTCTACTGGCAGGCGATCAATACCCGCGAGCCGCTGATCCCGCTGGAGATTTTCCGGGTCCGCGACTTTGCCGTGGCCACACTCGGGGTCGCGGTGATCGGGTTCGCGGCGACCGCCATGATCTTGCCGCTGATGTTTTATACACAGGCGGTGTGCGGGCTGTCGCCGACCCGTTCGGCGCTGCTGACCGCACCGATGGCGATCGTCAGCGGCCTGCTGGCCCCCGTGGTGGGCAAGATCGTTGACAACTACCACCCGCGCTCCGTGGTGGGTTTCGGCTTCTCGGTGTTGGCGATCGCGTTGACGTGGCTCTCGATCGAGCTGACGCCGTCGGCCC
This sequence comes from Mycobacterium heckeshornense, assembly GCF_016592155.1. Taxonomy (NCBI): domain Bacteria; kingdom Bacillati; phylum Actinomycetota; class Actinomycetes; order Mycobacteriales; family Mycobacteriaceae; genus Mycobacterium; species Mycobacterium heckeshornense. The sequence goes on from NZ_AP024237.1 coordinate 1,491,673, forward strand.
CGATCTGGCGGCTGCTCGTACCGCTGGCCGCAATGGGGGTCGGGATGGCGTTTATCTGGTCACCGCTGGCCGCCACGGCCACCCGAAACCTGCCGCCGGGCCTCGCCGGCGCCGGGTCAGGCGTGTACAACGCGACGCGGCAGGTCGGCGCCGTGTTGGGCAGTGCCGGCATGGCGGCCTTTATGACCTCGCGGATCACCGCCGAAATGCCGGCGCTGCCTGACGGCGCGTCCGCGCACAGACCCGAAGGTCCGGCGTTGCAACTGCCGGCGTTTCTGCGCGAACCGTTTGCGGCGGCGATGTCGCAGTCGATGCTGCTGCCGGCGTTTATCTCGCTGTTCGGCGTGGCAGCGGCGCTGTTTATGGTCGGCTTTGGCGCCTCGGCGGCCATCGGTGCGCCCGGCCGCGCGGGTGAGCGGACCGAAGGCATCACAATGACACCGGACGATGACGTGGTCGGCGATGACTACGACGACTACGTGGAGTACACCATCGCCCGCGGACCGGAGCCGACCGGTGAGCCCCTCACCGGCCCGCCGGGCGCCGGCCACGCCGACACAGATGACACCGAGCCGCTCGACACCCGCGCCGCGCATCGCCGGACGGCATCAGCCGAGGCGTGGGACGGCCACCCGGTCGGCACCAGGACGGCGTTGACTGACCAGCTAATTGGATTCGCCCACAACGGATTTCATGTGGATCACGAGCAACGGTTCCGCCCGCTGGCCGATTTTGTGCCGCCGTCAGCGAATCGCCACGCCGATTCGCACGCGCACGCTGGTGACGATCCCATCGCCGAAGGCTCGTGGAACGACCACTTCGGGTATCGCAGCTCCGCCCGCCATCGGCTTCGCGAGGACGAGCCGCCGCGCAACAGGCATTACCGCGCGGATGTCGACGACACCCCAACCTACGGGCGGCATTCGTTGCCGTAACGCGATTAGCCGCGCAGCGGCGCACCGTGACGCTCAGCGTGCTCGCCGCCGCACGGCCGCGGTGCCCGCATATCACCGGATGTCAACGTGAGGAACGCACCCAGCTCCATCAGGCTGTCGGGCGTGCCGGGCAGGTAGTGGGTCAACATGAGCGAGCGCACGATCACCGCCGCGTACTGCGCACGGCTGACTGCCACGTTCAACCGATTCCGGTTGAGCAAAAACGACATTCCGCGCGACACCTCGTCGATCGACGAAGCCGTCATCGAGATGAAAACCACCGGTGCCTGGGCACCCTGGAACTTATCCACGGTGCCGACCCGGACCGCGTCGAGCCGTGCGGCCGCCAACCGCTCGCGTAACAGCACCACCTGCGCGTTATACGGTGCGAGCACCAGCACATCGGGGGTGCCCAACGGTCGGGTGCCATGCTCGTCGGTCCATGATGATCCGAGCAGCCGGCGTATCTCGGCGACAATCGCGTCGGCTTCTTCCGGGCTGTCGGTGGAGTTGCCGTCATGCTCGACGCACAGTACGTGCACCCCGGGCGGATACCCGTCGAGGTGACGCGCGGCGGTGCTTTCGGTGTGCGAATACAGCCGCCCTTCGTAGCACAGCCTCGACACCGGCCCGCACACCGCCGGATGCATTCGGTATGAGCGGTCCAGGAAGTAGCCGAGTTCGGCCGGTAACGTGCGTTGCCCGCCGGCCAGCCAGTTCAGGGCCGAGGTGTCGACTGGTTCGGGATGGGTGCCCTGACTGACCTGCGGGAGCTGTTGGGGATCTCCGAGCAACAGCAGGTTCGCGGCGGCCGGTGCTACGGCAATAGTGTTCGCCAAACAGAACTGGCCGGCCTCATCGATCACCAATAAATCGAGGCTGCCCGCCGGAACACGGGTTCGGTTGGCGAAATCCCATGCGGTGCCGCCGATCACGCATCCTGAGGTCTCGGAGATGAATGCCGCGTAGTCGCTTTCGTCAATGTGCCGCCAGCGCGGATTGGTGCGGTCGTGCGGTTTCTTGCCGACCCGCATGGGATCCATGCCGACGGTGATCGCGCAGTCGAACAAGTTCTCCACCACGGCATGCGATTGCGCGACAACGCCGATACGCCAGCCATGTTCGTTGACCAGCCGGGTAATCACCTTCGCGGCTGTGTAGGTCTTGCCGGTCCCGGGTGGTCCGTGCACGGCGACATATGACGAATCGAGGTCGAGCAGTGCGGCGGTGATGTCGGTCGCGGTATCGGCACCGCGTGGCAGAGGCGCGCCGCCGCGGGTGCGTGGCGGGCGGCGCAGCAGGATGTCGAAGAGCGCCGTGCGGGGCAGGTGCGGCAGCCCGCCAGCCACCTCGGCGGCCGTCGACTCGATTGATTCGCGAAGCCTCGCCGTCGGCAGTGGCGGTCCCGGGGTGAGCGCGAACGGCACCTGGCGAAAGGTTTTGCCGTGGCTGGCCCGTTCCAGGATCACCAGCTCGGTGGGCACCGTCGGATCGTCGCACTCGACGACCTGGGCGCGGCCCGCTGCTCGACGGTCGGGATCGTCGGTGAGGGCGGCCGGGGCGGGTGGCTCGTACAGCGCAAACACGTCGGCCTTGAGCTCGCCGCGCGCCAGTTCGCCGGTCAGCCGCACTCGCCGCTGCGGTTTGCGCGCGCGGGGCGGCTGGTGCCAATCCGAGAGGACGGAGGCCTGGTCGACGATGAACACGTCGGTGTTGTCGGCCCACTCGTCGACGGGGTAGTTGAGCCGATCGAAATGCGCCCACCAGAACGGTTTGTCCTCGCGCCGGTGATAGCCGCGGGCGGCGGCGAGCAAGGCCACGGCAGTCTGCTCGGGGGTGCGATCGCTGACGGCGGCATCGCCGGCGAAGTTCGCCAGAGCAACCGCCAGTTGATCATGCTGTTCGATACTGTCGCCGCCGGAAACAGGCTGGGCGCCAAGGGGTGTGACGCCGGATTCGAAGGCACGGATCAATAACCAGTCGCGCAGCGCGCGAGTCGAGCGGCAGTCATAGTGGTTGTAGTCCTCGATTTCCCGCAGAATCGCGGCAGCCTCGTCGGCGCGGCCGCTGTCGCGCAGCTCGCAGAATCGCGCGTACTGGGCGATCGAATCCGCTGCGGTGGTGACTTCGCCGCAGCGCAACCCCGTGCCCATGTAGAGCGGTTCTAAGGCTTTGAGGCTGAACGACTCGGCGCCCACGCGAATGCTCTTGCGGACCAACGGATATAAATCGACCAGTACTCCGTTGCGCAGTAGGTCGTCGACTTCGTCCTCGCCGACGCCGTGGCGTCCGGCCAACCGTAGCAGCGCGGTCTTCTCGTAGGGTGCGTAGTGATAGATGTGCATGTTCGGGTAGCGCTTGCGGCGCCTGGCAACCATCGCCAGAAAGTCGGAGAGCGCCTTGCGCTCGTCGGCCCGGCTATGAGCCCACAGCGGCCGGAAGCCGCCCCGGGCGTCCAGGACGCCGAACAGATACTCCAGGCCCCAGTCGCGGCCGTCGACGGTCCAGAGCGGATCGCCCTCGAAATCGAAGAACAGATCGCCATCGTCGGGGTCTGGCAGCACGGCCAGTGGCTGCGGATCGGCAATCTCGAATTGTGGTGTGCCGCTTCGGCGTTCGGCTATCTGCAGTTTGGCCTGCGCGGTGAGATTTTGCAGCGTGCGCACCGCCAGGTGCGGTACCGGGCCGGCATGCTGGGCCAGTTGCGCGACTGTGGTGATGCCGGCGTCGACCAGCTTGGCCCGCTGGCTGATCCGCATGCCGGCAACCAGCAGCAGGTCGTCGCACGCGCGCAGTTGCGCCTGGCATTCCGGGCAGCCGAAACACGCCCTGACATCCTCGTCGTCCCAGCGCACCGGGACGCCCGCGGCGTAATGGTCGTCGAGCAGCCGCTGCAATGCGGCGCGCTGAGCCAGGTAGACCGGGATCAGCTCGTCGACGCGGTAGCGCGCGACAGCGCCGTCACCGAGTATCAGTTCGGCCTCCGGCGCCACCGCCACACCCGAAGACGCCAGGCCGTCGGCGTAGGCGGCCAGCTGCAGCAACGCGGTCACGTGCGGCGAGCGGGCGAGCTTGGTGTCGGCGACCCGGTAGCGGTCACCGTCGCGGATGAGGAAGTCGGCGAACCCGGCGAAGCGCCCGTCGAACACTGTCGCCTGATACACCACCGGCGCGCCGTCGGCGACGGCGCGCCGGTGGCCTCGGCCGCCGCGGTCAGCCCTGCGACCGTGGCTGACGGGCGGCCGATCACGGTGACGGCACCGAATTGGTCGCGGAGTTCGTCGAGCCGACGCTGCTCGTGCTCGTCACCGAGAGCAGCGGCGCGCGCCAGCAGGTCGTCGTCTTCGACGCCGACGGCCGGACCGCGACCCAGCTTGGCGTCGAACACCCGCAGCAGCGCGTATTCGCATCGGCAGGCCGCGACGAGATCCGATGCGCTGTAGATGACGGTGTCGTCGGCGACGAACACACCGGCAACTGTAGGTCGGCCGACCGACAGGATCTGGCCGTCACCCGCGGGTGTTGCCGATGAGTTCTACCCCGTTGCCGTTCCAGCGGAATTTCACCACGCTGACCAAGCCCTGCAGGCCGCTGGAATAGGTCAGCGCGACGGTGTCGCCGGTGCACTGTGAGGTGTCGATGCCGTTGAAGCCGTAGGTGTCCGGGAGACCCTGCGGTATGTACTTGCCGAGGTGAAACATCACTGCCCGGGTGTTGGGGTTGGCCGCGTTCGTGTTCGCCTTGACGATCACCGCCGACAGCTGTGCGCACTCGTTGTAATTGCCCGCCAGCGGTTCGGGGTTCCAGGGTTGTCGGCTGCGCGGATCCCGGGGTAGCTCGGAGACGGCCCGGGCGATCGCCGGGGCGGCGAGATTGACCGCGCAGGGATCGACCGGGGCCGGGCCGCTGGACGGTGCCGGGGCCGGCGGCGGCGGTTTGGACGTCGCGGCGGGCCGGGTGCTCGGCGGCTGCGGTGTCTTGGCGACCGTGGAGTCACCCGACCCGCAGCCGGCCAGCGTCGCGCCCGCCAGTGCGCCGACGACCAGGCCCGACAGCGTCTGAACACGGCAGGGTAGCAACCACACACCGCGCACCGTACCGTCGTCGGCTGCGCGGGCCCGGCAGGCGCGGCCGCGTAATCGGCAACCGTCGCGTCGTCGCGGCTGGCCACTAGACTCCATCTGCAATGACCTCCCCGGACGCGGCGGCCGAGACCATCCCTGCCACCTTCGACGACCTGCAGATCCCTCCATCGGTTCGGCGGGCGATAGCCGACGTGGGCTACGAATCCCCGTCGGCCATCCAGGCGGCGACGATTCCGGCGCTGATGGCCGGCTCCGACGTGGTCGGGCTGGCCCAGACCGGCACGGGTAAGACGGCGGCCTTCGCGATCCCGATCCTGTCCCGGATCGACACCACCAGCACCGCGACCCAAGCGCTGGTGCTGGCGCCGACCCGCGAACTGGCGCTGCAGGTGTCCGAGGCGTTTAGCCGCTACGGCGCGCACCTGCCGCGGCTGACGGTGCTGCCGATCTACGGCGGCGCGTCCTACGGCGTGCAGCTGGCCGGGCTCAAGCGCGGCGCCCAGGTGGTCGTCGGCACTCCCGGCCGGGTCATCGACCACCTCGAACGGGGGACCCTCGACCTGTCCCGGATGGATTATCTGGTGCTCGACGAAGCCGACGAGATGCTCGCAATGGGTTTCGCCGAGGACGTTGAACGCATTCTGTCCGACACCCCGGAGTACAAGCAGGTGGCCCTGTTTTCCGCGACGATGCCGCCGGCTATCCGCGCACTTACCGCGAGATATCTGCATGAGCCGCTCGAAGTCACCGTCGAAGCCAAAACCACGACAGCGGAGAACATTTCACAGCGCTACGTCCAAGTGGCCGGTCCCCGCAAGATGGACGCGCTAACCCGGGTGCTTGAAGTCGAGCCGTTCGAGGCGATGATCGTCTTCGTCCGCACCAAACAGGCCACCGAGGAGGTCGCCGAAAAGCTGCGTGCCCGAGGGTTTTCCGCCGCCGCGATCAACGGCGACATTCCGCAGGCGCAGCGGGAGCGCACCATCACGGCGCTCAAAGACGGCGGCGTCGACATTCTGGTCGCCACCGACGTGGCGGCCCGCGGGCTGGACGTAGAGCGAGTGTCGCATGTGCTGAACTACGACATCCCGCATGACACCGAGTCCTACGTGCACCGGATCGGCCGCACCGGCAGGGCGGGACGTTCGGGAACCGCGCTGCTGTTCGTCTCACCGCGAGAGCGCCACCTGCTCAAGGCTATCGAAAAGGCAACGCGTCAAAAGCTTGTCGAAGCCGAACTGCCCACCGTCGACGACGTCAACGCCCAGCGGGTGGCCAAGTTCGCCGATTCCATCACCGACGCCCTGGGCTCGCCGGGCGTGGAGCTGTTCCGCAGCCTGGTCGAAGACTACGAACGCGAACACAACGTTCCCATGGCCGACATCGCGGCGGCGCTGGCGCTGCAGTCGCGCAACGGCGAAGAATTCTTCATGGCGCCGGAGCCGCCCGAGCCGCCGCGTCCCCGCCGCACCGGGGTCCGCACCGAGGGCCGCACCGCCAAGCCGGTGCGCAAACCCGGAGCGGGCATGGCGACCTACCGCATCGGCGTCGGCAAACGGCATCGGGTCGGTCCGGGCGCGATCGTCGGCGCAATCGCCAACGAAGGGGGTTTGCACCGCAGCGATTTCGGCCACATCACGATCGGCAGTGACTTCTCCCTGGTCGAGTTGCCCGCCCGGCTGCCCCGCGCAACGTTGAAGGCGCTCGAACACACCCGCATCTCCGGTATCCCGATCAACCTGCGGCCCGACCGGGCAACCCGCAACGGCCCCCGCCGCGGCCGCGCTCAACCACGCCGAAAACCAGCCAGATGACCCTGCCGAGGATCAGCGCCCCCCAGGGCGGACTCGAGCAAGTCTCCGGGCCCGACCGTATCGCGTCGCTGACCGGAATCCGTGCTGTTGCCGCCCTGCTCGTAGTTGGGACGCATTCGGCCTACACCACCGGGAAATACACCCACGGCTACTACGGGCTGATCTGCTCGCGGATGGAAATGGGCGTGCCGATCTTTTTCGTGCTGTCCGGATTCCTGCTGTTCGGCCCCTGGGTGAAGTCGCTCGCCACCGATGGCCCGCCGCCCTCGGTCAGCCGCTACGCGTGGCACCGGGTGCGGCGCATCATGCCCGCCTACACCGTCACAGTGCTGCTGACCTACCTCATCTACCAGTTCCGCACCGCCGGGCCGAACCCTGGCCACACCTGGATAGGGCTCGTCCGCAACCTCACCCTGACACAGACCTACACCGACAACTACCTGGGGTCCTATCTGCACCAGGGACTTACCCAGATGTGGAGCCTGGCCGTGGAGGTCGCCTTCTACCTGGTGCTGCCCCTGCTGGCCGTTGTGCTGGTGGCGCTGGTGTGCAAACGACGCTGGCAGCCGGTGCGGCTGCTGGTCGCATTGGGGGCGCTGGCGCTGATCACCCCGGCCTGGCTGGTGCTGGTGCACACCACCCAGTGGTTGCCCGACGGTGCCCGGCTGTGGCTGCCGACGTATCTGGCCTGGTTCATCGCCGGCATGATGCTGGCCGTGCTGCAGGCGATGGGTGTTCGCTGCTACGCGTTTGCCGCCATACCGCTGGCGACGGTTTGCTACTTCATCGCCTCGACGCCGATCGCCGGCGCCCCGACGACCACGCCCAGCGGGTTGTCGGAGGCACTGGTCAAAGCAGTGTTTTATGCGGTGATCGCCGCGCTGACGGTGGCGCCCCTGGCGCTGGGCAACCAGGGCTGGTACGCCCGGCTGCTGGCCTTGCGGCCGATAGTCTGGCTGGGCGAGATCTCCTACGAGATTTTCCTGATCCACCTGGTGACGATGGAGATCGCAATGGTCGAGATCGTCCGGTACCCGATCTACACCGGCTCGATGCTGAACCTCTTCGTGGCGACGCTGGGCCTGACCATCCCGCTGGCCTGGCTGCTGCACCGCTTCACCCGGGTGCAGGGCTGAACCCGCGCGCAAGATAGGTTACCCTGCCCTAAGTTGTCGGGCGACACGGAGGGGTGGCAGGACGTCATGGTCGAACAGAGGCCCTCGCGCGGCTGGCAGGGTGCGGTACTGAAGTTGTGGCGGCCCGGCGAATACCGGCTCACCGTGACCGGTCGCCGTGACATCAGCCCCCACTACATCCGGTTGAGCTTCGCCGCCGGCGGGATGCTGGCAGCCAACTCGCTGCACCCGACGATGTGGGTGCGGCTGTGGTTTCCCGGCGGCAGCAAGCTGCATCAACGGGGCTACACGCTGGTCAACCCCGACCCGGTCGCCGACACCGTAGACATCGAATTCGCACTGCACGAGGGCATCGCGTCGCAGTGGGCGCGGCAGGCGCAGCCCGGGGACACCATCGAAGCGACGGTGCTGGGCAGCAAGTTCGCGCTCCCGGAACCGCGCCCGGCGGGCTACGTCATCGTCGGCGACACTGCCTCGCTGCCCGCGATCAATTCGCTGCTCGACGCGATCGGCGATGCCCCGGCACGGGTATTTCTGGAGGCCGGGTACGACGACGACAAAGAGCTGCCGGTAGCACGCGGCAACGGGGTTACCTGGGTGGACCGCGAGGACGATGGAAAAGCGTTGGTGCAGAAGGTCAAATCGGCGGCATTTGATGCAAGTGACCACTTCGGCTGGGTGGCTTGCGACAACCACACCACTCGGTCGGTCACCAAGGTGCTGTGCCAGGACTACCGCATACCGCGGAAATCCATTGCGGCGCGGGCTTATTGGATGGTGGGGCGGCCTTCGTCCTGACTGGACTCCTGTCCGGTGGCCACCACGATCGGGACGACGAACTCTGCGACCATCGCGCGTTCGTCGGCTTCGTCGTGGCCGGGAAACAGCAGCAGCGACGTGATCACACGCACCAGCCACCGGGCCCGCCGTTCGACGGCGTCCGGATCGCCGGGATAAAGCGAGTTGAGGAATGCGGCGGCTAACGCCCTGATCACCTCGGAATGCTCGGCCATCTCGACGCCAATCGGTGGCTGCGTGGTCGCGAACCACGATGCCAGCGCTGGGTTACTGCGAACCAGGCTCAATGTGGTCATGACACCGGCGATCAGCCTTTCCCGCGGGTCGTCGATCCCGCTGATACGCGTGTTGATCGCGCCGGAGAGCCGGTGAGTCTCGCGGTGCACGTATGCGGTGCGCAATGCTTCCCTGCTCTCGAAGTAGCGGTACAGCGTCGCACGGGAACAGCCTGCGGCAGCGGCGATCTCGTTCATCCCGACCGCACCCGGGTCGTGCTCGGTGAAGAGCCGTTCGGCGGCGTCGAGGATGCGGTCGGCGGCGATTTCGGTGCGCCGCGACGCCAGCCAGTCGTTACCTGCCATCAGGATGTCACGGTGAACGGAACAGCCAGCGGGCGTCGCACATAACTGCCACCGGCCCATATGATCCCGGACAAATCGACTTCGAAATCCGGGCAGCGGGCCAGCAGCTCGGTTAACGCCACCCGCGACTGCATGCGGGCCGCCGCCGCCCCCAGACAATGGTGGGCACCGTGGCTGAATGTCAGAATGTTGCGGGGGCGCCGGGTCACGTGGAGCTCGCCGGCGTCAGGGCCGTATTGGCGCTCATCCCGGTTGGCAGATCCATACAGCAGCAGCACTTTGCGCCCGGCCGGTACCGTGGTATCGCCGATTTTGACGTCGCGGGTGGTGGTGCGGGCCAGCCCCTGCACGGGCGAGGTCAGCCGCAGCAGCTCCTCGACGGCGTCAGGAATCAAGCCCGGATTGGCGGCCAGCAGCTTCCGCTGATCGGGCCGCTCGTGCAGTAAAGGCATTGAGCCTCCGAGCATTCCCGTCGTGGTGTCGTTGCCGCCGGTGACCATCGTGAAAGTAAACGCCAGCACCGAGAGCGTGCCGGCGATGTCGCCGTCGGCGCCGACACCGGCTGCCACCAGATGGGAGATGGTGTCGTCTTGCGGCTGCGCGCGGCGCCGCTCGATCAGTTCGCTGAAGTAGGCCATCATCGAACCGACGGCGTCACCGGCGGTGGCGATGCCGCCTTCGGCGGTGTTGGCGGCGACAATGGCCTGCGTCCAGCCGTCGAACTGTGTGCGGTCTTCTTCCGGGACGCCCAGGTAATGCGCGACGACCATCGAGGGCAACGGCTTGAACAGCTCGGCGACGATGTCACCGCCACCGCGGGCGCGCAACCGCTCGATGCGCTCGACGACGAACTCGCGCACCTTGGGCTCGACGGCTTCGACCTGGCGCGGTGTGAATCCACGCGACACCAGCTTGCGAAACTCGGTGTGCACCGGCGGGTCCTGCATGACCATTGGCGGGTTATCTTGCAGCCCAATGAGTTCCAGCTCTCCGTAGTTGACGGTCAAACCGTGTGCCGAGGAGAACGTCTCGTGGTCTCGAGCGGCTGCCCAGACATCGGCATGCCGGGACAACACGTAGTAGTCGTGGTCGGGCCGACCCTCCGGAACGACGTGATGCACCGGGTCGTGATCGCGCAGGGCTTTGTACATCGGCCACGGGTCGGCCCACGTCTCGGCCGTGGCGAGCTGAAACCGCGGGGCGTGAGACAAAGTCACCGCCATGTCTTATTCATATGACACATAATCTGGTGTGTCAACTCGAGGAGCTTTAAATTCCCGCGCCCGGGTTCAGGATGCCCAGCGGGTCGAGCGCGTCTTTGATGCGGCGGTTCAACGCCATGGCGTCCGGCCCGATCTGGTCGGCTAACCACGGCAGCTTCAAGCGTCCGACCCCGTGTTCGCCGGTGATCGTGCCGCCGAGGCGCAACGCAAGGTCCATGATCTCCCCGTATGCCGCCTCGGCCCGGTCGGCCACCGCCGCATCGGCGGGGTCGTAGACGATCAGCGGATGGGTGTTGCCGTCGCCGGCGTGCGCGATCACCGAGATCATCAGCTGATGTTCGGCGGCGATGCGGGTCACGCCCGTCACCAGGTCGGCGAGGGCGGGCAGCGGCACGCCGACGTCTTCGAGCAGCAGCGGCCCCTTGGCCTCCACGGCAGGGATCGCGAAGCGGCGCGCGGCGACGAACGCCTCGCCCTCCTCCGGGTCATCGGTCGAAAACACTTCGGTCGCACCGTATTCAGCGAACACCCCGGCCATGAGCTCGGCGTCCTCGCTGCCGGCGCGGCCCCGTTCGTCGGAGCAGGCCAGCAGCATCGCGGCGGCGCCGCGGTCCAGTCCCATCCGCAGCTTGTCCTCCACCGCGTTGATGGCGACCGAGTCCATGAACTCCAGCATCGCGGGGCGGATTCGCGCGGTCACCGCGAGCACCGCCTCGGCGGCGGCCTGCACCGAGGAGAAGTTGGCGACCACCGTGCACGACGGCTGCTGCGGCGGCACCAGCCGCAGCGTCACCTCGGTGATGACGCCGAGCGTGCCCTCGCTGCCGACGAACAGCTTGGTCAGCGACAGCCCGGCCACGTCCTTGAGCCGGGGGCCGCCCAGCCGGACCGCGGTGCCGTCGGCCAGCACGACCTGCACACCGAGCACATAGTCGGTGGTGACGCCGTACTTGATGCAGCACAGTCCGCCGGCGTTGGTGGCGATATTGCCGCCGATGCTGCAGATCTCGTACGACGACGGGTCCGGTGGATACCACAGCCCGTATTCGGCGACGGCCTTTTTCACCTCGGCGTTGAGCAGGCCGGGCTGGCACACCGCGGTGCGGGTGACGGGGTCGACGGTGATGTCGCGCATCTTCTCGGTCGACAGCACGATCCCGTCGTCGACGGCGGTGGCCCCACCCGACAGGCCGGTGCCCGCGCCGCGCGGCACCACCGGTACCCGGTGCCTGCTGGCCCAGCGCATGATCGTCTGCACCTCTTCGGTGCGACGCGGCCGCACCACCGCCATCGGCTTTCCCGCCGAGGGGTCGAAGGCGCGGTCCTGACGATAACCTTCGGTGATCGCCGGGTCCGTGACCACCATGCCGTCCGGCAACTCGGCGATCAGGCTCGCCAACACGTCCGCGCCCACATAGCGATCCTAGGAGGTGTCGGCCAGCGCCGACTGCATACATAGATCCATGCATGGATACATGTAGTGTGCCTACCAAGACGATGTCGATTGACCTCGAGGCATATGAGCGCCTTCGCGCCGCGCGGCGCTCGCCGAAGGAGTCCTTCTCTCGGGTTATCAAGCGCGCGCATTGGCGCAACGAGGCTCGTACAGCAGCAGCGCTTCTCGACGCGCTCGCCGAGCTACCGACCGTAGGTGACGACGTCATCACGCGCCTGGATGAAGCGCAGCGCGCAGACACCCCCTGAGCAGCAATGGCGCTCCGGCTGAGCGTCGACACGACGTTTCTCATCGACCTGCACCGAGAGCGATCCGCGGGTCACGACGACGGCGCCGCACACCTTTTCCTGAGACGCTCGCCCGATGCCCAGTTGTATTTGCCGACGATCGCTTTGGGTGAGTTCGCGGAAGGCTTCGATACAGCTGACCACCCGGTCGTCGTGGCGATGCGTGAGGGACATGCCCTCGTTCCCGTCGACGATCGGACCGCCCTGAGCTATGCGAGAGTCGTGCGTGGGCTCGTTGCGTTCGGTGAAGTACTTCGGAAACAGCACGCTTTCCATCGGCAAGTACAGCCCGGTCATCGCCAGGTCGATCAGCGCCAACGTGCGCAGCACCTTGACGTCCCACACCAACCGCAGCCCGTCGACCATCCCCCACCACGGATGCGCTGCAACACCAGCCAGGGAAACGCCACCAGGGAGATACCGTTGGCCACCGCGGCGACCAGGGCCGCGGACAAGATCAGGCAAACCGGTCGGCGTGACGGGGTGGGCATGGGACTCGCGAAATCTCGCAGCGGCCTCGAGCTGTCGGCGAGCGATTTTCCCCGCAGGTGCGCGGGCGTGCACAGTAGACCGGTGAGCCTCGCCCATCCCCGCACCGGCGCGCTGTTCGACTCCCCGGTGCCACCAGGCACCGGCTGGCCGGGAGATCCCGCGACCTCCACGACCGCGGTGGCGTCGACCCCGGCGCAAGTGATCGCGCTCGCTGCCGCCGCTCCAACCCTGGCGGGGCTCGACGCGGTGGTGTCGGTGTGTCGGGCATGCCCGCGCTTGGTGGAATGGCGTGAGCACGTCGCGGTGACCAAACGACGGGCGTATGCCGGCGAGCCGTATTGGGGTCGGCCGGTCCCCGGCTGGGGCGCCGAACGCCCGCGGGTGCTGGTCGTCGGGCTGGCGCCGGCGGCGCACGGCGGTAACCGCACGGGGCGGGTCTTCACCGGCGACCGCTCTGGTGACGTGTTGTTCGCCGCCCTGCACCGCGCCGGGCTGGCCAACTCGCCGATCAGCGTCGACGCCGCGGACGGCCTGGCGCTCAATGCCACTCGGGTGGTGGCGGCGGTGCGCTGCGCGCCACCGGGCAACGCACCGACGCCGACGGAGCGGGCGACCTGCGCGCCGTGGCTGGACGCCGAATGGCGACTGGCCGGGATCGACGTGCGGGCCATTGTGGCGCTGGGCAATTTCGGCTGGCGCGCGGCGCTGCAGATGGTGCGGGCCAGCGGCGGCCAAATCACCAGGCCGACGCCGCAATTCGGCCACGGGGCGCAGGCCAGACTGCGCACCGCCGAGCGCGAGGTCGTGCTGCTGGGCTGCTATCACCCCAGCCAGCAGAACACCTTCACCGGCAAGCTGACACCGGAGATGCTCGACGACGTCCTCGGTCGCGCCGCGACCATCGCGGGACTATCGCGGTGAGCGGCGGCGTTGACAGCGTCGTGCGACTGTCTGTCCTTGATCTGGTCCCGGTGCGTACCGACCAGTCGACGTCGGATGCACTGGCCGCCACGGTGCGGTTGGCGCAGACCGCCGACCGGCTCGGCTACACCCGTTATTGGGTCGCCGAACACCACAACATGCCTTCGATCGCGGCGACCAGCCCGCCGGTGCTGATCGCCTACCTGGCCGCGCAGACAGCGCAGCTGCGCCTGGGATCCGGTGGGGTGATGCTGCCCAACCACGCCCCGCTCGCGGTGGCTGAGCAGTTCGCGCTGCTGGAAGCCGCCGCCCCGGGCCGCATCGATCTGGGTATCGGTCGCGCGCCCGGATCGGATCCGGTGACGTCGCTGGCGTTGCGCGGACCGGCCGGGCGCGACGATCGCGATATCGAGAACTTCCCCGACTACCTCGACGACGTGGCCGCGCTGATGAGCCCACGCGGCGTGCGGGTCCCGATCCGCAACCACGACTATGTCCTTAGGGCCACCCCGGCGGCGGTGACCGAACCGCGGCTGTGGCTGCTGGGGTCGTCGCTGTATTCCGCGCATCTGGCCGCCGCCAAAGGGTTGCCGTACGTGTTCGCCCACCACTTCTCCGGCAAGGGAACCGAAGAGGCGCTCGCCGTTTACCGGTCGAAGTTCGTGTCCAGTCGCGTTGCGGCGCAACCGATCACGTTTCTGACGGTTAACGCCGTGGTGGCCGAAACCCGCGACGAGGCAACAGCTTTGATGCTGCCCAACCTGCATATGCTGGCCCGCATGCGCACCGGACAGCCGCTTGGGCCGCTGCAGCTGGTCGAAGACGCCGAAACCGACGAGCTCACACCCGAGCAGCGGCGCATCGTCGCCAGCGGGCTCAAGCGTGCCGTGGTGGGCACACCGGTCGAGGCCGCCGACCAGTTGCGGGCGCTCGCCGAGCGGTTCGGCGTCGACGAAGTGATGGTCAACCCGGTCGCCTCGGCTCGCCGCGGCACCGCCGCGGCGACCGCGCCGGGGCGGGAAAAGACGCTGGAACTGCTGGCGAAAGAGCTCTTTTAGCGCGGCGTCAACACGAACACCGGGATGGGCCGCGACGTCTTGCGCTGATAGGCCGTGTAGCGGTTGGCGTTGTTCTTGTTGACGATCTGCCACAACCGCAAATAGTCGGCGTCGTCGGGGCTGACCTGCTTTGCGGTCACCGGAAAACGCCTTGGGCCGACGTTGATTTCGCAATCCGGGTGCTTGCGCAGGTTGTGGTACCAGCCCGGGTACCGTGCGGCTCCGCCGTTGGAGGCCACGATGAGGTACGAGTCACCGTCGCGCGCATACGTCAACGAGGTGGTGCGCGGCTGCCCGGTCTTGGCACCGGTGGTGTGCAGCAGCAGGTTCGGTGGGGCGCCCGGTATCCGATGCCCGATCCGGCCGTTGGTCTTGCGGTAGATCAGGTCATGGATACGCAGCAGTTGCGCGCCTGCCCGCTCGATCGGCGAGAGATGGGTCATGCGCCCAGTCTTACTGGCCGCCGTCGAGCCGCGCCAGCGCTTCCCGCAGGATGTGTCCGGTGGCTTCCCGGTCGGGGTCGCGGCGCAGCACCATTCCTTTGGCGAACGACAACTTGTCGCCGTTCCGCCGCGGCACCACGTGCAGATGGATGTGCGACACGGTCTGGAAGGCCGCTGGCCCGTCGTTGATCGCGATGTGGGTGGCATCGGCCAGTTCGGTCGCCCGGGCCGCCCGTGCTACCCGCTGACCGATGGTGACCAGGCTGGCCAGCGTTTCCGGCGGTGTGTCGGTCAGATCGGTGGTGTGCCGCCTCGGCAGCACCAACGTATGGCCGCGGGTGAACGGACGAATGTCGAGGATGGCCAGATATTCGTCGTCGTCGTAGATCCTGATCGCCGGCGCCTCGCCGGCCGCGACCGCACAAAACACGCAGGACATGGGGCTACCGTACTGGCTCGGTCGTCAAGCCGGCATCGCGGCGGCCATCGCGGTGAGCGCCCGGTCCAGGATGGCGCGGGTGGTGCCGAAGTTCAGCCGCGCGAAACCGGCACTCACCGTGGCGCCGAACGGGATGCCCGGGCTCAGCGCGACCTTGGCCTTGGACAGCAGATAGTCGGCCGGCTCGGCGGGCAGGTTCAGCGCGCGGAAATCCACCCACGACATGTAGGTGGCTTCCGGGGTGTTGACCTTCACCCCCGGAATCAGTTCCGGCAGGCGCTGGGCGAGGTGGTCGCGGTTGGCTTTCAAGTACCCGAGCAGCTCGTCCAGCCACGGGGCGCCGCGCCGGTAGGCGGCGATGTTGGCGCGGATACCGACGGTGGATGCGCCCATTTTGTGCAGCATGTTGATCCGGTCCCACTCGGTGGCGTCGCGGCGGTTGGACAGGATCACCTGAGCGCACATCAGCCCGGGCAGGTTCCAGCCCTTGGACGCCGACACCAGCGTGATCACCGTCTCGGCGGCCGCGTCGGAAACCGAGGCGGCGGCGACATGGGGCCGGTCGTAGACCAGCGGGGCATGGATCTCGTCGGCGATCACCCGCGCGCCGTGTCTGGCCGCGATCTCGACGATGGCCCGCAGCTCCTCCGCGGTGAACGCCGTGCCGAGCGGATTGTTCGGATTACAGAGGATCAGCGATCCGGCTCCGCTGCCCAACGCCGCGTCCAGTGCGTCCAGGTCCATCACGTATCGGCCGGAAACATCCTGCAGCATAGGGATTTCCGCTCGCTGTCGACCGGTGACTCGCAGCACGTCGAAGAACGGCATGTACGCGGGAACGGGCAAGACGACCGGGCTTTCCGGGCGGGTGAGGAAATTGACGACCGTCTCCATGCCCTTGAGCACGTCGGGAACCACTTTGACCCAGTCGGCCTGCACGTTCCACCCGTAGCGCCGCCGGCACCAGTCGGCGGTCGCCTGCGCCAGCTCGTCGTCCACCGGCGGATAGCCGAACTCCTCGTTGGCGACGCAGGCGCGGGCCGCGTCAACCACCACGGGCGCGGTGGGAAAATCCATCTCGGCAATCCACAGCGGCAATACATCGGGTTCGAAGTAGTTCCATTTGATGGTTTTGCGTTGCCGCAGCTGGTCCTCGGTCAACGCATCGAATACCCAGTCGGTCATGTGCAGTAGTCTGCCGTGGCAACGCGATACGCTGCCGCGGTGGACCCTCGCGAGCTCGCTTTCGCCGGTGCGGCCGAGCAGGCGCGAATGTTGGCGGCCGGCACCATCACCGCTCCCGAACTGCTTGAGCACTATCTGGATCGCATCACGCGACTCGACCCGCAGCTTCGGTGCTACCGCGTGGTCTTGGCCGACACCGCACGCCAAGAGGCGGTCGCCGCGCAGGGCCGCCTGGACGCCGGCGAGCGGTTGCCGCTGCTCGGGGTGCCGGTCGCGGTCAAAGACGACGTCGATGTCGCCGGAGAGCCGACGGCGTATGGCACCTGCGCCCACGGGCCGGCCGCGACCCGCGACGCCGACGTGATACGCGCGCTGCGCGCCGCCGGCGCGGTGATCATCGGCAAGACCGCGGTACCCGAATTGTTGATGCTGCCCTTCACCGAGTCGCTGACCTACGGCGCGACCCGCAATCCGTGGGACATCTGCCGCAGCCCGGGCGGCAGCAGCGGTGGCAGCGCCGCCGCGGTTGCCGCCGGGCTGGCGCCGCTGGCGCTCGGCTCTGACGGCGGCGGGTCGATCCGCATCCCGTCGACGTGGTGCGGTGTGTTCGGCCTGAAGACCCAGCGCGGCCGGATTTCGTTGGGGCCGCACGACGACGCGTGGTGCGGCCTGAGCGTCAACGGCCCGATCGCGCGTTCGGTAGGCGATGCGGCGTTGCTTCTCGATGCGACGGCGACCCTGCCCGGCCCCGACGGCGGATTCGCCGGCGCGGCCGCGCGACACCCCGCCGGCCTGCGAATCGCCTTGAGCACCAAGGTTCCACCGCCGCTGGTCGTCAGGTGTGGCAGGGAGCAACGTGAAGCGGTGCACCAGGCCGGTGATCTGTTTCGCGACCTGGGCCATCACGTCGTCACCCGAGACCCCGACTACCCGCCGGCGGCGGTCCTGGGTAACTACCTGCCGCGGTACTTCCGCGGCATCTACGACGATGCGCGGACTTTGCCGTATCCCGAGCGGCTGGAGGCCCGCACCCGCAACATGGCGCGCATTGGCCGGCTGATCTCCGAGCGGCGCATCGCCGCGGTGCGCGCGGGGGAGGCGGCGCTGGCCGCCAGGATCCAGTCGATCTTCGACGACGTGGACGTGGTCGTGACGCCGGCCAGCGCCACCGGCCCGTCCCGAGTCGGCGCCTACCAACGCCGCGGCGCGGTGTCGAGTCTGCTGCTGGCCGGCCGCCAGGTTCCGTTTTTCGAGATCTGGAACCTGACCGGCCAGCCCGCGGCCGCCGTGCCGTGGGGATTAGACCGCGACGGGCTGCCGCTCGCGATTCAGCTGGTCGGCCGGCCCAGCGACGAGGCGACACTCCTGGCGCTCAGCGCACAGATCGAGGCGGCCAGGCCCTGGGCGCACCGGCGCCCGCCGGTGTCATGACAGCGAAATATCTTGCCATGCAGCCAGTTTCGCGTCGAACGCGATAGCATTCGCTGGGCTGGTGGACGGTAGTCGCCGACAGTTGACCGGGGTGTCCACGTGGACCAGCCTGCGAAACATCGTGGCCGCCTTCTCGCCGTTGAAGTACACCCGGGTAATCGTCGGGTGATTCGCGAAAAGCTCGGCAAAGTCGTTGACGACCACGCTGCGCGGGTCGATCCTGGCGTCCGAACTGCCGATGCGCCGACACTTGTGCAGCACGTCCCACAGTGCCACCCCGTGCGATTGCAGCGCGGCCAAACGACGTTCGTATGCCGCGCCGTAGTCGAATGCGAACAGCTCGCCGGTGATGCGCCAGAACGTGTTGCGCGGATTGGCGTAATACTGACGGGCCGCCAGCGATTGTGCGCTCGGAAACGAACCCAGAATCAGCAGCCGAGCACCGCTAGCGACAACCGGCGGCAACCCCTCGAGCAGCGGCGTGGTCATCGACTCACATCATCCGCCGCGGGCGTTATACGTTGACCACGTGGACGTGCCGGACGATCTGCTCGACGGCCTGGACGGCAACGCGCGCGCCGAGCGGGCCGAGTTGATCGAATGGTTGCTCGACCACGAAGTCACCGTCGACGAAATACGCGGCTCGTTCATTCCGATGTTGTTGGCCTCTCGGCGGCTGATCGGCGATGACGGCGGCTATGTGTCGGCCCGGGAGATCAGCGAAAGCACAGGCGTCGACCTCGAGCTGCTGCAACGAATCCAGCGCGCCATCGGGCTGGCGCGGGTCGATGACCCCGACGCGGTCGTGCACATGCGGGCCGACGGCATCGCTGCCGCGCACGCGCAACGGTTCCTTGAGGCCGGCCTCGATCCGGAGCATTTGGTCCAGGTGGTGCGCGTTCTCGCCGAGGGCCTCTCACATGCGGCCGAGGTGATGCGCTACACCGCGCTGGCCGCCATTCTCGAACCGGGCCTGACCGAGCTGGAGATCGCGAAGCGCTCCTATGAGCTGGTCAGCCGGATCGCGCCGCTGCTGGGTCCGTGGATCGAGGACATGCTGTTCATGCACCTGCGGCATCAGATGGAGACGGAGGCCGTCAACGCCAGCGAACGAGCCGCGGGCGCGCCGCTGCCCGGGGCGCGCCAGGTAGCCGTGGCGTTCGCCGATCTCGTCGGCTTCACCCGTCTCGGCGAGGTGGTGCCACCCGAGGAGCTGGTGCAGCTCGCCGAACGCCTGGCCAACCTCGCCCGAGACGTGGCCGTCCCGCCCGTGCGATTCGTCAAGACGATCGGCGACGCGGTGATGTTCGTCAGCCCCGGCGTGGTGCCGCTTTTGGACGCGGTGCTCAAGCTTGTCGAGATCATCGACACCGACAACGAGTTTCCGCGGTTGCGGGCCGGTGTCGCCGCCGGGCCCGCGGTGAGCCGGGCCGGCGACTGGTTCGGCAGCCCGGTCAATGTGGCCAGCCGGGTCACCGGCGTGGCCCGGCCCGGAACGGTGCTGGTCGCCGAATCGGTGCGGGAGGCGATCGGGGCGGACCGGACCGATGCCGTCGGCTTCAGCTGGTCGTTTGCCGGCGCGCGGCGCCTGAAGGGCATCAAGGGCGAGGTCAAGCTGTTTCGTGCCCGGCGCGGGGACAGCCGCGAGGGCGGGTCGGCGGGGCACACATAAGGGCAGACCCGGAGGGCACTTGGGCGCGTCTCCTACATCCTGCGCGGCCGGCTCTAACCCTGTGCCGGCACTTCGGATCAGCCACTTCCGGGTCTGCTTCGGTCATAAAGGTACGCCATCCCGCCCGACGTATCAATGGTTTTCACCGCACGGACCGAATGTCTGGCATCCTGGCCGCATGCCGGGTAAGCAGATCGACCCGATCCGAGCTCGTAGCGCGCTGGAGGTCGTCAGACAACATCCGGCGATGGTGTTGTTCGCGGCGTCGCCGGCGATAGCCGCCGTCGCCGCGGTGTGGGTTTTGGCCGGTGTGGGCTGGGCGGTGGTGCTGTTGCTGGCGCTTTCCGTGGCCGGCGGGCTGGCGGTTCTTCGTCCGCGCTGACGGGTCGGTGTGATTGTTCGCTCGTGGAGAAAGGCACCCGATCGGCTGTGTAATGATGTAATCATGTAATTATGAAACGTCATCACCTGCATGGGCGCCGGTACGGCCGGCCCGGCGGCTGGCAGCAGGCCGATCAGCCCGACGCCAGTGACGCCGCGGAGTGGTTCGCCGGGCGCCTACCCGACGACTGGTTCGAGGGGGACCCCACCGTCATCGTCGACCGTGAGGAGATCACCGTCATCGGCAAGCTGCCCGAAGCGGAGAAGTCGGACAAAGGCAAAGACAACGAGGCAAGCGGTGCTCGTATGTCGGGGCGCGTCTCGCGTTTCCGTGAGGAAACCAGGCCCGAGCGGATGAACATCGCCGACGAGGCACAGGCCCGATACGGGCGCAAGGTCTCATGGGGCGTCGAGGCCGGTGGCGAGCGAATCCTGTTCACCCACATCGCGGTACCGGTCATGACCCGGTTGAAGCAGCCCGAGCGTCAGGTGCTTGACACCCTGGTCGACGCCGGCGTGGCCCGGTCGCGCTCCGATGCGTTGGCCTGGGCGGTCAGGCTGGTCGGCGAGCACACCGAGGAGTGGCTGGCCAAGCTGCGGGAGGCGATGGCAAAAGTCGACGACCTGCGCGCGCAGGGCCCGCAGCTATAGGTCGCGCACGTCGAGCTGACCACGGAACCAGTGCAACTCGAATACTGCGGACTGCCAACCGTTTTGGCTATTTACCGTGCCGGGGCGCTTAGTTCAACGGCTTGCCGCACTGGGGACAGAAACGAGCCCCCGGGCTGTGTGCGGCCCCGCACAATCCGCACAAGTTGCCTACATTTCGCGTGTCACCGCCGCCCCATTGGCTGCTTCCAGTCGGTGTCGGGCCGGGCGGAACTGCGCCGACCCCCGGCGGCGCGGTAGCCGGGGCCGGTGGGGCATAGCTCGTCGGAGGGCGCTGCCCAGGAGATTGACCGGGCATCCAGCCCGGCACGGGGCCGGGTGCGGGTCCCGGCATCGGGTAGCCGATCGGCGCACCGCCGGCTCCCGCGAACTGCGGAGTACGCCTGCGCCGCACTAGCAGGAGCAGCAGCCCGACGACCACCGCGCCGATCAGCACCGCCGCGCCGATGAGATACCACTGCATCCCGGAGCCGGCGCTGGGCTGGGCCGGGGGCTTGACCAGGGTCACGTTGTGTGACAGCAAAAATGACCGCAGGTCCGGGGTATTGGTGATGAAGTTGAAGCCGGCTTGGGTGGTCAGGCCCCGGCTGTTCACGCCGACAACTTGGCCGTCCTTGTTGACGGTGGGCCCGCCGGACATTCCCGGGGCGAGTTCGGTGCTCACCTCGATTTGCACCACGCCTGACGGGGTGACTTGGTTACTGGAGATGGTGCCGGTCTTGAACGAGGCACGAGCAATCTGGCTCTGATCGGCGATGTCCTGCAGATCTCCGGGGAAGCCGATCGAGGTCACCGGATCGCCCACTTGTGGTGCATTGCCGGCGATGACCAACCCGGGGGTCTGCTTGCTCAGGTTGGGGACGTGCAGCAGGGCGATATCGCCTGCCTCAGGAGCTTTGACGTCGACAACTTCCACCGTGGTGGGGCTGGTGATGGTCGCGCCATCGACGCCGTTGGGCTGGATGGCCCGCACGCTGCGGTCGGGAGGCGATCCACCCAAGTCGCCTTCGACACGCCAGTTGGCGTACGCCTGGTCCTTTAACTTGGTCGCCTTCTGGTCCTGCAGATAGCCGTCGAGAAGGACGAGGCGGCCCTGTCCGGGATCCACGCAGTGTCCGGCCGTGACAATCTGCGCCGAGGTGCTGGCATACCAGCCGGTGCACGTCACCGAATACTTGAGTTTCTCCGTCCAGTAACCTTCTCCGGCCGCATCGGCACTGGGCGGGACCTGGATCGAGCCGCTCCATTGCGTCTGCAGAAATACGATGGACTTCTCCAAACTGGCCAGTGCCTCTTTGTTGTCGGACTGTGCCGGTGGTGCTCCGGCCAGCGCGACGGCGGTCGTCAGCAGAACGGCTGCGAGCGAGTGCGCCGAATTTCTGGTGAACGTAGCCTTCATGGGGGTTCCTTTAGTCCACGGATTCAATACTTGCGGCAACGGTTAACCGGGTCGACGCACCGACGGCACCGATCAATCCCAGACAGTCGCGCTCGGCAGCGCCCATTTGACCGCCCTGCTGTTCGACGTGAGGGTGTCGTCGGTCGGCCCGCATCGGGCCTTCCGGCAAACATCCCGGACGACGGAAGTTTACGTAGGCCAATCGACCTGCGATGCAAAATCGGTAAGACTGTTTACCTTGATTTTTCGCGCGGTCGCAGCGGCTACTGATGCTGTGTCATCTCCCAATAGGCCCCACGCTGCGCCAGCAACTCGTCGTGGCTACCCTGCTCGACGATCCTGCCAGCCTGCATCACCAAGATGTGGGCGGCATCCCGGATTGTCGAAAGACGATGGGCGATAATAAAGCTGGTCCGACCGCGACGCAGCTCGTTCTTCGCGCGCTGCACAAACAGCTCGGTACGGCTGTCGACCGAACTGGTTGCCTCATCGAGGATCAGCAGTTGAGGGCGGGCCAAATACGCTCGCGCGATGGTGATTAGTTGCTTCTCGCCGACGCTGATGTTGGCGCCGTCGTTGCTGATTCGCGTCTGATATCCGTCGGGCAGCGCGTGGATGAACCGGTCGACGTAAGCCGCCTTGGCAGCTTCCAGGATCTCGTCGCTGCTGGCATCCGGCCGCCCGTAGGCGATGTTCTCTGCGATCGTGCCCTCGAACAGCCAGGTGTCTTGCAGCACCATGCCGATCCGCGACCGCAGCGACTGACGGCTCACCGAGGAGATGTCGACGCCGTCGACCAGAATCCGCCCCGAATCCACGTCGTAGAACCGCATCAGCAGGTTTACCAGCGTGGTCTTGCCAGCCCCGGTCGGTCCGACGATTGCGATCGTGCTGCCCGCCTCGGCGACGAAGGACACATCTCGGATCACCGGCGTGCCCGGGAGGTAAGCGAAACTAACGTGTTGGAACTCGACCCGCAGACCGCCGGAATATGCGCTTCTTGACGCTGCCATTGCCCGGCCGGTGTTGTCGCCCGGCGGCTTTTCACCGTTGACCGACGGCAGCGCCACGGCGTGGTCAGCGGGCTCTTCGGTCTCGTCGAGGAATTCGAAAACCCGCTCGGCGCTTGCCACTCCGGATTGCAGGCTGTTGTACATGGCTGCCAGCTGGGTCAGCGGTTGGGTGAACTGGCGCACGTATTGGATGAACGCCTGGACGCTGCCCAGCGTGATCTGTCCGGTTGCCACCTGCAGACCGCCGACCACCGCCACCGCGACAAAGCTGAGGTTGCCGATGAACATCGCCGCGGGCGACAGCAGACCGGATACGAACTGTGCGCCGAAACTTGCCCGGTACACATCGTCGTTGACTTCGCGGAACTGCTCTAGCGCACGCGCCCGGTGGCCATACGTCTTTACCACCGTGAAACCGCTGTACGTCTCCTCGATGTGGGCGTTGAGCCGCCCGGTGTTGGTCCACTGGGCAACGAAGAGCCGTTGCGACCGTCGCGTGATTACCCGGGTGACGGCTACTGACAGTGGCACCATCAGCAGCGTTATTCCGGCCAGCAGCGCAGAGATTGACGTCATCATCGCCACCACGGCCACCACAGTTAGCACCGCGCTCAACAGCTGGCTGATCGTCACCGAGATCGACGTCTGGACGTTGTCGACGTCATTGGTGACCCGGCTGAGCAGCTCGCCGCGCTGCCGAGTGTCGAAGAACGACAGCGGCAACCGGTGCACCTTGTCCTCCACGTCGCTGCGCAGCGCGCTCATCGTCCGCTGAATGGTCAGGTTGAGCAGCCGCGCCTGCGCCCAAAACAGCGCCGCTGCAACAAGGTAGATGGCCACTGCCAACGCGAGCGTGCGCCCGACGGCCCCGAAATCCACGCCGCGGCCGGGAACCAGGTTCATCCTGGAAAGCAAGTCTGCGAATGTACCGTTGCCATGGGCGCGGGCGGCGGCGACGGCTTGCTCCTTGGTGGTCCCGGCCGGTAGTTGTCGGCTGATCACACCGTCGAACAGAAGATCAGTGGCATGACCCAGTACGCGGGGTCCGACCACCGAAACCGCAATGCCGGCCATCGAGAGCGTGACCACGGAGGCAGCCAGCCATCGTTGGGGTGCAACACGTTTCATCAGACGGATGACCGAACCCAGAAAATTCTGGGACCGCTCCGCGGGGGCTTGAACCGCTCCGCGGATCGGTCTGCTCATCGCCACGGTCATTGTGCCCTCCCGACCCTCGCGGCGGGCGACTGCGAGTCGACGAATTCGGCGTAGGTCGGACACTCGGCCAGCAACGAGCTATGTGTACCGGCGCCGACCACCCGGCCGTCGTCGACGACGATCACTCGGTCAGCCTGAGCAATGGTCGAAATCCGCTGCGCAACAATGATTATTGTCGAGTCAGCTGATACTTGCCGTAGCGCCGTACGGACCCGGGCGTCGGTGTGCACGTCCAGTGCGGAGAACGCGTCGTCGAACAAGTAGATCGCGGGCCGGCGAATCACCGCGCGCGCGATCGCCAGTCGTTGTCGCTGTCCGCCGGAGAAGTTGACGCCGCCCTGAGCCACGCGCATCTGCAGCCCGCCGCCCGCGGTCACGAATCTGTCGGCGTCCGCAACCCGCAGCGCGTCCCACATCTCGTCGTCGGTCGCGTCGGCCTTCCCAGAGCGCAAGTTGTCTGCGACGGTGCCCGAGAACAAGTAGGCGCGCTGAGGCACCAGCCCGATCGCCGACCACAGTCGCTCGATGTCGTAGTCGCGAACATCGACGCCGTCGACCAGCACGGCGCCGTCGGTCACGTCGTAGAGCCGGCAGATCAGCGATATCAGCGTCGACTTTCCCGAACCGGTGCTGCCGACTACGGCCGTGGTGGTACCGGGCAGCGCGGTCAGCGAAACATCCTGCAACACAGCTCGATCAGCACCGGGGTAGCTGAATGTGGCGCTGTCCAGGCGCACCACGCCGGTCACACCGCCGGCCGGAAACAGCGGCGCTGGGGGATTTCTGACGCTGACGCCCGTGGATAGCACCTCGGTGATCCGCTCGGCACACACCGAGGCCCGCGGCAGCATCATCAGCAGCATGGTGGCCATCAACACCGCCATCAAAATCTGCATGAAGTAGGACAGAAAGGCGATCAGCGAGCCGACGTGCATCTGGCCGTGGTCGATGCGCAGGCCGCCGAACCAGATCAGCGCCACGCTGGAGCAGTTGATGGTCAGTGTGGTCACCGGCAGCATCAACGCCTGCCAATTACCTGCGGCCAGCGCGGTATTCGACAGTGCCCGGTTGGCGTGGGCGAACCGGTCCCGCTCGAACTGCTCGCGGGTGAACGCCCGGACCACGCGGATGCCGGACAGTTGGTCGCGCATCACCCGGTTGATGGCGTCGATCAGCTTTTGCATGCTGCGGAAGATCGGCAGCATGCGGGAGATGATCCCGTAGTTGGCCAACCCCAGCACCGGAACGCTGACCAGCAGCAGCCACGACAGCGCCGCGTCCTGATGGATGGCCATGACGATCCCGCCGATGCTCATGATCGGCGCGGTGACCAGCACGGTGCAGGTCAACTGCACGAGGAGCTGGACCTGGCGGACGTCGTTGGTGGTGCGGGTCAGCAGTGTCGGTGCGCCGAACCGGACCGTTTCGTGCTCGGAGAAGCCGATGACGTGACCGAACATCGCCGCGCGCAGATCCCGGCCGAATCCCGTCCCGGCGCGTGACCCGAAGTAGACGGCGCCCACCGAGCACAGCACCTGCAGACCTGTGACCGCCAGCATCAGCCCGCCGAGCCGCACGATGGTGGCCACGTCGCCCTTGGCGACCCCGTCATCGATGAGGGTGGCGTTGACGGTCGGCAGGTACAGCGATGCCAGCGTGCTGATCAGCTGTAGGGTCAGCACCGCCGCGACCAGCCAACGGTACGGCCGGACATAGTGGCGCAGCAGTGTCAGGAGCACCTGGTAACTGTCGCACAGCGCACCCCGTCGGGTCCGGACGACCGCCGGATGACATCGGCGCCGGCGTCGGGTTGATCGGCGGTGATAAAGACCTGCTCAGCGCCTGTGCGTGGTTGACCCAAGGTGCTGCCGCTACAGTGCATCGTGTGACAGGCAGAAGGTACGTGTAGCAGTGCGGCGCAGCGTAGTGGCGCTCGCCGTGGTGGCGGCGACCTCGATCCCGGTGATGGCCGCGTGCTCGGATTCCGGCTCCAGCCGGCCGCAGCCGACACAGTCGTCGTCGCCGGCGTCCGCCGAGGGACAGCACGGACCGTTCTTCCCGCAGTGCGGCGGGGTCAGCGACCAGACGGTGTCGGAGCTGACCAAGGTTCCCGGACTGGTCAACACCGCCCAGAACTCGGTCGGCTGCCAGTGGCTGGCGGGCGGCGGCATCCTCGGGCCGCACTTCTCCTTCTCCTGGTACCGCGGTAGCCCGATCGGGCGCGAACGCAAAACCGAGGAGCTGTCGCGGACCAGCGTTGAAGACATCAACATCAACGGCCACAGTGGCTTCATCGCCATCGGCAGCGAGCCGACGTTGGGCGACTCGCTGTGCGAGGTCGGTATCCAGTTCCAAGACGACTTCATCGAATGGTCGGTGAGTTTCAACCAGAAACCGTTCCCGGATCCATGCGACGTGGCAAAAGAATTGACTCGTCAGTCGATTGCGAACTCGAAATGAGCCGTCCAATGCGTCATCGGATGCTCGCGGCCGCACTCGCCGTCGTAGCCGCGGTGGCTTTGGGGACCGCATGTTCGCGGTCCGTGGCCGGCCATCCGGTCAAGGCGGGCGGAGCCGGCACCCCGCGCAACAACAACTCCCAACAGCAGTACCCGAACTTGCTCAAGGAATGCGAGGTGCTGACCACCGACATCTTGGCCAAGACGGTGGGCGCCGATCCACTCGACATTCAGAGCACGTTCGTCGGTGCGATCTGCCGATGGCAGGCGGCTAATCCGGCCGGACTGATCGACATCACCCGGTTCTGGTTCGAACAGGGCAGCCTGACCAATGAGCGCAAAGTCGCCGAGGGGTTGAAGTACCAGATCGAGAGCCGCTCGATTGCCGGCGTGCAATCCATCGTGATGCGGCCGAACGACCCCAACGGCTCCTGCGGTGTGGCCAGCGACGCCGCCGGAGTGGTCGGTTGGTGGGTCAACCCGCAGGCGCCCGGCATCGACGCCTGCGCCCAGGCGATCAAGCTGATGGAACTGACGCTGTCCACCAATTCGTAGGTCTGGCGCCCGAGACAAACGAAGCCACGGCTGCTGATCCCGCCTCCATCACGACCCTGGCTCCTGCTTGGCGGCGCGCGTCAGCGCGGCACATGGAAATCGACCAGCGCGGCGCCGCCGAGCGCCAGATCCTTCCAGCTTGCGCTCGCCTGCAGCACGGCCAGCGCCGACGTCGGAAACTTCACCGAAAGACGCTCCAGCGCGGCGATGTTCGACTTCTCGGCACCGGCCAGCCCGATCGCCAACTCCGATATTGTCGGCTCGTGCCCGACGACCAGCAGGGTGCCTATGTCGTCGGCAACCGAGTTGATCTCATCGATCACCATTGCAGGCGTGGCGCCGTACAACCGCTCGAGGTAGCGCACCGGCGCGTCGATGCCGGTGTGCGCCAAAGTCTGGCGCGCGCGGGTGGCCGTGGAGCACAGCACCGCATCGACGGCAGGGACATTTTTGCGCAGCCAGTCCCCGGCCAACCCCGCTTCCCGTTCGCCGCGCGGCGCCAGCGGCCGCTCGTGGTCGGCAACGCCGTCCGGGTAGGCCGACTTAGCGTGCCGCAGCAGCACCAAGGTGCGCACCGGACCACCCACGTGACCCACCGTAAAGCGACAAGCTCGGACGTGCCGAGCGAGGTCCCCCGACTTGTCGGCGGCCGGTCCTACACTCGCGATGCCCGGGTCACGGCACGACAGAAAGGACGGGATCGGCATGCGGTTCGTGCACACCGCCGACTGGCAGCTGGGCATGACCCGCCACTTCCTGGCCGGCGAGGCTCAGCCCCGGTATTCGGCGGCCCGCCGCGACGCGGTATCCGGTCTCGGCGCGTTGGCCCACGGGGTGGGTGCGGAGTTCGTGGTCGTCGCTGGCGATGTCTTCGAACACAACCAGCTTGCGCCGCAGGTGGTCAGTCAGTCGCTGGAAGCGATGCGCGCCATCGGTGTTCCGGTCTACTTGCTGCCGGGCAACCATGACCCGCTGGACGCGTCGTCGGTGTACACCAGCGCGCTGTTCACCGCCGAACGCCCGGACAACGTCGTCGTGCTCGACCGGCCCGGTGTGCACGAGGTGCGCCGCGGTCTGCAGCTGGTCGCCGCGCCGTGGCGGTCCAAGGCGCCCACCACCGACTTGGCCGCCGCGGTGCTCGACGGCCTGTCCGGCGACGGGGACACCCGAATACTCGTCGCCCACGGCGGCGTCGACGTGCTCGACCCCGACCCGGGCAAGCCGTCATTGATCCGGCTCGCCACCCTGGAAGACGCGCTGGCCCGCGGTGTGGTGCATTATGTCGCGCTGGGCGACAAGCATTCGGTCACCAAGGTCGGGGACAGCGGACGGGTATGGTACTCGGGCTCGCCGGAGGTCACCAACTTCGACGACGTCGAAGCCGACCCCGGCCACGTGCTTGTCGTCGACATCGACGAAGCCGACCCGCGGCGGACGGTCACCGTCGACGTGCGCCGCGTCGGTCGCTGGCGCTTCCTCACCTTGCGCCGCCAGGTCGACGACAGCCGCGACATCGCCGACCTCGACGTGAACCTCGATCAGCTGACCGACAAGGACCGCACCGTGGTGCGGCTGGCCTTGACCGGTTCGCTGACGGTCACCGACCGTGCCGCCCTGGACGCCTGCCTGGACAAGTACTCGCGGGTGTTCGCCTGGCTGGGGCTGTGGGAGCGTCACAGCGAGTTGACGGTGATCCCGGCCGACGGCGAGTTCGGCGATCTCGGTGTCGGCGGGTTCGCGGCCGCGGCCGTCGATGAGCTCGTCGCCACCGCGCGTAGCGGCAGCGGCGAAGCCGCCGAGGACGCCCAGGCGGCGCTGGCGCTGCTGTTGCGGCTGGCCGATCGCGGTCGGGGTGCGGCATGAAACTGCACCGTTTGGTCCTGACCAACTACCGTGGTATCGCTCACCGCGAGGTCGAATTCCCCGACAGCGGCGTGGTTGTCGTGTGCGGTCCCAACGAAATCGGCAAATCGTCGATGATCGAGGCGTTGGATCTGCTGCTGGAGTCCAAAGACCGCTCGACGAAGAAAGACGTCAAGCAGGTCAAACCCACGCACGCCGACGTCGGATCGGAGGTCACCGCCGAAATCAGCACGGGCCCTTATCGTTTCGTCTACCACAAACGCTTTCACAAGAAGTGCGAGACCCGACTGACAGTGTTGGCCCCACACCGGGAACAGCTGACCGGCGACGAAGCACACGAGCGGGTGCGCGCAATACTGGCCGAAACGGTGGACACCGAACTTTGGCATGCCCAACGGGTGCTGCAGGCGAGCTCAACCACCGCGGTTGACCTCGCCGGCTGCGACGCGCTGTCGCGTGCGCTCGACGTCGCGGCCGGCGATGCCGCCACTCTGTCGGGCGCCGAGCCGTCGCTAATCGAGCGGATCGACGCCGAGTATGCCCGCTACTTCACGCCGACCGGACGTCCCACCGGGGAGTGGGCGGTCGCGATCTCCCGATTGCACGACGCCGAGCAGGAGGTGGCCCGCTGCGCTGCGGCCGTCGCCGAAGTCGACGAGCGGGTGCGCCGGCACGCCGCGTTGACCGACGAACTGGCCGAGTTGTCCAGGCGTCAGCACGACGCCGAGGCCCGCCACTGCGCCGCGCGGGCGGCCGCCGCCCGGATTACCGAGCTCACCGAGCAACTCCGCGAGGCCCGGCTGATCGCCACTGCCGCGGCCGCGACCAGCACCGCATCCAACGCCGTGCATGGCGAGCGGCTGAGGCTGCGCGCCGAGATTGACGCTCGCACCGCCGCGATCGCGTCTTTAGAAACCGAACTCCGCCAGGCCGCCGATGCCCAGTCGACGGCGCGTGAGGCTGTCGCCGCCGCGGACGCCGCGGTGGAACAGGCCGGCGAGGATCTGGCAGCTGCCCGCCGACGAGTCGACACCGCGCGGCATGCGCTGGAGACACTGTCCGAGCGCGCGGAGGCCAACCGCCTGGCCGCACAGTTGGCCAAGATCGAAGCCGCCCACCGCGACCGGGACCGGATCTGCGCAGAGCTCTCGCAGTGCCCCGTCACCGAGGCCGTCATGCAGCGGATCGAGCATGCGGTCGCGGCTGTCGAGCGAGCCAAAAGTCAACTCGAAATGGTATCGGCGACAGTGGAATTCACCGCTGCTGTGGACATCGAGCTCGAGGCCGGGGCACAGCGGTTCGCGCTGTCCGCAGGGCAGAGCTGGTCGACGACGGCGAGCGGTCCCACCGAGATCGCCGTGCCCGGCGTGTTGACCGCCAGATTCACTCCCGGAGCCACTGTCCGCGACATCGAGGCCGAATATGCGGCTGCGCAAAGCGAATTAGCTGATGCGCTGGCGACAGGCAAGGCGGCTGACCCGGCCGAGGCGCGACGCGTCGACAACCGGCGCCGCGAACTGCAGTACCAGCGCGACCAGCTGACTGCCGCGCTGTCGGCCCTCTGCGGTGACGACGATGTTGGCCAGCTGCGTGCTCGACTGGCTCAGGTGCGTGGCAGTCACCCCGACGGGCCGGCCGACGCCGTCGTGGACACCGACGCCGCCGGTTCCGAGCTCGATGCTGCGAACGCGGCCCATGCGCAGGCGGCTGCACGCTGCGACGAATGCCGCCAGGCGGCAGTGACCGCGGCCAGCCGTGCCGTCGAGATATCCACGCGCGTAACGCTTTTACAGGACAAACTGGCTCTCCAGCGGACAGAGTTGGATGCTATTCGCGCCCGGCTGGCCCAGCCGTCGTGCACCGACGAGGAGCTAGCCGTTAAGGCTGATTCAGACCGGCGGGCGGCCGAGGCAGCCCACCGGCGAGTCTCGGATCTGTCTGAACAGCTCGAGGCCGCAGCTCCCGACGTGGTCGCCTCCGAACTTGCCGATGCTGCCGCAGCCGCAAAGGACGTGCGCGCACGGCGCGACGAAACGGCCCGTGCCCTGCACGAGATCACCGTCGAACTCGCGGTTTTCGGCACCGAAGGCCGCAAGGGCAAGCTCGATGCGGCGGAAACTCGCCGCGAGCATGCTGCGGCCGAGTACTCACGGATTCGCCGCCGGGCGCGTGCTGCGGAATTGCTGCGAACGGTGATGATCCGTCACCGTGACAGCATGCGGTCACGCTACGTCGAGCCGTTCCGGACCGAACTGCAGCGGCTTGGCCGTCCTGTGTTCGGCCCGGGCTTCGAGGTCGACCTGGACAGTGAACTGAACATCCGTAGTCGTACCGTCGACGGTCGCACGGTGCCCTACGAGTCGCTGTCGGGCGGGGCCAAAGAGCAGCTGGGCATCCTGGTGCGGTTGGCGTGCGCGGCACTGGTCGCCAAGGAGGACACCGTCCCGGTGCTCATCGACGACGCGCTCGGCTTCACCGATCCCTACCGATTGGCGAAAATGGGGGAGGTTTTCGACATGGTCGGCGCCGATGGACAACTCATCATCTTGACATGTACCCCGGCTCGATACGACGGCGTGCGCAGCGCGCAACGTATCGATCTGGGCGGCCCCGCAGCGCCTCAGTCCCTTGTGAATCCGATCGCCGGGTAAACCAGGTCGGCCAGCCCCGGCGCGCCATAGTTGGCGAGATCGCTGCGCACCGCCACATCACCAGGCGACTGAAACAGCGGAAGGCTGAAACCTTCCCGCCAGATCATCGCATCGACCTGATTGGCGAGCGCACGCGCCTTGTTGTCGTCCAACTCGGAGAGTGTCTGCTCGATCTTGGCATCGATCTGCGGACTGCCGATTTTGCCGAAATTGCTTTCACCGTCCGAGGTGTAGATCTGGGGAGCGCCGACAGGGGAAAAGCGTTACCCACCCAACCGAACTGAGCGAGGTCGAAGTCGCCGACGCTCACGTGCTGGCTGAAAAACCCGGTGCCCGGCTTCGGTTCGAGCACCAGCTTGACACCGATCTGCGCCAGGTTGTGCTGAGCGACCAGGGCGATCTGCCGGGCCGTCGGCGCGTCATAAAACACATCCCGGATGACAAGCCGTTTTCCGTTCTTTTCCCGCACCGTGCCATTGAGCTTCCAGCCCAGCGCATCCAAATCTCTACGCGCCTGGTCAGGATTGAAAGCGGCTGGAGCACTGTTGTTTTGGTAGCCGAGCTGGCCCGCGACGTAGACATGGTTGTTCAGCGGAGCCGGGTGATCGGTCAGGCCGTGCTGGACGACATTGACGATGGCCTGGCGGTCGATGCCCCTGCAGATCGCCAGCCGCAACCGCGCGTCGGCCAAGAGGGACCCGGGTGCGCCGTTGAAAGTCAGGTGGTACCAGGTTGGCGCCGGCGCACGCCGGATCACGATCCCCGCAGTTCGCTGCGCAGTGACTAAATCGTCGAGCGTCGTCACACCGGCGGCGTCGATAGCGTTGTTTTGCAGGGCGGGAATGACCGCGGTGGCGTCGAGCACCAAAAAGGTGATGGAGTCAAGTCGCGGCTTGGCACCCCACCAGCGAGGGTTGCGGGTCAGCACGATGCGCTGCGCGGTCTTGTCGATGGTGGAAACGATGAACGGTCCGGCCGACGGGCCCGGCGCATTGAGCTGGCCCTTGTTGAAGACGTCGGGATTCGCCGTCATGCTGCGGGGTTGGATGCCGCCGGCAAACATCCCGCGCCACTCCGCATACGGTTGGGCGAAGGTGACGACGGCCTGGCGATCGTCAACTCCGCGGGTCACCGAGCGCACCCGTTCGAACCCGGCCCTGCTCGCGATCAGGTATCGCTTGTCCCGGCCGCTGCACGCTTCGACCTCGGATCTGAGATCTTCCCAGGTGAATGGGGTGCCATCGCTCCAGACGGCTTTGGGATTGATGGTGTAGGTGACCACCTGCGGGTCGATGCTGGTCAACTCGGCACCGATGAAATAGTCAGTGTTGAGTTTTAGCGATCCATCTGCCTGGGTGATAAATGCCCCCGGCAGTGTCGGCATGACGATCGAGCCGACGTCGGCCGTGTTGCCGTCGATGTTCAACTCGTTGAAATTCGACGGGAATCCCGTCAGCGCAAGGCGCAGGTTACCGCCGTCGCGCAGGGTGGCCGGGTCACGCGGATTTATGTCGCTGGTGGTGCCGACGCGCGCGGTGTGGCCGTGCTGCAGGTCCCGATATCCGGCCGCGCACCCGGCGGCGATCAGACCGACAACGAGCGCAAGTAACGCAACCTTGTAAGCCATCGCCGGGTGCCTCACCCGCGCGATGCTAACCGCTGGCCACATCGGAATGTGCCCGCGGCACCGCCGCCAGCAGTCGTCTGGTGTACTCGTGTTGCGGGTTGGTGAACACCTGATCGCTGTCTCCCTGCTCCACAATCATTCCCCGGTACATCACCGCCACCCGATGGGCCAAATGCTTAACAACCGAAAGATCATGTGACACAAAGAGGTAGGACAACCCGAACTGCCGCTGCAGGTCCAGCAGCAAGTTGACGATGCCGGCCTGGATCGATACGTCGAGCGCTGACACCGGCTCGTCGAGGGCGAGGATCTTCGGCCGCAGCGCAAGCGCACGGGCGATCCCGATCCGCTGCTTTTGTCCGCCGGAGAACTCGGCGGGATAGCGGCTGGCGTCGGAGTGGTCCAGTCCGACGACCGCCAGGAGTTCAGCGACTCGTTCGTCGCACTCACGCTTGCTGAATCCGTTGGCACGCAACGGTTCAGCGATCACGTCGAAGACCGGCAGCCGTGGATCGAGTGAGGCGATTGGATCCTGAAACACCACCTGCAGCTCGGTCCGCAGTCGACGTCGGGCGGCTGAGTCGAGAACCGCGACATCGGCGCCGAGGATCTCGATGGAACCTGCCTCCGGCTTGGTGAACTCCAGAATTTGCGTTAGGGTCGTCGATTTGCCCGAACCGGATTCGCCGACGATGCCCAACGTCCGGCCCTGTTCCAAGGTGAAGCTGATCCCGTCGACCGCACGCACCTCGCCCACCTGCCTGCGCAACACCACGCCCTTGGTGAGCCGGTAGGTTTTGGCGAGGTCGGTGACCCGCAGCACCACCCGTGGGTGCCCCCCAGCGGCATCGGTCGGCTGCGGCTGCGTTGACACGCCGAACACGTCGGCTGCGCTGCGTCCCGCGACGTCGTCGGTGCGGATGCACGCCGCCCAGTGGCCGTCGGCGACGTAGGCGAGATCGGGCTCCGCCGAACGGCATTCGTCAATCGCCAAGGGGCAGCGAGGAGCGAACGTACAGGCGCCGGGCGAAAGCGACGTCATCGTCGGCGGCGCTCCCGGGATCGGAATCAGCCGGGTGCCCTGCGCGGCGTCGAGTCGCGGCACCGAGCCGAGCAGCCCGACTGTGTAAGGCATGCGGCGGTCGCGGTAGAGCTCGTCGACTGTGGCGATCTCGACGGGACGTCCGGCATACATGACCAGTGCCCGGTCGGCGAATTCCGACACCACACCCAGGTCGTGGGTGATGATCAGCACTCCGGCGCCGGTGACGTCGCGAGCGGTTCTCAGCACGTCGAGAATCTGCGCCTGCACCGTGACATCCAGCGCAGTGGTGGGTTCGTCGCAGATGAGCAGATCCGGGTCGTTGGCGATCGCGATTGCGATCACCACCCGCTGGCGCTCGCCACCTGAGAGCTCGTGCGGGAAGGCCCTGGCCCGGCGCCGCGGCTGCGCGATGCCGACCAGCTCGAGCAGCTCGACGGCACGCCGGCGCGCATCGGCCCGGCTGATCTCGCGATTGTGGACCTCGATAGCTTCCGCTATCTGGTCGCCGATGGTGTAGACGGGTGTCAGCGCCGACATCGGGTCTTGAAATACGGTGCCGATCATCCTGCCGCGGATCTGTGACATCGCGCGGTCGGACAGCCCGAGTAGCTCCTTGCCGTGCAGCCGTATCGATCCCGACACTCGAGCGTATTCCGGCAGCAATCCGATCACGGCTAAGGCCGCGGTTGTTTTGCCGCAACCGGATTCGCCGACGATCGCGACCACTTCGCCCGGATCGATGTGGTAGCTCGTGCCCCGCACCGCGGGCACCCGGATGTCCTCGGTTTCGAAGCTCACGTTCAGATCAGTCACGTCGAGCACAGCCGTCACTTGGGCCGCCTCCTGCGGCGTGACCATCCGCTACCCGGATCCAAGGCGTCACGCAAGCCGTCACCGGTAAGGTTGGTGCACAATACGATCAGCACCAATGCTCCGGCCGGGAACAGAAAAACCCATGGGAATGTCGTCGTCGAAGGCGTGCCGTCGGCGATCAGTGTGCCTAGTGAAACATCGGGCGGTTGGATGCCAAATCCCAAAAAGCTCAACCCCGTTTCGGCGAGGATAGCGAATCCGACGTTGAGTGTGGCGTCAATAATCAGGATCGAAGCGACATTCGGTACGATGTGATGGACGATGACGCGATGGGTTGTGGCGCCCGCATATTTCGCTGCCCGGACAAATTCGCGTTCTCGCAGGCTCATCGTCAAACCGCGCACCATTCGTGAGCTCACCATCCAGCCGAACGCCGCTAGCAGCGCGATGAGCCACAGAATGCTACTCGACTGTTTGGCCCGTGGAGTGACGATGGCGATCAGGATGAAGCTGGGCACCACCAGCAGCAGGTCGACCAGCCACATCAACGCCCGGTCGCGCCAGCCGCCGAAGTAACCGGCCACCGATCCGACCGCGGCGGCGATACTCGTCGAGATCACTGCCACGCAAAAGCCGATCAGCATCGACTTCTGCATGCCGCGCAGGGTCCTAGCCAAAAGATCCTGGCCGAGTGCATTGGTGCCGAACCAGTGCCGCACTGACGGCGGCTGCAACAGCGCGTCGTAGTCCAGAGCCGTGTAGCTATAGGGCAGGAGCGTCGGCAGCGCGTAGCAGCCGACGAAGAGCAGGACGAGCAGGATCAACGCCGCCACCGCGGGCTTGTTGCGGATGAACCGGCGTACCACCAGGTTTCGCCGGGAAGTGAACGCGACTGCTTCGATGCCGGACTGGACGGCGGTGGTCTCGGGGCTGGTCTGTTGCGTCATGACACCCGCACCCGTGGATCCAGCGCCGCATAGATGACATCGGACAACAGTCCGGCAAGTAGAACCGCCGCCCCGGAAAACACGGTGATTGCCGCGACCACGTTGGTGTCCTGCGTCGAGATGCCTTGTACCACCCACTCGCCCATGCCATGCCAGCCGAAGATCTTCTCGACGAAAACTGCGCCGACGACCAGACCGCTGACCCCGTAGGCGAACAACGTGGCCATCGGAATCAGCGCGGTGCGCAAGCCGTGTTTGAACAGCGCACGCCGCCGGGTCAGACCCTTGGCGCGCGCGGTCCGGATGAAATCTTCACTGAGCACGTCGAGCATCGCGTTACGTTGGTAGCGGCTGAACCCTGCGATCGCGGCCAGCGCGAGCGTCAGAGTCGGCAACACAATATGCTGGATCCGGTCGACCAGCTGATGCCATACTCCGCCGGCCGAAATCGGTGACGTCTCACCGGTGTACAAAAAGATCCTCAGCCCGGTGAAGTCGTTCACCCGCAGCCCGGCCAGGATGAGCAGGCCGGCCAGCACGAAGGACGGAATGCTCAGGACGGTCAACGACAGCACGGTGATGACGCGATCGCTGAGGCGGTACTGGCGCACCGCTCCCCAGGCTCCCGCCGCGACGCCGATCACCGCGCCCAGCACCGAGCCGATCGCCAACAGCCGAAGGCTGACTCCGATCCGGCGCCACAGCTCCTGCGAGACAGGATGACCGGTCACCGTCGCGCCGAAGTCACCGCGGACCGCCCCGGAAGCCCATTTTGCGTACCGCAGCGGTATGGGCTTATCCAGGCCAAGCTCAACGGCTTTGGCATGGATGGCTTCGGGCGGGGGCTGTGGGTGGCGCTGGATGAAACTGTCCAGGGGATGAAATGTCACCGAGGTCAGGCAGAACGCCAGAAAAGACGCCAGCGTCAACAGGACGACATAGTTGAGCAACCGGCGCGCTAGAAAGCGGATCATGTCTGCCTGCTTGGCCAGTCTCGCATGCGCACAGGGTAGCGAGAAGACGCACGGCCCGGCTGATTGGCGTGGCGGCCATGGTGGGTAGTGCGCCATTGCGATCGGGTTGATCCGGACCAGTGAAATCGCCGCCTCTCATTGCTAGAATCAGCCGCCGAATCGTCTGCGCAGCAAACGACGTCGTGCGAGACCACAAGGAGATTGGCGTGACGGTTACTGACGAATACCTCGCCAATAACGCCAGATATGCGGCCACGTTCAAAGGCCCGCTGCCGCTGCCGCCGAGCAAACACGTCGCGGTGCTGGCGTGTATGGACGCCCGGCTGGACGTCTACCGCATCCTCGGGCTCAAGGAGGGCGAGGCACACGTCATTCGGAATGCCGGCGGGGTGGTCACCGACGACGCAATCCGCTCACTTGCCATCAGCCAGCGGCTACTGGGAACGAGAGAAATCATCCTGATCCACCACACCGACTGCGGGATGCTCACGTTCACCGACGACGAGTTCAAGGGGGCGATCCAGCAGGAGACCGGTCTTAAGCCCCCGTGGGCCGCCGAGGCCTTCCCAGACCTCGAAGAAGACGTTCGCCAGTCGTTGCGCCGCATCGAGGCCAGCCCGTTTGTCACCAAACACGAGTCGCTGCGCGGGTTTATCTTCGACGTCGCCACCGGCAAGCTCAACGAGGTCACTCTCTAGCCGCTCGACGCGGGGCAGGCGCCATCAGCCGAGCTTGTAGGTGCCAAGCGCCTTCGCGATCAGCCGGTCCTGCGGGTCGACGATCTCGGCCTCGCGGTTGACCAGTGACCGGCCGCGCCGCAACGCCCGGCCTATCCCGATCACGTCGGTTGCGCGGGCCGGCGCCATGAAGTCCAGCGCCATCGACACCGTCACGCCCCTCGGCTGGGGCGGCGTGTCGGCCCCGCACCACGCTGCGGCCATGACCGTGAGATCGGCCAACGTCGCGATAGCACCGCCGTGCACCATGTCGCCGACGGTGACATTGGACGGATCCCACGGGAGACGCAGCCGCACCTCGTGGTCGTCGAGCATGTCGGCGACGATTCCAAGTTTGGCGACGAAGGGGGACTGCGGCAGGAATTGCGCGATCACGTCGCGACCATTCGGCGGTTTGACGGGTGTTGACATGTGTCCATGTTTTCGCACCCCGCCGTCGAGCACCGACCCGGTATCGGAGTCTGCAGTTGACAGCT
Source organism: Mycobacterium heckeshornense (assembly GCF_016592155.1). Classification (NCBI taxonomy): domain Bacteria; kingdom Bacillati; phylum Actinomycetota; class Actinomycetes; order Mycobacteriales; family Mycobacteriaceae; genus Mycobacterium; species Mycobacterium heckeshornense. Next base: position 1,530,456 of record NZ_AP024237.1, read on the forward strand.
GCTCGGCCGACCGGTTATACATACGTCAATGCCGATTATTATGACCAGACCTACCAACTTAACCGGGTAAGGATCGATGACCAATCAAGTAGCCACCGGCCCCACCGCCGTTCCGGCAGCCGGCCAATACGAGTTGAGCCATCTGCGCTCGCTGGAAGCCGAAGCGATCCACATCATCCGGGAGGTGGCCGCGGAGTTCGAGCGGCCGGTGCTGCTGTTTTCCGGCGGCAAGGACTCGATCGTGATGTTGCACCTGGCGCTCAAGGCCTTTCATCCTGGCCGGCCGCCTTTCCCGGTGATGCATGTCGACACCGGCCACAACTTCGACGAGGTCATCGCCACCCGCGACGAGTTGGTCAAACAGACTGGAGTGCGGTTGATCGTGGCCAAGGTGCAAGACGACATCGATGCCGGCCGAGTCGTGGAGACTATCCCGTCACGCAACCCCCTTCAGACGGTGACGCTGCTGCGCGCCATCCGCGAAAACCGGTTCGACGCCGCGTTCGGCGGAGCGCGCCGCGACGAGGAACGCGCACGCGCCAAGGAGCGGGTGTTCAGTTTCCGCGACGAGTTCGGGCAGTGGGATCCCAAGGCGCAACGGCCGGAGGTGTGGAACCTCTACAACGGACGCCACCACAAGGGCGAGCACATCCGGGTGTTTCCGCTGTCCAACTGGACCGAGTTCGACGTCTGGTCATACGTCGGCGCCGAGAAGATCACCCTCCCGTCAATCTATTTCGCGCACCGGCGCAGGGTTTTCGAGCGTGACGGCATGCTGCTGGCCGTGCACCGGTACATGCAGCCGCGTGCAGGAGAGAAGGTGTTCGAGGCGTCGGTGCGGTTCCGCACCGTCGGCGACGTCACCTGCACCGGTTGCGTGGAATCGACTGCGGCCACGGTGGCCGAGGTGATTGCCGAGACGGCGGTGGCGCGGTTGACCGAGCGGGGAGCCACCCGCGCCGACGATCGGATCTCGGAAGCCGGCATGGAAGACCGCAAACGGCAGGGGTACTTCTAATGACTGGAACTACCACGCTGCTTCGTATCGCCACCGCGGGTTCCGTCGACGACGGCAAGTCCACCCTGATCGGGCGGCTGCTCTACGACTCCAAGGCCATGATGGAAGACCAGTGGGCATCGGTGCAGCGCACCTCCAAGGAACGAGGCCACGACTACACCGACCTGGCGCTGGTCACCGACGGTCTGCGGGCCGAACGCGAGCAGGGCATCACCATCGATGTCGCGTACCGCTACTTCTCCACGCCCAAGCGGAAATTCATCATCGCCGACACCCCCGGCCACATCCAGTACACCCGCAACATGGTCACCGGAGCCTCCACAGCCCACCTGGCAGTCGTGCTCGTCGACGCCCGCCATGGCCTGCGCGAGCAATCCCGCCGGCACACCTTCCTCGCGTCGCTGCTCGGCATCCGCCACATCGTGCTGGCCGTCAACAAGATGGACCTGATCGACTGGAACCAAGAGAAATTCGAGACTATCCGCGACGAGTTCCACGCCTTCGCCGCCCGGCTTGACGTGCACGACGTGGTCACCATTCCGATGTCGGCGCTGCACGGCGACAACGTGGTCACCAAGTCGGAGCACACACCGTGGTACGACGGCCCGGCGCTGCTGCCCTATCTGGAAGAGGTGTACATCGCCGGCGACCGCAACCTGGTCGACGTCCGGTTCCCCGTCCAGTACGTCATCCGGCCGCAGACTCGCGAGCACCAAGACCACCGCAGCTACGCGGGCAGCATGGCCAGCGGAGTGATGCGACCGGGCGACGAAGTCGTCGTACTGCCCAGCGGCAAGAGCACCCGCATCACCGCCATCGATGGGCCCAGCGGCCCGGTGGCCGAAGCGTTTCCGCCGATGGCGATATCGGTCAGGCTCGCCGACGACCTGGACATCTCCCGCGGTGACATGATCGCGCGGCCCACGAACCAGCCTCGGGCCGCACGAGAGTTCGACGCGACCGTGTGCTGGATGGCCGACGACGCGGCGCTGGAGCCCGGCCGCGAGTACCTCATCAAGCACACCACCCGCACCACACGCGCGAAGGTAAAAGAGCTGGCCTACCGGCTCGACGTCAACACCCTGCACCGCGACAAGAGTGCTACAGCGTTGACACTCAACGAACTTGGCCGCGTCACGCTGCGCACCCAGGAACCATTGCTGCTCGACGAGTACACCCGCAACACCAGCACGGGGTCATTCATCCTCATCGACCCCTACACCAACGGGACGGTGGCCGCCGGCATGGTATTGCGCGACGTCTCTGCCCGTACGCCGAGCCCGAACACCGTGCGGCACAAGTCGTTGGTGACCGCCGAAGATCGGTTAACCGGACGTGGGCGCACCGTATGGTTCACCGGACTGTCCGGATCGGGCAAGTCGTCGGTCGCCATGTTGGTGGAGCGGAAACTGCTGGAAAAGGGCGTTGCCGCTTACGTTCTCGACGGCGACAATCTGCGACATGGCCTCAACGCCGACCTCGGGTTCAGCATGGCCGATCGCGCGGAAAACCTGCGCCGGCTGGCGCATGTGGCGGTGCTGCTCGCCGATTGCGGGCAGACCGTCCTGGTGCCGGCGATCAGCCCGCTCGAAGAGCACCGCAAGCTTGCCCGTCAGGTGCACGCCGAGGCCGGAATCGACTTCGTCGAGGTGTTCTGTGACACCCCGCTCGAAGACTGTGAGCGACGCGACCCGAAAGGCTTGTATGCCAAGGCTCGGGCCGGCGAGATCACGCATTTCACCGGCATCGACAGCCCCTACCAGCGGCCCAAGAATCCCGACCTGCGCCTTACTCCGGACCGCAGCCTCGACGAACTGGCCCAGCAGGTCGTCGACCTGATCGAGTCGCGGCGGTGAGCGACCACGAGCTGGCCGCCCGGTTGGCCACCCAGGCCGGAGAGCTGCTCCTGGCGGTGCGCAACGAGCTCGCCGACGCGCCCGTAGCCGAACGAAAAGCGGCCGGCGACAAGCGCTCCCACGACTTTTTGATGAAGGCACTGGGAGCCGAGCGGCCAGGGGATGCGGTGCTGTCCGAAGAAGGCGACGACGACGCGGTGCGGTTGCGCGCCCAGCGGGTCTGGATCGTCGACCCGCTGGACGGCACGCGGGAGTTCTCCGAACCGGGCCGCGAGGACTGGGCGGTCCACGTGGCGCTGTGGGCATCCGGGGAACTCGTCGCCGGTGCCGTCGCGCTGCCGGCACAGGGTTTTACCCTCGCCACGCCGCACGTCGCGCCCCCGCCGGCCCACCACGGCCCGCCACGTATCGTCATCTCACGCACGCGGCCGCCGGCAATTGCGCTGCAAGTGCGTGAACGGCTCGCTGGCACCCTGGTGGAACTCGGCTCGGCGGGCGCCAAAGTCGCCGCGATTATCCAGGGCCTGGCCGACGTGTACGTCCACGCCGGCGGACAGTACGAATGGGATTCGGCGGCACCGGTCGCAGTCGCGCGCGCCGCTGGCTTGCATACCTCCCGCGTCGACGGGTCGGCGCTGGTCTACAACCAACCCGATGCGCTGCTTCCCGATTTGCTGGTGTGCCGGCCCGAACATGCCGAGGCGGTGCTGGCCGTCACCGGTTGATGCTGGCTTGCGGTGGCAGAATTCAGGGCGTGCGCATGTCGGCCAAGGCGGAATACGCGGTCCGGGCGATGATCCAGCTAGCCACGGCCGATAGCGGCAAGCTGGTCAAGACCGACGACCTGGCGCACGCCCAGGGCATACCGCCGCAATTCCTTGTCGACATCCTCTCCGACCTGCGTACCGACCGCCTGGTCCGAAGCCACCGGGGCCGCGACGGCGGATACGAGCTGGCCCGGCCGGGCACCGAGATCAGCATCGCCGACGTGCTGCGCTGCATTGACGGTCCGCTGGCCAGCGTGCGCGACATCGGGCTGGGCGACCTGCCCTATTCCGGGCCGACGGCCGCGCTGACCGATGTCTGGCGGGCGCTGCGCGCGAGCATGCGGTCGGTGCTCGAGGAAACGACCCTGGCCGACGTGGCTGCAGGCACGCTGCCCAAACATGTCAAAAAGCTCGCCGACGACTACCGCGCTCAGGAAAAAAAGCGGCACGGCCCGCGCAGTGCCAGCTGATCAGCCGCTCGAGCCGTAGGGGCGAGTGAGGATTTCCAGGTGGTGGCCGTTCGGGTCGCGGAAATAGACGCCGCGGCCGCCGTGGTTGTGGTTGATCTCCCCGGGCCGTTCCCCGCGCGGATCAGCCCAGTGCTGCATGCCGCGCGAGCAGATCTTGCCGTAGATCGCATCGAAGTCGTCCTCGGACACGAGGAATGCGTAGTGCTGCGGCCGGATCTCTTCCCCGTCGGCCACGTCGGCGTAGTCCAGGGTGGCTCCGTGTTCGAGCGTGACGGCCATGAACCGGCCCACCGGCACCGGGTCCGGCAGCCCGAACAACTCGGTGAGAAACTGCGCGGATTCCTTCTTGTCGCGAGCCGCGACGATGGTGTGGTTGAAACTGATACTCATTGCCCTTCCCAGTCAACCACTCTCGGCAGTCGACCACAATGCGCACCGGCTACTTCGGGGCGGTGAGCTCTAATGCGATGTTGTCCGGGCCGCGGAATTCCAGGATGTAGGACGGCCCAATATCTTTGACCGGCTCGTGGTGGATGCCGAGTTGATCGAGATGCGTAGCGGCGCCGTCTAATTCGGCCTTGCTCGCCGTCTGAAACGTGATGTGGTCCAGCCCAACACGATTTTCGTCGAAGGTGTCGTCGGCAACTGGCCGCAGCCCGATCAGTGCGCCACCGAGGCCGTAGATCACGCCGCCCAACAGGAAACTGAGCTGCCGGCGGGTGGCCGCGTCAGCGTTGTCGGAACATGCTGCCACGTCGGCGCGGGTCGTTTGCCTCGCATGCCGCAATCCCGTCGTGCACATCGCAATGACCATGCCGGTGATGGAACCGGACTTGGACGCCACAGTGCTGCGCGCCTGGGCGCGCGCGATCGACGAGGGCCCGTTTTCGTCGCTGTGCTGGGGGAACGCATCGCCTTCGACAATCCCGAGACGCTGTGACGCTGCTGGGGGCCCTGGCGGCGTGGACCGATCGGCTGCGGCTGGTGACGACCGTGATCGTGCCCCAGCGGCACGACCCGGTCATGCTCGCCAAGTCGCTGGCGACGGGGGACATGCTCTGCGCCGGGCGGCTTACCGTGGGCCTCGGCGTGGGCGGCCGGCACCAGGACTACCGCGCAGTCGGCGCCGACTTGACGACGCGCACAATGCGCGAACTGGCCGAACGGGTGGCGGTGATGAAACGCGTGTGGGCGGGAGAAAATTTCACGGGGTCGACGCGTCCGGTGGGGCCGACACCGGTTCAGCCCGGTGGCCCTGCGCTGCTCGTTGGCACCATGGGGCCGAAGACGATTCGCAGCGCCGCTGCGATGGCAAAAGCCATGTCGGAGGAAGTCCGGCTGGCGTGGGCAATGAATGGCTAAGCGCTGCCACGCGTACACGGCGGCCCGGTGCGAGTGGTGGTACCGGGATACGTCGGGGCGCGCAGCGTCGAGTGGATCAACGCCATCACCGTCCAAGAAGACCAGTCTCAGAACTACTTTCAGGCTGTCGCCTACCGAATCCCGCCCGCTGACTGCGATCGCACAGTGTCGCAGCGGGAGACGGTTCTCGCTCGCGTCGGTCGCTTTGAATTGCGACATTCTGATTCACGACGACGGCGCTGCGGTCGCTGCCGGTCCACTCGACATCCGCGGTTACGCGCTCGACGGTGACGGCGTGGGCATAGCCCGCGTCGAGGTAACGCTCGAGGGGGCAGCACCCGGCGCCAAGCCACGCCAGAGCCTGCTCGAAGCCCCGTGGGCGTGGCCGCAGTGGTCGCTTACGGCGGACGCCCGGCTTGGGCCGCTGTCGTCCCCCCGGCCTGGGACACCATCGGCGCCCCCAGCCCGTATCCGCGGCGCCGCTGTCGAACCCACGGGATATGTCACCAACTCGTGGGCGCGATGCCGCGTCGAGGTCACCGAACCTGGCAACGTGGCACCAAACTAGTTGTCCCTGGCCGATTAGTCATGTTTGAAGTGCGACGGTGCGGTCTACAGGTCAGCTACTACTTTGACTAGGAAGGCCAACGATGAAGGGAATTGCACCCGCCACTATTGCGATCGCTGCGCTGCTGTTCAGCGGATGCTCCGCCTCACAGGTCATCAATACCGGCGGCGACACGAAATGCAAGGACTTCACCACGCAGGACGAGAAGAAACAAAACGAGGAAATCAGCAAGATGCTCAAGGACAAGAACGGCACCGAACCCAACAATATGGAGATATCGGCGACGCGCTTGTCAGCCCTGACCTACTGCCGAACGGCTGGCACCCAGGACAGCAAAATCGCAGAGGCGCCGCACGGCTGACCGGCGCGACTGGCCCTCGACCGTTCGCTTCACGGCAACGGTTATGGAGAGCAGCTGCTAATCGACGCCCTCAGCAAGGCTGTGGCCCATTCTGAGATCGGGGGCGGCCGCCTAATCATGGTGGACGCCATCGATGCCGAGGCGCAGGCGTTCTACACCCGTTACGGCTTCATCGCGGTGAAGAACCGCGAACGCCGCCTGGTGATGAAGGTCGCCACTGTCGAGAAGGCGCTCGGAGAACGCTGGCGCGACTAAACGTCCTGGACGCCGTCGGCGGACGGACGACAAAGCGGGCCTGCCTCGCCGAGCGGCGGTGACGACGCATCTACCCGGCTCCCTCGCTGAGCCGGTCAGCCGTGACGTAGAAGCTCACCCGCTGGCACCAGGCGAGGCAGTCCGCGGTCTGGTCGACCAGCTGCCGTGCCTTTGGTGGCGCGAGCGGCGGGCAGATCCGCTGCCGCGGACAGGACCGCGTCGTGTGCGCGTCGTAGGTGCTGCTCGCCGTCGAGCAAGTGAACGGCGGCGGGATCTGGTTCGGTCAGGTCGTGCGGGTTGGTTCTCACAGAGTCACCCCGACGCCTATCTGCTTGGTCGGCGCGTCGAGTTCCCCGGCCGCGGCATAGGCCTCGCGCTCGATGCGCCGCGATTCGCCGGTGGCGAACCGGAACGGTACGGGTGCCGCCTGAGCGGAAGCCGATAGCCCAGCCATCCTCGAGAGCGACGGCGGCGCCAGCGGGCAGATCCGCAGGAGTGAGTGTGGACATCGATGGCTCCACTCCGATGTTGGAAGCCACTGGGATGGCCCTGGTGTGCGAATCTTGTGCGGGCGTACATCTGACCTGGTCAGACGGTGCCCCCGGCAGGATTCGAACCTGCGGCCTTCTGCTCCGGAGGCAGACGCTCTATCCCCTGAGCTACGGGGGCGCATGCGCGAAATGCTGCGCCGTCGGGCTCCGCCAGATTAGCGCATCCGGGCGACTCGGCGGGCGTCGCACGGATGCCGGCCATGACCACGACAGACCATAGGATGGACGTTCGTGACCCCCGCCGACCTGGCTGAGCTGCTCAAGACCACCGCTGCCGCGGTGCTGGCCGAGCGTGGACTCGACGTGGCAGTGCTGCCGGCCACGGTCACCGTGGAGCGGCCGCGCAACCCCGAGCACGGGGACTACGCCAGCAACCTGGCGATGCAGCTGGCGAAGAAGGTCGGTGTTAACCCGCGCGAGCTCGCCGCATGGCTCATCGAGGCGCTGGCCCGCGCCGACGGGGTCGCCTCGGCCGAGGTGGCCGGACCCGGCTTCATCAATATGCGCCTGGAAGCGTCGGCGCAGGGCGTCATCATCAACCACGTCATCGAGGCCGGTGAGAACTTCGGCCACTCCGACGCCCTGGCCGGTCACAAGATCAACCTCGAATTCGTCTCGGCCAATCCGACCGGGCCCATCCACATCGGCGGCACCCGGTGGGCCGCCGTCGGTGACACGCTGGGCCGGCTGCTGTCGGCGCAGGGCGCCGAAGTGGTGCGCGAGTACTACTTCAACGACCATGGTGCGCAGATCGACCGCTTCACCAGTTCGCTGATCGCCTCCGCCCGGGGTGAACCCACGCCGACGGACGGCTATGCCGGCAGCTACATCAACGACATCGCCGCGCAGGTTCTGCAGCAGGCGCCCGATGCGCTTAGCCTGCCTGACGCGGAGATGCGCGAAACATTCCGGCGTATCGGCGTCGACTTGATGTTCGCTCACATCAAGCAATCGCTGCACGACTTCGGCACCGATTTCGACGTCTATACCCACGAAGAGTCCATGCACACCAGCGGCCGCGTTAACGAAGTCATCGAACGGCTACGTGCACAGGGAAACGTTTACGAAAAGGATGGCGCGACCTGGTTGCGCAGCAGCGCATTCGGCGACGACAAAGACCGTGTTGTCATCAAAAGTGACGGCCAGCCAACTTATTTCGCTGGTGACCTCGCCTACTACCTGGACAAGCGCCAACGCGGCTTCGATTTGTGCATCTACATGCTCGGCGCCGACCATCACGGCTATGTCGCCAGGCTCAAGGCCGCGGCAGCCGCCTTCGGTGACGACCCGGCCACCGTCGAGGTGCTCATCGGCCAGATGGTCAACCTGGTCCGCGACGGGCAACCGGTCCGGATGAGCAAGCGCGCTGGCAACGTGCTGACCCTCGACGACCTGGTCGAGGCGATCGGCGTCGATGCCGCACGCTACAGCTTGATCCGCTCGTCGGTAGACACCCCGATCGACATCGATTTGTCGCTGTGGTCGTCGGCGTCTAATGAAAACCCCGTCTACTACGTGCAATATGCACATGCTCGGCTTTCGGCGCTAGCCCGTAATGCCGCCGAGCTCGGATTGATCTTCGACACCGGCCACCTCGACTTGCTCACTCACGACAAGGAGGGCGCGCTGATCCGTACGCTCGGCGAGTTCCCCCGGGTGTTGAAAACCGCTGCCTTGCTGCGTGAACCACATCGGGTGTGCCGCTACCTGGAAGACCTGGCCGGTGACTACCACCGGTTCTACGACTCCTGCCGGGTATTGCCGCAAGGCGACGAGCAACCCAACCAGCTGCATGCCGCGCGGTTGGCGCTGTGCCAGGCCACCCGGCAGGTGATCGCCAACGGGTTGGGCATCCTCGGAGTCACCGCGCCGGAGCGGATGTGAACGTCCGTCCGGCCGGCCACGGATTTGCCGATGAACCCCATCCCAGCGGGGTTCCGCTGCAGCCGCAAACTGCAGAGGAGCTGATACATTTACCGCGAAATGTATGGCCCCGCAACGCGGTTCGTAGCGACGACGGTGTGGTAACGATAGCCGGAGTATCCCTGGTCGGCCTTGCCCGTGAGTATGGCACGCCACTGTTCGTCATCGACGAAGACGACTTCCGGTGGCGCTGCCGCGACGCGGCGGCGGCCTTTGGCGGCGCCGGCAATGTGCACTATGCCGCGAAAACGTTTTTGTGCAGCGAAATCGCGCGGTGGATTGACGAAGAAGGGTTATCCCTTGACGTGTGCACGGGTGGCGAGTTGGCGATCGCGTTGCACGCGCGGTTTCCCGCTGAACGGATCACTTTTCACGGCAACAACAAGTCGATTGCCGAATTGACCGGGGCCGTCAAGGCCGGGGTTGGACATGTCGTGGTGGACTCCATGACCGAGATCGAACGCCTCGACGCCATCGCCGCCGATGCCGGTGTCGTCCAAGACATTCTGATCCGGCTGACGGTCGGTGTCGAAGCACATACTCACGAGTTCATCTCGACCGCCCACGAAGACCAGAAATTTGGGTTGTCGGTGTCCAGCGGCGCCGCCATGGCCGCAGTACGGCGCGTGTTCGCTGCCGAAAACCTCCGACTGGTCGGTCTGCACAGCCATATTGGCTCGCAGATCTTGGATGTCGCCGGCTTCGAACTCGCGGCGCAGCGTGTCATGGGCCTGCTCCGTGACATTGTCGGCGAATTTGGCGCGAAGAAAAGTGCCTCGACAACCATTGTCGACCTCGGCGGCGGAATGGGAATTTCGTATCTGCCGCACGACGATCCACCGTCGATGAGCGAGTTGGCAGACAAGCTCAACACCGTTGTGCGCAGCGAGTCGGCCGCAGCCGGCTTGCCGCCACCCAGGGTGGTGGTCGAACCCGGACGCGCGATTGCCGGACCGGGAACCATTACCCTGTATGAGGTCGGCACCGTCAAAGACGTCGACGTCAGCGCCACCGCGCAGCGCCGCTACGTCAGCGTGGACGGCGGCATGAGCGACAATATCCGCACCGCGCTCTATGGTGCGCACTATGACGTCCGCCTGGTCTCCCGACGCAGCGACGCGACACCGGTACTGGCTCGTGTGGTCGGAAAGCATTGTGAGAGCGGTGATGTCGTTGTTCGCGATGCTTGGCTCCCGGCGGACCTGCAGCCGGGGGACCTGGTGGGGGTGGGGGCGACCGGTGCCTATTGCTACGCGCTGTCGAGCCGTTACAACATGATCGGCCGCCCGGCTGTCGCCGCGGTGCGCAACGGGCAGGCCCGGCTGATCCTGCGGCGCGAGACAATAGAGGACTTGCTGAGCCTGGAAGTGAGGTGAGCGGTGTTCAGTCAAGAAAAACGGGTCGGCGTGGCCGTACTCGGCTTGGGTAATGTCGGCAGCGAAGTTGTGCGCATTATCCACGACAACGCCGATGACCTCGCGGCTCGAATCGGTGCGCCGTTGGCGCTGCGCGGTATCGGTGTACGGCGTGTCGCCGCGGATCGCGGTGTGCCCGTCGAACTGCTCACCGACAACATCGAAGAATTGGTATCCCGTGAGGACGTTGACATCGTCGTCGAATTGATGGGACCGGTGGAACCGGCCCGCAAGGCCATCTTGTCGGCACTGGAAAACGGCAAGTCTGTCGTCACCGCGAACAAGGCCTTGCTGTCGATCTCAACCGGCGAACTGGCTCAGGCCGCCGAAAGCGCGCATGTGGACTTGTATTTCGAAGCCGCGGTCGCCGGCGCTATTCCCGTCATCCGTCCGCTGACCCAGTCGCTGGCCGGCGACACCGTGCTGCGGGTGGCCGGCATCGTCAACGGCACGACTAACTACATCCTTTCCGAGATGGACAGTGCCGGCATTGATTATCAGACCGCGCTGGCCGACGCGAGCGCGCTCGGCTATGCCGAGGCCGACCCCACTGCCGATGTCGAAGGGTATGACGCCGCCGCAAAGGCGGCGATTCTGGCATCCATCGCCTTCCATACCCGGGTGACCGCCGACGAGGTCTACCGCGAAGGCATCACCAAGATCACCCCGGCCGACTTCGCGTTCGCGCGGGCGCTCGGCTGCACGATCAAGCTGCTGTCGATCTGTGAACGCGTCACCGATGGCGATGGTCGGCAATGGGTCTCGGCCCGGGTCTACCCGGCGCTGGTTCCGTTGACCCACCCGCTCGCCGCGGTCAACGGTGCCTTCAACGCGGTGGTCGTCGAGGCGGAAGCCGCGGGACGGCTGATGTTCTACGGTCAAGGCGCCGGGGGAGCGCCGACCGCGTCGGCGGTGGCCGGTGACTTGGTGATGGCCGCCCGCAACCGGGTGTTGGGCAGCCGTGGACCACGCGAATCCAGGTACGCGCAGTTGCCGGTACTGCCGATCGGGTCGGTGTCGACCCGCTACTACGTCAGCATGCATGTTGCCGACAAACCGGGCGTGTTGTCCACGGTCGCAGCGGAATTCGCCAAACGCGAGGTCAGCATCGCCGAGGTGCGCCAGGAAGGTGTGGCCGACGAGGGGGGCCACCCGATAGGAGCCCGCATCGTGGTGATCACACACCGCGCCACCGACGCAGCGCTGTCGGACACCGTGGCCGCCCTGGCCGACCTCGATGTGGTGCAGCGGGTGGCCAGCGTGCTGCGGCTGGAAGGAACGGCCGAATGACCGCAACCCGGGCGACGACCCGTCAACCATGGCCCGGTGTTATCGCCGCCTACCGCGACCGACTCCCGGTGGGCGACGATTGGACCCCGGTGACGCTGCTCGAGGGCGGCACCCCGCTCATCCACGCCGCCAAGCTCTCGGCGCAAACCGGATGCACGGTGCACCTGAAAGTCGAGGGCCTCAACCCGACCGGTTCGTTCAAAGACCGCGGCATGACCATGGCGGTCACCGATGCGGTGGCTCGCGGCCAGCAGGCGGTGCTGTGCGCGTCGACGGGCAACACCTCGGCGTCGGCGGCGGCCTACGCGGCCCGCGCCGGCATCACCTGCGCGGTGCTGGTGCCGCAGGGCAAGATCGCGATGGGCAAGTTGGCGCAGGCTGTTATGCACGGCGCCAAGATCATCCAGATCGACGGTAACTTCGACGATTGCCTGGAACTGGCGCGCAAAATGGCGACCGATTTCCCGACGATCTCGCTGGTCAACTCTGTCAACCCGCTGCGTATCCAAGGCCAGAAAACAGCGGCCTTCGAAATCGTCGATGTTTTGGGCAGCGCGCCAGATGTGCACGCGTTGCCAGTGGGCAACGCGGGCAACATCACCGCATATTGGAAGGGCTACACGGAATATCATGCCGACGGGGTCATCGATAAGTTGCCACGCATGCTGGGCACCCAGGCGGCGGGAGCGGCGCCGCTGATAGTCGGCGCGCCGGTGAGCAAACCCGAAACAATCGCCACCGCGATCCGCATCGGCTCACCAGCGTCGTGGGCGACGGCCGTCGAGGCCCAGCAGCAGTCCAATGGGCGGTTCCTGGCCGCCACCGACGAGGAGATCCTTGCGGCATACCACCTGGTGGCCGCCACCGAAGGCGTCTTTGTCGAGCCCGCATCCGCGGCCAGCATCGCGGGCTTGCTCAAGGCCATCCGCGACGGCTGGGTGGCCGCCGGGTCAACGGTGGTGTGTACGGTGACCGGAAACGGTCTCAAAGATCCCGATACCGCGTTGAAGGACGTGCCGCAGGTGTCACCGGTGCCGGTTGACCCCGGCGCTGTCGTCGCGAAGCTGGGGCTGGGCTAATGGTGGGCTCCCGGTGACCAGGACTCTGCCCGCCGGGCTTATGGCCAGCGCCGTCGTCGCGGCGTCGAGCGCCAATTTGGGTCCCGGTTTCGACAGCGTTGGTCTGGCGCTGAGTCTCTATGACGAAATTATGGTCGAGACAACGGATTCCGGCTTGACCGTCGAAGTCGAAGGTGAAGGCGCCGGTCAGCTGTCACTGGACTCTGGTCATTTGGTGGTTCGGGCAATCCAATGCGGCCTGGACGCCGCGGCCATCGGTGTTTCAGGTCTGACGGTACGATGCCGCAACGCCATTCCGCACTCGCGCGGACTTGGCTCGTCAGCCGCTGCTGTCGTCGGGGGTCTTGCGGTGGTCAACGGCCTTGCCGCGCAAGCTGATTTGACGCCGTTTGACGAAACTCAACTCATCCAGCTGGCCTCCGAATTCGAAGGCCACCCAGACAACGCCGCAGCGGCGGTACTCGGCGGTGCGGTGGTGTCGTGGACTGACCGTAGCTGCAATCCGCCCGCCTATTCGGCGGTGCCGTTGCGTTTGCATCCCGACATCCACCTATTCCCCGCGATCCCCGAAGAGCGCTCGTCGACCGCCGAGACCCGGGTAATGCTGCCCGCGCAGGTCAGCCATTACGACGCCAGTTTCAACGTCAGCCGCGCCGCGTTGCTGGTCGTGGCACTCACCGAGCGGCCGGATCTCTTGATGGCGGCCACCGAGGACGTCCTGCATCAGCCACAACGGGCAGCCGCGATGCCGGCGTCGGCGGAATACCTCAGGTTGCTGCGGCGTTACGACATTGCGGCGGTGCTGTCCGGGGCCGGGCCCGCGGTGATCGGGTTGACGACGGAACCGGAGTTGCCTCCCGAAGCGGTGGAGTACGGGGCCGCAAACGGATTTAGCGTTAGCGAGATGACTGCTGGTGACGGAGTTCGCTGGGGTTCGGGCGTCGCGGTTCCCCGTTGATCCACACCATCTCGGGCGGGGTTTCTTGCTTCCGGCCGGGAACCGGGCTATCCTCGGACCCGTCCAGCAATCGCAGCATCTGCATCTGCATCGATACTGTCTTGCCCCTAGGACAACCACCAAATTCTTCTCGTGGACGATGGTTCGCCACTTATGCCGCCAATCCAGGCGATCACCGTTGCCGAGTTGATGGTTGGAGGCACTCGGTGCTTTGGCTGAGTGCAACGAACCCCCCGCTTGACGAAATCAGCCGGGGGAAGAAAGGAAATCCGTGACTGATACGGACCTGATCACGGCGGGAGACAGCACCAACAACGACAAGCTGTCGAGTTCCGTGACTTCACAGACTGCTTTGCCCACTGACTCCAACGCCGAAAGCGCGGCGCCATCCGAAGCCGGGACCGCCGTGTCGGGCGGGTCGCTGTCGGCGATGGTGCTGCCCGAGCTGCGCGCCCTGGCCAATCGCGCCGGCGTCAAAGGCGCGTCGGGCATGCGCAAAAACGAATTGATTGCCGCGATCCGAGAAACTCAGGGCCAGGCGAACGGCGGGCAATCTGACGGCACAGCGTCACCCGACAGCGATCAGAGCGCGGGCGACGCTGCGGGCGCCCACGTCGAAGCGTCGGCCGGATCGGCCGTTGCCGAAGCGTCAGGCCGGGAACGACGCAGCGCCGCGCGAGAGCCCGGATCGCCCGCCGCGACGGCCGTCGCTGAGCAGGGCGAAGTCGACCAGGTCGACGCGGTGCACGCTGAAACCGCCGAGCCGGACACCAAGGTAGAGCAAGCCGAGAAACCCGGCGAAGTCGGCGTCGATCAGCAAGGTCCCGACGGGCAGGGGCGCGCCGACGAGGAGGGAGAGGGCCGGCAAGGCCGCCGGGGACGACGGTTCCGCGACCGCAGGCGCCGTGGTGAACGCCTAGGCGAGGGCGCCGACGCCGAGCTGCGGGAAGACGACGTCGTTCAGCCGGTGGCAGGCATTCTTGACGTTCTCGACAATTATGCGTTTGTGCGCACTTCCGGTTACCTGGCCGGCCCGCACGACGTCTACGTGTCGATGAACATGGTGCGAAAGAACGGCTTGCGCCGGGGTGACGCCATCACCGGTGCTGTTCGGGTGCCCAGGGAGGGCGAGCAGCCCAACCAGCGGCAGAAGTTCAATCCGCTGGTGCGCCTGGACAGCGTCAACGGCGGGCCGGTCGAGGACGCCAAGAAACGTCCGGATTTCGGCAAGCTGACCCCGCTGTACCCCAACCAGCGGCTCCGTCTGGAAACGTCCACGGAGAAGCTGACCACCCGGGTCATCGACCTGGTGATGCCGATCGGTAAGGGTCAGCGCGCGCTGATCGTCTCGCCGCCGAAGGCCGGCAAGACCACGATCCTCAAGGACATCGCCAACGCGATCACCAAGAACAACCCGGAATGCCACTTGATGGTCGTCCTCGTCGATGAGCGGCCAGAAGAGGTCACCGATATGCAGCGCTCGGTCAAGGGTGAGGTGATCGCCTCCACCTTTGACCGGCCGCCGTCAGACCACACCACAGTTGCTGAACTTGCGATCGAGCGAGCCAAGCGGCTCGTCGAGCAGCGTCAAGATGTCGTCGTCTTGCTCGACTCGATCACCCGGTTGGGACGCGCCTACAACAACGCCTCGCCGGCGTCAGGGCGCATCCTTTCCGGCGGCGTGGACTCCACGGCGCTCTACCCGCCGAAGCGGTTCCTCGGGGCCGCCCGCAACATCGAGGAAGGCGGTTCGCTGACGGTGATCGCGACGGCAATGGTGGAGACCGGCTCGCAGGGTGACACCGTGATCTTCGAGGAGTTCAAGGGCACCGGCAACGCCGAGCTCAAGCTGGACCGCAAGATCGCTGAACGGCGCGTCTTCCCCGCGGTCGACGTCAACCCCTCCGGCACCCGCAAGGACGAGCTGTTGCTGTCGCCCGACGAGTTCGCGATCGTGCACAAGCTGCGGCGGCTGCTTTCCGGCCTGGACCCGCATCAGGCCATCGACTTGCTGATCTCGCAGCTGCGGAAGACGAAGAACAACTACGAGTTCCTCGTGCAGGTGTCCAAGACGACTCCGGGCAGTCTAGACACCGACTAAGAGCCGCGACGCCGACCGGCGTGACAGCGCTCACACCGGCCCCGCTTAAAGTGATGAGCCGTGGCCGAAACCATCCAGCAGCTGTTGCGCGAGCGGATCGACGATCCGACGCGAGCGGTGAAGTACGGCGACCGGGTGTGGACGTGGCGCGAGCATCTGGCCGAGGCGGCCACGATGGCGGCGGCGTTGCTCGGCATCGCAGATCCCCGGCGGCCGCTGCACGTCGGGGCGCTGCTGGGCAACACTCCTGAGATGCTGACGGCTATGTCCGCCGCGGCGCTGGGCGGATATGTGCTCTGCGGGATCAACGACACCCGCCGCGGGGCTGCGCTGGCAAACGACATTCTGCGCGCCGACTGCCAGCTCCTGCTTACCGATCGCGAGCACCGGGATCTGCTCGACGGTCTGGAGTTGCCCGGTGTGCAGGTATTCGACACCTCGAGCGGTGATTGGTCGGAGTTGCTGGCGTCGGCTGGTCCGCTGACACCCCACCGCGAGGTCGCTGCGGGTGACACCTTCATGATGATCTTCACGTCGGGGACCAGCGGTGAGCCGAAAGCAGTGCAGGTAACACATTTGACGGTCCTTTTCGCCGGCTCGGCATTAATCGAGCGGTTCGAGATCACCGCGGACGATGTCTGCTACCTGTCGATGCCGCTGTTCCACTCCAACGCGTTGCTGGCCGGGTGGAGCGTGGCGGTGGGAGCCGGTGCGGCCATGGTTCCGGCCAAATTCTCGGCATCCCGGTTGCTTGCCGACCTGCGCCGCTACGGGGCGACGTTCATGAACTATGTCGGCAAGCCGTTGGCCTACGTGCTTGCCACACCCGAGCAGCCCGACGACCGCGACAACCCGCTGCGGGTGGCGTTCGGCAACGAGGCCAGCGATCGTGATATCGCCGAATTCAGCCGGCGCTTCGACTGCACGGTATGGGACGGGTTCGGGTCCACCGAGGGCGCGATCATCATCACCCGCGAAGACGGCTGTCCGCCAGGGTCGTTGGGCCGCGGTTTTCCCGGCGTCGCGATCTACAACCCGCAGACCGGTACCGAATGCCCGCCGGCCGTATTCGACGACCACGGCGCCCTGGCCAATCCTGAGGAAGCGATCGGCGAACTGGTCAATACGTCGGGAGCCGGCTTGTTCGCCGGCTACTACAACGATCCCGAAGCCACAAGCGCCCGGCTTCGGGACGGCATGTTCTGGTCGGGCGACCTCGCTTATCGAGACACGGATGGCTGGATCTACTTCGCGGGGCGGAGCGCGGACTGGTTGCGCGTCGACGGGGAAAACATGACCACCGCGCCCATCGAACGTATCCTGCAGCGGCTGCCGGCGATCAACCACGTCGCGGTCTACGCAGTGCCCGACGAGCATGTCGGCGACCAGGTGATGGCTGCAATTGTGTTGCAAGACAACGCCGATCTGACACCCGAAGAGTTCGGCGGGTTCCTCGCGGCGCAGCCCGACCTGTCACCGAAGGCGTGGCCGAGGCATGTCTGGCTCACCGATCGCTTACCGACTACGGCAACCAACAAGGTCCTAAAGCGCGAGTTGATCGCGCGGGGTGCCAGACCCGATGGCGGCGTGCTGTGGACGCGGGTGGGACGCGGCAACAGCTACGTCGTCGTGGATCGCCGTCCAAGCGACCAAAAGGCCTACGAGGTAAGCCACGGTTAGCTGCCGCGTCACTCGACCGGGAATGCCCGGGCTCATTCGGGTGTTTTGGGCCTATGGTGGTTGACCTGGCATAATCGACCGCCAGACATCCCGGGCAAGCTCAGGTTGGCAGTTCAGACCTCACCGCCGGATCGGGTTGTAGGCGACCCGGCGGCCACGATCGAAAAGGACATCATGAAATCCGGCATTCACCCGCCATACGTCGAGACCACGGTTGTGTGCAGCTGCGGCAACACCTTCCAGACCCGCAGCACCAAAGAGAGCGGTCGCATCGTGGTGGAGGTGTGCTCGCAGTGCCATCCGTTCTACACGGGCAAGCAGAAGATCCTCGACAGCGGCGGACGGGTGGCTCGCTTCGAGAAGCGGTACGGCAAGCGCAAGACCGGCGCCGACAAAGAAGCCCACGTCGAGAAGGCCAAGGCCGACAAGTAGCCGGCTGACCGACGCCCGAACTGTCGCGGAACTCCGCGGAGGCCGGGCGTCGTTTGGTGTTCGGGGCAGGAGGTTGACATGACGCAAAGCGTGCAGGCGATCGACGCGCTGCTTGCCGAACACGCTGATCTCGAGCGTCGGTTGGCCGACCCCGAACTGCACAGCAATCCTGCCGCAGCCCGCAAAGCCGGACGCCGCTTCGCACAGCTGGCGCCGATCGTCGCCGCCTACCGCAAACTGGAGTCGGCGCGCGGCGACCTGGAGACCGCCCGGGAACTGGCAAGCTCCGATGAGTCGTTTGCCGCTGAGGTGGCCGAACTGGAAACGCGGGTGGCCGAGCTGGACACCCAACTCACCGACATGTTGGCGCCGCGTGATCCGCATGATCCCGACGACATCGTGCTGGAGGTTAAGTCCGGTGAAGGCGGGGAGGAGTCGGCGCTGTTCGCTGCCGACCTGGCCAGGATGTACATCCGCTACGCGGAGCGCCGCGGCTGGACGGTGACGGTCCTCGACGAAACCACTTCAGACCTGGGCGGCTACAAAGACGCGACACTATCCATCGCGAGCAAGGGCGACTCCCCGGACGGGGTGTGGTCGCGGATGAAGTTCGAAGGCGGCGTGCACCGGGTGCAGCGGGTGCCGGTGACCGAATCGCAGGGCAGAGTGCACACCTCGGCGGCCGGGGTGCTGGTATACCCCGAACCCGAGGAAATCGGCGAGGTGCAGATCGATGAGTCAGATCTGCGCATCGACGTCTACCGATCCTCGGGCAAGGGCGGACAGGGCGTCAACACCACCGACTCCGCGGTGCGAATCACCCATCTACCCACCGGAATCGTCGTCACCTGCCAAAACGAGCGCTCGCAATTGCAAAACAAGACCCGCGCACTGCAGGTGCTGGCGGCGCGGCTGCAGGCGATGGTCGAGGAGCAGGCACTGGCGGACGCATCCGCGGACCGGGCGAGCCAGATCCGCACCGTGGACCGCAGCGAACGCATCCGGACCTACAACTTTCCGGAAAACCGCATCACCGATCACCGGATCGGGTACAAAGCACACAATCTCGATCAGGTTCTCGACGGTGACCTGGACGCGTTGTTCGACGCACTGGCCGCCGCCGACCGGCAGGCGCGATTGCAGCAGGCATGACGACGCAATTGCGACAGGCAATCGCCTGCGCGGCAGCGGTGCTCGCAAAGGCGGGCATCGACTCGGCGCGCTATGACGCCGAGGAGCTGGCCGCACACCTGGCCGGGGTCGAGCGTGGCCGGTTGCCGCTGCTCGACCCGCCCGATGATCAATTCTTCGACCAGTACCACGACCTGATCAATGCGCGGTCCCGGCGGGTGCCGCTTCAGCATCTCACCGGGACGGTGGCCTTCGGCCCGGTGACGTTGCGGGTTGGCCCCGGCGTGTTTATCCCGCGCCCCGAAACCGAGGCCATGCTGGAGTGGGCTTGCACGCAACGGCTTGGGGCCGGGCCGGTGATCGTTGACCTCTGCACCGGATCCGGCGCTCTGGCGGTCGCGTTAGCCCGGCACTGGCCGGGGGCGCGGGTGATCGCCGTCGACGACTCTGTGGCCGCGCTTGACTACGCCCGTTGCAACGCAGCGGGCACCGCCATCGAAGTCATCCTTGCTGACGTCACAGCCCCGGGTCTGCTTCCCGATCTTGACGGTAAGGTCGACCTCCTGGTCGCCAACCCGCCTTACATCCCGGACTGTGCTTCACTGGAAACTGAAGTAGCTCAACATGATCCACCGCACGCGGTGTTCGGGGGGCCGGACGGGATGATGGTGATCGGCGCCGTGGTCGACATCGCCGGACGCTTTTTGCGCCCGGGTGGTCTGTTCGCCGTCGAGCACGACGACGCGGCATCGGCGCAAACTGTCGAAATGATTGTCAAAACAAGGTGTTTCGACGACATCGTTGCTCGACGAGACTTCGCGGGCCGACCGCGGTTTGTCACCGCCCGCAGGACGGGTAAGCGGTGACCGAACTGTTCGACTGTCGGGACCCCGGTCAGCGCTCCCGCGGTATCGCATCAGCGGTCAAGGCCGTCAAGAGCGGCAGGCTGGTGGTCATGCCGACCGACACCGTCTACGGCATCGGCGCCGACGCTTTCGACGGGTCTGCCGTGGCCGCGCTGCTGGCGGCCAAGGGACGCGGGCGTGACATGCCGGTCGGCGTGTTGGTCGGCTCCTGGCAGACCATCGACGGACTGGCCCTCAGCGTACCGGAGGCGGCGCGGCAACTGATCCGCGCCTTCTGGCCCGGCGCGCTGAGCCTAGTGATCCAACACGCTCCGTCGCTGCAATGGGATCTCGGCGATGCCCGCGGCACCGTGATGCTGCGTATGCCGTTGCACCCGGTGGCGATCGAGGTGCTGCGCGAAGTCGGGCCGATGGCGGTGTCCAGCGCCAACATTTCCGGTCAACCGCCCGCGGTCGTCGTCGACGACGCCAGGCGCCAACTCGGCGACCTCGTCGACGTCTACCTCGACGCGGGCCCCTCCGCCGAGCAGACAGCCTCCACGATTGTGGACTTGACTGGCCTTAGCCCCCGCATCCTGCGCTCGGGACCGGTCAGCGCCGAGGCCATCGGACGGGTCCTCGGCTTGGATCCTGCGAGTTTGACGGACTGACCCGTGCAGTACGGTCTCGGCGTGGTTAGCGATGCCGACAGCCTGGCCGCCGGCCTGCTCGCCTTGTCCGACCGCGGCGCGGGAGTCCCGCTGCGCGAACTTGCGCTCGTCGGGCTGACCGCTGCGATCGTCACCTATTTCACGACCGGGCCGGTGCGGGTGATGGCCACCCGATTCGGGGCGGTGGCCTATCCCCGGGAACGCGACGTACATGTCACACCGACGCCCAGGATGGGTGGGCTTGCGATGTTCCTGGGCGTCGTGTCCGCGGTCTTTTTGGCATCCCAGCTTCCGGCCCTGACCCGAGGTTTCGTCTATTCCTCGGGCATGCCCGCGGTGGTGGTGGCGAGTGCGGTGATCATGGGCATCGGGCTGATCGATGACCGGTGGGGTCTGGACGCCCTTACGAAGTTCGCCGGCCAGATCACCGCGGCCAGCGTGCTGGTCACCATGGGCGTGGCCTGGAGCGTGCTCTATATCCCGCTCGGCGCCGTCGGCACCATCGTGTTGGACCAAGTCTCCTCGATCCTGCTCACCCTGGCGCTGACTGTGTCGATCGTCAACGCGATGAACTTCGTCGACGGGCTCGACGGATTGGCCGCAGGGTTGGGCCTCATCACGGCGCTGGCGATCTGCATGTTCTCCGTCGGCTTACTGCGCGACCACGGGGGCGACGTGTTGTTCTACCCCCCGGCGGTGATCTCAGTGGTACTTGCCGGGGCATGTCTGGGCTTTCTGCCGCATAACTTTTACCCGGCCAAGATCTTCATGGGTGACTCCGGTTCGATGCTGATCGGGCTGATGTTGGCCGCTGCGTCGACCACCGCTGCGGGACCGATATCGCAGAACGCTTACGGCGCGCGTGATGTGTTCGCTTTGCTGTCGCCCTTCCTGCTGGTGGTGGCGGTGATGTTTGTGCCGATGCTCGACCTGCTGCTGGCGATCGTGCGGCGCACCCGCGCCGGGCGCAGCGCGTTCAGTCCCGACAAGATGCACCTGCATCATCGCCTGCTGCAGATCGGGCATTCGCACCGGCGAGTGGTGCTGCTGATCTATCTGTGGGTAGCCATCGTAGCGTTCGGCACCGCGAGCACGATTTTCTTCAACCCGCGCGACACCGCAGCAGTGATGCTGGCGGCGATCGCGATTGCGGTTGTCGCCACGTTGGTGCCTCTGCTCCGCCGTCGCGACGATATCTACGACGAGGAGTAGTAGGACAGCCTTTGATGTGGTACGGTGCAGGTAGAACCCCGAATGAACCTCGCGGGTTGCCGGCCCACCCGGCCGTCGGAGAGTTCTCCGAGCGGGCCGCTGTACGACCGACATAGGGAGCTATCCCTTGGGTGATTCCAGCGCGACGACGGCCCTCCGATACGCTCTACGGGCCGAGCAACGATCAGCCAGGCGACTCCCCCATACCCGGGATTGAGGTGCAGCAGTGACGACGCCAGCGCAAGACGCGCCGTTGGTGTTTCCCTCTGTTGCGTTCCGGCCGGTCCGTCTGCTTCTGATATCTGTCGCGCTGACCGCCGCCGCCATCCCGATCGCTCACTGGCTCGGAAACCTGATGCTGGGTGTGTTCTTTGGCATCGGTCTGCTCATGGGTTTGCTCAACGCCGTCCTGGTGGCGCGGTCGGTGTCGGTGATCACGGCTAAGGCGCATCCGCTGAAAAGGAGCATGGCGCTGAATTCGGCGACACGGCTGGCGTTCCTCACCGTGATCGGTCTGGCCATTGCGTTTGCTTTCCGCCCTGCCGGGCTAGGGGTGGTGTTCGGACTGGCACTGTTTCAGGTGTTGCTCGTGGCTTCGACCGCACTGCCGGTGTGGAACAAGTTGCGCACCGGAGCCACGCAGTCGGCTTCGGGCGATGAGCGCACGGAAGGGACGGCACACAGCGATGATTGAGACAATTTTGGCTGACGCGCAAATCGAAGTCGGCGAGCACACCACAGCCAAATGGTTCGGGCTCACGGTCAACACCGACACAGTGCTCTCGACCGTAATCGCCGCGGTGATCGTGATCGCCCTCGCATTTTATTTGCGCGCCAAGGTCACCGCGACCGGCGTGCCCAGCGGGGTGCAGTTGTTCTTCGAGGCGATCACCATCCAGATGCGCAACCAGATCGAGAGCACGATCGGCATGCGGATCGCCCCCTTCGTGCTGCCGCTGGCGGTCACCATCTTCGTGTTCATCCTGATCTCGAACTGGCTCGCTGTGCTGCCGCTGCAGGTCACCCAAAACGGGCATCCCACCGAGCTGCTCAAGCCGGCGGCGGCCGACATCAATTACGTGTTAGCGTTGGCGCTCTTCGTCTTTGTGTGCTACCACACGGCGGGAATCGCGCGACGCGGCATCCTGGGCCATCCGGTCAAGTTGCTCAAGGGGCATGTCGCGGCGCTGGCGCCGATCAACATGGTCGAGGAAGTCGCGAAGCCGATCTCGCTGTCGCTGCGACTCTTCGGAAACATCTTTGCCGGCGGGATCATGGTGGCGCTGATCGCGCTATTTCCGCCGTATATCTTGTGGGCACCCAACGCAATCTGGAAGGCGTTTGACTTGTTCGTCGGGTTCATCCAGGCGTTTATTTTTGCGCTGTTGACGATCTTGTACTTCGCTCAGGCGATGGAGCTGGAAGAGGAGCACGGATAAGGCAGCCTCGAAATGGCACACCGGGTCACCACCACGAGAGCTTGGTAGACGGCTACCAGACATCAAGGAGGATATGGAATGGCAGCGTTAGATCCACAAATCGCCGCTGGCGCCCTCATCGGCGGCGGATTGATCCTGGGCGGGGGTGCGGTCGGTGCCGCGATCGGTGACGGTGTCGCCGGTAACGCACTGATCTCAGGCATTGCCCGCCAGCCGGAAGCGCAGGGGCGGCTTTTCACTCCGTTCTTCATCACCGTCGGCCTGGTGGAGGCCATGTACTTCATCAACCTGGCCTTCATGGCGCTGTTCGTTTTCGCCACCCCGGTCAAGTAATCCGCTGAGATGGGGGATATGAGCGCCATCGTCCTGGCCGCGGGCCAGGCAGCCGGGGAGGGCGGCAGCAACAACTTCCTCCTCCCCAACGGCACTTTCTTCGTCGTGCTGGTCATCTTCCTGATTGTGCTTGGCGTCATCGGCACTTTCGTCGTGCCGCCGATCATGAAAGTGCTGCGTGAGCGCGAATACATGGTCGACAAGACGTTGGCCGACAACAGGCGGTCGGACGAGCAATTCGCTGCCGCACGCGCCGACTATGAAAACGCGATGGCGCAGGCCCGGCTCGAGGCCTCGGCCATCCGCGACAGCGCCCGCGCCGAGGGCCGCAAGGTCTTGGAGGAGATGCGGGCCCGTGCCGAAGAAGAGGTGAACGCGACTCTGCAAAGCGCCAGCGAGCGGCTGAAACAAGAGGGCGACGCTGTGGCGGCGGATCTGCGTTCCCACGTAGAAACCATGTCGGCGACCTTGGCGCGGCGAATCCTCGGCGTCGATATCGCCTCGGCGGCGCCCGCGGGATCGGAGCGGTAAGCGGCAATGTCGACGTTTATCGGGCAGCTGGCCGGATTCGCGGTGATCGTGTTCTTGCTATGGCGCTACGTCGTGCCGCCCGTGCGCGGGCTGATGACGGACCGACAGAAGGCTGTCCAGCAGGAACTGGACGAGGCAGCGGAAGCGGCAAAGCGGCTGGAGGAAGCCAGCCGGGCGCATGCCAACGCGGTCGAGGAGGCCAAGGCTGAGGCACAACGCATCATCGACGAGGCCCGCGCCGACGCCGGGCGCATTGCCGAACAGCTGCGCGACCAGGCCGACGCCGAAGTCGAACGCATCAAAGTGCAAGGCGCCAAGCAGGTCGAGCTGTTGCGTGCTCAGCTTGTCCGACAGCTTCGACAAGACCTCGGGTATGAATCCGTGCAGCGGGCAGGCGAATTGGTGCGCGAGCATGTCGCCGATACCGCGCGGCAATCCGCCACCGTCGATCGGTTCCTGGACGAGCTCGACGCCATGGCGCCGTCGCAGACAGGCGTCAAGTATCCCGTGTTGGCGAAGATGCGCTCGGCTAGTCGCCTGGCACTGGGTAACCTGGTGCAGCGGTTCGAGGAGGTAGCCGACCACGTCGACGACCGGGGGTTGTCGAATCTGGCCGACGACCTGGCGGCGGCGGTGCAGCTGCTGCATCGCGAAACGGTGGTGACTAGGTATCTGACCCTGCCGGGCGAAGACGCCGGACCCAGAATTCGCCTGATTGAGCGGTTGGTGGCCGACACGGTTGGCGAGCCAGCCCTCGAGGTGCTTCGGGCGGCGGTCACCGAGCACTGGTCTGCCAGTTCGGATTTGGTCGACGCCGTCGAACATCTAGCGCGGCAAGCATGGTTGGCGCGCGCCGAACGGGCCGGCCAAGTCGATGAGGTGGAAGACCAGCTGTTCCGGTTCAGTCGGGTTTTGGCTGCCCAGCCGCGTCTTGCCTTGCTGCTCGGCGATTACGGCACGCCCGCCGACCGGCGGGTCGAGTTGCTGCGCAATGTGCTCGACAGGGCAGGGGGGGTCAACGCGATCACGGCCGCACTGCTGGCGCAGACGGTGCAACTGACCCGCGGCAAACCGGCCGAGGAGGCAGTACTCGAACTTGCCGAAGTGGCGGTAGCCCGGCGTGGCGAAATCGTGGCTCACGTCAGCGCCGCGGCGGAACTCGACGACGCCCAGAGGACCCGCCTCACCGAAATCTTGAGCCGTATTTACGGTCATCCCGTGACGGTCCAGATGCAGATCGAACCCAAACTGCTGGGCGGGCTGGCGATCACTGTCGGCGACGAGGTGATCGACGGTACGCTCTCGTCTCGTCTCGCCGCCGCCGAGAGCCAGCTCCCCGACTGATAGAACCAGCCATCACATCGAGCAGGAAGACGAATAGCAATGGCCGAGTTGACAATCTCCCCGGACGACATCCAGGGCGCCATCGAGGAGTATGTGAGCTCTTTCACCTCCGAAACGGCCCGCGAGGAAGTCGGCACCGTCATCGACGCCGGGGACGGCATCGCGCATGTCGAGGGTTTGCCCTCGGTGATGACCCAAGAGCTGCTCGAGTTTCCCGGAGGCATTCTGGGCGTGGCGCTCAACCTCGACGAGCACAGCGTCGGGGCGGTGATCCTCGGCGAATTCGAGAAGATCGGGGAAGGCCAGCAGGTCAAGCGCACCGGACAGGTGCTGTCCGTCCCGGTCGGTGACGGATTTTTGGGCCGGGTCGTCAATCCGCTCGGGCAGCCCATCGACGCCCGCGGCGACATCCCCGCCGAAACCCGCCGGGCGTTGGAAATCCAGGCCCCC
Source organism: Mycobacterium heckeshornense (assembly GCF_016592155.1). Classification (NCBI taxonomy): domain Bacteria; kingdom Bacillati; phylum Actinomycetota; class Actinomycetes; order Mycobacteriales; family Mycobacteriaceae; genus Mycobacterium; species Mycobacterium heckeshornense. Next base: position 1,556,498 of record NZ_AP024237.1, read on the forward strand.
TCGGTGGTGCAACGTCAGGGTGTGAAAGAGCCGCTGCAGACCGGCATCAAGGCCATCGACTCGATGACCCCGATCGGCCGCGGCCAGCGGCAGCTGATCATCGGCGACCGCAAGACCGGCAAGACCGCCGTCTGCGTCGACACCATCCTCAACCAGCGTCAGAACTGGGAGAGCGGAGACGAGAAGCTGCAGGTGCGCTGCGTCTACGTGGCGATCGGGCAGAAGGGTACCACCATTGCCGCGGTGCACCGGGCCCTCGAAGAGGGTGGCGCAATGGACTACACGACGATTGTCGCCGCGCCGGCTTCGGAGTCTGCCGGATTCAAATGGCTGGCGCCATATACCGGTTCGGCAATCGGCCAGCATTGGATGTACCAGGGCAAGCATGTGTTGATCGTCTTCGACGACCTGTCCAAGCAGGCCGAGGCCTACCGGGCCATCTCGTTGCTGCTGCGCCGCCCCCCGGGCCGCGAGGCTTACCCGGGCGACGTCTTCTACCTGCACTCACGGCTGCTGGAACGGTGTGCCAAGCTGTCCGACGAACTCGGGGGCGGTTCGCTGACCGGGCTGCCGATCATCGAAACGAAGGCCAACGACATCTCGGCCTACATTCCGACCAACGTCATCTCGATCACCGACGGGCAGTGTTTCCTGGAGACCGACCTGTTCAATCAGGGGGTGCGCCCGGCGATCAACGTCGGGGTATCGGTGTCGCGGGTAGGCGGCAACGCGCAGATCAAGGCCATGAAGGACGTCGCCGGGTCGTTGCGCCTAGACCTGTCGCAGTATCGGGAACTGGAAGCCTTCGCCGCCTTTGCCTCCGACCTGGACGCCACCTCAAAGGCTCAGCTAGAACGGGGCGAACGTCTGGTCGAGCTGCTGAAACAGCCGCAGTACCAGCCGATGCCCGTCGAGGAGCAGGTAGTCTCGATTTTCCTGGGAACCCAGGGCCACCTCGACTCGGTGCCGGTGGAAGACGTCCGACGCTTCGAAAGCGAATTCCTCGACCACGTCCGGGCCTCCGAGGAGGACATCCTCAAAGAGCTCCGCGAATCCCAAAAGCTCACCGACGAGCTCAGTGACAGGCTGGCCGAGGTGGTCAACCAATTCAAGAAGGGCTTCGCGACAACCAGCGGCGTCTCGGTGGTGCCCGACGAGCACGTCGAGGCGCTCGACGAAGAGAAACTGGGTAAGGAAGCGGTGCAGGTTCACAAGCCCGCACCGAAGAAGAAGAAGAAGTAGCAAAAGTGGCTGCCACACTTCGTGAGTTACGCGGACGGATTCGTTCTGCGGGGTCAATTAAAAAGATCACCAGGGCGCAGGAGCTGATCGCGACCTCGCGTATCGCCAGGGCACAGGCCCGGCTTGAGGCGGCACGGCCCTATGCCGCCGAAATCACCCACATGCTCACCACTTTGGCCACCGAAGCCGCGCTAGATCATCCGCTGCTCGTCGAGCGCCCCGAACCTAAGCGCGCGGGGGTTCTGGTGGTGTCCTCTGATCGGGGCCTGTGCGGCGCATACAACGCCAGTGTGTTTCGCCGCGCCGAGGAACTCTTCTCGCTGCTCCGCTCAGAAGGCAAGGCCCCGGTGCTGTACGTTGTCGGTCGTAAAGCACTGAGCTACTACAGTTTCCGCAATTGGGACATCACCGAATCGTGGACGGGGTTTTCGGAGCAGCCTAAGTACGAGAATGCCGTGGAAATCGCCTCGACGCTCGTCGAGGCATTCATGGCCGGCACCGACGAAGGTAGCAAGGCCCGCGAGTCAGACGCTGAAGGTGTAGACGAGCTGCACATCGTTGCTACCGAGTTCAAGTCGATGTTGTCGCAATCGGCTGAAGCGCGGCGGATCGCACCCATGGTCGTGGAGTACGTCGAAGAACCGCCTACAGTGCGAACGCTCTATTCGTTCGAACCGGACGCGACAACGCTATTCGAGTCGTTGTTACCGCGATACCTGACCACTCGTGTCTACGCCGCGCTGCTCGAAGCGGCAGCCTCCGAGCTGGCGTCACGGCAGCGGGCGATGAAATCAGCCACCGACAACGCCGACGATCTCATCAAAGCCCTGACGCTGGAAGCCAACCGTGAGCGACAGGCCCAGATCACCCAGGAAATCAGCGAAATCGTCGGTGGTGCAAACGCGTTGGCCGAAGCTGTCGGCAGGTAAGCCCAATAAGGAAGCGAAACGACATGGCAACTACTACCGAGAAGTCCACCTACAAAGAAAGCCGCGGTGTTGTGGGTAACGGCAAAAGCACTGACAGCAACGGACGCGTGGTGCGAGTCACCGGGCCCGTGGTCGACGTAGAATTCCCGCGCGGTTCGGTGCCGGCCCTGTTCAACGCCCTGCACGTCGACGTCACGTTTGAAGCGCTCGCGAAAACCCTGACGCTAGAGGTTGGTCAACACCTCGGCGACAACCTGGTGCGCTGCATTTCTTTGCAGCCCACCGACGGATTGGTGCGCGGCGTCGAAGTCATCGACACTGGTACCTCGATCTCGGTGCCGGTAGGTGAAGGCGTCAAGGGCCACGTGTTCAACGCCCTGGGCGACTGTCTGGACGACGAGGGCTACGGCAAAGATTTCGACCACTGGCCGATCCACCGCAAGCCGCCGCGGTTCGATGAGCTCGAGCCGCGCACCGAGATGCTCGAGACCGGCCTGAAGGTCGTTGATTTGCTGACGCCGTACGTACGCGGCGGCAAGATCGCGCTGTTCGGCGGGGCCGGTGTGGGCAAGACGGTCCTGATCCAGGAGATGATCAACCGCATCGCCCGCAACTTCGGCGGCACATCGGTGTTCGCGGGGGTGGGTGAACGCACCCGTGAGGGCAATGACCTGTGGGTTGAGCTCCGCGAAGCAAACGTGCTCAAGGACACCGCGCTGGTTTTCGGTCAGATGGATGAGCCGCCGGGAACCCGCATGCGGGTGGGGTTGTCGGCGCTGACCATGGCCGAATGGTTCCGTGACGAGCAGGGTCAGGACGTACTGTTGTTCATCGACAACATATTCCGTTTCACCCAGGCCGGCTCCGAGGTGTCTACGCTGCTGGGTCGAATGCCGTCGGCCGTGGGTTACCAGCCGACACTGGCCGACGAGATGGGTGAGCTGCAGGAGCGAATAACGTCGACTCGGGGACGCTCGATCACGTCGATGCAGGCTGTCTACGTACCTGCCGACGACTACACCGACCCCGCGCCGGCGACCACCTTTGCGCACCTGGACGCCACCACCGAGCTGAGCCGCACGGTGTTCTCCAAAGGCATTTTTCCTGCTGTCGACCCGCTGGCGTCCAGCTCGACAATCCTGGATCCGGGCATCGTCGGTGATGAGCACTATCGGGTGGCGCAGGAGGTTATCCGGATTTTGCAGCGGTACAAGGATCTTCAGGACATCATCGCGATTCTCGGCATCGACGAGTTGTCCGAGGAAGACAAGCAGTTGGTGCAGCGCGCCCGGCGCATCGAGCGGTTTTTGTCGCAGAACATGATGGCAGCCGAGCAGTTCACCGGGGTACCCGGCTCGACGGTGCCGGTCAAGGAAACCATCGAGGCGTTCGACCGGCTGTGCAAAGGCGAGTTCGACCATGTGCCGGAGCAGGCGTTCTTCTTGATCGGTGGCCTCGACGACTTGGCCAAGAAGGCAGAGAAATTCGGCGCAAAACTTGAAGGCAGCAGCCGCAAAAACGGGGGATCCAAGAAGGACGAAAGCGCCGGTACATCGAGCGGCGCTAACCAGGCCGGGAACAAACACAAATCGGACGAAGGCGACTAGCGGGCGATGAGCGTATCTTTCGACAGTATCGGCTTGCGTCGCCGAGGGGTGATCTGACGTGGCCGAAATGGACGTCGATATCGTTGACGTCGACCGAAAGATGTGGTCGGGCAAGGCAACATTTATCTTCACTCGCACCACTGTCGGCGAGATCGGAATTATGCCAAGGCATATCCCGTTGGTAGCCCAGCTGGTCGAGGATGCGATGGTCCGCGTCGAACGCGAGGGCGAGGAGGATTTGCGCATCGCAACGCACGGGGGGTTCTTGTCGGTGACCGAGCAAGGTGTCACCATTCTCGCCGAATCTGCTGAGTTCGCATCCGAGATCGACGAGGCGACCGCCAGGCATGACGCCCAGTCCGGCGATCCGCGGATCGCCGCACAGGGCCGAGCCAGGTTGCGCGCCTTGGGTGTACTGGACTAGCGGCGCCGATGAGCGCGCCCATGATGATCATGGTCGCGCTGGTTTGTGTGCTATTTCTGGCCGTCGTTGTCCTCAGCTATCGGCTGTGGAAGCTCCGCCAGGGCGGTACGGCGGCAATTCTGCGCGACACGCCGGCCGTAGGAGGTCAGGGGTGGCGGCACGGCGTGGTCCGCTACCGCGGCGGTGAAGCTGTGTTTTATCGGTTGTCCAGCGTGCGCTGGTGGCCCGATCGCCGGCTCAGCAGACGAGGGATCGAAATTATCGCGCGCCGTTCACCGCGCGGCGATGAGTTCGACATCATGACCGACGAGATCGTCGTGCTGGAATTACGTGACGCTACCCAGGATCGGAGGTGGGGTTACGAAATCGCGCTGGACCGCGGTGCTTTGACCGCGTTCCTGTCATGGTTAGAATCCCGCCCGTCACCGCGTGCGCGCCGCCGCACCATGTAAGACCGCCGAATCTCTGATGGGACTTCAGTTCTCAGGCTGCCCCGTTTGCCCACCGCCTGGCTGCCAGAGTACGTCGCCATCGGCGTTGGCCAGTCGCGACATGATGAAGAGCAGGTCTGAGAGCCTGTTCAGATACTTTGCCGGCAGCGTGCTGACTCCTGATGGATAGGCGTCCACCGCTGCCCAGGCTGAGCGCTCGGCGCGACGCACCACGGTGCGTGCGACGTGCAATAGCGCAGACAACGGTGAACCACCAGGCAACACAAACGAATTCAAGGCCGGCAGATCAGCATTGTACTGGTCGCACCACTTCTCCAGCCGGTCGACGTAGGCCTGGGTGATTCGCAGCGGCGGATGTTCGGGATTTTCTACCACGGGAGTCGAGAGGTCCGCCCCGGCATCGAACAGGTCGTTTTGGATTTGCCGGAGTACATCAGCGATTTGCTCGTCCGGCTGGCCTATCGCGATGGCGACACCGATTGCTGCGTTCGCTTCGTCGCAGTCGGCATATGCGACCAGTCGGAGATCGTTTTTCGAGACCCGGGTGAAATCACTCAAACCGGTAGTTCCGTCGTCGCCGGTGCGGGTATAGATGCGGGTGAGGTGAACGGCCATACCTCAAACGTACTGGGCTGACTGACAGGCCGGTACCGCCTCACTAAACTGGCCCGAGTGGGCGAGCGTTTCGTGGTGACCGGCGGGAACCGGTTATCGGGCGAAGTTGCTGTCGGGGGCGCCAAGAATAGCGTGCTTAAGCTGATGGCGGCCGCGCTGTTGGCCGAAGGCACCAGCACGATCACCAACTGTCCAGACATCCTCGACGTCCCATTGATGGCCGAGGTACTTCGCGGCCTGGGCGCGAGGGTGGAACTGTCAGGTTCGACCGTGCGGATCACCTCCCCTGACGAGCTCAAGTACGACGCCGATTTCGCGGCGGTACGGCAGTTTCGGGCCTCGGTGTGTGTGTTGGGTCCGCTGGTCGGCCGGTGCAAGCGCGCGAAGGTCGCACTTCCAGGTGGTGATGCCATCGGATCGCGGCCTCTGGACATGCACCAGGCGGGTCTGCGACAGCTGGGGGCGGACTGCAACATCGAGCACGGCTGTGTGGTCGCTCAAGCGGAAACGTTGCGCGGCGCGGAGATTCAGCTGGAATTTCCGTCGGTAGGCGCCACCGAAAATATCCTGATGGCCGCGGTGCTGGCCGACGGTGTGACGACCATTCACAACGCGGCACGCGAACCCGATGTAGTCGACCTGTGCACGATGTTGAATCAGATGGGCGCACAGGTGGAGGGCGCAGGCTCGCCGACGATGAAGATCACCGGGGTACCGCGGCTCTACCCCACCGAGCACCGGGTGATCGGTGACCGCATCGTCGCCGCCACCTGGGGGATCGCCGCGGCCATGACCCGCGGCGATATCACGGTCACCGGTGTCGACCCCTCTCATCTGCAGGTGGTGCTGCACAAGTTGCACGACGCCGGCGCCACCATCACGCAGACCGACGACAGCTTCCGGGTTGTTCAGTACGAGCGTCCGAAGGCCGTCAACGTCGCGACGTTGCCGTTCCCGGGGTTCCCGACCGATCTGCAGCCGATGGCGATCGCTTTGGCCTCGATCGCCGACGGGACATCGATGATCACCGAGAACGTGTTCGAAGCGCGGTTCCGCTTCGTCGAGGAGATGATCCGACTCGGTGCCGACGCGCGCACCGACGGGCACCATGCCGTGGTGCGGGGCCTCCCGCAACTTTCCAGTGCGCCGGTGTGGTGTTCGGACATCCGCGCCGGGGCCGGCCTGGTGCTGGCCGGACTGGTGGCTGACGGCGACACCGAGGTCCACGACGTCTTTCACATCGACCGGGGCTATCCGTTGTTCGTGGAAAACCTCGTTAGTCTCGGCGCCGAGATCGAACGCGTAGAATAACGACCAGTTCGAGAACCCGCGTCTCTCCGAGAAACGGGGCGACGCAAAAAGAGTTGACGCTTGCCCTGCGGCGGAGTATAGTTGCAGGGTTGCCTGTTGGCGGGTGTTGTTTGAGAACTCAATAGTGTGTTGGTGGTTTTGTTTGTTGTTTTTGCCGTGCCCTGATTTTCCCCGTGTTGGGGTGTGGTGTGTTTTTTGTCGGGGTTTTCTCTGAGTGGTTTTGTTTGGAGAGTTTGATCCTGGCTCAGGACGAACGCTGGCGGCGTGCTTAACACATGCAAGTCGAACGGAAAGGCCCGCTTCGGTGGGTGCTCGAGTGGCGAACGGGTGAGTAACACGTGGGTGACCTGCCCTGCACTTCGGGATAAGCCTGGGAAACTGGGTCTAATACCGGATAGGACCGCGCCATGCATGTGGTGTGGTGGAAAGCGTGTGGTAGTGGTGTGGGATGGGCCCGCGGCCTATCAGCTTGTTGGTGGGGTGATGGCCTACCAAGGCGACGACGGGTAGCCGGCCTGAGAGGGTGTCCGGCCACACTGGGACTGAGATACGGCCCAGACTCCTACGGGAGGCAGCAGTGGGGAATATTGCACAATGGGCGCAAGCCTGATGCAGCGACGCCGCGTGGGGGATGACGGCCTTCGGGTTGTAAACCTCTTTCACCATCGACGAAGCCGCAGCTTTTGTTGTGGTGACGGTAGGTGGAGAAGAAGCACCGGCCAACTACGTGCCAGCAGCCGCGGTAATACGTAGGGTGCAAGCGTTGTCCGGAATTACTGGGCGTAAAGAGCTCGTAGGCGGCTTGTCGCGTTGTTCGTGGAATGCCACAGCTTAACTGTGGGCGTGCGGGCGATACGGGCAGGCTGGAGTGCTGCAGGGGAGACTGGAATTCCTGGTGTAGCGGTGGAATGCGCAGATATCAGGAGGAACACCGGTGGCGAAGGCGGGTCTCTGGGCAGTAACTGACGCTGAGGAGCGAAAGCGTGGGGAGCGAACAGGATTAGATACCCTGGTAGTCCACGCCGTAAACGGTGGGTACTAGGTGTGGGTTCTTTCCTGAAGGATCCGTGCCGTAGCTAACGCATTAAGTACCCCGCCTGGGGAGTACGGCCGCAAGGCTAAAACTCAAAGGAATTGACGGGGGCCCGCACAAGCGGCGGAGCATGTGGATTAATTCGATGCAACGCGAAGAACCTTACCTGGGTTTGACATGCACAGGACGCGTCTAGAGATAGGCGTTCCCTTGTGGCCTGTGTGCAGGTGGTGCATGGCTGTCGTCAGCTCGTGTCGTGAGATGTTGGGTTAAGTCCCGCAACGAGCGCAACCCTTGTCCCATGTTGCCAGCACGTGATGGTGGGGACTCATGGGAGACTGCCGGGGTCAACTCGGAGGAAGGTGGGGATGACGTCAAGTCATCATGCCCCTTATGTCCAGGGCTTCACACATGCTACAATGGCCGGTACAAAGGGCTGCGATGCCGTGAGGTTAAGCGAATCCTTGTAAAGCCGGTCTCAGTTCGGATCGGGGTCTGCAACTCGACCCCGTGAAGTCGGAGTCGCTAGTAATCGCAGATCAGCAATGCTGCGGTGAATACGTTCCCGGGCCTTGTACACACCGCCCGTCACGTCATGAAAGTCGGTAACACCCGAAGCCCATGGCCCAACCCGTTTGGGAGGGAGTGGTCGAAGGTGGGATCGGCGATTGGGACGAAGTCGTAACAAGGTAGCCGTACCGGAAGGTGCGGCTGGATCACCTCCTTTCTAGGGAGCACCGTGGATTGCACCCCGTGTTGGTGGGGTGTGGAGGGTTCGGCGCTGTGGTGGCGTCGGGCCGGGTGTTTGGCGGCAGACAGTGATCACCGGCACACTGTTGGGTTTTGAGACAACACCGGGGCCGTTTGGGGTTGGTGGTGTTGTTGCCTCGCGTGGTGGCGGGGTGTGGTGTTTGAGTGTTGGATAGTGGTTGCGAGCATCTGGCAAAGACTGTGGTAGCGGTTTTTGTCGTGTGTTTTCTGGTGTTTGTAAGTGTGTAAGGGCGCATGGTGGATGCCTTGGCATTGGGCGCCGATGAAGGACGTGGGAGGCTGCGATAAGCCTCGGGGAGCTGTCAACCGAGCGTGGATCCGAGGGTGTCCGAATGGGGTAACCCGGCACGAGTGATGTCGTGTCACCCGCATCTGAATGGATAGGGTGCGGGGGGAACGCGGGGAAGTGAAACATCTCAGTACCCGTAGGAGAAGAAAACAACAGGTGATTCCGTTAGTAGTGGCGAGCGAACGCGGAGGAGGCTAAACCGCGCGCATGAAAGACCGGGTAGGGGTTGTGTGTGCGGGGTTGTGGGAGCGCCGCGGCTGGGGCTACCCCTGGCGGGCAGTGAGCAAGTGTGGGGTTAGCGGAAGTGGCCTGGGATGGTCTGCCGTAGACGGTGAGAGCCCGGTACGTGAAAATCCTGCGCCTGCCTGTGGCGTGTCCCGAGTAGCAGCGGGCCCGTGGAATCTGCTGTGAATCGGCCGGGACCACCCGGTAAGCCTAAATACGTCCCAATGACCGATAGCGGATCAGTACCGTGAGGGAATGGTGAAAAGTACCCCGGGAGGGGAGTGAAAGAGTACCTGAAACCGTGTGCCTACAATCCGTCAAAGCCCCCGGGTGGGGTGATGGCGTGCCTTTTGAAGAATGAGCCTGCGAGTCACTGGCATGTCGCGAGGTTAACCCGGGTGGGGTAGCCGCAGCGAAAGCGAGTCTGAATAGGGCGTATCCCCGTTGGTGGGGTGTAGTGGCATGTTGTGGACCCGAAGCGGGGTGATCTACCCATGGCCAGGGTGAAGCGCGGGTAAGACCGCGTGGAGGCCCGAACCCACTTAGGTTGAAGACTGAGGGGATGAGCTGTGGGTAGGGGTGAAAGGCCAATCAAACTCCGTGATAGCTGGTTCTCCCCGAAATGCATTTAGGTGCAGCGTTGCATGGTTCACACCGGAGGTAGAGCTACTGGATGGCCGATGGGCCCGACTAGGTTACTGACGTCAGCCAAACTCCGAATGCCGGTGTGGTAAGTGTGGCAGTGAGACGGCGGGGGATAAGCTTCGCGCGTCGAAAGGGAAACAGCCCAGATCGCCGGCTAAGGCCCCTAAGGGTGTGCTAAGTGGGAAAGGATGTGTGATCGCGAAGACAACCAGGAGGTTGGCTTAGAAGCAGCCATCCTTGAAAGAGTGCGTAATAGCTCACTGGTCAAGTGATTGTGCGCCGATAATGTAGCGGGGCTCAAGCACACCGCCGAAGCCGCGGCAACACGACAGTGTTGGGTAGGGGAGCGTCCCTTCATCGGGGAAGTCGTGGAGTGATCCACGGTGGAGGTGGGGGGAGTGCGAATGCAGGCATGAGTAGCGTTAAGGCAAGTGAGAACCTTGCCCGCCGGAAGACCAAGGGTTCCTGGGCCAGGCCAGTCCGCCCAGGGTGAGTCGGGACCTAAGGCGAGGCCGACAGGCGTAGTCGATGGATAACGGGTTGATATTCCCGTACCCGTGGGTGCGCGCCCATACCGAATCGGATCTGCTAACCACCCAAACGGTGGCTAACCGGCGCCCTTCGGGGTGTTGGGGGTCGCCCGCTGCGTGGGGCCCGGTCCGCTAGTAGGTAAGCGACGGGGTGACGCAGAAAGGTAGCCGTACCAGTCAGTGGTAATACTGGGGCAAGCCCGTAGGGAGACATCTAGGCAAATCCGGATGTCATTGATCCTCAGAGGTGATGCATAGCCGGTTGAGGCGAATTCGGTGATCCTCTGCTGCCGAGAAAAGCCTCTAGCGAGCGCACGCACGGCCCGTACCCCAAACCGACACAGGTGGTCAGGTAGAGAATACCGAGGCGTACGAGATAACTATGGTTAAGGAACTCGGCAAAATGCCCCCGTAACTTCGGGAGAAGGGGACCCCCACACCGTCAAGGCCCGCGCGGCCGGCAGCGGCAGGGGGTGGCACAAACCAGGGAGAAGCGACTGTTTACTAAAAACACAGGTCCGTGCGAAGTCGCAAGACGAGGTATACGGACTGACGCCTGCCCGGTGCTGGAAGGTTAAGAGGACCCGTCAACCCCCTCCGGGGGGTGAAGCGGAGAATTTAAGCCCCAGTAAACGGCGGTGGTAACTATAACCATCCTAAGGTAGCGAAATTCCTTGTCGGGTAAGTTCCGACCTGCACGAATGGCGTAACGACTTCTCCACTGTCTCAACCATAGACTCGGCGAAATTGCACTACGAGTAAAGATGCTCGTTACGCGCGGCAGGACGAAAAGACCCCGGGACCTTCACTACAACTTGGTATTGGAGTCCGATGCGGCTTGTGTAGGATAGGTGGGAGACTGTGAAGCGCAAACGCCAGTTTGCGTGGAGTCGTCGTTGAAATACCACTCTGGCCGTATTGGGCTTCTAACCTCGAACCCTGAACCGGGTTCAGGGACAGTGCCTGGCGGGTAGTTTAACTGGGGCGGTTGCCTCCCAAACGGTAACGGAGGCGCCCAAAGGTTCCCTCAACCTGGACGGCAATCAGGTGGCGAGTGCAAGTGCACAAGGGAGCTTGACTGCAAGACCCACACGTCAAGCAGGGACGAAAGTCGGGACTAGTGATCCGGCACCCCCGAGTGGAAGGGGTGTCGCTCAACGGATAAAAGGTACCCCGGGGATAACAGGCTGATCTTCCCCAAGAGTCCATATCGACGGGATGGTTTGGCACCTCGATGTCGGCTCGTCGCATCCTGGGGCTGGAGCAGGTCCCAAGGGTTGGGCTGTTCGCCCATTAAAGCGGCACGCGAGCTGGGTTTAGAACGTCGTGAGACAGTTCGGTCTCTATCCGCCGCGCGCGTCAGAAGCCTGAGGAAACCTGTCCCCAGTACGAGAGGACCGGGACGGACGAACCTCTGGTCCACCAGTTGTCCCACCAGGGGCACCGCTGGATAGCCACGTTCGGAAAGGATAACCGCTGAAAGCATCTAAGCGGGAAACCCCTTCCAAGACCAGGCTTCTCACCCTTTCAGAGGGATAAGGCCCCCCGCAGAACACGGGATCAATAGACCAGACCTACACACCTAGCAATAGGCGCAGGGAACTGGCACTAACCGGCCGAAAACTTACCCACACCACGCAACCACACCACACCACACCACACCCCCACCCCACACAACACAAACAAAATAAAGTTACGGCGGTCCATAGCGGCAGGGAAACGCCCGGACCCATCCCGAACCCGGAAGCTAAGCCTGCCAGCGCCGATGATACTACCCACCCCGGGTGGAAAAGTAGGACACCGCCGAACACCCAAAAGCACCCCCACACCAAAAGGGGGTGCTTACCATTTGCCCTGTTCAATCGAATAACGTTGGGCTTGTCGCTGTCCGGCGTTTTTCCAATTCAAGCAAGGCCTTTTTCCGGTCGAGTCCGCCGCCGTATCCGGTAAGGCCCCCGCCGGCGCCGATTACCCGGTGGCAAGGCACGATAATTGCAATCGGGTTGCTTCCATTGGCAAATCCGACAGCCCGGGCCGCGCCCGGTGCACCAATTTGCTCGGCGATTTCTCCGTATGACCTGGTGGGGTGTTCCCGGTGAATGAGTCCGCCTTGTTTTAGAGTCCTGTGGCCCCGTGGATGGGGCTGGAAGGGATGATGAAACACATGGGTGGTCGGAAGCGGCATTCCGCGGAGGACATCGTGCGCAAGCTGCGCCGCGCGGACGAGCTGGCCGCGGCGGGCAAGACCGGTGAGGAGATCGCCGCCGAGCTGGAGGTGTCGGCGGCGACGCTGTACAACTGGCGCCGCACCTATGGCGGGATGGATATCGATGCCGCCAGGCAGCTCAAGGAGTTGCGGGAGCAGAACGCGCGGTTGAAGCGGCTTTTGGCCGAGGCGGAGTTGGAGAAGGATGCGTTGCGGGAGGTTGCGAAGGGAAAATTCTGAGCCCGGCCGCCAAGCGTCGCGCCGTGGACATGCTCAAAGAGGTGTTGAGCATGTCGGAGCGGTTGGCGTGCAAGGCGGTTGGGCTGGCTCGTTCTACCTACCGGCGCACTCCGGTCGCGGCGACCCCGGCCGACCCGGATGCCGATCTGCGGGTCTGGCTGCGCGCGTATGCCACCAAACATCCCTGCCATGGGTTTCGGCGCGCCTGGGCGGCGTTGCGCCACGATGAGGGCCGTGAGGTCAACAAAAGAAGGTCCACCGGCTGTGGCGTGAGGAAGGACTGCAGCGGCGGGCGTATTCGCCGCGTAAGCGCGCGGGGTGTCGTCGGCGCCGCAGGTCGTCGCGGACGCACCCAAGGTGGTGTGGGCGATCGATTTTCAGTTCGACTCCACCATCGACGGCAAGGCTGTCAAGATCGCGTCGATGGTCGACGAGCACACTCGCGAATCGCTGCTGAACATCGTGGAGCGCTCGATTACCGGCGAGCGTCTCGTCGATGAACTCGAGCGGGTGTTCGCCTCCGCCGGTGGACCGCCGCTGGTGCTGCGCATGGACAACGGCCCGGAGATGATTTCGCAAGCGTTGCAACAGTTTTGTGACGGCACAGTCGGATTGTCCTACATTCCACCCGGAGCGCCGTGGGACAACGCCTACATCGAATCGTTCAACAGCAGGCTCAGGAAGGAGTGCCTCAACCGCAACCACTGGACCAACCTGCTGGAGGCCCGAGTAGTCATCGGTGACTTCAAGCACGAACATAATCACCGGCATCGTCACTCCGCGCTGGGCTACCTCACCCCGGCCGAGTACGCTGCCCGATGCAGCCACACCCACACCCCTGTGGCCTGCGAAATCAACTGAATCCAGAACAACAAAACCCGACTCTAGAACCGGGTGGACTCAGTATCGGGGACTCGCCACTGGTTTCGCCGTACGGGATGGTCAGCAGTGCCTCCCATACTTGTCGTTGGAACTGTGAGCCCCGTAGTTCGAGTTGGATGTCAAATGTGGTGCGCTGGCCAGCGAAGTACGCCTCCAGCTGCTCGACTACATCCGGAAACGCCCGGTCATCGGACACCCACTGGGCGCGGTTGGGCCCGGCGGTTTGATTGACCATGCGTAACTGGGTCAGGATTGGCCCACGACCGGCCAATGTCAGCGGACCAATCGGACTATCGACGGTGCGGTAGAGAATCACGCTGTCTCCTGCGCCGGCCAGCGGTTCACTGGGTGGTCAAGCGCGGTCCACAGATGCTGAGTGGCGTAGGGTCGCCATGGTCGCCATCGCTGGTTTCGCGCGGCCGGCGTCCGTCGTTGCCCGGGCAACGCCAATAATTGTCGGCGCGTGCGTTCCCAGTCGCAGCCGGCGTCGAAGACGACGCTGCCGCCGGTGAGCCCACTAACGAGTGCGGCCAGCCCGCCCGCGTGGGTCCGCGCCGTCCGCGTGGACCTCTGTTGGCCCAAACCGACACGTGCCGTCGGCTCAGCCGCGTCGACGTTGCGCGGGATCCGCTGTCCGGGTGCCCTGGCGGCCAGCGGGCCCGAACCGGGATCCCGGTCCAGCACTTCAGTTACCGCTTCGGGGTCCGCGGTCTGCGTTTGCCGGGCGCGGGCTATCGCGAGCGGGCCAGCACCAACTTCGGCCTGCAGCAGCCACTCCAGTTGGCGTGCGGTATACCCGACCCGCCCGGCGAGGTCCCCGTCGCGCTCGCGGTCTCCAGTGCCGTCCCTGGACTGGACGGTCAGATGGCAGCGGTCGAAATCTTCATGCACGCTTGACACGATTACACCTGCCCACCGACATCACTAGCGGCAATACGACATCGTGGTCGGACCAGACCCCCGAGCCTGCCCTAGACCGGAGCGGCCAGGCGGGTGGGCTGGTCGTGGCCACGCAACGTTACTGTCTCGCCCAAAGACCAACGCGCACGCTCTTTTTCGCTCGCAGCATCGACCGTTTCCGACGACGCCAGTAACCGGGTGGGCTGAGATTTCGCTAGTTCACAGAGCCGGGCCGCTTCGTTGACCGGTTCGCCGATCACAGTGTATTCAAACCGTTCCTTCGCGCCGACGTTGCCGGCGACGACCTGTCCGGCCGCCACCCCGATCCCGGCCTGGCACTCGGGGACCTCGCGTTCCAATCGATCGGCGATGGTTCGAGCGGCGGCCAGGGCCTTGTCCTCTGGACACTCCAGCCGGTTCGGAGCACCGAAAACGGCCAACACAGCGTCACCCTCGAACTTGTTGACCAGTCCCCGATGACGGTCGACCTCGTCGACAATCACCGCGAAAAACCGGTTGAGCAACTGGACGACTTCGGTGGCTGGTCGGCTCGTCACTAGCTGCGTCGAGCCGACGATATCGACGAAGACGATCGCGACATGGCGCTCTTCGCCACCCAGCTTGGGTCGCTCTCGTTCTGCGGCCGCCGCCACCTCCCGACCGACATGGCGTCCGAAGATGTCGCGGAGGCGTTCTCGTTCCCGCAACCCGTTGACCATCGCATTGAAGCCGCTCTGCAGCTCCCCGAGCTCGGTGCCGTCAAACACCACCAGGTCGCCGCGTAGATCCCCCTGCTCGACACGCTTCAGCGCGGCCCGCACAACTCGAACTGGTGTCGCGATCAGCCAGGACTGGATCCACATCAGCAGGAATCCAAATATCAGTGTTGCCGCCGCCAGCATCAGCACCGCAACGCCGAACTGGGTCTCGGTTAAGTTCCGAAGCGTCAGTGCGAAAAACGCCGTGAGTGCGATGCCGATCACCGGCAACCCCGAGCCGAGCATCCAGACCACCATGGTGCGGCCCATGATTCCGTGCGCCAACCGCCGTGGCGGGGGTCCGGCCTGCAGTGCCTGGGCGGCAACTGGACGCAGAGCGAATTCGGTGAACAAATAGCAGGCGGTGGAGACCATAACGCCGCAGAAGCTGCCGGAGAACAAGATTTTCGGGATGAACATCGTGTTGGCGAGCCCGTAGAGGAGCGTCATCAATGCCGTCCCTAACCCCCACAAAATGAGGCTGATGACCGCTACGCCCGCCGGGGCCATAAACGTGTTGCGCTCGTCGGCAGGGGTGGGTTTGCGTTCCTCGATCGCCCACCGCAGCATCGTCACGGTTCGCCGGGTGATCCAGTAGGTGCCCACCATCACGGCTATCACGATGTAGCCCGGCGCCACCGCGAAGGTGAGCCACGGTGGCGCCTCGGTGAACAGGCTGGGTACGGGAATAGCGACCGTGACAATGAGTAGGTCGACACCGATTCCGACCAGGCTGACCACCAAAATGAAGACGGTCAGAATGATCTGGATCCGCACCCGTCGGCGGCGCTGGCTTTCCGAGACCCGACCGAGCAGCCATGAGCCATATTCCGGGGGCTCGGTTAACCGGCCGCTCTGGTGTGTCAGTTTCTCCAGTACACGGCCCAGCCGTTGCGCCGCCGTCGTCTTGGCCATCATGGTGGCGCCAGCCTAATTTGTCGTCCGCAGTGGCTTTAAGGTGACTCGGGTGCGCCTCGTGATCGCTCAGTGCAAGGTCGACTACCTGGGTCGGCTCAGCGCACATCTGCCGTCCGCGCGCAGATTGCTGCTGTTCAAAGCCGACGGCTCGGTGAGTGTGCACGCTGACGACGGTGCCTACAAGCCGCTGAATTGGATGAGCCCGCCGTGCTGGCTCACCGAAGAACTCGACGGACCCTTGCCGGTTTGGGTAGTGCAGAACAAGGTCGGTGAGCAGCTGCGCATCACCGTCGAAGGCATCGAGCATGATTCCAGCCACGAACTCGGTGTCGACCCGGGGCTGGTCAAAGACGGCGTGGAAGCCCATCTGCAGGCTCTGCTGGCCGAGCACGTCGAACTGCTTGGCACCGGATACACGCTGATCCGCCGGGAATACATGACAGCGATCGGCCCGGTCGACTTGTTGTGCCGCGACGAGCAGGGCCGCGCGGTGGCCGTGGAGATTAAACGCCGAGGCGAGATCGAGGGCGTCGAACAGTTGACCCGCTACCTCGAGCTGCTCAACCGCGACAAAGCGCTGGCACCGGTCAGCGGCGTGCTTGCCGCCCAACTGATTAGGCCCCAGGCGCGTACATTAGCTACTGATCGTGGAATCCGTTGTATCACTTTGGATTACGATAAAATGCGCGGACTTGACAGCAGCGAGTATCGGCTGTTCTGAGGTTGTCTCACTACACTGAAGCTATGGCACGCCGCACCTCGCCACGTCGCCAGACCCGGGTCGGGCCGTTGCCGATGCCGGACCGTCTCGAAACCGGACCTGGCGGCTACGAATACGCGGTAAGACCCGTCGCCGCAGCCCGAGCCGTCAAGACATACCGCTGTCCTGGCTGCGATCATGAAATCCGTTCTGGCACAGCACATGTCGTGGTGTGGCCAGCTGATCCGCGACATGGTGTCGAGGACCGGCGCCACTGGCACACCTCGTGCTGGGCCAATCGCGCAACACGCGGCCCGACCCGAAAATGGTCTTAGTGTCGAGCTGATTCGGCGGGCTCGACCAGTTCGATGAGCACCCCGCCAGCGTCTTTGGGGTGGATGAAATTGATCCGCGAGTTGGCGGTGCCACGCCGCGGGGCGTCATAGAGCAGCCGGATGCCTTGGTCGCGCAGCCGCTCGGTGAGCGCATCAAGGTCGCTGACCCGGTAAGCGAGCTGCTGAATGCCGGGCCCGCGTTTGTCCAAGAACTTCGCGATCGCCGACGACTCGTCGACCGGGGCCATCAGCTGAACCTGCGCACTGCCGACCGGGGCGCCGCGTACCGACAGCATCGCCTCACGGATTCCCTGGTCGTCGTTGACCTCTTCATGCAGCACGATCATGCCCAGATGGTCGTGATACCACGCGATCGCTTCGTCCAGGTCGGGTACTGCGATGCCAACGTGGTCCACCGCCGTCACCAACGCGGTGGTCAGGGGGCGACGAACGTCAACGTGATCGGTGGTCATAACGCCACGGTAACCTGTAGGGCACGATTGTGCTTCTCCGATCGGCCAAATCGGCCGTCTACGCCCGCGCTGGAGGTAATCATGACGACGTCGGTGATCGTTGCTGGAGCACGGACACCCATTGGCAAGTTAATGGGTTCGCTGCGGGATTTCTCGGCCAGCGATCTGGGAGCGATCGCGATCTCCGGTGCCCTTGAGAAGGCCAAGGTGCCGGCGTCGCTGGTCCAGTACGTGATCATGGGGCAGGTGCTAACCGCCGGAGCCGGTCAGCTGCCGGCACGCCAAGCGGCGGTGGCGGCCGGGATCGGCTGGGACGTCCCGGCGCTCACGATCAACAAGATGTGCCTTTCCGGTCTTGATGCGATTGCACTTGCCGACCAGCTGATTCGCGCCGGCGAATTCGACGTGGTGGTGGCCGGTGGCCAGGAATCCATGACCCAGGCGCCACACCTTTTGATGGGCAGCCGGGCGGGCTACAAGTACGGCGATGTGACGGTGTTGGACCACATGGCCTACGACGGGCTGCACGACGTGTTCACCGACCAGCCGATGGGGGCGCTGACCGAGCAGCGCAACGCGACGGACAAGTTCACCCGCCGCCAGCAGGACGAGTTCGCTGCGCGTTCGCATCAGAAAGCCGCGGCAGCCTGGAAGGACGGCGTCTTCGCCGACGAGGTGGTGCCGGTGGACATCCCGCAGCGCAACGCCGATCCACTGCAGTTCAGCGAGGACGAGGGCATCCGCGCCAACACCACCGCCGAGTCGCTGGCCGGTCTGAAGCCGGCCTTTCGCCCCGACGGCACCATCACCGCCGGCTCGTCATCGCAGATTTCCGACGGTGCGGCGGCGGTCGTCGTGATGAACAAACAGAAGGCCATCGAGGTTGGACTGGGCTGGCTGGCCGAGATCGGGGCGCATGGAGTAGTGGCCGGGCCCGATTCCACACTGCAGTCACAGCCCGCCAACGCGGTCAAGAAAGCTCTTGCCCGGGAAGGCATCTGCGTCGACGACCTCGATGTGGTCGAGATCAACGAGGCGTTCGCGGCCGTGGCTTTGGCCTCGACCAAGGAGCTTGGCGTCGATCCTGACATTGTCAACATCAACGGTGGCGCGATCGCGATCGGGCATCCGATCGGCATGTCCGGGGCTCGGATCACCCTGCATGTGGCCCTGGAGTTGGCGCGCCGCGGCTCCGGGTACGGGGTTGCCGCGCTTTGCGGTGCGGGCGGTCAGGGCGACGCGCTCATCTTGCGGGCCGGCTAGTCGACGCCACCAGATTGGACGGCCGCTGAAACGTTGCTGGCGCGGGGCCGCGCGCCGCGGAGTGTGATTTTCGTCATATCAGTTGATCAGCGCGTCCGTCGGCCCTGTTCTGGACGGTTTGCGGCGCCGCCGGGACAGCGCCAACCGGGTGGATCGGCGGCTGAAGCGACGTGACAGACTTGGTGATGTGACGCGTTCCCGTCCCCCGATCGGGCCCGCCATGGCCGGTGCGGTCGATCTGTCGGCCCTCAAGCAGCGAGCCCAGCAGCAGGCCTCCGCTGGCGATGCGGCGTCGGCGCACCAGGCGGGCACCGAGATCACCGAGGCCAACTTCGAAGAGCAAGTACTGGTCCGGTCCAATCAGGTCCCGGTTGTGGTGCTGCTGTGGTCGCCGCGCAGTGACGTATGTCTCCAGTTGGCCAACACGCTCGCGGATTTGGCCGCCGCCGACAATGGAAAGTGGTCGCTGGCCATGGTCAACGTCGACGCCGTACCTAGGGTGGCCCAGATCTTCGGTGTTCAAGTGGTGCCGACGGTGGTGGCGTTGGCTGCCGGACAACCGATTTCGAGCTTCCAGGGTGTGCAACCTGCCGACCAGCTGCGGCGCTGGCTGGACTCGCTGCTTTCGGCGACAGCCGGAAAGCTAACCGGTGCGACGACTTCCGGTGAGCCCGAACAGGTTGACCCGGCATTGGCGAAGGCACGTGAGCAGCTCGAGGCGGGCGACTTCGCTGCTGCGCGAAACTCGTATCAAGCCATCCTGGACGCCAACCCGAACCACGCGGAAGCCAAAGGTGCCATCCGTCAGATCGATTTTCTGGTGCGCGCGACCGGACGGCGTCCCGACGCCGTGGCGGTCTCCGACGCCGCGCCAGACGACATTGAAGCCGCGTTCGCTGCCGCCGACGTGCAGATTCTCAATCGAGAAGTGAGCGCCGCGTTCGACCGACTGATCGCGCTGGTCAAGCGGACCTCTGGCGACGAGCGCACCAAGGTGCGTACTCGGCTAATCGAGCTGTTCGACTTGTTCGATCCCGCCGACCCCGATGTGATTGCAGGTCGGCGCAACCTCGCCAACGCGCTCTATTGAGGTGGCTTAGCCGGGGCTTGCCGCCCGCTACGCGGGTTCCAGCCACAGCGCCGAGCTGGGCGGCAGCACCAACACCGCCGACGCCGGGCGGCCGTGCCACGGCTCCTCGGTGGCGTCGACGCCGCCGAGGTTGCCGACACCCCCGCCGCGGTAGTCGGTCGCGTCGGTGTTGAGCACCTCGCGCCACCGGCCGGCCGAGGGTAGGCCGAGCCGGTAGCCGCGGTGTTCGACCCCAGCGAAATTGAACACGCAAGCCATGACCGATCCGTCGGTGCCGTACCGCAGAAAACTCAACACGTTGTTGGCCGAGTCGTTGGCGTCGATCCAGGAATATCCCTCAGGGCTGCTGTCCTGGCTCCACAGTGCGGGGTGGCTGCGGTAGATCTCGTTGAGGTCGCGCACCAACCGCAAAATGCCGGTGGAAAAGCTGTCCTCCTCGAGCTGGAACCAGTCCACACCGCGTTGCTCGGACCATTCGGCGCGCTGGCCGAATTCTTGGCCCATGAATAACAGCTGCTTGCCGGGGTGTGCCCACTGGTAGGCCAGCAGGCTACGGACCCCGGCGGCCTTCATGTGGTCGTTGCCGGGCATCCGGTCCCACAACGTGCCCTTTCCATGCACCACTTCGTCGTGGCTGAGCGGCAGCACGAAGTTTTCACTGAACGCGTACAGCATCGAGAACGTCATCTCGTGGTGGTGATAGCTCCGGTAGATGGGATCACGGCTCATGTAGTGCAGCGTGTCGTGCATCCAGCCCATGTTCCACTTCATCGAAAAGCCAAGCCCGCCAACGTTTGTCGGTCGCGAGACGCCCGGCCACGAGGTCGACTCCTCGGCGATGGTGACAATGCCCGGCGCCACCTTGTGTGCGGTGGCGTTCATCTCCTGTAGGAACTGCACCGCTTCCAGGTTCTCGCGGCCGCCGTGGATGTTCGGTGTCCAGCCGCCAGCCGGACGGGAGTAGTCCAGGTAGAGCATGGAAGCGACGGCGTCTACTCGCAAACCGTCGACATGGAACTCTTGCAACCAGTACAGCGCGTTGGCAACCAGGAAATTGCGGACCTCAGGCCGACCGAAGTCGAAAACATAAGTGCCCCAATCGAGCTGCTCACCGCGCTTGGGGTCGGAATGTTCGTAGAGCGCTGTGCCGTCGAAACGGCCAAGTGCCCATGCATCTTTGGGAAAATGCGCCGGGACCCAGTCCACGATGACGCCGATGCCAGCCTGGTGCAGCGCGTCCACGAGCGCCCGGAATTCGTCGGGGCTGCCGAACCGCGATGTCGGCGCATAGTAGGAAGTGACCTGGTATCCCCACGACCCGGCGAACGGGTGCTCGGCGACGGGCAACATCTCGACATGGGTAAAGCCCTGTGTCACAACATAATCCGTTAGCTCACGAGCAAGTTCGCGGTAGCCCAGTCCCGGGCGCCACGAGCCCAGATGCACCTCGTAGGTGCTCATCGGCTCGAACACCGGGTTGCGGCGGGCACGTTGGCTCATCCACTCGCCGTCCCCCCAGGTGTAGCTGCTGGAGGTCACCTTCGACGCGGTGTGCGGTGGTACCTCGGTGGCGAACGCGAACGGGTCGGCCCGTTCGGTGACCACACCGTCGGCGCCGTGCACCCGGAACTTGTACAGCCCGCCGGGCGGGAAGCCCGGCCAGAAGAGCTCCCACACCCCCGACGAACCGAGCACCCGCATAGGGGCATCGTTGCCGTTCCAGTGGTTGAAGTCGCCGATGAGACTTACGCCCTTGGCGTTAGGCGCCCACACCGCGAACGAGACGCCTTCGACGACGCCGTCAGCGGTGGTGAACGAGCGCGGGTGCGCGCCCAATACCTCCCAGAGGCGTTCGTGGCGGCCCTCCGCGAACAAATGCAGATCGACTTCGCCCAGGGTCGGCAAGAAGCGGTAAGCGTCCGCCACCGTGTGCACGTCGACGTCGTCAGCGCGCCGATAGCTCACCTCGAGCCGGTAGTCGATGAGGTTGGCGAACGGCAGCGCCACCGCGAACAACCCGGATTCGATGTGCTGCATCGGGTACCGTTTGCCGCCCACGAGTGCAACCACCTCCAGCGCATGCGGGCGCAGCGCCCGGATCACGGTGTGACCGTCGTACTCGTGAGCACCCAGGATCCCGTGCGGATTATGGTGTTCGCCCGCCACCAGCCGAGCCAGGTCGGCGGGGTCGGGTGCCAGGTGCGCCTTGGCGAGTTGATCGGTGGGCGTCATCGCAACCTCACCTCCGGCGCAGCAACGTCATTCGTGATTCGTCCGGAATCAGCGGCATGTTGATGATGTGGGCCACCGCTTTGGCCGGGTCGATCCGCACGTAGTTGGCTGCTCCCCATTGGTATTCCTCGCCGGTAATCTCGTCTCGCACCCAAAACCGTTCATAGGGCTCCATACCCAGCGCCGGCATGTCTAACCACAACGTCGCCTCCTCAGGCGCGAACGCATTCAGCGTGACAACCACCAGCACGCAGTCACCGGTGGTGGGGTCGAATTTGCTGTAAGCCAGCAGCGCGTCGTTGTCGATGTGGTGAAAGTGAATTGTGCGTAGTTCACGCAGCGCCGGATGTAGTCGCCGAATTTCGTTGAGCCGCTTAATGAACGGCTCTAGAGATCGTCCCTCAGCCAGCGCACCAGCGAAGTCGCGAGGTCGTAATTGGTATTTCTCCGAGTCCAGGTATTCCTCGCTGCCTTCACGCACCGCGCGGTGCTCGAAAAGCTCGTAGCCGGAGTACATGCCCCAGGACGGACCCATGGTCGCCGCCAGTACTGCGCGGATCGCGAACATGCCTGGGCCGTTGTGCTGCAGCACAGCGTGCAGGATGTCGGGAGTGTTGACGAACAGGTTGGGCCGCCGAAAGTCGGCGAGTTCGGCGATTTGGTTGCCGAACTCGGTCAGCTCCCACTTCGACGTGCGCCAGGTGAAATAGGTGTAGGACTGGGTGAAGCCGAGCTTGGCCAGCCCGTATTGCCGGGCCGGCGGGGTGAAGGCCTCGGACAAAAAGATCACGTCCGGATCGGCCGCTTTGACCTGACCGATCAACCACGCCCAGAAGTCCGGCGGCTTGGTGTGCGGATTGTCGACCCGGAAGACCTTCACCCCGTGGTCGATCCAATGGCGCACCACCCGCAGTACTTCGTCGTAGAGACCGGCCGGATCGTTGTCGAAGTTGAGTGGATAGATGTCTTGGTATTTCTTCGGCGGGTTTTCGGCGTAGGCGATGCTGCCGTCCGGCAGCGTGGTGAACCACTCCGGGTGTTCTCGCGCCCAGGGGTGGTCCGGCGCGCATTGCAGTGCCAGGTCCAGCGCAACCTCAAGGCCCAGATCGCGGGCCGTCGCCACGAAGTCGTCGAAGTCGTCGAGGGTGCCCAGCAGCGGGTGCACCGCTTCGTGGCCGCCCTCGTCGCTGCCGATCGCCCATGGCGATCCGACGTCGCCGGGCGCAGCGGTGGCGGCGTTGTTGCGGCCCTTGCGGTGCACCTTGCCGATGGGGTGGATCGG
Source organism: Mycobacterium heckeshornense (assembly GCF_016592155.1). Classification (NCBI taxonomy): domain Bacteria; kingdom Bacillati; phylum Actinomycetota; class Actinomycetes; order Mycobacteriales; family Mycobacteriaceae; genus Mycobacterium; species Mycobacterium heckeshornense. Next base: position 1,579,850 of record NZ_AP024237.1, read on the forward strand.
CGGCAGATACACCACGTCGAATCCCATGTTCGCGATGCGCGGCAGTGCCGCCGCCGCGGTCGCGAAGGTGCCGTGTACCGGGTTGCCGTCGTCGTCCCAGCCGCCGGTGGAGCGGGGAAACATCTCGTACCACGCACCGAACCGGGCCAGCGGGCGGTCCACCCATATCCCGTACTGTTCGCCGCGGGTGACCAGTTCACGCAGCGGATAGCGCCGCAGCAGTTCGTCGATCTGAGAACTCAGCGCCAGCGCGGCACGGGTCACCGGATCGCCAGGGGTGCGCAGGGCAGCCGCGGCCGCCAGCAGGGGATCACGTTCGGCGCGCGGGACGCCGGCAGCGGCGCGGTCGAAGAGCCGGGCGCCCACCAGCAGGTCGTTGGACAGTTCGGTTTCACCCTGACCGGCGTCGAGCTTGGCCACCACCGCGTCGCGCCAGCTGCGGATCGGGTCACCCCAGCCGTCGACTCGAAACGTCCACAGCCCGACACTGTCCGGGGTGAACTGACCGTGAAAGATAAACGGCTCTTCGCCCATGGTCATCGGAACCAGCAGCGGCTTGACCCGTGTGGGTGCCTCGGCGGTCGCGGTCGGCACTTGGTCGGCGAGTTGCACCGCCTTGACCCGGCGCAGTTCGCTCACCTGCGGGTAACGCGGCCCGAGGTATCGCACCACCAGGGTTGCCGCGACCGCTTCGTGTCCTTCTCGCCAGACCGCGGCCCGCACCGGGACCACCTCACCCACGACCGCCTTCGCGGGGTACGTCCCGCACGAAACGACGGGCTGGACGTCATCGATCTCGACACGACCGGGCACCCGCCACTCCATCCTGCTGTATCCGTAGTCGCGTATTTCCTCGCGCGGTCAAACCGCGATGTTGGGGGAAGCTCTGTGCGCCCAATACCCACCGTAATGTCCAGCCACACGCGGGGCGCGGTAGCGGTGGCTGTGGCGAACTACGCCCGGGCCGGGAACCAGTGAGGTTATGAGTCCGCCGGTGCTGGTCAGCGACCTAGACCGGCTTTGGGATCCGACATGAGGTCGGCGAGCTCGCTAGGGACAACCGTTATCGCGAGCCTTGCGCCACCCGCGCCGTAAAATCAGCCGGACCTTCTAGGCAGCACACAACCATGGCCACCTCCGCGCTTTGGGCAGGTGGTCCAAGGATCGAAACTAGTGCAGTTCGACTCGGCTACGAGGGCGGTGGTGGTGCGACGGGTCGGCATGCGCTGGCGCCGGGGTTCCACCAGTTGCTTCTAGACTCAGTCGATACGCGGCGCGGCTGCGCAGCGTCGGATTGAAAACCTGGGGCCTGGACGCTCCGACGGGAGGGCTTCGATGAGCAGCTTTATCGGCAGCGTGTCGGGCATGGTCGCGCTAGCGTTGGCGCCCATGGCATGCGTCATAGCGGTATCGCTTGGGGTTAGCTCGGCGCAACCGCCTGACTGCGGGCCGGGCACCGCGTGGGATCCTGGAACCAACGCGTGCCAGCCTCTGGGACCACCACCGCCACCCCCGGAGTGCGGGCGGGGCGAATGGTTCAACAGGCTAACCAATGAGTGCCAGCCTGTGAGCCCGTCGTTCCGTGGCTATGGTTTCCACTCGTCGACGGGGGCAAGTGGATCGCGCTGGCGGGCGTCATAGTGGCCGGCGGTTCGGCATCGCGACCAGCCTGATCGTACCTTCATTTGCCGCTGAAAACGCCACTGCCAGGGCCTATGTCGGCGCGCACAGCTGACCACTCGTCAGTAAGGTACTAACGCGTGAAGGCTCTTCGCCGGTTCACCGTCCGCGCTCACCTTCCCGAGCGGCTGGCCGCCTTGGAACAGCTGTCCACGAATTTGCGATGGTCGTGGGAAAAGCCGACCCAGGATCTGTTCGCGGCGATCGACCCCGGGTTGTGGGCGCAGTGCGGCCGTGACCCGGTGGCGTTGCTGGGCGCGGTCAGCCCGGCACGGCTCGACGAGTTGGCGGTCGATGACGGTTTCGTCGCGCGGCTTGACGAGCTGGCAGCCGAGCTGACCGACTATCTGACTCGCCCGCTCTGGTATCAGCAGCAGCAGAGCAACGGCGTGGAGATGCCGTCCTGCATCGCGTATTTCTCGATGGAGTTCGGGGTTGCCGAGGTTTTGCCCAATTACTCAGGCGGGCTGGGCATCCTCGCCGGTGACCACCTCAAGTCGGCCTCCGATTTGGGGTTGCCGCTCATCGCGGTGGGCCTCTACTACCGTTCCGGGTATTTCCGGCAGTCGTTGACTGCCGACGGCTGGCAGCACGAGACTTATCCGTCGCTGGATCCGCAGGGGCTGCCGTTGCGGCTGCTCACCGACGACGGCGGTCAGCCCGTGCTGGTCGTACTGGCTTTGCCCGACTCCGCCCGGCTGCACGCCCGGATCTGGGTCGCCCAGGTCGGCCGGGTTCCGCTGCTGCTGCTCGACTCCGACGTTCCCGAGAACGAACATCAGCTTCGCGGCATCACCGACCGCCTCTACGGCGGTGACCAGGAACATCGCATCAAACAGGAGATCCTGGCCGGCATCGGCGGGGTGCGGGCGATTCGCGCCTTCACCGCCATATCAGGGCTGCCCGCACCGGAGGTCTTCCACATGAACGAGGGCCACGCCGGCTTCCTCGGTGTGGAGCGAATCCGTGAACTCATGACCGATTCAGGGTTGGATTTCGACACCGCGCTCACGGTCGTGCGTGCCAGCACGGTGTTCACCACCCATACGCCGGTGCCGGCTGGCATCGACCGGTTTGCAGTGGATATGGTGCGCCGCTACTTCGGCGACTATCCCGACGGTCCCGATGGGCATGCGCTGCTGCCCGGTGTGCCGACCGACCGGATCATCGAGCTGGGCGCCGAGGACGACCCGACGACGTTCAACATGGCCTACATGGGCCTGCGGCTGGCCCAGCGCGCCAACGGCGTCTCGCAGTTGCATGGACGGGTCAGTCGGGCCATGTTCAACGGGCTGTGGCGCGGGTTCGACCCCGACGAGGTGCCGATCGGGTCGATCACCAACGGCGTCCACGCCCGTACCTGGGCGGCGCCGCAGTGGCTCGAGCTGGGCCGCGAGCTGGTCGGCTCGGACTCGTTCAGCGAGCCCGCGGTGTGGCTGCGACTGCAGGATGTCGATCCAGCCAGGTTGTGGTCGATCCGTTCGCAGCTGCGAGCTTTGCTGGTCGAGGACGTCCGCGCGCGGCTGCATCGCTCGTGGCTGGAGCGCGGCGCATCGGATGCCCAACTCGGATGGATCGCGACGGCGTTCGATCCCGAGGTGCTCACTGTCGGGTTCGCCCGGAGGGTGCCGACGTATAAGCGGCTGACGTTGATGCTGCGCGACCCGCAGCGGCTCGAGCAGCTGCTGCTCGACGACGAACGGCCGATCCAGCTGATCGTCGCGGGCAAGTCGCATCCGGCTGACGACGCCGGCAAGGCGCTGATCCAGCAGGTGGTGCGGTTCGCCGACCGGCCCGAGGTGCGTCACCGCATCGCGTTCCTGCCCGACTACGACATGTCGATGGCTCGGCGGTTGTACTGGGGCTGCGATGTCTGGCTGAACAATCCGCTGCGCCCGCTGGAGGCGTGCGGCACCTCCGGAATGAAGAGTGCGCTCAACGGCGGGTTGAACGTGTCGATCCGTGACGGCTGGTGGGACGAGTGGTATGACGGCGAAAACGGTTGGGAGATACCATCTTCCGATGGAGTGGCTGAGGCCGGCCGTCGCGACGACCTGGAGGCCGGCGCGCTCTACGACCTGCTGCAGCACTCGGTAGTGCCGAAGTTCTACGAACGCGACGAGCACGGCGTTCCACCTCGGTGGATGGAGATGGTGCGCCACACGCTGCAAACGCTCGGGCCGAAGGTCCTGGCCTCGCGCATGGTGCGGGACTATGTCGAGCGTTACTACACCCCGGCGGCCCAGTCGTTGCGGCGCACCGTGGGCGGCGATGGCTTCGGCCCGGCCCGCGATTTGGCCGATTATCGCCGACGCGCGTTGCAGGCCTGGCCGAGCATTCGCATCACCGACGTCGACAGCACCGGGCTACCCGATACCCCGGTGCTGGGTTCCAAGCTGACGCTGACGGCGACCGTCGAGCTGGCCGGGCTGCGTCCCGATGAGGTCGCCGTGCAAGCGCTGCTGGGCAGGGTCGACGCCGACGACAGCCTGCGCGACCCCGTCACGATCGAGATGTCACACAGCGGCAGTGCCGGCGCGGGTCGTGAGATCTTCTCGGCGACAACACCGCTGCCACTGGCCGGGGCGGTCGGTTACACCGTGCGCGTGTTGCCGAACCATCCGATGCTCGCGGCACCCAACGAGCTCGGCCTGGTCACACTGGCCTAAGTCTCAGTACCCGGTTGTTGCCGCTGTCGACGACGTAGAGGTTGCCCTGGCGGTCCGCCGCCACGCCGCGCGGATTGTCCAGGCCAGTCAACGGCATCACAGACAAAGTGGTGACCTTGCTCGTCGGGTCTGTTCTCAGTTTCAGTACCCGGTGGTTGCCGCTGTCGGTGACGTAGACGCCGTCGGGGCCGACCGCCACACCGTGCGGGTCGTTGAGGCCGGTGAACGACAGCGCGGTTTGGGTGGTGTTGGAGTGCGACGGCAGTTGCAGCACCCGGTTGTTGCCGGTGTCGGTGATCCACACGTTGGAATTGCCGTCGACCGCGATGCCGTCCGGTTGGCTGAGACCGGTGAAGGCCAGCACCTCCGGGGCGGCCATCCCGGTTTTCCAATGCAGCACCCGGTTGTTGCCACCGTCGACGACATAGAAATCCTGGAAATCCTGGCCCGCGTTCATTACCACACCGCGGGGCGCCTGCAGGCCGCTGAAAGGCCCCACCCATTCGGTGCGAGAGGTGGCTTGCCAGGGCGGAGCCGGCGCGGACCGGGGCGGGTGTGCCCACAACACGCGGTTGCTGTGAGCGTCGGTGACGTAGACGTCGCCGACGTTGTCCGCCGCCACCCCGACCGGACCGTCGAGGCCGGTGAACGACAACACGGTCTGGTTGTCAGCGTTTCCGGCCAGTTTTACGACGCGATTGTTGCCACTGTCGGTGACGTAGACCGCGCCGCTGGGGTCCACGGCCACGCCGGTGGGGCGATCCAGTCCGGTGAAGGGCAGCACCGTCGTGGGCCCCACCGGCGGTGCAGATGGTGACGATCGCCCCGAGGCCGGGGCGCCAGTCGTTTTCGCCGTCGTGGTGGTGGTCGGCGCGGTCGTGGCAGGGGTGGTGCTGCCGTTGTCCCCGCAGCCGGCGGGCACGGCAGCGAGCACGGTGATCGCGACGACGCCGGTAATCCAGCCCAGTCGACGAGCACAACTAGCGAAGCTCATCGCTGCACTTTATGCGGTTCCGCGGCGACGGGCGCCCGGTGAGCGGAAGGCCGCGCCTGCCCGCGCCGCCTCACGTCGCACTGCGCAGCCGCTCCAGCGCCTTGCGCACCTGCGACGGGTTGGTGGTCGCCCAGAACGGCGGCAGCGAGGCCCGCAGATAGCCGCCGTAGCGGGCGGTAGCCATCCGCGAGTCGAGCACCGCGACCACCCCGCGGTCCTCGACGCTGCGCAGCAGCCGGCCCGCGCCTTGGGCCAGCAGCAGCGCCGCGTGGCTGGCGGCCACGGTCATGAACCCGTTGCCGCCGTGCGCGGCGACGGCGCGCTGGCGGGCACTCAGCAGCGGGTCGTCGGGCCGCGGAAACGGGATGCGGTCGATGATGACCAGCGACAGCGTCGGGCCCGGGACGTCGACACCCTGCCACAGCGACAGCGTCCCGAACAGCGACGTCGCGGGGTCGGCGGCGAACTGCTCGACCAACGCGGCGGTGCTGTCGTCGCCCTGACACAACACCGGCGTGGCCAGTCGCTCGCGCATCGCCTCCGCGGCGGCCCGCGCCGCACGCATCGACGAGAACAGCCCCAGCGTCCGACCCCCGGCGGCGTCGACAAGGCCGGCGATCTCGTTCAGCTGCTCGACCGAGCCGGTACCGTCTCGCCCGGGCGGTGGCAGGTGGGCCGCGACATACAGAATTCCGGCCCTGGCATGGGCGAACGGCGATCCCACGTCGAGCCCGCGCCAGCGCGGCTGGTCGTTGCCGTCGCCGGTTAAGCCCCGCGCCGCGGCCATGGCATCGAAGTTGCCGCCTGCCGTGAGCGTGGCCGACGTCAGCACCACCGTGGAGCGTGCGAACAGCCGCTCGCGCAGCAGTCCGGCCACCGACAGCGGCGCCACCTTGAGCACCGCGCGCGTCGCACCGCGGTTCTCGTGCTCCAGCCAGACCACGTCGGTGCGATCCGGGATCGCCGGCGTGAACGACGTCAGGATTCGCGCCGCGGTGTCTTCGATCTCGGCGAGGCCGGCGACGGCCTCCAGCCGCGCGGCGGCCGCCTTCGGATCACCGGGCGCGGTATCGATGGCGGCCCGGGCCGTGTTCGCCGCGTCGCGCAAGGCCGTCAGATGGGTGGCCATCTCGTCATCGATGCGGTCGATGCGTCCGGGCACGCCGTCGTGGATCGCAGACGACACGATCGTCGTAGCGGCCTCGAGCCGTTCGGCGAGCTCAGGATCGACCAAGCGACTGGCGCGCCGATGGGCAATCGCCAGCGCGGTGGCCGACAGTTCTCCGGTGGCCACCGCCGTGACCCGGTTGGCCAATTCGTGTGCTTCGTCGACGACCAAGAGCTCGTGATCGGGCAGCACCGCCGATTCGGCGAGGGCGTCGATGGCCAGCAGCGCGTGGTTGGTGACGACAATGTCGGCGTTACCCGCCTGGCCACGCGCCCGTTCGGCGAAGCACTGACTGCCGAAAGGGCAGCGGGCCACGCCCAGGCATTCCCGCGCCGACACGCTGACGTACGCCCACGACCGGTCCGCCACGCCTGGCCTGACGTCGTCGCGGTCCCCGGTGTCGGTCGACGACACCCACGCGGTGAGCCGTTGCACGTCGCGGCCCAACGCGGTCACCGCCAGTGGCTCGAACAACTCGTCCTGCGGTGCGTCGGCGTCGGTTCCGTTGTGAATTTTGTTCAGGCACAGGTAATTCTGCCTGCCTTTCAGCAGCGCGAAGCGGGGACGACGGGGCAGGGCCTCGGAAAGCGCGTCAACCAGCTGCGGCAGGTCGCGGTCGACGAGTTGGCGCTGCAGGGCGATTGTCGCGGTCGACACCACCACCGGTGTGTCGTCGCACACCGCGCGGACGATCGCCGGCACCAGATACGCCAGCGACTTGCCGGTGCCGGTGCCGGCCTGAACGGCAAGATGCTCCCCGGTTTCGAACGCGTGGGCCACCGCCGTTGCCATTTCCAGCTGGCCGCTGCGGCGGCTGCCGCCAATCGCGGCCACCGCGGTGGCCAGCAGGTCGGACACGGACAGGTCGGGCGTGGCTACTCCTGCCGTCAGGTGTTAGGGGTGTCGGGCCGGGATCTGCGTCGTCGGGATCGCCGGTTCGCCGTGCGACAACATCAGACCCTCCCACGGCAGGCTGCGCAATCCGGATGCCACCAGATTTCGCGCGGCGGATATGTCCGTGTCGGCCACCACCTTGCCGCCTCGCACCAGTGGGACCGTCAATATCCGGCATGGCCCGGCGACGTCGGGGCGCTGGCCTGCGGGATGCACGACTTCCTCGGTGATCGTGCCCGTCGGGCGTGACAGCCGAAGGGCTTCCTTGTGGCCGCCCTGAGATTCCTTGTGGCTGCTGCGCTTCTGCACCGGTATCCCGTCCACCTCAACCAGCTTGTAGATCATGTTCGCTGTCGGCGCGCCCGACCCGGTGACCAGCGCGGTGCCGACACCGTAGCTGTCGACCGGCTCCGCGCCCAACGCGGCGATGGCGAACTCGTCGAGATCGCCGGACACGATGATCCGCGTCTGCGTCGCTCCCAGGCCGTCGAGCTGCTCGCGCACCTGGCGGGCCAGCACGCCCAGCTCGCCGGAGTCGATCCGGACCCCGCCGAGCGCGGGGCCGGCGGCAGCCACCGCATTGGCCACGCCGGTGGTGACGTCGTAGGTGTCCACCAGCAGTGTGGTGTCGGTGCCCAGCGCGTCGACTTGGGCGCGAAACGCGGCCAGCTCGTCGGGTCCGTCGGGGTGCGTGTGCAACAAGGTGAATGCGTGCGCGGCGGTGCCTTCCGCCGGCACGCCGTATTGGCGCTGGGCCTGCAGATTCGACGTTGCGGCGAAGCCGCCGATATAAGCCGCGCGCGCGGCGGCGACCGCGGCCTGCTCGTGGGTTCTTCGCGAGCCCATTTCGATCACCGGCCGCTCACGGGCCGCGCTGACCATGCGCGCGGCCGCTGATGCGATGGCACTGTCGTGGTTGAAAATCGACAGCGCCAGAGTTTCCAGCACGATGCATTCGGCGAAGCTGCCCGTTACCGAAAGCACCGGGGACCCGGGGAAGTACAGTTCGCCTTCGGCGTAGCCGTCGATATCGCCGCGAAACGCATAGCCGCGCAAGTATTCCAAGGTCGCCGGGTCCAGGAACTCCGCCAGCAACGTCAGCGCATCGTCGTCGAACCTGAAACTCGGCAACGCGTCGAGGAACCGGCCGGTGCCGGCGACCACCCCGTAGCGGCGGCCGTCCGGGAGCCGGCGGGCGAACAGCTCGAAGGTGGTGCGGCGCTCGGCGGTACCGTCGCGCAGCGCCGCCGCCAGCATGGTCAACTCGTACTTGTCGGTCAGCAGCCCAGCGCACGCCGAGTCGTTCACACCGCAACGGTATCGGGTTGCGCCGCCGCGGCTCGGTATCCTGGGAGCATGGTTGCGTCTGCGCCGACTAAGCCGGAAACCACCGGGCAACGCCACGTCGATCCGGGTGACGTCACGGCCAGCCCGTGGGTGACGATCGTGTGGGACGATCCGGTCAACCTGATGACCTACGTCACGTATGTCTTCCAGAAACTCTTCGGCTACAGCGAGCCGCACGCCACCAAGCTGATGCTGCAGGTGCACAACGAAGGCAAGGCCGTGGTCTCGTCGGGCAGCCGAGAACAGATGGAAGTCGACGTGTCCAAACTGCATGCGGCCGGGTTGTGGGCCACCATGCAGCAGGACCGGTGACGGGTCAGAGGACAGCCAGGACACGGTGCGCAAGTGGAAGCGGGTCGAGACCGCGGACGGTCCCCGTTTTCGGTCCGCGTTGGCTCCGCATGAGGCCGCCCTGCTGAAAAGCCTCGTCGGTTCGCTGATCGGCATGCTCGATCAACGCGAATCTTCCCTGCCGCCCGATGAACTCGAGCAGATCACCGGGATGAGGACAGGTAATTCCCGGCCGCCCGAAGATGCGACGCTGCGGCGGCTGCTGCCCGACTTCCACCGCCCTGACGACGACGATCCCCGCGCCGCCGACAGCCTTAATGCGGCTTTGCGCAGTTTGCATGAGCCCGAGATCATCGACGCCAAACGTGTTGCAGCCCAACAATTATTGGAAACCGTTCCAGACGACGGCGGTCGGTTCGAGTTGACCGAGCAGGCCGCCAACGCCTGGATCGCGGCCGTCAACGACATCCGGCTGGCGCTGGGCACCATGCTCGGCATCAGCCCGGACGGGCCGGAGCGCCTGCCGGACGACCATCCGCTGGCCCCGCACCTCGACGTCTACCAGTGGCTGACAGTCCTGCAGGAATACCTGGTCTTGGCGTTGATGGGGCGCCGATGACGCCGATGGTCACGCGATGAACTCGATCACCGACGTCGGAGGTATCCTCGTCGGCCACTACCACCGGTTGGATCCCGACGCGGCCATGGGGACGGGCTGGGCCCGCGGCGTCACCGTCGTGGTAACCCCGCCCGGAACGATCGGCGCCGTCGACGCCCGCGGCGGGGCGCCCGGCAGCCGGGAAACCGACCTGCTCGACCCCGCCAACAGTGTCCGCTATGTCGACGCGGTGCTGATCGCCGGCGGCAGCGCCTACGGCTTGGCGGCCGCCGACGGTGTGATGCGCTGGCTAGAGGAACGCGGCCGCGGCGTGGCCATGCCCGGTGGGGTTGTGCCCATCGTGCCGGGTGCGGTGATCTTCGATCTGTACGTCGGCGACTGGCGCTGCCGGCCGACGGCCGACTTCGGATACGCGGCCTGTGAAGCGGCCGCTGTCGAGGTCGGCGTCGGCACGGTTGGTGCCGGGGTGGGGGCACGTGCCGGCGTGCTCAAGGGGGGTGTCGGCACGGCGTCGATGACACTGGAGTGCGGGGCGACGGTCGGCGCGTTGGTAGTGGTGAACTCTGCGGGCAATGTCGTCGACCAGAGCACCGGGCTGCCCTGGCTGGCGTATCTGGCCGACGAGTTCGGGCTGGCGCCGCCGCCAGCCGAGCAGCTGGCCGACCTGGCAGCACTGGAATCGCCGGTGAGCTCGCTGAACACCGCCGTTGCGGTGGTGGCCACCGACGCCGCGCTGAGCCCAGCCGCTTGCCGGCAGGTCGCGAGCACCGCCCACGACGGTCTGGCCCGCAGCATCCGCCCGGCGCACACCCCGGTGGACGGCGATATGGTGTTCGGGCTGGCGACCGGGGCCGTCGAGGTAGCGCCACCTGCGGACACACCGGCCGCGTTCTCCCCGGAGACGGCGCTGGTGACGGCGATAGGCGCGGCAGCGGCCGACTGCGTGGCGTGTGCCGTGCTGGCCGGGGTTATCGCCGCCGAGCCGGTGGCCGGAATACCGACCTACCGCGGCATGTTGCCCGGAGCGTTCGACCGGCAGCGCCGGGGATGATGCTTAAGCGACGAGGAGGAACGGCGCAGATGACGAGAGGAAAACGGTGACGTGCTGGTGATCCGGGCCGATCTGGTGGACGCGATGGTCGCCCATGCGCGCGCTGACCATCCCGACGAGGCGTGCGGGGTGCTCGCGGGCCCGGAGGGCTCCGATCGTCCCGAGCGGCACATCCCGATGGTCAACGCCGAACGCTCGCCCACCTTCTACCGTTTCGACTCCGCCGAGCAGCTCAAGGTGTGGCGCGAGCTGGAAGCATCAGGCGACACGCCGGTCGTGATCTACCACTCGCACACCGCAACGGAGGCGTACCCGAGCCGAACCGATGTGAATCTGGCCGCCGAGCCCGATGCCCACTACGTACTGGTGTCCACCCGCGACCCCGACCAGTACGAGCTGCGCAGCTACCGCATCGTCGACGGCGTGGTCACCGAAGAGCCGGTCAAAGTCGTCGAGCGCTACCGAGAGCCCTGAAGGAAGGCCCATGAGCGTCACTGTGTCGATCCCCACCATCCTGCGGCCCCACACCAAGGGGCAAAAGCGTGTCGAAGCGAGCGGGGACACGCTGCGTGCGGTCATCAGCGACCTGGAAGCCAACTACTCGGGCATTTCCGAGCGGCTGGTCGAAAACGGCAAACTGCACCGCTTCGTCAACATCTACGTCAACGACGAGGACGTCCGGTTTTCCGGCGGCCTGGACACTGCGATCTCCGACGGCGACACCATCACCATCCTGCCGGCCGTCGCCGGTGGCTGAACGTGACCCGATACGACTCGCTGCTGGCCGCGCTGGGCAATACGCCATTGGTCGGTTTGCCGCGCCTGTCGCCGCGCTGGGACGACGGGCCCGACGGCCCACACGTGCGGCTGTGGGCCAAACTCGAAGACCGAAACCCGACCGGGTCGATCAAGGACCGCCCGGCGCTGCGGATGATCGAGCAGGCCGAGGCCGGCGGGTTGCTGTCGCCCGGCGCGACCATCCTCGAACCGACCAGCGGCAACACCGGGATCTCGCTGGCCGTCGCGGCCCGGCTCAAGGGCTACCGGCTGATCTGCGTGATGCCGGAAAACACCTCGGTCGAACGCCGTCAGCTGCTCGAGCTGTACGGCGCGCAGATCATCTTCTCGCCCGCACAGGGCGGCTCCAACACCGCTGTCGCCAAAGCCAAGGAACTGGCCGCGGCCAACCCGTCCTGGGTGATGCTCTATCAGTACGGCAACCCGGCCAACACCGATTCGCACTATTGCGGCACCGGTCCTGAACTGCTGGCCGACTTGCCCGAGATCACGCACTTCGTCGCTGGGCTGGGCACCACCGGCACCCTGATGGGCACCGGACGGTACCTGCGCGAGCGGGTGCCCGACGTGCGGATCGTGGCAGCGGAGCCCCGCTACGGCGAGGGGGTCTACGCGCTGCGCAATATCGACGAGGGTTTCGTGCCCGAGCTGTACGACCCTGACGTGTTGACCACTCGCTACTCGGTCGGTTCGGCCGATGCGGTGCGCCGTACCCGGGAATTAATCGACGCCGAAGGCATCTTCGCGGGCATTTCCACCGGGGCCGTGCTGCATGCCGCCCTAGGGGTGGCCGCAAAGGCGCTGGCGGCCAAGGAGCGCGCGGACATCGCGTTCGTGGTCGCTGACGCGGGGTGGAAGTACCTGTCCACCGGCGCCTACACCGGTAGCCTTGACGAGGCTGAGGACGCGCTGGAAGGACAGCTATGGGCGTAAGCGGGCCGACTCGATACCCCGCGGCCCGCCAAACGCAAAAGCGCTCCCGGTGGGAGGTCGGCGGGGTCACCATCATCAGCTTCGTGGCGTTGCTGTACGTCGCCGAGCTGGTCGATGAGCTGGACGGCCACGCCCTGGACCGCAACGGCATCCGGCCGCTGGAGACCGACGGCCTGTGGGGCATCATCTTCGCGCCGCTGCTACACGCCAACTGGGCGCACCTGATGGCCAACACCGGACCGGCATTGGTGCTCGGTTTCCTGGTCACCTTGTCCGGCCTGGCCCGATTCGTCTGGGCCACCGCCATCGTTTGGGTTATCGGCGGCTTCGGTACCTGGTTGATCGGCAACGTTGGTTCGGTGTGCGGGGAGACCGACCACATCGGCGCTTCCGGCCTCGTCTTCGGTTGGCTCACCTTTCTGGTGGTCTTCGGACTGTTCACCCGCAACCCGTGGCAGATCGCGGTCGGGCTCTTGGTGCTGTTCTTCTATGGCGGCATCCTGTGGGGCGCGGTTCCGGTGCTGAACATGTGCGGCGGCGTGTCCTGGCAGGCGCATCTATGCGGCGGCATCGCCGGTGTGCTGGCCGCGTATCTGCTGTCCGGCCCGGAACGCGCAACCCGTGCCCGACGAACACCCCGCCCGGGTCGCACATGACATCGCAGCTGGCGCCCATCGGGATTTTCGACTCCGGGGTGGGAGGGCTCACCGTCGCGCGCGCGATCATCGACCAGCTGCCCGACGAGGACATCATCTACGTCGGCGACACCGCCAACGGCCCTTATGGCCCGCTCACCATCCCGGAGATTCGTGCGCACGCGCTGGCCATCGGCGATGACCTGGTCGACCGCGGCGTCAAGGCACTGGTGATCGCCTGCAATTCGGCGTCCTCGGCTTGCCTGCGCGATGCCCGTGAACGCTACGACGTACCGGTCGTCGAAGTGATCTTGCCGGCGGTGCGACGGGCGGTCGCCGCCACCCGCAACGGGCGTATCGGGGTGATCGGCACCCGGGCGACCATCGCCTCGCACAGCTATCAGGACGCGTTTGCCGCGGCTCCAGACACCGAGATCACCGCGGTGGCCTGCCCCCGGTTCGTCGACTTCGTCGAGCGCGGAATCACCAGCGGTCGCCAGGTGCTCGGGCTGGCCGAGGGCTACCTGGAACCGCTACAGCGGGCCGGGGTCGACACCTTGGTGCTCGGCTGCACGCACTATCCGTTGCTGTCCGGGATCATCCAGCTGGCCATGGGGGAGAGCGTCACACTGGTCTCCAGTGCCGAAGAGACCGCCAAGCAACTGGTCCGGGTGCTGACTGAACAGGAGCTACTGCGGCCACATGACGCCCCGCCCGCCACACGGGTATTCGAAGCCACCGGCGACCCCGACGCTTTCACCAAGCTGGCGGCGCGATTTCTGGGTCCGGCGATCACAAGCGTGCAACCGGTGCACCGTCATTCGCCCGCCCACTAGCGCAGTGCGGTGATGCTGATCGCAGGGCAAAGAGGCGATGTTTTCGCCAATCAGGCACCGGGCATGGCACAGTAGTGACCGTGCGAATGACGGTGCTCGGCTGCTCTGGCAGTGTGGTGGGTCCAGATTCGCCGGCATCGGGGTATTTGTTACGGGCGCCGGATACCCCACCGCTGGTTATCGACTTCGGTGGGGGAGTGCTCGGTGCGCTGCAACATCAAACCGATCCCGCTTCGGTGCATGTGCTGCTTTCGCACCTGCATGCCGACCACTGCCTGGATTTACCCGGCCTGTTCGTGTGGCGTCGCTACCACCCGACGCCCCCGGAGGGGAAGGCGTTGATGTACGGGCCAAGCGACACCTGGGCGCGACTCGGTGCGGCGTCCTCACCCTACGGTGGCGAGATCGACGACTTCTCCGACGTCTTCGAGATCCGGCACTGGGTCGACGGTGAGCCGGTGACCGTAGGGGCGTTGACCGTGCTGCCCCGAGTGGTGGCGCACCCGACCGAGTCTTACGGCTTGCGGATCACCGATCCAGGCGGTGCGACATTCGTCTACAGCGGCGACACCGGCTGCTGCGATTCCCTTGTCGAGCTGGCGCGCGATGCCGACGTCTTTTTGTGCGAGGCGTCGTGGACGCATTCGCCGAAGCGACCATGCAACCTGCATATGTCGGGCACCGAGGCCGGGCGGGTGGCGACCGAAGCCGGTGTGCGCGAACTGTTGCTCACCCACATTCCGCCGTGGACGTCTCGCGAGGACGTCATCAGCGAGGCCAAGGCCGAGTTCCACGGTCCCGTGCATGCGGTGGTGTGCGGTGAGACCTTCGAGATCAAGCACTTTTAAAGCTCGAACATTAGGGTTGACCGGTGTCTACACGAGAAGACGGCCGCCTCGACGACGAGCTGCGCCCGGTGGTCATCACCCGCGGGTTCACGTCCAACCCGGCCGGATCGGTGCTCGTTGAATTCGGCCGCACCAAGGTCATGTGCGCAGCGAGCGTGGTCGAAGGCGTGCCGCGCTGGCGCAAAGAATCCGGATTAGGTTGGCTCACAGCCGAATACGCGATGCTGCCGGCGGCTACCCATACTCGCGGCGACCGGGAATCGGTGAGGGGCCGGCTCAGCGGGCGCACCCAGGAAATCAGCCGGTTGATCGGCCGCTCCCTGCGGGCTTGCATCGACCTCGCGGCGTTAGGGGAGAACACCATCGCGATCGACTGCGATGTGTTGCAAGCCGATGGCGGCACCCGCACCGCGGCTGTCACCGGAGCCTATGTGGCGCTGGCCGACGCGGTGACCTACTTGTCGGCGGCCGGGAAGCTCTCCGATCCGCGGCCGCTGTCGTGCGCGATCGCCGCGGTCAGCGTCGGAGTGGTTGACGGCCGGATCCGTGTCGACCTGGACTACGCGGAAGACGCACGCGCCGAGGTCGACATGAACGTGGTCGCCACCGACACCGGAACCCTGGTCGAGGTGCAGGGCACCGGCGAGGGTGCGACGTTTCCGCGCTCGACGCTGGACAAGCTGCTCGACGCCGCGCTGGGCGCCTGCGACAAGTTGTTCGCCGCGCAGCGGGAAGCGTTGGCGCTGCCGTACCCGGGTGTGCTGCCCGAGGGGCCCGCTGCGCAGAAGGCGTTCGGAACCTGACTGCCCTGCTGGTCGCCAGCCGCAACCGCAAGAAGCTGGCCGAGTTGCGGCGGGTGCTGGACAGTGCTGGTATTGCGGCGCTCAAGCTGATATCGCTCGACGATGTGCCGGCTTTCGACGAGATCCCCGAAACCGGTGCCACGTTCGAGGACAACGCGCTGGCCAAGGCACGCGGCGGGTTCGCTGCCACGGGATTGGCTTGTGTTGCCGACGACTCCGGCTTGGAGGTGGTCGCGTTAAACGGTATGCCCGGGGTGCTGTCGGCGCGCTGGGCCGGCGTGCACGGCGACGACGCCGCCAACACCGCGTTGCTGTTGGCGCAACTGCGTGACGTGCCCGACGAGCGGCGTGGCGCGAGATTTGTGTCGGCGTGCGCGCTGGTATCAGGGTCGGGCGAGGTCGTGGTGCGTGGGGAGTGGCCAGGCGTGATCGCGCGCGAGCCGCGCGGTGACGGTGGTTTCGGCTATGACCCCGTGTTCGTTCCGGAAGGCGAGACACGCACCGCGGCTCAGCTCAGCCCGGCCGAGAAGGACGCGCTTTCACATCGGGGTCGCGCGCTGAGGTTGCTGCTGCCCGCGTTGCGCGCGCTCACCTAACGATTAGCGGCGCGACTGTGCGAATTCACCCGGGACACGTCGCGTGGACCGGACAAAATGGCACAGCCGGCGAGTTAGAGCGCGAAATTCGCCCTGACGCTTCTGGTTTGGAAATGTTCGACGATGATGCCCAGCAGCGGGATAGTGCCGGATAGCAGCACACCAATCGTCTTCGCGATCGGCCAGCGGACCTTGACCGCGAGATTGAATGCGGCCAGCACATAGGTGAAATAAACCCAGCCGTGCACCACCTCGATCCACCGGATTTCGTGGTGGAAAACCAAGTGCGAGACGATCTCGTAACACAGCGCGATCAGCCAGATACCGGTCGTCCACGCCATCACGCGGTAACCCAGCAGGGCCGTGCGGATCTTTTCGACGGGCACGGCCGGCGCGGCCGGCCGCGCCTCGTGGCTCTCGGGCGTGGTCATGTGGTGGTCCTCTTCTGTCTTTCGTGGTCTGACCTGGCCAGCTCGGCAAGGTAAGCGTTGTATTCCCGCAGCGCCGGATCGTCGACCGGTGGCGGCGCGGGCTGCGGCCGCTCGGGTAGCAGTCCGGGTGGTATCTCGGTCATGACGTGGTGCTTGCGCGGCTGCGGGGGCGCTTCCTCATAGCGGACGAACTTGCAGTATGCGTACACACAGAACCCTGCAAATAGCGGCCACTGCAGTGCGTACCCGAGGTTCTGGAAGGTTCCCGACGCCGACTGGAATCTGGTCCACTGCCACCAGCCCAGGGCAAGGCAGCCAGCGGCGGCGATGATGACCAGCGCGATCAGTGCGGGCCTTCGACGACGCGTAGTGGACACCTTTCGACGGTACCGTGGTGCAGCTCAGGCGCGTGTCGTGACCTGGCGCGACGCACACGTTGAGGCGTGCCACCGCGGACGTGCGGTAGACGGTGACACTCCGCGCTTGTCCGGCGTCGCGCATAGCGTCGCTGCCGCGACCGGACCGCGGATGTTCGGCCGGCCGGGTGGAGATGATTGCTTGGTTTGTGGGCCACAACTTAGTCGGCGCCACCGACCGATCGGCCATTCGAATTAGGCGTTACGATCGGTGGGTCCCGCGGGCGTGATGGAACTGGGATACATGCCGGTTTTAGGTGCCGGTGCTCGAAAGAGCATGAGGGTTCGAATCCCTCCGCCCGCACTGATTAAGTGTGCTTAACTGTGTTGGCACACAATGGCTTTCATATTGGCGAGTTACCCCCAGGGCCGATAGTGGACACAGCTTTCGGCATGGTGTGACGGCCGCGGCCCCGAGATCGCGGCCGAACCAGTTGCGGGTAGGTGTGCCACATCAACTCTTTTGGCTTGCTGCTTTTGACATCCATTGCTGCACAAGCATATTGACGCGCTCACAGGTGATACGCAGGGTTCTTGCGCACCAGCGCTTTCGGGGGCTCCGACAGCCGAAAACAGCCATGATCACCACCAGGGCCACCAGGCCGGTCGTCGGCGTCGTCGCAGTGCGACGTTCATCGGCAGGCGGGCGTGGCGGCGTGGCTCTGTTCAGCAGCCGCGATGAGTTTGTACCATTCCGTCTTACGGCGATGTCGCCGCGGCACACGAACGGTTACCCTGCCGCGTTGAGGCTGTGGCAATACGCTTAATGCCGGCGTCTCCGCGAAGGAGAGGGATCATGCGGCGGTTGTGGTCTCCGAGAACGGCTGTCAGCGTGCCGACCCGGAATCCGTGGGACGCGAGGGCGTCCGCGGTCCTTGCGACGATGTCTGGCGGCCCGCTTCTCCCGCGGCACGGCTTTGGGACGTGGCCCTGATGAACTGGTCAGATGGTGCGGCCACGGCGTTCGGCGTCCTGCTGACGATCGGATTGGCCGGCCTGGCGTTGGTCGTGATGGATTTCTTCGCGGGCCCGACGCGAGAGGCCGAGCAGCCGGCACAGATCCTGGCTGGTCCGCGACACCGCTACCGCCACTGGCGCACCGAGCAAGCCTGGGCCGTTGCCGACCGGAAACTGCCGCGACGGGAGTTGAAAGCCGACGCGCGGGCGTGGGGTCAGGCCGCGGAGGCCGAGGCGGTGGCCGCCCAGGCGCGGGCGCGGGCCGGCGCCGCCGAGGCCGAGGCCCTGGCCGCCGAAGCCGGAATTTTGGCGGCCCAGGCCGACGCGCTGGCCGCCCAGGCGCGGGCGCAAGCCGAGGCCGCCGAGGCCGAGGCCCTGGCCACCAAGGAGCGGGAGCGGGCGCGGGCGCAAGCCGAGGCCGCCGAGGCCGAGGCGGCGGCTGCCGAGGCGCGGGCGCGGGGGCAAGCCGGCCAGGCCGAGGCCCTGGCCGCCCAGGCGAGGGAGCGGGCGCGGGCGCGGACCGAAGCCGCCGAAGCCGAGGCGCTGGCCGCACAGGCGCGGGCGCAAGCGGAGGCCGCCGAGGCCGAGGCGCTGGCCGCCGAGGCGCGGGCGCGGGCGGCTGCTGGAGAAGCGGAAGCTCTGGCCGCCGAGGCGCGGGCGCAAGCGGAGGCCGCCGAGGCCGAGGCGGTGGCCGCCGAGGCGCGGGCGCGGGGACAAGCCAGCCAGGCCGAGGCGCTGGCAGCTCAGGCGCGGGAGCGGGCGCGGGAGCGGGCGAAAGCCGCCGAGGCCGAAGCTCTGGCCGCCGAGGCCCGGGCGCGGGCCGAGGCCGCCGAGGCCGAAGCGGTGGCCGCCGAGGCGCGGGCGCGGGGACAAGCCGCCGAGGCCGAAGCGGTGGCCGCCGAGGCGCGGGCGCTGGCGATCAGGCTGCGGCTTGAGGCCGAAGCCAGTGCCAAGCCGCCTCGCCGGCCCGACTAGGGCATGCGCTCAAGCGCGATTCGCCGCGCCACCGCCACGCTGTCGCGCGGCCCACTGCAACTTCTCAGCGGTCGCGGCCGCCCCGGTGGACAAACCAGATGCTTAAGGCGACGGAAGCGACCACGGCGATGCTGAGCAAGACGGTGGTTGTCATCGCCATAATCTATTCGGTGGGCTCCGAGCACCCGGTCATCCGCACGGAGAGCCGACGGCCGGGCGGGATAACGCCGCGCGCTAGACGGGATGGGCAGCGAACCATCCCAGCAACAAGTCAGCGACGGCATCGGGCTGTTCGTCGGGTATCCAGTGAGACACGCCCCGCAGAATCTCGGCGAGCGTTGGTGTCGTAGCGGATTCGCCCCGGGTCGCGCCGACGCACCCCAAGCGCCACGTCAGCATTGCGTCTCGATCTTGAAGTCTGCCGTCTTCGGGGTAGACGGGTCTTCCGTATTGGTCCCTTGCGCGGTGCCGGTGATTCTGTAGGTGCCGTTGGTGAAAGTCGCCTCCGCCTTGCCGACACCGGCGTCGGCAAGGCCGGTGAAGCCGTCGACGTTGTTGATGTTGACGCTCTCGGCTTTCGGGTCATCAGACCCTAGCCGCAGCATGGCCTGCACATTGCCCGGGGCCGCGCCGATGTCGACGGTCACCAGCCACTCAACTTGAGTGCACGACACGGCATGTGAGGTCCGGGTATTGCCGTCGACGGTGATCCGAGCGGTTTTCGGGGGCACGGTTTCAGTGCGCGAACATCCCAGACCGCCGGCAAGAACGGCCAAAGCGACCACCGCCGTCGCGACCAACCGGTGTTTCACCGGGCACCTCCGTTCCCACAGCCACGCGCTGCTGTTCGGCTGCACCAGTTTCTACCAGCTCGGCGCGTGCTTTGCGGGGTTATCCACGGTGCTGCCCGGTTGCCGTATGCCTTACAGTTGACGGATCAGTGCGACAACTTCACCGGCTGTCTCGGAGGCGCGTTGCCGAAAAGCATGACCCAGCCCGTCGCTGCCGCCAGTGGCCCCTGGGGGATCCAGCGGTGAGCGCGGCGTTGTCCATACCCCGATACCCCCATGACGTTACCCGTGACTGGCTTGCGGCCATCCTCCGCGACCGTGGGACGCCGGTCGAGGTCTCCGAGGTGACCGTGGTGCCCATCGGTACCGGACAGACGGGTGCGACGTTTCGGGTGTCAGTCGGCTACGGCGCGGCCCCTGCGGGTTTGCCGGATACCTTCGTCATAAAATTGCCGGCTCAGGACGACGCCGTGCGTGACCGCGTCGTCATCGGTTACCGCAGCGAGTGTGCCTTCTACTCCACAATCGCCGAGCGGGTGCAGATCCCGACACCGCAGTGCTTCTACTGCGAGATCACCGAAGATGCCACGCAATATGCGCTGCTGCTCGCCGATCAGGCGCCGGCTGTGCAGGGCGATCAAATCGCGGGCTGTAACGAGCGGGAGGCCCGACTTGCGGTGAGGGCGCTGGCTGGTCTGCACGGCCCGAGCTGGTGCGATCCGGCGTGGCTGGATTTCCCCGGCATCGCCTTCGCGCGGCCGGATGAGGCGTCCGCCCAGGGTCTCGGCGAGGTCGCCCGAATGAGTGCCGATATCACGCTGGGCAAGCTCGGCGACCGGATGAGCGCAGTAGACCGCGAAACCTTCACCAGCATAATGGATTTGGTCAGACCCTGGCTCTTGGCAGAACGCGACCGATTCGCGTTGCTGCATGGCGACTACCGGCTCGACAACATGCTGTTCGACCGCCGGGCCAACACCGTCACCGTCGTCGATTGGCAGACGCTCGGCGTGGGGCTGCCGGCACGCGATCTCGCCTACTTCACGGCCACCAGTCTGAGCCCGGATCTGCGTTCGGCGATCGAAGAGGATCTTGTCGAGGAGTATCACCGGATGTTGTCCGGCTACGGCGTCACCGACTATGACGGTGAAACGTGTTGGCGTGACTACCGACTCGGCATGCCGCAAGCACCGCTGATATCTGCGCTAGGTTTCGCATTCGCCACCGCCACCGACCGCGGCGACGATATGGTGTTGACGATGCTGCAGCGCGGCTGTCGCGCGATCCGCGAGCTTGGGACGCTGGAACTGATCGGCTGAGGATGTGCCGGGGCGAAGGCCGCTTTGCCCGTGTGCCGACCCGAGGGTGCTCTCGGCGCGCGAATGCGCACTTTGTCACTGCTGACGTCGGGCCGCCTTGACCAGGTTGGACCCGATGATCAGCCGTTGGATTTCGCTCGTCCCTTCATATAGGCGCAAGAGTCGGACGTCGCGATAGATCCGTTCGACGGGCACTTCACGCATGTAGCCGCTGCCGCCGTGGATCTGCACCGCCAGGTCGGCTACCTTTCCCGCCATTTCGGTGCAGAAAAGCTTCGCCGCCGACGGTGCGATGCGGCGATCCTGGTTAGTCTCCCATTGCCGAGCGGTGTCGCGCACGAGCGCCCGCCCGGCCAGTACCCCGGTTTGCTGGTCGGCGATCATCGCCTGCACCAATTGGAAGTTGCCAATCGGTTCGCCACCCTGTGTGGCGGTGGCCGCGTAGGCCACCGATTCGTCGAGTGCGCGCTGCGCGGTTCCCACGGCGAGTGCGGCGATGTGTATCCGCCCGCGCGCGAGCGAGGTCATCGCCGCTCGATAGCCGATGTCCGCACTGCCGCCGACCAGCGCACCTGCCGGAATCCGGACATCGGTGAAGCTGACATCGGCCGTCCACGCACCTTCCTGACCCATCTTGGCGTCTTTGGCGCCGACCACCACGCCCGGCGTATTCGCGGGAACGAGGAATACCGCGATGCCGGGATTACTGTCGTCGGCGGGCCGGGTTCGCGCGAAAACCACGAACAGATCGGCGACCGGTGCATTGGTGATGAACCGCTTCTGGCCGGAGATAACCCAATCATCGCCGACGCGAACGGCTTTCGTGCGCAGCCCGGACGGATTCGATCCCGCGCCCGGTTCGGTGAGCGCGAATGAGGCGACGACGTCGCCGGAGGCCATCGGCTCGAGCCAGCGGCTCTTCTGCTCCTCGGTGCCGAATCCGACGAGCACCTGGCCGGCGATGCCGTTGTTGGTGCCGAACATCGACCGCAACGCCAGCGAGGTATAGCCCAATTCCATCGCCAGCTCGACGTCTTGGATCAGGTTCAGGCCCAGACCGCCCCACTTCTGCGGGATCGCATACCCGAAGAGACCCATCTTCTTGGCTTGATCGCGCAGGTCGTCGGGCACTTTGTCGTCGGCCAGAATCTCTCGCTCGCGTGGGACGACGGCGGTGCGCACGAAACGGCGGGTCTGCGCCAGGATCTCGTGAAAGTCCTCGTCGCTGACTTCGGCCATAGACGGATGCTCCTTCTTGGCAGCGTGCCTGCCCTGGTTGTCCCCGGCAGATCCTATATGAAATATGATGTTGTCCGTGCCGGCCTGGGGCTCGCGCGATCACATGGAACAGAGGACAGGTGGTTAGGTGTCGTTGTTGACCGGCCGCACCGCCGTCGTCACCGGTGGTGCACAAGGATTAGGATTCGCAATCGCGGAACGGTTCATCGCTGAAGGCGCCCGAGTTGTGCTGGGCGACATAAATGTTGAGACAACCGAGGCCGCCGCTAAGCAGTTGGGCGGCGACGATGTCGCGCTAGCCGCGCGCTGCGATGTCACCGTCGCCGCCGACGTCGACGCCCTGGTCGGAGCTGCTGTCGAGCATTTCGGTGGTCTGGACATCATGGTCAACAACGCCGGGATCACCCGCGATGCGACGATGCGCAAGATGACCGAAGAGCAGTTCGACGAGGTCATCGCAGTGCATTTGAAGGGAACCTGGAACGGCACCCGCAAGGCCGCGGCGATCATGCGCGAGAACAAGCGCGGCGCGATCGTGAACATGTCGTCGCTGTCGGGCAAGGTCGGTCTGGTCGGGCAGACCAACTACTCGGCGGCCAAGGCCGGCATCGTCGGCATGACCAAGGCCGCCGCGAAGGAGCTCGCTCATCTCGGTGTACGGGTGAACGCCATTGCACCGGGTTTGATCCGCTCAGCTATGACTGAGGCTATGCCGCAACGTATTTGGGACGAAAAGGTTGCCGAGGTCCCGATGGGTAGGGCAGGTGAACCTTACGAGGTCGCCAACGTCGCATTGTTCTTGGCTTCCGATTGGTCGTCGTACATGACCGGGACGGTGATCGAGGTTACCGGGGGGAGGTTCATGTGAGCGGGCCGACGGAGGCTGTGATCTGTGAACCAGTGCGTACCCCGATCGGCCGTTACGGGGGAATGTTCAAGTCGCTGAGCGCCGTCGACCTCGGCGTCACTGCGCTGAAAGGGTTGCTCGACCGCACGCAACTCGCGCCGGAATCCGTGCGGGACGTCATCCTCGGCCACTGCTATCCCAGCAGCGAGGCCCCTGCGATCGGCCGCGTGGTGGCGCTCGACGCCGGTCTGCCCGTGACTGTTCCCGGTATGCAGATCGACCGTCGCTGCGGCTCTGGACTACAGGCGGTGATCCAGGCCTGTCTGCAGGTGAGCAGCGGCGACCACGATCTCGTCGTCGCCGGCGGCACCGAGAGCATGAGTAATGTCGTCTTCTATTCCACCGATATGCGTTGGGGCGGCGCCCGCACGGGCATCAAGGTGCACGACGGGCTGGTCCGTGGACGTACCACCGCGGGTGGCCGAAGCTACCCGGTCCCGGGCGGAATGCTGGAGACTGCGGAGAATTTGCGCCGCCAGTACAATATTTCGCGCACCGAACAAGACGAGCTTGCGGCCACCTCACACCAGCGGGCTGTCGCTGCGCAGAAGGACGGCATCTTCGCGGAAGAGATCATCCCGGTCGCGGTGCAATCCCGTCAGGGCGAGCAGCTGATCGACACTGACGAGCATCCCCGCGCCGACACCACGGTCGAGTCGTTGGCCAAGCTCAAACCGGTTCTGCTGCAAGATGACCCGGACGCGACGGTCACCGCAGGCAATGCCAGCGGACAAAACGACGCCGCATCGATGTGTGTGGTCACTACCCGGGAAAAGGCCGGCGAGCTGGGGTTGACGCCACTGGTTCGCCTGGTGTCGTGGGCCGTCGCCGGTGTGCCGCCCACAGTGATGGGCATCGGTCCGGTGCCGGCGACCGAGTTGGCGCTGGCCAGGGCGAATCTGCGGCTGGCCGATATCGACCTGATCGAACTCAACGAAGCATTTGCGGCTCAAGCCATCGCGGTGATGCGGGAGTGGAAATTCAGCGCCGCCGACCGGGACCGAACCAACGTCCTCGGTTCCGGGATTTCGCTGGGTCACCCGGTTGGGGCGACCGGCGCCAGGATGCTCACCACGTTGGCTCGCGAGCTCAACCGGCGCCAAGCGCGCTATGGTCTGGAAACCATGTGCATCGGCGGGGGCCAAGGCCTCGCCGCGGTCTTCGAACGGGTCACCTCCGGATGAGCGTGCCGTTGACCGGCGTCACCGTTGTCGAGGTGTCCAGCTTCGTCGCCGCACCGTTGTGCGGTATGACACTGAGTCAACTTGGCGCAGAGGTGATTCGGGTCGATCCGATCGGTGGTGCATCCGACGTGCACCGTTGGCCGCTGGCGAAAAGTGGGGCATCGATCTACTGGACCGGGCTGAACAAGGGTAAGCGTTCGGCGACGATCGACCTGCGCTCAGCAGCCGGACAACAACTGGTTCAACGCCTCGTCGTCGAAGGCGACGGCATCGTGGTGACCAACGCAGCGGGCCTGTCCTGGCTGTCGTATGACCGATTGTCCAGCCTGCGATCCGATGTCATCCATGTCCAGTTGCTGGGTCGCGGTGACGGCTCCACCGCTGTGGACTATACGGTCAATGCGGCGACGGGGTTTCCGTTGGTCACCGGTCCGAGGGACCATGCCGGTCCGATCAACCACGTGCTGCCCGCCTGGGATGTGTGCTGCGGCCTGTACGCGGCGCTAGCGGTGTTGGCCGCCCTGCGTCGTCGCGACCAGTCGGGTGCAGGTACCCAAGTCAGCGTGGCCCTGGAAGATGTCGCGCTGGCCACGGCGGCCAATCTCGGCTGGCTGACCGAGCCCCAGGTGAACGGCACCCAGCGGCCCCGACTCGGGAATGCCATCTACGGCCAGTACGGCCAGGACTTCACCAGCAGCGACGGTATTGCATTCATGGTTGTGACGTTGACCCCCCGGCACTTTCGCGACCTGGTCGACGTCACAGGCACCGGTTCTGCCGTATCGGCGCTTGCCGAGGCGCTCGGCGCCGACTTCAGCGCCGAAGGCGACCGCTACCGCTACCGCGATGCGCTGACGGCCCTGTTCAGCGTCTGGTTCGCTGAGCATACCGCCGAACAGATCACCGAAGCACTGTCGGCAACGACCGTGCTGTTCGAGCGCTACCGGACCTTTGCTGAAGTCGCGGTAGATCCGCGGGTGACAGCGAATCCGATGTTCTCTTTACTGCACCAAGACCGTGTCGGCGACTATCTCGCTCCGGGCTTGCCGACCGTATTCGACGGGGTTCATCCGGCATGCGCCCCTGCACCGAATCTGGGCCAAGACACCATCGACGTGCTCACCGAGCGCCTGGGGTTGAACGAGCACGACATTGCGCGTCTGACCAGGGCCAAAACGATCGCCGGTTGAGCCGGGCAGAGGGGAAACATCTCATGACCAGACTCGCGCAAACGCTCGGACTTACCGAGTTCCAGACCGAGATCATCGCCACTGTGCGGCAATTCGTCGACAAGGAAGTCATTCCCAGCGCGCAGGAGCTCGAACACAGCGACACCTACCCACAAGCCATCATCGACCAGATGCGTGACATGGGCCTTTTCGGTCTGATGATTCCCGAGGAGTATGGGGGCCTGGGTGAGTCGCTGTTGACCTATGCGTTGTGTGTCGAGGAATTGGCGCGCGGATGGATGAGCATCTCCGGTGTGATCAACACCCATTTCATCGTCGCCTACATGGTGCGCCAGCACGGAACCGCGGAGCAGAAACGGCACCTGCTGCCCCGCATGGCGACCGGTGAAGTGCGCGGTGCGTTTTCGATGTCCGAGCCCGAGTTGGGATCCGACGTGGCGGCGATACGAACCAGGGCGGCACGCAATGATGACGGCAGCTACACCATCGATGGGCAGAAGATGTGGCTCACCAACGGCGCCAGCTCGACACTGGTCGCCGTCTTGGTACGGACCGACGAAGGCGCGGATGCGCCGCACCGCAACTTGACAACATTTCTTATCGAGAAGCCGACCGGGTTTGGCGAAGTAGCACCCGGTCTGCTGATCCCGGGCAAGATCGACAAACTTGGGTACAAGGGCATCGACACCACCGAGCTGATCTTCGAGGGGTACGTGGTCAGCGGCGAGGACATTCTCGGTGGCGTTCCGGGGCAAGGCTTTTACCACATGATGGACGGCATCGAAGTCGGGCGGGTCAACGTCGCGGCCCGGGCATGCGGTGTGGCCGTCCGGGCCTTCGAGCTCGCCGTGCGGTATGCGCAGCAGCGGCGTACGTTCGGCAAGCCGATCGCCGAACATCAGGCCATCGCTTTCCAGTTGGCCGAGATGGCCACGAAAGTGGAAGCAGCGCATCTGATGATGGTCAATGCTGCCCGATTGAAGGATTCGGGAGAACGCAACGACGTTGCCGCCGGAATGGCGAAATACCTAGCCAGCGAGCTGTGCAGTGAGGTCACCCAGCAGAGTTTCCGAATCCACGGCGGCTACGGATACTCCAAGGAGTACGAGATCGAGCGGCTGATGCGCGACGCGCCGTTTCTGCTGATCGGCGAGGGAACCAGTGAGATCCAGAAGTCCATTATCAGCAGGCGATTGCTTGCTGAGTATCGAATCTGACCGATGACTGCTCCCGATTTCGCTGCGCGGCCACAACTCTCCGAAGACGTTGCCCGGTTTGTTCGTAACAGGATTTTCGACGGCACCTACGGCGCCGGCGAGTACGTTCGGCTCGATCAGCTGGCAGCCGAGTTGGGAATCAGCGTGACACCGGTGCGTGAGGCGCTCTTCCAGCTCCGCGCCGAGGGGCTGCTGGCCCAGCAGCCGCGCCGCGGGTTTGTGGTCTTGCCGGTGACGAGCCGAGACCTCACCGATGTCGCAAACGTGCAAGCGCACGTCGGTGGTGAACTGGCTGCGCGGGCAGCGACCAACATCAAAGATGACGAGCTGCGCCAGCTCGAGGAGATTCAGGCCCAGCTGGAAACTGCTTATGCCAGCAATGACAACGAACGAGCTGTCCGTCTCAATCACGAATTCCACCGTGCCATCAATGTCGCCGCCGACTCACCCAAACTTGCCCAGTTGATGTCGCAAATCACCCGCTATGCCCCGGAGTCGGTGTTTCCGACCATCGCAGGCTGGCCTAGCCGGTCGATCAAAGACCATCGCCGGGTGCTGGCGGCGCTGGAGAAGCGCGACGACAAACTTGCCCGCAAGGCGATGTCCGAACATCTTGCGGCAGGTGCGGTTCCATTAATTGAGCACCTTGTCGAGCGTGGTGTGGTCGGCGACGCAATCCACCCGGATTCGACGAGGCTGCGGCGTTCGCCAAGCTGAACTTGGGCCACGAACTCGCTGTTCACCGCCACTCGGCTGAACCCAGGTTAGCTAGCATCTCGCGTACTCGGGGAATGTCCACCTTTCCGGTCGGCCCGCGTGGGATGTCGTCATCGGAGTCCACCAGCAACCACACCGTCGGCACCTTGAAGGCGCTGAGCAGTCGGCGAGCGGCTTCCCGCAGCTCGTCGACCGTCACGGTGGCGGTGTTGCACACTACTGCCGCGCCTACCCGGTTGCCTTGTGCGCCGCACACATTGGTAACGACCGCCTTGTCGACACCGTCGATGCTGCGCAAAGCTTGTTCTACCTCGCTGGGGTAGACGCTGGCGCCGCTGACTTTGAACATGTCATCGGCCCTGCCGTGATAGAAGAGGAAGCCCTCTGGATCGAAATGACCGAGGTCGCCGGTCGAGTAGAACCCGTGCGGGGTGAAGACATCTTCGCGGCTGCGGCGACATATCCCGCGCAAGATGTGCGGTCCTCGAATCTGAATCATCCCAACGGTTCCGACCGGCAGTGCACGGCCGGTGTCGGAATCGGCGATGCGTACCTCCATGCCGGGGAACGGTTTACCGCAACTGCCCCAGGCGGACCGCGGCATATCGGTGTCAGCGGGGTATCCGCAGTAAGGCCCGAAAGACTCCGTCATGCCGAACAAGTTGGCCCGTGCCCCCGGCGCGGCGCGTCGGTCGGGCGCGAGCAGAGCATCCAGGCTGCCCGGTTGCAGGGCCGAAAGATCGATCTCGACGGCGTCCAACTTGCGAGCCAGCGCCTCGGCTTGGTCGGGCCAGCCGCGAAACAGTGTGACGCGTTCGCGTTCCAGCAATCGTAAGGTGCTCTCCGGCCGGGGAATTGCCTCGGTGACCAGCGTGGCGCCGGCCAGCAGGGCCGAAAGCACTCCACCGCCGAGCCCGCCCACCCAGAAAAACGGCATCGGCAGATACAAGCGGGTCTCGGCATCTATGCAGCGGCTGGCCAGGCCTGACTGCACTGCGCCCAGTGCACTGCCGTGTGAGTGCAGGACCCCTTTGGGCGGTCCACTGCTGCCGGAGGTGAAGACGATGACGAAAGGGTCGCTCGCCGTGACGGTCCGTGTTAATGAATCGATAATGCGGATAGCGGCGCTGCTGGCGGTGGCCTTCGTCAGCAGGTCGACGGTCCAAATCCGGCGTAGCGCAGGAAGTTTTGGATGATGCAAAAGTTCCTCAGTGCCCAGCTCGCGCGAACCCAAGGCCGACCGGAGATCGTCGAGATAGCGGTGGCCGCGGAATTCCTCGACGGTTATCAACAGTTGCACCGAGGCAGTCTGTAGCTGCGCGAGTAGCTCTCGCGGCTGCAACAGAGTGCTCAGCGGAACCAGCACGGCGCCAATGCGAGTGAGCGCGATCGCGACCTGCACCCAGCGGACACCGTTGGGCATGACCAAACCGACCCGGGTGCCCTTGCCGACGCCGGCTTCGACAAAAGCGGCGGCTAAAGCCCTTGTAGAAGAATCTAGTTCGCTGTACGTCATCCGGCTCGATGGATCGATCACCATCGGTTTGTCAGGGTGCTGCGCCGCGCGCGACCGCACCACTTGGTCAACGGTGGTGTCAGGCATCGAACATCTGCTTGAGCCGCTGCAGGTCGACTTTGCCGCTGGGGCGCAGCGGGATGTCGGCAGTCCGTATCGCCGCAAACCGCCGTGGAATCTTGTATGACGAGAGTTCACTTCTGAGCTGTTCGCGAGTGACCTCTTCGTTGAACACCGCACCGTCCTCCAAGGCGATTACGGCGGCGACGACCTGCCCGCGCTCGGCGTCGGGCAGTCCGATCACATGCGCGACCGCACCGCCGGTGACCCGGGCGATCGCTTTTTCCACCTCGGCGGGAGAGACGTTCGCGCCCGCCGTCTTGATCATCGAGTCACGGCGGCCGACGAAATAGAAGAACCCATCGTGGTCGGTACGCACCAAGTCCCCGGTATAAAACCAGCCCTTGGCGTCGAAACACTCTTCACGGCTGCGCTTGTAGTAGCGCTGCATCAGGTAGGCCCCGCGGATGCACAATTCGCCGACTTCGCCGACGTCGACGCACTCGCGGGTGTCGGGATCGACAACCTTGGTTTCGAATCCGGGTGCCGGCTTTCCGAACGAACCACGCCGGCATTCGGGCTGGTCGGTTTCGTCTTCGCTGATCAGCACGACGCTGCCGGCCTCGGTCAACCCGAGCATGTTGTGCCGCAACTCCGGATCGGCCGGACGGGCGTCGGCGGCCATGATCGGATACAGATTGCCCCGCCGTATTGACGACAGGTCGCGTGTGCTGAAACTGGGATGACGCACCACATGCGCAATCCCGGCAACAAAGCCGTTCGCCATGGTCGGTTTCTCGGCCTCTAGAAGATCCAGCATCTCACCGGCGTCAGCAGCGTTGGAGCACAGCAGGGTCGAGCCGGCGGCAAGGGTTGCGAGCAGCGCGAACGCGAATCCGCCGATCCAGAAAAACGGCGAATTGCAGAACAGTCTGTCCTCGCCGGCCAGACCGCGGATCTCGTTGAGGTTTCGCTGGTGACCCAGTAGCGCAGCATGTGTGTGCACAGCTCCCTTGGGGGCGCCGGTGGTACCTGACGTATAGATGATCGTCAACACATCCGAGCCATCGACATCGTCTTCCATCGCGCTCAGCAGCGCTTCGTCGACCTGGTCGGCGAGCCGGTAAACCCGCTCGATATCGCACGCATGGCCACCAACCCCAGACTCGTCGTCGACCGCGAGGTGTCGCAATTGCGGTGCCGCGCTGCTGAACAGCCGGTCGTCCGAGGCGAGGTCGCAGTCCGTCAAGATTTCGCGGAGTCGCCGCAGGTAGTCCTGCGAACGGTAGGTGGCGGCGGCCAATAGGACCTCGACGTCGCTGTCGACCAATTGCTCGTGCATCTCACGCGCGCTGGCCAAGGTGCTGAATGGGACGACGATCGCGCCGATTCGCGCTGCCGCGAGCATGCCGACGACGAACGCCGCCCCATTGGGATAGAGCAGCCCCACATGGGTGCCTTTGCCGGCACCCAACGCGATCAGCCCCCGGGCCAGTTGCGCCGACCGGCGATCGGCTTCACGGTAACTGATGCGTTCGCTATCGCAGATTAATCCGAAGTTCCCCCCTTCTGAGAGGGGGCTGATTTCCTTTCTGCTTTGTGAGCAGGTGTTTCAGTGTTCATGTGCCGGCAAGGCGTAATCATGTATTCGCAAGACTTGTTCGGCGTGTCATTTTCTAAATTCGCTACTTTCGTACTGCTGTTGTGCTAGAAAGTAATCATGTACGTGACGCGGGTGCCCAACCGTGGATCACCGCCGGCGGTGCTGTTGCGCGAAAGTTACCGCGAGAACGGCAAGGTGAAAACCCGCACGCTGGCCAACCTGTCGCGCTGGCCCGAGCACAAGGTGGACAAACTGCAGCGCGCGCTCAAGGGCCTGCCGGGGACGGGCGATCTGGCCGGGGCGTTTGACATCACCCGCAGCCTGCCGCACGGGCATGTGGCCGCGGTGTTGGGCACCGCCGCCAAGCTGGGCATGGCCGAGCTGATCGACCCCGCCCCGTCGCGTAACCGGGACTTGGTGTGCGCCATGCTGGCCGCGTCGGTGATCGAGCCGGGCTCCAAGCTGGCGATGGCGCGCGGGCTGCGCATCGAGACCGCCACCAGCACCCTGGGTGCGGTGCTGGGCGTGGCGGGTGCCGATGAGGATGACCTGTATGACGCGATGGACTGGGTGGTCGAGCGCCAGGATGCCATCGAAAACTCGTTGGCCGCACGGCATCTGGCCAACGGAACCCTGGTGCTCTATGACGTGTCCTCGGCGGCGTTCGAGGGCCACACCTGCCCGTTAGGGAAAATCGGGCATGCCCGCGACGGGGTCAAAGGCCGGTTGCAGATCGTCTACGGGCTGCTGTGCTCACCAGCCGGGGTGCCGATCGCCATTGAGGTGTTCGACGGCAACACCGCCGACCCGAAAACCCTGGGCGCCCAGATCACCAAGCTCAAGACCCGGTTCGGGCTGACCACCATCGCCCTGGTGGGGGATCGGGGCATGCTCACCAGCGCGCGCATCCGCGACGAGCTGCACCCGGCGCAGTTGGATTGGATCAGCGCGCTGCGCGCCCCGCAGATCAAGGCATTGGTCGACGACGGGGCGCTGCAGCTGTCGCTGTTCGACGAGCAGAACCTGTTCGAGATCACCCACCCCGACTACCCCGGCGAGCGGCTGGTGTGCTGCCACAACCCCGCCCTGGCTGATGAGCGTGCCCGCAAACGCGGCGAGCTGCTGGCGGCCACCGAACACGAACTACAGACCATCGCCGAGGCCACCCGCCGCGCCAAACGACCACTACGCGGGCGGGACAAGATCGCGCTGCGGGTGGGCAAGGTGCGCAACAAGTTCAAGATGGCCAAGCATTTTGACCTGCAAATCACCGACGAAGCGTTCAGTTTCTCCCGCAACCAGGACGCCATCGCCGCCGAGGCCGCCCTCGACGGCATCTACGTGCTCCGCACCAGCCTGCCCGACCAGACACTGCAGCGCGACGAGGTCGTGCTGCGCTACAAGGACCTCGCCGACGTCGAACGGTTCTTCCGCACCCTCAACACCGAACTGGACGTGCGACCCATCCGGCACCGCCTCGCCGATCGGGTGCGCGCGCACATGCTCCTACGGATGCTGTCCTACTACATCAGCTGGCACATGAAACAAGCCCTCGCACCAATCCTTTTCCAGGACAACGACAAACCCGCCGCCGCCGCCAAACGTGCCGACCCCGTCGCTCCCGCCCAACGCTCCGATCAAGCGCTGGCCAAGGCAGCGCGCAAACGCACCGAAAACGACTACCCGGTGCACAGCTTCACCAGCCTGCTCGCCGACCTGGCCACCATCTGCGCCAACCACATCCAGCCCACCGACGACCTGCCGGCATTCACCAAGATCACCAACCCCACCCCACTACAGCGGCGAGCCTTCGAACTACTCGGCGTCTCACACCGCCACGGACTCGCGTAGTCAGCACACCAACACAAAACCCCAGCTCAACCCACTAAACCGCTCCACACCAGGGGGAACTTCGGATTAATAGCGGGTGATCCGCGCGCGAGCGAGCTTGCTCTCGCAACAGTTGCGGAACCGTCAGCGACTCACGGGGCATGGTCACTGCGCACAGGCGGAACGGCCTCACTGAAGAAGCGCCGGATCACGCTTAAATCGGGCTTGCCCGAAGGTGTTCGGGGGATTGCGTCGACGATCGCGATCTCAGTAGGAACCTCATAGCGCGCCAGACGGTTTCGCAGAAAGTCCATCAACTGCCCGACGCCCACCGATCCGGTTTCGCGCAGTTCGACCATGGCGACCGGTGTCTCGCCAAGGCGCTCGTCGCGCCGGCCGACGACGGCAGCGCCCGCCACCGCCGGGTGGCCCTCCAGCGCGGTGCGCACGTCATCGGGCATCACTTTGAAGCCGCCGCGGATGATTGCCTGGTCGGCGCGTCCCAGGATCCACAAGAAGCCGTCTTCGTCGATGCGCGCCATGTCGGTGGTGCGCATCCACGCCGAAGAGGGGCCGAGTTGTCCGGGTTTGACCTCGAGCAATCCAACTTCGTTAGGTCCGAGTACAGTGCCGTCGTCGTCGACCACGCGCAACTGAGCGCCTAGGCTGGCACGGCCCACACTGCCGCGTTTCGCATGCCAGTACTTGTGGTAATCGGCCAGCGTCCAGCCGGCCACACCGCCTCCGAATTCAGTTGCGGCATAGGACGTCAAGACGGGAATCCCGAACTTCTCGGTGAAAGCATCGGCATCCTCGGCCGACAGCGGAGCAGTGCCGGACGTTACGGCGCGAATGCTCGCCAGGTCCTCACGGCGCAGGTCCGAGTGCAACACCATACGCAACGCGGCCGGCACCAGCGACACGGTGCGTGGCCGGTGCTTGCGTACTGCCTCGGCCCAGGTGGCGAGTTCAAATTTTTCCAGCAGCGCAAACGGTCTCGCCTTGGCAATGCACTGCAGCACCCGGAACACCCCGCCAATATGCACCAGTGGCGAGTTGACGATCGCCACACTGCGGCGGATTTCGGTAGGGGCTGGGGACCGCTCCAGTGCGTGGCCCATCACGCTGCGCGCCAGCATGTCGTAGGTGAGATCGACGCGCTTCGGTGGTCCGGTTGTTCCGCTGGTCAGCATCCAGACCGCAACACCGGGGCGGCCGGCATCCGCGCGGGAGTTTCCCACGCTCACCTGGGGCTCGCAGTCTCGATTCGAGATCGAGATTGTCGCGATTCCGGCTGGCACCAACGTCGTGACGTCGTCGGATTCGCCAATGACCATTGGCAGCTGAAGCGCCCTGATCTCGGTCCGGGTGCGTTCTTCGCCCCGAGAAGGATTGAGCACCACGACGCACCCGCCCAACTCCAACACCCCCAGGAACGCCGCGACTTGCGCCGGCCGGTTGCGCAGCAGTATTCCGACTCGAGGATGCGCGCTGTCGGTGTGCGTCGTAACCAGCGCACCGATCTTGGTCGCCATGTCCCTGATCTGGCCCCACGACAGCCAGCGGTCCCCGTATTCGATGGCGTGCGCGTCAGGCTGCAAATTAAGTACATCGGTGATGCGACGACTGAGCGCGTGCGCCATCAGCGGACCCTCGGTTGTGCCGTGGGACCTTGGCCGCGGGCGGCCAATTCGGCTGTGCCAATCGGATTGCCCAACCGTGTGTAGATCAAGCCTTGCTCCAATGCCGCCCGGTACGGCTTGTCCAGCGACTCCCAAATCGCTTTGACCGTGCCTTGGGTCGCCGACGGCGGTTTCGCGGCGATCGTGGCTGCGATCTCGTGGGCGCGATGCCATAACCGTTCGGCCGGCACCACTTCCGACACCAGGCCAATCCGCAATGCGGTGTCGGCGCTGACGCGTTCGTCGTTGCCCATTAAAGCCATTCGCAGCGTCTCCCCCAACCCAATGCGGCGCATCAGCCCAATCGGCTCCAGAGCACACACGAGGCCCGCCGAGACATGTGAGTCGAAAAACGTTGCATCCGCAGAACAGATGACCACATCAGACTCGTTGAGGAAGTAGAACGCACCCGCAGTGCACATCCCCTGCACCGCACACACCACGGGTTTCCACATCTTTTGCCATTTAGGGCTCAGCGCCTCACCAGGGTCTTCATGGTTCCAAACGTTGTCGGGTTGTCCATACGGTGTTTTGATGTCGAGGCCGGCGCTGAACGCCCGAGTGCCGGCGGCGCGCAGCACGACGGCGTTAACCGAATCGTCGTGCTTGACCAGGCGCCAAGCCTCGCGTACCTCTTCACACATCGTGCGATTGAACGCGTTGAGCTGGTCCGGCCGGTTCAACGTGATGGTCGCGACACGGTCGGTCGCGTCGACGTCGAGCAGGATGGTCTGAAAGCTCATCGGCATCGCCAATTTGGTGGTCGTTTTTCGACAAAGGCTTTGGGGCCCTCCTGCGCGTCGTCGGTGCGCAGCACGCGTTCCCGGAAGGTCTCGGCTAGATTTTCGGCCTCATGCAGCGGCAGATCCAGGCCTTTGAGGATTGCCAGCCGGGTGCCCCGGACAGCCAGCGGCGCATTGGAGTTGACCATGTCGGCGATTTCATGGGCGCGGTCCAAAAGCCGTTCGTGCTCGACGATCTCGCTGACCAGTCCCAGCTCATAGGCGCGCTTCGCGCTCATCCGTTCATGCTTGCCCATCAGGGCCATCCGCAATGCGACCGACCGGGGCAGTACCCGGGCCAGGCGCACCACCTCACGCCCGGCCACCAGACCGATGCTGACGTGCGGATCGAAGAACGTCGCCTTCTCGGAGGCGATGACGATGTCACCGGTGGTGACCCAATCCAGCCCGGCGCCGCAACACAGGCCGTTGATGGCGGCCAAGACCGGTTTGGCCATCCGCCGAAACGGCGGGGTGCCTTCCTGGGGTGCTTCCCACTGCTCATACGTCGACAGGTAGGGGCGCTCGTAGATCACCCTACCGTCGCCGGGGATCTCCTTGACGTCGGCGCCGGCGCAAAACGCTCGACCGGTGCCCGTGACGATGAGCAGCCATACCCGGTCGTCGTTTTCTGCCGCGTCGTAGGCTGCCCGCAGCTCGCTGATCATATGTGGGCTAAGTGCGTTAAGCGCGTCGGGGCGATTCAGCGTGATGGTGGCAGTGTGTCCGTCGACGTCATATTTGATGGTGTCGAAAGACATGCGGTTCCCTTCGTCAGCTGGCACAGCTCACCGGCCGCGAAACCTCGGCGGGCGCTTTTCCCTGAAGGCAGCCAAGCCTTCCTTGAAGTCTGCTGTGCGGCAAGATAATTCCAGATCGAATAACTCTTGTGTCATGGATTGGCTCAACGTCGCATGCTGGCCATAGTAAATGGCCTGCTTGGTCAGGCCGATCGCTACTGTGGGCCCGGACGCCAGTCGTGACAGCACATCTTCGCTCGCGGAGTCGAGCTCTGAATGGTCCACCGCCCGGTAAATCAATCCCCAATCCGCGGCATGTGTTGCGCTGACTTTCTCGCCCAGCAACAGCATTTCCTTGGCCCGGGTCAGGCCGACCAGCCGAGGCAGCAGCCAGCTGGCGCCCGAATCCGGGCTGAAACCGCGCGCAACGAACGGTTCCCAGAATGTGGCATTGTTAGCGGCAATGGTGAAGTCGGCGGCCAAAGCCAGATTGCACCCGAGACCGGCCGCCCAGCCCCGCACGCTGCACACCACCGGCAACTGGATGGTGTAGACCAATTCGATCAGCCGATGTGCCAGGTGGGGAATGCGGCGCAGCAGCGCTCCAGTGCGGGGACGCTGCTGCGCGTCGCTGTTGGTGGCTACCCAGTCGGCGCCCGCGCAGAAGTCGCTTCCGGCTCCTGTGATGTGAACCGCGCGAAGCGAGTCGTCGGTCGCCGCACCGGTCAACACGCTGATAAATGACTCAACCATGATATGGCTCAACGAATTACGTTGAGCAGGACGGTCGAGTGTGACCCGCAAGATGTCACCGTCGCGGCGTACTGTCACTGAGCCGTCAGTTGCGGCGGAGTGGAGGTTTTGACTCACCGTTGATTCCGCCCTCCTCCGGCCTATACCGTTACCCATACAGTAGCAGCTACGATTGCTACGCTGTATAAATTAGCAAGGAAAGGTTGGCGGGGGAACAGCCAGCCTTATGAAAGAGGATCCATGGCCTTCGGCGAGCAACCGTTACCGCAGACTATTGCCGCTGCCGCGGCGATTCGGCGCCTGGCTTCGCTGCTGCTTGCGCTCGAACATCCCCATCCCACCGTTGACGCCATGCTCACAAAGTTCGCCGACTGGGAGCGCGAGCTGACGGCAGCGGCGCCGCCGGATAGCGCGCCCCGAATCGGTCCGGACGACGACGGCGTGCGCCGGGTGTATCTCGATCACTCAGCCGACATCGGTGCCTTCAACCCATGCTTTCCGGAGTACCTTTTCGATTACCTCGACGCCGAGACGGCCGGCGGGCGGGTCACCTTCCCCTTGGTGTACGAGGGTCCGCCAGGGTTGGTCCACGGCGGGTTTCTGGGTGTCTTCTTCGACTGCGTGATCCAACATCACAACTGCGCCGCCGAATTGTCGGGCAAGACCCGTTCACTACAGTTGACGTTTCGTCGGCCGACCCCGATCCTCACCGAGCTGCACTTCGACATCGTGCGCAGCGAAATCGACCGGGGCATCCAATCGACGGCCCGGCTGCTGCGCGACGGTGAGGTGCTGGCCATCGGGGAGAGCAACACGTTGGCGTTGCCACCTGACAAGCTGACCGGACATCGATTCGGCCGGCGACGACCCGAGACGGCTTGACATGGCGGGACAGCGAATTCGTCAGCCGCGGGTGGCAGAAATCGTCGCAGCCCGGCTGCGCGACGATATCTTGTCGGGACGCCTCAGGGAAGGCGACGTCTTGCCGTCGCAGGAAAGCCTGTTCGCAGAATTCGGTGTGAGTCCCCCGGCCGTGCGCGAGGCGATCCACATTCTGGAGACCGATGGGCTGATCTCAGTGCGCCGGGGCAACGTTGGGGGAGCGGTTGTCCACCTGCCATCCGCCGAGCGCACCGCCCACATGATCAGCATGGTGCTGCAGACGCGGTCGGCGACGCCCGCCGACGTCAGCGAGGCCCTGATGCACCTCGAGCCGATTTGCGCTGGAATGTGCGCGGCCCGGGCAGATCGGATGACCGAAGTGGTGCCCTATCTTCAGGCTGAAATCGCGGCTCAGGTCGAGGAATTCGACGATGTGGCCCAATATGTACCCAATGCCCGGCGGTTCCACGAAACGCTGGTGTCGCGTTGTGGCAACGAGCCAATGATCTTGCTGATCGGCTCGCTGGAGCTGATCTGGTCTGCCCATGAGTCTGCCGTCTGGAATGGCGAGGGTGACCCGGCACCAATGGGGCGCAAAACCCGGCGGGCGGCACTGCGTGACCACCAGCGGTTGCTTGACGCTATTTGTGACGGCAATGCCGCGCGAGCGATGCGGGTAGCGCAGAATCACCTCGCCGCGGCGCGCCACAACACGCTTGTGTTCGGCACGGACAAAACCATCGAGGCCAAGCTGATCGGTAACACCGGCTTGGACTTCGGCCCCCAGTACAACGGGCGACCCGGGAGCAGGAAGGAGTCCGGCACATGACCGCATCGGGCACTTCGGACAATCGTGTGCTTTTCGACATCGATGCCGACAAGCGGATTGCAACCATCACATTGAACAATCCCAAGCAACGCAACTCATACGACGCCACCATGCGTGACGGCATCGCGCGGTACCTCGATCACGTCGCCCAAGACGACGACATCACGGTTGTGCTGTTGCGCGGAGCGGGCGGAGTGTTCAGCACCGGCGCCGACATGAACAACGCCTACGGCTGGTATGGGGCCGACAGCACCACATCAGCGAAAAGCCGCCCAAGTCAACGACGCCGGCTTACGGTGGACCGCAAGTCGTTTGGCTTCTACCACAATTTTATGGGATTCCCGAAGGTCACGGTCGGGGAGATCAGCGGCTATGCCCTCGGGGGCGGTTTCGAGATGGCGCTGATGACTGACATTTCCGTGATCGCACGCGATACCAAGATCGGTATGCCCGCCACACGCTTTCTCGGGCCTGCGCTTGGCAGCTTGCATATGTTCTTTCACCGGCTGGGACCGGTTTTGGCTCGACGTCTGCTGCTGACCGGTGACATCATCGAGGCCGGCGCCGTCGAGCATCTGGGAATCTTCACCGACACCTGCGATCCCGGCAACGTCACCGCGCGTGCCCGCTACTGGGCGGAGAAGGCCGCGAAAATGCCGGCCGACGGCGTCGTCATCGCCAAGGAGGCGTTCCGCTTGGTCGAACAAACACAGGCCTACCAAGGCGAGGAAGTTGCCAGCTACTTGTTCCACGCCTTCGGGACCAACCTGCAGTTTGCGCCGGGCGAATTCAATTTCGTCAAGACGCGAGCCCGATACGGCACCAAGGAGGCGTTCCGGCTGCGCGACGAACACTTTCACGTGCCAGAGCCATAAGCGCGGGTTACCGAGACGTCCTGGCTTGCCCTCGCGGAACCGCCGATTTGCGCGCCCGCACGGGAGATGACTTTGCCGTCTTCCGCTGGCGCGTCGGCCGTTTCGAGCCCTCCTCGATTAGCCGCGCTGCATGGTCGAGGATGCATTCCAGACCGTATTCGAAATTGGTCTCGTCCGCGGCGCCGATGTGGTGGCCCTTCGCCGTCATCTGGGCGAGTAGTGGTGTTGTTTCCGGGTCGATGACCATGGCGTCCTCGATCGTGCGTGCCGCGCCATTCTCAGCCTCCTGGTTTTTTTGATGCAACCGGTGCAATACCACGGATCCCCGTACGTGCACCGAGACCGCAGAATAGGTATCGAACGCTTCCTCGGGGGACAGGCCCGCCTCGACCAGACCGGCGATTGCCTTCTCGATCTCTTGAACCCCGAGTCGTGCCGCTTTGGGACTGAGCGCAGACCGGATCAGAATCAGATCGCACAATATCGGGTTGCCGATGAACGTCTTCCGCATCGAGCGGGCATGGTTTCGCAATGTCTCGCGCCAGTCGCTGGCCTCGACATACGGGGTTGCGAACACGTATTTGCGCAACGCGCGGTCGGTCATCGCGTTGAGCAGGTCGTCCTTCTTCCGGAAATACCAGTAGATGCTTGTGACGCCGACGCCCAGATGCTTTCCCAGCAGTGGCATGCTCAGGTTGTCTATCGACACCTGCTCGGCGAGCTCGAACGCGCCCGTGATGATGTCGTCGGGATTGATGGATCCGCGTTCGCGTCGCTGACGCTTGTCGGCGGTCGCTTGCTTAGCCACTGCGAGCACCTCCATCACGATCAATGCTGCTGACGCAGTCCCGAGCTGGGGGCCGGTGGAATCGAATCTACCGGCAGGTGCCATCTGAACTGCCGCGACGCGGGCGTGTCGTCATTTCTCTCTGCTACTGTAATGCCTATCGTAGGCTTTTTGATAGGTGCTGTGGCGAACGAGCAGCAACCGGGTATTGGTGATGGACTTAGGGCTCAAAGACGCGACCGCGGCGGTGGTTGGCGGCGCTCGTGGCATGGGACTGGCTACTGCACGGTGTCTCGCCGCCGACGGTGCCCGAGTGGCCGTGATCGCCCGATCCCGCGCCGATCTTGATCGCGCGGCCGAAGACCTGCGGCGGCTTGGCAGCGCGGATGCTTTCGGCTTGGTTGCCGATGTCCGTGACGCCGGGCAAGTCGACAAGGTGTTCGCCGAACTCGGCCAACGGTGGGGCGGCGAACTCAACGCGCTCGTCAACGCGGTCGGGCCGAGCACGGTGGGCAGCTTCGAGGATCTGACCGACGACCAGTGGCGGCAGGCTTTCGACGACGGCGTGATGGGGATGGTGCATTGCGTCCGCTCGGCACTGCCGCTGTTGCGAAAGGCCGCCTGGGCACGGATCGTCAACTTCTCGGCGCACTCGACCCAGCGGCAAAGTGTCGTGTTGCCCGCCTACACCGCCGCCAAGGCAGCCCTGACTAGCGTTTCGAAAAACTTGTCGTTGCTGCTGGCCAAGGACGAGATCCTGGTCAACGTCGTCTCGCCGGGCAGCATCGCCTCGGAGTCGCTGGTCGGTTGGGCCAACTCGGTTGGCGTCGACGGCGACGACCCTTACCAGTTGATGGACGCCATTGCGCGGCATTTCGGGCATCCGGCGCACTTGCCGCGCGCTGGACTTCCGGACGAAATCGGCCCGGTGGTCGCATTTTTGGCGTCGCGGCGCAACTCCTACATGACGGGAGCCAATGTCAACGTTGACGGCGGTTCTGACTTCACCTGACGACGAGGGGAGGCGTGATGGCAACAGCCGGCGAGGCGCGTGCATGGGCCCGTAACGCGCTGCGGGGAATTGGCGATTCGTTGTACACGCCGTTCCGCGGCACCGACGGCGACGATATCGATTGGGACGCCTACCGCGCGCTAGTGCGGTACTGCGTCGGCGACCTCGGGCACCCGATGTTGTGGTGCACCAGCGGCATCGCCGAGTTCTGGTCCCTGACGCTCGCCGAGCGCAAGCGCCTGCTGGAGGTGGCGATCGAGGAAGCACGGAGCTTTAACCCCGATGTGGTTGTGCAGGCCTGCACCGCAGCCATGTCGGCCAAGGACTGTTTGGAGCTGACACTGCATGCCCAGCAGGTCGGCGCCGACATCGTCTACATCCAGACGCCGATGATGGAAGTCCACGGCGGCGAAGGCGTGCTGCGGTTCTTCCGGTACATCGCTGAGCGCACCGATATCGCGTTGGGCATGTTCAATTCACCGTCGTCCGGCTACGTGTTGACGCCGGCCGAAAGCGCACGGATCTACCACGAGGTGCCCGCCGTCTGCGCGACCAAGGAGGGCGCGTTCCGGCCGGCGGCGAGTCGACAATTGCACGAGCTGGCGCCCGGGCTGGTGATCTGGGAGTGCGACAAGACCGTTTATCGCGCAGGCTGGCTGCGGGCGGGAATCGTCTGCCCCGCACAATTGGGTACCGCCGGGTATCTGTACGAGACGCCGCAGCGGCGGTTGCTCACCGAGTACTGGGAGCTGATCGTCAACGACAAGCTCGTCGAGGCGATGGATTACGGGCGTGACACGGGTTTGGACCAATTCGACATCGACCTCGGTTCGTGGTTCACCTGCTATCCCGGGCGGCCCGATTACTTCACCCACTGGGGCGGTGCCTTCAAGTACGCGGCCTCGGTGCTCGGCTTGCCGGTGGGGGCCTATCCCCATTCCCGGCCTCCGCAGGCCGAATTGCCTGCGGCGGCCAGGGAACAGATCAAGAATGCCTATCGTCGCCTGGGGCTGATCGCACCATAGTCGACCTAGTTGCGGAATGCTGTACCGATAGGTATACAGTATGGGTACAAAGACGCTGGTGTCAGCGGGCCCGGGATTGAGGAGACGCTGCGATGAGCACCGCCGACGACGTCGCTGCTGCGGCCGGCGCCCCCGCCGATCAAGACGACGCGGTGCGCTATGAGCTGACCGACAGCGGTGTCGCGGTGCTGACCCTGAACCGGCCCGAGCGGCTCAACACGTGGGGCGGCGACATTGCCCGCCCCTTCTATTCGAGCCTTCAGCGCGCCGACCAGGATCCGGCTGTCCGGGTACTCGTAGTGACCGGTAGCGGCAAGGCCTTTTGCGCGGGTGCCCAGCTGGGCTCGATGGAAACGGTTGGCAAGTCGCTGGAGGACACCGACGAGCGGACCCTGAGCGAGTTGGTCGGCGAACGGCAACCCCATTTCCTGACCACTTTGCGCAAGCCTGTGATCGCGGCCGTCAACGGCTCATGTGTGGGTATCGGGTTCACTCTCGCGCTGATGTGTGATGTGCGGTTCGCCGCCGCCGGCGCGAAGTTCGCCGCATCGTTTGCGCGTCGGGGCCTCATTGCGGAGTACGGCGTCTCGTGGATCCTTCCGCGGCTGACCGGCTGGGGCGTCGCACTCGACCTGTTGTTGAGCGGGCGCACGTTTCTCGCCGAGGAGGCGGCCGAGCTTGGTCTGGTCAAGGAAGTGGTCCAGCCGGAAGCGTTGATGGCACGCACTCTGGAATACGCCGAGGACATCGCGCGACACTGCTCGCCGGCTTCGATGGCCGTCATCAAGCGGCAGGCCTATGGCGACGCCACACGAGACGTCGATGACGCGACCGCGCGGGCCCAGGCATTGCTCCACGCGTCGCTGTTGCGGCCCGACGTCATCGAGGGCATTACCAGCTTCTTTGAAAAACGAGCACCAAACTTCCCGGGACTGGGCTCATCCGAGTGATTAGCGGGGCAATAGCGCGTGCGGTACCGAAAGGATGACCATGACGAGCTTGGACTACAAACCGATTGACGTCGACAACCATTACTACGAGCCGCTGGATGCTTTCACCCGCCATCTGGACAAGAAGTTCAAACGCCGCGGCGTTCAGATGCTCACCGACGGCAAGCACACCTATGCCGTCATCGGTGAGCGGGTCAACCACTTCATCCCCAATCCCACCTTTGACCCGATCATCGTGCCGGGCTGTCTTGACCTGCTGTTCCGCGGCGAGGTTCCTGAGGGTGTCGACCCGGCCTCGCTGATGAAAGTCGAACGGCTGGAGGATCACCCGGAGTACCAAAACCGCGACGCCCGTATCGCGGTGATGGATAGCCAGGGCATCGAAACGGTGTTCATGTTGCCGACGTTCGCGTGCGGCGTCGAGGAAGCGCTCAAACACGACATCGAGGCGACGATGGCATCGGTGCACGCATTCAACCTGTGGCTCGACGAGGATTGGGGTTTCGATCGGCCCGACCACCGGATCATCGCGGCGCCGATCATCTCGTTGGCCGATCCCGAAAAAGCGGTCGACGAAGTGGAATTCGTGTTGGCGCGCGGCGCCAAGCTGGTGTTGGTGCGCCCGGCTCCCGTACCGGGTGTGGTCAAACCGCGGTCGTTGGGCGATCCGGTCCACGATCCGGTGTGGGCTCGGTTGGCCGAGGCGGGGGTGCCAGTGGGCTTCCATCTCAGCGACAGCGGCTATCTGCAGATCGCCGCGATGTGGGGCGGCAAGTCGACCTTCGAGGGTTTCGGCGCCAAGGACCCTTTGGATGTGGTGCTGCTTGATGATCGCGCGATCCATGACACGATGGCCTCGATGATCGTGCATGGCGTGTTCACCCGTCATCCGAAACTGCGAGTGGCGAGCATCGAGAACGGGTCGTACTTCGTGTACCGGCTGATCAAGCGGCTGAAGAAGGCGGCCAACAACTATCCGCACCATTTCCGCGAGGATCCCGTGGAACAGCTGCGCAACAATGTGTGGATCGCACCCTACTACGAGGACGACCTTCCGGCGCTCGCCGAGGTGATCGGCGTCGAGCGGATACTCTTCGGATCGGACTGGCCGCACGGCG
Organism: Mycobacterium heckeshornense; assembly: GCF_016592155.1. NCBI lineage: Bacteria > Bacillati > Actinomycetota > Actinomycetes > Mycobacteriales > Mycobacteriaceae > Mycobacterium > Mycobacterium heckeshornense. The sequence goes on from NZ_AP024237.1 coordinate 1,623,799, forward strand.
AGGGACTGGAGAATCCGGTGGCATTTACCGAAGAGCTGGCCGGTTTCGGCGCGACAGAGGTGCGGAAGATCATGCGGGACAACGCATTAGATCTCCTCGGTGTCAAGGTGGCGTCGGCGGCATAGCGACATGCCCGAATGGACCATCGGTGCGGTGCTGGATGCCATCGCGGACGTCGTTCCAGATCGGCTGATGACGGCGTGCGGCGAGCGCCGGAGCACCTTCGCCCAAACGGCGGTACGCACCAACCAAATTGCAAGCTTTTTGCGGCACAACGGGTTTGGTGTGCATCGTCCGCGGTCGGCGCTTAACCGGTGGGAATGCGGCCAAGATCGGGTTGCGCTGATCATGTACAACGATCTTTACCCCGACATCTTGATCGGGTGCCTGAAGGCGCGCGCCGTCCCGGTCAACGTCAACTATCACTATTCGCCTCGCGAAGTGCGCGAGCTGGTGGAATATGTGCGTCCGCGGGGTATCGTGTATCACCGGTCGCTGGGCGAGCGGCTCGCTGAAGTGCTGCCGTCCGTTGGTGCTGAACTGCTGGTGTCGGTCGACGACGGCAGCACCGTTGCCCCACTGCCGGGCGCAGTTGCGTTGGACGAGGCGCTGGCATCGGGGGATGACGAGCGGGTTACGGGTTCACCGGACGACTTGATCATGATGTGCACCGGCGGTACGACAGGACGTCCCAAGGGAGTGCTCTGGCGCCAAAGCGACATGTACGTGGCAGCGATGGCGGGTAGCGATCACGCGAGCGTGGATGAGATTCAGCAGAAGGTCCGCACCGGGGGCCAGCCCTGGTTTGCCGTCTCACCCCTGATGCATGCCGCGGGAATGTGGACCGCGTTCGCGGCAATCCTCAATGGGCTTAGCGTCATTCTCTACGACAACCGAACCAGGCTCGATCCGCGATCGGTATGGGAAATCGCGGCGCGCGAAAAAGTGGGCATGCTGACGATGGTCGGCGATGCATATGCCGGCCCATTGGTCGCTGAACTACGGCGGGGTTGCTACGACCTGTCGGCGCTGTACGCCATCGGCACCGGCGGAGCGGCCACCAACCCCAAGTACAAGCAGGCGCTGATGGAGTGCCTGCCACACGTCACGGTCATCGACGGATATGGCTCATCGGAATCGGGCAACGCAGCATTCGGACACAGCCGACATGGAATCGTCAGCGACACTTTCGAACTCAGGGAAGGGGTAGCCGTGGTGTCCGCTGACCGCAGCCGGTTCCTGCGACCCGGAGAGCAAGAAATCGGCTGGGTTGCTCGAACGGGCCGGATTCCACTCGGGTACTACAACGATCCGGAAGCCACCGAGCGGACTTTCCCGGAGATCGACGGCCAGCGCGTCGTAATACCCGGCGACCGGGCAACCATCTGGGATGACGGCACCCTCCGACTGCTCGGTCGCGATTCCCAGGTCGTCAACACCGGCGGAGAAAAGGTGTTCGTCGAAGAGGTCGAGGAGGTGCTGCGCGCACACCCAGGTGTGGCCGACGCGCTCGTAGTCGGGCGGCCAAGCGAGCGCTGGGGCGAGGAAGTCGTGGCCCTGGTCGCGGTGCAGCCCGGCCATGGCGACCTCAGCCGGGACGGGCTGTATGACTTTTGCCGTTCGCAGCTGGCGGATTTCAAGGTACCCAAAGAGTTCATCTACGTATCGCAAATCGAGCGCCTGGGCAACGGCAAGCCCAACTATCGATGGGCTAAACAGGCAGCGGCGCAACATGTTCTGCAGGGCTCATGATGGCGTACAAAGCTATCGATTGCCTGGTCAACGTTCACTTCGGCGAAGCCGAGAAGCAGCCGAAATGGCTGCTCAAGGTCAGAGACGACTACTTCAAGGGTCCCGAGTCGATGTTCGCCCCGGTCGATCTGACCGAGCTGCTCGACGAAATGGACGAGCAGAACGTGCAGCAAGCGATCCTGATGGACTCGCTGGCGAACCCGTCGAGTACTGCACGCAAATTCGTTGAGGCCAAGCCGGATCGGTTTGCCCTGGCGATGGGGGGTGTGAACTTGCTGCGCCCCGTGCCGTCACTGCGTGCGTTGAGTGCGGTTGTTAAAGACCTGCCGGTCGCCTACGCCGTCGTAGGGCCGAGCTTCTGGGGTGACGGACAGTATCCGCCCAGCGACGCCGTCTACTACCCGCTCTACACAAAGTGCGCCGAACTGGAACTGCCGCTGTGCATCAACACCGGAATCCCGGGTCCGCCGATTCCCGGTGAGGTGCAACATCCCATCCATCTCGACCGGGTGTGCGTTCGGTTTCCGGAACTTCGGCTGTGCATGATTCATGGCGCGGATCCGTGGTGGGAGGTCGCGATCCGCCTGCTGCTCAAATACGACAACTTGCGTCTGATGACATCGGCGTGGTCACCCAAGCGGTTGCCGGAAAGCCTGCTGCACTACATGCGGACTCGTGGCCCGGATAAGGTCATTTTCGCGTCGGATTGGCCGGTGCTGAGGATGCGCCGCGTAGTTCCCGAGGCGCGTGCGCTGGATCTGCCGGCCGAGGTGCTCGAAAACTATCTGTACAACAACGCGCGGCGATTCTTCTTCGGCCGGGAATTGGAGCAATGACCATGGACCGCTTCGAACTCCGAAGGTTCGACTACAGCCTGACCGAGGATCATACGGCGCTGCAGAACGCGTACAGGCAGTTCTTCAAGGCTCACTGCCCGATTGAAACCGTCCGCGCCGCTGAGCCTTCCGGATTCGACAAGAACCTCTGGGAGCGGTTGTGCGCGATGGGCGCAACGACGATGGCGGTGCCGGAGTCCTGTGGCGGCGACGGGGCGACGCTGGTGGACCTGACGCTGGTGGCCGAGGAGATCGGCCGTTCGCTCGCCCCGGTCCCGTGGATCGACCATGTCTGCGCTGCTCGGCTGCTCGCCTGCCTGGGCGCAGTGGAGGCCGACGTTGTCAGCGGAAAGCAGCTTGCCGCGCTGGATGTCCAGGTCGACAGTGGCACGGGTGCCCGGCTGATTCCGAGCGGTTCGATCGCCGACCAGATCGTCGTCCGCGACCGCGACTCGGTGATCGGGCTGACGTTCGCCACCCGACCGGCCAAGGTCGACAACATCGGCCGCTTGCCCATGGCCTGGGTCGATCCGGCCGCCGCCGACACCCGCACAGTCCTGGCCGACGGGCCGGATGGTGCGAAGCATTACCGGCGCGCGCTTGACGAGTGGCGGCTGCTGACCGCCGCGGCTTTGGTCGGTCTGGTCGAGGAGACCATGACCATCGCCGCGGAGTTCGCCAAGACCCGCTACACGCTGGGCGTGCCGATCTCGACGCTGCAGGCTATCTCGCATCCGCTGGCCAACATAGCGATTACCGTGCAGGGTGGTCGCAATCTCACCCATCGCGCCGCCTGGTTCCTCGACAACGAGCCCGACGAGCGCGCCGAGCTGGCAGCGTCGGCGTTCGTGTTCATGTCCGAAGAGGCCGCCAAGGCCGCCACCATGGCTGTCCACGTCCAAGGTGGTCTCGGGGTTTCTGCGGAAGCGGCCGCGACAGCGTATCTGGTGCGCGCTCGGGGCTGGCCATTAGCCGGCGGCGATCCGGCAGCGAGCGCAAAGCAGATTGCGCACATCGTTGCAGCACGTGAAGCACAAGTCTAGGAGCTAGCGATGGACTTCTCGAGAGTCGAACTGTCTAGAGAAGACAAGGCTTTCCTCGACGAGGCGCGAAAGTTCCTGGCCACCCATGTCACCGAGGAGGTCCGGCGCCGCGACCGTGAAACCGGCGACAACTTCGACGAAGGCGTGCACCTGGCCATGGGTGCCGCGGGATATCTGGAAGCCGAGTGGAAGCCGGAGTCCGAAGGCGGGTTCAGCCGTGTGCGCCGCCGGATCTGGGAGCTGGAGAAGCGCCGCTTTCATGTGCCATGGGTGACCTGGGGAACGACCGCGATGGTGGCCCGCTCGGTGGCCAGATTCGGCTCGCAGGAACTACAAAACGAGGTGCTGCCCGGCGTGTTCAGCGGCCATATCCGAATGTGCCTGGGCTACACCGAACCCGAAGGCGGCTCCGACGTCGCCACCTGTAAAACCCGCGCGGTGCGGGAGGCGGATGGATCCAGCTGGGTCATTAATGGCTCCAAGATGTTCACCACCGGTGCGCACAACTGCCAATACGTCTTCCTGATTACCAATACCGACCCCGACGCACCGAAACACAAGAGCCTGACCATGTTTCTGGTGCCGTTGAATTCGCCCGGCATAGACATTCAGGGCATCCGAACCATCGACGGGGACCGCACCAACATCGTCTACTACACCGACGTCCGTGTCGCCGACAAGTACCGGCTGGGCGAAGTCAATGGTGGCTGGACGGTGCTACGTGAGCCGCTCAACGTCGAGCATGGAGCGGTCCCGCCCGCGCGGGACGGGCTACAAGACACGTCGATCATGATGCACCAGGCCGGGTTTCTCGCCGAAGCGGTCGACAAAGCCGCGGCACGGGTGGCGCAGCCAGGTCCGGATGGCCGCCGGCTTGTCGACGACAACTCGGTGGCATACCGGTTGGGCCGCAGCGTGGCCCGGCTGGAGGCGGCGTTGTCCACACCCAGTATCTTCGGACGTGTCGCGATCGCCCAAACCATGCGTGACATCTCGCCGGACTTGATGGACATACTCGGCGCCGCGGCGGCTCTACCGTTCGGCGCCGACGGTGCGGCCGACGACGGCAGCGCGGAATACTGCTACCGTTTTGCGCCGTTGGTCGGCATTTACGGCGGGACCCTCGAGGTGTTCCGCAACATGATCGCCCAGCACGTGCTCGGGCTTGGAAAGCCGGCGTACGCACAGCCTAAGCCGAAGTTGCGGCGGTTTGTCGGTCGGATTTACTGATTGAGCTGGTGTTTTGTTGATTTGTCGGGTCGGTTGTTCTGGCTACGCCACTTGGAGGGGGATGGGGGTCTTGATGAGTTCGAAGGCGCGGCGCTGTTCGGGGGTGGATTCGGCCAGGGTGGGCACGGTGGTGTTGGTGCCGTGGTAGCGAATGTCGTTGCGGGTCAGGGTCGCCAGGTGGGTGAGCAGGCCGCGGAAGCTGCGCAGCGCGGTGCCGTCGGGGGCGTGGCGGGTGGCGGCTTTGGTTTGGGCAGCTTGGGAGCGTTGGGCCGGTGCGACGGGGTTGTCGCGTAGGGGTGGGTGTTCGTCGGTGAAGGTCAGCGGCGCCCAGGCCTGGCGCAGGTGCCAGGTCACATAGCAGGCCAGCATGCAGATCAACACGTGGGCTTTGACCCGTTCGGTGAGCCGGTGGCGGATGGGTCGTAGGTCGAGGTCGTCGGTTTTGATGCTGCGGAAGTCGCGTTCGACGTGGGCCAAGTTCTTGTAGCCGACGACCACGCCTGGGGCGTTGAGGTCGGTGGCGGGCACGCTGGTGCGTAGCACGTAGATGCCATCGAGGGCGGTTTCGGTGTCGATGCCGGCCTGGTTGCGGTGGTAGGTGAGGCTGGTGTCGGTGATGGTGCGCTCAAAGTGCTTGCCCATCTTGTATTTATCGATGATTTTGCCGACGGCTTCCCCGATGCGGCCGGCTCCGGTCAGCCGGCCGGCAGCCACCCGTTCGGCGATGGCGCCCAGGTCGATCTCGGTGGCGGCCAGCAGGGCGGCGCGTTTGCGGGCGCGTTGGGCGGCCAGGGCGGGGTTGCGGCAGGCGATGAGCCGTTCGCCGGGATAGTCGGGGTGGGTGATTTCGGCGAGGTCCTGGGTATCGAACAAGCTCATCTGCAGCGGCCCGTCATCGGCGGCCAGCACGGCGATCTGGGGGGCGCGCAGCGCGGTGAGCCATCCGAAACCAGTTGCGGTGTCTGGGTTGTCATTGAGTTCACGGATTGCGTCGATACGCGCGGAGGTGATCATGCCGCGATCACCGACCAGCACCAACCGATCAAGCCCGAATTGGGTGCGCACCACCTCGACGATGTCGGTGAAGGCGACCGGGTCGGCGGTGTTACCGGCAAACACCCGCACCGCCACCGGGCGGCCGGCTGGATCGGTGAGGATGCCGTATTCGATTTGCGGTAGCCCTTTTTTACCGTCCCTCGAATACCCGCGCGAGGCCAGCTCGCAACACCGTCCGGTCATCCAGGCACTGGTCAGATCAAACAACGCCATCCGCGAGGGATTAGCCTGTGGCCCTAAGTGTTTGGCAGCCAGCTTCTTTTCGATCGTGTCTTGCCGGTCGGCCAGCCAGTCCATCGCAGCGTAGATCTCGTCGGTGGATGCGGTGGCCACATCCAGATCGACCCCCACGGTGGAATCGGCCCACGAGGCCAGCGTGGACAGCTTGGAGGCCGGTTGGATCACCCGGGAGATGATCAGCGCGAACACCAGATCCCTCGACCGGCACGCCGGCCCCAACAACGCCGGAAACCCCAACTGGCGGGCCATCGCAGCTACCGCCGCCACATCCCCATGCGGCAGTGACCGGGTGATCGTGAACTCAGACCCGGCCGGCACCAGCACCTGGCCCTTGAGCGTGCCCTCAACCGCGGCGATCACGTCGGCGGGCAGCTTGGACAGGTTCGCCAGCGTCTCGTGGCGGACTTTCTTGCCGTCTCGATAGGTGCGGCGCACCAGGACCGACTCATAGCGGCGAACGTTGCCCGCCTTGTCCACATACTTGCTCGGTGTTCGGGCTACGTGCATCCGCGCTGGCTTCGCCACCACTCAATGGTAATAGATCAACTCAAGCATATTGTGAATCGACACACGATATTCACTGGCTACATTATCAATCCGCAAACCGACAGAATCTGAGCTCAGCCGTAGATTCCGTCTACCTCACTTGCCGCAACTTCGGCCTAAACAAGCCGTCTGATCACCGAACGTGTACTGGTGGCGACCATCCCCGGCGTGTCGCCGCCGCAGGTACACGCTCGGCGAGATTAAGCGCTGAGGATCGTCGCGGCGGCGGTGCCCGGTGCGCCGTACACCTGTGCGAACCCTACCCGCGGGGTTCCGGGCACTTGCCGCTTGCCGGCGTCGCCGCGCAGCTGACGCACCAGCTCATGGACCTGCCGCAGCCCGGACGCCCCGATCGGCTCACCGTTGGCAATCAGCCCGCCGTCGGTGTTGACCGGCATCGCACCGGTGATTTCGGTCGCGCCGTCCGCCACCAGCTTCTCCTGCTCACCGTCGGCGCAAAACCCGCACTCGGCCATGTGGATCACCTCGGCACCGGCGTCGGTGTCTTGTAGCTGGATGACGTCCACATCGCCAGGCCCTACACCGGCCTTCTCGAATGCGGCACGCGCGGCGTAGACCGTGGGCGACACGTCCTCTTCGACGGGAGCATAGGTAGTGTTCACCTCGTAGGCGCCGTAGCGGCGAGTGCGGATCTCCACCGCTCGCACCAGCACCGGTTTGGCTGTAAACCGGCGCGCGATGTCAGCGCGGCACATGACAGCGGCGGCAGCGCCTTCGTCGGGCGCGCAGAACATGTACTGCGTCAGCGGGTAATTCAGGACCGGCGAGCGCAGGATCTGCTCTTCGGTGAGCGGCTTGCGCCGGTACGCGTTGGGATTACGCGATCCATTGCGGTAGTTCTTCGCGGCGACCTTCGCCAGGGTTTGCACCGAGATGCCGTGTTTGTGCAGATAGCGGTTTGCTTTCATTCCGAAGAACTTGGTCGTCAGGTATTGTCCGTTTTCGGCATACCACCTTGGCATTCCCACCAGCGCTGGATCTTCGGTGAAGGCGCCGCGTGGATGCTTATCCATGCCGACCGCAATCCCGATGTCGTACTCGCCCAGGCGGATCGTGTCCGCGCAAAGTTTCGTCGCGCTGGCCGCCGTGGCGCAGGCATTGAACACGTCGGTAAACGGAATGCCGGTAAGCCCCACCATGCCGACGATCGCATCAGGGTTGGCGACCGTCCAACTTCCGCCCACGGCGAACTGGATGTCCTTCCACGCCAGCCCTGCATCGGACAATGCGAGCTGAATCGCATCAGCGGCCATCTCCATCGCCGACTTGCCCTCGAACCTGCCAAACGGGTGCAGACCCACCCCGATGATTGCGACGTCGTTCATCAGCGCCGCTCCTCCTCATCGCTTCGCTCTGCGTCGTCGCCGGCGCGGTTCATCAGCGCCGCTCCTCCTCATCGCTTCGCTCTGCGTCGTCGCCGGCGCGGTTCATGCGATCGCTCCCGATTGCTTGAGATCGGCGATGCGTTCCCAGTCCATACCTAGCTCGGCGAGAACGATTTCGGTATGCTCCGACGCCTGCGGCGCCCGCGTCGTCTCCAACGGCTCATGATTGAACTGCACCGGCCCGCGGACGACTTTAAACGGCTGTCCGCCATCGGCGGCCTCGACCTCCACGATCATGTCGTTAGCAATCGCCTGTTCATCCTCGGCGAGCTCGACGAGACTCTGGAACGGCGCCCACTGACCCTTCATCGTTTTCAAATGCTGCCTCCAGTAGTCGAAAGGCTTGCTGCCTATAGCCTTTGCGATTATCTGGGCGGCCGCCTGGGCATTTTCCATCAGCGGAAGTACATCCGCGAAGCGGGGATCATCAGCGGCCTCGGGGACACCCAGATGTTGGAACGTGTCGCGGATGTAGCCCGTCGGGCTGACGATACACAAATTGATCGTGCCTCCGTCGGAGGTCTGGTAATTCCCCATAAACGGATTCACCGGCGAGCCGCCGGATTCCGGCATCGAGGCACGCATGATTTCCCCGGTGTCCATGCCCTGCGTGACGCTCGCGCCAGCCGCCCACCACGCTGTGCTCAGCAAAGAGACGTCGAGCTCAAGGGCTTCGCCCGTTCGTTCACGGTGCAGCAGCGCAGCCGAGATGCCACCAGCAATGAACATCCCGCCGATCGAGTCGCCGAACGCCGGAATCCCCTGGGCCAGAGGAGCTCCCAGCTCAGCTGGTGTCAACGCATGGCCGATTCCGCTGCGGGTCCAGAATGCCGTTCCGTCGTAGCCGCCGACGTCGCGTTCGGGGCCTTTGTCACCGTAAGCCGAGCCGCGGGCATAGACGATCTTGGGGTTTGCCGCGCGAATGTGCTCGACATCGATTTTGTTCTTTTGCCTCGCTGCCGGCAGGTAATTGGTCAAGAAGACGTCGGAGGCTCTGGCGAGTTCGTAGAGCACTTCCTGGCCAGCTGGTGTGGACACGTCGATTCCGACGCTGCGTTTGCCACGGTTCGGGTGTTCGATCAACGGGTGCCGGTCGGGGTTGAGCTCCACGCCGCCCATATTCAGAAAGCCGCGCTGGGTGTCGCCGCGCACGGGATGCTCGACTTTGATAACGTCTGCTCCCCAGTCGGCGAGGATGGCACCCGCGGCTGGGACGAAGGTGAACTGCGCGACTTCGAGGACCCGGTAGCCGTCCATCACCTTGACCACATCAGCTCCCATCCTTGGTGAGATCTTACTGTAGTCATTACAGTTGATAGCTTGTGATCGGAGCTATCGAGCTCAGCGAGCGTCACTAGCATGGCGCCTGCGAACTTACCGGCGTGCTGACGTGCCACGACGACTACCCGATGGCGTCGAAGGTCACTGGAAGTGCCGTCGGGGAGCGGAAGGGCTGACCGTGGATGTGCGGGTCGTCGCCGCTGACCAACGTGAAGTTGGTCAGACGACCGAGCAAAGATTGCAATGCAACGCGCGTTTCCATCCTCGCCAAATGCAAACCAAGACACGTGTGTTCGCCTGCGGCAAACGAAATGTGGGGCAGGTGTGGACGGAAGATGTCGAATTCTTCTGAACGTTGCCATCGCCGCTCGTCGCGGTTCGCTGAGCCGATGCATACGTCGATCACCGATCCTGCCGGTATCTCGACCCCTTCGAGCTCGGTGTCCTCGGTGGTGAACCGCTGCACGGTGGTCAGCGGTGTCTCGAGGCGCAGTCCCTCTTCGATCGCCTGTGGGATCAGCGAGTGGTCGGCACGTACCGCGGCGAACTGATGGGAATGAGTGAGCAACAGGTAGAGCAGATTGCCCGATGACCGATAGGTGGTTTCCAATCCCGCCGGCAGCAGCAGCCGCAGAAACGAATAGATGGCTTCATCGCTGAGCTTTTCGCCGTCGATCTCCGCGGTCACCAGATCACCGATGATGTCGTCGGTGGGGGTGGTTCTGCGTTGGTCGATCTGCTGCAGGAAGTAATCTTTGAGCGTAACCGACGCCTTCAAGGCACGTTCGTAGTTGACCGTGTAGCCGATCAATTCCGCCGCGCGCCGGCGAAACATCGGCAGGTCTTCTTCAGGCAAGCCCAACAGTGTGGCAATAACGCGGGTGGGGAACTCGAAGGTGAACTGCCGGACGAGATCGGCTTGGCCGTCGTCGATGAACTCATCGATCAGCGCGTCGCAGATCGGCCGCACGATGCTGGGTTCCCAGCGCGCCAACGCCTTGGACTTGAACGCGGCCGACACCAGATTGCGGTGCTCGCGGTGCTTTTTGCCCTCCATGGCCAGGATGGTCGGCCCCATGAATACGCCGATAGTGGCGTCGTACATCGTTGAACTGAACACCCGCCCATCGCGAAATGTCTTGTTCACCGCGCCGAACGACATCGCGGCAAATGAGTTCTTGGGCCGCAGCGACTCGGGTGTTTTGGTGTAGTCCATGACCGTTCCGTGGAAGACGCCGCGGCCGCGGCGTTTCTGCGCGAAGTACGGGTAGGGATCCCGCAGGTAGTCGGCGGGCTTGTCATCGACGACGGCGATATCGCGAAGTTGGCTTTCCACGGCTGTGGCGAGTCCCCGATACTGAGTCCACCCGGTTCTAGAGTCGGGTTTTGTTGTTCTGGATTCAGTTGATTTCGCAGGCCACAGGGGTGTGGGTGTGGCTGCATCGGGCAGCGTACTCGGCCGGGGTGAGGTAGCCCAGCGCGGAGTGACGATGCCGGTGATTATGTTCGTGCTTGAAGTCACCGATGACTACTCGGGCCTCCAGCAGGTTGGTCCAGTGGTTGCGGTTGAGGCACTCCTTCCTGAGCCTGCTGTTGAACGATTCGATGTAGGCGTTGTCCCACGGCGCTCCGGGTGGAATGTAGGACAATCCGACTGTGCCGTCACAAAACTGTTGCAACGCTTGCGAAATCATCTCCGGGCCGTTGTCCATGCGCAGCACCAGCGGCGGTCCACCGGCGGAGGCGAACACCCGCTCGAGTTCATCGACGAGACGCTCGCCGGTAATCGAGCGCTCCACGATGTTCAGCAGCGATTCGCGAGTGTGCTCGTCGACCATCGACGCGATCTTGACAGCCTTGCCGTCGATGGTGGAGTCGAACTGAAAATCGATCGCCCACACCACCTTGGGTGCGTCCGCGACGACCTGCGGCGCCGACGACACCCCCGCGCGCTTACGCGGCGAATACGCCCGCCGCTGCAGTCCTTCCTCACGCCACAGCCGGTGGACCTTCTTTTTGTTGACCTCACGGCCCTCATCGTGGCGCAACGCCGCCCAGGCGCGCCGAAACCCATGGCAGGGATGTTTGGTGGCATACGCGCGCAGCCAGACCCGCAGATCGGCATCCGGGTCGGCCGGGGTCGCCGCGACCGGAGTGCGCCGGTAGGTAGAACGAGCCAGCCCAACCGCCTTGCACGCCAACCGCTCCGACATGCTCAACACCTCTTTGAGCATGTCCACGGCGCGACGCTTGGCGGCCGGGCTCAGAATTTTCCCTTCGCAACCTCCCGCAACGCATCCTTCTCCAACTCCGCCTCGGCCAAAAGCCGCTTCAACCGCGCGTTCTGCTCCCGCAACTCCTTGAGCTGCCTGGCGGCATCGATATCCATCCCGCCATAGGTGCGGCGCCAGTTGTACAGCGTCGCCGCCGACACCTCCAGCTCGGCGGCGATCTCCTCACCGGTCTTGCCCGCCGCGGCCAGCTCGTCCGCGCGGCGCAGCTTGCGCACGATGTCCTCCGCGGAATGCCGCTTCCGACCACCCATGTGTTTCATCATCCCTTCCAGCCCCATCCACGGGGCCACAGGACTCTAAAACAAGGCGGACTCATTCACCGGGAACACCCCAGCTGCTCCCGGCCTCGGCTACAGGATCGTACTGTAAATATTACAGTAAATGATATCGGCCTTGCTGCGGTTGCCGTAAGCTACTAAGCCATGAGCGCAGTCGATGACCGGGTTGACGGCATTACCGAGCATCATCGGGGCGAACTCGAGGCGATGCTGGAGCATCAACGAAAATCCTTCATCGACGACGGACCACCCACTGTCGCCGTCCGGCGTAACCGCATCGATCGGTTGCTTGCGCTGGTTCTGGACAACACCGACGCGTTCGCCGACGCGATGGCCACGGACTTCGGCACCCGCTCGAAGGCCGCGTCATTGTTCACCGAGGTTGTCGGCATGATCCCGGTCATCGAACACACCAGGTCGCATGTGGCTCGGTGGATGCGTGCCACCAAGCTGATGCGCGCGGCCAGGTTGTTCGGTTTGCGAGCCGAGGTTCAGCCCTGCCCGTTGGGTGTCGTCGGGATCATCGGTCCATGGAACTTTCCGCTGAATCTCGTGGTGCTACCGGCATCGGCCGCATTCGCCGCCGGAAACCGGGTGATGATCAAAATGTCGGAGATCACCGCGCACACCGCCGAGTTGATGAAAAGCACCGTCCCAAAGTATTTCGACTCGGCCGAACTCGACGTCGTGACCGGTGGGCCTGATATTGCGGCCGCCTTCGCATCGCTGCCGTTTGATCACCTCTTTTTCACTGGCTCACCGTCGATCGGCGCGCTGGTGCAACGCGCGGCGTCGCAGAATTTGGTTCCGGTGACTTTGGAGCTCGGCGGGAAGAACCCGGTCGTGGTTGCACCCGAGGCTGATATTCGGCGCTCCGCGGCCCGGATCGCTTCAGCCCGGATGGTCAACGGCGGGCAGGTTTGTGTGTGTCCAGATTATGTGTTCGTGCCGGAAAATCGGGTCGAGACATTCGTCGACATCGTGCGTCAAACGTTGCGCGAGATGTTTCCGACGATCCTCACCAACGGCGATTATTGCTCCTGTGTCAACGAAGCCAATTTCGACCGGGTGCTGGAATTGATCGAAGACGCGCGCGCCAAGGGTGCCCGGGTGGAGGCCGTCGCGCCCGATGGTGAGGCTCTTCCCAATCGTGCGGCGCGCAAGATCGCACCCACCATCGTTCGCGATATCGACGAGCGGATGAAGATCGCCGAGGAGGAGATCTTTGGCCCGGTGCTCGCGGTGATGAGCTATGCGAGTTTGACCGATGCCATCGACTACATCAACGCACACCCGGCCCCACTGGTGGCGTACTGGTACGGGCCCGAGAACGAGAACTTCCGGCATTTCCTCCGGCGGACGCAAAGCGGTGGAGTTGCTCGCAATGATTTTGCGGCGCAGATGATTCCGTCTGCAGCTCCGTTCGGCGGTGTGGGTCGCAGCGGCATGGGCGCCTACCACGGCAAGGCAGGTTTCGACACGTTCAGTCATTACCGCACAGTGGTGGGGTCCGACCTCCCGTTCAGTGTGACCGGAACGGCCGCACCGCCTTTCCGCCGTTCGACGCTGCTCTACGCCGACGCGATGCTGCGGCGGGCGCACCGTCGAACGCGGCGCCGGCTCGAAGCTGCAGCGGCTAGCCGTCGCTGACCGCCTGCTCGCGGGCCCAGCGGTAATCGGCTTTGCCCGATGGGCTGCGCTCGATCACCGGGCGGAACACGATCGCCTTCGGCAATTTGTAGCGGGCGATGGAACCGGCGGCGTGCTCGATTAATTCACGCTCGCTGGCTTGAGCGCCCTCGGCGAGTGCGACGATCGCGACGACTTCTTGGCCCCATCGATCACTGGGCCGCGCCGCTACCACCACGTCAGCCACTGCCGGATGAGACGCGATCGCCGTTTCAACCTCCTCGGCGAAAATCTTTTCGCCGCCGGAGTTGATGCACGCCGAGTCGCGGCCGAGCAACTGGATGGAGCCGTCGGTCAAGTGGCGCGCCCGGTCACCGGGTATCGCGTAGCGGACGCCGTCGATCACGGGGAAGGTGGCGGCCGTCTTGGCGGCGTCGCCCGTGTAGCCCAGCGGCACGTAACCGCGCTGCGCGAGCCAGCCGACACCGTCGTGGCCCGGCTCGAGCACACGACTGAGGTCGTCGGCGACAACGCAGGTGTCCGGACCGGGGTTGAACGTGCCGGTCGATACCGTCCCGGTCATTGACAGGTGACTCATCTGTGCACCGGATTCCGAGGAGCCGACACCGTCGACGACGACGAGGCCCGGACGGGCCCGTATCAGCCGCTCTTTGACATGCGGAGTCAGCAGGGCACCGCCGTTAGCCACGACCGCCAGCGACGATAGATCCGCGTTGCCCTTCTCGATGGCCGCTGCCAGCGGCCGGGCCATCGCGTCGCCGACCACGGTCACAGCCGCCACCCGCTCACGCTCGATGGTTCGCACGACCTCGTCGGCGTCCAGGTGGTCCACGACTGTGGGGAAGACAATCGACTGCCCGGTTGTCATCGCCGTCATCACGCTCCACTGGGCGGCGCCGTGGATCAGCGGCGGCAGGATCATCAATTTGGTTCCGGGTCCGGCGCTGGCGCGGGCGACGAGTTCGGCGTACGAGCCCACCGGTTGTCCGGTGATCAGGTCTCGTCCGCCGAATGAGGTCATGAAGATGTCGTGCTGACGCCACAGCACACCTTTGGGCATTCCCGTGGTGCCCCCGGTGTATAGCACGTACAGGTCATCCGGGGAGGGCTGCACAGGAGGCGGCCCCGGTGAGCCGGATCGGATGATGGCGTCGTAGTCGACCGCACCGTAGATGAGGTCATTGCCTGAGTCGTCGGCGATTTGGATCAAGACACGCAGCTGCGGGAGATCGGGAAGCACTTCGGCCACTCGCGGGGCGAACGCCGCGTGGTAGAGCAGCGCGCTCGCGCCGGCGTCGGCCAGCAGATACTGCAGTTCGCTTTTGACGTAGCGGAAGTTGACGTTGAACGGCGCGACCCGCGCCCGGAAGGCTCCAAGCAATGCCTCCACGAATTCGGTTCCGTTGTAGGCGTAGATGCCGATCAGGTCCTGGCCCACCTCGTGGCCGGTGAGCGCCGAGCGTTCGGTGTGACAGCCCAGTCCGCGGGAATGCAGGTATGACGCGAGTCGGTTGGACCGATCCACGACTTGGGCATACGTGTGGCGGCGTTGGCCGTGGATGACCAGTTCCCGATCAGGGAACGCGGTGCTGACGGCGTCGGCGACGGCGGGAACCGTGAATTGTGTTGTGGGTTCTGGCATTGGGCCTCTCATGGCTGGTGCGGTAGCAATCGGGTCATCAGGCCATCGGCCTCGCTCAGCAGGGTACCGTCAAGAGGCTTCGTCGTTGCGGCGACGAGCGCTTTGCCACTGTCCAGACGGGGTGATGGGGCCGGGCGCCACCCGCAACTGGCAGATGGCGTTGAGCCGTTCAATAATTGCTGCGGCGCCGCGACGAGGCAGGGGTGTCTGACCGGCTTGAGCTTTCGGAACCCGCCGCGAACATCCGATGTGGCGTGGGTCACGGCTGATTCCAGATGCTGAGCAGCTCGTCGGTCGTGGTGAGGGTCGCGAGCAGCGACAGCGTGTTGTCAATAATCGCCGCGGCGTACTCGGCGGGAATACCGGCGACGGCGTCGCGGGGCACGATGACGTGATAGGCCGCGTTGACGGCGTCCATCACAAGGTTGGGAATTGCGACGTTGAGCGAAACGCCGACCGCGACGATGGTAGACACGCCTAGGTTACGCAGGATCGCATCGAGATCGGTGCCTCCCATCGGCCCGACGCCATGCCAGCGGTGCAGGACCAAGTCGGTTGGTTCCGGCCCTAATTCGGGCAGCAACGACGCGCCCGGGGTGCCAGGAGCAATGTCGACGCTGTCGGAAGAGATGCTGAAGATCTTGGCGTTGTGGTTGGAGCCGCGGCCGTCGTGCCGTCGCTGCACCAGACAATGCACAACATGGACTCCTGCGGCCCGCGCTGCCGGCAGTAGCCGTACGATGTTGGGCAGTGCGACTCGTCGGGCTTCTTTCGCCAGTGCGGCCAATCCGGCATCCGGGCCGATGACCGCGCCCTGGCACTCCTGGGTAACGATCGCGGTGTGCCCGGGTGCCGCGAGTTGTGGGAGCGTCGTCATGTCGGCACGTCGTAGAACTGAGTCGCCCACTTACGCAGCGCCATATAGGGTTTCGCATCCTGCTTGGCCAGCGGGGGGCGCTCGACGTATTTTTGATACCGCCAGATCTTTAGGTCGTCCCAGACGGTGGAGAGAAACTGCTGCTCGATGCGTTTGCGCAGCGGTTCCGGTGGTACCTCGGAGTCGTCGCCGGCGAGTCGGGGCCACCAGATGGAGTAGAAAAGGTCCGAACACTCGTCGTCGACCGGTGTGCAGGTGAATATCAACCGGTGGTTCTGCACCCCTTCGAATGCGCTGATCGCGCCGCCGAGGCCGAACAAGTGGCTGTGGAAACGCAAAGCCATCTTCTCCGGGTCGTCGCTGCTGGCGTCGGGCCAACCCGCCACGAATCGCCACTCGTGGTCAATGATTTGCCAGTCCAGTACCCGGGGTGTCACCGTGGCGTGATGCACGTACTCGAAATGAGCACTGTCAGGAGCGTTTTCGGCCACGATCTGCGGATGTACCGGCTCGCGCTGCACACGGCGGGAGAACTCGGGGTAGGCGCGATAGTAAGCCGCGGGGTCGGTCTCGAACTGCGGGAACTTGTGGAAGATGTCCGGCATTTCCCACTGCGGTTCCTTGCCCTGGGGTTGGTGCCACACAAACACACAGTCGTACTGCTCACGCACGGGGAATACCCGCAGGCGCAGCGCCCGGTTGGGCCGGTCCGGCTGGTAGGGGATGTAGCGGTTAGTGCCGTCGGGTCCCCACCGCCAGCCGTGAAACGGGCACTGGACGCAATCGCCCACCACCGTGCCGCCGTGCCCGATATGGGCACCAAGGTGCTTGCAGTGCGCTTCCAGGACATGCAGTCGGCCGTCTGCATCACGGTAGGCGACCAGGTCCTGGCCGAAGTAGTGCAGCGGCCTCACCTCGCCGACCGGAAACTCGGGCGACCAGCCGATCATGAACCAGCCGGTAACTTTCCAGGTGAACGGGACCTTCACGCCGGCGCCCTTCCTGAACGCTCCCACTGATACTAAGGACGTTACAGTATAGATTTCAGCTCGAGGAGAGGTTACCGGGTGGCCGACGACCTTGAAGCGATCCACCAACTGAAAGCGCGCTACTGCCGCTTCCTCGACACGAAGGATGTCGAGGCGTGGCGCAGCGTGTTCACTACCGATGTGGTAGTGACGCTGGATATGGCCGTCTCTACCGGCGGAGCGGATCCGATGACGGCCCCGCCGGTAGAAGGCGTCGACAACTTCGTTCCCACCGTGATGGCCGGACTCGAGGGCGTAGCCACCATGCACCACTGCCATACACCTGAGATCACTTTCACCTCGCCCACGACCGCGTCGGGCATCTGGGCGATGGAAGACGTGCTGATCTTCGGTGACGGTCGTGAGATGCACGGCGCCGGCCACTATCACGAGACATACGAAAAGCAGGAGGGCGTGTGGCTGATCAAAACCCTGCACCTGACTCGGACGGTGCTGCGGATGCTGCGCACTCACCCAGCGTGAAACTGTTGCAAGGGTGTGCCTCCACGTTCGCAACCGTTTCACGCTGGGTGCTCGAGCTGAGTAGCGGCCGCTCAGATTCGGTCTCGTAGGAGATGACGACCATGGCGGTAACAACGCGTGTTCTCGACGTCACCCGCGAGTTGGCCCTGGTGCTGCCGCGCACAGTGTCTGGGGTCACCGAGTCAACCGGCTGGTCGAAAGCGTCCCCACGCGGGATCCGCCAGTTCGGTGAAGTGATGTTGGACGAGCTTGTATTGACCGGCTTTTCGGTGCTGGCTGGCGACGTACCAAAGACTGTGGGACCGCTAAGCGCCTACACTTGCGTGGCCGAAGAACTATCGGGTCTTAGCATCGAGAACGCCCATGCCGACCCCGAACCATTGCGAGTGCGTAACATCCGTCGGCGCCGCATCGGCACGCTGGCCTACGAGCAGCTGAAGTTCGAACACACCCCGGCGCTTCCCGCCGCGTTGCAGGCCACAGGTTTGGGCGGTCCGGCGACCGCGGTGGTACACCTGTGCCGGCATCATGACGGACCACGGCCGTGGTTGGTGTGGGTCCATGGCGCGGGCCAAGGCCGACCGGACGACTTGCTGATGTCGCGAGCCGGCCGCATACAGCACAAACTGGGCGTCAACGTCGCGGTACCGGTGCAGCCCGGCCACGGTAGCCGTCGTCGCCGGTGGCCGCCCTATCCCGGTATCGATCCGATGATCAACGTGGCAGGCATGATGCGTTCGGTATCGGAGGTTCGCGCCCTCGTGCGCTGGCTGCAGCCGCAGGCGACCGCGGTTGTCGTATCCGGGGTTTCGATGGGCAGCCCGGTCGCAGCGTTGGTGTCGCATTTGGAGAAGCGGGTCGACGGCGTCGCACTCTACACGCCGATCCTGGGCCTCAATGCGATGATCGCGCGGCACCTGGAACGCTGGGGTTCGTCACGGCACGCGCTCCGCGAACTCTTGGGTTCGCCGGTGGTGTCGGCGCTGACGTCGGTGATCGATCCGCTGAGAGTCGAGCCGATGCCGCCGCCAGCGCGACGGCTCATTGTGGGCGCCTGGCACGACCGGATGGCGATGCGCGAACCCGCCCTTGCGTTACAGCGGCGGTGGGGTGGCCAATTTTATTGGTACGACGGCAGTCATGTCGGTCACGTTTTCTCACGGCGGGTCCAGGCTGTCTCTGAGCGTTTCCTGCAAGGGGTGATCGAAGAAGTGGGGAGGGACGCTTGAGCGATCGCGTTCTTGACGAGCTGGGTTACTACCTGTTGGCCGGAGCGGGCGGCGAAGGCCCCGCAACCTTGATGAGCGAGGCCCGCCGTGGTGAGGAGCTGGGCTTCGGTACCGCGTTCATCTCCGAACGCTGGAACGTCAAGGAAGCGTCGTCACTCGTCGGCGCCGCCTGCGCGGTGACCAACCGGATGCAGATCGCCACTGCCGCAACCAATCACAACACACGCCATCCACTGATCACCGCGTCGTGGGCCACTACGATGCACCGGCTGTCCGGAGGACGCTTTACGCTGGGCATCGGTCGCGGGGTCGCGCCGATGTATGCGGCTTTCGGCATGCCGGCGGTGACAACTGCACAGATGGAGGATTTCGCGACCGTCATGCGCCGGTTGTGGCGTGGCGAGGTGATCCTCAACCACGACGGCCCGATCGGCAAGTACCCGGTTCTGCTACTCGATCCCGACTTCGACGAAGACATCCGGCTAGCGCTTGTCGCATTCGGTGCCAAGTCGCTTACATTGGGCGGCAGAGTTTTCGATGAGGTCATTCTGCATACTTATTTCACGCCGGAAACCGTCGAGCGCAGCGTGCGGACCGTCAAAGACGCGGCTGAGCGAGCCGGGCGCGACCCGGCCACTGTGCGGGTGTGGTCATGCTTCGCCACGGTCGGCGATCACCTGCCCGAGGAGCTTCGGCTGAAGAAGACGGTGGCTCGCCTGGCCACCTATCTTCAGGGCTACGGCGATCTTCTGGTCCGCACCAATGGTTGGGATCCTGTCGTGCTGCGGCGATTTCGGGAGGACCCGGTCGTGACCTCGATAGCCGGCGCGATCGACCAGAAGGCCACAGTCCAGCAGATCGAGCACATTGCGACGTTGATCCCCGAGGAGTGGCTCGAGCCGTCGGCCACCGGGTCGGCCGAACAATGCGTGCGGCGCATCCGCCAGGAGTTCGACTACGGCGCCGACGCGGTGATCATGCACGGCGCCACACCCGACGAACTAGAGCCCGTCGTCGCCGCATACCGGGCGAGCAGACGCAAACGCACCCATTCCGCGGCGAAATAGGGTGCTTTGGCATCTGCTCGGCACCTTTACGGCATGATCGCGGTCCGGGTGACCGGCTCGGCGACAGCCTGGCGGGCGTACAAACCTCGCTGCAACGAAACCAGAAGTGCATCACGGGTCTCGCGCGGATCGATGAGCTCGTCGAAGCCCATGTGCTCGGCCGACCGATACGACGCCTCCAGCTCCGCTTTTCGCAGTTTCGCCGAAAGGTCTTCACCGGCGTGCGAGGCACGACTCAATGCCGCAGCGCTCATCGCGCCCATCGTCGCGCCCGGATAGGCGAACGTCGCCACCTGGTCGTCGAACCCGATCAACGACATGACCATGGAGCCGAACCCGTACGCTTTGCGTAGGGTGACATGCAATTTCAGGGTGGTCGCCACGGTCTGAGCGGCGAACATTCGCGCGCCGCTGCGCAGCACGCCGTCGCGTTCCGAGCGGCTGCCGGGTAGCATGCCGGGGTTGTCGGCCAAAAAGACGATCGGCAAGTGGAACGAGTCAGCCACCATGATGAAATGTGCTGCCTTGTCAGCGGCCTCGGCGTCGATCGAGCCGGCCAACACCTTGGGCTGGTTGGCGACAACCGCAACCGGGTGACCTCCCAGATGGGCCAAGGCACAGATGATCGCCGGGCCGAACTTCGGCTGGATCTCGAACCAGTCAGGCCGGTCGAACACAACGTCGAGCACGGCGCGCATATCGTAAACGCGGCGGTTGTCGCGCGAGACGATATCGAGCAATTCAGGTGTCGGCCGCGGCTGGGCGGCGTCGTCGGCGGGCAACGACGGCGGATACGACCAGGCGCTGGACGGAAAGTAGGACAGGTAGCGGCGGATCGCGTCGAGAACCGCTGCGTCGTCGTCGGCGACATTGTGAATTACCCCGCTGGCCAGCGCAACATCGGGTCCTCCGAGATCCTCTTTGGAAATGTCTTCTCCGGTCGACTCTTTGACGACCGGCGGCCCGGCGGTGAAAATCGCACCCTGGCGGCTCATGATCCGGAAGTCGCATACCGGAGCGACCAGCGCCCCGTGACCCGCCGAGGACCCGAGCACGGCTGCGACGGTCGGCACCCGCCCCGAGCAGCGGGCCTGGGCCAGCAGATCGGTCGGTGTGCGCCCGTAGTGCGCACCGGTTGGCCGGAAGCCGGCACCCTCCAGCAACATGACGAGCGGAACCTTGTCGCGCAGGGCGAGTTCGGCGATGCGGTAACGCTTGGAATTGCTGCCCGGCGCGATGGTGCCGGCCATCGTGGTGAAATCTTCTGCGCCGACCATCACCGGGGAGCCGTTGATGCAGCCCGAACCCGCTACGATCGCGTCGGCCGCGACTTCGCCGCCGACCAGTGTGCCGAGCTCACGAAATGTGCCAGGGTCCAGGAGTCGTTCGATACGTGCGCGGGCGTCGAGCTTGCCTTTGCTGCGGTGCTTGGTGAGCCGTTCGGGCCCCCCCATGCCGCGCGCGTGCTGACGACGGCTGTTGAGGTCGTCGAGCGTCTCCTCCCAATCGCGGGGCCTGGTCATGCTCCTGTCCTAACTCGTCGCAGGCGATCGCCGAATCGAGCCGACGTACTGAACTGCTTACTGTAGCGTCGGCGAGAGTAATGGTCACCGGCGGATGGAGTGAGCACCATGATCCGATTGACGACCGAGGAGGCGTGGGACGTCGTCGCGGGCTCGCATACCGGAATTCTGACGACGCTGCGCCGCGACGGCATGCCGATAGCGCTGCCGGTGTGGTTCGTAGTCGACGACCATACGATCGCGCTGATGACGCCGGCCGGCACCAAGAAGATTGCCCGGGTCCGGCATGACCCGCGGGCGTCGTTTCTGGTGGAGTCGGGTGAGCGCTGGGCTGAGCTGCGCGGTGTCCATTTCACCGGCCGCGTGGACATCGTCGATGACGCGGCGGCCACGGCTCGAATCAATGACGCGCTTAGCGCTAAGTACGCGGCGTTCCGCCCGCGACTCGACACCCTTCCAGCGGCGACCCAGTCCTACTATGCGAAGCAGATTTTTCTTCGTTTCGTCCCCGATTCGCGCATCCTGACCTGGGACAACTCGCGCCTCGCTACAGGTCAGAAACGTTGACCCTACCGAACGGCTTACTGTAGCTTACTTAACATGAGTCGTGGGTGCTGTGCGCGAGCGGGAAACGCACACGGATGAGCGCCACGGTTAGGTCGAGCCTCAAGGTCGATGGTGGCATTTCCAGTCAGCTCACTCGCGTGCCGCAGGCAGCGGCCGGGCTTGAGCGGCAAGGCTATGACGGTTGCTGGACAGCTGAAGTCAACCATGACCCGTTCCTGCCACTGGTGTTGGCCGCCGAGCACAGTTCGAACATCGAGCTCGGTACAAGCATTGCGGTGGCCTTCGCTCGCAACCCGATGACCGTTGCGAACATCGGCTGGGACCTCCAGGCGTACTCGCGCGGACGGTTCATTCTTGGTCTCGGCTCGCAGATACAGGCGCACATCGAGAAGCGGTTCAGCATGCCGTGGGGTCAACCGGTGCGCCGCATGCGTGAGTTCATCGCCGCGCTGCGGGCAATCTGGGCCGCATGGCGCGACGGCACACCGTTGCGCTTCGAAGGCGAGTTCTACACCCACAAACTGATGACTCCGATGTTCACTCCGGAGCCGCAACCCCACGGGTTTCCCAGGGTGTTCGTTGCCGCGGTCGGCGAAGCGATGACCGAGATGTGCGGCGAAGTCGCCGACGGCATGCTCGCCCATGCCTTCACCACGAAGCGGTATCTCGACGAGGTGACGATTCCGGCGTTGCAACGCGGAATGCAGCGTTCTGGTCGCAACCGCACCGACTTTCAGCTCTCCTGCCCACTGTTCGTGGTGACCGGAGTGAGCGACGCTGAGTTGGAGGCCGCCGCCGCCGGCACGCGTAAACAAATCGCCTTCTACGGATCGACGCCCGCGTACCGCAAGGTTCTCGAGCTGCACGGGTGGGGCGACCTGCAAACCGAGCTGCATGAGCTGTCGCTGCGCGGCAAGTGGGACGCCATGGGCGCGCTGATCGACGACGAGATGCTGAACACTTTCGCGGTGGTAGCCGAGCTTGATGAGCTCGCCGCCAAGATCAGAGATCGATGCGACGGCGTCATCGACCGGGTCATGCCGAGTTTGCCGGCCGGCCTGTCCGAGACCGCTGTCCGCGCCGTTCTGGACGACTTGCGGGGCCAACCCAAGGCAGTGAGGAGTAGCCCATGAGCACACGGACGATGGATGAGGCCGCCAAGTTGCTGGCCGACCCGCTGGCCTATACCGACGAGCCGAAATTGCATGCGGCGCTGGCTCATCTGCGCGCTAATTCCCCGGTGTCGTGGGTGGACGTGCCGAACTACCGGCCATTCTGGGCGATCACCAAACACGCCGACATCATGGATATCGAGCGTGACAACATGTTGTTCACCAACTGGCCGCGGCCGGTCTTGACCACCGCGCAGGGTGATGAGCTGCAGGCCGCCGCGGGCGTGCGCACGTTGATCCACATGGACGACCCGCAGCATCGAGTGGTGCGTGCGATCGGCGCGGACTGGTTCCGCCCGAAGGCCATGCGAGCGCTGAAGGTTCGGGTCGACGAACTGGCCAAGATCTATGTCGACAAGATGGTGGAGGTCGGCCCCGAGTGCGACTTTGTCCAAGAGGTCGCAGTCAACTACCCGCTCTATGTGATCATGTCACTGCTGGGCATCCCGGAGGCTGACTTCCCACGGATGCTCAAACTGACACAGGAGCTGTTCGGCAGCGACGACACCGAGTTCAAGCGCGGTACCACCAATGAGGATCAGTTGCCCGCTTTGCTTGATATGTTCCAGTATTTCAACGGCGTAACCGCGTCGCGGCGCGAACACCCGACTGAGGATCTCGCATCGGCAATCGCCAACGCCCGCATCGAAGGTGAGCCGCTGTCGGACATCGACACCGTGTCGTACTACCTGATTGTCGCCACCGCGGGCCACGACACCACCAGTGCGACCATCTCCGGTGGCTTGCACGCACTCATCGAAAACCCGGACCAGCTCGACCGGCTGCGCAACGACCTGTCACTTATTCCGCTGGCCACCGAGGAGATGATCCGCTGGGTCACCCCGGTTAAGGAATTCATGCGCACCGCCGCCGCGGACACCACTGTGCGCGGCGTGCCGATCGCAGCCGGAGAATCGGTGCTGCTGTCCTATGTGTCAGCCAACCGCGACGAAGAGGTCTTCGACGACCCGTTCCGGTTTGACGTCGGGCGTGATCCCAACAAGCACTTGGCATTCGGCTACGGCGTGCACTTCTGCCTGGGCGCCGCGTTGGCCCGCATGGAGGTCAGCAGCTTCTTCACCGAGCTGCTGCCGCGCTTGAAATCCGTCGAGCTGACCGGAGATCCGCAGTTGACCGCGACGACCTTCGTCGGCGGGCTCAAACATTTGCCGGTCCGCTACTCGTTCAAGTGAGCTCCCAGCTTCGCTACGTGTTTTCCCGGGTCTCGCGACGCTTCAGTGTGTCCTCAACCCGGTCGAGAAAGGCGTCTACCTGGTCTTCGTTGTAGCCGCGTTTTCCCAGGGGAGGCTTGGTGAAAGCCACGTTGCGAACGTCGTCGGGGGTCAGCATGTTTGCCGCTGCCGGATCGCGGAGCGCTGCCTCAACCCGGTCGAGAAAGGCGTCTACCTGGTCTTCGTTGTAGCCGCGTTTTCCCAGGGGAGGCTTGGTGAAAGCCACGTTGCGAACGTCGTCGGGAGTAAGAGGGCCAAGCCCCGTCAATTCGGGGTGCCACCTGCTGCGATCCTGTTCGATGGGTGGTGCTTCATGAGCCCAACCGCGTGTCGATTGACGCATCTTCTTGCCGAACAACGACATGGCACTCTCCCGCCAGACGCCGACCAAGGAACAACCAGAGCGTACGCGCGCCACCGCCATGACGGCGGCACGATTATCGTGGATTGTCATGCTTTAGGAGGACGCTTGTGCACCACGTCGGCATCGGTGCCCTGGATGCTGAAGCACCGCTCGAATTGATCGGACCGTCCGTATGAGCGCCATCGTGACCGGCGGTGCCTCGGGGATCGGGCGTGAAGTCGCCGCCCTGCTCCGCCACGCCGGCCATGACGTTGTCGTATGGGATCGAAGCGGTGGCGACATCCAGTGCGACATCAGCGATCCCGAGGAGGTGTCGGCGGCGATGGCGGTGACGGTGCGCGAGCACGGCGTTCCCGCACGCATGGTGGCCTGTGCTGGAATCGGCGCATCGGGGCTGCTCTTGGAGCTCTCGCCTGACGACTGGCATCGGGTGTTGGCAGTGAACCTCACCGGCACGTGGCTGACGATGCGGGCCGCCGCGCAGGCCATGGTCGATGCCGGATCCGGCGGGTCTATCGTCGCGGTCTCCAGTATCAGCGGCACGGTGGCCGACCGGGACATGGGTGCCTACTGCGTGTCCAAGGCCGGGATAGACATGCTGGTCAAGGTCGCGGCGGTGGAGTGGGGTCGCTATGGCATTCGGGTCAATGCGGTCGGCCCGGGCGTCACCCGGACTCCAATGCTGGGCGAGCCGGAACGACTGCCTGGGTGGGTGGAAGGTCTGCAGCAGCGGACCGCGCTGGGCCACCTGGGTGAAGCCGCCGACGTGGCCGGGGCGATTGTCGGTGTACTCGAATTACCTTGGGTGACCGGGCAAGTCGTGCATGCTGACGGCGGCCTGGCGTTGCACAGCCCGATCGACCCATATGGCCAGATGCAGCGACTGGCTACTATGAAGGATCAGGTCAACCGATCCCGAAATCGATGACGCCGCGGATGATCTCACCATTCAACAGGTCGGCGTAGGCGTCGTTGATGTCGTCAAGCCGATAACGCTTCGTGATCATCTCGTCGAGTTGCAGCTGGCCCGTCTGGTAGAGCTTCGCCAGACGGGCGATGTCGGCCTTCGGGTTGCACGATCCAAAGACCGTTCCCGCCAGCGTCTTGTTCATCAGAATGAAGTCCTGCAGGTTGAGGTTGACCGAGCGTGTCAGCTGCGAGGTCATTCCAGTCAGCACACAGGTGCCGCCCTTGCGGGTGAGCTCGAGGGCATCGCGAACGTCGTCCGGGGTGATCAGCGACGGCGAGACCACCACGGCGTCAGCCATTACCCCATAGGTCAGCCCACGCACCAAATCGAGCGCATCGGCGGTTGTCGCCGCGGTGTGGGTGGCGCCGAATCGACACGCCGACTTCTGTTTGAACTCCACCGGGTCGACCGCAACGATCTGCGCGGCACCGTTGATCCGCGCGCCCTGGATCGCGCCGGTGCCGATGCCGCCGGCGCCGATCACGACCACCGTGTCGCCGCCGCGCACACCGGCCCGATTAGCTGCAGACCCGTAGCCGGTGGGGATCGCACATGACAACAGCGCGCTGGGCAGCAGCGGCACATCCGGCTCGATTTTTACCAGTGAATTCGCTGACACCACAGTGTGCTCAGCGAATGCGCCGATCTTAGATAGGTGTCCCAACGGTTTGCCGTCGGTGGTGTGATGGCGAAACGTCCCGTCGGTGGGCATGCCGGGAGTCAGGGTGCCGATCCCGGCGTCACAGATGTATTCCATGCCGCACGCGCACCAGCGGCATTGCCCGCATACGGCGACGAATGACATCACCACGTGATCACCCGGCGTGAAATCGGTGACACCGTCGCCGACCTCGCGTACGATTCCCGACCCTTCGTGGCCACCGATGGTCGGGAACATGGTCGGAAGGCCGAGTGATCGCAGCACCTCGTTGGGGGCCGACAAGTCGCCCTTGAGGATGTGGTCGTCGGAATGGCACAGCCCAGCGGCAGCCATCTCGACTAACACTTCTCCGGCGCGCGGTGGATCGAGCTGAAATTCCTCGACCGACCATGGCCCGCCGACATCGTGCAGGATCGCGGCCCGGCTTTTCATGCTGCAGGCGTGAAGGTGACCGGAAGCTTGTTGGGCGACCGGAAGGTAAGCCCGACGATCCTGGCGTCCTCGTCCGGCACCAACGCCAGATTCGCAACACGGTCGAGCAAACTGTTCAGCATCACCCGGGTTTCCAGCCGGGCAAGGTGCATGCCGAGACACATATGGATCCCGCCGGCGAAGGCGATGTGCGCCTGCCGCGGACGGCGGATGTCGAAGGCGTTGGGGTCCGTCCAGCGACTTTCGTCGCGGTTCGCCGAACCCATGCACAAGTCGACTTGTGCACCGGAAGGGATTGTCTTCCCGCGCATTTCGACGTCCCGAGTGGTTGTCCGCACGACGGTGGTAAGCGGTGTTTCGTAGCGCAGGCCCTCCTCGATCGCAGCGGGAATCAGTGACCGGTCTTGGTAAACCATCGCCAACTGCTCAGGGTGGGTCAGCAGCAGGTAGAGCAGGTTGCCCGACGACCGGTAGGTTGTTTCCAGGCCGGCCGGCAACAGCAGCCGCAAGAACGAAATGATCGCCTCGTCGGTCAGCTTCTCGCCGTCGATTTCGGCGCTGACCAGATCGCCGATGATGTCTTCGGTGATTCTGCGGCGTCTTTGCTCCACCTGCTCGAGGAAATAGTCGTGCAACTCGATGGAAGCTTGCAGTCCCGCTTCGATGTCGACCGGGATGGAGATCAGGTCGAACGACAGCCTCCGGAACAATGCGAGGTCCTCGCGCGGCAGCCCGAGCAGACTCGCGATGATGCGGGTCGGGAATTCGAACGTCAACGCTTTCACCAGGTCGGCGGTGCCGTCGTTCTTGATCTCGTCGACCAGCTGATCGCAGACGGGCGCGATGACCGACGGCTCCCAGCGCTCAAGCGCAGTTGCCCGGAACGCTTTCGCAACCAGGTTGCGGTGATCGTGATGCTCTTTGCCGCCCATCGCCAAGATGGTGTGGCCCATCACCAGTCCGATGGTCTGGTCGTATGCGTGAGAACTGAAGGTCTGGTCGTCGCGGAATGCTTGGAAGACACTGTCGTAATCGAACAGGACCCATTCGTCGTCGGGCACCAGTTCCGGTGGCACCTTCGAATGGTCCATCAGGGCACCGTGCCACACGGGCTCGGTGCGTCTTTTGTATTCGAAGAACGGGTACGGGCTGGTCTCACCCGTGGTGTCGAGCGTGACGGATTGGTCATGCGGGTCGGTGCTGATCGTCATCAGCATGCCTCCTGAGCACCGGGTAAGGGCGATTCCCGCGGGCCAGCCGGAACCGCCCTCGCGCTGGTCAGCGGATCGTCGTGATTGAACCTCGCTATCATAATATAAATAGCAACTAAGCCCAACGCCTTTGTAGTGTTCTACGGTAATCGGAACGGTATCGGCGTTGGCAATTCCAGCTTGCTCCTGCATGCCGACGTGAACACCGATCCGCGCCTGGGCGCTACGACGTTTCACGGCTTCGACCGCCATCCGGGTCTGTCGTATCGACGCAACTCCGGTAGCTCTTACGGTATTGCTCGTTGCTACGATCGGAGGCGCCCGCCGATCTCCCGCGAGACCCGACGGCGGATGTCGGTCCCAAGGAAGGCCTGCCCGAATCATGACTGCGGTCGAGTCGCCCGAAAAGGCGCTCTTCGCCTCGACTACCGAGGCGTTTCTTCAGAAGGAAGCACCACTGACTTACGTGCGCGACCTGCATGCGGCGGGTGTGTCCTTCGACCGGGAGTGGTGGCGGCGCGCCGCTCAATTGGGTTGGACTGGTCTGCTCGTTCCCGAGGAACTGGGCGGCGGCGCCGTCTCCGGCAACGGTTTTGCTGATCTGGCCATGGTCGCCGAACTGATCGGCAAGACCGTGGCGCCTGGACCCTTATATCCGGTCAGCACCGTGCTCGCCGCACTGGTCGAATGCGGCGAGCACGATATCCATGCCGCCGCCATCGACTCGTTGATGTCCGGCGACGCGGTGGCGTCGTGGGCGGTCTATGAGCCGGGCGGGGGCTGGGCGCCGCTGGAGCCGTCGGTAACGGCGACGCCGCACGATGGGGGCTACCGTATCGACGGCGTCAAAGACCGCGTGGAGGCTGGCGCCCAAAGCGACATGTTGTTGGTGGTGGCGCGCTGCGACGACGAGATCCGCCAGTTCCTCGTGCCAACGACCACGCCTGGCGTCCGCATCGAACCCCAGCCGTCGGTCGACCTGGTCAAACAGTACGCGCGTGTGCAGTTCGATGGTGTAGACGTGCAGCGGTCCGCGGTGGTGGGCAAACCCGGCGAAACCACCGCGCTGGTCGAACGGCAGAGCCAGATCGCTCAGGTGCTGCAGTGCGCAGAGGTGGTCGGCATCCTGCAGACCGTGTTCGGCTTTACGGTCCGGTGGGCGTTCGACCGGCACACGTTCGGGCGTCCGCTCGCGTCCTATCAGGCACTCAAACACCGTTTTGCCGACATGAAGACCTGGCTGGAAGCATGCCGCGCGACCACATCCGCCGCGGTGGCCGCGGTTGCTACGCGCTCACCGCGAGCCGGGTGGTTGGCCAGCATCGCCAAATCCTACGTCGGGGAGAAGGCCCCGGCGATCGTGCAGGATTGTGTGCAGATGCACGGCGGCATCGGCGTCACCTGGGAACACGACCTACATCTGTACCTGCGGCGAGTTGTGTTGTACCGCTCCATGTTCGGCAGCCCCGAGGAGCACAACCTGCGGGTGTATGCGTGGGAGGAAGCGTCGCGATGACAGACAACGTGTCGGCTCCCGTCGACGAATCGGTCGAGCAGTTCCGCGCCCGCGCCCGGGCGTGGCTGGCCGCCAACATGCCGCGGATCGACCCTGCTTCGCCGCCGGTGGCCAACCGCGATGACCAACGCGCCTGGCAGCGGGCTCGCGAATTGCAAAAGCGGCTCTACGAAGGCGGATTCGCCGGTATCTGCTTCCCGCGTGAATACGGCGGCCTGGGCCTGGATTACGAGTATCAGAAGGCTTTCGACGAAGAAAGCATCCACTACGAGATGCCGCTGATCCTCAACACGCCGACGTTCACCATCTGTTGTGCGACCCTGCTCGACACCGGCAGCGAGGAACAGAAAAAGCAACACATCGGCGCGGCTTTGCGCGGCGACGAGGTGCTGGTGCAGCTGTTGTCGGAGCCCAGTGGCGGATCGGATCTGGCCGGTGTGCTCACCCGGGCCGAGCGGCGCGGTGACCGGTGGGTGATCAACGGCGCAAAGACGTGGAGCACCAGTGCCTTTGCCGCCGACTACGGATTGTGTCTGGCTCGCACCGACTGGGACGTGCCCAAACACGAGGGGCTGACCATGTTCCTGGTGCCGATCGCTCATCCGGGAATCACGTTGCGGCGCATCACCCAACTCAACGGCTCCACCGAGTTCTGCGAGGAGTTCCTCGACAACGTCGACGTCGGTGACGATGCCGTCGTTGGTGAGGTGAACAATGGATGGACCGTCGCGTCACGGCAGCTCTACCACGAACGTCGCGCGGTCGGCCAAGGTTCGGAATTCGCCAGCGGGTCAGGGAGCGAGGGCGGACGCTCGACGCCGGTGGATTTTGTGGCCTTGGCTCGAAAGACCGGCCAGGGCGACGACGAACGTGTGCGGGAAATGGCGGGCCGGGTGCTGGTGCATCGCGCGGTCAGCGACCAGCTCTCCGAGCATGTGTACCGCAGTGTGCGCGACGGTAGCTTACCGCCGGCTGCCGGAACCCTGATCCGGCTGTTCCACGCCGACACCGTGACCTTGGACATGGACACCGCGCTGGCCATCGCGGGCACGGCGGGAGTGGTTGGCGCCGAGGGGGACGGCCTAGAGCATGGGCTGCGGTACCTGTCGCGGCAGACGGTTGCCATCGGCGGCGGCACCACAGAGATGGCCCGCAACGTAATCGGGGAGCGGGTGTTGGGCTTTCCGCGGGAATACGCCGCCGACCGCGGTGTGCCGTTCAAGCAGGTGCGTCACGGCAAGATGTAGCGCTCGGCGTTACAGGATCGCGCCGCTGTCTTTGGCCGTGGCGATGTCGTCCCAGTCGTAGCCGAGCTCCAGCAGGATTTCCTCGGTGTGCTGGCCATGCTCGGGCGCTCGCGTCGGCGGTGGCGGCGTTTCGCCGAATTGGACCGGTGCTGCGACCATTTGGTACTCCACACCGCGGTCGTCGGCATTAGTGATGAGATAGCCATTCGGTTTGGCCTGCGGGTCCTGAAGCACTTCGCGGGGTGTGGCCAGCGGTGCCCACACGCCGGGCTCGTCAGCCAGCGCTGCCCGCCAGTACTCCAAGTCGTGCTCGGCGAATTTGGCAGAGATGATAGCGGTGGCCTCAGCGGCGTTGGCGACCAGATTCGACGACGGCACGAAGCGCTCGTCGGTAGCCAGTTCCGGTAGACCTATCCGCCGACAGAACCCGGCCCAGAACTTGTCAGGCTGCAGGAAGACCAACTGGATCCACCGGCCGTCTTTGGTCTTGTACCTGTTAACCAGCGGGTTGATGGCCAATCCCGGAGGCGCGCCGGGGATTCCGTCGACATCGAAAAGGTCGGCGACCGAAATCGAGGGAGCAATGCTCCACATCGCCTGGGCCAGCAGCGACGAGTCCACAATCGTCGGCTCCCCGGTCCGTTGCCGGTGGAACAATGCGCCGCAGATGCCGCCGGCCAATGTGATTCCGGCCTGCAGGTCACCGAAGGCCGGACCCTGAACGGCGGGATGCTCGGTGCCAAACGGTGTGAGGGTGTAGGCCACGCCACCGCGAGCCAGGTAGGTGGCGGCGTCGAATCCGCCTCGATCACGGTCCGGCCCGCGTACCCCCAGTCCGGTTCCGCGCGCGATGATGATGTTCGGATTGAAGCCCCGAATATCTGCGACCGTCAGGCGCACTCGCTCCAATGCCGCCGGTAGCCAGTTGGTGAGCAGCACGTCGGCCTGGGCGAGGAGCCGGCCGAAGATCTCGCGACCGGTGTCGGTCTTCAGATCCAGCGCGATGCTGCGTTTGCCGCGGTTGCTCAACTCAAGGATGAAGTCGGTGTCGGCGCGCGCGGCTTGGCGGGTGAAACCCCCGATGACGAGCGCTCTTCCGGGGTCGCCGCTGGCGACGCTTTCGACCTTGATGACGTCGGCGCCCCAGTCCGCCAGCGCGACGCCGGCGGCCGGCACATACGTCCACGACGCGAGCTCCACGACCCGGACGCCACTGAGTACGCCTGACATCTGACCATCCTTCGCTCAGGTCTCGCACAACCGCTGCCAGGCACATCGCAGCGGGTGTCTTTTCTATTTTAGGTAATCTAGCTAGCATAGGTCTGGCCTGAGGCGACTTTGCGAGCGAGCAGCTTCTTTGAAAGAGATGCGATGGAGTCGGACGTTCGTCTCGTTTGCTTGGCTGATCGCGTAGCCAAGGTCCCGTCACGCCAGCGGGAATGGCTGCCAATGATGTTGGGCCGTAACGCAGGTGTGCGGTTTCTCAGAAAGGACCGGGTATGGGCAGGGTGACGGGTAAAGTGGCGCTGATCAGCGGGGCCGCGCGCGGTCAGGGCCGTTCGCATGCGCGGATGCTTGCCGCGGAGGGCGCCGACATCATCGCGGTGGACCTGTGCGCCGACATCGAAACCAACGAGTATCCGCTGGCTCGGCCGGAGGATCTCGACGAGACAGCAAGGCTCGTCGAGAAAGAAGGGCAGCGAGCGTTCGCGGCGATTGCCGACGTCCGCGACCGCGCAGCCCTGTCCGAGGCGATCGATCGCGGCGTCGCCGAGCTCGGCCGCCTCGACGTCGTGGTGGCCAACGCCGGCATCTGTCCGTTGACTGCGGGCCTGCCGCCGCAGGCGTTCGCCGACGCCGTCGACGTGGATCTTGTCGGCGTCATCAACCTCGTGCACGCCAGCCTCAAACACCTGCAGGCCGGCGCGTCGATCATCGTGACCGGGTCGGTGGCGGCGTTCATGGCTTCGATGAACACCGGTGGCATCGACGGCGGCCCCGGCGGAGCCGGGTATGCCTTCGCGAAACAGGTTGTCGCGCACTACGTCAACGATTTCGCGCTGCAATTGGCTCCCAAATTCATCCGGATGAACGCGATCCACCCGACGAACTGCAACACCGACATGCTGCACAGTCCGCCGATGTATCGGGCTTTCCGCCCCGACCTGCCGAACCCGACCCGAGACGACGCCGAGCTGTCGTTTCCGGTGATCCAGGCGATGCCGATCCCGTATGTCGAACCCGTGGACATCAGCGAGGCTGTGGTGTTTCTGGCCAGTGACGCCGCCCGCTACATCACCGGCCAGCAACTGCGTGTCGACGCTGGCGGTTTCCTCAAAGTCAAGCCCTGGTCGGGGGTGTGATGGAGCCGTCGGTGTCACCAGAGGTGCCGCCAGACATTCAACGCCGCCTGTATGCGTTGATGGTGCTGATGAAGGCGGCCGACGACCGGCTATCCAAGGGCATCGGGACCGGCGAGTTCATGTGCGTGTATTGGCCGTCGCGCGGACAGGAGGCCGTTGCGGCCGCGATGGGTGTCTCGCTGCGTGAAGACGACCAGTTGGTGACGACCTACCGCGGACTGCACGATCTGATCGGCAAGGGCGTCCCGCTGGAGGAGATCTACGGCGAGATGATGGGCCGCACTGTCGGCGCCAGCCGCGGCAAGGGCGGCACCATGCACATCGCCAATCCCGGCAAGGGTGTCATGCTCTCGACGGGGATCGTCGGCGCCGGACCTCCGGTGGGTGTCGGGCTGGCGATGGCCGCCAGGCGCAAGGGGCTCGACCGGGTCACCGCGGTCAGCTTCGGTGATGGCGCCACCAACACCGGCTCCTTCCACGAAGCAGCCAACATGGCCGCGCTGTGGGACCTGCCGCTGGTGTTCGTGTGCCAGAACAACGGCTACGCCGAGATGACGCCGACCGAACACACCATGAAACTCGAGCGCGTCGCCGATCGGGCCGCCGGCTATGGGATGCCGGGAATTCGCGTCGATGGCAACGACCCGCTGGCGGTGAAATCGGCGCTCGATGAAGCGTTGCACCGGGCCCGAAGCGGCGGCGGGCCAACTTTTCTCGAGTGTGTGACGTTCCGCTTCCGCGGCCACTATTTCGGCGATCGGATGCCGTATATACCCAAAGAGCAGCTTGCGGCGGCGATGACGGCCGATCCCGTGCCGCGGTTCCGCAGCCGTCTCGCCGAGACAGGTGTGTGCGCCGAGGAGGAGCTGGAGCGCATCGAGCGCGAGGCCGCCGACACCGTGGAAACGGCATTGCGGGCCGTCATGAGCGCTCCAGCGCCGGGGATCGAAGAGCTCGAGCACGACGTATATGCCCAACCGATCACGTCCCCGAGATGAGCGAGTCGGCCATGGACGAAAAAGAGATGACGATGCGTGAGGCACTCAACCTCGCGCTGGATCAAGCCATGCAGGTCGACGAGCGAGTGTTCTTGCTGGGCGAGGACATAGCCGACCCTGGCGCCACCGGCCCGACCGCCGGCTTGTCGACGAAGTACGGTCGCGACCGCGTGCTGGACACGCCGATCTCGGAAGCCGGGATCGTCGGGGCGGCGATCGGCGCCGCGATCGACGGCCTGTTGCCGGTCGCCGAGATCATGATCATGGATTTCATTGGTCTTGCCGCCGACCAGTTGATCAACCATGCCGCCAAGCTGCGATTCATGACCGGTGGACGCACCGGGGCGCCGATCACAGTGCGCACCCAGGTGTATGGCGGACTGGGCACCGGCGCGACACACTCCCAAAGCCTGGAGGCGTGGTTCATGCACGTTCCCGGGCTGAAGGTGATCGTTCCGTCCACTCCGCGCGACGCCAAAGGCCTGTTGACATCGGCGATCTTCGACGAGGACCCGTGCCTGTTCGTCGAGACCATCCGGCTGCAAACCCAGCGCGGCTTAGTCCCGATCGATCCGGAGTTTTGCATTCCTCTCGGCCGGGCCGAGATCAAACGAACCGGCGCTGACGTGACCCTGATCAGCTACGGGCGCAGTGTGCAGGACGCACTCGCTGCCGCGGCACGCCTGCAGGAACAAGATGTTAGCGCCGAAGTGGTCGATTTGCGTACCCTGGTACCGCTCGACGTCGAAACCATCTGTAAGTCCGTCCGCCGCACGCGTCGAGTCGTCGTTGTTCACGACGCGGTCCAATTCGCCGGCCCCGGAGCAGAAATCGCCGCGATCCTACAATGCGAATTGTTCGGTGAGCTTGCCGCGCCCATCGAACGGGTGGGCGCCAGGTTCGTCCCAACCCCGGCCGCGCCGGCGCTGGAGGCCGAGGTGTACCCGTCGCCTGCGCGGATCGTCGCTGCAGCCCAACGCGCGTTGCGATTGGCGAGCACGCATGGGTGACTTCGTGATTCGCATCCCACGGGTCTCGGTTGCCGTGTCCGAGGCCGAACTTGTCGAACTGCTCGTCGACAACGGCCAATATGTCGAGGAAGGCACGCCGATCTACGTCATCGCTACCGACAAAGCCGAACAGGAGATCGAGGCCGGTGCATCGGGCACCGTTGTGTGGACTGCGGAAGTCGGCGCCAGCTACGACATCGGCACCGAAATCGGCGTTATCAAAACAGAGGAGAAGGTATGGACCTGAAAGAGACTCGCGAGCGCACCATCTACGAAAAAGACGGCGCGATCGCGCGCGTCACGCTCAATTGGCCGGAGAAGGCCAACGCTCAAGACCAGAAGCTTGTCGAAGAGATGGACGCCGCGCTGGCCGACGCCGACCGTGACTACGATATCAAGGTCCTGATCGTCAAAGCCAACGGTAACGGCTTTTGTTCTGGACACGCCATCGGCAATAACGCTGTCGACTACCCGGAGTTCGTTGAGGGTTTCAAACATACTGGGACACCGTGGAAGCCGCAGACTGATCTGTTCGTCAAGCCGGTGCTGAACTTGTGGGAATTTTCTAAGCCGACGATCGCGCAGGTGCACGGCTACTGTGTCGGCGGCGGCACCCACTACGGCCTGACCACCGACATTGTCATTGCGGCAGACGATGCGTACTTTCAGTACCCGCCCTTGCAGGGTTTCGGTATGCCGTCAGGCGAATGCTCAATCGAGCCTTGGATTTTCATGAACTGGCGTCGCGCCGCCTACTACCTCTACTTGGCTGAGGTCATCGACGCTCACAAGGCGCTGGCCATCGGTTTGGTCAACGAAGTGGTCCCGCGAGACGAACTTGAAGCGCGTGTTGAGGCCATAGCCCGCCATATCGCGCAGGCTCCGCTGACGACGCTCTTGGCGACCAAGGCCAACCTGAAGCGGGCGTGGGAGTTGATGGGCATGCGGGTGCATTGGCAGAGCTCCAACGACCTGGTTGCGCTGGCGTCACTGAGCGCCGACGTGCAGGCGCTGGTTCAGCAGGTGCTCAAGGGCAAGATCAAACCCGCGGAAATGGCCCGCCGCCAAGCGGCGGCTTCTGAGGCAGCCGAATCCACACAACCCTAAGGGTGTTCGGTGAACATTGCCGACCACGCCAGCCGCGCGCCGCAGTCCACGGCGCTGATCGTCGCGGACGACACCCGGATGTCGTACGGCAAGCTGTACACCCGTAGCCAGCGCGTCGCCGCGGTGTTGCACGAGGCGGGGCTGCGCCGAGGCGACAGCGTCGCGCTCGTGCTTCGCAACCGCCCCGAGTTCCTCGAGATCACGTGGGGGTGTCAACTCTCCGGTCTCTACTACACCCCGATCAACACACACCTCACGTTTGACGAAGTGGCCTACATTGTCTCCGACTGTGAGGCACGCGCGATATTCGTCGACTCGTCGTTTGCCCAGCTTGGGACGCGAATCCTCCACACCTGTCCGCGATTGGACGTGGTGGTCAGCGTCGGTGACCGGCTGACAGGCTGGCGTTGCTATGAGGACGCCCTGCTGGCCGCCGGCGATGCGCCGCCGCTGTCAGACGGCAGCGAGATGCTGTACTCCTCAGGCACCACCGGGCGGCCCAAGGCGGTACGCCGCACGCTGCCCACGCAGCGTGGCTCATGGGCCCAGGCAGTCATGGAGTTGGCGCTGCGTCACCGCTACGGCATGGACGCTTCCAGCGTGTATCTGTCGCCCGCGCCGCTATATCACGCCGCCGGGGTGAACTACACCATGGCGGTCAACCGCGTCGGCGCGGCGTCGGTGATCATCGAGAAGTTCGACGCCGAGAATGTGCTTCGGCTCATCGAGAGTCACCGGGTCACGCATGCGCAGTTCGTGCCGACAATGTTCGTCCGGATGCTCAAGCTGCCCGAGCCGGTACGCAGACGATACGACGTTTCCAGCCTCCAGTGCGTCTTGCATGCCGCCGCTCCATGCCCAGTCGAGGTGAAGCAGGCGATGATGAAATGGTTCGGCCCTATCATTTACGAATATTACGGCGGTACAGAGGGTTTCGCAGGGAGCACGATCGGGCCCGAGGAGTGGCTGGCCCACCCCGGGTCGGTCGGCAAGCCGCTTTCCCCGGTGCATATTGTCGGCGAGGACGGGCGCGAGCTTCCCGCCGGTGAGACGGGTGAGATCTACTTCGAAGGCGGGCCCGCATTCGAGTACTTTAAAGACCCGGCCAAGACAGCGTCGATCCGCAACGAACACGGTTGGCGCACATTGGGCGACATGGGCTACGTCGATGAGGACGGCTACCTGTATCTCACCGATCGCTCGACCTTCATGATCGTCTCGGGTGGGGTGAACATCTACCCACAAGAGGCAGAGAACCTCTTGGTGATGCATCCCAAAGTCATCGATGCGGCGGTATTCGGCGTCCCCAACGACGAATACGGGGAAGAGGTCAAGGCTGTCGTGCAAGCGGCCGACGGCGTCGTAGCCGGGCCTGGCCTTGAAGCCGAGCTCATCGCATACTGCCGAGACCACCTCGCTGCTTACAAGTGCCCGCGCACGGTCGAATTCGACCCACAATTGCCCCGCGACCCCAACGGCAAGCTTTACAAGAGGCGCATCCGCGACCGCTACTGGCAGGGAAGGACTTCGCGGATCGTCTGAGATGAATGAGGGATAGCCATGGTGACACATAATGACTGGACGCCGCTGCCGGTTCCGTGGGCGGTGCAGACTCCAGACCGAATCCCCAAGCAGCGATATTACGACCCCGCGTTCTACGCGCTGGAAACCGAACTGTTGTGGCCTCGCGTGTGGCAAATGGCTTGCCGGCTTGAGGAAATCCCTAAACCCGGTGACTTCATCGAGTACGAGATCCTCGACGAGTCGATCATCGTCGTGCGCCTCGATGGCCAAACGGTGCGCGCTTACCACAACGCATGTCGTCACCGCGGGGTAAAGATTGTGGAGGGCAACGGATCTCGCCGCAGTTTCGTCTGTCCATTCCACGGCTGGTGTTGGGGGCTCAATGGAGCTAACACGTTTGTGCCGCGCTCGGAGGTTTTCGCCGAGCACAACCTGCGCCCCGAGGATCTGAACCTGGTCCCCGTGCGCTGCGAGCTGTGGGGCGGATGTGCGTGGATCAACCTGGACGACGCCGCCCCCCCGTTGCGTGACTGCCTGGAACCGTTCGCGTCCGTCTACGATGCCTGGAAGGTGGAGTCACTGCGCACCGAATGGTGGCAGTCGTGTTTGCTGCCGGTGAACTGGAAGGTGGCGACCGCGGCGTTCATGGAGGGCTACCACGTCCCGCAGACCCATCCCCAGCTGTTGCCCACCTCGAGCAACGGCTCGTCGTCAGGACAGGACCTGATCAAGAAAAGCCTGTACTTCATGCGCGCTCTCGGTGAGGGCATGGGCGGCATGACCCACGAAAACGACATCCGTATCGCCGAGGGCCTGCAAAACATCGAACTGCCGGCCGACCCGAGCGCGGCGATGGCTACCTGGCGCAGCACGCTCAACGATGCGGTTGTCGCTTGGCATCGGGCTCGGGGCTGCGAGATGCCCGATCTCAACGAACTCGATCGCCGCGGCATCACCGACGCGATCGGGTTTTGCTTTCCGCACTACTTCCTGCTGCCCACCTACAGCAGCGCCTCGTCATACCGGATCCGTCCACTCGGGCCTGAGCAGACGCTGTTCGAGGTCTGGTCGCTTACGCGAATCCCGCCGGACCGAGTGACTGGCAGGCCGACCCCACCGCAACCGATGGCACCCGACGACCCGCGCTGGCCCCCGATTCCCGCGCAGGACTTCTCCAATCTGCCACGCCAGCAGAAAGGACTGCATTCGCGCGGGTTCGAATACATGCGGCTGTCCAACCAAATCGAAGGGCTGATCTCAAACTTCGAACGCGTCATCGACGGTTTCCTGGCCGGCCTCTCATACGACATCCTGGTGCCGGCGATCCAGAAGACCAACACCACGATCGACGTGCCGATCGCGGACTTGGCACTGCGATGACAATCCGCTGGGATCGGTCTGTCGACCTGCTCATCGCCGGAAGTGGGGGAGGAGGCATGGTCGCGGCTCTGGCGGCGCTCGACTCGGGGCTGCAGCCGTTAGTTGTGGAAAAGCAGGCTCTTGTGGGTGGTTCGACGGGGCTCTCCGGCGGTATCGTCTGGCTGCCGAACAACCCGCTGATGCGGGCCGGGGGCATCGCAGACTCGCACGAGGACGGGCTTGCGTACCTCGCCGACGTGGTCGGCGAAATCGGCGTGGCGTCCTCGCCAGCGCGACGCGAGATGTTTTTGACCGCTGGCTACGAGATGATGAACTTTCTGCTGCGCAAGGGTATTCGACTCGAACGGTGTGCGGGCTGGAGTGACTACTACCCAAACCACAAAGGTGGCAACGAGGCCGGCCGCGCGGTTGAGGGAATCCCGTTCAACGCCGCCCGGCTGGGTGAATGGAGCGACAAGGTGCAGCCGCCGCTGGCCCGCAACTACGGGTTTGTGGTGAAGACCAATGAACTTCGCTCTGTCCAATATTTCAATCGTGCGCCCGGAGCGTTTGCCGTCGCGTTGCGGGTGTTCTTACGCACGGTTGCGGCGCGCATCCGCCGCCGCGACATCCTGACCAACGGTGCATCGCTGATTGCACAGATGCTCAAGGTCCTAATCGACCTGAGCGACGGCGAGCCTCCAGTGTGGACCAACGCGGCGATGGAAGACCTGATTGTCGAGGGCGGTCGTGTCGTTGGCGCGCGTGTCATGCGCGACGGCTCCGCGCTGAACATCGCAGCGCGAAAGGGAGTCCTGTTGGCTGCCGGCGGGTTTAGCCACAACGCCGACATGCGCCGCCGCTACAGCGGTGACCAGCCCAACGACGGGAAATGGTCGATCGCCAACGCTGGCGATACCGGCGAGGTGCTGCAGGCCGCGATGCGTCTTGGCGCAAGGACCGATCTGTTGGACGAGGCGTGGTGGCTGCCTTCGGTTTTCATTGTCGACGGTGGCGCGGTGGCCGGGTCGTTGGGCGTGGGGCGGCAGCGTCCTGGCGCCATCTTCGTCGACTCGACAGGCCGACGGTTCTGTAACGAGTCGAACTCTTATGTCGAGGTGGGCAAGGCGATGTACGCCAACAAGGCGGTGCCGTGCTGGATGGTTTTCGACCATGGTTACGTGCGGCGGTATGTGGCGGGCGCCAACCCGCTGAAGCGCCGGCTTCCCGCCGAACTGATCGAACGCGGCGCCGTCCAACGCGGCGACACCATCGACGACCTGGCCCGCCAAATGGAAGTACCCGCAGATGGATTGGCGCACACCATCGAGCGTTTCAACCGGTTCGCGGCCAAAGGACTTGATCCCGACTTCGGCCGAGGCCAGTCGGCGTACAACGACTGCCTGGGCGATCCCGGGTATCGCCCGAACGCCTCGATCGGCCCGCTGGACCGAGCGCCGTACTACGCGGTAAAGGTCTATCCGGCCGACGTCGGCACCTGCGGGGGTGTGGTCACCAACGAGCACGCGCAGGTTCTCGACGAGCAGGACCGGGTGATCGCCGGTCTGTACGCGACCGGTAATACCACGGCGACGGTGATGGGCCGAACCTATCCGGGTGCCGGTGCCAGCATCGCCAATTCGATGGTGTTCGGCTACGTGGCGGCCCGCCACGCCGCGGGGCGCCGGGTGGCCGGTGAGATGAGCCGCTGACTGGACCAGCCCCTCATCGAACGTGACGGCATCGTCACGCTCGGGCCCGAATGTGACGGCAGCGTCACGTTGGCGCGGCGCCGTAGTCGTCGCGGCCGACGAAATCCCTGGGCTTCAGGCCTGATCGCAACAGCTCGGCTCGCCGGGCCTGAACGTCCGATGCCGCGCCGACCATGTTCGTCAATATGTGGCTGACCTGGAGGTGCACACGCATGCCCATCAATTCCCAGGCCCGCTTTACGCTGTTCTTGACGGCCATCAAGGTCGTCAACGGAATTTGGGCGATCCGGCGGGCCATGTCCTCGACCGTGTTCTCGAGGTCGTCTCGTGGCACTACCTTGTTAAGCAAGCCCCATTCGAACGCTTCCCGAGCAGACAGCGTGGGCGCCAACAAAAGCCAGTCCATGACCCGGTGCCAGTTCATCATCAGCCACGGCTCGATCATGGTGTGCCCGCCTGGCTCGCCGAGGCTTTGGGCAAGCGGCATCTGGAAGTAGGCGTCCTCGGATGCCACGCAGAAATCGGTCAACAGGCCCAGATAAATGCCACCGCCCATGCAGTAACCGTGGATCTGCGAGATCGTGGGTTTGGGAAATTCCCACAGGTACAGCGTCGGCCACAAAAACAGATCAGCGGTGCCCTTGTACAGTTCCTCGAAGGTGTTGCCGAACTCCGGGTAGGGGTTCTCGTCGGGACCCCACCGTGCCACATGTCCACCGCAGAAGCCCTCGCCATTGGCCTTGAGGATCACGACTTTGATTTCTCCGTCGCGGTCTGCCTGGTGCAGACAATCGTCAACTTCGCGCACCAGGGTTGAGTCCTTGGTGTTGGCCTTGTCGACGCGGTTGAGGATGATCCGGGCAATCGGTGGATCCCGTTGATAGATGATCGCGTTGAGGGTGCGCTGCTCCATGTCGGTGCCCATTTGGTGAGCAGACGTGGAGTCGCACTGTTTTGGCACAAAACGTGCGACTCCACGTCTGCTCGCGGTCGGATGATTACGCGCTGACCTGTTTCGCTGGCTGCGAAACCTTCATCAACTTCATCAGGTTGCCGCCCATGATCTTTTCGACGTCTTCCTGATCCAGGCCGGAGAGCTCGTCGACGAAGGTCAGCGGGTCCGCCAATCCCTCGGGGTGCGGCCAGTCCGAGCCGAACACGACCCGGTCAGACCCCACCATTTTGACGATGTCGACGAAGTTGTCCTCCCAGAACGGGCTGATGTAGATGCAGCGCTTGAACGTCTCGATCGGGTCTTCGGCAAACGCATTCGGCATCTTCTTGTAGACACCCTTGAGGCCCTTGAACAAATGGGGCACCCACTCCGCGCCGTTTTCGATCGAAAGGATCCGCAGCTCCGGGTTGCGTGACAGCGCGCCGTGGCAGATCAATGCACCCATCGCGTCCTCGATCGGCCGATGGCCCATCGCGAGGCTGCGGAACGCAGTGGGCTTGAACGGCAGGAACTCGTCGCCGGGCTCCCAGACGTTGAGGAATTCGGCGTAGCCGCTGTCGGATGCGTGCATCGACACCGGAATACCGGCTTTGATGCAGGCTTGCCAGAACGGGTCAAACTCCTCGAAACCGAACGAGCGGCTGCCGCGGTAGCCGGGCACCGGCGCCGGGCGGACCAGCACGGTGCGCGCACCGCGCTCCAGGCACCATTCGAGTTCTTCGAGAGCACGGTCGACGATCGGCAACGTGATCACCGGGGTGGCGAAGATGCGCTCCTTGTAGTTGAACGACCAGGTTTCGTACATCCACTGATTGAGGGCGTGGATGACGTCGTGGGTCAGCTCCGGGTCATCCTTCATCCGCTCTTCGACCAGGCTGGCCAGTGTGGGGAACATCAGCGCATAGTCGACGCCGAGCTCGTCCATCACCTCCAGCCGTGGCCCCGGTTCGCGGAAGGCGGGGATCGCCTTCATCGGCTCGCCCATGATCTCGCGGTAGCTCTTGCCCTTGCTGCCGTGGCGGAAGTACTCTTCCTGCGCTCCCGGGCGGGCCACCACCTCGAAGGTGGGGTTGGGGATGTATTCGCTGATGTGGCCGCGCACCACGATCTTGGTGCGACCGCGCACCTGCACGTAGTCGATCACATGCTTGCGGTTGTCCGGCAGGAACTTGGTCAACGCTTCCTGCGATTCGTACATGTGGTTGTCGGCGTCAAACACCGGAAACGGCAGCTCGCGGGACGGCATGGCGACCTCCTTGCAGTGGTCC
This sequence comes from Mycobacterium heckeshornense, assembly GCF_016592155.1. Lineage (NCBI taxonomy): Bacteria > Bacillati > Actinomycetota > Actinomycetes > Mycobacteriales > Mycobacteriaceae > Mycobacterium > Mycobacterium heckeshornense. The sequence continues at coordinate 1,666,928 of NZ_AP024237.1, forward strand.
TGATTGGTCATGATGCAGGTCTGGTAATGACGTTACCACCTAGGCTGGCAAGACGTAATAGGACCCCGAATTTTCAGCGGGACTCACCGTTATCGCGTTCCATCACGGCGAAATTGACGGTGGCGGTCGCGGCGAGCTCGTCGTCGACGCTGCGGAAGATGTCGACCTGCGCGACGAGGGACCGCCGACCGGCCCGCAGGATCCGCGGGACCGCTCGAGCAAAGCCCTCCCGGACCGGCCGCAGGTAGCGAACGAAAAGGTCGGCAGTGGTGAAGCGGCTTCCCGGCGGCAAATGCCGAAGCCCGAGCTGTCCCGCGGCCACGTCGGCCAACGTGGCGATCAGACCGCCCTGCAGCGCGCCCGAGGTGTTGACCACGTGTGGACCGACCGGTATCTCCATGGCGTCGTCGTGGTGGGCGGAGTCGCGGATGCCGATCTGAGCGAACAGCTCCGACAGCGACGGCGACGCGGTGTCACCGTGGCCGGCACCCAAGGCGCGCATGCAAAAGTCGTAGAGTTGGCCGGCGTCGATCGGGGTTCCGTTCAATTCGGCGCCCAGCCAATGCAGCCGAAGCGCGCCGAGCAAAGTCTGCATGACGATGGCCGACGCGGCTCCAATGTCCAGGCCGGGGCGAAATGCCCCTTCGGTGATGCCGCGGTCAACGATGTCGCGGATGAGTTGGTATAGCGGAGAAAGCACGCGGGCGTAGTCGCGGGGCCGGGTCTCGGCCAGCTGCTGGTTGTAGAGGGTCAAGGCCCGGTTGAGACTGTCCTGGGTGCTCGATTCCGGTTGTGCGCTGATGCGGTCGATCACCAGCTTGAGCGCGGCGCTGGCCTCCATCCCGGTGGTTTCGGTGCGCCAGGCCCGCGCCGACTGGGCCATGGTTGCATCGAATAGCGCCAGCAATAGGTCGTCCTTGCTGCTGAAGTGCTGGTAGAAGGCACGCAGCGACGTCTTGGCGCGCGCGACGACCTCTTGCACGGTGAAGTCGGTGCGCCCGGTTTCCCCCAGGATCGTGACCGCAGTCTTGATGAAGCGTTCTCCGCGGGTTGTGTCGGCTTCGTCCGGGGCGGCCATGGGTGTGTCCTTACCTTTCTTGCAGGGTGGTCGTTGCCGTTGGCCGTAGGCTTCGAACTGCCCAGGGGCGTCGGGTATGGCTTTCATGGGTTTGCCGTCGGTGATGGCCGAAGGAGATTGGCCGCCCGGCGTCCCGCGACGACTCGACCGCTAATTGAGAGATGCGATTCGATCGCTGTGTAAGGACACGTCGGCGTGGTCGTCTGCTGGGTCGATTGTTACGGCGATTACGGAGGTGGTTGTGGGGCAGCAGTTGTGGGCTGGTGTCGACGCCGGTAAATCTGATCACTACTGTGTGGTCATCGACGCCGAAGGGCAGCGGCTGCTGGCGCAGCGGGTCGCTAACGACGAAACTGCGCTGCTGGAGTTGATCAGCACGGTCAGCACTGTGGTTGATGGCGCTGAGATCACCTGGGCGATCGATCTCAACGGTGGTGGCGCTGCGGTGTTGATTGCTCTGCTGGTCGGGGCCGGGCAGCGGCTGCTGTATATCCCCGGGCGCACCGTCTATCACGCCTCGGGCGGCTACCGCGGCGATGGCAAGACCGACGCCAAAGACGCCGCGATCATTGCCGATCAGGCCCGGATGCGCCGCGACCTGCAGCCGTTGCGACCCGGCGACGAGATCGCGGTGGAACTGCGCATCCTCACCAGCCGGCGCGCTGATTTGGTGGCCGATCGCACCCGGGCGATCAACCGGCTGCGGGCCCAGCTGCTGGAATACTTCCCCGCCCTGGAACGCGCCTTTGACTACAGCACCAGCAAGGCCGCGTTGATTTTGCTTACCGGCTATCAAACGCCTGACGGGCTGCGCCGCGCCGGTGCTGCTGAGCTGGCCGCCTGGTTGCGAAAACGTAAGGCCCGCAATGCCGATGCTGTCGCGTCCAAAGCCCTTGCGGCCGCTAACGCCCAGCACACCATCGTGCCCGGACAACACCTGGCTGCCACCGTGGTGGCTCGCCTGGCTAAGGAGGTGATGGCCCTCGACATCGAAATCGACGACACCGAGACGATGATCGAGGAGCGATTTCGCCGCCACCGCCACGCTGAAATCATCTTGAGCATGCCCGGCTTCGGTGTCGTGCTCGGCGCCGAGTTCCTCGCCGCCACCGGCGGCGACATATGCGGCTTCGACTCCGTCGACCGCCTCGCCGGCGTGTCCGGACTGGCCCCGGTACCCCGCGACTCCGGGCGCATCAGCGGCAACCTCAAACGCCCCCGCCGCTACCACCGCCGCCTGCTGCGCGCCTGCTACCTGTCCGCCCAAATCGCCATCCGCACCGACGCCGCCTCGCGCACCTACTACGACCGCAAAAGATCCGAAGGCAAAACCCACACCCAAGCCGTCCTCGCTTTGGCGCGCCGCCGCCTCAACGTGGTATGGGCCATGCTCCGCGACGGCACGGCATACCAGCCCGCACCTACCGCCGCGGCGGCTTGACAACTTCATTGAGAATCTCCTCATTGGTGTCCGCGTCTGACGGCTGCTTTGAGAATGAGGTTACCGCGTTGGCCGCCATGCGTGTGCGACCGATGTCGGAGCGAAGGACGCGGTGGTCATCCGCCCCTGGATTGGACCATCGCGGATCGGTTGACCTTTGTCGCGGCAGTGCGGGGGATCTGATCGACAAACTCGACCGTCTTGGGCACCTTATAGGCGGCGAGTCGGCTCTTGGCGTAGTCGATCACCTGCTGCTCGGTCAGCGCAGACGAGTCGGCTAGCTGTACCACGGCGTGGACTCGGCGTCCCCATTGCGGGTCGGAGAGTCCGATGACCACGACGTCGTCAATGTCGGGGTGCTCGGCAAGGGCGCACTCCACCTCTGCCGGGAAGACGTTCGCGCCGCCGGTGATGATCATGTCAACGCGACGGTCGGCGATGTAGAGGTAACCGTCCGTGTCCAGGTGGCCGATATCCCCGGCAGAACGAAATCCGTCCGGGGTTGACGGCAGGGGCGGTGCTCCGCCCAGATAGCGGTATCCCGCGCTCATCGGAGCGCGCAGGTAGACCTCGCCTTGCTCTCCGGGGCCCAGCTCGTTGCCTTGCTCATCGAGGATCCGGATCTCGGTGCCCCGGAATCCGCGTCCCACGCTGCCACGATGCGCCAGCCACTCGTCGCCGCGCAACGCGGTGAGCCCGAGATTCTCCGTCATCCCGTAGGCCATCAAGATCTGCTCGGGGCTGAGTAGTTCGAACCAGGTGTGCAGCAGCGCGGGTGGCATCACGGCGGCGCCCTGCAGAATCCATGCGACGCTGGAGAAATCGCGTCGGCGGATATCGGGTAGTGCGGCGATGCGTGCCAGCATCGTCGGCGTGGCGGTGAAGTTGGTGATCCGGTATCGTTCGATCGAGTCGACAACTATTGCGGCGTCGAACTTTTCCAGTATCACCAGGCGGTCACCGCCCAGCAGGTTATTGAGCGGGGCGAAGCCGTTGGTGTGATACATCGGCCCGGGCACCAGGATCGTCTGCGGCTGAGGCACCGGCATCCAGTGCGCCATAAACGGGACGCTGTGCTCGGGCGTCCACAGTGCCCGCGCCAGGTTGAGGATCACCTTCGGCAGGCCGGTCGAACCGCTGCTGCATATCCCATTGACCATGGGGGAGACCACATCTGGTAGCGGGTGGTCGGACTCTCCTGCCGCGCGAAGCGTCAGCGCCGACCTGTGCTGTTCGTCGACAAGGACGACGGGGTCGATCACCTTGAGCACTCGCGAACGTTCCCAGTCGGGCAGATCCCAGCGCATCGGAACGGGGACGGCCCCGATCTTCCAACACCCCAGCGCAGCCAAGACCAATTCCTCTGAATTCGGGATCGCCAGCGCCACAAGCGAACCCATCTCCGCACCAGCTGCGGCCAGGGCTCGGGCCCATTGATTGGCGCGAGCGTCCAGTTCACCAAAGGTCATGGCGTGTGTGCGCCCGTCGGGCGCCACGGTGACCACAGCCCGCTCGTCGCCGGACTGCTCCGCAAGTTGCCGCAGCCGGGTCCCGAACGGGATCCCGTCATGCTCCTGACCGGGGGCGACCCCGGCGGCGATGGGTCCGACGCTCACGGCGCGGCCACCGGTTGGTTGAACAGCGTTTCTAGCCGCCCGTCGCGCACGCCGGGGATCAGGCGCAAAGCGAGTTCCTCGGCGCTGACCGGCAGTCGGATCAGCGGTTGGGTGTGACGGTCGATGACGCTGACGTCGGATTCGTCGCAGAAACCCAGCGCGCCGAGCAACTGATGCGACGTGCGCAGCACATGGCGTGCGGTGTCGACGGCCTTGAGGCGAAGAACCAGCGCATCAGCCGAAAAAGCCTGCGGCCGCGCTGATTCCGATCTCCAGACGGTGTACTTGGCGAGTTCCTCAAGCCCACGTACCGCCACGGCCGCATCCGCGACGGCGAACCGGACGGCCTGAAAGTCCGCCAGTGGTTTGCCGAACTGTATGCGGGTGTTGACGTGGTCGGTGACGATCTGCAGTGCCCGCTGCACCGCACCGAGAATCCGCCACGACCCCAGGAGCAGGTGCAGTGCGACGTCAGCGGGCGGCACCGTTCCCTCCAGCGCACTCAGGGTGGCCGGCACAAGAAATGGCCCCAGCTTGGCGTTGGCACGTGACGACAGCCGAGGGTGATACCGGTTGGCGTCCAGGTCGACGGCAACCCACTCACCCGGCAGGTCTCCGTGGTCGATGCGTGGCCCTCTGGGATTCACCAGCGCCAGCCGGGCACCATCGATCGAAAGCAACTCCTCGACAAGTGGATAAGGCAACACGGTGGCACCGGCAGCCTGGCACAACACCGCGGCGGCGAGCAGCTCATCTGCCGAGGAGCGCACATCGAGGTCGTACGCGCCGAGGTCGAGCAGCGCACGGCCCGCCTCGTCGCGGACTGCGTCGTCGGTCTCTGCCCGCAGCGCGGCCTGCGGCCCGCCCAGTCGCGCGAAGCGCTTGGCGGCGACAGTGGCGAACTCGGAAATATCTTCTGGCAGAGCAGTATTCACCGATGTTCTCCCAAGACGTCGCGTGCCACGAGCATTTTCTGCACCTCGATGGTTCCCGATGCCACGGTCGCTGCCTGCGCGTAGCGCCAATGGTCTTCGACCGCGCCATGCAAAGGCGCTGAGTAGCCGCTGTCCAGCGCAACCGGACCCAAGACGTCAAACAGCAGCTCGCCAACCTGTTGATCGCAGGTGGTGGCCGCGATACGAGCCGCGCTGGCCGCCGCTCCAGCCGATGGGTCATCTTGCAGCGACACCGCCCGGTAGGCCAGCAGCCGGGCAACCCGCAAATCGACCAGCGCCCGGACCCAGCGGCTACGAATCGATTCCGGTAGCCGCTCCCAGTCATCGCCGAGCTCGGTATGCATCCGCTCCAGCAGCGACTCACACCGCGCGTAGCGGGCGATGCCGACGCGCTCGAATGCCAGCGCTTCGCGCATTACCCGCCAGCCGTCGCCGACCTCGCCGAGGACATCGCCGGGAAACGCCTGCACACTATCGAGGAACATCTCGTTGAGGTGATGCGGGCCAAGCATCGACCGGATCGGTCGCACCGTGATCCCCGGGCGGTCCATCGGAATGAGAAACAGCGTTAGCCGCCGTGCTTTCGGTGCATCCGGGTCGGTACACGCGGCCAGCACACACCATGAGGCCATCTGCGCATACGATGTCCACACCTTCTGGCCGGTGATACGCCACCCGTCGCCGTCGGGAACCGCGCGGGTACGCAGCGATGCCAGATCGGTTCCTGCTTCCGGTTCGGAAAATCCTTGGCACCAGATCACTTCGCCGGATGCAATCGCCGACAGGTGTTGCGCCTTTTGTTCAGTCGTGCCATAGCGCATCACCGCGGGGCCGACCCAGTTGATCCCCATGTACTGTGCACCACGCGGTTCATGGTGGGCCCACATCTCTTCCCGCAACACCGTCTGCTGCCAGATCGAGCCCCCTCCGCCGCCGTGCTCTTTCGGCCAGGCCAGTGCGAGCAGGCCTTCGGAAGCCAGGAGTTTGCAGAAGGACTCGGTGGTGGCAAGATCTTGCGGGTCATCGGTGCAGGCGCCCAGGAAGCCCTCGGGGATATGGCCAGCGATCAGCTGCCGCAACCGCTTCCGCAGTTCGCCAGCGTCGGGGCCGAGGTCGTAGTCCATTTTCGTCATCCCTTCGGCAGTCCGAGTAGCCGCTCGCCGATGATGTTGCGCTGGATCTCCGACGTACCGCCGTAGATGGTCGCCGCCAGCGCGTCCTGACGTTCGAACAGCAGGTCTGGGTCGCAGTTGGAGTGCGGGCCGGCCGCAGTCGCGCTAAGTTCCCAAACACGTTGCAGTGTAACAGATCCCATTAGCTTAAGGATGTCTGCTTCGGGGCTGGGCCGACCAGCAAGTTCGTCGTTTAGCGCCCGGTATCCGGTGGCCCGCAGCGCTTCGGCGTCGGCAAGCAGCGAGCCCAGGTCGGCGAAGATGTCCTCGCTTTCGGTGCCCCGGATCGAGTCGAGGCCGCGCTGGATTTCCACCCAGTTCATGATCCAGATCATCTGGCGTTCGTGGTGCAGCGACGACAATGCGACTTGCCAGCCGCCGTGCAGCGGCCCCAGCAGGTTGGTCACCGGCACCTCGACGTCGTCGAGAAACATCTCGCAGAACGTCTCATCGGAGATCGATGCCATCCGAATGGGTTTGACAGTCACCCCGGGCGACTGCAGGTCGAGGATCAGGCAGGAAATACCGTGGTGTTTAGGTGCGCCCGGATCGGTGCGGACATACAGCGCGCACCACCGTGAGAGGTGTGCTTGCGTCGTCCAGATCTTGCGGCCGTTGACCCGGAACACGTCACCGTCTCGCTGTGCGCGGGTGCGCAAGCCGGCGAAGTCCGATCCGGCCTCCGGCTCGGACATGCCCAGCGCCCACCACTCGTCGCCGCGGAGTAGCGGTACCAGCAGCCGGTCGACCTGCTCCGGGGTGCCGAACTGCCGAATCGCCGGAGCAACGACGTTGGGCCCAGCGATGTTAGGCAGCTTGGGCGCCGAGCGCAGCGCCGCCTCGATCCGGATCTCCATCGCCTCCCGCAAACCCAGTGACCGTCCGCCGTGCTCGCGCGGCCACGTCGGCTGCAGCCATCCCGCTTCGAAGGCGGCACGCTGGTAGTCGCGCCGCAGCGTGAGGTCCCAACGGTAGTCCCGATACCGCTGCCGGTAGTCGTCCGGCAAGAACTCGGTCAGCCAGGCGGCGAAGTCGCTGACTACTTCCGGTGTCGCAGTCGTTGTCACGTTGTGCCCCTGGCGAAGCGGCGGCCGACGGCGTGGTAAAGCGCCCGACTATCGCCCAGCGCAGCCGCGCGTTGCCATGCGTGCCGCAGGTAGAGGTGGATGTCGTGCTCCCAGGTTTGTGCGATCGCGCCGTGCACCTGAACCGCGGTGCGTGCACAGCTCAGTGCCGCATCCCCTGCGGCGGCCTTGGCCAGCGCGGCGGCAGTCCAGCCGGCTTCTGCGGTGGTGGCCGGATCATCGAGGCGAGCGGCCGCCGCATAGGTCAGGCTGCGGGCACGCTCCACGCTGACGTAGTTGTCGGCCAATGAGTGCTTGACCCCCTGAAAGGCGCCGATCGGCTTGCCGAACTGCTGGCGAGACTTCGCATGCTCGACCGAGCGCGCCAGCGCGGCGTTGGCCACGCCAACGAGGTCAGCGGCTGCTGCGAGAAGCGCTGGCGCCAAAGCCGATTCAACGTCTACCCGCGCGGTGCTCAGCGGCGCAGTGTCGACCTCGACGTCGGCCAGCGGCTGGGCGGGATCGGTGCAGTCGGCCGGCTGAATGCTGATGCCGTCGCCGACGCGTGTGACGGCAGCCACCACGCCGTCGTCGGCAGTGGCCAAAGTGACCATCAGCTCGGCGCGCGCAAGGTCAGCCACCGCGACGGCCCGCCCGCGCAGCCGCCCATCCTGCAGGGTCATCGGCACGCCGGGCAGCCGCTGTCCCGGCGGGTGGACAGCGAGCGCGGCCACGACGCCGTCGGCGATTTCGCCCAACGCTCCGTGCCCTGCCGGACCGCATGCCCGCAAGACTCCGGCCGCGAGACCGACGCTGCTCAGCAGCGGAACGGGTGCAATCGCGGCACCACATTCCTCCAGCACCACAGTGCGCTCGACCATGCCGAAATCTCCGCCGGGCGTTGCAAGCTCGGTCCAGCCCAGGTCGACGACGGTTTTCCACAGGGTGCGCCAGCGCTCCGGATCGGTCAAAGCTTGGCGGGCGACGTCGGGCGGGCATTCGGTGCGCAGAATATCGCGCACGCTGTCGCGCAGCGCGAGTTGCTCGGAATTCAACCCAACATCCATAAGACCCCTAACATCATAAAAATAGTAAACTAGCGATGCGGGCGTCAATCTGTGTGATGGCATACTGCTGCAAAATGGGCAGGATTACCCTCGGGCCGCCCATCAGCCTGACACATCGATCGTCCTGTATCCGCCGCCAGTCGGGGCTTACCGACGAGGAGCGCCCGGTCATCGCCGAGATGATCGTCAAGGGCACCCACGGCATGATCGTGGCGGCCACCAATGACCTCGACGGCACCTTCGCGCGGCTTCATGGCTGGCCTTGCAAGACCGGTGAGCGGAGATCGTCCGGGAGCCAACCGAGCGGCCGTACCGGGTTCGTGACGGTGCGATGCGGGATCCCGCCGACAGCGCACGGTTCGCATCCAAGAGCTGCGCTGACAGATAAGCGTCACCGTCTGCGTCGATGCGACGGCTTGAGCTCAGAGGAGCGAAAGCTTGTCTCGCTTGCCGTCCTCAGACCGTAAAGGCGACCGCCGGTCGGCGACGCCGCCGCTCAACAGCCGTGGGATTGCCCACCACGGCCAACATCGGCAACGGCGATCATGTCAGGATGGTCGGGTGCGCACGCGAGGATGGCAAGGTCGGTTGCCGCGTGATGAGGACGAGGCGCGTTCAAGAATTGTTGCAGCGGCTGCGCGGTGCGTCGACAGTTATGGCGCGACCAAAACGACGCTGTCTGACGTTGCTTCGGAACTCGGTGTGACACGTCAAACCGTGTACCGGTATTTCCCGGGAATCGCCGAGCTGCTGAGTGCCGTCGGCGAAGCGGGTGCTGCACAGTTCCTCGATCGGCTGGCAAAGCATGTTGAGGGCATCTCCGATCCGGGCGAAGCTCTGGCGGAGGGGATGGTTTTCACGCTGGAGGCACTGCCGAGTGAACGCTACATCGGGCTGTTGCTGCAGACGGGGCAGTCGGATGTTTTCACTCGCCGCGCGACATCGCCGACGGCGATATCTTTTGGAAAAGCCGTACTGCAGCGCTTTTCGGTTGATTGGGCTGCGCTTGGATTCGATGACCGGGACTTGGAGGGCCTGGCCGAGTTGATGTTGCGGATGTTAGTGTCGTTTATCGAGTATCCATCGGATCCGCCGCGCGATCGGAGCGACTTGTGTGACTTTCTGCGTCAGTGGCTGGGACCCGCCGTGAGCGGCCACGCAGCGCCGGGTACGCGACGAAGCCGCACAAGATGACCAGGGCAGCGCTTTGCACCGCGATGTACTCGGTAAGCCCTTTCTCGTAGAGGGCGTTTCCGATCACCATCACCGCCATGCTCAGCACGTAAATACCTGCCACGATGACCGTGACCGGTTCGACGAAGTCCGCGGGCGACAACCGCATGGCCCGGACGGCGACGATCACATAACCCAGTACCAGCGCGACGACGAGCGGCCACTGCGGAGTGCCGAGGTAGGTAACCAATATGAGTGGGATATGCAGCAGCGGCGCGACCAGGTTGATTCCGACTGCCGCCGCGAGGGGGAACCCGAGCAGGGTCACCGTGTTGGATCGGCGCGCGTCGAGATGGGGTACAGCGCGCCACAGCACATAGAAAAACAGAGCATCCCAGGTCATCTGCCACCAAAGATCGGCGAGCGGCCAGCCCAGCCATAGCTGGTACATCTTCCATTGGTGCCAGGTCCACCACCCAATCTGGGGCAGACCACCTTGAATGATGTACGGGGCGTCCACGCAGGCCATGACCAATCCGCCGGTGAGTGCTCGCTGCCAAAGTGAAGGTATGTCAAGTGATTCGACAAGCTTGTAACCGAGAAAGAGGAACACCGGATAAAAGATCGGCACGTACCCGGGCATTAACGTCGCGTCCTGTAAGCCGGGGACCATCCGGAAGTTGAGCATCACCGCGAAGGTGCCTTGGGTATAGCTGTGATGCAGCACCATGCCGGAAAGCTCCAGCAGCATCCCGTAGAAAAACGCGGTAACCAACAGCACTGCGTAGACCACCCGTCCCCTGCGGTACTGCCGTGCGCTGTAGCCGATGGCCAACCCCAGGCAGAGCAGGAACGTCAAGTCGAGAAGGTTCTTGTACCAAGAGATCTCGAGCGGATTGTGTAGAACGATGGGTGACATGATCGAGCCTCTCTTTATGGCGTGCTGTAGTCGGTCGAAGGGGGATCGCCGAGAGCATCGAAGTATCTGGGCAGCCGCGTGCGACCGAGAAACACCTTGAGCTGGTAGCGGGCGAGTCGGCTCAGCACGACAGGGTTGGTGATCATGTCGCGCAATGACTGCTCGATGTTGAAGACGCGGCTGAAGTGGTCTTCAATGACGGGATCTTCTCGCGAAGCCGCCGAGAGCAAGTTGAACATCGGCCAGGCGAGACGGTTCATCAGCCGCCTGCGTACAGCGGACTGGAGTACCTCCGTGCCCACCGCGTGCTTGTAGCCCTGATCACGGGTGATCGCCGTATCCCAGGGGATTTGAAGGTAGTGGCTCTGGCGCAGCAGGAAGCGCCGGTAAAAGTCAGCGTCCAAACACGTAGTTGTGTCGAGTGTTTCGGCCAGGATCACGGCTGTGACAGCCGCGGCGCTCATCCCTTGGCCGTATAGCGGGTTGTAGGCGCATATCGAGTCGCCGACAGAGATAATTCCAAGCGGTGGCTGGGCCAGGCGGTCATAGCGTCGCCACTTGTTAGCGGTGGCGCGGGTAACATGCACATCCGAGATCGGCTCTGCGCGTTTGAGTGCTGCGCTGAAGGCCGGGGTTCGTATCCGCTGGGCGCACTCTTCGAAATCATCGTTGCTGCTGGGCATTTCGTGGCCCCATGATCCCATGAACGCGATCCAGCGTTCGTTTTCGATCGGGAAGATCGTGGACAGATAATCGTGTTCGACCGGCTTTGCACCGCGGGTAGCCGCCGGAAGTACCACCAATTGCCACCACCAATCGTCGGCAGACGGCGGTGGCCGACGGTACCACCGCGACGAGTAGGTCACTTTGGCGTCCAGCGTCAAGGTCTGCACGGCGGGAAACCCGGCCGTCGTGAGCCAGTAGGCGACCTTCGAGCCGCGGCCCAAGGCGTCGACGACGAGATCGTAGGTATCTGTCTCTTCGCCGCCGGTGGTGTCCGCTGGCGAATACCGGACCCCGGTCACGTGTTGACCGTCAAACGCTAAACCGTGCACAGTCGTGCGTTCGCGAATGGCCACATTCGCCAGTGCGCAGGCACGGTCGCGCAGCGTGCGCTCCAACAAGATGCGCGAGCAGTAGATCATCGTCATCGCGCCGGCTTTCCGTGGCGCCCACCCACGGGATTCGCAATACGCGGCGTCCCTGCCTGGGTTGAGCTCGAGCGCGCCGCCAGCGATCAGTTCTGCTTCGATGCCGGGGTAGAGATGCTCAAGTGCCGTACGGCCTGCGTTCAACAGGAAGTGCGGGTGTCTACTTTGCGGTACACCGCGACGGTGGTCAGCGACGTCGGGCAGCTCGTCGCGTTCGAGAATCACTACCTGGCTGAAATGCGGTGACACGGCCGCAGCCGCGCACAACCCCGCGACGCTGCCTCCGAGGATGACGGCTCGTTGACCTAAGCGGGCAGCTTTCATACGATCATACATATTATGTCATATCGTATGATCACCGCTCGGACGACGTCAATACCGAATCGAAGGGAAATGCATGGCCGTCGAATCGCCGACGGTCACACGCACCGGTCTTGATAGGAGACTGACTTAGCGCGCGCTTTGCTTGGTCCTCAACAAGACCACGGACATGGCCGACACCGTCCTGATGGTTCCGTTGCACTACTCACCGGGATCCGAAGAACACCGTTCAAATGGATCACACAATTGCAGACTGACCCATCCGGCTCCTGGGACCCCAAAGACCAGATGGGCGTAATTTACTGGGTCTACCCCAACCTCATTCTCGCCAATAGCCCCGTCGGCGTGGAGATCATCGACATCCTGCCCGCCGGCTCACCGACCCGCTGCACCGTACGACACAGTTGGATGGGACGTATACCCGCGACAACCGCTGAGCAGCCACGTGGCTGTACGCGACGAAGACTTCGCGATGCTTCCCAAATGCGGACATGGCGTGCGACGCGGCCCGCATGACCATATGGTCATCGGCCGCAATGAGATTGGTGTGCAGCACATGATCCGGGTCATAGCTAAGGAGCTTCGCGTGGCACTGGGATAGTCTTATTCCTGCTGCGCCAGACGCCGCCGGCGCGCCTCGGGCGGCACGATCGGTGGCCGGGCGAAGGGACCGCGCCGGACGGCCTGCAGCCGGATCTCGGGCAGGTCCACCGAGGGGTCGACGGTGTCCAGCCAGGCGACGGCGTCGGCGACGTCGGACGCCTGGATCGCATGCATCTCGAACGGAACGTCTTGCAGCATCTCGGTATCCACTGGCCCCGGCGTCACAATGTGGACCGCGATCCCGTCACGGTCGACCTCGAGCGCCAGCGCTCGGGCGAACGCGTTCATCCCTGCCTTCGACGCCGAGTAGGCGGTGCGGGCCATCATCGGCTCGTGTGCGGCCGAGGAGGAAATGAACACCAGCCGTGAGCCCGCCCGCATTCGGGGCAGGACCGCCGAGGTCACCACGAAGCAGGAATCGAGGTTGGCCGACATGATCGCCCGCCACTGCTCGAATGTCTGCTTGCGCGCATAGGTTCCGCCCAGCACACCCGCCGCATGCACGACGAGGTCGATGGTGTCCAATGCATCTATCGCGCCGGCGAATCCGATTGGGTCGGAGGCGTCGGCCACGATATAGCGGGCGCCGATCTCCTCGGCCGCGGCCCGCAACGGATCTTCACGGCGTGCGGAGAGCACCACATCGTAGCCGAGCTCGCACAGCTTTCGTGCGCATGCCTTGCCGATTCCACCGCTGCCACCGGTGACCAATGCAGTTCTCACGGGTTGCCTCGTCGCGCCGAATCGCGAGTTTTCCCGCTACAGACGGCGGGCATCCCGCGGCCGCGACAGGGCCTGCGGCGACAGCGCGTAGATTCGCTGATCGGGCCGACCTGCCAACACATGAGTTTGGGTGTCGGCGAGGTGGCGGGCCGCAATGCGCCGCGCCCGGTCGACGTCACCGGCCTCGATCATCTCGGTCAGTTTGATGTGCGTGTTGAGCACCGCGCGGCGATTGGCCAGCGACGGGTAGGTACCGCGGGCCGCGCTCTCGTCGGCCCACTGCTGCTCATGGCTGGTCCACAGCGTCTCCAGGGTGCCGACCACCGCGATGATGGTCTTGTTTCCGCACCCACGGACCAAGGCATCGTGGAATTGGCGGCCGATTTCGGTGAATTGGCGGCCGTCGTCAAGATGCGCGGCCATCGACTCGTTGATGTTTTTGAGCTCGCGCACCAACGTGTCGGCCCGGTCAGGTCGCTGAGCGGCCAGCGCCGCACAAGCCGGTTCCAGCTCCCGCAATGCGGCGCCCAGATCGGCGACCCCGACGTACTCGCTTTGCAGCAGCAGCCCGAGCATGTAGGCGGCGCTGGTCTTCGCCGGGGCGTGCACGACGGCGCCCCCCCGGTTGCCACGCCGAACCGACACCAGCCCCTCGGTCTCTAAAATCCGCAACGCTTCCCGAAGAGAGACCAGGCTGACGTTGAACTGCTCGACAAGTACTTCTTGTCGTGGCAACAGATCACCGTCGGCCAGTTCGCCGTCGATAATCTGGCGGCGCAACTCATCTGCGACGATCTCAGCGATCCGTGGCGCAGACAGCCGACGGCGCGCCTCCGGGCCGACTCCCAGCGTCGTCATCCGATCCTCGCAGCGATTACACCGAAAAAGGCGGGCGCGATCTGCACCGACCGCGTATAAATGCGTATCTTAACAGTGATCGCATAATAGCCGGGGCAGGCGCGCGCGCCGACCTGCGCCGACGCGGGCCTAAGCTGGCAAAGTTGTCAATATCACGCAGAAACTATCGGATGGATGTCAGTGAACGAGGGGCTGGACGGCCGACCGACACCGCTTGACGGCTTGCGTGTGCTCGAGATCAGCGACCGGATCGCCGGTAGCTACTGCGGGAAACTTCTGGTCGATGCCGGCGCGGAAGTGCGGAAAATCGAACCGCCACAAGGTGATCCGCTGCGTCTTCGCACCGCCAGCCGCTCGCCGTTGCCGAACACAACCGACGCCCCCCTGTTCAGCTACCTCAACGCCGGCAAGCACAGTCTGACGATCTCGCCGGATTCCGAGCGATACCGCGCCGAGCTCGCCGGAGCCGACGTCGTGGTGCTCACTGCAACCCGGTCGCAAGCAGCGGATCTGGGCATCGATCCGCAGCGATTGCTGGCGGACTCGCCGCACGCTGTCGTCGTCACGATTTCCGACTTCGGCTGGGCCGGTCCATATGCCGAGCGCGCGGCAAGCGAGTTCACGCTGCAGGCCTGGGCAGGCTCGACCGGTTTCCGCGGCGACCCTGCCGGACCACCCATCGCGATCGGCGGAGAGTTAGGCGAATACATGGGTGGCGCGTTCGCCGCATTCGGCGCGTTGGCGGTTCGCCGCCGCGCCGAGCGTGGCGGCGCCGGTGAGCACCTGGACCTGTCCATGCTCGAAGCCGTCACGCTGATGCAAAGCAGCGAATGGCTGCACTCGCAGCTGCTGCAGGTGCCGCCGGTCACCCGCACCATCGAAGTGCCCTCCATCGAGCCGGCCAAGGACGGCTACGTCGGGATCACCATGGTTACCGGGCAACAGTGGCTCGACTTCGCTGCGATGGTCGACTGCCCGCAATTGACCGAGATCCCGCAGCTGCGTTTTCAGATCGGCCGCTGGGAATACCGCGACCTCATCCATGAGCTCATCGGCCCCTGGCTGGCCGAACGCACCGTCGAAGAGATCGTCGAACTCGGGCAATTGTTCCGGCTGCCGATCGCGCCACTGGGCAACGGCTCGACGATCCGCGACATGGCCTACATGCGCGAACGCGGCGTCTTTGTGCGCAACCCCGCCGGGTTCCACCAGCCGCGACCGCCGTGGTTGATGTCAAGATGTCGGCCCGCCCCGCTGCGTCCGGCACCCATCCTCGGGGAAGCCAACAACGAGCCGCCTTGGCAACCAAGGAAATTTGTAGGTAACCCATCGGATCACCGGCTGCCGCTGGACGGCCTGCGCATTGTCGATCTCACCGCGTTTTGGGCGGGGCCGGCCGCGACACATCTGCTCGGCGCGTTCGGTGCGGACGTGGTCAAGGTGGAGTCGATCCAGCGTCCCGACGGCATCCGCTATTCGGGGGGAATGCGCACCGACGTCGACGACTGGTGGGAATACGGCTGGGTCTTCCACGCCATGAACACCAACAAGCGCTCCGTGACACTGGACTTGGGATCCGACGACGGCCGGCAGTTGTTCACCCGGTTGGTTACCGGCGCGGACGCCGTGATCGAGAACTTCTCGCCGCGCGTGATGGACAACTTCGGGTTGACCTCAGATGTCCTGTTGGCGGTCAATCCCAAGCTGGTGGTCGTCCGGATGCCCGCGTTCGGTCTGGAGGGCCCCTGGCGTGACCGTGTCGGCTTTGCCCCCACCATGGAGCAAATCGCTGGCCTGGCCTGGGTGACCGGCTTGCCGGATGGTCCACCGGTTGCGCCGCGGGGGGCCTGCGATCCGCTGGCCGGAGTGCACGCAGCGTTCGCCTTGCTGGCCGCTGTGAATTTCGCGAACCGAACAGGAGCCGGCCAGCTCGTCGAATTGCCGATGATCGAAGCGGTGTTGAATGTCACCGCTATTCAGCCGATCGAAGCGGAAGTCTTCGGCGTGACCTTGAGCAGAGAAGGCAACCGCGGTCACGGCTGGGCGGTGCAAAACCTCTACCGGTGCGTCGGCGACGACGCGTGGATTGCGGTGACGGTGGCCACCGACGAGCAATGGCACGCGCTGGTCGAGCTGATGGGCCGGCCGTCGTGGTGCGACGACCCGGCGCTGGCCACGGTGGCCGGGCGCCGGAAGTGCGCCGACGACATCGATAGCCGACTGGAGGTCTGGTTTGCCGACCAGCAGCTGGCGTCCGCGGTGGAGCGCCTGGCTGCGGCCGGCATTCCCGCCGCACCGGTAGTGTCGCCGTCGCTGGTGACGGAAAACCCGCAACTGCACGAGCGCGGATTCTTCGAATTACTCGAGCACCCACGCACCGGTAGCGGGTGGTACCCGTGTCCGCCCTTCGCGAGGCTTGCCGGCCAGTCTCGATGGTTACGGCGCACGCCGCCCACGCTCGGCGAGCACAATAGAGAAGTGCTGCGCGATCTGTGTGAGCTGACCGAAGCCGACCTGGAGCGGCTGACGGCAAGTGGGGTGATCGGGACCCGACCCAAGGGCGCTTGAGACAAGGAGGTTTCGATGCGGGTGGTTGTGGACGAAATGTTGTGTGAGGCCAACGGATTCTGTGAATCACTGGCCCCAGACATCTTCGAATTGGGCGACTCTGACGTGGTGCGGATCGCCGACGGTCCGGTGCCGCAAGACCGTGAGATTGACGTCCGCGCAGCCGTCGACCAATGCCCGAAGGCGGCGTTACGGATCGTCGAGTGAGACCTAGCGCGCGGTCAGCGAGATCGACATCTCGTCGTAGATCTGCATATTGGTGACCAGGTTCGGGTGCGCCACCTTCGGCGGCCCGACAGTGATGTTGTCGCAGCGCAGCAGCAGCTCGTCGAATACGGCGCGCAGCTCCGCGCGCGCCAGCATGGCGCCCAGACAGTGGTGCGGTCCGCCACCGCCGAACGCGACGTGCGGGTTGGGGTGGCGCCCGATGTCGAAGGTGAACGGCTCGTCGAAGACCTCTTCGTCGCGATTGGCCGAGCGCAGCATCGACACCACCCGGTCGCCCTTGGGGATGTGCTGACCGTCCATTTCGACGTCGACCTTGGCGGTGCGGGTCCAGTAGGCCACCGGAGTCGCCCAGCGCAGCACTTCTTCAACCGCCGTGGGACGCAGCGTCTCCTCGTCGCGGTAACGCTCGATTTGCTCGGGATTCGTGACGAACGCCTGCAGGCCGGTTGCGAGCGCATTTTTGGTGGTATCGCTGCCGGCGAAGGCCAGGACGAAGAAGAAAATCTCCAGCTCGTTGGCCGGCAGCCTGAACCGCTCACCGTCGTCGCCTGTGATTTCAGCGGTGGCCAGCGTGCTCCAGATGTCGTCGGCGGGCTCACGTCGCTTCTGGGCGGTGAGCTCCAACGCGTAGCCGAAGATGGTGGCGTAGAGCTCGGCTTCCTCCTGGTGGCTTAGACGCGCATGCGGCGAGCGCGCGGTCAGGATCCGGTCGAAGACGCTAAAGATTCGCGGCCGGTCTTCCTCCGGCATCCCGATGATGTCGCCGATGACGCTCATGGGCAGCTGGTCGGCCACATCGCCGATCCAGTCTCCGCCGCCCTGGCTGATCAGCCGGTCGATCATTCGGGCGGCCCGTGCCCGGATACCGTCTTCCAGCTTGGCGATCGCGCGCGGGGTAAACGCGCTCGAGATCAGTTTGCGGCGCCTGTTCAGCTCCGGCGGATCCATGTCGATAATCGTCGGGTAGGACAAAACCGTGTCGATGGGCTGGATCAGGGGACCGTCGACCGCGGTGAACGAGTCGGCGTCGCGGTGCAGGCGAACTGCGTGCCGGTGCTTGGTGGTTATCCAGAAATCGCGCTGCACGCCGGTCTTTGCGACCCCGGGGGTGTGGTCGTGCCGGAACAGTGGTCTGGTGCGTCGCAGTTGCGCAAACAGTTCGTCCGGAAAACCATTGCGCCACAGAGAGAAATCGGAAAGGTCCACTGCCGCAGTCGTCATGCGCCCGCCTTCGGTTCGTGCGTAGCGACCATCCAGGCCCCACGCGTCAAAGCCGCTATCTTTGCTATTTAAGCATGATAGATCCGGGTGGGACACCCGTGAACGTTTCAACCCGCAGGCGCCGGGGGCGAGGCTTGACAGATTTCTCACACAATGTAATAGTCACCGGAGCCTTATCCGAAAATGCAGTTTTCAAGAACTGGGACGAGATGCCGACGAGCGAGCTGAGTAGATGAACGATCAGCCAGCGAATCCCGCTGCATGGTTGCCTTTTTCGATCGTCGAGGCCGCACGAGCGGGTCGCACTTCGCCCGAGGGCGTCGACATGGCGAAGGATTGGACGGTGCTGCTCAGTCAATTGGGGGCGGCAGCGCACCTGGTTACCGGCAGCCCGTTCGCTCGTAATCGGCTGGATCTGGCGTCTGGGTTCCGGCACCTGCTGGTGCTGGCCGCGATTGGCATCGACGAGGTTCTGCGGTTCGACCCTGACCCGATTCTGGCAGTGTCGCGGGCGCCCACCGACGACGTACTGACCTGGGGCATGGACTGTCCGGATGCGATTTACACCCGCGCCACGTTGTGGGGTGGCGAGAGCTATCGACTGTTCGGTAACCGCGGCACGGCCCGCTATGTCGGACTGCAGACGATGAACGGGATCCAGGCCACCGCGAATGCCGTCGTCGACGAGCTCGAGATGGACCAAGCCGGCAATTTCGAGGTCATCATCTCCGCGGACGAGCGCGAAGGAAACTGGCTGCGGATCGACGGCGACTATCCAACGGTGGTTGTTCGCCATTTCTTTTATGACTGGAACAGTGAGGTGCCCTCGTCGTTACGGATCGAACGGATCGGCCGCCGCGCCGAGCGCAAAAGCCGGCCAAGCGATGCGGATGGGCTTGTCTCGCGGCAAGTGAGAGCGCTCGGCGAATTCGTGTACACGAACCTCAGATTCTTTCACGACTGGGGAAGTGCACCACCTGCCAACGGTTTTCTCGAGCCGGGGGATCTTTCTGCCGTGGGCGCGGCGGCAGAAAACCGGCCGGTTATCGGTCGTTGGGAACTCGGGCCGGACGAGGCGTTGATTCTGGAGATTAAGCCGCCCAATGGTGTCTACTGGAGCTATTCGCTGGGCAACCCCTGGTGGGAGACAATCCATTACGGTCGCCACCAATCGAGCCTTAATGGTCATCAAGTCGCGGTCGATTCCGACGGGCTCGTTCGTGTGGTCGTGTGCGCACGCGATCCCGGTGTCGCGAATTGGCTCGACACAGCCGGATACAGCAACGGGGCGATGATTTTGCGCTGCGTGCGCACGGATACGGCGCCAACGCCGATCACACGCGTGGTGAAGTTCGACGAAATTGCCGCGGCGCTGCCCGCCGATACCAAGACAGTCACGCCTGATGAGCGCACCGCAATCGTCGCCGCCCGGCGCCGAGCGGTACATCAAAGGTTCGCGCGGTGATGTTCCGGGCTGACGAACTCGAAGACGGCGCACACGCGGCCACCGGTCTCGATGACTTCGGCTCGCATTACTACCGTGAAGGCTTGGAACGCATCGTGGAGGCGCTCAACACCGAGGCTGACCTCAACGAGACGGGGAAGGTCATCCAGCACGCGACCATCAGCAATGCGCTAATCCAACGATTGAAGGTCGAAGAAACCTATAAGCAGCACCCCGAGATCGACGAGGCGGTGATCGAGGGACCGGTCTTCATCATCGGGCTGCCACGCACCGGAACGACCGCGCTGAGCCAGCTGGTGGGGGCCGATCCCCAGTTTCGGTCCCTACGGATGTGGGAGTCACAAGCTCCCACGCCCCCGCCCGAAGCGGCCACCCAACACGACGACCCCCGCATTACACAGGCCCAGGCCGGCCTGGACATGTTGCACGAGATGTTCCCACTCATGAAGACGATGTACAACTCGGAGGCAACCGCGGCGACCGAATGTCAGGACCTTATGGGAATGAGCTTTCGGACAGTGCATTTCGCCGGTGTCGTGCGAGTCCCCGGCTATCTGGAATGGGTCATGGACTGCGACATGAGTGAGACGTACAGCTATCACCGACGAGTGCTCAAACTCTTGCAATGGCATTGTCCACCCAACTTGTGGCACCTCAAGACGCCGGTGCACATGTTTTCGCTCGACGCACTCGTCAAGGCCTATCCGGACGCCAAATTTATGTGGAGTCACCGCGATCCGGCGAAAGTGATGGGATCGGTGTGCAGCCTTATTCGGTATGTCCGCAGTTGGAGTAGCGACCGCGACGACCCGGTGGAACTCGGTGACGAGCAACTCCGATGCTGGGCCGAAGGCGTCCGACGGGCGATGGAGTTTCGCAAACGCTTCGGTGACGAACGGTTCGCCGATGTTTCTTTCGCCGAGCTGCAGGTCGATCCGGTCAGCACCCTCAGGAAAAGTTATGAGCGGCTTGGCCTGACCTTCACCGAAGAGACACGCCGCTCGGTTCAGCACTGGGCAAGTGGTCATCAGCCGGGGTCGCGCGGAGCGCACGAATATTCGCTATCCGACTATGGGCTGACGCCAGACAGTGTCCGGGAGCAGTTCAGCGACTATCTCGCCAGCTACGATGCCACGGGCTGACGCGAAACGTCCTCCCTCTGCGACCAGACCGGGGGTGACACGACGCAGACGGGCCAAGCATCAGCCCGATCCGGTGACGCGTGCCGTTTTGGTGTCCGCGGCGTCCAGTATCGTCCGGGAGCAGGGGGTCGGCGCGTTGACGGTGGCCGATGTGCTAAACCGCGCAAAATTGGGCACCCGCGCCTTCTATCGACACTTTGACTCGAAAGACCAACTGGTTCAAGCGGTTTTCCTGGAGATGGCACGGGTCGAGGTACGGCGATTGCGCCGGAAACTGGCCCGTGCGTCGAATCCAGTCGAAGCGGTCGCGGCGTGGATCGACGGGCGGCTCGACCTTGCCTTCGACGCGTCTGTCCGCTCTGATCTACGGAACCTGTCGCTGGAGGCCCAGTCCCAGATGTTTGCGGCACCCGAGGTGGTGGGCCCGGCATACCGCGAGCTGCTCAGCCCGCTGCTGCAGCAGCTGGAACTCGGCAAGAGACAAGGAATCTTCGCGAAGATCGATCCACCAACCGACGCCGAGTTGTTGCACGGAGCGGTCTGGGCGTGTGTCGAGCAGCAGTGGGCTTCCGGAAACTGCGATCGGGCCAAGGCCCGGGATGCGGTGCTGAGTTTCTGCCTGGGTGGGCTTGGCGCCCCCGAGCACATGATCGCGGCGGTCATTAGACACCGCTGATACGGCCACTTCGTCAGCTAGAGGAGCAACGATGGATTTGGGGTTTGCCGGCTCGAAAGCCGTTGTCACAGGCGGGAGCAAGGGGATGGGTCTGGCAGTGGCCGAGACCCTTGCCGCGGAGGGTGCCTGCGTCGCCGTGATGGCCAGGAACCAACCTGCACTGGATGCCGCGGTGGAATCCTTGAAGGCGGCAGGGGCGCCCGACGCGCTGGGTATCAGCGTGGATATGTCCGATGCCAAGTCCATCGCCGCCGGGTTTGCGGTGGTCGCAGAGCGCTGGGGCGAACTCAACAGCTTGGTCCACACGATCGGTCCGGGGGACGGTTATTTCGAGGAGATGACCGACTCGGATTGGGATGCGGCCTTCACCCTCGGCACGATGTCAGGGGTGCGGTCGATTCGGGCCGCCCTGCCGCTGCTGCGAGCCGCCGAATGGGGTCGGATCGTGACCTTCTCGGCGCACTCGATCCAACGGCAGAATCCGCGCATCGTCGCCTACACCGCCTCGAAAGCGGCTCTTGCCAGCGTCACCAAGAACTTGTCGAAAAGCCTGGCCAAAGACGGCATCCTGGTGAACTGCGTATGCCCGGGAACCATCGTCACGGCAAGCTTCACCGAGGTCCTCAAAGATGTCCTCGCCGCCGACGGACTCGACGCTGAAAATCCCTACGACGTGATGAGATGGATCGACAGCAATTTCCATCAGCCGTGCGATCTCGGCCGTGCCGGTCTGCCCGAGGAAGTCGCGTCCCTCACCGCCTATCTGGCCTCACGGCGCAATGGGTACGTCACGGGTGCGACGGTGAATGTCGACGGCGGGTCGGACTTTGTCTGATCCGGTGCCCGGCACCGAACCGCTATGCCGGCGGGGGTGGCTGCCGGTGACTTGACGTTGAATTCCTAAAATAGTAAAAATAAGCGTAAGTCCGCTGTGGATCAACGAGATGCACGCCCGCCGCTGGGCCGCGGGGAAACGGAGAGATAGTGACGAAGACGGTTTCAGATCCGAGCATCGATCCGTCCGACCGAGAGTTCGGGCCAAGTGGCATCGCACTGTCGAAGTACCGGTTTCCGACCGGATGGTTCATCGTGGGCTTCGCCTCAGATCTGGGTGCCGGTGACGTCAAGCGGGTGCATTACTTCGGTGAGGAACTGGTGCTGTTCCGCACCGAAAGCGGCCGGCTGCACGTGCTGGACGCCTACTGTCAGCACCTTGGTGCCAACTTGGGCGTCGGCGGCACGGTCGACGGCGAAAATATTGTCTGCCCCTGGCACGGCTGGCACTGGCGCGGCGATGGCACCAACGCGCTCATCCCATACAGCAAAATCGGTTGCAAGCAGAACGTCCGGATCCGCACCTATCCGAGCACCGAGTGGTACGGCTTCATCCTGGTGTGGCACGAGCGCCACGGTCGGCCGCCTTATTGGCAGCCGCCGGTGCTGCCCGAACTGGAGACCGGCGAGTACTACCCGTTACATCCGCACAGCCGGATGCTCAACCGGGTCAAGGTGCATGCGCAGATGATCATCGAAAACGCCGCCGATCCCTACCACGTCCAGTACGTACACAAGGCCGCCAACCCTGCCACCACCGCGTCGTTCGAGGTTTCCGGTTATCACCTGCACGCCACGGTCAACGCGAACTTCGGTGGCGGCCGCGAGCGCACCTGGTTGACCCCGAACGGGCCGGTGGACGCCAAGATCATCTACGACAACTACTCACTTGGGCTGGGCATTGTCCGGTTCCCCAGCGAGCTGGTGGCCACCATCCAGGTCACCGGGCAGACACCGGTCGACGAGGACTACACCGACTACTTCTACACCCAGGCGTCTGTTCGGGAACCGGGTGACACCGGTGACGTGCCCACCGGGCGCGCCGCGCGATTCTTGGCGCTGCAACAAGAGGTGGTCAAACAGGACTTCTTCACCTGGGAAAACATGAAGTACCTGGAGAAACCGAACCTGGCTCCCGAGGAAGCCCGCGATTACGCGGCCCTTCGCCGCTGGGCACACCGCTTCTACCCAGGCGAACAGCCGTCGCCCAACGATTTTGGATACACGCCCGACGGCCAGCCGGACCCGGCGGGCGCGCAAGCCTGATGCGCGGTGTCGGTCCGGCTGATTTCGGGGTAGACCGCTTCAGTGTTGCGGCGGTACTTGATCGCCGCGCCCGGCAGTATCCGGACCGGGTGATGATGTCCATCGCCGGTACGCCGGTGACTTTCGAGCAGATGCGACAGCGGTCTTGCGCGGCAGCGAGTGTTTTGAGCGACCTGGGTGTCAGCCGCGGCGATGGTGTGGCGTTGTATTGCGCGACCTGCCCGGAATGGGTCTACTTTTGGTTGGGTGCCGCGCGGATCGGCGCGGTGACTGCTGCCGTGAACGCCGCGAGCAAGGGTGACTTCTTGCTGCATGCGCTGCGGCTGTCGCAGGCGAAGGTGATCATCACCGATCCCGGGCATCGGCCACGCATTGACGACGTGGCCGCCCAGCTGGATACGTTGCGCCACGTCGTGGAGAAAGGGGATTCGCTTGATCACCAGCTGACCCGGGCAGCCGCTCGTCCGGTCCCCGACACTCCGGTAGATATCGGGGATGTGGGATCGCTGTTTTTCACATCGGGCACGACAGGGCCGTCGAAAGCGGTCGCCACCACCTGGCATTACCTGTTCACCGTGGCCGCCAACGCGGCCGCCGCGTGGGAGTTTGCTCCTGGCGAGGTGCTCTGGACCGCGATGCCTCTCTTTCATATCACCGCGGCACCAACGGTGCTAGCGCCCATGCTGGTCGGCGGGACGACGGTGCTGGCGGGCGCGTTTCATCCCGGCGAGGTTTGCGATGAGATACGCGCTTGCGGCGCAGCGGGATTCGTGGGTGCTGGCGCAATGGTCTCGATGCTGTGGAACCAGCCTGTCGATCCCCGCGATGCCAGGTTGCCGCTGCGCTTCATCTCGGCCGCGCCCATCGATGCCGGAATCTACCGCGACATCGAGAAGCGTTTCCAGTGCCGAATCGTCACTATGTATGGCCTGACGGAGGCCTTCCCGATCACCGTCAAAGGCATCGCTGAGGAAGGCGTTCCCGGAACGTCGGGTCGGCCCAGCCCGAGTTTCGACGTCCGCATCATCGACGCCGACGGGAACCCGCTGCCGCCGGGAAAGGCGGGCGAAATCGCTTGCCGTGCCAAGTACCCGCATGTGATGAGTGAAGGCTACGTCGTGCCCGACACAGACGAATCAGGCCTGCGAATCGAGCGGCACCCGCGGTGGTTCCGAACCGGGGACCTTGGAATGCTCGACGGCGAAGGCAATCTGACTTATCTTGACCGGATCAAAGATTCGCTGCGCAGGCGGGGCGAGAATATCTCCTCGGTCGAAGTGGAGAGCATCGTCATGCGCCACCCGGCTGTGGTCGAGGCGGCAATAGTCGGTGTGCCAAGTGAATTGGGCGAGGACGACATCCTGCTGTTTGTCACGGTGCGTCCCGAGGCCACGCTGGACTGCGCCGAGCTGCTCGACTTCTGCGCTGACCGGATGCCGTACTTCTGTGTACCGCGATATGTCGAGATCGTGAACGATCTGCCAAAAACCGTCATCGGCCGGGTGCGCAAGGATATTCTTCGCGCCCGAGGTGTCGGTCCGCGGGCATGGGACCGGGAAAGCCACGGGTACATCGTCAGTCGTTGACCTGAGATTAAAGAGAGCCATTATGACCATGACGTATCAGCAGGAATACCTGCTCAACGCCGCGACGGGGCGTGCGGCGATCCTGGATCTCACTGCCAGGCACAACCGGTTTTACTCCGAGGGCGACCGCGACCGGTGGATTGCGACGTTTCGCCATTCCGGTGCCACCTTTACCCGTGACGGTGAAGTATTCACCGATCTGCGCGCCGCGTTCGACGGCGACGGTAAACAGCGACTGGTCACCGTCGACCACGAGATCAGCGTCGACGGTATCAACGCGACCCAGCATTGCGTAGCCATGCTTTTCAGCATCGACAGGGTCGGCGTCACCACGCTGAGGGCCACCGGAGTTTATCGAGACCAGCTGATCTATGAGCGCGGTGGCTGGTATTTCAAATCCCGCGAGCTGCATTGGGATTCATCGCCCAGTCGGCATCCGCTCATGATGTGATGGATGTCCGCAACAAACTGGCCTTTGGCAGCTACCAGGATGCGCTGCGGATGGTCGGAGAGGCCACCGAGCCGCGAACCGCGGGCACGGTGGTTAGCGCCGCGCGCATCCAGATGTTCGCTGCGTTGATTCGCGACGGCAATCCGTCATACTGGGACGCCGAATTCGCCGCGAAGACCTGGGGAGGTCTACTGGCACCACCCGCCCTGCTGATGGGGTGGCTGATACCACCACCGTGGCTGCCGACCGGTGAACCGCGGCGGGTGTCGATCGCCCTGCGGGTGCCGTTGCCCGGCACGACATTTGTCAACGCCGCGAACGAGGCCGAGTTCCCGTTGCCGATCGTTGAAGGGGACCGGCTCACCGTCGTCGAAGAGGTGGTGTCGGTGTCACCGGAAAAGCGGACTCGCCTGGGCGTCGGCCACTTCGTCGAGACGCTCGAGACATATAGCCGCCAGGACGGCGCCGTAGTGGCAACCAACCGAAACACCTTGTTCCGCTTCACTCCTGAAGCAATCAGGTAAAGGGGCCGCATGACGGTGGACTGGCAAAAGCTCAGCGTTCCTGTTGATCTGCCGCAACTGGTCGACGACATCGACTACCAACGGGTGGTGATGAACGCGGGAGCGACGTGGGACTACTTTCCCGGCCACTTCGACCCCGGTTATGCTCAAAGTCAAGGTCACCCAACTATCTTCGTCAACACCATGCATCTGGCCGGCTTCGCCGACCGTGTCGCGACTGACTGGGCCGGACCGCATTGCCGGGTGGTGCGACGCAAGATGACGCTGGCCGGCTCCATTTACGCCGGCGACACCCTGGTGGCGCGCGGACGCACGGTCGCCAAGCGGTGCGACACGTCCGTCGACCCGCCCCGCTATCTCGTCGACCTGCGGATTGACCTGACCAACCAGCGCGGCGAGCTGTGCTGCCCGGTCGAGCTCACCCTGGAGCTACCCGCTGCGCAGTGAGGCGGCATCGGCATGTTCCGTGGCGTTGTGCTCGGTTCCTGCCGGGGGGTGTGGGCGCTCAACGAAAGGCCAGGACAAAGTTGTTGTCGGCCGCGGCGATCATCGCGGGATACCTGTCGCCATCGTGGTATTAGACGCTAAAAACCACGCCAATGGTAATTGGCGGCGGTTTTGTCGCCGAGAACCAGGGCGTTGATGGCGGCCAGCAGCTGCCAATTGCCAACTTCGTGGAGTTCGACTTCCTCCTCGTAGCTCTTTAGGACACGGTCGGCGGTTTTGCTGAGCTCCTGGCTCAGCACGTCGATTTCGGAGTCGAGCCCCCGGTGTGGCGGAAGGCGGCTTTAGTCAGCGTGTGCGCGATTCGGGGCAGCCCGTCGCGCCAGTGGGTGGCCTGACCAAGTTCCCAACCAAACTCGTCGATTTCGGGGGCGCGCCACGGTCTCGGCTAGGTTGGCACCGGTTCGTCTTCGTCTGGGATTTGGTGTATCGGGGTGCAGCTGGCGGTGACGGTGACTTCACCTAGCCCGAAGTTGCGGCGGTTTGTCGGTCGGATTTACTGATTGAGCTGGTGTTTTGTTGATTTGTCGGGTCGGTTGTTCTGGCTACGCCACTTGGAGGGGATGGGGGTCTTGATGAGTTCGAAGGCGCGGCGCTGTTCGGGGGTGGATTCGGCCAGGGTGGGCACGGTGGTGTTGGTGCCGTGGTAGCGAATGTCGTTGCGGGTCAGGGTCGCCAGGTGGGTGAGCAGGCCGCGGAAGCTGCGCAGCGCGGTGCCGTCGGGGGCGTGGCGGGTGGCGGCTTTGGTTTGGGCAGCTTGGGAGCGTTGGGCCGGTGCGACGGGGTTGGCGCGTAGGGGTGGGTGTTCGTCGGTGAAGGTCAGCGGCGCCCAGGCCTGGCGCAGGTGCCAGGTCACATAGCAGGCCAGCATGCAGATCAACACGTGGGCTTTGACCCGTTCGGTGAGCCGGTGGCGGATGGGTCGTAGGTCGAGGTCGTCGGTTTTGATGCTGCGGAAGTCGCGTTCGACGTGGGCCAAGTTCTTGTAGCCGACGACCACGCCTGGGGCGTTGAGGTCGGTGGCGGGCACGCTGGTGCGTAGCACGTAGATGCCATCGAGGGCGGTTTCGGTGTCGATGCCGGCCTGGTTGCGGTGGTAGGTGAGGCTGGTGTCGGTGATGGTGCGCTCAAAGTGCTTGCCCATCTTGTATTTATCGATGATTTTGCCGACGGCTTCCCCGATGCGGCCGGCTCCGGTCAGCCGGCCGGCAGCCACCCGTTCGGCGATGGCGCCCAGGTCGATCTCGGTGGCGGCCAGCAGGGCGGCGCGTTTGCGGGCGCGTTGGGCGGCCAGGGCGGGGTTGCGGCAGGCGATGAGCCGTTCGCCGGGATAGTCGGGGTGGGTGATTTCGGCGAGGTCCTGGGTATCGAACAAGCTCATCTGCAGCGGCCCGTCATCGGCGGCCAGCACGGCGATCTGGGGGGCGCGCAGCGCGGTGAGCCATCCGAAACCAGTTGCGGTGTCTGGGTTGTCATTGAGTTCACGGATTGCGTCGATACGCGCGGAGGTGATCATGCCGCGATCACCGACCAGCACCAACCGATCAAGCCCGAATTGGGTGCGCACCACCTCGACGATGTCGGTGAAGGCGACCGGGTCGGCGGTGTTACCGGCAAACACCCGCACCGCCACCGGGCGGCCGGCTGGATCGGTGAGGATGCCGTATTCGATTTGCGGTAGCCCTTTTTTACCGTCCCTCGAATACCCGCGCGAGGCCAGCTCGCAACACCGTCCGGTCATCCAGGCACTGGTCAGATCAAACAACGCCATCCGCGAGGGATTAGCCTGTGGCCCTAAGTGTTTGGCAGCCAGCTTCTTTTCGATCGTGTCTTGCCGGTCGGCCAGCCAGTCCATCGCAGCGTAGATCTCGTCGGTGGATGCGGTGGCCACATCCAGATCGACCCCCACGGTGGAATCGGCCCACGAGGCCAGCGTGGACAGCTTGGAGGCCGGTTGGATCACCCGGGAGATGATCAGCGCGAACACCAGATCCCTCGACCGGCACGCCGGCCCCAACAACGCCGGAAACCCCAACTGGCGGGCCATCGCAGCTACCGCCGCCACATCCCCATGCGGCAGTGACCGGGTGATCGTGAACTCAGACCCGGCCGGCACCAGCACCTGGCCCTTGAGCGTGCCCTCAACCGCGGCGATCACGTCGGCGGGCAGCTTGGACAGGTTCGCCAGCGTCTCGTGGCGGACTTTCTTGCCGTCTCGATAGGTGCGGCGCACCAGGACCGACTCATAGCGGCGAACGTTGCCCGCCTTGTCCACATACTTGCTCGGTGTTCGGGCTACGTGCATCCGCGCTGGCTTCGCCACCACTCAATGGTAATAGATCAACTCAAGCATATTGTGAATCGACACACGATATTCACTGGCTACATTATCAATCCGCAAACCGACAGAATCTGAGCTCAGCCGTAGATTCCGTCTACCTCACTTGCCGCAACTTCGGC
The DNA here is from genome assembly GCF_016592155.1 of Mycobacterium heckeshornense. NCBI lineage: Bacteria > Bacillati > Actinomycetota > Actinomycetes > Mycobacteriales > Mycobacteriaceae > Mycobacterium > Mycobacterium heckeshornense. The sequence continues at coordinate 1,695,995 of NZ_AP024237.1, forward strand.
CTAGCAACGCTTCCAGGTCGCCACGGCGCCGCGCGGGTGACGAGCGGCCAACGCGACGTCGAGCGGAAGGCCCTCATCCCCACACGACTGTCGCTGATATGGGACTGAACTGGGTTTCCAGGTGGTCGGTCGTCAGGACGCTCGCGCTCATCGCCGTGAGAAACGTTGCTTTGGGCCCCACTAGCGACGAAGCGGCGATCGCAGTACCACATCCACCCAGGCATCCCACACCACGAGGAAGGGGTGGCTACGGCTTACAACGCGAAATCGTTGACCGCGCTCAAGCATCCGAACCATAGCGGCTCTTGGTAATTCAGGGTTGATTTCGACCCGAAAACAACTTTGGAACCATCATTTTAGCTGATCAGCGGGTATTGGCTCGGGTACGGTGTTTTCTTTTGTCGTCATGTCGCGGCACTCGCCGTAGATGGTTACCGACCCACCGAAGTTCTGGACCGGCGAGTATGCATCAAACACCGCGGTGACGCCCTGCTTGCTGACGGCGGGGGCATGCGTGTGGAAGTCGCCCGGATCGGTCCAGCCCTGTTGTTTAAGCACTGCCAGCATCCGCTGGATCTCGGCCCGCGACTCCTCGAGCGTCGGGGCGTGGTCGTAGGCTATACCGACTACTCCCCGGAAAGGCGCCACGGCCTGGTCATTGCAGGATTCACGGCTGAAGTGCGCTGAGACGCCCTTGAGGCCAAGAATCCTGACGATGTCGCGGGCCGCGTTCACGACCTGCGCTCGCGATTCTTCTGGAGTCATCGGATGAGCCACTCCCGCACTGAAATTCCTCACCATGCTGCAGGAAGCGCAACGGCCAGTACCGTCGCGGCGGCACAGACGATAGCCGAACGCCAGCTAGCCGTGCCGATCCGTTTCAAAGCCTCGACGAATTTGGTCAATGAGCGTGACCGCCTGTTCCTGGTCGAATAGTTTCCGGGTCGATGTCATCGGGAAGCCAGTACGCGCCGCGGTGCGGTGCAGTCATATGGTCGTGCTCAAGCGCGTCACCGTGACCGGACATGATGTCCCCCATGCTGAATAACGACTCGCTTCCAGGGGTGAAGTATGAGCTGTGGTCCTTCCACGGCCACGTCGCGCCCGGGACTTCGGCCTTAAACCGGGTCGAGCCGTAACCTTCCACGGAAGGGTCGTTACCGAGCCCGATCGTGACCCCGGTCCCCGGCACATGTTCCTGGACGCCGCCGAGATGGGTGACCGGATCAGACGACGCCGCGCCCACATACACATGGCCGCCTTGCGGCAGGTGAAAGTCGTTGGCGCTGTGGGCTAAGTCAGTTCCGGGGGGCCGACGAGCACCACGTCATTGGCACGCATTCCCGAGCTGGCCGCAGCGTCAGCCACCGTCGTCGAGCCGTAGGAATGGCCGATCACGGTCACGTGTGAGGTGCCCTGGTGGGTTACCGCTAAAGCATTGACGTCAGTGGCCAGCAGGCTACCTCCCGCTCGCGCCAAGGAGGTTTGTCCCACCTGGAGATCGGTCAGGCTGTCCGGAGCGTGATATCCCATCCAGACCAGGACCGAATCTGTCCTGCTGGGGTCAGCGTGGCGTGCCTCGTTGTAGAGGTTCCGGCCGTCCGTATGGCTTAAATAGCCATCGCGGACGCTGCTGCCGGTTCCCGGAACCAGCACCGTTGTGTTGTCGGCTTTATCGGGGTTGCCGATGGCGATGGCCTCTCGGCCACGTCCTTCGAACGCCTCGGGGTCATACGTTTGCAAGAACACAGGGTTCTTGGTGCCATCGGGATTGGTGCCGTCGATCGTGAGTCCCTTCTGCGTCTGTATCGCATTGTTGTAGCGGGTGATCGCCGTCCGTGTCTTCTCGCCGTCAACGCTCCCATTAGCCAGCGCGCGTTGCTGGCAGTTTGCCACACCGGCGGTATCGATACTGTCTGGACGACGGTTAGGACCTGCTCAATACGCGCGCTTTGGACAAGTCCGAATTCGGAGCGGGAAACGCCGTTGACGGAAGCTTTGACCAGACTGACATGCGCTAGGGCGGCGTCACGTTGAGCTTGGGGAGCCGGCGGTTGATGCCGCGTGCGGCCGCGCCGTGACACTCTGCCGGTCGCAAGTGTGGTCGTCTGATGTGGAGCAAAACATCCCGGCTCCCTGCGTGAGGTTGTGGTCAGGCTAATCACGCAAGTGGCCACTTTCAATTCGGTGCGCAGCCCACGCGGTGCAATGGCCGCGCCGAGAGTTGCGGTGACTCGAATGCACTCCATCAACCAGGCAGCGGCGGCAGCGCGCCGTTGCTGACCACCGCCTGCAGCTCGACGTATTCGCTCAGCCCCTCCGGGCCGAACTCGCGGCCGATCCCGGACTGCTTGAAACCGCCGAACGGGATCCCGATGTCGAGCATGTACATGTTGATGCCGTATGTACCGGTGCGCACGCCGGCCGCGATCTCGAGGCCATGCGCGACGTCGGCGGTCCACACCGACCCGGCCAGCCCATAGTCGCTGTCGTTGGCGATGCGGACAGCGTCCTGCTCGTCCTTATAGGTGAGCACGGTCAAGACCGGGCCGAAGATCTCTTCGCGCGCGATGCGCATGTCGTTGCTGGCATCGGTGAACAGGGTCGGGCGTACATACCAGCCGCGGTCAATCGGCGGATCGCCGCCGCCGAGCACCATGCGGGCGCCTTCGGCCACCCCGCGGCGGATATAGTCCTGCACCCGACGTTGTTGGCGTTGAGCGACCAAGGGTCCGACGTCGGTTGCCTCGTCGGCAGGATCGCCGACACGCAAGCCCGCCATCATGTCGGCGAGCGCGTCGACGACCTCGTCGTGACGGCGCTCGCTGACCAGGATGCGCGTCTGGGCCACACACGCCTGCCCGTTGTTCATCAGGCTGGCCGTCTTTAACCCGGTGACCGTCGTGTCGATGTCGGCGTCGTCGAGAATGATCGCCGCCGACTTGCCGCCCAGCTCCAGGCTTACCCGCTTGAGCTTCTCGCCGCAGATTGCGGCGATACGGCGCCCGGTGGCGCTGGACCCGGTGAAGGCGATCTTGTCCACGCCGGGATGGCCCACCAGGCACTCCCCGACGTCGCGGCCCCCCGGCAGGATCGACACCACACCCTCCGGTAGGTCGACCTTTTCCAGCATTTCGGCCAACCACAATGCGTCCAAGGGTGTTTCGGGTGCCGGTTTGACGACCACGGTGCAGCCGGCGATCAGCGCCGGGATCAGTTTCGGCATGATGAGGAACTGGGGCACATTCCACGGCACGATCGCACCCACCACGCCGACCGGCGCCTTGCGCAGGTGTACCTCACCGAGCACGCCCTGCCGCCGCTCCTCCCATGAGAACTCCCGGCCGGTGGCCAGGGCCAGCTGCATCATGTGGGCCGCACCGGCCGCCTGGCCCATGCGGGAGAAACTGCGCGGTGACCCCATTTCCGCGGTGATCAGGTCGGCCATCTCGTCAATGTGGCCGGCGTAGATTGCGGCCAGTTTCTCGACCTTTTCCATACGTTCCTGCGGCGTTAGCCGGGGCCACGGCCCGTCGTCAAAGGCCCGTCGCGCGGCGGTAACCGCAGCATCGACGTCCTCGGGGCCGGCTTCCGGGCACTCGCCGACCGGCTGTTCGGAATGCGGCGAGACCACCGTGAGTCGACGGCCTGTGGCGGGTTTTCGCCAGCGTCCTGCGATGAACAGTTCGTCATACCACCGGTGGCCGGGATCGGTCATCGGCACCACCTCGAGTAAGGATTCGGCTAATGATGCTAATATAGTAAAAAAGCGAGGCCGATGTGAGCGACCGACTACAGGTGGACACCGAGTGGTGCCGCTATCCCTTTCAGCTGGTGCCCGACGACGACATGCTGCGGTTCCCGGCGGCTGAAGGCCAACACCCGGATCAGGAGTCGGATACCTGGTTCATTGCCGGGGAGCTTACCGGCACATCCGGTCGGCCTTTCGCGTTCTTGACCATCTTCAACAAGAATCGCCCAGGTGGGTCCGTGGTCGCCGATTTCTACACGATGGCGCTATTTGATTGCGACACAGGGGTATACGGCACATATACCGACTACGATATGCCACCGGCCAACCTTAAGCGGCCAGGTCCGCCCAAGCTGGCCGCGGCCACAGGGCATCTCGACCTCAGCTACGATTGTGGGATCGGGACAGCGGTGTGGACGACCTGCCGCGGCAGCGACGGTCAGCTGCTGCCCTACACCTACCGGGTGAACCTGGTTGGCATCGACCAAGCGAGTCAGCCGATGCAGCTCGAGCTCGACGTGACACCGACACGTGGCCCGGTGCCCGTCGGTGCATCGCAATACCACGGCAAGATCGCCTGCTTCGGGCAGCCCGACACCTATTCCTATTTCCAAGCCAGGATGGCGATGACGGGGACATTGCGTTGGGGCGAGCTGCACGAGCAAGTCAGCGGCGACGCCGGGCATGTGGATCGGCAGTGGTTTCCCAAATACGCCGGTGGCGGCGGCACCGGGGGAGACCCGCGGGCGCGGTCACACGAATGGCGCACCATCAACCTGGACAACGGTATCGATCTGAGCATCTGGCGGCAGTTCGACCGTACGAACAACAATGCACTGCAACCGTTCTCCGGTGTCACGGTCAGCTATCCAGACTCGCCCCCGGACTGCTTCGAGGACGTTGAGGTTACCGTCGACACCTATGTGCGATGGCCGGATTCGGTTCGCCCGCTGATCCCGCCGCTGTCGGCGGTCCGCTACATGCCCGATCGCCACCGGCTTAGCTGCGCTGCACTGCAATTGGATCTCACCGGCGAGCCATTGGTGGCCGCCCCGGCACATGCGCTGCCGATCGAATACATGGAGGGTCCCTATCACTATCAAGGAACTCTGCGCGGAGAAGCCGTGAGCGGCTTCGGGTTCTACGAACGCTCGTTGGCGCTGTACCGCGAGTGGGAGCTCAACGACGTGTGGGCGCACGGCCAGCCGGACTAACCGGCCAGGGCGTGGTCCCAGCTGCGGTGGCGGTGCTGCAGCCCCGGCTCGTTGCGGCCGAACAACAAACGGTCGTGGGCGCCTGACTCCAGGTTGGCTTGCAGCTTCGCGGCCAGCCGGTAGTCCTCGTCGCGCACCGTGGCGTGGGCATAGTCGAAGACGGCTCGGGCGCCGGTGGCCACCGATTCGTCGGACAAATCCAACGGTGTCGAGTTCTGATGCACCGTAACGGATCTGCCCGGCCTGTCGCCCGGATAGATCCGGAACAGCTCGCCGTTGGCGATTGTCACCGACAGCACGATGTTCGGGAACAGGGCGTAGATGACCACCATGTTGTGGAACGGGTCCCACTGAGATTCGGGAATGTTCTCCAATTCCAGGATGGAATTGAGCGGGAAGATCAGCCGGTGATGAGCGCCGAATTCGTCGAAGACCGTGCAGTTGCTCCTGGCGATTTTGGCGAACGTCTCTCGGTGCACCGTGGCGAAATGATAATTCTCCGAAAAGGTATCGACCGCCAGTTTCCAGTTGATGGGGGAGTCCAGCACCTTCTCACCCAGCGGGGACCACCGTCCGATACCCCACGACTCGAGCTCCTCCGCCAACGACCCCAGGTGCCCGGCGACATCCAGCGTCGCGCCGGGATCCAATGCGATCCAGAGGAACCCGGCGAACTCGGCGGCCGGCAGCTCGGTCAGGCCGTCTGACTTTACGGCGACCCCTGGGAAGCCTTCACGACCGGGAACGCCGACCAGACGTCCGGTGTTGTCGTATGTCCACGCGTGGTATGGGCAACTGAACCGTTTCGCGGTGCCGCATCCACTTACCACCTGCGCCTGGCGGTGCAGACAGACGTTGTTGAACGCCTTGACCGTTCCACCCGACGTCCTGGTCAGCAGGATCGACCTTCCCATCACGGTCTTCGTGCAGTAGCTGCCCGGCTCAGGCAGCTCCGAGACGTAGCCGACCAGCTGGGGGCTGGTCATCAGCATTGCCCTGTCGCGTTCGTGCCGCTCGACCGAGGTGTAGTCGCGCGCGTCGACGGTATGCTCGGCGGGCGCCAGGTCGGTCGTCTTGTCGCGCGCGAGCTTTAACGCGCGGCGCGTCAAGTCGATAAGCTGATCGCGGTCCATGCCCCCAGTACAGACCTTGGCACGGTTGTAGGGTCAAGCTGTGGCTGAGCAGTTGCTGATCGGCGACGTCACGGCCCTGACCGGGATTGCGCCGGGCCGCATCCGCCATTACCAGAAAATCGGGCTGCTGCGGGCCGATCACCTGTCCAACGGCTACCGGGTCTTCGACGTCGAGCAGGTGCTTGACCTGTTGCGCGTCGATCTGCTGCGCAGCCTGGGTGTGAGCATCAAGGACATCCAGCGATTGGCTCACCAGACCGCTCTGGTCGATATCCTTGCCGAGCACCGTGCATCGCTGGTGGCCCAGCGTGACCGGTTGGAGCAGTTGATCGCTGCCATCGACGCTGCTACCGATATTGCCGACGCCGACGTGAACGAATGCATCCTGCGGCGGCTCGCAACCTCGCATCGGCACAGCATTGGCGTCATCGGGCGGTTGAGCGCTCCGTTGTCTCCGGCAACCGCCGCGATGTACGCCGATCTCTTCAATGAGTGGCAGCTGCCGGTTCCCGCGCTGTTCGGGCAGATGCCGTTGCCGCCGGCGGCCAGCACGCTGCTGGAGGAGCTCGCTGAGACACCGGGGCGTGACGTGTTGTTCACCCGGCTGCGCCAACTCGCTCGAGACGTCGTCGCGCTCGGCGAAAAGGACGCCGCCGCAACCCAGCTCGCCCAGGCCTGGATCGAGCAGCAACTGGCCGACCCGCTGCCCGACGACGTGGTCACCGTGCTGCGCGGCGTCCAACCGTTGCTCGAGCGTGACCCCGTCATCGTCCAGGGTTTCCGCACCTGGGCCGCGTCGATCACCCCTGCGGCAGCCCATTTCATCGACGAGATGGCACGGGAGACTGCGCGCCGCGGGCTGGAGACCGTCAGTGTCATCGTGTTGCCGCCCGCCGAGCCCTGACGCTGATGTGCTGATCTTTCGTTTTTAAGGCCGGCTCCCGGGGAAGGCCGCCGGGGCCATGTTCTGCAAATCAGCGACGCCGCTGATCGTCTCTGCCACCCATTGGCTTTGCCAGTCGCCGCACAGCGTTCGCGCCAACCGCGATGACGCAGTGTCCGAGGTGGCGCCGGTCACCCGCCAGCGGGCTCCCAGGCGAATCCTCCAGGGGTTCCCACACAACTGACGGGTGCGCCCGAATTCGAAATGGTCGTCGCGCCCGTCTGCTGGGGACTGCAGGGCATGCCGACGGCTGGGCGGCTGTCGATGCCGGCCACAGGGGCCGTCGGCGATGACGGCATGGTCGTCGGCGGTCTCGTTGTCACGGACGGTGTTCTCACGGTCGCTACCTGCGACGGAGTGGTGGTCGTCGGCGCAGGCGTGCCGATTGTCGGCGGCGGGGTGATCGCGGGCAGGGGAGCGGGGGCGCTGGACACCGAGGTGACGGTCACCGGCATCGGGGCTGCGGGCGGGGCGCTGGTCGCTGCGGGTGGTGTCTCGACATCGGTTGGCGCGCGGTGGAACCCAGAGCGTGAGTGCAGCGCCATGACGACGACGAAGCCGATCAGCACGACCCCGACGGCGAGGACGACTGGCACGGCTCGGGGCATCAGACGCCCCCTGGACGCCACTGGTCTGTCATCGGTCATCGCACCGGATATCGCGGGTTCCGGGGACGTCACGGCATCACCGATTTCCGCGTTGGGCATCGGCTCGCTCGGGGCGGGACCATGGTTGTCCGCAAGATCCGCCGGAGCCGGCACGGATGGTGCGACCGCCGCGCCCTGAGTGTCTGATCGCTCAGCCACACCTGGTGGGTGGGTGGCAGCGGCGTCAGTTTCAGGATCGGCGGGTGCGCCGGTGGCAGGCGGTCCGGGTGCGGTGGCGAGCACAGATGGTTCGCACTGGCCGGCCCTAAGCGCGTCGGCGAAGTCTCGGCATCGTGGGAACCGCTCATCGGGAGCCTTGGCAAGGGCACGCGAAATGGGCTGGTCGAACGGCGCCAGCTCTGGCCGCACATCACCTGGCAGCGGCGGTGATTCGTTGAGATGCTTGCTAATCACCACCGCGGGATTGCCGTGAGCGAACGGCGGCGAGCCCGTCAGGAGATGAAAAGCGGTACACGCCAGGGCATACTGGTCGGTCCGGCCGTCGACTGAGCTGTCCATCAGCTGCTCCGGCGCGCCATAACTTACGCTGCCGACGGTCAAGTTCGTCGCTGTCAGACCGTTGATATCGTCGATCTGGGCAATACCCAAATCGGCCAGCACGATTCGTCGTTCGTCGGCACAGGGCCGGGTGATGAGGATATTGCCCGGCTTCACACGCCGGTGCAGCAGCCCGTGGTCGTGCGCGTAGTCGAGGGCATGAGCGATCCCGGTGACAATCTCGACCACCAGGTGGGGCGGCATGCCCTTCGGATAGCTCTCGCTGACCAGCTGAGCCGCAGTGGTGCCGTCGATGTAGTCGACTGAAAGCCATAGCCGTTCGTTGCACTCACCACGGTCGTGCAGTCCGACGATGTGCGGGTGCCACAGCGCCGCCGCCAGGTCGGACTCCCGGATGAACCGCGCGCGATACTCGGGGTCGGCCGAGACCTCCTCCGAAAGGATCCGCAGCGCGTGACGGCGCGGCAACCTCGGATGTTCCGCCAGATATACCTCGCTGGCCGGCCCGCTGCCCAGCAGCCGAACAATTTTGAACCCGGCAGCTGTCGCACCATGGGCCAGCGGCATGGGGAGGATCGTAGCGAGCGGCGTGTGAGGTCAAAGTGCCGGTGCACGCGAAAAACCGGCCCCGCTTCCGCTCACCGCAGCCCGGCGCGACGGCGCGCTGCCGACATAATTGATTGATTTGAGGCCAGTGGCGTTAATGTGACAGTTGATACGTTTGTCGTACTCTGTGACACGTGTCGATCTCCCGGCGTGACGTGCTCAAACTCGCCGCAGCGACGCCCGCTCTGCTGGGCCTGGGCGCGGCGGTGAGCTCGGCTCCGGCTATGGCCAGCCCGCTGGGAATCTTGCTGGACTATGCGGCCGGAGTTATCCCGGCCAGCGAGATCAAGGCCGCTGGCGCGGTGGGCTCGATTCGGTATGTGTCCGATCGCAGGCCCGGCGGAGCGTGGATGCTCGGCAAGCCCATCCAGCTCGACGAGGCTCGCGACCTGTACCGCAACGGGCTCAAGATCGTTTCCTGTTACCAATACGGCAAGCAAGAGACCGCTGACTGGCTGGGTGGGCAGAACGCCGGCGTTCTGCACGCCAAGCGTGGCTGGCAGCTGCACCAAGCCGCCGGTGGCCCCGTCGGAGCACCGATTTATGCCTCGATCGATGACGATCCCTCGTATCAGCAGTACAAACAGCAGGTAGCGCCCTATCTGCGAGGCTGGGAGTCAGTGCTGGGCCATCAGCGGGTCGGCGTCTACGCCAACTCCAAGACGATCGACTGGGCGCTGCAGGATGGCTTGGGCTCCTATTTTTGGCAGCACAACTGGGGCTCCCCCAAAGGGTTCACCCACCCCGCGGCCCATCTACACCAGGTCGAGATCGACAAGCGCACCGTCGGCGGTGTGGGCGTCGACATCAACCACATTCTTAAGCCGCAGTTCGGCCAGTGGGACTAGGGTGGGGCGACACCCTGGCCACGGAACCGGGCACCCACATCTGACTCACGAGTAGGGTCCCAGCAAACTTCTGACGCGATGTCGGCAGGCGCGATTTTTGGCGGCGCCCGGCGGCCGCGCTCGCAGATCCGATCCGTCACCCGCAGCACGGCCGAAATTTTTAACATAACGATTACGTAACAATACTGCCTTGATCTGCGCCGTTGTGGCTACTCGACCGTAACCACCTGCATCCAGGACGTTTGTCTCGCCAGTCCTCGACGCCCGATATGCATGGTGTTACCCACAACACCGTTACCCATGCGTAGAACTCACCAGTAACCGCTCAGCACACAAAATCGGCACAGCCCCTTATGACACTCTTATTGCAACCGATGGAGTCGTTGCGGCCCTCGATGCCGACGAGCGGTCCGCCGATGACGCATCGGCCGGCTGGGATTCGGCCGGGTTCGACGGGGAATGACGACACGCTGGCCGGGCAGCGCGGGACTACGCCGGAGACGCGATACACACGGGACGCCACAGGGAGACAGGTACAAGGTGACGATCTACGAGCACGACAGGGTGTCCGCCGACCATGACGGCAACATTTCGGAGGTCGTCCGCGGCGCCCACGCTCTGGTTGATCGCCTCTCCGCGGGAGAGCCGTATGCGGTCGCGTTCGGGGGGCAGGGCAGCGCCTGGTTGGAGACGCTAGAAGAGCTGGTGTCCTCCGCCGGGATCGAATCCGAATTGGCGACCCTGGTGGCCGAGGTGGACCTGCTGCTCGAGCCCGTCGCCCAAGAGCTCGTGGTGGTGCGTCCGATCGGTTTCGAGCCGCTGCAGTGGGTGCGGGCACTTGCGGCCGAAGACCCGGTTCCCTCGGCCAAGCAGTTGACGTCGGCGGCCGTGTCGGTGCCCGGTGTGCTGCTGACCCAGATCGCCGCCGTGCGTGCCCTGGCGCGCCAGGGCATGGATTTCGCTGCGACGCCGCCGGTCGCCATCATCGGGCATTCACAGGGCGTGCTGGCCGTCGAGTCGGTGAAGACAGCCGGCGAACGCGACATTGAGCTGCTGGCCTTGGCGCAGCTGATCGGTGCGGCCGGCACGCTTGTAGCGCGTCGGCGCGGCATCTCGATCCTGGGTGACCGCCCGCCGATGGTGTCGGTGACCAACGCCGACCCCGAGCGCATCTATGCCCTGCTCGAAGCATTCGCCCAAGATGTGCGGACGGTGCTGCCGCCAGTGCTGTCCATCCGCAATGGTCGGCGTTCGGTGGTGATCACCGGAACTCCCGAACAGCTGTCGCGTTTCGAGCTCTACTGCAAGCAGATTTCCGAAAAGGAAGAGGCCGACCGCAAGAACAAGGTTCGTGGCGGCGACATCTTCGCTCCCGTCTTTGAACCGGTGCAGGTGGAGGTCGGTTTCCACAGCCCGCGACTGGCTGACGGGATCGACATCGTCGGCGGCTGGGCCGAGAAAATCGGCATCGACGTCGAATTGGCCCGCGACATGACCGAAGCCATCTTGGTGCGCCAGGTCGACTGGGTGGACGAAGTCGTGAGCGTCCACGAGGCCGGGGCGCGCTGGATTCTTGACCTGGGTCCGGGCGACATCCTGACCCGGCTGACCGCGCCGGTGATTCGCGGCCTGGGTGTCGGCATCGTGCCCGCGGCCACCCGCGGCGGTCAGCGCAACCTGTTCACCGTCGGCGCCGTTCCCGAGGTGGCGCGGCCGTGGTCCAGCTACGCGCCCTCGGTGGTGCGCCTGCCGGACGGGCGGATCAAACTGTCGACCAAGTTCACCCGGTTGACCGGCCGATCGCCGATCTTGCTGGCCGGCATGACACCGACCACCGTCGACGCCAAAATCGTTGCCGCAGCCGCCAACGCGGGGCACTGGGCCGAGCTGGCCGGCGGCGGGCAGGTCACCGAGGAGATTTTCCAGAACCGCATCGAGGAGATGAGGGGACTCCTCGAACCCGGGCGCACCTTCGAGTTCAACGCGCTGTTCCTCGACCCCTACCTGTGGAAGCTGCAGGTCGGCGGAAAACGGTTGGTGCAGAAGGCCCGCCAGTCCGGCGCGCCGATCGACGGCGTGGTTGTCAGCGCCGGTATCCCGGAACTGGAGGAAGCTGTCGAGCTCATCGACGAACTGGGCGGCATCGGCATCAGCCACGTGGTGTTCAAACCGGGCACGGTCGAGCAGATCCGCGCGGTGATCCGCATCGCCACCGAGGTGCCGACGACGCCCGTCATCATGCACATTGAAGGTGGCCGTGCCGGGGGCCATCACTCCTGGGAAGACCTCGACGACCTGCTGTTGGCCACCTACTCCGAGCTGCGGTCGCGGCCCAACATCACGGTCTGCGTCGGCGGCGGCATCGGCACGCCGGAGCGGGCGGCCGAGTATCTGTCCGGCCGTTGGGCCGAGCCCTACGGCTTCCCGCTGATGCCGATCGACGGCATCCTGGTCGGCACGGCAGCGATGGCCACCAAGGAGTCCACCACCTCGCCGTCGGTCAAGCGGATGCTGGTCGAAACCCAGGGCACCGACCAGTGGATCAGCGCCGGAAAAGCCCAGGGCGGCATGGCTTCTAGCCGCAGCCAGCTCGGTGCCGACATTCACGAGATCGACAATGCCGCCTCGCGCTGCGGTCGGCTGCTCGACGAGGTCGCCGGTGACGCCGAGGCGGTCGCCAAGCGCCGCGACGAGATCATCGCCGCGATGGCCGGCACCGCCAAGCCGTACTTCGGCGACGTGGGCGAGATGACCTACGCGCAGTGGTTGCGGCGCTACGTCGAGCTGACCATCGGTGACGGCAACTCGACCGCCGACACCGCGTCGCCGGGCAGCCCGTGGCTGGCCGACACCTGGCGTGACCGCTTCGAGCAGATGCTGCAGCGGGCCGAGGCGCGTCTGCACCCGCAAGACCATGGCCCGATCGAGACCCTGTTCTCCGACAAGCAATTGCTGGAGCGGCCCGACGAGGCGATCGCGACTCTGCTGCAGCGCTATCCCGACGCCGAGAGCGTGCAATTGCATCCGGCGGACGTGTCGTTCTTCGTCACACTGTGCAAGACGCTGGGCAAACCGGTTAACTTTGTGCCGGTCATCGACAAGGACGTGCGCCGCTGGTGGCGCAGCGATTCGCTGTGGCAGGCCCATGACGCGCGTTACGACGCCGACCAGGTTTGCATCATTCCTGGCCCGACATCGGTCGCCGGCATCACCCGGATGGACGAACCCGTCGGCGAGCTGCTCGACCGTTTCGAGCAGGCGGCGATCGACGAAGTGCTGGCGAGCGGCGTTGAACCGAAGCCGGTTACCGCGCGGCGCGTCGGCCGCACCGACATCACCGGTCCGCTGGCCGTCGTTCTCGATGCCCCCGACGTGTTGTGGGCTGGTCGCACCATGACCAACCCGGTGCATCGCATCGCCCATCCCGCCGATTGGCAGATTCACGACGGGGCCGAAAAGCTGCGTGCGACACACTCGTCCACCGGGGCGAGGCTTGCGGTTGATGGCGAGCACGTCGTCTTGAGCGTGCCGATCTCGGGCACCTGGATCGACATCCGATTCACGTTGCCGCCCAACACCGTTGATGGTGGCATGCCGGTCGTGTCAGTCGACGACGCCACTGCCGCCATGCGTCGGGTGCTGGCCATCGCCGCCGGCGCGGACGGCCCCGAAGAACTGCCGCCGGTACATGAGGGCACCGCCACCGTCGCGGTGACCTGGGACCCGGAGCGGGTCGCCGACCATACCGGGGTCACCGCCACTTTCGGTGAGCCGTTGGCACCCGGGCTTTCCACCGTGCCCGACGCGCTCGTCGGCCTTTGCTGGCCCGCGGTGTTCGCGGCCGTCGGCTCGGCGGTCACCGACACCGGTGCCCCGGTGCTCGAGGGCCTGCTGAGCCTGGTGCACCTGGACCACGCAGCGCATCTGCTCGACCGGCTGCCGACCGATCGGGCCGAATTCATTGTCACCGCAACGGCTTCTGCGGCCGTCGACACCGAGGTCGGCCGGGTTGTTCCGGTGTCGGTGACCATCGCCCATGGCGGCACCGCGGTGGCCAAGCTCGAAGAACGGTTCGCGATCCGCGGCCGCACCGGCGGAGCGGAACTGGCCGACCCGCTGCGAGCCGGTGGCGCAATCTCCGACAACGCCACCGAGACCCCGCGGCGCCGTCGCCGTGACGTCACCATCACCGCACCGGTCGACATGCGGCCGTTCGCGGCTGTCTCCGGTGATCACAACCCGATTCACACGGACCGGGCGGCCGCGCTGCTCGCGGGGCTGGAATCCCCGATCGTGCACGGCATGTGGCTGTCGGCCGCCGCACAACACGTCGTGACCGCCACCGACGGCCAGGCCCGACCACCGGCCCGCCTGGTCGGCTGGACAACGCGTTTCCTCGGCATGGTGCGGCCGGGCGATGAAATCGATGTCCGCGTTGACCGGGTCGGAATCGACCAGGGCGCAGAGGTTTTAGAGGTCGCCGCCCGGATCGGCCCGGATCTGGTGATGTCGGCGACCGCCCGGCTGGCCGCTCCGAAGACCGTCTACGCGTTTCCCGGTCAGGGTATCCAGCACAAGGGCATGGGCATGGAGGTGCGGGCCCGGTCCAAGGCGGCCCGCAAGGTGTGGGACGACGCGGACAAGTTCACCCGCGAAACCCTGGGCTTCTCAGTCCTGCATGTGGTGCGCGACAACCCGACCAGCATCATCGCCTCCGGTGTGCACTACCACCACCCCGACGGTGTGCTGTATTTGACCCAGTTCACCCAGGTGGCGATGGCCACCGTGGCGGCGGCTCAGGTCGCCGAGATGCGAGAAGCCGGCGCGTTCGTCGAGGGCGCGATCGCCTGCGGGCACTCCGTCGGCGAGTACACCGCGCTGGCCTGCGTGACCGGCATTTACGAGCTGGAAGCATTGCTGGAGATGGTGTTTCACCGCGGCTCGAAGATGCACGACATCGTGCCGCGCGACGAGTTGGGCCGCTCCAACTACCGGCTGGCCGCGATCCGGCCGTCGCAGATCGACCTCGATGACGCCGACGTCCCGGCATTTGTCGCCGGGATCGCCGAGCGCACAGGCGAATTCCTGGAGATCGTCAACTACAACCTGCGCGGCTCGCAGTACGCGATCGCCGGAACGGTCCGGGGCCTGGAGGCTTTGGAAGCCGAGGTGGAGCGGCGCCGCGAAATCACCGGCGGCAAGCGGTCTTTCATCTTAGTGCCCGGCATCGACGTGCCGTTCCATTCGCGGGTGCTGCGCGTCGGTGTGGCGGAATTCCGCCGCTCGCTGGACCGGGTCATGCCGCGCGACAAGGATCCCGACCTGATCATCGGGCGCTATATCCCCAACCTGGTGCCGCGGCCGTTTTCGCTGGACCGCGACTTCATCCAGGAGATCCGCGACCTGGTGCCGGCCGAGCCGCTGGACCCGATTCTGGCCGACTACGACACCTGGCTGCGGGAGCGGCCGCGGGAAATGGCGCGCACCGTGTTCATCGAGTTGCTGGCCTGGCAGTTCGCCAGCCCGGTACGCTGGATTGAGACCCAGGATCTGCTGTTCACCGAGGAAGCGGCCGGCGGTCTGGGTGTGGAGCGGTTCGTCGAGATCGGGGTGAAGTCCTCGCCGACCGTGGCCGGGCTCGCCGCCAACACTCTCAAGCTGCCCGAATATGCCCACAGCACAGTTGAAGTGCTCAACGCCGAGCGGGACGCCGCGGTGCTGTTCGCCACCGACACCGATCCCGAGCCCGAGGAGGCGGCTGAGCAGGATTCCGGCACGGCCGTTCCGGCCTCATCGGAGCCGGGGCCCGAGTCCGATGTCGTCCCTGCCGTCGCTCCGGCTACGGCCGGAGCTCCGTCAGGTACTCCACGCCCCGACGACATTCCGTTCGACGCCGCCGACGCCACGCTGGCGCTGATCGCGCTGTCGGCCAAGATGCGCATCGACCAAATCGAGGAACTCGACTCCATCGAGTCGATCACCGACGGCGCGTCCTCCCGGCGCAATCAGCTGCTGGTCGACCTGGGCCAAGAGCTCAACCTTGGCGCCATCGACGGCGCTGCCGAAGCGGACCTGGCCGGACTGCGGTCGCAGGTCACCAAACTCGCTCGCACGTATAAGCCATTCGGTCCCGTGCTTTCCGACGCGATCAACGACCACCTGCGGACGGTTCTCGGGCCATCCGGTAAACGGCCCGCCGCCATCGCCGAGCGGGTCAAGAAGACCTGGGAACTCGGCGATGGCTGGGCCAAGCACGTCACCGTCGAAGTCGCGTTGGGTACCCGGGAGGGCACCAGCGTGCGCGGTGGCGCGCTCGGGCACCTGCACGAGGGCGCACTCGCCGACGCGGCAGCGGTCGACAAGGTCATCGACGCTGCGGTGACATCGGTGGCCGCGCGCCGCGGTATCACGGTGACGTTGCCGTCGTCCGGTGGCGCCGGGGCGACCGTCGATGCGGCCGCGCTGAGCGAATTCACCGAGCAGATCACCGGACGCGACGGCGTGCTGGCGTCGGCGGCGCGTCTGGTGCTCAACCAGCTGGGGCTGGACGACCCGGTCACGGTGGCCCCCACGGCAACCGACGCCGAACTGATCGACTTGGTCACCGCCGAGCTCGGCGCCGACTGGCCGCGGCTGGTGGCCCCGGTGTTCGACGCCAGGAAGGCCGTCGTC
The DNA here is from genome assembly GCF_016592155.1 of Mycobacterium heckeshornense. Lineage (NCBI taxonomy): Bacteria > Bacillati > Actinomycetota > Actinomycetes > Mycobacteriales > Mycobacteriaceae > Mycobacterium > Mycobacterium heckeshornense. The sequence goes on from NZ_AP024237.1 coordinate 1,712,328, forward strand.
TTCGACGACCGCTGGGCCAGTGCACGTGAGGATCTGGTGAAGCTGTGGCTGGCCGACGACGACGAGATCGAGGCCGACTGGGCGCGGCTTTCCGAACGGTTCGAGGGCACCGGCCACGTTGTCGCCACCCAGGCCACCTGGTGGCAGGGCAAGGCGCTGGCCGCCGGACGCACCATCCACGCGTCGCTGTATGCCCGCATCGCCGCCGGCGCGGAAAACCCCGACAAGGGTCGCTACAGCGACGAAGTCGCGGTGGTGACCGGCGCATCGAAGGGCTCGATCGCCGCCTCGGTGGTGGCGCGGCTGCTCGACGGCGGTGCCACCGTCATTGCGACTACCTCCAGGCTCGACGACGAGCGGCTGGGTTTCTACCGCTCGCTGTATCGCGACCACGCCCGCTACGGCGCCGCACTGTGGGTGGTGCCGGCCAACATGGCGTCGTATGCCGACATCGACGCCCTAATCGAATGGATTGGCAGCGAGCAGTCCGAAAGCCTTGGGCCGCAGTCGATTCATATCAAGGATGCGCAGACCCCAACGCTGCTGTTCCCGTTCGCGGCGCCCCGCGTCGCCGGTGACCTGTCCGAAGCTGGCTCACGCGCAGAAATGGAGATGAAAGTACTGCTGTGGGCCGTTCAACGGCTCATCGGCGGGCTGTCGAAGATCGGCGCGGAACGCGACATCGCGTCGCGCCTGCACGTCGTGCTGCCTGGCTCGCCCAACCGTGGCAGGTTCGGCGGCGACGGCGCCTACGGCGAAGCCAAGTCCGCGCTCGACGCGGTGGTGGCGCGCTGGCACGCCGAATCTTCGTGGGCGCAGCGGGTCAGCCTGGCGCACGCGCTGATCGGCTGGACGCGGGGCACCGGGCTGATGGGCCACAACGACGCCATCGTTGACGCTGTCGAAAAAGCCGGTGTGACAACCTATTCCACCGATCAAATGGCCGACATGTTGCTGAACCTGTGCGACGTTGAGTCCAAGGCCGCCGCCGCTCGCGCGCCGCTCAAGGTCGACCTGACCGGCGGGCTCGGTGATATCGAGTTGGACATGGCGGAGCTGGCCGCAAAGGCGCGCGAACAGGCCACGACTCAAGCGGCTGTCGACGAGAAGCCGGCGGGCACCATCGCCGCGCTACCCGGCCCGCCGCGCGGGTACACCCCGGCGCCGCCGCCGGATTGGGACGACCTCGACGTCGACCCGGCCGATCTGGTGGTCATCGTCGGTGGTGCCGAACTCGGCCCTTACGGGTCGTCGCGCACCCGCTTCGAGATGGAGGTCGACAACGAACTGTCGGCTGCCGGCGTGCTCGAGCTGGCCTGGACGACCGGACTGATCCGCTGGCACGACGACCCCCAACCAGGCTGGTACGACACCGAATCCGGTGAGCTCATCGACGAATCCGAGCTCGTCGAGCGCTACCACGACGCCGTGGTGGAACGGATCGGGATCCGCGAGTGGGTCGACGACGGCTCGATCGACCCCGATCACGCCTCGCCGCTTTTGGTCAGCGTGTTCTTGGACAAGGACTTCACGTTCGTGGTGTCCAGCGAAGCCGAGGCGCGGGCGTTCGTGCAGTTCGACCCGGAGCACACGCTGATCCGGCCGGTCCCCGATTCCACCGACTGGCAGGTCACCCGCAAGGCCGGCACCGAAATCCGGGTCCCGCGCAAGAACAAGCTGTCGCGCACCGTGGGCGGCCAGATCCCCACCGGGTTCGACCCGACGGTGTGGGGGATTCCGCCGGACCTGGCGAGCTCGATCGACCGGCTGGCGGTGTGGAATATCGTCGCGACCGTCGACGCATTCCTGACCGCCGGGTTTACGCCCGCAGAAGTGATGCGCTACGTGCATCCAACCTTGGTGGCGAACACCCAGGGCACCGGCATGGGCGGCGGCACGTCGATGCAGACCATGTATCACGGCAATCTGCTCGGCCGGAACAAACCCAACGACATCTTCCAGGAAGTCCTGCCGAATATCATTGCCGCGCACGTGGTTCAGTCCTACATCGGCAGTTACGGTGCGATGATCCACCCGGTCGGCGCGTGCGCGACGGCCGCGGTGTCGGTCGAGGAGGGTGTCGACAAAATCCGGCTGGGCAAGGCCGAGCTGGTGGTGGCCGGCGGGCTGGACGACCTGACCTTAGAGGGCATCATCGGGTTCGGTGACATGGCGGCGACCGCCGACACCGAGATGATGCGGGCTAAAGGCATCAGCGACTCGAAGTTCTCCCGCCCCAACGACCGGCGCCGGCTGGGCTTCGTCGAGGCGCAGGGCGGCGGCACCGTCCTGCTCGCGCGCGGGGATCTTGCATTGAAGATGGGCCTGCCGGTGCTGGCGGTGGTGGCCTACGCGCAGTCGTTCGGCGATGGTGTACACACCTCGATCCCGGCCCCGGGGCTCGGCGCGCTGGGTGCGGGCCGGGGCGGCAAACAGTCGCCGCTGGCGCGCTCGCTGGCCGAGCTCGGTGTCGGCGCCGACGACATCGCGGTGATCTCCAAGCATGACACCTCGACGCTGGCCAACGACCCGAACGAAACGGAATTGCATGAGCGGCTTGCTGATTCGCTCGGTCGTTCGCCGGGCGCCCCGCTGTTCATCGTGTCGCAGAAGAGCTTGACCGGGCATGCCAAGGGCGGCGCCGCGGTATTCCAGATGATGGGGATGTGCCAGATACTGCGCGACGGCGTCATCCCGCCCAATCGCAGCCTGGACTGTGTCGACGACGAGCTGGCCTCCTCCGCGCACTTCGTGTGGGTGCGTGACACGCTGCGCCTCGGCGGGAAATTCCCGCTGAAAGCCGGACTGATCACCAGCCTGGGGTTTGGCCACGTGTCCGGGTTGATTGCGCTGGTGCACCCGCAAGCGTTCCTGGCCGCGCTCAGCCCCGAGCAGCGCGCGGACTACCAGCGGCGCGCCGATGCCCGCCTGCTGGCCGGTCAGCGTCGGCTGGCCTCGGCGATCGCCGGCGGTCCGCCGATGTACGAACGGCCCGCCGACCGGCGCTTCGACCACCGGGCACCGGAGAAGCCGCAGGAGGCGGCGATGCTGCTGAATGCGGGCGCGCGGCTTGGCGACGGCGACGTCTACCTCCCGTGAACCGCGTCATCGGTTAGCGTGGCCAGCCGTGGGCATCGTCGGTGTGGGAATCGATCTGGTCTCCATCCCTGATTTCGCCGAGCAGGTCGACCGTCCCGGAACGGTGTTTTCCGAGACGTTCACACCCGGTGAGCGCCGCGACGCCTCGGACAAGAGCTCGTCAGCGGCCCGCCACCTTGCGGCGCGGTGGGCCGCCAAGGAGGCGGTGATCAAGGCGTGGTCGGGGTCGCGGTTCGCCCAGCGGCCGGTGCTGCCGGAGGGCATCCATCGCGATATTGAGGTGGTCACTGACATGTGGGGCCGGCCGCGAGTGCGGTTGAGCGGCGCGATCGCGAAGCATCTGGCCGATGTGACGATCCACGTGTCGTTGACCCACGAAGGCGATACCGCTGCAGCGGTGGCCATCCTCGAGACCCCCTGAGCGGGGTCTGCCCGCCACACACCGGGGGCCGCTGGCAGTTTGTGCCCGCTCGCGAGAGGGTGTGCCGCGACTAGCCTCAAAGCCATGAGCGATCTCGTCGAGCGTGTCCGCGACGTGCTGCCGTCCGTGCGGCGCGATCTGGAAAACCTGATCCGCATCCAATCGGTGTGGGCCGATCCGGCCCGGCGGCCCGAAGTGCACCGCAGTGCGCAAGCGGTCGCAAACCTCTTGTCGCAGGCGGGTTTTCCTGATGTGCAGGTCGTCAGCGCCGATGGTGCGCCGGCGGTCATCGCGCGGTATCCCGCACCCGCCGGCGCGCCGACGGTGCTGCTGTATGCCCATCACGACGTGCAGCCTGAGGGGGATCACACGCAGTGGGCCTCACCACCGTTCGAGCCGATCGAACGCGAAGGCCGCCTCTACGGGCGCGGCAGCGCCGACGACAAAGCAGGTATCGCAACACATCTGGCTGCGTTCCGGGCACACGACAGCCGACCCCCGGTGGGTGTGACGGTGTTCGTCGAAGGCGAGGAGGAGTCCGGGTCTCCGTCGCTGGGGCGTTTACTTGCCGCCCACCGTGACGCGCTGGCAGCCGAGGTAATCCTCATCGCCGACTCGGACAACTGGAGTAGCGACGTTCCGGCGCTGACGGTGTCGCTGCGCGGGCTGGCCGACTGCGTGGTCGAGGTCGCCACCCTCGACCACGGACTGCACTCCGGCCTTTGGGGCGGGGTGGTTCCCGATGCGCTGAGCGCCCTGGTGCGTTTGCTGGCCAGCTTGCACGACGACGACGGCAACGTGGCGATCGCCGGCCTACACGAAAGTACTGCTGCCCCAGTTGATTACCCACCCGAGCGGGTCAGGGCGGAGGCCGGCCTGCTGGACGGGGTGACGGAGATCGGCACAGGATCGGTGGCGCAGCGGCTCTGGGCCAAGCCGGCGATCACCGTGATTGGCATCGATACCACATCGATTGCGGCGTCGTCGAATACGTTGATCCCCCGGGCGCGTGCCAAGATCAGCATGCGGGTAGCTCCCGGCGGTGACGCCGCGGCGCACCTGGACCTGTTGCGCGCCCATCTCGAGCAGCATGCGCCGTGGGGCGCGCACGTGACAGTGACCCCGGGCGACATCGGGCAGCCCTACACGATCGATGCTTGCGGCCCGGTCTACGACGCCGCGCGATCGGCGTTTCGGCAAGCCTGGGGCGTCGAACCGGTCGAGATGGGGATGGGCGGCTCGATTCCGTTCATCGCCGAGTTCGCCGCCGCGTTCCCGCAGGCGACGATCCTGGTCTCCGGCGTCGAAGATCCGGACACCCAGGCGCATAGTGTCAACGAGAGCCTGCACCTGGGCGTGCTGGAAAAAGCCGCGGCCACCGAGGCGCTGCTGTTGGCCAACCTCGGCTAAAGCCCGAGGTCTCGGCGCAGTTTGGCGACATGGCCGGTGGCCTTGACATTGTATTGCGCGAGCGCGATTTTGCCTTTCTCGTCGACAACGAACGTTGAGCGGATAACACCTTGAACCGTCTTGCCGTACATCTGCTTTGGCCCGTACGCGCCCCACGCGCTTAGCACTTTGCGTTCCGGGTCCGACAGCAGCGGGAACGTCAGCCCTTCGGCGTCGCGGAACTTGGCCAGCTTGGCCGGTGGGTCGGGGCTGATGCCCACGACGTCGAGACCGGCCCCGTTGAGGTCGTGCAGATTGTCGCGGAAGTCGCAGGCCTCTTTGGTGCAGCCGGGTGTCGATGCCGCCGGGTAGAAGTACACGACGACACGACGGCCCCGGTAGTCGGCCAGTTTGACGGTCTTGCCGTCGGCGTCGGGCAGGCTGAAGACGGGCGCTTTGTCGCCTGGTTGCAGGCGCACAGGATCGGTCAACGAACTCCCCTTCTAGGTCACCGAAGCGCCGGGCTGGGCACCGGCTGCTCTAGGGTAGTGCGGCAAGACGGCAACTTCACCAATCGTGGCCCGGATGCGGCCGGGACAGACATGGAGGGGACAGTGGCGGACCGGGATCCCGACACCATCAAGCAGGAAATCGACCAGGCCCGCGAACAGCTGGCCTCGACCGTCGACTCCCTCGCGGCCCGGGCCAATCCGCGTCGACTTGCCGAGGATGTCAAGGCTCAAGTGATCAGCTTCGTCAAGAAGCCGGTGGTGACGGTATCCCTGGCCGGCATCGGGGCGCTCACCGTGGTGTTGGTGGTGCGCCGGATCAGGAACCGCTGACCGAGCCTGATGCATACGCAGCGCATCGGTCAGAGGGGTGCGGTTGGTGCGCCGTGAGAGTCTCGAACTCCCGACCCGCTGATTAAGAGTCAGCTGCTCTACCAACTGAGCTAACGGCGCTTGGATTGTCCCAGGAACGCGACAATAACAGGCACTTGGCCGCCGTGCGAATCTCGGGCCTATCGTCATGCGCGTCACAGCGACGGCGGTCGCGTGCCCGTAAACTACTGCCTAGTTTACAGATTTCCATCGGGTCAGATGGGGGAGAACGGCAGTGGCAGGTCGCTCTGTGACTGCTGCGCGTTTACGCCGATCGTGGCTGGTCGCGCTGCTGATCCCGGCTGTCGTGATGGGCCTTGGGGGCTGCGGCAGCAACAGCGGCAGCGCACCGGCGAAGGTCATCTTTGACAAAGGCACCCCGTTCAGCGATTTGCTGGTCCCGAAACTGACTGCCTCGGTCACTGACGGCGCGGTCGGCGTCGGCGTGGACGCGCCGGTGACGGTGAGTGCCGAGGGCGGGGTGCTGGCCCAGGTCACCTTGGTCAACGAGAACGGCAAGGCGGTCAGCGGTCGACTCAGCCCGGACGGGGTGCGCTGGTCGACAACCGAGCCGCTGGGCTACAACCGCAGCTACACCCTTACCGCGAAGGCCCGGGGGCTGGGCGGCGTCGCTACCCGCCAGATGACCTTCGAGACCCAGTCGCCCGAGAACCTCACGATGCCCTACGTCGTGCCGTTGGACGGGGAAGTGGTGGGTGTCGGCCAACCGGTGGCGATCCGGTTCGACGAGGACATCACCAACCGCGCTGCGGCGGAAAAAGCCATCAAAATCATCGCTAATCCGCCCGTCGAGGGCGCGTTCTACTGGCTGAACAATCGCGAAGTACGTTGGCGGCCAAAGGAATTCTGGAAGCCTGGCACGGCCGTCGATGTGGCGGTCAACACCTACGGCGTCGATCTGGGCGACGGCGTGTTCGGCGAAGACAACCTGCGCACCCACTTCACCATTGGTGACGAGGTCATCGCCGTCGCTGACGATGCCACCAAGACACTGACCGTGCGCATCAACGGCGAGGTCGTCAAAACCATGCCGATCTCGATGGGCAAGGACAAGACCCCAACCGCCAACGGCACCTACCTCGTCGGAGAGCGGTTCAAGCACATCATCATGGACTCGTCGACTTATGGGGTGCCCGTCAATTCACCCGACGGGTATCGCACTGAAGTCGACTGGGCGACCCAGATTTCCTACAGCGGGGTCTTCGTGCACTCCGCACCGTGGTCGGTGGGCGCGCAGGGCCATACCAACACCAGCCACGGCTGCATCAACGTCAGCCCTAGCAATGCGATCTGGTTCTACGAGCACACCAAGCGCGGCGACGTCGTCCAGGTCATCAACACCGTCGGGCCGACCCTGTCGGGCACGGAAGGGCTCGGTGACTGGAACATCCCGTGGGAGCAGTGGCACGCGGGCAACGCGAAGGCGTGACCAGGCTCACGTTCGGGGTGAGTGACGGGACTCGAACCCGCGACAGCCAGGATCACAACCTGGTGCTCTACCAACTGAACTACACTCACCATCGCCGCTGAGCGGCCCCGGTGAGCCGACAGCGGCGACGTCGATATTAACCGCTCGGGCGCCCGGTGGCCGAATCGGTTTCCTCGGGTGCGTCCGTCACCGCCCCCAGCTCGGCGGCCACGGCGGCGATGTCGCTGGTAGACGGCCCCGGCGGTGGCACGAACGCGGTGCGCCGGTAGAACTTCAGTTCGCGGATGGACTCGTGGATGTCGGCGAGCGCCCGATGCGCGAGTCCCTTCGTCGGCTGCCCGTAGTAGATACGCGGATACCAGCGCCGGCAGAGTTCCTTGATCGTGCTCACGTCGATCATCCGGTAGTGCAGAAACGAGTCCAGTGCGGGCATATCGCGGGCGATGAAGGCGCGGTCGGTGGCGATCGAATTGCCGGCCAGCGGGGCGGTCTTGGGTTGCTTGACGTGCTCGCGGATATAAGCGAGCACCATCGTCTCGGCCGTGGCCAGGTCGACGGTGGAGGACTTCACCTCGTCGATCAGGCCCGAGCGGGTGTGCATGTCGGCGACGACGTCGATCATCGACGCCAGCGCGGCGTCCTCGACGTGGATCACCACGTCGACCCCATCGCCAAGGATGTTCAGCTCACCATCGGTGACCAGGGCCGCGATCTCGATCAACCGGTCTGAGCGCAGGTTCAGCCCGGTCATCTCGCAGTCGATCCACACCAGTTCGTCATGCACAGCGTTCACAGTAGGCAAACGTTAGCCTTCGCAGCTGCCGGGACGGGCGCCCGCCAAGTAGTGTCAGGGTCTGCCCGCAAACTTGGCGAAAGGACGCGGCACCATGAGCTCCGAGTCGAAACCAGACGCTGGATCGGCGGCAACCTCCGCGCGGCAGATCGCGGCCGGCTACGGCGTCGACGGCCAGGCCCTGGAGCTGGGCACGGTCGTCGTCGACGGTACCGCCGAGCCGGCCGCACCGGTTCGCATCCCGCTGGCCACCGTCAACCGGCATGGGCTGGTGGCCGGTGCCACCGGCACCGGCAAGACCAAGACGCTGCAGCTGATCGCCGAACAACTGTCCGCGGCCGGTGTTCCCGTGTTGATGGCTGACGTCAAGGGCGACCTGTCCGGCCTGGCCCGGCCCGGAGAGCCCAACGACAAGATCGCCGCCCGCGCCAAGGACACCGGTGACGATTGGGCGCCAACCTCATTCCCGGTGGAGTTTTTGTCGCTGGGCACCACCGGCATCGGCGTGCCGGTGCGCGCGACCATCTCCAGCTTCGGGCCCATCCTGCTGTCAAAAGTATTGGGGCTCAACGCAACTCAGGAATCGACGCTCGGGCTGATCTTTCACTGGGCCGAACAGCAGAAGCTGCCGCTGCTGGGCCTGAAGGATCTTCGTGCCGTGATCAGCTACCTCACCAGCGAGGCGGGCAAGCCCGAATTGCAGGCGCTGGGGGGAGTTTCCCCGGCTACAGCCGGCGTCATCCTGCGGGCCCTGGTCAACCTGGAAGCCGAGGGCGCCGACACCTTTTTCGGCGAGCCCGAACTCAAGCCGGAGGACCTGTTGCGCGTGGATAGCCAGGGCCGCGGCGTCATCTCGCTCCTCGAACTGGGCGACCAGGCAACTCGCCCGATGCTGTTCTCGACCTTCCTGATGTGGCTGCTGGCCGCACTTTTCAGGTTTTTGCCTGAGGTCGGCGACGTGGACAAACCCAAGCTGGTCTTCTTTTTCGACGAGGCGCATCTGCTGTTTAGCGACGCGTCCAAGGCGTTCCTGGAGCAGGTCGAGCAAACCGTCAAGCTGATCCGCTCCCGGGGTGTTGGCGTGTTTTTCTGCACCCAGTTGCCTACCGACGTACCCAACGAGGTGCTGTCGCAGCTGGGGGCGCGCATCCAGCACGCCCTGCGGGCGTTCACTCCCGACGACCAGAAGGCGTTGACCAAAACCGTCCGCACCTACCCGAAAACCGGTGTCTACGAGTTGGCTTCGGCGCTGACATCGCTGGGCATCGGCGAAGCCATCGTCACCGTGCTGTCCGAGCGGGGTGCCCCGACCCCGGTCGCGTGGACCAGGCTGCGCTCCCCACGCTCGCTGATGGCCGCCATTGGCGATGACGCGATCGCCGCGGCGGCCAAGACCAGCCCGCTGCACGCCACATACGGTCAGACCGTGACCCGGCAAGCGGCCTACGAGATGCTGAGGGCCAAAACAGCCCAAGCCGCCCCGCCTGACCAGCCGTCGAAGGCGTCGAAAAAACCCGCGCCGAAGCGGCCGGGCTGGTTTAAGCGGTTCGTCAATAGCCGCGGTTTTCAGACTTTCTTACGCGCGCTTGCGACCGCGCTCGGGCGCGAATTCATCCGCGGCATGCGGAGGCGATAACGCGTTTATCCGCCCAGCCTCTTGTAGAAGCTCCCCACGATCGGTGCCACGATGGCGCGTGGCGCGTACTAGCTGGCCACCGACATGGCCTTCGACGTCAACCCCGGCACGACGCGCATCTTGTTGGAAATCAGTACATTTCGTCTCGCATCTACTCAAGGCCCCGGGCTACCAAGTGGTTGGTTACCGCCCGGCGCTGCTGACAGGCCGGGAGCTGACGACAAGACGGATGCGATAGCCGAAGCGGCTGCAGCTCTCGAAATCTGCAATTGCCAACAAAGTCCCTCGGGACTGCTCAACTCTAGTCGCCCATACTGCATAACGGGCATCAGACGGTTGTTGGTGAAACGACGATCGGGGCCCCCACGCACGTTGGGGTGCAGCCATGTCTGATCCACCTGCTGGGCGTCGGTCGGCAGCAAACCGGATTCGATGAACCTCGTTTGCCAGTGCCGAACCTGTAAGTGGCGGTAGGCAACGTCGCTGTACCGCTTCCCTTCCCGTACCAGTACCCGGTCGGGTAGGAAATGAAGGCTCGAATTGCCAGCCGCTATGGATGGGACCGCGATATTGGTCGACAGGTGGGGAGGGCTCGCGGTAGTGGCCATGGCTTGCACGAGGGTTGCAAGGTGGTCAGCGCCAGCATTGCGCTTCCACTGGCTCATTGTCTCGATATGGCCTGTTTCGACCACGCGCCAAAGCTTCTGCGCTTCCATCAGCCAACCCCAACTCTGTACCAGCGAATCGAACCATGCTGCTGGCGCATCGTTGACGTCGTAAAAGGCGACTACCGTACTCCGCGTCTGGTCGCGTAAGAACAGCCACCAGCACAGCGGAAGTGCGACTACCCAGATGACCAAGCTGATGATCCAGCTGAACAACAGCGCCATAAGTCCGAGGACGGAACTAGCGACGGTGACCAGCCAGCCCCATCTCGTCATCGTCGCCGCGGCGTTGAGTTGTTTGACCAAGTCATCACCAACGGTTGGAACCAGTGACACCGCCGTAGCGCCCGTCACGTCATGCATGACAACGTCACTCGGGTTGTAGGCGGGAAAGTCTGCCGGGTGGGGCTGTGAGGGGTGCAGGACTGCTCGCTGCGCCGAAGTGCCTCCCAACAAGGGTTTCCCATAGTAGGCAGTCCGATAGTAAAGACCGTATCGACCTATGTGGACGTAGTTGCCACGCGGCCCCGATCCGATGCGGAAGCCTGGCACGCCAACACTGACACCGAGACCCGATTTGCTGAGATTCAAACGGAATGGGCCAACTTTCACATACTTGCGAATATAGAAACCCACGCGGCCTCCCGTGTTTCGCAAAGCCCGCCACGGCTACAGACGCGCCTTTACGGCCGGGTGGTCAACTCTGCCGTGGCGAGAGCACGCACCCTTGTGGATTGCGGTGTATCACTTGGGCTTGTAAAGTCCCGGATGTCGTCGTCCACGCCTTCAGAACGCGGTACGAAGACCTTCGGGATTGCTGGCTGGACATCCCTTTTCCGATCAGCGGCTGTTGCCTTTGTATTCGGCTGGTTTGTCTTTCATGGCCATGTCCTAGCTCCCTCCGAATCTCTCGAAGCAACTCACGGAACGTAAGTCGCCTGCTCGGGGCGTTAATGAGGCTACCAAGTTGCACCTCAGAAACGGTACCTTTGCTGAACATGGCGGGTGGTGGAGGTTGGTCTGCTAGATCCGTCTTTTTCGACGAGGCGCATCTGCTGTTTAGCGACGCGTCCAAGGCGTTCCTGGAGCAGGTCGAGCAAACCGTCAAGCTGATTCGCTCGAGGGGCGTCGGCGTGTTCTTCTGCACCCAACTGCCGACAGACGTTCCTAACGCACGTGCTCTCCCAACTGGGTGCGCGCATCCAGCACGCACTGCGCGCATTCACCCCTGACGACCAAAAAGCCCTGGCCAAGACCGTTCGCACCTACCCGAAAACCGAGGTCTACGACCTGGAGTCGGCACTGACCTCGCTGGGTATCGGTGAGGCGATTGTCACCGTGCTTTCAGAAAAGGGTGCACCGACGCCGGTGGCATGGACCCGGATGCGGGTGCCGCGCTCGTTGATGGCCGCGATCGGCGTCGACGCGATCAAGGAGGCGGCCAAGGCCAGCCCGCTGCAAGCCGCATACGGCGAGACGATCGACCCGTGAATCGGCCTACGAGGTGCTCACCGCCAAAGCCCAGCAGGCGCAAGCGGATTCGACACCAGCGCCTGGCGAGGGCAAGGGCGCGCCGGCGCCCGGACCCGAGCCGAAGCGGGCCGGCTGGTGGAAGCGGGTCTGGCGGTGGTTCAAGGGTCTCTTCGCAAGCCCGGCCGCAAAAAGCTTCGCACGCTCGGCCGGCACCGCGTTCGGCCGCGAAATCACCCGCGGCATGATGGGCACCCGCCAGCGTCGCCGGTAACGCCTACCCGCCGAGCCGCTTGTAGAAACTGCCCACGATCGGGGCGACGAGGGCGCGCGGTGCGTACTGGCTCGCCACTGACATGGCTTTGGACGTCAGCCCTGGAACGACGCGCATCTTGTTGCGCGCCAAGGCATCCAGCGAAACGCGAGCGGTGTGCTCGGTCGAGATCCATAGGAAGTCCGGTACCAGTTTGTCGACCAGCGACGCCTCAGCCGGATCTGGTAGCTCACTGCGCACCGGGCCTGGCGCCAGCAGGGTGACGTGCACACCGGTGCCGCGCAGTTCCCCGCGCAACGACTCGCTGAAGGTGTTGACAAAAGCCTTGGTCGCGGCGTAGGTGGCGTTGTACGGGATCGGCGAATTGCCCGCCGCCGAACCAGAAATCAGGATGGCGCCAGCGCGACGCTCCACCATGCCGGGCAGCACCGCCAGCACCAGGTCGTGTACGGCGACGGCGTTGAGCTGGACCTGGGCTTTTTCGCCTGCCGGATCCAGTCCCGACACCGGGCCGAAGGTCGCAGTGCCCGCATTGGCGCACAGAATCGACACGTTTCGGGTCGCCAATTCCTCGCATAGTTTCGTCCGCTCCGCCGGATCGGCCAGATCAGCGGGGCGCACCTCGATGACGACTCCATATTTGTCGCCTAGGTGCGTGGCCAGTTCGGTCAGCACGTCTTCGCGTCGCGCGGTGACGACCAGGCTGTGGCCTCGTGCGGCCAGCTCGGTGGCCAGCGCTTTGCCGATGTTTTGCGAAGCTCCGGTGACAACGGCGCGGGCGTCATGGCTGGGAGCGGGTATAGGCATGCGGCAAGCGTAGACAACACGCCGGAGTCGATCGCGAGCGCGAGGTTAGAGTGCCGGGCATGAGCAGCCCGGCGCCAGGGTCGCGCGCAGCCGCGCGATCGGGGGTGTTGGCCTGGGCGCTGTGGGACTGCGGCGCCACCGGTCTCAGCGCGATCGTGGTGACATTCGTGTTCTCCGTCTACCTCACCGGCAGTGTCGGTGAAGGACTGCCCGGTGGCACGCCCCCGGCCAGCTGGCTGGGCCGCGCCCTGACCGTGGCCGGTTTCACGATCGCGCTGCTGGCGCCGGTCGTCGGCGTATGGGTGGAAGCGCCGCGTCGGCGTCGTCTGGCACTGAGCATGCTCACCGGCTCGGCGGTGACATTGACGGCGGCGATGAGCCTGATCCGTGACCAGCCCGGCTACCTGTGGCCCGGGCTGGTGCTTCTCGCCGCAACCGCAGCATGCGGAGACCTTGCCAGCGTGCCGTACAACGCGATGCTTCGCCAACTGTCGACCACGCGGACCTCGGGCCGGATTTCCGGATTCGGCTGGGCCGCAGGCTATGTCGGCAGCGTGGCGCTGCTACTCATTGTCTACCTGGGGTTTATTTCCGGATCCGGCAACCGGCGCGGCTTGCTGCACCTGCCCAGCCACGACGGCTGGAACGTACGAGCTGCGATGCTGCTCACCGCGGGCTGGTTGTTGCTGTTCGCGATGCCACTGCTGCTCGGCGCACCCCGGCTGCCTTCGCCGGTGCCGGAATCGCATCCCGCGGGCGGGTTGTTAAGCGGTTACCGCAAGCTGTGGTCTGACATCACCGTGGAATGGCGCCGTGACCGCAACCTGGTCTACTTCCTGTTGGCCAGCGCGGTATTCCGGGATGGGTTGGCGGGTGTGTTCACGTTCGGCGCTGTGCTCGGAGTCAACGTCTACGGCGTGTCGCAGGCCAATGTGCTGGTATTCGGGGTGGCCGCCAGCGTGGTCGCGGCCTGTGGGGCGGTGCTGGGTGGGCTGGTCGATGACCGGCTCGGTTCCAAGCTGGTCATTGTGGGCTCGCTGTTCGCGATTGTCACGATGGGGCTCACACTGATGACCCTGTCGGGGGCGCTGGCGTTCTGGGTGTGCGGGTTGTCGCTGTGCGCGTTCATCGGTCCCGCACAGTCCTCGGCCCGCACCCTGCTACTGAGAATGTCGCGGGACGGCAAGGAGGGAGTGGCGTTCGGTCTGTACACCATGACTGGTCGGGCGGTGTCGTTCCTGGCGCCCTGGCTGTTTTCGCTCTTTGTCGACGCGTTCCACGCTGTGCGTGCCGGCATGGCCGGATTGTGCGTAGTGCTGGCCACCGGGATGCTGGCGATGCTGGTGGTGCGCGCCCCACGGCGCAGCACGATCTAAGGCCCGCGACTTCAGTCGGCCGCGTTGCAGGTCGTCAAACCGACCCCGGTGCGTTGACGAACCTGGTTTCCGCCCACCGTGACCGTGCAGGTGACGTCATGGCCGATATTGACGATCGTGACGCTGGCCGTGTTCTGGGCAGACGACAGGCTGACTTGCTTGCTCCATGGCAGCACCACATTGAACTCGGTCTGCCTGACGCCGCCGTCGTCGACGTAGGTGATGCTGATCGCGCGGCCCTCCCCGGTCACGCTGTAGACCACGGTCTCTGCCCCGGCGGCGCTGGTGGTTTCGGTGGGCGTGTCCGTAGCCGACGTGGTGTTCGGCGGTGCCGACGTGGTCGACGACGCTCGTGCGCTCGACCCGGGCATTGCGGGCAGAGGGGCGACCGCGGTTTGTTTCTTCGCTGTGCCGTTGGCGATCACCAAAGCGATGCCGAGGGCGACGACCAGCAGCACGGCCGCGCCGGCGACGATCCATAGCCAGCGCGGCGACTTGGGCCGCTCGGGCGGTGCCCCTCCGGAAGATGGCTGCCCGGCATTCGGCGGCTGGCCCTGCTGCCAGTACTGGGGCAAACGCTCCGTCGGGTTGGACTCGGTCACGTTCGGGCCACGGGTCGGCCCGTACCCGGGCTGGTACGGCGGCTGGTTGGCACGAGCCGGGCTGGTTGGTGGCGGATAACGGTGACCCAACCGATGGGTTGGCTCGGTCTCGCGCCGAGCGTGATTGGGAAACCACCTGGGTCGACGTGGATCGGTCATGCCCACCTCATGGGTTGCAGGGTACCTGCAGGACCCAAGATCGGGCCGACGTGCCGTGCACGGTGGTAGGGGCCGCCCGGTGCTACGGGTTGCCGGTGGAGAGCGCGGCGAGCGTCATCGCACGCATGACAGCGCGCGCCCGCGCCACCCGCGCCGACTTGGTGTGCAAATTGTTGAGCGGCTTGAGGCTGTGCGGCGTGGAGTTCAGCAGGCCGAATACCGCATGGGCCATCAATCGCGCATCGGCCTCAGCCAGCCCGGGGTTGAGCTGACGCAGCACGCCCACCCAGACTTCCACATATTGCCGCTGCTCCCGGCGGACCTGGCGCTCGGCCGGCGCAGGCAGATGCGCCAGATCGCGGTCCTGGATGCGAATGAGATCCGGCTCGCCTAAGGCAAAGTCGAGATGAAACTCGATGAGGCCATCCAGCGCTTCAGCCGGATCGGGGTGCCGCGAGGTCACCTCGCGGGCACCGTCGAGCAGCCGGGTGCTGATTCCGACCAGCAGCTCGACCAGCAGCGACTCCTTGTTGGGGAAGTGGCGGTAAATGGCTGGCCCGCTGACGCCCGCGGCGGCGCCGATATCCTCGAGTCGCACCGCCAGGAAGCCGCGTTCAGCGAACAGCCGCTCGGCGGCCGCCAACAGCTGTGACCGCCGATCAGACTTCAGCTGACTGCGACGATTCGGGGCCTCGTCGTCGCCGGCCGGGGCCGATGTCGCCATGACGGCCTCCGTCGAGCCTGGACACTTCGGTTAATCGTCACTAACATAGCACGAGTTAGTCGTCATTAACTCGAATTGGCAGCAGATGACTCCACCAACGGCGAACCGCGAGGCGCACCGCGCTCTGGTGGCGCAGCTCCGCGAGAAGCTGGCCGCGGCGGCGCTGGGAGGCCCGCAGCGCGCCCGCGAGCGTCATGTGGCCCGCGGGAAACTGCTGCCGCGCGACCGTGTCGACGGCCTGCTCGACCCCGGAAGCCCATTTCTGGAAGTGGCACCGCTGGCCGCCGACGGGATGTACGACGACGAATGCCCCGGCGCGGGCATCATCACCGGCATCGGCCGGGTGTCGGGCCGCGAATGCATGATCGTGGCCAACGACGCCACCGTCAAGGGCGGCACCTATTACCCGATCACCGTCAAAAAGCACCTGCGGGCCCAGGAGATCGCCGGACAGAACCGGCTGCCCTGCATCTATCTCGTCGACTCTGGCGGCGCGTTTCTGCCGCGCCAAGACGAGGTGTTTCCCGACCGCGACCACTTCGGCCGGATCTTCTACAACCAGGCCACGCTCAGCGCCGAAGGCATCCCGCAGATCGCGGCCGTGCTGGGGTCATGCACCGCTGGCGGGGCCTACGTGCCGGCGATGAGCGACGAGGCAGTGATCGTCCGCAACCAGGGCACCATCTTTCTGGGCGGACCGCCGCTGGTAAAGGCCGCCACCGGCGAGGTCGTCAGCGCCGAGGAGCTCGGCGGCGGGGACTTGCATTCCAAAATCTCCGGCGTCACCGATCATCTCGCGCACGACGACCGCGACGCCCTGCGCATTGTGCGGCGCATCGTCTCCGCTCTCGGCCCGCGCGAATCGCGGCCTTGGGATGTGTCACCGACGGTGGACCCCATCGCCGACCAAACCGAGCTCTACGACGTCGTCCCGGTCGACCCGCGAATACCCTACGATGTGCACGAGGTCGTCACCCGCCTGGTCGACGGCGGCGAATTCGGCGAATTCAAGGCCGACTACGGCAGCACGCTGGTCACCGGATTTGCCCGCATTCACGGTCACCCAGTGGGAATCGTCGCGAACAACGGTGTACTGTTTTCCGAATCCGCTTTGAAAGGAGCGCATTTCATCGAGCTGTGCGACAAGCGTATGGTGCCGCTACTGTTTTTGCAGAACATCTCCGGCTTTATGGTGGGCCGTGACTACGAGGCCGGTGGCATCGCCAAGCACGGCGCCAAGATGGTGACTGCCGTGGCCTGCGCGCGGGTGCCCAAGCTCACCGTGGTGATCGGCGGCTCCTACGGGGCGGGCAACTACTCGATGTGCGGGCGCGCGTATTCCCCGCGGTTCCTATGGATGTGGCCCAACGCGCGGATTTCGGTCATGGGCGGTGAGCAAGCGGCGTCAGTGCTGGCCACCGTCCGGGCCGAGGCCCTGGAGGCCGCGGGCACCCCTTGGTCGGAGCAGGAGCAAGAGGAGTTCAAGGCGCCCATCCGCGCGCAGTACGAACATCAAGGCAATCCGTATTATTCGACTGCACGGCTCTGGGACGACGGGGTCATCGACCCAGCCGACACCAGAACCATTGTCGGTCTTGCGCTTTCGGTTGCCGCGAACGCTCCTGTCGAACCGGTCTCCTACGGCGTATTCCGGATGTGAGCCTCATGGTATTCGATACGGTTCTGG
Organism: Mycobacterium heckeshornense; assembly: GCF_016592155.1. Lineage (NCBI taxonomy): Bacteria > Bacillati > Actinomycetota > Actinomycetes > Mycobacteriales > Mycobacteriaceae > Mycobacterium > Mycobacterium heckeshornense. Next base: position 1,729,761 of record NZ_AP024237.1, read on the forward strand.
TCGCCAACCGCGGTGAGATCGCGGTTCGGGTGATCCGCACACTCAAGGCGATGGGGATCCGATCGGTGGCCGTCTACAGTGACGCGGACGCCGACGCGCGTCACGTCGCCGAGGCCGACGTCGCGGTGCGGATCGGCCCCGCGCCAGCCCGGGACAGCTACCTCAACATCACAGCTGTCGTGGATGCGGCGATCCGCACCGAAGCTCAGGCCGTCCATCCCGGATACGGATTTCTTTCCGAGAACGCCGGTTTCGCCACGGCGCTGGGAGCTGCTGGTGTGACGTTCATCGGGCCGCCGGTCGCCGCGCTGCAGACCATGGGCGACAAGATCGCCGCCAAGTCCACGGTGTCGGCGTTCGGTGTACCGGTGGTTCCCGGCATAGCGCGGCCGGGGCTCACCGATGCCGAACTCATCGCCGCCGCCGACCAGATCGGCTACCCGGTGTTGGTCAAGCCGTCAGCGGGCGGCGGCGGCAAGGGCATGCGCCTGGTCGAGCGGGCCGCCGACTTGCCCGCGGCGCTGGCCGGTGCCCGGCGGGAATCGGCCGCCGCGTTCGGCGACGACACCCTGTTCTTGGAACGGTTCGTGCTGCGCCCCAGGCACATTGAGGTCCAGGTATTGGCCGACAGCTACGGCAACGTGATCCACCTCGGCGAACGCGAGTGCAGCCTGCAGCGGCGACACCAGAAAGTCATTGAGGAGGCGCCGTCACCGCTGCTGGACGCCGCGACCCGGGCACGGATCGGCGCCGCCGGCTGCGACACCGCGCGCAGCGTTGACTACACCGGCGCCGGCACGGTGGAGTTCATCGTCTCCGCCGACCGACCGGAGGAGTTCTTCTTCATGGAGATGAACACCCGCCTGCAGGTCGAGCACCCGGTCACCGAGATGGTGACGGGGTGGGATCTGGTGGAGTGGCAGATCCGGATCGCCGCAGGGGAGAAGCTGACCGCAACCCAGTCCGACATCGCGTTGCACGGCCACGCGATCGAAGCACGGGTCTACGCCGAGGACCCGGCGAACGGGTTCTTGCCCACCGGCGGCGACGTGCTGGCGCTCGTCGAGCCGGAAGGCCCCGGAATACGGGTGGATTCGGGGCTTTCGGCGGGCGTGACCGTGGGCAGCGAGTACGATCCGATGCTGGCCAAAATCATCGCCCACGCCGCTGACCGGCCCGGTGCACTGCGGACGCTGGACCGGGCATTGGCGGACACCGCGGTGCTCGGCGTGGTCACCAACGTCGAATTCGCGCGGTTCCTGCTGGCCGATGCCGACGTGGCCGCCGGTCGCCTCGACACCGGGCTGCTGGATCGTCGGGTCGGTGATTTCGCCACCGCGCCGACGTCCGACGAGCAGTTCATCGCCGCGGCGACCTACCGGTGGCTGCGGTTGTGGCAGAAGCCCGACGGGGATCTGTGGGACGTGCCGTCTGGATGGCGTATCGGGGCGCCCGCGCCGATCAGTGTGAGGCTGCGCGGCGGCGACCGCACCGACCATGTGCATCTCACCGGAACGCCGGCGGCCGCCGCGGCTCGTGTCGAGAACGGGGAATCCCGCTCGTTGCAGGCACATCTGGACGGCCGGCGACTGGCTGTGACGCTGGACGGCATGCGCACCGAATACATCGTCGCCGCCGCGGATCACCGGATCTGGTTGCACGGCAACGGCACAACCGTGCTGTTCGAGGAGGTGCGGGAGGCGGCGGTGCGTCCAGACGACGGTCACAGCGGTGACGCCGAGTTGACCAGCCCCATGCCCGGAACCGTCGTCGCGGTGGGGGTCGACGACGGAGCGGAGGTATCGGCGGGCACCGTGGTCGTCACGGTCGAGGCGATGAAAATGGAGCACACACTGGCAGCCTCCGTCGACGGCGTGGTCCAGCTGCTTGTTGGCGTCGGCGATCAGGTCAAGGTGGGCCAACCGTTGGCCCGAATCACCGCGAACACGAAAGGCTAAGGGCCACTTGATGCGTACTGGCGAAGATGCAGAGCGAAGCGATGAGCGGGAGTGGCACCGATGACACACTTCATCGCAACCGAGACGCTGCCCGACGAATATCAGCAGCTGGTTAAGACCGTGCGCGACTTCGCGCACAGCGTAGTTGCACCGGTCGCCGCCCGTCACGACGCCGAGCATTCCTTTCCCTACGAGGTGGTTGCCGGGATGGCCGAGATGGGTCTCTTCGGCCTGCCGTTCCCGGAGGAGTGGGGCGGAATGGGCGGGGACTACTTCGCCCTGTGCTTGGCGCTGGAGGAATTGGGCAAAGTAGACCAAAGCGTGGCCATCACGCTGGAAGCCGGTGTGTCCCTGGGCGCGATGCCGGTCTACCGGTTTGGCACGGAGGCGCAGAAGCGGGAATGGTTGCCGCAGTTGACCAGTGGTCGTGCCCTGGGCGCGTTCGGGCTGACCGAACCGGGCGGCGGCAGCGACGCGGGCGCGACCAGAACCACCGCCCGTCTGGACGACGGGCACTGGGTCATCAACGGGTCCAAGCAGTTCATCACCAACTCCGGCACCGACATCACCAAACTCGTGACGATCACCGCCGTTACCGGTGAGCTGGACGGCAAAAAGGAGATCTCGTCGATCCTCGTGCCGGTGCCCACGCCCGGGCTCACCGTCGAACCGGCCTACGACAAAGTCGGCTGGCGGGCCTCGGACACCCACCCGCTGACCTTCACCGATGTCCGGGTGCCGGAGCGGAACCTGCTCGGCGAACGCGGCCGCGGGTACGCCAACTTCCTGCGGATCCTCGACGAAGGCCGGATCGCGATCGCCGCACTGTCCACCGGCGCCGCGCAGGGCTGCGTGGACGAAAGCGTCAAGTATGCGCGGCAACGGGAAGCGTTCGGCCGACCCATCGCACGGCACCAGCACATCGAGTTCACCATCGCGCGGATGGAGGCCCGTGCCCACACCGCCCGCACCGCCTACTATGACGCCGCCGCGCTGATGCTGGCCGGCAAGCCGTTCAAGAAGCAGGCGGCGATCGCCAAGCTGGTGGCCAGCGAGGCGGCAATGGACAATGCCCGCGACGCCACGCAAATCCATGGCGGCTACGGGTTTGTCAACGAGTTTCCGGTGGCCCGCCATTACCGGGACAGCAAGATTCTGGAGATTGGCGAGGGCACCAGCGAAGTGCAGTTGATGCTGATCGCGCGGGAGGTGGGGCTGTGAAGTCGAGTGAGCGGGACGAACGCAGTGCATGACGGGAACGAGACGAACGATCAGACGGTGAGCAGCCAAGAGCGCGCTGTTGTTCAGCGCGGGCTGTGGTTCGAGGAGTTCGAACTCGGCGTGCGCTATCTGCACCGTCCAGGCCGGACGATCACCGAGGCCGACAATGTGCTGTTCACGACGCTGACGATGAATACCCAAGCGCTGCATCTCGATGCGGCGTTTGCCGACGCGCTGCCGCCTTTTCACCAGCGGCTGGTCAACTCGATGTTCACGCTGTCGACACTTGTCGGCCTGTCGGTGGCACAGCTGACCCAGGGCACGATTGTGGCCAACCTCGGGTTTTCCGAAATCACGTTTCCCAAGCCGTTGTTTCACGGCGACACGCTCTACGCCGAGACTGTGGTCACCGAGAAACGCGAATCCAAGAGCCGCCCTGGGGAGGGTATCGTGACCTTCGCGCACACCGGACGCAACCAACACGGCGACGTCGTGGCTACCGCGACGCGCCAAACCCTGGTACGCATGAGGCCTGCAGACTGATGGTTTTGCACAACCCCGGTCCGGCGTGGCTGTTCTGTCCGGCTGATCGGCCCGAACGCTTCGAAAAAGCCGCTGCAGCAGCCGATGTCGTCATCCTCGACCTTGAAGACGGAGTAGCGTCAGGCCATCGAGAAGACGCTCGGGGTGCGCTTGTCGACGTTCAGCTCGATCCCGCCCGCACCGTGGTACGCGTCAACCCATTCGGCACCGACGACCAAGCTCGCGACCTCGAGGCCCTGACGCGCACGCGCTACGACACTGTGATGCTGCCCAAATGCGAAGAAGCCCACCATGTCACCGCGCTGGCCCCACTAGAGGTCGTGGTGTTGGTCGAGTCGCCGCTGGGGGCGCTTAACGTCACCGAGAGTGTCCGCGCCGACAACGCCGTCGCCGTCATGTGGGGCGCGGAGGACCTGTTCGCCGTGCTCGGCGGCACCACCAATCGCTATCCGGATGGGACCTATCGCGAAGTGGCCCGCCACGTTCGTTCCCAGTCCTTGCTGGCGGCCAAGGCGTACGGCCGCCTCGCACTCGACGCGGTTTACCTGGACATCAAGAACCTCGACGGGCTCCGAGCCGAGGTCGACGACGCCGTCGCCGTCGGCTTCGACGCCAAGGTCGCCATCCATCCCAGCCAACTGCCCGTCATCCGAGCCGGCTATGCTCCCTCGGCCGAGCAGGTTCAGTGGGCGCGACACGTGCTGGCCGCGGCCGTCGATGAACGCGGCGTCTTCGCATTCGAAGGCATAATGGTAGATGCGCCAGTGTTGCGGCGAGCCGAGCGCATCGTGCAGCTGGCGGCTGACACCGGTTCGTAGCACGTTTGCTCTGACCGGCCGCACACCCGCGCAGGCGTGGTTGGAGGCGGTATGGCCGAGCTTTCTCACAGGCCGATGACTGTCGACCTCGAGCCGGTGCAGCTCGTTGATCCGGACGGCACACCCACCGCAGACGACCGCTACAGCCGTCACCTGCCGAGCGAGACACTGTGCTGGCTCTACGAGATGATGGTGGTCACCCGTGACCTGGACACCGAGTTCGTCAACCTGCAGCGCCAAGGTGAATTGGCGCTGTTCACACCGTGCCGCGGCCAGGAGGCGGCGCAGGTCGGCGCGGTGGCCTGTCTGCGCAAAACCGACTGGCTGTTTCCGCAATACCGCGAATTGGGCGCCTTTTTTAGTCCGCGGTATTCCACCCTGGCACGTGGCGGCGGCCTGGCGCGGAACCTGGCACGGCGGGTTGGAGTTCACCAGCAAGTGCTGCGCCCCGATGTCGGTCCCGGTCGGTACCCAGACGCTGCACGCCGTCGGTGCGGCCATGGCCGCCCAGCGCCTCGGCGAGGACTCGGTGACCGTGGCGTTCTGTGGTGACGGTGCCACTAGCGAGGGCGACGTGCACGAGGCTCTCAACTTCGCCGCGGTTTTCACCGCGCCCTGTGTGTTCTACGTGCAGAACAACCAGTGGGCGATCTCGGTGCCGCTGCGTAGGCAGACCGCGGCACCGTCCATCGCCCACAAGGCGATCGGATACGGGATGCCCGGAATCCGCGTGGACGGCAACGACGTGTTGGCGTGCTACGCGGTGATGGCCGAGGCCGCCGCCCGGGCCAGAGCCGGCGGGGGGGCCGACGCTGATCGAGGCGATTACCTATCGGCTCGGGCCGCACAGCACCTCCGACGACCCGACCCGCTACCGCAGCCAGGAGGAGCTGGAGCACTGGCTGGCATTGGATCCCATTCCGCGCTACCGGGCCTATCTACAAGGCCAGGGCCTGTGGTCTGAGCGCCTCGACGAGCGGGTGTCGGCCCGCTGCGCGCGGCTGCGTTCCGAACTGCGCGACGCCGTCTTCTCGGCGTCCGACCTCGACGTCGACGAGGTGTTCACCACGGTGTATGCCGAGATCACACCCGCGCTGGAAGCCCAACGCCGACAGCTGCGGGCGGAACTGGCCAAGGAGGGCTGATGACCCAGATCTCCGAACGGCTCACCGCAACGTTGCCGGTCGCCGCGCAACCGCTGACCATGGTGCAAGCGCTCAACCGGGCGCTGCATGACGCGATGGCCGCCGACGAACGGGTCCTGGTCTACGGATTAGACGTCGCCGCTCAGGGCGGGGTCTTCCGGGTGACCGAGGGACTCGCAGAGACCTTCGGCGCGGACCGGTGCTTCGACACGCCCTTGGCGGAGTCGGCTCTGATCGGGATCTCCGTGGGATTGGCGCTGCGCGGCTTCGTGCCGGTGCCGGAGATCCAGTTCGACGGGTTCACCTACCCGGCGTTCGATCAGGTGGTCAGCCATCTGGCGAAGTATCACACCCGCACCCGCGGCGAAGTGGACATGCCGGTCACCGTGCGGATACCGTCGTTCGGCGGAATCGGTGCGGCCGAACACCATTCGGAGTCCACCGAGTCCTATTGGGCGCACACCCCCGGGCTGAAGGTGGTGGTGCCGTCCACACCCGCGGATGCCTACTGGCTGTTGCGCCATGCCATTTCCTGCCGCGACCCGGTGATGTTCTTAGAGCCGAAGCGGCGCTACTGGGGTCGCGGTGTGGTCGACACCAGCCAACCCGAGCCTCCGATAGGCCAGGCAGCCGTGCGCCGGGTCGGCGCCGATGTCACAGTGCTGACGTATGGCGGACTGGTCGCCACGGCCTTGTCTGCTGCGGAAACCGCTGAGCGGCAACATGGTTGGAGCTTGGAGATCGTCGATCTGCGATCATTGGTGCCCTTGGACTTCGACACCGTCGCCGCGTCAATCCGCCGCACCGGACGGTGTGTGGTGCTACACGAAGGTCCGCGCAGCCTCGGCTACGGCGCCGGGCTGGCCGCTCGCATCCAAGAGGAGATGTTCTACGAGCTCGAGGCGCCGGTGTTGCGCGCCTGCGGATTCGACACTCCGTATCCCCCGGCACGGTTGGAAAGGTTGTGGCTGCCGGGCCCGGACCGATTGCTGGATTGTGTCCAACGCGCCCTGGAGTTGCCGTGACCGTCAAGGCATTCGTCGTACCCGACCTCGGTGAGGGGCTGGAGGAAGTGACGCTGTCGTCGTGGAACGTGGCCGTCGGCGACGACGTCGAATTGAACCAACCGCTGTGCACGGTGGAGACGGCCAAGGCCGAAGTCGAAATACCAAGCCCGTACGCGGGCCGGATCGTCGAAATTCACGGCACAGAAGGTGAAGTCCTTCCGGTCGGCTCGCTGCTGGTGCGCATCGAGATGGCGTCTGACGCGGCGGAAACCCCGTCGAACGGTGAATCATCCACGCGCAGGCCGGTACTGGTGGGATACGGGGCCGATGACACCCTCGACACCAGTCGGCGGACAGCGACCGCGGGACGTCCGAAAGCCAAACCGGCGGTGCGGAAACTGGCCGCCGAACTGCTCGTCGACCTGAATGACGTGCCGCCCGGGCCGGACGGCATCATTACCCGCGAGGCCGTGCTGGCTGCCGCCGGCGTCGGTGCTGACCGTACAGGTGTGTCCTACGACGTAATGCCGGTACGCGGCGTGCACGCGGAGATGGCGCGGCGAATGACTTTCTCGCGCAAGGAAATTCCAGATGCGCATGCCAGCGTGCAGGTCGACTGTACGAATCTGCAGCGGCTGTGCGATCGGCTTCAGCTAACACCGTTCGTGCTCACTTTGAGGTTCGTGGTGATCGCGCTGACCCACCACAAGATCCTCAACTCCACCTGGGTGGACGGGCCCGACGGACCGCAAGTGCGTACCCATCACGCCATACACCTAGGGTTCGCGGTCGCTGCCCCCCGCGGCCTGCTGGTGCCGGTGGTCACCGACACGCAGCACAAGACCACCCGTGAGCTTGCCGAATGCGTGGCCAGCCTCACCGAGCGGGCCCGCGCGGGCACGCTCAAACCCGCAGAGCTGCAGGGCTCGACATTCACCGTCTCCAACTTCGGTGCCCTCGGCCTCGACGACGGTGTGCCGGTGATCAATTATCCCGAGGCCGCGATCTTGGGCATGGGTTCGCTGCGGCCCCGGCCCATGGCCGTCGACGACGCCGTCGTCGTGCGCCCGCAGATGACATTGACGTGTGCATTCGACCACCGCGTCGCCGACGGCGCGGCGGTGGCGGGATTCCTAGGTGAGCTCCGCCGACTCATCGAGTCGCCGGAAACGGCGCTGGCCGACCTGTAGCGACCACACCTAACTCGCATACCGAGTCCGAGACAACGTCCGAAAATGCCTCGGCGGCTAAGGCAATACGACCGAGATCGACTGTTTGCGAGTGCTATTTCCGCCGCGCCGCCGCCAACCGGAATGCGAACTCCGGCGACATGATCGAGGCAGCCTGCGGCCCCAGCTCGGCGCGTTTGGCCAGCTCATGCTGCTCGGTGTCGATCGACCCCGGGCTGGCGGTGGCCCGCATGGTGGCCTTGGTGGCGAGCACAATCTCGCGTGGTGCTGCTGCTGGTCCCGCCGCCAATTCCAGGGCGGCCGCGACCGGATCGTCGGCGACGCTAAGGGCCAGCCCGTGCGCCACCGCGGCGTGGGCGTCGAACGACATCCCGAATAGCAGGGCGGCGCGGGCGACCTGCGGGCCGACGGCCCGGTGCAGCATCCACGTGGCGCCGCCGCCGGGATGGAGTCCCAGCTTCTGAAAGCGCGCGTCAAACACCGCGGTGGGCCCGGCGATCCGTACGTCGGCGGCCATCGCCAGGTTCAGGCCCGCCCCGACTGCCACACCGTTGACCGCGGCGATGGTGGGTAGCGTGCAGTTGCCGACCGCCATGAAGCCGTCATAGAGCCGCAGCAGCGCCGATTCGGCGGCCTCGCCCAAGGCACCCAGGTCGGCGCCCGCGCAGAAGGCTTTGCCGGCGCCGGTCACCACGACGGCGTGCACTTGTTGGTCAGCCTCGGCGCGCTGCACCGCGGCACGCAGCTGGGCCGACATCGCATCGCTGACGGCGTTGCGCCGGTCGGGGTCGTTGATGGTGATGAGCGCAACGTGGTTGTCGACCCTGTAGAGAACGAGATCCGACCGGGCCATCTGGCTCCTCCGCGAAATAGGTGTTTGCTCGTGGTGTCGGCGTCGAAGTGGTAAGCCCACTAGACCCGACCATCGCTGCGGCTAGGTCAGGGTAATCGGTGGCGATTGACCGCCGACGACCACACCGTAAGTGCCGGCACTTCGCCACAAAATCCTCACCAGCCCCACTGGTGCCCCCGGCAGGAATCGAACCTGTTCGGCGTGTCGGTGCGGCCAGTTTCTCTACCAGCGGTTTCTGTGCTGCTAGCTGCGTAGACAGCACTTTCACCGGTTGACAGTATAGGACACTGCCGGACACGTTGGTACATTCTTGTTGTCTCGTATGTTGCACGGAGAGGATCGGGAGCCCGTGGCCAAGCAGCGCAGAACACGCCGCGGGTTCGGCCGGCTGCGCCGGCTGCCGAGTGGCCGCTGGCAGGCCGCCTACACCGGCCCGGACGGTCGCGTGCACAAGGCATCTCGAACGTTCGGCTCGAGGACCGACGCCGAAGGCTGGCTGGCCGCCGAGCGCCGCAAGATCGACCTGGGCACCTGGGGATCGGTGGAGCGCTCCGATGGCATCACCCTGCGCGCCTACGCCCAGCGGTGGATCGAGCAGCGCAACCTGCGCCCGCGCACCCGCCAGCTCTACGAGAGCATGCTTGATCGGTTGATCCTGCCCGAGCTGGGCGACGCCAAGCTGGCCGCGCTGACCCCGGCGACGGTGCGGGCCTGGCACGCCGGACTCGGCACCGAGCATTCGACCCGCAACGCGCACTGCTACGCGCTGCTGCACGCCATCTGCGTCACCGCCGTCCAGGACGAAGTGCTCGACGCCAACCCCTGCCGTATCCGCGCCGCGATGCAAACCAAACGCCGCCGCGACATCGACATCCTCACACCCGCCGAGTTGGACAAGCTCGCGGCGAAAATGCCTGCACCACTTCGCGCGTCGGTGTTGTTGGCCGCGTGGTGCGGTCTTAGGTGGGGCGAGACCTCCGAGCTACGCCGGCACGACATCGCCGAGGATTGCTCGGTGCTGCGCATTCGGCGCGCCGTCACCTACCGCAGCGGCAGCTTCTATGTTGGGGAGCCCAAGACCCGCGCCGGGGTACGAGATGTGGTGGTGCCGCCGCACATCCGGCCGGTCCTGAAGGCGCATCTACGCAAACATGTTGGCGCGCAACCCGATGCGCTCGTGTTCGCGGATGACGATGGTGGGCATCTGCGGTCGGACAAGTACCGGGTCCATTGGGAGAAGGCCCGCGCCGGGATCGGCAAACCCCGGTTGCGCGTGCACGACCTGCGTCACGTCGGCGCTGTTTTGGCCGCCCAAAGTGGCGCCACCACAGTCGAACTCATGCACCGCCTCGGTCACACAACCCCAGCGATGGCGCTGCGATATCAGCATGTCGCCGAGGGTCGCGACGCCGAAATCGCCGAGAGACTATCGGCTTTAGCTGCGGGCAAGCCGCGATGACGTTCCAGGGCGAGCTTGTCCGGTTCCTGCGCCTTCTCGGAAAAGAGCCGACGTCGCGGCGAAAGTGGCGCGCCCTCGAAATCTACTGCGCGCGCTGCAATGACCTGGCGGCCGAGGTGTTCCGCGCGCCGACCGGCCCCGTTCCGCTGTTGGCCGTCTATCGCGGCCTGAAAACTCCCAATGTCGAGCCGGGAACGATACGGCCAATTGGGTTGCAAGGCAAAAGTATTCGTGACGACTACACCCATGTTCTTCCGTTAGCTAGCGGACGGCAGGACGGTATCGAGCTGGCCTGCCGCTGCGGCAAACATGTGATCGCCGCGGCGGCCGTGATCCGCGCGGCGCGGCGACGCCGGCAGCGGCGACTCGTCGTCGCGCCGCGACACGCCGACGAGGACCACAGATTGTCACAGTAGGTTGGCCTGTCGGTTAGGCTGGCATTCAACGTCATCGGGCCTGCCCCGGAACGCTCGCGATTTTTTGATTGGGCGGCGAGCCGATCCCTGAGGAGGGACGGCAAACCATGCCCAACAAACGACAGTCGCCGCCGCGTCTACTCGGCATTCCAGAGGCCGCTGCCTACTGCGGCGTTCATCCTCGCACTCTTCGGCGCTGGATCGCCGCCGGCCACATCCAGGCCCATCGTGTCGGTCCAAAGCTGTTGAAGATCCACGCCGCCGACCTCGACGCCTTCGTCGGCCGCGAGCCGGTCGGAGCCGCCCAATGAACCGCGAAGGCCGGGCAAGGCCCGGCCTCCATGGTCACACAACAACGGTGACCAGTATACGCCGCCGCCAGGACGGCTATGCTGCGCCGGCCGCCGACGAACGCGCTGAGCAGCGGCTACTGGCCGCCGCGCGCCGGTTCGGCTTCCGGCTGGCCGTTCAGTGTTTGGACTGTCGGCGCTGGCTGGTCGATCCAGCCAGTGTCGCGGCACATCGCGGCCCGGTCTGCCGTGCAAGGGCAGGTGACGGCCGATGACCGCGACACGCTTTGACTCCCGGCAGGTGAGTTGGTGGTCGGTTTACGAATACGTCGAGTCCCTTGTTGCCCAGGCGAATTGCGGTCCGGTCCCGCTGGCCGGCACATCAGCCTGGCTCACGCTGGCCGATGATGACCCGGCCAAGCTGCTGGCCGTCGCTGAAGCCGGCGTCCACTGGTGTTTGCGAATCGACGCGCTGCAAGCCGAGCTGGCCGAAGCATCGAAAGCTGTTTCAGCGGCAGCGGATTGGCGACACGTCGCCGCCGAGATCACCCAGCGCCGCGCCGCCGAGGCGACCGGTACACGAATCCCACGAAAGGCTTCCTGATGAGCGCACACTTAGACCCTGAGCTGGTCGAACGCGGACGGCAAATCATCGCAAGCGGCAAGCACGCGCCACGCGGCGACGTGGACCGCTCCGACGAACTGCACGACTGGTACGGCGAAGGCGAGCCGGAGAGCGGCGCGGAGCTGCTTGACGACATCGAATCGTTCGCCGCTCGATTCCTGGCGCTCCCAAGCGAACATCATCTTGTCGCGCTTAGTTTGTGGGCAGTGCACACGTGGGCCATCGAAGCGTTCTATACGACACCGCGGCTTGTGCTTGAGTCCCCGGAATGGGGTAGTGGCAAAACTCGGGTACTGGAAGTGCTCGAAAAACTGTGCTACGCGCCACGGCTGATCGTCTCGACATCTCCAGCAGCTTTGTATCGGCGCATCGACGCTGCCGGTGACCATCCTCCGACCGTTTTGCAAGACGAAGCCGACGCGATATTTGGCCGGGGAGCGAGCACGCAGGCCGAAGACTTGCGAGCGATCTACGACAACGGCTATCGACGTGGTGCCGTCGTTGACCGCTGCGTCGGGGACGCCAAAAACATGGACGTGCGTGATTTTCGCGTGTTTGCGCCAGCGGCGCTGGCCGGCTTGGAGGGCAAGATTCCCCGCACGGTCACCAGCCGCGCAATCGTCATGCACATGCGCCGCCGGTTACCTGACGAACGCCTCAGCGACTGGCGTGAAAGGGACGTCGAAATCGAAGCGCGGCCGCTGCGTGCGGGCATTGCAGCATGGGTCGAGACCGCACTCGACGCGCTGGCGCAGGCCCGGCCCGGCATGCCGCCTGGCGTGCGCGACCGGCGTGCCGAGGTTTGGGAGCCATTGTTATCGGTCGCCGACGTGGCCGGAGCCGACTGGCCGGAGCGTGCGCGCGCCGCCTGCTCTTACTTCGAGTCCAATCCCGAGGATCGACTGTCGCTTGGTGCGCGGCTGCTCCGCGACATCCAGGACGTGTTCGGCAACCGGGAGCGCATGTTCACTGCCGACATCCTCACCGCGTTGACATCCGACGCCGAGTCCGAATGGTCCGACCTGTTCGGTAAACCGCTCAACGAGCGCCGGCTAGCAAAGGAATTGAAACGCTATGGCGTCGTCTCTGAGACCGTGCGTATTGGCGATGCGCGCGCCAAAGGGTACCGGGTCGAGGGTCAAACAGGGCTTGGGCAGGCGTGGTCACGCTGGCTGCCCGACGCTATCAAGCGTGACATCCGTGACAAGCGTGACATTGCAGGTCAGCGCGTCACGGATAGAAATCCGATCCGTGACAAGCGTGACATCGGCACGGATGAGCGTGACATCCGTGACACAAGCGTGACATCGAAAACACCATCTGAGCAGCTGTTTTCCGAAAATGTCACGCTTGTCACGGATGTCACGCATACAAACGGAAAAGTTGGTGACGAGCGCTCGGATGACACCCAGCCGCCCGAGCCGGACACCACTCGGGCGGGTGATGCCACCGACCGCACCACCGACGACACCGAGCGGGTCCAGCAAACTACCGAGCGTCTTAACGGAACCCACCAGACAGCCGACCGAGAGGAGATGACTACGGTGCCAACGCCTAGCGCCGCCGAACCAGACGGCCACGCCGGGAAGCCGGCACGCCGCCTCTGCCCGTGCGGGCGGCCCGCGCCCATCAACCCTGAGACCGGGCTCTGCTACTGGTGCGAACGCAAGGCCGCCGCAGCCGAGCGGGAGGCGCGCTGATGGGCGCGTTGATCGACCACGAGCGCTCGACGTGTTTATGCGACGTGGGCTTGCCCGGCTACTGGCTTGCCACGTGCGTCAAACCGGACGGCGACACAGTTCTGTGGCTGGTGGATCGCGACGAGCTGGGCGGTGACAACCGCTGCTGCGGTTACGGCGACGACGTGGCCCACGAACAGCTCGGCCCGCTGCCGTTCGAGTACGCGCAGCGTATCGCGGCACTCGACCGGCGCCGCGGGTACCGCTGCGGGCGACGCACGCGGTCCGGCACCGTGTGCCGGATGCGGGTCACGCGGCCGGGCGACGCCTGCGAATGGCACCGGGGCACGCCATGACCGGCCAGCCTCCCCGCCCGCGCATCGTCCCGGCGACCGCTCGGCTCGACCCGCCGCGCCGGCAACCGCGTGCTCGGCGTATCACCCGGCAGCGCCAAGCCGCCGCGTGGCGGCAAGCCGCAGCGGGCGGTCTCGGGAAACCTCGGCGGGCGCAATGACACTCGACGAGACCGACCTGCGCGCCGCGTATTTCTGCGTGGCCGAGGTAGTCCGTCGCCGCCGTTTATCTGGCCAGCCGATCCCGAGCTGGTTGCGCGGGCACTTCGACCGTCTTGACCGCGCCGTTCGCGCCGCAGCCGCGTCCACTTCGGGACATGAATCCGGTTGCGCCGAGCAAGAATTGCAGCAGCAATGGCTGACAGCCACACAGGCCGCGCAAGCGCTCGGTGTGTCCGCTCGGCATGTGCGGCGTCTGGCCGCCGACCTCGACGGCCAGCTCGTCGGCGGCCGCTGGCTGTTCTCGGCGGATGTGGTCGGTGAATACGCAGAAGAAAGGCAACGGCGTTGAGCAGCACCGAAACCGAGTCCGAGCTGTGGCGAGCGGCGCTGGAGGAATACCTGGCGGGTCTTTCCAGCGTCGACTTCGCTGCGCTTGCGGCGCGGGTCCGCCCGCCCGGCGACTTCGCCGGCGATGTCACGGCCCGTCACCGCCGCATCACGGAATCCTTGACGGCCAAAGCGGCGCAGCTTCGCAGCCTGCCACGCGACGCCGACGGCCCGCTAGCCCAGGGGAGGTCCAGGTGACGAAATCGTCCTCGACACAAGACATTGCGGCACAACTGGCAAAGGCCGAAGCCGAAGCCGCCAGGCTGCGCGAACACGCGGCGGCGATAGCCGAAGCCGAGCAGACCGCGCGCGACGCCACCGAATTGCGTTACTACCGGGGCTTTTACGGCACCCAGCTCGACGGCTACCGCGAGCGCCGCGACGCGGCGATGGCGAAGCTCGATGAGCTGGCCGCCGCCGACCGGCTCGACCTGGCCGAAGCGGTCGCCGCGTTCGACGAACTACAGCGCCGTGACGCCCAAGCCGCTGCCGCCGCCGCCCACGCAGGCCGGCTCGACGGCATCGACCCGCTGCCGGACCGGCACAACGGCGCGCCGCGCACCCGGCCGCCGCGCGTGCAGCGACTCTACGCCGGACTGACATTCACCGCATGGCTCGACGGCGTGATCGCCGGACGCGCACAGGCCGCCCACGACCGGCATTTGGCCGAGCTACAGGCCCAGGCAACCCGAGTGATCGACGAGGCAGCCGCGACGGCCCGCGAGCAAGCGGCGAACGGCGAGCCGGCCGCGACCGACACTCCGGCAAGCATCCGCGAGTTGGCCGAGCAGGCAGGCACCCCGGCCATCGACGAGCAGGCCGTCGCAGTCGCAGGCTTGCGCCGAGCCGAACTCAACGCCGAGCAGGCCAAGCTCGATCAGCTTGTGGCACAAGGCAACTGAGCACGAAGGGAACCGCATGCCGACACTCAGCTACGGCAACCAGGCACCGATCACACTCACGGCCGCCGAGGCAACAACAGTCCTCGACGCGATGCGCGCCGCAACCGCCGACGGCGGCAACCAAGGCAGCGTCGTGACGGTCGCCGGCCTGACACTTCTGATCGGCCCCTCGACGCCAGTCGCCGTCACCACGACATGACCGGAGCGGAGCCGCCGCGCTTCCCGAGTTGCTGGGCGCGGCACGCGCCGAGCGGTCTGGCAGTCGGGTCCGGACCGCTCGGCGCACCCACCCAGGGGGTAACCCCCCGGCCGCGCCGCACAGACCGAAGCGCCTTAGCAGCTCAGCTTGTGCGTGCGGCCCGGCGAAACGCCGTTTTTGCCAGCTTGTCGCGGCAGCGCCGGGTTCCCCGGCTCATAGACCCTGACCAGGGAGGACGATGAGCATGCAGGCACCAAGACCACCGCGCGGGTTAGCTGCCGCGGGCCGCAAACTGTGGCGCGAAGTCGTTGCCGAAGCCACCGCCGAGGGCCTGGTTCTGACCGCGGTCGAGCGGTACTGGCTGGAGACGGCGGCCAAGCTGGTCGATCAGGCCGCAACCCTTGAGGCCGAGCTGGTCGGCGCACCGAAGATGGTGCGCGGGTCACAGGGCCAGGAGGTCATCAACCCGCTCATCTCCGAGCTGCGCCAGTTGCGACAGGCGGCGGACCGATCACTCGCCCGGCTGCGAATCGAGCCAGATGAATCGTCGAACGCCAACATCCGCGTGATCAGCACCAGCAGCACTCAGGCGCGTCGCGCGGCTCACACGCGCTGGCGCGGCGCGGGCGCATGAGGCGAATCGGCAGCACATCCGGCCTACGCGAGCTGCTGATCGCGGGGCATGAACCTTCGTGGCAGCGCTGGCGTATCCCCGGCCGGGCCTGCGACTTCGAACTCGACCTGAAAGCCGGCCGTCCGGTCGTGGTTTCCTCGGCGCAACTGCTGGCCGCGCTGATGCGCGCCGGCCTGCCTCACCGCGAGTTCGCGTTGGGCGGCCAGCATCACGGCGGCGCGTTCGTCCTGGACGAGCATGACCGGCTGGTCGAATAGTCGCGGTCGATTCGGCCACTACCGCCGACCGATAGCTCGCTGCGGGAAGCTGAGCGTACGCAAGTTTGCGTTGTCCCAGGTTGCTGGCATCGACAACTTGGGTGACCTGCACAAGCCTTGAATCGACAGTGGTCGAGACGTTTGCTGGTAGGTGTACCAATCTGGAACCTGATCTTGAACCGACCGACCAGGACGCCATCGCCGGACAGCCGGTCGCGGCCGTCGCCAGCAACCACGGTGCTTAAGACCGTGGTTGCTGGCACCAACCACAACGTTGGCCGTTGTAGTTGCCGGTCGCGAAGCCGAGCAGATCAGCGCGGCCGCAAAAAAGCGCGAGCAGTCGCCGAACGGCACCGCTGGGAAGCTGAGCAGCGCCGCGTAAATAACGAAACGGTAACGGTAGATGTGGCAGATCTGCCACATCTGGGCGGTCATTTGACGGCGGTGCAGCGGGCGGCTATCGCGTGCGAGGCGCTGCCACTGCTCGAGGAGGAAGGCCGCCGCAAAAAAGCGCGAGCGGCAGCGGAGGAGCAACGTCGTCGCGCAGCCTTGCGCAACACGGAAAACAAGCTCAGTCAGGATGTGGCCGATCGGCCACATCCTGGCGGTCATTTGACGGCGGGGAAAGTGCGGCTATCGCCTTGGAGTCGCCACCCACCGACCCGGAATCCCCAGATGTGGCCGATCGGCCACATCTGGGCAGCCGGGAGAAACCGAAACAACGCGCACCCAGGTCCAGTGATATTACCGCGCGCGTGCGGCCTCCGCGACACGCCGCTCGTCCAGCGTGGCGAGCCACATTGTGAGCGTGCGCCGATCAATCATCAGCATTTCACGGGACCGGCCGTCGCCAGCAACCACGGTGCTTAAGACCGTGGTTGCCCATGACCTGCTGCGAAGCTTCTTGGCCTGACTGTCCGGATCGACACCCAGCGAATCGCAACAGGGAGTCAGGATTACAGCCCTTCTCTGGTGACCCTCGGCGCGCCGGCACTGGCATGTGCGGTCATCATGACCGCGCGTGAGCTACCCGGCCGTCGTCGGTGGCCGGGTAGGCAGTCTTGGTGGGTGGCCGGCCGACTTGCGCGAACGGCGCGCGCGCCGCGCGGTCGCGCGCGGCGCTGACGACTTTCTGCCAGCGGCTCCAGTCGGCGCGCGCAGCGAAGGGCTGTAGGGCTGGCGTGTCGGGCAGGCTGGTGTCCCGCCGTAGCGGCCAGCGCCGGCGTATCACCCCGGCCAGCACCGAGCAGCCGGGTCGGTGACGCACGATGGCGATAGTCGAGTTGCCGTCACTGACCGGATCCGCCGAGGCGGCGCAGCGGGCGCAAGCGAAGAACTCCACCATCGCCACTAGTGTGCAGCACGCCAGCGGCGCGCCGAGTCTGCCGCGACCTGGCCGTCGTTACGGGACCACATATCGCCAAGTGGTCGGTTCCCGGTTCAGGCATGCCGGCGGGTAGTCGCCGTAGATCCCTCGGTCGTCTCCGGCCATCACCCAGGCGTGCTGGCGGTCGGCGCGAGCGGCCAGCTCGGCGAGCTGCCGGCGCCGCGCATCGCGCGCGGCGCACATGTCGCGGTAGGCCCGTTTGAGCGTCCAGGCCATCAGCACGATGGCCGCCAGGCCGATGATCCACCAGATGAAGTGCGCGATGATTCCGACGAGCAGCAGCACGGCGAAAAGATGACCGAGGATTCCCGTCATGGTGCTGAGTCCCACCGCTCCACGATGCGCCGGTAAGTGTCGTGGTCGATGTGGTCGTCGAGGTACTGGATCACCCGGTCCGGGCCGGGGTAGCCGGACAGGTCGTGCTCGCCGAGCAGGCCGGGGTATTCGGCCAGCAGGTCGTCGATGATGCGGCCGACATTCCACGTGTCGCGGCCGTCCCACGGCAGTGTGACCAGCACGTAGCGGATCAGGTCTTTACGGGTGACGGTTGCCCTCATCGCGTACCTGCTTGTTCGGCGCGCAGGTCACCTTCAGCGCGAAGGTCGCCTTCGACGACGAACCGTAGCCGGTCGGCGTAGGTGATCGTGTCGGCGATTTTCCCGGCCAGCTCGAACGCGCGCGTCGCGCGGGCACCGGATAGGTGTTCCTCGGCCCAGCGGGCGCGGGTCAAAGCGTCGCGCAGCAGATGGCGGCACTCGTCGAGGCACTTGGCGGCTTCGGTGATCCCGCTGGCCGCGCCGGCGCGGGCTTCCTCGGCGCGGCGGCGTTCCTCGGCCAGCTCGGCGGGCGTCGCCTGCCGGTAGTCATCGCGGCCCATCGGCGGCTCCATCGTCGTGTTGGGCGCGCGCACCGCCCGCGGCCAGCCGGTTGATCGCTTCCGTGCGCCGAGCATCCGACACCTGAGTGTAAATGGCGGTGGTGTTCAAATTGGCGTGCCGCAGCAGGGTTTGCGCGGTGCGCAGATCGGTGCCGTCGCTGACCAGCTTGGTTCCGTACCAGTGACGCAGCCTATGTGCGGTGCCGCCTGGAATGCCGGCGCGATCCATTGCCTGCCCGATGATGTCGGCGACGCCGCGTGGCCGGATCGGCTGCCCGCGCCGGCGCGCGTTGCCCGGAAACCACCAACCGCGCCGGGGCATCGTCTCGGCGGCCTCAACCAGCAGCGGATGCAGCGGCAGTATCGCGGTCACGTTGCCCTTGCCGGTCACCCGCAGGGTGCGCGCCTGGGGGTCAACGTCCTCGCCGCGTATTTTGGCGATTTCATGCACCCGCAAGCCCGCGAACGCCGCCAACAGGATCATCACACGGGTGCGGTGATGCATGCGCACCGCGAGCAGGTTTTGCAACTGCTCATCGGTGATCGGCCGGGGTACGCCTTTGGAGGCCTTCGGGCGTGGTAGCTGCGCTGCGGCATTCGTGCCGCCGTTTTGCCCCAACCAGCGGTAGAAGCTGTGAATGTAGCCGTAGTAGGCGGCGCGGCTGTTGGGCTTCAAATTGGGCCGGCCAAGGAACCGGGCGATGTCAAGGGGCCGCACCGACTCCACGCCCACCCCGGCGAATTTCTCCAACCGGCGCAACACACCCAGGGTTTCGTTGATCGTGCGGTTGGAGCGGCCCGCGCCGCGCATGTACAGCTCCCAGCGCTCCAATGCGCTCAGCTCGCCATCGTCATCGCCGGAACCGGCGGCGGGCACCACCAACGCCAAATGCCGGTGGCGGTGTCGGGCCGCGCTCATAGCCGCACCAACCGTACTGCGGTGGCCAGGTCGTCGAACACGCACCCGCAATGCGCGCAGCGCGCCGGGCCCGTGTAAAACTGCGCCCGAGTCTGCCGCAGCCACGCGGCCTTGTGCTGCCCGCACATCAGCACCGCCTCGCAGCCGTGCAGGTTCACCCGCCAGCCGGCCGGCCGGCGGCATCGCCGACCCTCACCGGCGGCGGGCATCTCACAACCCGGCGGGCAATCGAACATAGACACCACCGCCTCCAACCCGTCACCGGCCCGGCACAACTGGCGGTAGGACCCAATGGACATGTGGCTCCCATCTGTTTGTGAGCCACACCGAAGAAGCCTAGTTGCACGAATCTTGCGCGACGGTCTATCTGCGCTGGTCAGATAGTGCCCCCGGCAGGAATCGAACCTGCGACCTAGGGATTAGAAGGCCCTTGCTCTATCCAACTGAGCTACGGAGGCAATGCGCAGGTCAGTCTATCGAACGGCGGGCACGCGCCCGGGTCAGCGGCGCAACGCCGAGCCGAATGCCATGAGACACAAGAACCATTCACTAGTGTGTGACGCACGGCACATGTACGCTACCGCTGGCCGCATGCCAGGTCCGGCGGCGGTGCATGCGCCCGGCGTCAAGGAGTGGCGTTGGATGAGCATGGCTATGGAGGTGACCACGCGGTGCTCGCGGGCGGGCGCCCGGATATTGCAGCAGGGCCGGCACCTGGCGGCAGACGCGGTCGGTACCTACCGCACTGGTGCCCTGCTGCTGCGGGGGTCGCCCTTTGCTCTTAGCTGGTTTGCTGGCTGGCTTTCGGCGGAGTTTTCCCCGCAGGTGCTGACCGGGCATGCGTTGTCCCGGATAACGCCCCTGCCGGTCGGGCGGGTGGCCGCGGCGTGGGCGGCCCAACGGGCCGATCAGATCCTGACTGCCGCACTTGAGGAGTCATTCGGACCTCGGTACCGCGATCGGGTATGCCATCCGGTCGGCGATCAGCGCGGGGCTGTGCGCCGCGATGGGCTGTGGCATTCGGTCGGGCATCGTCGGCGCTATGCGGCGCAGACGTCGGACATCGCCTATGGCCCGAATGGTCGCGACAACCTGCTGGACATCTGGCGCCATCCCGATCTGGTAGACGGACACCGTCGCCCGGTACTGGTGCAGGTGCCCGGTGGCGGGTGGACCATCAACGGCAAACGCGGGCAGGCGTACCCGCTGATGGGCCGCATGGTCGAGCTCGGCTGGATCTGTGTGTCCATCGACTACCGTAAGAGCCCCTGCAGCGCGTGGCCGGCACATATCGTCGATGTGAAGAGGGCGATCGCGTGGGTGCGAGACAACATCGCCGACTACGGCGGAGACCCGGGTTTCATCGCGATCACCGGTGGTTCTGCAGGTGCCCACCTGGCCGCGTTGGCCGCGCTCACCGCAAACGATCCGCGATTTCAGCCCGGGTTTGAACACGCCGACACGACCCTGCAGGCCGCGGTGCCGTATTACGGCGTCTACGACTTCACGAAAGCCGAGCACATGCATGAACTGATGCTGCCGTTCCTCGAGCATTTCGTGATGCAGACCCGATACGCCGACGACCCGGAATTATTCGCGTCGGCGTCGCCAATCTCGCACGCTCACAGCGCAGCTCCACCGTTTTTCGTGCTGCACGGCGAGAACGATTCGTTGATTCCACGAACACAGGCCCGGGCCTTTTGCGCAACTCTTCGTGAAGCGCGCGCATCGACGGTGTGCTATGCCGAGCTCGTCAACGCCCACCACGCTTTTGACACCGTCGCCACCGTGCGCTCGCGCCTGGCTGCAGATGCAGTCGCGGATTTTCTTGGCGTGATCTACTGCCGACACGTTCACTCGGAGGTGGCTTCTTCGATTGACCGTGCAACTCCGGCCAGCTGAATCGCACACCGAGCTGTCCAATTTATTGGTCTAGCAGGCCATTTCGTGACTTGTCCACTGGCCGACGAGCTCCTCGGCGCGGATCCGCACAATCAGCTGCCACCACCGCGTCAACCGGACTAGCGTTGTCTTGGCACAGGTCGCGTATCACGGGAGGCTTGAGTGGCGATGCCAGCGCGGTCGCGTCGGAGGTGGCAACGGTGACTGATTCCGTCGACTCGGCCGAACTGCCGGCCGAGCTGGGAGCGGTCGACTATCTGCTGCACCGGGGAAGCCAACCCGCGGACTCGGTCCGGAATCATGGCTGTCGAAATCCTCGACGCCACGCCGGACTGGGAGCGGTTCCGGGCACGTTTCGAAAACGCCTCCCGCCGGGTCCTGCGGCTGCGCCAGAAGGTGGTAGTGCCCACGCTACCGACCGCGGCGCCGCGCTGGGTGGTCGATCCCGACTTCAACTTGGACTTCCATGTGCGACGGATGCGCATCCCCGAACCCGGCACATTGCGGCAAGTGTTTGACCTGGCCGAGATAATTCTGCAGTCGCCGCTGGACATCGCGCGGCCACTGTGGTCGGCAACACTTGTCGAGGGGCTCGCCGAGGGCCGCGCCGCCATGCTTTTGCACTTCAGCCACGCGGTCACCGACGGCGTGGGAGGCGTGGAGATGTTCGCGCGGATTTACGACGCCGAGCGCGACCCACCTGCGGAGCCACCACCGCCGCAACCGATTCCCCAGGATCTGTCGGCCAACGACTTGATGCGGGAAGGCCTCAACCACCTGCCCGGCACCATTTTCGGCGGGGTTCGCGGCGCGCTGTCGGGAGCGGTCTCGGTGCTCGGCCGAGCGGTTCTTAACCCGCCGTCGGCGATCGCCGGCGCACTACAGTACGCGCGCTCGGGTATGCGGGTGATGAGCCGGGCCGCTGAGCCGTCGCCATTGTTGCGGCGGCGCAGCCTGGCCATCCGCACGGAAGCCCTCGACATCAAGCTTTCCGACTTGCACAGGGCGGCAAAGGCCGGTGGCGGATCAATCAACGACGCCTACCTCGCCGGCCTGTGCGGAGCGTTGGGGCGCTATCACCAGGCACTCGGCGTCCCGATCGCCACGCTGCCGATGGCGGTGCCGGTGAACCTACGCGCCGAGGCCGATCCCGCGGGTGGCAACCGATTCACCGGTGTCAACCTGGCCGCGCCAATCGGTACCGCCGACCCGGTGCAGCGCATGCGCAAGATTCGAGCGCAGATAACGCAGCGCCGAGAGGAGCCGGCGATGGACATTATCGGCTCCATTGCGCCCGTGCTCAGCATCTTGCCGGCACAACTGCTGGAGACGATTACCGGGGCAGTAATCGGCTCCGACGTGCAAGCCAGCAATGTGCCTGTTTACCAAGGAGATACCTACATCGCTGGCGCAAAAATACTGCGGCAGTACGGAATTGGCCCACTGCCAGGTGTTGCGATGATGGTGGTGTTGGTTTCCCGCGCGGGAGTCTGCACGATTACGGTACGCTACGACAGGGCCGCAGTCAGGCATGAGGCGTTGTTCGCGCGGTGCCTGCTGGACGGTTTCGATGAAATCCTGGCGCTGGGCGGCGAACCGATACCGCACGCGGTGCCTGCGTCGTTTTCCGTCCGGCCCGCTGACGCGCCATCTCGATCGGTGTCAGACTCATGACTGCTGACGACGACAAGTCGCCTCGTGACCTGCGGCTACCCGGTTCGGTCGCCGAAATCCTTGCCAGCCCACCGGGTCCCGACATCGGCGCGTTCTTCGACCTGGACGGAACCTTGGTCGCGGGCTTCACGGGTGTCATCCTCACCCAGGAGCAGTTCCGGCACCGCGAGATGGGCGTGGGGGAGCTGATCACGATGATTCAGGCCGGGCTCAACCATCGGCTCGGCCGCATCGAGTTCGAAGAGCTCATCACCAAGGCAGCTTGGGTGCTTCGCGGGCGCCCACTCAGCGACATGGAGGAGATCGGCGAACGGTTATTCGCCCAAAAGATCGAGTCCCGGATTTACCCGGAAATGCGGGAGCTGGTGCGCGCGCATATGGCGCGCGGTCACACGGTGGTGCTCAGTTCCTCCGCGCTGACCATCCAGGTCGACCCGGTGGCCCGATTCCTGGGAATCCCCAACACCCTCACCAACAAGTTTGAGGTCGATGAGAACGGCATCCTCACCGGGCATGTCGTCAGGCCGATCCTGTGGGGTCCGGGCAAGGCTGCGGCGGTCCAGAAGTTCGCCGCCGAGCACAACATCGACTTGAGCCGAAGTTACTTCTATGCCGACGGAGACGAAGACGTCGCGTTGATGTACCTGGTGGGCAATCCCCGGCCGACCAATCCCGAAGGCAAGATGGCCGCGGTGGCGCGGCGCCGCGGCTGGCCGATCTTACGGTTCACCAGCCGCGGCAGCGGAGGTCTCGTCGGACAGCTGCGGACGCTGATCGGTGTCGGTTCGATGGTTCCGGTCGCTTCGGTCGCGTTGGGCCTGGGCCTGCTGACGCGCAACCGGCGCCGCGGCGTGAATTTCTTCACCTCCACCTACTCGCAACTGCTGCTGGCGGCTAACGGTGTGCATCTCAACGTTATCGGCGCCGAGAATCTGACCGCACAGCGTCCGGCGGTGTTCATCTTCAACCACCGCAACCAAATTGACCCCGTCATCGTCGCCGCCCTGGTGCGTGACAATTGGACCGCGGTAGGCAAGAAAGAACTGGAAAGCGATCCGATCATCGGCACCTTGGGTAAATTGCTCGACGCAGTCTTCATCGACCGCGACGACCCAACCGCCGCCGTGGAGACGTTGCACCAGGTCGAAGAACGGGCGAGAAACGGGCTCTCGATCGTCATCGCCCCCGAGGGCACCCGGGTCGACACCACCGAGGTCGGGCCATTCAAGAAAGGGCCGTTTCGCATCGCGATGGCAGCAGGTATCCCGATCGTGCCGATCGTGATCCGCAACGCGGAGATCATCGCCGCCCGCGACTCCATCACGATGAACCCGGGCACGGTCGATGTCGCAGTGTTTCCACCGATTCCGGTCGATCACTGGACGCTCGACACGCTGCCGGAGCGCATCGCCGAAGTGCGCCAACTGTATCTGGACACGCTGGCCAGCTGGCCAGTCGACGAGCTACCCGAGATACCCCTCTACACCCATAGCAAAAAGTCGGCACCGGCCAAAACCAAGGCGGGCAAAGCTGCCGCCAAGACGGCCAAGAAAGCCGCACAATCGAGACCATCGAAGAAGCACGCGGCCAAGCCGGATCATGCGGAGACGCGCGCGCGGACAGCTCGGCCGAAAGGACGACCGTGACGACATCGGCTGCCGACACAGGCACATTCAGTACGACCGACGACACGTTGGTATTGGCGTCGGTATCTTCATCGGTCGAGGCCGAGCTGCTCAACGACTGGCTGGACCGTCAGCGCCAGCGTCATCCCGAGACCAAGATCGACGTGCTGCGCCTGCCGCCCCGCAATGCGCCGCCGGGCGCCCTGGCCCAGCTCGTCGAGCAGCTCGAGGTCGATGAGGACCGGTCGATCGTGCCGGTGCGGGTGTTCTGGCTACCGCGGGCCGAGGGCGGGCCGCTGAGTAGGGCGGCTGGGCTTATTCCCGGTTGGGATCCGTACCATCCCAGTGAACGCCAGCAACGGCGTATCCTGCGCAGCGACCCCGGCGGGCGCGAGTAGTGGCCGGCGAATCGGCCAAGGTGTCAGAACTACGCCAACAATGGCGCGACACCACCGTCGGTGACAATCCGCGCGACTTCGCCCATTTCGTCACCCGCCGCGCCATCCTGGCGATGGAACGCGTCGCCTACCGGTTGCTCGGCCCGGAGTACAAGTCGCCGCGGCTGGTGAAACCAGAAATGTTGGCATCGGCCCGTTTTCGGGCAGGACTGGAGAAGATTCCCGGCGCCACAGTGGAGGAGGCCGGCAAGATTCTCGACGAGATGGCCACCGGGTGGAGCCGGGTGTCGGTCGATGTCGCCGTCGGACTGAGCAGGCTGCTGATTCGCGGGTTCGACCCACAAATCGACTACGACCAGTATCAGGTCGCGGCGATGCGCGCAGCACTTCAGACGCATCCCGCTGTGCTGCTGTGGTCGCACCGGTCGAACCTGGACAGCGCGGTGCTGACGGTGGCGCCGCAGGAAAACGGGTTGCCCAGGGCTCATGTGTTCGGCGGGATCAACATGGCGTTCGGCTTGATGGGCCCGCTGCTGCGCCGTTCCGGCGTCATCTTCATCCGACGCAACATCGGCGACGACAGGCTGTACAAGTACGTACTCAAGGAATACGTGGGCTACCTCGTCGAAAAACGGTTCAACTTGAGCTGGTCTATCGAGGGCACCAGGTCGCGAACCGGCAAGATGTTGCCGCCCAAAATGGGCCTGATGAGCTATGTGGCCGACGCCTATCTGGAAGGGCGCAGCGAAGACATATTGCTGCAGCCGATCTCGATCAGCTTCGACCAGCTGCATGAGATCGCCGAGTACGCCGCCTACGCGCGCGGCGCGGAGAAACGGCCGGAGGGAATGGGTTGGCTGTACAACTACATCAAGGCCCAGGGTGAGCGCAACTACGGCAAGATCTACGTCCGGTTCCCGGAGGCGGTTTCGATGCGCGCGTACCTCGGGCCGCCGAACGGACCGATAGCGCAGGATCAAGCTGCCAAACGACTTGCGCTGCAAAAGATGTCGTTCGAAGTAGCGTGGCGCATTCTGCAGGCGACGCCGGTGAACGCGACTGGGCTGGTGTCTGCGCTGCTGCTTGCCACCCACGGGGTGGCGTTGACGCTCGGCCAGCTGCATCGCACCCTGCAAGAATCCCTGGACTACCTGGAACGCAAACACACGCCGCTGTCGACCAGCTCGTTGCGGCTGCGGACCCCGGAAGGTGTGCGAGCGGCAGTGGATGCGCTGTCCAACGGGCACCCGGTCACCCGCGTGGACGGGGGACGGGAACCCGTGTGGCGCATCGCACCCGAGCACGAGCACGCGGCGGCGTTCTACCGCAACTCGGTGATTCACGCATTCCTGGAAACCTCGATCGTCGAACTCGCGCTGGCCCACGCCCGGCATGCCGACAGCGATAGACATCCCAGGGTCGTAAGTTGTCAAGCGGCTTGGGTGTCGTGGGTGGTTTGGCGGTGTGCCCAGGCCTTGTGTTCGTTGTAGATGGTGCGGTGTCGTAGGCAGCCGTGGAGGATGCCGACGAGGCGGTTGCCCAGGGCGCGTAGTGCTTGGTGGTGCAGGTCTCCTGCGGCGCGGCGATGGTCGTAGTAGGAGCGTGCGCCGGGGCTGGTTGATAGGGCGCAGAACGCCCATTGGTCGATCGCGTCATACAGGCGGCGGTTGCGAACGTGGCGGGCCAGCACGGCGCGTTTCTTGCCTGAGGCTACGGTCAAGGGTGACGTTCCGGCGTAGTTCTTGCGAGACTTGGCGTCGGTGTAGCGGTTCGGGTCATCCCCGAACTCACCGAGCACCCGGGCGCCGAGCACAACACCGAGTCCTGGCAGGGAGAGGTAGATGTCGGCGTCCGGGTGTTTCTCAAAATGTGCGGCCAGTTCGGTTTCGAGCTCGGCGATCTGGCAGTTGAGTTCGACGATGATGCCCACCGCGGCGCGGGTGGTCGCTCCGAAGGCTGCGGTGACCGCGGCGGGGGCGGTGAGCTGTTCGGTGCGCAGCAGGGCTGCGATCTGTTGGGCGCGGGTGTCGAGGTTACGTTGGCGCCCAGCGGCTTTGAGGGCCGAACGGATTTTTGACAGGCTCAGATGTGCGGCTTCAGCGGGAGTTGGAGCGCGGCCCAAAATGGCAAGGGCATCACGGTCTGACAGGTCGTCGAATGCCTCCAGTGCCGCCGGGTAATACTCACGCAAAGCGCTGCGCAGCGCGTTGGTCTGTCGAATACGGGCCCAGATCAGGTTTTGGTGTCCGCGTGCCAATACCTTGACCGCTTCGGCAATGGGGGTGTCACCCGCGACCATGCGGTGATTGTGCCGATCGGTGCGCACCAGATCGGCCAGTAGCTTGGCGTCGCCGGCATCAGATTTCGCCCCGGAGACGTGGTGGCGGTCGCGGTAGCGGGCCACTGCGAGCGGGTTGACCGCATACACCTGGTAGCCGGCCGCGGTCAGCGCCTCGACCCATAAGCCGCGGTCGGTTTCGATGCCGACCACGACGTGGCCGGGTTCTTCAGCGTGGGTGGCCACCAGCTCGTGGAACCCGCGGATACCGGCGAGTCCTTCGGGCAGTCGCCGCGAGGCCAGCCGAGCGCCGTCGGTGTTCATCAGGTAAATGTCGTGGTGGTCTTCGGCCCAGTCGTCTCCAATGAAGATCAGTGAAATCGCCTCCTTTGTCCGAAGTCTTGCTGTTTCCCATTGAGCCCAAGGGACACCCGGCGGCGACCTAATGGATTCAGTGCTCGAACGGCACGACACCCCATCAGCGCTACAGGCGACCCTCACCAACCGGCAGGGGCACGATCTATCGCTAGGAATCGACGAACACACTCCCGGGTGAGCCAGTGCTCACCTACCGGCGGCTCGGTGACCAGCCTCCCCGATCCAGGCCATTACCTAGTCAACGGCGCGCTGATCGGTTCCCATTAGGGTAGCGGCGTTCTGGTCGCAAGCGATGCGGTTGCGCGATCTGCTGAAGTTCGACTTCTACTTCGCCGATTCAGCCACATTTCGGGACAACATTGCCGAAGAGATGGCGTGGCACCAGGATTGGGAGGCCCACCTCGCGGCGGGCGGCGACGAGATCGACTCGATTTTGTATGCCAAACGACCGCTGATATCTGATGCGATGCTGCGAGTCTTCTTCGAGGCGTACGAAATTGTCGCCGATGTATTGCGTGATGCCCCAGCGGATATCGGCGCCAAGGAGTTGACGCAGTTGGCTCTTGGCGTGGGGCGCCAATACGTGGCCCAGGGACGAGTCCGCAGCAGCGAGCCGGTGTCCACGCTGTTGTTTGCCACCGCGCGCCAAGTCGCCGCCGACCAGCACCTGATCGAGCCCGGTCCGGACTTGGCCGCACGCCGCAATGCGTTCCGGCAAGAACTCCGCGATATCCTGCGTGACTTCAACCATGTCGAGCAGATCGCCCGCCACCGGTTCGTCGCTCGCGAAATCGAGGCCCGTCAGGCGCGGCAAGCCGGCAGCCAAGCTCGCTAACAGGCATTTCGCCAGCGCCATAGGCTATACCCATGACCGATGTGCCGGCCACGAGCCGGCGGCGCACAATGCCGTGGCCGCTGCTGGTCGGGGTCGCGGCGCTGGCCGGCGGCACCGCCGCCGGAATCTCGGCGTTGTCGCTCGCGGATGCGTTGACCGCGACCGGGTTACCCGACCCGGGTCCATCGACCACGCTGGGGTTGCCGGTGGTGCGCGCCATCGGTGAGGTCGCGGCGGCGCTGGCGGTCGGGGCGTTTATGTTCGCGGCATTCTTCGTGCCTCCGCAACCCAACGGTGTGCTCGATGCGCCCGGATACCGTGCGCTTCGCCTCGGCACGGTCGGGTCGGCGGTATGGGCGGTGTGTGCGGCGTTGCTGGTGCCACTGACAATTTCCGATGTCTCAGGTCAACCGGTCGCGGCACACCTCAACCCCGCGAGGCTGTGGTCGTTGGCGAGTCTGGTCAATACCGCGTCCGCGTGGCGGTGGACCGCTTTGCTGGCGGCGGCGGTGATGGTGGCGAGTCTGGCGGTGCTGCGCTGGTCGTGGACGCCGCTGCTGCTGGTCGGTTCACTGGTGACGCTGATTCCGCTCGGACTGACCGGCCACTCATCAGCGGGCGGTTCGCATGACCTGGCCACCAACAGTCTGCTCATTCATCTTGTCGCGGGCGCTCTGTGGGCCGGTGGCCTGCTGGCGTTGCTGGTGCACGCCATCCGCGGGGGCGAGCACACCGATGTGGCCGGGCGGCGGTTCTCCGCCGTCGCGTTGTGGTGTTTCGCCGCGATGGCGCTCAGCGGCGTGGTCAACTCCCTGGTGCGGGTCTTACCGTCCGATGTGCTGGGCACCGCCTACGGCCGGTTGGTGATCGCCAAGATCGTCGCGCTGTGCGTGCTCGGTGTGGCCGGCTGGCGGCAGCGACGCACGGAGTCGCTGCGCTGCAGGCAGATCCGGGTTCGCGGCGCGCATTAATCCGATTGGCACTGTTCGAGGCCGCGGTGTTCGGCGTGACATTCGGCGTCGCCGTCGGGCTGGGCCGCACCCCGCCACCACCACCGCCGATCGTCAATCCGTCGATCCCCGACGTGAAGATCGGCTACGACTTCGCCGGGCCACCGACCGTGGTGCGGGTGCTGTTCGACTGGCGCTTCGACCTGATCTTCGGGACGTCGGCGCTGGTGCTGGCCGCGGTGTACGTGGCCGCGATGCTGCGGTTGCGTCGCCGCGGCGACCACTGGCCGCGCGGGCGGACTTCGGCCTGGCTGCTGGGTTGCGGGGTAATGCTGTTCGCCACCTCGTCGGGGGTCGGCCGCTACATGCCGGTCATGTTCAGCATGCATATGGCCGCCCACATGCTGTTGTCCATGCTGGCGCCGATCCTGCTGGTCCTGGGCGCCCCGGTCACCCTCGCACTGCGGGCGCTGCCCCCTGCCGGTCACGACGAGCCGCCGGGTCCGCGCGAGTGGCTGCTGGCTGCGCTGCACAGCCGGCCGGCCCGGTTAGTGACCAACCCCGTGGTGGCGGCGGTGGTGTTCGTGTCGGGTTTTTACGGCCTGTACTTCGGCGGCATATTCGACGCCGCGGCCGGCAGCCATTTCGGCCACCTTGCAATGAACGCACATTTTCTGCTCAGCGGCTACCTGTTCTACTGGGTGGTGATCGGCGTTGACCCGACGCCGCGGCCGATCCCGGCGCTGGCCAAAGTTGCGGTGATGTTCGCATCGTTACCGCTGCACGCATTCTTCGGCGTGGTGCTGATGAGCACGCGGAACGTCCTTGGTGAAACGTTCTATCGCTCACTGCATTTGGGCTGGCATGCCGATCTGCTCGGCGATCAGCGACTGGGCGGGGCGATCGCCTGGGGGGCAGGGGAAATACCGCTGGTGATAGTGATGATCGCGTTGCTGGTCCAGTGGACGCGCAGCGATCAGCGGACGGCCCAGCGGCTGGACCGGGCGGCCGAACGCGACGACGACGCTGAGCTGGCCGCCTATAACGCGATGCTGGCGGAGCTGGCCCGCCGCGACGCCACGCGACCTTAAGCCGTGGTCAACGGCGCGCCCCCAGCAAGGCGCCAACCGCGTGGTTTCAGACGGCTGCCGCGGCGTGCCGACATCCGGCGACCCAGCTGAGAATCGACTGCTCTGCCGGCGGGTTAACGGGACCGGTTATCCCCAGTCGCCGCTTGTTCCACAACCGCGGCCCACTCGGTGGCCGGCATCGACCGGATTGTCGGGTGTTGCGGGCTCAATGAGAGCGCCACCGGCTGGATCGCCACCGACGGCGCCGCCGAAACCGGGAAAGGAATGAGTGCAATGTTTGAAACGCCGCTGACCGTGGTCGGAAACATCGTTAACGACCCGATACGTCGGGAGGTGGGCAACCACGAGGTAATGAAATTTCGGGTGGCGAGCAACTCGCGCCGCCGCGGCGCCGACGGCACATGGGAGGCCGGCAACTCGCTATTCGTCACCGTCAACTGCTGGGGCAAGCTGGTCTCCGGCGTGGGCGCATCATTGCGCAAGGGCTCGGCGGTGATCGTGGTGGGGCACGTCTACACCAGCGAGTACGAGGACCGCGACGGCAATCGGCGCTCGGCGGTGGAGATGCGCGCCACCGCTGTCGGCCCCGACCTTTCCCGTTGCATCGCGCGGGTGGAGAAGACGGTTGCCGCCGACACGGACCCAACACCGCGAGCCGACGTCGAAGCCGTCGACCCGGATCAGGCGGACCACGGCGACGACGCGGCGGGGCTGCCAATGACGGCTTAGCGATCGCACCGGCGCGCCCGGTCGCAGCGGGTCACCACGTGACAACCGAGTGGTGCCGGCCGTTGCCTACGATGGGCTGCGGGCAACCTTCCCAAGACCAGAGAGGCAACACTGCTGCATGGCTGAATTCATCTACACGATGAGGAAGGTCCGCAAGGCGCACGGCGACAAAGTCATCCTGGACGACGTCACGCTGAACTTTCTGCCGGGAGCCAAGATCGGCGTCGTCGGACCGAATGGCGCGGGCAAGTCGAGCGTCTTGCGGATCATGGCCGGCCTGGACAAGCCGAATAACGGTGACGCCTTCCTGGCCACGGGTGCCACAGTGGGCATCTTGGAGCAGGAGCCGCCGCTGAACGAGGAGAAGACCGTCCGCGGCAACGTCGAGGAAGGCTTGGGTGACCTGAAGGCCAAACTCGACCGCTTCAACGAGGTCGCCGAGCTGATGGCCAGCGACTACTCCGACGAGCTGATGGAAGAGATGGGCAGGCTGCAAGAGGAGCTCGATCACGCTGACGCCTGGGACATCGACTCGCAGCTCGAGCAGGCGATGGACGCGCTGCGCTGCCCGCCGCCTGACGAACCGGTCACCCACCTATCCGGCGGCGAGCGCCGCCGGGTGGCGTTGTGCAAGCTGCTGCTGAGCAAACCGGACTTGCTGCTGCTTGACGAGCCGACCAACCATCTCGACGCCGAAAGCGTGCAGTGGCTCGAACAGCACTTGGCCGCCTACCACGGTGCAATCTTGGCCGTTACCCATGACCGCTACTTCCTCGACAACGTCGCCGAATGGATCCTGGAGCTCGATCGCGGCCGCGCCTACCCCTATGAGGGGAACTACTCCACCTATCTGGAGAAAAAGGCCGAGCGGCTCGCGGTCCAGGGCCGCAAGGACGCCAAGCTGCAAAAACGGCTGCAAGAAGAGTTGGCCTGGGTCCGGTCCGGGGCCAAGGCCCGACAGGCCAAGAGCAAGGCGCGCTTGCAGCGCTACGAGGAGATGGCCGCCGAGGCGGAAAAGACCCGCAAGCTCGACTTCGAAGAGATCCAGATCCCGGCCGGACCCCGGTTGGGCACGCTGGTCGTGGAGGTGGACCACCTCGACAAGGGCTACCAGGGACGCACCCTGATCAAGGATCTGTCCTTCAGCCTGCCCCGCAACGGCATCGTTGGCGTCATCGGCCCGAACGGTGTCGGTAAAACCACGCTGTTCAAGACAATCGTGGGGCTCGAGCAACCCGACAGCGGCACGGTCAAGGTCGGCGAGAGCGTCAAAATCAGCTATGTCGACCAGGACCGGGCGGGCATTGATCCCAACAAGACGGTCTGGGAGGTCGTCTCCGACGGGCTTGACCACCTCGAAGTCGGTCACAACGTCATGCCGTCGCGCGCCTACGTCTCGGCGTTCGGGTTCAAAGGGCCTGACCAACAGAAGCCGGCCGGTGTGCTCTCCGGTGGCGAACGCAACAGGCTGAATCTGGCGCTCACGCTCAAGCAGGGTGGCAACTTGATCCTGCTCGATGAGCCGACCAACGACCTCGACGTCGAGACCCTCGGCTCGCTGGAAAACGCCCTGGTGAACTTTCCCGGCTGCGCCGTCGTCATTTCCCACGATCGCTGGTTCCTCGACCGCACCTGCACGCACATCCTGGCCTGGGAAGGCGACGCCGACAACGAGGCGAAGTGGTTCTGGTTCGAGGGCAACTTCGGCGCCTACGAGGAGAACAAAATCGAACGGCTCGGCATCGAGGCCGCCCGACCGCACCGAGTGACCCACCGGCGGCTGACCCGCGACTAATGTCGGCTGCATCAGCGCTGGCATGGGTGCTGAGGCAGGAGCAGTCGGCATGAGGATCGATCCACCGGCTACCAGCCTCCACGGCGGCGTCGACTGGACCAAGTTCACCCGCGACGAGGACATCCCGGACTGGATCAGGAAGGCCTACGCTGACAGCTACCGCGGCCCGCACAGCGACAAACCCCCCGACGCCGGCACGCCGTCGTCAGCCGGACTCGGTGCCGCTGAGCAGCCCGTGGAGGCCGTCACAGCCGGCCTGCTGAGCGCGCACTACCGGCTTGGGCGGCACCGCCCCGCGGGCGAAAGCCGGGTCGCGGTGTACGGCGCAGACGACCCGGCCGGGTTCGGTCCGGCGCTGCAAGTGGTGACCGACCACGGAACCATGCTGATGGATTCCGTCACGGTGCTATTACATCGGCTCGGCGTGGCTTACCTGGCGATCATGAACCCGGTATTCGAGGTGCGTCGCAGCTTGAGCGGAGACCTGCTGAGCGTCGAGCCGCCAACCGGTGCCACCGAAAGCGTCGAAGAGACCTGGATTCACGTCCAGCTGTCCCCGTCGGTCGACCGAAACGCTCTCGCCGAAGCCGAACGTCTGCTCCCCGGTGTCCTCGCCGATGTCCGGCAAGTCGCCACGGACGCCGCAGCGATGATCGCCACGCTTAACGAACTGGCCGACGACGTCGACACCAACCGCAACGGACACTACGAGGGACCAGACAGACAGGATGTGGCGGCGCTGTTGCGGTGGCTGACCGACGGAAATTTCATGCTGCTCGGCTACCAGCGTTGCCCCGTGCATGACGGGCGGGTCTACGGCGACGAGTCGACCAGCAGCCTGGGTGTGCTGCGCCGGCGCAAAGGGTCGCGCCCCCGGCTGACGGACGACACCAAACTGCTGGGCTGGGCGCAGACCACCGCCGCGAGCTACCTTCGTTTCGGCGCTTATCCGTATGTCGTCGCGGTCCGTGAAAACGCCGAAGGCAGCGTCTTCGAGCACCGCTTCGTTGGGCTTTTCACCGTCGCCGCGATGAACGCCGACGTGCTGGGTATCCCCATGATCTCGAGCAGGGTCCGTGACGCGCTCGCACTGGCCGACCGCGACCCGAGCCATCCGGGGCAGCTGCTGCTCGACGTCATCCAGACCATCCCGCGTTCGGAGCTTTTCGCGCTGAGCGCTGAGCAACTGCTGTCGATCGCCAAAGCCGTGGTGGACCTTGGATCACAGCGGCAGGCGCTGCTGTTTCTGCGTGCCGACCCGCTCGGGCGTTTCGTGTCTTGCCTGGTTTATCTGCCTCGTGATCGCTACACCACGGCGGTGCGCTTGCAGATCGAGGAAATTTTGGTGCGTGAATTCGGTGGGGCCAGCCTCGAATTCACTGCGCGTGTCACCGAATCACCTTGGGCACTACTGCATTTCATGGTCTGGCTGACAGAGGACGGGCATTCGGTCGACACGTCGGAGTCCAAACGGGTCCGCGTCCAAGCGCTGCTGACCGAGGCCGCCCGCACCTGGTCCGACCGGCTGATCGGTGCAGCCGCGACCGGCGCCATCGGGCAGCTTCAAGCCGAGCACTATGCGGCGGCGTTCCCCGAGTCCTACAAGCAGGCCGTCACCCCGAACGACGCCATCAACGACATCACCGTCATCGACGAGCTGACCGACGATTCGGTCAAACTGGTGTTGTCAGAACACGACTATGACGACACTGCGCGGCTGACATGGTATCTGGGTGGCCGTACGGCATCGTTGAGTCAGCTGCTTCCAATGCTGCAATCCATGGGCGTGGTGGTGCTCGAGGAGCGGCCGTTCACCGTCACCCGGCCCGACGGACTAGCGGTGTGGATCTACCAGTTCAAGATCACTCCGCAACCGACCGTACCGCTGGCGCCGCCGGGCCCCGAGCGAGAGGCTACTGCGCAGCGGTTCTCTGATGCGGTCGCCGCGATCTGGCAGGGCCGTGTCGAGATTGACCGGTTCAACGAGCTGGTGCTGCGTGCGGGGCTGACCTGGCAACAAGTCACGGTACTGCGCAGCTACGCCAAATACCTGCGGCAAGCGGGATTTCCCTATAGCCAATCGCATATCGAATCCGTGCTCAACGAAAACCCGCACACCGCAGGTGCGTTGGTCGCGCTGTTCGAAGCGCTGTTCGACCCCGACCCGTCCGGCTCGCGGAAAACCCGCGACGCGCAAGCAGCCGCCGCCGCGGTGACCGCTGATATCGACGCGCTGGTGAGCCTGGACACCGATCGTGTGTTGCGAGCATTCGCGTCGCTGATCCAAGCGACGCTGCGCACCAATTACTTTGTGAAGCGCGTCGGTTCAGCCCGCAGCCAGGATGTGCTGGTGCTGAAACTGGACGCCCAGTTGATCGGTGAGCTGCCGGAGCCGCGGCCGAAGTTTGAAATCTTCGTCTATTCCCCCCGCCTCGAAGGCGTGCATCTGAGATTCGGCCATGTGGCGCGCGGTGGACTGCGCTGGTCGGATCGCCGCGAAGACTTCCGCACCGAAATCCTCGGTCTGGTCAAGGCACAAGCAGTCAAGAACGCCGTCATCGTGCCCGTCGGCGCCAAGGGCGGCTTCGTCGTCAAGCAACCCCCGCTGAGCACCGGCGATGCCGCTGCCGACCGCGACGCCATCCGCAACGAAGGCATTGCGTGCTACAAGCTGTTCATCTCCGGGTTGCTCGATGTCACCGACAACGTCGACCACACCAGCGGCAAGGTCAGCCCCCCGCCAGGGGTGGTGCGACGCGACGGCGACGACGCCTACCTGGTGGTGGCGGCCGACAAGGGTACCGCCACCTTCTCCGATATCGCCAACGACGTCGCCAGATCCTACGGGTTCTGGCTTGGCGACGCGTTCGCCTCCGGCGGTTCGGTCGGCTACGACCACAAGGCGATGGGCATCACCGCCCGGGGCACTTGGGAATCGGTGAAACGACATTTCCGGGAGTTGGGTGTCGACACCCAAAGCCAGGACTTCACCGTCGTCGGCATCGGCGACATGAGTGGTGATGTGTTCGGCAATGGCATGTTGCTGTCCAAGCACATTCGGCTGGTGGCTGCCTTCGATCACCGACACATCTTTGTCGACCCGGATCCCGACGCCGCCAGTTCCTGGGAGGAACGGCGGCGGCTGTTCGAGCTGCCGCGTTCCAGCTGGGACGACTATGACAGGTCGCGGATCAGCACTGGCGGCGGGGTGTACAGCCGCGAACAGAAAGCCATCCCGATCAGCGACCAGCTGCGCACCGCGCTGGGCATCGACGACGACGTCAGCGAGATGACGCCGCCGAATCTAATCCGCGCGATTCTGCGGGCGCCGGTCGATCTGTTGTTCAACGGCGGTATCGGCACCTATATCAAGGCGGAAACAGAAAATGACGTCGACGTCGGCGATCGTGCCAACGACGCGGTGCGGGTCAACGCAAACCAGGTACGGGCCAAGGTCATTGCAGAAGGAGGCAATCTCGGTGTCACCGCGCGGGGCCGCGTCGAGTTCGACCTGTGCGGCGGACGGATCAACACCGACGCGCTGGACAATTCGGCCGGCGTGGACTGCTCGGACCACGAGGTCAACATCAAGATCCTGGTCGACTCGCTGATCACCGCGGGCAAGGTCAAGCCCGAAGAGCGCAGCCGCCTGCTTGAGTCGATGACCGACGAAGTAGCCGAGTTGGTGCTCACCGACAACGCCGACCAAAACGACCTGATGGGCACCAGCCGGGCCAACGCTGCCAGCCTGCTCAATGTGCACGCGCGCCAGATCAAACAGCTTGTCGCCGAACGTGGTCTAAGCCGCGAACTCGAGGCGCTGCCATCGGAAAAGGAGATTCGCCGGCGCGCCGAGACCGGCATCGGCCTCACCTCACCCGAGCTTGCGACCTTGATGGCACACGTCAAGCTGGCGCTCAAAGACGAGGTGCTGGCCAGCGATCTGCCCGACCAAGAGGTGTTCGCTGCCCGGTTGCCGCAGTACTTCCCCTCCGTGCTGCGCGACCGTTTTGGCTCTGAGATCCGCTCGCATCAGTTACGCCGTGAAATCGTAACCACGATGCTGGTCAACGAACTGGTCGAGGCGGCCGGTATCACCTACGCCTACCGGATCACCGAAGACGTCGGGGTGAAGCCGGTCGATGCGGTACGCACGTACGTGGCCACCGATGCCATCTTCGGGATAGAGAAGCTGTGGCGGCAGATCCGCGCCGCAGACGTGCCGGTTGCCACCTCGGACCGGATGACGCTGGACACCCGGCGCTTGATCGACCGCGCCGGACGCTGGTTGCTCAACTACCGTCCGCAACCGCTGGCCGTCGGCGCTGAGATCAACCGATTCGGGAAGAAGGTGCAAGAGCTGACACCGCGGATGTCGGAGTGGTTGCGTGGCGACGACAAGGCGATCGTGGAAAAGGAAGCCGCAGAGTTCGCGTCACAGGGCGCACCCGAGGAGTTGGCGTACATGGTCGCAACCGGGCTGTATCGCTACAGCCTGCTCGACATCATCGACATCGCCGACATCGTGGACCGCGATCCCGCCGAGGTCGCCGACACCTATTTCGCGCTGATGGACCGTCTCGGAACCGACGGTCTGCTGACCGCGGTGTCGGCGCTTCCACGGGATGATCGCTGGCAATCCCTGGCGCGCTTAGCGATTCGGGACGACATTTATGCTTCGCTGCGCGCGTTGTGCTTCGATGTGCTCGAAGTGGGCGAGCCCGACGAGAGCGGCGAAGAGAAGATTGCCGAATGGGAACACACCAGCGCCTCCAGGGTGGAGCGCGCCCGCCGGACACTGACCGAGATTTATGAGAGCGGAGCAAAGGATTTGGCCGCACTATCGGTGGCTGCGCGGCAGATCCGCCGCATGACGCGTACCAGTGGACGAGGATCGTCTGGGTGAGCACCGGATTCGTCGCGGCCGTCCCAGTGCGTTGGTCGGACATCGACATGTATCAACACATCAACCACGCGACCATGGTGACGATCCTTGAGGAGGCGCGTGTCCCGTTTTTGCGAGAGCCTTTCGGCGCCAATATCACCACAGTCGGTCTGCTGATCGCCGATGTGCGGGTTAGCTACAAAGGTCAGTTGCGGTTGGTCGATTCGCCGCTGCAGGTGACCATATGGGTGAAGCGGCTACGCGCGGTCGACTTCACGCTCGGCTACGAGGTACGCTCGGTCAACGCAGCGCCTGAGTCGAAACCTGCTGTGATCGCCGAGACGCAGCTGGCGGCGGTTCATATTGATCAACAACGGCTGGTGCGTCTTTCGCCACGTCAACGGGAGTACCTGCAACGGTGGTTGCGCTAACTGAGCGGGGACTCTGGCTAACCGACCCGGCGCACCGCAAAGATTTGGCCACTTTCGTCGACCGCGCGTTGCGCCTCGACGAGGCTGCCGTCATCCGTCTTCGAGCTCGCCCGGGAGGTTTGTTGACGGCTTGGGTGGCAACCGGTTTCGATGTTCTGGCCAGCCGGGTAGTAGCCGGCATCGTGCGCCCCGAGGATTTGTCCGCTGCCGCAGACCAATTGGCGCGAGGCCTCGCTGCGATGGATAGCTCCGGCTATGTCGATCCCGGTTTTCCGATGGACTCGGCATGGCGGGGGGCGTTGCCGCCGGAGTCGGGCTTCACCCATCTTGATGACGTACCGGCCCGGGTGATGCTGGATTTGGCGCAGCGCGGCGCACGCCTCGCCAAGGATCACGGCAGCTCCCACGGCCCGCCGGTCTCGCTGCTTGACCAGGAGGTTGTCGCAGTCAGCTCGGCCGACGTCAGCGTCGGTATCCCGATGCGCTGTGTGTTTACTTTGACTGCAATGGGTTTCCTGCCGCAGTCCCCGGATGCAGTTGACACGGACGAGATCGTACGAGTGCGTATTCTGCCGTCCTGGCTACGAATCGACGCTCGATTCGGGTCGGTGTATCGGCGTCGCGGCGACCCGGCGCTGGTGTTGCGGTGAGGTTTGGTGGTTCTTCGGTTTTAAACGGCCAGTTGTGACGTGCACGTGGTCACGGCCGACGAAATAGCGGCAGGCGTGCTCGTGTGGGCTGCTCTGCACCCTGGGTGCAAGAGCGGGTGAGGACCTGCCGGCGCGACATCGGTTACGGCGAAAATGCTCGGGGTGGTCCGACACAAGATTCGTTGGCGCTGCCTGCAAGACGACCGTCAGCGCGAGTCGTTTAGCGAGGCGATCGCACAGGTGCCACGCACCCTGGGAGTTTCGGGAGGCGGTTTTCTACGTGGCGATCGTCCCAGCCGCGGCCGCTGGCAGCGCGATCCGCACCCCGGGGTTTTTGCCCAATGCGACGGGTGTATAGGCG
Source organism: Mycobacterium heckeshornense (assembly GCF_016592155.1). NCBI lineage: Bacteria > Bacillati > Actinomycetota > Actinomycetes > Mycobacteriales > Mycobacteriaceae > Mycobacterium > Mycobacterium heckeshornense. The sequence continues at coordinate 1,769,024 of NZ_AP024237.1, forward strand.
TGCCCTGAAGCCCGCGCTGAACGCGTTCGCAGCACATTCGGCGACAGATGCCCAACCTCAACCGAGGCTTGGGCGACCCGGGTAGGCCCACGTCCGTGCGCACTGGCAGCAGCGGGCGCGCGCTGGTGGTCACACCGCATATTCCGCCTCGTCAAGTGTTTGGAACACGGAGGATGAACGGATACAAAGCGCCGCAAGACGATCACGTTGCTACTTTTTGGCGCGCGGTAAGCGGCAGCCGGTGTAGCCGGAAACGACGAGATTACCCCGGTATCCAATTTTGATGAAGATTCCAGTGGGACCGGAGAACCACACGTCGTGATTGCCGGGTTGATCCTGCATCACCTGAACATTGGTGGCGCCGATCTTGGCGGCGGCTTCTTTGGCGGCTTCAAGAACCTTCGCCCAATCCGATTCGGAGAGCGGCACGCGAACGGCAACTTGATCCGGCAAAAAGTACCTCTTTCCGTCGGTTTGCTCGTAGGGGTGCTCACAATTTCCGGTTGAGCCCTCGTGGGGTGTTTCCCATGTTATCGACGGGATTATATTCGTTGCCGCACTTGTAATCTCAGTCGTCACCGACGGCGATGGCGGCATGTGTTTGAAGCCCGGTGTGGGTGTCCAACACCAGCAGCTTGCGATCAGGGTTGTCTTTTACAGCTTTATCAACCGCCTGCAGGTCGGCGAGGTTCTTGGCGCCGGTTCGGTCCGCATCGTAACGGCGTTGCCACGCTTCATAATCGAGCCGCTCTTGGAAGATCGCACCTGGCTCATTGGGTGGGGGGATGTTTTGCCCTGCGCCCAATCCGGATGCTGGGCTTTCAACGCTTCGGCCTGCGTGGCGGCGGCTTGGGCCTGCGCCAATTCCTCGCCCAGCGTCAGCCGATTGTAACGGTCGCGGTCCACAGCCGGCAGCCCGTCATGGTTTCCGAGCAAATGGTCATGCCGATAAAGCCAATCCCGCTCCTCCGGAGTGAGCTCCATCCACAAGTCGTGAAGTTGGTTGGGGTCCTCCGGCAGCGGCTTAGACAGCGCATCTTGAATGTCGCGGCGGTCATCATGCGGTGGGTTCTGGTCGTCGGGTTTCGCTGGGGATTCCGGTGCGTCGAGCGCTTGGATCCCAGCGGGGTCGTACCCATCCGTTCGCAGGTTGGTTTGCGACCTCTGCAGGTAGTCCGAGTAGCCATTGCGGATCGACTGTATTCGGATGAGGGTGTCCCTGGTGTCATCGATCGCTAGGTGTTCGAGATCCGAGATGTGCCGATCGAGAACCTGTAGGTCGTGCGCAGACAGCTGACCGCTGCGTTCGAGTGCGTAGGCCTCACCGAGTTGCCTGTCGATATCTTCGAGTTGACGCTCCAGGCCCGCAATAAGCACGCCGCACGTTCGCTGCGTTTCAGCCAGTGTGGCGGCGACATTCTCCAGATCCGCCCCGATCCTCGGTAATTGGGCCGCCTGCACACCCAGCGAGGATGTAACCCGCTGTATTCGGCGGAGTCGTTGATCGGATGCTCACCGGTTTCCCGGTTCCAGGACGCCTCAAAGCGGCTGCGCGCATCGGCGAACGCATTCCTGGACTCGGTCGTGCACTGGCCCGCATTGTGAAAAGCCTGCGCCAAATCTGCAATCTGCTCCGGACGGCCGCTTTGGATGCTGTTGTTGACCGCCCAAGGATCTCCCCCGGCCGCGGTGATCAGCTTGCCGAGACTTATATTTTGGAGCTGCATTGCACCGCTCGCAGCGTTGCGGCGTTGTTCTTCTCCATTTCGGTGAAATCAGCTGCGACTGCGCGGGCCTTTCCGCCGATGTCGGTCAGGGTCTGTTGGTGGGCTCGCAGTCTGGCCGTGTGATGGGTGTGCGCGTCGGTGACCGCTACACAAAACGCATATGCCGCGGCGAAGTCGCCGAACATCCCGCGCACCGGTGTTGTCCCGGCCAGGTGATTGGCCCCGTCGTCCGCGTGCCGGCCTGCCCGGTGGGAATCGTCGGCTCCCGAGTGCAGCAATCCGGTGTTGACATACATCGCAACCCTTTCCCGAACTGTGGGTCAAGGCTACAGCGTCGCGTTTGCCGGTCAATTCACCCGTTGACCACCACGCCACATCAGGTGGTTGCATGCCTGAGGAGCGGCCGAACACAAGGCTAGCCGTTGTCCGGATTGGTATAGATTCGGCTCGGGGTGATCAGTACGGCGGCTCGCCGCTCCTCAGCCATCACCCGGTCGTAGGTGGTCCAATCGTCGTGGCTGCCACCCGCGGCTTGAAAGATGTTGCGCAACAAGATCCGCAGGGCTTCGTCATCGACATCGGCGTGTGGGTCGTCCGGACCGATTATCTCGGCGTGGCCCTCGACGGTAGCCCATTGCCAGCCGGCGCGGGCGACGATCGTCGCCCGAGAATCGGTGCGCAAGTTGCGCAGCTTCAGTGAGCCACCGATAGCCACCAACCCGACGACGTCTGCCTTCGTCAGTGGGTGGGGCAAGACGCCGGCGTTGACCACCGACGCCTGAATACTGGCGTCATTGCGCAAGGTGGCAAAGACACACAACCCGCGGTCTCTCGACAACAGCTCGGCAAAAACGGAAAGATCGGTCACGACGTCAGTGTCTCCCAGCGCCGAACGTGAGCGTAGTTGGTCGGCATCGGGTCGCATCGGAACACCGCCATTCGGCCCGCTAGCGCCTCGACTCCCCGGGAGTGCTGCGGGAGACCAAGCCGGCCCGATTCAAGAACTTGATATCGCATCGGTCGGCCTCGCGGCGCACTACACCAGCCAGGCTGCGGCGTTCGGCGGCAGTTTCCCGTTGGCCAAGTCCGTACTGGCAAGCAGCAGCTCGCCGTCGGGCAGGGTCAGCAAGCGATCGCCGGCGTTCAGCGCACAAATCAAGCCGCCACCGCGCCGAAAAATCAGCGCCTCGCGCGGCGCGGGCAGCCAATCGATGCGGTCACCGTCGAATTCAGCACGCGTGCGCCGTAATTCAACCGCGCGCCGGAAGAACGACAGCGTCGAGGCGGGATCGCGAAGCTGTTTTTCGACGGTTACCGCCGCCCATTCAGGCGGCATCGGCAGCCAGGTGTCAGAGCAAGCGGAAAACCCGAACGGAGGGGCATCGCCGCTCCACGGTATCGGCACCCGGCAGCCGTCGCGGCCACGTTCGGTATGCCCCGAGCGCTCCCAGGTCGGGTCCTGCAGCACCTCGTCGGGCAACTCCACGTCGGACAGGCCCAGCTCCTGGCCGTTGTAGAGGAACGCGGTGCCCGGCAAGGCGAGCATCACCATCGCCATGGCTCGCGCCCGCTGCAGCCCGACTGCCCCGCCGCCGTAGCGGGTGACCTCCCGTCCGACGTCGTGGTTGGCCAGCGTCCACGTCGGGGGAGCGTCTTCGATCGCCGCAGCGGCCAACGTGTTGTCGACCGCGTCGCGGATGTCGTGGGCATCGAACTCAGCCTTGGCCAACCGGAAGTTGAAACCAAGATGTAGCTCGTCGGGCCGCAGGTATTCGGCCCAGCGGGCGTTGTCATCCACCCAGATTTCGCCGATCGTGACCGCGCCGGGATAGTCATCGACGATCCGGCGGATGTGGCGGTGAATCGCATGCACGCCGGCGTGGTTGAACCGCGGGTCGTCGTCCCGGTGGCGCAGCAGCCGGTTGCCTTTGGCCTTCATGTCCGGCAGGCCGGGGGGTTTGGCCATCCCGTGTGCGACGTCGATGCGAAAGCCGTCCACACCGCGTTCCAGCCAGAAACGCAGCGTCTTCTCCAGGTCGTCGAAAACCTCAGGGTTGTCCCAATTGAGATCTGGCTGAGCGGCGTCGAACAGGTGCAGGTACCACTGGCCCGGGGTGCCGTCCCGCTCGGTAACCCGGGTCCAGGCCGGTCCACCAAAAACCGACTCCCAGTTGTTCGGCGGCATCGATCCGCCGGGTCCACGGCCGTCGCGGAAGATGTAGCGATTCCGCGCGGCGCTGCCAGGCTTCGCCGCCAGCGCGGCCTGAAACCACGGGTGCTGCGAACTGGTGTGGTTGGGCACCAGGTCCATGGTGATCTTGATCTGGTGCCGGTGCGCGCCGGCGATCAGCCGCTCGAGCGCGGCCATGCCGCCGAACAGCGGGTCGACATCACGGGGATCGGCGACGTCATAGCCGTGGTCGGCCATGGGTGAAACGGTGACCGGGTTGAGCCAGATGGCGTCGACGCCGAGCAGGGTCAAATACTCGAGGCGGGCCACCACTCCGTCCAGGTCGCCGACGCCGTCGCCGTTGCTGTCGGCGAAGGATCGCGGATACACCTGGTAAAACACCGCATGCGACCACCACGCGCGGCCACCACCGCGACCCATCAGAACGGTGAGTTGACCAGGGAGTGGGCCGCCATTTCCAGATAGTCGAGCAATTCCTTGCGGTGCTCGTCGTCCAGGGTCTGCGCGTCGATGGAGGCGACGGCGGTGTGCATGCATCGCAGCCAGGCGTCGCGCTCAAGCGGGGAGATCCGAAATGGCATATGGCGCATCCGTAACCGGGGATGGCCGCGCCGTTCGGAGTACGTTCGCGGGCCACCCCAGTACTGCTCGAGGAACATCCGCAATCGCTCCTCGGCACCCGAAAGGTCCTCTTCCGGATATACCGGGCGCAGGATCTCGTCCTCGGCGACCAGCTGGTAGAACCGCGACACGATCGCGTGGAACGTTTCCGCGCCGCCGACGGCGTCGTAGAAGGACTGTTGCACCGGTTCCATCGCTTCCATTGTGGGGCATCACCTGCGGCACGACGGCACCCCGTGTCCGCCGGATCACCCGCGGGCACCTGATGTTCACCTTTTGACCAGGGCACACAGCCCGAATTGGCGTGCGATCGGGGGCGAATCATGGTGGACTGTTCGGCGGAGGACCTATGGCGCAGCGCACGAAACGCCGCAGCCACCGCAGTTCTGCGGCCGCGGCACGGCTAACCGGGCCAGCGGCCGGCTCATGCCTGCGCAGCGTCGACGCCCGTCCGCCCAGTCCCCACGACGGCGCCTCTTTCTGGACGCGCCGTCGTGTGCTGTTACTGAACTCGACCTACGAACCGCTGACGGCGTTGCCGCTGCGCCGGGCGATCATCATGCTGATCTGCGGCAAAGCCGACGTCGTGCACGATGACCCGGCCGGGCCGGTCATCCACTCCGCGACCAGGTCGATTGTCGCGCCGTCGGTGATCCGGCTGCGCTCGTACGTCCGGGTGCCGTACCGGGCTCGCATCCCGCTGACCAGGGCCGCGCTGATGCACCGCGACCGGTTCTGTTGCGCCTACTGCGGGTCCAAGGCCGACACCGTCGACCACGTGGTGCCGCGCAGCCGCGGCGGCGACCACTCCTGGGAGAACTGCGTGGCCTGCTGCTCGACCTGCAACCACCGCAAGGGCGACAAGCTGCTCGACGAGCTCGGCTGGACGCTGCGCCTGGCGCCGACCCCGCCGAAGGGACAGCACTGGCGACTGCTGTCGACAGTCAAAGAACTCGACCCCGCGTGGGCGCGATACCTCGGCGAGGGCGCGGCCTAGCCCGTCGTCGACTCAGCGGGGCAACGCGTCGGGGCGGAGCCGGGCAACCCCACGATGGGATACCGTGTGCGTCGTGAGCGTGATGGAGATCCACCTCTACTTCCTGGGAATCCCCCTGTTGCTGGTGGCCGTGCTGGCCGCGCTGATCTGGTCACGACGGGGACCGCATCCGGCGACGTACAAGTTGTCGGAGCCGTGGACGCATCCCCCGATCCTGTGGGCCGCCACCGACGAGGACGTCGGCGGCCGCCACGGACACGGCAACTCGGAGTTCAGCGTGGGGGGTGGCGCCAGTGGCCGGTGGTGAAGTCGCGACAATCGCACCCGCCCAACTGCCGAACGGGTGGGTCATCACCGCCAGCGGAAGAATTTCCGGCGTCACCGAGCCGGGCGATGTCTCGGTGCACTACCCGTTTCCGATCAAAGACCTTGTCACGCTTGACGACGCGCTGACCTACGGGTCGCGGGCAGCCAAGGCGCGGCTGGCCGTCTACATCGGCGATCTGGGCAGCGACACCGCAGCGCGCGCCCGCGAGATCCTGGCGAACGTTCCGACCCCCAACAACGCGGTACTGGTAGCCGTTTCGCCTGACCAGCATGCGATCGAGGTGGTTTACGGCGCCCAGGTGCGCGGCCGCGGTGCCGAATCGGCGGCGCCATCGGCCGTGGCGGCCGCCGCGTCGGCGTTCAAAGAGGGCAACCTGATCGACGGGCTGGTCAGTGCGGTCCGAGTGCTCAGCGCGGGGATCTCGCCGATCTAGCTGACCGCATGGCCGCAAGCGGCCCCGCTCGTGGGTCAGGCCGTTCCCGAGCCGTCGAGTCGGCGGGCGTTCAGCGCGCGCTCCACCTCCGCGCGGCCCTCCAGCACCAGTCGGCGCAACGGCGGAGGCACGTCGGGGTCGGCCAGGAAGTCATCGGCGGCGGCCAGCCCGTCGTCGCTGATGTCCCAGGACGGATACAGACCGATCACCACCGTTTGTGCGACTTCACTGGACCGCCGTGCCCACACCCCGGATATGGCCGCGAAGTAGCGCGGGGTGAACGGCTTGAGCAGCTCGGCCTGACCGGGCGCGGTGATCCCGGCGATGATCGACCGTCCGACAACGTTGGGCAGCGTGTCGTCCTCGATCACCTTGTTCCAGGCGTCTTCCTTGACACGCAGTTGCGGCCGCGCCGCTGAAGCCTTGGCGCCGTTGCGCTTCCCGGCCGCCGTCGGGTCGCGCTGCACCTCGGCGTCGATGAACGGGGTCTCCGGCCCGTCGGCGTCGACGACGCCCGCGGCGGCCAGCGCCGCCACAATGCGCCACCGCAGATCGGTGTCCACCGCCAGACCTCTCAGCCCCAGCTCGGCCGGATCGGTGTCCAGCAACCGCGACAACACCTGGGTGTGCCGCTCGGATAGCACCGAAGCGCACAGCGCGTTGACGTAGGCCAGCTGGCGATCCGATCCGGGCTCGGCGGTACGGGCCAGCTCCAGCAGCCGGTCCCCGAACGCCGGCCAACCGTGCTCGCGAGCCCAAACCGGCTCGGCGTAGGAGCCCAGTGCGGTCTGCGCCTGTTGCAACAGCCGTTGGGCCACCCCGATCTCGGTTTCGGCCTGGACTCCGCCCGAGACCAGCGCCACGAAATCGCGGGCCTTGAATTCGGCGTTGCGGGTCATCTCCCAGGCCGCCGACCACACCAGCGTACGGGGCAGCGGCTCGGCGATATCGGCGATGCGCTCCAGCGCGGTCTGCAACGAGTGCTGGTCAAGCCGCAGCGAGCAATAGGTCAGATCGTCGTCGTTGACCAGCACCAACTGGCCACGCGAAACACCTTGCAGTGCTTGCACTTCTGTCGATGGACCAGTGACGTCGAATTCTTCGCGGTGTACCCGCACGAGTTTGCCGGTACCGTCGTCGTCGTATAGCCCAACCGCCAGTCGATGTACGCGCGTTTCACCGGCACCGGGCGCTGCGCCGCTCTGCTGAATCGCGAACCGGGTGAACCGACCTTCGGCGTCGACGTCGAAGTCGGCCCGCAGGGTGTTCAGCCCGGTGGTTTTCAGCCACTGCCGGCCCCAGTCGGAAAGGTCGCGGCCAGATGCCTTTTCGAGCGCCGCCAGCAGATCGTCGAACGTCGCATTGCCAAAGGCGTGCGTTTTGAAGTAATCGCGCAGCCCGGCCATGAAGTTATCGCGTCCCACGTAGGCCACCAGCTGTTTGAGCACGCTGGCGCCCTTGGCGTAGGTGATCCCGTCGAAGTTGACCTCGACCGCGGCCAGGTCGGGGATGTCGGCGGCCACCGGATGCGTCGAGGGCAGCTGATCCTGCCGGTAGGCCCACGACTTCTCGGCGTTGGCGAATGAGGTCCAGGCTTCGGTGAACTCGGTGGCCTCGCTCTGGCATAGCACCGAGGCGAAGGTGGCGAACGACTCGTTGAGCCACAGGTCGTCCCACCACCGCATGGTGACTAAATCACCGAACCACATGTGCGCCATTTCGTGCAGCACCGTCTCGGCGCGACGCTCGTAGGACGCGCGAGTGACCTTGCTGCGGAAGACGTAGTCCTCGATAAAGGTCACCGCACCCGCGTTTTCCATTGCGCCGGCGTTGAATTCGGGCACGAACAATTGATCGTACTTGCCGAATGCATAGGGCACACCAAAGTGCTTGTGGTAGAAAGCGAATCCTTGCTTTGTTTGGGTGAACAGTCGCTCTGCATCCATGTATTCGGCCAATGTGGCCCGGCAGAAGATGCCCAGCGGGATCTCGCCATGCTCGTCGATGTAGGTGTCGGTCCACCGGGTGTAAGGTCCGGCGATCAGTGCAACCAGGTAAGTGCTCATCCGCGGGGTAGTGGCAAACGTGCGGACACCGTCCTCGACGCTGAGAGGAGCCGCGTTGGAGATGACGTGCCAGTGGTCGGGTGCCCGCACCGACACGTCGAAGGCGGCCTTGATGTCGGGTTGGTCAAAGCAGGCGAACATGCGCTTGGCGTCGGCGGTTTCGAACTGCGAGTACAGGTACACCTCGTCGTCGACAGGGTCGACGAAACGGTGCAGGCCCTCGCCGGTGTTGGAGTAGCGGCAGTCGGCGTCGACGACGACGACGTTGTGCCGGTCCAGCCCGGTCAGCGCGATCCCAGTCGACTCGTCGTAGCCGGACACGTCGAGCTCGCGGCCGTTGAGGGTGGCGCGATGAACAGCGTCTGCGGCGATGTCGATGAAGGTGTCAGCACCCGGCAGTGCCTCGAACTCCACCGTCGTCGTCGACCGGAAGGTGCGCTCGCCCGGCCTGCCGTTGCCGTCGGTCAGGTCGAGGCTGATGCGGTACCTGTCGACGGTGATCAGGGCGGCGCGTTCGAGGGCTTGGTCACGGGTCAAATTGGGAAGTGCCACGGGTCTAAACTAGCCCGGCGACGATGCAGAGCGGGTAGCGCGATGGGGGAGCCGGGCAATCAAGTTCTCGCCACCGGGAACAGTTCTTCGGCGGCTACGGTTGTGCTGGACGGCTGTCCACAGCGTCGATGAGAGGATCTTGCATGTCCGAGAAGTCAGTCGCCGATTTCTGGTTCGACCCGCTGTGCCCGTGGGCCTGGATAACCTCGCGCTGGATCCTCGAAGTGGAGAAGGTCCGTGACATCGCGGCAAACTTCCACGTGATGAGCCTGGCGATCCTCAACGAAGGCCGCGACGACCTGCCGGAGAAGTACAAAGAGGGAATGCAAAAGGCGTGGGGCCCGGTTCGGGTGGCGATTGCCGCGGAACAGGCTCACGGCTCCGAAGTGCTCGCACCGCTCTACACCGCAATGGGCACCCGCATCCACAACGAGGGCAACAAGGATCTCGACGACGTCATCAAGCAGTCGCTGGCCGACGTGGGTCTGCCCGCCGAGCTAGCGCAGGCCGCTAACACCGACGCGTACGACGAGGCGCTGCGCAAGAGCCACCATGCGGGCATGGACGCGGTGGGGGACGACGTCGGCACCCCGACCATCCACGTCAACGGGGTCGCGTTCTTCGGTCCGGTGCTCTCGAAGATTCCGCGCGGCGAGGAGGCCGGCAAGCTGTGGGACGCCTCGGTGACTTTCGCGTCATACCCCCACTTCTGGGAGCTCAAGCGGACCCGCACCGAGCCGCCGCAATTCGACTGAGTGTGGCGAGGCTTCCGGCACAATGGCGGGCATGCGCGTCTACCTGGGCTCCGACCACGCCGGCTACGACCTCAAGCAGCACATCATCGAGCATCTGAAGAAATCCGGGCACGAGCCGATCGACTGCGGCGCGTTCCGCTATCAAGCCGACGACGACTACCCGCCGTTTTGCATCGCCGCCGCCACCCGCACCGTGGCCGACCCGGGCAGCCTGGGCATCGTGCTGGGTGGTTCCGGCAACGGCGAGCAGATCGCCGCCAACAAGGTGCCCGGCGCACGCTGCGCACTGGCGTGGAACGTGGAAACCGCGGCGCTGGCCCGCGAACACAACAATGCCCAGCTCATCGGCATCGGCGGCCGAATGCACACGGTGTCCGAAGCGCTCGCGATCGTCGACGCGTTCTTGACCGCACGGTGGTCGAAAGCCGAACGCCACCAACGTCGTATCGACATCCTCGACGAATACGAACGCACCCATGAGGCGCCGCCGGTACCCGGCGCGGAACCCTCGACGGCCGGCTGACCATGCCCGAAGGGCACACCTTGCACCGGCTGGCCCGGCTGCATCAAAGACGTTTCGCCGGCTCGCCGGTGGCGGTGTCCAGCCCGCAGGGCAGGTTCGCCCGATCGGCGTCTGCTGTCGACGGGCTGGTACTGCGGCGCGCCAGCGTTTGGGGCAAGCACCTCTTCCACCACTACGTCGACGGTCCAACGGTGCATGTCCACCTCGGCTTGTACGGTCACTTCACGGAGTGGGCCCGTCGTCCCGGACTCGCCATCCCGCCACCGGTGGGGCAGGTGCGGATGCGGATGGTCGGTGCCGAATACGGCACCGACTTGCGTGGGCCGACGGTGTGCGAACTGCTCGACGAGGCCCAAGTGGCGGACGTGGTGTCGCGGCTTGGCCCCGACCCGCTGCGCCGCGATGCCGACCCGGCCTGGGCATGGACGCGGATTGCCAAGTCCCGCAGGCCAATCGGGGTCTTGCTGATGGATCAAACGGTGATCGCCGGCGTCGGCAACGTGTACCGCAACGAACTGCTTTTCCGCCACGGCATCAACCCCTATCGGCCCGGTCGGGCGATCACCGGCGCGGAATTCGACGCAGCCTGGCGGGACCTCGTGACGCTGATGAAGGTTGGGCTACGCCGCGGCAAAATCATTGTGGTACGGCCAGAACACGACTGCGGAGCGCCGCCATACCTGCCTGACCGCCCACGCACCTATGTGTATCGCCGTGCCGGAGAGCCATGCCGGATCTGTTCGGCGACGATTACCGCCGCTGAGATGGAAGGTCGAAATATCTTCTGGTGTCGGGTATGTCAGCGGTGAAAATGGCAGGTGAGATGCGAAGTGAGGTCAACGACGTTGCCGCTCAGGGGATTCCTGGGCAGTGGTGCCGATCGATATAGGCCGCACGCCGAGAAAGACACAGTTTATTCATAGATACCTTGGGTATAACCGTATCCGTGAATAGATTCGCACGATTTGCCACAGCGACAGCCGCACTTGCCGTTGGTCTCGGTTTGGCCGGGTTGGGTGCCGCAGCCAGCGCTCAGGCCCAGCCAGGCCCTTTCCCGCGATGGTGCCCTGGTGAGTTTTGGGATCCTGGCTGGGGGGATAACTGGGACTGGGACCACTGCCACGACAACTGGCGTGGACCTGGTGGGCCGCCGCCCCCGCCGGGATGGGGGCGGGGTGGGCCACCGCCGCCACCGCCGCCGGGATGGGGACCGGGCGGGCCGCCACCGCCACCGCCGCCGCACGGACCCGGGGTCCGGGTGGGCCTCCGCCACCGCGGTGATCCGGGGTGGCCGGGCCTAGTCTAGTCCAGGGCTGACAGCGGCCGAACACACCTAAAGCGTCCGTAGCCTCCAAACCGCACCTGCCGACGAGCCTGGCAGGTGCGGTTGCTACGTGCGGCGTCGGCTGCGCGTCAGTCTCTGCGGACGCCCAGCGCCGCGTAGACCTCGTCACTTAACGCCACACTGCGCGGGTCTGCGTTGGCCTTGGTGGCGTCGTAGCGATTCATCACATACGCGTAGCCGATCCGGTGCTCAAGGTCGACGAACGCGAACGACCCGCCCAACCCGCCGTGGCCGAAAATCCCCGGATTGGGCCCATTGAGACGACGCTGGTTGAGCATGTAACCCAGGCCCCAGCCGTGGTCGGCGACCCGGGGACCTAGCACCAGGTCGGTCTCAAAGCCCCCCTGACAAACCCGGACCAGTTCCATGTGGCGGCGGGTGAGCAGCTTTTCCTCGGCCAGCGCGTTGTAGAACGTCGCCATGCCCAGCGCCGACACCTGGGCATTGTTGGCCGGAAACTCCAGCTCTCGCCACAGCGCCAGGTCATTCGAGCCCAGCTCGTCGTCGGGCACAAACCCCATCCCGACGGCCAGCCCCGCCTTGGGATGCTCGGCCAGCGTGACCGGACAGGCAGGCGCCTGCGCCGAGGCCAACATCTCCCGAATGTGGGGCTTGTCCACCAAATCCGCGCAGCGGTGATGTTCGCCGGCGGGCAGGCCGATGTGGACGTCGATACCCAGCGGCTCGGCGACCTCGCTGCGCAGGTACTGGCCGATGGTGGTGCCGGTGACCCGGCGAAACACCTCGCCGAGGATGAAGCCGAAGGTGAACATGTGGTAGCCCTGCGCGGTATTGGGCTTCCACCACGGCTCGGCGGCGGCCAGCCGGTCGCACACCAGGTCCCAGTCGGCCATCTGCTGCCAGGGCACGGGCTTGCGCGGACCGATCACCCCGGAGCGGTGGTTCATCACCATGGCCACGGTGATGTCTTGCTTGCCTGCCCGGCCGAATTCCGGCCAATAGCGGGCGACGGGCGCGTGCAGGTCGATCTCACCGCGCTCGGCGAGCCGGTGCACACACGTGCTCGTCAGGCCCTTGGTCCCGGACAACACCGTGGCCAGGGTGTTCTCGCGCCATGGCCGCGTGCCGGCAGCGTCCGCCGAACCGCCCCACAGGTTGACGACCAGGTCGCCGTCCACCCAGACCGCGACCGCGGCGCCGACTTCGTTGCGCAGCGCGAAATTCTGCTCGAACGCATCCCGCACCCGCTCGAAGGCCGGCGCGCATGTTCCCTGAATGTCGACGTCGCCCATCTGCTTGATCGACGTCCTCCTGGCTTCGTCGGCTATCGCGGACCCGGGTCGGAGCGGGCGACGGGAATCGAACCCGCGTCGCTAGTTTGGAAGACTAGGGCTCTACCATTGAGCTACGCCCGCAGAAAATTCTCGAGCGCGACTGTACGTCGGGGCAGACATCAAATCCAAATGAGGCCGTTCCGTGACTTCGGTGTGAGGCGACTGCCGCGACGGTGGACCCGGGCCGTAGGATCGCGAGGTCAGCGCGGGGTGTAGCGCAGCTTGGTAGCGCATCCGCTTTGGGAGCGGAAGGCCGTGGGTTCAAATCCCGCCACCCCGACCAGCGCAGCTCGCGTCAACCATGAATCGACACCAAGGAGCACACCCGTGAAAAGCACCGTCGAGCAGTTGAGCCCCACCCGGGTTCGCATCAATGTGGAGGTGCCTTTCACAGAACTCGAACCAGATTTCGAACGGGCATACAAGGAGCTGGCAAAACAGGTGCGGCTGCCCGGTTTTCGTCCAGGTAAGGCACCGGCCAAGCTGCTTGAAGCACGCATCGGACGCGAAGTGATGCTCGACCAGGTGGTCAACGACGCGCTGCCCAGCCGCTACGGGCAGGCCGTGACGCAGGCGGATGTGCGTCCGCTGGGCCAGCCCGAGATCGAGGTGACCAAAAAAGAATACGGCGAGGACCTGGTTTTCACCGCCGAAGTCGACGTGCGACCTGCGATGACGCTCCCCGACCTCAGTGCGCTGACCGTCACCGTGGACCCGGTCGAAGTCACCGACGAGGACGTCGAGAAGGAGCTGCAGTCGTTGCGCACTCGGTTCGGCACACTGAGGCCGGTCGAGCGGCCCGCGGCTGAGGGGGACATCGTTTCCATTGACCTGTCCGCCAGCATCGACGGCGAGGAAGTCGCGGACGCGGCTACCGAAGGCCTCACGCATGAAGTCGGTTCCGGTCAACTGGTCGACGGCCTCGACGAGGCGATCGTCGGCTTGTCGGCCGGCGAATCGGGGGTGTTCACCACCACGTTGGCACATGGACCGCACGCGGGGCAGGAGGCTCAGGTCACTGTCACCGTTGGCTCGGTCAAGGAACGCGAGCTGCCCGAACTCGATGACGAATTCGCGCAACTGGCAAGCGAATTCGACACCATAGACGAGTTGCGCGCGAATCTGGTCGAGCAAGTCCGCCGGGCCAAGCAGATCCAGCAGGCCGAGAAGATCCGCAATGCCACGCTGGATAGCCTGCTGGAGCAGGTGGACATCCCGCTGCCGGAGGCGATTGTGCAGGCCCACGTCGACGAAACGATGCACAACGCACTGCACGGCCTCGACCACGACGAAGCCAGATTCGCCGAGGCGTTGGCCAAGCAGGGATCGTCGCGCGAGCAGTTCGACGCAAATGTCCGCGCCGCCGCCGAGAAGACGGTCAAGACGCAGCTGGTGCTGGACGCCCTGGCCGATGAGCTGGGCATCCAGGTCAGTCAGGACGACCTCACCGAACGGCTGGTGTCGATGTCCCGGCAATACGGTGTCGAGCCTGCGCAGCTGCTGTCGTTTTTGCAGCAGAACAACCAGTTGCCGGCCATGTTTGCCGACGTGCGGCGGGGTTGACGGTGGCCGCCGTGGTGCAGGCGGCAACGGTTAAAGACACGGACGGACACGTCATCGACACTGGTGAGTTGTTCGGTAAACGCAGGGCTGACGAGGCCGATGAGGCTGAGGGGGTCGATGAGGTTGAAACCGCTGCGGCCGATGAGGCCGCCGGCGAGGCCTAGCACGGTGTCCCGGCCGGTCAGCGTGACCGACGTGGCGACATGACGCCACGCTGTGAGCGAACGCGGGCACTTCGGGGAGTGCATGACGTCGCCGGTTGGTTAATGTCGGTGCAGACGCAACTCGAGAAAGCAGGTATCCCGTCGTGACAGGCATGCGTACGAACACGCAGGGTCTCAACCTCACCGACTCGGTCTACGAGCGTTTGCTCGCCGAGCGCATCATTTTCCTGGGCTCCGAGGTCAACGACGACATCGCCAACCGGCTCTGCGCGCAGATTCTGCTGCTGGCCGCGGAAGATCCCGCCAAAGACATCTCGCTGTACATCAACTCGCCGGGCGGGTCGATCAGCGCCGGCATGGCGATCTACGACACCATGGTGCTGGCACCCTGCGATATCGCGACCTACGCGATGGGCCTGGCCGCCTCGATGGGTCAGTTCCTGCTCGCCGCGGGCACCAAGGGCAAGCGCTACGCGTTGCCGCATGCTCGGATTCTGATGCATCAGCCGATGGGCGGCGTGACCGGGAGTGCCGCCGACATCGCCATTCAGGCCGAGCAATTCGCGTTGATCAAGAAAGAGATGTTCCGGCTCAACGCCGAGTTCACCGGCCAGCCCGTTGAACGAATCATGGCAGACTCGGACCGCGACCGCTGGTTCACCGCGCAGGAAGCCTTGGAGTACGGCTTTGTCGACCACATCATCACCAACGCCCCAGTCAACGGAGCACCATCATGAATCCCGATATCCAGCCGCAGGCCCGCTACATCCTGCCGTCCTTCATTGAGCATTCGAGTTGGGGCGTCAAAGAATCCAATCCGTACAACAAGCTGTTCGAGGAGCGCATCATCTTCCTCGGCGTCCAAGTCGACGACGCGTCGGCCAACGACATCATGGCGCAGCTGTTGGTGCTGGAGTCGCTGGATCCTGACCGCGACATCACCATGTACATCAATTCGCCCGGCGGCGGGTTCACGTCGCTGATGGCGATCTACGACACGATGCAGTATGTGCGCGCCGACATCCAGACTGTCTGCCTGGGGCAGGCCGCCTCGGCCGCGGCGGTGCTACTGGCCGCGGGAACACCGGGCAAGCGAATGGCGTTGCCCAACGCGCGGGTATTGATCCACCAGCCTTCGCTGTCGGGCGTGATCCAAGGCCAGTTTTCCGACCTGGAAATCCAGGCCGCCGAGATCGAGCGGATGCGCACGCTGATGGAAACCACCCTGGCCCGGCATACCGGCAAAGACGCCGCGCAGATCCGCAAAGACACCGACCGCGACAAGATCCTGACCGCCGAAGAGGCCAAGGATTACGGGATCATCGACACCGTGCTGGAGTACCGGAAGCTTTCTGCCACCACGGCTTAGGGTCCCTGGCCCCTGCGCGGCCAGACGCAAACGCCCCCAACAACGCGGCGTTCAGGGTGCTTTTGCGACCGCTCGGGCCACGGCAGCGATGTCGGCCGGACGCACCCGGCAGCAGCCGCCGACGATGCGTGCTCCCGCCGACACCCACTCCGGCGCCAGCTCAGCCGAGAACCGCGACTGGCCGACCCAGGCTCGCCGTGCGCTGTCCCAGCGCTCTCCGCTGTTGGGGTAGACAATCACGGGTTTGCCGGTCTGCCGCGCCACCGCGACCGCGGGCAGCACATCGTCCGGCGCGCAGCAGTTGACGCCGACCGCGACGATCTCCGGTACCCCGGCGGCCACCGCGAACGCCTCGGCGAGTGGTTGCCCTGCCCTGGTACGGGTTCCCTCGATGGTGTAGCTGAGCCAGGCGGGCACTGCGAGCCGCCGCACCACGTTCACCAGCGCCTCGGCCTCGTCGACGTCGGGCACGGTCTCCAACGCGAGCACGTCCGCGCCGGCCTCAGCCAGCACCTCCAGCCGAGGCCGGTGCCAGGCCGCCAGCGCGGCGACACTAAGGCCGTAGCGTCCGCGGTACTCCGACCCGTCGGCGAGCGCGGCGCCATACGGGCCGACCGAGGCGGCGACCCAGCGGCCGTTGGCGCCCATGCGATCGCGCGCAGTAGCTGCGAGTTCGACGCTGCGCCGCAGCAGCCGGACCGCGTCGTCGCGTCCGATGCCGCGGGCGGCGAAGCCGTCGAACGATGCCTGGTAGCTCGCCGTGGTCGCGATCATGGCGCCGGCACGAAAGTAGGCGGCATGCACCGTCGTGATTTCTTCGGGAGCGTCGATCAGCAGCCTGGCCGACCACAACGGGTCCGATAGGTCATGGCCGCGCTCCTCGAGTTCGGTGGCCAGCCCGCCATCACCGATCAAGACGGTATCGTCGGCCACGGCGAATCCCACGGGCTTAACTGTAGGATCGGCAAGCTCACCGGCTCTCGGTCGAGTAACAGCCGCGACACGCCAGGGACACGGCGGCGCGTTCCGGGCTGCTACTGGGCCGCCAAAGGGCTATGTTCGCAGCAGACAGGCACGAATACCACCGACGCTATTCGCCGCTATCGGTCGCGTCCGGCCCACGCAAGCGGGTAGCGTCGTGATACACGCGGCACACTGCGATGGACGGCGAAAAGGAAGTAGGCCCTCAGCACCATGGCGCGCATCGGAGACGGCGGTGACTTGCTGAAGTGCTCCTTCTGCGGCAAGAGCCAAAAACAAGTCAAGAAGCTCATTGCGGGCCCCGGGGTCTATATCTGCGATGAGTGCATCGACCTGTGCAACGAGATCATCGAAGAGGAACTCGCCGACGCCGACGACGTCAAACTCGACGAACTTCCCAAGCCCGCCGAGATCCGGGAATTTCTCGAGAGTTACGTGATCGGCCAGGACAACGCCAAGCGGACCCTGGCTGTCGCGGTCTACAACCACTACAAGCGCATCCAGGCCGGCGAGAAGGGGCGCGATTCGCGATCGGGTGAGCCGGTCGAATTGACGAAGTCCAACATCTTGATGTTGGGACCCACCGGTTGCGGCAAGACGTATCTCGCCCAGACCCTGGCCAAGATGCTCAACGTGCCGTTCGCCATCGCTGACGCCACCGCGCTCACCGAAGCCGGTTACGTCGGTGAGGACGTGGAAAACATTCTGCTCAAACTCATCCAAGCCGCCGACTACGACGTCAAACGCGCCGAGACCGGCATCATCTACATCGACGAGGTCGACAAGATCGCCCGCAAGAGTGAAAACCCTTCGATCACCCGCGATGTGTCCGGGGAAGGTGTGCAGCAGGCACTGCTGAAGATCCTCGAGGGCACGCAGGCCTCGGTGCCCCCGCAGGGTGGCCGCAAGCACCCGCACCAGGAATTCATCCAGATCGACACCACCAATGTGCTGTTCATCGTGGCCGGCGCCTTCGCCGGGTTGGAGAAGATCGTCGCCGACCGGGTCGGAAAACGCGGGCTGGGCTTCGGAGCCGAGGTGCGCTCCAAAGCCGAGATCGACACCACCGACCACTTCGCCGAGGTCATGCCCGAGGATTTGATCAAGTACGGGCTGATCCCGGAATTCATCGGCCGACTGCCGGTGATCGCCTCGGTGACCAATCTCGACATGGATTCGCTGGTCAAGATCCTCTCCGAACCCAAAAACGCCCTCGTCAAGCAGTACACCCGGCTGTTCGAGATGGACGGTGTGGAACTGGAGTTCACCCAGGATGCGTTGGAGGCCATCGCCGAACAGGCGATCCACCGCGGCACCGGCGCTCGCGGTCTGCGCGCGATTATGGAGGAAGTCCTGCTGCCCGTGATGTACGACATCCCCAGCCGTGACGACGTCGCCAAGGTTGTGGTCACCAAGGAGACCGTGCAAGACAACGTGCTTCCGACGATCGTGCCGCGTAAGCCGTCGCGCACCGAGCGCCGCGACAAGAGCGCCTAGCGAGCCGGCCGGGCCGGGCAATCGGAGCGGTTGCCCGGCGGTGTCCCCGCTTCTTAGAGTTGGCGTGTCAGCAAAAGTGACGAACGCCACAGTTTTGCCTTGCCGGCGTGGTATCCGCGGGCGTGACCTTGGTGTTTGATTGCATACCGATGGCGTGTTCCCACGCGTCGGCGTCAACGAATGCTTAAGAGCAGTGCCATAATCGGTACTGCCGGTGACATAAAACGTGGGTGGGTCCGCTGCGGCGGCAGATACTGGAGCCGTGACGCAGGGTGGCCGTACGCAGAGAAGTAACGGAAGGCGGGGACGTGGGTCCGAACGGCGACGGAGCCGGTTCAGAATCTCATAGCGCTGGTACGGCGACGCGGCAGCAGCTGGAAAAAGTCGTCATCCGCTTCGCCGGGGACTCCGGTGACGGGATGCAGCTCACCGGGGACCGATTCACTTCCGAGGCGGCGCTTTTCGGCAACGACTTGGCCACCCAACCGAACTTTCCAGCTGAGATCCGCGCGCCCGCCGGCACACTGCCCGGTGTCTCGTCCTTCCAGATCCAAATCGCGGACTATGACATCCTGACCGCCGGCGACCGGCCCGACGTGCTGGTGGCCATGAACCCCGCAGCGCTGAAAGCCAACATCGACGACCTCCCACGCGGCGGAATGGTGATCGCGAACTCCGACGAATTCACCAAACGCAACTTGGCCAAGGTGGGCTACGAAACCAACCCACTGGACAACGGCGAGCTGTCCGACTACGTCGTGCACGCCGTCCCGATGACCACGCTTACCCTAGGGGCCGTCGAGGCGATCGGCGCGTCGAAGAAGGACGGCCAGCGCGCCAAAAACATGTTCGCGCTGGGCCTGCTGTCGTGGATGTACGGCCGGCCGATCGAGACCAGCGAACGATTCATCAGAGAGAAATTCGCCCGCAAGCCCGACATCGCCGAAGCCAACGTGCTGGCGCTCAAGGCGGGCTGGAACTACGGCGAAACCACCGAGGCATTCGGCACGACCTACGACGTCTCGCCGGCGAAGCTGCCGCCGGGGGAATACCGGCAGATCTCGGGCAACACCGCGCTTGCCTACGGCATCGTCACCGCCGGTCAGCTGGCGGGCATCCCGGTGGTGCTCGGCAGCTACCCGATCACCCCGGCGTCCGACATCCTGCATGAGCTGTCCAAGCACAAGAACTTCAACGTCATCACCTTCCAGGCGGAGGACGAGATCGCCGGAATCTGCGCCGCGTTAGGTGCGGCCTACGGCGGCGCACTGGGCGTCACCAGCACGTCGGGACCGGGTCTTTCGCTCAAAGCCGAAGCGATCGGCCTCGGTGTGATGACCGAGCTGCCGCTGCTCGTCATCGACGTGCAGCGCGCCGGCCCGTCGACCGGGATGCCGACCAAGACCGAGCAGGCCGACCTGCTGCAGGCGATGTACGGGCGCAACGGCGAATCCCCCGTCGCAGTGCTGGCACCACGGTCGCCGTCGGACTGCTTTGACACCGCCCTAGAGGCGGTGCGGATCGCAGTGTCCTACCACACCCCGGTGATCCTGTTGTCCGACGGTGCCATTGCCAACGGCTCCGAACCGTGGCTCATCCCGGACATCAGCACGCTGGCACCCATCGAACACACCTATGCCAAGGCCGGTGAACCATTCCAGCCGTATGCCCGCGACCCGCAGACCTTGGCCCGCCAGTTCGCGATTCCGGGCACTCCCGGACTAGAACACCGCATCGGCGGGCTGGAGTGCGCAAACGGCTCCGGCGATATCTCCTACGAGCCGGCCAACCATGACTTGATGGTGCGGTTGCGGCAGGCCAAGATCGCCGGTATCCGGGTGCCCGACCTGCAGGTCGACGACCCCAGCGGTGACGCAGAACTGCTGCTGATCGGGTGGGGAAGCACCTACGGCCCAATCGGCGAAGCGTGTCGACGGGCGCGCCGCAAGGGCATCAAGGTCGCCCACGCCCACCTGCGTCACCTCAACCCATTCCCGGCCAACCTCGGTGACGTTTTGCGCCGTTATCCGCAGGTCGTCGCCCCCGAGATGAACCTCGGCCAGCTCGCGATGCTCCTGCGTGCGAGGTATCTGGTCGACATCCAGTCCGTGACCAAGGTTCAGGGCGTCTCGTTTTTGGCCGACGAGATCGGGCGCGTAATCCGCGCCGCGCTGGGCGGGACTCTGGCCGAAATCGAGCAGGACAAAACCACAGTGGCCAGATTGGCGGTGGCTACGGTTGGGGCAGGGAGTTAACGCATGACTGACCTGATTGGCGAGCTGACGGGCGCGGATCTTCCGGTGACGCCGGTGTTGACCAAGAACTCCGGCGTACCCACCACCGACCAGCCGCAGAAGGCCAAAGACTTCACCAGTGACCAGGAAGTCCGCTGGTGTCCGGGCTGCGGCGACTACGTCATCCTCAACACCATCCGTAACTTTTTGCCCGAACTCGGGCTGCGCCGCGAGAACATTGTCTTTGTCAGCGGCATCGGGTGCTCCAGCCGATTCCCCTACTACCTGGAGACCTACGGTCTGCATTCGATCCACGGCCGTGCGCCGGCCATCGCGACCGGTTTGGCGCTGGCCCGACCCGATCTGTCGGTATGGGTCGTCACTGGTGACGGCGACGGGCTCTCGATCGGCGGCAATCACCTGATCCACGCGCTGCGCCGCAACGTCAATCTGACGATCCTGCTGTTCAACAACCGCATCTACGGCCTGACCAAAGGCCAGTATTCGCCCACATCCGAAGTCGGCAAGGTCACCAAGTCGACCCCGATGGGCTCGCTGGACCAGCCGTTCAACCCGGTATCGCTGGCGTTGGGTGCCGAGGCGACTTTCGTTGCGCGCGCGCTGGATTCGGACCGCAACGGTCTGTCGGAAGTGCTACGCGCCGCCGCCCAGCACCGCGGCGCCGCGCTGGTCGAGATCCTGCAGGACTGCCCGATCTTCAACGACGGCTCGTTCGACGCGCTGCGCAAGGAGGGCGCCGAAGAGCGGGTGATCAATGTCCGGCACGGCGAGCCGATCACATTCGGCGCCAACGGTGAATACTGCGTGGTGCGTTCCGATTTTGGACTCGACGTAGCCAAGACCGCCGACGTTTCCGCCGAGAGCATCGTCGTGCACGACGCGCACGCCGAGGATCCCGGGTATGCGTTCGCCCTTTCGCGGCTGTCCGACCAGAACCTCGAACACGCCGTCATGGGGATCTTCCGCCAGATCACTCGGCCGGCCTACGACGACGCGGCCCGCACCCAGGTCAGCACCGCGAAGAAGTCGGCCCCAAGTGACCGCGCTGCGCTGCAATCGCTGCTGCGCGGACGTGACACCTGGACCGTCGCCTGACGTGCCGCAGTCCTCGACCCAGCCGATCGCCTTGGCGGGGGTGGTGTTGGCTGGAGGTGCCTCGCGCCGAATGGGCCGAGACAAAGCCACTTTGCCGGTGCCCGTGCCGGTTGCCGGAGAAGCTGCGTCACCGAACGAGCGTCGCGGTGCGACCACGATGGTCGAGCATGTCGTCGGCATTGTCGGCCAGCGGTGCAAGCCGGTTTTCGTCGTCGCCGCACCTGGTCAGCGGCTACCCGCGCTGCAGGCTCAGGTCGTGCGCGACGAGGTGCGCGGACTTGGACCGCTGCTGGCGACCGGCCGTGGACTGCGGGCCGCCGCGGAGGCGGGCACTACCCGGGCCTTCGTCTGCGCGGTCGACATGCCGCTTCTGACGGTCGAGTTGATTGACGAGCTGGCCAACCGGGCCGCCCAGGTCGATGCGGACGTGGTTTTGCCGTGGGACGGCCGTGACCACTACCTGGCCGCAATTTATCGGACCGACCTGGCCAAACGAATCGACGAGCTGGTCGCCGCCGGCGAGCGTGCGATGCGAGTCCTGGTCGACAGCGTCGACGCCCAACGGGTCGTGGTATCAGACTCGCGTCCACTGGCCAACGTCAATTCGGCCGACGATCTGCACACCCTTCTGCAGCTCACGCGCTGACGGTCTTTGGCGCCGGACGAGCCGAACCAGACTGCAATTAGACGCGTGCGCAGTATTCCTTTCTAGCAAACCAAACAATTCGTCACTCCTAATAGCTGATCTGGTGCGATTATTGGAATGAAGTTATTTGACATTGATAATCGTCCATTTTCTAGGTAAACGTATCACTGATCGGAAGTTTGCTCAGAAAGTCGACGGCTGAGTCCGAACGAAGGAACCAACCCGGATTACATTGTGCCGACGACAAATTCGTGATGGTGAGCGATAGGGAGGAAGAGCCCATCCCCGTGGTCTGCATTGCCGAGAAATGGCTGAAGCAAACCATTTCCGGCAAATTGTCATGAGGGCTGACGGCGGCTCATTCACGGTGCGATGACGCTGACGTCGGAGCCGAGCCCAGACATGCACCCCTGGCTGCCGGACCGCACAGTAGAGCAACGAAATATGTTGGTGATAGCCAGGATTAGCAACAGTCTTCCTTCGCCTGACAGGAAGATCCCGGCGAGCTGACGTCCGGAGTGTTCCTCGGCCAGTTCGGGCACGTTAATTGAAATCGCTTGGCGCACAACTTATATGGTTTATCCACCGGGCGTTCGGGGCAACGCCTCAAAGAATTTGCACACTAGCCGTCAAACGAGGAAGCAGCAAATCCACGACCCATGGGTCCTCTGCTGCTTGGTGAATCTGCTGTCTCTACCCACGCGAAATCTCATCAAAACCCGTGGCGCAGCTCACAATATTTGCGTGATTTGAATCACTATAACTTTGTTATGCCACAGCGCTGACGTCTTGGTCAAAGGCCGTATTAACCTGCATGAACCATCGGCTCACGTTGCCGTGATCAAGTCGTTATTCAACAGATATATGGCTTTAGCCCGAGATGACGAAATCAATCCAGTCTCGTACGGTCCCTCTCGGCCCGAGATGGGCAAACGAAAATCGAATCCACGGACCCGCGTGTGAGCGGGGCTGGGGACGGTCACGGCCGCCTCCCAGCCGCCGGGAAAGAGACCCGTCGGGCAGGTTTACGCCCCCGCCGTCGTGCCGGAACGAAACGGCACGTCCCGAAGCACCAACGGCGCCTGAACAGGCACCGGCCCACATCCGTGGGCTTGCTTCGGCGCGCGCACCGCGAAAGGAACGATATTGAAGACCGTCCACAAGACGCTCGTCATCGCCGGCATCGCAGGCGCGCTTGTCGCGTCGCCGACTGCGCCCTTCGTCGCCAGCGCCTACGCGGAGGGCGAGGCCTGGGACGTGAACGCGGCCCTTGGCACCGATCCTGACGCTGCCGCTCCGGAGGAGCCTGCCGCCGCTCCCGAGCCAGCGGGGGCGCCCGCGCCCGAGGCGGCTGAGCCTGCTCCTGAGGCGCCCGCCCCGGCTGCAGAGGAGCCCGCTGCCGCGCCGGAGGCCGAGGCGGCCGCCGCGACGCCTCCCGCGGCGCCGGCTCCTGAGGCGCCGGCGCCCGCCCCCAAGCGTGCCTACAGCGTCAACTGGGACGCGATCGCGGCTTGCGAGTCCGGTGGCAACTGGTCGATCAACACCGGTAACGGTTTCGCCGGCGGCCTGCAGTTCACCCAGAGCACCTGGCGGGCCAACGGCGGCTCGGGCTCCCCGGCCAACGCCAGCCGCGAGGAGCAGATCCGGGTGGCCGAGAACGTCCTGCGCACCCAGGGCATCGGTGCCTGGCCGGTCTGCGGCCGGCGCGGCTGACCTGACGACTGGACGCGGTGCCGGGCCTTCGGGCCCGGCACCGCCGTTTGTCCGGGGCTCATCTTCACGGTTGACCGCCGCCGTCCGGCAGGACGAATGCCGACCGCGCCGCCACCGAGGCCAGATGCCGGGTCACCACGGCCTCTGGTATCAGCGCGGTGGCTCGGATGGCCGCGACATTCAGCAGGGTCGGCCGCAGGTTGATGACCTTGTCGATCAACGCCGACTCACGCACCAGCGGCTTGATCCGCGGGCGCCGGAACGCGGCAAACCGGGCGAAGGCGTCGGGCAGGTTGGGGGCCCGCTGCACAAAAGCGGCCAGAATCGCGGCGTCTTCGAGGGCCTGGCAGCCGCCCTGGCCGAGGTGCGGGCGCATCGGGTGGGCCGCGTCGCCGACCAGCACGATGGGCCCGCCTGCCCACCGCCGGGCGGGGCGCGGTCGTAGAGGTCATTACGTAACACGACGCTTTCTGCCGTCGCCGCCAGCACGGTTGGAAGGGGTTCAGGCCAGTCGGCGAACTTCTCCCGCAGGTAACCCAACTCTCCGTCCGGCGCGTGCTGGCCCTCGGCCGCACGCTCGGCCGCGAACCAATACGTGCCATCCGGCCCCATCGGGACGTGGCCGGTTTCGACGCCTGGCCCGAGCGTTTCCCCGGCCAAGTCCGGGTCCATCGCGTAGCGCGCGACGCCGCGCCCGGCAGCCGACGTAGCGGTCGGTCAGCGGGCCATTGAGGTGGCGCGCCACCATCGACCGCGTCCCGTCGGCGCCGACCACCGCGCGCGCCGTGCGTACCGTGCCGTCCGACAATTCGATCCGCACTCCGTCGGCGCTGTCGGCCATGCCGACGGCCTGCAGCCCGTATTTCCACCGAGCCGGGCCCCAGCACGTCGGTGAGGATGTCGCGCAGCACCGACCGTTTCACCATCACCAACGGCCCACCAAGCGCCTTGACCAACCGCTCGGGCGCCGGGCGGCGCAACCATGAGCCGTCTCTCCAGCGCAGCGCACCCGTGGTGATCCGCCCGCCCGCTTCACGGACCGCGTCGCCCGCACCGATGTAGTCGAGCGCAGCCAACGCGTTGGGCCAGATGCTGATTCCGGCGCCCGTCGACGTGCCGGTGCGCTCCTCGATGACCGTGACCTCATAACCGCACCGCTGCAACGCCACCGCGCTAGCCAGGCCCGCGATACCCGCGCCCACCACCACGATGCGTTGCGCCATGGACCTCAACCTATCGCGAGGTGGGGAAGCCAATAACGCGTGTGCTACGCAAGACGCATGACCGCAACCGCATTTGACAACCTCGATGACTACCTGGCGCTGCCACGGGTCTCCGGCCTGGCGGTCTCAGCCGACGGCTCGCGGGCCGTCACAACGGTGGCTGAGCTCAACGACAAACGCAGCGAATATGTCAGCGCCATCTGGGAACTCGACCCGGCGGGGCGGGCACCCGCGCGCAGGTTGACCCGCTCGGCCCACGGTGAGTCGTCGCCGGCGTTCACCGCCGACGGCGATCTGTTGTTTGTCTCGTCGCGAGCCCGACCCGAGAAGGCCGACGACGAGAAACCGCCGGCGTCGCTGTGGCGGCTGCCGGCCAACGGCGGTGAGGCCGCCGAAGTGCTGGTCATGCCCGGCGGTGTGTCGGTGGTGCAAAGCGCTCGCACGGTCGAAGTAACAGTGGTCGGCGCGCCGCTGCTGCCAGCGGCGCAAACTGTCGAGGACGATCGGCGGTTGCGTGATCGACGCCAAGACAGCGGGGTAACCGCGATCCTGCACACGAAATATCCAGTCCGTTACTGGGACAAGGACCTTGGGCCGGACGAACCCCACTTGTTCGATGCGAGCGGCCCGCGTGATTTGACCCCACAGCCAGGTGCAGCGTTGCACGAGGCTGGGTTCGACATCAGCCCAGACGGCCAATTCCTGGTGACGACTTGGCGTGTCGCCGGACCCGGGCCGGTGCAGCGCTCGGTGTTGTTGCGGGTCGACTTCGAATCCGGACGGCGCACCGTCATCGCAGACGACCCGGATGCGGATCTGGAGCGCCCGGCTATCTCCCCGGACTGCCAGGCCGTGGCGTTCACCCGGGAAACAATCGCCAACCCCGATTGCGCGCCTCGAAGGACGTTGCATTACTTGCGGTTTGGCGAGGAACCGGCGGTCGTCGCGCCAGACTGGGATCGCTGGCCGACGTCGGTGGCGTGGTCGAGCGATGGCACCTCGTTGATCGTCACCGCCGATCAGGCCGGCCGTGCGCCGGTGTTCACGATCGACGTATCTACATCGACCGTCACCCAGCTCACGACCGACGACTTCGCCTACACCGACGTCAGACCTGCCCCGGCCGGAGTGCTGTACGCACTGCGCAGCTCTATCACGTCGCCCCCACACCCGGTTCGGATCGACCCAGACGGAAGCATCACAGTATTGCCTTGCATTGAATTACCCAGGCTGCCAGGCACTTTGGAAGAGATCACAGCCAGCGCGCCGGACCGAACAAGGGTGCGCTCGTGGCTGGTGCTCCCCGAAAACCCCGGCCCGGCACCGCTGCTGGTCTGGATTCACGGTGGTCCGGTGGCCAGCTGGAATGGCTGGTCGTGGCGGTGGAACCCCTGGTTGATGGCTGCCAAAGGCTACGCGGTGCTGTTGCCCGACCCCGCGTTGTCGACCGGCTACGGCCAGGGATTCATCCAGCGTGGCTGGGGAGCATGGGGCGCGGCGCCATTCGACGACCTGATGGCTGCCACCGACGCTGCCTGCGCACACCCGCGCGTCAACGCCGCACGAATCGCCGCAATGGGAGGATCATTCGGCGGATACATGGCTAACTGGGTGGCCGGTCACACCGATCGGTTCGCCGCGATCGTCACACATGCCAGCTTGTGGGCCCTGGACCAATTCGGTCCGACGACCGACCGCGCCTATTACTGGCGTCGCGAGATGACGCCGGAGATGGCAGCGATCCACTCCCCGCACCGGTTTGTCGATCAGATCACCACCCCGATGCTGGTCATCCACGGCGACAAGGACTATCGCGTTCCGATCGGCGAAGCCCTCCGACTGTGGTATGACCTGTTGGCCGAATCAGGCTTATCCGCGGGCGCCGACGGAAGCAGTCCGCACCGGTTTTTGTACTTCCCGTCCGAACACCACTGGGTGCTGGCGCCGCAGCACACCAAAATCTGGTACCAGGTCGTGATTGCGTTCCTCGCCGAACACGTGCTCGGGGAGACCGCCGAATTGCCCGAACTGCTCGGAGTAGGGTCAGCGCCGTGACCGGAGCACAACGCGAATTCGACCTCGTCGTGTACGGCGCCACCGGCTTTGTTGGAAAGCTGACCGCCGAATACCTGGCCAGGGCAGGATCGGATGCTCGCATCGCCCTGGCGGGTCGGTCGATCGACCGCTTGCGCGCGGTGCGCGAAACGCTCGGCGAATCCGCACAGTCCTGGCCACTGGTCCAAGCCGATGCCTCCTCGCCGTCGACGCTGGACGCAATGGCGAAACGCACCCAGGTGGTCGTCACCACCGTCGGCCCCTACACGCGTTACGGCTTGCCACTGGTTGCCGCGTGCGCCGCCGCGGGCACCGATTACGCCGACCTCACCGGGGAGGCCATATTTGTGCGTAACAGCATCGATTCCTACCACAAGCAGGCCATCGACACCGGTGCACGTATGGTGCATGCATGTGGATTCGATTCCATCCCTTCGGATTTGAGTGTCTACGCACTCTACCGGTTGGCCAGCCAAGACGGTGCCGGTGAGCTTACCGACACCAATTTTGTGTTGCGCCGCTTCTCCGGCGGACTATCCGGCGGAACCATCGCGTCAATGGTCGAAGTGCTGCACACCGCATCCACCGACTCCGACGCGCGGCGTCTGCTCAGCGACCCGTACACACTGAGCAGCGACCGCGCTGCTGAACCGGATCTGGGCCGGCAGCCGGACATGCCGTTGCGCCGCGGCCGTGACATCGCCCCGGAACTCACCGGGATTTGGACGGCCGGATTCATGATGGCGCCATACAACACCCGAATCGTACGGCGCAGCAACGCATTACTGGGTTGGGCGTACGGCAGGCGGTTCCGCTACAGCGAGCACATGAGCCTGGGAGCCTCGGTGGTTGCCCCGATGGCGTCTGCCATCGTCACCGGAGCAGGCAACGTGATGTTCGGGTTGGGCAGCCGCTATTTCCGGCTGCTGCCGCGTCGGCTGGTGGAGCGGCTGGCGCCCAAGCCCGGCACCGGTCCCAGCGAAGCTGCCCGCGAGCGCGGCTATTACCAGGCCGAGACCTACACCGCCACGACCACCGGTGCCCGTTATGTGGCGAGGATCGCGCAACAAGGCGATCCGGGTTACAAGGCGACTTCCGTGCTGCTGGGGGAGAGCGGCCTGGCACTGGCCCTGGACCGCGACAAGCTCTCCGACCTGCGTGGTGTGCTCACCCCGGCGGCTGCAATGGGCGACGCGCTGCTAGCACGTTTCCCGGCCGCCGGTGTGTCGCTGCAGACCAGCCGGCTGTAATTGCGCCGTGCTCCTCTGAACTGCTGTCAGTCGGGCTCGCTTGGTCTAGTGTCGTAAGTGTTTTCGACAACACCACAGCGACGAAAGTGACATAAAGATGGCCGGCCTTGATGATCTCTTTGCTGCGATCCCCACGCGTGAAATCGCAAACAAGTTAGGCGCCGACGAAGCGGACGTCAAGAGCGCCATCCAAACACTGGTGCCGGTGCTCGTTGGTGGACTGCACGAGAACGCGCAAAACCCCGAACGTGCCGCAGAGATTGAGTCCGCCGTCAGCCAGCATGCGGCTCGGGGGCTGCTGGACACGGGTGTCAGCGTCGACCAAGTCGACGAATCCGACGGGCAGAAGGCGATCGCCAAGATCTTCGGCGGCAACGACACCGGTCAGGTCGCCGCGGCACTTTCACGTGCTGGCGCTGGCAATAATGAGTTGTTCCAAAAGCTTTTGCCGATCTTGGCGCCGATCGTACTGGCCTACATCGGCAAGCAACTAGGCGACAAGAAGGGGTCAGAGCCCGCGCGACAGCAGTCGCCTGAAGGCGTACTGGGCGACGTACTCGGCAGCATCCTCGGAGGAGCATCCGGCGGCGGCAACAAGTCGTTGGGCAGCATTTTGGGCAATGCGTTGGGAAGCAAAGCGGGCGATATTTTGGGCGGACTCTTGGGGGGCAAGAACAAAAAATAGTGAACACCGCAGCGGCATTCGGTTTTAATCAGTAATTTTCCCGTCGTTTTGATTGCAGTGAGCTGAACTGGCTCCGGCGAAGGCCGATGACAGTAAGCTCAGGCCGTGCGTTGAACATCACGCAGGGTCGATAGTTGGCCCTATGGTGCTGAGGAGATGGGAGTGACATGGGAGACACGCTGACTGCGGGCCAGAAACTGGTAAGAGGAGAGTCGCTCACCTCGAGCAACGGGGCCTACACCTTGACACTGCAAGATGACGGCAACCTGGTCCTGGCGGTGCGCGGCAAGGCGATTTGGGCGACCGGCACCAACGGCCAAGATGTCGTGCGCGCCGAGGTACAACCGGACGGCAACTTCGTGCTCTACACCGCGGACAAACCCGTGTGGGCCACCAACACCAAGGGCAAGAAGAATCCCAGGCTCGTCCTGCAGGACGACCGCAACCTGGTGCTCTACGCCGACGGCGGGGCAGCATGGTCGACTAAAACGGAAACCGATGCACCGCCACCACCGGCCCCCGAAGAGCCTGCCGCTGCGGCGGCACCCGCCGTTGAAGAACCCGCCCCCGAACCTGAGGCAGCGCCGGCAGAGCCGGCGCCGGCGCCGGAACCCGCCGCCCGGACGTACACCGTCGAATCCGGCGACACGCTGTGGGCGATCGCCGAACGGTTCTACGGCGACGGCAGCAAATACCAGGTCATCGCCGACGCCAGCGGCATCTCGAACCCTGACCTGATTCACCCCGGGCAGGTGCTGACGATCCCCTGAGCACTGCACGTTTTGGCGATGTGGCCGCTCGGATCGACAAGATCGGGCCGCCACAGCGGAGCTGCTTGGCCGATCGAGTAGGCGAGCTTCCTAGAATTGTGCGGTGACCCCCAACCCGAAGCCCGCCGTCAACCCTGCGGCAAAAGCCTTGCCCAAAACGTGGGATCCGGGCGCGGTCGAACGCGCGATCTACCAGGGCTGGGTGGATGCGGGATATTTCACCGCCGACCCGGCCAGCCCCAAACCGGGGTATTCGATCGTGCTGCCGCCGCCCAACGTGACCGGCAGCCTGCACATGGGTCACGCGCTCGAGCACACTTTGATGGATGCCCTGACACGGCGCAAGCGCATGCAGGGCTACGAGGTCCTGTGGCTACCGGGCACGGACCACGCCGGTATTGCCACCCAGAGCGTGGTGGAAAACCAGCTTGCGTTGGAGGGCAAAACCAAACAAGAGCTGGGCCGCGAGCGGTTCATTGAGACGGTGTGGCAGTGGAAGCGGGACTCCGGCGGCGCGATCGGGGCCCAGATGCGCCGCCTGGGCGACGGAGTGGACTGGAGCCGCGACCGGTTCACCCTCGACGAGGGCTTGTCGCGGGCAGTGCGCACGATCTTCAAACGGCTCTATGACGCCGGCCTGATTTACCAGGCCGAACGGCTGGTGAACTGGTCACCGGTGCTCGAGACCGCCATTTCCGACCTCGAGGTCACCTACGAAGACGTCGAAGGCGAGTTGGTGTCGTTCCGATATGGCTCGCTTGACGACTCGGAGCCGTACATCGTTGTCGCCACCACTCGCGTCGAGACAATGCTGGGCGACACCGCGATTGCGGTGCATCCCGACGACGAACGCTATCACCATCTGGTTGGCACCAGCCTGCCTCACCCCTTCGTCAACCGGATGCTCGTCGTCGTCGCCGACGAGCACGTCGACCCCGAATTCGGAACCGGCGCTGTCAAAGTCACGCCCGCGCACGACCCCAACGACTTCGAGATTGGTCTGCGGCATCAATTGCCGATGCCCACCATCATGGATACCAAGGGCAGAATTTCCGGTACTGGAACACAATTCGACGGCATGGACCGATTCCAGGCCCGCGTGGCAGTGCGGGAGGCACTCGCGGCACAGGGGCGCATCGTCGAAGAGAAACGCCCATACCTGCACAGCGTCGGGCATTCTGAGCGCACCGGCGAGCCGATCGAGCCGCGGCTTTCGCTGCAGTGGTGGGTGCGGGTGGAATCGCTGGCTAAGGCTGCTGGTGACGCTGTCCGCAACGGGAACACCGTGATTCACCCTGCCAGCATGGAGCCTCGGTGGTTCGGCTGGGTTGATGACATGCACGATTGGTGCATTTCACGTCAGCTCTGGTGGGGCCATCGTATCCCGATCTGGTATGGACCCAACGGGGAGAAGGTGTGCGTGGGTCCCGACGAGACTCCGCCCGAGGGCTGGGAACAAGACCCCGATGTGTTGGATACCTGGTTCTCGTCGGCGTTGTGGCCGTTCTCGACGATGGGCTGGCCGGATCGCACGCCCGAATTAGAAAAGTTCTACCCCACAAGCGTCTTGGTCACCGGCTACGACATCTTGTTCTTCTGGGTGGCCCGCATGATGATGTTCGGCACCTTCGTCGGTGACGACGACGCCATCACACTCGGCGGTCGTCGTGGACCACAGGTGCCATTCACCAACGTGTTCTTGCACGGGCTGATCCGCGACGAGTTCGGCCGCAAGATGAGCAAGTCCAAAGGCAACATCATCGATCCGTTGGACTGGCTGGAACAATTCGGCGCCGACGCATTGCGGTTCGCGCTGGCCCGGGGCGCAAGCCCGGGGGGCGACTTGACCATCAGCACGGACCACGTGCGGGCATCGCGCAACTTCGGCACCAAGCTGTTCAACGCCACCCGGTTCGCTCTGCTCAACGGCGCCCGGCTAGCTCCGTTGCCCGACGTTGCCGACATGACAGACGCCGACCGTTGGATTCTGGGGCGTTTGGAAGAGGTTCGCGCCGAAGTGGATTCGGCCTTCGACAGCTACGAGTTCAGCCGCGCCTGCGAGGCGTTGTACCACTTCACCTGGGACGAGTTCTGCGACTGGTACGTCGAGCTTGCCAAGACACAACTTGCCGACGGCGTTTCACATACCACCGCCGTGCTGGCCGCCGTACTCGACACGCTGCTGCGGCTGTTGCACCCGGTGATCCCGTTCATCACCGAGGCGTTGTGGCAGACCCTCACCGGTCAGGAATCGCTGGTGATCGCCGACTGGCCGAAGTCGTCTGGGATTAAGCTGGATCATGTTGCCGCGCAACGGATCGCCGATATGCAGAAGCTGGTAACCGAGGTTCGTCGGTTCCGCAGCGATCAGGGACTGGCGGACCGGCAGAAGGTACCGGCCCGCCTGTCAGGTGTCGACGGCGATCTGGCCGGTCAAGTGTCCGCGGTGATGTCGCTGGCGTGGTTGACGGCGCCCAGTCCCCGGTTCAATGCGTCGGTGTCGCTGGAGGTGCGGTTGAGCCGCGGCACCGTTGTCGTCGAACTCGACACGTCCGGTGTCATCGACGTCGCCGCCGAACGCCGCCGCCTGGAAAAGGATTTGGCCGCAGCACACAAAGAACTCGAGTCGACGACCGCAAAACTGACCAACCAGGACTTCCTGGCCAAGGCACCCCCCGCTGTCGTCGAAAAGATCCGGGCCCGCCAGCAACTGGCCCGCGACGAAGCCGACCGGATTACGGCTAGGCTGTCCGGACTGCAATGACCGCCGAGCCTCTCGGGCGACACTCGCCGGGTCCCGCACCCGACGAGATCGCGGCGCTGTTGCAGGTCGAGCACCTGCTCGATCAGCGCTGGCCGGAAACTCGCATCGAGCCGAGCCTGACGCGCATCAGTGCGCTGATGGATCTGCTTGGCTCACCCCAACGGGGCTACCCGTCGATCCACATCGCTGGCACCAACGGCAAAACCTCGGTGGCGCGGATGGTCGATGCACTGCTGCGAGCGCTCCACCGGCGCACCGGTCGCACCACCAGCCCGCACCTTCAGTCCGTGGTGGAGCGCATTGCAATCGACGGCAAACCGATCAGCCCCGCCGACTATGTCGCTACCTACCGCGATATCGAGCCTTATGTGCAGATGATCGACCAGCAGTCGCAGTCCGGTGGCGGTCCGGCGATGAGCAAGTTCGAAGTGCTCACCGCGATGGCGTTCGCCGCATTCGCCGATGCGCCAGTCGATGTCGCGGTGGTGGAAGTCGGTCTGGGCGGTCGGTGGGACGCCACCAACGTGATCAACGCACCGGTAGCCGCCATCACTCCGATCA
Source organism: Mycobacterium heckeshornense (assembly GCF_016592155.1). Lineage (NCBI taxonomy): Bacteria > Bacillati > Actinomycetota > Actinomycetes > Mycobacteriales > Mycobacteriaceae > Mycobacterium > Mycobacterium heckeshornense. The sequence goes on from NZ_AP024237.1 coordinate 1,802,448, forward strand.
GCATCGACCATGTCGACTACCTCGGCGACGACATCGCGGGCATCGCCGCGGAGAAAGCAGGGATTATCCGTAAAGCCGACGGTCCCGTGGACACTGTCGCGGTCATCGCCCGCCAGGTGCCGGAGGTTATGGATGTGCTGCTGGCGCAATGCGCGCGGGCCGACGCGCAGGTGGCGCGCGAGGACTCCGAGTTCGCGGTGCGCGACCGCCGGGTCGCTGTCGGCGGCCAGCTGCTCGATCTGCAGGGCCTCGGCGGAGTGTACTCCGATGTCTATCTGCCGCTGCACGGCGAACACCAGGCGCACAACGCGGCGGTGGCGCTGGCGGCGGTCGAGGCGTTTTTCGGCGCGGGCCCGCAGCGCCAGCTCGACGGCGACGCGGTTCGCGCCGGCTTCGCAGCCGTGACCAGCCCCGGCCGGCTGGAGCGCATGCGCAGCACGCCGACGGTATTCATCGACGCCGCGCATAACCCGGCGGGGGCGGCCGCGCTTGCGAGGGCGCTGGCCGATGAGTTCAACTTCCGGTTCCTCGTCGGTGTGGTCAGTGTGCTGGCCGACAAGGACGTCGGTGGCATCCTCGCCGCCTTGGAGCCCGTCTTGGACCGGGTCGTCATTACCCACAACGGATCGCCGCGGGCTCTGGACGTCGAGTCGCTGGCCTTGGTGGCCGAGCAGCGGTTCGGCCCGGACCGGGTCGTCACCGCTGAGAAGCTGCAAGACGCCGTCGACACCGCGACGGCGATGGTCGACGACGCCGCGGGTGGGGACGCGTCCGGCACCGGCATCGTCATCACCGGCTCGGTAGTCACCGCCGGCGCCGCGCGCACCTTGTTTGGTCGCGATCCGCAATGACCTCGCGGCCCGGTGGCGAGGTGCCGCCATCGCCAGCCGACCCCTGGAGGGCGTTTCGCGGGGTGATGGCCGGCACGCTGATCTTGGAAGCCGTGGTGGTGTTGCTGGCGCTGCCGGTGGTCGCCGCGGTCGGGGGGACTGACCGCGGCTTCGCTTGGGTATTTGCTTGGGGTGGCGGCAGCCTTGATCCTGCTGGCCGGGCTCCAGGGCCGTTCCTGGGCGATATGGGTCGATCTGGCCGCGCAAGCCGTGCCGATTGCCGGATTTGTGCTGTATCCGGGCGTGGGTTTCGTCGGTGTGCTGTTCGCCTTGGTGTGGGTGCTGATCGCCTATTTGCGCGCCGAGGTGCGGTGGCGGCAGCGGCGGGGTCTGTTGCCGGGTCAGCAGCGGCCGCCGGACTGAGCTGGCGGATCGGCCGACGGTACGCTGTGCGCCGTGACACGCGCCGACGACGATGCAGAGCGAAGCGATGAGGAGGAGCGGCGCACCCTGCTCTTGATCAAGCCGGACGCCGTCGCCCGTGGGCTCATCGGTGAGATCATCAGCCGCATCGAACGCAAAGGCCTCACCTTCGCCGCGCTTGAGCTCAGAAAGGTCAGCCAGGACCTGGCTCGCCAGCACTACGCCGAGCACGAGGGCAAAGCCTTCTTCACTCCGTTGCTCGATTTCATCACGTCCGGCACCGTGGTGGCAGCAATTGTTGAGGGTCCGCGGGCGATCCCGGCGTTGCGGCAGATTGCCGGGGCCACCGACCCGGTCGCGAAGGCGGCTCCGGGCACGATCCGAGGAGACTTCGCGCTGGAAACGCAGTTCAACCTGGTCCACGGCTCGGATTCGGCGGAATCTGCCCGGCGGGAGATCGCACTGTGGTTTCCCGACCACCGCTAGCGAGCACAGTGGTCCGTCCCGGGCCAGTCGTGTGGGATACTGGGTGTCGGGTGAACGTCGCCAGATCGGCGTAAGCCCGAATGAAGACCTAGACAAGCGCGACCACCGCCGCTGCGGCGGTGCGGCGCCGACTGTCGAGCCATCATTCAGCCGGGCGCCGAGTGGGTTCCACGCGAGCCGCTCGGCGCGAGACGATTACAAGCCCGGGAGAAGCTACCCGGGCACATAGTGAAGCCCTCGCGTGGCCGCGTCGTCATGACGCGCCCGGGGGCTCGAGGAGACTACGTGGTAGACGGTGCACAACCTTCAGACCTATCAGGAAATCCGACACAGCACGAGGATCTGCCGGACCGGCTAAGGGTCCACTCGCTGGCACGTGCGCTGGGAACCACCAGCAAGCGTGTCCTCGATGCGCTGACCGAACTGGACGGGCGGGTGCGCAGCGCGCATTCGACGGTGGACCGAGTCGATGCCGACCGGGTGCGCGATTTGCTGGCCTCCGCACCGGGCGATCCCGAGCAACCTGAGCCGGCACAGGTCGACGAGCCTGAATCCCGGCTGATGCTCGAGACCACGGTCGAACGCCGGGCGTACATGCCACTGTTCGTTGCGCCGCAACCAATCGAGGCCGACTCGGACTTCTCCGACAGCGCCGACGACTCCGACGACTTCGACGACGGTGAGCTCGACGAAGAACAGGCCGAGCGTCCCGCCGGCCGGCGGCGCCGCCGCGGCCGGCGGGCGTGGCCGCGGGCGCGGCGAGCCGGGCGGAGCCGACAGCCGCGGCCCAACCGACGGCGAGGATGACGCGGCCGAAGTCGAGGCAACCGACTCCGAGGACGCCGACACCGACACCGACGACGCGGGCTCACCGGAGATCGGCACCCGACGCCGTCGCCGGCGTCGCCGCCGCAGGTCCGGTTCGGGAGACGACGGCGATAACGGCCCCGCACCCGACGACCCACCCAACACCGTGGTCCACGAGCGCGTGCCACGCACCACACTCGACAAAGCCGAAACCGACGATGCCGATCCGGCGGCCACCGAAATCCAGGGCATCGACGGCTCGACCCGGCTCGAGGCCAAGCGGCAGCGCCGCCGTGACGGTCGCGATGCCGGCCGCCGTCGCCCACCGGTGTTGAGCGAAGCCGAGTTCCTGGCCCGCCGCGAAGCGGTCGAGCGGGTCATGGTGGTGCGCGACAAGATCCGCACCGAGCCCCCGAACCCGGGCAGCCGCTACACCCAGATCGCGGTGCTCGAAGACGGTATCGTTGTCGAGCACTTTGTCACCTCGGCGGCTTCGGCGTCGCTGGTCGGCAACATCTACCTGGGCATCGTGCAGAATGTGCTGCCCTCGATGGAGGCGGCGTTCGTTGACATCGGCCGCGGCCGCAATGGTGTGCTCTACGCCGGTGAAGTGAACTGGGAGGCCGCCGGTTTGGGCGGGGCCAACCGGAAGATCGAGCAGGCCCTCAAACCGGGCGACTATGTTGTCGTGCAGGTCAGCAAGGACCCGGTGGGCCACAAAGGCGCCCGGCTGACCACCCAGGTGTCGTTGGCTGGCCGCTACCTGGTGTATGTGCCGGGCGCGTCGTCGACCGGGATCAGCCGCAAGTTGCCCGACACCGAGCGTCAGCGGCTCAAGGAAATCCTGCGCCAGGTCGTGCCGCCCGACGCGGGGGTGATCATCCGCACCGCCTCGGAGGGCGTCAAAGAAGAGGACATCCGCGCCGACGTCAACCGGCTGCAGGAGCGGTGGGCACAGATCGAGGCGAAGGCCGCGGAGATCAAAGAAAAAGCCGCCGGCGCGGCAGTGGCCCTCTACGAAGAACCTGACGTACTGGTCAAGGTCATCCGCGACTTGTTCAACGAGGACTTTGCCGAACTGATCGTCTCCGGCGACGAAGCCTGGAACACGATCACTGAATACGTGAATTCGGTTGCGCCCGAACTACTTCCGAAGCTGACAAAGTACGAGCCCCCCGGTAATGACGGGCCGGACGTTTTCGCGGTGCACCGCATCGACGAGCAGCTGGCCAAGGCGATGGACCGCAAGGTGTGGTTGCCGTCAGGCGGCACGCTGGTGATTGACCGGACCGAGGCGATGACGGTCATCGACGTCAACACCGGCAAGTTCACCGGATCGGGCGGCAACCTCGAGCAGACCGTCACCAAGAACAACCTCGAGGCGGCCGAGGAGATCGTGCGCCAGCTAAGGCTGCGCGACATCGGCGGCATCGTGGTGATCGACTTCATCGACATGGTGCTGGAGTCCAACCGCGACCTGGTGTTGCGGCGGCTGACCGAGGCGCTGGCCCGTGACCGCACCCGCCACCAGGTCTCCGAAGTGACCTCGCTGGGCCTGGTGCAGCTGACCCGCAAGCGGCTGGGCACCGGTCTGATCGAGGCGTTTTCGACCCCATGCCCCAGCTGCGGCGGCCGCGGCCTCGTGCTGCACACCGACCCCGTCGACTCGACCCAGGCCAGCGGGCGCAAGTCCGAGGCGGGCGGCCGCCGCGGCAGGCGGCCCCGCAAGAGTCGCGCCGACGACTCGCTGGTCACCAAGCTGCCTGACCACGCCCCCGGTGAGCATCCGATGTTCAAGGCGATGGCCGCTGCCAATGGCCGCCAGGACGGCCAACCCGGCGAGTCAGGCGACGAGCAGCTTGTGCGTGGCGGCGTCGACCGCGGCGGCGAAGCGCAATCGCCGGCGCGGCTCGAAGAGCAGGTCGCGCGCGAGGTTGCCGAGGAGGATCTGCTCGACACCGACGACGAGGACTTCGAAGACACCGAGGAAGACGACGAGGTCGACCTTGACGAAGAGGAAGATCTCGGCGACGACGACGACCTCGACCTCGATGACGACCTCGATGTTGTGGACGGCTCCGACGAGGACGACGACACCGAGGAAGCCCTCGACGAGGCTGACGATTCGGTTGGTGACGCCGCAAAGACCGCGGCACACAGCGCCGGTGGTTCCCCGCCCGGCCATCACCGTGACCACGTCTGCGGGCCCACGCCGGCGTCGCGCCGCGGCCCGGCCGGCCGGCCCACCCATCCGCGGGGACTAACCGGGCAGTTTGATCCTGTAGTCGCTGGTCACGTACACTAGAGCGGTTGTCGCCAGGGCCTGCCTGGCGCTCCTTGGATCCGCTTCGCGTAGCCCTTGGTAACGCGCGCCCCGAAGAAGAAGGTAGAGACCAACGATGGCGACCTACGCAATCGTCAAGACCGGTGGCAAGCAGTACAAGGTCGCCGAGGGAGACGTGCTCAAGGTTGAAAAACTCGACTTCGAGCCGGGCGCCAAGGTCACGCTGCCCGTCGCGCTGGTGGTCGACGGCGCGAAAGTCACCACCGATGCCGCCGCGCTGGCCAAGATGGCGGTAACCGGCGAGGTGCTCGAGCACACCAAGCGGCCCAAAGATCCGTATCCACAAGTTCAAGAACAAGACCGGCTACCACAAGCGGCAGGGCCACCGGCAGCCGCTGACGGTGCTGCGGGTCACCGGAATCAAGTAGCGGAGGCGACCGACATGGCACACAAAAAGGGTGCGTCCAGCTCGCGCAACGGCCGTGATTCCGCTGCCCAGCGGCTAGGTGTCAAGCGGTTCGGCGGGCAAGTTGTCAAGGCCGGTGAAATCCTGGTGCGCCAGCGTGGCACCAAATTCCACCCCGGGATCAACGTCGGCCGCGGCGGCGACGACACGCTGTTCGCCAGGGCGGCCGGGGCGGTGCAGTTCGGCGTCAAGCGGGGACGCAAGACCGTCAGCGTTGTGCCCGCCGGCCCTACGGCGGACTGAGCCGCGCGAATGTGACGCGGCGGGCCGCTTGGCCCTGGCGTTGCGTTCGAAGGAGTGATCCCCGATGCCTCGGTTTGTCGACCGCGTCGTCATCCACGTGCGGGCGGGTTCCGGCGGTAACGGCTGCGCCTCGGTTCGCCGGGAGAAATTCAAGCCGCTCGGCGGGCCCGATGGCGGCAACGGCGGTCGTGGCGGCAGCGTGATCTTAGTGGTCGATCCGCAGGTACATACCCTGCTGGACTTCCACTTCCGCCCGCATCTGGTCGCGCCGTCGGGCAAGCAGGGCATGGGCGCCAACCGCGACGGGGCCGCCGGCGCCGACCTGGAGGTCAAGGTTCCCGACGGCACCGTGGTCTTCGACGAAAGCGGCAGGCTGCTGGCCGACCTGGTGGGTGCGGGCACGCGATTCGTCGCCGCGGCGGGCGGTCGCGGCGGGCTGGGCAACGCCGCGCTCGCGTCGCGCGCCCGCAAGGCGCCGGGGTTCGCGCTGCTGGGCGAGAAGGGCGAGGCCCGCGATCTCATCCTGGAGCTCAAGACAGTGGCCGACGTCGGTTTGATCGGGTTTCCTTCGGCGGGGAAATCCTCTCTGGTATCGGCCATTTCGGCGGCTAAACCGAAGATCGCCGACTATCCGTTCACCACGCTGGTGCCCAATCTGGGCGTGGTGTCGGCGGGGGAGACCACCTTTACCGTCGCCGATGTGCCCGGCCTGATCCCGGGTGCATCACAGGGCCGTGGCCTGGGCCTGGATTTTTTGCGCCATATCGAGCGGTGCGCGGTGCTGGTCCACGTAGTGGATTGTGCGACTGCGCAACCCGGCCGCGACCCGGTTTCGGATATCGACGCGCTGGAAACCGAACTGGCCGCGTATACCCCCACGCTGCGCGGAGATGCTGCGCTGGCCGACCTTGCCGAGCGGCCCCGGGCGGTGGTGCTCAACAAGATTGACGTGCCAGAGGGGCGCGAGTTGGCCGCCTTCGTCCGCGACGACATCGCCAAGCGCGGCTGGCCGGTGTTCGCCGTGTCCACCGTTTCCCGAGAAGGTTTGCAGCCGTTAGTATTTGCGCTTGCTGACCTGGTCTCGCGATATCATGCCGCGCATCCGGATCCGGCGCCGCGACGGCCGGTGATCCGCCCGGTGCCGGTTGACGACCGCGGCTTCACAGTGGAACCGGACGGTCATGGGGGATTCGTCGTGCACGGCGCCCGGCCCGAACGCTGGATCGCACAGACCGATTTCGACAACGACGAAGCGGTGGGCTATCTCGGCGACCGGTTGGCGCGCCTGGGTGTCGAAGCGGAACTGGTGCGCATGGGTGCTGAACTGGCTGCGCGGTCACCATCGGTGACGTGACATTCGACTGGGAGCCGCAAACACCCGCCGGTGTGCCCGTGCCGATGTCCGGGCGGGGTACCGACGCGCGCGTGGCACCCACCGAGCGGGTCAGCGCCGCTGAACGCAAGGAGGCCCGCCGTCGGCGCCGCGAACACCGCGAGGAGCCATGACCAGCCCGCACCGAAAGCCATTCGCACCGCGCGGCGCGTCGTCGTCAAGGTCGGCACCACCGCCCTGACCACACCGTCGGGCATGTTCGACGCCGGCAGGTTGGCCGGGCTCGCCGATGCCATCGAGGCGCGGATGAAAGCGGGCCCGACGTCGTCGTTGTATCCTCAGGGGCTATCGCTGCCGGCATCGAACCGCTCGGATTGTCAAGGCGGCCAGCAGATCTAGCAACCAAGCAAGCCGCGGCAAGCGTTGGGCAGGTCGCGTTGGTGAACTCGTGGAGTGCGGCGTTCGCCCGCTACGGCCGCACCGTCGCGCAGGTGCTGCTGACCGCACACGACATTTCCATGCGCGTCTCACACACCAACGCCCAACGCACCCTGGATCGGCTGCGAGCCTTGCACGCGGTGCCGATCGTCAACGAAAACGACACCGTGGCCACCAACGAGATCCGGTTCGGCGACAACGATCGGCTTTCGGCGCTGGTGGCGCATCTGGTCGGCGCTGACGCGCTGGTGCTGCTGTCCGACATCGACGGCCTCTACGACAGAGACCCGCGCAAATCACCCAAGGCACGCTTTATCGCCGAGGTGTCTACTCCGTCCGATCTCGACGGTGTGGTCGCCGGCCGGGGCGGCCACCTGGGCACCGGCGGCATGGCCTCCAAGCTGTCCTCGGCATTGCTGGCCGCCGACGCCGGGGTGCCGGTACTGCTGGCTGCCGCCACCGAGGCAGCCGCCGCCCTGACCGACGCATCGGTGGGCACCGTGTTCGTGGCCCGGCCCGAGCGAATGTCGGCCCGCCGATTCTGGGTGCGCTACGCCGCGGAGTCGGCCGGCTCGCTCACCCTCGACGAGGGCGCGGTGCGCGCTGTGCTGCGGCAGCGCCGCTCGCTGCTGCCTGCGGGCATCACCGCGCTGTCGGGCCGATTCTGTGGGGGGGACGTCGTTGAGCTGCGTGGTCCCGACGCCGCGGTGGTGGCCCGTGGCGTGGTCGCCTACGACGCGACGGAACTGGCCACGATGATGGGTCGCTCGACATCGGAGCTGCCCACGGAACTGCGGCGGCCGGCCGTGCACGCCGATGATCTCGTCGCCGTGTAGCGGCGCCGCCTGCCTTGACGCGCTCGGCCATACCCGATCACCACGAGCCGGCTGCCCGGACCGGGGCACGGCCGAGTTCGTCGGCCAGCAAGGTCAAAACCTCCGAGCAACCGCCGTCAACCTTGACCGCGGCCAGGTCGTCGCCGCGGGTGCGGCCGCGGTTGACGATGGCGATCGGCATGCCGGCTGCGGCCGCGTGGCGCACAAACCGGTAGCCGGAGAACACCGTCAGCGATGATCCCGCCACCAGCAACGCATCAGCGCTATCGATCAACGAATATGCTTGGGCAACACGGTTTTTGGGAACATTTTCGCCGAAGTAGACAATGTCGGGTTTGAGCATGCCGGCGCAGGACGGGCACTCCGGGTAGCGGAACGCGGCGGTGTCGCTGACGGCGGCATCGGCGTCCGGAGCGACAGCCAGCCCGCCCACGGCTTCGGATCGCTCGATGAATCCCGGGTTCAGCGCCTCCAGCTGGTCGGCCAGGGCCGCACGGCTGGTCAGGTAGTCGCAGCTCAGACACACCACCCGCGCGTAGCTGCCGTGCAGATTGACCACCGTGCGGCTGCCGGCCTTGGTGTGCAACAGGTCGACGTTCTGGGTAATGATCCCGCTCACTGCGCCGCAGCGCTCGAGGCGGGCCAACGCCCGATGCCCCGCGTTGGGCACCGCGGTGTCCATGTGCCGCCAGCCAACGTGGTTGCGCGCCCAGTACCGCCGCCGGAATGCCGGATCGGAGGTGAACTGGCGGATCGTCATCGGGCTGCTGGGTGGTGAATTTGGTCCGCGATAGTCCGGAATACCGGAGTCGGTGGAGATTCCGGCGCCCGTCAGCGCCACCACACGACGCCCGGCCAACAGGGCGACCAGCTCAGGCACGGCAATGTCGGGAATCCGCATGCGGTCGAGAGTAGACACCGCGGGCTCAATCCAGGCAGTGCGCCGCCCGGGTCAGCTCGGCGTCCATGTTGCGTGCCATCATCGTCAGCGCCGCCGCACCCAGATCCGCGTCGATGTGGGCGACGGCGTCCGTGGGCACCACGACCGGAAAGTGGCGCACGTAGGCGTCAAGCGCGCTGTACAGGATGCACTGCTCGGTGACTTGCCCGGTGAGGATCAACCGTTTGGTGCCAAGACGCCCGAGCAGATATCCCAGTGGCGTGGAATAGAACACGCTGTGGCGGACTTTGGTGACGCTGAGGCTGCCCGCAGCCGGCACGATCGGCTCCACCAGATCTGGCCGGGCACCCTCGAGTGCCGAGCGGACGATGTCGGAGAACTCGGCGGTGAAATCGCCGTAGTTGTCGTTGACGTATACCAGGTCGACGTCGTCGCGAGTGCGCGCGCGGCGCACCACATCGGCCAGCGGCTCGCTGATCTGCGCGACATTGGAAATCAGTAGTTCGGCGTCGGGATGCCGATAGGTATTCAGCATGTCGACAACCAGCACAGCGGTATCACTCATGGACTGTGCATACCCGGTCACCGGGCAATGACAGCGGCCAGGCGAGAATGTACTGGCGATGGACTTCTACTGCGCTTACAGCCACGGATTCGTGCGTGTCGCCGCGTGCACGCACCGGACCACGATCGGCGACCCTGCGAGCAACGCCGAGTCGGTGCTGCGGTTGGCCCGCGAATGCCACGACGACGCCGTCGCGCTGGCGGTGTTTCCCGAGTTGACGCTGTCCGGCTACTCCATCGAGGACATCCTGCTGCAGGACACTCTGCTCGACGCCGTCGAAGACGCTTTGCTCGACGTCGTCGCGGCCTCCGCCAACCTGCTGCCGGTGCTGGTGGTCGGCGCGCCACTGCGCTACCGGCACCGCATCTACAACACCGCGGTCGTCATTCACCGCGGGGTTGTGCTCGGCGTCGCGCCCAAGTCGTATTTGCCCACCTACCGGGAGTTCTACGAGCAGCGCCAACTCGCGGCCGGAGACGACGAACACGGCACGATCCGTATCGGCGGCGCCCAGGTGCCGTTCGGCCCGGATCTGCTGTTCGCCGCCGCGGACCTGCCGGGTTTCGTCCTGCACGTCGAAATCTGCGAGGACATGTTCGTGCCGCTTCCGCCGAGCGCGGAGGCGGCACTGGCCGGTGCGACGGTGCTGGCCAACCTGTCCGGCAGCCCCATCACGATCGGGCGCGCCGAAGACCGCTGCCTGCTGGCGCGTTCAGCGTCAGCGCGGTGTCTGGCCGCCTACGTCTACGCTGCCGCGGGCGAAGGTGAGTCGACCACCGATCTGGCCTGGGACGGTCAGACCATGATCTGGGAGAACGGGGTACTGCTCGCCCAATCCGAACGCTTTCCCAAAGGGGAACGCCATTCAGTCGCCGACGTCGACACCGAATTGCTGCGGTCGCAGCGGTTGCGGATGGGCACCTTCGACGACAACCGGCGTCATCACCGGGTGCTGGCAGAGTCGTTCCGGCGCATCGAGTTTCGGCTCGACCCCCCGACCGGCGATATCGGGCTGCGACGCGAGGTTGAGCGGTTTCCGTTCGTGCCGGCCGATCCGTCGCGGTTGGAACAGGACTGCTACGAGGCGTACAACATTCAGGTCGCCGGGCTCGAGCAGCGGCTGCGAGCGCTGAACTACCCGAAAATCGTGATCGGTATTTCCGGCGGGCTGGACTCCACCCACGCACTGATCGTCGCGGCCCGCGCCATGGACCGGGAAAACCGGCCGCGGAGCGACATTTTGGCGTTCACACTGCCCGGCTTTGCCACCGGGGAGCGCACGAAGGGCAACGCGATTAGGCTGGCACACGCGCTGGGAGTGACCTTTGAGGAAATCGACATCCGCGACACCGCCCAACTGATGCTCACCACCATCGATCACCCGTTTGCCCGCGGCGAGAAGGTCTACGACGTCACCTTCGAAAATGTCCAGGCCGGCTTGCGCACCGACTACCTGTTCCGGCTGGCCAACCAGCGGGGCGGCATCGTGCTCGGCACCGGTGATCTGTCCGAGCTGGCGCTGGGCTGGTCGACATACGGTGTCGGAGACCAGATGTCGCACTACAATATCAATGGTGGCGTACCGAAAACGCTGATCCAGCACCTGATCCGCTGGGTGATCTCCTCCGGCCAGTTCGACGACGAGGTCTGTGCCACACTGCAGTCCGTCCTCGACACCGAGATAACCCCTGAACTGGTGCCCCCCGGAGGGGAAGAGGAGATCCAAAGCAGCGAAGCAAAGGTCGGCCCATATGTGCTACAAGACTTTTCGCTGTTCCATGTCTTGCGTTACGGGTTTCGCCCGTCGAAGATCGCGTTTCTGGCCTACCACGCCTGGAGCGACCCCGACCGCGGCACGTGGCCGCCCGGCTTTCCCGAAGACAAGCGGCCGTCGTACTCACTGCACGATATCCGGCACTGGCTGAAGGTTTTCGTGGAGAGGTTCTACTCGTTCAGCCAATTCAAGCGTTCGGCCCTGCCGAACGGGCCCAAGGTGTCTCATGGGGGAGCGTTGTCTCCGCGCGGCGACTGGCGCGCGCCATCGGACATGTCGGCACGGGCCTGGCTCGACGAAATCGAGCGGGAGATACCTGACTCAGCGCCGGGGTAGGCGTGTGCGGGGTTACCGCGCCGGCGGCGCCTCGGCGCGGGGTGCTTCACCGCCGCGCGGATCTGCGCACTACAAGCGACCGTCCACCCGCAGCTCAGGGTGCACCCAGTTCGGGGATCGCCGTTCGGCGAAGGCCCGGAATCCTTCGACGGCTTCGGCGCTTTCGATGCTGGCCTCCATCCCGATCCGGTCGTAGAGGCCCAGGTAGTTGTCCAGGCTGGCCTTCACGGTGCGGCGAGCTCCGGGCGCTGTCCGGCAACACTGGGCCAGCACCTCGCGCGCGGCATCCATCAACTGGTCGTGCGGCACCACCCGCGCCACCATGCCCCACTGGACCGCCTCGTCGGCCGTCAGCGTCCGGCCGGTGAACATCAGATCGCGGGTGCGGACCGGGCCGATGATGCGGGCCAGCATCTGGCTGTAATAGGTGTCGGCGATGCCGCGGTACAACTCGGGAACACGAAACGTTGCCCGGTCGCTGACCACCGCGACGTCGCTGCACATCGCGATCTGCAGTCCGCCGCCCTGGCACAGGCCGTTGACCGCACAAACCACCGGTTTGGCCGACTTCCGCAATGTGTCGAACCGCGTCACATCCATCGATAGCGCCGACCCGAACGGCATCCAGTTGTCGTCACCGCCGCCGCCGAGATCACCGCCCGGGGCGAACACGTCACCGGTTCCGGTGATCAGCAGCCCTGCCAGACCCGGGTCGGAGTTGACCCGGGTGACGGCGTAGCGGATGCCGAAGTACATCGCGGCTGTCATGGCGTTGCGCGCATGCGGGCGGTCCAGCGTCACGACCGCGAACGGACCTTCCCGGGTAAATCGCAGGTACTTCGTTCCTAACCAGTCGCCCTCGGGCGGGCGTGGGCTGCTGTCGTCGGGTGTCGGCATGGGGAGACGTTAACTCAGCCCGGGACGACGGCGTCGTCGATGGCCTCGTTCAGCGGTGCGCAGTCACCGGCCCCGGGAACCAGTGTCGCCAAGGCGCCGGCCGCGCAGGCGCGACGCAGGGCGTGGTCGACGTCACCGGACCAGCCTGCGGCCAGCACCCCGGCGAATACATCGCCGGCCCCGGCGGTGTCCACCGGTTCGACCGTCGGTGCGGGCACCGCCAGGTTGGTGTGCCCGCTGACATAAGACGCCCCACGTGCTCCGCGGGTGATCACCAAATGCGGGACCGGCCAATGCCACTGCGCCGCCTCGGATTCGTTGACCACGACGACGTCGGTCAGCCCGGCAAGTTCGGCCAGGTCCGTGGCTGGCGGTGACGCGTTGAGCATGACGACGGCGCCGGCCGAACGGGCCACCCTGGCCGCGGCGACCGCCGCGGTCACCGGAATCTCCAACTGCAGCAACAACACATCGCAATCGGCGACGACAGCGCGTGCGTCAGAGGAGTCCAGCGTGAGTCGGCCGTTGGCGCCGGGTGCAACGACGATCGTGTTCTCACCCGCGGAATCGACCAAAATCGCCGCGTGACCACTTGGTCCAGCGATCACGATCAGCCCGGTAATGTCCACGCCGTTGGAGACGAGGTGTTCGCGCAGCCGCTCACCCACCGGGTCGGTGCCTACTGCGCCGACGAACTGCACCCGGGCGCCGGCCCGCGCCGCGGCCACCGCCTGGTTGGCGCCCTTGCCACCGGGTTGGGATCGCATCGACGCGGCCAACACGGTTTCGCCCGGGCGCGGTAACGCGTCGACGTCGAACACGGTGTCCAGATTGACGCTGCCTACCACGCATACCCGTGTCGTCATGGCCCAAACGGTAAGCGAGTCGGCTGGCCTTGCGGATCCCCTAATGGCTATCCCCGCGATGGTCGGGCGCTCTGCGTTGGGTGGCCTCAGCGGCCGATACAGCTAAGGCAAACCTCGGCAAACGCCATTTTCGCCGTGTCTTCACGCTAGTCTGCTGGGTGATCGGCGCTTCGTGGGGCGCGCCAGCGAAAGGAAGCCGATTGACCTCAGAGCAGCCCACAGAACCGGTGTCGCAGGATCAACCCGTCCGCTCCCCGAAACGGAGAATCCGGCCGCCGATGCTCTCCTTGCTGAGCATCCAGTCCAAAGTCATGGTGATGCTGCTGCTTTCGAGCATCGTGTCGGTGGCGGTGATCGGCATGATCGGGTTCGAATCGGGCCGCGGCGCCCTGCGCAACGCGGTCTCGCAGCGGTTGCTGGAGCTGCGCGACTCGCAGACGCGGGCCGTTGCGGCCTTGTTTGCCGACTTGGCGAATTCGTTGATCGTCTACAGCCGCGACCCGACCACGGTCGATGCGGTGCGGGCATTCACAGCGGGCTTCGACCAATTGGCCAACGCGACCATCTCTCCAGCCGAGGAGCAGGCGCTCAGGAACTACTACAACAACGAAGTCATCAAGCCGACCGACCGGGTGACCGGCAGCGATCTGGATATCAACCTGCTGCTGCCACATTCGAGCGCACAGAAGTATCTGCAGGCGCACTACACCGCGCCATTTCGGTCGAACACCGAATCGAGAAAGGTTGACGACGCTGGCGACGGCAGCGCCTGGTCGGCCGCTAACGCCCGCTTCAGCAGTTTCTTCCGGGAAATCGTCACCCGATTCGACTACGCGGACGGACTGCTGCTGGATACGAACGGCAACGTTGTCTACTGCGTGAACAAAGACGCCGATCTGGGGACCAACATCTTGACTGGGCCATATCGCCAATCCAATCTACGGGTGGCGTACGAAAAAGCACTGGGCGCCAATGACATTGACTTCGTTTGGATCACCGACTTTGAGCCGTATCAAGCGCAACAGGACTCACCCACTGCATGGTTGGTGTCGCCGGTCGGCACCCAAGACAAGGTCGAAGGAGTGCTGGCTTTACCGTTGCCGATTGCGAAGATCAACGCCATCATGACCGCGAACAAGAACTGGCTAGCGGCCGGGATGGGCGCGACAACCGAAACGTATCTGGCCGGTCCGGACATGTTGATGCGATCTGATTCCCGGCTCTTCATCGAAGATCCCAAGGCATACCAGCGTGAGGCTGTGGCAGCAGGCACTCCGCGCGACGTCGTGAACAAGGCAGTCCAGTTGGGCACCACAACGCTGGTGCAGCCCGTCGACACCGCCGGTCTTCGCGCGGCACAGCGCGGACAAAACGGTGTCATCGGCGATACCGACTACACGGGCAACCGGGAACTTGAGGCTTATGGCCCCTTGAGCGTGCCGAACTCAGACCTGCATTGGTCCATCCTTGCGACCAGGGACAACTCCGAGGCCCTGGTTCCGATTGCGTCATTTACCAAGACCATTGTATTAGCCACTACGGCAATCATTTTCGTCATTTGCGTGGCGGCGATGCTGCTTGCCCAGCTATTTGTGCGCCCGATTCGGCGGCTGGAAGAGGGAACCAGGAAGATCAGCGGCGGCGACTATGAGGTCACCGTCCCGGCGACTTCGCGCGACGAAATCGGGGACCTGACCAAGGCGTTCAATGAGATGAGCCGGAATCTTCAGATCAAAGAGGAGTTGCTCAACGAGCAACGAAAGGAAAACGACCGCCTGTTGCTGTCTTTGATGCCCGCGCAAGTTGCGCAGCGATACCGGGGCGGAGAGCAGACCATCGCCGAAGAGCACCAGGACGTCAGTGTGATCTTCGCCGACATCGTGGGATTCGACGAGATTTCGAACGACGTGCCGTCCGATATGTTGGTGCGAGGTGTCGACGCGCTGCTCCGACAGTTCGACTCAGCAGCCGAATCCCTTGGCGTCGAGCGAATTCGCACACTCCACAACGGGTACCTTGCCAGCTGCGGCGTCAACACCCCTCGATTGGACAATGTGCACCGGACGGTCGATTTCGCGGTCGAAATGCGGCGCATCGTCGAACGGTTCAGCAACCAAACCGGCTATGATCTGAGCCTTCGGGCCGGCATCACGACGGGAAGAGTCGTCAGCGGGCTGGTAGGAAGATCCAGCGTCGTCTACGACATGTGGGGTGCCGCGGTAAGCCTGGCTTACCAGATGCACAGTGGATCACCGCAACCCGGAATCTACGTCACGGCGCAGGTATACGAAGTGATGCGCGACATTCGGCAGTTCACGCCGGCCGGCACTATCTCGGTCGGTGGAGCAGAGCAGCCCATCTGGCGGTTGTCGGAGCGGGAATGAACGTATTCGACTCGCCGTGGTTTTACTGGGCGCTCGCGGTGTCGATCGGATTGCCCGTCTGTCTCATCGTTCTCACCGAGTGGCATCAGACGCTGGCCCACAAGAAAAGTCATCTGGCCAAGCCGGTCCACTTGCTGCGCACCTATGTCGTGCCACTGGGCGCGCTATTGCTCCTGCTCGTCAAAGCCACCCAGGTCGATGCCCGCGACGTTTCAGTGCGCGTCCTGGCAACGGCATTCGGTTTCGTGGTGCTGGTGCTGGTGCTCTCCGGTCTCAACGCCACCCTGTTTCAAAGTGCGCCGCAAGGTTCGTGGCGCGACCGGTTACCAGCCATATTCGTCGACGTCGCCCGGTTCCTGCTGATCGGGGTGGGGCTGGCGCTCATCTTGTCTTATTTCTGGGGCGTCCGCATCGCAGGCTTGTTCACCGCGCTGGGTGTGACGTCGGTGGTCATCGGCCTGATGCTGCAGAACTCAGTCGGCCAGATCGTGTCAGGTCTTTTCATGCTGCTCGAACAGCCGTTCCGGATCGGCGATTGGCTGGACACGCCCGCGGCACGGGGACGAATCGTCGAAGCGAATTGGCGCGCTGTCCACATCGAAACCGGCAAGGGGCTACAGATCACACCGAACTCGGTGCTGGCCACCACGTCGTTCACGAACCTCAGCCGCCCGGCCGGTGCCCACAAACTCGCTGTGACGACGGTGTTTTCGCTCGCTGACCCACCGGACCGGGTGTGCGCGATGCTGTCCCGCGTTGCCAGTGCGCTTCCACAGGTGCGGGAGGGCAGCGCGGTTACATCGGTGCCCATCGGTAGCGCCTCCGACAACACGGCGCGCTGTTGCCAATATCGCACCACAATCGGTCTGAACTCTCCCGCCGACGACAGTGCGGTGCAAGCCACCTTCTTGCGGTGGATTTGGTATGCGTCGCGGCGGGAGGGGCTTCACCTCGACGGCGCCGATGACAACATCTCGACGACCGAACGCGTGGAGAAAGCCTTACATACGGTGGTGGCGCCGGCATTGCGCCTGACCCCAACCGACGAACAGTCTCTGGTTCCCTACGCGAAAGTGGTCCGCTACGGTGCCGGCGAGATTGTTCAGCGCGCTGGCGAAGTGCCTGCCGGTATGGCGTTTTTGATGCAGGGCAGTGTTCGGCTGTCCGTGACCGGTCAAGACGGGTCCACCACCGAGGTAGGGACCTTGGACGAGGGCTCCTTCGTCGGCCTGACAGCGTTGACGCGGCAGCCGAACCTCTCCGATGCCTACGCCTTGGACGAGGTGACCGCGCTCGAGATCGATCGCGTCCATCTCGAACGTCTGGTGATGGACAAGCCGTTACTCCTGCAGGAGTTCGGCCGCATTCTCGACGAGCGGCGAAGCCAAGTATCGCGGTTGGGAGGCCGTGAGCGGTCGAACATCCCGGGATCGTAGGCCGCCCATGTCGACATGTGGCCGCTGAATTCGGCCAGCACAATCAACGCGGCGGCTTTGTCGCATGCTCGCATGGCGTTGAGCGGTCGCCCCGCAGAAGGCGACGTGTTCGCCGGATACATCCCTGAAGGGCCGAGCTTCGCCTTCCAGGAACCGCCGCCGGCAGTGGCGGCTCCGCTGAACGTCGAGGGCATTCGCCGCCACCAGATCGCGCCGGCCGCGGGCCGCGCCACGGGCTCGCGCAGTGGTCGCCGCGGCCAATGCGCTGGGCACCGCCGCCGGCTGACACGGCTATTTTTCGGGTTTGTGATCACGGGTCGGCATCGCGATCTGGGTCGACGTCTGCAGGACCAAGACCTGGCCGAACATCGTTGCCGACACCCGCGCGGCGATGCTTAAGCAATCTCGCCCGCCATTTGGAGCCCCGCCCGGCTCGGGGTGTCGCCGCCCACCATTGGCGGACCGATACGCTGGGGTAATGAGTCTGCACGCTCCGTCGCGCCACGACTTGCGTCAAGAAGTCCATGACGCCGCGCGCCGGGCCCGTGTCGCCGCGCGCGCCCTGGCCTCGCTGCCCACCGCGGTGAAGAACCAAGCGCTGCACGCAGCCGCCGACGCGATCATCGCCCACGTCGATAAGATCCTGGCCGCCAACGCCGAAGACCTCAATGCCGCCCGCGACGCAAACACCCCGACGGCGATGCTCGACCGGCTGGCCCTCAACCCGCAACGCGTTGACGGGATCGCCGCCGGCCTGCGTCAGGTGGCCGGTCTGCCCGATCCGGTCGGTGAAGTGCTGCGCGGCTACACGTTGCCCAACGGGCTGCACTTGCGCCAGCAGCGGGTCCCGCTCGGCGTGGTCGGCATGGTCTACGAGGGCCGTCCCAATGTGACCGTCGACGCGTTCGGGCTGGCGCTGAAGTCAGGCAACGCGGCGCTGCTGCGCGGCAGCTCCTCGGCGGACCGGTCCAACGCGGCGTTGGTGGAGGTGCTGCGCGACGCACTGGTCAAAGAAGACCTGCCCATCGACGCGGTGCAGTTGCTGGACAGCTCGGACCGCGCGACCGTCACCCACCTCATCCAGGCACGCGGGCTGGTCGACGTGGTGATCCCGCGCGGGGGAGCGGGCCTCATCGACGCGGTGGTGCGCGACGCCCAAGTGCCGACCATCGAAACCGGCGTCGGCAACTGCCACGTGTATGTGCACGAAGCCGCCGACCTCAACGTCGCCGAACGGGTGTTGCTGAACTCCAAGACCCGCCGGCCCAGCGTGTGCAACGCCGCCGAAACGTTGCTGGTCGACGTGGCGATCGCCGATCGCGCGATGCCGCGGCTGGTGGGCGCGTTGCAGGACGCCGGGGTGACCGTGCACCTCGACCCGGACGAGGCTGACCTGCGTCGGGAGTTTTTGTCGATGGACATTGCGGTGGCGGTGGTCGACGGTGTCGACGCTGCGATCGCCCACATCAACGAATACGGCACCGGACACACCGAAGCCATCGTGACTACGAATTTAGCTGCGGCACAACGGTTTACTGAAGGAGTCGATTCGGCTGCAGTGATGGTCAACGCGTCGACGGCGTTCACCGACGGCGAGCAGTTCGGGTTCGGCGCCGAGATCGGCATCTCCACCCAGAAGCTGCATGCTCGCGGCCCGATGGGGCTGCCCGAATTGACCTCAACCAAGTGGATCGTCTGGGGAGACGGTCACACCCGACCCGCCTAGGAGAAGCGCCAGTGACCGTTCCCGCACGTCCTATTCCGCTGTTCGCCGACATCGACGACGTCGCGCGCCGGCTGGCCGACACCGGCTACCTGCCCGACACCGCGACCGCGACCGCGGTGTTCCTCGCCGACCGGCTCGGTAAGCCGTTGCTGGTCGAAGGACCCGCCGGGGTCGGAAAGACCGAGCTGGCCCGCGCCGTCGCGCAAGCCACTGGGTCCGGGCTGGTGCGTCTGCAGTGCTACGAAGGCGTCGACGAGGCCCGCGCCCTCTACGAGTGGAACCATGCCAAGCAGATTCTGCGTATCCAAGCCGGTTCCGGCGACTGGGAGGCGACCAAAGCCGACGTGTTCAGCGAGGAGTTCCTGCTGACCCGCCCGCTGCTGACCGCGATCCGGCGCACCGAGCCCACAGTGCTGTTGGTCGACGAGACCGACAAGGCCGACATCGAGATGGAAGGCCTGCTGCTGGAGGTTTTGAGCGACTTCGCGGTGACCGTTCCCGAGCTGGGCACCATCACCGCGGACCGCGCGCCGTTCGTCGTGTTGACCTCCAACGCGACCCGCGAGCTGTCCGAGGCGCTCAAACGGCGTTGCCTGTTCTTACACATCGACTTTCCGAGCCCCGAGATGGAACGGCGAATCCTGTTGTCCCGGGTCCCGGAGCTGCCTGTGCATCTGGCCGACGAGCTGGTGCGCATCATCGGTGTGCTGCGCGGCATGCAGCTGAAGAAGGTGCCATCGATCGCCGAGACCATCGACTGGGGCCGCACGCTGCTGGCGCTGGGCCTGGACACCATCGATGACGCCACTGTGGCCGCCACGTTGGGTGTGGTGCTCAAGCACCAGTCCGACCAGCAGCGCGCGGCCGGAGAGCTCAGGCTGAACTGATGGCCGTTCGCCGCGTCCGCCCCCGTCAGCCGTTGGCCCCGCATGGGCTTCCCGGTCATCTGGTTGGCTTTGTGGAAGCGCTTCGCGCGCAGGGCATTTCGGTCGGGCCGTCGGAGACGGTGGACGCCGGGCGGGTGGTGGCCACTTTGGGGCTCGGTGACCGCGAGGTGCTGCGCGAGGGCATCGCCTGCGCCGTGTTGCGCCGACCGGATCACCGCGAAACCTACGACGCCATGTTCGACCTGTGGTGGCCGGCCGCGTTGGGTGCGCGAGCGGTGGTGACCGACGAGGCCGGCGACGACCCGGGTGTGCAGCTGGCGCCCGACGACGTCGAAGCGATGCGGCAGATGCTGGTCGATCTGCTGACCGCCCACCACGATCTCGCCGACATGGACGAGCGGCTGGTGGCGATGATCGCTCAGATCGTGGAGGCCTATGGCAAATACAGCTCCAGCCGCGGCCCGTCGTACTCGTCGTATCAGGCGCTCAAAGCGATGGCGCTGGACCAGCTCGAAGGCCGGCTGCTGGCCGGCCTGCTGGCACCCTACGGCGACCAGCCCACCCCTACCCAGGAACAGATCGCCAAAGCCCTTGCCGCGCAGAAGATCACCCAGCTGCGCAGGATGGTCGACGCCGAGACCAAGCGCCGCACCGCCGAACAGCTCGGCCGCGACCACGTTCAAATGTACGGCATTCCACAGCTTTCCGAGAACGTGGAGTTCCTGCGCGCCTCAGCTGACCAGCTGCGCCAGATGCGCCGGGTGGTGGCGCCACTGGCGCGCACCCTGGCCACCCGGCTGGCCGCCCGCCGGCGTCGCACCCGCGCCGGGGCCATCGACCTGCGCAAAACCCTGCGCAAGTCGATGTCCACCGGCGGTGTGCCCATCGACGTGGTGTTGCGTAAGCCGCGCCCGGCCCGGCCCGAACTGGTGGTGCTCTGCGACGTGTCGGGCTCGGTGGCCGGGTTCAGCCACTTCACCCTGCTGCTGGTTCATGCGCTGCGCCAACAATTTTCGCGGGTGCGGGTATTTGCGTTCATCGACACCACCGACGAGGTGACGCACCTCTTCGGACCCGACGCCGACCTGGCGGTGGCGATCCAGCGCATCACCCGCGAAGCCGGTGTCTACACCCGCGACGGGCATTCCGACTACGGCAACGCGTTCGTCTCGTTCACCGAGCAGTTCCACAATGTGCTTTCCCCGCGCAGCTCGCTGCTGGTGCTCGGCGACGGCCGCACCAACTACCGTGACCCGGCGATCGACGTGTTGGCGCACATGGTGACCGCCAGCCGTCACGCGCACTGGCTCAACCCCGAGCCCAGACACCTGTGGGGCAGCGGGGACTCGGCCGCGCCGCGCTACCAGGACGTGATCACCATGTACGAGTGCCGGTCGGCCAAGCAGCTGGCCGCGGTGATCGATCAGCTGTTGCCGGTCTAGTCTTGGCGCCAAACGGTTCTCAAGTGATCAGCTCAGCGTCCACGTCGAGCGCCCGGTAGACCTCGAGCGCACGATGGTCGCGGGTCGCGAGCGTGAGCCGGTGCTCGTGGGCGACGGCGCCGACGAGCGCGTCGTAGACCGACCCGCCCGCGATGCCTGCAGTGCCGAGTGCGGCCAAGAGCGAGGCCGCGGCCTGGGGGCCGAGAAATCTGGTTTCGGGGAACGACTTGGCAAGCAACTGTGCCACGGTCGCCGGCGTCCGGCGAGCCGGCGGCGGTAGGCGGGTCAGCACGGAGAACGTCTCGAACGCAGCGTGGCCCGCGAGTCCCCAGCGCCGGTCACGTAGCGCGTGGAAGGCATTTTCATGGTGGTCGTGATCGGCGACCACCAGTGCGACCGCGACGCTCGTGTCAACGAGAACCGTCGCTTTTTTACCGCTGGCCGGCATCGCGCAGGGCCCGGACGAGGTCGTCGTTGATGTCTACGCCGCCGGCGGGTATGACAAGACGGCCCTCGCGCTCGTCGAGCGAGTCGCCGGCGATCGGCTCGACGCGCAGTGCCGCGCCATCAGTGGTCACCTCCACCTCACCGGGCCTCAGGCCCAGATGGTCGCGGAGCGGCTTTGGAATAACCAAGCGTCCTGCCTTGTCAATGGTTGCACGCATGCCTAAAAGTTACCATCTCAGGATCGGGACACCGCTCCAGTAAGCTGGCAAGTCGTGCAAAAGCGGCGTCGCAGACTCGGCGTGATGGGTGGGACGTTCGACCCCATCCACAACGGCCACCTGGTCGCCGCCAGCGAAGTAGCCGACCTGTTCGCGCTCGACGAAGTCGTCTTCGTGCCGACCGGCCAGCCCTGGCAAAAAGACCGGCACGTCAGCGCCGCCGAAGACCGTTACCTGATGACCGTCATCGCCACCGCCTCCAATCCCCGCTTTTCGGTCAGCCGGGTCGACATCGACCGCGGCGGCCCCACCTACACCAAAGACACCCTGCGCGATCTGCATGCAATCAACCCGGATTGCGAGCTGTACTTCATCACCGGCGCCGACGCACTGACATCGATTCTGTCGTGGCAGGACTGGGCGGACCTGTTTGCGATGGCGCGGTTCATCGGGGTGAGCCGGCCGGGCTACGACCTGGGCCGCGAGCACCTCGCGGAGGTTCTCGACGGCCTGCCCGACGACGCCCTGACGTTGGTCGAGGTGCCCGCGCTGGCGATCTCGTCGACGGACTGCCGCCGCCGTGCCGAGGAGCACCGCCCGCTGTGGTACCTGATGCCCGACGGCGTCGTCCAATACGTGTCCAAGCGACGGCTGTACAGCAAGCCGGGGGACCAGGCGTGACGGCCAGCCGGGAGGCCATCGACATGGCCACCGTGGCCGCCAGCGCCGCCGCGTCCAAGCTGGCCGAGGATGTGGTCATCATCGACGTCTCGGGGCAGCTGGTGATCACCGATTGCTTCGTCATCGCCTCGGCGTCCAACGAGCGGCAGGTCAACGCCATCGTCGACGAGGTCGAGGAGAAAATGCGCCGGGCGGGGTATAAGCCGGCGCGCCGCGAAGGCGGCCGCGAAGGCCGCTGGACGCTGCTGGATTACCTTGACATCGTCGTGCATATCCAGCATCGAGACGAGCGCAACTTCTACGCCCTCGACCGGCTGTGGCGTGACTGTCCGCAGGTCGCCGTCGATCTGGAACGTACGTCATGAGGACGCGGCTGCTGGTGATGTTGCGACACGGTCAAACCGCCTTCAACCTCGACACCCGGATGCAGGGCCAGCTCGACACCGAGCTAAGTGACCTTGGCCGTGCCCAGGCCGTCGCCGCGGCCGAGGTGCTGGGCAAGCGCCAACCGCTGCTGATCGTATCCTCGGATTTGCGGCGGGCCTATGACACCGCCGTGGTGCTGGCGGAGCGCACCGGCTTGCAGCTGCGGGTCGACAGCCGGTTGCGGGAGACCCACCTCGGCGACTGGCAAGGCATGACGCACGCGCAGGTCGACAGCGCCGCTCCGGGCGCACGATTGGCGTGGCGCGAGGACGCGTCCTGGGCCCCTCACGGGGGGGAGAGCAGGGTCGACGTGGCCGCCCGCAGCCTGCCGCTGATCGGCGAACTTGTGGCGGCCGAAGCGGAGTGGGGTCGTGACGAGCGGCCGGTAGTGCTGGTCGCCCACGGCGGTCTCATCGCCGCGTTGACGGCGACGCTGCTGCGGCTACCGGTGGCCAACTGGCCCGCCCTCGGTGGGATGGGCAATGCCAGCTGGACGCAACTGAGTGGATACTCCGCCGACGATGCCGACATGGACGGCATCACGTGGCGTCTGGACGTGTGGAACGCCTCGGCGCAGGTAGCGGGCGATGTCTTCTGAGCGGCGACCCGTATTGCTGGTCTTCGCCGATTCCCTGGCCTACTATGGGCCCACCGGCGGCCTGCCCGCCGACGATCCACGCATCTGGCCCAACATCGTTGCTTCCCAATTGGGTTGGGATGTCGAGCTGATCGGGCGGATCGGGTGGACATGTCGCGACGTCTGGTGGGCCGCCACCCAGGATCCCCGGGCGTGGGCGGCGCTGCGCAGGGCCGGCGCGGTGATATTCGCGACCGGCGGGATGGATTCACTGCCGTCGGTGTTGCCGACGGCGCTGCGCGAGCTCATCCGCTATGTCCGGCCGCCCTGGTTGCGGCGCTGGGTGCGCGACGGCTACGGCTGGCTGCAGCGGCGCCTCTCACCGGTAGCCAGGCCCGCCCTGCCGCCAAGCCTCACCGTGGAATACCTCGAACAAACGCGTGGCGCAATCGATTTCAACCGACCCGGGATACCGATCGTGGCATCCCTACCGTCGGTGCATATCGCCGAGACATATGGCAAGGCCCACCAGGGCCGCGATGCGACCGCGGCGGCAATAGCCGAATGGGCTCAGCAGCATGGCATTCCATTGACCGACCTCAAAGTTGCCGTGGCCGAACACATCATGAGCGGTCATGGCAACCCTGACGGTATCCACTGGAACTTCGAGGCGCACCAGGCGGTGGCGGATCTAATGCTCAAGGCATTGGCCGAAGCCGGCGTCGTGACGATGCAGCGCGCGCAGCGCGATGAGGAGGAGCCGCGCGATCAAGCCGGCGTGGTGGACGACAAAACTCACGGCTGAGCCCATGTCTGTGGTGGTGGTCACCGACTCATCGTCGCGGTTGCCGGACGACATGCGCCAGCGGTGGGGTATCCGCCAAGTCCCGCTGCATATCTTGCTCGGTGGCCGCGATCTGCGTGACGGTGTCGATCCGATTCCAGACAATATTTACGAGTGTGGCGAGGCCACGACCGCGGCGGCGACCCCGGTTGAACTGTACGACGCCTACCGGCGAGCACTGGCGGACAGTGGCGGCGAGGGGGTTGTGGCCGTTCACCTTTCGGCCGCGTTGTCGGGCACTTTGCGTGCTGCCGAGACAACGGCAGCCGAGCTTGGCCCCTCGATACGGGTCATCGATTCCAAATCGACGGCTATGAATACTGGTTTCGTCGCGCTGGCCGCGGCACGGGCGGCGGCTGACGGCGCCGATCTGGACACCGTCGCGAATGCGGCTCGAACAGCGGTGCGGCGCAATCACGGATTCATCGTGGTGCACCGACTGGACAATCTGCGGCGCAGCGGGCGTATCGGAGGCGCTGCGGCGCGGCTGGGCAGCGCGCTGGCGCTCAAGCCGCTGCTGCGCATCGACGACGGCAAACTCGTACTGGCGCAACGTGTGCGCACCGCCAGCAAGGCGCTGGCAGCAATGGTCGACCGGGTCTGCGAGGTCGTCG
Organism: Mycobacterium heckeshornense; assembly: GCF_016592155.1. Taxonomy (NCBI): domain Bacteria; kingdom Bacillati; phylum Actinomycetota; class Actinomycetes; order Mycobacteriales; family Mycobacteriaceae; genus Mycobacterium; species Mycobacterium heckeshornense. The sequence continues at coordinate 1,827,615 of NZ_AP024237.1, forward strand.
GCGATAACGCCGCAGCCGTCGCGGTGCATCACGTCGCCAACGAGGAAGGAGCCGTCCAGTTGGCGGCCACGCTGGCCGAACGACTGCCCGCGTGCCGACCCGCAATCGTGACGGACCTGGGCCCGGTGCTCGCGTTGCACGTCGGCGCCGGAGCACTCGCGGTGTGTGTCGAGGTCTCACCGTAGCCCGGTTTACCGGTGCGCCGAAACGGCCAGCGGTGCAGTGTCTTCACTCACTCGGTCACGCGGTGGCCGCGCATTGTCGCCGCGCGGGTGGATCACCTGCGGCCACCAGAACCAGCGCCCTAGCAGGGTAGCGATTGACGGCATGAACAGCGTGCGCACCACCAGCGTGTCCATCAGCAGACCTATACAGACCGTCGAACCGAACTGGCCGAGCACCCGCAGGTCGCTGCCGAGCATCGCGGCCATGGTGAAGGCGAACACCAGACCCGCGGCCGTTACCACCCCGCCGCTGCCGGCCATCGCCCGGATATACCCGGTCTTCAATCCGGCATGGATCTCCTCCTTGAACCGGGAGACCAGCAGCAGGTTGTAGTCGGATCCGACCGCCAGCAAAATGATGACCGACAGCGCCGCCACCACCCAGTGAATATGGTGACCGAAAAGATCTTGCCACACCAGTACAGAAAGCCCGAACGCCGCAGCGATGGAGCTCGCCGCGGTACCGACGATCACCATCGCGGCAACCAGGCTGCGGGTCAACAGCAGCATGATCATGAAGATCAGGGTGAGTGCGGACAGCACCGCGATCATCAAGTCGTATTTTTCGCCGTCATGCATGTCCTTGTAGGTGGCTGCGGTGCCGCCCAGATACACTTTCGCATTCGACAGCGAGGATTGCTTCAACCCTTCCTGCGCCGCGGTTCGCTCTATGTCGACACGTGAAATCCCTTCCGGCGTAGCCGGATCGCCCTGATGGGTGACGAAAAATCGTGCTGACTTGCCATCCGGGGACAAGAACATTCGCAAGCCGGTTTGGAAGTCCGGGTTACCGAAGGCTTCCGGAGGAAGGTAGAAGAAGTCGTCGTTCTTGGAGTTGTCGAAGCTTTGTCCCATGACGATCGCGGTGTCGCTCATCGCCTCCATCTGGTTGATCATCGCCTGGAAGGTGCTATGCAAGGTCAAAGTTAAAGCCCGAGTAGTTTTCAGCGATTCGATCTGCGGCAGCAGCAGGGCGGCCAATTGCGGCTGGAGTACGTCGACGGAGTCAAAGTCCTTCGCGAGCTGGTGAAATCGCTCATCAAGCTGATCGATACCGTCCAACGAGTCGAACAACGACCGCAATGACCAGCAAATCGGAATGTCGAAGCAGTGCTTTTCCCAATAGAAGTAGCTGCGTATCGGCCGCCAGAAATCGTCGAAATCCGCGATGTGGTCCCGCAATTCGTCGGTGATCTTCGTCAGCTCATGGGTGTCGAGATCTGTGCGGTGCGTAGCGGCAACAAGCTGTTGCTGCACGTCATACGTTCGCTGCAGTGTGGCAATCGTCTTGCCCAGTTCATCTGCCATCCTGAGGATGTCGGCCATACGTTCCTTCAAAAACGCCATGTTCTGCATGGTCGTCTGGCTTTGTATGCTGTTCTGAAACGGGATCGAACTGTGCTGGATCGGGATTCCCAACGGGCGAGTAATGTCCTGGATCATCGCGATACCCACGACGCGGATGACGTTTTTAGCCACCCGGTCCAGCACCAGCATGTCAGCCGGATTGCGCATGTCGTGGTCGGCCTCGACCATCAACAGGTCCGGATTCATCCGGGCCTGGGAGAAGTGCCGGTCCGCCGCCGCATACCCGATGTTGACCGGGGCGCGCTCTGGCAGGTAGTAGCGATCGTTGTAGCCGGGCTTGAAGCCCGGCAGCGCGATCATGCCGATCAGCACGACCACGGCACTGGCCGCAAGAATCGGTGCCGGCCAGCGCACGACCGCGGTGCCGACCCGGCGCCATAGCCTGTGGGTGGCCGGCCGCCTGGCCTCCAACAGACCGAAGCGGCTGGCGACGGTGAGCACCGCCGGTCCCAGGGTCAGTCCGGCCGCAACTACCACCAGCATGCCGATCGCGACGGGAATACCCATCGTGTGAAACCACGGCAACCGGGCAAAGTAGAGACAAAACGTCGCTCCGGCGATGGTCAGCCCCGAACCCAACACCACCGGGGCCACGCTGCGAAACGTCGTGTAGTACGCCGCTACCCGATCCTGACCGGCCGTACGCGCCTCTTGGTAGCGGCCGATCAGGAAGATCCCGTAGTCGGTGCCGGCCGCGATGGCCAGCATGGTGAGGATGTTCGCGGCAAACGTGGTGAGACCGAAGACGTTGTGATAGCCCAAAACCGCGATGATTCCCCGCGAGGACGCCACCGCGATGCCGGTCATGAAAAGTTGGACCAGCGTGGTGACCAGCGAGCGGTAGACGAGAAACAGCATGATCGCGATCGCCGCGAGCGTGAACAACGTGATCTTCGCGAGGCTCGCATTGCCGATGACATGCATGTCGTCGGATAGCGCCGCAGGCCCGGTGACGTACGCCTTGACTCCCGGTGGCGCGGGCGTCCGCTCCACGACGTGGCGGACCGCCTCGACGGATTCGTTCGCCAGGGTGGTGCCCTGGTTGCCGGCGAGGTTGAGTTGTACGTAGGCGCCTTTGGCATCAGTGCTCTGGACCCCTGCGGCGGTTAACCGATCGCTCCAGAAGTCCTGGATGTGCTGCACATGCTTGGGGTCCTGCCGCAGTTGCCGGATGATCTCGTCGTAGTAGCGGTGTGCGGCGTCGCCGAGCGGCTGCTGGCCCTCGACGACCATCATGATCGTGCTGTTGGAGTCGAACTCTTTGAAGTTGTGACCCAGCCGCATCATCGCCTGCATGGACGGCGCGTCCATCGGGGCCATCGGTGCCGAGTGTTCTTCGCTGACCACTTCCAGCCGCGGCACGATGACGTTCACCAAGACGGTGATGAAGACCCACCCGGCGATGATCGGCACCGCGAACAGCCGGATTGCGTGCGGCAGGTACGGCCGGTGAGTGCGTTCGCTGCTCATCGGGGTCATGCCGATTTCACCAGGCAGAAGGTCTGGGCGTTGACCCCGTTGGCGGTTTGCTCGTCGCGCACCACACCGTCCACGGTGACGCGGCAGCGGATCTGGTCGCTGTCACCCTGCACCATGATGTTGGCGCTGACGGCTGGCAGGGTCGTGCTGATCGTGTGCGACCAGGGCAACGGAACCGCGTTGACCTGATGGGTGTTGGCTTCAGCGTCCCAATAGTTGATGTTCGCGGTGGTCCCCGGGGGGCCGAACACCTCATAGGTCACGACCTTGGGATTGAACTGCACGATCTCGATGCCGCCGCCGGCGTTGGCGTTGAGGTCCTGCGAGCCGAAGATCCGGTGCAGTCGGGCCACGCCGAAGCCCGACACCGTGAGCACCGCGACCAACACCAGGGGTATCCAGGCTCGTTTCAGCGCTTTGGCAACCGAAGCCCTCATCTCACCGCCCTCCGCTAACCGATCGGGACCGTTGCCCGCCCCGGGCGCACGCTTGGCCGATAGTTCCGTGGGGTCCACCCAAACGCTGTCGGAAACATTTGCCTCCGTCGTCGCATTCCATCCGACGCCGACAGAACCTTCGCGTGCCTAAGTATCGTAGTCGCTACGGTACGGAGGCGTTCTTCGGGGTGCAGGCGCTCTACGGCGTTGGCCCGGTGATATTGAACTCGGCGATCACCTTGGTCGGGCGCACTCGCACCACCAATTCACCGGGGGCGGCGTTGCGCCGGCCGAATTCCCGGGCGCGGTGCCATCCCGTGTACCGCCCACCGATCCCGGTCGCGACGTCCAGCAGATCCGAAGCGTCCTCGGTGGTGCTGGCGACGCCTTGCACCTGGACAAACGAATACGGCGGATGCGAGTCGTCGACGCACATCACTGCACGCGAATCCCACGCCAGCGCACGGCCTTTCGCGGTATTGCGCCCGTTATTGAACACCAGCTCACCGTTGTCGACGATGAACCACACCGGGGCAACCAGCGGCCGGTCGTCCGCCGCGAGATAGCCCAGCATGCCGGTCCGGGTGCCCGCCGACAGGAATTCGATGACTTCATCGGTGAATTCGGTCATGCGACTCATTCCCTGCGAGGTCAAAGCTTGACCAAGTCGTAGTCACCAAGGCGGTCGACCAGGACGTGCAGCTGGTCGGTCGGCGATCCCAGCGTGTGCTCGATCGCGGTAAGCCGGGCGGCGTAATGGCCGACCGGGTATTCCGCGGTCATGCCGATTCCACCATGCAACTGAATCGTCTCCTGCGCGATATGCCGGCCGGAGCGGCCGATCTGCAGCGCGGCCCGGGCCGCAACCAGCGGGTCGAGCTTCCCGTCGGCGATCGACATCGCGGCGTAGAGATTCATGCTGCGGGCCAACTCCAGCGCGACGTACATGTCGGCGGCGCGGTGGGTCAGGGTCTGGAACTTGTTCAACGTGACGCCGAACTGCTTGCGCGTCTTGAGGTATTCGGTGGTCAGGCGAAGTGCTTCCTCCATCGCGCCGACGGCCTCGGCGCACAGCGCTGAGGAGATACGAATGGCGGCGTTCGCGATGGCGTGTGACGCATCGGCCGGGGCGCCGAGCGGCTGGGCAGCTACCTGATCGAAGTCGATCTGTGCCCCGCGCTGGCCGTCGAACGTCGGGTAGCGGCGTCGCGTGGTGGCGGCGGCGTCTGTTAGGAACAGGCCGGTGCCGCCCTCGGGCAGCGTGGCGCTGACCACCAGGGTATCGGCACAGTCACCGGCCGGCACAGGGTTTTTGCGGCCGCTTAACACCCACGAATCTCCTTGCCGCACAGCCGTCGTCGTTGTATGGCCGCGAGGCTCGAGGTGCGCGAAGGCCAACAGCTTTTGTCCTGCCGCGACGTCGTCGAGCAAGCGCTTCTGCTCGGCGGTACCCAGTTCGGCGATGATGGCACCCGGGCCCAGCGCGGCGTGGATGACAGGTTCGGGGGCTAGCCGCCGGCCCATCTCGATGAGCACCAGCATGACTTCAATCTGGCCCGCTTCCTCGGGGTCGAATCCGAGGCCGAGGATCCCGGTATCGGCGAGCTGGCTCCACACCTCGCGGCTCCAGCCGAGGTCGGTGTCGATGACCTTATGGCGGCTCTCCGGGTCGTAGCTGCGAGCCAGGACATCTCGGATGGTATCGCGTAACAGCGCCTGCTCGTTGCTTAACTGAAAATCCATGGCTTAGTTCACAATCCGAGAATCGTTGATGCGATGATGGTGCGCTGCACCTCGCTACTGCCCCCGTAAATGGACGTCTTGCGGTAATTGAGGTAGTGCGGCGCGCTGCGTTGCGCCCATCCCGGCGACGCGATGTCGTCTCCGGCTTGCGACGGCAGCGCGTCGGGTCCGGCGACCTCGAGGAGCAGTTCGGTGGCCGCCTGCTGCAGTTGACTGCCGCGCAGCTTGAGCACCGATGACGCCGGGTTGGGTTTGCCGCCCGCCGAGTCGGCGGTAACCCGCATCTGTGTGAGTTCCAATGCCAGCAAGTCGTTTTCGACCTCGGCAAGGCGCGCCGCAAACAACAGGTCGTCGAGCCTTCCGGTGTCAGCGGCGTGCCGTTTGACTTCCGCGAGCCGTACCTTGGTGCGGCCGACCCCGGCGATGCCGGTCCGCTCGTTGCCGAGCAGGAACTTCGCGTAGGTCCAGCCCTGGTTTTCCTCGCCGACAAGTTGATCGGCGGGCACCCGCACGTCCTCGAAGAACACCTCGTTGACCTCGTAGCTGCCGTCGATCAACTTGATCGGCCGCATCGTGATACCCGCAGTGGCGAGGTCGATCAGCAGAAACGAAATCCCGGCCTGCTTCTTGGCTGCCTGCGGGTCGGTGCGCACCAGACAGAAGATCCAGTCCGCATACTGGCCAAGCGTTGTCCACGTCTTCTGTCCGTTGACCACGTAACTGTCGCCGTCGCGCTGTGCGGTGGTGCGCAGCGACGCCAGATCCGATCCGGCCTCCGGTTCGGAGAAACCCTGGCACCACCAGATGTCCAGGCTGGCCGTCGGCGGCAAAAATCGCTCTTTGATGTGCTGCGAGCCGAATTCGGCGATCACCGGACCGACCATCTTGGTGTTGAAGTTCAGCGGTTCGGGCACGCCCGCCAGCTGCATCTCGTCCAGCCAGATCTGATGCTGGGTGGGTGTCCAGTCCTTGCCGCCCCACTCGATGGGCCAGTTGGGCACCGCAAGCCCGTGGTCGTTGAGGATTTTGTGGCTGGTGACGATGTCTTCGCGGCTGGGCGGCAGGCCGGCTCGCACCCGCTCGCGGATCTCGGCCGGGACCTTGCTGGTGTAAAAAGCGCGAAGCTCGTCACGGAACGCGGCTTCAGCGTCGGTGAGCGCCAGCTGCATCGCGGCCTCCTTCAAGCGGTAAACGGAACCGGCGGTTCTGCCCTGCACGTTAGGCGGCGACGGTCGTCAACCACAAACTTGTGCACAGTCTCGGTTGCATCCACAACCAGTGGTCAGCCGCGTTCTGACGCCGCGGGTGTGACGGCCCCGGCGCCTACGCTCGGGCCCGTGGCAACAGAACTTCCCGCAGAGCGACTACACCGACGCCTCGGTGCGCGGCCCGGCGCCGACGCCGATATTGCCGAGAACATCGACGCCGACGCTGACCCGAACTCGTTGCTGCCGCGCTGGCTTCCGGACAGCTCGCTCCACGGCGCAGCTGGCTGGGTGGCAAAAATCCGCGCCGACCCCGGTCGTGCCGGTGCGATCGCACTGGCGGTGATCGCCGGCCTCGCCGTGCTGGTCACCGTGTTCACCGTGGTGCGTAACCGTCCGGCGCCCGTCGTGTCGGCCAAATTGCCTCCCGTTGAAATGGTTTCATCGGCGAGCCGCGGCCCAGGTGCCAGCCCGTCACCCAAAGCGGATCAACCGGTGGTGGTGAGCGTCGTCGGCCTGGTGCACAAACCCGGGCTGGTCACCCTGGCGCCCGGCGCACGCATCGCTGACGCGCTCAACGCCGCCGGCGGCGTGATGGCGGGTGCCGACACCATCGGCCTCAACATGGCACGTCAACTCGGCGACGGCGAGCAGATAGTCGTCGGGATCGCGCCGGCCAAAGGTCAGCCCTCCGCACTGGGCAGCTCGGTGACTTCGGCAACGCCTGGCACGCCGACCGCGCCGGGCACGACCTCGGGACCAGCCTCGCCGAAGCCCGGCGAGGTGATCAATCTCAACACGGCGACGGTGCAGCAGCTGGACACCCTGCCCGGAATCGGGCCGGTGACGGCGGCCGCGATCGTGGCGTGGCGGGAAGCCAACGGCAAGTTCACCAGCGTGGATCAGCTCGCCGAGGTGGATGGCATCGGCCCCGCCCGACTCGACAAGCTGCGCGCCCTGGTCCGCGTCTGAGACCAGTGCAGCATGCTGGTGTCGATACCGGATCGGCGCGGTGGGATGTGCGCCTGGTCCCTGCCGCCCTGAGCAGCTGGATCGTCACCGCGGCTGGGATTCGGTGGCCCGTCGGCGGGGCCGCCGCGCTGGTTTGCCTTGCGCTGGCCGCTTGGTCGGGTGCGTTGTGGTGGCACGGGCGCAGCCGGCGATCAGCGTGCACGCGCACCGTCAGCGTTGGCCTGCTGGGCGCCGCTGTGGTGGGTGCCGGCTTCGGGCTGGCGATCGCGCTGCGCACCGAGGCCGTCGATCACCATCCGGTCACAGCGGCGTTCGGGCATGCGGTAGCGGTGACGGTCACACCCACCGAAAGCGCGATCGGGGTTGGTCGCGGCCGGCTGCTGTTTCGCGCCACGCTGCACCGCCTCGGTACCGACGAAATGTCCGGTCGCGTCGTGGTTTTCGCGCCCGCGGCGGATTTCGGCGAAGTGGTGGCGGGCCAGCCGTTGCGTTTCACTGCGCGGATTGGGCGTCCGGTCCGTCGTGATCTGACGATCGCTGCGCTCAACGCGACCGGAAAGCCGGCGGTGGGCCGCGCCGGATGGGTGCACCGGGCCGCACACATGGTCCGTGACCGGTTCGCTGTGGCGGCCCGCGAAGTACTGCCGGCAGCGCAGGCCGCGACGCTGCCCGCACTGGTGCTCGGCGACACCTCCGGGGTGACGGCGCTGACCGGCCGGGAGTTTCGCGCGGCGGGGCTGACGCATCTGACGGCGGTCTCTGGGGCCAACGTCACCATTGTGTGTGGCGCGGTGCTGTTTTCGGCCCGGCTGATCGGGCCGCGCGCGGCGGTGGGCCTCGCCGCGGTCGCCCTGGTGGTTTTTGTGATCGTGGTGCAGCCGACGGCCAGCGTGTTGCGCGCGGCGGTGATGGGCGCCATAGCGCTGCTGGGCATGTTGTCGTCGCGGCGGCGCCAGGCGATCCCTAGCCTGTGCGCCGCAGTGCTGGTGCTGATGGTGGCTGCTCCCCAGCTGGCTGTCGACGTGGGCTTTGCCTTGTCGGTGGTGGCGACGGCGGCGCTGGTCGTGATCGCGCCGGTCTGGTCACGGCGCATGGTGTCACGGGGCTGTCCCAAACCGCTCGCCGATGCCGTTTGCGTCGCGTGTGCCGCTCAGGTGGTCACTGCTCCCTTGGTAGCCGGGATTTCGGGACGCGTCAGCGTAGTGGCTGCGGTAGCCAATCTCGCAGCCGCGCCGGTTATCGTGCCGATTACCGTGCTGGGGACCGCCGCCGCCACGGTGGGCGTGTGCTGGCCGGCGGCGGCGCAACTGCTGATCCGTTTTACCGGTCCCGAGGTGTGGTGGGTGCTCAGCGTCGCCCACTGGGCGGCCATGGTGCCGGGTGCGAGCATGCCCGTTCCGGTGGGCCTGCCCGGTGTCATCGTGGTCGGGGCCTGCGCCGTGCTGGTCGTTACGCTGTGGCGTTGGCGGTGGTTTCGCGTCGTCGCCGGCAGCGCCGTGGTGTGTCTGATGGGGTGGGCGTTGTCCGGGCTCATATCCGATCCGTCGGCGTCGGTCGGTCATGACACGATCGTGAAGTGAGCTCAGCGGTTGGGCCCCTGCATCTGGTGCTCGGAGACGAAGAGTTGCTGGTCGAGCGCGCCGTGGCGGCGATACTGCGATCGGCGCGCGAGCGCGCCGGTACGGGCGACGTCCCGGTGAATCGGGTGCGCGCGGGCGATGTCGACAACTACGAACTGGCCGAGCTGCTGAGCCCGTCACTTTTCGTCGACGAGCGGGTGGTGGTGCTGGAAGCCGCGGGCGACGCGGGCAAGGACGCGGCCAACGTCATTGCCGCGACCGCCGCCGACATCCCGCCCGGCACGGTGCTGGTGGTGGTGCACTCCGGTGGTGGGCGCGCCAAGGCGCTGGCAAGCCAATTGCGCGAGCTCGGCGCGGTGGTCCACCCATGCGCCAGGATCACCAAATCCAGCGAACGCGCCGACTTCGTTCGCGGCGAATTCCGTTCGCTGGACGTCCGGGTCGACGACGACACCGTCACCGCGTTGCTCGAGGCGGTCGGCTCGGACCTCCGCGAGCTCGCGTCCGCGTGTTCGCAGCTGGTCGCCGATACCGGCGGCCACGTCGATGCCGCCGCCGTGCGGCGCTATCACAGCGGTAATGCCGAGGTGAAGGGCTTCGACATCGCCGACAAAGCCGTGGCCGGCGACATCGCCGGAGCAGCCGAAGCGCTGCGGTGGGCGATGATGCGTGGCGAGCCGCACGTGGTGCTCGCCGACGCGCTGGCCGAAGCTGTCCACACCATCGCCCGGGTGGGGCCGCTGTCCGGTGACCCGTACCGGCTGGCCGCGGAGCTGGGCATGCCGCCGTGGCGGGTGCAGAAGGCCCAGCGGCAGGCCCGGCGGTGGTCGCGCGACACCGTGGCCGCCGCGATGAAGCTCGTCGCCGCGCTCAACGCCGATGTCAAGGGGGCCGCCGCCGATCCGGACTATGCGCTGGAGGCCGCGGTGCGCAAGGTCGCCGAGCTAGTCGCCAAGGGTCGCTGAGCAGACGTAACGGCACCCGTTTCATGCCGAAACGGGCGCCTTTGGGTCTGCTGGCCGTCGCCTGGTCAGAGCTTGTTGTAAGCCCGCGCCAGCGCCGACTTCTTGTTTGCCGCCTGATTTTTGTGGATCACACCCTTGGTGGCCGCCTTGTCCAGTTTGCGGCTGGTCGCGACCAGCAGCTCGGCGGCCTTCTCTTTCTCACCTGCCGCGACGGCCTCACGGAATTTGCGGATCGCTGTGCGAACCGACGACTTCACCGACTTGTTACGCAGCCGCCGGCGCTCGTTGGTGCGGTTGCGCTTCGCCTGCTGCTTGATGTTGGCCACGCGCCAGTTCCTTCGTCGTTCTCGAGCGGATTTGCGGGAGTCACGGTTTGCCCAGCATGGGGGCAACGACGAGACAGGGTACCAGTCGGCTACGCATTCTCTCAAAGCGGAGGGCCTTGGCCTGCGGAAACGGCGCCGGTGGTGCAGCATGTCATAGGTGGGCGTTCGTAGTCTGCCCGCCGAAACCAGGCGGAATCCGCGCAGCCGGTTGCGCCCGTCGAAGCGCTACCAGGGTATTTTCGACGGCTATAACAACCCGGCCAGCTATGCGACCGCCTTCGACGAGATGTTCGACGGTCAAGGCAATGTCCGCGGACCCTATAAAGGGATCTACGCCGAGCTCGCTCCGTCCGACGCATCAGAACTCGAGGCGCGCGCCGAGGCGCTGGGCCGCGCATTTGTTGATCAGGGCATCACGTTCTCGCTGTCAGGTAAGGAACGGCCGTTCCCGCTCGACCTGATCCCGCGGGTGATTTCGGCTGCCGAGTGGACGCGGTTGGAACGCGGCATCACCCAGCGGGTCAAAGCGCTGGAAATGTATCTCGACGACATCTATGGCGACCAAGAAATCTTGCGTGACGGCGTCCTCCCGCGCCGACTCGTCACCTCCTGCGAGCACTTTCACCGTCAGGCCGCCGGCATCGTGCCGCCCAACGGCGTTCGGATCCACGTCGCCGGCATCGACTTGATTCGCGACCAGCGCGGCAACTTTCGAGTCCTCGAAGACAACCTGCGCTCGCCGTCGGGGGTGTCGTACGTGATGGAGAACCGGCGCACGATGGCGCGGGTCTTCCCAAACCTGTTCGCCACCCACCGGGTACGCGCAGTCGACGACTACGCCGCGCACCTGCTGCGCGCGCTGCGCAACTCCGCAGCCACCAACGAGGCCGACCCGACCGTGGTGGTGCTCACCCCGGGCGTCGCCAACGCAGCGTACTTCGAGCATTCGCTGCTGGCCCGGCAGATGGGTGTCGAACTCGTCGAAGGCCGCGACCTGTTCTGCCGCGACAACCAGGTATACATGCGCACCACCGAAGGCGAGCGCCAGGTCGACGTCATCTACCGGCGCATCGACGACGCGTTCTTGGACCCGCTGCAGTTTCGTCCGGACTCGGTGCTCGGGGTGGCCGGCCTGCTCAACGCCGCGCGCGCCGGCAACGTGGTGATCTCCAGCGCCGTCGGCAACGGGGTCGGCGACGACAAACTCGTCTACACCTACGTGCCCACGATCATCGAGTACTACCTCGGCGAGAAGCCGTTGCTGGCCAATGTGGAGACACTGCGCTGCTGGCTCGACAACGAACGCGAGGAGGTGCTGGACCGCATTGACGAACTGGTGCTCAAACCGGTCGAAGGGTCCGGCGGATACGGAATCGTCTTCGGACCGGACGCCTCTGAGCAAGAACTTTCGTTGGCAGCCAAGAAGATTCGCGACGACCCGCGCGGCTGGATCGCGCAGCCGGTGTTGCAGTTGTCGACGGTGCCGACGCGGGTCGGCAACAAGCTCGCCCCCCGCCATGTCGATTTGCGGCCCTTCGCCGTCAACGACGGCGACGAGGTATGGGTGCTGCCGGGCGGACTGACCCGGGTCGCGCTACTGGAGGACTCGCTGGTGGTCAACTCCAGCCAGGGCGGCGGTTCGAAGGACACCTGGGTGCTGGCACCGCGTGCGTCCCCGGCGCATCGCGAGCTCGGCGCGGCTGAGATCGTGCGGTCGCTGCCTGGGCCGGCTGGGGTGCCCGACGGCGAAACGGCCGTCGACGGCACCTCCTCGCCACAGCGCCAGCAGCCGCTACTGGCGCGTCAGCCGCAGGATCAGCAGTCGCAGCAACAGTAAAGGCGGGCGGAGTGATGCTGGCACGAAACGCCGAGGCGCTGTACTGGATTGGCCGCTACGTCGAGCGCGCCGACGACACCGCACGCATTCTCGATGTGACCGTGCACCAACTACTCGAGGACTCCAGCGTCGACCCCGACCACATTTCCCGGGTATTGCTGCACGTGCTCGGCATCGAACCGCCGGAGACCGAGTTGGACGTCTGGTCGCTGACCGAGTTGGTGGCGTTTCGCCGCAACACCCAAGGAGGCTGTTCCATCGTCGACGCGATCTCGGCCGCCCGAGAAAACGCACGCTCGGCACGCGAAGTGACTTCCACTGAGATCTGGGAATGCCTCAATACCACCTACAATGCGCTTGCCGAACGCGAACGCGCAGCCAAACGTTTTGGACCGCACGACTTTCTGTCATTCGTCGAAGGTCGTGCAGCGATGTTCGCGGGTCTGGCCGACTCCACCTTGTCCCGTGACGACGGTTACCGCTTCATGATGCTCGGCCGCGCAATCGAGCGTGTCGATATGACGGTTCGGCTGTTGCTTTCACGCGTGGGGGACAGCGCGTCATCGCCGGCGTGGGTGACGGTGTTGCGCTCAGCCGGCGCGCACGACACCTATCTGCGCACTTACCGCGGGGTATTGGACGCCAACCGGGTGGTCGAGTTCATGCTGTTGGACCGGCTTTTTCCCCGGTCGATCTTCTTTTCGCTGAAAGTAGCCGAACACAACCTCGACGAGCTGCTCCGTCATCCGCAAAGCCGGGTCGGTGCGACCGCCGAAGCGCAGCGGCTGCTTGGTCGGGCCCGCAGTGAACTCGAGTTCCTGCAGCCGGGCGTGCTATTTGAGTCGCTGGAGGCCCGGCTGGCCGACCTGCAGAACACCTGCCGCGAAGTTGGAGAAGCGTTGGCGCTGCAGTACTTCCATGTCGCGCCGTGGGTGGCGTGGTCCGATGTGGGTCAGCGCCACCCACCGCCGGCCGTGCGGGGGAAGGCCTGATGTGGCGGATGCGGGTGGTGCACACCACGGGCTATGCGTACCCCTCGCCGGTTACCGCCTCGTATAACGAGGCCCGGCTGACGCCGCGGTCGGACACCCGCCAGAACGTGATCCTCAACCGCGTCGAAACGGTGCCCGCTACCCGGTCGTATCGCTATGTCGACTACTGGGGCACCGCGGTGACCGCGTTCGATCTGCATGCCCCGCACAGCGAACTAACAGTGACATCGTCTTCGGTTGTGGAGACGGACCGTCCCCAACCGCCGGCCGAGAAGACGACGTGGGCCCAGCTGCAAACCGAAGCGGTGATCGATCGGTTCGACGAGGTGCTCGCCCCGACCGGCTATGCCCCGGCGAGCAAACGCGTTGCCGCCGTGGGCAGGCGGATCGCCAAATACCATGAGCCGGCCGATGCCGTCGTCGCTGCCGCCCAATGGGTACGCAGCGAACTGGAGTACCTACCGGGTACCACCGGTGTGCACTTCTCGGGGCTAGACGCGCTGCGTGAGGGTAGGGGAGTATGCCAAGATTTCGCACACTTATCCCTGATCGTGTTGCGCAGCATGGGAATTCCAGCACGATACGTGTCCGGATACCTGCATCCCGACCGCAAAGCGGTGGTCGGGCAGACGGTGGACGGGCAATGTCACGCGTGGATTCAGGTGTGGACCGGGGCCTGGTGGGACTATGACCCGACCAATAACGCCGAGATCAACGAGCAGTACATCAGCGTGGGAGCGGGCCGCGACTACGCCGACGTGTCGCCGCTGAAAGGCATCTACTCCGGCGAAGGTGCGACCGACCTCGACGTCATCGTCGAGATCACCAGGCTGGCGTAGCCGCGGCACGGCATCTCGTTCAACAGACGGGCGGGTCGTCTGCGAATCGGACGGCGGCGGGCAGGCCAGACGACCGCGCTGCTTCGCCGCTGTGGCGCATCCGCGTAGCGACTTCCACGCCGAGCAAGATCGCGTAGCCTGGTGTGAACCACCTCATAACCGGCGGGAGGCGCCATGCGGATTCGGGACGTGTTGCGGAACAAGGGCGCGGCGGTCGTGACCATCAATCCCGATGCCACGGTCACCGAGCTGCTCGCCGGATTAGCCGAGCACAATATCGGTGCCATGGTGGTAGTCGGGCCAGATGGCTTGGAAGGAATCGTGTCCGAACGTGATGTCGTGCGCGAGCTGCACAAGCACGGTTCTCGCGTGCTGGCTTGCCCGGTGTCGAAGATCATGACGTCGGTGGTGGCCACCTGCACCAAGTCCGACACGGTCGATGCCATCAGCGCGCTGATGACCGAGAACCGGGTGCGGCACGTGCCGGTGGTCGAAAACGGGGAGCTGGTCGGCATCGTCAGCATCGGCGACGTCGTCAAGACCCGCATTGACGAGCTGGAAGCCGAGCACGCGCAGCTGCAGTCCTACATCACCCAGGGCTGAGGACGCGGCCGGCCGGTCAGCTCCACGAGTATTCGGCGCGTAGCCGCGCGGCCACGACCTCGAAGACGTCGCGGTCCAAGATCGCGCCCTCGCGCCGGATGCTCGCCTCGGGCACGTCGAGCACCCGGTCCAGGCGAACCCAGCTTGGTCTGCCGGTCTCGTCCCAGCTGCCGGCGCCGATCCCGACCCAGTTGGGATCGGCGGCATGGCTTTCCCGGGTGGAGAGCATCAACCCGAGCAAGGTTCGCCGGTCTCGGCCGACGACCAGGACCGGGCGGTCCTTGCCTCGGGTCGGGTCGTCCTCGTAAACCACCCAGGTCCACACGATTTCGCCGGGATCGGCACGCCCGTCCAAATCCGGTGCGTAGACGAGCTTGCGGGCCCGCTGTGCGGTGGGCACGCTGCGACTGGTCACCGGCCGGCCTTGGGCGATGGCCGCGGGCGGTTGGGTGATACTGCCGCTGATGACGTCAATGCCGAACTTGATACCCCGCTGGATTCCCGGCGAGTTCTGCAGCTGGCGGATGAATTTCGGGAGCTCCGTGGAGGTCGCGTACACCAGGTTCTCCGCCATTCGCTGCAACGTCCGCCATTGTGACGCCATGTTCGCAGGATAAGACGCCCCGCCGTGATTGTGTCGTCGTGACCTTGCCTCGATACGCTGGATGTACCCGCGCATCGCGCGTCACCCGTCGCACCAGGAGATTCTCAATGAAGTTGTCAAGCCGCCGCGGCGGTAGGTGCGGGCTGGTATGCCGTGCCGTCGCGGAGCATGGCCCATACCACGTTGAGGCGGCGGCGCGCCAAAGCGAGGACGGCTTGGGTGTGGGTTTTGCCTTCGGATCTTTTGCGGTCGTAGTAGGTGCGCGAGGCGGCGTCGGTGCGGATGGCGATTTGGGCGGACAGGTAGCAGGCGCGCAGCAGGCGGCGGTGGTAGCGGCGGGGGCGTTTGAGGTTGCCGCTGATGCGCCCGGAGTCGCGGGGTACCGGGGCCAGTCCGGACACGCCGGCGAGGCGGTCGACGGAGTCGAAGCCGCATATGTCGCCGCCGGTGGCGGCGAGGAACTCGGCGCCGAGCACGACACCGAAGCCGGGCATGCTCAAGATGATTTCAGCGTGGCGGTGGCGGCGAAATCGCTCCTCGATCATCGTCTCGGTGTCGTCGATTTCGATGTCGAGGGCCATCACCTCCTTAGCCAGGCGAGCCACCACGGTGGCAGCCAGGTGTTGTCCGGGCACGATGGTGTGCTGGGCGTTAGCGGCCGCAAGGGCTTTGGACGCGACAGCATCGGCATTGCGGGCCTTACGTTTTCGCAACCAGGCGGCCAGCTCAGCAGCACCGGCGCGGCGCAGCCCGTCAGGCGTTTGATAGCCGGTAAGCAAAATCAACGCGGCCTTGCTGGTGCTGTAGTCAAAGGCGCGTTCCAGGGCGGGGAAGTATTCCAGCAGCTGGGCCCGCAGCCGGTTGATCGCCCGGGTGCGATCGGCCACCAAATCAGCGCGCCGGCTGGTGAGGATGCGCAGTTCCACCGCGATCTCGTCGCCGGGTCGCAACGGCTGCAGGTCGCGGCGCATCCGGGCCTGATCGGCAATGATCGCGGCGTCTTTGGCGTCGGTCTTGCCATCGCCGCGGTAGCCGCCCGAGGCGTGATAGACGGTGCGCCCGGGGATATACAGCAGCCGCTGCCCGGCCCCGACCAGCAGAGCAATCAACACCGCAGCGCCACCACCGTTGAGATCGATCGCCCAGGTGATCTCAGCGCCATCAACCACAGTGCTGACCGTGCTGATCAACTCCAGCAGCGCAGTTTCGTCGTTAGCGACCCGCTGCGCCAGCAGCCGCTGCCCTTCGGCGTCGATGACCACACAGTAGTGATCAGATTTACCGGCGTCGACACCAGCCCACAACTGCTGCCCCACAACCACCTCCGTAATCGCCGTAACAATCGACCCAGCAGACGACCACGCCGACGTGTCCTTACACAGCGATCGAATCGCATCTCTCAATTAGCGGTCGAGTCGTCGCGGGACGCCGGGCGGCCAATCTCCTTCGGCCATCACCGACGGCAAACCCATGAAAGCCATACCCGACGCCCCTGGGCAGTTCGAAGCCTACGGCCAACGGCAACGACCACCCTGCAAGAAAGGTAAGGATTCCCATCAGCAGTTTCGCCGACCAGACCTTCACCGCGCCGGCGCAGATTCGGAATTTCTGCATCATCGCCCACATCGACCACGGCAAATCCACGCTGGCCGACCGGATGTTGCAGCTCACCGGCGTGGTCGATGAACGCTCCATGCGTGCGCAGTACCTGGACCGGATGGACATCGAGCGCGAACGCGGCATCACCATCAAGGCGCAGAACGTGCGCCTGCCCTGGCGGGTGAGCGGCGGTCCCGAGGCCGGAAACCAGTACGTCTTGCATCTGATCGACACCCCCGGCCACGTCGACTTCACCTACGAGGTGTCTCGGGCGCTGGCGGCCTGCGAGGGCGCGGTGCTGCTGGTCGACGCGGCGCAGGGCATCGAGGCGCAGACACTGGCCAACCTGTACCTGGCGCTGGACCGCGACCTGGTGATCATCCCGGTGCTCAACAAGATCGACCTGCCGGCCGCCGACCCGGACCGCTATGCCGCCGAAATCGCGCACATCATCGGCTGCGAACCGGACGATGTCCTCAGGGTTTCCGGCAAGACCGGGGAGGGGGTGGCCCAGCTGCTCGACGAGGTGGTCAAGCAGGTGCCGCCACCGACCGGCAACCCTGACGCGCCGACTCGGGCGATGATCTTCGACTCGGTCTACGACACCTACCGCGGCGTGGTCACCTATGTCCGGGTGGTCGACGGCAGGATCACCCCGCGCGAGCGGATCGCGATGATGTCCACCGGAGCCACCCACGAGCTGCTCGAGGTGGGCATCGTCTCCCCGGAACCCAAGGCCACCGCCGGACTCGGCGTCGGGGAAGTGGGGTATCTGATCACCGGGGTCAAGGACGTCCGCCAGTCCAAGGTCGGCGACACCGTCACCACGGCGCGCCACGGCGCCACCGAACCGCTGACCGGCTACCGCGAACCCAAACCGATGGTGTACTCGGGCCTGTATCCGGTCGACGGCTCGGAGTATCCCGCATTGCGCGATGCGCTGGACCGGCTGCAGCTCAACGACGCCGCGCTCACCTACGAACCGGAGACCTCGGTGGCGCTGGGCTTCGGGTTCCGCTGCGGCTTTTTGGGATTGCTGCATATGGAGATCACCCGGGAGCGGCTGGAACGCGAATTCGACCTCGACCTGATCTCCACCTCACCCAACGTCGTCTACCGGGTCGTGAAAGACGACGGGACGGAAGTCCAGGTAACCAACCCGGCGGATTGGCCGTCGGGCAAGATCCGCACCGTCTACGAGCCCGTGGTGAAGATCACCATCATCGCGCCCAGCGAATTCATCGGCACGATCATGGAACTGTGCCAATCGCGCCGCGGAGAACTGGGCGGCATGGACTATCTGTCGCCGCAACGGGTCGAACTGCGCTACCGAATGCCCCTGGGCGAGATCATCTTCGACTTCTTCGACGCGCTGAAATCACGCACCCGCGGCTACGCCAGCCTGGACTACGAAGAGGCCGGCGAGCAGGAGGCCGAGCTGGTCAAGGTCGACATCCTGTTGCAGGGCGAGCCCGTCGACGCGTTCAGCGCGATCGTGCACAAGGACGCCGCTGCCGGCTACGGCCACAAAATGACTGCCAAACTCAAAGAACTTATTCCCCGTCAGCAGTTCGAGGTGCCGGTGCAGGCGGCGATCGGCTCGAAAATCATTGCGCGAGAGAATATTCGGGCGATACGCAAAGACGTGCTGTCCAAATGCTACGGCGGTGACATCACCCGCAAACGCAAACTGCTGGAAAAGCAGAAGGAAGGCAAGAAGCGGATGAAGACCATCGGACGGGTCGACGTGCCGCAGGAGGCGTTTGTGGCGGCACTGTCGACCGACGTCGGCGGCGACAAAACCAAGAAGTAGCCGTCCCCTGTGAACAGCGCGCGTCGACTTGACGGGCCGAACGAAATCCGTTACAAGACTCCAACTGCTGTGCACGCTGGAGGGCATCACGCGCATGAAAAAGGTCGGGGGCATCCGGGCAAGCGTGAGGTGTGTGCTGGCTGCGCTGCTGACCGCGGGCTGCAGCGGCGTCGTCAGCGGCGCGGCGCGACCGGTAGCCGGGATAGCACCGCGCCCGGTCACCGGGGTGACGATCGAGCAGGCGTTGCTGGGCAACGCGGAGCTGGAAAAGCTGCTCGACCAGTCGGTCAGGGCTCTGCAGCCGCCACGCTACGGGGGCGCGACCAAGCTGTTCCGTACCCTGGTGCCGGATCCCAACGATTGCCTGGGGGTGCTGGCTGAAATGCAGTCCAGCAGTTACCGATCCGCTGACGTCCGCGACGTGGCCTGGGAGAGCTGGCTGGACGCCCGCAGCGCCCCGGCTCCCGTGGTCGCAGTCGACGAAGGTGTGGTCGCGTTGCCGACGCCCGCCGAGGCCGACGCACTGTTCGCGACGTTCGCCGGACAGTGGAACCGCTGCGACGGGAAAGCCGCGACCTACCGCGACCAGACCTACCGGATCACCGACGTGCGCGTCGCCGACTCGGTGCTCGCGGCCACCCTGCAAACCTCGCCCAGCCCGATCGCACGGGCCATCGGGGTGCGGGTGAACTGCCTCGTCGAGGTCAAGGTTCCGTTTCCGGCCGGCGCCGGCTCGACTTCGGGTGCGACGCCGGGCGATCCGGAAAGCCGGGCCATCGACGTTGCGCGGCTGATGATGGACAAGATCAGCGACCTGAGCTAACGCCTTCGGGCGCTACATGGGCGCGTTGGCCGGCTGGAAAACCCCGGTGCCGTCGGCTTCATCTTCCGCGCGGATCACGTGGACCACCGCATTGATCAACGCCAGGTGGGTGAACGCCTGCGGAAAGTTGCCCAGATGACGGCCGGTGCGCGGTTCGAGCTCCTCGGCGTAGAGATACAGCGGGCTGGCGAACGACAGCAGCCGTTCGCACAAACGCTTGGCGCGGCTGACTTCCCCGATCTCGACCAGAGCTGACACCAGCCAGAACGAGCAGATGGTGAAGGTGCCCTCAAGCCCGGCGAGCCCGTCGTCGGTCTCCTCGATGCGGTAGCGCAGCACCAAGCCCTCTTCGGTGAGTTCGTCGGCGATGGCCAGCACCGTGTTGCGCACCCGGGGGTCATCCGGCGGCAAAAACCGGGTCAGCACCACCATGAGCAGCGAAGCATCCAGCGCGTTGGTGTCGTAGTGCTGGGTGAACACGCCCGCGGAATTGACCCCGTGCTGGAGAATGTCGGCCTTGATCTCTTCGGCGATCACCCGCCACTTCTGTGCATACGCCTTCTCGCCCTGCCGCTCGGCCAGCTTGGCGCCGCGGTCCAGCGCCACCCAGCACATCACCTTCGAGGAGGTGAAATGCCTGGGTTCGCCGCGCACCTCCCAGATGCCTCGGTCGGGCTCGCGCCAGTGCGCCGCCGCCTCTTCGACCTGCTTTTTGAGCACCGGCCACAGCGTCTCGGGGACCTGCTCACGCGAGCGTGCGTGCAGGTAGAACGAGTCTAGGATCGCACCCCAGATGTCGTGTTGATTCTGCTTGTAGGCACCGTTTCCGATCCGGACCGGGCGGGCGTGGTCGTAGCCGGACAGATGCGGTAGCTCTTCTTCCTCGAGGATGCGTTCGCCGCCGACCCCGTACATCACCTGCAGCGGATGGCGTTCCCCGTTGTTGGCGCCCGAGACGTCGGCGATGAACGAGAAGAAATCGTCGGCCTCACGATCCAGGCCGAGGGTGTAGAGCCCCCACAACGCGAACGTCGAGTCGCGGATCCACGCGTAGCGGTAGTCCCAGTTGCGCTCGCCCTGCGGGGTTTCCGGAAGCGAGGTGGTGCTGGCCGCCAGCAGCGCGCCGGTGGGCGAGTACGTCAAGCCTTTCAACGTCAGCGCGCTGCGCTGCAGATACGCCCGCCACGGATGGTCGGGGAAGTTGCCGATGTTGATCCATTGCCGCCAGCATTCGGTGGTCTGCCACATCTTGTCGGCGGCGTCGGCGTATGTCTGCGGCGCCGGGTGGTTGGACCAGCTCAATGCGACGAACACGTCGTCGCCTTCTTTGAGCCGGGTGCGTGCCCGCGCTTCGCGGCCCTCCAACCCGATGCGCAGGTTGGTGGTCAGTCGCAGCGTCGGATGAGCATCGGGATCCCGTTTGGCGCGGGCGATGGCCTCGCCGTAGGCGGCGGCCGAGTATTCCCACGTTGCGCCGATGCGGTGGTAGTCGAACGCCGGCTCGCAGCTCATCATCAGCTCGACGGTGCCGGACACACAGCGCACGGTGCGCAGCAGGATGTGCTCGGCGTCCCAGTCCATCGGGGTGCGGCGATGGGTGTGCGATCGCCGGTCGATGTCGTGCCATGGGCCCATCACCAGCGCGTCGCGCACGATCAGCCAGCCGGTGTGGGTTTGCCAGGTGGTTTCCATGATCAGGCTGCCGGGCAGGTAGCGGCGCGCCGAGGGTACCGACATCCCGTAGGGGCCGAGCCGGAAATGACCGGCGTTACGGTCCAGGATCGCGCCGAATACGCTCGGCGAGTCCGGCCGCGGCACACACAACCATTCCACCGACCCCGCCGGCGAGATCAGGCACGTGGTTTCGCAGTCGGACAAAAACGCGTAGTCGGCGATCGGCGGGAACGGGTTGCGCAGCGGCCCACCCGCCGTGACCGGCACCGGCGACGTGACGGAGAGGGGCGCGACGGCCGTGTCGTCAGCGGCCTCGTCGGCGGGGCCGGCGTGCAGGACCATGCCGATATCATCATCTGCCGCGCAGTCCCCGTCTACTTGCCGCGGGGCGTGTCAGCGCTTGGCGAAATCCGGGGCATGTTCAGGGCGGATTCCCACGCCCACGAGGAAGGCGGGCAGCGCCGCAAGCCACGGCAGCCGGTCGACCCAGCCGAGCACCGCCGACTGGGTTGGGTCCGCACCGCGAAGGATCGGGTCGACCACCCGGCGGTGGACCACCCGTTGCATCGTTTGCGTGACGGTGGTGGGCAGGGCGCGGCGGCGACGGACTGCGGCCAGATCGCGGGCTGTCACCCGGTGCCGCCGCAGCGGGCCGGCCAGCAGTGTCGCTGCGGCCACGGCGTCCTGGACCGCGAGGTTGATGCCGACACCTCCCGCCGGCGACATCGCGTGCGCAGCATCGCCGATGCACAGCAGCCCGTCGGTGTGCCACCGACGCAGCCGGTTGACCCGCACGTCGAGGTGCTTGACATCGTCCATGGACGTCAGCGCCTCCACCGATCCGGCCGCTTCGGGCAGCATTTCGGCAATGTCGCGGCGGAACGCTTCGATGCCTCGCGCCCGCAACTGGGCGTCGGTGCCCTTGGGTCCGATGTAAGCGATCTGAAAATAGCCCTGCCGGGGAATCAGCAGCAGCGCGTTGCCATGGCCGATACGGGGCAACAGGGAAAACTGCGCCGACCGATCGTGGGGTAACCGAAACCACCACACGTCGAAGCGCACCGGGTAGTCGCGTCCCGGCAGCGCGGCCTCTCGGCGAACAACAGACCATCGGCCGTCGCACCCCACGGTCAACTCGGCGCGCAGTTCGCCAGCTCCGTCGGGCCCCTGGTAACGCACGCCCTCGACCCGGTCGCCCTTCCACAGCAATCCGGTGGCCTCGGTGTGCATGCGCAAGGTGAAAGTCGGCTCGCTCTGCGCGGCTTCGGCGAGCAGGTTCAGCAGGTCCCACTGCGGCACCATGGCGATGAACGGGTGGGGTTGGCGCAGGCGTTCGAAGTCGACGTAGGTCACCGTGCGGCCGCGTGATTCCACCGTCGCATTGCGGACCTCGCTGTAGGGCAAGGCCGCGAAGCGCTCCCAGAGCCCGAGCTCGTCGAGCAGCCGCAGCGTGGGCGGATGCACGGTGTCACCGCGGAAGTCGCGCAGGAAGTCACCGTGCTTCTCCAGCAACGTGACCTCGACGCCGGCGCGGGCCAAGAGCAGCCCGAGCACCACTCCGGCCGGACCGCCGCCGACGATCGCGCAGGTGGTTTCTTCGGGCATAGCAGGCATCCGCTGAGGTTACGTTGGTTGTTGATGCCGCGGCGAATAGGGTGAGCTCGGTGGACGGGTTCCTGAGTTGGTGGGACGGCGTCGAGCTGTGGTTGTCCGGGCTCGGCTTCGTGCTGCAGACCATTGTGGTGATGCCGGTCGTGCTGGCGCTGGCCTATCTCATCGCGGTGGTGCTGGATGGGATTTTGGGTCGAGGCATCCGGTTGATGCGTTGGGTCCGTCATGACCGGGATTCCCGATGATCGGCAAAACCGGCATGCCGCGCTCGCAGGTGACCTTGGTGCTGGTCGTGTTGGTGGTGCTGGTCATCGTCACCTGGTTGGCGACGCGCTAGCACGCGTGTGAACAAGCGATGTGCGGGTGGCTTCTGTTAGGCTTCGCGCCATGCATACAGCGTCCGGCAACCGAGCGTGCTACATCTTGGCGCTCATTGCTGTGGGGAATTGCGCTGTGGCCGATATCCACTGTTGTCGTTGACGTCCATACCCCGCGCGGTCCGGCGCCGAGCCCGTGAACATCGCTAGCTACTGATTCCGGACTCCGAGCGGCCTTTCCGCAGTGGGGCACTCTGATCCAAAAGCCGCATGGGAAGGTCGCCAATGTTCAGCAATGCCGTATGCGCCCGACGCCGGCGGTTTGTTGTCGGATTCACCGCCGTGGCGAGCGTTGTTGCCGCGTGCCACGGCGGCGCCAGTGACGTTGTCGGGGGCACGGCCGCGAACGGGCATACCAGCATCACCCTGGTCGCCTACTCGGCACCAGAACCGGGGTGGAGCAAGGTAATTCCCGCGTTCAATGCGTCCGAACAGGGCAAGGGCGTGCAAGTTATCACCTCGTACGGGGCGTCCGGGGACCAGTCACGCGGTGTCGTCGACGGCAAGCCGGCGGATTTGGTGAACTTCTCGGTCGA
Organism: Mycobacterium heckeshornense; assembly: GCF_016592155.1. Lineage (NCBI taxonomy): Bacteria > Bacillati > Actinomycetota > Actinomycetes > Mycobacteriales > Mycobacteriaceae > Mycobacterium > Mycobacterium heckeshornense. Next base: position 1,851,222 of record NZ_AP024237.1, read on the forward strand.
ACCCGATATCACCCGACTGGTCAAGGCGGGCAAGGTTTCCAAAGACTGGGACAAAGATGCCACCAAGGGCATCCCGTTCGGGTCAGTGGTGACCTTGGTGGTGCGCGCGGGCAATCCCAAAAAGATCAGGGACTGGGACGATCTGCTGGGTCCCGGCGTGGAAGTCATCACCCCGAGCCCACTGAGTTCGGGGTCAGCCAAATGGAACCTGCTCGCCCCGTATGCCGTCAAAAGCAGTGGCGGCCGGAATAGCCAAGCGGGCCTTGACTTTGTCAACAAGTTGGTCAGTGAACATGTGAAGCTGCGGCCGGGCTCGGGCCGTGAAGCCACTGACGTCTTCATCCAGGGCAGCGGTGACGTATTGATCAGCTACGAAAACGAGGCCATCGCCGCTGAGCGTCAGGGTAAGCCGATCGAGCACATCAACCCGCCGCAGACGTTCAAGATCGAAAACCCGCTGGCGGTGGTGACCACCAGCAGCCACTTGGATACCGCGACGGCCTTCAAAAACTTCCAGTACACCGCTCAGGCGCAAAAGCTTTGGGCGCAGGCCGGCTTCCGGCCGGTCGATCCCGCGATAGCCGCCGAAGTGCGAGACCAGTTCCCGGCACCGGTCAAACTGTGGACTATCACCGACCTCGGTGGCTGGGACGTGGTCGACCCGCAGTTGTTCGACAAGAACACCGGCAGCATCACCAAGATGTACATGAAGGCCACCGGATGACGACCACGATCACGCCCGACCCCGAGGCGATCCGGCCCGAACTGGGCCGCCACGTGGATCGCGGGCCGAACCGGCCCGATCTTCATCGAGCCAGCGTGTCGCTGCGTGTCGGCGTGGCGGTGCTATGGCTCTCGGTCATCGTGCTGTTGCCGCTGGCCGCGATCGGCTGGCAGGCCGTGGGCGGCGGTTGGCGGGCCTTCTGGCTGGCGGTCAGCTCCAATGCCGCGCTGGAGTCGTTTCGGGTGACGCTGACGATTTCGGCCGGTGTCACCCTGCTTAACCTGCCGTTTGGCCTGCTTGTCGCGTGGGTTCTGGTGCGCGACGACTTTCTGGGCAAGCGGCTTGTCGATGCCGTCATCGACCTGCCGTTCGCGCTGCCCACCATCGTGGCCAGCCTGGTGATGCTGGCGCTCTACGGCCCGCACAGCCCAGTGGGTCTGCATCTTCAGCACACCGCGTGGGGTGTTGGGGTCGCGCTAGCGTTCGTGACGTTGCCGTTCGTGGTGCGGGCCGTGCAGCCAGTGTTGCTCGAGATCGACCGCGAGACCGAAGAGGCTGCTGCATCGCTGGGCGCGAACAACCCAGCGATCTTCTTTCGTGTGGTGCTGCCGTCGCTGACTCCGGCATTGTTATCCGGTGCGGGGCTGGCCTTTTCGCGCGCTATCGGCGAATTCGGATCGGTGGTGCTTATCGGCGGTGCGGTGCCCGGCAAAACCGAAGTGTCCTCGCAGTGGATCAGGACACTGATCGAGAACGACGACCGCACCGGTGCTGCCGCGATATCGATTGTCCTGCTGGCGATCTCATTTGTTGTGCTGTTCATCCTGCGCGCCCTGGGGGCTCGGGCCGCCAAACGGGAGGAGCTGGCCGGATGACGCCCTCGCCGTGGATTCGCCAACTCATCCGCTGGAGTGCCCTCGGATACGTGTTCGTGCTGGTCATCGTCCCGGTGGCGGTGATCCTGTGGCGGGCATTCGCGCCCGGGGTGGGCCAGTTCTTCGCCTACGTCAGCACCCCGGCGGCGGTATCGGCGCTGCAACTGTCGTTGCTGGTAGTGGCGATCGTGGTGCCGCTGAACGTGATATTCGGTATTCCCACGGCGCTGGTATTGGCGCGCAACAAGTTTCGCGGCAAGGGCCTGCTGCAGGCCATCATCGATCTGCCGTTCGCGGTCTCGCCGGTGATCGTGGGGGTGGCGCTGATCGTGCTGTGGGGCTCGGCCGGCGCGCTGGGCTTCATCGAACGAGATTTCGGCTTCAAGATCATCTTCGGTCTGCCCGGCATCGTGTTGGCCAGCGTCTTCGTCACCCTGCCGTTCGTGATCCGCGAAGTCGAACCGGTGCTGCATGAGCTGGGCACCGACCAGGAGGAGGCGGCGGCGACGCTGGGTTCGAACTGGTGGCAGACGTTCTGGCGGATCACTTTGCCATCAATCCGGTGGGGACTGACCTACGGCATCGTGCTGACCGTCGCTCGTACACTGGGCGAGTACGGCGCAGTGCTGATGGTGTCCTCTAACCTTCCAGGCACCTCGCAGACACTGACCCTGTTGGTCTCCGATCGCTATAACCGAGGTGCTGAATACGGCGCCTACGCGCTGTCGGTGCTGCTGATGACGGTCTCCGTGGCGGTTCTCGTGCTGCAGGTGGTCCTCGATGCGCGCCGCGCACGAAAGGAGGTGCCATGACTGACGCGATCATCGTGGCGGGCGCCTACAAACGCTACGGCGATTTCGTCGCGCTCGACGACGTCGACTTCACCGTGCCCGCCGGCTCCCTGACCGCGCTGCTGGGTCCGAGCGGTTCAGGCAAGTCGACGCTGCTGCGGGCCATCGCCGGTCTCGACCAGCCCGACCGCGGCACCATCACGATCAACGGCCGCGACGTCACCCGGGTGCCGCCGCAGCGACGCGGGATCGGCTTCGTGTTCCAGCACTATGCGGCGTTCAAGCATTTGACAGTGCGCGACAACGTGGCATTCGGACTGAAAATCCGCAGGCGTCCTAAAGCCGAGATCACCAAGAAGGTGGACAACCTGCTCGAGATCGTGGGGCTGAGCGGATTCCAAAACCGTTACCCCAACCAGCTTTCCGGTGGTCAACGTCAGCGCATGGCGCTGGCCCGCGCGCTGGCCGTCGACCCACAAGTGCTGCTGCTTGACGAGCCGTTCGGTGCACTCGACGCCAAAGTCCGCGAGGACCTGCGCGCCTGGCTGCGCCGGCTGCACGACGACGTGCATGTCACCACGGTGCTGGTGACCCACGACCAGGCCGAGGCGCTTGACGTGGCTGACCGCATCGCCGTGCTCAACAAGGGTCGCATCGAGCAGGTGGGGTCGCCGACCGAGGTCTATGACAGTCCCGCGAACGCGTTCGTGATGTCCTTCCTGGGCAAAGTCTCCTCGTTGAACGGCACCCTGGTGCGTCCGCACGACATCCGGGTCGGCCGCCGCCCGGATATGAAGATCGCCGCAGGCGACGCCGCCGCGGAGGCGACCGGTGTGATTCGAGCCACCATCGACCGGGTGGTGATGCTGGGCTTCGAGGTGCGTGTCGAGTTGACCAACGCGGCCACCGGCAGCCCGTTCACCGCCCAGATCACCCGCGGCGACGCCGAAGCGCTCGGCCTGAAGGAGGGGGACACCGTCTACGTGGCGGCCACCCGGGTTCCGCCGATTGCCGACGAGGTTGGAGCCGCCAAAACCTGCGTCGACGTGAACGAGTTGACGTCGGCAAAGTAAGTGTCCGAGATTTCTTCTGCGGTGCTGGCATTTTCGGTTATCGCGGCACTTCGATCAGCTCGATGTTGGTGGTTGTCGTCGGCGGTGGGCGTTGTTGGCTGGGTCTGCGTGTCCTGCCATCCAGCGCTTGGTGTCGATGGCCGCAGCGCGGTCGGTGCCGGCGGCGTTGACGGCCTCCCGGTAGCTCTGGTCCACCAGGTCACCGGCAACGAACGCCCCTCCCAGTGAGACTGGTGGCCGCGCCGTCGAAGTTGGCGCGTCCCTTCGGGGACCGGGTCGAGACCGACGCCCGCGATGCCGCCCACCTTGCCCGGTTGCTGCACTCGGGTCAGATCGTGGAGGTGACGGTTCCGACGGTGACCCAGGAAGCGGCCCGCGATCTGGTGCGAGCACGCGATGATTGCCGCAGGGATCTGATGACTGCCCGGCACAGGTTGTCGAAACTGCTTTCGCGCCAAGGGATCGTCTATTCCGGCGGGTCGGCATGGACCGGCCGCCATGAGCTGTGGCCGCGCGGCCAGCAGTCGGCAGACCAGCGCTGCAACTGACCTACGACAGCGCTTTGAAGGCGATGACGGCGTGCCTGGACCGGCGCAACTGCCTCGATGAGGCAATCACGAAGATGGCCGCCGACAGCGAGTTCACCCCGGTCGTCACCCGGCTGCGCTGTTTGCGCGGAGTAGCCACGTTGACCGCGTTTGGGCTGGCCGTCGAGATCGGCGACTGGCCACGGTTCACGGGCCGCTCCATCGGCGCCTACCGCGGCCTGGTGCCCAGCGAGCACTCCTCGGCCGCCTGACGCTCACAGGGTTCGATCACCAAGACCGGCAATGGACACACCCGGCGGCTGCTGGTCGAGGCCGCCTGGCACCACCACACACCGTATCGTGCCAGCCGCGAGCTGTGCCGCCGCTGGGACACCGCCCCTGGGCCAGCCCGAGACCACGGCCATCGCGCCAACCGGCGCCTGCACGACCGCTGGTCCGGTTTCGACGCCCGTAAGAAACGCTCCACGATCGCCAACACCGCGATCGCCCGCGAATTCGCCGGCTGGTGCTGGTCACTGGCAGTCCTGCCGGACTGACACCCACCCTCGGACCAGCTGAACACAACAGAGCTATCGGCAAGCGTTTTGGAGTGACCCGCGACCCGGCTTTGAAAAATATCGGTTGTCCTGCAACCGATTGCACGCTCAAGTCCAATACAAGCGCAGCCGACTCCGACTCGAAAGTCCCGTCCTGCGGTAACCAACCCGCGCACATCAGACTTGACACGCGTCGATGAGACACGCGCGACACGCCCCGTTCGCTCACCGGTCAATCGAAGCGGCGGCCAAGGCGACGGTCCCGGCCGCCGCTTCACCCTGTCCTTGACAACCTTCCCCCATATCAGCCGGTGCAACGTTGTGTGCCTGAGAGCGAAGAGCTAAGAGGCACAGGGGAATTGCCACTCGTCAGAAGCTTTCCCTGGTGTGGAGACATAAAAATGCTTTCCAGTGTGCCGTTTTGTCTGCGACACGCCAGCGCAAACGTACAGAACCGCGTACTCGATTGATAGTTCTGTTGGGCGCATGCGCCCACTAGGGATTACCCCGATTTTTGGGGAGCAGAAACGGCTAAGCGCTACTAACTGCAGGGGCCTTGTATGGCCGAGGCGACGAATTGTCCGCTGGCAACTGGGTTCTCATGATGCTTCCGGTCGGACAGCTGGGAGATAAGGAAACCCGAGTTCTCGCTACGATGGCCGGTTCCGTCCCCCGAAGATTCTGCCAAAAGGCGTCCGGCTCCATAACCCCTATCACGGCAGACCGACATTCGCAGCGGAACTCGACGACCTGTCAGAACTCGGCGCGTCCTGGTACCGACGATCCAACAAATCCGGTGCCGACGAGTGCCGATACCGACCCGGCCCGTCCAGCCGATGCGACCGATCTACTATCGGCGACGGGCCGGCGCACGTACATTGACCACGTGACCGCCGCCGCCGCGATGTACGATCCAAAGAAGATCCAGAACGCCGTTGTGTCGGTGCCGGTGCTCTGGTAGGACTGGCGCAGCGCCAGATTGACGCCGACGCCGCCGAATGCGCCGGCTGCGGCGGCGAACCCGATCAATGCGCCAGACATGTTGCGCGACCAGTGGCGGCGGTCGGCTTCGCTGACTTCCAGCGTGTGGCTGCGCACTTCGATGACAGCAGGGATCAATTTGAACACCGAACCTTTACCCAAGCCGGCCAAGACGAACAAGAGGAGAAGGCAGACGATATAGCCCGTCATGGTGGTGCTGGTCGTGAGGCCGGGGGTGTGGTCGTCATGAGTGCTGATGCCGGCCAGCACTCCGGTTGCGGCGACCATGCCGGCGAAGACGGCCAGCGTCACCCGGCCGCCGCCGAAGCGGTCGGCTAGCCGGCCGCCGTAGATCCGGGACAAGGAGCCCAGCAGCGGCCCGATGAAGGCGAACTCGGCTGCGTGCAGCGATGCCTGCGTGAGGCTTTGCCCGCTGGCGATGAAGTTGATCTGCAGCACCTGACCGAACGCGAACGAGAACCCGATGAATGTGCCGAAGGTGCCGACGTAGAGCAGCGCGAGGATCCAGGTATCGCGCTCAAAGACGACCGACCGCAGGGTAGCCACCTCGATGCCGTGCTCCAGGTTGTCCATGAACAGCGTCGCCGCGATCGCAACGACGGCCAGCAGTACCAGATAGACCGCGCACACCCAGTACGGCTGGCGGTTACCGGCGACCGCGAGCACGACCAGCCCCACCACTTGGACGGTCGCCACGCCGAGATTCCCGATCCCGGCGCCCAGCCCCAGTGCCGAGCCCTTGAGCCGTTGCGGGTAGAAGGCGTTGATGTTGGCCAGCGACGCGGCGTAGTTTGCGCCGCCGCACCCGGTCAGTGCCGCACACACCATATACGTCCACAACGGCAGGCCCGGGTGGGCCAGCAGGAAGATGGTTCCGACGGTGGGGATCAGCAGCACCAGCGCGGCAAATATGGTCCAGTTGCGGCCGCCGAAGGTTGCGATGCCCAACGTGTAGGGGATGCGCAGGCATGCACCGACCAGGGTGGCGGTGGCGCCCAGCAGTAGTTTGTCGGCCGCCGAAAAACCGTACACCGATTCGGGCATGAACAGCACCATCACTGACCAGAGCACCCAGATCGAGAAGGCGACGTGGTCGGCCGCCATCATGCACAGCAGGTTGCGTCGCGCGATCTTCTTGTTGCCGGCCTCCCAGGCAACTACATCCTCGGGATTCCAGTAGACGATCCGATGCGCGCGGCCCATGCAACCTCCTCGATGAAAAATGGCCGCCGATCACGCTAATCCTGGGAACACATCAAGAGGCGCAGTGAAAGCTGAAAATTACCAGTGAATCCGATCGGTTGCCATAGCTTAGTGATCCTCAATGAACCCACCTCCGCACCACTGTCTGTTGAAGACTCCGGACCGGCTGACGCGAGCTGTGCGACGGCGGCGTGACGCTCGGGGCACGCCCGTATGCAGTCCGCTACCGCAGCAACCCAGCCGGATCCACGAAGGGTAGGCGGCTACGTTTGGAACGATGCACAAGGACAACATAAATTTTCGACACACATCAGATTAATACTTGGTTAAGCGCGATGGGCCGAACCGTAAAGCGATTGCCTAGCGCTCAATGCCCTGCCGGTTGGTGGGCTTCGGTGAGCTGTGGTGGCCGTCTGCCACGCGCCGCGTTGGATCGCGGAGTCTGCAGCTCGACTGCGCCACACCGTGCCGACGACGCTGCGCAACCCGCACACAAACAACGTTTGTGGCCTCACAACGCCATGACCGCTACTAACCACGTCGCGTGCGGTGAACCATGGGCAGCATGACACGTCGAACCACCTGAAGCGACGCGACGACGTTGCACTCGACGACCCGCAGCATCGTGACGTGCCGGGATGCAGTCGAGTCGTCCTGCCGCAGCGAAATCACGGCAGCTGGCCGTCACAGTCCGGCAAACCAGTGTGTTAAGGAGAACGTCCACATGACTAGACCCCGCCCCGCTAAGATTCGTAGCGAAGGCCAGTGGGCGCTGGGTGAGCGTGAGCCGCTCAACGACACCGAGCGGATCAAGTATGACGATGCCCCGCTCAATGTGCGCGCCCGCATCGAGAACATCTACGCCAAGCAGGGTTTTGAGAGCATCGAAAAGACCGATCTGCGTGGCCGCTTCCGCTGGATGGGTCTTTACACGCAGCGTGAGCAGGGCTACGACGGCACCTGGACCGGCGACGAGAACATCGACGTCATCGAAGCCAAGTACTTCATGATGCGGGTGCGCTCCGACGGCAAGGCGATGTCGGCGGCGACGATGCGAACGCTGGGTCAGGTTTCCCAAGAATTTGCGCGTGACACCGCCGATATCGGTGATCGGGAAAACGTTCAATTTCATTGGATTCGAATCGAAGACGTGCCAGAGATTTGGCGGCGGCTGGCTGCTGTTGGCTTGCGGACAACCGAGGCCTGCGGCGACTGCCCTCGTGGCATCCACGGTTCGCCGCTGGCCGGCGATTCGCCCGACGAGGTACTCGACCCCTCACCGGCGATCGACGAGATCCTGCGGCGCTTCATGGACAATCCCGAATACGCAAACCTGCCGCGCAAGTACAAGACCGCGATATCGGGTCTGCAGGACGTCTCCCACGAGACCCACGACGTCGCCTTCATCGGCGTCAACCATCCCGAGCACGGACCGGGGATGGATTTGTGGGTGGGCGGCGGCCTGTCCACCAATCCGATGCTCGCGCAACGGGTCGGGGCATGGGTACCGCTGGATGAGGTGCCCGACGTGTGGGAGGCGGTGACGAAGGTATTCCGCGACTACGGTTATCGGCGGTTGCGCTCCAAGGCCCGGCTGAAGTTCCTGATCAAAGACTGGGGTATAGAAAAGTTCCGCCAGGTTCTCGAAGAGGAATACCTCGGCCGCAAGCTCATCGACGGGCCGGCGCCCGAGCCGGTCAAGCACCCGATCGACCATGTCGGTGTGCAGCGATTGAAGAACGGTCTCAACGCGATCGGCGTGGCGCCCATCGCCGGGAGGGTGTCGGGAACCATCCTGTGTGCGGTAGCCGACTTGATGGAGCGGGCCGGATCGGACCGGGCGCGGTTCACCCCGTACCAGAAGCTGGTCATCTTGGACGTGCCAGATGCCTTGGTCGATGAGATGGTGGCGGGCCTGGACGCGTTAGGGTTACCGTCACGCCCGTCGCAGTGGCGACAGAACCTGATGGCCTGCACCGGTATCGAGTTCTGCAAGTTGTCGTTCGCCGAAACACGGGTGCGCGCCCAGACGCTGGTTCCCGAGTTGGAGAAGCGGCTGGATGACATCAACGCCCAGCTCGATGTGCCGATCACGGTCCATATCAACGGCTGTCCCAACTCGTGTGCGCGTATCCAGGTGGCCGACATCGGCTTCAAGGGCCAGATGGTCGACGACGGCCATGGCGGGTCCGTTGAGGGATTCCAGGTGCATCTGGGTGGCCGCCTGGGGCTGGACAGCGGATTCGGCCGAAAGCTGCGCCAGCACAAGGTCACCAGCGACGAGCTCGGCGACTACGTCGACCGGGTGGTGCGTAACTTCGTCAAGCAGCGCAATGAGGGTGAACGTTTCGCGCAGTGGGCGATGCGAGTCGACGAAGCAGAACTGCGATGACCGGACAGGCGAACGAGTACACCGAAACGGAACTACGCGAGCTGGCTGCGCGTGGCGCGGCGGAGATGGATGGTGCCAGCGCGATCGACCTGTTGCGTTGGACTGAAAAGCATTTCGGCGGTGTCGACGGGCCCCGCGGATGGGCGACGTGCGATTACGTGGTGGCCTCCAACATGCAAGACGCGGTGCTGGTGTCATTGGCGTCAAAGGTACGTCCGGGTGTGCCGGTGCTCTTTCTCGATACCGGTTATCACTTCGCGGAAACGATCGGAACCCGCGATGCGGTCGAGGCCGTCTACGACGTGCGGGTCCTCAATGTCACTCCTGAGCACACGGTGGCCGAGCAGGACGCAATGCTGGGCAAGGATCTGTTTGCGCGTGATCCCAACGAGTGCTGCCGCTTACGCAAGGTGGTTCCGCTGGCTAAAACACTGAGCAGGTACTCGGCGTGGGTGACTGGGCTGCGGCGGGTCGAGGCGCCGACTCGCGCCAACGCCCCGTTGATCAGCTTCGACGAGCAGTTCGGGCTGGTGAAGGTCAACCCGTTAGCCGCGTGGACTGATCAAGACGTGGCCGATTACATCGCCGAAAACGATGTTCTGGTCAATCCGCTCGTCGATGAGGGCTATCCGTCGATCGGCTGCGCTCCATGTACCGCCAAACCGGCTGAGGGCGCTGATCCGCGCAGCGGGCGTTGGCAGGGACGGTCGAAAATCGAATGCGGGCTGCACTGCTCATGAGCACCGCGCCGGCGACGATGCAGAGCGAAGCGATGAGGAGGAGCGGCCAATGACCGCCCTGGTGCTAACCGCCCATGGCAGCAAGGATCCGCGATCGGCCGCCAATGTTCGCGCGGTTGCCAGCCGAATCGCGCTTCTGCGGCCGGACTTGGACGTGCGGATCGCCTTCCTGGAGCAGAATTCCCCCAACCTGGTCGATGTGCTCGGCGGGTTGCCGGATGTCCGCAAGGCGGTGGTGTCGCCGCTGCTGCTGGCCAGTGCCTACCATGCCCGCGTCGACATCCCGAAACAGATCGTGCGCGCCGGTGCCCATGGTGCGCGACAGGCCGGTGTCCTCGGCGAGGACGACCGGCTGGTGTCGGTGGTGCGCGAGCGGCTCGCCGAGGTGGGGGTGTGTGCTCGTGACTGCGAAGTGGGTGTGCTGGTGGTCGCGATCGGTTCGTCGGACAGGGCAGTGAACGCGCGTACCGCGACGGTGGCGGCCAAACTTGCGGCGGAAACCCGCTGGGCAGGTGCCGCAACGGCTTTCGTTACCGGACCGCAGCCGTCGGTGGCCCAGGCCGCCGATCGCTTGCGCAGCCGCGGTGCCCGCCGGCTCGTCGTCGCTCCGTGGTTCTTGGGTCCGGGACGACTACCCGACCGGGTGCAGGCCTTCGCCCATCACGAGGGTGTCGCGATGGCCGCACCGTTGGGCGCGCACCGGCTGGTGGCCGAGACTGTGCTGGATCGCTTCGAGGAGGCATTAGCCGGCCCGGCGGCCGCGGCCTGAAGTTTGCGGCGCGAAGAAGTCCGCCGACGAGCTTGCCAAATGTCGACGCGCCTACCTGTGGGATTTCAGTGTGCGGGTCCTGATGTGACTGAGCAACTCTCGTATTGCCCCGGCCGGCGGGGTGCGCCCGCCAACCCAGATGGCTCGAAGCTGACGCCGCAGGTTCAACTCGGGGACAGTGACGGCACGTAGCCGACCAACCGCCAGGTCGTCGGCCACTGCTAGCCGGCTCATGACCGCCGGTCCCGCGCCGGCCAGCACTGCTGCGCGCATGGCCGCCGCGGACGACAATTCGATTACCGGGGGCGCTTGCTGCATTTGGTCGCCGAGCACCCGGCGCAGCGCCATCGTCAGCGAATCGCGTATGCCCGAGTGAACTTCGCGGGTCACGAGCGGTGTTTGCGCAACTTCGGCGGCGCTCACGGCTCGTGACTGCCGAGCCCACTTGTGGTTCGCCGGGACGACGACCACCAGTTCGTCATGTGCTACGACACAGTTGCCTAATCCACGCGGCGGAGTGGGCTTTTCGATAAATCCAAGGTCGGCTGTGCCGTCGCGAACCGAAGCGATGGCACCGTCACTGTTGGTGGCGGTCAGAATCACCTCGGGTGCGGTGCTGCCCCGCTCCTTGGCGGCAGCCTGCAGCGACACCAGCCAATGGGGCATAAGCTGCTCGGCGATCGTCTGGCTGGCCACCACCTTGATCCGCTGGCGGCTTTTCGCTCGCAACGACCCCAGACCCGCGTCGACCTCATGGGCGACTTCAACCAAGCGGGTGGCCCACTCAGCGACGAGAACCCCGGCAGGGGTGAGTTCTGAGCCCCGTGTCGTCCGGACGGCCAACGCCACACCGATCTGGGCCTCCATCGCCGCCAAGCGCGCTGACACTGCCTGTTGGGTCAGCCCGAATTCGCGTGCGGCACCACCGAGGCTACCCGTCTTGGCGATTGCCAGAAAGATTTCGAACGACGCGAGTTCGGGCATTCGGGGGCTGAGCACCATGGTCGATCAAATCGATTCACGGTGTGTATTTCGCCCTGGTACCCGTTGGCTCATCGGGCATCGTCCCCCCGGGGTTACGGGCCGCTCAGCAGAACTGCCCACAAGGATAGCTTGTGAGTCCACAATACTTAGCCCTCTACCCGACGGCACCTTCAAACGTGAACCATTACAGGCGTGACCTGTGAAACCAGCGAGGCGCCGGCAGCTCGGCAGCGCGACTATCATCGCCGCGATCTGCGCGGCGGCAGGAGTCTGTGAATATGCGTCCTTACCATATCGCGATCGTGGGTTCAGGACCCTCGGGATTTTTCGCCGCGGCGTCGTTGCTGAAGAGCGCGGACTGCTCCGATGGGGTCGATGTTGTGGTCGACATGCTGGAGATGTTGCCGACGCCGTGGGGTCTGGTGCGCTCGGGGGTGGCGCCGGATCATCCGAAGATCAAGTCGATCAGCGGGCAGTTCGAGAAGATTGCCGAGGACCCACGGTGTCGGTTTTTCGGCAATGTGGTGGTCGGTGAGCACGTCGGGTCCGCCGAGTTGGCCGAGCGTTACGACGCGGTGATCTATGCGGTGGGCGCGCAGGCGGACCGGGCGTTGAACATCCCTGGGGAGAACCTGCCGGGCAGCATGTCGGCGGTGGATCTGGTGGGCTGGTATAACGCGCATCCGCACTTTCAGCACTGCTCCCCGGATCTGTCAGCTGGGCGGGCGGTGGTGGTGGGCAATGGCAACGTCGCCCTGGATGTGGCCCGGATCCTGGTGACCGACCCCGATGTGCTCGCAGGCACTGATATCGCCGATCATGCGTTGGCGTCGCTGCGCGCGTGCGGGGTGCAGGAAGTGGTGATCCTTGGTCGGCGCGGCCCGCTGCAGACGGCGTTTACCACGCTGGAGTTACGGGAGCTCGGTGAGTTGCAGGGAGTCGATGTGGTAGTCGATCCCGCGCAGCTGGCCGACATCAACGACGAGGATGCGATCGCGGTGGGCAAGACCACCAAACACAACATCAAGGTGTTGCGTGACTACGCGGGGCGCGCGCCGCGTCCCGGGCATCGCCGAATCGTGTTCAGGTTTTACACCTCTCCTATCGAGATCACAGGGACTGAGCGGGTGGAATCGATTGTCCTGGGCCGCAACGAGCTAGTCAGCGATGAGCGCGGCCGGGTGGTGGCCAAAGACACCGGCGCCCGCGAGAAGTTGGCTGTGCGGCTGGTGGTGCGCTCGGTGGGCTATCGCGGTGTGCCAATCCCGGGGCTGCCGTTCGACGAGAAAACCGCAACGATCCCCAACACCAACGGCCGGGTGGTCGGCAGCCGCAACGAATACGTCGTGGGCTGGATCAAGCGCGGCCCCAGCGGGGTGATCGGCACTAATAAGAAAGACTCCCAAGACACCGTCGACACACTGCTCGCCGACCTCGCCGATGCCGCGCCGTCGGGGCTCGCCGTTTTCGCTGCCGACCACGCCGATCAAATCGCCGATTGGCTGGCCTCGCGCCAACCCAAACTTGTCACCGCCACCCACTGGCAGGCCATCGACGAACATGAACGCACAGCGGGCCAACCACACGGACGGCCCCGCATCAAACTGCCCACCATCGACGAACTACTGCGTATCGGGCACGCCTATCCGTGCCCGGCAAACCTGGTGCCCTCAGTAAATCGATAACAACATGGAAGGACACGTTCGTGGCGTACGTCATCACCGAATCCTGCGTCGACATTAAAGACAAGGCGTGCATCGAGGAATGCCCCGTCGATTGCATCTACGAGGGGGCTCGCATGCTCTACATCCACCCGGACGAGTGTGTCGATTGCGGGGCCTGCGAGCCGGTGTGCCCGGTCGAATCCATCTATTACGAAGACGACTTGCCCGAGCAGTGGAGCCACTACCGCCAGATCAACGCCGACTTCTTCGCAGAACTCGGTTCACCGGGTGGCGCGGCGAAAATTGGACCGACCGCAAACGACCCGATTGCGGTCAAAAACATGGATAGCAAAGCAGAGAGTGCCTAGCAGAATAGCCATGCCGCGTTTTTGGTTTTTGGCCTCAGGCCGCCATGCATCCGCCATACACCGCACGGTCGAAGCGGTCCAGCACCGTCGCGGCCACCAGTCGGTGTGCGCCCAGTGGAGCCGCCATCGAGATGCCGGCGGCACGCGCGAAATCGCTCACCCGGTCGGTTAACCGTCCCGGCGCCAAAAACCACGGCGCGATCACCAGCCGGCGCGCGCCGCGCCGGCGCAACTCAGTGGTGGCATCGGCCAGCGACCGGGGCCTGGTGGCGAACGCCGTCGCCGCACCCGCCCAGCGGGTGCCGGCTGCCAGCCTGGGCGCCACCGAAGCGGTGCGGACATTTGCGTCGCCGTGCGACGAGCCGATGGCCACCACCAGGACACCGATTTTCGTATCCAGCGGGGAAACCCCTATGTCGCTGAGTCTTTCGCGCAGCACCGCCAGCAGGCGACCGTCTTCGCCGAGTACATCTGCCTGGCGCACATCGGCGAAACCGGCGATTTGCCGCGGTATGTCGACGCGGGCGTGGTAGGCGTCGGCCAATAACAGCGGGCTGACAACCGCGCCCGGCGTCAGCACGTCGACCAGACGTGGTGTGTTGAGCTCGCAGAACGCCACCCGTACGTCCAGTCCGGGCCGCATGCGAGCGATGAGCCGCGCGAGTGCGCGCGCATTGGCGGCCGCGCGCGGGTCCGCGCTGCCGTGCGCAGTCAAGACGAGTGTGGTCACGATGCGTGCAGCCCGCATTCGACCTTGCCCGTCCCCTGCCAGCGCCCGCTTCGTGGGTCGGCCCCGTCGGCAGGCTTGGCGGTGCACGGAGCGCAGCCGATCGACGGATAGCCTTCGTAGACAAGGGGATTGACCAAGACATCGTTTTCCGCGATGTAGTCGGCCACGTCCTGGTCGGTCCAGGCCGCCAGCGGGTTGACCTTGACCAGCTTGAACTGCTCGTCGAAGCTGATCAATGGGGCGTTGGCCCGGGTCGGCGCCTCCACCCGACGCAGGCCGGTCACCCATGCCGCGTATCCGCGCAGCGCCTTGGACAGTGGGACGACCTTGCGCAGCCGGCAGCACTCGTTCGGGTCGCGCGCGAACAGGTTTTTGCCCAGCAGCTTGTCCTGCTCGGCCACGGTGTGCTCGGGGGTGATGTTGAGCACATGCACGTCGTAAACGGCCTCGACCGCATCGCGGGTGCCGATTGTTTCCACAAAGTGGTAGCCGGTGTCCAAGAACAGCACCGGCACACCCGGGCGGACCTTGGCGGCCAGATCCACCAGCACGGCGTCCTGCATGTTGGAGGCGACCACGTAGTTACAGGTCGCCCAGCCTCGGGGACCGTTGACGCCGCCGAAGGTCTCGTCGGTCCACTGCAGCAACTCGGTGGCGCTCGCGCCGTCCAATTCGGCCGCGCCGCGCGCCGCCAGCTCACGCAGCCGCGCCTCAGTCCATTTCGTCGGATCGCTCATCGCAGATCGTCCTCGTCGGCTCGCATAGCCCAGTGGGCGAACCGCTCACCGTCGTTGCGGTGCTTGATGAAATTGCGGACCACCCGATCGATGTAGTCGCCAAGCTCGTCGGCAGTCACCTTGTGCTGGCGAAGCTTTCGGCCGAACCCGCTGTCCGCACCGAGGCTGCCGCCCAGATGCACCTGAAATCCTTCGACCGATCCGCCGTGGCCGTCGTCGATCATCTGGCCCTTGAACCCGATGTCGGCGACCTGGATGCGCGCGCACGAATTCGGGCAGCCGTTGATGTTCACCGTGATCGGCACGTCGAGCTGGGCGTTGATAT
This sequence comes from Mycobacterium heckeshornense, assembly GCF_016592155.1. Lineage (NCBI taxonomy): Bacteria > Bacillati > Actinomycetota > Actinomycetes > Mycobacteriales > Mycobacteriaceae > Mycobacterium > Mycobacterium heckeshornense. The sequence goes on from NZ_AP024237.1 coordinate 1,866,683, forward strand.
CCTCGAGCCGCTTTTCCAGTTCAGGCACCAAAAGCTGTGCACGACCTCGGGTTTCGGCAAACGACAGCTTGCAGAACTCGATCCCGCTGCACGCCATCAGGTTCCGGCGCCAGTGCGACGGCCGTGCCGGCAGCCCCAGCGCGTCCAGGACGGTGATGAGGTCGTCGAGCTTGTCGTCGGGCACGTCGAGGATGATCAGCTTCTGGTAGGCGGTGAACCGGGCCCGATCCGAGCCGGCCCGCTCCATAAGGTCGGCCACCGCCGACAGTTTGGTGCCGGTGACCCGCCCGGCGATCGGAGCGACCCCGACCGCATTGAGCCCGTTTTTCAGCCGCTGCACACCCACGTGGTCGATCGGGTGTGTGACCGGTTCGGGCGCCGGGCCGTCGACGAGCGGACGTTGGAGGTACTCCGTTTCCAGCACTTCACGGAACTTCGGTATGCCCCAGTCCTTGATCAGAAACTTCAGCCGGGCCTTGGAGCGCAGCCTCCGGTAGCCGTAGTCGCGGAAGATCGCCGTGACGGCTTCCCACACGTCGGGCACCTCGTCGAGCGGCACCCAAACACCGACCCGCTGGGCCAGCATTGGGTTGGTGGACAGCCCGCCACCCACCCACAAGTCAAGGCCAGGCCCGTGCTCGGGATGGCGTACCCCGATAAAAGAGACGTCGTTGATCTCGTGGGCGACATCCTGCAGACCCGACACCGCGGTCTTGTACTTGCGGGGCAGGTTGGCGTAGTCCGGGTTGCCGATGTAGCGGCGAACGATCTCCTGGAGCGCGGGGGTGGCATCGAGCACCTCGTCGAGCGATTCACCGGCCAGCGGCGAACCGAGCATGCCGCGCGGGCAGTCGCCGCAGGCCTCGGTGGTCTGCAAGCCGACCGCGGCCAGTCGCCGCCAGATCTCGGGAACGTTCTCGATTTCGATCCAGTGGTACTGCAGGTTCTCTCGGTCGGAGATGTCGGCGGTGTCGCGGGCGAACTCGGTCGAGATCTGGCCAAGGGTTCGGATGGCGGCGGCCGAGAGTGCCTTGCCGTCGGTGCGCACCCGCATCATGAAGTAGCGGGCTTCCAGCACATCGGCGTTGTCGTCGCCGGTCCAGGTGCCGTCGTAGCCTTCGGCACGCTGGGTGTAAAGGCCCAGCCAGCGGAACCGGCCACGCAACTCGGTCTTGTCGATGCTGTCGAATCCACGCTGGGCGTAGATGTTTTCGATGCGGACCCGCACGTTGAGCGGATCGTCGTCCTTCTTCAGCCGCTCGGTGGCATTGAGCGGCTCGTGATAGCCCAGCGCCCACTGGCCTTCACTACGGCCCTTAGGACGAGGGGGGCTGGGACGGGAAGTGGTCATTCGCGGGTTCTCCTTCGCGGAGGAGCCGGCATGGACCGCGCACATCACCGGAGGCTGTCCCGGCGGCGCAGATCCGGCGGCCAGCTGCAAGTACAGGCGGGCGGGTCTACGACATCAAGGCCGGACAGCGACAGCTGCAGACACGCTTGAGATCGACGTGCCGACGCACCACCAACGGAATGCGAAACAAGCTGCGATGGGCGACGGTCACCCAGCCATTGTGCCATACCCGGCGGCGACCCATGCGACCAGGTCGAACTTTTGCTCACGATGAGTAAAACTACCCGCGGTCCCTTAATGGCACGTAAACGCAGCCCGCGAATCTCCTGGCAGGATCGATGCCATGACGCAGTCGGCACCGGTTGGATTGCCCGCGGTGCGGTTGCGCCCGGATGCGCCGTTCGGGGTCTACGTGCACGTACCGTTTTGCTTGACTCGCTGCGGATACTGCGACTTCAACACCTATACCCCCGCCGAGCTGGGTGGGGTGAACCCGGACGCCTGGCTGGGCGTGTTGGCCCGCGAGCTGCAGTTGGCGGCCGCGCGACTGGGTGCTCCGGTGGCGGACACCGTCTTCGTCGGGGGTGGGACACCGTCGCTGTTAGGCAGTGAGCGACTGTGCGCGGTGCTTGAGCTGGTGCGCCAACAGTTCGGGCTGGCTCCGGGTGCCGAGGTCAGCACCGAGGCCAACCCCGAATCCACGTCGCCGGAGTTGTTCGACGCGCTGCGCAAAGCCGGCTACACCCGAATATCACTGGGCATGCAGTCGGTGTCGCCGCGGGTGTTGGCGACGCTGGACCGGGTGCACTCGCCCGGGCGGGCTGTGGCCGCTGCCCGCGAGGCATTAGACGCGGGCTTCGAACACGTCAACCTCGACCTGATCTACGGGACTCCCGGGGAATCCGACGACGATCTGCGGCGGTCGGTGGACGCGGCGGTCGAGGCAGGTGTCGATCACATCTCGGCCTACGCACTCGTCGTCGAAAAGGGCACCGCATTGGCTCGGCGGGTTCGCCGCGGCGAGCTGGCCGCGCCCGACGATGACGTCATCGCCCGTCGCTACGAAATCGTCGACGGGTTGCTGCAGGCAGCCGGTTTCGACTGGTATGAGGTCTCCAATTGGAGCCGTCCCGGCGGGCAGTGCCGGCACAACCTCGGCTACTGGGATGGTGGCCAATGGTGGGGCGCCGGGCCGGGGGCGCACAGCTATGTCGGTGCCACCCGATGGTGGAATGTCAAGCACCCCAACACCTATGCACAGTTGTTAGCTGGCGGGGCGCTACCGGTAGCAGGTTTCGAGCAACTCGACGCTGCTGCTTTGCACACCGAGGACGTGATGCTGAAAATCCGGCTGCGCCAAGGTCTGCCGCTAAGGCTGCTGCGCCCCGACGAACGGGAGCGGTCCGCGGTCGCCATCACAGACGGTCTAGTAACGAACGAGCGCGAACGGCTGGTCCTTACCGACCGCGGGCGGTTGTTGGCCGACGCGGTGATCCGGTCCTTGCTGGGTTAAAACCAAGATGGTGCCGGGCTAGTCCTGCCGTCGCAGCCGCACCAGAGTGCCGATCGCGTCACGCTCGGCGCCAGCGACCGGTCGTCGTGCTCGCTCCGCCCTTCCCATGGTGAGCCGCTCGCAACCAGCCAGATCGGCAACCACATCTTTCGGCGACAACAACACCGCGGGGATTCGGTGGTCCTCCGGTTCCCGGCGAGGGGTTAGTGCTGTGGTGACCTACCGCCAACAGCATGCCGCCTGGGGCTGGGGCGGCAGCCGCCTTTCGTAACGTGACACGGCACGCGCCTGGCTCCCGCTGCAGGTAGGCGACGACCACCGCGTCGAACGGTCCGGCGGGGGTGGATTGTTTACCGCGTCAGAGAGCTCGAACGTGACCCGGTCGACGATCCGTGCGCGACGCGCGAACTCAGTTGTGCGCTGTAATCCCGCCGCCGAGACGGCCCACCCCGATCACCTGCCAGCCCTGGCTGGCTAGCCAAAGTGCGTCAACACCTGCTGCAGCGGGTGGTGGCCTCTGTCTGGAGTCGGGCTCCAACCCAGTTCATCATACCCAGCTGGGTATGATGGCAGGGAATTTCTCCGGGTAATCTGCCGCTTGTATACCCATACAGGTATTCCTGTATGACGAGGAGGTAAAGTGTGGCAACCATCGATCTGACTGCCGGTAATTTCGACGACGTTGTCAACAGCCCCGGCATCGTGCTTGTCGACTTTTGGGCGGGGTGGTGCGGTCCCTGCCGAATGTTCGCACCGGTGTTTGCTCAAGCGTCCGAGCGGCACCCGGACATCACCTTCGCCAAGGTGGACACCGAGGCGCAGTCGGCACTGGCGCAGGCTTACCGGGTCATGTCCATCCCGACACTCATGGCAGTGCGCGACGGTGTCGTGGTCTACGCGCAGCCTGGCGCACTGTCTTCGCCGATGCTTGAGCAGCTGATCGAGAAGGTCCGCGCGTTGGACATGGATCAAGTACGCGCATCGCTGGCAGCGGGAGTGTCGTGAAATGGCCTGCACCGAGCGAGCAGCGCTGGGAATGCCGCATCCCCACGGGTGGCCGCTGGAGCGAGTGGTGAATCTCCTTGCGGGGCTTATGGTTGTCGTGAGTTTAGCTTTGGGGCGTAAGCATTCGGCCCGGTGGCGAATTCTCACTGGGGTTGTGGGGGCGAACCTAATGTTCAATGCGATGATTGGTTGGTGTCCAGGTAGCCTGCTACTACATCGGCTCGGTGTTCCTGGGGTGTTCCCGGTGAATGAGTCCGCCTTGTTTTAGAGTCCTGTGGCCCCGTGGATGGGGCTGGAAGGGATGATGAAACACATGGGTGGTCGGAAGCGGCATTCCGCGGAGGACATCGTGCGCAAGCTGCGCCGCGCGGACGAGCTGGCCGCGGCGGGCAAGACCGGTGAGGAGATCGCCGCCGAGCTGGAGGTGTCGGCGGCGACGCTGTACAACTGGCGCCGCACCTATGGCGGGATGGATATCGATGCCGCCAGGCAGCTCAAGGAGTTGCGGGAGCAGAACGCGCGGTTGAAGCGGCTTTTGGCCGAGGCGGAGTTGGAGAAGGATGCGTTGCGGGAGGTTGCGAAGGGAAAATTCTGAGCCCGGCCGCCAAGCGTCGCGCCGTGGACATGCTCAAAGAGGTGTTGAGCATGTCGGAGCGGTTGGCGTGCAAGGCGGTTGGGCTGGCTCGTTCTACCTACCGGCGCACTCCGGTCGCGGCGACCCCGGCCGACCCGGATGCCGATCTGCGGGTCTGGCTGCGCGCGTATGCCACCAAACATCCCTGCCATGGGTTTCGGCGCGCCTGGGCGGCGTTGCGCCACGATGAGGGCCGTGAGGTCAACAAAAGAAGGTCCACCGGCTGTGGCGTGAGGAAGGACTGCAGCGGCGGGCGTATTCGCCGCGTAAGCGCGCGGGGTGTCGTCGGCGCCGCAGGTCGTCGCGGACGCACCCAAGGTGGTGTGGGCGATCGATTTTCAGTTCGACTCCACCATCGACGGCAAGGCTGTCAAGATCGCGTCGATGGTCGACGAGCACACTCGCGAATCGCTGCTGAACATCGTGGAGCGCTCGATTACCGGCGAGCGTCTCGTCGATGAACTCGAGCGGGTGTTCGCCTCCGCCGGTGGACCGCCGCTGGTGCTGCGCATGGACAACGGCCCGGAGATGATTTCGCAAGCGTTGCAACAGTTTTGTGACGGCACAGTCGGATTGTCCTACATTCCACCCGGAGCGCCGTGGGACAACGCCTACATCGAATCGTTCAACAGCAGGCTCAGGAAGGAGTGCCTCAACCGCAACCACTGGACCAACCTGCTGGAGGCCCGAGTAGTCATCGGTGACTTCAAGCACGAACATAATCACCGGCATCGTCACTCCGCGCTGGGCTACCTCACCCCGGCCGAGTACGCTGCCCGATGCAGCCACACCCACACCCCTGTGGCCTGCGAAATCAACTGAATCCAGAACAACAAAACCCGACTCTAGAACCGGGTGGACTCAGTATCGGGGACTCGCCATTCCGACCGCGACCGAGCGTGCGCTAAATCCGAAAGTTGAAAGCCGCAAAGTTTGATCGCGGCTGCTAACGCCCGCTGAGAGGCGCCCCGATTGCCACCCATGGTCGGCAAACCGCCGACCATCGGTGGCCGATGGCCCAACTCGTGGCGGTCACGGCTTGCGGCAATCTTGACCGACTAGCGAACGTGGGCTTCGGCGCGCATACGCTCAATCATGTGAGGGTAGTGCATTTCGAAGGCGGGCCGTTCGGATCGGATGCGAGGCAGCTCGTAGAAATTGTGTCGGGGCGGTGGGCAGGTGGTGGCCCACTCCAGGGAGTTGCCGTAGCCCCATGGGTCATCGACGGTGACCGGTTCGCCATAGCGCCAGCTGCGAAACACGTTCCAGATGAACGGAAGCATCGAGGCGCCCAGCACCAACGCCCCGATGGTGGAAATGACATTGAGTGTGGTGAACCCGTCGGTGGGCAGATAGTCGGCATACCGGCGGGGCATGCCCCTATCACCGAGCCAGTGCTGCACCAAAAACGTGGTGTTAAAACCGATCAGCGTCAACCAAAAATGCAGTTTGCCGAGCCGCTCATCCAACATCCGCCCAGTCATCTTGGGAAACCAAAAGTAGCTGCCGGCGAAGGTGGCGAACACGATGGTGCCAAATAGCGTGTAGTGAAAGTGGGCGACCACGAAATAGGTGTCGGTGACGTGGAAGTCCAGCGGGGGGCTGGCCAGCAGCACACCGGTGAGGCCGCCGAGTAAAAAAGTCACCAGGAAACCGATCGAGAACAGCATCGGCGTCTCAAAGGTCAGTTGCCCCTTCCACATGGTGCCGGCCCAGTTGAAGAACTTGATCCCGGTGGGCACCGCGATCAGATACGAAGTGAACGAGAAAAACGGCAGCAGCACTGCACCGGTGGCAAACATGTGATGCGCCCACACCGTCATCGACAGTCCTGCAATACCGAGGGTGGCGTAGATCAGTGTGGTGTAGCCGAAGACGGGCTTGCGGGAAAAAACCGGCAAGATCTCGGTGATGATGCCAAAAAACGGCAGCGCCACGATGTAGACCTCGGGGTGACCGAAAAACCAGAACAGGTGCTGCCATAGGATGGTTCCACCGTTGGCCGGGTCATAGATGTGGCCGCCCAGATGCCGATCGTAGGCCAGCGCGAACAACGCGGCGGTCAGAGTCGGGAAGGCCAGCAACACCAGGATGCTGGTGACCAGGATGTTCCACGTGAAGATCGGCATGCGAAACATCGTCATGCCGGGTGCGCGCAAACACACCACGGTGGTGATCATGTTGACCGCGCCGAGGATGGTGCCCAAACCGGCCACGATTAACCCCAGGATCCACAAATCCCCTCCAGCACCGGGACTGTGCACGGCATCGCTTAACGGTGTGTAGGCGGTCCATCCGAAATCTGCCGCCCCGCCAGGGGTGATGAAGCCGGCGATCGTGATCAGCGCACCAAACAAAAACAACCAGTAGGACAACGCATTCAGCCGGGGGAACGCTACATCTGGGGCGCCGATCTGCAGTGGCAACACCAAATTGGCGAAACCGAACACGATCGGGGTGGCATACAGCAGCAGCATGATCGTGCCGTGCATGGTAAACAGCTGGTTGTACTGCTCGTTGGACAAAAACTGCAGCCCGGGGGCGGCTAACTCGGCGCGCATCAACAACGCCAACAAACCCCCGATGAAAAACAGCACGAAACAGGTCACCACATACATCAACCCGATCAACTTGTGGTCGGTCGTCGTGATCAACCGATACAGCAACGTCCCCTTCGGGCCCAGCCGGGCCGGAAACGGACGGCGAGCTTGCAGCGGTGTGAAAGTCGGTGCTTCAGCGGTCATGGCACCTCCCACATCGACAGTGGGTTGGCTTGAACGCAGTCCGGGTACTCAAGACGCTGGCCGTTGCGCGGCTAGTTTGTCTGAGCAGGCCTTCCGATAGCCGGCCTTTCATGGGCGTAGCCATCTTGTGTGCTCATAGGGGCCCAACAGGTCAAGGCGTCGCCACAATACGCTGGTGGGTAGGGCTTGGCTGCGATGACGCAGCACCGCTCGGTGTTGGCGTTGCCGGTTTACCCGCACGACAATGTCGATGTCGCCGGGTTGATGTCCGATAAACGAGCTGTTGTATTCGGTGTTGAGGGTCTCCGCGACGGTCGCGGGCAGTGTCCAGCCCAGCACGGGTAGGCCCAGCTTTGCCGCGGCCATACATGCCGCGGCCGTGGCTTGGCGGTGATCCGGATGCCCGGTGACGCCCGCCGGGTCGAACACCAGCAGCCCCCGCGCGTCGAGGCGCTGCGCCAGGACGATGACGTGCGTCGCCAATTCCTGAACCGGCATCCCGGGTAAGCATCCGTCTGGGTAGCTGTGTAAATCCACTGTGCCGACCCCGAGCTCCTCGCCGGCAGCAGCGATTTCGCGTGCCCGGATGTCGGCGAGATCACCGGAAACGCCATGCAGGGTGGACGCCTCGCCGCGGGTAAAGCACAACACCGCCAGCCGCGCGCCCTGCTCGCCGAAAGCCGCAAGCAGGCCACCCAAACCGAACGACTCGTCGTCGGGGTGGGCGACGACAGCAAGAACGCATCGCCAGGCAGGGAGCCGCCCCGTCGCCTGCGCACCGTCGCGGGTCATCGGATGAGAGGCCACCCGCGCCCCCGGCCGAGCGAAAGTCCTGACACTGTCATGCCTATCCTGTGCCGGAGTCGGAGAATTCACAAAAAGCCGCATAAGCCCGCGCCCCGTAGATGGTGGCCGGGCCGCCGTGCATCAGGATGCTGACCCCGATAGCTTCGGCCGCCTCCTGTTTGGTGGCACCGGCACGTGCGGCGCCGCGGGCGTGCGAGGCGATGCAGCCGTCGCAGCCGTGCACGACCCCGATTGCCATCGCGATGAGTTCTTTGACTTTGCGCTCCAGCGCACCCGATTCCAGTGCGGCGTTGCTCAGCTCGGCGAACCCGCGATAAACCTCCGGGATCATCTGCCGCAGCGCTCGATGTTGCGGGTTGAGGTCGGAGAGGACTTCGTGATGGTGCCCAGACATACCCTATAGGGTATCATGTCCAAGCGCGATAGCATACCCGCTGGGCACCACCTCCTTGAGCGGATCGGTGCTTGGCCAATGGGTGTCAACCGCCCGCATGCCGTACCGGAGGAGACTTGCCATGCTGAGATTTCTCACCCGAGCCTGGGTGCCTCTGATTGTCGTGGTGGCCGTAGTTCTCGGCGGTGTCGCGGTCATCCGACTGCGGGGCATTTTCGGCTCCGAGCAGATCTTTTCAGCGACCGGGCGAAGCGCCGAACCGCTGGCACCAGCGCATCGCAAACGGGTGACCTACGAGGTGTACGGCCCTGATGCAACAACCGGACACGTGAGCTACCTGAACGACCATGTCCGACCCGAGCGGACCAACTTCACCAGCCTGCCCTGGACCTACACGCTTGTCACGACAGCACCTGCGGTCATCGCCAACGTGGTGGCTCAAGGCGACAGCGATGCGATCGGCTGCCGCATCACCGTGGACGGCGAAGTCAAAGACGTCCAGTCCTCGGCCGGCCACCACGCTCAGGTGTCCTGCCTGGTGAAGGCCGCATGAACCACGAGAGCGATGCCGGCCCCGCATTCATGCGGTTCGTGCGCAGATTCGCTGTGCCCATTCTGGTGGCGTGGCTGCTGTTGACCCTCGCACTGAATGTTCTTGTGCCGCCGATCGAATCGGTCGCCAGACACCACGCGGTCACCATGTCGCCACAAGACGCACCAGCGATGATCGCTGCCAAGCGGATCGGCGCGACATTTCATGAATCGAACTCCGACAGCATCGCGATGGTGGTGCTGGACAGCTACACCAAACTGGGCGGTGCGGCGCACCGGTATTACGACGACCTGGTGAAAAAGCTGCAAGCTGACGCTCAGCACGTTCAGCACGTCCACGATGTCTGGGGCGATCCGCTCACTGCCGCCGGTGTCGAAAGCCGCGACGGCAAGGCCGCTTATGTGTTGCTCAATCTGGCCGGCGACCAGGGCAGCACGTTGGGAAATGCGTCTGTCCGAGCAGTTCGCGACATCGTGGATCACTCAACGCCGCCCAAGGGGCTCAAGGTGTATGTCACCGGCCCGGCGCCACTGACCACTGACATGAACGAGGCTGCGGACAAAAGCATGTTCAAAATGATGGGTGTAACGGGCGTGGTCATCATGATCATGCTGCTGGTCACCTACCGTTCCGTCAGCACCGTGCTGCTGGTTCTTGTCATGGTGGGCTTCGAAATGGGCACGGCCAGAGGTCTTGTCGCAACACTCGGCAATTACGGCCTGCTGGGATTTTCGACGTTCGTGGTGGCGATGCTTTCTTCGCTGGCAATCGCGGCGGGAACCGATTACGCGATCTTTTTGATCGGCCGCTACCACGAGGCGCGCCAAGCCGGCGAAGACCGGGAAACCGCCTACTACACGATGTTTCGCGGTACCTATCACGTCATCCTCGGCTCAGGACTGACCATCGCCGGCGCTACTTTCTGCCTGCACTTGGCGCGGTTGTCGTATTTCAAGGCGCTGGGGATTCCCTCGGCGCTCGGGCTGCTGGTGGTGATCGCGGGCGCGTTGACCGCCGCACCGGCCGTCGTGGTGTTGGCCAGCAGATTCGGTCTGCTGGAGCCCAAGCGGATGACCAAAACCCGGGGATGGCGCCGCGTCGGCACCGCCGCCGTGCGCTGGCCGGGAGCCGTGTTCGCAGCGTCGCTAGTCATTACGATTGTCGGTATTTTGATCATGCCAGGCATGAAAATCAGCTACAACGACCGCTTCTACATACCCCGCAACCTGCCCTCGAATGTCGGATATGCGGCCGCCGAGCATCATTTCAGCGCTGCCACCATGAATCCCGATATCCTCATGATCGAAAGCGATCATGATATGCGCGATAGCGCCGACATGATCATCTTGGACAGGATTGCCAAAGATGTCTTTCGCGCACCGGGTGTCGCGATGGTGCAAAGCATCACCCGGCCGTTGGGCGGCCCCATCGAACACACGTCGATACCCTTCCAAATCAGTGCCTCGTCGATTCCCGTCCGAGAGAATCTCCAGTTCATGCGGGACCGGATGGACGACATGCTCAAAATGAGTGGCGATCTCGGCGCCATGATCGCCGCGATGGAGCGCATGTACAGTCTGATGCGCCGCATGTCCGACACTACTCATCACATGAGCAGCGACATGAAGCAACTGAAGGTCACTGTTGACGAGATGAGGGATCGCCTGGCCGATTTCGATGATTTTGCCCGGCCGCTGCACAGCTACGTCTACTGGGAAAACCACTGCTTCAACATCCCCGCCTGCTGGGCGACCAGATCAGTTTTCGACGCGCTCGACGATGTCGACAAGTTCAGCGAGAACATGGACGCGCTGCTTAACGACGTGGATGGCATCGATGCCGTCGTTCCCCAAATGCTGCAACAGTTTCCGCCGATCATCGCGGTCTCGAAGGTCATGCGCGAAACCCTGCTGACCATGCACAGTAGTTTCGCGGGTCTGGTCAACCAGATATCACGCATGACCGACACGGCAAGCGCGATGGGTGAGGCGTTCGACGCCGCTAAAAGCGGCGACTATTTCTACTTGCCCCCGGAGGCATTTGACAACCCGGATTTTCAGCGCGGTCTCAAACTTTTCCTGTCGCCGGACGGCCACGCTGCGCGCTTCATCATCACCCACGACACCGACCCGGCAACTCCGGCCGGCATTGCGGCGGTGATGCCGGAGCTGGCTGCTGCGCATCAGGCGGTGAAGGGAACGGCGCTGACCGACGCCAAGTTTTACCTCACCGGCACAGCGGCCATCTACCGCGATATCCAATCCGGCGCCCACTACGACCTGCTGATCGTGGGAATCGCCGCGCTGACACTGATTTTCGTGGTCATGCTGATCATCACCCGCGCCCTGGTTGCTTCGGCGGTGATCGTCGGCACGGTGCTGCTGTCACTGGGAGCCGCGTTCGGGCTTTCGGTGCTGGTCTGGCAACACCTGATCGGATCGGACCTGAACTGGATCGCGCCGGTGTTCGGCTTGATCATCCTGCTCGCCGTCGGCTCCGACTACAACTTGCTGCTGGTCTCGCGGTTCCAGGAGGAAATAGGCGCTGGGCTAAAGACCGGCATCATCCGCTCCGTCGGTGAAACCGGCCAAGTGGTCACCGCGGCAGGTCTGGTGTTCGCCTTCACGATGATGTCCATGGTCGCCAGCGACCTGCGTTCGATCGGCCAGGCGGGCAGCACAATTGGCCTTGGCCTGTTGTTCGACACGCTGGTTGTCCGTTCGCTGATGACGCCGTCTGTTGCAGCGCTGCTCGGGCGCTGGTTCTGGTGGCCGCTTCGGGTGCGACGGCGCCCGGCCAGCATGATGCTTCGGCCCCACGGCCCGCGCCGGACGGTGCGTTCCCTGCTGTTGAAAGAGGACATGGCCGTGTAATTTTCTGGCCGTCAATCCCCGGCTGGTTCATGCCAGCGACAGGAACAGCTTCTCCAGTTCGTCTTCGCTTAACGGGGTGCCGAGTTCGCCGGTAGCCCCAGTGATGCACTGGCGCATGCCGGTTGCGACGATCTTGAAACCGGCGCGGTCCAGCGCGCGGGAGACCGCAGCCAGTTGCGTGACAACATCCTTGCAGTCGCGGCCGGATTCGATCATGGAAATGACCCCGGCGAGTTGGCCCTGGGCGCGGCGCAATCGTTTGAGCACCAACTCCATTGCTTTGGTATCAGTGGTCGCCATGATTGTCGGTGTCCTTTCTTCCAACGATGATGGACGCCACCAGCGCCACGGTCGTCGGTTGACGGCGATCGCCGCAGCACATCAGCGGTTTTCGGATGCGGCAGCCCGTGGCGGGCCCTGGTAGGGGCGCTGCAGCACGGCGAATCCCGGAGTGGACGCGGCGGTCAGCACGGCGTCAAGCAACGTCACACCGTCATCTCGACCGGGAACACTGGTCAGCACCGGTCCGAAGAAACCCCGACCGTTGACCACGATGATCGGGCTTCCCGCACTGCCTCCCAGCGCGTCCTGACTACGGCGGTGCGTAATTCGTACATCCTCGTCCCATGCCGGATTGTCGAGTGCGTCAACCAGAGTCGTGCCGACCTTGGTTGCGGCCAGCGCCTCGGTGAGGACGGTTTCATCCGATGGCTTGGCCGCGTCATACATCAGAGTGCCGAAAGCGTCGTAGAGGTTCGCAAAGGCCTCGGGGCCACCCCGGGCGGTCACGGCGGCGAAAACTCGCCCCAGACGACGTGACCATGCCAACTTGTTCCGCTGATGTGAGTCGACGTCTTTTCCTTCGTTGAGGATCGCCAGGCTCATCTGGCGCAGTGTGCAGGTGCGGCCCGTCGCGGTGGCCGCCTGCTGTAACCAGCGCCAGGTCACCCACGAAAACGGGCATATCGGGTCCAGGTAGAGTTCGATCGCGCTCAACGCAATTCCTTGGCCAGGGTGTCGATCGCTTCGCGCAGCAATCGGGTTGCCTGCTCGGCCACCGGGGTCAGCGCCGGTTCGGCGACCACCTGCACCATCACCTGCGGGTCCATCGCCTCGATGTGCACTGTCGCCGGGTTTTGTGCGTCCTCGCGGACCACGACGTTGCAGGGCAGCAGCAGCCCAACCTGCTTGTCCGCATTCAGCGCACGGTGGGCCAGCTGGGGATTACAGGATCCCAGGATCAGGTAGCGCTCCATCGACTCGCCGAGCTTTTCCTTGAGGGTCGCCTGCACATCGATCTCGGTTAGCACGCCGAAGCCATTGTCTTTCAAGACTTCCCGCGTCTTGGCGACAACCTTGTCGAAGCCAACGCCAGTGGTCGAGGTGCTTATCGCGATGGACATGGTTTTCCCTCCGTCGGGGACCTCATATACCCGCACCGGTATACGATACGAGTCTAACCGATACCGGTGTGGGTATACAACCCTGCGGTGTAGCCGACGGCAGCTGGCTCAGCCCTCGATTCCGGTCGACGGGCGCGGGTGGCGGGATTAGGTCACCGGAAAGTGTTGGGTGACGACGCGGGCGATCTCGATGTAGAGCGGGATTCCGATCGTGACGTTGTAGGAAAACGTCAAGCCCAACGATGCGGCCAGCGGAAGGGTCGGGCTGGCCTCAGGGATCGCGAGCCGCTGGACCGCGGGCACGGCGATGTAGGACGCGGCACCACACAGCACCGCGAACAAGATGTAGGTGCCCGGCTTGAAGTGGAAGTGGGTCAGATGCGCGTAAGCGTGGGCGGTGATAATCCCCAGCGTCGCAAACAGGTTCGGAGCCAGCAGACCAAACACGATGAAGCCGGGGCCGGCGGTCTTCAGGTCCTTCAGGCGCCGTGAGGCGGTCATACCCATCTCGAGCAGGAACAGGCAGAGCACGCCCTGAAAGGCGGTCACGAAGACGCTGTCGTCGTCGTGCACGACCTTCGGGCCCTGCAACCGGCTGATCAGCCCGATGGCGATCCCGCCGAAGAGCAGGTACAGGCCCGGGTTGAGCAAGACCTCTCGCAGCAGCTGGACCGTCCCAGTGCGCCGGTCGTTCTCGGCGTCGGGATGCTCGCGCAGTTCCAGCGCGAGTTCCTGCTCGATTCCGGCTTGCGGTTCGCTCGCCAGCTGCGCCCCCGGAGCCGGCCGAGTAGCCGCGCCCGGCCCGACTCTCACAGGCGTATATCCGGGTTCGCCCGGCATGTTCCCCGCCGCGTCCATCCCCTTGTGCCGCAGTCGCGCCGCGAGGAAGAGCGCCACCAGACAGCCGGGTGTCTCCATGACGGCCAGCATGACCGGCATAAAGCCGTTGAAGGCCATCCCCACGGTCGCGAGCACCCCGATGCAGGTGGCGAAGGTGCCCGCCGAGTCCGATCCGTAATAGCCGGCGACCGTGGCTTTGTCGATCCGCCGCATTTTGGTCATGCGGGTCAGCAGCAGATAGGCCAGCAGCCCGATCACGAAGTTCAAGACGAAGCCCAAGACGATGAAGCCGACGATGTTGCCGATGCTTGACGCGTGGATGGTGGCGAGCTCTTCGCCGCCATGCCAGCCGATCGCCAGCAGCAGGTACATCGTCAGCCCCTGGTAGATCACGTAGGGGAATTCGAACTCGACCTTCAGCAGCGGAATCAGGAACCCGAGATAGAAGAACAGCAGCAGCGGTTTGAACAGGTTGTGCGTGAAGTTGTGCCAGAACTCCAAGAGCATGCGGCGTCTCCCTCATTCAGCGCTGCGGACGCGGCTCAAACATATCGGCGTCGATGCCGACTGGCGACTCGGGGCGCAGCACTGCCATGGCATTGGCAGACAACCCACAGGTTCAACGAGTCGCTAACGCGATGCCGGCACCAGCGCCGGCCTGACGCCGACGGCACCCTTGACGCGGTGGGTCACCGACGCCCAGACCGAAGGTGAGTAGTGGGTGGTGACCTCATCGAAGCCGTCGACACGTGACACGGTCAGCACGCCGGTCTCTTGGTTGATCGTGAGCTGGTCGCCTTCGTTTGCGTGGATCTCTTCGCCGTCGAGGAGCCGGATGATGAACATGCTGGCTGCCCTTTCTGTCGTGCTCTTCGTGGGATCCGCAAACCGGGTTGCGATCTTACGGAGCGCCGTGTGCGCCAACACAGCTCTTAGGCGGCTGGCACGTAAACGTTTCGGAAACGCCGGATGGCGGGTGATCACCACGGTGACCGTCCCCTCGGCGGGGACGGGAGACTCACCCATTGCTTGATAGGTTAGGCTACATTTACTAACCGTGACCGAGGTCGGTGTCGAGACAAGCTCCGCAGCCGCCGCGTCACTGTCGATCCGGTTGCCCGCCGACATTGACCCGGCCGACCTGGCAGCCCAGCTGGCGGTGGCGCTGCCCGAATGCGACGGCGAAGACTACCTGCTCTACGAGCACGACGGGCAATGGGTGCTGGCGTGCGGCGTGCTGTCCCTGGTCGAGCTCGACAGCGACGAGCTGCGCGTCGTCCGCGACGGCGTCACCCGGCGCCAACCGTGGTCCGGGTCGCCGGGACGGGTGCTCGGCGACGCGATCGACCGGCTGCTGCTGGAAACCGACCACGCCTTTGGCTGGATTGCTTTCGAATTCGGGGCCTATCGTTTCGGACTGCAGCAGCGGTTGGCGCCGCATACTCCGCTTGCGCGGGTGTTTTGGCCGCGGACCCGAATCGTGGTCACCAGCGACGGGGTCGACTTACACGGCGCCGAAGACCGCCAGCAGCAGGCCGTACACCGGTTGCTTAGCGACGGTGTGCCGGGGCTGCCGAGCGCCTCACCGGTCGAGGTGACCGTCGACACCGCGGGCTATCGCGCTCGGGTCGCACAGGCTATCGACGAGATCGTTTCCGGCCGGTATCACAAGGTGATCTTGTCGCGTTGCGTCGACGTACCGTTCGAGCTGGATTTTCCGTCCACCTATCGGTTGGGCCGCAGACACAACACCCCGGTACGTTCGTTTTTGTTGCGGCTGGGCGGTTTTCGCGCCCTTGGCTACAGTCCGGAACTGGTTGCCTCCGTGCGCCGCGACGGTGTGGTGATCACTGAGCCGCTGGCGGGCACGCGGGCGCTGGGCCGGGGGGAGCTGCACGACCGGAAAGCTCGCGACGACTTGGAGTCGAATTCTAAAGAGATTGTGGAGCATGCGATTTCGGTGCGCGGCTCGCTGCGGGAGATCGCGGAGATCGCCGAGCCCGGCAGCGCGGCGGTCACCGACTTCATGACGGTTCGCGAGCGCGGCAGCGTGCAGCACCTGGGCTCGACCGTCAGTGCCCGCCTCCACGCGTCGAAAGACCGGATGGATGCCCTGGAGGCGTTGTTTCCCGCCGTCACCGCGTCCGGAATTCCCAAGGCCGCCGGTGTCGACGCGATCTTGCGTCTCGACGAGAGCCCGCGCGGGTTGTATTCCGGTGCAGTGGTCATGTTTTCGGCTGACGGTGGACTGGATGCCGCGCTGACACTGCGGGCGGTCTTCGAGCACGACGGTCATACCTGGCTGCGCGCTGGGGCCGGCATCATCGGCGCGTCGGATCCCGACCGCGAATTCGAGGAGACCTGCGAGAAGCTGACCACGCTGGCGCCGTATTTGGTCGCGCGCCGCTAGTTTCGCGATACCTGCCGTCAGCGGATCGGGAAGTGCTGTGTGACGGCGCGCGCGATCTCGATATAGACCGGTATTCCTATGGTGACGTTGTACGAGAACGTCAAGCCTAGTGATGCTGCGAGCGGCAACGTGGGGCTTGCCTCCGGAATCGCGAGCCGCTGCACCGCGGGCACCGCGATATACGATGCTGCCCCGCACAGCACCGCGAAGAGGATGTAGCTTCCCGGCGCGAAATGCGTGTGGGTGAGGTGTGCATAACTGTGCGCGACCACGATGCCCAGCGTCGCGAAAAGGTTGGGCGCCAACAGTCCGAACACGATGTAGCCGCGGCCGGCGGTTTTGAGGTCGGGTAAGTGGCGAGATGCCGTCATCCCCATCTCGAGCAGGAACAAGCATAGGATGCCCTGGAAGGCCGTTACGAAGACGGGGTCGTCGTCGTGGATCACCTTTTGTCCTTGCAGCCCGCCGATGAAGCCGATGGCGATGCCGCCGAACAGCAGGTAAAGCCCCGGGTTGAGTATGACTTCGCGCACCAGCGTGGCCGCGGCAACATGTGACGTGGCACCGGTTCGCGCCTTGCCAGATTCGCGTTTCTCCAACCGGATTTCTAATGCCGGCTCGACCGGTTGGTCCTGGGTCATGAGGTCGCGGCCGTCGGCCGGCTTGGTCGCCGCGCCCGGGCCGAGCTTCGCCGGTCGCCGATAGCCAGGCTCGTCGGGCATGTTGCCGGCGGCATCCATGCCCCGGTGGCGCAGCCGTGTCACCAGATACAGCGCAACCAGGCAGCCAGGGATCTCCATCACGGCCAGCATGACGGGCATGTAGCCGTCGTAAGCCATCCCCGCTGCCGCAAGGATGCCCACGCAGGTGGCGAAGGTGCCGGCCGAATCCGATCCGTAATAACCGGCGACCGTCGCCCGGTCAATCCGGCGCATCGACGTCATGCGGGTCAACAGCTGGTAGGCGAGGATGCCGATCACGAAGTTCAGCGCGAAGCCGACCACCATGAATCCCACGACGCTGCCGATGCTCGACGGCTTGATGGTGGCGAGTTGTTCACCGCCATGCCAGCCGATGGCCAGCAGCAGATACATCGTCAGGCCCTGATAGATCACATACGGGAACTCGAACTTCACTTTCAGCAACGGAATCAGGAACCCGAGATAAAAGAACAGCAACAGCGGCTTGAACAGGTTGTGTCGGAAGTTCTCCCAGAATTCCAGCAGCATAAACTCGTCCCCTGCCTCGATAATTCGGCCATACCAAGCTTGGCCGCCTCACGAGACGGGCCATGTGAACGCGCCGAAAATGTCCGGTTACCGGGCGCTCACATGGTCAAAACGGCGGTGGTTCGTGGGGTCAGCGAGGGCGCCGTGCGGGTGTGGCGGCCGTGGTGGTTTGGGTTGCTAGTTCGCTTCGGCTTCAGGCGAACTCGCCAGGTAGTCCGCGAGAATGCGGCTGACCAACGACTCGATCGTGGATTCGATCGAGGACGCGAGGGTGGCGGCGACCGAGGCGACGGCCTGGGTGCGAAACCGCACCAGCATGGTGATCAGTTCGGCGATTTCGGTGTCGGGCGGCAGTGGCTCGCCGGGTTTGATGCGGTTGGCGACGTGCTCGGCGCCGGCGCGCACCAGCATCTCGCTGATCTGGTCGGTCAGCGGAACGATCTGCTCATGCAGGTCGATCAGCTTGTCCATGGTGACGCCATAGCCGCGGATCTCGTTGAAAGCCTCGATCAATTTGGGCCGGATGATGATGGCCTGCAAGCCCTCGACGCGGATCACGCCTAACTTCACCAGTCGGTCGAACGCGCCCGGTTCGCCGATCAGTCGGCGAGCATCGGCGAGCGGCACGGTCTGGGGCTTCTCGGCGGCCCAGGTGCCCACGATCGCGGACTCCAGGCCTAAAACGTCGCCGAGATTCTTGCCGTTTTCCCAGGCGCTGAGCATCTCCCGCACGTGTGCGATGGTGTATCCGCGGTCGAGCATCGAGGTGATCAAGCGCAGCCGGGTCAGATGCGTGTCGTTATACAGCGCGATCCGACCGACCCGCAGCGGTGGATGCAACAGGCCACGGTCGCGATACACCCTGATATTGCGTGTGGTGGTGCCGGCCAGGCGGGCCAGATCGTCGATGCGGTATTCGCCGGACACGGGCAGACCATGCGGATGTCGCACCGCGGCATCGAAGAGCTGTGACACCGCGGATTCGATGAACTCCCGCGACTGT
Source organism: Mycobacterium heckeshornense (assembly GCF_016592155.1). Taxonomy (NCBI): domain Bacteria; kingdom Bacillati; phylum Actinomycetota; class Actinomycetes; order Mycobacteriales; family Mycobacteriaceae; genus Mycobacterium; species Mycobacterium heckeshornense. The sequence goes on from NZ_AP024237.1 coordinate 1,885,442, forward strand.
CGCCGCACCCGCCCGGGCGCGCGCCGCAGGTTGGTCAGCACCCCGGCGATACTGCCGGTTTCTGCCCGTGGCGGTCGGTCGGCGGCCATCGTCAATCAGGCCGATGAGCTCATGCCGACGTCGGCGGGGTGTGTAACCGCGTGGTAGTCGGCGAGCCGGAAATCGCGCATCTGCCGAAGATACTGGGTGGCAAAACCCGGATACATCGAGGCGTTGAACCCGTCCTTGGTCAGATACCAGCTCCGGCAGCCCGACATCCACGTCGTCCTGGCCAGCCGCTTCTGGATGAGCTGGTTGTGCCGGCGCTGCACGTCGGCGCGCACGTCGAGGTAGCGGAGATTTCGGTCGAGGATCGTGGTAATGCCGCGCACCGCGTAGTCGAGCTGGCCTTCGATGTAGACCAGCAGCGAGTTGTGCCCGGGCCCGGAATTGGGTCCGGTCATGATGAACAGGTTCGGATACCCGTGCACGTTGATGCTCTTGTAGGCCTGCGCACCGTCGGCCCATTCGGCGTTAAGCGAGCGACCACCGAGCCCAGTAACCGGAAACGGGGGTCCGGTCAGGTGCACGTCGTAACCGGTGGCGAAAACGATGCAGTCCAAATGGTGTTCGATGCCGTCGCTGGTGCGGATGCCTGCAGGGCTCAAAGTGGCGATTGGCCAGTCGATGAGCTTGCAGTTGGGGCGCTGCAGCGCAGGGTAGTAGTCGCTGGATACCAGCATGCGTTTGCAGCCGGGAACGAAGTCGGGTGTCAGCTGCCGGCGCAGCCACGGATCTTTGACCGTCAGCCGCAGATGCGCCTTGCCCAACCGCGCCACCAGCGAGGTCAGCGGCGTATTCCACACCAGTGCGGTGGCGCTGGCCTCGTGGCCCCAGAACAACGCGTGCCGAGCAAGTTGTTGTGCCACAGGAACTTTTGCGAAGAGCTCTTGCACCGGTCGTGGTGTGGGGAAGTCCAGGCGGGGCAGCACCCAGCCCGGGGTGCGCTGGAACACCTTGACGAACTGTGCCTGCTTGACAAGTTCCGGGATGATCTGGATGGCGCTGGCCCCGGTGCCGATGACGCCGACTCGCTTGCCGGTGAAGTCATAGCCGTGGTCCCAGCGTGCACTGTGAATCTTGCGGCCGGCGTAGGAATTGATGCCGCGGATGTCGGGGAAGCTGGCGTCGGACAAAGGACCGGATGCCAGCACGACGGTGCGCGCGCGAAACCGCTTGCCGTTGCTCGTGGTCGCGGTCCAGACACCGGTGGTCTCGTCGAATGTCAGCCCGTTGACGTTGTGACCGAACCGGATATGGCGACGCACATCAAACCGGGTGGCCATGTCCTCGATATGCCGGCAGATCTCGTCGGCGGGGGAGTAGGTCCGCGACCAGGTGGGATTTCTCACGAACGAATACGAATACAGCAGCGACGGGATGTCGCAGCTGGCACCCGGATACGTGGTATCGCGCCAGGTGCCACCGACCCGGTCACTGCGCTCCAGGATGGCTACATCGTCAACACCGGCTTGGAGCAGCTTGATCGCAGCGCCCAGGCCGGTGAAGCCGGCCCCGACGATCAATGTCGGATGAACATGACTGCGCGCCATCAGTTTACGCTGCCGGTTCGTAGGTGAGCTCGTTGAACCAGCTGGGCACCGGTTTGAGCAACCGTCTGGGATAGAACTCGGATAGCCACACCATCGAATTGGCCACCAGGTGATATGGGTGGCGCGGGTTGACCACCATCGCGGCGTGCCGCTTGAGCACCTGGTATGTCGGTACTCGCCGGGTGCACTCGCCGCGCTCGCCGAGCTGCTTGAACCGCTTGACCGCGTTGTAGAGCCGTTCCGGCTCCATCCCCATGTCGGCGAGCTCATTGCGTACCCGGTTGAGCAGCGGCAGATACATCAGTGCGCCGATAATCAACCCGGGTGAGGCGACGTTGCCGACGAACTCGATGGCCAGTTTGCGAGCCTTGGCATGGCCGATCATGTTGAGCACTTCGAAATCGACGGCAAGATGCCGGGACTCGTCGTTGTTGATTTTTTCGAACACCTGATGGCACACCGGGTCGTCGACCTCGTCGAGAAGGAATTTCAGCAGCGCCCCGTCCAGGGCGACCTCCAGCATCGGGATGACAGTACCCAGGATCGACAGCGACATGCCGTCGGCATAGGTGTCCAGCCATTGCATCGCCAGCCGGATGTTGACGTTGGGTTGCGGCATTTCGCCGTCGTCGAGCATTCCCCAGCGCTTCATCAGTGCCAGTTCGGCGTTGGCGTGGCGTTGCTCCTCGGCGTGGAAATAGCGGTAGATCTCGGCGATGGTCGGCGTAGGCGCCTTTTTGGCCAACGCCGCGAACCCGCGCGCGCCGATGTTCTCGATCCAGCACAGGTCGGCCATGAAAGCCTTCAGCCTCGGCCGGAAGTCGTCGTCGATCGTCTCGGCGCCCGGGGCGTCCCAGTCGATGTCGGCGAGCGCCCACTGCCGGTCTTTGATCTTGGCGAGCATAGCGTCCATGTCGATCGTCATCTGCGCGACTCCTCAACCTGTTCCCTAATCCCAGTGCGGGGTAACCCGAGATACCACGCCGATCGTGCGGGTATAGGCCGTCGGCGCTAAACGTTTGATGTTCCAGCCGATCTTTGCGTCGAGTTGCGGCATGCAGTACAGGTCGCCGCGGTCGTTGGCATCCAGGCATGCCCGTGCCACCCGGTCGGGCGAAATTCCGGTCCAGCGCATCAATTTCGACGCAAGCTCGGCGCTTTCGGGGCTGATGCGCCCGGAGTCGACGATGTTGGTCTTGACGAATGTCGGGCACAACACCGTGACAGTGATTCCGGTGCCGGACAATTCGGCGGCCAGGGTTTCGGACAGCGACAGCACACCCGCCTTGCTGACGTTGTAGGCGGCCATGCCGGGTGCTGCGCCGAAAGCCGCCGCCGAGGCAACGTTGATGATGCCGCGTGGGGGAGCGGAAGACCCCGCCTCACGCAGGATCGGTGTGAATACGTGGCAGCCGTGAATGGGCCCCCACAGGTTGACGCCCAGCGTCCAGCGCCAATCCTCCAGGGGGGCTTCGCCGATGGGCGTGCCGCCGGCCCCGACACCGGCATTGTTGACCACCAGTGTGGGGGCAGCCGCGAACCAGGACCGGGACTGGTCGGCGAGTTGCCGCACGTCGTCGACGTTGGATACGTCGCAGCGGACGGCGACGGCTTTACCGCCTTGGCCGGCGATGGTTTCGACGGTCATGGCGGCCGCGGCTTCGTCGATGTCGCTGCAGACCACTGCACCGCCGCGGCGCGCCAGTTCGACGGCGAATGCCGCGCCGATGCCGCTGCCGGCACCGGTCACCACTGCCGACGCCCCGTAGCTCGTCTTCTTTTTGTTGAACAGCCCGAGCACTCCTAGCCCGCCTTCCCGGCTGCGCGTAGCTCGGTGGCGCCCAATGCATTTGTGATGAACCGTGCCGCATAGGCCATCGCCTTGGCGGCTTCCGGGGAGACGCGCGGCAACGCCTGGAAGACGTGCACCTGGTCGGGCCAGACCTGCAGCTCGCACCTTCCGCCGGCCGCACGGATGTCGCTGGCCAGGCGGCGCGCGTCCTCGGCGAGAATCTCGGCCCCGCCCGCTTGGATCAGGGTCGAGGGCAGCGCCGGTCCGCCGACGACATCGAGCGTGAGCCGCGGATGGGCGGGATCGACTCCGCGAGTGTACAGTCCGACCAGCCGGGCGGCATCGGAGACGCGGATCGCCGGATCGCGGCGGCGCTGCTCGCAGCGGGCGGCGAGGCGAAACGTCAGGTCGACCAGCGGGGAGAACAACACCAGCGCCGCCGGTTGCGCCGCGGTGACGTCGGGCTGCAACAGCAGGTCGACCGCCAAATACCCGCCCGCCGAATCACCAACGACCACAAGCCTTTCCGGCGCCAGGCCAGCCCCTGTCAGCAGCCAGTCCCAGCCGGCGCGCACGTCGTCGGCGGCGGTGGGAAAGCGATACCGGGGGGCCAGCCGGTAGTCGACACAAAACACCGGCAAGCCGGTCAGTTTCGACAGCCACGACGTCAACCGTCGGTGCGTGCGCGGCGAGCACATCGCAAAGCCACTGCCGTGCAGGAAGTAGACGGCCGCGTCGGCCCGCTGCGCGCCCGGCCCCAGCACCCATTCGCCGACGACCCGGCGTCCGTCGGCAAGCGTCGAGTCGACCGATTCGACACGGGTGCCCGCCAGGGAGGGCCCGAAGGCGTCCATGATCCGCGCGACGATCTGACGCGAGATCCACAGACCCCAGGCTCGTTCGGGCGGGAGCAGCGCGCTGATCTGTCGCAAGGTCAGCGCGCTGAGCGCGGCTGCACTGCGTGACCGCAGCGACCCCCGGGCGGGAACTCCGTCACCCATGCGACTGAGTCAACCGCAAATGGTGACATTAGTCAATGGCAGTTTTTCGCGTCGACACGGCCCTAAAGCGGGTGCCGCTCGGCGGCCAGCCGGGCGATCGCCGACTTGTCGATCTTGCCGACCGCGGTGGTGGGCAGCGCCGCCAGCGGAACCAAGATGTCGGGGCGGGCGTGCACAGCCACCCCACGCTGGTCGAGGTAGCGGTTCAGCTCCGCCAGCGTCACCGGCTGTCCTACGAAAACGACTGCAGCGCAGATCTTTTCACCGAGATAGCGGTCCGGTACTGGCGCCGCCGCAGCCGAGGCGATCGCCGGGTGGCTGAGCAGATGCTCTTCTACCTCCTGCGCGGCAATGGTTTCTCCGCCACGGTGGATCACGTCTTTGACGCGGCCGGTCACCTGCAGGTAGCCGTTGGGCAGGAGGCGGACCACATCCCCGGTGCGGTAGAAGCCGTCGGCGTCGAAGCAGTGCTGATTGTCATGCTCGGCGCGGAAGTAGCCGTTGAGCGTGTAGGGTCCCCGCACCACCAACTCGCCTTCGGCGCCGGGTGCAACCGGGTGGCCGGCGCCGTCGACAACGCGCAGCTCGTCGTCGTCGCACAGCGGTCGTCCTTGCGTGTGGTCGAGGATTTCGGGCGGGTCGTCGAGGCGGGTATAGCTCAGCAACCCTTCGGCCATCCCGTATACCTGCTGCAGCCCCGGTGTCAACGCCTCGCGGATCCGGCGGGCCTCCCCGGCGTCCAGCCTGGCGCCGCCAACTTGCAAGAGCCGCAGCGTTTTCGGCGTCACCGGCTCCCATTCACACGCATGGGCCCACAGCGTGGCCAAGGCCGGCACCAGGGCCGTCACAGTGACGCCGTGGCGGGCGATAACGGCGAAGGCCGACTCGGGACTGGGGTCGGTAGTGAATACCGTGGTGGCCCCGGCCGTCATCGCCCCGAGCAAGCCGGGGCAGGCCAGCGCAAAGTTGTGCGCCGCCGGCAACACCACCAGATAGACGTCGTCGGCGGTCAGCCGGCAGACCGCGGCACTGGCCGCGGCGTTGTACACGTAGTCGTCGTGGGTGCGCGGAATGAGTTTGGGCAGCCCGGTTGTGCCGCCGGACACCAGCAGCAAGGCCGGAGACCCCGTGTCCACTTCGGGCATCGGCGGCGCCGGCGCCGATGCGCTACACACCCGTGACCACGACTCGAAGGGCCCGGGTTCGCCGTCGACGACGACGTGCCGCAGGGTGGGATGATCGCGCACAACCGTGTCGGCCATCGAGCGGTAGTCGAATCCGTTTGCGGCATCGGCGATAAGCAATGCCCGGGCCGTGCTGACCGCGGCGAAATGCCCTATTTCGGCGGCGCGGTGCCCCGGCAGGCACAGCACCGGAAGTGCGCCGGCCCGCAGCAGCCCGAACAGCGCCACCGCGAACGCTGCGGTGTTGGGAAACTGCAGCAGCACCCGATCACCGGCCGCAATGCCGAGTGCTCGCAGCCCCGCGGCCGCATGATCGGCCCGGGCGTCAAGCTCGGCGAAGCTCAGGCACCGGCCGGCGCCGTCGGCGTCGAGCACCGCCGGGCGATCGGGCCACCGCCGCGCGGCACCGGTCAGGATCGAATCGACAGTCCGCCCGGTCCAGTAACCGGCAGACCGGTATCGCTCGGCCCGGTCAGCGGGGAACGGCACGAAACCTTCCAGGTCCACCAGCGTGAGTCTCTCTCGTCAGACGCGGCGTCGGGGTCGTGCGGGATGCCCGCACCTGAGCGAGACCCTATCCAAATTAGGGCAGCCTGTGCTAACTAATAGGAGGGCGTGGCAAGGGCCGGTGTGCCGGCGGTGTGCGCTAGTTCACAAAGGAGGCGTTCGTGGTGGGTGCCGCTGCGAGTCGCGAGGCTCTCCATGCGGAGGTCGCGGAGCTGCTCGGCATCAGCCCCCACGTTCTCGATCCCGCCAGCAACCTGATCGGGCAGGGCCTGGACTCCATCCGGATGATGACGCTCTCGGGTCGCTGGCGCCGCCGCGGCGTCGACGTCGACTTCGCAGCGCTGGCCGCCACACCGACCATCGAGGCGTGGTGGGAGCTGGTGTCCGCGGCGCTGCAGGACGCCGGTGCGCCGGCCGCCGACGAGCCAGCAAGCCGGGACCCGGACGCATCCGAGGTGTTTCCGCTGGCACCGATGCAGCACGCGATCTGGGTGGGCCGCCAGCACAACCAGCAACTCGGTGGGGTTGCCGCTCACCTGTACGTCGAATTCGATTGCGGCCCTATCGATCCCGAACGATTACGCACCGCTGTCGCTGCTTTGACAAGGCGTCACCCGATGCTGCGGGTGCGGTTCCTGCCCGACGGCACTCAGCGGATCGATCCCTCGGCGCAGCTCGGCGTCGTCGTGCACGACTTCACCGAACGTGACCCCGACGTCGTCGAGCAACGTCTCGCCGAGATCCGGCAGACCAAGTCGCACCAGCAGCTCGACGGCCAAGTGTTCGAGCTGACCCTGTCGTTGCTGCCCGGCCAACGCTCCCGGCTGCACGTCGACCTCGACATGCAGGCCGCCGATGCGATGAGCTACCGCACCCTGATGGCCGACCTTGCGGCCCTCTACCGCGGCCGGCGGCTGCCCGACCTGCACTACACCTACCGCGAGTACCGCCACGCCATCGCCCGCCAGGAGGCCGCCCCACAACCCGCCCGCGACGCCGACCGCACCTGGTGGGCCCAGCGGATCCCGGACCTGCCCGACCCCCCGAGGCTGCCGATGGCGTGGGCGCCCGACCTGTCCCGAAGCGCCCGGCGCTGGCACTGGCTGGACCCGGCCACCTGCGCGGCGTTGTTCGCCGCGGCCCGCGCCCGCGGCATCACCCCGGCGATGGCGTTGGCCGCGTCGTTCGCCAACGCCCTGGCCCGCTGGTCGGGCAGCCCGCGGTTTTTGCTCAACGTCCCGCTCTTCGGCCGCGAGCCGCTGCATCCCGACGTAGATCGGGTGGTCGGTGACTTCACCTCGTCGTTGCTGCTCGACATCGATCTCGCCCAGACCGCCACCGCCGCACAGCGGGCGCGCGCCGTGCAAGACGCCATGCAAACCGTGGCCGCGCATGCGGCCTATCCGGGGCTGTCGGTGCTGCGTGACCTTGGCCGGCATCGCGGCACCCAGTTTCTGGCGCCGGTGGTGTTCACCAGCGCGCTGGGGCTCGGCGAGTTGTTCGCCGCCGAGGTCACCGAAGCCTTCGGCACCCCGGGATGGATCCTGTCGCAGGGGCCACAGGTGTTGCTCGACGCACAGGTCACCGAGTTCAACGGCGGTGTGCTGGTGAACTGGGACGTCCGCGAGGGGGCATTTGCGCCGGGCGTCATCGATGCCATGTTCGCCTATCACCGCGACGAGCTGATCCGGTTGGCCGGCAGCGACGACGCGTGGGAGGGGCCCGGGCCGTCGCCGTTACCGGAGGCCCAGCGTGGCGTGCGTGCAGCGCACAACGCCCGCAGCACCGCCCCCAGCGGGGAGGCGCTGCACGACGGGTTCTTCCGCCGCGCCGCGGCGCGGCCCGACGCGCCGGCCCTCTGCGCCGGGTCCGGCACCCTCACCTACGGACAGCTGCGCGGCCAGGCACTGGCGGTCGCGGACGCGCTGCACCAGGCCGGGGTGCGGGCGGGCGACACGGTCGCTGTGCTCGGGCCCAAGTGTGCCGAGCAGATCCCCGCGCTGCTGGGCATCCTGGCCGCGGGTGCGGCCTACGTCCCGATCGGCGCCGACCAGCCCGCCGACCGGGCGGCGCGGATTCTGGACACCGGCGCGGTCAGCGCTGCGCTGGTGTGCGGCGACGACACGGCGAGGTGGCCGGGAGCCACGATTACGGTCAGCGAGGCGATGCGCCGAGGTTCACCCGAAACCCAGCCTATGTCAACAGTTTCCACCGAGCTGGCGTACGTGCTGTTCACGTCGGGTTCCACCGGCGAACCCAAAGGCGTCGAGATGACCCACGACGCGGCGATGAACACCGTGGAGTTTTTGAGCAGCCACTTCGACCTGGGGCCTGCTGACCGCTGCCTGGCGCTGTCGGCGCTGGAATGCGACATGTCGGTGCTCGACATCTTCGCGACGCTGCGCGCCGGCGCAACGATCGTGATGGTCGACGAGGCGCAGCGCCGCGATCCGGACAGTTGGGCGCGGCTCATCGACGCCCACCGGGTGACGGTGCTGAATTTCTTGCCGGGGTGGCTGGAGATGCTGCTGGAGACCGGTCGCGGCCGGTTGTCCTCGCTGCGGGTGGTGGCCACCGGTGGTGATTGGGTACGACCCGAACTTGCCCGTCGACTGAAATCCGAAGCGCCGCGACTGAGGTTCGCCGGGTTGGGGGGCGCCACCGAAACCGCTGTGCACGCCACGATCTGCGAGACGACCGATCCGCCGCCGCAGTGGACTGCCGTGCCCTACGGCACGCCGTTTCCCAACATCGCCTGCCGGGTGGTCGACGCCTGGGGGCACGACTGCCCGGATTGGGTGGCCGGCGAGCTGTGGGTCTCGGGCCGCGGGATCGCCAGAGGTTACCGGGGCCAGCCCGAGCTGACCGCCGAGCGCTTCGTCACCCACGGCGGCCGCACCTGGTATCGCACCGGCGATCTGGCGCGCTATTGGCCGGACGGGACCCTGGAGTTTGTCGGCCGGGCCGATCACCGGGTCAAGGTCAGCGGCTACCGCGTCGAACTCGGCGAGGTCGAAGCCGCGTTGCGCCGCGTCCCCGGCGTGTTGACGGCCGTCGCTGCCGCCGTGCCGACGACGGGAGGGCAGGACGTGCTGGCGGCCATGGCCCAGGTCGCCGACGAGCGGCTGACCGCGAGCGGCATATGCGACGTAATGCGCAACTTCGTTCCCGCGCACATGGTTCCGCGTCACCTGTCGCTGGTGGAACGCATCCCATTCACCGATGGCGGCAAGATCGACCGCCGCGCTGTGGCCGACCGGTTGGCCGCGAGTGCGGCCGGCGCGGTCGAGCCCGGCCGCCGTGAGGCGTCGACACCGCTGGAGGCGGCGTTGGCGAGCATCCTCGGCGAGGTGCTCGGTGCGGACCATGTCGGTGTCGACGACGACTTCTTCGCGCTCGGCGGCGATTCGGTATCAGCCACTGCGGCCATCGCCCGGATACGGACCTGGCTCGACGCACCCGCTGCGATGGTCGCCGACATGTTCGCGGCCCGAAGCGCGTCCGCCCTGGCTCGGCTGCTCAGTCGTCGGGAACGGGATAGCGGGCGCCTGGAAAGCGTTGCCGAAATCTACCTTGAGGTCGCCCGCATGGACGCGCAGGAAGTTCTGGCACACACGGCCGACCCCGGGATGGCCCATGAGCGTCGATAACGTCTCACGGGTGCCGGACGCGTTCGCGGCCTGGATCAAGCACTTCCCGGGCCGGGACCGGCGGGAGTGCCGCGGTGCCACCGTGGTTTTTCCGCACGCCGGCGCGGCCGCGGTGAGCTACCGGCGGCTGGCCTCGGCGCTGGCGGAAGGCGGCGACACGTTCGTCGTGCAATACCCTCAGCGGGCCGAACGCATCAACGACCCCCCCGCCGAGTCGGTGCACGAGCTGGCCTGCGATCTGTTCGACGCCGCACCGTGGCACCGGGTTTCGCCGCTGCGCCTGTTCGGCCACAGCATGGGCGCGGTGGTGGCCTTCGAATTCGCTCGGGTCGCCGAACAGCGCGGCGTCCGCGTGCAAAAGCTATGGGTATCGTCCGGTCCGGTGCCATCGGCGGTCGCCGGGCTGCCTGAGCTGCCGACCACCGGGCCGGAACTGCTCGCCGATCTGACCGACCTGGGCGGAACCGACCCCCGGCTGCTCGCCGACGAGGAGTTCGCCGAGCTGGTGACCACCGCGGCACGCAGTGACTACGCGGTGCTCAACCGCTACCACTGCCCGGCAGGTGTGCGTATCCGCGCCGGCATCCACGCCGTCGCCGGCCGCCATGACCACCGTGTCGATATTCGCTCGCTTCGGGAATGGGCTACCCACACCGAAGGCGAGTTCACGTTGTCGTTCTTCGACGGCGGACACTTCTACGTCAACGAGCACATCGACGCCCTGGCTAATCGAGTCATCACCGATGTCTGATCAGCAGTCCGCTGCCCGGCTGAACAACACCGATCCGGTTGTGATCATCGGTATGGCGCTCGAAGCGCCCGGCGATATCGATACCGCCGAAGCCTATTGGGCACTGCTGTCGCAGCAACGCGAGGCACTTGGCCCGTTCCCCACCGACAGGGGCTGGCCGATCCGCGACCTGCTCACCGGGTCAGGTCGCGACGGCTTCAAGAAAATCCACGACTCCGGCGGATTCCTCACCGGGGCAGCTACTTTCGATCCGGAGTTCTTTGGTATCTCGCCGCGCGAGGCGGTCACGATGGACCCGCAGCAACGCGTCGCGCTGCGGGTTGCCTGGCGTGCGCTGGAGAACAGCGGTATCAACCCCGACGACCTCGCAGGGCACAACGTCGGCTGCTATGTCGGTGCGTCGCCTACTGGCTACGGACCGGACATGGCCGAATTCTCCAGCCACAGCGGCCATCTGATCACCGGTACCGCGTTGAGCGTGGTCTCCGGCCGGATCGCGTACACGCTGGGGCTGGCCGGTCCGGCGTTGACCATCGACTGCTCCTGCTCCTCCGCGCTGGCCGCGTTGCACGTCGCCGTGCAGTCGCTGCACACCGGTGACTGCGATATGGCGTTGACCGGCGGGGTGTGTGTAATGGGGTCGCCCGGATACTTCGTGGAGTTCTCCAAACAGCATGCCTTGTCCGACGACGGCCGCTGCCGGCCATACAGTGCCCATCCGAGCGGCACGGTGTGGAGCGAAGGTGCGGCAATGTTTGTGCTGCAACGCAAATCGGCCGCGTTGCGCGATGACCGGCGGATTATTGGCGAAATCCGGGCCAGTGCGGTGAACCAGGACGGACGCAGCACCGGCCTGGCTGCCCCCAGCGGTGCGGCGCAGACCCGCCTGTACCGGCATGCGATCGCGCAGGCCGGGCTGCGCCCCGACGACGTGGCGATGGTGGAGGGACACGGCACCGGGACCCAGATCGGCGATCGCATCGAGTTGCAGTCGCTGTCGCAGACGTATGGCGACACCGGGCCCGGGAACGGCGCCCTGCTGGGATCGGTGAAGTCCAACGTGGGCCACGCGCAAGCGGCGGCGGGAGGCCTGGGCCTGGCCAAGGTGTTAGTTTCCGCCGAACACGGCGCCGTACCACCCACCCTGCACGTGGACGAACCCAGCCGTGAAATCGATTGGGACAGCCAAGGGTTGCGTTTGGCACGGACGCTGACGCCGTGGCCCGCCGTGGACGGGCAGCGAATCGGGGCGGTGTCGGCATTCGGCATCAGCGGCACCAATGCGCACGTGATCGTATCGGTCCCGGCGGTGGCGTGATGGCAGTTCGATCGTTGCCCGATGGCCGCATACCCGTGCTGCTGAGCGCGCACGAGGAGGACCTGATCAGCCAGGACGCGGCGGCGATCCTGGATTACCTGCACCGTTTCGAACCCAGCGTGCCCGCGGTGGCTGCCACCGTGCTGCGCATCCGGCGGGTACGCCGCCACCGCGCGGTGGTGCGGGCGGCCGATCGCACCGAGTTGGCCGCAGCACTGGGCAAGCTGGCCCGGGGCGAGCAGCACCCGCTGGTCGTCAGATCGTCGATGACCGTGCGCCCGCGAATCGCGTTCGTGTGCCCCGGGCAGGGCAACCAGTGGCCGGCGATGGGCGCCGACGCCTATCGACGGTTGCCGGACTACCGGGCCGAAGCCGACAACTGTGCGGCGGCCTTCGTCGCGGCCGGACACCCCTCGCCGCTGCCCTACCTGGTTGACGGCACGGAGCGGCACCGGTCGCAGGTCCACATCCAGGGCGCCCAGTTCACCCACTGCGTCAGCCTGGCCCAGGTGTGGCGCTGCTATGGGATTCTGCCCACGGTCTGCATCGGACACAGCTTGGGTGAAGTGGCCGCGGCCTACCTGGCGGGTGCCATCTGTCTCGCGGACGCGGTTGCGATAGTCGCCGCCCGCGCCGCGGTCGTGGACCAGTTGGCGGGCCGCTATGGTATGGCGGCGCTTGGGGTCGGGATCGACGAGGCGGCTCGGCTGATCGGCGAAACGGCGGGCTGGCTGGAAGTTTCGGCGGTCAACGGACCCGCGTCGTCGGTGGTCTCCGGTGATCATGACGCTGTGGTAGCCCTCGTCGGCCTGGCTGAGCAGCGCGGCGTCTTCGCCCGCGTTATCGACGTCGACTATCCCGGGCACACCAGCGCGCTGGAACCGTTGCGGGCTAAGTTCTCCGAGCTGCTGCCACCGTCGCGGTTTGTTGATGCGCCCGTGGAGTTCGTCAGCTCCGCGTGCGGGAAGGTGATCGGTACCGACGACGATTTCAATGACTATTGGTGTCAAAATCTTTGTAACACAGTACGATTCGATCAGGCAGTGAGGCTGGCTACCGAACGTGGTGTCAATGCGTTCGTCGAGCTGTCGGCGCACCCGTCGCTGCTGTCTTCGCTCACCGACTTGGCCGACGACGAGTCAGCGTTGATCGTGGGCTGCGGGCGCCGCGACGCGCCCACCACCGATCAGCTTGCCGCCAGCATCGCTGCGCTGGCCGTGGCCGAGCGCGGCTATCGGTGGAATGGGTTGGCCGGCGCGGATGATCACCGGCCGTTGCCGAATTTCCCGAACGCACCGATGAAGGCGATCCATCTGTGGGCCGAGCCTGAACCGCTGCCGCCGGTGGCGGGCTCGGTGCTCACCATGGCCGTTGAATGCTGGCGGCCACAGGCCATGCCGCAGCGAAGCAACCGTGCTCGGCACCGCATCGCGATCGTCGGACCCGCGATCACCGACACGCCGGTGCCGGACCGACTCGCTGAATCTATTGCAGCGCGACCTGATTGCGAATTGACAGGCGTCGACGAGGCGGAGATCACCGTCGTGATTGCCCCCGCGCTGACCGGGACGGACGCGATAGCCGCCGTAGCCGAGATCGCCGGGCGGCCCGAGGTGGTGCTGCCCGACTATGGCACCGCCGTCGGGCCGCGGTGCCGCAGTGTCTGGCTGATCACCGTCGGTGGCGAGCAGGTCACACCCGGCGATCCGGTCGGCCTGCCCGCCCAGGCGGCATTGACGGCGATGCATCGCAGCGTTGGGTTCGAATTTCCCGATCACAGGTTCGCCCATCTGGACCTGCCGTCACCGGACATCGATACCGACACCGCGCGAGCGTGTGTCGACGTGTTGCTCTCCGACGCCGTCGAGGTGGCCATCAGAAATCGTCGCTGTTTTGCGCGGGTGCTGCGCGAGTGTCGCGGACCCGGCTGGGAGCGTCCCCTCGACGTGGCCGCGCTGGACAACGTAGTGATCAGCGGCGGCAGCGGCGTCATCGGTCGCCAGTATGCGCGGTACTGCGTGGCGCACGGCGCGCGCAGGGTGATCCTGTTGAGCCGCAACGGCATGGATCCCGCTGAGCTTGACCATGTGACCAGCGGGCACGCCGTCGAAGTTCACGCCCCGAGGTGCGATATCACCAACCCGACCGCGCTGTCCGCCGTCGCCGCGGAATACGCCGGTGACGGGGCGTCACTGTTGATCCATGCTGCCGGGGCGGCCAGATTCGCCACCCACAATCAGATCACGAGCGCAGACCTGCACCAGGTTTTCGCCGCGAAAGTCATCGGGCTGGCACGACTGGTCACGATATGGCCACTGCGCCGGGATACTCGGATCCTGTTGTGCTCCTCGCTATCCGGAGTTTGGGGTGGCTATTCGCATGTCGCGTATGCGGGCTGCAACCGGATGCTCGACGTGCTCGCCGGTCACTTACGGGCCGCCGGGCTGGATTGCACCGCGATGCGGTGGGGGCTGTGGCAAGGCACCGACATCGCCGGCGCCGACGAGATCGCCCGTGTCGAGCGGTCGGGTCTGGTCGCGATGGAGCCCGACGCAGCGATCACCGCGAGTCTTCGCCATCGCGGTGACGATCCGATCATCTTGGCTGCGGACTTCGATCGATTGCGGATCTTCCTTGAAACACAAGGCATGTCAATGCCGTTCACTTCGGCAAGCTGCGAACCACAGCCGATGGCCGTCAGCGCTGAAACGGCGGATCGACCGCTTGCTGAAGTGGTGCGGACCGAGCTGGCGGCCGCATTGAGTCTGCGCGATCCCGCGTCCGTCGACCTGGGCGCGGCGCTGGTCGACCTCGGTGTGGACTCGCTGCTGGCGCTCGACCTGCGCACGCGGCTGCGCCGACTCACCGGCCGCTCGATCGCGCTGGCGAGGCTACTCGGCGGCATCACCGGCAGCGAGTTGATCGACGCTCTACAGACAGCGACAAACCATGAGCCGGCAGCGGCAACGCGGCAAGCAGAAGTGATGGAGACCGGAAAGGGCTGAGACGACGCGTGACTGACATCGATAGCCGGCTGGAGGAGCAGCGTTTAGAGTTGCTGCGCCGCAAGCTTGCCGAACAAGGTTTGCGGGCTGAACCGGACGCCATCGCCGACGGTGGACGCCCTGCCATGTCAGACGGCCAGCGCCGGATGTGGTTCGTGCAGTCAGCCGACCCCACCGGCGCGTTGCTCAACGTCTGCGTGTCCTACCGCATCACGGGCGTTGTGGACGTGGCGCGGCTGCATGAGGCGGCTGATGCCGTGGCCAGGCGCCATCCGCTGCTGCGTACCACCTACCACACCGACGACGACGGCGATCCGTACCCGATCACCCACGAGCAGCTACGGCCCGCGTGGGCGGTGCACGACCTGTCGGGGCTTGCCGACCAGGCCCGGCGCCTACGGCTGGAAGTATTGGCGCAGCGCGAGTTTCGTCGCCCCTTCGACTTGACCGAGGAATCGCCGCTGCGGATCACCGTGGTGCGCCTCGAGTCGGACGAGCTGATGCTGCTGCTGACCGCGCATCATATTGCGTGGGACGACGGATCGTGGGCGCCGTTCTTCGCCGACTTGACACGCGCCTACACCAACCCGGAAGCGCTGGCCGGTACCGTGCCCGTGCCGCGTGAGACCGTCGGCAACCTCGACGAGGACCTCGCTTACTGGCGTCCGCTTTTCTCGGATTTGCCTGAACCGCTTGAACTGCCAGGTCCTAACGGTTCTGCGGTCCCCACCAGCTGGCGGTCCCAGCTGGTTCGGACGCGGTTGTCCCCGGCGACCGTGGAGCAGGTGATGGAGCTGGCCCGCGCGTGTGGTGCGACACCGTACATGGTGCTGCTCGCCGGGTTCGTCGCGCTGGTGCACCGCTACACGCACGCGACCGACTTCTTGATCGCGGCTCCGGTGCTCAACCGCGGCCCGGGAACCGAGGAGGCGATCGGCTATTTCGGGAACACGGTGGTTTTGCGGGCACAGCCGCGGGCCCGGCACACCTTCCGCGAACTGTTGGGCCAGACCCGCGAGACCGCGTTGGGTGCCTTTGCTCACCAGCGGATCAACCTCGACTTCCTGGTGCGCGAATCCAACCCCGATCGCCGTCACGGCGCCGAACGGATGACCCGGGTGGGCTTCGGCATGCGGGAAGCCGACGGCGAAGGCTTCTGCCCGCCCGGGGTGAAATGCGCGCGGGCTGAATTGCGCGGCCAATTCACCCAACTGCCACTGAATTTCATGATCGAACTGGATGACGACGGCGCCCTGGTCGAGGCCGAGTATCTGGTGGAGGTGCTCGACGCCGCGTTGGCGGGCCAGTTGCTCGAGCATTACACGGTCCTGCTCGACAGCGCGCTGGCCGATCCGGATACCGCACTGTGGCGGCTCAAGCTGCTGGGCGAGGTCGACGCCGACTGGCTGCGCAACGTCTCGACCGGCGAAACTTTCCGGACCACCCCGGCCACCCTGCCGGCGTTGGTCACCGAACGCGCGGTGGCGACGCCGGATGCCGTCGCCGTGGTCTGCGAGGGCCGTCAGTACAGCTACCGCGAAATCAACGAGGACGCGAACCGGGTGGCGCACTGGCTGATCGAGCAGGGCATCGGCACCGAGGATCGGGTCGCGGTGCTGCTGGACAAGTCTTTGGACCTGGTCACCACGGCGCTGGGGATCCTCAAAGCCGGAGCCGTGTACCTGCCGGTCGATCCCACCTATCCCGAAGACCGGCTGTCGTTCATCCTCGGCGACGCCGATGCGAAACTCGTCCTGCGCGAACCTGTCCCGGGCCTGTCGCGGTACTCGCCGGAAAATCCCACCGACTTGGTCCGGCCGCTTCGTCCCGACAACACCGCCTACTTGATCTACACCTCCGGGTCGACCGGCTTGCCCAAGGGCGTACCGGTGCCGCACGCGCCGATCGCCGAATACTTCGTCTGGTTCGGCGACGAATATCAGGTTGACGAGACTGACCGACTGCTGCAAGTCGCCTCGCCCAGCTTCGACGTGTCCATCGGGGAAATCTTCGGCACCTTGATTTGCGGTGCACGCCTGGTCATCCCGCGCCCGGACGGGCTGCGCGACGTCGGGTACCTGACCGATCTGCTGCATCGCGAGGGCATCACCTCGATGCACTTCGTACCGTCGCTGCTGGGCCTGTTCCTGTCACTGCCCGGCGTCAACCAATGGCGCACGCTGCGGCGGGTGCCGATCGGCGGGGAAGCGCTGCCCGGCGAGATCGCCGACAAATTCCACGCCACCTTCGATGCGTCGCTGTACAACTTCTACGGGCCCACCGAGACCGTCGTCAACGCGACCAGCTACCCGGTGGAGGGCGCACAAGGCACCCGGACTGTGCCGATCGGCCGGCCCAAGATCAACACACAGGTGCACCTGCTGGACAATTCACTGCAACCGGTGCCGGTTGGGGTGATCGGCGAAATCTACATCGGTGGAACACATGTGGCGCACGGTTACCATCGGCGGCCGACGCTGACCGCGGAACGTTTCGTCGCCGACCCGTTCAATCCCGGCGGCCGGCTGTATCGGTCAGGGGACTTGGCCCGGCGCAACGCCGACGGGGATATCGAGTTCGTCGGTCGCGCCGATGAGCAGGTCAAGATTCGCGGCTTTCGCATCGAGCTCGGTGAGGTGGCCGCAGCGATCTCGGTCGACCCCAGCGTCGGGCAGGCCGTGGTCGTCGCCGCGGATCTGCCGCAGCTGGGCAAGAGCCTGGTCGGCTACCTCACCCCGGCCGAGGGCGCCGGCACGGACACCGTCGATGTCGAGCGCATCCGCGCCCGGGTGGCGGCCGCGCTGCCCGATTACATGACGCCGGCCGCCTACGTTGTGCTTGACGAAATCCCGATCACGACGCACGGCAAGATCGATCGGGATTCGCTGCCGCAACCGCGGATCGCGGCTTCAGTCGACTACCGCGAGCCCAGCACGCCGACGCAAATTCGGGTCGCGGCCATGTTTTCCCGGTTGCTCGGCTGCGATCGGGTGGGCGTCGGCGATTCGTTCTTCGACCTGGGCGGGCATTCGCTGGTGGCCACCAAACTGGTCGCCGCGATCCGCTCGGAATGCAATGTGGAGCTGGGCATCCGGGATGTCTTCGAGCTGGCGACGGTTGGCAGGCTGGCAGAACGCATTGACCAACTGACATCCGGGGCGGTGATGCTCAAGCGGCCCAAGCTGATTCGGACATCCCACGAGGGACCGCTGCCGCTGTCGGCTTCTCAGCTGCGTAGCTGGTTCGCCTATCGCGTCGACGGGCCCAGCGCGGCCAACAACATTCCGTTCGTCGCCCGGTTGACGGGTGCCTGCGATGTCGACTCACTGGTCGCAGCGGTCAACGACGTGGTCGCTCGCCACGAGATTCTGCGCACCACCTACACCGAGATCGACGGTGTTCCTTACCAAGTGATCAACCCGGTCGGCGAGTTTGCGGTGCGCCAGGCGGCCGGCGACGGCGAGCAGTGGCTGCAGGCCCAGCTCGATGCCGAGCGCAAGCACCGCTTCGACCTGGAGCAGGACTGGCCGATGCGCGCTGCGGTACTGCGCACCGGTGACGCGTACGTGGTGTCGCTGGTGGTACACCACATCGCCAGCGACCACTGGTCCGGCGGGGTGTTGTTCGCCGACCTGCTCACCGCCTACCGGGCCCGCTGCGCTGGTCAGGCACCGTCGTGGGCACCGCTGCCCGTGCAGTACGCCGACTATGCGGTTTGGCAAGGCGTGCTGCTATCCGAGCCGGCCGGCGGGCGGGCCGGCATCGCGCAGGCCCAACGCGACTACTGGACACGCCAACTCGACGGGCTGCCCGAGGACACCGGGCTGCGGCCGGACTTACCACGCCCACCGGTGCCCGGCGACGCCGGCGACTCCGTCGAATTCACCATCGATTCGGCGACGCGCGCCAAGCTCACCACGCTCAGCCGGGAACTGGAAATCACGGAGTTCATGCTGTTGCAATCGGCCGTCGCGGTGGTGCTGCACAAAGCAGGCGGCGGCGTGGATATTCCACTCGGCACCCCGGTTGCCGGGCGAATTGAAGCCGACCTGGATCAGCTGATCGGCTTTTTCGTCAACATTTTGGTCCTGCGCAACGACTTGGCGGGCAACCCCACGCTGCGCGAGGTGTTGTGCCGGGCCCGCGAGACTGCGCTGGCCGCCTATGCACACCAGGACTTGCCCTTCGACCGGGTGGTCGACGCGGTCAGCCCGGTGCGCTCGCTGTCTCGCAACCCGTTGTTCCAGGTTGTTATTCACGTACGTGACGCGCTTCCCGCTGGGCGCGTAGTCGACTCCGGCGCCGGTGGGAAGACGGTATTTACCGCGCTGGAGCCGCCTTTCGACATGGCTCACGCCGATTTGAGTGTGAATTTCTTCGCCGACGTGTCGGGGCGCACCGGCTACACCGGCCACCTTATCTACCGAACGGAGCTGTACCGCAGGGCCACCATTGAGCGGTTTGCCAGTTGGCTGACACAAGTGCTCATTGCATTTGCCGATGACGTGGATTCGACGCTGCGCGATGTCCAGTTGATCGACACCGCAGAACAGCGGCGCATCCTGGTCGAATGGAGCCGCGGCGCCGAGCCGCCCGCCGACCGGCCCCTGACCATTCCCGAACTGCTCGAGCCCAGCCGGGAATTCGGCGTCGAGCGCACCGCGGTGCGCTGCGGCCACGAGCACCTCGATTTCCCGGAGCTGCACCGCCGGTCGGACAACTTCGCGCATCTGCTCGCCGATCACGGCGTGGGGCCCGGATCGTTGGTCGGCCTGTCGACGCGCCGGGGCATCGACATGGTCGTCGCGCTGGTGGGCATCATGAAGGCTGGCGCGGGCTTTTTCCCACTCGATCCCGCTTACCCCTGCGCCCGCAAGCAATTCATGCTCGACGACGTCGATCCGCAGGTTGTGGTTGTTACCGCTGAAACTCTCGACACTTTGCCGGATACGCCTGGAGTGCAACTGATTTCGCTCGACGACCAGGCAGTCCAGCGTGTCATGGCCGCTGACATCCGGTCACGCCCGCTGCCGCTGCCAGATCCCGAGGATCCGATGTATTTGGTGTTCACATCGGGATCCACCGGCAAGCCCAAGGGTGTGCTGGGCACCCACCGGGCGATGACGGCGCGACTGAACTGGCAGCTGTGGAAGTACCCGGTGCCAGGCAACGACATTCGGTTGGCTCAGGCGTCCATGACGTTCCTCGAAGGGTGCATGGAAATTTTGGCCGGCCTGGCCGCGGGCGCCACCACGATCCTGGCCGACGATGCCGAGCACCGTGATCCCGAAGCGCTTGCGGCTCTGATACAGCACCACGCGATCGCACAGGTGACCGCGGTGCCCAGCCTGGTTTCCACGCTGGTCGACGACTGGCCGGACGCACTGCGGTCGCTAACCCGGCTGGTGTGCGGCGGCGAGCCGATGACGGTGTCGTTGCAGCAGCGACTGCTGGCCAAGTGCGGTGGGCCAGACGGGCCAGAGCTGCTGAACAACTTCGGCGCCACCGAGACGTCCGGCGCGCTGGTCCGCGGGCCGCTGACCCCGCCGGTGCCGATTCTGGGCAGGCCGCTACCGGATTCACAGGTCTACGTGCTCGACGAGGGCCTCAAACCGGTGCCGGTCGGCGTGGTCGGCGAGCTGTACTACGCGGGCGGACAGCTGGTCCGCGGCTACTGGAAGCGCCCGGGCCTGACCGCATCTCGATTTGTGGCCAACCCGTACGCCACTGAACCGGGCGCACGGTTCTACCGCAGCGGCGACCGGGCCCGCTGGACGCCCGACGGCCGGTTGGAATTCGTGGGCCGCACCGACCACCAGGTGAAGGTGCGCGGGTTCCGGGTCGAACTCGGCGAGGTCGAGGCGGCGCTCAAAGCGGCGGACGGGGTGGCCGCCGCGGCGGCGCGCACCTGGGAGGTGGACGGCAACACGACGTTGGCCGGGTACGTCGTGCCGCGTCGGCCACCCGCCGACGAAATTGACAAATCGGCGTTCGCCGCCGCGGTGCGCGCGCACGTGGTCTCGATGCTGCCCGGATACATGGTGCCGTCGTCGATCACCGTGCTCGACGCGATGCCCAAGACCGAATCGGGCAAACTGAACCGGCCGGGGCTGCCAAAGCCGATGGTGAGCACGACGGGACGAAGCGAACCTCCGCGCACCCGGACCGAATCCGAGATCGCCCGGGTGTTCACCGAGGTGCTATCGGTCTCGGAGGTCGGGCGCTTCGACGACTTCTTCGCGCTGGGCGGCGACAGCATCGTGTCGGTGCAACTCGCGGCGCGCGCCCGCGCTGCCGGATTGCCGGTGAGCCCCCGGATGGTATTCGAGAACCCCACGGTGCAGCAGCTGGCCGCCGCCGTAGAGACGGAGAAAGACACCCTGGACACTGCGGAACCAGACGCGGGCAGCGGCGATACCCGGTTCGAACCGATGAGCACCTCCGGGCTCTCGGCCGAGGATCTCGCGGCGGCGACCTCGTCGTGGGCCAGGGAGCGCACATCGTGACGGCGATTCACGCGCACACCGGCGCGGCCAAAATCGAGGATGTTCTGGCGCTAAGCCCACTGCAGCAAGGCTTTTACTCACTGGCCAAGCTCGCCGGCGACGGTGTCGACCTCTACACCATGCAGTTCGTCGCTGACATCGAAGGCCCGCTCGACGTGGCGCGGCTGCGCCTCAGCGCCGAGGCGATGCTGGGGCGCCATCCGAACCTGCGGGCCTCATTCTGGGATCGCGATCTGCCGCACCCGGTACAGATCGTCCCGGTCGAGGTGACGCTGCCGTGGCGTGAACTTGCCGCTGAGCCAACCGAATTCGACAGTATCGCCGAACACGAGCGGCTGACCAACTTCGACCTCGCCGAAGGCCCGCTAATGCGGTTTTTGTTGCTTCGCGTGCCCGGGGAGGCCGGCCAGCGGTTCCGGTTGATCCTCACCGTGCATCACATCCTGATGGATGCCTGGTCGTTGTCGGTGTTTTTCCGCGAGCTGATCGCGGTTTACCAACGCGGCGGCGACACCAGCGGACTGCCTAGTGCGCGACCATACCGCGACTATATCGGATGGCTTGGAAAACAAGATATTTCGGGGACCACCCAACGCTGGATCGACTACGCCGCGTCCCTGCGAAGTCCGACCATGCTGGCCGAGGCCCACCATTCGCGGCTGGGCACGGTGGTTCCGCAACGCACTGCGCTGTCGCTGGATGGGGCGGCCACGGCGCGATTGACCGGCTGGGCCCGTGAGCACGGCCTGACCCTGAACACCGTGCTGCAGTTCGCGTGGGCGGTGGTGTTGGGCCGGCTCACCGACCGGCGCGATGTCGCGTTCGGCACCGTCGTCTCGGGCCGTCCGCAAGACCTGGCCGGTGTCGAAACGATGGTCGGGCTCTTCATCAACACCGTGCCGGTGGTGGTGGAACTGGCACCGGGCAAGTCGGTTCTCGAACAGTGCCGGGTGCTGCAGCAGCGAAGTGCCGCCATGCGCGACCTCGGCTTCATCGGCCTGTCGCAGTTGCAGCGCGCTACCGGCCGGGGAGCGCTGTTCGACACCCTGCTGGTGTTCGAAAACGTCGCGATCGGGCCGACCGCCGAGACCGTCGTCAGCGAGGACGGTGTCCGGTTCCGGCCCGTGGGCGCCGAAAGCCTGGCGCACTACCCGCTGACCATCGTCAGCTGCCCGCCCGACGACCGGTTGATGCTGATGCTTGAGGCAGTGCCGGAGGCGCTGCCGCACATGTCGGTGGCCGATATCGGCGAACGGATGCTCAGCGTGCTGCGCCAGCTGCCGGAGTCGGGTGGTCGCGCCGCGGATCATCTCGACGTGCTGTTGCCCGCTGAACGGCACCGGCTGACCGCGCCCGAGCCGGTCATCCCCAGCACCGATTCGGCAACCGTCGGTGCGGCCTTCCGCCGCCAGGCCGACGCCACGCCCGATGCGGTGGCGCTGTCCTTCGCCGACGGCGCGCTGACCTATGCGGAGCTGCGCGACGCCGCCACCCGGTTGGCACGCGTGCTGGCCGACCGCGGCGTCGCGCCGGAAGACCTTGTCGCACTGGCGCTCCCGCGCTCACCGGCCTCGGTGATCGCGGTCCTGGCGGTGCTGCAGACCGGCGCGGCGTATGTACCGGTGGATCTCGAGCTGCCCGGGCATCGTATCGCCTCGATTTTGCGGCAATCGGCCCCGCGGCTCACCGTGACCGTCGCGCACAGCGCAGCAAGCGTCGGCGGGTACCCAGACACCGGCGAATTGCTGGTCCTCGACGATCCCGCAGTGGCTCACCAGATCGCCGGCCAAGGTGGCGATGCGGTGCCCGAGCGTGCCCGCCCGGACAACGCCGCCTATGTCATCTTCACCTCCGGTTCGACCGGTGAGCCCAAAGGCGTCGTCGGCACCCATCGGGCCCTGCTGTCCTATTTCGCCGACCACCGCGAACGCGTATACCGCCCGGCCACAGAGACTTTGGGCCGTCCGCTGCGCATCGCCCACGCCTGGTCGCTGAGCTTCGACGCGTCATGGCAGCCGCTGGTCGGGTTGCTCGACGGCCACGCCGTGCACCTTTTCGGAGCCGAAGATATGCGCGACGCCGCCCGGCTCGTCGACGGGATCGACCGCTGGCGCATCGACATGATCGACACCTCACCGTCGATGTTTTCCCAGCTGGCCGCGGCCGGACTCCTCGACCTGCAGGCGCCTGAACGCCCCGGCCGGCCGCGGCTGACCGTGCTGGCGCTCGGTGGGGAGGCGATCACGGCCGACGACTGGGCGCGGCTGCGGGCACTGCCCGACACCGCGGTGCACAACTGCTACGGCCCCACCGAGACCACCGTCGAATCGGTGGTGGCCGATGTCGCCGATTCGCCGGTGGTCAACATCGGGACGGCGGTTCGCGGCATGCGGGCCTACGTGCTCGACTCGGCGTTGCGGCCGGCTCCCGACGGCGCCGTGGGGGAGCTGTATCTGGCCGGAAACCAGCTCACCCGTGGCTATTTGGGGCGCCCGGCCGCGACAGCGGCAGCGTTCGTCGCGGACCCCTACCGCGCCGGGGAGCGGATGTATCGCACCGGCGATCTGGTGCGGCGGCTGGCGTCGGGCCGATTGGCCTACCTCGGCCGCGGCGACGACCAGGTGAAGGTTCGCGGCTATCGCATCGAAGTCGCCGAAGTGGTGGCCGCGCTATCGGCAAGCCCGGGCGTGGCCAGCGCCGCGGTGATTCCGGTGCGCGGCGCCACCGGCACCCGGCTGATCGGATTTGTGACGGCCGAGCGCGATAGTGGCGCCTTGAATGCCGCCGCGGTGCGGGCCGATGTCGCGCAGCGGTTGCCCGTCTATATGGTGCCGGCGCGGATCACCGTCGTGGACGCGATGCCGTTGACAGCGCACGGCAAGCTCGACACCGCGGCGTTACTGGCCGCCGCGGGCGACGCGCCCGATCCGGGTGCTGGGGCGGGCCGCGCTCCGGCCACCGACACCGAGCGGATGCTGGCAGCGGCGCTGGCCGAGCTGTTCGACGGTGCCACGCCCGGTGCGCAGCAGGATCTCTTCGAGCTCGGCATGGACAGCATCGTGGCGATATCGCTGGCCAACAAGACCCGTCACCTTGGGGTGACGCCGCGGATGGTGTTGGCCAACCCGACGATCGAACTGCTCGCCGCGGCGGTGCACGCGGGCCAAGCCGCGCCGCGCGCCGAGGCGGCCGACGATCCGGACCGGTTCGGCGAGGTTGTCGCGCTGCCGATCGCGTCATGGATGTACGAGTTCGGCAACTTCCGGCGCTTCGTCCAGACGCCGCTCATCTCGTTGCCACCGAATATCACTGCGGCACAACTAGAATCACTGCTTCAGGCGGTGCTGGACCGTCACGACATGCTGCGCGCCCAGCTCGACATCAGCCACGACGGCTATCGTTTGACCACTCGACCACCCGGCGTCGTGCGGGCCGCCGACATCCTCACGCGGGTTACCGGACCGGTGGCTGACACCCTGAACGTGCACGCACACAAGGTGATCGACCGCATCGATCCGTTCGCCGGGGTGATGGTTCGGGCGTTGTGGTGCGACGACCCGGCTGGCGGATGTCTGCTTTTGGTCATGCACCACCTGGTCACCGATGCCGTGTCGTGGTTTGTGCTCATGGCTGGGCTGGCGGCAGGTTGGGAGCAGCTGTGTGACGGCGAAAAGCCAGCTCTACCAGGCGAATACACTACCTATCGAGAATTCTCGCGACTGCTGGAGCAGCGCAGCCGCAGCCGTGAAGTCGCGGCGCAGCGCGACTACTGGCTGGCGCAGCTGACCGGGCCCGACCCGGCGCTGGGTTCCCGGATGCCCGATCCGCGCCGCGACACCTGGGCCTCGCTGCGGCTGACCACGGCGCGCAGCGAGGTCGCCGACACCCGGCTGATGCTGGCCAAGGTTGCGTCGGCCGGCGCGGGCATCGGTGTGCGGGAGTTTCTGCTGGCCGCGCTGACGATGACGCTGACCTCATGGCGAGTCCGTCGGGGCGACCCGGTGGGCAACGGAGTGCTGGTGGCGCTGGAAGGCCACGGGCGCGAGGATCAGCTCGCCGGTCCTGATGCAGCGGTGGACACGTCGAACACCGTCGGCTGGTTTACCACTGTTTTCCCGGTCCGGGTCCGTCATCGCGGGCGACCACTCGACATTGACACCGCACGTCGCGACCCGGCCGGCGCCCGTGATCTGCTGCGCGCGGTGGCCGATCAGGTCGCGGCGGTGCCCAACCACGGCCTGGACTACGGACTGCTGCGCTATCAGCGGCGCGACCCGGAGCTGGTGGCCGCGCCGCACCCGCAAGTGCAACTCAACTATGTCGGCCGGCTCGACCTCAGCCCCCAGCCGCCGGGCGCCGCCGCGTGGACCCTGGTCACCGACCCCGCGCGTCACGCGTGGCTGGCCCGGGCTCCCGAGCCGCAACTGCCGCTGCGCTACACCTTCGACGTGGTGCCGGTGGTGCATCCCAGCGCCGCGGGCCCCCAGCTGGTGACCAGCTGGCGGTGGAGCGAGCAGCTGAGCACCCAAGACGACGCCACGCAGTTGGCCCGGTTGTGGTGCGACGCGGTGGCGACGCTGGCGGGTGCGCTGTGAGCCGAACCGGGGAGGCGTCATGACAAAGGTGACCACACTTGCGGTGCTGGGAGCGGGCGCCAAGGCGGTGGCGGTTGCCGCCAAGGCGTCCGTGCTGCGCGACATGGGTGTCGACACACCGGATGTGGTCGCCGTCGAACGCACCGAAGTGGCCGCCAATTGGCGGGCCGGTGGCGGGTGGACCGACGGGGCGCAGCGGCTGGGCACCAGCCCCGAGAAGGACGTCGGGTTTCCCTACCGATCCTCGCTGGTGCCGCGCCGCAACGCCGAACTCGACGAGCGGATGACCCGTTACAGCTGGCAGTCGTTTCTGATCAGCACCGGCCAGTTCGCCGACTGGATCGACCGCGGCAGACCCGCCCCCACACACCGGCGGTGGGCCCAGTATTTGCGCTGGGTGGCCCAGCAGGTCGGTATGACGGTGGTGGAGGGCGAGGTTGAACGGCTCTCCGTCGACGGCGACAGCTGGGCACTGCACACGCACGAAACCACCGTGCGGGCAGACGCATTGATGATCACCGGCCCGGGCCAAGCCGAAAAGTCATTGTTGCCGGGCAATCCTCGAGTGCTCTCGATCGCCCAGTTCTGGCACCGCGCCGCAGGACCGGACCGCATCTGTGCCGACCGGGTGGCGGTGATCGGTGGCGGGGAGACCGCAGCATCGATCCTCAACGAGCTTTTCGGGCACCGGGTTTCGACGATCACCGTGATCTCGCCGCAGGTGACGCTATTCACCCGCGGCGAAGGCTTTTTCGAGAACTCGCTGTTTTCCGACCCGACCAACTGGGGGCTGTTGACGCTGGAGGAGCGCCGCGACGCGGTGGCCCGCACCGACCGCGGCGTGTTCTCGGCGAGCGTGCAGGAGTTGCTGCTGGCTGACGACCGAATCAGACACCTGCGTGGCCGGGTGGCTCACGCGGTGGGCCGGGAAGGGCAGATACGGTTGACCCTGAGCACCGATCGGGGCACCGAAAACCTGGAAACGGTGCATGGGTTCGATCTGGTGATCGACGGGTCGGGCGCCGATCCGCTGTGGTTCTTGACGCTGTTCAGCCAGGACGCTCTTGATCTGCTCGAGCTCGGGCTGGGTGGACCGCTGACCGGCGACAGCCTGCAGGAGGCGATCGGATACGATCTCGCCGTCGCGGCAGTCACGCCAAAGCTGTTCCTGCCCAACCTCGCTGGTCTTACCCAGGGTCCCGGCTTCCCGAACCTCAGCTGCCTGGGTCTGCTGTCCGACCGCGTGCTCGGCGCCATGCTGGCCAGCCGCCGTCACACGGCCTCTACTTCCGACACCACCAGAAACCCTGAGCACCACTCGATTCGATGACGAGGACAACATCGACCGGCAGCTTCGTCTCATGCGGGCAGCCCGAGGCACCGGGCGCGGTTATTGAGCAGGTTATGGCGCGTCTGTGCGGGGATCGCGATGTCCGGAATGCTGGTGTCGTTGTTAACGCTGGTGCATGTGTCGCCTTGCGGGCCGTTGTGTTACGTGTGCAGCGCGGATCGCCGCGCGGTAACGCACCCATCAGGGACACGCTCCGCATAGGATCAGCCAGCGCCGAGCACCCGACCGGCACAATGGCACCGACGTGGACAACCAACGAGAAGGGACATCCATGACCGTGAAATTCCTTGCCACCGGTGCGGCGACCGTCGCAGCGATCACAGCCGCGTCAGCGGGTCTGACCTGCATCGCGCATCCTGCCTGGTCCCAGCCGCTGCCCGTGGTCGTCAGCGCACCATTGCCGCTGGACCCGCCGCCGGCACCGAGCCTGCCAAGCGCTGAGCAGTTGGCCGATCTGTGCAACCAAGTGACCAACCCGGGCGTGGGGTACGGGGCCAAGAACAACCTCGTCGAGGGCGGCATCAGCCCCAGCGAAGGCCATGACGCCGACCACAAACTAAGAGAGGCCTACCGGCACGGGTATTTCCCGGAGAATTTCAGCGTGGCGAATATCCAGCAGGCCGGTCCGAACGTTACGGCCGACGTGACCACCTCGGGTCCAAAACTGGCGGTACCGGTGACGCAGAACTACACGTTCGCCAACCAGGGTGGCAACTGGGTCATCTCGCACGACTCTGCAGTGGCGCTGCTGCAGACGGCCACCGCCGGAGTCGACTAATCGGCCACCGCGCTCAGGTCGAGCCTGGCCAGGCGGGCCGGGTCGGCGAGCACGTCGATCGCGGTGATCCGTCCGTCGCGCACGACGAAACCCATGACCGCGGTGGCCCATCCCGCCACGCAGATCACCGCGCCGGCGGCGCCGTTGACGGTGGCAGGGCGCACCAGGCGCTCGGGCTGTGCGTAACTGTGCGCCAGCCCGGCCACCGCGAATGCGCCCCGCACCGAGCGGACCGCACCAGGACCGAAGTCGCCGCGCAATACCGCGTCGGGATCTAGCAGCGCGACCAGGCGGTCGAAGTCGCCGGCGCGCCCCGCCGCGAAGAACGCCTCGGCCACCTCACGCTGAGCCGCCGGGTCCGCGTCGGGAATCGGGCCGGCATCGTTGATGCGACGCCGTGCCCGGCTGGCGAGCTTGCGGGTGGCCTGCGGTGTGCGGTCCACGATCGGGTCGGGAACCTGAGCGACCAGTTCCTCGGCGCGACGGACCCGTCGAGCGCGCAGCGTATTCAGGCAGATCCGGGCCACGACCGTGGTCAGCCACGCGTCGAGGTTGGCGATCTCGTCGATGCCCACCGGGTCACGGGTCAGGCCAGGCGTCCTGCACCGCGTCCTCGGCGTCCTGAACCGAGCCCAGCATCCGGTAGGCAAGCGCGCTCAATTGCGGGCGCGCCGCCTCGAATTGCGTTGCCAGCGACGCGTCTGCGGTCACCGGCCGTCGGTGTCCGGCACCGCGCAGACCATGCCCTCGGAGAAGCCCGACGAACCGATGCCGAGCGCCAGGTTGAACCGGGCCCGCAAGTTCTCCAGGGCGATGAGGTAGGTCAGTTCGACAAGCGCGGCGGCACCGAACACGGCGCGCAGCGCGTCGACAAGCTCGTCGCTGACCTCGACCGGTGTCCGGCTCATCGCTGCGGCGTAGTCGAGCACCAGCCGGTCCGTTGCAGAAAAACACGCCGCGGTCCGGTATGCCGGCAGCGCGAGCAGTTCCTCGTCGCTCAGCCCCCACCGGCGCGCGATCTGCGAACCGAGGTCGATGCAGTACTCGCAACGGACCGTGGTCGCGGCCTTCAGCTCGGCCAGTGCCCGGTGCCGGCGGTCGAGCAGATCGAGCTTGGCCGACGCCTGCTCGAGTTTGCCGTACGCGCTCAACAGCTTCGGGACGTGGGCATACATGCGCAGCGGTTCGAGCATCGTCTCGGTTTGGCGGCCCGCCAGCCTGGTCAGGTGGCGCTTGGTGAAGAACCACGCGATCTTCGTGGCCGGCCCGGCGTCACGGTCGGAAACTCCGGCAAGTCGCGGCATGGCATCCCTCCTGAAGGTGGTCTCAGTTATCCGACACCCGGCGGCGCCACACTGTGACCGCGTTACGCCCGCCGGCTCGGCGGCACGTCCATATCCAGCAGGCGCGCATGCAGCACGGTGCGATTACGCAGCGCCGCACGCACCGCCCGGTGCAGGCCGTCCTCGAGATAGACGGTGCCCTTCCACTTCACCGCGTGCGGAAAAAGGTCACCGTAGAAGGTCGAGTCCTCCGACAACAACCGGTCCAACGCGAGCACGGTTGTGGTGGTGACCAATTCGTCGAGCCGGATTTGCCGCGGCGGTATCCGCGACCAGTCCCGGTAGGACAGGCCGTGATCCGGGTATGGCTTGCCGTCCCGCACACCCTTGAAGATCATCTCGCTGCGACGTCCCGGCCCGACGTGAGCATGGTTGACAAGGTTAGCGCGGCGAGAATGCGGGCCGAAACGGCGAACACCGTGATGCGCTGGTCGTGGCCCTAAAATGGAGCCGTTCAGGGAAAGGTGATTGCGATGGGAAGTGCCGAGGAGCGTCGCTTTGAGGTGCTGCGCGCCATCGTCGCCGACTTCGTCGCCACCAAGGAGCCGATTGGCTCGAAGGCCCTGGTGGAACGGCATAACCTTGGCGTGTCCAGCGCCACCGTCCGCAACGACATGGCCGTGCTCGAGGCCGAGGGCTACATCACCCAGCCGCACACCAGCTCCGGCCGGGTGCCGACCGAAAAGGGCTACCGCGAGTTCGTCGACCGGCTCGAGGACGTCAAACCGCTGTCCGCGGCCGAGCGACGGGCGATCCAGAAGTTCCTGGAATCCGGCGTCGACCTCGATGACGTGCTGCGCCGCGCGGTACGGCTGCTCGCCCAGCTCACCCGCCAGGTCGCGATCGTGCAGTACCCGACGCTGTCGACGTCGACGGTGCGGCACCTGGAAGTGATCGCACTGACACCGGCGCGGCTGCTGATGGTCGTGATCACCGACACCGGCCGAGTCGACCAGCGCATCGTCGAACTCGGCGACGTCATCGACGAGCACCAACTGTCGCAGCTGCGCGACATGCTGGGCCAGGCGTTGGAGGGTAAGAAGCTGGCCGCGGCCTCGGCGGCGGTCGCCGAATTGGCCGAACACCTCGACGGCGCCGGCGGGCTGGGCGACGCGGTCGGCCGCGCCGCGACCGTGTTGGTGGAATCGCTGGTGGAGCACAACGAGGAACGGCTGCTGATGGGCGGCACCGCCAACCTGACCCGCAACACCGCCGACTTCGGCGGTTCTTTGCGGTCCATCCTGGAAGCCCTCGAGGAACAGGTCGTGGTGCTGCGGCTGCTCGCGGCCCAGCAGGAAGCCGGCAAGGTGACCGTGCGCATCGGTCACGAGACCGAGGCCGAGGAGATGGCCGCCACGTCGGTGGTGTCGACCGCCTATGGCACCCATGACACGATCTACGGGGGCATGGGTGTGCTCGGCCCGACCCGAATGGACTATCCGGGAACTATCGCTACCGTTGCTGCAGTTGCTATGTACATCGGCGAAGTGCTGGGTGCCCGATGATCGCGCACCTGCTGCAGAATTTGTGGACAGCCGCGTAACGCGGCCCAAGAACGGCTTGGGAAAGGTTAGGCGTGGCACGCGATTACTACGGTCTGCTCGGTGTGAGCAGAAACGCGAGCGATGCGGAGATCAAACGCGCCTATCGCAAGCTGGCGCGCGAGCTGCACCCCGACGTCAATCCGGATGAGGAAGCCCAGGCGAGATTCAAGGAAATCAGCGTTGCCTACGAGGTGCTGTCCGACCCGGAAAAACGCCGCATCGTCGACATGGGCGGAGACCCGATGGAAAGCGCCGGCATGTCGGCCAACGGCTTTCCCGGCTTCGGTGGCCTCGGCGACGTGTTCGAAGCCTTCTTCGGTGGCGGTTTCGGCAGCGGCTTCGGCGGGGGTTCGACGTCCCGCGGTCCGGCTGGACGGGTCCGGCCGGGCTCGGACTCGTTGCTGCGCATGCGCCTGGACCTCGAGGAATGCGCGGCGGGTGTGACCAAGCAGGTCACCGTCGACACCGCAGTGCTGTGCGACCGCTGCCACGGCCGCGGCACCAACGGCAACTCCGGCCCGGTGCGCTGCGACACCTGCGGCGGTCAGGGGGAAGTCCAAACCGTCCAGCGTTCGCTGCTCGGCCAGGTGATGACGTCGCGGCCGTGTCCGACTTGCCGCGGTGTGGGTGAGGTCATCCTGGACCCGTGCTACCAGTGCGGCGGCGACGGCCGCGTGCGGGCGCGCCGAGAAATCAGCGTCAAGATACCCGCCGGGGTCGGCAACGGTATGCGGGTGCGGCTGGCCGCGCAGGGCGAGGTCGGACCGGGTGGTGGGCCGGCCGGCGACTTGTACGTCGAGGTGCACGAACAACCGCACGACGTCTTTGTCCGCGATGGCGACGACCTGCACTGCACGGTCTCGGTCCCGATGGTCGATGCGGCGATGGGCACCACGGTCACGATCGACGACATTCTCGACGGCCCCACCAAAGTCACGATTCCGGCGGGCACGCAGCCGGGTGCGACGATCAAGCTGGCGGGTCACGGGATGCCGCACCTGCGTTCGGGGGTGCGGGGCGATCTGCACGTGCACGTCGAGGTGGTGGTGCCCACGCGGCTGGACAACCGCGAGATGCAGCTGCTTCGGGAGTTCAAGAGCCGCCGCGGCCACGACGTTGCCGAGGTGCGGTCGGCTCACGGCAGCACCGGCAGCGGACTGTTCAGCCGACTGCGTGAAACGTTCACTGGCCGTTGACCTTCGATCGGCCCGGCGGCGACCTGTTCTACGTCGACGCGGTGCCCGGCCCGGGCGCCCCGGCCGAGGTGTGCGGCGACGAAGGTTTTCATGCCGCCACGGTGCGGCGGATCCGTCCCGGCGAACGGCTGGTACTGGGCGACGGTGCGGGCAGCCTGGCCGACTGCGTGGTGGAGGAGACCAGCCGCGCGGGGCTGCGGGCCCGGGTCCTGAGCCGCTGGAGCGTCGCACCCGGACAGCCGCCGGTGACGGTGGTGCAGGCGCTGCCGAAGTCCGAGCGTTCCGAGTTGGCGATCGACTTGGCCACCCAAGCCGGGGCCGACGCGTTCGTGGCCTGGCAGGCGGCGCGGTGTGTGGCCCGCTGGGAGGGCGCCCGGGCGGACAAGGGCCTGCGTCGGTGGCGCGCGGTGGTGCGCTCGGCCGCCCGGCAATCCCGCCGGGCACACATTCCCCCCGTCGAGGGCCCGCTGTCCACCGAGCAGCTGGCTCAGCGGATCTGCGACCAGGTCGCCTCAGGCGCGGTGGTGCTCGCCTTGCACGAGGCGGCGACCGACCGGCTCGCGGATCTTGCTCTGGCGCAAGCGAACTCACTGATGCTTGTGGTCGGCCCGGAGGGTGGTATCGCTCCCGACGAGATCGCCGCGCTGACCGACGCGGGCGCCGTCGCGGTGCGGCTGGGCCCGACCGTGCTGCGCACGTCGAGCGCGGCCGCGGTCGCGCTCGGTGCGCTGGGCGTGCTGACCCCGCGCTGGGACTGAACCGGCTTCGCAACCGCGTGACCATGCAATCCTTCTGCGCGACTGCGACCGGCGTGCGAAGCCCAAAGCCTGGCGGGAAAGCGGGCGGTGCCGGCCACCGGCGCGGTGCAGGCCCGCGAGGTGCTGGACAAGGATCTGCCGGCGAACACGCTGCTGCGTGCTGACCAGCCCGGGGCCTCGGCGGTAAACTAAGAAACCGACCCGGCTGCACAACCCGCAGAAAGCAGGCACTGAACCCCCTTGACGCCCCGCGACAGCAACGCTGCTGACCAGTCGACCGCTCAGGTTCGCAGCAGCATCGATGTTCCGCCCGACCTCGTCGTGGGCCTGCTGGGTTCCGCAGACGAGAATTTGCGCGCACTCGAAGGCACCCTGGCCGCCGATCTGCATGCGCGCGGCAACGCCATCACGCTCTCCGGCGAGCCCGCCGATGTGGCGCTCGCCGAACGGGTGATCGCCGAACTCGTCACGATTGTGGCCAGCGGCCAGCCGTTGACCCCGGACGCGGTGCGCCACAGTGTGGCGATGCTGGTCGGCTCCGGCAACGAGTCGCCGGCCGAGGTGCTCACCCTCGACATCTTGTCGCGGCGGGGCAAGACGATCCGGCCCAAGACGCTCAACCAGAAACACTATGTCGACGCGATCGACGCCAACACCATCGTGTTCGGGATCGGACCGGCCGGCACCGGCAAGACGTATCTGGCGATGGCCAAGGCGGTCAACGCGCTGCAGAGCAAACAGGTCACCCGTATCATCCTGACCCGGCCGGCCGTGGAAGCCGGTGAGCGCCTTGGCTTTCTGCCGGGCACCCTGAGCGAAAAGATCGACCCCTACCTGCGGCCGCTATACGACGCGCTTCACGACATGATGGAACCTGAGCTGATCCCGAAGCTGATGAGCGCCGGGGTAATTGAGGTCGCTCCGCTGGCATATATGCGGGGACGGACTCTCAATGATGCGTTCATCATTCTCGACGAGGCACAGAACACCACGGCAGAGCAAATGAAGATGTTCCTCACCCGCCTCGGGTTTGGATCGAAAGTCGTTGTTACTGGCGATATTACCCAGATCGACCTGCCGGGCGGAGCAAAGTCAGGACTGCGGGCGGCGGTCGACATCCTCGAGGATATCGACGACATCCACATCGCCGAGCTCACCAGCGCGGACGTGGTCCGGCACCGCTTGGTTTCCGAAATCGTGGATGCCTACGCGAAATACGAGGAGCCTGGCCTGACCATGAACCGGGCCGCGCGGCGGGCGTCGGGCGTGCGTCATCGCCGGTAGGCGGTGAAGCCATGAGCATCGAGGTATCCAACGAGTCTGGCATCGACGTCTCGGAAGCCGAGCTGGTCAGCGTCGCCCGGTTCGTGCTCGACAAGATGAACGTCAACCCGGCGGCCGAGCTGTCGATGGTGCTGCTGGACACCTCGGCGATGGCCGACCTGCACATGCGCTGGATGGACCTGCCCGGTCCGACCGATGTGATGAGCTTCCCGATGGACGAGCTCGAGCCCGGTGGACGCCCCGACGCCCCGGAGCCGGGACCGGGCATGCTGGGCGATATCGTGCTGTGCCCGGAGTTTGCCGCCGAGCAGGCCGCAGCCGCCGGGCATTCGCTGGGTCACGAGCTGGCGTTGCTGACCATCCACGGCGTGTTGCACCTGCTGGGCTACGATCACGCCGAGCCGGACGAGGAAAAAGAAATGTTCACCCTGCAGCAGCGGCTGCTCGAAGAATGGGTCGCCGATCAGGTCGCGGCCTACCATCAGGACCGGCAGAGCGAGCGGGACCGCCGGCTGTTGGACAAGTCGCGGTATTTCGACCAGCCGTGAACGGGTTTGCTCCGCTGCTCGGCGCGATGGTGTTGGTCGGTCTGGGCGGGTTGTTCGCCGCCACCGACGCCGCGATCAGCACCGTGTCGGTGGCCCGGGTTCACGAACTGGTGCGTGACGAACGGCCCGGCGCGGTCCGGCTGGCCAAGGTGATGGCCAATCGGCCCAGCTACATCAATCTGGTGGTGCTGCTACGCATCGTCTGCGAGATCACCGCGACCGCGCTGCTGGTCGTCTTCCTCCGGCACAATCTGAGCCTGGATTGGGGCCTGTTTGCCGCCGCGGCGATCATGGTGGTAACCAGCTTTATCGTCATCGGGGTCGGTCCGCGCACCCTGGGTCGTCAGCACGCGTACTCGATCTCGCTGGTCGCCGCCTTTCCGCTGCAAGTGATTTCGTGGCTGCTGATGCCGATCAGCCGGCTGCTGGTGGTCCTGGGTAATGCGCTGACTCCGGGCCGCGGGTTCCGCAACGGACCGTTCGCCTCTGAGATCGAGTTGCGTGAGGTCGTCGACTTGGCGCAGCAGCGTGGCGTCGTCGCCGCCGACGAGCGCAGGATGATCCAGTCCGTCTTCGAACTCAGCGACACGCCGGCCCGCGAAGTGATGGTGCCCCGCACCGAGATGATCTGGATCGAAAGCGACAAGTCGGTTCGCCAGGCGATAACGCTGGCGGTGCGCAGCGGGCACTCGCGGATCCCGGTGATCGGCGAGAACGTCGACGACATCCTCGGCGTCGTGTTTCTGAAAGACCTTGTCAAACAGACCGATTACTCGGCCAACGGCGACCGCGACACCCCTGTCGCGCTGGTGATGCGCCCGGCGGTGTTCGTGCCGGATTCCAAGCCACTGGATGCCCTGCTGCGGGAAATGCAGCGCGATCGTAACCACATGGCGCTGCTGGTCGACGAGTACGGCGCGATCGCGGGACTGGTGACGATCGAAGACGTGCTGGAGGAGATCGTCGGCGAGATCGCCGACGAGTACGACGAGGCTGAGACAGCACCGGTAGAGGACCTGGGCGACAATCGGTTTCGAGTATCGGCGCGACTGCCGATCGAGGATCTCGGCGAGCTCTACGGCGTGGAGTTCGAGGAGGATCTCGACGTCGACACGGTCGGCGGCCTGCTTGCGCTGGAGCTGGGCCGGGTTCCGCTGCCCGGCTCGGAGGTGGTGTCGCACGGGTTGCGGCTGCACGCCGAGGGCGGCCCTGACCATCGCGGGCGGTTGCGGATCGGTACTGTCTTGCTGAGCCGCGCCGACGACTATACACAGCGACGCGATGAGGAGAAGCGGCGCGCGTGAGTCCCGGCCGGCACCGACGGCCACCACGATGGGGAGGCCAATCGTGATAGGTGAACAGCTCGACGCCGAGGACGCGAAGCTGGTCGTGCTGGCGCGGGCGGCGATGGCCCGGGCCGAAGCCGCCAGCGGCGCCGCGGTGCGTGATATCGACGGCCGCAGCTACGCCGGCGCGCCGGTTGCATTGTCGGCGCTGCAACTGACCGCGTTGCAGTCGGCGGTGGCCGCGGCGGTGTCCAGCGGTGCCACCGGCCTCGAGGCCGCCGTACTGGTGGGCGGTTCCGCCGACGACGCCGGCATTGCCGCGGTGCGCGAGCTCTCGCCAACGGCTGCGGTGATCGTCACCGACCGCGACGGGGCTGTCGTGTGACGACACCGTGACCGAATTCCGTTCCGGCTTTGTGTGTTTCGTGGGCCGGCCGAACACCGGCAAGTCGACGCTGATGAACAGGCTGGTCGGCGCGAAGGTCGCGATCACCTCGACCCGCCCGCAGACCACCCGTCACACCATTCGCGGGATCGTGCACCGGGAGAACTTCCAGATCGTCCTGGTCGATACCCCGGGGCTGCACCGGCCACGCACCCTGTTGGGCAAGCGGCTCAACGACCTGGTCCGCGCCACCTACGCGGAGGTTGACGTCATCGGGCTGTGCATCCCCGCCGACGAGGCGATCGGCCCGGGGGACAGGTGGATCGTCGACCAGATCCGCTCGGTCGCGCCCACGACCACGCTCGTGGCCGTCGTCACCAAAATCGACAAGGTGTCCAAGGACCAGCTGGCCGCTCAGCTGGCCGCGGTCGGCGAGTTGGTGGGGTCTGGCACCGAGGTGGTCCCCGTCTCCGCGGTCCGTGGTGAGCAGATCGACGTGCTGATCGATGTGCTGGCCGCCGCCCTGCCGCCCGGACCGGCGTACTACCCAGACGGTGAGCTCACCGACGAACCCGAAGAAGTGTTGATGGCCGAGCTCATCCGCGAGGCCGCCCTGGAGGGTCTGGGCGACGAGCTGCCGCATTCGCTGGCGGTGGTGATCGACGAAGTCGCCCCGCGGCAAGGCCGCGACGACCTGATCGACGTGCACGCCGTGCTCTATGTCGAGCGCGACAGCCAGAAGGGCATCGTCATCGGCAAGGGCGGTAGCCGGCTGCGCGAAGTTGGCACCGCGGCGCGTACCCAGATCGAGAAGCTACTGGGCACCAAGGTCTACCTCGACCTGCGCGTCAAGGTCGCCAAGAACTGGCAGCGTGACCCCAAACAGCTTGGTCGGCTTGGGTTTTGAGCGTAGCCTGAACGAATATGCGCGAGACGGTCGCGCTACTTGCCGCATTGGCTGCGACGGCTGTTATCGCCGCCGCCCCGGCACACGCCGACCCGGAGGCCGAGTACTTGGACACGCTGGCCGGTCAAGGCTTCGACCTGACGGCCGTCAATACCCGCCGGCTCATCAACTTCGGCAAGGCGGCCTGCGCCGACATCGGCACCGGCGGCGAAGAGCGAGCCGTGCGACACCTGGCGTCGTTTCCCGGCGCCGACCCGGCGCGGGTGCGTGCGGTGGTCAGCACTGCACACGAAAAGCTGTGTCCGGGCGCGTGAGCCGCTCAGCGCATCGGGGGCCCGCTGGAGACCGGCGGGGTGTCGGTGCCGGTGTTCCACCACGTCTCCGGCTGTTTGGCGGCCCAGCCCAGGACGGCCTCCAGCTCGGCGGCCAGCGACACCAGCAGCGGCTCGCTGTTCGCCGGTCCCATCAACTGCACACCGATGGGCAGACCCTCGGAGGTGAAACCGGCCGGGACGTTGATCGACGGCCAGCCCAGCAGATTCCACGGCCACGTCACCGGGCATGCCTTGATCATGGCCCGGTCGGTGGCCAGGCCACCCAGGTTGTCAAAGGCGTGCACCGGGGGCGGTGGCTGGGCGGTCGTCGGGGCCAGCACCACGTCGACGATGCGGAAAATCGAGCCGACTCGGCGCTGATCTGCGGCTTCGTGGGCACGCGCGCGGCGCAGCACCGCCCCGGACAGCAGCCGACCCATCCGCATGTTGGACAGCGTGCGAGGGTCGTAGTCGACGCCGTCACCGAGCCGCTCGGCCCAGTCGAGCAGCCCGGCGGTGGACCGTGACAGGAAGTTCACGGACAACCGCAGGCCGTAATCGGGGTTACCGGCCATCACGGTATGGCCGAGCAGCCTGAGCTGCTCGGCGACCGAGTCGAGTGCGGCCCTGATCTCCGGATGCAGTGTGGCCCGAAAACCCGTGAACGGGAACAGGGTTGACACGGCGATCTTCAGCGGACCTGGCGCGGTCCCGACGTATTCGGACACCGTCACCGGGGGCGGTTTATGCAGGTCGCCGTCGACGTTGCCCGATACCGCATCCAGCACCAGCGCCGCGTCCTCGACGGTGCGGGCCAGCACACCGTTGACCGTGATCCCGTTGAACGCCTCAGGCAGTGGCCAGGTGGAGATCCGGCCGCGTTGCGGCTTGATGCCCACCAGGTGCGTCCAGGCCGCGGGGATGCGGATGCTGCCCGCGCCGTCGGAGCCGATCGCCGCGGCGACCAGGCCCGCGGCCACCGCCGCCGCGCTGCCGCCAGAGGATCCGCCGGGTGTGTGCTTGCGCGACCACGGGTTGCGGGTGTGCCCGAACGCGGGTCCGCTGGTGAAGGGCCATTGGCCGAGCTCGCAGGTGTTGGTCTTACCGACGATGACCGCGCCCGCCGCCTTGAGCCGGCGCACCACCTCGGAATCGGCGGGTGCCGGCGGGACGTATCCGGAGGTGCCGAAAGCGGTTGGTATTCCTGCGATATCGACGTCGTCCTTCACCGCGACGGGGATGCCCAGCAGCGGCGCCTGCTCACCGGCTGCGCGCCGCCGGTCGGCCTCGGCGGCCTCGGCCAGCGCCGACTCGGCGAGGACCACCCGAAAAGCGTTCAAGCTGGGCTGGCTGAGGTCGATGGCGTGCAGCGAACGACGCACCAGCTCTTCCGACGTCACCTCGTGGGTGGCCAGCTGGTAGAGCTGGTCGGTCAGGGTAGGGAAGCGAAAAACCGAAGTGCCTGTCATCGCTGACCAGGGTATCGGCGTGCCGTCGCGGCCATGTCCCGGCGATGTCTCGGTGCGATGCCAAACTGGTGTGATGCGGCTTTACCGGGACCGGGCGGTGGTGCTGCGCCAGCACAAGCTCGGCGAAGCCGACCGCATCGTGACCCTGCTCACCCGCGACCACGGGCTGGTGCGCGCGGTGGCCAAGGGCGTGCGCCGCACCCGCAGCAAGTTCGGCGCGCGCCTGGAGCCGTTCTCGCACATCGACGTGCAGCTGTACCCCGGCCGCAACCTGGACATCGTCACCCAGGTGGTCTCGATCGACGCGTTTGCCACCGACATCGTCAGCGATTACGGCCGCTACACCTGTGCGTGCGCGATGCTGGAGACCGCCGAACGCCTCGCCGGTGAGGAGCGAGCCCCGGCCCCGGCGCTGCACCGGCTCACAGTGGGGGCGCTGCGGGCGGTGGCTGACGGGCGGCGGCCCCGCGAACTGGTGCTGGACGCCTACCTGTTGCGTGCCATGGGTATCGCCGGATGGGCGCCGGCGCTAGAAGAGTGTGCCCGCTGCGCCACGCCCGGTCCGCATCGGGCGTTTCACGTCGGCGCCGGCGGCAGTGTCTGCAGCGCCTGCCGCCCGGCTGGTTCCACCACTCCTCCGCTGGGGGTGCTGGAACTGATGTCGGCGTTGCGCGACGGGGACTGGGAGGCGGCGCTGGCTGCGCCGCAGTCGCACCGCAGCCACGTCAGCGGGCTGGTGGCCGCCCACTTGCAATGGCACCTGGAACGACGACTGCGCACATTGCCGCTGGTGGAGCGGATCGACCGGGTCGACCGTGCGGTCACCGATCGTCGCATCGCGCTGCTCAGGCAGGATGTGGCCCATGGCGAGGAACCGGGGCAACAGCTCAGCGCGGACGGCTGAGCGCGCGAACTTTCCGCAGCTACCGCCACCGCCGGCCGACTACCCGACGTTTCCGGACACGTCGACGTGGCCGGTGGTCTTCCCGGAGCTGCCACCCTCGCCAGACGGCGGACCGCGCCGGCCGCCGCAGCACCCGTCGAAGGCGGTGCCGCCACAGATTCCGGCGGCACAGCTGCCGACTCATGTCGCGATCGTGATGGACGGCAACGGCCGGTGGGCCACTCGGCGCGGACTGCCGCGTGTGGAGGGGCACAAGATGGGCGAGGCCGTCGTCATCGATATCGCGTGCGGTGCAATAGAACTCGGCATCAAGTGGCTAAGTCTTTTCGCATTCTCGACCGAGAACTGGAAGCGGCCCGCCGACGAGGTCCGTTTTCTGATGGGCTTCAACCGCGACGTGGTGCGGCGCCGCCGCGAAAGCTTGAACACGATGGGAGTGCGGATACGGTGGGTGGGGTCGCGACCGCGGTTGTGGCGCAGCGTCATCAAAGAACTCGAGATCGCCGAGCAGATGACCGCCGACAACGACGTTATCACCGTTAACTATTGCGTGAACTACGGGGGTCGCGCCGAAATCACCGAAGCTGCAAGGGGTATCGCTCGGGAGGCGGCTGCCGGCAAGCTGAATCCGGATCGGATCACCGAGGCGACGATTGCCCGCCACCTGCACCGGCCCGATATACCCGATGTCGACTTGTTGCTGCGAACGTCGGGGGAGCAGCGGTCCAGCAATTTCATGCTGTGGCAGGCGGCCTACGCCGAATACGTCTTCTCCGACAAGCTGTGGCCGGACTATGATCGCCGCGACTTGTGGGCGGCCTGCCAAGAATACGCATCTCGCCATCGACGATTCGGGAGCGCCTGATGCCCTCATTGCAGGAGCGGCTGGCTTCGGTGCTTCGCGATGTATTGCCCGTCGAGGAGGAGCCCGACGGCGCGCTGACGATCCGCCACGACGGCACGTTCGCGTCGTTGCGGGTGGTGAGCATCGTCGAGGATCTCGACCTGGTTTCGCTGACTCAGGTTTTGGTGTGGGATCTTCCGTTGAACAAAAAAATTCGCGACCGGGTGGCCGAGCACGCGCAGGGCGTCCAGCTGGGCTCGCTGGCCGTGGTGGAAAAAATCAGCGACACGACCGCCAAACGTAACTCCGGCAAGACCGCCGACGTGATGTTGCGCTACAACTTCCCCGGTGCGGGGCTGACCGACGACGCGTTACGCACCCTGATCCTGATGGTGCTCGATACCGGTGCTGAGATACGGCGCGCGCTAACCCGTTAACCCGCGCACTGCGAGCACGTTCCGAAGATCTCGATGGTGTGGCTGGGATCGGAAAACCCGTGTTCGGCGGCGACTTCGGCAGCCCACGTCTCAACTTCATGATCGCCGACCTCGACGGTGGAGCCGCAGCTGCGGCACACCAGGTGGTGATGATGGTCGGTCGAGCAGCGGCGGTAGACCGATTCGCCGGTGTCGCTGCGCAGGGTGTCGAGCAAACCCGCCGCCGCCATGGACTGCAGCGTGCGATAGACGGTGGTCAGGCCGATGGTTTCGCCGCGACGGCGTAACTCGTCGTGCAGTTCCTGTGCCGAGCGGAAGTCATCGACGGTTTCCAGCAACGTTGCGATCGCAGCCCGCTGCCGGGTGGAGCGAACACCGTGGTTCATAACCGCCGTTCCTCACCGGCGTGCGCGACCGCGTCGATGACGATGTGCGCCAGGTGATGGTCGACCAGCCGATAGAGGACCTCGCGACCCGACCGTTCACCGGCGACCACGCCCGCCGCCTTGAGGATTTTCAGATGCTGGCTCACCAGCGGTTGTGGTACGCCGAGCGCGTCGACCAGTTCGTGCACGCAGCGCTGCGATTCGCGCAACTGCAACACGATGGCGATGCGCACGGGTGCGGCCAGGGCGCGCAGCAGCTCGCCGGCGGCCTCGAGAATTTCCCGCGGCGGCGGGGCCGGACCTGCCGAGAACCCGCGCTCGTGCTCACCCACCAGCGCGGGCGCCGGCACGGCGGCGCCGTCGGCGACCGGTGACGTCGAGCGCGACATCGGATATCACTTTCGAACGGTACAGCGCTGTTGGGAACCGTTGTCGGTTCGCTTCCACTGTCACATGCATATTGATGCATGTCAAAGCCCGCGGCCGGCGATCGCTACGATGACTGGTGCTCGCGGCTCACCACCGTCCGCGTTCGTCCCCACCCGAGACAGGAGTACACCAGCCCGTGGCGTCCGTCATCGACACCGTGGTCAACCTCGCCAAACGGCGCGGTCTGGTGTATCCGTGCGGCGAAATCTACGGCGGGGTCAAGTCGGCGTGGGACTACGGCCCCCTGGGCGTGGAGCTCAAGGAGAACATCAAGCGACAGTGGTGGCGCTCGATGGTCACCAGCCGCGACGACGTCGTCGGCCTGGATTCCTCGATCATCCTGCCCCGCGAGGTGTGGGTCGCCTCCGGCCACGTCGACGTGTTCCACGACCCGCTGGTGGAGTCGCTGATCACCCACAAGCGCTACCGCGCCGACCAGCTCATCGAGGCCTACGAGGCCAAGCACGGTCATCCGCCGCCCAACGGCCTGGCCGACATCCACGACCCCGACACCGGCGAGCCCGGCCGGTGGACCGAGCCGCGCGAGTTCAACATGATGCTCAAGACCTATCTCGGCCCGATCGAGAGCGAAGAGGGGCTGCACTACCTGCGCCCGGAAACCGCGCAGGGCATCTTCGTCAACTTCGCCAACGTGGTCACCACCGCGCGCAAGAAGCCGCCGTTCGGAATCGCCCAGACCGGTAAGAGTTTTCGCAACGAGATCACGCCCGGCAACTTCATCTTCCGCACCCGCGAGTTCGAACAGATGGAGATGGAGTTTTTCGTCGAGCCGTCTACCGCGCCGGAATGGTTCGACTATTGGGTCGACAACCGGCGACAGTGGTACATCGATCTCGGCATCAATCCGGACAACCTTCGGTTGTGGGAACACCCGAAAGACAAGCTCTCGCACTATTCGGCGCGCACCATCGACATCGAGTACAAGTTCGGCTTCGCCGGCAATCCGTGGGGGGAGCTCGAGGGTATCGCAAACCGCACCGACTTCGACTTGTCCACGCACTCAAAGCATTCCGGTGTCGACCTGTCGTACTACGACAACGTCACCGACACCCGCTACATCCCGTACGTGATCGAACCCGCAGGTGGTCTGAGCCGGTCGTTCATGGCGTTTTTGATCGACGCCTACAGCGAAGACCTGGCGCCCAACGCCAAAGGCGGGATGGACCGACGCACGGTGCTGCGGCTCGATCCGCGTTTGGCACCCGTCAAGGCCGCGGTCTTACCGCTGTCACGGCACGCCGACCTGAGCCCCAAGGCCCGCGACCTGGCCGCGGAGTTGCGCAAATACTGGAACATCGAATTCGACGACGCCGGCGCGATCGGACGGCGCTACCGGCGCCAAGACGAGATCGGCACACCGTTTTGCGTGACGGTGGACTTCGAGACGCTCGAGGACCACGCGGTCACCGTGCGAGACCGCGACACCATGACGCAGGACCGGATCGCCATCGACGCGGTCGGCGACTACCTGGCGCCGCGGCTGCGGGCCTGTTAGCGGTCGCGGCAGCTCAGAACCGTCCGCCGCCGCCCAGGAACCCGTCGTCGGAGGGCCCCGACGCACCGCCGAACGAGGTTGGGCTCCAGCCACCATCCCAGCCGTCCCAGCCGCCGCCGAAACCGTCGAAGCCGCCACGCATCGCGCCGCCCAGCAGATCGCCGATGATGATCCCGCCCATCATCGCGCCCAAGTCGCCGCCACGGTAGCGGCCGGCGAAGGCCTGCTGCGCGGACTCGACGTCGGCGTTGGCCAACGACAGGGCCTGGTCCGCCAGCGCGGCGGCGGC
The DNA here is from genome assembly GCF_016592155.1 of Mycobacterium heckeshornense. Classification (NCBI taxonomy): domain Bacteria; kingdom Bacillati; phylum Actinomycetota; class Actinomycetes; order Mycobacteriales; family Mycobacteriaceae; genus Mycobacterium; species Mycobacterium heckeshornense. The sequence continues at coordinate 1,929,311 of NZ_AP024237.1, forward strand.
GTTGGCGTGGCCGATCGCTCCGTTGACATCACTGCTCCGCTTGTCGTGTGCTGCCTGCAATTGCCGGTTCGCCTCCGCAAGCCGGGTGCGCGCTTGCGGGCCGATGCTCCCGCGGCGGGTGTCGATGTAGTCGGAGACGGCGCGCACCCGCGCCTGCGCGGTGAACAACGCCTGCTCCAAGGCGCGGTTGAGGCGCTCGGCGCTTGCCCGCTCCTCGGCGACAACGGCCAGCAGCCGATCCAAATCGGCATCGGCCTTGGTCAACCGGGTGAAAGCGCCAAGGGGATCGGTGGCGCCGCGGGTGCGTGCGGCGTCGACGGCCTCGACCGCCGCGTCACGCATCCTCGCCAGCTCAGCGGTGTGCGCACCGTCGGCTTTTTGCAGATAGCCGTCGGCCTGCGCGATCCCCGTTTGAGTGTCGGCGATCACGGATGGCAGTCGTTCGGCGGCGCGACGGATATCGTGTGACGCGTTGTCGATGGCGTCGAGCAGCGAACGAGCCTGGGCCAGAGCCGATTCCGCAGCGCGCACCGCGTCGACCAAGGCGCTCTGCTGTCCGCTGACCGCCTGCGCCGCCAGCTCGCGTGCCCGGCTGATGTTCTGCTCGCCAAAGGCCAGCCGTTTTTTGGCGGCGTCGACGTTGCCTGACACCGAAGTCAGTGCGGCAGCGTCGAATTCGCGATGCAACTCGGCGAGCCGCTGTTCTGCCGGGCCGATGCGGGCGGTGAGCTCGACGACCTGCCGGGTCAGCCCGTCCAGTCGCTCCGGGGCGTTGATCACCAAGTCGCGCAACTGCTCGAACGCCTGTCGCTGCGATTCCAATTCGCGGTCGGCCCGCGCTGCCGACACGATCACCTTGGTCAGCAGCTCGCGGCGCTGTGCGGGCGTCTCGGGTATCGCGTCGTCGAGTTGCTGGCGGACGTTGAACGCTTGGGTCAGTGCGGCGTTGGCGTTGTTCACCGCACGGGTGAACGGTTCGGTGCGCTCGGGGCCGAACTCGTCGATGGCCAGGGCCAGTTCGTTGGCGCTGGTGCGCACCGCGTTGTCGACCTCGACCACCTTCGACCGCGACAGGTCGTCGAGCACGTCCAGCGGCAGCGCGGCAAGCGCATCGGGATCGGTAAGGTCGGCACGGCGCGCCGCGGCAACCGCGGCGGCGTGGCGTCGCCGGCGGCGGTAGCGCATCACCACCACCAGCGCCAGCATCGCGACCGCGATGACGCCCAACGCGACCAGCAGCGGCGCCCACGCCGACGAACCGGATGGTCGATCGAGTCCGGTGGCCGCGGCCACCGCGGCGCCGCTCCAGTCGCCGCGATGCAGCGCGGGTTCGATCCGGGTGCGCCGCAGGTCGTCGATTCGACGCGAGTCCAGGTTCTTCACCGTTGCCGGCACGAGGAAGGCATACGCGCGGTCGGCGGTGGCCACTGCCAGCAACGCGTCGTAGTCGCCCAGGTCGCTGGCGCTGCGGGTGCTCTGCGCCCAGCTCACCGCGGCCTGCCCGGAGAAGGTGTCGACGTAGACCACCCACAGCCGGATGTGCCGGTCGGTGTAGAGCTTGTTCACCGCGGCCTCGACGGCGTCACGGCCCGCGCCGGTCAATGCGCCGGCGTCGTCGGTGACGTAGTCGGACAACCGGAATGGCGGTTGCGCGGCCGCTGCCGGGGCAAGCAGCAGCGCGGCAGCCAGCGTCGCCACGATCACGCCGAACAGGCGAGCGATGCGCATGCTCGCCAATGTAGCCGGGGGACGGCGGTCGGCCCTGGCAGACTGTCGTTCGATGAATCCGCAGGACCCCTACGACGACTTCGACCGCCAGCGGCGGGTGGCCGAGGCCCCCAAGACCGCGGGATTGCCGGGCACCCAAGGCCAGCACCGCACCGACTTCGCCCGCGACCGGGCCCGGGTATTGCACAGTGCCGCGCTGCGCCGGCTGGCCGACAAGACCCAGGTCGTCGGGCCGCGGGAAAGCGACACCCCGCGCACCCGGCTGACCCACTCGCTGGAAGTGGCGCAGATCGGCCGCGGCATGGCAATCGGACTGGGATGCGACGCCGACCTCGTCGACCTGGCCGGGTTGGCCCACGACATCGGCCATCCGCCGTACGGCCACAACGGCGAGCAGGCGCTCGACGAGGTCGCGGCCGATTGTGGGGGCTTCGAGGGCAATGCGCAAAACTTCCGTATTCTCACCAGCTTGGAACCCAAAGTCCTTGATTCCCAAGGCCGTAGCGCCGGACTGAACCTGACCCGGGCGGCGTTGGATGCGGTCACCAAATATCCGTGGACGCAGACCCAGAGCCGCGACAAGTTCGGTTTTTACGACGCCGACCGCGACCCGGCGGCCTGGGTGCGTGACGGCGCACCGGCCGGGCGGGCCTGCCTGGAAGCGCAGGTGATGGACTGGGCCGACGATGTCGCGTATTCGGTACACGACGTCGAGGACGGCGTCATCTCCGGCCGTATCGACCTGCGTGTGCTCGCCGACGACGACGCCGCCGCTGCGCTGGCCAAGTTGGGTGAGACCGCGTATCCGCGGCTAAGCGCCGACGATTTGGTGGCCGCCGCCCAGCGGCTGTCCGGGCTGCCGGTGGTCGCTGCGGTCGGTAAGTATGACGCCACACTGGCGGCGTCGGTCGCGCTCAAGCGGCTGACCAGCGAGCTGGTGGGCCGGTTCGTCTCCGCGGCGATCACCGCCACCCGCGCGGCCGCCGGATCCGGGCCGCTGGCGCGGTATGCGGCCGACCTGCATGTGCCCGACCTGGTTCGTGCCGAAGTGGCGGTGCTGAAGACGCTGGCGCTGCAGTTCATCATGTCCGATCCACGGCACCTGGACATGCAGGCCCGGCAGCGCGAACGCATCCACCGGGTGGCGCAATGGCTGCTGGCCGGCGCGCCGCGAACCCTGGACCCGATCTTTGTCCCGGCGTTCAACACCGCCGCCGACGACCGCGCCCGGCTGCGGGTCATCGTCGACCAGATCGCTTCCTACACCGAGGGACGATTGGAACGCATCGAGGCCCCATAGCCCCGGCATCACCGCGGCATCACCGCCCGGCCGGCGGTTATCCGGTGCCGATCACCCCGCAGGCCATCCGTTTCTCGGCGTCGGGGGTGTGCTGGGCGCCGTGCAGCACGAGCGCGGTCTTGCTGCCCGCCAACAAATCGGCCTCGGTGAACGCATCGCTGGTGGTGACCAGCAGCGCCGCGCCGTCCTTGCGAACCTGCAGTGCGGGCAGGTCCCCGCTTGCCGGTTCCCCGGTGTGGCCGGGCGCCTGATAGTGCTCGCCCGCGGAGAAGAAATCGCCGGCCGGGCCGCCGTTGGGAGCCACGGAGTTGGGTTCGCACTTGCCTACCGAGTGGATGTGCATCATGTGGAAGCCCGGTGTCAGCACACCCGTCGCGACCGTCTTGACGGTGATGGTGGCATAACCGTTGGCGAACTGGAAGCTGGCGGTGGCAACGGGCCGACCGTCGGCCGTGTTCACTTGTGCGGTAAGCGTTTCGGCGCCAGGTGCCGGGCTGGTGGGTGAAGTCGCCGGCGAACCGGTGTGCACCGGCGGGGTGGTGCCCGGCTCACTGCTGGGGTGCTGGTTGGGGCTGCAGGCAATCAGGAAAGCGACGGGCACGCACAGCAGGGTGGCGGACATGGTGGTGGGCTTGGTCATGGATCGACCGTAGTCGGCGGGGCCGCGATCATGTCGCGTGGCCGCTCTACACTAAGCCGGTGGCCGGCCGTATCTCCGATCGTGATATCGCCGCCATCCGCGACCGCGTCCGCATCGACGAGGTCGTCGGCGACTACGTCCAGCTGCGGCGGGCCGGCGCCGACTCGATGAAGGGCCTGTGCCCGTTCCACGACGAGAAGTCGCCGTCGTTTCATGTGCGGCCCAACCACGGGCATTTCCACTGCTTCGGCTGCGGGGAGGGCGGCGACGTCTATGCATTCGTGCAGAAGATCGAGCACGTCAGCTTTGTCGAGGCCGTCGAACTGCTGGCCGACCGGATCGGCTACACGATCACCTACACCGGTGCGGCGACCAGCGTCCAGCGCGATCGCGGCACCCGCAGTCGGCTGGTCGCTGCCAACGCCGCGGCTTCGGCGTTCTATGCCGAGGCCCTGGAGTCCGAGGAGGCCGCCCCGGCCCGCCAGTACCTCGCCGACCGGAATTTCGACGCCGACGCCGCCCGCCACTTCGGGTGCGGGTTTGCGCCCTCGGGTTGGGACTCGCTGACAAAGCACTTGCTGCGCAAGGGCTTTGACTTCAAGGAGCTGGAGGCCGCGGGCCTGTCGCGGCAGGGGCGTCGCGGCCCGATCGACCGCTTTCACCGGCGGTTGCTGTGGCCGATCCGCAGTACGGCCGGCGAGGTGATCGGGTTTGGGGCGCGGCGGCTCTTCGACGACGACCCGATGGAAGCCAAGTACGTCAACACCCCCGAGACGCTGCTGTACAAGAAGTCGTCGGCGCTGTTCGGCATTGATCTGGCCAAGCGCGATATCGCCAAGTGCCATCAGGCTGTCGTGGTCGAGGGCTACACCGACGTGATGGCGATGCATCTGGCCGGGGTCACCACTGCGGTCGCGTCGTGCGGTACCGCGTTCGGTGACGAGCACATGGCGATGCTGCGCCGACTGATGATGGACGACAACTTCTTTCGCGGCGAACTGATCTATGTGTTCGACGGCGACGAGGCGGGCCGGGCGGCAGCGCTGAAGGCGTTTGCGGGTGAGCAGCACCTGGCGGGCCAGTCGTTTATCGCGGTGGCCGGCGACGGCATGGACCCCTGCGACCTTCGGCTGGCGCACGGTGACGGCGCGCTGAGGGATCTGGTGGCGCGGCGAACCCCGTTGTTCGAGTTCGCGATTCGCTCAGCGCTGGCCGAATTCGACCTGGACAGTGCCGAGGGCCGCGTGGGTGCGTTGCGCCGCTGTGTGCCGATGGTCGCCCAGATCAAGGACCCCACGCTGCGCGACGAGTACGCCCGCCAGCTGGCCGGCTGGGTCGGTTGGGACGACGTCGCCCAGGTCGTCGGCCGGGTGCGTGATGAGGCGAAGCACCGACGCCGACGGCGCCGGCCGGCTTCGGCGCCGGCCGAAACCGGCGCGGCCGAGCAGGCCGCCCTTCGTCCCGACCCGCGGGACCCGACGTTGTGGCCGCAGCGTGAGGCGCTCAAGTCGGCGCTGCAGTACCCGGCGCTGGCCGGGCCGGTGTTCGACGCGCTGCCGGTGGAGAGCTTCACCCACGCCGGCTACGCGGCCGTCCGCGCCGCCATCCAGGCCGCGGGTGGCACGGGCTGCGGGGTCACCGGTGCCGAGTGGATCGATGCGGTGCGCCGGCATGCCGCATCGGCGGTGGTGGCCGGGCTGGTCAGCGAATTGGGCGTGGAGGCGATCCGTGTCGACGACGACGACAAGCTGCCGCGCTATATCGGCGGGGTGCTGGCCCGCCTGCAGGAGGTGTGGATCGGTCGGCAGATCGCCGAAGTCAAGTCGAAACTGCAGCGCATGTCGCCGGTCGAGCAGGGGGATGACTACCACGCGCTGTTCGGCGACCTGGTGGCGATGGAGGCTTACCGGCGCAGCCTGCTCGAGCAGGCCAGCGGCGACCACTTGAGCGCTTAGGTCGCGCCACTGCGTTTCTGCGGCTCGACGACACTGGTGGTGGCATCGACCTCGGTTAACGTGACCATTCCCGCGTCAGGGGAGACCCGGTTGGCGATCTTGCGCCGTCCCGCTTCGATCATCGACTTGACCGCGGGGCTGCCGGTGATGGCGCGATACGTGCCGACGATCTGCTCGTAGCGGCGTCGTCCGGCCTTTGCGCCCAGCACGTAGCCCAATCCCAGCACAACGGCATACCGGATCAAAGCGGTCCTTTCGACGACGGTGTGATCAGATTCCATCCTGCCCTATCGGCCCGGACCCGATCCGTCTGGTTGGGCCCCGGCGGCTCAGTAAGCTAGAGTCATCCCCCGGTCCGCGCGGATCGGGCAGTCCCCTGTAGCTCAACTGGCAGAGCGTTCGGCTGTTAACCGAAGGGTTGAAGGTTCGAGTCCTTCCGGGGGAGCTTCACCGGAGCGAGCAGAGCCGAAGACCCCCGTTTCAGCTAGAAGGGACCGACCCTGCGTGTCGGCTCGCCGGGTTAGCGTGACAGGTTTTCCGGGTGCAGCATCTCGGCGTAGCGCAGCGGCTCCGGAATCCCGAAGCCGTCGACCAGCGTCTGGGCATACGGTCGCAGCGCCCGGCACCGGTCGTTGATACCGCGGGTGACGGCTTTGGCCCGGTCGGTGGACAAAAACCGGTGCTCGACATACCACGCCTTGTCGTCTTCGATCACCGACAGCGCATACAAGTCGCACACCAACTCGAGCACATGGCGGGCTTCCTCGTCCCGGCATGAGTCGATGCCGGCGACGAACGCTTCCAGCACTACCCGGTCGACGTGCGCACTGGCGGCGTGTAGCACGTGATCCTGCACGGCGTTGAACGCGTCGAACGCCGACATCTCCTCGGACTTGGCCTGCAGCCGGCGCGCAACCGACGACAGCAGATATTCCTCGCGGTCTTCGAACATTTTGACCTGCGTGCCGCGGTTGAACAGGCTGCCCTCTTCTTCGCTGTCTTGTCTGGCATCGACGATGGTTTGGATGATCGCCTCGGCCGCAGTCCGTTTCAGCACCCGGGTGCCGACAGTGTTGGCGGCGAAGCGTACCCATTCGACCGGACTCATGCTGCGGATGTCGTCGGCATAGGCGGTCAGCAGCTCCTTGGCCACCAACTGGGTCAGTACGTGGTTGTCGCCTTCGAACGTGGTGAACACGTCGGTGTCGCCACGCAATGCGATCAGCCGGTTCTCCGCCATGTAGCCCGCACCGCCGCACGCTTCGCGGGCCTCCTGGATGGCCCGGGTGGCGTGCCAGGTGTTGGCGGCTTTCAGCCCGGCCGCACGTGACGCCAGCTCGCGCTGTTCCTCGGCGTCGGGTTCGTCGGCCGTCTGGATGTCGTGGCATTTGGCGACCAGCTCATTCTGCGCAAACTGCAGCGCATACGATTTGGCGATCAGCGGCAGCAGTCGCCGCTGATGCACCAGGTAGTCCATGATCAGCACCTCTTCGCCGTCATCGGGTGCGCTGAACTGCTTGCGCTGCAACGCATATCGGGTGGCGATGTCCAGTGCTACGCGAGCGGCGGCGGCCGCGCTGCCACCGACGGTGATGCGGCCGCGGACCAGCGTGTCGAGCATGGTGAAAAACCTGCGGTTGGGGTTTTCGATCGGCGAGCTGTAGGTCCCGTCGGGTGCGACGTCGCCGTAGCGGTTCAGCAGGTTCTGCCGCGGGATGCGGACGTGGTCGAACACGATGCGGCCGTTGTCCACGCCGGGCAGGCCACCCTTGTAGTCGCAGTCCGAGGTCGTCACACCGGGTAGGTCGTTGCCGTCGGCATCTCGGATCGGAACCAGGAAGCAGTGCACCCCGTGGTTGACCGGAGCACCGTTTTGTTGGGTGATCAGTTGTGCGAATACCGCTGCGACGGTAGCGGTTTGGGCTGCCCCGCCGATGTAGTCCTTGCGCGCGGTCGGGGTGGGGGAGTCGAGGACGAACTCTTCGGTGGCGGCGTCGTAGGTGGCCGTGGTCTCCAGCGACTGCACATCGCTGCCGTGGCCGGTCTCGGTCATCGCGAAACAACCGTGGAGCTCCAAAGCGATGATCTTTTTCACATACGCCTGGTGGTGGCGTTCGGTGCCCAGGTTTTCCACCGCCCCGCCGAACAGACCCCACTGCACCCCGGCTTTGACCATCAGCGACAAATCCGACATCGCCAGCATCTCGATCGCCGTGATCGCCGCCCCGAGATCCCCGGTGCCGCCATGCTCTTTTCTGAAGGCGCTTTCGGCGGCCCCTGCAGCCGCCATGATCTTCATCTGTTCGGCTACCTTGGTGCGCGCGATGACGGTGTTGGGCGTGTAGTGCGGCCGGAATATCTCGTCGGTGAGCCGGGCCCGCATCTGGTTTTTTGCGTCGCGCCAACGCCCGTCCAGTGCGTTGCGCAAATGGTCAGCAGTGGTGATCGGGTTCGACGCCATACCCGACGGTAACCCGCCGAGTGCCCGAGCATGGTCTTCTCGGCCAGCCCCCGCCGTAATTGCGTTTGCCTTGGATCAGCGAAGATCGCCCAACCCACCATCCGGCACACGTCGACACCGTGCGGCTAGCCTTGTCCAACAACGGAATTGGCGAGCACCCCAGGCTACGCAGCCTTGCGGCAAGTCTATTCGGCGGCCAGTTGGTCACTGTCGACGAAGACCAGCTGGCCGCTGTCGAGCAGCACAGCCCACCGCCTGGCCGGATCGGCGATGTGCTGGCTGCCGATGTCGACGGCGTGTCCCGCCGCTTCGCCGAAATCTTCGACGATGGTCCCGCGATCCTCGTGTTCGGTTCCCGGGTATACGCGTACCCGGGAATCCACCGCTAGCTCGCCGTCGCGATCGTCGCTGGCCGTTTGCGCGTCGCGCTCCACTAACACCCCCATATGCCATCCCCCGCCCGAATTCTCCGGTCACACTATATTTGGCGAACCGCGCGTCGTTACCGACCCGCGGCCTCGACCTGTCGCGGCCGGCTCGGTGGCCGAAGCCACCACCACAGCAAGCCCGTGCCTACCACCGCGAACACGAGCAGCATCGCCATGTCGAACAGCCACTGCCCCGCCGAGTGGCCCCAAAGCGCGTCGCGCTCGGCCAGCGGATCGATCGAGTGCAGGTCGACGGTGGAAGCCTGAGCAGCGAACCCCCACCGGGACGGGAACAGCCACGAGACCTGCTCGAAGCCATCCCTGGCGGCCAGCGGGAACAAGCCGCCGGAGAACACCAGCGAGAGCAGCACGACCAGCACGGCGATCGGCAACAGCAATTGCTTGTACCGCGCCAGCGCCGAGAGCACCAGGCCCACGATCACCGAGACGATTGCCGTGGCCGCACCGGTCACGTACACCTCGACGGTGCCGCTGCCCAGCACATCGGCCCCGCGCGCGGGCGCGCCCTTGCCGAGCACGACGACGGTGATGACGAACGCGGTTTGCACCGTCGCAAGCAGGCCGAACACCAGAATTTTGGCGCCCAGATACGCCGAGGTCGCCAACCCCAGGTATTGCTCCCGGCGGAAGATGTTGTTTTCGCTGATCAGGTCGCGGATGGTCAGCGCGGTGCCGATGCAGACGGCCGCCAGGGTAAGCACCGTCAGAAGCTCGACGGGTTCGTCCGGGCCGTTGCCGTACGGATCGGCGGCGCCCAGCCCGGTTGTGCCCGGCGTGACCAGGGCCAGCGCCGCGAAGAACAGCGGCAGGATGGTCAGGAAGATGGCGTAGCGCTGATCACCGAACACAAGCCATGCCTGGCGACGGGCGGCCACAGCGATCTGACGAACCAGGCCTAAACGGGCGGGACGGCCCAGCGGCGGCGCCGCAGCCGGGGCCGCCGGAGCGCCCTGTCGACGCTGCAAAAAAGCGTTGTGGGCGCCGTGTGGATCGGTGCTGACCCGCCGCAGGATCTGCGACCAGTCGGTGGTGCCCATCGCCGCGTCGATCTCGTGTGGCGGACCGGCGAAGGCCGTCGTACCGGTCGAGGTGAGCAGCACCACCTGGTCGCACAGCTCGAGATGACGCGGCGACGTCGTCGCCAGCACCACGATCTGGCCGGCGTCGGCGAGTTCCCGCAGCCGCGTCATCGTCTGACGTTCCTGGGCCGGGTCGAGTCCCGCGGTCGGTTCGTCGAGAACCAGCAGTGGCGGCCGGGTGAGCAATTCCACTGCCAGCGTTGCGCGTCGGCGCTGCTCGTCGGAGAGGCTGCCCACCTGGGCCGTGCGCTGCGGGAGCAGCCCGAGTTCGCGCAGAACCTGCTCCACCAGCTGTCTGCGCACGTCGGCGGGGGTGCCGGGCGGCAGCCGCAGCTCGGCGGCATAGCCGACGGCCTGTTCGACGGTGAGCTGGCAATGGAGGACATCGCCTTGCGGCACGATCCCGACGTACCGGCGCATGTACTCGGCGTGCACGTCGTGGCCGTCCAACCTGACCTGGCCGACGGTGGGTGTTACCGCTCCGGCGACGATGCCGACGAGTGCGGACGGAGCCGCGCTGGTCGGCGCGACAACGGCGGTCAGCGTGCCGCCGGTGGCCGTGAATGACACGTCGTCGAGTAGCGGATGCCCGTCGCCGGCCAGCCCGACATGGTAGGCCACAAGCTCCCGGGCGCCGGGTGCCGGACGGGACACCGGAGCGTCGCCGGCCGCCTGGTCGCCCGCCGGCAACCGACTGGTGGGGACCTGCTCATGGGGTCGGACCGCCGCGGCGGGCAGCAGGTTGTGTTCGGGCGTCGGCGGCGGCGAGGGCCACTGGGGCGGGGCCGGTGCCGGCACGGGCCGGGTGGGCAGCTCCGAGGGCGGCCGCGGTCGTGGTGGTGTCGTATCTGGACGCGGTCCGTGGGGCGGCGGTGCTTCTGCCTGGGGTGGCGACAACCGGACCGGCTGCGTCGGCGTCTGAGACGGCGGTTGGCCGTGCGGTCGGCGGGGCGGGTGTTGTGGCGGCGGACCCGGCCGCATCGCAGCGGCGGCTTGGCCGAACGGCGCAGGCGGCGGACGCCAGCTTGTCTGGGTGGGCGGTTGCGGTGGAGGCGGTGTGCGCGGAGCTGGCCGGCCGTGCGTCGCGGGGGGTGCCGGCCTTGCCGGCCCGGCTGCGTGTGCCGAGGCACCCAGGCGGAACAGCAGCCGAGGCCCGTACTGCGGATCACCGACAGCGATGGTCTGGCCGTCGCGGATGCGTACCATCGGCACCCGCACGCCGGCGAGGTAAATGCCGTTTCGGCTCTGGTCGATTGCCACCCAGTGGTCGCCGGCGAACCGCAGCACGAGATGCACCGGCGCGATCCACCGGCCGCCGCCGTCATCGAGGCGGAGATCGGACCGGCTGTCGTGCCCGACCGTGATGTCGCGGCCCGGCTGGAACGTGTAACTTGTGGATCCAACCCAAACGGTCAACGGGGAAGCGAACGCCTCGGTCCGCATGGGCCGCCACCTTTCATTACCCGTCGGGGCCGATCGATGGTTGTCTACCCACCGCCACGATTATCTATCGAACAGCGCCGCTCAGCCGGGTGCGAGCCCGCCGCTAACGGGTGGCGGTGTGCGGAGGTGGCGAGGCGTCGTCGAGGATCCGCCGCAACACCGCCACAGCCTCGGTCAATACCCGCCGCTCCGCGGGCTCGAGACGAGCCAGCTGCGGTGCGATCGCAGACGCGCGGTCGGCGCGGACACGGTCCAGAGCGCGCACGCCCGCGGGAGTAATGCGGATCCGCACGGCCCGCGCGTCTCGTGGATCGACCGTGCGGGTAACCAGACCGGCGTCCTCCAACCGTCGCACCTGTGTGGTCATCGTGGGCTGTGAGCAGTGGTCCATGGCGGCCAGGTCACAGATGCGGGCTTCGCCGTGGGCCTCGATGGTCGCCAGCAGCCGGGCCTGCGCCACCGGCAGGGGCAGCTGGATGCGTTGGGTGGCCAGCCGATTGAGCCGGGCGACGACGGCCAGAAGCTCCGCTCCCAGCCCGGAGTGGGCTTCGACGCTCGCGTCATCGCCCAGCGCGGCACCGTTAGTGGTGCCAGATGAAGACATACCCCATGATTGCATAGCTTTGCTATGTAGAACAACGTGGTGCTGAGCCCTGGGCGGACGCCGGGGCACCTGCGACACCCTCGTTGACTGGCAGAATCGGTGCAATGGAGTCGACCATCCGGGGTGGCGCGCCCCAAACGCGGGCCCGCGCACTGCGGGCCGCGGAATTGTCGCAGGCCTCGGTTATGGCGGCGTTGTGTGCGGCGACCGCGATTATCGCGGTGGTCCTGCCGTTCGGGGCTGCGCTGGCGCTGTTGGGCACGGTGCCCATGGGACTGCTCGCCTACCGCTACCGTCTGCGGGTGCTGATCGCCGCGGCCGTGGCCGCCGGCATGATCGCCTTCTTGATCGCCGGTGTGGGCGGCTTCATGACGGTCGTCAACAGCGCCTATGTCGGCGGCCTGACCGGCATCGTCAAACGCCGGCACCGCGGCACCCCGACCGTGATCGCCGCTTCTGTTGTCGCCGGGGCAGCGTTCGGCGCCGCGATGATCGTGGCTCTGGGTGCGCTGGCTCGGCTGCGCCATCTGCTCTTCGACACGGTCACCGCAAACATCGACGGCATCGCGTCGGTGCTGGCGCGGCTGGGTCTCGAGGTGGCCGCCGACCATCTGAGGCGGTTTCTCGCCGTCGTGCTGCATCACTGGCCGTGGCTGGTGCTCGGCAATGCCGTCGTGACCGTCGTCATCGTGTCGCTGGTCGGTTGGTGGGCGCTGTCGCGGGTGCTGGACCGGATGCGGGGCATCCCCGATGTGCACAAGCTGGACGCCTCGGCCGACAGTGGTCCGATTGCGCCGGTGCCGGTGCGGCTGGACCGCGTCCGGTTCCGCTACCCGGGCACCGACCACGACGCATTGCCGCCGGTGAGCTTGGAGGTAGGGACCGGCGAACACATCGCGGTCACCGGCGCCAACGGCTCGGGAAAAACCACGCTGATGCTGATCCTGGCGGGTCGCGAACCCACCTCGGGCACGGTGGAGCGACCCGGCGCGGTGGGACTGGGTCGGATCGGCGGCACCGCTGTGGTCATGCAACACCCGGAAAGTCAGGTGCTTGGCAGCCGTGTCGCCGACGACGTGGTGTGGGGGCTGCCGGCCGGCACGACCACCGACGTGAGCCAGCTGCTGAGCGAGGTCGGCCTCGACGGATTGGCTGAGCGTGATACCGGAAGCTTGTCCGGCGGTGAGTTGCAGCGGCTGGCCTTGGCGGCCGCGCTGGCACGCGAACCCGCGCTGCTTATCGCCGACGAAGTCACCAGCATGGTCGACCACCGGGGCCGCGACGCCCTGCTCGGCATTCTTTCCGGGCTGACCAAACGCCACCGCACCGCGCTGGTACACATCACCCACTACAACAACGAAGCCGAGTCGGCCGACCGGGTGATCAACCTCAGCGATACGCCGGACAACACCGACATGGTCGAAACCACGGCAGCACCGCCGCCAACTGCCCCGGTCGGTGACGAGTTTGCGGAGCCGGTACTCGAATTGCGCGGCGTCGGCCACGAATACAGCAGCGGCACACCGTGGGCCAAGACCGCGTTGCGCGACGTCAGTTTTGTGGTCCACCAGGGTGACGGCGTACTGATCCACGGCGGCAACGGCTCGGGTAAGTCCACGCTGGCCTGGATCATGGCCGGACTGACGATTCCGACCATGGGCACATGTCTGCTCGACGGGCGTCCCACCCACGAGCAGGTGGGTACGGTGGCGTTGTCGTTCCAGGCCGCCCGCCTGCAGTTGATGCGCAGCCGCGTCGACCTGGAAGTGGCTTCAGCAGCGGGGTTTTCGCCGCACGATCACCACCGCGTAATCGCCGCACTAGGCGCTGTCGGATTGGATGCCTCGCTGGCAAAGCGGCGCATCGACCAACTCAGCGGTGGCCAGATGCGGCGACTGGTGCTGGCCGGGCTGCTGGCGCGCTCGCCCCGGGCCTTGATCCTCGACGAGCCGCTGGCCGGGCTGGACGCCGCCACCCAGCGTGGTCTGCTGCGGCTGCTGGAAGATTTGCGCCGCGACCGGGATTTGACGGTGGTGGTCATCTCACATGACTTCACCGGGCTCGAGCAGTTGTGCCCGCGCACCTTGCACTTGCGCGACGGTGTGCTCGAACCGGTGTCGGCCGCGGCCAGAGGCATGTCATGACAGCGGCCACGTCAGCCCGACGTCCTACTCGCCGACCCGCCCGGCCGGTTGTGCTGCTGCGCCCAGTGCCCGGTAGCTCACCCGTTCACGAACTGTGGGCTGGCACCAAACTGCTTGTGGTGTTCGGCATTTCGGTGCTGCTGACGTTCTATCCGGGGTGGGTGTCGATCGGTTTGGTGGCGGCGATGGTCTTGGTGGCTGCCAAGGTTGCGCACATTCCGCGCGGAGTGCTGCCCTCGGTGCCGCTGTGGCTGTGGATCCTGATCGCGTTCGGCGGCATCACCGCGGCGCTGGCGGGCGGGAGCCCAGTGATCCAGTTGGGAGCGGTCTCGGTCGGGCTGGGCGGGCTGCTGAATTTCTTGCGGATTACCGCCCTGTCGGTGGTATTGCTGGGGCTGGGAGCGATGGTGTCATGGACTACCAATGTTGCTGAAATCGCCCCCGCCGTAGCAACTTTAGCCGCTCCGCTGCGACTGCTGCGGATCCCGGTCGACGAGTGGGCGGTCGCACTGGCGCTCGCGCTGCGCGCTTTCCCGATGCTGATCGACGAATTCCGGGTGCTCTACGCTGCCCGGCGACTGTGCCCCAAGCGAATTCCGCGCAGCCGCAGAGCTCGGCGCAGGCGCCGAGCTCTGGAGCTGATCGACCTGACCTCCACCGCGATCGCCGTGACGCTGCGACGCGCCGACGAGATGGGCGATGCGATCACCGCACGCGGTGGCACCGGCCAGATTTCGGCAGCTCCGTCGCGGCCGAAGCGGACTGACTGGGTCGCACTGTCGATCGCCGCGGTGGTGTGCGGTGCCGCGTTGGCAGCCGAGCTGCTGTTGGGCGCCTAGCTGCGGACAGCATCCGACGCCTGTCACGGGTCGTCGTCGCACAGCAACTCCTCGGGATGGTGGAACATGTTGACGCGGGGTTGTCCGTAGTCCAGATCTGGCGGCGGAATCCATTCGGTGCGCCCGTAGGCGCGTTTGCGGGTTTGCCATCCACCGGGTGTGACGAGCTTGTGGTTGGGTCCGCAGGCGAGGGTCAAATCGTCGATGTGGGTGGTTTTGGTCGTCGCCCAGGGCGTGACATGGTGTACCTCGGTCAGGTAGCCGGGCACGTCGCAGCCCGGCGCCGTGCACCCACGGTCCTTGGCGTACAGCACTATTCGCTGAGCTGGCGACGCAATCCGCTTGGTGTGATACAGGGCCAATGCCCGGCCATTGTCGAAGATGGCTAGGTAGTGGTGAGCATGCTGCGCCAGCCGGATGACCTCGCTCATCGGCAGCAACGAACCGCCGCCGGTGAGGCCTCGTCCGCATGCGGCCTGTAGCTCCCGCCAAGTGGTGGTCACGATGATGCTGGTCGGCAATCCGTTGTGGTGGCCCAATTGTCCGGAGGCGAGCATGGCGCGCAGCACCGCAGCGAGCGCGTCGTGGTTTCGTTGACCCGCGCAGCGGGTGTCGGAGTCGATGGCTTCTTGCGAGGGGGTGCCGTCGACCACCGGCGCGCCGACACCATGCGGGTTGCACATGCCGGGCGCGGCCCAGCGGGCCAAAACGGCCTCGAGGCTGGCCCGCACGGCCGGGGTCACCCAGCCGCGGATCGGTGACATGCCGTCGACGTCCTGCTTGCCCAGCGTGAGCCCGCGGCGTCGGGCGCGATCCTCGTCGCTGAAGTTGCCGTCGGGATTGAGGCAATCGGCCAGTTTGTCGGCGAGCTTTGCCACGTGCTCCGGGCGAAACTGGGCGGCGAGCTTCGCCAAATGCGCTTCGGCCTGCTCGCGCGTTGGCTCGTCGACCCAGCATGGCAGGTGGTGCAGGAACGTGCGGATGACCGCCACGTGGGCGGCGCCGATCGTGCCGGCGCGTTGCCCGGCGGCGACGGCAGCCAGCCGCGGCTGCAAGGGCTGGCCGGTCAGCGCGCGACGCTGCCCGAGGTCTTCGGCTTCCCGGATCCACCGCGCCGCCTCGGCGCGACTGATCCGGAGCCGATCAGCCAGCGCATGCGAGACTTTGCCGCCGATCTCGGCCGGGATGGCTTCGTGGCGGATCCCGTTGACCAACTCATGACGCGGCACCGGCAGGCGCCGCGTTTCTCGCTCCAACCGATCCAACAGCTGGAAGCGCTGGCGGGTTGTTAGCCCGTCGAATGACAGCCCGACCAGCCCCGACACCGCTTCGTGGAGCGCGTCGAGACGCTGCTCGATCGCTTCCAACCCAATCGAAGACATGTTCGAATGGTATCGGCGAGCACCGACACCCAACTATCCGCAAGGCCCGCGCTGTGGATGAATTCCCAACTGTGGATTAACAGCCGCGCTAGCGACGTGCCGCGGCGTTGGCCGCGGCTTGCGCCTGGCGCAGGGTCACCGCGACGTCGCTTCGGCCCAAAAACATTTCGTCGAAGTAAGGTTTGAGAGCCTGATAGCCGGCCGGGAACCCGGCCCCGCCGGGTGCCGCAATACGCGGGCCGTTCAGCACCGCGAAGAACGGTGTGACGTCGACGCCCCGGCTGGCCCAGTAGTCGAAGTACACCCGCTGAGCCGAACGCACCGCGGGCACCGCGCTGCCGCGCCGGCCCAGGTAGGCGTTGCCTTGCCTGCTGCCCATCCAGGCCAGCACCTGACGCACGGCGGCGGGGTGTTTGGACGCGGCATTGCCCGCCGCCGCAATACCATTCGTGACACTGACCCGTCCTTTGGGGCCGGCCGGCAGCATGGCGACTCCCCAGTGGAAGCGGGCATGCTCAGCCACCGCAGCGAGATTGTAGGTCCCGGACTGAAACAGCGCCATCTTGCCGGCGAGGAACTGGTTGCGCGAGAAATCGCCGTTGTCGTTGGTGGCGGAGGCCGGTGGGGCGACGTGGTCGGTGTTGATCAGCTCGACCAGGTAGCCGAACGCGGTCACCGCTGAGGGGTTGTCAAACGCGAAGCGATCACCGTCCTGGAACACGCCGCCGGCCGATCCGATGTAGTTGAGGTAGATGCCTTGCGGGTCGTTGGCCGCGTTGTATCCCCACTGCCGTACCCGTCGAGCGTCGAAACCCACTGTGGCCGAGGTGCGTCCGTCGGCATCGACGGTGAGCTGAGCCAGCACGGGGCGCAGGGTGTCGCCGCCGTCAGGGCTCCACCGCAGCGAGTTCACTGTCGCGGGGTCGATACCGGCGGCGGCAAGCAGATCGGCGTTGTAGTACACCGCGATGCCGGCGTCGGTCAGCTGGGGCACCCCCCACAGCACGCCGCCTCGGGTGAACTGTTCAACCACCGAGGGCTCCCAGTCGGGTACCGCTTGGATCTTCATCAGGCGTCCGGCATCGGCATACCCGGCGAGATAGGCGTTGGACAGCCAGAAGATGTCGTCAGCACTGCCGCCGGCCACGTCGGTGCGCAGCGTCTCGAAGTAGCTCGAATAAGCCACCACATTGACGCGCACCTCGATATCGGGATTCGCGCGGGTGAACGCGGCAAACGACTGCCGGTACGCCTCTGCCACCTGATCATCCCATAGCCGCACCGTCACAACCGTTTTGCCGCCACGAGGTTCAAACGACCGATCCAGCAGCACGGCTGTCGCAGCGAGCGACGCAGCCACCAGCACCACTGCCGTCGTCACCAACGTGGAAAACCTTGGCCGCCAGCTCACTTCAGCCCCGTAACGACGATCGACCGCGCAATGCGCCGCTGAAACACCACAAATAGCACGATCAGCGGCACGATCGCGACGGTTGTCGCGGCCATCACCAACGTCCACTGGGCGTTGTACTGGGACTGCAGTGCGGCCGTGGCCACAGTCAGCACGCGCCACTTCGGCCCACTGGTGATCACCAACGGCCACATGAAGTTATTCCACTGCGATACGACGGTTATCAGTGCCAGGGTCACCAGCACCGGCCGACTGGCCGGCAACACCACATGGACGATCACGTCCAGGGTGGTGGCGCCGTCGAGGCGGGCGGCGTTGACCAAATCGTCAGGAATCGTGCGAAAGTGCTCCCGCAGCAAGAAAATCGCGTATGGTGAACCGAATACGAATGGCAACACCAACGCCCAGAACGTGTTTCGCAGCCCTAGCTGGGCCAGCATCAGATAGAGCGGAACGACCGTCACCG
Organism: Mycobacterium heckeshornense; assembly: GCF_016592155.1. Lineage (NCBI taxonomy): Bacteria > Bacillati > Actinomycetota > Actinomycetes > Mycobacteriales > Mycobacteriaceae > Mycobacterium > Mycobacterium heckeshornense. Next base: position 1,947,212 of record NZ_AP024237.1, read on the forward strand.
TGGTGGGCACCATCAAGGTCGCGACATAGACCCAGAACAACGCATCCCGGCCCGGAAACCGCAGCTTCGCGAACGCGTAAGCGCCCAACACCGAAAAGCTCAATTGGCCAAGCACGATGAGCGTCGTCATCAGTGCGGTGACGGCTAACGCGCGGCCGAACCCGGCACCACCCAGGTCGACGTAGTTGGCCAGGGTGAAGGGTCGCGGCCACGCCAGCGGCCCGCCGGTCGCGAACTGGTGCGCGGACGTGAACGAAGTCAGCAAGCCAAGCGCGAACGGCGCCAATGTGATTACCCCGCCGAGCGTCATAGCAACATATAGGAGAGCAGCTCTAAGCAAGGTCATAGCTGATCCGTCGCCTGAAATAGAGATGCTGGACGACCGTTACCCCAACCAGGATGACGAACAACAACACCGCCATGACGGCGGCGCGTCCTATCGTCGCGGATCCAAACGCCTCGGCGTAGATGCGCATGGCTACCAGATCGGTGTGTCCTCGCGGGCCCCCACGGGTTAGGGCATATACGGTGTCGAAAACCTGCGCGGCACTCACGATCCCGGTGATCAGCACAAAGGACATGGTCGGTCGCAGCATCGGCAACGTAATGTGGCGGAACCGTCGCCATGCGGTCGCACCGTCGGTGCTTGCGGCGGCGTAGACCTCGGCGGGGATGGCCAGAATGCCCGCCACAAAAAACAACGCGACATAGCCGACGTTGGTCCACACCACCACCGCCGACACCACCGGCAGGGCCAATCCGGGATCGGTGAGCCACTCGATGCGCTGTCCCAACAGGGCGCTGAGGGCGCCGTCGGTGGGTGCCAGGATCCATCGCCACAACACTGCGATCGCGAGCGGGGCGCAAATCCACGGCAGCACGTAGACCGTGCGAAACACTCCGCTGCCGGGCAATCCGCGGGTGAGCATCCAGGCCGCCAGGAGTCCGAGCACGGTCTGCGTGGGCACCACGATCGCCACGAACGCCAGCGTCACCAGCAGCGAGTTGCCGAATACCCGATCGGTCAGCACTGAACGCCAATTGTCCAGTCCGACATACTCGATCGGACCCAGCAGATCCCAGCGGTGCAGGCTAAGCCAGACCACGACCATGATCGGCAGGAGCAGGAACGCGACCACCGCGAACAGACTCGGGGCGAGCAGCGCGTAGCCCAGCGCGGTCGATCGCCGTGCGTTCGTCATGAAGGTATTAAAGCCGGTCGTTACCGTGGAGCCGTGACACCTGTAATCGATGCCGAATTTGTGCAACTGCCGCGCCACGAGCTGGCCGACGCTGCGCTGTCGGCGGCCACAGCCGCCGGCGCCAGCCATGCCGACCTGCGGGTACACCGCATCATGACCGAGCTCATCCGGCTGCGTGATGGGGAGCTGGAGACCGCGGTCGTCAACCGCGAGATCGGCTTGGCGGTCCGGGTTATCGTCGAGGGCACCTGGGGCTTCGCCTCGCACGCGGAGCTGGCGCCGGATGTCGCGGCCGACACCGCGCGGCGGGCCGCTCAGGTCGCCGCCACCCTGGCCGCGCTGAACGCCGAGCGGGTGGAGCTGGCGGCGGAGCCGGTGTACGCCGATGCTACCTGGGTGTCGAGCTATCAGATCGATCCGTTCACGGTGCCCGTGGCTGACAAGATCGCCGTGCTGGAGGACTACTCGGGCAGGCTGCTGGCCGCTGACGGGATCGACCATGTGTCGGCCGCCCTGAGCGCGGTCAAGGAGCACACGTTCTACGCCGACACCTTCGGATCGTCGATCACCCAGCAGCGGGTGCGGATAATGCCCGTCTTGGAAGCGGTGACGGTCGACACCGCAACGGGTGGCTTCGACACCATGCGCACACTGGCGCCGCCGACGGCCCGCGGCTGGGAGGCGGTGGCCGGCGACGAGGTGTGGAACTGGAGCGACGAGCTCGCGCAGATACCGTCGCTGCTGGCCGAAAAGGTCAAGGCGCCCAGCGTGACACCGGGGCCGACCGATTTGGTGATCGACCCGACCAACCTGTGGCTGACCATTCACGAATCGATCGGGCACGCCACCGAATACGACCGCGCGATCGGTTACGAATCCGCGTACGCGGGTACGTCGTTCGCCACCCCAGATAAGCTGGGCAGCCTGCGGTACGGTTCGCCGGTGATGAATGTGACTGCCGACCGTACCGTCGAGTTTGGTTTGGCCAGCGTCGGTTACGACGACGAAGGCGTGGCCGCACAGAGCTGGGATCTGGTGCGCGACGGGATCTTTGTCGGCTATCAGCTCGATCGGGTGTTCGCGCCGCGGCTCGGGCAGCCACGGTCCAACGGCTGTTCGTATGCCGACTCGCCGCATCATGTTCCGATCCAGCGGATGGCCAACGTGTCCCTGCAGCCGGGTGCCGAGGACCTCAGCACCGACGATCTAATCGGCCGGGTCGACGACGGCATCTATATCGTCGGCGACAAATCATGGTCAATTGACATGCAGCGCTACAACTTCCAGTTCACCGGTCAGCGGTTCTTCCGTATCCGCGGCGGCCGCCTCGACGGCCAGCTGCGTGACGTCGCCTACCAGGCCACCACCACCGACTTCTGGAACTCCATGGAAGCCGTTGGCGGGCCGTCGACGTGGCGATTAGGTGGCGCCTTCAACTGCGGCAAGGCGCAGCCCGGCCAGGTGGCACCGGTCAGCCACGGCTGCCCATCGGCGCTGTTCCGCGGCGTCAACGTGCTCAACACCCGCACCGAGGCCGGCCGATGATCCCCGCCTCCCGGGTTGTCGACCTGGTGCTGGATGCCGCCCGCGCCGACGAGACCATCGTCTTGGTCACCGACCGCACCGAGGCGTCACTGCGTTGGGCGAACAACTCGATGACCACCAACGGGGTGTCGACCAGCCGCAGCACGACGGTGATTTCCATTCTGCGCGAGGGCGATAGCGCGCAAGTCGGCTCTCTACGATCAACGGAGGTCGACCCGTCGCTGATTCCCGCGCTGGTGGCGGCGTCGGTGGAGGCGGCTCGGTCCGCACCCAAAGCGCGCGATGCCGCACCCCTGCTCCCCGGTAGCGGTGCGCCCGACGATTGGGATTCTCCGGTGCCGGTCACCGAAGCCGAGGTGTTCGCCGGTATCGCGGACTCGTTGAGCCGGGGGTTTCGGGGCGCCGACCAGCTGTACGGGTTCGCGCATCACATGGTCGAAACGACGCTGCTGGCATCCTCGGCCGGGCTGCGCCGGCGCTACACCCAGCCGACCGGCTCGGTGGAGATCAATGCCAAACGTGACGCGGCCAGCGCGTGGGCAGGTGTCGGTACACCCGATTTCGCCAATGTGCCAATGGATTTGCTGCTCGAGCAGCTCTCTACCCGACTGGGCTGGGCAGCGCGGACCGTCGAGCTGCCCGCCGGTCGCTACGAGACGATCATGCCCCCGTCCACGGTGGCCGACATGATGATCTACATGGCGTGGACGATGAGCGGCCGGGGGGCGCAGGAAGGCCGGACCGCGTTCTCGGCGCCCGGCGGCGGCACCCGGGTGGGGGAGCGACTGACCGATCTGCCGCTGACGCTGTACTCCGATCCGCTGGCGCCCGGCCTGGCGTGTTCACCGTTCGTCGCGACGAGCGCGTCGTCCGAGACCGTGTCGGTGTTCGACAACGGGATGGATATCGAGCGGGTGGATTGGATCCGGGACGGAGTGATCAACGCGCTGGCCTACCCGCGGGCTGTCGCCGCCGAGTTCGGCGCCCCGGTCGCGGTGGCCGCCGACAACCTGCTGATGACCGGCGGCAGTGCCGCGCTGGACGAAATGGTCGCCAGCACCGAGCGCGGGTTGCTGTTGACGACGCTGTGGTACATCCGCGAGGTTGACCCGACCACACTGCTGTTGACCGGGTTGACCCGCGACGGCGTCTACCTGGTCGAGGACGGCGCAGTGACGGGCGCGGTCAACAACTTTCGGTTCAACGAGAGCCCGCTCGACTTGCTGCGCCGGGCCACCCAGGCCGGTGTCAGCGAGGTGACTCTGCCGCGGGAATGGGGCGATTGGGCCACCCGGGCAGCGATGCCGTCGCTGCGGATACCAGACTTTCACATGTCGTCGGTGAGCCAGGCGCAATAATGCTGGGATGGACGTCCGCAGCGAGTTGGCTCGTATGGTCGCGCTTGCTGGTGGCCCTATCGGGGCATCAGTCCGCCGAATCTGCGCGGCAGCATTGTCGTTGCCGCCGCTGCCCATCGACGCCGCGGTGATCGAGGAGGATATTGACGACACTGTCGCGTCGTTCGCCGAACAATTCAGCGTCGACGTGTCGAGGATCGATGACCAACAGCGTTCCGCACTGTTTTCTGCGCTGGGCGATAAGGCATTTGGCGCTGTCGTGCACATCTACATCGCCGACTTCGTACCCCGGGTGCGCGCGGGTTTGGAGGCCCTCGGGGTGGGGAATGAGTATCTGGCATGGGTTTTGGGCCCAGTCCCGTGGGATCACCGCACCGATCCATCCGACGCGCTGTTCAACGGGTTTTTGCCCGCGGTGGCCCGGATGCGTGCACTCGACCCGCTGACCTCTGAGTTGGTTCGGCTGCGTGGCGCGGCGCAGCACAACTGCAGGCTGTGCAAATCGCTGCGCGAGACGTCGGCGCTGGATGCTGGCGGGTCGGAATCGCTGTACGGCGACATCGAACACTTCGAGAATTCTCGGCAACTAACCGATCGCCAGAAGGCGGCACTGCGGTATACCGATGAGCTCATCTGGTCGCCGGGTGATATCAGCGCGGACGTCGCCGCCGGGGTGCGTAACCACTATGGCGAAGCCGAATCCGTCGAGTTGACCTTCGACGTCATGCGAAATGCCAGTAACAAGATTGCCGTCTCACTGGGCGCCGATGCCCCACGGGTCGAGCAGGGCACCGAGCGGTATGAGATCGACGCCACTGGCCAGACGGTGTTCAGCTGACACCGTGCGCGGTGGTGCGCGCCGTGCGACGATTGGTGCCGCCCGCGGGTTGCACGCTGTAACCCTTCGAAATTCACGGAAGGCTGGTACCGCGCGAAACCATGTCAGCCAAGCAAGCGCAGCATGAGGCCGCCGAAGCCCTGTTTGGAGCCATCATCGCTCTGCTGGACAAACATGAGCACGCCCACACGTTGACCGAAGCGGTCGTCGAGGAGCTGGCTCGAGCGTATGCGGCAGTATCAACGAATGTCCCGGAGCAGGAACGACTAGGACCGTGAGGGTGCCGCGGCTGCTCGCGCGCGGGGCGGTTGCCGGGACGTATCGGTGTTATTCAGCGCGTGCGCACTTACCCGGAGCGACATGATATTTCGCGCGAGCAATGACCTCCCGCAGCGTTACTGAGGTATCCAGACCGGCCCTTCCCAAATGCCCCACGCCTGATGACCGGGATCCCATCCGACCGAAGGTGCCCACTGCGGCTGCGGAGGGGCGGCGGCACATCCGGGGGCGCGAACGGCGGCGCGTACGGGGGCGGGGCCTGGTACCACGCGGGCACCGGCGGTGGCGGTTTGCACTCGCCGGTCCACACATTTCGCGACCAGTTGCGGTCGCATTGCGCCGAGCTGACACCGGGCGTCGCGATCATCACGGCGGCCGTCGGTGCCAACATGAGCGCGACAACAGCGGCGAGGCGACGGACGAACCACCTCATCGCAATCCTCCTTGGCGGACCCGAGCTCGGACGGTTCCAGCTTATGCGCGCAGTCAGGCCACAACGAGGATTTTCGTCGGCGGCCACGGCATCCTCGCGTCTTGGTGGACGCTAGTCTCAAGCACGTGCCGATGCGCTCGGCTACCCGACAGCGGTGATGTCAACGGCTCTGCGTTAGCGCCGCGGTATGCCGGAGCGGGCAAGCACAAAGCGAGTGCCGCACGGGGCGGTAGCTCAGTTGGTTAGAGCCGCGGACTCATAATCCGTTGGTCGCGGGTTCGAGCCCCGCCCGCCCCACCGTAAAAGCGGTGGTCAGGGCCTATGTGTGACAGTTAGCTCAGCTAAGTAGGGTGCGATTTACCGGCGTCGTTCCGGCGCGTGGCGCGGCACGTGCGGTGCTAGGGCGGTGCTGTTTTAGTCGCTGACTTTCGGCGTGCCTGAGCGGATTTCGCGTGGTGGTCGACGAGAGTCTGATGTGTGGCTTTGGGACGGGAGAATCGGCAGGGCCGGTTCGATGACGTGATGCTGCTGGTGGGTGATCAGCTGCCGGCGGGCAGCACTTCACGTGCGAAGCCGTGGGTCGTGACGGACCAGAATTCGCCGTTGGTGGCCGAGTGCGTCCACGCCACAGGATGAGCATGGCGTGCCACCTGCCACACCGTGAACCGGTCGGGCGCGGCGTGAAAGGCGGGCGCGGCCGGGTCGACGGCTGTGATGTCAGGCTGCCAGACGGGCGAGCGCTCGTTAGGCCCACCGAACGGGTAGTCGGGCACATTCCGCTGGTTCACTGAACGCCTCGTTTTTCAAACTGCTTTCCCACCGGCGTCGGCGGGATTACCGATCAGCGACGACCAAGTCTGTCCCGAACCATCTCGGTGAGAAAACGCCTCGTCGGCACCGGACGGAACGCGCGAGCCGCTTCGGTGAGCGCGTCGCGCGAATCCGCGCTCAGCTCGATGTCCGCGGCGGCGACGTTGAACTCGAGCTGCTCGACGCTGGACGCTCCCGGGATCGCGACAACGCCGGGCAGGCTGATCAGCCAGGCCAGCGCCACCTGTGCCGGCTTGGCGTCGACCGCATTGGCGACCTCGCGCAGCGTCTGCAGCAGTGGCTCGATCCGGCGCAAGTTCTCGGTGCCGAAGAGCGGATTGATCGCACGCACACCACCTGGCCGGTTGTCGACGCCATACTTGCCCCCCAATAGTCCCTGCGCCAATGGGCTATATGCGATCACGAGACGCTTCTCGCGCTGCGCAAACGGAACCAGGTCGTCGAGCGGCGCGGGATGCGCGAGCGAGAAATGGACCTGGTTGCTGATCACCGGGCGGCCCAGCGCGGCGTCGGCCTTCTGCCAACGCGACAACGAGTAGTTCGAAACCCCGGCCGCGCCGATGGCGCCGCGGTCGAGCAAGTCGCGCATCCCCGGCATGATCACCGAATCGGGGAAGACCGGGTTGGGCTGGTGAACCTGGTAGAGCGGGATGCGCTCCAGCCGCAGCCGTCGCGCGCTGGCGCGCTCGCGCTGCTTGACCACGGCGGGAAAAGGCACGATCGGCATGATCTTGCTGGCCACCACGACCTCGGCCCGCCGATCCCCGAGTGCCTCGCCGAGAATCCGCTCGCTCTTACCCAACCCGTAGATCTCGGCGGTATCAAACAGGGTGACCCCTAAGGCGAGTGCGCGCCGAACGATATCACGAGCCGCGCCGGAGGCGTAGCGGTCACCGTAACCCCACTCGAACGATCCGAACTGCCAGGTCCCCAGCCCGATGCGGCTGACCTTCCCGATTCCGTCGACGTCCAGATACTTCATACGATCCACCGTACTGAGCCCACCCGGTGGCCGATACGCTGTGGGCTGCAGTGACCGCGTTACAAGGAAGGGCAAAAATGTCAAGGACCGTGGTGATCGGCGCCTCCAGTGGGCTCGGGCGCTGCATCGGTGTCGGGCTCGCCCAGCGCGGCGCCCGTGTCGCGCTGCTTGCCCGGCGCCGAGAGCGCATCGAAGCCGCGGCGAAGGAGGCGGGGTCCGGCGCCGTCGCCGTCGAGTGCGATGTCACCGATGAGTCCTCATGTCGATCGGCCATCAGCGCTGCGGCCGACGCGCTGGGCGGCATCGACCACCTCATTTACGCACCCGCCGTCGGGCCGCTGGTCCGCATGATCGATACCGACGCCAAAACGTGGCGGCGGGTCTTCGATACCAACGTCATCGGCGCTGCGCTGGCGACGGCCGCTGCGGTACCGCACCTGACGGCCTCGACGGGCAAGGTGGTGTATCTCTCTTCTGACGCAGGCACTTTCGGCCCGCCGTGGCCGGGCCTCGGCGCGTACGGTGTCAGCAAGGCGGCTTTGGAGAGGCTCGTCGAGGCCTGGCGGGCCGAACACCCGGATATCGGTTTTACCTGTCTGGTCGTCGGTGAGTGCGCGGGCGGCGAGGGCGACGCGGCGACGGGAATGACCGTCGGGTGGGACCCCGAGCTTGCCAAACAGGCTTACCCGCTTTGGTTGTCGCGCGGATGCATGCCCGGAAAGCTGATGCCGGTCAAGGACCTCGTCGAGGTCGTGGATACGATTCTGCGCACCGATGCCTCGACGTCGATGCCGCTTGTCGTCGCGAGAGGCGCGCCAGCTAACGGCCCGGCGTTTTCGGATTCCGGTCGGCCCTAGGAGATTTCATGGTCGAGCTGCATGTGGAGCGGACAATTGCCGCACCTCCCGAGAAGGTGTTCGACTGGCTGGCGGACCCGGCCAGTCTTACGGCCGCTCCGTTGGTCCTCAAGGCTAGCTGGGCGCACGGTGCGTCGGGGCCAGCAGTGGGGGCGCTGCGCGAAGTGATCGGGGTCGGCAACTGGTTCCGCGAAGAGATCACGGCCTACGACAGGCCCCGCACTTACTCCTATCTCATCGTCCGCTCGTTCCCGCCGTTCGATCACGAAGGCGGCACACTGACCTTCACTCCGGCCGGGGCCGGCACCCACGTCGACTGGCTGACCAACTACACCCATCCGCTGCGCACGGGGGGAAAGTTCATGGAGGCGGTCACCCGCCCGCTGCTGCGCTCGAGTTTCCTTGCGATCCTTGCGGCTTGCGCGAAGAAACTCGAAACCTGACGCCTTGCTGCCGGTAGACGACCCGGTGAACTGGGTCGATAACCTGACTATGACGTCGATTTGCTGTGGCTTCAGCGTCACCGAAGTGACCGGCTGGGGTGGGGGCCTAGTTGTTTGTGGGTGGGGGTTGTGGTTGGAAGGGTTCGTACCACCACCAGTTGGCGCGTTCGCCGGTGGGCCCTCGGCAGGGTGGGGCGGCCGGCGGGGGACGGTTGGGTGTTCGGGCCAGCGATCCGGCGCGAAGCCGCCGGCCGGTGCTGTCGGTGACGATGAGATTGTCGGCGGATCCGGTGATGGTGATCACCCCGCGGTGGTGTAGCCGATGGTGGTACGGGCAGACCAGCACCAGGTTGGCCAATTCGGTGGCGCCGCCGTCTTCCCAGTGCCGGATGTGGTGGGCGTGCAGCCCGCGGGTGGCCCCGCAGCCGGGAACCGCGCACGTTGGGTGGCGGTGCTCGAGGGCGCGACGCAGCCGCCGGCCGACTACCCGGGTGGCGCGCCCGGCGCCGATGGGCTGCCCATGGCGTTGAAACCACACTTCACGGGTGGCATCACAGGTCAAATATTTCCGGTCGGCCTCAGATAGCAGTGGACCCAGATGCAGCGCCGCGGCGCGCTGGGCCACGTCGAGGTGCACCACCACCGTGGTGTGCTGCCCGTGGGGCCGGCGGGTGGCCTCGGCGTCCCATCCGGTCTCGACCAGCCGCAGAAACGCCTCCAGCGTGCTTGGCACCGGCGGGCGATTCGCTAAGGCGCGCCCACCATTGTCGTGGTCGCGCTTCCACTCGGCGACCAGCGCATCACGATGCGCCGCCAGGGCCGCATCGAACGTGGCCGCCTCGTGGTGGGGAAGGGTGATCCGCCAGCAGGTGGACTGCTCGCCGCTGGTCTTGGTGATCGAACGCGGCGCTAGCCGCTGCGGCTCAGGTTCGGGGCGCGGTTCGAGCCGCACCGCGGTGCGCAACTGGTTGACCGTGGCCACCGCCGCCAGCGCCGCGTAATGCTCATCGGAGCCCGCGGCAGCCCCCGCGGCGATCACCCCAAGCTGATCCAGCGACAGCTGGCCTGCGACCAGGCCCGCCGCGCAGCGGGGAAACTCTTCTAGCCGGCGCGCCATGGTGGTCACGGTGTGGGCAGTGGCCGACGAGGCGCCCAGCTTCCAGGCCACCAACGCCGCCACCGAACGCGCACCCGTGCCACCCCACAACTCGTCGCGGTCCAGCTCGGCGACGATCTGCACAATGCGCCCATCAATCGCGTTGCGCTGACCGGCCAACACCGCCAACTCCTCAAACAACACCTCGACCCGCTCGGCAGGACTCAACCCGGTGGCAGCAGGCGCTGCGGTCGACGACATACCGTCATCATCACAGCCGGGTCTGACAAAACTCGGCTGCCGATCCACACCGGGACGGGCCGTCATCGTCTGCTACACGGCACAGCCTCAGTGGTCGCCAAAACCACCGCGGCTCGCGTCGAAGGCGGTCGTCACCACTTGGCTAGAACAGCCCGGGTCTGACCCCGTATTTAGTGCGCAGATCCCGGCACTCCAAACCGAAAACAACGGGTCGACACCCGGCGATTACCGCGACCCAACGGCCGTCACCGCCTGATCGGAGATCGACGACCCATTCGGCCTGTGAGTTTGACTGCGGCAGTGCGCTTTTGGGCTAGGCAGCCTTACAGTCCGCCCAGGTCGTCGGGCACGTCGACGGCATGCTCACGCAGTGCCTCCAAGGGCACCACGTCGAGGGTGCGCTCGTGGGTGCAAGCCAGCACCACTGGTGCGGCGCAGCCGTCGTGATAGGCCAGCAGCCAGTTCCTGGCAGTGACGCACCAGCGGTCACCGGGTGTGAGGCCCGGAAACCTGTACTCGGGCCGCGGCGTCACCAGGTCGTTGCCGATCGAGCGCTGGTGTTGCAGGAACTCAGCAGTCACCACAGCGCAGATCGTATGCAGGCCAAGGTCTTCCGGCCCGGTGGAGCAGCAGCCGTCGCGGTAGAAGCCGGTGAGCGGATCGGTGCCGCAGGGTTGCAGCGGACCGCCGAGCACGTTGCGTTCAGGCATCGACCCCAGTATCCACTGCGCCGGGCGCGCGGTGGACGGGCTAGGCGGGAAGCCCGTTCTTGATGGCGGCGTCCTGTTTTTGCCCCACATCGGAGACGAACTCCGGCGGAGCGGGTACGCCGGTGGGACCGTCGAATTCGAGCGTGACGAACGCCTTGCCCTCGGTGAACAGCAACACCGTCACTCCCTTGGACTTATCCGGCAGGTCCCCTGAGATCGTGACGCCGCCGGTGCCCACGGTGGCTTTGACCGGCGTTCCGGTAATGGGACCCGGCGGTGTGGCCTTGGTTGCGTTGAGCGCCCCGGCCGCAGCGGCGGGGTCGGGCAGGATCTCGATGGTGTCGTGGATGACGTGGCTGCCGTCGTCGTCGGTGAACGTCGTCGCCGCACCGGGTTTGCCGTTGGGGTTCTGGATTGGTGGGCCGGCCTTGAAGGTCACCGGCGCGTTGATATCTGCGGCGCGGATCAGAAGCCTGGTGTAGTCGCCCGGCTGCTGTGTCGTCGAGGGGCGGGTGGCGCTGCTGGATGCGACTGGTCCCGACGTGGGCGGCTTGGAGCGTGAATGGCTGCCGCAGCCCGCGACCGATGCTCCCACCACCACCGCCGCCGTGGTAAGTCCTGCGATTGCCACCTGTGAAGTCCTCATTGCCGGGCAACTATAGCCGAACTCGCACGACGGCATCGGTGTTCGGGCCTTGCAAATCGCCGTCGCCTAAGCCATCCGCCGCAACGGGCGGGCGATATACACGAATTAGACTGTGCACCAATCTGTTACGGACGATCACTCGGAGTCGGCAGCATCAAGAAGTGCCACCTCCTCGAGATCCATCTGCGCTTGCAGTTCGCGCAGGACGATATCGTCGATGCGGTTTTGGTCACGCAGCTCGGTGACGGCCCGGCGCTGGTATTCGAGCACACCCAGGCGCACCCGCCGAACCAGATCGTGCTGCTCGGCGGCGGATTTGCCGGCCGGACCGTCGGGATTGGCTGTGGCGAGTGCGGCGTGTTCTTCGTATTCCTTCTCCAGCCGGCTCAGCAGCTGCGGGCTGACGCCGACTTCATCGGCCACCCTGGGCAACGCGTCCAGGGCTGCCTCAGCGCTGCGGCTACGGGCCAGCTGCATTTCGCCGGCATGCGCCACGTCCTCAGGCATCCGGGCCCAGCGCACGACGAGGGGCAGCGTGCTGCCTTGCACCAACACCGTTACCAAGATCACGGCGGACACGACGAAGATGATCAGGCTGCGGTCGGCAAACGGTGCGCCGCTGCGGGTGGTCAGCGGTACGGCCAGCGCCGCGGCAAGCGAGACCGCACCGCGGAATCCCGCCCAGCTGGACACCGTGCGCTGGCGCCAGTCGACGCGACGAGCGCGCTGCACCGCACGCCGGTCCACCGCGCGAATCACCACCGTGGTGATTTCCATCCACGCAAACCGGGTCACGACGACGACGCCGGTCACCGCCAGTGCCACCAACGCAGCATGACGGAGCCCGCCGTCGGCGCCCGCGATGCCGCGCACCGCACCGGGGATCTGGACACCGACGAACACCCACAGCGAGCCGTTGATCAGGAAAGTCGACAGGTCCCAGAATGCGAAAGCCTGCAGCCGAGAGCGGGCCCTGATCACCCGCGGCCCGACGTAACTGAGCACCAGGGCGGCCACCAGCACCGCAACCACACCGCTGCAGCCGATCGTCTGGGCGAGCAGAAACGCCGCGAATGGCGTAAAAATGCTCAGCGCGCCCTCCTCCAGCGGCGCGTCAAGCCGGTGGCGCAGCAGCGTCACCACCAGGCCGACCGCCAGCCCCGCGACGATGCCGCCGAGATACGAGCCGACGAAACGGCCGACCAGGGCGGCCGGGCCGATCGCAGGGCTGCCGGTCGCGACGGCGACGGTCACCGCAAACAGCACCAGCGCCGTCCCGTCGTTGATGATGCTCTCGGCGCGCAGCACCGTCAGCGGCCGGCGCGGCAACCGTTTGGCCAGGCCCGCCACGGCGGCAGCGTCGGTTGGCGAGAGCACGGCGCCGAGCACTGCCGCAGCATGTGACTCCATTCCCATCGCGCGCGCGGTCCACGACACCGCGACCGCGGTGGCAATCACCAGGCCGACGCTGATCAGCACGATCACCCGCATGTTCGCGCGGATCTCGCGGAAGCTGGTGTTCATGCTCTCCCAGTACAGGATCGCGGGCAAAAACAGCAGCAGCACGAGCTCCCCGTCGAGATGTGTCCGACCGAACCGCGGAATCAGCCCCAGCAGGGCGCCCAGCAGGATGAGCAGCACCGGCGGGCCGACCCGGTAGCGCTTGCCCAGGACCGTCCCCACGATGACGGTGGCAACCAGCGCGACGATGACGACAAGCCCGAACACCAGCACATCATCCGGTACGCGGCCTGCGCACCAGCGGCGGCCCCTCGGCGCCGATCACCACGGGCGCGGCGTTGCCCGCGACGATCCGGGAGTGAAGGTGACCGGGAGCCTGCCCAGCCCGGTCATGCTCGGGTTGCCGAGATATTCATAGACACCGCCGGCGTCGACCCGATAGTCCGGGATGCGGTCGAGCACCACCCTGAGCATCACCTCGAACATCACGCGCGCCAGATGCGATCCGATGCAGCGATGCGGCCCGAGCCCGAAGGCCACATGGCGATTGGGCGAACGGTCCAGAACAACTTCGTCGGGACGTTCGAATTCATGCTCGTCGTGGTTAGCGGCCAGCCAGCTGATGATGACGCGGTCGTTGCGCCGAAGCCGTTGTCCGCCAAGGACGATATCGCGCGTCACCGTCCGGCTCAGTTGCTGATTCACCGAAAAGTAGCGCAAAAACTCGTCCACTCCGGTGCGGTAGAGGTCCGGGCGCTCGATGAGTTGTCGACGCAAAGCGGGATGGGTGCCCAGGTGCAGCAGGCTCAGCGCGGTCAGCGACGTCGTGGTGTCGACGCCGCCGCCGATGAGATTCCAGAGAATGTCGAGCACCTGGGCGTCGTCGAGGCGCTTGCCGTCGAATTCGAACCGAACCAGAAAGCTGGTCAGATCGTCGCGCGGGTCGGCTCGCCGGGCCGCCGCGAACTTCAGCAGCCCGTCCATCATTGCCGGGACGTCGGCGACGGCGGCGGCGTATTCGGCGCTGTCCTGGCTCACGGCCATGACGGAGTGAAACAGGTTGGCATAGCGCCGCCAGTTGTCGTAGGGCAGGCCCATCAACCTCATGGTCAGGATGGCCGGCACCGGGCTGGCGTAGTCGAGCACCAAGTCCATCTGCCCGTCCCCGACGTGCTGGTCGAGGAACCAGTGTGCTGACTGCTGCATGAACGGCCGCATCCGCTCGACCGCCCCGGGCGAAAAGAACGGAGCGAGCGCGCGCCGCAACGCCTGGTGATAAGGGCCGTCGACCTCACCGATGCCCAGCGCCGGCTGGCCCTCGGGACGCGGCACACCCATCTCGCCCTGGTAATCGATGCCGTCGGCGGCGTTCGGCTCGTATTTGTGGGCGAATGTGTCACCGTCCCGGGCGATCTGCGCGACCGCATCGTAGCTGGTGACGAACCAGAATCCGCCGTAGTTCTCGTTCCAGGCGACCGGACAGCGGCGCCGAAGCTCGGCGTTGATCTGCCGTTCGTTGAGGTTGAACTCGTCGGAGTGATGATCGAAGTCGACGACCACCTCGGCACTGATATCAGGACGGGCGGTCATCGGAAAGACCTCCAGCGCAAGGAAACTGGTGAAAGGCCACCCCGCGGGTTGCGACGTGGCTAAGCTTTGAAGTCTATTACGCTATCTTTGCGATTTTACGCGTTTCGACGTACACGGGAGCAGGCGTGGCCTCCGGGAACGGCAGCACCGATCGGCCGGCCGCAGCGACGATCGGCGGCCAGGCGATTCCGGATCAGCCGGATCTTGCCCGCATGCGCGCGCAGCGCTGGCAGCGGTTGCAGCACGAGCTCACGACACGCGACCTCGACGGCTTGGTGCTGCTCGGGTCCAGCGCGGTCACCTATGCCACGGGCGCCGAGATGCCCGGTCACGACGGTGACCGTGCCGCACTGTTTCGCGCGGTCGCAGTGGCGGTCGCCGGTGACGCGGCGCCGCACCTGTACACCTGTTACGACGACGGGGCACCGGCCGACCTGCCCGACGACCACCTGCACGGCCCGCTGTTCCCGGATCTTGACGACGGTGTCGACCAGCTGGCCGAGGCGCTCGGCGAGCATTTCGCGTCCGGTGCGCGGATCGGGATCGACCATCAAACCCACGCGATGCGCCGGGGCGTGCCGGGCTTCGAGTGGGTCGACGCAGCCGACGTGATCGCCGCGGCCAAGGTCATCAAGACACCGGACGAGGTGGCCTGCATCCGCTACGCCCAGCACCTCAACGAGCTTGCCATGGTCGATGCGTTGCGAGCCCTGCGTCCGGGCGTGCGGCAGATCGATTTAAGTGCAACGTTTCTGCGCCGGGCCTTCGAGCTTGGCGCTTCCGCCGGCGGGATCGACCCGATCTGGCAGGTGATGGCCCCGACCCGCGAGTGCGGTCCCTGGACCGTGCACGGCGATCTGGCCTACCCGACCGTCACCACCGACCGGTTCTTGCGCGACGGCGACGTCATCTGGGTCGACGCCGGAATCACCTGGCAGGGTTACGTCTCCGATTACGGCCGGACGTGGCTCGTCGGCGCAAAGCCAAACAATCGCCAGCACAACCAGTTTCGTCGCTGGCGAATCGTGGCCGATGCCGTGCTGGGCATTCTCAAGCCCGGCGTTTCGGCGCTGCAGCTATGCTACGCTGCTACCGAAGCCAATGACGGCGTCCGGCCGTGGATCGAGCATTTCTATCTGGCTCACGGCGTCGGTACCGAAAGCGCCGAAATGCCCTTGATTGGTACTGATTTCGGCGAGCAATTCGATCGGCAGCTCATCATGCAACCCGGAATGGTGGTGGTGCTCGAGCCAGTCATCTGGGACGAGGGGGCAGCTGGATATCGCGCGGAAGACATTGTCGCCGTGACCGATAACGGCTGGGTGAAGCTGAGTGGCTCAGCCTACGATCCGTATGGGCTTGAAGCATGAGCCCGGTGCCCCGCGACCGCGGCGTGCTCATCGGCGCGATGGGTTTGGAAGACGATGCTCGGGTCGACTTTGCCCGGCTGCGTGCACAGCGACGCGCAAAGGTGTTCGCCGGCATGGAAACCCATCACGTCGATGCGTTGATGCTGGGCGCCGTCGGCAATGTGCGCTACGTGTCCGGAGCCCGAACGCTGGGCCGCTTCGGAGTCCTTCCATTCGCCCCGCTGGCCGTTGTGGTCGCCGAAACCGCGCGGGTGCATGTGCTTTCGACGTGGGACGAGGGCGTTCCGCCAGAGATCGGCCGCGACCAACTGTACGGCATGAGCTGGAACCCGGTTAAGCTGATGGAGGCGCTCGCCGCCATTCCCGGCCTGCGCCAGGCGCGGCGGGTGGGCACCGACGGACTGACCCCGACGATCGCCGGCCTGCTTTCGCAACTGGTCACCACCGCTGAACTGGTTGACGCCGGGCCGGTGATGGCGGCGGCCCGGCGAATCAAGACGCCGGATGAGATCACCTGTCTGGAAGTCGCGTCGGCGATCGCGGAGGCAGCGCTGACGGCCCTGGACGAGGCCTTGGCGCCGGGCATCACCGAGCGTGAACTACTCGGCGTCTACTACGAGCATGTGTCCCGCCTTGGAGTGCCGTACCCACCGTCGGAAAGCGTGTGTTTTGCCACGCCCACCCGCGGCCCGGTGCGGTATCGCCATCTGGTATCCGATCGCCCGGTCGGGCAGGGCGAATTGGTGGTGCTCGCACCCGGTGCGCTGTACGCGGGATACGAGGCTGGTTTGGCCCGCACGCGGCCGGTCGGCGAATCCGTGCCGCCTGACGCGGGAAAGCTGGCGAGTCGATGCGCCCGCGGCATGGATGCACTGCTGGCTGCGTGCCGTGCGGGCAACACCGGCGCGGATCTGTATCGAGCGTGGCAGGACGCCGGCAACCGTGAGGCGCCGCTGCCGCTGGCCCACGGGCTGGGACTCGGCGCCGAGCCGCCGCTGATCGGTCTGGGCCGTGGCAGCAGGGCCACACTCGAGGAAGGCATGATCCTCTGCGTGCAATCCTGGGTCGCCGAGGAAGGCGTCGGTGGATGCCTGGAGCGTGCCACCGTCCTGGTCGAAGACCGCGGATCGTCAACACTCACCCGGTATGAAAGGCTGAAATGATTAGTCACCGAACGGTTTTCAATCATGTCGGGTTATGTGTCGCCGATCGCGGGCGGTCGCGCCGTTTCTACGAAGACCTGCTCGGCTTTCAGTTCTGGTGGGAAGCCGAACCGCCCGACGACGGCACCGACCGGCTTCTGCAGTTGGACAAGCCGCTTGGGCTCCACGCCACCTATCTGATTCGCGACGGATTTGTGCTGGAACTCCTCGACTATTCCCACCGCGAAGTGCGCGCCGCACCGCCGCGTGGCATGGACCACGCCGGACTGACGCATCTCTCGCTATCGGTGTCCGACCTGGGCGCCGTACTGCAGTTGGTCGACGGCTTTGGGGGATCGGTGCTACGCGAGACGGTGTCCGAGCAATCAGCGATGATCCGCGACCCGGATGGCCAACTGATCGAACTGCTCTCGGATTCGTGGCTGGCGGTGCTGCCTCCGCGTCCTTAGCGCGACGTTTGCCGCAGCGCCAGCACCTTGTTGTTGTGGCCGGCGACGTAGACGGTGCCCATGTTGTCGACCGCCAAACCCCACGGATAGTCCAGTCCGACGAAAGGCAACTTGACCTGCGTGGTCGACCCGACCGGGAGTTTGAGCGCACGATTGTTGGCGCTGTCGGTGACGTACACGGCGCCCTGGCTGTCGACGGTCACACCGCCCGGTTCACTGAGGCCGTCGAAGGGCAGCACGGACTGCACCGAAGACCCCTGCGGCAATGCCAGGACGCGATCGTTGCCGCCATCGGCCACGTAGACGGTTCCGCTGCCATTGACCACCACACCGGTCGGATTGTTGAGGCCGGCGAACGGCAGCTCGCTTTGCCTGTTGGACCCGGCCGGGAGGGCCACCACCCGGTTCTTGGTGGTGTCGGTGACGTAGACCGTGCGGCTGCTGTCCACCGTGACACCGGTCGGGTTGCCGAGATCGCTGAACGGCAATTCGGTTTGCGCCGCAGAGCCCGCCGGAAGCACCACCACCCGCTTGTGGCCGGAGTCGGTGACATACACGGTGCCGCTGTTGTCCGCGGTCACCCCGGTCGGATTCTTCAGGCCGTCAAACGGCAGTACGGCGGGTGTGGTTGACCCCGCGGGCAGTGACAATATCCGATTGTTCAAAGTGTCGGCCACATACACCGTGCCGCCGTTATCCACCGTCACACCATCGGGATTGCTCAGGCCGGTGAAAGGCAGTGTCGTCTGGTCGGATTGGGCGGATTCTTGGCGTGGATGACGCATGACGACAAGGCCGACAGTCAGCGCAACAGCGAGCATGGCAGCGGCCGAGATGACGACGCCCTTCCGGCGCCACCACCGCTGCGACGGTGACTGCGCTATTCCGGGTAGCCGCCCACCTGCGGGCTTTCGCCCCGGAACGGTGATCATTCTGGGCCGCGGTTGGCGGACGGTTGTCGGCTGGGCGCGAGCAGACCCTTGCCGGTGGCCACCCGGCGCGGCCAGGGCGTCGCGGGCCGCGCGCGCCAGATCCACTGCGGTCCCGTAGCGTTCGGCGGGATTTTTGGCCATGCCCTTGGCGATGACCATGTCCAAGCCCGCCGGCACCGCAGTGTTGGTCATCGACGGCTGCGGCGGAGGGCTCATCAGGTGCGCGGTGAGCTGTCGCTCCATGCTGTCGCCGGGGAACGGATGCTGCGCGGTCAGGCACTCATACAGCACGCAAGCCAACGCATAGATATCCGATCGAGCGTCGACTTGGCCCGTGCTGAACCTCTCCGGGGCCATGTAATGAAAGGTGCCAATCACACCACCCGCTGTTGTCAGCGCCAATTCGCCCGTGGCACGGGCGATTCCGAAGTCGATCAAATACGCGAAGTCGTCTTCGTCGACCAAAATGTTAGAAGGCTTGACATCACGGTGCACTAAGCCCACTTTGTGCGCCGCATGCAGCGCCTTGGCTACCTGCTCGATGACATGCACCGCCCTGGCTGGTTCCAGCGGTGACCCGGCCTCCAGGATGGCTTGCAGGTCGCGGCCCTCGATCAGCCGCATGTCGACGAACAAGTGCCCGTTTATTTCACCGTGGGTGTGAATCGGTATAACGTGCGGGCTGCTGAGTCGGGTGGCTGCGTGAGCTTCGCGGCGGAACCGTTGTTGGAAAACTTCGTCCTGCGAGATCTCGGGAGGCAGGATCTTAATCGCGACGATCCGGTCGATCACGGTGTCGTAGGCACGCCACACCTCGCCCATGCCGCCGCGGCCGAGCAACTCGATCAGTCGGTACTTCCCGAACGAAGTTCCCTGCAACGAGCCCTCCCACAGCAACCTGTCAGCAACTTGCCAGCACCCTAACGCGTTCCCATTCACCGTCGCAGGCGTTTCGTCGCCCCATGACGGCGGGTGAGGCTCGGTTCGGTCGGGCACCGATGTTGCTGGTGGGTGCTTCAGCGACGCGCGGGCGCCGTGACTGGGCCGACCGTTGGATGTGGCGGCAGCCGACCCGGATTGCGGAGCCGCCTGTGGCTACTGCGAGATCCGGGACCGGGGCTACTCTCCTTCGGGCGGGGCCGGCGGGGCCGGCGGAGGTGGTGGGGGCGAAGCCGGGGTTGCGCCGGGTGGCGGGCCGAGGCGGCTCGCGGCGAAGGCTGCTCCTTTGTCGATCATCGTATTGTCGTTGGCATATGTGTTGTGTGCGGCGAAATTCAACCCGTCCGAGCAAACCGGGTCCTCAGGTGCGCAGACCTTGAGGGTCTTGGCCTGATACGCGGGTCCGATGACGACCGTCGGCTCGCCGAGGAAGTTCATGGCCCGGGCATTCGGTGCCCCGAACAGCACGACGGCGGCGACGTGGTCGGCCACCTCCGGTTGCAGCGGTTTAGGCACTGTCGCGGGATCGACCCCATCGGGCACCGCAGGCGAGGTGACGAAACCCATCACAGCCGCACCCTGAGAAAAACCGCCCAGCACCATTTTGGTCTTGGGGCAGTTCGTCGCTGTGGACTGGACGTGAGCTCCCGCGTCTCTAATGCCGTCGATGCCGGTATCCCACTGCTCGCTTGCCGGATAGTCCACCGGATACACATCCATCGACCGACCGCCCAGGCGTGGACGCAGCGCGTCGACGAATGCCTGTCCGGTCGGTCCCAGCCCGGGTGGTTCGCCGGTTCCGCGGGCGAACACCACTTCGACATCAGGACAGGACTGCGCGGATGCAATGGGCGTCAAGGCATCCGGTAGTGCCCATGTCGATGCCACAGCAACAGCAAGCAATCGAGCAACGATGCGGAGGTGCACGTTACCAATGCTGACATATCCACGCGCACCGCGGCGATCACGTTCGCCACACCTGACCTATCGTGTCGGCAACCAATGCGCAAACATGCGCCGCCGCAGCTACTTCCGCCGAATTTGCCAACCTCGCCCTCGCGGTGTTCGTAACGTCATCGGTTCGTCCGTTGCAGACGGCTACGCATTGCACCCGGCCCCCGCCTCCGCAGCCTAGCCGGTGCGGGCCGAATGTCTCTGTCGGAGAAGGACAAAGCGAACACAAGATAGTCGCAACCTGGCACTAATGCGCGCGTACGTCGCTGGGGGGTGTCCACGTGATGGGAAGTGTTTTGACGCCGTGGATGAACGGCGAGAGCAGCCGGGCAGGCTCTCCCGCGGCAACCACGTCAGGGATCTCGCGATGCAGTTCGTCGAATATGACGCTGATCTCACGGCGAGCCAGGTTGGCGCCCAAGCAGAAATGGGCGCCTCCACCGCCGAATCCGACGTGCGGGTTCGGGTTTCGTGCCACGTCGAACGTCCACGGGTTGGCGAACCTGTCTTCGTCGCGATTGGCCGAGCAGTACCACATGGTGACCTTGTCGCCGGCTGCCATCCGCACACCCCTGCGCTCGATGTCCTGAGTGAGGGTGCGGCGCATGTAGACTACCGGCGAAGCCCACCGCACGATCTCTTCGACTGCTGAACGGGTCAAACGGTCGAAATCGGCCCACCATTTTTCCCGCTGTTCGGGGTAGTGGGTGAGCGCCAGCACCCCATGGCTGATGGCGTTGCGTGTTGTCTCGTTACCGGCCACCACCAGCAGGATGAAGAATGAGGCGATCTCAGCCGATGACAACCGATCGCCGTCGACTTCGGCCTGCACCAGCGCAGTTGTCAGGTCGTCGTGGGGATTAGCCCGGCGGTCTTCGGCCAGCGCGGTCGCATAGCCCCCGATCTCCAGCGAGACCTTGGTGAATTCCTCGAAATCGGTGCCCAAGTCAGGATCCCCGAAACCGAGAATCACATTGGTCCAGTGGAAGATTCGCTCGTGGTCTTCCTCGGGAATCCCCATCATGTCGCAGATCACCTGCAACGGCAGTGGACCGGAAAGCTCGGTGACGAGCTCGCCCTTTCCGTCCGGGTGCCTGGCGATCATCTCCGCGACCAGCCGTTGCGCCCTGTCCCGCACCGACGCCTCGGTGCGTGCCACCACTTTCGGGGTGAAGGCGCGGCTCACGATCGAACGCAGCCGCTGGTGTCGCGGATCGTCGAGCGCGATCATCGAACCGAAGTATTCGGCGACCTCGACCGGCTGGTCGGCAATTGTGATGTTGGGATGAGAGCTGAAGATCTCCGGGTGCCGGCTGGCGTAGAAGACGTCGTCGTATTTGGTCAGCGCCCAGTGCCCGGCACCGACGGGGAACCCCGGTTGCGCAGGCTCGCCCCAAAACGAGATCGGCGACTCCCGTCGCAGCGTCGCAAACGCCCCGTCGCGGAAATCGTCATCGCAAGCCCAGAAATCCCACGAACCCAGGTCGATATCGGCCAGCGGCACCTCGGGCGGCGCAGTGCCGTTGACGCGCATCGCGATGCCCATGCGCGGTTCCTCCCTCGTGCGGGCTATTCGTCGCGAGCCTAGGCCGACGCCAGCCGGACGTGAAGACCCAAACGGCGTGCCGATCAAGATGAGCTGATCACTGGTTTCGCCCGCCGCAGCAGCCGACGTCGGATAGCCGGTTTAACTGCTCCAGGGCCTGATGTGCGTTGGTATACGCGTCAGCGGTAGGCGCGTTTTGACACGGCATCTTTCTCAGCTCAGCTGCGGCGATCCCCAGGCGCACCAGCACCTCGGCGACAGCCGCCCGCGGAATGTCAACCCTGGCGCCACGATAGTTGCTCAAGATGCACTGGATTGCCTTGGGCAGCCGCTTGGGGTCGGGGGCGCCGTCAGCTAAGCGGTAGGGCAGCTTCCAGGTGCGCGTGTTGTCGGCGGCACCTACGTAAGCGAAGCACTGCATACCCAGGGCGTACTTTGGATGGCGCAACTCGCCGTCGGCCACGACACTCACGGTGGTGGCATCAGACGGTACCGCCTCAAAATCTGCCGCCGCGGACGAGCATGGGCGGTAAATGCCGTGGACCGAGATCCACCACAGCGCCTCGGGAGCGCGATCGGTGTCAAGCGCAACAAGAACACGGTCACGCAGTCCGCCTTCGACGACATCGGCCGCATACAGCATTGTGGCGTCGCTGACTGCGACCGCTCCGACCCGTTGGTTGGCGGCATAGCGGCGCGCCTGACTCAACGCGGAGTCGACCGCCGGTCTTCGCCAGATCAACGAGCCGGGCCGCTTTATCTCGAGGACGAGACGTTTGATCCCCAGCCCGGACAACACCACATCTGCCCGCCCCACTTGAAGATTGACGTCGGCAAGTGACCAATCCAAAACGGTGGTGAACAAGTCCTCAAGAATGTTCTCTGCGATTTTTTCAACCGGCGCACCAAACCCGCCCTGCTGAAGCCGTTCACGCCGGCGAGCAGCGAACCCCGGCCAGGTGTCCCTGATCCGGTCGACACATTTGCGGTAGGCCGCGAGCTGCTTATAGAAATCAGCGTCAGCGCGCTCGCTCATTCGCTGAGAGTATGCACAAAACCGGTCGGCAATCCAGATGTCACCGCTGTCCGGGCCACGCGCGAGAAGCAGCGCGCCCTGCGTAGGAACAGCCGAAGATACCGCCTACCGCATCGGGCGCGGTCGTCGGTGCTGTCACATCCGCGTGGCTGGGGCTGAGCAGGCGGGTCGCGTCGTCGACCATCGCGTTGTGGCCGGCGGACGGGTGGTGGCTGGCTGTTGGCAACCTTCGCCACAGTTGCTTACCCGACCCAAAGTCGCGAAATCTCTGTCCGGACGTATCAGTGCGAACAGGCAGCCCTTGCGGGTGTTGCGGTCGACGACACGTGGCTTACAACTTTGCCGTCGATCGCGATCGTGCAGCTGATCGAACCGGTCCCACTGCCTTGTGCGCTCAGGACATAGACCCGGCCAGGCGGTGCGGTGAACTGCTTGGTCCAGGGCAACGGCACAGTCGATTCGTACTGTTGGCCGTAGTCAATCGCGTAGCTGATGTATTCGGCCGCGCCCGGGCTGCCGTTGACCTGGTAGCGAATCGTCTCGGTACCGGGCGGCGGAACAAGTGGCCGATTGGCTGCCGCACTGCCGGCCGTGGCACCGCCGACGACGGCGACGGCTGCGAAGAGGGCGGCCCCGAACAGGCAAGACGCCCGGGTGCGACGACGCGGACCGCGGGGCCGCTGGGGTGACGAGTGACTGGTCATCGTGGTGCTACATGGTGTCACGGGGAAGCGGAGTATCTGCGCGTTTTCGGCAGGGAAGTTGGCGTGGCCCATTTGGCGGACCGCGGCAAGTCCGAAATGTCAGCGAACCGTATATCGCCTGAAACGCGTCGTGATCAATGCTCCCGATGCAGCCGGCGGCCGCCCACTTAGGGTGATCGGAGGTGGTGAAACGAAAGGCGGCTGATGTCCAAACGCATCGTGGTATGGGGCACCGGATTCGTCGGCAAGCTGGTGATCGCCGAAATCGTCAAGCACCCGCTGTTCGAGCTCGTCGGCGTCGGCGTCAGCAACCCCGCCAAGGTCGGCCGCGACGTCGGCGACATCTGCGGGCTCCCTCACCCCGTCGGCATCACCGCCACCGATGACGTCGACGCTCTGATCGCACTCAAGCCCGACGCGTTGGTGCACTACGGGCCGACCGCGGCGCACGCCGACGACAACATCGCGCTGATAACCCGGTTCCTGCGGGCCGGCATCGACGTGTGCTCGACCGCGATGACGCCCTGGGTGTGGCCCACCATGCAGTTGAACCCGCCCAACTGGATCCAGCCGATCACCGAGGCATGCGAATTGGGGGAGTCGTCGTGCTTCACCACCGGTATCGATCCCGGTTTCGCCAACGACCTGTTGCCGATGACGCTGATGGGGGTGTGCTCGGAAGTACGCAAGGTTCGCGCGGCCGAGCTACTGGACTACACCAACTACACCGGCGATTACGAAACCGAGATGGGCATCGGGCGCGACCCCGAATTCCGGCCGGTGCTGCAAAACCGCGACGTGCTGATCTTCGCGTGGGGCGCCACCGTCCCGATGATCGCCCACGCCGCGGGCATCATGCTCGACGACATCACCACCACCTGGGACAAGTGGGTGACGCCAACGAAGCGCACCACGGCCAAGGGCGTCATCCAGCCGGGACAGGTCGCCGCGATCCGGTTCACCATCAATGGCATCTACCGAGGCAAGACACGCATCCAACTTGAGCATGTCAACCGCATCGGCCACGATGCTGCGCCCGACTGGCCGAAGGGCAACCGGGACGACGTCTACCAAGTCGAAATCGATGGAACGCCAAGTATCTTCACCGAAACCGCGTTCCGGTTCACCGACGGCTCAGGACGCGATGCCGCCACCGCCGGCTGCCTGGCAACCGGGATGCGGGCGCTCAACGCGGTCCCGGCCGTCAACGACCTGCCGCCCGGGTGGGTCACCGCGCTGGACCTTCCGCTGATCGCCGGCGCCGGCGCCATCCGCTGACCCGCGCCTGCGCGCCGGCGATGAGGCCTGCCGATACATTGGTGGCCGGCGCGCACCGCGTGCCCGAGGCTGGCCACGACTGGATAGGACGACATGGCAAACGGACACCGCCCGGCGATAGGCCTGTCGATCGGTGCCACCAACCTGGCAGCGGTGACCGCCGAGCGGGCCATAACCCGCAAGCCGGTGCTGACCCTGTATCAGGGACGTCCACCCGAAGTCGGTGTGCCCGTGGAGAACCCGAACCTCACCGAACCCGGCCTGGTGATCACCGACTTCGTCGACCGGGTGGGCGACCCGGTCGGGATCGTGGTTGCCGACGGCACGACACATCATGGCGAGACGCTGGTCGCCGAGGCGCTGCGCGCACTTGCCTACGGCGCGACCGGCGGGCGCGCGCTGCCGGAGGCGGTGGCCGTCAGCTATCCGGGGCACTGGCCGGCGCCCTCGGTGGAGGCGCTGCGCGGCGCGCTGAGCCGGGTCGCCGAGTGGTCGCGCGGCCCCCAGCCGGTGGCGCTGGCCCCCGACGCGCTGGCGGCTCTGGTTGCGCTGCAGGCTAACCCTGGCCTGCCATCCCGCGGGATCATCGCGGTGTGCGACTTCGGGGGCAGCGGCACCAGCCTCACCCTGGCCGACGCCGCCGGTTATCAGCCCGTCGCCGCGACGGTCCGCTACACCGACTTCTCCGGCGACCGGATCGACCAGGCCCTGCTCAATCACGTCGTCGCCGACCTGTCGGCCGCGGGTTCGTTCGACAGCGGTGGCACCGCAGCGATCGGGTCGCTGGCGCGGCTGCGGGCCCAATGCCGAAACGCCAAGGAACAGCTGTCGTCGAGCACGCTGAGCACGCTGTCGGCGGAGTTGCCGGGATTTCGCGGCGACATTCGGCTGACCCGGTCCGAACTCGAAGAGCTGATCCGTCAGCCGCTGGACGGTTTCGTGGCTGTGGTCCAAGAGACTCTGCAGCGCAATGGAATTCGTGCTACAGATGTTGCTGCGGTCGCGTTGGTGGGCGGTGGTGCCAATATCCCGGCGGTCACTACGACGCTGTCCGGACAGCTGGGGGCCCCGGTCGTCGCCGCACCGCGGCCGCATTTAACGGCGGCGATCGGTGCGGCACTGCGGGCCGCACGCGGCCCCGCCGACGACAGCCAAACCACACTGGCCCCGACCGCCGCCGCGGCGTTGGACCCCTTCGCAGGTGCGACTGTGCTTTCCGACGCCGTCCCGGAGTCGAGCGGCGCCCCGGCCCTGGCGTGGTCGGAGGCCGACGACGACTCGGGGATCATGCCGATCCGCACCGGCGAGTACCCGGCGCCGCAAGACAGTGCGGCATCCGAGCACCCTCGGGCGGGAGTCGAGCACGAGCAACGCCCGCGTGAGGCCGCCCGGCCCGCGATTCCGTGGTATCGGCGCGAGGCCGTGCTGATCACCGGCGTTGTCCTGGTGGTACTGGCGCTGGGAGCGGTGATAGTCATCGCGCTACGACATGCCGCCGGTGGCGGCGCGCCCGCCCCGGCGCCGCCCAGCGTGAGCACGACTCCCGCGCCAAGCGAGACCTCCGCTCCCGTGACCGAAAGCCCGAGTACCCAGACCACGACGGTGACCGAGACAGCGTCGACAAGCCAGCCTGCGCCGTCAACGGAATCGACGACCACGCCGCCGTCCACGCAGTCGACGACCACGGAGCCCACCACGACGACTCAGACCTCCACGGTCACCACCACGACCACGACGACGTCGGCTCCGGCCCCGGTCGGTCCGCCGTTCCCGAGAATCCCGGGCATTCCGCGGTTGCCGCAGCCGGGCCCCGGTGGGCCGCCCGGCTAGTCCGGCGGCTCGCGCTGCACGGCGGGATCGCCGGATTTCGGGTTGCCGTCGCCGTCAGGCCACTCGTTGATCGCGGTACCGTTGCCGCGGTGCTCAGGTCGGCATCGGATAGCTGACGCCGGTGAGCTGCTCCGAAATCTCCCACAGCCGCCGGCCGTCGGCGTCGCTGCGGGCCTGCGCGGGCACTTTGGCCGCCGTCACGCCACCGCCGAACGCTTCATAGGGTCCGCGCGGTCCGTAGAATGCGCCGCCCTCAGCCTGCGGGTCGAGGGCGGCGTAGAGCACGGGCAGGATCCCCTCGTCGACTTCTTGCCAAATAAACGGGGTCAGCTGCCACGACAGCTTGTACAAGCGTTCCATCAGCGACGGTTTCGACCGGCCACGTGACGGCCCGCTGATCTGCAGGTTGGTTTTGGTCAAGCCCGGGTGCGCGGCGTTGGACATGATGCCCCAGCCCGCCTCGCGGCTGCGGCGGTCCAGTTCGCGGGCAAACATCAGCACCGCCAGCTTCGACTGCCCATAGGCCTGCATCGGGGCATAGGACTTCTCGAACTGCAGGTCGTCGAAGTGGATGCGGCCGCGGCGGGCCGCGAGGCTGCTCAACGAGACGACCCGGGCGGTGCCGGCGGCACGCAGTACCGGCAAAAGATGTCCGGTGAGCGCGAAATGGCCGAGATGGTTGCTGCCGAACTGCAACTCGAACCCGTCGGCGGTGGCGTCGCGTTCCGGTGGGGTCATGACACCGGCGTTGTTGATCAAGATGTCGATCGGGCGCCCCTCGGCGTTGAGCTGCTCACCCAGCGCCGCGACGCTGGCCAGCGACGACAGGTCGAGATTCTTGATGGTTAGCTTGGCGTCGGGGACCGTCGCGCGGATCTCGGCGACCGCCGCCTCGCCCTTGGCGCGGTTGCGGATCGCCATGACGACGTCGGCGCCAGCTGCTGCCAGCCGGCGGGCCAGGCCCAAGCCGAGGCCGCTGTTAGACCCGGTGACGACCGCGCGCTTTCCGGACAGATCCGGCACGCTGACTTCGAGGTTGGTTGCCATGGCACGCTCCTGATGTCCGGTGTTCCTGCACCGTAACGCTCTGGCGTGCCCATCGGCCAGCGCGGCGGCGGCCCGGTGTGACAGACTGCGGCGGTGACCGGCGCCAAAGCCGCGACGAGGCTCGCGGTGGTGATGTCCGTGGTGGCGATGGTGGTGGGTGCCGTCGGATTCGTCGCCATGCTGCTGCTCAACGTGTTCGTGCTGGACAGGTACAACGCGTACGGCGAGGTGCCCGTCCCGGGATCGGGCAGCCTGCAGCTGCCGGCCGGTGAGGTCACCGTCAGCTTCCACACCCAGGTGATCGGTAGTGCCAGCAGCGGCCTGCCGGTACCGCGGCTGGGCATGACCATCATCCCGCCGGCCGGGGCCCCCGACCCGGTGGTGACCGAAAGCTACGGCAGCACAACGACAGTCAACAACGACGCACACCGCCGGGTCTGGTTGGTGCGCGTTCCCGCGGATGGTACCTACACCATCAAAACCAGCGGGCAGGTCGGCGGGTTCATCAGCCCGCGCCTGGCATTCGGGCACCGTAGTTCCTATGACTCCCTGGCGTGGGTCTTCGCGGTGTTGTTCGTGCTGGGTCTGCTGAACCTGATCTGCGCGCTGTGGTGGTCGGCGCGGATTAGGCGCCGGCCACAGCCGGTGACCACCCAGCCACCGGGGCCAGACACCGCCTATACCCCCGGCGAGGAGGGTGTACGCGTCGAACAGCTGAAAACGTTGGCGGCGCTGCGGGATTCAGGCGCATTAACTGAAGCAGAGTTCGAGGCCGAGAAACGCCGGATCCTTGACGGCCGGTGACCGTCCGACTTGCCGCGGACGGGCGTGCCGGTGCCGCCGCAATTGTGCGTGCGCTCGCGGGGAACTAGTGGCCGCGCGCCACCCATTCGTCGTAGTGGACGATCTCATCGCCGACGGTGGTGCTGTCGCCGTGGCCGGTGTAGACCACCGTGTCGGCGGGCAGCGTGCCGAGCCGGCTCGAAATCGACTGCAGGATGGTCGGAAAATCGGAGAACGAGCGGCCTGTCGCACCGGGTCCGCCCTGAAACAGGGTGTCGCCGCTGAACACCGCACCCAACTCGGGGGCATACCAGCACACCGATCCGGGCGAGTGGCCCGGGGTGTGCAACGCGCGCAGCTGCGTCCCGGCGACGCTGAGGGTTTCTTCATCGGCCACGGCACGAAAGTCCTTGTCCGGGTGAGTCATCCGCCACAACACGTCGTCAGCGGGATGCAGCAGCACCGGGGCGTCGAGCGTCTTGCCCAGCTCCGGGGCCACCGTCACATGGTCGTTGTGACCGTGCGTGCACACCACCGCGAGCACATTGCGGCCGCCGACAGCCCGGACGATCGGGTCGGCAACGTGCGCGGCGTCGAAGACCACCACATCGGAGTCGTCGCCTACGATCCAGATGTTGTTGTCGACTTCCCAACTGCCGCCGTCGAGTTCGAAGGTGCCGTGGGTCACCACCCGCTGGATGCGCGTCACAGCATCACCACCGAGCGCAATACCTTGCCCGCATGCATCCTGTGGAACGCCTCCTCGACGTCGCCGAGACCGATGCGCTCGGAGACGAATTTCTCCAGCGGCAACCGGCCCTGCAGATACAGGTCGATCAGGGTGGGGAAGTCGCGTTCGGGTAGACAGTCGCCGTACCACGACGACTTCAGTGCCCCGCCGTGGGAGAAGAAGTCCAGCAGCGGCATGTCGATGCGCATCTGCGGTGTCGGAACACCAACCAGCACAACGGTTCCCGCGAGATCACGGGCGTAGAAGGCCTGTTCCCAGGTCTCCGGCCGGCCGACTGCGTCGATCACCACGTTGGCGCCGAACCCGTCGGTGAGATCCTGGATGGCCTTGACGACATCGGACTCCCGCGCGTTGACGGTGTGGGTGGCGCCGAAGCCGCGCGCCCAGTCCAGCTTGGTGTTGTCGGTGTCCACGGCGATGATGCGCCTGGCCCCGACCAGGGCTGCGCCCGCGATCGCGGCGTCGCCCACGCCGCCACAGCCGATCACCGCGACGCTGTCGTCGCGGGTGACACCGCCGGTGTTGATCGCCGCGCCGAGGCCGGCCATGACCCCGCAGCCCAGCAGGCCGGCCACCGCCGGGTCGGCCGCGGGATCGACCTTGGTGCATTGCCCCTGGTGCACCAGGGTTTTGTCGGCGAACGCCCCGATTCCCAGCGCCGGTGTCAACGCGGTGCCGTCGGTGAGCGTCATCTTCTGTTCGGCGTTGAAGGTGTCGAAGCACAAATGCGGCCTGCCGCGTTTGCACGCCCGGCATTGGCCGCAGACCGCGCGCCAGTTCAGGATCACGAAGTCGCCGGGTTGCACCGCGGTCACATCCGGCCCGGTCGATTCGACGGTGCCGGCGGCTTCATGGCCGAGCAGAAACGGGTAGTCGTCGGTGATGCCGCCTTCCCGGTAGGTCAAGTCGGTGTGGCATACCCCGCAGGCGATCACGTCGACCACCACTTCACCCCGGCCGGGGTCGGGAATGACAACGTCCACCAACTCGACGGGATCGCCCTTTTTGCGTGAAACCACGCCCCGCACTGTCTGACTCATGGGCTCTAACCTAACGCCGGGGCGTTACGCTCTGCCGCGATGGCTGCACTCGACGCGCTAGACGACTGGCCGGTCTCCGCCGCGGCCGCCGCGGTCATCGGGCCCTCCGGAGTGTTGGCCAGTCACGGCGACGTCGACCGGGAATTCGCGCTGGCGTCGGTGACCAAGCCGTTGGTAGCCCGGGCCGTGCAGGTGGCCATCGAGGAAGGGGTCGTCGAGCTCGACACCCCCGCCGGCCCGCCCGGGTCGACGGTGCGCCATCTGTTGGCGCACGCGTCGGGGCTGGCGATGCACTCCGACCACATCTTGGCCCGCCCTGGCACCCGTCGGGTGTACTCCAATCACGGTTTCACCGTGCTCGCCGAAACGGTGGAGCAGGCATCGGGCATCGAATTCGGGCAGTACCTCACCGAGGCGGTGTTCGAGCCGCTGCGGATGACCGCCAGCCGGCTGGGCGGCGGCACGTGGGCCGCCGGATTCGGCGCCACCTCGACCGTCGCCGACCTGACGGGGTTCGCGGCCGACCTGCTGCGCCCGGCGATCGTCTCGGCGCAGATGCACGCCGAGGCCACCAGCGTGCAGTTCCCCGGCCTCGACGGGGTGCTGCCGGGCTACGGCGTGCAGCGGCCCAACGACTGGGGCCTGGGTTTTGAGATCCGCGACGCCAAGTCGCCGCACTGGACCGGTGCCTCGAACTCGGAACGGACCTACGGCCATTTCGGCCAGTCCGGCAGCTTCATCTGGGCCGATCCCGACGCTGAGCTGGCCCTTGTCGTTCTCACCGACCGCGATTTCGGCGACTGGGCGCTGCCGGTGTGGCCGGCGCTATCCGACGCGGTGATTTCTGAACACCGCGCCCACTAGCGCAACAGGGGTATCACGAGGCACAATAGACACGCAAAGCACAACTTTATTCCGGGCTGCTCATCGGGTTCACCAGGTCGTTGGGGAAGACGTCCCTCGTGGAGCCGAAGGAGCAGCAGATGCGTGCGTCGAACCAATTCGCCGACGCGACCACCGGCGTGGTGTACATCCACGCCTCGCCGGCGGCGGTGTGCCCACATGTCGAGTGGGCGTTGTCGTCAACTCTGGGGGCCCCCGCCAACCTGAAGTGGACCCCGCAGCCGGCCATGCCCGGACAGCTGCGCGCGGTGACCAACTGGGTCGGCCCGGTGGGCACCGGGGCCCGGTTGGCCAACGCGCTGCGCTCGTGGTCGGTGTTGCGGTTCGAGGTCACCGAGGATCCCAGTCCCGGCGTTGACGGTCAGCGATTCAGCCACACCCCGCAGCTGGGACTGTGGAGCGGGACGACGAGTGCCAACGGCGACATCATGGTCGGTGAGATGCGGCTGCGCGCGATGATGGCCTCAGGCGCGGACGCCCTTGCGGCCGAACTAGATTCGGCGCTGGGCACGGCGTGGGATGAGGCCCTCGAGGTGTACCGCGACGGCGGCGACGCCGGCGAAGTGGCCTGGCTCAGCCGGGGAGTGGGCTAGGTTTTTGTCTGCTCGCCAACCGGCCGCAGCACCTGCAGCGCGCCGGGCACCGCGAAGATCTGCACCGGCAGCGCGCAGATGTATTCGCCGTCGGCGTAGGCGTTGATGCCGGGCGACTCCACGTCGACGGAGCGGGCGCGCGCCGTGCTCACCTCGTCCAACTCGACGTGGGTGCCTTTGAACACGGTGGGAAACAACCGGACCAGCCGGGTTCGCGACGCCGAGTGCACCATCGTGATGTCGAGCAGGCCGTCGGCGTGGTCGGCGTGCGGGCAGATGCGCATGCCGCCGCCGTAGCTGCGGGTATTGCCGAACGCCGCCAGCGTGAGGTCGGTGACGATCTCGCGCTGGCCGTCGAGCATCAGCCGAAACGGCAGCAGCCGCAGCTGCGACAGCTCGGCGAGCATTGCCAGGTTGTAGCGCATGCGTCCGCGCGGCCAGCGCATTCGGTTGGCCCGGTCCGTGACCAGCGAATCGAAGCCCGCTGCCGCGACCGTGCCGAACCAGGTGGCGGTGCCCGCGCGGTCGCGGATCTGGCCCAGGTCAACGGTTTCCGTCCAGCCGTCGGCGACGACGTCCGCTGCACTCGCCGGGTCCTTGGGGATTCCGTATTCGCGGGCGTGGTCGTTGCCGGTTCCGGCTGGCACGATGCCCAGCGGAATGTCGTTGCCCGCCAACGCCTGTAGTGCCAGGCCGATCACCCCGTCGCCGCCGGCGACCACTACGGCGTCGGTGCCGCGGCCGAGGGCCGCATCGAGCAGGCGTCGTGCATGCGTGGCGTCGGTTCCGATGATCTCGACAACGTCGACGCCGCGCTTTTGCAAGCGGGCACTCGCTTGGTGGGCGGCATGCGGCGCGTTTCCGTGCCCCGACGCCGGATTGGTCAGCATGGTTACCTGGCCGATCTCGCGGCGGCGCAACGGCCCGGTCACGGAATCAGCTTGCCGGGGTTAAGGATTCCGGCCGGATCGAGCGCGGACTTGACGGCACGCAATATCTGCACGCCCAAGTCGCCGATCTCGTCACGCAGCCACGGCCGGTGATCGGCGCCGACGGCGTGGTGGTGGGTGATGGTGCCGCCGGTGGCCATGATCGCGTCGCAGGCGGCGGCCTTGGCGGCACGCCACTGCTCGATCGGGTTGCCGCGCTGGCCGGCAACGACCGTGAAATACAGCGATGCGCCGGTGGGATACACGTGCGAAATGTGGCATAACACCAGGGCCGGTGTGCCGGATTCGGCTAGCGCGACAGTCAGCGCATCGGTGACTGCGGCCTTCAGCGCGGCAATGTTGGACCAGTCGGTGGCGGTCTCCAAGGTCTCACACAACGCGCCCGCGGCCAGCAGCGAATCGCGCAGGTAGGGTGCGCTGAACCGGCCACGCTGCCAGGCCCGCGCCGGCTCTTCGCCCAGCGACGTGCCGCCGTGGGCTTGCAGTAGCGCCCGCGTCTCGGCGTGCCTGCTCTCGGCGTGGGCCGCGGTGCCCACGAACACCGTGATCGCCAGGCAGCCCCCGGTGATCTGCTGCTCGCCGATCGCCTCAGTGGTGGCGAGGTTGACCCCTGTCTCGGCCTCGTCGGAAAGCCGGATGACGGTCGGTCCGGTGCCGGTTTGGCTGACGGCGCGCAGGGCGTCGGCTCCCGTGGCGAAGTCCGGAAACGACCACGCCTCGTAGATACTGGCCTCAGGTATCCGGTGCACGCGCAGCCGCACCCGGGTGATGACACCAAACACGCCTTCCGAGCCGATCAACAACTCTCGCAGGTCCGGTCCGGCCGCCGACGCCGGGGCGCGGCCCAGCTCCAGCGCGCCCGCCGGAGTGATGACCCGCAGCCCGCGAACCATGTCGTCGAAGCGCCCGTAGCCCGCCGAATCCTGACCCGACGAGCGGGTGGCCGCGAAGCCGCCGATGGTGGCGAACTCGAAGCTCTGCGGAAAATGCCCCAGCGAAAAGCCGTGCTCGCCGAGCAGGCTTTCGGCCTGCGGGCCGGTGACGCCGGCACCGAGCTCGGCCACGCCGGATACCTCGTCGAGCGCGTGCAACCGGTCGAAGCGGCGCAGATCCAGCGACACCACGGCGTCGAACCGGCCGCGAATCGGGTCGAGCCCGCCCACCACGCTGGTGCCACCGCCGAACGGGACGACAGCGATGCCACGCTGCGAGCAATACCGCAGGATGGCCGCCACGTCGTCCTCCTTGCCGGGCAGCAGCACCGCGTCGGGAGCCTCCTGCACACCGGCGTCCTTGCGCCGCAGCAGATCCAGCGTGGACTTGCCGCCGGCGTGGAGCAGTCGGTCCCGGTCACCGACCCGGCAGAAATCCGGGCCGACGATGGCCGCCAGCGCGTCGTAATCGGCCTGCCCCAGCGCGCTCGAAGACAGCCGGACCCGGTCTGCGTCGAGCTCGGCCGCATCCGAATCCTGCACGCCCAGCGCCTGTTTCAGCAGTGACCGGATACTTTCCGACAGCGGTTTGGCTGCCGCCGGATCCCCCCACGCGTTCCATTTCATCGGCGGCAGGAGCTCCTCGGCCATGCGTTACAGTATTACATATGCCGTCAATCAGTAATGCCCCGGAAACCGGGGACAAGATCCTTCGGGCCGCGGCCAGCTGCGTGCGCGATTTCGGGGTGGAGCGGGTGACCCTGGCCGAAATCGCGCGCCGGGCCGGGGTGAGCCGACCGACGGTCTACCGTCGCTGGCCCGACACCCGGTCCATCCTGGCCGCGCTGTTGACCCGCCACATCACCGCCGCGGCACGCGACGTTCCGGCGCGCGGCCACGGTCGTGAGGCACTCGTCGAGCGGATCGTGGCAGTTGCCGAACGGTTGCGGCGCGACAAGCTCGTCATGGCCGTGCTGCGCTCGGAGTTGGCGATGGTCTACATCACCGAGCGGCTGGGCACCAGCCAGCAGCTGCTCATCGACGCCTTGGCCGACGAACTGCGCGCCGCGCAGCGCCATGGCAGCGTGCGCTCCGGTGACCCTCGTCGGCTCGCCGCGATGGTCTTGCTGATCACCCAGTCCACGATCCAGTCCGCGCGGATCGTCCGGCCGATCCTGAACGCCGACGCGCTCAGCGCCGAGCTGGCCTACTCGCTGAACGGATACCTGTCCTGATGCCCGTCGCTCTCAATGCGACCCGCCGCACCGCCGACCTGCAGGCGCTGGCCGATGGCGCGCCGGTGGACGTCATCGTCATCGGCGGCGGCATCACCGGCGCCGGCATCGCCCTGGACGCCGCGGCGCGGGGGGCTGCGGGTGGCGCTGGTAGAAAAGCATGATCTGGCGTTCGGCACCAGTCGGTGGAGTTCCAAGTTGGTGCACGGTGGCCTGCGCTACCTGGCGAGCGGCGATGTCGGTATCGCCCGCCGCAGCGCAATCGAACGCGGAATCTTGATGACGCGCAACGCACCCCA
Organism: Mycobacterium heckeshornense; assembly: GCF_016592155.1. NCBI lineage: Bacteria > Bacillati > Actinomycetota > Actinomycetes > Mycobacteriales > Mycobacteriaceae > Mycobacterium > Mycobacterium heckeshornense. The sequence continues at coordinate 1,982,478 of NZ_AP024237.1, forward strand.
CCTGGTTCGGGCGATGCCCCAGCTGGTGCCGCTGCTGCCGACGATGGGGCGTGCCGAGCGGGCGCTGGTGCGCACCGGGTTTCTGGCCGGTGACGTGTTGCGCAGGCTGGCGGGCACGCCGGGATCCGTGTTGCCGCGCTCGCGCCGAATGTCGGCCCAGCGTGTTGTCGACCTGGCGCCGACCGTGCGGCGCGACGGGCTCGACGGCGGTCTGCTGGCCTACGACGGGCAACTCGTCGACGACGCCCGACTGGTCACCGCGGTCGCGCGGACCGCGGCACAGTACGGGGCCCGGATTCTCACCTATGTGGCCGCATCGCAGGCCACCGGCACCTCGGTGAGGTTGACCGACCAGCGCTCCAGCGGATCCTTCGACGTCTGCGCGCGTGCCGTCATCAACGCGACAGGGGTGTGGGCGGCCGACATCGACCCGTCGTTGCGGTTGCGGCCCAGCCGCGGCACCCATCTCGTCTTCGACTCCGCCGCCTTCGGCAATCCGACTGCGGCACTGACCATTCCGATACCCGGCGAACTCAACCGCTTCGTGTTCGCGATGCCCGAGCAGCTGGGCCGGGTCTACCTTGGCCTGACCGACGAAGACGCGCCCGGCCCGATTCCCGATGTGCCGCAACCGGCTTCGGACGAAATCAACTTCCTGCTCGACACGGTGAACACTGCCCTGAGCACTGCGCTGGGGCCCCCCCGACGTCATCGGCTCCTATGCCGGCCTGCGGCCGCTGGTCGACACCGGGGCGGGACGCACCGCCGATGTCTCGCGCGACCACGCGGTCGTCGAGTCGCCTTCCGGTGTCATCAGCGTGATCGGCGGCAAGCTCACCGAATACCGGTATATGGCGCAGGACGTCCTCGATCGTGCGATCCGGTTGCGCGGTCTGGTTGCCGGCGCGTGTCGCACGCGCAACCTGCCGCTGGTCGGTGCTCCGGCCAACCCGGGATCGACGGCCCGGCCGGTTACCGGGCTGCCGGCGTCGTTGGTCGCGCGCTACGGGGCAGAGGCGCCCAGTGTCCTCGCCGCCGCGACCTGCGAGCGTCCCACCGGCCCGGTAGCCGACGGCATCGACGTGATCCGCGCGGAGTTCGAATACGCGGTGACGCACGAAGGTGCCCTGACCGTCGACGACATCGTCGATCGCCGGACTCGCATCGGCCTGGTTCCGGCCGACCGGGAGCGAGTTGTCGACGTGGCGAAGGAGTTCGTGGCGTCGTTGGGCTAGCCAGGACAAAAACAACAGTTGCTACTATATGGTAGTAACTGTCACTTTATGCCCAGGCGAGGTGAGCGATGCCGACTGTCACGCGTGTTCCTGTACTCATCGTCGGCGCCGGCGCAGCCGGGCTGGCCACGTCGGCGCTGCTGGCCAAGCACGGCGTCCGCTCGCTGCTGGTGGAAAAGCGGCGTGAGATCTTCATCTACCCGAAAGCCCGCAACCTGAGTTTCCGCAGCCTGGAGATCCTGCGCGGCCTGGGCCTCGGGGACGAGGTGCACGCGGTGGCCGAGCATGTTTCGGACATGGTGGCCAAGCCGACACTGAACAGCCCGGAGGAACACAAGGCTATGGACCTGGACGCTATCTTCGGCGGCCTTGCGCACCTGAGCCCGGAGCCGCCCGCCCAGTACTGCCCGCAGAGCCGGCTTGAGCCGATTCTGCTGGCCGACAGTCGCCGGCATGGCAACGAAGTTCGCTACCGCACCGAATTGTCGTCGTTCGAGCAAGACGACACGGGCGTCACGGCGATCCTGCGTGATGTGGCCTCTGGCGAGTCGCAGACTGTGCGCGCCGACTATCTCGTCGCGGCCGACGGTGTGCACAGCCCGGTCCGCGAGTCGCTGGGAGTCGCAACGTCGGGGTATGGGGCGCTGCCCATCTTCGTCGTCTTCATCTACTTTCGGGCACCGTGGCGGCAGTTTGTCCCGCATCTCGGCGACGGCGATGCCGTGCAAGTCCAAAACCCTCACGTCGAGGGGATATTCGTGGTCGCCCAGGGCGATCTCGGCGTGTTCATGACGACCTACTTTCCCGACAAGGGCGAGACGGCGGAGCAGTTCACTCCGCAGCGCTGTGCCGAGATCCTGACCAAGGCGATCGGCCAGCAGATCGACACAGAGATCGTCGACGTCGCCGCCTGGCAGCCCTACGAGCGGGTGGCCAACCAATTCCACTGCGGGCGAGTCTTTCTCGTCGGCGACGCTGCACACACCATGCCGCCGTTCAAGGCGGGGGGAGCCAACGCGGCGATTCAGAGCGCACACAACTTGGCGTGGAAGCTCGCCGCCGTCTTGAACGGCACCGCCGGGCCGGCGTTGTTGACAACCTACGACGCCGAAAGGCGCCCGGTCGGGCGGTTTTCGGCCCGCCAGTCGCTGACCGGACCGGCTTTGGAGTTCCTGAAGTTGGACGACAACAGGCCGCAGTTGCCGCCGGAGGAGGAAGCGCCGATGTTCGCGCTGCTCGTCGGGTACCAATACCGCTCAGCCGCAGTGATTTTCGACGAGAAGGCACCGGCGAACCCGGATGACGTGCTGGTGGTGGACGAGCTTCGCGGGCAGCCCGGCACCCGGGTGCCGCATGCCTGGGTGTATCGCGATGGCCAGCAGGTTTCCACCCTGGACCTGCTCGCTTCTGGGTTCACTCTGTTCATCGGGAATGACGGTGCCCCATGGGCCGACGCCGCAGACCGGGCGTCGGAAGCGACAGGCGTCCCAATAAGCGTGCAGCGCATCGGAACTGAAGTCGACGTCGACGGCACCTGGGCAGCCGTCACGGGACTTGCGCCCGACGGTGCGTTGTTGGTGCGCCCGGACGATTTCGTCGGGTGGCGGGCTGAGAGGCTCCCCACCGACCCCACGAACGAACTTCGCACGGTGATGTACCAGATCCTCGGTCGCATCCCGTGAGCGAGTCGACTGCCCCGCCGCAAAAGCCGCCAATTCACAAAAGAATTGGCGGCTTCTGCGTCTGTCCGCGCTATCCCTACAGCGGGATGTTCTTGTGGCGGCCGCGGCGCGCCGGCGCTTCAGCCAGCGCCTCGGTCAGCTTGCTGCGGGTGTGCGCGGGGTCGATCTTTTCGTCAACCACGCCGATATCGATGGCGCTGTCGACCCCGCCGGCGATGCGCTCGTGCTCGGCCGCCAGCTGATCGTGCAAGGCCTCGCGTTCGTGCTCCGGCGCGGCAGCCAGCTTCTTGCGGTGCAAGATCCCGACAGCTGCCTTGGCGCCCATCACCGCGACCTCGGCGTCGGGCCACGCGAACACCTTGGTGGCGCCCAGCGAGCGGGAGTTCATCGCAATGTAAGCCCCGCCGTAGATCTTTCGGGTCACCAGCGTTACCCGAGGGACCGTGCACTCGCCGAACGCGTGCAACAGTTTGGCGCCGCGGCGCACCACGCCGCCCCACTCTTCCCCGACACCGGGCAGATATCCCGGCACGTCGACCACACAGATCAGCGGAATCCCGAAGGCATCGCACAACCGCACGAAACGCGCTGCCTTCTCGGCACTTTCGGAGTTCAGGCAGCCGCCTAGGCGCAGCGGATTGTTGGCCAGCACACCCACGGTACGTCCGGAGAGCCGACCGAGACCGATCACCATCGACGGCGCCCACTTAGCCTGGAACTCCTCGAATGTGCCCTCATCGAGCAGCCCATGCACGATCGGATGCACGTCATAGGCGCGTCTGGGGGACTCGGGCAGCAGCGCATGCAGATCGATGTCACCGGCTTCGGCCTTGCTGCGGTCGAAATGCCCTTGCTGGCAGAACAATCCGACCAGGCCCCGGCCGCGTGCGTAGGCGTCGAGCTCGTCGTCAGCGACGATGTGACACACCCCGGACTTCTTGTGGTGGGTGCCCGGCCCGCCGAGCGACGCCATGTCGACGTCCTCGCCGGTGACGCTGCGCACCACGTCGGGCCCGGTGACGAAGATGCGGCTCTCGGGGGCCATGACGATCACGTCGGTCAGCGCCGGCCCGTACGCGGCGCCGCCGGCGGCGAAGCCGACGACCACCGAGATCTGGGGGATGTAGCCGGACGCGCGGATCATCGCCTCGAACACCAACCCGACCGCATGCAGGGCGCGAACACCTTCGGCGAGCCGGGCCCCACCGGAGTGCCAGATGCCGACGATCGGGCTCTGCTCGGCGATGGCGGTGTCGTAGGCGTCGACGATGTGCGCGCAGCCCTCGACACCCATGGCCCCGCCCATCACGGTTCCGTCGGTGCAGAACGCGATGGTGCGTACGCCGTTGACCGTGCCCGCGGCGGCCAGCACCCCCGAGCGGTCCCGCTCGTGCAGCAGTTCCACGCTGTCGTCGTCGAAGAATGTCGACAGCCGCAGCAGCGGATCGCGTGGATCAAGTGATTCGCCAACCGCGTCGGGGGCCATGATCGTCATCGCAGGTCTCCTCCTCGATTGGTGCTCGGCTCAGTAGCGACCAAACGCGATTGCGACGTTGTGCCCGCCGAATCCGAACGAGTTGTTGATCGCGTAGTTGTAGCTGCCCGGCCGCGGCTTGCCCGCCACCACGTCCAGGTCGATCTCCGGGTCGAGATTGACCAGGTTCAGTGTGGGCGGGATGATCTGGTCCCGCAACGCGAGCACGGTCAGGATCGACTCGACCGCGCCGACCGCGCCGACCGAATGGCCCAGCGCCGACTTGGGGGCGTAGACCGCGGCGTTTCCGCCATGGGGGCCGAGCGCGTTGTTGATGGCTTTGCCCTCGGCCACGTCGCCGACCGAGGTCCCGGTGGCGTGGGCGTTGACGTGGTCGATGTCGCCGGGAGTGAGGTCGGCGAGCTGGATCGCGCGGGTCATCGCATGCCCGGCGCGCTCGCCGTTGGGATCCGGCGCCACGATGTGGTAGCCGTCGGAGGTAACCGCCGCGCCCATCAACCGGGCCAGGATGTTGGCGCCCCGGGCCTTGGCGTGCTCTTCGGTTTCGATGACCATGAGCGCCCCGGCCTCACCGAAGACGAACCCGTCACGGTCCTTGTCGAACGGGCGGCAGGCGCCGGCCGGGTCGTCGTTGTTCGTCGACAACACGATGCGCATCTGCGCGAACCCGGCGATCGGCACCGCTTCGATCTTGGTCTCCACGCCACCGCAGATCGCGATGTCGGCTTCCCCGAGCACGATCTGCTGCCAGGCGCGCGCGATGGCCTCAGACCCGGACGAACACGCCGACACCGGCGTCATCACCCCGGCTTTGGCGTGCCGGTCCAGCCCCACCGCCGCGGCGGCGGCGTTGGGCATGTACATCTGCACGGCCAGCGGGGAAACCGCCTTTAGGCCCCGCACCCGCATGTCGTCGTAGCCGAAAACCAACTCCTCGGTGGAGCCCATACCGGTGCCGATCGACACCGCCAACCGGTTGGTGTCGACCTCGGGCGCGCCGGCGTTGTCCCACACCCGCCGGCCCAGCACGGTGGACATCTTCCCCAGGTATGACAGCCGCCGGTTCTCGACCCGCGTCAGCTGGGTGTCGAATTCCTCGAGGAGATGCCCTCCGATGCGGACCGGGAGGTCGAACTCCTCGACGAACGGGTCGTCGAGTTTACGGATCCCGCTTTGTCCGTCTAGCAACAACTTCCACGTGGTCTCGGCGTCCGACGCCAGCGCGGTCGTCATGGCAATGCCGGTGACCACCACATGGGGGAACGCTTTGCCCGTAACCAGCTGTGTCATGGGTGTCGCGAAGCTTCCTTTCCTACTGTCCGGCTTCTCCTCGGGTCGTCGGCGGCCCGCGCCGGTGCGCGGACGTCGTGTCTTTCAGTACCGCCCGAAGGCGAGCGCAACGTTGTGCCCGCCGAAGCCGAACGAATTGTTGATCGCGTACTGGTAGTTGCCGTAGCGGGGTTCGCCCGCCACGATGTCGAGATCGATCTCGGGGTCGGGTGTCTCGTAGTTCAGCGTGGGCGGTATCACGCCGTCTCGCAGGGTGAGCACCGTGAGCACCGACTCCAGCGCGCCGACCGCGCCGATGGAATGCCCAAGTGCCCCCTTGGGCGCGTAGACCGCAGCGTGGTCGCATTGGGCGACACGGATGGCGTTGGCTTCGGCGGTGTCGCCGATCGGGGTTGCCGTCGCGTGGGCGTTGACGTGGTCAATGTCCTTGGGCGACAAGCCTGCCAGCTCCATGGCTCGCACCATCGCCTTGCCCGCACGCACCCCGTCGGGCGCCGGCGCGACCATGTGGAAGGCATCGGAGGTGATACCGGCACCCATCAAGCGGGCCAACGGCTTAGCGCCCCGGGCCTTGGCGTGCTCTTCGGTTTCGATGACCATGAGCGCCCCGGCTTCGCCGAAGACGAATCCGTCGCGGTCCTTGTCGAACGGTCGGGATGCGCCTTCCGGGTCGTCGTTGCGGGTCGACATGGCCCGCATCATGGAGAACGCCGCGATGGGCAGCGCCTCGATGCCGCCTTCAACGCCGCCGCAGACCACGATGTCGGCGTCGCCCAGGATGATCTGGCGCCACGCGTGGGCGATGGCTTCCGAACCCGATGAGCATGCCGACACCGGGGCCATCACCCCGGCGCGGGCCCCTAGCTGCAGGCCGACAGTCGCTGCGGAACCGTTAGGCATGATCATCTGAACCGCCAGCGGAGACACCTTGCGGGGCCCGCCCTCGTTCATCAGGTCATAGCTCTCGACGATTCGCTCGGCGCCGCCAAGGCCGGTGCCGATGACCACCGAGAAGCGGTCCGGATCGACCTCCGGGGTTCCGGCGGCCTCCCAAAGCTGACCGGCCAGCAGCTTGGCCATCCGCTGGACATACGACATGCGCCGCAAGTCCAGCCGGCCCATGTGGGCGTCGATCGGATCCTTGAGGTGGCCGCCGATCTTGACCGGAAGATCCCACTTCGTGACGAACTCGTCTTCAAGAACGTGGATGCCGCTTTCGCCGGCCAGTAAACCCTTCCACGTGCTTTCGATGTCCGCCGCGATCGACGTCGTCGCTGTGACGGCGGTGACCACAACGCTGGGGAAACCGCCGTTAGCAGTGGAAGGCTTGGTCACTTGTCCGCTTGCGCTTCCGCAATCCGGGCCCGCACGGCCTGGACCTTTTCCGGGTTCTCTGCCTCGATCTTGGCGCGGATTGCCTCGGCCGCTTCGGGGTTCTCTTCCTCGAGCTTCTGGATGTACTCGACGACGTCGCCGACGGTGCGCAGCCCGGCGAGGTCCTCGTCGGGGATTTTCACCCCGTACTTGTCCTCGGTCTGCACGGCGATCTCGACCATCGACAGCGAGTCGATGTCCAGGTCGTCGACGAAGGACTTCTCCGGGGTGACCTCGGAGGGCTCGATACCGGTGACCTCTTCGATGATCTCGGCGAGACCGGCGATGATTTCTTCCTGAGTGACAGGCACAGTGGCTTCCCTTCGTATGTGTCGTGGTACTGCTGGTTAACGGTTGTTGCGGCAAGAGCTCGTTACATGACGGTATTGGTGCGTGGCGTACCTCAAATGCATAACGAATCAACGATATTCGGTTGTGGTGCGGGTGAGTTGTACAGCAACTGCCTTTCGGCAGCGCTTGGCACGTCTTACAACTGCGTCAACCCGTCGAGGTCTGCGGGGGATTTGACGGCGTACGTCGGAATTCCCCGAAGTTCACGTTTGGCAATGCCGGCCAGAGTGCCCGCGGGCGGAAACTCTACGACCGCCGTGACATTGCGCTGACGGAGGGTCTCGGTGCACAAATCCCAGCGCACCGGCCGGGTCAGCTGGGCGACCAGCTTCTCGATCGCCGACTCAGCTGAGGACACCGGCTGCCCGTCACGGTTCGACAGCAGCGTGACGGTGGGCTGGGAGATCGCGACCCTGGCCGCGGCCGCGGCATAGCCCTCCAGGGCGGGCGCCATGAACTCGGTGTGGAACGCGCCGGCCACACCCAACGGACGCACCCGTGCCTTGGCCGGCGGATCCTCGGCGAGCTTGTCCAGCGCGGTCAGCCGGCCCGCCGCGACGATCTGGCCCGCGCCGTTGCGGTTGGCCGGGACCAGATCCAGCTGCTCGAGCTGGGCGAGCACCGCGGCTTCGTCGCCGCCGAGCACCGCGGACATTCCGGTCGGCTCCAGCGCACATGCTTTGGCCATCTCGGCGCCCCGGGTGGCGGCCAGCGAAACGGCGTCGTCGGCGGAGATAACCCCGGCGATCGCGTACGCCGCGATCTCCCCGACCGAATGGCCGGCAACGATCAGTTCGGCGTCTGCGAATGCGCCACGCTTGACGAGCTCCTGGTAGGCGAGCAAGGTGGCCGCCACGACCAGAGGTTGGGTAACCGCGGTGTCGGTGATCTCCTCCGCCGACGCGGTGGTGCCCAGCCGGGCGAGGTCCAGTCCGCTGGCCGCCGACCACGCCCCGATCTGCTCCGCGGCGCCCGGCAGTTCCAGCCACGGCGACAGCATTCCCGGTGTCTGCGAGCCCTGTCCGGGCGCAAGCAATGCAAGCACGTGTCTAAGAGAACACTGTGAAGACGGTTTTGCGGGGTGTAACAGAGTATGAACCTTATCTTAGGTTTTTGTGCGGTCTCCACAAAACAGCCTCGGATGCGACTCGTTTGATACCGCGCTGCGATATCTCACTCTCCACGGCGATCACCCGACGAGGTGGCCGCGACCGCCCGCGGCGGGGTCGCGGCCGGGTTTCCGATGCTGGACTGATGCATCTGATAGGCCAAGTGCCCAACCGTGGAAGCCACCCGAAGGACGTAGGCGTCGCGCGGATCGGTCGGATCGCGGCCGGTGAATTCGGCGATGCGCTTGAGTCGGTAGCGGACCGTGTTTGGATGAACGAACAACTTTCGGGCGCAGGCTTCAATCGCTCCGCCGCAGTCCAGGTAGGCGTCGAGCGTCTCGGTGAGCGTCGGGCCGGCCTCGGCCAGCGGCCGCATCACATCGGTGTGCAATGCCGCCAGCGCTGACGCATCACCCATCAGGGCCCGTTCCGGCAGCAGCTCCCGAGCCAGCACCGGTCTCGGCGCCCCGCGCCATCCGGCCACGGCGTTCATCCCCGAGATCGCCTCGCTGGCGCTGTGGTAGGCCGCGGTGAGCATGGGCGCCGTCGGCCCGATCACCACCGGCCCGTCAGAAAACGCGTCCAGCAGCGCGCCCAGAAACTTCTCGGTGGGTGACAAGTGGCCGGACACGATCGCCACCAGCCAGGTGCCGTGCACGTCGGTGAGCGCGGCACGGCCGTGGCGGGCAGCCACATCCCGGACTTGCTGACTGGCCTTCTGGCTGTCCTTCGAGCCGTCGGGTCCGGGTGCCGGGGTGCCCACCACCACCGTCGCAGGGGCGGTGGTGTCCCAGTTCAGCGCGGCCGCCCGGGACAGCAGCTCGGGCCCGGTGTCGCCGCGCACCACCGCGTCCACGACGCTGGCTTCCATCCTGCTGTCCCAGCTTCCCCGGGCTTCGGCCGCGTCGGCGTAGGCCGTGGCGGCGGTGAACGCCAAGTCACGGCTGTACTTCAGGATGCCCACCATGAGCGCGGTCAGCTGCTCTTCGGAATGGGCCAGCATCGGCACGACCTCTTCGAAGAACTCCATGGTGACCCGCACCATGTCGACCGAGTGGCGTAACGCGATCCGGCGGGTCAGATCCTGGGGGACCAATTCGAAAGCCTGCGCGGTGTAGCTGACATTGCTGCGCGGGTCTTGCATCCATTCGACGAAATTGGCCACCGCGGTCTGTACCACCAGCGCGACGCTCGCCCGCTGCGACGCTTCGAGCTCGGCGAAGAACGGGAGCTGCTCCTGCATGGCCGACACCGCCTCGGTGGCCAGCCGGCCGGAGTATTGCTTCAGTCGCCGCAACAACGAGTCAGGCACACTGTCGAGCAGCTCAAGCGTCGAGCGCGGCAAGGTGGCGAACTGTTTGTCGGGCATCCCTAAAACGTACGCCACATTTGTGGATGTTTCTCCCAACGGGGCGGCACCCGCGCCGTCACGGCGGCGCCAGCGTAACGCTGTCGTCACGTTTATCGGCCAGCGTGACGATGCCGTCACACTCGAGCGATGAGCCGACGTTCTAGGCGTTTGGCCCGGGGTCTGACATCTGCGGGGCGGCGGCCTGGACGTCGGCGATCTGGTGTTGCCGTGCTGCCGCGACGGCCACCGACGGGTCGATCTCACCGTCCCGGGCAAGTGCCTCCAGCACCGCGACCACCTGTGATTCGGCGTCGGTGTTGAAGTAACGCCGCGCGGCGGGCCGGGTGTCGGAAAAACCGAACCCGTCGGTGCCCAGTGTGACGTACGTGCGCGGCACCCAGGGCCGAATCTGTTCGGGAACCGCCCGCATCCAATCTGAGACGGCGATCACCGGCCCGCTGGAGTCGGACAGCACCTGGGTCACGTAGGGCACCCGCGCGGGACGCTCCGGGTGGCGCAGCTTCTCGGTTTCGATGGCCACTCCTTCGCGGTTCAATTCGCTCCAACTGGTCACCGACCACACGTCGGCGGCGACGTCCCACTCGGCGGCCAGCATGTCGGCCGCTTTGAGCGCAGAGGGCATGGCCACCCCTGAGGCCAGAATCTGCGCGGTGCTGGTGCGTTGCTCGCTGGCCTTCCGATACCGGTAGATACCGCGCAGCAGGCCCTCCGGATCGAAGTTCTCCGGCTCGGGCGGCTGCACGTACGGCTCGTTGTAGACCGTGATGTAGAAGAACACGTTTTCCGGGTTTTCGCCGTACATGCGGGCCAGCCCGCTTTCGACGATGTAGGCGATCTCGTAGGCGAACGCCGGATCGTAGGAGACGACCGCCGGGTTGGTGCTGGCCAACAACAGCGAGTGGCCGTCGGCGTGCTGCAGACCTTCACCGGTGAGCGTGGTGCGTCCGGCGGTGGCGCCCAACAGGAATCCGCGCGCCATCTGATCGCCCGCGGCCCACAATCCGTCGCCGGTGCGTTGGAAGCCGAACATCGAATAGAAGATGTAGACCGGGATCATCGGCTCGTTGTGCGTCGAATACGACGTTCCCGCGGCGGTGAAGCTGGCGACGGCCCCGGCTTCGTTGATGCCCTCGTGGAGGATCTGTCCCGCTTGGCTTTCCTTGTACGCCAACATCAGATCGGCGTCGACCGAGGTATACAGCTGGCCAAGGCGGTTGTAGATCTTGAGGTTCGGAAACCACGAGTCCATACCGAACGTGCGCGCCTCATCGGGAATAATCGGCACAATCCGAGGACCAACTTCCTTGTCTCGCAACACTTCTCGGAATGTGCGCACCGTCGCCATGGTGGTGGCAACCTGCTGGCTGCCCGATCCCTTCTTCAGCGACTTGTAGGTGTCGCGCCCAGGCAGCGTCAACGCTTTGGACTTAGTCCGCCGTTCGGGCAGGAAGCCGCCGAGGGCCCTGCGCCGGTCGAGCATGTAGCGGATCTCCGGGGCCTCGGGGCCGGGGTGATAATACGGGGGCAGATACGGGTCCTCTTCCAGCTGCGCATCCGAGATCGGAATCCGCTGGGTGTCGCGGAATTCCTTAAGGTCTTCCAGTGTCAGCTTCTTCATCTGGTGCGTGGCGTTGCGGCCCTCGAAGTGCTTACCGAGCGCGTAGCCTTTGATGGTTTTGGCCAGGATCACGGTCGGCTGACCTTTGTGCTCCACCGCCGCCTTGTAGGCGGCGTAGACCTTGCGGTAGTCGTGGCCACCCCGCTTCAGATTCCAAATATCTTGATCCGAAAGGTTTTTCACCAACTCCTTGGTACGCGGGTCGCGACCGAAGAAGTGCTCGCGCACGTAGCCGCCGTCGTTGGCCTTGTACGTCTGATAGTCGCCGTCGGGGGTGACGTTCATCAGGTTGACCAACGCGCCGTCCCGGTCGGCGTGCAGCAAGGCGTCCCATTCACGTCCCCAGATCACCTTGATGACGTTCCAGCCAGCGCCCCGGAAAAACGATTCCAGCTCCTGGATGATCTTGCCGTTACCGCGCACCGGACCGTCGAGGCGCTGCAGGTTGCAGTTGATCACGAACGTGAGGTTGTCCAGTCCCTCCAGCGCAGCGACGTGCGCGGCGCCCCGGCTTTCGGGCTCGTCCATCTCGCCGTCGCCCAAAAAGCACCACACGTGTTGATCGGAGGTGTCTTTGATGCCCCGGTCATGCAGGTAGTGGTTGAACCGGGCCTGAAAGATGGCGTTGATCGCGCCCAGCCCCATCGACACCGTGGGGAATTCCCAAAAGTCGGGCATCAACCGCGGATGCGGGTATGACGGCAGACCACCGCCGGGATGGCTGTGTTCCTGGCGGAACCCGTCGAGCTGGTCGGCGGTGAGCCGGCCTTCCAGGAAGGCTCGCGCATAGATGCCGGGCGAGGCGTGGCCCTGGATGAAGACCTGGTCGCCGCCGCCGGGGTGGGACTTGCCGCGGAAGAAGTGGTTGAAACCGACTTCGTAGAGCGCCGCCGAGGAGGCGTACGTCGAAATGTGGCCCCCCACCGAGATGCCCGGACGTTGGGCGCGGTGCACCATGATCGCCGCGTTCCACCGAATCCAGGCGCGGTAGCGGCGTTCCACGTCCTCGTCGCCGGGGAACCACGGTTCCAGTTCGGTCGGGATGGTGTTGACGTAATCGGTCGATGTCAACGCCGGGATGGCCACCCGCTGCTCGCCGGCGCGTTCCAGCATCCGGAGCAGCAGGTAGCGGGCGCGCGACGGCCCGGAGCGGGCCAGCAGCTCGTCGAACGACTCCAACCACTCCGAGGTTTCTTCGGGGTCGATGTCGGGCAGATAGGACGCCACACCTTCGCGGATCACTCGAACACGGTCGGGTTCGCTTGTGCCGCTTGAGTTTTTGGCCAGATCGTGGCGCACAAACTCGGTCGTCAACGCGCTACTCCTTGTTTGGCGGTCGGGCAGCTTCTCGCGGGTTCCGCCGCGGGAATGCTGTGGTCATCCTCCATCGTGCCGCACCCGGGTCGGCCCGGCACGCACGGCCGGAATCCAGCGGGCCAGATCAGCGCGAACAGCGAACCGGTAACGTCACGCAGTGTGCTGATCGGAAGGCATGCCCACACGTCGCGCGAATCCACCGGGCCGGCAACGGGCGGGCGGGTGGCGCGCCGAGCGCGCCTTGGCGCGCTGGCGCTGGGGAGCCTTGCCGCGGTCGCGATGGGCATCGTCGGGTGTACCAGCATCACCGACGGCACCCCGACCGCCGACACGGCCATTGCCCCGGCCTACCGGGCCTCGGTGTCGGCGTCGGTGTCGGCGTCGTCGGCGACCTCACGCATCCGCGAGTCGCAGCGGCAGCAATCGCTGACCACCAAGGCGGTGCGTGCCGCATGCGAATCGCTCGCCACCACCAGCAAGGACGCCATCGACAAGGTGAACGCGTTTGTCGGGGCGTTCAATCAGGGCCGCGACACGGCCCCGACCGAAGGCCCGGCCATCGATGCGCTCAACAACACCGCCGACACGGTGGCGGCCAGCGTCAGCACCGCGCTGTCGCAGGAGCTGCGCGAGAGGCTCAACGGTTACGTCGAAGCGGCCCGCGGCGTGGCCAACGCCATCGCCAGCCACGCCCCGACCGGGGAGTTCAACCGCCGGGTCGATCAACTCAACGACACCAAAACCAAGGCGTTGAAACTCTGTTTGGCTTCGTTTTGAGTCACCGGTGTGGGGCAGCGCCCAGCTGTGCGACGATATGCGCATCGCACGGCGCGCTGAGCAGTTGAAGGAGGTTCCACGGTGGTCGCGGCGGATGACGCCCCGAACTACGCCCGCAAACTGGGTATTCAGCGAGGGCAGGTTGTCCAGGAGTGGGGGTGGGACGAGGACACCGACGACAACATCCGCGCCGACGTAGAGGACGCGTGCGGTAGCGAGTTGCTCGACGAAGACACCGACGAGGTCGTCGACGTGGTGCTGTTGTGGTGGCGTGAGGGCGACGGCGATCTGGTGGACACCCTGATGGATGCGATCGCATCGCTCGCCGAGGACGGGGTGATCTGGGTGCTCACCCCCAAGACCGGCCGGCCCGGACATGTGCTACCCGCCGAAATCGCCGAGTCGGCGCCCACGGCGGGCCTGATGCCGACCTCGTCGGTCAACTTGGGGGACTGGAGCGCCAGCCGGCTGGTGCAGCCGAAGTCGCGGGCAGGGCGACGCTGATGCTGCCGGTCGGAGCCACCGCGCCGGATTTCACGCTGCGCGACCAGAATCAGCAGCCGGTGAGCCTCAGCGACTACCGTGGCGTCAAGAACGTGCTGCTGGTGTTCTTCCCGCTGGCGTTCACCGGGATATGCCAGGGCGAGCTGGACCAGCTGCGCGATCACCTGCCCGAGTTCGAGAACGACGACAGTGCAACGTTGACCATTTCGGTGGGCCCGCCGCCGACCCACAAAGTGTGGGCGGTCGAGAACGGCTTCCTGTTTCCGGTGCTCTCCGACTTCTGGCCGCATGGCGCGGTCAGCCAGGCCTACGGGGTGTTCAACGAGGACGCCGGATTCCCCAACCGCGGCACTTTCGTGGTCGACCGTTCGGGGGTGATCCGGTTCGCCGAGATGAAGCAGCCTGGTGAGGCCCGCGATCAGCGGTTGTGGACCGAGGCGCTGGCGGCGCTGAAGGCCTGACCGCCACGGATATCTGCCGTTTTGAATGGCCGCGGCGCGGGCGTGTAGCGTGCCCGGGGCGGGGCGCGTAGCTCAGTGGTAGAGCACTGGTTTTACACACCAGCGGTCGGCGGTTCGATCCCGTCCGCGCCCACCAGTGTTATTGCAGCTCAGCGGTGCTGACAGCGTGCAAGTGACGGCCCGTGGCCGCAGCCGTGCCCACATTTTGCCCACAAGTTACAGATATCTCTGCGTTGATTGCGTGGCCTACCGCGTCCACATCAGAGTCGTAAAGGTGGCCGTAGCGATCAAGCGTCAGCCCGGCTGATGCGTGTCCCAGCATGTTCTGTAACGCCTTGATGTTCGCTCCCGACTTGATAGCCAGGCTTGCCGCGGTATGCCGCAGTTCGTGGAGCTTGAAGTCAGCGGGTAGCCCGGCATCGGCTAATGCTTTGGCCCACCAGCGGCGGCGGACATTGCTGGCCCGCATCCAGCCGCCGGCCGAGTCGGGGAAAACGAGATCGTCGTCGTCGCCTGGTGTGAGCATCCCCGCGATGGTGGCAGGCAGCGCGACGCTGCGGTCCTTACCGTTTTTCGGTGTGCCGACGACCGCCTGGCCGCGCACGAATGTCACTGACCGGGTGACCCGCAACCGCAACCCGGCGATGTCCACATCGCGCCATCGAAGCTCAGCCGCTTCACCGAATCTCAGCCCGGTGGTGCCCAGCACGTAGATCAGTGCCTTGTGTTCACCGGCCGCGAGCGCCAGGCGGTGCAGCTCGGCGACGGTCAGGAAACGCTGCTCGCTCATGCGGATGGTCGGCAGCTCGACACCCTCGGCCGGGTTGAGGGCGATCAGGTTGTCGGCCACGGCCGTCGCGAGCACCTGCCTCAGCAACCCGACCGCCTTATGCACCGACGACGCCGCCGCGCCGCCGCTCACCAATTCGGCCACCAGGGCACGAACCATCGAACGGGAGATATCGCCGATGGCTATGTCATGAAACCGCGCCAGCGCCACCGTCAGAGTGCTTTCGTAGCGGGCACGAGTCGACCGCTTCAAGTTGTGCTTGGACGCAAGCCAGCCGCGCGCCAGGTCGCCGAACTTGACCCGACCATCCGACGGGGCAACGTACATGCCGCGACGCTTGTCGACTTCGATCTGTTCTGCGAACGCTTGGGCGTCACGCTTGGTTCGGAATCCTCGCTTGTCGGTTTGTCCGCGATCAGGTGTGCGGTAGCGGACCCGGTAAAGCGTTGCCCCGCTTGTGGTTTGGTATCTGCTAATCGTCGCCATCTGAAAGGGCTTTCTCGAGTTCGGCGCGCAGCTCACGAGCGATTCGGCCCTTCTTTTGCGCGTTGGCACGCGGGCCCGCTCGGCGGTCACGCTCTTCGCTGAAGGTGCGTCCCTGCCATAACCGAAACGACACGGCGGCTAGCCGATCGCGGCTAACTTTGAGACGTTGCGCGACGCGATCCTCGGCCAAGCCCGATCGCTGCCGCATCTGCTCAAGGTCAGCGGCGGTCAGGTTTGGGTCGATAAGCCCGTCCACCAAGGCTTTCGACAGCGCTGCCTCGATGACTCGCCGATGCACCCGTTGCATTTCGAGCGCCTGGAAACCATAGAGCTCCGCAGGTTCGGACGGCCACGGCTGTCCGCGGCACACGCCGGCCACCGCGGACCCGAGCGGGTCTGGCCCGTCCGGAGTCAAAACGACGGTCGCGTCGGTCTCCACCAGATCGGCCAGCGTCACTGAGCCGCCGGGGCCGATACCGCGTTGCTTAGCGTCCGCTGCTGCCCTCGACAGCGCCAGGCTGACCGCCAGCACCGTGCCGAATGCCAGTTCCCGCCTCCCTCTTTCAAAATCGGCCACTTTCGAGGCGGTCCACCGCAAGCCGGCGGCGCGAGCGTAGCCCGCAAATTGCTCTTGCGTTAGCCCGGCCGCGACGCGCAGCCGTGCGGCATTCTGGCCGACCACGGCCGCAAGTGATTCCCGGCCCGTCATGTTACGCACTATAACGCATCAGCGCGTGACTTGACAGTAATTACAAGGCTGTGGTTTGCTGCTTGAAGCTACGCAGTTCTGCGTGATCCTAGATGAAGGAGGCTCAAATGGCCGAACTTGACCTCGCCACCCCGGCCGAGGTTGCCGAAGCGCTCGGAACCAGCCCCGCCGGCCTGGCGCAAATGCGGTACCGGGGCACAGGCCCCGCTTTCGTAAAGGTTGGCCGCCGCGTCCGCTACCGCTGGTCCGATGTACGCGACTACTTGGCGGCAAACACATTTGACCGTTCAGACCGCAAGCGTGTCGTGGCAGTGTGAACCACCCAGGCGAAAACCCGTTAGGCCCCGCCGCCCGCGCCACGGCGAAACCCATTGGCGCGCAACACGAAAGGAAAACAAAAATGAAGCTAGACGAACTGTACGACCCCATCGCCGACGCGCCCTTCGCGCGGTTCCCCACCCCCGGCGACTCCTACCACGGCACGCTAGTCGCCTTCGACATGCGGCCCGACCGCTTCAGCAACCAGGAAATCCCCACCGCCACTTTACGTCTGAGCGAACCAACAGAAGACGGCGACGAGTATGTGCACGTCAGCCTTCGCAGCGCCGCGCTGCGGCGCGAGTTCGGCCGCGCCGCACACCGCGCGGGCCGCGTTGACATCGACGACGGCCTCGGCCGCGACCACATTCGCATCACCTACATCGAAGACCGAGAGTCCGCCGGCGGCAACACCTTCAAGGTTTACCGGGTCGAGTACACGGCCGTCGGCAGCGCCGCACCGATCGGTGCGGCAGAGCTGGGCGAAGCCGCCGCCGACCCCGGCTTCTAACGGAGATTGCCCCCAGGACGCGATGTCGTGCGTCCTGGGGGCAATCAACCGCTGATGTTCAAACCGCAATCCCGATCATAACGACAGGTGGCCCTCGGTGCTATCTCCCAACCATGTTCAAGCCCTCGCGTCCTCTGGCATCAGCGTTGAGTTCGCCGCCGGACGCGGGTACGAAACCGTCGCCGATGACGGCACAGGACGACGCCGGCTTGCCGACATCCGTATCGCCAGACCCGGGCGGCGCCTCCCGGGTCTGCTGGTGCCGCTGCTGCGCGCCGACGGATCGACCTGGGGATACCAATACCGTCCAGACGAGCCGCGACTACGAGACGGCAAACCCATCAAATACGAAACCCCGTGGCAGCAGCGCAATGGGCTTGATGTGCCGCCGGGTGTCGGCCCGCAGCTCGCCGATCCATCCGTGCCGCTGTGGGTCACGGAAGGCTGTAAGAAGGCTGATTGCGGCGCGATTCACGGACTATGCATCGTCGCCCTGACCGGGGTCTGGAATTGGCTGCACACCAACGCCGCCGGCGGCAAGATGGCGCTCCCGGACTGGGGCGACATCGCCCTCAACGGCCGGCGGGTCATCATCGCCTTCGACGGCGACGTCGCGCGTAAACCCAGCGTGCAGTCCGCGATGCGCGGCCTCGCGGGCTACCTCGGCTACAAAGGCGCCCGCCCCGAGTACCTGTGGCTGCCGCCCGACACCGACACGAAAACCGGGCTCGATGACTACTTGATGGGCGGTCACACCGTTGACGACCTGTGGCGGCTGGTCAAACCCACCGCCCCCCCAACCACATCCAAGCCTGCCGCCGAGTCCCAACCATCGAGCCAACCGAAACAACAGCCGGTGCAGCCCATTTCGCTTAACGACGCGCACGCCGCATTCCGTAAGTGGCTCGGCCACACCTACGACACCGACGCGATCGACGCCGCCCTCGCATGTGCGGCTGTCGAACGATTCAACGACGGCAGCGACCCGATCTGGCTGCTAATCGTCTCCGGCCCGGGTGCCGCGAAAACAGAGACAGCGCAAAGCCTCGACGGCGTAGGCGCCACCGTCGCCAGCGTCATATCATCCGAGGCCGCGTTGTTGTCTGCGACACCCAACCGGGAACGCGCCGCCGACGCCACCGGCGGCCTGCTACGCAAACTCGGCGACCGCGGGGTGCTCGTCATCAAAGACGTGACCTCCATTCTCTCTATGGACCGCAACGTTCGCGGCCGGGTGTTGGCCGCCCTGCGTGAGGTTTACGACGGGCGATGGAGCCGCGAGGTCGGAACCGACGGCGGGCGCAGCATCGAATGGCGCGGCCGAATCGCCGTCGTAGGCGCGGTGACAACGGCATGGGACGCCGCGCACACGGTCGTCGCCACGATGGGTGACCGCTTCCTCCTCGTACGACTGGACTCCGGCACCAAACGCCCCGACGCCAGCCAGCGGGCGATCCGCAACACCGGCGACGAGCAGACGATGCGCGCCGAGCTTGCCGGCGCCGTGGCCGGTGTCATCGCGGGCATGAACCCACAACCGATAACCCTCACCGACGGCGAAATCGACGCCCTGGTGCGCGCCGCCGACCTCGTGACCCTCGCCCGCACCGGCGTGGAGTACGACTACCGCGGCGATGTCATCGACGCACACGCGCCCGAAATGCCGACCCGGTTCGCCAAGCAACTCGCCCAGATTGTTCGCGGGGGGGCCGCCATCGGCATGACACGCGCCGCCGCGCTGCGCCTGGCGCTCCGCGTAGCGCGAGACAGCATGCCGCCACTGCGCTTGGCAATCATCGACTACCTCGCCAAACACCCGCACAGCTCCACAAGCGAGGTCCGCAAAGGCATCGACAAACCCCGAAACACGGTGGATCGGCAACTTCAAGCGCTGCACATGCTCGGCGTTCTCGACTGCGACGAAATGGAGTACGGCGAGAACGGCCGTAGTCGGTGGTTCTACAGCCTCAAGGCTGGCATCGACCCATCCGCCATCGACCCCGAAAGTTTCCCAGATTTGTTACTACATATCCCCAACCCCTATGAAAGGGGTGAGAGTGATACACCCAGCGGTGGTAGTAACAAATCTGGGAAACTTTCGGGGTCACTCGCTGCGATCAGTGAAGCCTTGGAACTCGCTGGCGTGTTCGACGAGCATGCCCCCGCCCCAACGCCTGAGCTTGTCAGGGCCTGGGCCGAGCAGGCCGAACGCCACCAGCTCACCCGCGACGACATCCTCGACGCGGTGCAGAGCTACTACGACACCGAGCCGGCCGCGCCGCTAACCGTCGGCGAACTCATCCGCTGCGCCCTGGCAGCCCAAGCAGCTTCCCGCGACCGGAAGGCCAGCTAGAAGTGGCGGTCGTCGTCCTATACGAACACCGAGCCGGCGGCTACCGGCTTCGATTCCGGTACGACCCGGCCGTGGTCGCGACGATCAAGGCTGTGGTTCCGGGGTACGCCCGCGCATGGAACCGCGAATCCCGGTACTGGAAGGTTGAGCACGATTGGTGGGCCGTCCTGCGCGCCAGCCTGCTCACTCTCGGCTGCGAACTCGTCGACGTCAACGCCGGCTGCTACACGGAATCAACCACCGACACCGACGGGTGGGCTGAACGGCTATTTCGCGCCGTGGGGCCGCAGCGCACACCCGCGGTTCACCGGGCATTGACCAAAATTCTGCACCCCGACAACGGGCGCACCGGCAGCGCGGAGCTGCAACGCCAGCTCAATGACGCTCGGTCACTCATCGAAGGAGGACGTCACTCATGACCGCCCAACGATCTCGTCCGAGGCTCACCCCGGCGACCGCCCGGCTCGACCCGCCCCGCCGCCAACCGCGCGCCCGGCGTATCCGCCAACATCGCCAGGCCGAGAGCTGGCGGCGCGCCAGCAAGACGCCACGGGAGGACTCGCGCCGTGAGACTCGATGACCTGCTCGCGCCGCTGCGCGGCGTCCCGCTCCTGCCGGGCGCTAGCTGCGTCGGCCGGCACGAACTGTTCGACCAGACCGACCCCGTGGCCGTCGAGTACGCGATCCACACCTGCCGCAGTTGCCCGGCCCTCGCAGCTTGCCGGTCGTGGTTCGACGCCTTGCCGGCCGGTGAGCGGCCGGTAGGCGTCGTCGCCGGCACCGTCAACCCCTACCCACGCGTCCCGTCGAGGAAACGCCGCCGATGAGCGACCATCACCGCCGCCGCACCCGCCGACGCGAACCCGACACCGACACCGCCACCGCCGCGCCGGCCTACGAACTGATGCAGGCCTACCGGCAGCTCGATCTCGAGATCACACTAAGCGACGCGATATCAACACTCGACCACCCCGCAAAAAAAATTCGAGGGGAGGTGGGTGCCCGCGACCCACCGCCGGTCACGGTTTTCTCTCCCCGACCCGTTAATTCCACATTTTTGGAGGGCGAAGTTGGCTACGCGACGTTCGAAACCTGTTGTGCCGCAACGTTATTCGGTTCTTTCGGCAACGGAAAAAGGTGATCACAAAGCCGCGCTGATTGCGCTGCGCCGGAGGATCAGCTGGCAACTCTCCCAAACCCGGGACGCGCGCGCTGTTGCCGCACTGGTCAAGACGTTGCTGGAGGTCTTGGAGCGGTTGCGCCAGATCGAGGGCGGGTCGGCCGCGTCGGCTCCCTCGGTGCTGGCCGAGGTTCGCCGGAGGCGTCTGGAGCGGCAGCGGCGGGCCAGTGTGCGGCCGGTTGAGGGTGGGCCGTCTGACCCGGTGAGCTGAGCCGGGCTGTCCGCTGCGGACAGTTTTCGCCACGCCGGCGATTGTGGAAACGCCTGTTCGCAGATGTTGCTATGCTTAGGCTGGCTGTCCGCGACCGGCCCGTCCCGGACAGCCTCGACTTGAAGGGGAGGCCAGGATGCCGACGTACGTTTCCAGCGCTCGCGGGTTCCAACCGCCGCCGGAGCGTCAAGGCCCCGTCGATGGTGTGAAGCGCGATCTTGCTGGTTTGCCGGTGGGTGAGCTGTCGCAGCCGGTGAGGATCACCCGTGGCCGCCCGCCCGAGAAATGGACTGACGCTGAGGTTCGCGACGCGCTTCAGTGGCAGCTCGGGCCACGCTTCCGTGCGGGTTTGCGGCCGCCGCCGGGCTCCGAGGGCGTCTACTTGCCATCGCCGGGTGACCATTACTTCGTCGATCCGCGAACCGGCGAATGGACGCCGAAACAGCCGTGGTGATTGGAGATTAACGCATGGCGACTCTTTACTCGTTTGTTTCCGCGGCTTCGTTGCTTAGGGTGCCGGACAAAAACGGCAAGCTGCATGAAGTTCGCGGGGTCGGCACACCGTTGCCGCGATGGTTTCCGGCCAACGAAGCGCACCTTCGGTTGATGTTGCAGAACGGTTTGATTGCGGCGGTGGACGCTGATGGGCGACCCGACCACGACAGGATCGTCGAATGCCTGTCCGCGTTGTCCGCGGTTGGTGTGCCGGTGGGGTGTGGTCGTCCGCGTGCCCGTGACCTGCTGGCCCGCCACGACCTGCACTACTCCAACGACACTCTCTCCAAGGCGTTGCGGCTGTACGGGTCGGATTGGAAGCTGGGCGAGCCCTACCCGTGGTCACCGGAGGCCGCGAAATGATCGCCGAGACAGTACAAGTGAGAGCGACACCCACGCACATCCTGACCGCGCACTGGTTGGCGACCGGGATTCTGGTCGAAAACACCGGCGGCACAGACTTGTTCGTCGATGTAGATGAGGAAGCGCTGGAGGCATCTGATGTGTCGGGTATTCGGTTGCGGCCCGGTGAGAAGTTGACACTCCCGCGCCACCGGGACGACCGCTCGCTGAGTGTGTTCGCGGTCTCCCCGGATGGTCCGGGTGAGGTCACGGCGTATCATCCGGGGTTTCCTGAGTGAGCGTGTCGAACCAGCCTGCGGTGGTGGCGGTGGGCACGACAACCACCCCGATTCCGCTGCCACCCGTGGCCGGGGTGTGGGTGCTCAACAGTTCGGGCGGCCTCGGCGACAGCGGCACCGCGCCGGATGTGGTTGTCAACCAAGGCGACCCGGCGTCCCTGGACCCGCAGGTCGGGTGCCGGTTGAAACCGGGCCAGTTCGTGACACTTCCCCTGCTCGACACCTACGGGCATCCGCTGGCGCTGTCGGCGATAGCCACCGGGCCGGGCGGGCAGTTGAAGCTCGAACTCCTCGAGGACGGTGGTGGTTGGGCTTGATTGGCGTGCGCGGGTTCCGGGTTCTCCTTTCCCCGGTCGCTCACCCCGCGCAGAAGGGGTGCCGGTTCCCTGGCCTGTTGGGGTCGCGAGGTTCCCTTCGGGGCGGGCCGGGAACCGGCACCCCACCCAAACCGTGAGTAGCCGTGATGGATGAGCATCTGCTGCGGGCGTTGGCCGCCCATCACATCCTGGGCAGCCTGTCCGGTGAGCGCGGCAACCGCGACCCGTGGGCTGAGCTGCTGACCCAATGCCGGCAAGCAAGACACGACGACGGCGATAGCAACTACCTCGACTGGCGGTTCTGATCTGGTGGTGTGCGGCGGGCGCACCCCACACGGGACGCCGGGCTGAGCCTCCGCGCCATCGCCGCAGCAACAGGAGCCGACAGAAACACCGTCATGTCCGATCTCAGGCGGCAGGTGTCTGAATTTCAGACACCTGATCTTGAACCGGCCGACCGGGACGCCATCGCCGGACAGGTGCAGCGTGAGATATCAGGTGATCAATTTCGATCACCTGATCTTGAACCGGCCGACCCGGTGTTCCAAATGGAACACCTGATCTTGAACCGGCCGATGAGGACAACGCCATCGCCGGAGAGGGGCTGGTTGTGCCAGTCTGTCGGCGAGCAGTTTGGAATCGTGTACGCCGTCGATGACGTGCTGCGGATGGTGACCGTTACACGCGTCGGTCACCGGAAGGAGGTTTACAAGCGGTGAGCGAGTTGGTGGCTATCAGCAAGGCCCGCGCGAGGCTGTCCGAGCTGGTGCGGCGTTCACGCGACGAGGACATCGTGTTGATGAACCACGCCACACCGGCCGCGGTGATCATTTCGGCTGACCGCTACGACGCGTTGCTCGACGAGATCGAAGACCTCAAGGATCGCCTCAGCATTCACGAGCGCACCGGCGTCACGATTCCCGCCGAGAAACTGATGGTCGAGCTTGGGCCGAACTGATGGCTATGGCCTTGAATCAACCACAACGTTGGCCGTTGTAGTTGCCGGTCGCGAAGCGGCGCAACGCCAGAGCAGTGGCAGATCAGCGCCGCCGCAAGATGGCGCGAGCGGCAGCGGAGGAGCAACGTCGTCGCGCAGCCTTGCGCAACACGGAAAACAAGCTCAGTCAGAGGGTGTGGCAGATCTGCCACACCCTGGCGGTCATTTGACGGCGGGGCAGCGGGCGGCTATCGCGTGCGAGGCGCTGCCACTGCTGGAGGAGGAAGGCCGCCGCAAAAAAGCGCGAGCCGTGGCCGAACGGCACCGCTGGGAAGCTGAGCAGCGCCGCGTAAATAACGAAACGGTAACGGTAGATGGTGCCGATCGGCCCCATCTAGGCGGTCATTTGACGATGGGGGAAAAAGCGTTGATCGCCTTGGATGCGCTACCCATCTTCGAGCAGTCTCGGTCCAACGACACGCCACCCACCGACCCGAATTGTCTAGATGTGGCCGATCGGCCACATCTGGGCAACCGGGAGAAACCGAAACAACGCGCACCCAGGTCCAGTGATATTTGCCAGCAACCACGGTGCTTAAGACCGTGGTTGCCCATGACCTGCTGCGAAGCTTCTTGGCCTGACTGTCCGGATCGACACCCAGCGAATCGCGCAGGGAGTCAGGATTGCAGCCCTTCTCTGGTGACCCTCGGAGCCGGCACTGGCATGTGCGGTCATGATGACCGTGCGTGCGTGTGGGTCATTGCGGCGGGCTTGGCTTGCATCGCTTCCACAGCCTTGCGCCAGCGGCCCCAGTCGGCGCGCTGCGCAAACGGTTGCGGGGCCGGGGACCGCGGCAGGCTCAAGTCTCGCCGTAGCGGCCAGCGCCGGCGTATCACGCCGATGAGCACCGAGCAGCCGGGTTGGTGACGCACGACGGCGATAGTCGCGCCACCCTCGGTGACCGGCTCTGCCGGGGCAGCGCACTCCCGGCAGGTGAAACACTGCACCATCGTCGCCTAGTGTGCCTGTCAGCGCCGCACACCAACGGTCCGCGACACGGGCCAATACCGGGTGCAGCGCACCGAGGGAAACCCGCCGCCTACCCCACTAAGGAAGAACAGTCGAGCCAGTCGTGGCGTAGTTGGGCTTGATCGATCAGGGACCGCCGCCACCGCCCGGTCTCGCGGTTCCAGCGCTGCGTCCGGTATTGTCGGTACCTACTGGTAGACAGGCGGGTGAAGGAGGTGGGGGCCGAATGCTTACCAAGACTGAAAGCACAGGCGGTGTTTCCTACGTGGACAGTCGCGAGAGCGCGGACCTGTTCGACCGGATCGCGCGCAAGTACATGGGCATCAGCGGTGCCGAGTTCCTCGCTCGATGGGACGCTGGTGAGTTCGAGGGTATGAGCTGGGACGAAATTCCCGGTTTGGCTGAGGTAGCTACCGCGCTGCCATTCGCTCGGTAAAGGTCCGATGCCGGGGCGGACACCAGCAGAGGCTGTTCATAACTACGTTGATCCGCTCCAAAAAGCCGTTTCCTGTCTGGACGGCGTCGCCAAGATCGTGCTGACAAAGCGCGTTCAACGCGTCGGCGACTGCGGCGCATGGATTTTGAACGGCCCGGACGGGATGCGCTTACCGCGTTTCGGCACTTTTTATGCGCAACAGCGCTTCGAACTTATCGAGACATCCGAGGAGCATCGCGAGTACGCACCCAGTGAGCGTTACCGCGTGACCACGCGCGAATACATCTACCGGGTAGAACTTGAGGCCGGGCCCGAGATTCGCTGGCACTGGCACCCTGATGGGAACAGCCCCGAACACCGGCCGCATATCCACCTGTGGTTCAACCTCAGGGCGCATCTTCCCGGTCCTCGCATCGTGTTGGAAGACGTGATCGAAGGTTGCATCGAACTCGGTGCGCGGGCCGCCTGTGGCGACTGGAAACAACGCCTCGCTGAGACGGGCGGCTTGCACAAGCTCTATCGAACCTGGGTCAACGAGCCCACAGAGCGTAGGTCTCGGCCAGGGCCGGCGAACCGCTAAATGGGCCTGTCGCGCCCGCTCACCGCCCACCACCCCCGGCCACGCCACCTGTGGCGGCGGTGATAGCTGCCGTGAGCGTGTCACTCAAGGCACGCGCCTCATCAACCGTGAGGTTCGCCTGAGCGTCCAGATCAAGGGCACCGCCGTCGATGTGCACCACGACGGACACGGGTTCGTTTTCGCGGTCGTCGCAGGTCAAGCCCACACCGATCCGCAGCGGGCTCCGGCCGGGCGGCAGCAGCTCGGGGTCACCGTCGCGCACCGAGGCAGGCGTGTAGATGACATCCGACCAGTGAGAGGCCGCATCCACCGGGTTATCGGGTGAGGTTTCACACCAAGCGAACCGGCACCTATGCCGTGTGTTCGGGTTGAACGAGTCGGCGTCGGCGCACACAGCCGGGACACGCGCCCGGCACAACTCGCGGTAGGACTCAATGGACATGTGGCTCCCTTCGGGGGTTTTCGTGGTTATGTGTTACTGGCTTGCTGCCCACACCGTGCCCACAATTTGCCCACAGTTACAGATAAATCCCGTGAACTACAGTGATGTCTTTTCGCTGTTGGCATACCCCAGAGTGGTATCTACCAGCCTCTTGAAACGCCTTTACACACCAGCGGTCGGCGGTTCGATCCCGTCCGCGCCCACCGGTGTTGCCGCGCTAGAGGCGGCTCGCCACGAAAGCCGCCGCCTGTCGGGGCATTCCGGAATTTGCGTAGGACAGGTGTGCCGGGGAAAACATTTCGTCTTGGGACGGTGGCGCCAGAGGCCCCGGCGAGCAAATCGGATCCGCGTCCGCGCACAAGTCAATGGCCTTGGCCCCATACCACGGGCTGATCGCGCTTATCGGCGCCCCCAGATACCTGTCCGATGGATTTCCGAAGGTGGCGACCGCGGCAACGTGATCAGCCACGTCCTGCGGCAGCGAATCGGGGACGAAGCCCGCAACCGGTGCCTGGGCGATGGTGATCAGATCGATCACCAGCGCGCCCTGCGAGTATCCACCCAGCACGATCTTGGTGGTGGGACAGTTCGCGGCCGTGGACTGAACGTGAGCGCTGGCATCGTTGGCTCCGGTGTTCGCCGAGGGCGCGAAATCGTAGGTGGCGGGGTAGTTGACCGGGTACACCACGACGGACTTGCCGCCGACTTGCGAGCGCAGCGAATCGACAAACTGCTGTCCGACCACGCCGACGCCCGGAGGTTCGGTGGTGGCCCGCGCGAACGTGACCTCCACGTCGGGGCAGGGAGCAGCGGACGCCGGCGCGATGAGCGCGTGCCAGAGCGACGCGGGAACAGTCAGCACCGCGACCGCAAACAAATGCACGACGTGGCGTCCGCTCACGTCTTAATCCTGGCATCCTCCGACCCGCTGCGGAGCAAAACCGGGATCGGCCACTATGTAATGCCATGACCGAGGTAAGGCCCTACCGCATCGACATCCCCGACGACGTTCTCGACGACTTGCGCTTTCGACTGGCGCGTACCCGCTGGCCGGACGCCGAATGCGTGGAGGACTGGAGCCAGGGCATGCCGCTGGGCTACGCGCGCGATCTGGCCGGCTACTGGGCCGACGGATACGACTGGCGGTCTCGTGAAGCCGCACTCAACCGATTCGATCAGTTCATCACCGAAATCGACGGCCTGGACATCCATTTCATCCACCAGCGGTCCCCGCACCGCGACGCGTTCCCGCTGTTGATCACCCACGGCTGGCCGGGTTCGATCGTGGAGTTCCACAAGGTGATCGAGCCGCTGACCGACCCCACAGCCCACGGCGGACGCGCCGACGACGCTTTCCACGTCATCTGCCCGTCCCTTCCCGGATATGGTTTCTCCGGCAAGCCGACCCGCACCGGGTGGGGCGTCGAAAAGATCGCACAGGCCTGGGAGACCCTCATGCTGCGCCTTGGCTACGATCGCTACGGCGCGCAGGGCGGTGACTGGGGCGCCGCCGTCACCACCCAGATCGGCCGCAACCGTGGCCACTGCGTGGCCATCCACCTCAACATGCCGTTTGGTTGGCCGCCGGCCGGAGGCATCAGCGAGCCCACCGAAGAAGAACAACAGGCGCTGGCCGCGCTGGCGCACTACCGGCGTTGGGGCACAGGTTATTCCAAGCAGCAGTCCACTCGACCGCAGACGTTGGGTTACGGGCTGGTCGACTCGCCGGTAGGGCAAATGGCATGGATCGTCGAGAAGTTCTGGGACTGGACCGACTGCGACGGCCACCCGGAAAACGTCCTCAGCCGCGACGAGCTGCTCGACAACGTGATGTTGTACTGGGCGACGGGCACCGGTGCCTCGTCAGCCCGGTTGTACTGGGAGAGCTTCAAAAGCTTCGGATCCACGGGCCGTGTCGAATTGCCGACCGGTGTTGCCGCCTTCCCCAGGGAGGTCCTGCGCGCACCACGGCACTGGTGTGAACCGAACTACCACATCACCCGCTGGACGACAATGCCGCGCGGCGGACACTTCGCCGCGTTCGAGCAGCCGGAGCTTTTTGTCGACGACGTGCGCGCCTTCTTCGCAACGGTACGCTGACGCGTTGTGCCGCTGGTGGATTCACCCGGGCGGTGCAAAGAACTCCAAAGCGATCCCGTCCGGGTCGCGGAAGCTCAGCCCCGAGCCGTACTGCGCGTCCACAATGCCGCCGTGCCCGATACCGAGCCCGTCAAGCCGCTGCGCCCACGTCTGGAGCTCGGCGCGGTCACGGCAGCCAAAGCCGACATGGTCCAGGCCGACGCGAAACTCGCTGAACTTGTCGTCGGGCGCTGGCCGGTCATGCTGATGGATGCCGAATAGCGTGTCGTCGTCCAGGCGCCACACCATGTGCCGGAATCCGGCGTCGGTGTGTTCGTCGAGCACCGGGTCGGCGCCGAACAGCGTGCGGTACCAGGGGCCGCTGATGTTGATGTCGCGCACGGTGATCGCGACGTGGTTAAGCGCCGGCATGCTCATGAATCGGCCTCTCTGCAGTGGTCAACGGTTGGACCCAGTGTGCCCCGGCAATGTGATCTGCGCCGCAACAGCGGCGTGGTGAGGTGAGGAACACATTTACCCGGCGCCGACCAATCGGTAACAGTAGTTAGTATGACTTCACAATTGACGCCCGAACGTACGACTTCGCGTCGGACCAAGACGACGGATCAACGCCGCGAACGCGTCTACCTGGAGCCCTGGTTTTGGATGGCGGTGCTGTGCATGGTCGCCATGGTGCTGCTGGTCGTATTCGGCTAACCGCTACACGATTGGCCTGCCCCGCCGAGCACGAAATCGCATATCCCACAAGTAGGCGCGATAGCCCAGCAGCCAGACCCAGTGCGGTGTCAGCCGATTGGCGAGGCGCAGCGCGCACAATAGCCGCTCGAAGCGCCGCTGCTGGGCATACGACCAGCGCAGCCCCATCATCGCCCGGAACTCCGGTGCGAGAAAGCCCGTCGTCGCGAACAGGTTGAATCTACCGGCGACCGCACGCAGCGGACGGGGCAAAAACGCCAACGAGGCCACCCCGAGCAGATGCTCGCGCACCGGTGGGTCGATGCGCAGGTCGTCGAGCGAACGCTTCCACTACTCGTCGAACGCGGCCCTGTCCGGCGGCCACATGTCCTCGCCGACCTGCAACGTGGTGCCCAGCCGCTTGGCGTCCCGGTAAATCGCGGCGGCGGCGGCGTCGTCGAGCGGACCGTGCAGATACTCGTGTTGGTCGACGAAATAGCGATACAGGCAGGCTGCTACCCACAGCTGTAGCCGTGGATCAAAGGCGTTGTAAGACACCGGACTCGAAGGGCTCGACCGAACCTGCCGGTGCGCCGTGTCGACCGCGGTGCGGATCAGCTCACGGTCGGCGTCGGTGCCGACGGTGGCCGCTGCCAGGTACGTGCCGGTGGTGCGGGCCCGCTTGACCGGATGCTTGTAGACGTTGCCGCTGTCGACCGGGCTTTCCAGTACGCCATAGCCGACCCCGGGCAGCGACAACTGCATGATCACATTCGCGGCCGGCAGGAGCACCGCAGCCGGGTTCAACAGGTCGGCCACCCGGCTGATGTGCCGTTTCGTCATGCAACCGAGTAGACCACGCCACGGCGCCACGGCGCAGGCACCATCGGGCCAGCCGTCCGGGATCCGCAGGCAGCGCTGCCGACCTGCTGTCGCACCGGGTGTGAGACCCTGCCGGGGTGGGCAAAACGACACGCCAGGTGCGGCTGCTCGGCACCCTGATCGGATACCTGGCCGATTCGCTGCTGGGGGACCCGAAACGGGGTCACCCGGTCGCCGGTTTCGGTGGCGTGGCCGCGGTGTTGGAGCGGGTCACCTATCGGGACAGCAGGATTGCCGGCGTCGTTCATGTCGGCGTCCTGGTCGGCGCAGTCGGCGTGCTGGGGGCGATGCTGCAGCGAGAGGCAGAGCGCCGGGGCCCGCTGTGGTCCATAGCCGCCACCGCCACCGCTACCTGGGTCGCGCTTGGCGGGACAACACTGACACGCACGGCCCAAGCAATGGCGGAGTTGATAGGCCGCGACGACGTCGAAGCCGCGCGGGGCCTGCTGCCGTCGCTGTGCGGGCGCGACCCAGCGCGCCTCGACAGAGCCGGGTTGACCCGCGCGGCGGTGGAATCCGTCGCCGAGAACACCTCCGACGCGCACACGGCGCCACTGCTCTGGGCGGCAATCGGTGGTGCGCCTGCGGT
Organism: Mycobacterium heckeshornense; assembly: GCF_016592155.1. Lineage (NCBI taxonomy): Bacteria > Bacillati > Actinomycetota > Actinomycetes > Mycobacteriales > Mycobacteriaceae > Mycobacterium > Mycobacterium heckeshornense. The sequence goes on from NZ_AP024237.1 coordinate 2,012,745, forward strand.
GCTGGCGTATCGCAGCATTAACACGCTGGACTCTATGATCGGGTATCGCACACCGTACTATTCCCGATTCGGTTGGGCCGCAGCACGATTGGACGATGCGGTCAACTATCTCGGCGCCCGCGTCACGGCTGCGCTGGTGGTGCTGTGCGCGCCCGCCGTGGGCGGCTCACCGTCCGGCGCGGTGCGGGCCTGGCGTCGTGACGCCCCGCGACATCCCAGCCCCAACGCGGGAGTCGTCGAGGCGGCGTTCGCCGGGGCGTTGGGCGTGCGGCTGGGTGGCCCCACGCATTACCGGCATCAACTGCAGATCCGACCGACGTTGGGAGAAGGGGTGACGCCCTCGGTGGCCGATCTGCGCCGAGCGGTGCTGCTTTCGCGGTTGGTACAGACGGCGTCAGCAGCCGCGATGGCGTTATGTGCCGGGATCGGCTTCAGCGTCGTCGGCCGTAACGGTCGGTGAGTTTCTCCTCGACCGTCATCGGTGCCGCAGCAGTGTCGGTCGGGGTCTGCCGGTCCACCTTGCGGGCGCGGATCTCAGAGAACACGAAATAACCGAGACCGATCGGCGCGAGGACGCCGAACAAAATCCACTGAATGCCATACGACAGAAACGGCCCGGCATCGAGGTGCGGTACGCCGACCACGCCGAGCCCGCCCGGCTGGTTCTCGATCAGCTGCAGGTACGACCCGGCCAACCGGACCCCGGTGAGCGCTGCGATTTGAGCAGTGTTGATTGAATATACCTGCTGGACACCATCTTTGGAGAACGGTTCTTTACCTTGTGTCGTCGCTTCGGAATTGCGCAGCCGCGCTGTGATGGTCACGGTGCCACTGGGCGGCGGGGGTATCGGCGGCACCTGCGAGCCCTGCTCGGGTCGTACGTAACCGCGGTCGACCAGCACGGTGGGTCCGTCGTCAACGACGAACGGCGCCAACACCTCCAACGCCGGATTACCATCGACCACCCGCAGCCGAGCCAGCACCTGCACCTCGGGCAGGTAATGTCCGGTGGCGGTCACCCGTCGCCACTGCGCGTCAGATGCTGACGAATCCTGCTGTAGCAGGAGATCTTTCAATGGAACCGGCGGAGTGGTCAGCGAATGCTCGATCTGGCTGTTCTCGCGCGAGGTTTTGGCGTTCTTCCCCAGTTGCCACGGCGCGAGCACGCTGAAGCACAGGTAGGTGAACGCGATCACCACCAGCGCCAGCGCCAGCCAGCCCGGTCGCAGCAGAAACCCGAAGCGCCGCATCAACGATGGCCGTTCTGCGCCAGCCGCTCGTCCACCCACTGGTGCAGGCCGGGCAGGGCGGCTTCGATGACGGCGAAGACCTCTTCGAAGTCGTCGTGGTCCCCGTAGTAGGGGTCGTCGACGTCCAGCGCATACCCGGGCGAACGCGGGTCGAAGGATCGCAGCATCCGTATCCGGGCGGCATCGACTCCCCATTGCTGCAGGAGCCGGACATGGTTGCGGCTAAGCGCCACTACCAAATCGGCAGCCAGGTGGTCGGCGTCGACCTGGGCGGCGCGGTGGTCGGTCGGGTAACCGTGTGCCCGCAGCACCCTGGCGGCGCGCTCGTCGACGCACTTGCCCACATGCCAATTGCCGGTGCCCGCACTGGTGACTCGCACGACGTCGTGCAGGCCGCGCTGGCTGATCTGGTGGGCGAACATCTTCTCGGCCATCGGAGAACGGCAGATATTGCCGGTGCAGACGAAGGTGATGTGCAGGCGGGGATCAGACACCCAATGCCCTCCGCAGCTCGGCGACGGTCGCAACGTGTGCCACGGCCGGCGCGCGGTCCTCGGTGAAATCGGCCTGTCCATATCCCCATCCGACGACCAGCGTGTCGATGCCGTGTGCGGCAGCGCCTTGAACGTCATGCCAGCGGTCGCCGACCATCACCACACGCTCCGGCAGCGGCCGCAGCTGGGCCAGGGCATGAGCCAGCACGTCGGTCTTACTGCTGCGAGACCCGTCGACGCTGGCCCCGGCGACAACGTCGAAATAATCGGCGATCCCCAGGTGGGCCAGAATGCGTCGCGCGGTCGGCTCGGCCTTCGAGGTCGCCACCGCGAGCCGCACACCCGCGGCGCGCAAGTCGGCCAGCAGCGACTCGACGCCGTCGAAAACCGTGCTGTTCGCCCAGCCGCGGGTGCCGTAGTCGGCGCGGTAGGCGGCGATCGCGGCGTCGGTGTGTTCGCCCAGCCTCAGCGACGCCAGCGTGTGATGCATGGGCGGGCCGACGATCCGGGCGACCAGGTCGCCGTCGGGCACGGTGGCCCCGACCTGGCGTAACGCATAGCAGAAGCTGGACACGATACCGCGTGCGGAATCGGCGAGGGTGCCGTCAAGGTCGAAGATCACCAGCTGCGGGCAGTCAACTCGAGCGGGCATGGGATACGTCACGTCCTCATTGTCCTTGATGGCGGTGCCGCCCTGCGTGCCACGCTCCGGAATGCCGCCGCGCCGCCGACTACTGTTTGACCCTGTGGTGCGTCTGGACCCAGGCCGGTTGACGGCGGCGCGGTATCACGGTGATCAGGCGGCGGCGCCGGGCATGCTCGATTTCGCCGTCAATGTCCGCCACCGGCGACCGCCCGCCTGGCTGGTGCAGCGGCTGGCGGCCCGGCTGCCCGATCTGGGCTGCTACCCGAGTCGCCGCGATGAGGCGGCCGCAGTGCACGCGGTGGCGGCCCGCCACGGCCGCGGCCCCGACGAGGTGGCGCTGCTCGCGGGCGCGGCCGAGGGTTTTGCATTGTTGGGCAACCTGCACCCGACCCGGGCGGCGCTGATCGCGCCGTCGTTCACCGAACCGGATGCGGTGCTGACCGCGGCCGGGCTACCGGCGCACCATGTCGTGCTGCCGCCGCCCTTCCATTTGGCCGACGCAAAGGTTCCCGATGACGCCGACCTGGTCGTCGTGGGCAACCCCACCAATCCCACCTCGGTGCTGCACCCGCGCGAGCAGATCCTCGCACTGCGCCGGCCCGGCCGGATCGTGGTGGTCGACGAGGCCTTCGCCGACTCGGTTCCGGGCGAGCCCGAGTCGCTGGCCGGTACCGCGCTGCCCGATGTGCTGGTGTTGCGCAGCCTCACCAAGACCTGGTCGCTGGCCGGGTTGCGGGTGGGCTACGCGCTGGGCCCCCCGGACCTGCTGGCCCGGCTGACCGCGCGGCGTGCCCATTGGCCGGTGGGCACCCTGCAGTTGGCCGCGATCGCGGCGTGCTGCGCCCCGGACGCGGTGGCCGAGGCGGCGGCGGAGGCACTGCGGCTGGCGGAACTGCGCGGCCAGATGGCGAACGCCCTGAAATCGGTCGGCATCGACGTGGTCGACGGGCAGGCGCCGTTTGTGTTGTTCAGCACCCCCCGGCGCCCCGCTGTTGCGTAAGCACTTGCAACGCAAGCAGATAGCGATACGTCGCTGCGACACGTTCGTCGGGCTCGATGACCGGTATCTGCGTGTGACGGTGCGACCGGAGTGGCCGCTGCTGGTGGACGCGATCGCCGAGTTCACCGCGACCGGGGTGCCGCGATGACCGTGAAGCTGCGCGACGTCATCGATGTGCTCGAGCGGGCCTACCCCCCGCAGCTGGCCCAGCCGTGGGATTCGGTCGGGCTGGTCTGCGGCGATCCCGACGAGCCTGTCGACTCGGTGACGATCGCGATAGACGCGACGGCGCCGGTAATCGACGACGTGCCCGACCGTGGCCTGCTGCTGGCGCATCATCCGCTGCTGTTGCGCGGCGTGGACACCGTCGCGGCCAGCACACCCAAGGGCGCGCTGGTGCATCGCCTCATCCGCTCCGGGCGTTCGCTGTTCACCGCGCACACCAACGCCGACTCGGCGTCGCCGGGGGGTGTCCGACGCGCTCGCGCAGGCGCTCGGCCTGACCGTCGAGGACGTGCTGCAGCCGCTGGCGGACACGGCCGATCAAGACAAGTGGGTTATCTACGTGCCGCCCGAGAACGCGGAGGCGGTGCGGGCGGCGGTGTTCGCCGCCGGTGCCGGTCGTATCGGCGACTACTCGTGCTGCAGCTGGAGTGTCACCGGCACCGGGCAGTTCCTGGCGCATGACGGGGCGTCGCCGGCCATCGGCAGCATCGGCACCGTCGAACGGGTGGCCGAGGACCGGGTCGAAGTCGTCGCACCCGCACGGCTGCGGGCCGACGTGCTGTCGGCGCTGCGGTCGGCCCACCCCTACGAGGAGCCCGCGTTCGACATCTTCGCGCTGGCCCCGCCGCCCACCGCCACCGGGCTGGGCCGCATCGGCTCACTGTCTCAACCGGAACCATTGCGCACGTTCGTATCTCGTGTTCGTGCCGCGCTGCCGGCGACGTCGTGGGGGGTGCGCGCCGCCGGAGATGCCGAGCTGCCGGTGTCGCGGGTCGCGGTGTGCGGCGGCGCCGGGGATTCGTTGCTGAGCGCCGCCGCGGCGGCCGATGTGCAGGTCTACGTCACCGCGGACCTGCGTCACCATCCCGCCGACGAGCATCGCCGGGCCTCCGACGTAGCGCTGGTCGACGTCGCGCACTGGGCCAGCGAATTCCCGTGGTGCAACCAGGCCGCCGACATCTTGCGATCACGCTTCGGCGAGTCGCTGCCGGTGCGGGTGTGCGCGATCCGCACCGACCCGTGGAACCTCGAAACAGAAACCGGGAGAGGCCAGCAATGAAAGCCGCAGTGGCACAACAGCGTTCGTTGCTCGAGCTGTCCGAGTTGGATGCGGAGTTGTCGCGGATAGCATACCGTTCCAGCCACCTGCCGGAACGGCAGGAATACGAGCGGGTGCAGGCCGATCACAACGCGGCCAATGACCGGCTGGCGGCCGTGCAAATTGCGTTGGAGGACCTCGATGCTCAGGTGTCGCGGTATGAGTCCGAGATCGAGGCGGTGCGGCGGCGCGAGGGCCGTGACCGGTCGCTGCTGGCATCGGGCACGACGGACGCCAAGCAGCTTTCAGAGCTGCAGCACGAGCTGCAGACCCTGCAGCGCCGACAGGCCAGCCTCGAAGATGCGCTGCTGGAGGTGATGGAGCGCCGCGAGGAATTGCAGGCGCAGCAGAGCGCAGAGCTGACGGCAATCGATCGGCTGCAGACCGAACTGACGCGCGCACAGCAGGCTCTCGACACCGCGCTCGCCGAGCTGGACCAGATCAGGCAACAACGCGTGTCGCGGCGCGACGAGCTGACCGCGACGCTAGATCCTGACCTCGTTGCGCTCTACGAGCGACAGCGCACGGCCCGCGGCGCCGGCGCCGGGCCGCTGCAGGGCCGCCGGTGCGGTGCCTGCCGGATCGAAATCGGCCGCGGTGAACTGGCACGGATCTCGGCCGCCGCCGATGACGACGTGACACGTTGTCCTGAGTGCAGTGCAATCTTGTTGCGGCTCAAGGACTTTGATCAGTGAAGGTGATCGTCGAGGCCGACGGCGGCTCGCGGGGCAACCCCGGGCCGGCGGGCTATGGCTCGGTGGTCTGGAACGCCGACCACTCGACGGTGCTGGCGGAAAGTAAGCAGGCGATTGGCCGGGCCACCAACAACGTCGCCGAATACCGGGGCCTGATCGCCGGTTTGGACGAGGCGGCGAAGGTGGGCGCCACCGACGTCACGGTGCTGATGGATTCCAAGCTGGTGGTCGAGCAGATGTCCGGGCGCTGGCAGGTCAAGCATCCCGACATCGCCGAATTGTACAAGCGGGCCAAGGCTTTGGCGTCGAAGTTCGACCGGGTCAGCTTTGCCTGGGTGCCGCGGGAGCGCAACGTGCACGCCGACCGGTTGGCCAACGAAGCGATGGACGCCGCCGCCGAGGCCGAGACCGCTGCGGTGCGGGGCGCGACCGGGCCGCATGAAACGGCCCCGGCGCGCGACATCCCGACCCCGCCCGGCTGGACCGGCGCGCGCGGCGACCCAACCAGACTGTTGCTGTTGCGGCACGGGCAAACCGAGTTCTCGGTGCACCGGCGCTACTCGGGGCGCGGTGATCCGGCGCTGACCGACCTGGGCTGGCGGCAGGCCGACGCTGCGGCGCGCTACCTGGCGCAGCGGGGCGGGATCAGCGCCGTGATCACCTCACCGCTGCAACGGTGCCACGACACGGCGACGGTGGCGGCCAAAGCGCTCGGTCTGGACGTGGGCGTCGACGATGACCTGATCGAAACCGACTTCGGCGGCTGGGAGGGCCTGACGTTCGCCGAGGCCGCCGAACGCGACCCGGACCTACATCGCCGCTGGCTGCGCGACACCAGTACCACCCCGCCCGACGGGGAAAGCTTCGACCAGGTGCATCAGCGCGTGCTGCGGGCGCGTGACCGGATCATCGCCGGGCACACCGGCACGACGGTGCTGGTGGTGTCGCATGTGACGCCGATCAAGATGCTGTTGCGGATCGCGCTGGACGCCGGGCCCGGCGTGTTGTACCGCTTGCACCTCGACCTGGCGTCGCTGAGCATCGCCGAGTTCTACCCCGACGGGGCATCGTCGGTGCGGCTGGTGAACCAGACGGAGTATCTGTGATCGGCCGCGCCGTGTCGACGAGTCCGGCGCCCGGCGCGGCGCTCAGCGGTCAGGCGTGAACTCCACCGCCAGCGCCACCGGCGACCGGAACGCCACCCCGACGACCCGCGGCTTTGGCGCACTGGGATCCAGCCGCAGATCCGCCAACCGGTCCAGTAGCGCGTTGATCGCGACGGTGGCTTCCATCCGCGCCAGATGCATGCCCAGGCACAGGTGCGGCCCACCACCGAATGTCAAGTGCGCGATGTTCTTTCGGGTCGGGTCGAAGCGGTCCGGGTCAGGGTAGCGGTCCGGGTCCCGGTTGGCGGCGGCGACGCTGACGTTGACGTTGGTGCCCGCGGGGATTTCGACGCCGCCGAGCACGCAGTCGCGGGCCGCCACCCGCATGACCGAGGTGATCGGCGGCTCCCAGCGCAATGCTTCTTCGAGGGCACCGCGGACCAGGACACGCTCGGCGCGCACCGCGTCGAGCAGCGCGGGCGCGCTCAGCAGCGCGGTCAGCAGATTGCCGGACGCGCGATACGTCGTCTCCACCCCGGCGGGCAAGATCAGCAGCAGGAACGCGAAGATCTCGTCGTCGGTCAAGCGGGCGCCGTCGATCTCGGATTGCGCCAGCGTGCTGATCAGGTCGTCTTGCGGGTCGCGGCGCCGCTCGGCGAGCACCGTCGCGAAGTACTCCTTCAACGCTGCCGAGGCGGCGATTCCGCGATCCCAGTCATACACCACGTTGAGCAGCTCGATCGAGAGCCGTTGAAAGCGCGGGTAGTCCGTACGCGGTAAGCCCATGATCCGCGCGATGACCTGGACCGGAAACGCGAAGGTGAACTCGCGGACCAGCTCGGCTCGCCCGCGCGGCGCGAACCGGTCGATGAGCTCGTGAACCACCACCTCCACCAGTTCGCTGCGCCAGCGCTCCAGCAGCGTGGTGCGAAACGACGGCGACACCAGGGCCCGGCTGGCGCGGTGCTCGGCGCCCTCGAGTTCAAGCAGGGTGCGTCCCATGACCGGGCCCATGATCTGCTGGTAGATCGACGAGGAGAACCTGGCGGGGTCGGTGAGCACCGCCTGGCATTCGTCGTATCCGAGCACCGTCACCCCCGCCACACCGAGGGTTTGGCTAACCGTCTCCGTGAACGGATTGCCAACCATGACACGGTGTTTCGTCCGTGCTTCGCGCAGGCGCTCGTGCACGTTCTCCACCTGCATGAGCAGCCCGTCCTGCAGTCCGGCCGGGTCGAATTCGTCGATCGCCGGGTTCACGACGCCGTCACCGTGTCGGTGTCACGCCCGGACCGCAGCACCGTGCCCGGCATCGCTCCGGTGGGCGCGCCGTCGCGACAGACCTCGACACCGCCGACCCATACCGAGCTGATTCCGCGGGCGTCGGCGACCAAGCGGGGCGCACCGGCAGGCAGGTCGTAGCGGGTGCGCTCGGGCCCGTGGTCGACACTCGCCGGGTCGAACAACACAAAATCGGCATGCCAGCCGGGGCTGATCCGGCCGCGGTGGCGCAGCCCGTAGAGCCGGGCCGGCACATCGGTGATCAGCCGCACCGCCTCCTCGAGCGTCACCACCTGGTAGTCGCGGACGCCACGCCCGAGCAGCGACGTGGTGTAGATCGCACCGCACATCATGTCAAGGTGGGCACCGGCATCCGAGCCGCCGATGACGGCATGGGGGTGACGCCACACCTGGGCGCGCACCCGCCAGTCAGCAGCGTCATCGCCGGTCGACGGCGGGCTGAGCCCGGTGCGCAGCTCGTCGGCAACCACGATGTCACACAACGTGTCGAACGGCTCAGCACCGCGTGCCGCCGCGACCTCACCCACGGAACGCCCAGTGGCGTCGGCGTTTTCGGGGGCGAACGTCTCGACGACGATCAGCCGCTCCCAGTGCGACAGCCCGCGCAGGACGCCGGCCTCCTCCGACTGGGCGCCCTCGTTGAGGCGGCGGCGCACCTGCGGATCGGCGAGCGCCTTGAGCCGTTCGGGCACCGGCAGATGCATGGTCTCGCGCCACCCCGGAAACCCGTCGAGCACGAAGCCGGTCAAAAACGACAGCCGAATCGTCATGGTGTGCGGCAAGGTGAGCGCCACCACCCGCCCGCCGCGCTGCGCGGCGACCTCGGAGGCCCGCAGTTGTGCTGTGTGCCCAGCGGGATTCGCCGCCGACACGCCCAGCACGTTCCAGTTCAGCGGCCTGTCGGCGGCCAGCGACATGTCGGTGAGCAGCGCGATCTCGTCGTCGGTGAAGCCGGACAGGCAACCAGGGACGATGGCTTCCAGCGTGGTGCCCGGATGACCGCGCACACCGGTGGCCAGCGCCACCAGCTCGTCGCGGGATGCCGCCCGCGACGGCACCGGCCGGCCGGAACCGTCGTTGTGGGTGTGCGACTGCGACGTCGACAACCCGAGCGCACCCTCGGCTAACGCCTCCTCGAGCAGCTCCACCATGCGCTTGATCTGTTCGTCGCTGGCCTGTCCACCGACCGCGTCCTCGCCCATCGCGGCGAGCCGCAGCGCCGAATGCCCAACCAGAAACCCGGCGTTGACGCTGATATGGCCCTCCAGCCGATTCAACCAGTCACCGAACGAGGACCACCGCCAGTCCAGCCCGGCCCGCAGCGCGTCCAGCGGCATGCCTTCCACGCGCGCCAGCATCCGGGTGAGGTAGTCCTGTTGCTCAGCGGTGGCGGGCGCCAGCGTAAACCCGCAATTACCACCGAAGATCGTGGTGACGCCGTGCTGCACCGACGGGCTGGCGGTCGGGTCCCAAAACAGCTGCGCGTCGTAGTGGGTGTGCAGGTCAACAAAACCTGGCGCAAGCGTCAAACCTTGCGCATCAACAGTTTTCGAGGCCAGCTCATCGATGTCACCGACCGCGGCGATCAACCCATCCTTTACGCCGACGGCGCCGCGCCGAGCTGGCGCCCCAGTGCCGTCGACGATGTCGGCGTCGCGGACGAGCAGGTCTAGCATGCGCCCTCCTTCAGCCACCCGTTGTCCGGCAGTGGGTGGCGGAAGAGCTCGGCGGCGTTGCGGTGCGTGATCCGCGCGGCGTCCTCGGCCGACAAGCCGGCGACGTTTCGCGCCACCACCTGCTGGGTGTCCGGCCACGTTGAGTCGGCGTGCGGGTAGTCGCTTTCGACCAGAATGCGCTCGGCCCCAATCGCATCCAGCGCCCCGAACGCGTGCGGATCGTCGATTGAGCAGAACCAGAAGTTGCGGTGCAGCACCTCGCTGGGCAACAGATCACTCTTCCACGAGCCGGCGTCGCGTCCCGATGCGGAGTGGGCGAGCACATAGTCGGCCCGGTCGGCGAGCATGGCCGCCCAGCCCAGCCCGCCCTCGGCCAGCGTGATGTTCAACCGGGGGAAGCGCACCGGCACACCCGACCACAGCATGTCCGCGCAGGCCACCAAACCGTTGACCGGAAACAACGTGGTGATGGTCTCGAACGGCGTGTCCGGCGCGGGAATCGGTGCCCACTGCGCCGATCCGGTGTGCAGGCACACCACGGTGTCGGTCTCTTCGCAGGCGGCGAAGAACGGGTCCCACACGCCCGTGTGCAGGCTGGGCAGGCCGCACTGAGCCGGCAACTCCGGAAAGCTGACCGCCTTGAAGCCGCGCTCGGCGTTGCGGCGCACCTCTTCGGCGGCCAGCTGAGGGTCGGCCAGCCACGGCAGCTGTAGCGGGATGATCCGCTCCGGGAAGCTGCCGGCCCAGACCTCCAGATGCCAGTCGTTCCACGCTCGCAGCACCGCCAGCCCAAGCTCGGGGTCCTTGCTCTTCCAAAAAACGGTGCCGGAGAAGCCGGCGATCAGCGACGGGAAGTTCAGTGACGCCCAGATGCCTGCCAGGTCCATGTCGGCGATGCGGGCTTTAATGTCCCAACAGCCGCGGCGCATCTCGTCGAACCGCGCGGGCTCGATGCTCCATTCCTCGGGCGGTCGGCCGACCACCGCGTTGAGCCCCACATTGGGGTATTCGCAGTCCTCGTAGCGCCAGACCTGGCGCCCGTCGTCGGTTTGGACGACCTTCGGGGCCCGGTCGGCCAGCGCCGCCGGCAGCCGGCCATCGAACATGTCGGGTGGCTCGATGACATGGTCGTCGACCGAGATCACAACGTGTTGACGCTTGCGGGGAGCGGGGTCTGGCAGCAGCGCCATACCTGATGACTATCGTCGGTTTCGGCTGTAAGTCAATACGGGATCGACTACCGAATCAGCTACCGGATCGACTACCGGGGCACCGGCTGGCGCACGAATGCCCGCGGTTGGGTGAACGCGCGGATCCCTTCGACGCCGAGCTCGCGCCCGATGCCGGATTGCCCGACCCCGCCGAACGGCAGCCGCGGATCCTGCGCAGCCATGCCGTGACAGTTGATGCTGACCGTGCCGGCAACCAGCTGCTCGGCGATGCGATCGGCCAGCGCCTCGTCGGCCGACCACACCGACGCGGTCAACCCGAACTCGGTGGCATTGGCCGCCGTCACCGCCTCATCGATGTCGTCGTAGCCGAAGATCGGCAGCACCGGCCCGAACTGCTCCTCGGTGGCCAGCGCCGAATCGGGCGGCAGATCGGTGACCACGGTCGGCAGCACGAAATAGCCCCCGGCGTCGGCGTCGGCGGCGCGGATCCGGCCGGCGGTGCGTACCGTTGCTCCGTGGGTCTTGGCGTCGGCGACCAGCGCGGTGACCCGGTTCCGTCCGGCCGCGGTGTGCAACGGGCCCAGGGTGGTCTCGTCGGCCAAGCCGTCGCCGACCACCTCGCGGTCGCAGCGGGCCAGCACCGCGTCGGCCAGTTCACCGACGCGCCGCTTGGGCGCGTAGAGCCGCTTGATAGCCATGCACACCTGGCCGCAGGTGGTGTAGGTGGCGTTCATCAGCTGGTCGACCAGCTGGTCTGTGATGTCGAGATCGGGCGCGATGATCGCGGGATCGTTGCCGCCGAGCTCGAGCAGCACCGGGGTGAGCCGGTGCGCGGCAGCCGCCATGACCGCGCGGCCGGTGGCCACCCCGCCGGTCAGCGAGATGACGTCGATGCCCGGATGGGTGACCAACGCCTGGCCGAGCTCGTGCCCGGGAGCGGCCAGCATGTTCACCACGCCGGGCGGCAGCGCGGCGGCGAACGCCGCGCCGAACTCCAGCGCGGCCAACGGACATGTCGGTGGCACCTTGACCACCGCGGTATTGCCGGCGGTCAGCGCCGACGTCAGCTTGGTCATCGACACCGCCAGCGGCCAGTTGAAGGGAAGCACAAGGGCAGCAACACCGTAAGGCTCGCGGTGCAGCCGCGGATATCTCTGCGTGGGGTCGACCTGCTCGGGTGCGAGCGCCGTTTCGGCCATGGCGGCCAGGAGTGATGCGACGGCGGGCGCCATGGCGATTTCCGAGCTGGCCTCCGAGAGCACCTTGCCATGCTCGCGCGTGTAGAGCCGGGCGATGTCCCGCCCGGTGAGCTGTTCGGACGCAGTGGTCGCCGCGGCGATCACTGCAGCGACCCGGTCGCTAACCTCACGTGCGCGCCACTCGGGCGCCGCTTGGCGCGCCGCCTGCACCGCGGCGTCGAGCTGGGCGTGGTCGGCGGCGGGAGCATGGCCGACAGTCTCGGTGGGTCGCGCCGGATTGTGCACGGGATAGGTGCCGGCGCCGCCTTTTTGCTGCCGACCGCCGATCGTCAGCACTGCCGCGGCTTGCGAGGGTGTGTTCGCCGACGTGGTCATGGGCGTCTCCCTTCCCCGGCATACTCGGCGGCAACCGCGCTTGACCTGGTGCAGCGGTCACGCCATGGTAAGTCACTGTGACGCGGATCTCAGACGGCCCGTGATGAAAGCGGTCGTGCTGCGGGCGACCGGTCAGCCGAGCGCGGTCGAGGAGATCACACTGCGGCCGCTCGGGCCCCGTGAGGCGCGGGTCCAGGTGGCCGCGAGCGGCGTCTGCCATACGGATTTGTCCGTGCGCGACGGTGGCATGCCGTCGCTGCTGCCCTGCACGCTCGGGCACGAGGGCGCAGGGATCGTCACTGAGATCGGTGAGGAGGTCACCACCGTGGCCCCTGGTGACCACGTGGTGCTCACCTGGATCGTGCCGTGCCGCTCTTGCCCGCACTGCCTGCGGGGCGAGGCCCACCTGTGTCCACAGGGCATCGCGCATGCGTTCGGCGAGCCGTACGCCGAGAGTGCGGTCGGTCCGGTGTGGCCGTCGATGGGTGCGGCAACCCTGGCCGAATACACGCTGGTGCCAGCCGCGGCGGTGGTGCCGATCGATAGGTCGCTGCCGCTGGACCGAGCCGCGCTGCTGGGGTGCGGGGTCACCACCGGGGTCGGTGCGGTGCTGCGCAGCGCGGTCGTCCGACCGGGCGAAAGTGTACTCGTAATTGGTTGTGGCGGAGTAGGTTTGGCCGCAATCCAAGGTGCCCGGCTGGCCGGTGCGGCGCGCATCATCGCCGCCGACCGAGCAGCGGGGCAGCTTCCCGCCGCGACGGTCAACGGCGCGACCGATGCCGTCGACGCGGCCGAGGTCGATGTGGTCAGCGCGGTCCGGGATCTCACCGGGGGCGTGGGGGTGGACCATGCGATCGAGGTGGTGGGCAAGCCGGTCACCATCCGCGCCGCCTATGACGCCACCCGCCGGGGCGGGACGGTGACGATCGTCGGTGCGGCCGACATCGAGGAAGCGGTGACGTTTCCGGCGCTGTCGCTGATGGCCGACGGCAAGACGATCCGCGGCAGTGTCTATGGGGCAAGCGATCCGGCCCGCGACATTCCGGCCCTTGTCGAGCTGGCGTTGCGCGGCCGACTCGACCTGGAGGCGCTGGTGACGCGGCGGATCGGCATCGATGACGTCGAGGCCGCGTTCGCCGACATGGCCGCGGGGCGCGGTGCACGCAGCGTGGTGTGCTTCAGCGAGACAACGTGATCGCTTGCTCCGGGCAGTTCTGTTCCGCATTGGCGGCCTGGTCCTCAAGCGCGCCCGACACGTCGGCGACGCGCACGACGGAATGCCCGCACTCGTCGGCGTCGAAGACCTCAGGGGCCAAGCTGTAGCAGCGTCCATGTCCGGTACAGCGATCCGGATCGACGATCACTTTACTCATCAGCGCCGCTCCTCCTCATCGCTTAGCTCTGCATCGTCGCCGGCGCGGCTCATCAGCGCCGCTCCTCCTCATCGCTTAGCTCTGCATCGTCGCCGGCGCGGCTCATCAGCGCCGCTCCTCCTCATCGCTTAGCTCTGCATCGTCGCCGGCGCGTCAGGGGGTCCCGACCGGGAACCTCAGCGGCAGCGCCTCCACCGACCGCAGTGCGGCGGTGTACTTGAGTTCGGTGCCGGGCGGAATCTCGTAATCGGGGATGCGGCGGTGGAATTCGCGTAACGCCACCCGCAGCTCCATGCGGGCCAGGTGCGATCCCAGGCAGCGGTGCGGACCCGCGCCGAATGCACGGTGCCGGTTCGGGTTACGCCGAAAGTCGACGACCTCCGGGTCCGGGAACTCGGCCGGGTCGGTATTGGCCGCACCGAGCAGGGGGCTCACCCGTTCACCCTTGCTGATCGGGCATCCGCCCACTTCGACGTCCTGCATTGCGACCCGAGCGACTCCGGGAACCGGTGTCTCCCAACGCAATAGCTCTTCAATGGCGCTGGGAAGGAGGTCGGGCTGCTCGACGAGCAGCCGGCGCTGCTCGGGATGGCGCGCCAGGTAAACAAAAAAGCAGTCCAGCGAATCGGTGACAGTGTCGAGCCCTGCGATGAGGAACAAGAAGCAGATGTCGAGCAGCTCCTCACGTGAGAGCGGCTGACCTTCGACGCGCGCGGCAATTAACGCGGACAGGATGTCGTCGCGTGGATGGGCGATGTGGTCGTCGATGGCGCGCTCGAAATAGGCGTAGATTTGTTCGGCCACGGGTGCGGCGGCCTTCCCGTGCTCGTCGTAGCCGCGCACCCCCTCCGGGCGGATCACGCCGTCCTTCCACACCAGGAATTTCTCGAGGTCCTCCAGTGGCAGGCCGAGCAGCTGCAGGAAGACAGTGCACGGCAGCGGCACCGCGAACTCGGCGTGAAAGTCGCACTCGCCGCGATCGGCGAAGCCGTCGATCATCTCATTGACCAGCTTGGTGACTTCCGGTTCCCGCCGGGCCATCTCGCGCGGGGTGAACAGCGGATCAAGGATTCGCCGGTATTTCGCGTGCTCCGGTGGATCGATCTGCAGCGGGATCAGTGGCCGCAGATTACCCAGATCGACCGCGTCCATATTTGACGAGAACAGCTCGGTGTGCTTGAGCGCCATCTCGATGTCGGAGAGCCGGCTGAGTACCACTGCCTGCGGGGAGCGGAACACCGGGCACGACTCGCGCAGCGCCTTGTACATCGGCTGCGGCTCCGCCAGGCCCATCACCGCCTGGTCGACGTAGTCCTGCGCGTTACGTTCTGAGGTCATGCTGTCAAGCCTGACACCAACCGGACGAATGGGCAACGGTATGAGCAACTGTTGCTCATATGTTTTTCAGGCGGCGTCGTGGAAGATCAGTCCCAAGGCGTAGCGCTCGCCGGAGCGCACGACGGAAAGGCCATGCCGCACCGGTGCCGCCGACCAGCCGCGGGTCGACTGCACCGGCCGGTCTTTGGTGGTGAACACGTAGCCGTGCCCCTGCGGCAGCTGTGTTGCGGTGCCGCGGGATTGCGCCCGCGGCCGCTGCTCGACGAGCAAAAATTCGCCGCCGGTGTAGTCGGTGGCCGGATCGCTGAGATTGATCACCACCTGAAGCGGAAAAACCAAGTCTCCGTACAGGTCTTGGTGCAGGGCGTTCCAATCGCCAGGTCCGTATTTGAGCATCAGAGCAGTGGGCTTGGTCTGGCCGGCGGCGTGGCAGGTGTCCAGCCATTCCTCGAGAGTGTCCGGCCAGGGCGCGTCTCTGCGCAGCTTGGCCCACCAGTCCCGGGCGATCGGCAACAGCCGCGGATACAGCGCGTTCTTCAGGTGCTCGATCGGCTCGGGGTAGGGCTCGCGGAAGTACCGGTATTCCCCGGCGCCGTAGCGACGCCGCTCCATGTTTATGGTGGCGCGGAAGAGATCGTCGCCGGCGTAGAGCGTGCGCAGCCGAGCCGCCTCAGCGCGGGTAAGTAGCCGGGGGAGCAGCGCGCCGCCATAGTCGTTGACGGCTGCGGCGATCGCTCCCCAGTCGGCGGAGTCGATGCGCGTGTGCCACCGGGTGGAGGGCATCGCCGGATACCGTCCTCGTGTGCTGTGGTCGCGGTCGTTACCAACAACCTAAACCCACAGCTGGGTCGAGCGCGGAATGCCTGCGGCTGGGCGAGGGTTGACTGTCACGGCTGGTCCCGGCAGCGCACGCCGAGTACGGTGGAAGGTCGCGGACGAGTTGGCCGGGCGGCCGCGGCTCTCCCTGGTCCGCAGGGACCAGGCGAGTCGAGGAAAGTCCGGACTTCACAGAGCAGGGTGGTTGCTAACGGCAACCCGGGGTGACCCGCGGGAAAGTGCCACAGAAAACAGACCGCCACCTTCGCGGTGGTAAGGGTGAAACGGTGCGGTAAGAGCGCACCAGCATCCCGGGTGACCGGGATGGCTAGGCAAACCCCACCCGAAGCAAGGCCAAGAAGACCGCACCCGGTGCGGTCGCGCAGGCGTTCGAGGGTTGCTCGCCCGAGCCTGCGGGTAGGCCGCTTGAGGCACCCGGTGACGGTGTGTCCAGATGGATGGTCGCCGCCCCGCTAACCGCGATCCGCGGTGGCGGGGAACAGAATCCGGCTTACAGGCCAACTCGTCCGCCCCTGTCGGGACCACTACTTCGGCTTAGCGCCGCATGTTGCGCAAGGCTTTGTCGAGCTTTCGCAGCGCGGGTTCCAGCTGTTCGCGGCACTTCTGCGCCAAGTCGGCCTCTTGCTGGTAGAGCACCCCGTAAGTGAAGGTGTCTTCCCCGGCGGCGTGCGCGGCGTCGGCCTGCTGAATCAGATGCTGTCGGCTGACCACGCTGTCCTGGTGATCGCCGAGCAAGGTCTGGATCGCCTTTGCCTGCTCCGCTACCTTCGCCGCGTCCATCGCCGCTGCCGTATAGCGAAGTCGCTTGGCCCTCTTGCGGATTCGGTGCAACGCATCGTTGCGTTCGGCTTCGGTGGCCTTGGCCGCGGCTTTAGCGGCCTTGCGTACCCGCTGGTAGGCGGCGTCGATGGTCGCCGGGGCCCGTTCGGGTGAAGCGGCCGGTGGTTTCGCGACCACCGCGTCCAACGCGTCAAGCAGCCGGAAGTATCGCTGCGAGCGCAGCGCCGTCAATGATCGCTGCAGCCCGGTCTCATAGCGGCGCCGGGCCTCGTCGACAAGACGCTCTCGCACACGTCCGCGCACCAGCTCCGGCGGCAGGCGGTCCAGTGCTTGCTGGTAACGCTGGGCGAGGACCTCGGCGTCGCGGGCGGCGCCCAGCACACCGGCTAACTCCCGAAGTTCGTCGAGGATCCAGGTGCTGTCGGAGAGGCCGAACGAGTCCTGCGCCGCCTGAAGCAGGCTGCGGATTTTGCGGGTGGTCACCCGCATCTGATGGACGGCATCGTCGGCGTTGGCGCGCACCGCGCGATCCCACACCAGCAGGTTGTCAACCTGCTCGGCCAGTGCCTGCTGCACTGGGTCGGCCGGGGGTTCCCGTTCGCCGTCTCGGCAGACGGCGAGCACCCGTGCCAGCTTGGATCCGTGCCGGGCCGGCACCGCCCCGGCGTCGAGCAGCCGGTTGCTCAGCCGCTCCAACAGCTCGACACCGGCGGTGCCGACGCTGCGCAGCTCCAATTCCCACTCCCGCCACCGTTGCTCGGTAGGCTCGCCGTTGCCGCACGCGGCCGACCAGGCCGTGACCTGGTCGTCGCAAAACTCGGCCAGCACGGCATCGTCGGTGCCGTACACCGCGTGCACCTGGCGAGCGGTGGTGATCCGCGCTACCGCAGCCAGTGGTCGGTCGCGGACGATCGCGCGCACCACGTCGACCAACTCCTCTGGCACGGTCTCGCCGTCGGCGTCCCGGGCCGTCAACGGAGCGCGAACCTCGGTGCGGCAATCCGGGCCGGCGGGCAACTTCAGGTGCCAACCATCGTCCGTCCCACCGGTGCGCCGCCGCAGGGTCACCCCCTTGGACGCGAGGTCGTGACCGGCGGTGTCGAAATACACCGCCTCCAGCGTCTGTGCGGGCAACTTCTCCACGCGGGCGACCGCGGCGATGCCGTCGAACGACGGCGGCACCGTCGAGTCGACAACGTCGAACTTGCGCTCCATTTCCACATGACGTGAGGTGGTTGGAGCCTCGACGGGCATTGGCTGCCTCCGACGGAGCGTTGCCGCAACGGTGGATACGGATCCAGCGTGCCACACCGCACCATGTACGCGCGAGCAGACGTACAAGCCCCGAAACGGCGCGCGTTTGGGGGATTTTGCGTCCGGTGACGGGGCAAAGCCCGGCGAACGCCGTGGTCGGAATCAGAAACTGTGCTCGTCGGCGGGAAAAGTCCCGCTGGCCACCTCTTGGGCGTATTGCATTGCAGCACGGCGTAATTCGCCCGCGATGTCGCCGAATCGCTTGACGAAGCGGGCGGTTTTGCCGCTGGTGAGCCCGGCCATGTCCTGCCAGACCAGCACTTGGGCGTCACAGTTCGGGCCGGCCCCAATCCCGATGGTCGGGATGGTCAGCTTGCCGGTGATCTGGGTGGCCAACTCGGCGGGAACCATCTCCATCACAACGGAAAACGCCCCGGCTTCGGCGATGGCGATGGCATCGGCGATGGTCTGCTCAGCGGCGTCACCACGGCCCTGCACCCGGAATCCGCCCAGGCTGTTGACGCTTTGCGGGGTAAACCCGATATGCGCCATCACCGGAATCCCGGCAGCCGTCAGGGTGGCGATCTGCTGGGCGACCCGCTCACCGCCCTCAAGCTTGACCGCGTGCGCGCCGCCCTCCTTCATAAACCGGGTGGCCGTGGCCAGCGCCGCTGCGGGTCCTGCCTCGTAGCTTCCGAACGGCAGGTCGGCGACGACAAGCGCATGCGGCGCACCCCGCACCACGCCACGAACCAGCGGGATGAGCTCGTCGACCGAGATCGGCACGGTGGTGTCGTAGCCGTAAATCACATTGGCGGCCGAATCGCCAACCAGCAGCACCGGTATGCCGGCGTCGTCGAAAATCCGGGCCGTTGAGTAGTCGTAGGCAGTCAGCATCGCCCACTTGCGGCCCTCGGCCTTCATCTTCTGCAGGTGCTGGACGCGGGTCTTGGTTCGCGGCGTGGGGGTGGTGTCCGACGCCGCCCCATAAACGGTGTGCTCAGACATCGTTGTCCTTGAAGTGTTAGTCGGTTCGATCCTCGTGGCCCTGCCGGGTCCCCGGGTTCGTTGGACACCGCCAGTCTGCCATTTGCCGCAGCCAACACCTACAGCAGGGGCAGTGGACTTTGTCACAGCCGCAGTCGTTAGGCGATTCCGGCGACGCCGCGTCGCCTCGGACATACCATCTGCGCATGCAACGGCTCAGCGGCCTCGACGCCAGCTTCCTGTATCTGGAGACCTCGTCGCAGCCATTGCATGTCTGCTCGATCCTGGACCTGGACACCTCGACGATGCCGGGCGGCTACACCTTCGACCGCTTTCGCGACAACTTGGCGCTGCGCATCAAGGCGATGCCCCAGTTTCGCGAGAAGATAGCCGACAGCCCGCTGAATCTCGACCATCCGGTCTGGGTGGACGACAAGAACTTCGATGTCAGTCGGCACCTGCATCGAATCGGGCTGCCGCCGCCGGGCGGCCGGGCCGAACTGGCCGAGGTCTGCGGTCATATCGCGTCACTGCCGCTGGACCGCAGCCGCCCGCTGTGGGAGATGTGGGTCATCGAGGGTGTCGCGGGCACCGACCCCCGACAAGACGGCCGGCTGGCAGTGATGACCAAGGTGCACCATGCCTGCGTGGACGGCATGACCGGTGCGAACCTGATGTCACAGCTATGCAGCACCGAAGCTGATGCGCCCGCGCCGAATCCGGTCGACGGCGTCGGCGACGCCAACCAGATCCAGATCGCGCTGAGCGGGCTGGCGAAGTTCGCTTCGCGCCCACTGCATTTGATGAATGTGTTGCCCAACACGGTGTCGTCGATTGTGGAGACGCTGGCACGGGTGCGTGTCGGTTTGGCGATGGCACCTCCATTCGCGGCCCCGCCGACTGCGTTCAACGCCGCCGTCACCGGCAGGCGCAACATCGCTTATGCGCAGCTGGACCTCGAGGACGTCAAAACGGTCAAGAACCACTTCAACGTCAAGGTCAACGACGTGGTGATGGCGCTGGTTTCCGGTGTGCTGCGCCAGTTCCTGCTCGACCGCGGTGAACTGCCCGGCTCGTCATTGGTTGCAATGGTGCCGGTTTCGGTGCACGGCAAGTCTGATCGGCCTGGCCGCAACCAGATTTCCGGCATGTTTTCCCGTCTGGAGACCCAGATCGCCGACCCCGCCGAGCGGTTAAAGGCAATAGCTGAAGCGAATTCTGTTGCTAAGCAACATAGTTCCGCCATAAGCGCCACCCTGCTGCAGGATTGGTCGCAATTTGCGGCGCCCGCGGTTTTCGGTCTGGCGATGCGCGCCTATGCCCGGACCCGGCTGACCCGGAGCCGCCCGGTGCACAACCTGGTGATCTCGAACGTGCCCGGGCCGCAGATTCCCCTGTACATGCTTGGCTGCGAGGTCAAGGCGATGTATCCGCTGGGGCCGGTGTTCCATGGTTCGGGCCTGAACATCACTGTGATGTCGCTGAACGGCAAGCTCGATGTCGGAGTCATCTCCTGCCCTGAACTACTGCCGGATTTGTGGAACCTGGCAGACGACTTCGCGGTCGGGATGGAAGAGCTGCTCCTGGCGAGCCGGTAGCGGCACGGCGCGCAGGGCAACCGGAACCTGGGGCCGTCGCATGGCAGCATGGTTGGTCATGGGCCTGCCTCGCTGCGACAAGATCATGCCCACCACGCTGATCTGGATCGTGATGATCGCGATGGTGCTGGTCGGCGGCTGCACGAGAATGGTTCCCGGGCGGCCGGTACAAGCCGGCCCCAAGCTCGGCCAGCCGCTGCAGTGGGGCGCGTGCCATTTTCGTGGTGGCTCGGCGGTCAAGGTTCCCCCCGGCGCCCAGTGCGGCAAGATCGCGGTGCCCGTCGACTATCGCCGCCGCGACGGTGGCACCGCGACGCTGGCGATGATTCGATTCCCGGCGACCGGGGCCAAAATTGGCTCGTTGATCGTCAACCCGGGTGGCCCGGGCGAGTCGGGCATCGAGGCCGCTGTCGGGTTGGTGCAGGCGCTGCCGCCGCGGGTGCGCGAGCGGTTCGACCTGGTGGGCTTCGACCCACGCGGGGTCGCGTCGTCGCGGCCGGCGATCTGGTGCAACTCCGACGCCGAAAACGACCGGCTGCGCGCCGAGCCGCAGGTCGACTACAGCCCCAAGGGTGTGGCGCACATCGAGGGCGAGACCAAGGAGTTCGTCGGTCGCTGCGTCGACAAAATGGGCAAGGAGTTTTTGGCGAACGCCGGAACGGTCAATGTCGCCCGCGATTTAGACGCCATCCGCAAGGCGGTCGGCGACGAGAAACTGACCTTCCTGGGCTACTCCTATGGGACCCGGATCGGCTCGGCCTACGCAGAGGCTTACCCGAAAAACGTGCGGGCGATGATTCTCGACGGTGCGGTGGACCCGAATGCCGATCCGATCGAGCAGGATTTGCGACAAGCCAAGGGTTTTCAGGATGCATTCGACGACTTCGCCGCCGACTGTGCGAAGTCCCCGACGTGTCCGCTGGGCACCGACCCGGCCAAGTCGGTCGACGTCTACCACAGCCTGGTCGACCCGTTGGTCGATCCGGCCAACCCCCTGATCAGCAGGCCCGCGCACACCGCGGATCCGCGCGGGCTGAGCTACAGCGATGCCATCGTGGGCACGATCATGGCCCTCTACACCCCGACACTGTGGCATCACTTGACCGAGGGTCTGACCGAGCTGGCCGATCACCGCGGCGACACCTTGCTCGCCCTGGCCGACATGTATATGCGGCGCGACTCGCACGGCCACTACACCAACGCCAACGACGCCCGGGTCGCGATCAATTGCGTGGACCAGCCGCCGGTTAAGGACCGCGCCAAGGTCATCGAGGAAGACCGCCGCTCGCGCCAGATCGCGCCGTTTATGAGCTACGGCAAGTTCACCGGCGACGCTCCGCTGACCGCGTGCGCATTCTGGCCGGTCCCGCCGACCAGCAAGCCGCACGTGATCTCCGCGCCGGGGCTGGCGCCGACAATCGTGGTATCCACCACCCACGACCCGGCCACCCCGTACCAGGCCGGGGTTGACCTGGCCAAACAACTTCACGGCGCGCTGCTCACCTTCGACGGAACCCAGCACACCGTCGTCTTTCAGGGCAACCGCTGCATCGACGACTACGCGACCGCGTACCTAATCGATGGCACCGTGCCGCCCCCGGGTGCGAAGTGTTGAAGACGTGATCAACGTGTAATCGTTTGGCCGTCACTGTAACTGAGCACCCCATGCGACGATGACAGCCATGGGGCGCGTGAGACAGCTGGGCTCAGTGCTGCTTTCGTTCGGGCTGGCGGTGACGGTCGGATCCCCGGCCAGCGCCACCCCGGAATCCGGTGCCGGCCAGACTCCTGCAACGGTGGCGCCGCAGCCCGCGGCGGTGCAGTGGAGCAGCTGCGAGGGGTTTGTCGGCGATACCGCCGACATCCCCGGCGCGCGCTGCACCACGGTGGCGGTGCCCGTCGACTACGACAATCCGGGCGGGCCCCACGCCCACCTCGCGATGATCCGGATTCCTGCGACCGGTCAGCGGCTTGGCTCACTGCTGGTCAATCCGGGAGGGCCCGGGGCATCGGCGGTCGACAGCGTCGCGGCCATGGGTGCGGCGCTGGCCGGCAGCGAGGTTACCCGGCACTTTGACCTCGTCGGGTTCGATCCGCGGGGCGTCGGCCATTCGACGCCGGAGCTGCGCTGCCGCACCGACGCGGAGTTCGACGCCTACCGGCGCGACCCGATGGTCGACTACAGCCCCGGCGGCGTGGCCCACATCGAACGGATCTATCAGCAGCTGGCGCAGCGCTGTGTCGACCGGATGGGACCGACCTTCCTGCACAACATCGGCACCGCCTCGGTGGCCCGGGATATGGATATGGTTCGCCGCGCGCTGGGCGAGGACCAGATCAACTACCTCGGCTTCAGCTACGGCACCCAGTTGGGCACCGCCTACCTCGAGCGGTTCGGCGACCACGTGCGGGCCATGGTGCTCGACGGTGCCATCGACCCCAGCGTGGGACCGGTTCAGCAAAACATTGACCAGATGGCCGGATTCCAGGTGGCGTTCAACGACTACGCCGCCGACTGCGCGCGCTCGGCCGACTGCCCGCTGGGCACCGACCCCGCCCAGTGGGTCAGCCGCTACCACGCGCTGGTCGATCCGCTGGTGGACAAGCCGGCCAAGACGTCGGACCCTCGCGGACTCGGCTACGCCGACGCGACCACCGGGACCATCAATGCGCTCTACACCCCGCAGTACTGGAAGTACCTGACCAGCGGGCTGTTGGGGCTGCAACGCGGTACCGATCCCGGTGATCTGTTGCGCCTCGCCGACGACTACGACGGCCGCGACGCCGACGGTCATTACGACAACGCCCAGGATGCCTTCAACGCGGTGCGCTGCGTGGACGCGCCGGCGCCCACCGACGCCGCGTCGTGGGTGGCCGCCGACCGGCAGATCCGGCAAGCGGCGCCGTTCCTGAGCTACGGGCAATTCACCGGTTTTGCGCCGCGTGATTTGTGCGCACTGTGGCAGGTCCCGGCGACCTCGGCACCGCACCGGCCCGCATCTGCCGGGCCGGGAAAGGTCGTCGTCGTCTCCACCACCCACGACCCCGCCACCCCCTACCGGGCTGGTGTCGAGCTCGCGCGTCAACTGGGCGCCCCGCTGATCACCTATGACGGGACTCAGCACACCGCGGTGTTCAACGGCGACAAATGCGTCGACGCGGCGGTGGTTCGGTACTTGGTCGCCAAGGTGTCACCGCCGGATAACTTTCGCTGTTAGCGTGGCAGCGGTAACACAGAATTAACAGCCAGTGCATACTGTTCGGGACATGGATCGGCAAAAGGAATTCGTGCTTCGCACGCTGGAGGAACGGGACATCCGTTTCGTCCGGTTGTGGTTCACCGATGTGCTCGGATTCCTCAAGTCGGTGGCGATCGCGCCGGCCGAACTGGAGGGCGCCTTCGAGGAAGGCATCGGTTTCGACGGCTCCTCCATCGAGGGGTTCGCGCGGGTCTCGGAATCCGACACCGTCGCACACCCCGACCCGTCGACATTCCAGATCCTGCCGTGGACCACCAGCTCCGGCCACCACCACTCGGCCCGCATGTTCTGCGACATCAAAATGCCGGACGGGTCACCGTCCTGGGCCGACCCGCGGCACGTGCTGCGCCGCCAGCTGGGCAAAGCCAACGAACTCGGGTTTTCGTGCTATGTGCATCCCGAAATCGAGTTCTTTTTGCTGCGGCCCGGTCCCGACGACGGGTCGCCGCCCGTTCCGATCGATAACGCCGGCTATTTCGACCAAGCGGTGCACGACTCGGCATCCAACTTCCGCAGGCGGGCGATCGATGCACTGGAATCCATGGGCATCTCGGTGGAATTCACCCACCACGAAGGCGCACCCGGCCAGCAGGAGATCGATCTGCGCTATGCCGACGCGCTGTCGATGGCCGACAACGTGATGACCTTCCGCTACGTGATCAAAGAAGTCGCACTCGAAGAGGGCGCGCGGGCTACCTTCATGCCCAAGCCATTCGCGCAATACCCCGGCTCGGCGATGCACACGCACATGAGCTTGTTCGAAGGCGAAGTCAACGCCTTCCACAGCCCCGACGACCCGCTGCAGCTCTCCGATGTGGCCAAGTCGTTCATCGCCGGCATCCTCGAGCACGCTTGCGAGATCAGCGCCGTCACCAATCAGTGGGTGAACTCCTACAAGCGGCTGGTGACCGGCGGCGAGGCACCGACCGCGGCGTCGTGGGGGGCGGCCAACCGCTCGGCGCTGGTGCGGGTTCCCATGTACAGTCCAAGAAAGACCTCCTCGCGGCGCATCGAGGTGCGCAGCCCCGACTCGGCGTGCAACCCGTACCTGACCTTCGCTGTATTGCTGGCCGCCGGGCTGCGCGGGGTGGAAAAGCACTACGCACTGGGCCCGCAGGCCGAGGACAACGTGTGGGATCTGACGCCTGAGGAGCGCCGGGCGATGGGCTACCGCGAGTTGCCGTCTAGCCTCGACAGTGCGCTGCATCAGATGGAAAACTCCGAGCTTGTCGCAGAAGCGTTGGGAGAGCACGTTTTTGACTTCTTCCTGCGCAACAAGCGCACCGAGTGGGCGAACTACCGTAGCCACGTCACCCCCTACGAGCTCAAGACCTATCTTTCGCTGTAGCGCAGCTGCGCTACCGTCGTCGTCGTGACGAGACCCGCCACGCACCGTCCGAGGGTGCCCAGCGCCGGCCGGCTTGGACTGGTCGATCCGCGTGCGAGTGCCTACCTGGCACAACTGGGCTGGGACACCGATGCGCACGTCGAGCTGTTGTGGTCGCTGTCTCGGGCACCGGACGCCGACGCCGCCTTGCACGCTCTCGTCCGGCTCGCTGAGGCTCCCGAGGCCGGATGGAACGAGCTTGATGTGGCGCTGCGCACCGACCGCAGCCTGCGGGGCCGGCTGTTTGCGGTGCTCGGTTCATCGTTGGCACTTGGGGATCATCTGGTCGCTCACCCGCGGTCGTGGCGCCTGCTGGGCGGCAACGTGAGACTGCCGTCCGCTGACGAGCTGCACCGGACCTTCCTCGACTGTGTTGTTGAAAACCCAAGTGCTGCAGCGATACCGGCGCTTCGCATGCTCTACCGCGACCACCTGCTGGTGCTGGCTGCATTGGACTTGGCCCCGATCGTCGAAGACGAGCCGGTGCTGCCATTCACCGCAGTCGGCGCCCATTTGGCGGACCTGGCGGATGCCGCGCTGGCCGCGGCGCTGGCTGTCGCGGAAAAGACGGTGTGCGGCACCGACCCACCGCCCCGTCTGGCCGTCATAGCGATGGGCAAATGCGGTGCGCGCGAACTGAATTACGTCAGCGACGTCGACGTCATCTTCGTCGCGGAGCGAGCCGACGCGGTCAGCACACGCGTCGCCCGGGAGATGATGCGGGTGGCCTCCGAAGCGTTTTTCGAGGTGGATGCCGGGCTGCGGCCGGAGGGCCGTCACGGCGAACTGGTCCGCACCGTCGAGTCGCACGTCGCCTACTACCAGCGGTGGGCAAAGACCTGGGAATTCCAGGCGCTGCTCAAGGCCAGGCCGGCCACCGGCGATCGCGAGCTCGGCGAGCGCTACATGGCTGCGGTGGGTCCGATGATCTGGCGGGCCTCCGAGCGGGAGGACTTCGTCCCGGAGGTGCAGGCCATGCGGCGCCGGGTCGAGCAGATGGTGCCTGCCGCCGTGCGCAGTCGCGAAATCAAGCTCGGCAGTGGGGGATTGCGTGACGTGGAGTTCGCGGTGCAACTGCTGCAGCTGGTGCACGGGCGCACCGACGAGTCGCTGCATGTGGCGTCCACCGTGGATGCGCTGGCGGCGCTGGGGGCCGGGGGCTACATTGCGCGCGACGACGCTGCGAATCTGACCGCCTCCTACGAGTTCCTGCGGCTGCTCGAGCACCGGCTGCAGCTGCAGCGTCTCAAACGCACACACATGCTGCCGCCGCTCGACGACGACGAGGCACTTCGCTGGCTGGCCCGCGCGGCACGCATCCGCCCCGACGCGCGCCACGACGCGCTCGGCGTGCTGCGCGAAGAACTGCGGCGGCACAACGTGAGGGTGTCACGGCTGCACGCCAAGCTTTTTTACCAGCCGCTGCTGGAATCAGTCAGCCCTGCCGGTTTGCATCTGCGCGGTATGACACCCGATGCTGCCGAACGTCAGCTGGCCGCGCTCGGTTACGAGGGGCCGCAGAGCGCGTTGAGTCACCTTGCCGCGCTGACGAATCAGAGCGGGCGTCGCGGCCGGGTCCAGTCGGTGCTGTTGCCCAGGCTGCTGGACTGGTTGTCGACCACCCCCGATCCCGACGGCGGGCTGCTGGCCTACCGCAGGCTCAGCGAGGCGATGGCCGGGCAGCACTGGTATTTGTCCACGCTGCGTGACGAGCCCGCAGTGGCCAAGCGGCTGATGCATGTGCTGGGCACGTCGAAATACGTTCCGGAGCTGTTGATGCGTGCACCGGAGGTTATCCAGCAGTACGGCGACGGCCCCTCGGGTCCCAAGCTGCTCGAGGTGGAGCCCGGAGCCGTGGGCCCCGCGTTGATCGCTTCGGCAAGCCGGCACTCCGACCCGGTGCGCGCGATCGCCGCCGGCCGCAGCCTGCGCCGGCGCGAACTGGCCCGCATCGCCTCCGCCGACCTGTTGGGGATGCTCGAGGTCACCGACGTGTGCCGGGCGCTCACCTCGGTCTGGATAGCGGTGTTGCAGGCCGCGCTGGACGCGGTGATCCGGGCCAATGACCACCCCACTGCACCGGCCAGTCTCGCGGTCATCGGGATGGGCCGGCTCGGGGGCGGCGAGCTGGGCTACGGCTCGGACGCCGACGTGATGTTCGTCTGCGAGCCGGTCGGCGGCGCCGACGACGCGGCTGCGGTGCGCTGGTCGGCATCCATCGCCGAACAGGTCCGGGCGCTGCTGGGCACTCCCAGCGTCGACCCGCCACTGGACCTCGACACCGATCTGCGGCCGGAAGGCCGCAACGGCCCGCTGGTCCGCACGCTGGCCTCCTACACCGCCTACTACGAGCAGTGGGCGCAGCCGTGGGAGCTGCAGGCGTTGTTACGCGCGCGGGCTGTCGCGGGCGATCCGGATCTGGGCCGGCGGTTTATGCTGATGGCCGATAAGATTCGCTATCCGGCCGGCGGGGTGTCGGCCGAAACGGTGCGCGAGATTCGCCGCATCAAAGCGCGTGTCGATGCCGAACGGTTGCCGCGCGGCGCGGATCCCAACCGGCACACCAAACTGGGCAGGGGAGGGCTGGCCGACATCGAGTGGACGGTGCAGCTGCTGCAGCTGCAGCACGCCCACGACATTCCGGCGTTGCATAACACCTCGACGCTGGAAACCTTGGACGCAATCGCCGCTGCCCGACTGCTCGGCGAGTCCGACGTGGAGCTGCTGCGCCAGGCCTGGCTGACCGCCACCCGGGCCCGCAACGCGCTGGTCCTGGTGCGCGGCAAGCCCACTGACCAGCTGCCTGGGCCGGGGCGGCAGCTCAACGCCGTCGCGACCGCGGCCGGGTGGCGCAACGGCAACGGCAACGAGTTCCTGGATCACTATCTGCGGATCACCCGGCGCGCGAAGTCGGTGGTGCGCAAGGTGTTCGGGAGTTAAGGCAGGAGGTTGTTCGGGTGGACATCGCTTACGAGCCAATCGGCGCCGACGAGCATGGCCGGCTGGCGGGCTTGTACGGCCCGTTAACCGACGCCGTACGAGATCTGATCGACGCCACCATCCTGACTGACGTCGATGCTGACACTATCGAAGACGCGCGCATCGCCATCGAAGCCGTAACCCAGAAGCTGCGCGCCAGTCAGCTCAGTCCGGCGGCTGCGGTGCGGTACGTTGTCGATGGCCGCCCGCTGGTATGGGGTAACGCGGTGATCGGCATGCGCAACCCGATCGCACCGCCGCTGACCATTCACCATGATGGCGGGCGCTGCTGGAGTGAGTTCAGTCTGGGCATCGCCTACGAGGGCCCGCCCGGCCTGGTGCACGGTGGCGTCTGCGCCCTGGTGCTGGACCACATCCTGGGTGAGGCAGCCAGCGAGGGGCTGACCAAACCGCTGTTCACCGGGACCATCTCGGTGAAATACCTGCGCGGCACTCCACTGGGCGAGCTGCGCGCTGAAGCCGCAATCGAGCGCACTGAAGGCGTCAAAACGTTTGTGCGCGGCTCGATCTCAGACCACACCGGGACTACGGCAGAGGCCGAAGGGATTTTCGTGATGCCGGGGTGGGCGCGGGAAATCCGATGAAGTACTACATCAGCACGGCGTTCCTGAACACCCACGAGATCGTCGAAGTCGCCAGGGCCGCCGACGAGCTCGGTTACGACGGCATCGGGATCCCCGACCACGTCGTCAATCTGGAAACACTGGCCACCCCCTACCCCTACACCAAAGACGGGCAGCGGCGGTGGCAGTTCTTCACCGAATGGCCAGATCCATGGGTGTTGATCGGCGCGCTGGCCCAGGTGACCACGCGGCTTCGGTTCGTCACCACCGTTTACATCCCGGCTATGCGTAACCCCTACTTGGCGGCCAAAGCCATTGGTACGGCTGCTGTTCTGGCGGGCGGCCGAGTGGAGCTTGGCATCGGCGTCGGCTGGTGCGAGGAGGAGTTCGCGCTGGTGGAGCAGCGGTTCACGGCGCGCGGTAGACGCACCGACGAAATGCTCGAGTTGATGCGCGCACTGTGGCAGCCCGGCTGGACGGAGTTCCACGGTGAGTTCTACCGGACGCCACGGTTGGAGATGGAGCCGACGCCGCCGCGGATACCAATCTATGTCGGCGGGCTCAGCGAGGTCGCGTTTCGCCGCGCGGCCCGCAACGACGGCTGGATCGGTGACTTGATCAAGACCGATCGCGCGATCGACGCGGCGCGCAGGCTGCGCGTTTTGCGAGCCGAAAACGGTTTGCCGCTCGATGAATTCACTATCTTGACGCCGTTGACCGACGCCTTCACCATCGCTGACTATCAGCGCGCCGAGGCCGCTGGCATCACCGGGATCCTGACGATGCCGTGGATGTTCTACGCCGGGCCCGATGCCACCCTGACCGAAAAGGTCGACGGCATGCGACGCTTCCGAAAGGACTTAGCGCTCGACAGTTAGCGCGGGAATTCCAGTTCTGCACAGCCTGGTGTTCATCCACAGCTGCGGGCCTGGGAATCGATCAATGTCGGACGCCGCCGCTATGCTTCGAACATGCTTTCGGATCGTGACGAGGTCATCGCGGTGCTGGACCGGCTGGACTCCGCAGTCGACGACCTCACCGCGTTGTGCTTCGACGCGCTGACCACCCCCGAGCGGTTGCTGATCGTGGAACGGCTGGAAAGGGTGAAACGCCGACTGCCGGTGGCCGGTCACGCCTTGATCAACGGGGTACGGACGCAGGCCACGCCCGTCGAGCTGGGCGGCAAGCTGGCGCACGCGTTGGCCGACCGGCTGCGCATCACCCGCAGCGAGGCCGCCCGCCGAATCCGCGAAGCCGAGGACCTCGGTGAACGACAGGCTTTAACCGGTGAACCGCTGCCCCCGCGGCTGGCTGCCACCGCGGCCGGGCAGCGGGCCGGGAAGCTCGGCAGTGGGCACGTCGCGGTCATCCGGCGGTTTTTCGAGCAGCTGCCGTGTTGGATCGACGCCGCGACGTGCGCGCGAGCCGAAGCCAAGCTGGCCCGGTTGGGCGAGCAATTCCGTCCCGACCAGCTGGCTAAGCTGGCCGACAAGCTTGCCGACTGCCTCAACCCCGACGGGCAGTTCAGCGACGAGGACCGGGCCCGGCGCCGTGGCCTGACCTTGGGCAAGCAAGACATCGACGGCATGAGCCCGATTCGCGGCTGGCTCACCCCGGCGATGCGCGCCACGGTGGAGGCGGTGCTGGCCAAACTGGCCGCTCCCGGCATGGCCAACCCCTATGACGACAAACCCGTCGTGGACGGCACACCCGGCGAAGAGGCCGTGCGGCGCGACACGCGCAGTGCCGCGCAGCGCAACCACGATGGGCTGCACGCGGGGCTGCGCGCGCTGCTGGCCAGCGGTGAGCTCGGCCAGCACAACGGGCTGCCCGCCAGCATCATCGTGTCCACCACGCTGGCTGAGTTGCAGGCGGGCGCCGGCACGGGGCTCACCGGCGGCGGCACGTTGCTGCCGATGACAGACGTGATCCGCTTGGCCCGCCACGCCAACCACTATCTGGCAACCTTCGACAACGGCCGTGCCCTGGCGCTCTATCACGCCAAGCGGCTTGCTTCACCCGGTCAGCGAATCGTGTTGTACGCCAAGGATCGCGGTTGTTCGCATCCCGGCTGTGATGTGGCCGGCTACTACTGCGAGGTTCATCATGTGACCGACTACGCCAGCTCGCAGGTCACCGATGTCAACGACCTGACATTGGGATGCGGCGGGCATCACCCGATCGTCAAACCCGGCGGCTGGCAAACCCGCAAACGCAAAGACGGCGAGACCGAATGGATTCCACCGCCGCATCTCGACCGCGGTCAACCGCGGACCAACCTGTTCCATCATCCCGAGAAACTGCTGCGAGAGGACGCCAAGCAAGACGCCGATCCATAGCCGACGGCAGTTCCGGTGAAAGCCTCCCGTCGCCGACCTGGTTGACCTAACGTTGCCCGCGTGGAGCCACATACAACCCCCGAACTGGTGCCCGTCGAGGCGCTGCGCTCAGGTGACCCGATCACCGACGTCAACGGTGGCGGTCAGCACTACACGGTTCTCGAGTCCAAGGCCGTCAGTGACAGCTGCATCGTGTTGGAGCTCGAGTCGAAAGCCGATCACCAGCTCCGAGTGATCGAGATGTCCTTCCCCGCCGGCTACCGCGTCGGTAGATCACCTCGCCGAAATTCTGTGACGCCCTAGCCGGCGCCCCACTCGCAGGGAATGCCGGTACAGAGTCCGATGGTGGCCTATGAGCCCCGACGGTGTGGACCCGCGCGGGGCGGCGCTGCCTAGCCGCGCCGAGGTGCTCGCCGCGCTGTCGGTGGCGATCGATCTCGGTCTGGGTCAGCCCAGCGAGCATATGCTTCGCGCGGCACTGATCGGCACCAGGATCGCCGATCGGCTCGGACTCAGCCGCGACCAGCGTGATTGCACCTACTACACGAACCTGGTGATGTGGATCGGCTGTCACGCCGATTCGCACGAATACGCGCGGTGGTTCGGAGACGACATTGCCGTGCGCCGTGATTCCGCCCTGGTGGACTGGGCCGGCTTGCCCTATCTGCGGTTCTTGCTCAGCAACGTAGCGCGCGGTGAGCCGTTGATGCGCAGGCTGACGGTGATGGCCGCACTGTTCGCCGACGCGCATGGTCAGCTGGCCCGGCTGGTGCGGTCGCACTGTGCATCGGCAACGCTATTGGCACAGCGGATCGGTTTAGGTCCGGATGTGCAGGCCGCGTTGGCATTCGCCTTCGAACGCTACGACGGGGGAGGACTGCCCAACGGCGCCCGGGGCGACGACATCCCGCTGCCGATGCGGATCGCCCAGCTTGCCGACATGGCCGAAATTCACCAGCGGGCCTACGGCCTGGAGGGCGCGGTCACCATGGTCCGCCGCCGTCGAGGCGGCCAGTTCGACCCACGCATCGCCGACGCGTTCCTACAAAATCCCCAGGAGTTGTTGGCGGGGCCGCCGACCGGAGACGTCTGGGCGACGGCGTTGGGGCAGGCACCTGATCGCCACCAACAGCTCGACGCGCATTCGCTTGACGCGCTTCTGGCCGCACTGGGCGACTTTGTCGATCTGAAATGCCCTTTCACCCTTGGACATTCACAAGCGGTGGCCCGCCTGGCCGCGGACGCCGCCGCGGTGATGGACCTTGATCCACACACGGTGGCTCTGACCCGCCGCGCGGGATACGTCCACGACTTGGGCCGAATCGGGGTGTCGAACCAGATCTGGTCCGCGCCGCGCCGGTTGACCCCAAGCGAGTTCGAGCGGGTTCGCCTGCACTCGTACCTCACCGTGCGGATTCTCCGTCAGGTCCGCGGCCTGGAGCGGGTTGCACAGGTCGCCGGCAATCACCATGAGCGGGTGGACGGTACGGGTTATCCGCGTGGCCTTGCCGGAGCCGCGCTGGGTCTGCCGGACCGTCTGCTCACCGCCGCGGTCCGCTACCAGGCCGCATGCGAACCGCGGCCATACCGTGCCGAGCTGTCCCCCGAAGCGGCGGAACGCCGCCTGCGCCAAGACGTCCAAGCCGGTGGCCTTGACGGAGTCGCTGTCGACGCCGTCCTGCACGCGGCCGGCCGTCGTGCCGAGCGACCCAACCCGCGGCCGGGAGGATTGACCGGCCGCGAAGCCGAGGTGCTCCGTCTCGTTGCACGTGGGGCATCTAACAAAGAAATCGCAGCGGCATTGGTGATTAGCGAAAAGACCGCACGCAACCATGTCGAGCGGATCTACGCCAAGATCGGGGTGTCAAACCGGATCGGCGCCAGCCTGTACGCGATGGAGCACGGACTCGTCGCGCCGCAGGCTTTGCATGGCAATTGAGGCAAACGCCTCATGCGCAGGTGTTTGGCCGCGGTGAACCATCAAGTAGTGACGAACGTTCGAGTAGGCGGATACGCTATTCCGCTTCGGCGGGAAAGCGAATAGTGGACGACGCAGGGGTGGGTGAGGAGGCGCGGAGACATGACGAAGATCAACCGCACGTTGGCGATCAGCTATGGCGTGGTCAGCTACCTGATATTCACGCTGTCTTTCCTGTACGCCATTGGGTTCGTCGGCGACATCGTCGTCCCGCGCACCGTTGATCACGCCATAACGGCTCCCGTCGGCCAAGCGGTGGTGGTGAATTCGCTGCTGCTGGGCCTGTTCGCCGTGCAGCACAGCGTGATGGCCCGGCCGGCGTTCAAACGGTGGTGGACGCGATTCGTGCCGCAGCCGGTGGAGCGGAGCACGTACGTCCTGTTCGCGAGCCTGGTGCTACTACTGCTTTATTGGCAGTGGCGCCCGATGCCGGCTCAGATTTGGGACGTGCGGTCGCCCGCCGCCCGAGTCGCGGTGTGGGCGGTGTTCTGGATCGGTTGGTTGATCGTGTTTGCGTCAACGTTCATGGTCAGTCACTTCGACCTGTTCGGGCTGCGGCAGGTGTATCTGGCGTGGCGTGGCGAGCCGTACACCGACATCGGTTTTCGTTCACCGCTGCTGTATCGGGTGGTACGTCACCCGTTGATGCTGGGCTTCATCATCGCCCTTTGGGCGATCCCGACGATGACGGCCGGACACTTACTGTTCGCGGCGGCCAGCACCGCCTACATCCTGATCGCCTTACAGTTCGAGGAACGCGACCTGGTCGCAGCACTGGGCGCACAATACCGCGACTATCGTCGCCGAGTGCCGATGCTCCTACCTGTGCCGCGACCGCGGCACCCGCGGCCCGGAGCCGACCGGGCGCAGCCAGAGATGCGTTGAGGTGCCGCAGCCTCGTCGCCGGTCATCGGCGGCCGAGCCCGCGATTTCGCCGCAACCGAGTCCACGGCGCACCGGTCGAGCGCCGGCCCGCGCCGACGCGGCGGCGGGTGTCCAGCGCGTATGCTCCCGCGCCGACAAACACCAACAGCAGAAACCCGAAGCAGTACAACACCGCTAGCTCACCCTGGTTGACGATCGGCCAGAAGCCGTGCGGGAAGTGCTGACTGAAGTATGCGTACGCCATCTCCCCGCACGC
Source organism: Mycobacterium heckeshornense (assembly GCF_016592155.1). Classification (NCBI taxonomy): domain Bacteria; kingdom Bacillati; phylum Actinomycetota; class Actinomycetes; order Mycobacteriales; family Mycobacteriaceae; genus Mycobacterium; species Mycobacterium heckeshornense. Next base: position 2,046,819 of record NZ_AP024237.1, read on the forward strand.
CACGAAGGCAGCGGGCCGGGTCAACAGCCCGACGATGATCAGCCCGGCGGTGACGGTTTCGATCCAGCCTGCGTAATAGAAGGGCCACTCGCCGGTCGGGACAGTAGGCCCCACGGGCCAACCGATCAGCTTGGACAAGCCGTGGCATAAGAACAGCAGCCCGAACACCAGCCGGAACACCGCCACGGCCACCGGTGAGTACGGATTGAGCCTGGCTTCAAGGTTGCGCATCGTCATGCGCTGACGATACGGCCAGACGCTGCTACCCGTTGAAGTACAGCATCGGGGAACCACACATCTTCGTTGACGACCGTCATTGACAGTTGTCAGCAAAATGCGTATCGTCGCTGTATGGCGTCACCACCGGCGTCCTCGGCGACTAAATCGCCGCAGGGTGTTCGGGAAATACGGCGGCTCGAAACCCGGTCGCGTCTGTTTGACGCCGCATTGGCTGAGATTGCCCGGCGCGGAGTAGCCGAAGCTGATGTCAGTGCCATCGCCGCGGCAGCGGGCGTGGCGAGAGGAACGTTCTATTTCCACTTTCCGACGAAAGAACACGTCCTCATCGACCTCGAGCGCCAGGAGGAGATCCGCATCATCGGTGAACTTCGCGACGTTACGGGCGATCTGCGGTCGATCCTGTTGCGGCTTGTCCGTCACGTGCTCGACGCCGAACGCCGGCTAGGTTCGGTCGTTTTCCGGGACATGCTGGGATTGCATTTCTCGGCAACGCATCCGACCGGCGACAAGTTGGTGCACCATCCACTGGCGGAGTTTCTGGTAGCCGCGATCAGCCGGGCACAAAAGGCCGGGCAGGTCTCCTCAGATGCTGAGGCTGAGGAACTTGCGATGTTCTTCCTGACTGGACTGTTCGCGCTGCTGGCCACGGGAATACACGATTCCGTGATGTTAAGTCGTTATGTGACAACGATTGTCAACGGAATGGAGAAACAATGAGACCCTCAGGGATCGACGGGTATCGAGATTTTCTGGCCAGGCGTGACGGCGACGCCGACTTACTGAATCGGCGGCTTACGAATCGCGAGCGGTTCTTTCAGGAACTTGCGGCTCATCCAGTGCGATCAGCCCGTCGTGTGGACCGTCCGACTTTCCTTCGCAACCTGCGTCGTCGGCGCCCCGAATCCGGCCTGGACAGCAAAATGCTGTTCCTGCTGGCAACCGCGAAACTCAACCAGGCAGAACGGTTCGGGGTCGGACTCGGAGAAACCTACGGTCGCAACAGTGATGAGAATCTGCCACCCGAGAACGTCTACCTCGAACTTGAAGAGCACTACCACACCAGGCTGCTGGCGTACGTACTCGACATCTTCGGCCTGGCATTCCAAGTAGTTCCCCCGCCGTTTTTGATGCGGCAGTTCGTGAAGACGGGAGTGTTCCTGCCTGAACGCCTCGGCTTCAGTTTCGTCGGAGCCGCGGAGATGGCGGGCTGCATCATGTTCGACGAACTGCGTCGCGTCGGCATCAGGCTCTTCGCCGACGAACCCGAAGTCGCCCAACGAATCGACCTGCTCTACAGCGAAATCCTTACCGACGAAATCGGCCACGTCGGTTACTGCGCATCACGCTGCACCCGCCCAGAGCGGGCGATCATGCGGCGGCTCTATCCATTCTTCGGACGACTGTTCGCCCGCCAGACTGCCGAGATCGGTCTGCTCGTCGACCCGCAAGCCTTGCACGCACGACTTGACCGACCCTTCAGCGTGGAAGAACTCACCGCCGACCTGGACCGCGCAACGTATCTGGTCGCACACCCGTGAAAGATGTCGACGGCAGGCGCCAAGCTCAGTGCGTGAGCCGGCTTACACGTCGAAGTACAGCGCGAATTCGTACGGGTGCGGCCGGACGTTGACCGGCTCGATCTCGTTTTCGCGTTTGTAGGTGATCCAGGTTTCGATGAGATCGGACGTGAAAACGCCGCCTTCGGTGAGGTATTCGTGGTCTGCCTCAAGCCGGTCGATCACCGCGGCCAGCGACGTCGGCGCCTGCGGAATGTTCGCGGCCTCTTCCGGCGGCAGCTCGTAGAGGTCCTTGTCGACCGGTGCCTGCGGCTCGATCTTCTTTTTGATCCCGTCCAGGCCGGCCATCAGCATCGCCGAGAACGCGAAGTACGGGTTGCCCGACGAGTCCGGGCAGCGGAACTCCAGCCGCTTGGCCTTGGGGTTGGTGCCGGTGATCGGGATCCGCACACACGCCGAGCGGTTGCGCTGGCTGTACACCAGGTTGATCGGCGCCTCGAAGCCGGGCACCAGTCGCTTGTAGGAGTTGACGGTCGGGTTGGTGAACGCCAGCAGCGACGGCGCGTGGTGCAGGATGCCGCCGATGTAGTGCCGGGCGGTATCGGACAGCCCGGCGTAACCGACCTCGTCGTAGAACAACGGCTCGCCGTGCTTCCACAACGACTGGTGGACGTGCATGCCGGATCCGTTGTCGCCGAACAGTGGTTTGGGCATGAAGGTGACGGTCTTGCCGTTCTGCCACGCCGTGTTTTTGATGATGTATTTGTACAGCTGCAGTTGGTCGGCCGCGTGCAGCAGCGTGTTGAACTTGTAATTGATCTCGGCCTGGCCACCGCTGCCCACCTCGTGGTGGCCCTTTTCCAGCGTGAACCCGGCGTTGATCAGGTTGGTCAGCATCTTGTCGCGCAAATCGACGTACTGGTCGTTGGGCGCCACCGGGAAATACCCGCCCTTGGGTCGGACCTTGTAGCCGCGGTTGGGGCTGCCGTCGGCTTCGGTGGCCACACCGGTGTTCCACCAGCCGGAGATGGCGTCGACCTCGTAGAAGGAACCGTTGATCCGCGAATCGAAGGAGACCGAGTCGAAGATGTAGAACTCGGCTTCCGGGCCGAAGTAGGCGGTGTCGGCGATGCCGGTGCTGATCAGGTAGTTCTCCGCTTTGCGGGCCACATTGCGGGGGTCGCGCGAGTAGGGCTCACGAGTGAAAGGGTCGTGCACGAAAAAGTTCAGGTTGAGCGTCTTGGCCGCGCGGAACGGGTCGATGATCGCGGTGTCGGGGTCGGGCAGCAGGTACATGTCCGACTCGTGGATCGACTGGAAGCCGCGGATCGACGACCCGTCGAAGGCCAGCCCGTCGGTGAAAACGCTGTGGTCACACGCCGAAGCCGGGATCGTGAAGTGTTGCATGATTCCGGGTACGTCGCAGAACCGGACGTCGACGAACTCGATCTTCTCATCCTTGATGAGCTTGATGATGTCGTCGGCCGTCTTCTCCGACACCGAAGCGCTCTCCTTCACTGCGGGCTGCGAGTCTAATGCGGTCATTGAAGCGCTCTCCTTTACTGGCCCTGGCCCTTGCACTGGTGACCCGACCGAACGCTATGGATGCGATGTTGCCCAAGAGTCAACCCCATGTTGCGCTGACGTTACGCGCCCGCGCAGCCTGGCCCTACGGCGGGTAGTCCCGGCCGTATTGTGGGCGCATGGCCCGCGGCATCTCGTCGTGGCTGTCCGGTCCGGTGAACGCCGACGGTCGGCAGCAGCGATATCCCGGTGAGTCGCTCGGCTTGCCCGAAAGCGGGCCGGGTTCGCTGGCCCGGATGGGCCGTCGATTGCCGGCGTTGGTGGCCGATTGGCTGATCGCCTACGGGTTGGCGGCACTGGCGATGACGCTGGGCTGGATCGCCCCGTCGTCGCTGCCGACCGCGGTGTTGGTGATCTGGTTCGTCATAGGAGCGGCGGCTGTGCGACTCTTCGGCTTCACCCCGGGACAGCTGGCGCTGAGGCTGGCGGTGGTGGACCTCGGCGGGCGAGCGCATGTCGGGCTGGGCCGCGCCGTAGCGCGTGGCATGCTGATCGCGCTGGTGGTGCCCCCATTGTTCACCGACGCCGACGGCCGTGGGCTGCAAGACCGCGCGACGCGCACCGCGGTCGTGCGGCGATAAGGGCGGCAAAAGGCTCAAAAAGGCTCACCGTCGGCGCACGGTGCGCTGTACGCCACGCAGCTTGCCGGCGGTGGGCATCGGCCCCTTCGGCATGGCTGCCGCGCCGGCTCGCGACCCGAGAGCGCTCAGCCGCGACTCCAACGAGTCCAACTGTTTGACGGTGATATTCGCCGGCAGCCGGGCAAGATGACGCTCCAGCCTGGCCAGCGGGACCTCGCCGTCGCCATTGCCGACGACGATGTCGTAGATCGGCACGTCACCCACCAGTCGCGCGGTGCGCTTTTTCTCCTGGGCGAGCAGCGGCTTGACGCGGGCCGGCGACCCTTCGCCGACCAGGATGACGCCGGGGCGGCCGATCACCCGGTGCACAGCGTCGAAGTGACCGGTGGCGGCCACGCCCGGAGTCACGCGCCACTTGCCACGCAGGTTCTCCAATACCCACGCCGCAGCGCCGGTTTGGCCTTCGGCCTTGCGGTACACCGACCGCTGGGCGCGCCGCCCGAAGATGATGAACGCCACCAGCGCGCCCAGCACCACGCCGAGGACGCTCATCGTGATCATGGTGAACCCGCCGGCCGCCACGCCGGCCGCCACTGAGCCACCGACGATCAGCACGAACGCGCTGAACATGTAGGGCAGCAGCCGTTTGTCTTCCCGGCGCTGGATGGTGAACGCCTGCCATAGCTGACGCCGGCGCTCCCTGGCGGCGGCCTTGCGGGCGGCCTTGGCTTCGGCTCTGGCGGCCTTGCTCGCCGCGGAATTGCGGGATTTTGCCATGATCCCCAAGGATACGGAAACCCATTTAGCGCGGCGCTGTGGTCCGGCGCCGCTCGATGGCCCGCTGGTAGAGGCGGCCGGCCCGGTACGACGAGCGCACCAGCGGCCCGGCCAGCACGCCGGCGAACCCCAGCCGTTCGGCATGGCGCGAGTACTCGACGAACTCCTCAGGCCCGACCCAGCGCTGCACCGGGTGGTGGCGCACCGACGGGCGCAGATACTGGGTAATGGTGACGATGTCGCAACCCGCCTGACGCAGATCGCCAAGGGCGGCGCGCACCTCGTCGGGCGTCTCGCCCAGGCCCAGGATGAGGTTGCTCTTGGTGACCAAGCCGAAGCCGCGGGCAGCGGTGAGCACGTCAAGACTGCGCTGATAGCTAAACGCCGGGCGGATCCGTTTGAAGATGCGCGGCACCGTTTCGACGTTGTGCGCCAATACTTCTGGGCGAGCATCGAAGACCTGCTCAAGGCGGGCGGGATCGCCGTTGAAATCGGGGATCAGCAGCTCAACACCGGTGGATGGGTTGAGCCGCTTGATCGCGCGCACCGTCTCGGCGTAGAGCCACGCCCCGCCGTCGGGCAGGTCGTCGCGGGCCACGCCGGTGACGGTGGAATACCGCAGTCCCATCACCCGCACGCTCTCGGCCACCCGTCGCGGCTCGTCGCGGTCGAGCGGCGCGGGCTTGCCGGTGTCGATCTGGCAGAAGTCACAGCGACGAGTGCACACGTCGCCGCCGATCAAAAAGGTGGCCTCGCGGTCTTCCCAGCATTCATAGATGTTGGGGCAGCCGGCCTCCTCGCACACGGTGTGCAGGCTCTCACGCCGAACCAGGCCCTTCAGCTCGGTGTATGCCGGCCCCATCCGCGCCCGGGTCTTGATCCACGGCGGCTTGCGTTCGATCGGGGTCTGCGCGTTGCGCACCTCTAGGCGCAGTAGTTTTCTGCCTTCGGGCGCAACGGTCACGGTGCCGATGCTACGCGGGCCGGGCCGGGTGGACAGCTGACCGGCAGCACACCGTCGAGCGCGTCGCACACCGCGTCGGCTACCGCCGAACGCACGTCCTCGACACCGACCCGCCGGCCAAGTTCGGCGGTTATCGACGTCACCCCGGCATCGGTGATCCCGCACGGCACGATCTTGGTGAAGGCGCTCAGGTCACAGTCGCAGTTGAGCGCGAACCCGTGCAGCGTCGTCGCCCGCGACACGCGAACACCGATCGCGGCGATCTTGCCGGCGCCACGACCGCCGCGGGCGGGTACCCATACTCCGGAACGGCCGTCGACCCGGTCCACCGTCAGGCCCAGGTCAGTACACACCTTGATCAGTGATTCTTCAAGGCGCCGAACGTAATTGATCACATCGAGCGGTTCGGCCAAGCCGATGATCGGATAGCCCACGAGTTGCCCTGGGCCGTGCCAGGTGATCTTGCCGCCGCGGTCGGTGTCGATAACAGGCGTGCCGTCAACCGGGCGCTCATGCGGCAGTGTGCGCCGGCCCGCGGTGTACACCGAGGGGTGTTCCAAAAGCAGCAGTGTGTCGGTGCCGCCGGCCACCCTTGTGTTGGCCAGGTCTCGTTGCAGCTGCCAGGCGGTGAGGTAGTCGACGTTGCCCAGATGGCGGACGTTCACCGGAGCCGGGCTTGACCGGATGGAAATCACACGACCGAGGCTACCCGGGATTGCACTAGGCCACGGCGGGCCGGGAGGTGGCATAGCGCAGCGCCTCACCAATCGTGTTGTGCTGGAACCGGAAACCGGCGCGTTCGAGGACTGCGGGGATGGCGCGCTGGCCACAAAGCAGTTCGTCGGCGAGCTCGCCGAGCGCGGCACGCACCGCGAAGCCCGGCAACACCAGCGGGGTGGGCCGGCGGACAGCGCGGCCCAACGCCGCGGTGAATTCGGCGTTGGTGACGGGTGCGGGTCCGGTCAGGTTCACCGGCCCGCGCAGCGCGTCGTGCGAGATCGCAAACTGCAACGCCCGGACCTCGTCTTCGAGGCTGATCCAGGAGATGTACTGCCGGCCGGTGCCCAGGCGGGCGCCCAAGCCCAGCGAGAACAGCGGGCGCATGCGCCCCAGTACACCGCCCGACGGGGCCAGCACCAGGCCGGTGCGCGCCAAAACGACACGGACGCCACCTTGCTGGGCGGGTGCCGTCGCCGCTTCCCAATCTTGGCACAGCTGAGCAAGGAAACCGTTTCCGGCTGAAGCGGTTTCGTCGACTTGGCGGTCTCTGGTATTGCCGTAATAGCCGACCGCGCTGGCATTGACCAGGACGCCTACGCCGGCCTCGGAGACCGCAGCGGCCAGCACTTCGGTCGGTGTGATGCGGCTGTCGCGGAGGTTCTGCTTGAAGGCACCGGACCAGCGACGCTGCCCGATGTTGATGCCGCACAGGTTAACGACGGCGTCGACCCCGTTTAACGCAGTGGCATCGAATTCGCCGCTCTCGGGGTTCCAGTGCACTTCACCGCTGTTGGCCGGGGTGCGCCGGACGATGCGCATCACCCGGTGATCGGCGGCCCGTAACGCAGCCACCAGGGCTGAGCCGATCAGCCCGGACGATCCGGCGATCGCGATCACGGCCTTGGCCACGGTGTGTCAAGCCTTTCCTAGAGCCCTAGGTCGGCCTCGAACGCTGCTTCCTCGAGCCGATGCTTGATGGTGGTCAAAAATCGTCCTGCGTCGGCGCCGTCGATCAGCCGGTGGTCGTAGGTCAGCGGCAGATAGCAGATGGAGCGGATCCCGATCGACTCGTTGCCGTTGTCGTCGACGACCACCCGGGGCCGTTTGACGATTGCACCGGTGCCCAGCATGGCGGCCTGCGGCGGGACCAGGATCGGCGTGTCGTGCAGCGCGCCCTGGCTGCCGATGTTGGTGATCGTGAAGGTGCCCCCAGACAGCTCGTCGGGCTTGAGGTCACCAGAGCGGGCCCGCGCGGCAATGTCGGCGATGGCGCGTGCCAGCCCGGCCAGGGACAGATCGCCGGCGTTGTGGATCACCGGCGACAACAGTCCTTGCTCAGTGTCGACGGCGAACCCGAGGTGTTCGGCGTCGTAGTAGGTGATCTCCTTGGTCTCCTCGTTGTAGCTGGCGTTGATGTTGGGGTGAATCTTGAGCGCGTCGATCACTGCCCGCGCGATGAACGGCAGGTAGGTCAGGTTGACGCCTTCGCGCTCGGCGAAAGCGGCCTTGGCCCTGTTCCGCAACGCCACGATCTTGGTCATGTCAACCTCATGGGTCTGCGTGAGTTGCGCTGTGGCGAGCAGGGATTCGCGGGTCTTTGCGGCGGTGATCTGGCGGATGCGGCTGGCTTTTTGAGTGGTGCCGCGTAAATGTGCCAGCCTGGGTGCCGGGCTCGGCGCAGCGGCGGGTCTCGCGGCCGCGGCGGCTGCGGGCGCAGCGGGTGCGGGCGCAGCGGGTGCGGGCGCCTTCTTCGCCTCTTCCCGCTGTTGGACCGCGGCGAGCACGTCCTGTTTGCGGATGCGCCCGCCCACCCCGGTGCCTTTCACCTGGGCCAGGTCGATGTTGTTGTCGGCAGCGAGTTTTCGCACCAACGGCGTGACGTACGGTGTTGCGCCGGTCGCGGGCGTCGCTGCCGGCTCGGCGGTGGGCTGGGGCTCGGGTGCGGGCTCGGCCCGCGGGGTCGGCGCCGGCTGTGGCGTGGGTTTCGCTGCCGGTTCGGGCTGCGGCGGCGGGGCCTGGGGCTCAGCCGCCGGCGCGGCACCGGTGCCGATCTTGGCCAGCTCGCCACCGACCGGGACCGTCGTGTCCTCCTCGGCGGTGATACTGAGAAGCGTGCCGGCCACCGGCGACGGGATTTCGGTGTCAACCTTGTCGGTGGACACCTCCACCAGCGGCTCGTCGGCCCGCACCGAATCGCCGACCTTCTTCAGCCAGCGGGTCACGGTGCCTTCGGTCACCGACTCGCCGAGCTCGGGCATCAACACCGGCGTGATAGCGCGTCGGCCGCCGTCGCCGCCGGAGAGCGGGGCGGCCGGCGGCGCGGGCGGTGCTTGGGGCCGGGGCTGCGGTTCCGGCTCGGGCTTGGCCGCTGTTTCCGGCCGGGTCGGCGCCTCAGCCGTGGGCTGCCCGCCGTCTCCTTCGGCGGTTTCACCGATGATCGCCAGTTCCCCGCCCACTTCGACCGTCTCGTCCTCGTGGGCGATGATCTTGGTCAGCACACCGGCGGCCGGTGACGGGATTTCGGTGTCGACCTTGTCGGTGGAGACCTCCAGGAGGGGCTCGTCGACTTCGACCGTGTCGCCTTCTTGCTTGAGCCAGCGGGTGACCGTCCCCTCGGTGACGCTCTCACCGAGTGCCGGCATCTGGACGGAGAAGGCCATCTTTGTTGACTCCTCGATCGATCGGGCGGTCGGCGTGGCTCGACCTCCGGCTTACCACACCGTCGTCTACCGGTGGTGGCACCCAACTGATGTCGAAACCATCCTGTCACTGTGGTGCTGCCGGCATTCAGCCAGGGCGCAGCGGACTGAGGCCCCGGCTTGACATAGCTGGGCGAACCGGACCAAGGTGCTTGCTACCAACGGTATTGGCTACTGGCAGGTACGGGCGGAGGTCCTATGCCAGCGTCCCAGCAACCAGCACAGCGCTTCGTCGACAGCGCCGACGGTGTCCGTATCGCCGTCTACGAAGAAGGCAACCGCGACGGCCCGGCCGTGGTGCTGGTCCACGGCTGGCCCGACTCGCATGTGCTGTGGGACGGTGTCGTTCCGCTGCTCGCCGAACGATTCCGGGTGATCCGTTACGACAACCGCGGCGTCGGCGGGTCGGCGGCACCCAAACCCGCCTCGGCCTACACGATGGCGCATTTCGCCGACGACTTCGCCGCGGTGATCGACGCCTGCAGCCCGGACCGGCCGGTGCATGCGCTGGCCCACGACTGGGGATCGGTCGGGGTCTGGGAGTACCTGGGCCGCCCCGAAGCCCGCGACCGGGTCGCCTCGTTCACATCGCTGTCCGGTCCCAGTCAACATCATCTCGTCGACTACATCGTCAGCGGCCTGCGCCGACCCTACCGCCCGCGAACCTTCGCCAGGGCGCTCAGCCAGGCATTGCGGCTGAGCTACATGGCGGTCTTCTCGATACCGGTACTGGCACCGCTTATTGTTCGACTAGCCCTGTCCAGCAAGGCAATTCGACGCCGACTTGTCAAAGGTATTCCCGGTGGGCAGGTCCACCACTCGGCGAGCCTTGCCAGTGATGCGGCCTATTCAGTAAAGACCTACCGCGCCAACTATTTTCGATCCTTCGCCGGTGCGCGGCGAGACCACTATGTCGCCGTGCCGGTTCAACTCATCGTCAACACCGAAGACCCCTACGTGCGCCCCTACGGCTACGACGCCACCGCGCGCTGGGTGCCGCGGCTGTGGCGGCGCGACATCAAGGCCGGCCACTGGTCACCGATGTCGCACCCGCAGGTGCTGGCCATGGCGGTGCATGAACTCGTCGATTTCCTCGACGGCAAACCGCCCTGCCGCGCGCTGCTGCGCGCTGAGGTCGGGCGCAGCCGAAAGTGCTTCGGCGACATGCTGGTCGCGGTGACCGGAGCCGGCAGCGGCATCGGCCGCGCCACCGCCCGGGCGTTCGCGCGCGAGGGTGCCGAGGTCGTGGTCAGCGACATCGATGAAACCGCAGCCAAGGACACCGCCGCGCAAATCGCCGCCGAAGGCGGCGTCGCGCACCCGTATCCCCTTGACGTCGCCGACGCCGACGCCGTCGAGGCGTTCGCCGAACAGCTCTGCGCCGAGCACGGCGTGCCCGACATCGTCGTCAACAACGCCGGCATCGGGCAGGCCGGTCGCTTCCTGGACACCCCACCCGAGCGGTTCGACCGGGTGCTCGACGTCAACCTCGGCGGGGTGGTCAACGGGTGCCGCGCGTTCGCCCGGCGGCTGGTCGAGCGCGGCACCGGCGGGCACATCGTCAACGTGTCCTCGATGGCCGCCTGGGCGCCCTTGCAGTCGCTGAGCGCCTACTGCACGTCCAAGGCCGCCGTGTACATGTTCTCCGATTGCCTGCGCGCCGAGCTTGACGCGGCGGGGGTGGGGCTGACCACGGTCTGTCCGGGCATTATCGACACCAACATCGTGCACACCACCCGATTCGACGCGCCGTCGTGGGCCGCTGAGCGGATCGAGGGCCGTCGAGACCAGCTGCAGAGGATGTTTTCGTTGCGGCGCTACGGGCCGGACAAGGTGGCCGACGCGATCGTGTCCGCGGTCAAAAAGCGCAAGGCGATCCGCCCGGTGACCCCGGAGGCGTACCTGCTCTACGGGCTGTCGCGGATCGCTCCGCAAGTGCTGCGCAGCACCGCGCGCGGGCGCCTGGTGTAGCCCGGGGTCAAACGTCGCCGGCCACCGCGCCCCCCCGACCTTCGGACGAACAGTGCACCGATAACGGTGATGACCCCGATCACCGTCAACGGGATCGACCACGAGCGCCGGCCCGCCAGCTCCGAATTACATTCGGCCACGTAATTGCGGTGCGGGACAAGCTGACTGACGATCGGGATGTCCGGGGGGAGTCTTGTCCTTGGCTTCCTGGAGGTTTGACGCGACGGCGTTGCCGCAACCAATGGATCCGCCACCCTCTTGGGTCACCGACACCGGTAGCAGCAGGCCGACGACACCGGCCACCAGCAGCACCGCGCCCACCAACAAGATCAACCGCCGCACCGTCACGCCCGCGCCCCTTTCCCACGATGTCAAGTAGTGCGAGGTTAGCCAATGCGGTCGACCGGTAAACGGTATTTCGCCCGAAGCCGGGCTGAGCAGCGGCCACGTCACCGTTCGACCTGCGTCGACGCAGTGTTGACCTGAGTCTGGCGCATTGTCGTCGGCGCCGTTGGGTACCCCCGCAGCAATCAGCCCGATGCGAAAGGACCTTGCCGATGACTGCCACACGAGAGCTGTCCGCGTCCCGTGATGTGCGCGCCTCCTGCCAGCAGATCTGGGTTTCGGGTCCTTGTGATCGACCGGTCCGCGCAACGCCCTTCGGATCTCGAAGCCCGTGACGCGAACCTGCATCTCGGGGCGCTCAACGGCGGAACCGCTCAACTGCAGCAGATGCTGGTCTTTCGTCCTGCCCCCGGGATGGGCCGAGCCGAAACCCCCGTCGAAGGGCTGTATCTGGGCAGCGTGTCAGCCACACCGGGAGGCTCGGTGCACGGCGCCTGCGGCCGCAACGCCGCCAACGCGGCGTTGGCGGCAGATGGCTGGACAGGCTGGCCGCGGCGCAAGCTGACCCGCACGGTTCTCTCGCTGCTGACGAAATAGCCGCGTCGAATGTGGGCTTATGCCATGCGATTTCGTCTCATGCGTGTGGCAATTCCACACTCGATGACGGTATCAGAACAGCGTGCCGCAGTACGGCACCCGCTCGGTCGCGAAGGCGGCATCCAGATTGCGCAGCGCACCGCTGCGCAATTCGGTGATGCGGTTCGCTCGGTGAAGTTCGTATGCGCGATGCGCACCCATGTAGATCGTTGCCAGCTCACCCAGCCCGAGTTTGATGTCCGCGGGCCCGTCATGCGGCGTGCATTGCCCCGCGCCGTCGCGAGTCTGCAATAGGAACCGTCCGCCCGCGACGCTCAGCGGGTCTGTGACGTCCAACACGACGGCACCAGCGCGCCCAACTGCCAGCATCGGTCCCGGAGCAGCTTTTCCAGCAACTGCACGTGCCCCACCGGTCCCTCGGTGACCCGGTGCGCTGCACGTTGCTGGACTACGTCGCCGATAGCGACGCACAGCGCAGAACCCAACGCGAGCAGAGCGCCGATAGCCAAGGCCATGAGCGGTGTCTCCGTCGATGTCGGACGCAACGTGAGCAACCGGTGCTGGTTGCCCTTTTTCCAGTCGTACCATCCGGCGGCAACCACCTAGGTGACGCATGGGCCGCCGGACGTCGATGTGGCCAGCGCGGCCGAATCGGCGATGAATTCCCGCAAAAACCGGCCATCAATTTCCCGGTGCGCCGTCGGCCGCTGACATAGTATGTCCGCGATGCCCACGGAACACATTGCCGACTCCTGCGTACTCTGGAGTGGCTTCGATCCATCGATCGTGGCTCGGAGCTATGCGCAGTTCACCGGTATCCTCGCCGGTTTTGCGTTTGTCGTCATAAACCTCGTGCTCGACCGTGCTTATCGGCGCCGCGCCGACGGCCATTCGCCGGGTGTGCGTGAGGTTGACCATGACACGTCGGTCGGAATTGCACTGGTGTGCGGATTCCTTGGTCTGTTTCTGACAGCCCTGCGATATAGCCTGCTGGCCGGCGAGCAGGGGTGCGCCCTCACCGACGGCCGAGCCGCGTCTGTAGAAGTACTAGCCGCTGTGTCGTTCGGGGCTTCCACCTATATGTTGCTTTACGCCATTGTGCAGTTTATTTCGGGTTCGGCTGGCGTGCTCACCCAACACTGCGTATTCATGCAAACGGTGCTCGTTCCCCCGATGACCGTTTTCTTTGTCGAAGCCACCCTGCCGCATCTGGCGGTCGCGCTGGGTGATCAGCAAACCCACCGGCCACTGCAGCCCTTCTGGGACAACGCAACCCAGCTTGCGATTCCCATACCGCTAGCGATCTTGATCGTCTGCGCAGCGGCATGGCTCGGTGGGGTCAAACGCCGGCGTTCGGAATCACCCACGAGCGATATCGCCCGAACCGTCCGACGGGTCATCCCATACATTACTGTCGCCATCGTCGGCGCCGTGATAATACGGTCCATTGTTTCGTTGCCTCCGACAAATCCGGCTGCGCATATCGGTGCACGCGAAGCATGGCTATGGATAGTCCTGCTTTGTGTCACAGTGGTGATTCAAAGTGCGGCCCTGTCATTTCAGAAAAGTGTGGAAGTGCCGATTCTCCCCGGGGAGAAACAAGACCTGGGCGACGACATGTTCGACATCCCGACTGGTGATCTTGATGGCTACCGTAAACCTTCAATTATGGGCCGCTGGACTCAACGGCAGCGCCGCAACAGCTAGCAGCTTTGTGACGCTTAAATTCGTTGTAAATTCGACCATTCTTCGAATATCGGGCCGCCGTTGACAATTTTGTGCAACTATCTCTGCTGACATCTCGCTTCGTCGTGAGAAAGGGAAGGGATTGACCGCATAATCGACGTCGAATTGTCAGGCTTCGATGACCACCTCGTCCGAGCCGGCCTGAAAGGTCCGACCGTCCGCCCGGATGGTGCCCGGTACTACGCCTGTCTTCGCTTCGCGGGGCAGGCGTCATCGCGCACCAACGCGTCAACGCAGCGGCGGTGCACGACCGTCCCGGAGCGGACAGTGACCCGAGAGGAAAGAAATGTCTTTCGTATCCGTCCAACCCGACATGCTCGTCACCGTTGCAGGCGACTTGGCCAGCACTGGCTCAGCCCTGAGCGCACAGAACGCGGCAGCGGCTAGCCCGACCGTCGGGATGGTTCCCGCCGCGGCGGACGAGGTGTCGGCGCTGACGGCGGCCCACTTCACCGCCCACGCCCAGAGCTATCAGGCCGTCAGTGCGCAGGCCGCAGCAATTCACGACCAGTTCGTGGCCGTGCTGACGAGCAACGCACATTCCTACGCCGACACCGAAGCGGCCAATGCAACCGCTGCTGCTCTGGGAGGTGCCTAGCGATGGATTTTGGGCTGTTCGATTTCCCGCTGTTGCCACCTGAAATCAACTCGACCCGAATCTATTCCGGTCCTGGCTCCACACCGCTGATGACGGCGGCGGCGGCCTGGGAAAAGTTGGCCACCCAGTTGCAGTCGACAGCGGCCTTCTATTCCTCAGCGATTTCGGCACTCATCAGCCAACCGTGGCAGGGCCCGGCGTCGGCGTCGATGGCGGCAGCGGCGGCCCGCTACGCGGGATGGCTGACCACCACCGCCGCCCAGGCTGAGCAGGTCGCGGCCCAGGCCGGGGCCGCGGCCAGCGCCTACGAGGCGGCGTTCGCGATGACGGTGCCCCCAGCGGTCGTCGCGCAGAATCGCGCCCAGCTCGCCTCGCTCATCGCGACAAACATTTTGGGCCAGAACACCCCGGCGATCGCGGCCACCGAAGCGCAGTACAGCGAAATGTGGGCCCAGGATGTTGCAGCCATGGAAAGCTATGCCAGTTCCTCGGCGGCAGCATCGAAGTTCACCCCGTTCACCACCCCGCCGGGAACGGTCAATTCGGCCGGCGTGGTCCGCCAGGCCGCGGCGGTCGCCCAAGCCGCTGCACCGGCCGCCCTGGGGGGTGCCAGATCACTGACCTTCCTGGAATTTGGCGAACTTGGGGGGATTGACGTCCTCGTGGGGGCCAACGTCGCCGTAGGGGCTGTCAACATGAGCGTCAGCGCAGCCAACCTAGCCAGACAGGTCAACCGGGACGCCATCGCCGACGCCAAAAACCCGCCGCCGCAGAAAGAGGAGGGCGGCGGGCTTCGGCTGGGCGGGCAAGCGAGGCTGGCCGCCCAGCCGGATGCAACCGGCAGGACGCGAGCTCCGGTCTTTGCCGGCGCGGGCCGGTCCGCTTCGATCGGCGCGCTATCGGTACCGCAGAGCTGGGCCACTCCCGTGGAGATTCGCCAACTGGCCAGGGCGTTGTCGACCAACGGCGCCGGCGCAGCGCCCGTTGTCGTAGCGGAAGATGCCGAAAACCCCTACACCGGAATGGCATTGGCGAGTTTGGCGGGCAGCGGCATGGGCGGTCTTGCCGCCCGGGGTACGCCGGCGGTCAGCACAGCTGTCGCCACGCCAGCCGCCGCGAAGCCCGCGGCCAAGGAAGCGGCGAACCCGGCGGCGCGGATAGCGGCGATCCCCACGTCGAACACCGCGGGCATCTCCACGGCAGAGATCGCCGAAAAGGTCGCGGCGACCCTGGCAGCGATGCCCGGTGCGACAGTTGTGGTGGTACCGCCGCCGCCCGCCTCCGGATAGGGCAGCGCTTCTACGCCGCTTGTCCCTAGCCGTTCTCTGCGATGTCCTCGAGGACGGCGATCATCGTGCGGGTCGGGACACCGGTGCCGCCCTTCGGGGTGTAGCCCCACGGGCTGCCGGTGTTGTATGCGGGTGTGGCGACGTCGATGTGCGCCCAGGCCACTCCTTCGGCGACGAATTCCCGCAGGTAAGTCCCGGCCACCAGCATTCCGGCGAAGCGTTGCCCGGTGACGTTCGCCAAGTCGGCCACTGTCGACTTCAAATCGTCCTTGAGTTCCTCGGGCAGCGGCATCGGCCAGCCGTTCTCGCCCACTTGCTGTGAGATCGCGGCCACCCGGTCGCGGAACTCGTCGCTGCCCATCACTCCGGGCGTGCGGGCGCCCAGCGCCACCGCCTGCGCACCGGTCAACGTCGACGTCTCGATCAGGTAGTCAGGTTTGTCCTCGCACGCACGCACGATGGCGTCGGCCAAAATCAGCCGGCCTTCCGCGTCGGTGTTGAGCACCTCACTGGTGGTACCGCCGTAGTGCGTCAAGACATCACCGGGGCGCTGGGCGGTTCCTGACGGCATGTTCTCGGCCATCGGCACCGTGGCGATCACGTCGATCGGCAACTCCAGGTGCGCGGCCAGCGCCACGGTGGCGATGACCGCCGCCGCGCCGCCCATGTCAGAGGTCATGTAGTGCATGTTGGCGGCCGGTTTGATCGAGATTCCACCCGTGTCAAAGGTGATGCCCTTCCCGACCAACGCAACCTTTTTGGCCTGCTTGGGGTTTTTCGCCAGCCGCGACCCGCGGTGGATCAGCCGGACCAGCCGCGGCGGCCGCGACGAACCCTTGCCGACTCCGATCACCCCGCCGTAACCGGCCTTCTGCAGCGCTTTCTCATCGAGCACCTCGACATCCAGCCCAGCTGATTCACCCAAAGCCTTTGCGCGGTCAGCGAATTCGGCGGGATACAGGTGGCTGGGCGGGGTGTTGACCAAGTCCCGCGCGGTCGCGACGGCGGTTGCCACAGCCGCGGCATGGCTGGCTTTCCTCTTCGCGTCCTTGTCGGTGGATAACACCGTGATCTTGCCCAGCCCGGGCTCTTTGGGTGCCGTCTTGGCGGTGCGGAACTCGGTGAACCGGTAGCTTCCCAAGATCAGCCCCTCGACCGCGGCGGCAGCATCCAGTTGCGAAAGCGTCGTGATCACCGCTTCTGCTCCGTTCAGTGCTCGTGCGGCCGCCCCCGCGGCGCGGCGAACGACGTCGGCCGGCCACTCCTCACGGGGTTTGCCCAGCCCGACCGTCAGCACACTGCCCACCGGCAATGACGGCGCTATCAGCCGGTGCACCTGCTCGGAGCCGCCCTTGGCGCCCAACGCATGCAGACTTGTCTCGATCTCCGTGACCGCGTCGGCGTCCAGGAACGGTTCGGTTGTGGCGACCGTCGCGCGTGGTCGGTCCTCATCACCAGCCGAGACCACCGGAACGATCAGCACGGACTTGCCGACGCCGCGGCGCGGCAGCGAGGAGGCGACAGCGACGGAGGGGGACTGGTAACCGGTATGTGTGCTCACGGGTTTCACCCTAACCACCGCCCGTTAGGGTCGAGTCTCGTGAGCAACGAGCTGCAGCATGGACCGCTGGAAGACCGCCACCGCGAACTCGGCGCAAATTTCGCCGAGTTCAGCGGCTGGCTGATGCCGCTGTCGTATGCCGGTACGGTCAGCGAACACAACGCCACCCGCAATGCCGTTGGCCTGTTCGACGTCAGCCATCTGGGTAAGGTGTCGGTACGCGGCGCGGGCGCCGTGCGGTTCGTCAACGCCGCGCTCACCAACGACCTGACCCGCATCGGACCGGGCAAAGCCCAATACACGTTGTGCTGCAACGAGTCCGGCGGCGTCATCGACGACCTGATCGCTTACTACATCGGCGACGACGAAATCTTTCTGGTGCCCAATGCCGCCAACACCGACGCGGTGGTCGCCGCCCTGCAGGCGGCCGCGCCCGCCGGGGTGACGATCACCAACGAGCATCGCTCGTATGCGGTGCTGGCGGTCCAGGGCCCCCGCTCGCCCGAGGTGCTCGAAGAACTGGGGTTGCCGACCCGCATGGACTACATGGCATACGCCGACGCGTCATTTTCCGGCGTGCCGGTGCGGGTCTGCCGCAGCGGCTACACCGGTGAACACGGCTACGAGTTGATGCCCCCCTGGGAATCGGCCAACGTGCTGTTCGATGCGCTGCTCACCGCCGTCACCGCCGCGGGCGGGCAGCCGGCCGGGCTGGGCGCTCGCGACACACTGCGCACCGAGATGGGCTACCCGCTGCACGGTCATGAACTCTCGGCCGAGATCTCGCCGGTGCAGGCCCGGTGCGGCTGGGCAATCGGCTGGACGAAGGAGACATTTTTCGGGCGCGACGCCCTGGTGGCCGAGAAGGCTGCGGGCCCGCGGCGGCTGCTGCGCGGGCTGCGCGCGGTCGACCGTGGAGTGCTGCGGCCCGGCTTAGCGGTGTTCGACGGGGACACCAAAATCGGGGTCACCACGTCGGGGACATTTTCTCCGACATTGAAAACCGGCATCGCATTGGCGCTGATCGACACCGACGCCGGGGTCGAGGACGGGCAGCACGTTACCGTCGACGTGCGGGGCCGCGCCCTCGAATGCGAGGTGGTGCGCCCACCGTTCGTTGAACCGAAAACCCGGTAGACGCGCATATATACAATCGCAGAATGACCAGCGGCCTCCTCGAGTTCACGGTTTTGCCCACTGCGAACCCGACGCCCGGCGAGGTACGCGAATCGATTCTGGCCGATCCGGGTTTCGGCAAATACCACACCGACCACATGGTGTCGATCGACTACACCGATGGCCAGGGTTGGCATGATGCGCAGGTCATTCCGTACGGCCCGGTTGAACTCGATCCGTCGGCGATCGTCCTGCATTACGCACAAGGAATCTTCGAAGGGCTGAAGGCCTATCGCTGGGCCGACGGGTCCATCGTGTCGTTTCGCGCCCAGGCCAACGCCGCCCGGATGCGTGCCTCGGCGCGGCGGCTCGCGATCCCGGAATTGCCCGACGAGCTGTTCATCGAATCCCTGCGCCAGCTGATCGCCGTCGACCATGACTGGGTGCCCTCCGCCGGCGGCGAGGAGTCGCTGTATCTGCGGCCGTTCATCTTCGCCACCGAGCCCGGACTAGGGGTTCGCCCGGCAAAGCAGTACCGCTACCTGGTGATCGCCTCCCCCGCGGGCGCCTACTTCAAGCACGGTATCAGGCCGGTTACCGTGTGGGTGTCCACCGAGTATGTGCGGGCCGCCCCGGGCGGCACCGGTGCGGCCAAGTTCGGTGGCAACTACGCGGCCTCGTTGGTGGCTCAGGCCCAAGCCGCCGAACACGGTTGCGAGCAAGTGGTGTGGCTCGACGCCGTCGAACGCCGCTACATCGAAGAGATGGGCGGAATGAACATCTTCTTCGTGTTCGGCAGCGGCGCGTCGGCGCGGCTGGTCACCCCCGAGCTGTCCGGCTCATTGCTTCCCGGCATAACACGAGATTCGTTGCTGCAGTTGGCTACCGATGCGGGCATCGGGGTCGAGGAACGCAAAATCGACATCGACGAGTGGCAGAAGAAAACCGCTGCCGGCGAGATCACCGAGGTGTTCGCCTGCGGCACCGCGGCCGTCATCACCCCGATATCGCACGTGAAATACGGCGACATTGAATTCACCGTCGCCGACGGCGAACCCGGCGAAGTCACCATGGCGTTGCGCGACACGCTGACCGGAATCCAGCGCGGCACTTTCGCCGATACCCACGGCTGGATGGCGCGCCTTGGCTAACCACCCCTAAACCGCGGCCAGCAGCACCGCGGTCACCGTGGTGGTCGCTTCAATCGCGGCCCCCAGCACATCGCCGGTGATGCCGCCGAAACGGCGCACACAGTGCGCCACCAGCCCGGCACCACCAAGCAGAGCGGCCAACACCGCGACCGGTCCCTGCCAGCGCGACGAACCCGCCCACAGCGACGCCACCATTAGCACCACGATCCACGCCGTCACGGCCACGGCGGGCTGGGTCCCCGCGACCGAGGCCCCCAGGGTGCTGCCTTGGGCCGCGGGCACCGATCGGCGACAGGCCAGCACGGCGGCAACCCGGCCGGCGCAAACCGCCACCACGATCGCGGCCGGGCTCAACGCCGAAAAGGCAAGGCCGTCCAGCGCAATGACCAACACGACGGCGACCACGCCCAGCGGCCCGGTGCAACCGTCACGCATCACCTCGAGCGCCCGCGGCGCGGGCCCGTAGCAGCCCAGACCGTCGGCGGTGTCGGCGACGCCGTCGATGTGCAGACCTCGCGTCGCCGCCACCAGGCAGGCCACCGCGAGAAACCCGGGCAGCGGGCCGGCGGAACCGAACGCCAGCGAGCCAACCCAGGTCACCGCAGCGGCCAGCACACCCAGCACAGCGCCGACCACCGGCAGCGCGGTCATGGCGCCGCGGCCCAGCGGGCGGCTACCCATCCCGGGCAGCACCGTTTCGAACGCGAAAGCTGTTGCCAGCGACCGAATCACGAGACCTCGTGGACAGCATCGGTGCGGGTCGCGACACCGGCTGAAGAGAACGTCGCCATCGACGACAGCGCGGCCACGGCGGCGCGCAGCACCGGCACCGCCACCGCCGCGCCGGTGCCCTCGCCGAGCCGCATCCGCAGATCCAGGATCGGGTCCAGGCCCAGCTGCGCCAGCGCCAGCGCGTGAGCCGGTTCGGCGGAGCGGTGAGCAGCCTGCCACCACAACCGCGCACCCGGTGCCAGGCGCTCGGCGACCAACGCGGCAGCTGTCACCGTCAGCCCGTCGAGCAATAGCGGCGTGCGGCGCACCGCGGCCTGCGCGCAAAACCCGGCGATCGCCGCAAGATCCGCCCCACCGCAACACCGCAGCAACCCCACCGGGTCGGAGAGGACCGGCCCAGCCCGAAACAGGGCATCGCGCACCGCGGCTGTTTTGCGCGCCCAACCGGCGTCGTCGATTCCCGTCCCGTAGCCGACTACGGCAACCGGTTCGGCGCCGGTCAGGGCAGCCACCAAAACCGTTGCCGGGGTGGTATTCCCAATACCCATATCGCCGGCGATGAGCAGATCGGCTCCGGCGTCGACCTCTTCGTCGGCGATTTGACGTCCCGCCTGTATTGCCGCGGCGGTCTCCTCGTCGGAAAGCGCGTCCCGCACCGCGATGTTGCCGCTGCCACGGCGCACCTTGTGGGCGCCGATCCGTTCCGACAGCGGGTCAGCGTCGACGGCCAGGTCGGCGACTCGCACGGTCGCGCCGGCGATCTGCGCCACCGCATTGATCGCCGCGCCGCCGGCATCGATGTTGGCGACCATCTGCGCGGTCACCCGGGGCGGGTATGCCGACACACCGTATTCCGCGACGCCATGGTCACCGGCAAACACTACCACCCGGACACGCTCAAATTGGCTTGGCGGGCAACGACTTTGGCATGACGCTATCCACACCGACAGGTCTTCCAGGCGCCCCAGGGAGCCGGGCGGTTTGGTCAGGGTGTCCTGCCGGACTCGCGCGGCCGCGGCGGCCTCGGCATCCGGGGGCGGCACCGTCGGGAAAGTCATCGGGTCGCCACCTTGATCGGCAGCGGCTGGCCGGCCACCAGCAACACCACCCGGTCGCAGAGCGCGGCCAGGCGCTGGTTGAGGGCCCCCAGCTCGTCGACGAAGCGACGGCCGGATGCGGTGGTGGGCACCAGGCTCAATCCGACCTCCGAGCTGACCAGCACCAGTGGCGCGCGGAACGCACGCACCGCGGCGACAACTTCTTCGACGTCGACCACCACGGATCCGGTGTTCCAGGCGCGCTCGCGATCCAGTGTGGCGGTCAGCCAGCCGCCGATATCGTCGACCAGCGTCGGAATGTCCGGCGACTGCCGCAAACACGTGGCGATGTCATCGGTTTCGACAGTCGACCAGTGGGCGGGTCGACGGCTGCGGTGCTCGGCTACCCGGCGCGACCAGTCCTCGTCGCCGTCCCCGGCCCCGCCGGTGGCCAAGTAGCGCACCGGTTGGTCAGGCGGCACGGACTCGGCGATGGCGGCCTCCGCCCACCGGGACTTGCCGGACCTGATTCCGCCGAGCACAAGGGTCCGCACGGTAGATCAGTGGGCTTTCCAACGACGGCTAGACAACACGGCTGCCGCGGGTGACCTGAGGCCGGGGTGCTCGCATCCGGCGCAGCTGCGAGGCCCGGCCGAATGCGTACCAGCCGAGCTTCCAGCGGCTTTCGGTATTGTCCGGGAACTTCTCGTCGACGCGCTTGGCAACCTTGCGGCCTAACAGGATCCCGTCGATCGCCATGATCACGATCAGGACCATCATCGCCGGCGACATGTAGATCTGCAGCTGCGGGACCGCGAGCATGATGAACAGCAGGCCCAGGGTGGCCGGCATGAACAAGCCCAGCGCGTTGCGGCGGGCGTCCACCACGTCGCGGACGAATCGGCGCACTGGACCCCGGTCGCGGGGCAGCAAGTACGCTTCTTCACCGGCCATCATCCGTTCCCGCCGCTCCGTCATCTGAGCCCGTCGCGCTGCCTTGTCCGCCCGGCGTTCCTCCCGGCTGAGCTTCGGGCCGGCCAAGGCTTTGCGGCGGGCGCGGGCTTCCGCGGCGGTCATCGGGGCGGGCACGACCGGGCCGCGGCGACGCGCGGTGTCGCGTTTGGGCGTGGGCCGTCCCTTGGGTGCAGTGGTCCGGGAACGGCCGGGCGCCGGGGCCGCGAGATCGCTGGCCACCACCGACTCGGCGTCGCCCGGTGCGCCGCCGTTGGCTTTCTTACCGCCCAGCTTCACAGTGGTCAGGTTACTTCGCGGGTGCCTGTACTGTTGAGCCGCACCGGCGGTCATGCGCCGCCGCGCGCGCGGCCATACGCTTGCTGAATGAGTCGCTCCGGGGCCGACTTGCAGGGCGGCGCGCCCACCGGAACCGACGTGCCGCCCTTGCGGCTGCTGATCGCCCCCGACTGCTACGGCGACACCCTGACCGCCGTGGAGGCCGCCGCGGCCATCGCCACCGGGTGGAGCCGGATCCGTCCCGGTGATCACGTCACTATCGCGCCGCAGTCCGACGGCGGCCCGGGCTTCGCCGAGGTGCTGGCCGAGCGGGTGGGGGAGCTGCGCCGGGTGCGGGTGCGTGGTCCGCTGGACGCCCACGTCGACGCCGCCTGGGTGTTCGACGCGGCAACGGCGACCGCCTACCTCGAAAGCGCGCAGGCCTGCGGGTTGGGGCTGCTCGGCGGACCGCCTACCCCGCAGACCGCGTGGTCGGCCCACAGCAGGGGAGTCGGCCAGCTCATCGTGGCGGCTCGGGATGCCGGCGCGACGCGGATCGTGGTCGGGCTCGGCGGCAGCGCCAGCACCGACGGCGGGCGCGGGCTCGTGGAGGAACTCGGCGGGCTGGCGGAGGGGAGGCGGCTACTGGCGGATGTCGAGTTGATCGCCGCGACCGACGTCGACTACCCGTTGTTGGGTCCATGGGGTGCGGCACGGGTGTTTGCGGCGCAAAAGGGAGCCGACCCGGCAACCGTGGCGGCACTCGAAGAGCGCCTCGCCGAGTGGGCGAGCCGACTCGACGCGGCCGCCGGCCGGCCGGTCAGCGCCGAATCCGGTTCAGGTGCGGCGGGCGGCATCGGCGCCGCCCTGCTCGCGCTGGGCGGACGGCGGGAATCCGGTGCGGCCATCATCGCCCGGCACACCCATTTAGCCGATGACATCGCCGCCGCCGACCTGGTTATCACCGGGGAGGGCCGGTTCGACGAGCAGTCGCTGCACGGCAAGGTAATCGGTGCGCTGGCCGCTGCCGCGCGCGCCCAAAAGGTGCCGGTGCTGGTGCTGGCCGGCCAGGTCCGACTGGACGGTTATGCACTGCGCTCAGCGGGCATTTTGGCCGCCCTGGCCATGGCCGATTACGCGGGTTCGGTGCGGCTAGCGTTGGCGGATGCGGCCAATCAGCTCATGGGCCTGGCGAGCGAGGCCGCGGCGCGACTCGGGAATAGCGCCACAACAAGGTACCTTTGATTAAGTGGGTTCCCGCGGGCATCGGGCCCGAGCGGCCCCTCGAGCGATTAGGCATACAGGGAGAAGCAATGACTGTTCAGGGCGAGTCGAGCGCCAAGACCCACGGCGTGATCTTGACCGAGGCCGCCGCCGCCAAGGCGAAGTCACTGCTGGACCAGGAAGGACGCGACGACCTGGCGCTGCGCATCGCGGTCCAGCCGGGAGGCTGTGCAGGCCTGCGCTACAACCTGTTCTTCGACGACCGCACGCTCGACGGCGACCTGACCGCGGAATTCGGTGGGGTCACGTTGACCGTGGACCGGATGAGCGCTCCGTACCTGGAAGGCGCCTCGATCGACTTCGTCGACACCATCGAGAAGCAGGGCTTCACGATCGACAACCCCAACGCCACCGGCTCGTGCGCCTGCGGCGACTCGTTCAACTAAAGCCGTCGGCGCCTAATAGGTGCCCGCGGTCCGCAGCACGTACGAGCACACCAGCACCTGGCCGTGCTGGAACAACAACTGTGCCAAGCCTTGCACCTGCTCGCGCGGGGGTCCGCCGGTTGCGGGCCGCACGCGCATGGTAAACAGCACCTGGGCCTGGTAATTCGACCAGTACACGATCTTGTCGATCGATATGACCTGAGCCGACGAGAACTGCTTGCGGAACGCATCACTGCTGAGCTTGGCCAGAGCCTGGTCAGAGCGGCGGTCGCGCACCGCGTCGTAGATGCCGCACAGGGTGTTGCGGGCGATGGTCTCGATGTCACGGTTTTCCAGCGCGTCCAGATACCCCTGGATCGCGGTCTTGGCGGTCGCGTCGGACAACGTGCCGCTGGTGGCGGAGCGTTGCTCACGTGCCCCGTAGACGATCGCGGCCGTCATCGCGGCGATAAGTATCGACGCCACCGCCGCGCCGACGATCAGTCGCCGGCGGCCCCGCTTCGGGTACGGCACCGGCGGCGGCAACCCGCCCGGGTAGGCGGCCGACGGTCCGGCGTAGGCCGGCTGCGGGGGGATCGGCTGGCTCGGGTGGGGATCTGTGTGGGGCGGTCCGCCGGCACCGACGCCATGGTTCGGACCGGCCATCGATAGTTCTCCTACCGTCGTGACGAGGGCGGCGAGCGCCGCCCGCAGCTTTCGGGTTCCGGTGACCCCCGTTGGCAGGCTAGCGCACGCCCGGTCGCCGGCCGGGACCCACGGGCGGCGGCTAGCCTAAGTAAGCTTAGCTAGACGAGCTTACGAACGAAGGGTGGGGTTTTCGTGACGATCGCGGTGACCGGTTCGATTGCAACCGACCATTTGATGCGGTTTCCGGGCCGGTTTTCCGAGCAGCTGCTGGCCGAGCATCTCCAGAAAGTGTCGCTGAGCTTCCTGGTCGACGACCTGGTGATCCACCGGGGCGGGGTGGGCGGAAACATGGCCTATGCCATCGGTGTGCTCGGCGGCGACGTTGTGCTGATCGGTGCGGCCGGCGCCGACTTCGCCGATTACCGCGACTGGCTGCAGGCGCACGGCGTCAACTGCGACCACGTGCTGATCTCGCCGACGGCACACACCGCGCGGTTTGTCTGCACCACCGACCGTGAGATGGCCCAGATCGCGTCGTTCTACCCGGGGGCCATGTCGCAGGCACGCGAGATCTCGCTCGCCGACGTGGTGTCCGCGATCGGAACCCCGGAGCTGGTGATCATCGGCGCCAACGATCCCGAGGCGATGTTCTTGCACACCGAAGAGTGCCGCAAGCTCGGGCTGGCGTTTGCCGCCGACCCGTCCCAGCAGTTGGCCCGGCTGACCGGCGAGGAGATCCGCAGGCTGATCAACGGCGCCACCTACCTGTTCACCAACGACTACGAGTGGGACCTGTTGTTGTCCAAGACCGGCTGGTCGGAAGCCGACGTGATGGCGCAGGTGGGATTGCGGGTCACCACACTCGGCGCCAAGGGGGTGGACCTGGTCGACCCGGACGGCACCGTGATACATGTCGACGTGGTACCGGAAACCAGCCAGGTCGACCCCACCGGGGTGGGTGATGCGTTCCGGGCCGGTTTCCTCACCGGCCGAAGCGCCGGCCTGGGCCTGGAGCGTTCGGCCCAGTTGGGCTCGCTGGTCGCCGTGCTGGTGCTGGAGTCCACCGGCACGCAGGAGTGGGAGTGGGACCGCGAGGTCGCCGTGGCGCGGTTGGCCGATGCCTACGGCGATGCAGCGGCCAGGGAGATCGCCGCCGCGCTGACTTAGGTGGCGCGAGCAGACGCAGAATCGCACGTGGAAGGCCCGTGTAGTGCGATTCTGCGTCTGCTCGCGGTTAAAGCTGCACCGGGTAGTGCGGTTCTTGGATCTGCGGCACCAGTGTGTGCTCGACGAAGATCGCATGCCACAGCATGAAGATCAGCACCGTCCACAGCCGGCGACTGTGATCGCTTGTGCCGCAGCGGTGTTCGTCGAGCATGCGGCGCACGGCAGCGATGTCGATGAGCCGGCCGGCCTGCGACGAGTCCACCAGGTCGTACGCCCACTCCAGCAGCTCCCCGGCGCGCAGCCAGTGTCGGATCGGCACCGGGAAACCCAGCTTCGGCCGGTTGAGCACATGGGCCGGCACGATCGGCCGCAGCGCGCGCCGCAACGCGTATTTGGTGGTGGTGCGGGTGATCTTGGCCTCCACCGGCAAGCGAGAAGCCACCGCGAATACCTCAGGGTCCAAAAACGGCACCCGCAGCTCCAGGGAGTTGGCCATGGTCATCTTGTCGGCCTTGACCAAGATGTCGCCCCGCAGCCAGGTGAACAAATCGATGTGCTGCATGCGCGCCACCGGATCCCAGCCCACGGACTGCGCGTACACCGGCGCCGTCACGTCGGTGTGCGTCCACTCCGGGCGGAAACCGGGCAGCACGGCTTGCAGCTGCGCGTCGGAGAAGCTGCGGGCATTGCCGTAGTAGCGCTGCTCGAGCGTCAGCGATCCGCG
Source organism: Mycobacterium heckeshornense (assembly GCF_016592155.1). Lineage (NCBI taxonomy): Bacteria > Bacillati > Actinomycetota > Actinomycetes > Mycobacteriales > Mycobacteriaceae > Mycobacterium > Mycobacterium heckeshornense. The sequence goes on from NZ_AP024237.1 coordinate 2,073,462, forward strand.
GTGCAGCAGGCTCTTGCCCCGCATACCGTCCGGCAGCGGTTTGGACATCTTGCCCATCGAACGCCGCAGCCGTGCGGGCAGGTATTCGAAAGGCTTGAGCGACAACGGTTCCCGGTAAATCGTATAACCGCCGAATAGCTCGTCGGCGCCTTCGCCGGAGAGCACCACTTTGACGTGTTTGCGGGCCTCACGGGCGACGAAGAACAGCGGTACCAGCGCGGGGTCGGCGACCGGTTCGTCGAGGTACCAGACGATCTCGGGTAATGCGGCAACGAACTCGCCGGGACTGACCACCTTGGCGATGTGCCGCGCGCCGATCGCTTCGGCGGATGCCACCGCGACGTCGATCTCGGAGAAGCCCTCGCGCTCGAACCCGGTGGTAAAGGTGATCAGCCGCGGATTGTGGCGGATGGCCAGTGCGGCGATCGCCGTGGAATCGATGCCACCCGACAGGAACGCGCCGACGGTGACATCGGCGCGCATGTGCTTGGCGACCGAGTCCTCCAGGACCGCGGTGATCTCGTCGTAACGGGCCTGCTCGGTGTCGCGGGTAATGGGTTCGGCGGCAAACCGGGGCACGAAGTAGCGGACGATGTCCGGTTCGGGGTCGCCGGGACGGATGCGGGCATAACAGCCGGATTCCAGGCGGCGGATTCCGCGGGTCAGCGTCTCGGGCTCGGGCACATACTGCAGCACCGTGTAGTGCTGCACGGCCCGCCGGTCGATGCCGGTGTCGAACCCGATCAGCGACGCAAGCTCCAGCAGGCACTTCTTCTCGCTGGCCACCGCGACACCGCCGCTTCCGGCTGCGATGAACAGCGGTTTGATGCCGAAAGGATCACGGGCGCAAAACAATTCGCCGGCAGCTGTGTCCCACAGGGCAAATGCGAACATGCCCCGCAACCGGGCTAGCGCGTCGACGCCCCAGTAGTGGTAGGCGGCGATGATGGCCTCGCCGTCGCCGTCGGTGGCAAACACGGCGCCGTGGTTGGCGGCCAGTTCCGCGCGCAGCTCGAGGTAGTTGTAGATCTCGCCGTTGAACACCAGCACATACCGGTCCGGCATCCCCGGCGGGCCCCACCGCAGCGGCTGATGCGAATGTGCGATGTCGATGATGGACAGCCGGTTGAACCCGAACACAACGTTGCCGTCGGCCCAGGTGCCGGGCTCGTCGGGGCCGCGATGGCGCATCAGGTGCGACGCGTCGGCCACGGCGTCGGCGGCGTCGCGGGCCGCGGGACCCACGAATGCCAGCAGTCCACACACGGCGCCCCAGTATGCCCCACCGCGACAACCGTCGCCGTCGTACCTGGCCGACGCCGCCGATTGCACGGCCCGGGTAGCTCGGCTCGGTTTCGACGCGTGGTCTACGCTGCGTAGTATTCGACTGCTGCGGCGGGTCAGCCGAGCCGTGCTGGCCCAGCTTGTGACACAGGAGGCACGACCGTGACACCTTGCGGGCCCCGTCGTGTGCCGGGCATTGCCGGCTTTCGCTCGGCGCTGGCCCGCGGGCGTCGCCCGCTGGTGCTGACCGGCACGCTGAGCGTGCTGGCCGTGACCCTCAGCGGATGCAGCTGGTCAGAAGCGCTGGCCCTGGGCTGGCCGCGGGGCATCACTCCGGAAGCTGATGTCAACCGGCAACTCTGGATCGGCGCAGTGATCGCTTCGCTGGTTGTCGGTGTGATCGTGTGGGGCCTGATCTTTTGGAGCTCCGCCTTTCACCGAAAAAAGAAGACCGACACCGAACTGCCCCGCCAGTTCGGCTACAACCTGCCCCTTGAGCTGGTGCTGACCGTCATCCCGTTCCTGATCATCTCGGTGCTGTTCTATTTCACGGTGGTGGTGCAGGAGAAGATGATTCATCTTGCATCCGATCCGGAGGTCGTCGTCGACGTCACGTCGTTCCAGTGGAACTGGAAGTTCGGCTACCAGAAGGTGCGTTTCAAAGACGGCACGTATGTGTACGACGGCGCCGACCCGGCCCGCAAGCGGGCGATGGCGTCCAAGCCGGAAGGAAAAGACAAGCACGGCGAGGAGCTCGTCGGCCCGATCCGTGGGCTCAACACCGAAGACCGCACCTACCTCAACTTCGACAAGGTCGAGACGTTGGGCACCAGCACCGAGATCCCGGTGCTGGTGTTGCCGGCCGGCAAGCGCATCGAGTTCCAATTGGCTTCCGCCGATGTGGTACATGCGTTTTGGGTGCCGGAATTCTTGTTCAAGCGTGACGTGATGCCCAATCCTGCGGCCAACAATTCGGTGAACAGGTTCCAGGTCGCCGAGATCACGAAAACCGGCGCGTTTGTCGGCCGCTGCGCCGAGATGTGCGGTACCTACCACTCGATGATGAACTTTGAGGTGCGGGTGGTACACCCCAACGACTTCAAGTTCTACCTGGAAAAGCGCCGCGAAGGGAAGACGAACGCCGAGGCGCTGCTAGCGATCAACCAGCCGCCCACCGCGGTCACCACGCACCCGTTCGAGACCCGTCGCGGTGAGCTGGCACCACAAGCGAGTAAGTAGGACACAAGCGATGCACATCGAAGCCAGGCTGTTTGAGTTTGTCGCCGCGTTTTTCATCGCGACCGCGGTGCTCTACGGCGTGCTGACCCAGCTGTTCGCCACCGGTGGTGTCGAGTGGGCCGGCACCACCGCGCTGGCGCTCACCGGCGGCATGGCGTTGATCGTCGCCACTTTCTTTCGGTTCGTCGCTCGTCGGCTCGACACCCGTCCCGAGGACTACGAAGGAGCTGAGATCAGCGACGGGGCAGGCGAGTTGGGCTTCTTCAGCCCGCACAGCTGGTGGCCGGTGCTGGTCGCGTTGTCGGGCTCGGTGGCCGCGGTCGGCATCGCCCTGTGGTTGCCGTGGTTGATCGTTGCCGGGGTGGCGTTCGTGCTCAGCTCCGCGGCAGGACTGGTATTCGAGTACTATCTCGGCCCCGAGAAACACTGATTGGCGTGGCCGAAAGGTCACAATCAGGGCAGCAGCGCAACTGCGGCCGGTTCGCCATAGCCGTCCCGCCCAGCCGGGTTGGGTAGGGTTGCTGCCGAAGCACAATGGAAAATGTTTGAGCGCGCGCAGCTGCAGTGCCGCGCGCGTTGGTGATGTAGTCGAACAGGACAGGCAAGCATGAGTGGGCCGAATCCCCCTGGACCGGAATCTGACGAACTGGACCCCGGCCGCGCGCCCAGCGAGGAACTCGACGCCGACAGCGGGCGCGGCGCCGAGGACGGGGGACCGGAGGACGACTCCGAGCCGACCAGCGCGACCGAATTCTATTCGCAAGCGTACTCGGCGCCCGAGTCTGAGCACTTCTCCAGCGGCCCCTATGTGCCGGCCGACCTCGGGCTCTACGACTACGACAGCTATGACGAGTCGGCCGCGGAAGACCAGGGCCGCCCTCCCCGCTGGCCGTGGATAGTCGGTGTCGCCGCGATCGTGGCCGCGATCGCCCTGGTGGTCTCGGTGTCGCTGTTGTTCGCCCGCACTGGCACCACCAAGCTGGCCACTCCGAGCACGGCGCCGACGTCGACCCCGCCGATGCAGGACGAGATCATCGTCACCACCCCGCCGCCCGCACTGCCGCCCCCGCCGCCCAGGGAAACGGTGACGGTGACGACCACCGCGCCGCCCCCGCCCCCGCCACCGCCGCCGGCCGCCGAGGCGCCGCCGCCGCCGGCGACTTCGGCGCCGCCGGCCACGCCCACCGCCGCCCCGCCACCGGCCGCGACCACGACACCGGCCGGCCCGCGCCAGGTCACCTATTCCGTGACCGGCACCAAGGCGCCCTTCGACATCATCACCGTGACCTACGTCGACGCGTCCGGGCAGCGGCGCACTCAGCGCAATGTGTACATCCCGTGGACGCTGACCCTCACGCCGATCTCGCAGTCGGAGGTGGGCTCGGTGGAGGCGTCTAGCCTGCTTCGGCTCAGCAAGCTCAACTGCTCGATCACCACCAGCGACGGAACCGTGCTGTCGGCCAACAACAGCGACGCGCCGCAGACCAGTTGCTGATGGGCGTGGACAATCCCAGGGGCGGGCAGCGCTGGGGCACCGTCTCACCGGTCACCGTCGACCGCATTCTGCTCGGCGCGTGCGCTGCGGTGTGGTTGGCGGTGGTAGGCGTGAGCGTGGCCGCGGTGGTCGCGCTGGTCGACCTGGGCCGGGGTTTCCAGAGGACGGGCAGCCCGCACACACCGGGGGTGCTCTACGCCGTCATCATCGTCTCCGCGCTGGTGATCGTGGCGGCGATCCCGGTGTTGCTGCGGGCCCGTCGCACCGGCCGCGCCCAGCCGGCCAGGGGCCCGCGGGTTCGCGAGGCGGTCCGGCGCCCGGCCAGGCCGGGCTACGTCGCGCCGCGAACCATCGCCGACGAGGCGCGCACTGAGCGACTTACCGCGCTGGCCGCTGCCGGCATCTCGGGTGCGGAGGCGGACCGGATTTGGTTGCGCGGCACGCTCGCTCTGGCAGCCACGATGGGCGTGGCCCTGATCGCGGTCGCGGCGGCGACGTACCTGATGGCCATCGGCCGCTACGGCCCGTCCTGGACGGCCTATGGCATCGCGGGAATCGTCACGGCGACCATGCCGCTAATCTCCTGGCATCGTGTGCGGCGGCTGCGTCGCCTGCTCACCAGGGTGTGACGTCACCACTACCGCCCGCGGCATCGAACATTGCGCTGACCGCGTCGATCCGGCACCGGCGCGCCCACGCTGTCGCAGCGCCCGCATCGGGCTAGGGCGGTGCTGTTTTAGTCGCTGACTTTCGGCGTGCCTGAGCGGATTTCGCGTAGGTGGTCGACGAGGATCTGATGTGTGGCTTTGGGACGGGAGGATCGGCAGGGCCGGTTCGATGACGTGATGCTGCTGGTGGGTGATCAGCTGCCGGCGGGCAGTATTTACCGGCTGTTGGCCGAGCACGGCGGTGCACTGTTTGACGATGACTATTTCGCTGATCTGTTCAAGCGCTCGGCGCTGGGTCGACCGACGGTGCCGGCGCGGGTGATGGCCACAGTGATGCTGCTGCAGGCCTATGAGGGATTGTCGGATCGGGAGGCGTGTGACCGGTTGGCCTTTGATCTGCGCTGGAAAGCGGCCGCCGGGTTGACGGTGGACGCCGAGGCTTTTCATCCCACGGTGCTGGTCGGCATGCGCAACCGGCTACGCGCATCGGATCGGCCACGGCGGTTGTTCGAGGACGTGAACACCACCGCGCGAGCGGCGGGGTTGTTGCGGGGACGACGCCGGGTGCTGGATTCGACGCCGCTGTTGGATGCGGTGGCCACCCAGGACACGGTGATCCAGCTGCGGGCCGCGATCCGCAAACTGCTGACCGTGGCTGATCGGGCCGATCCGGAAGTGGCCGGTGCGGTGCGCACCGTGCTGACCCGCGACGATGACTACGCCAGCCTGGGCAAACCACCGTGTGACTGGGATGACCCCAAAGCGCGTGAAGCCTTGGTCGATGCGCTGGTGCGCGACGCCAACGCCGCACTGGAGGCCCTCGACGGCCGCAAGCTCGATGGGGCACTCAGTGAGGCGGTCGAGTTGTTGGCGCTGGTGGCCGGCCAAGACGTCGAAGCCGGCGACGACGGAATCTTCCGCATTGCCCGGCGAGTGGCCAAAGACCGGATGATCTCCACCGTCGATACCGAAGCCCGCCATGGGCATAAGTCGCGGGCGCGGACCTTCGATGGCTACAAGTCCCATCTGGGTATCGACCCCGACGACGAGCTGATCACCGGGGTGGCCATCACCGCGGCCAACGCCGCCGACCGTGAGGTCATCGATGAGCTGTTGGGCAACCCCGCCACCGACATCAGAAGTGCTGCACCCGCCACCGCCCCCGACACCGACAGCAGCACCGATGCCGCCACCGATGCCGATGCCGATGCCGATGAAACGATCACCGATCACGGCGAGCATGTGCACAACGAGTCGGAGCCGAACGTCTTTGAGGTGTATGGCGATTCGGCTTACGCCGATGGGGCCACCCTGGATGAGCAGACCGGGCGGGGTCATGACATGCGCGCCAAGGTGCCCCCGGTGCGCAACGCCAACGGCTATTCCAAAGACCGGTTCGGTATCGACCTGGCCGCCGGCACCGTGACCTGCCCGGCCGAGCACACCGTGGCGATCAGCACCGGGCGGCGTCAGCAGGTCGCTCGCTTCGGTGCGTTCTGTGGGTCCTGCCCACTGCAGGCGGAGTGCACCAAAGCCCGTCGCGGGCGGGTGATCACCATCCATGCCCATGAAGCCGCCCTGCAGCACGCCAAGGCCCGCCAACGCGATCCGGCCTGGCAGGCCGATTACCGAACGTATCGGCCGGTCGTGGAACGCAAGATCAGTCACTTCACCCGCCGCCCCTGGGGTGGTCGCAAGGCGCGGTGCCGCGGCCAAAAACGCATCCTGACCGACATCCTGGCCCGAGCAGGAGCGATCAACCTCGCCCGGTTGGCCACCTTGGGCTTGCACCCACACGCCGGGGGTTGGGCCATCGCCTGATCCGGGACCACCGGGCCACCCGGCCACACGGCTACCCCGATCAGATCAGCCAGCGAAAGCCATCACAGCCGTCGAAATCTCGATACCGCCAAATCCCCGCCCCACGGGGGTCACTACATCAGCGCCGTCCTAGTGCTGAGTGTCGCGTTCGCCGTTGCGGGAACCGTTGCCGCTGTTTTGGCGCTCCCGCAGCGCGGTGAGCGCTCGCTGCTCGGCGGCGTGGGCGGCCTCGCGCAGCGCCGCGTCCTCCGAGGGCGGGTCGGCGAACAAGAAGCTGCCTGACCCCGGCGACCCCGCCGACCCGAGTTTGTTCATCTTGTTGGGCACGGGCGCGCCCTGGTAGTCCAGCGGGATCGGGTGGCCGTGCTCGTCAACCGGACCCAGCGGCTGGTGCAACTCGATGTAGGCGCCGTGCGGCAACCGCTTGATGATGCCGGTTTCGATGCCGTGTTCGAGCACCGCCCGGTCACTGCGCTGCAGCCCGAGGCACCACCGATAGGTGACGAAGTAGACGATTGGTGGCAGCACGACCATGCCGATCCGGCCGATCCATGTCGTCGCGTTCAATGAGATGTGGAACTTCCACGCGATGATGTCGTTCATCGCGCTCAGCGTGAGCACCATGTAAAACGCTATCGCCATCGCGCCCACCGAGGTGCGCACCGGGACATCGCGGGGCCGCTGCAGCAGGTTGTGGTGGGCGTAGTCGCCGCTGAACCGCTTCTCCAGAAACGGGTAGATGATCAGCAGCACGAAAATCAGACCCATGATCAGTGCCACCCACACCGGGGCCGGGATGGTGTGGTGCCAGAAGTAGAACTCCCACGGTGGCCAGATACGGGCCAGGCCCTCGGTCCACATCATGTAGAAGTCGGGCTGTGAACCCGCCGACACCTGAGATGGCTTGTAGGGACCCAGGTTCCAGATCGGGTTGATCTGCAGCAGACCTCCCATCAAGCCGAGGACCGCGGTCACCAGCGCGAAAAATGCGCCCGACTTGACGGCGAACACCGGCATCACCCGCACGCCGACGACATTGTCTTCGGTGCGGCCGGGTCCCGGGAACTGGGTGTGCTTCTGAAACCACACCAGCGCCAGGTGCAGCGCGATCAGCGCGAGGATGATGCCCGGTATCAGCAGAATGTGCAGCGCGTAGAGCCGGGGGATGAGGATGGTGCCGGGGAAGTCGCCGCCCATCAGCGCCCAGTGCAACCAGGTGCCGATCACCGGCATCCCCAAGGTGATTGACGACAGGGCGGCGCGCAGCCCGATGCCGGAGAGCAGGTCGTCGGGCAGTGAGTAGCCGAAGTAACCCTCGAACATGGCCAGGATCAACAGCAGCGAGCCGATGATCCAGTTGGTCTCGCGGGGCCGGCGAAACGCGCCGGTGAAGAAGATGCGGGCCAGGTGCACCATGATCGCCGCGGCGAACATCAGCGCCGCCCAATGGTGGATCTGGCGGACGAACAGGCCGCCGCGCACTTCGAAGGAGATGTTGAGCGCCGATTCGTAGGCCCGCGACATCGCCACCCCGCGCAACGGTTGATAGACGCCGTTGTAGGTGACCTCCGTCATTGACGGGTCGAAGAACAGCGTCAGGTACACACCGGTGATCAGCAGCACGATGAAGGAATACAGCGCGATCTCGCCGAGCAGGAACGACCAGTGTGTCGGGAACACCTTGTTGAGCTGGCGGCGCAGCGCCGCCGACGGGTGATAACGCGTGTCGATGTCGTCGGCTTGGCGGGCAAGGATGCGGCCGATATCAAGTTTCGGGCTCATGTTGTGCGCTCCCAGAAGGCCGGTCCGACGGGTTCGATGAAGTCGCCGTTGGCGACGAAATACCCGTTGCTGTCGATGGTGATGGGCAGCTGCGCCAATGCGCGCGCAGCCGGGCCGAAGATGGGTTTGGCATATTCCAGCGCGTTGAACTGCGACTGGTGGCACGGGCACAGGATGCGATAGGACTGCTGCTCGTAAAGCGAAGAGGGGCAACCCAAATGCGAGCACACTTTGGTGAACGCGAAGAACTCGCCGAAGTTGAAGCTCTCCTGACCCTTGCGCTTGACGACCTTAGGCATGTCATTCGGCCGGATGCGGATGAGCATCACCGGATTGCGGACGCCCATCGTGATGGCCAAGAGCTTTTCGTGTGATTCCGGGGTTGTGCCATCGCCGTCGGATTCCCGCCACGGAAACACCGTTTCCATGCCGCCGGCGTCGATGTCTTCCGGACGCATCTTGACAAACGGCGGTCCGGCGTGGCGACCGGTTGCGCGGGCCAGGTAGATCGTTTCGCCCGGGTATCGGGGAGTCCAGCCCGACGTCCACAGCACCGCCTTTTTGCCCTGGGCGGTCTGCACCACCGGTTTCCACGGGTTTTTGACGAGGCCACCGAGAAAGGCCGCTAGCGTGCCCACGCCGAACGTGCCAAGCCCGACGCCCAGCGAGAGCCCAATCATCTTGCGGCGCCGCAGTGTTGAGCTTTCGAACGCGTCGGTCAGGTTGGCCGCCACGGTCTTGCGGTGGATTTCGGGGGAGCGGTTGTCGTGGCGCTCCTGAATGGAAATCTCTTCGGGGATGAATTTCTTCTGGAACAGCACCGCACCGACGGCGATCGACATGAGGGAAAGCCCGAACGTCAGACCGTAAAGCGGTGTGGTCAGCGAGTAGAGGAAGCTGCCGCTGGCTTCGGTTGGCTTGTACTCCCAGGGCCAAAACAAAAACACCAGCAGCAGCGCCATGCCGAAGAAACCTCCGGCCAGAAGCCACAGTGCCACTTGGCGTTCCGCGCGCTTTTCAGCTCTGGTGCCCTGAACCGGCCAGCGTGGTTGCTTGTAAACCGTTTCCACGCCGTCCAACCGGCCGCCCAGCGCGACGAGTTCTTCGCGCGACATCGCCGCCAGCGCCGCCTCGTCGGGCTCTTGGCGTCGGCTTGTGTCGGTGCGGGCCTGGTCTCCGATGTCGGTCATGATCGCGCCCCAATCCACAGTGCTACGCCGATGACGGCGACCATCCCGATGATCCACATCGCCATACCCTCGGGGGCAGGACCGAAGCCGCCGAGACCGTAGCCGCCGGGCTGGCGTTCTTCGGTGACGGTCTTGACGTAAGCAATGATGTCTTTCTTGGCGTCGGGCGACAGCTGACGGTCGGAGAACTTCGGCATGTTCTGCGGCCCGGACAGCATCGCGGCAAGGATCTGCTGCTCGTTGGCCGGCCCCAGGTCGGGCGCGTATTTACCCGACGACAGCGCCCCGCCCTTGCCGGTGAAGTTGTGGCACGACGCGCAGTTCAGCCGGAACAGGTCACCACCGCGGCCTAAATCCTTGCCGCGCAATGATTCTTGGGCGAGGCTGCCGTCTGGCTCGCGTACCAGGGTGGGGCCGCCGCCATTGGCTTGCACGTAGGCGCCCAGCGCTTCGATCTGCGCTTCGTCGAAGATCGGGTCTTTGCGAGGCGCCTGGGCTTCACCGCGCACCGCGGGCATCCGGCCGGTGGAGACCTGGAAGTACACGGCTGCCTCACCGACGCCGATCAAGCTGGGTCCGCGACCGGGCACACCCTGCAGGTTGGCACCGTGGCAGGTCACACAGGACGTGTCGAACAGCTGCTTGCCGGTGCGCAACAGCGCCGACGAGGACTCGTCGGCGACAGCCACCTGAGGTTTGGGTGTCAAAACCGCGGCCAGCCCGCCGGCCAGCGTCAGCGCGGCCGCCAGCAGCAGCCCGCCTGACAAGCGGCGGCGAAGACGTCGCCGTGAGCGGTTCGTTTTCAACCGAGCACTCCTGTCCGTCGGGCGCCTGCTCATCGGATGAAGTAGATCGTGGTGAACAGCGCGATCCACACGATGTCGACGAAATGCCAGTAGTAGGAGACGACGATCCCGGCGGTGGCCTGCGCCGGCGTGAACTTGCTCATCGCGGTGCGGGCGAGCAGGAAGATGAAGGCGATCAACCCGCCGATCACGTGCAATCCGTGGAAGCCGGTGGCCAGGTAGAACACGCTGCCGTAGGCGCTGCCGGGAATGGTGGTGCCGTGACTGCTCAGGTGGTAGTACTCGTAGCCCTGGCCGAGCACGAAGAACAGACCCATCAGGAACGTGACCACATACCAGCGGCGCAGGCCGAACACGTCGCCGCGCTCGGCGGCGAACACGCCCATCTGGCAGGTGAACGACGACGCGATCAGCACCAGCGTGACCGGCACCGCCTGATAAAGATTCAGGTGGGTGGGGTGAGGCGGCCAGTTGCCGCCGGCCTGGGCTCGTGCGGTGAAATACATCGCGAACAGCCCGGCAAAGAACATCAGCTCGCTGGACAGCCAGACTATGGTGCCGACGCTGACCATGTTGGGCCGGTTCAGCGAATGCACACGCGAGGTGATCGCAGTACCCGAGGTCCCCACAGCGCTGGTCACATCCGCAAGTATGACGCTTTGTAGTTGACGATCTCCACCCGGGGGCGGCATTTGACGAGCCGGGTCGCGCCGGCCCTTCGGCGACACCCGCCATTCGTGGGACGATCAGCGCGTGGCCGTGACAGATCGACCGTTGCCGTCGGATGAGGCGGGCGGTTCGTCATGGCCGCAGGTGCTGGGACGGTTGACCGCAGGACGTGAGCTCGCCCGAGGCCAGGCCGCCTGGGCGATGGACCAGATCATGACCGGCGCTGCGACCCCCGCGCAGATCGCGGCTTTCGGGGTGGCGATGACGATGAAGGTGCCGACGCCCGCCGAGGTGGGCGAGCTGGCCGACGTCATGCTGCGCCACGCGCGCCGGCTGCCGGCCAGCGTCGGCGTCAACGCCGTCGACGTGGTCGGCACCGGCGGTGACGGGGTCAGCACCGTCAACCTGTCGACGATGGCGGCGATCGTGGTGGCGGCCGCCGGGGTGCCGGTGGTCAAACACGGCAACCGGGCGGCGTCGTCGCTGGCCGGCGGCGCCGACACACTGGAGGCGCTCGGGGTGCGCATCGATCTGGGTCCCGACGAGGTGGCGCGCAGTGTCGCCGACGTCGGCATCGGGTTCTGCTTCGCGCCGACGTTTCACCCGTCGTACCGGCACGCCTCGGCGGTCAGACGGGAGGTCGCGGTGCCCACAGTGTTCAATTTGCTTGGGCCGCTGACGAATCCGGGTCAGCCGCGGGCGGGGCTGATCGGTTGTGCGTTCGCCGACCTGGCCGAGGTGATGGCGACGGTGTTCGCCGCACGCCGCTGCAGCGTGTTGGTGGTCCACGGCGACGACGGGCTTGACGAGTTGACCACCACGACGACCAGCACGATCTGGCGGGTGCAGGCCGGCAGTGTGGACACGTTGACGTTCGACCCGGCGGGCTTCGGGTTCGCCCGCGCCGAATTGCGGGACTTGCTGGGCGGCGACGCGGCGGCGAATGCGGCCGAGGCGCGCGCGGTGCTGGCCGGGGCCAAGGGCCCGGTGCGCGACGCCGTGGTGCTCAACGCCGCCGGCGCGATCGTCGCCCACGCCGGGCTATCCAGCCGCGCCGAATGGCTGCCGGCGTGGGAGGACGGCCTGGCCCGCGCCACCGCCGCGATCGACAGCGGGGCGGCCGAACAGCTGCTCGCGCGGTGGGTGCGGTTCAGTCAAACCGTTTGATTCCCAACAGGTTACGGCCTGCTCGGCGGCCGCCCGCGCTGAGCGGGCGGCCGCCGCCCACGCCGCCCACGGTCCGGCCGATCGCAGCGGCGAGGCCCAGCCCGCCGCGTCGTCGGCGCCGTGGCAGGACACGACGCGCACGCCCGGTGTCGCCAGCCAGCGCGCGATGAGCGCGGTCTCCTCGACCAGCGCGCCGCCCAGCGGTGCAGCCGCCGGCACGATCGCCTGGGCGCCGGTCCGGATGGCGTCGATGACCGGCATCGGTGGCACACCGCGGGCAGCGCAGCCCGCCGCGGCGAGTCGGCCATAGCGGATCACCGCGAGCTGCCAGCCGCCGCGCCCGTCGGGCGCGGCGGCCACCAGCTCCGGCAGCGCGGCCAGCGCCCGCAGGCGCTGGCCGCGCCACAACGCCTCGATCGCGGTGGCGGTGCGGTCGCGCAGCCTGGCGGCGCTTTCGTAGCGGCGCCGCTCGGCCAGCGCGGCGATCTGTTCGACCGCTGCGGCCAGCGCGCTGTTGTCCGAGCCGTCGATCAGGTCGGCGGCGCGGCGGGCCGCCGGGGCGTACTGCTCGACGGTGATGTCGCGGCCGGCCGGGCACGGCGACACCTCGCGCCGCGGGCAGGCCGGTCCGTGCCGCGCGGAGCGTGCAAGTCGGCGGGTGCAGGTGCGTATCCCGGTGAACCGTGCCAGCAGGGCAGCGGTGTCGACGGCGTCGGCGCGGGACCGAAACGGGCCCACCGCGCGGTCGTGCCGGGGGGCTCGCAGCACCGACAGCCGCGGGAACGCCTCGTCGGTGAGCACGACCCACCACCAGCGGTGCGGGAACCGTGAGCGGCGGTTGTACGGCGGGGCATGCGCGGCCAGCAACCGCAGCTCACGCACGCCGGCTTCCAGCGCGTGCGCGCACTCGACATGGTCGACGCTGTTGGCCAGCGCGACCAGCTCACGGGTCCGGGCGCGCCGGTCAGCGCCGTTGAAGTACTGAACCACCCTGCGGCGCAAGTCGATTGCCGTGCCAACGTAGAGCACCTCACCGGAAGGCGCGCGAAACAGGTATACCCCGGGCCGGTGCGGCAAATGCTCGGCGAGAGTGCGTTTGGCACGCTGAGCCGGGGTGACGCCGGGCAGATACGCGCGCAGTTCGGCATAGGTGTGCACACCCTGGTTGCCGACCCGCTCGATCAGCGCGTGCAGCACCTCGACGGTGGCCCGGGCGTCGGCGAGGGCGCGGTGCGTGGGCTGGTTGGCGACGGCGAACAGCCGGGCCAGCGCGGCAAGCTGCACGCTGGGCGCTTCCTCGCGGGTGAGCACCCGGCGCGCCAGCCGCACCGTGCACAGCACCGGCGGTCGGGGCCAGGGGATGTGCAGGCGCTCGGCGGCGGCGCGCAGGAACGCGACGTCGAACCGGGCATTGTGGGCCACCAGCACCGCGTCGCGGGCAAAGTCGAAAAACATCGGCAGCACCGCGCCGATCGTGGGCGCGTCGCACACCATCGCCGTGGTGATACCGGTGAGCCGCACGATCTGTGGCGGGATGTCACGCTGCGGGTCGACCAGCGTGGCGAACTCGCCCAGCACCGCGCCGCCGCGGACCTTGACCGCCCCGATCTCGGTGATGGCGTCCGGCGCTGCCCCCGCGGCGCCCTTCGCGCGTCCCCCCGTGGTCTCCAGGTCGACCACGACGAACGTGGTCTCGCGCAACGGCACCTCGGCGGCCGGATCCAGCTCGGCGAAGCTCAGCTGCGTCGCACCCACGGCTGTGAACGTTAAGCACCGCCACCGACGGTTACCGGTTCCCGCGCCGTCGCCGCCCTCACCTCGGTCGGTGCATCACCGCGAAATGTCGGTGCCCGCGTTTAGCGTTCAGACAGCCCCGGCGCACAGAATCGAGAGGACCCACGTTCATGGCGCAAACCAGCAGAATCAGCCACATCACCAGCGCGCCACCGGAACAAACCGGACCGGTGGTCATCGACTGCGACGCGTGCGCGGTGCGCGGCCGCGGATGCCGCGACTGCGTCGTCAGCGTGTTGCTGGGCGTGCCGGAAACGCTGCTCGCCGACGAGCGCGCCGCGTTGGAGGTGCTCGCCGACGCCGGTCTGGCACCCAGGCTGCGGTTGGTGCCGGTTCGGCGCAACTTCGAGGAACGCCGCGACGACCGCCCGAAATCTTGCTGATTTCTTAATATTCCATTGTTGGCTGATGCCTATACCATTTCGTAACCTGTCTGAGACCTAAAGCAGACTCGACGTTCTCGTCGACGGGTTAAAGGATGCGAAATCTTGGGGTCGGGGCTCGACGGTAGACGCTGGGGTAGATGCGGTATCAAGCGTTCCGCCGTCGGCGTGATAGCCGGCCTCGTCGCCCTCTCCGCTGCTCTCTCGGCTAATGTGCTCGCTGACCCTGCAGATGACGCGCTGGCAAAGCTGAATGAACTGTCCCGTCAGGCCGAGCAGACGACCGAGGCCATGCACAGTGCCCAGCTCGACCTGAATGAAAAGCTGGCTGCGCAGCGCGCCGCCGAGAAAAAGCACGCCGACGCCCAGGCCGACCTGGAAGCCGCGAAGGCTCGACTGGCAACCTTTCAGGCGTCTGTCAATAAGTTTGCTGCCGCGATGTATATGGGTGGTCGCACCGACGGCATGGCGGCCATCCTGACAGCCGAGTCGCCGCAGCAGCTGATCAGCAAGCTGGCCGTGCAGCGGGTGATATCGACCGAGTTGGCGACCCAGATGGCGAGCTATCGGGCGGCCGGAGAGGCCGCCGCTAAGGCCGAGCAGGCGTCGGCCGAATCGGCGGCCGCCGCCAAGACCGCCGCGGAGCAGGCCGCCGCGGTGCGGGCCAGTCTGCAAGCCAAGCAGAGCCGGCTGCAGCTGCAGATCGCCGTCGTCAAGTCGCAGTACCAGTCGCTGACCCCGGGGCAGCGCGCGGCCCTGGCCGATCCGGGGCCGGCCCCGCCGCCGACGGCGTTGGCCGCCGCTGCCGCACCGCAGGCCTTGGCTCCGGGTGGTTCGCCGGCCGACGGGGTGGCCGGCGCCGGCGCGCCCGACGCCTTACCGCCGGGTGGTGCCGCCGGGGGCGCAGCGGCGATCGCGGTGCAGGCGGCCCTCACCCAGGTTGGACAGCCCTACGCGTGGGGTGGCGCCGCGCCCGGCGGTTTCGACTGCTCCGGCTTGGTGATGTGGGCGTTCCAGCAGGCCGGTATCCCGCTGCCGCACTCCAGTCAGGCGCTGGCGCACGGCGGGCAACCGGTCGCGCTGTCCGACCTGCAGCCCGGTGACGTGCTGACCTTCTACTCTGACGCATCCCATGCCGGCATCTACATCGGCGACGGCCTGATGGTTCATTCCTCGACCTATGGTCAGCCGGTGCGGGTGGTCCCGATGACCTCCTCCGGCCCCATCTACAACGCGCGCCGCTACTGAGAATCCTGAGCGTCCTGGCCCGGTCGTGGCGCCGCCGCTGGCTCCCGGCACTACTGGCCGGCGCAGTTGTCGTCGAACTGACCTTGGCCGCCGCGGTGTTGGCCGCTCCGCGGAACCAACCTGCGCCCCCCGCGGTCGCGGACACCGCTAAGACGCTTGTCGTCGCCGGCGACCGCACGGTGCGACTGGTCAGCCTTGGCGGTTCGAACACCGACCGGCTGCTGCGTCGGGTCGAGGCCTTTATCGGCGCGGCCGTCGAAGCGGTGCAGGCGTTTTGGGGAGCGCAGTGGACGCGTGACATCACCGTTGTGGCAACCGGTTCGGAGCAACAGTTTGTCGCCGCAGCTGGCGGCGGAACGGCATCGCAATGGGCTGATATCGCAGCGGTCACCGTCGCCGACCACGTCGACCCCGATCACCGGCTCGCCGTCGGCCAGCGAATCGTGTTCGCGCCGGGCGCCGCCGCGATGAGCGACGAGGCATTGCGAATCGTATTGTGCCACGAGCTTTTCCACTACGCGACGCGCGCCGACACCGCGCTTGACGCGCCGCGCTGGCTCACCGAGGGTGCGGCCGACTTCGTCGCGCGGCCACCCACGTCGGTGGTGGGGGCTGCGGCACTGGCCACGACGCTGCCATCGGATGCCGACCTCGACGTGCCCGGGCCACAGCGCTCGCTGGCCTATGACAAGGCGTGGTGGTTCACCCGCTTCGTGGCCGACGCCTACGGGACGGCGACACTGCGTCGCCTCTACGTCGCTGCCTGCGGCGCAGGACATGCCGACGCCGTCGCCGCGATGCGCGCGGTGCTGCGCGGTGACTCCGCTGACGTGCTTTCGCGCTGGCAGCGCTGGCTCACCGGCTAGCCTTTCCCGGTGGCCCGGGTCCTGCTGGTGACCAACGACTTTCCGCCGCGGCGCGGCGGCATTCAGTCCTATCTGGAAGAACTCGTGCGCAGGATCACCGCCGCCGGGTCGCATGCGATGACGGTGTATGCGCCGCAATGGAAGGGCGCCGACGCCTTCGACGACCGGGTGACCGGATATCGGGTGGTGCGTCATCCGGGCACGCTGATGCTGCCCGGTCCGGCCGTCGACACCCGCATGCGCCGGCTGATCGCCGAGCACGACATCGACACCGTCTGGTTCGGCGCGGCGGCGCCGCTGGCGCTGCTGGCGGATCGGGCCCGGCAGGCCGGAGCGACGCGGGTGCTGGCCAGCACGCACGGGCACGAGGTGGGCTGGTCAATGCTACCGGTGGCCCGGTCAGTGCTGCGTCGCATCGGCGACAGCACCGACGTCATCACCTTTGTCAGCCGCTACACGCGCGCCCGGATCGCCTCGGCATTCGGGCCCGCCGCCGCGCTGGAATACCTCCCGCCCGGGGTGGACACCGACCGGTTCCGGCCCGACCCGGCCAGCCGCGCCAGCCTGCGGGCCCGCTACGGCCTGCGCCATCGACCCACGGTGGTATGCCTGTCGCGGCTGGTCCCCCGCAAGGGTCAGGACGTGCTGATCCGCGCACTGCCGTCGATCCGCCGGCAGGTCGCGGGCGCGGCGCTGGTTATCGTCGGCGGCGGTCCCTACCTGCCCGCGCTGCGACGGCTGGCCCAGCGCAACCGGGTGGCCGACCACGTAATCTTCACCGGCGCAGTATCGGGAGCCGAGCTCCCTGCGCATCATGCGATGGCAGACGTCTTCGCTATGCCATGCCGGACCCGCGGCGCCGGGCTGGACGTCGAGGGGCTGGGCATCGTGTTCCTGGAAGCGTCCGCGACCGGGGTGCCGGTGGTTGCCGGCTGCTCGGGCGGGGCGCCAGAAACCGTGCAGCACAACATAACTGGGCTTATTGTTGACGGCCGCTCGGTGGATCAGGTTGCCGATGCCGTGGGTGGGCTACTGGCCGATCCCGGTCGGGCCGCCATGATGGGCGCTGCTGGGCGGGACTGGGCGACGGCGAACTGGCGGTGGGACACGCTAGCCGCCCGCATGGCCGCGCTGTTGGCGGCTAAGTGATGCCGAGCAGACGCAAAAGCCTCTGGAGACCGCTCGTTTTGGGTGCCTTGGCGTCTTCTCGCGGTTCAGGTGGCGTAGATGGCCTCGATGTCGGAGGCAAACTTCTCCGTCACCACCTTGCGCTTGACCTTCATCGTCGGGGTCAGCTCACCGGTGTCCTCGGTGAAGTCGA
This sequence comes from Mycobacterium heckeshornense, assembly GCF_016592155.1. Taxonomy (NCBI): domain Bacteria; kingdom Bacillati; phylum Actinomycetota; class Actinomycetes; order Mycobacteriales; family Mycobacteriaceae; genus Mycobacterium; species Mycobacterium heckeshornense. Next base: position 2,091,195 of record NZ_AP024237.1, read on the forward strand.
CCGGCAGAATCCGGAACTTGCGGATCGACTCGGCATGCGAGACGGCCAAATTGGCGTGTTTGACTGCCGCGTCCACCTCGGCGACCAAGTCGGGATCGGTGGCCAGGTCACCCACCGACATGTCGGCGGCCTTGCTGTTGCGCTGTTTCCAGCCCTCGAACGCCTCGGGGTCGATGGTGATCAGCGCGCCGACGAACGGGCGGGCGTCGCCGACGACCATCGCCTGGCTGATCAACGGATGAGCGCGCAGCTGGTCCTCCAGTATCGCGGGCGCGACGTTCTTACCGCCCGCGGTGACGATGATCTCCTTCTTGCGGCCGGTGATGGTCAAAAAGCCGTCTTCGTCGACGGCGCCGAGGTCGCCGGTTTTGAACCAGCCGTCGGTGAACGCCTCTGCGGTGGCTTGCTCGTTGTGCCAGTAGCCGCTGAACACGACGCCGCCGCGAACCAGCAGCTCATTGTCGTCGGCGATGCGCATGCTGTTGCCGGGCAACAGTTTTCCGACGGTACCGATCTTCAAGTCGCCCACCCGGTTAACGGTGATGGCCGCACTGGTTTCGGTCAGTCCATAGCCTTCGTAGACCGTGAGGCCGACGCCACGGTAGAAGTGGCCCAGCCGGGCGCCCAGCGGGGCGCCGCCCGAGATGGATGCGCGGCACTCGCCGCCCAGCGCGGCACGCAGCTTGCGATAGACCAGCCGATCGAAGACGGCGTGCTTGGCGCGCAGCAGCAGACCCGCTCCGCCGCGGTCCTGCGCCTTACTCCAGTCGACGGCAGTCTGAGCGGCGACGTCGAAGATCCGTCCCTTGCCTTCGTTGGCGGCGTTTTGTGCAGCGGTGTTGTACACCTTCTCGAAGACCCGCGGCACAGACACCACGATGGTCGGTTTGAACACCCCGAACATCGGCACGAGATTTTTGATGTCGCTGGTAAAACCGACCGTGACCTTATTGACGAACGCGGCCATGGTGATGGCGCGGGCGAGTACGTGAGCCAGCGGCAAGAAGACGAGCAGCCGCTCGCCCTTGGTCAACAGCGTGGGCAGCACCTCTTTGGCACCGCGAATCTCATACACCAGGTTGGCATGGGTGAGTTGACAACCCTTGGGCCGGCCGGTCGTTCCTGAGGTATAGATCAGCGTCGCCGGGTCGGCGCTGCGCAACGCCTCGACCCGACTCGAGACTTCGCCGGGGTCGACCGACGTGCCTTCCTCCGCGAGTTGGTCAAGCGCCTTGCGGCCGGAGCCGTCGATGTGCAACACCCGCCGCAATGCGGGCAACTGTCCGGTGAGCTCGGTGACCATCGCTGCGTGTGCGTCGGTTTCTGCGAAGGCGAGCACTGCCGCGGAGTCCTGCAGCACCCAGCGGACCTGCTCGGCCGACGACGTCTCGTAGATCGGAACCGTAACCGCTCCGATCGACAAGATCGCGAAATCGAGGACCGCCCACTCGTAGCGGGTGGCCGAAAAGATGGCGACCCGGTCGCCGGGCTGCACGCCTAATGCTATCAAACCACATGCAGCAGAACGGATTTGAGTCGCGACAGCGGAACAGGTAACATCTGTCCAGGCACCGCCGATGAGCCGCTGGAAGATCACGTAATCGGGGTCGTCACGCTCGTGTTCAAAGATTGACGCCACGATGCTGTCGTGTTCGCCGACGGTAAACGGGGCGGGAACACTAAACTCACGCACTCTTTTGACCTCGCTTTGACCTCGCATGACGTATCCGGGATCACCGGTTCGATGCCGCCCAGCCTAGTGGCGATCGCAAGCGCGGCGGAGCCGGGCGCGGCGGGTCGCCACCATCAGAGCCGGGGCGATCGCAAGCGCGGCGGAGCCGGGCGCGGCGGGTCGCCACCATCAGAGCCGGGGCGATCGCAAGCGCGGCGGAGCCGGGCGCGGCGGGTCGCCACCATCAGAGCCGGGGCGATCGCAAGCGCGGCGGAGCCGGGCGCGGCGGGTCGCCACATTGCATATCCGCCTGCGACGAGGCGGGCCGGGGACTGGTGGGTGTCGGCGTCGCTGTGTGAAGCTGGAACGGTGCACAGCATCCAGGTCGCCGACGAGACGTTCGTAGCGGCCGACGCCGCGCGGGTCGGGCGTACGATCGCCGATCCGGCCAGCTGGCGGCGATGGTGGCCTGATTTGCGTCTGGAGGTCGTTGAGGATCGTGGCGACAAAGGAATCAGATGGGCAGTGACCGGTGCGCTCACCGGCACGATGGAGATTTGGCTGGAGCCGTCGCTGGACGGGGTGCTGTTGCACTATTTCCTGCACGCTGAGCCCTCGGGTGTCTCCGCCTGGCAATTGGCGCGGATGAATCTGGCCCGTATGACCCACCGCCGGCGGGTCGCCGGCAAGAAGATGGCCTTTGAAGTAAAGGCCGCAGTAGAGCGGTCTCGGCCCATCGGGGTTTCTCCGGTGGCTTAGCCCGGCCGTGGTCGCGGGAGTACCGTTTCTGCCGAAGGGGCAGAAGGTCTCCCGCCGGGAGGCTGTAGGTGAGGCCCCGCCTGCTTACGGGAGAAGGACGCGATCAGGTGGCGGAGAAGACGACGCAGACCATCTACATCGACGCGGATCCAGGCACCGTGATGGATGTCATCGCCGACATCGGCTCCTATCCCGAGTGGGTTTCGGAGTACAAAGAGGCCGAAATACTCGAAACCGACGCCGAGGGCTATCCGAGGGTGGCGCGCTTTGTGATGGACGCGGCCGTCCTCAAAGACACCCTGGTGTTCTCCTACGACTGGCCCAAAGACCGGGCCTCGGTCCGCTGGTCGCTGGTGTCGAGCTCGCTGCTCAAATCGCTCGACGGCGCATACCGCCTGGTGCCCAACGGATCTGGCACCGATGTCACCTACGAGCTTACGGTCGACTTGGCTGTCCCGATGATCGGCTTGCTCAAGCGCAAGGCTGAGCGCCGGCTGACCGATACCGCATTGAAGGACCTGAAGAAACGAGTCGAGGCTGAGTGAGTCTGCAGCGCCCGCCCTGGCCCGAATCAGTCTCTTTGTCGGCAAGGGTGGGGTAGGAAAGTCAACCCTGGCGGCCGCCACCGCGGTGCGGGACACCCGTGCCGGACAACGGGTACTGGTGGTGTCTACCGACCAAGCGCACTCGCTCGGAGACGTGCTGGGCGTTGCCGTCCCGCCGACGAGTCAGCGCACCCCCGTCCGGGTGCTCGCCGATGACGCCGACGTTGGCGGCGGCTTCCTTGACGCGTTGGCACTGGACACGCTGGCGCTGCTGGAGGCCCGTTGGCGCGACGTGGTTGACGCGCTGGCTCGCTGGTTTCCAGAGTCAGAACTGGGCACCATCGCGCCCGAAGAGCTCTCCGCGTTGCCCGGCGTCCAGGAAGTCCTGGGCCTTCACGAGGTGGGCGAACTGGCGGCTGCCGGGCGGTGGGATCACATCGTGGTCGACTGTGCCTCCACGGCGGACGCGTTGCGCATGCTGACCTTGCCCGCCGCGTTCGGGCTGTACGTGGAGCGCGCCTGGCCGCGTCATCGCAGGCTTGCGATCACCGCGGGCGACGCCCGCCTGGCCGCACTGGCGGAACTGCTGGAGCGCATCAGCGCCAGCGTTGAGCGCCTCAGCACGCTGCTGACCAATGGTGACGTCGTCGGTGCGCATCTGGTGCTGACCGCGGAACGTGTGGTGGCGGCCGAATCGGTCCGCACCCTTGGCTCGCTGTCGCTGATGGGTGTGCGCGTCCGCGAGTTGATCGTGAACCAGATTTTGGTGCAAGACGATTGCTACGAGTACCGCAATCTGCCCGAGCATCCCGCTTTCGACTGGTACGCCGAACGCATCAGCGAACAGCACGCAGTCCTCGACGAACTCGACGCCGCCGTCGGTGATGTGGCGCTGGTGCTGGCGCCGCACCTGCCGGGTGAACCCATCGGCCCGAAGGCGCTGGGCGAGCTGCTCGAAAGTGTCCGCCGTCGTGACGGGTCCCCGCCGCCCGGGCCGCTGCGTCCCCTCGTGGAGCTCGAATCGGGATCGGGACTGAACTCGGTGTACCGATTGCGGTTAAGGTTGCCCCCACTCGATTCTGGCGCGCTCACCTTGGGCCGGGTTGATGACGACCTGATCATCGGCGTCGGCGGAATGCGGCGCCGAGTCCGGTTGGCGTCGGTGCTGCGGCGATGCACGGTGCTAGACGCCCACCTTCGGGGCTGCGAGCTGACGGTGCGTTTCCGGCCCGATCCGGACCTGTGGCCAGTGTGATCGTTGGCGACGATGCTTTGGCTAGGCGATGAGAAGGAGCGGCGCTTGTGACCGGTGTTCACCCTGAGATCGGCCCCGAGTTGCGCAAGCTCGCGCAGGCCATCCTGGACGGGATCGACCCCGCCGTGCGCGCGGCTGCGGCGCGCGCGTCGGGCGACGGAGTCGGCACCGGTCGGTGTCAACAGGTGTGGTGTCCGGTCTGCGCGCTGGCTGCCCTGATCACCGGCGAACAACACCCGCTGCTGACCGTCATCGCCGAGCACAGCACCGCGCTGTTGACGGTGATCCGCGCGATGGTCGCTGACTTAGACGGGTCGGCACCGCCGGACGGCCCGCCCGGCAGCGGTATGGCCGATACCGGGGGCGACGCCGCGACGACCAGCAGGTATCAGCGCATCCCCGTCACCGTCGAGGAATGAGCGCGGCTGCTCCGGCCGGTCCGGCCCGGACGTCAGCGTTGCAAGAAGGCCAGCAGGTCTGCGTTGAATCGTTCCTTGTCGCCCGGGACGAGCGCGATGCCGTGTGAGCCACCTTCATAGACTTTCAGGGTCGCATTGGTGATGATCCGGGCGGACTTACGAGCGGTCGCATCGATCGGGACCACCTGGTCGTCGTCGCCGTGCACGATCAGCGTCGGGACATCGAACTTCTTGAGATCCTCGGTGAAGTCGGTGTCGGCGAACGCGTCAACGCATTTGACGCCAGCTTGAATGCTTTCCTGCATGGCCATGAACCAGAACGCGTCACGATTACCGGCGGTCACCTTGTTGCCCGGGCGGTTGGCGCCGAAGAAGCCCTCGGACACCTCCCTCCAGAACTGGGAACGTTCCGTGAGGATGCCGGACTTGATCCGGTCGAACACCTCGCCGGGCACGCCCTCGGGATTGGCATCGGTGCGGCCCATCAGCGGCGGGATCGCAGACAACAGCACCGCCGATCGGACCCGCTCGGTGCCGTGGCGCCCGATGTAGCGGGCCAGTTCGCCGCCACCCATGCTGTGCGCCACCAAGGTCACGTCCCGCAGGTCCAGCGCGACGATGAGGTCGTTGAGATCATCGGCGAACGTGTCGAAGTCGTAGCCATGCCACGGCTGGGCTGACCGACCATGCCCGCGGCGGTCATGGGCTATGCCCCGAAAGCCGTTGTCGGCCACGCATTTCATTTGATCGTCCCACGCATCGGCGTTCAGTGGCCAGCCATGACTGAATACCACCGGGCGTCCGCTGCCCCAGTCCTTGTAGTAGATCTCGATGCCATCGCGGGTCGTGCAGAAAGGCACGGGTTCTCCCTTCTGGTCGGTTGCCCGCCGGCCGGAATCCCGACCGTGACGACGGGACGCGTTTCGGATCGTACGCGCGCGGCCTCGCCGACGGCTCGGCTGCAATGGTCGGCTGCGGGTCCGGACCGCCGTGAAGCGACATGTGGTCGCATCCACACTGGGTCGGTACAGTTGGCGCTGAACACCGTCGGGTGTGGGTAAGAGGGAGGGTTCATGTGGTACTGGTTATTCAAGTACATCTTCATGGGCCCTTTGCTTGCACTCCTTGGTCGACCGAAAGTCGAAGGGCTGGAAAACGTTCCACGTACCGGACCGGCAATACTGGCCAGCAACCACCTGGCGGTGGCGGATAGCTTTTATCTCCCGCTGGTCGTACGACGGCGCATCACCTTTTTGGCTAAGCGGGAATACTTCACCGGCACCGGGCTTAAAGGCTGGTTTATCCGCTGGTTCTACAGCACCACCGGGCAGGTGCCGATCGACCGCTCCAGTGGCGATGCCGCACAGGCGGCGTTGGACACCGCGGAGCGGCTGCTCAAAGCAGGCAAATTACTTGGCATGTACCCGGAGGGCACCCGCTCGCCTGACGGCCGCCTCTACAAAGGCAAGACCGGGCTGGCCCGGCTGGCGTTGCACACCGGCGTGCCGGTCATACCGGTGGCGATGATCGGCACCGACGAGGTCAACCCGCCGGGCGCAAAGATGTGGCGGTTCGGCAAGGTGATCGTTCGGTTCGGCAAGCCGATGGATTTCTCGCGTTTCGAGGGGCTGGCCGGCAACCTGTTTATCGAACGCGCGGTCACCGACGAAGTGATGTATGAGCTGATGCGCCTGTCCGGGCAGGAGTACGTCGACATCTACGCCGCCACAGTCAAAACCGGCCAGAACGGCGTCGACCCCGCCTCGGGTGGCCAAGCCGCGGCCCGGATTCCCGAGACAGCGGCCGGCTAACCGGCCTGCACCGACACCGGTGCGAGTCTCCGTGCGCTCGACGGCTCGAGGGTGGCCGCGCGGACGGTGACAGCGAGCCCGGCGGTGACGATCGCCGCCAGCGCCCACCACACGTAGGACGCGCCGAGTAGTTGACGCCACCACGCCGCCGCGGTCTCGTGGTGCTTGGGCATCAGGTCGATCGGTGTCCAGACCGAAAGAACCCCCCCGGCACAACTGACCGCGGCGAGTGCCGCACTGCGCCGGCGCCAGGCCAGCACCACGGTTACCAGGATCGCCGGCAGCATCCACACCCAGTGGTGTGACCACGACACCGGGGAAACCACCAGGCCGAAAAGTGCGACACAGACCACCGCCAGGGCCGGCTCACCGGCGCGCAGCACCCGCCGTGTCGCCCATGCCGTCAGGGCGAGCACAACAAGGCACCCGAGCACCCACAGCACAAAGCGTTCCCGTTCACCCAAGCCGGACCGCGCGAGTGCGCCAGCGATGTTCTGGTTGGTGTTCAGCGTGGCCGCACCGATCCGGTCGGTATTGCGCACCGTGTTGGTCCAGTACTCCCAGGAGTCGGGCCAGGCCAGCACGAAGCCGGCCAGGGTCGCCGCCGCAAAAGAGCCCAGGGCCGTCAGCGCGGCGCGTCCATCGCGGCGTAGCAAAAAGTAGAGCAGGAACACCGCGGGGGTGAGTTTCAGCGCGATGCCCAGTCCCAGCAGCACTCCGCGTGGCCAATAGGTGCGCCGCGCCAGGCAGTCGGCGATCACCAGCGTCATCAGCACGACGTTGATCTGCCCGTAGGCGAAGTTCGACTTGATCGGCTCCAGCCAGATCGCCGCGGCCGCCGCCACGGCCAGCGCCAGCCACCACCGCCGCCACCAGGCTGGTCCGGGCAGCAGGCGCGAAGAGGCCCACACGTCGAGGTGGGTCAAGACAATCGCGATCGAGACGACCAGCAGCGCCAAGGTCGTGCAGGTGATCGCCACGCTGGCAGCCGGCATCCGCAACCAGGCAAACGGGCAGAACACGATCGCTGCCAGCGGCGGATAGGTAAACGGCAGGTTCAGCCCGATGGGGGTGTGGAACAAAACGTCTTTGTACAGCGGACGGTTGTCCAGCCATGCTCGGGCGCCCATTTGATAGACGTCGATGTCGATGCGGTAGGGGATGTGCCCCAGCAGCCGCCAACCCGCGTAGCCCATCGCCGCGGCTACCAGCAGTGGAAGCACACACCACACGGCGATCCACCCGACGGCTACCCGTCTGCGCCCCGCGCCCATCTCGGGCGACCGCTGTTCGCTCATGTCGGAGAACACCCTATCGGTGGTGGTTGCATCTCCAGCGGCATGGTTAGCGGCGCTGAGCGTGCGGTGGGCGTACTTTTTTTAGGTGCTCGAATGGTTGCAACACGACATCATCGACCGCGGCCGGCTGCCGTTGCTGTGCTGCCTTGTCGCGTTCATCCTGACGTTCGCTGTGACGCGCAGCTTCGTGCGCTACATCCGTCATCGCGCCGATGCCGGGTTGCCCGCGAAATGGTGGCAACCGCGGAACCTCTACATCGGGTCCGTTCACATCCACCATGTCGTTGTCGGGGTCGTCCTTGTGATGATCTCCGGGGTGACGCTGGTGGCGTTGTCCATTACCGGGGATCAACTCGAAATTACGTTAGCCGCAACGGTTTTCGGTATCGGCGCGGCCCTGGTCCTCGATGAGTACGCATTGATCCTGCATCTGTCCGACGTGTACTGGGAAGAAGACGGTCGCACCTCAGTCGACGCGGTGTTCGCCGCGGTAGCGGTGGGCGGGCTGCTGGTGCTCGGTTTGCATCCGCTGATGTTTTTTCTGGCCGCCTGGCAGGACACCCACTCGCCGCTGATGCACGCCGCGGTAATCGCGGGCCTGGTGCTCACGCCGCCGCTGGCCGTGGTGGTGTTGCTCAAGGGCAAGGTGTGGACGGGCCTGATCGGCATGTTCTTCGTCGCGCTGCTGGTCGTCGGGGCGATCCGGTTGTCGCGTCCGCATGCTCCGTGGGCCCGTTGGAGGTATAACACCCAGCTTGACAAGATGCGGCGGGCGCTGGAGCGTGAGCGCAATCTGCGCCGCCCCGTTGTCGGGGCCAAGCTGTGGCTGCAGAACATGGTCGCGGGCACGCCGCGGCTTCCCGACGAGCGGATGGTCGACGCGGAACTCGACCGCGAAGTCCACGCCGCGCCGCCACCGCCCGAAGGCACCCAGCATGCTGTCACAGCCCACAGTGGCGGCAGTTAGGCTCCGGCCGTGCGGTATTTCTACGACACGGAATTTATCGAGGACGGCCGCACCATCGACCTGATCTCGATCGGGGTGGCGGCCGAGGATGGCCGCGAATACTACGCCGTGTCCACCGAGTTCGACGCTGCGCGGGCCGGTAGCTGGGTGCGCAAGCATGTGCTTCCCAAGCTTCCGCCGCCCGCTTCCCACCTGTGGCGGTCGCGTTCACAGATCCGCCTCGACCTCGAGAAATTCTTCCGCATCCACGACGGCGAGCCGATCGAGCTGTGGGCCTGGGTCGGCGCGTACGACCACGTGGCGTTGTGCCAGCTGTGGGGTCCGATGACGGAGCTGCCGGCGGCGATGCCACGGTTCACCCGGGAGCTGCGCCAGTTCTGGGAGGACCGCGGGTCTCCCCGGATGCCGCGCCGCCCCTCCCACACCCACGACGCGCTGGTCGATGCCCGCGACCAGCTTCGGCGGTTCCGGCTGATCGCTGCGGCGGGCAACCCCGGTGCGGGAGCCGCAGCGCACTGACGGGGCCGGTGTCGGAGTGCTTCAGCGGGTCGAGCGGTCACCGCGCCCAGTTACCATGTACGGATGAACTGGACCGTCGACATCCCGATCGACCAGCTGCCGGCGCTGCCGCCGCTGCCGGCGGACTTGCGGGCGCGGCTGGACGCCGCACTGGCGAAACCGGCCGCTCAGCAGCCCACCTGGCCGGCCGACCAAGCCAAGGCGATGCGCACGGTCCTGGAAAGCGTGCCGCCGGTGACGGTGCCGTCCGAGATAGTGCGGCTGCAGGAGCTGCTCGGCAAAGTCGCACGCGGCGAAGCCTTTTTCCTGCAGGGCGGCGACTGTGCGGAGACGTTCACCGACAACACCGAGCCTCACATCCGCGGCAACATCCGCACCCTGCTGCAGATGGCAGTCGTGCTGACCTACGGCGCCAGCGTGCCGGTGGTCAAGGTGGCCAGGATCGCGGGCCAATACGCCAAGCCTCGCTCCGCTGACGTCGACGCGCTGGGCCTGCGGTCTTACCGCGGCGACATGATCAACGGATTCGCCCCGGATGCCACGGCCCGCGAGCACGATCCGTCGCGGCTGGTGCGGGCCTACGCCAACGCCAGTGCGGCGATGAACCTGGTGCGGGCGTTGACCTCGTCGGGGCTGGCGTCGCTGAACCGGGTGCTCGACTGGAACCGCGAATTCGTGCGCACCTCGCCGGCCGGCGCACGGTACGAAGCGCTGGCATCCGAGATCGACCGCGGGTTAGCGTTCATGAGCGCCTGCGGTGTGGCCGACCGCAACCTGCAGACCGCGGAAATCTACGCCAGCCATGAGGCGCTGGTGCTTGACTACGAACGCGCCATGCTGCGGCTGTCCGAGGAGCCCGACGGCGAGCCGAAGCTCTACGACCTTTCGGCGCACTACCTTTGGGTCGGGGAACGGACCCGCCAGCTCGACGGGGCGCACATCGCATTCGCCGAAGTGATCGCCAACCCGATCGGCGTCAAGATCGGCCCCACGATGACGCCGGAGCTGGCCGTCGAATACGTCGAGCGGCTCGACCCGCACAACAAGCCGGGCCGGCTGACGTTGGTGAGCCGACTGGGCAACAACAAGGTCCGTGATCTGCTACCGCCGATCATCGAAAAGGTCCAAGCCACAGGCCATCAGGTGATTTGGCAGTGCGACCCGATGCACGGCAACACCCACGAGTCGTCGACCGGCTACAAAACCCGCCATTTCGACCGCATCGTCGACGAAGTTCAGGGCTTCTTCGAGGTGCACCGGGCGTTGGGCACCCACCCGGGTGGCATCCACGTCGAGATCACCGGCGAAGACGTCACCGAGTGCCTTGGCGGTGCCCAGGACATCTCCGACTCCGACCTGGCGGGCCGCTACGAGACGGCCTGCGACCCGCGGCTGAATACTCAGCAATCGTTGGAATTGGCCTTCCTCGTCGCCGAGATGCTGCGCGACTAGCAACTCGAGCAAGGCCGGGCATCAGCTACAGCAGGCCGCTCAAATTATTTCCGATAGTCCACGCTGCCGCGGCTACCAGCCCGGTGACAGCCAGCACGATGGCCAGCCAGACCAGCACCATCCGCTGGGCGTGCTGCCGCGCCAATGCGAATTCACTAAGCTCGATGCCGGCGAATTGGCCTGAGACCGCTTGGTAATCAACGGGATCCTCCTCGGTTGGCAATTCACGAGTCAGCTTGCGAGTGGTCTGCCCCGTGTGGTCTGCGGCCTGGTCTTGTTGAATTTGGCTGTGGTACAAGGCTGCTGACCGGTGTTGAGCGGAATTGCGTGGTGCCGGCACCCGGAATTTCGGCAGCGCCAATTCTGCGGCGATCGCATCGAGCTCCGCGCCTAGCTGCAGGGCATCGGCATAGCGGTCAGCAGGGTCGCGGGCCGTTGCGCGCCTTACCAGCTCGTCGAATTGCGGGGGAACGCCGTCGATGGCGGTGCTGGGTGGCGGCACATCGGTATCCAAACGCTGGTAGGCAACTGCAAGCGGCGAATCGCCGGAAAACGGTGTCCGGCCGGTCAGCATCTCGTAAACCAGGATTCCGACCGCGTAGATGTCGCTGCTCGGCGCCGCGTCGCCGTCGCGAACCTGCTCGGGGGACAGGTAGGCGGCGGTACCCAAAATGACACTGGCCGAGGTGATTTTGGCGGCCGCCACAGCGCGCACCAACCCAAAATCGGCGATCCTCACCTCGCCGTCGTCGGAGATCAGCACGTTTTCCGGCTTGACGTCACGATGCACCAGGCCGGCCCGATGCGCAGCAGCCAGCCCACCCAGCACCGGCCGCAGCACCGCAACCACCGCGTGCGGCGGCATCGGTCCGCGTTCGACCAGCAGCTCGCGCAGTGTGCCGCCCTCGATGAGCTCCATCACAAGGAAGGGGTGGCGGCCGTCGAGGCCCTGGTCGTAGACCGCGACCAGGCCGGGGTGCTTTAGTCGCGCGACAGCGCGGGCCTCCAGCCGGAATCGGGTCAGGAACTGCTGGTCACCGGCGTAGCGAGCGTCCATCACCTTCAGCGCGACCGGGCGGTCCAGACGTTCGTCGAGGCCCCGGTACACCGTGGAGGTGCCGCCGCTGGCGATCTTGGCCTGCACGCGGTAGCGGCCGTCGAGCAGCGCGTTGTCCAGCGCATTCCCCGAGATCGCCGCGGCCACGTGGCCATCGTAGGTGCCGGCGAGGTCCCGGTGTGGAAACGTGCACGCAGCGCGCCGCTACCAGCTCTAGACTTGACGCGGTGAGCAGTATTCCGGCCGGCGACGACGTTCTCGATCCCGACGAACCCACCTACGATCTGCCCCGGGTCGCCGAGTTGCTCGGCGTGCCTCTCAGCAAGGTTCACCAGCAGCTGCGTGAAGGCCACCTGATCGCGGTGCGCCGCCATGGTGATGTGGTGGTGCCGCGGATCTTTTTCACCGAATCCGGCGAGGTGGTCAAAAGCCTGCCGGGGTTGCTGATGGTGTTGCACGACGGCGGCTTTCGCGACACCGAAATCATGCGCTGGCTGTTCACCCCGGATCCGTCGCTGACCATCACCCACGACGGCACGCGCGAGGCGGTGCCCAATGCCCGCCCAGTCGACGCGCTGCACGCCCACCAGGCGCGCGAAGTGGTGCGCCGTGCGCAAGCTATGGCCTACTAGGGTTTTCGACTTTCTGGCGATGTTGCGGCGTCCGGTACAGCGCATGCCAGGCTACCACCGCGCATGCCGTTGCCAGCGACACATGGAGCCACGAATACATCCCGTGCGCGCCGTCTGGCCTGAAGATCACCATGATCCACGTCGAGAACGCCGCGACCGCGGCGATCGCCGTTCGTGACTGGGCCAGCGGAGCCACCACGGCCAGCGGCCAGGAGTAGTACCACGGCAACGCGGCCGGCACGAACAGCACCACCACCAGCATGGCCCACGCGATACCGATCAGCGTCTCGCGGTCGTCGTGGCGGAATCGCCACCAAAGCAGCGGCAGTAGCACAGCGATGATCACGATCCCGGCAATGCGGGTGACGTGCAGCACGGCATAGAAGTTCACTGGGAAAAACCATCCGCCGAGCGCGTGGACCAGGTTGGCGACCGCAGTGGGCACGGTCAGCCAGTTGATGATCTTCACCGAACCGGCAAGCGCACTCAACCATCCCAGGCTCACTCCGGCCACTGCCGACAACACCGCAAATACCGCAACGAAGATCAGTACCGACATGGCAGTCGCCGCAAGGAAAGCCCGCAGCGGCCCACAGCCCCGCCGCTCGCGCAAGTGGCGCGCCCACACCCATACCAAATACGGCAGCGCTATCCCGGCGGTCGCCTTGACCGCGACCGCGACCACGACCAGGGTCACGCCGGCGGCGGGGCGACGCTCGAATGTCAGCGCGATGCCAGCGGTCATCAGGCCCACCATCAGCATCTCGTTGTGTACGCCACCCATCAGATGGATGATCACCAGCGGGTTGAGCACGCAGATCCACAGCGCCGCAGCCGCATCCGCGCCGAGATGACGCGCGATGCGCGGTGTGGCCCAGATCAGCAATGCCAGTCCGGGCAGCATGCACAATCGCAGCAGCATGGTTCCAGCGATGACGTGATTGCCGACCAGTATCGTGATGAACTTCGCGACGAGGATGAACGCCGGACCGTATGGCGCGGTGGTAATCGTCCAAATTGGACTGACGTTGTCCAGCAATGGATTTGGGTTGTCGACGGGAGCAACCACGTAGGGGTCCAGGCCGTCACGCAGGAGCGCGCCCTGGGCGAGATAGGAGTAGGTGTCGCGGCTGAACACTGGCACCGACAACAACAGCGGCGCAAGCCAAAACGCGGTCGTGGCCACCAGAGTGTATTCGGTTGCCGCTCCAGCGATCACCCGCCTGCCCAGTAGCAGCCAAGCGGTCAGCATCAAGCCGACGCCGAGCCACAACACAATCGACGAGAGCACCAGCCCATGCCCGAATCGCAGCCACGACAGGTGCATCGACTCCAGCAGCGGGTCATGCGGCTTCGTGCTGCCGGCTCCGAGCCCGCCCGCCGTGATCAGCGCCGCGCCCGCGAAACCCAGCAGTGCCGGCCGGGCCTCCGACGCGGAGGCCAACTCGCGCAACCGCGAAAGATGTTTGCCCGCAGGAGAACTCGCTCGGCTTGTCGGCGTCGGCGTCGGGGGTGACATAGTGCTCACGCGGATCTGGTGGCAGCCAGCTTGGCCAGCTCGGACAGCCCTGCTTTAGCCGCGGTGTGGATCGGTGCGGCGGCCAAGGTGTCCAACGCCCGGCGGGTCAGCGTGTCGATTCGCTGTTCGACCGCAGCCAGCGCGCCGAGCCGGTCGATGACGTCGCACAATTCGCGCACCTGCGCGTCGGTGAGGTCGACGCCCATCGAAGAGCGCAACAATTTGGCGGCCACCGGATCCGATCGGTCCGCCATCGCCATCGCCTCGGCTACCAACACGGTTTGCTTGCCTGACCGCAGGTCGTCGCCGGAGGGCTTCCCGGTGACGGCCGGGTCGCCGAACACCCCGAGCACGTCATCGCGCAGCTGAAACGCCAGCCCGAGGTGGGTGCCGACTTGCTGGAAAATCGCATGCACATCGGGTCGATCCGCGGCCGCTGCCGCCCCTAACTGCAACGGGCGCACCACGGTGTAAGAGGCGGTCTTGTAGGTATTGACCGTCATCGCCGACACGATCGATTCGGCGGCGCTGGCCTCGGCGACGATATCGAGGTACTGCCCGCCCAGTAGTTCGGTGCGGATATCGGCCCACACGCGCCGGACCCGACGATGCGCGTCGGGCGGTAGATCAGCGTCGGCGACGATGTCGTCGGCCCAGGCCAGTGCCAGGTCCCCGAGGAGGATGGCGGCCGACGTGCCGAATTGGTCCGGCGAGCCCCGCCAGTGCCGGGCCCGGTGCACGTGTGCGAAAGTCATGTGGGCGGTCGGTCGGCCGCGGCGCGTTGCCGAGGCGTCGATCACGTCGTCGTGCACCAGCGCGCTGGCATGCAGCAGTTCCAGCGCCGCGAACAACAGCAGCAGTTGCGGCTCGGCTTCCCCGGTGGCCACCGCACGCCAGCCCCAGTAGGCGAACAGCGGGCGCAGCCGTTTGCCTCCGCTGAGCACGAACTCCGCTAAGCGGGCGATCAGGGCGTCGTAGTCGGCTCCGATGTGGGCGGCCTCGCCGCGGCGCGCGCGCAGATACCGGCGCAACTGCTCGGTGATCCGATCAGCCACCTCAACGGTTGCCGCTGCGTCGACGCTCAGCGTGGCGCCCCCTTCTGCCATGGATGTTCACGGTAGAGCGTACGGCCGGCCCCGGGCAGCACAGGAGTTGCTTCGACAGGCTCACTATCTCGCACCTATGCTGTCGGAGTGGCCGGCACCTTCAACACCGTTGCGCTCGAACTTGTACCGCCGAACCTCGAGCGCGGCACGCAGCAGGCGGTCGAAGACGCGCGCAAGGTCGCGCAGTTTTCCGCCGAAAGCGGTGTCGACGGCCACATCGGGCACGTGATGATTCCCGGATTGATCGCCGAGGAGGATGACCGGCCGGTCGAAATGAAACCGAAGCTTGACGTGCTGGATTTCTGGTCGCTGATCAAACCGGAGTTGCCGGGCGTGCGCGGATTGTGTAGCCAAGTCACCGCTTTTATGGACGAGCCCACCCTGCGTCGGCGGCTCACCGATCTGGTCGCCTCGGGGATGGACGGCATCGTCTTCGTGGGTGTACCGCGCACCATGAATGACGGCGAGGGCTCCGGCGTGGCGCCGACCGATGCCCTGTCGATTTATCGCGAATTGGTGCCGAACCGCGGCGTGATCCTGATCCCGACCCGGGCGGGTGAACAGGGGCGGTTTTCGTTCAAGTGCGACCGGGGCGCCACCTTCGCCCAGACCCAGCTGCTGTATTCCGACGCGATCGTGGGTTTTCTGACCGAATTCGCCAAGAACACCGACCACCGGCCGGAGATATTGCTGTCGTTCGGCTTTGTTCCGAAGGTGGAAAACCGGGTTGGGTTCATCAACTGGCTGATCCAGGATCCGGGCAACGCCGCCGTCGCGCAGGAGCAGGCGTTCGTCAAACGGCTGGCCGGCAGCGAACCGCCGCAGAAGCGTCGGCTGATGGTCGACCTGTACAAGCGCGTGATCGACGGTGTCGCCGATCTCGGCTACCCGCTGAGCATCCATCTCGAAGCCACCTACGGGGTCTCGGCACCCGCGTTCGAAACCTTCGCGCAGATGCTTGACTACTGGTCGCCCGCCAAGCCGTGACCGCTTACTGCGGAGGGTAGTCGTCCGACGCGGTGAACCGCGGTGAACGGTCGCGGGCCCGCCACGCCAGCAGCGCCACGACGCCAGCCACCACAAACGACGAAATGCCAAGCCATACAGCAGCATTGGTGAATGATCGGGTACTCGGATCGGTGTAGCGCGCCTGGGCGTTCATGGTGCTGACCACGCCGGGCTTGAGCTTCCATGCCACCACTTCGGGGTCGATGCGCTCGCCGTTAGTGGAGGTCACGGCGCCGGGGAAGGATACGCTCAGCTCGACGTCGGCTTCGGGATCGGTTAGTGACGTCAGGTCTGCCCGTCCTTCGAGGATCACCAGGTTGCCGGATCGTCGCAGCGACAGATTGACACCGGCGGCGTCGGGGTGCATGTTCGCCAGCTGCGGTAGCTCGGCGAATGTCAGTTCGGAAAACACCGCCTCGGAGCCCACATAGCCGTCTTTGTCGTACTTGGTGATCGCGACTTTCTGGCTGAACGGCACGTTCGGGTCGAGCTGCGGTCCGGTGTCTTTGTCGTTGCGTGCCTTGGTCGCCGCGATGATCTGCCCCGAGACCAAGTCATCCGGCGAGATGGTGAGTGTGGCCTTGATCCGCACACATCCGGCGACGGCCGGCGTGATCAGCGCCAGCAGCGCCAGCGCCAGCAGCCGCTGGCGTCGAGGGCTGCTGGACCGTCCGGGACGAAGCCAGTTGCTGCGGGCACGCACCAGGTCATCGTGCCAGACCCCGGAGTGTCGGCCCGGGTGGTACCGGATCGTCGAGGTGGGCCACCGTGGCGCTGGTTAGAGAGGCAGTGCACGCCCGAGAATCGCAAATGGTCGGGGATCGCCGGCAAAGTGGTATCCGCGGATGATGTCGGTGAAGCCCAGCCGGCGGTACAGCCGCCACGCCCGGTTGGTCTCGCCGTTGGCTTCCGGTGTCGACAGCAGCACGTTGGCTTCGCCGCGCCCGGCGAGTAGTCGGCGGGCCAGCGCCTCGCCCAGGCCGCGGCCCTGCGCGCGCGGATGAATGTGCAGTTCGGTCAATTCGAAATAGCTCGCCATCAGCCTGGTGATCTCGGGGCGGGGAAATCCGCCGCGCTGCAAGCCAAGAACGACTTGCTGCTGCCACCACTGATCGGGCGCGCCGCAGTAGCCGTAGGCAATTCCGAGCAACGGTGCGTTGCTGAGCTCCGCCGCCGACGGTGGCTGGCCGCGATGCTCGGCCTGCACCGCGGCCACCGCCTGCCAACCGGGTCGGCGAGTGTGCTCAAGCCATGTCGCGGCGCGCTGATTCTCGGTGCCGCGCGGGTAGCGCATCGCGTCGACATATACCGCCAGGGCGTCACCGAGACGGCGCCACATATCTTGCACCGACAGGTCGATGAGGAACGTCCCCAATTCGCGGTCTCCTCTTCGGGCGCTGATTCGGTGCGCTGCTTGGATTCTCATTATCGGCCCCTGCCTCATGCGGATCGACGTCGCAGTCGGGCTAAAGCCGGTGGCCAGCGCCGGCTTCGAGCCTGTCAGGCCCGCATTGTGGCCAGACTACAATCGACAACCGAACCAGTGGTATGGCGCAGTTTCACCTCGTATCATCTGAGTTAGTTGCCCCGATAAGGTGGGCATCCACGTTACGCGTGACGGCTGTCGGCAAGGAGGGACGAATGCCACTCTCCGATCATGAGCAGCGGATGCTCGAGCAGATCGAGAGCGCTCTCTATGCCGAAGACCCGAAGTTTGCCTCAAGTGTTCGCGGTGGTGGGCTGCGCGCGCCGACTGCGCGCCGACGGTTGCAGGGCGCGGCGTTATTCGTCATAGGCTTGGGGATGCTGGTTTCGGGGGTTGCCTTCAAGGCGACGATGATTGGCAGCTTCCCGGTCCTGTCCGTTTTCGGCTTCGTCGTGATGTTCGGTGGCGTGGTGTATGCGATCACCGGGCCACGGTTCCCCGGCGGGCGAGACCGCTCCGGCTCGCCCGGCACGTCGCGTCGTGCCAAAGGTGCCGGCGGATCTTTCACCAGCCGCATGGAGGATCGTTTCCGCCGCCGCTTCGACGACTAGCGCCAAACACGCGGGATGTTCGCGGGGTAGCTCCGGCTACCCCATTTTTGTGCCCCGGGCCGACGTGAACGCGGGGCGGGTAGCCCACACGTGCCCCACAATGCCCCACCTGGCTCTCAGCGCCGCTACATAGGCTTCTGAAGTCGATATTTCCTGTCGACACGGGGACATTGAGCCGCTGTTCGACCCGCCCCTGTTACCCGATCGACGCCGGAAAATTTCAAATCTGGCGCCGTAAATGGCGCGAAGTGGGGGATTGTGGGGTATGGTGGCTGGAGTCGTGGGGTGAGACGAAGCTCCGGGGCTTCGTACCGTGGCGGGAGGTGGCCTGATGTTCCTGGGCACCTACACGCCCAAGCTCGACGACAAGGGGCGGCTGACGCTGCCTGCGAAGTTCCGCGACGCGCTGGCAGGAGGGCTGATGGTCACCAAGAGCCAAGACCACAGCTTGGCCGTCTACCCTCGCGCCGAGTTCGAGCAGTTGGCCCGGCGGGCCAGCAAGGCCTCGCGAAGCAATCCCGAGGCAAGGGCGTTTCTCCGCAATCTCGCAGCGGCCACCGATGAACAGCATCCCGATGCCCAGGGCCGCATCACGCTGTCGGCCGACCATCGCCGCTACGCCAACCTCTCCAAGGATTGCGTGGTGATCGGGGCGGTCGACTACCTCGAGATCTGGGACGCGCAGGCCTGGCGGAACTACCAGCAGACCCACGAAGAGAACTTCTCCGCGGCCAGCGATGAAGCACTCGGCGACATCATCTAAGGCGCATGTCCGTGCATCGCGGCCTCTGCCCGAACCGACCCTGACGTACTTCCCCAACGCCAGGTTCGTGCTCTCGGACAGGGACCACGGTGCAGGGGCGGCCCGCCGAGCTCATCCAGGTGGAGGTGTTGTCATGGCCGACGGTCCAGCAGGATTCGGTCATGTACCCGTCCTGCTTGAGCGGTGCGTGGCGCTGCTGACCCCGGCGCTGACCCGCCACCACCCGGACGGGTCGGGCGCGATTTTGGTCGACGCCACAGTCGGCGCCGGCGGGCACGCCGAGCGGTTCCTCGCCAACCTTCCCGGGCTGCGGCTAATCGGGCTCGATCGTGACCCTCTTGCCTTGGACATCACCCGGACCCGGCTGACCCGATTCGCCGACCGGGTGACTTTGCTACGCACCCGGTACGACCGCATCGCTACCGCTCTGACTGAAACAGGCTGTGGTGCAACAGGTTCAGTAGACGGGGTTCTTTTCGATCTGGGCGTGTCATCGATGCAGCTCGACCGTCTCGAGCGAGGGTTCTCCTACGCGCACGACGCTCCGCTGGACATGCGGATGGACCCGGATTCACCGCTGACGGCTGCCGACATCGTCAACAACTACGACGAGGCCGAGCTGGCCGACGTGCTGCACCGCTACGGCGAGGAGAGGTTCGCGCGCCGCATCGCTGCGCATATCGTCCGCCGCAGGGCCGTCACACCGCTCACCAGGACCGGCGAACTGGTTGACCTGCTCTACCAAGCCATTCCGGCGCCGGCTCGACGCACCGGCGGGCACCCGGCCAAGCGGACCTTTCAGGCGCTGCGCATCGCTGTCAACGACGAGCTCGAGTCACTGTGCAGAGCGCTGCCGGTCGCGTTGGACGCACTGACCGTCGACGGTCGCGTCGTGGTGCTCGCCTACCAGTCGCTGGAAGATCGCATTGTCAAGGATGTATTCAGAAATGCCGTCGCGTCCCGTACTCCGGCTGGTCTGCCGGTCGAACTGCCGGGCCACGCCCCGGAATTCAAGTCGCTGACTCGCGGTGCCGAACGTGCCGACCGTGCTGAAACCCAACGCAATCCCCGTAGCGCCGGGGTCCGGTTACGGGCACTGCAGCGAGTGCAGCCGCCGCAGCAGGCAAGGAGACATGATTGATGCGGGCGCAGCAGAAAGCCGGACCGGCCGACCACGCCGCGTCACGTCGTGCCCGACGTGCCGGCAAGGCCTCGGCACCCACTCGGGAACTCCGTGCGCCGCAGGCCGGGCCACAAACCACGCCAATATCGCGACCCGCTGAGCGGTCCGCGCGGCCAAAAAGTGTACGCCAGGCCAAGGCCCGTGCTAAAGCCCGAAAGGCTAAGGCGCCCAAAGTTGTCCGCCCGTCACTGCGTGAACGTGTGCTTTCCAGGCTGGCAGCGGTCGATCTTCGTCCCCGCACGCTGGCGAGCAAGGTGCCATTCGTCGTACTGGTCATCGGTTCGCTCGGGGTGGGGCTTGGTGTGACGCTGTGGCTCTCCACCGACTCCGCCGAGCGTTCCTACGAATTGGGCAAGGTACGTCAGAAAACCCAGCTGCTGCAACAGCAGAAGGAGGCGCTCGAACGCGATGTGCTTCAGGCGCAGTCCGCGCCCGCGTTGGCGGAGGCGGCCCGCAACTTAGGCATGATCCCGAGCAGGGATACCGCCCACCTGGTGCAGGATCCGTCTGGTAACTGGGTGGTCGTCGGCACACCCAAACCCGCCCAGGGCGTTCCGCCGCCACCGCTAAACACCAAACTGCCAGATGAAAAACCGGCGCCGCCGACCCCCCCGGCGAACCCGGTGGAGACACCGGTTCGGTTGTCGCCGGGCGCCGACACGCCGACCATCCCGGTTCCGCCGGCACCCGAAGTGCTGCTGCGTGCTCCTGATGGCGCAACGACGTTAGGCACTCAGCACTTGCCCACCGGCGTAATGCCGGGTGTGCCTGCTCCCCAGGTGGCCGGGCCGGGCCCGTTGCCGGCGCCAGATCCAGCGCCGATCACGCCCGCACCAGCGCTCGAGATGCCCCTGGCTGCCGGGCCGCCACCCGCTACCGCGCAGGCGCCGACCGTGGTCGCCCCATCAGCTCCGCCAACCCTTGGCGAGCAGTTCGGCCCGGTAACGGTCACGGCCCCGGGCACGCCGAGGTGAGGCGCAGCGAGCGGTCTCGACCGCACTCCGCGCCGTCTGGGCGCGGTGAACGCGAGACCAGAAAAGTGCGAAAGAACAAGAACGCCAAGGAATCCAAAAGGATCGGAAACTCCCCCAAACCGGAGAAGGCCGGTGCCGGTGTGGCGGCAAACGTTGGCCCACAGGGGCATTCCGCACGAACACGGCGCACCCGCCAGGCCGTGGACCTCGGTGTGCGCGGCGCGTCGTTCGTGTTTCGGTACCGGGCCGGCAACGTGGTGATCTTCGTCGCGTTGATCGTGGCGGCCGCGCAGCTGTTCTATTTGCAGGTGCCACGTGCCGCCGGACTGCGCGCCGAGGCCGCGGGACAACTCAAGGTCACCGACGTCGAAAAAGCCGTGCGGGGAAGCATCGTCGACCGCAACAATGACCAGCTCGCGTTCACCATCGAAGCCCGTGCGCTGACATTCCAACCGCGCCGCATCCACAAGCAGCTCGCCGAAGCCAAACAGAAGAACCCAAGCGCACCCGATCCGCAGCAGCGGTTACGCGATATTGCCAAGGAAGTCGCGCTCCGGCTCAACAACAAGCCGGACGAGGCAACCGTGCTCAAAAAGCTGACCAGCAATGAGACATTCGTCTACCTGGCCCGCGCCGTCGATCCCGCGCTCGCCACCGCGATCACCGCCAAGTTCCCCGAAGTAGGGGCGGAACGCCAGGATCTGCGCCAGTATCCTGGCGGATCGCTGGCAGCCAACATCGTCGGGGGCATCGACTGGGACGGCCATGGTCTGTTGGGGCTGGAGGACTCGCTGGACGCCGTGCTGGCCGGAACTGACGGGTCGGTCACTTACGACCGCGGCTCCGACGGCGTGGTGATCCCGGGCAGCTATCGCAACCGGCACAAGGCGGTCAACGGATCGACCGTGCAGCTGACTATCGACGACGACATTCAGTTCTATGTCCAGCAGCAGGTGCAGCAGGCCAAGAATCTGTCCGGGGCGCGCAACGTGTCGGCGGTGGTGCTGGACGCCAAGACCGGCGAGGTGCTGGCCATGGCCAACGACAACACTTTCGACCCGTCGCAAGACATCGGTCGCCAGGGTGACAAGCAGCTGGGCAACCTTGCGGTGTCGTCACCGTATGAGCCGGGTTCGGTGAACAAGGTCGTCACGGCCTCGTCGGTGATCGAATATGGACTGACCAACCCCGACGAGGTGTTGTCGGTCCCGGGCTCAATCCACATGGGCGGTGTCACCGTTCACGATGCCTGGAACCACGGCGTGATGCGTTACACCACAACCGGTGTCTTCGGCAAGTCGTCCAACGTAGGCACGCTGATGCTGGCACAGCGCGTGGGCCCAGAACGCTATTACGACATGCTCAAGAAATTCGGGCTGGGCCAGCGCACCGGTGTGGGCCTGCCCGGGGAAAGTGCTGGCCTGGTGCCTCCGATCGACCAATGGTCGGGCAGCACGTTCTCTAACCTGCCGATCGGGCAAGGTCTTTCGATGACGCTACTGCAAATGACCGGCATGTACCAGACCATCGCCAACGACGGGCTGCGGATTCCACCACGCATCATCAAGGCGACCATCGCACCGGACGGCACGCGCACCGAAGAGCCACGCCCGCAGGGCGTTCGGGTGGTTTCGCCGCAGACCGCGCGGACCGTGCGCAACATGCTGCGGGCGGTGGTGCAACGTGACCCGATGGGCTATCAGCAGGGCACCGGGCCGGCGGCCGCGGTTGACGGTTACCAGATCTCCGGCAAAACCGGTACCGCACAGCAGATCAACCCTGCGTGCGGCTGCTACTTCGACGACGTCTACTGGATCACCTTCGCCGGGATGGCGACCACCGACAACCCCCGCTATGTCGTGGGCATCATGATGGACAACCCGCACCGCGCCGCGGACGGGTCGCCGGGATCATCGGCCGCGCCGCTGTTCCACAACATCGCAGCCTGGTTGCTGCAGCGCGAGAACGTGCCCTTGTCGCCCGACCCTGGGCCGCCGCTGACGTTGCAAGCGGTGTAGTGATAGCCAAAACGAAATCCGATGAGATTGCCCAGGGCGGTGGTGATTTCGGACCCGACCCGCTGATCGAGTCCGAGCAACTGCGCCGCGCGCTGGCGGATGTCCCCAGCGAACCCCTCGGCCTGCGCCTGCCGAACGGCCTGTTCCTCGACAGTCTTGACAGACCCCGCGTATTTGACCATGTAGTCGTCGTAGACATTGAATCCTGCGTCCCAGGCGTCCTCCACTGCAGAACGCAACCGGCTTTGTGCGGCCGATAGATCTGAAGCCCCCTGGCGGCTGACTTTCGCTGCCTCACGCAACCGCTCGCCCACTCTGCTCGCCTTTTCCTTATCGGAAGCAGCTTTTCCTTATCGGAAGCAGCCCGGCTTTCAGCCGCGTCAAAAGCGTGTCCCTGCCAAGCGCTGCTCCGGATCAGGTTGTGCACCTCGGCAAACCCGAATTCCAGGCGGTCGGCGAAGCGCTCCCAGTATTCCGCATCGTCTGTCAAGTGCGCTGTGCCCCAAGACATCAAGTTCGATAGCGAAGGCAGTGGACCAGCGTCAGCCATTTGGCTACCCGCGTAACTCGCCTAGATCGCGGGCCGCTTGGCGCTCGTTTTCTTGATAGTCGCCCCATGCCGCCACAAGCTTGCTGGAGGTCGCCTGCATACGCGTCGCAGAAGCCGACCCAACCGCCGCCACGCCAGCGTGCCCGGTACTAACCGCCGCCGCGCTGGGCCGCGCCGACGAACCCACCGCCGGGGCTTCTCCGGCGGTCACCTCATCGACCATCGCGCCAACGCGGCTCGCCATGCTCTGCAATGCGTCCGGTACCCGCAGCGGCTTCATGACGCGGAGTTTAACCGAGCAGCGACGCGATCACCCTTCACGTGCAGTTGTCGTCTTCGACCCGCGCGTACCGGAGCGCTCGCCACTCGGGGATGGTCGCGACCAACCGATCACTGAACGCATTTTGCGACGCGTGTTCACAGGTGCGCGAGCACTCTACTTCCGTCGCCCTCGATACTGTGTCATGGCTGAAATCCTGGTGTCTGATGGCGGTGGAGGGAGGTGATGCCGGTGCCCACCGTGCTGCGGCCCCGCGTCGGCTCCGGCGTGCCGCTGCCGACGTTGGCCGCACAGGTCGGCGCGGTTCCGGCCGAGGACAGCGTCGTCCCCGAGCTGCGGATCACCGGCGTCACACTGCGTGCCCAAGACGCACATTCCGGCGACCTGTTCGCGGCGCTGTCCGGCGCGACGACCCACGGCGCGCGATATGTCCGCGAGGCGATCGAACGCGGGGCCGTCGCGGTGCTCACCGACGCTACCGGGGTTAACGAGATGGGCGAGGGCGTGGCCGTGCCCGTCCTCATCCACCCCAGGCCGCGTCAGGTGCTCGGCGAACTGGCAGGCAGTGTCTACGGTCATCCCTCCCAACGGCTTTCGGTAGTCGGCGTCACCGGAACGTCCGGTAAGACGACCACGACCTACCTGATCGAAGCCGGTCTGCGCACCGGCGACCGGACGGCCGGACTGGTCGGCACGATCGGCATCCGCATCGACGGCGACGACATCCCCGGCGGATTGACCACCCCCGAGGCGCCCGACCTGCAAGCCCAGCTCGCGGCGATGGCCGAACGCGGTGTGGACACCGTCGTGATGGAGGTGTCCAGTCACGCGCTGGCGCTGGGCCGCGTCGACGGCATCCGGTTCGCGGTCGCGGGCTTCACCAACCTGTCTCGCGACCACCTCGACTTTCACCCCAGCATGGCCGACTACTTCGAGGCCAAGGCCCGGTTGTTCGACCCCGCCTCACCGCTGCGCGCGGGCACCGTGGTGGTCTGCGTTGACGACGACGCCGGCCGGGCGATGGCGGCCCGGGCCGGCGACGCGATCACAGTCAGCACGACAACCCAAGGTGCGGACTGGCGCGCTGAGGACGTCACGGCAACCAGCGCCGGGGGGCAAGAATTCACCGCAGTCGACCCCGCGGGTGTGCACCACCGGCTCGGCATCCCGTTGCCAGGTGGCTATAACGTCGCGAATTGTCTTGTAGCAGTGGCTATTTTGGATACAGTCGGTGTTTCGCCGGAACAGGCGGCAGTTGGCCTGCGGGCCGCTCGGGTCCCCGGGCGCCTCGAACGCATTGACCGAGGCCAGGATTTCTTGGCGCTGGTCGACTATGCCCACAAGCCGGGAGCGCTCGAGGCGGTGCTGACCACGCTGCGGCGTCCGGGCAGGCGGCTGGCGGTGGTGTTTGGCGCCGGCGGCGACCGCGATCCCGGCAAACGGGCACCGATGGGCAGGATCGCCGCCGAGCTGGCCGATCTGGTCGTGGTCACCGACGACAATCCGCGCAGCGAAAATCCCGCCTCGATTCGCCGCGACATCTTGGCCGGGGCGGCCAAGGCGGCCACCGCCGCACACGTGGTGGAAATTGGCGATCGGCGCGAGGCGATCAGGCACGCGGTCGGCTGGGCCCGCCCTGGTGATGTCGTGCTAGTCACCGGGAAAGGCCACGAGACCGGGCAAAACGTCGGCGGACACATCCGTCCGTTTGACGACCGGGTCGAGCTCGCCGCCGCGCTGGAGGCGCGCCGTTGATAGCCCTGACGCTCGCGCAGATCGCCGACATCGTCGGCGGCGAACTCGCCGACATCTCGCCGCAGGACGCCGCACGGCTGTGTGTCACCGGAACCGTCGAATTCGACTCCCGGAAAGTCACGCCCGGCGGCCTGTTTTTGGCGCTGCCCGGGGCGCGCACCGACGGCCACGACTACGCGGCCGCCGCGGTGGCCGCGGGCGCGGCCGCGGTGCTGGCCGCCCGGCCGGTGGGAGTGCCCGCCGTAGTGGTAACGCCCCGGCGCGACCCCACTCACGACGCGCTGGCGGCGGTTTTCCAGCACGACCACGACGGCTCCGGTGCGGCGGTGCTGTCCGCGCTGGCCAAACTGGCCGCCGCAGTGGCTGCAGAGCTGATTAGCAAGGGGCTCACCGTCATTGGGGTCACCGGATCATCGGGCAAGACGTCGACCAAGGATCTGCTGGCCGCTGTGCTGGCACCCCTCGGCGAAGTGGTGGCGCCGCCAGGATCGTTCAACAACGAGCTGGGCCACCCGTGGACGGTGCTGCGCGCCACCCCCAGCACCGACTACCTCGTTCTGGAACTGTCGGCCCGCCATCCCGGCAACATTGCCGCGCTGGCGGCCATCGCGCCGCCCAAGATCGGAGTGGTGCTCAACGTCGGCACCGCGCACCTGGGCGAGTTCGGCTCTCGAGAAGCGATCGCTGCAACCAAAGCCGAACTGCCGCAAGCTATTCCGGACACCGGAGTGGTGATCCTCAATGCCGACGATCCAGAAGTGGCGGCGATGGCCGACAAAACCGCCGCCCGCATAGTGCGGGTCAGCCGACACCCGCGCACCGATGCCGGTCCCAGCGACGTCTGGGCCGGGCCGGTCACCCTCGACGAGCTGGCCCGGCCTCGCTTCACCTTGCACACCGACCGGCACGAACGGGGCGCGGCCGCCGAGGTCCAACTCGGTGTGCACGGCGAACACCAGGTCGGCAATGCGCTCTGCGCCGCCGCGGTCGCTTTCGAGTGCGGTGCCCGCATCGAACAGGTGGTCGCAAGCCTGGCCGGTGCCGGTCCGGTGTCGGGGCACCGGATGCACGTGACCACCCGTGCCGACGGGGTCACGGTGATCGACGACGCCTACAACGCCAACCCGGACTCGATGCAGGCCGGGCTGCAGGCGCTGGCCTCGATCGCTCACAGCCGTCGGCGACGCAGTTGGGCGGTGCTGGGAGAGATGGCCGAACTCGGTGCCGACGCGATAACCGAGCATGACCGCGTCGGCCGGTTGGCGGTGCGCTTAGATGTGTCTCGTCTCGTTGTGGTCGGAACCGGGAGGTCTATGAGCGCCATGCACCACGGCGCGGTCACCGAGGGCCCGCGGCGGGCGGAGGCCACCATGGTCGCCGACGCCGAAGCCGCCCTGGCATTGCTACGGGCCGAACTGCGGCCGGGGGACGTGGTGCTGATCAAGGCGTCCAATGCCGCCGGACTGGGCGCGCTGGCGGACGCGCTGATCGCGGACGTATCCGGCGACGGCCGAGGCGCTGGCCGATGATCGAGATTCTCATCGCCGTCGGCATCTCGCTGACGGTGTCCATCCTGTTGACTCCGGCGCTGATCAGGCTGTTCACCAGGCAGGGATTCGGTCACGAGATCCGCGAGGACGGGCCCCCCACCCATCGGACAAAACGCGGCACGCCGTCGATGGGCGGGGTGGCGATCCTGACCGGCATCTGGACGGGCTATCTGGGCAGCCACCTGGCGGGGTTGGCTTTCGACAGCACGGGTCCGTCGGCGTCTGGCCTGTTGGTGTTGCTGCTGGCCACCGCGCTGGGTGCCGTCGGCTTCGTCGATGACCTGATCAAGATTCGGCGCGCCCGCAACCTGGGCCTGAACAAGACGGCCAAAACGGTCGGGCAGATCACCGCGGCGGTGCTGTTCGGGATACTGGTGCTGCAGTTTCGCAACGGCGACGGCCTGACGCCAGGCAGCACCGATCTGTCATACGTGCGCGAAATCGCCACTGTCACACTGGTTCCCGTGTTATTCGTGCTGTTCTGTGTGGTCATGGTCAGCGCGTGGTCGAACGCGGTCAACTTCACCGACGGCCTCGACGGGCTAGCCGGCGGCTGCATGGCGATGGTCACCGCAGCCTACGTGCTGATCACCTTCTGGCAGTACCGCAATGCCTGCGCCAACGCGCCCGGGCTGGGCTGTTACAACGTGCGCGACCCGCTGGACCTGGCCCTGGTCGCGGCGGCCACGGCGGGTGCCTGCATCGGATTTCTGTGGTGGAACGCCGCACCGGCCAAGATCTTCATGGGCGACACCGGATCGCTGGCACTGGGCGGAATTCTCGCGGGCATCTCGGTGACGAGCCGCACCGAGATCCTCGCCGTCGTGCTCGGCTCGCTGTTCGTGGCCGAGATCACCTCGGTCGTGCTGCAGATCCTGGCCTTCCGCACCACCGGTCGCCGGGTGTTCCGGATGGCGCCGTTCCACCATCACTTCGAGCTCGTCGGCTGGGCCGAGACCACGGTGATCATCCGGTTTTGGTTGCTTACCGCAATCAGCTGCGGTTTGGGTGTGGCCCTGTTCTACAGCGAGTGGCTGGCCGCGATCGGCGACTGACATGGGGCACGAGGCTGGCCTGGACGCGCTCGCACCGGATGCGGCCGTGCTGGTCGCCGGTGCCGGAGTGACGGGCCGTTCGGTGCTTGCGGCGCTGGCCCCGCTGGATGTCAGGCCAACCCTCTGCGACGACGACGCGGCCGCGCTGCAGCGCCATGCCGACGCCGGGATAGCCACCACGAGCCCGTCCGCGGCCGCGCAACACATCGGCGACTATGCGCTCGTCATCACCAGCCCCGGGTTCAGGCCGACGGCGCCCGTGCTCGTCGCCGCCACTGCGGCCGGCGTGCCGATCTGGGGCGACGTGGAGCTGGCTTGGCGGCTGGACGCCTCCGGCCGCTACGGGCCGGCGCGCCGGTGGCTGGTCGTGACCGGCACCAACGGCAAGACCACCACCACTTCGATGCTGCACGCCATGCTCACCGCCGCCGGCCTCAACGCCCGGTTATGCGGCAACATTGGTAACCCACTGCTGGACGCGCTGGCCGAGCCTGCCGACCTGCTGGCCGTGGAACTGTCCAGTTTCCAGCTGCACTGGGCGCCGTCGCTGCGACCCGACGCCGGTGTCGTGCTCAACATCGCCGAAGACCACCTCGACTGGCACGGCAGTATGGACGCCTACATCGCCGCCAAGGCGCGTGTACTGAACGGCCGGGTGGCGGTCGTCGGGCTCGACGACGAGCGTGCGGCGGCGCTGCTCGACACCGCGAGCGCGCCGGTGCGGGCCGGCTTCCGGCTGGGCGAGCCGGCAGCCGGCGAACTCGGGGTCCGCCGTGGGCGGCTCGTCGACCGGGCGTTCGCCGACGACCTGGCGCTGGCGCCGGTCACCTCGATACCGGTGCCCGGGCCGGTGGGGGTGCTGGACGCGCTGGGCGCCGCGGCGCTCGCCCGCTGCGTCGGAGTGCCGGGGCCGGCGATCGCCGACGCGCTCGAGTCATTTCGCGCCGGACGCCACCGCGCCGAGCTCGTCGCCGTCGTCGACGGCATCCGCTACGTCGACGATTCGAAGGCCACCAACCCGCACGCGGCCGAGGCGTCGGTCTTGGCCTACCCGCGGGTGGTGTGGGTCGCCGGCGGTCTGCTCAAGGGGGCCTCGGTCGACACGACCGTCGCCAGGATCGCAAACCGGCTGGTCGGAGCGGTCTTGATCGGCCGTGACCGCACCGAGTTTGCCGAGGCGTTATCACGACACGCGCCCGATGTCCCCGTCGTACAGGTTGTGACAGGCGAGGATGCTGATGTGCAAGCGACTGTTGAGACTTCTGTTGTCTGTGTGACAACCGACATTGGCGCGTCCGGCGCAAGCCTCGGTGCCCGGGTGATGACGGCCGCCGTGGCGGCGGCGCGGGACATGGCCAAACCCGGCGACACGGTGCTGCTGGCGCCGGCGGGTGCGTCGTTCGACCAGTTCACCGACTACGCCGACCGCGGTGAGGCATTCGCCGCCGCCGTGCGCGCCGCAACGCGGTAGGCGGTGGTGAGCAGCGTGCTGGCCCGGTTGCGGCACCGGGGCAACAAGTCGCAGCAGGCGAACGAGTCGGCGCCTGCCGAGGCGGCGCAGACCCCGTCAGGCAGCCGGCCGCGAGCCGTGGTGGCGAGTGCGGTTGGCGGGCCACGCAGCCGGTTCGGCGCCTGGCTGAGCCGGCCCATGACGTCGTTTCACCTGATCGTCTCCATTGCCGCGCTGTTGACCACGTTGGGATTGATCATGGTGTTGTCGGCGTCCGGGGTGCGTTCCTATGACGACGACGGCTCGGCGTGGGTCATTTTCGGCCGGCAAGTGTTGTGGACGCTGATCGGGCTGGTGGCGTGCTACCTCGCGCTGCGGGTGCGGGTGCGGTTGATGCGCCGTGTGGCGTTCTTCGGCTTCGCGTTGACCATCGTGTTGCTGGTGCTGGTGCTGATTCCCGGAATTGGCCACTACGCCAACGGCTCTCGCGGCTGGTTCGTGGTAGCGGGTTTTTCGATGCAGCCCTCGGAGCTGACCAAGATCGCCTTCGCCATCTGGGGTGCGCACCTGCTGGCCGCCCGGCGCATGGAGCGAGCGTCGTTGCGCGAGATGCTCATCCCGCTGGTGCCGGCCGCCGTCATCGCGTTGGCGCTGATCGTGGCCCAGCCCGACCTCGGCCAGACCGTGTCGTTGGGCATCATTCTGCTTGCCCTGCTGTGGTATGCGGGCCTGCCGCTGCGAGTGTTCGTGAGTTCGCTGTTCGCGGTCATCGTCTCCGGGGCGATCCTGGCGGTCTCCGAGGGTTACCGCTCCGACCGGGTGCGCTCGTGGCTCAACCCCGGACAGGACCCGCAGGACACCGGCTACCAGGCCCGTCAGGCAAAGTTCGCGCTGGCCAACGGCGGGATCTTCGGTCACGGTCTCGGCCAGGGCACCGCGAAATGGAACTATTTGCCCAACGCCCACAACGACTTCATTTTCGCGATCATCGGCGAAGAACTGGGCTTCGTCGGCGCGTTCGCGCTGCTGGCGCTCTTCGGCCTGTTCGCCTACACCGGCATGCGCATCGCCCGCCGGTCCACCGACCCGTTCCTGCGGCTACTGACCGCCACTACCACGATGTGGGTGATCGGGCAGGTCTTCATCAACGTCGGCTACGTCATCGGCCTGCTGCCGATCACCGGCCTGCAGTTGCCCCTCATCTCGGCCGGTGGAACATCAACGGCAACAACACTTCTCATGATCGGGGTGATGGCGAACGCGGCTCGCCACGAACCGGAGGCGGTCGCGGCACTGCGCGCCGGCCGCGACGACCGGATGAACCGGCTGCTGCGGCTGCCGTTGCCCGAGCCGTATACACCGACCCGGGTGGAGGCGCTGCGTGACCGGCTGCGCTCTCGAGCGCACCCGCCCACGCGGCAGCACAAACCCGACCGCACGCCCGCGGCACCGCGGGCTGCGCGATCGGCAAAACCTCACACGGCGCATCGGCCTGCCGGCCGATCGGGGCATCATGGAGGGCGTCAGCGCCACGCCGGGCAGCGTCAGCCACGCAGCGGGCGGACTCGTGCACTGGAAGGTCAGCGTTATTGAACGACTCGGTCACTCGGCCAGCCGAGCATGCCCCGTTGTCGGTCGTCCTCGCCGGTGGCGGAACGGCCGGGCACGTCGAGCCCGCCATGGCCGTCGCGGATGCGCTGACCGCGCTCGATCCGCGGGTGCGGATCACCGCACTGGGCACCCCGCGCGGGCTGGAGACCAGGCTGGTGCCCGAGCGGGGCTACCGGCTTGAACTTGTCACCCCGGCCCCGTTGCCGCGCAAGCTCACCGCCGATCTGGCGGGGCTGCCGACACGGGTATTTCAGGCCGTCCGGCAAGCTCGGGCGGTGCTCGACGAGGTCGACGCCGACGTCGTGATCGGGTTCGGTGGATACGTCGCGCTCCCGGCGTATCTGGCCGCCCGCGGTGCGCTGGCTGGTCGGCGTCGCGTGCCGGTGGTGATCCACGAGGCCAACGCCAGCGCAGGGCTGGCCAATCGGGTCGGGGCCCCGCTCGCGCAGCGGGTGCTGGCGGCCGTGCCGGATTGCGGGCTGCGGGCCACTGAGGTGGTCGGCGTGCCGGTCCGGTCGGCGATCACCGGGCTGGACCGCGCGGCGTTGCGGTCGGAAGCGCGGGCCCACTTCGGTTTCGCCGGGGACGCCCGGGTGCTGCTGGTGTTCGGTGGGTCGCAAGGCGCGGTGTCGATCAACCAGGCGGTCGCGGCGGCTGCCGCCGACCTGGCCGCCGCCGGTGTGGCCGTGCTGCATGCCTACGGGCCCAAGAACACCCTCGACCTGCGTACCCCCGGGCCGGGTGACCCGCCCTACGTGGCGGTGCCTTACCTGGACCGCATGGAATTGGCTTATGCTGCAGCCGATTTAGCAATTTGCCGGTCCGGGGCGATGACGGTCGCCGAAGTTTCGGCCGTGGGTCTGCCCGCCGTCTACGTCCCGCTGCCCATCGGCAACGGCGAACAGCGGCTCAACGCGCTGCCGGTGGTCAACGCCGGCGGCGGGATGCTGGTGGCTGACGCCGATTTGACGCCACGCTTTGTGGCCGAACAGGTGGCCGGGCTGCTTAACGACGCGGCGCGGCTGGCGGCGATGACGGCGGCCGCGGCGCGGGCCGGTCACCGCGATGCGGCGCAGCGGGTGGCTCGGGCCGCCGTCGATGTGGCGCACGATGCGCGCCGGTCGCGTGCGCGCCGGACTGCGGGCACGGGGCGACGATGAGCGACACCTCGCTGCCGCCCGAGCTACGGCGGGTGCACATGGTCGGCATTGGGGGAGCGGGCATGTCGGGTATTGCCCGTATCTTGCTCGACCGCGGCGGGATGGTATCGGGCTCTGACGCCAAGGAGTCGCGCGGCGTGCGTGCGCTGCGGGCCCGGGGCGCGGTGATCCGGATCGGCCACGACACGTCTGCGCTGGATCTGCTGCCCGGCGGGCCGACAGCGGTCATCACCACCCGCGCCGCGATTCCCAAGACCAACCCCGAACTCGTCGAGGCCCGCCGCCGCGGCATCCCCGTGGTGCTGCGCCCGACGGTGTTGGCCAAGTTGATGGCCGGGCGCACCACCCTGATGGTCACCGGCACCCACGGCAAGACGACGACGACATCCATGCTCGTCGTCGCGCTGCAGCACTGTGGGTTTGATCCGTCCTTTGCGGTGGGAGGTGAGCTGGGCGAGGCCGGGACCAACGCCCATCACGGCAGCGGCGATTATTTCGTCGCCGAGGCTGACGAAAGTGACGGCTCGCTGCTGGAATACAGCCCCCACGTCGCGGTGGTTACCAACGTCGAGTCCGACCATCTGGACTTCTTCGGCAGTGCCGACGCCTACGCCGCGGTGTTTGATTCCTTCGTCGAACGCCTTGCCCCCGGCGGGGCGCTGGTGGTCTGCACCGACGATCCGGGGGCGGCCGCGTTGGCGGAACGCAGCGCCGCTCTCGGTATTCGGGTGCTGCGCTACGGCAGCACACCGGCCGGCGAGTTGGCCGGCACGCTGCTGTCGTGGGAGCAGCAGGGTACCGGCGGGGTCGCGGCCATCCAGCTGGCCGGCGATCCCAACCCGTGGGCGATGCGGTTGGCGGTGCCGGGCCGGCATATGGCGCTCAACGCGTTGGGCGCATTCTTGGCGGCGATCGAAATCGGCGCCCCGGCCGAGGCGGTGCTCGACGGGCTGGCCGGTTTCGAAGGCGTGCGCCGCCGATTCGAGTTGGTCGGCAGCGCGGCGTCGGTGCGGGTATTCGACGACTACGCCCACCATCCGACGGAGATCAGCGCGACACTGACCGCGGTCCGCACCCTGCTCGAGCAAAGTGGCGGTGGGCGTGCAGTGGTGGTCTTTCAGCCCCACTTATATTCGCGGACAAAGACTTTCGCCGCCGAGTTCGGTCGTGCTCTTGATGCTGCCGACGAGGTGTTCGTGCTCGACGTCTACGGGGCGCGGGAGCAACCGTTGGCAGGCGTGAGCGGCGCGAGTGTGGCCGAGCACATCAGCGTGCCGGTGCACTACATGCCCGATTTCTCCGCTGTCACCGAGGCGGTGGCCGCGGCGGCCCGGCCCGGTGACGTGGTCGTCACGATGGGTGCCGGCGACGTGACCATGCTGGCGCCGGAAATCGTCACGGCGCTGCGGGTGCGGGCCAATCGAACCGTGCCCGGTCGGGCGGGGGAGCGATGGTGAGCGAGCCGACGGGCGGGCCGGCGGCCGAGGCGGTGACCGAGCCGATCGCCGCGTCCGGCGACGAAAACGATACAGCGGCAGTCCGTTTCGAGGGCCCGCGGCGGCGGGCACGCCGGGAGCGTGCCGAGCGGCGCGCCGCCGAAGCGCGGGCCAGGGCCATCGAAGAGGCACGCCGGGAGGCCAAGCGCAGGGCCCTCGGACGCGCTGTCAGCGAGGCCCGACCGCTTCCCCGGGGCGCTGTCCGCGGATTGAAGACGCTGTTGGCGACGGTGTTGTTGGCGGGTGCGGCCGTTGCGCTCGGGCTCATCCTCTACTTCACCCCGGTGATGTCGGCGCGCAGCATTGTCGTCACCGGAACCGGCGCGGTCACTCGCGAGGAAGTGCTCGACGCGGCGAGGGTGCGTCCCGGGACGCCGCTGCTGCAGATCGACACCGGTCAGGTCGCTGACCGGGTGGCCACCATCCGGCGGGTCGCCAGCGCGCGGGTACAGCGCCAGTACCCGTCAGCGCTGCGGATCACAATCGTCGAGCGAATTCCTTTGGTGGTCAAAGACTTTCCTGACGGCCCGCACCTCTTCGACCACGACGGAGTCGACTTCGCGACCGCCGCGCCGCCGACGTCACTGCCCTACATCGATGTCGACAATCCCGGCCCGGGTGATCCGGCCACCCAGGCCGCCCTGGCGGTGCTGAGCGCGCTGCGTCCCGAGATCGCCGGCCAGGTAGCGCGGGTCGCGGCTCCCTCGGTTGCCTCCATCACGCTCACCCTGGCCGACGGGCGGACGGTGATGTGGGGGACCACCGATCGCACGGCGGAGAAGGCCGAGAAACTGGCCGCCCTGCTAACGCAGCCCGGCCGCACCTACGACGTGTCCAGCCCGGATTTGCCGACGGTCAAATAGCGCGGAGGAGCCGCGGCGCCGCAATTGCATTCACGGTCGTGAATTTCGGGCAATCACAGCCCTACGCGCAATCTCAGCGCCGGGCTCGATCACCGCACGTGACGAAAATGGCCGAAATTCACCGCAACAACTCGGCGCGCCTGCATCGCTAGCACGCGCCGCCGCCATACCGTTCTGTGTGCGTGGAACTACTTGACATAACTCTAAGCCTTAGGTTGAGGTTGAGAGTTTTACGACTCGCCGAGGGTCGCCAAGCGTTTCACCACCAGGCCAAGCCCACCAGGGAGGAAGACTTCAATGATGACCCCCCCGCATAACTACCTGGCCGTCATCAAAGTCGTGGGTATCGGCGGCGGCGGCGTCAACGCCGTCAACCGGATGATCGAGCAGGGCCTCAAGGGCGTGGAGTTCATCGCGATCAACACCGACGCGCAGGCGTTATTGATGAGCGATGCCGACGTCAAGCTCGACGTCGGTCGCGACTCCACCCGCGGCCTCGGCGCGGGCGCCGACCCGGAGGTGGGCCGCAAGGCCGCCGAGGACGCCAAGGACGAGATCGAAGAACTGCTGCGGGGGGCCGACATGGTGTTTGTCACCGCCGGTGAGGGCGGCGGTACCGGAACCGGTGGGGCGCCCGTCGTGGCCAGCATCGCCCGCAAGCTCGGCGCGTTGACGGTCGGGGTCGTCACCCGGCCGTTCTCGTTCGAGGGCAAGCGGCGCAGTCAGCAGGCCGAAGCCGGCATCGCCGCGCTGCGGGAAAGCTGCGACACGCTGATCGTGATCCCCAACGACCGCCTGCTGCAGATGGGCGATGCCGCGGTGTCGCTGATGGACGCCTTCCGCAGCGCCGACGAGGTGCTGCTCAACGGCGTACAGGGCATCACCGACCTGATCACCACGCCGGGCCTGATCAACGTCGACTTCGCCGATGTCAAGGGCATCATGTCGGGTGCGGGCACGGCGCTGATGGGCATCGGCTCGGCGCGCGGCGAGGGCCGCGCGCTGAAAGCCGCCGAGATCGCGATCAACTCGCCGCTGCTGGAAGCGTCCATGGAAGGCGCGCAAGGTGTGCTGATGTCGATCGCCGGCGGCAGCGACCTTGGCCTGTTCGAAATCAACGAAGCAGCCTCGCTGGTGCAGGACGCCGCGCACCAGGATGCCAACATCATCTTCGGCACGGTCATCGACGACTCGCTGGGCGACGAGGTGCGAGTCACCGTGATCGCGGCCGGCTTCGCCGCCAACTCACCCGGGCGCAAGCCGATCAGCAGCTCTGGCCAGGGCCAGAACATCGCGGCGGGCAAGGCAGGCAAGGTCACCTCGACGCTGTTCGAGCCCGCCGACGCCGTCAGCGTGCCGCTGCCCACCAACGGCACCACGATCAACATCGGCGGCGAGGACGACGACGAAGACGTCGACGTGCCGCCGTTCATGCGGCGCTAATACTGGGTAGGTGGGCTATCGCATCCGGCGAGTGATCACCACCCGGGCGGGCGGCGTGTCGGCGCCGCCCTTCGACACGTTCAACCTCGGCGATCACGTCGGAGACGACCCCGCGGCAGTCGCGGCCAACCGGGCCCGGTTGGCCGCGGCGGTCGGGCTCGGCGCGAACCGGGTGGTGTGGATGAATCAGGTGCACGGTGATCGCGTCGAGGTGGTCGACGAGCCGCGTGACGGCGCGGTCGACGGCACCGACGCATTGGTCACCGCCACGCCGCGGCTGGCGCTGGCCGTGGTGACCGCCGATTGCGTGCCGGTGCTGATGGCCGACGCGCGGGCCGGCGTGGTCGCCGCGGTCCATGCCGGCCGTGTCGGCGCCCAGCGCGGAGTGGTGGCGCGGGCGCTGGAGGTGATGCTGACCCTCGGCGCTCACGCCGACGACGTCTCTGTGCTGCTCGGCCCCGCGGTCAGCGGGAGCAACTACGAAGTGCCCGCGGCGATGGCCGACGAGGTCGAGGCGGCGCTCCCGGGCAGTCGTACCACAACGCCGGCGGGCACTCCCGGACTCGATCTTCGGGCCGGAATCGCTTGTCAACTAAGTGATTTGGGGGTCACCGCCATCGACATCGATCCGCGCTGCACAGTGGATGACCCGAGCTTGTTCAGTCACCGCCGGGGCGCGCCGACGGGGCGGATGGCCTCACTGGTGTGGATGGAATGATCGCCATGGCCGACGTCGGGCGGGGCGCGGAGGGCCGAGAAGACCGCGAATCGCAATTGGCCCGCGCGCTAGCAACGGTGCAATCCCGATTGGCGGCGGCCGCCGAGGCGGCCGGGCGCAAAGTCGACGAAATAGAACTTTTGCCAATAACCAAATTCTTTCCAGCAACCGATGTGGTGATTTTGTCGCGGCTTGGTTGTACGTCGATTGGCGAATCCCGCGACCAGGAAGCGTCGGCGAAGGTTCGGGAAGTCGCCCGCATATTGGGTGCGGGGTCACCGCCGGTGCGCTGGCACATGGTCGGCCAGGTCCAGCGCAACAAGGCGCGGTCGCTGGCCCGCTGGGCACACACCGTCCACTCGGTCAGTAGCGCGCGGGTGGCGGCCGCACTCGACCGCGCGGTGGGCACGGCCCGCGCCGAAGGTCGTCGCCGGGACCCGCTGCGGGTCTACGTCCAGATCAGTCTCGACGGCGACGTGTCACGCGGTGGCGTGGATATCTCGACGTCCGGGGCGGTGGACGAGGTCTGCGCCCGGGTGGCCGCAGCGGAAAACCTCGAGCTGATCGGGTTGATGGCGATCCCGCCGCTGGATTGGGATCCGGACGCGGCCTTCGAACGTCTGCGGTCGGAGCACCAGCGGGTGCGCCGATCACACCCGAGCGCGGTTGGGCTGTCCGCGGGGATGTCGAACGACCTGGAAGCAGCGATAAGACACGGTTCGACCTGTGTGCGTGTCGGTACAGCGTTATTGGGCCCGCGACCGCTACGGTCACCGTGAGTAGTCACTGTCGTCACACCTTCATCACAGACACCGCATCCAGAAGGGGTCCCGCGATGAGCACACTGCACAAGGTCAAGGCCTACTTCGGTATGGCGCCGATGGAGGACTACGAGGACGAGTACTACGACGACGACCGCGCCCCGGGCCGCGGCTACCCGCGGCACCGGTTCGAGGACGGATATCGCCGTTACGACGGCCGTGACTACGACGACCCCCACGCTGAGCCCGACGACTACCCGCCGGGCGGTTACCGTGGCGGCTACGCCGACGACCACCGGTTCCGGGCCCGCGACTACGACCGTACCGAGCTGGCGCGACCGCGATTCGGGCTGCTGCGGGGCGCGACCCGCGGCGCCCTGGCGATGGACCCGCGCCGGATGGCGATGATGTTCGACGAGGGCAGCCCCCTTTCGAAGATCACCACGCTGCGGCCCAAGGACTATACCGAGGCCCGCACTATCGGCGAGCGCTTCCGCGACGGCACCCCGGTAATCATCGACCTGGTTTCGCTGGACAACGCCGAAGCCAAACGGCTGGTCGACTTCGCCGCCGGTTTGGCATTCGGGTTGCGCGGATCGTTCGACAAGGTCGCCACCAAGGTGTTTCTGCTCTCGCCCGCCGACGTCGAGGTGACGCCGGAGGAGCGCCGGCGAATCGCCGAGACCGGGTTCTACGCCTACCAGTAACAGGCCCGCTGCGAGCCGGTCGGATGTGTCCGCGCCGACCAAGTCGGTAGGCTGACGCTCGTCACCCTGGTCGCGGGCGGCGTTGTTGTCGATGTCACATTCTGAAGTAAGTAAGGTCGGGCTGTCGTTGGCGCTGTTCTTCGAAATCCTCGGTTTCGCGCTGTTCGTTTTCTGGCTGCTGTTGATCGCGCGGGTCGTTGTCGAGTTCGTCCGCTCGTTCAGTCGTGATTGGCATCCGCGCGGCGCCACGGTGGTGATCCTCGAGCTCATCATGTCGATCACCGACCCGCCGGTAAAACTGCTGCGACGGCTGATCCCGCAGCTCACGATCGGCACTGTTCGCTTCGACCTGTCGATCATGGTGCTGTTGCTGGTGGCGTTCATCGGCATGCAGCTGGCGTTTGGCGCTGCGGCGTAAGCCGCGGCTGTTCACCGGAGCGCACCGAAATGTGTTCGCGGCGCGGTTTTCTCGATCCTTTAAGGACGCGATTTGATAAACCTTAAAATTTGAAATTCGTTCTTAATTATCGGTCTAATCTGCAACCGCCGGGTCTGGTGTGACAGGATGGGCGGCAGTTGCGGTACGGCTACCATGCCGTCCTACACTTTCCAGACCGGTTTAACCGCACAGAGTCGAGGGGGCAAAGAATGCCGCTCACACCAGCCGACGTCCATAATGTGGCGTTCAGTAAGCCGCCGATCGGCAAGCGCGGCTACAACGAAGACGAGGTCGACGCCTTCCTCGACCTAGTGGAAGCTGAACTGACCCGGCTCATCGAGGAGAACTCCGATCTGCGCCAACGGGTCAGCGAACTCGAGCAGGAGTTGGCAACTGCCCGCGCCGGTAGCGGTGCGCAACCGACCGAGGCCATGCCGCTGTATCGCCCGGAGCCCGAACCCCAACCTGCGCCCGCGGCTCCCGACGACATCGGCCAGGACCAGGCCATCAAGGCCGCCAGGGTGCTGAGTTTGGCTCAGGACACCGCCGACCGGCTGACCAGCACAGCCAAGGTGGAGGCCGAGAAGCTGCTGGCGGATGCCCGCGTCAACGCCGACCACATCATCGCGGAGGCCCGGCGGGAAGCCGACGCAACGATTGCCGAGGCCCGGCAGCGCGCGGACGCGATGCTGGCCGATGCGCAAACCCGTTCCGAGGCCCAGCTGCGCCAGGCCCAGGAGAAGGCCGACGCGCTGCAGGCCGACGCCGAGCGCAAGCATTCCGAAATCATGGGAACCATCAACCAGCAGCGCAGCGTGCTGGAGGGCCGCCTGGAACAGCTGCGGACCTTTGAACGCGAATACCGCACCCGGCTGAAGACCTACCTGGAATCCCAACTCGAAGAACTCGGCCAACGTGGCTCGGCCGCGCCGGTTGATTCCAGCGCAACCAACGAAGCCGGTGGATTCAATCAGTTCAACCGGGGTACTAACTAGCGTAGCTGGCCTGGCTCGCATGTGCGCGGTGGCTGTTTGCCAGGCTAAGCAGCCAAAGTCCCGCCGGCTGGAGGATGACCGATGCTGATTATTGCGCTGGTGCTTGCGGTGATAGGCCTTGCCGCACTGGTATTCGCGGTCGTCACCAGCAACGCGTTGGTGGCGTGGGTGTGCATCGCGGCCAGTGTGCTTGGCGTGGTGCTGCTGATCGTCGACGCGCTGCAGGAACGCCGGCGACGTCAGGTCGGTGCCTCTGCCGGTGAGCCGGTCTCGGTGACCGCCGAGTCGGAATCCGCGACTGGCCCGAGCGAATACGAGGCCGGTGCTGCCGACCTCGGCAGCCAGCAAGCGTTGTACGCCGACTACCCCGAGGACGTCGCAGCGGAGGACATTGCCGAGTCTGGCGAGCATCCCGCCCCCGGCAGCGGCCAGGGCGGCAAGGACGACGACACCCGTTAGGTTTCGGCCCCCGGCCACGGTGGGGTCGCGAGCAGCTCACGAACCTCGTCGTCAGTGACCTGATGGAAGTCCTCGTAGACCTGCCCCACGGCCTCGAAAGCGGGCGGCATCATCGCGCACACCACGTCGTCGGCTTCTTCGCCGAGTTGCTGGCAAGCTGACGGCGGGCCCACCGGGACTGCGACCACCACCGATTCCGGGCCGGCCGCCCGCACGGCGCGCACCGCGGCGAGCATGCTGGCACCGGTGGCAATGCCGTCGTCGACGAGGATCACGGTCTTACCACGTGGATCAGCAACCGGTCGGCCGCCACGGTAGGCCTGCTCGCGCCGCTTGAGTTCGGCGGATTCGCGTTCGATGACCGCGCGCACTTGCTCCTCGCTGATGCGCAGGCTCGACACCACGTTGTCGTTCATCACCACGCCGCCGCCGCTCGCCAACGCCCCCATCGCCAGTTCGCTCCATTGCGGCACACCGAGCTTGCGGACCAAAAACACGTCCAAGTCGGCGTGCAGCGCGGCGGCGACTTCCCAGCCGACGGGCAGGCCGCCCCGTGCCAGCCCGTACACCAGCAGTCCATCCCGGCCCCGGTACGAGGAGAGTTCTTCAGCCAGCACACGGCCGGCTTCGCGACGGTCGCGGAAGGTGCGCCGCGATGTTCGCCCAAGAAAGCCACTCGATCGGTTCATCGGCCGTACTCTCGACTGCTGGTGACACCCAGCCTACGACGGCGGCGACATCGAGACATGGGTTCCAGCACTGCGGCTTGCCTCCGCGCCAGCAGCTCAAACCGGCCCGTCGCATGCGCCGGTACGGGCCTTACGTCGAAAGCTTGAGGGCAAGCGCGATCAGCGCATCGGTGAGTCGATCCGGCGCGACGCGGCGGGCCAGCGCACTCGCCCACGAATCCGGGCCCACCCGGTAGCGGATTTTCGGCCGTTTGGCGACCACGGCGGCAGCAACCGCATTGGCGTAGTGCATGGGGGTGGTCTTGGTAGCGTGTGCGCGAGCTTCGCAGGCGTTTAAAAAGGCGGTAAAGCGGGTCCGATAAATCGCGGCGATTTCGGCGGGTGCCGTGGCGATGGCCTGCTCGGCCGAGGCATGCAGCTTGCGCCACATCGGTGTCTCGACCACACCGGGCTCGATGACCGACACGCGCACCCCGAATGGCCGCAATTCACGCCGCAGCGCATCGCTGAGCCCTTCTTTACCGAACTCGCAGGCAGCATAGGCACCCAAAAACGGCGGTGTGACGGCGCCGATACCAGAACTGACGTTGACGATCCGGCCCTTCGACGCCCGCAACAAGGGCAGGAATCGTTGTGTAACCGCAAGGGCCCCAACAAGATTTGTCTCGAGTTGGATGCGCATTAAGTTAATTGGCACACATTCCAGCGGCGCGCCGATACAGATGCCGGCGTTGTTCACCAGCGCCCACAACGCGGTGTCGGCGCACCGCAATTCCACGTAGTCGCCAGCCCGTGCGATCGAGGCCACATCGGTGACGTCTAGCACCACCGGAATCAGTTCACCTGTCGACGGAGGCAGGTTGGCCAGCTGCTCGGCGATCGACTCCGATCTCACGCCGGCAAACACCCGGTAGCCCAGATCGTTGAGGTGCATGGCAGCTGCCCTGCCGAGTCCGCTTGACGCGCCGGTGATTACCACCGACTTGTGCCGCGGCCGGTGCAGTGCCGAGGACGTCATCGCATGATCTTAACGGCGCAGGCTCCGCGGATTCGTGCGAAAAGAGCAAGTGGCGGAGTTGATTTCGGCACCATCCGCCCGCTGGCCAGCGGCCACGGGCCGACAACTACCGACCAGTGTGTCCGAGGGGGGACTTGAACCCCCACGCCCAGTAATAGGGCACTAGCACCTCAAGCTAGCGCGTCTGCCATTCCGCCACTCGGACCAGACCAACAAGTGTGGCAGCTAAGGCTATCGGATTGGTCTTTCCCGACCCAAACTAGCGCGGCCAGGACGTGGGCTGTGCGGGTGCGGCCGACGGGCCGCGCAATACGGTCGGGGCGCACCCGCCAATGGTAGGAAAGGTGACTGTGACGGTTCCAGCCGGTGTTCCAGTCGATGATGTGGTGGACGTCGTCAGCACGCTGATCCGGTTCGACACCACCAACACCGGCGAACCCGAGACCACCAAGGGCGAGGCCGAGTGTGCCCGGTGGGTCGCTGAACAGCTGGACGAAGTCGGCTACCGGGTCGACTACGTCGAATCCGGCGCGCCCGGCCGCGGCAACGTGTTCGCCCGGCTAGCGGGTGCGGACCGCACACGCGGAGCGCTGCTGATCCACGGTCATCTCGACGTGGTGCCGGCCGAGGCGGCCGAGTGGAGCGTGCACCCGTTCTCCGGCGCGGTCGAGGACGGCTACGTCTGGGGCCGCGGCGCGGTCGACATGAAGGACATGATCGGCATGATGATCGTGGTGGCCCGCCAATTCCGGCGGGCCGGCATCGTGCCGCCTCGGGACCTGGTGTTCGCGTTCGTCGCCGATGAGGAAAACGGCGGCAAGCTCGGGGCGCATTGGCTGGTCGACAACCGCCCGGACCTGTTCGCTCGGGTGACCGAGGCGATCGGCGAAGTCGGCGGTTTTTCGCTGACAGTGCCGCGCCGAAACGGCGGCGAACGCCGCCTTTACCTGATCGAGACCGCCGAGAAGGGACTGCAGTGGATGCGGCTGACCGCCCGGGGCCGGGCGGGGCACGGCTCGATGGTGCATGACCACAACGCGGTGACCGCGCTGGCCGAGGCGGTCGCGCGGCTGGGCCGCCACCGGTTCCCGTTAGTGCTCAGCGACACCGTGGTGCAGTTCCTGGCCGCTGTCGGGGAAGAAACCGGGCATAGCTTCGACACGGAGTCCCCCGACCTGGAAGGGGCGATTGACAAGCTTGGTCCCATCGCCCGCATCGTGAAGGCCACGCTGCGCGACACCGCGAATCCGACGATGCTCAAGGCGGGTTACAAGGCCAAC
Source organism: Mycobacterium heckeshornense (assembly GCF_016592155.1). Classification (NCBI taxonomy): domain Bacteria; kingdom Bacillati; phylum Actinomycetota; class Actinomycetes; order Mycobacteriales; family Mycobacteriaceae; genus Mycobacterium; species Mycobacterium heckeshornense. The sequence continues at coordinate 2,134,468 of NZ_AP024237.1, forward strand.
GTGGTGCCCGCCACGGCACAGGCCATGGTGGACTGCCGTGTGCTTCCCGGTCGGAAGGCGGCGTTCGAGGCCGAAGTCGACCAACTCATCGGGCCGGACGTGGTTCGCGAATGGATCCGGGATCTGCCCTCGTATGAAACCAGCTTCGACGGCGACCTGGTCGACGCGATGAACGCGGCGCTGCTGGCGGTCGATCCCGACGCCCGAACAGTGCCCTATATGCTATCCGGCGGGACGGACGCAAAAGCGTTCGCGCGCTTGGGTATTCGCTGCTTTGGCTTCGTTCCGCTGCGGCTGCCCCCGGACCTGGACTTCTCCGCGCTGTTCCATGGCGTCGATGAGCGGGTACCCGTGGACGCGCTGAGGTTCGGCACCCAAGTGCTGGCGAATTTTCTGACACACTGCTGAGGAGACGAGAGGACTGATCATGGCCACACTGCCCGACCCGTATGCCCGGCTGCCCAAGCTGCCGTCATTCACGTTGACGTCGAAGTCGATCACCGACGGTCAGCCGCTGGCCAGCGCCCAGATCAGCGGCATTCTGGGCGCTGGTGGCGAAGACGCCAGCCCCCATTTGAGCTGGTCCGGGTTTCCCGAGCAGACGCGCAGCTTCGCAGTCACCGTCTATGACCCCGACGCGCCCACGCTGTCCGGGTTTTGGCATTGGGCGGTGGCCAACCTGCCGGCCAACGTCACCGAGTTGCCGGAGGGCATCGGCGACGGGCGCGAATTGCCCGGCGGCGCGTTGACGTTGGTCAACGACGCCGGCATGCGCCGTTACGTCGGCGCGGCCCCGCCGCCCGGCCACGGTCCGCACCGGTACTACGTCGCGGTGCATGCCGTCGACGTCGACAAACTTGACCTCACCGAAGACGCCAGCCCCGCGTTTCTCGGATTCCAGTTGTTCCAGCGCGCGATCGCGCGAGCGGTCATCTACGGCACCTACGAGCAGCGGTAGCCGTCCGGCCCTAACGCTTGCGCGTCGCCGACCCGACCGCCTCGCTCAGCGTGGCGAACCCGCCGTCGCGCAGGCGGCGGGCAATGCCGTCATGAATCCGCTTGGCCCACAAGCCGCCGCCGTAGACGAAGCCGGTGTAGCCCTGCAGCAGTGAGGCGCCTGCGGTGATGCGCTCCCATGCGTCGTCAACGGTTTCGATGCCGCCCACGCTGATGAGCGCCAACCGGTCGCCGACGCGTGCATAGAGCCGCCGCAGGATCTCGGTGGCGCGGGGCGCCAGCGGTGGCCCCGATACGCCGCCGCTGCCCAGCGCGTCCGCACCCGCGGTGGCCAGACCGTCGCGGCAGAGCGTGGTATTGGTCGCCACAATGCCGGCCAGGCCCAGCTCCGCGGCCAGATCCGCTATCCGGTCGACGTCGGAATCGGACAGGTCCGGCCCGATCTTCACCAGCACCGGCTTGGACGTCTCGGAGCGGACCGCCGACAGGACGGGTCGCAATGACTCCACCGCCTGCAAGTCGGTGAGGCCCGGGGTGTTGGGTGAGCTGACATTGACCACCAGATACGACGCCAGCGGGCCCACCAGGCGTGCACTGGTCCGATAGTCCTCGGCGGCACGCGCCGCCGGGGTGGCCCTGGTCTTACCGATGTTGACGCCGATCGGCACGTCGGCCCGGTGGCGGGCGAGCCGGATCGCCAGCTGACCGGCACCGGCGTTGTTGAACCCCATCCGGTTCAGCAGTGCCCGGTCATCGGGCAGCCGGAACAGGCGGGGACCCGGATTACCCGGCTGAGGCTCGGCGGTGACGGTGCCGACCTCGGCGTAGCCAAAGCCCAGCGCGCCCCACACGTGCAGCCCAAGGCCGTTCTTGTCGAAGCCGGCGGCCAGCCCGAGCGGTCCGGGGGAAGCTCACCCCGAAAACCGTGCTGGCCAGCACCGGATCGCTTGGCGCCAACAGCCGGCGCAGGTGTCGGCGCAGGGGCGGGACGGCGGTCACGGCGCGAAGCAGCAGAAACACCAGCCGGTGGGCGGTCTCGGCGGGCAGCAGAAATAGCAGCCCGCGCACCGCGCGGTAAAGCCGCTGACGGTCTGTGCCCGGACCGGTCACAGTTCGGGCTGGTCGGGCCGCCGGTCGAGAGGGGACTTTTTTGCGGCGCAACAACACCCGCCGGCTGCCGTCGGTGTAGAGCCGGACCCGGGTCAGCTCCCAACCGCGGTACTCTGCCTCGATGGATAGCCGGGTTGACGCGCTGACCCTGGTCACCTCGGGTGGCAGCCGCAACGGCACCCACTCGTATTCGTCGGACATCTCGGTGTCCCACTCAGCGGGCAATCGGCCGCGGCGCGCCGCGGTCAACGCCCACCCGCCGCGTGCTCGATCATCTGGACTCCGTCACCTGACCCCGACACCACATACAGCGTGCCCGACGCATCGTCAAAAGCCAGCCAGTTGGGTTGCCGCACGGTTGGGTAACGTACCTTTTCGACGGGTATTCCGGTGCCCAGATCGTAACCAATGACCATATTCGTTGCGGTCTGCGATACCCAAGCCAGTTCCCGCGAGCCGGCCACACCGTACGGTGCCTGGCGCACCGGGTAGGCCTGGCGCAAGATCAGCGGGTCCACGCCGAACACCAGCAGCTGGCCGCCGCGCGTGTCGGCGACCAGCACCCGGCCGACCGGGTCGGCGGTCATGGTGGTTGCGCCCAGGCCGGCGCGCAGCGCCTGTTCGGCGTTCCCGTCGCGGCCGACCGCTGTCACCGAGGTCTGGCCGCGGTCCAAGATGACGGCGGTATTTCCCTGTGTCACAATGGAATCCACGCGTGCGAAGGTCTTGCTTGGTTTGGCAACAGCCGCGGTGGCGCCCGTGGGTCGGTCCAGCAGGTAAACAGCGCCGTCGGCGCTGCCCACCACCAGCTTGCCGTCGGCGCGACGGGCGATGGCGGTGAATTCGCTGCCGTGCGCGCCCGCGATGTCGATCCGCGTGGCGTGGCCCGCCGCCAGGTCGACCACGAAATAGCCCCCACGCGCCGACACGTAGGCCGTGCCGCGGTCGTCGCCGGTGAATGCGGTCGCCGGACCGGGCAGTGTGACGGCCCGCGGCGGTTGGCCGGCAGCGAACAAGGTGATGGCTGCCGGCGCCGTCGGCCCCGGGCCGGGACTTAACACCGCCAGCCGCGAGGTGCCCGCATCGAACATCGCCGCTTGCGGGTGCCCGCCCAGCGGCCATACCACGCCGGCCGGCCGGGCGGCCGGCGGAGGAGAATCAGCGGGTTTCGCCGGCGAGATCGTCGGCGGCGCTGCGTCGAGGGGGGTCGACGAACATGCCGCGGCGAGTGTCACGCAAAACAGCAGGCCAGCGACGCGACGACGATCCGGGGGTTTACAGATTCGCGTCACCAAGTAACTCTGGAAGCATGCGATGGGAGCTGGGATCGGGGTCTGATTCTAGGGGGCTGCTCGGCAACATTGTCGGCTGCGGCCCGGGTGCGCCAGGCGTCTCGCGGGGGTTGGCGGGAGGTATGGTCAGCGCATGACCCGGGTCCGCGATGATGCAGCGCGCAGCACTGAGGGGAAGCCGCGGCCATGACCGTCGCCGAAGACCGCCAATATGCCCGTCCCGAATTTGTCATCGAGGACATGTCGACCGGGATCTTCGCAAGCGGGTATGGGCAAGTGGAGGGGCGAAGCTTCGCGTTCCACACCGACCGTCGCTCGCTTGTCGTCGAGGTCTACCGGCCCCGGTTGAGCGGGCCGGTGCCCCAGCCTGACGACGTCGTCGCGACCGCAACCCGCAGCCTGGTCGGCATCGACCTCACCGACGAACGTAGTCTCGCCGCGGCCGTTCGTGATTCGGTCGCTCAGGCCGCACCGGTCTGCCGCTAGTACCGTCAGCCACGCCCGTCAACCGGTGCCGCCGCGCACCCGGTACGGTCGTCGTCGTGACTGCGGCCCCGGCGATGTCTTGGTGGCAGGTCGTCGTTTTGTCGGTGATCCAGGGGTTGACTGAGTTCCTGCCCGTGTCGTCATCGGGGCATCTTGCGATCGCGTCGCGGATCATGTTCGGTGCCGATGCGGGTGCTTCGTTCACCGCGGTCACCCAGCTAGGCACCGAGGTCGCCGTGCTGGTGTACTTCGCCCGAGATATCGGGCGCATCGGCGTGGCCTGGTTCAACGGGCTGGTGCGCTCGCCGGTGACGGCACGACCCGGCCCGGGCGCCCGGGCCGGCCGTGGGCACCACCTTGATCAGCGCGGCACCGACTACCGGCTGGGCTGGTATGTCATCGTCGGCACCGTGCCGATTTGTGTGCTCGGGCTGCTCTTCACCGATGAAATCCGCTCCGGAGCACGCAATCTCTGGGTCGTGGCGACGGCGCTGCTGGTGTTTTCGGCGGTGATCGCGGCCGCGGAATATCTGGGACCGCAGACCCGAGGCGTCGAGCAGCTCACGGTTTGGGACGCTGTCGCGGTGGGCTTTGCCCAGACGCTGGCGCTGATCCCCGGGGTGTCTCGCTCCGGGGCCACGATCAGCGCCGGGCTGTTCGTCGGGCTCGACCGCGAACTGGCCGCCCGATTCGGTTTCCTGCTGGCGATCCCGGCGGTGTTCGCCTCGGGGTTGTTTTCGCTGCCCGACGCCTTCCACCCGGTGCGCGAGGGGATGAGTGCCACCGCGCCCCAGCTGCTTGTTGCTACGGTGATCGCGTTCGTCATCGGCTTCAGCGCGGTGGCGTGGTTTCTGCGGTTTCTGGTGCGGCACAGCATGTATTGGTTCGTCGCATACCGGGTGGTCGCCGGCATCAGCGTGCTCGGTTTGCTCGCCGCCGGGACGGTGGCCGCGACATGACGGTCATCTTGTTGCGGCACGGCAGATCGACGTCGAATACCGCGCAGGTGCTGGCCGGCCGCTCCGAGGGCGTCGACCTCGACGACACCGGCCGCGAACAAGCCGCCGACCTGATCACCCGGCTCGCCGAGCTGCCCATCCGGGCGCTGGTGTCCTCGCCAATGCTGCGCTGCCGGCGCACACTCGAACCGCTCGCCGGGGTGCTGGGTCTGCAGCCGGTGGTCGACGAGCGGCTCTCCGAGGTCGACTACGGCCAGTGGACCGGCCGCAAAATCTCCGAATTGGCCAAAGAACCGTTGTGGGCGGTGGTTCAGGCGCATCCCAGCGCAGCGGTGTTCCCCGACGGCGAAGGGTTGGCGCAGGTGCAGGTGCGCGCGGTGGCCGCGGTTCGCGAGCACGACCGGCGCCTGGCCGACCAGCACCGCGGTGACGCCCTGTGGCTGGCCTGTACCCACGGTGATGTCATCAAGGCTGTCCTTGCCGATGCGCTGGGCAATCATCTGGACAGCTTCCAGCGCATCACCGCCGACCCGGCGTCGATCAGCGTGATTCGCTATACCCAGCTGCGCCCATTTGTGTTGCATGTCAACCACACCGGCGCACGGCTGACCGCCGCGCTGACCGGCGCGCCGTCTCCGGATGCCGCGCCGGGCGGTGACGTGGCGCCCGGTGACGCGGTGGTGGGCGGCTCCACGGGCTGACTCACGTCCGGCTTGAATAGACCCGGACGAATATGCCCGGCAATTGCTGGGCATTACACGGGAACGACAATTGCCGGTATTTTGGAGATGCCATGGCCCGAGCAATTCACGTGTTTCGTACCCCCGACCGCTTCGTCGCCGGGACCGTCGGCCAGCCCGGAAACCGCACCTTTTATCTGCAAGCCGTCCATGACAACCGGGTGGTGTCGGTGGTGCTGGAGAAGCAGCAGGTCGCGGTGCTCGCTGACCGCATTGGCGCGCTGTTGTATGAGGTGCACCGCAGGTTCGGCACACCCGTGCCGCCGGAACCGACCGAGGTTGACGACCTCAACCCGCTGATCACCCCGATCGACGCCGAGTTTCGGGTCGGAACGATGGGGCTCGGCTGGGATTCCGAGGCGCAGACCGTAGTGGTCGAATTGTTGGCCGTCACCGACACCGAGTTCGATGCGTCGGTGGTGCTTGACGACACCGAGGAGGGACCCGACGCGGTGCGGGTGTTTTTGACCCCGGAGTCGGCCCGGCAGTTCGCGACCCGGTCGCATCGCGTGATCGCGGCGGGCCGTCCGCCCTGCCCGCTGTGCGACGAACCGCTGGACCCGGAGGGGCACATCTGCGCGCGCACCAACGGCTATCGGCGCAGCGCGCTGCTCGGGTCTGACGATGACGCCGAGGCCTGATGATCGCGAGGTTCTGCGGCGCGGCGAGCTGACGGTCCTGGGACGCATTCGCTCGGCCAGCAACGCGACCTTCCTGTGCGAGGCGACGTGCGGCCAGCGCAGTGTGCACTGCGTCTACAAGCCGATCGCCGGTGAGCAGCCGCTGTGGGACTTTCCCGACGGGACGCTGGCCGGCCGGGAACTCGGCGCATATCTGGTGTCCACCCAACTTGGGTGGAACATCGTGCCCTACACCATCATTCGCGACGGTCCGGCCGGTCGCGGCATGCTTCAGCTGTGGGTGCACCAACCCGGCGATACGCCGGACTGCGATCCCGATCCGGGCCCGGACTTGGTGGACCTGTTTCCCGCAAGCAAGCCGCCACCGGGCTATTTGCCCGTGCTGCGCGCCTACGATTACGCCGGCGACGAAGTGGTGCTGATGCACGCCGACGACATCCGGCTGCGGCGGATGGCGGTGTTCGATGTGCTGGTCAACAACGCCGACCGCAAAGGCGGCCACATCCTGCGCGGACTCGACGGACACGTCTACGGCGTTGACCACGGTGTCTGCCTGCACACCGAGAACAAGTTGCGCACGGTGCTGTGGGGCTGGGCCGGCAAACCCGTCGACGACGAGACCCTGGACGCGGTCGCCGGGCTGAGCGAAGCGCTGCGCGGCCCGCTCGCCGACACCCTGACCGGGCACATCACCGCCCGCGAAATCGCGGCGCTACGCCGGCGCGCCCGCGCGTTGCTGGACAACCCGGTGATGCCTACTCCGGATCGGCATCGTCCCATTCCGTGGCCGGCGTTTTGACGCGTGGTCTTCGTCGAAAACGGTACCGTGCCTTGCTATGCCGCGCGCGTTCGCCTATTCGGCCGACTCTCCGGCCGGTGTCGAGCAAATACTTTCGGCGTTCGGCGACAACGATTACTGGCAAGCCAGGCTGGCGGCCGCCGGCAACGACACCGCCAGGTTAGACGCGTTGGATGTCGACAGCCGCGGTGCGGTGAGCATAGTGGTCAAGGCCAGCGTGCTGCGTGACCATCTGCCGAAAGTCGTGGCCAAGATCGGCCGCGGTGATCTTGAGACCACGCACTGCGAAACGTGGACTCCGATCGACCGGGGACAGGTGCGCGGGGAGATTGTCGTCGCGATGCGCGGGGTCCCGCTATCTGGACGCGGTGAGGCGCTGCTGGCGCCGGCCCAGCACGGGTCGCGGCTGCAGGTGCGCGGGACCGTCGCGGTCACAGTCCCATTGATCGGAGGCCGGATCGAAGGCTTGATCAGCAGTCAACTCGGCACCGGCATCACCGAACTGCAGCGCTTCACCGCCGAGTGGATTGCGGGAAACCGCTGACTTTCTCTGACGTCAGACCGCGTGCGACCGGTGCCGCGCGCCCGTCGGCAATACTGGTCGGGTGAACCCGGCCTGCCACGACCCGACCGACGCGGCGCTGGCCGCGCAATTGGCCGAAGATGCCGGCAAGCTGTTGCTGGCGGTGCGCGACGAGGTGGGCTTCGACTATCCCTGGCTGCTCGGCGACATCGGCGATGCCCAGGCCAATTCGCTGCTTTTGCGGCGGCTGCACGCTGCGCGGCCGGCTGACGCGGTGCTCAGCGAGGAAGCCTATGACGACCTGTCCCGGCTGGGCGCCGACCGGGTCTGGATCATTGACCCGCTGGACGGCACTCGGGAGTTCTCCACGCCGGGATGCGACGACTGGGCTGTCCATGTGGCGTTGTGGCGGCGGGACGGCGGGCCGAACGGTGCCATCACCGACGCAGCGGTCGCGCTGCCCGCCGCCGGCGAGCTGTACCGCAGCGACACCGTCACCGCGAACGGATCGCCACACGGCGGACCCATTCGCGTCACCGCCAGCTCGAGCCGGCCGCCTGCGGTGCTGTACCGGCTGCGAGAACGCTTAGACATCCAACTGGTCCGGATCGGCTCGGCCGGCGCGAAGGCGATGTCGGTGGTGCGCGGCGACGCGGACGCCTACATTCATGCCGGCGGGCAATGGGAATGGGACTCGGCCGCGCCCGCGGGGGTGCTGTTGGCCGCGGGCCTGCACGCCTCCCGACTGGATGGCTCCGAGCTGGTCTATAACCGACCCGACCCGTATCTGCCCGACCTGCTGATGTGCCGACCCGAGCTGGCTGACGTGCTGCTGGGTGCGATCCGGTTGGCAGGCTGAGAGACCTTAGAGTCGACGCTATGCAATCGTGGCCCGCTCCGCCGCTTCCGGTGCTGCCGGGACGCGGGCCGGAGCTGCGACTGTACGACACGGCTGATCGCCAGGTGCGCCCGGTGACGGCAGGCCGGACCGCGACCATGTACGTCTGCGGAATCACCCCCTACGACGCCACGCATCTGGGTCACGCCGCGACCTACGTGGCATTCGACCTGGTGCACCGGTTGTGGCTGGATCTCGGTCACGAGGTGCACTACGTGCAGAACGTCACCGACGTCGACGACCCGCTATTCGAACGCGCCGACCGTGACGGTGTCGATTGGCAAGAGCTGGCCGCACGCGAGGTAGACCTGTTTCGCGCCGACATGACCGCGCTGCGGGTGCTGCCCCCGCAGCAATACGTCTCGGCGACCGAGGCGATCGCGGAAGTCGTTGAGCTCGTTGAGAAAATGCTGGCGTCGGGTGCGGCGTACACCGTCGACAACGGCTACCCTGACGTCTACTACCGGGCCGACGCCACACTGCAATTCGGCTACCAGTCCGGTTATGACCGCGACACCATGCTGCGGTTGTTCGCCGAGCGTGGCGGCGACCCGACCCGTCAAGGCAAGAGCGACGCGCTCGACGCCCTGATGTGGCGGTCCGCGCGTCCGGGTGAACCGAGCTGGCCATCGCCGTTTGGGCCCGGCCGGCCCGGTTGGCACGTCGAATGCGCGGCGATCGCGCTCAGCCGCATCGGTGCCGGCCTCGATATCCAGGGCGGCGGCAACGATCTCATCTTTCCGCATCACGAGTTCACTGCCGCGCATGCCGAATGTGTAAGCGGGGAGCGTCGATTCGCTCGCCACTATGTGCATGCCGGGATGATCGGCTGGCAGGGCCACAAAATGTCCAAGAGCCGCGGCAACCTGGTCTTGGTGTCGACGCTGCGCGCGCAAGGCGTCGAGCCGCCAGCTATCCGGCTGGCCTTGTTGGCCGGACATTACCGCGCCGACCGGTACTGGGACGCACAGGTCCTCGACGAGGCGATCGCACGGCTGCACCGCTGGCGCACCGCGACCGCACTGCCCGCCGGTCCGGACGCCGCCGACACCATCGGCCGGGTGCGGCAGTACTTGGCCGACGATCTCGATACCCCTAAAGCGCTTGCCGCCCTTGATGGTTGGGCGACCGATGCGCTGGATTACGGCGGCCACGACGCGCAGGCGCCCGACGCGGTGGCAGCCGCAATCGACGCACTGCTGGGAGTGGAGCTGCGATGAGCGCAGCCAGCCGCCAAGTTGTACTCATCACCGGCGCTGCAGGTGGCATCGGTGCCGAAGTGGCCCGTCGATTGCACGCCAAGGGCGCCAGGCTGGTCTTGAGCGATTTGGACGAGGCACAGCTCAATACGCTGGGCGCCGAACTAGCCGACGAGCGGGTGCTCACCGTGGTCGCCGATGTCCGCGACCGCGCCGCCATGCAAGCCGCCGCCGACCACGCCATAGACCGGTTCGGCGGTATCGACACGGTCATGGCAAACGCCGGGATAGCCAGCTACGGGTCGGTTCTGCAGGTCGATCCCGAAGCATTCCGCCGACTCGTCGACGTCAACGTGCTCGGGGTGTACCACACCGTGCGGGCCGCTCTTCCCTCGCTGATCGAGCGGGGCGGCTATGTGCTGATCGTGTCGTCGCTGGCCGCCTACGCCGCAGCCCCGGGTATGGCGCCGTACGGCGCCTCCAAAGCCGCGGTCGAACACTTCGCCAACGCGCTGCGCCTGGAGGTTGCCCATCTGGGCGTCGACGTCGGGTCGGCGCACATGTCGTGGATCGACACGCCGATGGTGCAAGACAGCAAGGCCGACCTGTCCACATTCACCGAGATGCTCGCCAAACTGCCTTATCCGCTCAACCGCACCACATCGGTGCAGAAGTGTGCGCAGGCCTTGGTCAAGGGCATCGAGGGGCGCAAACGCCGCATCAACAGTCCGGGCTGGGTTGGGCTGGTCCGCTGGCTGCGGCCGGTGCTGTCCACCCCGCTGGGCGAGGCCCCGGTCCGGCGGTTGGTGCCCGATCTGCTGCCGCGCATGGACGCCGAAGTCGCTGCGCTTGGTCGTTCGACCAGTGCTCACACGCAGGGACTGGAGCGGCGGTAAGCCGCTGTTGCCAGACTCCGCCCTGGGGGCCGTTGCGGCCCGCGCCGTCGCCGGGCTAGCGCCCGAAACCGGGGCGGCGGCGGCGTAGATAGCGTTCGAACTCGGCGGCCAGCGCGTCCCCGTCGATCTTGCCCAGCGCCTCGTGCATGTCGACCTCGGCGTCGCCGCGCTGCTCCAACGAAGCGACGTACTCGGCGATCTCCTCGTCCTCGGCGGTCATCTCGCTGACCGCGGCCTCCCACTCCTCGGCCTGGGCGGGCAGGTCGGCCAGCGGAACCTCGATGTCGAGCACGTCCTCGACCCGGCGCAGCAGTGCCACGGTGGCTTTGGGGTTCGGTGGCTGAGACACGTAGTGTGGTACCGCTGCCCAGAACATCACCGCTGGAATCCCGGCCGCCACGCACGCGTCCTGGAACACTCCGGCAATACCGGTCGGGCCCCGCGGATTACCAGAGATGCCTGGACATCGCCAAGGAACAGACCCGCGACGGCGCGCACTTGCTGGATCTGTGCGTGGACTCTGTGGGCCGCGACGGCGTCGCAGACATGACGGCGCTGGCCAGTTGGCTCGCCACCGCGTCGACCTTGCCGATCATGCTGGACTCCACCGAAACTGCCGTGCTGCAAGCGGGTTTGGAGCATTTGGGTGGGCGCTGCGTGATCAACTCGGTGAACTGCAGTTCGTGCGGTTCGGCTACGCCGTTTGCAGCGCGGCAATAGCGTGGAACGGAGGCTGGCTGGTGTGCGTCCTTAGCGGAAAAGCTGGCGGGGTGCGCCGACTTGAGCGAACTCGTTGTTGGCTGCCTGCTTCGGCGGTGGTCTCGTATCGGTGGTTTGGCCGAGTGGAATAGGTCGTTCCCACTACGATTCCCGTATGCCCGAGGCCCCCGGTCGCCGCCTGAAGGTGCTCGCGATTGGGTTGCGCCAGTTGGGAGCTGAATGCGAGACGATCTGCGGTGAGCTGTCCGCGGCCGCAGCGCCGTCGTTTGTGGCGGCTTCGCCCTGGCAGTCCACCGTGGGAAGCGTGAACCTCGCCGCCGCCGCGGCGAGCAAAGACCTGGCCGCGATAGCGCGGCGGGTGGGCGCGCGTGGGGCCGACTACAGTATGGCGGGCATCGCCTACACCGGCACCGAGGACCACAGCGCGGCGCGGTTGCGGGGGGTTGGTGAGCTGATGGCCGGTGTGTCGCCGCTGCCCACGGGCTGGCCGACGCTCTCGCAGCTGCGTTCCGCGCAATTTGGTCACCTGGGGCAGTTCGCCGACTGGTGCGAACACGTCGGTGCTGAAGCAGAGAAAGCCTTGGCGCAATTGGCGCAAAAAAGTGCGTGCCCCGGGCGGCGTCGAGTGGGAGGGTGCGGCCGGGGACGCGGCGATCACTCAGGCGGAAACCGATGTGGTCATTGCGCGCAAGTTTTTGTGGAGCGTGCCCGATGCGGCCGAGATCGCCCGGCGTGGGCAGGACGTGCTGCAAGCCGGCAAGCAGGAAGCCCTGGAGGCGGTCGCCGACGCCCAGCGCGCCGGCTTTCGGGTCAGCGAAGCCTACAGCGTCACCGACACCGGTCGGGCCACCAGCCGCGCGCAGCAGGAGAAACGTCTGGCGGAAGCCGTCGCGCACTCCAATTTCATTCGCCACCGCGTCGGGATGCTGGTCGGCAACGAGCAGCGCGTCAGCGCAGAGCTGAAGGAAGCCACCGCCGCCTGGGGCACCCTGACCTTCGCCCAGTCGCCGACGGCCAAGGTACGAGGGTCAGGCGTAACAGACGGAATTCCTCTGGGATTTCACGACATTCTTCAAGGCCGGATTGTCTGGTGCGTACCTGGTCCGCGGGGTGGGCCCTGGGCTTTTCATTGCGAAATTCTCTATCCGGACGGTACCACTGACATGTATTACACCGACGAGGACGAGTCAGGTGGACACCTATGACGATTCCGGCGTACTCGACCACCAACGGTTACGGGAGCAACCGATGACAACGCCAGCTGACGATCCAATTGCACAGCAACGGTTCGCCTTCAGGATGAAGCCCCAATTCGAGCACACCACCGATGGGTGGCGTGCATGGTACCCAGGTTCGGACTGGTCGGTGACTGCGCCGAGTGCAGAGGAAGCGCGACAGAAGTTGGTGGCCGAGGTCAACCGGCGCCGCGAAGCCGGCGAAGACCCGAAGGCCTTCCAGGAGGCCGTCTACCGTAAGCACTTGCAAGAACCCGTTCCTGGGGTTTACGCCATGGACAACGAGCTGTACCGCTATGTGGCGCGAGAAACGGGGTACGACCAAGACGCTCTGCAAGAAGTCTTCGAGGAATCCGAGCGCCGCCGGGCGTTGGGTGAAAGCTTCACCAAGGCCGATTACTTGGCGTGGATGAACCGGAAAAACTGACCGGCAGTCTGGCGGTGTGGATGTACTGCGTTATGTGAGTCTTGACGGTGTGCCAGGCGTTTCGGAGTCCTGGTGGTGTGGGTGGTTGGTCGGCTGCTAGGAGGGGGCAGACCAGCCGCTGTTGCCAGACTCCGCATCGGGGCTTGCGGCACGCATCGCCCCCACGGCTATCTCCCGAAGCCGGGGCGGCGGCGGCGTAGATAGCGTTCGAACTCGGCGGCCAGCGCGTCGCCGTCGATCTTGCCCAGCGCCTCGTGCATGTCGACCTCGGCGTCGCCGCGCTGCTCCAACGAAGCGACGTACTCGGCGATCTCCTCGTCCTCGGCGGTCATCTCGCTGACCGCGGCCTCCCACTCCTCGGCCTGCGCGGGCAGATCCCCCAGGGGAACCTCGATGTCGAGCACGTCCTCGACCCGGCGCAGCAGTGCCACGGTGGCTTTGGGGTTCGGTGGCTGAGACACGTAGTGTGGTACCGCTGCCCAGAACGTCACCGCTGGAATCCCGGCCGCCACGCACGCGTCCTGGAACACTCCGGCAATACCGGTCGGACCTTCGTAACGGGTTTCCTGTAAACCGAAGCGGCGCGCCGACTCCGGCGAGTAGGCCGCCCCGGACACCGGAACCGGTCGGCTGTGCGGCGTGTCCGCAAGCAGCGCCCCGAGGATCACGACGGTCTCGACGTTGAGCTTGTCGACGATCGCGAGTAACTCGGCGCAAAAGGTGCGCCATCGCATGTTCGGCTCCACCCCATGCATCAGCACGATGTCGCGCTCGCTACCCGGTGGGCGGCAGTGCGAGATCCGCATCGCCGGCCACACCAGTTCGCGGGTGACGCCGTCGACCTGGCGGATCACCGGACGGTTGACCTGATAGTCGTAGTAGGCCTCGTCGTCGATCTCGACGATGGGCTCAGCCTCCCAGATGGCCTCCAGGTGCTCGACCGCGTCGCTGGCGGCGTCGCCGGCGTCGTTCCAGCCCTCGAAAGCCGCCACCACGACGGTGTTGTGCAGTTCGGGCAGCGCGGCGCGGGCATCCGGCGGGGTCACAGGATCAGCGTACGGCGTTGCACCGGTTGCCCGCGCCGCGACGAACGGACCCATTTGGATAGAACAGCTATGCTTGTCGGGGTGACTCCTGTGAACGATCGCACCTACGACACCGACCTGCTAGACGCCTTGTCTAAGCGGGTCATGGTGGGCGATGGTGCCATGGGCACCCAGCTGCAGGCCGCGGAGCTGACGCTCGACGACTTTCGCGGGCTGGAGGGCTGCAACGAGATTCTCAACCAGACTCGCCCCGACGTGATCGAACGGATTCACCGCGCCTACTTCGAGGCGGGCGCCGACGCCGTGGAGACCAACACCTTCGGCTGCAACCTGTCCAACCTGGGCGACTACGCCATCGCCGACCAGATCCGCGAGCTCGCGCGAAAAGGCACCGCGATCGCGCGTCGGGTCGCCGACGAGCTCGCCACACCCGACCGCAAGCGCTACGTGCTGGGATCGATGGGACCGGGCACAAAGCTGCCCACCCTCGGACACACCGAGTACGCGCAAATCCGCGACGCCTACACCGAGGCCGCGCTGGGCATGCTTGAGGCCGGCGCCGACGCGATCCTCGTCGAAACCTGCCAGGACCTGCTGCAGCTCAAGGCCGCGGTGCTGGGATCGCGGCGGGCCATGGCCCAATTCGGACGCCGCATCCCGGTGTTCACCCATGTGACAGTGGAGACGACCGGAACGATGCTGCTGGGCAGTGAGATCGGCGCGGCGCTGACCGCCGTCGAACCGCTCGGCGTCGACATGATCGGATTGAACTGTGCCACCGGGCCCGCCGAAATGGGCGAACACCTGCGTCACCTGTCCCGGCATGCCCGCATTCCGGTGTCGGTGATGCCCAATGCCGGCCTGCCAGTGCTGGGTCCCAACGGCGCCGAATACCCCCTGCAGCCAGACGAATTGGCGGAGGCGCTGGCCGGTTTCATCGCCGAGTTCGGGCTATCTCTGGTCGGTGGCTGCTGCGGCACCACCCCTGAACACATCCGCCGGGTCGCCGAGGCCGTGCGCACCGTCACACCAGGCGAGCGGCACATCACCTATGAACCGTCGGTGTCGTCGCTGTATACCGCGGTCCCCTTCAAACAGGAAGCCTCGGTGCTGGTGATTGGGGAGCGCACCAACGCGAACGGCTCCAAGGCTTTCCGCGAGGCGATGATCGCCGAGGACTACCAGAAATGCCTCGACATCGCCAAAGAGCAGACCCGCGACGGCGCGCATCTGCTGGATCTGTGCGTCGACTACGTGGGCCGCGACGGGGTCGCCGACATGGCGGCGCTGGCCAGTCGGCTGGCCACCGCATCGACGCTGCCGATCATGCTCGACTCCACCGAAACAGCAGTATTGCGAGCGGGTTTAGAGCACCTCGGCGGCCGGTGCGCGATCAACTCGGTCAACTACGAAGACGGCGACGGCCCCGAGTCACGGTTTGCCAAGACCATGGAGCTCGTCGCCGAACACGGCGCCGCAGTAGTGGCGCTCACCATCGACGAAGAAGGCCAGGCCCGCACCGCCGACAAGAAAGTCGCAATCGCCGAGCGGCTCATCGACGACATCACCCGCAACTGGGGTGTCGACGAGTCGTCAATCCTCATCGACTGCCTAACGTTCACCATCGCTACCGGGCAGGAGGAGTCGCGCCGCGACGGTATCGAGACCATCGAGGCCATCCGCGAGCTGAAGAAACGCCACCCGAAGGTGCAAACCACGCTCGGGTTGTCCAACATCTCCTTCGGTCTGAATCCCGCTGCGCGCCAAGTGCTCAACTCGGTGTTCCTGCACGAATGCCAGGAGGCCGGGCTGGACTCGGCGATCGTGCATGCGTCGAAAATCCTGCCCATCAATCGGATTGCAGAAGACCAGCGCACTGTCGCGCTGGATCTGATCTACGATCGCCGCCGCGAGGGCTACGACCCGCTGCAAGAGCTGATGCGGCTCTTCGAGGGAGTGTCGAGCGCGTCGTCGAAAGAATCCCGCGCCGCGGAGCTGGCCAAGCTGCCGGTGCTGGATCGGCTGGCCCAGCGCATCGTCGACGGCGAACGCAACGGCCTGGAGGCCGACCTGGACGAGGCGATGACCCTCAAGCCGCCGCTGGAGATCATCAACGACAACCTGCTTGCCGGCATGAAAACTGTTGGGGAGCTGTTCGGTTCCGGGCAGATGCAGCTGCCGTTCGTGCTGCAGTCCGCCGAGGTGATGAAGGCCGCCGTGGCCTACTTGGAGCCGCATATGGAGAAATCCGAGAACGACTCCGGCAAGGGCCGGATCGTGCTGGCCACCGTGAAGGGTGATGTGCACGACATCGGCAAAAACCTCGTCGACATTATCTTGAGCAACAACGGCTACGAGGTGGTCAACCTCGGCATCAAGCAACCGATCGCCAACATCCTGGAAGTCGCCGAAGACAAAAGCGCCGACGTGGTCGGCATGTCGGGGCTGCTGGTCAAGTCGACCGTGGTGATGAAGGAAAACCTCCAGGAGATGAACAGCCGCGGGGTCGCCGGGAAGTTCCCGGTACTGCTCGGCGGCGCGGCGTTGACCCGCAGCTATGTCGAAAACGACCTCGCCGAAGTCTACGAGGGCGAAGTGCATTACGCGCGAGACGCTTTCGAGGGCCTGAAGTTGATGGACACCATCATGAGCGCCAAGCGTGGCGAGGCGCCCGACACTGACAGCCCCGAGGCGATCGCCGCCCGCGAAAAGGAAGCTGAACGCAGGGCGCGGCATGAGCGCTCCAAACGAATTGCGGCGCAACGCAAAGCAGCCGAGGAGCCGATCGTCATACCGGAGCGCTCCGACGTTGCGGCCGACGTCGAGGTTCCGGCGCCACCGTTCTGGGGCTCTCGCATCGTCAAAGGTTTGGCGGTAGCCGACTACAGTGCGCTGCTCGACGAGCGTGCGCTGTTCCTCGGCCAGTGGGGCCTGCGCGGTGCCCGCGGTGGCACAGGCCCGTCGTATGAGGAATTGGTGGAGACCGAAGGGCGCCCGCGGCTGCGTTACTGGCTGGACCGGCTGTCCACTGACGGAATTCTCGCCCACGCCGCGGTGGTGTACGGGTATTTCCCGGCGGTCTCCGAGCGCGACGACGTCATCGTGCTCGCCGAGCCGACAGCCGATGCGCCCGAGCGGTTCCGGTTCACCTTCCCGCGCCAGCAACGCGGCCGCTTCCTGTGTATCGCCGATTTCGTCAGGTCACGGGCGCTGGCCGCCGAACGCGGCCAGGTTGACGTGCTGCCCTTCCAATTGGTGACGATGGGCGATCCGATCGCCGAGTTCGCCAACCAGTTGTTTGCGTCCAACTCTTACCGCGACTACCTAGAGGTGCATGGCATCGGCGTGCAGCTAACCGAAGCGCTGGCCGAGTACTGGCACCGGCGTATCCGCGAGGAGCTGCGTTTCTCCGGCGACCGGGCCATGGCAGCCGAAGACCCGGAGGCGAAAGAGGATTACTTCAAGCTCGGCTATCGTGGTGCCCGGTTCTCCTTCGGCTACGGTGCCTGCCCCGACCTGGAGGACCGGGTCAAGACCATGGCGCTGCTGCAGCCCGAGCGGATCGGAGTGACGTTGTCGGAGGAAATGCAACTGCATCCCGAGCAGTCCACCGATGCCTTCGTCCTGCATCACCCTGAGGCCAAGTACTTCAACGTCTGACGCCTATGGCTGACTCGGCGCGGGTCCGGACCGCCGTCCGGTTCGCCTCGGTGGCCGCGCTCGGCGGGCTGATATTCGGCTACGACGTCTCGGTCACCAACGGGGCGGTGGCCGCGCTGCAAGACCAATTCAGGGTCGGCAATACGTTGTTGGGTTTGGCCGCCGGCGCGGGTCTGGTGGGTGCCGCCGCGGGCGCGATTACCGCAGGACGCATCGCGGACCGGATGGGCCGGCGATCGATGATGAAGCTGGCCGCCGCGCTGTTCCTGATCTGCGGCCTGGGCACCGGGCTGGCCGGCGACGTCTGGATGTTCGTCGCATGCCACAGCGTGGGCGGGTTCGGTATCGGCGTCGCGTCGGTGGTGTCCCCGGCCTACATTGCCGAGATCTCGCCACCGGGTATCCGCGGTCGGCTCGGTTCACTGCAGCAGCTGGCCATCGTCTGCGGAATCTTTCTGGCCCTGGCCGTCGCCTGGCTGCCGTTTCACCTTGCGGGCGGTTCGCGCGAAGAACTATGGCTGGGGCTGGCCGCGTGGCGCTGGACGTTCCTCGCCGAGACCGTCCCAGCGCTCCTCTACGGAGCGTTGGCCTTCACGATCCCGGAGTCTCCGCGCTATCTCGTTGCCGCACAACGTGTCTCGGAAGCTCATCGGGTGCTTTCCGAGGTGCTCGAGGATCGCCAAGTCGAAGCCACGGTAGAACGCATCCAAGCAACGCTGCAACGCGAGCACCGGCCGTCGTGGCGTGACCTGCGCAAGCCGTCGGGCGGTTTGTACGGCATCGTGTGGGTCGGTCTGGGGGTGGCGGCCTTTCAGCAGCTCGTCGGGATCACCGTGATCTTCTACTACGGCAGCGTGCTGTGGCAGGCAGTGGGTTTCGGGGAGAACGCGTCGTTCGGCATCGCTGTCGCCACCGCCTTTGTCAACGTCGTGATCACGTTGATCGCGATGGCGCTCATCGATAAGGTCGGCCGCAAGCCGCTGCTGTTGACGGGATCGGCCGGCATGGCGTTGATGTTGGCGGTGCTATCGCTTGTCTTCGCCCACGTTCCGATCATCGGTGGCAAGCCGCACCTCAGCGGAGCCTCCGGGGTGGTCGCCCTGGTCGCCGCCAACGTCTTCGTCGTCGCGTTCGCTGTCTCGTGGGGGCCCGGGCTATGGGTGCTCCTCGGCGAGATATTTCCCAACCGCATCCGTGCCGCGGCAGTGGGATTGGCCAGCGCCTGCCAATGGCTGACCAACTTCGCGGTTGCGTTCACCTTCCCGGGGCTGCGTCACGCCCTCGGATTCGCCTACGGCTTCTATGCGCTGTGTGCAACGCTGTCATTCGTATTCGTGTGGCGATATGTCCGGGAGACCAAGGGCGTATCTCTAGAAGACATGCACGCCGAACTGCTGCACGAGTGAACCTGCAACCCGCACCGGCGTCGAGCATGAAAACCGCCGTGACTTAGCTGGCCGGGACGTGAAACAATCGCTGGCCGTGAAGACCTTCGAGGACTTGTTCGCCGAACTGGGCGAGCGTGCCCGCACCCGACCCGCTGGCAGCGCCACCGTGGCCGCGTTGGACGGCGGGGTTCATGAGCTCGGCAAGAAGATTCTCGAGGAAGCTGGTGAGGTGTGGCTGGCCGCCGAACACGAGCCTGACGACGCCCTGGCCGAGGAGATCAGTCAGTTGTTGTATTGGACGCAGGTGCTCATGATTTCGCGTGGCCTCACGCTCGACGACGTGTATCGGAAGCTGTGATGCTGCGCGTCGCGGTTCCCAACAAGGGTGCACTCAGTGAGCCGGCCATCGAGATCTTGTCAGAAGCCGGCTACCGCCGTCGCACCGACTCGAAGGACCTGACCGTCCTCGATCCGGTCAACAACGTCGAGTTCTTTTTTCTGCGGCCCAAAGACATTGCTGTCTACGTCGGATCCGGCGACTTGGATTTCGGGATCACCGGACGTGACCTGGTACGCGAGTCCGATGCGCCGGTGCGCGAACGTTTGGCGCTTGGTTTCGGGTCTTCCAGCTTCCGCTACGCCGCACCCGCTGGACGCGAGTGGACCACCGCCGACCTGGCTGGCATCCGAATCGCCACAGCCTACCCGAACCTGGTACAAAAAGACTTGGCCGCCAAAGGGATTGAGGCAACAGTCATCCGGCTAGATGGGGCCGTAGAGATTTCGGTGCAACTGGGCGTGGCCGATGCCATCGCCGACGTAGTGGGCTCTGGTCGCACGTTGGGCCTGCATGACTTAGTGGCCTTTGGTGAACCGCTGTGTGATTCGGAGGCGGTGCTCATCGAGCGAACCGATCACGACCGGCACGACCCCGCCAAAGTTGCCGCCCGCGATCAGATGGTGGCCCGCATCCAGGGCGTTGTGTTCGGCCAGAAGTATTTGATGCTGGACTATGACTGCCCGCGTGCGGCGCTCGACCAGGCCACCTCGATCACCCCGGGATTGGAGTCACCGACCATTGCGCCGCTGGCAGACCCCGACTGGGTGGCGGTGCGTGCTTTGGTGCCCCGCAGCGACGTCAACGCGATCATGGACGAGCTTGCCGCGATCGGGGCCAAGGCGATCCTGGCTTCCGACATCCGTTTCTGCCGATTCTGAGCGCGCCGAGGTTTCAGCGCGGTGGGTGTGTTAGCGTCCGGCTGAGCCAATTGTCCGGCTCCTTGGCAGGAGGACCGCCGTGACGCACTTTCTTGTGCTGCTGCTCGCGTTGTTGATCGGTGTGGTCGCCGGGTTACGCGCCGTGACCGCTCCGGCCGTTGTTGCGTGGGCGGCCCTGCTCGACTGGATCAACCTGGCCGGGACGTGGGCATCGTGGGTCGCCCACCCGGTGACGGTCACCATCTTCACCGTGTTTGCGGTCGGCGAACTCGTCGCCGACAAGCTGCCGATGACGCCGAGTCGCACCGCTGCCGCCTCGTTCATCGCACGAATCCTATTGGGGGCCTTCGCGGGCGCCGTTATCGGCACCGCCTGGGGCTATACCTGGGGTGGACTCGGCGCAGGCATTACGGGTGCGGTACTCGGCACCCTGGGCGGTTACGCGGCACGGACTCGACTGGTCGGCGCCGCCGGCGGGCACGACCTGCCGGTCGCGCTGGTCGAAGATGCGGTTGCAATCCTTGGCGGGTTTGCGGTCGCAGCGATGACAGGCGTTCTCTAGCAGAACAATTCAGTCGCGTCTTCAGGCGTACTCGCCAGGCCCGCCGACTCGGTCGCCCGGTCGGCGGGCCAGCCCGGGTAGGGCGGCGGCGTCCCGCCGAACTCCGGGCAGTGCTGCTGGTGCGGGCACCACTCACATAGCCGCGACGGCCTGGACCGGAAATCGCCAGTCGCACCGGCGGATTGGATGGCCCGCCAGATCGCAATCAACGTCTTCTCGAAGCGCAGCAGCTCCTCGCGCTCGGGGGAGTAGTCGAGCAGCTCACCGTCGGCCAAGTAGATGAGCCGCAGCCGGGTCGGCAGCACACCCCGCGAGCGCAGCAGCGCCACCGCATAGAACTTCATCTGAAACAAGGCCTTGAACTCGGCAAGCGCGCGCGCCGCCGGCGGCGCCTTGCCGGTCTTGTAGTCGACCACCCGCAGCTCGCCGGTGGGAGCGACATCGATGCGGTCGATAAAGCCGCGCAGCAGCGTGCCATCGGCCAGCTCAACTTCGACGCGCTGTTCGCAGCTTTGCGGGTCGAACCGGGTCGGGTCCTCTAACCGGTAGTAGCCGGACAACAACGCGCGGGCCTCGTCGAGCATCTCGGCTTGCTCGGCCGGACTCAGCGCGGCGGCCAAAGCGGGTTCCCCGGCGACCAGTTGCTCCCACACCGGTGCCACCAGCGCCACGGCGGCGTCCCGGTCCCGCTGCGCCGGGGGCAAACCGTACAGCTGTTCCAGCGCGGCGTGAACCACCGATCCGCGCAGCTGAGCTACCGACGGCGGCTCAGGCAACCGGTCGATCGCCCGGAACCGATACAGCAGCGGGCACTGCTTGAAATCCGCTGCCCGCGACGGCGACAGCGCCGGACGGGTTCGGGTGCCCGGCTCGTCGCGTACCGCAGCCTGGCCGCACATAGCAGCAGCCTAGAAGCGAGGTCCGACAAACCCGCGCACCGTTTTCGGCGCGTCTGCTGGCAGGCTAGACAACTGTGTCCACCACCGGCCCATTTGATGTGGGAGATCGTGTCCAGCTCACCGACACCAAGGGCAGGCACTACACGATGCTGCTCAGCGCCGGCGCCGAGTTCCACACCCATCGCGGCGCCATCGCGCACGACGCGGTGATCGGCCTGCCGGAGGGCAGCGTGGTGAAATCCAGCAGCGGCGACGAATTTCTCGCGCTGCGCCCGCTGCTCGTCGACTATGTGATGTCGATGCCGCGCGGCGCTCAAGTGGTTTACCCCAAAGACGCCGCGCAGATCGTGCATGAGGGCGATGTCTTCCCCGGGGCCCGGGTACTGGAAGCCGGTGCCGGCTCGGGCGCGTTGACCTGTTCGCTGCTGCGGGCGGTCGGGCCGCGTGGACAGCTGACCTCCTACGAATTGCGCGCCGACCACGCCGAGCACGCCCGCCGCAACGTGGAGGCGTTCTTCGGGTGTCGACCGGACAACTGGCAGCTTGTCGTCGGCGACGTCGCCGACTGTGCGTTGGCAGCCGGCTCCATCGATCGGGCCGTGCTCGACATGCTGGCACCGTGGGAGGTGCTCGATGCCGTCTCGCGGGTCGTGGTCGCCGGCGGTGTGCTGATGGTTTATCTGGCCACCGTCACCCAGCTGTCCAGGACGGTGGAGGCGCTGCGGCAGCAGCGGTGCTGGACCGAGCCCCGCGCCTGGGAGACGCTGCAGCGGGGCTGGAATGTGGTCGGGCTGGCGGTGCGCCCGGAGCACACCATGCGCGGCCACACCGCGTTTCTGGTGTCGGCGCGCCGACTTGCCCCCGGCACGATCGCGCCAGCGGTGTTGCGCCGCAAGCGCACGGTGTAGGGCTCGCCGACCCCTCAGTCGTCGTCGCTGCGATGCAGGCCGCGGCGCACCGACAGCAACTCGAACTCCGGGTGCGCCGCCACCAGGCGTTCAGCGGCGTCGAGCACATCGACGGTGTGGCCGCGGTCGGCGGACACCATGGCCACCCCGATGCCGGCCCGCCGGTAAAGATTGTGTGAACCGGTCTCGGCGGCGGACACGCTGAACTTGCGCTGCAGTTCGGCCACGAGCGGGCGGATCACCGACCGCTTTTGTTTGAGCGAGCGCACGTCGCCGAGCAGCACGTCGAATTCGAGCCAGCCGATCCACATGGCCGCGATCACGGGGTCGGCGCGGGTGGTGTGGCGGGCGGCGAATTGCCCAAGCCCAGCAGCATTGCCGCTGTCTGCTGGGACAACTGCCATCCGCCCTGGTATGGCTTGAACTCCATCGGGAACGAAAACCCGGCAGTGTCCCGCTTCGGTGAGGTGACGTTGACGGTGGCCACCACGTCGGCGGGATGCTTGTCCGACCAGGAGATGTCGGTTGCGTTGAAGGTCACGGGCGCATAGCCGCCGTCGATCAACGCGGTGGGGAATCGGTCCAGGGCGGCGGCGTTGTCCGGGGTCGCGCTTTCGACCAGGCTGAGCTTCTGATCGCCGGGCACCGCCGGGTCGGCCAGCCGGTAGAGCACGTCGGTGAGGGCCTCCGGCGGGGGCAGCGGCGCGACCTGGGCAGGCGTCGCTGGAGGGGCCGCGGGCTGCGACGACCGCGCGGCCGGTGACGACGGGGCAGAACCGCGTTCGCCGTGTGCGCACCCGGATAGCCCGAGCGCCGCCACAACGGTGGCGGCGCTCAACACGGTGGCCAGCTGCCTGGGCATCCCATCCAGGAGCGGTCAGCCGGCCGCCTGCACGGCCTGCAGCAGCGACATCGCTGAACCGCGGGACAGCTTCCAGCCGCCCTGGTTGACGAACGTGATGTTCTGCGTGGTGGGCGCAAGATTCGGACCCGAGGCCGTGATGTCCGCCGACGCCGCACCGGGACCGGCCGGCGTGATGTTCGCCACATTGAACGTCAGCGGGAGCGAGCCGTTTCGCGCGGCTTTTTGCAGCTGCCGGTCGGCGATGCGGCCCTCGACCCCGCCGACACCGCCTTCAACCAGATAGCTCTTGCTGGCAAACGGAATGTTGGGATTCTGCAGTCCGTTGAGAACGTTGATCAGCTGGTCGGGAGTTGGTACGTCCGCCGCCGGATCCAGCGGCAGCGGCGCACCGAAGACCACCGGCTGCACGTGCGGAGGGGACACGGCCTCGGATGCAAGTGACGTCACACCGGCTGCGGCCGCGCCGACTGCAGCGACGGTGAGCAAGCCTGTGGCTAGGGATTTCACGGTCTCGGATGTCCTTTCGATCGGCCCGATTCAGTGCGAAGGTTACCAATGGTACTTATGTGTTGAATTTTGATCCCCGCACGAATGCCGAATCGCCGGTAGCGTTGAAGTATCCGCCGCGCCAACATCCGGCGCGCGAAAGGAGCTCAACATGGGTGACTCAGAGCGTGAAACGTTCGGACCCCCGATGTCCAGCGACGACGCCGCAGAGTTAGAAGAGCTGCGACGCGAGGCCGCCCTGCTCCGGGAGCAACTCGAAAACGCCGTCGGACAGCAGGGGTCAGTCCGTGGTGCCCGCGATGTGCACCAGCTGGAGGCGCGGATCGACTCCCTCGCCGCCCGTAACTCCAAATTGATGGAAACCCTGAAGGAGGCACGCCAGCAGCTGTTGGCTCTCCGCGAGGAAGTCGACCGGCTCGGGCAGCCGCCCAGCGGTTACGGTGTGCTGCTGTCCACACACGACGACAACACCGTCGACGTGTTCACCTCCGGCCGCAAAATGCGCCTGACGTGCTCACCGAATATTGACGTCAAGTCACTTAAGAAGGGGCAAACCGTTCGGCTAAATGAGGCCCTGACCGTCGTCGAGGCCGGCAATTTCGAATCGGTCGGCGAAATTTCCACATTGCGTGAAATTCTCGCCGACGGGCACCGGGCGCTGGTCGTCGGCCACGCCGACGAGGAACGCATCGTCTGGCTGGCCGAGCCGCTGGTGGCCGAGAACCTGCCCGACGGTGTCCCCGAAGCGCTCAACGACGACACCCGCCCCCGCAAGCTGCGTCCCGGTGACTCCTTGCTGGTCGACACCAAGGCGGGGTATGCATTCGAGCGCATCCCCAAGGCGGAGGTCGAAGACCTGGTGCTCGAAGAGGTGCCCGATGTCAGCTACGACGACATCGGCGGGCTGAGCCGGCAGATCGAGCAGATCCGCGACGCGGTCGAGCTGCCGTTCCTGCACAAGGAGCTCTACAAGGAATACGCGCTGCGCCCGCCCAAGGGCGTGTTGCTCTACGGCCCGCCCGGCTGCGGCAAGACGCTGATCGCCAAGGCGGTGGCCAACTCGCTGGCCAAGAAGATGGCCGAGGTCCGCGGCGACGACGCCAAGGAGGCGAAGTCGTACTTCCTCAACATCAAGGGCCCGGAGCTGCTCAACAAGTTCGTCGGCGAGACCGAGCGTCACATCCGGCTGATCTTCCAGCGCGCCCGCGAGAAGGCCTCGGAGGGCACCCCGGTCATCGTGTTCTTCGACGAGATGGACTCGATCTTCCGCACCCGCGGCACCGGGGTCTCCTCGGACGTGGAGACGACCGTGGTGCCCCAGCTGCTGAGCGAGATCGACGGCGTGGAGGGGCTGGAGAACGTCATCGTGATCGGTGCCTCCAACCGCGAGGACATGATCGACCCGGCGATCCTGCGGCCGGGGCGCCTCGACGTGAAGATCAAGATCGAGCGTCCGGATGCCGAGGCGGCGCAGGACATCTTTTCCAAGTACCTCACCGAGGATCTGCCGGTGCACGCCGACGACCTCGCCGAGTTCGGCGGCGATCGCGCAGCGTGCATCAAGGGGATGATCGAGAAGGTCGTCGACCGGATGTACGCCGAGATCGACGAAAACCGGTTCCTGGAGGTCACCTACGCCAACGGCGACAAAGAAGTCATGTACTTCAAGGACTTCAACTCCGGGGCGATGATCCAGAACGTCGTCGACCGGGCGAAGAAGAACGCGATCAAATCGGTGCTGGAGACCGGCCAGCCCGGGCTGCGGATCCAGCATCTGCTCGACTCCATCGCCGACGAGTTCGCCGAGAACGAGGACCTGCCCAACACCACCAACCCCGATGACTGGGCGCGGATCTCGGGCAAGAAGGGCGAGCGGATCGTCTACATCCGCACCCTGGTCACCGGCAAGAGCTCGAGCGCGTCGCGAGCCATCGACACCGAATCCAACCTGGGCCAGTACCTGTAGTCGCGGGCTCAGCCGCTTACCAGCGAATAGCTGTTCTTCAGGTCGTCTTGCAGAACCTGCGCGGCATGGGTGGTGGTGTCGATGCGCAACGGGCTGTCCAGCACCCTCGACTGGTAGGTCCATCCGTCGGGCAAGTTGAGCCGCTCGCCGAGCTTGGGCAGGTCAGCTCGCGACAGGTTGGAATCAACCATCTGGCTCCAGGTCTGCATCACCCAGCATCGGAAAGCGGGGTCGTGCAGCTCGTAGACCTCTTCGCCGGCGTCAAAGGTGAAAACGGTGTGGCGGTTGACTTGGTTTGCGGTGTAGGGCGCCGGGTTCACCGCTGTCAGCAACACGGTGGCTTGCAGCTGCATCTCGATTCCGCCGAAGGTCTTGATCAGCCGCGGAACCTGCTGCGTCTTTTCGATGGCGTTCATCAGCCAGTAGCGCGGCCCGTTGAGCAGGACTGTGGCGGCGCCGTTTTCGGTCGCGATGGCCTGCGGGTCCAGCGCCGACCATAAGTCGGCGGGACAGTCGTTAAGCGGGTAAGTGCTGTAGACGCTGGCCTGCGGACCCGCTTCGCCGGGGGTCACCAGGAGCACTTCGCCGTAACGCTTCCCGGACACGCCGGTCTGTCGATGCTGGGCTGCCACGTTCGGTTCGGGGGCGGACACAGGGCGAAGTTAACCACTGACCGGGCAATTCTGCACCTCGACAAGGACGATTGTGCGGCTTGCGCGCCGGATCAGGCCGCATCGGCGGTTGTCGCCGCCCCGAGGCGGACTCCGCAACCAGGCAAACGTCACCGCGCACGCTTGCGCCGGCACACGGCGGCGGCTCACCTAGGCTTGTGGCATGCAACGGATTATCGGGACCGAGGTCGAGTACGGCATTTCCTCGCCGTCGGACCCGACCGCGAACCCGATCCTGACCTCCACCCAGGCGGTGCTGGCCTACGCCGCCGCGGCGGGCCTTCAGCGCGCTAAACGCACCCGCTGGGACTACGAGGTGGAATCCCCGCTGCGCGACGCCCGCGGATTCGACCTGAGCCGCTCGGCCGGTCCGCCGCCGGTGGTCGACGCCGACGAGGTCGGCGCGGCCAACATGATCCTGACCAACGGCGCGCGACTCTACGTCGATCACGCCCACCCGGAATACTCGGCGCCTGAATGCACCGACCCGCTCGACGCGGTGATCTGGGACAAGGCCGGCGAGCGGGTAATGGAAGCGGCCGCGCGCCATGTCGCCAGCGTGCCCGGGGCGGTGAAGCTGCAGCTGTACAAAAACAACGTCGACGGCAAGGGTGCCTCCTACGGGTCGCACGAAAACTACCTGATGAGCCGCCAGACCCCGTTCTCGGCCATCATCGTCGGCCTGACCCCGTTTCTGGTGTCCCGCCAGGTGGTCACCGGCCAGGGCCGGGTGGGCATCGGCCCCGCCGGCGACGAACCCGGATTTCAGCTGTCCCAGCGGGCCGACTACATCGAGGTCGAGGTCGGCCTGGAGACCACGCTCAAGCGCGGCATCATCAACACCCGCGACGAGCCGCACGCCGACGCCGACCGGTACCGTCGGCTGCACGTCATCATTGGCGACGCCAATCTCGCGGAGACGTCGACCTATCTCAAACTGGGTGCTACGGCGCTGGTGCTCGACCTGATCGAGGAGGGCATCGACTTAAGCGATCTGGCGCTGGCGCGGCCGGTGCACGCCGTGCACACCATCAGCCGCGACCCCTCGTTGCGTGCCACGGTCGCGCTGGCCGACGGCCGGGAACTGACGGGGCTTGCGTTGCAACGGATTTACCTGGACCGGGTGGCCAAGCTCGTCGACTCCCGTGACCCGGACCCGCGCGCCAACGACATCGTGGAAACCTGGGCCCACGTGCTTGACCTGCTCGAGCGCGATCCGATGGAGTGCGCCGAGCTGCTGGACTGGCCGGCCAAATTGCGAATCCTCGATGGGTTCCGCCAGCGGGAGAAGCTGAGCTGGTCGGCACCACGACTGCATCTGGTCGACCTGCAATACTCCGACGTCCGGCTGGACAAGGGCCTGTACAACCGGCTGGTCGCCCGCGGGTCGATGCGGCGTCTGGTCACCGAGCAGCAGGTGCTCAGCGCGGTGGACAACCCGCCGACCGACACCCGGGCCTACTTCCGTGGTGAATGCCTCCGGCGGTTCGGCGCCGACATCGCCGCCGCCAGCTGGGACTCGGTGATATTCGACTTGGGTGGCGACTCTCTGGTGCGGATTCCGACGTTAGAGCCGCTACGCGGCAGCAAAGCCCATGTCGGGGCGTTGCTGGATTCGGTCGACAGTGCCGTCGAACTAGTGGAACAACTGACGACGTGAGCTTGCCGTCCGGCGACGATGCAGGCCTGCAAGGCCTGGGGAGAAGCCGGACAATCGAACTTAAGCCCGGGGAAAGGTCGGTGTGGACCGGTAGGGTAGAGAGACCGGCGGACGCGTGACGCGCCGCCGATTGACGAAGCAGGAGGCAGCGATGGCTCAAGAGCAGACCAAGCGTGGCGGTGGCGGCGGCGATGACGACGACTTCACCGGCAGCAACGCCGCGGGCCAGGAGCGTCGCGAAAAGCTGACCGAGGAAACCGACGATCTGCTCGACGAGATCGACGACGTTCTCGAGGAGAACGCCGAGGACTTCGTGCGCGCGTACGTCCAAAAGGGCGGACAGTGACCTGGCCGTTCCGCGATCGCCTGGCCACTAACTCAGCACTTCCCGGAGTCCCATCCAGTCCCGTAGATCTGTCCTCGTTTGCCGACTTCCTGCGTCGGCAGGCGCCTGAGTTGTTGCCGGTGTGCGCCGGCGGCGCCGCCGAGTCTGGCGGGGCCGCCGGTGGCCAGCTGCGCCACGGCACCACGATCGTCGCCCTCAAATACCCAGGCGGCGTCGTGATGGCCGGTGACCGACGGTCGACGCAAGGCAACATGATCGCCGGGCGCGACATCAAGAAGGTGTATATCACCGACGACTACACCGCGACCGGTATCGCCGGCACCGCCGCGATCGCGGTCGAGTTCGCCCGCCTTTACGCCGTTGAACTCGAACACTACGAAAAGCTTGAGGGTGTGCCGCTGACGTTCGCTGGCAAGGTCAACCGGCTGGCGATCATGGTGCGCAACAACCTCGGTGCCGCCATGCAGGGGCTGGTGGCGCTGCCGTTGCTGGCCGGCCTCGACATCGATGACCCGGATCCGCAGAAAGCTGGCCGTATCGTGTCGTTCGACGCCGCCGGTGGCTGGAACTTTGAGGAGGAGGGCTACCAAGCGGTGGGCTCGGGGGCGATCTTCGCCAAGTCGTCGATCAAGAAACTCTACTCCCAGGTGACCGACCCCGATTCCGCGCTTCGGGTGGCGGTGGAAGCGCTCTATGACGCCGCCGATGACGATTCGGCTACTGGGGGACCGGATCTGGTTCGCGGTATCTACCCGACTGCGGTCACAATCGGCGCCGAGGGTGCCATCGAGGTGCCCGAGCAGCGCATTGCCGAGCTGGCCCGAGAGGTCATCGAAAGTCGTTCGCGTGCTGACACTTTCGGGCCCGACGCAGAGGCGCCACGGAGCGAGAAGTGAGCTTCCCGTATTTCATTTCACCCGAGCAGGCGATGCGCGAGCGCAGCGAGCTCGCCCGCAAGGGCATCGCGCGCGGCCGAAGCGTGGTGGCGCTGGCCTACGCCGGGGGGGTGCTATTCGTCGCCGAGAACCCGTCACGATCGCTGCAGAAGATCAGCGAGCTCTATGACCGGGTGGGTTTTGCGGCTGCCGGCAAGTTCAACGAGTTTGACAACTTGCGCCGGGGCGGCATCCAGTTCGCCGATACCCGCGGCTATGCCTACGACCGGCGCGACGTCACCGGCCGACAGCTGGCCAACGTCTACGCGCAGACCCTGGGCACCATCTTCACCGAGCAGGCCAAGCCCTACGAGGTCGAGCTGTGCGTAGCCGAGGTGGCGCACTACGGCGAGACCAAGCCCCCGGAGATGTACCGCATCACCTACGACGGGTCGATCAACGACGAGCCGCACTACGTGGTCATGGGCGGCACCACCGAGCCGATCGTCAACGCGCTGAAGGAGTCCTACACCGAAAACGCCGACTTGAGCACCGCGGTGCGCATCGCTGTCGAGGCACTGCGGGCGGGCAGTGGCAATGGCGCCGGTGATCAGCCGGCCCTCGGCGTGTCCACCCTCGAGGTGGCGATCCTTGACCAGAACCGGCCGCGGCGGGCCTTTCGGCGAATCACCGGCACCGCGCTGGAGGCGCTGCTACCCGAAGCCGAGGGCTCGGCCGGCGGCAGGTCGTCGAAGTAAGCCGGCCACCGCGTGGCTTGGCCGACAGGACAGGATGGCAAGCTGCGGAGGTCGCCTGATGAGCGAGCTGCATATCCCGGTGATCGACACCTTCGCGGGAGAGTATCTGTTCTTGTCGAACTTCGCGCCCGCACCGACGCCGCATCGTGGTTGGCTGTACCCGACCAGCGAGCACGCCTTCGCGGCCGCGAAGACACGAGACCCGGCTGCGGTGGCCGCGATCCGCAATACCGACGATCCGGCCCGCGCCAAGCAGATCGGCCGTGCCGCGCCCTTGGTCGAGGGCTGGGAAGCCGGCGGCAAGTTCGCGGCGATGGAAGAGGTGGTCACGGCGAAGTTCGGCAACAATCCCGACCTGGCGCGCCGGCTGCTGGAGACCCAGGGCGTTCTGCTGGTGGAAGGCAACACCTGGCATGACCAGGTCTGGGGATCGTGCAGGTGCGACGAGCACTGCAACATCCCCGGCGCAAACGCGCTCGGTGTGATCTTGATGGCGGTGCGGCTGCGGCTGGCGGCGCAGCGCACCCCGGCTTGAACCTCCCGGTAGCCAAGCGGCGAGCTCGTCGGCCGCGGGACGCGAACGACATCAACGGCTTTGGCCCGGAGCCCTTGTTGCCGAGAGTTCAAATCGGTGCTACCTTGCGGAAGCACCTCGTTAGGCGAGGCTTCTGGACGAACATAGGCCACTGATCTGACGACGTCGAGAGACGCCCAAGATCAGGACAGATCTCCCCGGCTTAAGGGGTGGTCCCAAGTGGCTTTCCCGGCGCTGCGGGGATACGTCGGCCAGTGCCAAAGCTCAACGTGTGAGGGCGATGTCGCCGCTCGACCGCGTTTGCGGTGCCCCTCTGTGTGCACGAAATGACCGACATCGAGTACGGAAGGCAGGTGTTCCCATGACCAGCATGATCGACGTTCGCGTCGCCGGTTCAGCCGATGGGTTGCGCCTGACTCCGTATGAGGCGATGCGCCAGGACTTGCTGTTCATCCGCGGCGAGCTTGAGCGGGCGGGTATTCCGTTCCTGCTCATCCGCGGTGCCGACGGGCGGCCGGCACTCGTCGTTGACATTGCCCTTCGCGCCCGGGTCGCTGACGCGTTGATGGCGGCCTGCCTGGACGCGCCGCTGCGCGCGAAGATCCTCGACGGAACCGGGCGCCGCTCGGTGTATCTCGGCGACGGCTTGCTCTCAGTGGACTCGGACCCGCGGCTGCTGCGCGTGTTTCGTCGGCGCGAATGTCCGCGCTCCGGCATGCGTTACGGCGCTTCCGCCGGGGTGGAGTTACAGTTCTGGGTGTTCGACGGGCAGCACGCCATCTGCCCGATCGAAAATTCGCTGACCCGCAAGACGTTGGCGCTCAGCGAGGTTGTGTACACCACCGTCGAATTGCACGGCCGCACCTGGCCGACGATCGCCGGGATGTTCACCCCGCATGCGGGCGACATCACGTTCGACATCGACATGGTTTTCTCCTGGGTGGACGGCAACGACCCGGAGTTCCGGGCGCGCCGCGCGGCGGCGATGACGAATTATGTTGTCGGTGAAGGCGATGACGCCGACGCGCGGATCCGCCAGGTTGACGAACTGAAGTATGCGCTGCGCGCGGTGCATGCCTTCGCGCCGTGGGTGCGCCGGATTTTCATCGCGACCGACTCGCCGGTGCCCGAGTGGCTCGCGCCGCATCCAAAGATCACCATTGTGCGCGCCGACGAACACTTCACCGACCCTTCTGTGCTGCCGGTGTACAACAGTCACGCGGTGGAGACTCAACTGCACCACATCCCCGGCCTGGCCGAACATTTCCTGTACTCCAACGACGACATGTTCTTCGGCCGAGCGGTTTCGCCGGCGATGTTCTTCTCCCCGGGTGGCGTCACTAAATTCATCGAAGCGCCTACGCGAATCGGGCTCGGTGGCAACCACCCGGAGCGCAGCGGTTACGAGAACGCGGCACGGGTCAACCGCCAACTGCTGTGGGACAGGTTCGGCAAGATCATCACCCGGCACTTGGAGCACACGGCTGTCCCGTTGCGCAAGAGCGTGCTGTTTGAACTCGAGCGCGAGTTTGCGGCCGACTTCGCCCGCACTCAGGCAAGCCGCTTCCGTTCCAGCACCGACATCTCGGTAACCAATTCGCTGTACCACTACTACGCGTTGATGACCGGGCGCGCGGTTCAAAACGAGGCGGCCAAGGTCCTCTACGTCGACACCACGTTGCGGTCGGGGCTGGCGAAACTGCCGAAACTGTTGAAGAAGCGCAAGTTTGACTTCTTCTGTCTCAACGACGGCAGCTTCCCAGAGGTCAGCGCCGAAGAGCGGGCACAGGTCGTTGGCGAGTTCCTCGAACGCTACTTCCCGGTGCCGGCGCCGTGGGAACGAGCGGCCGCCGACGAGTAAGACCTCCCAGCGGGCGGGCGCGCTGGACCCCGCCCGCTGGGAATCACTCGCGACGCGCCAATTGCGGGGCGATGCGTGGTATCCGGGTGGCCGGCAGGATGCTTACCTGGGCGTCGGCCAGCTGACGGCGGACGGCGTCCGGAGAAACGAACCGTCCCACTGTTGCTCCGGCGACCAGCGGAATGACAGTGTGCACCACCGTATCTGGGTAACAGTGCACGAGGTTGAACGCCTGCGCACCGTCACGGCCACGGGTTCCGGGCGTCAGCAGATCTTGGGTGTAACAGCTGGCCGAGGCCACCGACACCGGGATGCCGGCGAAAGTTGCTGTGGTGGAATAGTGCAGGTGCCCGGCAAGAATGCTGCGCACATCGCTGCCGCGAAGCACGTCGGCCAGTGCGGCTTGATCGCGCAGCTCCACCATGACGGCCAGATCCTGCACGCAGGGAATCGGGGGGTGGTGCATCGCCAGCATGGTGCCGAAGGGAGCAGGTTCGGCCAGTTGATCGGCCAGCCATCGTAGCTGATCCGGCGCGACCTGCCCGTGGTGATGGCCGGGAACCGATGTGTCCAACACGATCACACGCAAGCCCGCGACGTCGTGCACCCGGTCCATCGGCGTCATGGTTGGGGTCTCGCGCAGCAGATGTTCGCGCAGCGATGCCCGGTTGTCATGGTTGCCCATCACCCAAATGATCTGGGCGCCAAGACGATCGGCTAATGGCTCGACGAGTTCGCGCAATTTGAGGTAGGCACCGGGTTGACCCGTGTCGGCGAGGTCACCGGTGAAGATCAGTGCGTCCGGCCGAGTTTGGGAGGCTTCAAGCCGCAGCAGCAACTCAGCCAATCGCGCGTCTGCGTCGACGTCCCCGTACAGTTCGCCGTCGCCGGCCATCAAGTGGGTGTCGCTGATATGTGCGATAACGTGGTCAGGCCGCGAGTACTCCGCGACCCTGGGTCTGTCCACTGGACTAATGAGGACCTCTCAGATGAGCAAGCTCGCTTGATCGGGTCGTATCAACTCTACCCGAGTGATTACCGGTTGCCGGTAAGGCGTGCCTTGACCTCGGTGAGTCGGTCGAACGGCGGGCGCGCGTCCGGAGGTGTCATGCCATCGTGCGTGATGCGGCGGCGTCGATACCACCAGATCACGCATTCGCGGTACGACGATGCGCTGCGCAGCGTCTGCGACCACGACCGGCAGTCTCCAATGAGCCGACGCATCAGCTCGGTGTCCGAGGCCGCATCGCTGAGCCGCATTGCGTCCAGCTTCTCGGCCAATCTGCGGAAGTCGTCGGCGTGCGCGCGTAGCTGCGCGACCCCTGCCTGTGCTGCTCGCATGCCTCACCCTGGCACGCCAGCGCGGCCGACCGCGGACATCATCCACAGCGGGCCTGCCCACGAGTTGCCCATTTAACCAGTACGCTCGAATCGTGCAGCGGCGAATCATGGGCATCGAGACCGAATTCGGTGTCACCTGCACGTTTCACGGCCACCGGCGTCTATCCCCGGACGAGGTGGCCCGGTACCTATTTCGCAGGGTGGTGTCGTGGGGCCGCAGCTCCAACGTGTTTTTGCGCAATGGCGCCCGACTCTACCTCGACGTCGGCAGCCATCCCGAGTACGCCACCGCCGAATGCGACAGCCTGGTGCAGCTGGTCACCCATGACCGCGCCGGCGAACGGGTGCTGGAAGACCTGCTCATCGACGCCGAGCAGCGGCTCGCCGACGAGGGCATCGGCGGCGACATCTACCTGTTCAAAAACAACACCGATTCGGCCGGCAACTCCTACGGATGCCACGAGAACTACCTGATCGTGCGGGCCGGCGAGTTCTCCCGGATCTCCGACGTGCTGTTGCCGTTCCTGGTCACCCGCCAGCTCATCTGTGGGGCCGGCAAGGTGCTGCAAACCCCTAAGGCCGCGACGTTTTGCCTGTCCCAGCGCGCCGAGCACATCTGGGAAGGCGTGTCCAGTGCGACCACTCGCAGCCGTCCGATCATCAATACCCGTGACGAGCCGCACGCCGACGCCGAGAAGTACCGACGGCTGCATGTCATCGTCGGCGACTCCAATATGTGTGAAACCACCACCATGCTCAAGGTCGGCACCGCGGCGCTGGTGTTGGAGATGATCGAAGCCGGGGTGGCGTTCCGCGACTTCTCGCTCGACAACCCCATCCGCGCGATCCGCGAGGTCAGCCACGACATCACCGGTCGGCGCCCGGTGCGGCTGGCCGGCGGGCGGCAGGCCAGTGCGCTGGACATCCAGCGCGAGTACTACACGCGCGCCGTCGAGCATTTGCAGACCCGGGAGCCCAACGCCCAGATCGAGCAGGTCGTCGACCTGTGGGGGCGTCAGCTCGACGCCGTTGAAAGCCAGGACTTCGCCAAGGTGGACACCGAAATCGACTGGGTAATCAAACGCAAGCTGTTCCAGCGTTATCAGGACCGCTACGACATCGAGCTGTCCGACCCCAAGATCGCCCAGCTGGACCTCGCCTATCACGACATCAAGCGTGGCCGCGGCGTATTCGACCTGCTGCAACGCAACGGTCTGGCCGCCCGCGTCACCACCGACGAGGAAATCGAAGACGCCGTCGACACGCCGCCGCAGACCACGCGTGCCCGGTTGCGCGGTGAGTTCATCAGCGCCGCGCAGGCGGCCGGGCGCGACTTTACCGTGGACTGGGTGCATCTCAAGCTCAACGACCAGGCCCAGCGCACCGTGTTGTGCAAGGACCCATTCCGCTCGGTCGACGAGCGGGTCAAGCGGCTGATCGCCAGCATGTAAGCCACGACAAAGCAGCCCGCGAAGCGGGGTCGGGAGCCGTCGGGCAAGCGAGCTAACGCTTACCCTGATACGGGTGGCGACTTCCAAAGTCGAACGGTTGACGAACCTCGTCATCGCATTGCTGTCCACCCGCGGCTACATCACCGCCGAAAAGATCAAGTCCACGGTCGCCGGCTACTCCGACAGTCCCAGCGACGAGGCGTTCTCCCGGATGTTCGAGCGCGACAAAAGCGAATTGCGTGATCTCGGCATCCCGTTGGAGACCGGCAGGGTGTCGGCGCTGGACCCCACCGAGGGTTATCGCATTAACCGCGAGGCCTACGCGCTACCTACCGTCGAGTTGACCCCTGAGGAGGCCGCCGCGGTGGCGGTGGCAACCCGGTTGTGGGAGTCGCCGGAACTGATCACCGCAACCCAGGGTGCGTTGCTCAAACTGCGTGCGGCCGGAGTGGACGTCGACCCCGACGCCCCGGTCGTGATTGCCTCGACCACCGGGCTGCCGGGCCTGCGCGGTTCGGAGAACGTGCTGGGGGTGCTGTTGGCGGCCATCGAGGCCGGGCAGGCCGTGCAGTTTCCGCACCGGCCGTCGCGCAGCGAGCCCTACACCCCCCGCACCGTCGAACCGTGGGGGGTGGTGACGCAGAAGGGCCGCTGGTATCTGGTCGGGCATGACCGCGACCGCGACGCCACCCGCGTGTTCCGGCTGTCCCGGATAGGTGCCGAGGTGAAGCCGATCGGTCCGGTCGGCGTCGTCGTTCGGCCTGAGGGTGTCGACCTGCGCAAGATCGTTGCCGAGACCGTGGCCGAACCAATGACCGGTGCGCAGGCGCAAGTGTGGGTGGCCGACGGGCGCGCCATGGCGTTGCGGCGTGCCGGCAAATCCCTGGGGCCACGGCGATTGGGGGGCCGTGACGGCGAGGTGATCAAACTCGACATCGGATCCAGCGACCGACTCGCGCGTGAGATCACCGGCTACGGTGCTGACGCGGTCGTCCTCGCGCCGGCGTCGCTGCGAGACGACGTACTGGCCCGCCTGCAGGCCCAGGCCGTTCGGCGAGGAGCGGCGCCGGTGACGCGCGCCGGCGACGATGCAGAGCGACGCGATGAGGAGGAGCGGCGCCGATGACGCGCGCCGGCGACGATGCAGAGCGACGCGATGAGGAGGAGCGGCGCCGATGACGCGCGCCGGCGACGATGCAGAGCGACGCGATGAGGAGGAGCGGCGCCGATGACGCGCGCCGGCGACGATGCAGAGCGACGCGATGAGGAGGAGCGGCGCCGATGACGCGCGCCGGCGACGATGCAGAGCGACGCGATGAGGAGGAGCGGCGCCGATGACGCGCGCCGGCGACGATGCAGAGCGACGCGATGAGGAGGAGCGGCGCCGATGACAGCCGTATCTACCCGCCTGGTGCGGTTGCTGAACATGGTCCCCTATTTCCAGGCCAATCCGCGGGTCACCCGCGCCAAGGCGGCAGCCGACCTCGGCGTCACCGTCAAACAACTGGAAGAAGACATCAATCAATTGTGGTTGTGCGGGCTACCGGGTTACGGACCCGGTGACCTGATTGACTTCGAATTCTGCGGCGACACAATCGAAGTGACGTTCTCGGCAGGCATCGACCGGCCGCTGCAACTGACTTCCCCGGAGGCCACCGGCCTCCTGGTGGCGCTGCGCGCACTGGCCGACGTCCCCGGCCTGGTGGATCCGGAGGCCGCGCGCAGTGCGATCGCGAAAATCGAATCGGCCGCCGGCACCGCCGCGCACGGCACCCATGCAGCGGCGGTCGAGGAGCCGGCGCCGGCCGAAAGCGAGGCCGCGGCCGCGGTTCGCACCGCGGTACGCCGCAACTGCGCGCTGGCCATCGACTACTACTCCGCCTCCCGCGACACGCTGTCCAGCCGGATCGTCGACCCGATCCGGGTGCTGTTGATCGGCGACCACAGCTACCTGGAGGCCTGGTCCCGGGAGGCTCAAGGGGTGCGGCTGTTCCGGTTCGACCGCATCGTCGAGGCCCGAGTGCTCGACGAGCCGTCCGCGCCCCCCGAACCCGCGGTCCAATCACCGCCGGACACCTCACTGTTCGACGCCGACCCGGCGCTTCCGTCGGCCACGCTGCGGGTGGCGCCGTCGGCGTCGTGGATGTTCGAGTACTACCCGATGCGCCTGCTGCGCGAGCTGCCCGACGGCCACTTCGAGGCGGCGATGACGTATGCCTCCGAGGATTGGATGAGCCGCCTGGTGCTGGGCTTCGGGTCAGCGGTACGAATAGTGGCGCCCGACTCCCTGGCCCAGCGGGTGCGCGACGCCGCCGCGGCGGCGCTGGACGCGTACCTGGCCGCGGCGCGGTCCGGATAGCAGGCCCGCCAGCTGCGGTAGCATCGGGTGGACGTCTGGAGGTAACCAAATTGGGCAGTCTAAGTCCGTGGCACTGGGCGATCCTTGCCGTCGTGGTGGTCCTGCTGTTCGGCGCCAAGAGGCTCCCCGACGCGGCACGTTCGCTGGGCAAATCGTTGCGTATCTTCAAGTCAGAAGTCCGTGAACTGCAAAGCGAGAGCAAGCCGGATAAGCCTGCCACTCCCGCCGCGCCGACCACTCCGGTGCAGTCTGAGCGGGTCGACCCGCCGACCGCCGGCGGGCAGTCGGCTTAGCCCGGCATCGTCGTTGCGGTGCCCTGAGCGGCACTGACTCACCGTCGTGCGCACTACCCGAATTTTGCGGCGCCTTGATCCGCGGCTGCGTCGCAGCCGCACCAACCCCGACGCGACGATGTCGCTGGTGGAGCATCTCACCGAGTTGCGCACCCGGCTGCTGATCTCGCTGGCCACCATCGCATGCACGACTGCGGTCGGGTTTATCTGGTATTCGCACTCGTTTTTCGGGCTGGAAAGCCTGGGCGAGTGGTTGCGGGGGCCGTACTGTGCGCTGCCCGCCTCGGCGCGGGCCCAAATCAGCGCCGACGGACAATGCCGGTTGCTGGCCACCGCGCCGTTCGACCAGTTCATGCTGCGGCTCAAGGTGGGGCTGACCGCGGGGCTGGTGCTGGCCTGCCCGATGTGGCTGTACCAGTTGTGGGCGTTTATCACCCCGGGGTTGTACAAAAAGGAGCGCCGCTTTGCGATCGCGTTCGTGATTCCGGCGGCGGTCCTGTTCGTGGCCGGGGCGGTACTGGCCTATCTGGTGTTGTCCAAGGCGTTGCGGTTCCTGCTGACCGTCGGCAGCGACGTGCAGGTGACCGCGTTGTCCGGCGACCGCTATTTCGGGTTTTTGATCAACCTGCTGCTGGTTTTCGGCGTCAGCTTCGAATTCCCGTTGCTGATCGTCATGCTGAACCTGGCCGGCGTACTCAGTTATGCCCGGCTGAAGTCGTGGCGGCGCGGCCTGATCTTCGCGATGTTCGTGTTCGCGGCGGTGTTCACGCCGGGGTCGGATCCGTTTTCGATGATCGCGCTCGGGCTGGCCCTGACCCTGCTGCTGGAGCTGGCAATTCAGATCGCCCGGCTACATGACAAGCGAAAAGCCAAGCGCGAAGCCATGATTCCGGACGACCAAGCAGCACCCGTTGAACCGCCGTCGCCGATACCGGAACCGTCGCGCATTTCCACACCTCATGACGACATCACCTGACCCCCGAACCGGCGAGCGGGCGTGTGCGTACGCCGACACGCCGGCTGTCGCGGACATCTTTGCCCGCTCGCGCCACTCGGCGACGCCGTGAACGCCCCCACACAGCTGGACCGATTCGCCGCCGAGCTGCCGTTTGCGCTGGATGACTTTCAGCAGCGGGCCTGTACAGCGCTCGAGCATGGCCACGGCGTGCTGGTGTGCGCGCCGACCGGGGCAGGCAAGACGGTGGTCGGCGAGTTCGCCGTGCATTTAGCGCTGGCCACCGGCGGCAAATGCTTTTACACCACGCCGCTGAAAGCCCTGAGCAACCAAAAGCACACCGATCTGACCGCACGCTACGGCCGAGATCGCATCGGGTTGCTGACCGGGGACCTGTCGGTCAACGCCAACGCGCCGGTGGTGGTGATGACTACCGAGGTGCTGCGCAACATGCTCTACGCGGACTCTCCTGTGCTGCAAGGGCTTTCGTATGTCGTGATGGACGAGGTGCATTTCCTCGCCGACCGGATGCGCGGCCCGGTGTGGGAAGAGGTGATCCTGAATCTGCCCGACGAGGTGCGGCTGGTGAGCCTGTCGGCGACGGTAAGCAACGCCGAGGAGTTCGGCGGCTGGATCCAAACCGTGCGCGGCGACACCACCGTGGTGGTCGACGAGCATCGGCCGGTGCCGCTGTGGCAGCACATGCTGGTCGGCAAGCGCCTGTTCGACCTGTTCGACTATGACGGCGACGCCGACCAGCTCCGAGTGTCGCCGAGTCTGGTGCGCCACATCGCCCATCGCCGTGAGGCAACCCGGCTCGCCGACTGGCGGCCCCGGCGGCAGGCAGGACGGGGAGGCATCGAACGAGCGGGTGGCCGACGAGGCTTCTACCGGCCGCCCAGTCGCCCGGAAGTCGTCGCGATTTTGGACCGGGAAGGGTTGTTGCCGGCGATCACATTCGTGTTCTCCCGAGCCGGGTGTGACGCCGCGGTCGCACAATGTCTGCGGTCTCCGCTGCGTCTTACCACCGAGAAGGACCGGGCCCGGATCGCCGAGGTCATCGATCACCGCTGCGGCGATCTGGCCGACGAAGACCTCGCCGTGCTCGGTTACTACGAGTGGCGGGAAGGGCTGATGCGCGGCCTGGCCGCCCACCACGCCGGGATGTTGCCGGCGTTCCGGCACACCGTCGAAGAACTGTTCACCGCCGGATTGGTCAAGGCGGTGTTCGCGACCGAGACCCTGGCCCTGGGGATCAATATGCCGGCCCGCACCGTGGTGCTGGAACGGCTGGTGAAGTTCAACGGCGAGCAGCACCTGCCGCTGACACCCGGAGAGTACACGCAGTTGACGGGCCGGGCGGGCCGGCGCGGCATCGACGTCGAGGGCCACGCGGTGGTGATCTGGCACCCGGATGTGGAGCCCGCCGAGGTCGCCGGGCTGGCCTCCACCCGCACGTTCCCGCTGCGCAGCTCGTTTGCACCGTCGTACAACATGACGATCAACCTGGTGAACCGGATGGGTCCCAAGCAGGCGCATCGGTTGCTGGAGCAGTCGTTCGCCCAGTACCAGGCCGACCGCTCGGTGGTTGGCCTCGTCCGCGGCATCGACCGGGGCCGCCGGCTGCTCGACGAGCTCGCGGCCGAACTGGGCGGCCACGATGCCCCGATCCTCGACTATGCCCGGCTGCGGGAACGGATCTCGCAGCGGGAGCGGGCGCAGGCGCGGGCGTCGCGCGCACAGCGCCGGCAGGCGGCCAACGAGGCGCTGGCCTCGCTGCGCCGCGGCGACATCATCACGATCACGCACGGCCGCCGCGGCGGTTTGGCCGTCGTCCTGGAATCCGACCGCGACAGCTCCGATCCGCGGCCGCTGGTGCTCACCGAACACCGCTGGGCGGGCCGTATTTCGTCGGCCAACTACCCGGGCGCATCCGCGCCCGTCGGGTCGATGACATTGCCCAAGCGGGTCGAACACCGTCAGCCCCGGGTGCGCCGCGATTTGGCGTCGGCGCTGCGCTCGGCCGCCGCGGGTCTGGCCGCTCAGCCCGCGCGCGGCAAGCGCAGCCCCCGCCGGGACAGCGACGACGGTGCGTCTGGCGACCCGGAGCTGATGTCCCTGCGCGAGCAGCTGCGCCGCCACCCTGCCCACCATGCGCCCGGCCGGGAAGCCCAGCTGCGGGTCGCCGAGCGCTACCTGCGCATCGAACGCGACAACGCCGCGCTGCAACAAAAAGTGGCCGCGGCCACCAACTCACTGGCCCGCACCTTCGACCGGATTGTCGGGCTGCTCACCGAGCGCGGCTTCATCCGCATGCTCAACGGCGATCCACAGGTCACCGACGACGGCCGGCTGCTGGCCCGAATCTACAGCGAGAGCGACCTTTTGGTCGCCGAATGTCTGCGCACCGGCGCGTGGACGGGTCTGCGGCCCGCGGAGTTAGCGGCGGTGCTGTCGGCGGTGCTCTACGAGTCACGAGGCAACGAGGGCGCCGGCCCGCCGCAGCACGCGGACGCGCCGACCGCGCCGTTGCGGCGCGCGCTGGCTCGCACCCGTCAGTTGTCGACAGACCTGCGCGCCGACGAGCAGCGGCATCGCATCAGCCTGAGCCGCGAACCTGACGAGGGCTTCGTCACCGCCATCTATCGCTGGGCCAGCACCGGCGACCTCACCGCTGCGCTGTTGGCGGCCGACGAGTCAGGTACGGGTGTGTCGGCGGGGGATTTCGTGCGCTGGTGCCGGCAGGTGCTGGACCTGTTAGACCAGGTGCGCAACGCCGCCCGCGAACCTGAGCTGCAGGCCACCGCCAGGCGGGCGATCGACGACGTCCGGCGCGGCGTCGTCGCAGTTGACGCCGGGTAGGCTGGCGCCGAGCTACGGTTACATCCGGTGAAGCAGGACCCGAGTTGAGAGGACCGAACACACCATGAGCGGACCGCAGGGATCCGACCCCAACCAGCCGTGGCAGCCGCCAGCCCAGGGTGAGGAACACCAGGCCACCGGTGGTGACCAGCCAACGGCGCAGGCGTCGTCGCCGTGGCAGCAGCCCGCTGGAGATCAGTCGACCTGGCAGGCGCCGGCGTACACGTCCTCGGAATACCCGCCATACCAGCAGCCGGCAGGGCAGTTCTATCCGCCGTATCAGCAGACGATGCCGGGCTATGTGCCGCCCGATCAGTACGGGCAGCCGACGCAGTACGGACAGCCGACCCAGTATGGGCAGCCCGGTCAGTACGGCCAGCCCACCCAGTATGGGCAGCCCGGTCAGTACGGCCAGCCCACCCCGTACGGACAGCCGGGTCAGTATCCGGGCCAATACGGTCAGCCCCAGTTTCCGGGCCAGTATGGTCCTGCGGGCGAGGGCTCGAAGCGCTCGACGGCGGTGATCGGCACCGTGGCCGGGGTGTTCGCCGCGATCGTGGTCGCGGTCGTGCTGGTGCTGGGTTTTTGGGCGCCCGGATTCTTCGTCACCACCAAGCTGGACATCAACAAGGCGCAGGCCGGCGTGCAACAGATTCTCAGTGACGAGACCAACGGGTACGGCGCGAAAAACGTCAAGGACGTCAAATGCAACAACGGCCAAAACCCCACGGTCAAAAAAGGTGCAACCTTCGACTGCGAGGTCAGCATCGACGGCACCAAGCGCCAGGTGACGGTGACCTTCCAGGACAACAAAGGCACCTACGAGGTCGGTCGACCCAAGTAACCGGGGCCGAGCCGTCACCCTGGCAGCGAGTCCAGCGCCTTTTGCAGCCGGACGACCGGCGAACCGACGCCGAGTCGAGTCGCCAACTTCGCGGCGCGTCGGGGATGGGCAGCCACCAGCGGCACGGCATCGGTCGACGCCGACAGCTTGACCGGTGCGTCGGTGGCCACCCGCACCACCGGTCCGGCCGCCTCGATGTAGTCGGCGGCCTGGCGCAACTTTGCCCGAAGTGCATTGGGCATAGCCGATTTCGGATCCTCGGCGGCGGCCAGGATCGCGGCCAGCGAGCCGTGCTCGGCGAGCAACCTCGCGGCGGTCTTCTCACCGATGCCCGGCACACCGGGAAGCCCATCTGAGGGGTCGCCACGCAGCAGCGCCAGCTCGGCGTAAGCGGAGCCGGCCCGATCGGCGGGCAGCCCGTATCGCTCAGCCACCTCACGAGGACCCAGCGGGGTCGCCTTGGTCAGCCCGCGTCCCAGGTAGAGCACCCGCACCGGCACTGGATCGTCGGCCACTACTTGCAGCAGGTCCCGGTCGCCGCTGACTACCAGGACCGGGTCCCGGCGTTCCCGCGCGGCCAGCGTGCCGATCACATCGTCGGCCTCATAGCCCGGCGCACCCGCGGTGCAGATGCCGAACGCGTCGAGGATCTCCTCGATCATCTGCACTTGCGGGGTCAACTCGTCGGGCACCGCTTCGATATCGGGTTGCGCATCAGGGTTTTCCTGCTCGACGCGGTGCGCCTTGTACGACGGGAGGCGGTTGACCCGGAACTGCGGGCGCCAGTCCAGATCCAGGCACACCGCCAACCGGGCGGGCCGCTGGTGAGTGATCAGCACGGCCATGGAGTCGAGGAAGCCGCGCACCGCGTTCACCGGCCGCCCGTCCGGGGAGGTAATCGACGACGGCACCCCGTAGAAGGCCCGAAACCACATGCTGGCCCCGTCGAGCAGCAAGAGGGGTGCTGACATGCTGGCCACGTTAGCCTGAGGCCATGGGTCCGCGGCGATTCGACGCAGACGTCTATGCCCACCGGCTCTCCGAGGCGGCGGCCACCACCGCCGCGGCCGGGCTGGACGGTCTGGTGATCACCCCCGGCGACGACCTGCGGTATCTGGTCGGTTCGCGCGCACAGACCTTCGAACGGCTGACCGCGCTGGTGGTGCCTGCGTTCGGTGAACCGAGCATGGTGGTGCCGCGACTCGAGTTGGCCTCGCTCAGGGAATCGGCTGTTTCGGAATTGGTTCTGCCGGTGTGGGATTGGGTGGACGGCGACGACCCCTACCAGCTGGTGGTGGCGGCGCTCGGCGGTGCTCCCGCAACCTGCGCGGTCGCCGAATCCATGCCCGCGCTGCACTTATTGCCGCTGGCGGCAGCTCTGGGTGTGACGCCGGTGCTGGCCACAGGAGTGCTGGGCGGGCTGCGGATGATCAAGGACACCGCCGAGATCGACACGCTACGCCAGGCCGGTGCGGCTATCGACCGGGTGCACGCCCGCGTGCCGCAACTGCTGGCGCCCGGCCGAACCGAGGCCGACGTCGCCGCCGATATTGCCGACGCGATTGTCGCCGAAGGACATTCGGAGGTGGCGTTCGTCATCGTCGGTTCCGGGCCCAATAGCGCCGACCCACACCACGAATGCTCCGATCGCACACTGCAAGTCGGTGACGTCGTCGTCGTCGACATCGGCGGCGCCTGCGAGCCCGGATACCACTCCGACTCGACCCGGACCTACAGCATCGGTGAGCCGGAAGCTCAAGTGGCCCAACAGTATTCGACACTGCAGCGGGCACAGCGCGCCGCCGTCGGTGCGGTGCGACCAGGCGTGACCGCGGAACAGGTCGACGCCGCGGCCCGCGACGTCTTGGCCGACGCCGGGCTCGCCGAATATTTCGTACATCGGACCGGCCACGGCATCGGGTTAGCGGTGCATGAAGAGCCCTACATCGTCGCCGGCAACAAGCTGCCGCTGGCCGCGGGCATGGCGTTTTCCATCGAGCCCGGCATCTATTTTCCGGGCCGATGGGGAGCGCGCATCGAAGACATCGTCGTGGTCACCCAGGATGGTGCGATGTGTGTCA
This sequence comes from Mycobacterium heckeshornense, assembly GCF_016592155.1. Lineage (NCBI taxonomy): Bacteria > Bacillati > Actinomycetota > Actinomycetes > Mycobacteriales > Mycobacteriaceae > Mycobacterium > Mycobacterium heckeshornense. Next base: position 2,179,261 of record NZ_AP024237.1, read on the forward strand.
ACAACCGGCCACATGAGCTGATCGTGGTCCCGGCCTGATGCGCCCGGCACGAAGCTCGATGCGCACCGGCGTGGGCCGACTACGCTAATGCGATGACCGACCAAGACCGCGCCGCGGCCCGCCGCGACATCGCCGATGCTCTGCTCAACGCCCTGGAACGCCGCCACGAAGTGCTCGACGTGATTGTGGCAGCCGACGATCGGCCCGCTGCAGTCGACGCGATCGTCGCGTTGCTGGGCACCTCGCGGCTGGGCGGTGAGGCGGTGATGTCGATGTCGTTTGACCAGCTCACCAAGGACGCCCGCCGCAAAATCGCTGCCGAACTTGACGATCTCAACAGCCAGCTGAGCTTCACGCTTAACGAGCGGCCCGCCAGCTCGGGCGACAGCCTGGAGCTGCGCCCATTCGCCGGCGACGCCGACCGCGACATCTTCGCCGCCCGGACCGCGGACACCGGTGCCTCAGGCGACGGATCCGGTGGGCCCGCAGGCGGTCTCGACGACGAAATCCGTTCGGCGCTGGCGCGAATCGAGGCCGAAGAGGCCGCATGGTTCGTCGCCGTCGACGGAACGCAAAAGGTTGGCATGGTCTTCGGGGAGCTCGCCCGCGGCGAAGTCCACGTCCGGATCTGGATCCACCCCGATTACCGGCATCGCGGCTACGGCACTGCTGCGCTGGCCCAGTCGCGACCGGAAATGGCGCGCTATTTCCCTGCGGTGCCGCTGGTGATCCGAGCGCCGGGCGCCAGGCCGGCCTAACGATCGTTAGGTATCGGCGGGATCCCGTTTGCCGACTGGTGGGGGCCGCAGGCTGAGGCCGCCGGGAACAACGGCCTTCGGTGGTGTCGGCGTCGGGGCACCTCCCGGCGCGTGCGCGGGCGCAGTCTTGCCCGAGCCCACGCCCCGGGCCATGCCGGATCCCAGGTTTCGCCCGATACGGCGCCGCGAGACTTCGGCCAAAAAGCAGTGGATGAAATGGACGATTTGGCCCGCCTGCGGGGTAGGCCAGCCCGCTAATCGCTGGTGCGCTCCAGCAGGTCGGCAGACCCCAGCACTCGCTCTACCTGCACCTCGATCACCACCCGTCGCGGGTTGGGCCGCGGCGTGCGATAGCGCTGCGCATAGCGCAACTCGGCGTCGCGCACCGCGTCGATGTCGTTGTTGACCTTGGCGCGGCCCTCCAATGACAGCCAGCGGGCGCCGTCGACCTGGCTGAGTACAGCAATCCCGCCGCGCTCGGCGTTGAGCGCCTTCTGCGAACCGCCGGTGGTGATGACCCGGGCAACATGCGTCTTGGGGTCGAAGGTGAACCCCACCGCCACCACATGCGGCGATCCATCGGCGCGCAGTGTGGTCAGCATCGCCAGATGCCGCTCGGTGAGAAACGCCAGCGCGTCGTTGCTGAGCCGAGCCGTGGTCTTCGCCATCGCGGCCCACGTTAGCGCAGGCAATAATCGCAGCCGTGGATGACACGGGTGGCAGGCTGCTGGTCATCTTCGGTGGCCGCAGCGAAATCGGCATCGAACTGGCGCGGCGCCTGGCGCCCGGCGCGACGGTGGTGCTGGCCGCGCGGCGGGCCGACCGGCTCGGGGAGCAGGCCAAGATGCTGCGCGCAGCGGGCGCAGCGATCGTGCACACCCGCGAGTTCGACGCCGACGACCTGGAATCCCACGGACCGGTGGTGGAAGCGATTATCGCCGAGCACGGTCCCATCGACACCGCGGTGCTGGCTTTCGGCATCCTCGGCGACCAGGCCCGCGCCGAAACCGATGCCACGCACGCGGTCGCCATCGTGCACACCGACTACGTCGCCCAGGTCAGCTTGCTCACCCATCTGGCGGTGGCCATGCGGGCTGCCGGGCGCGGTTCGCTGGTGGTGTTCTCCTCGGTGGCCGGGGTGCGGGTGCGCCGGGCCAACTACGTCTACGGCTCGGCGAAGGCAGGCCTGGACGGGTTCGCCAACGGACTGGCCGACGCGCTGCACGGCACCGGGGTGCGGCTGCTGGTCGTTCGGCCAGGGTTCGTGGTCGGGCGCATGACTCAGGGTATGACGCCCGCGCCGCTGTCCAGCACTCCGGCGCAGGTGGCCGCCGCGACCGCCCGGGCGCTGGCCAAGGGCCGGCGTACCGTGTGGATTCCGTGGGCGCTGCGGCCGGCGTTTGTCGTTCTGCGACTGCTGCCACAGTTCCTCTGGCGACGGATGCCGCGATGAGCCACGTGGTGGTCGTGGGGATCGGCGCGGACGGCATGGCCGGCCTGCCGGAGGCATCGCAGCGCGAATTACGCAGGGCTACCGTCATTTACGGGTCACAGCGGCAGCTCGATCTGCTCGACGGCAGCGTGGCCGCGACACGCCGGCAATGGCCGTCGCCAATGCTGCCCGCGCTGCAGGGCCTGCTCGACGACGCCGCCCACGACGTGCACGTACTGGCCAGCGGCGACCCGCTGCTGCACGGGATCGGCGGAACCCTGATCCGGCTGTTCGGCGCCGAGCGGGTGCACGTGTTGCCGCACGTGTCGGCCGTGACGCTGGCCTGCGCGCGGGTGGGCTGGACCGTTGCCGACACCGAGGTGATCAGTTTGGTCACCGCCGAGCCGCACACCGCGATGCGTCGCGGTGGGCGGGCGATCGTGCTGTCCCGCGACGCCACCACTCCGCTGAAACTGGCACGACTGCTCACCGAAAACGGCCGCGGCGACTCTGAGCTCGTCGTTCTCGAGCAGCTCGGCGGGCCCGGGGAACGCCGTCGTGACGGCACCGCCCGCCAGTGGGCCGCCCGCGCGCCACTCGACATCGACGAGCTCAACGTGATCGCCGTGCATTACCTGCCCGACGAGCGGGTATCACCGGTGCCCGACGCCGCGTTCGCCCATGACGGGCAGATCACCAAACAGAGCATGCGCGCGGTGACGCTGGCCGCGCTGGCGCCGCGACCGGGGGAGCGGTTGTGGGATGTAGGCGCGGGTTCGGGCAGCATCGCTGTCGAGTGGTGCCAAAGTTGGCATGGCTGCTCCGCGGTGGCGTTCGAACGAGACGACGCGCGCCGCGGCAACATTGCGCGCAACGCCGTCGCGTTCGGTGTCCACATTGACGTGCGCGGTGCGGCTCCTGACGCTTTCGACGGTGCGCCGGCCCCGTCGGCGATCTTCATCGGCGGCGGGGTGACCCAGCCGGGCCTGCTCGATGCCTGCCTGGCGCACCTGCCGACCGGCGGGCGCTTGGTTGCCAACGCCGTCACCGTCGAATCGGAAGAGGTTCTGGCACAAGCCTATTCGCGGCTAGGTGGCAGGCTGCAGCGCTTCCAGCACTATCACGCTGAGCCGCTGGGCGGTTTCACTACGTGGCGTCCGCAACTGCCGGTCACCCAATGGGAGGTGACCAAGCCGTGACGGTGTATTTCATCGGCGCCGGGCCCGGTGCCGCCGACTTGATCACCGTGCGCGGGCAGCGGCTGCTCGAACGCTGTCCGGTGTGCCTTTACGCCGGCTCCATCATGCCCGCCGACCTGCTGGCGCTGTGCCCGCCGGGCACCCGGGTCATCGATACCGGCCCGCTGACACTGGAGCAGATCATTACCGCGATCGCCGACGCGGACGCCGCCGGCCACGACGTGGCGCGGCTCCATTCCGGTGACCCGTCGCTCTACAGCGCCGTGGCCGAACAGTGCCGACGACTCGACGCGCTGGGCATCGACTACGAAATCGTGCCCGGCGTACCGGCTTTCGCTGCAGCGGCCGCCGCTTTGCGCCGCGAGCTGACCGTTCCGGGAGTCGGGCAGACGGTGACGCTGAGCAGGGTGTCCACCGTATCGACACCGATGCCGCCCGGTGAAGACCTCCCCAGCCTGGCCCGGCGCGGCGGCACATTGGTGCTACACTTGGCCGCCGCGCAGATCGATGCGATCATTCCTGAATTGCTGTCCGGCGGTTACCGTCCCGAAACACCCACGGCCGTAGTGGCTTTCGCCAGCTGGCCGCAGCAGGTGATGCTGCGCGGGACGTTGACCGACATCGCCGAAAAGATGCACGACGCGGGTGTCACCAAGACGGCGATCATCATCGTCGGTGAGGTACTGGCCGCAACGGAATTCGCCGACAGCTACCTGTATTCGGCTGAGCGAAGGACGCACTGATGCGGGTGTTGCTGCTGGGCGGCACCGCCGAAGCGCGGGCACTGGCCGCGCGGCTGCATCCGCACATCGACATCATCAGCTCGCTGGCGGGGCGGGTGCCCGACCCCGCATTGCCCGTTGGGCCGGTGCGGATCGGCGGGTTTGGCGGCGTCGAGGGGCTGTGCCGCTGGTTGCGCGACGAGCGCATCGACGCTGTCGTCGACGCCACGCACCCGTTCGCGGCCACCATCACGGCGCATGCCGCTTCCGCATGCGGGCAACTGGGGCTGCCACATCTCGTCGTTGTCCGCCCAGCGTGGGAGGCCGACGATGCCATCGCCGTTAAGTCGGACTCCGAGGCGGCTAAAACTGTTGCAGAGCAACGCTATTCGCGGGTATTTCTGACCACGGGACGATCTGGCGTCGCAGCATTCGCCGACAGCGATGCGTGGTTCTTGATCCGCGCTGTCACCGCACCCGACGCCCGTTGCCTGCCGCGACGTCACCAATTGCTACTGTCCCGCGGGCCCTATCACTACGACGGTGAATACGCGCTGCTGCGCGAGCACCGCATCGACGCGCTGGTCACCAAGAACAGCGGTGGTGAGATGACACGGGCCAAGCTCGACGCCGCCGCAGCGCTGCACATCCCGGTGGTCATGGTCGACCGTCCGCGACTGCCGGCCGGCGTGACGACCGTCGGCACCGTCGACGAAGCCGCCGAATGGGTTGCCGAGGCGGTTGGGCGATCAGATGCAAAAACCCGCTGAAACAGGGATCCGCGGGGCTGCGGCGTCGTTGCGCAGCGGCGGCTGACGCTCGACGAGAGGTTGTACCCATGCGACGGCGACCTCGTCGGATAGGCGTTTCGTGATTAGCTGCTGAATTACCGCGTCAGTGGCGGATGTGCGGATATAGTCGGCGCGTGATCAGCGGCGATCCGCTGACTGGGCGTGAGGGTGAACTCAAACTTATTCGCCGTGCACTGAGCGGGTTTGGCAAGTACTCCGGCGTGGTCATCGCCGGTGCTGCGGGTGTGGGCAAAACGCGGCTCGCTCGAGAGGTATTGGCTCGCGCGGCGGCGGCAGGCGACCGCACCAACTGGATCGTAGGCACCGAGTCCGCGCGACCGCTGCCGTTGGGCGCATTCGCCGCTTTGCTTACCGACGCGATGGCCGAGCCGTTGCCCAACGTGCGGTGGCTGATCAATACCTTTGTCGCGCAACAGCATCGAGGCCAGGTGCTGATCGGTGTCGACGACGCGCATCTTCTCGACGGGTTGTCGGCGCATGTCGTGCACCAATTGGCGTCGACCCGTGGCGCGCGGCTGGTGGTGACCGTGCGAACCGGCGCAGACGAGCCCGATGCCGTAACGGCGTTGTGGAAGGATGAGCTGCTGACGCGGCTGGACCTGGAACCGCTGTCCGCCGCAGCCACCCGCTGCGTGATCGAAACCAGCGTCGGTGGATCGGTGGACGCCCTCAGCGCCGGGCGGTTTTGGAAGCTGACGGGCGGCAACGCACTGTTTTTGCGGCAGCTGGTCGCCGACCAGATCGCGGCCGGCCGAATGCGGCAGGTCGCCGGGGTGTGGATGTGGGACGACGACGTCGCGGTGTCGCCGAGCCTCAGCGACATGCTGGGTCGGCAGCTGCGTCGGATGACGCCCGGGGTGGCACGGGTCGTCGACACCCTGTCGCTCTGCGAACCACTGCGCGTGGACGTGCTCTGCGACCTGGTGCAACGCCGAGATCTCGAATCTGCCGAGCAGATGGGTCTAGTCACCGTGGAACGCGTGGGCGACGAGAGACCCTCGTGCCACGGCTCACCCGGGATGTGTTGGTGCACACCTGGGATCTGGCCCGCGCCGTCGGGGCAGATGACCGACTCGATCCCAACTGGTGTGCACTGTTTTTCGGGCAGCTGCCGGCAGAGCCTGATGCCCTTCGTGCATCAGGGATGTTCGCGGCGCCGGTCGCCGTCGACGACGACACCGACATCCAGTCGCGGCTTCTCGCCCGCCTCGGCCGCGATCCGGCCTGGGTTGCGCGCTTCAGCGCGGGTACCTTCGCGGGGTGAACACACGGTCGTCGCACCACTGCGTCTGCGACGAGCCGACAATCAACAGGCAGCGCATGTCGACCTCGGCCGGGTCCAAGTCGGCCAGCCGCACCACCACCACACGCTCGTCCGGGCCCGACACGTCACGACCGATCACCACAGGGGTACCGGGATCCCGGTGGCTCAACAGCAGATCCCGCATCGCGGCAACCTGCCAGGTGCGCGTCTTCGACGCCGGGTTGTAGATCGCCAACACCATGTCGGCGGCGGCCGCGGCAGACAGCCGGGCCGCGATGACGTCCCATGATTTGAGCCGGTCGGACAGCGAGATCACCGCGTAGTCGTGACCCAGCGGCGCGCCGACCCGGCTCGCGACCGCCTGCGCGGCGGTCATTGCCGGAATCACCCTGACCTGCACACCCGGCCATTGCTTGGCCTCCTCGAGCACCGCGGTGGCCATCGCGAACACCCCGGGATCACCGGACGACACCACCGCCACCGCGCGGCCCTGCTCGGCCAGCGCGCAGGCCAGCCGGGCGCGCGCTTCCTCGTCGGTGTTGTCGCTGGGATGACGACGTTGACCCTCGCGAACCGGGACGCGCTCCAGGTAGCGGCCATAGCCGACCAAATCGGTGGCAGCAGCAAGCTCGCGGCGGCTTTCCGGTGTCATCCAGTCGGCCTGCCCCGGGCCAAGTCCGACCACCGCCACGCGGCCGGCCCGCGATTCGCGGCGCCGACCGCCCGGCAGCAGTGCCAGCGAGAAGTACGGCACGCTGTCCTGGTCGACGTCGGCGGCTGGCAGCACCCGCTGCCCGGCGGTGCTGGCGCGCTCCACGTAGAAAGCATCATCCAGTCGGCCGGCTAGTGAAAGCGCTTCGCGCACAGCGGGATATGAGCGGCCCAGCTTCATGACCACCGCGGCGTCGGCGTCGACGAGCCGACGCGACAGCTCGGCGACACCCAAGGTGCCCGGCAGCACCGACAGCACCTCGTCGCCGGCTACCAACGGTGTCGCGATAGCGGCCGACGCCGCGCTGACCGACGTCACACCGGGCACGATGACCGCGTTGAACCGCCGCGTGAGCCGGGTGTGCAGATGCATGTAGGAGCTGTAGAACAGCGGATCGCCCTCGGCTAACAGCGCGACGTCGCGTCCGGCGTCCAGATGTGCCGCGATCCGGGAGGTGGCCTCGGCGTAGAAATCCTCCAGCGCACCGGCGTAACCGCCGGGATGATCTGTGGTCTCCGTGGTCACGGGATAGACCAGGTGCTCCTCGATCTGGCCCGGCCGCAGATACCGTTCGGCGATGCCGCGGGCGATGCTGCGGCCGTGGCGGGCGCTGTGATAGGCCACTACGTCGGCCTCGCCGATCACCCGGGCGGCCTTGACCGTCACCAACTCGGGGTCGCCGGGTCCGAGTCCGACGCCGAAAAGTGTTCCCCGCCTGCTCATTTGATGCTTGCCGCGATCGCGTTGACAGCAGCGGCGGCGATCGCGCTGCCGCCGCGGCGGCCTCGCACGATCAAATACGACATCCCGCGTGGGCGCTCGATAAGCTCCTGCTTGGACTGCGCAGAGCCGACGAAGCCCACCGGGCCGCCCAGCACCGCCACCGGCGCCGAGACCCCCTCGTCGACCAGTTCCAACAGCCGAAACAGGGCGGTGGGCGCGTTCCCGATCGCCAGCACCGCGCCCGCCAGACGGTCGGCCCACAGCTCCATCCCGGCCGCCGAGCGGGTGGTGTGCCGGCGGACGGCCAGCTCGGCGGCCCGGGGATCGGCGACCAGCGACACGATCTCGTTGCCGGGCAGGCGGTCCGAGGTGATCCCGGCGGCCACCATGGACGAATCGCACAGCACCGGCGCGCCGTCGCAGAGCGCGGCGCCTGCGCGGGCGACGACGTCGTCGCTGTAGGCCACCTCCTCGGCGAGGTCGACCTGGCCGCAGGTGTGGATCAGCCGGACGACGACTTGCTCGACGTCGGGGGGAAATCGGGCTAAATCCGCTTCGGCCCGGATGGTCGCGAACGACTGCCGGTAGATCTCGGCCGCATCGCGAACGTAGTCGAGCACCCGCTCACCTTAAGACTTCTGGTGGTAACGACCCGCCGCGCCCGGCTTCGCCGCGCAGCAGTCGGTATCCCTCCCCGGTGGCCACCAGCACCTGACCGACCGGAGGGCTGCCGCAGGCCCGCTCGCAGCCGACGAAGTGGCGGTGCACACCGCTATCCGCGGCCAGTGACCGTGCGGCGTCGGCGCGCACATCGGCGGCCGACCGCGCGCAGCCGGGGCGGCCGGTGCAGGCGCTGACCGACAGCCACGGGGAGTTCGCGTCGAACGCCAGCCCCTGCGGCGCCAGCACCCGCAGCGCGGCGTCGGCCGTGGGCTCATCGAGGTCGCACACCAGCACCGAGCGCCACGGTGTGACCACCACCGGTGCCCCGAGGGCCGCCAGGCATTCAGCGACCCGGGCGGTCAATACGCCCAGCGGTACTGCCGCGCCCAACGCGATGCGCCCGTCGTCCTGGGGCAGCCAGCCCACCGGCGGCCGAAGGACCGTGGGACACGATGCCGCCGCGAGCTGCACACCAGGCAGCAGGATCGAAGGGTCAGCCAATTCGCTCACCCGCCATGCATTTCCGCGAATCTCCACAAATTTCGCCGCCAGTTTCACCAGGGCGGCTACAACGTCATCGACCACCGGGCGAATGCCGGTGTCGCGCCCGGCCAGCAGCAGTGCGACGCCGTCGTCCACAACATGCACGCCGATGTCGGCGGCCAACCCGGACACGTCGCCGCGGCCGTCGTCAACACTGAACCAAAACCGTCCCGGCAATCGAGCAAGCGCCGGTTCGGCGCATAACGCCGCGTCCAGCTCGGCCACCCACCCGCGCACGTCGGCCAACCCCCACCCGCCCGGACAGCGGCGAGGCGACGATGTTGCGGACCCGCTCGTGCGTCGTCGACGGCAGCAGGTCGGCCCCCGCGAGCGCCCCGGCCAGCGCCTTTGTGTCGGTGATGCCCCGGATCTGAACGTTGCCACGCGCGGTCAGCTCCAGTACGCCCGACCCGTGGCGACTCGACACACTGGCCAGCACGGCCAACTGCGCAGCGGTGATCATCCCACCGGGCAGGCGCACCCGCGCCAGGGCGCCGTCGGCCGCCTGGTGTACCTCGAGCGCACCCGGACAGCGGTCCCGGTCGCGTGCTCTGCTCACCCGCCTACCGTACGGCCGATGGCTGTCTTCCTCACGATCCGCGGGACGCAAAACCTGGCATGTGGCCGTTACCGGGGTTGAATACGACGTGGAGGGACGAGTGAGGCGCAGTGGCGAAGGTTGCAGCGATGGCTGAGCGCTCGGTGAAGTGGGCCGACGGCGCGCTGGTTGCCATCGACCAGCGTGCGCTGCCGCACCAGGTGCGCTGGTTGCGGATCACCACGGTGGACGAGCTCATCGACGCGATCAAGACGCTGGCCATTCGTGGGGCTCCCGCGATCGGGGTGTCCGGGGCGTTCGGCGTGGCGCTGGCGGCGTTTGCGCACGTCGGCGACGCCCAGAAGGTGGAACTGGAGGCCGCCCGGATCGCAGCGGCCCGGCCCACCGCGGTCAACCTGGCTTGGGGGGTGCAGCGCGCGCTGGCCAGGTTGCCGCAGGGCGCACGGGCGGTGCTGGACGAAGCCCGAGAGATGCTGGCGGAGGGGGAGCGCGTCAACCGCGCCGCCGCGACCCACGCGGCGGACCTGGTGCAGCGGTTATGCCCGGATCGGCGATTGCGCATCCTCACCCATTGCGACACCGGGCCGTTGGCGACGGCCGCTTTCGGGACGGCGCTGGGCGCACTGCAGGTGCTGCATACCCGCCACGCGATCGACGAGGTGCTGGTCGACGAGACTCGCCCGCTGCTGCAGGGCGCCCGGCTGGCGACTTGGGAGCTTGCCCAGGCCGGAATCCCGCACCGGCTGGCCGTCGACTCGGCCGCGGCGTGGGCGATGGCCACCGGGCAGGTGGACTGCGTGCTTGTCGGCGCCGACCGCATCAGCGCCGACGGGTCGGTCGCCAACAAGATCGGAACTTACGGCCTGGCACTGGCGGCCCGCCACCACGGGATCCCGTTCGTTGTCGTTGCACCCGAATCGACCCGCGATCCGGGCACCGCGACCGGGCGCGACATCGTCGTCGAACAGCGCAGCGCAGGCGAGATCACCCACCTCGGCGACGTCGCCACTGCACCGGCCGACACCGCGGTGTTCAACCCCGCATTCGACGTCACCCCACCGGAACTGATCACCGCAGTGGTCACCGAGAACGGTGTAATCGGTGAAGCCAAACACGTTGCTGCAAGCCAGATTCCCCGCATCGCCCGGGACTTGTATTTGCGCGGCTGGATGCCGGGCACCGCAGGCAACATCTCGGTCCGTGCCGGCCAGGCCGCGCTGATCACCGGCAGCGGGCTGTCCAAAGGAGAGCTCACTGCAGAGGATCTGGTGTCGGTGAATATTGCTGATTCCCAGCAGCTTTCCGGGTCACGGCGACCCTCGGCGGAGACCGCGATCCACACTGCGATCTACCGGGCCACCGACGCCCAGGCGGTGGTGCATGTTCATCCGCCGCACGCCACCACCCAGTCGATCGGTGCACCGAAGACCTTGCGGTTCAGCGGCTATGAGCTGATCAAGGGGCTGAGTGCGGCCGATAGGATCGACATCCCGGTGTTCGCCAATCACGCTGACGTGGCCCGCATCGGCGCCGAAATCCAGCGTCATCTGAGCGAGCACCCGGACGCCCCGCCGGTGCTGTTTGTCGCCGGGCACGGCGTCACCGCATGGGGCGCCGACCTGGCGCAGGCCCGCGACCGCGTGGAATGCCTGGAGGCCATGTGCGAGCTGGTGACGCTCACCGGTCGCCGTGACATCGGAACACCCTCGGAGGAACCATCGTGACGCTGCTGCAAGTGATGGCCGACAGTGACGCCGCTGACGTGCGCCTGCGCACCGACAACCCCACCCAGATCGGTGCCGAACTCGCCAAACACGACATTGTTTTCGACCGTTGGCCCACCCTGCCGGGGCTTGGTGCCTCCGCGCCGACCGAGGGCATCCTGGCCGGCTACGACGACCGCATCGCCGAGCTGAACGCCGATGGCCGCTACCAGGTCATCGACGTGGCCCGGTTGCACCCCGACGATGCCGATCCGAGATGGCCGGCCCTCGCCAGCGCGGCTCGCGAGAAGTTTCGGTCCGAGCACCGTCACGCCGAGGACGAGGTGCGCTTCTTCGCGGCCGGCCGCGGCTGCTTCTATCTGCACCTGGATCACGACGTGGTTGCGGTGGTGTGCACGGCCGGTGACCTGTTGTCGGTGCCGGCCGGCACTCGGCACTGGTTCGACATGGGTGAACGTCCCGATTTCGTGGCGATCCGGTTCTTCGAGCAGCAGGACGGCTGGATCGGCGACTTTACCGGCGACCCCATCGGCGAACGCTTCCCGACACTAGACGAGCTCGTCGCCGCATGATCGCTGCGATCGTCCTCGACATCGAAGGCACCACCAGCCCGACCCGATCGGTGCGAGAAAACCTCTACCGCTACACCAAAGCCCACCTTGCGCAATGGCTGGCCGACAACGGCGACGGCCCAGCCGATCCGGTGATCGCGGCCACCCGGGAGCTATCCGGGCGGCCCGACGCCGACCTCGGCGAAGTCGCCGAAATCTTGTGCCGCTGGCTAGATTCGGACACCAAGGTCGAACCGTTGAAGACCGCCCAGGGCCTGATCTGCGCAGCAGGCTTCCGTAGCGGCGCACTGCACGCAGAGTTTTTCGACGACGTAGCCCCGGCCTTGAAATCCTGGCATGACGCGGGCATCGCGCTTTACGTCTATTCGTCGGGTTCGACACGCAATCAACAGGATTGGTTCACCTACACGCGCGACGGCACGCTCGCCTCCCTGATCGCCGGCTGGTTCGACCTGGCCAACGCCGGCAGCAAACGCGACGTGGCCTCCTACCACACGATCGCCGACGCTATCGGGCTGCCCGCGGAGCAGATCCTGCTGTTGTCCGACCACCCCGACGAACTCGACACCGCGGTTGCCGCCGGTTGGAATGTGCTCGGCGTGACCCGGCCGGGCGAGCCCAATGCGCCGCGGCCGCCGCATCGCTGGGTCAGCTCATTCGCCGAGGTCGACGTCGTTGCGGTGGCCGATTAGCCCGCAGTGTAATAGCTGTGCTTTGCGTGACCCGCGAGCCCGACGCTGCCACGCCGGGATGATTCCGGGCCAACCTCGTCCTATCCGTTTGCCAGCGAAAAATCGACAACCACCGCTAACCGCCGGCTGAGTCAGCGTAGTGTCTGCCAAAAGATGGGGCCCGGGAGGTTCGGCATCCGGTGCAAGCCGCAAGCGGGTCGACGTGGCCGATACTGGCCCGCGATGAGCAGTTTCGCCAGGCGCTGGCGCTTGCCGCTGACGCGGCCGCTCAGGCTGCGCGCGAACATGCGCGCAGCGGACGCCGCGGCAAGGAATTGGAGTCGTCGACGCGGGCTCACTGGCTGGCCACCCGGGGCGAGGTCCGAACCCCGGCGGTCAAGGCCGCGGTGCAGCCGCTGCCCATCACCGACCGGGAACGTGAAGTCGCAGTGATGGTCGCGGCGGGGTTATCCAACCGCCAGATCGCGGACCGGCTTTCGGTGTCGGTGCGCACGGTGGATGGACACCTGTATCGCATATTCGCCAAACTCGACATCCAAAGCCGCGAACAGCTTGCCCGACTTCTCAGCGGCTCCCGATCGGGGACCTAAGCGGCACGGCCGTCCGCGCGCAGCCCGCCCCGCCGACCTCGAGAACGCCGAGTGATCGCCGTTGCGGTACGAATGACGGGTGCCCGATCCGACCGTGCTGTTGTTGTCGACGTCCGACACCGATCTGATCACTGCGCGCGCCTGCGGCGCGAACTTCCGATGGGCCAGCCCGGCACGCCTGCTTGACGGCGAGCTGCCGGGGCTGTTGCGGGGCGTCGATGTCGCGGTGGTCCGCATCCTCGGCGGCTACCGGGCCTGGCAGGACGGCATCGACACCGTGCTTGCCAGCGGGGTGCCCACGATCCTGGTCAGCGGAGAACAGTCGCCGGACGCCGACCTGACCGAGCGCTCCACGGTGCCGGCCGGTATCGCGGTGCAGACCCACATCTATTTGGCCCACGGCGGGGTGCCCAACCTCCGGCAACTGCACGCGTTCCTGTCCGACACGCTGCTGATGACCGGTTTCGGCTTTGGCCCGCCGGTGAGCACACCGATGTGGGGTGTGCTGGAGCGCACGGCCGCCGACGTCGACGGCCCGACTATCGCCGTGCTGTACTACCGCGCCCAGCACCTCGCCGGCAACACCGCCTACATCGACGCGCTGTGCCACGCACTCGAAGCCGCCGGTGGCCGTCCGCTGCCGGTCTACTGTGCCTCGCTGCGCTCCGCAGAACCCGACATGCTGGAGACATTGGCCCAAGCCGACGCAATGGTGGTGACCGTGCTGGCCGCCGGGGGAGTGACCCCCGCTAAATCCGCCGCTGGCGGTGACGATTCCTGGAACGTCGAACACCTTGCCGCCCTGGACATTCCGATCCTGCAGGGGCTGTGCCTGACTAGCTCGCGAAAACAGTGGCAGGACAACGACGACGGCCTCAGCCCGCTCGACGTCGCCAGCCAGGTCGCGGTGCCGGAGTTCGATGGGCGCATCATCACGGTTCCGTTCTCGTTCAAGGAGATCGACGACGAAGGGCTGATTTCCTATGTCCCCGATGCCGAACGCTGCGCGCGGGTTGCGGGCTTGGCGGTGCGGCACGCCCAGCTGCGCCGGGTCGCCAACGCCGACAAGCGAGTGGCCGTCGTGTTCTCCGCCTACCCGACCAAACACGCGCGGATCGGCAACGCGGTCGGACTGGACACCCCGGCCAGCGCCGTCAAGCTGCTGCGCGCGATGCGTGAGCATGGCTACCGGATCGGCGAGATCCCCGGCGTCGACGCACAAGATGGTGACGCGCTTGTGCATGCGCTGATCGAATGCGGCGGCCAGGATCGCGACTGGCTTACCGAGGGCCAGCTTGCTGGTAATCCAATCCGGATGTCCGCCAAGGACTATCGCGCGTGGTTTGCCACGTTGCCTGCCGATTTCACTGACGCGGTCCAAAAGCATTGGGGCCCGCCGCCCGGTGACCTGTTCGTCGACCGGACCAGGGACCCGGACGGTGAGATCGTCATTGCCGCACTACAAGCCGGCAACGTCGTGCTCATGATCCAGCCGCCGCGGGGTTTCGGCGACAATCCCGTGGCGATCTATCATGACCCCGACCTGCCGCCCAGCCATCACTATCTGGCCACCTACCGCTGGCTGGACACCGGCTTCGGCGCTCACGCCCTGGTGCATCTGGGCAAGCACGGCAATCTGGAGTGGCTGCCAGGAAAGACGCTGGGCCTGTCGGCGGCCTGCTCCGCCGACGCCGCGCTGGGCGATCTGCCGGTGGTGTACCCGTTTTTAGTCAACGACCCGGGCGAAGGCACCCAGGCCAAACGACGCGCGCACGCCGTGCTCGTCGACCACCTCATCCCGCCGATGGCTCGTGCCGAAACCTACGGTGATATCGCCCGGTTGGAGCAACTGCTCGACGAGCACGCTGCCGTCGCCGCGCTGGACCCCGGCAAGCTGCCCGCGATCCGCCAGCAGATCTGGACCCTGATCCGGGCCGCCAAGATGGACCACGATCTCGGCCTGACCGAACGCCCGGAAGACGACTCGTTCGACGAGATGCTGCTGCACGTCGACGGGTGGCTGTGTGAGATCAAGGATGTGCAGATTCGCGACGGCCTGCACATCCTGGGTGAACGGCCGACCGGAGAAGCTGAACTGAACCTGGTATTGGCGATCCTGCGATCTCGTCAACTCTTCGGCGGCCAGACAACGGTGCCCGGTCTGCGCCAAGCGCTGGGACTGGCCGAGGACGGCACCGATGAGCGCACCTGCGTCGACGCGGCCGAGACCCGAGCCCGCGAATTGCTAACAGCGTTGCAGGCCGCCGGCTGGGATCCCGACGCCGCCGAGCGGCTTACCGGCAACCCCGATGCGGCGGCGGTGCTGCGTTTCGCCGCCACCGAAGTGGTGCCCCGGCTTTCCGGCACGGCTAACGAGATAGACCAGGTGCTGAAGGCTTTAGACGGCCGCTTCATCGCCGCAGGACCCTCCGGCTCGCCGCTGCGCGGCCTGGTGAACGTGCTACCCACCGGGCGCAACTTCTACTCCGTCGATCCCAAAGCGGTGCCGTCCCGGCTAGCGTGGGAAACCGGTGTAGCGTTGGCTGATTCGCTGCTGGCGCGTTATCGCGACGATTACGGGTGCTGGCCTCGTTCGGTCGGCATTTCAGTGTGGGGCACTTCAGCGATGCGCACTGCTGGCGACGATATCGCGGAAGTTCTTGCGCTGCTTGGGGTCCGGCCAGTGTGGGACGACGCGTCGCGGCGAGTCGTGAATCTAGAGCCAATTCCGTTGGCGGAACTCGGCCGCCCTCGCATCGACGTGATCGTGCGCATTTCCGGTTTCTTCCGGGACGCGTTCCCGCACGTGGTGACCATGCTCGACGATGCGGTACGGCTGGTGGCCGACCTCGACGAACCCGTCGAGCACAACTACGTCCGCGCCCACGCACTGGCTGACTTTGCCCAGCATGGCGATAAACGCAGATCCACCACAAGGGTTTTCGGTTCGAAGCCGGGCACCTACGGGGCGGGGCTGTTGCAGCTGATCGACAGCCGCAACTGGCGCGACGACGCCGACCTGGCCCAGGTGTACACGGCGTGGGGCGGATACGCCTACGGGCGCGACCTGGACGGCCGCCCCGCGACCGACGACATGACCCGCCAATACCGGCGCATCGCGGTCGCTGCCAAGAACACCGACACCCGCGAGCACGACATCGCCGACTCCGACGACTACTTCCAGTACCACGGCGGCATGGTGGCCACCGTGCGGGCGCTGACCGGGCGGGCGCCGGCGGCCTACATTGGCGACAACACCCGTCCGGACACGATCCGCACCCGCACTTTGTCGGAGGAAACCACTCGCGTCTTTCGCGCCCGCGTCGTCAACCCGCGGTGGATGACCGCGATGCGCCGGCACGGCTACAAGGGCGCCTTCGAGATGGCCGCGACGGTGGACTACCTCTTCGGCTACGACGCCACCGCGGGTGTCCTGGCCGACTGGATGTATGAGCAGCTCACCGAGCGCTACGTGCTCGACGCCGAAAACCGCAAATTCATGGCGGAGTCAAATCCGTGGGCACTGCACGGGATGGCCGAACGGCTGCTGGAGGCGGTCAGCCGCGGAATGTGGGCCGAGCCGCAACCGGCCACCGTCGAGGGATTGCGGCAGGTGCTGCTGGAAACCGAGGGTGATTTGGAAGGGCATTTGGAAGGGTAGAGAGATGCACCCCACTTTTGCCGACGTTGCGAAGTCCCGCTACATCCTGCTGACCACATTCACCAAGGACGGCCGGCCGAAACCAACACCGATCTGGGCGGCCCCAGACGGTGACCGGCTGCTGGTCATCACGCAGGAAAAGTCCTGGAAAATCAAGCGCATCCGTAACAGCCCACGGGTCACCCTCGCGGCATGCGATCTGCGTGGCCACCCGAAAAGTGAGGCCATCGAAGCGACGGCGACCATCCTGGACAAGTCGCACAACGCCGCGGTCTACGACGCGATCGGCAAGCGGTACGGCATCGTTGGCCGAGTATTCAACTTCTTGTCCAAATTACGCGGCGGCATGCGAACCAACATCGGGCTCGAGCTTCGCCCGGCCGGTTAACTTCGCAGATATCGGCCGAAGAACGCGAACACGCGGGCCCAGGCGTCTTCGCTGGCGGCTTCGTTGTAGCCGAATCCGGTGATGCGCAACAGTGGCTGGGCAGGCAGCTTGTTGGCGAAGCTGTGGCCGGCGCCGGGGTAAACCTTGACGTCGTTGGGAATGCCCTTGTGCTCCAAAACCCGGTGCAGACGATTCGGCGCGCCGATACCCAGCGGGTCGCGGCTGCCGAAGCTTGCCACGATCGGGCATGCGCCGTCCAGAGTTTCGCTGAGGTGACGGGGCAACGGTGTGCCGTAGAACGGCGCGGAGGCACCGAATCCCCTGGGCGCCATTACCAACGCGAACTGCCCGCCCATGCAGAAACCGGCGATTCCTATCCGTCCCGAGCATTGCGGCAGCGACTGCAGGTAGTCGCGGGCGGCCAGGATGTCGTCGACCGCGGCGCCCTGCTTGCTGAACAGATCACGAAATACCCGCATGACGCAGCGAGCCCTGCCGCCGCGCGCGAACAGGTTCGGTGTGATCGCCACATATCCCGCCGCGGCGACGTGATCGGAGATTCGCTGCTTGTCGGGCCCGTAGCCGATCGCATCGTGGATCACCACTACGCCTGGCCAAGGACCCTGCCCGTCGGGGACACTCAGCAGCGCATCGATCGGGCCGGCCGGGGTGTCAATCTCGATGGTGGTCATGACGCTTATCTAACTGCAGCCGCCGTGGAAGTTCGACGGCGTGCTCGGCGCGCTGGCATTCATCGGCAGCCACCTCCGTCTCACCCGGCCCAATCAATTCGCGCTGTTAGCATCGCAAGGCGTGCCCCCCGCGTTCGGTTCCGACGCCACGGTGGCGGGCGAGGACCCGTGGGCCGCGGCGCGCGCGGCCGCCGGTCACTGCACGCCGGGCAGTGCGGTGTCGCTCCGGGCGGTGTTGGCGCCGGGGACCCCCTTGTGGCGCGGTCGGCAAACGGTTGGTCGGGGTGCGGTCAGCTGTGGCTAGCACGCCCAGGCGGTTTCACCGAGCGGGCCGTTTCGCCGACGCCACCGAGATCATCCCGGCCGTCGATGACGAGGACACCGGCGCCCTTCCCGTCCACCCCGACGCCGGTCCGAGTGCCGACCCTGCGGTCGATGACGACGCCGCCGACTTGGCGGACGCTCCCGACGCCCGCCCGACACTGCGCCAGCGGTTGGCCGAGCTCGGTACCGCGGGTCTGGTGTGGCTGCGCACCGCGTTGCTGCCGCGGCTGGGCAAGGCCGTGGTGCCGCGATTGGCGCGGCTGTGCGCGACGGTCGCGGCGGCGCTGTTGCTCTGTGCCAGCTTCCCCAGTTTCAACTGGTGGTGGGCCGCTGTCGTCGCGTTCGCGCTGCTGGCCTGGGTGCTGATCGATCCTGCCACCAGACTCGTCGGTGGCCTGGGATACGGCTATCTGTTCGGGCTGGTGTTCTACGTGTCGTTGCTGCCGTGGATCGCCAAGCTCGTCGGCCCGATGCCACTGGCGGCGCTGGTGGTTGTGTGCGCGCTGTTTCCCGCGATCTTCGGGCTGCTGGCCGTGGTGGTACGGGCGCTGCCCGGCTGGCCGATCTGGTTCGCGCTGGTGTGGGCGGCACAGGAGTGGGCCAAATGCACGGTGCCGTTCGGCGGGTTTCCGTGGGGGGTGGTGGCCGCCGGCCAAACCGCGGGCCCGTTTCTGCCGTTGGTGCGGTTAGGCGGTGTTTCGCTGCTGTCGACGGCGATCGTGCTGATCGGGTGCAGCCTGACCGCTTTCGCGATGGAAACCGTGCGGTGGTGGCGGCGAAGCGGCGCCGGCACCGCCGCCGCCGGCACCGCCGATACTGCCGCCGACATGCCCCCGGCGGTGGTGGTGCCGGGGATCTGTATCAGCCTGGTGCTGCTGGCCAGCGTCATCGTGTGGCCGCCGGTGCGGCATGCGGGCGCCGGATCCGGGAACGACGCCACCGCCACTGTGGCCGCTGTCCAGGGCAACGTTCCCCGACTGGGGCTCGATTTCAACGCTCAACGTCTTGAAGTGCTGCGCAACCACGTCCGGGAGACGCAGCGGCTCGCCGACGACGTCCATGCCGGCCGCGCGCCGCAACCCCAGTTCGTTGTGTGGCCGGAGGACGCGTCGGACATCGATCCATTGCGCAACGCCGACGCCAGCCAGCAGATCACCGCCGCTGTCGACGCGATCGACGCACCGATCCTGGTCGGCGCGCTGACCGATCTTCCCGGGGCCAGCGGCAAGGAACCGGCGGCGCGCAACACCGTGATCGTCTGGAACCCCGGCACGGGGCCGGCCGATCGTCACGACAAGCAGATCGTGCAGCCATTCGGCGAGTACTTGCCCTGGCGGAGCTTTTTCCGCCACCTCACCGCGCTCGCCGACTGGGCGGGCAACATCGTGCCCGGCGACAGCACCGGCGTGGTGCATGTCGCCGGCGTCCCGGTCGGCGTCGCCACCTGCTGGGAGGTGATATTCGACCGGGCGCTGCGGGAATCGGTGCGCAACGGCGCGCAACTGCTGACCACGCCCGCCAACAACGCCAACTTCAACCAGCGGATGAGCGAACAGCAGCTGGCCTTCTCCAAGATCCGCGCCGTGGAGCTCGACCGCTATGTCGTCGTCGCCAGCAACACCGGGATCAGCGCGGTCATCGCCCCAGACGGCCGCGAGGTGGAGCGCACCGAGTTCTTCGTGCCCGCCTACCTGGACACCCAGGTACGTCTCAAAACCACCCTGACGCCGGCCGCCCGCTGGGAGCCGCTCGTCCAATGGATGCTGGTCATAGCCGGCGCGGCGGCACTGCTCGCCGCCATAAGGCACAATGGGTGGTTCCCGCGTCCCAAGCGCAGCGGCCGGCCGATGGACGACTCAACTGCGCCCGAGGACGCATCCGGCGGCGTCCCGCTCGACGAGGGCGACGAGATTTCGTCCGATGCAGGTGGCGACCAAGCCCCCGCCGAAGGCGGCCGACACGCAGCCCGGTCCGGGCCAGACAAAGGAGCGACATGACCACCGGCCAGTCGACATCCCGTGGTACGGGCGAGCGTCCCAGCCAGCGCACCTTGGTGATCATCCCGACCTTCAACGAGCGGGAAAACCTGCCGCTGATCCTGCGGCGGCTGCACCAGGCTCGCGCGGAGGTGCAGGTGCTGGTCGTCGACGACGACAGCCCGGACGGCACCGGCCAGCTCGCCGACGAATTGGCAGCCGCGGATCCCGATCGGCTGCACGTGATGCACCGCACCGCCAAGAACGGGCTCGGGGCGGCCTATCTGGCCGGCTTCGGCTGGGGACTGGCGCGCCAGTACTCCGTTCTGGTCGAGATGGACGCCGACGGCAGCCACGCGCCCGAGCAGTTGCACCGATTGCTCGACGCGGTCGACGCCGGAGCCGACCTGGCGATCGGTTCGCGCTACGTGGAAGGCGGGACCGTACGCAACTGGCCGTGGCGGCGGGTGGCGCTGTCCAAGGTGGCCAACACCTATTCGCGGCTAATGCTGGGCATCGACGTGCACGACATCACCGCCGGCTACCGCGCCTACCGGCGCGAGGTGTTGGAGACCATCGATCTGTCCGCGGTGGATTCGAAAGGCTACTGCTTTCAGATCGACCTTACCTGGCGCACCATCAGCAACGGCTTCACCGTTGTCGAGGTGCCCATCACGTTCACCGAGCGTGAACTCGGGGTGTCCAAGATGAGCGGCTCCAACATCCGCGAAGCGATCGTCAAGGTCGCTCAGTGGGGGATCAGCGGGCGGCTTGACAGCCGATCACGCCGGGGCGCCCTCAGCTACCGCGACGGCGCTGCCTGATGATTTCCAGACGCTCCTTGAGCAGCTCGTCGAGCTCCTCGATGGTGCGGCGCTCGAGCAGCATGTCCCAGTGGGTACGTGGCGGCTTGACCTTCTTCGGCTCGGGCTGATCACCCTCGATCAGGACACCTTCCATGCCGTTGCGACATAGCCAGGTGCCGGGGATCTCGGCATCGTCGGCGAACGGAACTTCGAACTCCTCGCCGTTTTCGGTCCGGTACCGAGCAATCTGACGCGGCGCCAGGTCATGGTTGCGGTCAGTCTCGTAGCTCACGGCTCCGAGGCGACTACCCCTCAGCACGCGGTCAGCCATGGGCTTACTCCTCCGAACTCCTCTGAGCTAAAACTCTACGGGTTGACAACGCTATTGCGGAGTCGCGCGTTCCCGGGACCCACGCCGTCACCGTGCGCGACGCGGCCTCCCATGATACCGGGATCACGGCGTGCTCCGCGTTACAGTTCGGGCGTGGCCCGTCGCATACGACCCCGGCCGTGCCGCTGGTGTGGTCGCGACATCGCGGAGAACGGCACGGGCCGGCGGCGGCTGTACTGCCGGCAATCCTGTCGGCAACGGGCTTACGAACAGCGGGCATTGACCGGCGGCGCCAGGCCACTGCCGGCTGACGCGGTGGTGCTGTCGGCCCGTGAGGCCGTTGAGCTCGCCGATCGTGTCTATCAGGTGCGGTGTGCGGCTGAGGACGTGGCCACGGCGCTGGACGAAGGTGCTGAAAGAGCGGAATTGCGCCGACTGTGCGACACGCTGCTGCGCGCCGTGCACGCGGTCGACGGCTGGCGCTAAGTCCCTGTTACCGCCGGTCGCCGGAGAGGTTGACCACGGTGACCGCCGCCACCGGATGGCAGGTACAGTCGCGCCATGACGGCTGGGCTGAGCGGTTGGCCGCGGGTCTGGCCGCCGAATCGGGCGGACAACGCGACGTGGCAACAGCGGGACGGATATAACGCCGGGGGATATCGGAAGTGTTGGACAATCGTGCCGAGGTTGGCCTTGCTCACCACTGATGGTGAGCGGTCGCGAACCAGAACTCTTGGCGCGCGCTAAGCCCGCTTTCACCGGACAACCAAGCGAGGAATAGCGACATGGCTGATCAGCTCCGGCATGCGACCGAGGCGCTGCGCAAAGCGCTGGTGCAGGTTGAGCGCCTCAAGAGCACGAACCGCGCGCTGCTGGAACGCTCCAGCGAACCGATCGCGATCGTCGGCATGGCCTGCCGCTTCCCCGGGGGAGTGGACAGCCCCGAGGGCCTGTGGGAGATGGTGGCCCAGGGCCGCGACGTGATGTCGGAGTTCCCCACCGATCGCGGCTGGGACCTGGACGGGCTGTTCGACCCCGATCCCGATGCGCCGCACAAGTCTTATACCCGCTACGGCGGATTCGTCGACGACGTCGCCGGTTTCGACGCGGGGTTTTTCGGGGTGTCACCCACCGAGGCGCTGGCCACCGATCCTCAGCATCGGATGCTTCTCGAGCTGTCGTGGGAAGCATTGGAGCGGGCCGGAATCGACCCGACCTCGTTGCGGGGCAGCGCCACCGGAGTGTTCGCCGGCATCATCGTGCAGGGCTACGGGATGCTCGCCGAGGAGATCGAGGGCTATCGGCTCACCGGTATGACCTCGAGCGTGGCGACCGGCCGGGTGGCCTACGTGCTGGGCCTGGAAGGCCCCGCGGTCTCGGTGGACACCGCATGCTCGTCGTCGCTGGTGGCGCTACA
Source organism: Mycobacterium heckeshornense (assembly GCF_016592155.1). NCBI lineage: Bacteria > Bacillati > Actinomycetota > Actinomycetes > Mycobacteriales > Mycobacteriaceae > Mycobacterium > Mycobacterium heckeshornense. The sequence goes on from NZ_AP024237.1 coordinate 2,201,821, forward strand.
CATGGCGGTGCAGTCGCTGCGCTCCGGCGAATGCGACCTGGCCCTGGCCGGCGGTGCGACGGTCAACGCCACCCCGACGGTCTTCGTCGAGTTCAGCCGGCACCGCGGGCTGGCGCCCGACGGCCGCTGCAAGCCCTACGCCGCCGCGGCCGACGGCGTCGGCTGGTCCGAGGGCGGCGGGATGCTGGTGGTGGAGCGGCTGTCGGATGCGCGCCGGTTGGGTCATCCGGTGTTGGCGCTGGTGCGCGGCTCGGCGGTGAACCAGGACGGAGCCTCCAACGGGTTGACCGCACCCAATGGGCCGTCCCAGCAGCGGGTGGTGCGCGCCGCGCTGGACAACGCGGGCCTCAGCCCGGCGGATATCGATGTGGTAGAGGGCCACGGCACCGGCACCACGCTGGGTGATCCGATTGAGGCGCAAGCACTTTTGGCCACGTATGGGCAGAACCGCTCGCAGCCGGTGTGGTTGGGCTCGATCAAGTCGAACATGGGTCACACTCAGGCCGCCGCCGGGGTGGCGGGCGTGATCAAGATGGTCGAGGCGATGCGCCACGACCTCTTGCCCGCGACGTTGCATGTCGATCAGCCCAGTCCACATGTGGATTGGTCGGCGGGGCAGGTGGCGTTGCTGACCGAGCCACGGCCCTGGCCCGCTGCGAACGCTGAGTGTCGAGCGCGCCGGGCCGGGGTGTCGTCGTTCGGGATTTCCGGCACCAACGCGCACGTGATCATCGAAGCCGCGCCGCCCGCGCCGCAGCCGCAGGAGCGGTCGCAGCCGGCGGTGGTGCCGTGGGTGGTATCGGCGAAGACCGCCTCGGGGTTGCCCAAGCAGGCGGCCCGATTGAGGCAGCATCTGGCCGCGCACCCACAGGTTGATGTCGCCGACGTCGGGTGGGCGCTGGCCGGCCGGTCGGTGTTCGAGCACCGGGCGGTGGTGCTCGGCGCCGATCGTGAGCGTCTGCTGCGCGGCCTGGGGGAGCTGGCCGACGACAGCCCGGGTGCCGCGGTGGTGCGCGGCAGCGCACGGCCCGTCGGCAAGACGGTGTTCGTCTTCCCCGGCCAAGGCTCGCAGTGGCGCGGCATGGGCGTCGAATTACTGGATGTTGCACCGGTTTTCGCCGCGAAGATCAACGAGTGTGCGGATGCGTTCGCGGAGTTCGTGGACTGGTCGCTGACCGACGTGCTGCACGGCGCCCCGAGTGCACCCGGCCTGGACCGGGTCGATGTGGTGCAGCCCGCGCTGTTCGCGGTGATGGTGTCGCTTGCCGAGCTGTGGCGCTCAATCGGTGTCCGTCCCGATGCCGTCATCGGCCATTCCCAGGGCGAAATCGCGGCCGCCCATGTCGCGGGGGCGCTGTCGTTGCGCGACGCCGCGCTCGTGGTCACGTTGCGCAGCAAGCTGCTTCGGGAACTGACCGGCCGCGGCGGCATGGTGTCGCTGGCATGCAGCGCTGAGCAAGCCCGAGACCTGTTAGCGCCCTTCGGGAATCGGATCGGGATCGCTGCCATCAACGGACGGTCGGCGGTTGTGGTATCCGGCGAAGTCGCGGCGCTTGAGGAGCTGGTGCAGCGCTGCACCGACCAGGAGCTGCGAGCACGCCGCATCGACGTGGATTACGCCTCGCATTCGGCCGACGTCGAAGCGATCCGCGAGCAGCTCGCCGAAGCGTTGTCCGGCATCGAACCCCGTCCAGCGCGCACCGCGTTCTTTTCCACGGTCACCGGTGGTCTGCTGGATACCGCGGGACTGGACGCCGACTACTGGTATCGCAACATTCGCCAGACGGTCGAGTTCGACCGGGCGATCCGCAGCGCCTGTGAGCACGGTTATCGCACCTTCATCGAAACCAGCCCGCATCCCGCGTTGATCGCCGGGATCGAAGGCACCGTCAGTGAATGCGTCGAAGGCAACGCCGAGCCGATCGTGGTCCCCACCCTCGGCCGCGACGACGGGGGTTTGCTGCGCTTTTCCACCTCGGCCGCCCAGGCCTTTGTGTCGGGTGTCGGCGTCGACTGGCGTGCTCTGTTGCCGGGGGCCGGTTTTGTCGAGCTGCCGACGTATGCCTTTGAGCGGCGGCGGTTTTGGCTGGCCGGTGACGGTACCGGCGCCGACGCCGCCGGCCTGGGACTAGGTGCCGGGCAGCACGCGCTGCTGGGCGCGGTGGTGGAGCTGCCGGACTCCGGCGGGGTGGTATTGACCGGTCGGCTCTCGCCGTCGTCGCAGTCCTGGCTGCTTGATCACGCGGTATCCGACGTCGTGCTGTTTCCGGGCACCGGGTTTGTGGAATTGGCGATCCGGGCCGGAGACGAGGTCGGCTGTTCGGTGGTCGACGAGTTGACGTTGCGGCGGCCGCTGATCGTGCCGGCCTCGGGCTCGGTGACTGTGCAAGTGGTAGTGTCCGGCGCCGCCGAATCGGGTGAGCGCAGGGTCTCGCTGTATTCCCGCTCCGATGGCGGCGCCGGCTGGATATGCCACGCCGAGGGCACAGTGAGATCGGGATCGGTTGAGCCGACGGCGGATTTGTCGGCATGGCCACCGCCGGGAGCGACTGCGGTGGCGATCACCGACGGCTATGAGCGGTTGGCGGCACGCGGATACCAGTACGGTCCGGCGTTTCGCGGGCTGACCGCGCTGTGGCGCCGCGGCGACGAGGTGTTCGCCGAAGTGACGTTGCCCGAAACGGCTGGCGGTGCCGGTGGGTTCGGCGTGCATCCGGTGCTGTTGGACGCGGCGCTGCACGCGCTGGTCATGGTCGATGACAGCGCCGACGTGGCCCTGCCGTTTTCGTGGCAAGGCGTGACATTGCATGCGGCCGGGGCCGCGGCGGTGCGAGCCCGGATCGCGCCCAATGGCCCGTCGGCGGTGACCATCGAGCTCGCCGACGGGCTGGGATTGCCGGTGTTGTCGGTGGGCACGATGGTGGCCCGCCCGGTCACCGGTGAGCAGTTGGCCGTCGCAGCGTCTGGATCCGGACCGGACCGGCTTTTTGAACTGGTGTGGTCGCCCGTCCCCATGGGACACACCGATGCCACCCCGCCACATGAGGTGTTCGAGTCGCCGCCGGCCGAGGCGCCGGCCGGCGTCTACGACCGCACGCACCAGGCGCTGGCCGCGGTGCAGGCGTGGTTGACCGGGCGCGACTCCGGGGTCTTGGTGGTGGTCACCCACGGCGCAATTGCGTTGCCCGGTGAGGATGTCACGGATTTGGCCGGGGCCGCGGTGTGGGGGTTGGTGCGGTCGGCGCAAACCGAGCATCCGGGCCGGCTGGTGCTGGCCGACGTCGATTGCGCGGTCGACGGCGCCGCGGTGGCGGCGATCCTGGCGGCGGGGGAGCCGCAGGTGGGCCTGCGCCGCGGACAGGTCTACACCGCTCGAGTACGTGCCAGCCGTGCTGTCGACGGCCTGTTGGTACCGCCAGCGGATCGGCCCTGGCGGCTTGGCCTTACCAGCGCGGGCACCTTCGACAACCTCACGCTGGAGCCGGTGCCCGACGCCGACGCGCCGCTGCAGCCCGGCCAGGTCCGGGTCGCCATCCGCGCTATCGGCACCAACTTCCGCGACGTCATGATCACCCTGGGCATGTTCACCCATGATGCGCTGCTGGGCGGCGAAGGCGCGGGTGTGGTCGTCGAAGTCGGGCCCGGGGTCACCGAATTCGCGGTTGGGGATCGGGTGATGGGGTTCTTCCCCGACGGCAGCGGCACCGTGGTCGCCGGGGATGTCCGGCTGTTGCTGCCGATACCGGCCGACTGGTCTTATGCCGAAGCTGCTGGCATATCAGCGGTTTTCACCACCGCCTATTACGCATTCCGCTACTTGGCTGACGTCAAGCCGGGGCAGCGGGTGCTGATCCATGCCGCCACCGGTGGGGTGGGCATGGCTGCGGTGCAGTTGGCCCGGCATTGGGGGCTGGAGGTGTTTGCCACTGCTAGCCGCGGCAAGTGGGATACCTTGCGCGCGATGGGGTTTGACGAGAGCCACATCGGGGATTCGCGGACGCTGGAGTTCGAGGACAAATTCCGGGCGGTGACCGGGGGGCGCGGCATGGACGTGGTGCTGGACTCGCTGGCCGGTGACTTCGTCGACGCCTCGCTGCGGCTGGTCGCCCCGGGCGGAATCTTTTTGGAGATGGGCAAGACCGACATCCGCGACCCCAACGCGGTGGCCCAACAGCATCCGGGCGTGCGCTACCGCGCCTTCGACCTGTTCGAACCGGGCCGGACACGCATGCACCAATACCTGCTCGAGCTCGCAAAGCTGTTCGACGACGGCGTATTACGCCCGCTGCCGGTGACGGGGTTTGATATTCGGCGGGCGCCGGCGGCGTTGCGGTATTTGAGTCAGGCCCGTCATGTCGGCAAGGTGGTGTTGACCATGCCGGATGTGTGGGCGGCGGGCACGGTGTTGATCACCGGTGGCACGGGGATGGCGGGTTCGGCGCTGGCCCGGCATGTGGTTGCCCGCCATGGGGTGCGGCATGTGGTGTTGGTGAGCCGCCGTGGTGTGGAGGCGCCGGGGGCCGGCGAGTTGGTGGGTGAGTTGGGTGAATCCGGGGCGCAGGTGCGGGTGGTGGCTTGTGATGCGGCGGATCGGCAGGCGTTGGCGAAGGTGATTTCCGATATTCCGGTGCAGTGGCCGTTGAGTGCGGTGATTCATGCGGCCGGGGTGCTCGATGATGCGGTGGTGACGTCGTTGACTCCGCAGCGTGTTGATGCGGTGTTGCGGGCCAAGGTGGATGCGGCGTGGAATTTGCATGAGTTGACCCGGGATTTGGGTGTGTCGGCGTTTGTGATGTTTTCGTCGATGGCCGGGTTGGTGGGTTCGTCGGGTCAGGCCAACTATGCGGCGGCCAACGCGTTTTTGGATGCGTTGGCCGCGCATCGGCGGTCCAACGGTTTGCCCGCGATGTCGCTGGGCTGGGGGCTGTGGGAGCAGGCCAGCGCGATGACCGGCCACCTCGACGACGTCGATTTCGCCCGGTTCGCGCGCGACGGCGTGGTGGCGCTGTCCTCCGACGAGGCGCTGCACCTGTTCGACACCGCAATGGCCGTCGACCAGCCGTACCTGGCCGCGGCCCGGATCGACCTCACCGAACTGCGGGCCAGTGGCGCTGCGGTGCCCGCGATGTTCACCGAGCTGGTCAATGCGCCGGCGCGCCGCCAGGTCGACGAGTCGCTGGCCGCGGCCAAGTCCAAGTCGGCTCTAGCACAACGGCTTCACGGTCTGCCCGAGGACGAGCAGCATGCCATCCTGCTGGATTTGGTGCGCTCTCACATTGCCACCGTGCTGGGCAACACCACCCCCGAGGCAATCGACCCCAACCGTGCCTTCCAGGAGCTCGGCTTCGACTCGCTGACCGCGGTCGAAATGCGCAACCGGCTCAAAGCCGCCACCGGGCTGGCGCTTTCCCCGACCCTGATCTTCGACTACCCGACACCGACCAGGCTGGCCAGCTACATTCGGACCGAACTTGCGGGCGTCACCCAGGAAGTCAAACCTGTCCCAGCGGCACGTGTTTCCGGCGACGAGCCGATTGCCATCATCGGGATGGCGTGCCGATTCCCCGGCGGCGTGGATTCGCCGGAAGCCTTGTGGGACATGGTCGCCGAGGGCCGTGACGTGCTCACCGAGTTCCCCACCGATCGCGGCTGGGACCTGGCCGGCCTGTTCAATCCCGACCCGGACGTACCGGGCAGCTGTTACACACGCACGGGCGGATTCGTCGACGGTGTCGCCGATTTCGATCCGGCTTTCTTCGGGGTGGCACCGTCCGAGGCGCTGGCCATGGACCCGCAGCAACGCATGTTCCTCGAATTGTCGTGGGAGGCTTTGGAGCGGGCCGGGATTGACCCCACCTCGTTGCGGGGCAGCGCCACCGGTGTGTTCGCCGGTGTGATGACCCAGGGTTACGGGATGTTCGCCGCGGAGCCGGTCGAAGGCTTCCGGCTGACCGGGCAACTTTCCAGTGTGGCCTCGGGCCGGGTGGCCTATGTCCTGGGGCTGGAAGGCCCGGCCATGTCGGTGGACACCGCGTGTTCGTCGTCGCTGGTGACGCTGCACATGGCGGTGCAGTCGCTGCGCTCGGGCGAGTGCGATCTGGCGCTAGCCGGCGGCGTCACCATCAACGCCACACCCGACATCTTCGTCGAATTCAGCCGCTGGCGCGGGCTGGCGCCCGACGGCCGCTGCAAGGCTTTCGCCAGGGCCGCCGACGGCACCGGATTCTCCGAAGGCGGGGGAATGCTTGTGGTGGAACGGCTTTCGGACGCGCAGCGACTCGGCCACCCGGTGTTGGCGGTAGTGCGTGGGTCAGCAGTCAACCAGGACGGCGCCTCTAACGGGCTGACCGCCCCGAATGGGCCCTCCCAGCAGCGGGTGGTGCGCGCCGCGCTGGCCAACGCCGGACTCAGCCCCGCGGACGTGGATGCGGTTGAAGGTCACGGCACCGGAACAACATTGGGCGATCCCATTGAGGCGCAAGCGTTGTTGGCGACGTACGGGCAGCATCGCAGCGAGCCGCTATGGCTGGGATCGATCAAGTCGAATATGGGCCACACCCAGGCCGCGGCCGGTGTCGCCGGTGTGATCAAGATGGTGATGGCAATGCGCCATCAGATGCTGCCCGCGACATTGCATGTGGATGTGCCCAGTCCACATGTGGATTGGTCGGCGGGACGGGTGGCGTTGCTGACCGAGCCGCGGCCGTGGCCGGCCGAGGGCAAGGTGCGCCGTGCCGGGGTGTCATCGTTTGGGATCAGCGGCACCAATGCGCACGTGATCATCGAGGCCGCCCCGCCGACGGAGGCTCCGGCGCCGGCACCGTCCGAGCCGCCGGCGAAACCGCCCGTGGTGCCGTGGGTGGTGTCGGCCAAGACCGCGTCGGGGCTGTCCAAGCAGGCCGCCCGGATGGCCGAGCATCTGACCGCGCATTCAGAGCTGGACGCGGTCGATGTGGGCTGGTCGCTGGCCGGCCGGTCGGTATTCGAGCACCGGGCGGTGGTCCTCGGGCCCGATCGCGAGCAGCTGCTGTCCGGGTTGGGGGAGCTGGCGCAGGACAATCCCGGCGCCGCGGTTATCCACGGCAATGTGCGTCCTGGGGGCAAGACCGTCTTCGTGTTCCCCGGTCAAGGCTCGCAATGGCTCGGCATGGGCAAGGGACTGCACGCCGCATACCCGGTGTTCGCCGAAGCATTCAACAGCGTCGTGGCCGAGCTGGACCGCCATCTGCTGCGCCCGCTGCGTGAAGTGATGTGGGGTCATGACGAAAATCTGCTTAACACAACCGAATTCGCACAGCCAGCGCTGTTCGCGGTGGAGGTTGCGCTGTTCCGCCTGCTCGAATCCTGGGGTATCAAGCCCGATTATGTGATGGGCCACTCGGTGGGAGAGCTGACCGCCGCGCACGTCGCCGGAGTGCTGTCGTTGGAGAACGCTGCGGTGTTGGTGGTCGCCCGCGGCCGGTTCATGCAAGCCCTGCCGGCGGGCGGGGCGATGGTCGCAGTGCAGGCCACCGAGGACGAAGTGCTGTCACTGCTGGGCCCCGACGTCAGCATCGCCGCAGTCAACGCTCCACGATCGGTGGTGATCTCGGGTGCCGAGGACGCTGTCACCGCGGTCGCAGACCAGCTGCGCGAGCAGGGTCGCCGCGTCCACCGGCTCGCGGTGTCGCATGCCTTCCACTCGCCGTTGATGGAGCCCATGATCGACGAGTTCCGAACTGTCGCAGCAGGACTCGCCGCTGCGCAGCCCACCGTCCCGATCATCTCCAACCTGAGCGGACAGGTGGCTGGCGACGATTTCGGGTCGGCACCGTACTGGGCCCGCCACATAAGGGAGCCGGTGCGTTTCGCCGACAGCATTCGCTTCGCGCATTCGGCCGGGGCCAACCGCTTCCTCGAGGTCGGCCCGGGCGGCGGCTTGACCACGTCCATCGAGGAATCGCTGCCCGACGCCGAACCGGTATCGGTGCCCATGCTGCGCAAGGACCGGCCCGAACCGGCGAGCCTGACCGCCGCGGTGGCTCAGGCATTCGTGTCAGGCATGGCTGTGGACTGGCGTGCCATGCTACCCGGCGGGCGCTTCGTGGAGTTGCCGACGTATGCCTTTGAGCGGCGACGTTTTTGGCTGTCCAGCGATGGCGGGGCCGCTGACGCTGCCGGATTGGGGCTGGCGGCCAGCGACCACGCACTGTTGGGCGCGGTCGTGGAACTGCCCACCTCGGGCGGAGTGGTGTTGACGGGGCGACTCTCGACTGCGTCGCAGGGCTGGCTGGCCGATCATGCGGTGGAGGGCGTAGTGGTATTCCCCGGCGCAGGTTTTGTGGAGTTGGCCATCCGCGCGGGTGATCAAGTCGGGTGCAGCGTGGTCGAGGAGCTGACGCTGGCTGCGCCGTTGGTGCTGCCGGGATCGGGCTCGGTGGCCGTGCAAGTAATCGTGTCCGGCGCCGACGAGTCGGGTTCGCGTGAGGTGTCGGTGTTTTCGCGCGCGGACACTGGTTCCGGCTGGATGCTGCACGCCGAAGGCCGGATAGCCGCCGGTGCGGCTGACCCGGGCACTGAATTGTCGGCATGGCCACCGGCCGGTGCTGCCCCGGTGGACGTGACCGGTTGCTATCAGCGCTTGGCAGCACGGGGGTACGGCTACGGCCCGGCCTTTCGGGGATTGACCGCTGTGTGGCGCCGCGGCGATGAAGTATTCGCCGAAGTGGCATTGCCGACCGACGCGGAAGTGTCGCCCGCCGGTTTCGGAGTGCATCCCGCGATATTGGATGCCGCGTTGCACGCCCTGTTGGTGGCCGGCGACGGTGCGGGCGTCGACTCCGGGGTGTTGGTGCCGTTTTCCTGGCAGCGGGTGCGTTTGCATGCCGCCGGCGCGTCGGCGGTCCGAGCGCGGATTGCTCCGGTGGGGCCGTCGGCGGTATCGATCGACCTCGCCGACGGCCTGGGTTTGCCGGTGTTGTCGGTGGGCACGATGGTGGCCCGCCCGGTGACCGGCGAACAGCTGCGAGCGGCGGTGTCGCGGTCGGGCCCGGACCGGCTGTTCGAGTTGGATTGGGCAGCGCATCCGTCGATTTCGCCGCAACCCGTGTCGGTGCACTGGTGGGGCCGATCGGACAGCGACGAGGCGTGCGAGCCGGCCGAGTCTGCCGTTGCGGCATACGTGGTCGAATCAGCGTCCGCCGACACGTTGCCCGGGGTCTATGCGGCCACGCATGCGGCGTTGACAGTATTGCAGTCCTGGCTAACCGGTGAGCATGGCGGTGTGCTGGTGGTGGTCACCCGCGGCGCTATTGCGTTGCCCGGTGAGGATGTCACGGATTTGGCGGGGGCCGCGGTGTGGGGGTTGGTGCGGTCGGCGCAAACCGAGCATCCGGGCCGGCTGGTGCTGGCCGACGTCGATTGCGCGGTCGACGACGCCGCGGTGGCGGCGATCCTGGCGGCGGGGGAGCCGCAGGTGTGCCTGCGCGGCGGTGTGGTGCAGATCCCGCGGGTGCACGGGTGCCGCGCGGTGGCCGGCTTGTTGGTACCGCCAGCGGATCGGCCCTGGCGGCTTGGCCTTACCAGCGCGGGCACCTTCGACAACCTCACGTTGGAGCCGGTGCCCGACGCCGACGCGCCGCTGCGGCCGGGCCAGGTCCGGGTGGCCACACTAGCCATCGCCGCGAACTTCCGTGACGTCATGATCACTCTTGGTCTCTATCCCGACGACGACGCGGTCATGGGTATCGAAGCCGCTGGCACCGTCGTCGAAACTGGTTCACACGAAAGTCGATTCGCGGTCGGTGACCGGGTGATGGGGCTTTTTCCGGAGGGCACCGGCACGACGGCGATCACTGACGAGCGGCTGTTGATGAGCATCCCCGACGGGTGGTCGCACACCGACGCCGCCACAGTTTCCGTCGTCTTCGCCACCGCGTATTACGCGCTGTCGCAGTTGGCTGACGTCAAGCCGGGGCAGCGGGTGCTGATCCATGCCGCCACCGGTGGGGTGGGCATGGCTGCGGTGCAGTTGGCCCGGCATTGGGGGCTGGAGGTGTTTGCCACTGCCAGCCGCGGCAAGTGGGATACCTTGCGCGCGATGGGGTTTGACGAGAGCCACATCGGGGATTCGCGAACGCTGGAGTTCGAGGACAAATTCCGGGCGGTGACCGGGGGGCGCGGCATGGACGTGGTGCTGGACTCGCTGGCCGGTGACTTCGTCGACGCCTCGCTGCGGCTGGTCGCCCCGGGCGGAATCTTTTTGGAGATGGGCAAGACCGACATCCGCGACCCCAACGCGGTGGCCCAACAGCATCCGGGCGTGCGCTACCGCGCCTTCGACCTGTTCGAGGCCGGCGCCGACGGGATCCAGCGCATTCTCACCGACCTGACCACGATGTTCGCTGCTCGGGTCCTGCGCCCGCTGCCGGTGACGGGGTTTGATATTCGGCGGGCGCCGGCGGCGTTGCGGTATTTGAGTCAGGCCCGTCATGTCGGCAAGGTGGTGTTGACCATGCCGGATGTGTGGGCGGCGGGCACGGTGTTGATCACCGGTGGCACGGGGATGGCGGGTTCGGCGCTGGCCCGGCATGTGGTTGCCCGCCATGGGGTGCGGCATGTGGTGTTGGTGAGCCGCCGTGGTGTGGAGGCGCCGGGGGCCGGCGAGTTGGTGGGTGAGTTGGGTGAATCCGGGGCGCAGGTGCGGGTGGTGGCTTGTGATGCGGCGGATCGGCAGGCGTTGGCGAAGGTGATTTCCGATATTCCGGTGCAGTGGCCGTTGAGTGCGGTGATTCATGCGGCCGGGGTGCTCGATGATGCGGTGGTGACGTCGTTGACTCCGCAGCGTGTTGATGCGGTGTTGCGGGCCAAGGTGGATGCGGCGTGGAATTTGCATGAGTTGACCCGGGATTTGGGTGTGTCGGCGTTTGTGATGTTTTCGTCGATGGCCGGGTTGGTGGGTTCGTCGGGTCAGGCCAACTATGCGGCGGCCAACGCGTTTTTGGATGCGTTGGCCGCGCATCGGCGGGCCAACGGTTTGCCCGCGATGTCGCTGGGCTGGGGGCTGTGGGAGCAGGCCAGCGCGATGACCGGCCACCTCGACGACGTCGATTTCGCCCGGTTCGCGCGCGACGGCGTGGTGGCGCTGTCCTCCGACGAGGCGCTGCACCTGTTCGACACCGCAATGGCCGTCGACCAGCCCTTCGTGTTGCCGGCCCGCATCGATCTGGCCGCGTTGAAGGCCAAGTTCGACGGTGGCACGTTGCCCCCGATGTTCGTCGACCTGGTCAACGCGCCGGCGCGCCGCCAGGTCGACGAGTCGCTGGCCGCGGCCAAGTCGAAATCTGCCCTGCTGCAACGCTTGGAGGGTCTGCCCGAGGACGAGCAGCATGCCATCCTGCTGGATTTGGTGCGCTCTCACATTGCCACCGTGCTGGGCAACACCAGCCCCGAGGCAATCGACCCCAACCGTGCCTTCCAGGAGCTCGGCTTCGACTCGCTGACCGCGGTCGAAATGCGCAACCGGCTCAAAGCCGCCACCGGGCTGGCGCTTTCCCCGACCCTGATCTTCGACTACCCGAACTCCGCGGCGCTGGCCGGGTATTTCCGCCAAGAACTCCTGGGCGGCACACAGCCGAAGACCCAACCGGCCCCACCCGGTGAAGCCGAGATCCAACGTGTCGTGGCCTCAATCCCGGTCAAACGTCTGCGACAGGCCGGGGTGTTGGATCTGCTGCTGGCGTTGGCCAACGAAACCAACGGCGCAGCGACACCGGATACACCGGAAGAAACCACCGCCAAAGACATCGCGGAAATGGACCTCGACGACTTGGTCAATGCCGCGTTGATGAATGACGACGACTAACTCGATGCGGTCCAAGGCCAGCCAGTGAGGGTCGCGGTCACCGGGGCCAGCGGCGTACTCGGCCGCGGACTCGTCGCGCGAATGCTCAGCAGCGGCCACGACGTCGTCGGACTCGCACGGCATCGGCCCGAAAGCTGGCCCAGCGCAGCACAGTTCGTGCACGGGGACATCCGCGACGCAGCCGTCGTCGGGCGTGCCATCGCGGGCGCCGAGGTCGTCGCACATTGCGCGTGGGCGGCCAGCCGACGCGCCGACGACCCGCGCAGCCGGGAAGTCAACATCGGCGGGACCGCCAATGTGCTTGCCGCCATGGCCAAGTCCGGCGCTCGGCGCATTGTTTTCGTATCGTCGGCGCACGTGTACGGGACGCAGCGAGCCGGGGTAGCGCCGGCGGGCGAGCACGACCAGCTGAACCCCGTTAGCGCCGTGGGTCGTCACCAAGCTCGAGCCGAAGAGATGCTGGCCGCATCCGGCGCAGAATGGGTGGCCGTCCGCTCTGCGCTCATCATCGGCCGTGACGTCGACAACTGGGTGCAGCGGCTGCTGGCGTGCCCGGTGTTTCCCGACATCGACGGATCGGCGGGCCAACGATTGCAAGTGGTGCACCCCGACGACGCCCTTCGCGTGCTCGCGCGCGCGGCTGTCGACGGCGGCATTGAAAGCGGCCCGCTCAACCTGGCCGCCCCGGGCGAGCCGACATTTGGCGAGGTCGTAGCGGCACTCGGACGACGTGTCCTCCCGACCCACCTCGATCCTGCATCGAAGCTGCTGCGTGGTTGCGCGACAGCATTTTTCGACATACTGAGCCTCGTCCAAAACGCGCCGCTGATGGACACTTCGCGACTGCGTGACCAGTGGGCGTTCACGCCCGCCTGGAACGCTGGTGAATGCGTCGAGGACCTCGCGCTCGGGCTGCGTGGCCGTGTTGCCGTCGGACAGCGGGTGATGTCGCTGCCGTGGCGGATCTCCCGCATCCAAGACATCCCCGCCGCGGATGCCCCGGCCGCCGACGGAACGGTACCCGTGCCGGCCGGGCCCGAGGGGAAAAAGGGAGAGTTCGACACCCCGATCGATCCGCGATTTCCGACGTTCATCGCGACCAACTTGTCCGAAGCGCTGCCCGGACCGTTTTCGCCGTCGTCGTTTTCGGTGACCGTGCGCGGGCTGCGGGCGAGCGGTGCGGGCATCGCCGGGCGGCTGCGCCCCGGGGGACTGATCCAACGCGAAATCGCGATGCGCACCGTCGCAGTGTTCGCTCACCGACTCTACGGGGGCATCACGTCCGCTCATTTCATGGCCGAGACGGTGCCATTCGTCAAACCGGCGACGATCGTGGCCAACAGCGGGTACTTCGGCCCCAGCGTGGCGGACCTACCGATCTTCGGCGACCAGCATCCGCTGCCCCAGGCCAGTTTGCTTGCAAGACAAGGGCGCACACTTCGCAATATCGGGGTGTTCGGCGTCAACCTGGTGGGCCTCAGCGCCGGATCGGCACACGACACCGCCGACTACCTCGCCGACATCGAGCGCCTGGAACGGCTCGTGGGCCCCGATGTTAGCCGGCTCGACGAGAGCCGATTGCTCAGCCTGATTTTGCTGGCCCGCGATCATGCCGTGGACGGCTGGGTGCTGGCATCCGGGTCGTTCATGCTCTGCGCGGCGTTCAATTCCATCCTGCGAGGTGTGTGTGGGCCCGGTGCCATGCCGGCGGCGGGACCGGAGCTGGTCAGCGCGCGACCGCTGGCCGCGATTCACCGGCTGGCCGCCGCGGCGCGCCGCGACCCGGAGGTGCGGCGCATCCTGGCGCAACCCGGTGCCCGCCTCGATGCGCTCTCGAAGCACGCGCCAGAGTTTCACGCCGCAGTCCAAAAAGAGCTGGCGCTGGTCGGCCACCGCGGCCCGGCGGAAGCCGAGATGCGCTCGACCAGTTACGCCGACAACCCCGAGCTGCTGCTGGGCATGGTGGTCAAGTCGGTGAACGCACCGGACATGCCGCGTTCTCGGCAACCGAGGATTCCGGTGTGGGGCCGTCCGGTCGCGGCGCTCGCGGCCCGTCAACTGCGCGAACGCGAAGCCCGCCGTGACCGACTGGTCCGCGCCATTTGGGTATTGCGTGGCCTGCTGCGCGAGTACGGACGCCGGCTGGTCGATGCCGGTGTGTTGAAGACCGTCGATGACGTGTTCTACCTGCTGGTCGATGAACTCGACGCCCTTCCCGCCGATGCTTCCGGGCTGGCGGCGCGGCGCCGCGCCGAGCAACAGCGACTGATGGACATTGTTCCGCCGCCGGTGTTCAGTGGCAGCTGGCAGCCCGGCACCGCCCTGGCGACGGTTCTCACGCCGGGGCAAAGCCTGCACGGTCTCGGGGTGTGTGGCGGACGCGTCCGCGGCCGCGTTCGCATCGTGCGACCGGAGACCATCGGCGAGCTGCAGCCAGGTGAGATTCTCGTCGCCGAGGTCACCGACGTCGGCTACACCACCGCGTTCTCGTATGCGGCCGCCGTGGTGACTGAACTCGGTGGGCCGATGTCACATGCTGCCGTGGTGGCCCGCGAGTTCGGGTTCCCTTGCGTGGTCGACGCCGCCGGCGCCACAAGGCGGCTGCCTCCGGGAGCTTTCGTCGACGTCGACGGTGCTACCGGTGAGATACGGCTGCTGGAGATCGCTGACCACACCGCCGAAATCGACTCCGCTGCAACGAACTCCGAGTAAACGTCCGCTAGCAGCTGAACTTTTCGCCGACACCCTCCGGTGGCGGTACCGGCTGCAAGCAGCCGAACGGCTCGATACCGGCAGCAGCGAACCGCACCGCTGAGCGGTGCGCGTAGTTGACGCAGAACACACCAATTTGATCAGTGCGACAACGGAAATCGCCAAACGCCAGCGACTTTCCGGACGGAAGTTCGGGGCCGTCACCGTTGATGAACGGTCCGGGGTCACCGTGGGCCGAGCCCACTTGCACACTGGTGCCGTCGAAATCGACCCAGCCGCTAAGCCATTCGCCGTAGACGGCGGCCGGTCGCGGCGGGGGATTGGTCAGCCGGACCAGGCAAGACAACGCGGCGCCGGTGTGCTTGGAGTCGGTCGTGCAGCGCACGTTGCGGTCTGGTGCGGTGAATGCGACGTCCTGGCCGAGGTCGGTGGCAGCGCCGTCGCGGGTCGCACTGTGATAGCGGCCGGCGTCGGCAGGACGAGCAGCCTCGATCCAGGCGATCACGTCGGAGATCGGTGTACCCGGTTGCGGGGCGGTGGGCCGAACCGGCGGCTTGGTCGTCGGCGGGGCGGCGGCCGCGCCCTTGGCGGACGTGCTCGGCGATGCCGAGGTCGTGGTTTGGGCAGCTCGATTGCCCACCAGTGAACACCCGGCGACCAGCAACGACGCAACGAACACCGCAACGATGCGCATCCCGTCAGGCTAGCCGCACCGAGCTGATTGCAACGGCAGCCACACGGCGCCATATGCGGTTCGCTACGGTCAGGGTCATGCACGAACACACCGTCCGCGTCACCATAGCCACCGGCACCGTGGAAGGCTTCACCCGCGACGGTGTGAACCGGTGGCGCTCCATCCCGTATGCCCGGCCACCGGTCGGGCCGCTGCGGTTTCGGGCCCCGCAGCCACCCGAGCCGTGGCCGGGTGTGCGGCATTGCCACGGATTCACCAACTGCGCACCGCAGCAACGACGTTACACGATCATTGGTGTGGGCAAATACCAGCCGATGAGTGAGGATTGTCTGACGCTGAACGTCGTGACCCCGGAATCTGTTGGTGAGAAGGCGTTGCCGGTCCTGGTCTTCATCCACGGCGGCGGCTACATCCTGGGCAGCTCGGCCACCCCGCTGTATGACGGAGCGGGGCTGGCCCGCCGCGGATGCGTCTACGTGTCGGTGAACTACCGGCTCGGCGCGCTGGGCTGCCTGGACCTGTCGTCACTGTCGACGCCGGAAATCACCATCGATGCCAATCTATTCCTGCGCGACTTGGTGATGGCGCTGCAATGGATCCGCGACAACATCGCGGCGTTCGGCGGCGACCCGGGTAACGTCACCATTTTCGGAGAAAGCGCCGGCGCGCACGCTGTCGCCACGCTGCTCGCCGTGCCCGCCGCCAAAGGTCTTTTCCACCAGGCTATTTCAGAAAGCCCAGCAAGCGGGATGGTGCGTTCTCGTGAGGTGGCAACCGAGTTCGCGACCCGATTCGCTACCCAACTGGGTGTGCGCCGGCAAGATGCCGCCCACGCGTTGATGCAGGCATCGCCCGCCGAACTGGTGGCGGCACAAAAGCGCCTGATCGACCAGGGTATGGAACAGCGGCTTGGTGCGTTCCCGATTGGTCCTGCTTTCGGCGATGATTATCTGCCGCTGGACCCGGTGGAGGCGATGCGCCGCGGCGAAGCACACCGTGTGCCGCTCATCGTGGGCACCAACGCAGACGAGGGCCGCTTGTTCACTCGCTTTCTCCCACTGCTGCCGACCACGGAGCCGATGGTCGAGGCGCTGCTGGCCGATACGGATCCGGCTGCCCGGGAACGCATTACCGCCGCCTATCCGGGCTATCCCGATCGATCTGCCTGCGTGCGCCTCGGCGGCGACTTCGCCTTCGGCTCGGCCGCCTGGCAGATCGCCGAGGCCCACGGCAAGTACGCACCGGCCTACCTGTACAGATACGACTTTGCGCCCCGCCCACTGCACTGGGCTGGTCTGGGAGCCACCCACGCCACCGAGCTGCTCGCGGTCTTTGGTGTTTACCGCAGCAGGTTCGGCGCGTTGCTGACCGCCGGTGTCGATCGCCGGGCCGCGCGGCGGGTCACCAAAGAGGTACAAGGCCGTTGGCTGGCGTTCAGCCGCACCGGGATACCCGGTGACGGCTGGCCCGCCTACACCGATGCCGATCGTGCGGTAATGGTCTTCGACCGCACGTCGCATCTCGAATTCGATCCACACCCCGAGCGCCGCCTGGCGTGGGAAGGGTTTTCCCTTGCACAATGAAAATCCCGCGACCCCAACAGGCGAGCCGGCGAGCGTCGTCGAACAACCAAGCGACCTCACCGCCGATTGGCTGACCGGCATGCTCGGGGCACCGGTCGCCGGGTTCGGCGTCGAGCGGATCGGCACCGGTCAGATGAGCGCGTGCTACCGCATCGAACTGACCTACAGCGGCGACAGCCCGGTTGGGCCGCAATCGCTGGTCTTGAAGGTCGCCGCCACCGATCCGGTGAGCCGCCAGACCGGCCTGACACTGGGACTCTACGAGCGCGAAGTGCGCTTCTACCGCGAAATCGCGCCGCGACTGCACGGGCCGCTCGCGCCGTGCTATCACGCCGCGTTCGATGCGTCGACCGGCACGTTCGATCTATTGCTCGGCGACGTCAGCCCCGCTGTCGTCGGCGACGAAATCCGGGGCGCCACACCGTCACAAGCCATCGTCGCGGTCACCGAGTTGGGCCGCCTGCAGGGTCAGCTCCTCGGTGATATCGGCTTGGCCGACGCGGCGTGGCTCAACCGTGATGCCCCCATCAACCAGGCGTTGATGACCCAGCTTTACACCGGCTTCCTCGACCGTTACGGCGACCGGATTTCACCGGAGCACCGTGACGTGGCCGAGCGGCTGGTCAATGGGTTCGATTCCTACCTCGCCGGCAACTCGGGTGAGCGCCGCATTGACGGGCTGCTGCACGGCGACTACCGGCTGGACAACTTGTTGTTCGGCACTGCCGGGGCCGATCGGCCGTTGACGGTGGTGGATTGGCAGACCGTCACCTGGGGTCCGGCATTGACCGACCTCGCGTATTTCGTTGGTTGCGCACTGCCGGTGGCGGATCGGCGGGCGCAGTATGACGATCTGCTGCGCGCCTACCACGGCGCACTCGGGCCCGATGCGCCGCTCACGTTGGCCGACGTGTACGAGGGCGTGCGTGGTCAGAGCTTTTTCGGCGTGATGATGGCGATCGTCTCAGCGATGTTGGTCGAACGCACCGAGCGCGGTGACGCGCTGTTCATGACCATGCTGCAACGGCATTGCCAGCACGTGCTTGACACCGACGCGCTGGTCACGTTGTCGGCGCCGACGCCTACACCGCTAATCCCAGCTCACATAGACGAATTCGTGCACACCGCCACTGACGAACCATTGTGGAGCGAAAGCTGGTATGGCGATTTCGTCGATGCCGCACAGGGATTCGGCGGCTGGGTGCGCATTGGCTTGATACCCAACCAGCGTACCGCTTGGCTGCACGCATTGTTCTGCGGTCCCGACAGCCCGACTGTCGCCGTGGTCGACTTCGACATCCCGTTTCCGGCCGACCCGTGGCGGGTGCGAACCGGCGCCGCCGATCTCAGCCACGCTGCCATCGACCCGTTGCGAACGTATCGGGTCGCGCTGCAGGCACGAGGCCAGTCCTATACCGACCCGGCCGCCCTGCTGCGTGGCGAACCCGGTCGCCCTGCGGAGATGGTGGCCAACCTGACATGGACGACTGACGGCACGCCCTACCATTATCGGTTGACCACACGTTACGAGATTCCGTGCACGGTGTCGGGAAGCGTGACCGTCGACGGCACCGAATACCTTCTCGATGCGGTGCCCGGTCAGCGTGACCACTCGTGGGGCGTGCGCGACTGGTGGGCCATGGACTGGCTGTGGAGCGCGCTGCATCTTGACGACGGCACGCATCTGCATGGCGTGGACATCCGGATCCCCGGCGCGCCGAAGCTCTGCGTCGGCTACATCCAGCAAAAAGAAGGCGACGTCGTCGAGCTTCACACGGTGACGAGCCGAGAATCGTTTAATTCCAACGGCTTACCCGTAGCCGCAACCGTGACCATCGAGCCCGGTGATATCGCTGCAACCGCAGCTGTGCGCGGACACGCTCCGTTGTTGTTGGTGGCCGCCGATGGGCGAGTAAGCCGGTTTGTCCGCGCCTGGGTCACGGTAACCACAGCCGATGGCCGTCACGGCGCTGGTTGGCTGGAATGGAACCGCACCCTATGGCAGCCAACGCAGACCTGAGCCAATCGAAGCGTCCAGACCGACGCGGCCGGAAGCCGGGGCCCATTGTGGTCATGGGTGTGTCCGGCTCAGGCAAGTCCACAGTGGGCGCCGCGCTGGCCCGGCGGCTAGGGGTCCCGTTCGCGGATGCCGATGCATTGCACCCGCGCGCGAACATCACCAAAATGGCCGCGGGCGAACCGTTGAACGACAAAGACCGGTTCCCGTGGCTGGAGGCAGCCGGGATGTGGCTTGCCGCTCACCGCGACGGCGCCGTGATGAGCTGTTCGGCGCTGACGCGCAAGTACCGCGACCAGTTGCGGTCACATTGCCCCGACATCGAATTTCTGCACCTGAGCGGCTCCCCGGAGCTTATCGGTCATCGGCAGGCCGGCAGGGCAGGCCATTTCATGCCGGCCGCGCTGCTGAAGTCGCAGTTCGACACGTTAGAGCCCCTCGGCCCAGACGAGCGCGGGGTCGCCGTCGATGTCGACCAAAGCGTCGACGCGATCATCGAGACTTTTCTGGCCGCTGCCGCGCCTTCGCGCACCGGCGACACCGGGACGCCATGCGGCTAGCATGCGGTGGTATCCCGCGGGTGGGAGGCAACAAAACGATGTACCAGATCGCGGTGGTGGTGACGGCGATCACGCACTTCGCCTTCATCTGCTACGTCGTTCTCGGGGGCTTCATCGCACTGCGCTGGCGGCGCACGCTCTGGCTGCACATCGCCGCGGTACTTTGGGGTGCGGCCAGCGTAGTGGGCCATGTGGGTTGTCCTTTGACCGGGCTGGAACGCTGGGCGCGCCAGCACGCCGGAATGGCGCCGCTGCCGCCGACCGGGTTCATCGACCACTACATCACCGGGGTGCTCTATCCGGTGAGTTGGGCGAATGCCGTGCAGGCAGCGGTGTTCGCCGTGATCGTCGCGTCGTGGGCGTTATGTGCGTGGCATGGCCGCCATGTCCCGGCGCGCGCCCGTCGGAAAGCGCCCGATCACGCGCAGTGACGACCACCGCCCAATGTGCAATGGCTCGCGTGTCGTGGCGTTGCGGTTAGCGCTTCCGGCGAGCCCTGACCCGCTTACTGGCCGTGTCCGCCAATTCCTCGCCGCGCTCCCGGGCGGTTTCGGCGAACTCGGTGCCGCGCTCCCGGGCGGTTTCGGCGAACTCGGTGCCGCGCTCCCGGGCGGTTTGGACAAGTTCGGCGCCACGCTTGCGGGCGGCCTCCACCAGGGGGGCGCTCTTCTCTGCCGCCGCGCTGGCCAGTTCCCGGCCTCGTTCGGCCCCAACCTGCAGACCGTGTCCGATTTTCTCGCCTAAACCCTCAGTGTCCAGCAAGGTTCCGTTGGACCCGCTGATCGGCAGCGCCGCGGTCACCGCCTCGGAAATGCGGCCTGCCGCCCGCCGACCGCGCCATCCCAAGGAGGGTTTTCCGGCCGTGTCGGCCGACGCGATGAGCAATCCGCCCAGCAGGCTCAGGTCGGTCAGGAAGTTCCGCCGCTTCTCGGCTTTGCGCTGCGGATCTGGCTCAGTCCAAAACATATGCGCGCCAAGGCTCCCCGGGATTACCGTGCCTGCCAGCAGAGCGGACGCGATGCGGGGGAGCTTGCCGGTCGCGAGCAGAACGCCGCCGCCGACCTGGACGGCCGCGTTGATGCGTGCGAACGTCTCGTCGTCGGAGGGCACCTTGGTACCGATCGGCTCGGGCAGTTTACGCAGACCCGCCGCGGCGGGGCGCGCGGCGTCGACGGCCGCGCTCGGGTTTCGCAACGTCTCTACACCTTGGCCGATGAACACCGCTGACAGCAGCGGCCGGGCAATTCTGCGGATCAGCATGGCCGCTGTGTTCCCGCGTTGACCCGCACGCAAACCGGTGGGCTTGGTTTCGGCTGGCCGTTTCAGTGGACTGGCAGCTCATCACTTCCCGAGCGCATCCACAGCGGAAACACCACCCACAAACCCGCTAGGGCGACCAGCGCGCAAATGCAGACGATGACCGCAGCAGCACCACCGGCGACGGCGTCGAAGATCACCATGGTTACGCCGGTGAGCGCGAAGCCTAAGAGCAACAACCCGGTGTAAGCGAAGCGGTGTGCGGTCGACACCAGCGATTTCAGCCTATGCCGGCGAAACAGCAATCGGTGCATCGCGACCGGGGCGACCAGCAGCACCGTTGAGGCGACCGAGCAGACGACTGTCGCGAGGTACACCGAACGCATCGTCAGGCTCAACGCTCTAAACGGCTCCTGGAACGGCAACGTCAACAGGAAGCCGGTCAGTAACTGCACACCGGTTTGCACAACGCGCAGCTCTTGCAACAGGCTGGCCCAATTGCGATCCAGCCGTTCAGTTTCGGTCTCCTTGCGCGCGGCGAAATCCCACTGTTGGTCGCGTTCAGGATGGTCAACGTCCATCCGTGAATCATGCCAGCCGACACGTCGCCACAGGGCTGCCCGGTTATTCCAAAAGCAGTCGGGCCGACTTCTCCAGCCGATCGGCGATCTGCGTGTAGGAGGCGTATCCCATCCCGGCGCGCACCAGCGCGCCCGCGTACATCAGCTCCAGTGTTTCCACCACGTCGGGATCACAGTCGGGATCCAGCGCGGTGACCAGCCGCTGGTGGATCTCCCGACCGATGCGCAGCCGCAGCTGCTTGACTTCGGGATCGTTGCCCAGCAAGGCGTTGGTCACCGCGCCGGCCAGCTCGGGTTCGTCGGCGACAAGCAGCGCGATATGCCGCAGCACAGCGACAACGCGCACAACTGGATCCGGGGAATCGCTGCGGGGCGGCGAGGTCGACGCCAGCCGCCGCCAGAAAACCTCGGCAACGAGATGCTCCTTGGACGAAAAGTAGGTGTACGCGGTGGCCGAGCCCACCCCGGCCTCGGCGGCCACGCGACGAATGGTCAAGCCGGAGAAGCCTTCTCGGCTGAGCACCTCGATTGCCGCCCGGCCCAGCCGCTCGACAGTGTCGGCTTGCTTGGCGGTCAGCCGGCGCCTAGTCGACTCCCGAGCCACCGGGTCGGACACGTGTCTGGACACTACTACAACGTAAGATGGGCGGCAACACGCGCCCTTCCCGGAGGATTGCAATGGTTAGGTTCGACTAGTGACCACCTCTGGCTCGAAGCCCGCCGAGCAGACCCGCCGATTGTTCGAGCTCGCCGACCGGGTTCCCGGCTTCATGCCGGCCGACGAGGGCCGCGCCCTGCACGACGCCGCGCTGTGCTACCTCGATCTTGGGATCGGCCTGGAGATCGGCACTTACTGCGGCAAGTCCACGCTGCTGCTGGGGGCGGCGGCGGTTGCCCGCCACAGCGTGCTCTACACGATCGACCACCATCACGGCTCTGAGGAGCATCAGCCGGGCTGGGACTATCACGACCCTGCTCTGGTCGATGAGGTCAGCGGGCGCTTCGATACCTTGCCCACGTTTCGCCGCACGCTCGACGAGGCTGGTTTAGACGACAACGTGGTCGCGGTGGTGGGCAAGTCGGCGGTGGTGGCCCGCGGCTGGCGCACCCCACTTCAGCTGTTGTTCATCGACGGCGGCCACAGCGAAGCTGCCGCGCACCAGGACTTCGACAACTGGGCGCCGTGGGTGAGCGTTGGCGGCGCACTGATCATCCACGACGTCTTTCCCGATCCGCGCGACGGCGGGCAGGCTCCGTACCAGATCTATTGCCGCGCCCGGCAGAGCGGGATGTTCCGCGAGGTCTCGGTCGCCGGATCGCTGCGGGTGCTCGAACGCACTACTGGCCCATCCGGCGCGGCGCTCAGCGATCCGTCGAGCTGCTGAGGCACTCGCAGTCGTAGTCGCCCTCGAGACCGCGAGGCAGGTCGGTGCCGCGGAAGATCCCGCTTCCGGGGGTGGTCAACGACAACGCGTCGGCCGCCAGTATCACCGCCGCACCGGTCCACGTCGTTCGCTCGACCGGCCAGCGCTTCCCGTCACTGAACACCAGGCCCGTCCAGTAGGAGCCGTCGGTTTCGCGCAGGTGCTGCATGGCGGCGAACTGCTGCAGCGCCTGTCGGCGGTCGCCGATAGCGTCCAAAGCCAGCGCCAACTCACACGTTTCCGCACCGGTGACCCACGGCCGATCGTCGACACAACGGACACCCAGGCCGTCGACAACGAAATCGGCCCACCGTTCGGCTAGCCGGGCTTCGGCGGCCGGGCCGCGCAGCGCGCCGCCGAGAATCGGGTAGTACCAGTCCATTGAATGACGCGGCTTTTCGGTGAACGCCGAGGGGTGCGCGACGACGGCATGGCCGAGCCGGCCCAGTGCGACCTCCCATTCGGGCTGCGGTTGCTCAAGGTGGTTCGCCAAGGCCAGCGCACAGCGGATGCTATGGAACACGCTGGCGGAACCGGTCAACAACGCCTCTTTTACCGGTCCTGATTCGCCACGGGCCCAGCAGATTTCGCCGCCTGCAAGCTGCAGCTCCAGCACAAAGTCGATCGCTGCGCGCACTGTCGGCCACATCGCAGCCGCGAAGCCATGATCGCCGGTGATCAACACATGATGCCAGACACCCACGGCGATGTAGGCGCAGAAGTTGCTGTCGCTGTTGGCATCCTCGATGACACCGGCCCGCAGCTGGATCGGCCATGACCCGTCGGCGCGCTGGTGGTGACGGGACCACTCATACGCTCGACGCGCCGGCTCGATGAGACCTGCGGCGGTGAGCGCCATCGCGCATTCGACGTGGTCCCATGGATCGGTGTGTCCGCCCTGCGACCACGGGATGGCGCCCGATGGCTCCTGCACCGCAGCAATCGATTCCGCGGTCTGCCGACACTGTTGTGGGGTTAGGACGCCTGGCACGCCCGGCACGTCATGCCAGTTCAACGGGGTGCACCGGTTTTTTGAAGTACAGCGCGACGCTCTTGCCCAGCAGTGGGTTGAGCAGCGATTCGGCCAGCCGGGTGATCCGGGGTTGCCGGGTGATGTCCCACACCAGCATCCTGTGATAGGCAGCCACCGCCGGGTGATCCGGCCGAGACAGTCCGACCAGGCATTTCAACCACCAAAACGGTGTGTGCAACCCGTGGGCGTAGTGTGCGTGCACGAATTGCATTCCGGCGCCGACGATTTTGGCGCGTAGCTTGCTGGCTCGATAGATCCGTACGTGGCCGCCCTCGTTGGAGTGGTACTCGTCGGACAGCAGCCAACACACCCTTTCGGGCAACCACCGCGGCACAGTGACCGCCATCGTGCCGCCGACCTTGAGCACGCGTGTCAATTCCTTGATGACCACCTCGTCCGCCGGGACATGTTCGAGAATTTCCGATGCGATGACGCAGTCGAAAGTGCCGTCCGAATAGGGCAGTGCCAACGCGTCACCGACGACGGTCTCGGCCGCGGCGAACGGCGGTGCCTCGCCGGTTTCGGCCATGGCGCGCAATACCTTGCTGACGTTGTCGAGTTCGGCCGCATCCTGGTCGAACGCGATCACGCTGGCCCCGCGCCGATACGCCTCAAAACTATGCCGACCGGCGCCGCAACCGACGTCGATGACCGCGCATCCCGGACCGATGCCCAGCCGGTCGAAATCCACCGTCAACACGGCTCGCCCACCACGTCGGCGACACTGCGGCGCTGAGCTTTTCGGGCGATCGCACGTTCATAGACGGTTACCGTCTGCGCGGCCACCGATTCCCAGCTGTAGACCTCCAATGCGCGCTTACGACCGGCCGTGCCGAGCCGGTGCCGCTCGCCGGGCGAGGCCAGCAGAGCACCGAGCACCCGTATCAGGTCTCCTGTGTCGCCCGGTCGAACCAGCCGGGCGCAAGTGCCATCGGACCCGAGCACCTCCGGCAACGCCCCGGCCCGGCTGGCCACGATCGGGGTGCCGCTGGCCATCGCCTCCACTGCGGGAAGCGAGAATCCTTCGTAAAGCGAAGGAATACAAGCAATTTCGGCAGATGCCAACAGGCGAGCCAGCTCGGCGTCGGAGAGCCCGCTGGAGGTGTGCACGATATCGGAGATGCCGAGCTCGGCGATGAGTTTTTCGGTGGGTCCGTTGGGCTCCAGCTTGGCGACGAGCTGGACCTCGAGGTCGTGGTCGGCCCGCAGTCTGGCCACCGCGTGCAGCAGATGGCCCACGCCCTTGAGCGGGGTGTCGGCGCTCGCGACGGCGATGATGCGGCCCGGGACGCGCGGCTGGTCAGCCGGGGCGAATAGGTCGGTGTCCACGCCCAGCGGCACGACGCACAGCTGGTCGGGGCGCACCCCGAAGTCCACGGTGATGTCAGCGGCCGACGACGACGAGACAGTGACCAGGTCGGGGATGCTGCGCGCCACCCGCTGCTGCATCTTCAAAAAGCCGTACCAACGGTGTACCAACGGCTTCCGCCACCACCGCGCAGCCGCTAACTCCAGCACCCGGTCGCGGGTGATCGGATGATGCACGGTGGCCACCACCGGAAAACCCATCGCCGCAATGTCAAGCAGCCCAAACCCCAAGCTCTGGTTGTCATGGACGACGTCGAAGTCGTGCCGCCGGTCGGCGAGCAGTCGGGCGGCGCGCAGGCTGAACGTGCGCGGCTCGGGGAATCCGGCCGTCCACACGGTGGCCAACTCGAGAAGATCGATTCGGTCGCGGATTTCGCCGGGGCGCGGAATCCGGAAGGGATCGGGTTCCCGGTACATGTCCAAGCTCGGTACTTTGCGAAGCACTACCCGCGGATCGAGCACGTCGGGATAGGGCTGGCCGGAGAACACCTCGACGTGGTGGCCGAGTTCGACGAGGCCGCTGCTCAGGTAACGGATATAGACGCCCTGTCCGCCACAGTGTGTTTTGCTGCGGTAGGACAGCAAAGCGATCCGCATGCTCACCCGTTCTGTTATGGCAGTGCTCGCTGGGTCGCCCCCGAAATATCGACGACGTCGGCGAGCTGTCTGGACACGTGTCTGGACTATAATTTGACAACCTACGTGATGCAACGCACCTCGTAGAACGTCAAACCGCCCCGATGCTACTGATCGCCCCGGTGCGCGCTTGCCGCGGGTGACGGCACTTGAGGGTGTGACGCAGCTCAAACGCAGGATGTGACCGGCGTCATTGCCTAAGCCAGCTACGTTCGTGAAGCCTCACCAAGGTTGTAGCAAGCCCGTTGGAGAGGTGCATGCCAACCGACTCACCTGGGGCGGAATTCGCCTACGACCTGACCTTGGACGAGGTCAGGCGGCGCGCTGCGGTGCTCGAGGCGATCGGCGATGACTGGGATCCCGTCCACGCATTAGCCGAAGAGGAACGGGCCTACGCCCTGCTCTACTCCGGTCTCGACGCCGAGCAGCGGCGGCACTACGACGAGCTCGTCAAGGCTGGGGTGTTGCCGCACCGGGCGGTGGACCGTGCTGCCGATTGACCCGCACGCCGACACCGGCCGGCGCGCCTGGCTGGCCTGCCCGAACTGCGACCACGGCGCGTCATGCGCCGAGTGCAGAAGCGGTCGCAACTGCCACACCCACTGGCAATACCTGATCGGTAACGAGGCCGCGGTGCTGCACTTGCAGTGCCCGAGCTGTGCACACTTCTGGTCGGTGGACACCCGCCCGGGGCGCGGCTGCCGCACCGCCGCCTGAGCGCAAGTCGTGTTCGTCCACCGGGGATACGGTGGAATTATGCGGGCGTTGATCATCGTCGACGTACAAAACGACTTCTGTGAAGGCGGCGCACTCCCGGTGGCTGGCGGCGCGGCCGTCGCCCGCGCCATCAACGACTATCTGACCGCCGCGCCGGGCTACCACCATGTGGTTGCGACGCAGGACTATCACATTGATCCCGGCGACCACTTTTCCGACCACCCCGACTACGTTTCCTCGTGGCCACCGCACTGCGTGGCCGGCAGTCCCGGCGCCGACTTCCATCCCGACCTCGATGCCAGCCACATCGAGGCGGTGTTCCGCAAAGGCGCCTACTCGGCGGGGTACAGCGGCTTCGAAGGCACCGACGAGTCCGGCACGCGGCTGCTCGACTGGCTGCGGCAACACGGCGTCGACCAAGTCGACGTGGTCGGCCTGGCTACCGATCACTGCGTGCGCTCAACCGCCGAAGACGCCGCCCGCGCCGGGTTGTCGGCCCGCGTGCTGATGGATCTGACCGCGGGGGTGACGCCGGAGTCGACAGCCGCGGCCATCGCAGAGATGCGCAACGCCGGTGTCACAGTGGCCTGACGCGATTGACGATCGATCAGGGTGCGCTATCGCCGACCCGGGTCAGTGTGCGATCGCTAACACCAGTGCCGCAGCCGACAGCAGCAGATAGCCGCCCGGGAACGCGATGTTGGACAGCACCCGTGCTCGAACGTGGGTAACAACGGCGCCGATGAAGAACAGCACCAGCCCCGCCGCAGCTGCGACACCGAGGATGCGCAGACCCAACAGGCCGGCGACGAGTCCGAGCGCTCCGGCGAGCTTGAGTGTCCCCAGCATCGGCAGCCACGACCGCGGCACCCCGACCCGGGCCGAGTTGGCCAGCACGAACTGAGCTGGGATGTAGTCCGCCACGGCGATCGCTGCGGTGACGACCGCGGTGAGCAGCGTGCCGACGATGTATAGGCTCATGGTGGTCTCCTCTACAACGGCGCGTTTGGTGGACGTGCTCACCTCCATGACGGCGGCCACGTAGAAAAGGTGACCCATGAGCGCGATTGACGATCTTGCGTACCGGTTCGACGCTGATCGACCACACCTGCGTGCAGTTGCGTTCCACCTGCTCGGCTCGGCTGCCGACGCCGACGACGTGGTGCAATCGGCGTGGCTGAAAGCCAGCCGCGCCGACCCCGGCGCCGTCGAGAACCTGACCGGCTGGTTCACCACGATCACCGCCCGTGAGGCTCTCGACCAATTGCGGGCCCGCAACCGGCGAGCCGAGCACCCCCTGGGCGAGCCCAGCGACTGGGAGCGGACCTCGACCGCTGCCACAGCACCTGCCGACGACGATGTGCTGCTGACCGATGCGGTCAGTCGTGCACTCGTCGTGGTCCTGGACCGGCTGTCACCGACACAGCGCGTCGCCTTTGTGCTGCACGACGTGTTCGGTCTGCCATTCGAGACGATCGGCGACCTGTTGGACCGGTCCCCGGCAGCGGCTAAAAAGCTGGCAAGCCGGGCCCGTCAGCGACTTCGCGCCGATCCGGTCGCCGAATCCCCGCGCAGCCGTAAGCACCTGCAGATCGTGGAAGCATTCCTGGCGGCGTCGCGCGGCGGTGACATCACCGCGCTGCTGCAGCTCTTGGCCCCGGACGTCGTGCGCCGAGTCGACCGCATCCTGGTTCCCCACGACGTTCCCGGCGAAATACACGGTGCTCAGCAAGTTGCCGAGGAGACTCGACAATTCGCCCACCGCGCCAAAGCTGGTGTGGTGCTGCTCATCGATGGGGTTCCCGGCATTGCGATCGCACCGCGCGGGCAACTGCAGGCAGTGCTGCGCATCGGAATTGGAGACGATCAGCGCATCCACAGCATCGACATCGTCGGCGACCCCGACCGGCTCCGCACTGCCGTGCTGACAGTTCCCGCTGCCGCACTCAGGAATAGCACAGTCGGTCGGGGTAGCAACGACACCGTGCGAACCTTGGAGCGCGATGGGCGCTAACACGTTCGGGCGGCGGGCGCTACTTCGTGGCGGCGCGCTACTCGGCACCGCCGCAGTGCTGCCGTGGCCGCAGGCATGCAGCGTCGACGACGGGGCACTGACGTTCTTCTTCGCCGCCAACCCGGAGGAGGCCGATGCCAGGATGCGGATCGTCGACGCGTTTGCGCGTCGGCATCCCGACATCAGGGTTCGCACGCTGCTTTCCGGGCCCGGAGCGATGCAGCAGATCGCGACGTTTTGCGCCGGGGGCAAGTGCCCGGACGTGCTGATGGCCTGGGAAATGACTTACGCCGAGCTGGCCGACCGCGGCGTGTTGCTAGACCTCAATACCATGCTGTCACAAGACAAAGCGTTCGCCGCGCAGCTCAAGGCGGACAGCATCCCGTCGTTGTATGACACCTTCACGTTCAACGGCGGACAGTATGCTCTGCCTGAGCAATGGTCCGGGAATTACTTGTTCTATAACAGGCGACTGTTCACCGAGGCCGGCGTGCCGCCACCCCCGCGAAACTGGGATCAGCCGTGGAGCTTCGCTCAATTTTTAGAGACCGCAAGGGCCCTCACCAAACGGGACAGATCGGGACGGGCCACCCAGTGGGGATTCGTCGACACGTGGGCCCCGCCATACTCGGCTGGGCTATTCGCGATGAACAACGGCGCGCCGTGGTGTACCCCGCGCAGGAACCCCACCCGCGTCAACTTCGACAACGACGCGTTCATCGAAGGCATCCAGTTCTACGCCGACCTCGCCACCAAGCACAGGGTGGCACCAACGGTGACCGAGCAGCAGTCGATGTCAACGATGGATCTGTTCTCCGTGGGCAAGGCCGCGATGGCGCTGGGCGGGCACTGGCGATACCAGACCTTCGACCGGGCCGAAGGTCTTGACTTCGATGTCACAGTGTTGCCGACTGGTCCTAAAGGTCAAGGCGCCCAATCGAACATCGGCACCACCGGACTGGCTATCGCGGCCAGCAGTCCCCGTGCGGAACAGGCATGGGAATTCGTGAAATTCGCCGCCGGCCCGATTGGACAGGCCTTGATCGGCGAATCCCGCTTATTTGTACCGGTGCTGCGATCTGCGATCGGCTCGCCCGGATTTGTGAAGGCACACAGCAGATTACACAACATCGGCGTGCTCACCGGCGGGCCCGCCCATTCGCAGGGTTTGCCCATCAGTCCGGCGTGGGAAAAGGTCAACGCTCTCATCGACCGCAATTTCGGGCCGGTACTGCGCGGGGCTCGTCCGGCGACCTCGCTGGCCGGGCTGACCGGTGCTGTCGAGGACGTGCTACGCAAACCATGACAGCGACCGACGAACCCACCGTCCTGGTGCCGGCCACCCGGACAGGCCGCCGCGCCGCGGTCCGCCGACGTGCCCGCGCCGGGCGCCTGTTCGTTGCCCCGAATCTGCTCGCGGTCGCCGTGTTCATGCTGTTCCCACTGGTTTTTTCGCTCTACATGAGCTTTCAGAAGTGGGATGTGTTCACCCCACCGAAATTCGTCGGCCTGTCCAACTTCCGTAACTTGTTCACCGCCGACCCGTTATTCCTCATAGCGCTGACCAACAGCGTGGTGTTCACCCTGGGCAGTGTGGTGCCCACAGTGTTAATCAGTCTCGTCGTCGCCGCGGTGCTCAACCGAAAGATCAAGGGAATCGGGCTTTTCCGGACTGCGGCATTCCTACCACTGGCGGTGTCATCGGTGGTGATCGCCGTGGTGTGGCAGTTCGTTTTCAACACCGACAACGGATTGCTCAACATCATGCTCGGCTGGATCGGCATCGGCCCCATCCCGTGGCTGGTCGACCCGAAGTGGGCAATGGTCTCGCTGTGCTTGGTCAGTGTGTGGAAGAGCGTTCCGTTTGCGACGGTCGTGTTGCTGGCAGCGATGCAAGGGGTACCAGACAGCGTCTACGAGGCGGCCAGAATCGATGGGGCCGGCGAGTTACGACAGTTCGTCTCCATCACGGTGCCGCTGATCCGCGGCGCGGTGTCATTTGTCGTCGTGATTTCGATTATCCACGCATTTCAGGCATTTGACCTTGTCTACGTGCTCACCGGCCGCAACGGCGGGCCGGAAACCGGAACCTACGTGTTGGGCATCATGCTGTTCCAGCACGCTTTTGGGTTCTTGGAGTTCGGTTACGCTTCCGCGTTGGCATGGGTGATGTTCGCCATCTTGCTGGTTCTGACGGTGATGCAGCTGCGGTTCGCGCGGAGGCGCTCCTGGGAGGTGGATCGTGGTCTCGGCTGAGCAGGTGATCAAGCACGGTGTGCTGCGCGGCGTTGCGCTCTACGTCGCTCTGATCGCTATCGCGTGGTGTGCGCTGTTCCCGATCCTGTGGGCATTGTCCGGATCGCTCAAGAGCGAAGGCGAAGTCAGCATGCCGACGCTGTTGCCGTCACACCCGCGGTGGTCCAACTACACCGAGGTGTTCACCCTGATGCCACTTTGGCGCATGTTCTTCAACACGGTGCTGTATGCCGGATGTGTCACGGCCGGCCAGGTGTTCTTCTGTTCGCTGGCCGGCTACGCGTTTGCGCGGTTGAGATTCCGGGGTCGCGATGCGCTGTTCGTTTTGTACCTGGGTACCTTGATGGTGCCGCTGACCGTGACGGTCATTCCGCAGTTCATTCTGATGCGGATCTTCGGGTGGACCGATACGCCATGGGCGATGATCATCCCCGGGTTTTTCGGCAGCGCATTCGGCACCTATCTGATGCGACAGTTCTTTCGTACCCTGCCGGTGGAACTCGAGGAAGCCGCGATTCTCGATGGATGCACACCGTGGCAGATCTACTGGCGAATCCTGTTGCCGCACACCAGGCCCGCGCTCATGGTGCTCGCGGTGCTCACCTGGGTCAATGTGTGGAACGACTTCCTGTGGCCGCTGGTGATGATCCAGCGCAACAGTATTGCCACGCTTACCCTCGGTCTGGTGCGCATGCAGGGGGAGTACGTTGCTCGATGGCCGGTGCTGATGGCCGCATCGATGCTCATTCTGTTGCCCCTGGTGGTCGTCTACGCCGTCGCGCAGCGCTCGTTCATCCGCGGTATCGCTGTGAGCGGGCTCGGCGGGTGAGCCAGACACGTTTTGAAAGCGAGCATCTGCAGTGGCTTCGGTGAGCTTCGAACAGGCGACACGGCGCTATCCCGCGGCTAGCCGGCCCGCGGTGGATCGACTGGACCTCGACGTCGGCGACGGCGAGTTCGTCGTGCTGGTCGGACCGTCCGGATGCGGCAAAACGACGTCGCTGCGAATGGTCGCCGGGTTGGAAGCCCTGGACTCGGGGCGCATCCGGATCGGGGCCCGCGACGTGACCGACGTCGAACCCAAAGACCGCGATGTGGCCATGGTCTTCCAGAACTATGCGCTGTACCCGCACATGACCGTGGCGCAAAACATGGGCTTCGCGTTGAAGGTCGCCCGAACGCCGAAGACCGAAATCCGCGACCGCGTGCTCGATGCGGCGCGATTGCTGGACTTGGAGCCCTATCTGGACCGCAAGCCGAAAGATCTTTCCGGTGGTCAGCGGCAGCGGGTCGCGATGGGGCGTGCGATCGTACGCCGTCCCCAGGTATTCCTGATGGACGAGCCGCTATCCAATCTCGACGCCAAGTTGCGGGTACAGACCCGCAGTCAGATCGCGGGACTGCAACGGCGGCTGGGCACCACCACTATCTACGTCACCCATGACCAGGTGGAGGCGATGACCATGGGCGACCGCGTCGCGGTGATGCGCGACGGCGTGTTGCAGCAGTGCGCGGCGCCGCGAGAGCTCTACCGCAATCCGGCCAACGTGTTCGTCGCGGAATTCATCGGCTCCCCGGCGATGAACCTTTTTACCCTGCCGATCGTCGAGCACTCAGTATCGTTGGGCGACTGGCGGATTCCAGTTCCGCGGCAGGTCGGTGCCGCTGGTGGCCAGGTTGTTGTCGGTATCCGCCCGGAGCACTTGGAGGTGGGCAGCGTCGGCGTGGAGATGGAAGTCGACGTCGTCGAGGAGCTCGGTGCTGATGTCTATCTGTATGGCCGCATCATCGGACCCGACCGCAGCGCGGGGCAGCCGGTGACCGCTCGCGCCGACGGGCGCAACCCACCCCAGCGGGGGAGCCGACTGCGCCTGTACCCGCAGGACGGTCACGTGCATTTTTTCGGCATCGACGGCCGCCGGATCAGCTGACCGTGTCCCAAAGCGTCATGTTGGTGAACGATGCCTAACGCAGATGGCTATCAGATTAACAATTTCTGTTGACGGTTCCATCTGATTCAAAGCGTGGATACTTCTTGGATACTTGCAAAGCAGCTCGGCAAGTCGGGAGGTCTCCCATGACGCAACCTCTGAAGTCGGCAACTTTGGCGCCATCCCGACCGGCAACCGACCAATCTGCGCATAACCACGTGACCATCCGAATGCGGGAGCATCCGGCGTTGATGCGATCCTCCGCCGAGCGTCGCGTGTTCGCAAAGGGCGACGGCGTGACCCGTCAGGCAAACCCCGCGGACGCGGCCCAGGCGCGGCTCTTCGAGTCCATCCTCGAAGTGGAGGTCGCCCAATTGCAGCAGCTGGCGACGGTTTTGGCGTCGCGGTGCAGCACGCACAGCGTCGACGATGACCTACCGGAAGCCTATAGCGAGCTCACGGCCCGCATCCAGGACGTCCATCGTCTGCTTGAGCGGCTGCGGGACCGCTTCCCGCACCGACCCGGTTAACGCGATGCTTGTGAGGCGTCGGCCGACGACCGGGTAGCGCTGGTACCCGAAAAACGTTGGCCGGACACTATTTTAGCGTTGGGTGCGCCCTCGTTTCGCGGCTCGGGAAGGACGAGCCATAACGGCCTAGCCGAACGCGCGGCAGCGTGGTCACTGCTCGCCGCCTCGGCCGAGTGCGGCTGGACTGTATCGAACGTCACATCTGCAGGTCAACGGTTTGATCACCGTCAGCTCGGCGACCAAGATGATGGGCGGTGCCCCGGTACTGGGCGCCCAAACAGGAGGACGTCGGCGGGTCGGAGTTTGGCTATGACGCAATCCACGGATGCTAGGCCACGGGCGGCCAACCCCGGCGCGGCGCAGTCGCGCAACGCCGCCGAGGTAGCCCAGGCGCGGATCTTCGAGGGCATTCTGCGCGCCGAGATTTCACGGCTGGAGGCGCTGGCGAGGTCCATGCTCGACCGCGGTCTTGGGCATCGCGTACGGCGAACGCCAGGCGGTCGCCCGTCCGAAGAGCTGGTGCAGCTTCGCGCGCGCATCGACGAAGCGTATCGACTGCTTGAGACGCTGCGGCTTCGATTCCTGTATCCCCGCAGACCGGATGACCCCGGTAGCGGGCGCACGGCGTCGAGGCGTTAAGCCCGCTCCACAGGTGTCCGCTGCAGCCGTGTCGACGCCGGAGGGCGGGCAGCGCGCCGGGACGGCGGGTCGCGACGCCGGCCTGGTCGTCTTCCTGTGCGGCGATGTGATGACTGGCCGTGGCATCGACCAGATACTTCCGCACCCGGGCAGCCCTGAACTGCGAGAGCCCGCGGTGACCGATGCCCGAACCTACGTGACGCTCGCCGAGCACGCTAATGGACCGGTTCCCATGCCCGCCGACGTGACATGGCCGTGGGGAGACGCACTGGCAGTGCTGGACGAATTCGCCCCCGACGTCCGGTTGATCAATCTGGAAACCAGCATTACCGACGACGGCGAGTTCGCGTCGGGCAAGGCTGTGCACTACCGGATGCACCCCAACAACATCGCATGCCTGAGCGCGTCGCGGCCCGATGCCTGCGCGATCGCCAATAATCACATCCTCGATTTTGGTTACCGCGGGCTGGCCGACACGTTGCGCGCGTTGAACGATGCCGGGATCCGAGCTGCTGGTGCCGGATTGACCGTCGGCGAGGCCGAACGTGCGGTCGTGGTGGCCTGCGGGCGGGCAAAGCGAGTCGTTGTTGCTGCGTGTGGCATGGAGTCCAGCGGGATTCCCCGCTCGTGGGCGGCCAGCCATAACCGGCCGGGGGTCGCGTTTGTGGCCGACCTCTCCGACCGCAGCGCCATGGCGGTTGCCGCGCGGGTGCTTGCGCAGAAGCGGCCGGGCGACGTCACGATCGTCTCCGTACATTGGGGCTCCAACTGGGGTTATGAGGTCAGCGCGGCTCAGGTCTGGTTTGCACACCGGTTGATCGACGCCGGTGTCGACATCGTGCACGGGCATTCGTCGCACCATCCGCGACCGATCGAGCTCTACCGCGACAAGCTGATCTTGTACGGGTGCGGCGACGCGCTCGACGACTACGAAGGGATCACCGGATACGAGCAGTTCCGGCCGAACCTGCGACTGATGTACTTCGCCTCAGTCGACAACGGCTGTGTCGGGTTGCAGATGGTGCCGATGCGGATGCGCAGACTACGGCTCGAGCGTGTCGCGCACGACCATGCCGAGTGGCTGCGAGGCACGCTAGATCAGATCAGTCGCCCGTTCAAGACGAGGGTTGGTGAAACTACCGACGGTGTCTTCTCGGCTAATCCGGCCTAAGCCGGGACCAGGCAACATAATCGGTAGTGCGAAAGGGGAGTCGCGCACCCGCAGGCCTGTCGTATCCACTAGGGTGCCGGCAGGAGTTGAGGAATGACAACGGTTTACGCGACTCATTCCCGGTACACCGAACACGATTTGCCGGGTCATCCCGAAAACGCGGACCGAATCCGGGCGGTCTGGCACGGGTTGCATGAGAGCGGTCTGGACGCGCGGATGCGCCCACTCGAGGTCCAAGCTTTAGACACTGACGCGGTTCTTGCCGTGCATACGGCCGACTATCTCGACATGCTGCGGCGGATTAGCGATACGACCCGCACAATTCATCTGGACCCTGACACCTACGCAGGCCCGGACGCCCTTACGATCGCGCGGTTGTCGGCGGGCGGCGTGGTTGCCGCGACCGACGCGGTGCTCAGCGGAGCCGCCGACAATGGGCTGGCTGCGACCCGCCCGCCCGGGCATCATGCGATGCCGGACCACGCCATGGGCTTCTGCCTGCTGGGCAACGTCGCCATCGCCACACGCTATGCGCAGAGGCGCTACGGGATTGACCGCATCTTGATTGTCGACTACGACGTGCACCACGGCAACGGCACCGAAGCGATGTTCTACGACGATCCCTCGGTGCTGTACATCTCGACGCACCAGTACCCGTTCTATCCCGGCACAGGTGCTGCCAGCGACACCGGCACTGGCCGGGGCCAGGGCTACACGATCAACATCCCGTTGCCTGCCGGAAGCGGCGACTCGAACTACGCAATGGTTTTCGACCAGATCGTCTGGCCCGCCGCCGAGCGCTTCGACCCCCAGTTGATCCTGGTGTCAGTGGGATTCGATGCGTACTGGGCGGATCCACTGGCGGCGATGGGGCTGACATTGGACGGCTATTCCCGCCTTGCCGAACAGGTCATCGGTATGGCGCGACGCTGTTGTGCGGGCAAGATCGTTTTCGCCCTGGAGGGCGGCTACGACATGGATGCGCTCCGATACGGCGCCGCAAACGTGGCTCGCCTGCTGCTCGGCGAACCGCCGGTCGATCCGCCTGGCATACGGCCGAGCCCGCGACCTGAACCCGACATCGAGGCCCTCATCGCTCGGCTCAAGCAACTCCACGCACTATAGAAGGCTTTTCGACGTCCACGTCCTACTCACAGACCGCCGCAGCGCGAGGGCGCTAAGATCGGAGACCATGGTGGGCAATCCGGCGGAAGCGGCTGCGGCGGCGGGGGCGTATACGGAGGCGGCGGGGGAGCCTCATGCGGACTGCCGTGCCAGGGATAGATGGTGTTGGCGTCGATGTCGATGACACCCTCCGAGGTCCAGTACCAGTCGTGGCAAATATTCCAGTCCCACCTGATCACTTGGCTTCCCGGTATCGGTGGGTCGCCGGGACACCAATGGGTGCAGGTCATCCCGCCGGGGCAATTCCCGCCTTGATAGCTTGGGCCGGTGGCGTGAGCGGTTCCGGATCCTACGCTGAAACTAGCCATGATTAGACTGCCCGCCACCATCAGGGTGGTTGCGAACCGCAAGATTCGGTCCATTGTAGGTCCTTTCGCGGGACGCCACCCCGGTGGTCCTGTCGGTGCAGCCCAAAAGCCCGGACGTGGGTACCGATCCCAACTACTATGCCGGGTTTGCGCGGCCGTTACGTGGTAAATGCGGCATAGCGAGCCCATGTCTACTACAGTTGCCTACTGCAGTCTGAATCGCACGGTTGTCTGCCAACGAAATTGGCTCAGTACACGCTCAGCATGGGTCGGTGCGACAGTCGGCTAATGCAAGCGATTACTCACCTTTGCAACGGACAAGTAGGTTGTGTTGGCTTTTCGGATCTTCGCTGGCTCCGGAAAGCACGGGCCCCACTTTTTTCGGGCCCGCCACAGGCTAATTCGTCACCGTGACGCATTGCCGGTTAATAGCTGCAGACACGGAGCTTTCATCTAGTGCGACTCGCTACCTTTTACTACCGATAAGCGACATTATGTTAAGTAGAACGCGGTATGTTCCAGTATAAAATGAGTACACCTATCCCCCTGTGCTGCAGACGATTTCATAGTTCGCAACGGCGCCTGAAGCCGTCAATCATCTGATCAACAAGATCAACCGAGTCGGTCACGGATTCTGCAACGTCGATAACTACCGGCTACGCCAACTTGCCTGCACTGCGCAATCACCTGACACCATCAAACCCCGACGCCACTACCAAGCCGGTTACCACGCTTGGCTGCGTAGAGCCGGCTTGATCGGACGGCTATGTCGGGCTGCCCATCGCACGGATCAGCTCGATCAATTGCCTCCGCAACGTTTCCGGTTCGGAGACGGCGGCCTCGACTAGCGCGTCGGCTTGCCTGGTCGCCACGATCCGAGTGAGCACCACCCGGCCTTCTCGGGTGATGGTGACTTGTTGACGCCGCTCATCGTCGGGGTCAACACGACGGGTGATGAAGCCGCTGCGTTCGAGCCGCTCGATGGTGCGACTGATGGTCTGATCCGTGACCCGGCACGCGGCGGCGAGGCTCCGCTGGGACATCGGCCCGTTCTGTAGGCAGTACAAGGCAATTAATCCGGCATGCGTGAGATTGTGCTCGCGAAGCCGTTCTTCCCAAGAATGTTCGAGCAGGCGGGCCGCGGTGGAAAGCAGGCGTCCAATCGGCCACCCTTCCACGTCGTTAGTCACTTAAGCGCCTCCATGGGTATTGTATTGTTCAGCGCACTGAACAATACTCAGATGCAGATCGAGCGTACGGCTACAAGCCGCGCCTAACAGGAGGTTTCCGACGCAGAACCACGGGCAGCGCGCGCTGGGCAATCCGAAATCTTCTGCGCACGCCGGGTTTCGACGTCGTCGCTCGCTCCTTCCCGCGGTGATACTTCTGGCATGGTTGGCAATTGGTGGGTTGGGCGGCCCCTATGCCGGCAAGCTCGCCAAGGTCGCCACCAACGATGCTGCGGCCTTCTTGCCGGCAAGTGCGGAATCGACCAGAGCGGGCGAACTGGCGAAAGCCTTTGACGGTGTCCGCTCGCTGCCGGCGGTGATCGTCGCCGACCGCGCCGACCGACGCTTGACCGCAACCGATACCGCCTTCCTGGAAGCCGCAGCGCGCTCCGTACCAACTTCAGCCGGGATCGTAGGACCCGTGTCGCCGCCGGTGATCTCCGCGGACGGCGAGGCAGCCGAACTGGTTGCACCGGTC
Source organism: Mycobacterium heckeshornense (assembly GCF_016592155.1). NCBI lineage: Bacteria > Bacillati > Actinomycetota > Actinomycetes > Mycobacteriales > Mycobacteriaceae > Mycobacterium > Mycobacterium heckeshornense. The sequence goes on from NZ_AP024237.1 coordinate 2,239,986, forward strand.
AGCGCCAGCGCTGATCCGACACCGGCTGTCAAGGCAATCCGCGACGTCTTTTCCAACAACACCCCGGCCGGACTGCGGGTACTGGTCACTGGTCCGGCCGGGCAGATCGCCGATCTGAGCAAGGCCTTCGGCGGCATCGACACAACCCTGCTGCTGGTGACGGCGCTGCTGGTGACCGTCATCTTGCTGGTTGTTTACCGCAGTCCGATGCTTCCCCTGATCGTGGTGATCTCGGCCGTGCTCGGGTTATCACTGGCCAGCTCGATCGTTTATGCGTTGGCCAAAACCCACACCGTCACGCTCAACGGGCAAAGCCAAGGCATCATGTTCATCCTGGTCTTCGGCGCCGCGACGGATTACGCCTTGCTCCTGATCGCCCGGTTCCGTGAAGAACTGGCCAACACCGATGACCGATTCACGGCGATGCGCCGAGCCTGGCGCGCGGTGCTGGCCCCGATCGCCGCGTCGGCAACGACGGTGATCCTGGGAGTCCTGTGCTTGTTGCTTTCGGATCTGAACTCCAACCGCAGCCTCGGTCCGGTCGCTGCGATCGGCATTGCTGCCGCACTGATCGCATCGCTGACCTTCTTGCCCGCCGTATTGGCTTTGGCGGGCCGACCGGTATTTTGGCCACTGGCACCCAAACCGGCGCCCGCCCAGCAAACCGGAGGGTGGCGGCGGGTGGCCTCGGTGGTGACCGCGCACCGCACCGCCGTGTGGCTGATCACTGGGCTGTCGCTGACCGGGTGCGCGGCTTTCGTGCCGCAACTGAAATCCAGTGGCACCGCGCAAAGTGCGGTGTTTTTGACCCAGGTCGGCTCCGTCGCCGGGCAACGCGTGCTAGGTGACCATTTCCCGGCAGGGTCCGGCTCCCCCACCATTGTCGTCGCCGACGCCGCCCACGCCGAGCAGGTTGCCGCGGCAACCGCCGCCGTGCCCGGCGTGAACACGGTGGCCATCGCCAACATCGCCAACGGGTCGCCGAGGGTCGTCGACGGCCGAGTGCAGATTCAGGCCACGCTGGCCGATCCGGCGGATTCACCAGCCGCACTGGCCACCGTGGGTCGAATCCGCAACGCCGTGCACGCTATTCCTTGGGCCGGTGCGCTGGTCGGTGGTCCCACCGCGACCCAGCTCGACACCCAAACCACGGCGGCGCGCGATCGCGCCGTGATCATTCCGATCGTTTTGTTCGTGGTGTTCGTCGTGCTGGCTGTGCTGCTGCGGGCTCTGCTCGCCCCGCTGCTGCTGATCGCCACCGTGGTGCTCTCGTTTGCGGCGACCCTGGGGGTAGCGGCGCTGATGTTCAATCATGTGTTTCACTTCCCGGGCTCCGACCCGGCCGTGCCGCTGTTCGGGTTCGTCTTCTTGGTGGCTCTCGGCGTCGACTACAACATTTTCCTGATGACCCGCGTGCGTGAAGAAACCACCTACCATGGTCCGACGATGGGAATTCAGCGCGGGCTGGCGGTGACCGGCGGGGTCATCACCTCCGCGGGGATTGTGCTGGCCGCCACCTTCGGCGCGTTGACGGTGATCCCGCTGCTGTTTTTGGCGCAGCTGGCGTTCATCGTCGCCTTCGGTGTTTTACTGGACACCCTGGTGGTGCGCTCACTGCTGGTCCCGGCGTTGGCGCTGCAAATCGGGCCCGTCGCATGGTGGCCCTCTGCGCTTGCCCGGCAAAAGGATCCCCATCGTAATGCGTTGTCCACGAACGGGATCGATCACGATGACCCGATTCGCTCGAGCCGGTAATCATCCGGCTCGTTGGTCTCAAGCCGGTGCGCCGGCGACAAGAGCGCGACCTAACGGCAACAGCGATGGATTTCAAGCGACAGTGAAGGGATGGTCGGACATGCTGGCCAAAATTGCAACGGCGACGGCTCGTCTTGTCGAGGAAGCAGCGTCGGTGATCGGGGTGCGCCACGCGACCGAAGAGCCGCATTATGAGGTCGAGTTGGCTTTCGACGGGGTAGAGATCCGTCGCTACGGCCCGCGCATCGCCGCCGAGACGACCGTCGTTGCCGACGATGAGATTGTTGCGCGCTCTGCGGGGTTCCGTCGGCTGGCGGGTTACATTTTCGGCGACAATCAGCGCAAGGCGAAAATCGCGATGACAGCACCGGTAGCTCAGCAACCCGGCGTGCCGCGCGACGGTCAGAAAATTGCCATGACTGCGCCGGTAGCCCAGACCAAGGCCGCCGATGGTCGATGGATGATCCGGTTCTTTATGCCTGCCGAGCACTCAATGGAAACGCTTCCGGCACCGAGAGATCCAGCGGTCACGCTAACCATGGTGCCCGCCGAAACGTACGCAGTGCGGCGTTTCAACGGTAGCCGGTCAGCTGATGCGGTCGCTTCACAAACAGACCAGCTCCTCAAAACGCTCGAGAATACCGACTATCAGCCAGCTGGCGCACCGGTGGCTTGGTTTTACGACCCGCCGTGGACCATCCCGGTGCTGCGCCGAAACGAAGTCGCCGTGCCGATAATGAACCAGCGCTAGCTGCCGTGCCCGGCAGTGACGATAAAGCATTCCAGCTCATGATGAAAGGAGGGTGGGGCGCCGGACCCGTGAACGGATGTCGCGCTCCGTACGACCTATGACAGGTGCTCAGGACGACAAGTGGGACTTGGCTTCTGGTGTGGGCGCGACCGCCACGATGGTGGCCGCGGGGCGCGCATTGGCCAGCAGGGATACCCGCGCGCTGATCGACGACCCGTTTGCCGAACCGCTTGTGCAGGCAGTGGGGATGGAATTTTTCACTAAACTGGCCAAGGGAGAATTGGATCTGAGCATGGTCGACGCTTCGTCTGGGGCGTTCATGCAACTGATGGTCGATGCAACGGCTCTGCGCACCAAGTACTTTGACGAGTACTTTCTCGACTCCGCGCGTAACGGACTGCGCCAGGCGGTGATCTTGGCTTCGGGCCTAGACACTCGAGCTTATCGCCTTGCGTGGCCGCCTGCCATGGTCGTCTACGAGATCGACCAGCCTCGGATACTCGAGTTCAAGGACGCGGTGCTCGACGAAATCGGCGCCGCGCCAACCGCCGAACGACGCACCGTCGGCATCGACCTGCGCAACGACTGGCCTTCTGCGCTTTGCGAACAGGGCTTCGACCCAACTGCCCCGACCGCGTGGTCAGCCGAGGGCCTGCTGATGTATTTGCCCGCACAGAACCAAGACCGGTTATGCGACACCATCTCCCTGCTGAGCGCCGTGGGCAGCACCATCGCCACCGAGTACGTGCCCGCTTCGACCGCGGCCAACACGACTCGGTCCCGTGCCATGGGTGACAACTGGCGTGCGCGCGGTTTCGGCCTGGATATGGAGTCGCTGACGTTCACTGGTGAACGCAGCAACGTCATGGAGTACCTGGAGGCGCTGGGCTGGCGTGTCGACGGCGTGGCTGTCGACGAGCTGTTTTTCCGCAACGGGATCGAGCGCGTCTGCATCGCTGATGCTGATCCGCTTGAAGGTGTGGTCTACCTCAGCGGCACGTTCTCCGGAAGACAACCGGTGCGCACCTGACCCTTTCCGTTGGTGAACGGATCGCCCTGAAGACTCACCATTGACGTCCATCGACCAGCATGTTCGCCGTCATCTCCTAACTAAGCGCCCACGATTTTCTCCGGTAAGCCCAGCAACTGCTGCTCAAGCAGGTCGGCGCCTCGAGCGACCCCGGTGTTTGGTGGCATAGGCACGCAGCCGAGCCCGCAGATCGGCATCCGGGTCGGCCGGGGTCTGCGCGACCGGAGTGCGCCGTTAGGTAGAACGAGCCAGCTCAACCGCCTTGCACGCCAACCGCTCCGACATGCTCAACACCTCTTTGAGCATGTCCACCGCGCGATGCGTGGCGGCCGGGCTTTAGAGCTTTGCCTTCGTAACCTCCCGCAACGCATCCTTTCCAACTTCGCCTCGGCCGGCAGCCGCTTGAACTTCGCGTTCTGCTCCCGCAACTCCTTGAGCTCCCTGGTGGCGTCGGTATCCATCCCGCCATAGGTGCGGCGCCAGTTATACAGTGTCGGCGGCGAGACTTTCAGCTCGCCGGTGATCTCCTCACCGGTCTTGCCTGCCGCGCCCAGCGCATCCGCACGGCGCAGCTTGCGCACGATGTCCGCCGTGGAATGCCGCTTCCGACCAGCCATGTGTTTCATCGTCCCTTCCAGCCCATCCACGAGGCGACAGGACTCTCAAACACGGCGGACTCATGCACCGGGAATACCCCAGGTCGACACCCCTTAGGTGCACGGATATTGCCGGTTGAGCAGACAATTCGACGGTGGCGAGTAGGTACCGCTCAGCACGCCTCTGAATCCGCCTGTGGCTGAACCACCGGGTGCAACGATGCGATTCCAATTCGCGGGGGTGAGAACATAGTGCGTGCCAGATCGCGCAACGGTGCTATTCCATGTGTGCGAGATGGATTCTCCCATCGGCAAGTCGAAATCAAGCCTCCAGTCGGTGAGCGGCACCGTGCTCAAGTTCGTGATTGTGAAACGGGCGATGAAACCGGTCTGCCACGTATGTTCCACCCTCAGCGCCGCCGTGGCGGCAGCCGCATGAGCTACCGGGGTGATGGCGAGTCCGAAGATGGCAACTATCAATGCCGACACAGCTGCGCGAACCGCTGTGCGCCAGCAGGTCGTGTAATTGCCCAGTCCGGCCATAGCAGCCGACACTAAAGCCAACCAGGCGATATCGGCCGTTTCGCCGCGGACAGGCTGCAGTACCTTTGCTCAACCGAAACCGTCACGAGATTTGAGCCCTTCGATTGCCCGGGCCGCATCGGCGCGGAGTCGTTTAGCCGCCAGCAAACGAGCGGTCTCGTGCACCACCCCGAGGGCGCAGGCGGCTGGTATCACGACTCGACCGGACTTCGCCGCCGGGATCCGGGGCGTGGCCGAGCTGGTCACGGGTCCCAGCTTGCCGGCCAACGACCAATTATCCGAGTCGCGCGCCGTGCAGAGCTTCCCGGCGCTACTCTTTGCCCATGATCGCCGGGGAGAGGGCGCCCGACTTCACTCTTTACGATCACACCGGTCGTCCTCGCAGCTTGTCGGCGCTCCTTTCCGCAGGGCCGGTTGTGTTGTTCTTCTTCCCAATAGCGTCCTCACCGATCTGTACGGCCCAGGGCTGTCGCTTTCGGAATCTGAGCAACGAATTCGCTGCGGTGGGGGCCCAGCGCGTAGGCATCAGCACCGACACCGTCGATAGGCAGGCCCACTTCGCCCAACAGCGCTCATTCGATTATCCGCTGCTCTCCGACGCGGACGGCGTGGTGTCCGAGCTGTTCGGGGTGCGCCGGGGCCGGCTTGCCAAACTGCGGAGATCCGTCGCGGCGCGTGAGGCGGTGCGACGGGGCCGGCACGCGCGGCGCCGCGGCCTGCTGGCCCGGCTGCTGCCGGTCAGACGGACCACATTCGTCATCGACACCGACCGCACCATCCTGAAGGTCATCGCCAGCGAGGTGCGCGCCTCGGTGCACGCCGACCAGGCCTTGCGGTTCCTGCAGAACCACCACGCGCCGCGTAGGTCGCCCCCTGTCCGCGCGGGCAAGGGCGAACCGATCCGCTACCGGTTCACAGAACCGGAAGCCGTGGACATGCCAAGCCTGGTCCGGCCATACACGCTGATGGCACGCCGTGGTGATGCCAATGTCAACCTGGCCCTCGAGGCTCCGGTCGAATCGCTCAACACCACCGCCAAGCCGCCGCACTGGCGCAGAAATGATGTCCGCGGCGAGGTCCTGACGTGTTGCGTGGATAGCCCCTCGGTCGCAGAGATCGCCGCTCGCCTGTCCCTGCCGCTCGGTGCGACGCGGTTCCTGGTCGACGACCTGGTGACCCAGGGTTATTTGCGGGTGCGCGCCCCTGTCGGTGATTCGATGACACTCGACGAACGACGCGAACTGATCAAAAGGACACTGCGCGGCTTGCGAGCACTCTGAGGGGTCGCGCCGGCCTCGAACTCCCACTGTCTCCCGTTAACCGCTGCGTTAGCCGCGTTTATATGCTCGCCCAATGGGTTTCATTATCCTGCCGTGGGATGAAACGCCGCTCTCGCGAGTGGGTTATCGGTGAGATTCGCGTGAAAAATTCTGTCCCCCGGCATGTGGCCGCGCGCCCGATCGCGCGTAGCAGGGTGCACACTCATCGCATGGAGTTTTGTCATGTGAGTGCCGTCCCGCCGACCCCGGCGCCCCTACCCCCGCCGCGGTGCCTGCACCGCGCCCACCCGTCGACGTCGGCCCGGCCAGCGTGATGGCTCACGTCGACGTGCCTGAGCCCGCGCCGCGACGCCGGCTGAACGGACTTTCGGAGGTCCGCGCGTTCTTTCACACCAACACCGTGCCGCTGTACTTCATCTCCCCCACCCCGTTCAACTTGCTCGGCATCGATCGCTGGGTACGCAACTTCTTTTACCTGACCTACTTCGACTCGTTCGAGGGCACACATTCACGCGTGTTCGTTCCCCGGCGGCGCGACCGCATTGATTTCGGGTCCATGGGTGATGTGTGCAACCACCTGCTGCGTGACCCGGAGACTCTCGAGTTCATCGCGGGCCGGGGCCCGGGTGGCAAGGCCTGCTTCGTGATGATGGACGAGGAGACGCAGGCCCTCGCGCGCGAAGCGGGATTGGAAGTCATGCACCCTCCGGTGGAATTGCGCCATCGCTTGGCCTCCAAGCTCGTCATGACGCGTCTGGCCGACGAGGCGGGCGTGCGCAGCGTGCCCCACGTGATTGGCCGGGTCGGCTCCTATGACGAGCTGCGGGCGCTCGCGCAACAGGCTGGACTGGGTGATGACCTCGTCGTCGTGGCCGCCTACGGCGACGCCGGTAGCGCGGTGTTCTTTGTGCGCGGGCAGCGCGACTGGGACGAGCACGCCGGTGCCCTGGCCGGCCAGGAAGTCAAAGTCATGAAGCGCATTCGCAATGTCGAGGTGTGCATCGAGGGCACCGTGACCCGCCACGGCACCGTGGTCGGCCCCGCGATGACGAGTCTGGTCGGGTATCCGGAGCTGACTCCGCGCAAGGGCGGCTGGTGCGGCAACGACATCTGGCGCGAGGTGCTACCGCCGGCACAGGCCCACGCGGCGCGAGAAATGGTCGCACAACTGGGCGACATCCTGAGCCGCGAGGGTTACCGCGGCTACTTCGAGGTGGACCTGTTGCATGACCTGGACTCTGACGAGCTCTACCTCGGCGAGGTGAACCCGCGCCTGTCCGGCGCCAGCCCGATGACGAACCTGACCACCGAGGCCTACGCCGACATGCCGTTGTTCCTCTTTCATCTGCTCGAGTACATGGATGTGGACTACGAGCTCGACATCGACGAAATCAATGCGCGCTGGGAACGCGGCTACGGCGAAGACGAGGTCTGGGGTCAGCTGATCATCAGCGAGACCTCCCGAGACGTCGAGCTCTTCACCGCGACACCACGCACCGGTATCTGGCGCATCGATGACGACGGGCGCGTCTCCTTCGCGCGCCCCGCCAACGACTGGGCCACGCTGCTCGACGGGTCCGAAGCCTTCTACATGCGTGTCGCCGCGCCGGGCGACTTACGCTGCGAGGGCGCACAACTTGGAGTGCTTGTCACCCGAGGGCACCTGCAGACTGAGGACTACCAGCTTACCGAGCGTTGCCGGCGCTGGATCAAGGGCATCAAGGCGAAGTTCGCCTCAACACCCCTGGCGCCGGCCACGCCGATCGTCTCGCGCCTCGTCGCACGCGCGTGAGCAGCGGCGTCCCGGCCGGCATCTCACTGGACAACTGGCTGTCGGCGCCCTACGCGCGCTGGTCCTTCCAGCACGTCGAAGAATTCGTACCGACCGCGGTCATCTCGCGTGGGACCGGGCCAACCGCGGCGTTGCCCGCCGCCACTTCTGCCCTGGCCGAGATTCCGTTGACCAGTACGGACGGCGCGGCCACCACCGTGGGCACGGTGATGACCGCCACCGCCACCGACGGGTGGGCGGTATGCCACCGCGGGTCGCTGATGGCCGAGGAGTACCGCGACGGCCTGCAGGCGCACACCCGGCACCTCCTGTTCTCGGTGAGCAAGTCGCTGGTGGCGGTCGTCGTCGGCGCGCTACACGGGGCCGGTGCAATAGACCTTCACTCGCCAGTCACGGCATTCGTCCCGGCCCTGGCCAACTGCGGCTACGCCGGGGCGACGGTGCGCCACCTGCTGGACATGAGGTCGGGAATCGCGTTTTCCGAGAACTACGACGACCCGACCGCGGAAATACACCTCCTCGACCAGGCGATCGGGTGGGCGCCCAAGAGCAGACCGGACGTCGCCGCCACGCTGTATGACTTCCTGCGGACGTTGCGGCAGAAGTCGGCCCATGGCGGCCCGTTCGAATATCGCTCGTGTGAAACCGATGTACTCGGCTGGATCTGCGAGGTCGCCGGCAGCCAGCGGATGCCCGACCTGATGTCGGAATTGCTGTGGAGCCGCATCGGCGCTCAGTGCGACGCCACCATCGGCGTCGACGCGGTCGGGACCGGATTCTTCGACGGTGGCATCAACGCCTGTCTGACCGACATGATCCGGTTCGGGTCGCTGTTCCTGCGCGATGGTGCCTCGTTGACCGGCCGGCAAGTGGTGCCGGCGGCGTGGATCGCCGACACCGTCGACGGCGGACCCGACTCGCGGGAGGCGTTCGCCGCCAGCCCGGACGACAACCCAATGCCCGGCGGCATGTACCGCAACCAAATGTGGTCCCCTTACCCCGGCAGCAACGTCGTGTTGTGCCTTGGCATGTGCGGTCAGATGATCTACGTCAATCGCGCCGCAGAAATGGTCGCCGCCAAGTTGTCCACCCAGCCGCACTCTCATGAGCCGCACATGTTGGACACGCTACGCGCATTCGATGCGGTGGCACACGAACTGGCTGGAATCGCCGGTTAGCCCGGGTTCCCGATGACCGCCGTCGACCCGCTGGATCGACCGTAGATACAGTTGTGGCGGCCGCTCGCCGAGATACGGCAGTGGGGTGTTCCCGGTGAATGAGTCCGCCTTGTTTTAGAGTCCTGTGGCCCCGTGGATGGGGCTGGAAGGGATGATGAAACACATGGGTGGTCGGAAGCGGCATTCCGCGGAGGACATCGTGCGCAAGCTGCGCCGCGCGGACGAGCTGGCCGCGGCGGGCAAGACCGGTGAGGAGATCGCCGCCGAGCTGGAGGTGTCGGCGGCGACGCTGTACAACTGGCGCCGCACCTATGGCGGGATGGATATCGATGCCGCCAGGCAGCTCAAGGAGTTGCGGGAGCAGAACGCGCGGTTGAAGCGGCTTTTGGCCGAGGCGGAGTTGGAGAAGGATGCGTTGCGGGAGGTTGCGAAGGGAAAATTCTGAGCCCGGCCGCCAAGCGTCGCGCCGTGGACATGCTCAAAGAGGTGTTGAGCATGTCGGAGCGGTTGGCGTGCAAGGCGGTTGGGCTGGCTCGTTCTACCTACCGGCGCACTCCGGTCGCGGCGACCCCGGCCGACCCGGATGCCGATCTGCGGGTCTGGCTGCGCGCGTATGCCACCAAACATCCCTGCCATGGGTTTCGGCGCGCCTGGGCGGCGTTGCGCCACGATGAGGGCCGTGAGGTCAACAAAAGAAGGTCCACCGGCTGTGGCGTGAGGAAGGACTGCAGCGGCGGGCGTATTCGCCGCGTAAGCGCGCGGGGTGTCGTCGGCGCCGCAGGTCGTCGCGGACGCACCCAAGGTGGTGTGGGCGATCGATTTTCAGTTCGACTCCACCATCGACGGCAAGGCTGTCAAGATCGCGTCGATGGTCGACGAGCACACTCGCGAATCGCTGCTGAACATCGTGGAGCGCTCGATTACCGGCGAGCGTCTCGTCGATGAACTCGAGCGGGTGTTCGCCTCCGCCGGTGGACCGCCGCTGGTGCTGCGCATGGACAACGGCCCGGAGATGATTTCGCAAGCGTTGCAACAGTTTTGTGACGGCACAGTCGGATTGTCCTACATTCCACCCGGAGCGCCGTGGGACAACGCCTACATCGAATCGTTCAACAGCAGGCTCAGGAAGGAGTGCCTCAACCGCAACCACTGGACCAACCTGCTGGAGGCCCGAGTAGTCATCGGTGACTTCAAGCACGAACATAATCACCGGCATCGTCACTCCGCGCTGGGCTACCTCACCCCGGCCGAGTACGCTGCCCGATGCAGCCACACCCACACCCCTGTGGCCTGCGAAATCAACTGAATCCAGAACAACAAAACCCGACTCTAGAACCGGGTGGACTCAGTATCGGGGACTCGCCAGCAGGACAGACCGATAATCATCGCAACTTTTGCGCGAATTCGATGATGTTACCGTCCGGGTCGGCAATATGGACCGTTCTTTCACGCCACGGTCGATCCACCGGTCCACTGAGGATCTCGACACCGAGGCCTTTCAACCGATCCGCTTCCCTATCAACGTCTTCGACCAGAAATACTATCTCGCCGCACGGAGCCTTGCCGCCTTCTCGGCCGATGAGCTCCGGCAGCTTCGAGCGCTCGAAAAGCGAGAACTTGGTGTTCTCCATCTCGAACTCGATGTAGCCGTCGCCTTCGAACCGCACCTTGAGGCCGATCACATCACGGTAGAACGCCTCCGACCGCGTGAGCGACTCGACATACTGGATGACGTAGTCCACGCGGGGCATGGGGTATACCGTATCGGATGCCTCTGGGGCTGGTCTGCACTGGCGTGAGCCCGGGTCGCGCCGAAGCATGAATTAGGTTGCAGCTTCCTGCATTTAATGCTTGCTCAGTCGGTTTCGCGAGCGCCGCTCGAGCTGACCCGAGTGGCTCCAGCGCTCCGCTGGGGCGGACGATCCGTCTGCCGCGATAGCGCGGCATCGGCGCCCGGTGTGGTAGCGGTGCTTCACCCCTCATAGCGGAGGGCCAAGCAGTCACGGATGGTGATGAACTGGAGCGCGCGCTTGACGCCATCGATCCGGGCCTGCCGATCTGGTATGGCTACAACCCGGCGCAGACATCCGTATCAACACCGCCGCATCGCGACGTAAAGCAAGGCTCATCGAGCCGGCCGGCTCAACGGTTTTGATCGATCTCAATCCGGGCCCGTCAGGATGTCTGTCTGGTAGCGGCTGGCGGTCCACGGTGGCGCGTCGGGAGTCGGCGTGAGCGTAACCGTGATGCGGTCTTTGCCCGCGGTGCGAGTCTCAGGTATCTGGTAGGTGTCATCAAGCCAACGGTGAATCGAGTTGCTGCGTGGCTCTAGCCAATTCCCGACCGGAGCGCCGTCGATGGCGACGTCTGCTGATTGATAGCCGATTGTCTGATCCGACATGCGGCGCAACAGGATGCCATGGTTGTCGGGGCGGATCTCGACATCGAATGTGATCGCCGCGCGGCTGGCGTGGACCAGCCCGGCGACGGGGCGGATGTCGTCGTTGCCCTCGTACTCGATGATCAGTGGTTCATCGGTCGCGCCGGCATCGATGTAGTGGTGCAGGAGCCGATTGCCAGGATCAGCGGGGATGACTTCGTCGCTGGGTGTGAGGGTGTCGTTGGGTTGGGTGTAAAGGAATGCTGTTGAGCCGTAGAGGGGTTCGACCATGTTGCGTTTGCCGTGCTCGATGCCGAATCGGATCGCAGAGTGGTAACCGATGGCGTCGGCGAGCATGAGGCGGTAGGCGGCGACACAATAGTCTTGACATCCGCCCGCGGCTGTGCGCTGATCGGGTTGGCCGGTCAACGGGGCGCTATAGCGGGTGCCGTTTTTGAAGTACCAACCACCTTCATAGAAGTCCTCGGTGCCGGTGCCATACCACTGGGGTGACGCAGCACCGTCGACGTAGACTCGCTCGGCCCCTTCGAGAAAGTAAGGGGCGCCATCGCTGAACGACGTTTTGATACGAGAACCCCTGATGGTGTGGCTGACGCCGACGAACTTGCCGTGGCCCAGTTCATCGGCAAATAACCAGTCCCGGCCAAACGCCGTTGCTCCGGCATGTGACCGGGCAGTGAAATAACCGGCGCTGCCGGTGGCCAGTGCGGATGCCCACTGCGGGTCGGGTGTCGTCACAACATCACTGTCGACCCCTGCTACGGGATTATCGGTCGCGTTGACGAGTATGATGTTGGCGGTGTGCGCGAAAGGCATTGGCCACCACTCGGATAAGGACAACGACCCGTCGGGTTGAGGGGCTGCTGCGAACATCAGCGATCGCACGCTGCTGGGCCCCAGTCCGGCACCGAAGAACTCGTCAAGGGGCGAGTCGACCATGGTTCGGCCGTCGAAATCTATATGGAGCCGCAACCCGGCCAGCACGTGATCCGCCAAATCTGGTAGTCGCAGGTGGATCGCTGAAATGCTGCCTGAGCCCTCAGATTCGGAAATCGTCAGGCCAGCAGCGGCGGGAAGCTCGACAACTTGATGGTGATGCGCTGCTTTGGACGCTGCCGGTTTGGGATCGACGCTGCCTGCGGCGCGCAACGTAGCGAGCACGTCGAGCGCCGGGTCGGCGGCAGAGAACGTATTCACCCCGCTGTCAGTCGGAAAGTGTCGATAGTCGACGTGGTAGTACTCCAAATTCGATGCGACGCTGATCCGCATCGACTTTCGGTACGGCATGGGAACCTTGATGAAAACACCGCCCGGCGACTGCACAGCATTGGCCACAAGAGGCCATACGAATGGCGGACCGAGCATGCCGTCAACCACCGACTGCAATGGTGCATCTACCACTGTCTGACCATCCAGCTCGATCCGGATCGCTCCAATTGCGCGGACGTTTCCGCCGTCGCGGGTGAACCAGACCGAATCAACCTCTCCCGCACCACGATCTTCGGCGATAACACAGCCGGCACCCCCGGAGGTCAAACATCCGCCGGTGCCGTTTCGATTGCCGGTGGAGACGTCGAAATCACCGCCGCTTCGATCGAAGCTCGACACCTGCAGAGTTTGTGCGGCGGCGCTCAGATATGGCAACAGGTCCAGTCGGCGATAGGTATCCCAGCCCACCAGCGTCGTGCCATTTCCTGTGATAGCCGGCTCGGCGTGCGCCGCACCGGCAGCAGCCGGGTCGGCGATTCCCAGCAGCAGCGACACCAACATCGCAGACAGCGCTCGTCGGGCCACCGGCATAGCGACAAAGGTTACTGTCAGCCGGACTGCCGGGAATCGGTTGTCGGCGCCTTGGTTTGCCACGTGAAAGTCGATCCGCGCCGCGGCCAATGGCCTTCGCAGCGGCTGTCGGGGTCGGATGGCGTTCTTGCGTGGGCGTCGTCCGCGCGGCCGTCTGAATCTTTCTGTCCACGCCGCCGCGGGCTTCGGAGAACCCGCGACATATACCCGTCGGAGGCGGATACTGCATCCGAGCCCGGGCTGATCCCCCACCTCCTGACCAACCGAGAGGGAATCGGTGAACCATCGACACCGACTGTGTGTTGTGACCAGCGGCGGCATCTGGGCACCAGGGTGAGCGCGGATCAATGCTTTGCCATCGTCATGCTCGACGAGGAACTTTGGCGGTCGCTGGTTGCCATTGGTGCAGACCACCACGTGGCGTGGGTGCATGGATGCATGCTTGAGCATGGTCACCGTGGCGACCACCAGGCGCTGGTTTGCCGCGCCGGCGTGCGGGACTACTGGGTGCAGTGGGATGCAAGCAGGAAACCGCGGCTCACCGTGGCGGTCGACTCCCCTGGGCCTCGGCCAGCGGGCCGCCCACCGATCGATGCGCCCCGCCTGCCGCGGCAGGAGGCCCGACCGGCCGTCGCCGACGCGTCGAGCACGTCGGCGTCCGAGCAGCTGCACTCACCGGAATCGGCGTCGCGGGACCATGCGCTATGGGCCATTGCCTCGGCGCTGCAACGTCTGGCCGACGTGATTGCCGCCGCGTTCGATCCCAGCGAAGACCGGGGCCGACACGGCCCGGGCCGCGGCGGCGAGCGATGAATGCCGGGCCCGCGACCGGTCATACCTGTTAAAACCGGACACATCGATTTGCAAAGGTGAGGATGCAATGTCGAAAGCCCTGCCGCCAATCGTCGATTACCAGACCTGGCGGGCCGCGCTCGATGAGCTGCGCAAGCGGGAGAAGGCCGCCACCCGCGAACTGGATGCGATCGCCGCCCAGCGACGGCGCTTGCCGATGGTCCACTTGCCCGACTACCTCCTGATCGGCGCCGACGGGCCCATCCGCTTGGTTGAGGTGTTCCACGGGCGCTCGCAACTGATCACCTACCACCACATGTGGTCGGATGGCGCGGAGTGGCAGTGCGGTGGCTGCACAGGCTTCACCTCACAGTTCACCCGATTGGAATTCCTCGACAACTACGACGCCCGCTTCGTCATCGTCACCAATGGACCGATCGACGAAGCACTCGCCTACAAGCGGAAGGTCGGCAATTGCATGGAGTGGTACTCGTCGTCGGGGAGCTCGTTCGGCGCCGACGTGGACGCACCGCCGAACGGGGGCTTCGCGGTCAACGTGTTCTTGCGCGACGGCGACACCGTGTACCGCACGTGGCACACAAATGGGCGCGGCACCGAACAACTCAGCCACATATTCGGGCTGATCGACATCCTGCCCTGGGGCCGACAGGAAGAATGGCAGGACTCGCCGACAGGTTGGCCCTCGCGGCCAACTTACTCCGGATGGCCGGATTCCCCCGATATCGCCCGGGCCTACGGACCCAAGGACAACGCGTGACCGTGGACGCCGAACATCGCGTCGTCACCGTCGCTTCGGCGCCGATTCTCGGCCAACCCGCACGACCGCCGGCTGGCGCTGCGATGAGTTTGCAACCTGCCAGACGTCAAAGCAGTCATGGAAGCTACGAACCTCGCTGACCTCTACAGTTTGCCGGTCATGAACTGGATTGATGTTCGGAACCGATTGGACCAGGGCGTCAGCCAAGCGCCGGGTTCCGGCGGACCTGACCGGCACACTTGCTGGCTGGCGACAATTAACCCCGATGGCAGTCCGCACGTGACGGGCATCGGGGCTCTTTGGGTGGACGGCGCATTCTGGTTCGAGACCGGTACGACGACACGCAAAGCGCGAAACCTCGCGGCCGATGCACGATGCACGTTGAGCCTTGCCACCCAGGAATTCGACCTCGCCGTGGAAGGCACGGCGCACCTGATCACCGACCCGGCGGTTGTTTCGGCGATGGCGGCGCGGTGGGCCGCCGAAGGCTGGCCCGCGCGCGTCGACGACACCGGCCGAGCGATCACCGCCGAATTCAGCGCGCCGTCGGCTGGACCGCCGCCGTGGTTTGTGTACCGTCTGACCCCACACACCGCGACCGCGGTGGGCACCGTCGAACCAGGGGGCGCAACCCGGTGGCGGTTCTGATTCGTCGAAGCCAGCACCGGGGCCGCGCCGGACGCTGCGGGTGACGGTCACGCGCCCAGAGCGGCGGGGCCGATTGCAGACGGCGAGCAATTGCACCACCGTTAGTGCCGGATGCTCATCGCCGTGGACGTTCAGTATGCGGAGCTCGCGGTAGTCACGGCTGCCGTGGGCTTCGTCGCCTGGTCCGACCCAACTTCGATGCTCGAAAGCGTCGTTCGCACCGCAGTGACGGCCGAGGCCTACCAGCCCGGCGTGTTCTACAAACGTGAGTTGCCCTTCCTCCTTGACGCGGTCGCGCTGGTCGAGCAGCGTCATCTCGTCGAGACGGTGATCGTCGACGGCCACGTGTGGCTTCGGGACGGTGAACCCGGTCTTGGCGCGCGCCTGTATGAGGCGCTCGGCGCCCGGAAGGCGGTCGTCGGCGTAGCGAAGGCCGCATTCGCGCGAGGAAACGCGATCCCGGTGCGACGAGGTGGCAGCGGCAGGCCGCTATTCGTCACCGCAGCCGGGATGAACCCGCACCAGGCGGCTCAGCTCGTCCGCCGCATGCACGGCCCGCATCGCCTACCCACGCTTCTGAAGCGCGCCGACGACCTCGCACGCGAGCGCACCGCGCCGGACCCGACGAAGGCGCTGATCGGCCGGACCGGCTACCGGCGGTAGGCGATGCGGCAAAACGTCTGTGGCGGTCGCGCTCCCGGTGTAGCCTGCGCCGCTGTGATCGTCACAGGAGCCAGTACGAGAGGGTGAGGCTGACATGTATGAATCGCGGTTGACGGGCGATGCGCGCAGTCTGCTTGCCGCAGCTGGTGCGGTACTCGGAGCCGCGCTGCTATCCGTCGGGGTGGCCGGTGCCGCCGACCAGGTTCAGCTCAGGAGCCGACTGGGCAACTGGTGTCTCGACGCCCCGAATGGGAAGAACACTGCGGCGATGGTCAACGCCTGCGACGGCTCGAATTCTCAGCTCTGGGTTTTCAACCCGTCCGGACAGGTCGAAAGCGTAGCGTTCCCCGGGACTTGCCTGAGCATCAACAGCGCAGCAGATAACACCCCGGTGATGCTCTCGTCGTGTCAGACCAATGCCAACAACCAGAGTTGGACTCTGCAGACCAACGGCCAGCTCACCAGCGCGCTCGGTCCCTGCCTCAACGTGTTCGGCGGCGCGGCGGCACCGGGGACCGCGGTGATCGCCTACCACTGCATCCCCGACGTAGCCGACGAGCAGTGGGACAGTGTTTCCTGACCCGGGTGGCCCTCACTGGGATGCCGACCAGTCGGCAAAGCGGGTGCTGGCCAATACGGCGGTGTCACCGGTGACCAGGCTGCTATCCCCTACCGGTGTGCCGAAGTAGGTGGCTGATGGGTCGACAACGACGGGAGTAGTGTCGCCGTTGCGGGCCAGCACCAACCTCGCCAGGTCCGCGAACCGGAGTTTCTCAGGACCGCCGATGTTGACAACACCGTTGACGGGTTGGGCTTGGGCTTGGCCGCATTCACCAGATTCCTTGTCGCCGTGCTGAAGAACTCCATCACCGGATCATCGTCGAACGACGGCGAATTAATGACATCAACGAGCACGTCAGTACCGGACAGTGCTTCCGCGAGTCCGTCACCGGTGAGCACGTCGACGCCCGAACGACGTGAGGCGGCGACGGTTTGGTGTCCGGCGTCGTTCAACTGCGCGACTACCTGGCGGCCAATCTGTCCGGTAGCTCCGATCACGGTGATTTTCATCCGGTGATGACCTTTCTCCGTACGTTGATGGCCAACGCGCAGCGTCCAACTCTCCGCCATCTTGCGGTTTGCCCCGCACACACTACTCGGGGATTGCGCTGTGGTTGACGGCCTCCTGTGCGTGCGATACCGTCGCTGGGCTGCCGGGCTGGTGCACCGTATGGAATTGCTTGGGGCTGAAGAGGTCCCACATCCAGGGCTCTCGACATACGATGGCTGTCGTGATAGCCGACGGCACCGGCAGTTATTTGCTGTGATCGCTTTTGTGTGTGCCATGCCCATGGAACTACGTCCCCTGCGGCGGCGACTCCGGCTGCAACAGGGCAACCCGGGTTACACCGGCCGGGTCGGCGACCATGCCGCGATCGCGATCGTCACCGGAATTGGCACGGCGCGGGCCCATGCCGCGACGGTCCAACTGCTGGACCAGGTCAACGTCGAATGGGTGATCGTCGTCGGCATCACCGGCGGTATCGAGAACCAAACACCGGTCGGGACAGTGCTGTTGCCGGAATTGGTGGTCAATGGCGCCGACGGCTCCCGGCACCGCCCCAAGCCGCTTCGTCCCGGCAATGCCCATGGAACGTTGTGGACTACCGACAGCCTGCTCCTCGATCCGGTCGTGCATGCCGACCTGCGGGACCAAGGTGTGGTGTCACTTGACATGGAGACTGCCGCTATCGCGACGGTGTGCGAGCAGCGCGGCGTGCCGTGGTCGGTGGTGCGCGCGGTCAGCGATCGGGCCGGCGACGGCAGCGTGGATTCGGAGATTCTCGGCCTTGCCACCGCGGACGGGCGGGTGAGCTTCTCCGCTGCTGTCCGCTATCTGCTCAGGCATCCCGGTGCCGGGCCCCGCCTGGTCCGCCTCGCCAGGGGAGCCAGGCTCGCAAGCGAACGGGCGGCCGACGCGGCCATCGCGGCCCTTGCCTGATCGTGCCGACCAGCTAATCGGACTATGCGGAGCTGCGGGCGATGGCGCGCGCCGGGTCGGAAATCCACTCCGACCACGAGCCCGGGAACAGTGCTGCCGGATAGCCGAGCGTGGCGAGTGCCGCGACGATCACCGTCGCACTGACACCGGAGCCGCAGTACACACCCAGACGGCCCGCATGTTCAATGTCGTATTCGGAAAACACTTGGGCCAGCTCACTATCGGCGATAAACGTTTCGTCATCGGCCAGGACAGCCGTGCTGGGAAGATTCTTGGCGTTCGGAATATGACCGGCAACCGGGTCGACCGGCTCGACGTCGCCGCGGAACCGTTCGGGTGCGCGCGCATCAAATAGCGTCACGCCGGCGGCACCTGCTTGCTCAGCGGTCAACACAGGCAGCCCGCCGGCATACAAATCACGGTGCGGCACAGTCACATTCCCGTGCCGCACCGCAACCTGACCAGGCTCCATCCGACCTCGGGCCGACCGCCACGCAGCAAGGCCACCGTCGAGGATCCGTACATTCATCAGCCCGGCCGCCCTCAGTACCCACCATGCACGCGAGGACCCGATCCGGTTCCAATCGTCATACACGACAACCGGTGCATCCCGGTGGACGCCCCACCGACGGGCGGCCTGTTCGATCCGACGACCCGACGGCAGCGGATGACGTCCCCGTCCGGTGACCGTGCGATCGCTGAGCTCGTCTTCCAGCGACACATACACCGCACCCGGCAGATGACCATGCAGGTACGCCGCATGTCCGTCGGGTTCGTCCAGCCGCCAGCGCACGTCGAGAATGGTCGGCGCGGAGTCGGTCTCGATGAGGTGCGCCAACTCCGCGGCGGTGATGAGAATCTGGGCACGTGCCGTCACTCCCGCCACTTTCAACATATAGCGCAATAGGGGGCTTGCGGCAAGGCCGGGGCCATGGCGGAAAATCGCTGGCCGAAGCGAGAACTCGTCGAAGGGGGTTTGACGATATGCATTGCTTGCCCGGCGGCGGACGCGTCGCGCAGGACGGTCGGCGTGATGGCTGACCATGCGGTGGTGGTCGTGGGAGCAGGGCCCACCGGGCTGATGTTGGCCGGCGAGTTGGCGCTGGCGGGCGTTGACGTCGCTATTGCCGAGCGCCGCGCCAGCCAGGATCTGATTGGGACGCGTGCAGGCGGTCTGCATGCGCGCACCATCGAGGTTTTCGATCAGCGCGGAATCGCAGAGCGGTTTCTGGCGTATGGGCGGGTGGCGCAGGTGGCGGGTTTCTCACAGATTCCGTTGGACATCAGCGACTTTCCTACCCGCCACCCCTATGGGCTTGCGTTGTGGCAGAAGCACATCGAGCGCATACTGGCCGACTGGGTTGACCAGCTCTCGGTGCCGATCTATCGCGGGCTGCAGGTGACTGGCATCGCTCAACACTGCGGCGGCGTTGACGTCCAACTGGCCAACGGCCAGTTCCTGCGAGCGCAATATGTGGTGGGCTGCGATGGCGGACACAGCGTGGTCCGTCAGGCCGCCGGCATCGAGTTCGCTGGCTGGGAGCCGACAGCGAGCTATCTGCTTGCCGAAGTCGAAATGGCCTTCCAGCGAGACCAAGAGCCGGAATGGTGTATTCGCCACGACGCTCTCGGCGTCCATGCACTTGCAAAGGAGGCCGGGAAGGCGGTGCGAGTCATGGTAACCGAGACGCGTCTTGGACCCACCGGTGAACCCACTCTGCGCGACCTGAGCAAGGCGCTGATAGCCGTATACGGAACGGATTACGGAATCCACAGTCCCACTTGGATTTCCAGATTCACCGATGCGGCACGACAGGCCGCGACGTATCGCGACGGGCGAGTCTTGGTGGCCGGCGACGCGGCACACGTGCATCACCCGGTGGGCGGACAGGGCCTCAACACCGGTGTGCAGGACGCGGTGAATCTGGGGTGGAAGTTGGCGCAGGTGGTCAACCAGACTTCGCCCCACAAACTTCTGGACACCTACCATGCCGAACGGTACCCCGTCGCGGCACGAGTCCTGCGCAACGCGATGGCGCAGATGGCGCTGCTTCACCGCCGAAACGAGCGCACCGAAGCACTGCGGGAGGTCATGTCCGAACTTTTGAGCATGGACGAGCCTCGCACGCGATTCGCAGCGATGATGTCCGGTCTGGATATCCATTACGACCTCGGCGACGGGCACCCGCTGCTCGGACGACGCATGCCAGATCTGGACCTGGTCACCGCCGACGGACCGCTACGGGTATTCACCCTGCTGCACAGTGCCCGCGCGGTGGTACTCAATTTCGATGAGCCCGGTGGCCTGGACATCGCTCCCTGGGCAACCAGGGTTCAGCTGATCGACGCGAAATACGATGGTGCATGGGAGCTTCCGGTGCTTGGGACGGTCGCTGCTCCCGCTGCCGTGTTGATTCGGCCGGATGGATACGTGGCCTGGGTGGGAGACGGCACCGGTAGCGGATTACCTGAGGCGCTAACCACCTGGTTCGGATCCCCTGCTGCGCGCTAATGCTCGAGTCTCGGCTGATCGAGCGGGCCGGTGTCAGACGG
This sequence comes from Mycobacterium heckeshornense, assembly GCF_016592155.1. Lineage (NCBI taxonomy): Bacteria > Bacillati > Actinomycetota > Actinomycetes > Mycobacteriales > Mycobacteriaceae > Mycobacterium > Mycobacterium heckeshornense. Next base: position 2,260,548 of record NZ_AP024237.1, read on the forward strand.
GCCACGCCTCGCGCCGCCAGGCGGCGTCCCAGAACATCCACTCGTAGCGAGCGGTTGTGGCGAAATGGGCGCGGGCGCGGGCCTCTTCGGTGGGACCCAGGGTCCGGCCAACATCGTCGGCAAGTGCCAGCACCTCGGCGACGACGGTTTGATACTCCTCGCCGGCATAGCTGTCGATCCAGCGCTGGTAGCGCGAATCCGGGGAGCCGCGTTTAACCAGCTCGGTGCCCACCTCGGCGTAAATCCAGTAGCACGGCAGTACCGCGGCGAATCCGTCGACGAATGTGCCGCCGTGGGCGGTGGCCAATAGGTAGCTCGTGTAGGCGCGGGTCGTCGGCGCGACGGGTACGGCGTCGGAGTTGGCGACACCCAGTTCGGACAGCAGTGACGCGTGCAGATCGAGCTCGACGTCGATGATGCCGACGGCGTGCCGCGCGAACATGCCCACGTCGGCAGGACTGGGCGCCTTGCTGCCGACGACGCTTAGTGCTCGGGCGAAATCGTGCAAGTAGTAAGCGTCCTGGATCAGGTAGTGGGCGAACGCGTTGGCGTCGAGTCGGCCGTCGGTGAGGCCGACCAGGAACGGGTGTTGCAGGATCGCCGAGTAAATGCCTGCCACCTCGGCCCACAATCGCCGCGTCCAACCATTGCGCATCACACCTGCGATGATCCCAGCCCGATATCGGCTCGTGGGCGGCGTCCATTGACAAACACCCGGTGTGAAGCTGAGTCGCAGCACGCCATCCACCGACGTCAGGTATTGGTGGAGGGTTTGTTGGTATCGCTACCGTCCACGCGCTCGTCGAGCGCGCCGGCCATTGGGCGATGAGCTGGGCCCCAGCGCTGCGCCCCAGCGCGCAGCTGGGAGGCTCGCTGAGCTAACGGCTCGCCGTCGCACGACGTTACCGCGAAATGCGGCTCCGCCCCAGTGGTTTGCCGACCAGCTGCACCACCCGGGGTAGCACAATGGTCATTGCGGGCTCTTGCTCGAGAGAAACGGTTGGAGGATCGCGTCGGTCACCGCACGCAATGTCGATTGGACGGCAGGATCGTAAGCCGCGGGGTGGGCCTTGGCGTCGCGACAGCCCTTGAAGTAACGCCCGGTCACAGCTGCACCGGTCGGCCCAACGGCGAGGTGCATCACGGCTTTGACGCCGGTCGATAGGGATGACAGCGGCGGAATCCACGCCTGGCGGACCATGCGCGTATTCATCAACGACGCCGGATGCAAGCAGTTGACCGTGACGGCGGTGTCGGCGAGCTGTTCTGCAAAGTCGAAAGTGAACGCGACCAACGCGAACTTGCTGCGATAGTAGGCGCGTATCCCGGTGTAGTGGTGGTCCATCCGCAGGTCCGCGAAGTCTATTGGTGCCTGCCCAGCGGATGCGACGTTGACGATCCGCGCTGGTGCACTGGTCTTGAGCGCGGGAACAAGTTTTCGGGCCAGCAATACCGGGGCGAGGTAATTGACCGCGAAGCGCTGCTCGTGGCCATCTGCGCTGAGGATCCGTTTGCGGTACGGGGGTCGGCCCGGGCCTATTCCTGCATTGTTGATCAAGAGATGAAGTACTGAATGTTCGGCGCTCACCCGCTCGGCGAGATCGCAGGTTTCCCGCAGCGAGCTGAGATCCGCTAGGTAGGTTTGCACCCTACCGCCCGACGCACGTATCCGATCGGCCACATCCGCGGCACGCTCGTGATCACGACCGTGCAGCAGCACATGCATCCCCCGCTCAGCAAGCGCACCGGCAACCGCCTGGCCAAGCCCGGAGGTTGCTCCGGTTATCAGAACGATTCGGCTGTTTTGCATAACTTTCCGTTGCTTCGGCGGTCTCGCCTTATATCGTGCACCTGTGGCTGAGATGAAGCGTCGCAGCATGATGCTGATGTTGGGGATCGGCGCGGTGGCAGCCGCCGCCCCCATGGGCAAGGCTGCTGGCTATCCGTCGCCACCGGATTCGCCGCCGTTGCCCGCGCCAGCGGTCCCCCCGGGTGCCACCACTGGGGGCCTGCTTTTCCATGACGAGTTCGACGGCCCGGCCGGTTCGGCGCCCAACCCGGCGAACTGGACGGTTGCGACACACCGGACGCCGATCAAGAACCCGGTGGGGTGGGACAGGCCCGAGTTCTTCTACCAATACCGCAACGACCGCCGAAACGTCTTCATCGACGGCAATTCCAACCTGGTTCTTCGGGCCACAAAAGAGGGCGACACCTACTACGGCGGCCTGGTCAGCGGCAACTGGCGGGGACCGATCGGCACCACCTGGGAGGCCCGGATCAAGCTCAACTGCCAGACCGCCGGGTGCTGGCCCGCATGGTGGTTGTCCAATGACGATCCCGGCCGCAGCAGTGAAATCGACCTACTTGAGTGGTACGGCAACGGAGAGTGGCCGGCGGGCACCACCGTGCACGCAAACCCGGAGGGCACCGCGTTCGAGACCCATCCGGTCGGGGTGGACGGCGGGTGGCATACGTGGCGATGCCGTTGGGATCAGAACGGCTTCTATTTCTGGGAAGATTATGTCGACGGCGCGGAGCCATACTTCACTGTTCCGGCGGTCGGCATCGAACATCTCGAGCTGCCCATCCGCGAATGGCCCTTTAACGAACCCGGCTACACGATGTTCCCGGTGTTGAACCTTGCGGTTGGCGGCTCCGGCGGGGGCGACGCCAGGCAGGGCAGCTACCCGGCCGACATGCTCATCGACTGGGTGCGTGTTTGGTAAGAAGTGGCGCTGCGGCTTTAGAACGGCGCCTCGTGCAGAACTAGGCTAATGAAGACATACGCCATGCACAGCAGCAGGTTCAGCGCAGCGAGAATCAGGACTGCGACGACGAGAAACCGAACTCCGACCCGTCTGCGGTGCTTGAACTTCGCCAGCCGCTCCGCGCGCTTGATCTCGGTGGCGGTGAGCGCAAACCGGACATCCATCAATTCCTCAAACGCGATGGGCGCGCCCGCCGCTATTTCCTGAAGGCGCACCGCGGGGATGCCGACCCCGACGCCGGCGAATCGCCGACTCATGCGACGCGCCCGTCTGCGGCTGAGCGCCCGATCCCCCACCTGAGCGCGATGCGACAGCTTCCTCCATTCGTCGCCCCACAGGTTGGACGGAGTCGCCATAGGTGATCACTCTAAGCGTCGATCCGGTCACTGCTAGGACGTTCTGAGGATCACGTTGCGGCGTTGAAAGTTGTTCATCTGGGACCAACTTCATCTTGGTATTTCTTGGCCATGTAATCGATCGCCTGCAGCTGGGTCTGCGCGAGGTCTTCTCGCACTGCACTGGCCCGTGCCGCGGCGTCGAGCGTCGGCTGTGCCTGGCCCTGGAAGTACGGCATCACCTCGGCGGCAAACAGCTCTGCGGAGCGCTTCGTCGCCGCCGGATTCGCCCATTCGTGGGCCATTTGCAGCATGCAGCCGAATCCACCGGACTGCTCCCACAGCCGCTGCACCTGTGCGCGCGCCCGCTCTGGAGTTCCGATCACACCGGCTCCCGCATTGTTGATGATGTCGATCATTTCGTCGAGCCGGTCCCCCGGCATGGTCATTTGTGGGAACGCAGCCACCTTTTGGAAATAGTGGAACCACGGCTCGATCCCGAATTTCACATCGGCGCGGGCCTGCTCGTCGGTCTCAGCAACGTGGAACGGCCCCACCAGCCGCCAGTCGTTGCGGTCGACTCGCTTGCCGAAGGCCGCTGCGCGCTCCTCGACGATGCCCCAGTGGTAAGCGAGTGCGTCGAAGCCTTCGGTGGTCAGCGTCGCCCCGATAGACAGCAGCCCGATCCCGTGTTTGCCGGCCAGCCTGGCGCCCGTCGGCGAGGCGACCGCTGCCACCGCCAGAGGGATCCCGCCCTCGGAATACGGGGCGAGCTGCAACCGGGCGTCGAACAGCTCATGGGTGGCGGTTTTGGCGGTCACAGTCTCGCCGTCCAGCAGGCGGACCAAGATGTCGAGGTTGGTTTCGAGAAGCTCGCGCGTGTCGGTGGGGTTCAGTCCGATCATCGCGGAATCGGTGGGTAGCGAGCCCGGTCCCACTCCGCCAAGCACTCGCCCATAGGTGAGGTGGTCGAGCAGCACCAGCCGATCGGCAACCCACAGCGGGTTGTGGTAGGCCAGCGAGATTACCCCGGTGCCCAAGCGGATCCGCTTGGTTCGTTGCGCAGCGGCGGCGATGAAGATCTCCGGTGAACTGATGATCTCGCTGCCCGCGGAGTGATGCTCACCGAACCACACTTCATCGAAACCCAGCGCGTCGATGTGCTCGACGAAGTCCAGATCGCGTTGCAGTGCCAGCGTCGGATTGGTGCCCGCACGATGAAACGGTGCCATGAAATATCCGAACCGGAGCTTGGCCATCGAGGTCCCCTTTTTGAAATCGAGTTGCCCGAACTTTAAACCTTTGCGCCGGTCCGAGGGCAGCGAAGAGGCGCCGGAGCCGAGCGGAGATATCGTGGGTTAGTTCCGGATTAACGACGTGGGGCGGTGACTGCTGATGCGCTACAACCCTCCGCCGAACTGGCCCAAGCCACCCGAGGGTTGGGTGCCGCCCCCTGACTGGTCCCCGGATCCGTCATGGCCGCCGCCACCTCCGGGGTGGAAGCTCTGGGTGGACGATGCCCCCGCCTCGGAGAAGAAGAGATCGGTGCTGCATCGCGTTGAGCGCAGCAGCGACGACTCGGAGTACTTCGGCGATGACCGAGCCTGGTCGGCGGATTCCGGTCAGGCGTCGCTGCGCGACATGGGTGCCGCACCGGCCGTGGTGGCACCCCAACCGACCGAAGTCGCGCCCGAGGACCTGTCAGCGCACCATCTCGGGCAGCGCGTCACGATCAAATGGGACAGTGAGCACAGGTACGACATCGGCACGATCGAGGCCGTTTCCGCCGATTCAGCGGCGATCAGGGTAAAGCTCGCCGGATTTGACGCTCCAATTTCCTTTCCGCGGGAGGCACCGCGTCGCGGCCCGGCCGGTCCGCGGCTTTATGTCTGGATTTGACCGGCGGTGGCATCCTCGCCATATGGGCGTGCTGTTCCGGCTGGCGGAGTTTCTCCTCGTGCTGTTGCCGCTGGCCGGCATGATCGTCGCCGGGGTCAAAGCGTTGCTGGCCGCCCAGCGGCGACGGATGGGCCCCGGGGGGCTTGATCGGGTCGACCGCCCGGATGCGGTGTCCATCGGACGCGCCAACGGCAGCCCAGCCGCCCAGTGGGGGTCGATCAAACGCGTCGTCGAAGAGCACCGTCGAACCGATGCGCGCTGGCTGGAGTACGAGCTCGACGTCGCGAAGCTGCTGGACTATCCGTTGATCACCGACATGCGTGACCCGCTTACGATCGCCTTCCACAAGGCCAAGCTGAGGGCGGATTTCTTGCGTCCGACCAAAGCCGAGGATCTTCTCGATGACCGCGAGGCTGCCGCCCAGTATTTCGCCGCCGTCGAAGAGTACGTGACCGCATTCAACGCCGCGGAGGCGGAGGCTGTCCGGCGGCGCCGCAACGACTTCTCCCAGGAAGGACAGCAGCGGATCGCGCGCGCTCGCACGCTGATGCGGGTGGCGTCAGACCCCTCCGCCACCGCCCACGAACGTCAGCATGCATACGAGCTTGCCCGCAAAGAGCTCGATGGCCTGATCGTGTTGCCGTCCGCGACGAGGGCAAGCCTCGAGCGCGGGATTTGCGGGGCGATCGACGGATAGCCACGGCTTAGACCGGCGTGGGCTCACCGACTTTGACCAGCATTTTGCCGATGTTCGCGCCGGTGAACAGGCCGTTGAGCGCGTCGACGCATGACTCGATGCCCTCGAAGATGGTCTCACGATGCACGAGTTTGCCGTCCTGCTCCCAGCGGCGCAGGTCGGCGAACGCCTCGTCGAATCGGTCCCACATCTCCAGCGCATTGAACCCCTGCATGAGCGCGGTTTTGGACAACAGATTTACGTAGTTGGCCGGCCCCGGGTGCTCGCCGGTCAGGTAGCTGGAGATGACTCCACACAGCACCACCCGTGCCTTGTGCGCCAAGCGGCCCAGCACCGCGTCGAGGATAGGGCCGCCGACATTGTCGAAGTAGACGTCGACGCCACGGGGGCAATGCTGTTTGAGCGCGGCAGCCAAATTGTCTTGTTTGTAATCGATACACGCGTCAAAACCAAACTCTTCCACCACGATTCGGCACTTCTCCGGCCCGCCGGCGATGCCGACCACACGCGCGCCGGCGATCTTGGCGATCTGCCCGGCCACCGACCCGGTCGCGCCCGCGGCGGCCGAGACCACCACCGTGTCACCGGGCTTGGGTTTGCCGATGCCGGTCATTCCGAAATACGCGGTGGCCCCGGTCGGGCCGTACACCGACATCACCGCCACCTGGTCGTTCGCATCGGGAATGGGCGTGCTGAAGACGTCGTCGCGGATGATCACGTACTCCTGGAATCCCGACAGGGTGGTGACCACGTCCCCGACCGCGTAGGCGTCGCACCGCGACGCCACCACTTCACCGATCCCGGCCGCCCGGATCACCTCACCCAATTGCACGGGCGGCAGGTAGCCGGGTTGGTCGTTGAGCCAGGTGCGGACGGCGGCGTCGATGCCGATGTAGGTGTTGCGCAGCAACGCTTCGCCCTCGGCGGGCTGCGGCGCGGGCGAGGTGACCAGCTCGGTGTCGCCGGGCTGGAGCAGCCCGGTAGGGCGGCGACGCAGCAGTATCTGGCGGTTCATGAGCTCTGCCACGATGCGAAACTACCGAAGCCGTCGACCGACGCGGTGCAGGATAGACTCGCATCGTCGGGGAAACGGCGCTGGACAGGAGCGTATACCCATGGCCACCACCATCGAAGCGGACGCCGAGGCCCGCACACCGTTCGAGCAGGAAGTCGCTGCCGTGCAGCGCTACTTCGACAGTCCCCGCTTCGACGGAATCGTTCGCCTCTACTCGGCTCGCCAAGTTGTCGAGCAGCGGGGCACGATCCCCACCGACTACCCAGTGGCACGAGAAGCGGCGGTGGCGTTCTACGCCCGCCTTCGCGAATTGTTCGCCCAGGGCAAGAGCATCACGACATTCGGGCCGTACTCGCCGGGGCAGGCGGTGACCATCAAACGGATGGGCATCGAAGCCATCTATCTCGGCGGTTGGGCGACGTCGGCGAAGGGCTCCAGCAGTGAGGACCCGGGTCCCGACCTCGCCAGCTACCCGTTGAGCCAGGTGCCCGACGAAGCGGCCGGGCTGGTCCGCGCGCTGCTCACCGCCGACCGTAATCAGCAGTTCCTGCGCCTGCGCATGACCGACGAGCAGCGGGCGGCAACACCTCCGGTCGATTTCCGACCGTTCATCATCGCCGATGCCGACACCGGACACGGCGGCGACCCGCACGTGCGCAATCTGATCCGCCGCTTCGTCGAGGCGGGCGTGCCCGGATACCACATCGAGGATCAACGCCCCGGCACGAAGAAGTGCGGCCACCAGGGCGGCAAGGTTCTGGTGCCATCCGACGAGCAGATCAAACGCCTCAACGCGGCGCGCTTCCAGCTCGACGTGATGGGCGTCCCCGGCATCATCGTCGCGCGCACTGACGCCGAGGCGGGCAACCTGATCGACAGCCGCGCCGATGAACGCGACCAGCCGTTTCTGCTCGGCGCGACCAACCTGAAAATTCCCTCCTACAAAGCCTGTTGGCTGGCGTTGATGCGGCGCTTCTACGACCTGGGCGTCAAGGAACTGAACGGCCACTTCCTTTATGCGCTGCCCGACGGCGAGTACGCCGCGGCGGACGCCTGGCTGGAGCGTCAGGGCATCCTGGATCTGGTCGCCGAGGCGGCGGCGGCCTGGCAGCAGAACGGACAGCAATCCATCGACGCTCTCTTCGACAAGGTCGAGGCGCGATTCGTCGATGCGTGGGAGGCGGACGCCGGGCTGGAGACCTATGGGGACGCGGTCGCGGATCTGCTCGAATTCGCCGAGAGTGAGGGCGACCCGCGGGATATGAGCTCCGCGGAATGGCGTGAGTTCGCCAAGGACGCACCGCTTTACGCTGCCCGGGAGAAGGCCAAGGAGCTGGGCGTCGTCGCCCCGTGGGACTGTGAGCTGGCGAAGACCCCGGAGGGCTACTACCAGGTCCGCGGCGGCATCCCCTATGCCATCGCCAAGTCGCTGGCCGCGGCGCCGTTCGCCGACCTGCTATGGATGGAGACCAAGACAGCCGATCTGGCCGATGCTCGGCAGTTCGCCGAGGCGATTCATGCCAAGTACCCCGACAAGATGCTGGCCTACAACCTTTCCCCGTCGTTCAACTGGGATACCACCGGGATGAGCGACGAGGAGATGCGCCGCTTCCCCGAGGAGCTCGGCAAGATGGGCTTCGTCTTCAACTTCATCACCTATGGGGGGCACCAGATCGACGGCGTCGCCGCCGAGGAGTTCGCCACCGCCCTCAAGCAGGACGGCATGCTGGCGCTGGCTCGGCTGCAGCGCCAGCTGCGTTTGGTCGAGTCGCCCTACCGAACGCCGCAAACGCTGGTTGGCGGGCCGCGCAGTGATGCCGCGCTGCTGGCGTCCTCGGGCCGCACGGCCACCACCAAGGCCATGGGCAAGGGTTCGACCCAGCACCAGCATCTGGTGCAGACCGAGGTGCCCAAGAAGCTGCTCGAGGACTGGCTGGCGATGTGGAGCGAGCACTACCAGCTTGGCGAAAAGCTCCGTGTCCAACTGCGACCGCACCGCGCCGGTTCTGAGCTGCTCGAGCTCGGCATCTTCGGTGAGGGCGACGAGGAACTGGCCAACGTGATCTTCGCGCCGTTCCAAGATCGCCGCGAAAGCACCATCCTCACGGTGCGTGACCAGAACACGTTCGAAGAGAGACTGCGGCAGAAGCGCCTGATGACGCTGATCCACCTGTGGTTGGTGCATCGGTTCAAGGCCGACGCGGTCCACTATGTCACGCCGACCGAGGACAACCTCTACCAGACCGAAAAGATGAAGTCGCACGGCATCTTCCGCGATGTGCACCAGGAGGTCGGCGAGATCATCGTCGCCGACGTAAACCACCCACGCATCCAAGAGCTGCTGGCGCCCGACCGCAAGGCGCTGTGGCGGTTGATCCGCAAGGAAGGCTAGCGGGCAGTTCGTGCCACACAGTGATCGGCGTGCCGGGATGTCCCGCGGGTAACCGCGTCTTCCTTGGAGTTGGGGTGTGATTAATCGCCGGGCATTATTGGTCCGTGCTGGGATGACGGCGGGTGCTGCCGCGGTCGGGCTCGGTGGCTGCGGCTTCTTGCGCAAGCCAGGTCCGAGCGATTCCGCGGTTACCGGCGGCAACAAACCCAACATCCTGGTGATCGTTGTCGATCAAATGCGCGGGCCCCGGTGGTTCCCAGAACCTCATCAGCTCTCTACCCTGCTGCCCAACATCGGTCGACTACAAAGGAGCAGCGTTTCATTGGAGGCCCATTACACCGCATCCAACATGTGCACGCCGTCGCGCGGTGTGATGACCACAGGTTTGTACTCTCACCAAACCGGATGCTTGTTCACCGGAGAAGGGCCTAGCGAGTCGACTCTGGCTCCCAGGTTTCCGACGTGGGGCACGATGCTGCGCCAGCACGGGTATCACACGTGGTGGTGGGGCAAGTGGCATCTCGGGCACCAGGGTGACACAACACCTGAAGGTCTTGAGGCACACGGTTTTTCCGGTGGCACCTTTCCGTCGCCCAACGGCTCGCCCAACCAAGGGTTGCGGAAAGACCCCGGCATCGTCGACCAGTTCTGCGAATGGTTCGATGACAACGCCGGCAAAGGCCTTGGTGCACCACCGTCTCGCTGGTCAATCCGCATGATATTTGTTGGTGGCCGAAAAACCCCTTGCCCGAGGATGTTCCGCGCTGGTTTGACGCAGCGCCGGTCAACTTCGAGACACCTGAGGATCTGCGCCGGCGCGGTAAGCCGCAACTGCAGATCGACTACATGAACTTCATGTCCCCACTGTTGACGGGCAGGCTCTCATACTCCGGGCCAGATGTTGCGCGCCAGTGGGCCCGCTGCCTGGACATGTATCTGTGGCTGCAACAACAAGTGGACGCGCAGATCGGGCGGGTGATCGACAAACTGGCCGCACATCCCGAGATCGACCGCAACACCGTCGTCGTGTTCACGTCCGATCACGGTGAATACGCCGGCTCGCACGGCCTGCGCGGTAAGGGGGCGGCCGCTTACGAGGAGGCGATCCGGGTACCGCTCTATATTCGCGACCCGCGCGGACATCTGACGCCCAAACCCGGCGACACCCGGATCCAGCTGACCTCTAGCGTCGACTTGGCGCCGCTGCTGTTGAGCATTGGCTATGGCGGGAACGGGTGGCGCGCCGAGCCCCGCTATGCCTATTTGGCTGACCGCGCTGACCTCGTAGCCATTGCGAAAAACCCTGCGGCACAGGGTCGCCCGTGGATTGCGCACGTCACTGACGACATGTCGGTGGAAGAAATGACGACGTTATTGAAGTCGCCAAACACCCGTGCGGTTTTCGGACCGTCCGAGCTGCCGACCAATATCCCCACCTCCTCGCCGAGCCACATCCTGGCGGTGCGGACCCGTGACGCGAAGCTCGCCTCCTACTCGTACTGGAAGCCAGGTGGTATGGACGTCGACACGTCGCGGCCGATTGAGCGTGAATTCTACGACTACTCAACACGTTTGGGGGTACAGGAGGTCGACAACCAGGCCGGCCGCAACCGCAAGGAGGTCGGACTGCAGGAACTCCTCGACCACAAGGTACTCGCCGAGGTGCGAGCTCCGCTGCCGGCCTTCCTTGACGACGCTCAACAGCAAGGCCTCGCCGATATGCGCCAGCTCGTCGCTCGTCGCGGGGGCTGACCGCAGCCGTTCTTTCCCTCGACAGGAGGACGTCTACCTCACCGCGCTATCACGGCCAGCCAGCGCAACCGACCCCGTTGATGCATCCGCCGCCGCCACCAGGGCCTCCCCGCCGCCACCGACGCCGGGGATCTGACCGCCGCCACCACCCGGGCCGCCGCCACCGGTGGGACCACCCGGGATCTGACCGCCGCCACCACCCGGGCCGCCGCCACCGGTGGGACCACCCGGTATTGCGCCACCGCCGCCGGCCGGTCCTCCACCGCCGGTGGGGCCCCGGGTGCCGGCGCCGAAGATGGCGCCGGGGTGACGCTGGTGGTCGTGGTCGTAGTGGTAGTCGTGGTGGTAGTTGTCTGTCCAGCTTTGCCGCCGCCGCCGCATCCGACCGCCAATGAAAGTACGGTCGCGCCGCCTACGAGCGCGATCGCGATTCGCGGTTGGGTTTTCATCGGACCCCACTCTCGTTTGGAAGCTTCCAGGGTAGTTCTTGTGTAGTTCTTTCAACGGTCAACCCGCCCTGTTGTACCCGTGATTGGCGAATGCAAAACGTACTCGTGTCGGCTCGGCGCGGGGCCGGTGATGGTGCATGCGTTCAGCAGCAGCAGCGTGACGCGCTAGCAACGATCTACATGCGCGATCCGCATGCTCGGTCCCGGTGCTTGGGGGAGCTGCGACAAGGGCCCTGTGGCCCTGTGGTGCAAGCCTTTTCGCTGGCCGTATCCGCGACTGGATGCTGACGACATGCGCAAACGCCAGCCTGGTCGCGACAATTAGAAGCCATGTTCGGCGCGCCCGTGGTCGAGGTCTGCGCCGGTGAAGCCGCGCCAATCGCGGCAGCCCGCATCCCCGGCGCCTTCAGCGACGCGGTTCAGCGCCGTCTGGGCAATTGGGCGCCGATGATCGGCGCAATCTTGTCGGCCAGGTATGCGTGCCCGGCGTCGTTGGGATGCACACCGTCGGGTCCGATCAGATCCGGTCGGTCAACGAACCAACGGTCGGCGATCGGGTCGACAAACGCTGCTCCAGCGCCGTGGGCGGCGGCGTTGAGGATGTCACGAACCTCCAGCACGGATTCGGGTACATCCGCGGTTGGCCACGGCGGCCCGATCACCAGGAGCCTTCCGGTCGGCGTGATGCGGCGTGCCAGATCGAAAGCGTTGCGGGCCATTTCGGCCAGCAGACCCGGATCGACGCCTTGGTCATTACGAGAACCAAAGAACACCACCAACACGTCGTCGGGCTTGACCGCCCTCGCCGTCAGGTCCCCGAAGACGCTGCCGTGGTCCCCCGCAACGGCGTAGCCGGCGCGGCCCTCGGCTGCCACGTCGGCCACAACTTGCACACCCTGGTGTGACAGCGTCTGCCAGGCCAGCGCGGTCCACGATTTCATCCCGAGACCACCCTCGTCGGTGCCGGCCGTGTACGAGTCACCAATCACCGCGATGTGATTCGGCGGTGAACTGCGGCCGACCGTCCGGTAGTGCCACACCGGCGCTGAATGTTCGACAGCCGCCATAACCAATGCGGTGAGAAAGATGACGAACGTGGCCACCCGACTCACCGTTACCTCCACTGCCGATGCGATGCGCGGCGAGCATAACCTGCCCGGCACAGCGAAACGTGCTAGGACTCTAGCTGAGACATTGCCCGGCACAGCATAATTGGCCTGCCTAAGCAGCCGTCAGACGGCTCGCGCAGGAACCGCCGCCTCGTGCGCCGCCAGGACGCCGCCGTCGATCGGTTCGAGCTCGGTGTTTACCGGATCCCACAACTGGTCGATCTGCCGCGTGGGGCGGGTATCCGCCACGTCGACCATTCGGCGCATCCACCGGCGGGCGGGCTCTTCGACGACGTGATACAGCAGCACCGATGCGGCCACCGCGATCACGAGCAGACCGACGACATTCCATTTCCAGGGGCCGCTCTGCAGCGATAGCTCGAACTGCTGCACGACCCAGCCCCAGGCCGTGTGCACCAGCTCATGCACCATGTAGAGGCAAAACGAGATTTGCCCGCCGTAGACCATCAGTCGCGTCGATAACACCCTTGGCAGGCTGCCGATGCCGACCGCCAGGGTGATCACCAGCGGAACGAAGAGCACGTCGACCACCCCGCCGCTGTCGTTCTCCACGACCCCGGTGATCGGGTGCGCGTCCAGCCAGTAGAGGACGCCCACCATGCCCACCATCAGCAACAGTGAAAGGTATCCGGCGATGCGGCGCGCATGATCGGTTAGCTGCAGTCTGCGCACGGCGGCGCAGGCCAGCGCGCCGGCGGTGAACTGCGTGACGATGCGCGGCAGCCAGCTCCAGGGCGTGTAGAAGTGGCCGCTGGCCAGCAACAGCACCACCGGGGGCAGCGACGCGGCGACGGCCAGCCACACCAGGCTTCGCGCCCGCGTCGCATGTTTCATCCGAAACACCATCAGCACCAGCACACAGAACAGCAGGTAGGCCAGCCATTCCGCGCTGATCGACCAGGCCGGCCCGTCCCAGCTGGAGCCGTCGAAGAATGGCTGAAACCACAGCTGCACCAGCAGCACCTGGCGCACGTAGCTGATCGCGGTGAGCTGGCTTGCGTCCGGTGAGGGCACATGACCGACATGCAACGTGAAGATCACCCACAGCGCGGCCAAATGCAATGTGACCAGATAGACCGGCCACACTCTGGCCAGCCGCAGCCACAAGAAATGCGCAGTCGCACGCACCGACCAGACCCGGCCCATGCGCTCGAGGTAGTTCCAGGTCAGGACGAACCCACTGAGGATGAAAAACAGGTCAACGCCCTGCGCGCCGCAGTTCAGCACCGGCGCAAGCGCGTCGCGGAATCCGGGTGATGCGTCACCCAACATCGGCCGGAAGTGAAACAGCACCACCCACACTGCGGCGACGATGCGGAGTCCCGTCAGGGCCTTGATCTCTCCGCTGCGCACGATGCTCATTCCGTGTGGACTCTGCCGTTTCGTTCGCCTACCTGTTCGGCTGGCCGGGCCGTCGCTAGCCGCGCGACGTGGCGCCGACAGCCTTTGCAGACTAACAGCGCTACCACCGCGATGCCGTGCAAGGGAGCGGTGTGGCTGCGTGAGCCAGCCGCGCCTCGACGCGCAGCCGGCCGCCACGCCGGCCCGAATATCTAGCCTTAAATATAGTTGAATTCGCTTGAGTCAGTTTAAGTTTCGTTACAATAGCACACATCACCCGACGACCAGAGCAGGGCAAACTCGCTCACCGCGCACACCTCGGCGACGAGCGGCGAACTATTGACTGATTCCAGAAAAGGAGTCATATTTTCTATGTGTCCTCGAGGCCGGACTACGCAGAGAAGCTGCGTATGGCCGATCTGCGCGTGACGCGCCCCCGAGTCGCCGTGCTCGAGGCGGTCGAGGCGCATCCACATTCGGACACCGAAACAATTTTCGAAGCCGTACGTTCCGGCTTGCCGACGGTATCGCGCCAGGCCGTGTACGACGTGTTGCATGCGCTGACACGGGCGGGCCTGGTGCGGCGAATCCAGCCGTCCGGCCTCGTTGCGCGCTACGAATCGCGCATCGCCGACAACCACCACCATCTCGTCTGCCGGTCCTGTGGGGCCATCGCAGACGTCGACTGCGCCGTCGGCGAGGCACCGTGCCTGACCCCGTCTGAGGACAACGGCTTTGAGCTCGACGAGGCCGAGGTCATCTACTGGGGCCTGTGCCCCGACTGTTCGACGCCCTGATCCCTAGTCACCTACCCCTGAAAGGAAGGACCAAGTGTCCGAAAGCGAAAACCCGGTGATCGAGGCTCCTACCCCGACGGCTCATCGGCCGATGACGAACCGAGACTGGTGGCCGAACCAGCCAGACCTGTCGGTTCTTAAGAAGCACGCACCTCAGGCCAGCCCCATGGGTGAGGGTTTCAACTATGCGGAGGAGTTCAAAAAACTCGACGTCGAGGCGCTCAAACGCGACCTCATCGAGGTGATGACGACCTCGCAGGATTGGTGGCCCGCCGACTACGGCCACTACGGGCCGCTGTTCATCCGGATGAGCTGGCATGCCGCCGGCACCTACCGCATCCACGACGGCCGCGGCGGCGGTGGCGAAGGCGCACAGCGCTTCGCTCCCCTCAACAGCTGGCCCGACAACGCCAGCCTCGACAAGGCGCGCCGCTTGCTCTGGCCGGTGAAGAAGAAGTACGGCAAGAAGATCTCGTGGGCCGACCTGATCATCTTCGCCGGCAACGTCGCCTACGAATCCATGGGATTCAAGACGTTCGGCTTCGCGTTCGGGCGCGAGGACATCTACGAACCCGAGGAGATCTTCTGGGGTCCTGAAGACACCTGGCTCGGCGACGAGCGTTACAGCGGCGAGCGCCACCTGGCGGAGCCGCTTGCCAACGTTCAGATGGGCCTGATCTACGTGAACCCCGAGGGACCCAACGGCAAGCCCGATCCGCTCGCGGCGGCGATCGACATCCGGGAGACCTTCCGTCGGATGGCGATGAACGACGTCGAGACCGCTGCACTGATCGTCGGCGGCCACACAGTGGGCAAGACCCACGGTGCGGGTCCGGCTGACCTTGTCGGCCCGGAGCCCGAGGCCGCGCCGATCGAGCAGCAGGGGCTGGGCTGGAAGAGCGCCTACGGGACCGGTGTCGGCAAGGACGCGATCACCAGCGGCATCGAAGTGGTCTGGACTCCCACACCCACCAAATGGGACAACGGCTACCTGGAGACGCTGTACAAGTACGAGTGGGAGCTGACCAAGAGCCCGGCCGGCGCCTGGCAATACGTGGCAAAGGACGCCGAGCCGGTGGTGCCCGATCCGTTCGACCCCTCGGTGAAGCGCCTCCCGACAATGCTGGTGACGGACCTCGCGCTGCGGATGGACCCGATCTACGGCAAGATCACCCGCCGCTGGCTCGATCACCCCGAAGAACTCGAGGAGGAGTTCGCCAAGGCGTGGTACAAGTTGTTGCACCGCGACATGGGACCCATCTCGCGTTACCTGGGCTCCTGGGTTCCAGAACCGCAGCTGTGGCAAGACCCGGTACCCGAGGTCGACCACGAGCTGATCGATGAGACCGACATCGCCGCGCTCAAGGCCAAGCTCCTGCAATCGGGGTTGTCGATATCCCAGCTCGTCACCACCGCGTGGGCGTCGGCGGCCAGCTTCCGCGGCACCGACAAGCGCGGTGGGGCCAACGGGGCACGGATCCGCCTTGCGCCGCAAAAGGATTGGGAGGTCAACAACCCGCCCGAACTGGCCAAGGTGTTGCCAGTACTGGAGAAGGTCCAGCAGGACTTCAACAACTCGCAGTCCGGCAACAAGAAGGTCTCGCTGGCTGACGTGATCGTGCTGGGTGGCTGCGCAGCGGTCGAGCAGGCGGCGAAGAAGGCCGGGGTCGACATCGTCGTCCCGTTCGCGCCGGGGCGCACCGACGCCACCCAGGAGATGACCGACGTGGAGTCCTTCTCCGTGCTCGAACCCAAGGCCGACGGGTTCCGCAACTACCTGCGGGCTGGCGAGAAAGCCTCGCCGGAGCACCTGTTGGTGGACCGCGCATACATGCTGAACCTGACCGCTCCGGAAATGACGGTCCTGATCGGCGGCATGCGGGCCTTGGGCGCCAACTACGGCCAGACCAAGCATGGGGTATTCACCGACCGGCCCGAGACGTTGACCAACGACTTCTTCGTCAACCTCTGCGACATGGACAACGAGTGGAAGGTGTCCGAGTCGACGGAAAACGTCTACGAGGTTCGTGACCGCGCCACCGGCCGGCTCAAGTGGACGGCCACCGCCGTCGACCTCGTGTTCGGATCGAACTCGGTGCTGCGCGGCCTGGCCGAGGTCTATGCCGCCGACGACGCCCGGGAGAAGTTCGTCCAGGACTTTGTCGCTGCGTGGGTCAAGGTGATGAACCTCGACCGGTTCGATCTGCGTCGCTGACGCCGCGATGATCGTCTTCCCCGCAGGCTCCCCTGGCCTGCGGGGCGGCGATCAGGGCCGCTCGAAGTGCTGGTAGTCGATGGGCGACGTCCAGTGGCCGCCCCATCGCCAACCCCGGTCGGTGAAGGCCCGCACGGCCGGATCCCCGTCGTGCAGGAGTCCGGGATCGGCGCGGCTGCGGTCCAGGTAGGCGGCCGCGTTCGTCGGCTCGACAGCACCTTCGGCGTGGATGGAGGGGTTGAAAAGCGGGTTGAGGTCCACTGCTCGCCCGTAGGCGTGCTGCGACCATCGGCCGCTGCCCGGGATAGCCCGGCAGTTGTAGGCCGACGTGTTGTTGTCCTCCATCGATAATTCGTCGGCCGCTGCCGGATAGTGGTCGACGCTGCGGATCTTCGCGATCGGGTAATGCAGCTGGTACAGCCGCTCGAAAACCGCGATCACCTCGGCCACCAGGTCTTCGTTCACGATGAGTTGGCCGCGGTGCGTCTGGAGGTCCATGCCGATGTGGTTGACCTCGACCCGCCGCAACTGCCCCGGTTCAGCGGGACACCCGGGCCGCCAGCTGGCACCCAACTCGGCGGCGGTAACGGGGCTGACCGTCGGCCCGGCCGGTGCTCTCGGCGCGCCGACAGACGATGCAGGAGCCGGTGACGACGCCGCGAAAGGCGCTGGCGCGTCGGCGCAGCGCGGCACAGCCACGCCGGTCGCGGTCAATACCGCCAGCACGGCGATCCTGCGCCTGACGAAGCGCGATCGGCCCGCGGTCGTCGCGGTGCGGATCCATCGACTAGTCCACGCAGCGTCAACGCTAGCCGATCCACGGTGCGAGGCCGACTTGTCGGACCGCGGGTGCATGGTTGCGGCAAGCACGACGAAAGGAGTGTTGCCGATGTGCTGGATGTGCGACCACCCGGGTAGCACCATGCGGGACTATCTGGCGGAGGTGCGCAAAACGATGCTCAGGCACGGCTGGGCGGTGCAGTACGTCGAGGATGCTCGCGCGCCCTATGCGTACACCGTCGGTCTGACCCGCCATGACGTGCCCGAGCTGTTGGTCACCGGCGTGTCGCCGCAGCGAGCGGTCCGGTTGTTAAACCTCGTTGGCGAGCGGTCGGTGCGTGAAGGGCCACCCGCGCCCGGTGTGCAGATCGAGATGCACCCCGGGCCGCTGCTCGAGGTAGTCGAAGTGGAGCAGCCCGATGCGCACATGAACTGCGCCGCAGCGATATTCGGTAGCGAGCTGAGGGCATTGCAGCTGGTCTGGGCTGACAGGCGTGGTCGGTGGCCCTGGGGTCCCGGCTTCAACGATGGTCGCGGCAGGCAGCCGGTGCTTGGTGTGCGGGCCAAATTGAGTTGACCTGCGCTTGGGCACATGCTGCTGCCTCGTTTGCCCCCGTACGCCGGCACCGCGGAGCGGGCCGTGATGCAACCGTTACCCTGAATGACTCGTGGGCTTTTCTGCACCGGCAAGGGAGCTGCGCGCGTCCGTCGAACCGGGTCGAAGCGTGTCGGCTTGGGTTCGCTGGGGCGGCCCTGTGGTTTTGGCCGCGGCGCTGCTGCTTTATGCGCTTGTCTATGTGCACTGGCCCCGGCTGGCCGTGCAGGTCGACCTGCAGGTGTACCGCTTCGGTGCAATGCGGGTCCGGGGTGGGCTGGACCTGTATTCGATTGGCCTGACCGGCAATCCCAAAGAGCTGCTTTTCATCTACCCACCGTTCGCTGCACTGAGCTTCTTGCCGCTGGCGCTCATGGCCGAGGTTTCCGCCCAGGCGTTGTGGTTGTTGGTTATGTGTGCGCTGGTCGTCTATGTGGTTTGGCGGATGCTGGCGTCGCTCAAAGTTAGCCAGCCGAATGGATTGTGGAGCCTCACCGCGCTTCTGGTAGGTCTGGTCGCCTGGTTGGAACCGTTTCGGCTGTCGCTGCAGCTCGGACAGATCAACATTGCCATCCTTGCGATCGTCGTCGCCGATCTGCTGACTCCCGCACAGCGCAAGTGGGCCGGGGTTGGCATCGGCCTGGCGGCCGGAATCAAGCTAACGCCGGCGTTGTTCATCATCTACTTGGCGGTTGTCGGGCGCATGCGTGCCGCACTGGTGGCCAGCGCAACGTTTCTCATCACCGTTGTCATCGGATTCGCTTTTCTGCCAAGGGATTCCGAATATTACTGGTTGCGCCGGGGCTTTCATGACGTTGGCCGGATCTCACGTGATCCGTTTGCCAACACGAGCGCGGAGGGCCTGCTGCATCGTCTCGACTTCCCCGCCCCGGTGGGCACCGGTGTGTCGGTAGCGCTGGCGGCGGCCGCTGTCGCGATCGCAGCAATTGCCTACCGACGTGGCCATACCGTCCTGGGAATCGCCCTGGTGGGGATGGCTTCGGCCGCCGCTTCACCGTTTAGCTGGAGCCATCACTGGGTCTGGTTCGCACCGCTGATGGTTCACCTGGGACATCAGGCCTACCTGCTGCGCAGCAGATATTCGACGCTGACGCTCTGGCTGCTGTGCGCGCTGCTTGCCGGCTGGTTCAGCACGGCGCCCGGCGGCGACATCCGCGAGGCAAGCGTGCTCTCGCTGCGGCCCGGCGGTGTCTGGAATGCGATCATCCCCGGCACCTATGTCCTGATCTTCCTGGCGGTGCTGGCCTGTGCGGCAGTATGGCTATGGCGCTCGGCGGCGGTTTGCCAGCCAGCTTCGGATCGAGGGCCACAACTTGCGCTACAAGCGTCGTGAAGGCGGCTGACGTCAGCTCCCGTGGGCGCTGCGCGCACGGACCGGGACAACGCGCAAGGTGTCCTAGCGTTGGCCGAGGCGACCATCGAGGTGATCTGCCGCTAGTGAGCAGCGGTCCAACACACTTGCAGAACCGGCGGTTTGCGAAATACCAGACCGCGCGGCGCAATTGGGTGGCGCGGGTCGAGGTGCAGGCCGGGAAGGCGATCCAGAAGTCGAGCGATCGCAATCGCTGTTTCGGTCCTGGCGAGCCGAGCGCCGAGGCAGTAGTGCGACCCGTGAGCGAACGCCACGTTGAGCCGGGCGTTAGCCCGGTACACGTCGAACCGGTCCGGGTCGGCGAAGACTGCGGGATCGCGGTTGGCTCCGGCAAGCGACACCACCACCAGGTCCCCGCGCTGAATGTGCGCGTCGGCGAGCTCGACATCGCGGGTCGCGTATCGGTCGACCGACGCGACAGCGGGCTCGAGGCGGAGGGACTCCTCGATGGCATTCGGCAACAGATCGCGCCGGTCGCGGACCGCCGTGAGCGCCTCGCGATCGCCAAGCAGGTGCCGGACGGTGTTGAGGATCATGCCCTCCGTGGTGTCGACACCCCCGAACATCAAGACCGCGGCGTTGGATGCCACCTCGTCGGGGCTCAGGCCGTCGGGGCCCCCGCGCGGCGCGCGCCAGCAGTGACTGCGGGTCGTCCAACACCCGCAGCACGGCGGAGCGCAGTCGGCCGAACGCTCGTCTCCCGGACGCGCTCACCGGCCCGCCGCCGGTCGCCTCCGAGACCGCCGCCACGATCGCCGCATACCAGGCCAACACGGCGTCGGTGTCGACACCGTGCAGGCCGAGCACTTCGGTGACGACCGCGACCGCGAGCGGACCGGCGAACTGCCGGCGCAGCTCCGCCGCACCGGCCGGCCGAATCGTCGAGATCAACCCGTCGGTTTGGGTCTCGATGAAGCGGGCGAACCGCCCCCCGGACACGCGCCGGGTAGAACCATGACGCGAAAGCCTCGCGGTGGCGCGCGTGGGCCGCGCCGTCCCGCGAGAGCATGCTCGATCCGACCACCCGCGATGTGGAGAACCGCGGGTCGTCGACGGTGAACGTGGTGGGATCGCGCAAAACGCGCACCGCGAGGTCGTAGCGCGTGATCAGCCATCCGTTGAGCGCGGCCAGCCGCGTCACCGGCTCGTGTGCCCGCAGCCGTGCCAGCAGCGGATGCGGGTCGTCCCCGAGCTCGCGCATGGTCGCGGCTCGCCCGATCGGGAACTTCTCGACGATGATGATGCTCGCGTTAGTACAGCGGCGACCACGCAGAAGTCCGCAGCAGCCGACTCTCCCACTGATCGCGATACTTCAAGGCCTCAAACATATAGCTGCCCGGCCCGCGCCGCTCGGGCGGCAGGTCGGTGGTCAGCAGGTGCACGAGCGCCGCGTAGTTGTTCGACGGGTCGATTTTCTGCCACAGCATGGCCTCGCGTCGCCTGTAGCTGCCGTGTGCAACCTGGAAGCAGGCTTGGATGTCGAGCAACCGCATGCCCGGCGGTGCCTGGGACAGCGGGCGGTAGTAGATCTCGTCCCAGGCCCGGATGTAGTCATCCAACGGGGCGTACGGCCAGCCGGTGTCCTCCATGAACAAGCTCAATGAGTGTGTCGCCCCGTCAGTTGGGACGGTCGCCAGCTCGACTTCTTGAAGCGGCGACCATTCGACCGGCAGCAAGATCTTGCCAGTCACCTCATGGCGAAGGCTGTCCAGCTCACGCATTAAGGGCGCCAGGTCACCGGTCTGGGCGCGGCGGGCCAAGGTCTCCCAGGCCGCGCCGTCGGTGACGGCGGTAATGGTGACGACGTTGTAGGACGCCCCGGTGCCGTGGGCGTGGTTGGTGTACCAAAGCAGCCGAGCATTGTCGTCCTTGGCCAGTGCGGGCATCCAGCTTTCCCGGTAGAGCGTCTCGAATTGCTCCTCGCGTGCGCCGACGACCCGGTGGGTTTCGTGGAGGAACAGCATGGCGACTCCTCGCGGTTCAGGCTCGGCCTGCGATCAATGCGGCCAGCTGGCGGCGGTTGACCTTGCCGGTCTCGGTGTACGGAATGTGGTCAACGACCACCAGGCGTTCCGGAAGCTTGAAATGAGCGATCAGCTCACGGCAGTGCGAGCGCAGGTCGTCGAGCGTCAGCGGCGAGCTCGCCACTACGGCCGCCCCGACCCGCTGGCCCATCTCGTCGTCGGCGATCCCGGCCACGGCCACGTCGCTGACCGCGGGATGGGTGCGTATCGCGTCCTCGACCTCGATCGGCCCGAACTTCTCTCCCCCGCGGTTAATCGTGTCGGTCAACCGGCCGGCGGGATAGATGTAGCCGTCGGCGTCCCGGCGGGCGAGGTCACCGGTGCGCAGCCAGCCGTCGGTCACGTTCTGGCTGGTGTTCACCCACAACTCGCCGACCGTTCCGGTTTCGACGTCGATGCCCGTGGCCGGGTCGACCACCCGCACGTCGACGCCGGGCAGCGGGCGGCCCACCGATCCCACCCGGTTGGGGTCACGGTGATCGTCAGGTGACAGCGTCGTGTAGGCGCCCAGGGTCTCCGTTTGGCCAAAGACGTTGGCAAAAGCCACATTCGGCAGGGCCGCCATGGCTCTTCGCACCAGCGTGACGGGCGCAGCGGCCGCGCCGTAAGCGATCGCGACAAGGCAGCTGAGGTCGGTGCGGGCGAAGTCGGGATGGTCGAGGATCCGCTGCAGCATGGTCGGCACGACAAATGCGCTGCTCACCTGATGCGCTTGCACGAGGCGCAGCCATTCTCCGGCGTCGAAGCGGTCCTGGACCACTGTGGTGTTGCCCGAGTACAGGCTGCCCAGCACGCCAAGGGCGCCACCGACATGGAAGAACGGCACGCACATGATGCTGATCGCGGGTATCGCATCGGCCCGAAAAGCTCTGCTGAATCCGGTGATTCGGTTTCGGAGCTGTGCGTGGCTGATGCCGACGGCCTTCGGCAGCCCGGTGGTCCCACTGGTGAACAAAACCAAAGCTTCACGATTGTCGACATCTTGGGCGGGTGGTGCGGCAACCACGCACTCGGTCAGCAGGTCGGCGGCGGTCAGCGCCCTGGTAGCGCCCGCGTGACACAGCCGAACGGTGTACGCCTCCCCCGCCACACCCACATCTGCACACCCGGCATGCCGTAGCAGCGCCCGCAGCTCCGACCGTGTCAGAGCAGGGTTCATCAGCGCGGCTGCCGCGCCGATGCGTGCGGCAGCCAGCATCGATGCGATCGACAGCAGGCTGCCCACGTCCACAACCGCAACACGTCGGCCGGCCAGCCCCTCAGCGGCCAGCCCAGCCGCACAGTGCTGCACGCTTGTCGCCAGCTCGCCGTAGCTGACGGCGCGTTCGCCGATGATCAGTGCGGCGCGAGCCGGGTCACCGGCCGCGGGGGCGTCGAGGATGGTGCCGATGTTCATCCGCTCAGTACAGGGGTGACCACGACGAGGTCCGCAGCAGTCTGCTGGTCCACTGATCACGCAGGTTTAGCGCGTCGTGCATCCAGGTTCCCGGTGCGCGCTGCTCCGGCGGGATCTCGGTGCGAAGCAGGGCCAGCAACGCCTCGGGCTGGTTGATGCGCTGCATCAGAACCACCTCGCGGCGCACGTGACTGCCCAGCGCCGGCTGGAAGGCAGCCTCGATGGTGAGCATCGCCGCCGGCCGATCGAGGCTCTTCGCGTACACCTCGCCGCAGCGGTCGATGTATTCGGTGAATTTGTCCTGGTAGGGCCACATGGTGTCTTCCATGTAAAGCGTCAGCGCGTGTTCGCCGACGTCGGCGGGAACCTGCTCGAGGGGCAGGTCTTGAAGCGGCGACCACGGCACTGGCACCAGCAGCTTGGCGTCGACGTCGTAGCGCAGTTGGTCCAGTCCGCGCATCCACCGGCGCAGATCGCCTTTCTGGATCCGAAGCGCCAGCCGCTCCCAGGCTGCTCCGTCGCGCACGGCGGTGATGGTGACGACGGTGTAGGACGGGCCACTGCCGTGCGCGTGGTTCGCATACCACAGCAGCCGTGCGTCATCGCCGGCGGCGAGCAGCGGCATCCAGCCTTCGCGGAAGGCGGCCTCGAAGTCGGCTTCGGCCCTCCCACGCACCTTGTGCACCTCGTGCATGATCAGCATGCCGAGACCTCCCAACCCAGGCGCGCCCGATTGGCATCCCGCGCTTCACGCACGTTATTCCGCCGGATCTGTCGTGTCCACGACAGTTCGGCAGCACGCACAGATCTGGACAGCCGGGGCGAGAATCTGATTTGCTCAGACGGCACCTGGTTCACCTGCAGGAAGTCGCCCATGGCCCGAATCGACATTCCCGACGGCCCCGGCGGTGAGGCCGCGATGGTCTGGACGTTGCGACCAGAGCTGGGCGGCATGGTCGAGCGGATGATCAAGGGCGCCTACCAGCAGAGCATCCTGCCGGTCGAGGAACGCGAACTGGCCAGGATGCGCATCGCACAGCTCAACGACTGTATTGCCTGCTCGGGCTTTCGGGCACCGTCGGTGCTCGAAGCCGGCGTCGCTGCGGAGCTCTACGAGAACGTTGCCGACTATGCCGTCTACCCGGGCTACACGATGCGGCAACGCCTTGTCATCGAGTACGCCGAGCGTTTCGCTACCGACCATGCCTCGATCGCGGGCGCGTTCATGCAGCGGATGCGCGAGCTGTTCACCGATGCAGAGATTCTCGACCTGACGTTGTGCGTTGCGGTGTTCCTGGGTCTGGGCCGCACCTTGACGGTGCTCGGCATAGACCAGTCCTGCGCGATCGACGTGTGAGCGACAGGTGGACATCGCTTCGGTCGATGAATTGCTGACCACGACGCGGGCAGTGCGCCAACGCCTCGATGTGACGAGACCCGTCCGACGCGAGGTGATCTTGGATTGTGTGCGCCTGGCCATGCAAGCACCGACGGCGAGCAACGCCCAGGACTGGCGGTGGTTGGTGATCACCGACGCCGACAAACGCGCCGCCATCGCCGAGATATACCGAAGCGTGGGCGGCGAGTACCTTGCTCATGCCGCGGCCACCGAAGCCGACCCGCAGACCCGCCGCGTCTACCGCAGCGCGCTGGCCCTTACCGAGACACTGGCTCAGGTGCCCGTCCACGTCATCCCGTGTTTGCAGCGTCGCTTTGACGAATCCGACCGGTTGGTCGCCGCGTCAGCGTGGGCGTCGATCATCCCCGCCGCGTGGAGCTTCTTGCTGGCGCTTCGCTCCCGCGGCTTGGGATCCGTCTGGACGACAATGCATTTGGCCAAGGAGCAACAGGTGGCCGAGTTGCTTGAGATACCCGCCACGGTCACACAGGCCGCGCTGTTCCCGGTCGCGTATACGATCGGCACCGACTTTCGGCCCGCATCACGGCCGCCCCCGCAGACCGTCACCTTCTGGAACACCTGGGGAGAACACTGATGCGGTCATACACCGTGCGATTCCACGTCGATGCGCCGCCGGACAAAGTGTGGCGCGTGCTGCACCCTCCGGCGCCGCCGGACTCTCCACGACCACGGGTCCTCAAGTGGCCCACCGGCAGCATGGAGATTTTGCACGAGGGCGACGAAGCCGGTCAGGGCTTGGTCCGTACATGCGTGTTCGCTGTGCCGAAGTACTTGTTGTCGAGCGGCAAGGGCCGATCGTTCGAGACTGTGACCGAGGCGAAGCTCAACAAGCTCTCCCGCTATGTGGCGATCGGGAAGCCGCTGTGGTCGCGCGCGGAGGGTTACCACGAGCTCGAGGAACAACCCGACGGCACCACGGTGCTGACGTTCCATGAGGACTACCACGCGTATAACCCGGTGCTGCGTTTCCTTTTCGAGCGGCTGGTGCATGCGCGAATCTCGCGCGACAACCTTGAGACGTACCAGCACGCGCTTAGCTACGCCGGTCGGGTCCGGCGACTTTCCTAGCGACCGCTGCGAGATCTCGACTGATGCCGAAAATGCATTCTTAGCAAAGTATTAAGCACCGCTGCCGGTCACCTTAGAATCGCTGCCTAACGTTCGAATTGTCGGCTTGAGGCGTCACTCAACCGAGCGGTTCAGCAACATTGGACAAGTGAGGCATGGCATGACCGGTTCAATCCAGACGGTGGCTGACCTCACGCCTCGTCGCCGCGACCCCGTAATCGACTGCGGCGGGGCCCGGCTCAGGGCTCAGCAGCGTCATCTGGCCACCGTGGTGACGATCAGTGGTGTCATCGACGCTGCAAATGTCGATTGCGTCAGCAATTCCTGCCGCCGTTTCATCCTTGCGGACAGTTCGTTCATCCTGGATCTGAGTGGCGTCGATTGCGTGGGGGCGCACGCTGTGTCGTTATTGCACCGCATCGACCACGACTGCTGTGCCGCACAAGTGGAATGGGCGCTGGTGCCCAGCCATGCAGTACGGCAAGCACTGTGGATCACCGACGACGATGCTGCTTTCCCAGTCGTGGGCTCGGTGTATGAGGCCCTTGGATACTTCGCCGACGCCATCGTCACGCGCCGTCGCCTGCTCCTGCCGCTGCTGACCAAATCCGCATAGCACCGGACGTGCCCACCGCGTAGGCTGCTGTTGCATGGGGCTGAAGAAAGCAGCGATCGTCGTGGCCGGTGCTGTCCTGATGGGCTGCGCCGGATTCACCGGTTTTGCCGGGGCCGCCCCTCCCACGCCGTCGCCTTCCCCACCGCCGACACCCCACGCGCAGCCTGGGCATTCTTCGCGACCGGGACCGCCGGCGCCGACGGCAGCCGGGTCGCCCACGCAGGCACCACCCGGACCCAAGACGGTGATCGACCACGACGGAACCTTTACGGTGGGAACCGACATCCTGCCAGGCACCTACACCTCGGCGGGACCGGTTCAGGGTCGCACCTGCTATTGGAAACGAACCAACGGCAGCGACATCATCGACAACGCGATGACCAAAAAGCCCCAGGTCGTGCAGATCGAGCCGACCGACAAGGCGTTCAAGACCGACGGCTGCCAGCCCTGGCAGAAGAACGATGCGGCAGTCGTCGATCCCGGCAAGTCGCCCGCAGACGCCAAAATCCAGCTGGACATCCTCAACGGCATTGCCAACCAGCACACCTCTGATCAACCGCCAAAACCCTGACGACCGCGGGAGCGGTTCAGCCAGTCGGACGTTCAGCCACCCGACATCTTGCCGGCAGGAGCGCCGATGTGCGACGCCGAGCTTAGGTGGCTGCCGCTTCGGCCTCTTGGCCGGCGCCGTTGGTGGCCAGTGAGTCGTCCCACCCGTTGAACTGCGTCTCCGCAGGCTGTGGCTGCTCGACATCGTCCGGGCCGGTTATCGCGCGCAGCGTCGCGATGAGCTCTTTGACTTTCTCTGCCTCATAGTCGGTGGGTGTTGCGCCGGCCTCGAGGTCGTCCGGAAGGTCCGGTCGCAGCCCCACGCCGTTTGCCACCTCTTGCGCCGACAATTTGGCCCGGACGCGGGCGGCGTAAAGCTGTTGACCCAAACTCGACCCAGGTGCTGCCGCGGCACGGGCCATCAAATCGTCGTAGCGTCGCCGGACTTCGCTGAGCGCCACGATCACCGTTGATGTCGACCTGCTGTGACTTGCCGCGTCGGTTAACGCCGCACGCAGCTTGCGAAGGCCGGAAAGCACCACGTCCGCGCGCTTCTGGAATTTCTTGTCCTCAGGGAAGGGCAAAGAATCGATCGCGGCCCGGTACATGTGCATCGCCGCTTCGGCGACGTCGACGATTACGTGCGCTTCGCCGTTGATCGGATCGAATTCACCCATGGCTCCTCAATTCTGTGTGGTGTAGCTCAGCCAGCCGGTTCGTCGCTTCTTCCGCCGCTGCGACGGTTGACAGCACCGAATAACCGGTGCGATGCACATTACATCGAATCAGTTGCATCCACAGCACCGGTCCTCGCTCAGCCCAACGACCGACGCCGATCCGCTGCACACGACAGGCAGACGGCGATGCGCCCGTCTGCGGGGATGACGACGCCAGCGTGCGTCTCGGCTGTTGAGCTACTCGCAGCTGCGGCGCCATGCGGTAAGCACTGGGTGGTCGCCTGCGCTGACCAGGGTGTCGCCCGGTGCTGTCGGATCAAGGACAACCGCAATCACGATTATCGGTGCTCGCGGAGAACCAGGCCGGCGGGATTCCGCGCTGCGCCGGGGCACCGGTGCGGTCGCAGCCAACCCCGGCGCGTACCCAGCGTGAAATACCTTGCGGCCCAGACTGCTTTGAGTTCACCGCCGCTGACGCGGCTGTTCCACCCCGAATCCGGGACCACCCCGGCGCGCTACGTGTTAATGGTTCGTGTTGACGCGGCACGCGTCGCCCTGGATGGCCGGGCCACTGTGTCGGCCGAGACCGCACGCCTGGCGGGCTTGGGCCCCCGGAAACCTTCAGGCGGGGCGTCTCAGCAAGGCCCACCGGGGCCGATTCCGCGCTGCCGCAAGATGAGCGCCCTGTTAACGATCCCGCATGTTCCTCATCCGATGACAGCAGGGCCGGTGAACAACCGGATCGGTCTACCACAACGGAATATCGTCGCCGTGCTCGGATTTCGGCCGGGGCCCAAAGTAGCGGCGCTCCGATTCGTCTATCGCCACGTCGTTGATGCTGGCCTCGCGTCGCGACATCAATCCTGACGGAGCGAACTCCCATAACTCGTTGCCGTAACTGCGGTACCACTGGCCTTCGGTGTCGTGCCACTCGTACTGGAACCTCACCGCAATTCGATTGTCTCGAAATGCCCAGAGGCTCTTGCGCAGTGCGTAATCCAGTTCGCGCTGCCACTTGCGGGTCAAGAATTCCACGATCTGATCGCGACCGACGATGTGCTCGCCGCGATTGCGCCAGCGTGAGTCAGCGGTGTAAGAGGATGCGACAAGCTCGGGATTGCGGGTGTTCCAGGCGTCCTCTGCGGCCTGGGTTTTCTGGATTGCCGTGTCCAAATTGAACGGCGGCAGTGGTGGGCGGCTCCCAGACATTTGAATTACCTCCCGCAGTCGTCGTTTGTGGGTTGCCCGCACCAGTCTGATTGCACGGCGACGGCGTCGCCAAGACGGTCGGCGCCGGCCGATGGCAACCTCGACGATCTTGTTGCTGCTCATCCGGCGGTGCTTCCGCCACCGTCGACCCAGACGATGTGACCGGCGGTATATCCGGCGTCCTGAGATGGTCGATCTCAGGCGGGTATGGCGGATCAGCGGTGTTTCCCATAAAACGACACGATAAGTTGACACCGATGTTTGACTGTCTTGGCAACGGATCGCGACTGTACAGCCGAGGGACGCGGTGAGTATCGACTACGTGCGCGACGGCCGCATCGTCACCATCACCATCAACCGGCCCGAGACGCGTAACGCGCTCGACATGGAGCACTTCCGGGACCTCGCCCACGCGTGGGCGACTTTTCGTGACGACCCCGACGCATGGGTGGCCGTCATCACCGGTGTCGGCCGGGATTTCTGCACCGGAGCCGATCTGAAGAAGTTCATCCCGGAATTGACCGGGGAGCTGCCGCAACCCGACGGCTGGGACGCAACCGACGCGATTCACGCTGTCTTGCACAGGTTTCCGGTGTACAAGCCGATCGTCGCCGCAATTAACGGCACGTGTGTCGCCGGAGGATTCGAGATGTTGACCTGCACCGATATTCGTATCGCCGTACCGGAGGCCAGGTTTGCGGTGATGGAGCCGAAGAGGGGGCTGTTCGCCGGCGGCGGCAGCACGGTGCGGCTGCCGCGCCAGATTCCCTACGCGCTCGCGATGGAGCTGCTCCTGACCGCCGACATGGTGGACGCTGAACGGGCACTCGCCATGGGACTGGTCAACAAGGTGGTGCCGGCCGACATATTGATGGACACCGTCTACGATTACGCCGAGCGCATCGCGGCCAACGCGCCGCTCGCCGTCTTCGCGACTAAGCAGTCAGCCGTCGAAGGGCTGGCGCTCGACATGCAATCCGCATACGACAACGAGACCCGGCACAGCGACCGCATTTTCGCCACCGAGGACGCCAAGGAAGGCCCACGCGCCTTCGCCGAGAAGCGGCCGCCGCGATGGCAGGCACGCTGAAATCAGTTGAGCCCGTAAAAGCGTTGCGCGTTGAGCCCGCCGATCTTCGCCCGGGCTTCCTCGCTGATGTCGCTACGCGTGCGGAGATGTTTGGTGCTCTCCGGCCATTCGCCGTCCCAGTGTGGGTAATCGCTGGCGAACATGATGAAGTCCGCGCCCAGCACGTCGATGACCCCGGGCAGGATCGGTTCTTCGGGTTCACATGTCACCCAGATGTTGCCGGCTTGCAGGTACTCCTGCGGATCGCGGCGCCATCCGTGCTCGATCCAGTCTCCCCGCTTCTGGTAATGCTCGTGTAAGCGGTCGATGAAGAACGGCACCCAGCCGACACCGGCTTCCAGGAACGCCACCCGCAGCCGGGGATGACGATCGAACACCCCGCCGGACACCAGGGCGGTCATCGCCGTCATCTGGTCGAACGGGAAGCTGATGCAGTGCACTTGGATGTAATTGGTGAAGCGGTCGACCCCGATCTTCGGCAGGTGGATGCCCGGTGCGCCGTGAATACCCAGCGGCATCTCCAGCTCCTCGGCGGCGGCGTAGAACGGGTCGAGGTCGGGGTGATCAAGGTTGCGGGTTTTTAGCGCGGGCGGCACCAGAGCCGCCACCAACCCAAGCTCCTTGGCCTCCCGCATGACGTCGATCGCCGCTTGCCCGTGTTCGATCGGGGTGACGGCGACGCCGCGCAAGCGGCCCTTCGACGGTGCGCAATAGTCCGCGATCCACTGGTTGTACAGCCGTGCGAACCCGGCGGCGAACTCGGGATTCTCCAGGCTGGGCGCGCATAGACCCAGGCTCGGATACAACACCATCGTGTCGATATGGTCGCGATCGGCGTCGGTGAGGACACCTTCGGTCGACCGACAGTGGATGTCGGCCGCGCTGCTGATCCCGTGCTCGGGCGGGCAACCGGCGCCCGGGCCACGGTCTTCGGGATATCTACGACCTTCGATGACCAACCTCGGCGTGCCGTCGCCACTGGGGTGGACATATTGCGGCCAGCGTTTGATGGCTTCGACGGCGAGCGTGGGGTTTTCGGCGACGTGTCCGTCGGCATCGATGATTCGCATCGGTCACCCCTGTCGAATTTTCGAGCGTGCAAATGAGGATCTACCAGTCGAAACAGTAACGGGGTGATAAGCAGAAGTCACCGAGCAAAGCCAAATCGCGCTGTTGGCGACCCGAAGGACCCAAGACAGGATGCCACATCAGCAGCTACCGAAGGCAGGTACCCGGTGAGTCCACGCCGTGCGCCGGTGCTGGCAGTTTTAACTGTGCTGGCCGCCTCGGCCGCGCTGGCCGCGGGATGTTTGCCTCGGGTGGGTCGGGTCGGTACACCGGTCACGTCACCGCCGCTGCCGACCACGATCGTGGGATCGAGCAAACCGGCACCGCCGCGCGCGGGACCGTCCCCGTCCGAGCGCCGCAACGTCTACGCCGGCCCCGGCCGGGGCATTTTCGCCGCCGGTGTGCGTGCCGACCGTCCGCTGGTGTATGTGCCGCACAACCGCTCCGGCGACGTGTGGGAGATCGACCCCGCGACCTACGAGGTCGTGGCCAAGTACCCGGTGGGCCGCGAGATTCAGCATGTCGTGCCCGCCCATGATATGCGTAGCCTGTACGCCACCGACGACGTCGGCAACCAGATGCTCGCGCTTGACCCGCGCACTGGGCGGCCGGGCGCCAACATCCCGATCCTGGACCCTTACAACCTGTACTTCACGCCCGACGGCCGGTTCGCGATGTCGGTCGCCGAGCGACTGCGCTCGGTGATCTGGTATGACCCCGCCACCTGGCGGCTGCTTGACAAGACGCCTATCCCCGAATGTGCGGGCATCAACCACGCCGACTTCTCGCTCGACGGTCACACCGCGGTTTTCAGCTGCGAATTCGCCGGGCGGGTGGCGGTGGTCGATGTCGGCACCCACCGGGTGCTGCGCACCGTTGACATGCCGACGCGCCACACCCACATGGGCCCGCAGGACATCCGGCTCGCCCCCGACGGTTCGGTCTACTACATCGCCGACTGCGACGCCGGCGGGGTGTGGGTACTCGACGGCGCTGCCAACCAGGTCAAGCGTTTCATCGCCACCGGCGCGTGCGCCCACGGGCTTTTCTTTTCCCGCGACGCCACACGGCTTTTCGTAACTAACCGGTCAGACGGATCGATCTCGGTTCTCGACGCCTACACCGGAGCGCCGATCACGCTGTGGCGCCTGCCCGGCGGTGGCAGTCCCGACATGGGCAACCTCACCGCCGACGGCGCCCAGCTCTGGATTTCCGGGCGTTACAACAACGTCGTCTATGTGGTCTCGACGACCGACGGAACGCTGACGCGCACAATTAAAGTCGGCAATGAGCCACACGGCTTAACCGTCTGGCCGCAGCCCGGCCGCTATTCGCTGGGGCACACTGGAATTACCCGCTGAGTTCGGCAGCGAATTCTGCAGCGGCATTTCACAACTCGATGAGATTCCAAAATAGTCACATACCAGAAACGATTCCCCAGCTGCGACCGCCGATACCTTACTGTGTGCCCGTTCGCCTACGGGAAGGAACGTAGATGAACGGCAACAAGTTTGCCGAAATGGCACGTCGCGAGTTCCTGGCAAATATAGCGGTTATCGGCGGTTTGGCGTTTTTTGCGCCGTGGACGTCGCCGGCGATCGCGAAGGCCGACGTACTTGGCGCGCTGCAGGACACGCCGACCGGGTTCGATCCGCAGTTCGCCCTCGACGTGCCCTTGCCCCTGTCCTTCGCGGCATACGCGGTCGAGGAGGGCGGCACCGTGATATTGCCGCCGGGCTTTGTGCAGACCGCTCTCATCCAGGTCGACCGTGCGCTGGCGGCCACCACGGCGCAGCGGCATCCCACCGTGACAGCGATAGCGGTCAACACCAATATATTTGGATTGATGGGCCGCAACGCCACCACCCGAACCGCGTTCGTCGCTTTCCGCGGCACCGACGATTTCGACGACGTGCTAACGGATCTCGACATCATCCCCGAAAGATACGCGTTCCTTAGTGGATTCGGGCACGTGCACTCCGGCTTTCAAACCGTCTATCAGCTCGTCCGCGGCAGTATTGCGGCCAACCTGGCTGCGACGTGCGCCGGTTGCGATCAAATCCTGATAACCGGACATAGCCTTGGCGCGGCGATGGCGGTGCTGGCGGCGCCCGACGTTTTTGTGAATATGCCGCCAAACATTCAACCCGGACTGATCACGTTCGCGGGGCCGCGACCAGGTTTGTGCGACTTCGCCAAGGCTTTCGACAACCTCATCAAGAGCTGCTTTCGCGTGGTCAACTTTCTCGACCTTGTCCCGTGCCTGCCGCCGCTGATCTACGTGCAGGTCGGCACGCAGGTCGACGTTGACAGCGGCGGACCAATCGATCCGATCTCGCGGCACAGTTTGTTCGCATACCGAGAAGGACTCGAAAAGCTCATCAACCATCGTCCATAGTGCAAAACTCTTGACATGGTGATGGCAATAGCGCGTCCCAAGCTCGAGGGCAACGTCGCGGTTGGTGAGGATCGCCAATTGGGTTTCGCCGAGTTTGGTGATCCGCAGGGACGCGCCATCTTCTGGCTCCACGGAACTCCCGGCGCGCGCCGGCAGATTCCGGTGGAAGCCCGCGTCTATGCCGAGCAAAAGGGTATCCGGCTGATCGGCGTCGACCGGCCGGGGATTGGCTCGTCCACACCCCACCAGTACCCCAACGTGGTGGCATTCGCCGACGACCTGCGCACGGTGGCGAACACCCTTGGCATCGACAAAATGGCTGTCGTCGGCTTGTCGGGCGGCGGGCCCTACACGCTCGCGTGCGGGGCGGCGATGCCGGAGCGGGTGGTGGCCGCGGGCGTGCTCGGTGGGGTGGCTCCCGTGACCGGCGCGGACGCTATCCGTGGCGGTGCCATGACCCTTGGGTCGCTTCTGGCACCGCTGCTCGAGGCGGTCGGGCTTCCGATCCGATATGCCGCTGTCGCCCTGGTCTGGCTGGCGCGCCCGGTGGCCCCGCTGGCGCTGAGGTTGTACGCGCGGATGTCGCCGGAGGCGGACCGGCATCTGCTGCTACGGCCCGAGTTCGCCGCGATGTTCCTCGACGACCTGCTCAACGGCAGTCGAAAGCAGCTCGCCGCCCCGTTCGCCGACATCGTCGTTTTCGCCCGCGAGTGGGGATTCCGGCTCGAGCAGGTCAAGATCCCCGTCCGCTGGTGGCACGGCGACCACGACCACATCGTTCCCTTCGCTCACGGGGAGCACGTGGTTTCCCGGCTACCCGACGCAGAGTTGTATCACCTGCCCGGAGAAAGCCATCTCGCCGGACTCGGCCGCGGCGAAGAAATACTGCGCACCATGATGGAGGTCTGGGACCGGTCTGAGCATCGTACCCGCCTTGATTAGCCTGGTCATCCGCTATCGCGTGACTGAATCCGAGGTGTGGGTAACCGCGCAGGATCGAATGCGACTGACGCACACCACAGTCCGCGATGTTCTGCGCGACACCAAGGTCGTCCGGCTGTTTATCTATTTGGTGGTGTTGATGAGCGCCTTCAACTGGATGAGCCACGGCACCCAGGACGTCTATCCGACATTTCTGGCGGCCACGGCCAACAGCAGCGCCGGGCTGGGCAGCGCAACGACCAAGTGGATCGTAGTGATCTACAGCGTCGGCGGCATCCTGGGCGGGATGGTTTTCGGTACGCTCTCCCAGCGGCTGAGCCGCCGCCGCACCATCGTGTGGTGTGCGTTGCTAGGGCTGCCGATCGTGCCGCTTTTCGCTTACTTACGTACCGCGGCGTTGTTGTGCCTCGGGTCGTTTCCAATGCAAGTCGTCGTGCAAGGCGCGTGGGGTGTCATTCCGGCGCATCTAACCGAGATGTCACCGGACGCGATCCGTGGCCTCTACCCAGGTGTGACCTACCAGCTCGGGAACCTGCTGGCGGCGTTCAATCTGCCCATCCAGGAGCATCTGGCCAGTTCGCATGGCTACCCATTCGCTTTGGCGGCGACGATCGTGCCGGTACTTGTTGCGGTCGCGTTGCTGTCACTGGTCGGCAGGGACGCCACAGGAATTCGCTTTGGTGATACGCAAAATATCGTTGCCACAGAGGTTTTCAAGTAGCGTCAGCCAGCACACGCCGCAGCAGGTGCAGTGCCACCGTGGTCGAGCGCTCGCGGATATCGGCTCGGTTGCCGGGCAACTTGAGGGTCCGGGTGAGCGTGTTGTGCCCGCCTGCCAGCATCACACAGAAGCACACGGTTCCCACGGGCTTGTCTTGGGTGCCACCGCCGGGGCCGGCGATCCCGGTGATGGCGATCGCGGTGTCGGCGCCGAACCGGTGCAGCGCACCCTCGGCCATTGCCTCGGCGACAGGTTCGGACACCGCTCCGTGCTGTGCGATCAGGCTCGGATTCACGCCCAGCAGTTCAGTTTTCGCTTCGTTGGCGTAGGCGACGACCCCGCCGGCGACATAGGCCGACGACCCCGGGCGCTCCGTTAGCCGGGCGGCGACCAGCCCGGCGGTACAGGACTCCGCGGTCGCTATCCGGCGGCCGGCCAGCAGCCGGGCCACCTGATCGTCCACCTGCGAGCCGTCCTCGGAGTAGATGTGCTGCCCGTGCCGTTCCCGCAGCAGCTCGGTCAGTTGCTTGTATGTGGGCGCGGCATCGGGTTCGTAGCGGGTGACCATTTCAATCTCGCCGCGTCGCAGGCAGGTGGTGATCTCCAGCGAGTCAAAGTTGGGGACGCGGTTTTCCGCTTCGCGCAGCGTCGCGGCCAGCCCCGACTCGGGCAGCCCGAACATCCGCACAGTGTCTTGGCGGTACGCGGTGCGCCCGGCGATTGCCTCTTGCACAGCGGGCAGCTGCACCGCAGTTCGCCACATCGGCTGCAGTTCGCGCGGCGGTCCCGGCAACACCATGATGGTCGGCGTCCCGGGTACGACGACGCCGGGCGCGGTCCCGACCGGGTCGATCACGACTGCTCCCGCCGGAACCATGGCCTGCTTGCGGTTGGCGGCGCGCACCGCGCCGAAGTCGAGGTCGGTGAAGGTTGAGCTGAGCGATTTGAGGATCGCGGCGATCTTCGCTTCCAGCTCGGCGTCGAGCACCAGCTCGCGGCCGCAAAATCGGGCCACCGTCTCAACCGTCATGTCGTCGGCCGTCGGCCCCAGCCCGCCGCTGGTAATGATCAGGTCCACGCCCTGTTCGGCCATGAAGCGCAGCTGGGCTTCGATATCGTCACGGCGATCACCGCAAATTGTGATGTGTGCCAGTTCGACACCCAACTCCAGGAGACGATCGGCGATCCAGGGGCCGTTGCGGTCCTGGACCCGCCCAGTCAAGACCTCGGTGCCGGTGACCACGATGCCTGCACGTGCGCTCACCGGTATGACATTACGCAGTCGCAATGTTGATTAGCCTGTGGCAGTGACGCAGGCTCCCCGCACGCGCTACACCCAGAGCGGCGATATCGACATCGCCTACCAGGTGTTCGGTGACGGCCCGAACGATCTGCTGGTGTTGCCAGGGCCGTCGATCCCGATCGACACTATTGACGCCGAGCCGTCGATGCACCGCTTTCATCGGCGGCTGGCCGCGTTCAACCGGGTCATCCGACTCGATCTGCGCGGAATGGGCTTGTCGTCAGGTGTTCCCTCGCTGGACATGCTGGGCCCGAAGTTTTGGGCTGAGGACGCGATCGCGGTCATGGATGCGGTCGGATGCACGCAGGCGGCCATATTGGCACCGAGTTTCAACGCGATGATCGGCCTCGTCCTGGCCGCCGATTATCCGGAGCGGGTGCGCAGCCTAGTGATCGTCAACGGCGCCGCACGGGTGCTCTGGGCGCCTGACTATCCGGTCGGTGCCGATCCCGACAACGCCGCGCAGTTCGGGACGGTCGGCATAGAACCGGACGCGGTCGAGCAGGGCTTCGACGTGCTGGGGATCGTCGCGCCGAGCGTCGCAGGAGATGAAGCCTTTCGCGCGTGGTGGGATATGGCCGGCAACCGCGCCGCGTCGCCGAGCATGGCTCGCGCCGCCACCAAGGTGGTTACCGAAGCCGACGTTCGAGACGCACTCGTACGCATTTCGGCGCCAACCCTGATCCTGCACCGCGCCGACGTGGATTTCATCCCGGTCGGCCATGGTCACTACCTTGCCGAGCACATACCCGGCTCACGGTATGTGGAACTCCCCGGCGCGGATTCGCTGTACTGGGTGGGCGACACCGCGCCGATGCTAGAGGAGATCGAGGAATTCATCACCGGGGTGCGGGGCGGCTTCGACGCCGAGCGGGTACTCGCCACGATCGTGTTCACCGACATCGCCGGATCCACTGAGCACGCTGCGGCGCTCGGCGACGGCCGGTGGCGAGACCTGCTCGACAACCACGACACCGTCGTCCGCGGTCAGCTCGACCGGTTCGGCGGTCGCGAAGTCAACACTGCCGGGGACGGTTTCGTCGCCACCTTTACCAGCCCGAGTTCTGCCATCGCGTGCGCGGACGCGATCGTCGACGCCGTGCGGGTGCTCGGGATCGAGGTCCGCGTGGGTATCCACGCCGGCGAGGTGGAGGTGCGCGGCGCCGATGTCGCCGGTTTGGCCGTGCATATCTGTGCCCGGGTCGCGGCACAGGCGGGACCGAGCGAGGTGCTGGTGTCATCGACGGTGCGCGACATCGTCACCGGCTCCCGGCGCAGGTTCGTCGACCGGGGTGAACATGAACTGAAGGGTGTGCCCGGTCGTTGGCAGCTCTGCGCCCTGGTGCGCGACGAAGCGGCCGTCGGGCGGTAGTGGTGCCGCGGCTTCAGCCGCGCCACCGCAGGTAGCCGTGACAACCGACTCGGCCCACCGGGAGTCCGGCACCGCGACTATGTGCGGTCGGCTCTATGCCCGATGCGTGGATCGCCGGTTGATGCAGCGGATGGCCTGTTCACCAGGGCGCCGCTGTGCTGTGCGGCCGTGCGAGAAGATGTGGTGATGATCGAGTTAGAGGTTCTGCAGGCCGATATAACCGAGCTCGAGGTCGATGCGATCACCAACGCCGCCAACACGCAACTCAAACACGGCGGCGGGGTCGCCGCAGCCATTGCGCGTGCCGGCGGTCCGGAAGTGCAGCGCGAGTCCAACCAGAAGGCGCCGATCGGCCTGGGCGATGCTGTCGAGACCACAGCCGGCGACATGCCGGCCCGCTATGTCATCCATGCCGCCACCATGGAGCTCGGCGGCCCGACGTCGGCAGAGATCATCACGCGTGCCACCCGCTCAACGCTGGCAAAGGCCGACGAGCTTGGCTGCCGCTCCCTCGCACTGGTGGCATTCGGCACCGGCGTCGGCAATTTCCCGATCGAGGACGCGGCCCGGTTAATGGTCGATGCGGTACGACAGCACAAGCCGCGGACGCTTGGCCGGGTCGTATTCGCGGTCCGGGGCGACCATGCCGAGCGGGCGTTCCGGGCCGCCGCGCAGGCGTGATCCGACCCGCTGCTACGCCTTAGCCGTATGGGCGCGCCGATAGGTGACGTTCCACAGACTCAACCTTGCGAGTCATCATGTCGGTGGCACCTGGCCGCACATCTGCCTTGATCACCGCACTGACCCGTGGCGCGCGAGCAGCCACGGCTTCTACCGCCCGCTGCACCACGGCCATCACCTCAGCCCACGTCTCGCCCTCGATCTGCGTGAACATCGCATCAGTCTTGTTGGTTAATCCTGAGTCTCGTACCACCCGCACCGCTTCGGCGACGATCTCCCCCACGCCCTCACCGACCCCCAGGGGCGTGACCGAGAATGCGACCAGGACCGACACCTGTCTTACCTCCCTCGGGCGCAAGCACTACGGCGAGACTACCCAGCGGTTGGCCAAGCCGACGGGCACGATGGCAGCATCGCGGTCATGCGGGTTCTCGTGCAACGGGTCTCATCGGCGCGTGTGCTAGTCGACGGGCAGGTGGTCGGGGCGATCCGGCCCGACAAGCAAGGGCTATTGGCATTCGTGGGCGTCACCCACAGTGACGATATCGACGCGACGCAGCGGCTTGCCGAAAAGCTTTGGCGTTTACGGATTCTCGACGACGAGCAATCCGCGGCCGACGTCAATGCCCCGATCCTGGTGGTCAGTCAGTTCACGCTATACGCCGATACCGCGAAGGGTCGACGACCATCGTGGAACGCCGCGGCGCCGCGGCCCGTGGCCGAGCCGCTGGTCAACGCATTCGCCGGTGCGCTACAGCGCCTGGGAGCTCATGTGCAAACCGGGGTTTTCGGTGCGCATATGCAGGTCGAGTTGGTCAATGACGGCCCGGTGACAGTATTGCTGGAGCTCTGAGGACCGGGCGGGCAGCCCGGCTACCTTCGGTGCGACGGTGTCGGTACGTTGCCCCTGACAGAAGGGATGGGCGAAATGTTGCGCGACATTCGGGAACTCGCCGGTGACCCCGAGGCCTACGCCGCCGAACTGCGTCGCCGATGGGGTGGGCTGTTAAGTTACCGCTACATCGGCCGCCGCTACGCGTCGATGGACCTCGGACCGGTCGACGACACCGTCACGCTGCGCCGCGACATGCGCAACTCCGCGGGCGGACTGCTGCTCGCGGTGCTCGGGATCGCCTCACCGGAAGGCGGCGGCATGTCCGATTTGGAAGCCGTGCCCAATCCGGTCATCCACTCCTGCCAAGTCCTTGACCCCGGCCCGGACGTCCGTCGCATCGAGGTCGTGTCGGAGGTGCTCAAACGCGGTCGCCGGATGGGGTTTAGCCGCTCACGGATCGTCGATGCCGACCAGCGCAGCCGGGTGCTGGCGCTCACCGAAGGCCAGGGCATCAGTATCGGCACGCCGCCCGAGGGACTTCAGCGGATGGCCGTCGAGCCCATCGAGGTGGTCGATTCGCCGGATCTGCCGCCGCTTTGGCGGGTGTTCGGCGCACACCGGCGCCCGGACGGCCACTGGGCGCTGCCCGAGCTCGGCGCGGACGTCGCGTCACCCGACGCGGCGCTGCATCTGGGGCCGCAGTTCGTCGTGCTGGAGACCGCGGCACTGGAGTCGGCGGCCGGGATCGCCGACACCGATCGACTCCAGGGCGTTTCGTCTCATGTGATGTTCGTGGCGCGCGGCAAGGTGGGTCCGTTTCGGGTTGAAGCTGAAGCGATGGACGGTCCCGGTGAGGTGGTGGCGGCCCGGGCGGTCATGCATGACGAGGGGGCCAACGACCGCGTGATCACGGCGGCGTCCTATCTGTTTCGGACGGTGCAGCAATGACCGCACCCCCGGAGAAGAAGCCAAGTCGCTCCGACGACGACGAGTGGGACATCCTGGGCAGTGTGGGCTATACCGCGTTGCTGGTGGCCGGATGGCGCGCCGTCCACGCCCTGAGCGCAGAGCCGCTGGTACGGGACGACTATGCGCGACATTTCATCGCAGCGTCAGCGGACCCTTATTTGACTGGGCTGCTGGCCGACCCGGCGACCTCGGAGGATGCGACGGCATTCCCGCGGCTCTATGGCGTACAGACCAGGTTTTTCGACGACTTTTTCGTGTCCGCAGCTGACGATGGCATACGGCAGACGGTGATCGTTGCGGCCGGACTTGATTCGCGAGCCTATCGGCTGGCATGGCCCGAGGGCACAACGGTTTTCGAAATCGACCAGCCGAAAGTCCTTGAGTTCAAAGCGCGCGTGTTGTCCGAACAGGGTGCGCAGCCGAGCGCGCGGCGGATCAGCGTTGCGGCGGACCTGCGTCACGACTGGTCAATCCCGTTGCGCAAAGCAGGATTCGAAACACAACAACCTACAGCGTGGTCGGTGGAGGGTGTGCTGCCGTACTTGACCGGCGCAGCACAGGACGCGCTCTTTGCCCGCATCCACCGGTTGTCGGCCGCGGGCAGCCGGGTCGCGGTCGGCGCCCTTGGCTCGCGTCTGGACCGAGCTCAGCTCTCCGCTTTGGAAGCGACTCACCCCGGGGTCAACATGTCCGGGGAGGTCGACTTTTCGGCGTTGACATACGACGACGACAAGACCGACACGGCGCAGTGGCTGGCCGACCACGGCTGGGTCGTTGACCCGATTCGCACGAACCCGCAGCTGCAGGCCGCCTACGGCCGCACGCCGGCGCAGGTCGACATGCGTCTTGACAGCATCATGCGCTCCCAATACATCACGGCGACACGGTAATCCGTGAACATTGGGATCTTCGGATGCGATCGCTGAGATCGTGACGGCGGCGGCAGTAATGTCGCGCTTCGGGACGGCTGGCGCCGGAAGGCGGAGGAGAAGATGCAGTTCTGGTCCGGCGTTGCGTTTCTCAGCGCCACGGAGGCAATTGCCGTGGCGCGAATGTTCGACGAAGCCGGCTATGACGGGGTCGTGTGCGCCGACCACATGATCTATCCGCAGCAGCTGTCCTCGCCCTACCCGTCGCCGACCGGTCGCCCGATGTGGTCGCCGGAGACGCCGTGGCCGGACACATGGGTTCTCATCGGCGCGATGGCGGCAGTGACGACCCGGCTGCGGTTCTCCAACGCCGTCTACGTCGCGCCCGCCCGCCCGCTGCTGGAGGTGGCCAAACAGGTGGCCACCGCGTCGGTGATCGCCGGGGGCCGGGTGTCGCTGGCCGTCGGCGCGGGTTGGATGCGTGAAGAATTCGACCTGATGGGCCAAGACTTCGCCAACCGGGGGAAGCGGTTGGACGAGATGATTCCGGCGCTGCGCGCATTGTGGCGGGGCGGCTGGGTGTCGTGGAGTGGCCGCTACTACCAGGTGCCGGAGTTGATGCTGGAACCTCATCCGGCCCAGCCGGTGCCGATTCTTTGCGGCGGCGAATCCGATGCCGCCCTGCACCGCGCCGCCCGGTTGTGCGACGGCTGGGTCGGCACGGCTTACGCCTGGGATGAAGCCGTTTACTACGTGGAACGGCTAAAGGCTTTCCGTCGCAGCTACGGACGACACGACGAGCCGTTCGAGATCATGCTCGCGTTGCGCGAGACGGCGTCTCCGGATCTGTACAAGCGGGCCGCCGATCTCGGTGTCACGGCGGTGATGTGTTCGCCGTGGGCCGGATGGGACGACCTGGTTTCCGGTGGTTCGTCGGCAGGGTCTGCCGAGCGGTTTCGGCCGGCGATCGAGCGGTTCGCCGAAACCATCATCGGAAAATGCCGGTGAGCCCGACGGATTACGTCTTGTGCGGAACGTCGGCGACCAGACCGCCGTCCACGACGAACTCGGCGCCGGTGGCGTAGGCTGACTCGTCGCTGGCCAGGAAGAGTACAAACGTCGACACCTCGGCCGACTCGGCGGGACGCCCCAGCGGGATGGTGACCAGGTCGTCGGGAATGTGCTTGGTCATCGGGGTGCGGATGAACCCCGGATGAATGGAGTTGACCCGGATCTTGTGTGCGGCCAGTTCCAGCGCGGCCGATTTGGACAGGCCGCGAACCGCCCACTTGGAGGCGACATACGGGTGCACCATTGGAGCGCCGCGCAGGCCTTCGATGGATGACACGTTGATGATCGAGCCGCCGCCCGCGGCGATCATCGGGTCGACGGCCGCCCGCATCCCGAGAAAGGTGCCGGTGAGGTTGACGTCGATGACTTTTTGCCACTTGGCGAGATCGAACTTCTTGAGCTGTCCCAGCGCTACGATTCCGGCGTTATTGACCAGGACGTCGAGTTTGCCGAAATCGTGCACCGCGGCGGCAACCGCCGCGTCCCACTGGTCGGGCTGGGTAACGTCGAGGTGCACGTAACGTGCGGCCTCCCCCAGCTCCTCGGCCAGCGCCTTGCCCTCGTCGTCGAGGATGTCACCGACCACCACGTTCGCACCCTCGCTCACCAGCAGCCGGGCATGTGACGCACCCATGCCCCGAGCGCCGCCGCTGACCAGTGCAACTTTTCCGTCCACGCGTCCCATGAGCGGTCAGGCTACCTCAGCCCACTAGAACCTGTTCCAGCCTGGCCGGTGATCAGCGGCAGGTCCAGGGTGGTCCTGATGCCCGGCGGTGCGGCGACGACCGCGGGGATGGCGTTCACGATCCGGCCGGCCGCGGCCACGATCGCCGCGTGGTTGTGGTCGCCCTTGCGGCTGGTCGGGCAGATGTCGACGGTGTAGGACGGCTCGCCGGTAATTTGGATCCGGTACGAGCCGCCGGGCTGTGCGGGCTGCGGCCAGTCGGGACGCAGGTCTTCGCGCAACCGGGTGACATGCTCGATGACGATCGCCGGGTGGCCGTTGACGACGCCGCAAATCTGGAAGCGCATCGCGGCCACACTGCCCTTCGGCACGTGTCCCGCCGCGATGTCGAACGCGTCCGGGGCCGGTTCGCGTTCATAGGTTTCGGTGATGTCGTCGAGTTCGACGCCCAATCCGGCCGCCAGCTGCCGGATGGATGTGCCCCAGGCGATACTCAGCACGCCGGGCTGCAGCAGGATCGGGATGTCCTCGAACGGTTTACCGAAACCCATGACCTCGAACATGACGGTGGCCCCGGCGTAGGTGGCGTAGTCGGCGATCTCCATGCAGCGCACCTGCTCGATGCGCTGGCAGGTCCCGGCCAGCGCGAACGGAATCAGGTCGTTGGCGAACCCGGGATCGACTCCGGTGATAAAGAGGCTCGAATTACCCTGCTGCGCAGCAGCTTCCACGCGTTTGATGTACTTGTCGGGCATCAGCTGCCAGGGATATTGCAGCACCCCGGGTGCCGAGCCGACGACGTTGACGCCGGCGGCCAGGATGCGCCGGCAATCCTCGATCGCCTCGGCGGTTCGGTTGTCCCCCATCGCGCAATAGACCGCGCAGTCGGGCCGGGTCGCCAGCAGCGCCTCCAGGTCGTTGGTGGCGATGACCCGGGTCGGGGTGTCGAGTCCGGCAAGCTCAGCCGCGTCTTTGCCGACTTTGCTTTGCGCGGACACCCAAACCCCGGTGAGGTCGAACCGCGGGTCGGTGAGCAGTTGGGTCAGTGCCAAGCGACCGACATTGCCGGTGCCGAGGTGAGCGACGCGGATGGGCATAGCTAGGCAGCGTAGACGCTCGAGGACGGGGCCCCGGGTCACGCAGCGGCGGTCACGTGCGCGGCTGAGTCACCGATCCTGGCCGCGCTGCCGCCAATCATGGTGCGCAACAGCGCCTTCTGCTCGCGATAGCCGCGGGCCGCAGCGCGGTCCAGTCCCCCGGGCCGGGCAAGCGCGGCGATGCTGCGCGCGGTGTTGACCGGGATCCGGAGCACGGGATACCACGGCGGTATGTAGGCCGGCAGACCCAGTGTGCGCATGGCGCGCGGGCCCAGAAAGCCGCTCGTCACCGACAGGTGCTGGGCGCGTGCGATGCGGCGGCGTAGCCCCGGCATCCTGCGGTAGTGCCAGCGCAGAGGGTCGTCTGCCATCGGGACCGCCAGCTGTTTGGTCGACTCGTCCGGGTTCGACAGT
The DNA here is from genome assembly GCF_016592155.1 of Mycobacterium heckeshornense. Classification (NCBI taxonomy): domain Bacteria; kingdom Bacillati; phylum Actinomycetota; class Actinomycetes; order Mycobacteriales; family Mycobacteriaceae; genus Mycobacterium; species Mycobacterium heckeshornense. The sequence continues at coordinate 2,304,583 of NZ_AP024237.1, forward strand.
GCGGCGGCTGTGTGGTAAAGCACCCGGATGCCGTCGCGGAAGTTGCGTGGCAACCATTCGTCGTGCACGCCGATCAGCCAACCGACGTAGCGGGTCAGGTGCGCGATGGCGTCGAGTTCGGCCCGGCTGGGCAGGATTCCCATTCCGATCGCCCCTGCCGGCGGTGCGATCAGCGCGCCGACCAGTGTGGCGGCCATGTCGGTCTGATTGATCGGCACCCCCCAGTCGTCGGCGCGCCAGTCCGGCATTGCGGCGACGTGCCGACGCACCAGCGCGTGGATCAGCCGAACCCGGATCGTGGACCGGTAGCCGACCGCACCGGGCGCCAACCCGTCTTCAGCGATGACGTCCATCGCCCACTGCATGGTCTCGGCGAACCGCTGGTTGGATCCCTTCTCCAACGCACCGGTCCGCACCAGGGTTTTGTTGAAACCCGAGAACTGATACCCGCCCAGAAGTGCCACGTCGCGGGCGATGTACATGCCGTCGGCCCCACCCCTGCGCAGCGCCCGCTGTCCACGTCGCAACTTGTCGCGGTCGACCCAGTCCGGGGTGGCCTCAACGCCGGCGAAGAACGCGCGTAACGGCTCCGGTGCCTCGGGCACGCTGGCGATGCCCTCGGCAAGTGCCCGGTCGAACAGCGGACGTGTGTGCGGCATTCCCGCAGAAGACATCCACTCGACCAGGCGGTCCATCGGCTCGTCGCCGACGGTCAGCCGCTCACCGAGCCTGCGCCACTGCTGCGGCGTGGGCTTGTCCACACCCAACACCATGGCCGCCAACCGGATGCCGGCCGGGACCGCACGGGGTTGGTCGGGATGACGAGCAGGAATCGCCAGGCTCATCGCCGGATCTCCTCACCGCACAATTGGATAACAGCCGTAGTCCGAATGTAGGCTGCGGGTATGGTGCTGTCAATGAGACGCGCAGAGGTGGTGCGCGACTACGGCGGCGTCAGCGCGGCAGACCGCCGGGCCGAACGGCGCCGCAGGCTGCTAGCCGCCGGGCGGCGCATCTGGGGCGAAAGCGGAATCACCGAGGTGACCGTTCGCGGTGTGTGCAAGGCGGCGGGACTGATTCCGCGCTATTTCTACGAGCATTTCCCCAACCGGGATGCGCTGCTGTTCGCGGTCGCCGACGACGTTCGCGACGAATTGCTCGGCGCGCTGGTCGCCGCCGGGACAGGCACCCCCGGCACCCTCACGGACAAACTGCGCTCGGCGCTCAGCGCGTTTCTCGACATCATCGCCGCCGATCCCCATATCCATCGCATCACCACGAGCGACCTCACCGGCGTTCCGGGGCTGACCGAACACCGGACGCATGTGCTCGACATACTCACCGAGTTGGTCATCCATTACGCCCCCGACGTCCTGGGCGCTGACACCCCCAATCCCGCAGAGTTGCGCCGCGGCGCGCTGTTCATGGTCGGCGGCGTCAACCAGATCATCGAGGCCTGGCTGAAGGACCCGCAGGAAACCACCACCGAGCTGGCCGCCGCCTGCGCCGACCTCTGCGTCGGCGTGGTACGCGGCGTCGTCACGTCGTATCAACACCTGGCGCCGTGACTCGCGTTCGCCCTGCCCGCTGGCCACGTGACCGGACCGGGTACTAAACTAGAACACGTTTCAATTCGCCCAGCGCCCCGGTAAGGAAAGGCATGCACACTCCAATCTGCGACGAGTTCGGCATCGAGTTTCCGATCTTCGCGTTCACCCACTGTCGCGACGTCGTCGTCGCGGTTGGCAAAGCCGGCGGTTTCGGTGTGCTCGGGGCGGTCGGGTTCACCCCGGAACAGCTCGAGATCGAGCTGAACTGGATCGACGAGCACATCGGTGAGCACCCCTACGGTGTGGACATCGTCATCCCGAACAAATACGAGGGCATGGACGCGCACATGTCCGCCGACGAGCTCAAAAAGACGCTGCAGGCGATGGTGCCCAAGGAGCATCTGGATTTCGCTCGCAAGATCCTCGCCGACCACGGGGTCCCGGTAGACGACCTCGATGACAATGCCATGCAGCTGCTCGGCTGGACCGAGGCGACGGCCACCCCGCAGGTACAGGTGGCTCTGAATCACCCCAAGGTGGCGCTGATCGCTAACGCGCTCGGCACTCCCCCGGCGGACATGATCAAGCACATCCACGATGCCGGCCGCAAGGTGGCCGCGCTGTGCGGCTCGCCGTCGCAGGCCCGCAAGCACGCCGACGCCGACGTCGACATCATCATCGCCCAGGGCGGGGAAGGCGGTGGGCACTGCGGTGAGATCGGTTCGATCGTGCTGTGGCCGCAGGTCGTCACCGAGGTCGCCCCCCGGCCGGTGCTGGCGGCCGGGGGTATCGCCAGCGGCTACCAGATCGCGGCGGCCCTGGCCGTGGGCGCGCAGGGCGCGTGGACCGGCTCGCAGTGGTTGATGGTGGAAGAAGCCGCGAACACCCCGGTGCAGCAGGCCACCTATGCCAAGGCGACCAGCAAAGACACCGTGCGTAGCCGCTCGTTTACCGGCAAGCCCGCGCGGATGCTGCGCAACGATTGGACCGACGCCTGGGAGCAGCCCGGCAACCCGAAGCCGCTCGGCATGCCCCTGCAGTACATGGTTTCCGGCATGGCCGTCGCTGCCACCCAGAAGTACCCGGACCAAACGGTCGACGTCGCGTTCAACCCGATCGGGCAGGTGGTGGGGCAGCTGACCAAGGTCGAAAAGACGGCGGCCGTCATCGAACGCTGGGTACAGGAGTACCTCGAGGCGACGAACAGGCTCAATCAGCTTAACGAGGCCGCGACCGTCTAAACGGCTTCCACGCGGGCCGGCACGTGTTTGTGCCACGGTGTTCCGGCGAAGGCGTCGCGCAGCTCGACTGACGTCAGCTCATTGGGCGCCACGCCCACGCGTCCATGGTCAGGGTGGTCGACGCCCAACCCGTTGGGCAGCGATACGTGGCCGGGCTGCATCATGTCGCTGATCTCGACGACGGCCTGTGCGGTGCCGGCGGCCGTGGTGACGCGGGCCAGCCCGCCGTCGTGGAGTCCCAGACGTTGGGCGTCGTAGGGGCTGACGCGTAGTGCTCCCGCGGGATCGCGGCGGCGCCAGGTGGGGTCGCGGTAAATGGTGTTCGCCGTGAACGCGCGGCGCTCGCCGGCCGACAGCACCAGCGGATACTCGCCGTCGGTGAACGGTTCGGCGGTGCGCAACCCGCGCAGCTGTTCGGTCAATTCCGGAATGTCGACGGTGAACCGCCGGTCGGGGCGCTTGACGTATGTCCACACGTCCTCCCAGCCGTCGGCGGTGAACGCGACACCCCACGGCGTAGCGATGATGGCGTCGAAAGGGCATTGCCGTCGGGGTGGCCAGCGCGACGGATAGCGTCCGGATAGGCCATCGCGCACAACTGGGCCAAACCCCACACGGCGGCGGTACCGCGCTGACGTTCCGGCATTGTGGCGCCGAGGGTTTCGTACAGCAGATACGGCGCGACACCCAACAGGGCCGGGACTTGCCCTACCGCGGCGAAAAACGCGGTGGTGAATTCACCGCGGCCGGTTTTCGCCGCCGCGGTGAGATCGGCGATTACCCCTGAATCGACGGCTCCGAGCGCCCGCAGTAGCCGTGCGTAGATTTCGGGCTCGGCCAGCGTGCCCGGCAACGGATCGAGCACCGGCGGGCGCAGTTGCACCGTGTTGCGCGGGAACTCGGTGTTGAAAAACGTCATCTCCCATTTCTCGAACTGGCTGGCGGCCGGCAACACGTAGTCGGCCTGCCGGGCGGTTTCGGTGAACGCCACGTCGACAACCACCGTCATCTCCAGGGCGCTCATCGCGCGGCGGAAGCGCCCCGAGTCGGCCAGCGAGTGCGCCGGGTTGGCGCTGTCAATCCACATGGCGCGCAAGCGATCTGGGTGATCGGTGAGGATCTCCTCTGCGATCGAGTTGCATGGCACCAGCCCGGAGATGATCCGCGCCCCGGTGACCGGAGTGCGCCGCACCCGTCTGGCATCACCGCCACCGCTGCCGCCCGCGGAGGCACCGGCGAGGGCTGCAAACGTGGAGTGCAGGAACATCGCGCCGGGCTTGCCGAAGTTACCGGTCAAGATCCAGAGCAGCTTGTCCAAGTAGGACACCAGCGTGCTGTTCGGGCCCTGTTGCACACCCAGGTCTTCGTACACCGCGGCGCTGCCGGCGGTGGCGATCCGCCGCGCTGCAGTCCGGATCAGCTCGGCCGGAACACCGCAACGCTGTGCGTAGGTCTCGATCGGCACTTCGGCCAGCGCCGCGCGCGCCGGCTCGGTTCCGATTGTGTGCTCCGCGAGGAAGGCATGGTCGACGAGGTCTTCCTGGACGATGACCGCGAGCATCGTGGCCAGGCACCACGCGTCGGTGCCCGGCCGCACCTGCAGGTGGATGTCGGCCATCGCGGCGGTTTCACTGCGCCGCGGGTCGAGCACGATCATGGTCCGTGCCGGGTCTTTGGCGATCTCGCGCAGTGTGGGGCGGGCCCGCGGGAAGCTGTGCGACTGCCACGGGTTTTTGCCGACGAACACCACGACTTCGGCGTGTTCGAAGTCGCCTTTGGTGTGGCCGCCGTAGAGCTTGCCGTCCACCCACATCTCGCCGGTTTTCTCTTGCGCCAACGCATTCGAGAAGTACCGCACACCCAACGCCGCTTGCAGCGCCCGGTTGTAGACGGCACCGAGATGATTGCCCTGACCGCCGCCGCCGTAGAAGAAGATCTTGTCGCCGCCGTACGTCGCGCGCACGTGGGTGAGGCGAGCGGCGATCTCGTCGATCGCTGTGGCCCAGTCGATTTCCTCGTACTCGCCGTCCGCGCGCCGGCGCAGCGGAGTAGTCAGCCGGTGCCGGCCGTTCTGGTAATGGTCCAGCCGCAGCGGTTTCTCGCAGGTGTAGCCGGCCGAGGACGGGTGTCGCTTGTCACCTCGGATACGCGCGAAGCGGCGGCCGTCAAGCTGAATCTCGATGCCGCAATTGCATTCACACAAAATGCACGCCGACGGGTGCCACTGGTCGCCGGTCATCTGGTTGTCGGCACCCATCGCGACCTCCACCTGCGCAAGACGCCCCATTTCTATGGACTATGGCATAGTATTGAGGAAAGAGCAACGGCTGGGGAAGGAACCGATGGGTCGCAAGCCAGGTCAGACCCGACAACGCATGGTCCTCGCCGCCGTGGAATTGCTCCGCGAGCGCGGCGCGTCAGCGGTCACCGTCGACGCGGTGCTCGCGCGCAGCGGCGCCCCGCGTGGCTCCGTCTACCACCACTTCCCTGGCGGGCGAGACGAATTGATCCTGGCCGCGGTCCGGCATGCCGCCGACTACATCACGTCCCGCATCGACCGCACCGTCGAGTCCGGCGACCCGGTCCAAGCGCTCGGCGGCTTTGTTCGCTTCTGGAAAAAGACGTTGCGCGACACGGACTACTTGGCCGGCTGCCCCGTCGTCGCCGTCGCCGTCGACGCCCATCAGGATCCGCCCGAGGCCGCCGCGGTGGCACGTGAAGTCTTCGGGCGGTGGCAGGACAAGCTTGCCGGCCTGCTCGTCAATCGCGGATTCAGCCCGGCCCGCGCCGCACGAGTTGCCAGCTTGATGGTGGCGGCCATCGAGGGGGCCGTCATTCTGTGCCGGGCCCATCGCGACGACACCCCGCTCGACGACGTACTGAGCGAACTTAAGCCCCTGCTTGAGGGGGCCGCGGGCTAGCTATTCACGGTCGGTGGCGTATTGACCGGTGAAGACCTCTTTCGCTTTGTCGATGGCGTAGGCGGCGATGCCCAAAGAGCTGTTGATGATGCCCTCGGTGCCGCCCGCGACGTCGCCTCTGACGATGTCGCCAGCGAATTGCACCATGTCCGAGGCCTTTTCGACGGCGTTGGCCGCGATGTCCTGCACTGCGCCGAGCACGTCGCTAGCGTTGAACTGCATCGAGAGACTCCTCCTCGTCGCCGGTCCGCTTGGGTCCACTGTAGGCCGGGGGCGGTCGGACCTGAGCGCGCAGTCAGTCCCTGATGCTGGTGTCCGAGGGGAACCCTCCGCCGACGATGGGGAAGCCACCGCCGGTCAGCGATCCGACCACCCAGCCCTGGGCCTGGGTGCACGTCAGCGGAAGCCCGTCGGGGGTCTGTGCCGCCGAGCCCCGTGGATCGGCGTAGCCGGCACAGGGTTCACCCGGCTGGTGCACGCCGTAGAGCGGGTAGGACAGCACCCAATAGCCTGACTGCGCAGCCGGGAATTGGTGGGTGATGAAATGGCAGGCCTCGGCCTGGCCGTCGGGGCCCCGGCCGAAGATGAACCGCTCATAGTTGTCGCACGGAGCGCCCAGCGACGCGTCGTAATTCATTCCGGGTACGTCTCCGTCGTAATGCGGATCAGCTCCGGCGGCCGCGGCGATGACAAGTTCGCGATTCATGCTCCACCTTGACGTCGGTGTCACCGGCTCCGGAGGCCGGGCCGGTGGCGTGCACCAGAGCATAACCAGCGCCGGGTCCGCGCAGGATTGTTTTGTCGCGGCGGGCCACCCGGCGACGCCGAGAACACGTTTCAATCCTGGCATCGCAATCCGGCAAGAACCCCTGTCATCTCATCGGCAGCGATGCTTTACTGACCTAGAACGCGTCGCACCCAACTCGCGTCTGGAGGAGTGCATCGATGCCGGCTCCGAATCTGCCTCCCGGGTTTGACTTCACCGACCCCGACATCTACGCCAAGCGGCTACCGGTCGAAGAGCTGGCCGAGATGCGTCGCGTGGCGCCGATCTGGTGGAACGAGCAGCCCCTGGGCAAAGGCGGGTTCGACGACGGCGGCTTCTGGGTGGTCACCAAGCACAAGGACGTGAAGGAGATCTCGCTGCGCAGCGACGTCTTCTCCAGCCTGAAAAAAACCGCGTTGCCGCGGTACAAGGACGGCACGGTCGGTGAACAGGTCGAGCGCGGCAAGTTCGTTCTGCTCAACATGGACGCGCCCCAGCACACCCGGTTGCGCAAGATCATCTCGCGGGCCTTTACACCCCGGGCTGTGGAGCGCCTGCGCGAGGATCTGAACGGGCGTGCCCAGCGCATCGTCAAGGCGGCGGCAGCGCAGGGCTCCGGCGATTTCGTCGAGCAGGTCTCCTGCGAGTTGCCGCTGCAAGCCATCGCCGGGCTGATGGGTGTGCCGCAGGAGGACCGCAAGAAGCTGTTCCACTGGTCGAATCAAATGGTCGGCGACATGGATCCCGAATTCGCCGACAACGACGCCATCACGGCCTCGGCCGAACTGATCATGTACGGGATGCAGATGGCGGCGGAGAAGGCCAAAAACCCCGGCGACGACCTTGTCACCACATTGATCCAGGCCGACGTCGACGGTCACAAGCTCTCCGAGGACGAGTTCGGGTTTTTCGTCATCCTGCTGGCCGTTGCCGGCAACGAGACCACCCGCAACTCGATCACCCAGGGCATGATGGCGTTCACCGAGTTCCCGGATCAGTGGGAGCTATTCAAGAAGAAGCGTCCCACTACCGCGGCCGACGAGATCGTGCGGTGGGCGACCCCGGTCACGTCGTTTCAGCGCACCGCGCTAGAAGACTACGAGCTTTCTGGCGTGCACATCAAAAAGGGCCAGCGCGTGGTCATGTTCTACCGCTCGGCCAACTTTGACGAGGACGTATTCGACGACCCGTTCACCTTCAACATTCTGCGAGACCCTAACCCGCACCTAGGTTTTGGTGGCACCGGTGCACACTACTGCATCGGCGCTAATTTGGCGCGCATGACCATAGACCTGATGTTCAATGCGATCGCCGACCACATGCCGGATCTGAAGCCGATTTCCCGGCCGGAGCGGCTGCGGTCGGGATGGCTGAACGGCATCAAGCACTGGCAGGTCGACTACACCGGTGGCTCCGGGGCGAAATGCCCGGTGACGCACTAGGTGCGAGCAGATGCCCACTCATCGAGCTGTCCAGATACGTTCTCCCGGTGGGCCTTTGAAGCTGGTTGATGCCGACACGATTTCACCCGGTCCCAGCGAGGTGCGACTCGACGTAGCAGCATGCGGGATCTGCGGCACCGACCGGGCTTTCGTACATGACGGCTTCCCGGACATCACCTGGCCGCTCACCCCCGGGCACGAGATCGCGGGCACGATCGCCGAAGTCGGTGCGGGCGTGGATGACTTCGTGGTCGGCGACCGGGTTGCAGTGGGGTGGTTCGGGGGTAACTGCGGCCATTGCATCCCATGCCGCAAAGGCATTTTCATCCATTGCGAAAACCTGAAGGTGCCCAGCTGGCAATATCCGGGTGGCTACGCGGAATCGGTGACCGTGCCGGCCAGTGCGCTGTCCCGCATCCCGCCGGAGCTGTCCTTCGCCGAAGCCGCCCCGATGGGCTGCGCCGGTGTTACCACCTACAACGCGTTGCGCCACACGAAGGCGGTGGCGGGCGACCGTGTCGCCGTGCTCGGCGTCGGCGGTCTGGGACACCTCGGGGTGCAGTTCAGCCGGGCGATGGGCTTCGAGACGGTCGCGATCGCCCGCGGCGCCGGCAAAGCTGACGACGCGCGCCGGCTCGGCGCCCACCACTACATCGACTCCACGAAAAACGATGTGGCCGAGGCGCTGCGGGCCCTCGGCGGTGTAGCCGTTGTGCTTGCCACCGCTGGAAATTCAGCGGCGATGGCCGCAACGGTGGGTGGGCTGCTCCCCCGCGGTGAACTCGTCGCCATCGGCGTCACGACCGAACCTCTGCCGATCAGCCCGGTGCAGCTGATCAATCCCGGCGTCAGCATCACTGGCCACCCCTCCGGCACGGCGCGTGATGTCGAAGAAGCCATGAGTTTCGCTGTGTTGTCGGGGGTGCGGGCCTGGATTGAGGAACGCCCTCTTTCAGAAGCTGGTGACGCGTACGCCGCCGTGGAGCAGGGACGGCCGCGCTACCGCATCGTGCTCACCATGTGAGAGTCCAATACAGTCGGTCCGTGGGCGACGCGCGCTGGACTCTGAATGCATCCGATGGCGAGCTCTTGGTGCGCACCGGCGTCACCGGCAGGGCCGCGAAAATGGGTCACCGTCTCACCATCGCGATGAAGCGGTGGACGGCGACTGTCCAGTGGGCCGGTGACGAACCCGTCAGCGCCGAGCTGGTCGTCGACGTGGACTCCTTTGAGGTGCTTCGGGGAGACGGCGGCGTCAAGGGCTTGTCCGGGCCGGAGAAGACGTTGGTGCGGTCCAACGCGCTGCGGTTGCTGGACGCGGGGCGATTTCGCGAAATCCGTTTTGCCGCCCACACCATCGACAAGACCAACGGCGGATACCGGCTCAGCGGCACACTGGAGCTTCACGGAAAGACGCAAGCTTGCCGAATCGATTTGCGCACAGACGATCTCGGCGACGTTTGGCGAATGGCCGGCCAGGCCACGGTCCGCCAATCCGACTTCGGCATCAAGCCGTACTCGATGCTGATGGGCGCGGTCAAGGTCGCCGACGAGGTGAGCGTGTCATTCACCGCGCAGCGGATGAAGGAATAGGAGGCACCGTGCGAATCGGAGTGGTCTTTCCCCAAACCGAGATCGGCCCTGATCCCGGTGCGATCCGCGCGTACGCCGAACATGTCGAAAACCTGGGGTTCAGCCACCTGCTCGCATATGACCATGTCGTCGGTGCGGATCCGAAAATCCACGTCGGCTGGAACGGGCCCTACGACCTGCACAGCACGTTCCACGAGCCGCTGGTGACGTTCGGCTACCTCGCCGCGGTCACCACCTCGCTGGAGTTGGTCACCGGCATCGTGATCCTGCCGCAGCGGCAGACGGTTTTGGTGGCCAAGCAGGCTGCCGAGGTCGACCTGCTCAGCGGCGGGCGGCTGCGCCTCGGGGTGGGATTGGGCTGGAATGCCGTGGAGTATGAGGCGCTTGGCGAAGAATTCTCAACCCGGGGCCGGCGCTGCGAGGAACAGGTGGATCTGATGCGCCGGCTGTGGACCGAAGAGACCGTAACCTACCGGGGCAGATGGCACCGTGTCACCGGGGCGGGCTTAGCGCCGTTGCCGCTTCAGCGGCCAATCCCGGTGTGGTTCGGGGCATCCTCGCCGCGCGCCTACCGCCGCGCGGGCCGGCTCGCTGACGGTTGGTTTCCCATGGTCGGGCCCGGGCCGCAGCTCGACGAGGCATTGCGGGTGCTGCGCCAAGCCGCGATCGAGGCGGGCCGGGACCCCGCAGCCATCGCGATGGAGGGCCGAGTCTCCTGGCGGGGAAAACCCGAAGAACTCGTCGACGACGTGCGCCGCTGGGTCGCCGCGGGCGCCACCCATGTCTCGATCAACACCATGAACGCGGGCTTGCCCTCGCTCGACGATCACCTCGCCGCGCTGGCCATCGCCGCGGACGCCACGAAGACAGCGTTGACATAAATGGCGTCGCGACCACTCTAGTGGGAGCAAAACGCTGGATTCCGCGAGGCGAAGACGCCAGAATCAGGGGACTCATCGATTCGGGCAGAAGCGTATTCCAAGGAGCCGCCAATCATGCCGCCTGAAACCGCCGATTATCCCGTCCGCGTGCGAGGTGACCTCGACCCCGCGCTGTCACGCTGGCAGTGGCTGGTCAAATGGATTCTCGCCATTCCCCATTACATTGTGCTGATCTTGCTGCATATCGCCGCCGTGGTCGTCGCCGTGATCGCATTCTTCGCAATCCTGATAACCGGAAGGTACCCGCGAGCGCTGTTCGACTTCAGCGTCGGTGTATTGCGATGGCGGTGGCGTGTCGCGTTCTACGCCCTCACGGTGTTGGGCACCGACAAATACCCTCCGTTTAGCCTGCGGACGAAGCCGGACTACCCCGCTGACGTGGAGATCGACTACCCGGAGCGATTGAGCCGAGGATTGGTGTTGATCAAATGGTGGCTGTTGGCCTTGCCGCAGTATGTAATCCTGCTGGCTTTTTTCACTCCCGGCTGGCGGTTCGTCAGGGTAGAGCCGAACGAATGGATGGGTTATCTGCTACCCTCTCTGGCCTCGATCCTGTTGCTGTTCGCGGTGATAGCGCTGCTGTTTACCGGGCGGTATCCGACGGGCCTGTACGACTTCGTACTCGGTATCAACCGCTGGGCCCTCCGCGTGCGGGCATACAGCGGGTTGTTGCGCGACGAGTATCCGCCGTTTCGCCTGGATTTGGGGCCGCGTGAACTGCAGCGCGCGGGAGCACCGGAAAGCACTTGAGCCACTTAACTATTGATTCCGCGGCGCAGGCTGCCCAGCGCTGAAACGTTGCTTGCCCGGCAGCAGGCCAGTCTGATAACAAGGCCTCGGCATCCCGGTGCGTCGCAGATGCGGCGTGGGCTTTGGCGGCTACCATGGGTCGATCGCAGGTTCGTCGGGGGCTCGTCGGTGAGTTGCCATCTGCGATAGCACGACGTTGTTGATGGGGCCTCGCTGATGGCACCTCTGTGGTCGGCAGATCTATCTCGCGGATCATCGTCGCAAGTGACTCAATCCTTCGTTATTGCGCCGGGCCTGACACCACCGCGCGGTCGGGTCACCTGCACCGGGGGCGGTCGTGAGCAGATTTAGCGACACCATGTACGGCAACGCTCTTAGCAGCCGTAACGGGATGACGACCGGTGAACCCTGCGCCCCCGTGCGGCATAGCTGGGGCCAGGTGCATCAGCGTGCCCGCCGCGTGGCCGGCGGCCTGGCGGGCGCCGGCGTGGGTCACGGCGATGCTGTCGCGGTGCTTGCCGGTGCGCCCGTCGAGATCGCGCCGACCGCGCAAGGCCTTTGGATGCGGGGCGCTAGCCTGACCATGCTGCACCAACCCACGCCGCGCACCGATCTGCGGTTGTGGGCGATTGAGACCGCGTCGGTAATCAAAGTTGTTGAGGCGCGGGCCGTCATCATTTCCGACCCCTTCATGGCGGCCGCTCCACTGCTCGCCGACCTCGGGATGCAGGTCCTAACCGTCGATCAACTGCTCGCCGCCGACCCGATCGACCCCGTGGATACCGGCGAGGACGATGCGGCGCTGCTGCAGCTGACGTCGGGTTGCACCGGCTCACCCAAAGCGGTCCGGATCACCCACCGCAACGTGGTATCCAACGCCGAGGCGATGTTCGCCGGCGCCGATTACGAGCTTGCCACCGACGTCATTGTCAGCTGGTTACCACTTTTCCACGACATGGGTCTGACCGGATTCCTCACGGTACCAATGTATTTCGGTGCCGAGCTGGTCAAGATCACTCCCACCGATTTTCTTCGCGACACGTTGCTGTGGGCCAGGCTGATCGACAAGTACCAAGGCACGATGACCGCCGCCCCGAATTTCGCCTACTCGCTGTTCGCCAAGCGGCTGCGCAAACAGGCGAAGCCGGGTGAGTTCGATCTGTCGAGCCTGCGGTGGGCATTGTCGGGTGCCGAGCAAGTCGAACCCGCCGACGTCGAAGATCTCTGCGAGGCCGGTGCCTCGTTCGGGCTCAGGCCCGAGGCGATCGTGCCGGCCTACGGCATGGCGGAAACGACGGTCGCGGTCTCGTTTTCAGAGTGCGGGAGCGGGCTGGTCGTCGACGAGGTCGACGCCGACCTGCTCGCGGTGCTTCGCCACGCCGTTCCGGCCAGGAAAGGCAAGACCCGTCGGCTGGCCTGCCTGGGTCCTGCACTGCAGGGTATGGAGGTCCGCATCGTCGACGAGGACGCCAATGTGTTGCCCGGTCGCGGTATCGGTGTGATTCAGGTGCGTGGCGAGTCGGTCACGTCCGGCTACGTCACGCGGGGCGGATTCGTTTCGGCGCAGGATGAGCACGGCTGGTATGACACCGGCGACTTGGGTTATCTCACCGAGAACGGGCACATCGTGGTGTGCGGGCGGGTCAAGGACGTCATCATCATGGCCGGCCGCAATATCTACCCCAGCGACATCGAGCGGGCGGCGGGTCGCGTGGATGGGGTTCGGCCCGGCTGCGCGGCGGCGGTGCGCCTGCATGCGGGACACCGGCGGGAGACCTTCGCGGTGGTGATCGAGTCCAACGCCTACCAGGATTCGGCCGAGGTGCGACGGATGGAACACGAGGTCGCCCACGAGGTGGTCGCCGAGGTTGATGTTCGGCCGCGGAAGGTGGTCGTGGTCGCTCCCGGCACCCTCCCCAAGACGCCCTCGGGCAAGCTGCGCCGCACGCACGCGCTCTCGCTGATCGGCTGACCGGCCGCCGGCACCCTACGGCGGTGGTGTCGTCGCGTTCGCCGGCGGCGGTGGGGCCTGGGCCGGGGCGGCTTCTTCCGGCGCCGGGTCGCGGTGGCCGTGTATGCGCTCGAGCACTCGCGTCAAGAGCGGGTGGGGATTCGGGGGTGGAGCGGGTTGTTCGGGCGGCGGCGCGACCGGCGGGACGGGTGGTTGGGGCACATCTGCCGGAGGGCTGGCCGGTACCGGTTCGGGACGGCTTTGCGGCTCGGCGCTGGGCGGTGGGACCGCCGGCTCGGGCGATTGCTGCGCCGCCGCAGTCGGCGGTGCCTCGACAACGGGCGTCACCGCGCGGGCGGGTGGTGGAGTCGGTGCCTGCGCGACCGGCGGCCTCGCCGAACTATGGGCCACCCGGGCGGCCGGTCGTGGTTCCTTGTTGGGTATCACCTGCAAACCGACGGCCAGGGATAGCGACCCCACGAAGGTAACCGCACCGACAACCAGCGCGCTCAACGCCCCGGCGTACGACGGTGGTCGAGAACGCGGCCGCTGCCACGGATCGTCGGGCGGGGCCGCGGTCACTTGTGCGGCGGTGAACTCGGTGCTCTGAGCCGATGCCAGTGCAGCACCCCGAGCACGAGCCAAGTGCGCGGCATTTTGGGTGAAAACCGGTACAGGCAAAGCCTTTTCGAGTTGCGAAGAGATCAAGTCCAGCTCGGAATCCGAAGCGACGACGACGACCCCACGTGGCCGCCACCTGCTGCCATCGAACATGGCAGTGAGCCAACGAGTTAGCCGATCGGCGCCGCCTCGCAGCTGTTTGACGGCTGTGCGGGTGCTCCCGCCTGAGACGTCGACCATCACGACGGTGGTGGAATCGTCGTCCATGACACAGACAGCGGTCTTGTCATAACCAATGACGGGTACCAGTCCTCGCGCCAAGGTTTCCGCGGCTTGCAACGACCTCACTGGCACGACATTGTCAAATCCGGCGCTGGTCAGTGACTCCAACAGCAGCGCGGCCTCGGCCGCCGCGTCGTCGTTCCACGTGACGCCAATAACGTGCAGCCGCCTCTCCAGCGTGGCCGCCAGTTCCTGTGCCCGAAACACCGCGGCTGCCACCTGTTCTGCGGTATCGGTAGCCCGCATCCCGCCGCCTGTGTGCACCGCGAAATCGCCGTGCTCAAGGATGGTGCCGTCTGCATCGTGGCCGTCGACCAGGACCCACCCGACGATGGTCGACGTCATCGACAGCCCAAGTACCGTGTCCAAATTCGCACCCCAATCGTGCCCGGACCGCCGCCGTCGCGCGCCTTAATTCCCGACGTGAGAGACGGTGGTGCGCGACGATCGGAACGGACCGGGACAATGTGGTCTTCGTCGGCCTACCCGGGTGAGCCTACGCGGGCGACAAAACTGTAACGGATCGGGTATCGGAAACCGAGTCGCCGCGGCGCGGAGGTCAGGGTATCGGTTTTGAAAGGACCCGACATTTATTAGATGTGCTTTGCGGTTGTGGTGCTTGCCAATGTGTTGCCGATACAGAATCGAGATGTTTTCGCGTCCTGATCGACACAACGGCTACCCGCAAGGTAAGTTTTGCCGAGGGTCACGAGGGCGCACGACAAGGGGCACGGGTATGACTGACGTGAGCGTGAAGGTGCGCGGCTGGATTCGGCGGTTCGTCGCCGCCGCCGTCGCGGCCGTGGTTGTGCCGGGTCTGGTCGGCCTATTCGGCGGCTCAGCCACCGCACGGGCATTCTCCCGACCAGGGCTTCCGGTCGAATACCTGCAGGTCCCCTCGGCCGCAATGGGGCGCAGCATCAAGGTCCAGTTCCAAAGCGGCGGACCCAACTCGCCCGCGGTGTACGCACTCGACGGCCTGCGGGCCCAAGACGACTACAACGGCTGGGACATCAACACGCCCGCGTTCGAGTGGTACTACCAGTCCGGCCTGTCGCTGGTCATGCCCGTGGGTGGCCAGTCGAGCTTCTACAGCGACTGGTACAACCCGGCCTGCGGCAAGGCCGGTTGCACCACCTACAAGTGGGAAACCTTCCTGACCAGTGAGTTGCCGGGATACCTGGCCTCCCAAAAGAGCGTCAAGCCCACGGGCAGCGCCGCGGTCGGCATCTCGATGGCAGGCTCGGCGGCATTGATCCTGGCCATCTACCACCCGCAACAGTTCATCTACGCAGGCTCGCTGTCGGCGCTGATGGATCCTTCGCAGGGGATGGGGCCGTCGCTGATCAACTTGGCGATGGGCGACGCCGGCGGCTACAAGGCCGCCGATATGTGGGGCCCGAAGGAAGACCCGGCGTGGCAGCGCAACGACCCGTCACTGCACATCCCGGAACTCGTCGGCAACAACACCCGAATCTGGGTCTACTGCGGCAACGGCACCCCGTCGGAGCTGGGCGGCGCCAACCTGCCCGCCGAGTTTCTCGAGGGCTTCGTGCGGACCAGCAACCTGAAATTCCAAGACGCCTACAACGCTGCCGGCGGCCACAACGCTGTCTTCAACTTCCCCGACAACGGTACCCACAGCTGGGAGTACTGGGGCGCGCAGTTGAACGCCATGAAGCCCGACCTGCAGCGCTCGTTGGGCGCCGGGCCTGCAGCTAGCTGACTGCCGCAGGTTCGGGACCGGCCTTGACGCCACTGCCGCCGAGGCCGCCTTCGGCTGAGCACAGCCCGTGGCGGAACCGCCCAATTTCCTTGCCTGCCTCCCCTTCCCGTAGCCGACCGGCGCGCGCACAATCGAATTACAGCAACGGAAAGGGAGTATGCGATGAAGGCCCATGTTGGCGACTGGTTGGTCATCAAGGGTACGACAGTTGCACAGCCAGACCAGCGCGGGTTGATCACCGAGGTGCGGTCAGCGGATGGGTCGCCGCCGTACGTGGTGCGGTGGCAGGGCACCAGCCAGGAGGCAACTGTCTTTCCCGGTCCGGACGCGCTCGTCCTCACCTCCACGGAATTGGAGCACGCCGACGAGCGGGCGCGGTCACGGGCAGCAAAATGACGAGATAGCACGTCAGCTGACGCCGACGCCCCGATTCGGCGGTGAGCTGCCGAATCGGGGCGAGGCCCGTTTGCGTCCGTCTGTGGCCCGGCCTACCGAACCTGACCGAATTGGTCGCTGATATCGGTCCAGGCGGTCATATCATTGCGGTGATTACTCATATTTCGACATTGTCCGTAAAGGCGCGCAATTCCCAGATTCGGGTAATCGCTATCGCGGTAAATAATCGCCGTGACGCCGTCTTTGTATAGGGTTTTGCCGTACACCCGCGCGGTGGGTTCGAGGCCCTCATGCCAGCCATGCGCGGCCAGGGTCGCAGCGACGCTACGAAAGTATGTATCGGCCCGCACTCCGGCGGGCACCGCGAACGTCATGTAGATCGCGCCCTGATACGGCGGGTCGTCGTGGTTCTTACACGACATCAGGATGTAGCCTGCGACCGGCCTCGGCAGCCGCGCGAGCCCGACGATTTGTTTAGCCGGCTCGACGACTTCGGTTTTGCTCTGAGAGTCGCTGGCCGGATGGGCGGGGTGGTTGAGGGAGTTCGACGGTGAGGAATGGAGTCGGTCGATCGACACAAACAATCCACCGAACACCAGCGACATCACCAGCGCCGCCGCAACCAGGGCGCGAGCCCCCGGTGAACTCAACCAGTCAACCGGCCCGCCGTCGCCGATCGGACGGTTGACGCGTCGCACCAGGGTCATCGCAGCGATCCGGCATCCTGTGAGAGGTCACTGGCAACCAGGCTAGTCGCTGTCGAGCCAGGCCCGCGGCCCTGAGCTAGCCGCCGAGTGCGGCGATCAGCTCCTTGATGCGGGCCGCCTCCTCCTCGGTCGGAGTCTCATCGGCCTCAAGGGCGTCGAGCAGATCCGCCCGCAAGCCTGCTCCGTTGGCGGTTTCCTGCGCGGACAGCTTGGCGCGCCGGCGCGTGACGTAAAGCTGCTGACCCAAGGTGGCGCCCGGCGCTGACGCCGCCAGTTCCATGAGATCGTCGTAGCGCGTGCGAACCCCGCTCAGCGCCACAATTACCGACGGGGTGGCCCGTTCTCGCGACGCCGCCTTGGTCAAGGCGGCCTGAAGCTTTCGCAGCCCGGACAGGATCACCCTGGCGCGATCGGAGAATTCCGGATCGCTGGTGTCCGGTAGCGCATCGATCGCGGCGGTAAACATCTGCATCGCCGCTTCGACCAAGCTGACGATGACTGGCGCCTCACCGTCGTCCAACGCAGCATCGGCGTTGAACCGGCCCTTACTGGCGGTGGTCTCGTTGGCCTGCGTATCGATGATGATCACTCCGTTTTGATCGCGATTGAAGACGTCGAAACGCTAGCGCGTATCGACCCGCTATACAAGGGTTGCCCCTGTCTGTACAGCCGCAGCGTCGACGCCCCCGGCAAACCTGCGCCGCACGCTTCTGCGCAGGTCGGCGGGCAATTGGCAGGGTCGCACCTCCTGCCGTGTGGGCGTGCCGGACATATCGAAAAAATGCGCATTAACAACCATTCGCTCCGGCACTTCTGCGCCACCGGGTACGCGATTGCCGGTCGTTCGGCATTCCGCTCTTGTGCGGATGCCTTATAACGTTCAGAGTGAATGTATGGCGGGACAAAAAATGGTTGAGCATTGGATCGAGGGCTGTGCGCTGCAGCGGATCATGTTTCGCGACGGTCTCGTGCTCAGCTTCGAGGATTACAACGAACTCGTCATCTCGGTGCCGCTGCGCCTGACGCTGCCGGCCACCGGCAGCGCACCCGCCGACGTTGTCACCATCGATCCGCGCGACACCACGGACCAGGAGCGCCCGCTGTTCGACTTCTCGGGGGCCACCTGCACCGGCGTCGTCTGGTACGACACCGGCGACTTGCACCTGGAGTTTTCCGACGGCCACCAGATCGACGTGACTCCTGATCCGCACCGCACGGCGTGGGAGTTATACGGCAAACTGCACGGTTATGCTGCTTGCCTTGCCGGCGGCAAAGTGCGCGTGGTGCGTCACGACCTGCCGGAACAAGGCTGACCTGCCGACGTTTGCCCCATCCGCCGCCGTGGCGGCGATTCGGGTAGCAATTTTTATCTTGGTAACGTTTCGGCTACAAGTGTCGAAACGTTCGGTATGAACGTTGTCTGCACACCATTGGCCAAAGCCACGGGCACCGCAGTATTTATCGCCGCGGCAATGGCACTATCCACCGGTGTCGCAAACGCCGACACTGTTAATTGGGATGCCGTCGCGCAATGCGAGTCCGGCGGTAACTGGGCGGCTGACACCGGCAACGGTCATTACGGTGGTCTGCAGATCAGCCAGGCGACCTGGGACGCCAATGGCGGGGTCGGCTCGCCGGCGGATGCCAGCCGTCAGGAGCAGATCCGCGTCGCCAATCGCATCCTGGCCAGCCAGGGACCCGGTGCATGGCCGAAATGCGCCAACAGCGGCGGCGTACCGCCCGCCGTATGGCCGTCACCGGTGCACCAAGTGCTTGCGGCGACCCACCACGTTGTTTCGATGTTCGTGCCGCACTGGTGAATATCGCCGTTTTCGGCCGCTGAGCACAAGGGAACATGCTTGGATCAGCTCATGCAAGGCTCGGTGACCGTTCGTATGGCAGCACCTGCGGACAAAATTTGGAACCTCATCGCCGACGTGCGCAACACGGGGCGGTTCTCACCGGAGACATTCGAGGCGGAGTGGCTCGACGGCGCCACCGGACCCGCGGTCGGCGCACGCTTCCGCGGACATGTCCGGCGCAACGAGATCGGGCCCGTGTATTGGACGACGTGCCGGGTGACCGCGTGTGAACCGGGCCGCGAGTTCGGCTTCGATGTCCTCGTCGGCGATCGGCCGGTGAACCACTGGCACTACCGGTTAACACCCTGCGATGGCGGCACCGACGTCACTGAGTCATTCCGGCTCGCTTCGTCACCGCTGACCAGCCTGTACTACTGGGTGTTTGGCGGTTGGCTGCGTCAACGCCGCAACATCCGGGACATGACCCAAACCCTGAACCGCATCAAGGACGTCGTCGAGGCGTGAAATCGGTCTTCATTACCGGCGCCGGCAGCGGCATGGGCCGCGAAGGCGCAAAACTGTTCCACGCCAAGGGCTGGCGGGTCGGTGCGGTCGACCGTAACCCGCAGGGCCTCACCTCGCTGAGCCAGCAGCTCGGTGACGAGCGGCTCTGGACTCGTGCCGTCGACGTCACCGACAAGGCGGCTTTGGACGCCGCGGTGGCGGATTTCTGCGCAGGCAATCCCGGTGGCGGCCTGGACATGATGTGGAACAATGCCGGCATCGGTGAATCGGGCTGGTTCGAGGACGTGCCCTACGACGCCGCCATGCGTGTCGTCGAGGTGAACTTCAAGGCGGTGCTGACCGGCGCTTACGCGGCATTGCCTCACCTCAAGAAATCGACTGGCAGCCTGATGTTTTCGACGTCGTCGTCCTCGGCCACCTACGGCATGCCACAGTTGGCGGTTTACTCGGCCACCAAGCACGCGGTGAAGGGGCTGACCGAAGCGCTGAGCGTGGAATGGCGGCGGCATGGAGTGCGGGTCGCCGACGTGCTGCCCGGTCTCATCGATACGGCGATCCTTACCTCGACACCATCCCACTCCGAGGCCAGCGTGCAGGTGCGATCCCGGGACGAGATTCGCGCGGCCGCCCCCAAAAAAGGCATGTTCCGGTTGATGCCGGCCAGCAGCGTGGCCGAGGCGGCATGGCGGGCCTATCATCACCCGACCCGCTTGCATTGGTACGTGCCGAAAACCATTCGGTGGATCGACCGGCTCAAAGCTCTTAGCCCCGAGTTGGTTAGGGGCCGCATCACCAAGGCACTGCCGGCGCTCATCCGCGACGTGCAGTAGACCCCCAGCGTCCACCCGAAGGAAGGCGCCCGATGCGGCGCCGCGCTCTTGTCATGTCGGCATTGCCCGCAGGCGCAGATCGTGCGCCGCAAGGCCGCCCCGGTCACACCGGGTGGCCATCAACGCCGACTGCTGAACCAGCACGAAAACCGCTAGGCTGGGCCGCGCATCACCGCAAGCAGCGAGCAACGGAGACACGTTGAGGCAGAGGGTGCACTGGCTGGCCCTGCATGGGTTCGTGCGCGGCGTCGCGTGGCTGGGCGCGCGACGCGGCGATCCGCAGGCCCGGCTGATCGCCGACCCGACCGTCAAGGCCGACCCGGTGCCGTTCTACGAAGAACTTCGGCCGCGTGGCCCATTGGTGCCAGGACGCATCGGTTACGTCACCGTGGACCACGCGGTCGCGCAAGAGGTGCTGCGCTCGGAAGACTTCCGGGTGCTCTCGCTGGGGTCGAATTTGCCGGCACCGCTACGCGGACTGGAGCGCTGCTTCCGCGACGACCTGCTGCATCCGCTGAGGCCGCCGTCATTGCTGTCCGTGGAGCCGCCGGAGCACACCCGCTACCGCAAGACGGTGTCGTCGGTGTTCACACCCCGAGCGGTCGCGGCGTTGCGGGATTCAGTTGAGCAGACAGCTGCCGCTTTGCTCGACGAGCTGGCCGACGAGCAAGGAGTTGTCGACATCGTCGAGCGGTATTGCTCACAGCTTCCGATCGCCATCATCAGCGACATCCTCGGGGTGCCCGACAGCGACCGCGGGCACGTCCTGGCGTTTGGTGAACTTGCCGCGCCCAGCCTGGATTTCGGGCTGACATGGCGGCAATACCGGCAGGTGCAGCGCGGGATCGCCGGATTCAACCGCTGGCTGGCCGATCATCTCCGCCAATTGCGGCGTGCGCCCGGCGAGGACGTGATGAGTCAACTGATCCGGACCGCCGAAAGCGGAGACCGGGAAACACATTTGACGGAGACGGAGCTGCAAGCCATCGCGGGTCTGGTGCTGGCTGCTGGTTTCGAGACCACGGTTAACTTGCTGGGCAACGGGATTCGAATGTTGCTGGATGCGCCGCAACAGCTGGCCAGATTGCGTGAGTGCCCGCAGTTGTGGCCGAACGCGGTCGAAGAGATCCTGCGGCTGGATTCGCCCGTCCAGCTCACCGCACGGGTGGCCCGCACCGATACCGCACTAGCCGGTACGCAAATCAGCCGCGGTGAGATGGTGGTGCTCTACCTGGCGGCGGCAAATCGCGATCCCGCCGTGTTCACCGATCCGCACCGCTTCGACGTGGAACGCCCCAACGCCAACCGGCATCTGGCGTTTTCCGGAGGTCGCCACTTCTGCCTCGGCGCGGCGCTGGCCCGTGCCGAGGGCGAGGTGGGGCTCAAGACGTTCTTCGACCGCTTTCCCGACGTGCGGTCGGCGGGCGCCGGCAGCCGGCGCGACACGCGAGTGCTGCGGGGCTGGTCGACGCTGCCGGTGGCGCTGGGGCCGGCCAGGTCGCTGGCCGCCGCTGAATGATCAGTGTTCGACGAGCTCCCGGGGCACCACGACAACGTCGACCAGCGCGCCGTTGCGCCACACCGTCATCTCGATGCGACGCTCGATGGCGTCTTCGACCATCAGCCGCTGAAGGGCCGTGGCGGTCACCACATTGTGGCCGTCGACGCTGACAACGATGTCGCCGCGCCGCAAACCGGCCTCGGCGGCCGGACTGCCGGGAATCACGCTGGCCAGCTGCAGGCCATGCGTCGTTCCCAGCTTGGCCGCCACGGCAGGTGGCACCGGGATGTGTGAGCCGGCGATACCCAGCCAGGCACGGCGCACCCGACCGGTGTGCATCAGTGCCGCGATGATCTTGTGCGCCGAGTCGTTGATCGGCACCGCCAAACCCAGGCCGACTCCGGCGACCGCGGTGTTCACCCCGACCATGCGCCCACGCCCGTCAGCGAGCACGCCACCACTGTTGCCGGGGTTGAGTGCGGCGTCGGTCTGGATCACCTCGTCGACCACGCGACCCGCGCGGGTGGGCAGGGATCGTCCCAGCCCGGAGACGATGCCAGCGGTCACGCTGCCGGCCAGGCCGAGCGGGTTGCCCACCGCTACCACCAGCTGCCCGACCTGAAGGTCCTCGGCACGCCCCATAACCACCGGCGCCGGAACAGTCCCCCGGGCTTTGAGCACAGCCAGGTCGGACAGCACGTCGCGACCGGCGACGTCGGCGGTCACCGTGGCGCCGTCGGCGAAGGTTGCCTTGGCGACGCGGGCAGTGCCCACGACATGGGCGCTGGTCAACAGGTAGCCGTCAGCGGTGATCACGCTGGCGCTCGCGCTGCCTTCACCTCGGCGTGAGCGCACCGAGAGGCACGCAACGCTGGGCAACACGACCTGCGCGACCTTCGTGACTACCGAGGAGTAGGCGTCGAGGGCGTCGGCATCCGGCCGCTCGTCGGGCATAACCACCTCAGCGTTGCCGCGGTTCGCGATATGCCTGGGTTCGCCGTGGGCATAACAGGTCACGGGTTCGGTTGACAGGTATCGAGCAACCACGTTTGTATTGACGTCCGTGACCGATGAGCCGGCTGTCGCCCCGGTGCTCGGGCTGTGGCGGGCGCTGGCGCGCCGGGACTGGGAGGACGTCAAGACGTTTGTGTCGGCGGACTGTATCTACGTCGACATGCCGGTCGGTCCGACGTTGGCGGCGCGCGGGCCCGAAGACATTGTCAAGCGGCTCAAGGTGGGTCTCGAGCCGCTGGCCGGGTACGACAACCACGACGGTCTGCTGCTGTCCAACGGTTCCGACGTGATGTACGAACATTCGGAAACCTGGCGATGGCACACCGGCGAAACCGCGGTGCTGCCGTTTGTTTCGGTGCACCGCGTGGCCGGCGGCAAGGTCACGCTGTGGAAGGACTACTGGGACTTCGGCGCGATCGCCAACCACGCGCCACCGTCCTGGATGGAAAGCCTGTCGCAAGCCGACACGTCATGGGTGTTCGACGCGACCGGGTTGATCTGAAAGCCGGACAGTCCAAGGCGCCGCCCTTCGCCGCCATGGCCACCGGTAGATCCCGAGTCACCGCGCCTCAAACGCGGTAGATGCGCGCCGCATTGTCGCGGGCGATCAGATCGACCACGCGGATGGCGTCTGCCACGCTCCAGTCGCCGGAGTCGACGAACGGCTGTAGTGCGCGATGAATCCCCTTGCGCCACAAGGCCGCACCGAGAAAATGCAACTCGGCCGGGCCGAACCCGTCCGACGAATACATAACCCGGCTAAACGGTGCCATCTCCAGCAGCCTGGCGATGAAGGCAGGCGCCCGCGCGCCCAGATAGTTGATGCTCAATCCGCCGTCGACATAGACGTTGTTGAATGCCTGCGCCAAATAGCCGGCTTCCCGTTCGTAGGGATAGCAGTGCAGTAGCACGATTGGGGTATCCCCCGACTTGCGCAGAAAGTCCAGCAGATACAACGGGTTGCTCTTGTGCAAATCGCAGTCCCGGTCACCGAATCCGACATGCAATTGCAGTGGCTTGCCCAGCCGTAGAGCCTGATGCAGCCCGAAACGCAGCAGCACCCGGTCGCGTAGCCGGACCCCGCCGCTGTCGCGCCACCGGCCGGCAGCCTCGACGACCTGCGCGGCCGGCGGTTCGGTCAGGTCTCCGTCGAACCCGCCGCGGTAAGCCAGAATCGATTTGGTGCCCACCGCCCTGGCAGCTCGTCGATGCAGTATCTCCTCGAATGCCGAGGCATAATCTCCGGGTGCCTGCGCGGCTTGCTCGGCCACCTGCTCGAGGCGAACCACCTCGTGGACGCGTCCACCGCAGGCCGCCGAGAACTCGTTGACATCGGCGACGCCCTCGGCGAATCCGGTGTCGACCAGCCAGTCGCTGACATTGGCACCGCGCAGAAACAAGCGGGCCAACTCGGCCTCGGCGAATTCGCTTCGGCGTTCCCAATACGTGTGGGCGTCGACGTGTCGGGGCAACCCCAGAACTGGTGCGCAGTGCGCGCGCACCGCGAAACCCAGTTGAGAGTCGAACCCAGAGTAGGTAATCGGATCGGTGTTGGCCTCATTGAGCGCGTTTTCGAAGCGCCGCCGGTCCCCCGCCGTGAGCCAGCAGCCGTGCACATGCTGATCGATCAGCGGCAGGCCGGCGATGTGCTGCGCCAGGGCCGTAGCCGTCGGCACGCTCATACGCTCCAGGCCATGCGGAACTTCTCGGTAAGTTGTTGCGGGCTGAGGTCGCCGTAGTGCTCGTGCTCGAACCGGCGCACCGCCACCAGGATATCGACCGCCGGGTCGCCGAGAATGGCGCGTAGCCGTTGCGAGTTATCAAGCGCGGCAATAGCTTCTGCCTGGCTGTCGGTCAGTCGCACGATTCCTGCGCGGTCGCGCTCCTGGTCGGATCGTGTTGCCGGGTCCACCGTTGTTTCGGTCGGCAGCCGGGCTTGTTGCCGGATTCCGTCCAGTGCCAGACCAAGAATCGCGGCGGAGGCGAAATACGGATTGGCCGAGGCGTCGATCACCTTCACCTCGACGTTTCCGCCGTACGGATTGCCTGGACCGGCAGTGACGAATCGCACTGCAGCTTCTCTGTTCTCGGTGCCCCAGCAGGCGTACGCTCCGGCCCAATTGCCGGGCCGTGTCCGCAATCCCGACACGATCGACCCGCACAGTATCCCTTGGGCCTCTGGCAATCCCCGCAGCAGCCCGGCCACTGCGCTTTCGCCGGCGGGCGTCATCCCGCGCACGCCGGCACCGTCCGAGAACAGCGGCCCATCGGACGTCGCCAATGAGAAGTGCTGGTGGGCACCGGATCCGACGCCGTCGGTGAACGCGGCCGGCGACAGGCTCACCCGCAGCCCATGACGACGGGCAACCCGGCCGAGGATGACCCGGGTCAGCACCAGCTGGTCGGCGGCGGCGACCGGGGTTTGCGGCGTCAGCGAGATCTCGAACTGATTGGTGCCGTATTCGGGGTGAAACTGCTCGATTCCCACACCGGATGCGGTGGCCATCGCGACGACATCGCGGACGAACGCTTCGTGCTCGAGCACGCCTGCCAGTCCGTACTGCGCCCACAGCGTCGACGGCAGTCGGCTGCCGTCCGGGTTGACCAGGACGAACTCGATTTCGTGACCGACCACGGCCGTGATATCTGCTTCGGCCAGCGCGGCCTCGACCCGGCGCAGCGTGCCGCGGCTGCACGCGGGCACGGGCGTGCCGTCCTGCTCGAAAAATCCGCCGGGCGCCCAGGCCAACCCGTCGCCGATGATGCGCAACGCCGACAGGTCGATGCGGATGCGTTGGTCGCCGACCACGCCGATCGAATCAGTGAAGGCGATGCCGGTTTGATCGATGGCGAACACATGCCACACCGGGCTGGCCCCCACTCCCGGGTCAGCGAAGGTGTTGGTCCGCCGGATCGGCACCGTCTTGGCGTGCGTGAGCCCGGCGGCGTTGACCACGGTGCCGATGACGGCGTCGACCCCTTCGGCTTCGAGTTGGGCGATCGCCGCGGCGGCAAGCGGTGGCGCGGTCACGCGTGGCGGATCAGGCCCGGCTGGGCAAGGTGAGTTTGCAGCTCTGCGCGATATCCAGGGTCCGCAGCACCCGTCCCATGCCCAGCCACAGCGCACACGACAACGCCAGGTCGGCGAGCAGCTCCTCGGAGAATTGCTCGCGGCAGCGGGCCCAGAAGTCCTCGTCGTCGCGCAGCACCGTGTGTTCGGTGGCGAATCGGTGCGCGAACTCGGCGGCCAGCCGCTCCTGCACGGTGTAACCCGGCCAGGTGCGCCACTGCAAGGCATGCTCGTACAGCTCTTCGTCGACGCCGGCCGCGGGCCCGTCGGCGTCCCGAGTGTTGATGCATACCGCGCATTCGTTGTTGTGGGCGATCACGATTCGCGCGAGTTCACGCGTGCGCAGCGGCAGCCGACTGTGGTGGTAAACCGCGTCGCTGAATCCGGCGATCGCACCGCCGAGGTGCGGGGATTTGTCGATCCAGCCGGCCAGGTCGTCGTCAGCGAATGTTCCGATTCGGCTCATGGCGAGATGGTACGCCCGGTGTCGACGGGGGGAAGTTTCTCGGTCGCGACCCCGGCCGGCTCCCGCCGGTCGTCGGGCCAAACCCGTTGTGTGACAATCCGGCGCGCGATGCGGTCAAGCGCGGCTTCGATCTGAGCCCGGTCCGGGCGTTCGTCGAAGCTCGCGGTCCGCGTCAGCTTGTCGACGATCCAGTCCCGGATCAGCGTGGTGACGAAGTCGACTTCCCGGGCGCCACGCGCAGTAAGCCACAACCGGTCGATGTCACGCCCGGCGTAGCCGGTGCGAACCAGGCGGTCGAAGACGGGTTCGAAGACCTCGTAGGGAACGCCGAGCTGGTCGCCGATGTCAGTCAACCGGGCTGTGCCGAAAACCCGCGTGTACCGGTTGATTTGCAGCAGGGCCCACAACTCGGCAACGTCGAGCCGGCAATCGGGTCGCATGGCGATGCTACGCAGCCGCATGCCGGGCGCACCACGGCGCAGCAGCCGGCCGATCGCTGTCTCGAGCATTTCATCCGGCGTCTGTGTGGTCGGCATGGCGAACCCATCGCCGATGTCGGCGGCACGGTTGCCGATATCGCGCAACGGAACCTCTTTGAGAAGAAGCGCCAAGACAAACCCGGCCACGGCGACGGGCACCGCCCAGAGGAACACCTGGGTGAGCGACGCGGCATAGGCCGCGACGATCGGGCCGGCCATGTCATGGGGCAGATGGCGCAAAGCCTCCGGTGAACTCGCCGCGACCGCCGGCGCGCGGCTTGCCGCCAGTGCGGGGCCGATGCGGCTGTGCAGGAAGTTGGTGAACAGCGAACCGAATATCGCGGCACCGAACGAGCTGCCGATCGTGCGGAAGAACGTCACCCCCGACGTGGCAACACCGAGGTCTTCGAAACGCGACGTGTTCTGCACGATGAGGATCAGCACCTGCATGCACAGGCCGATGCCGGCACCCAGGATGATGAGGTAAAGCGATTGCCGCCATGCCGGTGTCGACGAGCTCATCCGCGACATCAGCGTGAACGCGACCGCCATCACCACCGTGCCGGCGACCGGAAAGATCTTGTAGCGGCCCGTGCGGCCGACCAGCACACCGCTTCCCATCGAGGTGGTCAGCATGCCCGCCACCATCGGCAGGGTGCGCAGACCCGACGTGGTCGCCGAGACTCCGTCGACGAACTGCATGTAGGTCGGAAGAAACGTCAGCGCGCCCAACATCGCGAACCCGACCACGAACGACAGCACGCAGCACACCGTGAATACCGGACTTCCGAACAGCCGAGTCGGCAAAATCGGTTCGGCCACCCGGCTTTCCACCCACACGAAAACGGCAAGCGCCAACACCGAGCCGGCGAACAACCCGATAATCGTCGCCGATCCCCACGGGTAGGTGGTGCCGCCCCAGCTCGTGGCCAGGGTCAGCCCGGCAGCCCCCAACCCGACGAGGACAATCCCGGCGTAGTCGATTGTCGACCGGGTGCGGTCGGCCAGGGCCGGGATGGCCGCGGCGGCGACGAAGAACACCACCGCCGACACTGGCACGTTGATCCAGAATGCCCACCGCCAGGTCAAATGGTCGGTGAAGTAGCCGCCCAGCAGCGGGCCGATCACCGTGGTCACACCGAACACCGCGCCCAGGGCGCCCTGATAGCGGCCGCGCTCGCGCAGTGGGATGACCTCGCCGATCAGCGCGGTGGCGGTGACGGTCAGCCCGCCACCGCCGATACCCTGCAGCGCCCTGGCGAGCACCAGCGTGATCATCGACCGCGACAACCCGCACAGCACCGAGCCGACGACGAAAAACACCACCGCCGCCTGGAACACCGCCTTGCGCCCGAAAAGGTCCCCGAACTTGCCGACCAGCGCGGTGACAATCGTTGAGGCCAGCAGATAGCTGGTGACGACCCACGATTGATGGCCGGCACCGCCCAGGTCGGCGACGATGGTGGGCAGCGCCGTCGCGACGATGGTCTGGTCCAGCGCGGCGAGCAGCATTCCCAGCAGGATGGCCAGGAAGATGAAATTGCGCCGCTGCGTGCTGATCTGCGTGCCGGCCGCGCCCAATTCCGCCGCGACCGGGGCGGTCACGTCGTAGGCGGCCGGGCGACGCACTGGGCGGCATACAGTTGCTCGCCCAGCTTGTCCATCAGTTCCAGCTGCGTTTCCAGGTATTCGATGTGGGCTTCCTCATCGGCCACGATCTTTTCGAAGATGTTCGCAGTGGTGGTGTCCTGCTTTTCCCGGCACAGGATGATCGCCGGCTTGAGCCGGTTGATCACGTCATATTCCAGGGCCAGGTCGCTTTCGAACTGTTCGCGCAGCGTCTGGCCGACACGCAGGGAGCCCAGACGCTGATAGTTGGGCAAACCGTCGAGCAGCAAGATGCGGTCGGTGACCATTTCGGCGTGGCGCATTTCGTCGAACGACTCCGCCCGGGTCCGTTCCGCCACCTTGGTGAAACCCCAGTTTTCTTGCATTTTCGAGTGCAAAAAGTACTGATTGATCGCGGTGAGCTCACTCGTCAACTGTTCGTTGAGAAGGCGCAACACATCGGGATCACCTTGCATCATCGCTCCTTTGAAGGCTGTCGCGTATCGGCGTACGGCACCCGTCGGGTGGTGCTGGGCTGTCACACCACCATGCCGTGCCGCGTTCAATCTAGTCGCGCGATGCCGCGGGTGTGCGTCAACTCGCGGAGCTGCCCGGCGCGCGGATTCGTGTACCCCGCCGACTTAGGTTAGACTGCACTAACTGACTTAGGTTAGACTCCTCTAATATGGACATGGGCAGTCCGGCGGCGCCGACCCGGCGAACGGTCGGCAGCGAGGTGTGCTGATGTACGTATGCCTGTGTGTGGGAGCGACCAGCCACGCCGTATCCGAGGCGGTGGCGCGTGGCGCGTCGACATCCAAAGAGGTGGCTGCGGCATGCGGTGCGGGCGCCGACTGTGGGCGCTGCCGCCACACGGTGCGCGCGATCATCGCCGCGGCGCGACAACTCGACGCCAGCGCCGCACGCTAGCGACCCACCTTCAGGTGCCGCGCCTGCCAGTGAATTTCGCCAGCGCGTCGGCGTTCGCCTGTCCACCCAGCAGCTTGGCGAAGTGAGCGTTCTCCCGTGCGCTGGCGGCCGCGATTTCCGGGCGGATCGGTTCGACGATGGTGTGCTTGACTGCCATCAGGCTTGCGATCGGGCGGGAGGCCAGGATTTCGGCGTGCTGGCGGGCTTGGGCCAGCAGGTCTGCGGGATCGCAGACTTTCCAGACCAGGCCCATGCGCAGCGCTTCCTCGGCGTCGACCCATTCCGAGGACATCAGCAGCCAGGCGGCGTTTTGCCGACCCACCAGCTGCGGCAGCAAATAGGACGACGCCGCTTCGGGCGCGACCCCCAGGCTGGTGAAGGGACACTTCAGTCGCGCGGTCGAGGACATGAACGCCAGGTCGGCGTAGCCGAGGATGGTCGTGCCGATCCCCACCCCCACACCGTTGACGGCGCAGATCAGCGGCTTGGGAAACGCGGTGAGCGCGTCGATGAGCCCGGTGAAGCCGTATTTGCCGGGGGGTGAAATCCGGATCGGTCACCCGGGCCTGCATCTCACCAAGGTCGGTGCCGGCGCTGAAGGCTCGCCCAGCGCCGGTCAGCAGCACCACCGCGACCCCCGGATCCTCGGCCGCGGCCAGCAGGGCCTCGGCGGTGGCGTCGTAGAGGGCCTCGTTGAAGGCGTTGAGCGCCTCGGGCCGGTTCAGGGTAAGGGTGCGTACCCTGTCCTGGTCGTCGATGTGCAGTATCACGGCCGAACTCCTTACCGGAACGGTGTTTTGAGCACGTAGCGGCTGGTGGGGACGGTATCGATGTTCGTGTTGGCGCCGAAAGCCGTTGTACTGGAAAGCATCCGGCTTAGCCGGTGCTGCAGATCGTCGTCATCGGCGGCGCCGAAGAATGCCTTAAGGTCGCTGATCGCTTCGGCCGGGAACAATTCTTCGACGATTCCGGCGATGGCCGGCGCGTCCGGGGTAAGCACACGCACCACCCAGTTCTGGGTGTAGCCGAAGGTGGCCTGGGTTTCCAGCGCGACCGGGGTGTGATCGCGCTGCCAGCGGGCCAGCCACGTCTGCTCGTCCATGTCGGGGGGGTCGGCGCAACAACGCAATGTTAGCTAAACCGGTTGTGCGCCTGCCGATTTCGAGTGGTGCAGGTAACGGGACCGATTCGGTGACCAAGTATGCGCCGAGCTGGTCGCACTCCGCCCGCAACAGGGTCAGCGCGGCCGTGATCTGATCTGCGTAGCACTGTTGGGTCCATATGCTGACCACGGCGGCGACCGGCGGATCGAGGGTCGTCAGCGTCATCAGCGAATCACGCACCGCGCTGTCACGCACGTTGACGGTCAGCCCCGCAACACCGAGCCCGACGATGGCGTCGGCGACAGGACCTCGCTGGCGCGCGCACCAGTCGTCGTCGCGGTCAGCCGCCCTCAGCACGGCGATGACCTTCTCCATGGCCGGAACCTACCGATCTGCCTGCTCGCCCGGCTGTTCGCGTAGCCACCTGGGCAAAATGAACACCCCCTCGGCTTGGACCGTCACCCCCCTCGTCGTCGGCGAGGTGACCCGCCGCGAACGTCTTGGACCCCGCGACGCGGGAAGTCCACGCCTCGGCGCGCAGGCGGCCCAGCCGGGTTGCCCGCACATACCGAAGGCTGATGGTTCCGGTGAAACGGGGATTCACGCCGTCACTGGCGGCTTCACCGAGCAGGTGGTCGAGAACCAGGGCGGCAACTCCCCCGTGGACGTGGCCCGGCGGGCCCCTCGTAGGCCGCACCCAGGTGGAATTCACACCACACCTTGCCGGACGGGTCGCGGTTGACCACCAGCGGCGGGGCGAGCGGATTGCAGATTCCGATGACGGCGTTGCCCCAGGCCATCCGCTCGCCGCTGGCCAGATAGCGGACACCGAACGTGCCGTCGAGTTGTTTTTCGCGTAGCCGCGCGGCGGCTGAGTCGATCTGCGCCTTGGCGGTGGCGACGGCGTCGGCGTCGGCCCGGGTCCGCACGGTGGCATCGACCAGTTCGCGGACCGAGCGGGCCAGCGGCTCGTAGACGGCTCGCAAGCGATCGACGTCCTCGGCGCTGATGTTCTCCGGAGTGAAGTCCAGCATGATGCAAACTAGAACACGTTCCTGCCGGGCGTCGACGCGCGGGTGCCGGCTAGCCGACCAGGCGCACGTGTTGGTCGCTGCTGACCAGCTCACCGATCATGGCGGCCAGCCGCCGGTAGGGCACTTCGCGGCCGCTTGAGGACCGAAACACCAGGCCAATCCGCCGGCCGGGCCGCGGCGACGCGAACTGCGCGAGGCCAAGGCGGCTACGCGCCGCCTCGACGGGCACTGCGCTCTGGGGGATCAACGTCACACCGAGCCCGCCCGCCACGCATTGCACTGCCGTTGCCAGCGACGCGGCCCTGGTATTGGCCACCTCGGCCCGGATACCCGCCTTGCGGCACACGTCCAGCGCCTGATCGCGCAGGCAGTGGCCCTCGTCGAGCAACAGCAGCGGCAGGTGTGCCAGTGCCGTCGGCGGCACCCGCCGCTTGCCGGACAACGGATGGCCGGGGGGGAGCGCGAGCACGAAGTCCTCGTCGTAGATGGGGATCGCGGTCAGGCCGCCCGTTTCCGCCGGCAATGCGATCAGCGCCGCGTCGAGGGCACCCTCGCGCAGCGCCGCCAGCAGTCGCTCCGTCTGGTCTTCGACCACCCGCAACGTCAGCGTCGGCAGCCGAACGGCAAGCCCGGCCAGCACGGTCGGCAGTACGTAGGGCGCCACCGTGGGGATCAGCCCCAGCCGCAGGCTGCCTTGCAGCGGATCGGACGCCCCGGCCACAGCCGCGGTGAACGCGTCGACGGCCTCGATCACCGCCCGGGCGTGCGGCAGCAGCTGTCTGCCCTCGGGCGTCACGAACACGCGCCTGGTGGACCGCTCGATCAACCGGACGCCAAGCCCGCTTTCCAGACCCGCCAGCGCCTGCGACAGCGTCGACTGACTCACCCCCAGAACACTTGCGGCGCTGCCGAAATGCTGTTTTTCAGCCACCGCCGCGAACGCCCGGAGTCCAGCGAGGGTCGGCTGATAACTCTTATCGGTCATAGCGATAAGTATAGTGGCATATATCACCTTTAATTCAAAGTAGAGTTACGGCAGCATGGTGGTGAGACAGAAGTTCTGCTTGTACCTGATCGTGATCGAAGGAGTGACATGGCCCTGTTGACCATTGGCGACCAGTTCCCCGCCTACCGGCTCACCGCGCTAATCGGCGGCGATCTGTCGAAGGTCGACGCCAAGCAGCCCGGCGACTACTTCACCACCATCTCCAGCGACGACTACCCCGGCAAGTGGCGGGTGATCTTCTTCTGGCCCAAGGACTTTACCTTCGTGTGTCCAACCGAGATCGCGACGTTCGGCAAGCTCAACGACGAGTTCGAGGATCGCGACGCCAAGGTGTTGGGAGTCTCGGTCGACAGCGAATTCGTGCACTTCCACTGGCGGGTCCAGCATGAGGACCTCAAGACACTGCCGTTCCCGATGCTTTCCGACATCAAGCGCGAGCTGGTCACGGCCACGGGAGCGCTCAACGACGAGGGTGTGGCCGACCGGGTGACCTTCATCGTCGACCCGGATAACGAAATCCAGTTCGTCTCGGTGACCGCGGGTTCGGTGGGCCGCAACGTCGACGAAGTGCTGCGCGTGCTCGACGCGCTGCAGTCCGACGAGCTGTGCGCGTGCAACTGGCGCAAGGGCGATCCGACCATCGACGCTGCTGCAGAGCTGAAGAAGTCAGCCTGATGAGTATCGAGAACCTCAAGTCCGCGGTGCCCGAATACGCCAAGGACCTCAGGCTCAACCTGGGTTCGATCACCCGCACCAGCGTGCTCAACGAAGAGCAGCTGTGGGGCACCCTGTTAGCCAGTGCGGCAGCGACCCGAAACACCCAGGTGCTCACCGAGATTGGCGCAGAAGCGGCAGGCTACCTGTCCGCCGAGGCCTATCAGGCGGCGCTGGGCGCCGCGGCGATCATGGGTATGAACAACGTGTTCTACCGCGGCCGCGGCTTTCTGGGTGGCCGGTACGACGACCTGCGGCCCGGCCTGCGGATGAACATTATCGCCAATCCCGGTGTCGGCAAGGCCAATTTCGAGCTTTGGTCATTCGCGGTTTCGTCGATCAACGGCTGCCCCGATTGCGTCAACGCGCACGAACGCGCACTGCGCGACGAAGGTGTGGGCCGGGAAACAATCTACGAGGCGTTGAAGGTCGCCGCGATAGTTGCCGGCGTGGCGCAGGCGATCACCACCGCACAGTCGTTGGCCGCCGCCAGCTGACAAAGGCTGACAAGATAGTCCGGTGAGCGCGCCGGCGTGGGTCGAGCAGGTGATCTGGTGGCAGGTCTATCCGCTCGGCTTCGTCGGCGCCTTTCCCGCCCAGCAAAGGCCACCGGATCCAGGAGAACACCGGTTGCGGCGCATCACCGCGTGGTTCGACCACGCGATCACCTTGGGCGCGTCGGGTATTGCATTGGGGCCGATCTTCGCTTCGCGCACCCACGGCTACGACACCACCGACCACTACCACATCGACCCTCGGCTCGGCGACGACGCTGATTTCGACCACGTGGTTGCTGAAGCACACCGGCGCGGCCTGCGCGTGCTGCTTGACGGAGTGTTCAACCACGTCGGCGTGGACTTTGCCCGTGGCAGCCAGACGTGGCTGCGCGACTGCACTTTCGAAGGCCACGGCGACCTGATCACGTTGAACCACGACAACCCCGAGGTCGCCGACTACACCGTCGACGTCATGCGGCATTGGCTTCAGCGCGGCGCTGACGGGTGGCGCTTGGACGCGGCCTATGCTGTGCCGCAGCGATTTTGGGCTAACGTGCTGCCGCGAGTGCGTGAGTCGCATCCCGACGCGTGGTTCGTGGGCGAGCTTATTCACGGCGACTACGCCGCGGTGGTCGCAGGAGCCACGTTCGATTCGGTCACCCAATACGAGTTGTGGAAGGCGATCTGGAGCAGCCTCAACGACCGCAATTTCTACGAGCTGGACTGGGCGTTGCAGCGGCACAACACGTTTCTAAGTAGCTTTGCGCCGCTGACGTTTATCGGCAATCACGACGTCACCCGCATCGCCAGCAGGCTCGACCATCCGGGCCACGTAGCGCTTGCCGTGGTGATCCTGATGACGGTCGGCGGCGTTCCCAGCGTCTATGCCGGTGACGAGTTCGGTTATCAGGGCGTCAAAGAGGAGCGGCTCGGCGGCGACGACGCGGTGCGCCCGGAGTTCGGTTCTCCCCCGCTGCCCGTGGACGAGCGCGGGGCGCAATTGTGGACGCTGCACCAGCACCTCATCGGGCTGCGGCGCCGTTACCCGTGGCTGCATGCCGCGTCGACAGCGACGCTGCGGCTGGACAACCGGCAGTACGTGTACCGGACCTACTGCGGCGACGAGGCACTGATCGTGGCGCTCAACGTCGACGACGCGCCGCTGCACACGAGCGTCCCCCGCGCACAGGTGATCGCCGGATCAGGAGCGCCGCCCACGGAAATCGTCGACACGGTCGTCGTGGAACCACACGGCTGGCGCATCCTGCGGCCTACCTGAGCCGTTCGAGCGTCAGCGGGTCTTCCTCGCCGCCATAGTACTTGTCGAGCAGCGCGACGAAATCCTGGTTGTCCTCGGTAGCACGGCCGAACAGCGTCATCGACGAGCGCACCTTGAGGTCGTCGGGAGAGCCGAAAATCTCGCGGATCGATCGGCCCTGGATGGCGTTGACCAGCCCGGCGCACTCGTGCAGACGCGGCCCGAGGATGTCGTGGGCAAGATAGGCCCGGGCCTCCTCCAGCGAAGAGATCGCATATCGTGCGGCCATCGGGCTGCTGCCCAGCCCGGCCAGCTGCGGAAAGATGAACCAGATCCAGTGGCTGCGTTTGCGCCCGGCGCGCAGCTCCTCGACTACGGTGTGGTAGACGCCGGCCTGCGCATCCACGAAACGCTGCAGATCGAAGGGATCAGGTGCGGATCTCATGTCACCACGGTTGCACAGACGCCTGCCCAAAGTGCGCGACCTTACGCCGCTCATCCGGATCCGCAGGCCTCGGTTCGACCGCACTCAGCGTCGGCTCGATGCTGCCCTGACCATCGACGACCTGCGACGTATCGCCAAGCGCCGCACGCCGCAGGCGGCGTTCGACTACGCCGATGGCGCTGCCGAGGACGAAATCTCGTTAGCTCGTGCGCGGCAAGCCTTCCGTGACGTCGAGTTTCACCCGGCGATCCTGCGCGACGTCAGCACCGTCCGTACCGGCTGGGACGTGCTCGGGCAGCCGGTGGCGTTGCCGTTCGCGATCGCGCCGACCGGCTTCACCCGGTTGATGCACACCGCAGGTGAAATGGCGGGCGCGCGGGCAGCGGCCGCCGCGGGAATCCCGTTTTCACTGTCGACGCTGGGCTCTGCCGCCATCGAGGACGTGGCGACATGGATTCCGCACGGCCGCAAATGGTTTCAGCTCTATATGTGGCGAGACCGTGATCGGTCGATGGCCTTGGTGCGGCGGGCCGCCGAAGCGGGATTCGACACGCTGCTGGTCACCGTCGACGTGCCCGTCGCCGGTGCGCGGCTGCGCGATACCCGCAACGGGATGACGATCCCTCCGTCGTTGACGATGCGCACCGTGCTCGATGCTTGTTTTCGTCCGCGCTGGTGGTTCGACCTCTTGACCACCGAGCCACTGGCGTTCGCATCGCTGGACCGCTGGCCGGGCACGGTCGCCGAATACCTCGACACCATGTTCGACCCCAGTGTCACATTCGACGATGTGGCGTGGGTCAAGACCCAGTGGCCGGGCAAGCTCGTCGTCAAGGGAGTCCAGACCCTCGACGACGCCCGTGCCGTGGTGAAGGTCGGTGCCGACGGCATCGTGTTGTCCAATCACGGCGGGCGCCAACTTGATCGGGCCTCGGTGCCGTTCCATCTGCTGCCCTCGGTGGCGCGCGAGTTGGGCGGCGACACTGTGATCCTGTTAGACACCGGCATCATGTCGGGCGCCGACATCGTTGCCGCGATCGCCCTTGGCGCACGCTGCGCGCTGATCGGACGCGCCTACCTGTACGGGTTGATGGCCGGCGGCGAGGCCGGTGTTCGACGCGCGATCGAAATCCTCTCGGGCCAATTGACCCGCACGATGCGGCTGCTGGGTGTCACGTGCCTAGAGGAGCTGTCACCCAGGCATGTCACGCAATTGCGCCGCCTAGTGCCGTTATCCACAGCGTGACAGCTGTGGTCGGGTAGCGTCGTTGGTTGCTGACCGAGCCGTCGACGGTATGTGTCGCCGCGCGTTTGCCGCAGCGCCCAGCGGCAAAGACGGGAGACAACCATGAAGGGCCGCATCATTGCCGGAGCGGCTGCCCTGCTGACGGGCGCAGCACTGATCACCTCGGCGCCACCGGCGAGCGCCGGCTGCCAGTACGGCGGACCCGTTCTCGGCAAGTGCGATGGACCCGTCCAGCCCGACGGCGCCTGGCAACGTTGTGTGGTAGTTGCCCGCTTGGTTCCCAGCGGTCTTAGTTCCTACCTGGTACCCGACAGGCACTGCGCATGGATGGGTCCTGATGTGCACCCTTCCGATCCCGCCTTTTCCGACCCTCCGACACATATCGACGACTGAGCCAGAACCCGTTGTGCCAGCGCGAGCCCAGTCGGCCGCTACACCGACACCCCGACGAGTTCTGCTGCATCGTCGGCGGCGGCCGGCCGGATGTGGCTAGCTGCGTGCAGCCCGGCCAAATCACGCCATGCGCGGATTGCCTGACGGGTGAACTCGACGATGCGGCTCGCCCTGGTAGCGCCTGCGGCAAGCGCGCGGGCGCCGCGGTCGGCGGCCTCTCATTCGGCAAGAGCCGGCTTGGGCCAGACGCCACCGCGCGATGCAACCCGGCGATGTCGAGGATCGCTTTCACCGCAGTGATTTTCGCGTATCGAACCACCCCCACGTCGGATCGCTGAGCAATTCTGCCAGCCAGGCGTGGATCACGCTGTCGGGAACATCGGCGGTTCCCACGGTCTGCCAGGCCAATTCGAGAGCCAGCCTGCTGTTCGCTGGTGACAGGTAGCCATCGGGCCCGGCCAGCTGGTCGTTTAAGGCTTGAACCAGGGGAGCCAGCGGGCGGGCCGAGCAGGTTGGGCAGTCGGTGGTTTCTGTGTCGCCGGTGACGTAGGAGAGCACATTCATCGCACAACCCTTGCCCGAACCGGGCGATGAGATCCTTTGGTCAACCTCAACGGGTGAGTCCTGTCAAGGTAGTTACATGACGTTCGTTTTCGTTAGTGGTCGCCCATGCCTGGACTTCGCCGCCACCCGGAAATGGCGGCACAGTTCAGCGCCTCAGGAACTATTGACCCATTCCGCGCGCGTCAGCGCGCGGCAGGTCGGCCGTCGGCGTGAATGTGGTTATGCCGTAGCAGGATTCGGCTGGATCCGATCGGCGCGGGTATACACGTTCATCGAGTCGCCGCGCAGAAACGCCACCAGGGTCAGACCCGACTGGCTGGCGAGGTCGACCGCCAACGAGGAGGGTGCGGATACCGCTGCCAGCACGGGAATACCGGCCATCACCGCCTTCTGGCACAGTTCGAATGATGCTCGGCCACTGACCAGCAACGCCGTCGCGGTCAGTGGTATCCGGTTGTGCTCCACCGCCCAGCCGATCACCTTGTCCACGGCGTTGTGCCGGCCGACGTCCTCGCGCACCGTCAGCAGGGCGCCGTCCACGGTGAACAAAGCGGCCGCGTGCAGTCCGCCGGTGCTGGCGAATACCGCCTGCTCCCCGCGGAGCCGAATAGGCAGCGCCGACAAGGTCTTTGCACTGATGGTCGAGGGGTCATCGCCCGGACAGTAGCGGCTGGTCAGCTGGAGCGCCTCCAGCGAGGCCTTGCCGCACACGCCGCACGAGGAGGTGGTGTAGAAGTTACGGGCATCGGGTATCGCAATGCCGGGTGAAAGCGACACGTCGAGCACGTTGTAGGTGTTTGTGCCATCCGGTCCGCTGCCGCGGCAATATCGCGCCCCGACCACGTCGTCACGGTGTGCGATGATTCCTTCGGTCAGCAAAAAACCTTGCGCCAGTTCGATGTCCGACCCGGGCGTGCGCATCGTGACCGCGATGGCGCGGCCGTTCAACCGGATCTCCAGCGGCTCCTCCACGACCAGGGTCTCAGACCGGGCCGTCACACCGCCGCTGGAGACGTGCTGGGCGCGCCGCCGGGCTGTCACCCTGCCCATTGCGCAGGCTCCAACCGGATGACGATCGCCTTGGATACCGGCGTATTCGACTTGGCGGCAACATGATCCAGTGCAACCAGCGAATTGGTCTCGGGGTAGTACGCGGCAGCGTTGCCTACCGGTGTCGGATAACCCACCACCAGGAAATCCTTCGCTCGGCGCTCCTGTACCTGCCCGTAGGCGCCGGTGAACTCGGAAACCAGGTCGACACGGTCACCCTCGCGCAGACCGAAGGCCGTCAAATCGGCCGGGTTGACTAATATCACCCGGCGACCACCCTTGACGCCACGATAGCGGTCATCCAGGCCGTAGATCGTGGTGTTGTACTGATCGTGGCTGCGCAGCGTCTGCAGCACCAGCCGGCCGGGCGGCACCGGCACCCACTGCAACGGGTTCACGACGAAGTTGGCTTTTCCTGTGCTGGTGGGGAACTCGCGTGCGTCGCGCGGCGGGTGAGGCAGCTGGAAACCGTCGGGCTGACGCACCCTGGTGTTGTAGTCCTCGCAGCCCGGCACCACGTCGGCGATCGCGTCTCGGATGGTGTCGTAATCGGCGTTGAACATCTCCCACGGCACCGGGTGCTGCGGCCCGAGCAGCGTGCGGGCCAGCTGGCAGACGATGGCGACTTCGCTGCGCACCTGGTCGCTGGGCGGGTGCAGGCTGCCCCGCGACAGATGCACCATCGACATCGAATCTTCAACGGAAACCAGCTGTTTGACGCCGTTTTGGATATCGCGGTCGGTGCGGCCCAAAGACGGCAGAATCAGCGCCGTCGCGCCGTGGACGACATGGCTGCGGTTAAGCTTCGTCGACACCTGCACGGTCAACGAGCAATTCCGCAGAGCGGACTCGGTGGCCGCCGTGTCCGGTGTGGCCAGCGCAAAATTGCCGCCCATGCCCATGAACACCCTGGCCTTACCGTCGCGCATGGCGCGGATCGCGTTAACGGTGTCCAGGCCGTGCTCACGCGGGCAGACGATCCCGAAGCGCCGGTCCAAGGCGGCCAGGAACGACTCGGGCATCTGCTCCCAGATGCCCATGGTCCGGTCACCCTGGACGTTGGAATGTCCACGGACGGGGCACAATCCCGCTCCGGGCTTGCCGATCAT
The DNA here is from genome assembly GCF_016592155.1 of Mycobacterium heckeshornense. Classification (NCBI taxonomy): domain Bacteria; kingdom Bacillati; phylum Actinomycetota; class Actinomycetes; order Mycobacteriales; family Mycobacteriaceae; genus Mycobacterium; species Mycobacterium heckeshornense. The sequence goes on from NZ_AP024237.1 coordinate 2,344,114, forward strand.
GCCCCGCATCAGGAGCACGTTGCTGATCTCGGCGATCGTGGCCACGGCGTGACGGTGCTGGGTCAGCCCCATCGCCCAGCACACCACCGTGCGTTGCGACGCGGCCAGCATCGCAGCGACCCTGTGCAGCTGCTGCCGGTCGACGCCGGTGGCCTCCACCACGGTGTCGAGGTCGATCGCCCGGGTATTCGCTTCGTACGCTTCGAAATTCGCACAGTACGCCGCGATGAAGTCCCGGTCGACGACGGCGCCGGGCGCGTGGTCGTCGGCCTCCAGCAGCAGTCTGCCCAGGCCGGCGAACAGCGCCATATCGCCGCCGAGGCGGATTTGCACGAATTCGTCGGCGATCGGCACACCGTGTCCCAGCAGCCCATGTAGCTTTTGGGGATCCTTGAACCGGATCAGGCCCGCTTCAGGCAACGGGTTGACCGCGACGATGCGGGCACCGTTGGCCTTGGCCTTCTGGAGCACCGACAGCATCCGCGGATGGTTGGTGCCGGGGTTTTGGCCGGCGATGATGATCAGGTCGGCGTGGACGATGTCCTCGACGCTTACCGAGCCCTTGCCGATCCCGATTGTTTCGCTGAGCGCCGCGCCGGAGGACTCGTGGCACATGTTCGAGCAGTCCGGCAGGTTGTTGGTGCCAAAGCTGCGCACCATCAGCTGGTAGAGGAATGCGGCCTCGTTGCTGGTGCGTCCCGAGGTGTAGAACACCGCCTGGTTGGGATCATCGAGGCCGCGCAGATCGTCGGCGATCAACCGGTAGGCCGCCGCCCAGCTGATCGGACGGTAATGATCGTCGCCCGGGCGCAACACCATCGGATGCGTCAGCCGGCCCTGCTGCGACAGCCAATACTCCGGCCGCGACGCCAGGTCAGCGATCGAGTGCCGGGCGAAGAACTCGGGCGTGACGACGCGCTTGGTGGCCTCTTCGGCGACGGCCTTGGCGCCGTTCTCGCAGAACTCCGCAATCTTGCGCCCACCGGGTTCTTCGGGCCAGGCGCAGCCCGGGCAGTCGAACCCGTTGCGCTGGTTCAGCCGCAGCAGGGACACCGCGGTGCGCAGCGGGCCCATCGAGGCCAGGCCGCGTTGCATCGACACCAGCACCGCCTTGAGGCCGGCGGCTTCGCGTTCGGGGCCCGTCGTGGCCAGCGCGTGTTCGTCGTAGCTCACGTCGATATCTGTTCGCCGACGTGGTTTCACGTGTGCCTCCTTGCTTATCCCACCAGTATGGGCAACAAACCGGCGCCGATCAGGGTTGGGCGCACAAGGCTGAACTTCGGCGGCTTGATGGCGGCCCCGGACCCGTGTGTGACAATGGTGAGCGCGCTGGTGTCGATGGCGACCGGTCGGCAGGACACGTCACGCCGATGGCCGACGTGCCGAGATCGTCGCACCAGCGTTGGAACCGGCGCATGCCGCGGTCCCGGCACCTGAACTACGCTCACCAACCATGGCGGCTTTCCCCACGCTCAAGCGGCGGTTGGTCCACGGAGTTCAGCGTCGCGTCGTCAACCCGGTAGGTCGGCGTTTGCCGGTGACCATGCTAGAGACAATGGGGCGCAAGTCGGGCCAGCCGCGACGCACCGCGGTCGGTGGTCGGCTGATCGGCGACCAGTTCTGGATGGTCTCCGAACACGGCGAGCATTCCGATTACGTCCGCAACATCAAGGCCAACCCGGCGGTACGGGTGCGCATCCATGGGCGGTGGCGCAGCGGCACCGCCCATCTGCTTCCCGACGACGACCCCAGGCAGCGGCTGCGCAGCCTGCCGCGGCTCAACAGCGCCGCCGTGCGCGCGGTCGGCACCAACCTGCTGACCATCCGGATCGACCTGGATTGATCGCGATGACGCGCGGTTTGTGACGTGGTGCTGCGGGTACGCGGTGCGTTATGGACGCGGATAAACAGTTGGTGCGGCGGCTGCTGAAGATCGCCGGCACCACGTATGCGGCGGAGGCGGGGGTTCGGCTCGCCGACAAGCCCAAGCCGCTGTTTCAACTGCTGGTGCTGGCCATGCTGGCCAGCAAGCCGATCGACGCGGCGATCGCGATGCGCGCCGGGCGGGAACTGTTCAAGGAGGGCCTGCGCACCCCGAAAACCGTCCTGGCGGCGGACCGGCAGACGATGATCACCGTGTTCGGCCGCGCCCATTATGTGCGCTACGACGAAAGCTCGGCCACCCGTCTTACCCACATTGCCGAACGAGTCCGCGACGAGTATTCCGGGGACCTGCGTGAACTCGCCCGCCGCGGTGACCATGATGTGCGGGCGGCTGCCCGGCTGCTGACCAAGTTCAACGGCATCGGGCCGACCGGCGCCGAGATTTTCCTGCGCGAAGCCCAAGACGTGTGGACCTGGGCGCGGCCGTATTTCGACAAGTGCGCCACCGGCAGCGCCCAGAAGCTCGGATTGCCTGGCGATCCGAAGGAATTGGGGTCATTGGCACCCGGTGAGAATGCCCGGCTGGCCGCCGCCTTGGTGCGCGTGTCGCTGCACGACGACCTGCACCGGCAGGTGAGCGGTTGACCCGGCGGTGACGGTGCGGATCGGCACGTCGGGATGGTCGTACGACCACTGGGCCGGCGTGCTTTACCCGCCAGGCCTGCCGCCGGCGCGCCGGCTTGCGGCCTACGCCGAGATGTTCGACACCGTCGAGCTCAACGCGAGTTTCTACCGCTGGCCCAAAGATTCGACCTTCGCCAGCTGGCGTGACCAGCTGCCGGACGGGTTCACGATGTCGGTCAAGGCCCATCGTGGGCTGACGCATTACCGTCGACTGAGCGCACCCGGGCCCTGGATCGAGCGGTTCGAGGGCTGCTGGCGGGCTCTCGGTGACCGGCACGGTGTCCTGCTGGTGCAACTGCATCCCGAGCAGCGCCGTGACGACGAGCGGCTGGATTTTTTCCTGGCGAAGATGCCGGCTTGGATTCGGGTCGCCGTCGAGCTGCGGCATCCCTCGTGGAACGATCCCGGCGTCTACGCGTTGCTGGAAAACCGGAACGCCGCGTACGTGGTGATGAGCGGTGCCGGGCTGGCGTGCATCCCACGGGCCACCACCGATTTGGTGTATGTCCGTATGCACGGCCCCGATCCGGAATCGATGTATGCCGGCTCCTACCCGCCCAAGGAGCTGCGGCGGTGGGCGAAGCTGATCAGCGATTGGGACGCCGAGGGCAAAGACGTGTGGATGTATTTCAACAACGATCCGCACGGCTACGCGGTGCGCAACGCACTGTTCTTGCGGGGACTGTTGAGCTGAGCTGTACCGAGTAGGCTGTACGCCATGGTCGAGTCGAGCACTTTTGTCATCGTCGGTGGTGGGCTAGCTGGCGCGAAAGCAGCAGAAGCTTTGCGCGACAAGGGTTTTGATGGTCGAATTGTTCTGTTGTGTGAAGAACGGCATCTTCCGTACGAGCGCCCGCCGCTGTCGAAGGAGTTTCTGGCCGGGAAGAAGTCGCTGGCCGACTTCACCGTGCATGATTCCGACTGGTACCGCGACCACGACGTCGACCTACGACTCGGTGTGCCTGTGTCGTCGGTGGATCCGGCCGGCCACACCGTCGGGCTGTCGGATGACACCACGGTCCGATACGACAAGCTGCTGCTGGCCACCGGGTCACGTTCGCGGCGCCTGCCGATAACGGGATCCGATGCTGGCGGCGTGTACCATCTGCGGACATTCGACGATGGCTCGGCGCTGGATTCTGTTCTGTCCGAGGGGACTTCGTTGGCTATTGTTGGAGCCGGCTGGATCGGTCTGGAGGTGGCCGCCAGCGCTCGTCAGCGTGGCGTGAACGTCACCGTGGTCGAGACCGCCAAACAACCGCTGATGGCCGCGCTCGGTGAAGAAGTCGGCGAAGTATTCGCCGCGTTGCATCGCGACCACGGCGTGGATCTTCGGTTGCAGGCGCAGGTGGACGAGATTTCCACCACGGACGGTGCGGCCACCGGGCTGCTTCTCCGCGACGGGTCGACGATCCGCGCCGACGCCGTGTTGGTGGCCGTTGGTGCGCAACCCAACGTTGAGCTGGCCGAGCGGGCCGGATTGGCGACGGGTGACGGCGGGGTGCTGGTGGACGCGTCGTTGCGCACCAGCGATCCCGACATCTACGCCGTCGGCGACATCGCCGCCGCCGAGCATCCGCTGTTGGGTACCCGGATCCGCACCGAGCACTGGGCGAATGCGCTCAAACAGCCGGCGGTGGCCGCGGCCGGCATGCTGGGCGAGACGAGTGAATACGCCGAGCTGCCCTACTTCTTCACCGATCAGTACGACCTGGGCATGGAGTATGTCGGCCACGCGCCCGACTATGCGCGGGTGGTGTTTCGCGGCGATGTGGCCGCCCGCGAGTTCGTCGCCTTCTGGCTCGACGACGGCGGGCGGGTGCTGGCCGGGATGAACGTCAACATCTGGGATGTGCTCGACGATGTCAAAGCTCTGGTCCGGTCCCGGGCTCCGGTGGAGACAGCGAAGCTGACCGATCCGAAGGTGCCGCTGGGCGAACTTGTTTGACCTGCCGCTCAGCCGGATGTCTCGGGGTTCACCGGAGTCCAGGCCCCATCGATGATCGGGGGTAGGCGTAGCCCCTGGAGGCGTTCCCGCTCGGCGCGTCGGCGTTTGATCCGCAACCGGGCGTCGGCCGGCATGGTGAGCACCTCGTCGCACGTCAGGTAGTACACGTCGTCGACCGCGTCGATGAGTTCCGCCGAAACGCGCCGAGACCCGAGCTCTCGCAACACCATCCGCAGTTCGTGGGTGAACCGCATGGTGGTGTCGTATGCCAGTTCGCGGGAGGCGCGGGCGTTGGCCGCCGCACGTTCAGCCAGCCTGCCCCCCTCCGGTGACGCCGGCTCGGCGGGTGGTTTTGCCGCAGCATCTGCGGCGGCGACGAGCAAGGCAGCCGGGTCGTCGCCGAACACGCGGTTGGCTAATTCGACCTCCCCGGGTCCGCGGTGCCCGATCCGGGCCAGGGCATCCTCGAAAGCCCGCGCCACATAGGTAGACAACGCGCGAATGCCGTCGAGGTCGCCGTCGCCGGCCAGGGTGCGCAGGCGCTGATCACGCCTTCGCAACAGCGCTGCTAACGCGGCGATCTCGGTTGCCACCTGGTGGCTGTCCAGCAGCGCGTCAACCCCGGATACCGCGACATGGGCGCGGGCATGCTCCAGGGTCGCCGCCGCAATCCCGGCGTCGATCACCCACAGCGCGGTCAGACCCCAGCCCTGCTGAATTCGGTTGCGCAGCAAGTCGGCTCGTATCTCCAGCTGGGCGTCTGACATTGCGGCCAAACGCTCGGCATCGAGGTGCTCGACCGGGGCGGCCGCGTGGTAGCTGCGAGTGTCGCTCTTCAAGTGCCGCAACATGGCCACCGCGCGAGCACCGACAATCGCTTTGGCGGCCGAACCCAACACCCCTGCCGCCAACGGCGGACGCCCCAGCGGAAACAGGCTCAGCGACGACGGATCGTCGCCGAGCGCCCGCTCGGCGACGGCGTGTTCGTCCCAACCGGGCAGCTGAGCGGCGGCCAGCACACTGACCGACACCCCGACATAAGGTCGATGCCCGAACACCGCAACGGCCCGGCTCGCCCACTCACCGTCGGCGACACTGCCCAACATCATTGCCTCGCCCAGGACCCGGCTGGCTGCGCGAAGTCCGGCCAGCTGGACATCGAGCGTTATCGGTGTCAGCGGACCCGGCAACGGCTGGCTCAGCCCGGTGGCGCTGAAGACGGGGAACCGCGGATCAATCCGGTCATCGAACTCGCCCTCGAGCCCGTCGGGTGCGGCGCATTGCAACGCGGTGCCGTCGGACGGCTGCAATCGCGGCACGGGTTCCAGCGGCAACGGCCGATGTCCGGGTAGGTCCACGGCACCGCTGGGCTCCAGTTTGCGCCCGGTGAGCCCGCGCGCGGTATCGGCGACCGCCTCGGTGGCGCGCCAGCCGAATTCGAAGATCCAATCCTCTTGCAGCGCAGAGGTATCCAACTCTGGAGCCAAGTCTGTCCAGCAGTGCAGCCGAGAAAAGCGGGGGGCCAACGGCAACAGCCGCCGTGCCGTGAGCACGTGGGTGGTGTCCAACGTCGCGAGGTCAACCGAGCCGCCGCGATTGGTGGCCACCGCGAGGACGAGGAAACGGATCAAATCATCGACGTGCAACAAGCGCAGCGGCCGCGACGACGGCTTGGCACGCAGCAGCGTGGCCACCGTGCGGCACACCATCCAGTCCAGCTGGCGGCCCACGGGCGGCGCGATCCGGACGATCAGGCTGGGCGTCCATGCGCTGGACACCAGTGCTTCCGCCTGACGGTACAGCTCAGGGTCGCCGCAGGCCGGGGATACGAACAACAGGCGGGCACCCGCTCGCGCGGCGGCGTCGCTCACGTGCACGACGCCCTGGATGCCGGCGCCGCCAGGCGCGCCGGTCTCGACCGGGGCCAGATGGATGAGGGCGTCGGCGTCGTCGGCCAGCTCCTGCAGCACCGGGTCGTCGAGCGGCGCCTGCACGAAGGCCACGTCGGGATCCAAACTGTCGTGCGGGTAGTCCGCTATGCCGGTAACGGCATGTCCCGCGGCCACCAGCCGCCGCGCCAGCAACCGGCCGACAACACCGGTGATCCCGGTGACCAGGATCCGCATGCGCGTCACCTCCCCCGGTGTCTATCTCGACAATAGGCACGCCGCGCGGCTTCGCGCTGCAGTTTGACACACATGTCAAACATCGCGAGCACGGCTTGGCGGAGGCAAGACGATGCGGCTACCGCAATGTCGCGGTGCCGTCTGCGTTAACCGCCACCTTGGCCCCGGCGATGTCCTCCCGCACCGTCGCAGCCGCACTGGCCGGATCCGCGATCACGGCCAAGGTGCGTGACTCGTCAGGTGTGCGCACCGCCAGGAAGACCTTTTCGGGCTGGCCCTCGCGGCTAAACGGCGTGGTCCACGACTCGACGGTGCCCACGCCTTCCCACTCGACCACCGCCCGCCGGGTGGGTTCCTGATCGACCACAGGTTGCATGTCCTGCCAACGGAATTCGGTAGTCGGCGGCTCGGTTCCGTAGACGCCAAAACTGTGTTTGGTCAAATAGCCGCCGTTGGCGGTGATCAGCCCACGGCGTCCCGGGTTGGCGATCAACAATTCGGCCATGGTGGCCACAGAGTGGGTGACGTAGTTGCTCCACGGGCCGCCGGCGAACGTCAGGCCGCCGGTCACGGTCAGTGGCCGCGTCGGGTCGTCCACCGGCAGCCCCAGTTCGGCCGCCGCGATCTGCACCGCGGACGGGAAGCAGGAGTAGAGGTCGACATAGTCGATGTCGTCGACGCCGATCCCGGCCAGTTCGAGCGCACGCGTGCCGGCGAGCCGGATCGCCGGTGAGCGGTGCAGCTCGGCCCGCTCGGAGATCGCGTAGGTGTCGTGGGCGTCGGTGCCTGCATACGGGTAAACCCAGCGCTCGACCGGGATTTTCAGCCGGGTCGCCGCCTCCGCTGATGCCAAGACGAGTGCAGCCGCCTGGTCGACCATATTGTTGGAGTTCATCAGTTTGGTGTAGGGCCAGCTGATCATCCGGTTTTCCGGGCTGGAACGCCAAATATCCTCGGCAGCAATGGGTTTGCGAATCCAGGCATGTGGATTGTTCACTGCGACGGCATTGAACCGCGCCCACAGCTCCCCGATGCGTCTGCGGTGGTCCGGCATCGGTTCGCCGTTGCTGATCCGCAGCGCTTGCTCGAATAGGGGGTACACATACGCCGGCCGGTCCAGCTTGATGCGCTCTTCGGCCTGCCCGGCCATCGGCACATGGTCGTCAGCGCCTTGGGGAATCGGAACTGATTCGTCTTGCTGGGTCCAGACAAGTTTGCGGCCAGCGGCTTTCAGTTGCATCCGGGTGCGCCAGGTTTCACCGCCCGTGATCAGTACCACGTCGGCGCGCCCGTCCTGGATGTCGAGGCAGGCCTGGTTGACCAGCGACTGCGGCACGTTGCCGCCCACACCGCTGTAGCGGGTGGCGGCATCGTCGGCGCCGATCCGCTGACCCAGCAACAGCCCGGGGTCGCGGTATCGCGCCGACAGCAGGTTCACCACGCGGATGGCGTCGACGGCTTCGAGGACGCGCGGCTCGGCGGCCTGCCGCGCGGCGGCGGCCATCAAGTCGACAGGTTCGACGTCGGTGCATTCTTCGCGGTGGTTGACTTGGCCGTAGCCGACCAGCACCGGTGTTCGTGGATCGACGGGCACGCCCGCCAGCCTAAGGCCGGGCCGCAGCCGGTCGGCGACTGGCCGGCCCGGCGTGCGGCATCCGCCGACTATCGGGACAATCGGGCGAATGAGCTTCGACACGTCGACGCGTGCAGTCCTTGCCGACGACGAAGTTGCCCGGGTCGACGCCTATTGGCGCGCCGCCAACTACTTGTCCGTCGGGCAGATCTACCTGCTGGACAACCCGCTGCTGGCCGAACCGCTGGCACCGGAGCACATCAAGCCCCGTCTGCTGGGGCACTGGGGCACCACCCCCGGACTGAACCTGATCTACGCGCACCTGAACCGGATCATCCGCGACCGCGACGTCAACGTCATCTACATCACCGGTCCCGGCCACGGCGGGCCCGGTCTGGTGGCCAACGCCTACCTGGAAGGCACCTACAGCGAGGTATATCCGGGCATCGAGCAGAACGCCGAAGGGTTGCGAAAGCTGTTCCGGCAGTTCTCTTTTCCGGGCGGCATTCCCAGCCATGTGGCAGCGCAGACGCCCGGCTCGATTCACGAGGGCGGCGAATTGGGTTACGCGCTGGTACACGCCTACGGTGCGGCGTTCGACAACCCTGACTTGGTGGTGGCCTGCGTGGTCGGCGACGGCGAGGCCGAAACGGGGCCGCTGGCCGCCAGCTGGCACTCGAACAAATTCCTCAACCCCGCCTGCGACGGCGCGGTGTTGCCGATTCTGCATCTCAACGGCTACAAGATCGCCAATCCGACTGTGCTGGCGCGCATGCCGCACACCGAGCTGGAGTCGCTACTGCGCGGCTACGGCTACCGGCCGATCACCGTCACCGGTGACGAGCCGACCAACGTGCACCAACAGCTGGCGGCGGCCTTCGATGAGGCCTTCGACGCCATCGCGGATATTCAGCATGCGGCGCGCACCGGTGGCGGCGCCTCGCGGCCGGTGTGGCCGATGATCGTGTTGCGCACCCCCAAGGGGTGGACTGGTCCCAAGGCGGTCGACGGGGAGCAGGTCGAGGGCACCTGGCGTTCGCATCAGGTTCCACTCGCCCAGACCCGTGACAATCCCGAGCATCGCGCGCAGCTTGAGGAATGGCTCCGCAGCTACCGGCCACACGAGTTGTTCGACGCCAACGGCGCGCTCCGTGCCGAGCTGCGGGCCATGGCGCCCAGCGGAAATCGGCGGATGAGTGCCAACCCGCACGCCAACGGCGGGCTGCTGTTGCGCGACCTGGACCTGCCCGACTTTCGCGACTACGCGGTGGACGTCACGCGGCCGGCCACCGAGACCCACGAGGCCACCAAGGTGCTGGGCACGTTCCTGCGCGACGTGATCGCCCGCAACCCTGACCGGTTCCGGTTGATGGGGCCCGACGAGACGGCCTCCAACCGGTTGTCGGCCGTCTACGAAACCACCGACAAGGTGTGGCTCTCGGAGATCCTGCCCGTCGATGATCATCTCGCGGGGCGCGGGCGCGTCATGGAGGTGTTGTCTGAGCATCTTTGCCAAGGCTGGCTGGAAGGCTATCTGTTGACCGGCCGGCACGGGTTGTTCAACTGCTACGAGGCGTTCGTGCACATCGTCGACTCGATGGTCAACCAGCACGCCAAATGGCTGTCGGTCAGCCGCGAGCTGGTGTGGCGGGCCCCGATCGCCTCGCTGAACTACCTTTTGACCTCGCACGTGTGGCGACAGGACCACAACGGCGCGTCCCACCAAGATCCCGGCTTCATCGACCTGGTCGCCAACAAGCGACCCGAGGTGGTGCGGGTTTACCTGCCACCGGACGCCAACACGCTGCTGTCGGTGGCCGACCACTGCCTGCGCAGCCGCGACTATGTCAACGTGATCGTGGCCGGCAAGCAACCTGCGCTGGCGTACCTGGACATGGAATCGGCCATCGCCCATTGCACTCGGGGGCTGGGGATTTGGCAGTGGGCCAGCACCGCGGCGGGCGAACCGGACGTGGTGCTGGCCTGCGCGGGCGACATCCCGACGCTGGAGACGCTGGCCGCCGCCGACATCCTGCGCCGTGAGCTGCCCGACCTGGCGGTGCGGGTGGTCAACGTCGTCGACATCATGCGGCTGCAGCCGGAAAACGAGCATCCACATGGTTTGCCGGACAACGAGTTTGACGCGTTGTTCACCCGCGACAAACCGGTCATCTTCGGCTACCACGGCTACCCGTGGCTGATCCACCGGCTCACCTACCGGCGCACCAATCACGCTCACCTGCACGTACGCGGCTACAATGAGCGCGGCACGACGACGACACCGTTCGACATGGTGATGCTCAACGACTTGGACCGGTTCCATTTGGTGATGGACGTCATCGACCGTGTCGACGGGCTGGGCTCCCGCGCAGCGGTCCTGCGTCAGCGCATGGCCGACGCCAGGTTGGCGTCGCGCCGCTATACCCGCGAGCACGGCGAAGATGACCCGCAGATCGCTGGGTGGACATGGGGGGATGACGCGAGACTGCGGTGAGGGCTGTGCTTCGGCCGCCAACCACGACCGTGGTGACAATCTCACCAAACAGTCGGGAGGTACGGCGCGGGTAAACTTGCGCAGTGCTCGACGCGACCGTTGCCGCCGACACCCACCACCCGCTCGCCGTGCAGCTCTCGGCGCTGCACCGGTTTCGGGCCTATCTCGACGTCGCAGTCGTCGTGGTTGTTTTGGCCCTGACCAACCTGATTGCGCATTTCACCACAAGCTGGGCGAGTGTGGCTACCGTCCCGGCCGCGGCCGCGGGGCTGGTGATCCTGTTGCGGGCCAACGGCTTGGGTTGGTCCGAGCTGGGGCTGGGCCGCGAGCACTGGAAATCCGGGATGGGTTATGCGCTGGCGGCGGTCAGTGTCGTGGTGTCGGTGATCGCGGTGGGTGTATTGCTGCCGGCGACTCGGCCGATGTTTATGAACAACCACTACGCGACGATTTCCGGCGCGTTGACCGCGTCGATGATCATCATTCCGCTGCAAACCGTCATACCCGAGGAGCTGGCTTTCCGCGGTGTGCTGCACGGGGCACTGAACCGGGCCTGGGGGTTTCGCGGTGTCGCCGTGGGGGGCTCGTTGCTGTTCGGGTTGTGGCACATCGCGACGTCGCTGGGGCTGACGAGCAGCAATGTCGGGTTCAGTCGCCTGTTCGGCGGCGGGTTGGGCGGCATGTTTGCCGGGGTGACCGTGGCGGTCGTCGCGACCGCGGCAGCGGGGTTCGTGTTCAGCTGGCTGCGCCGGCGCAGCGGCAGCTTGATCGCACCGATCGCCCTGCACTGGTCGTGCAATGGATTGGGTGCCTTAGCCGCCGCCCTCGTCTGGCAGCTGTCCACCTGAGGCGGGTCTACACCAGCAGCACCGCGGCTCCGGCAATGCGGCCGGCGCTGAGATCCGACAATGCTCGATCAGCTTGTGCGAGCGGATATTCCGGCGTAGTTACCGCGATGTGATGACGTCCGGCGAACTCCAGAAATGCGCGCGCGTCACTGCGGGTGTTGGAGGTAACCGAACGGATCTGGCGTTCCTGGAACAGATGGCGCTGGTAGTTGAGCGTGGGGATATCGCTGAGGTGGATCCCGGCGATCGCCAATGTGCCACCACGATCCAATGCCTGCAGGGCCGGCAGCACCAGATCGCCGACCGGGGCGAACAGGATGGCCGCATCCAGCGGCACCGGCGGGGGGTCGGCGGCGCCTTGTGCCGAAGCGGCGCCCAGTTCCAACGCAAGTTCCCGGGCGCGTGCGCCGCGTGTCATCACATGGACTTCGGCGCCTTGTGCCAGCGCGACCTGAGCGGTGATGTGGGCGCTGCCGCCGAAGCCGTAGAGCCCCAGGCGGCCACCGGGTGGCAGTTCGGCACGTAGCAATGCGCGATAGCCGATGATGCCGGCGCACAACAGCGGGGCAAGTTCGGTGTCGCTGTAGCCGCTGGGCAGTGCGTGAGCGTAAGCCGCTGGGACAGTGGCGAACTCGGCGTAACCGCCGTCGGCGTCCCAACCGGTGTAGCGCGACTCCGGGCACAAGTTTTCGTTGCCCCGGCGACAGTATTTGCATACCCCGCAGGTGTGCCGCAGCCATGCAATCCCGACCCGGTCCCCCACCGCGAACGTGTCTTTGGCGTCGGACCCGACCTCGACAACCTCCCCCACCACCTCGTGCCCCGGTGTCACATGTTTGCGGTGCACGGGAAGATCACCCTCAGCGACGTGCAAGTCGGTGCGGCATACCCCGCACGCATGCACGGCCACCAGCAGTTCGGCCGGCCCCGGCTGCGGCACCTCGGTGGTAACGCACTCCAGCGGACCCGTTTCCATCGGCCCGGGATGGCGGACCCGCCACGCGCGCATCGTCGTGGTGGTCGGCGCTGATGCCATTACTCCATGATGCCGCGGTGCGCCGATTGGCCAACGGGGCAGGGCGGCAGAGTTTCCGGCGAGGCTACAAAGTTCGTGTGCGTGACGTGACGAGCTTGTAGATCACCAGCAAGATCACCGCGCCGATCAGCGCGCCGAGAAACGAATGTTTGATCGGTGGGTGAATATCGAAGTGGTGCGGCGCGAACACCATGCTGCCCAGCGTGCCGCCGACGTAGCTACCCGCTATGCCGAGCAGCGCTGTTGCGATCCAGCCCATGGGCTGTCTGCCGGGCACGATAAGTCGCGCGATGAAGCCGACAATGAGACCGAGGATGATCATCCAGATGATGTGCAGGACCACGACCCGCTCCTTCGAGTTCTGGTAGCCACGCCCGCGGAATGCCGGCCCGGTGCAGGCATCGCCGGTCGATGTATCGCGTCAGCCTAACCGTTCCGGTGCTGACGTGGGTGCGGTCGGTGTAACTGCAGCTGCCGTACGTCCCGCAATGCATGGTGAAGAGCAACGGCAAGCCGATGGACGCGTTGCACACCAGGCCGGCTGCGACCGCCGGTGGGCGCGCCGCCGCAGCCGCAGCGACGCTTCGCTGCCGAAGTGCGGCGCCGCGGCCGAGGTCGTCGGTTCCAGCGCTGGCGCAGCCGCCATCTAAGGTGACTTGGGCATGCCTCACGTCTGGGACGGCACCGCGTATTTCGTCACCAGCAACCCCTTGTACAGCTTTCCGGCGTCGGTCCTCGGCAGCGCCGCCTCGAACACGATCGACCGGGGGCATTTGAAGTGTGCCATCCGTTGGCGCAGCCACTCGATCAATTCCGCGGCCAGGCCGTCGCCGGCCACAGACGGATCGGACAATTGCACCGCGGCCATGACCGACTGCCCCATCACGTCGTCAGGAACGCCGAACACGGCCGCGTCGACGACGAGAGGGTGCGACACCAGCTCGTTCTCCACCTCCTGCGGATAGATGTTGACCCCGCCGGAGATGATCATGTGGTCGCGCCGGTCGACAAGGTAAAGGTAACCGTCCTCGTCGACGTAGCCGACGTCGCCGACAGTGACCCAGCCTTCAGCCGTGCGCGTCGCGGCGGTCTTCTGCCGGTCGTTGAGGTACTCGAACGGATACCCGCCCTCGTAGTAGATCTCCCCGACCTGACCGGGCGGCAACTCCACCCCGTGCTCGTCGAGGATGTGCGGCACGCCCAGCATCGGTCGGCCCACCGAACCCGGATGCTCCAGCCAGTCCTCGGCCCGGATGAACGAGATGCCCGCGCCCTCGCTCGACCCGTAGTATTCATCGACGATCGGCCCCCACCAGTCGATCATCTGGCGCTTGATCTGGGGTGGGCACGGTGCCGCGGAATGGACGACACGCTGCAGGCTGGACAGGTCGTAGCGCCGTCGCGTCGCCTCGGGCAGCCGCAACATCCTGACGAACATCGTCGGCACGAACTGGGCATGGGTGACGCCGTAGCGCTGTATGCACGCCAGCGCCTCCTCGGCGTCGAACCGCTCCATCATGACGACCGTGGCGCCAACGGACTGCGCGGCCATCGTCCACATGGCCGGCGCGGTGTGGTAGGTCGGCGCGGGGCTCAGGTACACCGAGCCGGCGGAAACCCCGAGCGCGTCGAACACCGGTGTCGTCATCGCGGCAGCGGGGACAGTGGGAGCCAGCGGCCGGCGGATGCCCTTCGGCCGGCCCGTGCTGCCCGCCGAGTACTGCAGAAGTTGTCCCGCGCACTCCTCGGCAACCGGGCGCGACGGTTGCCTGGCCACACAGTCCGGATAGCGCCGCCAGCCCGCCACTACGCCGCCGGCCATCAGTGCCGTAGCGGGCAGTCCGCGCGGAATCGCACCGGCGAGGTGCTCGCATGTGGCGCGCATCGCTTGTGACGAGATCACCGCCTTAGCGCCGCTGTCCGCCACGATGTAGGCGACCTCCGACACCGACAGATGCGTGTTGATCACCGTGTAGTACAGGCCGATTCGGCGCGCCGCCCACATCGCCGCGTGGATGTGCTCGTTGTTCTCCATCAGGATCGCGACGGTGTCGCCAACCGTCAGGCCTTCGGCACGCAGGTAGTGTGCGAGCCGGTTGGCGCGCTCGTCAAGCTCGGCGAACGTCACGACTGTGCCCGAAGGGTGCAGCACCACAGCCGGTTTCGCCGGGTTCATGGCCGATACGACCAAGGCCGGTCCCACCTGTCGACAACCGCGACCTCCCCCAGCGGCTTTCGCCGCACCGACTTGTGCCGTCCCCGCGGCCAGCCCATCGTGACCAGCGCCGCGATCAGCCACTCGTCGGGAATGCCGACCAGTTCCCGCAGCCGGTCCTCACAAAGGCTGTGCCACAACGTGATCGCAGCGCCGAGGCCCTGAGCACGGGCGGCCAGCAGCAGGTTCTGCACCGCGGGGAACACCGATCCCCCCTGCTGCAGATCGGACGCCCCAGCCTGCGGCTGCACGCAGAACAGCACGAGGACCGGTGCTGCGCCGCCGCGGTGCATGTGCTCGGCCATCGCCCGCAGGACCCGCGACCTGGGGTCGTGGGCGTCTGGTTCGGGCGGGGACACGCCGTAAAACTCCGTGAGCCTTTCCCACGCTTGGCGGGCGGCGGCGGTGACGACCGCTCGCACCTCGTCGGACCGCAGCACCACGAAGCGCCACGGCTGCTGGTTGGCACCCGACGGTGCCCAGCTCGCCGCACGCAGACATCTGTCCAGCGTCGCATCGTCGACCGGGTCGTCGCGGTATCGGCGCACCGCGGTGGCGGTGCTCATCACCGTCCACAGGTCGTCCGAGGTACGGGGCCCGCAGGCACCGCTCATACCGGCGCCGTTCCGGGTAGCACCCCGCGCCAGGTCCCGCCTCGAACGGGCCCGGTGACCAGCGGGAGATCCAGGGTGGACAGCACGCCGGGCGGCGCCGCGAGCACCGCGGGGATCGCGTTGAGTTCACGCATGACAGTCGCATAGGTCAGGCCGCGCATGCTGCTGCCCCGGCCGTGCATCTCGATATCGACCGTGTAGGTCGGCAGCCCGTCGACGATCACCCGGTACCCGCCGTGCGGCGACGGATGCCGCGGCCAGTCCGGCGCCGCCCGCGCGCCCATCCGGGTGATGTGCTCGAGGACCACCCGCTCCTCGTCGTCGACGATGCCCGCCAACTTGAAGCGCATCGCACCCACCGTGCCGGGCTCGATCCAGCCGGAGGCCACCGCGTATCGCCGGGACGCCAGCCACGTGTCGATCGTCGTGTCTACCCGGTCCAGCGGCAGCCCGACGCCATCGGCAACGAGGTGGACGATCGGCGCCCACAGCGCAGCCAGTCGCTCGGTGTCGAACAACGGTGCCGGATGGCCGGGCGGATGACCGAATCCCATGAAGTCGAACATGATCTCGGGTTGGTTGATCGGGCCGTAGTCGAGGATCTCCAGCATCGTGATGGTGTCGACACGGCTGCTGAACCCGGTCATGGTCAACGCGATCACGTCGTTCGCCCAGCCCGGATCGACCCCACTGTTGAAGAAGCTGGTACCGCCCGCTTCGCACGCGGCCGCAATGAGCTCTCTCGTCTCCTTGTCCGCGGCAGGTGGATAGCACATCGGCACCAGCGAGGTACACACCACGTTCTTGCCAGCACGCAGGCAGCGTGCGATGTCGTGGGCCGCGTCGCGGTAGCGGTAGTCGCCCGAGGCGAAGTAGGCCACTACGTCGGCATCGATGGCCAGCGCAGCGTCGATGTCGCGGCTCGCGATGATCCCCGTCGCGGCCATCCCACACAGGGCACCGGCGTCCTTGCCCTCCTTGGCCTCAGCGTGCACGACGACGCCCGCCAGGTCCAGTCCCGGGTGCGCGATCAGCGCGCGCAGAGCGCCGACACCCACCTGCCCGGGTCCCCAGAGGATCACCCGCGGGTTGCGTTCAGTCATGTGCACCCTTTCCGTCCGGTCACCGGTAGGCCTATGAGAACATATCTTCTCGTCTTTAGATAATGCTATTGCCGCAGCGAAAGGACCATCAGAAACGTGAGCGATTACAGGTTCCTGAAGTGGGAGGTGTTCGACGACGGCCAGATCGTGCGGATCTCGCTGAACCGTCCCGAGCAGCGCAACGCGCAAAACCGCGGCATGTTGGTCGAACTCGACGAGGCGTTCGCCCGCGCCGAGGCCGACGACACCGTCCGGGTCGTCATTTTGGCCGGCGAGGGCCCGATGTTCTCCTCAGGCCACGACATTGGCTCCAAGCAGGCCCGTGAAGAGTTCTCCCCGGGCCCCGGGCAGCATCCGACAGCGGCGATCAACGGCGGCACCCGGGAGGGCGCGGAGAAGATCATGCTGCAGGAGTGGCACTACTTCTTCCAGAACAACCTGCGCTGGCGCAACCTCCGTAAGATCACGATCGCCCAGGTGCACGGCGACGTGTTCTCGGCGGGGCTGATGCTGATCTGGGCCTGCGACCTGATCGTCGGCAGCGAAGAGGTGCGCTTCGCCGACGTGGTCGGAACTCGGCTGGGCATGTGCGGCATGGAGTACTTCGGGCATCCGTGGGAGTTCGGTCCGCGTCGCACCAAGGAGCTGATGCTCACCGGCGACGCGATCGGTATCGAGGAGGCCTACCGGCTCGGCATGGTGAGCAAGATCTTCAAGCGCGAGGAACTCGCCGAGCGCACAGTGGAGTTCGCACGCCGTATCGCTACCGTGCCGACCATGGCGGCACTGTTGATCAAGGAGTCGGTGAACCAGTCCGTCGACAACATGGGCTTCTATAACGCCCTGCAGGCCTGCTTCTCGCTGCACCAGCTGAACCACGCCCACTGGGTCGGGGTACGTGACGACAAGCGCGCGACCGCGGGCGAGGAACAGGGCGTACCCAACTGGCGCGCCGCACCCCCGGTCGTTGCGGCGGTCAAAGACCAGGTGCGAGCCGACGCGTGACACCAACCGCGCAGCAAACCCCGCAACCCATGCGGGTAACCATCCCGGGTCACCTGTTCGGCCACCTTCCGTTCTACGACGTGCTCGACACCGACGACACCGTGGTGCTGGACCTGCACAACCGGGCGGATCTGGTCAACATCCGGGGCGCGCTGCAGGGTGGCCTCGTCGCGACCCTTGTCGACGTCGCAGGCGGGAGGCTGGCGATCAAGCACGTCGCAGCGGGCGCGACCGCGGGTACCGCGGACATGTCGATCCACTTTCTCGCGCCGATCGTCGAGGGGCCGGCGCGCGCGACCGCCACCGTGGTGCGTGCGGGCAAACGGCTGATCGTCGTCGCCGTCGACGTCGTCGACCTGACCGCAGACCGGTTGGCTGCCCGGGCCACCCTCACGTTCGCGGTGATGGAGCCGCGGGACGGGGGTCAGCCGGCCACGGTGCCGTAGCGGGCGTCGGCGACGCGGTCGAGCGCGACGGCGGGCTCGCCGTACACCATGGCCCAGCCGCGGACCCGGCGGTAGTACAGCTGGATGTCGCCCTCCATCCCGAACCCGTAGCCGCCATGCACGTGCAGGCTGCGCTGCGTCGCATCGCGCGCGGTCTCCGAAGCGAACGCGAACGCCATCGCCGCCAGTTCCTTGACCCGGTGCGGCTCGTCGACGAACGCGCACGCCGCTTCCAGCGCCAGCAGCCGCGCGCCGTCGGCGGCGGTGGCGCTGTCGGCCAGCGGGTGCGACACCGCTTGGAAGGATCCGATCGCGACGCCGAACGCATGTCGCTGCTTGGCGTAGTCGACGGCCAGCTCAACGGCCCGCTTTGCGGCACCGGCGAGCGCGGTGGCGGTCAGCGCGAGCCAGAGATCCAACGCGTCATCGAACCGCCGCTGCGCTTCGTCGCCCTCGGCCAACACCTCGGCGTCGCAGCCTACCGGCACGTCGGCCAACGGGAGCGAGCCCAGGTTTCGCACCGGCCGCCGGTCGCCGCCGACCAATGCCGCGACGAGGCGCGTGCCGTCCAGGCCCACGACGACGTCGGCCACCGCTCCCGCCGGCGCCAGGCTGAAGATGCCGTTCCGCGCGGGCCGAGGAGCGAACGCCACCAGCCGCTCACCGGTCAGCGCCGCCTGCAACAGCTCGGCGCGAGCGTCCCCGCACCGTCCGAGCAGTCGCGCGGCGACCTGCGCCTCAATCACCGGCGCGGATGCGATCGCGCGGCCGTATTGCTCCGCGACCAGGGCTAATTCGAGTTCAGTCGCGCCCCATCCGCCCGCGGCTTCGGTGACGGCCATGTCCACGGCGCCGGTCTCTAGCAGCGCCCGCCACAGTCGCGGGTCGAACCCTGTGGGCTCGGCGGCCCGTACTCGTTGGGTCGACGACTCGCGCGCGTACATCGCCGCGAACGAGTCCACGAGCTGACGTTGTTCGCCCGATAGGCTCAGGTCCACGATTACAAACAGGCCTCATTGTAGGCGGATATAATTACTCTCAGTAATCGAGAGTATCATTATCGCAATTGCTGCCTGAATGCGTATCAGCGACAGATTGGTTCGAATCCATGCATTTTCGGCTCGACGCCGACACCGTGGCTTTCCGCGACGCGGTTCGTGATCACCTCGCCAACGTGATGACACCCGAGTTCGAGGAGCAGATCTACCGCAGCGGCGTCGCCCATGACGACGGCTTCGCCAAGGGGCTGGTGAACCAGGGTTACTTCGCCCCGAGCTGGCCCGCCGAGTATGGGGGGGCAGAACCGCGACCGGTGGGCCGAGCAGGTGCTCCAAGAGGAGCTCATGCGGGCGGACGCGCCGATGTATCTGTCGGAGACCACGCGCATGGTGGCGTCGATCATTCGCGCGGTCGGCACACCGGAGATGAAGGACCGTATCCTTGGTGGCGCGATGAAGGGTGACATCACCATCGCGTTGGGCTTCACCGAACCCGAATGCGGCTCGGATGTGGCGGCGGCGACGACGCGCGCCGTACGCGACGGCGACCAGTGGGTTATCAACGGTTCCAAGATGTTCACCACTAACGGCCACATCGCCGATTACGTGTTCCTGTTGGCGCGCACGGATCCGGACAAGCCCAAGCACAAGGGCCTGACCATGTTCCTGGTCCCCCTTGACTCCCCAGGGGTCGAAGCGCAAGCGGTGTGGACGCTTTCGGGCGAACGCACCAACATCACGTTCTACAGCGATGTCCGCATCGGCGACGAGTGGCGTATCGGCGAGGTCGACGGCGGCTGGCAGGTGCTCGGCATGTCGCTGCAGGACGAACACGCGTCGGGCTGGGGCCCCGCACATCTCCCGGTTGCTGCATCACGTCGAGCAGTGGGCCGCCAACACCCTCGCCGAGGATGGGGCACCACAGCTCAGCAAGACCGACGTGCGCCGGCGGATCGCCAGAGTCGCAATGGAAGACGAGGTGTCGAGGCTGTTGCAGCGCCGGTGCGTCTGGATGACCGAACAGGGGCAGGTCCCGGTGGCGGAAGGGCCGATGTCGAAGGTATTCAGCACCGAAGCGCTGGTGCGCGCCAGCCAGGACATGGTCGAACTGGTGGGACCCGACGCGATGCGCAGCTACTTCGAGCCGACGGCGCCGCAGGACGGGCGCTTCGAACACCTGATGCGGTTCTCGTTGGGTACCACCATCTACGCGGGCACCAGCGAGGTGCAGCGCTCCATCATCGCCCAGCGCGGGCTGGGGCTGCCCCGGTAGCTTTCTGGGCCCGCGGGTGCCGGGCCCGCGTACTTTGGCTTATCCCCGCTGTTTAGCTACCCATGCATGTTGATCACGTCGAAGCACGTGGGCGGGACGGTGCGACGACAGGACGTCCTGCGCTATCGTGGAAACGATCATTCTCAATTGCGGGAGTCGGTGTCCCAGGGTCCCGTTCTCGAAGGAGTGCAGCAGTGAGCGCAGATATCTTGATCGTCTCGCCGGACGACCACCTGGTGGAGCCGGCCGATCTGTGGACCAGCCGGCTGCCCGCGCGCTACCGGGATGCCGGGCCGCGGATCGTGCGGCATCGTGGACGGATGGACCCGACCGTGACCACCGACGTGGCGTTCATCGAGGACGAGAACGGTCGCGACGCCGACATCTGGCACTACGAGGACGCCATCATTCCGATCCCGCTGATCAGCGCGGCTGCCGGTTACGAGATCGACGAGCTCACCACCGACCCGATCACCTACGACGAGATGCGGCCCGGCTGCTACCGGGCCGCCGACCGGCTCGCCGACATGGACATCGCGGGCATCGAGGCGTCGGCATGCTTCCCGAACACCCTCGTGCGCTTCTGCGGCCAGCGGTTCCTGTACGGCAAGGACAAGGAACTTGCGCTGCTGTGCGTACAGGCCTACAACGACTTCCAAATCGACGAGTGGGCAGCCGGCTCGGACGGCAGGCTCATCCCGCTGGGGATCATCCCGCTGTGGGACGTCGAACTCGCCGCGCAGGAAGTCGAACGAGTGGCGGCGAAAGGCATGCGCGCCGTGTGCTTCTCGGAGCTGCCGTCGCGCCTCGACCTGCCTTCGATCCACAGCGGATACTGGGACCCGTTCTTCGCCGCCTGCGAGTGCAACGAGGTCGGCATCATGCTGCACATCGGGTCGAGCTCGTCGCTGACGAAGTCCTCCCCTGACTCCCCACATGTCGTCACCAGCGCGCTGATGGCGGTCAACTGCACCATCGCGCTGGTCGACTGGCTCTTCTCCGCCAAGCTCATCCAGTTCCCGAATCTCAAGCTGGCTTTCGCCGAGGCGCAGGCGGGCTGGATTCCGTACTACCTGCAGCGGGTCGACGAGGTCTGGCAGGACCGCCGGGGGTGGGGCGGCGTGCATCCCCTGCTGACCGATCCGCCCAGCAGCCAGGTGCCCGGTCGTGTGTACTTCTCCACGTTCGGCGACCCGGTGGCCTTCCGGATCCTCGATCTGGTCGGTGCGGACCAGCTGATGTTCGAGACCGACTATCCGCACAACGACACCAACTGGCCGAGAAGCCTCGAGGTGGCCAACAAGGCGACAGCAGGTCTCGACGAGGAGACGAAACGAAAGGTGCTGTCTACCAACGCCAAGAGGTTCTTCGGACTGGTCTGAGCGTTACCTCCTGAGGCGCTCGCCGAAGGGCCGCTACTGGGCTTTCCACTTCGGCTCGCGCTTCTCGAGGAACGCGCGCGGACCTTCGATGGCGTCTTTGGTGAGGGCCACCTTCATCCGGTAGTTCTCGGCGAGCAGCTCGGCCTCGTAGATTGGCAGCGTCAGACCCTTGCGCACGGCCATCCGCGAACCCCGGACGGCCAGTGGCGCATTCGAATTCACCACGTCGGCGATCTCCCACGCCCGGTCCATCAGCGCGTCATGGGCGACCACTTCGGTGAAGATGCCCAGGTCGTAGCAGCGCTGCGCGTCGAGTTGCTCGTGGCGCCCCATGAGGATCAGCCGCATGGCCACGGGCAGCGGCAGGATGCGTGCGAGCCGCACGCCCTCGCGTCCGGAGGTGACGCCGATGCTGACATGCGGGTCCATCAGCGACGCGCGCTCCGAGGCGATCGTGATGTCTGCGGTGGTGACCAGGTCCATTCCCGCGCCGCACGCGATGCCGTTCACCGCGCAGATGATCGGCTTGGTCATCTGCAGCCACGGCGGCGTCGCCTCCTGCGGAGCGTCCCACTGTCGCATCGTGCTGAGAATCGGCTCACCCTGATTGTCGATGCCCGCCGCGTTCTCCATGTCGTGATCCGCGGCCTTGTTGACGTCCGCGCCGACGCACAGCGCCCGGCCCGCGCCCGTAATGATCATCGTCCAGATGCTCGGCGAGTGTTCGATCTCGGTGTACACCTGGGCGAGCTCAGCGATCATCTCGTCGTTGATCGCGTTGAGGACCTCGGGCCGATTCAGGGTCACGCAGGCGCTGTGGCCCCGCACCTCGAACTCGATGGTGTCGTAGTCGGTCACCGGGTGTGCCCTTTCATCTTTAAAACCGTTGCGGCGCTGGGCGAAAAACCTAGGATGTCACTGAAACGTTCGCAGTAGCGCGGCCACACGTCGGGGTTGAGCAAGCGCGGCGGTACG
The DNA here is from genome assembly GCF_016592155.1 of Mycobacterium heckeshornense. NCBI lineage: Bacteria > Bacillati > Actinomycetota > Actinomycetes > Mycobacteriales > Mycobacteriaceae > Mycobacterium > Mycobacterium heckeshornense. Next base: position 2,366,718 of record NZ_AP024237.1, read on the forward strand.
CCCCCGTCGAAGATCGTCCGCCACTGGGTCGCGGTGGCGACTGCGATGTCGTGCGCCGCCTCGACCGTGATGCCCGCGGTGTGCGGGGTAGCGATGACGTTGTCGAGCGCCAACAACGGGTTGTCCGCCCGCGGCGGTTCTTCGTGGAAGACATCGAGCCCGGCGCCGGCGATGCTCCCGCCGGCCAGGGCGTCGTAGAGGGCGGCCTCGTCGTGTACGAGACCGCGCGCGGTCGTGATGAAAAACGCCGTGGGTTTCATCGCGGCAAACTGCCGCCGGCCGAACAGCCCGCGGGTCTCCGCGGTCAACGGGCATGTCAGCTGGACGAAGTCGGCACGCTCCACGAGCTCATCGAGGCCGACCAGGATCACCCCGCGGCTCTGCGCGACCTTCGCATCGACATAGGGGTCGTATGCCAGCACATCCATGGCGAACGGCGCGCAGAGTTCGACCAGGCGAGAGCCGATCGCCCCGAGCCCCACCACGCCGAGGGTCTTGCCGTGCAGCTGGCTGCCGCGCAGCGCTGTGCGGTCGTCGAGCGGGCCGGCCCGCAGCGCCCGGTCAGCGGCGGTGATGTTCTTAGCCAGATCGAGCATGAACCCCAGCGCGTGTTCGGCCACCGCCTCGGCGCCGGGGCCGGAGTTGTTGCAGACCGCGACACCGGCGCGGGTGCACGCCTCGACGTCGATGACGTCATAGCCGGCGCCCGCCGAGCACACCGCCAGCAGCTGCTCGCAACGCCGCAACAGCTCGGGCCCGGCCAACCACTGTTCGCCGCCGGTGACGGCGGCGACATCGGTCCGGGTGGCCACCTGGTATCCATGCGCCGATGACAAAGCGGCCCAGGATTGTTCGTTCGCACCGTCGAGGTCAAGCTTGACCACGTCGATGCCCGCCGACCCGAGGATCTCCTCTGCGACGGGATCGGTCCACCTCTCGTAGACCAGTCGCGGGCGTACCCTGCCCGTCATTTCTTCGGCTTGGGCTTCACCTGCGCCGCCTTGAACATCGCGGCCAACTCGGCGTCGACATTCTTGTAGTCGTTGCGCGCGATCGTCCCGTCGCGCCCCGGCACGGGGTCATAGCCGAGCCGCAGGTCCTTGTTCTCCATGTGAAAGTACTCGCGCCCGATCGGCAGGCGACGGTCCTGGCGCGGCACCTCCATCCACGCACGCAGGAAGCAGCGCGCCTTCTTCGGATCGGTGCTGCTGACGAAATCGGACCGCGAATGGCACATCGCGAAATTGTTGGCCACCGCGGCCTCGCCCGATTCGAGCCGGAATTCGACCTGCTGCTCGACGAGGATGGTGCGCAGCAGCTCGATCGCCTCCTGCTGCTCGGCGGTGAACTCCCGGCCCAGCGTACGCATGGCGGGCAGGATGCTGCTGTAGGTGAAGTTGATACAGATCCGCCCGTCGATCTGGGAGAACACCGGCACATCGTAGGGCGTAACGTCGGGCTGATCGTCGGGCTGCTCACTGCGGCGGTGATGCGGAAAGCCCTGGTAAAGCACGGGCAGCAGGTCTGGACGCTCCGCCAGGATCCGATTGTGGGCGGCCGGACCGCTGGCGAACTGGCTCTCCCCGCCCTCGGCGGCCGGATGCACGCACAGCAGCGACAAAATGTCGGCGGCGTCGTTGTGCATGGCAAGCTCCGCGCGGGACTTGGTGCCCCGGGCCGGCTGCTCGCCGTTGGGCAGCACCTCCTCCTGCACCCGCACCATGCGATGCCCAAACGAGTTGTTCGACACCAAATACCCCAGGTGCGTGCAAAACGCCCAGTAGATGCGTTCGAGCTCGTCGATCGAGTGTTGCTCCACGGGGAACCCCCGCACACAGGCCAGACCCTTGCCGAACATCACCTCGCGATAGAGCCGGGCCAGATCGTCGTCAAGGTCGGGATGGCGTGCGTCCTGCGGCGTGATGTCATCGCGGTCCTTGTGCGCGGTCTTCGCCAGAATCGATTCGAGCGCCGCCACATTGCGCGACGACAGATCGAAGGCGAAGTCCTCCTTACCGGTGAAATCGGCGCCGGTCCAGGCCATCGGGTCGGTGACCTGTTGGGTGTAGATCGCGGTGGGCATCCGTCCTCCTGTTGTGGTGGCGAGGCTTTCGCCTTCGGCGCTATTCGGCTGTGCTAGTGCGGCGGCCCTCGAGCTCGCGGAGTGCGCGCGCCCGAGCCGTGGCCGCCTCCGTCATCATCCCGACGTCCGTACCCGCCGAGACGAATCGCAGACCCAAGCCCACAAAGCGTTCCAGCAGGTCAAGGGATCGGATCCCGGCCACCCCGAGCGCCACGCCGTGTGCACGACACGCCGCTGCGACCGATTCTACGGCATGGTGGAAATGCTCATTCTCATATTGGCCGTGGATGCCCATCTCAGCGGTCAGATCACTCGGGCCGATCAGCACCATGTCGACGCCGGGCACCGCCGCGATCTCGTCGCTCGCGGCGACCGCCTGGGGTGTCTCGACCATCACCGCTACCACCGTCTGATGTTCGAGGCACTGGGCGAGCTCCGGTCCGGATTGCGGCGCATAACCGCTCACCGCATTCGGGCCGGAGATCGACCGGCGGCCCGCGGGCGGGAATCGCGCCGCCTCGACCACCGCGGCCGCTTCATCTTGCGAATTGACGTGGGGCACAATCACACCCACTGCACCACCGTCGAGGACACGTGCGATCAGACTGGGGCTGCGCGGCGGCACTCGCACCAGTGCCGAGATACCCGCCCCAACCGCGCTGACGCACAGCATCGCCGCTGTCTCCAGCGAAGTCGAGGTGTGCTCGAGATCGACGTAGACGGCATCGTATCCGCAGGCGGCCGCGATGGCGGGCACATCGGGTGTGCGGGCGTTCATCAAGGCCAGGCACAGCACCAGACGATCGCCGCGCAGCGCATCTCGGAGGGCCGTCTGCACACGCCCACGGTAGCCGACTGAGAACATTCATTCCACCATGTCGTTAATGCCATTACCGGATTGTGGTAACCATTACGTATGCCAGATAGGCGGGTAGCGATCGTCGGCGCGGCGCTGGCCGACTGCGGACGGGTGCCGGACAAGACCGCGATGGCGTTGATGGCGCAGTCCGCGCGCCGGGCCATCGCCGACGCCGGACTGACCAAGCACGACATCGACGGTTTCGGCGGGCACGGAACCCTGCTGCCGCCGGTGGAAGTCAGCGAGTACCTCGGCCTTCGGCCGGTGTGGGTGGACGCCACCAACGTGGGTGGATCGTCCTGGGAGGCGATGGCCCGCCACGCCGCGAATGCGATCGCCGCGGGCGACATCGAGGTAGCGCTGCTGACGTACGGCTCGACCGCACGCTCCGACGTCAAGCGCCGGGTGCGGCCCTCAGCGGCGGCGGTGGGCACCGGCGGTGCGATGCAGTACGAGGCGCCGTACGGCGCGACCCTGATCGCCAAGTATGCGATGGCGGCCAGGCGGCACATGATCGAGTTCGGGACCACCGTGGACCAGCTCGCTGAGGTGGCCGTCGCGGCACACGAGTGGGCGGCGATGAATGAGAACGCGTTCGAACGTGAACGCATCACCGCGGCGGATGTGGCCGCCGCACCGATGCTGGCCGACCCGTTCACGGCCAAGCACGTGTGTTTGCGCACCGATGGCGGCGGCGCCGTCGTACTGGCCAGTGAGCAGGTAGCCAAAGACTGTGCCAGCGAACCGATTTGGATACTCGGCGCGGCGGAAGCGGCGTCGCACGTCAGCATGAGTGAGTGGGCCGACTTCACCACCTCGCCCGCGGCGGTGTCGGGTCCGCGGGCGTTCGCCCAGGCCGGCGTCAGCCCCACCGACATCGACGTGTGCCAGCTCTACGACTCGTTCACCTTTACCGTGCTGCTCACGGTCGAGGACCTGGGGTTCTGCGCCAAGGGCGAGGGCGGATTGTTCATCGGTTCGGGCGCGCTGCGCCCGAGCGGGTCACTGCCGACCAACACCGACGGCGGCGGACTGGCGTCGTGCCACCCCGGCATGCGGGGAATGTTTTTGATGGTGGAGGCGGTGCGGCAGCTGCGCGGCGAGTGCGGCCCCCGCCAGGTCGAGGGCGCCCGGCTGGCCTGTGTGCACGCAATGGGCGGCTTTTTCACGCACAGCGCCACGATGATCCTGGGAAGGCTGTGATGCAGGTGCCCGCTGGTCCGCACCGGCCCACCGTCGACACCGACAGCGAGTCCTGGTGGGCCGCAGTGCAAGAGCGTACGCTGCTGCTCAACGCTTGTCGCTCGTGCCAACGAAAGTCGTTGTACGTCCGTCCGTTTTGCCCGCACTGCTGGAGCGAGCAGGTCGAACTGACCCCGGCGTGCGGGCGGGCCCGGCTGTACACCTGGACCGTGATCCACCAGAACTCGGCACCGTTCGACGCGCGCACGCCCTACACCGTGGCGATGGTGGACCTCGCCGAGGGGCCGCGGCTGATGACCGTCCTGCAAGATTGTCCGGCCGATGACTTGCATGCGGGCGCGGAGCTCACCCTCGACTTCCGCGAGGACGACGACGGCTTCGTCGTGCCGGTGTTTCGCATGTCCCGCTGAGCGCCGTCAGCGCAGCAGCCGGTCGGCGAGCGCCCGCGGCCGTCCCACCCCGCGCGCGGCGAGCGTCTTGCGCTCGACCTTGCCGTTGGCGTTCACCGGCAGGGGCTCGTCCCAGAACACCAGTTCCTCGGGCAGCTTGTACTTGGGCAGCCCGGCCGAAAGCAGTGCCGCCGTGACGTCGGCGAGCGACGGCTTGACGTCCGGCTCGCAGACGACGGCCAACGCGAGTCGTTCACCGGTGACGTCGTCGATGACGGGATAGGCCGCGCAGTCACGCACCACGGGGAGTCTGGCCACCGCCTCCTCGACCTCGACCGCCGGGATCTTCAGGCCGTTGCGGATAATGATGTCCTTCAATCGGCCGACGACGCGGACCCGCCGGCCGGCCAGTTCGGCCGCATCGCCGGTGCGGAACCACTCGCCGTCGAATGCGTTGGCCTCATCACCGGTGTCGGTGTAGCCCAGAAAGGCGTGCGGGCCGCGGATACAGCACTCGGTGGGATCGCCGACCGAGCCGACACGCACCTCGACGTCGGGCAGCGCCGCGCCGTCGTCGGCGTGGCGGACCTCGCGTGGCTCGCCGCGCAGGCCCGAGGTGCTCGCCGGCACCTCTGACGATCCGTATGCGCGCAGGACGATGACGCCAAAGTCGTCCTCGACCCGTTCCACGATTCTTCGGTCGAGCATCGCCCCGCCCAGGCACACCGCCAAAAGCGGGATCCGCCAGTCGTGCGCGACCGCCTCATCGAGCAACCGGCCCAGCACCCGGTCGGGCCCGCCGTACCAGGTGGCGCCCGACGAGACGAGCAACTCGCAGGTGGCCACGGGATCCCAGCGGTCCTCGAGGATCACCGGCACCCCCAGCATCGGCGCGACAAAGACGGCCTGCAGCACGCCCGTCACCGAAGCGAGCGGACTGATGAGAAAGATCCGGTCGTCAGCGCCGAGGCCCGCCGCCCCGATGTAGTTCAGGGACGCCTTCGCCAGCGTGCTCAGCGAGTGGATCACGCCCTTGGGCGCCGACGTAGTGCCGGAGGTGTAGAGCACGAAGCACGGCTCGTCGGCAGCGCGGGTCGGATGCGTTGCGACACAGGAGCTCCCGCAATCCAAATCGATCCACGTCAGCCGCCCCGCGAGTTGCGCGTCCGCGGCCGCCGGCCAGTTCGGCGCCACCCCGAACGCCGCTCCCGTGCGCGTGATGATGTCGCCAACCTGCGTCGGTCCGGAGCCGCGGGACACCAGCAGCACCACCGCGTCCATGCGTACCGCGGCGTGGATGGCGACCAGCGATTCCACGTCGTTGCCGGCCACCACCGCAGTCGACGCCGCCGCGGTCATCCCGGCCGCAGCCATCGCCGCGCACGCCCGGTCGACACGTTCGTCGAGCTCGGCGTAGGTGAGCGCACGGGCCCTGTCCCGCACGGCGATCCGCGACGGCCACCGGGCGGCCGCGGCACGGACCACGTCGAGGGGCTCCGCCGACCACAACCCCGCCGTGCGGTACCGATCCCGCAGCGCCGCGGCGCGCCGGTGGGCGTTCCCGAGCAGCGCCGTCGCACCGGTCATGGGCCCGCCTCCGATGCAAATGTTAGTTCTCGTTTAGGGTAAATGTACCCTCTCACCATGCGATCAAGTGAAAACCCTCCGCGCGGCACTCGGCTGTCTTTCGATGACCAGGTCGCCATCGTCACCGGCGCCGGTGGCGGACTCGGTCGCTGTCACGCCCTCGAGCTCGCCCGCCGGGGCGCCCGCGTCGTGGTCAACGACCTCGGCTCCGCGGTGGACGGCAGCGGCGCGTCGATGTCGGCGGCGCAGGCGGTGGTCGACGAGATCACCGCGGCCGGCGGCACGGCGATCGCCAACGGTGACTCGGTCGCTACCGAGGCGGGCGGGGCGGCGATTGTGGCCGCGGCGATGGACACCTTCGGCCGGGTCGACATCCTGGTCAACAACGCGGGTATCCTGCGCGACGCGGCGTTTAAGAATATGACCGCCGAACAGGTCGACGCGGTGCTCTCGGTGCACCTGGCCGGTGCCTTCAACGTGACCCGCGCGGTCTGGCCGGTGATGCGTGAGCAGAACTATGGCAGGATCGTCCAAACCACCTCGGGTACCGGCCTGTTCGGCAACTTCGGCCAGGCCAACTACGGTGCCGCCAAGATGGGCCTGGTCGGCATGATGCATGTGCTCGCCATCGAGGGAGCCCGAAATGGTATCGCCATCAACGCCATCGCGCCGATCGCGCGGACGCGGATGACCGAGAAGATCATGGGCGAAGCGGGCAAGGCGATGGACCCGGCGCTGGTGACCCCGGTTGTCGTCTATCTGTCGCATCGCAACTGCGATCGCACCGCCCACATCTACTCGGTGGGCGGAGGCAAGGTGTCGCGGGTGTTCATCGGCGTCACCAAGGGCATCGAGGACGCCGCACTGACCGCAGAGACGGTGGCCGATTCCATCGACGAGATCGACGACCCCGCATCGTTCACGATCCGCGGCGGACCGGCCGCGGGCTGACCGTCAGCGGCCGGTGAACCGCGGGTCGCGGCGCTCGGCGAACGACCGCAGGCCCTCCTGCAGGTCGGCGGTGTGCGACACCAGCTCCGCGGCCCACGCCTCCTGCTCGAAGGCCGCGTCGCGGGCGGATTCCGACGAAACCGCCAGCATGCGCTTGGTCAGTCCGAGCATGACCGTCGGCCCGGCCGCAAGCCGACGCACCAACTCCTCGGCCACGCCGATGGTGTCCGCGGAGGGCACCACGCGGTTGACGAGGCCCAGCCGCTCACACGTCGCCGCGTCGACCGGCTCACCGAGCATGAGCAACTCGGTGGCCTTGCGCAGCCCCACGATTCTGGTCAGCAGGCGCACCGCACCGGAGTCCGGCACGACACCGCGGTGCACGAACGCCGCGACCAGTTGTGCCTCCGACGACATCACGACCAGATCGCAGGCGAGCACCAGGCTGGCGCCGGCCCCCGCCGCGGTGCCGTTGACCGCTGCGACGACGGGCTTGCCGCAATCCAAAATCGCGCAGGTCAGCCGTTGCCAACCCTTCTGCAACATCCGCGCGATGTCGCCCGGGCGTTTGTCGGGCGGCGCCGAGGATTTCGGCACCAGAGCTGCCCCCGCGCAAAAGTGCCGGTCGCCCGTCGCGGTCAGCAGCACCGCGCGCACCACGGGATCTTTGTCGGCGCGCTCGAACGCGGCGGTAAGTGCATCACGAGCGAACGGGGACAAAGAGTTTCCGACGTCAGGCCGGTCGATGACAATCCGGCAGACCCCGTCCGCATCAGTGGAGACGTTGATCCCAGGCTGCTCATCGACCATTGCAATGCCCCCTGCGTTAAAAGCATTTTCGTTTTTCGGGTATCTTAATTTCCACGACTGCGCGGACCACGACCAGGAGGCGCTCGATGTCCGACGTCTCGAACGATTCGTCGACGACGGGTCTGATCACCGACGAGGGGCTGGCCCGGCTGCGCGCCACCATCGGTATCGCCGTCCCGCATACCCAGCCGCCGCACTACCGCCGCCCCAACGAGGACACCTTCCGCCACGTCGCCGAAGCCTACGGTGACGGCAACCCCCTGTGGGCGGATCCGGAGTATGCCGCCAAGTCGGTCTGGGGTGAGCCGATCGCCCCGCCCGCCCTGGTTGGCGGTGACACCCTGATCGGCGAGGACGAGGTCACCGAGCTCAGTCCCGAAGACCGCGCGCTGACCAAGGGCGACCCGTTGCGCGGCGTGCACGCCTTCTACGCGTCCTCCGCGCGCGAGTGGTGGGCGCCGCTGCGGGCCAATCGGCGGGTGTTCCGGCGCAACGCACTGGTGGCAGCCCTCGACAAGCGCAGCGACTTCGCGGGCCGCGCCGTGCACGAGTGGTCGGCTCAGGTGTTCCGCGACGAGGACGGCACCATGCTCGGTGGCCAGTACCGCAACATGATTCGGACCGAACGCGGCGCGGCGCGCAGCCGCAAGAAGTACGAGGCGGTCGAGCTCAAGACCTGGACCGCTGACGAGATCGCCGAGATCGACCAGCGGTATGCGCGTGAGGCCCCGAGAGGTGCCGAGCCGCGATGGTGGGAAGACGTCGACGAGGGCGACGACATGGGCTCGCTGACCAAGGGCCCACTGACCGTCACCGACATGATCTGCTGGCACGTCGGCATGGGCACCGGCATGTACGGCGTGCGACCGCTGCGGCTGGCCTGGTGCAACCGCCAACGCATCCCCCGCTTTTACACCCCCAACGAACACGGCGTGCCCGATGTGCAGCAGCGGGTGCATTGGGATCCGACCGCCGCACGGAATGCGGGTAATCCGACAACGTTTGACTACGGCCGCATGCGCGAAACTTGGCTGATCCACCTGTGCACCGACTGGATGGGCGACGACGCGTGGCTGTGGAAGCTGGCGTGCGAGTTCCGGCTGTTCAACTATGTGGGCGATCTGCACACCATCACCGGCACGGTGACGCGCAAGTACCTCGCCGACGGCAACCGCCCGGCCGTCGACGTCGACCTCGCAGCGACCAACCACCGGGGCCAGGTCACCGCGCCCGGCCACGCAACCATCCTGCTGCCCAGTCGCGCGCACGGACCGGTGCGCCTGCCCGACCCGCCCGGCGGGGCGACGAACCTGCCGGATCTGCTGACCGCCGTGGCGGCCCGGTTCGCCGAACGCTGAGGCCGCCATGGGTTATTCGAGTGTCGCCGGGCTTCGCGCCGAACAACGCGGGGCCGTCCTGCATTTGACGTTCGACCGCGCGGACCGGCGCAACGCCGTCAACGATGTGATGCTCGACGCGATGATCGGCCACCTCGCCAACGCGGGCACCGACGAGTCCGTGCGGGTGATCCGGATCGACGCCAACGGTCCCGACTTCTGTGCGGGCGCGGACCTGATCGCCAACAACGCCAGGCCGGAACGCAAACCCCGCGTGGGCAGCATTCAACGCCGGCTGCCCAACAAGGCGAATCGACTCATCCCGCTGATGCTCCAGACCCAGGTGCCCATCGTCGCGGTGGTGCGCGGCTGGGCGGCGGGCCTGGGCTTCCACATCGCGTTGGCCGCGGACTTCTGCGTGGCGGCCGACGACGCCCGGTTCTGGGAGCCGTTCATGGCCCGCGGTTTCACCCCCGACAGCGGCGCCGCCTGGCTGTTGCCGCGGCTGGTGGGGATGGTCCGCGCCCGGCACTTGCTGCTGCTGGGCGACGAGATCACCGGCGGCACGGCCGCCGGGTGGGGTCTCATTCACGCTGCCCACCCACCCAAGCAGCTGGACGCCGCCGCCGAGCAGCTGGTCGACCGGCTCGCCACGGGCCCGACGGTGGCGCTCGGGCTGACCAAGTGGCTGTTGCACGCCGGCAACGGGCTCGATATCGATCGTCACCTGCACAACGAAGCCATGGCGCTCGAACTATCCAGCCGCAGCGAGGATTTCCGCGAAGGCCTGGCGGCCTTCAAAGACAAGCGCGACGCGCGTTTTCAGGGCCGGTGATTGGGCCGACGAGCATGCTGCCGATTACCGCCGACACCCCCGCCGACGAAGCGGTCGACGTGGTGCGACGCTGGGTCGAAGCCGAGGTTCCCGCCGCCTGGCGATCTGCGGCCGCCGACGGCCCGGCCGCGCTGCGCGCCGTGCGCAGCCCCGAGCAGTACCGCCGCTGGTACCCAACCTTCGCCCGGTCCGGTCTGGTGGTGCCGACCTGGCTGCCCGAGCACGGCGGTCTCGGCATCGGCAACGAGGTCGCTTCGGCCATCGAGGCGGTGCTCAGCCCGCTGCGGCTGACCAGGCTGAACCCGTTGGGCCTCAACAACGCCGCCGCCGCGCTGTTCAGTCACGGAACCGAGGAACAGCGCCGCCGCTTCCTGCCGCCGATCGTGCGCAACGAGGAGAAATGGTGCCAGCTGTTCAGTGAGCCGGGCGCCGGATCTGACCTTGCATCGCTGGCCACCCGCGCCGTCCGCGACGGCGACGACTGGGTGATCACCGGCCAGAAGGTGTGGACGACGTGGGCGGACGAGGCGGACTTCGCGATCCTGTTGGCCCGCACCGATCCGGACGCCCCCAAGCACCGCGGCATCACCTACTTCCTGCTCGACATGCATCAACCCGGTGTCGAGGTTCGCCCGCTGCGCCAGATCACCGGTGAGGCCGAGTTCAATGAGGTGTTCCTGGACGGGGCGCGGGTACCGGACGCCCATCGCGTGGGCGAGGTCAACGACGGCTGGCGAGTCAGCGCGTCGACGCTGTCCAGCGAGCGGCAAATGGTCTCCGGCACGGGATCGGGTGGCATGGGGCGCCTGGGCGGGTCCAGCGCCGAACGCCTGATCGAGCTGGCTCAGCAGACCCGCCGCTGGGACGACCCCGTGGTGCGGAACAAGATCATGCGGCTGTGGGCGCAGGAGAGGATCCGGGGCTGGACGAACGAGCGTGTGCGGGCGGCGCTTTCGGCAGGCCAGTCGCCCGGAGCCGCATCCTCGATCGGCAAGGTGCATCAGGCGACGCTCAACCAGCAGATCCAGAACCTGATGGTCGACCTGCTGGGCACCGCGGCGGTCGCATGGCCGGCAGGCGCCGATCCCGATGCGCTGCCACGCGAGGTGCACGGGATGCTGCGCAGCCTGGCGAACTCAACGGAGGGCGGCACGACTGACGTCAACAAGAACATCCTCGGCGAACGGGTGCTCGGGCTCGACAGGGAGCCCGATCCCTGGAAAAACAAGCCCTGGAAGGAGATTCCCCGCTCGTGAGCACCTACGAGCGTCTCATCGTGGAGAAGTCCGACGGCGTGGGTTGGCTGATACTGAACCGGCCCGACGCCGGGAACGCCTTCGACGCGCGGATGCTCGACGAACTCGAGCTCGCCTGGGCGGAGCTGGATGCCGATCCGCAGGTGCGCGTGATCGTCAACACCGCCGCCGGCAAGGCATTCTGCACCGGCATGGACGTGGTGCAGGTGGCCCGCGACAAGGCGGCCATGCGCAAGCACTCCCGCCGCACCAGGGATGCCGCGCTGAAGATCTCGTCGTGGCATTGCGGGGTGTGGAAGCCGGTGGTAGCGGCGGTCAACGGGGTGTGCGCCGGCGGGGGCCTGCACCTGGTTGCCGACGCCGACATCGTGATCGCCGCAGAGCAGGCGTCGTTCGTCGACCCACACGTGTCGGTCGGGCAAGCCGTCGCCTATGAGGCGATCACCTTGCTGCGCAAGTCACCGATGGAGCCGATTACCCGGATGGCGTTGTCAGGTAACGGCGAACGGATCTCGGCGCGGCGCGCGTATGAGTTGGGAATCGTCTCGGAAGTCGTCCCGGTCGACCAGTTGCGGGCGGCGGCCGGGCGGCTGGCCGCGGCGATCGCGACGAACTCGCCGACCGCGATGCGGGCCACCAAGAAGGCGCTGTGGCATGCGCTGGAAACCGGCCTGACACAAGCCAGATCCGCGGCCAGCGAGGAGATCTGGCGGCTGCGCGACCACCCCGACCATGCCGAAGGCGTCCGCGCCTGGCGTGAGAAGCGCCCGGCACGCTGGCAGCCCCTCGCCCCTGTGGAGGTCCGATGACGTATCAACGTCTCATTGTCGAGCGACGCGGCCCCGTCGGGTGGATCATCAACAACCGCCCGGACCGGCTCAACGCATACGACGCCGTGATGCGCGAGGAGTTCCCGCGCGCATGGGGGCAGTTGGACGCCGATCCCGAGGTGCGCGTCATCGTACACACCGGCAACGGCAGAGCGTTTCAGGTCGGCGCCGACGTCGACGACCTCGACGGCGACGGGGTGCGACAGTTCCAGGAGACGATGCGCACGTTGAACCTGAAGCTGACTGGCTGGCACTGCAACGTGGGCAAGCCGGTGATCACCGCCGTGAACGGGGTGTGCGCGGGCGGGGGGCTGCACTGGGTCGCCGACGCCGACATCGTCATCGCCGCCGCGGACGCCACCTTCGTCGACCCCCATGTGTCAATCGGCCAAGTCAGCGCCTTGGAGACCATCGCGCTGATGCGCAAGATGCCCGCCGAGGCGGTGTTGCGGATGGCGCTCGTCGGCAGCCACGAGCGGCTCAGCGCGCGGCGTGCCTACGAGCTCGGCATGATCAGCCAGATCGTCGATCCGCCGGACAAATTGCGCGAGGTCGCCCAGGAGCTCGCCGAGAAGATCGCCCGCAATTCCCCCGCGGCGATGCGCGCTACCAAGCGGGCGCTGTGGGGTGCGCTCGAGCATGGCCTAACCGACGCGTGCCGCGAGGGCGCTAAACACCTGACGTCGATGTGGGGTCATCCCGACCAGAACGAGGGCCCGCTAGCGTTCGCCGACAAGCGAACGCCGAAATGGCAACCGCTGGAGGCGGACTCGTGAGCCTGGCCGTGCTGCTTGAGTCGGTGCCCGATGTGGCCGTGCACACGTTGCGTCAAGATGTGTCGCGCGCCGAGCTGACTGCCGGGGCGAACGAAGCGGGAAAGCTGCTTGCCGAGGCGGGCGTGGTGACGGGCTCGGTGGTCGCGGCGATGCTGCCCAACGACGCCGTCACGATCGCCGCACTGTTCGGCACCTGGCGCGCGCGGGGGGTTTACACGCCGCTCAACCCGAGGGCCGCCGATCCCGAGTTGGAGACGCAACTGGCGACGCTGCGGCCGGCCGCGGTGATCACCACGCCGGAACTGGCCCACCGCTTCAGCGGATACAACTTGCCGGTGCTCTCGGGGACGAACTTGTCCTGGACGCTGGCCCCAGGGACCGGGCAGGCCACCGACACCAGGCGCTACGACGCGGATGTCGCGCTGCTGCAGTTCACCTCTGGGACCACCGGGCCCCCGAAGCCGGTGCCGCTGCGGCACACCACGGTGCTCGACCTGATCGACCGCCTGCTGGCCAAACTGCGCGGAGCGAAACCTGTTGCGCCGAAGCGTGATCGAGCACCGATGCCGAACCTGGTACCGCTGTCGCTGTCGTTGTGGGCCGGCATCTATCAGGTGCTGTTCGCCTACCGTGCGGGATCCGGCGTGGTGCTGATGGAGCGGTTCTCGCCCGCGGACTTCGCGGCACTGGTCAAGCGGCACCGGTTGCGGTCGACGGTGTTGCCGCCCGCGGCGCTGACCATGGTCTTGCACGACGAATCGATCGCTGACCTGTCGCCGTTGAAGATCGTGCGCTCGATCACCGCTCCCCTGTCCCCGGTGCAGGCCCGCCGGTTCCGGGACAAGTTCGGCGTGCTCGTGCTCAACTCGTACGGCCAGACCGAGCTCGGCGGCGAGGTCGTCGGGTGGTCGGCGGCCGATGCCCGCGAGTGGGGCGAAACCAAGCTCGGGTCGGTCGGTCGGGCGCTGCCCGGTATCGACGTCACGGTCGTTAACGACGAGGTGCTGGTGCGCACGCCGACGACGGCCGCCCGCAGGATCGACCCCGCGTTCCTGGATCGGCTCACCGATGACGGGTGGTTTCATACCGGTGATCTGGGCTGGTTCGACGACGACGGGTTCCTGTGGCTCGATGGCCGGGTGTCGGACATGATCAACCGCGGCGGGCTCAAGGTGTTTCCCGGCATGGTCGAGGAAGTCCTGCTCGCCGCCAACGGTGTGCGCGAGGCCGCCGTGGTGGGCGTCCCCGACGAACGGCTCGGTGAGGTGCCGTGGGCATTCGTCGTTCGTGAGCGCGACGAACTGACCGAGGACGACCTGATCGGGTGGTGCCGAGAGCGCTTGACGCCCTACCGGGTGCCGGTGCGTGTGGTGTTCGTCGAGCAGCTGCCCTGCAACGACACCGGAAAGGTCGTCAAACGCGAACTCGCCGCGATGGTCGCCACCCGACCACGATCGCCGTCGGGCCGGAATCGGTGAGACCATCTGTCAGCCAGCGGTTTGCCCTGCCGACCGTACGCAAGTCGATGTCTGATGGCGAACCCCCGATGTCGACAGCGGCCGCTTAATGAGCCAGTCGGGTCCGCTAGCCGACGGATACCCCGGTTTGCTATCTTGAGAATATTAATTCTCGCGCGGTGGAGGTGCTGGTGGACGACTCGCGAGGCTTCGAGGTGTGGGATGCCGACAACCACATGTACGAGACCGTCGACGCCTACACCCGCTACCTGCCGGAGAAATACTCCGGGGCGCTCCAATTCGTCGACGTGAACGGCCGCACGAAGCTGCAGATCCTGGGCGTCGTCACCGAGTGCATCCCGAATCCGACGTACGAGGTGATTCCCACGCCGGGCGCGTGGGCCGACTATTACCGCGGCATCAATCCGGAGGGAAAGACGCTGCGCGAGCTCGCCGCGCCGATCCGCTGCCCCGACGAGTTCCGCCGGCCCGATCTGCGCCTGGCGCTGATGGACCGTCAGGGCGTCGACGGCGCGCTGATGTTCCCGACGACGGCGGGCATGCTCGAGGAACGCACGAAGTCGGACACCGAGCTGACCCACGCGGTGACCCATGCGTTTAACCGCTGGCTGCTCGAGGATTGGACGTTCAACTACCAGAATCGGATCTTCCCCGTGCCGGCGGTCTCGCTCAACGACCCCGCCAAGGGGGTCCAGGAGCTGGAATGGTGCCTGGACAACGGGGCGAAGACGGTGCTGCTCCGCCCCGCCCCGGTGCCCCGCGAGGACGGCACGTCGCGGTCTCCTGCCCTGCCCGAGTTCGACGACTTCTGGCGGCTGGTCGAGTCGTCGGGAATCTCGGTGCAGATGCACAATTCCGACTCCGGCTACGACCGCTACGTCGACGACTGGGAAACCCCCAGCGAGTTCCAGGGCTTCCAGCTGACCAAGCTGCGTGGCTTCATCTACGAAGAGAGCCGGCACATCTTCGACACACTCGCCGCGTTCATCGCGCACGGGGTGTTCGAGCGGTTCCCGGGGCTGCGCATCGGTGTGGTCGAGAACGGCGGGTCCTGGGCGACACGGCTTCTCGACGCGTTCGACCGGGTGTACCGCAAGAAGCCCAAGGAGTTCACCGAGCATCCGTGCGACGTCTTCCGCAGGCACGTGTGGGTCAACCCGTTCCACGAAGAGGACATGTCGCACCTGATCGACGTACTCGGCGCCGACCGGGTGATGTTCGGCTCGGACTACCCCCATCCCGAGGGGCTCGCGGAACCCGCCGAGTTCGTCAAGGAACTACGGTCGCTGCCGACAGAGACCACCGCGAAGGTGATGGGCGGCAACCTCAAGCAACTCATCGGCATCTGAACCGCCGAGCGCACGATAGGTCGAACCGTTTCTCGGGGTCTGCGTACAAAGGGCTGCGATCGGCGTCAGCCGAGTTTGACGAAGCGTTCGAGGTAAGGCCACGCTACCTCCGGTGGCATCCCGCCGCACAGTGGTGAGAGATTCATGACCTCACCGTCGGCGACTCGCTCGGCTGCCTCGGCCACCGACAGGATCACGTGCGTCGTGGCCTGCCTGCGCAACTCGTCGACGGTCTTCGCGGTGGTGATGTTGGCCGAAGTCGTGTTGTCGGGGTTCCATTCGGAGTACGACATCGCATCGTGCAGCAAATACCCACCGATCTCGTCCCAGGCTGCGTCGACATCGTCGGCCACGAAACAGTTTGTGGCGGTGTCGCGTTCGGGGATTAGCACGAAGCCCGGCTCGTGACCGTGCTGCCGACAGGCCTCCTCGTAGGCCTCGCGCATGCCGGGCACGCCGCCGTTAGCGAGCAGACCCAGACCGTTGCGGCCGGCGCGCCGCGCCGCGGCAAGGCTGGCGCCAGCCCACATGATCGTCGGCCCGCCCGGTGTGCGTGGCTGCGGAGTCACCCGCATGCGCCGTCCCGCGTGCTCGACGACCTCGCCGGCCAGTAGCCGGCGCAACTGCCCGAGCTTCTCGTCGGCCAGTCGGCCGCGGTCCGACAGCGAGAGGCCGAAGTGGTCGAATTCCTCGTGGCGGTAGCCGATTCCGAAGACATAGCTGGCCCGGCCGGCGCTGATGTGGTCGAGTACTACCATGTCTTCGGCCAGGCGGGCCACGTCATAGAACGGCAGGATGATCACCAGGTTCAGCATGAGCCGTTTAGTGCGTGCGGCGATCGCCGACCCCAGCAGCAGTGGTGACGGCAGGTAACCGTCGTCGGCGCAGTGGTGCTCACACAGTACGGCCGCCACACATCCGCGGGTCTCCGCCCATGCGGCCATGTCAATCGCGGCCGCGTACAGATCGGAGGCCGGCGCTCCGATGGCCGGGGCCCGCATGTCGAAGCGCAGCGTGAACATCGGCATCAGTGGGGTCCCATCACCGCTTCGCTGGCCTGCATGACGAGTTTGACCGCGTCGTTACGTGACATCGTTTTGAATACCTCGCCGGCCATGCGCATCATGTCACCCACCAGCAGGGTGGGGCCGTTGGTGAGATTGTCGAACGCTTCGTCGATGACGACCTGTGGTGCGACCGCGTTCGGCGGAACCTCATCAAGCGACGCGATCTGACCACGGCGGTGTTCGAGCTCACGCAATGCCGGGGTATCGGTCTTACCGAGAATTAGGCACAGCACGTCAATACCCTTGTCGTGCAACTCGGTCCACAGCCCTTCGGTGAAAACCAGGTCGAAGGCTTTCGTACCGCCGTAGGCAACCATATTCGGTCCGCCCGCGAGCGCGGCACCCGAGCTGAAGTTCACGATCCCGCCGCGGCCTCGCTCGACCATCCGTTGAGCGTAATGGTGACATAACCGCATCAGCACGAGACAGTTGCGCTGCAGCAGCGCCTCGGCGGATGACACCGGATTGGCCAGGAACGGTTGGTAATTCGGGTCGGCACCTGCGCAGTACACCAGCATGCCGATCTCGAGATCGGCGGTGGCGTCGATGATCCGCGCCGAGGCATCGGGGTCGGTCAGGTCGATGGCGAGCGTCTTGGTGGCGGCGCCGGTGCATTCGCCGATGCCCGCGGCCACCTCCTCGAGCAGGTGTTGACGGCGCGCAACGAGAACGACATTCACCCCTTCACGCGCGATACGCTCAGCGAACAACGCCCCCACGCCGTCCGAGGCGCCCACGACCAGCGCCCACGGGCCGTACTTCTCAGCGAAGGGTGTCATGACAAGGCCGCCACCATGCCGAGGCGGACCGGCGTGAAGGTCCGCCTGCTGATCCGCCAGCCGTCGGCGGTGCGCACCGCGTCGTCGTCGTAGAAGCCGATGGCATTTACTCCTGAGCCGTCAGCGCCGAGGATCAGCGCATCGACATACGTGCGCACCGTCGCGGTGTCACCGTTCAGCGTGACCGTCTGGTTGCTCATGCGGTGCATGGTGTGCGCGGCACCGGCATGAGCCAGATCCATGAACTCGGTGATCTCGGCCGCGCCGGTCCATCTCCCGACCTCCCCGTAGTCCAACGCTGCGTCGACGGTGAAAACCGTTGATAGCAATTGGTATTGGCGTGTGTCGATCGCGGTGGCGTAACGGATCGTCAGGTCGATGATCTCGTCGCGGTCACTGGTCATGCGACGTCTCCGTTCGGGTGTACGACGATGCGAGGCGGGCCCTCGGATTTGCGGGCCTGCTCCAGAGCGTCTGGCACCTCGTCGAGGCCGATGATCTTTCCGATGCTCGGCAGCGGGTCCAGTCTGCCCTCGACCACCGCGTCGAGCACGCCGTACCAGTCCTGGGGCATGGGCCCGCCACCGAACTGCAACGTCAGCCCGTTGCGGGTGGCCTCGGTGATGTTGAGCGTGTCGCCGGTGTACCAACCGCCCGCACAATAGATCCGGCTGTAGAACTCGGCTTGCCTGACGATGCTGTCGATGAGGCCGGGCGCGCCGACGCATTCGAACACGACCGGCGAGCCAGCCAGATGGTGTTCGGCTCGCACGACACGGACGACGTCGAAGACCGACCGCTGCGCCGGGTCGATCGTCACGTGGGCGCCGAAACTCGTTGCGGCGAGCTCGCGTCGCTCTGCGTTGTAGTCGGACACGAGAATCGGTTCGATGCCGCGCGCGGACAGCGCCGCCACCGCCGACAGGCCGATGGCGCCCGCACCGATCACGATCGGGATCTCCCCGGGCTGCAGATTCGATGAGCGCACGTAGAACTCACCGACGGCGAACGCGTCAACGACCGCGACCGCGTCGCTCGACACCGGGCCCTCCACGACTTTCGCCGTCGCCTCCGGCACCACCAGCAGCTCACCGAAGCTGCCCTGCGCCTCGGGATGCTGACCGATGATCCGCAGTCCTCCTGCCCCGCCGTCGACCATCCGGATGGGCATCGATGTAACGCGTGCACCGACGGGGAAAGCGCCGCTGCAACCCGGACCGTGGCCGACGACCTCACCCACGAACTCGTGGCCCATCACGATGTCGCGGTCGGGGTCGTACAGCGAACGCCCGGTCGGATCATCGATCGCAAGCTCGGGATGGTCCATGAAATGGACGTCGGAGGCACATATCGCCGTGCTGAGTGTCTTCAACAACAGCTCACCGTGCCCGGGCACCGGATCGGCGGTCTCGCGGACCTCTAGCCGGCCGCCCCGTAACACCACTGCGCGCACGCCGCCCCACTTCTCGATTATTCGAGATATAGTTCTCGAAATTCTGAATTGACGGTAGAAGGCGTCCCACGAGGAGTCAAGGTTGCGCGGAACTGGATCGGCACCGACCGAACGGGTCCTCGACGTCGTCGAGTTGCTCAGCCTGCCCGGCAACCGGCAGCTGCGGTTCTCCGACGTCGTCCGCGAACTCGACTTGTCGCAAGCCACCGCGCACGCGATCCTCAAGACCCTCACCGACCGCGGGTGGATCAGCCGAGATCCCGTCGCCAAGACGTTCACCCTGGGCCCGGCGGTCTCGCTCATCGCCGCCCGGCTCGACGAGGCCCGTCCGATCGCCCACCTGGCGCGCGAGGCCGCACGGCGCCTGGCAGTCACCGTCGACGTCCCGACGTCGGTCATCGAGCGTGCCGGCGACGACCTCGTCATCACGGCGTTTGAGCAGCCGAAGGGTCGCGCCATCTCCGCGTCGCCAAACGAGCGCATCCCCTATATGGCGCCATTCGGCGTTGCTTTCGCGGCATGGGACACCGCCGAAGCACAGCGCGCCTGGATCGAACGGGCGGCGGCGGGCGATGCGGCACTGACATGTCGGCTATCCGATGTGCTCGCCCAGACACGGGAACGCGGCTACGACATCGACTGGATGACACCGGCGCTGGCGCAGGCGGCGCACGCCATTGATTCGCTGTCCGAGCACGCGCTACCGGTCAGCATGCGCTCGATCATCGACCAGTTGAGGCTCGAATTCACCTCGGCCGCTTTGGTCGTGGAAGACGGCAAGCGCGCGCCTCGGCCAGTCGCGACGATCTCGGCACCAGTTCTCGACGCACACGGGCACATTCAATTGGTTTTGGGCATTCATCCGGTAAGACCCATGACAATGGGTGAGATCCGCGCGATGGCAAAGCCTCTTCTCGCCGAGATACAGCAACTCACATCAAGCACTGAACCGCGCACGTAAGTCGTTCTTCAGCACCTTGCCGGTGAGGTTGCGCGGCAGCGCTTCGACGATCTCAAGTCGCTCCGGCGACTTGTGCCTGCTCAACCCTTTCGATTGGCAGTGCTCGGCAAGCATCGGCAGGTTCACCTCGGCGCCCGGCTGCGCGACCACCACAGCGCAAACCCGTTCGCCGGTGCGGGGGTCCGGCACTCCGATCACCGCGACGTCGGCGACGGCCGGGCGCGTGGCGAGCACACCTTCGATTTCCAGCGCCGAGATGGTCTCCGCGTTGCGGATGATCGCGTCCTTGATGCGGCCGGTAACGACGACGTTGCCGTCGGCGTCGACGCGCCCACGATCACCGCTGCGGAACCAGCCGTCGGCGTCGAACGCGTCGGCGTTCAGGGCCTCATCGACGTAGCCAAGGAAGCACTGCGGCCCCTTGAGCCGTAGTTCGCCCTCCTCGCCGACGGCGACTTCCCGTTCGTTCTCGTCGACCACGCGGACGGACACGCCCGGCACCGGACGACCCACGGTGTGGTCGAGCACCTCCGGCGGCCCGTCCGGCGGGGGCGAGGTGGCGACCGGAAACTCGGTCAGCCCCCACGAGTTCGCGACCCCGGCGACCGACAGCGTTTCGCGCACCTGGCGGCCAAGCTCCGGGGTGATCGGCGCGCCTCCCGCCACGCAACCGCGCAGCTCCCGGAAACAGCGGTTCGCCACCCTGCTCGCGCTGGGCGGTCATGAAGGCGACAAAGAACGGCGTCGCCGACCCCAGCAGCGTCGGCCTGTGCGCGGCGATCGCCCTGGGCGTACGCACCGGATCGAACTCGTCGAACAACACCATCCGCATGCCGGTCAGCAGGCTCGCCGCCAGCATCGCCGCCCCACCGATGTGCGAGATCGGGAACGCGATCGGGTTGACGTCGTCGCTCGTGGCGCCGATCATCCGCACCACCCCGGCTGATCCGGCGATCACCGAGCGATCGCAGTGCCGTACCCCCCTTCGGCGCGGCGGTGGTGCCCGACGAGTAGTAGATCCACCTCGGCAGCGTCGCATCGGAAGGCGGTGCTGGAAGCGACGCCGGGTCACCGACGGGGACCCGCAGGGCATCGACGACCGGGGTCTCATGATCGATCACCAAGACCGTCATCGGCCGGTTTTCGGCCAGTCGGTGCGCCAGCGCGACATGGTCGAACCCGCGCCACAGCCCCGGAACGAGAATGACCTCGGTGCCGAGTTGCGCTGTCACGAAACCAACTTCGCTTTCCCGCCAGATCGGCAGGATCGGGTTCTGGGTGGCGCCGAGCCGGGTCAGCGCCACCGACACGACCATCGTCTCCAGTGTGGTGGGCAGCTGCCACGACACCACCGTGCCGGAGCCGATGCCGTGCTGCGCCAAAGCGGCCGCGGTGCGCTCGGCCGCGTTACGCAGTTGTGCATTGGTCAGACTGCGCCCGAAGTCATCGGCGAGCACGCAGCGGTCGGGGTGATTCTCGGCGGCAGCGTCGACCAGATCCCAGAAGGTTTCGCCCATCAGCCGCTCGGCAACATCAGGCGGCGTTTTGCGAGGATGTTACGCATCATCTCCGAGCTTCCCCCCGAGACCGTGTACGCGCGCGACCACAGCCAGCATTCTCGCAAGCGCTCCTTGGCGTGTTGCGCCTCCGCGTCGGCGCCCACGTCGACGGCGGCCGCCAGTTCGGCACCGTACGCTGAAAGCCGGTGGTAGGTCTCGGCGAAACTCAACTTCGCGATTGAACCGTCGCCCGGTTGTTCCGCGCCGATGATGAGCCGCTCCACATGGTCGTCAATGAACGCCTTGGCCACCTCCGCCTCCACGGCCAGGTCGGCCACCTCCTGGCGGATGTCGGCATGGCTCAGCGCCGGGATGCCGTCAACGAGCGCGTTGCGCGCCACCGTCACCAGGTCGGCGATCAACAGCTCGAGCAGGATGACGTTGCCGCCGATACCGAAGCGCTCGAAGTCCAAGCCCGCCATGATGATCGACCAGCCCTGGCCGGCTTCGCCGATGAGACCGTCCGCGTCGACCACCACGCCGGACAGGAACACCTCGTTGATTTCGATCGCGTCGCCGATGGTGCGGATCGGCCGGACCTCGACACCGGGCGCCGACAACGGCACCGCGAACACCGACAGGCCATGGTGACGCGAAGAAGTCGGATCGGTGCGGATCAACGCCAGCCCCATGTCGGCCCAGTGGGCGTCGGTGATCCACGTCTTCTGTCCGTCGATGACCCAGCTGCCGTCGTCACGTTGCACGCCGCGGCTGCGCACCGCGGCGATGTCGCTTCCGGCGTCGGGCTCGCTGAGCAACTGGCACCAGACGTGCTCGCTGCGCCGGATCGGCGGCAGCAGCGCGCGCTTCTGGTCCTCCGAACCGAAGTGCAGCAGCACATGCGCGGCGAGGTTGACCTGGTCGACCGGCCGGGGCGCGCGGGCCCGCAGGATCTCCTCGCTGACGATGCGGTCGTGCAGCGGGTGGTGATCGGCGCGGCCGCCATATTCGATCGGCCAGTCCGCACCCACGAATCCGGCCTCGAACAGCCCGGCGAACCAGGCCCGCAGCTGGGTTTCCTGTTCGGCGTTTTCCGGCGCCCGGTGGCCTTCGCGGGCCCGGAAGGGCGGAGCGTGTTCGGCGATGTGGGCCCGCACGCGGTCCCGGAACTCCGCCAGTTGCTCGGCGTTGGGCCGGCTCCCGAGCCCGGTCACCAGCCCGACACCTCGGCCAGCAGCGCGCGACTCGACCGCGGGCTGCCCATCAGCTGCGCGTTGCTGAAAACCCTGCGCAGTTCGTGGTGCAACGGATACTCCCAGGTGAAACCGATGCCGCCGGACAGTTGCATGCACTCGTCCACAGCCGCAGTCGCTTTGGCGGTGACGAATGCGTGCGCGACGGTCGACAGCTCGATCACCCGATCGTCGTCGGCGGCGGCCGCTCGCGCGGCCTTCATCACGACTGCGCGCGCCTTGACCTCGAAGACGAACAGGTCCACCAGCCGGTGCTGGATCGCCTGGAAACTCGCGATCGGCACGCCAAAGGCCACCCGCTTCTTGAGGTAGGCCGTCAACCGTTCAAGCGCCATGGAGACCGCGCCAAGAGAGTCGGCGGCGACGAGCAACCGGGCCACCGCGGCCAACTGGGCGGCCCGCTGCGGAGAGCCGATCGCCACGCGTGGCGCGTCGCCAATGTCCACACGCCACACGGGACGAGTGACGTCCAGCAGATCGGCCTCGATCTCAACCGCCACCGCAGCACCATCGATGAGATGAATTCCATTGCCGCTCAAAGTGACTATCACACTCACCTGGTCGCCGCCAACGACGCGGGCGATACTGGCGCCGACCACTCCCGCGGTGACGGCACCGCTCAGCAGGTCCGACAGCCATCGCTGTCTGACATCCTCGGGCGCGGACGCCACCGCCGCGGCCGCCAGCGTGGTGCCCAACCACGCCGATCGGTCCTGGGCACGCCCCAGTTCCTCGGCCACCACGCAGGTCTCGACCGGCCGCCAGCCAGCCCCGCCCAGCGCCTCGTCGACGAGCAGCCCGGTCCAGTCCAGCGCCGCGAGGTCCTCGACGGACTGCTTCGCGCCGCGTTCGGCCAAGAACTTGCGCGCCGAGACGCGCAGCAGGTCGAGATCGGCGGTGTCCGCGCTGGTCATGCCGCGACTAGCTCCGGCCGCGCAACAGTGAGTCGGCGTTATCGCGCATGATCCGCTTCTTGGCCGCCCCGTCCAGCGGGTCAAGCAGCTTGACGAAGTCGGCGGGTTCGGCCAGTCCCTCGGCATGCGGGTAGTCCGAGCCCATCAACAGACATTCGTCGTAGCCCAGCCGCCGCACGATCTCCGGAATGTCGTCCTCCGGGTAGGGGACCACGCCGACGTGCCTGCGGAAGATCTCCGATGGGCGCTCGGTCAGCTTGCCGCCGATCCATGGCCCGTTGCGACCCATGCCGCGACTCTTATCCATGTGCACGACGAACTGCGGCACCCATTCCGCGCCATGCTCGGCGACGAGCACCCGCAGTCCGGGGAACCGGCCGAAGAGGTTGTCGAAGATAAGCGCCGACAACGTGTCCTCGATGGGCCGCTGGCCATAGATGTTCATCCACTGCCACGCCGACATGTGCCAGGCGGCCGGGTCGGGGTTGTGTCCCCAAGCCGGCGAGATCGCATCGAAGTACCAGAACGGCTGGATATGGAACACCAGGATGCAACCGGCCTCTTCGAGCCGCGCGTAGACCGGATCGAAGTACGGGTCGCCCGGCGACCGGCCGTAGGCCGGGCCCGTCGGCAGCAGCACCAGGCGCGCGCCCTGGTCGAGGATCGCGTCGGTTTCCCGGACCGCGGAGTCCAGGTCGCGCAACGACAGCAGCGCGGTAGCGTAGATCCGGTCCTGGTAGTTGAAGCCCCACGTCTCGTTGAACCAGCGGTTGAACGAGTGCAGGTTGGCATACAGCGCCTCGGTGTCATCGACATAGTGCTCGGCTGCCAGCGCCATTCCCGCCGGGAAGATGACAGCACGTTCGACGTTTTGTTGCTCCATCACGCGCAGGCGCGGCTCCCGCTCGAGCCACTCGGGCTGCATCGGCTGCGGCTCGTAGGTCTCGTCGGGGTTGCCCGAGCCCATCTGCTTGAGCATCTCCTTCAGCGAACCCGGGCGGTAGGCGAGGTCGAAACCGAGTCCCGCCTCGCTGTTGAATGTGGCGATCCGGTGCCCGGCGAGAATCACCTCCTTGCCATCTGCGGCACGCACCGGGGTGATGGCTCGATCGTGAAATTCCTTGGGCAGGTATCGGGTAAACGCGTCACGCGTCTCATAGCAGTGCGTATCGCAGTCGAAGATCCCGTAGTCGAGCTTGGTTGTCACAGCGCCGGCCCCTTCATGCGAGAATACTTATTCTCCTAAATCAGAAAAGATACTATCTGTGGTCGGGAATGCCTATCCCGGGTCAGGCCGCGCTAGGAGGTGGCGGGTGGCGACGACGGAGGGCGACGAGCTGCGCCGGGCCGTGCGTGAGTTCCTCGCGGTCACCTCGCCGAGCAGCCGGGTGCGCGAACTCATGGCCACCGAACACGGGTTCGACGACGTGACGTGGCGCCAGATGGCCCGCGAGCTGGGCCTGCACGGCATCGCGGTGCCCGAACGCTACGGCGGCGCCGGGGCGGGCATGGCCGAGCTGGCGATCGTGTTCGAGGAGATGGGCGCGGCGTTGTTGTGCGCGCCGTTCTTCTCCACCATCGGCCTGGCGGCGCAAGCGCTGCTTTGCAGCGGGGACACGGACGCCATGGGCGATTATCTGCCCGGGATCGTCGACGGGTCGATCACCGCCACACTCGTCCTCAACGGTCGGCTCGGCGCCTGGGATCCGCGGGCGGTGACCTTGACTGCGCACGCCGGGCACCGGATCAGCGGCGAGGCCGCGCTGGCGTTGGACGGACACACCGCGAATATCGTTCTGGTGGCGGCGAACTCGGAATCCGGTCCGTCACTTTACGCGGTCGAGGGCGACGCGGCCGGGCTCACCCGCGAAGCGCTGACCACACTCGACCGCACCCGCAAGGTGGCGCGGCTGCACTTCGACAACGTGCCGGGCAGGCGCATCGGGCCGCAGGGTGCGGCGCTTCACGGACTGGTTCGCGCCTGTGACCTCGCGCTTGTCGCGCTGGCGGCGGAACAGGTCGGCGCGGCTCAGCGGTGCCTGGACATGGCGGTCAGCTATGCGAAGCAACGCATCCAGTTCGGCCGTGCTATCGGTAGCTTTCAGGCGGTCAAACACCGCTGCGCCGACATGCTCGTGCTGGTTGAGGGCGCCCGGTCGGCAGCCGTCAGAGCCGCGCAGGTCTCCGATGGCCCGGAGTTGCCGGTGACCGCGTCGGTGGCGAAGCTGGCATGCTCGGAAGCTCTGCTGCAGGTCGCGCTGGACAACATGCGAATCCACGGCGGGATCGGCTTCACCTGGGAACACGATGCTCATCTGTACGTCCGGCGGGCCAAGGCCAGTGAGCTGATCTTGGGCAGCCCGGACTACCACGCCGAACGCCTGGCGGCCCTCGTCACCACACACGTCAACACCCGGAAGGACGACCGTGACCATTTCGTACTCTCTTGAACTGCCCACCCACCGGGTGGAGGCCGAGGAGGAGTTCGTCTCCGCCCCGGCCATCTGGGAGATCGCCCGTGCCGCCGAGGCCAGCGGGTTCGCCGCGGTGCACGTCACCGACCACCCCGCACCGGACACCAGGTGGCTCGACCACGGGGGGCACCACGCCCTGGACCCGTTCGTCGCACTGTCCTTCGCGGCCGCCGCCACCACCGACGTCAAGCTGCTGACCAACGTCTACATTGCCGCCTATCGCAACCCGTTTCTGGGCGCCAAGCTGGTGCAGAGCCTCGACGTGTTGTCCGGAGGCCGACTCATCCTCGGTACCGCTGCCGGCTATCTCAAACCCGAATTCCGTGCCCTCGGAGTAGATTTCGACAACCGCAGTGCGCTGCTGGACGAGGCGCTGGACGTGATGGACCGGGTGCTCACTGGGGACGACGTTTCCTACGAGGGCACGTCGTTCTCCGCGCGGGGTGTGCGGCTGCGTCCGGTGCCCAAATCACGGCCGCCGATCTGGGTGGGCGGCAACAGTAAGCGAGCAGTGCGACGCGCCGTGTCGCGCGCACAGGGCTGGGCGCCGTTCAACACGTTCGGCTACGCCGCCGCGTCACGCACCGCGGAGATCTCCACGCTCGAGCAGTTGGAGTCCGCGATCGCCTGGGCGCGTACCTACGCGGCCGAGATCGGCCGCACCGACCCGCTGGACATCTGCTTCTCCGCGGGCAATCTGCTTGACGACAGCAGGTCGACGGATGAACGGCACGCGACCATCGCGAGGCTGGAGGCCATGGGGGTGACCTGGCTGACCGTCAGCCCGTCCGGCGCCACCCGGGCCGAGGTCGTCGACCATGCAAAAGCCTTCGCCGGGGAGTTCATCGGGTGAGGCTGCCGGCGGCCGCCGTGCCGACGCGGATGCTCGACATGTGATGGCGGTGGGTCTGGGCTCGGCGGCCAGGGTCTGGCGGTGTCGTCAACGCGGCGCGCCCGAAGATCGAAGCCTCTCGGTGGCCTTTATCGGGCTCTTTGTGGAATTTACGCTGCGGCACACGATAACGTCTGTTCTCATGGCCCAACCCAGACTCGTCGACCTGCTCGACCCAGCAACGACCGCGCTCGTGACGCAGGAGTGTCAGGGCGGTGTGATAGGGCCCCAGGCGGGTCTGCCGATGCTCGCCGAAGAGGCGCGCCGAGAGGCGATCCCGAACATCGCCAAGCTGCTCACCTCGGCCCGGGCGGCGCAGGCCGCGGTGGTGCACTGCCTGATCCAGCGGCGCCCCGACGGTCGCGGCTCCAACACGAACGCTCGTCTTTTCGCGTCGGCCAAGTCCTTTTCGGCCGACCTCACCCCGGGCTCACCGGGCGCCTCGGTGCTGCCGGAATTCGGTCCCGAGCCTACCGATTTGGTCCTGACCCGGCTGCACGGGGCGGGCCCGATGACGGGCACCGAGCTGGACTCGGTGCTGCGCAACCTGGGGATCAAGACGATTGTCGGCGTCGGCGTCTCGGTCAACGTGGCGATCACGAACTTCGCGATGGATGCGGTGAACCGCGGGTACCAGTTCGTGCTGCCCCGCGACGCGGTTAGCGGGTTCCCCCGCGAGTATGCCGAGGCGGTGATCGACAACACGCTGGCTCTGCTAACGACCGTGACGACGACCGACGCCGTCGTCGAGGCGTGGGCGTCGCTCACGTCGTGACGTGGCGGCCGCCGCCCGGCAACCCCTATGGATCGTCGCCGACAAAAGTGATAACGTCATTCTCACAATCGTAAACAGACGTATTCGCTGTTCCGAGGAGGTCGGCCCATGTCCACCCGGTCCCTGCCGTACCCGGTGTTCGATATCGACAACCACATGTACGAGACGACGGACGCTCTCACCAAGTACCTGCCGAAAGAGCACCGGGGCAAGGTGGGTTATGTACAGGTCAACGGCAGGCCGAAGCTGGTCGTCAAGAACCGCATCAGCCATATGATCCCCAACCCGACGTTCGACCGGGTGGCCCGACCGGGCAGCGCGGAGGACTACTTTCTCGGCAACAACCCCGAAGGCCTCACCTTCCGCGAATTCATCGGGGAGCCAATGGATGTCATCCCCGCCTACCAGGCTCCCGCGCCGCGCATCGAGCTGATGGACGAGCTAGGCCTCGACCAGTGCGTCATGTATCCCACCCTGGCCAGCCTCATCGAGGAGCGCACCACCGACGACGTAATCCTGACCCACGCGATCATCCACGCGCTCAACGAATGGATGTACGAGCACTGGACGTTCAACTACCAGGATCGCATCTTCGCCACTCCGGTCATTTGCTTGCCGATCGTGGAGGAGGCCATCCAGGAGTTCAGGTGGTGCCTCGAACGGGGCATGAAGACGTTCCTGGTCCGTCCGGCTCCCGTGCCCAGCCGTTTCGGGGGTTCGCGGTCGATGGGCCTGCCCGAGTTCGATCCGTTCTGGGAGGAGGTCGTCAACGCAGGAATTCCGGTCACCATGCACGCCTCGGACAGCGGCTACCAGAAGCACCTCATGGAATGGGAAGGCGGTGACGAGTATCTGTCCTTCAAGCCGAGCGCCCTGCGCGAGATCGTCATGGGCCACCGCGCCATCGAGGACACGCTCGCGGCGATGATCTGCCACGGTGCGCTGTCGCGCTTCCCCGACCTGAAGATCTTCTGCGTGGAGAACGGCAGCGGCTGGGTGCGCAACCTGCTGGAGCAGCTGAACACCGCATACAAGATCATGCCAAAGGAGTTCGACGAGCACCCGGTCGAGGTGTTCAAGCGCAACATCTACATTCACCCATTCCTGGAGGACGACCTCAAAGGGATCATCGACATCATGGGCGAGGACCACGTGATGTTCGGCTCCGACTTTCCACACCCCGAGGGCATCGGTGATCCGTTGAGTTTCGTCGACCGTCTCGAGGGGATCCCGGAGACCGCCAAGGCAAAGATCATGGGCGGCAACGCGATCGAACAGTTGGGCCTCATGGTGGCGTGACACAGGCACCGACGTCAGCAAAGCTCGACGACGCAGGTACGGCACAGCGATCACCCACCGCACCTTGTCGCCAAGTCCGATTCTGGTGCAAGAGACCTCATCGGTGACCGGGCTGTCGGTGCAGGTGAACTATTGCGCCCGACAAGTGGCATTCGCCGATGACGCACCGCCGCAGTGGCGCCGCGGCTGCTCGTCGGCCAGTGGCCAAGGCCCTCGGCGTCGAGCTCGAGACCATCACCGAGACCTACGAACGCGTGCCCACGCCGCGCACGCTTGCAAGTGGCGTGCGGAACTATTCCGGCCGAAACCTGCGGCGCCGTCCGGGCCGAGACCACCGGAATCGTCAACGGGCATCCGGTGATTACGATCGAGCACATCAACCGGATGGCCTCCGACCTCGCGCCGGAGTGGGCCTCGGCACCGAACGGCACCTACCGCCTCATCATCGACGGCCGACCGCGTATCCGCTGCGACCTGCGGCTCGGCACCGAAGACACTCCCGAGTCGGCCAACCACAACGCGATGGAAGCGACGGCGATGCGCGCGGTCAACGCCATCCCCTACGTCGTCGCCGCGGCTCCCGGCATCGCGACGTCTTTGGATCTGCCGATCACCGCGCCGCGGGATGCGCTCGACCTCGGCTAGCCCGTGAAGATCGGTCTCGCCGGGGGATCTTCGACGACGTCGACCAGATGAAGACGATCGAGCCGCCGCCGGTCATCGACGGCGCCGAATAAGCCGACGTCATTGTCGTCAAGATGGCCGGCCCGCTGCCGGCAAACGTTCCCTATCGGTGGGCGTGCCTGGCACCTGATGTCAGCGCTGCGGCGATGCGGCCTCGTGCTCGTGGTGAATCCTGACGAGGTCACGAAATCCGATTCGGGGATATTCGGGCACCGGCTGAATGCCCCACTTGTCCCGGGCGGTCCGCTGGCCGGCCGCCTCGGGTGCTCCGCCGAACGGTGGCCCCGACAACGGATACGGCTGCGTGCACTGCAGGGTGTCGTCGGCATAGCGAACCTTCATGAGTTCGCTGCAAATCTCGGTCAGCGACAGGTTCGGCCAGCCATACCAGATCGCCAGCGCGGGCACCGTCAACGCGCCCTCGACCACAAGCCCGAACAGGCAGACGAATAGTCCGCGCTTGAGCCACTTGTGCATTCGGGCGAACCCGGCGGCGGTTCCAAGGGGCAGTTGCTCCGCGTGGGCAGCACCATCCTTCGACGCACGTTTGCTCATCGGCCGGCTTCCTTCCGGTCAGTCGGAGAAGATCTCGCGATTTACCGTGTGCAGGTAAGGGATTGCCAGGAACGGCGTGATGTAGAAGATGTTGTAGAGCCACCAGCCAATCACCGGAAGCGCGACGCCGGCGTAGCGCACATCGGCGTACATGGTCATGTTCAGGATGTAACCCATCCAAGCGATTAACCCGAACCAGCAGGTGACGATCGTCCACTGATGACCCCACCGCTTCATCTGCAAAAGACCGATCGCGGCGGCGATTCGCATCGGAAACACCACGACGATGCAGACGATGATCCATGCCTTCTCACCGGGTGCGCCCGCGCCGCCGATCCACAATTCGTTGTAGTGCCAGAAGTAGCCGCCGTCCATCAGGTTGCCCCACGCCGTGAAGACGGTCCGGGTGATCAACGAATGGTTGGCGAAAACGTCGAGGCCCCAGCCGATGCTGTTGATCGCCGCATCCAGGATGATCACATAGCCGATCAGCGTGACCATCATCGGCCGCACCGAAAGCCCTGCCAGCTGGGCCCGCCGTAACAGATATGCACCGCGGCAGAAGACCGGCAGTCCCACCAGGCCCAGCACCAGCGTCCCCATCAGGATGGTGCCCGCGATCAGCCATCTGTCGGCTTGTCGTTGCGCCCGGCGACTTTCGTCTTGATGCTGGTCGAAAGAGAGCGATGCTGCCGGCGATGCCATTGTGTCTACCACTTTCTGGTCATCAGCATCTGCAGCTGGATCAAGAACATCGTGACCAGCCAGCCGTAAACGAAGACTTGGAACACGATGAGTGCGCGGCGCCGGCGTCGATCCTGCTCGTCCATCAGAGCGTGCCAATTCTCGACAGCAGCCAGTACCAGAACCAGACGATGACGCCCATTGCGCCCCACGCGAAGTTCATGCGGGTGATTTCTGCAAGCAACAGCTGCTCCTCGATCCCGCGGCGGCCACCGGAGGCCGCCGCAAGCAGATGATAACATTAATTTCTGATATTAAGAGCAGTTGTTCTCAACGAGCGATCCGAGACTGCCTGCTGACAATCGCCGACCCGGACAACGGCTCGCCGATGACCCCGGCCGGGGCTTCGACTACGGCGGGAAGCGCATTGACTACCGCCATAGCCGTACCGGTGACACCGGAGTTCACCTCCTGGGCCGTCGGCTGCTCGAAGTTCAGCGCGAGGGTCATGCTGGGGTTGCCTACGACTCGGAACACCATTCCGCCTTCGCCGTCGCGGACCGGCTTGGGCCAGCGCTCC
The DNA here is from genome assembly GCF_016592155.1 of Mycobacterium heckeshornense. Classification (NCBI taxonomy): domain Bacteria; kingdom Bacillati; phylum Actinomycetota; class Actinomycetes; order Mycobacteriales; family Mycobacteriaceae; genus Mycobacterium; species Mycobacterium heckeshornense. The sequence goes on from NZ_AP024237.1 coordinate 2,398,330, forward strand.
GGCCACGGCGCGGTGCTCACCGTCGCGAAGTACTGGACCGCGACCGCCGCCCGGGTGCCGACCAGGCCTGCGAGATGCCACCGGTGGGCGCAGATCGTGCCCGCCGGGATGACCCCGACCGCGGTGTGCAGATCGGTCGGCGCAAGCAGCGTCTCCCAATCCAGTTCTACGCGGTCAAGTTCGAAACCGAGAATGTCGGCGAGGTACCGCACAACGGTTTCCCAATCCGTAGTCACCTTGCCCGACGCGATGCGCGCCGGCACATGGCCGTCGGGCTTTCCGAAACCCATCGACTCGTGCAGCACGTCCCAGAGCGGATAGGACCTGTCCAGATCCAGCGCGTACTCGTCCATCCGGTAGGCGTCGACCTGCCCGGCCCCCGCGAGTAGTGCAGTGGGGATGTTCAGGCTGATGAAACCCGGCTCGCCGCCGGTAGCGTAGAACGTCGAATTTCCTTTGGCGGCTGCAATTTCCAACGCTGTGCGCCATTTTGCTGGGGCGGCCGCGGGATAGACCAGCGGGATCGTCGCGCAGGTCACCACGCTGATGCCCGCCTCGAGGTAGGCGACGATGTCGGCGATGGCCTCCTCCTCGCGCCGGACCGCCGTCGCGCAGTACGCGACGCAGTCCGGAGCCAGCTTCAGGACGGCGGACAAGTCGTCGGTCGCCACGACGCCGACATCCGTCGTCCCGCACAGCCGGCCCGCGTCCGCGCCGACCTTCTCCGGTGTCGACACCTTCACCCCGACCAGTTCCAGCGCGGGATCGTCGATGAGTGCTCGCAGCGCCTGACGCCCGGTCAGCCCGGTGCCGACATGGACTACCCGATACCGCGTCACCGGTAGAAAAGTCCTGGCTTACCGGCGTCCTCGCGATGGCCGTAAGGGTCATACAGTTTCATTTCCGGGTACGGCTTCTCGACGAAGGAGGCCCGGAATAACCCGGCCTCGCGCAGCCCGGCAAGCACGGTCAGCGGCACGGCGAACGTCGCCACACCCACCACCCCTGAGGTCGGTAGCTGGCGGGTCATCGTCACCCTCGGCCGACCCGCCCCCGCGGGCAGTCGGTGGTCGATGCGGTTGATCAGCACCAATTCTCCACGGTCGTCGCGCAGGCACATCACCGCGACCATGCCGAAGATCAGATAGGCGATGCTGAACAGCCCCCACCCCACTCGTGCGGGCCAAGGCCAGGAGCTGGCCTTGGCCGATTCGGCGACGTCCGAATCCGCGCTGTGGTCAACGGGCTTCGTCATGTCGCGTCTGGTCGAAAAGCTCCATATGTCACGTCACGAGAATATGTGTTACCGATTCTGTCGGCACTCTTTTTAGATATTTAGATATTCGCGCTCAGGGGTTGTTTCCTCCGTTGGCAAAACCCGGACGTCGTGGGGACGGTCGCGGCATGTGAGAACATTAATTCTCAAGTTCGCGAACAACGGGCGAAGGAGGCCGGCCATGAGCAACGCCGAGTTTCGCCGCATCGTGACCGCCGCCGAATTCAGCCTCCCGGAAGCCGGGCGGATGGGGCCCTCGCGGCGGGTCGATGATGCCGACAGCTGGCTCATTTGCCGCAGGCATCGGCGCGTATCCGCCCGTGTTGTGTGGCAGCAGCATGACGTGGACGACACGCCCGTCCTGCGCGACGTGCCCGCCGCCGCGCGAACCAGCAAACAGGTGGCCGAGACCCGCGGGCCGGCATCGGAATGCGGCCAGTGTCGACGCAGGATCGGTTTGATCATTGCGGCCCATCCGGCAGCCACTTCGCCGGTGAGAAGTTACGCCAGGGAAAGCAGAGCATGACTGATCGGCATACCAACCTCAAGGGAACCCGAATGCTCGTCATCGGGGCCTCCTCCGGCATCGGGCACGCGCTGGCCCGAGCCGCCCACGATCGGGGCGCCGCCGTTGCGCTTGCGGCACGGCGGACCGAGCTTTTGGCCGAACTCGCCGATCAGATCGACGGGTCTGCGCACGAACTTGACGTGTCCGACCCGGCTGCGATCGAGCGGGTGATCGCCGAAGTCGTTGCCCGTTTGGGGCAACTCGACGCGGTGGTGTTCACCAGCGCCGCCGTGCCGTTCGCCCGGGTCGAGGACACCGACGTGACGACGTGGCTGCACGCATACGCGGTCAATGCCATCGGCGCATCCCATGTCCTACGCGTCGCACTGCCTCACCTGGCCGACAACGCGGTCGTTCTCGTCGCGTCCAGCCACGACGTCGGACGGCCGCGCGCCGGCGTGGCGGCCTATCACGCGAGCAAGGCAGCCCTGAACGAGATCTTGCGATCGTGGCGGGCCGAGCATCCCGAGCTGGCCGTCATCCGTGTCAGTGTGGGTCCCACCGAGGGCACCGAGATTCTGCGCGGCGCCGACCGCGATCTGCTGGCCGAGCTGTACCGCGCCTGGGTGCAGGAGGGCCAGATCCCGGCCAGGATGTCCGCTGTCGACGACGTCGCAAACGCGATGCTGTCGCTAATCGCCTCCTCGCGCGCGAACCCGACCGTGGTCAGCGACATCGTCCACCTGGCGCCTCGAATCATGAAGAGCCCGTCGAAGCATTAGCCGTCTTCGGGAACCTGCGCCGCCGCGGTGTCGGCCCAGTCTGCCCGATGACGGCCCATGGTCATCGCGCCGTTCCAGCCGCCATCGGTCCACAGCACCTCGCCCCCGACGTAGCTCAGCCGCGGGCTGCCCAGGCACACCAGGGGCCAGGCCTGCTCCTCCGGTGTCGAGTACCGCCCGATCGGGCCCACCGATTGGTCGACCACCTCCTTGCCGGCGAAATCCTGGAACGCGGGCATCATCGCAGTCTCGGTCGGGCCCGGGTTGATGCAGTTGATCCGGATCCCTTTCTGGGCCAGCTCGGGATACCACCAGCCAACCCAGGCATCGATCACGTACTTCGAATAGGCGTAGCCGCTCCACGACCAGGTCTGCTCGTTGGCCTGCAGCCAGGCGACGGCTGCGTCGAATCCCGAAGTCTCCAGGAGTTCGGTGATCGGCTTGATGTGGTTCTGCCAGCCCAACGCCGCCGCCGACGAGATGACGCTAATCGCCGAACCCGCTGGCATCTTGGGCACCAGCTGTTCGGCGAGATGACGGGCGCCCACGAAGTTCACCACAATGGTGTCCAACTCGCTGAACGGCGGCCCCGGCAGTCCCGCACAGCTAAAGAGTCCGTGGACCGGACCGTCGATCGCGGCAGCGACCGCCTCGATCTTCGCGCGGTCTCGCAGATCGATTTGCAGCGCACGGGCGACCGGCACGGTCGTCGGGTTGATGTCGAGCGCCGTAACCGTGGCCCCGAGGTCGACCAGAATCTGCGCCACCGCCTGGCCCATGCCGGACGCCGCGCCCGTCACAACGACGGATCTGCCTTCATACCCCAGCACATCGTCCATGCGGCCATCCTCTCGCGACCCGGGCCCTGCATACTGAGAACTCAATTTTTCAGATTACGAGAGCTTAGGTTATCCCCCCGATACATTGAAACTCCCACCAAGTTCGTGAGGGAGTCGAGCTTTGGCGACAAGCACCCGCCCATTGCGCGTGATCCAGTGGGCCACCGGCGCCGTCGGCACCCAATGCGCGGCGCGTCTAATGCTAGGAGTGCGGCGCCCCGCAAGTGGTCCAGTGCGCGACAAACGGCGCGATCGTCGACAGGTCGTAGAGGCCCGGTGCCGCGCCGATCACCGCCGGGATCGCGTTGATAGCGTGCATCGCCGTTGCCAGACAACCTTGTTCGGCGTGATCTGCGCCGTGCGAACCGATCACGAGGTGAAGTTGCATGCTCGGCTCACCGTCGAAGGTGGCCTCGTATCCGATCTTTTTCGGCCAGTCCGGCGCGAGATCGTCGGCCATACGCGTGAGATGTTCCACCGACAGCGTGGTGTCGCCGCAGTCGACCTCCACGCCGAACCGCATCGCGCCGACGGTGCCCGCGGGTATCTCGCCGGCGGCGACCGTTAGCGCGCGGGGCGTCGTCACGACGTGACGGAAGCCCCGCACGGACCGGATCGTCAGACCCAGTGACTGCGCGAGCACGGTCGCGCTGCCGATCCAGGCGCTCGCCGCATACTCGGGGTTCGCCAGCAGCGGCGTGGTGTCGTCGGGTGTGTGACCGAAACCCATGGCATTGAAGATCAAGTCGTGGCTGGCGTAGCTCGAGTAGTTGAGCACTTCGCGGACGCTGACCCGGCCCAGCCGGCCGGTCAGCCGCGACAGGATCGGCGTCAGCGACTCGCCAAAGAAGCCGGGGTACAGGCCCAGCCCCAGAAAGGACGATCCGCCTGCGCGGCAGGCGTTGTCGATTCCGTCGGCCAATGACGCATGCAGCGAGCGTGGGTGGATGAACCGACTGCCGGTGGCGATGACGTTCTTGCCCGACGCGAGCAGATCACACACGTCGGCGAAGCAGCCCGCGATGTCGGTCTCGACTTTGCCCATGTACAGTACGATGTCTGCTTCTGTGCCGATGATCTCGTCGCGGTCAGCCGTCGCGCAGATACCCACTTCTCCTGTGCCGCAGAGGGTTCCCGCGTCGATGCCCGCCTTCGCGCGGTCGTAGACGCGCACGCCGACGAGCTCCAGGTCTGGTCTGCTCAGCACGTGACGAAGCGACATCATGCCCGTGACGCCGGTCGCCCACTGGATCACCCGGGTCATGCTCAGTCCCAGACCACGTCGAGCCGGGGCGGCGAGCGGAACAGTGTGCCGGAGATGTGCGGCGGCGGCGCATCGGGATCGAGCCGCAGGCCCGGCAGTTCATCGAAGAGCGCGTTGAAGATCTTCGTGCTCTCCAACCGGGCCAAGTGCATGCCCAGGCACACATGGGCGCCGTGGCCGAATCCAATGTGCGGCTTGCGCTCCCGGAAGATGTCGAACCGTTCGGGATCGTCCCATCGGGTCTCGTCGTGATTGGCACTGCCAAGATTGACCATCATCGTGGCCCCTTTGGGCAGCGCGACGCCGGCCAACTCGGTGTCGCAGGTGACCTCGCGCATGAAGTTCAGCAGCGGGGTCTCCCACCTGATGCCCTCCTCGATCGCCTGCGGCAGCAGACTGCGGTCCTCCCGTACCGCGTCGAGCTGATCCAGATGCGTGAGCAGTGCCATCGCCAGGCTCGCCGTCGAGCGCGAGGTGGTCTCAGCGCCTGCGGGCAGCAGGTTGCGCATGAAACCGTAGATCTGCTCGTCGGACATCCGGACTCCGTCGATCTCCGCCTGCGACAGGATCGTCACCATATCGTCCTTTGGCGCCTTGCGCCGGTCCGCAAGCACGCCGACGAAGTACTCCTTCAACTCGGCCGAGGCCTGCATCGCCCGTTCCATGTCGCCCCGGAAGCCCAGCAGATCGATTGCCAGCCGGTGGAACTCGCCAATCTCGGATTCCGGCAGGCCGAGCAGCGCCGCGATCACCCGCACGGGGATCGGCATGAACACCGCGTCAACGAGGTCGGCGCGCTTGGCCTCGCGGATCCGCGCGATCGTGCGCGCGACCAACGGCCCGACCAGCTCGGCGTCCCAGCGCTTCATCGACGAGCGGGCGAAGGCAAACTCGTGCAGCCGCCGGTACACCGCGTGCTCCGGCTCCTGCATCTCCAAAATCGTCGGGCCCTGCAGCGGCCGCACCACGTCCTCGTAGCAGCGGGTGCTGAAGGTGACGTTGTCGGTGAACACCGCCTTGACGGCGTCGAACGAGTAGGCCGTGTAGGTCTTTCGGCCGTCGCCGGCAACCTCGGGCACGCCCATTTCCGGCCACCCGGGATGCACCGCCGCCTGCGCACGCAGCTCGCGCAGCAGCGGATACGGCGACGCGTCGCCCCGCGCGCCCATGCCCTCGTTGAACTTCTCCTGGGCTTCGCGGATGCGCTGGTCAACGTCGCCCACGGCCGTGGATCCGGTGCTTTTTGGCATGAGACGCCTCCACTGGTCGCTCGAAAATTCTCGGCGATCGCTAACCTACATGATGTAGGTTGAAGCGGATCCCGGAAAGGGCAACCGCGGAACCGCCGCAGGAGCATTCGATTGGCCATTCGCGTCGCGCAGTGGGCGACGGGCGCTGTGGGGCGCGCCGCGCTGCAGGAACTGATTGAGAACCCGAATTTTCAACTGGTCGGCGTACTGGTGTACGACCCGGCTAAGGCGGGCCAGGATGCCGGGGCGCTGTGCGGCCTGCCGCCGACCACCGGCGTGCGGGCCACCACGGACAAAGACGAGATCCTCGCGCTGCGCCCGGACGTCGTCGTGCACGCCGCCAGCAAGGCCGATGCCGTCGAAACCAATGCCGAGGACATCTGCCGACTGCTCGCGGCGGGCATCAACGTCATCACCACGACGTCATACAACCACCTGCCGACATACGGCACCGACACCCACACCGCGTTCATCGAGGCGTGCCGGACCGGCGGGTCGCGCTTCCACGCCGCCGGGGAGAACCCCGGGTTCATGCTCGAGCGGCTCGTCGCGACGCTGACCGGGCTGAGCAAGACGATCGACCGGATCGACCTGTACGAGGCCACCGACGTGTCGGCGGTCGACAGCAGGCCGATGCTGGTGGACCTCATGGGCATGGGCCGGCCGCCCGAGCAGGTGAGCGTCGACTCGCCGATCTTCAAAAAACTCGACATGGCGTACCGGCAGGCGCTCAACGCCACCGCGGACGTCCTGGGTATCACGCTGTCCGGCGTGGACGTGTCGGTGGACGCCACCACCCTGCCCTACGACCTCGAAGTGCTCGCCGGCACGATCGAGGCGGGAACCGTTGTGGGGCAGCGGTTCTCCTGGGTGGGCCACTGGTCGGACCGGCCCCTGCTCGCAATCCACGAGGAGTGGGTGCTGACCCGCGATCTTCCGCAGTGGGGACTCAAACCGCCGGCGCCCGGCGAGAAGACGCCGTTAATTCGCGCGGTGATCAAAGGCATGCCGAGTTTCGAGTTGCAACTCGACGTCGGCTGGGACGGCCAACCGCCGACGGGCAAGCACGCCCAGCCCGGTCATCTGATGATCGCGATGAGCGCTGTGCGGGCAATACCCGCGGTGCTGGCGGCGCCGCCGGGCATCGTCACCGCCCCGGTGTTCGGGGCGATCCAGCTAGCCGACGCCGACCGCCGCTGAGATGTGATGGCTTGGCGCCGCGTGAAATACGTGCCCGGAGCCATCCGGCAGCACGCGACGGGCCACCAGGTAGTCCGAGCCCATCCAGCCCTGTCGGATGTAGCGGCCGAAGCGCAGACACGTTCCGGGTGCCCCGCTGGCCGACGGCACCAGCTTGACCTGTTCGATGCCGTGCTTGACGCCTTCTCCGGTCAGCGGGCGGGCCGCCGCCAGCCCTCGCGCGATTACTGTCGCCACGTCATGGGTGAGCCCCGGCATCGAGTGCGCGGGTCTTCGCCCGTAGCGGGCCTCGAATCGGTCCAGGAAAGCCTGACCGACCCGGTTCCGCTCGTCGTAGCTGTCCAGACCGATCCAGCCGCGCAACTGGCGCATCCATTCGGCGTTGATGTGCGCCATCTCGAAGGCGGTTGTGGTGTATCGCGGTGGATCCCAGCAAGCGGCCAGCAGCGCGTCGGTGAAGCCCCATAGCCCGTGACCGAACCCGACGTGCACCAGCGCGTCGGGTTCGGCGGCGCGCAGTTCGGCGACCGCCGCGGCCTTGTCGGCTTCCACCTGCGGAATGGCCACGGTGATGACAACTCGTAATCCGGCTGCGGCATAGGCCTTTTCGGCGAACGCCAGGTACTCCTTGCCGATCAGCGAGGCCTCGTGGGCGATGGCAATCCGAGACCGACCGTCCCCGATCATCACCGCAGCCAACATCACCGGCTCCTCGGCCATCGAGCCGTTGTTGAGTGCGAACGTCCACTCGCCCAGCGCGCCCTCGGAGCCCGACAGGATGATGTTGGGCACTTTGCCGACCCGGTCGGCATGCGCCGCCAGCGGCACCGCGTTGTCGGAAACGTACGGGCCGTAGATCACCAGACAGCCCTCGGCGACCAGCTCGTCGTAGGCGTTCTCGACCGCCTGGTAGGTGCCGTTCGGCAGGCCGATCACGTGGCGCTCCACCACCTCTATCGGTCGGTCGACCAGCCCGGCGGCCACCGCTTCGTCGAAGACCAGCCGCAGGGTGTCGCGCGTATCGTCGTCGGTGCGCGCCTGCGTCGAATAGTCGTTGAGCAGACCCACTTTCATCGGTGCCACCGAGCCGTATGCGCGGAGCTTGTCGTCAGCCATGACCGCAACATACAGGATGCATGTTGTTACGATGCGGACATGGCCAAGCGTGGCGGCAGCGACATTGAGCGGCGGGCCCGTGGCGAACGGACCCGGCGGAATTTGGTCGACGCCGGGCGCTCGCTGTTCGTCGCGAAGGGCTATTTCAACACCAGCATCGGCGAGCTGGTGACAGCCTCCGGCGTCGGCACCCGCGGCGCCTTCTATCACCACTTCAAGGACAAGTCCGAGCTGTTCCGAGCGGTGTTCGAGGAAGTCGAGCGCGACTTGACGTTGCGCTCCTTGGCCTCTCCCCCGCCGGGCGCCGATGCCTGGGCGCGACTGTCGGCGGGCCTGCACGGCTTCCTTGAGTCGGCGCTCGAACCCGAGGTGCAGCGCGTCATGCTGCTCGACGGACCGGTGGTGTTGGGCTGGCAGACGCTGCGCGAAATCGAGGAGGGCAACAGCATCGAGCTGATCAACCAGATGGTCCGGGAAGCCATCGCGGAGGGCGTCATCGACGACCAGCCGGTGGGTGAACTGACCCATATGGTCGTCGCCGCGCTCGAGGAGGGCGCGCTGCTCGTCGCGCACGCTTCCGACCCGGCTCGCGCCCGGCAGCGCGCGGCCCAGGTTCTCGACCGATTGTTGCTCAGTTTCGCCGCCGCGCCGCGAAAAGCGCTTCGGTAAGCCGGGGCGATCCCATGCAGAATTGTCATTTACAAATGCTGCATATGAGTACTCTCACAGTCTGCTAATCTCACGTCGAGCAAGGGAGAGCCATGTCTGACGAGCCCGCCACGCGAATCGCCGTCGTCGGAGCGTCGGCCGGACTCGGGCGTTGCATCGGCATCGGGCTGGCCAGGCGCGGTGCCCGGGTGGCATTTCTTGCGCGACGCCAGGACCGCCTGGTCAAGGCGGCCGAGGAAGCGCAGAACGGCGCGGTGGCCGTCACCTGCGACGTCACCGACGCGATCACCTGCCGACGCGCGATCGGTCGAGTGGTCGATGAGTTCGGCGGCCTGGACGCTTTGGTCTACACCACCGGGATGGGGGTGCTCGCGCCGCTCGCCGACGTCACCAGTGAGCAGTGGGCCCAGCTGTTTGCGACCAACGTCACCGGCGCGTCGCTGGTCACCGCGGCGGCCGCACCGCACCTGGCGGCTACGGGAGGCTCCGCGGTGTACCTGTCCTCGCTGAGCGCGTCGTACACCACGCCGTGGCCGCTGCTCGGTGCTTACGCGGTCAGCAAGGCGGCGCTGGACAAGCTCACCGAGGCCTGGCGCATCGAGCATCCGAACATCGCGTTCACCAGGCTCGCGGTGGGCGACAGTTTCGGGGGTCCGGGCGACTCGCAGACCGAGTTCAACAAGAGTTGGGATCCGGAGACGCTGGACAACGCGATCAGGTACTGGATGGACCACGGTTACATGCAGGGCGGGCTGGTCGACGCTGATCATCTCGTCGGCGTCGTGCACTCGATACTCACCTGCGGCAGCAGCAGTTTCATTCCCTACCTCACGCTCGCGCCGCGGCCCACCGATGCGGTCAAGGAACTCCGCCAGTGGTGACCGACCAGGTGAGCGCCACGCGAGTTCGCCCGAACCGTGTGCCCGAGAAGGAGATTCTCAATGAAGTTGTCAAGCCGCCGCGGCGGTAGGTGCGGGCTGGTATGCCGTGCCGTCGCGGAGCATGGCCCATACCACGTTGAGGCGGCGGCGCGCCAAAGCGAGGACGGCTTGGGTGTGGGTTTTGCCTTCGGATCTTTTGCGGTCGTAGTTGGTGCGCGAGGCGGCGTCGGTGCGGATGGCGATTTGGGCGGACAGGTAGCAGGCGCGCAGCAGGCGGCGGTGGTAGCGGCGGGGGCGTTTGAGGTTGCCGCTGATGCGCCCGGAGTCGCGGGGTACCGGGGCCAGTCCGGACACGCCGGCGAGGCGGTCGACGGAGTCGAAGCCGCATATGTCGCCGCCGGTGGCGGCGAGGAACTCGGCGCCGAGCACGACACCGAAGCCGGGCATGCTCAAGATGATTTCAGCGTGGCGGTGGCGGCGAAATCGCTCCTCGATCATCGTCTCGGTGTCGTCGATTTCGATGTCGAGGGCCATCACCTCCTTAGCCAGGCGAGCCACCACGGTGGCAGCCAGGTGTTGTCCGGGCACGATGGTGTGCTGGGCGTTAGCGGCCGCAAGGGCTTTGGACGCGACAGCATCGGCATTGCGGGCCTTACGTTTTCGCAACCAGGCGGCCAGCTCAGCAGCACCGGCGCGGCGCAGCCCGTCAGGCGTTTGATAGCCGGTAAGCAAAATCAACGCGGCCTTGCTGGTGCTGTAGTCAAAGGCGCGTTCCAGGGCGGGGAAGTATTCCAGCAGCTGGGCCCGCAGCCGGTTGATCGCCCGGGTGCGATCGGCCACCAAATCAGCGCGCCGGCTGGTGAGGATGCGCAGTTCCACCGCGATCTCGTCGCCGGGTCGCAACGGCTGCAGGTCGCGGCGCATCCGGGCCTGATCGGCAATGATCGCGGCGTCTTTGGCGTCGGTCTTGCCATCGCCGCGGTAGCCGCCCGAGGCGTGATAGACGGTGCGCCCGGGGATATACAGCAGCCGCTGCCCGGCCCCGACCAGCAGAGCAATCAACACCGCAGCGCCACCACCGTTGAGATCGATCGCCCAGGTGATCTCAGCGCCATCAACCACAGTGCTGACCGTGCTGATCAACTCCAGCAGCGCAGTTTCGTCGTTAGCGACCCGCTGCGCCAGCAGCCGCTGCCCTTCGGCGTCGATGACCACACAGTAGTGATCAGATTTACCGGCGTCGACACCAGCCCACAACTGCTGCCCCACAACCACCTCCGTAATCGCCGTAACAATCGACCCAGCAGACGACCACGCCGACGTGTCCTTACACAGCGATCGAATCGCATCTCTCAATTAGCGGTCGAGTCGTCGCGGGACGTCGGGCGGCCAATCTCCTTCGGCCATCACCGACGGCAAACCCATGAAAGCCATACCCGACGCCCCTGGGCAATTCGAAGCCTACGGCCAACGGCAACGACCACCCTGCAAGAAAGGTAAGGACCCGATGAAATCCAAGGCAGCCGTGTTGCGTGGCGTCGGCGTGGACTGGGAGGTCACCGAGATCGAGCTGGATCCGCCACACGCCGGTGAGGTGCTGGTGAAGATGGCCTACGCCGGCATCTGCCACTCCGACGAGCACTTCTACACGGGCGACAGCGTGCCGAGCCCGGAGATGGAGGAGGCGATGCGGGCATCCGGCATTCCGGTGCCCGAGTGGTTTCCCATGCTCGGCGGGCACGAGGGTTCCGGCATCGTCGAAGAAGTCGGCCCGCAGGTGCGCTCCCTCGCGCCCGGTGACCATGTGGCCATCTCGTTCTTTCCCGCCTGCGGGACGTGCCGCTGGTGCGCCACCGGATACACCTATCTCTGCGACGTCGGCGCGAACATCTACGACAAGGCGATGACCACCGACGGGACCAGGCGCCGCCACCTCGGCGACGAGGACCTCATGGCGATGATGCAGGTGGGCACGTTCTCCGAATACGTCGTGGCCTCCGAGAGGTCGTTGGTCAAGGTGAACGACTGGATACCGCTGGAGGCGGCATCGCTCGTGTCATGCGGGGTGACAACGGGATTCGGTTCGGGGTCGGTGGCCGCGGGCACCCAGCCGGGCGACACCGTGGTGGTGGTGGGTGTCGGCGGCATCGGGATGAACGCCGTGCAGGGGGCCAGGATCGCGGGCGCCAAGCACATCGTCGCGGTCGATCCGAACGAGTTCAAGCGGCAGACCGCGCCGGGCTTCGGCGCCACCCACACCGTCGCCGACGCGGGTGCTGCGCTGGAACTCGTCAAGGAGATCACCTGGGGGGTGATGGCGGACCGGGTGATCCTGGCCCCCGGCGTCGTACCGCCCGACCTGATCCTGACCGCGATGATGTTGCTGCGCAAGGGCGGCACGTGCGTGCTGACCGGCATGGCGAAGATCAGCGACATGATGGTGCCGCTGATCCTGCCCGACATGGTGTCGTCGTGTAAGACGCTGAAGGGCGTGCTCTACGGGGAGATGAATCCCCGCGAGGCCATGCCCAGGCTGCTGTCGATGTATGAGGCAGGCACACTGAAACTCGACGAGCTGATCACCCAGAAGTACAAGCTCGATGACATCAACGAGGCGATGCGAGATCTGCGCGCCGGGAGGAACATCCGGGGCGTAATCGCATTCGGGTGACGGCGAGGTCACTGGCGTCGAGCACGGCCATCCTCGCCGGCTGATTGAGATCCCCAGATCACCGGCGCGCCACCGGTCTCGGACTTCGCGCCGGAGACCAACACTTTCTCAGCAGCCCTTGATCTCGTTCGGCGACCCCGAGATAGACCTGAGAACGGCGGTATGTGCTGGCCCTCGACGAACGACCGAACCTGGCCGTCGCCCCGGCCCTGCCCGAGTCGCGTCAACGAACACGCCTCGGGCATGCGCCGAAAGAATCGTGGCCTGGTGATCGTCGACACCGATCCCGACTCGACGCGGCCGCGTCGCGATCGCCGCCGGTGCGCCACGCTAGGTCGAAACCGAGGCTCCGGGGGCGGGCGCGCCGGCCGGGGCGCCCGCCGGTGCCTGATTGGGCTGTGCGGGCGCATTGGGCGGTGGGGCCGCCGGCGCCGCTGGCGGCGCAGGTGGCGGAGCTGCGGGAGCCGGCGGAGGCGTCCACGGGCGAATCGACTCGGCCAGGGCCTTGGCGGCCGTCTTGTCTACGGGATTGTTCGCGGTGCCGAGCCACACCACGAACCACCGCTGATTCTGCGCGTTTTGCTGCGCGCCTTGCCGGGTGCTGGTTGCGGACGGACCGACCACCCCCGTCCAGATTTGGCCGTTCGGCTTGCTGGTATCCGAGAACTTCACCTCGTAGTAGGACGCGCTGCCAGATACACCGTTGCCGCTGAGCGGGGTGCTTTCCTGGTTGATCCGGGTCCCGGGGTACGGCATGAAGAACTCCCCCATGTCCGAGCCCAGCCGGATCGCGGCCTTCGCGTTGTCGGGTTCGGCGCTGGCGTAAAGCTTTTGATCCAGTCGGCCGAGCACGATGCGGGTGTCGTTGGCGACCGGCGGCGGCTGACCCGGTGAGGGCGGTTGTCCTGTCTCCTTGCTGAGTAGCGCCGACCCGTAGTCGAGGTGGGTGGCGTCCGATTCCACCCAGCCGGCCGGAATGACGTAGCTGAAGCCACCGGCGGCGTTGTTGACCCGGCCGGCCTCGGGCGCGTTGGGGTCTGCCGCCGGTGCGGCGTTGGGATCGGTTGCCGGCGGAGCCGCGACCGGATCGGCTGCCGGGGGCGCGGCATTAGGACCAGCCGGGCCCGGTGCGCTGTCCGGTGCGGTGTTGGCGCCGGCCGCCGGGGGTGCCGGGGCGTTGGTGCTCGGCGGAGCGGGCGGCGGATCGGCGTTTGCCGTGGTCGCGGGCAACGCAACCGTGATGGCGCCGGCACCGGTCAGCGCCGCGATCGCAAGCACCGCGGCGACGCCCCGGTGGCGTGTCTGGTTCGGATCCCCCTGCTTCATGGCGAAGAACCTACCGTGTTACAGCCGTGACGCAAGTGCGTCCTGCTGAGAGGCGTGATTTCGTGTTGGGTGGCGACGGGGTGAGGCGCGGCACCGACCCGCGAATCACGTCTGGCGTTTCGATGCCGGGCGCGTCGGATACAGCGTCACCTCCTGCGCCTTGACCGCAAACCACACCCGCTGACCCGGAGTCAGCCCCAGCTCCGCGGCGGCGTCGACGGTGATATCGGCCGCCAACCCCGGGGCGCCGTCGGGCTGCTCCCCGCCCCGCACCCGCAGCGATGTGCCGCGCGAATCTAGTTCTGCCACAGTCACTTCCACCGCATTGCGGGGGCTGCCATGCGGTGCTTCCCGATACACCGCCACTGTCGCGGGCGCAAACACCGCCACCGCCTCTTGCCCACGGGTCAGATTTTCGGCCGCCGCGCCATACCAGAGTGCACCGGATCGCGCATGCAGTGCTCCATCGGGCCCGATCGTGCCGTTGACCAAGTTGACTCCCGCGATGCGGGCCCCGAAACGGCTGCGGGGCGCGGTTAACACGTCAGCCACCGGGCCGGCCTCGGCCACCCTGCCGGACTCGAGCACTAGCACCCGGTCGGCCAGCGTGAACACGTCCAGCAGGTCGTGGGTTACCAGCACGGTGGCTCGCGCGTCGCGGCTGACAACCTTGCGCAGTACCGCGCGGACCGCGCCAGCCGCGCCGACGTCGAGGCCGGCGAGCGGTTCATCGAGCAACAACGCATCCGGTTCTGCCGCCAGCGCGCGTGCGATCGCGACGCGCTGCGCCTGGCCGCCGGAGAGCTGCCGCGGCCTGCGGCCGGCCAGCTCTTCGGCGTCGACTTCGCGCAGCCAGCACCGCGCAGACGCCTTGTATCCGCGACGCAGGCCGTGCCATACCCGGCGCTGGGTGCGCAGCCCGAACGCCACGTTCGCTGCCACGCTCATGTGTGGAAACAGCAATGGATCCTGCAGCAACAGCCCGACCCGACGCTGATGTGTTGCCACGTCGACTCCGGTCGCGGTGTCGGTGAGCACTCGCGTGCCCAGCCGCACGAGTCCCACGTCCGGCCGCACCAGTCCGGCGATGACGTGCAGCGCAGTCGACTTGCCGGCGCCGTTAGGACCCAGCACGGCCAGCACTTCGCCCGGCGCGACCGAGAACTCCACATCCAGGTCCCGGTCGGCCACCACCGCGCGCAGCTGCAAGCCGCTCATGTTGCGGCGCCGGCTCCGGCCAGCCGCCGGGTGCCGACCCCCAGCACCACCAGCGCGGCCACCGCGACCAGCAGGGTCGACAACGCCACCGCCGCGTCGGCGTCGGTGACCCGCTGCAGGTAGATCTCCAGCGGCAGCGTCCGGGTGACCCCTTGCCGGGAACCGGCGAAGGTCAACGTCGCGCCGAACTCGCCCAGCGAACGGGCGAAGGCGAGCACCGCCCCGGACACCAGGCCTGGCACCAGCAGCGGCAGCGTCACCCGCCACCACACCGTGCCGGGCCGGGCCCCCAGCGTCGCCGCGACGAGCTCATAGTCGCTGCCCGCGGTGCGCGCCGCACCTTCGAGGGCGATCACCAGGAAAGGCAACGAGACAAAGGTTTGCGCCAACACCACGGCGGTGGTGGTGAACGCGATATGGATACCGGCGGCCTCCAGGTAGCGCCCGACCAACCCGAGCCGGCCGAACGCGTACAGCAACGCGATACCTCCGACCACGGGTGGCAGCACCAACGGCAACAACACCAGCGGCCGCAACAGCCGCACCAGCGGTGCAGTACTGCGGGCCAGCACAAGAGCCATCGGCACCCCGAACAGCATGCACAGGGCGGTGCTGGCGGCCGCGGTCTTGATGCTCAACAGCAGTGCCGTCTTGGACGAGGGGCTGGTAATCAGTGACCAGAAGTGTGGCCAGTCCACTTTGACGGCGACCGCCACCAGCGGCACCACCACGAACGCCATCCCCGCGGCGGCGGGCAGGTACACCCAACGCGGCAGAGCGGCACCCCGGTCAAGACCCACCGTCAGGGTTTGGCAAAGCCCGCTTGGTGCAGGGCCTTTTGACCTGTCTCACCGGTCACCGTGTCGATGAACTTCCGCGCCAGCTGGGGATGCGGCGAATGCTGCAGCACCGCGATGGGGTAGATGTTTCGCGCCGCAGCTGCTTCCGGGAAGTTCACGGTTACCACCTTCGTGCCGGCGTTGATCGCGTCGGTGAGGTAAACCAGCCCGGCGTCGGCCTGGCCGCTGGTCACCTTGTTGAGCACATCGGTGACGCTGGGTTCCTCGCTGACCGGGTTGAGGTGCACCCCGGTGTTGTTCTCGATGCGCTGGGTGGCGGCGCCGCAGGGCACCGGCTGCTGGCATACGGTTACGGCCAGCCCCGGCTTGGTGAGGTCGGCAAAGGCGCGCACCTGCTTGGGATTGCCCGGGCCGGTGACGACGACCAGCGTGTTGGAGGCAAAATCGACCGGCTTGCCGGCCAGCAGTCCGGCCTTGGCGACCTTGTCCATTTGCACGGTGTCGGCGGAGGCGAAGACGTCGGCGGTCCCGCCCTGGGTCAACTGAGTCGCCAGTTCCGAGGAACCCGCGTAATCGATATCGACTGCGGCACCCGGATTTTCGGTCTTGAACTGCTCGGCGATGGTGTCGAAGACCGGTCGCAGCGATGCCGCGGCGAACACAAGAAGCGGCTTCGCCGCCGACGGCGACGACGGTGGGGTGGGCGAGGTCGGCGGTGCCGTCGAGCGGCATCCGGTCAGACCCGCGACCAGCAGCAGGGACACCAAAGCCGCTCGCACCAAAATCCGCCGCATGGGTGCACCCTAACGGCAGGTGGAGCGGCTCGAGGAAGCGCGGCCGCAAGCGTGGCGGCCAAATAGTTACGGAAATGGTGCGCGCGTCGGGCGAGCCGGAGTTCCGTCCCTAGCTACTGTCCAGTAACATCAGCTCCAGACGCCATCACTGGCCGCACACCGCCAGGTGCTGGGGTGGTGTTCAGCGTGGAACACGAGGAGGTCATGGCAGTGGAGGTGCTGGTCACCGGCGGCGACACCGAGCTGGGGCGCACGGTTGCGGAAGGGTTTCGCGACGGCGGCCACAAGGTGACGCTGGCAGGCGCACGCCGCGACGATCTCGAAGTCGCCGCTAAGGAACTGGACGCGGATGCCATCGTGTGCGACAACACCGACGCCGCAAGCCTGGCCGAGGTTCGCGCGCTCTTCCCGCATCACCTGGACACCATCGTCAACGTGCCCGCCCCGCGCTGGGATGCCGGCGACCCGCGCGCCTACTCGCTGTCCGATCTGGCCCATGCATGGCGTCATGCCTTCGACGTGACCGTGCTGTCTGCGGTGCTGACCGTGCAAACCGTGGGCGATCATCTGCGCTCCGGCGGCTCGATCATCGGGGTGGTCGCGGAAAACCCGCAGCCGGGAAGCGCCGACGCCGCGGTCAAAGCGGCATTGTCGAACTGGGTCGCCGGTCAGGCCAATGTGTTCGGCACCCGCGGAATCACCGTCAACGCGGTTGCCTCGGGGCGCGGTGCGCAGCCCGGTTACGAGGGATTAACCCGCACACCACCTCCGGTCGCGGCTGAAATCGCCCGGCTGGCAGTGTTTCTCACGACTTCTGCAGCGCGCCATATCACCGGCCAGACGCTGCATGTCAGCCACGGTGCCATGGCGCATTTCGACTAACAGGCCAGTATTCGCGGGGGTAAGTATGGCCCGCTACGGTTACCAGCGTGGCTATTCGACTCGGACTACAGATCCCCAACTTCTCCTACGGCACCGGCGTAACCGAACTCTTCCCGACTGTCATCGCGCAAGCCCGAGAAGCCGAATCAGCCGGATTCGACGCCGTCTTCGTCATGGACCATTTCTACCAACTGCCGGTGCTGGGTCCGCCTGACCAGCCGATGCTCGAGGCGTATACCACGCTGGGTGCATTGGCGACCGCGACCAAGCAAATTCAATTGGGGGCCTTGGTAACTGGCAACACGTACCGCAACCCTGCGCTACTCGCCAAAATCATCACCACGCTCGATGTGGTGAGCGCTGGCCGGGCGATCCTGGGCATCGGTACCGGCTGGTTCGAGCTTGAACATCGCCAATTGGGATTCGAGTTCGGCACTTTCACCGACCGGTTCAACCGGCTCGAGGAAGCGCTGCAGATCGTCGACCCGATGATCAAAGGCGATCGGCCGACATTTTCCGGCAAGTGGTATACGACCGAACAGGCGATGGCCGAGCCGCGTTACCGCGACCGCATCCCGATTTTGATCGGCGGCAGCGGCGAGAAGAAGACGTTCTCGATCGCCGCCCGCTACGCCGATCATCTCAACATCATCGGCGGATTCGACGAGCTGACAGGCAAGCTCGACGCTCTGGCCACGCGGTGCGACGAAGTCGGCCGAGACCGTTCGTCGCTGGAGACCAGCATGCTGCTGACCGTGCTGGTTGACGAGAACGCCACACCCGACGCCGTTCCCGACCGGATGAGTCAGCGCATGGTGGCGGGTGGTCCGGCACAAATCGCCGAGCAGGTCAAAACGAAGGCGCTCGATGCGGGACTCGACGGCGTGATCATCAACGTTCCGTTCTACCGCCCGGGCGTCGTCACCGCCGTCGGTGAGGCGCTGCGGCCGCTGGTGGCCGTGTAACACAAACGGCGGCATCCGGCGTGATGTGGCTGATCACACAGGCTTCGATGCGGCCGGCCACCCCCCGCGCCGACTACGGTGTAAACGAACCGCAGTCGCCGTCAGGAGCAACCCCAACCAATGAGTGCCCAAACCGAAGCCAGTGCTGCGCCCGGTCGTCGCCACCAGGTCGTCATCATCGGATCGGGATTCGGCGGACTCAACGCGGCCAAGAAGCTCAAGAGGGCCGACGTCGACATCAAGCTGATCGCCCGCACCACCCACCATCTGTTTCAGCCGCTGCTGTATCAGGTTGCGACCGGCATCATCTCCGAGGGTGAGATCGCCCCGCCGACGCGGGTGGTGCTGCGCCGGCAGCGCAACGTGCAGGTGTTGCTCGGCGACGTCACCCGCATCGACCTGACGGGCAAATACGTCGTCTCCGAATTGCTCGGCCACACCTACACCACGCACTATGACAGCCTGATCGTCGCGGCCGGGGCGGGGCAGTCCTACTTCGGCAACGACCACTTCGCCGAATTTGCGCCCGGCATGAAATCCATCGACGATGCCCTGGAACTGCGCGGCCGGATCCTGAGTGCATTCGAGCAGGCCGAACGCTCCAGTGATCCGGAACGACGAAAAAAGCTGC
Organism: Mycobacterium heckeshornense; assembly: GCF_016592155.1. NCBI lineage: Bacteria > Bacillati > Actinomycetota > Actinomycetes > Mycobacteriales > Mycobacteriaceae > Mycobacterium > Mycobacterium heckeshornense. Next base: position 2,417,402 of record NZ_AP024237.1, read on the forward strand.
TGACGTTCACCGTTATCGGCGCCGGCCCGACCGGTGTGGAAATGGCCGGGCAAATCGCCGAATTGGCCGAGTACACGTTGAAAGGCGCGTTCCGCCACATCGACCCCACCACCGCCCGGGTGATCTTGCTCGACGCCGCTCCGGCCGTCCTGCCCCCGATGGGCGAGAAGCTGGGCAAGAAGGCCGCCGCGCGGTTGGAAAAGATGGGCGTTGAAATCCAGCTCGGCGCCATGGTCACCGACGTCGACCGCAACGGCATCACGGTCAAGGACTCCGACGGCACAATCCGTCGGATCGAATCCGCCTGCAAAGTCTGGTCGGCCGGGGTCTCGGCAAGTCCGCTGGGCCGCGATCTTGCTGAGCAGTCCGGTGTCGAGCTTGATCGTTCCGGCCGGGTGAAGGTGTTGCCTGACCTGACCATCCCGGGTCACCCGAACGTGTTCGTCGTCGGCGACATGGCTGCCGTCGAGGGCGTGCCGGGCGTGGCCCAGGGAGCGATCCAGGGCGGCAAGTATGCGGCTAACACCATCAAAGCCGAACTCGCCGGGGCCGATCCGGCGGCCCGTGAGCCCTTCCAGTACTTCGACAAGGGTTCGATGGCGGCCGTGGCACGGTTTTCCGCGGTGGCGAAAATCGGTCCGCTGGAGTTCGGCGGGTTCATCGCCTGGTTGATCTGGCTGGTGCTGCACCTGGCCTACCTGATCGGCTTCAAGTCGAAGCTCACCACGTTGCTGTCGTGGACGGTGACGTTCCTGAGCACCCGCCGTGGCCAGCTCACCATCACCGAGCAACAGGCATTCGCCCGCACCCGCCTCGAGCAGCTGGCGGTGCTGGCAGCTGAGGCGCACCGTGGTGAGACCAGGGTGGCCAGCTAGCTGCCCGGTTCAGCGTGGAGGTTCTGCAAGCGGACCTGGCCACGGGCAACTGTCCGCTCGTCGGCGTCGGTAATGGTGACCAGCCACAGCTGCTGAAGTCGGCCGCGGTGCACCGGGGTGGCGATGCCGTACACGGTTCCCGCGCGGATGGCGCGCAGGAAATCGGTGTTGTTGTTCACACCCACCACCGAGCCGCCGCCGTGCGCATTAAGCCAGGTCCATGCCGACACGCTGGCCATGCTCTCGATCATCGAGCAGTAGACGCCGCCGTGCACGATCCCCATGGGCTGCAACAGTTTCGGCTGAATCTCCAGCTGGGCCCGCGCGCCGTCGGGACTCAATTCGGTGAATGTCAGCCCGATCTCGTTGTCGAACGGGGCGGTGAAATCCGGCGGCAGCGCCGGGTCGGGCAGCGGGTGCACGCCCTCGTGTCTACACCATGGAGCTGCCGATGCCGACGGCCGGAGGTCGGTAAACGCGGGCGAGCCCCGCGCCGGTGTCGCGGGGCTCGCCGATCGAGTTGACCGGGGGTCACTGCAGCCCTCAGGACTCTGCCACGGTCATTCCCTCGCTCGATCCACGCCTCAGCATAGGCAAGGCTGTCCTAATTTTGCAAGGCCTGACGAAGACTGCCCGCGCCGGCGTCGAACCGACGGGCCCCGCACCGGCAGGCCGAAGTCGACCAGCGCCTCGAGCACTGCCTGACCCCGCCGCATGCCGGTGAGCTCGCACGTGCCCGCCAGCTGCGGCACCTGAGTGGCAGCCGCGACCACCGCCGACCCGACCAGCTGCCACATGGTCGCCACCGGGATGGCCGCCGTGCTGACCTCGTGCAGTTTGGCGAATAACGGCGCCAGCGTGCGATGACAGCGGTGTGCTACCCAGACGGCCAGGGCCGATTCGCTGGGCAGGCGCACCACCTTGCACAATTCTGCGTCGTGAGCCAGCCCGCGCAGCGTGGGGTCGACGACCGCGACCCAGTCGATGGCGCCCTCGGCGTCGACGTGGACCCAGAGGTTCTCCAAGCCGGGGTCCCACGCCCGTCCTTCCAGCACGACCAGGGCCACCACGCGTCCGATCACCGTGTGGACAAGGGTGTCGGCCAGTTGCCGGGCCGCAGCGCTTCGGCCCATGTCGGCGGCGGCGTTGTCGAACATCACCCGCAGCCGGTCGGTGGTCAGCGCCGACGCCAGCGGCCACCACCGGCGCCGGCAGACGTCGGCCAGCACCGCGACACCGTAGACCCTCGGGCAGGCGGGATACAGCTCGCGGAGGCGCCGGCTCGATTCGTGCAGGGGCAGCGGCCGCTCGATGGCCATTGCCGCGATTAACGGGTCTTCGCGTAGCACCGACACCACAACCTCCATCACAATATAGGTTAGGCTAACCATACTAATAATGCCGGGGGCACGCTATGACGGCAATCACACCGACGGCCGTCATCCGGCCCTGGGCACCGTTGCGGCTTCCGTACGACCGTCAGTAGTAAGCGGGGGTAGGCTGTTCGCAGTCGCTGAGGAGATGAACGAACCATGGCCAAGCTCACGCGTCTGGGGGACCTGGAACGTGCTGTGATGGATCACCTGTGGTCCGCGCCCGAGCCCCAAACGGTCCGCCAGGTCCACGAAGCGTTGTCGGCGCATCGCGATTTGGCCTACACCACCGTGATGACGGTGTTGCAACGGTTGGCCAAGAAGAACCTGGTCTCCCAAATCCGCGACGACCGGGCACATCGGTACGCGCCCGTGCACAGCCGCGACGAGCTGGTGGCCGGGCTCATGGTCGACGCGCTGGACCAGGTGGCCGACTCGGGCAGCCGGCAGGCGGCGTTGGTGCATTTCGTGGAGCGGGTCGGCGCCGACGAAGCCGACGCGCTGCGGCGGGCGCTCGACGACCTGGAAGCCGGCCACCGCAAAGCCCCGCCTGCTAGCGCGGGGCCGGAGGACTGAGGGACACTGGCAGCGTGTCCGCGCTGGCCTTCACCATTCTCGCGGCGCTGCTGGTCGGCCCGGTACCGGCCCTGTTGGCGCGTGCCGACTGGCCGTTGCGGGCTCCGCGGGCCACGGTCGTGTTATGGCAAGCGATCGCGCTTGCCGCGGTGCTGTCGGCGTTCAGTGCCGGTATCGCGATCGCCAGCCGGTTGTTAATGCCCGGCGCCGACGGGCGGCCGACGGCCAGCGTCGTCGGGGGTATCGGGCGGCTCGGCTGGCCGTTGTGGATGCTGTACGTCGGCGTGTTCGCGCTCACCATACTGGTCGGTGCGCGCCTGGCAGTGGCGGTGCTGCGGGTGGCGATCGACACCCGTCGCCGGCGTGCCCACCACCGCATGCTGGTCGACCTGCTCGGCGTCGCTGGTCACGGGGTGTCCGCCCAGGTCGGCACGAGGGCCCGCGACCTGCGCATCCTTGGGGTGGCCCAACCGCTCGCGTACTGTCTGCCCGGCGTACGCAGCCGTGTGGTGCTCAGCGAAGGCACGCTGGCCGCCCTCACCGACGCCGAAGTCGCGGCCATCCTCAGCCACGAACGCGCACATCTGCGGGCCCGCCACGACCTGGTTCTTGAGGGATTCACCGCGGTCCACGCCGCGTTTCCCCGGCTCGTGCGCAGCGCAGGGGCACTCGATGCCGTGCAGCTGCTGGTCGAGCTGCTCGCCGACGACGCGGCGGTGCGCACCGCGGGACGCACTCCCCTGGCCCGTGCGCTGGTGGCCTGCGCGTCCGGCCAGACCCCGTCGGCGGCGCTGGCCGCGGGCGGTCCCAGCACGGTGGTGCGGGTGCGCAGGCTGTCCGGGCGGGGTAACAGTCGCGTGCTGGCCGCAGCCGTCTACGCGGCCGCGGCCGCGGTGCTGGTGGTGCCGACAGTCGCGCTTGCCATACCGTGGCTGATCGAGCTGCAGCGCTTGTTTTTCTCCTAGGCAAGCTCGAGGTTGGGAAAAGAATACGTCCGGAGAGCCGAATCGTGCTGTGCCACAGTGTTCGGTGGAAGCTTGACGAAAGCCGCGAATCTGAGAGGCGAAACCGATGAGCTCGTCGCGATCCACCGCTGTTGCCGGCACCGCACAGATCGGAGTAACCGGCCTGGCGGTGATGGGGTCCAACCTCGCCCGCAACTTCGCCCGGCATGGCTACACCGTGGCATTGCACAACCGCACCGTCGCCAGGACCGATGCCTTGCTGCACGAACACGGCGCTGAGGGCAACTTCGTGCGCAGCGAAACGATCCCGGAATTCCTTGCCGCGCTGGAAAAGCCGCGGCGAGTGCTGATCATGGTCAAGGCCGGTGCGGCCACCGACGCGGTCATCAATGAACTCGCCGACGCGATGGAGCCCGGCGACGTTATCGTCGACGGCGGCAACGCGCTCTACACCGACACCATCCGCCGCGAGAAGGCGATGGCCGAGCGCGGGCTGCACTTCGTGGGCGCCGGCATCTCCGGCGGTGAGGAAGGTGCGCTCAACGGCCCGTCCATCATGCCCGGCGGGCCGGCGGAGTCCTACCACTCGCTGGGTCCGCTGCTGGAGGAGATCTCCGCCCACGTCGACGGGGTGCCGTGCTGCACCCACATCGGCCCTGACGGCGCAGGGCATTTCGTCAAGATGGTGCATAACGGTATCGAGTACTCCGACATGCAACTCATCGGCGAGGCCTACCAGCTGCTGCGCGACGGATTGGGGATGACCGCACCGCAGATCGCCGATGTTTTCAGCGAGTGGAACACCGGCGACCTCGACAGCTACCTCGTCGAGATCACCGCCGACGTGCTGCGCCAGATGGACACCAAAACCGGCCGACCGCTCGTCGACGTCATCGTCGACGAGGCCGAACAGAAGGGCACCGGCCGCTGGACCGTCAAGTCGGCCCTGGACCTGGGGGTGCCGGTGACCGGGATCGCTGAAGCGGTGTTCGCCCGCGCGCTGTCGGGCTCGGTGGCCCAGCGCAAAGCCACGACCGGGCTGGCCTCGGGCAGATTAGGCGAAAGACCAAGTGACCCTGACACTTTCACCGAGAATGTCCGCCGGGCTCTGTATGCCTCCAAGATCGTCGCGTACTCGCAAGGCTTCAATCAGATCCAGGCCGGTAGCGCCGAATACGGCTGGGACATCAATCTGGGCGACCTGGCCACCATCTGGCGCGGCGGCTGCATCATCCGGGCGAAGTTCCTCAACCGGATCAAGGAGGCCTTCGACGCCGACCCCAACCTGGCCAGCCTGCTCGTCGCGCCGTATTTCCGGGGCGCCGTCGAATCGGCGATCGACAGTTGGCGCCGCGTGGTGTGCACCGCCACCCAACTGGGTATCCCGATCCCCGGGTTTTCCTCGGCACTGTCGTACTACGACGCGCTGCGCACCGAGCGGCTGCCGGCGGCACTCACCCAGGCTCAACGCGACTTCTTCGGCGCGCATACCTATGCCCGCATCGACGCCCCGGGGAAGTTCCACACGCTGTGGAGCGGTGACCGCAGCGAGGTACCCGCCTAACACCTATGGGGGACAATCGATATCGATGAGGTTCCTAGACGGGCACCGACCCGGCTACGACTTGACCTACGACGACGTCTTCATCGTGCCCAACCGCTCCGACGTGGCGTCGCGGTTCGACGTCGATCTGTCCACCTGCGACGGTTCGGGCACCACGATCCCGGTGGTGGTCGCCAACATGACCGCGGTGGCGGGCCGCCGGATGGCCGAAACGGTGGCGCGCCGGGGTGGCATTGTCATTCTGCCGCAAGATCTTCCGATCAATGCCGTGGAGCAGACGGTGCAGTTCGTCAAAAGCCGGGATCTCGTCGTGGACACTCCGGTGATGCTGGCTCCCGACGATTCGGTTTCCGATGCCACCGCGCTGATCCACAAACGCGCCCACGGCGCCGCGGTCGTGGTCTTCGAGGGCCGGCCGATCGGGTTGGTGACCGAGGCGTCGTGCGTCGGCGTGGACCGCTTCGCCCGGGTCCGTGACGTTGCCACCACCGACTTTGTCACCGCCCCGGTGGGCACCGATCCGCGCAAGGTGTTCGATTTGCTCGAGCACGCACCGATCGACGTCGCGGTGCTGACGTCCCAGGACGGCACGTTGGCCGGGGTGCTGACCCGAACCGGGGCGCTGCGCGCCGGTATCTACACCCCGGCCACCGATGCGGCCGGCCGGCTGCGCATCGGCGCAGCGATCGGCATCACCGGTGACGCGGGCGCCAAGGCGCAGGCCCTGGTTGACGCCGGTGTCGACATTCTCGTCATCGACACCGCGCACGGACATCAGGTCAAGGCGCTGGACGCCATCAAGGTGGTGTCGTCGCTGCAGCTGGGGGTGCCGCTAGTGGCGGGCAACGTGGTGTCTGCTGACGGCACTCGGGACCTGATCAGCGCCGGCGCGGACATCGTCAAGGTCGGCGTCGGCCCCGGCGCGATGTGCACCACCCGGATGATGACCGGTGTCGGCCGTCCGCAGTTTTCTGCTGTCATCGAATGTGCTTGTGAAGCAAGGAAACTTGGTCGCCATGTGTGGGCTGATGGCGGGGTTCGCCACCCGAGGGATGTGGCGCTTGCGCTGGCGGCCGGGGCGTCGAACGTGATGATCGGCTCGTGGTTCGCCGGCACCTACGAATCGCCGGGCGATCTGATGCGCGACCGTGACGATCGACCCTACAAGGAGAGTTACGGCATGGCGTCCAAGCGAGCGGTGGTGGCCCGCACCGCCGGCGAGAGCGCGTTCGACCGTGCCCGCAAAGCGTTGTTCGAGGAAGGCATTTCGACGTCGCGGATGGGGCTGGATCCCGACCGGGGCGGGGTGGAGGACCTCATCGACCACATCACCTCCGGGGTGCGCAGCACCTGCACCTACGTTGGGGCGTCGAACCTGATCGAACTGCACGAGCGGGCGGTGATCGGGGTGCAGTCGCCGGCGGGCTTCGCCGAGGGCCATCCGCTGCCATTCGGCTGGTGAGCGGTATCGGCAGTGGTTTTCGCTACCATGTGTAACTTCACCCGTGCCGCATCGAGGGAAAGGGACGACGTGCCGCAGGCACCCGTCGAGACCCCGGCCGTCGGGCCGCGCGGCTGCGCGTCCTTACCGCGAGCAGACCTGCGTCTGCTCGGGGTGTGCGGCGGGCCCGTCGATGAGCGCCGCCGTTACCCTGCTGAGCCTGCTGGCGATCGCGGCGCTCACCGCCGGTACCGCAATGTTCGTGGCGGCCGAGTTCTCGCTGACCACCCTGGAGCGCAGCACCGTCGACGCCAACGCGCGCCGCGGGGCCCGGCGTGACCACTTTGTGCAGCGCGCACACCGGACGCTGTCCTTTCAACTGTCCGGTGCTCAATTGGGTATCTCGATCACCACGCTGATCACCGGCTACCTCACCGAGCCGCTGGTGGCCGAGTTGCCGCACCCGGAGCTGGATGCGATCGGCATGCCGGACCGCCTCGCCGACGCCCTCACCGCCTTCGTTGCGCTGGTGTTCGTCACCTCGCTGTCAATGGTGTTCGGCGAGCTGGTGCCCAAGTACCTCGCGATCGCGCGCCCGCTGCCCACCGCGCGCGCAGTCGCAGGCCCGCAGCTGCTGTTTTCGCTGGCGTTCAAACCCGTCATCCGGCTGACGAACAACACCGCGAACTGGGTCCTGCGCAAACTGGGCATTCAACCGGCCCAGCGGCTACGGTCGGCCCGCTCGCCGCGGGAGTTGGTTTCGCTGGTGCGCACCTCGGCGCGCAGCGGGTCGCTGGACCCCGGCACCGCGGCGTTGGTCAGCCGCTCGCTGCAGTTCGGCACGCTGACCGCGGAAGAGCTGATGACGCCGCGGTCGAAGATCGTGGCGTTGCAGACCGACGACACCGTCGCCGACCTGGTGGCCGCCGCCACCGAGACCGGGTTCTCGCGGTTCCCGATCGTCGACGGCGACCTCGACGAGACCGTCGGCATCGTGCACGTCAAACAGGTGTTCCAGGTCGCGCCCGCGGCTCGTGCACACACCAAGCTGACCGCGGTCGCGCAGCCGGTCGCGGTGGTGCCCTCGACCCTGGACGGCGACGCGGTGATGGCCCAGATCCGGGCGAGCGGCCTGCAGACCGCGCTGGTCGTCGATGAGTACGGCGGCACCGCCGGGATGGTCACCGTGGAGGATCTGATCGAGGAGATCGTCGGCGATGTGCGCGACGAGCACGACGACGCCACCCCGGATGTGGTCGCGGCCGGCAACGGGTGGCGGGTGTCGGGCCTGCTGCGCATCGACGAGGTAGCCACGGCCACCGGTTATCGCGCACCCGAGGGCGAATACGAGACGATCGGCGGGTTGGTGCTCCACGAGCTCGGCCACATACCCGTGGCCGGTGAAACGGTCGAACTGACCGCGTTCGAACCCGATGGCCCATCGGACAACTCGGTTCGCTGGCAGGCAAAGGTGGTCCGGATGGACGGCCGACGCATCGACCTGCTCGAACTGACCGAACTGGGCCGTCGCGGCGATGGTCACGGCCAACGAGGGCGCTGATGCGCGACCTGCTCGACGTGCTGCTGACCATGCTGCTGGTCAGCGCCAACGCGTTTTTCGTCGGTGCCGAATTCTCGCTGATCTCGGTGCGACGCGACCGGCTAGAGGCCCTCGCCGAGCAGGGAAAAGCACGTGCGGCCACGGTGATTCGCGCTGGAGAGCGATTGCCGCTGATGTTCGCCGGCGCCCAATTCGGCATCACGGTGTCTTCAATTCTGCTGGGCCGCATCGGCGAACCCGCGGTCGCCGATCTGTTGCGCACACCGTTGACGCTGCTGCATGCATCGGGTGCGCTGCTGCACACCGTGTCGTTTGTGGTCGCGCTGGCCGCGGTGGTGACGCTGCACGTATTGCTCGGCGAGATGGTGCCCAAGAACATCGCGATCGCCGGCCCGGAGAAGGCGGCGATGTTGCTGATTCCGCCGTACCTGCTCTATGTGCGGACGGTGCGCCCGTTGATTGCGTTCTACAACTGGAGCGCCAACGCGATACTGCGACTGCTGCGGGTGCAGCCGAGAGATGAACTCGACGTCACCGTGTCCACGGTTGAGCTCAGCGAGATGATCGCCGAATCGGTGTCGGAGGGGTTACTGGACCGTGACGAACATACCCGGCTCACCCGGGCGCTGCAGATCCGCAATCGCGTCGTTGCCGACGTCGCCGTTCCGGTCCATCATGTTCGCGCGGTGCGGGTAGCCCGGGCGGGCACGGGACCGACGGTCGGCGCGGTCGAAGAGGCGGTGGCCGACACTGGCTACTCCCGGTTCCCGGTGGTGGATCTTGGTGGCAGGTTCATCGGGTATCTGCACATCAAGGACGTGCTGTCGCTGGGCCCGCCGGACCTGCAAGACCCACAGGCGGTGATCGACCTGGCCGTGGTGCGCCCGCTGCCGCAGGTGCCGGCGTCAATGCCGCTGCCGGAGGCGCTGTCACGCTTGCGGCGCAGCAAAAGCCATCTGGCGCTGGCGACGTCCGACGGCCGGGACGTCGTCGCGATGGTTGCGCTGGAAGACCTGGTTGACGACCTGCTCGGCACGGTTCGTGACGGAACGCACCGTGTCTGAGGAACCGGCCACGACCCTCACCGCGGCGGAATGGACCGCACGGGCCGACGCTTACCGTCGCCGGCTCGACGAATTCTTGGCCCCGCACGTCAAGCGCCGCCGGGCCGGCGAGTCGCATCCGGTGTGGGATTTTTTGTTCAGCTACTACACCCTGCGGCCCGGCCGGCTGCGGTGCTGGCATCCCGGCTTTGGCGTGCAGCTCACCGGCCCGGAGGCGCTGCGCCGCTACCGGGGCCGCCGCGGCTACACCGTGGTCGGCGACGGCGTCACCGTCAGCCACGCCTATCTGCGCAGCCGGATGGACCTTGTCAGATTCGTTGCCCAGCTGCTGGCTGCGACCGCGCAGCGGCCGGCTCAGCTGAACTGCTTCGGGCTGCACGAATGGGCCATGGTGTATCGCAGCAACACGGTGCGCCACGACCGTGTGCCGCTGCGCCTGTCCAGCGCGGCCATCGACGCGGTCGTTGAGTCAATGCCGTTGCGCTGCACACATTTTGATGCGTTCCGCTTCTTCACCGAAGCAGCGCGGCCGCGTAACGCCGCGCAGCTCAGTCGCGGCACGCAGCCAGCCAGCGAGCAACCGGGGTGCCTGCACAGCACGATGGATCTCTACAAGTGGTGCTACAAGTTGGGCCCGCTAGTCGACTCCGGGTTGCTGCTTGACTGCCTGGAGCTGGCCGCCGCCGCCCGCGAAGTCGACATGCGAGCCAGCCCGTATGATCTCACCGGCTACGGATACCCGCCGATCGCCATCGAACACGGCGCCGGCCGCGCCGAGTATGTGCGTTGCCAGCGGGCGATCGCGCAACGCGCGGCACCACTGCGCGGCGCGCTGTTAGCCCATTGTGACCTGCTGTTGCGGGTCGCCAACCGGGGCAGTGACGCTGCCTGCCGGTAGGCTGAGCTAGTTGCCAGTGAGGAGGAACTTGATGATCGAGCGTGTGCCGGTAGGGAATCTGCGAGTCGCGAAGGTGCTGTTCGACTTCGTCAACACCGAGGCGCTGCCGGGCACCGACATCGATCCGGACAGTTTTTGGGCGGGCGTCGACAAGGTGGTCACCGATCTTTCCCGGCAGAACCAGGAGCTGCTCGACCGCCGCGACGAACTGCAGGCCCAAATCGACAAGTGGCACCGGCACCGCGTCATCGATCCGCACGACCCGGATGCGTACCGGCAGTTCCTCACCGAAATCGGTTATCTGCTGCCCGAACCCGACGACTTCACCATCACCACCGCCAACGTCGACCCCGAAATCGCCACCACGGCGGGGCCGCAGCTGGTGGTGCCGGTCACCAATGCCCGGTTCGCGCTTAATGCCGCCAACGCCCGCTGGGGCTCGCTGTATGACGCGCTCTACGGCACTGATGTCATCCCTGAAACCGACGGCGCCGAAAAAGGGCCTGGCTACAACAGAATTCGTGGTGACAAGGTGATCGCCTATGCACGCAGGTTCCTCGATGGCGCAGTGCCGCTGGGCAACGGATCCTGGTCAGAACTGACCCGCCTGGCCGTCGATGGCGGCCAGCTCGTCGCCACGCTGGCCGACGGGCTGCACACCACGCTGGCCGACCCGGCCCAGTTCGCCGGCTACACCGGTGATGCCGCGGCGCCGGACTCGGTGCTACTGGTCAACCACGGGTTGCACATCGACATTGTGATCGACCCGGAGTCGCCCGTCGGCAAGACCGACCGGGCCGGCATCAAAGACGTGATCCTGGAATCGGCGGTCACTACGATCATCGATTTCGAAGACGCGGTCGCCGCCGTCGACGCCGAGGACAAAACCCGCGCATACCGCAACTGGCTCGGCCTGAACAAAGGCGACCTGTCAGCCGAGGTCAACAAGGACGGCCGGACCTTCACCCGGGTGCTCAACCAGGACCGCCGCTACACCACCCCGGACGGCGGTGAGCTGGTGCTGCCCGGGCGCGCGTTGCTGTTCGTCCGCAACGTCGGTCACCTGATGACCAACGACGCCATCGTCGACGCCGACGGCAACGAGGTGTTCGAGGGCATCCAGGACGCGCTGTTCACCGGTCTGTGCGCCATTCACGGGCTGAAGTCCTCCGACGTCAACGGGCCGCTCGTCAACAGCCGCACCGGCTCGATTTACATCGTCAAGCCGAAGATGCACGGGCCGGACGAGGTTGCCTTCACCACCGAGCTGTTCAGCCGGGTCGAAGACGTGCTCGGGCTGCCGCAGAAGACCCTGAAGGTCGGGGTCATGGACGAGGAGCGGCGCACCACCGTCAACCTCAAGGCCTGCATCAAGGCCGCCGCCGACCGGATCGTGTTCATCAACACTGGTTTCCTGGACCGCACCGGCGACGAGATCCACACCTCGATGGAGGCCGGTCCGATGGTGCGCAAAGGTGCCATGAAGACCCAGCCGTGGATCCTGGCCTACGAGGACAACAACGTCGATGTCGGCCTGGCCACCGGTTTCGCCGGCCGGGCCCAGATCGGCAAGGGCATGTGGACGATGACCGAGCTGATGGCCGACATGGTCGAGCAGAAGATCGCCCAGCCCCGCGCCGGGGCCAGCACCGCATGGGTACCCTCACCCACCGCCGCGACCCTGCATGCGTTGCATTACCACCAGGTCGACGTGGCGGCCGTGCAAAAGGAGCTGGCCGGCAAGCGGCGGGCCACGATCGAGGCGCTGCTGACCATCCCGCGGGCCAAGGAATTAGCTTGGGCGCCTGAGGAAATCCGCGAAGAGGTGGACAACAACTGCCAGTCGATTCTGGGTTACGTGGTCCGTTGGATCGACCAGGGCATCGGCTCGTCGAAGGTCCCTGACATCCACAACATCGACCTGATGGAGGACCGCGCGACCCTGCGGATCTCCAGCCAGTTGCTGGCGAATTGGCTGCGCCACGGCGTGATTACCGCCGAGGATGTGCGGGCCGGTCTGGAGCGCATGGCCCCGATGGTCGACCGGCAAAACGCCGGGGACCCGGCCTACCGGCCGATGGCACCGAACTTCGACGACAGCATCGCCTTCCTGGCGGCCCAGGACCTGATCTTGTCCGGCACCGCGCAACCCAACGGTTACACCGAGCCGATCCTGCACCGCCGCCGTCGCGAGTTCAAAGCCCGGTTCGGCGACGCGGCCGGCGGGTGATTTCGGCTGCAAATGCAGTAGCTACCGATGAGTAGACTCGGCGCCGAATCGGCACCAGCGCGATGATAGGTCCACGGAGAGGGTGCAGGCACCGGCATGGGTAGGCACAGCATGCCCGAGCCCGAGGATTCCGCCGCCGAACCGTCCGACGAGCTGACGGACGACTTCTCGGGCTCGGATGACGACACGGGCCGCCACTTTGTCAGTGGCCCCGATACTGTCGGCTACCCGCCGCAGCGGCCCTTCGCGCGGTATGCGGACGCCGCGCGCGACGACTACCTAGAGGATTTCACCGACGACGTGTTCGACGACGTGATCGAGCACGGCGAACCCGGCGGCAGCTACGCCGACGAGGCCGGCGGGGACTACCCGGATTCGTCCCGGGCCGGCCGGTCGGCGGTGGCCACACCCCCGTCCACCGGCGGCGGTCACCGCAGCCAGTGGCGCGGCGGACACCGCAGCGAGGGCGGACGCCGTGGCGTCAGCATCGGCGTGGTCGCGGCCCTGGTGGCGGTCGTGGTCGTGGTGACGGCGGTGATCCTGTGGCGGTTTTTCGGCGATGCGTTGTCTCACCGCTCCCAGACCGCTGCCACGCGCTGCCTCGGGGCCAAGGAGACCGTTGCCGTCATCGCGGACGCGTCGATCGCTGACCGTGTGCAGCAGTTCGCGGACCGCTACAACGAGTCAGCCACCCCGGTCGGTGACCACTGCATGCAGGTCGGCGTCAAGTCCGCCAGCTCCGATGCCGTCGTCAACGGGTTCATCGGCAACTGGCCGGCGGAGCTCGGCAGCCGGCCTGCGCTGTGGATACCGGGCAGCTCGGTGTCGGCGGCGCGGCTGGCGGCGGCGGTCGGGCAGCAAACGATCAGCGATAGCCGCTCGCTGGTCACGTCGCCGGTGCTGATCGCGGTGCGGCCCGAGTTGCAGCGCGCCCTCACCGGCCAGAGCTGGAAGTCGCTGCCGGGCCTTCAGACCAAACCGGACGCCCTGACCGGTTTGCAGCTGCCCGGGTGGGGATCGCTACGGCTGGCGCTGCCGCTCAGCGGCAACAGCGACGCGGCGTATTTGGCGGCGGAAGCGGTGGCGGCCGCATCCGCGCCGCCCGGAGCCGCGGCCACCGCGGGAAGCGGCGCGGTGCGAACGCTGGTCGACGCCCAGCCGAAGCTGGCCGACAATTCGCTGACCGCGGCCATGAACGCGCTGCTCCAGCCCGGCGACCCGGCAGGCGCGCCGGTGCACGCGGTGGTCACCACCGAGCAGCAGCTGTTCCAGCGCGGACAGTCCGGCGACGCGGCCGGCACGTTGAGTTCCTGGCTGCCGCCGGGCCCGGCCGCGGTCGCGGACTATCCGACCGTGTTGCTCAGCGGGTCGTGGCTGTCGCAGGAGCAAGTCACCGCCGCCAGCGCGTTCGCCCGGTTCATGCACAAGCCCGACCAGCTGGCCGAGCTGGCCAAGGCTGGCTTCCGCGTACCGGGCGTGCGACCGCCGAAAAGCGATGTCACCAGCTTCGCGCCGCTGTCATCGACCCTGAAGGTCGGCGACGACGCCCTGCGCGCCACCCTGGCCAACGCACTGACCACGCCGGCGGGTGGACCGGTTGCCACCATCATGCTCGAGCAGTCGATGACCACCGAGGAGGGCGGCAAAACACGGTTGGCCAACGTCGTCGCCGCACTGAACAACCGGATCCGGGCGTTGCCGCCGACCTCGGCGGTCGGGCTGTGGACGTTCGACGGCAAAGAAGGTCGGACCGAGGTGTCCACCGGGCCGCTGGACGACCCGGTGAACGGTCAGCCCCGCTCGGCGGCGCTGACCGCCGCGCTGGACAAGCAGTATTCCACACCCGGCGGTGCGGTGTCGTTTACCACACTGCGACTGGTCTACAACGATGCCCTGGCCAATTTCCATGCTGGACAGGCGAATTCGGTGCTGGTGATCACCGCGGGGCCGCACACCGACCAGACTCTTGACGGGCCCGGGCTGCAGGAGTTTATCCGCCGAAGCGTCGACCCGGCCAAGCCCATCGCGGTGAACATCATCGACTTCGGCGCCGATCCGGACCGGCCGACCTGGGAGGCTGTCGCCCGCCTCAGCGGCGGTGGCTATCAGAACCTGCCGACCTCGGCGTCCCCTGACCTGGCCACCGCGATCACGACCTTCTTGAGCTGAGCCGTTGCGCACCGACAAGGCCGCGCGCGTGAACGCCCCGAGATCCGAGGTGAGGGCGCAGCGCCCGCGACAACGTCAGCCAGAACCACTGGCCTGCTGCCAGGATCATGGCCCGGAAATCATAAGAGCGGGAAGGAAATCCGTATAGCAGAACACCACACTGCGCAAGCACGATTCGGCTTACCATCTCAATCGGCACCAAAGGAGCACAATGGCTGTCGGTTTCACCCCTGATCCGTCGCTGTACCCGTTCACGTCGCATTGGTTCGACTCGACCCGGGGCCGGGTGCACTACATCGACGAGAGCTCAACAGGCGGCAATGGTGTGCCGATCGTGTTCTGCCACGGCAACCCGACGTGGAGCTTCCTGTACCGCGACATCATCATCGCGCTGCGCGACAAGTTCCGTTGCATCGCCCCGGACTACCTGGGTTTCGGGCTGTCGGAGCGTCCATCCGGTTTCGGATATACCGTCGAGGAGCATGCCGGCGTGGTTGGCGACCTGGTCGACCACCTCGGTCTCGATGGTTACCTGACCATGGGTCAAGACTGGGGCGGCCCGATCAGCCTGGCGGTCGACGTCGCCCGCGCCGACCGGGTGCGCGGCGTCATCTTGGGCAACACCTGGTTCTGGCCGGCGGACGGGCTGCGACCGAAAGTATTCAGCAAGGTGATGTCGAGCGCGCCCATGCAGCACGCGATCTTGCACCGGAATTTCTTTGTCGAGCGGCTGATTCCGGCCGGAACCTCGCGGCGGCTGAACCCGGCGGTGATGGCGCACTACCGCGGGGTGCAGCCGACCCGGCAGGACCGGGTGGGTGTGGCCCGGTTGCCCAAAGAAATCCTGGCCGCACGTCCGCTCCTGGAGCGGCTCTCCACCGAGGTGCCCGCACGGCTGGGTTCCAAACCTGCTCTGCTGGTGTGGGGGATGAAGGATCCTGCGTTTCCGCCAGGCCAGTCGCTGCCGCGGATGCGCGCGGCCTTCCCCGATCACGTTGTCGTCGAGTTGCCCAACGCCAAGCACTTCATCCAGGAAGACGCGCCGGATCGCATCGCCGAGGCGATCACCGAGCGCTATGGCTGATCCGCCGATCGCTACTGCGCAAATTCCTGCACCGGCGGGCAGGAACACACCAGGTTGCGGTCGCCGTAGGCGCCGTCGATGCGGCGCACCGGCGGCCACACCTTGGGGCGGAACGTCCTACCGAGCGGATAGGCGGCCTGCTCGCGGGTATACGGGTGAGTCCAGTCGGAGACCAGCAGGCACTCGGCGGTGTGTGGGGCGCCGCGCAGCGGATTGTCGTCGATCGGCCACTGGCCCGCGGCCACCTTGTCGATTTCGGCGCGAATCGCGATCATCGCCTGGCAGAACGCGTCGATTTCGGCCAGGTCTTCGCTTTCGGTGGGCTCGACCATCAGCGTGCCGGCCACCGGGAAGCTCATTGTCGGTGCGTGAAAACCATAGTCGGCCAAGCGCTTTGCGACATCGTCGACGGTTACGCCGGTTGACTTGGTAATCGGGCGCAGATCGAGGATGCACTCGTGGGCGACCATGCCGTTCTCGCCGGTGTAGAGCACCGGGTAGTACTCGTCGAGGCGGCGGGCGATGTAGTTGGCCGACGCGATCGCGGTCAGCGATGCCCGGCGCAGGCCATCGGCGCCCATCATCCGGATGTAGGCCCAGGTGATCGGCAGGATCGAGGCCGACCCGTAGGGTGCCGACGCTACCGGGCGCCCGCCGGGCAGCTCCGGGGCATACGGGTGCCCGGGCAGGAACGGGGCCAGATGTGAGCGCGCCACTATCGGCCCCACGCCGGGCCCCCCGCCGCCGTGCGGGATGCAAAACGTCTTGTGCAGGTTCAGGTGGCTGATGTCGCCGCCGAATTTACCGGGCCGCGCCAGTCCCACCAGCGCGTTGAGGTTGGCGCCGTCCACGTACACCTGGCCGCCGGCCCCGTGCACGGCCGCGCAGATCTCGGCGATGTCGTGCTCGTACACGCCATGCGTGGACGGGTAGGTGATCATCAGCGCCGCCAGCCGATCCGCGTGCTCGGTGATTTTGGCGCGCAGATCGTCAAGGTCGACGTCGCCGTTGTCGCGGCAGGCCACGACAACCACCCGCATCCCGGCCAGCGCCGCCGACGCGGCGTTGGTGCCGTGCGCGCTGGACGGGATCAGGCACACGTCGCGGTGGGGTTCGCCACGGCTGGTGTGGTAGTCGCGGATGGCCAGCAGCCCCGCGTACTCGCCCTGCGAACCCGCGTTGGGTTGCAGCGACACCGCGTCGTAGCCGGTCATGTGGACCAGCCAGGTTTCCAGCTGGTGGATTAGCGCGCGAAGCCCGGCGGCGTCGGCGGGGGGCGCGAAGGGATGCAGCCGCGCGAACTCCGGCCAGGTGATCGGCTCCATCTCGGCGGCGGCATTGAGCTTCATCGTGCACGAGCCCAGCGGAATCATGCTGCGGTCCAACGCCACATCGCGGTCGGCCAGTGTGCGCAGGTAGCGCATCATCGATGTCTCGGTGCGGTAACTGGTGAACGCCGGATGTGTCAGAAACGCCGACGTGCGCGTCTCGATATCGATGAAGCGTGGCTCAGCCGGGGATACCCCAAAGGCCTGCAGCACGGCGGCCACATGGGCATCGGTAGTGGCCTCGTCGCACGACACCGAGACGTGGTCGTCATCGAACCGCCACAGGTTGATGCCGTTGGCCTTTGCCGCGCCGATCACCTCATCGACCCGGCCCGGCACCCGCGCCAGCACGGTGTCGAAGAACGTGTCGTGCACCAACGCGTCGCCCAGCGCGGCCGCGATCTGTTCGGCATAACGGTGCACGCGGCGGGCGATCGCGGTCAGCCCGTCGGCGCCGTGATAGCTCGCGTACATCGCGGCGATCACCGCCAGCAGCACCTGCGCGGTGCAGATGTTGCTGGTGGCCTTGTCACGACGGATGTGTTGCTCGCGAGTTTGCAGCGCCAAGCGATACGCCGGCGCGCCGTCGCTGTCGACGGATACCCCGACCAGCCGGCCTGGCATCTGGCGGGCGTGCTTGGCGTGCACCGACAAGTAGCCCGCGTGGGGGCCACCGAATCCCATTGGCACACCGAATCTTTGGGTGGTGCCGAATGCGACGTCGGCGCCGAACTCCCCGGGCGGAGTGATCAGCGTCAACGCCAGCAGATCGGCGCCGACGGCGGCCAGCGCGCCGCGTTCGTGGGCCTGCGCCACCACCGTGCTCCAGTCGGTGATGCGTCCGCTGGCCCCCGGCAGTTGGGTGATGACGCCGAACAACTCGCCGGGGGGCAGGCCGTCACGCAGGTCGGTGGTGACGATCTCGATGCCCAGCGGCTGGGCGCGGGCGGCGAGGATGGCGGCGGTCTGGGTGAACAGGTCGACATCAACCACCAGCCGGCCAGCCCCTTTACCACGTGCCACGCGGTACATCAGGGTCATTGCCTCGGCGGCGGCGGTGCCTTCGTCGAGCAGCGATGCGTTCGCGACCTCGAGGCCAGTGAGATCAGCGACCATGGTCTGGAAATTCAGCAGCGCTTCCAGCCGACCCTGGCTGATCTCGGGCTGATACGGCGTGTAGGCGGTGTACCAGGCCGGGTTTTCCAGGATGTTGCGGCGCAGCACCGCCGGGGTGAACGTGTCGTAGTAGCCCTGCCCGATCATTGACACTGCGACCGTGTTGGCGGCGGCCAGTGCCCGCAGCTCAGCCAGCGCCTCGTCTTCGCTGACCGCGGGCGGCAGCTTGTCCAGCCCGGGGGCCGAGCCGTCGGCGGTTGGCGGGTCGAGGATGCCTGCGGGCACCGCCCGGGCGGCCAGCTCGTCGAGCGAGTCGACGCCGATGACGGCGAGCATGGCCGCGATCGCGGCACTGTCTGGGCCGATGTGACGATCGGCGAACGATGACAACTGGGACACGGGCGAAACTCCTGGCATCGGCAGAGGGACCATCCTTGGCCCTCCCCCTCTGTCTTCACCCGTTCGCGGGCGCCTGAGAGATTCAGCGCTGACCGCCTTTCCCCATCGGCGGGTGACCGGTGTCACCGCTTTCCAGAGGCATCGTGTCTTAACGCGGTCCGGGTGCCTGAGAGGTTGGCGGAGAGGTGTTGCTCCTTCGGCGTCCGTGGCTGGCGGTCACGGAACTCTCCCGCGCCGAGTCGATGCGCGGCTGATTGTACCGAGCGGCTCTGCCTGATGGCGAGCGGGTGTCGATGCCGCCGACACGCCGCGTGACACGCACAATTGCGCCAGCGCGCGAAAGCCGTCAGCCGATCTTGCGGTCGCGGTGCTTGCGCCGCGAGGCCAGCTCGTCCTCCGGTGCGGCGATCGACTCGCCACCGTCGGCGCGTTCGCCGGGGAAGTCGGCGATCACGCCGGTCAGCTCCCGCATCGCACCCGAGACCGCGATGCCGAACACGCCCTGCCCGCCCTGCAACAGGTCGACCACCTCCTCGGCGGAGGTGCACTCGTAGACCGTCGTGCCATCGGAGAACAGCGTGATGTTGGCCAGGTCCTGCACACCGCGTTGGCGCAGATGGTCGACCGCAACCCGGATGTTGTGCAGCGAGATACCGGTATCGAGCAGCCGCTTGACGATCTTGAGGACCAGGATGTCTTTGAACGAATACAGCCGCTGGCTGCCGGAGCCGGCCGCGCTGCGGATCGACGGCACCACCAGCGAGGTGCGCGCCCAGTAGTCCAGTTGGCGGTAGGTGATGCCGGCGATCTGGCAGGCGCTGGGGCCGCGGTAGCCGACGAGCTCGTCGGGCACCGAATCGTCCGGGAACAAGCCGGCTTGCACGGGTTCGCTCGGGGCGGAAACGGCGGGATCCGGCTTGGGGGCATCACCCTCACCCGCGACGGACCCGGACTCAAGGTCTAGCTGATCTTGACGTGGTTGGTCGCCCACGATGCTTCCTCTCGCCGATGTCACTGACTGCCCTGCAGCCGCGCTTGCTCAGGCCCGAGTGCTTGAGAGCATACGCTTTTGGACAAGCCGTCGTGCTCCTCGTCACGATCAAGCCGCCATCAAAGTATGGCCGGGATCGGGGTCGCGTGATGCTATCCGGGGGGCGTGTCGAGGTCCAAGTCACACATGAGACGCATCCGTAACATAGCGGACGGCGCTCAACGCGCCGTCCGCCGTGCCGCTTCGCGGGCCGCATCGTCACCGGACGGGGTTGGATGGTCCGGCTCCTCCTCAGCCCGCTTCGCGGGCCGCATCGTCACCGGACGGGGTTGGATGGTCCGGCTCCTCCTCAGCCCGCTTCGCGGGCCGCATCGTCACCGGACTAGGTGGCCTTGAAGTCGTCGGGGGACACACTGTCGAGGAATTCCTTGAACTTCTCCACTTCGTCCTCACGCACCGCGCTGGTGGGTTCCTCGTCGCTCTCGTCCGGAATCAGCAAACCCGCCTCGGCGAGCACGGCCTCCTCGACGTAAATCGGCACGCCGACCCGCAGCGCGATGGCCACCGAGTCCGACGGCCGCGCCGACACTCTGATGTTGCGGTCGAAGATCAGGTCAGCGTAGAAGGTTCCCTCCTGCAAGTCGACGATCCTCACCTCTTTGAGGGTATGGCCAAGGGCGGCAATCACATCGCGGATCAAGTCATGTGTCAGCGGACGGGGCGGCTCGACACCCTGCTGCTCCAGGGCGATGGCCGCGGCCTCTGACTGGCCGATCCAGATCGGCAGATACCGGTCACCGTTTGCTTCGCGCAGCAACAGCACCGGCTGGTTCTGCGGCTGCTCGACGCGAATGCCGACCACGCGAACTTCACCCATGTGTGTCTGCCCTCCGCACGTGCCGTCATGTCCGACTCGACCTGGCGTGGCGTCATGGGACTACGAGACTCAGCCCGCCGAACACCAAGCTCTCGAACGAAGTCTAATCCTCAGCGGCGAAGAACGTCGCGTACGGCCGACTTGATCAGCGCGGTGTGCAAGGTGATCGCCAGCGTCGCCACCTCACGTGCCAAGTCGTCGGCGCGGTCGCGTGCACCGGCCTTGCCGGCCTTGACCACTGGCCCGGCGATCTGAGCGATGAGGTCGGACTGCCGGTCAGCCGCCGAGCGGAATGCCCGCAAGTGCCGCGGCTCGACGCCGTAGTCGGCCAGCGCCCGCGCGCACTGCAAAATGACGACCGCGTGCTCGTCGAAAAAACCGCCCGGCGCGGTGGTGATCACGCCCGCCTTGATCAGCGCGGCCAGCAATTCGCCGTCGACCCCTGAGCGTTCCAGCAGGTCTTCCCGGCTGAGCCGGATTTGAGTCGGGGCCACCGACGCGGTGTCTTCCGTCGCCGCGGTGCCTGTGATTGACACCAATCGCGGTACACCGTAGGGCGATCCGGAAGGCGGCAGCTCACCATCGGGCAGGGCATCCAGCTGCGCCTTGATCACCTTCAGGGGCAGGTAATGGTCCCGCTGGGCGGTGAGGATGAAGCGCAGCCGGGCGCAATCGTAGGCGGTGAACCGCCGATATCCCGACGCGGCGCGCTGCGGCGTGACTAACCCCTCGGCCTCCAGAAACCGAATCTTGGAGATCGTGATATCCGGGAACTCCGGCCGCAGCAGCTCCAGCACCGCTCCGATCGACATCCCGGTCAGCGCGGGCGTGTCAGGCGCGGTCACGGGCTAGCGGATCCCCCATCCTGGCTGGGCTTGGGACCGGTCAAAAACACCAAGCGAAACTTCCCGATCTGGACTTCGTCGCCGTTTGCCAGCACGGCCGAGTCGACCGGCTCGCGATTGACATACGTGCCGTTGAGGCTGCCGACGTCGACGACATGGAACTCGTCACCTTCCAGCCGGAATTCGGCGTGGCGGCGACTTACGGTGACATCGTCGAGGAAGATGTCGCTGTCGGGATGCCGGCCCGCCGACGTGGTCGGTTGATCCAGCAGGAACCGGGATCCTGCGTTCGGGCCCCGCTTGACGACCAGCAGCGCCGAGCCAGCGGGCAGCCCCTCGACCCCGGAAACCGCGGCGTCGGCGCCGGCCTCGGCGGGTGCCTCCAGTTCGTTGAGGAAGTCCGAGCGGAAGACCGATGTCGTCTCCACGGTGACTTCATCAGAGTTCTGGTCGTTTTCCTTCTCCGTCACCGGCTGCTCCTCACTGGCCGCTGTAGCGTTGTCTGACCGGCCCGCGGGTCCGGTCTTCGGCCGCTTTTCCCTCGTTGTCTCGACCGTACCGCGCACCGGTGCCCGATGTGCCAACCACTGCAGGATCACCGGACCCGATGTCCGGCTGCAGCCCGGGGACTGCCCCATGCGTGCGGTCGCCACGGTGAGCGAAGGGGACCTTAACAATCGTCATTCGGTCAGCGTCCCGCGGTAGGCGTCGGCGTCGAGCAGCGCGGCGAATCCCTGTTCGAGGGTCTCGCTCCCGTCGACCTCAAGGTCGAGCAACCAACCCGCACCGTACGGGTCGGAGTTCACCAGTTGCGGGCTGGATTCCAGATCTTTGTTGACGGCAATCACTTTCGCTGAGACGGGTGCATAGAGGTCCGAAACCGACTTGGTGGATTCCACCTCACCGAAGGATTCGCCCGCGGTTACGTCGGTGCCGACCTCGGGCAACTGCACGAAGACGACGTCGCCGAGCGATGACTGCGCGAAGTCGGTAATCCCCACCCGCACGGTAGTTTCCCCGGTGCGACGTACCCATTCGTGCTCAGCGGTGTAGTGCAGATCGGGCGGGATTTCGGTCACGGTGGTCCTGTTCTAGTCGGCGTAACTTATTTGACTGCCTGAGCGTATTGGCGTGGTTTTGGTTGTCGCAAGGCGGTGACGTCGATGCGATCCGACTGTTGCACCGACATTCGGCCGCCCACGCGTTTGATGCTGTCTACCGCACCACCGGGGATATTCATCGCTGCCGCCAGCGTTGGTGGATCACCAACGGCCAGAACCGAATACGGCGGAGACAGGGTTTTCCCGTCGATGGCCAGCGCGCCGGGAGCGCCGAGTATCCAGGTGTCGACACCGACACGCAGCGCCTGGTGCGCGTCGTTGATCTCGATGGCCTCGGCGCCGGCGGCTCGCAGCTCGTTGATCACATCGAGCATCGCCTCCGGCGCGACACCCGGACCCGGGTCGTCGATTCTGACGCTCACGCCGGGGCCGGTGGCACCGACGGTACCCGCCAGAATGGACAGTGCCGCGAGCCTGGCCCGGGCGTTGTCGATGGCGGCCTGGTTGCTACTGCCCGATGCCTGTAACGAGCTCAATGTCTGCTGCAAGTCGGTGACTTCGGTGTTCAGCGTGGCCTCACGCCGGCGCAGCGAGTCCAGCAGCACCAGCAGATCGGCAGGGCGGGCGGTTTCCAGCGAATCACCGGACTCGTTCTGGCGAACCTGGGTGACGATCGCCACGCCCAACACAAAGCACAGCAGGATCGCCAACCCGCCGAATACCAACTGTGAACGGCCCCGGCGCAATACGCCGCCAAGGTCGGATCGCCGCAGCCACCCGAGCTTGGGCCGTGGGTAGTCCGGCGGCAATTCGTGGCGTCCGTGCAGCGCGGCTGCCTCAGCCTGGGAGTCGTGGTGTTGCTCGGCGTTGCCGCCGCCACGTGCTGCCGGTTGGTCAGTCATCGCTGTCAAGCCCCGAACAGCCGGCGCCGCAACGCGGCGGTGTTACCGAAGATCCGGATGCCCAGCACCACGATGATCGCGGTCGACAATTGCGTTCCGACGCCAAGTTGGTCGCCGACGTAGACGATGAGCGCGGCAACGAGCACGTTGAACACAAACGACACCACGAAGACCTTCGGATCGAAAATCCGCTCCAAATAGGCTCGCAATCCACCGAACACCGCGTCGAGCGCGGCGACCACGGCGATGGGCAGGTAGGGCTGGATGACCTCGGGCACGCTGGGGTGGAAGACCAGGCCCAGCACAATGCCCACCACGAGCGCCGCGAGGCCGATCATGTCTGCCCGGCCTGTGCCGTCGCGTTTGCTGGTTTTGATGTCATCGGAATTCCCGTCGGTGTTCAGGGCCCAAACTGCTTGGCGAACTTAACATCCCGCGTGGCACCGGCAGGCAGCGCCAGACCGTCGCCGACGCTGACGGCCACACCGACACCGTAAGAGACCTCCAGCAGCCGGAGCCGATGCAGACCCGGGCTGCGGTCGAAGAGCTCGCGCATGGCATGCGGCGGGCCCACTGCCAGGATCGTGTACGGCTTGGTGATCGGATTATTGTCGACGAGGATCGCGCCGCCCGCCTGTCGGACCGTGACATTGGGTCCGATCCGCACACCGCCGACCGCGACGGCCTCCGCGCCGCTGGCCCATAACGAGTTGACCACTAGCTGCAGGTCGCGGTCGAGGATGATTTGCCGGCCGCCGGCCACCCGCTGCTTGGAGACGTCGGACAGATTCGGGCCAACACCCGGGTCGGTCACCGTCACGGTCAGACCCGGACCGATGACCGGCGTGCCGGCCGATGCCGACTCCAGCTTGTCGAGGTTACCGAGTAGCCGCCGCCCTTGCCCGTCGGCGACCAATGCGCGCCGCTGCACATCGTCGACGTGCGCGGCGA
Source organism: Mycobacterium heckeshornense (assembly GCF_016592155.1). Classification (NCBI taxonomy): domain Bacteria; kingdom Bacillati; phylum Actinomycetota; class Actinomycetes; order Mycobacteriales; family Mycobacteriaceae; genus Mycobacterium; species Mycobacterium heckeshornense. The sequence continues at coordinate 2,441,672 of NZ_AP024237.1, forward strand.
GCGCGTCGCGGCGCGCGGTGAGCTGGTTGGTGGATGCTTCCGCCGCACGCACACTGGCGGCCAGCACCTGCTGGGCCGCGCTGACGCCGGGGGCAACCGAGCGGGCTTGCGCGACGGCGGCGGCGAACACCGCGGCCACCAGCAACGCCGCCGCCGCTTGCCAGACCCGTCCCAAGACGCGGGCCCGGCGGGTCGGTGGCGTGGTGGCGCGGGCACGTTCGGCGGCCGCCGCAGCGTAGCCGGGATCGAGGTGCTCGGAGAGCAGCGCACGCAGTAGCGACGGCACGGGGATGAGCTGCGGTCGCCCGGCCTCGTGTGCGCTGCGGCCCGCCTCGGGGTCGTAGCCGCCCAGCGAGGGGTCACCCATCGTCTGTGCTATCCGCTGACGGCGCCCGGACCCTGGGCATTCGGCGCATCACAAGCACAACCTGTACCAGATACATAACGAATGCCCACAGATACACATACAAACCCCAGATCAAAAACGCCCACCCGCACGCCAGTACCACCCGGCTCCACAACGCATGCGACTGTCCCAGCAAAATCAGCGGAAAACCTGACATCAGGCCGAACGTCGCGGCCTTGCCGATGTAGGTCACCGGCAGCGCCGTCAGCCCGCGGCTGCGCAACAGCGGCAGGGTCGTGGCCAGCAGCGCATCGCGTGCCAGCAGGGTGCCGATAACCCACCACGACACGATCCCGCGCAGGCCGAACGCGATCGGCACCGTCACCATGTAAAGCCGGTCCACCGCGGGATCGAGCAACTCGCCCAACCTTGACGCCTGATTCAGTAACCGCGCGATCTTGCCGTCGGCCCAGTCGGAGCCACCACTGAAAATCAGGATCGCCACCGCCCAGCCGTCGGCGTGCGCCACCAGCAGGACATAGAAGAACGCAGGGATCAGCGCCAGCCGGATTACGCTCAGCACGTTGGGCACCGTCAGCACGCGGTCGCGTGCGGGCCCCGGCTTCATGTGGCGTGACCTTAAGGCAACCCGGGCTACCGGAAGACCCCGGGCAGGCTCAGCGCGGACAGCGTGTCGTCGGCCAGCGGGTTGTCGCGGACCATGTAGGTCCACGTCGACGTCGGGCGGGCCAGCTTGGACAGATCCACGCCCGGCTCGTCCTCGATGGCCGGGGAGGTTTCGAACGTCTGCTGGGCCGCCTCGATCGCGTCGGCGGCTAACGACGCGAATGCGTCGACCGCCATCCGGTGGAACTCGTCGAGTGGATTCTGCCGGCCCAGGGCACGCAAGTGGATGCTCTCCCGAATATCGGCGAGATAGGCCAGGTGATCGGCCCAGCCGCGGTCGAGGTGATAGAGCATGATCAGCCGGCAGATCTTTTCCAGGCGGTCTTCGGACAGCTCCTCGGCCAGCTCGGCGTAGCGCTTGGGTGACAGTTCGGCCAGTTCCTTGCGGGCGGTGTCAGTGCTGAGCAGCGCGTTGCGCCGCTCGACGATGATCGCCCGCTGCTGGGCGATCAACTGGTTGTAGCGCCACGTGTTGGCGTGGATGTCGAGAAGCTTGCCCTCGGCGACACGCTGGGCATGGTCGAGCAGGCCGGCCGCCTTGGGGCTGGTGATCCGGCCGTTCTCGTCGGTGGCCGTCGGCAGTTTGCGCTGCTCCAGGTTGGCGGTGACGACGTCGTCCTCCCAGCTGGCGAAGAACACCGACGAGCCCGGATCGCCCTGGCGGCCGGCCCGCCCCCGCAGCTGGTTGTCCAGCCGCTCGGTGTGGTGCCGGCCGGTGCCCACCACGTGCAGCCCGCCTAATTCCGCGACCCGGTCGTGGTCGGCTTCGTCGGACCCGCCGAGTCGGATGTCGGTGCCGCGCCCGGCCATCTGGGTGGACACCGTGACCGCGCCGAATTTGCCGGCCTCGGCGATCACCCGTGCCTCCTCGGCGTCGTTTTTGGCATTGAGAACCACCGCGGGAACCCCACGGCGCAGCAGCCGTTCGTGCAGGTCCTCGGACTCGGCCACGTCGCGGGTGCCGACCAGCACCGGCTGGCCGGTCTCGTGCACCTCGATGATGTGCTCGACGATTGCGTCGTTCTTGGCGGCGGCGGTGATGTAGACCCGGTCGGCCTCGTCCTCGCGGATGTTGGGCTTGTTCGGCGGAATCGGTGATACACCAAGCTGGTAGAACTGGCGCAGCTGCTCACCGGCGGCCAGCGCGGTGCCGGTCATCCCGCACACGGTCGGGTAGCGGTTGATCAGTGCCTGCACCGTGATCGTGTCGAGCACCTCACCGGTTTCGGTGGTTTCGATACCCTCTTTGGCCTCGACGGCGGCCTGCAGTCCGTCCGGCCAGCGCTGCAGCTGCGCGATGCGGCCCCGCGAGGCGTTGATCAGGTGCACGGCGTCGTCGCGGACGATGTAGTGCACGTCGCGCTGCAGCAGCACATGGGCGTGCAGAGCGACGTTGACCTCGGTGAGCGTGGTGCCGACATGCTCCTCGGAGTACAGGTCGATGCCGCCCAGCGCCTTTTCGATCTTGCGGGCACCGGTCTCGGTGAGGTGGACGTTGCGGTTGTCGACGTCGGTGTCGTAGTCCTCGCCGGGCTGCAGTTCGCCGACCAGCCGGATGATTTCCAGCCGCGGGGTCTCCCGGTGCGTGGTTCCGGCCAAAACCAGCGGCACCAGCGCCTCATCGACGAGCACCGAGTCGGCCTCGTCGATCAGCGCGACGTCGGGGTCCGGCGATACCAGGTCGGCGACGTCGGTGACCAGCTGGTCGCGCAGCACGTCGAAGCCGATCTCGTTGACCGAGGCATACGTGACGTCGCACGTGTAGGCTGCGCGGCGTTCGTCGGCGCTCGATTCAGCCGTGATCCAGCCGACAGTCAAGCCCAGCGCCCTGATCAAAGGGCCCATCCATTCGGCGTCGCGGCGAGCCAGGTAGTCGTTGATGGTGACGACGTGCACATGCCGGCCGGCCAGCGCATACCCCGCCGCGGCGATCGCCCCGGCCAGGGTTTTGCCCTCGCCGGTGGCCATTTCGATCACATCGCCGGCCAGCATCCGCAGCGCGCCGAACAGCTGCACGTCGAACGGGCGCAGGCCGGTGGACCGCTCGGCGGCTTCCCGGGCGATCGCCAGGAACTGCGGGATGTCGGCGGACTCGGCGAGATCGTCGAGCCTGAGCAGCTGAGCAGCCTTACGCAGTTGCTCGTCGTTGAGACCGGCGGCTTTCTCGTCGTATTCGGCCGACGCGCGGACCTGGGCCAGGGATCGGGATTGGTTCTTTTCCGTGCTGGCGCCCAGCAGCCGCCAGAATCGGCTGCTCAGGCGGCCCGGCTGAGCGGCGGTGGTCTTGGGCACAGAACAACGGTACGCGCGACGTCGCCAGGGTGAGCGGGCGCGTCTGCACGCGACACGCCGGTCGCTGGCGGGCAATTGCGCCCGCTCGCGGCCAAAAACCAGCGGTCAGGCCAAATTCGATCGACGGGGGTAGGCGACCGTGGGATCGGTGAGGACGTTGACCACGGCGGGCAGCCCGCAGCCGAACGCACGTTCCAGAGCCGGGCGCAGCTCGTCGGGCGTCGACACCAACTCTCCGTGGCCGCCCAGCACGCGGGCCATCTCGTCATAGCGAGTGCCCGGCCGAAGTTTAGCCACCACCGAATAGCCGTACAGGGCCTCCATGGGGTGTTTTTCCAACGCCCAGATCCCGTTGTTGCCGACCACCGAGACGACCGGCACACCGTGACGAACCAGGGTGTCCCACTCCATGCCGGAAAACCCGAACGCACCGTCGCCTTGCAACAGCACCACCTGACGCTCCGGCCGGGCCAGCTTGGCGGCCAGCGCGTAGCCCGGGCCTGAGCCAAGGCAGCCGAACGGGCCGCTGTCGAGCCAGGCACCCGGGACATAGCTGTCGATCATCCGGCCGCCGTAGGAGCCGAAGTCGCCGGCGTCGATCACGACGATCGCGTCACGGTCCAATAGCGACGCCAGCTCGGCATACACCCGCATCGGGTGCAAGGGCACCCGGTCGTCGGCCAGCTCGGCGCGTTCAAGGTCACGCGCAGCGGATTCCGCCGTCCGCAGCAGACCAATCCAGTCCTCGTGCTCATGCCCGCTCGCTTCGGCAAGTGCCGTCATGGTGGCCGCCAGGTCGCCGTAGAGCCCGGCTGCGATCGGACGCGAATGCTCGCGGTCCGGTTGGACGCGGTCAGCCACAATGAGCTGGGTCTGCGGCCCGAACACCGCGCCGAAACCCAGCCGAAAATCCATCGGCACCCCGACGACCACCGCAACGTCGGCTTCTCCCAACGCTTTTGAACGCACTCGCGAGAACGCCAGCGGGTGGTCGGCGGGCACCGCGCCGCGCGCCATCCCGTTCATCAGCACCGGTATGCGCCGCTCCTCAGCCAGACGCAGCAGCGCGGCCTCGGCGTGGCCCCACCACACGTTGGTGCCTGCCATGATCACCGGGCGCTGCGCTTGAGCCAGCAGGCGGGCGGCGCGGTCCAGTGCGTCACCGTCCGGCGGCGACGGCGCCGGAAGGTCGGTCAGCGCGCCGGGGCCGCCGTCGTCGTCGCACGGCGAAAACACGTGGTCCATCGGGAAATCGACGAATGCCACACCTGAGGGGGCGGCCAGCGTTGCGCGCAGCGCGTCGTCGACGAGTCGTCCGCAGTCGTCGGCGGACTTCGCGGTGGCGGCAAACTTGGCCAGTGGCGCCACGAACGGCACATGGTCGATCTCCTGCAATGACCCCATGCCCCACCGCGCCGCCGGCGCTCGCCCGCCCAGCACCAACAGCGGCGACTGGTTTTGCTGCGCGGCCGCCATCGCACTCATCCCGTTGGTGACGCCGGGACCGGCGGTCAACGCTGCCACTCCCGGTACCCGGGTCACTTTCGACCAGCCCTCGGCGGCGAACGCGGCGGTTTGTTCGTGACGGGTGTCGATGAGCCGAATTCCCTCGCTGTGACAGCCGTCGTAGATGGAAAACAAGTGCCCACCGGACAGGGTGAACATCGTGTCGATCCCGCTGGCCCGCAACCGGCGGGCAATGAGCCGGCCGGCATGCACGGTAGTCGGCGCGTCGCTACTCACCCGGCGAGCCTAACCGTAGCTCCGGTAACTTCGCGGGAAAGTTTCGTCGAGCAGAGGTCGGATCGTGGAACTGTTCAAGCCCTCCATTGATTGGGGTCATGCCCTGGTGGACTCGATGTCCTGGGTGGCGGAGGCGTGGGCGGTCAGCGCGGTGTGTGTGATCGTCGTGCTGGTGGTCCTGCGGTTTGTCACCCCGTGGGGTCACCAGTTCTGGCGCATCACCGGTGACTATTTCACCGGCCGGCACAGCATTCGGGTCTGGCTGATGCTGGGCGTGCTGCTGCTGTCGGTCGTGCTTGCCGTGCGCCTCAACGTGCTGTTCAGCTACCAGGCCAACGACCTGAACTCATCGGTCCAGACCGCTGTACAAGGCATGGCAACCGGTAATCAGGCGGTGAAACGCTCTGGGGTGCATGGCTTTTGGATGTCCATCCTAGTGTTCAGCGTGATGGCGGTGCTGCACGTGCTGCGGATCATGCTCGATATCTACCTGACCCAGCGCTTTATCGTGGCTTGGCGAGTCTGGCTCACCGACCGGCTGACCGGCGACTGGCTAGGCGGGCGGTCTTACTACCGGGGCCGCTTCATCGACGCCACCATCGACAACCCCGACCAGCGCATCCAGCAAGACATCGACGTGTTCACCGCCGGGGTCGGGGCTACCCCCAACGTGCCATCGAACGGCAGCACCAACACCCTGCTGTTCGGGGCGGTTGACTCGGTGCTGTCGGTGTTTTCCTTCACCGCCATTTTGTGGAACTTATCCGGCCCGCTGACCGTGTTCGGCGTGCACATACCCAAAGCCATGTTCTGGGTGCTCATCTTCTATGTGTTCGCGGTGACCGTCATCGCATTCCGGATCGGGCGCCCACTGATCTGGCTCAGCTTCCGCAACGAGCTCACCAACGCCGCGTTCCGCTACGCGCTGGTGCGCGTGCGAGACGCCGCCGAGGCGGTCGGGTTCTACCGCGGTGAGCGCGCCGAGCGGGTGCAGCTCGGCCAGCGGTTCCGGCCCATCATCGACAACTACCTGCGATTCATCAACCGCACCATCGGCTTTTCCGGATGGAATCTGTCGGTGAGCCAGGCGATTGTGCCGCTGCCTTGGGTGCTACAAGCGCCGAGGCTGTTCTCCGGACAGATCAAGTTTGGTGACGTCACACAGACCGCGACGGCATTCAGCAGCATCCACGACGGCCTGTCCTTCTTCCGCAACGCCTACGACTCGTTCGCCAGCTACCGAGCCGCGATCATCCGGCTCAACGGCCTGGTCGAGGCCGACCAACAAGCCCGTGAGCTGCCCGAGATCCTTACCACACCCAGCACCGACGACGGCGTCGACATCGAGGGCGTCGAGGTGCGCACGCCGGAGGGAGACCAGCTCATCGATTGCCTCGACGTGCACCTGTCGGCCGGTGAGGCGTTGGTGATCACCGGGCCGTCCGGAAGCGGTAAGACGACGCTGCTGCGCAGTCTTGCCGAGTTGTGGCCTTACGCCTCGGGGACGTTGCGGCGGCCTGATGCCGCTGACGAGACGATGTTCCTCTCACAGTTGCCGTATGTGCCGCTGGGCGATCTGCGTGCGGTGGTGTCCTATCCCGCCTCGCCGGGTGACATTCCCGACAGCGCGCTGCGCGACGTGTTGGTGAAAGTGGTCCTGCCGCACCTGGTCGACCGCCTCGACGAAGAGCAGGACTGGGCGAAGGTGCTCTCCCCCGGCGAACAACAGCGTGTGGCCTTCGCCCGGGTGCTGTTAACCAAGCCCAAGGCGGTGTTCCTCGACGAGGCCACGTCGGCGATCGATGAGGGACTGGAGTTGGCGCTTTATCAGCTGCTGCGCAACGAGTTGCCGGACACCATTGTGGTCAGCGTCAGTCACCGCAGCACTGTCGAGCCGTATCACGATCATCGCCTGCAGCTGCTCGGCGAAGGCCGCTGGCGCCTGAGCCGGGTCGAGGAGGAGCCGGCGCCGGTCTAGCCGCGGCGCCGGGTCGCCGCATCAGCGCGAGCAGACGCAAAATCGCCCTAAACCGCCTGTCGCAGCGCGATTTTACGTCTGCTCGCGCGCGGCCGCCGCAGCATGGGCGCCCGCGCGGCGGCCGAAGAACGACCCCTCACCAAGCTGGGTGCCGCTGGCGTATCCCTTGCCGTCCTGGGCGATATTGGATGCGCACGCTCCGACCGCGTATAAACCGGGGATGACGGTGTCGTCATCGCGCAGCACCTGACCATCGACCGACGTCGACAGCCCGCCGAGGGTGAACCCGGCATACATCGCCTTGCCCAGCGACAGGTCGAACGCCCCCCACGGCCCTTTGTCTTGCGGGGCAAGGAATTCCGGCTGCTTGTGAAAGTCCGGATCTTCACCGCGAGCCGCGAACTCGTTGTAGCGCTCCAGCGTCGCAACCAGATTGCCCTCCGGGATGCCCAACGCGGCTTCCATCTCGGCCACGGTCTCCCAGCCGTCGATCAACGGCACCAGCGGTACGTGCGGACGCTGCAGGTGCGCCTCGTCGACGATCAGGAACGCCACGCTGTCGGGCTGGTCCATCACGAAACCCGAAGTGCGCGAATGGTAGGAGTCTTCGGCGACGAACCGCTTGCCGAACTTGTTGACGATGATGCCGGTCAGCAGGATCGCCGGCGGGTACGCCGGCGCCGTGATGAAGACCTGCTCCATGTGCTCGGTGGCGCCACCGACCGACATCCCTAGTCGGATACCCAGGCCGTCGTCGTAGGTATTACCCAGCACGAACGGCTTTTCGGCCAGCTTCGGCGTGTAGGCCGCCACCATCGCCTTGTTCATCACAAAGCCACCCGCGGCGATGATCACCGACTTCGCCTTAACCGCACCGGTTTCGGTGAAATGCTTCCACACCACGCCGGTCACCGCGCCCGAGCCGTCCACGACCAATTGCGTCGCGCCGGTCTCGTAGCGAATCTCTACACCGAGGCTCTCGGCGCGTTTGAGCAGCAGGTCGATCACCAGCTTGGCACCCTCGGTGTCACCGGGCACCGGCACCTTGTGGCCGCGCGGCGCCGGTACCGCTCTTTCGAAGAACGGCCACACCTTTTCGTTGCCGGTGTACATCAACCCTTCGGTGTTGGGCTGGATCACCGCCTTTTCCGGATAGAAGCTGCGTTCGAACTGAAAACCCAGACCTTCCAACCAGTTGAAGTGCTCGACCGAGCCGTCGCAATAGGCGCGAATCTTCTCGTAATCAGGGTCGCGCGACACCGCGACAAGATATTTGTACATCTCGTCCGGCGAATCCGGATGCCCGGTCGCCTGTTGCACCGCGGTCCCGCCGCCGAGGTAGAAGTGTCCGCCGGCCATGGCGGTGGTCCCGCCGGCTGCCGCGGCCCGCTCCAACACCAGCACCCGGGCGCCGGCGGCCGCCGCGCTCACCGCCGCGCAGCCACCGGCGATGCCGAAACCGATCACCACCACGTCGACGTCATCCGACCACGAGGTCACCTCGTTCGCGTTGACCGCTGCCGGGATTTGGGTGCTCATTGGCGCCGCTGCTCCTGTTTCACGTAGTCGAAAAACGCCCGGATCTCCTCGGAAACATGCGCGATCTCCACGAACGGCACGCCCGCGTGCGGCGCCGATACGTAGGCGAACCGCATCCCGCCGGGCATTAACCCCTCTTGTGCGACGGCCGCCCCGTGCGCGGTGGCCGCGTCGACCATCGCGTCGAACTGGGCGGGGGTTTTCGCCTCGACGCAGACGTGGTGCAGGCCCGGTCCGCTGTCCCGCAAAAAGTCACTATAGATGTTCGGCCCGCGGACTGGCTCGAGCAGTTCCACCTGCATGTCACCGAGATAGCTCAGCGAGATGTTGGCGACGAAGTCGGCGGGCTGCCCGCGGTAGCGGCAGCTGTCCGACGCGAAATGCACCTCGGGCAGCCGAACCCATTTGCGGACACCTAACATGCCGGTAAGGGCCTTTTCCGTGGCATCCAAGTCGGCGGTAACCCAGGCGATCTGTACTGGCGATCCGGCGTGCAGGCTCATCGACTGGCAGGATAGCCCAGTCCGGCGCCCCGCAGACATTCGTTGCCGCAGGCGGCCGCCCGCGGCATTCCCAATGCCGATGAACAAGTTCTAATTCGCGCCCGCAACGGCCTCATGCCAGGTCAATACGCCGACCAGCACGCGGACCTGGGTATCGAAGATCGCTTCGGGGTCGGTGAGGGTGCCGGCACCGTAGCGCCCGAACACCTCGAGGTTGATCGCACCCACGATGGCGGCCCACAACAGCAAACACTCGGCGATGACGCGATCGTCGCCCGGAAACCCGAAGTGATCGCGAATCCGTTGAAAGTCCGACGACATCGGCTGCGGCGCAGCGTGATCGGTCAACATGATATCGCCGGTTGCGATCCCGGCGGCAACAGCGTCGAACAACGCGCCCAGCACCCGGGTGCTCGGTCCAACCGTCCGCTCCCCCGGTGCCTGATAGCCAGGCACCGGGCTGCCGTACAGCAGCGCCCACCTGGCCGGGTGCGTCAGAGCCCATCGACGTACCGCATGCGCGATCGCGAGGACGTCGTCACTCCACACCTCAGCCATCGCGTCACGGGCCGCCTCGACCGCATCGGCCAGGTCGTTGTAGGCGTCGATGAGCAGCAACGTCAGCAACTCGTCGCGGCTGGCCACATATCGGTACACCGCCGAGGACACCATGCCCAGCTCGCGGGCGATCGCGCGCAGCGAGAGCCCGGCCGCCCCGTGCTCGACCAGGTGGCGGCGACCCAGCTCGACGATTTGCGCCTCGATACGCTGCCGCGAGACGTGCCGCGTGCCCACATGGCCTAGTGTGACACGAAACGAGAACGGTGCTCTTGATTTCAGGTCTTCGGCGCGACGCCCGGCCGTTTGCTGCCCATCGTGGCCACGCCGACGTCCTCGCGGACTTGCTGGGAAGCGGCGACCCAGGACACCGCCGCCGGGAACTGCCCCCACCGACTGTTGAATACCCCGACGATAATTGCCGAGCCGGAAGTGGGCGTGATGTACACCGGCCCGCCGGAGTCGCCGTTTTCACTGACGATGCCTTCGGACATGGTGAACCAGCCGTTGTTGACTCGCTCGACTGTGCCGCAGCTTTCACCGGTGACGACGCCGAAGTGGCAGACGGCCTGCCCGGGGCGCACCACCAGAGCAGGATCTGAGCCCAGCACCCGCCCGCCGGGCAAGATGTTGTTCGCGGTCACGTCGTCGGCCAGCACAATCGCCTCATAGTCGGCGATCTGCTGGTCGGCCGCGACCGTCGACCCGTTGGGTGTGTTGTTCCGGAACGTCGCTTGATTGCCGATGACGTTGCCGTCCTTGTCGGTGACCGGGCCATGGCCGTGGCAGTGCCCGGCGGTGAAGGCGACGCGCAGCGCCGGATCGACATAGCCCAGTGTGCACAGGCGGGTGTCCTGGTGGATTTCCATGCCGGGAAACACCAGCGGCGGATCGGCGCGGGCTACCTGTGGCGCCGGCCATGCCGACAGTGCCGCGGCGGTGAGCGTCACCGCGAACGCAGAGAGTGCAGCCCGGCGCACATCGACTCCGATCCGTCGGCGGCCGGCACAACCCCGGCCGAAGGTAGTGGCTGTGCAGACCATCGGCGCAGCGCTTCAAGACGTTACCGGCTTGCGGGCGGCAACGAGGCGCGAGCCCGCAATTCGGCGGCGCTCAGCTTCTGCTTACGACGCGGGTTGCCAGCCGGGTGGTCCGAACACGTAGCCCAGTCGATCCCGCAGCCGGGTCGCCGAACGCACATCGCGGACGATCGCGACGTACTCGTAGGTCTGCAGCTTCCAGATATTGAAGGTGTCGACTTGCTTGGTCAGCCCATAGTGCGGCCGGAACAGCTCAGGTTGGAACGTGCCGAACAGCCGGTCCCAGATGATAAAGATGCCCCCGTAGTTCTTGTCCAGATATTGGGGGTCCATGCCATGATGCACGCGGTGGTGTGACGGGGTGTTGACGACGAATTCGATCGGCCGCGGCAGCTTCCCGATCCGTTCGGTGTGCACCCAGAACTGATAGATCAGGTTCACCGAGAAGCTGGCGAACACCATCCAAGGCGGAATTCCCAACAGCGGCAACGGAATCCACATCAGGATCTCGCCGCTGTTATTCCACTTTTGGCGCAGTGCGGTGGCGAAGTTGAAGTACTGGCTGGAGTGATGCGACTGATGCGTGGCCCAGATCAGCCGAACCCGGTGAGCCATCCGGTGATAGGTGTAATAGAGGAGATCGACGCCAAGGATCGCGATCATCCACGTGTACCAGCGGGTCGCCGGGAGATGCCAGGGCGCCAGATAGGTGTAGATGGCGGCGTAGCCGAGCAGCGCCAAAAACTTCCAGCCCGCGGTGGTGACCAGCGACACCAGGCCCATCGAGATGCTGGCCCAGGAATCCGGGGCAAGGTACGCCCCGGAGGGCGGGCGCTGCGCCTTTTCGAGGTGTTCGAGCTTGCGCGCCGCGGACCACTCCACGATCAGCAGCACCAGGAAAAACGGTACCGCGAAGAGCACCGGATCGCGCATTTGTGCCGGCAGCACAGCCAGGAGATCCGCGATCGTATCCACGCCAGACAGATTACGGCTCGTCCACGGTCCGCGGCGGCCCACTGCCGATGTCCGGCATGGGCGGCATGGAGTCGCTCGGCTCTCCGGCATACCAGTGCACGGCCTGGATGCCGGGTTGCAGGGACAGTTCGGCGACCAGGCGCTCAAGGCGTGCTGGCGCGTGACCATCCATGAGCAGATAAGCGGTCAGCGCGACCGTGTCGTCGGCGGCTCGCCCGGTGTGAATCCCCCGCAGTATCAGGTCGTTGGCGCTGGTGTGCTGCACGATCTGGGCCCGCGCGTATTTCTCGCTTTTGGGGCGGCAGATGAGCTGAATCTGGTAGGGCTGCTGGTCTTCGCTTTCTTCGACGGCATTGTCGTGGTCGATCAGCCGGCCAAGCGGACGTCCCAGCAGGTGGATGACGACCACGGTGCCGGTGGCGATCACGGCGAACAGCAGATGCCCGGATGCCGCCAGCACCCCCACGGCCGCCGAACACCACAGTGTCGCAGCGGTATTCAGGCCGCGGACGTTGAATCCCTCACGCAGGATGACCCCTCCGCCGAGAAACCCGACCCCGGACACCACATACGACGCCACCCTGGTCGGGCTGGTGTCGTCGGTGGCCACCGCATAGAGCACGAACAACGTCGCCCCGGTTGCCACCAGCGCGTTGGTGCGCAGACCCGCCATGCGTGCCCGCCACTGCCGCTCCAGCCCGATCAGCGCACCGCAGCCCAGCCCGACGGCCAGGCGCAACGCGAAATCGGCGAGGCTCAGCGTGTGCACGAGGCGGCTCTCCTTCCCCGGCGGCTGATTATGGGTATCAGTGTGGCGCAAACTCGACGAGGCCGGTGCGTAGTTAACCACGCATCGGTAAACAACAAGCGAAGCCGTTAACCAGCGCCGATGCGGCCCGGGCTTGACGCTGCTATCCCGACTGTGCGGTCGGCGGCACGATCGGTTTGCCGGTGCCAGATACATGCACCGCGTGGACACCGGGCGACTTGGATAGTTGGTCCAGCAGGCTCTGCAGATGCGCCTGGTCGGTGTGCCAGTGTTGCACGGAGTCTGGCTTTTGTGACAGCTCGGCCAGGACACGCTTGAGTTTCTCTGGGGTGCTGTTGCTGCTGTCTTTGTCCGGACTCGGGTCGCCGCCCCGGGCCAGGGTTCCACCGAGGAGGCGGGGTGTGGTGCCGCCCAGGGCGCCACCCGCCAAACCGGCCAGGGCCAGCTGGCTGAACAAACTTCCCACGCCGTCCGCCGTGGCTGCGGGGGCGGCGGCCGCGCTGGTGCCGGACAACGCGCTGGCCGCCAGCCTGACCGTCGGGGTGGCTACCGCCCAGGTCGGGGGCACCGACAGCGTCCCGACCAAGCCCGCGTGGCCCACCCCTGCCGAAACTGCTGACGCCGCCGCACCGGCCACGGCCACCGGCGATGTGCTCGACCCAAGCCCGGCCGCTAAAGCCTCGCTGGCAGCCGCGGCGCCGCCAGCCGGCAGCATGGTTTGCAATCCCCGCACGCCGGACACGAAACCGAAGATCAGAGTGATCAGAACGTCGTTGGCGGGCAGCATCAGTTTGGGTACAGCCTCGACGTAGGCACTCAGCGTCGAAAATTGGGTCGCCGGATCCGTTGACCCGGTGAGGAAACTGAGAAAAGACGACAATGGGTCCGGCGGGTCAGCCGCGGCCGGCGCCGCGGCGCTCTGTAGCGCCGACGGCACCTGTGACATCAGATGCGGCAACGTCGACTGCGTGTCACCGGCCGATGTAGCGGTGGCGCTGGCGACCGCGGCGGCTTGACCCGCCCCGCTGTCCGCAGTAGTGGCGGGTGGTGGGGGCGTGAACGGCGTCAATCGGGTAGCGGCTGCCGACGCGGCCGCATAGCCGTACATGGCCGCGGCGTCTTGCGCCCACATCTCCGCATACTGCGTTTCAGTGGCCGCGATGGCCGCGGTGTTCTGCCCGAGAACATTGGTCGCCACCAGCGACGCAAGCCGGCTGCGGTTGGCTGCGATCAGCGGCGGAGGCACCACAGCGGCAAAAGCGGTCTCGTAGGCTGCCGCTGCGGCCCGGGCCTGGGCGGCCGCCTGCTCCGCCCGTGTGGCGGTAACGCTCACCCAGGCGGCATACGGTGCTGCGGCCGCCGCCATACGGGTAGCCGACGGACCCCGCCAGCTGGCGGTCAAACCGGCGATCACCGACGAGTAGGCCTCAGCGGCCGAACGCAGCTGGGCGGCTAATCCGTCCCAGGCCGTGGCAGCAGCCATGATCGATCCAGCTCCAGCGCCGGCGTACATTCGACCGGAGTTCACTTCCGGCGGCAGCAAGCCGAAATCCATTGTCGCACCCCTTAAATCGCTTCATAAATCGCGCCGGCTAGAGCTCTCGTTGTCTGAAACCCGAAAGCCATGTTTGCTCCTTGCTTCGTCAGCCCCGTTTCATCTGCGCTGCAACAGGTTTAGTCATCGTCGGGTATCACGATGATGGTGGCGCTGGTTGCCGACCCCGAGGAAGCCGCACCACCGCCTAAACTAAGCGGTCGTGTTGTGGCGCCGCCGGTGCCGACCATGGCCCGTCCGGCCAAGCTTGACAGGGCCATGTTGCTGAACAGGCTTCCCTGACTGTCGGCCGCGATGGCCGCCGAGATGCCACCCTGGCCGGATTCAGGCAACGCTGCGGCCACCGGCCTGATCGCCGGGGCTGCCACCGCCCAGCCCCCGGGCACCGACAATCCCCCGGCGAAACCCGCGCGGCCCATGCCCGCGGCTACCACCCCTCCTGATGAACCCAGCAGACGCGTGCCCGAATCGAGCCCGCCCTCGAGCAGTCCACCGGTGGCGCCCGACTGCGCCCCGAACACCCTGGCAGCAATGCTGGTGTAGTTCTGTGCAGCGGTGGGCAAAAGATAGTTCTGGAACGCCAATAGATAAGGCACGCCACCAATCGGGAAATACGAGATCGGTGACGTCGGGCCGGTGATAAACGTCAGCAACGACGACACCGGGTTGGGCGGATCGGCCGCCGCCGCGGGCGCCGCTGACGTCGGCGCAGCCAAGCCTTGCAGTGCCTGCGGCAGCGTCGAGATCGCATGACGTAACGTCGATTCCGCCGTGCCAGCCGAGGTGCCGGCGGCTTGGGCGACCGCGGCGGCTTGACCCGCACCGCTGCCAGCATTGGTGGTCTGCGGCGGCGGGGTGAACGGCGTCAATCGGGTAGCGGCTGCCGACGCGGCCGCGTAGCCGTACATGGCCGCGGCGTCTTGCGCCCACATCTCCGCGTACTGCGCTTCGGTGGCCATGATCGCGGGGGTGTTTTGCCCGAAGACGTTCGTGGCGACCAGTGCCGTCAATTGTGCGCGGTTTGCCGCAATCACCGGTGGCGGCACGGTCGCCGCAAACGCCGATTGATAGGCGGCGGCCGCTGCTTTGGCTTGTGCAGCGGTTTGTTCGGCCTGGACCCCAGTGGCACTCATCCAGGCCGCGTACGCCGCGGCCGCCTGAGTCATCATCGTCGAGGACGGTCCCTGCCACTGCGCGGCTACATTTGCGATCGCCGACGAATACGACACCGCAGTGGAATTCAATTGAGCAGCCAACCCATCCCAAGCCGCCGCGGCAGCCAGCATCGGTCCCGAGCCGGGACCGGCATACATTCGACCAGAGTTGATTTCCGGCGGTAACGCCCCAAAGTCAATCATCGAGAGCATCCCTCCCCGGGGTTTGTCAGTCGCGGCTGCATCCACAGCCCGGTACACCAAAACAAGTCGGTCGTGAACCAGCACTGCAGCCGGCGACTAGCCCGCCGCCCTCTGCAGCGATACCGGCGTGTGATTGGCAAGCCCTCAACTCCATACCGATGGGTCTGGCGGGCTGGATTTCCCACGATCGTCGGCGCTCTCCCCATGCAGCAAAGGTGTATGCACACGGCCGTGAGCCCGCTCTGCAGAGCATCGCTGGGCGTGCCTCTTGGCTCGCAGGTCAACGGCGCCGGGAGGTATCAACCCCACTTGCTCATGGCACGTGCTGCGACTCTCTCAATCTCGCGTCAATCCGCGCCGAAGCGTAACGCTAGCCGACCCGTGTGACAAGGATCACAGGAGATACACAGCAGAGTATCAGCGAGTCACCGGTTTGGATTCGTGCGCTTCGGTCAGTCCAACGTCGACCAGTTAGAGACCGTGCGACGCGCACAACAACGTATCGCCCGGTGATCGATGTAGCGGGCGCTGACGCGAATTCCGCTTGCCCCGATCGTCGGCCATACTGATGCACGGGATTGCATATGTATCCGGCAGCTACATAGGGTCGATACACTAACTCTTCGAAAGCTGTTGCGGGCAATAGTACTTCGCTGAAATTGCGGCGAACTGCGCTGCAGCGTCCATGGTGAACGCGGGGTTATGGGTTTTAACGTCGTGGACTAGCTCCAGGCCGGATTCCCCGTGATTCAAGCACGTGCACACCGCTTGCGCGGCGCCGATCGCTTGATCCGCGCTCGGGTAGGTGATCCCCGATTGTTGCAAAGCTGTCAGGAACGCTGCGTCAGTGGCGACATCCCCCGGGTCGGCATAGGCCGGTGCAGCGATGCCGATCATCGCCGAGACGCCCAGTAGTGCGAGCCGCAGCCTCATGATTGACCTTTCTGCTATGTCGAAGCGATTTCTTAACTTCTTGGATCGTGGTGCAAACGTTCAGCAGCCCACCAGGCGATCGCAAAGGCATTGCAGATCAATGCTGTTGAGGTTTCAGCAGTATCCTCCCACCGGTTGGTCACTGCGTCATCAAGCCGAGATGCGGGTGATTGATTAGATAAACAGGGCCGCAATGTCGTTCGCGACGATGCCCGCCGGTTATCGTGGCTGCATCCCGCGGTCGCTGACGTGGCAGCCGCATTCACCACGACCATCCGCCCGCCAAATTGCCCGAACATCGAATGACGCTGCGGGCTAGAACGACTGCACATTTGGCGGAAGGACCTTCGATTTGCCACCTTTGGTGAGGTGTACCGCGTGAACGCCGGGTTTCTTCGCCAACTGCTCCAGTAGGCCGTCGAGGCCTTCCGGATCGACGGTGTGATGTTGCACGCTTTCCGGTTTCTGTGACAGTTGAGCGACCAGCCGCTGCAGCTGCTCCGGTGAATGGCTGTCTTTGAGGTTTTTCAACGGGGTCAGGCGGCTACGGTTGCCAGCGCGGGTCAGCGCAGTGGGAGCTCCCGCACCGAAAGCGCTGCCGACCATGCCCGCCGCCGACATCGAGCTGAGCAGGCTGCCCTCGCCGAGCGCGGCTGCCGGCACAGCATCTGGCGCGGTCGCAGACAACGCGGCGGCCACCGTCCTGATGGCCGGAGTGGCCACGGCCCAGCTGGGCGGTACGGACAACTTTCCGGCCAGCGTCCCGGCATTTCCCATGCTTCCCGATACCGCGCCGTATAGCGTGCCGCGGCCCCAGTGCGGCCAACCCAACCCAAGTCCAGCACCCAATCCCTCCCGCGGGATGTCGCCGAGTGCCTGGGACGGGGCGAACTTGAGGAACTGCGAGACGGGAAAATTGATCAGCAGCCCGATGTCGTTGAATTGTGTTGTCAGGCCAATCGGAACCTTTATCGCGTTGTACATGGCCGTGATCGTTGACGCGCCGCTCGGTCCAAAAAGGCCGTTCAGCGCATCGGTGATGGTCGTCGTGTAGTCGGTGGAAAGGTTTGCCAGCCATTGCAGCAGCGGGTTACCCGTTGTCAGCACCGACTGCGCGCTACCGGCGGCGGTGCCGGCCGCTTGAGTCACCGCGGCCGCCTGCCCGGCCAGGCCGCCCGCGTTAACGATCTGCGGTGCCGCGCTGAACGGTGTCACCTTGGCAGCGGTCGCCGACGAGGCAGCGTAGCCTTCCATCGCCAGCGCGTCCTGGACCCACATCTCGCCGTATTGAGCTTCGGTCGCCGCGATCGCGGGGGTGTTCTGTCCGAAGATGTTCGTCGCCACCAGCGACGCGAGTCGGCTGCGGTTCGCTGCGATTTCGGCGGGTGGCACGTGCGCGGCCAACGCCGTCTCATAGGCGCTCGCCGCAGCGGTGGCCTGGGTCGCCGCTTCGGCGGCCTGTGCGGCGGTGGCCGACATCCACGCCACATACGGTGCGACCGCCGCGGCCATCGACATAGCCGACGGGCCAAGCCACGCCCCGCTGGTCAGACCCGAGATCACTGACGAATAAGAGGCCGCTGCGGACTGGAGTTCAGCAGCCAGCCCATCCCAGGCCGCCGCCGCGGCGCGCATCGACCCCGATCCCGGGCCGCTGTAGATCCTGCCGGAGTTGATTTCCGGTGGAAGCGCTGCGTAAAACATTGCTATTCCCCTTGATTCGTCTGCATGGCGAATCGGCCGGTGCTTGGCAGCCAGTGCGCGGCCGCGACCGTCATTCCTCCACCGCCGGTATCACGATGATCGTGGCTGTGGCAGGCTCGGCCTCTGCGGTGACGCTGCCCAGCGAGCTGGCCGTGAGGCCGCCGACGGGTCGGGTCGCGGCAGCCGCGATGCCACGTCCCGCCAAGCTCGACAGGGCCATCTGGCTGAACACGCCTTCCTCACCGGACAGCGAGGCCACTGGTGCGGCGGCAACGTTGGTGGGTAGCGTGGCGGCCAGCGTTCTGATCGCCGGCGCGGCTGTCGTCCAACCCTGGGGCACTGACAAAGATCCGACTACCGCTGCGCGCCCCATGGCCCCCGACACCGGCCCAGTCCCCAATCCGGTCGGGCTCACAACAGATTTCAGCGAATCGCCCAGCGGTGCCAATGCCCCCGTGGGTGGTTTGGGTCCGGCGAGCCAAGCGGCCGCACCCTGCCCGTTCTGGCCCCAGGCATATGCCTGCCCGAATGACAGGAACGGGCCGCCCGGTATCGTGCTCCAGCTCTGTGGTGAAAACGGGCCGGTCAGGGTTGACCAGATTGTGTTCCAGTTGGCCAGATCGGTCGAGAGTCCGGGCGGTAATTGCAGGTTGAACAGCGTCGGTAATGAAAGCCCTGACAACAAATTCGTCGACCCGGTCGTCGGCGACTCGGTGATGCCCGTTGCCAAGGTTTGTAGCGCCGTGGGCATCGAGGTGATCAGCTGGGACAACTGCGTTGCCTTAGAGCTTGCGGAGCTGCTTGTGGCTTGGGTGACAGCGGCTGCTTGTCCAGCCGCGCCAGCCGGATTGGTGGTCTGTGGCGGCTCGGTGAAAGGCGCCAATTGTGTCGCTGCCGCCGACGAGCCTGCGTAGCCATACATCGCCGCGGCGTCCTGGGCCCACATTTCGGCATAGTGAGCTTCTGTTGCAGCAATCGCCGGTGTGTTCTGACCCAGGATATTGGTGGCAATCAGCGTCATCAGCAGGCTGCGGTTGGCTGCGATCACCGGTGGTGGCACGGTCATGGCGAACGCCGTTTCGTAGGCGCTGGCTGCGGCTCTGGCTTGAGCAGCGGTTTGTTCAGCTTGCTCTGCGGCGCTGGTCAGCCATGCCACATAGGGCGCCGCCGCCGAGGCCATCGATATTGCCGAGGGGCCCGACCACGCACTCGTCAGGCCCGAAACGGCAGACTGATAGGAAGACGCCGTGGCGGCCAGGTCAGCAGCGAGCCCATCCCAGGCCGCAGCGGCCGCCAGCATTGGCCCTGATCCTGGGCCGGCATACATCCGGCCAGAGTTGATCTCCGGCGGTAGTGCCCCGAAATCCATGTTCTCAACCTCTAGTTAGTCTCCTGGCGGCTGCCACGGCATCTACTGCAGTTCATTGAATTCTGTTGGTGTCAACCAACCGGATCGCAGCCACAGACCGCACCGGCCCACAAATCTCGCATCCGTATCTATTGGATTTGAATTGTCTTGCTGAAACGGATGTTCCGATGTTTCTCGCATCGCGTGCGGCACGCGTCACCTCTCTCCCATTTATCTGCGATCATGCTGCGCGAAAATTGTTGGCTTCACGTTCCATGCAGGTAACGGCCGGTAAACCAGTCATCACTTGGCTGCGGCATAGGCCGCGAAAGTTGGCTCTGGCTAAACGTTTCCGCTTATAACGCGCAGATCGGACGACAAGCTCACGTGCAGTGGCCAGCCTGCGGTGACGCTGGTCTAATCATGCTGTTACACAGAAGAAATCACCAGCATTGGCCGTAATGGGCCAATCCTGGCAATTGGCTTCAGATAATTATCGGCGAGGCGAATACCCTACGATCCTCTAGTCCGCCACTGCATCTGGCGCCGGCGGTGGCGGCATCCGTGAACGGCAAGTCGCCGGGGCGCGCACGTTGCGTGCCGAAGCCTTGACGCGACCGTCGAGCGCCATTGATCCGGGCGGCAGGTATCCAGCTCCTGTGCCGGGACCAGCAGCCGGCAACGTACTGACGAAAAGCTAATAGTCATTGCCGTCTCCTATTGGTGGAGACGCTACACCGTTATGGCTGCCTTCACGCTGGTGCTTGGCTGGGTATTAGCTGAGAGGTTGACCACTTTTGTGAGCGGTAAGCGTGCGGGGTGAGCATTCTGGCGTGTGGTGGTGAGGTCGTTGTAACACGACATTTACTCAGGGCTGCAAAATGTTTCGCCTGCTCTCGCTTACCGATACAAGCGCGGACTCGTCGGGTGCGTTGCGCTTGAGGTCAGCCGCTGCCGAGCTGGACACCTTTGACTGCCAGCAGGATCGCCCCAATAATGAGATAGCCTCGGAGCGCGAGCATGCCCAGGCGAGTTCCGACAGACCATTGAACCGGCTCCAGCAAGGCAAGTGGCGGCATCCGCCACGTTGCTCGGTCAGCTGTAGCTAATGCCCGAGAAAGATCCTCGGAAACCAGCCGTTTCGGCGACATACGGCCATTCCACTTCAGCACACCGAAAGTGACTGCGACGCAGATGACGAGACCGACCGCGAGGTCGTCTGCGATGGACATGATGTCCAGATCGGGAAACACCGTGGTCGTCATCAATACTCCGGACAACAGTAACAGCACGCCAACGATCACCCCGGCAACGACGTTGAGCCAGCGCTGGTTTACCCACGGGCCCAGCACTTCCCGATCGTTGCAGAGCAGCAGCAAAAACACGGTTGCGCTGGGTAGGAGCAACCCTGCCAGCGCTTGCACGCCGGTCGTGATCAACCCCAGCGGCGCACCCGGAGTGAGCACGATCACGGCCGCGATCACCACCATGACGGTGTAAGACAGGTAGAAGGGTTTAGCCTCGGTGAAGCCCCGGTGCAGCGAATGCTTGAGGCCGAACACGTCCCCGAACGCGTAGCTGGTGGCCAACGTCACCGCCGCCGCGCCGATGATCGAGCCGTCGAGCAGCACGATCGCAAAGAACGATCCCAGCACTGGATTGTGCTGGCCGAGTAAGTGCGCGAGCACACCGGCGTCAACGAAATGGCCGCGGCTACCAGTTGAACGCGCGGCCCAGTCGCCGGTCATCATCAACGCAACTGCCCCGATCACCACGACGAAGGCGCCCAGCGTGGTATCCGCCCGCTCATAGCCGATAAACCGTGGAGTGATCCGCTTGTCGACGACGTTGGACTGCTGGAAGAACAGCTGCCACGGCGCAACCGTGGTGCCAACAATGGCAATGATCAACAGCACGGCGTCCGAGGTAACTCCGCCGCTAATCCCGGGAATGACAAATGACTTCGCCGCACGGCCCCAGTCCGGATGCGACATTAACACCATGGGAATCTGCAGCAGAGTGATCACGATGAACACGAGCATCGCGCGTTCCCAGCGGCGAAAGCTGCCGGTGACCATGATGGCGATCAGCGCCATCGCGGCGAAAGGGACGACTACATACCTGGGAATTCCCATGTAGTCGGCGGCCAAGCTGATGCCGATAAATTCGGTGACGAGAGTGAGGAAGTTCAACAGAAACAGGTCACCGACGGAAAACCAGCCCCAGCCGCGGCCAAACCGTTCGTTGATCAACCGCGCATGCCCAACCCCGGTCACGGCGCCCAGACGAACCACCATCTCCTGGTTGACGATCAGCACCGGGATCAACAGGAGAAGGACCCAAAGCATGCTGTAGCCGTAGTTTTGTCCCGCTTGCACGTATGTCGCAATACCTCCGGCGTCGTTGTCGCCGACCATGACGATCAGGCCAGGACCGATGATCGCCAACATGGTTGCCAGTCGGACTTTGAAGGTGCGCGGACGGTCGGAATCGCTAATGCTGATTCGGCCCAGTGCACCTTCGATGTCCCCGACGTGGGCGCTGTCCAGCACCGCGGTCGGCGTCGGTGCCTCCAGCGTCGCGTCGACGATGTCGCGGTCCAGGATGGTCATAGCCAATCACCGCCCGCCTCAGTAGCGCCGGCATCGTCTGTCGCGCAGCTTGGTTCGCGCATCCGGCGTGGGCCCGGTTCTCGCCGTCGCCAGTCGTCGGGGATGGACGCCTTGAGCACGTCATCGACGGTGACAACCCCCAAGACCCGATCGTCGTCGTCGATGACGGGAATGGTGTGCAGGTCGTAGTCCGCCATCAGCACCGCGACGTCGGCCAGGTCGGCATCCGCGGTTACCCGGATGGGATCCGAATCCATCAGTGTCGCAACTGCTTCTGCGGGCTCTGCCTGCAACAACTTAACGACCGATACCACGCCGGCCAGCCGACCGTGTTCATCGAGGACATGCACCTGCAAAAGCGCTTCCGGCTGGAGGGCCTGGGCGCAACCGATGACGGCCAACGCCTCGCCCGCGGTCGCCCATGTTCCGCACGAGACGACGTCGACGTTCATCAATCCACCTGCGCTGTTGGGGTTGAACCCCAAAAGGGTGATCACCTTGGTGCGCTGCGGCGCGGGCATCAAGTCGAGAACCCGGCGGCGGCGGCACTGGCGCAGGTCCATAACCGCGTCGGCCGCGTCGTCGGCGCGCATCCGGCTGAGCAATGCGGCGACGTCGCCGTCGGGCATGTCATCGAGCAACCGACTGGCCTTGTCTGGCTCGAGT
Source organism: Mycobacterium heckeshornense (assembly GCF_016592155.1). NCBI lineage: Bacteria > Bacillati > Actinomycetota > Actinomycetes > Mycobacteriales > Mycobacteriaceae > Mycobacterium > Mycobacterium heckeshornense. The sequence goes on from NZ_AP024237.1 coordinate 2,464,278, forward strand.
TCTTCGAAGACGTCGGCCTGCAGTTCCGGGTTGCTGCGCACTCGGTCCAGGATTTCTCCGCCTTCGGCGGCGTCGGCCACTTCGAGCAGGTCGGCAATTTGTGCGGGTTTGAGCGCCGCTACCCGTCCGGAAACGCGACGCATGGCCACCGACTGGTCGTGCCCGATCAACGGTTCGAACGCCTTCCAGTCGCGGGAAGCCTGTCCGCCGGGTGTTTTCAGCAGTCCGAACAGACGCGGCGGTCGCCGGGTGTCCAGTCGCTTCAACACCCACCCATCTGGGCTGTGTTCGAGTTCGACGTCGTACGCGCGGACCAATTCGCCTGCGGCGACGTCGATCAGGCGATACCCGAGTACATCCGAGCGCAACAGCACCTCACCTTGACGGCGCTCGAACCGGCGCAAGTCAACCTCGTTCTGTGCCAGGACTACCCGCTCGGGATGCAGCCGCCGAATTGATGCGCTTTGAACGAATACCCGCCGACCGCCGACCGCGGCCACGATTCCGGTGATCAGGGGGTAGGTATCCGTACCGCGCAATCGGACGACGATGTCGTCAACCCTGCCCACCGACTCACCGGACGGCATCACCACGGGGGCGCGTAGCAACTGAGACAGATGAACCAATGACGCTGCGGTCTGGACGTCAACGGGCTCGGCGGCTGGTTTGCTCATGGCTATCCCTTCTCAGATCGCAGTGCAGCAGCGGCAGTTCACGGCTACTTCGCCTAGGCCCAGCTGGAGCCGACGGCGGCGTCGGTGCTGGCCATGTTGCTGCTGGCGGTTTGCACCTTTTGGCCGTGGGCGTTGGCCTGCTCGTAGATCACCTGGAAGTTGCGGCCCAGCTCGGTGATGAACTGCTGGCACGCCGTCGACCCGGCGCCACCCCAAAAGTCACCGGCGGCCAGCACGTCACGGATGATCGCCTGATGCTCGGCCTCCAACGCCGCCGCCTGCGCCCGTATCGTGGCACCGTGCGCATCGACGTCACCGAACTGATAGTTAATCGTCATTTTTCGCACTCCTTCACACGAGAAATGTTGTATGGCAGTGAATTAGCTACGCGATACGCCGCTTTGGGCGATTGGATCGGGATCGGTGTCCTTCGGTTGCTTGCCGACCGCTGTTTGCGTGTAGCGAGAAATGCCGCAGCGCCTTGTCTTGTAGGCGTGCACGGTAGTACGCCCATGGCAAACGCCGCTCGATCGGCGTTCCGACCATTTGCCCGAGAAGGTAATTGGCTTCCCGTGCTCGATATAACGCCGTTTGGACACGTGCCACACCGAACGCGTCGACCGGGCTGTGCGAAAGCCGGCCCAACGCCTCCAGTGCTTCGTTTAGTGCGGCGTTGATGTCTCCGCAGGCTTTGTGCACCTGCCGCTCCATGTTGGGCGGATTGGTCACGCGCCGCGCCCCGGATTGATCGGCACGGTGGGAGCCCACGTCGGTGAGCGGGTGATTGATCGTCATGATCTCCCTCCTAACGTGAGAAGCGCTGTAGCCGTTAGCTGCTCAGGATCTGCTGGGACGCCTGTTCCTGGGCCTCGTAGTTGTTGGCGTCGCGGATCAGCCCGTCCCGCACCCCGTGCAGCATGTTGACGATGTTGCGAAACGCCTGATTCATCTGGCTCATGGTGTCGTAGGAGGTGGCCTGCGCAGACCCGCTCCAGCCGGCACCGGCAATGTTGACCGACGACGCCCACATCTTGCGGGCCTCGTCCTCCACGGTCTGAGCGTGCACGTCGAAACGGCCCGCCATCGCCCGCATCTGGTCCGGATCGGTCATAAACCGAGTAGGCATCCGATATCTCCTGTCTCGCGATTTGTTTTGACTGTGTTGCCGTTATCCCGCGGCGGGCGAACGTGTCACCACCGTGGGGCGGAAGCCGTATTTCGGTGCAGCGGAAGCGGTACCGTTACCGGCGGCGTTGGCTAGCGGCATGCCTGGCATCCCTGCCGCGACGGCCGGCGGTGTCGCGAGCGGGGTGTTGCCCAATGCCGCGCCGAGACCGTTCACCGGCGGGGCCGCCGCAGTCCAGCTCGGCGGTACCGACAACGGTCCGATTGAGGCACCCTGCCCTAACGCGGCCGACACGCCGCTGCCCAAACTCCCAAGGCCGCCAACGCCGCCGAGCGAGCCCAGCGGAGCAGCCGCTGCCGCTCCGCCGAGTGCATCGGACGCCGCGTTGCCCAACGCATCTTCGGCAGCGGCTGCCGAACCTCCGCCGGCGCTCATCAAACTTGTGAAGGCACCCAACGTGTTGCTGGGCATGTAGAACCCCGACGAGAAAATGGTGTTCCAGATATTGGCGTTGGGCCCCCACTGGTTCCAGAGGTTGTCCAGCGCGGAGTTCCCCGATCCCTGTCCGGTCAGCAGGCCCAGGATGCCACCGAGCCCCGAGGACGACGACGACGTCGACGCGCCGGGCGATGCCAGGTTCTGCAAGGCCGCCGGGACCGCAGAAGTCAGCTGCGACAACGTCGACTGCGTGCTCGTCCCCGCTGCGCTACCGCTGGCCTGGCTCACCGCGGCCGACTGCGCTACCAATGCGCCGGGATTGGTGTTCTGCGCCGGCACGTTAAACGGGGTTAGTTGGGTGGCCGCCGCCGATGCGCCGGCATAGCCATACATCGCGGCCGCGTCCTGGGCCCACATCTCGGCGTAGTGCGCTTCGGTGGCCGCAATGGCCGGGGTGTTCTGCCCCAGAAAGTTGGTGGCCACCAGCGCGGCCAGCTGCGCGCGGTTGGCCGCGATCACCGGCGGAGGCACCGTCGCGGCGAACGCTGCCTCGTAGGCGCTTGCCGCCGCGGTGGCCTGTGCCGCAGTCTGCTCGGCCTGCCCGGCAGTGGTACCCATCCACGCGACATAGGGGGGCTGCCGCTGCAGCCATCGATGCCGAAGCAGGGCCCTGCCACCCCCCGCTGGTCAACGCTGAGATTACGTCACCGTAAGAAGCTGCAGTAGAACGCAATTCAGCTGCCAGAGAGTTCCAAGCCGCGGCGGCCGTCAGCATGGGTCCTGATCCGGGGCCGGAATACATTCTTGCCGAATTAATTTCGGGCGGAAGGAGGCCGAAATCCATTGCCAAGGCCGTCACAACGCACCCCCTCACCCAGTCGCGATGGTATTGGCGGCCTCAGTAGCCGCATATGAACTGGCGCTGGCGCCCAGAACGCGCACGAAAAATTCATGTACAGCTGCGGCCTGAGCGCTGACTGCCTGATACATCTGTGCATGCGCGGCGAATTGTGTTGCAGTCAGCGCTGATACCTCGTCCGCTGCGGCGGGAATCACACCGGTGGTGGGTGCCGCGACAGCCGCATTCTGGGCAGCCATCGCCGCGCCAATCCCCTGCAGATCGCCTGCTGCAGCGGCCAGCATCTCCGGCTGTGTGGTCACAAAAGACATGGAAATTCTCCTTACGCAGGCATGACGGAACCCAAAGCGGTGCGGTCGTGTCAGAGCACGTCAATGTCACGCACGCTCACCAACGAAGCGGTGCGTGTTAAATGAAGCGGCGCAAGCCGATTCAGGCGGTGAAAAGAATGCCGGGGTCGGATCCGAACGAAACGGTCACCGAACTCGGATACGGACTATCACTAGGACTCATTTCGCTCTCACCTCCTCACGGCCAGGGCACACGGGGGTGCCGTCACGTCGCACATTGGGGTGAGGCCGACCCGGCGAAGTGGCCGGGCGCGGCACCCCTCTCGTCAGAGCTTTGGCACTGCACGGCGTATCCGGTGTCGTCCCGGAAGCCACTTGGGCTCAACCCTTAAGCCGGGAGGAGCTGTCCTGACCCTGGGCGTCTTTCGACGTTCGGGGTCAGTGGCCTTTGTCCGTGCAGACGCCTCACCTAGCGAGGTGCTTGCATCGGCCATCGTGGCACTTAAAGCCGCATCAGTCAACCCGGACGCGGTGATCTTCTGCAATCTTTTCGCACCGGCGTGCTGAGCTCGAGAGGCGGCCGGAATCGGCAGGTGTGAGCACGACTGGTCCTGCCCTTGGTTGTCAGACAGCGGGGCGCGCATCCAGAGCCGGCCCCGCTGTAGCGACCCAGGTGGCGTCACCTTCTGCCAACCACGGCGGTGCGGGCGCGCGACGGCGCGCACCGCAATTTTGGCCGAATGCTTGACGGGCACCGGGCGGGAAGGTCAACATGAACGAGCAAGCACCTCGCTAGGTGAGGCGTCTGCACGGACAAAGGCCACTGACCCCGAACGTCGAAAGACGCCCAGGGTCAGGACAGCTCCTCCCGGCTTAAGGGTTGAGCCCAAGTGGCTTCCGGACGACACCGGATACGCCGTGCAGTGCCAAAGCCCTGTCGAGAGGGGTGCCGCCCGGTAGATTTTCGCCGAGTGCGCGATCCCCTGCCGTGCTGCGATCGGGTGACACCCGCGCGTGTCCCGGCCGTAAGGAGGTGAGGGCGCAGATGAATTCGAGCGATAGTCCGTATCGGTATTCGGCGTCTGCTTCGCCCGGATCCTGCCGCGGCATCTCTGCTGTCGCCTGAGCCCGGACTTCTCTGACGCAGGTCGGCCATCGCCGCCCTGCCACGGTGTGGGATGGCCGGGGGCGTCTGCACGTCCTGGACACCGCCCGCACCGCGACTTGGCTGTCGTGTTCGCCGAAATACCTTGAGCCATAATGTCTTTCCCACAACGTCCTCTGTTTTCCCACTAGATAGCGAGGAGCCGATGACTTCCATCTCCACCGAGGTACACGGACGTGTCGGCACACCGCCCACCGATGGCGCCACAGTCCAAACTGCACCGGATGTGACGCACCCGGCGATTGCCGGCGCATCCAGGCCGACAGCAATGGACGCCGCCCACGTCGGTGACATCATCGGCGCGTTCGGCCGGATCGCCAAGGACGCCACGGCGCCGGGCCGGACCCGCTGGCAGCGGTTGCGGACACTGATGGTGATCACCGGACCAGGACTGATCGTCATGATCGGCGACAACGACGCCGGCGGTGTAGCGACCTACTCGGAGGTGGGTCAGAACTACGGGATGAGTCTGCTGTGGGTCTTGGTCTTGATGATCCCGGTGCTCTACGTCAACCAGGAGATGGTGCTGCGGTTGGGCGCGGTCACCGGCGTTGGCCACGCCAGACTCATTTTCGAACGGTTCGGCAAGTTCTGGGGCGCGTTCAGTCTGGGCGACTTGTTGATCCTCAACGCGTTGACCATTGTCACCGAATTCATCGGTGTTTCACTGGCGCTGGGATTTCTGGGCTGCCCTAAGACGGTTGCGATCCCGACCGCAGCGGTGTTGCTCTTCGCGGTGGTCGCCGGTGGCTCCTTCCGCCGCTGGGAACGGTTGATGTTCGTGCTGATCGCCGCCAACGTGGCGCTTGTCCCGGTGGTGTTGCTGGTGCATCCCAGCGTGGGCGAAAGTGCGCGCGGGCTGATTCCGTCGTTGCCGGGCGAACCTGACTCGATCGTGTTGATGGTAATCATCTCGATCGTAGGGACGACCGTGGCGCCGTGGCAGCTGTTCTTTCAGCAGTCGAACGTGGTGGACAAGCGCATCACGCCACGCTGGATTCCTTACGGCAGAGCAGATCTGGCCATAGGGATCGTTGGTGTCATCGGCGGGGGTATCGCGCTCATGGCGGCTACCGCGTTCGGTTTACGTGGCACCAACGACGCCGGCAACTTCGTCGACGCGGGAGCGGTGGCCTCCCAGTTGTCCCACCACGTCGGCCATACCGTAGGCGTGTTGTTTGCGATCGTGTTGCTGGACTGTTCGCTTGTCGGCGCCAACGTGATCGGGCTGTCTACCACCTACGCGCTCGGCGATGCCGTCGGTAAGCCCCATTCGCTGCACTGGAAGGTCACTGAGGCCCCACTGTTTTACAGCACTTACGCTGCGCTGCTTGCGGTGTCGGCTGCGGTTGCCTTTAGCCCGGATCATGTCCTTGGCCTGATCACCCAGGGTGTGCAGGTTCTCGCCGGTATCTTGCTGCCTTCGGCGACAGTGTTTTTAGTATTGCTGTGCAACGACCGTCCCGTGCTGGGGCCATGGGCAAACACTTTCCGGCAGAACGCCTTAGCCTGGGCAATCGTCTGGTCGCTGGTCGTGCTGTCGCTAATGCTAACGGCGGTGACGCTGTTTCCCAACCTGTCGACGGAAACGCTCGAGGGCGGCCTGGTTGCCGGAGTTGTGATCGGCTTCCTCGGCGCGGCAATTGTTTTCGCAATCGGCTGGTACACCGACCGTCGTGCTGCGGACGATACCGTCCCGTTGGGCGCACTGGATCCGGAACAGTTAGAGGAGCTCGACAACTTTCCGGAGTTGACCGGTGCCGATCGAAAAGCATTCCGGGACAGAGTCCGTGCAACCTGGCGCATGCCTGCTTTGGCAGCCCTACCTCGCCCGGTCATGTCTCCGGTGCGTCGGGCGGGGCTCTTGACGCTGCGCGTCTACCTCGTCCTTGCCGGTGTGTTGGTCGTCGTCAAAGTAGTCCAGGCAGGCGTGGGATGACAGCAAGACGTCCCTGATATCGCTGCCCGCGAAGATTCGGGCCTGCCTCCACCTCAGCAATGGGAGCCGCGAACGGCATGTACGGCCACATCCTTGTCAGCGGTGAGGATGCGCTGGCGACGACAATCATCAATGAACTGAAAAGCGCCGGCGCGAGCGTTGTCAAGCTGTGCGACAGGGAGCTCGCCTCGGCGGCAATCGCCGACGCTGCTGCGGTTGTCTGCGCAGGTGACGATGATGCAACAAATCTCGAAATCGCCTTGCTGGCAAGGAAAGCAAACCCACGTGTGCGCGTTGTGGCGCGGCTGGCCAACGACATCCTGCGCTCAGCTATGGCCGCCGACAACGGACCGGGTGCGATTTTGAACGTGGCCGACCTGGTCGCCCCCGCGATCGTCGAAGCATGTCTGGCACATGCCGTGCATCCGTTCGAGGCGGCCGGCGTCAAATTCGTGGTGTGGGGCGCCGAGACGCCGCATGATGCGACCCTGCGCGAGCTCTACGGCGACCTGGCACCGGTGGCGGTCATCGGCGGCGAGAACTCCCCCAACCGCGACGAGGTGATGGTGTGTCCCGGCCGGGATGTGTCGGTATGCGGCGGCGACTGGGCAGCGATGATCGGGACCGCCGACGAGATGGCTGCCCGTTCCATCACCTTCCCGCAACCGAGCAGAATACGCGCACGCCGACCCTGGTTGCGGCGGGTGCGTGACGCCGTGCGCACAATCCGTGACGACGTCAACCCGGCGTTCTTCCCGTTATCAGCGGCCGGGCTGGTTCTGCTGATCGGCTCGACTGTCCTGTTGCGGTTCAGCTATCAGCGCCCGCCGGGTATGACCTGGCTTGACGCGTTGTACTTCAGCGCCGAGACGATCACGACGGTGGGCTACGGCGACGTCAGCTTTGTCCAACAGCCCACCTGGCTACGGGTGTTCAGCGTCGTGCTGATGTTCGTCGGCATGGCCACCACGGCTGTTCTGATCGCGTTCATCGCCGACCTGCTGCTGTCGCGCCGCTTCGTCCATACCGCCGGACGCCGACGCGCGCGTTATCTGCGTAACCACATCATCGTCGTCGGCCTCAGCGCGCTGGGGATCCGCGTCGTACGTGATCTCACCGCAGCCGGACATGACGTCGCGGTGATCGAGCATGACGAGAGCAATCGCTTCTTGGCGGCAGCGGCTGAGCTCGACGCGCCGGTGGTCTTCGGCGACGCTACCCTGCGCGAGACACTGGAATCTGCGCATGTTGAACGCGCCCGTGCGGTAGCTGTCCTGACCGGTGACGACATGGTCAACATCGAAATCGGAATCGTGCTTCGCGAAATGCTCGGCTTCCGGGAAGGCCCCGAACGCAATCGGTGGCTCGACGTTCCGATCGTGCTGCGCGTCTACGACCGCGCATTGGGCTTGGCGGTCGCGCAACGCTTTGATTTCGAAAACGTCCGGTCCACCGTCGAACTGGCGGCACCCTGGTTTATCGGCGCCGCAATGGGCTTGCAGGTGCTCGGAACGTTTTCGGTCGGGCAACTCTGCTTCATGATCGGCGCCATGCATGTCGATGCGGGCAGCGAACTCGACGGCCTGCGCATGTCCGAGATGTCCACCCAGACTCGCGTCATCGCAGTTGCCCGGCCGAACGCGCCCGTGGAGCTGCACCCACGCCGCGACGCCCAGCTCAAGGCCGGCGATACCGCCTACCTCGTCGGCCCCTACCGTGAACTGCTGAGCACGCTGCGCAAGGGGCAACCCTCGCAGGCACCCGCCGCGCTGATTACGGCAGCGCAGCGCGACCGCTGGTGAGCGGCTGCTCAGTTGGCTTTCTTTTCGGCAACCGCAGCACTGAGCCCTTCTGCGAGGTCTTCGCGGGTCAACTCCTTGAACCTGCGCAGCTGATCCTCGCTGAACTCCGCGACGTCACCGGCGAGCACCGCGTCGAGGTCCTCGTCGTCGAGCCGGAAGCTGCGGTGGTCACGCGCCTTCTCCACCACGTTGCGCACGAACCCGGCGTTACCCAGCACGTCGATACCGCGGATCAGGTCGCCGTCTTCGGAGATGTTCTCCTCGAGGTAGAACTTGGTGTAGGACGGGCGCAGCACCTCCACCGCTTCGTCGGTGAGCACGTCTTCGTTTTCCCGGCCCATCAATTTGGTCAGCGCGATCAACTCGTCCGGGGTGTAGCTGTAGAACTCGATCACCGTCGAAAACCGGCGCCGCAGACCAGGATTGACTTCGAGCATCCGCTCCATTGCCTTGGCGTAACCGGCGCCGAACACCACCAGCTCGTCACGGTGATTCTCCATGTACAGCAGCACCGTGTTGATGATCGCGTTACCGTACGGGTCGCCCTGGTGGTAGCCGCGCTCGTGCAGCGTGTGCATCTCGTCGAAGAAAACCGCCCCGCCAAGCGCTTCTTCGAGCATCTCTTCGGTGTTCTTCTCCGCGTCTGCCATGTACCGGCCCAGCAGCTTGGACCGGCTGGTTTCCACCACCATCGGTTTGCGCAGCACCCCGAGACCACACAGCTGCTTGGTGAAAGCCCTTGCCACGGAGGTTTTTCCGGTACCAGGCGGGCCCAACAACAGGGTGTGACGTGACGTCACCGGCACCGGCAGGCCCATCTTGGCGCGCGCCAAGTTCACTTTCGTCGTGGATTTGATGAGCTTGATTTCGCGCTTGGCCTTCTCCATGCCGAGCATTGCGTTGAGCTCCGCATCGCCTTCGGCCAGATACTTCTTGGCCATTTCGGCGTGACGCGCCGCCTCGGTTTGTTCGCGCGTGGGCGCGCTGTCGGGATCCCATGGATCGGTACGGGCTTCGATGGTTTCCGGGTCGGTGAGGACCAGTCGATAGTTGGGGTTGTCCAACGCTTCTCGGGCGGGGACGAACTTGGCGTCACGCGAGTACACCCGCCGCAGCAGCTCGACGGCTTCTTCTTCGCGACCCAGATGCCGCAGACACATGCCCTTGGTGTACATCGCGACGTTGGCCGCACCGGGCACTCGGTCGGCCTCGATCGCCTCTTCGGCGCGCCGGCAGGCCTCCTCGAACACCCCAAGTGAGGCCAGCGCGGTGGTCGCCATTGCGGCGCCTGCGGCTTTGAGCTCGGGTTGACGCCACGGGGTCGCCGGCGGGAACTGAGTCAGCACGTCGGGCCAGCGCTGGGTGCGGAAATGCAGCAAGCCGCGCACATATCGCACCAGTTCGGCGTCGAGGGGCTGGCGCGGCTGGGTTTCGTCGAGCAGCCGCGCGGCCTCCTCGTAGCGTTGTGCGCCGGTGAGAGCCGCTGCGTACGCGGCGGCCAGCGAGTCCACACTGGTGATTGCCAGCCGTAGGAACAGGCCGTCGGAGACCTGCGGACGAAACTCCAAGTCGGTGAGCCCCAGGCGGCGGATCTCCCAGCCGAATGTGTTGACCGCCGCCCACGCGTTGGCCAGCACCTCGATGCTTTGATCGCCGGCTAGCACCCGCGCCAGCCAGGCATCACACATGCCCGGATCGATCGTGGTGGCGGTGGTGAACATCTTCAACGCCACCTGCGGATTGTGGCTGGGCTGCAGTCCGCTGACGGAAATGCCGGACGCCAAGAGGCCGGCCACCATCGCGTTGCGGGCATCGGTGGCGGCAGCTTGCGGACTGCTCATCGGGTCGCCACCGCCTGGCCGGGTGACGGCGCCGGTGCCTGGCCGACCAGGACGGCGAGCTCGTCACCGTCACGCAACTCACGAGCGGGCACCACCAGCCGTGGACGTCGTGCCGGAACCGGCATGCTGGCGCACACCGCGTCCAGTTGGCGACCGGTGAGCCGGTTGAGTCCACTCCACACGCTTCGGCGAAGCCGCCGACTGCTGTGATAGCGCACCCACGCCGACACCTCAACCCCGCCGTGGCGTGGCCTCAGCCGAACCGTCACCGCGGTGGCCTCGGTGTCAGGCAGCCACAGCCGCTCCAGTGTCTCCGAAGTGATGTCGCGTGGCGAGACCCAAAAACTCGTGACGAATTCCTTGTACCCTTCGGGTTGCTTGTATTTGAGGCGGCGCCGCCGCGGACGGACGTGGGCCGGCTGCAGACCGGCGAGCACCGTGGCGTCCATGTCGTCGATCTCGCTGGCAGTCAAGGGTCGCGCCGTCCAGCGCCGGCGGTTGAGGTCATTGGCCAGCCGCTCGGTGGCGACCGCCAAGGTGGCAGCCACCGAATCACGTGCCGCCACCGCGGCAACGTTGCGCTGCGGATCCATGCGCAACACCAGCCAGGTGTGATGCTCGTCGAGCGGATGACGGGCCTCCACCGGCCCGGTGTCGTCTAAGTCCACGCCGGAGATGTCGTCGCTGCCGGAAGCGCGGCGCGTTCCGACCGACACGATGTCGATTGCGTCAAGACGCACATCGAACTGGCGCATCCGCGCCGCCACCGCCTCCACCGGCAACCACGCCGGTGTCGCGTCGCGGTTGCGGTGCCTTCCCGACGGCGCCTCCTCATGCCCTTCCACCGCGACCACCGCCACCAGTTGGCCCTGATATTCGCGGATACCGACCACCTCGCGGCCGAAACGACGCTGATGGTCGAGGGCGGGCGTGCATCCCTCGGTCAGGGTCATTTCCGGGTCGACAAACCGGTCCAGCACCCGGGCAACGAGTGCGGAGGCGAGTGGGGTGCGCCGGTAAGTGACGACCGCGACGACCGTCACCAGCGCTGCCACCCCGACACCAGTCCACCAGGCGATGTGATTCGCCTGCCACGCGTCCGGCAGATTGCTCACCAGCGCCAGCACCGCGACGTCGATCAGGAACACCACGGTGAGCCGCGGCCATGACAGGTCGAGTCCGAACCTGCGCTGTGCTCTCATGGCTGCCTCCCTTGTCGCCGCATCAACACCGCGCCGCCGACCACCGCGCCAGCCACCAGCAGGGCGGCGGCCAGCCCACCGGCAGCCACCCACACCGGCGCCATGTTGCGGGGCGGCGGCGGCGGGGGCGGATTCAGCGGCGCAGACAACCGTTCCGGCGGCTTCACCGGACCGTCGGGCACGTCCCAGGTCAGCGCCGCCACCGGGTCGACGACCCCATAGCCGACCTGGTTGTCCACGCCCCGAGCCGGGGCCCTGGCGGTCCGGATCAACCGGTTGATGACCTGGTGCGCCGACAGCTGCGGGTATTTGGCGCGCACCAATGCCGCCACCCCGGACACGATCGCCGTCGAAAAGCTGGTGCCCGACGGTACCAGCAGCGAATTCTCCGGTCCCTCAACAGCATTGACCAAGCCGTTGTCGCGGGGTGAAAGGCCGACGATGTCGGTGCCCGGCGCCGCGATCGACACCCACGGTCCGGCCACGCTCATGTTGGCCATCGGCGCCCCGGAGGAATCCACCGCGCCCACCGTCAACACGTAGTCACTGAACCACGATGGCGTCACGACCGTGTTCACACCATTCCAGTCACGAGGATCGTTGGGCTGCAACGGATCAAAGACCGGATTCTGCTTGCAGTCTTTCTTGCTGGTGTCGCCGGCGGCGGTGACGATGACGGCGTCTTTGTCGACCGCCGCGTAACGGACTGCCGCACCGAGATCGGCTTGGTCGAGCACATTACGCACGCTCATGCATGTCACGTCGGAGATATTGATCACCGAGGCTCCCATGTTGGCGGCGTGCACGATCGCGCGGGCCATGGTGCGAATGCCGTCGGATTTTTGTCGTGTCTGCGGGTCCTCGTCTCCCCCGAATGGCTCCTTGGCGGTAAACGCCTGGCTCGTCTGGCGAATCGAAATTACCTCGACATCCGGGGCTATCCCGTTGAACGCATCCGGGGCTGCGGGCGGTTGCGGCGGAGCTGGCTCGCGGGGTCGCATGCGGTCTGCGCCGACCACCCGTCGGCCACCGGAATAGCTTGGCGCCGTGACGCTTCCATGCCCACGATTGACCGCGCCCGGTGCCTTCGGCGGCGGCGGCAGCCACGGGAACGCCGGCTGCTGAGCGGGAGCCTCCTCCGGAGGCGGGGCCGGCACCATGGTGATGGTCTGCGGTGGCGGCGGCGGTACCGACATGGTGATGGTCTGCGGCGGCGGAGGTGGCGGCGGCGGCTCGTTGGTGGGAACGGGCAGCGGCCTGCGCGCCGGCGGCTCGGCTGCCGCCGCGCCGGTTGCCGGCGCCGCGGCGATCATCGACGCCACCATCGTGCCGTGGGCGTCGCAGTCGGATAACCCGTCGCCCCCGGCCATCACGTAGTCGCCACCGGCAGTCAGGTGTGGCAGCCGCGGGTGAGGGGTCACGCCGGTGTCGATGACGGCCACCTTGACGCCGCCGCCGCGGCCAAACTGCCACGCCTCGGGCAGGTTCAGCATGTCCATATATTTCGGTTGCACCCGAAAGTCGCTGCCCGGCAACACCCCTACCTCGGTGCAGTACGAGCTCTGCCTCATCGGTTGTGCAGGTCCCGGCGGACCGTCAGGCGGTAGCGCTCCCGGATCGACTACAGGGGGAGCGATCGCTGCCGCCGACGGTGATCCGACCAGGCCACCCGTGGCCACCAGCAGCGTGGTTGCGGTTGCCCCGAGCGCCCGGCCACACCACCGCCGACCCTTACCGGTAGCGGATCGCTTCATAGACGTTCATCAGCCACAGCGCCAGCGGGAAAATCGGCATCAGGCACAGGTATTCGATCCACTCCACAAACTTGCGGAACAACGGGCTGTAGATGGTGTTGGGCACCACCGCCGCCGCGGTCAATCCGGCCGCGGGAAGCAACACCAGTACCGCCACGCCGGCCGAAAGCACGGCGGGTGAACCCGACACCAGCACATACCGCACCGCGACGGCAGCGATGATCAGTACCGCCGTCGCTGCCAAAGTTATTGCCTGCCAACGGTCTACATACGAGCGGCCGCGCAGGATCAAGAACCCGAAGGTGAACGCGGCCAGCAGCAGCGGCAGCCAGCGCCGCCCCGCGTGCGGATCGCACAGGCCGGCAAGGCACACCACTGTGAGCACGCCGAGCCCGACCAGCAGGCCGGTCAAAAACGATCGGGCCCGCTCGGCGCGCAACAGCACATCGCGCACCGAGGCGGGGCCTTCCAAGGTGGGTTGCCCGCCACCGGAAACCACCACAGTGGTCGGCAGGTCGGGCCGCGCCTCGAACACCCACCGGCTGGTGGCCGACGGAAACACCGGCAGCCGGATGCCCGACAGCCAGCGCGACAGCGCCGGGGCACCGTGGTACATGAGCACGCAGGCCAGCAGCACGCAGGTCAGCAGCGTCACCGCGCTGGTCAGCAGCACCATCCGGGCGAGCCCCGCGGCTGTCGCCGCGGCGCACAGCGTCACCAGCGCCGTATAGATGCCCAGCCGGCGGCCGGTGAACCGCATGACCAGCATGGCGGCGACACCGAACACCCCGAAGCCCAGCACCGCGTGCGGCGCGCCAACCGGTCCCGGGGCGGTGGTGGCTATTGCCACGGCCAGCGGCACCAGGCCGCTCAGCAGCAGGATGTCGCCGACCCGGCGATCGGGGACGGTTTTTGACCGGGCCAGAATCATCGCCGCCACCGTCAGCACCAGCACCGCGATCACCGCCGCGAACGGCGCCGGCAGCCACGATTCGTGCCGCCAGCGCCACCACCCCAGCAGGGCGCTGCCCAGCAGCACACCGACCGCCACCATCGTGGCGCCGACCTGCACCGCAACAACCGGGTCGATCGGGGCGAAACGCTTGGACAGGTTGGCCGCCACCGCCGTCGAGATGTGCTCGATCACCTCGGATCGGTGTTCGGTGTCTTCGAGGAATTTAAGCCACAGCCGGTCGCCGTCGTAGACCTCTTGTTCGGTCAGCGACAGGTTTGGCCGCAGCGGTGTGCCGTCGACCAGGCACAGCATCCAGCGGCCGCGCCCCTTGGCTTCCAGCGGTGCTACCCCGAGCTCGCGCAACCGGGTGTTGACCACTTTCAGCAGCGGGTCGACCATCACCGATATCGGGGCGTGGGCGTCCAGCACCACGCCGATCTGAACGTCGGCGGCCATGATGGCCACCACCGCCGCCTGAGGCGAGGCGATTGCTTCGGCGCCAGGCTGCGGCGCTTCAACTATCGCAGTCATCGCTTCGCAGCCCGGTCAATAAATAGTGAATCCATCTGCTTCGCCTCGCAATTTCTAATTAGTCGTGCCGATTCCGGTCATCGAGCCAATTCTAGGGTATTTTGCTGAGTCTGCATCCCGACCGAATACGCAAGTGAAAGTTGTTGGCATGTCGCATATTCGACGTGTGTTGTTAAACTCTTCGATGCGTTTTCCACTCGCCGAAGGGAAGGGTCTCTAAAACGGTCTTCACCCCTACCTGCACCAGCTGCGGAGTGGCCGGGCAGATCGCCAGCCACGTTTCGCCCGAACCGGCGGTGCGGGCCTGTTGGTAGAGCGCGATACGACCACCCGACCCGTCTTTGAGCGACAACACCGACGCGCTGGGGCCTTTCGCGTCGTCGCGGTACTGTCGCGCGTACACCGCCGCCTCGGCCTGAGGATCCGCCAGCGCCTGCCCGAGTGCGGCCACGGTGGCCGCGCTGATGCCCAACCGCCGCAGATCCCCGCCGGAGAAGACGTTGAACCCGGCGCTCTGCCAGGCCTTGGTGGCTTCCAGCATTTCGTCCAGCGGCACGTTGACCGCGTTGATCTGTGCCGGTTCGGCGTGGTGAATGGACTCCAGCCCGTCGAACACCAGCGCCGCGATCGACGGGGTGTCGGTGATCGCGACGTCGTCGATGGTGATTTCGTCGGCCACCCGCACCGCCGACACCCAATGCGTTCCGCGGCGTGCCAGCACCACGCGGAACTCGTTGTCCGGGATGTCGCGCGAGCCGACCGGCTGCTCCTGTCCTTCCTCCGGTTCGATGACGCCGTAGCGCAGCTTGCCCCGCGAGAGCAGCGCGATGACCTCCAGATCAGGCGCGGCCAGCACCCGCATCCGCTCGGCCACCTGCTCGTTGACGTTGTCATCGACGACGATGCCCTGTTCGCGCATCACCTCCATGCCCGGATGCTCGTTGAGCCAGTCCATGGACTCGGTGGAGACGAAGGGCCGGGACCGCAGTTCGGGTGCGACGTGGCGGATGTCAAGCAACGCCTGCAGCAACCACAAGCCCTCGACATTGACGGTGATGTCGGTGCGGGTGCTCTGCTGATCCATGGCTGCTCCTGTTGGCGTACTCGGACACTGCAGGACGCGGCAGCACACCGAATCATAGGTGTGCTGCCGCGCCTGCGGTGAGTGGTTAGGCCCAGCTGGAGCCGACGGCGCTGTCGGTGCTGGCCATGTTGCTGCTGGCGGTTTGCACCTTTTGGCCGTGGGCGTTGGCCTGCTCGTAGATCACCTGGAAGTTGCGGCCCAGCTCGGTGATGAACTGCTGGCACGCCGTCGACCCGGCGCCACCCCAAAAGTCACCGGCGGCCAGCACGTCACGGATGATCGCCTGATGCTCGGCCTCCAACGCCGCCGCCTGCGCCCGAATCGTGGCACCGTGCGCGTCGACGTCGCCGAACTGATAGTTAATCGTCATGGTCTAAGTCCTCCTAACGGCTCTGGTGGCTAGCTGCTCAGGATCTGCTGGGACGCCTGCTCTTGGGCCTCGTAGTTGTTGGCGTCGCGGATCAGCCCGTCCCGCACCCCATGCAGCATGTTGACGATGTTGCGAAACGCCTGATTCATCTGGCTCATGGTGTCGTAGGAGGTGGCCTGCGCAGACCCGCTCCAGCCGGCACCGGCAATGTTGACCGACGACGCCCACATCTTGCGGGCCTCGTCCTCCACGGTCTGAGCGTGCACGTCGAAACGGCCCGCCATCGCCCGCATCTGGTCCGGATCGGTCATAAACCGAGTTGGCATCTGATATCTCCTTAGCTCGAAATCAGCTGGCTGTGATGGATGTGGTGGCCGGACGGGCTACGTGATGGCGTAACCGCCGGCCCGGAAATACACGGCTGGCCCCCTTTCCTAACCGGCGTAGACCGGGCGTTGCACCACGGTGGGACGGACATCGAATCGTGGCGTAGACGCCACCGGAGTAGGCCCGCTGCGGCCGGCCAGCGGTGCCAGCGGGGCACCGAGCATGCTTCCCGGGTTGGTGGAGCCGACGGCCGGGGCGGCGGCGCTGGCGGTGCTGGCCGGCAACGATGAGGCGACCGGATTGAACGCCGGAGCGGCCGACGCCCAGCTCTGCGGCACCGACAGCACGCCGACCGATGTGGCCCGGCCCAGGCCCGCCGTGACCGCGGCGCCGCCGAGGCCGGGTGAGGCCAGCGCGCCGGAGCCGCTGCCCAGCGCGGAGCCCACGGCCTGGAAGTTGCCGAACATGCTCACCGCGGGAGTCACCGACCGCATCAGCGAGCCGGCCGAGCCGAGCATCGATGCGCCCGACGCGCCCAGCGACGCCGACGAGCCCGCCCCGGAGGAGGCCAACCCGGCGCCGGAGGTCAACGCCGTGGACGACGTCGTCAGACCCGTCAACGTCGACAGTGGCGGCGTGCCCGACGAGGACGACGACGCGGCCAGCGGCGCGGATGTCGTGGCGCTCAGTGGCATTGACGTCGTCGATGCCAGCGGCGACACGGTTTGCGCACTGGTGCCCGCCCCGGTGCCGGCGGCCTGCGCAACCGCTCCGGCCTGCAAGGCAGCTGCGCCTTCAGTGGTGGTCGGCGTCGGCGGGACGAACGGCGTGAGTGTCGAGGCGGCCTGTGACGCACCGGCATAGCCGTACATGGCCGCGGCATCCTGCGCCCACATCTCCATGTAGTGGGCTTCGGTGGCCATGATCGCCGGCGTGTTCTGGCCGAAGAAGTTGGTCGCGATCAGCATCATCAGCAGCGCGCGGTTGGCCGCGATGACCGGCGGGGGCACGGTCATCGCGAACGCCGCTTCGTAGGCGGCCACGGCCGCCTTGGCCTGGGTGGCGGTCTGCTCGGCCTGGGCCGCGGTGGCGCTAATCCACGACACGTACGGCGCGGCCGCGGCCGCCATCGATGCCGATGACGGCCCGGTCCAACCGCTGGTCAGTGTCGCGATCGTAGAGCCGTACGACGACGCCGTCGCATACAGCTCCGAGGCCAGTGCGTCCCAAGCCGCCGCGGCGGCCAGCATCGGCCCCGATCCCGGACCGGCGTACATCCGCCCGGAGTTGATCTCCGGCGGCAACAGCCCGAAATCCAACATCGAGATAAGCCCCCGCCAGACCCGCTACTGGGCCGCGATCGCGTTGGCGGCCTCGGTGGCCGCGTACGACCCCGCGCTGGTCGTCAAGGTGTTGACGAACATCTCGTGAATCGCCGCGGCCTGCGCGCTGACCGCCTGGTACATCTGGGCGTGCGCGACGAACTGCGCAGCCGTCAGCGCCGACACTTCGTCTGCGGCCGCCGGAACCACCCCCGTTGTCGGAGCGGCCGCAGCCGCGTTCTGGGCGCTCATTGCCGAACCGATGCCCTGCAGGTTGGCGGCGGCTGCCGTCAACGCTTCGGGCTGTGTAGTCACGAACGACATGTAGCTTCCTTCCCCTCGATAGCTAAAGAGCAATCGCTCCGTGCATGAGCGTAAAGGCCGCGGAGGTGCTGTGTCGCCTTGGACGGCGGGTGTTCGAAAGTGTTCACCCGGCAGCAACAAGTGTTCACCTTAAGCAACAATCCGGTAACAAGTTGACGGCATCGCGGCGTTCCGGCAGGTCTTTCCGAGAACGTTTCGTGAAGAGCCCTCGTATCCGGGATTGCCTGCGCTGTCGAATCAACTAAAAATCAGCGGGCGACAAATTCGCGGCTTCACGATGTCGCCTTGGCCCGCGACCGGTGGTCTGCGGCGAGGCTGGTCGGGTAGAAGGGTTTGATGGAAAATCCGGCACGCGGATCAACGGATTCGTCGCCGCTGCGAGAAGCGATGGCTCGGCGGTTGCGCCGCCGCGCGGTGGCCATGGGCCAGATCACGCTGCCGGCGGTTCCCAGCATGCTCGACGAGTACGTCACGATGTGCGACAACATCTTCACCGGCCTTGGAGTACGGTTTTCGGCGGAGCAGTTTGCTCAGCTGAGGGGCGTGCTGGCAGACCAGTTGGCCGAGGCCTACGCGGCTTCGTCGCGTTCGAACATCGTCATCTCATTCCACGCTCCGGTCGGCACAACGTTGAACTACCGTGTCAAAGCCGAATGGTCCACCCTCGGTAGCGCTTACGATCAGTGGTTAGCGATTCGCGAGCCGCCTCTGTTCGGCACCAAGCCGGACGCGCGTGTTTGGGTGCTGGCCGGCGAAACAGCCGATCCCACAACCTATCCGGTGCTTGATGTGGGCGCGGGAACCGGACGCAACGCCTTGGCCCTGGCACGACGCGGCCATCCGGTCGACGCTATCGAGCTGTCCCCCAAGTTCGCACACATCATTCGGTCGGAAGCCGAACGGGACGCACTGGATGTGCGCGTGATCGAGCGCGACGTCTTTGCCACGATGGATGGTCTTCGCACCGACTACCAGCTGGTTGTGGTCTCCGAGGTGGTGCCCGACTTCCGGACGACACAACAGCTGCGGTCCCTGTTTGAACTCGCCGCCCATTGCCTGGCACCCGCAGGTCGGTTGGTGTTCAACGCGTTTCTGCCCCGCGGGAGCTACATCCCGGACGACGCTGCGCGTGAGCTTGGCCAGCAGTGCAATACCATGATCTTTACCCGCGAGGAGATGGCGAGTGCGGCGGCCCGGCTGCCTTTAGAACTGGTTGCCGACGACCCTGTCTGCGAATATGAGAAAACCCACCTGCCCGAGGGCGCTTGGCCCCCCACGGGTTGGTACGCCAATTGGGCCAGTGGCCTCGATGTGTTCGACGTCGACCGCGACGACTCTCCGATCGAGTTGCGCTGGCTTGTCTACCGGAAGGCGTCGGGCGCGTTCGCGGATATTCCGGTTATCCGGCGAACGGTGGACGCGCCATGACAGTCGGCTTGAAACCGTACCGTGGACCGGCACCCGCCGCGCCGTGACCCACCCCGGCCAGCGGCATCCCACCCAGCAGGTTTCCGGCACCACCGGTCTCCGGGGCGGCGCTGACGCTGCTGATGGGCAGTGGTGACGCCGGCTTGGCCAACGGGGCCCCACCGACCCAGGAGGGCGGCACCGTCAGCCCCCCGACAGCGCCTGCGTTGCCCAAACCGGCCGACACGGGCGCTCCCCCTGCGACGCCTCCGCTTGCGCCGCCACCCAGCATGCCGCCGAGGGCACCCAGGCCGCCGCCAGCCTTCGCGGCGCCGCCAGCGGCTGCGGGCGCACTCCCACCGATCAAACCCAGGGTCTTGGCCATCTGCACCCCGGAGTTGCCCATACCGACGCTGAAGTACGGCAAACCCTCGGTGTTGTAGAAGAACCCCGCATACGGCGAATACGCGTTCACCAACGCGGAAAGCGAAGTTGGGGCGGTTGACCCGAAGAAGAACTGGTAAATCGGGTTGTTGAAAAGCGGGTCGGACGAGGACCAGAAATTAGAAATCAGGTCCGAGGGCGACGTCGACGCCGCGGGCGTCGCAAGATTCTGCAGCGAGGTCGGCGTCGCCGACAGTAATTGTTGCAGGACGTTCTGCGAACTCGTGGTGGATGCCGCGGAGCCGACAGCGTTGGAGACCGCGGCCGCCTGCATTGTCGACGCAGCCGGATCGGTGGTCTGCGCAGGCGACGCGAACGGCGTCACTTTGGTGGCGGCCGCCGACTGCCCGGCATAGGTGTACATTGCGGCGGCGTCCTGCGCCCACATTTGGCCATACTCGGCCTCGAGCTGCGCGATCGCCGGTGTGTTTTGCCCGAGGACGTTCGTCGCCACCAGCTGCGCGGTCTGCGCACGGTTGGCTGCGATCAGCGGCGGGGGCACCGTCGCGGCGAAAGCCTGCTCGTACGCCGCCGCGGCCGACCGAACCTGGTTGGCCGCCTGCTCGGCCTGCGCCGCCGTCGTGGTCATCCACGCCACATAGGGCGCGGCCGCATTAGCCATCGCCGTCGATGCCGGGCCCAGCCACTCCTCGCTGGCGAGCTGCGTCACCACCGTCTCGTAACCGGTCGCAGCCGAATTCAGCTCGGCGGCAAGGCTGTTCCAGGCTGACGCGGCCGCCTGAAGCGACGCCGAACCAGGCCCGGCGTACATGCGTGCGGAGTTGATCTCCGGCGGTAATGCCCCGAAGTCCAGCACCAGTTCTCTCCTTAACCGGCCGCGATCGCGTTGGCGGCCTCAGTGGCCGCATACGACGCGGCGCTGGTCGCGAGTGTGTTGACGAACATCTCGTGAATCGCCGCAGCCTGAGCGCTGACCGCCTGGTACAGCTGCCCGTGGGCGACGAACTGCGCGGCGGTCAGGGCCGACACCTCGTCGGCGGCCGCGGGCACAACCCCCGTCGTGGGAGCCGCGGCAGCCGCGTTCTGGGCCGAGACCGTCGAGCCGATACCGGACAGGGTGCCGGCCGCCGCCGTCAACGCTTCGGGCTGCGTGGTCACGAACGACATCGGGTTTCCTCCTGAATAAGCGTTAACCACCAGTCACCAAGGCGGTTTCGATACAGAGAGTAAATGGCCACGGCACCGCGACGCGCGAGCAGCGCCAAGTGTTCATTACCGATTGATTAGTATTCATCCGCGGGTATCAACTGTTCATCCGCAGTTGGGTTGGGCTCTGGTGACAGCGCCACCTGGAAGAACACCCGTATGTGGTGGCAGTCCGGGCGTGACGGCTGCCGCGCTGTGCGCACTCCAACCTCCCCGGGTCGGATAAAAATCTCGTCGCGGATAAAGGCTCAACGGACCGGGCCTACGCCGGACGCCCTCAGCCAGCCGCTGGTGGCCGCGGCATCACCGAGTGACGGAACCCGTAGCGGTGGACAAAACCGCCGGCGGCACGCTGGCCCAGCCCTGCCGCGGTCAGGGGGATTCCACGCAGCACACCGCTCGCAGGTACGCCGGGGTGGATGTGCGTATTGGACCAGCCTGATGCGAGGAAACTTTCGGGCTGGGGTGTCGCCGTCGCCCAACTCGGCGGCACCGTCAACCGCCCGACCGTGCCTGCACGCCCCGCGCTGGCAGACACCGACCCGGGCCCGCCCCAATTGCCCAAGCCGCCGAGCCCGGCGAATTGCGGTGTGGGATACCAGGCACCGCCGACCCCGGCCGTTGTCCCGCCGGGTCCGGATGTCAGCTGTTGCGCTATTCCCATGCCGAAACTGCCGAGGCCGGTGTAGAAGTACGGCGTGATACCGAACGACTGTTTGAGTATCGTCGTCAGGTTGCTGGTCGTCAGGCCGAGACCCCAGGCGCCCTGACCCGGGTTCAGACCGCCCAGCAGCGACGAGGTGGTTGTCGATGCGGACGCCGCCGACGACAGGTGCTGCAGCACTTGGGGCACGGAAAGCGCGGACGGCGACTGAGCGGTCGCGGTCGAAGCCAGTGTGCCGGCGGCTTTGATAACTGCCGTGGCCTGAGCGGCTGAACCGGCCGGATGGGTTGTTGTCGGCGGCGGGGAAAACGGTGTCACCGCCGACGCCGCCGACGACGCGCCGGCATATCCGTACATGGCCGCGGCGTCCTGGGCCCACATCTCGCCGTACTGAGCTTCGGTAGCCGCAATCGCGGGACTGTTTTGACCGAAGAAATTTGTCGCCGCCAGCGCCTGCAGCTGGGCACGGTTAGCGGCGATTACCGGCGGGGGGACGGTAGCCGCTAATGCGGCCTCGTAGGCGGCCACAGCGGCCTTCGCGTGCGCCGCCGATTCCTCAGCCTGACCGGCGGTTGTGTCCAGCCACGTCACATAGGGTGCAGCGGCGGCGGCCATCGACGCCGACGCCTCGCCGAGCCACGATACGCTCGTCAGCCCTGCAATGGCTGCAGAGTAAGACGCCGCCGCTGACCGCAACTCGACGGCAAGCCTGTCCCAGGCCACCGCGGCCTCCAGCATCGAGCCCGGCCCCGGACCCGAATACATTCGGCCCGAGTTGATCTCCGGCGGCAACAACCCGAAATCCAGCAAGCAACAACCCCTTCGTGGCCTCGAAATTCGCGTGGCGACCGCCACCGTGCGGATGGCCGTGAGCCGCTCAATACGCGTCGACGTTCTTCGCCGCTGTCAGCGACGACAACACTCGCCCGAGGGACCACACGCCGCGGTTATCGGTGCGTCGCAAAAGCTCGCCGGCGAGCCGACGCCCTGCCATTGCCGGGGCTGCGACGTTTTCGGCCGTATGGTCACCAACGAAACCGCTTCCTTCTCGATGATGGCGCGTGTCTGGACATTAGCTGGCTGTGCCCGAATGCAGCAGTCACCGCCGTGCCATATCGCGGTCAGCGAACGGTTTTGCCGGCGCGGCAGCCCCTTGTCTCGCTCACGTCTGCCGGAGCCGCCCGATAATCGCGACATACTCGCGACCTGTGTAAACGATGCCTCGCGCTCGGTGCTCAATATTCCGCGTGCTTGCGGCAGGCTGCGGTTTGGACGACGCTGCAGGGTTAAAAATCGTCGTGCGAATAAACCCGTCACCGTCGATCGCGATGACGCGCGCCCCCGCAGTGGCAGAACCGGCTAGCCAGCACTGCGCTAACACCGAAAACGTTTGTGGCGCAGGTTTATCGTTACCCCGCGGAGGGTGGGCGCGGCATTACCGCGTAACGAAACCCATAGCGATGGACAAAACCGCCCGCCGCGCGCCGACCGATGCCTGTCCCGGCCAACGGTATCCCCCGCAGCAGCCCACTTGCACCGGGATGAACATGCCCGCCAGCATGCGCACTCAGCAGGCCCGGGGCGGTCGCCTCCAGCGCCTGCGGGGTCGCGGCCGCCCAAGCCGGCGGCACCGATAACCGCCCGATCGTGCCCGCTTGGCCGGCGCTGGCGGCCACCGACGCCGGCCCGCCCCAGCCACCCAAGCCGGCGAGGCCGGCGAATTGCGGCGTCGGGTACCAGGCCCCGCCCGCACCGGCCGTCGTTCCGGTTCCAAATGTCAGCTGCTGGGCCATCTGGACGAAAAATCCAATTACCCCCACACCGAAATACGCTTGCAAAGTCTGCTTGATGATGGCGTTGAGATTGCTGGTGGTGAGCCCGAGCCCCCACGCTCCCTGGCCCAAGTCCAACCCGCCCAGCAGCGAGGTATCCGTCGTTGACGCCGCAGATGCCGATGAGAGTTGCTGGAGCGCTTGGGGGACGGTAGCTGCTGACGTCAACTGCTGGGTCGCGGTCGTCGCCGTCGCCTGCGCTGCGGCCCCAGCCGGTGTGCCGCCGGCCTTGGTAACCGCGGCCGCTTGGTTGGCCAGGCCGGCCGCGTTGGTAGCCAGTGGCGGTGGGGTGAACGGTGTGACCGTCGAGGCGGCTGACGAGGCACCGGCATAGCCGTACATGGCCGCGGCGTCCTGGGCCCACATCTCGCCGTATTGGGCTTCGGTAGCCGCGATGGCCGGGCTGTTTTGACCGAAGAAGTTGGTCGCCACCAGCGCCTGCAGCTGGGCACGGTTAGCGGCGATCACCGGTGGCGGAACGGTGGCCGCAAACGCCGCCTCGTAAGCCGCCGCCGCCGCCTTGATGTGGCTGGCGGTCTCCTCGGCCTGTCCGGCGGTACTGCCCATCCAGGTGATGTAAGGCGCAGCCGCGGCGGCCATCGTCGCCGAGGATGGCCCCAGCCACGGGCCATTCGTCAGTTCCGAAACGGTCGACCCGTAGGACTGGGCCGCCGACCGCAACTCGGCGGCAAGACCATCCCAGGCCACCGCGGCCTCCAGCAACGACTCCGGCCCCGGACCCGAATACATTCGGGCCGAGTTGATCTCCGGCGGTAACGCCCCGAAATCCATCGACACCTTTCCTTAGCCGACCGTGTCTGGCGCTCAGCAACCGACGATGGCGGGCAACGGGTTCTCAGGTTGTGTGGTCAGCACGAAATGCGCTCTCTCGTCTCGATAACCTTCCGCGAACGGCCTTGGGGCAACGGCTCGCTCGGTCGTGAGACTAGATGAGCCATCCCGGGACACGCCGTCAGCGACGCCAACAATTCATTCCCGGCCAACTGCTGTTCATCCGCAGTTGGGTTAAAAGATTGTTTGTAATATGCCGTTAATCCTCTTCGAGGATCAGCGCCATTTCCGGGCAAGCCGCCACACCGTCGCGAACCAACTGCTCGTCCTCGGCCCTGACCTCGTGCTCTTCGAGGATCGAGTAGCCAGATTCATCGATCGGAAAAAGCTCGGGATCGACTGCGTAGCATTGGGCGTGGCCCACACATCTTGACTGCTCGAGACGAACCTTCATGTAGCGTGCCCTTTCCGACCGCGTTTGTCGGCCGCCAGCTCAGCCGCCAAGAACTGTCGAGCAGTCTAAAAGACCCGCCCTGCGCGGCACGTGACAGACCGCCGGCTCTGCTGCGCATACGATGTCGAGGCGAGCGTCAATTTAGCAAACGGCGACACGATCGGGATGAGCACTGTGGATGAAGGGAAGCCCGGCGGCTTCCATCTGCCGCGGCTGGAATATTCCAAGCTGCCGATGGCCGTCGACCGTGGTGCGGGCTGGAAGGTGCTGCGCGACGCGGGGCCGGTGGTTTTCATGAACGGGTCCTATTACTTGACGCGGCGGGAGGACGTCTTGGCCGCGCTGCGCAATCCGAACGTCTTCTCGTCGAGGCTGGCGCTGCAACCCCCGGGAACCCCGTTTCCAGTAGTACCGCTGGCCTTCGATCCGCCCGAGCACACCCGCTACCGAAAGATCCTGCAACCATATTTCAGCCCGCACGGGCTGAGTAACTCGATGCCGGTTCTGCGCAAACACGCGGTGGAGATGATCGAGCCGTTGGCCGACCGCGGCGAATGCGAGGCGATGGCAGATCTGGCCAGCCTGTACCCATTTCAGGTGTTCCTCGACCTCTACGGCCTGCCGTTGCAGGACCGTGACCGCTTGATCGCCTGGAAAGACGCTGTCATCGCAGACAAGCCCTTCGCCACACAAGCCGTCCTCGGCTCAGCGCGCGAGCTATTCGAGTACCTCGCCGACGCGATCAAACAACGCCGGCAGCACCCGGGCACTGACATGTTGTCGCAAGTCATGACCGGCGACGGCCAGTTCAGTGATCTCGAACTGCTGGGCATGAGTCACCTGCTGATCTTGGCCGGGTTGGACACCGTGACAGCCGCCATCGGCTTTGCGCTGCTGGAATTGGCGCGCCGGCCGCAGCTGCGAACCACTCTGCGCGACAATCCTAAACAGATCAGGGTTTTTATCGAAGAGATCGTCCGGCTTGAGCCGTCAGCGCCGGTGGCGCCCAGGGTAACCACCCGGACAGTTTCCGTCGGGGGCATGATGCTGCCCGCGGGCTCGCAGGTGAAGTTGTGCATGGCGGCCATCAACCGCGATGGCAGCGACGCGACGTCAACCGACGACCTGGTCATGGACGGCAAGGTGCACCGGCACTGGGGATTCGGCGGCGGGCCACACCGCTGCCTGGGTTCCCACCTAGCCCGGCTTCAACTGATTGTTGTCGTCAGCGAATGGCTAAACAGAATTCCCGAATTCGAACTGGCTCCTGGATATACTCCTGAAATTCGCTTTCCCGCAAAGACGTTTGCTCTCAAGACGTTGCCGCTACGGTACTAGTCGCACTTTGCGTAGGCTCAGCCGAAGCGTCCGCGGCGTGCAGCGTCTTCCAACAGATCGGCGGCGCTCGCCACGCTCTGGGCCGACTTTGTCATCTGATCCGCAACCTGACCCGCTCGAGTGATGTATTGCGGAGCCAACACCGAGCTTAAATCCTCAACCAGCGACTCCAGAGTTACAGTCGAAAACTGGCGGCTGCAACCGACTTTTAGTCGCTCGACTGCGGCTGCCCAGATCGGCTGATCAAGCCAAAACCACAGGATCAACGCGGGAATTCCGGCTCGTAGAGCCGCAGCCGTAGTCCCAGCGCCACCATGGTGGACGACCGCGCGACAGGCTGGAAAGACTACCGCGTGATTTACCGCGTCCACAACTTTGACGCAGTCGGACAACGGTATCGTGCTGAAGTCGTTTGCACCGGAACAGATCAATGCGCGCTCACCTAACTGCGTGCAAGCCGCGCTGATCATGGCGACGGTCTCCGTGGGCGATGTGATCGGCGTGCTGCCGAAACCGAAGTAAATCGGCGGTCTGCCCGCGGTGATCCACGACAAGACCTCGTCGTCGGCGGCCGTGGCCAACTCCAGCGTCAACGCCCCGACAAACGGCCGCCAGTTAGCATCTTCCGCCCATCCTGCAGCCAGGCCCGGCAAGCACAATTCGTCATAAGCCTGGATCTCCAGCGACCTTGACGATCCGCTGACCTCGGCCAACCCGAGTGCGCGGCGGTGGGCGTCTTCGGCTTCCTTTACGATGCGCGAATGCAGCGCTCCGACCGGTAAAACCGGCGGGAAAAAATGCAATGCAGCAACCGGAATACCGCAGTACTCGGCGACGTTGGCTGCGACCGGCTGCTCGTTCATGCCCGCCAATAACAGGTCGGCCCCCTGCGCCAGGGACATTAGCACCGTGCTTTTGTCCATCCAGGCTTGGGTGACGCGCTCCACGACATCGGGCAGTGCGCTGATCGGGTTCGTAACACTGCGGACGAACGACTCGTCCTGCAGCAGCGCCTGCGAGTCGGGCCCGTAGGCGACTGCAGCAAGCCCGACCGACTCGACGAAGCCAAGCATGTTTGGCGAGACCGCGATGCGTACCTGGTGACCTCGCCGTACCAGTTCTCGACCGATGGCGGCGCAGGGCTCCACGTCGCCGCGACTTCCAAAACTCGCCACCACAAATCGCATCAGTCGGACCCGATCATCTGATCCGCTCCCGGCGAGCGGCGCCTTCCAGGAGATCGGCTGAGCGTGCCACGCTTTCGGCGGGATTAGTCATGAAGGTGGCGATGTTGCGAGCTCGCCTGACAGTTCGTGGGGCAAGGATCGAGCGCAGCTCTCTGACCAATGATTCCCTGGTGGTAGTTGAAATCGGCTGGGCGCGGCCGACGTTCAACCGCTCAATCGTGTCTGCCCAGATCGGCTGATCGTGGCCGACCCAGAGGATCAATGTCGGGATCCCGGCGCGCAAGCCCGCGGCCGTGGTGCCGGCACCGCCATGATGGACGACTGCGCGGCAAGCTGGAAAGATCGCCGCAAAGTTCAAGGTGCCCACCACTTTGACGTGGTCGGAGTGCTGGATGCCTTCGCGGCCATGGACGCCGCGGTGGATCAGCGCGCGCTCGCCTAATTCCGAGCACGCCGAGCTGATCATGGCGACCTTGTCGCCGAAAGCCTCAACCCGGGTACTGCCGAAGCCGAAGTAGATCGGCGGTGTTCCCGCCGCAATCCAGGACAACACCTCCTTGTCGGCGTCGGTCGGCAACTCGAGCGTCAGTGCGCCCACGAACGGTCGCCGTTCACCGTCTTGCGCCGATTGGGCCGCACGCTCCGGAAAACAGATCTCGTCGTAGGCCTGGATCTGCAGCGGCCCACGGTCGATCCCCGGCGGCGCCGGCCCGGGGGCCGGTGGCAAGCCCAGTGCGCGGCGTTGGGCGTCTTCGACCTCCTTGGTGATGTGCCGATCCAGCCACGACAGCGTGGCCGGCATTGACGGGAACTCCGCGATGGGGTAGCAGTGCAAGGTGGCCAGCGGGATGCGGTAATACTCTGCGACGTTGGCTGCGAGCCCTTGCTTGTCGCCCATCCCGGTCAATAACAGGTCGGCACCCTGGGCCAGGCTCACCAACGTCGTGCTCATCTCGAGCCACAGCTGGGTCGCATACTCGACAAATGTGCACAGCATGCTGATCGGGTTCGGGATATTCGAGAAGCGGATGAGATCCTCGTCACTCAGCTTCGCATCTGGGCCGAAGGCAACGGCAGCAAGCCCCACCGACTCGACGAAGCCAAGCATGTTATGCGGCACCGCCATCAGCACCTCGTGACCTCGGCGCAGCAGTTCTCTACCCACAGCGGCGCAGGGCTCGACATCGCCGCGAGTTCCGTAGCTTGCCAGCACAAATTTCATCGACTCAGCCCCGATCAGCCCAACTGGTTTAAGCGGGCAACGTTCTCGAGGAGATCAGCAGCGCGGGCGGCACTTTCGGCGGGCTTGGTCATCAATGCGGCAACCTCACGGGCTCGCGTCAGGTATTCCGGAGCAAGGACGCAGGACAGATTGGCGACCAGTGAATCCACAGTTGTGTCCGAAAACGGTCGCGCAACACCTACTTTCAGTCGGTCAATGGCTGCAGCCCAGATCCAGATTGGGTAATCCAGCCCAATCCAGAGAATTAATGTGGGAACTCCGGCCCGCAGGCCCGCGATGGTGGTGCCGACACCCCCGTGGTGCACGACCGCGCGGCAGACAGGAAAGATGGCCGAATGATTCACCGCGCGCACGACCTTGACGTGGTCGAAATGCGGGACGCTGCTGAAATCATTTGCGCCCGAACAAATCAACGCCCGCTCGCCCAACTGCATGCAAGCCTCGCCTATCATGCCGACTGTTTCTGCAGGCGAAGGGACGCGCATGCTGCCGAAGCCGAAGTAGACCGGCGGTGACCCCGTGGCGATCCACGACAACACCTCGTCGTCGGCGGCCGTGGCCAACTCCAGCGTCAACGCGCCCACGAATGGCCGCCGATCCGACACGTCCGCCCATTCGGCTGTCAGCCCGGAAAAGCAGAACTCGTCGTAGGCCTGGATCTCCAGCGATCCACGCTCTCGGGCCAAAGTCCCGGTTGCATCTGGCAATCCCAGTGCACGACGTTGGGCTTTTGCCGCTTCCTCCGTCACGCGGGAATCCAGCCACCCCAGCGGCGGAGGCAACACCGGAACGAACTCCCGCATCGGGAAGCAGTGCAGCGCGGCCAGCGGAATGCCGTAATAGTCGACGATGTTGGCGGCGAGCGCCTGCTCGTTGGTGCCCGCCAACAGCAGGTCCGCCCCGTCGGCCAGCGACATCAGCGTCGCACCCATTTCCACCCAGAGCTGTGTCACGTGCTCGATGACGTCGGGCAGCATGGCGATCGGGTTCGCAGGCTTGGTGGCCGAATCCGTGTCATGGAGCAACGCCGGTGGGTCGGGCCCATAGGCGACCGGCACCAGACCGGCCGACTCGACGAACCCGAACATGTTGGACGGCACCGCCATCCGAACCTCGTGGCCGCGCCGCATCAGCTCGCGACCGACGGCGGCGCAGGGCTCGATATCGCCCCGGCTGCCATAGCCGGCCACCACGAATTTCATCGGCGCACGCGGTCGGCCCCAGGAGGCTTACCGGCGCAGGTCGGTGGCGGCCACCTGGACGAACACGCCGGTGTCTTCGGCCATGAGCAGCCCCCGGCCACGGGGCAGCGGGCCGCCCTTCATCTTGCCGCGGATGAAGCCTTCGTCGGGATCGGCGTCCATCACCAGAAGCGGCGCGTTGGCCTGATGCAGCGCCCGCAGGATCGGGTCGCTGCCGGCCGAAGACCAGCCACCGAACGTGCGGGTGACGAACACGTGCAACCCGACGTCGGCCGCTCGGGTCACCCACGGTGCGGCCTTATGCAGCGGCGAGTCGAAGCCGGGCGGCAACTGCTGGATGTCGTCGATGATCAAGAAGATCTCCGGCCCACTCCACCACGACCGTGACAGCAGTTCCTCGGCCGACAGGCCCGGCGGCGGCTCCCGGCGGGCCAGCGCCGCGGCCAGATCGTCCATCATCGCGGCCACGCCGTCGAGGTTGTAGGCGAACTTCTCCACGTAGTCCGAGCCCAGCACGGTCAGCAACTGACGGCGCGGATCCACCAGCCACACCTGCGCCGACGGGCGCGACGTGGGCGGCGCGGTGCTGGCTCCCGGCGCATAGATCCGGCCGATTTCGGACATGATGGTTGCCAGCGTCGTGGTCCGCCCGCACTCGCGCCGGCCCGTCACCATCAGGTGCGCGTTGTCGGCGAAGTTTAAATACACCGGCTGCAAATCCAATTCGGATATGGCCCAAGCGATTCCGCCTGCGCCGACCCCCTGGCGCCGATCGGCCGCGGCCACTTGCCGCAACTGGTCAAGCCCGAACCGGGCCGGCAGCCTGCGCACCGGCCGGGCTTCGCCGACGGCCACCTGCCGGACCGCGGCCGCCACGCTGTCGGACTCGAACACCGCCTCGGGCGTGCTTCCCAGCGCCGGGCGTGCCACCAGCGTATGCAGGCCCGCCTGCGGGTCGCTGTCGAGGCGCACGTAGTTGACCGCCACCATGCCGCGACCCGGTTTGGGCGGAACGTCTTTGGCGAACCGGGAGCGTACCAGCTTGGCGTCCTCCACCGCGGCCAGGCGCAGCTCGACGCGCGAGCCGAACCCGCTGCGCACCGGAGGTCGCAACTCCGATTCGCGGTCAGCGGTGGCCACCACGTGCACCCCGAACGACGGACCCTGGTTGATGATCTGGTTCACCTGTTCGATCAGGACCTCGTTCTCTTCGGCCAGCGCCCGGTAGTTGTCGATCACGAGGTACACATCCCCGAAGCCGTCGTCGGGCACGCCGCCGGGTTCGCCGCCGAACTTGCGCCGCCGGAACACCTCCATCGACGGCACGTCGTATTCGAGGAAGCTGCGTTTGCGGTCCCGCACCAATCCCAGCACCTCGGCCACGGTGCGGCGAACACCGTAGGGGTCCGTGGGGCCGGAAACCCCGCCGACATGCGGCAAACCGGCCACCGTGGTCAGCGCGGTGCCGCTGTAGGCCAGGCAGTAGAACTGAACCTGCTCGGGCGTGTGGGTCAACGCGGCCGCGCAAATCAGCGTCTGCAGCGCGGTCGTCTTACCCGCACCTCCGGCGCCCAGGATCAGCACATTCGCACCGGCACCCGACGTGTCGACGGTCCACGGCGGCTGGTCATGCTTGTACGGCCGGTCGATGATCCCGATCGGGAACACCAAATTCTTGGCACTGCCGTAGTCCTGTTGCCACGGGCGGCCCAGGAAGCGGTTAACCAGCTCGTCGATCGGTACCGGCACATCCAGTGGCGGATGCCATAACCGGTAGGGTTCGAAGTCGATTTGGCGCAGCTGGTCGATAATGACCGTACCGACTTTGGGTGTGCGCAGCGCCTCTTCTTCTTCGTCAACGCCGTCACCGCCGCGGTGGCCGTTGACCGCTTCGCCGTCGACGACCTGGGGAAGGGCGGTCTGCCCGTCGGGTCCGCTGACACTGACCTCCAGCGGCGCGAATGCCGTGGTAAACAGTTGCGGCCGAATGTAATCGACACTGTGTGTCAGCGGCGCTTGCTCCTCGCCGTCGTATGCGGAGCCGCGGCGGTAGTCACGCCAGAGGTATTCGGCCTGGAACCGGATGATCTCGTCGCCGCTCTTGCGGAAATAACCGAGACCGGCCTGCGACGGCAGGTTCACCGCGTTCGGCACACCGGCCGCCTGCGCCGCCCCCGCGGTCTGGGCTTTCAGCACCAGCCGGTAACCCATGTTCTCCATGAGCTTTTCGGCCCGGCTCTCGATGGTCTGCGACGCCATCATCAGGTGCACCCAGTAGGCGCGGCCCTGCCGGCCGATCGAGTCGAGCACGTCGACCGCGGTCGGCATGATGCGGAACCATTCGTAGAACTCGTCGATGACGACCACCAGCATCGGCAGCGGTGGCATGTCCTCGCCGCGGGCCTTCATCCTGGCCCGCAGCTCGTTGTATTCCTTGGCGCCGTCGACACCGGCGGAAAAGCAAATCTCCTTGCGCCGGGCGATCTCACCCCACATGGCCTCCAGGAAGCGCTCCATCAGCGCTTGGTCGTCCTCGAGGTCAGTGATGATCCGGGAGACGTGCGGGACACCCTCGAACGGCTTGACCGCCGACCCACCCTTGAGGTCGGCCAGGACGAACTGCAGCTCCTCGGGTGGATGCGCCAGCATCAGCGACTCGATCACCGTACGCACCAGTGACGACTTACCCGAGCCGGTGGTCCCCGACATCACGCCGTGCGGGCCGTCGCCGCCTTCGTCAAGCGACTTCATGTCCAAGAACAGCAGTTCGCCGTTGTCGGCGCGGTTGCCGAATGGAATCCGCAGCCGTGAACGGCTGAGCAAGTCGCGGCGCCCGCTCCACAGCGTGTTGAAGTCGATCTCGCCGGCATCTTCAATCCCGTAGTAGGACAAGATGTCTCGTGCACCCAGCTGGACTACCCGCTGACCGATCTCCTCGTAGGCTTCCGCGAGCCGCCAGTGCGCCATCTGGTGGGCGAACTGTTCGGCGTCGGCTTCGCTCATCTGGTCGGCTAACGCGAAAAACCATGCGTTGTCGTCGATTACCATCCAGGTGTCGCGGTCACGGGGCAGCGTCTCGATCACGCCGGCGCTGTCGGTGAACCGCAGCACCCGCTGCGGCACACCCGTCCACAACGATGAGCCGGTCAAGTCGAAGAACGTCACGCCGTCGACGCCCTCGGAGCTGATCACGTATTCCCATTGCGGGTCTTCGATATCGGCGATGATCACGTGATGCGGGGTGGGCGTCTCCGCGGACGAGCTGGCATGACGTGGCGTGAAAGAGCCACGGCCAGCGAATAATTCGGCTTGCTCGCCGGCGAATTCCCGCACCGAGGTGTACACCATCCGCGCGTTGCCGGCCGCGTCGCGACGGCGGGGATCGCCGAAGTGGGGAATCCATTTCACCCAGTCCCACCGGTCGGGATCGGAAGTGACGATGATCATCTGGACGTGGTCCGGGCCGTGCGAAAACGCCAGCTGGCAGATCATCGCGCGGGTCAGTCCCAGCACTTGCTCGCGCTCACCGACCAGCGAGTACCAGGGCTCGACGAGCAGCGACACCATCTTGGGCAGGTTGTAGACGACGCTTTGATACCGGCCGAACTCCTGCAGCGCCTTACCGGTGACCGGCTCCAGCTCGATGTCGGTCGGCATGTTCTGGGGCTCTCCCCAGGTCACTTCGGGACGCGTCATACCGACTCCGACCCGCACCACCCCGAAGTTGAGGTCTTTGCCGTCGGGCTGGCGCTCCCACATTCGCGCCGACCCGACTGCGGCCGCCAGGG
The DNA here is from genome assembly GCF_016592155.1 of Mycobacterium heckeshornense. Lineage (NCBI taxonomy): Bacteria > Bacillati > Actinomycetota > Actinomycetes > Mycobacteriales > Mycobacteriaceae > Mycobacterium > Mycobacterium heckeshornense. The sequence goes on from NZ_AP024237.1 coordinate 2,497,799, forward strand.
TCGTCGGCGCCGGGTGGAACCAGCGGTAGTTGGCGTCCATGCTGTCGGCCGACTCCTGGGCGGTCTCGCGCAGCATGTCGAGCATCAGCATGAACTGCGCACGCATCGCGTCGAGCTTGGGCCGGCTCATCTGCTGGGTGCCCCCGAAGCGGCCGCCGAACATCATCATTGCGACACCGCCGATCATGAAGATCGGAAAAATCGCGCCGGCCCCCAGGAACAGCCGCGACCCGCTGGCCACCGTCATGCCCACCATGCCGACCAGCAGGCCGACCACCAGCACGCCGACCACCACCAGCCACCACGGTTTGCCTTCCGGCGGCGGAACACTCAGCGGCGTGGGTAAGACGATGTTCTCCGGCTTGACGACCGGTGCCCGCTCCGGCGTTGGGCGTGCGAATCCTTGTTTCACTTCGGTACCGCCAATTCAGCAGGGTTGGTGTCGGTCGGAAGAGTGTCGTGGCGCACCAGCGCGTCCGCCCGCGACAACATCGGACCGGGCGCGAGCAGGCGCAGTGCCACCCATGGCGCCGGGCTCGGCGTCGAGGTCAACCCCAGCGCGGTGCGGGCCTCACGCGAGTTGTCCACGCCGAAGCGCACCCCGGATTTCGACAGCAGCCACAGCGATTCCGCTGTCGACGCCGCGGGATCGTTGCCCGTGACGACGACGAAATTGGCGTAGTTCGGCCCGTAATAGACGCGGTCGGCTTCTCGGCCGGTGTTGTCGGCCTTGACCAGCGACACCACCTTGTGGGTGTCGCCGGTGGCGATCGGCACCGTCGGGCCCGAGACCACTTGGACGCGTGCCCGCTCCTCTCCGGCGGTCTTTTCCCACCACCAGCAGGTGGCCGGGTTTTCTTTCATGTTCACCACGTTCAGCGGGCTGTCCGGGTACGCCGACAGGTCCAGACCGTGGACCACCGGCATTTTCGCCAGTGTCGCAGGCGCCACCACCACCGGCATGCTGCCCGCCGGGGTGCCCGCGTTCTGCAGAATCTGGGCCACGATCGGTGAAATGGTCTGCACGCCGTCGGGCAACACCACCGAATACTGTTGGGGCCCACTAATTTGCGGCGTGACAAGCACAGCACCTACCGGCGCCGGGGCGCCGGGGAAGCCTGCCGGCTTGCCGGCGTCCGGCACCTTGGGCACCGCCAGCTCCGGGCCGACCGGCAGCGCGTCGTAGAGCGCCCGGCTCATCGGGCTGGCCTGTTTGACCTGCTCGGGCGTCAATCCCAACGGCAGCAACACCGCACGGTTGGCCGCGTCGATGCGCGACCGGCGCCCCTGGCGGATCACCCAGGTGTCGTTGCCGTAACGCAGTACCACGGCGTCCGAGCCGCTGAGCACGTGCCGGCGGCCGGACAGATCCGGGGTGCCGTCGATCACCGTCACGGTCACCGACGCCGGCGCCCCCACACCCTGTGCCGCGGTCACCGCGTCACACACCAGCCACGACGACGACGCCGGACTGGTCGGTGAGATGTCCGACGGCGCACCCGGGATGCCCACCATCGGTCCGTGCGGTTGCTCGGCGATCTGGCTTGACCGCACCTTGTGTGGGTTCTCCGCGCGCCCCGCGATCAGCCGCGCCGACGCCAGGTTCAACGCTGGATACAAGGTGTCGCCGACCCGGACATACAGCGCCCCCGAGTCCCGGTCCGCGATGATCGGCGACTCCCCCATCTGACCCGACGGGCTGATGAACGACCAAAGCAGCGCGCCGAGGCAGATCACGCCTGCCGCCGACACCGACGCCACCACCGCCAATACTTGACGGCGGCCGGGTTCGACCTCCATGCGGACGCGCCACCGCGTCAACGCCATCGCGGTGCGGCGCGCCAAGAATTGATAACCGGTGACCTGGGTTCGGGTCGACAGTCCCAGGCCATACCCCGACCTGTGCTGCCCGCGTTGTTCAGGTGGCACTTTGAGTCACGATCCCCGTTCGACGAAATGCCTCGGCACCGGCCGCGGCCTCATGTACATCGATAACCGTAAGGCACCCCCACCGACCTCGCCACGCGACGACGTGTCTGCCGCGGATTGCCGCGACGAGGTCGCCGGCGGCGCCAGCGATGGTGCGCTCGACCGCGTTGTCGATCGTCATATCCCCCACCGCGTAAATCCCTCGTCACTGGCATGGTAGCGGCCGACAGCAAAGTCGGCACAGCGAGCAATGTGGTCGGACAGTATCGAGCCAGCCGGGTGGTTCGGTGACGCCTACGTGGCCGCCAGGTGTCCGACAAGCAAACAAACTTGGTGGACCGGCCGTGCTCTCTCGAGCGCCCGCGTGACCGGTGGGCGCGGTCGCCAAGCAAGATTGGTTCATGCCCGAGCCCGCCCCGTCGCTGGTCGAACTCGCCGAAAAGTTCGGCATCGCCACCGAATACGAGGATTGGGCGGGCCGCCACATCACCATTCCGGAGACCACGTTGGTGGCGGTACTCGGCGCCTTCGGTGTGGCCGCCGCGACCGAGCAGGAGCGCCGGGCTGCGCTGGACGCCCACCAGCGTGCGTATTGGGCGCGGGCGCTGCCCCCCGCGATCGTTGCGCGCGCCGGTTCGCAGACCAGCTTTTGGGTACACGTCAGCCACGGTGATCCGGCCGAGGTATGGCTGCAGCTGGAGGACGGCACCGCGCGCCGCGACCTCCGCCAGGTCGACAACTTCGCCGCACCCTTCGATCTCGACGGCCGCTTGATCGGCGAGGCCAGCTTCGTGCTGCCGTCCGACCTGCCGCTCGGCTATCACCGGCTGCACCTGCGTTCCGGCGAACATGACGCCAACACGGCAGTGATCGTGACGCCGGACCGGCTGGGGATCCCCGAGCGGCTCGGGCACCAGCGGGCCTGGGGTCTGGCCATCCAGCTGTATAGTGTGCGGTCTCAACATTCCTGGGGCGTCGGCGACCTCAGCGATCTCACCGACCTGGCCGTGTGGTCGGCCGTACGGCACGGCGCGGGCTACCTGCTGGTCAACCCGCTGCACGCGGCCACGCCGACCACGCCGATGGAGCCCTCGCCGTACCTGCCGGCGTCACGGCGCTTCGTCAACCCGCTTTACCTTCGCGTCGAGGCGATCCCGGAATTTGCCTACCTGCGCAAGCGCGGCCGGGTCTGGCGGCTGCGGCATGAGGCCCAGCGGCGGGCCGATCGATCCGAGCTGATCGACCGGGACAGTGCCTGGGCGGCTAAACGCCGGGCGCTCAAAGCGGTATACCGGGTGCCGCGCTCGGCGGGCCGCGAGTTGGCCTATGCGGCGTTTCGCGCCCGAGAAGGTGCCGCGCTCGACGACTTCGCCACCTGGTGTGCGCTGGCCGAGCGTTATGGGGCCGACTGGCATCGGTGGCCACCAGAGCTGCAGCATCCCGCCGGGCCGGGCGTCGCCGATTTCGTCGCGAAACATCCCCGTGCGGTGGATTTTCACCGGTGGCTGCAATGGCAGCTCGACGACCAACTGGCCGCCGCCCAATCGCGGGCGCTGCGGGCCGGGATGGCGCTGGGCATCATGCACGACCTTGCGGTCGGCGTACACCCCAACGGCGCCGACGCCTGGGCTCTGCAGGACGTGTTGGCGCTCGGAGTGACGGCGGGCGCACCGCCGGACGAGTTCAACCAGCTCGGGCAGGATTGGTCGCAACCACCGTGGCGGCCGGACCGCCTGGTAGAGCACGAGTACAAGCCGCTGCGGGCCATGATCCGGTCCGTGCTGCGGCATGCCGGCGGTATCCGGATCGACCACATCATCGGGCTGTTTCGGCTGTGGTGGATTCCGCGAGGCGCTCCGCCCACCGCGGGCACCTACGTGCGTTACGACCACGAGGCGATGGTCGGCATTGTCGCCCTGGAGGCGCACCGCGCTGGCGCGCTGGTGGTGGGTGAGGATCTGGGCACCGTCGAGCGGTGGGTCCGCGACTATCTGCGGGGCCGTGGGGTGTTTGGCACCTCGATCCTGTGGTTCGAGCTGGACCGTGACGGCGACCGCGGGCCGTTGCCGGCCGAGCGCTGGCGCGAGTACTGCCTGTCGTCGGTCACGACCCACGACCTGCCCCCAACCGCCGGCTATCTGTCCGGAGAGCATGTGCGGCTACGGGAATCCCTGGGTTTGTTAACCCGGCCGGTACAGGAGGAACTGGAAGCCAATCGCAAGGAACTGGCCGCCTGGACCGCCGAGTTGCGCCGCGTCGGACTGCTGGGTGACGACGCCGCTGTCGCGGAGACGGTCGTTGCTCTGCACCGGTATCTGGGGCGCACCCCGTCGCGGCTGCTCGGGCTGGCGCTGACCGATGCGGTCGGCGACCGGCGCACCCAGAACCAGCCGGGCACCACCGATGAATATCCCAACTGGCGGGTTCCGCTGGCCGGGCCGGACGGCAGGCCGTTGCTGCTCGAGGAGGTGTTCACCGACGGTCGGGCCGCCGCGTTGGCCGAGACAATGCGGGCAGCTACCGCCACCACCTGTTAGCTTCGAGTGCCATGAAAGTCGCCGTGGTCGCCCCGGTCGCCGCCGGGGTCACCGCGGACCCGGCGTGGATGGTGGGCTTCGCCCAGCACCTCGAGGCCTGTGGTTTTGAATCGATCGTTGTCGCCGAACACAGCGTGTTAGCGGCCCGCTATGACAGCGTCTACCCGTACGACAGTTCTGGTCGGGTGGATTTGGCCGCCGATTGCCCGGTGCCGGATCCCCTTGAGCTGCTTGCGTTTTTGGCCGGCCACACCGAGCGGCTGGGATTGGCTACCGGGGTGCTGGTGTTGCCCAACCACCATCCCGTCGTGCTGGCCAAACGAGCGGCTACGGTCGATGTGCTCTCAGGTGGTCGGCTTCGATTGTGCGTCGGCGTGGGATGGCTGCGCGAAGAGGTGGAGGCGTGCGGGACTGCCTTCGCCACCCGGGGCCGGCGGGCCGACGAGCAGTTGACGGTGCTGCGCGCACTGTGGGCTGACCACCCGCGTGGCGTCAGCCACCACGGCGAGTTTTTCGACTTCGACGACGTGATGTGCTATCCCAAACCCGTTGCCGGCGCGCGTCTTCCGGTGCACATCGGTGGACACAGCCGGGCGGCGGCGCAGCGGGCCGGACGCTTGGGTGACGGGTTGCAGCCCCTGGGTGTCAGCGGCACCCGGTTGGCGTCGCTGCTGACGCTGATGCGCGAGGAAGCGGTGGCAGTCGGACGCGACCCGGGCGCATTGGAGGTGTCGCTGGGCCATCTGGTTACCAAGATCGACGCCGACCGCGCTGGCCGCCTCGCCGATCAGGGCGCCGACCGCATTGTGTTGGGCATGCCCGCGATCAACGACATCGAGCAGGCCAAAGACGTCCTGTCTGCGTGCGCGCAACGGCTGGGGCTGTCGCCATGACCGTGTGTCCAGCCGACCGGATGGCACTATCGGATTTGGTCCACCGCTACGCCAGCGGCATTGATGATCGTCAGTTCGACACGGTGGCAGAGCTTTTCACGCAGGATGCCGAAATGACGGTGCCGGACCCGCCGGCGAAGCTCGAGCCCGTCCTCCGTCACGCCGGACCGGCCGCTATCGGCGCGGCGATCACCGCAGTCGCTACGACAGTGCGCACCGAGCATGCGATTGTCGGGGAGGTCTACGACCCCGGGCCGGACCCCGACGCTGCGCGCGGACGCATCACGTGCGTCGCGCACCACTGGGACCAGCGCGGTGGGGAGCTCATCGACGTGGTGTGGCATCTGCGCTACGACGACGACTATCGGCGCACCGATGCCGGTTGGCGGATCTGTCGGCGGGTGCTGACGATCAATGCCATCGAGACCCGGGTGCTGCGACGACTGCGCCCGGCCGACGTTCCCAGCTAACTCCCAGGCGTTGTTTCCATTATGTTAATCACGTCACACAGCGGTAATAGTGTATCTTCGCGCGGGTGACGACAGACGTTAACGACGCCCCAGCGCACAAGGGCTCGGCTGGCGGTGGTGTACCGGCGCACAACGGCACTGCCACCGCATTGGCGGTCGGCACCCCGCTAACGTTTGACCCGGACTATCGCAGCGAAGTACACACCGCCGAGGACACCATCGATGTGGAGACCTACGGCGGTGGGTTCGACCTGACCAGGCGGGCCACCGCACCAAAGCTACGGGTGGGCCCAGACAAGTGGTTCAACTTGCTATGGCTGATCCCGATTGGCTTCGCGCTGCTGGTCGCAGCGGTCGCGATCGGCAAAGGCCTGTACCACATGCCGGCGGTGCAGAACTTCATTGCGCGTTATCCCGGCACAACTACGCACGGCGTCAAGCCCGGCATCCCGGCGTGGATTGGCTGGACCCATTTCTTCAATCTTTTCATGATGATGTTCATCATCAGAACCGGGATCCAGATCCTCTGCGACCATCCGAGGCTGTATTTCAGCCGCAACGCCACGCCCGGCAAGGACGAGTGGCTACGGGTGGGCCCACCCGTTCCGGACGACGAGTACTGGACTGCTAACGCCGACACCGTCGCGCTGCCAAGGCATTTCGGGCTCCCCGGATTCCGCCACTCGATCGGCCTGGCGCGGTGGTGGCATTTGGGCGTTGACGTGTTGTGGCTGCTTAACGGCGCGGTCTTCTACGTGCTGCTGTTTGCCACCGGACAGTGGCGGCACATCGTGCCGACCAGCTGGGACGTCGTCCCCAACGCCGCCTCAGTGGCAATCCAGTACCTGTCTTTGCACTGGCCAACCGACAACGGGTGGGTGGCCTACAACGGGTTGCAAGTGCTGGCGTACTTCACCACGGTGTTCATCGCCGCGCCGGCCGCGCTGTTCACCGGGCTGGGCATGTCACCGGCACTTTCGCAGCGTGTGCATTGGCTCAGCAAGCGGTTGAGCATCCAGCATGCGCGCTCACTGCACTTCCTGGTGCTGGTGTATTTCTTGTTCTTCATCCTTGTGCACGTAACGCTGGTGTTCACCACCGACGCGCTGCGCAACCTCAACCACATGTTCGCCGCCCGCGACGACGACAGCTGGATCGGCTTCTGTTTTTTCGCCGCGGCCATGGTCGTGACTGCAGTGGCGTGGGTGTGGGCCACTCCCTTCACCATTCGCCATCCGCGGGTGGTGCAACGGGTGGGCTATGCGCTCGTCGGACCGTTCCAGCGGATGCTGGAGAAGTTGGACCCCAAGCCGGGCGCCTTCACCGAAGACGACATCTCCCCGCATCACTGGCGCAACGGTCGCCTGCCCGAGACCGTCGAATACAAGGAGCTGGAGAAGAACGACTTCCGCGATTGGCGGCTGCGGGTGTACGGCCTCGTCGAGCAGCCGATGGAGTTCTCGCTCGACGATCTCAAGGCGCTGCCCTACCACGAGCAGATCAGCCAGCACTTCTGCATCCAGGCATGGTCGGGTGTGGCCAAATGGGGTGGCGTGCATATGAAGACGATCATGGACATCGTCAAACCGCTGCCCGAGGCCAAATGGGTGGTGTTCTACTCCATGGGTCTCGGCGCAACCGGCGGGATCTACTACAACGCGCATCCCATCGCGCAGATGACGCATCACATGACCATGCTGGCCTACAACATGAACGACCAGCCGCTGCCCTACATGCACGGCAAGCCACTGCGGCTACGCAACGAATTGCAGCACGGGTTCAAGCTGGTGAAGTGGATCAAGGGCATCGAGTTCGTCGCTGACTACCGCGAAATCGGCAGCGGCTACGGCGGATACAGCGAGGATCACAAGTTCTTCGGCCGCCATCAGACGCTATAACACGTTGCGCGGGCATGTAACAACGCGTCCGCCCCGAGCCACGTTGGGACAACCGCGGCGGCTTTTCGCGGTAGCACTCGCAACGAGCACCGACCAGTCAACAGCTCGCAACCCGCTGGTCCTGCTCATCTCAAAAAATTAGGATCTCTTACCCACCGTTGTCGAATGCCGGATGGGGGATCCCGATGTGCTCGTATCCGACCAAAGGCCGTAACCGGGCGGCCCGCAGCACCGGCGGACATGGCTTCCTGCGGGTGTGGATGGTGGTCGTGGCGGGTGTGGCTGCCGGAACGGCGGTTCCGGTGGTTCTGCACACTTCGCGCTACGGCCTGACCACCGGACAACTTCTGCTGGCGCTGTTTCTCTGGATCAATGTGTTGGTCACGTTCTTGGAAATCTCGCTGTTCCTGCAGATCAACCTGATCAAGGAACGCTATGCCGAGTACGTGCTGACTTATCGGGGCCGCGAGTTCGACCGTCTCATCGAGTTCGTCACCGCGCCGATCCGATGGTCGGAAGTGCCGCGTCCGCGCAGATGGGCCGACGGATGGGCGACCTACGCACTCTTCGACGACGCATACGCCAGCGAGAAAGCCTTCGGATTCTGGGGCGACACCGGCAACGGGTTTTCGACACTGATCCCATCGGCGCTATTCCTTTACGGCATGACCTATGACGTGTTGCCGGCGCGATGGCTGGGCACTCTCGGCGTGGCGCTGTTCTGGCAGAAGCTCTACGGAACAGTGATCTACTTCTGGGCCTACCTTTACAACCGGCAATTCGCCGGCCACGCGAAGCGCGACGTGGTATTCGTCGTCCTGCTGAACGTGTTGTGGCTTCTTGGTCCTGCCTGGGGCCTTGTCGTCAGCATCGGCATGATCAGATCCGGCGGCTTTGCGTTCGTCCGCTGACCAGGCGCTACCGGTTGGTTGCGTTGCGTGCGGCCGTGGGCCAACCGTCGCGAACAACACATCCAGCCCCGGCTTCCCCGCGCTGACCCGCGCGGCCAGCCGTTTCCCCGGGCCCGAATTTGGGTAGCAGCCCAACACCGCTTAGGGCGGCAAAATTGCAGTGACAGTGGGGAGAAGCTGATGGGAGAAACCTCACAGGACCCGGTCGATTACCACCGGACCACGCGGCCGCACGCCGGCGAGGCGATAAAAGACACGGCGAAGCTGCCCGGGCTTGTCTTGGTCGGAGCCGGTGTGGTGGCGATGGCGATTTGCGTGGCCGCATTGGCGATGGGGCAGGTCGGCGTCGGCATCGCGGCCGTGGTCGTCGGGCTGCTTGCCAGTGCAGCCGGGCTGGCCTGGCTTGCCGCGGAGCGCAGGCGGGTACGCGACATCGAACGCCGGCAGCCCACGCCCCGGTCGGGTGATACCCCCCGGAACTAGGCGACGGCGCGGATGTGCGTCAAGGGGCGATGCGGCCAGCCGCTCAGCGTAAGGCTGCCAGGTTGGCTATCGACTTGTGCACATCAGACTTGACGACCCGGGCGACCAGCCCCCCGAGCGGCCCGTTGAGCACACCGCCCGTGATCTCGGCGGTCAGACGAAACACGGTGCCAGGATGGTTGTCGGCGAGTGTCATCCTCACCGCGAGCCGAATTCCGCCGCGGCCCCGGCCTTTTAGTTCAATTACTTCGGGTTCGTCGTAACGAGTGACCGTCCAGTGAACGACGTTGCGAAAACCCTTCACCTTGATGCACGCCGACACGCGGGTGCCCTCCTCGATGGTTGACGGAACAGCGCTGCGCCAGCCGCCGAAAATTGTCATCCACTCCCCGAACCGGCTTAGATCTGACGCCAGCTTCCAGGCGGCCGCCGGTTCTAGCCCGGATGTTGTCGAAACCTCTACTCGAGCCACGTCGTGGCCCGTGCGCTAACCACCACTACCGGATACACGCGGGTCGGCATACCCGGCCCGAACCGCCCGATAAACCCCCTCGCCGCCGCGGTTCAGTCGCGGTCCCAGGCGGCAGCCAGTTGCTCTGCCACGTCGATAACTTGAGCGGCTTGTGATTGCGGCGAGTCGATTTCGTTGGCGACGTGCCAGGCGATGTAGCGGCGAATCTCACCATCGACGCCCGCCACGATCCGCAACAGCTCACCGCGGATCGAGGTAGCGGCGACGTGAACCATGATGTCCGACGGCCTCGGCTTGCCCACGTCGATAACCAGCAGCAGCGGCTCGGCCGCGTGCGCCGAGGCGCGCAAGGCGATTTCGCCGTCGACCATGAACCGCTGCTTGTCTAATCGCAAATCGACGATCATCTCGATGGCCAGCGGAATCCGGATATCGAAGGTGATCAGCTGGCCGAGCTTCCGGGTCACTTGTGGTTGCTGGATCTTGACGTTCGCGCTGACCCGGGCAAGCCCGCCCGGTCCCTGCCGGATCGGGCCGGTCTGGAACTCTTCACCGGCGATCTGGCTGAACGCCGCGGCGACGCGGGCCTCGGTAACAGCGACCTCGAAGAACCTGCGACCGAATTCTTCGTAGGTCACGTAGTTGTGGGGCTGCATAAATTCATACCGTCTCATGTCGTCGGCGTTGTGGGTCGCTGACCCGCCTACGCCAGGGCATGTTGGCCCTCAACCGTGTCGACCGCCGGCTGCGAACCGACCTCGGACGGTAAGAAGATTCGGACATCGCACCGCCGCGATGGCACATCGGCACCAGGGTTCGATTCCGGTCGGGTTCGCAACCACCACCCCAATCCTCGATTCGCCTCGGCAGGTGCCTGTCAGCTGCGAGAACCTGGCGGTGTTTGTCAGTTCCATGCGCGCCCACAAAGATTCTGAAACCCGCTCTCCCCGAGCGCGATTGGGACCGGCGCTGGCCTGGCTGGGCGGTGGCCACTGGGCGGAGCTCGCTGAGCGCCATCAGCGCTCCACCCAGGCGATCGCCGGATTGGTCGTGCTGTTCGGCGCCGGTTCGGCTTGGCTGGCCGCCGCGGTTGCCGTCGGGGCATCGGCGCGCTGGCCGATGCCGGCCATCCTGCCGTTGACGCTGGTCTTCGGCCTGCTGGTCGGCGCGGTGACACGCGCCACTGCGAGCGGCCCGACCCGCGGCTGGCCGGGCTTGGTCGCACGCGCTGCGGTGGCGGTCGTGGTTGGAATTGCGGTGGCCGAGCTAAGTGGGCTCGCGGTGTTGTCCGGTTCGATCGATCGCCGTCTCGCCGAGCAGGCCGTGCAGCGTGCCGACTCCGCGCCCACGGTCGCGCAGGCCTCGGCCCACCTCGACCGGGCACGCGCGGCACGCAGTGCCCTGGACAACGCCGTCGAGCAGGCCCGTGTCGTCGACACCACGACGCAACCACTGCGGGCGGCGCGCCAGGTGTTCGAGGAGGTCGAGGAGATTACCTTTTCGCTCAATCGCACCCGCAGGGTGACCGTGAGCGCCGCAGCCGCGTGACGAGCTGACGGCATCGGATGCGCCCCGCGACGTGGAATCAGGCGGCGGGCCGGCCGAATTGGGCGCACCGGACGGTCCGCGCCAGCTGTGGCCCGGGCAGTAGCCGGCGTGACCGCTCGCGTCATCAAACAAATCGACAAGAGTCGAATAGTGCATCGAATACCTTGGCAAGCACGATATTTCGTACGTTGCAGAACAATCCAACAACCATCGCAGAAATAGCCGGTGTCAACGAAAATTTAAGGCGTATAAGGCTTTTTTGCCTGCACACCCAATTATCGACTTCTTGTGGTATTTGTAACCGATGCCACTAAGAGAAGTGAATCGTGAGTCCCGCCACAAATTTTGGTGGTCTGGCGATGGTGTTGTTAATGTCCCGGCGCATGTTTGTTTTAGCTACGCTGATGTCATTTATTCAGCAGGTGTCGGGTACTCCGTATGTCGCGGGCGGAGACTCACCTGCCGGTACCGACTGTTCTGGACTGGCTTCGTGGGTAGCGAATATGGCCACCGATAGACCGGTTTTCGGAAGTAGGTTCAACACCGGAAACGAGGAATCCGCGCTGCTAGCTCGCGGCTTTAAGTATGGAACTGCTCCCGGCGCTTTGGTGATTGGGTGGAATGGCAGCCACACCGCGGTCACACTGCCGGATGGGACTGCGGTGTCCAGCGGTGAAGGCGGTGGCGTGAAAATCGGCGGTGGGGGCGCGTATCAGCCGCAATTCACCCATCACATGTTTCTGCCGGTGGCAGCCGAGCCGGCAGAAGACGCCCCCGCACCCGAACAAGCAGCCATTCTGGTCGATGTCGTGGAACCTGAAGCTCCTGTCGCTGATTCAACATCTGATGGCGCAATCAGCTCGGAATTTCCTGTGCCAGAGCCTGATCCGGCACCAGTACAGGACGATGCCGCGGGCAGCTAGTTGAGAGTCACCTGGTCGCCGATGTGAATGACGCCTTCCGTCAGCACCGAAAGGTACACCCCGGCGCAGGGCAACGTCGCCGATGCAGGTGCTGCCAAGCGGTTTTCGGCTATCAACGTGCGCAGCGCCTGGGGGGCTGACGGTAACGGACCATGTTCCAAAGTGGGCACTGCACAACGTGATGTGGGTTTGAGAACACGTAACCGGGTCTCCCTCACGGCAAGCTCTCTGCCCACCCATTGGTTTTCGGCGTAGGGCGGATAGCCCGGTGGTGTGGCGATCACCAGATTCGGCCGGTAACGTAGCGCAGCAACTCCGACGCGCTCGATGGTGGCGGTCGTGATCGCGTGCAACGGGGCGAGGTCGGTAAACGAATCGCCCGGTGTTGCCCCGGCAATCTCGACGATGCGGGCCTCGACCTCGGCGTCCACACCTAGATCGAGCACCTTCTCCGGGTCGGGCCGCTCCAAGGTAGCGCTTCGGGGGCGGCCGCTGATCAGTCGGACCGCGCGCCCCAACAACCCGGAAAGCAGGTCATCGACGCCGGGGTCGTCGGCGGCCACACTGGCTGCGCCGGGCGGCGTAATGCGTACACCCCCGGTGTCCCAGCTGGCGGAGAACTGCAAGAGCTGACGCCACAACCGGGGCTGCTTGGCGCTGGCGATCCGCCCAGTCACGGCGTCGACCAGCGCTAGCCGGCGGTCCCCGTCCGCGCCACATTCGTCGACGAACACGCTGGCAAGGCTTTCGCCGAGCATCGACTTCACCGGGTAGCGGTACAGCATGTGCACTTCCATCCGCACCGGACCCTCGGGGTGTGGGCCGCGCGTCGTCACGGTTCACAGTATGCGCGTTCTCCGACCCGGTCTGCCGACCACATTCAGCCCGAATTCGCGACGTGACGGGTGGCACGCGGTCATACTCAAGACCATTCCGGGGAGGAGGCGCCATGCCGACGCCGGCGCTCAGTTTGGCCCAGCAGATGCTGCGACGCCGGCCGGTGAGCGGCGCACCGGTCGCCCCCGGCGCCTCGGATCACCTGCGACGAAGTCTGGGGACCTTCCAGCTGACGATGTTCGGCGTCGGGTCGACGGTCGGCACCGGCATCTTCGTTATTCTCTCGGTGTCAGTACCGCAAGCCGGTCCGGCAGTGGTCCTTTCGTTCGTCCTCGCTGGAATCGCGGCGGGCCTCACCGCGATCTGCTACGCCGAGCTGGCATCGGCGGTTCCAGTGTCGGGATCGGCCTACTCGTACTCCTATGCGATCCTCGGCGAGTTCGCCGCGGTGGGAGTCGCGGCATGCCTGCTGCTGGAGTATGGCGTCTCAACTGCCGCCGTGGCCGTCGGATGGAGCCAGTACTTGAACAAATTGTTCAGCAACATCTTTGGATTTCGGCTGCCGCAGGCGATTTCCGCGGCGCCGTGGGATTCCGATCCTGGGGTGGTCAACTTGCCGGCCATCGTCTTGGTCGCGATGTGTGCGGCGCTGCTGATCCGCGGCGTCAGCGAATCCGCCAAAGCCAACGCCGTCATGGTGTTGATCAAGCTCGGCGTGCTGCTGATGTTCGCTGCGATCGCGTTCAGCGCTTTCAAAACGGAACGCTTCGCCGACTTCGCACCGTTTGGTGTCTCAGGCATCAGCTTGGCTGCCGGCACGATCTTCTTTACCTACATCGGTCTTGACGCCGTCTCCACTGCCGGTGACGAAGTCAAAGATCCGCAGCACACCATGCCGCGGGCGATCATCGCGGCCATGTTGATCGTGACGGGTTTCTATGTGCTTGTCGCGGTGGCCGCGATCGGCGGGCAACCGTGGCAGGCCTTCAAGGGTCAAGAGGCGGACCTCGCGGCAATCTTGGAGCACATCAGCGGAAATGTCTTCGGCAGCACAATTTTGGCTGTCGGCGCGGTGATCTCGATCTTCTCCGTCACTCTTGTGACGATTTACGGCCAGACACGCATCCTTTACGCGGTGGGACGTGACGGGCTGCTGCCGACGACGTTCGCAAAGGTCAATCCGCGCATGATGACACCGGTCAGCAACACCTTGATCGTCGCGGCCGTTTTGGCAATGTTGGCTGGCCTGGTGCCACTGGAGAACCTGGCAGAAATAGTGTCCATTGGCACCTTGACCGCGTTCATCGTGGTGTCGGTGGGAGTGATCATCCTGCGCGTCCGCGCGCCGGACTTGCCCCGCGGTTTCAGGGTGCCCGGGTACCCGATCACGCCGATCTTGTCAGTGGCGTCGTGCGTTTATATCTTGTCGGGCCTGCACTGGTACACCTGGATCGGGTTCAGCGTGTGGTTGGTGGTCGCGCTGATCTTCTATCTGCTGTGGGGTCGCCGGCACAGCGCACTCAATGACGACATCAACGACGAAATCGCAACCGTACTACCTGTTGAGGACATCGCGACGCCGAATAGCTGATCGGTCGGCGGCGTCGAGTGATCGATGCCTGATGGCAGTCCCGAAAATGTGCTCTGCCGTGGCGTCCGCCGTGTCCTTCGGGGAGCGGGTCGCCTGCGCGGTCGAGCAAACTCCTGCGGCGGCACCTTGTTGGTGGGACCATTTGCTGATGGACGACCAGGAGGACCCCGAGAAGCGCATCGCCGAGCTGGAACGGCAGCTGGCCGAGCAGACGCGCGCCGCCGAACTCGGTAGTCAACAGATCTCGGTGTCCAGAAGCGACGAGACGCCCCGGACGCCACCCGTAGCGCCCACTCCGGCGTCACCAACGCCAGACAGCAGCGCAGGTTTCCCGCGATGGCGACGCAGCGGCCCGCTGCCCCGGTGGCGCTTGGTTTGGATATTGGTGGCCTTCTGGGTGGTCATGATCGCGGTGGGAAATGGTGTGAGTCGGATTTTCACGCACGTGAGCCACTATTCTTCTCCCCCCTCGTCCTCAACGATGCTTCCGTTAACCGGTGGGCCCAGCGCCTCGTCTGTTGCGCCGCAGCCCTTTCCGAGCGAGCTGACGGTCGGGCGCGGTGGGGTGCTCAGCCTCGGCGGTAACGGAAGATCGCAAACCGTCTCATGCAACGACGGCACGCTGAATCTGTCCGGCAACAACAACACATTCACGGTCACCGGTCACTGTCTTAGGCTACAAGTTTCAGGCAACTACACCCATGTAACGATCGACAGTGCCGACACGATCGACGCCGGCGGCATCTACACTGTGACGATTTATCATTCGGGCACGCCGACGATCAACAAGTCGGGGATCGATGTTACCGTCAGCCAGGGCTGACCGGGCGGTGAGTGTCTCGGTTGGCACAGCGGTAACCACAGTGAAACCGCCTGATTGCCGGGTGCGGCGTGTCATCCGGCCCTGTGGTCCCGTTCTGCCCTGTAAGCCAGGCGTTTTCAGCGTCTAGTCTGTCTTCTGCCACGGCTGACAGCTGTGCGTCAGAAACGCCGCGTCACCCGGCTGGAGCGCCACTACCTGAGGGCCGGTGCTGATGTTGTTGTCGATGATGTCGGTCGGATTGAGGCTGTTCAGCCTGGCCCAATAGCAATCGGACTCTCCTTCACTGCTCCGCCCGGCCGAGCGGTAGGTGCCCAGCACGATATCGGTACCCACTCGATATGTGCCGTCGGTTTCCATGACCGTTTTTGGGATCGGTGTCGCCGGTGGTGTGTAGGTCACCGTTACGGTTTTGGTGATCACCGGCTGCACCGTCGACGTCACCGTGGCAGCTAGCTCGCTCGACCGCACGCAACCTGAGAGAAGTATCGCCGTTGCCGCAATGACGGTGTTCTTCCCGGGCACTGAAGGAGGGTAAAGCACAGAAGCGCCGTCATGACACCGTTTTCAGGTGAAGCCGAAACGACCCGTCGCGGTTGCTGAGCGCACAGCCGCGACACGCAATAGTTAAAACTGCAGGGCTGAAGCTTTCGCGGGGCGGCATACGCCCACCTGTCGTCCACAGCGCGTTACGGTGGATCGCCATGCTGGTCTTGGCCGCGTCCACGGGTCTCGGTCAGTCGGATTGCGAGCGAATCGTCACCGGTGCGCTGGCTCAGCCCGTCCTGGCTGTCACGAGCCTGGCCTACGCCGTCGCCGGGATGACCGTGCTGTGCTGGGCCGCGCGGGTCAGGGCGCCGCTGGCCGGGGCCGCCGGAGCTGCGCTTGTGGTGGTCGGGGCGGGCAGCTTCGCCTACCACGGGCCCCAACCGTCGTGGGCGAAGGTCGCCCATGACTGGTCGATCGCCGCCGCAGGAGCGGTGTACGCCGTGGGCCTGACCCGAAGCCGGCCACGGTGGTCGGCGTGGACAGGACCGGCCGGGGTCTTCACGCTAGGGCTGGCCGCCTATGTCGCCGGGCGTTCCAGGTCGCCGCTATGCCGGCCGGACAGCCTGTGGCAGTTCCACGGCGTCTGGCATGTGCTCTCCGCCGCTGCCGCGGCTTGGGCCGCACCGGCGCTGGCGCCGGACCCGCGGGTTGGCGTCCGCTGGCGCAGGTAGCCGGCGGCACGTTGCAGTCGCACCTGACCTGCGTCGGGCTGACAGGATTTGAACCTGCGACCACTTGACCCCCAGGTACCGGCAGGGCCTTCGCCGGCCTTCGCTCACTACCTATTTGTGCAGGTGGAGGGAGTTTGGCGGTGTGGGCGAAGGCGGGCGAAAACCCCCAAAATGAGCCGCGTTGCCATCCGCGTTGCCATCCACGCGGTCGCGTCACTGGATCTTGTCGTGCTTCGCCAAATTGTGCCGCGCACACATCAACTGGATGTTCTGGGCTACGAGCGAGGAGCCGCCGCGCGAGTACGGGATGATGTGGTCGAAGTGCAAGTTGTCGGTGCTTCCGCACTCGACACACTTGCCTTCGTCCCGCTTCCACACGGCCAGCTTCACGTCCGTTGGAATGAGTCGGTTCTGCTCTAGACGCGGCTCGCGCGAGTCGACAAGCGGCGTCGCATCTGGATCGACCTCGAGCCGAAATTTGAACACCAATCGCTCGTTGGACTCTTCCCGCCAGCCATCTACAAGCCTGAACGTGCCGTTGAATGTCCAGATGCCGGTGCGCATTTTTTCGTACACGCGAACGCGCTCCGGCGGCATCCCCAGCTCGCGGTGTTGTGACGCAGCCTGCAGGAATAATCCGTTCTGGGTTAGCGTGCCTCCTGGCCCGCGCTCAGGCTGGTCGAGCGTCTTCGGGTCCGGACCGCCCCGGGTTTGTGGCCTGTCGTGGCCTTCGTAGATAAGGACACGACCGTCCTCTTCGATTCGATCGTCGCGAGGTGCGCCAGGCCGGCGGCTCATCAAGATGATGCTGAGCCGGCCGCTGGTGCCGAAGTTCATGCCACGCTTGTAGGTTGACGCCTTCCTCACGGCACATGTCCAGGTAGGAAATCACTTCTCCGGGCACAAGCACACGCAGGATCGTAAGCGACCGAAGTTGCGCTGACCGCAACCACACGCCGCGGCCGGCACACAGTATCGTTGGCCCGGCAATCGCGCTCTGGCATCGTGTTTTGGGTGGTGAAGAAGTGAGCGAGTTCAAGAGTGAGATCCGCGATAGTACAATCAACGCGCTTGAGAATAAGGTGGCCAAAGGAAGCTACAAGAAATACTTGAGTCGACTAGTCCTCAAGCGCGTCCGCGGCTTTACAGACCGCGAAGTGACATTCGATTTCCCAGTTACTGCATTAGTGGGCCCGAATGGTGGAGGCAAGACTACAATTCTTGGCGCCGCAGGTCTAATTTATCGCGAGGTCCCTCCGAGGCGATTTTTCGCGAAAAGCGGAAAGTACGACAGCAGCATGAAGGACTGGACTGTCGAGTATCAGTTGATAGATAGGGATATCAATCCAAGGCTACCAGTCCCGCGCACAGCCAGCTATCTCAAAGCTAAATGGAATCGCACCGCTGTCGAACGAGAAGTGCTAATATTCGGCGTCGAGCGGACGGTTCCAGCCACCGAGCGGCGCGAATTAGTTAAAGCGGTCGGGGGAAAGTTCTCAGCTTACAAAGAGTCCGCGTTAACCGAAATAGTCGCGGAGAACGTAGCTCGAATACTAGGAAAGCCTGTCGAAGGATTTCACCAGCTATTTATTGATCGTTCCGAAAAAATCAGCCTATACGCCGGTCAGACGCATGATGGCGCCGAATACTCCGAGTTTCACTTCGGCGCCGGTGAGGCGAGCGTCATTCGAATCGTTACGGGCATTGAAAATGCTTCAGAAAACTGTCTAATCCTTATCGAGGAGATCGAGAACGGGCTTCACCCCGTCGCGACGCAGCGTATGGTCGAGTATCTGATCGAAGTCGCAGACAGGAAGTCATATCAAGTCATCTTCACGACACACTCGAATGATGCTCTCGCTCCACTTCCGTCACGAGCAATATGGGCCGCATACAATGGAGAGGTTCTCCAAGGAAAATTGGACATCGCGGCCCTTCGCACCATTACTGGGCAGATCGATGCACGATTGGCAGTCTTTGTGGAGGACACCTATGCCGTGCTATTGATGACCACCGCGCTGAGGTACTTGCCCAAAGTCGAATTGTCCGCTGTCAAGATTCATGGAATGGGCGGCGCTGGTCCGGCGATCAGCGTTAATGAACAACATAATTTGGATCCCACCTCGACATTTCCGTCTATTTGTGTACTGGATGGCGATAAATCCGCTCACGCGGACGCTGAGAAGCGGATTTTCCTGCTTCCTGGGAGTGGCGATCCAGAACAATACATTTTTGATCGTGTGGTCAGCCGTCTCGATGCGGTCGCTGCACGTCTTACGGTTTCAATGCAGCTACCTGCTTGCCAGCAAGAGCGCGTGAAGGAGGTCATCAAGTCGAGAATGCTGACGAATCACGATATACATGTGATGTGGGAGCAAATAGGCGAAGATCTTGACTTTACGGCTGGCCAGATTGTGGCGACGGCGTTTCTGGCCATTTGGGCGCAAGAGTTCCCCGAAGAGATTCACCAACTTGTTGCGCCATTTCGCGACCTATTGCCAATGGTGCCTTAACGTTTGCTTGCCAGGTCAATACTGTGGATGCCACGGAATTGGCTCGTCCCACGGCTCGTCGGGCATCGCGAACGCCTCCTGTAGCTCGCGCTGCTTCTCGCCGCCGGGCCACTCGCCACCGCCGGCAACCCAGGCGGTACGGTCGGCCCGCCACTGGTCATACGCAGCCCGCCATAGCGGCTCTTCGATTTTGACCGGGCAATCAGCATGACGTCTGGGTTGCGGCCCGCTGTTTGCGGGTGCAGTGAAATCGTATCCGGCGTGCCGAATTGTCTTGATTCCGGAACCCGCACGCGGCGCGTTTGACCTGTTTGACGAGCCGGTTGTAGCCCTCGGTGCGGGCGTTGGTGATACCTGACTTGGGCCACTTTTGGAGGATCGGGGTGGTTGCGAGTCGCTGAGCTGGGGTTTTCGGTCGCGGCGGGTCGGAAGGTCTGCACTAATTGAAGTTCTTTAGTGTGCGCTGGTGGCGTATGTGCGCACGGTGAAGACGGCCTCGGGAGCAACCGCGGTGCAGATCGTGTGGTCTTCGCGGCGGGGATCGCGCCAGATTGAGCACCTCGGCTCGGCGCACAGTGAGGCCCAGCTGGAGGCGCTCAAGGCGGCTGCGGCTCAGCGCGTGGCTGCCGGTCAGCAGAGCCTGGACCTGGGACTCGAGCAGGCCGCTGCCGGCGGTGGCCGGCCGCTGGAGATCGTGGCCTCCTGTTCTGAGCACCTGTGGGAGGCGTTGTGTCATGCCTATCGGGTGCTGGGCTTTGATGCCGCCACCGATGGAGATGAGGTGTTTCGGGACCTGGTGGGCGCCCGAATCATCGAACCGACCAGCAAGGTCGATGCGCTGCGGGTGCTTTCGGAGACCGGGGTGGATTCGCCGGCCTATCGGACGGTGAAGCGGCGGCTGCCGATCTTCGCCAAACCCGAATTCCGGCAGGCACTTTCGGCTGCATGTGCAGCGCACGCTGCGTTGGGTCCGGCCAGCCTGGTGCTTTACGACGTGAGCACCCTGCACTTTGAAACCGATGCCGTTGATGGGTTTCGCGAGCCCGGGTTTTCCAAGGAACGTCGACTCGATCCACAGATCACCCTGGGTTTGTTGACCGATGCGACTGGGTTCCCGCTGACAGTGGCTGCCTTCGAGGGCAACAAGGCCGAGACCGCGACCATGTTGCCGGTGATCAACGCGTTCAAGACCGCCCACCGCTTGAGCGAGGTCACCGTGGTCGCTGATGCCGGGATGATCTCTGAAGCCAACCAGGTCGCCCTGCAGGCCGCGGGGTTGTCGTTCATTCTGGGAACCCGGATCTCATTGCTGCCCAACGTGATCGCCGAATGGCGCGCTAAGCACCCGGACGAGGTCATCCCGGACGGGTTGGTGTTAACCCAGCCGTGGCCGGCCACCTCAGCGGAGAAAGCCCGCGGTATCCCGGATCGGGTCATCTACTACCAGTACCGACATGACCGGGCCCGGCGCACCCTGCGCGGCATCGACGAGCAGATCGCCAAGGCCCAGCGCGCCGTGGATGGGCATGCCCCGGTCAAGCGCAACCGCTACATCCAACTCAGCGGTGCGACCAAATCGGTCAACCGCGCCTTGGAGGCCAAGACCCGTGCGCTGGCCGGCTGGAAGGGCTACACCACCAACTTGGTCGAACAACCCGCGCAGTTCGTCATCGACGCCTACCACCAGCTGTGGCGCATCGAGAAGGCCTTCCGAATGTCCAAGCATGACCTTCAAGCTCGCCCGATCTACCACCGCACTCGCGACTCGATCGAGGCGCACCTCAGCGTCGTGTTCGCCGCCATGGCTGTATCGCACTGGATCGAACGCCAAACCGGCTGGAGCATCAAGAAATTCGTCCGCACCGCACGCCGCTACCGCACCGTGCAGATTCGCGCCGGACGACAAATCCTCACCGCCGCCGACGCCCTACCCGACGACCTCGCCGAAGCACTCGCCAAGATCCGCACCGACGGTGCGCACTAATTTGGCCCAAGTCGGGTGATACCGGTGGCGATGAAGGCGTTGATCTCGGGCCACCAGGTGTCGACGGTGGCGGCCAGGGTGAGCAGCTCAGGGATCTGCGAGTCGATGCACCACGCCAGGAAGCGGTGCAGCCGATACCGGGTCAGGTGCGCATCGCCGCCGGCGTGCACGGTGGACAGCAGGGTGCGCAGTTCTTCCTTGGCGATCCACGCCGACAGGATCTGGCCGGTGTCGTCTTCGGCCACGATCGCGTTCCACATCGTGGCGAAATTCTTGTCCGACAAGCGTTCCCACGCGGTCAGCAGGCGCCGGCGGTGGGCCCATTCCGGGTCGAGTTTGCCGCCGCGGCGATCCCGCAGATCCCAGGTCACCCGGCGGCGCACCTTGGTCAACGCATCGTTGCCGAGTTTCACCAGGTGGAAGTGATCGACCACCACCGTGGCATTGGGCAACAACCCCGGTGTGCGGATCGCCGTGGCCTAGACCGCGGCCGGGTCGATCGCCACGAACTGAACGGCCTCGCGGAACTCCTGGCTGTGCTCGGCCAGCCAGTCGATCACCGCAGCACCGGTGCGGCCCTCGCGCTGCCCCAACAAGCCCTGATCTCCGGCTAAATCGACGAATCCGGTGTCCCACGGGTCAACCCGCACCCACCGCCCTGTCGTGGCGCACTGCTCCCAGCGGGGTTTGCCGCGGCGGGTCTCGTCGATACCGAGCACTGCCACCGGCGCGGGTTCGCATAGCCGTTCCTCGGCGTGCGCGACGAACGCGCGGTGCGCGGTCGGCCAGGATACCCCGTGGGCGGCCGCGACCTCGGCCACCGCCCGCCCGGCATCGCCGATCGCCGCACCGATCGCGGTACGCAACCGTGTGGTGGCCCGGGCCCGCGCCGGCACCTGCGCGATGGCCTCTGTGAACGAGGACTTCTCGCAGTAGTCCTCCCGGCAGCGCCAGCGGGTCTTGTGCCAGCGCACCGTGATCGGGTCCTCACCATAGGGAATATCGCGCGGCGAGGTGCTCACCAGCTCCTTCACCGACCTGGACACCACCCCACACCCCGGGCACGCCGCCGCCGCTTCGTCGGCGGTGACCACATGAACCACACGGGTCCCGTCGACGTCCCGCTCGACACGCTCAACCCGTACTCCTGGCAACCCAAACAACAATGTCGTACCGTCAGACACGGCCCTCGGTCCCTTCTTCCGCCTGAAATCCGCAAACTTCAGACTTCAGAAGGCCGAGGGCCTCCCCATGCAACGACACGCCCTATGAGAGCGAAATCACAACTGCCCCTTTAAAATTGAAGAGCCGCCATAGCAGTAGGCCCGCCGCCGGATTGCCCAGCGGCATCGGATAGGGCGTCGGTGGCGGTGTCATCAGTTCGGGCGGCGGCACAGTCAGGCCGGTCCGGCGCCTCACGACACGACGCCGGCGATGCCGTAGACGCCCCGAGTCGACCGCCGTTGTGCCTTGGGCTGGTTGTCGTCGTCAACGCCGGTGGGCAGGCCGAGCGCCGCGATCAGCCGGGCGTAGGCGATGCGCTGCTGGCGCAGCTCGGGTAGTGCCGGATTTGCCTTGCGGCCTTGCGGGCTATTGATCAGCGGGCCGTCGGCATCGAGCGCAGCCTGCAGAGCGTCGAGCGCGTCGACTGTGCGGCAGGCTTGCAACAGCAGGCCCTCCTCGTGCACGGCCAGCTCGTACTCGCCGACTGTCGTGTCCCACAGCCGACGGCCCGACTCCCGCAGGCCGTCGGGCGCCGACGGGCGTGGCTTCTGCGACATGTTGACTCCTCAATAGGGCGATCCGGTTCAGATCTCGGATAAACGCAAGCGCCTATGCCGCGAGAGGCGAAAACCCGCAGGTCGGAGGCCCCTCCCCAGGTCGAGGGCAGCCTGTCGCGCCGTCGCTAGCGTTGCAGTGGCGCAGCGAGTGTCGGCCGGGGGTGGTTTGGGCAGCGGCCCGCGCTGCGCTGGCTGAGGACGCAGCGGGGCCGCTGTGTGCGACGGGGCTCGGCGCAGGTACCGCAAAACTACGGCGGCCCTTTGCCTATTCGCGCGAAAGGAGGGGACGCAGGCCGACGCCGTCGCCATTCGTCATGTCTTTAGCGGCCAGCGCGTTGCCCACGGCTGCGGTGCGGTGCGGCGCCTCTGCGCCGGGCGCGGTCGCGCTCAAGCTCAAGCTGCGCGAGCAGTTTGCGCTCTCGCAGCTCGCGCGTCCCGATCGTTGTCGCCGGCGTGCGGCGACGGATCGACGTGTGCGGCTGCGCGAACCGACCTGTGCGCGGACAGGTGAACGGCGCCGACGACATCACACCGACGGGCCGATTGCACTCTGTGCACGAGTACGAAAGACGCTGTGCCATCGCGTTACCCGAACGCCGTGGTGCCGCCGACGCTGCGTTGACGTTCAGCGGCTTTGCGGGCTTCGCGCTCCCAAGCCTCATAGAGCGGCCCAGCCGCCTCGACGGCTTCGTCGAGGGTGGGGTACCAGAGCACACCACCGGCGCGCAGCCCGAGGATGTAGTTCTCGCTGACAGTCTGGCCGTGCAAGTGGTTTGAGACCGTGGTCGGATCGCGCCACTGGCCGCAGTTGAAGTGTCCGACGTTGAGGGCGTCGACGCCGCCGGGCACGAGATACAGATCCCTGATTTCGTAGAGGGTGTGCAGCTCGGCGCCGATTAGCTCGCGGTCGGCGTAGGCGGGCCTCCTCGTGGCGGCCGGTGCGCACGAGCTGGTCGAGCGACACACTGCCAAGCGCCTCGATCCGGCGCAGCTTGGTGATGGCGTCGTCGGCCAGTTCCGCGAGCCGCGGGTGGATTTCGTCGCGCGCCTTGCGGAGTGCCGAGAGGGCGCTGCTGGCGGCTGTCAGGATCGCCTGCGCGTAGGAGCTGCGCAGCCGTTGCGAGCCCAGCTCGTCGAGGAGCAGCCCGTCCAGCTCGGCGCGGTCGGCCCCGGCGAGGATCGCATCGCGTAGGGCGGTATGCTCGGGCTCGGCCGGGCGCTCGGCCTCAATGCGCGCAAGCCGGGCGACCTTATCGGTGACGGTGTCGGGCAGCTCGATACCACGGTCGTCGAGTTGTTTCAGGATGGTGCGCAGGCTGTAGGGGGCGCCGTCGCGGCTATTCCATGCCATGAGTTTCGTTGTCTCCCTCAGCTATCACGTGACCCGGCGCTGTACTGCCGCAGGGCAGCCGCCGCTTGCTCTTTTGTGGTGCCGGTTTTGCGGTCGACGCCGCGCAGGTTGCGCAAAGCCTTGGCGGCGCGCTCGCGCGGGTCGGCGGGCTCGTCGGGTGGGCGTACGCGTGCGATGAGGAGGTCGAACTCCTCGGCCGACATATCGGCCAGCTGCTGCTCGGCCTGGGGGTCTAGTTCGCTCATGCTGTCATGCTGTCCAATCCTCTTGTGCCGCCGCTAGGTTCGTACGGCGCGCGTATGCGAGCACTTCCACCTCGCGGAATGACCAGCCGTTGCCGACGATTTCGCCGCCGAGGTCCTCCGCGTGGCGTTGAACGGTGCGCGTCGACCAGCCAAGGATTTCGGCCGC
Organism: Mycobacterium heckeshornense; assembly: GCF_016592155.1. NCBI lineage: Bacteria > Bacillati > Actinomycetota > Actinomycetes > Mycobacteriales > Mycobacteriaceae > Mycobacterium > Mycobacterium heckeshornense. The sequence continues at coordinate 2,522,371 of NZ_AP024237.1, forward strand.
CAGGCGGGTGCCGATGCGCGCGCTCACAGCTCGCAATTCTTCTCGCTCGATCCGACCGGCGTGTCGCGATTGCGACGGGGTTTGATACTCGCGCGTGAGCCGGTCGAACAACTTCGACACCTCCCGTGGGTAAGGACGTCCGGCGATCCGGCGCTCACGCATGAAGGTGTTGAACACCCAACAGGCCGCGCGGATTTCGTCGTTGTCGAGGTTCACCGCTGCCCCCGCGGATTGAACGAGTCACGCCGTGTCTGGTACGCAACGCTCGGCCACGACCGGCACCACACGCCGCCGCTGAGGTCGACGAGCGTCCAATGCCCATCTGAGCCGCGTTCGTCGCACAGCGGCGAAATGAAGGTTCTTTCCGCGTGCGACGGCGGGCGTTTGAAGGTGGGCGAGCCGATCCAGGCGGTCCGGTCGCGGTCGCGGCGCTCTTGCAGGTGCTCGACCGGACCCTTGTCGATACGGCTGACGATCCCGACAAGCGCATCGAAAGCGTTTGCCGAGCCGGCGCTAATTTCGGTCTCTGCCAGCGGTTTTGCCGCTTCGCCGGCGTTTTGCTGCGGTGTGCCACCGCCTGAGTTCACAGCCACGGCAGCAGCTCCATCGCCAGCTCGACATTGCCGCGCAGGCACTCCTCGCAGGCGCATGCCAGCACCGAACTGATTTCGCGATACTTCGGTTCGCGCCCGGCAGCAATGTCGGCGCGCACCGACCCGAGCGCCTGCATCGCACGCTCGTGCTCCTCGTAGGTGGCGCGCACGGCCCGCTTGATTCCGGCGCTCGCTCGGACGTTGTGGTAGGGCTTCGTTTTCGTTGTGCACGTGCGCCCCCGCGGTGCTGCGCAGGCTGGGCAGGGCACGCTGAGCGCATAGCTGGTGTAATCCGACACTGTCCTGTCTCCTCGAAAGTTGCTTTGAGCTGCTGTGTTTCGGTCGACAGTGCCATTAGTGCCTTTCTGAACTAAACCCCTCATACGCGCGCGTGAAGGGTTTTGTTTGAAAAGACACTAACGACACTAAATCGCCCTGACCTGCGGCTTAGTCATCGGTTTCGATTGCCAGCGCGATGCCCTGAAACCAACGCTCGCCGTTGCTTTTCGTCAGCCTGACGCCGTCGCGCTTGGCGACCGCCTCGTTAAAGCTGTTGCGGCCCATCGCCTCGCAGCCCTCCGCGGCGGCCCACGCCAGCCACGCCTCGAACAGCGCCCGCGCCTTGACCTTCGACACAGGGCTAGCCGTCGTGCAGCACTCAGAAATGAAGCGCCCCAAATGATCCGACTTGCGCCGGTAATCCGCGGTGGCAACCATCACCTCGTCGGGCTCATCCAGGCCCTCGATCTGATAGTCGGCGAGCCCTTGCACCGCCCACGCGAGGATCGCCTCGGCGTCGAGCTTGAGCTTGTCGGCCAGGTCGCCGTCGCGACGCTCGGGCGGCCACGACCACGTCGAAGCGGATCACGCGGAGCCGCCGCCAGAGGGCCTCATCGTCGCCTGTCACCTGCGGCGGATGGTTGGTCACCATAAACACCGTGTGGCTCGGGTCGAAGTCGACCCAATACTGATACAGCTTGCGGGCCTTGATCCGATCACCGCCGGTGAGCCGCTTAACGGTCTCCTCGGCGAGCTTGGCGCCCTTGTCGGTTTCGCTCACGACGGCGATGCGCCTGCCTCGCAGGTCGACCTGCCCGATACTGCTGGTCTGCCCGGCAGTGAACAGGTGCGGGTCAGCGGTCATCGCGTAGCTGCCGAGCGCGTAGAGCACCGCGGCGATGAGGGTCGATTTCCCGTTGGCGCCGACTCCGGTGAGGATCGGCAGAATGTGCTGCTCGACCCGGCCGAGCAGCGCCATGCCGACGACGCGACGCGGGTACTCGCGGACGTCGTCGTTGGGCAGCACCTCCTCTAAAAACGCTTCCCACGTCGCCCCCGCGGCGGTGTCGTCATATGACGCCTCGGTGATCTGGGTGAGCAGGTCGTCGGGATTGTGGCTGCGCAGCGCCAACTCCCGCAGGTCTAGCGTCCCGTTGGCGCAGTTCAGCAGGTGCGGGTCTGAGTCGAGCTCCTCGACCTCGACGCGGAACTCGGGCAGGGCGGCAGCTATGCGCAGCACGCCGTCAATGCCGTTCGCGGTCTCACACCCGGCGACGGCCTTGCGCAGCTCGGGGTCGCCGAGCGAATCGTTTAGCGCGGCGCGCAGGGTGCGCAGCACGTACTCGCGCACGCGCTTGTCGCCGCCATCCTCAACCCACCGCCGGCCGCTCCAATAGAACCAGCCGAGGCCGTGAGCGTGAATTGCCTTGCCCGAGGACTGCTCTGCGAATAGATAGGCGATCCGCACTTGGCGACCGTGCTGCGCTGCCAGGTCGTCCCGCGAGCGCGGGGCGCGCAGCAGCCCGTCGAGTTTCAGCGCGTCGACGACCTCCAGGGGTACGCAGCCGTTATCGCAGTGGAGGGCGACGTATCCCGAGCGGCTCAGCACGGTGAGTGTTAGGGCGTCGCTGCCACCGCCGTCTAGGCAGGCGGGGCACTGCGCGATGAGCCGCTTTGCACGAGTTAGCTTGCGGTATTCGAAGTCTCGTAGTTGGAGGGATGCCTCGACGTCGTCGAATGTGATGACGTGCGGGGTTTCCGAGTCGTTCATCGGTACTCTCTTCGTTGCTTTCGTTGGTCCTTCGCGGTCACGGCACAGCCGTCGGGGGAACTTATGGCTGCGTCGCGGCTTCGGTGATCCGATCGACATATGCCTCAATTGATTTCGTGGTCACAAACCCGCGGCGGCCGATGTTGACCTTGACGAGCTCGCCGCGTTTGAACAGGTCGTAAATCTTCGTGACGCCAATGCCGCCGAGCCGCCGCCTCGCATCGGTTACCGACAGGAGGAGCGGCTGGTGGTCGCTGTTGTCCTTGTCCATGTGCTTCTGTCCCTTGTCTCGCGTTGTGATTCGCCGGTTTTCGCGAACTTGCTTGAAGCTATGGCGACACGTGTCGTCAGCGCCTTGAGTCATGCCGGGTGCCATCTCGTGTACGGTGCGGATACGCGATGACCACTTATCCCAGGTGACACAGATCACAACGAAAGGGCGGGCGATGGCGCGCAACGCAAACGGCGAGGGCTCGATTTACAAGCGGATGCGGAACGGCCGCCCGGCGGGATACGTGGGCGCACTCCCCTACCACGACGACAACGGCGAGACCAAGCGCGTGCGCGTTTATGCACCCACGCGCGCCGAGGTCCGCAACAAACTGCGCAAGGTGCGCGAACGCATCGAGTCGGGCGCGCCGGCCCGCGACGCCAAGATGCCCGTCGGGGCGTGGCTGGCGCACTGGCGCGCAACGACGTTGGCGGCCAGCGACCGCAAACAGGCGACACGCGAGCTGTACTCGAATCTGTCACGGCGGCACCTTGAGCCTGAGCCGTTCGGTGCGATCCGACTCGACAAGCTCAAGCCCAGCGACGTCGAGACGCTGGTGTTGGCGTTGCGTGCCAAGACAAAGCCTCCGCGCACTGAGGGCGAGGAAGTGCGGCGTGCGCTGTCCGACTCAACGATTCGCCAGACCTACACAGTTCTGCGGGCCGGGCTCGACGGCGCAGTGCGCGACGGTCTCCTCGCCAAGAATCCGGCCGCCGCGGTGAAGCGGCCCGGCGTCGCACGCACCGAGGCGAGGCACCCCGACCCCGATGCCGCCGCCGCCGTGCTCAAGCACGCGGCCGAGTCGCGCTATCACACGGCGGTGGTGTTGATCGCGGCGACCGGGCTGCGGCGCGGCGAGGTGCTGGCGCTGACGTGGGACCGGGTTGACCTCGACGCCGGGCTGCTCAAGGTGGCAGCGACGATCGGGCGCGTTGGCGGCCAGCTCGTAGTGAGCGAGCCCAAGACGGCCCGATCACGGCGCACGGTGCCGCTTGCGCCGGCCGTCGTGGAAGTGCTCCGCAAGCACAAGGCGACGCAGGCCGCCGAACGCCTCCGCGCGGGCAATCAGTGGCGCGACAGCGGCCTGGTGTTCACGACCGAGCTGGGCGGGCCGGTCGACCCGCGAAATCTGCTGCGCGTCGTCGAGGTCGCCGCCAAAGCGGCCAAGGTCGACGGTGTCGGCGTGCATACGCTGCGGCACTCCGCGGCCGTCGCCTGGCTTGAGGCCGGGGTGCACATCAAGGCGGTGGCCGACCTGCTGGGGCACAGCTCGATCGCGGTCACCGGCGACGTCTACGGGCACACCAGCGACGATGCGGCGCGGGCCGCTGTCGACGGACTCAGCAGCGCCCTCGGGATTTGAGGCGCGTTGCCTCCGCGTTGCCATCTATACCCCCTACGGGTACAAAAATTGCAGCCTCGCAATTCCGCGAGACCGCCTCTTACCTGCGAAAACTTCGGTCGGGCTGACAGGATTTGAACCTGCGACCACTTGACCCCCAGTCAAGTGCGCTACCAAACTGCGCCACAGCCCGGTGTCGCCGTCGCTGTATCGGCGGCAGGTCGAAAGCCTACCCGAGAACGCGGCTATCGCCGCAATCCCCAACCGGGCGACCAGGTTCGGGTTTGTCCACAGTTCGGGGTTCATCCACAGCGGACAGCTTGCACGGTGATCAATGTCGGTCATCGCCGATAGGATCTCGAACATGGGTTCGACTTGCGTGGGTGCTCCGCCGGAGGTGACTGCGGCGTTGGACGCCTTGGATGTGGCGGTGGCGCGGGTTCGCGAGTTGGACTTCCACCGCTATGAGCCGGCGGTGCGGCTGCGGGCGTTAGAGCACCTGGAGGACTCGAGGCGCCAGCAGGCGGTGGCCAGCCACGACCTGATCGCAAGCCTGGCCACAGAGGAGTTCGCGGCCATCGGTGGGGCGCCCCACAAGGTGATCGCCGACTGGCTGCGCATCAGCTGCGCCGAGGCGCGCCGGCGCATCCGCAACGCCGAACAACTCGCCCCTGGCCGCACACTCACCGGACAAACGCTGCCCCCGCAGCTGCCGGCCACCGCCGCGGCGTGGCGATCGGGGCTACTCGACGAGCAGCACCTGCGGGTCATCCAGACCTTTGTGCACGAGCTGCCCGACATCACCCCGCTACCCGTGGTGGTGGAGGCCGAACGATTCCTGGCCGAGCACGCCACCCAGCTGCGCCCCGACCAGCTCGACAAGCTGGCCCAGCGCTATGCGGTGCTGATCAATCCCGACGGCAAATTCTCCGACACTGATCGGGCCCGCCAGCGCGGCTTCACCTGGTGCGGGCAACGCCGCGACGGAATGAGCATCGGCAAACTCGTCGCCTCCCCCGAACTACGCGCCCACCTCGATGCCTGGCTGGCCCGCTTCGCCGCCCCGGGCATGTGCAACCCCGACGACCAAACCCCCTGCACCAACGGCACACCCAACCACGAAGCAGCGGGCAAGGACCTGCGCACCCACGCCCAACGCCAACACGACGCCCTCAACGCGCTGGTACGCGGCCAGCTCGGCGACCCCAACCTTGGAACACACAACGGATTGCCCGTCACCGTGATCGTGTCCACCACACTCAAGGAGTTGACCGCCGCCGCCGGGCATGCCCTCACCGGCGGCGGAACGCTATTGCCGATGCGCGACCTGATCCGCATGGCCAGCCACGCCCACCACTATCTGGCCGTCTTCGACGACCACGACAACCGCCCCCTCTATCTCGGGCGCACCAAACGCATCGCCTCACCCGATCAGCGGGTGGTGTTGTATGCCAAAGACCGCGGCTGCACAGCACCCGGCTGCGATATGCCCGGCTACTGGTGCGAAGTCCACCACACCGACAACTGGGCCCGCGGCGGGCACACCAACATCGACAAATTGACTCTGGCCTGCCAACCCGACCACACCCTCGCCGAGCAGGGCTGGCGCACCATCAAAAACACCAACGGCCAAACCCACTGGATCCCCCCACCCCACCTCGACCACGGCCAACCCCAAACCAACAACTACCACCACCCCGAACGGTTCTTCGACAACGACCCCGACACCCGCTGAGTGGACTAGAGGGTCAGTGGCAGTTAATTCGGGCCAACTACGACAATCGTCGCGCGGAGCGCGCTGGGCCATGGCCGGCGCCCGTAGCAGGCACCAGGCAGTCAGCGTGGGCGTGCACCCAGCTTCTCCCGCACGCGTACGTTGATCCGGATCGGGCTGCCCTCGAAGCCGAACGCCTCACGCAGCCGTCGTTCCAGGAACCGCCGGTACCCAGCCTCCAGGAACCCGGTGGTGAACAACACGAATGTGGGCGGGCGGGCGGAGGCCTGTGTGGCGAACAGGATGCGCGGCTGCCTGCCGCCTCGCACCGGCGGCGGTGTCGCGGCGATCACGTCCTTCAGCCACGCGTTCAATCGGCCAGTGGGAACCCGGGTGTCCCACGACGCCAGCGCCTTTTCCAGCGCCGGTACCAGCTTCTGCACTGCCCGACCGGTCTTGGCGGAAATATTGACCCGCTGCGCCCAGCGCAGTTGCACCAGTTCCCGGTCGATCTCGCGTTCCAACAGCTCGCGCCGATCCTCGTCGACCAGGTCCCACTTATTGAAGGCCAGCACCAATGCCCGGCCGGCCTCGATAACCATCGACACGATCCGCTGGTCCTGCTCGGTCAATGGCACGGAGGCGTCGATCAGCACGATCACCACCTCTGCGGCATCGATTGCCCCATGCGTGCGCACCGACGCGTAGTACTCGTGCCCCCTGGCCTGGCCGACTTTGCGGCGCAGACCGGCCGTGTCGACGAACCGCCACACCTTGCCGTCCAGCTCGATCAGCGAATCCACCGGATCGACGGTGGTGCCGCCGACCTCATGCACCACCGCCAGCTGATCGCCGGCCAGCCGATTCAGCAGCGAGCTCTTGCCGACGTTGGGTTTGCCCACCAGCGCCACCCGCCGCGGCCCGCCGCCTGCCGACGCCGTCTCGGCTACCTCAGGCAATGCGGCCACCACCTCGTCCAGAAGCTCGGCAACACCTCGCCCGTGCATCGCGCTGATCGCGTAAGGCTGGCCCAGCCCCAACGACCACAGCGCCGCCGCGTCGGCCTCTCCCTTATCGCTGTCAACTTTGTTGGCCGCCAAAAAGACTGGCTTCCCCGAGCGGCGCAGGATACGAGCGGCCGCCTCATCCCCCGCTGTCGCGCCCACCACCGCGTCCACCACCAGGATCACCGCGTCGGCGGTGCGCATCGCCACCGCCGCCTGCTCGGCCACCAACTGCTGCAGCCCCTTCGCGTCCGGCTCCCACCCGCCGGTGTCTTGCACGACGAACCGCCGGCCGGTCCACAGCGCGTCGTAGGAAACCCGGTCTCGGGTCACGCCGGGCACGTCTTGCACGACCGCTTCGCGGCGACCCAGGATCCGGTTGACCAACGTGGACTTGCCCACGTTCGGCCGGCCCACCACCGCCACCACGGGCGGCGCCTCGGCAGCGACTTCCTCGAGCTCCCAGTCGCTTTCGTCGCTCCAGGTACCGTCCTGGCTCATCGCACCGCCTCGCTGCGCTGCTTGACCAACTCCAGCAGATGAGCGATCACCTCGGTCTCGGTCATCTCGCTGGTGTCGACGACGACGGCGTCGGCGGCCGCCCGCAGCGGCGACACCGCGCGGGTTGAATCGAGGTGGTCACGGCGGCGCACATCGGCGAGCACACTGTCGTAGTCGTCGGACAAACCTGCGGCAATGTTCTGGTCATTGCGCCGCTGCGCCCTGGTCTCCGCCGACGCGGTCAGAAAGATCTTCACGTCCGCATCAGGCAATACCACCGTCCCGACGTCGCGGCCCTCTACCACGATGCTCGACGGCCCAGCAGCCAGCTCGCGTTGTAGACCTACCAGCCGGGAACGCACAGCCGGAACAGACGACACCGCGGATACCGCCCTGGTGACTTCATCACCGCGGATTTCAACCGAAACATCTTCTGCGCCAAGATAACAGCGATCGACATCAGGGTCATACCCCACGGACAGCTGCACGCTCGCCGCCAGGTCGCCCACAGCCGCTTCGTCAGAGGGGTCGATGCCAGCGCGCAGCACTGCCAGAGTCACAATCCTGTACATCGCACCGGTGTCCAGATATCGGGCGCCCAATGCCCGCGCTAGTCCCCTTGAGACAGAAGACTTTCCGGTTCCAGCCGGACCATCGACGGTGACCACGACCGGGCTCACAGGCCCACCGCTTTGTACAGTTTCCCAACTTCGTTGCGGCCCAACGCCCGGATACTGCCCGGCCGCTGGTTGCCCAGCGATACCGGGCCGATATCGGTGCGCACCAGCGCCTGCACCGGAAACCCCGCAGCTGCCAGCAACCGGCGCACAATGCGTTTGCGCCCTTCGTGCAAGCTGACCCGCACCAGGGTTTTGCCCGGAACCGCGTCCACCACAGCGAAATCGTCCACCGCAACGCTACCGTCGTCCAGCTCGACGCCGGCGCGTAGTTTCTTGCCCAGCGCGCGCGGCACCGTCCCGGCCACTGTTGCCAGATACGTCTTGGGCACGGCATAGGAGGGGTGCATCAACCGATGTGCCAGCTCACCGTCGTTGGTCAACAGGATCAACCCCTCACTGTCGGCGTCGAGCCGACCGACGTGAAAGAGGTTCTTCTTGCCGCGCACCCGATGCGCGATCAAGTCTCCGATGCACGGACGCCCGCGATCATCCGACATCGTCGAGTGCATACCGCGCGGCTTGTTCAACGCCAGATACACCAGCGACTCGTCGACAATCACCCGAGCGCCGTCGACGCGGACCACCGATGCGTCCGGGTCGACCCGGGTGCCCAATTCCTTGACCAGCTGCCCATCAACCTCGACGCGCCCGTCGGTGATCATCTTCTCAGCCGCGCGCCGCGACGCAATCCCCGCCTGCGACAACAGTTTTTGCAGCCGGACGCCCTCAGCCATCACTCCTCGTCCGTGTCGAACGATGTGGGCTGCTCAGAAGCCGGGCCGCCACCGAGTTTGACGAAACGTGGCTCGGCGTCGAGAGATTCGCTGATGTCGTCAATGGTGTCGACGTCGGGCAGCAGCGGCGCGATGTCAGGGAGCTCGCCCAGCGATGACAGTCCCAGTCGCTCCAAGAACAGTTCGGTGGTGGCGAAGGTCGTCGCGCCGGTGTCGGGATCGGTGCCCGCCTCGGTGATCAGCCCGCGCGCCAGCAGCGTGCGCATGACGGCGTCGACGTTGACGCCGCGGACGGCGCTGACCCGCGCCCGGGTCACCGGCTGTCGATAGGCCACCACCGCCAGGGTCTCCAAAGCGGCTCGGGTCAGCTTGGTCCGTGAACCGTCGAGCAGCAGCCGCTCGACATAGGGCGCGAACCGGGCGCGGGTATACATGCGCCATCCCCCGCCCGCCTCGCGCAGATCGATACCGCTATCGCGTTCGGCCAGTTCGTCGGCCATCAGCCGCAGCTTGGCGGCGACCCGGTACACCGGTTGCTCGGTGACCGCGGCGAGCGTCTCCACCGTCACCGGGGTGTCCACCACCAACAGCAGCGCCTCGAGCACCCGGCCCAGCTCGTCGTCGTCGAGTTGCGGCGACGGCTCCAGGCCAGGGACGTCGAGACCCAAGTCGGGCTCGGGCATTTCCCCGTTCACCGGTGCCGTTCCTCCTCATCGCATTGCTCTGTCGTGCCGACGGCGCGGGTCATGGTTGGTCTTGCGTGTCCGGCGGCTGTGCTTTCACCAAGTCTTGGCTGGTCGGCCGTTCTCCGGTCCATGAAACCTGGAGCACACCAAGCGGTTCTGCCTGGTCGAATGCTACCGCTCCGGCCCGGTACAGTTCGAGCAGCGCCAGGAATCGGCCAACGATCTCGATCGGCGCCCCGCAGTCGGCGACCAGCTCGGAAAACGACGCCCAGACGCCGACACCCCGCGCTTCCAGCAGGTCCAGCAGCTGCTCGGCCTGCTGGGGCACCGAGACCGTCGGGTGGTGCAGATGCTCGGTGGCCACCACCGGCGCCGCCCGCGGCGCTAACGCGACCGCAGCGATCTGGGCAAACCTCTCGGCGTCGACACCGAGCAGAACCTCGGGCAGCAAGTTTGCGAACCGGTCCTCCAGCGACACCGCACGCGGATAGCTGCGCAACGCGGCCGCCTCCAGCTCGGCGAACATCTGGGCGACGTGCTTGAACGCGCGGTATTGCAGGAGCCGGGCGAACAGCAGGTCACGGACCTCCAGCAGCGCCAAGTCCTCCTGGTCTTCGACCTGTCCGGCGGGCAGCAGCCGCGCAGCCTTGAGGTCGAGCAGCGTCGCGGCGACCACCAGGAACGCGGTGGTCTCTTCCAGCTCGAGGTCGGGTCCGATCGCACGGGTGTAGGCGATGAATTCGTCGGTGACCTGATGCAGCGCCACTTCGGTCACGTCGAGCCGGTGCGCGAAGATCAGTTGCAGCAACAGGTCGAACGGCCCCTCGAAGTTCGTGAGCCGGACCTGAAAGCCGTTCTGGGGGGAGACGTCGAACTCCAGGCGATCGTTCACGCGCCGAAGCGGTCGATGACCTCGCGGGCCAGCGAGCGATAAGCCTCGGCGCCGCTCGACTTGGGCGCCCAGGAGGTAATGGGTTCGCCGGCGACACTGGTCTCCGGGAAGCGCACTGTCCGAGTGATGACGGTGTCAAACACGAGGTCGCCGAACCGTTCCACGACGCGGGCCATGACTTCACGGGCGTTGACCGTGCGCGGGTCATAGCGGGTGATCAGGATCCCGGTGATTTCCAGCTTCGGGTTGAGCCGATCGCGCACCTTATCGACGGTATCCGTGAGCAGGGCCAGCCCGCGCAGCGCGAAATATTCGCATTCGGTGGGGATTACCACGCCGTCGGAGCATGCCAGGCCGTTGACGGTGAGCAGCCCCAGGGACGGCTGGCAATCGATCAGCACATAGTCGTAGCGGTCGAGCACTGGATGCAGCGCCCGCGCCAGGGTCTGCTCGCGACCCACCTCATTGACCAGCTGAATCTCGGCGGCCGACAGATCGATGTTGCTCGGCACCAGGTCCATGTGCTTGACGCGGGTATGGATCAGCACGTCGTCGATCGACACCCGCGGCTCGACCAGCAAGTTGTGGATGGTGCTCGCCAACTCGTAGTGCGGCACACCGAGTCCAGCCGAGAGTGCGCCCTGCGGGTCCATGTCCACCAGCAGCACGCGGCGCCCGTAGTCGGCCAGCGCGGCGCCCAGGTTGATGACGGATGTGGTCTTGCCGACACCGCCCTTCTGGTTACACATTGCGACGACCTTTGCCGGACCGTGCGAAGTACGGGGTTTGGGGTCGGGAATCACCCGGGGCGGCCGTCCGGTGAGGCCTATTCCTGCGCCACCGTTGTCGGCGTCGTCGGTCATGGGCGCCAATCCTCGATCCCGGCTACCCCGGCGCCGTCGTGGTCGCCGCGGGTCATGCCCTGCCGCGGCTTGTCATCGACCGCTCAGAGACAACGAGCGGTACCGGGCTGGTGACGGACAGGCTAGCGGCGAACATCGCAGGAAAGTCTAACGGCTTAACGCGCCTGCGCCGGGAAACCGGTAGCCAAGGTACGCAGCCGATACTCGAGCCACGCAGCTATCGTGTCGGCCATGACCCTCAAGCAGCGTGTCCCGTTCTTGCGGTGGTCGGTGTGGCGGATGGCGACCGGTAACCGCAACATCCTCACCACGGGCCAGATCGGCGACGGACGCGAGGCCGCAGCCGTCGAATATGTGCTGACAAACGCCCGCGCGGGTGATGTCGACGACGTGCTGGCCACCCTCGACCGGTTCGCCTACGAGAAGTCGATGCTGATCAACGTAGGCCCGGAGAAGGGGGCACTGCTGGACGCGGCGGTCCGGCGTGCCGACCCCAGGCTCGCCCTCGAGCTCGGCACCTACTGCGGATACGGTGCGCTACGGATTGCCCGTGCTGCGCCCGCCGCCAAGGTGTACTCGGTCGAACTCGCCGAAGCCAACGCCGTCAACGCCCGGCAGATCTGGGCGCATGCCGGTGTCGGTGACCGGGTGACCTGTGTGGTCGGCACCATCGGCGACGGGGGGCGGACACTTGACGCGCTGGCCACCGAACACGGCTTCACCGCCGGCGCCCTGGACTTCCTGTTCCTCGACCACGACAAGAACGCCTACCTGCCCGACCTGCGGAGCATCCTCGACCGGGGCTGGTTGCACCGAGGTTCGATTGTCGTCGCCGACAACGTCAGGGTCCCCGGCGCGCCCAAATATCGCGCCTACATGCGAGCGCAGCAGGGCAAGCTGTGGGACACCGTCGAGCACAAGGCACACGTGGAGTACCAGACGCTGATATCCGATCTCGTGCTGGAGTCGGAATACCTGGGCTGACCACCGCGCCACGCAGCGCTAGCGTGCCCGTGGGTGCGCACCGGCCCACACTTCGCGCAGAGCATGCACAGTCACCAGCGTGTAGATCTGGGTTGTCGTGACCGAGGCGTGCCCCAGCAACTCCTGCACCACGCGAACGTCGGCACCCCCGTCGAGCAGGTGAGTCGCAAAGGAATGTCGCAGCGTGTGCGGCGATACATGTGCGGTGATGCCGGCGCGTTCGGCCGCGTCCTGCAATACTTGCCACGCGCTTTGCCGCGACAACCGCCCACCGCGTGCGTTGAGGAACATGCTGGGTATCCCGCGGCCCCGCCGGGCCAGTTCGGGGCGTCCGCGCACCAGGTAGGCCTCCAGCGCCTCCACCGCGGGACGCCCGACCGGCACCAGCCGCTGCTTGCCGCCCTTGCCGCGCAGCAGCACCGACCTGGCATGCATATCGACGTCGTCGACATCAAGCCCGACAGCTTCGGAGATCCGGGAGCCGGTGGAGTACAAGAACTCCAGCAGCGCCCGGTTACGCAGTGTCAACGGGCCGTCCGACGGGCTGTCGCCGCCCGCCGCCGCCAGCAGTGCGAACACCTCGTCGATGGTCAAACTCTTGGGCAGCCGACGCCCCGGGGTCGGCGGTTTGACCTCGCGCGCCACGTCCACGTCGGTCAGCCCTTCGGCGGCGGCGAACCGGTGCAGGCCACGCACCGCGATCAAGGCCCGCGCCGCTGACACCGCCGAGAGCGGCGCCGCCCCGGCCTCGGGATCACCACGCCGCAATGCCACCAAAAATTCGCTCACATCGTCCTCACTGACCTTGGCCAGGTCATCAATCCCGCGCATTGCCAGGTGCTCGCAGTAACGACGAAGGTCGCGGCGATACGAACTCAGCGTATTGGCGGCCACACCCCGCTCGATCGTCAGATGGTCGAGGTAGCCCTGCACCTGCGTCATCACCGGCGGCGCCAACGTGGTCATTGCCCGCTACGGCGCGCGGCGAACGCTGTCGGTCGATCGACCCATGGCGCGTCCACCGGCCGAGGCTGCGCGATGCCGCTGCGCACTGCGGCTGCGGCCAAAATCCCGGACACGGCAAGGGCATTGACGATTTCCCCGCTGAACACCCGTCGTACCGCTTCGGTCAGTGGATACCAGTGCAGCGTCATGTCGGCTTCTTCGTCATGGCCTTCCGGTCGACCGACGTCGGTCAGACCGGTGGCCAGATAGACCCGCACAGACTCGTCGCTGAAACCCGGCGTGGAGTCCAGGTCGACCAGCACCTGCCACGTGTTCGCCTCAAGCCCGGCCTCTTCCCGCAGCTCCCGAGCGGCTGTGAGATGTGGTGGCTCACCGTGGATGTCGAGCAGCCCGGCCGGCAGCTCCCACAGCCGGCGCCCGAACGGATGCCGGTACTGATAAACCATCGGGATGTTGTCGTCATCGTCCAGCGCGACGACGCCGACAGCGCCGTAGTGCTCGACCACCTCGCGGTTCACCACCTTGCCGCCCGGCATCAGCACCTGATCTTTGCGGAGCGCAAAAATTTTCCCGGTATGCAGAATTTCGGACGATATCGTCTCGAAGACGTGGTCAGCCACGGGCGACGGGCTGGGGTTCGGGTAGCGGCTGCCCGACGCCGGTTCGAGGTTCGTTGCCGTTGGGCCGCTGCTCGGGGATCTCCACCGGCAGCCGTTCGGCGGCCTTGTACTCGATTGCCGCACCGACGAACGCGACGAACAGCGGATGCGGCCGCGTTGGACGGCTTTTCAACTCCGGGTGCGCTTGAGTGCCGACGACGAACGGATGGACCTCCGGCGGGTATTCGACAAACTCCACCAGATGGCCGTCGGGCGAGGTACCACAGAATCGCAGCCCGCTCTCGGCGATTTTCTCGCGGTAAGCGTTATTGACCTCGTAGCGGTGCCGGTGCCGTTCAGAGACCTGTGTAGTCTGGTACGCTCGCGCGACAATCGAATCAGGTTCCAGCACAGCCGGATAGGCGCCTAGCCGCATGGTGCCGCCCAGATCCGCCTCGCCTGCGACGATATCTGTCTGGTCGGCCATGGTCGAAATAACCGGGTAGGGGGTGGCGGGGTCGAATTCGGCTGAATTGGCTTCGGTGAGACCGACCGAGCGGGCGGCTTCGATCACGATACACTGCAACCCGAGGCAAAGCCCCAGCACCGGTAAACCTCTGGTCCGCGCGTACCGGATCGCGCCGATCTTGCCTTCGATGCCGCGGATGCCGAATCCCCCGGGGATCAGCACCCCATGCACGTCGTTCAACGCCGCCGCTGCGCCGCCGGGCTCTTCGCAGTCGTCGGACGCCACCCAGCGCATTTCTACCTTTGCACGGTGCTTGAATCCGCCGGCGCGCAACGCTTCGGTCACCGACAGGTAGGCGTCGGAAAGGTCAACGTACTTACCTACCAATGCGATTCGCACGGTTTCTTGCGGCTCGTGAACCCTGCGAAGCAAGTCGTCCCATTCGGTCCAGTCGACGTCCCGGAACGGCAGGTTGAGTCGGCGCACCACGAACGCGTCGAGCTCTTCGCGGTGTAAAACCTTCGGAATGTCGTAGATCGATGGAGCATCCGGGGTGGAGATCACGCCGTCGATGTCGACGTCACACATCAATGCGATCTTGTTTTTCAGGGGTTCGGGAACATCGCGGTCGCAGCGCAGGATCAGCGCGTCCGGAGTGATACCGATGCTGCGCAGGGCGGCCACCGAGTGTTGGGTAGGTTTGGTCTTCAGCTCGCCCGAGGGCGCCAGATAGGGCACTAGCGACACATGCAGAAAGAAAACGTTCTCCCGGCCTAGGTCGTGGCGGACCTGCCGGGCCGCTTCCAGAAAAGGCTGCGATTCGATATCGCCGACAGTTCCGCCGATTTCGGTGATCACTACGTCCGGGCGATTGCCGTCGGCGTCGGGCTGAGCCATGGCCAGGATGCGCCGTTTGATTTCATCGGTGATATGCGGGATCACTTGGACCGTGTCGCCGAGGTACTCGCCGCGACGTTCTTTCGCTATGACTGTCGAATACACCTGTCCCGTAGTGACATTCGCTGATCCGGACAGGTCGCGGTCGAGGAATCGTTCGTAGTGACCGACGTCGAGGTCTGTTTCGGCACCGTCCTCAGTGACGAAAACCTCCCCGTGCTGGAACGGGTTCATGGTGCCCGGGTCGACGTTGAGGTAGGGATCGAGTTTTTGCATGGTCACATGCAATCCGCGGGCAGTGAGCAATTGACCCAGACTACTGGCGGTCAGCCCCTTGCCGAGGGAGGAAACCACGCCGCCGCTGACGAAGAGGTGCTTGGTGGCGGTCTGCGGGTGCTTGCGCACGATAGCCACCTCCGTGAAGACGGGCAGGACTACGCTGTGTGTGCTGTCACGCACTGGGCCTGCCGACCCACGGACATCCACCCTAACACCGACGGCGTCGCACCGTCGCTAACACGCCCGGGGAGCGCCGCTACTGTGCGACGGTCAGCGACGTGGCACCATGGCCGATTCCGTACTGGCCGGTGTGACCGCCGTTGATCAGCTCGTGCAACCCCAGGACCACTGTGATCCGGCCCGGCTCGGCGTCAATGTCGTCGACGGTGGTAATCGCTGACGACATGCCGGGATCGGCGCGGGTCACGGCAACGGCGGCCGTTCCGCTGGCCGATCCGTCCCGACCGGCCAACACGGCACCCGAACCGTGTGGCGCCAGCGCGGCAGCGAATCGCGCCGCGCTCACGCCCTGGTTTCCGGCGTCCTCGCCGAGTGCGCCGCCGGTGATGACCACGGCCGCGTTCGCCGCACCGATATGCGTGTCGGAGGGGTAGGCGATGAAGCCGGTGTCGCGCAAAGCCGCCAGCACCACGTCTCGCTGGGCGTCGTCCACGGCGGGGACCGCGGGATCACGGTTGATCAGTAACGCGATACCGAGCAAATCACCGGCCTGTGAACCTTGATCGACGAACTTGGTGCTCAGCTGTGCGCCGGCGGGCACAATCGACGAGTTAACGACAGAACGCAGCTTTTCCGCGGAGTTGGCGTCGACGAATTCCTGTGTAAGTCGCACAGTTCCGGTGACCACGCCTCCGGCCTGACCCATCAGCTTCGACACCGCTTCCACGTCGTCGTCTCTGGCGTCGGGTGTGCGAAACACAACCACCGACTTGCCCGCCAGCGCGTCGTGCACCACCCGTCCGGCCATCTGGGCTGCGAAATCATTTGCTGCGCTGAGTTTCTCATTAAGTGCATTCTTCTGGTCGTTAAGCGTATCGATCTGGGCGTGCAAATCTCGCTTCTCCGCCCGCAAACCGGACAACACCGTGTCAGACAGCAGCCCGGACCCCAACACGACCCCGAGCGCCAGCGCTACAAACACCGCAGCCAGCGAAATCGCATGGTGGCGTAGAGATATCACTTTAGCGCCGTTTAGGTGAGCCGGCCTTGCACCCAAACGGACAAGCGGTTCCAGTACTCGACGACCCAATGCATCACCGCGGCATCGGCGCGCGATACCCACAGCACGGCGATGACGGCGATCAGCATGGTCAGCACTAGAAGCGCCACGGCGCCACCGGACATGTGGCTGCGATACAGCGTGGCGACCGCCTTCGCGTCGACCAGCTTCTCGCCCACTCGCAGCCTGGTAAGAAACGTCGACGGGTTGCTGGCCACGCGGGTTCGGTCGAAGAACGTCTCGATGTTGGCGGTGTGTCCGGCGGTCACCAAGAGAGCCGCGCCGTGGTGGTCGGCCAGTAGCAGCGCCAGGTCGGTGGCCGAGCCGGCGGCCGGGAACGTCATCGCCCCCACGCCGAGATCTTGAATGCGTTCCAGACCCGGCGCATGCCCGTCGGCATCGGCGGGCAGCACGACCTGGGCGCCGCATTTGAGGACTTCGGCGCTCATCTGCTCGGGGTCGCCGACAATGATCTGGGGACGATATCCCGCCTTGCGCAACACGTCTGCCCCGGCACCGACACCGATCAGCACCGGCTGATATTCCTTGATGAACGGCTTGAGCGCCTTCACATCATCGGCGGCGCCCGGCTCGTCGGACACCACCACCACGTGGCGGCGGCGCAGGTCGACGTCGATGTCGGGAATCCCGATGCCATCGATCAACAACGGGCTTTCGCTGCGGATGAACTCAATCGTGTTGCCCGCGAAAGCCTCCAGGTGGGCGACGAGCCCGCTTTTCGCTTCATGCATCAGGTCGGCGATGTCGTGGTCGGTACGTTCGGTGCCGCGAATGAGCCGGCGGTCACCGGAGTACACGCCGCCGTTGTAGAGCCGGACCTTGGCGCCATCCTTGACTTTCTTGAAGACCTCCGGACCCGTCTCGTCGATCAGGGTGACCCCGTTGGCCACCAGCACCTCCGGGCCAAGGTTGGGATAACGCCCGGACACCGACGGGGACGCGTTGACGACACCGGCAATTTCGGCTTCCACGAGCGCATCGGCGGTCACTCGGTCCAGATCGAGCACGTCAAGAACAACGATGTCACCAGGACCCACACGGCGCAGTAGCCGGTCGATATCACGGTCGACCCGGGCGGTGCCGACGACGCCGGGCCGGTCGGCATTACGAGACAGCAGGGCAGACATCTTCATGGGCCGATTCTGTCGGCGGAATTCCCCGGTCGCGGGGAGGCGCGCCGTAACAATAGCCTCATTAGTTATAACTTGTCACACCAACCACAGGAACTATGGCGCGGCGATGCGCTCGGCTTGCGCCGCCTCGAGCAGCTCGCGGGCGTGCGCACGGGCGCTGTCCGAATCGCCGAGCCCGGCCAGCATCCGGGCCAGCTCCGCGACGCGGTCCTCGCCGTCCACGCGGCGCACGCCGCTGGCGCCGTCCCGGCCGATGGTGTCGACCACCAAATGCACATCGGCATAGGCTGCCACCTGCGGCAAGTGCGTGACCACGATGACCTGATGGGTGCGGGCGAGCCTGGCCAGCCGCCGCCCGATCTGCACCGCGGCACGCCCACCGACGCCGGCGTCGACCTCGTCGAAGACCATCGTGGTGCCCGCTGACCGTCCGCTCGACGCGGCCAGCACCACCTCCAAGGCCAGCATCACCCGCGACAATTCCCCACCCGAAGCGCTTTTGGACAGCGGCAGCACCGTAGTCCCGCGGTGGGCGGCGAAGCCGAATTCGACCTGGTCGATTCCGTCCGCCCCGGCGTGCACCAGCTGGCCCGACGGCAGTCTTAGCGCGGCGGGATCGTCGTCGTTGGCCGTCGTGGTCGTCACCGTGACGGTAAGTTCGGCGTCGGCCATCGCCAGCCCGGTCAGCTCCGCGCTGACCGCTGTGGCGAGTCGGTTGGCCGCATGCCGGCGAATCTTGCTGAGATCTGTTGCGGCTTCGGCCAATTCGGCTGTGAGATCGTCGACGCGGCGCTGCAGCGTGGCCAACGCCTGTTCCGAGACATCGATTTGCGCCAGCCGGTCGCGGGATTCACTCGCCCAGCGCAACACGCCGTCGATGTCGGCGGCGTACTTGCGGGTGAGCGTGCGCAGTTGGGCCTGGCGGGCGAGTTTGGTGTCCAGTGCGCTGGCGTCGGCGGGCAGCTCGGCCAAGTAATCGCCGAGCTCGCGAGCGGCATCGGCAACCACCGCCAAGGCTTCGTCGAGTTGGCCGGCCAACGCGAGCAGCGCGGCGTCATCAGTCGCCTCCAACGCCGATTTCGCCCCGGCCAGCAAGTCTGCGGCAGAGCGTGGCTCCGCCGCAAACTCGCCAGCCCCGTCGCTGTCGGGCAGTGTCCCGGATAACGCTGTGCGCGCACTGGCCGCGGCTTCGCGCAGCGCGTCCAGTTCGGAGAGCCGCCGAATGTCGGCGAGCAGCGCCTCGTCCTCACCCGGCTCGGGGTCGACGGTGGCGATCTCGTTGAGGGCGAATTTCAATCGATCCGCCTCCTGGGCCAATTCCCGGGCATGGTTGGTGCGGTCGACCAGGTCGCGGCGGGCAGTCTGCCAAGCCTCGCGGAGTTTGCGGTAGCGCTCCAGACTCGAGCCGGCCTCAGCGAAACGGTCCAGCGCGTTGCGCTGCTCGTCGGGCCGCATCAAGCGCAGTTGGTCGTTTTGGCCGTGCAACGTCAGCAGCCCGGTGGTGAAGCTGCTCAGCGACTTGGCGGGCACGCTGCGGCCGCCCAAGTAGGCGCGTGACGGCCCGTCGCGGCTAACCGAGCGTAACGCGATCACACTCCCGTCCTCGTCCCGCTCGGCTCCCGAGGCGTCCAGGATGTCGTCGATCTGTGCGGCGATTCGTTCGTCGAGATCGACTGTGGTGAAGCGACCTTCGACGAGAGCACGCTCAGCGCCCGAGCGCACCCGGGCGGCGTCGGCGCGGGCCCCGCCGAGTAGGTGCAAGCCGGTGACCACCATGGTCTTGCCGGTGCCGGTCTCACCGGTCAACACGGTCAGGCCCCGGTCGAATTCCGCGGTCGCCACGCTGATGGCGCCCAGCGACTCGATGCGTATTTCACTCAACATCGGCCGGCACCGTTACCGCCCGCGCCATCCGCTGACCGGGAGCCGGAACTTGCGCACCAGACGGTCGGTGAACGGCGCAGAGTCCAGCCGCGCCCACTTCACCGGGGTATCGCAGCGTGTCACCTCGAGCCGCCCGCCGGCCGGTACCTGCATTTCGCGGCGCCCGTCGCAAAACACCAGGGCGTTGTGGCCATCCGACTCCACCTCAATTGCGATGGTGGCGTCGGGGCTGGTGACCATCGGCCGGGCGAAAAGGGCGTGAGCGTTGTTGGGTACCACGAGCAGCGCCTCCAGGTCGGGCCACAACACCGGACCCCCCGCGGAGAACGCGTACGCGGTCGAGCCCGTCGGCGTTGACACCAACACCCCGTCGCAGCCGAATGTCGACACCGGTCGACCGTCGACTTCCAGAACTACCCCGAGCACACCCAGCCGTGACCCTTTTTCCAGGCTCGCTTCGTTCATTGCCCACCCTCGGTCGACGACCCGGCCCTCAGCGCGCACCACGATGTCGAGGGTCAGCCGGTCCTCGATCCGGTAATTTCGGGCGACCACCCGTTCCAGGACGGCATCGATAGCCTCGGCCTCGGCCTCGGCCAAGAAACCGATTCGGCCCAGGTTGACTCCGAGCACCGGGATGTTCGCGGTGCGGGCCAACTCGGCCGCGCGCAGAAACGTGCCGTCGCCCCCGAGTACCAGCACCAGTTCGCATCCTTGAGCGGCGCGCGAGTCCGCATCGACCACTTCGATGTCGACACCCAGGGCCCGCATGTCGTCGGGCGACAAGTGCACCGGTCCCCGGTCGATTGCCTCAGCTGACAGTGCGCGCAACCCAATTCCATTGTCGGCCAAACTTTTTTCGACTCTGCGCGCGGTCTCGGTCACCTCGTCGCGTCCGGGGTGGATCACGAGCAGGATCGTGCGGTCGCGGGTCATTGCGGGCCCTCGGCAACGGCATTTTGCGCGGCCGACACCAACTGGTCACCGGATAGCGGGAAATCGGTGCGGGCGCGCAGCCACAGGAAGTATTCGACGTTGCCCGACGGTCCGGGAAGCGGGCTGGCGACCACACCGACCGTGTGCCAGCCCAACTCCTCGGCGCGCCGAGCGACGGCGAGTAGCGATTCGCAGCGCAGCTTCGGATCCTGCACCACCCCGCCGGCTCCTACTTGACCCTTCCCCACCTCGAACTGCGGTTTCACCATGGGAACGATATCGGCGTCCGGCGACGCGCAGCCAGTCAAGGCGGGCAACACCGTGGTCAGCGAGATGAACGACAGGTCTGCGACCACCACGTCGACCACGCCGCCGATCGCCTCGGGCGACAGTTCGCGAACGTTGGTGCGCTCGACCACGACCACCCGTGGGTCGGTCCGCAGCGACCACGCCAGCTGCCCATAGCCGACGTCGGCGGCGACTACTTCCCGCGCACCCCGATCCAGCAAGACTTCGGTGAACCCACCGGTTGATGCGCCCGCGTCCAGGCAGCGTCGTCCCTCGACGGCGATACCGAAAGCATCAAGTGCGCCAAGGAGTTTATGCGCACCCCGGGACACCCACCTGCGGTCGTCAGGGCGCGTCACGCTCACCGTGGCGGTGACGGGGACGTTGGTGCTCGGCTTGATCGCCGGGATTCCGTCGATGCTGACCCTGCCTGCCCCGATCAATTCCGCTGCCTCGTGACGGGATCGCGCTAATCCGCGCCGAACGAGTTCGGCGTCAATGCGGGCACGCCGAGGCATGCCGGTGGTCAGCCCTTCTCCGCCGACTCCAGCGCGCGTACCAGTACGTCGTGCGCTTCGGACAGACGGCGGGCGATCTCGTCGAGGTCGGCCTCGGCGAGCTCGTCGTCGGCAAGGTCTGGTAGCCCGGCGAGCAGCGCAGTGATCTCCGCGCGGATCTGTTCAGGGTCGATGGTCATTGCGCCCTTTACGCTAGTCGATCTGTCCGCTGAGCAGTGACCATCGCCTCAGTGCGTCACGGGCCTGCGCGTCGGCGGCCTCGATCCTGATCTGACGCCCGTCGAGATCCGCATCCCACACGGCCCTGGCTACGGAACGAACCACCGACAGGCCATCCCCGGCGTTGTCGTCGCCGGTAGCGCTGACCGTCAGCGTCCCGTCGCTGGCGTCTACGCGCCAGACCGACTGCGGCACCACCTCGAGCTCGCCGGCGTCGTGGTGCAATGAGCGCAGGTCGTGCGCGATGTAGGTGGGCCGTTGTCCCGGCACGGCATAAACCGCGTCGCGCGCCGAATTGACCCCGGTGAGCACCATCAGGCTGGGCAGTCCGGCCGCGTTGGCACCGGCGATATCGGTGTCCAGACGGTCACCGACCACCAAGGGGGCGTGAAAATCGCCGCGCGCCACCGCCTCTTTCATCAGCCCGGGTGCTGGCTTTCCAGCCACCTGGGGTTGGGCGTCGGTGGCCGCCCGCAACGCCGCGACCATGGCGCCATTGCCCGGCAACAGCCCTCGTTCGGAAGGCAAGGTGCGGTCGACATTGGCCGCGACCCACAGCGCACCCGCCCTGATGGCCAGCGCTGCCTCGGCGAGATCAGGCCAGCCGGTAGTCGGCGAGTGGCCCTGGACGACGGCGACCGGCTCGTCGTCCCACCGGCGCACCGGGCGTAATCCGACTGCGGCGATCTCGTTGGCCAGCGACTCCGTGCCCACGACCAGCACGGGCGAACCCGGCCGAAGCTGGCCTGCTAGCAGATGGGCGGCGGTCTGGCCGCTGGTGACCACATCCGCTCCGGTTGCCGTGAAGCCCAGATCGCGCAAGTGGGCGGCTACTTCGTCTGCCCCGCGGGAGGCGTTGTTGGTAATGAACAGCTTGCGGCAACGCACCTTGTCCAGCGACTCGACCGCGCCGTCAGTGGGCCGACGGCCATGAAAGACGGTGCCGTCCAGATCGATCAGCAGGCAATCGTACTGCTGTGCAAGCGTTGTCACGTCAGGCTAACTCGCTAACCCGCTCTTCGGCGTCGGTGACGCCGTCGACATCGGCAGCCGCCGAACGTAAAAACCATTGCAGCGCTTCGTCGCTGCGGTCTAGCGCCAGCAGGGTCTCGGCGTAGGCGTAGAACAGCCGCGCGGCGGTCGATCCGGTGCGGCGGGTGGCGAGTCCCCGATACTGAGTCCACCCGGTTCTAGAGTCGGGTTTTGTTGTTCTGGATTCAGTTGATTTCGCAGGCCACAGGGGTGTGGGTGTGGCTGCATCGGGCAGCGTACTCGGCCGGGGTGAGGTAGCCCAGCGCGGAGTGACGATGCCGGTGATTATGTTCGTGCTTGAAGTCACCGATGACTACTCGGGCCTCCAGCAGGTTGGTCCAGTGGTTGCGGTTGAGGCACTCCTTCCTGAGCCTGCTGTTGAACGATTCGATGTAGGCGTTGTCCCACGGCGCTCCGGGTGGAATGTAGGACAATCCGACTGTGCCGTCACAAAACTGTTGCAACGCTTGCGAAATCATCTCCGGGCCGTTGTCCATGCGCAGCACCAGCGGCGGTCCACCGGCGGAGGCGAACACCCGCTCGAGTTCATCGACGAGACGCTCGCCGGTAATCGAGCGCTCCACGATGTTCAGCAGCGATTCGCGAGTGTGCTCGTCGACCATCGACGCGATCTTGACAGCCTTGCCGTCGATGGTGGAGTCGAACTGAAAATCGATCGCCCACACCACCTTGGGTGCGTCCGCGACGACCTGCGGCGCCGACGACACCCGCGCGCTTACGCGGCGAATACGCCCGCCGCTGCAGTCCTTCCTCACGCCACAGCCGGTGGACCTTCTTTTGTTGACCTCACGGCCCTCATCGTGGCGCAACGCCGCCCAGGCGCGCCGAAACCCATGGCAGGGATGTTTGGTGGCATACGCGCGCAGCCAGACCCGCAGATCGGCATCCGGGTCGGCCGGGGTCGCCGCGACCGGAGTGCGCCGGTAGGTAGAACGAGCCAGCCCAACCGCCTTGCACGCCAACCGCTCCGACATGCTCAACACCTCTTTGAGCATGTCCACGGCGCGACGCTTGGCGGCCGGGCTCAGAATTTTCCCTTCGCAACCTCCCGCAACGCATCCTTCTCCAACTCCGCCTCGGCCAAAAGCCGCTTCAACCGCGCGTTCTGCTCCCGCAACTCCTTGAGCTGCCTGGCGGCATCGATATCCATCCCGCCATAGGTGCGGCGCCAGTTGTACAGCGTCGCCGCCGACACCTCCAGCTCGGCGGCGATCTCCTCACCGGTCTTGCCCGCCGCGGCCAGCTCGTCCGCGCGGCGCAGCTTGCGCACGATGTCCTCCGCGGAATGCCGCTTCCGACCACCCATGTGTTTCATCATCCCTTCCAGCCCCATCCACGGGGCCACAGGACTCTAAAACAAGGCGGACTCATTCACCGGGAACACCCCACGGGGATCCAGCGGCGGCGTGGACAATACGGTCAAGGCCTGCTCCAGCTGACCGAGATCCGCACGGGCCCCGGCGGCGACGATGCGTAATTCGTCCGCATCGTCGCCGCTGAGCTGGGCAGCCTCGGGCCCCCGGGCCAGCTCGATCGCCCGCTCTGGACGGCCGAGACCGCGTTCGCAGTCGGCGATCAGCGGAAGTAGCGCGGATTTGCTGCCCATCCTGCGGGCGGCGCGCAACTCGGCGAGCGCTTGCGCCCAGTCACCGCAGTGGTAGGCCGCAATCCCGACGGCTTCACGAATGGCGGCGATCCGGCCGGATCGGGCCCGGGCCGCACGTGCATGGCTCAGCGCGGCTTCGGGGTCGTCATCGATCAGCACACCCGCCGCGACCAGGTGGCGAGCCACCGTGTCTGCGGTAGCGCGGTCCAAAGTGCTTAGCTCGCGCCGGATTTCGGGTGCCAGCTGGTTGGCTTCCACATCGGGTGGAATTGGTGGCCCGCTACCCGAACCGTTGCCGCCCGACGTGTGCTTGGGTTGTTCCCGACGTGCACGCCCAGGCCCGGAGCGGGGAACGTCACGTTCGGGACGCGGCGCGCGCCTTGATGTGACCGGGCCTGCGGATGCTGGCCGCGGTCGTCGCGCACCGCTGCCGCGCCGCTCGTCGACCATTTTGCGCATCCACCCCAATCACTGCCCGCCCGGTCGTATCGCGGGGCCCTATCAAGGATACGGAAACGGTCGAGACGACGACAATTTAAGCGGCGGCAATTGAAAAATTGCCGCGGTCAGTGCAATTCGATTGAACAGGGCAAATGGTAAGCACCCCCTTTTGGTGTGGGGGTGCTTTTGGGTGTTCGG
This sequence comes from Mycobacterium heckeshornense, assembly GCF_016592155.1. NCBI lineage: Bacteria > Bacillati > Actinomycetota > Actinomycetes > Mycobacteriales > Mycobacteriaceae > Mycobacterium > Mycobacterium heckeshornense. Next base: position 2,547,432 of record NZ_AP024237.1, read on the forward strand.
CGGTGTCCTACTTTTCCACCCGGGGTGGGTAGTATCATCGGCGCTGGCAGGCTTAGCTTCCGGGTTCGGGATGGGTCCGGGCGTTTCCCTGCCGCTATGGACCGCCGTAACTTTATTTTGTTTGTGTTGTGTGGGGTGGGGGTGTGGTGTGGTGTGGTGTGGTTGCGTGGTGTGGGTAAGTTTTCGGCCGGTTAGTGCCAGTTCCCTGCGCCTATTGCTAGGTGTGTAGGTCTGGTCTATTGATCCCGTGTTCTGCGGGGGCCTTATCCCTCTGAAAGGGTGAGAAGCCTGGTCTTGGAAGGGGTTTCCCGCTTAGATGCTTTCAGCGGTTATCCTTTCCGAACGTGGCTATCCAGCGGTGCCCCTGGTGGGACAACTGGTGGACCAGAGGTTCGTCCGTCCCGGTCCTCTCGTACTGGGGACAGGTTTCCTCAGGCTTCTGACGCGCGCGGCGGATAGAGACCGAACTGTCTCACGACGTTCTAAACCCAGCTCGCGTGCCGCTTTAATGGGCGAACAGCCCAACCCTTGGGACCTGCTCCAGCCCCAGGATGCGACGAGCCGACATCGAGGTGCCAAACCATCCCGTCGATATGGACTCTTGGGGAAGATCAGCCTGTTATCCCCGGGGTACCTTTTATCCGTTGAGCGACACCCCTTCCACTCGGGGGTGCCGGATCACTAGTCCCGACTTTCGTCCCTGCTTGACGTGTGGGTCTTGCAGTCAAGCTCCCTTGTGCACTTGCACTCGCCACCTGATTGCCGTCCAGGTTGAGGGAACCTTTGGGCGCCTCCGTTACCGTTTGGGAGGCAACCGCCCCAGTTAAACTACCCGCCAGGCACTGTCCCTGAACCCGGTTCAGGGTTCGAGGTTAGAAGCCCAATACGGCCAGAGTGGTATTTCAACGACGACTCCACGCAAACTGGCGTTTGCGCTTCACAGTCTCCCACCTATCCTACACAAGCCGCATCGGACTCCAATACCAAGTTGTAGTGAAGGTCCCGGGGTCTTTTCGTCCTGCCGCGCGTAACGAGCATCTTTACTCGTAGTGCAATTTCGCCGAGTCTATGGTTGAGACAGTGGAGAAGTCGTTACGCCATTCGTGCAGGTCGGAACTTACCCGACAAGGAATTTCGCTACCTTAGGATGGTTATAGTTACCACCGCCGTTTACTGGGGCTTAAATTCTCCGCTTCACCCCCGGAGGGGTTGACGGGTCCTCTTAACCTTCCAGCACCGGGCAGGCGTCAGTCCGTATACCTCGTCTTGCGACTTCGCACGGACCTGTGTTTTTAGTAAACAGTCGCTTCTCCCTGGTTTGTGCCACCCCCTGCCGCTGCCGGCCGCGCGGGCCTTGACGGTGTGGGGGTCCCCCTTCTCCCGAAGTTACGGGGGCATTTTGCCGAGTTCCTTAACCATAGTTATCTCGTACGCCTCGGTATTCTCTACCTGACCACCTGTGTCGGTTTGGGGTACGGGCCGTGCGTGCGCTCGCTAGAGGCTTTTCTCGGCAGCAGAGGATCACCGAATTCGCCTCAACCGGCTATGCATCACCTCTGAGGATCAATGACATCCGGATTTGCCTAGATGTCTCCCTACGGGCTTGCCCCAGTATTACCACTGACTGGTACGGCTACCTTTCTGCGTCACCCCGTCGCTTACCTACTAGCGGACCGGGCCCCACGCAGCGGGCGACCCCCAACACCCCGAAGGGCGCCGGTTAGCCACCGTTTGGGTGGTTAGCAGATCCGATTCGGTATGGGCGCGCACCCACGGGTACGGGAATATCAACCCGTTATCCATCGACTACGCCTGTCGGCCTCGCCTTAGGTCCCGACTCACCCTGGGCGGACTGGCCTGGCCCAGGAACCCTTGGTCTTCCGGCGGGCAAGGTTCTCACTTGCCTTAACGCTACTCATGCCTGCATTCGCACTCCCCCCACCTCCACCGTGGATCACTCCACGACTTCCCCGATGAAGGGACGCTCCCCTACCCAACACTGTCGTGTTGCCGCGGCTTCGGCGGTGTGCTTGAGCCCCGCTACATTATCGGCGCACAATCACTTGACCAGTGAGCTATTACGCACTCTTTCAAGGATGGCTGCTTCTAAGCCAACCTCCTGGTTGTCTTCGCGATCACACATCCTTTCCCACTTAGCACACCCTTAGGGGCCTTAGCCGGCGATCTGGGCTGTTTCCCTTTCGACGCGCGAAGCTTATCCCCCGCCGTCTCACTGCCACACTTACCACACCGGCATTCGGAGTTTGGCTGACGTCAGTAACCTAGTCGGGCCCATCGGCCATCCAGTAGCTCTACCTCCGGTGTGAACCATGCAACGCTGCACCTAAATGCATTTCGGGGAGAACCAGCTATCACGGAGTTTGATTGGCCTTTCACCCCTACCCACAGCTCATCCCCTCAGTCTTCAACCTAAGTGGGTTCGGGCCTCCACGCGGTCTTACCCGCGCTTCACCCTGGCCATGGGTAGATCACCCCGCTTCGGGTCCACAACATGCCACTACACCCCACCAACGGGGATACGCCCTATTCAGACTCGCTTTCGCTGCGGCTACCCCACCCGGGTTAACCTCGCGACATGCCAGTGACTCGCAGGCTCATTCTTCAAAAGGCACGCCATCACCCCACCCGGGGGCTTTGACGGATTGTAGGCACACGGTTTCAGGTACTCTTTCACTCCCCTCCCGGGGTACTTTTCACCATTCCCTCACGGTACTGATCCGCTATCGGTCATTGGGACGTATTTAGGCTTACCGGGTGGTCCCGGCCGATTCACAGCAGATTCCACGGGCCCGCTGCTACTCGGGACACGCCACAGGCAGGCGCAGGATTTTCACGTACCGGGCTCTCACCGTCTACGGCAGACCATCCCAGGCCACTTCCGCTAACCCCACACTTGCTCACTGCCCGCCAGGGGGGTAGCCCCAGCCGCGGCGCTCCCACAACCCCGCACACACAACCCCTACCCGGTCTTTCATGCGCGCGGTTTAGCCTCCTCCGCGTTCGCTCGCCACTACTAACGGAATCACCTGTTGTTTTCTTCTCCTACGGGTACTGAGATGTTTCACTTCCCCGCGTTCCCCCCGCACCCTATCCATTCAGATGCGGGTGACACGACATCACTCGTGCCGGGTTACCCCATTCGGACACCCTCGGATCCACGCTCGGTTGACAGCTCCCCGAGGCTTATCGCAGCCTCCCACGTCCTTCATCGGCGCCCAATGCCAAGGCATCCACCATGCGCCCTTACACACTTACAAACACCAGAAAACACACGACAAAAACCGCTACCACAGTCTTTGCCAGATGCTCGCAACCACTATCCAACACTCAAACACCACACCCCGCCACCACGCGAGGCAACAACACCACCAACCCCAAACGGCCCCGGTGTTGTCTCAAAACCCAACAGTGTGCCGGTGATCACTGTCTGCCGCCAAACACCCGGCCCGACGCCACCACAGCGCCGAACCCTCCACACCCCACCAACACGGGGTGCAATCCACGGTGCTCCCTAGAAAGGAGGTGATCCAGCCGCACCTTCCGGTACGGCTACCTTGTTACGACTTCGTCCCAATCGCCGATCCCACCTTCGACCACTCCCTCCCAAACGGGTTGGGCCATGGGCTTCGGGTGTTACCGACTTTCATGACGTGACGGGCGGTGTGTACAAGGCCCGGGAACGTATTCACCGCAGCATTGCTGATCTGCGATTACTAGCGACTCCGACTTCACGGGGTCGAGTTGCAGACCCCGATCCGAACTGAGACCGGCTTTACAAGGATTCGCTTAACCTCACGGCATCGCAGCCCTTTGTACCGGCCATTGTAGCATGTGTGAAGCCCTGGACATAAGGGGCATGATGACTTGACGTCATCCCCACCTTCCTCCGAGTTGACCCCGGCAGTCTCCCATGAGTCCCCACCATCACGTGCTGGCAACATGGGACAAGGGTTGCGCTCGTTGCGGGACTTAACCCAACATCTCACGACACGAGCTGACGACAGCCATGCACCACCTGCACACAGGCCACAAGGGAACGCCTATCTCTAGACGCGTCCTGTGCATGTCAAACCCAGGTAAGGTTCTTCGCGTTGCATCGAATTAATCCACATGCTCCGCCGCTTGTGCGGGCCCCCGTCAATTCCTTTGAGTTTTAGCCTTGCGGCCGTACTCCCCAGGCGGGGTACTTAATGCGTTAGCTACGGCACGGATCCTTCAGGAAAGAACCCACACCTAGTACCCACCGTTTACGGCGTGGACTACCAGGGTATCTAATCCTGTTCGCTCCCCACGCTTTCGCTCCTCAGCGTCAGTTACTGCCCAGAGACCCGCCTTCGCCACCGGTGTTCCTCCTGATATCTGCGCATTCCACCGCTACACCAGGAATTCCAGTCTCCCCTGCAGCACTCCAGCCTGCCCGTATCGCCCGCACGCCCACAGTTAAGCTGTGGCATTCCACGAACAACGCGACAAGCCGCCTACGAGCTCTTTACGCCCAGTAATTCCGGACAACGCTTGCACCCTACGTATTACCGCGGCTGCTGGCACGTAGTTGGCCGGTGCTTCTTCTCCACCTACCGTCACCACAACAAAAGCTGCGGCTTCGTCGATGGTGAAAGAGGTTTACAACCCGAAGGCCGTCATCCCCCACGCGGCGTCGCTGCATCAGGCTTGCGCCCATTGTGCAATATTCCCCACTGCTGCCTCCCGTAGGAGTCTGGGCCGTATCTCAGTCCCAGTGTGGCCGGACACCCTCTCAGGCCGGCTACCCGTCGTCGCCTTGGTAGGCCATCACCCCACCAACAAGCTGATAGGCCGCGGGCCCATCCCACACCACTACCACACGCTTTCCACCACACCACATGCATGGCGCGGTCCTATCCGGTATTAGACCCAGTTTCCCAGGCTTATCCCGAAGTGCAGGGCAGGTCACCCACGTGTTACTCACCCGTTCGCCACTCGAGCACCCACCGAAGCGGGCCTTTCCGTTCGACTTGCATGTGTTAAGCACGCCGCCAGCGTTCGTCCTGAGCCAGGATCAAACTCTCCAAACAAAACCACTCAGAGAAAACCCCGACAAAAAACACACCACACCCCAACACGGGGAAAATCAGGGCACGGCAAAAACAACAAACAAAACCACCAACACACTATTGAGTTCTCAAACAACACCGTTCCGGCCGTGCCTCGAACCCGCGGCGGATGGGCCACGCGTTCGTAGTACGGACGGTGAGGGCAGTCCCTCTGGGAGCCTCGCGGTTCGCGGACTGGCCGCTTCGCGACGGCTCTACCAAGTTACGTGAGGGACAGGCCGCAGTCAAATGGCCTTGTGGCCGGCCGCTTTCGACCGCGACACGGGTGTCAACGCCGGCACTGCGACGATTGTTCCCCCCTTCCGCCGGAGCCAGTCCCGCCAGGCCGAACAGTTCTCCCGACGCGTTCGATGCCGGCGATATTCCGCTTGCCCCGCCGCAACACCAGCCACCGACCATGCAGAAAATCCGCTGGCCGCGGCGTCCAGTCGTCGCTGTCGACCTTGGTGTTGTTGACGGACACGCCGCCCTCGGCGATCGTGCGCCGTGCGGCCCCCTTGCTCGGTGACAGACCGCTGGCCACCAAGAGGTCGACGATCCCGTCGGGTGCGCCCGGCTTCAACTCCGCAACCGGGGTTTCCCGCAGCGCCGCCGTCAGCGTTGCTTCGTCCAGCCGCGCCAATTCCCCGTGGCCGAAGAGGGCGCGGCTGGCACGCTCGACGGCCTTGGTGACCGCCTCGCCGTGCACCAGCGTGGTGAGTTCTCGGGCCAGGGTGCGTTGCGCGACACGGTCCTGGGGGCGCGAGGCCGTCGCCTCCTCGAGGTCGGCGAGCTCGTCAGCCGACAGAAACGTGAACCAGCGCAGGTACCGGATGACGTCGGCGTCGGCGGTATTGATGAAGTACTGGTACCACGCGTACGGAGTGGTCATCTCAGGGTCCAGCCACAGATTGCCGCCGCCGGTGGATTTGCCGAACTTGGCGCCGTCGGCCGCCGTGACCAGCGGCACCGTCAGCGCGTGCACTGTCACACCCAGCTTCTGGCGCGCCAGGCGCACTCCGGCGATGATGTTGCCCCACTGATCGGAACCGCCGATCTGCAGCACACAGTGGTGACGGCGGTACAACTCGACGTAGTCGTTGGCCTGCAGCAGCAGGTAACTGAACTCGGTGTAGGAGATGCCTTCCCCGTTCAGGCGGCGCCGGATGACGTCGCGGTCGAGCATCACGTTCACCGAAAAATGCTTGCCCACGTCGCGCAGGAACTCGATGGCCGACATGTCGCGCGTCCACTCGAGGTTGTTCTCGACGATCGCGCCCGTCGGCGAGTCGTCGAAGTCGACGAACCGTTCCAGTTGTCCGCGGATCCGCTCGGTCCATTCCAGGACGGTGTCGGCGGCGTTGAGGGCGCGTTCGCCGGTGTCGCGCGGGTCGCCGATGAGCCCGGTGGCGCCACCGGCCAACACGATAGGACGATGGCCGGCCCGCTGGAAACGGCGCAGGGCCAGCAGCGGCACCAGGTGCCCCGCATGCAGGCTCGGCGCGGTGGGGTCGAAGCCCGCATACACCGTAAGCGGTCCCCGCGCTGCTTCGGCGGCCAGCGCCTCAAGGTCGGTGGACTGTGCGATCAGCCCGCGCCAGCTCAGCTCGTCCAGGATGGGTGCGCCCACAGTTATCGATCTTCCAGCATTGCGCCCCGGGGCGTTAATCGCTGGTCCCGGGCGCGGGGGCCCGGGGGCTGCGGCGGTAGGCCGAGACCTCGGGCCGGCCCGGCAACCACAGCCGCCACGGCCGGTCGGCGGCCACGCTGATGCCGACTCGGGGACCGCACACGGCGTCGAGGGTGTCGTTCAGTTTTACCGTGATCGGGCTGTCGGGATCGAAGAGATCAAGTCCGTTGTCTGCCATGGTGATTCCCAGAGCCGAACAAAGGTTTCCGGGCCCGCGCGCCAGCGCGGCGGTTCGGGCGAGCTCGCCGCGCCGGGACCTCGCCAGCTCGATTCCGCACTCGATCACCGCGGACCTGAGCAGAACGGCTGCGGCTGTCCCGTCGGGGCCGCACGCGACGTTGGCACAGACATGGATCCCGTGGCTCCGGTAGGTATAGAGGTGTCCGGGCGGGCCAAACATCACGGCATTGCGACCGTTGCGTCCCCGGTAGGAGTGTGCCGCCGCGTCCGGCCAGGGGCCCTCCGGCACCCCACCATAGGCCTCCACCTCGACAATTGTGGCGCTGACACCCCGTCCGTAAAGCGTGGCGCCAAGTAGCCGGCGCGCGGCGCTGACCGGGTCGACCGCCAGTTCCTCAGCGCTCACCGGACAGATTTTGCCCGCGGCACTTGACAAGGACGCACGTGGGGTTGATATTCATCGAATGATGAGTTCATCAAGTGATGAATTACTGCCGAGCGGTGATCGCATCGCCGTCGATATCAAGCACCTGCGCGTGATCCGCGGCAAAAGGCCAGCGCTGCACGACTTTTCGGTACAGATTGCGCGCGGCACCATCACCGGCCTGCTCGGTCCTTCCGGCTGCGGCAAGACCACCCTGATGCGCTGCATCGTCGGCACCCAGATCGTCACCGCAGGTCGGGTCACAGTCCTGGGCCGGCCGGCCGGGTCGGCCGTGCTGCGCCGACGCGTCGGATACATGCCGCAGGACCCGACCATTTACAACGACCTGCGAATCATCGACAACGTCCGCTACTTCGCGTCGCTGTACGGGTTCGACAGCCACGCGGCCGACGCGGCTATCGAGCTGGTGGGGCTGTCCGACCACCGCGCCGCCTACTGTGGAAACCTTTCCGGAGGCCAGCGCACCAGGGTATCGCTGGCCTGCGCGCTGGTCTGCCGGCCCGAGTTGCTCGTGCTGGACGAACCGACGGTGGGTCTCGACCCGGTGCTGCGCGCGGATTTGTGGGGCCAGTTCCATGATTTGGCCCACGGCGGCACCACTTTGCTGGTTTCCAGTCACGTGATGGACGAAGCCGACCACTGCGGTGACCTGTTGCTGATGCGTGAGGGTCATTTGGTCGCCCACACCACACCGAACCGACTACGAGAGGAAACCGGATGCACGGCACTGGAGGAAGCGTTTCTGTCCATCATCAACCGCAGCACCGCGCGAGCAGCCGGCCCCCGAGCCGGATAGGCCTGGGAGGCTACGCCGCCACCACGGCGCGGATTCTGCGTCAACTGGCGGCCGATCACCGCAGCGTGGCGATGATCCTGCTGGTGCCGGTCCTGGTCATCACCTTGATGTACTTCATGTTCGAAAATGCTCCGCACCGGCCGGGCAGCCCGTCGCCGTTCCACAACGCCTGTCTGATCCTGCTGGGCCTTTTCCCGCTTTTCTTGATGTTCGTGATCACGTCGATAACCATGCAGCGCGAACGGGCCTCGGGAACCCTGGAGCGGATCCTGACTACTCCGCTGCGCCGGCTCGATCTGCTGATCGCCTACGGGACGGCATTTTCGATAGCGGCCGCTACCCAAGCAGTTTTGGCCTGCGTCGTGTCGTTTTGGTTCCTCGGCTTCGACACCGCCGGCAGTCCAGTGTGGGTGTTTGTGATCGCGATCATCAACGCTGTGCTCGGTGTCGGGCTGGGCTTATTGTGTAGCGCGTTCGCCCGCACCGAATTTCAAGCTGTGCAGTTCATCCCGCTGGTGATGGTGCCGCAGCTGCTGCTGGCCGGCATTATCGTGCCGCGCGGCCTGATGGCTACCTGGCTGCAATGGATCAGCAACGTCCTGCCCGCGAGCTACGCGTTGGAGGCACTTCAGCAGGTGGGTGCGCATGCCGAGCTGACGAGCACCGCGGTCCGCGACATGGTCGTGGTGCTGGGCTTTGCGATCACGGCGTTGTGCCTGGCCGCGGCGACGCTGCGCCGGCGCACCCCATAGACCGTTGGCCGGCGTCGAACGCCGACGGCCAGGGCGGCCGGCCGGAAGCTCAGACACCCGGGAACGAATCCTGAAGAGCGCACGAGACCTATTCGCGCGCAATGGGATTCATAAGACATCGATTCGGGCGGTGGCCGCGGCGGCGGGCGTGGATTCTGCCTTGGTGCACCACTACTTCGGGACCAAGGAACGGCTGTTCGCCGCCGCTGTCCGCATTCCGATCGACCCGATGGACATCATCGGACCGCTTCGCGAGGTGCCGGTTGAAGACCTCGGCTACCGGCTGCCGTCGACATTGTTGCCGCTGTGGGACTCCGAGCTGGGTGCGGGTGTCATCGCCACGGTGCGATCGCTGCTGGCCGGCTCGGAGGTGAATCTGATCCGGTCTTTCATCGAGGACGTGATCGCGGTCGAGATCGGAAGCCGCATCGACGATCCGCCGGGCAGCGGCATCATCCGCATCCAGTTCGTCGCATCGCAACTGGTCGGGGTGGTGATGGCGCGCTGCATCCTGGAATTGGAGCCGTTCAAATCGCTGCCGCCCGAACAGATCGCGCGCACCATCGCGCCGAACCTGCAGCGCTACCTCACCGGGGAGCTGCCGGCCTGGCCCGCGCCATGAGCCGGACGTGCTCGTCGTCGCTCACCGATTCGGCCTCGTCGACCAGCAGCACCGGGATGCCGTCCTCGATACGGTAGGCGCGCCGCAGGCGCGGGTTGTACAGCAGCGGGCCGACGGGTTTGTCGACCAGCAGCAGTGGGCCGCGGTCGGCGGGGCAGACCAGAATGCTCAGCAGCGTTTCATCGATCATGCGGGGCCCCTGGGTCGGTGTGTGCCGCAGAGCTCGTTGCGCACCGACGCGGTCAACCGGCGGAATTGATTGCCCGCCGGATCGAAATACCACGCATGGCGTCCCGGCTTGGGAATCCCGGCGGCCCGCAACGCGCTGACGGTGGGCCGGTAGGTGGCGCTCAGCGTCATCTGGGGCACCACGTGCACGATGTCGGGCCCCACCCCGATCGGCGGCATCTTCGCGATGGCCTCGGTCAGATCGGCAGCGGTGATGCTGGCCCCGGGCCGCAGCGTCACCGCCGACACCGCCACTTGTTGGCCGCGCACCGGCACCCCGTAGGTCACCGCAAGGTCGACACCGTTGATGAAGCCCAGCGCGTCGGTGATCGGCTCGCAGTAAACGATTCCGCGCGCGGTGCGGACCACCGAGCCGCGCCGTCCCACCAACCAGTAGTCCCCGTCGGCGTCGCGGCGGAACAGGTACTCGGTCGATATCCAGGTATCGGCCGGCGCGAACACACCACGTTTGACTGAGGCGCTCGGGTCGATCGGCCCGCGCGGCTGGGCCAGCAACACACCCACTTCGTTGGTGTCGGCGACCTGCACGAACCCGCGGTCGTTTTCCAGGATCAGGTCGTGCTCGGCGTCGTAGGCCCCCAGCTCGACCTGCCCGGCCCCCGGGAGCGGGCGGCCTTTGCTGCCGATCTTGGCACCGGACACGTTGGCCAGCACGGCTTGCCCATCGGTGGTGGCGAAGAACTCGACGACATGGGCAGGGGCGAAGGCGTCGACGACGCGCTGCCACAAGCCCGTTGGCATCCCCGAGCCGATGAAGAGCCGCACCGGGTGGTTGCCGTGCAAGGCAAACGCCCGGTCATCGACGACCTCGCGCAACATGGCCCAGGTGTAGGACACCACGGTGACCCCGTACTGCCGGACCTCGGCGACGAACCGGTCCGGGCGCAGCCCGCGCGACAGCGCGATACGGGCGCCGCCGACCACCGCACCGCCCAGGCTGACCAGCAGACCGGATTCATGGTGCAGTGGGGTCAGGCAGTACACGGTGTCCCCCTGCCCGAGGGCAGCGGTCGAGGCCGTCCCGAACGCCGACAATGCCCAGCGGTAGTTGGTAATCTGCTTGGCCACCAACTCGCCGCCGGCGGTGGTGGTGAACCCGATGAACGCCAGATCCCGCGCCAGGCCCGGGTTCTGGCGATACCAGGCGGGAAGCTCGACCGCGTCGGGGTCGATCTTTTCCATGTCGATAACGTCGGCGTCCTCGGGAAGATGCAGGTCGCGCGATTCGCCGCCCCCCAGGACCAACACGTGGCCCGGCAACTGACGCGCGGTGTCGAGATTGGTCGGGTCGGCAATGATCTCGCTGACACCACCGATCCGTGCTTCCGCAACCAGGTCACTGTCGGGCTGCATCAGCACCGCGACCGCACCCAGCCGCGACAGTGCAGCGATGGCGACCAGTGCACTCGGCCGGGTCTCCATCAGCACACCGACGTGATCGCCCTGCCGCACGCCGACTTCGATCAGGCCGCGCACCACATTGTTGATGCGCCGGTTGACCGCCTCGTAAGTGTGGACTCGCCCGTCGAATAGCAGGAATTCGCCATGTGGCGAGTCGTGGGCTTGTTCGTCGATGATCCTGCCGAGAGAGATCCGGGTGTGATCGTTGATCTGGCCCAGCCGCGCCAGTCTCGGCAGTGTGCGCACGGTTTCCACCGCCAGGGTGCGCACCGACTTGTTGGCCGCGACCACGGCGTCGGCCGCACCACGGGCCAGCGTCAGCGCCATCTCCGAAGCCTCCCCGACACCGTGTGCAACCCGCGACCTCAGCGCGACGCCAGATTGCGAAGGCACCACCGGCCGCTCGACCATCGGCATGACGTCAGCCGGCTTGTCGCCGGATCCGGAAATCCAGCGCACCCAGGCCGCGACAGTCGGCCAGGTTTGCTGTGCCGCTTTTGACCCGACGACGAGGCCGAAATGCCCTGCGCGCAAGGTGTATTCGTATACGTCGGCGTTGGGTGCCGCGCGCCGGATGCCTCGTACGGCCGGGGGCTGTCCGATGTCATCCACTTCGCCGACGAAGGCCAGCACCGGACAGGTGATGTCGGTGAGAGTGACCAGTTGCCCGTTGATCGCGAAACCACCGGTCATCATCCGGTTGTGCGCGATGAACTGCTTGAGCAGCTCAGAAACCGCTGGCCCCGACCACGCGATCCAGCCTTCGGATTCCAGGAACCTGCGCTGCGGTTCTCGCGGCAGCAACGCTTCACGGTCATGCAGTTGCCGCAAGAAGTCGATGCGGGCCTTGGCCGTTTTGAGCGGGTCGAGCAGCTGAAAACCAGTGCGCGCCAGCCAGCTCGGGATGGCCAAGCGATTGAAGACATGGTCCGCCATGAAATTGGCGGCCGCCGCGGCCAGATTGGGCGGAACACCCATCGGCAGAGCGGCCAGGGTGTCCACCGGCGATCCGAACGTCACAATGCTGGCGATGCTTTTCGAATGACGGTATGCGGCCGCCTGATAGCAGAACATGCCGCCTTGGGAGTAGCCCGCCAGGTGTACGTCCTGACCGGTGACGTCGGCGGTCGTGTCGACAGCTTGACTGAGCGCGACGATGTGGTCGGCCAGGTTGCGGCGCATGCCGCCCTCGACCTTGTCGGGTTCGCCGAAGTCTATGACCCACGGATCCAGCCCGGCGGCATGCAGGATGCCGACCGCGCCCTCCTGGCGGGTGACGTCCCACATGTTGGCCGACATCATCATCGGATGCACCAGCAGCACCGGGGGGCCGGCCGGCGGCTGGCCGGGACGGGTGTCCGGCGGGAAATAGCGCCGCAGCTTGTACATGGATACGCTCTCGACGACCTGGAACGGTGACGGCGCCGAGCCGGTTTCCAGGCCGCCTAGGCGCAAGACCTCCAGGCCGTTCTGCGCCGTCGCCACCAGACGCTCGACCGGCCGCATGACCGCTGAAAGATTCAGATCCACCTGCTGCCTCCCGTATCACCAGTATTCCCGCTGCGGGCGGGCCTGACAGCGTGGTCATCATGGCACATTTGCCGGTCCGGGCCGCGGCTTTGGCCATCGCGGATAAACCGCCGGGACCGGCGCGCTGGCCCACCTGGCCGCCGTCTGCGAACCGGGTTTGCTCGGCGGTCCACCGCCGCATGCTCAGCGAGGGATGATCAGCAACGCAACCGCCGGCGCAGCGAAGCGGCGACCTCGCGCACGCCGTCCAGCTGCCCTGCGACCCGGATCGGCGCGGTGCCCCCGCGCGCGTCGCGCGAGGCGACCGAACCGTCGATCGTCAGCACCTGACGGACACCAGGGGTCAGCGCAGGGTTGATCGCGGCCAGATCCTCGTCGCTCAGTTCGTCAAGGCCGACACCGCGCCGCTCAGCTTCGCGAACCGCTGCGCCGGCCGCCTCATGCGCCACTCGAAATGGTACGCCTTGTCGCACAAGCCATTCCGCCATATCGGTGGCCAGTGTGTAGCCCGCGGGCGCCAGCGCCGCCATCCGCTCCACATCGAAGGTCATGCTGCCGATCAGGCCGGCCATCGCGGGCAGCAGCAGTTCCAGTTGCGCCACCGAGTCGAACAACGGCTCTTTGTCCTCTTGTAGATCCCTGTTGTAGGCCAGCGGCAGCCCTTTCAGCGTGGCCAGCAGTCCCGCCAGGTTGCCGATCAGCCGGCCGGACTTGCCGCGGGCGAGCTCGGCGATGTCCGGGTTTTTCTTCTGCGGCATGATCGAACTGCCCGTAGACCACGCATCGTGCAGCGTGACATAGCCGAACTCCGTTGAGCTCCAGATAATGATGTCCTCGGCGAGCCGGGACAGGTCGACCGCGACCATCGCGAACACGAACGCCGCCTCCGCGGCGAAATCCCTGGCCGCGGTCGCGTCGATCGAATTGTCGGCGGCTGCCGAGAACCCGAGCTCTTCTGCGACTACATCAGGATCGAGCCCCAGAGACGAGCCCGCCAGTGCGCCCGATCCATACGGTGAAATCGCGGTGCGTTCGTCGAAGTCGATGATCCGGTCCACGTCGCGCAACAATGGATGGGCGTGCGCAAGCAGATGGTGGGCCAACAGGATCGGCTGCGCGGATTGCAGGTGTGTTTTGCCCGGCATGACGGCGGTCGGGTGGGCAGCGGCCTGATCGGTGAGCGCGGCGATCACGTCAAGCACGCCGGCAGCGACTCGCCGCACCGCGTCGCGCAGCCACATCCGAAACAGCGTGGCCACCTGGTCATTTCGCGACCGGCCGGCCCGCAGCCGGCCACCCAGGTCGGGGCCTATTCGCTCGATCAGACCACGCTCCAGGGCGGCGTGGACATCCTCGTCGGTGTCCAGCGGCCGGAAGCTGCCGTCGGCCACATCCCGGCCGAGGCCCTCCAGTGCCGCCAGTAGCCGGTCGCGCTGCTCTTCGCTGAGCAGCCCGGCCCGGAACAACACCCGGGCATGGGCTTTCGACGCCGCGATGTCGTACGGTGCCAGTGCCCAGTCGAAGTGAGTGGAGCGGCTGAGCCTGGCCAATGCATCCGAGGGCCGGTCGGTGAAACGCCCGCCCCACAGCGATCCCTCGTTGGTGCTCATGGCATTTCTGCGCGCAAGTCCCTGCGGGCGGCCAGTTTCGACGACATCCCGTGCACGTACACGAAGCCCTTCGCCTTGGACTGATCGAAGCTGTCGCCCTCGTCGTAAGTGGCCAGGTTGAAGTCATACAGCGATTCGGGGCTGCGCCGACCGTTGACCGCGATGTGCCCGCCGTGCAACACCATTCGAATCTCGCCGGTCACATGCTCCTGGGTTTTGGCGACAAAAGCCTCCAAGGCGGCCTTCAGCGGCGAGTACCACAGGCCGTCGTAAACCAGCTCGGCCCAGCGCTGATCGGTCAGCCGTTTGAACCGGCCGAGCTCACGCTCCAGCGTCACGTGTTCGAGTTCGGTATGGGCGGTGATGAGCACCATCGCGCCGGGCGCCTCGTATATTTCGCGGCTCTTGATGCCGACCAGCCGGTCCTCGACGACGTCGAGCCGCCCGACGCCCTGGGCGCCGCCGCGGCGGTTCAGCTCTTCGATGGCTTGCAGGACGGTGACCGGTCTGCCGTCGATCGAGACCGGCACGCCCCGCTCAAACCCGACGATCACCTCGTCGGGAGTGTTCCAGTTGACGGTGGGATCTTCGGTGTAGGCGTACACGTCTTTGGTCGGCGCATTCCACAGGTGCTCCAGGAAACCGGTTTCCACCGCACGGCCCCACACGTTCTGGTCAATCGAAAACGGCGACCGCTTGCTGACATTGATCGGGATGGCGTTTTCTTCGGCGAATGCGATGGCCTTCTCACGCGTCCACGCGTAATCGCGGACCGGTGCGAGCACCTCCAGATCCGGTGCGAGCGAGGCGAACCCAACCTCGAAGCGCACCTGGTCGTTGCCCTTGCCCGTGCAGCCGTGTGCGACGATACTGCCACCGTGCCGGCGGGCGGCCGCCACCAGGTGTTTGACGATGAGCGGCCGGCTGATCGCCGACACCAGCGGGTAGCGGTCCATGTAGAGCCCGTTAGACATGATCGTCGGCAGGCAATAACTCTCGGCGAACTCGTCGCGGGCATCGACGACGACCGCCTCCACCGCGCCGCAGTCCAGGGCACGCTGACGCACCACCTCCATGTCCTCGCCGCCCTGCCCCAGGTCGATCGCGACCGCGACGACTTCCCGGCCGGTCTCCTTGCCGATCCAGCTGATCGCCACCGAGGTGTCCAGGCCGCCGGAATACGCCAGGATGACGCGCTCGGACATGAGCCAATCTCCTTATCTCACTTGAGGCTTTGCAGTGTGGCGGCCAGCTCGGCGCCGGTCATCGGTTCGCGGGCCGCCACGAAGATGGTGTCGTCGCCGGCGATGGTTCCGACGACGTACGGCAGCGCCGCGCGGTCGATGGCGCTGGCCAGATAGTCGGCGGCGCCGGGCGGTGTGCGCAGCACGGCGAGGTTTCCGGTGGCGTCGGTGGACACCAGCAGCTCGCCGAGCAGCCGCGACAGCCGTCCGGTGCCGCCCGAGACTGCGCGCACCGGGCTGCCGTCTTCCGGCACGACGTACACGCCGACGCCGCCGTCGGCGCCGCGCAGCTTCACCGCGCCGAGTTCCTCGAGATCCCGCGACAGCGTGGCCTGAGTGACCTCGATCCCCTCGGCGGCCAGCCGTTCGGCCAGTTCGCCTTGGCTGCGCACCGATGCCGAGGACAGGATCGCCACGATACGGGCCTGCCGGCCGGCACGGGTGATCTCCGACGAGGTTTTCGACCGAGTCATCGGCACCGCTCCAGTAACCAGACCAGCAGCGCTTTTTGCGCATGCAACCGGTTTTCGGCCTCGTCCCACACGGCGCTGCGCGCACCGTCGATCACGTCGTCGGTGATCTCGTGGCCCCGATGTGCCGGAAGACAATGCAGCACAATCGCGTCCGGTTCGGCCAACGCCAGCAGTTCGGCGTTGATCTGAAACGGCCAGAACGGCTGCAGCCGGTCTCGGCCGTCGTCCTCCTGCCCCATCGACGTCCAGGTGTCGGTCACCAGGACGTCGGCGCCTTCGGCCGCGGCCCGCGGGTCGGTGGTCACGGTGACCGACGCGCCGGTGGCCGCTGCGCGCCTTTCGGCGGCGACCCGCACCGCCTGGTCGGGAGCGAACAGGCCCGGAGCAGCGATCGTGACGTGGAGGCCGGCGGTGGCACCGCCCAGCAGTAGCGAGTGCGCCATGTTGTTGGCGCCGTCGCCGAAGTAGGACAGCCGCAGACCCGGCAGCGATCCTTTGCGTTCGGCGATCGTCTGCAGGTCGGCCAGCACCTGGCAGGGATGGAATTGGTCGGACAGCGCGTTGACGACCGGCACGGTGGCGGCCGCGGCCATCGCGGTGAGCCGATCCTGACCGAAGGTGCGCCACACGATCGCATCGACATAGCGGGACAACACTTTTGCCGTGTCACCCAGAGTCTCGTCGCGGCCCAGCTGGGTGCTGCGGGCGTCGACGACCACCGCGTGCCCGCCCAGCTGTGCGATGCCCATCTCGAACGAGAACCGGGTGCGGGTCGAGTTCTTGTCGAAGATGACCGCGACGCCGCGCGGGCCTTCGAGAGGACGATAGCTGAGCGGATCTTTCTTCAGTTCGGCTGCCAGCTCGAGGATTTCGGCTTGCTCGGCCGGTGACAGGTCGTCGTCGCGCAAAAAGTGTCGGGTCATGCAGCGCCCCCGGCAGTGTCGAGGATCGCCGGCAATGCGGTGACGAATGCGTCGATCTGGTGCTCGCTGATGATCAGCGGCGGCGCCAACCGGATGACGTCCGGTGCGGCGGCATTGACCAGGAAACCGGCGCTGCGGGCAGCCGTCTCGGCCTCCTTGGCTTTCGCCGCGGTCAGCACGACACCACACAACAAACCGCGGCCCCGAACGTGGTCGACCAGCGGATGACCAAGCGATTCGATGCCGTGCCGCAACGCCTTTCCCAGCATCCCGGCGCGGCGCACCAGATCGTCGGCAGCCAGCACCCGCAGCACCGCCAGGGCCGCTGCGGCACACACCGGGTTGCCGCCGAAGGTGCTGCCGTGCAGCCCGGGCGTGAGCAGTTGCCCGGCCGCCCCGACCGCCAGGCACGCACCGATCGGCAGCCCACCGCCCAGGCCCTTGGCCAGCGTCACCACATCCGGGGTGATGCCGTCGTGCTGGTGGGCGAAGAATGTGCCGGTGCGGCCCATCCCGGTCTGCACCTCATCGAGCACCAGCAGCGCACCGTGGCGGCTGGTAATGTCACGTGCCGCAACGAGATAGCCGTCGGGTGGAACGACGACTCCGCGCTCGCCCATGATCGGTTCCAGGAACACCGCGGCGGTGTCGTCGGACACCGCCGCGGCCAGCGCGTCGACGTCGCCGTACGGCACATGGGTGACCTCACCGGGCAGCGGCTCAAACGGCGCCTGCTTGGCCGGCTGGCCGGTCAGCGCCAGCGAGCCCATCGTCCGGCCGTGGAAAGCATCTTGTGCCGCAACAACTTTGGTGCGGCCGGTGAGTCGCGACAGCTTGAAGGCCAGCTCGACGGCCTCGGTGCCGGAGTTGCAGAAAAATACCCGCGCGTCAGCGCCCAGCAAGCCGACCAGCGCCTCGGCCAGGGCGATAGCGGGTTCGGTGGCATACAGGTTGGAGGTGTGGCCCAGCGTCGACATCTGCTGGTAGACCGCTTCGACCACGGCGGGGTGACGATGGCCGAGCACGTTGACCGCGATACCGGCCAGCAGGTCCAGGTAGGACTTGCCGTCGACGTCGGTGACCAGCACGCCGTCACCGCTGGCCAGGGCCACCGGCGGGGTGGGGTAACTGTTCATCATGACCGCCGACCAGCGCTGCTGCATGGCCGCGGTGTTGCTCGTGGGGCCGCTCATGCGCTCACCACCTTGGTGCCGGTGCCTGCGTCGGTGAAAAGCTCGACCAACACGCAATGGGCGACGCGTCCGTCAATGACATGTGCGCTGGGCACGCCGCCGGCAACGGCGCGCAGACACGCCTCGACTTTGGGGATCATCCCGGTCTGCAGGGTCGGCAGCAGCCGACTAAGTGTCGCGGTGTCGATTTCGCTGACCAGCGAATCCCGGTCCGGCCAGCGAGTGTAGACCCCTTCGACGTCGGTGAGCATCAACAGCTTCTCGGCGCCCAGCGCTTCGGCCAGCGCCGCCGCCGCGGTGTCGGCGTTGATGTTGTACACCACTCCATCGGTGTCCGGCGCGAGGGTGGACACCACCGGAATACGGCGCGCCGCAATCAGATCGAGCACTGCGGCGGAGTTGACCTGCGCGACGTCGCCGACCAGTCCGATGTCGGTGACCACACCGTCGACGGTCACGCTGCGGCGCACCGCGGTGAACAGCTGGGCGTCCTCACCGGTGATACCGACGGCGTAGGGTCCGTGTGCGTTGATCAGGTTGACCAGTTCCCGACCCACTTGACCGAACAGCACCATCCTCGCGACATCGAGCACTTCCGGTGTGGTGACCCGGAATCCGCCCTTGAAGTCACCGGCGATGCCCAGTCGCTGCAGCATCGCTGTGATCTGCGGTCCCCCGCCGTGCACGACGACGGGATGAATACCGCAGTTGCGCAAAAACGCCATATCGGCGGCGAACGCGTGCTTGAGCGTGTCGTCGGTCATCGCGTTGCCGCCGTATTTGACGACGACGATCTTGCCGTGCAGTTGTTTGAGCCAGGGCAGCGCTTCGGCGAGCACCTGGGCTTTGACCTGGGTGGGCAATGCACTGGTCGTCATGAGCTGTACGCCGAGTTCTCTTCGACATAGCCGTGCGACAAGTCGGTGGTGCGGATTGCGGCCTGACCGTTGCCTATCCCGAGATCGACGCCGATGGCGATGTCCGCCGCCGACAAGTCCACATCCCGTGCTCCCGGCGCTCCCATCCCGTTGCGGCACACGGGAAAGCCGTTGAACGACACTGCAATCCGATCCGGGTCGAGGGTCACCGGCGCCATGCCGACGGCGGCGACCACCCGGCCCCAGTTCGGGTCAGAGCCGAACATGGCGGTCTTGACCAGGCTGTCGCGGGCGATCGCCCGCGCCGCGGTGACGGCGTCGTCGTCGCTGGCCGCGCCGGTCACTGCGACCGTGATGCGTTTGGTGACACCCTCGGCGTCGGCCTGCAGCTGCGCGCACAGGTCGTCGCACACCCGCTGCACAGCATCGTCGAGATCTGCTTGGCTGGGCACGATTTCGCTGGCGCCGGAGGCGAGCAACAACACCGTGTCGTTGGTGGAGCAGCTGCCGTCGACGTCGAGGCGGTCGAAGGTGAGCGTGGCGGCGCGGCGCAGCGCGCGGTCGAGCGCTGACGCCTCCGCTACCGCGTCGGTGGTCAGCACGCACAGCATGGTGGCCAGCGACGGCGCCAGCATCCCGGCGCCCTTGGCCATCCCACCCACGGTCCAGTTTCCGGGATGGTGCAGCGCCACCTGTTTGGGCACCGTGTCGGTGGTCATGATGGCCCGGGCCGCATGCTCGCCGCCGGTGAGCCCGCCCGCCATCTCGTGCACCACCTGCCGCACTCCGGCCAGTACCTTGTCCATCGGCAGGCGGTCGCCGATCAGCCCCGTGGAGCAGACGGCGACCTCGATAGCACCGGTCTCAGTCCCCCAGTCCGATAACGCGGCGGCAACGGCCTCGGCGGTGGCGTGGGCGTCGTGGAAGCCGGCCGGCCCGGTGCAGGCGTTGGCGCCGCCGGAGTTCAGGATCACCGCGCGCAGCCGGCCGGTGGTCAGCACCTGCTGGGTCCAGAGCACCGGTGCGGCCTTGACCCGGTTGCGGGTGAAAACGCCCGCCGCGGCGTGGTCGGGGCCCTCGTTGAAAACCAGCGCCAGATCCAGCGCGCCGGAGGACTTGATACCGGCGGCGATGCCGGCGGCGCGAAAGCCTTCCGGAGCGGTCACCCCCTGGTTACGCACCAGCCGCACGGCATCGGCCAGGTCGGTCACGGCGCCACCCCCACCACCGGCAGGCCCTCGGCTTCCGGCCACCCCAGCGCCAGGTTCATTGCCTGAACAGCCGCGCCGCTGGCGCCTTTCACGAGATTGTCGATGGCGGCGACCGCGACGAAGGTGGCGGCCTTCTCGTCGACCGCGACGGCGATGTGGGCGGCGTTGCTGCCGATCACGGCACCCGTACGCGGCAACCGCCCCTCCGGCAGCAGGTAAACGAACAGCTCACTGCCGTAACACTTTTCGTATACCGCGCGCAGCTGGGACAGCGGCGAGCGAGTGCGGGCGGTGCAGGTGGCCAGGATGCCCCGCACGGTGGGGATGAGCACCGGTGTGAACGACACGGTGACGTCGCGGTCGGTGACCTTCCGCAGCTCCTGCACGATCTCCGGGGTATGCCGGTGGGCGCCGGCGATGTTGTAGGCCCGTGCCGATCCGATGACCTCCGCGCCGAGCAGGTCGGTCTTGGCGGCGCGGCCGGCGCCGGACGCGCCGCTGACCGCGACCACCGTCACGGCGGGTTCGACGAGGTCCGCGGCGACGGCGGGCAGCAGCGCCAACAGGGCCGCCGTCGGGTAGCAGCCCGGCACCGCGATGCGGCGGGCGCCGCGCAGCCGCTCGCGCGCGCCGGGCAGTTCGGGCAAGCCGTACGGCCAGCTGCCGGCGTGCGGCGAGCCGTAGAACCGTTGCCAGGCCGCCGGCTCGGTGAGGCGGAAATCCGCGCCGCAGTCGATAATCAGCGTCGCCGGGTCGAGCTGTTGGGCCAGCGCCGCCGAATGCCCGTGCGGGAGCGCCAAAAAGACGACGTCATGGCCACGCAGCAGATCGACCTCGGTGGGTTCGAGGACCCGCTGGGCCAGCGGGAGCAGGTGGGGGTGCTGTTCGCCCAGCGTGCTACCGGCATTACCGGCCGCGGTCAGCGCACCGATCGTTAGCCGGCCGTCGGCGTAAGCGGGGTGACCGAGCAGCAGCCGCAGGATTTCGCCCCCGGCATAGCCGCTGGCACCGGCTACCGCCACACGCACGGTCATGGCCGTCATTCTGCATTCTTATGCACCACGATGCAAATTCATTCCTGCCCGAGCGGACACGGAAGCACGGTATCCGCCGCAAAATGCGGGGCGTACCCGTCTGCAAGGCGGAAAACCGCGCCGGGAAGTCAGGCCCGCAGCACGGCACCCACCCGCTCGGCGGCGCAGCGCACCGCCGCGTCGCGCGCAGCGCTGGCGTCATCTTCGGTCAACGTACGATCCGGTGCCCGGAACCGAAGCGCAAACGTCAGCGACTTGCGGTCGTCGCCGATCTGCGGACCCGTGTAGACGTCGAACAACCGGATATCCTCCAGCAACTCGCCCGCGCCCTCGCGCACCGCGTCTTCCACCGCCTGCGCGGCCACGTCGGCGTCGACCACCAAGCTGACGTCCTGGAACACCGCGGGGAACGGCGACACCCGTGGCGCCGGCAGCGCCTCGACCAGCGGGATGGCGTCCAGGTTCAGCTCGGCCGCGCAGGTGCCCGCCGGCAGCTCGCAGCGCTCGATCACCGCGGGATGCAGTTGCCCGGCGTGCCCGACGACGATCTCGCCGACCAGCACCTCGGCGCACCGGCCGGGATGCCACGGGAGATGCTGTGCGGCCCGCAGGCAGACATCGACGCTGCAGGCGCGGGCGATGACCCGAACCGCTTCGAACGCGTCGGCGGCTTCGACCCGTCGGCCGGGTCCCCACGGGCCGCGCGGTTCCCGCATGCCGGCCAGCACCACCGCGACGTGCTGGGGCTGGCGGGGCAGCGAGGCGTCCAGCATCGCGATCTCCTCATCGGTGGGACGGCGATCCACCGGGATAAGCCCGACGGCGCGGGTCTGTTCGGTAGGCTGCACCACCTGCGCGATCGCGAACAGCGCGACGTCGACCATGCCGCGGGAGACGTTGCGCGCCAACGCCTCTAATAGCCCGGGCAGCAGCGTGGTAGCCAGGTGCGGGCGGGCGGCCTCCAGCGGGTTGAGCACCTGCGTGGTGATACGCCTGGGGTCGTCGGCCGACAGGCCCCACCGGTCGAACACCCCCGCCGGCAAAAACGGCGTCGGCAGGACTTCGACATAGCCCGACAGCGCTAGCGACTTGCCGATCGCGCGGCGCCGCTTCTGCTCGCCGGTAAGACCGCGCCCAGCCGGCGCCGCCGGCAGCACCGAGGGGATCACGTCGAAGCCTTCCAGCCGCAGCACTTCCTCGACCAAATCTGCGGGCTGCACCAGATCGGGCCGCCAGCTCGGCGGCGTCACGGTGAGCATGTCGCCGTCGACGGTCACCGCGGCGCCGATCTGGGTGAGCCGGCGCACGGTCGTGCCCGGCGGAAATGCGACACCGGCGATGCGGTCGGGCAGTTCGGCGCCCATGCGGATCGGCGGAAGCGACCAGTCGTCGCGCGGCGGATCACCCCGCCAGTCAGTCAGCGTCGGCGAGACCGTGCCACCGGCGATCTCGGCCAGCAGCGCGGCGCAGCGGTCCAGGGCGGCCACCGAGATCGCCGGGTCGACGGCGCGCTCGTAGCGGCGGGCGGCCTCGCTGGGCAGATGCAGCCGCCGCTGGGTGCGCGACACCGCGGCCGGATCCCACACCGCGGCCTCCAGCAGCACTCCGGTGGAGCCCTGGTGTGTCTCGGTGCTGCGCGAGCCCATCACCCCGCCAATCGCCGCCGCGGCGACGTCGTCGACGATGAGCACGTCGGCGGGCTCGAGCCGGCGTTCGACGTCGTCGAGGGTGGTCACCGTTTCGCCGGGCCGCGCAAACCGCACCGCGAAGCCACCGGTAACGCGGTCGCGGTCGTGCGCATGCATCGGGTGGCCCAATTCCAGCATGACGTAGTTGGTGACATCGACCGCCGGCGAGATCGCCCGGATGCCCGATAGCAGCAGCCGGCGCTGCATCCACCACGGCGACACCGCGGCCGGGTCCATCCCGACGACCGGTCGCAGCGCGAAGCGGCGCACCCCGGTCTCGGGCTGGACGGTCAGCGGCCACGCCGGGCCCTCCACCGGTAGCGGCGCCACGTCGGCGGGGTCGACGAAGTCGAGGTCGTAGGCGCAGGCGATCTCACGGGCCAGACCTCGCACCGACATGCAGTAGCCGCGATCGGGGGTGATGGCCAGGTGGAACACCACGTCGTCGAAACCCAGCACCTCGGCACCGTCGGTCCCGGGTTCGGCGGTGCCCGCCGGCAGTACCAGGATGCCGGAATGGTCTGCGCCCAAACCTAATTCGGCGGCCGAGCAGATCATGCCGTCAGAGTTTCGCCCATAGGCCTTACGGGCGGTGATGGTGAGTCCACCGGGCAACGAGGTGCCGGGCAACGCCACCACGACAAGATCGTCAACAATGAAATTAGTTGCACCACAAATGATTTCGTGCGGCTGCGATTCCCCGACATCGACAAGACAGGCACGAATCGGCTTCTTGAAGCCGGTGAGCTCCTCGATCGCGACTACCCGCCCGACGCGCAACGGGCCGGTGACCGGACCGAGCCTGATCACCTCCTCGACCTCGTGGCCGATGCGCAGCAGCGTCTGCTCGAGCTCGTCGGCCGGCACGTCCCATCCGGGCGCCCCGGCCGCGACGACTTCGCGGAGCCAGCTATAGGGAACCCGCATCAGGCCCCCGCCCCGAACGGCAACGAGAACCGCACGTCGCCCTCGACCATGTCGCGCATGTCGGGGATGCCGTTGCGGACCTGCAGCGTGCGTTCGAGCCCCATGCCGAAGGCGAACCCGGTGTAGACCTCGGGGTCGATGCCGGCGGCGCGCAAGACGTTCGGATTGACCATCCCGCAGCCGCCCCACTCCACCCAGCCGGCGCCGCCCTTTTTGTCGGCGAACCACACGTCGACCTCCCCCGACGGTTCGGTGAACGGGAAGAAGTGCGGACGCAAACGGGTGCGCGCCTCGGGCCCGAACTCGGCCCGGGCGAATGCATCCAGGGTTCCGCGCAGATGCGCCATCGATAGCCCCCGGTCCACCGCGAGGCCCTCGATCTGGTGGAACACCGGTGTGTGGGTGGCGTCGAGCTCATCGGTGCGAAACGTGCGGCCGATCGAGACGACGTAGACCGGCAGGTCGCGCACGAGCAGGGTGCGGACCTGCACCGGCGAAGTATGGGTACGCAGCAGCTGGCGGGAGCCTTCCGGCGCGATATAGAAGGTGTCCTGTTCGCTGCGGGCAGGGTGGTCGGGTGGAAAGTTCAACGCGTCGAAATTGAACTGCTCGGTCTCGACCTCCGGTCCCTCGACCAGTTCCCAGCCCATCGCGATGAAGGTGTCGGCGATGTGTTCGCCCAGGAGGGTGATCGGGTGGCGCGCGCCGGGTGGTTGCCGGGTCGACGGCAGGGTCACGTCGATGCGCTCGGCCACCAGAGCCGCCGCGTCGCGCTCGGCGCGCAGCGTGGCCAGCCGCTCGTCGTAGCTGTGTTGGGCGTCGGCGCGGGCGGCGTTGACGCGCCGACCGGCGTCGGCGCGCTCGGCTTTGGGCAGCGAGGCCAGCGCTTGGCGAGCCAGTGCCAGGGGTGAGCGATCGCCGAGGTGCTCGGTCTTGGCGCGCGCCAGCGCGTCGAGATCACCGGCAAGCGCGAAGGCTTGCCGGGCGGCGTTGACGGCTTTGGTCAGCGCCTCCGGCGAGACGATCGACGGATCGACGGGTTGATCACCCACGCGGCGAGGCTCCTTAGCTGGCTGGTTGCGTCCCCGCGCCGGCGGCGTGACGAGCGGCGCTCCTGCGTGCGGGACGCAAGTGCCGATCATAGGTGATCGGTGCGGCCGCCCTCCGGCCCGTTTCGGCCGGTGAGCTGCGGAGAACCTCGCTCAACTTTGTGTGACGGGCTCCCCGGCGATTAGCGCAGACGTCTTCAGGGACTTGCGCGTCACGCGCCGGCGCGCGATCGTGTGGGCGACCAGGGCGCTCAGCGTGCCGAGGGCCAAGCCGGTCAGCACGGTCACCGCGGTGTGCGCCAGCAACAGGAAGCCGAATGCAGCGCCCACCGCCAGCAGCGCATACCGCACCCGGGTCCAGTGGGCGGGCCGGCCGAAGCGAGTGGCCAGCGCCAGCCCGATGAGCAGCGCGACGGTGTGCCCGGCATCGGTGAATTCGGCGCCCAGCGCAGCGCTCGCCAGCGCGACCGCCAGCCACCAGCCCATCCAGGCCGGCCGCCAGCGCCGCGGGATCGCGGTGGTCAACGCGCCGAGGACCGCGACGGCGCCGTAGCTGACCCCGACGTCGCTGGCCCGGCTGATCGACAGCGGCAGCCAGCCGAATTCGATCGCGGCGACCAACCCGGCCGCCACCACCAGGGTCGCGCCGACGTGGCCGAGCAGAAACGCGACCGTGAGCCGGCCACTGCGCCAATGCAATTCCGCCAGCGCAAGCAGACACACCAAGCCCGGTAGCCAGATGTACATCGGGGCGGCGTCGATGACGAACGCGCTGCCGAACAGGGTTCCGATTTTCCCGCGGGCCAAGTTATGCAGGTTGGTGCTGACGTGCAGGATCACTTGGTGCTGCACTCGGGGACCGAGGACCACCAGCGCGGTACTGACCGCGACCAGGGCGGCCGCGTAACTGAGCGTGATCCGAACCCGTGCCATCCGCGACAAGATCCCAAGAATCATCGGCATCCACTATGCCTGCCGAGTGGTGTCGTCGTCTGCACCGGCACCTGTCAGTTCCCTCGAAGTTTCAATGCGGTAGATGACCATGTCGGTGGGAACACCGCTGGGCTTGCCGCCGAACAGCGGTCGATGGGCGCGTTTGGCGACGACGCCGAGCCGATCCAGTTCGGATTGCGGAATCTTGTCCAGCGCGGGACCGGACACCATGATGCCGCCCTTGGTCGCGCGTTCCATGACCCGCGCGGCGATGTTGACATCGACACCGAGCCAGTCCGCGGCCACGCGCCGCGGATGGCCGGTGTGGATGCCGAGTCGCATCCGTGGTGTATAGCCGTCGACGTGAACGGATTTGAGGGCTTTTTCTGCCGCGCAGGCGCCACGCAAGGCGGCAACCGGGTTGTCGAACACCGCCATGATGCCGTCGCCCATACGTTTGACAATGCGTCCACCGGCATCCAGCAGTGGCGGCTCGACGGCGCGCGCCGCCCGCCGCAACAGCTTCAGGGCGGCATCATCGCCGGCGTTCAGCGACCACTCCGAGAATCCCACCAGGTCGGTGAACACCAGCGTCACCTCGGGATTGGCAGGCCGGCGAGAAACCGCCTCGGTCAACGCCTGCCACAGCTGAAGCGCGCCCAGGCCGACCTCCCGGGATGCGGCACCACCGAGTACTCGACCCGCTGCACGTGCGGCCGCACGGGGACCGCCGTCACCGGCGGTGGACAAGGGGTCGCCGAACTCGGGATCGCCCGGCAGGGCGCGTCGGGCACGGCGGAGCAATTCCACTACTTTCGGATTTTCGTTCCCGCTGCGCAGCCACTGCACCGGCGAAAGCCGTCGCGAGTCGCGCGCAGCCGACACGGTCGCCGCTTGCTCGGGCTTGCCGGACGCCGGATCGGGCCCGAGTTCCACTTTGCCGAGCATAGGGAAACGCTGCGGCGAGGGGCAACGAGGTCCGCCATGATCTGCGCCACCGCGGCTGGCAAACGGCCTGATCAGGCCGCCTGGGCTGATGCCGTCGACGCCGGCTGAGACCGCCATGCGGCACGCCCGGGAAATCGTAGACAACATGCGTTGTCAACATTATCGTGGGTCGTACCAGGATCAGGAGGCCGCCATGACCGCCACACCAACGACGTCGGCCAAGCCCCTGCCCCGATACTTCGAGGGTGATCCGGGAGGCCAGGCTGCGCCCGCCAACGCCGCCCCGTTGGGGCCTGACTCGCTGACGTGGAAGTACTTCGGTGACCTGCGCACCGGGATGATGGGCGTGTGGATCGGGGCGATCCAGAACATGTACCCCGAGCTCGGCGCCGGTGTTGAGGAGCATTCGATCCTGCTGCGAGAACCGCTGCAGCGGGTGGCCCGCTCGGTGTACCCGATCATGGGCGTCGTCTACGACGGTGACCGTGCGGCCCAAACCGCCCAACAGATCAAGAACTACCACCGCACCATCAAAGGCGTCGACGCCAACGGCCGTCGTTACCACGCGCTAAACCCCGAGACCTTCTATTGGGCGCATGCCACGTTTTTCATGCTGGTGATCAAGGTCGCCGAATACTTTTGCGGCGGCCTGACCGAGGCCGAAAAGCGCCAGCTTTTCGACGAGCACGTGCAGTGGTACCGGATGTATGGGATGAGCATGCGGCCGGTGCCCCGGTCCTGGGAGGAATTCCAGGAGTACTGGGACCGGGTGTGTCGCGAGCGCTTGGAGATCAACCAGGCCACCCTCGACATCTTCCAGATGCGAATCCCCAAGCCGAAATTCGTGCTGATGCCCACCCCGCTGTGGGATCAGCTGTTCAAACCGTGGATGGCCGGCCAACGTTGGATCGCCGCCGGGCTGTTCGATCCGCCGGTGCGTGAGAAGGCCGGGATGCGCTGGACACCGGGAGACGAGGTGTTATTGCGGCTGTTCGGCAAGTTCGTGGAACTGGCGTTCATGGCCGTGCCCGACGAGATCCGGTTGCATCCGCGGGCGCTGGCCGCCTACCGCCGGGCGCAAGGCCGGATTCCGCCCGATGCGCCGCTGGTGGAAGCACCCCGGTTCATGGCGCCGCCGCGCGACCGCCGCGGCTTGCCGATGCATTACTTCCCGCCGCGCAAGACGATCATCGAGCGGGCGGGCTCGCTTGTGCACACCACGTTTTCGCTGGCTGGCCTGCGCCCGGCCTGGGGTCGCGGCACCGCGGCATGAGGTGCGCTGCGCTGACGCCGGTCAGCGCAGCGCGCGTGAACTCTGGTACAGGCAAATCGCTGCTGCCGCAGCCACGTTGAGGCTCTGTACGCCGCCGGACATTGGGATGCGGACCCGGTGGTCAGCCAACTCGGCGAGCTCGGCCGGCAGGCCACGCGATTCGGCTCCGAACAGCCACACCGTCGGCCGGTTCAGCAGCGGTTCGGCATCCTCGAGGCTCATCGGCGCGTCCAGTGTGGTCGCCAACACCTGCAGGCCCCCGTTGCGCATTGCCGCGACGGCCGCGCGAGCATCCGGTGCGACCACGACCGGGATCGCGAAGATGCTGCCCGCGGAGGCGCGTAAACACTTGCTGTTGTACGGGTCGACGCTGTGCCCCGACAGGACAACCGCCGCGGCGCCCAGCGCGTCAGCGATGCGGATCAGCGAGCCTGCGTTGCCGGGCTCACCGATTTCGACGGCGGCAGCGATCAGCACAGGGTTGCTGGCCAGCACGTCCTCCAAGCGGGTGGCGGGCAGCTCGCACACCGCAACCAGGCCTGCAGGAGTCACTGTCTCCGAAAGTGCTTTAGCAGCACGCTCATTGACCAGATGGACGGGTACGCCCTGGGTGTGCAACAACTCGGCATGTCGGCATGCCGCGGATTCGGTCACAAAAACTTCTCGCACCAAACCCCGCCGGAACGCGGCCTCGACGAGGTTGGGGCCTTCGGCGAGAAAGCGCCGCGCCTGGCGTCGCCGGACATGCCGGTGAAGTTTGACCGCGGCGACCACCCGGCCCGAGCGTTCGGTGAGCACCGGACGCGAGCCGGGTCCGATTGCCCGGCTCCTCCTCATCGCGCTCCGCGCTCTGCATCGTCGCCGAGCCGGGTCCGATTGCCCGGCTCCTCCTCATCGCGCTCCGCGCTCTGCATCGTCGCCGGGCCGGGTCAGGCTGCTTCTCCCGAAGGCGCGTTGACGTTGTCCGGCAGCGCCGCCCGTGCGACATCGACCAAGGCGGTGAACGCCGCGGGATCAGTCACCGCGATGTCGGCGAGGTTCTTGCGGTCCACTTCGACGCCGGCCGCTTTAAGGCCCTGGATGAGCCGGTTGTAGGTGATGTCGTTAGCACGCGCTGCGGCGTTGATCCGCGAGATCCACAGCTTGCGGAACTCGCCCTTACGGGCCCGTCGGTCGCGGAACGCATAGTTCAGCGAATGCAGTTGCTGCTCTTTGGCTTTACGGTAAAGCCGAGACCGCTGGCCGCGATAGCCTCGCGAAGCCTTCAAGACGGTGCGCCGCTTCTTGTGGGCGTTGACTGCCCGCTTCACGCGTGCCATGGCTATTCCTATCTTCGTCGTTCGGACGTAGTGACCTGGTCAGCCGTTCAGCATCGACTTGACCCGCTTGGTGTCGACCGTCGACACCGCGGTGCGACCTTCCAGCCGTCGCGTCCGGGTGGTGGGCTTGTGCTCGAACAGATGCCGCCGGTTGGCGTGCTGGCGCACGAGTTTGCCGGTTCCGGTGCGCCGGAACCGCTTCGAAGCCCCGCTGTGGGTCTTTGCTTTGGGCATGGTTCTCAGTTCTGCTCTCTTGTCAGGTCGATCACCGTTCGGTATCGCCGTTATGTGGGGGCTCGGGCATAGGTGCGACCGCTTGTCGCGCCGCCCTGGCCCGGGTCTTTGCACCGCGGTGCGGCGCCAGCACCATGGTCATATTGCGTCCGTCCTGTTTGGCGGCCGTCTCGACGAAGCCGTAGTCGGCGACGTCCGCACCCAGGCGCTGTAACAGTCGATAGCCCAGTTCGGGCCGGGACTGCTCGCGTCCGCGGAACATGATTGTGACTTTGACCTTCGATCCCGCCTCCAGGAAACGGATGACATGGCCTTTCTTGGTTTCATAGTCGTGATCGTCGATCTTTGGTCGCAGCTTTTGTTCCTTGACGACGGTCTGCTGTTGGTTTCTGCGAGACTCGCGCGCCTTTTGTGCCGCCTCGTATTTGTACTTGCCGTAGTCCATGATCTTGCAGACCGGCGGTCTGGCGTTGGGGGCGACTTCGACGAGGTCGAGATCGGCGTCCGCGGCGACGCGGAGTGCATCTTCGATGCGCACGATGCCTACCTGCTCTCCTCCTGGACCGATCAATCGGACTTCAGGTACGCGGATGCGCTCGTTGACGCGGGTCTCAGTGCTGATGTGGCCTCCCTGTGTCGTATTGCCTCAATAGTGGCCGGCGCCGACTCGGCCGGGTGCAGCACGTGGTACCCGCCATCAGCAAAAAGGCCCTGCTGCAGCAGGGCCCTGATGCCGACCGGTCGCGGCGAGAGCCGCCTGCGCGCTGCGCAGAACAGGCAGGTTGCCTGTGACCGGACCACTGAGCCTTCCGGGGAGTTCCCGTGGCCAGCGGTGGGAGTGGGACTCCACTTGCTGTCCCCGGTCTTCGCCGGGACGGTCGCATCGGCCAGTTTAGCAGTCATGATGTGTTTAGCGGGACCGATGCCTGGCCACGCCGCGACCACGTCGCACGCCTGTCCCAGGTTTAGCGAATATCCTCGCGGTCTGTGACCGTAACCACGAGCCGGCCGGCCTCCCGGTACCACTGGGTTCCGGCGGCAGCCGGCTGGACCGTCGGTGTCATCGCCACCCTGTCGCTGGTGGCAAGCGTGTCACCGCTGATCCGGTGGGTCATCAAGGTCCCGCGAGAGTTCATCAACGACTACGTTTTCAACTTTCCCGACACCAGCTTCGCGTGGTCGTTTGTGCTGGCATTGCTGGCCGGCGCGTTAACGGCGCGCAAGCGCATCGCCTGGTGGGCGCTGCTGGGCAACCTGCTCATTGCCGCCGGACTGAACGTCGCGGACCTGGCGGCGGGCGACAACACCCGGCTGGAAACCTTCGGCGAGAATCTCGGGCTTGCCCTGCACGTGGCCGCGATCATCCTGCTGGTCTTGGCCTACCGGGAGTTCTGGGCCAAGGTGCGCCGCGGCGCGCTGTACAAGGCGGCCGGGGTTCTGCTCGCCGGGTGGGCGATCGCGATCCTGCTGTCCTGGGGGCTGGTCGAGTTGTTTCCCGGCTCGCTGGCTCGCCAGGACCGGTTGCCATACGTCGTCAACCGGGTCATCGGGTTCGCCCTGGCCGACCCGGACCTGTTTCACGGCAGGCCGGACGTCATCCTCAACGCGCTGTTCGGGTTGTTCGGCGCGCTGGCGCTGATCGCCGCGGCGATCGTGCTGTTTCAATCCCAGCGCGCCGAAAACGCACTCACCGGCGAAGACGAATCCGCGATCCGCGGGCTGCTCGAGTTGTACGGACACAACGACTCCCTGGGCTACTTTGCGACCCGCCGCGACAAGTCTGTGGTGTTCGCCCCCAACGGGCGCGCCGCCATCACCTACCGGGTGGAGGTCGGCGTCTGCCTCGCCAGCGGCGATCCCATCGGCGATCCCAACGCGTGGCCGCAGGCCATTGACGCATGGTTGCAGTTGTGCCAGTCCTACGGCTGGGCGCCGGGTGTCATGGGCGCGAGTTCACAAGGTGCCCAAGCCTTTCGGCGCGCCGGCTTGAACGCCTTGGAACTCGGCGATGAAGCCATTCTGCACACCGCGGACTTCAAACTGTCCGGCCCGCAGATGCGCAGCGTGCGCCAGGCCGTCACGCGGGCCCGACGCGCCGGGCTGACCGTGCGCATCCGTCGGCACCTGGAGATCTCCCCTGACGAGATGGTGCACGTCATCGAACGCGCGGACGCGTGGCGGGACACCGAAACCGAGCGTGGCTTCTCGATGGCCTTGGGCCGGCTCGGCGACCCCGCCGACTCCGATTGCTTGCTGGTCGAGGCGTTGCGGCCCGACCACGACGTGGTGGCGATGCTGTCGCTGGTGCCCTGGGGGCACACCGGGGTGTCCCTCGATCTCATGCGCCGATCACCGCAATCCCCTAACGGCACCATCGAACTCATGGTCAGCGAACTGGCCCTACACGCTGAACGTCTTGGCATTAGCCGTATTTCACTGAACTTCGCGATGTTCCGCTCCGCATTCGCGCAGGGTGCCCAGTTGGGTGCCGGACCCATCGCACGGTTGTGGCGCGGACTGCTGGTGTTCCTGTCGCGCTGGTGGCAGTTGGAGACGCTGTACCGCTCGAACGAGAAATACCAACCGGAATGGGTGCCTCGGTACGCCTGCTACGAGGACGCACGGATGATCCCGCGTGTCGGCGTGGCATCGGTCATCGCCGAGGGGTTTCTCGTGTTGCCTTTCACCCGGCGGAACAGGCAGCACACCGGCCACCATCCTTCGGTGCCCCGGGCATTAGCGGCGAGTGGACTGTTGCACCAGGACGGCAGCGCCCCGGATCTGTCCGCCCTGCGGCGGATTCAGGTCTCCGGGGCCGAAGAGCCGCGGGCCCGGCTGCCCGAGCAGATGCGGGTGCGGCTGGATAAGCTGAAGACGTTGCAGGGCAAGGGCATTGACGCCTATCCGGTGGGCTGCCCGCCCAGTCATACCGTCGCCCAGGCGTTGGCAGCCGATGACCAGGCCGGGGTTTCGGTGTCGGGCCGCGTGCTGCGTATCCGCGACTTCGGTGGCGTGCTGTTTGCGCAACTGCGCGACTGGTCAGCTGAAATGCAGCTGCTGCTTGATAATTCGCTGCTGGATACGGGCCGTGCCGCGGACTTCACCAGAGTGGTTGATCTCGGCGATTTGGTCGAAGTCGCCGGCCACATGGGGTACAGCAAGACCGGCACGCGCTCGCTGCTGGTCCGCCGATGGCGGCTGATCGGCAAGTGCCTGCGTCCGCTGCCCAACAAGTGGAAGGGACTCACCGACGCCGAGGCCCGGGTGCGTACCCGCTACCTGGACCTGGCAGTCAACGTCGAATCGCGTGAGTTGATCACCGTGCGCAGCAGGGTGCTGCGTTCGCTGCGGGAGACGTTGTTCGCCAAGGGGTTTGTCGAAGTCGAGACGCCGGTGCTGCAGCAGATCCACGGCGGCGCCAGCGCGCGTCCGTTCATCACCCACATCAACAGCTACGACATGGACCTGTACCTGCGGATCGCACCCGAGCTCTACTTGAAGCGGCTGTGTGTCGGCGGTGTTGAGCGCGTGTTTGAGCTGGGCCGGGCGTTTCGCAACGAAGGCGTCGACTTCAGCCACAACCCTGAATTCACGCTGCTGGAGGCATACCAGGCGCACGCGGACTATCGGACCTGGGTTGACGGCACCCGGGAGCTGATCCAAAACGCCGCCGAGGCGGCGCACGGTGAACCGATTGTGCTGCGTCCGGCGGGCGACGGCAACAGCCATAAGCCGGTCGATATCTCCGGCACGTGGCCGGTGAAGACCGTGCATGAAGCGGTGTCCGAGACGCTCGGTGAATACATCGACGCCGACACCGACTTGGCGACACTGCGCAAGCTGGCCGACGCCGCCAACATCCCGTATCTGCGGCGCTGGGACGCTGGGGCGCTGGTGCTGGAGCTCTACGAGCATCTGGTCGAGGCCCGAACCGAGGAGCCCACCTTCTACATCGACTTCCCGATCTCGGTTTCGCCGCTGACCCGGCCGCACCGCAGCAAGCGCGGTGTGGCCGAACGCTGGGATCTGGTGGCCTGGGGCGTCGAGCTCGGCACCGCCTACACCGAGCTCACCGACCCGGTCGAGCAGCGCCGCCGCCTGCAGGAGCAATCGTTGCGAGCCGCGGGCGGCGATCCCGAGGCCATGGAGCTTGACGAGGATTTCCTGCAGGCGATGGAATACGCGATGCCGCCCACCGGCGGTCTGGGCATGGGGGTCGACCGCCTCGTCATGCTCATCACCGGGCGCAGCATCCGCGAGACCCTCCCGTTCCCCTTGGCCAAGCCGCGATGAACCGTTGTGCACATGCGCCAGAATGAACGGCAATGAACGATGTGCCAGTTTCGTCGACGACGATTGCCGCGCCGCTGCTGGTCGGTCAGCACACCTCGCTGATGCACGGGTGGCTGCCGGTCACGATCCAGGCGCTGACCGCGGTCGTGCTGGTGTTGGCGGTCGGGCGGCGGTCGCGCCGCTGGTGGATGCTGAGGCTTCCGGTCGCGGTGGTTGTGGGACTCGCGGTCGCGGTGGGGGTGCGATGGTTTATCGACACCGACGGTCTTGCTGACGATCCGGCGCCGCTCACCCTGTGGCTGTGGGTTGCGCTGACCGGTGCCGCCGCAGCGGCGTTGCTGCTGGGCTGGCGCAGCGCACACTGGTGGCGACGCGCGGCGTCGATCGGGGCAGTGCCGCTGTGCTTGCTGAGCGCCGCGCTGGCGCTCAACGAGTGGGTGGGATATTTCCCGACGGTGCAGGCGGCGTGGAACCAGGTCACCGCCGGTCCGCTGCCGGACCAGACCGACAAGACGACCATCGCGGCGATGGCCGGCAAGCCGGCGCTTCCGCCCCGCGGCAGCGTGGTCCCGGTGATCATCCCCGCCGATGCGTCTCATTTCAAGCATCGCGGCGAGCTGGTGTACCTGCCGCCGGCATGGTTTGCCAGCACGCCGCCGCCGCGGCTACCCACCGTGATGATGATCGGCGGTGAGTTCAACACACCGGCCGATTGGCTGCGCGCCGGAAATGCGGTGACGACCATCGACGAGTTCGCTGCGGCTCATGGCGGCAACGCGCCGGTGTTCGTGTTCGTGGACTCCGGGGGCGCGTTCAACAACGACACCGAATGCGTAAACGGCAGCCGCGGCAACGCCGCCGACCATCTCACCAAAGACGTGCCACCCTTCATGGTGTCGACCTTCGGCGTTAGCCCGGATCGGTCCAACTGGGGAGTCGTCGGCTGGTCGATGGGCGGAACGTGTGCGGTGGATCTGACCGTGATGCATCCGGAGCTGTTCAGCACGTTTGTCGACATCGCCGGTGACCTCGGCCCCAGTTCGGGAACCAGGGCACAGACCATCGCCCGGTTGTTCGGCGGAAATGCCGACGCGTGGGCCGCCTTCGACCCGACCACCGTGATCAAACGGCACGGTTCCTACACCGGAGTTTCCGGCTGGTTCGCGGTCAACTCGGACGGCGCGGTGAGGTCGCACCGCAGTCTCACGGCGGTCGGCACCGCCGACGGGGTTGGCCACGCCACAGCCGCTCACCCCAATGAGCAGGCCGTGGCCGCCGAATCGCTGTGCACGCTGGGTCGCGCCCACGGCATCGACTGTGCCGTGATCGCCCAACCCGGCAAACACGACTGGCCGTTCGCGGGCCGGGCTTTCACGACCGCATTGCCATGGCTGGCCGGCCAGGTGGGTACTCCTAGTGTGGCGCGAATCCCCTTGCCCAGCTTGTCGTCTCCCGCTGTCCCACCGCCAGCCGCACCTGCCCGGGGGGCGTTGGGACACGGCGCCCAGAAGTAGCGTCGATGACGTCGGCCGGTCTTGCGACTAATCGCCGGTCTGCCCGGCGGTTTCGAGCAGACCCGCCCGCTCGACGGTCAGCAGGCTTTCTGTTCGATGCTCTTCGCGGTAGGCTTCGCCGCCGCCGTTGAGCCCGAAAAGCCGTTTGCTCCACAGCAGCCACACCACCGCGACGACATTGATCAGAAATGCGGTAACCCGAAGAGCCGTCACCTTTTCAGTGAGCTCGTAGATCTCCAGAGGCAGGAACACACTGGTGGCGACCACCGCGAAATACTCGCCCCATCGCGCCACCAGCCACAGCCCGACAGCTTCGACAAACTCGATCGCGGCGTACACGGCGAACCCGATCGCGATCCACAGGAACGTCGACGACGACAGCGTGAAGAGGTGGGCGATATGGCGAACGATTTTCGAGTTGTCCGGATCCCATCCGATCTGGTTGGCCAACGGTCGAATCAACGGAAGGTCCTGGTCGAACGCTTGCTGCAGCCGTGTCCGCCGCCCACGAATCTCAACTACACCGAGCGCCAGCACCACAAACACGGCGCCGCGAATCGCGCGTTCGACCGCCAGCGCTCGCATCAACGTCCGGTCTCTCAGCAATCTCCCGCGCGGGATCTCCGGAGCGGTGTCGGCCGGACCGCTCCGCCGCGGAGGGCCGACCACAAACGTTTCGCAGCGCAAACACCGCCATGCCTCACCCGCCGGAGTGTCGGCCTTTAGCCGGTCGCGTAGCCGCGGCTCATCGGGGGCAAACGTCGCATGCCCGCGCAGCCCGCACGATCGCAGGGCGAAATCAATCATGAGAGCACGCTATGTCACCAGCGGCTGACCCGCAGCCGGGTCTGGTTCGTCGACAGCCGAGGTTTCCGCGGGTAGCGGCGCGGCAGGTCCAGATGCCTGACCGGCCGAACCTATCCCCTACCGGTCCTCCAGATGACGCCGGCATCCGAAATGGCTGACCCCGATACCGGATACCACGCCTCGGGCGTACCGACATTCGATTCGCTGGGCGAGCCGACGAACTCATGTTCTGGTTCGACAGCGTGCGAATCGCGATTGTCCACGGCAGCGCCGAGCTGAGGCTGCTGTGCCGAGTGTGCAGCTTGTAAGCGCGATTTCGCCGATTTGTCGAGCACAACCTGCACACTCGGCGCGATAAGACGCGCTACGCGCCGACCAAGCGGCGCCGGTTGGGCCGCGGCGCCGCGTTGACCGGCACCCCCAGTATCTCGGCCAGGAACTTGCCGGTGTAACTCTGCGGTACCGCCGCGACGTCCTCGGGTGTGCCTTGCGCCACGATCGTTCCGCCCTCGGCACCACCCTCCGGCCCCATGTCGATGATCCAGTCCGACGTCTTGATCACATCCAGGTTGTGCTCGATGACGATCACCGTATTGCCTTTGTCCACAAGGCCGTTGAGGACGCGGAGCAGTTTGCGGATGTCATCGAAATGCAGCCCGGTGGTGGGCTCGTCGAGGATGTAAACGGTGCGACCGGTGGAGCGCTTCTGCAGTTCGGAGGCCAGCTTTACCCGTTGCGCCTCACCGCCGGACAGGGTCGGCGCCGGCTGCCCGAGTCGCACATAACCGAGGCCAACGTCCACCAGCGTGCGCAGATACCGGTGGATGCCGGTGATCGGCGCGAAAAAATCCTCGGCTTCCTCGATCGACATGTCGAGCACCTCGGCGATGGTCTTGCCCTTGTAGTGCACCTCGAGGGTTTCCCGGTTGTAGCGCGCACCATGGCACACCTCGCAGGGCACATACACATCCGGCAGAAAGTTCATTTCGATTTTGATGGTGCCGTCACCCGAACATGCTTCGCAGCGGCCGCCTTTGACGTTGAACGAGAACCGGCCCGGCCGATAGCCGCGGACCTTCGCCTCGGTGGTGGCGGCGAACAGGGTCCGGATCTTGTCGAATACGCCGGTGTAGGTGGCCGGGTTGGAGCGTGGTGTGCGTCCGATCGGCGACTGGTCGACTTGCACCAGTTTGTCGACGTGATCGAGCCCGGTGACCCGGGTGTGGCGGCCCGGAACTTGGCGGGCGCCGTTGAGTTTGTTGGCCAGCACCGCGGCCAGGATGTCGTTGACCAGTGTGGACTTTCCGGAGCCGGAGACGCCGGTCACCGAGGTAAACACCCCGAGCGGGAAGGATACGTCGATATCGCGCAGATTGTGCTCCCGGGCGCCCACGACGGTGAGCCGGCGCCGCTTGTCGACGGGCCGCCGAATTGCCGGTACCTCAATACTTTCCGCACCGGACAGGTAGGCGCCGGTGATCGAGTTCTTATTGTGCAGCAGTTCGTCGTAGGGTCCGCTGTGCACGATCTGGCCGCCGTGCTCCCCGGCCCCCGGGCCGATGTCGACGATCCAGTCGGCATGTGCGATCGTGTCCAAGTCGTGTTCGACGACGATCAGCGTGTTACCTAAATCCCTTAAGCGGGTGAGCGTTTCGATGAGACGGCGGTTGTCGCGCTGGTGCAGGCCGATTGACGGCTCGTCGAGAACGTAGAGCACCCCCACCAAGCCAGAACCGATCTGCGTCGCCAGCCGGATGCGTTGTGCTTCACCGCCGGCCAGCGTTGCGGCAGGCCGAGACAGCGACAGGTAGTCCAACCCGACGTCGAGCAAGAAACCCAGCCGCGACAGGATTTCCTTGAGCACCTGTCCGGCGATGGCTTGTTGACGGGGATCGAGGGTGAGGTGCCGCAGAAAGTCTGCGCAGTCCGAGATCGACAGATCGCACACTTCGGCGATGGACTTCTTGCCCCGGTCCCCTGCGGCGAGCGTCACCGCCAGGATCTCCGGCTTGAGCCGCGTACCCCGGCATACCGGGCACGGCACGTCGCGCATGAAACCCTCGTAGCGTTCCTTCATCATGTCCGACTCGGTCTGCTGCATTTTGCGTTGCAGGAACGCCATCACGCCTTCGAAGTCGGTGTAATACGACCGGGTGCGGCCGTAGCGGTTGCGATAGCGAACGTGCACCTGTTCGTCGCAGCCTTCGAGGATCGCCTTGCGCGCCTTCGCCGGAAGCTTGCGCCACGGGGTGTCCACGTCGAAGCCCATCGCCTCGCCGAGCCCGGCCATCATCCGGGTGAAGTAGTCGGCGGCATGCCCCACAGACCAGGGTGCCACCGCGCCCTGGGCCAACGTGAGTTCCGGGTCGGGCACCACCAGGTCGGGGTCGACCTCCTTGCGGATGCCCAGCCCGGTGCATTCGGGGCAGGCGCCGTAGGGTGAGTTGAACGAAAACGACCGCGGCTCAAGGTCATCGACGGCCAATGCATGCCCATTGGGGCAGGCGAGCTTCTCGGAGAACCGCTGTTCGCGGTTGTGGGCGTCGTGCGCGTGGTCGACGAACTCCAGCACCACGATGCCGTCGGCCAAACTCAACGCGGTCTCCACCGATTCGGTGAGCCGCTGCTTGGCGCTGGGCTTGACGGTCAGCCGGTCCACCACGACCTCGATGTCGTGTTTCTCCTGCTTCTTCAGCTTCGGCGGATCGGTCAGCGGATGTACCACACCGTCGACTCGCACCCGGCTGTAGCCCTGCGTGTTGAGCTTCTCGAACAGGTCGACGAACTCGCCCTTGCGGGTGCGCACCACCGGTGCCAGCACCTGGAAGCGGGTGCCTTCGGGCATGGCCAGCACCTGGTCGACGATTTGCTGCGGTGTCTGCCGCGCGATCCGCTCGCCGCACACCGGGCAGTGCGGGGTGCCGGCGCGGGCATACAGCAGCCGCAGATAGTCGTAGACCTCGGTGATGGTCCCGACCGTCGAACGTGGGTTGCGGTTGGTCGATTTCTGGTCGATGGACACCGCCGGGGACAGCCCCTCGATGAAGTCGACGTCGGGCTTGTCCATCTGACCCAGGAACTGGCGGGCGTACGCCGACAGCGATTCCACATAGCGCCGCTGCCCTTCGGCGAAGATCGTGTCGAACGCCAGCGACGACTTTCCTGAGCCGGACAGCCCGGTGAAGACGATCAACGCGTCGCGCGGCAAATCGAGGTCAACGCTTTTCAGGTTGTGCTCGCGCGCACCCTTGACAATCAACCGCTCGGCCATCGCTCCCATGCTAGGTGCCAGCACCGACAGCAGTAACCTGTCGGCTATGCCTGTAGTCAACGACAACTACACCGGCCACGTTGATCCGGGCACCGCGGCGCGGCGCACCTTGCCGGGCGCGACGATCGTCAAGGCATCAGTGGGCCCGATGGACAACAACGCCTACCTGGTGACATGTTCCGAGTCCGGCGAGACGCTGCTGATCGACGCGGCCAACGACGCCGACGTCCTAGTCGACTTGGTGCGGCGCTATGCCCCCAAGGTGTCGCTGATCGTCACCAGCCACCAGCACTGGGATCACTGGCAAGCGCTGCACGCACTCGCCGAGGCCACCGGCGCGCCGACCGCGGCACACGAAATCGACGCCGGCCCCCTGCCGGTCAAGCCGGATCGTCTGCTGGCCCACGGCGACACGGTACAGATCGGCAAACTGAACTTCGATGTTCTCCACTTGCGGGGCCATACGCCCGGGTCCATCGCGCTGGCCCTCGACGGGCCCGCGACCGGCAACGTCACGCAGTTGTTCACCGGCGACTGCCTGTTCCCCGGCGGCGTCGGAAAGACTTGGAAGCCCGGTGATTTCGCGCAGCTGCTTGACGACGTGATCACCCGGGTATTCGACCGCTTCGCCGACGACACCGTCGTCTACCCCGGTCACGGCGACGACACCACACTCGGTGCGGAGCGTCCGCATCTGGCCGAGTGGCGCGAGCGCGGCTGGTAGGACCACGAGAAGCGCGCGCCAATGGGGGCGCCTGCCCGGATCTGCGGCGGCGCTGGTGCTCGGGGCGCTGCCCGCGTTGGCGTTTCC
Source organism: Mycobacterium heckeshornense (assembly GCF_016592155.1). Taxonomy (NCBI): domain Bacteria; kingdom Bacillati; phylum Actinomycetota; class Actinomycetes; order Mycobacteriales; family Mycobacteriaceae; genus Mycobacterium; species Mycobacterium heckeshornense. Next base: position 2,587,823 of record NZ_AP024237.1, read on the forward strand.
GGCGCCGGCGCAGTGGTGGCTGGCCTGGGTCGGGCTGGTCCCGCTGCTGCTGGTGGTGCGCGCAGCGCCGACGACGCTCGACGCCGGAATACGGGCGTGGCTCGGCCTGGCCGGCTACGTGCTGACCACGCAGTACTGGCTGCTGCCCAGCGCCGGGCCTTTTCTCGCGGTGATGGCGGCCGTGCTGGGGGCACTGTGGGTGCCGTGGGGTGGGGCGGCACATTGGCTGTTCTCGGGCCGACGGGTGACGGCGCGTCGGATGCTGGCCGCGGTCGTCGTGCTGCCCAGCGCGTGGGTGGCGGCGGAGGCGGTGCGGTCATGGCCCAGCCTCGGTGGTCCGTGGGCTGCGCTGGGCGCCTCGCAGTGGAACCAGCCTGCCACACTGACCTCCGCCGCACTCGGCGGGGTGTGGTTGACCAGTTTCCTGCTCGTCGCAGCCAACACCGCGATCGTCGGCGCACTTGTGTGCCGGCGCCTGCCCGGTCGGCTCAGCTGCGTGGTGATCGCCGTGGCGTCCGCGGGGCTGGGGCCGGCGTGGTTCCTGTGGGGGACAACGCCGGCGGCGGGCACGGCGGCGCGGGTTGCGCTGGTGCAGCCCGGGGTCATCGACGACGCCGTGGCGCGTGAGGAGGCCGGCAAAGCGCTGACCGCCACGTTGGCCGGGCAAGGGATAGACCTGGTCGTGTGGGGCGAGAGCAGCGTCGCCGTCGATCCCGCCAGCCACCCCGACGATGTGCGGCAGCTGACGGAGCTGGCCCGAAAGGTGGGTGCGGACCTGCTCGTCAACGTTGACGCGCCCGCCCCGGCCGGCGGAATCTACAAGTCGTCGGTGCTGGTCGGGCCGAACGGGCCGCGGGGCATCTACCGCAAGACCCGGCTGGTGCCGTTCGGTGAATACGTGCCGTTGCGCCCCCTGCTCGGCTGGCTCACCCGGCACACCAGGGCCGCCGGCCAGGACCGCGGCCGGGGGCGCGGGCCGGAGGTGCTGCGCGCCGGCTCGCTGACGATCGGGCCATTGATCAGTTTCGAAGCGGTGTTTCCGGATCTGCCCCGCCGGGACGTGCAACGGGGCGCGCAATTGCTGGCATACCAAAGCTCGACGTCGACATTTCAGGGAACCTGGGCGCAACCGCAGCTGGCGAGCGCGGTCGCGGTCCGCGCCGCCGAAGTGGGCCGCCCGGCGGTACATGCCGGGTTATCGGGGGACAGTGCGGCGTTCGACGCGCGCGGCCGGACACTGAGCTGGTGCGGGTCAACCGATCGTGGCGTACTGGTGGTCGACGTTCCGCTGGGCTCATACACCACCATGTACCAGCGGCTGGGCGAATGGGTGCTGGCGCTGGCGTTCTCGATTGCGGGGACGGCTTCGATCGTGGCTTTACGGTCCCGGCGGCGTGGCGACTACGGGGTGGTGTGAACGATCAATACGTCGGTCTTGGCTCGGCGCGAGACGTTGGCCGGCACCGAGCCCAGCAGTCGGCCGGCGATCGTGTTCAATCCGACGTTGCCGACGACCAGCAGGTCGGCGCCCACCTCCTCGGCAAGTCCGACCAGCGCGTCGACGGGTGCACCGACGATCGCCCGTTCTTCGATGTTCTTCGCACCGGCTGCCTTGGCCCGGTCCCGCGCCTCGCGCAAGATCGCGTAGATGGGCGCGGTTCCGGAGACCTTGTAGCTCTCGTCCTTCAAGACGTCGGCGGCCCGGGCATCCTCTGGTTGGGGCAAGTACGCCGACGCGACGATCAGCTTCGCGTCCGCGCCCGCGATGTGGCCTGCCCGGTCCACCGCGCGCAGCGAGGAGTCCGAGCCGTCGGTTCCTACCACCACGGTCTGATAGGCGCTCATTTACCCTCCCAGATGTCGGTTGCTACGCCAACCCAAGACAGTAACCCTTTGCCGCATGCGGGGGGTCCGATTTGCGACACGCTGCGGGCCCGGGCGGCCACCCCAAACGAGGTGGTCGGCCCCGTTGCGCTGCGCCCCACTCCGATCGAGCAGTGCGGGTTTGTCAAAAGTCGTTGTGCCACAACCTATTACAAGTTCACTAGCGGCGGAGTTCCCGGCGGCGGGCTCGATATCTGGGGTGCGGGGTGATTTAAGCCGCGCCGACGGAGGTAATCAGGCTCACCACACCATCCCTAAAGTGACAATCACCATGTCCGTGTCGATCGTCGAGCAGCCCGCCGCGGCGGCGGTCGCCGCAGCGCCGGTGCGTCGCCCCCGTCCCGGCAGGCTGCGCGACCCGTTGTCGGTTGCGCTGCTGGCGGTCATCGTCAGCGGCGCGGGCGCCAGTCGCCCGTCGCTGTGGTTCGACGAGGGGGCGACGATCTCGGCCGCCGCGAGCCGTTCCCTCGCGCAACTGTGGCGGCTGCTGGGCCACATCGACGCCGTGCACGGCCTGTATTACCTGGTGATGCACGGGTGGTTCACGTTGTTTCCCCCGACCGAGTTCTGGTCGCGCGCGCCGAGCTGTCTGGCCATCGGCGCCGCCGCGGCGGGTGTTGTGGTCTTCACCAAGCAGTTTTGTCCGCGCACCACCGCGGTGTGCGCGGGGGTGGTGTTCGCCATCCTGCCGCGGGCAACCTGGGCCGGTGTCGAAGCACGCTCCTATGCGTTTTCCGCGGCCGCCGCGGTGTGGCTGACCGTGCTGCTAATCGCCTCGGCGCGGCGCAACCGGGCATGGTTGTGGCTCTTCTACGCCCTGGGGCTGGTGCTATCGGTGCTGCTGCACGTCTACGAGGTGCTGCTGGTGCCCGCTTACGCGGCGGTGCTGCCGGTGATCACCCGCCGGAAAGCCGCCGTCATGTGGTGGGCAATCACTTCCGGCGTCGCGGTCGCTGCGCTGACCCCGTTCATGCTGTTCGCACACGGGCAGCGGTATCAGGTGGCCTGGATCTTTCCGCTCAACTGGCACAACGTCATCGACGTCACACAGCACCAGTACTTCGACAACAGTGTCCCGTTCGCGCTACTGGCGGCCGTTGTGATCGCCACCGCGGCCGCATTGCGGATCACCAAGGGGCGCCGGCCCGCTGGCAAGACGCGCGAGCTGCTGTTGATATGTGCGGCGTGGATGGCGATCCCCACCGCCGTCAGCCTGGTCTATTCAGCACTCAGCGAGCCGATGTATTACGCGCGCTACCTGTTCTTCACCGCGCCAGCGATGGCCGTCGTACTGGCGGTGTGCATCGTCACGATCACGACGAATCCGCGGGCCGTCGCGGCCATGTTGATCGGGTTCGCCCTCGCCGCGTTCCCGAATTACCTCTTGTCGCAACGCAGCCCATTCGCCAAAGAGGGCTGGGACTACAGTCAGGTCGCCGACGTCGTCAGCGCGCATGCATCCCCCGGCGACTGCCTTCTGGTCGACAACACGGTGGTTTGGGCACCCGGGCCGATCCGCGCACTACTGGCCACCCGGCCGGCCGCTTTCCGGCCGCTGGTGGACGTGGGACGGGGTGCCTATGGACCTGACCACGGCACACTGTGGGACGGCCACGTCGCGGTGTGGCTGGTGATGGACAAGCTCAGCAAGTGCACCACGGTGTGGACCATCACCAACCACGACACGACACTGCCCGCCCATCAGAGCGGACGATCGCTGCCTCCCGGGCCGGTATTCGGGCGGGCGCCGGCCTATCAGTTTCCCCGCAGGCTCGGCTTCCGCATCGTCGAGCGCTGGCAGCTGCACCGGACCCAGGTGCTCAAGTCGACACGCTGATCATATTGCGCCGCAACGTAACTAAGCGCAGAGCTGCCCGCGGGTGGCGCAGCGGGAAGCCGCGACGCCAGCCGCGGCCAGCACCGTGAAAACGGTGAACAGCCAACGGGCCTCCGTGACGGCGCCCCCGTGGGCCTCGTTGACCAGCACACCGGCCAGCCCGGCGCCCACTGCTGCGGAGATCAGTTGCACGATGTTGATGCCGGCGGCCGCGGCGCCGCTTTCGGCTGGGTCGTCCACGCAGCCCATCGCCCACGCCGACAAATGCGGCCAGGCGACGCCGATCCCCGTCCCGGCAACCAGCAGGCCCACGGCCCACACCGCGACCACCCCGACCGGCGCGTCGTCGGATTGGGTGAGCGCACCCGATGCCAACCCGACCGCCATCACCGCGGGTGCTGCGGTGACCACGCGCGCGATGAGGCGCGGGTTGCTCAGTGACGCGCTGAGCAGTTCGCTCACCGTCCAGCCGACGGCCAGCGCCGCACCTAGGAAGCCCGCCACCACCGGGCTCAAGTGCGCCAGCCGTTGGCCGAACAGCGGCACATAGGTGTCGACCATCGCGGTGGCCAACAGCAACGCTTGGGTCAGGTAAATCCATTTCAGCGGGCCCGGCCCAAACGCGCTGGGCGGCAACGCCGCTGAGGGCAGCCGCCGATCGACGACGACGAACACCACCACCAGCAGCGCGCCGGCGGCCAGCAGCGCTGCGGTCGCGCCGAGATCGTGGGGAAGCTCGGCGACGCTGACCGCCAGCGCGGCAGTGCCCAACAGCAGCAACGCCCATACGGGAATTCTGGTCGCGCGAACCGCGCTATGGTCGACGCGGCCCGCTGCCAGCACCGCCGGCACCGAGACGGCGATCGCCGCGGTCAGCATGGCGACCGCGCCGAACGCCCAGCGCCACCACCCGAATTGGGCGAAGAAACCACCCATCGCGGGTCCTACCACCGTGGCGACCCCCCACATCACCGACACCAGCGCTGAGGCTCTCGTCCAAAGTGCTTGCGGCAACGCTGAATTGATGATTGCATAGCCCAGACCGGCCAGCAGGCCACCGGCCGCGCCCTGAAGAGTGCGGCCCGCCAGCAGCACCTCCATTCTCGGCGCGGCCGCACACACCAGGCTGCCGAGGCTGAACACGGCCAGCCCCACCAGGTAGGCCCAGCGTGCGCCCACCCGCAGCAGCACCGCATTCACCGTGGTAGCCGCGACCACCGATCCGACCAGATACAGCGTCGTCACCCAGGCGTAGAGCCGCTCGCCGCCGATGTCGGCGACGGTGCTGGGCAGCAGGCTGATCGTCAGGAACTCGTTGATGGCGTACAACGCCACACCGCCTGCCAGCAGCGTTGAGATCCCCAGATACCGGCGGCCCAGCAGCGCCCGCCAACTGCCGGTGCCGACGACGGCGGTGGGCGAGCTCACTTGACGCCGGCAGCATCCATGGCGCGCAGTTCCTTCTTCAGGTCCGCGATCTCGTCGCGGAACCGCGCGGCCAGCTCGAACTGCAGGTCTCGCGCCGCGGCCATCATCTGCTCAGTGAGATCCTTGATGAGATCAGCCAATTCGGCGCGCGGCATGTTGGCGGTGTCGCGGCCTTCGACAATGCCGGCGCTGACCGTGCGTCCCGGTTCGCCCTGGGCCCGTCGGCCGCGGGACACGGCACGCCCAGAACCGAGCTCGACGGTCTCGGTGTCCTCGGCTTCGGTGTAAACCCGGTCGAGGATGTCGGCGATCTTCTTGCGCAGCGGCTTCGGGTCGATCCCGTGCTCGGAGTTGTAGGCGATCTGTTTGGCCCGGCGCCGCTCGGTTTCATCGATCGCCTCACGCATCGAGTCCGTGATGGTGTCGGCGTACAGGTGCACTTCGCCGGAGACGTGGCGGGCCGCACGCCCGATGGTTTGAATCAGGCTGCGCGTGGAGCGCAGAAACCCTTCCTTGTCGGCGTCGAGGATCGACACCAGCGACACCTCGGGCAGGTCCAGGCCCTCCCGCAACAGGTTGATCCCCACCAGCACGTCGAACTCACCGAGCCGCAGCTGGCGCAGCAGCTCGACCCGGCGCAGCGTATCGACCTCCGAATGCAGATAGCGCACCCGAATACCCATCTCCAGCAGGTAGTCGGTGAGGTCCTCGGCCATCTTCTTGGTCAACGTCGTCACCAGCACCCGCTCGTCGGCCGCGGCCCGCTTGCGGATCTCACCGATCAGGTCGTCGATCTGGCCCTTGGTCGACTTGACCACGACCTTGGGGTCCACCAGCCCGGTCGGCCGGATCACCTGCTCGACGAACTCGCCGCCGGTCTGGCCGAGCTCATACGGGCCCGGCGTTGCCGACAGGTACACCGTCTGCCCGATCCGCGACGCGAACTCCTCCCAGGTCAGTGGCCGGTTGTCGCAGGCCGACGGCAACCGGAAGCCATATTCGACCAGGTTGCGCTTGCGCGAGATATCGCCTTCGTACATGCCGCCGATCTGCGGCACGGTGACGTGCGACTCGTCGATGACCAGCAGAAAGTCTTCCGGGAAGTAGTCCAGCAGCGTGGCCGGCGGGGTGCCCGGGCCGCGGCCGTCGATGTGCCGCGAATAGTTCTCGATACCCGAGCAGAACCCGACCTGGCGCATCATCTCGATGTCGTAGTTGGTGCGCATCCGCAGCCGCTGGGCCTCCAGCAGCTTGCCCCGGCTTTCCAGCTCGGCCAGCCGCTCGGCCAGTTCTTCCTCGATGGTGGAGATCGCATGCGCCATCCGCTCGGGGCCGGCGACGTAGTGGGTGGCCGGGAAGATCCGCAGCGAGTCGACCCGCCGGATCACCTCACCGGTCAGCGGGTGCAGGTAGTACAGCGCTTCGATCTCGTCGCCGAAGTATTCGATGCGGACGGCCAACTCCTCATAGCTCGGGATGATCTCGACGGTGTCACCGCGCACCCGGAACGAGCCGCGGGTGAACGACAGGTCGTTGCGGGTGTACTGCACGTCGACCAACAGCCGCAGCAGCGCGTCGCGCGGCACCTCGGTGCCCACCCTCAACTCGACCGAGCGGTCCAGATACGACTGGGGCGTGCCCAGGCCGTAGATGCACGACACCGAGGCGACCACCACGACGTCGCGGCGAGACAGCAGCGCCGAGGTCGCCGAGTGCCGCAGCCGTTCCACGTCGTCGTTGATCGAGCTGTCCTTTTCGATGTAGGTGTCGGTCTGCGCGATGTAGGCCTCTGGCTGGTAGTAGTCGTAGTACGACACGAAGTACTCAACCGCATTGTGCGGCAACATCTCTCGCAGTTCGTTGGCCATCTGCGCGGCCAGTGTCTTGTTCGGCTCCATCACCAGCGTGGGCCGCTGGAGGCGTTCGATGAGCCAGGCGGTGGTGGCCGACTTGCCGGTGCCGGTGGCACCCAGCAGCACGACATCCTTCTCCCCCGCCCTGATCCGCCGCTCCAGTTCGTCGATGGCGGCCGGCTGGTCGCCCGCCGGGGCGTGTGGGCTGACCACCTCGAAGCGGCCGCCGGTGCGCACCAATCCCTCCACGGCCTCTTTGGCCGGGCGGTATTCGGAGTGTGCGACCACCGGATGCTCGGTAGCGAAAGCCATGAAATCCAGAGTAGGCCGGGCCCACGACAACCCGCCTTATCCCCGGGGGCGGCTCCACACCCGGGTGGCCGGATCGCATTCGATGAGGTAGCCGTCGTCGGAGGTCGACATGGCGAAAACCGGGATGTTGGGTCGGTCACAGGAAGATCCGGTCGTGTGAACCCCGGCCGTGATCGGCGCCTTGCCCCAGGTGTTGCCCTCGCACACCACCTGCTCGTTGGTGGTGGAGTCATAGCCAAGCTTGTCGACGTCGTTGCAGACCCCGCCCAGCACCGGTGGCCCCGGCGCGGTGGCCGCTGCGGTCGGGCGGTCAGCCGCCGTCGCCGGGTCGGCCACGGTCACCGTCGGCGGCACATCCCCGACCCGGGCCGCGACCACCGGAATGCGCAGCACCGCACCTTGCGCACCGCATTCGTTGCTGTGCACGGTTTCGGTCTGCATGCCCCGCAGCGTGCCGTCGGGTTGCGGCACCAACGACAACACAACCGCCTCGGTCTGAGTCGATACGGCCGTGGTGCCGGGTGGCCGGCACCGCACCCGCCGTTGCCTGGGCATGGCCTGCCAGTACCCGCCGACAAAACGCAGCACGCCCGGTTGCCCGCCGGCCCCGCTGGTGGCCTGCTGATGGGTACGGTCGTCGAGCCGGGTCCCGGTGGCCACACATCCTGCAGCGGTGCACGACGACCGAAATGCCCACCAGCTGGTCTGGACGCCGTTGTGCCGTAACGGAACACCGTTGGAGGCCAGCTTTTTGCGGTCGTAGTCCAATCGATAGGTGCCGTCGAGCCTCGGCGCCGGGGGCAGCTGTGCACTCGCGGCGGCTGACGAGTCCGGCGCGGCCTGCGGCCCGGGCCTGCCAGGCTCCCCGTGTCGCGGGCCCGACCAGGTGACGGCGGCCGCGACCGCCGCAGCAGACACCAGCACGGCAGCTGACCGGAATCGTCGCGCCGCGGCACGGACTCGGCCGCCGCGTCGCCCGCTGTTTCCGGTGCGCCGGCCGTTCTTCGAGGTGCTCGCGGCCCGGTCGGTGAGGGCGGCCGCAAACGCCCGGCACCGGTCGAACCTCACCTCAGGCTTTTTGGCCAAAGCCTTGACGAAAACGTCATCGAGGTGGGCCAAGTCCGGACGATAGTCGCTGAGCTTAGGCGGGTCGGCGTGCAGATGTTGACCGATCACCGCGATCGGGTTGGAGTCCCGATACGGTGGGACACCGGTCAGCAAGTGAAATGCCGTGGCGGCCAGAGCATATTGGTCGGCCCTACCGTCGAGGTTTGAACCGATCAACTGTTCGGGCGCTGCATAGGCAACGGTTCCCACAGCGACATTGGTGGCTGTGATGCCGCTGATGTCACCGAGATGACGAGCTACACCGAAGTCCGCCAAGAGGATTCGGCGGTCCTCACGGTTGGGATGGGTGAGCAGGATGTTGGCGGGTTTCACATCCCGGTGCAGCAGCCCCCGATCGTGAGCGTAGTCGAGCGCATCTGCCACCGCGCTGACAATCGCGCACACGTCCTCGGCCGGCATTCCGTTCGGGTAACGCTCTTTGACCAGCCGGGCCGCATCGGTGCCCTCGACGTAGTCCATCGAAATCCACAACTGTCCGTCGCACTCGCCGCGATCATGCACTCCGACAATGTGCGGATGCCAAAGCGTCGCAGCCAGATCGGCTTCCCGGTTGAATCGCTCACGGAATTCATCGTCGGCCGTCATCGTCTCGGCGAGGACTTTGAGCACGTCGCGGCGCGGCAGCCTGGGGTGCTTGGCCAGATACACCTCGGCCATCCCGCCGGCGCCCAGCGGTCGCAAGATCGTGTATCCGGCGAACGCCCTCCCGCTGCTGACGGCGCGGCGCTGGCCGGTGCTCTTCGCCGGGCAGTCCGACTCTCCGCCGGAAGCGGGCCGGGGCAGCGGAATGCGGTGAAACAGGTAGGCAGCGGCCAGAGATGGAACCGACTGAAACCCTGTCCGCAGTGCCTGCCCAGCGCGTGCCCGGCTCATTCGGACTCGCCGTGTGATTTCCCATCGGCTGGTGGCGCCGAGCATCTCGTCCATCTGCCGTTGCTGCCCCCTCCTCGGCAGTACATGTCGGTGTTGTTGCGGGCCGGTCGGTCCCAGCGAAACGCATCGGGCGCATGCGTCGCCCCTCGCATCATGCCCACGGATGCGACCCGCGTCGCCGGATGCCACTTATGAAATAGCTATGAATTATTGGGAATTCGCCGCCGAGAAACATAGCGAACGCACAGGTTCGTTGCGATGCAGCCGGATGGTCTCGCAGCCGATACTGGTGTGGTGAGTCGAGCAGCCCCGCCCGTATTGACAATTCGCCACGACGGGTCGCAACGCACCTTCGCGGCAGGCCATGACGTGGTCGTGGGACGTGACGTGCGCGCGGATTTGCGCATCGCGGACCCCCGTATTTCCCGGGTGCATCTGATCCTGCGTTTCGATGACGGCCGCTGGGTGGCGATAGACAACGGCTCGGTCAACGGAACCTACCTCAACGGCTACCGGATTCCCGTCGTCGACATCCATGATGGGCAAAGCATCAACGTGGGAAATCCCGAGGGTCCGCGGCTGACCTTCGAACTGGGCGGGCGCAGGCCCCGCACCGGGTTCGAGCCGGGCCTCGAGCCGCCGACCATGTCGTGGCACACGCGTCCGGAGCGCCGACCGGCGCCGCACCCGCCCCGGCAGCCCGCTTCGCTGCCCGCCGCCGAACGAACCGTGGTCGACGCCGGATCGGCCCACGTGTCAAACCTCGCGACCCGCCTCCTCGGCATCCTGTCGCATCGGTCGGCGCCGACCCCGGGGGCGACCACGACCACCATCGGCCGCGCCGACGACAACGACATCGTCATCCCCGACGTGTTGGCCTCGCGTCACCACGCCACGCTGGTTCCCACACCGTTGGGCATCGAGATCCGGGACCGCAGCATCAACGGGACGTTCGTCAACGGGACCCGGATCGGGTCGGCCATCCTCTCCGAGGGTGACGTGGTCACGATCGGCAACGTCGACCTGGTCTTCACCGACGGCGCCTTGGTGCCTCGCACCCAGGCGGCGACGCAGACCGGCGGCCTGGAGGTTCGCAGGGTCAGCTTCAGCGTCGACGGCGGCAAACAGTTGCTCGACGACATCTCGCTGATGGCGCGGCCTGGCACGCTGACGGCGATCATCGGCGGGTCCGGTGCGGGCAAGACCACGCTTGCCCGGCTGATCGCCGGTTATGCCCGTCCCAGCTCCGGCTCGGTTACCTTCGAGGGCCACGACATCCACGCCGAATATGCGTCGCTGCGCAGCCGGATCGGGATGGTGCCCCAAGACGACGTGGTGCACCGCCAGCTGACGGTGGGCCAGGCCCTCGGCTACGCCGCCGAGCTGCGGTTGCCGCCCGACACCAGCAAAGCCGACCGCGGCCGGGTCGTCGCGCAGGTGCTCGAGGAACTAGACATGATCAAGCACGCCGACACCCGGGTGGACAAGCTGTCCGGCGGTCAGCGCAAACGCGCCTCGGTGGCGCTGGAGTTGCTGACCGGGCCGTCACTGCTGATTCTCGACGAGCCGACCTCGGGGCTGGACCCGGCACTCGACCACCAGGTCATGACGATGCTGCGCCAGCTGGCCGACGCCGGTCGGGTGGTGATCGTGGTTACCCACATGTTGAGCTACCTCGACGTCTGCGACCAGGTGCTGCTCGTGGCGCCGGGCGGCAAGACAGCGTTTTGCGGCCCCCCGGACCAGATCGGCCCGGCGATGGGAACCACCAACTGGGCCAAGATCTTCGCCAAGGTGGGCGCCGACCCCGACGAAGCGAACCGGCGGTTCCTGGCCCAGCACCGGCCACCACCGCCCGCAGCGCCCGGCAAGCCGGCCGAGCTGGGCGAGCCGGTGCACACCAGCGTGTGGCGTCAGTTCCGCACGGTCGCGCGCCGCCAGGTTCGGCTGGTGGTCGCCGACCGCGCCTACTTCGTCTTCTTGGCGTTGTTGCCGTTCATCCTGGGTGCGCTGTCGCTGACCGTGCCCGGCTCGAACGGATTCCACGTCGCCGACCCGCGCAGCGAAGCACCCGACGAGGCCGCGCAAATCCTGGTTCTGCTCAACATCGCCGCGGTCTTCATGGGTACGGCGTTGACGATTCGCGACCTGATCGGTGAGCGCGCGATCTTCCAGCGCGAACAGGCAGTCGGTTTGTCGACGACGGCATACCTGCTGGCCAAGACGGGGGTTTTTAGCGTGTTCGCCGTCGTGCAGTCGGTGATCGCCACCGCGATCGTGATCGCCGGCAAGGGCGCGCCCACCCGTGGCCATGTTGTGCTCGGCAATCCCACGGTCGAACTGTTTGTGACGGTCGCCGCAACCTGTGTGGCCTCGGCGATGCTGGGCTTGGTGCTGTCGGCGCTGGTGCGCTCCGGTGAGCAGATCATGCCGCTGCTCGTGGTGTCGATCATGGCACAGCTGGTGCTGTCCGGCGGGCTGGTCCCGGTGACGGGACGGCTGGTGCTCGATCAATTATCGTGGGCGATGCCCTCACGGTGGGGATACGCCGCGGCGGCGTCGACGATCGACCTGCGGCATCTGGTCCCGGGCTCGCTGATCCCCAAGGACAGGTTCTGGCTGCACACCTTGCAAGCCTGGCTGTTCGACGTAACCATGCTGGCCGGGTTGCCGGTGGTCTACGCCGGTGTTGTCCGGTGGAAAATCCGGCTGCACCGCTGACGGGATAGGGTGAGGTCATCCACCACCCCAAACACGAGACCTTTGACCTCGTCGCCCACACCAACACCGATCCGAAGGGCATCGTGCGGGCGGTCGACCGATACATGCTGCGGCCGTGGGGGCTGTATCTGGCGCGGCCTACCCCCGGCCGGGCCCAGTTCCACTATCTCGAATCCTGGCTGCTGCCATCGCTCGGGTTACGCGCCAACGTTTTTCACTTCAACCCGGGACACGAACGCGACCATGACTACTACCTCGACGTCGGCGAGTACACACCCGGCCCGGCGGTGTGGCGCTCCGAAGACCACTACCTCGACCTGGAAGTCCGCACCGGCCGTGGAGTCGACCTGGCCGACGTCGGCGAACTGCTGGACGCCGTGCGCTACGGGCTGCTGACCCCGAAGACCGCCGAGCAGGCGGTGGGGCGCGCCGTCGCCGCCGTCGACGGGCTGGCCCGGCACCGATATGACCTGCAACGCTGGCTGGCCAGCAGAGGTATGCAACTCACCTGGCGCGGTGCGTAGTACCCGACCGGGAGGGGTAACTGTTAGGCATGGCGTTGAACGAATACCGCCGTAAGCGGCGGTCGGGCCACAGCCCCGAACCCCGGGGCCGGCAGCGTTCTCAACGGGCGGGGAAGCGTCGCCGCGAACCGCACTTCGTCGTCCAGCATCATGCGGCGCGGGCCGACCATTATGACTTCCGGCTGGAAATCGACGGCGTACTCGCCTCGTGGGCGATACCCAAGGGGCCGTCGACCGATCCGAAAGACAAGCGAATGGCCCGCCGCACCGAGGATCACCCGCTGGAGTATGAGACGTTCGAAGGCGTTATTCCCGGGGGCGAGTACGGGGCCGGGGGCGTCATCGTCTGGGACCGCGGCACCTACACCAATGACGGCGACCGCGACATGGCCGAGGGCATCGAGCGCGGTCACCTGTCGTTTACCCTGCACGGCGAGAAGTTGCAGGGCGGCTATGCCCTCACCCGGATACGCCAGGGCAAAGACGGGGCCTGGCTGTTGGTCAAGCGCAAAGACGAGCACGCCGACGCCCGGCGTAACCCGGTGCGCAGCCGACCCGAGTCGGTGCTGTCCGGGCGCACCCTGGACGAGTTGTCGTGATCGAGCTGCCGACCCGGCTCCGTGCGGCGCTGCGCGACGAGCCGGTGCCCGACTGGCGAGCCCCGATGCTGGCCACCCTGACCGAGCGACGGTTCTCTGATCCGCGCTGGATCTATGAGCGCAAATTCGACGGGGAGCGCTGTCTGGCATTTCGCAACGGTGACCAAGTGCGACTATGTTCGCGTAACCGGCAGCCGCTCAACGGAACCTACCCGGAACTCGTCGATGCGCTTGCTGCCCAGCCGATCTCCCGGTTTGTCGTCGACGGCGAAGTCGTGGCGTTCGACGGGCGGCGCACCAGCTTCGCCCGCCTGCAGGGCCGACTGGGTATCACCAATCCCAAACAAGCTCGGGCAACTGGTATTCCGGTGTTCTACTACATATTCGACCTGCTTCACCTCGACGGCCGGCGCACCACCGAATTGCCACTGCTGTGGCGTAAACGCCTGCTGCGTAGAGCATTTCAGTTTCATGATCCGCTGCGCTACACCCCGCACCGTGTCGAGCACGGCGAGGCCGCGTACCGCGCTGCCTGCGGCCGCGGTGACGAAGGTGTGATCGCCAAGCTGGCCGACGCCCCCTACGAGGGCCGTCGATCGACGAACTGGCTGAAGTTCAAATGCGTTCGCGACCAGGAGTTCGTCATCGGCGGCTACACGGCCCCAAAGGGAAGCCGAATCGGGTTGGGCGCGCTGCTGGTGGGCTACTACGACGGACGCGACCTGGTCTACGCCGGCAAGGTCGGCACCGGGTTCGACGACGCCACGTTGCGCCGCCTGCACCAACAGTTGTCCGGCATCGAGCAAGACCACTGCCCGTTTACCCGCGGGCTGGTCCGGGAGCCCGGAACACGATGGGTGCGGCCGGAATTGGTCGCCCAGATTGGGTTCACCGAGTGGACCCGCGACGGCAAGCTGCGCCACCCCCGCTATACCGGGCTGCGCACCGACAAGAACCCCGCCGAGGTCGTTCGGGAGACGCGCTGATGCCCCGCGTCGCAGTCGAGATCACGCACCCGGACCGGGTGCTCTTCCCAGCAGACGGGATCACCAAAGCCGACCTCGTCGACTACTACGCCGCGGTGGCCGAGGCGATGTTGCCGCACCTCAAGGACCGGCCGCTGACCCTGCAGCGGTTCCCCCGCGGCATCGACCAACAGGGCTTCATCCAGCAGGATTTCGCCGACACGATGCCCGACTGGATGGGCTCGGCCGAAGTCGCCAAGGAAGGCGGTACCGTCGTGCACCCGCTGGCCCAGCGTCCTGAGGCGCTGGTCTGGCTGGCCAACCAGAACAGCATCACCGTGCACGCCTGGCTGTCCCGGCTGGGCCGGCTGCACACACCTGACCGACTCGTCTTCGACCTCGACCCGTCCGGCGACGATTTCCCGGTGGTCCGAGAAACCGCGCGGGCCCTCGCCGGTGTGTTGGACGACGTCGGCCTGGCAGGCTACGTGCAGACCACTGGATCACGCGGCCTGCACGTTGTGGTGCCGCTGCGCGGTGACGCCGACTTCGACACGGTTCGCCGATTCGCCCGCGACGTCGCCGACGTGGTGGTGGCCGACGATCCCGCGCACCGCACGGTGGAAGCCCGCAAAGACAAGCGGCGCGGCCGGGTGTATGTCGACGTGATGCGAAATGCCTACGCGCAGACCGCGGTCGCGCCGTATTCGGTGCGGGCCCGCCGCGGCGCGCCGGTGGCTACCCCACTGGAATGGGACGAACTCGGCGGCCGCGGTATGAGCCCGGACCGGTTCACCATCCGCGATATTCCGAAACGGCTTGCCCGTCAACCTGATCCATGGGTCAGCATGAACCGTCGGTCCCGCTCCCTGACCGGGCCAATGCGTCGCCTGGAGAAGATCCATTCGGCAACTTCCTGACGTGAAAGGGTTCCGCCGCGCATGGGCCGACGCCCCGCCGGGCCGGCAACTGCGAGACGTCGGCGTCCGCACCGTCGGGGCTGCGCTGAGTGGCCGGCGTGGCCGACTGGAGCTGTCCGCGTCGCCAGCCGCTGCGGCGCTGGCCGAATCGCATGGCCCACCCTCAGCACGGCCGGTAAGGTCAGCAGTCATGAACGCCAGCACGCGAATCGGTTTCGTCACCACAGCCGTGACGATGCTCATCGGCTGCGGCCAGTTGATTCCCGCCGCCGCGACGGCCGAACTGCACAACGTCACCTACATTGCGAGGATCGACGGCGTAGCCCCCGGCAGCCAGGCCACCTTCATGATCAACGATACCCAGACGAATACCGCTACCCTTAGCTCTGTGCCCGGCAATGCATTCCAGGCCAACGCGGTGCTTTCCGACCCGCACAAAGCTGGCATGCAAGTGACCGTCCATTGGCCGTATTCCGCCAGCGTGCACTGCGAGATCGACGTCGACGACAACGTCGCCGCGCAGGTGGACCAATTCATCCGGCCGGTGCCGGGCAGCACCGACCCGATGAATGGGGTGCTGCCCTGCGGAGCTCCGCTACCAGCCACGTAAGCGGCTACGGCCGCCAGCCGACGGACTCGGCCCAGTTCCAGGCTCGACGGTAGGCGTCGCGAAGCCAGGGCTCCTTGGCCTCGTTGTACTCGGCGATGCTGCCGTCGGCGGGCAGTGATGCCGCGGCTTTCTGCTTGACGGTCAGATACTCGGTGAGCGCATCGGGGTTAGCGGTCAGCCAGTCGACGAAGAGCAGCGCGAACTGCTGGTTGGGCCAGCCGTCGACTCGCAGATGAACGCAGGTGGGTCGACCCGGGTCGGCGGAGCCGTGAACCCGCTTGTGCCACAAAGCAGCATCGTTGCGGTGGTCGTGATGCGGGACAGTGCTTCGAGCATCGGGTTTGGCGATGTCACTGCGTATATCGTCGATGCGGGGATAGCCGGCGGACAGCAACGCATCAGCCAGCTCGTCGGCCACAGCCAGCGACTCGACGGTGATTTGAATATCGATGACGTCCTTGGCGTCCAGGCCCGGCACCGCGGTCGACCCGATGTGGTCGACCCGCATGGCCTTGCCGCCGCACGCGGCCACCAACCGGGCGACGATGCGCCGCGCCTGTTCCGGCCACGTCGGATCCGCCGGTGTCAGCCGCACGGGTTGGCGCACGGCGTGCCGGGCGGTGAGATTGCGTGCGAACGGGGCTATCCGGTGGTTCCACACGTCGCTGGCTAGCTGCGCCAGCACCGCCATGCTGCCGGAGTTGTCCAGCCAGATGTCGGCGACGGCGCGCCGCTGCTCGTCGCTGGCCTGCGCCGCGATGCGGGCGCGAACGTCGTCTTCGGCCATGCCGCGTTGGTCGACCAGCCGGCGCACTCGCAACTCGGCGTCGGCGTGCACCACGACAACCAGCGGGAAAAGCGGTGCCATCCCGGATTCGACCAGCAGCGGAATGTCTTCCACGACGACCGCGTCGTCGGGGACACCGGCGATGATCTCCTCGCGACGCCTGGCCACTAGCGGATGAACGATCCCGTTGAGGGTCTTGCGTGCGTCGTCGTCTTGAAACGCCTTGGCAGCCAACGCCTGTCGATTCAGCGACCGGTCGGGCAGCAGAATGTCGTCACCAAACGCATTGACGAGCGCCGACAGTCCCTCAGTTCCCGGTTCGACCACCTCGCGGGCGATCACGTCGGCGTCGACGACGATCCCGCCACACTGCTGAAACGTGGCGGTTACTGCCGACTTCCCGGCGCCGATGCCACCGGTCAGCCCGATCCGAAGCATCGCCAGTTAGGCACTGCCGGCGAGTTTCTCCCGAAGGGCGGCCAGTTGGGCGTCGCTGGCCAGCGACCCGCCAGTCGGCTCCTCAGACGAAGGCGTGCCTCCGTTGGCCTGCTGCTGTTCGGCGCCGGCCGCGGCCGCGGCAGCGGCCTCGGCGGCGGCGAACTTCTCCATCTGCGCGGTATGCATCTTGTGCCGGCGCTCGGCCTCGGCGTAGCGGGCTTCCCATTCGGCGCGCTGTTTTTCGTATCCCTCGAGCCATTCGTTGCTTTCGGGGTCGAAGCCCTCGGGGAAGATGTAGTTGCCGTGCTCGTCGTAGGAATCGGCCATGCCGTACTTGGCCGGATCGAACTCTTCGGTGTAGTCCTCGTTGGCCTGTTTCAGCGACAGCGAGATGCGGCGGCGTTCCAGGTCGATGTCGATGACCTTGACCATCACCTCATCACCGACGCCGACCACCTGATCGGCGACCTCGATGTGCCGCTCGGAAAGCTCGGAGATGTGCACCAGGCCTTCGATGCCCTCCTCCACGCGGACGAACGCGCCGAACGGCACCAGCTTGGTGACCTTGCCCGGCACGATCTGGCCGATGGCGTGGGTACGGGCGAAGTGTCGCCACGGGTCTTCCTGAGTCGCCTTGAGCGACAAGGAAACCCGCTCGCGGTCCATGTCGACGTCGAGCACCTCGACGGTGACCTCGTCGCCGACCTGCACCACCTCGGAGGGATGGTCGATGTGCTTCCAGCTCAACTCGGAGACGTGCACCAGGCCGTCCACCCCGCCAAGGTCGACGAACGCGCCGAAGTTGACGATCGACGACACCACACCCTTGCGGATCGCGCCCTTTTGCAGCTGGTTGAGGAATTCGCTGCGCACCTCCGACTGCGTCTGCTCGAGCCAGGCGCGGCGGGAGAGCACCACATTGTTGCGGTTCTTGTCCAGCTCGATGATCTTGGCCTCGAGTTCCTTGCCGATGTAGGGCTGCAGGTCACGCACCCGGCGCATCTCGACCAGCGACGCCGGCAGGAATCCACGCAGCCCGATGTCGAGGATCAGCCCACCCTTGACGACCTCGATGACGGTGCCCTTGACCGCCTCATCCTTCTCCTTGAGCGCTTCGATCGTGCCCCAGGCCCGCTCGTACTGGGCGCGTTTCTTCGACAGGATCAGCCGGCCTTCTTTGTCCTCCTTGGTGAGAACCAGGGCCTCGACCTTGTCGCCGACCTTGACCACTTCGTGCGGGTCGACGTCGTGCTTGATGGACAGCTCGCGGGACGGGATGACACCTTCGGTCTTGTAGCCGATGTCGAGCAGGACCTCGTCCCGGTCAACCTTGACGATGGTCCCTTCCACGATGTCGCCATCGTTGAAGTATTTGATGGTCTTGTCGATGGCGGCGAGAAAGTCCTCGCTCGAGCCGATGTCGTTGACGGCTACTTGGGGCGAGGAAACGGCGGGACTCGGCATATTGTTGGGTTGCTCCGGACAGGTTTGGTCGTAGGGACAGGTGTGAGTTACCCGTCGAGGCTACTCGACGGTGCACATGCTGGCCAAACTCGGCCCGTCCGCGTCGAGCGTGTACTCACAGCGAAAAAAACGCCGAAATCTCGCCATAGCTGCACGCTCGGCGCTTAGTGCGCGGCCGCATCCCATGAGCGGCCGTAGCCCACCGACACCTCCAGCGGCACGTCGAGCGGATAGGCGCTGCCCATTTTGTCGCGCACCAGCGCTTCGACGTGCTCGCGCTCGCCGGAAGCCAGTTCGAACAAAAGTTCGTCGTGGACCTGCAGCAGCATGCGCGACTTGAACCCGGCCGCTTTGAGGGCCTTGTCCACCTCGATCATCGCGACCTTGATGATGTCGGCCGCGCTGCCCTGGATCGGCGCGTTGAGCGCTGCCCGCTCCGCGGCCTCGCGCACCTGCCGGTTGCCGCTGTCCAGCTCGGGGAGATAGCGCCGACGGCCCAACACCGTGGAGGTGTAGCCATCCTTGCGGGCCTGCTCGACCACGGCGTGCAGGTAGTCACGCACTCCCCCGAAGCGGGCGAAGTAGGCGTCCATCTGCTCCTTGGCTTCCTCGGTGGAGATTTTCAGCTGCTGCGACAGCCCGTAGGCGCTCAGCCCGTAGGCCAAGCCGTAGGACATCGCCTTGACCCGACGGCGCAACTCGGGTGTCACCTCGTCGATCGGCACGCCGAAGGCCCGCGACGCGACGAAGGAGTGCAGGTCCTCGCCGGTGTTGAACGCCTCGATGAGACCCTCGTCACCCGAGAGATGCGCCATGATCCGCATCTCGATCTGGCTGTAGTCGGCGGTCATCAACTCGGCATAGCCCGCGCCGACGACGAACGCGTCACGGATCTGGCGGCCGGCCTCGGTGCGGATCGGGATGTTTTGCAGGTTGGGCTCGGTCGACGACAACCGCCCGGTGGCCGCGATGGTCTGGTTGAACGTGGTATGAATCCGGCCATCTGCACTCACCGCATTCAGCAACCCGTCGACGGTGACTTTCAGCCGGGTGGCATCACGGTGGGCGAGCAGATGCTCCAGGAACGGGTGCGCAGTCTTGTCGAACAGCGACTGCAGCGCGTCGGCGTCGGTGGTGTAGCCGGTTTTCGTGCGTTTGGTCTTGGGCATGCCCAGCTCGTCGAACAGCACGACCTGCAGTTGTTTGGGTGAGCCCAGGTTGATTTGCTTGCCGATCACCGCATAGGCGGCCTCCGCCGCGTCGCGGACCTGCTCGCCGAACTGGCGTTGCAGCTCGCTCAGCAGCGCCAAGTCGACGGCGATACCGGCGGCCTCCATGCCCGCCAGCACCCGTTGTACCGGCAACTCCATCTCGGCCAGCAACGACTGGGAGTCGATGCGGGCCAGCTCGACGTCCAGCGCATCGGCGAGGTCGGCCACCGCGCGGGCCCGCAGAATCGTGGTCTGCACCGCCTGGTCGTCGGCGCCGTCACTGTCGTCGAGGAGCGAAAGTTGTTGTTGCTCAGGGGTTTCAGCGCGCAATTCGCGGCGCAGGTAGCGCAGCGACAGGTCGTCGAGGGCGAAGCTGCGTTGCCCGGGCCGCACCAGGTAGGCGGCCAGCGCGGTATCGGAGGTGACACCTTCGAGCGTCCAGCCGCGCCCGGCCAGGTCGTGGATGGCCTGCTTGGCTTCGTGCAGCGCCTTGGGCTTGTCCGGGTCGGCAAGCCAGGCCGCCAGCGCGGCGTCGTCGTCGGGCGTCACCGTGGCGGTGTCGATGTAACCGCCCTCGCCGTCGGCAGCGGCGATGGCCAGCGCGGTGGCGTCGCCGCCGTACGGCAGGTGGGTGCCCACGACCGCCAGCCCGGACCGGCGCCCGTCACTGGCATGCTCGACCAGCCACTGTCCAACGGTGCCGGGCTCGAGCGCTTTGCCGCGCACGTCGAACCCCTCATCGACCTCGGGCTCGACGGCTGCCAGCGTTTCGAAGAGCCGGTCGCGCAGCACCCGGAACTCCAGCTGGTCGAAGAGCCGGTGGATATGGTCGCGGTCCCAGGGCTGCAGCCGCAGTGTGTCGGGGGTTTGCGCGAGCGGGACGTCGCGGATGAGCTCGGTCAGTTCACGGTTGCGCACCACGCTGGCCAGATGGGTCCGCAGCGCGTCGCCCACCTTGCCTTTGACCGTGTCGACGTTGTCGACCAATCCTTCCAGCGAGCCGTACTCGGCGATCCACTTGGCGGCGGTCTTTTCCCCCACCCCCGGGATGCCGGGCAGGTTGTCGCTGGGGTCGCCGCGCAGTGCTGCGAAGTCGGGGTACTGCTTGGGCGTCAGCCCGTATTTTTCGACGACGGCCTCCGGGGTGAAGCGGGTGAGGTCGCTGACGCCCTTGCGGGGGTAGAGGACGGTGACGTCGTCGCTGACCAGCTGCAGCGCGTCGCGGTCGCCGGTGACCACCAGCACCCGGTAGCCCTCTTTTTCGGCTTGGGTGGCCAGCGTGGCGATGATGTCGTCGGCTTCGAAACCCGGTTCGGCGAGCACGGTGATGCCCAGCGCGGCAAGGACTTCCTTGGTGATGTCGATCTGGCCGTGAAACTCGTCGGGGGCCGACGTCCGATTGGCCTTGTATTCGGGGTAACGGTCGGCGCGAAACGTCTCCCGCGACACGTCGAACGCCGCGGCCACGTGCGTCGGTTGTTCGTCGCGTAGCAGGTTGATCAGCATGGCGGTAAACCCGTAGACCGCGTTGGTGGTCAGCCCGCCGGCGGTCTTGAAATTTTCCGCCGGCAGCGCGTAGAACGCGCGGAACGCCAGCGAATTACCGTCCAACAGCAGCAGTGTCGGTTTGTCGTCGGTTGCGGTCGAGGCTTGCACCGGCGCGGTGGCCGCGGCTTTGGCAGGGCTCACGGCCCTAACTCTATGCATCAGGTCCGACACCGGCGCCAAACTGCAACACGTTTCAGTTTTGCCCCCGTTGTCGGTACGCTGGCCGCGTGCCAGCACCAACCCGCCTAGAGCCGGCGATCGAGGGATGGTTCGCCACCGACGAGGCCGGTGTGCCGCATCTGATCGGCAGCCGGTGTCCGCGGTGCGGCACCTACGTCTTCCCGCCGCGCCCCAACACCTGCCCCAATCCCGCCTGCGACGGGGACCAACTGGACGCGGTCCCGTTGTCGCGGCGCGGGACGCTGTGGAGCTATACCGAAAACCGCTACGCACCGCCGCCGCCGTATCCGGCCACGGACCCGTTTGAGCCGTTCGCGGTGGCTGCGGTCGAGTTGGCCGACGAGGGTTTGATCGTGCTGGGCAAGGTTGCCGACGGGACGCTGGCTGCCGATCTGCGGATCGGCATGGAGATGGAACTGACCACCTTGCCGCTGTTCACCGACGCGGAAGGCGTACAGCGAATCGTCTACGGCTGGAGGATCGCGTGACGGCACCCGACCCGGTGTACATCCTTGGCGCCGGCATGCATCCGTGGGGCAAGTGGGGCAACGACTTCACCGAGTACGGCGTTGCGGCCGCGCGTGCCGCACTGGGCGAAGCGGGGCTGGAATGGCGTCAGATTCAGTTGGTGGCCGGTGCCGACACCATCCGCAACGGTTATCCGGGGTTTGTCGCCGGTGCGACGTTCGCTCAGAAGCTGGGCTGGAACGGCGTCCCGGTCAGCTCAAGCTATGCGGCCTGCGCCAGCGGGTCGCAGGCGCTGCAGAGCGCGCGCGCCCAGATTTTGGCCGGTTTCTGCGACGTGGCATTGGTCATCGGCGCAGACACCACACCCAAGGGGTTTTTCGCGCCGGTCGGCGGTGAACGCAAGAACGACCCGGACTGGCAGCGATTCCACTTGATCGGGGCAACCAACCCGGTGTACTTCGCACTGCTGGCTCGCCGGCGCATGGACCTCTACGGCGCCACCGCGGAGGATTTCGCGCAGGTGAAGGTCAAAAACGCGCGCCACGGACGGCACAACCCGAACGCCCGCTACCGCAAGGAGGTTTCCCTCGGCGACGTGCTGGCCAGCCCGGTGGTGGCCGACCCGCTGCGGCTGCTCGACATCTGCGCCACCTCCGACGGCGCGGCCGCGCTGGTGGTGGCCAGCGCGAAGTTTGCCCGCGAACACCTCGGTTCGCTGCGCGGTGTGCCGGCGGTGCGCGCGGTCAGCACGGTCACCCCGCACTATCCTCAGCATCTGCCCGAATTGCCCGATATCGCAACGGATTCCACCGCGGTGGTGCCTGCGCCGCAGCGGGTGTTCAAGGATCAGATCCTGGACGCCGCCTACGCCGAAGCGGGCATCGGGCCCGAGGACCTGAGCCTGGCCGAGGTCTACGATTTGTCGACCGCGCTGGAGCTGGACTGGTACGAACACCTCGGGTTGTGTCCCAAGGGCGAAGCCGAGGCGCTGCTGCGCAGTGGCGCAACGGCGATCGGCGGCAGGATTCCGGTCAACCCGTCGGGTGGGCTGGCCTGCTTCGGTGAAGCGATTCCGGCGCAAGCGATCGCGCAGGTATGCGAGCTCGCCTGGCAGCTGCGCGGCCAGGCCACCGGTCGCCAGGTCGAGGGCGCCACCGTCGGGATTACCGCCAACCAGGGCCTGTTCGGCCACGGCTCCTCGGTGATAGTGGCCCGCTAAGTGCGCGGGTCGAGGGTTTCGAGCACCACTTCGGCGACACGTTTCATGGTGGTGCGCCGATCCATCGCCGCGCGCTGGATCCACTTGAACGCCTCGGGCTCGCTCATACCCTGTTTGGTCTGCAGCAGGCCTTTGGCCCGTTCGATGAGCTTGCGGGTTTCCAGCCGGTCGGCAAGCGTTGCCACTTCGCGTTCCAATGCGGTGATCTCACTGAACCGACTGACGGCCAGCTCGATGGCCGGAATGAGGTCGCTGACGGTAAACGGTTTGACCAAGTAGGCCATCGCTCCGGCGTCGCGGGCCCGCTCGACCAGGTCGCGCTGGCTGAACGCGGTCAGCACGACGATCGGGGCGATCCGCTTGCTGGCGATCTCCGATGCGGCGTCGATGCCGTCGCGTCGCGGCATCTTCACGTCCATGATCACCAGATCGGGTTTGAGCCGCTCCGCCAGTTCGACGGCTTCCTGGCCGTCGCCGGCTTCACCGACAATGTCGTAGCCCTCCTCGCGCAGCATTTCGGCCAAATCCATCCGGATGAGCGCCTCATCCTCGGCGATGAGAACCCGTCGCGGGCTGGCAGCATCGACGTCCGTCGTAGAGCCGGTCATGACGTCATTGTGTCGCGGACGGCGCCCACCAGCGACCTCGGGGTTGTGACGCCGCACGAGTGCGCACATCCTCTATGGTGGGAGGCCGAGTACAGGTGAGCCCTCGTATCCCAACTGGCAGAGGAACTGGACTCAAAACCCAGACAGTGTGGGTTCGAATCCCACCGAGGGCACTGCATGCTGTTCACCATCGGCCACGGCGCGAAAACCGCCGAGCAGCTCACCGCCGCGCTCCGCCAACACGGCATCGAGTTGCTGGTCGACGTGCGAAGCTTTCCCGGGTCGCGCCGCAACCCCGATGTGTCCAAGCAGGCCATGCCGAAGTGGCTGCGCGACGCGGGCATCGGCTACCGCCACGAGCCCGAGCTGGGCGGCAGGCGCAGACCGCCGGCCCACCCGTTGCCGAGCGACCGCTGGTGGGAAAACGAGCAGTTCGCGAACTACGCCGCCCACACCCGCACCCCGGGTTTTCACACCGCCTACCAGCGGCTGCTGCGCGACGCCGAGACCTGCAACGTCGCCATCATGTGCGGCGAACCGGTGTGGTGGCGCTGCCACCGCCGCATGATCGCTGATCTGGCGGCGCGCGACGGCTATCGGGTCCAGCACATCATGCCCAACGGGTCATTGTCAGGGCACCGCATGTCCGAATGGCTCACCGGCGAGCCGCCGGGCAACTCTTGACAACACGCTTCGGGAATGACCAGCTCACCGGTAGGCTTTCCGCGTGGCGGCAACGACGAAAAGTGCCCCACAGTCACGCACGGCGGATTCGCCGCGAACATCGTGCTGTGTCGCAACAGTGCGGGCACAGCCACGCGCACGCAGCCAGCACTACGCCGACAGCGCCTCTCGGCGGCGCCGCGTCCTCAACATCAACGCCGCTATGGCGGTACTGGTGTGTGCGAGCTACGCCGTTGTCGGCCTTGCGGTCGGGCACCAAGTATGGCGAACGCAGTTGGTCAACCTGGTCGCGGCCGCAGTGTTCGCCGCAGTCCCGTTACTGCACCGCTTCACCGAACTTGTCGCGCCACTTATCTTTATCTTCACCGCTTACGTTGCGATCTTCGTCATCTGCTGGAACGTCGGCACCGGGTCGGGCCTGCAATTTTTCTTTCTCGTCACAGCCTGTCTGGTGGTGTTGCAGCTCGGCATCGAGCACATCGCATTGGCCGCGACGCTGGCGGCGATCGCCGCCGCCCTGGTGATCGCGTTGGAGTTCCTGGTCCCACGCAACACCGGGTTGCAGCCGGACTGGGCGCAGTCGGCAGGCTTCGTCCTCGCGGCCGTCTCCGCCTGCCTGATGGTGGTCGTGACGATGTGGTACGCGCTGCGCGAAATCGCCCGCGCCGAGGCGGTCATGGAAATCGAATACGACCGATCCGAAGCGCTGCTGGCCAACATCATGCCGCCCAGCATCGCGGCCCGGCTCAAGGACCCGGTGCACAACATCATCGCCGACAAATACGACGAGGCCTCGGTGCTGTTCGCCGACATCGCCGGGTTCACGCAACGGGCCAGCGGCATCGACCCGGCCCGGCTGATCGAGTTCCTGGACCGGCTATACACCGAGTTCGACACGCTGGTCGACAAGCATGGACTGGAGAAAATCAAGGTCAGCGGCGACTCGTACATGGTGGTCAGCGGTGTGCCGTGGCCCCGTCATGATCACCTTCATGCGCTGGCCGAGCTTGCCCTGGATATGGCCGATGCGGCAGCCGAACTCAAAGACCCGGATGGCCATGCGATACCGCTGCGCATCGGACTGGCCACCGGGCCGGTTGTCGCCGGTGTGGTGGGATCGCGCCGCTTCTTCTACGACGTGTGGGGCGACGCCGTCAACGTCGCATCGCGGATGGAGTCCACCGACACCGAGGGGCGGATCCAGGTCCCGCAAGACGTTTATGAGCGGCTGAAAAACGACTTCGTGTTCGAGGAACGCGGCGACGTCGACGTCAAAGGCAAAGGCGTCATGCACACCTGGTATCTCGTCGGCCGCAAGCCCGGAACCCGGGCTACTCGCCTGCGCAGCGGCGCACCGCAAATCGCCGGCGTCTGAGGACTGCCACAAACACCGCACCGGTCTCGCGCGATGTGGGACACTGCGCTGATGGAACACACTTCTGTCCCAAGCCTATTGCCGCATCTGTGGAAGTCGACGCTGGTATCCGGGATTCTGGCGTTGGTCCTTGGCATCCTGGTATTGGCCTGGCCGGGGATAACGATCCTCGTGGCCGCGATCATCTTCGGCGCCCATCTATTGGTCACCGGTATCACGCAGGTCATCTTCGCCTTCAGCCTGCACGTGTCGGCCGGAGGCCGGGTACTGCTGTTCATCAGTGGTGCCGCGTCGCTGGTGCTGGCGGTGCTGGCTTTCCGGCACTTCGGCAGCGACCCGCTGATCGCAATCTTGTTGCTGGCGATCTGGGTTGGCGTGGGTTTCATATTCCGCGGAGTGGCAACGTCGATCTCGGCGATCAGCGACCCCACCCTGCCCGGGCGGGGCTGGTCGATCTTCCTGGGCGTGGTCAGCCTGCTTGCCGGCATCGTGATGATCGCCTCGCCCTTCGAGTCCCTCGCGATACTGACACTGATCGTCGGCATCTGGCTGGTGGTCATCGGCGTGTTCGAGATCGCGTCATCGTTCGGCATCCGCAGCGCATCCAAAGCCGTCGACAAGGCCTTATCCGGGCGGACCGGGCCAACGCCGTCGGCCGCCGACTCGTAGGCTGCAGCCCACCGGCACCAAGTACTACACTGCGTCGTAGTACTGCTTTCGCGGACCCGGGGGAGCTGTCATGACGAGGCGAGCGTCCTGAGCACCGGCCGACGTGCACCCCTGGACCCGCGGCTGTGGCGGGCTTCGAGCGCGCTGCGCCGTTTCCTGGTCGCCACCGTGGGCTGTGGCGTGGTGATCTCGGGCTGCGCGATTGTCTCAGCGATCGTGTTGGCGCACATCGTGGCCGGGGTCATCACCGATCCGTCCTCCCGCCATGTGCGGCAGTGGGTATCGGGATTGTCAATCCTGTTGATACTGTGGACGCTTCGCACACTGGCGCACTGGCTGCAGGCCCGGTTGGCGCAGCGCGGTGCCAGCTCGGTGATCGCCGACCTATGCGCGCAAGTCTTGACTTCGGTGACGGCACAGGCGCCGAGACAACTGGCGGCGCAGCGCGAGGCCGCCGCTGCGGTGGTAACCCGCGGTCTGGATGGATTACGGCCATACTTCACCAGATATCTGCCCGCGTTGCTGCTTGCCGCCATCCTGACCCCGGCCACCGTCGTGGTGCTGGCGGTCGACGACCCGCGATCAGCGGCGATTGCGTTGATCACGTTGCCGCTCATACCGGTGTTCATGGTTCTGATCGGCGTGACGACTGCTCAGCGATCCGCGGCAGCACTGGCCGCCATGACCGCACTGCAGGCCAAGTTGTTGGACCTGATCGCCGGCATTCCCACGCTGCGGGCATTGGGGCGTGCCGCCGGTCCGGAACGGCGCATCGCCGAATTGACTGCCGCACACCGACGTTCGTCCATGGCGACGCTGCGGATCGCCTTCTTGTCGGCATTGGTGCTCGAACTGCTGGCCACGCTGGGCGTCGCGTTGATCGCTGTCGGAATCGGTCTGCGTCTGGTGTTCGGGCAGATGAGTCTGGCCGCCGGTTTGACGGCCTTGCTGCTCGCCCCCGACGTGTACTGGCCGCTGCGGCGCGTCGGCGTGGAATTCCATGCCGCCCAGGACGGCAGGACGGCAGCCGATAAAGCCTTCGCGCTCATCGACAAGCCGCCGAGCGCCCGGCCCGCGCGGCGAATCGACGGCGCCCGGGGTGCCACGATTCGAGTCGAAAACCTCAGCGTCCACGGCCGCGACGGCGCCGCACCACGGAATCTCACCGCCGTGATCGAACCGGCCCGGGTCACGGTGTTGACCGGTCGAAACGGGGCGGGCAAGAGCACCGCACTGCAGGTCATCGCCGGACTCGTCGCACCGAGCACCGGCAGGGTGACCGTAGCGGGCATCGATATCGCCGACCTCGACCCGGCCAGCTGGTGGCAGCAGCTGTCCTGGCTGCCGCAGCGCCCGGTACTGCTCCCCGGCACTGTCGCGGACAACCTGAACCTCTTCGGCGAGCTGACTGATCCTGACACAGCCTGTCGTGCAGTGCAATTCGACAATGTGGTGGCGGAGTTGCCCGACGGGTTGCAGACCGCCCTGGGTCGCGATGGGGCGGGGTTGTCGCTCGGACAGCGTCAACGCTTGGCTTTGGCGCGTGCGCTCGGATCCCCGGCACCCGTGCTGCTTTTGGACGAGCCGACCGCACACCTCGACGCCGACACCGAGGCTCGGGTTCTGGGTGCCGTCGTCGAGCGTGCGCGGGCAGGGGCCACCGTGGTGGTGGTCGCCCATCGCGAGCAGGTCATCGAGATCGCTGACCAGGTGGTGGCGGTGAGCGCCGAGCCCCATGCGTATGTCTGAAACGCTGCTGACCGCGGCCGGGTTGCTGCGGCCTCGGCTGTCTCGTCTTCTGCTCGCCGTGACGCTCGGTGTGCTGGCGTTGAGCAGTGCGCTGGCGCTGGCCGGGGTCTCGGCGTGGCTGATCACGCGCGCCTGGCAGATGCCGCCGGTGCTGGACCTGTCGGTGGCCGTCGTCATGGTGCGGGCGCTGGCGATTTCTCGCGGCGTGCTGCACTACTGCGAGCGGCTGGCCACCCACGACACCGCCCTGCGGTCCGCGGGCAGCGCCCGGGCCCGAATCTATCAACGCCTGGCCCGCGGACCGGTCGATGCCGTGGCGCGGCTGCACAGCGGCCAGCTGGTGAGCAGGGTCGGCGCCGATGTCGACGAGTTGGCAAATGTGCTGGTGCGCGCGCTGTTACCAATCGCGGTTGCCACGGTCCTGGCGGTGGCGGCAACGACGGTCGTCGCCGCCATCTCGGCTCCGGCGGCAGTCGTGCTCGCGGTGTGCCTGCTCGCCGCCGGCGTTGTGGCACCCTACCTGGCCGCCAGAGCAACCACGACACAGCAAACCGTTGCACGCCAATATCTTTCCGAGCGCGACGCGGCAGCCATGATCGCTCTCGAGCACGCGCCCGAGCTCCGGGTCGGTGGCAGGCTGGCTGGCGTCATCGCGGAAGCTACCCGGCGACAACGCCGGTGGGCCGATGTGCTGGACGCGGCGGCGAAACCGGCCGCCGTCGCCGAGGCGATGCCCACCGCCGCGGTCGGGGCCAGCGTGCTGGGAGCCGTGGTGGCCGGTATCTCAATGGCGTCCTCGGTCGCGCCGACCACGCTGGCGATTCTGATGTTGCTCCCGTTGTCGGCGTTCGAGGCGACGGGTGCGCTGCCCGACGCCGCAATCCAGCTGACCCGCTCGCGGATCGCCGCGCGCCGCCTGCGCGACGTGATCGGGTCCGATGCGGCGAGCCCGGTTGCCCGCACCGCGACGTCCCCGCCGGAAGCGTCAGCTCGGCTGTGCGCCGTCGGTATCCGTACGGCTCACCCCGACGCGACCGGCTCGGCGCGGGTGAGCGTGGATTTGCCGGCCGGCGCCAGGCTGGCGGTCACCGGTCCCAGCGGCTGCGGCAAGACCACGCTGTTGATGACGCTCGCCGGCCTGCTGCCGCCGCTGCAGGGCCGCGTCGAGCTGAACGGGACGCCGATCCAGCTGCTGCGTGAACCCGAATTGCGAAGGGCGGTATGCTTTTTCGCCGAAGACGCCCACATCTTCACCACCACCGTCCGGGACAACTTGCTGGTGGCGCGCGGTGACTGCGGCGACGACGAGCTCACAGCGGCTTTGCAGCGCGTCGGCCTGGGTCGCTGGCTGGCCGATCTGCCCGATGGCCTGGCGACAATGCTGAGCGGAGGCGCGCAAGCGTTGTCGGCGGGTCAGCGCAGGCGGTTGCTGTTGGCCCGTGCGATGATCTCGCCCGCTCGCATCCTGCTGCTCGACGAGCCGACCGAGCACCTCGACGCCGCCGACGCCGAAATCCTCTTGCGCGACGTGCTCGAGCCCGACGGCGGGCTGATGGGCGCGGCGCGGACCGTGGTAGTGGCTACTCACCAGCTGCCCAACGACATCCGGTGTCCGCAACTGCGCCTCGGTTGCGACAGGTAGGCTGGCTGCCGGTCGTCGACGCCGCCCGATCTGGAGCGCTAGCCATGACAGTTTCCCCGGACCAACCCTCCGACACCCCGCCACCCTACCGGCCCTATCCCTACCCCTATCCCCCGCAACAACAGCCGTACCCACCGTTTCCGGTACCGCCGCGCGGCCCGCGCAACGGCTTGGGCACCGCGTCGTTGGTACTCGCCGTCATCGCGCTGCTGGGGGTGTGGTCGGTGTTCGGTGGCGTCATCCTCGGCGGTGCGGCCATCGTGCTGGGAATCGCTGCTTACGCGCGAGTTCGTCGCGGTGAAGCCAACAACGGCGGCGTCGCGGTCGCCGGGATCGTGCTGGGCGCCATAGCCATTGGCGTCGGGCTGGTCTTCGTCGCGATCTGGGCGGCGCTATGGCACGACATCGGCGGCGGCGACTACATCGATTGCTTGCAGCGGGCCGGGTCGAATCCGGTACTGCGACAGCACTGCGTGGATCGGTTTCGCAAGAGCGTCGAAAACAGGCTCAGCGTCACCCTCACCCCGTGACGCTCATTGGGTCGAAACGCTACAGCCGGCGCCGGCGGGGCATGAACTCCAGCGACAACAACACATATAGCAGCGGGAACAACTGCCGCAACTGCACCAGCACGTAGCGCCGGCCGTCCAGCGAGTGGAATTTGCGCAGATATCGGTACAACGACTCCAACGCGATCAGTGGATCCAGTAGATGGATCAGCCGGTAGAACAGGCTCTGCATCCGGGTGCGCTGCTTTTCGTCGAAGATTTCCGGGAACGCCGCAAATGCCAGCGACAACCGTTGGGCGCCCATATGTTTGGCGGCCATCACCATATCGACGGACAACCGTTCGTCGAGCCCGTTGGGCGCTCCCCGGCGACGCCACGGCACGTCGAGGCTGATGTCGCTGCCGCGGCCGGCGGTCGCGTAACGGTGAAACCCCTGCACTTTGCCCGACGCGTCACGCGCGATGATCAGCTGCACCCCCGGGTAGCGGCCTTCCAATGCGCCGTCGAGGGACATGCAGAAACCGCGTTCGGTGTGGGCCCCGCTGGGGGATGCGCGCAACACCTCGGTCAGCTCGGCCAACAGTTCGTCGTCGAGTTCCTGTTCGGCGGCAATTTCGGTGGTGACACCGAAGTTGTGGGTGCGCTGGACGGCCTGCCGCAGGTTGCGGAACTTGCGCCCCACCATCTCGAAGGTGGCCACGTCGATGACGACGTCTCGGCCAATCGGTATGGCCCGCAACGATTGTCCTATTACCGTCGGGTCGGTCCACAGGTGCAGCCGTCGCTCGCTGCACGCCAGCACGACCAGCCGCCAACCGCGGGTATGACACTGCGCGGCGAAGTCGGCCACCAACTGCGGGAACTGCACCTCATCGCCGATCGGGTCGCCGCTGACCACCGCGTACCCGATCCGGGTGCGATACGCCAGGGCCGCGTTGCCGTCCGCGCTGAAGTGGTAACACTTGCCCGTCTGCATGGCAAACGGCGCCAGCGGGTCACCGCTGGTGGCGTTGATCAGCGCCCACACCCGCGGCAGGTCGGCTGCCCGCGGCCGGGCCGATGTCGGCCACATCAGCGCCAGACCCGAACCCGCGATCAGCACGTCGCCCAGCAGGTCGAAGGACAGCACGTGTGCGCCCAGCCCGGCGAACAGCACGAGGACGGCGATGCTGGCGTGCAAAGCGGTGACCGGCCGGCCGAGAAAGATGCCGCGAGCGATCAGCGCCACGGCGGCCAGCACGGTCAGCGACCACGCCAGCCGGCCAGTGGCCTGCCAGTCGGGGTGACGGTGGTCATGGGCTATCAGGGCGACCAGCCAGCATGCCGCGCTGAGCAGGGCCAATGCGCCGATCCACCGGGCGGCCGGGGAGTCGACGTGCACGACCACGCGCTCGCTGGGGCGCAGCTTGGGCGTGACGTCGACCGACGAAGTGTTCACCCCCACCTCCGGTTGCGTTGTTCGCCGCTCAAACGGTGGCGCATCGTCGGTCCAGCCCCTATATTCTGCCTGCCCGCTCACCGGGAACGCTACGCCCGGATGGCTGCCGGCGCGGCGGGTCGGCCGGCGCCGGAATCAGCTTCCGGGGAAATACTTCACGACGCCTTCCTGCACGACGGTCGCGACGAGCTGCCCGGTGCGGTCGAAGAAGTGCCCGGTCCCCAGCCCGCGGGAGTCGGTGGCCACCGGCGACGACGTCGAATACAACAGCCAGTCGTTGAAGCTGACCGGCCGGTGAAACCACACCGAATGGTTGACGGTCGCGGCGAAGATTCGGTCGTAACCCCACGACAGTCCATGGGTGGTGATGATGGAGTCCAGCACCGTGGTGTCCGACGAATACACCAGCGCCGCGGTGTGCAACACCGGGTCATCGGGCAGCACGCCGTCGGCCTTGACCCATACCCGGTTGTGCGCGAGCCGTTCGCCTTTGTCACGCATCACCCACGACGGGTCGTTGGTGTAACGCCATTCGATGGGTTGCAGTGCATTGACGAACTGCGGAACGGTCTTTTCGTAACCGCGAAGCAGCTCACCGATTTTCGGCAAGCTCTGCGGTTCCGGGACGTGCGGGGGTTCGATGCCGTGCTCAAGGCCGCGACCGCCGGACAGATACGAGATCATCGCCGACGACAACAGGGTGCCGTCCTGCATCGCGTCGACGCGACGGTTGGCGAATCGTCGTTCATCACGCAGCCGGATCACGCGGAACTCGATGTCCTTGCTGGGGTCGCCGCCGTTGATGAAGTGCACCGAGAGCGCGTTGGGCGGCAGGTCGCGGGTACGCGTGCGGCTGGCTGCCACCAATGACTGCGCCATCAACTGGCCACCGAACGTGCGCAACGGGTGTTTGCTCGGATGGGCTCCGATGAAGATGTCGTCGCCGACGTGGTTCAGATCCAGCACCGCAAGCAGTTCGTCGAAGTCCGACATCGGCTAGACATCGTCCTCGCCGATCCGGTGCACGTGGATCAGGTTGGTCGAGCCCACGGTGCCCGGCGGTGCGCCCGCGACGATGACGACGAGGTCACCCCGTTTGTAGCGACCCAGTTCCAACAGCGACTTGTCGACCTGGCGGATCATGCCGTCGGTGGACTGCATGTGCGGAACGATGAAGGTCTCGGTGCCCCACGTCATGGCCAGCTGGCTGCGCACCTCGGGTAGGTCGGTGAAGGCCAGCAGCGGCAGCGGGGTATGCAGCCGGGCCAGACGGCGTACGGTGTCGCCGGATTGGGTGAACGCAACCAAGGCCTTGGCGTCGAGCCGCTCGCCGATGTCGCGGGCAGCGTAGGAGATCACGCCACGCTTGGTGCGCGGGATGTGCGTCAGCGGCGGGGCGGCGACCGAGTTCTCCTCGACCGCGCAGATGATCCGCGACATCGTCTTGACCGCCGCCAGCGGATACTTGCCGACCGCGGTCTCGCCGGACAGCATCAGCGCGTCGGCGCCGTCGAGGACGGCGTTAGCGACGTCGGAGGCCTCGGCCCGGGTGGGTCGTGGGTTCTCGATCATCGAATCCAGCATTTGTGTCGCGACGATGACCGGCTTGGCGTTTTCGCGGGCCATCTGAATGGCGCGCTTTTGCACCAGCGGCACCTCTTCCAACGGCAACTCGACGCCCAGATCGCCGCGGGCCACCATGATCGCATCGAACGCCAGCACGATCGCTTCGAGGTTGTCGATCGCCTCGGGCTTCTCCAGCTTGGCGATCACCGGCACCCGCCGACCGAACCGATCCATCACGTCGTGGACCAGCTCGACGTCCGACGGTGAACGCACGAACGACAACGCCACCATGTCGACACCGAGGTCCAACGCGAACCGAAGGTCTTCAATGTCCTTGTCCGACAAGGCCGGAGCCGACACGTTCATTCCCGGCAGCGACATCCCCTTGTTGTTGCTGACCGGGCCGCCTTCGGTGACGGTGCACACCACGTCGTCGCCTTCGACGTTTTCGACCTGCAGACCGATTCTGCCGTCGTCGACCAACACCTTGTCGCCGGCTACCGCGTCGTTGGCCAGTTGCTTGTAGGTCGTCGAGACCCGGTCATGGGTGCCCTGGCAGTCGTCGACAGTGATCCGCACCGTCTCACCGGTCGCCCAATACGTCGCCCCGCCGGCGAAGCGGCCCAGCCTGATCTTCGGGCCCTGCAGGTCGGCCAGCACACCGACCGCACGGCCGGTGGCATCGGAAGCGGCGCGCACCCGTTCGTATGCGGCTTTGTGATCGTTGTAGTCGCCGTGGCTGAAGTTCATTCGCGCGACGTCCATTCCGGCCTCGACCAACGCTGGAACCATCTCGTCGGTGTTGGACGCCGGGCCCAGGGTGCAGACGATCTTGCCGCGTCTGTTCACGACGACTCAGCATAGTCGCGCTTGTCGGCCAAAGCTCGCGTTGACGCTCCCCCGGGCGCGGGAGATGGCTCACACGTCAGCGGTGCCAGCTCCCTGGGATTAGCCGATTGTTGTTGTGTGCGAACCGAATTCAATCCCATTGGTTTACCCGCCGGTAACTGTCGGAACCAACGGGAAACCGGGCAGGTTGCGCAACACCGTCCAGGCGATCGCCGCGGCGGCGACGGTCAGCACCGCGGGTATCGGCAGCACCGGATGCTGTCGGCGGCGAGGCAGGATCCACGCCGCCAGCATCGGCAGCCCGACAAGCAGGAAAACGTTGTCGGCGATGGCCGCCGTCAGGTCCGCGTGCAGCACGTCATGCAGCATCCGAAGCCCGCCGCACATCGGGCAATTCCAGCCGGTAAGCGCCTTGAAGGGGCACAGCGGAAACAGCGAATGCGGATTGTGCGGGTCGACCAGGACTAGATAGGTCACGGCAGCGGTCACCAGCACGCCGCAGCCGAGCCGGCCGTATCGACGACGCCGACCGCTCGATCGGGCGTTCTCGGGTAATCGGCTAGGTGCCATCGCGCAGTGGGCGGCCCTGCGGGTCGCGCACTTTGTCGGTGAGGATCAAAACCGCGTCCACGATGCCCCAGATCACCGGAACGACGGCGCCGAAACCGAGGGTCAGAATCGCCACGAACAACCCGATCAACAGCTGTGCGACGCCCAGCCCCGTGTAGCCGAGGTAGATACGCCCGAACCCAAGGAACCCCAGCAACCCGATCAGCTGCAAAAGCCCGGCGACGACCTTGGATTTATCCGACAACGGCTCCCCGGTCACCGGATGCCTACCGTAGGGCGCACTCGGATCGACATAACCGCCGGGTGGCCGGTAGGGCGGCGGGGAACTCGCCGGGTGCCAATCGCCACCGGGGGGACCTTGCTGCGGCGAGTCCGTCATCCCTTCAGCATGCCAGATCGGCCCGTGGTCGCGGGCCCGTCCGCTCAGGACTCCGTTTCGGGCTCCCGCGGCTCAGCATCTGTGGGTTCGGGTTCGTCGGCCCGGTCGTCGCCGGGGTCGTCGACGGGTTCGGCCGCGTCGTCGCCGGGGGCCTCATGTGCGTCAGCGTGCCCTGTCGCTTCGGCGTCCCCCGTTGTCTCGGCCGACTCGGCGAGCCCGTCGGCGTCGTGACCGGTCGGCCCCGCCGCGCCCGACGCGACAGCGGCAAGTTCGGTCGCCGGCTCTGGCGCCGGTTCCTCCTCCACGGCCGTGCGATCGGCGCCGAGACTGGCTGGATCCTCGCGTCCCCTCGGCGCCAACATCACGTAGACCACCGCGCCGATGAAGACGAACGTCGATGTGAACGAGTTGATCCTGATCCCGGCGATGTGGGTCGCCGGGTCGTCGCGGAGCAGCTCGATGCAGAAGCGGCCCACGCAATAGCCGGCGACATAGAGCGCGAACAGGCGACCGTGGCCGATGTTGAGCCGCCGGTCGATGTAGATCAGCGCGACGAATACCAAGACATTCCAAAGGAGTTCGTAGAGGAATGTCGGCTGCACCACCATCGCCAACTGGCCGGTCGACACGCCGTCGAGGGAATGCACGTCGACGAATCCCGACGGATCACGCCGGTAGAACACCTCCATGCCCCACGGCAGCGTGGTCTCGCGGCCGTAGAGTTCCTGGTTGAAATAGTTCCCGAGCCGGCCGATCGCCTGCGCCAGCACGATCCCCGGAGCCACCGCGTCGGCGAAGGCCGGCAGCGGGATGCCGCGGCGGCGGCACGCAATCCACGCGCCCACACCGCCCAGCGCCACCGCGCCCCAGATCCCCAATCCGCCGTCCCAGATCCGCAGTGCCGCCCCGGGCCCTGCACCGCCGCCGCCGAAATACGTGCGCCAGTCGGTGATCAGGTGGTAGAGCCGGCCGCCGACCAGCCCGAAAGGCACTGCCCACAGCGCGATGTCGTAAATGACGCCACGCTCGCCGCCGCGCGCCGCCCAGCGTCGATCCCCGATCAGCAGCGCAACGACGATGCCGGCGATGATGAACAGCGCATAGGCGCGGATGGGAATCGGGCCCAGGTGCCACACCCCGCGTGGCGGGCTCGGGAAGTAGGCGAGGATCGTCGTCATGGTGAGGAATTCCTTTGCCGCACACCGGTAGCCAGCTCTCCGGCCAGTGCGCACAACGTCGGCGTGCCCTCGGCTAAAGCCGACACCAGCGCTGAACCGACGATGACGGCGTCAGCGTAGCTGGCTATCTCGGCGGCCTGCTGTCGTGACCGCACTCCCAAGCCGACACCGACCGGGATGTCAGACACCGCCCGTATCCGGCGGACCAATTCGGGCGCGGTTCGCGACACCACATCGCGTGCTCCGGTCACGCCCATCGTCGACGCCGCGTAGACGAAGCCCCGCGACGCCTCGACGGTCGCGGCCAGGCGCTGGGGTGTCGACGACGGGGCGACCAGGAAGATGCGATCCAGACCGTGCTCGTCGGACGCGGCCAACCACAGTTCCGCCTCGTCGGGAATCAGGTCGGGCGTGATGAGTCCATACCCTCCGGCCGCGGCCAAGTCGCGGGCAAACGCGTCAACCCCGTAGCGCAGCACCGGGTTCCAGTACGTCATCACCACCGCACGACCACCGGCGGCACTGATCGCCTCGACGGCGGTCAGCGTGTCGCGGACCCGCACCCCGCCGCGAAGTGCCGCTTCGGACGCTGCGGCGATGGTTGGGCCGTCCATGCCCGGATCCGAGTAGGGCACACCCACTTCGATGAGGTCACAGCCACATTCGACCAGCGCGATCATCGCCGCGATCGAGGTCTGCACGTCGGGATACCCCGTCGGCAGGTATCCGATCAGAGCCGCCCGATCGCTGTCTCGGCACGTCGTGAAAAGCGGTGCCAATCGGCTTGTTTCGCTTTGCTTCACCGTCATGAGTGGCTGTCGCCTCGCGTATCGAGCAGGCCGAACCACTGTGCGGCGGTCTCGACGTCCTTGTCACCGCGGCCGGACAAGTTCACCACAATCACTGCGCCGCTGCCCATCTCGGCGCCCAGTTGCAGCGCGCCGGCCACCGCATGTGCGGATTCGATCGCCGGGATGATGCCTTCGCTGCGGCTCAGCAGCCCGAACGCGTCCATCGCCTCGGCATCGGTGACGGCCCGGTACTCGGCGCGTCCGGTTTCCCGCAGCCACGCATGTTCCGGCCCTACCCCGGGATAGTCCAGGCCCGCCGAGATCGAGTGCGATTCGATGGTCTGGCCGTCGTCGTCTTGCAGCAGATACGAATACGAGCCGTGGAACGCACCGGGTGACCCGCCGGTGAAGGTCGCGGCGTGCCGACCGGTTTCGACGCCGTCGCCTGCGGCCTCGAATCCCACCAGCCGAACTGCTGGATCGTCGAGAAATGCATGGAAGATCCCAATGGCGTTCGATCCCCCACCCACGCACGCGGTGACGGCGTCGGGCAGTCGACCCGCCTGGTCCTGGATCTGCACCCGCGTCTCGAGCCCGATGATCCGCTGAAAGTCGCGCACCATGGTCGGGAAGGGATGCGGACCGGCGGCGGTACCGAAACAGTAGTAGGTGTTCTCGGCGTTGGTCACCCAATCCCGGAAGGCTTCGTTGATGGCGTCCTTGAGGGTCTTCGAACCGGATTCGACCGACACGACCTCGGCGCCCAGCAGCCGCATCCGCGCCACGTTGAGGGCTTGGCGCGCGGTATCGACCGCACCCATGTAGATGACACAGTCCAGCCCGAGCAACGCGCATGCGGTGGCAGTGGCCACCCCGTGCTGTCCGGCGCCGGTCTCGGCGATCACCCTCGTCTTGCCCATCCGCTGCGCCAGCAAGGCCTGGCCGAGCACATTGTTGATCTTGTGAGAACCGGTGTGGTTCAAGTCTTCTCGCTTGAGGAAGATGCGGGCCCCGTGCGCATGCGCGCTGAGCCGGCGAGCCTCGTACAGCGGCGACGGCCGGCCCGCGTAATTCGCCTGCAATTTGTCGAGGGCGTCGAGGAATTCCTGGTCGGTGCGGGACTTGTCGTAGGCGGCCGTGACTTCCTCGATGACCGCCATCAGCGCCTCGGCGACGAATCGGCCACCGTACACACCGAAATGGCCACGGCTGTCGGGGTCGTGGCGGGTCGGTTCGGCGACGGCCGCACTGGAGCGAGGAAGCTCCGGGCCGGAAAGATCTGCCATCACCAAGGCTCAACGCGCAACGAGTTCATCGAGTTCATGCTTCCGGCCAGTGGGCCCACGGGCGGCTAGCGGGCCGGCTTCGGGCAGGACGGGTGGGTGCCTGCGGTGACCAGATCGGCGACCGCGGCCCGGGGATCAGCGCTGGTGACCAGGCCTTCGCCCACCAGCACCGCGTCCGCACCGGCACCCGCGTACGCCAGCAGATCGGCGGTACCGCGGACCCCCGACTCGGCGATCCTGATCACGTCGGAGGGTAGACCGGGCGCGATCCGGGCAAAGCAATCGCGGTCGACTTCCAGCGTCGTGAGATCGCGGGCATTGACCCCGATCACCCGCGCGCCGGCCTTCAAAGCCCGGTCGGCTTCTTCTTCGGTGTGCACCTCCACCAGAGCGGTCATGCCCAACGACTCGGTGCGGTCCAGCATCGACACCAACGCGGGCTGCTCGAGCGCCGCAACGATCAGCAGCAGCATGTCGGCGCCGTGTGCCCGGGCCTCGTGAATCTGGTAGGGACAAACCACAAAGTCTTTGCGCAGCACCGGCACCGACACCGCGGCGCGCACCGCATCGAGATCGGCCAGCGTGCCGTAAAAGCGCCGCTCCTCGGTGACCACGCTGATGATGCGCGCGCCGCCGTCCTCGTATGCGCGGGCCAGCTTCGCCGGATCGGGGATGGGCGCGAGCTGACCCGCCGACGGGCTGGCGCGCTTGACCTCGGCGATGACCGCGATCCCCGGCGCACGCAACGCCGCCATGACGTCAAGCGGCGGCGGTGCTGCGGCGGCGGCCGCTTTGACCTCGGACAGGCTGACCACGGCTTCACGGGCGGCAACATCGGCGTGGACTCCCTCCAGGATGGAGTCGAGCACGGTTGCCGAACTCATGCTGTCGGTTCCTTTCGCCGGGCCCCGCGAGTTTGTTGACGGCGTCCATCGAAGGGTAGCGACCGAGAGCGTGCGGCCCGTCACCGACCCTCGGTGTCAGCTTCGTGTCGCGGATCCGGATCCGGCTGCGCTGCCGGTTCGCCGGGCCGATCCGTCGGATCGCGGCCTTCGTCGAGCGCATCCCACATCACGCGCTCCGACATCGCATCGTCATCGCTGCGCGCCGTGGACCGGCGTGCGGCCCGGTTCGCGTATTTGGTCGTCGCCGCCCCCGCCGCCGAGCGCATCAGCAACACCGCGCCGGCCAACGCGCATACCGCGGCGGCCAGGGTGATCACCGCCCCCCAGTAGCGACGCTCGCTGCCCACCAGCGTGACTACCGGGACATGGGCCAGTTCGGCGCCACGCACCGCCACGTCGGGCAACGCCCACAAGCCGATGGCCAGGTAGCCGCTGGCCAGGCTCGCGGCCGCCGCCAGCACGGCCAGCAGCCGCAACGGCCATCCCCGCACCGCCAGTGCGGCCAGCACGATGGTCAGCAGCAGCACCGCCAGCGGGACCAGCGCCGCCGACCACGTCGCGCCGGAAACGGTAACGGTCTTGGGTGGCCCGAGCCCGTCGAACGAGCGCACGACGACCCACGGCAGCCGCGCCGCCGCCCACAGTCCGCAGGCGGCGACCGCCAGCAACAGCTGGGCGGTCGCAACGATCGGTCTGCGCCGCCGCTTAGGCTTCGCCATTGCCGCCGGTGTCGGGCGCGGTAAGCGTCTCGGCGGCGGCGATGGCGCCCAGCACCGCGCGGGCCTTGTTCGTCGCTTCGGTGTGCTCGTAGGGCCCGTTGGAGTCGGCCACCACCCCGCCGCCCGCTTGCACGTACGCGGTGCCGTTGCGCATCAGCGCGGTGCGGATGGCGATGGCGAAATCGGCGTTGCCGGCAAAGTCGAGATAGCCGATGACACCGCCGTAGAGGCCGCGGCGGGTCTTTTCTACCTCTTCGATCAGCTCCATCGCCCGCACTTTCGGGGCGCCGGACAACGTGCCGGCGGGAAAGCAGGCCGTCACGGCGTCCAGCGCGGTGCGGCCGTCGGCCAGCATCCCGGTCACGGTCGAAACCAGGTGCATGACATGGCTGTAGCGCTCGATGTGGCTGTAATCCTCGACGCGCACCGTTCCCGGCACGCAGACCCGGCCGAGGTCGTTGCGGCCCAGATCAACCAGCATCAGGTGTTCGGCGCGCTCTTTGTCGTCTTCGAGCAGCTCCTTTTCCAGCAGGATGTCCTCTTCGTCGGTGTGTCCCCTCCACCGCGTTCCGGCGATCGGATGCGTCGTCGCCCACCGGTCGTGCACGGTCACCAGTGCTTCCGGGCTAGAGCCGACGATCGAAAAATCTGTTCCGCCAACGTCATTCGGCACATGAAGCAGATACATGTACGGGCTGGGGTTAGAAGCCCGCAAGATCCGGTACACGTCGATGGGTTCGACGTCGGTGTCCATTTCGAAGCGCTGCGAGGGCACCACCTGGAAGGCTTCGCCGGCCTCGATCTGGCGCACGAGATAGTCGACGATCGCGCCGTATTCCTCGACGGTGCGCTGGGCACGGTGTTTGGGCTCGGGCCGGCTGAAGGTGGCCACGGTCGACGGCAGCGGCTGGCCCAGTGCGGCGGTCATCACGTCCAGCCGCACGATCGCGTCGTCGTAGGCCTCGTCGACGCGCTCGTCGGTGCCGTTCCAGTTCACCGCGTTCGCGATCAGCGTGATCGTGCCCTCGTGGTGGTCGACCGCGGCGAGATCGGTAGCCAGCAGTAACAGCATGTCGGGCAGATGCAGGTCGTCGACCGCCAGCTCGGGCAGCCGCTCGAGCCGCCGCACCAGGTCGTATGCGAAGAACCCGACCATGCCGCCCGACAGCGGCGGAAGCCCCGGCAGCGGGGCGGTAGCCAGCAACTCCAGGGTGGCGCGCAGCGCCTGCAGCGGGTCGCCGCCGGTCGGCGCGTCCTGCGGCACCGCACCCAGCCACACCGCTTGGCCGTCGCGCACCGTCAACGCCGACGGCGCCCCGGCGCCGACGAACGACCACCGCGACCACGACCGGCCGTTCTCCGCCGACTCCAACAGGAACGTGCCCGGCCGGTTGGCGGCCAGCTTGCGGTAGGCCGACAGCGGGGTCTCCGCGTCGGCCAAGACCTTGCGCGTGACCGGCACGACCCGATGCTCGGCCGCCAGCGCCCGGAACGTCTCCCGCGACGTGGTGGCGGCGGCGAGTTCGGCCTGCATGCAGTTATCTTCCCAGACGTTTGCGATGCCGGCGGCGTAGCGTGACCGCCATGAAAACCGGTGACACCGCGCCCGACTTCGAACTGCCCGATCAGACGGGAACGCCCCGCAAGCTCAGCGAGTTGCTCGCCGACGGGCCCGTCGTGCTGTTCTTCTACCCCGCCGCCGGAACGGCCGGCTGCACGCGGGAGGCCTGCCACTTCCGCGATGTGGGCAGCGAGTTCGCCGCGGTGGGCGCCCAGCGGGTGGGCATCAGCACCGACCCGGTGAACAAGCAAGCCAAGTTCGCCGGCGATCACGGGTTCGACTACCCGCTGCTGTCCGACGCCGACGGAACGGTGGCTGCGCAGTTCGGAGTCAAACGCGGACTGCTGGGGAAGTTGATGCCGGTCAAACGCACCACTTTCGTCATCGGCACCGACCGCAAGGTGCTCGACGTGATCGGCAGCGAGTTCAATTTCAGCTCCCACGCGGACAAGGCGTTGGCCACGCTGCGGGCGCGGGCGGGGCAGTCGGGTTAACCGCGGCCACACCAACCACCTTGGCCCCACCATCCGGGCCCATCCCTTCGTGCTGCCGGCCCGCACAATCCGGCTTTGCTACGGGATATGCAAAAACACACAAGCTGCCGGTGACCGCTTCTAGCATCTGCTGCATCGAGAGGGAACCAATGGCTAAGCCTGAATCCGTGGATGAGTGATTTGGTGTCGTCGCGGGGCTGGTTTCTGCACGATTGGGGCGGTTGGGAATGGGGTGGGCATAATTGAGCCGCTGGCCTGCACCAGCTTTCCTGTGTCTTCGGGGTCGGGCCTGGGATGGCAGTTGGGCACGGGAGGTGGCGTTCACCCTGCTCGTGGGATCGCCGGACTGTGACCGATGATGTTGTTCCACAGGGTTTTCCACCCGATCTGCCATGGCCAGTGCGCGGGCAGGTGCAACATCGGCTTACGGGCGGGCGCGGCGAAGCGGGCTGGGATGTTGACCAGGTCGCGGCGCAGGGTCGCACCGCGCGCGACGACGTGCTCACCGCTGGCGAGGGTGCCGGTGGCGCGTAGCAGGTTGTGCGCGATCACCGTGCAGGCCAGCCAGGCGCAATTGGCTGCAAACAGCCCAGAGGGGATATGAGCCAATGGGCCGTCGATGAGGTCGGCGAAGGTGGTCTCGATGATGGCATGGCGGCGGTGGGTGATGTCGGCCTGGGCGGTGGGCAAATCGGAGTTGGTCACAAATGGGTGATAGCGCCACACCGCAAACAGCGCGTCGGGGTAGCGGGCATCTTTGACACGGCGCACGATCAGCCGGACGGTGAGCGTGCGCCCGCCGCCCAGGCGCAGCGTGTAGGGCGTTTCGGCGACCTGGGCATCAGAGATCAGCGCGCCGGTGTCGGGGTCAGCCACCGCGCCCGGGTAGTGCACCGGGGTGTAGGCGTGCTCGCCGATGCCGGCGATGGCGGTGCTGATGCGCTTGTTTCGGGCCACCGACACGGAGAATTCGATACCTTCGGCAACGCAGGTGGCCATCACCTTCTTGGTGCCGAACGCCGAGTCGCCGCGCAGCATGATGGTGCCCGCGCCGCACCGGCGGGCGGTGGTGATGGCCTGCTTGACTTGGCGGGCCGCCGCACGCCCGGAGCCGGCCCGCCCGCTGCGTAGCCGCGCCTCGGCAATCACCGGCGGCGCCTGCGCGGTCGACAGCGTGGTGATCTGCGGTGAAAGGCCCAATCGCAGCAGCGCGCGGCTGGCGATCTTGGCGTGCCCGAACGAGGCGCCCTGCTTGTGGTGTCCGTAGACCGGGCGCAGCAGCGAGTCGATGTCTAAAAACGCGCGCTGCTCGATGCCGGGCAAAAGCGGGGTGTGCGCCGCGAGTGCCACCAGATGCTCGCGGGCCACCGCGGCGAGCTGGTTGGAATGCCCGAAGCTGAACTCGCGCAGGAAGATCCCCAGCGTCGAGGGCGCATACACCTCATCGAAGACCCGCGGCGTGCCGCCGGCGCGCAGCACATTCACATCGTCGATGCTGTCCGCCCCGCACATCATGCCCGCGATGATCGTGGTCAGCTTGCCGGCCGCATTGACCGCGCCCGAGGCCACCCGGGTGCTGGGCAGATCGATGTGCTCGCCGATCAACCGCGAAAGACCGCTCTGCTCAGCCAATTCCAGCACCGGCACCAAACCCGCCGCCGACACCAAATTCTGCTCGTCGAACACGGCGGACTCGGTGCTAAACGTGTATGCTGATTGCACTGGAAATGCCTTCCCGAGCAGGGACTGTTTCGACTTCGACAATCGTTATTGTCCCAGCTCGGAAGGCGTTTTCACTGTTCACACGCCGATCACCAAAGACCGACCTTCCACGGATTCAGGCTAAGCCACTGCTGCGGCTGTGCAACCCGCCGCACTCTCTGTGGGCCGGGAGCATCCGGTGGTCGTAGTCACTGCTGGGCCGTTGCACACAGGAAGGAATTGCCATGAGGAGGGCAATCGCGGCGATTTCTGTCTTCATCGGCGTCGCTTTCGGTGGCCTGATCGGAGCTGCTCGGACGGCCCACGCTGATCCTGCGCCACCGGCGCCATGCGGCGGGCCTGATGTCCCGTGCGCCGGGCCGAGCCCGCTGACACCAGAGCAGCAGTGTGCGTTCATCGCATGGCGGACGTGGATTCCGTGCAACTGGCTGGGGATGCAGGTTCCGGCCGGCACACCGGGCAGTCTGGGGTAGGCGGTTTCCGACGTCGACTGAGTTAGGCGTTGTCGGTTGGTCGCGTTCGGCGATGCGTGCGTTGTTCAGCACGCGTTCGGCGTCGACGCGGCGGGTGCGATCCTCGGCATAGCGGTGATGCCCCGGTCGAACGGCGAGACCTTCACCGGCCTGCGACCGCGGGGCTCCGACGGGATGGGCGAGACGTTTCTGGTGCAACATTCCCGACTCGCGCGCAGGGATGCGCAGGCGACATCCATCCGGGATGCCGCACGCGGAGGTCGTCGGGACCATCTTCGCGGTCGCCGACGCCCTCGATTACGCTCATTCGCGGGCTTGCTGCATCGTGACGTTAAGCCCGCGAATGCCCTGCTGGGTGACCCGGCCCGCGGCGGCCGCACATCCTACTGGCCGACTTCCTCATCGCTTGCCAACTCGGCGACATCGGCGACCTGACTGCCATCACCATGGTGGTCGGGACAACCGGCTGCGCCGCGCCCGAACAACTGAAGTGGCGCCGACCTTAAACTACAAACCGATCAATACGCGTTGGGTTGCACCGCGTTTCAACATTTGACTGGTGTTGCGCCGTTACGGCCCGCAAATTGAAGCCATACGCGCCAACGGATTAACAGATGCCGATGCACTGCCGGCGATCGTCACCGGCGAAGGGCACTTTCGTTCCGAGTGCCGGCAGCGCTGAGCAATCGGAC
Organism: Mycobacterium heckeshornense; assembly: GCF_016592155.1. Classification (NCBI taxonomy): domain Bacteria; kingdom Bacillati; phylum Actinomycetota; class Actinomycetes; order Mycobacteriales; family Mycobacteriaceae; genus Mycobacterium; species Mycobacterium heckeshornense. The sequence continues at coordinate 2,632,651 of NZ_AP024237.1, forward strand.
GGTGATCGACGTGGAAGAGGCCGGCACAGCCCGCATCGAGCCCAGGGTTCAGCGCGCCGACTTGGCCCGAGCCGCGGTGGCCGCGACCTAGTCGTACGCCGATGACCGTCATCAGGATCACCAGCGTCGGGCTTGCCGAATCTGTCGTGACGCCCAAGCGGTGCAACCAAATCCACTGCAGCAGGCCCTTGCGGCCCCGGCGCGTCACACCAACAGCCGGCTCAAGCGCACCCACTCCGAAGCTTCGCGATGTTTAGGGAGCTCCCGCTATATTGATGCGCATGTGGACGGTACCGCTTGACGCCGAAGACGAGCTTTCCGCGCTAGCTGGCGAACCGCATACCAGCCGCGAAGCCATTCAGATCAGCCGCCACGGGCCGGGTCGTCGTTATGTTCGCCGATGATCTCGATCCCTCGGCACGGGTCTGCGCACAGTGCGGACTCGGTATCGCGGAGGAACTTATGTGAAACCACGCCGGCTACGACGGCCAGCGCCACCAGATTCGCAGATGGTATGGCCTGACGTGATAGGGGGCAATTCGCCATGGTCGGGCAGCTATAACCGAAAACGTAGGTGCCCCGGATCGACTGTCGTACGAAATCGTCGCTGCAGTGGTTGAAACCGCTAACTGCACAGGCCTCGGCTTAGCGTTCGACGAACTCGATGCCAAGATCGACGCGGGCATGAAGGCCTATGCGATTCCGGGTGTCGCAGTTGCTGTCTGGGCCGGTGGCCAAGAGTACGTCAAGGGCTACGGGGTCACCAATGTCGACCATCCGTTGCCCGTCGACGGCGACACCGTCTTCCGGATCGGCTCCACTACGAAGACTTTCACCGGCACCGTGATGATGCGGCTGGTAGAGCAGGGCAAGGTCGACCTGGATTCACCTGTGCGCCGCTACATCCCCGACTTCGCCGTGGCCGACGAGTCAGTCAGCGCCACGGTGACCGTGCGCCAACTGCTTAACCACACCGGAGGCTGGGCTGGTCGCAATGGGCAGGACTTCGGGCCCGGCGATGACGCGGTGACGCGCTACGTCAACTCGATGACACGTTTACCGCAGCTGACTCCGCCGGGGACCACCTTCACGTATAACAATTCGGGTCTTGTGGTGGCGGGCCGCATCATCGAGCTTGTCACCCGAACAACCTATGAGTCTGCGGTGCAGAGGATGCTGCTTGACCCGCTGCAGCTGGCTCACACCCGCTACTTTACCGACCAAATAATCGGTTTGAATGTGGCGGCATCGCACAGCGTGGTGAACGGCAGACCCATTGTTAATACCGGCTTTTGGGCATTCCCGCGCAGCTGCAACCCCACCGGTGGCTTGATGTCCACAGCGCGGGACCAGCTGCGCTACGCACGGTTCCACCTCGGCGACGGCAGGGCACGTAACGGCGAGCAGGTTCTGAGCCGACAATCGCTGGAGGCAATGCGCTCGAACCCGGGCCCGGGCGGCACACTTTGGGTCGAGCTGACCGGGATGGGCGTGACCTGGATGCTGCGGCCCTCCGCGGAGAATGTGACCATCGTTGAGCACGGCGGTACCTGGAAGGGGCAGCGCTCCGGTTTCTTCATGGTGCCCGATCGCAACTTCGCCATGACCGTGCTCACCAACTCTGATGGCGGATTTCATCTGATCAACGACCTTTTCGCCTGCGACTGGGCATTGCACAGATTCGCCGGGATCACCAACCTGCCCGCGACACCGCTACACCTTGCCGCCGCCGACCTTGCGCCCTATGAGGGCCGCTATGTCGCCGACCAAATCTCGCAAAATGGCAGGCTCGAACAAACGGTCATCGACTTGCGGGCCTGGGACGGCCAGCTCGCGGGAACCATGACTGCTGGCGACGCCACACCGGATGGTCGAAATAGCGTCAAACTGGGTCTCGCCTTCTACCGGCCGGACTATGGGCTCGACCTTGGACCCGACAACAAGCCCACTGGCAGTCGATCCAACTTCGTTCGCGGACCGGACGGCAACATCGCCTGGTTCTGCAGCCAGCACGGGCGCCTGTTCCGACGTCAATAGGACGCCACAGATCAATTCAGCAGCGTAGGCAGCTTGGCGAAGTCGGCGTTCTCTGCCGCCAGTGCCACGCAGAACGCGGCGAGCCGATTAGCCGGTCATAGGTCGGAGCACCGGCACGGTCACCGGGCCATCGTTACGGCTAAGGTGGGCTATGGCCCGCACCGATGACGACAACTGGGATCTGGCGTCCGGTGTCGGGCTGACCGCGACCATTGTCGCGGCCGGGCGCGCGGTGGCCTCCAAGGATCCGCGCGGTTTGATCAACGATCCGTTCGCCGAACCTCTGGTCCGTGCCGTGGGCGTGGATTTCTTTACCAAGTTGATGGACGGCGAACTCGACATGTCAGCGATCGCGAAGGTCTCACCGAGAGTGGCACGGGCGATGGTCGACGGCAACGCGGTCCGCACGAAGTACTTTGACGACTACGTCCTCCATGCCACCAACGACGGAATCCGGCAAGTGGCGATCCTCGCGTCCGGGTTGGATGCCCGGGCCTACCGTCTGCCGTGGCCGACCGGAACAGTGGTGTACGAGATCGACCAACCCCGCGTGCTGGAGTTCAAGACGACGACCTTGGCCGACCTGGGCGCCGAACCCTCCGCCACTCGGCGCACGGTGCCTATCGACTTGCGCGCCGATTGGCTGACGGCATTGCAAGCCGCCGGACTCGACTCTGCAGCACCGACGGCGTGGCTGGCCGAGGGGTTACTGATTTATCTCAAGCCGGAGGACCAGGACCGGCTGTTCGACAACATCACCGCACTCAGCGCGCCCGGGAGCATGGTAGCCACCGAATTCGTCACCGGCATAGTGGATTTCGACGCCGAGCGAGCGCGGACGATATCCAACCCATTCCGCGACCATGGTGTGGATGTCGACTTGGCTGCGTTGGTCTACACCGGCCAACGCAACCACGTACTCGACTACCTCGGCGCCAAGGGCTGGCAGCTCGAAGGCGTGCCGCTAGCAGAACTGTTCAAGCGCAGCGGCCTCGATGTGCCCGCTCCGGACGACGACGACACCATTTTCATTCGCGGCGCCCTGACCGGCCAGCCGCGGTGATCGGTCGCGCGGTGGACTGCGTGGCAATCGTATCGACGCGGCGCCATGACACACTGCGCTCCGCGACGGCCGCCGAGACAGTTGTGCGGTCGCTCATCGGGTGCCGCAATACATTCGCACCGCACTGCGCTTCGTCGAGGACCGCGGGCCGCGAGCGTGTCAAATCCTAACCGAAGTTAATTTACGGATTGACCCAGATCGGGGACACCTAACTGGTTGCGCGACCAGGGAAGCACGGGCACGTCCAGGGCCGAAATCACCCGGCAGGAGCCGCGTTGCGATCGCGCGCAGCCCCTGTGCGCAACCGTGACTGGCCGGGTTGTCAGCACGCAGTGCCCGTCATCACCGGCGCCCGACTGTTCGCACGGCCAGCCGACGGTTCGTCGTCGACACCACGGTCCAGCACAACTCATCCGCTTACCCGCACTGCACCGGTGCGGCGCCCCTGACAATCGCTCCGGTCGAATATCAGCGGCGCGTCAACGACAGGCAGCGCCGCATCCCTATCGCCGTCGGCTGATCAGGCTGAGTAGTTTCGTTCAATATGCCCTTTGTACGTGCTTCTTTGACGATAATTGTGCTTGACATCTCACGACGAAGGAACTGTCCGTGGCTGTGGACGGGGACGGCGCCTCGCTTGTGCGCAAATTGCGCCGGGCGAACGAATTGGCTGCGGAATGCAAGAACGGCGAAAGCCCGCCCCGAGTTGGGTATGTCGGCGGCCAGGTTGCACAACTGCGCCACGTCGGACTAACTGACAGGTCGTCCCGTGACCACGGTGGCGGGCGGGATGTCGATCGTTGCGCGCACCGAATGCGTTTAGAGGGAGGATCGTGATGCGCAGAGACGGCGACACCTGGGATCTGGCCAGCCATGTCGGCGCGACCGCCACCCTGGTGGCGGCGGGGCGCGCGAGGGCTACCAATTCGGCCGAGCCGTTGATCGAGGACCGGTTCGCCGAGCCGTTGGTCCGCGCGGTGGGTATTGAATTCCTTATCAGATGGGCCACCGGAGAGCTTCACGCGTCCGATGTCGATAATCCGGAAGCGGCCTGGGGTTTACAGCGAATGACCACCGAGTTGGTGGCCCGCACTCGTTATTTTGATCAGTTTTTTGCGGACGCAACAGCCGCCGGGATTCGGCAGGCGGTGATCCTTGCATCCGGGCTCGACGCGCGCGGCTACCGATTGCCGTGGCCGCCGGGCATGACCGTGTATGAGATCGATCAACCGTACGTGCTGCAGTTTAAGGCCGAAACGTTGGCACAGCTGGGTGCCGAGCCGACGGCACATCTGCGGATGGTGCCGGCCGATCTGCGTCACGACTGGCCAGCCGCGCTGCTGCACAGCGGATTCGAGCCGGCGCTACCGACCGCCTGGATCGCCGAAGGGCTGTTTGGCTATCTGCCCCCGGAAGCCCAGGATCGGCTACTGGACAACGTCACCGACCTCAGCGCGCCGGGAAGCCGGATGGCGATGGAGACGTTCGTGGGGTCGTCGGACTTGGATTCCGGCCGGGTGGAAGAGATCATCCGCAGCGCAACTCGCACCTGGCGCGACCACGGATTCGACCTCGATATCTGGTCGCTGAACTATTCCGGGCCCCGCAGCGATGTTTCTGACTACCTCGACAACCACGGGTGGCGATCGAAGGGGATCACGGCAGCGCAGCTATTGGCCAATTACGACCTGCCCGCAATGCCCGGCAATGGCGTCGCACCTCCCGACAAGCCCACCTACTACATTTCGGTTCTCGCGTGATACACGCGACCTAGTGGACACCAGGATGCGGATTCTGGCGATAACACGCGCCCACAATGCCGGGGAAACCTTGGCCGACACCTTGGACTCGCTGGCGACGTTCAGCGACGACATCTACGCGATCGACGACCGCAGCACCGACGACACCGCTGCGATTCTGGCGAACCACCCCGCCGTCACCAATGTTGTTCGCGCCCGGGCAGATCTACCGTCGACACCGTGGCTGATCCCCGAGTCCACCGGACTTGAGCTGCTCTACCGGATGGCCGATTTCTGTCGCCCAGACTGGATCGTGATGGTCGACGCCGACTGGACTTTCCAGATGGACATCAACATCCGTGAGGTGCTTGCGCGCACACCCAACGACGTAGCGGCGCTGATGTGCCCGATGGTTTCCCGCTGGGATGATCCAGAGTACCCGGACATGGTGCCGGTGATGGGCACCGCCGAGGCGCTGCGGGGGCCGTTTTGGCGTTGGTACCCGGGTCTGTACCCGGGCGAGAAGTTAATGCACAATTCACACTGGCCGGCCAACATCACCGATCACGGTCGGATAGGGCAGCTGAACGGAATCCGCTTGACACACAATGGCTGGTCGACGCTGCGCGAACGGATCTCACGAGTCGAGCACTACATGCGGCTCGATCCGGATTTTCGGCACAACTTCGGTGTGGCCTATGATCGGTCTCTGTTGTTCGGCTATGCACTTGACGAAGTTGACCTGCTCAAAGCCGACTACCAGCGGCGGGTGCGCGGCGACTTCGACCGGACCGAGCCGTCGGCACGGCTGCCGATTGAGGCGGAGCCACGCGCGATTGGCCGGGGGTACGGACCCAGCGCGGACGGTTTTCATCCCGGTATCGACTTCGTTGCTGACATCGGCAGCCCAATCTACGCCGTCATATCTGGAACTGTTTGCTGCGCAAGCGAAGTTAACTTCCTGTACTCGGTGAACATCTCGAACGGCGATGCCGAAATCCGTTACGTGTTTCGGCCTGGCGACGCCAGACATATCGCGGTCGGTGATCGAATAACTGCGGGAACCCGGATTGGCAGCCTCGGTGCCGAACGCCAATCAACAGATGGTCACCTGCACTTCGAGACGCGGGTTCGGGGCGCGCACGTCAATCCGCTGCGCTATTTGGGCAACATGGGGCTGCGACCCTGGCCACCGCCGGGGCGGTTGCGCGCGGTATCGGGCAGCTATCCGCCCGTCACACCATGCACCATCACTGCCGACGAGTAATCTCGGGCGACCTCAGCGCCGCGCGCTGGGCTGTTCGTTCGTAAGCCTCGACCCGTTCCAGCAGACTGCGGCCGGCCCGGATCGTTGAACGGACCTCCTGTAACAGTTTGGCGGGATGCTGCACATCCATGTCGTGCAGTCCTTCGTAGCGGTGGATGCCGAAGCCCACCGTTTCGATAACAATTCCGAACGGCAGGGTCAGAGTTCGCAACGCGTCAAAGTTCTGATAGGGGACGAACGGCTGACCGGTCACCAATAGACAACTCGATTGCTGCATATCCAGGGTCCGCGCGGTAAAGGTGAAGGTATCCGCGGAGGTGGCGCGGCGGTTTTTGGGGTCCGGCGACGGTGCCTCGAGCAGTGCGATCGGCAGCCCGAGGTCATTGCTTTCTTCGTCGAAGCACCAGACCATGTGGCCCCGATGCGGCTCGTCAACCCGCTGCCGCCCATGTCGTACGGCTTCGCGGGTATCCACCCCGAACGCGTCGGCCGCTGCGGCCGCCAGCAGATCGAATTCGGTGCGCGCGCCCGGCGCGCAGGACGCGATCGCGTCCTCTTCCGACGGCAATAGGTGCCGAGAAGCGGCGGCCAGCACGATCTGGCCGACGCGAATCTGCGCAGCCAGTTCCCGCGCCCACCGTGCCCGAAGCATGTTCGAGTAACGTCCGGTGCCGATCACCAGGAGGTAGTCGAACGCTGTTTCGGTCGGCGTTGTTTCATCTGTCAGGCCCAGCTGTTGCGCCAGCGTCGCGATCGTCTCCAGTTGGCCATCCGGCAGGTCGAGACGGGGGATCATCCACCGTGCCCCGCCGTCAGCGTCTTGGCTCTGCACCCCCTTCCCGGCCGGACGTGCCCTGGTTCGGCCCCGGTAGTCCCATACCCCGCTGAACTCATCCAGGAAGGCCAACCGGGCGGCCAGATTGTCGTGCCGCGGGAAAACTCCGCCGAACATCGCAACTAACTCCGCCAGCGCCTCATGCGCACTCCACGCGTCGATCTCGGCGCGCAGCGATGTCAAAAACTCGCCATCGAAATCGCCGCGACGCATCGACATCTCAGCAGAACTATTCATCCCAGTTCCTTGCTCCGTGACGATGCCGCAGCACCCAACCGCATGGAGAATGCAACCGTTTCACCACCTAACTGCGATGAGCTGCGCTAAGACACCATTTCTGAGACCCGTAATCGCGTGGCTCACCGGGCAGACAGCACGCCGTTAAACCCGTCTTGCTCGTAGGCATATTGCGGCTGATCCTTCGCCCATTGGATATAGCGGTCGATGCCCTCCCAGATACCAACTTCGGGCCTGAATCCGATGCTCCTAGCGAGGTCGATGTTGGCCGGGAAACGAGCGACTTCGCCGGGGCGTGCTTCACGATGTGTGATTTTGGCGTCGAACTTTCTGGCGATGTACTCGACGATGTCCTTGACCCGGGTGTTTTTGCCGCTCGCGAAATTGATCGTCTGTCCACGAAGTGCCGGGCTTTGCAACACGAGGTTATATGCACGGACGATATCGCTCACGTACAGATAGTCGCGGGTTGCCGAGCCGTCGCCGAAGATCGTGAGGTTTTCGCCGTTGATGGCCTGACGGACAAGTCGTGGAATCAGCGCGCCGAACCGCCCAGTCTTCTGGCGCACCCCGAATACGTTGAATGGCCGAACGATCGTGACGTCAAGGCCGTAGGACCGGTAGTAGGAGTAGCACAACCGATCGGCCGCTGCCTTGGAAGCACCGTAAGGGCTGTTCGGTTTCAGCTCTGCGCTCTCGTCAAGAAGCTCGCCCTCTCGCAGATTGTGTCCGTCGCCATATACTTCGCAGCTTGACACGTAGATCAGGCGGTTCTTGTAGCGCCGTACCGCCTCGAGCACACGGTAGGTACCGATGACGTTGGTTTCGAGAAAGCTCTCTGGATCACCGAGAGACTGGTCGACGTTGATATTGGCGGCCAGATGAAAAACGACGTGGTGCTCGCGCACCGCGCGATGGACCGTTTCTCTATCGGTCACCGAACCCCAGATAAAGGCCGCTCGCTCGTGCGAACGAAAGTCATTCGTGTTTCGGGTGGCACTCTTTGATAGCGTATTCAGGACAGTGACCCAATGCCCGTCGGCCAGTAGCGACTCGCAAAGATGACTTCCCTGGAAGCCTGCGCCACCCGTGACAAGTATTTCCATCTGGTTGGTCTCTCGCCTGCTATCTGAGGTGTGAGCTTAATCGATAATCGCCGGCTTAGTCAGCGATCCGACTTGATTGCAGACGCCTTTGTATTCGGGCAGAGAGCTGGGTGGTTTTTCTGCTGGGTTAGCGGACGGCGCGGTAGATCTCCCGGCGATATAACGCTCGACGCAGGGCACGGTCTCCGTTTTGCTTGTGCCTTCCGCTAAGCCGAAGTTCCCCCCTTCTGAGAGGGGGCTGATTTCCTTTCTGCTTTGTGAGCAGGTGTTTCAGTGTTCATGTGCCGGCAAGGCGTAATCATGTATTCGCAAGACTTGTTCGGCGTGTCATTTTCTAAATTCGCTACTCTCGTACTGCTGTTGTGCTAGAAAGTAATCATGTACGTGACGCGGGTGCCCAACCGTGGATCACCGCCGGCGGTGCTGTTGCGCGAAAGTTACCGCGAGAACGGCAAGGTGAAAACCCGCACGCTGGCCAACCTGTCGCGCTGGCCCGAGCACAAGGTGGACAAACTGCAGCGCGCGCTCAAGGGCCTGCCGGGGACGGGCGATCTGGCCGGGGCGTTTGACATCACCCGCAGCCTGCCGCACGGGCATGTGGCCGCGGTGTTGGGCACCGCCGCCAAGCTGGGCATGGCCGAGCTGATCGACCCCGCCCCGTCGCGTAACCGGGACTTGGTGTGCGCCATGCTGGCCGCGTCGGTGATCGAGCCGGGCTCCAAGCTGGCGATGGCGCGCGGGCTGCGCATCGAGACCGCCACCAGCACCCTGGGTGCGGTGCTGGGCGTGGCGGGTGCCGATGAGGATGACCTGTATGACGCGATGGACTGGGTGGTCGAGCGCCAGGATGCCATCGAAAACTCGTTGGCCGCACGGCATCTGGCCAACGGAACCCTGGTGCTCTATGACGTGTCCTCGGCGGCGTTCGAGGGCCACACCTGCCCGTTAGGGAAAATCGGGCATGCCCGCGACGGGGTCAAAGGCCGGTTGCAGATCGTCTACGGGCTGCTGTGCTCACCAGCCGGGGTGCCGATCGCCATTGAGGTGTTCGACGGCAACACCGCCGACCCGAAAACCCTGGGCGCCCAGATCACCAAGCTCAAGACCCGGTTCGGGCTGACCACCATCGCCCTGGTGGGGGATCGGGGCATGCTCACCAGCGCGCGCATCCGCGACGAGCTGCACCCGGCGCAGTTGGATTGGATCAGCGCGCTGCGCGCCCCGCAGATCAAGGCATTGGTCGACGACGGGGCGCTGCAGCTGTCGCTGTTCGACGAGCAGAACCTGTTCGAGATCACCCACCCCGACTACCCCGGCGAGCGGCTGGTGTGCTGCCACAACCCCGCCCTGGCTGATGAGCGTGCCCGCAAACGCGGCGAGCTGCTGGCGGCCACCGAACACGAACTACAGACCATCGCCGAGGCCACCCGCCGCGCCAAACGACCACTACGCGGGCGGGACAAGATCGCGCTGCGGGTGGGCAAGGTGCGCAACAAGTTCAAGATGGCCAAGCATTTTGACCTGCAAATCACCGACGAAGCGTTCAGTTTCTCCCGCAACCAGGACGCCATCGCCGCCGAGGCCGCCCTCGACGGCATCTACGTGCTTCGCACCAGCCTGCCCGACCAGACACTGCAGCGCGACGAGGTCGTGCTGCGCTACAAGGACCTCGCCGACGTCGAACGGTTCTTCCGCACCCTCAACACCGAACTGGACGTGCGACCCATCCGGCACCGCCTCGCCGATCGGGTGCGCGCGCACATGCTCCTACGGATGCTGTCCTACTACATCAGCTGGCACATGAAACAAGCCCTCGCACCAATCCTTTTCCAGGACAACGACAAACCCGCCGCCGCCGCCGCCAAACGTGCCGACCCCGTCGCTCCCGCCCAACGCTCCGATCAAGCGCTGGCCAAGGCAGCGCGCAAACGCACCGAAAACGACTACCCGGTGCACAGCTTCACCAGCCTGCTCGCCGACCTGGCCACCATCTGCGCCAACCACATCCAGCCCACCGACGACCTGCCGGCATTCACCAAGATCACCAACCCCACCCCACTACAGCGGCGAGCCTTCGAACTACTCGGCGTCTCACACCGCCACGGACTCGCGTAGTCAGCACACCAACACAAAACCCCAGCTCAACCCACTAAACCGCTCCACACCAGGGGGAACTTCGGGCTAAGGGGGCGGGCGAAGTAGTCTCGAGTGGTCCATGGCAGCGCATGGCGTACGCCCAAGAATGCGTGCAGAGCTCGACCCCGCATACACCGCGCAGCTCGAATACGGCGAGTGGAGCTCTAGGCGGGCGGCTTCGGTGTCAACCTCGCGGCAACGCCCAGCCGGACACCTGTTCACGAGGCTCCGCCGCAGCCGACACCACGGCGCCTGCACGCCCCACGCTGGGACAGGCGACACGCAACAGCCGCACCATTTCGGGGCTGCCGCCGTAGTCACTCAACAGGACCCAGCAGCACGTCGGCGTCGAAACAGCTGTGGTCGCCGGTGTGACAGGCACCACCGACTTGGTCGACCACCACCAGCACTGCGTCACCGTCGCAATCCAGCCGCACCGAATGCACGTGTTGGGTATGCCCAGAGGTTGCGCCCTTGACCCACTGCTGGCGGCGTGACCGCGAAAAGTAGGTCGCCTCACGGGTTTCCAGGGTGCGGGCCAGGGCGTCGTCGTCCATCCACGCCACCATCAGCACATCGCCGCTGCTGCGCTCCTGCACGACGGCGGTAAACAGTCCATCGGCGTTGCGCTTGAGCCGCGCGGCGATACCGGGATCGAGCGTCATCGCACCGTGATTCCCTCCGCAGCCATGGCCGCCTTCACCTGACCGATCGACAGCTGCCGGAAGTGAAACACGCTGGCGGCCAACACCGCATCGGCGCCCGCGAACACCGCGGGCGCGAAGTGCTCCACCGCCCCAGCGCCGCCGCTGGCGATCACCGGCACGGTGACCGCGGCCCGCACCGCGCGCAGCATCGGCAGGTCGAAGCCGGCTTGGGTACCGTCGGCGTCCATCGAATTCAGCAGTATCTCGCCCACCCCGAGCTCGGCGCCGCGGGCTGCCCATTCGACGGCATCGATGCCGGTGCCCCGCCGACCACCGTGCGTGGTGACCTCCCAGCCAGACGGCGTCGGCGGCGAGCCGGGCGGCACCGTGCGCGCGTCCACCGACAACACGATGCACTGCGAACCGAACGCACGCGCCATCTCGCCCAGCAACTCCGGGCGCGCGATCGCGGCGGTGTTGACCGACACCTTGTCGGCGCCGGCGCGCAGCAGCGCGTCGACATCGGCCACCGACCGCACGCCGCCGCCGACGGTGAGCGGGATGAATACCTGCTCGGCGGTGCGCCGTACCACCTCGAGCATGGTGGCCCGCCCCGACGACGACGCGGTGACGTCAAGAAAGGTCAGCTCGTCGGCACCCTCGGCGTCGTAGACCGCGGCGAGTTCAACCGGGTCGCCTGCGTCGCGCAGGTTTTCGAAGTTGACGCCCTTGACCACCCGGCCGTCGTCGACATCCAGGCACGGGATCACCCGCACCGCAAGGCCGTCACCGCAATACATGTCAGTAGTCCTCCGGACCGCCGGTGCGCCGCAAAATTGCGAGCATCTCGGCGTGCACACCGGGTGCGGCGGCCAGCGCCGACCGGGCTTCCGGTGTCCACGGGTCGCCGGCGAGGTTGGTGACGATGCCGCCGGCTGCCCGCACCAGGGCCACCCCGGCCGCATGGTCCCAGACATGGTCGCCGAAACTGATCGCCCCACCGAGAATTCCGTCGGCGACGTAGGCGAGGTCGATGCCAGTGGCGCCGTGCATCCGCAGCCGCGACGACACCCGGCTGAGATTTTCCAGCACCGCCAGCCGAAACCGCCCCGGGAAGCGTCCCCGCGAGTCGGCGTTGAACGTGCCGACACCGACGATCGAATGAGCGAGGTCGGTGTGCTCCAGCGGCGGCTGCGGCACGCCATTCTTGACCAAGGGACCACCGACCACCGCGGTGTAGCGCTGCCCGGTGAACGGCAACCAGGTCAGACCGGCCACCGGATCGCCGTTGTGCAAGAGCCCCAACAACATCGCCGACATCGGCGAGCCGGCGGCATAGTTGAACGTCCCGTCGACCGGGTCGAGCACCCACACCCAGGATGAGTCGACGCCCGCGCCGCCGAATTCCTCGCCGTGGACGTCGATTCCGGTCGCCTGGACCAGCGCGTCGACGACCCGGCGTTCGATTTCCAGGTCGACTTTGGTGGCGAAGTCGTTGCCCCTTTTGCTGACCGCCGAGTGGGCGCGATGTCCGGCGACAAACTGCTCGCTGACCTCGTCCAGAATCGCCGACGCTTCGGCCACCAGTGCGTCTAGATCCATCGTCATTCCCGCACCGCCGCCAGCGCCTGGGGCAAGCTGAATCGCCCAGCGTAGAGTGCTTTTCCAACGATGACGCCCTCGACCCCGCTGCCGGCCAGGGTGGCGATGGCGCGCAGGTCGTCCAGGCTGGACACCCCGCCGGATGCGATCACCGGGGCGTCGGTACGTTCCGCGACCGCGCGAAGCAAATCCAGATTGGGGCCGGTGAGCGTGCCGTCCTTGCTGACGTCGGTGACCACAAAACGTGAACAGCCCTGGACAACAAGGCGTTCCAGCACGTCCCAGAGGTCGCCGCCGTCGGTTTCCCAGCCGCGCCCGCGCAGCCGATGCTGACCGTCGACAATTCGGACATCCAGGCCGACGGCCACCCGTTCGCCATGCTCGGCGATCACCTGAGCGCACCATCGCGGGTTTTCCAATGCGGCGGTGCCCAGGTTGACCCGGGCGCACCCGGTGGCCAGCGCCGCGGCCAGCGACTCGTCGTCGCGGATGCCGCCCGAGAGCTCAACTCGAACGTCGAGTTTGCCCACGACTTCGGCCAGCAGTTCGCGGTTGGACCCACGGCCGAACGCGGCATCGATATCGACCAGATGAATCCACTCGGCGCCGTCACGCTGCCAGGCCAGCGCCGCGTCGAGCGCCGAGCCGTACTCGGTTTCGCTGCCGGCGCGACCTTGCACCAAGCGCACCGCGCGCCCGTCGACCACGTCGACGGCCGGTAGCACAACTAACGGCATCGGTAGCCCTCTCCTAGCACCAAAGTGCAACTAGCCACACCTTTTCTCGCTGTTTGGGTCGTGGAATGCACTTTCGCGGAGGGCGTCATCGTCATAGCCCCTCGACCCAATTGCTCAGCAGGACCGCGCCGGCGTCGCCGCTCTTTTCCGGGTGGAACTGGGTGGCGGCCAGCGGACCGTCCTCGACCGCGGCCAGAAACGGCACGTGGTAGCTGGCCCACGTCAGCAGCGCGTCGGCCGCGCCCTCCCAGCGCTGCGCCGCATATGAGTGCACGAAATAAAAGCGGGTGTCCGCGTCCAGGCCTTTGAACAGCGCGCCGCCCGGTGCGGCCGTCACCACGTTCCAGCCCATGTGCGGAATCACCGGGGCATCGAGTCGGGTGACCGCTCCTGGCCACTGCCCGCAACCGAGTGATTCGACGCCGAACTCGATCCCCCGCGCAAACAAAATCTGCATGCCCACACAGATGCCCAATACCGGCCGCTCGGCAGCGACTCGTTCAGCGATCAGCTTGTCGCCGTTGACTTTCCGAAGCCCTTCCATACAGGCCGCGAACGCGCCCACACCGGGCACGACCAGACCGTCGGCCCGCGAGGCGGCGTCGGGGTCGGCGCTCACCGTCACCGAAGCCCCGACGCGTTCGAGCGCCCGCTGCGCGGAACGCAGGTTGCCCGAGCCGTAGTCGAGGACCACCACCGACTTTCGGGTCACAGGCTGCCTTTGGTCGACGGCGCCCCGGACACCCGGGGATCAGGTTCGACGGCCTGGCGCAATGCGCGTGCGACGGCCTTGTACTGCGCCTCGGTGATGTGATGCGGGTCGCGCCCGTAGAGGATGCGCACATGCAGCGCGATGCGGGCGTTGGCCGCCAGCGTCTCGAAGACGTGCCGATTGACCACGGTGTGATACGGCACCGTGTTGCCGGCGATCGTGAAGTGCCGCAAGTGATCCGGCTCGCCGGTGTGTACACAGTAGGGCCGGCCGGACACGTCGACGGCGGCGTGGGCCAGCGCCTCGTCCATCGGGACGAAGGCGTCGCCGAACCGGCGGATGCCTGTCTTGTCGCCGAGCGCCTGCCCGAGCGCCTGGCCGAGCACGATCGCGGTGTCTTCGATGGTGTGGTGCGCTTCGATCTCGACGTCACCCTTGGCGCGCACCGTCAAATCGAGGCTGGCGTGACTGCCCAGCGCAGTGAGCATGTGGTCGTAGAACGGGATCCCGGTGTCGACGTCGACCTGCCCGGTGCCGTCGAGGTCGACTTCCACGACGATGTCACATTCCTTGGTACTGCGTTCGACACGCGCGCGGCGATTGGTAGTCATGACGCTCCTAGTCATCTTGGTGGTGACCCGCTGCGCCCGGCTTTGCCGCGCTTGCGATCTCCACCAGCGGCTGGGCCAGTTCAGTGGTCGCGATGTGTGCGCTGGCCTTCAAAAACTCGTCGTTCTCCTCGGCGAGTCCCGTGGTGGCGCGCAAAAATCCCGGGATGCCGACGTCGCGAATCAGCACACCAGCGTCAAGGTAGCGTTGCCAGGCGGCGGGGGCGTCGGCGAACTGCCCGAACAACACGAAGTTGGCGTCGCTAGGGATCACCCGAAAACCCATGCGGGCCAACTCCGCTGCTACCCGTTTGCGTTCGGCGATCAGCGCGGCCACGCTGGCCAGCGTGTCGTCGGCGTGGCGCAGCGCCGCCCGGGCCGCGGCCTGCGTCAGCGACGACAGGTGATAAGGCAACCGCACCAACAACATCGCCTCGATCACCGCGGGGGTGGCGACCAGATAGCCCAGCCGGCCGCCGGCGAACGCGAAAGCCTTGCTCATGGTGCGGGTGACGACGAGCTTGGCCGGATACTCGGCCACCAGCTGGACCGCGCTGGGTCGCGACGAGAACTCGCCGTAGGCCTCGTCGACGATCACCATCCCAGGCGCCGCATGCAGCAACCGCCGCAGGTCTGTCAACGAAATACTCTGCCCGGACGGGTTATTGGGACTGGCAACCATCACCACGTCGGGCTGGCGCTCGGCGACCGCGGCGACGGCGGCGTCGACGTCGAGGCTGAAATCGTCGGCGCGAGCCGCCTGCAGCCACTCGGTGTGAGTACCGTCGGAGATGATCGGGTGCATGGAATACGACGGAACGAAACCGATCGCAGTCCGGCCAGGCCCGCCGAACGCCTGCAACAGCTGCTGCAGAATCTCGTTGGAACCGTTTGCAGCCCAAACATTTTCGACACCGAGCGGGACACCGGTCTGCGCGGACAGATACGCGGCCAGGTCGCGACGCAGGGCTACCGCGTCACGGTCGGGATAGCGGTGTAACCCAGCGGCGGCTTCATGCACCGACCGCGCGACGTCGTCGATGAGCGCCTGGGTGGGCGGGTGCGGGTTCTCGTTGGTGTTCAGCCGCACTGGTACGGCCAATTGCGGTGCACCGTAAGGAGTTTTACAGCGCAGGTCGTCGCGCAACGGCAGCTGGTCGAGCCTGGGGCGGTCGCTCATCGCTCGAACCTTCGTCTTATCGCCTCCCCGTGCGCGGGCAGGTCTTCGGCCTGGGCCAGCGTGATCACGTGCCCCGACACATCTTTGAGCGCCGCTTCGGTGTAGTCGACGACATTGATGCCCCGCAGGAAGGTCTGCACCGAGAGCCCGCTGGCATGCCGGGCGCAGCCGGCGGTCGGCAACACGTGGTTGGAGCCGGCGCAGTAGTCGCCCAGGCTCACCGGCGAGTAAGGGCCGACGAAAATCGCTCCCGCCGAACGGATCCGGGCCGCCACCGCGGCGGCGTCGACGGTCTGTATCTCCAGATGCTCGGCTGCGTACGTGTTCACCACGTTGATGCCGGCGTCGAGGTCGTCGACCAGGATGATCGCCGACTGCCTACCCGAGAGTGCGGCAGCCACCCTGTCCCGGTGCGCCGTGGTCGGCAGCTGGCCGGCCAGCTCCGCCTCGGTGGCGTCGGCCAGTTCGAGGCTGGGGGTGACCAGCACGCTGGCGGCCATCACATCATGCTCGGCCTGGCTGATCAGATCGGCGGCCACGTGCGCGGGATCGGCGGTGTGGTCGGCGAGGATGGCGATTTCGGTCGGCCCGGCTTCCGCATCGATGCCCACGCGGGAGCGGCAAAGCCGCTTGGCGGCGGTGACGTAGGCGTTGCCCGGCCCGGTGATCATGTCGACCGGCATCAGGTCGGTGCCATCGGTGTCGGTGCCGCCGTAGGCCAGCAATGCCACTGCCTGCGCCCCGCCGACCGACCAGACTTCGTCGACACCGAGCAGCCGGGCGGCGGCCAGGATCGTCGGGTCGGGCAGACCGTTGTGCGTGGCCTGCGGTGGGCTGGCCACAACCAGCGAGTCGACGCCGGCGACCTGCGCCGGCACCACGTTCATCACCACGCTCGAGGGATATACGGCGTTGCCGCCGGGCACATACAGGCCCACCCGCTCCACGGGAACCCACCGCTGGGTGACCGTGGCACCGGGGCCGAGAGTGGTCGTGACGTCGGCGCGGCGCTGCTGGGCATGGACCGTGCGGGTCCGGTCGATCGCCACCTGCAGCGCGTCCCGTACGTCGGGGTCCAGCCCTGCCACTGCGGTGTCGAGCTCGGCAACCGGCACCCGCACCGCCGCCGGCCGCACCCCGTCGAACGACGCGCCGAAGTCCAGCGCCGCCTGCGCCCCCCGCTCCGCCACCGCCTCGACGATCGGGCGCACCGTCGCCAGCACCGCATCGACGTCGGCGCCACCGCGCGGCAACGCTGCCCGCAGCCGGGCAGCCGACAGCCGGGCGCCACGCAGGTCGATGCGGGCCATCACGTTCACGCCGACCATTGTCCCAGGCAGCACAAATGGATATCGGACCGGTACAGTGACCGCATGTCCGTACAGGATCGTCCCAACAGCGCTCCCGGCGTGCCGATGATCTTCCCGCCGTGGCTGGAGCGACTGCAGGTCAAGTACATGAACCCGGCTCTTAAGCCGTTTGCGCGTTATCTGCCCGGCGCGGCACTCATCAAGCACCGCGGCCGCAAGTCCGGCAAGCCCTACGAGACGATCGTGACCGCGTACCGCAAGGGCAACCTGTTGGCGATCGTGCTCGGGCACGGCAAAACCGACTGGGTGAAAAACGTGCTGGCCGCCGGCGAAGCCGATGTGCAATTCCTTCGGCGATCGGTCCACCTCACCAACCCACGGATTCTGCCCGCCGGTACCGCCGGCCCAGAGCTGCCGTGGCCCGCCCGGATGCAAGGGCGCCGGATCGCCGTGTTCGTCGCCGATATCGCCTGAGCCGTCTACAGCCTGGTAAACACGGTCTTACCGGTCATCGTCGGCCATACCGACGGCGCCTCCTCCCAGGCAACGACGCGTTCAACGACCGGGGACAAATCGTATCCTTCGTCGATCAGCTCGAGAACCTCAGGAATAACGGCTCGCGCGTTGACGCGGCCGGTTATGAACCGCACACCCCGGGTGTACATCGACAGCAACGGCAAGTCCACTGTGCGCTGGAAGTAGGCTCCGGTGTCGGTGCAGGCACCGTCCGGCCAAGTCGCCCGCAGGGCAGCCGCCAGCAGCGTCGGCTCGGCTGAGGTGTGCACGGTAACCGGATACGGATTCCAGGACTTATCCGGCATCAGCCGATCGTGCGATGTGGCGCCGAGTTTTTCCGCAACGGCAAGCCGCGTTGGGTCGGTATCCACATAGTCGACGTGCGCGCCCAGCACGGAAGCGAATGCCGCCGCATACAATCCGATCGACCCCCGGCCCACCACGAGAACGCGTCGCTCCACCGCATCGAGGCGGGCCAGCTCAGCAGCAAAAGGGCCGACCGCACGCCAACCGTCGGGAATGTTGTCCGACAGGGACGCGATGGCCAGCGGGTCCACGGTTTTGGGAGCCGGTATCAGCATGGCGTCGGCATAGGGCACGAGAAGCAGATCGGACATGAACCCGCCGCCGTCCAGACCAGCGATGGGAGCCATTCCATACATCGCCATCAGTGGCAGCGAAGCGCACGAACCCGTCACGCCGCGCCGGCACGGCCCGCAGCTGCCGCAGCTGATCTGAAACGGCACCACCACCCGCTCGCCCACGTCGACGGTGCGCACACCGTGACCGATCGCGACGACCTCGGCGAGTCCTTCGTGACCGACCGCGTGTCCGGGCGGCATCGGCACCCGCCCCTGCACGACCGCCACGTCGAGATCGCAGCAGGCTACGGCCACTGGCCGCACCAGCGCCTGTTCGGGGCCCGTGATCTCGGGTGAGTCCACCTCCCGCCACACGTACCGGCCGATCTCTTCGAACGTCAACTGCCGCATCCCAGCATTCTTGAGTGATAATTCAAGTATTGTCAAGGCTATGCCGAGACCCGATCGCAGCCGGGCCGCCCTGATCGACACCGCCGCCACCCTGTTCCGCCGCCAGGGCTATGCGGCGACCGGGCTCAGCCAGATCCTCGACGAAGCCGGCGTCAAGCCCGGCTCGCTGTATCACCACTTCCCACGAGGCAAGCAGCAGTTGGCCGCCGCGGTCGTCGAGACCGCAGGGACCGGTATCGAACAACTGCTGCGCCGATTTCTGGCCAGCGACCGCTCGGTGGCCGACATCGTCGATCGCTGGATCGACCTGCTTATCGACGGTCTCGCCGGCGACCAACGGGACGGCTGCCCAATCGAACCGATCGCCACCGAGTCAGTGAACGCGAGTCCCATGGTGCGCGAGGCCTCGGCGCGTGCGTTCAGGGGCTGGTGCGCGGCGATCGAAGAACGGCTGGTCACCGAAGGTTGGCCCATCAAAGACGCGGAAAGCGTTGCTATAGCGGTAATTTCGTTGATTGAGGGCGCTTTGATACTGGCCCGGACCGCTGGCGATACGGCTGCGCTTGAAGCCGCTAAACCGGCAGCCCGCCTGTTACTTCACAACAGTTATCGGGTAGGACACGAAAACCACTGATTCCCGACCGATTTCCGAGATCTCGCGTCACTGGCCCAAGCCGGCGTCACATGTCCAGGCCGATGTCGAGCACCCGCGCCGAGTGGGTGAGCGCGCCCACCGCCAGGTAGTCGACCCCGGTGGCGGCGTATTGCGCGGCGTTGTCCAGCGACAGACCCCCGGAGGACTCGAGTTTGGTATCCGGAGCGCGGGCGTCGCGACGCTGCACCGCGATCTGGGTCTGCCACAGCGCAAAATTGTCCAGCAGCACCAACTCCGGCGTTTCTGGCAGCACCTCGTCGAGTTGCTCCAGCGAATCCACCTCCACTTCGCACGGCAGATCGGGTGCGGCTGCGCGCACCGCGCGCAGCGCCGCCACCACCGAGCCCGCCGCTGCGACGTGGTTGTCCTTGATCAGCACGGCATCGCCCAGGCCCGCTCGGTGGTTCACCCCTCCACCGACGCGCACCGCGTACTTCTGCAGCGACCGCAGGCCGGGCAGCGTCTTGCGGGTATCGCGGATTCGCGCTTTGGTGCCGCGAACGGCGTCGACCCAGGCGGCCGTCGCGGTGGCGATCCCGGAGAGGTGGCAAAGCAGGTTCAGCATGGTGCGCTCGGCAGTCAACAACCCGCGGGTCGGCGCCTCGAGCGCCAGCAGTGGCGCGCCCGCCTCCAGCCGGGCGCCGTCGTCGACGCGGTCGAGTACCCGGTATTCGCCGTCGAGCACGTCGTCGAGCACCAACAGCGCCACGTCCACACCGGCGATCACGCCGGGTTCTCTGGTCACCAGCGACGCGGTCGTCACCGCTTGGGCCGGCACGGTTGCCGCCGTGGTCACATCCGGCCCGTAGCGCAAATCCTCGTCCAGGGCGCGTCGTATCACGGCGCGCGCTTCGGCCAGGTCGAAGCCCGACAGTGCCGCCGCGGTCATCAGCACACCGCCGCCAAAGCCTCGACGTGCACGCCGATCCCGTCGTGGGCCAGCCGAACCACACTGCTTTGCGCCTGCTCGGGTGCGGTGTGCGGGTAGTCGGCCCGGGTGTGGCAACCCCGGCTCTCGTCGCGGGCCAGCGCCGCCGCGGCGACCGCGCGAGCGGTCAGGGTCAATGCCGCGTCTTCGGCGTCGGCCCGGTTTTCGACGGGCCGGCCCGTCGCTGCGGACAACGTGTCGAGCAACCGCTGCAGCCCGACGGCATCGCGGACCACCGATGCGTCCCGCGTCATCGCCCGTTGCAGTTCGCGGCGCTCTACGGCCGAATAGCCGGTTGGCTCAACCAGTTTCGCGTATGACGGCCCGGCTGCAGCTGCGTGGGCGGCTGCCGCCCGTCCCGCCCGTCCGCCGACGACCAGGCCCTCCAGCAGGCTGTTGGACGCCAGTCTGTTGGCACCGTGCATTCCGGTGCGAGCGACCTCGCCGGCGGCGAACAGGCCCGGCAACTCGGTGCGCCCGCAGACATCGGTGACGACTCCGCCGCAGCTGTAGTGGGCGCCCGGCACGACCGGGATGGGCTGGTGCACGGGGTCGACACCGACCGCCCGGCAGGCCGCGGTAACGGTCGGGAACCGCGACTCGAAGTCGGCGATCCCACGGGCGTCCAGGTACACACATGGGTCACCGGTTGCTTTCAGCCGGGCGTCGATGGCGGCGGCGACCACGTCTCGCGGCGCCAGATCACCCATCGGATGTACGCCAGCCATCACCGAAACACCTTGGGCATCAACCAATGTCGCTCCCCTCGCCACGGATGGCCTCGGTGACCAGTGGTCTCCGGCCCCCCGGCGTGGCCGCCGAATAGCATGGTCGGATGAAACTGGATGAACTCGAGATCGCTCACCGCGACACCGGCCCACAGCGCCAGCGCGACACCGTCGCCGGTTGAGCCGTCGGGATTGGTGGTCACCCGGTAGAGATGCCCGAGCCCGCCGGTGGCCAAGACCACCGACGGCGCGTGCACGACCCCGAGTCCGTCCGGATTGAGCACCAACACCCCCGTCACCGCGGCATCGTCGTGCAAGACCCGCACGGCGGTGTGGTCGCTGCGGATATCCAGAGCGCCAGCGACATTGTCGAGCACGCGTTGCACCTCGGCCCCGGTGGCGTCACCTCCGGCATGCACGACCCGGCGGCGCGAGTGCCCGCCTTCTCGGGTCACCGCCCACCGGCCGGGGAAGTCTTCATCGAATCGCGCTCCGTCGCTTACTAATTCAGCGACTGCGCGATACCCGTCAGCGACGATCGAGCGCACCGCGTCGGGGTCACACAAGCCTCCGCCTGCGGCCAGCGTGTCGGCGACGTGCGCCTCCACCGAGTCGTCGCTGTCGGGCAGCACCACCGCGATACCGCCCTGGGCGTAGTGGGTGGCGGTCACCCCGCTTGTCCGGGCGGCCTTGCTGAGCACCATGACGCGCCGCCCCGCCCGGTCAGCGGCCAGCGCAGCCGCTAACCCGGCGACCCCGGTACCGATGACGACGACGTCGGCCCGCTGCTGCCAGACCGGGGTCATTCGCCGCCGCCCG
This sequence comes from Mycobacterium heckeshornense, assembly GCF_016592155.1. Classification (NCBI taxonomy): domain Bacteria; kingdom Bacillati; phylum Actinomycetota; class Actinomycetes; order Mycobacteriales; family Mycobacteriaceae; genus Mycobacterium; species Mycobacterium heckeshornense. The sequence goes on from NZ_AP024237.1 coordinate 2,654,505, forward strand.
GCTGCCCGATCTCGATCATCCGTTGCACGCTGCGCCGCGCCAGCGCCGACGTCTCGGGATCCACGTCGACCTCGTCGACGCCGTCGAGCAGGCAGCGCAGCAGCGCGGCGGGGGTGATCATCTTCATGTACTTGCACGATGCCCGGTCGTTGACGGCCTGGAAGTCGACCTCGGGCGCCGCGCGCCGCAGCTGATACAGCATGCCCACCTCGGTGGCCACCAGCACCTGTCGGGCGCGGGTGACGCGGGCGGCGTCCAGCATGCCGCCGGTGGACAGAATCTTCACCCGGTCTTCCGGGACGGCGCCCTCTCCGGCGAGATACAAAGCTGAAGTGGCGCAACCACATTCGGGGTGCACGAATAATTCGGCGTCGGGGTGGCGGCGAGCCCGGTCGGCGAGCTCGTCGCCATTGATGCCGGCATGCACGTGGCATTCGCCGGCCCACACGTGCAGGTTCTTGCGGCCGGTCACCCGCCGGACATGCGCGCCCAAAAATTGGTCGGGACAAAACAGGACGTCGCGGTCGGGATCGATGGAGTTGACCACGTCGACGGCGTTGGACGACGTGCAGCAGATATCGGTAAGCGCCTTGACCGCGGCGGTGGTGTTGACGTAGGACACCACGACCGCGCCCGGATGCTCGTCCTTCCAGGCGCGCAGCTCGTCGACGCTGATGGAGTCGGCCAGCGAACAGCCGGCCCGCTGGTCGGGGATGAGCACGGTCTTGTGCGGGCTCAGGATTTTGGCGGTCTCGGCCATGAAATGCACGCCGCAAAACACGATGGTGTCCTCGGGCGCGCCGGCCGCCACCCGCGACAGCGCCAACGAGTCGCCGACATGGTCGGCGACGTCCTGGATGGCCGGCAGCTGATAGTTGTGCGCCAAGATGGTGGCATTGCGCAGTTGCGCGAGCCGGCGAATCGCCGCGGCCCATTGTTCGCTGCCGTCCACACCGGTGTAGCCGCCCGGGGAGTCGACGATCTCCGCGGCCAGCTCGTCTACCAGGGTTTCCGTGCGATTCAGGACCGTCATGGCCGTTCCTTTCGCCCAAAGAAGAGGTTTTCGACTTAGAATCGAAAACATGGCCCATGGTAGCACTGCGCACGAAGTGCTCGCCGTCGTGTTCCAGGTTCGCGGTCCGGGATCGTGCAACGCAGGCGAGAAGCCCCAGCTCAACGTGCTGCTGTGGCAGCGGGCGCGAGAGCCGCAACTGGGCGCATGGGCTTTGCCCGGCGGGCGGCTGCGAAACGACGAGGATCTGACCACCTCGGTGCGGCGTCAACTGGCCGAGAAGGTGGATCTGCGGGAGCTCGCCCATTTGGAGCAGCTGGCCGTGTTCTCCGATCCCAACCGGGTGCCGGGTGATCGCGTGATCGCGTCGACGTTTTTGGGTCTGGTGCCCTCGCCCGCTACCCCGGAGCTGCCGCCGGACACCCGCTGGCATCCGGTGACCGCGCTACCGCCGATGGCGTTCGACCACGGTCCGATGGTGGCCCACGCCCGGACCCGGCTGGTTGCCAAGATGTCGTACACGAATATTGGATTTGCCTTGGCGCCAAAGGAATTCGCGTTATCCACGCTGCGTGACATCTATAGTGCGACGCTGGGCTACCAGGTTGATGCGACCAATCTGCAGCGAGTGCTGGCCCGCCGCGGCGTCATCACCCAGACCGGCACCATCGCCCAGTCGGGCCGCAGCGGGGGCCGCCCGGCCGCGCTGTACCGCTTCACCGACTCGCGGTTGCGGGTCACCGACGAATTCGCCGCGCTGCGGCCGCCCGGCTAAGCCAGTGACACGTCCCACATCGGAAGCCGGCGGGGCAGCTGGATTCTTAACGCCTTCTTAAGTAACAATGCCCCGATGGACCGTGCCACGCTCGCCAGCCCGACCGGGGCCGAATGGATCGCCCGGCCTTTGCACCAGGAGCTGCGGCGCAAGGAGCGCCCGGTGTTGCCCCCGGACGACCCGTTCTACCAGCCGCCGCCCGGGTTCGAGCACGCGCTGCCGGGCACCGTGCTGCGCTCCCGCGACGTCGAGCTGGCCTTTCTCGGGCTGGTACCGCAGCGGGCCACCGCCACCCAGCTGCTGTACCGGACCACCGACATGAACGGCAAGCCGGAGGCGGCGGTGACCACGGTGATCGTTCCCGCCGAGGTCGCGCCCGGGCAGCCGTGCCCGCTGCTGTCGTACCAGTGCGCGATCGACGCGGTGGCGTCCCGCTGCTTTCCGTCCTACGCGCTGCGGCGTTACGCGAAGGCGATCGGAGCGTTGGCGCCACTGGAGTTTTTGCTGATCACGGCGGCCCTGGCCGAGGGCTGGGCGGTGTCGGTGCCCGATCACGAAGGCCGTCACGGCATGTGGGGCGCGCCTTACCAACCTGGTTATTGCATTCTCGACGGGGTCCGCGCCGCGCTCGGCTCGGAGCGCACCGTGCTGTCGCCGTCGGCACCGGTGGCGCTGTGGGGCTACTCCGGCGGGGGGCTGGCCACCGCGTGGGCGGCCGAAGTGTGCGCCGACTACGCGCCTGAGCTGGACATCGTCGGTGCGGTGCTGGGCTCGCCCGTCGGCGACCTGGCCCACACATTCCGGCGGCTCAACGGCGGCCCACTGGCTGGGTTGCCGGCATTGGTGATCGCTGCGCTGGCGCACGTCTATCCCGACCTGGACCGGGTGATCAAGACGCACACCAATGAAGCGGGGCGGGCTTTGCTTCGCCAGCTGGAGGACATGACGACGGTCGGGGCCGTCATCCGGATGGCCGGCAAGAACGTGAATCGGTACCTCGACCGGCCGCTCGAGGAGATCCTCGAGATGCCCGAAGTGCAAGATGTTTTCGACAACATCAAACTGGGCACCGCGGTCCCGGCACCGCCGATCCTCATCGTGCAGGCGGTACACGACTACCTCATCGCGGTCGAGGACATCGATGCGCTTGCCGACGCCTACTCGGGCGGTGGTGCCGACGTCACGTATCACCGGGACGCCTTCAACGAGCACCTGCTGTTGCATCCGCTCTCGGCACCCATGACCCTGCGCTGGCTGCAGGCCCGCTTCGCGCGTCGACCGCTCAACGAGCGTCGGCTCCGCACCACGTGGCCGACGCTGTTCAATCCCGCGACCTACATCGGCATGGCCAGACTGGGTGTCATCGCGGCGAAGGTCCTGACCGGCAGGCCGGTGCACCGCCGCCCGCTGTAACTACCCCGACCCGCCGCCCGGCGGCACGGTGATCGCGGTCGGGGTCTGCGGCGACTCCACCGCCGGATAGCCGCCCAGGTCGTCACGCGTGGCCGCCGCGACCAGCAGGGCGTATACCAGGGCCGTCGTGGCCGCCGGCAAAAGCAGCGTGCAACCGATCTGCAGCGGGCCGGACCCGAAGAACACCGGCGGCGCCTCGGTGACGTAGTGCACCCGGTGCTCGGGCGTCACCGGCGCTGCGGCGATATCCACGGCGCCGTAGCGCAGCCGCACCAGCAGCGCGCCCAGCGGGGCGGCGGCCGCCGCGGCGCCCACCATGCCGACCGACAGCGCGATCACCATCGCCGGCCCGCGGTGGGCCCGCCATTCCCACGCCAGCACCGAACCCACCACGGCCACCACCGTCAACAGCCCCAGCAGCAAAAACGCGGCGACGAAGAAGTGGTCGGCTTCGTTGCCGAGGTAATCGTGGACGCGTTCACCCTCGTGGGTGAGCGCCACGACCCCGTGGATGGGCGGGGCGATCCACGCCCACAGCGCGGCGACCACGACACCCGCCGCGACGAGGCCCGCCACCACGACCGCGACCGCCCGCCGACGCGATGTGCGCGGGGCGTCGCCCGGACAGGACTCGCTCATCGCCGGGTTTCGAGGTCGGTGGAGTCCACCCGACCATGCCGGGAACACTTGGCCCACCACCCGTCGGGCCGCACTTGGACAACCATCCGGCGGCCGCATTCCGCGCAGAACCGAGGCGGCTCCAGCCCCAACCGGGCCGCGGTCGGCGGTACCGAGGTGCCCACCGGGTGGCCGGTATAGACGTCGTAGATCCCCGCGCCGAGCGGAGCGGGCAGATCGCGAACCATCGCCTCCCAGTATCTACAGGCTTGCGTTGAGCGCTTTGATCGGCATCTGCAGATCGTCGAGCAGTTCCAGGTCGGCGGCGGCCGGCCGCCCCAATGTGGTCAGGTAGTTGCCGACGATCACGGCGTTGATGCCGCCGAGCATGCCACGTTTGGCGCCGAGGTCGCCCAACGTGATCTCCCGGCCGCCCGCGAATCGGAGCATGGTGCGCGGCAGCGCCAACCGGAAGGCGGCCACCGCCTTGAGCGCTTCGCTGGCCGGCATGACCTCCAAATCGGCGAAGGGTGTGCCCGGGCGCGGGTTGAGGAAGTTCAGCGGCACCTCGTCCGGATCGAGTTCGGCAAGCTCCGCGGCGAATTCCGCGCGCTGCCGCAGCGTCTCACCCATGCCGAGGATGCCGCCACAGCAGACCTCCATGCCGGCCTCGCGCACCATCGACAACGTGTTCCAGCGCTCTTCCCAGGTGTGGGTGGTGACGACGTTGGGGAAGAACGAGCGGGCCGTTTCCAGGTTGTGGTTGTAGCGGTGCACGCCCATCGCCGCCAGTTGCTTCACCTGCTCGGCGCTGAGCATCCCCAGCGAGCAGGCGATGTGGATGTCGACCTCGTTGCGGATCGCCTCGATACCCGCGGCCACCTGGGCCATCAACCGCTCGTCGGGTCCGCGCACCGCGGCCACGATGCAGAACTCGGTGGCACCGGTCTTTGCCGTCTGCTTGGCCGCTTCCACCAGGCTCGGAATGTCGAGCCAGGCACTGCGCACCGGTGAGGCGAAAAGGCCTGACTGCGAACAAAAATGGCAGTCCTCCGGGCAACCACCGGTTTTCAGGCTGATGATCCCCTCGACCTCGACTTCGGGGCCGCACCAGGCCATCCGCACCTCATGAGCCAGCGCCAGCAGTTCCTCGAGCCGGTCATCGGGCAGCTGCAACACCTGCAGCACCTGGTCTCCGCTGAGTCCCTCACCGCGGTGTAACACCTGCTGGCGAGCCAGGTGCAATATGTCGGTACTGGGCCGAGTCACCGCCTGCGTCACCGGGTACTCCCTTACATCAGTTATCCGTGCGGACACAAGAGCGCGCCAGGCCCGCGCGGCCCGGCGTAAACGGTGTTCACGTTAGGGTATGGGCGGTGCGCCGCACAAACGCGTCGACGGCCGCCGGACGGGGTACGTTCAGCGGTAACAGTCAACCAATGGACACTATGAGCCAGGCGCACGTCGAAGATTTTGCACATCATTGGATCCTGCTGGCCGGGCCGGCGTTTTTGCCTGCGGTGATCGTCGTCGGCGTGGTGCTGTACGTCGCGCTACGCGACCGGCGCAAGGCAGACCGAAACGAGCGGCCCGAAGTCGCCGACAAGCCGAAATGACATCGCATTATTAGACGAATTGGCGTTTGAGGCCGCGCCGGATCGGTAACCTACCGTCGAGTAAGTTGCCGCGGGTTGGCGATTGGCTGGCCCGGTGTGGTTGGGAGGCGATGACGGTGGGATCAGCAATTCTTGCGGAAGCGCCCGCCCGCGGTGCCGGGCTCAACCAGGTGGTCGGACTGACGATCGCCGCCGCCGTGATCGTGGCTGTGATGCTGTGGACCGGTTATGCGCACCGCACTCATCGGATCAGCTGGTTGAACCGGATCGCGGAGTGGCTGGGCGACAAGTTCAACCGCCCCGCCTGGGTAGCCCTGCCGGTTCTGGTGTTCACCACGTCGATCATCTGTGCCCTGTTCGGCTTCATCTGGGACGTCAGCTGGCACATCGGCAATGGCCGCGATCCGGGACCGTTGGCCAACCCTGCGCACTACTTCATCGTGATCGGACTGTTCGGCATCTTCCTCGCCGGAATGACCGCGGTGGTCGTCCCATTCGACCGGCCCGGCCCTGCGGCGGTGCGCATCACCGATAGCTGGTACGCACCGGTCGGCGGCGTGCTGATGGCCGGCTGCGGGCTGTACGCACTGACCGGTTTCCCGCTCGACGACATCTGGCATCGCATCTTTGGCCAAGACGTCACCCTTTGGGGCCCAACGCATTTGATGATGATCGGTGGCGCCGGATTCTCGCTTTACGCGGCGTTGATGTTGGAATACGAAGGCGGGCGGGCGATGCCGGAAACGCCAGCCGAGGGCTCCTACGTCCAACGCGAGCGTCCGTTCATCCAATTCCTTCGTTACCTGTCCTTCGGCGGGTTGTTCATCGGGATGTCGGTCTGGCAAATCGAGTTCGACTTCGGTGTCCCCCAGTTCCGGCTGGTGTTTCAGCCGATGCTGATCGCTGCGGCAGCCGCCGTCGCGGCCGTCGCAGCCCGCATCACCATGGGACCGGGGGCGGCAATCATCGCGGCCCTTCTCGCGATCGCGCTTCGCGGTGCGGTCGCCGTACTGGTCGGGCCCATCCTGGGAGCCCCGATCAACTGGTTCCCGCTGTATCTCGGCCCGGCCGTGGTGGTCGAATTGTTAGCCCTCGCACCGATTTTCCGGCGTCCGCTGCTGTTCGGCGCCGTCGCCGGTTTAGCTGTGGGCACCATCGGACTGTGGTTGGAGTCGCTGTGGATCGGTGCGGTGTACCACTATCCGTGGCCGGTCAGCATGTGGGGCGAAGCCCTGGCGATGGCCGTGCCCGCTGCGGTGCTGACCGGGATGTGCGGGGCGATGCTGGGGATGGTGCTGACCGGCCAGCGCCTGCCGGGGCGGGTGCCAAGCATCACGATCGTGGCGCTGACCGTGCTCGTCGTCGGAGCCGGAGTGGCCAACGGTCTGCACATCCGGGTGCCCAACCAAGACACCGCCACCATCACATTGACCGACCTGCCGAGTCCGCCCGGGAAACACATGGTGTCGGCCGATGTGCGCGTCAATCCCCCCGAGCTGGTCAGCAGCCACCCGGACTGGCTGACGATCCTGTCCTGGCAGGGCCGCATGAGTGACCACCGGGGTTTGATGATCGACTGGCTCAGGCAAGTCGGACCCGGTCACTACCAGTCCACTCAGCCGGTTCCGGTCTGGGGTACCTGGAAGACGCTGCTGCGCGTCCAGGACGGCAGGACCATGACGGCGGTGCCGATTTGGGCGCCCGCCGACGACGCCATTCCCGCGCCCGAAATTCCGGCGCTGGCCTCCAGCACTCGTCCGTTCGTGCTCGAGGTCACCATCCTGCAGCGCGAACGCGACCCGAACGTGCCGGCCTGGTTGTTCACCACCGGCGGCGTGATTGTGCTGATCTTCACGCTGATGGTCATTGCCGGGCTGGCGTGGGGCGCTGGCCGGATCAACGCTCGCGACACCGCGCCCAGGCGGCCGCAGCACACGGCGGCGGATCCTTCGCCTCCACAGGCAACGTGAGCATGACGAAACCCATTCGCGGGGCCCTGGTCATCGCAGCAGCCGCGACGCTGACCGGGGGCCTGGTCGCCTGTGGTGGTTCATCGAACAACGGTGGGCCACCCAACCCGGTAGTTATCACTGTCACGATCAGCAAGGGGCAGGTCACGCCGGCCAACGCCACGCTGCAGGCCAAGGTCGGCGCGCCGATCACCGTCGACGTCACCAGCGACGCCGCCGATGAACTGCACGTGCATTCCGTGCCCGACCACACGTTCCAGATCGCGGCCGCGCCGAACCAGAAGTTCGAATTCACGGTCGACGTGCCGGGCAACGTCGAGGTCGAACTCCACCACCTGGACCGCACCATCGCCACCATCCAAGTGCGCCCGTGACGGCAGCCCGCGCCGCTGACCTTTTGGCGCACGGTCTGGGCGGTTCGAGTGATCTGCCGGTGCCCTACGCCTACGCGGTGGTCGGTGCGGCTTGGGCGCTGACGTTCACGTTCGCCCTGGTGGCCTTCGCATGGCGCCGGCCGCGGTTCGATCCGGTCGCACCCGGCCGCCCGCTGCCGGCAGCGGTCACCGCTATCGTGGATGCCCGCGTCAGCCGCGTTACCGCCACCGGGGCCGCACTGGTTTTCGCGGTGTGGGCGGTGCTGGCCGGGTTGTGGGGCCCGCCGACGCCGAACAATGCCCTACTCGGGTCGTTCTACGTGCTGCTGTGGGTCGGATTGGTCGCGCTTTCACTGCTTTTCGGACCGGTATGGCGGGTGCTCTCACCCGTGCGCACGGTCTACCTGCTGCTTTTGCGCCTCGCCCCGCCGCGCCTGCGTCGTCCACGACTGAGCTATCCCGAAAGCTGGGGATACCGCCCGGCCGCGGTAGCCCTGTTCGCATTCGTGTGGATGGAGTTGGCCAGTCCCAACTCGGCGTCACCGGCCGCGGTCGAGGTGTGGCTGCTGGTCTATGCGGTGGTCCTGCTGGTCGGGGCGTTGGCGTGCGGGCAGCGCTGGCTGGCCCGAGTCGACCCGTTCGGGGTGTACAGCATGGCGGTCTCCCGGCTCTCGCCGTTTCGCCGTAACGCGCTCACCGGGCAGATCGTCATCGGCAACCCGCTCGATCACCTGCCGTCGCTGCCGGTTCGGCCCGGCGTGGTGGCGATGCTGGCGGTGTTGCTGGGCTCGACCGCATTCGACAGCTACTCGGCTTCACCGACGTGGCGCACCTTCGCCGACCGGGTGTCGCGCACTGCCCACGCCGTGCCCACGGTGGTGTCGTCGTCGGTGCTGCGCAGTATCGGGTTGCTGGTCTTTATTGCCGTTGTGGCGCTGACGTTTTCGCTTGCGGCACGGGCCACCGGCGGCGTCGACAGTGCGCAGCGCAAGGCCCTGCCCGGCCAGATGGCGCACTCGCTGATCCCGATCGTGGTGGGCTACATCTTCGCCCACTACCTGTCGTATCTGGTCGAGCGCGGACAACAGACCCTCGTCGCGCTCGCCGACCCGTTCGCCCGGGGCTGGAACCTGCTCGGTCTGGCGCACCTGCACGTCGCCTACGTGCTGTCCATGCACCCGTCGGTGCTGGCCGGGATCAAGGTGGCCTGCGTCGTCACCGGGCACATCGTGGCCGTCGTCGCCGCCCACGACCGGGCTTTGCAGCTGCTGCCGAAGGGCCATCAGCTCACCGGCCAGCTCACCATGATGCTGGTCATGGTGGGCTATGGGGGTGCTGTTTTAGTCGCTGACTTTCGGCGTGCCTGAGCGGATTTCGCGTAGGTGGTCGACGAGGATCTGATGTGTGGCTTTGGGACGGGAGGATCGGCAGGGCCGGTTCGATGACGTGATGCTGCTGGTGGGTGATCAGCTGCCGGCGGGCAGTATTTACCGGCTGTTGGCCGAGCACGGCGGTGCACTGTTTGACGATGACTATTTCGCTGATCTGTTCAAGCGCTCGGCGCTGGGTCGACCGACGGTGCCGGCGCGGGTGATGGCCACAGTGATGCTGCTGCAGGCCTATGAGGGATTGTCGGATCGGGAGGCGTGTGACCGGTTGGCCTTTGATCTGCGCTGGAAAGCGGCCGCCGGGTTGACGGTGGACGCCGAGGCTTTTCATCCCACGGTGCTGGTCGGCATGCGCAACCGGCTACGCGCATCGGATCGGCCACGGCGGTTGTTCGAGGACGTGAACACCACCGCGCGAGCGGCGGGGTTGTTGCGGGGACGACGCCGGGTGCTGGATTCGACGCCGCTGTTGGATGCGGTGGCCACCCAGGACACGGTGATCCAGCTGCGGGCCGCGATCCGCAAACTGCTGACCGTGGCTGATCGGGCCGATCCGGAAGTGGCCGGTGCGGTGCGCACCGTGCTGACCCGCGACGATGACTACGCCAGCCTGGGCAAACCACCGTGTGACTGGGATGACCCCAAAGCGCGTGAAGCCTTGGTCGATGCGCTGGTGCGCGACGCCAACGCCGCACTGGAGGCCCTCGATGGCCGCAAGCTCGATGGGGCACTCAGTGAGGCGGTCGAGTTGTTGGCGCTGGTGGCCGGCCAAGACGTCGAAGCCGGCGACGACGGAATCTTCCGCATTGCCCGGCGAGTGGCCAAAGACCGGATGATCTCCACCGTCGATACCGAAGCCCGCCATGGGCATAAGTCGCGGGCGCGGACCTTCGATGGCTACAAGTCCCATCTGGGTATCGACCCCGACGACGAGCTGATCACCGGGGTGGCCATCACCGCGGCCAACGCCGCCGACCGTGAGGTCATCGATGAGCTGTTGGGCAACCCCGCCACCGACATCAGAAGTGCTGCACCCGCCACCGCCCCCGACACCGACAGCAGCACCGATGCCGCCACCGATGCCGATGCCGATGCCGATGCCGATGAAACGATCACCGATCACGGCGAGCATGTGCACAACGAGTCGGAGCCGAACGTCTTTGAGGTGTATGGCGATTCGGCTTACGCCGATGGGGCCACCCTGGATGAGCAGACCGGGCGGGGTCATGACATGCGCGCCAAGGTGCCCCCGGTGCGCAACGCCAACGGCTATTCCAAAGACCGGTTCGGTATCGACCTGGCCGCCGGCACCGTGACCTGCCCGGCCGAGCACACCGTGGCGATCAGCACCGGCCGGCGTCAGCAGGTCGCTCGCTTCGGTGCGTTCTGTGGGTCCTGCCCACTGCAGGCGGAGTGCACCAAAGCCCGTCGCGGGCGGGTGATCACCATCCATGCCCATGAAGCCGCCCTGCAGCACGCCAAGGCCCGCCAACGCGATCCGGCCTGGCAGGCCGATTACCGAACGTATCGGCCGGTCGTGGAACGCAAGATCAGTCACTTCACCCGCCGCCCCTGGGGTGGTCGCAAGGCGCGGTGCCGCGGCCAAAAACGCATCCTGACCGACATCCTGGCCCGAGCAGGAGCGATCAACCTCGCCCGGTTGGCCACCTTGGGCTTGCACCCACACGCCGGGGGTTGGGCCATCGCCTGATCCGGGACCACCGGGCCACCCGGCCGCACGGCTACCCCGATCAGATCAGCCAGCGAAAGCCATCACAGCCGTCGAAATCTCGATACCGCCAAATCCCCGCCCCACGGGGGTCACTACATCAGCGCCGTCCTATACCTTCACCGGCCTGTACCTGTTGTTCGGCGGATAGGCCACCGGGGTCAGGCGATCATGTACTCGGCCTTCTTGGTGCCGTCCCAGCGGCGCAGCCCCGCGATGCCGCCGGCGATCTCCGACGGTCGTGCGGCGATGCGCAGCGCGCGCCCCAGCTGGGCCCCGCCGACCCGTCTGGCCAGCGTGATGTGCGCGGTCCAATGGCCCGGCAGGCAGTTGGGCATCGGCGCGGGCGCCAGGTGCGGCAGGGACAGCCGATACACCTCGGCATGCACGCTCAGCAACTCGGTTGTCGGAACGACCAGCCGCGCCAGCACCGCCTTGCCGCGGCCGAACAGCAGCGGCGCGCCGATGACACACTCCGGCGGCAACCGCCGGGCGACGGCGGCCAGCAGCGCGTCCACCTCGGGCTCGATGCGTTCGGCAACCACCAGCGTCGCGTGCGGGCGGCTGGCCGGTGCCTGGCTGGGGATGCCGGCAGCGGCGAGGTCGTTCCAGATGCGGCGAATCGCCGCCTCGGTGTCGGCGTTGAACACCAGCTCGATCGAGTGAACCATCAGCCGACCAGCGCGCTCACCCAGTCCCTGTCGAAAACCCGCGCGCTCATGGCGGCGAACTCCGCAGCGTCCATCGTCCCGGCCGAGGCCGGCAGCGCGGCGCGCACCGGTGCCAGCTTCGCCAGCACGCACCGGTTGGAGACATGCACGGTCGCCGGCCGGGCAGGCCAGCTGCCGATCACCAGTCCGGCACACGAAACGCCTTGGGCTGCAAGGGCTTCCAATGTCAGCGCGGTATGGTTGAGGGTGCCTAGCTCGCAACGGGTCACCAGCAGCACTGCCGCGTCGAGGTCGGCGGCGAGGTCGCGCAACGTGACACCGTTGCGAGCCAGTTCCACCAGCAGCCCGCCCGCGCCTTCGACCAGGGTCAACCGTGTCGGGCTGTCGGCGCCGCGGACCAGGCCCAGCAGGTCGTCGCGGGTGGGCAGGCTCATGCCGGCGTGGTCGGCGGCCGCCGCCGGCGCCAGTGGCTGTGGATAGCGCGCCAGACCGGCCAGCCGCGTGACCCCGGATAACCGGGCCACCACGGCAAGGTCGTCGTCGCCGGCGTCCGTGCCGGTCTGCACCGGTTTGCATACCGCCACATCGATGCCGGCTTGGCGCGCGTGACAGGCCAGCGCCGCGGTGGCGATCGTCTTGCCCACCCCGGTGTCGGTGCCGGTGACGAGCAGGATTGTCAAGGTCGTGCTGCGGCCAGCACATCGGTCAACACCGTTCGCGCCAGCTCGAGATCGTCGTCGTCCATCGACGCCCGCGCGGTCAATCGCAGCCGCGACGTCCCGGCGGGCACCGTCGGGGGGCGAAAACAGCCCACCCGCACGCCGGCATCCAGGCAGGCGGCCGCCGCCGCCACCGCCACCTCCGGATCCCCGAGGATCACCGGCACCACCGCCGACTCCGGTACCTGGCTTACGCCGCAGATCCGGGCAAGGCTGCGCGCATGCCGGAGCACCGCGTCGGGCCGCCACGGCTCGGCCGCCAGCACCCGCAGCGCGGCCAGGGCCGCGCCCGCCGCGGCCGGTGCCAGACCGGTGTCGAAGATGAACGCCCGCGCCGCGTCGATCAGGTGATCCCGGACCTCGGCCGACCCGAGCACCGCGCCGCCCTGGCTGCCGAGCGCCTTGGACAACGTAGCCGTGATGACCACATCGGGCGCCCCGGCGAGCCCGAGCTCATGCACCAGCCCGCGTCCGCCCGCACCGCGCACCCCGAGGCCGTGCGCCTCGTCGACGATGAGCAGCGCGCGGTGCCGTCGGCACACCTCGTGCAGCTGCTGCACCGGCGCCAGGGCGCCGTCGGCGGAAAACACCGAATCGGTGACGACGACGGCGCGGTCCTCCTGCCGCGATGCCAGCGTCGCGTCCACCGCGTCGACGTCGCGGTGCGGTGTCACCACCACCCGGGCCCGAGACAGACGGCAGGCGTCGACCAGCGAGGCGTGCGACTGCGCGTCGGACACCAGCAGCGACCCGGGACCCGACAAGCCGACCACCGCCCCCAGGTTGGCGGTGTAACCAGAGGAAAACACCAAACCTGTTGGTGCACCGACGAATTCGGCTAGTGCGCACTCGAGTTCGTGGTGCAGCTCGGTGTCGCCGGTGACCAGCCGTGAACCGGTGGAGCCCGCGCCCCACGTACGCAGCGCCTGCACACCGGCGTCGATGACCTCGGGATGCCGGCAAAGACCGAGGTAGTCGTTGGACGCCAGGTCCAGCTCGGCGGCCACCGCCGGGCGCGGCCGCAGCGAGCGCCGCAACCCGGCCCGCCGGCGCTGCTGTTCTACCGCCCGTAACCAGGCCAGCGGTGAGGTCTCGATCGGCGCGCGCGTCATGTCGGCGTTCAGCCTACGAGGCGAGCCACCTCGACCATCGCCGAGGTGATCTGCGCGATCTCGTCGGCCCCGCAGATGAACGGCGGCATCGCGTAGATGAGGTTGCGGAACGGTCGCAGCCACACGCCGTGGTCCAGCGCGGCCGGGGTGGCGACGGCCAAATCGACGGGCCGGTCGCATTCGATGACGCCGATGGCGCCGCATACCCGCACATCGGTCACGGCCGGCAGCGCCCGGGCCGGCTGCAGCCCGGCGGTGAGCCCGGCGCTGATCTCGCCCACCGCCGCGCGCCAGTCGTGCCGCAGCAGCAACTCGATACTGGCCACCGACACCGCGCAGGCCAGCGGGTTGGCCATGAAGGTGGGCCCGTGCAGCAGCGGACCCGCGGCGCTGATGCCGTGTGCGACGTCAGCGGTGCACAGCGTTGCGGCCAGGCTCAGGTAGCCACCGGTGAGCGCCTTGCCGACACACATGATGTCCGGGCTGACCTCGACGTGGTCGGCGGCGAACAGCTCGCCGGTGCGCCCGAAACCGGTGGCGATCTCGTCGAAGATCAGCAACACCCCGTGCCGGCCGCAGATGTCGCGCAGGTCCACCAGGTAGCGGGGGTCGTGGAAGCGCATCCCGCCCGCGCCCTGCACCACCGGTTCGACGACCACGGCCGCCAGCTCGCCGGCGTGCTCGGCCAGCTGAGCCTCGAACGCCGCGCTGTAGCCCGGGTCGTAGTCGCGCGGCACCTGCGGGGCGAACACCTGCTCGGCGAGCACGTCGGTCCACAGCGAGTGCATGCCGCCGTCGGGATCGCAGATGCTCATCGAGGTGAACGTGTCGCCGTGGTAGCCGCCGCGCCAGGTCATCAGCCGCGTCTTGCCGGTCCGGCCTTGACTGCGCCAGTACTGCAACGCCATCTTCACCGCGACTTCGACCGACACCGACCCGGAGTCGCAGAAAAACACCGTTTCCAGCCCGGCCGGGGTGATGTCCACCAGTAGCTGGGCCAGCCGCGCCGCGGGCTCATGGGTGAGGCCGCCGAACATGACATGGTTCATCGTGTCCAGTTGCGTGGTCAGCGCGGCGTCAAGGACCGGGTGGCCATGACCGTGGATCGCGGTCCACCATGAGCTCATCGCGTCCAGCGCGTCGATCGGCTCGCCGTCGCGGATCAGGGTCAGCCACGCGCCGCGCGCGCCGACGGCCACCACCGGCGGCACCGCCTCGGCGCCGATCGTGCTGTACGGGTGCCACAGGTGGGCGGCGTCGATCGCGCTGATCTGCGCTGGCGTCAACGCGGGCACGATGACCGAGCGTAATCCAGCCGGTATGCGGCCGCCGGTTCGCGGAACCGGCCACCATCGGGGAGCATTGACCGGCATGGCCTTGCCGGATGAGCCTCGTCACCCCTACCCGGGCAACAGCCGCCCGCCGAAACGTCGGCTGCGGCTGGCTCGCTGGGACGTGATCTGCACCGTTGCCACGCTGACGCTGGTCATTGTCGCGGCCACCACGACGACGTTGCCGTCGCGGCTTTTCGGCTTTGTGGCCGACGTCTGCGCGGCGGACAGTTGCGCCCCCGCACCGTTGGGCATCAACTACTGGATCTACCCGGTGGTATGGGGCGGTTTGGGTGCGGCGTGCGCCGCGGCGGTCATCGGCCCGTTCGTGTCCCTGGTGAAGGGCTGGTACCTGTTCTTCTGGCCGCTGCTGGCGGTGGCCATCGTCGCCCTCAGCTCGGTGGCCGGGTCGGTGATGACCGCATTCAGCGAACAGTACGGTCATTGACGCCGCGTCGCCGACGTGAGACCGAAATCACAACGGACCGCAGAGGATTCGGCCACCAGCGGTCACCGTTCGGTCACAGTACGACAAAAATCCTTCGCACGGCCGCCCCGGCAGTGGCCACCACGACCATCTGTTGTCAAAGTGTCTGTAGTGACTCGTGTGACTGCCGTGGCGGTCGTGCACGGAGCGTTGTGACCGAGAGGGGTGGATTCGAATGAGGCGCAGCTACGCCGCCGCCATCGGTGCGGCCGCGTTGGCGGCGGGGTTGGCCGGCACGCCCGGCATGGCGAGCGCTGATACGAACGTCGTGTCAGCCAGCCACCAGCAGGCCATCAACTACGTGATCCAGCGCGCGTTGTCCCAGCGCGGCGTGCCGTACCTGTACGGCGGGGGCAACGTCGCGGGGCCGACCCGCGGCACCGGCCTACACGCCAACACCGTCGGATTCGACGCCTCGGGCCTGGTTCAGTACGCCTTCGCCGGCGCCGGCATCAAGATGCCGCGGACCTCGGGCGAGCAGTGCAACGTCGGCCGCAAAATCCCGCCGGCGCAGGCCCGACCGGGCGACCTGATCTGCTATGGCCCCGGCGGCAGCCAAAGCGTCGCGATCTACCTCGGCAACGGACAGATGATCGAGGCCACTGATCCGGCGGTGACGGTGTCGGCGGCACGCACCACCAACATGACGCCCTACCTGACCCGGATCATCGACTCCTGACTTGCGCCGAGCAGACGCAAAAGCGGCCATGTGGGCCAGGATGGGGGTGCTTTTGCGTCCGCTCGGCCGGGGAACCGGTTAGGTAGATTGTCTGGCGATCATGCTGACCCTCCCCGCGATCCGCCCGGTTGCCGCTCGCCGGCCTGCCGCTGCCGCGAGCGGTGCTCGCCAGTCAGGGTTCTACCGCCACGACCTGGACGGCCTGCGCGGCATCGCGATCGCGCTGGTCGCGATGTTCCACGTCTGGTTCGGCCGGGTGTCCGGCGGGGTCGACGTGTTCTTGGCGCTGTCGGGATTCTTCTTCGGCGGCAAGGTGTTGCGGACCGCGCTCAACCCGGTGGCGTCGCTGTCACCCGTGCCGGAGGCAATCCGGCTGGTGCGACGGCTGCTGCCCGCACTGGTCGTCGTGCTTGCCGGGTCCGCGGTGCTGACCATCCTGATCCAGCCGCAGACCCGGTGGGAAACCTTCGCCGACCAGAGCCTGGCCAGCCTTGGCTACTTCCAGAACTGGGAGCTGGCCCGCACAGCAGGCGACTACCTGCGGGCCGGGGAGGCCGTCAGCCCGCTGCAGCACATCTGGTCGATGTCGGTGCAGGGCCAGTTCTACCTCGCGTTTTTGGCGCTGGTGTTCGGTTGTGCGTACGCGCTGCGCCGATCTCTCGGCCCGCGGCTGCGGACGCTGTTCGTCGTGCTGCTCGGCGCGCTGACCGCGGCGTCGTTCGGGTATGCGATCCTCGCCCACCAGACCAACCAGGCGATGGCCTACTACGACAGTTTCGCGCGGGCATGGGAGCTGCTGCTGGGAGCGCTCGTCGGCGCGCTGGTGCCCTACATCCGCTGGCCGATGTGGCTGCGCACGCTGCTCGCCACGGTCGCGCTGGCAGCGATCCTGTCCTGCGGTGCGCTCATCGACGGCGTCAGGGAATTCCCGGGGCCGTGGGCGTTGGTACCGGTGGGCGCGACGGTGCTGATGATCCTCGCCGGCGCCAACCGCCACGCCGACCCGGACATCGGCGGTCGCATGCCGCTGCCCAACCGGCTGCTGGCTGCGGGCCCGTTGATGACGCTCGGCGCCATGGCCTATTCGCTGTACCTGTGGCACTGGCCGCTGCTGATCTTCTGGCTGGCCTATACCGGGCATCGGCGCGCCAACGTCGTCGAGGGCACGGCCGTGCTGGTCATCTCCGGCGTGCTCGCCTATTTCACGATGCGCTACGTCGAGGATCCGCTGCGCTACCGCGCCCCGGTCCACGCCGTGACGCAGGCGCCCGCGGTGCCCTGGCGGTCGCGGCTGCGCCGGCCGACGATGGCGCTGGGATCGGTGGTGGCGCTGCTGGGCGTAACCCTGACCGCGACCTCATTCACGTGGCGTGAGCACGTCACCGTGCAGCGCGCCGACGGCAAGGAGCTCAGCGGGCTCAGCGCACGCGACTACCCGGGGGCGCGTGCTCTGGTCAAGCATGTGCGGGTGCCCAAGCTGCGGATGCGGCCCACGGTGCTGGAAGCCAAAAACGATTTGCCGCTGTCGACCAAAGACGGCTGCATCAGCGACTGGGCCAACCCGGCGCTGATCAACTGCACCTACGGCGACGCCAACGCCACACGGACCATCGCGCTGGCCGGCGGGTCGCACGCCGAGCACTGGATCACCGCGCTGGATCTGCTCGGCCGCAGGCATCACTTCAAGGTCGTGACCTACCTCAAGATGGGCTGTCCGCTGTCCACCGAGGAAGTCCCGCTGATCATGGGCAACAACGCCGCCTACCCGCAGTGCCACGAGTGGGTGCAAAAGACGATGGCCAAGCTCATCGCCGACCGTCCGGACTACGTGTTCACCACGTCCACTCGACCGTGGAACATCAAACCTGGTGACGTGATGCCGGCGACCTATATCGGGATCTGGCAGACGTTCGCGGACAACAACATTCCCGTGCTGGCCATGCGGGACACGCCGTGGCTGGTCAAGGACGGCCGGCCGTTCGAACCCGCGGACTGCCTGGCCAAGGGCGGCAGCGCATCCTCGTGCGGGGTCAAACGCTCCGACGTGCTGGCCGATCACAACCCCACCCTGGACTTCGTCGAGCAGTTCCCGGGGCTCAAACCGCTTGACCTCAGTGATGCGATCTGCCGCGCCGACATCTGTCGGGCCGTCGAGGGAAACGTGTTGATCTACCATGACGCTCATCACCTGTCGGCCACCTACATGCGCACCCTCGCCGGTGAACTCGGACGGCAGATCGCGGCCGCCACCGGCTGGTGGTGAGGCCTGAGCGTCTGCCACGCGACGCGGATACAGTCGAGTGATGCCGCCGAGACAACCGAACACGGACATGACTGACACCGCACCAACGCTGCCCACCGTGTGGCCGGGCAACAGCTATCCGCTCGGCGCCACCTACGACGGTGCGGGCACCAACTTCGCGCTGTTCTCCGAGATCGCCCACAAAGTCGAGCTGTGCTTGATCGACGACAACACCGAAACCCGCATCAACCTCGACGAGGTCGACGGCTACGTCTGGCACGCCTATCTGCCGGGCGTCGGACCCGGCCAGCGCTACGGGTTTCGGGTGCACGGCCCGTTCGAGCCGGCGGCCGGCCATCGGTGCGATCCGAGCAAGCTGCTGCTGGACCCCTACGGCAAGGCCTTTCACGGCGAGTTCGACTTCTGCCAGGCGCTGTTCTCCTACGACATGCAATTCGTCAACTCCGAAGGCGCCGAACCCGGAGAGACCGGCACTCCGCCCATGGTCGACTCACTGGGGCACACCATGACCAGCGTGGTGATCAATCCGTTCTTCGACTGGGCATTCGACCGGGCGCCGCGCACCCCCTACCACGAAACGGTGATCTACGAAGCACACGTCAAGGGCATGACGCAGACCCACCCGGCGATCCCCGAGGAGCTGCGCGGCACCTACGCCGGCCTGGCCCACCCGGCGATCATCGACCATCTCAAGTCCCTGAACGTCACGGCGATCGAATTGATGCCGGTGCACCAGTTCATGCACGACAGTCGGCTGCTGGAGATGGGCCTACGAAACTACTGGGGGTACAACACTTTCGGCTTCTTCGCCCCGCACCACGAATACGCGTCGTCTCGTGAGCCCGGCGGCGCGGTGGGCGAATTCAAAGCCATGGTCAGGACCTTCCACGAAGAAGGCATCGAGGTCATCCTCGACGTCGTCTACAACCACACCGCCGAGGGCAACCACCTCGGCCCGACCATCAACTTCCGCGGTATCGACAACGCTGCGTACTACCGGCTCGACGACGACGACCCACGCTTCTACAAGGATTTCACCGGCACCGGCAACAGCCTCAACGCCCGGCACCCGCACACTTTGCAGCTGATCATGGACTCGCTGCGCTACTGGGTGACCGAGATGCACGTCGACGGGTTCCGGTTCGACCTGGCCTCCACACTGGCCCGCGAATTCTACGACGTCGACCGACTGAGCGCGTTTTTCGACCTGGTGCAGCAAGACCCGGTGGTCAGTCAGGTCAAGTTGATCGCCGAACCGTGGGATGTCGGCGAAGGTGGCTACCAGGTAGGCAACTTCCCGGGTTTATGGACCGAATGGAACGGGAAATACCGCGATACTGTGCGTGACTACTGGCGCGGTGAGCCGGCGACCCTTGGCGAATTCGCTTCCCGACTGACCGGGTCGTCGGACCTCTACGAGGCGACCGGCCGGCGGCCAAGTGCCAGTATCAATTTCGTCACCTGCCACGACGGGTTCACGCTGGCCGACCTGGTCTCGTACAACGAGAAGCACAACGAAGCCAACGGCGAGGACAACCTCGACGGAGAAAGCCACAACCGGTCATGGAACTGCGGCGTCGAGGGTCCCACCGACGACCCCGAAATTTTGGCGCTGCGCGGCCGTCAAATGCGCAACATCCTGGCCACCCTGATGGTCAGTCAAGGCACCCCGATGATCGCCCATGGCGACGAGTTCGGGCGCACCCAGCACGGCAACAACAACGTCTACTGTCAAGACTCCGAGCTGTCCTGGATGGACTGGTCGCTGGCGGAGAAGAATGCCGATTTGCTTGCCTTCACCCGCAAAGTGACACAATTTCGCAAAAACCATCCGGTGTTTCGTCGCCGCCGCTTCTTCGAGGGCCGGCCCATGCGCCGCGACGACGAGCTGCGCGACATCGCGTGGCTGACAGCAAGCGGACGCGAGATGACCCAGGAGGACTGGGACAGGGGTTTCGACAAGTGCGTGGCGGTATTCCTCAACGGCAACGCCATTCGCGAACCCGACGCGCGCGGCGAGCGCATCGTCGACGACTCGTTCCTGTTGTGTTTCAACGCTCACGACGACCAGGTTGAGTTCGTGATTCCCGACGGCGATTACGCCAACGAGTGGACTGCAGAGCTGGACACCACCGATCCCACTGGCGCTGCGGACCTGGTCATCAACGCGGGCGACAAGGTCGCCGTCGCGGGCCGTTCGGTGCTTATCCTGCGTAAGACCGCCTGACATATGGCGTTTCCGGTACTGTCGACCTACCGGTTACAGCTGCGCGGCGCCCAGAGCGGATTCGGGTTCACCTTCGCCGACGCCGAAGCCCTGCTCGACTATCTCGACGAGCTCGGAGTTTCCCACCTCTACCTGTCCCCGGTCATGACCGCGGTCCGCGGCTCGCCGCACGGCTACGACGTCACCGACCCGACGACGGTGTCCGCCGAACTCGGCGGCGCCGAGGGTTTGGCGCGGCTTTCAGCCGCAGCGCGAGAACGCGGGATGGGACTGGTGGTAGACATCGTGCCTAACCACGTCGGCATCGACAAACCCGAGCAAAACCCGTGGTGGTGGGACGTGCTCACCCATGGCCGGTCGTCGCGCTATGCGCGGTTTTTCGACATCGACTGGGACGTAGGTGATGGCCGAATCCTCTTGCCGCTGTTAGGTTCCGACGACGACCTTACCGAGCTCGCGGTGGATGGCGACCGGCTGCGACTCGGCGATCTGGTGTTGCCGATCGCTCCCGGCAGCGGTGGCGGCAGTCCTGCGGAAATCCATGACCGTCAGCATTATCGGCTGGTGGGGTGGCGCAACGGGGTCTGCGGTTATCGGCGTTTCTTTTCGATCACGTCGCTGGCCGGGCTGCGGCAGGAGGACCGCGTGGTGTTCGATGCC
The DNA here is from genome assembly GCF_016592155.1 of Mycobacterium heckeshornense. Classification (NCBI taxonomy): domain Bacteria; kingdom Bacillati; phylum Actinomycetota; class Actinomycetes; order Mycobacteriales; family Mycobacteriaceae; genus Mycobacterium; species Mycobacterium heckeshornense. The sequence goes on from NZ_AP024237.1 coordinate 2,675,549, forward strand.
TGGCATGCCGAGGTCGCCCGCTGGTTTTCCGACGGACTGGTCGACGGGGTCCGCGTCGATCACCCCGACGGGCTTGCCACCCCCACCGGCTATTTGGCGTGGCTGCGTGACCTGGTGGGGCCCGACGCCTGGATCGTGATCGAAAAGATCTTGGGCGTCGACGAGGCGTTGGAGCCGACGCTGCCGGTGGCCGGCACCACCGGCTACGACGTGCTGCGAGAGGTCGGAGGCGTTTTCCTCGACCCGGCGGGGGCCGCAGAGCTCACGGCGCTGTTCGAATCCGCCGGTGTCGACGATGCCGGCATGCCGGCGCTGGTACGGAGCCTCAAGGCCACCGTGGCCGCCGACACCCTGGGCAGCGAGTTGGGCAGGCTGCGGCGCAGTATCGTCGCCGCGGTCGGTGCCGACCATCCGCAGCTGCCGCACGCGGTGGCGGCGCTGCTCGGCTACATCGACGTCTACCGCTGCGACTATCCCGGCCTGGCCGCGACGCTGCCCAGAGCACTGGCCCAAACCGCGGCGGCCACCCCGGAATTGGTTCCGCCGCTGCAGATCGTCGCCGCCGCGCTGGCCAGCGGGGGTGAACCCGCGACACGGCTGCAGCAGTTGTGCGGCGCGGTCACCGCCAAGGCGGTCGAGGACTGCCTGTTCTACCGGGACGCCCGGCTGGTGTCGCTGAACGAAGTGGGCGGTGAGCCCCGGCGGTTCGGTGTCAGCGCCGCCGAATTCCACTACCGGGCCGCGATGCGTGCCCGGCTGTGGCCGTACACCATGACGACACTGACCACCCACGACACCAAGCGCAGCGAGGACGTCCGCGCCCGCATCGGCGTGCTCTCGCAAGTGCCGTCACTGTGGCGAGAGTTCGTCACCCGCTGGGAGCAACTCGCGCCCTCACCCGACATCGCTACCGGATTGTTTCTGTGGCAGAACATCTTCGGTGTGTGGCCGGTCAGCGGCAAGGTCACCGGCGAGCTGCGCGACAGGTTGCACGGCTACACCGAAAAAGCGATCCGGGAAGCCGCATTGCACACCTCGTGGCACGAACCGAACACCGAATTCGAGGGCGCAGTACACTCCTGGCTCGACATCGTGCTCGACGGGCCCGTCGCCCGTGAGCTGACCCAGCTTGTCGGCCAGCTCAACCCGCACGCGGAAAACGACGCGCTGGGCCAGAAGTTGCTCGCGTTGACCGTGCCCGGTGTCCCCGATGTCTATCAGGGCACCGAATTGTGGGACGACCGCCTGGTCGATCCCGACAACCGGCGTCCAGTCGACTACACAATCCGCCGCCAAGCGTTGAAGTCGTTGCAGCACCCAAAGATTCGTGTTGTCGCAGCAGCGCTGCGACTGCGACGAGCTCGCCCGGACACGTTCCTGCGCGGCGATTACCGTCCGCTACTCGCCACCGGGGCGGCAGCCGATCATGTCGTGGCGTTCGGCCGCGGTGACGACGTCGTGGTCGCCGTCTCCCGCTGGACGTTCCGGCTCGACGAAACCGGCTGGGGCGACACGATGGTGCCACTGCCCGACGGCCGGTGGCGCGACACCCTCAGCGGCGCGGTGTTCACCGGCGCGACGCCGACTGCTGTGCTGTTCACCGACTTTCCGGTGGCGTTGCTGGAGCGTGCCGATGCGTGAATTCGCGGTCTGGGCACCCAAACCCGAACGAGTGCGTCTCGACGTCGACGGCGTGGTCTACCCGATGACACGCGTCGACGGTGGCTGGTGGCGCGCCACCGTCGACGCGATGTCGAACTCCCGCTACGGTTTTCTGCTCGACAACGATCCCGCGGTGTTGCCCGACCCGCGCTCTCCGCGCCAGCCTGAGGGCGTGCACGCACGGTCCCAGCTGTGGGAGCCCGCTGCTGCGGCATGGACCGATAACGAATGGACCGGGCGCTCCGTGGAGGGCGCGGTGATCTACGAGTTGCACATCGGAACGTTCACGCCGACAGGAACTTTCGATGCGGCGATCGAAAAGCTGGATTATCTCGCGGATCTGGGCGTCGACTTTGTCGAATTGATGCCGGTCAACTCGTTCTCCGGCACACATGGCTGGGGATACGACGGTGTGCTGTGGTATTCGGTGCACGAACCCTACGGCGGCCCGGACGGGCTCGTCCGGTTCGTCGACGCCTGCCATGCCCGCGGCCTGGGTGTCCTGATCGATGTCGTGTTCAACCATCTCGGCCCGTCGGGCAACTACCTGCCACGGTTCGGGCCATACCTGTCGTCGGCGAGCAATCCGTGGGGCGAGGGCATCAACATCGCCGGCGCTGGCTCCGATGAGGTGCGCCGCTATATCATCGACTGCGCGCTGCGCTGGATGGCCGACTTTCACGCCGACGGCCTGCGACTGGACGCGGTGCACGCGCTGGTGGACACCACCGCCATACACATCGTCGAAGAGCTCGCCGCCGAAACCGATCGGTTGTCGCAGCAATTGGGCCGCCCGCTGTCGCTGATCGCCGAAAGCGACCTCAACGACCCGCGGTTGATTACCCCGCGCGAGCAGGGCGGCTACGGCCTGACCGCGCAGTGGGACGACGATATCCATCACGCCATCCACGCGGCGGTCTCCGGTGAACGGCAGGGCTACTACGCGGATTTCGGCTCGCTGGCCACACTGGCGCACACATTGCGGCACGGCTTCTTCCACGCTGCCACGTACTCGTCGTTTCGGGGCCGCCGCCACGGCCGGCCGCTGGACACGTCGAGGATTCCGGCCACCCGGCTGCTGGCCTACACCTGCACCCACGACCAGGTGGGCAATCGGGCACTCGGCGACCGTCCGTCGCAGAATCTCAGCTTCGGCCAGCTTGCCGTCAAAGCTGCTCTGGTGCTCGGATCACCTTATACAGCAATGCTTTTCATGGGCGAGGAATGGGGCTCGTCACGACCGTTCCAGTTTTTCAGCTCGCATCCAGAACCCGAGCTCGCTCAGGCCACCGCGGAGGGGCGCAGGAAGGAGTTCGCCCAGCACGGCTGGGAGGCCGACGAGATCCCAGACCCGCAGGACCCGAGAACATTCCAGCGCTCGAAGCTTGACTGGGACGAGGCCGCCGCCGGTGAGCATGCTCGCCTGCTGAGGCTCTATCAGGATTTGATCGCGTTGCGGCGCAGAGAATCTGATTTCGCCGACCCGTGGCTGGAGCATCTGGACGTCGACTATGACGAGGGTCAACGCTGGATCACCATGCGCCGCGGCCGGTTCACCGTCGCCTGCAATCTCGGCGCCGACGCGGTGAGTGTGCCGGCCGGCGGCGAGGTGGTGCTGGCTTCAGGCCAGCCCTCGGCGAGCGTCGAGCACTGTGTGCTGCCCGGGCATTCGTTCGCGGTTCTGCGTGCCCGCGGCTGATCGCCGTCAAGCCGTCCGGTCACCGGAAACCGGCTGGCGCGTGCGGGCACGTCGCGTGTTGTCCCACCACGAACCGATCACCATGACCGCACCTGCCCACGCCGCACCCAGCAGCCAGCCGGCCACCACATCGCTGATGTAGTGCACCCCGAGATAGACACGGGAGAACCCCATCACGGCGGCAACACCGATCGCGACGGTCCACGCCGCCACCCTGCCCGCCCAGCAGGTAATCAGCCATCGCGTCAGCATCCACACAGACAGAGACGCGCCCGCAGCGGCGCCGGCGGCGTGGCCGGAGGGAAACGAATATCCGTCCGCGGCGATCGCCGCGAACGGCAAGGGCGGACGGTCCCGGACCACCAGGGCTTTGGCGGTGAACAGCACCAGCGTGATCCCGCCGGCACCAGCGAGGCCGAACACCACTGGTGCCCAGGATCGAGCCCGCCAGCTGGCGACCGCGCAGGCACTGGCGGCCACGGCACCCGACGCGGCGCCCCCGCCCGCACCGGTGATCGCTCGCAATGCCGTAGTCATCCACAGGTCGCGATGCGTTGCCAGCCATCGAGCGGCTGGTTGGTCGATACCGGCGATCCCGTCACCCTCGAGCACGTCGTCGAGCACCTCGGTAAAGCCGGCCCCCAGCGCCACGACGACGGCCAACCCGATAAGCAATGCCACCCCGGCCACCTCGAACCGCGGCCACCGGCGCGGCACCGACCATCCCCGGTCGTGCCATGTCTCCCGGGCCCAGGCTTCGGCCCGCGTGACTGCGGCGATGTTTCGTAGGCGAGCCCACAGCACGGGGACCAGATCCCGACTGCGAGCCACCCAAACCGCCGCTGCGGCCAGCAGGATCAGCGAAACCAGGACGCCGACGCTGACCAGGCCAAAATCCTGTGCCCCCGGGCCGTACGTCATGATCGAAATCCAACCAGGAAAGGCCCGGCGGCCGACGTGCGGTCCTCGTGCCGGGCGCTCCTCAGATCGACAGGCAGCGTTTCGCGAGCACCCGGCGGATGCGGACGCCAACGTCGGTGTCGCTGTCCAAACCGATCCGCCGACGCCGGAACGTTGTCCTGGGCGGGAGGATTCAACCGCGCCGCCTACCGGTTACGGCACAGGAAACGCCGTCACAGCAAATAGCGGTACGCCGGTGAGCCCGGCTCGAGCACTTCGATGTGCAAGTCGGTGGCCCGCATCCGCGCGAGCAGCCCGTCGAGGTCGGCGGCTGATCCCAGTTCGATGCCGACCAGCGCCTCGCCGGTTTCCCGGTTGTTGCGCTTGACGTACTCGAACAGCGTGATGTCGTCGTTGGGTCCCAGCACTTGGTCGAGGAAACGGCGCAGCGCGCCGGGTTCCTGCGGAAAGTCGACCAGGAAGTAGTGCTTGAGGCCGAGGTGGACCAGCGAGCGCTCGAGGATCTCCCCGTAGCGGGACACGTCGTTGTTGCCCCCCGAGATCAAACACACAACCGTCGAGCCAGGTTCAATGTCGGCTTCCAGCAGGCCCGCGACGGACAACGCGCCCGCCGGCTCGGCGATGATGCCCTCGTGCTGGTAGAGATCGAGCAGCGCGGTGCACACCGCGCCCTCGTCGACCGCGGTGATCGACACCATGTCACCGGCGGCCGCCAGCGCCGCATAGGTAAGCGTTCCGGCCCGGTTCACCGCCGCGCCGTCGACGAACTGGTCTACATGGTCTAATGTCACCGGCTCCCCCGCCGCCAGCGCGGCCATCATCGCGGCAGCGCCCGCCGGTTCAACACCCAGCACCGAGGTGTTGGCTGTCCGCTCCGCCAGATAGGTAGCGATACCGGCCACGCACCCGCCGCCGCCGACCGGGACCACCACCAGGTCGGGCTCGACGTCGAGCTGGTCGAGCAGTTCAACGGCGATGGTGCCCTGACCGGCTATGGTGCGCACATCGTCGTACGGCGGCACCAGCGTGGCACCCGTGTGCGCCACGTCGGCGAGGGCAGCCTCGGCCGCCATGTCGTAGGTCGACCCGCCGACGATCAGCTCGACGAAGTCTCCGCCGTGATAGCGGATCCGGTCCTTCTTCTGCTTAGGCGTCTTCGCCGGCACGTATACCCGGCCACGAATCCCCAGCGCGCGACAGGCGTAGGCAAAACCCTGGGCGTGGTTGCCGGCCGACGAACACACCACACCTGCCGCGATTTCCTCCTCGGAAAGCTGTACCAGCAGGTTGTAGGCGCCACGCAGTTTGTAGGAGCGCACCGACTGCAGGTCTTCGCGTTTGAGGTACACCGTGGCATCGGTGGCATCCGACAACCGATCACACAGCTGCAACGGTGTGGGTGTGACGACGGAAGCGATCCGCTTGGCCGCAGCGTCGATGTCCGCCGCGGACAGCGGCGGGACACCGGGCTCTTGGCTGGGTTCGGCGGACACCGGGTTAATGGTGCCATTCACTAGGCAGTTCAGCCGACGGGGGTCAGCACGAACACCGGAATCTGGCGGTCGGTCCTGGCCTGATACTTGGCGTAGTCCGGCCAGACCTGCACGGCACGTTGCCACCAGAGTGCCTTTTCGTCGCCGAATACCTCACGCGCCTCGTAGTCCCGGGCAACCGGGCCGTCCTGCAGCTCCACCCGCGGGTTCTTCTTGACGTTGTGGTACCACACGGGGTGCCTCGGCGCGCCGCCCAACGAGGCGACGATCGCGTATTGGCCCTCGTGTTCGACCCGCATCAGCGGGGTTTTGCGAAGTTTGCCGGTCTTGGCTCCCACCGTGGTCAGCAACACGACGGGCTTTCCCTGCAGCTCGGTGCCTTCGGTTCCACCGGAGGCCATGTACTTTTCGGCTTGCTCGCGGGACCAGTCGAGCGGGCTCGGTGCGTATTCACCTGAAAGCGGCATACCGACACCTTAAGGGCCGGTCGCCCGCGACGACTTGCACCCGGCCCGTCCCATGTTCTGGCGTGTTCTCAGCTTTTCGGGTGGCCGAAAAATCAAGTTAAGCGTTACCTTTAATTCGTGACGACCCCGCAGCAGTTACGGTCCTTGGTTGGTCCCCGGGAGGTGCTGGTTGCCGGGGTGCCATGGCCCCGATACAAGGTGGTGGCCCTCATCGCAGGCTTTGCCACGTTGTTGCTAGGACGGCGCTGATGTAGTGACCCCCGTGGGGCGGGGATTTGGCGGTATCGAGATTTCGACGGCTGTGATGGCTTTCGCTGGCTGATCTGATCGGGGTAGCCGTGTGGCCGGGTGGCCCGGTGGTCCCGGATCAGGCGATGGCCCAACCCCCGGCGTGTGGGTGCAAGCCCAAGGTGGCCAACCGGGCGAGGTTGATCGCTCCTGCTCGGGCCAGGATGTCGGTCAGGATGCGTTTTTGGCCGCGGCACCGCGCCTTGCGACCACCCCAGGGGCGGCGGGTGAAGTGACTGATCTTGCGTTCCACGACCGGCCGATACGTTCGGTAATCGGCCTGCCAGGCCGGATCGCGTTGGCGGGCCTTGGCGTGCTGCAGGGCGGCTTCATGGGCATGGATGGTGATCACCCGCCCGCGACGGGCTTTGGTGCACTCCGCCTGCAGTGGGCAGGACCCACAGAACGCACCGAAGCGAGCGACCTGCTGACGTCGGCCGGTGCTGATCGCCACGGTGTGCTCGGCCGGGCAGGTCACGGTGCCGGCGGCCAGGTCGATACCGAACCGGTCTTTGGAATAGCCGTTGGCGTTGCGCACCGGGGGCACCTTGGCGCGCATGTCATGACCCCGCCCGGTCTGCTCATCCAGGGTGGCCCCATCGGCGTAAGCCGAATCGCCATACACCTCAAAGACGTTCGGCTCCGACTCGTTGTGCACATGCTCGCCGTGATCGGTGATCGTTTCATCGGCATCGGCATCGGCATCGGCATCGGTGGCGGCATCGGTGCTGCTGTCGGTGTCGGGGGCGGTGGCGGGTGCAGCACTTCTGATGTCGGTGGCGGGGTTGCCCAACAGCTCATCGATGACCTCACGGTCGGCGGCGTTGGCCGCGGTGATGGCCACCCCGGTGATCAGCTCGTCGTCGGGGTCGATACCCAGATGGGACTTGTAGCCATCGAAGGTCCGCGCCCGCGACTTATGCCCATGGCGGGCTTCGGTATCGACGGTGGAGATCATCCGGTCTTTGGCCACTCGCCGGGCAATGCGGAAGATTCCGTCGTCGCCGGCTTCGACGTCTTGGCCGGCCACCAGCGCCAACAACTCGACCGCCTCACTGAGTGCCCCATCGAGCTTGCGGCCATCGAGGGCCTCCAGTGCGGCGTTGGCGTCGCGCACCAGCGCATCGACCAAGGCTTCACGCGCTTTGGGGTCATCCCAGTCACACGGTGGTTTGCCCAGGCTGGCGTAGTCATCGTCGCGGGTCAGCACGGTGCGCACCGCACCGGCCACTTCCGGATCGGCCCGATCAGCCACGGTCAGCAGTTTGCGGATCGCGGCCCGCAGCTGGATCACCGTGTCCTGGGTGGCCACCGCATCCAACAGCGGCGTCGAATCCAGCACCCGGCGTCGTCCCCGCAACAACCCCGCCGCTCGCGCGGTGGTGTTCACGTCCTCGAACAACCGCCGTGGCCGATCCGATGCGCGTAGCCGGTTGCGCATGCCGACCAGCACCGTGGGATGAAAAGCCTCGGCGTCCACCGTCAACCCGGCGGCCGCTTTCCAGCGCAGATCAAAGGCCAACCGGTCACACGCCTCCCGATCCGACAATCCCTCATAGGCCTGCAGCAGCATCACTGTGGCCATCACCCGCGCCGGCACCGTCGGTCGACCCAGCGCCGAGCGCTTGAACAGATCAGCGAAATAGTCATCGTCAAACAGTGCACCGCCGTGCTCGGCCAACAGCCGGTAAATACTGCCCGCCGGCAGCTGATCACCCACCAGCAGCATCACGTCATCGAACCGGCCCTGCCGATCCTCCCGTCCCAAAGCCACACATCAGATCCTCGTCGACCACCTACGCGAAATCCGCTCAGGCACGCCGAAAGTCAGCGACTAAAACAGCACCGCCCTAGTCGGGGTGTTCACCGCCAGTGTGGCGCCGTCGGTCCTCGCCGCCGCCGGGGTCTCGGTGAGCGCGGGTCTGCTGCTCAAGGCGCTGCACCAGCCGCGCGGCTAGCCCCCAAATTCACGCGAGTTGTGCGCTGGGTGCGACGGCGGGTTCGTGGACGTCCGGCCCGGGCTGCGGCGCGTAGAGCTCGTCGATCTCGGCCGCGTATTTTTCGGCGATGGGCCGGCGCTTGAGCTTCATCGTCAGGGTCATCTCGTCACCGCCCGGCTCCCACAGGATGGGCAACACCCGGAACCGCTTAATTTGCTCGACCCGCGACAGTTTGGCGTTTCCCTCGGCCACCCCCGCGGCAATCCGGGCGATCACGTCGGGGTTGGCTGCCAGGGCCGCCGGCGACGCGTCGGACAATCCGTGCTGGGCCGCCAGCGGCCCCACCGAGTCGGCGTCGAAGACCAACAGCGCGGTGTTGTAGGGCCGCCCGTCGCCGACGGTGACCATCGCCCCGATCATCGGGCACGCGGCCAGGATCGCGTTCTCGATATTGGCCGGCGACATGTTCTTGCCGGCGGCGTTGATGATCAGCTCCTTCTTTCGGTCAACCACCCGCAGATAGCCGTCAGGGTCGATTTCGAGAATGTCGCCGGTGTGTAGCCAGCCATCGGCGTCGATGACCTCGGCGGTCTTGGCCGGCTCTTTGCGGTAGCCCTTCATCACCAGCGGCCCGCGGACCAGAAATTCGCCGTCCTCGGCGACCTTGCCCTCCAACCCCGGCAACAGCTTGCCAACCGTCCCGAGCCGTGCCTCACGCGGATGGCTGACGCTGGCCACGCAGCTCAGCTCCGACATTCCCCACACCTCGCAGATCGGGATGCCGATGCCGGCGAAGAAGCCCAGGGTCTCCTTCGGGATGGGCGCTGCACCAGAGACCGCCCAGCGCAGTTCGCCCAAGCCGAGCCGTGCCCGAAGCTTCGAGAGCACCAGCTCGTCGGCTTTGGCCCAGTCGGCGGCGAGCTCGTCCGATATCGACTCACCGGCAAGCAGCGCGGCCGCCCGCCTGGCCGCCACCGACATACCCCACTGCAAGACCTGCCGCTTTGCCTCATCCTGCTCATGCGTGACAGCGAATTCTACTGCGGCTTTGAGCTTTTCCCACACTCGCGGCACCGCGCCCCAAATGGTGGGCCGAGCGTCGGGCAGGGCCGCGGCGATTGCCTTGGCATCGGACACCACCGTGACCTGGGAGCCGAACACCTCCTGGTTGTACAACGCCATCATGCGGTCGGCGATATGCGCCGACGGGAGGAATGAGGTGATCCGGTCACCGAAGCGCACACCGAGAACATCTTGCAGCGCGAACGCTTCGAACATCAGGTTGGCGTGCGTCATCTCCACGCCCTTGGGGTTGCCCGTCGTGCCCGAGGTGTAAATAAGGGTGATGATGTCGTCGGGTTGCACTGCGCGCCAGGTGGATTCGAAGTCGAAGTCAGCCGGCGCGGCGGCGTACAGGTCGTCCAGGGACAGGGTGCCCCGCGGCGAACCGTCGATGCAGACGATGTGCTCGAGCCGGGCGCCGCTGGCGCGAATCCGGTCGACGTATTGCCGCTCGCACATCACCAGCTTGGTGCCGGCGTTGTCGAACAAGTAGGTCAGCTGCTCGGCGGGCAGCGTGTTGTACACCGAGAACGACGTCGCGCCGACATGCTGGGCACCGACTTCCAGTGGGTAAAACTCGATCCGGTTCGCCATCATCAGCGACACCGTGTCGGCGCGCCGAACCCCCAGCCCGGCCAGCCCCGCCGCAACCCGACGTACCTGGGCCGCATAGTCCCGCCAGGTCAACGTCTGGTGGCCGCCGGGCGTTCGCAGTGCTATGGCATCCGGATCGATTGCGGCGGTGCGCTGAAACGCCTCGCACATGGTGGTGGGGCGCTCTGCCAACGTCATTTTCGTCCTCCTTCTGCGCCTACCTCATCTGAGCACAGACCCGCCCGGCGGTGGAGTAGGTTCGCCGACATGGCAACGATCCTGATCACCGGTGCCAACGTGTGGGATGGACTTTCCGATGCGCCGGTGCGCCGACAGGTGCTGGTGGCCGACGGCCGGATCCGGCGGATCGGCGACACCATCGAGCCGCCTGCTGACGCGCAGGTGATCAACCTGCCGGGGCACACGCTGACGCCCGGATTCATGGATTGCCACGTGCATGTGACGTTGGCGCCGCCACTCGGCCCCATGGCGGCGACCGCTTCGAGCGTCGCGAAAGCGTTGAAGTCGGTGCCGGTGCTGCAGACCTTGCTGATGAACGGCTTCACCACCGTGCGCGACCTAGCCTGTGCCGACCTCGATTATCCGACTGTCGATCTGCGCGACGCTATCGCGGCCGGCACCGTGGCGGGTCCGCGGATGCTGGTGGCGCCGCACATGATCTCGGCGCGCGGCGGACATGGCGACTTCAGCGCAATGGTCGCCGACGAATACCAAGGCCCCTCGCGGGCGCTGGAATTGGCGGCGGCCGACGGGTGCGACGAGATCCGCACCCGGGTGCGCCAAGAGATCCGCGCCGGCGCGGATTGGATCAAGTTCGCCGCCACCGGTGGGTTCGCGTCGCCGTCCGACGATCCCGGCCAGGCCACCTACAGCCAGGAAGAGATGGACGTGCTGGTCGCGACCGCCACCGATCTCGGGGTGCCGGTCACTCCGCACAGCTACGGCGACGAGGGCATCCGGCGCGCGGTGCGGGCCGGTGTGCGCAGCATCGAACACGGAAATCTGGCCTCGGCCGACACATTGCGAATGATGGAGGACACCGGGGTGTTTCTGGTGCCGACGCAGTACGCGATCGTCTCCGGCGCCCGACGCGGCGAGGACGACCCGTTGTGGGCGGCCATGCCCGAATACGCGAAGCGCAAAGCCCGCAAGTATCGAGGTGCGTTGCTGGACGCCGCCGAGCGCGTCGCGGCAAGCAATGTCCGCATCGCGTTCGGCACCGATGCGGGAATGTTCCCGCACCAAGACAACTGGCGCGAGTTCCCGACGATGGTGTCCACCGGGATCACCCCGCTGCGCGCGCTGCAGGCTGCCACCAGCGTAGCGGCGGAACTACTTCAGCTCGACGACCTCGGGGTGATCGCCGAAGGCAAGATCGCCGATCTGGTCGCGATGCCGGGCGACCCGTTCAGCGATATCGAGGTCACCGGTCAAGTGGACTTCGTGATGAAAGAGGGTGTCGTCTACAAGAATCCCGCCACGAAGTTAGAGGGGCAGGTTGGAATTTCGGGGTAGGCGACATGCCGGGCCGGCGCGAAACCGACCCGTGCCGCCACGGACGCCCACCGTCTCCCGGTCCCCGTAGCAGAGGCGGCTGACAGATCCGTTCGGCCCGGTTAGGCGCCCAAACATCCCGGGCCCAGCAGCGCCTTGAGGTCACCCATCAGCGCCGGGGACGGTGTCACCCGCAGCGACGGGTCCAACTCCAAAGTGGTGACCCGGTCTCCGCTGAGCAGCCGCAGATGGACCTGGGAAGTGCCGGGATGGCGGGCCAGGACCTGTTTGAGCGCGTTGACCTTGTCGGGTGTGCATTGGCGGGTGGGCAAGCTCACTTCCAGTGGCCGCACTGGCTGCACGTTCGAAAAGTCTGGCACAAAAAGGTCATTGGCGATCAAGCAGATCCGATCGTCCTGAATCTTCACGCGCGCGTTGATCACCACCACGGCGTCGTCGACGATGTCGGCACCGTAACTGGAGTAGGTGTGCGGGAAGAACATCACCTCGATGCCACCGGTAAGGTCTTCTAACTGCGCTGATGCCCAGGGCATTCCGTTCTTGTTCACCCGGCGGTTCACCGATGCCAGGATGCCGCCAACCCGCACCGGAGCGTCATTGGGGATGTCGCCGTCGAGGATCGCCGGGATGGCGGTGTCTACCTGGGTGGCCAGCAGATGCGCCACTCCGTTGAGCGGATGCCCGGACACGTACAGCCCCAGCATTTCGCGCTCCAACGCCAGCTTGTGCTTGTCGTCCCACTCCTCGTCGGGCACTTTGACGTTGAACACCGCATCGGTGGCCATGTCGGTGCCGCCGAACAAGTCGAACTGGCCCATCGCCTCGGCCTTCTTGGTGCCCAGCACCGCGTCCACGGCATCCGTGTGAACCAGGAACAAGCCCTTGCGCGGGTGGCCCAGCGAATCGAAGGCGCCCGCTTTGATCAGCGATTCGGTGACCTTCTTGTTGCACGCCGCGATGTCGATCTTGTTCAGGTAGTCGGAGAAGTCGGTGAACTTACCCTTCTCGGTGCGGGTCTTGAGCAGCGAGGCAACAACGTTCGCACCGACATTGCGCACGGCGCCGAGTCCGTAGCGGATGTCGGTGCCTACCGACGCGAAGTTCAAACCCGACTCGTTGACGTCGGGCGGCAGCACCGTGATGCCCAGCTTGCGGCAATCAGCCAAGTAGACAGCGGCTTTGTCCTTGTCGTCGCCAACCGAGGTCAAAAGCCCTGCCATATATTCGGCCGGGTAGTTGGCTTTCAGGTAGGCGGTCCAATAGGACACCATCGCATACCCGGCGGCGTGCGACTTGTTGAACGCGTAGTCGGCGAACGGCAAGATGGTGTCCCACAGCGCCTTGATCGCACCTGCCGAAAAGCCGTTGGCACGCATGCCTGCCGCGAAGCTTTCGTATTCCGCGGCCAGTACGTCGGCTTTCTTCTTGCCCATGGCTTTTCGCAGAATGTCGGCTTGGGCCAGCGAATAACCCGCCACCTTCTGCGCGATCCGCATGATCTGCTCCTGGTAGACGATCAAGCCGTACGTCTCGGCCAGGATTTCCTGCAACGGTTCGGCGAGTTCGGGGTGGATCGGTGTGATGGGCTGGCGGCCGTTCTTGCGGTCGGCGTAGTCGTTGTGGGCGTTCATGCCCATCGGCCCGGGCCGGTACAGCGCGATCACCGCGACGACGTCTTCGAAGCCGGTGGGCTGCATGCGCCGCAGCAGGTCCCGCATGGGGCCGCCGTCGAGTTGGAAGACACCGAGCGTGTCGCCTCGGCCCAGCAGCGCGTACGTGGTCGGGTCGTCGAGCGGCACGGATTCGAGATCGACGTCGATTCCCCTGTTGGCCTTGATGTTTTCGATCGCGTCGCCGATGATGGTCAGGTTTCGCAGGCCGAGGAAATCCATTTTCAGCAGCCCGATTTCCTCGCACGCCGGGTAATCCCAGCCGGTGATGATCGCGCCGTCCTGCGGGCGCTTCCACAGCGGGATCGCGTCGGTGAGCGGTTCGCTGCTCATGATCACTGCGCAAGCGTGTACTCCGGCGTTGCGGATCAGACCTTCCAGCCCGCGGGCGGTCTCGTAGATGGTGCGAACGTCAGGATCGGTGTCGATCAGCCCGCGCACCTCGGCGGCTTCCTTGTACCGCTCGTGGCTGGGATCGGTGATCCCCGACAGCGGGATGTCTTTGGCCATGATCGGCGGCGGCAGCGCCTTGGTGATCCGGTCGGCGATCGCGAAACCGGGCTGGCCGTAGTGGATACGCGCTGAGTCCTTCAGCGCTGCTTTGGTTTTGATGGTACCGAAGGTGATCACCTGGGCGACCCGGTCGTGGCCCCACTTGTCGGCGGCGTAGCGCACCATCTCGCCGCGGCGACGATCGTCGAAGTCGATGTCGATGTCGGGCATCGAGGTGCGTTCCGGATTGAGGAACCGCTCGAACAGCAGCCCGTGCGGGATCGGGTCGATGTCGGTGATGCCCAGCGCGTAGGCGACCAGCGACCCGGCCGCTGAACCGCGGCCCGGACCGACCCGGATGTTCACCGAGCGGGCGTAGTTGACCAGGTCGGCCACGATGAGGAAGTACGACGGAAAGCCCTTGGCGCAGATGACTTCGATCTCGTAGGCGGCCCGCTCGGCATACCCCGGCGGTATGCCGTCCGGGAACCGTCGGGCCAGCCCGGCCTCGACCTCATGGCGCAGCCACGACGCCTGGTCGTGCCCTTCGGGCACCGGGAAAACCGGCATCCGGTTGCGCGGTGTCCACACCTCGGCATAGGAGCCCACCCGCTCGGCGATCAGCAGCGTGGTGTCGCAGGCCCCGGGGACGGCGTCGTCCCAGATCGCCCGCATCTCGGCGGCCGACTTCAGGTAGTAGCCGTCGCCTTCGAACTTGAACCGAGTGGGGTCCGACAGGGTCTTGCCGGTCTGCACGCACAGCAGCGCCTCGTGGTTGTGCGCGGCGTCGCGGGTGACGTAGTGGCAGTCGTTGGTGGCCAGCGGCTTGATGCCGAGCTTGCGACCGATCTCGAGCAGCCCGTCGCGGACCCGCCGCTCGATGGCCAACCCGTGGTCCATCAGCTCCAGGAAATAATTGTCCGGACCGAAGATCTCGCGCCACCGGGCGGCCGACTGCAGCGCTTCGCGGTGCTGGCCGAGCCGCAGCCGGGTCTGCACCTCCCCGGAGGGACAGCCGGTGGTGGCGATGATGCCGCCGGCGTACTCGGCGATCAGCTCGGCGTCCATTCGCGACCATTTGCCCAACTGGCCCTCGAACGACGCCAGCGACGTCAGCTTGAACAGGTTGCGCAGCCCGGCGGCATTCTCGGCGATCATGGTCAGGTGGGTGTAGGACCCGCTGCCCGAGACGTCGTCGCCCTTCTGCGCCGGATCGCCCCAGAACACCCGCCGCGAGTCGAACCGTGAGCCGGGCGCGACATAGGCCTCGACACCGATGATCGGCTTGATCCCGGCTCCGGTGCATGCGTTGTAGAACTCGCTGGCGCCGAACATGTTTCCGTGATCGGTCATACCGATTGCCGACATGCCCAGACGCTGCGCCTCGGCCAGCATCGGGCTGATCTTCGCAGCACCGTCCAGCATCGAGTACTCGGTGTGGTTATGCAGGTGCACGAAGGAGCCAGTCATCGCAGACGCCAGTCTATGGCCGCCCACCGACACAGTTCCGGCGTGTCGCCCTGGAGTGTCGTCAGCTGTGTGATCGGGGCTCACCCCGGCGGGCCGACCGTGAATGAGCTGCAATCGAGTTGTTACGTCGAGTAATCCCGCGGTGATCGCGCACTAACAGCCGGGCAATGCCGCCATGGTCTCCTGGCGATATGGGAATGCTGTCACGATTCGGTAAGCGCAAGGCGCTGCCGCTCTATGATCGGATCGGCGGCCATGAGGCGATCGAAGTGGTCGTCGACGATTTCTATTCGCGGGTACTCGCCGATGAACAGCTGGCGGGCTTCTTCGCCGGGACGAACATCAACCGGTTGAAAGGCAAGCAAGCCGAATTCCTCGCGGCGGCCCTCGGCGGCCCGCAGCCTTACACGGGTGTCTCGATGAAGCAGGCGCACAAGGGCCGCGGGATCACCATGCACCATTTCAACCTGGTGGCCGCACACTTGAGCGATTCGCTCACCGCGGCGGGCGTTCCCGACGAGACCGTGGCAGAAATCCTTGCCGTGGTGGCGCCGCTGGCCGGCGACATCGCCTCGGACGCCGAACCGGCCCGCGTCTGATCCCTACGGTGCTGCGCAGCGGGCCCGGCGGTCAGCGACGTCGGCCACAATGCCTGCATGCCCCGAAGCTTCGACGACCTGGTGGCCCAGGCCGCGGCGGCACCCGTCGACGGCTGGGACTTCTCCTGGCTCGATGGCCGCGCCACCGAACAACGCCCGTCGTGGGGTTACCAGCGGCTGATGAGCCAGCGGCTGGCCCGGGCCTCAGCCGCGGTCGACCTGCAGACCGGTGGCGGAGAAGTGCTGGCCGGTGCCGCCACATTCCCGCCGACCATGGCCGCCACCGAGTCGTGGCCACCCAACGCCGCACTGGCCACTCGGCGCTTGCACCCGCGCGGGGTGGTGGTGGTCGCTACCCGCGATGAGCCGCCGCTGCCGTTCGCCGACGAAGCGTTCGACTTGGTGACCAGCCGCCACCCCATCGCGGTGTGGTGGACGGAAATCGCGCGGGTGCTCAGGCCGGGCGGCACGTACTTCGCCCAACACATCGGTCCGGCAAGCGTGCGTGAGCTGGTCGAGTTCTTCCGCGGGCCCCAGCCGGCGACCACCCGCTACCCGGACGACTGGAGCACCGGTGCACGAGCGGCCGGCCTGCAGATCGTCGATCTGCGCATGGAGCGGCTGCGCGCGGAGTTCTTCGACGTCGGCGCCGTCATCTATTTCCTGCGCAAGGTGATCTGGGCGGTGCCCGACTTCAGCGTCGACCGCTATCGGGAGCGGCTGCGCGACTTGCATGACCGCATCGAAGCCGACGGGCCCTTCGTCACGTACTCCACCCGAGTGCTCGTCGAAGCCCGCAAACCGCCGTGATCACCCCTCGGCCCGTAACAAGTCCAACGCATGCTGCAGATCCGGCGGATAGGGACTGACAATCTCCACCTGCCGGCCGTCGGCCGGGTGTGCGAATGACAGCGACCTCGCGTGTAGCCATTGACGTTCCAGCCCAAGCTTTTTCGCGAGCGTTGGGTCGGCGCCGTAGGTCAGGTCGCCGCAACATGGGTGATGCAGTGCGGCAAAGTGCACCCGGATTTGGTGGGTGCGACCGGTTTCCAGGTGCACGTCGAGCAGGCTGGCGGCAACGAACGCTTCGATGGTGTCGTAATGGGTGAGGCTGTGCCGGCCGTGTTTGGTGACGGCGAACTTCCAGTCGTGGCTGCGGTGCCGGCCGATCGGAGCGTCGATGGTCCCGCTGGAGGGATCCGGGTGTCCTTGCACCAGCGCGTGGTAGCGCTTGTCGACGGTGCGGTGTTTGAACGCGCGCTTGAGCACGGTATAGGCCCGGTCGGACAGCGCCACCACCATCACCCCGGAGGTGCCGGCGTCGAGGCGATGCACGATGCCCTGTCGCTCATGGATGCCCGATGTGGTGATCCGGAAACCCGCGGCCGCCAGCCCACCGAGCACCGTAGGCCCAGTCCAGCCCACGGTGGCGTGCGCGGCCACCCCGGGCGGCTTGTCGACCGCGACGATGTCGTCGTCGGCATACAGGATCGTCATGCCCTCGACGGCGACCGGCGTGTTTTCCAACGGGGGCGGCGCCTCGGGCAGCCGGACATGTAACAGGGCGCCCGGGGTCAGCCGGTCGGATTTGCCGACCGGTACGCCGTCCAATTCGACGCCGCCGTCCTCGGCCAGCGCGGCGGCCGCGGTCCGCGACAGGCCCAGCAGACGCGCCAGGCCCGCGTCGACACGCATGCCCGCCAATCCCTCCGGGACCGGCATCGAACGGTGGCGCATCAGGGTTGGTCGGCCTCATGTGGTGCCGGGGAAACATCGCGTCTGCGCCTGCCCACGGTGTCGAAGTCATAGCCGAACACCGACAGCGCGACCAGCAGGATCGCCCCGCCCACCACCGACGGGTCGGCGACGTTGAACACCGGCCACCAGCCAATGGACAGAAAATCCACGACATGACCGCGCAGCGGTCCCGGGGAGCGGAAGAACCGGTCGACGAGGTTGCCCGTCGCCCCGCCCAGGATCATGCCGAGGCCGATGGCCCACCACGGCGACACCAGGCGTCGGCCCATCCAGAAAATGCCGACCACGACGCCGGTCGCGATCACCGTCAACAACCAGGTGTATCCGGTGGCCATCGAGAACGCCGCCCCGGAATTGCGCACCAACGTCCAGGTGACGGTGTCGCCGATGATCGACACCGGCTGTCCGGGGGTCAGTAGCTCGACGGCGAGCACCTTGGTGACGATGTCGAGCACCAGCACGACCGCGGCCACCGACAGCAGCAGGCGCAGCCGTCGCGGCGGCGCGGCGGCTTCAGGGTTTCCCGCCGTCACCGGCTCAGCCGATCGCGTTGGTTCCTCAGACACGCTTACATCATCCCCTAGCATCCGAGCATGAGCCGCGTCGCCGTCGTCACCACCGGTGGAACGATCGCCAGCAGCAGCGACCCCGACGGGGTACGACGGCCGGCCCGCCGCGGCGCCGAGCTGACAGCCGGACTGGACGTCGACGTCGTCGACCTGATGGCACTCGACAGCTCGCAGCTGGCGCCGGCCGATTGGGACCGGATCCGCGACGCGGTCCAGGCGGCGGCCGACGGTGGTGCTGACGGCCTGGTCGTCACGCACGGCACCGACACGCTGGAGGAGACGGCGCTGTGGCTGGACCTGACCTATGCCGGCCCGGTGCCGGTGGTGTTGACCGGCGCACTGCGCGGCGCCGACGACCCCGATGCCGATGGTCCGGCCAACCTGCGTGACGCGCTGGCGGTGGCGCGGTGCCCGGAGGCGCGCGGCCTTGGCGTGGTGGTGTGTTTCGCGGGCCGGGTGTTGCAGCCGCTGGGCCTGTACAAGGTGGCCACCCGCGACGGGTTCGCCGGCGAACCGCTGGGCGTCGTCGGCCATGGCGAGGTAACCCTGACCGTGCCCAAGGCCCGGCCCTACCTGGGAGACCTGCGCGCCGCGGCGGCGCCGCGGGTGGACATCGTGGCCGTCTACCCCGGCGGCGACGCGGTGGCGCTGGATGCCTGCGTTGCGGCCGGGGCCCGCGGGGCGGTGCTGGAGGCACTGGGATCGGGCAATGCCGCAGCGGCGGTGATCGACGGGGTACGCCGCCACTGCCGCGACGGCATCGTGATCGCGGTGTCGACCCGGGTTGCCGGCGGGTGGGTCCGGCCGGGCTACGGCCCGGGCCGTGACCTGGTCGACGCCGGCGCGGTGATGGTGCCCGGGCTGCCGCCGAGTCAGGTGCGGGTGCTGCTGATGGCGGCGCTGGCCGCAAAGCTACCGGTCGGCGATGTCATCGACCGGCTGCGCTGAGGGTGCGTCGTCGGCGCTCAGCGCGGCAACGTAATCGGGCCAGTCGAGGCTGTCGACCGGATTGGCGGGGCTGAGCTCGCTGCTGTCGACGGGGAATGTGCGCGCCGGTCCCGGCCCGGAGCTGCGGGTCTCGAACCGCGCGGTGACCACGCCGTGCCCGGCGCCCTGAACCCAACCGTGGCCGAGCTCGGGGTGCTTCACGTCGTCGCCGATCCGCCAGGCCGCGGCGTGCGGCACCTCCGCGGACGTATCGACGCGCTGATCGGGCGCCGACATCTCGCCGAACAGGTCGAGGTCGGAAAACAGCGACTCCTGGCGTATCTCGGTCAAACCCGAAAACCCCACTCCCAGTAGGCGAATCGGCCCGATCTCGCGCGGGTCCAGCAGCAGTCGCCGGGCCACCGCGACCAGTGCGGCGAGATCGGTGGTGCCGTAGGGCAACGTCGCCGAGCGAGTCAGCGTGCTCATGTCGGACTTCTTCAACTTCACCGTGACGGTGCGTGCGCCCCGCCCGTCGCGGGACAACCGTTGATGCGCATGCTCA
The DNA here is from genome assembly GCF_016592155.1 of Mycobacterium heckeshornense. NCBI lineage: Bacteria > Bacillati > Actinomycetota > Actinomycetes > Mycobacteriales > Mycobacteriaceae > Mycobacterium > Mycobacterium heckeshornense. Next base: position 2,695,261 of record NZ_AP024237.1, read on the forward strand.
GCGATGGGGCCGACCGCCGCGCGCAGCTGGTCGAGTGTGGTCAGGTCGGCGGCGAAGGTGGATTCGGCGCTGATCTGCTTGGCTTCGGCGCGTTCGGCCACCGGGCGGTCGTCGACACCGCGGGCCAGCCGGTGCAGCGCGGGCCCGATTGTCGCGCCCAAAATGTTGGCCACCTCGGCATCCGACAGCGCGGCCAACTGCCCGATCGTTTCGATGCCGAGCCGGTGCAGTTTCTCCTCGGCGACCGGACCGATCCCCCCACAGCCGGCGCACCGGCAACCCGGCCAGCAACGGCCGTTCGTCTGCGCGCCGGATCACCTTCACGCCATCGGGTTTGGCCAAGTCGGAAGCGATCTTGGCGATCTGCTTGCCCGACCCGGCACCGACCGAAGCGATCAGGCCGGTCTCCTCACGCACCCGTCGCCGCAACTCCTCGCAGAATCGCTCTACCTCGACGGCCGACGCCCCGGCGAGTTCGGGCGGCTCGCCGAACGCCTCGTCATACGACAGTTGTTCGACGACGGGCACCGCGGCCCGCACCGTGTCGAAAACACGCCGACTGGCGACCCCGTACACCACGCCGCGCGGCGGCAACACCACCGCATGGATACCGGCCAACCGGCGCGCCTGGTGCATCGGCATGGCCGAGCGGGCACCGAACACCCGCGCTTCGTAGCTGGCGCCGGCCACCACGCCGCGGCCGCCGAGCCCCCCCCACCAGCACCGGCCTGCCCCGCAAAGTGGGACGGGTGAGCTGCTCGACCGACGCGAAGAACGCGTCCATGTCCAGGTGCAGCACCCAACGGGAGTCCACAACCCCTGATGCTATTGCGCTAGCCTCAAAACCCATGGCGATGAACTTGTGTCACCGGGTGTGCTGCAGCTCGAACCGCTACTTCAAAACCGTCGAGAATCGGCTACTGCCATGGGTTCTGGCCAATGTGGATCTCGGTGACGACGTGCTGGAGATCGGACCCGGCTACGGTGCCAACATCCGGGTACTGATTGACAAAGCCGCACACTACACGGCCGTCGAGATCGACCGGGCGATGGCCGAGCGGCTGCGCGCCAGCTACGGTGACCGGGCACGGATCATCCACGGCGACGGCACCGACACCGGCTTGCCGGCCGACAATTTCAGCTCGGTGGTGTGTTTCACCATGCTGCACCACATCCCGACTGCGGCATTGCAGGACCGCCTGTTCGCCGAAGCGTTCCGGCTGCTGCGGCCTGGCGGGGTATTCGCCGGCAGCGACAGTACGGTGTCGATTCCTTTCCTCCTCTTGCATTTCCGCGACACGTGCAACCCGGTGTCGCCTGATGCCCTGCCTAATCGGTTACAAGCGGCTGGTTTTCGCGATATCGGCGTCGACTTTCGCGACCGCCGCGTGCGCTGGCGTGCGGTCAAGCCTTAGCCGCGAAAGTGCCCCTGGCGACAGACCTACTCGAGAAACGACTCGGCATTGGCACTTTCGCGGCACTACAGTGGACATCCTGCGGCGTGAAGCGCCTCTCGGGCCCGCGCGACGATGACGTGCGGACGGTTGCGCAGCATTTCGGAACTCACCCGTACCAGCCGCCAGCCCCAGCGCTCGAGTTTGAGCGTGCGCTCGATGTCGTTAGCCCGGATCCACGGGTCGGTCCAGTGTTGAGGGCCATCGTATTCGACGCCGACGAGCCACTCGTGCCAACCCATGTCGATGCGGTACTTGCCCACCACGATCTGGGTCTGCGGCCTGGGCAGACCGCCGGCGATCAGTACCAGCCGGGTCCGTGTCTCCTGCGGTGACTCGGCGCCGGCGTCGACCAGCGGGAGCAGGCGTCGCAGCTGCTTTATGCCGCGAGCGCCGCGGTGGATGTCGATCAGCGGCTGAACTTCCCTGACGCTCACCCCCGTGGCTCGCGCCAAAGCATCGATGCGAATGACCGCCGTCCGCAAACCGGGACGCCGGCCAATGTCGAACGCGGTGCGCGCAGGCGACGTCACCGGAACACCGTCGACCGACGTGGTCTCGCCGCACAGCAGCGTTTCGTTGCGGGTGATGATCAGCGGCGGCGGGCGCTTGCGATCGGTGATCAGCTCAGCGGGCTCGTTTGGGTCGACCCACCTCGCACCGTGCAATGCGGCCGCAGAGTTGCCGGCAACGACCGCCTTCTTGCCCGACCACAGCCATGCGGCAAGCGCGCGATCTCTCGCGGTCAGCTCGGCGTCCTGACGCTGGTAGACGTTGCGGTAGATACGCGTGCAGGACCGTCGCAGCTCACGTTCGGTTAACTTTCCCTCGCGGAGTGCTTCGGTGCCGACGAACGGTGTGGCCGCCATAATCCCCCTCCGCGAAAGTGCAACGACCGACGCGAATACTCGAGAAATGCGTCGTGGAATGCACTTTCGCGGGTCAGAGTTTAGAGATCGCGACCCGGACGCCGTCACCAATTTCCACACCGTCGGGCGGCTCGCCGAATTCGAAACTGGTCGCCAGGATTTCGCGGGCGATCAGCTCGCGATGGATGTGAGCCCACTCGGCGCGTTCCGCGGGCACCGACATCACCACGCTGATCCGATCGGACACGTCGAGCCCGGTCGACTTCCGCAGCTCCTGCAGTTCGCGGATGCGGTCCTTCGCCCAGCCCTCGGCTTCCAATTCGGGTGTCACCGTGCCGTCCAGCACCACCAGCCCGGCCCCGTCGGGCAGCGCGGCGGTGAACTCGGGATCGGCGGCCACCAGCTTCGAGCTGTATTCGCCGGGTTGCAGGACGGCCGGCCCCGCGGTGAGCGTGCCGTCGGGATTGACGACGCCCTCGCCGGCCTTGACAGCCTTGATCGCGGCCTGCACCTGCTTGCCCAGCCGCGGCCCGGCCACCCGCGCGTTGACGGTGAGCTCGAAACGGCCATAGCTGTCGACGGCATCGGTCAGCTCGACCTTCTTGACGTTGAGCTCGTCGGCGATCAGTCCGCTGAACGGCTCCAACCGCTGCGGATCTGCCACTGCCACAGTTAGTTTCGACAACGGCAGCCGTACCCGCAACTTCTTGGCCTTGCGCAGCGACGAGGCCGCCGAGCACACCTCGCGGACCTGGTCCATGGCTGCGACCAGCTCGGGGTCGGCGGGCAGCGCGTCCGCTGCGGGCCAGTCGGTCAGATGCACCGAACGCTCGCCGGTGATACCGCGCCAGATCACTTCGGTGGTCAGCGGAAGCAGCGGAGCGGCCAGCCGGGCGGTGACCTCCAGCACGGTGTGCAACGTGTCGATGGCATCGGCGTCTTCGTCCCAGAACCGCTGTCTAGAGCGCCGCACATACCAATTCGTCAATGCCTCGGTGAATTGACGCAGCTGCTCGCAGGCACCTGCGATGTCGCAGACATCCATCGCCGCGGTCAGGTCGTCACGAAGCGCGGCCAGCTTGGCCAGGATGTAGCGGTCCAGCACATGCGACGAATCAGTGCGCCAGGAACCGACTTTCGGCGCGTACAAAGCCAGGAAGCTGTAGACATTCCAGAACGGCAGCATTACCTGACGCACACCCTCGCGGATGCCGGGTTCGGTCACGATGAGGTTGCCGCCGCGCAGGATCGGTGACGACATCAAAAACCATCGCATGGCATCGGACCCGTCGCGGTCAAACACCTCGTTGACGTCGGGATAGTTGCGCAACGACTTGCTCATTTTCTGGCCGTCGTAGCCAAGCACGATCCCATGGGCCACACACGTTTTGAACGCGGGCCGGTCGAACAGCGCGGTAGCCAGCACGTGCAGTGTGTAGAACCAGCCGCGGGTCTGCCCGATGTATTCGACGATGAAGTCGCCGGGATAGTGGGTGTCGAACCAGGCGCGGTTCTCGAACGGATAATGCACCTGCGCATAGGGCATCGACCCCGAGTCGAACCACACGTCGAACACTTCGGGGATGCGCCGCATCGTTGAGCGTCCGGTCGGGTCGTCGGGATTAGGCCGGACCAGCTCGTCGATATAGGGCCGGTGCAGATTGTCCGGGCGCACGCCGAAGTCACGCTCCAACTCGTCGAGGCTGCCGTAGACGTCGACCCGCGGGTAGGCCGGGTCGTCGGATACCCACACCGGAATCGGAGTGCCCCAGTACCGGTTTCGCGAGATCGACCAATCACGCGCGCCTTGCAGCCATTTACCGAACTGGCCGTCTTTGACGTGCTCGGGATACCAGGTGATCTGCTGGTTGAGTTCAACCATGCGGTCCCGGAATTCGGTGACCTTGACAAACCACGACGACACCGCCCGGTAGATCAGCGGGTTGCGGCAGCGCCAGCAGTGCGGGTACGGGTGCTCGTAGGTGTCGTGGCGCAGCAGCACCGCACCGTTGGCCGCTGCCGGGCCGGTGCCGTTTTTCAGGTCACGGATGATGTGCGCATTGGCGTCGAAGACGTGCTGACCCCGGTAGTCGGATACGGCGGCGTCGAAGCGCCCGTTGGAGTCGACTGGGGTGACCGCCGCGATGCCCACCTTGTCGGCGACCGCCATGTCGTCTTCGCCGTAGGCCGGCGCCAGGTGCACGACGCCGGTGCCGTCCTCGGTGGTGACGAAGTCGCCCGCCAGCACCCGAAAAGCGTTGGGCGAGTCCATGAAATATGGAAACGGCGGCAAGTAGCGCAGCCCCAGCAGATCTGCGCCGCAGTAGCGGCCCAGCACCTCGGGCTCATCGCCGAGCTCTCGCGCGTAGGCGCCCAATCGCGCCTCGGCCAGCACATAGCGCCGCTCCCCGGCCCGCACCTGCACGTAGGTCACGTCGGGGTTGACGGCCACCGCCTGGTTGGACGGCAGCGTCCACGGCGTCGTCGTCCACACCAGCAGATACGCACCCGCCAATTCGCCGTCGGGAACCCGGAATCCAACCGTGATGGCCGGGTCCTGGCGGCTCTGGTAGACGTCGTCGTCCATCCGCAGCTCGTGGTTGGACAGCGGGGTCTCGTCACGCCAGCAATAGGGCAGTACGCGGTAGCCCTCGTACACCAGGCCCTTGTCCCACAGCCGCTTGAACGCCCAGATCACCGACTCCATGTAGGGCAGGTCGAGTGTCTTGTAGTCGTTGTCGAAATCCACCCACCGGGCCTGACGGGTGACGTAGGCCTGCCATTCGTCGGTGTAGCGCAACACCGATTCGCGGCAGGCCTCGTTGAACGCCGCGACGCCCATCGCGTCGATCTGCGACTTGTCGGTGATGCCGAGCTGGCGCTCGACTTCGAGTTCGGCCGGCAGCCCGTGGGTGTCCCAGCCGAAGCGCCGCTCGACCTTGTAGCCGCGCATGGTGCGATACCGGGGCACGATGTCTTTGACGTAGCCGGTGAGCAGGTGCCCGTAGTGCGGCAACCCGTTGGCGAACGGGGGGCCGTCGTAGAAGACGTATTCTTCGGCGTCGGCGCGGCGTGCGATGCTGGCGCGGAAGGTGTCGTCGCGGGCCCAATAGTCGAGGACCTCGGCTTCCAATGCCGGGAAGTCGGGCGCCCCGCTGCCCAGTTTCGGATAGCTGTGCTCGCTCACTGCGTCGTCTCCTGTGCCATTGTCCGGCCCGGGGACGACGCCGCGCAGATGCGCGAGCGCCGCGGTACCACCCCGCTTGCCGCGCCTGGGACGCGACCGCTCGTTGACGGCTGTGACGGGCCTACCCGTTCGGTTCTACTGGGGCCCGCCTGCCGGCTGGGGCCTGTTCTTCCGAAGGCTCCCCGGTGATCGCCGGATCGACGCCGATGCTGGAAATTCTAGGGTCCGACGCATGCGGCCAATCAGCCCAGGGCGGCCTTCGCGTCGGCGAGGTTATCCGCGCCCAGCACCAGGCGGGTGTGGGTGGCCAGGTAGGCGGTCTCCAAGTTGACCTTTGCGTCGCCCAGCTTGTGGACCACCTCGGCCAGGGCGCCCGGCCGGTCTTCGATATCGAGGACGATGACTTCCTGCTCTTCGGCGATCTTGATACCGGCACCCTGCAGCGCTTCGAACGCCGGTGTGGCGTCGTGAACCAGGATGTGCACTTCGGACTGGCCGCCACCGCTGCTGAGCGCACACAGCCCCGCGATGTTGACACCGGCTTTGCCGAGCACATCGCCGACCCGGGCCAGCTCCCCCGGCTCGTCGTCAAGATAGAGCGTCAGATCGGTCGCCATGACCCGCTCCCTTCATGCCGTGCCCAGCACGTCAACGCTACTGCGCACAGCTGCGGTTGTTGCCGCAAATGCCCGCGCCGCACCGGCGCTGCGTCCCTCTAGACTGCGGCGCGTGGCCTTTGACCCGTTGTTCGCTCGTGACGTAGCCCTGCCGTTGGCGGCGGCCGCCTACGGCGTGCTCGGCGGCGGCCCCGTGGTCCTGCCGACCGGATTCGGGCAAACCGCCCTGATCCGCGCCGACGGCGCTGCGCTGACCGCGATGAGCGACCCGCACCCCGCAGTGACGGCGATGACCAAGGACACCAATATCTTCGGTCTGATGGGCCATAATCCGGCCAGTCGCACCGCGTTCGTGTCGTTTCGTGGCAGCGCGGATTTGGCGGATTGGCTGGCTGACATCGACGCGATTCCCCAGCCCTACCTCCCGATCGCGGGATTCGGGCAGGTCCATGCCGGCTTCCAACAGGTCTACGAGCTGGTCCGGGACAGCGTCGCCGCCAACCTGGCCCCGGCCACTGCCGGGGCCGACCATCTTCTGGTCACAGGGCACAGTCTGGGCGCCGCGCTGGCTGTGCTGGCAGCGCCCGACATCCGCCGCAACATGCCGCCGAACACCATCGAGCCGCGGCTCATCACCTTCGCCGGCCCGCGGGTCGGGCTTAGCGACTTCGCGGCCGCATTCAACGCCGCGATCGAAAGCTGTTATCGGGTGGTGAATTTCCTCGACATCGTGCCGCACGTGCCGCCGTCGCCGTACGTGCACGTCGGTGTCGAGATCGACGTCGACAGCGGCGGAGCGATCGATGTCGCGTGGCGCCACAGCTTGGCCGCCTACCGGGACGGGTTGACCGCACTCAGCGCCGCGGTATCTGCCTAGAACGCGACGCGCCGATCAAGGAGGCAACCACTGGTGACCGGCGCGTCGCGTCCTAGCTGCTCAAAGACAATGGCGCCAATACGCTAGTTGCCAGGACGCCCGACAGACAGTCGGCGACCTGGCAACTAGCGGCTCGGCGGAAAGGATTGCCCGGCGGTCATCGGATTACGCCCCGACCTCGAGCACTCCAACCCGCCACAGTGCCGCGTAGAGGTGACGCAGCGGAATGCTCAACAGGCGGGCAGCCCCGGTGACCAACGGGTCGCCACCGCCGAAGGGGTCGGAGTCGACGCGCCGCGACGCCTTCTTCGGCGCGGCTTCCTTCGGCGCGGGAGCCACGGTCAGCTTGGGAGCTGCCGTCGGCCGGGGAGCGGGTGCTGTGGTCACCACCTCGTCGTACAGAACAGCGGTCATGGTTGCCTCCTAGACGGAAATCAAGCGGTCATATTTGGACTCGCTGTTCCGTCCCGCGGTTCCGAGCAGGTCTCTGCTCCGGGGCAACGCGCGTCGGGCCGAGTCAGCTGGAGACGGCGTGCCGGGGACCGGATCGGGACGAAACAGGACCCCTATATCGGTCCGGACTCTCACTGGAACTCATTCGTCCCTCACCTCCTCACGGCACCGCCAGGTGCGGATTCCCGCACGATCAACGTGCACTGCAGGAGTACAGAACCCGACGAATGTCGGAGACCGCACCCCTCTCGCTAGAGCTTCGGCACCACACGGCGTGTCCGGGATAACCGGAAGCCACTTGGGCTCAACCCTTAAGCCGGGAGGAGCTGTCCTGACCCGGGGCGTCTCTCGACGTTCGGGGTCAGTGGCCTATATCCGTGTAGCCGCCTCACCTAACGAGGTGCTTGCCCTTCCGATGATGCACGAACAACTTGGACGGGTCAATTTAATCCCCGCCATCGTGTCGGTGAATTGACGGTATCTTTTCGGCCACGCCGCCTCCCCAGCCCGAACACGCGGCTAGGCGAGCTCGTAGTCGGCCAGCTCGGGGCGCGCCATGACCTCGCGAAACCGCGTAAAACTCCACGGCCACACGGCCGGCAACCCGCGGTCGTCGAGATACCAGCTTTTGCAGCCGGTCACCCACACCGTCTTCGCCGACGCTGTGGCCCGCGCATCCTCGAAGCGCGCGGTGGCCTCGGGGCTGGCGCTAATCGCTCGGTAGCGACCCTCGCCCAGTGCCTCGATGAGCTGCATGAGGTAGGCGAACTGCGCCTCGGCCACGTCGATCAGCGAAAAGTTGCCGACCGGCCCGTTGGGACCGTTGAGCATGAACAAGTTGGGAAAGCCCGGTACCGACACCGACAGATAGGCGAACGGACGGTGCGCCCACACATCATCGAGGCGAACCCCGTCGCGACCGACAACCTGGATCGGCCGCAGGAACCGGTCCACCCGAAACCCCGTCGCCAGCACCAGCACGTCCAGCCGGTGCAGCTCACCGTCGGCGGTGCGGATTCCGTCGGGCTCCACGCGGGCGATCGGCTCGGTGACCAGGCGGGCGTTGGGACGCTGGATGGCCTCGTAGAAGTTGGGCGAGATGATCAACCGTTTGCAGCCGGCCCGGTAGTCGGGCCGCAGCTTGTCTCGCAGCACGGGGTCGGCGACGTTGTCCTCGAGGTTGGCGTGGGCCGCCTGCTGCAGCTGCTTCAGCTGCGCCGAGTCGGCGTCGACGACCGCGTTGGCGAAGCTTTGCACGAACCCGCTGTTCAGCTCCTCGCGCAGCTTGCTCAACATCGCCGGATCAGCACGGTATCGGGCCCGGTCCGCCGCGTCGATCGGCGGGTTTTGTACCGGCAGGATCCATTGCGGGGTGCGCTGGAACAACCGCAGCTCGGCGACGCTGCCGGTGACGGCGCCGACGATCTGCACCGCCGAGGAGCCGGTGCCGACCACGCCGAGCCGTTTGTCTGCCAGCGTGACGCCATGGTCCCAGCGGGAGCTGTGGAAAACTCTGCCGGCAAACCGGTGCAGCCCGTCGATGTCGGGATAGCGCGGGTGATGCAGCACGCCGGTGGCGGCGATGACGACGTCGGCCTCGTCGGCTTCGCCGGTGGAAGTTGCTACCCGCCAACGGTTTCCCATGTACTCGAGACGACGAACTTCGCAGCCGTAGCGGATCAGCTCGTCGACGCCGTGGCGGTGCGCGACGCTGTCGAAGTAGGCGAGGATCTCCGGACCGGGCGCGAACGTGTGGCTCCAGTCCGGGTTGGGCGCAAACGTGTAGGTGTACAGGTGTGACGGCACGTCGCAGGCGATTCCCGGGTAGGTGTTTTCGCGCCACGTGCCGCCGAGCCGATCCGCCTTCTCGTACACGGTGACGTCGGTGAAGCCGGCCTCGCGCAGTTTGATCGCGGCCAGTATTCCCGCCATCCCTGCCCCGACGATGACGAAGCGCATGTCAGCCCCTGCGAGGTCGCAACCCGTCGAGGATCAGCGACACCACGAAGTCGGCGACCTCGGCGGCCGTGACGCCGTCGTCGGTGGAAAGGCGCCGGTGCGCCAGTTGGCCGATCAGCGCCGCCAGGGTGTAGGCCACCATCCGCGGCGGCGCCGCCACCACCTCGCCGCGTTGTTGCGCAACGACGATGAACGTTTCGATGTCGTCGATGAACCGTTCGTAGATGCCGCCGAGGTGCTTTTCGAATCGGTCGCCCAGGGCGTACGCGTCGCGGAACAACAGCTTCACGGTGGCTTTGTCGGCTTCGAAGAACTCAAGGGTGGCCTGCACCGCAGCACGAAACGACGCCTCGACACCGTCACCGCCCGGCGCGTCGACCGCCGCGGCGAGGTGGCTGCGCAGGGCCTGCTCTTCGACGGCCATCAACGCGTGGAACAGGTCTTCCTTGGAGTCGAAGTACCAATAGACCGACCCGTAGGCGAGCCCGGCCTGTTTCGCGACATCGGCGATGGTTGCGGCGTGAAAACCCTTGCGCGCAAACACTTCTTTTGCTGCCGCCATGATCTCATCACGGCGCGCGGACTTGTCCTCGTCGCTGACCGCGCGGCGGCGCCGGGTTGGCGCGCTCACCGCTCGACCAGCCGCTCGAGGCGCTGCACGGCGTCGATGAACTCCGAGACCATGTCCAGCACCACCGATCGCGCCGGCTGCACTTTGTCCAGCGAACCGACCACCTGGCCGACGAAGTAGGTCGCCAGCTCACGTGCTTTGGCGCCGGGCTGGTTGGCGGCCTGCTGGATTCGCAGCTGCGGATCGGCGACCAGCGCGCTTTGCAGCGGCATGCCCAGCGGGTCGGGGCTGCCGGGCCGCTCCCACTCGTCGGTCCAGGCGGTGCGCAGCATGCGGGCGGGCTTGCCGGTCAGCGACCGCGACCGCACGGTGTCCGTCGACGACGCGGCCAGGAACTTGTCCTTCACCACCGGCGGTGTCTCGGCTTCCTCGGTGGTCAGCCACACCGACCCGCACCACACACCCTCGGCGCCCAGCGCCAACGCGGCGGCGATCTGGCGGCCGCGGGCAATGCCGCCGGCGGCCAGCACGGGAATCGGGTCGACGGCATCGACTATCTCGGGTACCAGCACCATTGTCGCCACCTCGCCGGTGTGGCCGCCGGCCTCGGTGCCCTGCGCGACGATCAGGTCAACACCCGCGGCGGCGTGCCGCGCTGCGTGCTGTTTGGTGCCGGCCAGGGCGGCCACCAGCACGTCGTTGTCATGGGCGCGACCGACCAGATCCGGTGGCGGCGGGCCCAGCGCGCTGGCGATCAGCCGGATGTCGTGGTCGAAGGCGACGTCGAGCAGCGGTTCATAGCCCTTGGGCGAGATGTTGAGCTGGGCGCCCAACGAGACGGGCTCTGACCCGCGCTGGATTTCGTAGCGGTCGAGAAGGTCGTCGAGGAATGCGCGATGCTCCTGCGGCACCAGCTCCCAAACCTGCTGCGGGTCGATCCCGCCGGCGTCCGCACCGACATATTTGGGCGGCAGCAGCAGGTCGACACCGTAAGGCTTGCCGCCGGTCTGCTGCTCGATCCAGCTCAGCTCGGTCTCCAGCCGCTGCGGGCTGTGCGCTACCGCCCCGAGGATGCCGAAGCCGCCCGCGTTGGACACCGCGGCCACCACGTCACGGCAGTGGCTGAACGCGCAGATAGGGAACTCCACGCCGAGCAGCTCGGCGACCCTGGTTCGCACGAACCACGACGCTACGAGTTATTGATTGATGTGTCAATCGCGTGCGGTACAGTGCGGCCATGGCTTTGACCGAGGACCAGCAGCACAAGCGCCGCCAGGCGGTGCGCGACCTCATGCCGACGACGCCGTTCCTGGCCGGCCTGGGCATCGTGTTCGAACGCTACGAGCCGGACGACGTCATCATCCGATTGCCGTTTCGAGAGGATCTGACCAACGACGGCACCTACTTTCACGGCGGGGTGATCGCGTCGGTGATGGACACCGCCGGCGCCGCGGCGGCCTGGTCTAATCACGACTTCGACAAGGGGATGCGTGCCTCCACCGTCGCGATGAGCATCCAGTACACCGGCGCCGCCAAGCGCTGCGACCTGCTGTGTCATGCACGCACCGCGCGGCGGCGAAAGGAGCTGACCTTCACCGAGATCACCGCTACCGACACCGCGGGCAACATCGTCGCCCACGCGGTGCAGACCTACCGGATCGTCTGAGGTCTCGCCGCTACGGGGCCTGGCCGTCCGGTGGCCAGCTGGCGACGCCGTCTTCCAACGGAACGTCGAGGCTCTGGACGATCGTGGCGATCATCCGCCAGGCCGCGATCGCGGTGACGAGCTCGATCAGCACGGCGGGGTCGCCCGCGAGTTCGCGTTGGCACGCAGCCCAATTCTCCGCGCTTACCGCCCCGTCGCGCACGACGTCGTCGGTGGCCGCGAGCACCGCGCGCTCGGCGGGCCCGAACCCCTCGTGGGCGCGCCAGTCGCGCACGCCGAGCAAATCGTCGGCCGAGACACCCAGGCCCTGCGCGACCCGCCAATGCTGGGTCCACTCGTAGTCCGCCGCGGTGAGCCAGCCGATGCGCATGATCACCAATTCGCGCAGCCGCGGATCAAGCGAGCCGTGCCACAGCATGCTTGCCAGCAAGTCGTTGATGGAGCGGGCCAGCAGCGGGTGGTTCAACAACACCTGGAAGATCGCCAACTCGGCCATGTAGTTGGGCACGCCTGCTTCGTCGGCTGCGGCCTTGGCCTCCTCGACCGGCAGCCGCGGCACACGCGGCCCGGTCATGGCGTGATCACCCCGTGGACGGGTGGGACGCCGGCACGTTCGCCGGCCATCGTTGCGATCAGCTCCTCGGCATCGTCGAGACCGACACAGCGACGAGGCAGGCTCTCGAACGGGTAGCGGCCCGACGCGAGCAGCTCAAGCGCCGCCCGGTATGCGGCGACATCGACCCCGAGCGCGCCGAGGACACGTAATTCCTTGAGCACCAAGATGTCTGGCGAGAAACCCGGGGCGCCGCTGTCAAAGCCTCTGGTGCCGGCGATCACGACGGTGCCGGCCGGACGGGCGAGCGCGATCGCTTGCGCGAAGGCCGCCGGCGCTCTGGCGGTGACGTCGACGACGACGTCGGCCAGCCGGCCAGCCGCTTTCGTCAAGGCGGCGGTTGGATCATCGACGGCCACGTCGACCGCCAGGTCGGCGCCGAACTTCGCCGCCAGCGCCAGCCGTTCGGAGTCGCGTGGGCCCAGTCCCGTCACCATGACGAATCCGGCGCCGGCCTGTTTAGCCGCGGCCGCGGCGCACAACCCGCGAATCCCGGGACCGAGCACCGCGACGACGTCACCCGGCTTGGTTCCGGGGAGCGTTGCGCCCCAGCGTATTCCAGCCCCCAACGGATTGAACAAGGTGGCGACGACCGGATCGAGGTCGGGCGGTATCGGCAACACCATCGAATCCGGCGACAGGTACTGGTAGTCGGCGTAGCCGCCCCACAAACCGGGTGGACGATCGACGGAAATGAACCCATACATGTCGGCAACCCCGTGGCGCTCACAACGCCGGTATTGTCCGGCAAGGCAATTCGCGCATTCTCGGCACGACTGGAAGACTTCGACGGCGACCCGATCGCCGACGGCGACGCCCCAGCGCTGCGCTGCCCGCGGGCCGATCGCTTCGATAGTTCCTACCGTCTCGTGACCCGGGATGAATGCGAAACCGCCCGACAACTCGCCGGTGTACTCCTCGTGGTCGGTGCCACAGAGCCCGCAGGCCACCACCCGGACCACCGCGTCATCGGCGCCCACCGCGGGCAACGGGAGATGGCGACTCACCAGGCGCCGGGGTGCCTCCAGTACCAGGGCCCGCGCCATCGCGTCGCGCGACATACGCGCACCTTACGGACTTGTTGATTGATGAGTCAATCGCGACGTTGGCGGCGCTATGTCCGGGGCCGCTGCCGAAATGCCGCCGCTTAGGACGGCCATTCGGCCTTTACGCGTGTCGAGGAACTTAGAACCCGGCACAAAATGACCGCGCCAATGCGCAGCCGATGGACTCCGGAATTAACAGCCTAAAAAGCCGGCGCGCATTAGTGTACCGGATAAGCCAAAAAATTGGCTGGCTTTTTGTGAAGAAATGTTCTTAGGCAGTGCACAGCTAGTTGAGTCGTGCGCCAAGGATGCAGCGGCTAGGCTGATAACATCGCCGTCGAATACCCGGCGATGAATTCGTGAAAGGTGTTTCATAAATGGTCACATTGTCGTCGCCCAGACTGGCGACCGCGGTCGGTGCCGTGGCATTGTCACTGACCGCCGGAGCCGGCTTGGCTTCCGCGCAGCCAGATGATCCGGTCGTTAACACCACTTGCACCTATCCTCAGGTGGTTTCGGCACTCAACGCCCAGGATCCGGCCGCTGCTGCGCAGTTCAACGCGTCGCCGGTGGCGCAGTCGGCGCTGCGCAGATTCCTCGCTTCGCCGCCCGCTCAGCGCCAGCAGATGATCCAGCAGCTGCAGGCCAGCCCCGGGGGCCAGCAGTACCTCGGAACGATCGAACAGATCGCCCAGATCTGCAATAACTACTGAGCCGCACCGCGCACACTTGCGCGGGTTCCGATGACGCTGCCTGAAGCGCCTCAGCCGGCGGCGGCTCCCGGCCGGGGGAACGAGGCCCCGAAATCAGGCACCGGCTGAAGCCCCCGTCGCCGAGCCAGTGACGCGCCCCGGCGCAGCATGGCGCCCATTGCGACAAACCCGGCATGGTCGACAACCACGAACGGCGACAACAGCCTGTTATGCACGAAAGCGAAGGCCACACCGCTCGCCGGATCGGCCCAGCCCAGTGAGCCACCCAGCCCTGCATGACCGAAGCCCGGCATCACGTTGAACGGCACGCGATGATAACCCATGTGAAATGCCAACGGCACCAAAATGTTTCGGTCGGGCCGCAGGCTCCTCCGTCCACTTAGAGTGGCCACCAGGTCCCGCGAAAGGAACTGGGTGCCGTCGATTCGGCCGCCGTTGGCGATGGCGCCGTACATCCGCGCCAAGCTTCGCGCCGTGGCCACCCCGTTCACCGACGGAATCTCCGCGTCGAGCAACGGAATGTCGCCCTGCACAACGGCTCTCATACCAGGGAAGTACATCGAGCCGAACCCGGCGGACAGCTCCAGTGCGGCGATCCGCGGAGCGATGCTGTTGAACACCGGGTTGGGGATGGTGCTTTGCGGCATGATGATTTGCGCGACCCTCGTCGGCGACTCCAGCGGCGGGCGGCCCAGGTGCAGTCCGTCGGTGTCCAGCGGCTCGGCCAGCTCCTCGCGAACCAGCTCCCGCATCCCCTTGCCGGTGACGGCCCGGGCCAGCCCCGACATCAGCCAGCCATATGTCAACGCGTGATACGCGGGTTTGCCCAGCAGGCTGCCCGGGGCGGCGGCAGCGATCCGCTGTTCCATCCGCACGTGATCGAGCAAGTCTTCCTTGGTGGCGCCCCGCAGGTGCGAGAGGCCGGCACGGTGGCGCATTACCTGGCGGACGGTGATGCCCTCTTTGCCGTTTGCCCCGAACTCGGGCCAGTACCGAGCAACGGGCGCGTCGTAGTCGATCAACCCGCGGTCGGCCAGCCGGTGGATGACAGTGGAGGCCATACCCTTAGTCGCCGAGAACACCATCGCGCCGGTATCCGCCGACCACGGCACCTCACCGGCCCGGTCTGCCCAGCCCGTCCACACGTCGACGACGGGCTCGCCGTCGACGTATACCGCCAGCGCGCCGCCGCCGAATCGACGTGACGGAAAAATGCCGGCGAAGCTGCGTACCGCGCAGGCAAAGTGCGGATCCGCTGCGCCGTGAACGCCACGGGGCAGCACGGCACCGCGATAGCCACGGGTTTCTTGTCCCATATTGGTGAATTTACCCACCCGCTTGGCAAACAATCCTTAAGTTACCTTTCCGTTAGGCTGATGCAACCTTAAGTATTTGCTGAGCCGCCATAGCCGGGGTCAATTCGCCAGTTAACACCCGCCGCTCGAGGTCCGCGCGGATCTTGCGGACCTCGGGATTGGACAGCACCCGTTCCAGCACCGTGTCGCGAACCATCTGCCAGGTCCAGTCGACCTGCTGCGCGCGGCGGCGCGCCTCGAACTCACCGGCCTCCGTCAGCACCCGGCGGTGACGCTCGACGGTGTCCCACAGCTCCTCCAGGCCCGTTCCCTCGAGGGCACTCATGGTCAAAACCGGTGGGCGCCAAAGGGTATCGCGTGGATAGATCAACCGGATCACCGACGACAGCTCGCGGGCGGCGACCCGCGCCTCGGCCACATGTTCGCCGTCGGCCTTGTTGACCACCACGATGTCGGCCAACTCCAGCACGCCCTTCTTGATGCCTTGCAGCTGATCACCGGTGCGGGCCAGCGTCAGGAAGATAAAGGTGTCGACCATGTTGGCCACCGCCACCTCGGATTGGCCGACGCCGACGGTCTCGACCAAGATCACGTCGAAGCCCGCGGCCTCGAGCAGCACGATGGTTTCCCGGGTGGCTTTGGCCACCCCGCCCAGCGTGCCCGAGGTCGGGGACGGGCGGATATAGGCGTCGGGATGCGTTGCCAGCCGGGGCATCCGGGTCTTGTCGCCCAGGATCGACCCCCCGGTGCGGGTCGACGAGGGATCGACAGCCAGCACCGCCACCCGATGGCCTTGCTCGATCAGCTTCATGCCGAGCGCTTCGATCGCCGTCGACTTGCCTACCCCGGGTACTCCGGTGATACCGACATGGTGAGCGCTTCCCGCCGCGGGCATCAGCGCCAGCAACAGCTGTTGGGCCTGCTCGCGGTGATCGACGCGGGTGGATTCCACCAACGTGATCGCGCGCGGCAGTGCGGCGCGGTCGCCGCTGCTCACAGCGGCCGCCAGCTCGTCGACGGTGTCGATGTCCTGGGCAGCCATCTAGGTAAGCGGGTAACCCAGCCGCTCGGCGAGCTTGTGCAGCAAGTCGATCGCGGCGTCGGCGATCACCGTGCCGGGCGGGAAGATCGCGGTAGCGCCGGCGGCGTACAGTGCGTCGAAGTCGCCGGGGGGGATCACGCCGCCCACGACGATCATGATGTCGGGCCGACCCACCTCACGCAGCGCATCGCGCAGCGCGGGCACCAGGGTGAGGTGACCGGCGGCAAGTGACGAGACCCCGACGATGTGCACGTCGTTGTCGGCGGCCTGCCGGGCCACTTCCTCGGGAGTGGAGAACAGCGCTCCGACGTCGACGTCGAATCCGATGTCGGCGAATGCCGTGGCGATCACCTTCTGGCCGCGGTCGTGGCCGTCCTGACCCATCTTCGCCACAAGAATGCGTGGCCGGCGGCCATCGGCCTCGGCGAATTTCGCGACAAGCTCGGTCGCTCTGGAGATGCTGCTCACCGTTCCGGCCTCATCACGGTAGACCCCGGCGATCGTACGAATTTCGGCCTGATGACGTCCGTAGACCTTTTCGAGTGCGTCGGAGATCTCCCCTACTGTTGCCTTGGCTCGTGCGGCGTTGATTGACAGCGCCAACAGGTTGTTGCCGAGCCCGTCCGGGCCCGCTTTGCCGTGCGCGGCGGCGGCGCGGGTCAATTCCGTCAGCGCTTTTTCCACCGCCTCCTGGTCCCGATTCGCCCGCAGCTCTTGGAGTTTGGCCAGCTGCTCGGCACGCACCCGGGTGTTGTCAACCTTGAGCACCTCGATCTCGTGGTCCTCGTCGACCCGATACTTGTTGACACCGATGACTGTCTGACGCCCGGAGTCGATGCGGGCCTGGGTACGCGCGGCGGCTTCTTCTATGCGGAGCTTGGGGATACCGTCGCTGATGGCCTGGGCCATGCCACCGTGCTCGGCGACCTCGCGCAGGTGTGCGCGAGCCTTGGTGGCGAGCTGATGTGTCAGCCACTCCACGTAGTACGACCCGCCCCAAGGGTCGATCGGCCGCGTGGTGCCCGATTCCTGCTGCAACACCAGTTGGGTGTTGCGGGCGATCCGCGCCGAAAAATCGGTGGGCAGCGCCAGCGCCTCGTCCAGCGCGTTGGTGTGTAGCGACTGAGTGTGACCCTGGGTGGCGGCCATTGCCTCAATACAGGTCCGGGTCACATTGTTGAATGGGTCCTGTGCGGTCAGCGACCACCCGGACGTCTGCGAATGGGTGCGCAGCGACAGCGATTTGGGATTCTTCGGGTTGAACTGGGCGACCAGCTCACTCCACAGCAGCCGCCCCGCCCGCAGCTTGGCGACCTCCATGAAGAAGTTCATTCCGATACCCCAGAAGAACGACAACCGCGGCGCGAACTGGTCGATGTGCAAGCCGGCGTCCAGGCCCGCCTTGATGTACTCCACCCCGTCGGCAAGCGTGTAGGCCAACTCCAAATCCGCTGTCGCACCGGCTTCTTGGATGTGGTAGCCGGAAATCGAGATTGAGTTGAACTTCGGCATCTTGGCACTGGTGTAGGCGAAGATGTCGGAGATGATCCGCATCGACGGCTTGGGCGGATAGATGTAGGTGTTGCGGACCATGAACTCTTTGAGAATGTCGTTCTGGATGGTGCCGGCGAGCTTCTCCGGCGGCACGCCCTGCTCCTCGGCGGCCACCACATAAAGTGCCAGAATCGGCAGCACCGCGCCGTTCATGGTCATCGACACGCTGACCGATCCCAAATCGATTCCGTCGAACAACTGCCGCATGTCGAGAATGGAATCGATTGCTACACCGGCCATTCCGACGTCCCCCTGGACCCGGGGATGGTCGGAGTCATAGCCCCGGTGCGTGGCCAGGTCGAACGCCACCGACAGGCCTTTCTGCCCGGCGGCCAGGTTGCGGCGGTAGAAAGCGTTGGATTCGGCTGCGGTGGAGAATCCGGCGTATTGACGGATGGTCCACGGCTGGTTGACGTACATGGTCGGATAGGGGCCGCGGACGTAGGGCGGCTCGCCCGGGAAGCTGTCCAACAGATAGCCTTCGCTGACCGCGGCATCGCGGTCAGCGGCGATGTAAACCGGTTTGACGACAATGCCTTCCGGTGTGTGCCACTCCAACTGCTCGGGGGTGTACCCATGTGCCGACGCAGCTGCGGTGACGTGCTTTTCCACGGCCGACTCGGTGACCGGCTCGCCGGTGATGTCGCCGTGCAGCGGGACATCGGCGAAGCTGCCGATAATCGAGGTGCTCGCGGTCATCGCTAGGCCCCCAATCGGGTGAGCAGATTCGACAGGGCTTCCACCGCATTGATTTTGGCGGTCAGGTACTCGTCAGGCAGATATTCGGCATCGTGCAGCGCCGTTTTCGGCCCGGCGAGGTAAACCCGCTCTACCCCGGCGCCGCGCGCCGCCCTGACCACGTCGGCGGCGTCGTCGTTGTAGCGCTTGTCGGTGCCACAGACCACCACGGCTTTCGTGGTCCCCGCGTTGGACACCGCCTGCGCGACACCGGCGGCGTCGACCGGCCCGGGGTTGATCGCCTCGATGCCTCCGGACGCCAGCAGGTTGGTCACGAACGTGGCGCGCACGTTGTGCTCAGCTAGCGGGCCCAGCGGCAGCAGCAGCACAGATGGTCGTCGCCCGGTCGACTCCAGGTAAGCGTCGGAACGGTCCCGCAATGCTTCGAACTGTGCGGCATAACGTTGCACCGTGGATGTCGAATCAGTATGCGGCAGAGGCGGTTCGGCGAGGTTCGGGTATTCGTTCACCCCGGTCACGGCGGTGCGGCGGTGCGCGATGTCGTCGATGCGCCGCGCGGCCACCTGGGCGATCTGATCGCTCAGGTAGTCGCGGGCCTCGACGAAGCCGCCGCGTGCTTCGATGTCCTGGAAGTGCCGCCAGGCCTGCTGGGCCAGCTGTTCGGTGAGGTCCTCGACGTACCAGGAGCCGCCAGCGGGGTCCAGGACGCGGCCGACGTGCGATTCCTCCAACAACAGCAGCTGGGTGTTGCGGGCGATACGGCGCGAGAAGTCCTTCGGCATGCCCGGATAACCCGCTGGGATCACCGCGTCGAACGGCAATACCCGCACGGTGTCGGCGCCGCCCACGCCTGCGCCGAACGCGGCCAGCGTGGTGCGCAGCATGTTCACCCAGGGATCGCGCTGGGTCATCATCGGCAGTGATGTTTCAGCGTGCAGAACCGCCGTCCCGCTGTCTGGTTCGCCGAGCACTTCGGCCACCCGCGCCCACAGTTGTCGCGCCGCGCGCATCTTCGCGATTGTCATGAACTGGTCATCGTCGGCGGCAAGACGAAAACTTATCTGTCGCTGGGCATTTGCGATCGCGATTCCGGCTCCGCAAAGCGCCCGCAGATAGCTGACCGCGGCGGCGACGCTGCCGGCGAGCTCCCAGGCGGAGTTGGCGCCCCGGTTGTGGAAAGCGGGTCCGTCGACGGTTACGGCCCGCACCCCGCGCGCGTCAGCTATGCGCGCCGCGATCGCGACCACGTCGTCGATCGAAGGCGCCGGACGCTGACTCAGTGGTGCGGTGAGCGGGTCGGCGCCGAGGTCGACCGATAACGTGGCCCGCTTGTCGTCGTCCAGCTCCTCGATCAGCGCCAGCATGGTATTGGCGGCCGCTGGGTAGTCGGCGCCGGCGTCCACAATGACCGGCACCAGATCCAGGTACACGCCGGCGAGCAGGCGGTCAAGCCGGGCCGGTGCCACACCGGACTGGCCCACCTGCAGCACCAGCGCGCTCACCCCGTCGCTCAGCGCGGCCAGCAGCGCCGCATTGTCCTCGGCGCCACTGGCGGGGAACACTTCGGCGACTTTCCAGCCGACATTGACGTCGCGGTAGGCGTCGGCGCCGCGCACATAGGGGAACTCGCCCGGCAGCGGCCGCTCCGGAAGCGCGTCAAGCGCGGTGTACAGCGCGCGGATCGCGAACCCTTCATAGGTGGGAGTGTCCAGCAGCCGCTCCGGCTCCTCGCCGAGCTGGTCGGCCGGAGGGCGGGCGCTCTTCGCCAGCACCTCGGCCACCGCGGTGCGCCACCGGGCACGCGCCTGCGCCAGATCGACCGGCTTAACGGACACATCGACTGACACCGGCGGCTCCCGTTATCGCAGCATGTGGCGGCATAGGTTCGATTGCCAGGCTAATTGATTGCCGTCGAGGCGCCAGAGCCGAGGTGCGCTCAGCCGGGCGGACCACCGGGCACGGGACACGACGCGTTTACCCAACACCCGTAGCCTGGGACATCGTGACGGTTCCCGCCACCAGCAAGGCCCGCGACATCCTGCGTGGCGTCACGTCCGCGGTGGTTGCGACCGCGCGTCAAGTGCCCCGGCGGCGACTCGGCGTGGCAGCGACAGCAGTCGCGGTTCTGGTCGTGGTGGTGCTGCTGGTTCCGATTCCCACCGCAGTGCAGCTGCGGGACTGGGCGACATCGGTGGGGCCCTGGTTTCCGCTGGCTTTCCTGGGCGCGCACATCGTCGTGACGGCGCTACCGTTTCCCCGGACGGCATTTACCCTGGCCGCCGGCCTGTTGTTCGGGCCGTTGCTCGGGATCCTGATCGCGGTGCTGGCCAGCACCGCCAGCGCGGTAATCGCGCTGGTGCTGGTGCGGGTGGCCGGTCTGCAGCTGAGCCGTCTGGTACGCCACCGGGCCATCGATACCGTCGACGAACGGCTGCGGGACCGCGGCTGGCCGACGATCCTTTCGCTGCGACTGATCCCGGCGGTGCCGTTCTCGGTGCTCAACTACGCCGCCGGGGCCTCGGCCGTGCGGTTGTGGCCCTACACGTTGGCCACCCTGGTCGGCACCGCACCGGGGACGGCCGCCGTGGTGGTTCTCGGCGATGCGCTGACCGGTCATGTCAGCCCGTTGCTGGTGTTGGTGTCGCTGTGCACCGGTGCCGTCGGCTTTGCCGTGCTGGTCTACGAGATCCGCCAGCATCGGCGGCGAGCCGCCGGCGCGCACGACTCGGTGGGGCCGATGGTTAGGCGGTGAGGGGCTCGTCGGCGTTGCTGGGCAAGCTGAGCCGGAATTGAGCGCCGCCGTCGTGAGATAGGCATGTCAGTTCGCCCCCGTGGGCGCGGGCGAGGGCCCGCGCGATCGGCAGGCCCAGGCCGGCGCCGCCGTGGTCGCGGGCCCGTCCGGCGTCCAGGCGGACCAGCCGTTCGAAGATGCGCTCGCGCTCCTGGTCGGGAATGCCCGGGCCGGTGTCGGTGACCGTGACCTCGGCGTGGTGCTCACGGTGCTGCAGGTCGATGGTGATTTGGCCGCCGCCCGGGGTGTGCCGTCGCGCGTTGTCGAGCAGGTTGGACAAGATCTGGGCCACCCGGGTCGGGTCGACTCGGAGCGGCAACGTGGTGACCCCGGTGCGGGTGACGGTCAGTTGCGGCGCCAGCATCGCGGTACGGTCGGCTTCGGCGTCGACGATCCTGGCCAGGTCGCAGCCTTGAAGGTCCAGCGGCAACCCCGCGTCGATGCGGCTCAAGTCGAGCATGTCGGCGACCAGGCGGGCCGCTCGGCGGGCGTCCGACAGCAACAGACTTGCGCGACGGTACTGGCGGCGCGCAGCCGCGTCGGACCGGTG
This sequence comes from Mycobacterium heckeshornense, assembly GCF_016592155.1. Lineage (NCBI taxonomy): Bacteria > Bacillati > Actinomycetota > Actinomycetes > Mycobacteriales > Mycobacteriaceae > Mycobacterium > Mycobacterium heckeshornense. The sequence continues at coordinate 2,717,238 of NZ_AP024237.1, forward strand.
CCGGCCGGCGTTGCTGACGAGTTGCTCGGCGGCGGCCTGGATCCCGGCCATCGGGGTGCGAAGTTCATGCGCGGCGTCGACGAGGAATCGCCGGGTCGCGGTCTCGGCGCGCTGCGCAGCTTCCGCAGCGCGCCGCGCGCGGTGTTCGGAGGCTTCCAGTGCATCGAGCATATCGTCGAAAGCGCTTGCAGCACAGCCTAACTCAGTATGAGGACGGTCTGGTCGCAGTCGTCTGCCCCGGTCACCGGTTGTGATGCTTTTCGCCACCTGGGTCAGCCGCTCCAGCGGTCGCAACGCCGCGCGGCTCGCCGCGACAAACAACAGGGCCGCGATCGCGACCGTGGCCAGACCAGCCCCGATTATCAGTCGGCGCAGCTGGCTCCTCATTTGTGTGGTCTGCGTGGTGTCGGCGACCAGGATCACCCGGCCACCGGTGGGCAGCGGGTGCACCAGGGCGGTAGCGGTCGCATCCGGCGGTGGCGGGGGCGGTGGCGCCGGAGCCCACGGCGGTGGCGGGACGAGCGGGCCGGCAGTGGTGTCTGGGCTGATCGCCGCATCACCGTAGGTGGCGCCGTCGGCGGTGATCACCAGCGCCCGCACGCTGCCGCCGTTGAGTTCGGCGGCCAGTTGGGCCGGTGCAGTACCGCCAGCGGCGAGCGCGTCCGCACGCGACGTGGCGGCAAGCAGCTGGTCATGCAGGTTGCGGCGGGCTTGTGCTCCCACGCTCACGTCGATGACCGCCCCCAGCAGCAGCAAGAGCACCGCCAGCAACCCGACCACGATCACGGTCACCCGACGCTGCAGCGACGGGGTCGGCGTGGCGGCCGACGTCATGAGCGCCGCGGTTGCAGGCGGTAGCCGATACCGCGAACGGTGTGCAAAATTCGGGGCCCGTGCGCCTCGAGCTTGCGGCGCAGCCCGCTGACATGGACCTGCACCAGGTTGGCGTCGTAGGCGTCATAGCCCCACACCGCGGTGAGGATCTGGGCCGCGCTGACGATCCGGCCGCGCTGCTCGATGAGAAAGGCCAGCAGCCGTAGCTCGGTGGCGGTCAGATCCAGCCGGTGGCCGCCGCGCGCGGCCACTCCGGCGTCGATATCCACCAACAGGTCGCCCGCTTGCACCGCCGCGGGCAGCCGGCCCCGGCGGCGCAGCACCGCCCCCACCCGCGATACCAGTTCGGCCAGCTCGAAAGGTTTGACCACGTAATCGTCGGCGCCACCGTCGAGACCGCGCAACCGGTCGGGCAGGCCGTCACGGGCGGTGATCATCACGATCCCGACGTCGCCCCAGGCGAGCGCGACGTCTATCAGGCTGAACCCGTCTCGGCCGCCCGGCAGCATCACGTCAAGCACCACCAGGTCTGGCCGGAAGCCGTCGAGCACGTCTTCGAGGTTCTCGCCGTCGGAGCGGGTATCGGTGTGGTAACCGGCATCGGCCAGCGCCTCACTGACCATTTCCCGAATGGTCTCGGAGTCCTCGACCACCAGCACCCGCGGCGCGCCCACGCTGAACTGGTCGTCCTTTCGGGCAACCGCGCGCCTCTCCTGGCGGCCGGTGCCGCGGCGATCGGTCATAGTCCATTAGTTAATGCAGCCTTTCTGAGACCAACCTGAAGAACGGGCGCGATACGTTTCTTCAGATTTGCGTCGAGTTCGCTGGCTACCGTCGTCGGCAACCACACCGGCCGACGGAGTGGCCGGGCTGCTGGTCGGAGCGGTCGGCGCCAGCGAGCTGATCACGCTCAGCGCGCCTGCACCCGATTCGCCGGCCCGCGCCGCGACCGCCGCCACCGTGAGCCATGGCGGTGTCGTCGCGCGGATCACCGGCCCCCGTGGCGACCGCCGAATCCGCCGAATCCGCCACCGAACCCGCCGCCGTGGCCGCCGGCGCCAATCCCGCCGAGACCGCCGTGGTTCCCACCTATGCCGCCGCCGGGAAGCCATCCGCTCCCGCCGCGGTCGCCGCCCGGATGCCACCCGCGGCCGGGCGGCCATCCGCCGCCTGGCCACCCGCCCCGATCGTGGTCGCCACCGCCGGGCTGGAGCGGTGGATTGTGTGCTGGCGGATTGAAGATTGGCGGCAGGATCGGAATCGCCGGCGCGGGCAGCGGGATCGGCAACGGTGCAACCTGCACAGGTGCAGGTGGTGGAGCCGCGGGCGGGGGACCGGCCGGGACCGGTGCTCGCACCACGGGCGGTGGAGCCGGAGCCGCCGGAGGGGGTGTCGCCGCCACCGGCACCGGGACGGGCTGTGGAACGGCGGGCACCGGCGCGGGCACGGCGGCCTCGGGCGCCGGAGCCCCGGGGTGCTGCCCGGGGGCGGGAGCCGCGGGCGCGACCGCATCGGGGGCCGGTTGCGGTGCCTCGGGCACTGGCTGCCGCACGATGTTCGGCGGCGCCATGGGCGGGGCTTGCGACTCTGGCTTCGGCGCCTTCGGGGCCGCCGCGGGCGCCTCCTTCACCGGAAAAATGAGGCCGGCGCCGACCCTGGGCTGCTGACTCACGGCTGGGCGAGCCCGGAGCCCCAACGAGATCACCAGCGCTGACACCCCCACGAAGAAGACCGTCATCACGCCCAAGGCCACCAGGAGCGGCTTGCGGCCGGGTTCGTCGGCGCGCAAACCTGCCTGGTCGTAGGTGTAGGGCAGGTCTTCGGCGGGGTCAGCACCTGCATCAGTGGGGTCGGCGCCGGCCGCAGACGGGTCGACCACCTCGGCGGTCGTCCAGTCGGGGACTTGTGAGTAGGCCACCGCCGCGGTCGAGGACACGAACAGCGGCGCATGCGCCGATGCCAACGCCGCGCCACGAGCGAGCGCGGTATCGGGCTCTTCGGGCACGGTCACCGGCAGCGTCGTCGCCGAGTCCAGGCACGGCTTGATCGACGTGATGTCAACGCCGGCACCGACCACAAAGACCCCATCGGGCGGCGATTCCAACGCGTCAAGCTGAGCTACCAGATCGGTCAACTCGATCACAGGATCGGCGCTGTGCACCGTTCGGCGGCGCACATCGACGATCGAGCCGTCGGCAGAGTCGACGATTGCCAGCGTCGCGGTCTCGGGTTCGAGAAACAGCAGCCCCGTATGCGCATAGCCCACAGCGCTGCCGACCGATTGGGCCAAAGCCGCCGCGGCCAAGAATGCCGACACCAACATGACGTTCTCGACCTTGTGGGCCGCCAGCGCATCCCGCAGGATCGCGGCCTCGACGGGGTCGGTCCAGGTGACCCCGGTTGACGCCAGGCGGTAATCACCCTCCGCCGCGCTCTCCCGGGTGCCCAGGATGGCCGCGATCACCCGCTCAGGCGCACCGAAGCTGGGCCAGTCCTCGGCAGCGGCCACCTCGAAGCCGTCTTCGTCGACGGTGGCGCCGTCGGCGTTTTCCCCTTCGACCAGCACCAGGCGGACCGTCGTGGGCGCCATCGACACACCGAGGACGATGTCCACTGCTCCTCCACCAGCCTGGCCTGCGCGGCAATCCTTGCTACAACATAGAGTCGCTAATTATCAGCTTACCCACCTGACATCGTTCAGCGATACGCGTCGGCGCTCAGCACCTCGGACACGAAAGGCACAACCATGTGGGCCATAGAGCCATCATCGCGGCTTGCCGCCGTCGGCGCGAGACTGCTTCGTTCACGCTGGCTGATGCGCGCCCCGATTTGGGTCTACAAGGCCCGTGCCGGGGCGGTGTTCGGCTCGCGGCTGCTCATGCTCGAACACATCGGCCGCCGGTCCGGTGTTCACCGCTACGTCGTCTTGGAAGTCGTCGATCACCCGACGTCCGACACCTACGTCGTCGCTTCCGGCTTCGGCGGCAACGCGCAGTGGTTCCGCAACATCCAGGCAAATCCGCGCGTGCGTGTCTGTGTCGGCAGTCGCGCCCCGAAACCCGCCAGGGCGCGGGTTCTCAGCCAACAGGAAGCCGACAACACGCTCGGCGTCTACATCGGTCGACACCCGCACGCCTGGGCCGCGTTGAGGCGCGTGCTCGAGAACACCTTGGAAAGACCGATCAGCCAGACCAACACGCCCCTGCCCATGGTCGAGTTTCGATTGGCCGCGAATCGGGCCGATGGCTGACCCTCGGTCGCAGCGGTGTGCCCGACCGCAACCATCGACCCGTGCACGTCGCCGCGCCGTCGGCGCGCGCGGCGGCCGGGGAGCGCCGCGCACGGTCTCGGGGAAATCGTGACCGCGCGTCGCGACATCTACTGGCTCAGCTCGGGCGTCGTGCCGACCGGGCCCTCCACCGGCTTGCGCGCATCGGCCTCGGCCTTGGCCACCGCCTGCATGATCGCCGGATCGGTCTGCGTCGAGAACCAGTCGGCGATCTCGTCGCTGTCGTCTTCTGGCTTGGGCAAGTCGTCCTCGACCGGCGACGGGTGATACCGGTACACGCCGTCATCCCCGGGCGCCCCGAGCAGTTTGGTGAAACCCTGCAGGGCCGAGCCGAAGTCGCTGGGTATCACCCACACCTTGTTCGCTTCGCCCCGGCCGAGTTGCGGCAGCACCTGCAGGTACTGGTAGGCCAGCAGTTCCGGAGTGGGCCTGCCGGCCTTGATTGCGGCGAATGTCTTCTCGATGGCCTTGGCTTGGCCTTGGGCCTGCAGATAAGCCGCCGCCCGTTCGCCCTGCGCCCGCAGCATGCGGGACTGCCGGTCCGCCTCGGCCGCCAGGATCGCAGCCTGCTTGGCACCCTCGGCTTCCAGGATCTGCGCCTGTTTTTGCCCCTCGGCCTGTTTGATCGCCGACTCACGGGTGCCCTCCGCCGTCAAGATCATCGCCCGCTTCTCCCGGTCGGCTTTCATCTGCTTTTCCATCGAAGCCTGGATCGACGGCGGCGGGTCGATGCTGCGCAGCTCCACGCGCGCGACCCGCAGCCCCCAGCGTCCGGTGGCTTCGTCGAGCACGCCGCGCAGCTGCCTGTTGATGATCTCTCTCGACGTCAGGGTCTGTTCCAGCGTCATGCCGCCCACCACGTTGCGCAGCGTGGTGGTGGTCAGCTGCTCGACACCGACGATGTAGTTGCTGATCTCGTAGACCGCCGCCTGCGGGTTGGTCACCTGGAAATACACCACGGTGTCGATGTTGAGCGTGAGGTTGTCCTCGGTAATCACCGGCTGTGGCGGGAACGACACCACGCGCTCACGCAGATCGACCCGAGCGCGGACGCGATCGATGAACGGCACCAGCAGCGTCAGCTGTCCGCTCACCGTGCGGCTGTACCGGCCCAAGCGTTCGATCACCGCGGCCTCCGCCTGCGGAATCAACGCCACCGATTTGGCCACCACGATCACGGCAAAGATCACTAAAGCAGCAAGCAACACCAGACCAGCAACCGCACCTTGCATTGGTTTCTCCTATTGCTCTCGAGGGTTTAGGCGTTCTTCCACACCACCGCGGTGGCGCCGTCGATGCGCATGACGGTCACCAACTCGCCGGGCTCGTAGACGTCGGCCTCATTGAACGGCCGCGCCGTCCATACCTGACCGTCCAGCTTTACTTGACCCTCGTGTCGTGCGACGCGGTCGAGGACCAGCGCGCTTTTGCCCTCCAGCGCCTGCACCCCGGTGGCTATCTCCTTCGCCGGGGTCAGGCGCCGCCGTACCGCGGGCCGGACCACTGCCAGCAGCAGAACCGACACCACCAGGAACACCGCCCCGTCGGCCCACACCGGGGTGTCCAGCAGCCAACTTGTTGCGGCCGCCGCCAGCGCCCCGCCACCGAGCATCAGCAGGAACATGTCGCCGGTCAGCGCCTCCGCACCGGCGAGGCCCAACGCGAAGATCAGCCAGAGCAGGGCTGCGGGCATGCGGTCAGGATATCGCGCGATCGGCCACAATCAGGGCGAACAACTAGACTGCGAGAGCATGTGGTGCCCCAGTGCGACGCTCTCGGTTTGGGCTAACGCTTGGCTTGCCGGTAAGGCGGCGCCCGACGACGTTCTGGACGCGCTATCACATTGGGCGCCAAGACAATCCGTAACCGCGTATGATGCTGTCGCCGCCGGCCACACCGGTCTGCCGTGGCCGGATGTGCACGATGGTGGCGCGGTGTCGCTCTTGCAAACACTGCGTACCGCGGCTGGCCGGCCCGCGGTCCACGAACCGTCGGTGAACGTCGTCCTACCGGTGCCGGGCGATGTGCGCGGGCTGGCGGCCGGCACGCAGTTCGAGCGCGATGCACTGGCCGCCGGCGAGGCTGTGATCGTCGGCGATCCCGGCAATCAGTCCGTGGCCGTCGGGTTGGTTCCCGAGTGCCACTACGACGACTCCGATGACCGGGCCGATACACCCGAAGTGCTGTGCTGGACAGTGTATTCGCTGCCCGCCGTGCCCGTTATTGACCCGCACGAACTCGGCGAGGCGGAATACGCGCTGCGCTCGGCCGTGCGCTCGGCGGCCGATACCCTGGCCACGATCGGAATCGACAGCCCCACCACAGATGTCGACGATCCACGTGCGCTGGTCGCGCAGTTGCTGGCAGCCTCGCGGCAGCACCGGATCCCCGAGCACGCACCGACGCGGGCGGTGCGAGTGCTGGAGAATGCGGCACATGTCGACGCGATCATCACGGTCAGCGCCGGGCTGAGCCGGTTGCCGATCGCGGCGCAATCCTTGTCGGAGACTCAGATCGCCGCCGACGCGCTGCGCCCGCTGGCCGGGGTGGTGCGTTCGGCGCGAATCGCCGCGGTCAGCGCGATCCTGCGGTCGGCGTGGCGGGGTTGACGGCCGGCGGGCATGCGGCGACGCAGTGCGGCGGTCGGCATGGCGCGCCGTTGACGCTGGCCCCGCAGCCGGGCACCGGGTCGGGTCCGCTGACCCGCTGCGGTGCACGGCCATAGCGCATTTCGTCGATCAGATCGACCGCTAGCCGCGCAAATCGCCGATCGGCGTTGGGGGTGCCGGCCCGCGCGAACGCCATGCCTGCCGCCTCGGCCTGCCCCCGCAGTTCGTGGTCGAGATCCCACACCACCTCGATATGGTCGGCGACGAATCCGATGGGGCAGATGATGACAGCTTTCACGCCCGCGTCAGCAAGAGTGGTGAGATGATCGGCGACATCGGGTTCCAGCCAAGGGATTTGGGGTGGACCCGATCGGGACTGCCATACCAGATCGTAATCGCAGTAGTCGACAGCATCTGCAACTAGCCTTGCAGCATAAGCGACTTGACGGCTGTAAAGGTGCGGTCCGCAGCGCTCATCAGCGGCCACCGGAATCGAGTGTGCGGTAAACACCAGCCGTGCACCGGCGCACACCGTGTCGGCGGCGTTACGGACTGCCTCGGCGAACATCTCGACGAACAGCGGGTGGTCGAAATACGGCCGGAGCTTGACCAGCTCGGGTGCGTCCGGCCCCGCTGCTGCCCGGGCCCGAGCGATGTCTTCCACGTATTGGGTGCAGCTGGAATACCCGCTCCACGCCGACGTGGTGAACACTGCTGCGCAGCGAATCTCGTCGTCGCGCATCGCAACAACCGCATCCTCGACATAAGGTTCCCAATTACGGTTACCGAAATACACCGGCAGCCGCAGACCACGGTCGGCAAGTTCGGCTCGCAGTTCGGCCACCAACGCCCGGTTGATGGCGTTGATCGGCGAGATCCCGCCGAAATGCAGATAGTGCTCGGCGACCTCGTCGAGACGCTGCCGCGGCACGTCGCGTCCGCGGGTGACGTTTTCCAGAAACGGCCGTACCTGGTCGGGTCCCTCCGGTCCGCCGAAGGACAGCAGCAGGACGGCGTCAAACCGCATCAGAGCAACTGGGTATGCGCGCCACCATCGGCATAGATGATGTCCCCCGTGGTGGCCGGCAGCCAGTCCGACAGGACCGCGCACACCGTTTTGGCGACCGGTGTGGCGTCCTTCATGTCCCAACCGATCGGGGCGCGCTGGTCCCATCCCTGTTCGAGCAGTTCCATGTGTTTGCTGGCTTCCTCCCCGAGTGCGCCACCGACGATCGCGCTCATCGCCAGTGTCCGAATAGGCCCGGCAGCAACAAGATTGGACCGCACACCGTGTTGGCCGGCCTCGCGCGCGACAAACCGGTTCACTGATTCGAGCGCACTTTTGGCCACCGTCATCCAGTTGTACGCCGGCATCGCCCGGGACGGGTCGAAGTCCATGCCGACGATCGCTCCACCGCGATTCATGATCGGCAACAACGCTTTCGCCAGCGAAGCGTACGAGTACGCCGAAATGTGAATACCCTTGGCGACGTCCTCGAACGGCGCGTCGAAGAACGGGTTGATGCCCATCCCGCTGGGTGGCATAAAGCCGATCGAGTGCACCACGCCGTCGAGCCTGTTGTCCTCCCCGATGACCTGGACCACTCGGTCGGCCAGCGTTTCGAGGTGCTCGTTGTTTTGCACGTCAAGTTCCAGCAGCGGCGGCTTCTGCGGCAGCCGGTCGAGGATGCGGTCGATCAGCCGCAGCCGGTCAAACCCGGTGCAGACCAGCTGTGCGCCCTGTTCCTGCGCGACGCGGGCGATGTGGAACGCGATCGACGCGTCGGTGATGATCCCGGTGACCAGGATCCGTTTGCCTTCCAGCAGTCCTGCCATGTCCGTCCTTTGTCGAGTCCTCAGTGACCCATTCCCATCCCGCCGTCCACGGGAATCACCGCGCCGGAAATGTAACTGGCGTCCTCGGAGGCCAGGAAGCTGACGACGCCGGCGACTTCGTCGGCCGTGCCGATGCGCTTCGCCGGGATGAACTCCAGGGCCCCCGCTTGAATCCGCTCATCCAGCGCGCGGGTCATATCGGTGTCAATGTAGCCGGGGGCCACCACGTTCGCGGTCACATTGGCCTTCGACAGCTCCCGGGCAATGGAGCGGGCCATGCCGATCAGACCGGCCTTGGAGGCGGCGTAATTGGCTTGGTTGCCGATGCCCCAGGTGCCGGAGACCGAACCGATGAAGATCATTCGGCCGAACCGCTTTCGCTGCATGCTGCGCGATGCCCGCTGAGCCACCCGGAACGCCCCGGTGAGGTTAGCGTCGATGACCTTGACGAACTTCTCCTCGGTCATCCGAATGAGAAACGCGTCCGCGGCGAGACCGGCGTTGGCCACCAGCACCTCGACCGGTCCCTGGTGTTCCTCGACCGCTTTGAAGGCGCGGTCGACGGCATCGTTGTCGGTGACGTCGCACTCGACGCCGAACAGCCCCTCGGGCGCCCCGGAGCCGCGGTGCGTGACGGCCACCTTGTGGCCGTCGGCGTGCAGCCGGCGCGCGATCGCGAGTCCTATCCCCCGGTTTCCGCCCGTGACCAGCACCGACCGGGGGACAAAGGGCGGCTTGCCCGGGTGGGTGGTTTCGGTGGCTGTGTCAGTCACCCCGACAACCTATCGCATCGCCGAGCGGCCACGTATGACACGCCTTTCGCGGCGGAGGTGTGCGTTAAGTGGCCACTCGACGAGCGAAAATCAGGTCGGCAGACGCCGGTTGATCAGCAGCGCCGCCAACCCGGCCAGCGCGAGGATCAGCGAACCCAGCCGCAACCAGCCGACACTGGCGTCGCCCCTGATCGTTTCGTAGCCGATCTGCTGCTGCAGCGTCGAGTAAACCTGCTTGAGTTCCTGCAAGTTGGACGCGTTGTAGGCGTTGCCGCCGGACAGCTCGGCGACCTTTTTCATCGTGGTGTCATCAACCGGCACCGGCTGGCGCTGGCCGTTGATCTCGACGAAGCCGTACGGTGTGCCGAACGATATGGTCGAGATCGGCACCCCCTGGTCCTTGGCGGTGCGCGCGGCGGTGAACGCGCCCTTAGGGTTGTCGGGGTTGGTCGGCACGGTTTCCTTGCCGTCGGAGAACAACACGATCCGCGCCGGCGGCGGGGTGTCGCCGCCGCCGATCACCGCCCCCACGGTGGCGATCGCCTGCAGCGCGGTGAAGATGCCCTCGCCGGTGGCGGTGCGGTCGGCGAACTGCAACTTGTCCAGCGCGGCCTTGGTGGCCGCCCGGTTGGTGGTCGGTGAGACCAGCACGGTCGCGGTGCCCGCATAGGAGATCAGCCCCAGGTTGATGCCGGGCGTCAGCTCGTCGGCGAACGTCTTGGCGGCCTCCTGCGCGGCAACCATGCGGTTGGGTTCGACGTCGGTGGCCCGCATCGACTGCGACACGTCGATGACCAGCATCACCACCGCGCGGTTGCGGGGAATCCGCACGTCGTGGGTCGGGCCGGCCATCGCGATCGTCAGCAGCAGCAGCGCCGCCACCAACAGGGTCGCCGGCAGGTGCCGCCACCGCGTTGGCCGCCGCGGTGCGACGCTTTCCAGCAACTCCATGTTGGCGAACCGCAGCATCCGCCGCTGCCGGGCCACCTGCATGATGATGTAGAGCGCGACAATGCCGAGGACGACCAGCAAAAACAGGAAAAACCAGGGGTGCGCGAAGCCCGACAGCGTCATCGGCCCGAGTAGCGGCAGCGTCATCGCAGACCTGGACCCGTCACTGCAGTCCCGCCAAAGCTCCTCGCCGGCGCGATTCGACGAACCGGACGATGTCGGCGATCCAGTCGCGGTCGGTGCGCAGCGACAGCAGCGGCGCACCGCACCCGCGCAGCGTCTGGGCCACCTCGGCGCGGTGCGCCGACGCCGCCCTCGCGAAGTCGTCACGCAGCTGCGAGTCGATGGTGAACTCGCGGATCACACCGGACTCGGCGTCTTGCAAGATGACATCGCCGACGTCGGGCAGCTCGACATCACGGGGGTCGAGCACTTCGATACCGAGCACCTCATGTCGGCCGGCGATAGCGCGCAGCGGACGCGTCCAGTTGATCGGTCCAAGGAAATCACTGATGATCACGGCCATTCCGCGGCGCCGTTGCGGCCGCCGCAATGCGTCGATGGCGCCGGCCAGATCACCGCGCACCCCCACCGGGGCCTTGGGCGTGGTCGCGATGGTGCGCAACAGCGTCTGCTCATGCATCCGCCCGGAGCGGGCCGGCACCCGGATCATCCGCTCCCCGTTGGAGATCAGCGCACCCAGCCGATTACCGCCACCGCTGTTGAGGAAAGTGATCGCGGCTGCGGCCGCCACCGCCAGGTCACGCTTTTCGCAGACGGTGGTACCGAAGTCCAGGCTTGCCGACATGTCGACCACCAGCCAGGTCTCCAGTTCCCGGTCGGCGATCATCTCACGCACGTGCGGGACCGTGGTGCGCGCGGTGACCGCCCAATCCATGCGGCGGACGTCGTCGCCGGGCTGATAGAGCCTCGACTCCCCCCGGCTCGGTACCCGGCCCGGGGAGCAGTCCGAGGTGATCGCCGTGCAGCATCCCGTCGAGTTTGCGTTTGACGGTCAGCTCCAAGGTGCGCAGCGCCGCCGACAGCTTCGGGTCGTCGATCTCCCCGCGCAGCATCGACGGCGGAGGATTAGCCGCGGGATTCACCGCAGCCGAACGAGCCTCGGTCACCGACCGCCAGCCGCCGCCGCAGCCTGCATCACCGGCGGCACCGAATGTCCTTGCTGTGGAACAGCATTCACCTGCGGCAAGGCAACCGTCTGCAGGACCCTGTTGATGACGATCTCCGGTGAGATTTCATCGGCGAGCGCATCATAGGTGAGCACCAGGCGGTGCCGCAGCACGTCGGGAATGACTTCGATGACGTCTTGCGGGATCACGTAGTCGCGGCCCCGCACCAGCGCCAGCGAGCGGGCAGCAGCGATGATGCCCAGCGAGGCGCGCGGCGAGGCGCCGAACGCTACCCAGCTCTTGACGTCGTTCATGCCGAGCTGCTCGGGGTGGCGGGTGGCGGTGACCACGCGGACCACGTAGTCGACCAGCGCGTGGTGGACGAAGTTGTTGGCCGCGATGTCCTGCAGCCGCAACAGGTCACCGGTCTGCAGCACCTGCTTGGGTGTCGGGGGGGGGTGACACCCATCCGGTAGATGATCTCGCGCTCTTCTTCCGGCGACGGGTAGCCGACGTTGATCTTGAACAGGAAACGGTCACGCTGGGCTTCTGGCAGCGGGTAGACACCTTCGTGCTCGATCGGGTTCTGGGTCGCCATGACCAAAAACGGGTTGGGCATCGGAAAGGTCTTGCCGCCGATGGACACGTGGCGCTCCTGCATGACCTCCAGCAGCGCGGACTGCACCTTGGCCGGAGCCCGGTTGATTTCGTCGGCGAGCAGGAAGTTGACCACCACGGGACCCAGTTCGGTGTCGAACTCCTCCTTGCCCTGCCGATAGATGCGAGTACCGATGATGTCGGTGGGCACCAGGTCGGGCGTGAACTGGATGCGGGCGAACGTTCCGCCGACCACCCGGGCGAAGGTCTCGACCGCCAGGGTCTTGGCCACCCCGGGCACCCCTTCGAGCAGTACATGACCCTTGGAGAGCAACCCAACCAGCATCCGCTCGACCAGCTGGTCCTGGCCGACGATGATCCGCTTGACCTCGAAGATGGCCCGCTCGAGGGTGTGCACTTCGGCGGCCAACCCGTTGCCGCCGGCCGGCGGCGCCGCGTGCGCCGGGGATGTCGGGGGCCCGCTCGGGCCAGGGTAACCGCTGGCGCCCGGGGGCGGCCCACCTGGTGATGTCATCGACTTTCCTTCACGGCTCGACCTTCACAGCTCCTTCAGACATGACTGCCGACGCGACCGGCGTCGCGGGGCAGCGGCATGCCCTCGTCCAACTATTCCAGGCCACCGGGATTCCGTCGACGTGACCGGGTCTTAGTACTCGATGATGCGGGTGACATACGGCGTCATCCCTTCCGTGCGCACCGGGCTGACGGTGACTTTGCCGGCGATGCTCGACGCCTCCAGCATCTGACCGTTCCCCAGGTAGATGGTCACGTGCTGGCTGCCGCCCGGGCCGTAAAAAATCAAGTCACCCCGCTTGGCCTGCGACGGGGGGACGTGCCGGCCGGCGTTGTACTGATCACCGGAAAACCTCGGAATCAGCACGCCGACCCCGGCGAAGGCATATCGGGTCAGCCCCGAACAGTCGAACCCGACCGTGTCCGCGCCGGAATCGACGCCCCGGCTGGGGCCTTGCAGCGTGCCACCTCCCCAGGAATACGGCACCCCCAGCTGCGAGCTGGCCCGACGGATCACGTACTCGACGGCCTGACGACCGTACACCCGCGGAATTCTGCTCGGGCTGGTGTTATTGCCGCCACCCCCGCCAGCGCCTCCGCCACCGATGCCGAGGCTGCCCAAAAACTTGCGGCCCAGGTCCAACGTGGTCTGGGTGGCCTGGGCGGTGGCCGCTATCGAAGCGTTGGCGATCGCCACCGGGTCGCCGGGCGCGCCCGCGCTGGGCACCTTGGGCAGCGTCGGGTCCCACTGGGCATCATCGGCCACGGCAGGGCCTGCCAAACCGACCAGCAGCCCGATCACCGCCAGCGTCGACCAAGCCAGCATCAGTCGGCGAAACCCGTTGTGGCGCATCAAGATTCCCATGTCAATACTCGATGTAGCGGACCACGTAGGGCGTCATGCCGCTGGTTCGCACCGGCGCGACCCGCACCCTCAAGCCGACATCGGGGGCCTCGAGCATCTGCCCGTCGCCGAGGTAGAGCGTCACGTGCTGGCTGCCGCCCGGGCCGTAGAAGATCACGTCACCGCGGCGCATCTGGGCGGACGGGATTTTGCGGCCGAGGTTGTACTGCGAACCGGAGTAGTGCGGCAGCTTGATGCCCACCCCGGCGAACGAATAGAGAATCAGACCCGAGCAGTCGAAGCCCACGGTGTCGGCACCGGAGCCGATGCCCCGGCTCGGCCCCGCGGCGGTGCCACCGCCCCACGAGTACGGCACCCCCAGCTGCGAGAGCCCGCGGCGGATCACGTATTCGGATGCCTGCCGGCCGTACACCCGCGGGATGCGGCCGTTGGTGATCCCGGTGTCGTTGGGTTTGAGGATGCCCAGCTTCTGCAGGAAGCTGCGGCCCATGTTGGCCGTGACCTGCGACGACGTCGCCGAGATACCCAGGACGGTGTTGATGATCGCGATCGGGTCGCCGGGGACATTGGCGCTCGGCACCATCGGCAGGGTGGGATCCCACTCGCCGTCCCACTGCTTGGAATCGCTCGGCCGTGCGCTTGCCGGCCCCCCTGGATCCCACCGATCACGCGACCGCGAGCCGGCCTGTGTGCCGCCACCGGGTGCCGACCAGGTGCGAGCCGCCTCGAGTCTGGCTTGGGCCGCGTCGCGTTCGGCGGCCAGGCGATTGACCTCCGCCTGCTGTTCACCGAACTTGCGGTGGGCGGCGGTAAGAGCGGATACCGCTGCATCCTGCCTGGCCTGCGCCTCGGCTGTGGCCCGGTCGGCCTTCTGCTTGGCCAGCCGCGCCGCCGACTCCTTGTTGACCTGTTCGGTGCGGGCCCGCTGCAGGTTGGCCATCACCTGCCGGGAGCTGGCGGCCAGCGTCCGGCCAGCGCTTGCGGTGGCGATGATGTCGTCGGGGCCGGCCGCGGTCAGGTAGCTGTTGGACGGCCCGTTGACGTAAGTGGCGGCCGCGAAGGCGTCGAATCGCCGTTGGGCAGCGGCGATGGCCGCGTTGGCGTCCTTCACCGCCCGCTGACTGACCTCAACGTCATGTTGTGCGGCCGCAGCGTTGTCGCGCGCGGTCTGCACGTCGACCAGTGCCTTGTTGACGCTTTCCTGTTCGGCCTCAATGGCGCCGCGGAGGTCCTCCAGGTGCTGGTTGGCCTTGGCCACCTCAGCGATCAGGGCAGACAGTGAGTCGCTGCTGCCGCTCGGCTCGGCGCCGGCCAAACCGGGCGTGCCCAGCAGCAAGGCCACGCCGAGCACCGCAGACGCGGCAGGCCGGGCAACCCGGGCCGCCAGCCGGAAAGACGAGCCGCGGCAGATGCGTCTCATTCGACTCGGGTCTCCTATGGCTCAGCGCAGGCGGATGACGCCGGCCGCAGTAGTAACTGCAGGCACGATTCACAACAACGGCACCACTTGCACCATAAGTCACAGATGACCCTATGGAAACTGTAGTCACAAACTACAGCGCAGTAAGTTGACGACTCGTGACCGAACGGTGACTTATCGCGATGGAAGCCGGTCAGGCGTGAAGGTCAGCGCCGTCCGCGCGCGTTTCCTCACCGGGCGGCGCGGTCGCGGATCTTCTGCTGCGCACCTGCAGGATTCGGGTGCCGACGGCGGCGATGAGCACGCCGATGACCACCACGATCGTGAACGCCGTCCACGGGAACTGCGGAGTGGTCAGTTCGTGCAGAAAATTCTGCGCAGATTGCACCGCGTTGCCGGTCTTGGCATTGTCTTCCCCGATTTCCAGCGTCGCCCGCGGAAAGTGGGTGCTGTAGCTTCCCACGTGCGACGGGCTGAGCACCAAAACCGTGGCATCCGGGTGGCTGCTGCCGATCACGGTGGCGACATCCCGCAGGGGAGTGTCCATCGGCGGGTTGCGGTCGAGAACCACGATCTTCAGGTCGATGCCGTCCTCGCGTGCTTGGTCGATCACCTGGCGCAAGCCCGGAACGTCGGCGGGCGGCGCGCTGATGCCCTGGGCCGCGACAGCGACTTCGACCAGAGCCAGGCACTGGTCGGGCGGCGTAGACGGATCGGCACCGACGGTGCTGCAGATTTCCCCCGGGATGTACAGCGGCGCTTGCAGCGTGGTCACGGTCCAAAACGGTACGCGACCCACCCGAACGATGGCGCCGGACCCGTAGGGCCAGACTGGACGATGTTTCGCATCAGCATGCGGTCGCGCCGAATTGCAGGACAAGCGTACTGTTAATGGGGCACGGAACCGCCGGCACGGCCCGTCGGCGGTGCAGAACTAAATCCCGGGAGTAGATGTGACGACAGAGTCGGTGAATTCTTTCGGAGCCCGCAGCACCCTCAACGTCGGTGACACCAGTTACCAGATCTACCGCCTCGACGCGGCGCGGGGAACCGAGAAGCTTCCCTACAGTCTCAAAGTGCTCGCCGAAAACCTCTTGCGCAACGAGGACGGCCGCAACATCACCACCGACCACATCGAAGCGATCGCACACTGGGATCCCACAGCCGAGCCCAGCATCGAAATCCAATACACACCAGCGCGGGTCGTGATGCAGGACTTCACCGGGGTGCCGTGCATCGTCGACCTGGCAACCATGCGTGAGGCGGTCGCCGACCTCGGTGGCGATCCCGAGAAGGTCAACCCGCTGGCCCCGGCAGATCTGGTGATCGACCACTCGGTAATCGCCGACTTGTTCGGCCGTGCCGACGCTTTCGAACGCAACGTCGAGATCGAATATCAGCGCAACGGCGAGCGCTACCAGTTCTTGCGCTGGGGTCAAGGAGCTTTCCGCAACTTCAAGGTGGTGCCGCCGGGCACCGGGATCGTGCACCAGGTCAACATCGAATACCTGGCCAAGGTGGTGACGGAGCGTGACGGGGTGGCGTACCCCGACACCTGTGTGGGCACCGACTCGCACACCACGATGGTCAACGGGCTCGGCGTCTTGGGCTGGGGGGTGGGAGGCATCGAGGCCGAAGCCGCGATGCTGGGTCAGCCGGTGTCGATGTTGATCCCGCGGGTGGTCGGGTTCAAGCTGAGCGGTGAGATTCAGCCGGGTGTCACCGCCACCGACGTCGTCCTCACGGTCACGGAGATGCTGCGCAAACATGGTGTGGTCGGCAAGTTCGTCGAGTTCTACGGCGAGGGCGTGGCTGAAGTCCCACTGGCTAATCGCGCAACGCTGGGCAACATGAGCCCCGAATTCGGTTCCACCGCAGCAATTTTTCCGATCGACCAGGAGACCATTGACTACCTGCGGTTCACCGGGCGCAACGAGGAGCAGCTTGCACTGGTCGAGGCCTACGCCAAGGAACAGGGCATGTGGCACGATCCCGCCCACCAGCCGGCGTACTCCGAGTATCTGGAGCTCAACCTGTCCGACGTGGTTCCCTCGATCGCCGGACCGAAGCGCCCGCAAGACCGTATCGCGTTGTCCGAGGCGAAATCTGTTTTCCGCAAGACACTTCCGAACTATGTTGGCACGCACCAGGCGGCACCGCATTCCAAGCTCGACGAAGTCGTCGAGGAGACGTTCCCGGCCAGCGACCCGGGGCAGCTGACATTCGCCGACGACGACACCGACGCGGTGCAATCGGCCGCCGCCGGCGCGAACGGCCGCGTGAGCAAGCCGGTGCGGGTGAAGTCGGACGAACTGGGCGAATTCGTGCTCGACCATGGCGCGGTGGTGATCGCCGCGGTCACGTCGTGCACCAATACCTCCAATCCGGAGGTGATGCTCGGCGCGGCGCTGCTGGCCCGCAACGCTGTGGAAAAGGGCCTGGCCTCCAAGCCGTGGGTGAAGACGACGATGGCGCCCGGTTCGCAGGTGGTGCACGACTACTACGAAAAGGCCGGGCTATGGCCGTATCTGGAAAAACTCGGCTTCTATCTGGTGGGCTACGGCTGCACGACCTGCATCGGCAACTCGGGACCGCTGCCCGAGGAAATCTCGAAGGCCGTCAACGACAACGACCTTTCGGTGGCCGCGGTGCTGTCGGGTAACCGCAATTTCGAGGGCCGTATCAACCCCGACGTGAAAATGAACTATCTGGCGTCGCCGCCGTTGGTGATCGCCTACGCGCTGGCCGGCACGATGGACTTCGACTTCGAGACCGAGCCGCTGGGCAAAGACAACGACGGCAATGACGTCTATCTGCGCGATATCTGGCCGTCGCAAAAGGATGTCTCCGATACGATCGCCTCCGCGATCAACTCCGAGATGTTCGTCAAGAACTACGCCGACGTGTTCAAGGGTGACGAGCGGTGGCGCAATTTGCCGACGCCGAGTGGCAAAACGTTCGACTGGGACCCGAATTCGACGTATGTGCGTAAACCGCCGTATTTCGACGGGATGGCCGCTGAACCAGAACCTGTGCGCGACATCACTGGCGCTCGGGTGCTAGCGCTGTTGGGCGATTCGGTGACTACCGACCACATTTCGCCGGCGGGCAGCATCAAGCCGGGCACCCCGGCGGCGCAATACCTCGACGAACACGGCGTTGCGCGCAAAGACTACAACTCTTATGGGTCTCGTCGCGGAAATCACGAGGTGATGATCCGCGGCACGTTCGCCAATATCCGGCTTCGCAACCTGCTGCTCGACGACGTTGCAGGCGGCTACACCCGCGACTTCACCCAGGAAGGCGGCCCGCAAGCATTCATCTACGACGCTGCGCAAAACTATGCGGCCCAGGGTATTCCGCTGGTGGTGCTTGGTGGCAAGGAGTACGGCTCCGGCTCGTCGCGGGACTGGGCGGCCAAGGGCACCGCGCTGCTTGGGGTACGCGCGGTGATTGCCGAGTCATTCGAGCGCATTCATCGCTCCAACCTGATCGGGATGGGGGTGATTCCACTACAGTTCCCGGACGGCAAGTCGGCCTCCTCGTTGGGGCTGGACGGCACCGAGGTCTTCGACATCACCGGTATCGAGGCGATCAACGACGGCAAGACGCCGAAAACGGTGCACGTCAAGGCCACTAAGCATGGCAGCGATCCGGTCGAGTTCGACGCGTTGGTGCGCATCGACACTCCGGGTGAGGCCGACTACTACCGCAACGGCGGAATCTTGCAGTTCGTGCTGCGCAACATGCTGAATTCCCGCTAACGCAGGTATACCGTGCCCAAAGTCAGCGCGGACCACTTAGCGGCCCGCCGGCGTCAAATCCTCGACGGCGCTCGACGCTGCTTCGCCGAATACGGTTACGACAAAGCCACGGTGCGCCGGCTGGAGCAGGCCGTCGGCTTGTCGCGGGGAGCGATTTTTCACCATTTCCGCGACAAGGACACACTGTTTTTCGAGTTGGCCCGCGAGGACGCTGAGCGGATGGCCGCGGTCGCGTCGCGCGAGGGACTGATCCAGGTGATGCGTGACATGCTGGCTACCCCAGATCAATTTGACTGGCTTGCAACGCGTCTGGAGATCGCGCGCAAACTGCGCAACGACCCGACGTTCAGTCGCGGATGGCGGGAACGCTCAGCGGAACTAGCGGCGGCGACAACGGAGCGGCTGCGCCGGCAGAAGCAGGCAGGTCGGCTGCGCGACGACGTCCCTGGCGACGTGTTGCAGTGCTACCTGGACCTCGTTCTGGACGGATTAGTGGCCCGGCTGGCTTCCGGTGAAGACCCGCAGCGCCTCGCCGCGGTTTTGGACCTGGTGGAGAACTCGGTGCGGCGGGGCTGACCGCGTCGCAACGCCGAGCGTGCACTCACTGCGAGAAACCGCGCGGAATTTCGCCGAGGTTGCACGTTCGCCGCAACAAAAGGACGGTTTACCGCGCTCGGGTCCGGTGGTTGGGTCCGCCGCGGCTGCGCATCGTGGTACCCGATTCGCGCAGCATGCTGTGAATGGATCCGTACGATCTGCCGGTCGAAGCCGCCAGCTTGCGGATGCTGGCCCCGCCCTCGTAGGCGTGGCGCAACTCGCCAAGCAACTGCTCGCGTGTCTTCTTCGATTTCCTCATTGGATTGGCGCCTCCCCGCTTCTACAGGACCCCAATGCACCCAGCGTAGGAAGCCACCATCGAGCGCGGGTCACTTTGAGCGAAAACGCTTGCGGCCCCCGTCGAGCCGAGTCGGGCGGCCGAGGCGACCGGCGAGGCCGCGCATCTCACCGGTCAGGCCAGCTGGATCAGATCGCGATATCCGTCGGTCCAATAGTCCTCGGTGCCGTCGGGCAGCAGCACGACGCGTTGCGGGTCGAGCGCCTCGGCTGCCCCCGGGTCGTGGGTCACCAGCACGACCGCGCCCGCATAGCTGCGGAGTGCATCCAGCACCTGCTCCCGAGAGGCGGGATCGAGATTGTTGGTCGGTTCGTCGAGCAACAACACATTCGCTGTGGAGGCCACCAATCCGGCCAAAGCAAGCCGGGTCTTCTCGCCACCGGAAAGCGTGCCCGCCGGTTGGTCGAGCTGCGGGCCACTGAACATGAACGCCCCGAGCAGGCCACGCAGATCCTGCTCACCGGATGCGGGTGCGGCGTGGACGGTGTTCTGCCATACCGTCGCGTCGTCATCGAGGGTGTCGTGCTCCTGCGCGAAATAGCCGAGTTTCAAACCGTGCCCGGGCTCGAGCGTCCCGGCAGTCGGCTTCTCCACGCCGGCCAGCAATCGCAGCAGTGTGGTCTTGCCGGCGCCGTTGAGGCCCAGGACCACGACCCGAGAGCCGCGGTCGATCGCCAGGTCGACACCGGTGAACACTTCAAGCGATCCGTACGTCTTGGTCAGACCCTTGGCCACCAACGGTGTGCGCCCGCACGCCGCAGGGGTGGGAAACTTGATGCGGGCCACCTTCTCGGCGACCCGCTCGTCGTCGAGTGCAGCCATCATCCGATGGGCGCGTCGCAACATATTCTGGGCCGCAACGGCTTTGGTGGCCTTCGCGCCCAGTTTGGCGGCCTGAGCGCGCAATGCGCCGGCCTTGCGTTCGGCGTTGGCGCGCTCCCGGCGGCGGCGCTGCTCGTCGGCGGCGCGGGCGTCGAGGTATTTCCGCCAGGTCATGTTGTAGACGTCGACCTCGCCGCGTACCGCATCCAAAAACCACACCCGGTTGACCACATCGGCCAGCAGATCGACATTGTGGCTCACTACCACCAGCCCGCCGGTGTGCGCCCGCAGGAAATCCCGCAGCCAGCCCAGCGAGTCGGCGTCGAGGTGGTTGGTCGGCTCGTCCAGCAGCAGTGTGGTCGACGACCCGCCACCATTGGCCCCACCTTTTGCGGCGGCGAACAGGATGCGCGCCAACTCCACCCGGCGGCGCTGACCACCCGAGAGGGTGCGCAGCGGCTGAGTCAGCACCCGTTCGGGCAACCCGAGGTTCGCGCAGATCCGGCCCGCTTCGCTTTCGGCGCCGTAGCCACCCAACGCGGCGAATTGCTCCTCGAGCTCACCGTAGCGACGGATGGCGCGGTCGAGGTCGTCGTCGGCGGCGACCTCGGCCATTAGCGCCTGCTGCTTTTCCAGCGCGGTGAGCAGGGTGTCCAATCCGCGCGCCGACAGCACCCGATCGCGCGCCAACACATCGAGGTCGCCCTCTTTGGGATCCTGTGGCAGATAACCGATTTCGCCACTGCGAATCACCAAGCCGGCATACGGCTGGCTTTCGCCCGCGAGGATCCGCAGCGTAGTGGTCTTGCCGGCGCCGTTGCGGCCGACCAGCCCGATACGGTCGCCGGGCTGGACCCGCAGACCGGAGCCGTCAACGGAGAGCAACGTGCGCGCTCCGGCGCGGACCTCAAGGCCCGTTGCCGTGATCACGGTCACCCTCCTATTCGCTTACTTCTCGTCGGTGAACACCGGTGGCCGCTTTTCAGCGCGCGCGGCAACCGCCTCTTCGAAGTTAGAGGTGAGCAGGCGCACGAACAGCTGTCCCAGGCCCTCGGCCTGCATGTGCCCCTCCAGACTAGCGGCGTCCAGCCCACTCCACAGTGTGCGCTTGGTCAACTCGATTCCCGGGCGGGAGAAGGCCGCGATCCGCGCGGCCATCGCATAACAGGTGTCCAGCAGCTGCTCCCCGGGCACCTGGCACGACACCAGCCCGATCCGCTCGGCTTCCTCGGCGTCGACGTCGCGACCGGTGAGCATGATTTCGAACGCGCGCGACGACCCGATGGCCCTGGGCAGCAGATAACTCAGTCCCAGTTCGCTGCCAGTCAGCCCGTTGTTGACACCGGCGGCCCGAAAGTAGGCCCCGGTGGACGCGATCCGGATATCACATGCCAGTGCCAGGCACAGCCCGCCGCCGATGGCCGGGCCGTTGACGGCGGCGATCACCGGTTGGTGCAACCGTCGCAGCGCCAGGATGACGTCGTCGAGAAGCTCCATGGAGCGCAGCGCATACGTCGGCTGGGTCAGCCCCTCGACGTGCGGCACCTCGCCAGCGGATTTGTGGTCGGCACCCGACGAGAACCCCTTGCCCGCTCCGGTCAGCACAACCACCCGCACGGAGTTGTCGTAGGTGACCTTTTGCAGCGCCTCTTTGAGCGGCACCATGACGTCGAACGCCATGGAGTTCATCCGCTCAGGCCGGTTGAGGGTGATCAGCGCGACCTCGGGCCGCGGGTGTTCAACGAGGACGAAATTCACCGTTGAACGGTAACCTCTGAGGACCTCTCGCGATCAGGCCCGGTCGCTTCCACTCGCGGCGGCGTCGACGTCGAAAGCCTTGACCTGCTGCACCAGATCTTCCAAGGCGGCCGGCGGCAGAGCCCCGGCCTGGTTGAACACCAACTTGCCCTTCTTGAAGGCCATCAGCGTCGGGATGGCGCGGATCTGGGCGGCCGCGGCCAGCTGGTGTTCGGCTTCGGTGTCGACCTTGGCGTGGACGACGTCGGGATGTTTCTCCGAGGAGGCCTGGAACGTCGGGGCGAACGCGCGGCATGGTCCGCACCAGGACGCCCAGAAGTCGACGAGCACGATGTCGTTGCTGTTGATGGTGTCGTCGAACTGCTCGGCGGTGAGATCTACGGTGGTCACTCCCTGCCCAACGCGGTGAGCTGGCGCAGTTGTTCCCCGGGCTGCGGGAATCGGCGGCGGCCACCCCTCTGGTGGCCGCCGCCGATCACCACGGCCCGGCGCGAGGTCCACACGGCCTCCCCGGGTAGCTCAGCACCAATATAAGGTCGAAGTGTATACATGTCGAGGTCTCCATATCATGCTGCAGATAATTGTGCTTGAATTTGGGGGTGGGCCGTGAAATAAAGAGCCTGAGTGCCCCGCTGCTGGCAGACCCCGCCGCTGCGGGCAAGGTCGCCGAAACGCTCCAGGCGCTGGCTTCGCCGAGTCGGCTGCGCATCCTCACCCGGCTCCGGCAATCGCCGTGCTCGGTGACCGAATTGTCGGCCGCTGTCGGGATGGAACAGCCCGCCGTCTCCCACCAGCTCCGGCTGCTGCGCAACCTCGGCCTGGTGGCCGGTGACCGCAGTGGGCGCAACATCGTCTACCGGCTCTACGACAACCACGTGGCCGCTCTGCTCGACGAAGCCGTCTACCACATCGAGCACCTCCGCCTGGGCGTCAGCGACACGTTTCCTCACCCCGTTGACAGGCTCAGGCGAGGATAGGCCGGGAATCGTCGGGATCGGTCTGCCCGGCGCTGATCTCGCCCACGCTGCGCGCTACGCGCGCAATTGCGTTGGGGGTTCCTTCAACTCAAGACGTTGCCGACGGCTATCCGCCCTGTCATGTCGCGGTGACGTCACGGCAAATGGCTATCCGGGCATCCCCAAACCTCATCTATTAACAATGGATCGGCCGGGATGGTCTCGGCGTTCACCTGCACCACCACGGGCAGGGCCCACGCAAACGCGTCACCTTCGAGGTCCACATGCAGACCTGTCCGCCCGTGGTGGCTGCGGGGCGTGGACCGGCCAGCGAGAGCAGCGCCACCGCTGTGGGCGGTGAGTGCCGAGATGAGGTTCCGGGCAGGCCTCGCGATCGCAGGGTGAACCTTTCACATTGAAAGGGATCCAAGTGCAATGAATCAGAGTACTCTGCAACGGCCGAACAGCTTCTGGTGTGGGATCGACTGGGGCGGGCGCTTCCATCACCTGTGTGTGCTGGATGGCACCGGCCAGCAGCTGCTCAGTCGCAAGGTCGCTCACACCGTCGATGGTCTGGCCGTCCTGGTCGGGTTGATTGCTTCGTTCACCGGTGCGGTCCGGATCGCGATCGAGCGGGCCGAAGGGCTACTGGTCGAATATCTCCAGCACCACTGCGATGCCGAAATTTATTGCGTGTCACCGAAAATCTCGGCGCGAGCACGCGAACGCTATCGGATGGCGGCCGCCAAGTCCGACGAATTCGATGCCTATGTGTTGGCCGATACGTTGCGTCACCAGTATGCCCAGTGGCGGCCGTTGGCCGTTCCGTCGCCGCTTCTAGGGCGGTGCTGACCGCAGTGAGCCGCGATCGTCAACGCATCCTGGATATGCAGGTGGACACCGAGAATCGACTGCGGTCAATCTTGGATGCCTATCATCCGTGCCCGTTGCACCTGTTTTCTGCACTGGACCGGGACATCACCCTGTCCTTCATCCGCAGCTATCCCACTCCCGTGCAGGCGGGCCGGATCACCGCTGCGCGGATGGGCGCGTTCACGTCCCGGCACGGCTACAGTGGCCGGCACAAACCCGAGACACTTGTCGCCCGGATGCAGCCGCATCTGCTATCGGCGAGCGACGGCACCGTTGCTGGCAAAGCGTTGGCGGCCAAAGCATTCACCGAACAACTGGCTCTACTCAACACCCATTTGCGAGCCCATGACAAACGACTGGGCGAACTGCTCGAGGCGCACCCGGACACCCCGATCTTCACCAGTTTCCCCGGCATCGGACCGGTCACCGCCGCCGTGTTGATCTCCGAAATGGGTGAGGAGCGCAGTCGTTTTCCTTCGGCGCCGTCATTGTTGGCAGAGACCGGCTTGGCTCCGGTCACCAAGGTGTCCGGGCGCACACGTCAGGTTCGCTTCCGCTACGCCGCCAACCGGCGGATGCGGCACGCCATCGACTGGTGGATGTTCGTCGCCGTCCGTGAAGACCTCTGGTCGGCCGACATCTACCAACACGCCCGCGCCGCCGGCCAACCACACCATCGTGCCCTGCGTGGCCTGGGCGCCCGCTGGTGTCGCATCTTGTGGCGCTGCTGGCACGACCACAACCCCTACGACCCGGCCATCCACCACCGCGCCACCGCCGCCTAACAACCCCACCCCGCCCCCGCGCTGAGCAAAGTCAGCCAGCCGCGGCGATCAATCATGCCCACGACCCGAGGTTGACAGCGGGAGTCTGCTGTGATACACAGCGACTCGCTGGCGAATGTCGCCATGTGCGCTGTCACAAGTGCGCGGACCTCGCCTCCTACGGTTGCGTCACCGTAGGTTACGGTTCCGTCGCCGTAGGTTACGGTTGCGTACCTTACCCCGGGTCGTACACACTGCGTTCAGATTCGCCACGGGAAGGGAAAACCGGTGGGGCACTACATCTCCAACGTCCGTGATCTGCAGTTCAACCTCTTCGAGGTGCTCAACATCGGCGAGGTCCTCGGCGCGGGTCGCTATCGCGATCTCGACGTCGACACGGTCCGCGCGATGCTCGACGAAGTCGCTCGTTTCGCCGAGGGCCCGGTTGCCGAGTCGTTCGCCGACGCCGACCGCAACCCACCGGTCTTCGACCCGAAGCGCCACACCATCGACGTGCCCGCCGAATTGGCCAAATCGGTGCAGGCCGTCAAAGACGCCGGGTGGTGGCGGATCGGCCTTGCCGAACAAATCGGCGGCGTTCCCGCCCCGGCCCCGCTGACGTGGGCGATCAACGAAATGCTGCTGTGCGCCAATCCGTCTGCGGGGTTCTTCTATAGCCTGGGCCCGGCGATGGCCAACGCACTCTACCTGGAGGGCACCGAAACCCAGAAGCGCTGGGCCGCAATGGGCCTGGAGCGCGGCTGGTCGGCCACCATGGTGCTGACCGAGGCCGATGCGGGCTCCGATGTCGGGGCAGCCCGGACCAAGGCCATCGCCCAACCGGATGGGACGTGGCACATCGAGGGTGTCAAGCGGTTCATCTCCGGTGGCGACGTGGGCGACACCGCCGAGAACATCTTCCATCTCGTGCTTGCCCGGCCGGAGGGCGCCGGGCCGGGCACCAAGGGTTTGAGCCTTTTCTATGTGCCCAAGTACCTGTTCGACCCGCAGACTCTTGAACTTCGTTCCCGCAACGGGGTCTTCGCCACCGGGCTGGAACACAAGATGGGTCTGAAGTCCTCACCGACCTGCGAGTTGACTTTCGGCACCAACGGATTACCCGCCGTTGGCTACCTAGTCGGCGGCATACACAACGGCATCGCGCAGATGTTCACCGTGATCACCCACGCCCGCATGACGATCGGTGTCAAGGCCGCCGGCACGCTGTCAACCGGATACCTCAACGCGCTGGCCTTCGCGAAACAGCGCGTGCAGGGCGCGGATCTGACCCGGATGGCCGACAAAACCGCGCCGCGGATCACGATCATCCATCATCCGGATGTTCGCCGCAGCCTGATGACCCAGAAGGCCTACGCCGAGGGTCTGCGCGCGCTCTACATGTATGCAGCCGCGCACCAGGACGATGCTGTCGCACAACATGTTTCGCGTGCCGACCCCGACATGGCGCGCAGGATCGCCGAGCTGTTGCTGCCAGTAGTCAAAGGCGCGGGCTCAGAGCGGGCCTACGAAATCCTGACCGAATCGCTGCAGACGCTGGGCGGGTCGGGCTATTTGTCCGACTACCCCATTGAGCAGTACATCCGCGATTCCAAGATCGACTCGCTTTACGAGGGCACCACTGCCATCCAGGCGCTGGATTTCTTCTTTCGCAAAATCGTCCGCGACCGCGGCGAGGCTCTCGAGCAGGTGGCCTCCCAGATCAGCCGCACCATCGATGCCTGCAATGAGACGTTGAGAGAACCCGCAGAGCTGCTTCGTACCGCGCTTGATGATGTCAGGGCGATGACGGCCAGCCTGACCGGATACCTGATGGCCGCTACGCAACAACCCACGGAAATCTACAAAGTCGGGCTCGCGTCGGTGCGATTCCTGCTTGCCGTCGGCGACTTGCTATCGGCTGGCGGCTGCTGGCACACGCCGACATCGCACACGCCGCTTTGGGTAACGGGCCGACGAGCAAAGACGAGCCGTTCTATCAGAGCAAGATCGCTACCGCAGCGTTCTTCACCAAGAACATGCTGCCGAACCTGACCGGATTGCGCCGCATCATCGAGTCGCTCGACGACCAGATCATGCGGCTTCCCGAGGCCGCCTTCTGAGGGTTGCGCGAAGCGTATACACAGCACTTCACCGGGGCGCAGCCAATACAGCTGCGCCATCGAGGGTGAAACCCGCCGCTACAGTGGGTACCCGTTCGCACAGGGGGGACTGTACAAAGAACGGTGTAACTGCTGAGAAGTAGGAGATTCTCAATGAAGTTGTCAAGCCGCCGCGGCGGTAGGTGCGGGCTGGTATGCCGTGCCGTCGCGGAGCATGGCCCA
Source organism: Mycobacterium heckeshornense (assembly GCF_016592155.1). Classification (NCBI taxonomy): domain Bacteria; kingdom Bacillati; phylum Actinomycetota; class Actinomycetes; order Mycobacteriales; family Mycobacteriaceae; genus Mycobacterium; species Mycobacterium heckeshornense. The sequence continues at coordinate 2,744,250 of NZ_AP024237.1, forward strand.
TACCACGTTGAGGCGGCGGCGCGCCAAAGCGAGGACGGCTTGGGTGTGGGTTTTGCCTTCGGATCTTTTGCGGTCGTAGTAGGTGCGCGAGGCGGCGTCGGTGCGGATGGCGATTTGGGCGGACAGGTAGCAGGCGCGCAGCAGGCGGCGGTGGTAGCGGCGGGGGCGTTTGAGGTTGCCGCTGATGCGCCCGGAGTCGCGGGGTACCGGGGCCAGTCCGGACACGCCGGCGAGGCGGTCGACGGAGTCGAAGCCGCATATGTCGCCGCCGGTGGCGGCGAGGAACTCGGCGCCGAGCACGACACCGAAGCCGGGCATGCTCAAGATGATTTCAGCGTGGCGGTGGCGGCGAAATCGCTCCTCGATCATCGTCTCGGTGTCGTCGATTTCGATGTCGAGGGCCATCACCTCCTTAGCCAGGCGAGCCACCACGGTGGCAGCCAGGTGTTGTCCGGGCACGATGGTGTGCTGGGCGTTAGCGGCCGCAAGGGCTTTGGACGCGACAGCATCGGCATTGCGGGCCTTACGTTTTCGCAACCAGGCGGCCAGCTCAGCAGCACCGGCGCGGCGCAGCCCGTCAGGCGTTTGATAGCCGGTAAGCAAAATCAACGCGGCCTTGCTGGTGCTGTAGTCAAAGGCGCGTTCCAGGGCGGGGAAGTATTCCAGCAGCTGGGCCCGCAGCCGGTTGATCGCCCGGGTGCGATCGGCCACCAAATCAGCGCGCCGGCTGGTGAGGATGCGCAGTTCCACCGCGATCTCGTCGCCGGGTCGCAACGGCTGCAGGTCGCGGCGCATCCGGGCCTGATCGGCAATGATCGCGGCGGGGCGTGTCATTCCATCTGTGTAAGTCCGGGGTGGTCCATCATCGGACCGCCGTTCGGGCGGACAGAAGGAGTGTTTTGTGACGAAGCTCATGGAGTCGGCGGGCAAGGAGATGTCGGCGGCTCGCCGGCTGGCGGAGACGTTTTCGGCCGAGACCCTGGATTCGCTGATCAAGGACGCGGTGAAATCGGGGACCCCGATCGACGGGGCGGACGGTTTGCTGACCGAGTTGACCAAGGCGGTGCTCGAGCGGGCCTTGCAGACCGAAATGACCCACCATTTGGGGTATGAATCCGGTGACCCGGCCGGCCGCGGGTCGGGCAATTCTCGCAATGGGTCTTCACCGAAGACGGTGACCACGGTCAACGGCCCGGTGGATATCGCGGTGCCGCGCGACCGCAACGGCACTTTTGAGCCGGTGATCGTGCCCAAAAGGGCGCGCCGGCTGGGCAACATCAATTCGGTGGTGCTGTCGCTGTATTCGCGCGGCATGACCACCCGCGATATCGAGGCACATCTGGCCGAGGTGTACGGAGCCAAGGTGTCACGAGAATTGATCTCCAATATCACCGAGGTGGTGGTCGATGAGATCAAGGCCTGGCAATCGCGCCCACTCGATGAGGTCTACCCGATCCTGTATATCGACGGGCTGCGGCTGCGCATCGCCGACAACGGGGTGGTGGGCACCAAGGTGGCCTATCTGGCCATCGGCGTGGACCTCGACGGGCGTAAACACGCCCTGGGCTGCTGGATCCAAGACAGCGAGGGCGCACGGTTTTGGCAGAAGGTCGAGCCCGTCATGATTTCTGTGTAAGTCTGAGGTGACTTGACAACGAGTTATATTTTAACACAACGGAATCCGTCCAGGGAACAGTTTCGCCAGGGTGTTAAGCGCCACAGTCCAGTTGTAGGTTCCCGTCCCCGAATAGCCTCCTCTGTGGCTGGAGATGTTGCGCAACCCCAAGTACAGCAACTTGATCGCAGAGTCCTTGTCCGGGAAATGTCCGCGGTTCTTGGTGATTTTGCGTAGCTGGAAATTGATGGACTCGATCGCGTTTGTCGTGTACACGATCTTGCGTAGTTCCACCGGGTAATCCAGGAAGGCAATGAACTCTGGCCAGGCGCCCCGCCACACGTCGATCGCGCCGGGGTATTGCGCACCGAAATCGCGGTCAAACTCTTTGAGCGCGAGCTCAGCGGCATCTACGGTGGGCGCCGAATAGATGGCCCGCATCGACGAGGCGACCTTGCGGCGGTCCTTATACGACACGAACCGCATCGCATTGCGAATAACATGCACCACGCAGACTCCCGCTGTCAACCTCGGGTCGTGGGCATGATTGATCGCCGCGGCTGGCTGACTTTGCTCAGCGCGGGGGCGGGGTGGGGTTGTTAGGCGGCGGTGGCGCGGTGGTGGATGGCCGGGTCGTAGGGGTTGTGGTCGTGCCAGCAGCGCCACAAGATGCGACACCAGCGGGCGCCCAGGCCACGCAGGGCACGATGGTGTGGTTGGCCGGCGGCGCGGGCGTGTTGGTAGATGTCGGCCGACCAGAGGTCTTCACGGACGGCGACGAACATCCACCAGTCGATGGCGTGCCGCATCCGCCGGTTGGCGGCGTAGCGGAAGCGAACCTGACGTGTGCGCCCGGACACCTTGGTGACCGGAGCCAAGCCGGTCTCTGCCAACAATGACGGCGCCGAAGGAAAACGACTGCGCTCCTCACCCATTTCGGAGATCAACACGGCGGCGGTGACCGGTCCGATGCCGGGGAAACTGGTGAAGATCGGGGTGTCCGGGTGCGCCTCGAGCAGTTCGCCCAGTCGTTTGTCATGGGCTCGCAAATGGGTGTTGAGTAGAGCCAGTTGTTCGGTGAATGCTTTGGCCGCCAACGCTTTGCCAGCAACGGTGCCGTCGCTCGCCGATAGCAGATGCGGCTGCATCCGGGCGACAAGTGTCTCGGGTTTGTGCCGGCCACTGTAGCCGTGCCGGGACGTGAACGCGCCCATCCGCGCAGCGGTGATCCGGCCCGCCTGCACGGGAGTGGGATAGCTGCGGATGAAGGACAGGGTGATGTCCCGGTCCAGTGCAGAAAACAGGTGCAACGGGCACGGATGATAGGCATCCAAGATTGACCGCAGTCGATTCTCGGTGTCCACCTGCATATCCAGGATGCGTTGACGATCGCGGCTCACTGCGGTCAGCTCCGCTAGAAGCGGCGACGGAACGGCCAACGGCCGCCACTGGGCATACTGGTGACGCAACGTATCGGCCAACACATAGGCATCGAATTCGTCGGACTTGGCGGCCGCCATCCGATAGCGTTCGCGTGCTCGCGCCGAGATTTTCGGTGACACGCAATAAATTTCGGCATCGCAGTGGTGCTGGAGATATTCGACCAGTAGCCCTTCGGCCCGCTCGATCGCGATCCGGACCGCACCGGTGAACGAAGCAATCAACCCGACCAGGACGGCCAGACCATCGACGGTGTGAGCGACCTTGCGACTGAGCAGCTGCTGGCCGGTGCCATCCAGCACACACAGGTGATGGAAGCGCCCGCCCCAGTCGATCCCACACCAGAAGCTGTTGTTGCGCGTCGCTGAAGATGACGATGAGGGCGTCATCGATGTTGACGACGATCCGATGATGAGAACGGCCCCGCTCGGTGTGGTGAGCGGGGCCGTGGTGGGCGTGGTGACGGAGTGCTGGTCGGGTTGATGCGGTGCTGGTCGTGTTGACGTGAATCAGGTTCAGTCCGCGGCGGTTTCGCTGATCGCGATGCGAGCGGCCTTTTCGTCGACGATGGCGTGATCGGCGGCGAACGCGGCGGTCAGCGCGTGCAGGGCCAGGTTGTTGACCGCGCGGGGGTGACCGCGGGAGGCGTTGTGGATCAGCCCGATGGCGTCCTCGGAGAAGAGGGTGTCGGAGCGTCCGGCGATTTTGCAGTGATGGCGGATGTAGTCGGCGGTGTCGGCGCCGTTCATCCCGGCGATGGTGTAGCGGACTGCGATGCGCTGATCTAACGCGGCGAGCACCCCGAGCCGGAGCCGGTGGCGCAGGCTGGGTTGGCCGATGAGCACGACGGCGAACGGGGATCCACTGTCCATCTCGTGGTTGGTCAAGAGCCGGATCGCTTCGAGCTGGTGGTTATCGAGTAGGTGGGCCTCATCGACGACCAGCACGGGATTGCGGCCCCGTTCGGCGTGTTCGGTGGCCAGCGCCTCGGCGGCTTGGGGGGCCAGGGCTGATTTGTGATAGGCGGGGGTGTGCCCGAGCGCGGCCACGATGTGGGTGAGCATGCCGCGCACCCCGATGGTGGGGTTGGCCAGGTAGATGAACACGTGCCGAGACGGATCCAGGTTGGCGGTGGCCGCCCGCACGGCCACGGTCTTGCCCGCGCCGACCTCGCCGGTGATCACTCCGATCGCACGCTGGTCCACACACCAGGTGATGCGGGCGACCGCCTCACCGTGGCCGCTATGGCGGTGCAGCATGGCTGGCGCCAGGTCACGTCCGAACGGCATCCGGGTGAATCCCCAATGTGATTGCAGCCGTTGGATACTCACGCCGACACCTCACCATCGTGATCGGCGTCGCCGCTGGGTGCAAGGTCGTCGAGGGATAGCTGGCCGGCAATCTCGCTGTCCTGGCCGTAGAGGGCGTGATAGCCGATGCGTTCGTCGCGGCGTAGCTGCTCGTGGTGAGCGGCGGCGGTCAGCGCCAAATAGTCGATCCCCGTCGCTGCCGGCGGCTCGAGCTCGGGTGTTTCCGGTTTGGCCTTGGGGTGGGTGTGGCGAGAGATGCTGTGCGGCAGGGCTTTGCCGAAACTCTTGTCGCGGTAGCGGACTTCGACGGTTTCCAGGTCGAATGGGGAGAACACCAGCTCCACCTTGCGCCCAACCAGGGCCGCGTCGACCTGGTAGGTGTTAGCGTGCAGCGACACGGTGGCGGTCTTGGTCACCACGCGGTATTCGGACCACAAAAACGCCTCGGTCAAATCATCGGCGGTCGGCATGGCCGGGGTCCGCCCGAGCCGGTCCCAGCCGGCCTCCCACCGATCCAGCGGGCTTTGCCCGGTCTCGGTATGGGTGCGGCGGTGATATTCGGTTTCCACCCAGGCGACGAACAGCCGGTTAAGCTCCAACAACGCGGTGGCGTGATCGACCCCGGCGGCAGCGAGGTCTTCGGTGCTGGTGTCAGTCACCTCCACCAGGAATTGTTCGCGTACGGTGCGAAAGAATCGTTCGATCTTGCCCCGACCTTGAGGTTATCCGGCCAATCCGGGTCGCTCGTGGTTTGTGGTCGCGGTGTGGTGGGCTATTTGGCTCGGTTGGAGCGGTGGAGTTTTCGGAGTTGCTCTTCGTGGCGGCGTGTCTTGGAAGCGACGGCTTCTAGGGCGGGGCGGAGCTGGTCGATTTGGACTTGTAGTCCTGTGAGAGTGAGTGCCTCGCGGCCGTGTTGGCGATGTTGTTCGACGATGGCGCGCAGTTCGGGTCGCCGGTAGAGGGTGGCGCGGCCGATGCCGGTGTGGGCGGCCACGGCGTCGAAGGTGATGGGCTCGCCGGTAGTCAGCAGTGCCTGACAGGCGCGTTCAACGCGAACGGCGGGTTCGTCGGTCACGGCGTGTCCGTTTGGTTCATGACCTGGTCGAGGCGTTCGACCAAACGGCGGTGGCGAGTGGCTTCGGCGCCCCAGCCGCGGGCGTCGGCGTCGGCGGCCAGTGCGGCGGCGTCGGCGCGTTGGGTGGCCAGGATCGATAGGAAGGTCGATTCGGTGCGGAAGTTCGGGCAGTGCTCGCAGATGTTGGCGTAGGCGCAGGCTCCTTGGGCGGGGGTGCGCAGGCAATATCCGCCGGCCAGTCGCGCCTTGATCGTGGGGGTGTCCTTCCAGTCATTGCTGCCGTTGCTGATGTCGGTGATGGGCAGCTGGGTGCGCTCGGGCAGCACGGGCCCGAGTTGGGCCTTGGCCTGGATGAGTGCGCGTTCGTAGTCAGCGCGGACGGTTTCGTCAAAGAGCCGCCCGTAGCGCAGGCTCATTTCTGCAGAAACGTGTTTGATATACGGGTGATCTTCGGCGTGTCTGCCGTGATCCAGCGGGGTGGGCGCGGATGCTGGCGGCAGGAGGTTGCCGTGTTCATGCCGTGCCTGGTCCGTCACCATCGTGGGGCGGAGTTGGCCGCGATCACCCTGGGGCATCCGCTGCTGGATGACTACCTGGCCTTCGTTGCGGCACGGGCCCGAACGAACACTTGGCTGGCGGTGGCCTCGGATTTGAAGATCTTCTTCGGTGTGGTTGCCAAGGAACCGACCCAGGTGAGCGCCGCAGATGTGTTCGCGTTCTTGGCGTTTCAACGCACTGCCCGTTTGGGTGAGCGGGTGGTGCGGTTGGAGGACGGCGAGCCGGGCCTGGCGGCGCGCACGATCGCCCGCCGGTTGTCCAGTGTGCGTGGCCTGTATGCCTACCTCGCGGCCCGCGGTGACACCGGCGTAAGCCGCAACCCGGTGCCGACCAGCCTGGCCGCCCGCCGCCCCGGTGCTCGGCGCGGGAAGGGCGGGATGGCGTTGATCCGCACCCCGCGTACGCTGCCCCGGGTGCTGGCGCCAAGCGAGGTCGACGCGCTGCGGGCGGCGCTGCGCACCCACCGCGACCGGGCCATGGTCGAGGCGATGCTGCTGGGTGGACTGCGACGCTGCGAGGTGCTGGGCCTGCGCCTCGACGACGTCAACGCCGGCGAGCGGCGGGTGTTCGTGGCCGAAGGCAAGGGCGGTCGGCAGCGGATGGTGCCGGTATCGGCGCGGTTCTTCGCATCGCTGGGGGACTATCTGGATCAGGAGCGGCCGCGGACGTCGACCGATCGGGTGTTCGTGGTGTTGAAGGGGCCCCGGCGTGGCGAGCCGTTGTCGGCCGCCGGTCTGGACGAGATCCTCGACGGTGCGCGCGCTCGCGCCGGGCTGACCCAGGCGACGTGCCATCAGCTGCGGCACACCTGTTTCACCCGGCTGCGGGAGGCGGGGATGGCACTGGAGGCGATCCAAGCCCAGGCCGGCCACGCCTCGATCGACTCCACCCGCATCTACCTGCACCTGGCCAACGACTGGTTGGAACGGGAGTACCTGCGGGCCGCCGAAGCGATCGAGGCGCAGGTCGTCGCGTCCGGTGAGGCGGCCGAGGCATGAACCGCTCACCAGCACATCGCCCCGACATCGAAGAGCTCGTCGAGGCGTATCGGGCCGACCTGGTTGCGGCCGGGATGTTCGCCGGACATCCGGTGACCTCGGTGGCCCGCGCGTTCTTCACCCGCGTGGGTGTGGCGGGCTGGTCTGCGTTGCCGCTGGCAACCCAGTGCGCTTTGCCGCTGAGGGATCGACGGGTGGTTGGTTGGCTGATCGTGACGGGACGGCTGCGGCCCAGCCCGGACTATCTCGTGGCGTGCCGGCCCTACCTCGGCGAAGTCGCCGCCCATCATCACCGCGGGTTCCACCAACGGTTCGTCGCGACCTCCACCGAGCTCGGGTTTGATCCCATCGTGACCCGCCTGCAGTGGTCGGCGCTGGCCAAGGTGGCCGCGCTGGCCGGGCTGACTCCCGAGCAGCTGACCCAGCCGGTGATCGATGAGCAGCGAAAAGCGTTGAGTGCCGCGATAACTCGTCACCGACCCGGCAGCCACGGCGCCAAAGCACTGAGCGCGGCGCTGTTCGGTGCGCAGACCACCCTGTTCCACCTCGGCGTCCTCGACAGCGCGCCCCGCAAGACCAGCCCAAACCGCTCGGCTGAGCGGGCCGCCCAGTGGGCGGCGGTTCCGCCGCGGCTGGCGGCCACCCTGACCGGTTACATCGCCCAGACGCGGCTGTCGCTGCGGGCCTCGACGATGGTGCGTGTCGAGGGCGTGCTGCGGGAGTTCGCCGGCTGGCTGGCCGCGAACGCCCCCGAGGTGGTCTGTGTTGCTGACCTGCGTCGGGCACACATCGAGGCCTACAAGCTGCACCTGGCCACCCGTCCTTCGGCGCGCGGCGGCCGGTTGTCCAAGATCAGTCTCGCCGAACATCTCGGCACCCTGCGCACCTGCTTCGACCGGCTCACCGAATGGGACGGCGACGATATTCCCGCCCGCGTGCTCGTGTTCGCCGGCGACCTGCCGATCCGCGACGAGCCGCTGCCCCGCTTCCTCGACGACGCCGCGTTCACCAAGCTGCTGCAGGCCGCGCGCGCCGCCGACGACCCGTTTGTCCGGCTGTGCGTGGAGTTCCTGGCCCGCACCGGCCTGCGTAAGGGCGAATTCCTCGATCTCACAGTCGATTCCGTGGTGCAGATCGGGGCCGCGTACTGGTTGCACGTGCCGCTCGGGAAACTGCGCAACGACCGGTACATTCCGTTGCATCCCCAACTCAAGGATCTCCTCGACGAATGGCTCGCCGCCCGACCCGTCAGCCTGCGCAGCCGCTACCTGTTCGTTGAGTACGGCCAACGCATCGGGGAGGGCCGCGTCGATCGGGCCGTCGCTGAAACCGCGAAAGTGGCTGGCATCGGCCGTGTTTCGCCCCATCGTCTCAGACATACCTTGGCAACCCAGGCGATCAACCGCGGTATGTCGCTGGAAGCGCTGGCCGCGCTGTTGGGTCACCGATCTATGCGGATGACGCTCGTTTACGCTCGAATCGCCGATCGCACCGTCGCCGACGAATACTTCACCGTCAGCGAAAAGGTCGAGGCCCTCTACGATCAGCCGCGCGCACTTCCCGCCGACGCCGAAGGCGCCGAAATGCGAAAGCTCCGCGCCGAGATGCACCGTCGGATGCTCGGTAACGGCTACTGCGCCCGACCCGTCGGCCTGGACTGCCACTTCGAATCCATCTGCGAATCCTGCACCTTCTTTCAGACCACCATCGCCTTCCGGCCCACTCTGCAGGCACAACGCGACGACGCTGCCGAAAAAGGACAGCTCGGCCGCCAGAAAGTGTTCGACGGACTGCTCGCCCGACTCGATCAAACCGCCTCCTGACAAGACGCACTTGACAAGATCACCCGCATAATGGCCGAGCAGCGCCATCAGCGCCTGCAGCGACACCCCGCAGTTGATCAGCGCGGTGGCGTAGGTGTGTCGAAGTTGGTGTGGTGTAACGGATTTCAATCCTGCTTCGGTGGCGGCGCGGGCAAGTTCGTTGCGCAGGACGTCCACCGATATGCGGCGCCCCTGATGAGTGAGCAGGAACTGGACCGGCTTGCCGGTGCGTGGGTGTGGCAGTGGCTTGCCGGGCGAGCGGTGCGCGACGATGCGGTCGACCAACTCGAGGGTCTCGTCGTCGATGGGCACCATCCGCTCGGTGTCGAGCTTGCCCAGCGGAACCTTCAACCAGGCCCCGGCGCCGGGAACCTCATGCACACAGTCCAGTTCCAAGTCGAGCAGTTCGCCGATGCGCATCCCGGTGGCGCGCAGCAGCAGTAGTGCGTCGGCGCGCAGCCGGTTCGGCGAGGCGTGCAGCGCCTGCGACAGCCGCCGATCGGCGTCCGGGGGCAGGTAGCGGGGCAGCGCCCTGGGCAGTCGGGGCACATCGCGGGCAAACACGAGCTTGCGGCCGGGCGCCTCGGCCCAGCCCCATTCGTTGATGTCGTCGATTAGCCGCCCGACGGTCAGCACCCGCGAGCGCCGTTCGGAGGCCGACAACACCGCGCCGGTGCGCGGGTTGGTCGCGGCGGCCACGGCGGCTAAGTAAGGCTCAATGTGACGTTGCCGATCGAGGTCGGCCAGGCTGATCAACGCTGGATCGTGGTCGGCGAGGAACTGGGCGAAATGGCCCAGGCGGCTAGCGATGCCCAACACGGTCGATCGGGTGCGAGTGCCCGAGGCGCATTCCAGGTAGGCGACCAGCGAATCAGCCAATCCGGTTGGAACACTGGCGAAGTGACGCCGCCACGGCCAACGCAGATGCGCGGTGTTTTTCGCAGTTGGGGTGACCTGCCCACCCAGGTGATACAGAACAGCGCGGGCGGCATACAACGCGGTCCGGTAGTGCTGGAGTGGCCGCTGATGTGCTTGTTCGCGGGCGGTGATCGCGGCGCTGAACTCGGCGATATCGGTATCGTCAAGCTCGGTAAGCGGGTGGCCGGTCTGGATCAGCATGCGCACCGCGACCTGGCTGGCCAGCCCCGCCGCTACCCGGGGTGTGTAGCCCAGTTCGGTTGCTGCGGAAAGGAATCGGGTCACATAACCAGCCAAGGGGCTTGTGTGTGCCTCCCGTAGGATGGCAGCCAGCTTACGTTCGAGCAGATAGTCGTAGCCCGGGCGCAGATATCCGGACAGCATCAGATAATTCAACAGCGGCCGAACCGTCCAACCGGCCGACAACCGCACCGACAGCGGCAGCTCGGCCCAGGCCTGTGGATCGGGCCAGCGGGTCAGAAACACGCGGGCCGTTGCCAGTAACGATCGATTCCCCGCACCACGGGCCGCCAACGCGGCCACATACCCCGACAGCAACTCCTCGCCGCGCGGCGCTGGCCGCCGCGCGGCAACAGCCCCCTCAGTGGGCGCGCTGGCGATCACGGGCGGCATCGTAGGCGGCACGCACATGCGTCGGGGACAGGTGAATGTAGGCGGCCGAGGAGTCGACGTGGTCGTGGCCCATCAGCGCCTGTAGTACCGATAGGTCAACTCCCGCCTCGGCCAGCGCGGTGCCAAACGAGTGCCGCAGCGCATGCGGATGCCCGGCAGGCACCCCGGCCTTCGCCCGGTGGTAGCGAAAGATCGTGCGCAATCCAGCCGGGGTCAGCGGCTCGCCCCGGTTGGGGCCCTTTGCGACCAGAAACAATGTGTCGCAATCTGATTCGGGCCGCTCGGCGAACAGGTAGGTCTGGATCAGCGCGGCCACGTCTGGATCCAACGGAACTCGGCGCTCCTTGTCGCCCTTGCCGATGACCCGTACCCAGCCGCCGATGTCGATATCGCGGACCCGAAGACCCAGCACCTCGGCCGAGCGCAACCCGCAGAACAGCATCAACCCCGCGATCGCGCGATCCCGGTCGGTGCGCAGGCTGCCCACCAGCGCCGTCGTCTCCTTGCGGTCCAGGCCGCGCGGCAACCGCCGAGGCTCCCGCACCCGTAACCGCGAGCGCTGCTTTGGCTTTCGCAGGTGAGCCAGCAGACCGCTAGCCTCCCCGGCTGCGCGGCGTGCCGGACCCCGCGCGGTACCGGGTTGTCCGCCGATCCATCCCGCATCTGCCGATAGGAATACAACCCCGAGATCGCGGCGAGCCGCCGGTTGATCGTCGTCGGCGCGTAGCCGACGTTGCGGCCATCGCGGATCGAGTACACGTTGCCGCCCGGCCGGACCGGCGGCAACGCCGACCGGCAGAACGCCAAGAACCGCAGCAACACCTCCGTGGTGACCTCGTTGACCCCAAGGCGCTCGGCGGCCAGCCACCGCGCGAACGCCAGCAGGTCGAACGCGTAGGCGCGCACCGTGCGCGGCGAGTAAGCGCGATCGGCCAGATAGCTCAGGTAGTCGTTGACCAGATCCATGCCAGCCGGCCCGCCCCGACCAGCGACCAGCGCCCCTGCCGCTCGACTGCACACAACGACTCGACCGTCTGCTCTGCTGCCATGGGACTCACATATGCCTAACGTCTCAACGCAAATCAAGCACCCCAGGAAAAACGGCGTGTCGTAGCCAACAACCAGTAACCATTAGCCGGTTAAGAGAGGCCGACCTGGTTGGGAATGAACAAGGCGCACCCCGAGTTTCGCACATGCCCGCAACAACCAGGCGTCACAAAACGCCGAGCCGTTATCGACATAGACCGAGCCAGGCACCCCGTGGGCAGCCAGTGCGGGGCGCAACGCTGCGGCCAAGCGCACGGTGTCTTCGGCGAAGCCAAACCGGTAGCCGGCCAACAACCGAGAGTGATCGTCGATGAAGGCGAAAAGGTAGGTCTTGCGGTCGCCAACCCGCGGGCCGTGCAGAGCATCGCCGCACCACAGCTCATTGGGGTCGGCGGCCTCGAACCGGCCGAACACCCCGGGTAGCTCGCCGGTGGCCGGGCCCATCAACTCCAGCCGGTGAAAATGGCGTAGCAAGGTGGACTCCGAGGGCGCCCACCCGGTCGCGGTGCGCAGGATCCGAGCCACCTGCGTGGCGGTGCGGGTCGGATTCTCCCGCTTGAGCGACGCGGCCAGCTCCAGCACCTGCGCGTCGGTACGCGCGGCCAGCCGGCGCGGCGCGGGCACCAGCGCCTCGAACCCGCCGGACCGGTAGCGGCGGATCCAACGGTCCAGCGTCTCCCGCGAGATCCGCACCTGATTGCCGAATGGGTCGCTATGGGTACCGGCGGCGATCTGGCGCACCAGCTTGCCGCGCTGCTTGGTCGATAACCCCGCATCTAGGGCCGGACAGATCAGCTGATAGCGGAACAACCCGATTGCTTGGGCTCGCTCGCGGCGCTTGTGCTCCTCCAACGACATCTTCTCGGTTTTCCTCTCCAATCGAAGGCCCTGCCCGAAACCGTTGCCGCGCAGGTGCCTTGGTGAGGATCACCGATCACGCCGCTTACGCGTCAGGGGCGATTCGTGTTGCGCAGCCTCAGCGCCGCGGTGGCGACCAGCGCGGTGCCAGCAGCCGACCACCACTGGCCGCGACCGCTACCCGATCTGGCGTCACCGCGCCCAGCAACCCACCCGCACCGAAGCGGAACCGGATCGCCACGGTCGCGGTCGCCACCGCGGCCAACGCATCCCGCCACGCACAACCCGTCCCATCCGGGATCACCACGTCCACCCCGGCGGCCACCGCGACACCGATAAACCACGACCGGATCACCTCCAGCCGCTGCGCCGCCCGGCGCAGCCAACCCCGCACCGTCGCCGCCGGCACCCCCACATCCGCGGCGATCCGGCGATGCCCCAACCCCTGAGCACGAGCTATCAACGCGGCCCAAATCCGTTCCGCTGCATACGCTCTACGCAACAACACAGTCACCGGCAACAACACGTGGGTCACCATGCACACTCGGCATCTCGCCCGCCGCGGCCGCACCACATCACGCAGTCCCTCGATCTGACGGGCCCGGGCATACCCCCAGCCACCCAGCACCCCGTCCCCGCATGCCGGACACGCGATCTCCCCAGCCGCCAACCGGGACTCGACGCGGACAACATCAGCCTCTACCGTCACCATCGGTGCCTCCGAGCACTACAGCGCGGCACCCCGCAAGCCGACCAAGACTTCAGCGGGGTGCCGCGCACCCATCAGTTCCTCGTCACACTGACGGTGCACACGAACAAGATCAACCCCGCCGCCACACCGACCGTCACATCGGCAGACTCAATGAAGAATGGCCACCCCGTGGTCGCCATCCAAAGAGACGGTCAACAGCTGTTCGGCCGTTGCAGAGTACTCTGATTCATTGCACTTGGATCCCTTTCAATGTGAAAGGTTCACCCTGCGATCGCGAGGCCTGCCCGGAACCTCATCTCGGCACTCACCGCCCACAGCGGTGGCGCTGCTCTCGCTGGCCGGTCCACGCCCCGCAGCCACCACGGGCGGACAGGTCTGCATGTGGACCTCGAAGGTGACGCGTTTGCGTGGGCCCTGCCCGTGGTGGTGCAGGTGAACGCCGAGACCATCCCGGCCGATCCATTGTTAATAGATGAGGTTTGGATCACGGTATCGGGGAAGATCGAGCGGATCGCATCAGGCAAGCCGGTCAGCCCGTCGCAGCAGGCGATGAGGATGTCGCGTACTCCGCGGTTGCGCAGGTCGATGATGACCTTCTGCCAAAACCGTGCGAAAGCGCACGGGTTCGCGCGAAGGTGTGCGAGGTGGCGCCTGAAGTATCACGAGTTCGGCAGACGGGCGCTGTCAACGTGGTCTGCGAGGTAGGCGACGACAGCTTCGTGGTGCATGCCGTAGGCAGCGGCGACGAGTTTCGCGTCGACCGTGCCGACGAGGTCTACCAGCCGTGTCGAGCGCAGGATCCGGGGCTGGATGCCGACCGCGCGCAGGGTGTTCTTGATGTAGCCGTCGGAGGCCGGCGCCCGGGTGGCTTTGGTCTGCATGGTGACAACAGGTGGGAATTGTTGCCGCCCAGCACCTTCCGGTGGTCGAGGCAGCGATGCAGTGCGGTCCAGGTCCACGGGTCCAATGGGGTGGGTTGTGGTCGGCGACCCAGCCGGATCCGGCGGCGGTTGTTGTCGATGTCCGCATCGGTGAGGTGCTGCAGTTCTTGTGTGGTGGCGCCGTGCAGCAGGGCGGCCAGCCCGACGAACGCCTCGTGCGGGTGCACCTCGGGGTCTGTGCTCCACCGCTGGAACAGTTCGCGTTGCCGGTCGACAGGCAGCGTCGGGCCGCGGAATGCCATGGTCTGCGGCGCAGTCAAGCCTTTCGTGGGGTTGATGAGCATTAGCCGGCGGCGCAGACCGTAGCGGCAGAACTGGCGCAGCCCGGTCAGGTAGAAGGCACGCCGGCTGGGATGAGCGTGCAGGAAGGCTTCGATGTCGCCGACCTCAATGGTGGCCCAGTCAGTTTTGCCGCGCGCCATGGACAAGAACTGAGCGAAGTCACGCACGGCCCCAAGCCGGGCCTCGAGCGTGGGATGCCCGCGCGGGTGGGTGCCGGTGCGGCGGGCACGATCGCGGCTGGCGACCAGGTGCTCGGCAAACCCGGCCACCGCCTGGCGCAGGGGTGGGGGCACCGCGTCGATACGGGATTGGCGGCGGGTGGCGGCGCGGCGTTCCTCGCGATCGGTCGGTAACGCCAGTTGACGGGCGGTGAGGAAGTCCTCCAGGGCCCGCGCGAGCGGAACGTCAGTGGCCACGGATTCCAGCAGGGCCTGCGGATGCACCGGGTGGTTGTCGGCCAATCGTGTGCCGAGCCGGGTCAGCATGGCGCAGGCGCGGTCGGGATGGTGGCGTCCGATGAGATAGGCGGCGAAGTCGCCGAGCCAGTCGGGTGGATTCTCGAGTGTCGCCGCAAGATTAGCCGCTCGGACTGGGATTCGATGCGGCGAGCGGGCCCAACATCTTTGGCACCGTCCCGCCCCGGTCAGTCGAGTGACCCGTCCGCAGTCGACACAGGCCGCATCCGGATTCGGTGGCCGGCCCGGATGTGAGCAGGAGCCACACCAGCCGGTGGTGGGTCGCAGGATCCGGCGTTTTCCGCAGCGTGGACACTCGGCTCGGTTGGCGTCCAAGCGTTGCCGCCGAGCGCACTGCCCGCAGAGGTCGCGGTCGACGAACAGCACTGGCGCATTGCAGATCCGGCAGGTGCGCGAACAGCGCGCGCAGCATCCGGTGTCCGGCCCCAGAACCCGCAACACACCGCAGCGCGGGCAGCGGTGTTTGATCGGTGCGTGACACCGCGCCCAGTGGCAACGAGCACAAAGGTCACGCTCTGGTTTGCCGACCGCGCGACCACAGCACCGGCAGTCCCGGACCCGGCGGGTCATGCTAGATCGGCGGCATCGACCGGCCCCGCCGCGACGCTGGCGCGTCGTTGACCGCGACCTTGGCCGGCTTCGGTGAAATCTGTTGTGTGACAGGGGTGGTATCGATGTCAAACAGGTCATTGGGCGAGCATTCCAGTGCGGTGCACAACGCGATCAAGGTGGACAGCTTGATCTGACTGGGCTGTTTGGTGAACAACGCCGACACCGACGCCGAAGACAGCTCCAATCCAGCCTTCTCCGCCAGCAGCCGTTGCAGTTGGGCGCCGGTCCACACCTCCCGCTGGGCGGCGGCCATCCGAAGTTTCCACCTGATCTGCATACTCACTCCTGCCCGGTCAGTTCGCTCAGCGTCGCCGAGATCGCACGCTGATAGGCGTCTTCGATGAAGGTCTCCGACGGGCGCACATACCGCATGGTCGACGCGACCGTCCAGTGTCCTAAAAGCTGTTGAATGGCAACGAGATCCACGCCTCGCTCATAGTTGTGGGTCGCACAGGCACGGCGCATCCCATGCGGGCTGAACCACTCACCTTCAGGCCGGCCTTCCACTCTCATCAAATGCCGCAACCGGTTGCGGATGGTGGCCGCGGCCATTGGGCCGCCGGACTCATCACACAGCAACACCGGACTGTCCGGGAACCGGCCGCGCACATCGTCGAGATACCAGCGCAACACCAGATCCAGCCCGTCTAACATCGGCACCCAACGCGGCCGCGGCCCGGAGCCCTTGGCGCCCTTACCGAACCGCACATGCAGCTTGCCGAACGTGCCGCGCCCAAAATGCACATCCGAGCAGTCGAGCATCACCACTTCTTCCGACCGCAGCCCGGCGTGATACAGCGTGCGGAACAGCGCATAATCCCGCGCGGCCGGCGCATACTTGCGGGCAGTCGCAATCCGACCCTTCAGGAACTCGAAGAACGCGCCCACCCGCTCCGCCGTCGGCGGCGCCTCCGTGCTCGGCGAGTCGTCGCTGACATGGCGGGCGGCGTTGAACTCGTCCAATGGACAGGCCAGCCGGACCCCGAACGCCGCCTCGATCTCCGCGGCCTTGCGGACCTCAAGGAACCGGTGAAAGCCCTTGAACACCTGCAGATAATTGCGTCGCGTCGACACCGCCCGACCCGAACTGGCGAGCTCGCCCACCACCCGGTCGACGTCCTCAGCGGTCACCTCCCACGCCGGGCGCCCCAGCGCCACCAGCATCCGCTCCAACACACCGACGTCGTTGGTGATCGTCGATTCGGCGAACCCGCGCGCGGTCCACGACGCCACGAACGCCTCCACGCATTCGGCCTGAAACCGCTGCGGATCTCGCGTCTCCACGACCGCCGCGACCTCGCCGGTGATCACCCGCAGCCGCCCGTCTCCCACCGCGTACCTTCCTCGCACCTAGGGTTTCAAGGCAGTACCTTAACTCGCGGGCTTACACCTGGAACATCAGCGACACGCCCGTAGACCGGAAAACCTCAGGCAGCAGCGCCAATCCGGGGAAACGAACCTGTGCTCGTTCCATATCCCTCGCTGTCTTGGATCCAGCAGCCCAGGGCGTGTTTACGCCCGTCGAGGTCCACACCGATGGCCAGATAGGCCACCTTGGTGCCCACCACCCCGTTGTCGGCGATGCGCAGCCGCAGCCCGTCGATATACAGGATCGGGTAGACCTCATCGAGTGGGCGCGATTGCCAGGCCTTGATCTCATCGACCACCACCTCGGTGATATTGGAGATCAATTCTCGTGACACCTTGGCTCCGTACACCTCGGCCAGATGCGCCTCGATATCGCGGGTGGTCATGCCGCGCGAATACACGTCTTCGACGGTGAGATGCCCGTAGGTTGTGGCGGTGACCGTGACGTTCGAGTGGCCGAGCAGCTCGGCCACGACCATTTGGGTTATGAATCCGGTGACCCGGCCGGCCGCCGCCGACACCGTCGCGCAGCAGCCTGGTCGCTGCCGAGTGCCGCAGCCCGAGCGGTGCTCGAGGAGGCGGGCTGGTTCGACGGGCGGCGGGTCAGCTGGTGACCGCCCCGGAGATCAACGGCCCGGTTCTGCGGGGCCTGCTGGGCCGGTTGATGGCGGTTGTCCGTCCCGAATTCCGCAGTGATGTCCTGGAATTCCCCGCCGACGACCTGGTGTTCGGCGGGGGAGCCTGCCGGGTTCCCGGCTGCCAGCGCAGCGCACGAGGCCACGGGTTCTGCCGGGGCCATGGCCAGCGGTGGGTCGATGCCGGTCGACCCGACCCGGAGGTGTTCGCGGCGACGACCGATCCGCGGTGGCGGCGTCAGCAGCCGAACCAGCGGTGCGCGGTCGACGGCTGTGGTTATGGCACCGCCCGCGGTGGGTTGTGTTCCATGCACGCCTGGCGCTGGGAGCATGCGGGCAGGCCGGATCGTGACCGCTGGCTGGCTGCGGCTCCGGCGGTCAAACAGCCTGCGGCAGGGGCGGTTTGCCGCATCGAGCACTGCCTGCTCTGGCCGCAGGCCAGCTCACCGTTCTGCCATGCTCACACCAACGCCTGGCGCTGCCACGGCCGCCCGGACCCTGGTGAGTTCGCCGACGGGTTCGTCCCGACCGGCCTGCCCGCCAACGAGACCATCCGTTTGGGGGCGCTGGCGCCGGCGCTGCGGCTGGAGATGCAGTACGCGCTGCAGTGCCGCCACGACCAGCGCCGCGGCAAGGCCACCCCGACCATCGTCGGCCGGGTGGTGCGGCTGCTGGTCGCCGCCGAGGTCAGCTCGCTGCTCGACCACGACGAAGCCGGCTGGCGGCAGCGGTCGGGCCAGTTGGACTCCAACGCCCGCGGACTGCTGATGTTCGCTCACCGCGTCGTCGCCGACCTCGCCGAGGGCGACGGCTGGGACAGCGAATACGGTCGTGACGTCTGGCGCATGCACCGGCTCGGCTTCGAAGGACACCGGAGTCTGCGGTTCACCAGCATCACCCAGCCCTGGCTGCGGGAGTTGGCCAAACGCTTTGTCCGGCTGCGTCTTTCCCGCGGACTGGGCCTGGAAGCCGGCGGCGGGCGCCCGGTCTTGGCGATCACCCGGTTCTCGGCGTTCCTGTCCCGCACCGGCGTCGACCGCATCGATCAGCTCGACCGGCCGCTGCTCGAGCACTACCTCGCCGACCTGAGCGAGTTGAGCATCGAACGCCGCCGCAGCCACATCGGCGCGCTCAACGCGCTGTTCACCGCGATCCGCCAGCACCACTGGCACTCGGGCCTCGCCGCCACGGTCACCTTCTACAACGAGGACTACCCGCACCGCGCCGAGTTGCTGCCCCGGGCACTGGCCGAGCAGGTCATGACCCAGATCGAACACCCGGCCAACCTCGGCCGGTTCGACAACCCCACCTACCGGCTGATCACCATCGTGCTCATGCGCAGCGGATTGCGGGTCACCGACGCGCTGCGGCTGCGCGCCGACTGCATCACCACCGACCCCGAAGGCGCCCCCTACCTGCGCTACTTCAATCACAAGATGCGCCGCGACGCCCTGGTCCCCATCGACACCGACCTGGTCGACCAGATCAACGAACACCGCCGCCGCACCCTCGAGCGCTGGCCGGGCGGCACACCGATCCTGTTCCCGCGCCCCACCAAGAACGTCGACGGCACGCAGCCGTTGGGAACACCCACATACCGGGCCGCGCTGCTGCGCTGGCTGGCCGCCTGCGACATCCGCGACGACACCGGCCAGCCGGTCCACCTGACGCCTCACCGCTGGCGTCACACTCTCGGCACCCGGCTGATCAACCGGGATGTTCCGCAGGAGGTCGTGCGCCGCATCCTCGACCACGACTCACCACAGATGACCGCCCACTACGCCCGAATGCACGACACCACCGTCAGACGGGCTTGGGAAGCCGCCCGCAAGGTCGATATCACCGGCCGCACAGTGGTTTTCGACCCAGATGGGCCACTCTCCGACGCCGTCTGGGCCAAACAGCGCCTGGCCCAAGCAACCCAGGCCCTGCCCAACGGCTACTGTGGGCTGCCGCTGCAGCAGTCCTGCCCGCACGCCAACGCCTGCCTGACCTGCCCCATGTTCCTCACCACCGCCGAGTTCCTGCCCCAGCACCGCACGCAACGCCAACAGACCCTGGAACTGATCACCACCGCCGAGGCCCGCGGCCAGACACGGCTGGCCGAGATGAACCGCACCGTCCTGACCAACCTCGACACCATCATCGACAGCCTCAACACCTCACAGGACACCGAACATGCGCTCTGACAACAGCATTCACCTCGTCACCGCTGCCCGCCAACGCCACGAACTCACCCGCGCCAAAGCTCTGGCCACCCTGCACGAACTCGACCGCACCGGCACGCCCATCACTTTCAGCACCGTCGCCGACGCCGCAGGCGTCTCCCGTTCCTGGCTCTACGCCCAGAACGACGTCAAAGACGAGATCCAGCGCCTGCGCGCACGCAACCAGCCCCGGCCGACCCCAACGATTCCGGCCCGACAACAGGCAAGCGACCAATCCTTGCGCCAGCGCCTCGACATCGCACTATGCCGCAACCGCGAACTCACCGACGAAAACCAGCGGCTACGCCGCCAACTCGCCGTCGTTCTCGGCCAGAACCGCGAGACCCCACCCCAGCCACATCGCAATCGGATAACGATCGGACCATGCTAAACCGCCAGCACACCCCACCCGCACGACCGTCATCGACACCGTCCACAACACGAAACACCAGCTCAGACGACCGCACCTGCACCGGACTCCAGATAACGGTGGAAAGCATCAACGCGCGCATCCGGCGAGCGGTCAATGCCCGTGGGCACTTTCCCACCGACGCGGCCGCGCTGAAATGCGTCTACATGGCGATCATGAGCATCGATCCCACCGGCCGCGGCCGCAAACGCTGGAGCAACCGCTGGAAGGAGGCCTTAAACGCTTTCGACATCACATTTGACGGCCGCCTGTCCGCTGCACGAAAGTAGAACCGACACAACCATTTACACCGTTATCCGTACAGACCCTGACGGCGGTGTCGAGGAGATCGAAGGCGTGCCCCCGCAGATCTCGGCCACGCCCGGCATGCCGGAGCGCAAGGCGGTCGCCCGTCGACAGGCCCGGGTCCGGGAGAACCTGCACCTGCTGCCGAAGAACGCGCAGGCAGCGATCCTCGAATCGCTGGAGAGCAACGGCAAGCAACAAGCGCAGGACTACGACGCCGCCTCTGGCCGGCATCGCGACGAGGATGCCGACACCGCCTCCATCTCCACCCAGCGCGGCTACTGACACCGGCATTGGTTGCGGGGTGCGTGGAATGGAGGCTCAACAAGTGGTGCGTCACCGCTTGATGCCTCACGTTAAGGAGCGCGCTTTGGTCTGCAGGTTGGTCAGCGCGTTAGTCGTTTGGCCGCTGAACCGCCCGGCGCTTGCGGGAGTGCGGCAGTGGGTTATCCGTGTGACGCGGACCCCAGCGTTTGGCGTCGCCGCGATCACCCCCCTGGTATTCGCTGGTGCCGTCGGCACCGCGGCTCCCCGATTCCCAACGCCGACAACGGCCTTGCCTAGTGGCGTCATCACTCCGGTGGCGGCTGTCACGGCCGCCGGGAGGGGCCCGTCCGGCCCGGCCGTGGTCGCGGTCGAGCGTCCGCCGACCAGCTTGCATATCGCGGCTGCCACTGTTACGGCTCCTCCGCCAAAAATGGTGGTGAATTCTCCCGGCGCACTGGGTATCCCGGCCATGGCGTTGTCCGCGTACCGCAACGCCGAGCAGATGATGGCGGCGACTTACCCGGGCTGCGGGATCAGCTGGAATCTTTTCGCCGGTATCGGGCGTATCGAGTCGATGCACGCCAACGGGGGTGCAACGGACGCCCGCGGCACCGCGATTCGGCCGATCTACGGCCCTGCCCTGGATGGCACGCTGCCCGGCAACGAGGTCATTGTCCAAGGCAGCGCCGATGGACGCATCATCTTGCCCGCGCGATGGGTCCGATGCAGTTTCTGCCGGGCACCTGGGCGCGGTACGCGTCCGACGGCGACGGCGACGGTGTGGCCGATCCACAAACCTCTACGACTCCACGCTGGCCGCCGCGCGATACCTGTGCAGCGGCGGGCTGAACTTACGCGACCAATCACAGGTCATGGCAGCGATCTTGCGCTACAACAACTCCATGCCGTATGCCCAGAATGTGCTGGGTTGGGCAGCGGCGTACGCCACCGGCGTGGTGCCGGCTGATCTGCCGCCGGTGACCGGTCCCGCACCGCCGCTTGGCGATATGCATCTGGAGAACCCGGCGGGTATCGGGCCGGGTTTGCCGCTCAACGTCGGCCTGCCGTCCACCGACCCGCTGGCGCAGATACCGCTGATCGACCTCGGCCCATCCGCAGCGTCCCCCCAGGAACCGATGTGGCCGTCCCAGCCGCCGGCCCCGGGGGCTCCCAATTGCACAGTGATCTGCATCGGGCAGGAGCCGGCGCCGCCGCAGTAGCCCACGGCGGCGCTACCACATGAGTCAGCCCGCCACCCTTGGCTCCGCCCCACCGCGGCTGCTCCAGCCGCCGTGTCACCGGCGTCGCCGCCCGGTCCGCCCGCGGCTACCCCAATTCGCCGGGCACCATCGTCGCCGGCGCCGAATGGGCTCGTGCCGACAGGGCCGATGTCCGGTATAGCTGGCTGACCAGCTGAACCTCGGGCGGGCACCAACACTCCGCGATGATGTATTCAATCTCGCCGTACTCGGTGCCGGCGCTCTCGGCCTACGCGCGTTTGGGGCCCGGTAAAACCAGTCGTGCTTCATCTGATGAAAACGGAGACCCTTACCGGTAAAGCCGCATATCAGGGTCGTGCGTATTCATTCGATGTCCGCAGACCGCAGGGCGCAGACCTGGTACGTAAGCGTCGTCGCCACTGAGCTGTCGCTCATGAGTATGGGCTGCTGGAGTAGGCGACGGGGCGCGCTGAGGCGGCCGACGTCGTCCTTGGTCGACGTAGACATGACAGCTCGAACACGCCAGTCTGCGCCGCATTCGGTGACGACCTCGGGACTGTCGTTGGCAGGGCGGCGCCTTGTATCGCCGAGGTCCCCTCGGCGACCTCGGCGATGACTTCATTCACGGGGTCGTACGTCCGTCCACTTTCAGCTCGCTCGAGCCCAACTCCTGCCGCGCGATCGTCTGTCGAGTCTAAACCCGAACAGATTTTTGTATATCCGCTCGACCCGCTTGAGCGGTTGGTGACTTGGCGCGGCCGACTGGCGCGGCGTCTGTGTCCGGAAAGTAGGCTGTTGCGTGTGACGCACTTGACATTGGAGGGGATTAGGAGATAGAACAAGCGTGCTTCTAATCAGACGCAGAATTAGGTTAGGGAATCCTCTGAGGGCCGACCGGGGGTTCCGGGGCGGAGGGCCAGGCCTATGCGCACGGCGAGTGAACACGGACGACAGCCACGCGGCGATTGTTGCCCGTGATCATCGCCGACCCTGGCAGGACCGAGGCGGGCGTGCGGGTATCCCAGCGCCGCGCCGCCAATGCTGACGCGCTCTCGCTGGCTGGGCGGAGCGAAGAGGGGTCGGGTTGATGTGAAAAGTCTGTCGATACTGCTTCGGGTTCTGTGCCTTGCCGTGCTGGCGGTCGGGTTGTCGGGCGTCACCTTGAGGGCCGGTTTGATCGGCGCGGCGAAGGCAGCGAATTTCGAGAGCCTGATGGTGCCATCGGCGGCAATGGGCCGCGATATTCCGGTGGCCTTCCTGGCCGGCGGCCCGCACGCGGTGTATCTGCTGGACGCGTTCAACGCGGCACCGGATGTCAGCAACTGGGTGACCGCGGGTAACGCGTTCAACACGCTGGGCGGTAAGGGGATCTCGGTGGTGGCACCGGCCGGCGGCGCATACAGCATGTACACCGATTGGGAGGAGGACGGCAGCAAGCAGTGGGAGACGTTTCTGTCTCGTGAGCTACCGGACTGGTTGGCCGCCAACAAGGCTCTGGCCCCTGGCGGCCACGGTGCCGTCGGTGCCTCGCAGGGCGGGTATGCGGCGGCGGCGCTGGCCACCTTCCATCCCGACCGATTCCGCTACGCCGGCTCACTGTCGGGATTCCTTGCCCCCGAGCGGACCGGAGTGGATGGGGCGATCACCGCAGCGCTCAAGCAAGGCGGCGCCGACAGCGACCACATGTGGGGCCTGCCTCAGCTGGGTCGCTGGAAGTGGCATTCTCCGAACCAGCACATCCAGCAGCTGGTGGACAACAACGTCCGGCTGTGGGTTTACAGCCCGGGAAGCGGGGCCCCGACTGATCAGGCCGCGATGGCCGGCTACGGCGATATCGCCCAAGGCACCAACGCTACGTTTTACACCCATTATCGAGACGTCGGCGGCGCCAACGGCCACTTCGACTTGGGTCGCGGTGGAGGCAACGACTGGCCGACGTGGGGGCAACAGCTAGGTGCAATGTCCGGCGATCTTGCGGCCAACATTCGCTAGCGACCTGGAAAAAGATGACATGCCATGACTGACAGGGACATTCGCCTTAGAGGGATTCCGGTGCTAAACGGAGTTATTGAGTTCACAGGGGCGCCTGCCATGAAGCGCGGTAGTTGGTTGGTCGCTCTCATCGTTGCCGCGACGTTCAGCGGCGGCGTACTGGCGCTGGCACCGCGGGCACATGCCGTCCCGGCGCCCGAGGTGGAGTATTTGGGTGACATCACGGTGCGGCGGCAATACAGCTTTGCCAATGCCGCCGATGCCATCAACTACGCCCACGGGATCTGCGACAAGATCAGCAACGGCGCCAGCTACACCCAGGTAATGGGTGATGTGAAAAGCGGCGTGCGACCCAACGACGAGTGCGCGGCTAATTACCTGGTCTCGTACGCGGTGAACATCTTTTGTCCTGCCCAGCTCTGGCAGTTGCGCGACTCCGCGGCCAACTACCTGCCGCCACCTGCGAACGAAAGATGACATGTGATGGGGACCCCCTCGGCACAGACGCTCGATGATATGGGCGTCAGCAAATTAGTTTCAGGAGCTTGAGGAGGTCCCGATGACGATGGTAGGCGGTTTTGACGTGCACCGGAAGCAGATCACGTTCGATTACGTGGACGACGACGGGTTGGTGCACTGGGGTCAGATCCGTCCGGCGACGCGGAAGACGTTGCGGGCGTGGCTGGCCGAGCACTGCTCGGCCGGGGACGCGGAGTTCGCACTGGAGGGCTGCACCGGGTGGCGGTATGTCAGCGAGGAGCTGGCGGCTGCGGGGGTGGGTGCGCATCTGGGGGATCCGGCAGAGATCGCGGCGCTGCGGGGGCGCAAGAAGCGCGCCAAGACCGATCGCGCCGATGCAAAGTTGCTGCGCACGCTGCTGTTGCAGGGCCGATTCCCGGAATCGTGGATCCCGCCGGCTCATGTGCTGGAGATCCGCAGCTTGGGCCGGTTGTACTGCACGCTGATGGACGAGCGGCGCGCCTGGCAGCAGCGCATCCACGCGCACTTGTTCCACCAGGGCTGTCCGCCGATTCGGGCGCTGTTATCTGCAGCGGGCCGCGCCGCGCTCGCGCATGCTGAGCTGTCGGCGACGGGACGCCGGTATGTGGATACCGCGCTGCGGCGCATTGATGAACTCAGCATCGAGATCGCGCCGCTGCGAACACAATTGGTGAACTTCGCCAAACGCCAGCCGGGCTGCCAGGCGCTGCAGGGCCACTATGGCATCGGGTGGTTGTGCGCGGCGATCATCTGGGCCGAGATCGGCGATGCCCGCCGATTCGGTAGCTCCGATCAGCTGGTGCGCTTCGCTGGCCTCGATGTCACCGTCTACTCCTCCGACGACAAACGCTCACCGGGGCACCTGTCCCGGCAGGGCTCGCCGCAGCTGCGGTGGGCGGCGTTCGAGGCGGCCAAGTGCGCGGCCCGCCGCGGCTCCCCTGATTGCGCCTACTACCACAGGCTGGTGGCCAAGCACGACGGCCACAACGGCAAGAACCCGACGCTGGCGGTAGAGCGCAAAATCCTGCGCCGCTGCTATCACACCCTGCGCGAGCTCGCTGATGCCGCCCTGGCGCTACCCGTCCCCGAACCCGAGGAGGTGGCCGCCTAACCATGCGTTGCGTACGTGCCCTGCCCATAACTCAGCTGATGCCTGCGGCCAGCTCCCTGCATTGTCCTGTCGCCACCTCACTGTTGGGTGGACTTCCCGGAAAGATTGAGCGGCCGCACCCCTTCGGCAGCCCGCATGTCGGGCAACCCATCGATCATCATGTCGCCGGACTCTCGTCCGTGGACCCAGGTAAGGCTGGGCGCCGGCACGCGCGACGCGTCTTCCGCATCATTTCCCCTCACCGGAGGCAGCAGATGACTTGAACCCCAATCTCTTTGCCTCGTCCCAGCCGATTCATTATGCGGCGGATCCTTGTCGGCCTCGAGGTCGTTCGTCCTCGCTACGCTGCGGGCGCTCCACCTCGACCCCGACTGCGGTCCACCGCGTCCAGACACGGGCCAGAACGAGGCCGAAACACTGGAAATGACCAAACGGACCCTTCTTTACGGGGGTCCCCAACACAGATAAGGTTAATTAGATGGATCCCAACCCGGACTACGACGCTAGCGACGAGCTGGAATACGGCATCGCCGCGTTCGCATGGCTACTCAGGGGCGTCTACCCTCCGCCTTCGTATGCACCGGACTTGGGTAACGCCGGCGGGTAGTTCACGTTCGAATTTGAGCCGCTAGAACGTCACTGCGGCGCGAACCGGTCGGGATTGAAGGCTCTTCTCCATGATCCTGGGAGCTGGGGATTCGGGCGAGACCCGCTTGAGGCTTTGAAATGAGCTGATGCCCGAGGTGTACATAATCGCGCACAGGTCATCGGGTGTCAGCGCTGGCGGTATCAGAGTGCGCCCGCTCTCCTCCAAACTTGCAAACCGCAGCTGCGGGAGCGTCGTCGTTGGATCCGGCGACGCGCCATCGACCAGAACGAGGTTCGTCAACGCGGGAAGCTTCGGGACGAGGGGGACGACCTGGTGGAGGGGCTCGAGGTCGCATACCGCGAGGGTTGCGCCGGACTCGAGTAGCGGATGTAGGAGGAACTCGCCGCGCAGATAGGTGTTGACGGGCACCTGCACCGCGCCGGCTTTGGCGATCGCGTAGACGAGAACGATGTAGTCGATGCTGTTGGGCAGGATGATGGCCACCCGGTCGCCCACCTCCACGCCGAGACCCTGCAGGCCGGCGGCCACGACATCGGAACGCTGGTCCAGCTCGGCGAGGGTGACCCAGCCGCCGCCGCACTGCACAAACGGCCGGTCGGGATCCGCGGCCGCCTCCTCACGCAGCCAGTCGCCTAGGACGCGGTCTGCGGCGCCGGTAACCATCGCGGACTCCTCACGTCCATCTCGGCGGCCGCCGCTCCTGGAACGCCGCCATCGCCTCGGCGACGTCGCCGGTGTAGGTGCTGAGCACCTGAGTTCTGTTCTCCAGCTCCATCCCGGCCCGCAGGCTGCCCACCTCCAGCTGGGACCACATGACCTGCTTGGTCATCCGCACCCCCCACGGGCTGTTCGCCGCCATTAGCGCGGCGGTCTCCAGCGCTTCGTCGATTAACCGGTCCTCTGCCACCACCCGATTGGCCAGCCCGATCTGGACGGCCTCGTCGGCATCGACCTTCCGGCCGGTCAGCATCAGTTCAAAGGCGCGTCCGGTGCCGATGGTGCGCGGCAACAGCCAGGACAGCCCCAGGTCGCAGCCCGACAGACCGACCTTGACGAAGGCCACGTTGAAACTCGCGCGGGTGCTCATGATGCGGATGTCCGCGGCGACCGCCAGCGCCATCCCACCGCCGGCCGCGGGACCATTGACCGCGGCGATGACCGGTACGGGCAGATCGGTCAACGAGGTCACCGCGGTGGCTAGGTGCTCCTGGACGGCGTAGTTCAGCCGCAGCTCACGAGGGTCTTCCCACCCGCGCGGCGTGCCGTATCCCTCGAGATCGGCTCCGGCGCAGAATCCGCGGCCCGCTCCGGTGAGCACCACAGCACGGCAGTGCCGGTCGCGACGGACGGCGTCGACGGCGTCGAGTAGGGAGTCGATGAGCTCGCTGTTGATGGCGTTGAGGCGCTGCGGGCGGTTAAGTCGCAGCACGGTGACCCCGTCGGCGGGATACTCGGTCAGCACCGCGGGATCGATCTTTTCGCTGGCCGGCTCGGCGCCGAGCTCAGTGCTTGACATCGGACATCTCCTTGAATGCGGCGACGAGGCCAGCCCAACGCTCCGGCTCGGGTCGGTAGGGGGCGTACAGCGAGACCCGGTCGATGATGTCTCCGTAGCGCTTCGAGATGGTCGCAGGCAGCTCGTCGACCGCTCCCCGGACCGCGAAGGCGTCGACAAGTTCGGTGGGCAGTCGCGCGCCCATTTCCTTCCATCGTCCGTCCTTGGCCAGGGCCTGCATCTGCGGTTGGATGGCGCCCCATCCGTGCAGTTCAAGGACGGGTCGGTAGGAGGGCGTAGCGGCGTAGAAGGCGATTTGCTCGCGCACCGCCGCGTCGGCCTTCTCGAGTTCGGCCTCGTCCTCCCCGGTGATCACGAACAGCGGGTACGACAGCTCGACGTCAGCCCTGTCGCGACCGGACTTGCGCAGGCCGCGTTCCAATGCGGGCAGGGTTAGTTCGCGCAGGTTGCGTTCGGTGCTGAAGCCGTGCACGAACATGCCGTCGGCGACCTCGCCGGCGACTTCGGTCATCAGCGGCCCGACGGCCGCGACGAAGATCCGCGCCGGTCCGTGGCCGCTCGGGCCCGGGTCGAAGAACGGCGTCATCAACGTGTGGCGGAAGAACTCGCCCTCGAACTTCAGCGGTGTGCTGTGCTCCCAGGAGTCCCAGATCGCGCGGATCGCGAGCACCATCTCGCGCATCCGGGCCGCCGGGTGATCGAACGAGGCGCTGTATCGGCGTTCGACGTGCGCCTTGACCTGCGAGCCCAGCCCGAGGATGAAGCGGCCGCCGGAGTTGGCCTGAAGGTCGCGTCCGACTTGGGCAAGGTGCATGGGGCTGCGCGGGAACGCCACCGCGATGGAGGTCCCGAGGTCTAACCGCTCGGTAGTTGCTGCGGCCAGCGCCAACGGCAGGAACGGGTCCTGGGTCACTTCTGAGGTGAGCAGACCGTCGAAGCCCAACTCCTCCATCCGCCGCGCGGTTGCCCCCACCTGGGCCCACGAAGGTGCGGGCAGGATGCCGTCGAGCTTCATACGATCCCCTGCTCGCGCAGTGCGTGGATTTCGTCGGCGGAGTAGCCGATCTCGGCGAGGATCTCGTCGGTGTGCTCGCCGAGGGTCGGGGCGTGGCGCTCGACATCGAAGGGCTGGCCCGCCACCGGCGCCGGCCAGCCCACCGTAGTGAACGGGCCGGCCACCGGGTGCACCGATTCGTGGATGATCTCCCGCGCCCGCAGGTGCGGATCGGCCAAGGTGTCCTCGATGCTGTTGGCGGGGCTCAGCGGGATGTCGTAGGTGGTGGCGATGTCCATCCACTCGGCCAACGTGCGAGAGGCCATGATCGGTCGCAGTATGTGCGCGAGGTTCTTATCACCGCCCTGGTTGCGGAAGTCCACCGGAGAATCCAGGTACTTCATCTCGCGCAGGTCGGGCCGCTCGATCACATCACAGAAGTTGTCCCAGAACTTGTGCTCGATGGCGGCGAGCAAAACGAACTTGTCGTCCTTGGTCACGTAGAACGCATACTTGGGCCGCTCCGTCGGGTCCTGGCCCACCGTGGGAGGCAGGTTGATCCCGCGCTCCGTGCGCGCACGGTTCCACAGGCACGAAGCATCCAGCGACTGCACAGCCAGGGTGGCGTCGGTACCCGACGAGTCGATGTAGCAACCCTTACCGGTCTGGTTGCGGTAATTCAACGCGGCCAGGGCGGTGAAGGCGCCAAACAACCCGCCCATCAACGGGCCGTCGACATACCCCGGGAAGTTCAACTCACTGGGCTCCACGACCTCCTGGACCAGTCCGTCCTCGCGCACCCGAAGCCGTGTCGAACCGGCGGTGGCGCCCATCATGTAGCCGTGCACCGGGATCTGACCATAAGGACCGCGGGTGCCGAAACCGCTGGTCTGGCAGTAGATAATGTCGGGCTTGACTTTCCGTTGGGCCTCATAGCCGACGCCGAGACGTTCGCACGCATCACCGGCGAAACCGTCCACGAAAATGTCGATGGTAGGCAGGATCTTGTAAAACACCTCGCGGCCGGCATCGCTCCGCAGGTTCAGCGTCATGCTGCGCTTATGCCGGTTGATCAACATGTGGGTTGTGCTGTGACGCGGGGCCATCATGTCCCCGAGGTCACGGATGTAGTCACCGATCCCGGGCTGTTCGATCTTGATAATCTGCGCACCCAGATCACCCAGCAAACGCCCCGCCTGGTCCCCAGTCGGCAACACCGCGCACTCCAACACCCGCACATTCCGCAACAGCTCGATCACCACACCATCCTTGGAGTCCGTTGGGGACCGACCGTCCCACCGTCATTTCTTCGGTGCTTTGCCGCGTCGCCAGGGGCGCAGTCCGGCCTAGCGGTCATCGCGCCATGCTGACCGGCAGGCTCTCCGGGCCGCGGGCGAACGAGGGCCGGTAGTCGGGGACGAATCCGGGCTCGACCTCGAAGCGACCCAAGGCGACGATCGCCTTGAGGCTGGCCGTCATCTCCCGGCGGGCCAGGTGGTTGCCGAGGCACCGGTGGATGCCGGCACCGAAAGCGACATGGCCGGAGATGTTCTCACGCGCAAAGTCGAGTTCGTCGGGGTTGGCGAACTTCGCCGGATCGCGATTGGCCGCGGCCCAGTTCAGCAGGACTCGATCACCAGCCTTCATCGGACAGCCGCTCATTTCGACGTCCTCGGCGAGGGTGCGGGCACCCGTCGGGACGGGGGACTCGTACCGGAGAAACTCCTCGACCGCGCGCTCGATCATGTGGTCGTCAACGTCACGCAGGCTGGCCCGCAGGTCCTGGTTGGCGGCCAGCTGGTAAGCGGTGCACCCCATCGCACCCATGGTCGTCGCCATCCCAGCCATGATCATCAGGTTGATCACTTCGATGCGCTGCTTCTCGGTCAGCTCCAAACCGTCCTCACCAGTCAGGCCCATGTGCGCGATGGTCCCAGCAAGGTCGTCGTGGCGCCCCTCCGATCGACGTTCCTGGAGTAGGTCGGCGCAGAACTTGAACAACTTCGGCACCTCCTCCACCGCTCGTTCCGGCTGCGTATGCAGGACTTCGAGGACGTCGAGCACCCAACCAATCTCCGACTCCTCCTGCTCCAAGAACGACTCGAAGAACACCAGCGGCGGGAGCACATTGACGAAGTCGGCGATAAAGTCGCACGTGCCCCGCGCCACACAACGCGTCATCAGCCGGTCGACCTTTTCGGCGATGCCGGCCTCCTGGCTGCGCAACGCTTCTGGCGTGAAGAAGGGGTTGAGCATCCGGCGAATCCGTCGGTGCAGTGGAGGGTCGGTTTCTAGGGGGATCTGCCGCAAGACGTCCAGATCGAACTGGACCGGGGTGGCGCCCTCGGCGTTGATGAAGCCTTGGGGGTTCGTCGCTGCGGCCATGACGTCGGCGTAGTCGTTGACGACCCAGAAGCCGCGATCACCCCGCTCGTGCCACACCTGATCGCTCCAGCCGACCGGGCACGACTCGCGAAGTGCGTTCATCCGCGGCCAGAACTCGGCAGCCAGGGCCGGGTCGAGTGGGCTGAATCCCGCGGCGTCGCTGCCCCCGTCGCGAACCTCCGCCGAGGCTCCGTCCATCGCCTGTGCCATCTTCGCTTTCCCGTGTTCGAAGCCAACTGCGAGCTGATCGCTCGACCTGCTGCGGGCGTCTCGGTGACAGTGGCGCGGGTCGAATCTAAATCAGAACTTATTCTGGATGTATACTTTAAAACAAGTCAAGGGCCTTGTGGCCTTGATGGCCCATATAGCCCTTAGAGCTGTATAGACGTCGAATTCTGTGGATGCCCAACTCGGAACGAGACACCGGTCATGCCTGGTCTACCGTCAGAAATCACATAGAAAACGAGGATTCTTAGAACTTCGGGTGCCTCCGCGAGGCGGCACCTAGTCAACCACGGGAGACACCATGGCATTACGCACGCAGCCCCTGACCGGCTTGAGCGACGAGGAGCAGCAGTTCGCCGAAGTCGCATACAACATCGCCTCGGTCTACGCCGACCGCTCGTTTGGCGACCGCGACGCCATCGACGCCTACTGGGACGACTGCCGCAAGGCGGGTATGTGCGGTCTTGGCGTGCCCGAGCAGTACGGGGGCGCAGGAGAGGACCTCTTTCCTCTGGTGCTTGCGACCGAGCGCACCTCGGCTGCCGGTTTCCCGGCTACCCGCCTGGTGACCGGGCAGGGGATGTGCGGGCGGATTTTGCTTCGTGCGGGCGGCCCCGAGCAGCAGCAGCAGCGGTGGCTGCCCGCCCTTGCTACCGGCGCTGCGCGGTTCTCGTTCGGGCTCACCGAGGCGGGCTCGGGGTCCAATGCGCAAAAGATGCGCACCACGGCCCGTCGCAAGGGTGATGGCTGGGTGCTCAACGGGGAGAAGACTTACATCACCGCGTTCGACGAGTGCGACGTGATGTTGCTGGCCGCCAACGCACCCGAGGACGGCGGCATCACCCTGTTTCTCGTCGAGGAGCCGCGCTCGCGCATTGTTTCGCAGCCGGTCCACCTGGGCATGACGATCTACGAGCGGCACTGGACCCTGTTCGTCGATGACCTCGAGCTCGGTCCGGACGCAGTCGTTGGCGAGGTGGGCAAGGGTTTCCGCGCCATGTTCGCCGCGCTGAACTGCGAACGACTCCTCGTCGGGGCTCAATCTCTGGGGCTGGGCCGCCACGGCCTGTCCAGGGCCGTCGGATACGCCAAGGAGCGCGAGGTCTTCGACGTGCCCATCGGTGCTCACCAGGCAGTCCAGCACCCGCTGGCCGAGGCGTACGTGCAGCTCGAGGCGGCCTGGGCGCTGCTGGTCTCGGCCGCGCGCGGTTACTCGGAGGGCGGCCGGGGTGGGATGCTCGCCAACGCGGCCAAGATGGCCTGCTGCGACGCCGGTTTCTTCACTCTCGACCGAGCGTTGCAGACCTTCGGTGGCAGCGGTTACACCACGGACGTCGGGTTGCTCGAGCCCTACCTGCTGACCCGGCTGTTCAGGTCGGTGCCGGTGAGCCGCGAGCTCGGGCTCAACCAGATCGCCATGGAGGCGTTGGGCCTCCCCCGTTCGTACTAGGAGATTCTCAATGAAGTTGTCAAGCCGCCGCGGCGGTAGGTGCGGGCTGGTATGCCGTGCCGTCGCGGAGCATGGCCCATACCACGTTGAGGCGGCGGCGCGCCAAAGCGAGGACGGCTTGGGTGTGGGTTTTGCCTTCGGATCTTTTGCGGTCGTAGTAGGTGCGCGAGGCGGCGTCGGTGCGGATGGCGATTTGGGCGGACAGGTAGCAGGCGCGCAGCAGGCGGCGGTGGTAGCGGCGGGGGCGTTTGAGGTTGCCGCTGATGCGCCCGGAGTCGCGGGGTACCGGGGCCAGTCCGGACACGCCGGCGAGGCGGTCGACGGAGTCGAAGCCGCATATGTCGCCGCCGGTGGCGGCGAGGAACTCGGCGCCGAGCACGACACCGAAGCCGGGCATGCTCAAGATGATTTCAGCGTGGCGGTGGCGGCGAAATCGCTCCTCGATCATCGTCTCGGTGTCGTCGATTTCGATGTCGAGGGCCATCACCTCCTTAGCCAGGCGAGCCACCACGGTGGCAGCCAGGTGTTGTCCGGGCACGATGGTGTGCTGGGCGTTAGCGGCCGCAAGGGCTTTGGACGCGACAGCATCGGCATTGCGGGCCTTACGTTTTCGCAACCAGGCGGCCAGCTCAGCAGCACCGGCGCGGCGCAGCCCGTCAGGCGTTTGATAGCCGGTAAGCAAAATCAACGCGGCCTTGCTGGTGCTGTAGTCAAAGGCGCGTTCCAGGGCGGGGAAGTATTCCAGCAGCTGGGCCCGCAGCCGGTTGATCGCCCGGGTGCGATCGGCCACCAAATCAGCGCGCCGGCTGGTGAGGATGCGCAGTTCCACCGCGATCTCGTCGCCGGGTCGCAACGGCTGCAGGTCGCGGCGCATCCGGGCCTGATCGGCAATGATCGCGGCGTCTTTGGCGTCGGTCTTGCCATCGCCGCGGTAGCCGCCCGAGGCGTGATAGACGGTGCGCCCGGGGATATACAGCAGCCGCTGCCCGGCCCCGACCAGCAGAGCAATCAACACCGCAGCGCCACCACCGTTGAGATCGATCGCCCAGGTGATCTCAGCGCCATCAACCACAGTGCTGACCGTGCTGATCAACTCCAGCAGCGCAGTTTCGTCGTTAGCGACCCGCTGCGCCAGCAGCCGCTGCCCTTCGGCGTCGATGACCACACAGTAGTGATCAGATTTACCGGCGTCGACACCAGCCCACAACTGCTGCCCCACAACCACCTCCGTAATCGCCGTAACAATCGACCCAGCAGACGACCACGCCGACGTGTCCTTACACAGCGATCGAATCGCATCTCTCAATTAGCGGTCGAGTCGTCGCGGGACGCCGGGCGGCCAATCTCCTTCGGCCATCACCGACGGCAAACCCATGAAAGCCATACCCGACGCCCCTGGGCAGTTCGAAGCCTACGGCCAACGGCAACGACCACCCTGCAAGAAAGGTAAGGACCCCATGACGCAGAGCCCATGACGCAGAGCCCCAGGACCCTCGACGGGCGCGTCGCGGTCATCACCGGTGCCGGTCGCGGGTTGGGCCGTGCCTACGCCCTGGAGTTGTCGCGCCGGGGCGCGAGCGTCGTCGTAAACGACGTCGCCTCGTCGTACGCGGACGAGACGGTGGCCGACGTCGAACGAGACGGGGGCACGGCAGTCGCATCGTATGACGACGTAAGCACCCCCGAGGGCGGTGCCGCGCTGGTGTCCACGGCGACAAGCCGGCTGGGGCGTCTCGACGTGGTCGTCAACAACGCCGGGATCCTGCGCAACGGCTGGTTCGAGGATCTGACGGTCGAGCAGATCCGCACCGTGCTGGACGTGAACCTCGCGGGCGCATTCTGGGTGACCCAGCCCGCCTGGCGGATCATGAAGGAGCAGGGCTACGGCCGTGTCGTGATGACCGCATCGAGCAGCGGGCTCTTCTCCCACCAGGGCGCGGCCAACTACGCCGCGTCCAAGGCGGGGATCTACGGGTTGACCAAGGCGCTGGCCTGCGAGGGAATAGGTCACGGGGTCACAGTCAACGCGGTCCTGCCGTGGGCGACGACAACGATCGCCCAGGGCAACCCGGTGCCGGGTCACGTCGAGGCGTGGGCGCCGCTCCGTGCGCTCGACCTGCCGATGGAGGACCCTCGGCGCAGCCCGGAGACGATGGCCCACCTGGTCGCCCACCTGGCCTCGGAGTCGTCCACCACGACCGGTGAGGCGTTCAGCGTGTGCCGCGGGCGCTACGGCCGGGTCTTCGTCGGCGTGGCCGACGGGTGGATCGCCCCCGCGAAGCAGCCCGTGAGCGCCGAGGTCGTTGCCGAGCACTTCGAGGAGATCCGCGATGTCTCCCGGCACACGGTGCCGATGTTGGTCTTCGACGAGGTCAGGAACGTGGTCACCCGGCTGCCGGACTAGATCAGAGTAGCTGGCTCGCCAGGGCGCACTCGTGGACTAAGGACCCGTTCCCGTGGCCGCCGGTGATCCATCGCCCGCTAGAACGAACTGCCTCCATCGTTCCTGTGGCGCCCATCGCCAGATACCGCATCGTGCTCACATGCGATCTACGCTACGTTCGAATCCATCCGAAAGCCGCTTGTAGCCGACCGGGTTGACTATCGAATCAAACGCAGCGTAGATTCGTGGCTAATCCGCACCGACAGGGGTTCTCATGAGCGCTGCCGTTCCGTCTGCCTTCGACCTGACCGGGAAAGTCTCCCTCGTCACCGGCGGCAGCCGGGGTCTCGGCCGCTCGATGGCCGGAGCGCTGGCCGCGGCCGGCGCCGAGATCGTGATCGTCAGTCGTAAGCAGGACTCCTGCGAGATCGCGGCCCGGGAGATCGCGCAACAGACCGGGGTACGCACGATGGCCCACGCGTGCCATGTGTCGCACTGGGATGAGATCGAACGCCTGGTCGACGCTGTTTACGAGCGCTTCGGTCGGGTCGATGTGCTGGTGAATAACGCCGGGAAGTCCCCGCTGTACGAATCGCTGCTCGACATCACCGAGGAGATGTGGAACTCGGTGCTCGGCGTGAACCTCCTGGGGCCGTTCCGACTCTCGACGCTGATCGGCACCCGCATGGTTGAGGCAGGCAGCGGCTCGATCATCAACATCTCGACCGTGGGTTCGGTGCTGGCCGAGCCGTCGTACCTGCCGTACGCGGCCGCGAAGTCGGGCCTCAACACCATCACCCGCGCCTTCGCCAAGTCCTTCGCGCCCACCGTACGGGTCAATTGCATCATGCCCGGTCCGTTCCACACTGATGTCACGGCCAGCTGGTCGGAAGATCAGATTGCCCGGATCTCGCGGAGCGTCCCCCTCGGCCGCGTTGGCGATCCCGACGACATCAACGGCGCCGTACTCTGGCTGGCTGGCGCCGCCTCGGCCTACGTCACGGGACAGGTATTCGCTGTCGACGGCGGGATGGGGGCATGACCCCGACCAGTCGAGCCGCCGCCACGCCACTCGACCAGGACGAACTGCGCGACCGCCTGGCCGCCGGTCTTGCCGGGCTCGGGGCGCGCCTCGGCGAGCTGCGCCTGCTGCCGGCCGCCGCCGGCGGCGGCAACTCGGGAATCACCTGCCTGGCCCGGGTCAGGGGGGGCGGCCTCGGCGAGCGCCTCGTCGTCAAGGTCGCTCCGCCCGGCCTCGAACCGGTCCGCAACCGCGACGTCGTGCGCCAGGCCCGGCTGCTTCAGGCCCTGGGGCGCGACGGTCGGGTGCCGGTGCCCGGCGTCGTCCTCGTCTCCCCTGGCGACCCGCCCGCGCTGCCGCCGGCGGTCGTCATGCGTTTCGTCGAGGGTGAGACGGTCGAACCGGGCCTGGAGCCCACCCGCCCCTCGGCCGAAATCGTGCGGTCCCGCTCGCTTGCGGCGGCTCGCTTGCTCGCCGTCCTGCACGGCCTTGACGCCACGGCCCTTGGCCTCGACAGCGAGGCGCCGATGAGCCTGCGCGACGAACTGGACAAGTGGGCCCGGGCATTCGCCTCCGTGGAGCCCGCGCACCAGGCAGGGCACGGCGCGATCCTTCCGCTGCTGGTCGCAAGCATGCCCGAGCCGGTCCCGGCCGCAATCTGCCACGGCGACTTTCGGCTGGGCAACATGCTCTGTTCCGGTCCGGACATCGCGGCCGTCATCGACTGGGAGATCTGGTCGCGCAGCGACCCGCGACTCGACCTGTCCTGGTTGCTGTGGATCAGCGACCCGACCCATCCCAGCGCCGTTGGTCCAGTTGCGGGCATGCCTTCGGCTGATGAGCTGATCGCCGCTTATGTCGACGCCGGCGGAAACCCGATCGGGCGCCGGGAACTCGTCTGGTTCCGGGCGCTGACTTGCTACAAACAGGCCTCCACCGTGGCGCTGCTGGCCAAGCACGGCCGGCGCAAGCAGGATGGCAGCGCGCCCGCGTTTGAGGCGCTGGCCCCGCGGCTCATCGCCCGGGCGCGGGCACTGCTCGAGAGCCAGGACATCGTCGCATGACGTGGGACTTCACCACCGACCCCGAGTTTCAGGCCAAGCTCGACTGGGCCGACCGCTTCGTCCGAGACGATGTCGAGCCGCTCGATCTGGTCTTGCCCGGCCGCCGTTTCGAAATTCCATCCGCCCGAGTGCGGTCGGTCATCGACCCGCTCAAGCAGCGGGTCCGCGAGGAGGGACTGTGGGCTGCGCACCTTGGTCCCGAACTCGGCGGCAAGGGCTTCGGCCAGCTCAAGCTGGCCTTACTCAACGAGATACTCGGCCGCTCGGAATGGGC
This sequence comes from Mycobacterium heckeshornense, assembly GCF_016592155.1. Lineage (NCBI taxonomy): Bacteria > Bacillati > Actinomycetota > Actinomycetes > Mycobacteriales > Mycobacteriaceae > Mycobacterium > Mycobacterium heckeshornense. The sequence continues at coordinate 2,781,486 of NZ_AP024237.1, forward strand.
GCCGGTCATCTTCGGGACGATGGCGCCGGACGCCGGCAATGCCGAGATCCTCGCCCACTACGGCACCGACGCGCAGAAGGCCACCTACCTGCAACCGCTGCTGGACGGCGAGATCTTCTCGTGCTTCTCGATGACCGAGCCCCACGGCGGATCGGACCCCACGCAGTTTGTCACCCGCGGGGTTCGCGACGGCGAGGGCTGGGTGCTCAACGGCGAGAAGTTCTTCTCCTCCAACGCCAAGACCTCAGCGTTCCTCATCGTCATGGCGGTCACGGACCCAGACGTCCCCGCCTACCAGGGCATGTCGATGTTCCTCGTCCCGACGCGCACGCCGGGCGTGAACATTCTGCGCAACGTCGGGCACAGCGGCACGCCGATGAACTCCGGCATCCACGGCTGGATCCGGTACGAGGACGTCCGGCTTCCAGGCGACAGTGTCCTCGGCGGACCAGGCCAGGCCTTCGCGATCGCGCAGACTCGCCTCGGTGGCGGGCGAATCCACCACGCAATGCGCACGATCGCCCGATGCACACAGGCCATGGACATGATGTGCGAGCGGGTGCTGAGCCGCACCACGAAGGGAACGCTGCTGGCCGAAAAGCAGCTCGTGCAGGCGGCGATCGCCGACTCCTGGATCCAGATCCAGCAGTTCCGACTCCTGGTGCTGCACACCGCGTGGCTCATTGACCAAAACAGCACCGCCGGTGCCCGGCGCGAGGTCGCGGCGTGCAAAGTGCTGTGCGAGCAGGTGCTGCACGATGTCGCCTGGCGGGCTATGCATATTCACGGCGCGCTCGGGATCACCAACGAAATGCCGCTGATGCCGATGATTGAGGAGGCCGCGGTGATGGGACTTGCCGACGGGCCCACGGAGGTCCATAAGGTGACGGTGGCACGGCAGGTGCTGCGTGACTACAAGGCAAATGAAGGGCAGTTCCCGTCGATGTGGCTACCACCACGCGTCGCCGCGGCCCGTGACCGCTACGCCGACCTCCTTGGACCTGAGATCGTCGATCTATGACCCAAGATCACCGACGCGAACGCCACACATACTGGGGAAGGGCACATTAGAGAACAACGACCGCGCGCCCCTCGACCGATGCGTCAGCCACAGCGGCGATCCCGTCGGCGATGCGGTCGAACGCAAAGTGTGTGGCCGAGACCTCGACCGCACCCGATGCGGCGAGGTCAATCACCTCCGTCAGGTCGACCGGCGTGAACCCCATGGTGTTAATTACGTGCGCATTCATCGGGACGGTGAGCCAGCCCACACCAACCTCGCCCCCGCCGATGCCGGCGATCACCACCCGCCCCCGCAGCCGATCGAAGAGACCGCGGTCGTCAGCGAATCGGTGCTGCCGACGAAGTCGAACACGACGTCGACCGCGCCGCCGGCCGCCGCGCGCAGGGCCTCGGCCGAGTTTTCGTCGGCGACGACCGTCTCGTGCGCGCCCAACCTAAGCGCGTTTGCCAGCCGGTGTGGCACGGTGTCGAGTGCCACCACCCGGGCACTGGTGAGCAATCTGAGGTACTGCACGGCGTAGCTGCCCAGCCCGCCGACCCCGATCACAGCGGCGGTGCTACCGGGGGCCAGGCGGGACTGCTGGCGCTTCACTGCGTGATAGGACGTCGCGCCAGCGTCCGACAGGGGCGCCGCTGTCACCGGGTCGAGGGAGCCGAGTCCGACGACGTGCCGGACATCGGCCAGCATGTACTCGGCCAGCCCGCCATCGTCGCCCGAACCGTAGCCAGCCATGACCATGTTGCGGCACTCGTTCTGCCTGCCCCCGACGCAGCGGTCGCACGTCCCGCAGAACCCGACTCCGGACACGATCACGCCGTCGCCCTCGGCCACGTGCGTGATGCCGGCGCCGAGCCGGGCGATCGTGCCGGAGTTCTCGTGGCCGAGCGTGAACGGCGGTTCCTTCGGCCATACTCCTGGCGAGCTGCGCAGGATGTGCAGGTCCGAGCCGCACAAGCCCACCCCTGCCATCTTGATCAGCACCTGGCCGGGCCCCGGATCGGGCACCGGGACCTCCCGGTACTCAGGCGCCGTCCCCCACCGGATCAACCGGTAAGCCTGCATCGTGGCCATCGGTCAGTTTCTGATCGTTGTCATCGCGAAGCCGTCACGATCAGAGGTTCCGGGGCCCGGACAAAGCCGGCGCGATAGACGATCCCATCGGTCTCTATGTCCAGCCGGGCGAGCTGTGACAGCTCCTGGATGACGAATCGGAGCTCGGCCATAGCGAGGTGCCTGCCCAGGCAGCGGTGCACCCCAGCGCCGAAAGACAAGTGCCGCACAGCGTTCGGCCGGTCGATGTCGAGCGTATCCGGGTCCAGGAAGACGCGCTCGTCCCGGTTTGCCGAGGCCCAGTTGAGCAGGACGAAGTCGCCGTCGCTCATCGGGCATCCCTGGACCTCGAGATCGCGGGTCAGCGTGCGCCCGCCGGTCGGTACCGGCGCCTCGAAACGGAGGAACTCGCTGATCGCGCGGTCGAGCGTCTCGCGGTCGGCGCCGCGAAGGCGCTCCCGCAGGGCCGGGTCGGCCAGGCGCATCGTCAGATTGGCCAGCGCGGCCGTGGTCGTGTCGAGCCCGGCCATCGTGAGCTGCCAGACGATCTCCGTGCGCAGCTTGTCGGTGAGCTCGAATTCACCGAGCGGACCCGCGTGCGCGATCGTTCCTATCATGGTGTCGCGCTCACCTCTCGCCCGCGCGCCATCGAGCAGGGACGAGCACCAGACGAGAAGCTCCGGGACAATCTCGCCTGCATCCTGCGGCGCGGAGAACAGGCGGTTCAGCACCTTCAGGACAGCACCCACTTGGGCGGGATCCTGGTCGAAGTGGGTGTGAAAGATGACGATCGCCGGCAGGATGCCGGTGAACGCGGCCGTGAAGTCGACTGGCTGGCCGGTCAGGCACGGGGCCAACAGGTCGTGCACGATCTGGCCGATCAACGGCTCCTTGGCGGCGATAGCCTCGGCCGTGAAGAACGGTGACAAGAGGTCGCGCACCTCGCGGTGGAAGGGCGGATCGGTTTCGAGCGGCACCATGTCGAAGAGCTCGTTGTCGAACCGCACCGGCGCGGCGCCCTTCGTGGTCGTGAAGTTCCTCCACGATTTGGCGGCCGCGAAGACGTCCTCGTATCGGCTCATTACCCAGAAGCCGCCGTGCGACTCGCTCCACGCCACCGGGCACTCGTCGCGCATCTGGCGCGAACGCTCCCAGAGGTCGCGCGACAGCTCGAGATCGAGCGGATCGAATTCTACGGTGCGTTCGGAATGAGGGTTATCGACCATGGGCGAAATCTACGCGCCGTTCGATTCTTCAGTCAAGGACAATGGAACACGCGCGCATCGGCGCCCTCACGGTTGAGGCCGACCCCGATCCCTCGACGCCGCCGTCTCCGTCGACCCTGCTTCCGGCAGGCGCGCAGCGAGGTACGAAGCCTGACACGGTCCGGCGTTGTGAAGGCGATGCGAGTCGGCGCCACACCCACCTACTAGACTCTTTCGGACAGAGCGTAGACGGCGATCCTCGGGTGATCCGGCGCCGACCGGGCCGCTGACGACCGGGGCTAGAGAGGCGGTGGTGGCGCGGTGAGCGAGGGCGCCCAGGTGAGCAAGGCCGACCGCACGCGCAAACGCATCCTCGACGCCGCCGCAGAGGTGTTCCTGGCCCGGGGCTACGCCGGCGCGGGCCTGCGCGACATTGCGGCCGCCGCGCAGATGCAGGCGGGCAGCCTTTACTACCACTTCGCCTCGCGCGACGAGCTCGTCACCGAGGTGCTGCGCGTCGGACAGGACCTCATCAGCCGCGCCGTCACCGAACGCCTCGTCGGCCTGCCGCCCGGCGCCAACGACCTCGACCGCTTGCGGGCGGTGATGAGTGCCCACGTCGAGTCGTTGGCCGCCCAGGGTAACTACACCGCAGCGGCCATGCGACTTCTTGGCACGGTGCCACCGAAAATCCACCAGCAGCAACTCAGCGCCGCACGCGGCTATGGCGACCTCTGGCGCGACCTGATCGCCGCGGCGCAGTCCTCGGGAGCGGCCCGCCCCGACCTCAACCCCGGGGCGATGCGAATGCTCATGATCGGCGCGTTGAACTCGATTCCCGACTGGTACCAGCTCGACCGCCAGACTCTCACGGGCGAGCGGCTCGCTAACGAGTTCACCACCGTCTTCCTCGACGGCCTGGCCACGGCGCACCGACCGCATCGCCATGTCGACGTGCCCCACCTCGACGAACCGAGGCGGACCTCGAAATCGCCGACACGCGGTGCGACCACCCGCTCCCGCATCCTGGCCAGTGGCGCCGACGCCTTCCGCGAGAAGGGCTTCAACGACACTGCGTTCATCGACGTCGCCGAGGCGGTCGGGCTGCAGCGGGGCAGCCTCTACTACCACTTCACCTCCCGCGACGAGCTGGCCGAGCAGCTCCTCCGCGATGCGTGGACGCGCACAGCAAACCTGGTGCGACGCGCGGTCGACCGGCTCCCCGCCGGCGCCTGCCCGATCGACCGCCTCGAGGCCGCCATCACCGCACATCTGCTCTCCCAGCTGAGCGAGACCGGCTACACGGCAGGGCTCGTCCACGTGCTGGCCCGGGTACCGCAGGACGTCCGCCGGCAGAGCCTGCGCCGCGAGCGCTCGTACATGAGCTACTGGCGCGGCCTGGTGTCCGACGCGATCGCGGCCGGCGACGTGCGCGCCGGCCTGCATACGCGCACGACGGTGTTGATCCTGATCAGCGCGCTGAACTGGTCGATCGAATGGTTCGAGCCGAGCGGGAGCCTGACGCCGGAGCAGCTCGCCGACCAGATGCTCACGTTGGTGCTGGACGGTCTGGGCACGCCCGAGGCAGGCCGCGGCTTAGCCTAATCCGAAGTTGCGGCAAGTGAGGTAGACGGAATCTACGGCTGAGCTCAGATTCTGTCGGTTTGCGGATTGATAATGTAGCCAGTGAATATCGTGTGTCGATTCACAATATGCTTGAGTTGATCTATTACCATTGAGTGGTGGCGAAGCCAGCGCGGATGCACGTAGCCCGAACACCGAGCAAGTATGTGGACAAGGCGGGCAACGTTCGCCGCTATGAGTCGGTCCTGGTGCGCCGCACCTATCGAGACGGCAAGAAAGTCCGCCACGAGACGCTGGCGAACCTGTCCAAGCTGCCCGCCGACGTGATCGCCGCGGTTGAGGGCACGCTCAAGGGCCAGGTGCTGGTGCCGGCCGGGTCTGAGTTCACGATCACCCGGTCACTGCCGCATGGGGATGTGGCGGCGGTAGCTGCGATGGCCCGCCAGTTGGGGTTTCCGGCGTTGTTGGGGCCGGCGTGCCGGTCGAGGGATCTGGTGTTCGCGCTGATCATCTCCCGGGTGATCCAACCGGCCTCCAAGCTGTCCACGCTGGCCTCGTGGGCCGATTCCACCGTGGGGGTCGATCTGGATGTGGCCACCGCATCCACCGACGAGATCTACGCTGCGATGGACTGGCTGGCCGACCGGCAAGACACGATCGAAAAGAAGCTGGCTGCCAAACACTTAGGGCCACAGGCTAATCCCTCGCGGATGGCGTTGTTTGATCTGACCAGTGCCTGGATGACCGGACGGTGTTGCGAGCTGGCCTTGCGCGGGTATTCGAGGGACGGTAAAAAAGGGCTACCGCAAATCGAATACGGCATCCTCACCGATCCAGCCGGCCGCCCGGTGGCGGTGCGGGTGTTTGCCGGTAACACCGCCGACCCGGTCGCCTTCACCGACATCGTCGAGGTGGTGCGCACCCAATTCGGGCTTGATCGGTTGGTGCTGGTCGGTGATCGCGGCATGATCACCTCCGCGCGTATCGACGCAATCCGTGAACTCAATGACAACCCAGACACCGCAACTGGTTTCGGATGGCTCACCGCGCTGCGCGCCCCCCAGATCGCCGTGCTGGCCGCCGATGACGGGCCGCTGCAGATGAGCTTGTTCGATACCCAGGACCTCGCCGAAATCACCCACCCCGACTATCCCGGCGAACGGCTCATCGCCTGCCGCAACCCCGCCCTGGCCGCCCAACGCGCCCGCAAACGCGCCGCCCTGCTGGCCGCCACCGAGATCGACCTGGGCGCCATCGCCGAACGGGTGGCTGCCGGCCGGCTGACCGGAGCCGGCCGACCTGCACCTGGTGGCCTCCGACCGCGATGCTGCTCTGGGCCGGGGCCGCAAGCCGGGTGGAGATTCCACCGAATGCGACGGCGTTCACGTTGATCTTCAGCGGACCCCATTCGTTGGCCAGTGTGCGCGTGAGCCCGATCAGCCCAGATTTGGCCGCCGCGTAGTTGCCGGCGCCGCGCTGACCGAGGGCCGCGGCAACGGACGTGACGTTGACGACTTTGCGAAACCGCTCGATCCCTTGCTCCGCTTCAGTTTCGGCCGGACCGCGAAGGTAAGGCGCGGCGGCTCGCAGAATCCGGAACGGGACGACGAGGTGGATGTCGAGCTGGGCTTGAAACTGCTCATCGCTCATGGTGTGCAGCAGACCATCCCAGTTGTAGCCTGCGTTGTTCACCACAATGTCGACCTGACCGAAGGCGTCGATCGTTCGGTCCACCAATGCGTCGGCCGCCCCGGGTTCCGTGAGGTCCCTGACGAAGCCGACTGAAGCCTCGCCGCCGACCTCTCTGACGACCCCGTTCACCCGGTCGCCGTCGAGATCGGCGACGACGACCTCGCCCCGTGCTGCGCCAGGGTGAGCGCCAAAGCCCGCCCGATGCCCTGAGCGGCGCCGGTGACGATAGCCACCCGGTCAGTGAGCATCGGGCCCAGCGTCTCAGTACGCCCGCTCATCCCAGGGAGAGCATTGTCTCGAGCCGATCGATCGCCGCCTGTGTGTCGTCGTCGACCAGGACGGTGTGCATACCGATGTCCCGAGCTCCGGCTAGGTTTCCTTCCATATCGTCGAGGAACACGGCGCGCTCGGGAGGCACCGAACCGAGCCGTTCCAGGGCCAGCTCGTAGATCGCCGGATCCGGCTTCCGGACACCCACGTCGCAGGAGACCACGACCACGTCAAAGAGGTCGTCAGCTTGCAGCTTGGAGCGCCAAATATCGGAGAACTCCCGGGCATTATTGGTGATCAGCGCCGTCCGGAAGCCTCGCTGTCGTAGCTCACTGACATAGCCCACCATCTTGGGTCGTATCGGCATCCCGGATACCACTTCGATCAGGCCGGCCAGGCTGAGAGTCCAGCCGCGCCGGATCCCTTCCGCGCGGCCCCAGTCATCGAGTTCCTGCAAGGTCATCTCACCCCGTTCGACTTTCTGGAGGGGGCCGTCACCACCATCCTGGTGGTATGCCTCGCGGAAGAAACTGGCGAATTGGGCTGGGTCGGCGCCCGCGGACTCGGCCAAGGCGCGCAAGCCGGATCCTGGCAGTTCCGTCATGACACCGCCGTAGTCGAAGAGAACCGCCTCGATAGTGTGTCCCATGGACTGACTACCCTCTCTTCAAAGAATTGACGACGTTCCAGGCCGCGTATCAACTGCCCAGCGGAACACGGGCAGCTATCGCCGAAGGGGAACCCTCGTCGCTTCCCGCTGCGTTGCCGTCTTCGTCGACGATGCTGATCTCACCGGTGTTGCCGTTGACGGTGATGGTGGCGCCATTCGGTATGAGCTGCATAGCCTTCGGCATCTGTACGGCAGGAAATCCGTACTCTCGAGCGATGCAGGAGGCATGAGACAGCAGCCCGCCCGTCTCCGTGACCACGCCCTTGATGAGAAGGAAGACCGGTGTCCAGCCGGGGTCGGTGGCGTGTGCGATGAGGATGTCGCCAGGCTGCACCTTGACCACGTCGGCGAGCTTCGGAACGACTCTCGCCGTCCCGGTGACCACGCCGGGGCTGTTCCCGGTCCCCCGAAGGCGTCCGTCGTCATCGGCGGCAGCACCTGTTTCGAGGTCCACGGCCCGCCCGTGGTGGATGAATTTCGGAAGCTCGACGTCGCCGTGGAGAAGCCGTTCGCAATTGCGTTTGCGGGCTGGGATCTTGGTGTTGATGAGTGCACGGTTGACGGCGTGCCCGTTAAAGACGCTGTAGAGCTCCTGCTTGCTCAGATAGTGGAATCCGTCGGGCTCATCGAGCTGGCCTCGCTCGTGCACTCGCCGCCCGATTTCGAGGAAGCCTCTTTTGAACCCCATCATGATCCGGTCGGTCGGACTCTGGCGCTCGTTGTCTCGGGCGGCGATCCATTTGTGCATCAGGTTATAGAGGATCTTGAACGCCTCGGCCTTGAGGGCTCCGAGTGGCTTCCGCCGGATGTTGGCGAGGACTTCTTCGTAAACCTTTTCGCGGCGCCTGTTGGTCTCCGCTTCAGTCTTCTCCGGATCGAGTCCGGATGCATTGAGGAATGTCGCGAACGACGCGTATTCCAACGACGGGTCCTCGCACCGGCGGGGATAGATCATGTCGCGATCCGCCTCGCCGCGATGACCGTATTCTTCGGCCCACGGATGGTACTCCGCGAGGAAGTCGCGGCCCTCCTCGCTCGCTTCGAGAGCGGTGAAGAAGTCGGCACCCTCGTGCTTCTGGAACGTCTCCATCAAGACTTCTGAGCCCCGGATCTGCTCGGAGAATTTCCAAAGCGCCAGATTCTCCTTCAGGGTGTCGGTCTGCACCGGGCTCCCGGCGACCAGCTGGCCGAAGACCATCCGTGGGTCGCCGCCGTCGTACCAGTGTTGAAGGATTAGGCCGAGCAAACCCATGATGTCGCGGAAATAGATGTAGAACCCGACATCGAACTCGTAGTTATACTCCAGCTCCAAGGAGAGCATCCGCTCGGTGTAGCGAATGAGCTCGTCGTCCGAGAGGCTGCGCAGCTCATCGGTAGAGAGTCCAGCGATGTCGGCAGCCCGCTCCGTCCTCCAGTGGGTTTCGAGCCGCTGCGGCAGGGTGAACGGGCTCTTGTCCCGCTCGAGCACCGTGACCTTCAGATAGAAGCGCAGAAAGTCCCAGTAGCTGAACGGGGCGGCGAGAATGTCCTCACGCTCGTTCGGCGCGGTCCATTCGAGCAGCATCGGGCGAAGCGCCGGAAGTCCGATCTTCTCGATCATCTGGCGTTCCCAGCGAGTGTTGTAGTAGAAGGTCCCCTTGTGGTACTTGAACAGCCGGGTCCTGGCCAACTTATCGAGTCCAGCGATGCGAGCGGCCTGCCCCCAGCCGTCAGTGTTGATGTGGATGTACCGGCACGAGAACGTCAGCGGCGTCACCGCCCCGGTGTTGACGGCGTCGGAGAACGCCCGCGTCCAGATCGTGTCTTCGGCGTCGTCCATTCCGGGGGGATACATGGTGTCGTCGACGTCGGAATCCCAGGAAAACTCGACGCCGGTGATCGGACGCGACTGCAGCAGGTACAGCCACCCATCGTGCAACGCCCACTCGATGTCCTGGGGAAATCCGTCGTAGTAGGTCTGGATCCGCCGCCCTAGGTCGGCGAGCTGGGCGATCTCGTCATCCGAGAGGCAGCGAGCATCCTGCAGCGCCTCTGGAACGGATTCCGTGACCGTTCCGCTTGCAGCGGCAGGGTCCCGGACGATCCGCACTAATTTCTCGCCGATCGAGTGTGAGATTACCCGGCCGTTGCGGCTGCGCACCGTGTACTCGTCGGGTGTGACGATTCCCTGGACGACCGCCTCGCCCAGGCCCCAGCTGGCGTTGATCACGATTTCGTCGGTGGCCGTGGTGAGCGGGTTTCCGGTGAACATGACCCCGGATACGTCGGACTCCACCATCGTCTGGATCACGACGGCGATCGCCACTGTCGACTGGTCGAAGCCGTGGTCGTGCCGGTAGGAGGTCGCTCGTGCCGTCCACAGCGACGCCCAACACCGCTTGATCGCGTCCAGCAGCGCCTCGCGACCCTTGACGTCGAGAAAGCTGTCGTGGAGTCCGGCGAACGACGAGTCGGCGAGGTCTTCGGCCGTCCCTGACGATCTGACCGCGACATAGGGCTCATCGCCGCCCAAGTCGGCGTACGCCGATTCGACGGCCACCGCGACCCCGTCCGGGAGCGGGGCTGCCAGGATTAGGTTCCGCACGTCTTCCAGCGTCTTCTCCAGCTCGGCAGGATCAGACCAGGACAGAGCCGACAGACGAGAGGCGATTGCCTCGTCGAGCTGGTTTGCCGCGATGAACTCGGCGTAAGCGTCGGTGATGACGGTGAATCCCGGTGGCACGTCGAATCCGGCCTGAGTGAGCTTCGCCAGGTTGGCGCCTTTGCCGCCAACGCGACCGTGGTCATCGGCCGCTTCGTCGTTGAAACGGAGGACGTACGTCATACGGTTGAGCCTTTCGTGGCGCGCTCGTTCCGCTGGACAGACGAGCGCTTGCAGACAGAACGGATGCCTGGAAGTACAGCGCGACAGAGTTCCGGGCACAACCGTAGAGAAGTACGGTAGCGCGGTGACACCGCTACGGTGCCGCCGACAACAGCCCCGCCAAGGCGCCACGGCTGCTGATACCGAGCTTTTCGTACACCGCTTGGAGGTAGCTCTCAACGGTTCGAACCGAGAGGCAAAGCCCTGTCGCGATCTCCTTGTTGGAACGCCCGGCTGCCGCCAGGAGCGCCGTTTGCCATTCAGACGGGGTGAGACGGGATTGAAGATCGCCCGACTGTAAAGCCGGTGTGACGGCGCCTTCGCAACGGGTGACAAGAGGGCGACTCCAAGCGGCCACCCGCGCGGCGCGATGTGGTTCTCCGGCCTGTTGCCAGGCGGTCGCGGCGTCAGCGGCTGCCTCGGCGCCGAGGAGGTCGGCCCCCATCGCCTCAAACGCCCGCGCCGCCTCTTCGAGACCCGGTGCGTCGCAAGAGGCGAGGCTGCACGCGTGAGCCGCACGAGTTGCCGCGAGTTGTCCTTCGATTCGACCGCTGAGCTCCGACAGGCGCAGAGCCGCCGCCTCCGCCGCCCCGAGGCGGGCCAAACCGTGGAGCGCAGCGGCTGCGCCGACGAAGTCACCAATGTCTTGTCCGACCTTTGCGGCTTCTTCGAGCAGGCGATGAGCCACTCGGACCTCGCCCCTCGCCAAGGCAACCCAGGCACGCGTCTGCAACAGATCCACACCCATGAAGTAGTTGGCCGGAAGACCGAGGGCGTCGAGTTCGGCCAGCGCGTCGTGTGCCTTCTCGGGCTCGCCTGCAAGGGCGTAGGCCAAGGCGAGGTAACCAAGGCAATAGTGCAAGAACTGAGGTCGATCGAGTTGTCGGAAAAGAAGAGCCGCTTCGCAACCGTACTGAATCGACGTCGTTACGTGCCCCTGCTCACCTACTCTCTTGCAGATCTGCCAGGCGAAGAACGCTTGGGCTTCAGGCGACCTGTCCGCGACTCCCGTGTGGTATTGCTCCATGGACAAGGCCTGGGCATCTGCGAACCGGCCAGCGTGCGCCAGGGCCTCGGCCCGGTGAAACAAGTGGTACCACGGATACCACTCCAGCGGCCGATTGAGCGCGAGATTCGCCTCAAACCCCTTCCCTGCCGCTTTCAGCGCCTCCTCAATACGACCAAGACGACCAAGGCTGTATCCGGCGATCACACATCCCCAGACGAGCGCCCTTTCCTTCGCTTCATGAAGGAGCGGGACCGCCGCGGCCGCCGCGGCTTCGGGGCCGTCCGTGGCGAGTAACAGACCCGCGCGCTTTGCCGTAATCTCATTTCGCCAGATCGGATCCCTTATCGTTCGGTACGCGTCCTCGGCGACGGCGAGCGCTTGATCTGTTTGGCCGAGGTAGTACAGGTAGTTGTCAAGCCGGGCAATGGCGATCGGCGCCCTCTCAGAGTCGGAGGTCGCGTGCCGAGCGAGGGCGGCAAGCCTCTTTTCGGCGTCGCCCGCCCGGCCCTGAAGGCTGGCGACCTGAGCGGCTAAGAGTTCGGCTTTGAATCCGGCGCCGGCCCGAATTGCGGCTTGAGCGAGGCGCGCGGCCAGAGGAAAGTCATAGCGCCAGCGTGCCATCGTGGCCGCCTCCATCATGAGCTCTGGACTGGCTCCACCAACGTCGAGTCGCCAGGTGGCCACACGCAATACGTCTTCCCGGCGTCGAGCCCCGCGGGACTCGACGACTTCGGCGAGCGAACGCACGATCGCGCGGCGCCGAAGGGTCGGGATCCGTGCGCGGACGACGTCGCCATACAGCGGGTGCGCCAATCGGAGTTGAAGCCCGCGCCCTTCAAGGCGAGCCGTTACCAGTCCTTTCCGTTCCAGGCGCTCAGCGACCGCCGGATCGGAGAGCTCGTCCAGTTCAGCGGAGCCGATCACGTCGGCGAACGCGAGCAGTTCAAGCAGTGACCGCTCGGCTGGCGCAACTTCGCCCAGGCGAGCGTCGACGAGTTCTGCCAGGCGTCCGGAGGGGTGCAACTCACTCGCGAAATGCCAAATGCCACCGTCGTCTATCAGCGCCGCGCTCTCGACGGCTCCCAAGACGAGTTCACGCAGGAAGAGCGCATTGCCTTGGCAACGCGACGCGAGATCGGCGATTGCCGTTGGGTCAACCGGTCCCCGCAGGGCCGACGAGACCGCCATGCTGATGGCATCTGCGTCCAGACCACTCAGATCCAGCCGATCGAGCAGGCCGTCTTTCCACAATGCGACGACAGGGTCGGGCGCCGTTTGATCTGGCCGGAGGGTCGCCAAGACGAATGCTGAGCCGCTGACCACGAATTGATGAACCAGCGTGGCCGAAACATCGTCAAGGAGATGGGCATCATCGACAGAAAGTAAGAGACGGCGGCCCGCCGCAACCTCGAGCAACCCGGCCACCAGCCGGCGCATAAGGTCGGTGCGTTCGTCAAAGCCGCGAGTCTGTCGATGGTGCACTGCTGGGAGGACAGCGGCGAACGCTCCCAAAGGGATCTGTCTCGCGGCCCGGCTTGCAGCGATCCGAATGACGCTGTGGTGGCCGCACTCTGGCAGCGCGAGAAACTCCTGAGCCAAGCGAGTCTTACCGACCCCAGCCTCCCCCGCAATGACTGCCCCCGCCCGATTTCGAGACAGGATTTCGCGCAACTGGGCAAGTTCGCCGTCACGCCCGCACAGCGGCCAGTCCAGGATCATGTCAATGATCTAACATCGGCCAACGACCCGAGCGCCAAAGGCCAGCGCGCAGCCGGCTCGCCATTGCGGCGAGCAGCCGAACGCCAAGCGGACGCCGCTCATCCCGGCACTTGGGCCGGCGCCAAGCGAAGATAGACGCTCTTCGATTCGGTGAAGATGTCAAGGGACCCCTGCCCGAGCTCGCGACCATAACCCGACTGCTTCATGCCACCGTAGGGCACGTTGGTGAGGATCTCCCCATAGCTGTTGATCCACACCACACCAGACCGGATGGCGCGGCCAGCACGATGGGCCCGGCCAACATCGGACGTCCACACCGCCCCCGCCAGACCGAACTGGGTGCCGTTGGCGATGGCGTACGCCTCGTCCTCTGTGTCGAACGGGATCACCGACAGAACGGGGCCAAAGATCTCTTCCTGGGCGATCCGCATGTCGTTGCGCACGCCAGTAAAGATCGTCGGGCTGACAAACCAGCCGGGGCCGTCGGGGCGATCGCCGGCATAAGCCAGCAAAGCCCCTTCCTGCTGCCCGAGCGCGATGTATCCGGAAACGCGTTCGAATTGGACCCGTGACACGAGTGGCCCCATCGTCACGGCCGGATCGAACCCGCTTCCGAGCTTCATCTTTCGGGTCAACTCGATGACCATCCCCAAAAACTCGTCGTGGACCGACCGTTCGACCAGCAGCCGCGTCCCGGCCAGGCAGGCCTGCCCGGAGTTTCCCCACGCGGTGGCCGCGGCGCCGATGGCGGCGGCATGGAGGTCGGCGTCGGCGAAGACGACGTTGGCACCCTTACCCCCCAGCTCGAGGGTGACTCGCTTCAACGTCGACGCCGCGGCCGCGCCAATGAGCCGACCGGTTTCGGTCGAGCCGGTAAATGCGACCTTGTCGACACCTGGGTGATCGACCAGCGCCTTGCCGACCGTCTCGCCCGTGCCCTGCACAACGTTGACCACGCCGGGCGGAATCCCCGCCTCAAGGCAAAGCTCCCCCAGCACGATCGCCGACATCGGCGTCTGCTCCGCCGGCTTGAGCACGATGGAGTTTCCACAGGCGACTGCCGGGACGATCTTCCAGACCGCCGCCGCGGCGGGCCCGTTCCACGGGACGATGGCCGCGCACACCCCGATCGGCTCACGCGTGGTGTAAACCATGAAATCTTCGCCCGACGAGTGAACCATTCCATCCAGCTTCGAGGGCCACCCTGCGTAGTAGCCCGCAATCTCCTCCGACATGGCCATCGTGTAGTCCGCGAAGCGCTTCGGCATGCCGTTGTCGAGTACGTCCAGCTCGGCCAGGAGGGCGTTGTCAGCCAACAGTTGGGCCAACCGCCGGAGGCACCGTTCCTTCTCGATTGGCGGCAGCTTGCGCCAGCGCCCGTCGCCGAAGGCGCGTCGCGCCTATGTCACGGCCAGGTCAACATCCTCCGGACCGCCGGCCGCCACCTCGGCGAACTCGTCGCCGGTGGCGGGATCCTCGACGGACATCGTCGCTCCGCTCACCGAGGGCTGCACCTTTTCCCCGATGAGATGCCCAAAGGAAGTGCGGCCGAGGAACGCCCGCGTCTCGTCCGAAAGCGGGTACCGCAATGTGCTGGTCAACGGTAGCGTTCCCTCCGCAGGACTGTGATGGAGCACCGGATGCTAAGAACGGCGACCTCCGGGGTCGTTAGGCCTTTCGCCGATCGCCGCGGGCCACCACGTGGCCGAGCTTCTCGAAATCGATCGTGGTGTCGGTGATACCGCGTTCCCGTAGCTTGTACTTCTGCACCCGGCCGTTGACGTTGGTCGGCAAGGAATCCATCACCTCGACGTAACGAGGGATCGCATAGTAGGGCATCGACTTTCGCAAGAACTCGAAGAGTTCGGCCGGTTCGATCTCGCAGCCCGGAACCAGCACCAGGCAGAGCTTGATGTCGTCCTCGCTGAGTTCGGAGGGCACGGAGTGCACGGCTGCCTGGGCGATCGAGGGGTGCGCCATGATGGCCTGCTCCAGTTCGATGGATGACACGTTCTCGCCGCGGCGGCGCAACGAGTCTTTCTTTCTGTCGACGAACCAGAAGTATCCGTCTTCATCGACGCGACCACGGTCACCGGTGTGGTGCCAAAGATTTCGGAACGCCTGCACGGTCGCGGCGTCGTCGTTCCAGTACCCGGAGAACAGGCGGAACGGTTCGTCGGGCCGCACGACGATCTCACCGGATTCCCCCACCGGGACCTCGACATCGTTGTCGTCGACTATCTTGACCTGCAGGCCTTTGGTGGGTTTGCCCATGCTTCCGGGCCGGCGCTTGTCGCGCGGATCGCCCAGCAGCACCGGCCAACATTCCGACTGTCCAAAGACCTCAGCGAAAGGGGCGATGCCGAAGCGCTTCTCGAACTGCTCGATGAATTCCGCGGTTGAGGGCATGAAGGTGATGTGGCGCAGCTTGTGGTTGCGGTCGTCCTCGTGGGGTGGCTGGGCCATGATCGCCATCCCCATGGCTCCCATGCCCAGCGCGACGGTGGCACCGGTCTCACGAATGCGTGCCATATAGGTGCTCGCGTGGAATGCAGGCTCCACGATCGCCGATCCGCGAACAGCCAATGCCGCAGCAACCAGCCAGGTTTGACCGCTGAAATGGAAAAGCGGATTGGCGCCGAAGACGATGTCGCCCTTCTCGTACCAGCCGGCGTCGACGAAGACATTGATCAGATTGCAGTAGTAGCCGTGGGTGATGGTGCAGCCCTTCGACGGCCCGGTGGTGCCCGAGGTGTAGATGATCGCGCACACATCGGTGGGGTGGATGTCGGGCTCAGCCACATCCAGGGAAGAGTCCTGCAGCTGTGTGTAGCGCAGGTCAGGCTGCAATGTCAGATCCTGCGCAGGCTCCCCCACCAGGACCAGCCGAGGACGCTCGGTCAGGGTGGGAAGGATCGGTGTCAGTAAGTCCATCGCCGCGTTGTCGCCGATGTAGATCTTGGGGGAGGTCTGAACCAGCTGGTGGCGCAGGAAGTCCCCACGCAGGTAGGTGTTGAGCGGCACCTGGATGGCCCCTGCTTTGGCAACGGCGTAGATGAGCACGATGTACTCAAGGCTGTTGCACAGATTGATCGCGACCCGGTCGCCCTTGTCCACTCCCGCCGCCTGCAGCCCTGCAGCGACGCGATCGGACTGCTCGTCGAGTTCGCCGAGAGTGACCCAATCGCTGTCGCATTGGACAAAGGGCCGGCCGGGGTCGAGTGCAGCTTCCTCGCGCAGCCATCCGCCGAGGGTGCGTCCGGGCTGGCCGTCATCGCGAGCCATTGGTCACTCCATTCGGGTTGGGTCGCGCACCGAGAATGAGCTCGGCCGCACGCTCGCCGATCATCATCGACGGGGCGTTGGTGTTGCCAGTGGTGATGGTGGGCATGATGCTGGCATCGGCGACGCGCAGGTTCGCGATGCCGTGCACCCGCAGTTCAGGATCCACCACCGCCGAGTCGTCGATGCCCATCTTGCAGGTGCCCACGGGATGGTAGGACGGTGTCACCGTGCGGCGGACGTACTGCTCCCAGTCGGCGTCGGTGCGGCAGCTCGCCTCGGGTTCGAGCTGTCCGTCGGTGATCGGTGCCATCGCCGGTTGGGCCATCACGCGCTGGACTTCACGCAGCCCGCGCAGACAGTCGCGTAGGTCGTCGGGGTCGGCCAGGAACTGGTAGGAGATGCGGGGCGGGGTGTCCGGCGCGGAATTGCGCAGCGTGATCGACCCGCGTGTGCGGGGCCGCAGGAAGGTCGATGACGCCAGGAAAGCTTCTTCCTTGGCCAGCTGCACGTTGAACATGCCGTTCTCGTCGACCGCCCGGGTGATCGCAAAAGGGACGAACTGCAGCTGCAGGTCGGGCGACTCCAGGCCAGGATCGGTGCGCGCCATGCACTGCACCTGCACCATCGTCATGGCCAGCGGGCCGCTGCCGTTACGCACGTAATCGACTAGCCCTTTAACCGCAGTGCCGATGCGAAACTTGTTGATGGTGGGAATTGTCGCCCGCCAGCGCTGCATCAGGTAGGGGTGGTCGTGCAGGTTCTGACCCACCCCCGGGAGGTGCAGCACCATCTGCACCCCGGCAGTCGACAGCGCCCGCTTTGCCCCGATCCCGGATAGCTGCAGCAACCGCGGCGACCCGATCGAGCCAGCGCTGACCACAACTTCGTCGCGGTTCCTGGCCTGTACGACCGTTCCCTTGTGTCGATATTGCACCCCGACTGCCGCACCGTGCTCGACCAGGATGCGGTACACGTAGCTGTGGGTGCGCACCGTGACTTTGCCCTTGGGTGCCACCCGGCGCAGGTACTCCCGCGAGGACTGCGAGCGAGTCCCGCGCCGATGGTTTACCTGGGCCAGTCCGACGCCGTCCTGATAGGCACCGTTGTAGTCGGGGTTCAACGGATAGCCCGCCTGCAGACAGGCGTTCAGAAACGCCATGTTGGCCGGGCCGTGGTTGCTCTGCACGTTCACCGAAATCGGACCCGAACCACCCCGCAGCTCGCTGGGACCATTTTCCCAGGTCTCCATCCGTCTGAATGCGGGCAGCACCGAGTCGTAGTCCCAACCGGTGCAACCTTGCTTGGCCCAGCCGTCGTAGTCGGCCCGGTTACCGCGGACGAACACGCAGGAGTTGATCGAACCGCTGCCGCCCATCACCTTTCCGGCCATCCAGGCTTCGGGGTTGCCGGTACGGGATGGGTCTGGTTCGGCCGGGTACTTCCAGTTGACCTTCTGGTAGGCGATGCCCACGGCCGCGGGGATGCGGACGTCGATGCGGCGATCGCTGACCCCGGCCTCCAGCAACAGCACCTGTGCGCCTGCTTCGGCGAGGCGCGCTGCCACCACGGATCCGGAGGATCCGCCGCCGACGACGATGTAGTCGTAGGCATCGTTGCTCATTGCCATGCTCCTAGTAACTCTTCGGCAGACCGAGGACGTGCTGGCTGATGTAGGCCAGGATCAGCTCCTGGGGGATCGGCGCGATCTTCATCAGCCGCGCTTCACGCCAGTACCGCGCGATGTGGTACTCCTCGGCGTAGCCGAACCCGCCGTGCGTCTGCATGGCCGTATCGGCGGCCTGGAACGCCGCGTCGGCGGCCAGGAACTTTGCCATGTTCGCCTCGGGACCGCTGGGCAGTCCACGGTCGAGCATCCAGCCGGCTCGCCGGGTGATCAGCTCGGCGGCCGCGAGCCGGGCATGGGCCTCGGCCAGCGGAAACGCCACGCCCTGGTTCTGGCCGATGGGTCGGCCGTACACCACACGCTGGTTGGCGTAGCCGACCGCGCGGCGTAGCGCCGCCTGGCCGGTCCCGATGGCCTCCGAGGCGATCAGCACCCGCTCGGCGTTGAGCCCGTCCAGAAGATAGTAGAAGCCCTTATCCTGCTCACCGACCCGGTCCGCCGCCGGTACCACCACGTCGTTGTAGACCGTCTCGCACGAGGACACCGCGTTGCGGCCGGCCTTAGCGATCGGGGTGATGGTGACGGCGGGGTCGTGCAAGTCAACCATGAACAGCGTCAACCCGTCGGTGCGACGCTGACACTGCTCCACTGGTGTGGTCCGCGCCAGCAACAGCACCCGGTCGGCGTCCTGGGCTTTTGAGGTCCAGACCTTTTGGCCCCGAACGATATACGAGTCGCCGTCGCGCACGGCCCGGGTCTTGATCGCCAGCGTCTCGGTACCCGCGTCGGGTTCGGTCACACCGAACGCCACGTGCAACTCACCGGAGGCGACCCGGGGCAGGTACCGCTGCTTGATGTCCTCCGAACCGTGCAGGATGAGCGGATGCATCCCGAAGATCGACAGGTGGATGGCGCTGCATCCATTCATCGCCGCGCCAGACGCGGCGACCTCCTGCAGGATGACCGAGGCCTCCAGCAGGCCGCGGCCGCTGCCGCCGTAGGCTTCGGGAATCGCGATGCCGATCCAGCCGCCCTCGGCCAGTGCCCGGTAGAAATCCCACGGAAACTCGTGGCGCCGATCGCGCTCGGACCAGTACTCGTCATCGAACTTTGTGCAAACCGCGCGCACACCCTCGCGAATCAGGGTCAGGTCAGTGTCGTCCGAGAAATCCACCCGTACACGCCTTTCCAGTCACGAGCCTACCGGCGGTTGCTGGACCGCTTTGAGCTCGTAAAATTCGGCCAGCCCGTGGTGGCCGAGCTCCCGGCCGTTGCCGGACTGCTTGTAGCCACCGAACGGCGCGAGAATGTTGAAGAAGGAGCCGTTGATGTCGACCGCGCCGGTGCGCAACCGCTTTGCGACACGCAGTGCACGGTCGCGGTCGGCCGACCAGACGGCGCCCGCTAGTCCGTACTGGCTGTCGTTGGCGATGTCGACCGCTTCGTCCTCGGTATCGTAGGGCAGGATCGACAGCACCGGTCCGAAGATCTCCTCGCGGGCGATCCGCATGTCTCGGCGGACGTTGGAGAACGCGGTGGGTGTGACGAAGTAGCCGGGCGGCACATCGGTCGGCTGGGTGCCCCCGTAAATGAGCGACGCGCCCTCGCTGATGCCGAGGTTGACATAGTCGCAGACTTTTTGGCGCTGCACGGCCGTCGCGAGGGGTCCCATGGTGGTGGCCGGATCCAGCGGATCACCCAGGGTGTAGGTGGCTAGGCGGGCGCGCACGAGGTCCTCCACCTCGGCAAGGCGCCGCCGCGGAACCACCATCCGCGTCCAGGCGCTGCACACCTGGCCGCTGTTGGTGAAGCAGTTGGCCACCCCGACCTTGACCGCCCGTGCCAGGTCGGCGTCATCGAGGATGACGTTGGCCGACTTGCCTCCCAGCTCGAGGGCCACCCGTTTGACCGTGCGCGCCGCAACCTCGCCGATCCGGCGCCCGGCCGCTGTCGAACCGGTGAAGGTGATCATGTCGACGTCTGGGTGGGCGACCAAGGCTTCCCCGACGACTGCTCCGGTACCGGATACCAGGTTGAATACCCCCGGTGGAAGGCCGATCTCGTCGATCATGTCGGCGACGATGAATGCGCTGAGCGGTGCCACCTCGGAGGGTTTGAGCACCACGGTGCAGCCGGTCGCCAGCGCGCCGCCGACTTTGCCGATCACCTGCTGCAGGGGAAAATTCCATGCCGTGATCGCGGCGACGACACCGATGGGTTCGCGCAGCACCAGCGAGTCACCGATCTGCTCCTCCAACGGAAACTCCGCCATCAGATCGCGGTAGCTGTCGAGGACACGGCGCGGCTGACCCACCTGCACCGCCGTCGATACCCGCAGCGGGGTACCCACCTCGGTGGTAATGAGCCGGGTCAGTTCGTCGGCGCGCTCATCGAGCTTTTTGGACAGTTGCGCCAGAAAGTCGAGCCGAACGTCTACCGACGTCTGGGACCACGCCGGGAAGGCCGCGCGCGCGGCGGCCACGGCCGCCTCGACGTCATCGACCGTGCAATCGGGGATCGTGCCGATGATCTCAGCGGTGATGGCTGAGTCGACCTCGATGACCTCGTCGGCAGAGGCTTTCCAGCCACCGTCGATATAAATGTGTCGGCGATCGTAGGTGCTCATGATTTCAGTCCCGGGGTCTTGGCATGCAGTTTGCGCATTTTGGAGATCCATTCGTCATAGTCGGCGGCCTTGCCACGAAAGTACTTCTCCACCAACGGATGAGTGAGGATCAGAAACTGCTCCTTCTTCATGCCGTCGACGATGCGGTTGGCCGCTTCCTCAGGTTCGATCGCGCCAGCGACCGCGAACCATTCGCCCTGAGCGCCGCGCAGCATCGCGGTACGAACCCCCTCGGCGACGATGCACGATACCCGAATCCCGTTGCCGCCGTAGTGAATCGACAACCATTCGGTCAGCCCCAGCACGGCGTGCTTGCTGGTGGCGTAGGGGGCGTTGCCGAGGGCCGTCAAAAGGCCTGCCGCGGAGGCGTTCTGGACCAGATACCCCGATCCCCGTTCGAGCATGTGCGGCAGCACCGCCCGCGCCGCGTAGACCTGCGGCATGACATTGACATCCCACATTCGTTGCCAGGCTTGGTTTGAGGCCCACGGGCTTCCCCGCTCGTGTAATGGTGTCACCCCGTCGTGCGGCTCGCCCCACAGCACGCCGGCGTTGGAGACGAAGACGTCGATGCGGCCGAACTCTGCCATGGTGGCTTCGACCAGACCGATAACTTGGGCTTCGTCAGCGACGTCGGTGACGACACCCAGGCCGCCGATCTCGTCGGCGACCTCCGTCGTGCGCGGCGCGTCGATGTCGGCCACGACTACCGCCGCTCCAAGTGCGGCGAATCGCCTGCACATGGCCTCCCCCATGCCAGCGGCTCCGCCGGTGACGACGATGACTTTGTCTGCGGGTTCCACCGGCCTAGGCCAGCTTCGTCAGCTTCGCCGCGTTGTCCCACATGACTTTGCGTTCGCCGACGGGATCATTGAGCTCGGCGGCGACCTTCTCATATTGCCGCGGTTCGGCAAGGCCCTCCGGGTGCGGATAATCGGATCCGAACAGCACATGGTCAACGCCCAGATGCTTCACTACTTCGACGAGGTTGTCCTCCCAGAAGGGAGAGACCCAGACGTGTTCGCGGAACTGCTCAACGGGATCTGAGGCAAAGTAACCGGGCCGTTGGAATCCTGCGCGGTTTAGCCCGGACAGCAACAGTGGAAGGAATTCCGCTCCGTTTTCGACTGAGGCGATCTTCAGGTCAGGGAACCGCTCGAAGAGCTTGTCGCACGTCAACGCGGCCAGATAGTTGGCGATCGCGCGCTCGTGTCCGACCGCGATCTCGAGCGGTGAGACGATGTCGCCGATGATGTTGCCGCGGTGCTCGACATACTTGTCCAGGCCGGCTCCGCCGACCTCACCGATGTGGACCACCACGACTGCCCCGGCCTCATGAACACGCGCCCAGATCGGGTCGAAGATTTTATCGCCGGGCGAGCGCCAGCCGCCGTCGGTGTAGGTCGCCTGGGGGCGTACCACGAAGATGCGGGCACCGTTGTCCAAGCCGTGCTCGACCTCTGCGACGGCTGTGGGAATATCCCCGAAAGCCAGGTAAGGCGAGCTGAAGATCCGGTCCTTGTAATTGTATCCCCAGTCATCCAGCAGCCATCGGTTGAAGGCCTTGAACGCCTGTGCGGCGGCAGGGGGGTCGTACTGCAGCCCCTCTTCGTAGCCCATCGCCAGCGATGGCAGAAGCCACACTGCCTGCAAGCCCTGCTCGTCCATCTTGGCGAGTCGGTCGTCACGATTGCGGTAATGACTTGGAATCGGTTCGCGTTCTGAAAGAATGTCCAAAAGTGATCGCTTCTGCGGGTTACCGCGGAAGTATTCCATCATCGCCCCTGGCTTCACGATGGGGTCGAAGGTCGGGTTGGTGACGGTGCGGTCGATTTTGCCACCCACTATCTGACGGATGCGGCCGTCGATAACCGCGGTCTGTACCGTGCGCTCGCCCCACTCCTTGGGGCAGTGGCGGGTAAAGGCGTCCAGCGGCTCGTAGTAGTGCTGATCGACGTCGAGCACGGGGGGTTGATCGGTGCCGGTCACGTTGGCCTCCAAGTATTGACAGATCTGTTGTATATGTGTCTAGCGCGGCGAGACGGTGATGCAGCCGCATGATTCTAAATCTACCCAGAATTTGATAAATGCTCAAGGGTCGCTGCGAGCGCTGGCACGCACAATGCGTCGACGATCGCGCCGCCGCTGCCACCGACGATTGCCGGGTTCACCTCGATCTCTGCAAAGTTCTCGTCAGCCAACAGAACTGCCATCCGATTCAGCGTCTGCCTGATCCAGTTCTGGTCGACAGGTTCACTCCCCCGAAAACCGAAGAGCAATTCAGCTAGCCGCAGTCGACTTAGCGCCCTGTGCAGCGTGGCCGCGTCGCAGGGCAGCGGGACGTGCTCGACGTCGCGGTGCACCTCCACGGCCGCGCCGCCGACCCCCACGGTGCCGAACACGCCAAGGTCGCCCGCGTCGCGTACGGTCAGGATCAGCTCGACCCCGCCGCGGATCATCTTCTGCACCAGCCAGGTCGGTGCTGCGGACCCCCACTTGGCAGCCATCCGCTCGACGGCGTCGTCGACTTGGGCGCGGTCGGACAAGTTGACCGCGACGAGCCCGAACTCGGTTCGATGGGAGATGTCCTCATCGGCGGATTTCACGACCACCGGATAGCCGAGCGTTTCGGCCGCGGCTGGGGCCGCCGCGCTGTCGCATACCGTCATCGGCGCGACATCTAGGCCGTGGTCGGCCAGCAACCGCAATGCCCGGGCACCGCCGATCGTCGCGGCGTGCGTTGCCGCCAAGGCGCTAGCGGCGTGCGTTGTCTCGAAGACCCGTTCCGGACCGAGCAGCGCTCGAACCAGCCTGCCAAGGTCCGATGGGCTCTGGGCCACCAGCACACCGGCATCCCGCAGTTGTCTGATGTACGCGTCGACCGCGCGGCCTCCGTACCAGAGCACGACGCAGGGCTTGCCGGTGTCGCGGCGCACGGCGAGGATGTCGGCGACGCTCTGGGCGTTCCACCCCCTGGCACCCATCGGCAGCGGCACGCACACCACCTGGACGGACGGATCCTCGGCAACTGCGGCGAGATAGCCCCCGAAGTGGGCAGGCATCGAGCCGGGACCGACGTCGAGTGGATTCGGGATGGTGGCGAAGGTCGGCAACTGCGCCTGGAGTCGTTCGATGGTGGGCGCCGAGAGCGGTGGGAACTCCACCCCCGCGGCGGCCAGCTGCTCGGTTGCCAGCACCGCCATGCCGCCCGAGTAGGCGACCATCCCCCACCGTCGGGGGAACCCGTGCCGAGGTGCCGTCATGGCGCCCAGCACCCACAGGTCGTCGGGGTCGTCAACCACGATGACAGGCAGCGCCCGCAACAACGCGAGCTCGAGCGCGCCGCGTCCGATGATCTTGCCGGTGTGGCTGGCCGCCGCCTGCTCGCCGGCGGCGGTGCGGCCGCCGAGATAGGCGATCAGCCGCTTGCCGGCGCCGTCGAGCTGGCGGACCGCCGTCGCGAATCGACGGCCGTCGCGAATCGACTCCATGTACAGCGCAACGGTCTCGACCTCGGGCACTCCGGCGAAGTAGGAGATGAAGTCCGGGATGTCCATATCGCGCTGGTTGCCGGTGCTGACGATGTGCGAGACGCCCACGCCGGCGTCGCGGGCGCGTTCGACGATGGTGCTGCCGATCGCTCCGCTCTGGGCGATCACGGCGATCCTTCCTGCCGCGATGGGTTGACCTTCGGTGAGCACCGACGTCATGCTCATCGCCAGGCCGGTGCGGACGTTGACCAGTCCGGTGCTGTTGGGGCCCACCACGTTGATGCCGTTCCGCTTCGCGTAGTCCAGCAGCGTGCGCTCGAGTTCGTGTCCGGCCGCACCCATGTCGGCGAAGCCGCCGGTGAGGATCAGCGCCTGGCGGGCGCCGACGGCCGCGCATTCCTCCAAAACCCCAAGCACGGCTGCTGCGGGCACCGCGATGACGACCACGTCGGGCACCGATGCCATCTCCCGTAGCGATCGCAGCGCCGGCCTGCCATCGACCGAGGTGGCGCTCGGGTGGATCACCGTGACCTCGCCGGCGTAGCCGTAGACCCGCAGATGCTCTAACACGGCCCGGCCGCCGGCCTTGTACGCTTCGCCGGTACTGGTGGAAACCCCGACGATGGCGACCGTGGACGGTTCCAGGAAAAGCTTGGCGACCTCGGCGCGTAGCGACGCGATGTTGACTGCCTCAGTCACGCCAGGTCCGGAATGGAAGGGACACCAGGCTGCGGGTTTGGCCACCGTGAGCGGCGAGCTTCGCGTTCTCCGGCAACGAGAAACGCGGGATCTTCTTCAAGATTTCCTCGAACGCGATGGTCAGCTCGAGCCGCGCCAAATGGGACCCGAGGCAACGGTGGTTTCCGGCACCGAAGACCATCGACTTCGGCGCCTGTCGGTTGAACAGGATCTGGTCGGGATCGGTGTAGACGTCTTCATCGCGATGCGCTGAGGCCAGCGGCACCACGACGCGATCACCGGGTTGCAATTCGACACCCCTGATCACATTGGGCTTGGTCACTGTGCGGCTGGCATGCACAATCGGTTCGTAACGCAGCAGCTCCTCGACGGCCGCAGGGATCAGCGATGGATCCGCGGCCAGCTTGTCTTGCAGATCGGGCCGGCGCGCCAGGTGCAGGAAGCTGAACCCGATGGCGGTGGTTACGGTGTCTAGACCGGCGAGAACCAAAACGTAAGCGAAGTTCAGGATTTCGCGGTAGTCGAGCTTGCGCGCTCCGGGCATCTCGGCCGTTGTCAGGTAGGAGATGATGTCCTCGCCCGGATTGCTCAGACGCTCATCGAGCAAGGCGCGCAAGAAGTTGTTGAGCGCCTTGCCTGCGTCGAGCCGAGCCGCGGTCTGCGCGTCGACATCTCCGTGCTCGGCGCCGGTGGTTGTGGTGTGCAGGATCGCGCCCGCCCAGCTGCACAGCTGGTCGCGCTGCTCGACGCTGAAGTCGAGACCAACCAGGCGCAGGAACACCGCGCTCGGATATGGCTGGGCGAATTCGGTCATGAAGTCGAACTCCCGCTTGTCGACCATGGCGTCAACGAGTTCGACGGCGTAGGTGCGAACCGAATCCGCGATGTGCTCGATGGCGTTGGGTCGAAATAGCGGATCAACGATAGTGCGATAGCGGCGGTGTTCGGGCGGGTCGACCTCAAGCGGGATCAGCGCCCGGGTATGACCCGGGGTTGGCGGGGTGTCGGCTGGCCACGATGAGAATGTCTGCGCGTCGTGTAAGACGGTGGACACGTCGTCGAACTTCGTCAAGATGTAAAAGCCGCCGTAGTTATCCGTATGTGCGACAGGGCATTTAGCCCGCAGCGCCGCATAGTCGGCGTGCGGGTCGAGCGCGAAATCGGGATCGTAGTGGTCGTAGTCGTGCCCCAGCGCCTCCAGCGCGGTGCAGCGGCCATTGCGCTTGCCGGTTTGCTGATCGCTCACGTGAGCTCACCTCGATCGTCGGAAGTGGTGGGGTCGGACTGTCGGGCAGCCGCCGGGGCCAAGACGGGGTCGACTGGTTCGCGGCACAGTTCGGCCAATGCGGCCGGCTCTTTATAATGCACGTCGACGCGCACGATCTTCCCGTCGCGCACCCGGTAGATGTCGACGCAATCGACCGGCATGCTGCGCCGGGTCGCGCGCGAGGTGAACGTCCCGTGTACCACGACTGCGACCCAGTCGCCGGTCCCGGCGATCTCGGGCGGGTCAAGCGTGACCCGGAAGTCGCGGTTCACCGCCTCCAGCATTCGGCGAAAACCCTCGGCACCGACGTAGTCACCACCGAACGGCAGGCTGGCGGCCTCGGAGAAGACGCTGGAGTCATCGAGCAACGCGACGCACGCGCTGATGTCGCCGGACCGCAGCGCGTCGATAAATCTCCGAACAACCGCGACCTTGTCCTTGTCCTCCGGCACCGGTACTCACCTCTCACATGACCGCCCATCCAGCAAAGATGAACGAGAATTGATGACCTATTTTTCTACATGAATTTCGAACATTAGTCAACGGTCAAGACGATTGTAAGGGATTCGGATCCTGCTATAGTCTGTTTGAAATTAGATACCGGCATGGACTGGAGAGGACCGCTGTGACGTTCGCGCCCACCGATGAGCAGCGCCAACTGCAGCAGCTGGTGCGCAAGTTTTGCGAGGCGAAATCTCCGATCGCCGAGGTGCGGCGGCTGATGGACACCGATGAAGGCTTCGACGCCGCGGTGTGGAATCAGCTCGGCAGCGAGCTGGGCCTGCAGTCGTTGGCCATCCCGGAGCGCTATGGCGGCGCCGGCTACTCCTTGGTGGAACTATGCCTGGTCGCGGAGGAAATGGGCCGCGCTCTGCTGTGCGCGCCTTTCCTGTCCTCGATCGCGCTGGCCGCCAACGCGATCCTGATCGGCGGTACTGAGGAGCAGCGCGAATCTCTGATTCCCGGCATCGCCTCCGGTGAGGTCCGGGCCGCGCTCGCCTTCGCCGAGCGGACCGACGCCTGGGCACCGTATGAGGTGGCCACCACGGCTACCGCTGACGGTGCGGACTACCGCCTGCGCGGGACCAAGACGCTGGTTGTCGATGGTCACACCGCGGAGCTGATTGTCGTGTCGGCACGGTTGGCCGGCTCCGCGGCGGTCTCGTTGTTCATTGTGGACACCTCCGACGCGCAGGGTTTGCAGCGCACGGCCCTGCCCACGCTGGATCAGACTCGGAAGCTCGCCGAATTGCACTTCAATGACACGCCTGCGCGGCTGCTAGGTGGCCCAGACGATGACGGCGTGGCGACGTTGCAGCGCACCCTGCAGCGTGCGGCGGTGTACCTAGCCGCCGAGCAGGTCGGCGGAGCGGCGCACTGCCTGGACGCCTCGGTCGAGTACGCTCAGGTCCGCACCCAATTTGGGCGGCCCATCGGCAGTTTTCAGGCTATCAAGCATCGGTGCGCTGACATGCTGCTCGACGTCGAGTCGGCGCGCTCCGCCGCCTATTACGCGATGACCTCGGTCGTAGACGACAACGATGCGGCGCTGGCGTCGTCGCTGGCCTATGCGCACTGCTCGCAGGTTTTTTCGCGGGCGGCCAGCGCCATGATCCAGATCCATGGCGGTGTCGGCTTCACCTGGGAACACGACGCGCACCTGTATCTCAAGCGGGCCAAGGCCTCCGAGGCATTGCTAGGTGGCGTCGGTTACCACCAGGATGTGGTGGCCGAAGCAATGAACCTCTGCGAACCTGCGAACTGAACTGCTCAGTCAGACCAAGTATCCGCCGTCGACGCGCAGGGACTGTCTGGTGGCGTACGCCGTCCGGACCCGGCCGAAGAGGTCACCACGTCGGCGAGTTCCTCGGGCGAACCGAGCCACCGCATCGGAGTCGCCCACCGCGCCGTCTCAAGGGCCTATTCGTGGTAGTCGCGCTATGGATCAGCTCTGCCAGAGTGTTCGGGGGCATTCAGGTTGAGCACCTGGGGGTAGGGATCCGACACTGAGGGTGATCAGTTCGTCGGCCGGGCGCAGCCCACCTTCACCTGCTCACCGTCTGATTGACAAAGAACCACTTATGGGCGATGCGAGCGGAACCCATCCAGTGCACCGTTTTCCGGGCGATGTTCCGGTGCACGAGTCCGCCGGCGTCGCCTGCCGGGTCAGACTCCCAGCGCCGCAAGCAGCCTCGCCGGGGCGTCCTCAGCGGACCAGTCGATCGTGGCCACCGGTTCGGGATGGGACAGGACGGTTACCTCGCCCCCGCCAACGATGAAATCGCCGTTAGTGATGGCTGCCGCGGCGTCGGTACACAGAAATACGACCAGCGACGCGACGCGGTCGGTGTGGAAGTCCTCGGGTCGGGTAAATAGGCCCTGGTCCGTTGCTCCTGGAAGGGTTTCGGTGAGAGCCGCGCCCATCCGTCGACCGCTCTCGATGGAGATCGGGTACATGCGGGTGTTGGACGAGCGCGGCCGGATTTGGTTGACGGTCACGTGGTACGGTGCCAGCTCGAGGGCAAGGGTCCGGGTCAGCCCCGTGATTCCCTCTTTGGCCGAGCCGTAGTTCGCGAACAGCGGCATGCCTAGCCCCGCCTCAGAGGACGTGTTGACAAGCCGCCCATAAGACTGCTTGACGAAGATTTTCGCGGCCGCCTGCGCCACGCTGAAGTGGCCGCGCAGGTGCGTCGTAATCAGGACATCCCAGTCCTCCTCGGTCAGATCGAGGAAGGGCTTCGGCCGCAGGATCCCCGCGTTGTTCACCAAGATGTCGAGGCGTCCGTAGGTGTCCAGCGCCTGGCCCACGAGCTCAGCACCGGTTGACAGCTGCGAGACGTCGCCGTAATTCGCGACAGCCTCGCCGCCCGCCTCACAGATGGCGGCGACGACGTCGTCGGCAGGCCTTTCATCAGCGCCCGTGCCGTCCGGCTCAGTGCCGAGGTCGTTCACCACCACTCTGGCGCCGGCCGCCGCCAGCGCCAGCGACTCAGATCGTCCGATGCCACGGCCGCCGCCCGTCACGATCGCAACCTTGCCGTCGAGCTGCACAGCCACAACCCCTCCCGACTACGGCGCGGTCCCACCGGGCAATGAACAATAGAGTTGCAACGATAAGAGTGCACTGATTTGGTGTCAACCAGCCGACAACGAACCCACCCGCATCGCCACAAACCAGTGGCCACAACCATCATCACCGACCGAACAGAACCTTTGTCAGGTGCAACTCCGTGTCCAGCCCGGTATCGCTCGTGACATGGGGCCTGTCGGGACGCAGCCGGGCGGTCGCAACCGCAGTGATGAGCAACAGAGCCGAGTGGATTCCTCAGTCTGACCTGTGGAGGGTCAGAGCCGCTCGATGATGGTCGCGTTGCCATCCCGCCACCCTCGCACATGGTCTGCCGGCCGTAGCGGCCGCTGGTAGCCTCCAGCGCGCCCAATATGGTGGTCATCAACCGCCCTCCCGAGGCGCCCAGGGGATGGCCGAGGGCGATTGTGCCGCCGCGCGGGTTGAGCAGATCCGGATCGACGTCAAGCTCGGCCTGCCAGGCCAGCGGCACCGACGCGAACGCCTCGTTCACCTCGAAATGATCGATCTCCGAGGCCCGTAGTCCCGCCCTCTGCAGCACCTTCCGCGTCGCCGCGATCGGCGCACTCAACATCGTGATCGGGTCGTCACAGGCCAGCGAGAACGCATGGAACCGGCCCGCGGCCGCAAACCCCAGCTCCTTCGCCCGCCGCTCACTGGTCACCCGCGCCGCGCTCGCCCCGTCGGCGAGCTGCGAGGAATTCCCCGCGGTGATGTGCCACTGAATCTGCGGGAACCGACGGCTCATCGCCTCCTGCTCGAACGAAGGGGGCAGCATGCTCAGCCTCTCAACGGTGGTGCTCGGCTGGATCGTCTCATCGGCGCAGGCCACCCCATCCCCCACGGCGATCGGTACGATCTCGTTGGCGAACTCGCCGCTGCGGCCACCGCCGCCGCGCGAGCGTGCGACCGGGCCGCATACTCGTCCAGCTGTTCGCGGGTCAGCTTCCACTTCGCCGCCACCAGCTCCGCCGAAATCCCCTGCGACACGAGCCCCGGCGCGTAGCGGTCATGCGCCGGACCGAACGGGTCCACCCCCATCCGCGCCGAGCCCATTGGCACCCGGCTCATCGACTCGCCCACCCGCGACCACCACCTCGTACTCACCCGCGATCACCCCTGCGCGGCGAAATGGAGCGCCTGTTGGCTCGATCCGCAACGCAGGTCGATCGTCACCGCGGCACGTGCTCGGAGAGCTCGGCCGCCAGCCAGGCCCACCGGCCCGGCGTCGCGGCCTGATCGGCCGCTTGGCTAACGCATGCGATCAGCACATCATCGACCAGGGCCGGGTCCAGATCCTGGCGGCCCATCAGGCCTCGCAACACCTGCGCCAGCAGTTCCACTGCATGCATTGACGACAACGCGCCGCCCGGCTTTCCCTTTCGCATCGGGGAACGGACAGCATCGATGATCACCGCGGATTCGGTTCGCATCATGCCGGCTCGACCTCGCTATGAACGATCCGATTCGCCCGGTTCAGGTTTGCCTGTAACTGAGGGCGATGCGCGAGTCCCAACTCATTTCAGTGCCTACATCCATCCAATAACGAGAGAACTCTCGATCGATCAGGTCAGGTGCAGGGTGCTTGAAACCTGGCCTGGTGCCGTCCTGTGGCCGACTGCCGGGCTTGGCAAGCAACGCGTGGTCGCCAAAGGCCGCAACCGGATCAGCTCCCGGGTTCCGCACGCGGGTCCTCGTGGCGGGCAGTCATACCACGCCGCGCTGCCGCAGGGCGGCGACCTCGCCTGCGGACATCCCCAGCTCACCGAGGATCTCGTCGGTGTGCTGGCCGAGCCACGGTGCCTCGCGCTCGATGGCGAAGGGCTGACCTTCGACAGGGGCAGGCCAGCCGACGTTTACAAACGGGCCCGCCTGCGGATGCACCGACTCGTAGATGATTTCGCGGGCGCGCAGGTGCGGGTCGGTCACTGTCTGCAGGACCGAGTTAGACGGGCTGATCGGGATGTCGTGGTCGATCGCGACCTGCATCCACTCGGCCTGAGTCTTCGAGCGCATGATCGGCACCAGCTCGTCGGCGAGCGTCTTGCGGCCGCCGGTGTGAAAGTCGACTGGCGAGTCGAGGTACTTCGCCTCGGCGAGGTCGGGGCGGTCAACGACGCGGCAGAAGTTGTCCCAGAACTTGTGCTCGATCGCCGCGAGCATGACGAACTTATCGTCCTTGGTGAGGTAGTAGCCGTACTTCGGCCGCTCCCGCGCTTCGCTGCCAACGAATGGCGGCAAGTTGTCGCGGTTCTTGGTGTTGACGAGGTTCCACATGGCGACAGCGTCCTGCGCCTGGGCGGCGATGGTGGCATCAGTGCCTGACGCGTCAATGTAGGCGCCCTGGCCAGTGGTCGCACGGTACACTAGCGCCGCGATCGCGGTCAGGGCGCCGTAGGTGCCGCCCATCATCGGGCCGTCGACGAACCCCGGGAAATAGCGGTCACCGGCGGTGAGCACCTCTTGGACGATGCCGTCCGGCTGTATTTCGAGATGGGGCACGCCAGCGACCGCCGACATCATATAACCGTGCACCGGAATCTGGCCGTACGGTCCGCGCCGGCCGTAGCCGCTCACTTGGCA
This sequence comes from Mycobacterium heckeshornense, assembly GCF_016592155.1. NCBI lineage: Bacteria > Bacillati > Actinomycetota > Actinomycetes > Mycobacteriales > Mycobacteriaceae > Mycobacterium > Mycobacterium heckeshornense. The sequence continues at coordinate 2,813,235 of NZ_AP024237.1, forward strand.
ATAGACGATGTCCGGCTTCGCCTTTCGCAGGTCCTCGTAGCCGATACCCAATCGATCGCAGGCATCGCCGGCGAACCCGTCGATGACAACGTCGGTGTCTGCGAGCAGGCGGTAGAAGATCTCTCGACCCTCGTCGGTGCGCAGATTCAGCGTAAGGCTGCGCTTGTTACGGTTGAGCAGTAAATGAGTCGGGCTATTGTGCGGCGCCAGCAGGCCGCCGAGCTCGCGGATGTAATCACCGGCACCGGGTTGCTCGACTTTGGTCACCTCGGCGCCGAGGTCGCCCAGCAGTCGCCCAGCCTGGTCCCCACTCGGCAACACGGCGCATTCGAGAACACGGATTCCACTGAGCAGCCCGATCATCGAAACCTCGCTTCGCAAAAATTGCAGTCACCTACACCGGTCACCGCCGCCGATAATCGTATCCTATTTTAAGGATCCGACGAGACCGGCGATCGATGACGGGCTAGGACGGCGCTGACTCGCCGTTCTCGGCGCGGGCCGACGTGCCGTCGACGGGAAATCCGACCGATGCCATGGCCTCCCAGTGTCGGAGCATTCGTCGCTGAGCAAGTGCGGGGTCGGCGGCCCTGATCGCCTCGGCGATCGCGGCGTGTGCGTGATGGACGTCCTCCACCACAGGCCTCGCGGGGGAATGATCGACCAACGCCTTGGTGAGTTCGACTAATACCTGCACGAAGAGCTCGACGACCGGGTTGCCGCTGAGAGCCGCGACTGCGAGGTGGAAGTCAGCCGCTCGGGAAGCGATTTCTTCTGCGCTCGCACCTTCCGGGATGTCAGTCAGAGTGCCGATCTGATCCGCGGCCTCTTCCGAGGCATTCGTCGCGGCAAGCCGGGCTGAGGTGATCTCGAGAATTTGCCGGACGTCGAACAGGTCCCGGTCGGTCACGCCGCGGTAGCGAAGGTAAATTGACACCGCGTTGACAACGGCTGCCGGGTCGGGGGCCGTGACGAACAACCCACCACGGCGACCTTTTCGCATTTCAGCGACCTGGTGGTGTTCGAGGAGCCGGACGGCCTCCCGGAAAACGGCACGGCTGACCCCGTAGCGCGGGAGCAGGTCGTGCTCGCTCCCGAGCATCCGCCCCGTGGGCCAGCCGAGCTCAATAATCTCCTGCTCGATCTGCGTCGCGAGCAGTGCGCCGCGCTTCTTGCCGCCGGCGCCGTTGACGGCCTCGATCTGCTCCGTTGTGCTTGGGTCCGTCCTGGCTGCCATGGAGCGCTCATCCCTCCGTCCCGGTCCCGTGTCCGTACGGCTCAACGGCTTGTCCCTAGCGGTCTGTGCGGCTGTCCGCGCGCGTACTCCAGTCAGGCGGTGCCGTGCGTCTATCTCGGACGACTGATATCCACTCGGCGTTGAACTAGGCTACCGTGCGCCGTGTCGTAAATCAGTATCCGCCATTCGGGCCTGCGGGCAGGCGCCAACCGCGATAGGTCTTCAGCGGAGATTGCAGGGCTGCCGATGTACCCGTGCCAGGCGACCGCGTGCCGTCCGGCACCGCGGATAACACCACCGGCCAAGTGGGCCACGGCACGCGCTTCGCACCAGGGCTTCCGGCGGAGACCCCCGCCGCGTGTCCCGCCCGCGCCAAGAGTTCCTGTCCGACCGTGGCCCCAGGTCAAACCGGGCCCATCCGTAGGGCGCCGTCCAGCCGGACCGTCTCGCCGTTGAGCATCGGGTTCTCGACAATGTGTCGGGCCAGGGCCGCGTACTCGTGCGGCATCCCGAGCCTGCGCGGGTGTGGCACCTTCTGGGCCAACGCCTCCCGTGAGCGCCCGGGCAGCAGCGGGGTGTCGAACAGGCCCGGTGCGATCGAGCAGATCCGGACCTGCCTGCCCGCCAGGTCACGCGCGGCGACCAGCGTCATACCGACGATGCCGGCCTTCGAGGAGGCGTACGGCAACTGGCCGATTTGGCCCTCCCACGCCGCAACCGATGCGGTGAGCACGCACACGCCGCGCTCACCGTCGACTGGCTCGGCTGCGACCATACGAGCCGCGGCGAGCCGCAACACGTTGAAGGTACCGATGAGGTTGATCCGTACGATGCGTTCAAAGTGCTCCAACGAGCCCGGATTACCTTCCTTGTCGACGAGCCGCAGCGGTCCACCCCGGCCAGCGCAGTGCACGAGCACCCGCAGCGGGCCGTCCTGCTCGGCCATATCCATTGCCGCATCGACCTGGTCAGACTCGGTGACGTCGGCGTCGGCGAACCGGGCTCCGAGTCGCGTCGCGACCTCGGAGCCCGGCGAGGATGGCAGATCCAGGATCGTGACCGAAGCGCCGGCCGCTGCAAGCGTCTGGGCGGTGGCCATGCCTAGGCCGGATGCCCCACCGGTGACCAGCGCGCATGTACCTTTCAGCTGCATATGTCTCCTAGGACGGGTCGGCTGGCAGATCGTCGAGGAAGGCCTGCAAGGTGGCGGTGAAGACGTCGTTGTCGTCGCCTGCGAGCATGTGGCCGGCGTCGGCGACGCCGATTGGCCGGGCGTCAGGGATCGCGTCGACGAGTTCGCGCACGCCGGTGTCGTCGGTGAGGTCGGAACGCAGGCCCCGCACGACCAGCGTGGGCACGTGCACGGAGCGCGCCGCGGCCTTCATGCGCCGACGTAGGACGTCGATGTCGGGCATCCCGTCGGGGCCGCCCCAGGCAGGGTCCCAGTGCCAGTACCATCTCCCGTTCTGGCGCCGCCGGACGTTCTTGCGCAGCCCGTCGAGATCGACCGCCCGGCGGCGGTGGGGGGTGTAGGACCGCACGGCCGCGGCGACCTCCTCCAGCGAGCCGAAGCCGTCCCGCGCGCCCAGCATGAAGTCGCGCACCCGCTGCACACCCTCCGGCCTCAGGTTGGCCACGATGTCGACGAGGACAAGACCTCGCGCGAACGGGCCGTGCTCGCCGAGCGCGACGAGGCTTGTGACGCCGCCCATCGACGCCCCGACGAGCACCGGCCGCTGGTCCAGCAGCCCGTCCTCCCCGGTCAACCGCAGCCCCTGTGAGCGGGCCCGATCCACCAACTGACCGACCAGCTGCTGATCCAACTCATCCAGATCCACGACGCCGGTGTCCGGCGCTTCGACGCCCTTCTCGTCGGTGATCACATTAGTCACAGTGCTCTCCTTTTGTCTCAGGAGTTACACCGTTTAACTTATACACCCTCAGCACCACCGTGCCGCGCGGGTGGGTCGCCGGCTCCCAGAGGTCGGCGGCGAGCATGACGCCGGCCGCCGGCAGGTCGACGCGCCGAGAAATGACGTGGCTGGCCACGTCAGTCCGTGAGCGTGCGGGCGACGGCTTCGCGGCGAACCGTGGCTTGACGCTGTGCCTCATCGAGAACGCGGCTCAGCGACCGTCGCAACGCCTCATGGTCCTCGGTGGCCCTGAAGTCCATCTCGTCTCCTAACGCAACCTTGTCTTTACAATATGGTGTACTAGATTAGCGTTCGTCGTGCGGGATAGGCGGGAGTGCTCTAGGAGAAATTGTTGCGGCGGCTCGTGACCTTCACCCCCGAACAGGAACAGTTCCGCTCGCTTGTCCGCGGCTTCTACCACCGCGAGATTGTGCCCGAGTACCCGCAGTGGGAGCTCACCGGCGCACCGCCGCGACACTTCTGGAAGCGCGCCGGGGAGCTCGGGCTGCTGGGCGTGACCGCACCCGAGGAATACGGCGGGGGCGGCATGACGAGCTTCTTGTTCAATGCGATCATGACCGAGGAGGCACAGTTCGCTGGCCTGGCACTCGGTGGGCTGTGCGTGCACACCGATATCTGCATGCCCTACTTCCTCGGGCTGACAACGGAGGACCAACGGGCGAGGTGGGTGCCGCGTCTGGTGAGCGGCGAGGCCGTCGCGGCGCTTGCGATGTCTGAGCCGGGAGCGGGTTCAGACGTCAAGGCCTTCACGACGCGAGCCGTGCGCGACGGCGACTCCTACCTCGTCACAAGCACGAAGACGTTCATCTCCAACGGGTCGGCGGCCGACCTCATCGTCACCGCAGTCAAGACCGACCCGGACGCGGGACGCGATGGGCTAAGTCTGCTGGTGATCGAAGGCGACTCCCCCGGCCTGGCCCGGGGTACCAACATGGACAAAATCGGGCTCAAGGCGCAGGACTTGTGCGACCTTTACTTCGACAACGTGCGGGTACCCGTCGCAAACCGTCTTGGCGAGGAGGGCGACGGGTTCGGTCAGCTTACCGCCAATCTAGGGCAGGAAAGACTGTCGATCGCCGTCAACAGCCAGGCCGCCGCGGAGGCGGCTATCCGCACGACACTGGACTACGTGTCCAACCGGACCGCCTTCGGGACAGCGGTGTCCGGGTTCCAGAACACCAAGTTCGAGCTGGCGGCGTGCCGCGCCGAGACCGATGCCGGCCAGGCCCTTCTCGACAACGCGCTGCTCGCTCACGAGGCGGGCGCACTCACTCCGGCCGACGCCGCGGTGGTCAAGCTCTACTGCACCGAACTGCAGGGCCGGGTCGTCGACCGCTGTCTGCAGCTGCACGGCGGATATGGCTACATGCTCCAATATCCGATCGCGAAGGCGTACGTCGACGCCCGGGTCTCACGCATTTACGCTGGCTCGAACGAAGTCATGAAGGTGATTATCGCCAGGAACATGGGCCTGTGAATCTTCCAGTGTTTGGCGTCACCAATGACCATATTGTAGTGTCCTGTTTATGCGTGACGCCGTCGTTGTCGAAGCCGTCCGGTCCCCACTGGGCAAGCGTGGCGGCGCACTGGCTACAGTACACCCCGCCGACCTCGGCGCCCAGACGCTGACCCGCGGTGCGACGAGCCGTTGTCGACGATCCAGAACACCCGCTCGGCCGAGGCGTAGGGCTCCTGGGTCATGACCTGGGTGACAAGGCGGCCGAATAGTTCGATGCCGGTGGTGTCTTGGCAGCGGCCGAAGACTGTGCCGCGGTGCACGTCGTAGGCGGCCAGATAGGCCAGCGTGCCGCCGCGATCGTAGTCGTGGTTGACCCGCGTCGCCCGCGCCACACCGGGTGGCAGTGTGGGATGGCAGCGGCAACGGGCCTGGATGGACGTCTTCTCGTCGGCGGAGATCACATAATCGTTGGAACCCAGCGGCTTTCCCTCCCACTTTCGGTCGTAGAGGTCGAGTACTCGCTGCGCTTTGACGGCGAAGTCGGGATCGGTGATGAAGATTCACGACCGGTATTGCCAGGGCTTGAGCGCGTCCTCGGGCAGCCATCGGCCGACCGTGGGCGCTGAGATCGACTCGCAGATCCCGTTGGCGACGGCATGGCCTGCCAGTTTCGGACACGACCAGCGTGAGAGCGGCACCCCGGCATCAGCTGGTGGGATACACGCGGCCGCCTTGATCTGCGCGACCCGCACCGCGGTGAACACCGGCGGGCGCCCGCATCGTTTCGCGTCGCCCAGCGAGGCCACCCCCGGTGCCGCGAACCACCGGCGCCGCCATTTGCCCACGGTGTCCTCACACACCCGCAGCGACACAGCAATCATCTCGTCGGGGGTTCTGTCGGCCGCGGCGAGGACGGTCTTGGCCCGCCGTGACCAGGCGTTGCTCGGTGCGTCCGGTCCGCACCAGGCGGCGCAGTTGGCGGCGCTGCGACCCGGTCAACGTGATCCGGTCGGCGGGCGGCATGGCAGGTGACTCCACGAGGCGACGATGACAAATCAATAACACTGGTCATTTCAGCCTCACCCATCACACCTGGTTCGTTGCCCAGCGACACGCGGTCGGGCACGATCACTGACCATGGCCGCACCCCCGCATCGACGAAAACCTCCCTGCAACAACGCCTGTCCGCCCATGCACAGCAACGATGGCCCCAGCTCGACAATGTCGACGTGCGTTTCCGCGGTGCTTTCGCCTACGTCGCCGCCCGCCTCTGCGACGGTGATCGCATACCACTGATGCGGCTGCGTTACGGCGGATCCGCCGCCCGCTGGGGCTTCGCGATCTATCTGGCCAGCAAGAACGGCTACCAAGACTCGGTACTGCCCACCGGCCACACAGCAGGCCCACCCGAAGACGCTCTCGACACCGCCTGTGGCCTCTACCTGGGTGACCCGACCGCGTGGTTACGAACCCCAACGAATTTACGAGCGGAACCACTAAGCCGAAGTTCCCCCCTTCTGAGAGGGGGCTGATTTCCTTTCTGCTTTGTGAGCAGGTGTTTCAGTGTTCATGTGCCGGCAAGGCGTAATCATGTATTCGCAAGACTTGTTCGGCGTGTCATTTTCTAAATTCGCTACTCTCGTACTGCTGTTGTGCTAGAAAGTAATCATGTACGTGACGCGGGTGCCCAACCGTGGATCACCGCCGGCGGTGCTGTTGCGCGAAAGTTACCGCGAGAACGGCAAGGTGAAAACCCGCACGCTGGCCAACCTGTCGCGCTGGCCCGAGCACAAGGTGGACAAACTGCAGCGCGCGCTCAAGGGCCTGCCGGGGACGGGCGATCTGGCCGGGGCGTTTGACATCACCCGCAGCCTGCCGCACGGGCATGTGGCCGCGGTGTTGGGCACCGCCGCCAAGCTGGGCATGGCCGAGCTGATCGACCCCGCCCCGTCGCGTAACCGGGACTTGGTGTGCGCCATGCTGGCCGCGTCGGTGATCGAGCCGGGCTCCAAGCTGGCGATGGCGCGCGGGCTGCGCATCGAGACCGCCACCAGCACCCTGGGTGCGGTGCTGGGCGTGGCGGGTGCCGATGAGGATGACCTGTATGACGCGATGGACTGGGTGGTCGAGCGCCAGGATGCCATCGAAAACTCGTTGGCCGCACGGCATCTGGCCAACGGAACCCTGGTGCTCTATGACGTGTCCTCGGCGGCGTTCGAGGGCCACACCTGCCCGTTAGGGAAAATCGGGCATGCCCGCGACGGGGTCAAAGGCCGGTTGCAGATCGTCTACGGGCTGCTGTGCTCACCAGCCGGGGTGCCGATCGCCATTGAGGTGTTCGACGGCAACACCGCCGACCCGAAAACCCTGGGCGCCCAGATCACCAAGCTCAAGACCCGGTTCGGGCTGACCACCATCGCCCTGGTGGGGGATCGGGGCATGCTCACCAGCGCGCGCATCCGCGACGAGCTGCACCCGGCGCAGTTGGATTGGATCAGCGCGCTGCGCGCCCCGCAGATCAAGGCATTGGTCGACGACGGGGCGCTGCAGCTGTCGCTGTTCGACGAGCAGAACCTGTTCGAGATCACCCACCCCGACTACCCCGGCGAGCGGCTGGTGTGCTGCCACAACCCCGCCCTGGCTGATGAGCGTGCCCGCAAACGCGGCGAGCTGCTGGCGGCCACCGAACACGAACTACAGACCATCGCCGAGGCCACCCGCCGCGCCAAACGACCACTACGCGGGCGGGACAAGATCGCGCTGCGGGTGGGCAAGGTGCGCAACAAGTTCAAGATGGCCAAGCATTTTGACCTGCAAATCACCGACGAAGCGTTCAGTTTCTCCCGCAACCAGGACGCCATCGCCGCCGAGGCCGCCCTCGACGGCATCTACGTGCTCCGCACCAGCCTGCCCGACCAGACACTGCAGCGCGACGAGGTCGTGCTGCGCTACAAGGACCTCGCCGACGTCGAACGGTTCTTCCGCACCCTCAACACCGAACTGGACGTGCGACCCATCCGGCACCGCCTCGCCGATCGGGTGCGCGCGCACATGCTCCTACGGATGCTGTCCTACTACATCAGCTGGCACATGAAACAAGCCCTCGCACCAATCCTTTTCCAGGACAACGACAAACCCGCCGCCGCCGCCAAACGTGCCGACCCCGTCGCTCCCGCCCAACGCTCCGATCAAGCGCTGGCCAAGGCAGCGCGCAAACGCACCGAAAACGACTACCCGGTGCACAGCTTCACCAGCCTGCTCGCCGACCTGGCCACCATCTGCGCCAACCACATCCAGCCCACCGACGACCTGCCGGCATTCACCAAGATCACCAACCCCACCCCACTACAGCGGCGAGCCTTCGAACTACTCGGCGTCTCACACCGCCACGGACTCGCGTAGTCAGCACACCAACACAAAACCCCAGCTCAACCCACTAAACCGCTCCACACCAGGGGGAACTTCGGACTAAGCCTTAATCCACCGACGGAATTCTTGCCGTGAGTGTGTCGTAACAGCAGAAGTGCCCTTTGACCTGGGATTATCGGAGTTGCTGACCCTCTGATGACCCAGAAGAAAGGGCACCTCGTAAATGCGATTGTTGCATGCTGCGGGCAAGACTCGCGCCAGCTTCGATGACCCGAATCTCGTGTCGCATGCCGGGCTGGTGCCCGCGATGCGGCTGGCCGAGCTGGTTGGGCTGGAAAAGCTTGCCGCCCATCATGTTCGGCTCGACGCCGAGGTGGGCGCCAACGCGGGTGTGAAGGTCGGTTCGCTGATCGCGGGGATGATCGCCGGTGCCGATGACATTGACGGGATGGAGCTGCTTCGCCACGGTGCGATCCCGGGCACCTTCGGTGGGATCCGCGCCCCGTCCACGCTGGGGTCGTTTCTGCGTGCGTTTAACCACGGCAATGTGCGCCAGCTGGCCGCGGTGCACCGCCGTGTAGTCGCCGAACTCGCCAAGCATGCCCCGCTGCTGGCCGGTGGCGAAGAGCTGGCGTTCATCGACCTAGATTCGACCCAGAAGCGGGTGTATGGGGCGTGTCATTCCATCTGTGTAAGTCCGGGGTGGTCCATCATCGGACCGCCGTTCGGGCGGACAGAAGGAGTGTTTTGTGACGAAGCTCATGGAGTCGGCGGGCAAGGAGATGTCGGCGGCTCGCCGGCTGGCGGAGACGTTTTCGGCCGAGACCCTGGATTCGCTGATCAAGGACGCGGTGAAATCGGGGACCCCGATCGACGGGGCGGACGGTTTGCTGACCGAGTTGACCAAGGCGGTGCTCGAGCGGGCCTTGCAGACCGAAATGACCCACCATTTGGGGTATGAATCCGGTGACCCGGCCGGCCGCGGGTCGGGCAATTCTCGCAATGGGTCTTCACCGAAGACGGTGACCACGGTCAACGGCCCGGTGGATATCGCGGTGCCGCGCGACCGCAACGGCACTTTTGAGCCGGTGATCGTGCCCAAAAGGGCGCGCCGGCTGGGCAACATCAATTCGGTGGTGCTGTCGCTGTATTCGCGCGGCATGACCACCCGCGATATCGAGGCACATCTGGCCGAGGTGTACGGAGCCAAGGTGTCACGAGAATTGATCTCCAATATCACCGAGGTGGTGGTCGATGAGATCAAGGCCTGGCAATCGCGCCCACTCGATGAGGTCTACCCGATCCTGTATATCGACGGGCTGCGGCTGCGCATCGCCGACAACGGGGTGGTGGGCACCAAGGTGGCCTATCTGGCCATCGGCGTGGACCTCGACGGGCGTAAACACGCCCTGGGCTGCTGGATCCAAGACAGCGAGGGCGCACGGTTTTGGCAGAAGGTCATCATCGACCTGCGCAACCGCGGAGTACGCGACATCCTCATCGCCTGCTGCGACGGGCTGACCGGCTTGCCTGATGCGATCCGCTCGATCTTCCCCGATACCGTGATCCAAACCTCATCTATTAACAATGGATCGGCCGGGATGGTCTCGGCGTTCACCTGCACCACCACGGGCAGGGCCCACGCAAACGCGTCACCTTCGAGGTCCACATGCAGACCTGTCCGCCCGTGGTGGCTGCGGGGCGTGGACCGGCCAGCGAGAGCAGCGCCACCGCTGTGGGCGGTGAGTGCCGAGATGAGGTTCCGGGCAGGCCTCGCGATCGCAGGGTGAACCTTTCACATTGAAAGGGATCCAAGTGCAATGAATCAGAGTACTCTGCAACGGCCGAACAGCTTCTGGTGTGGGATCGACTGGGGCGGGCGCTTCCATCACCTGTGTGTGCTGGATGGCACCGGCCAGCAGCTGCTCAGTCGCAAGGTCGCTCACACCGTCGATGGTCTGGCCGTCCTGGTCGGGTTGATTGCTTCGTTCACCGGTGCGGTCCGGATCGCGATCGAGCGGGCCGAAGGGCTACTGGTCGAATATCTCCAGCACCACTGCGATGCCGAAATTTATTGCGTGTCACCGAAAATCTCGGCGCGAGCACGCGAACGCTATCGGATGGCGGCCGCCAAGTCCGACGAATTCGATGCCTATGTGTTGGCCGATACGTTGCGTCACCAGTATGCCCAGTGGCGGCCGTTGGCCGTTCCGTCGCCGCTTCTAGCGGAGCTGACCGCAGTGAGCCGCGATCGTCAACGCATCCTGGATATGCAGGTGGACACCGAGAATCGACTGCGGTCAATCTTGGATGCCTATCATCCGTGCCCGTTGCACCTGTTTTCTGCACTGGACCGGGACATCACCCTGTCCTTCATCCGCAGCTATCCCACTCCCGTGCAGGCGGGCCGGATCACCGCTGCGCGGATGGGCGCGTTCACGTCCCGGCACGGCTACAGTGGCCGGCACAAACCCGAGACACTTGTCGCCCGGATGCAGCCGCATCTGCTATCGGCGAGCGACGGCACCGTTGCTGGCAAAGCGTTGGCGGCCAAAGCATTCACCGAACAACTGGCTCTACTCAACACCCATTTGCGAGCCCATGACAAACGACTGGGCGAACTGCTTGAGGCGCACCCGGACACCCCGATCTTCACCAGTTTCCCCGGCATCGGACCGGTCACCGCCGCCGTGTTGATCTCCGAAATGGGTGAGGAGCGCAGTCGTTTTCCTTCGGCGCCGTCATTGTTGGCAGAGACCGGCTTGGCTCCGGTCACCAAGGTGTCCGGGCGCACACGTCAGGTTCGCTTCCGCTACGCCGCCAACCGGCGGATGCGGCACGCCATCGACTGGTGGATGTTCGTCGCCGTCCGTGAAGACCTCTGGTCGGCCGACATCTACCAACACGCCCGCGCCGCCGGCCACCCACACCATCGTGCCCTGCGTGGCCTGGGCGCCCGCTGGTGTCGCATCTTGTGGCGCTGCTGGCACGACCACAACCCCTACGACCCGGCCATCCACCACCGCGCCACCGCCGCCTAACAACCCCACCCCGCCCCCGCGCTGAGCAAAGTCAGCCCGCCGCGGCGATCAATCATGCCCACGACCCGAGGTTGACAGCGGGAGTCTGCGTGGTGCATGTTATTCGCAATGCGATGCGGTTCGTGTCGTATAAGGACCGCCGCAAGGTCGCCTCGTCGATGCGGGCCATCTATTCGGCGCCCACCGTAGATGCCGCTGAGCTCGCGCTCAAAGAGTTTGACCGCGATTTCGGTGCGCAATACCCCGGCGCGATCGACGTGTGGCGGGGCGCCTGGCCAGAGTTCATTGCCTTCCTGGATTACCCGGTGGAACTACGCAAGATCGTGTACACGACAAACGCGATCGAGTCCATCAATTTCCAGCTACGCAAAATCACCAAGAACCGCGGACATTTCCCGGACAAGGACTCTGCGATCAAGTTGCTGTACTTGGGGTTGCGCAACATCTCCAGCCACAGAGGAGGCTATTCGGGGACGGGAACCTACAACTGGACTGTGGCGCTTAACACCCTGGCGAAACTGTTCCCTGGACGGATTCCGTTGTGTTAAAATATAACTCGTTGTCAAGTCACCTCAGACTTACACAGAAATCATGACGGGCTCGGGGTGTATGGGCCCGACAAGCAGGGCGCGGCGTTCGGGCATGCCAAGATCGCGTCCAAATCGCTGACCGTGCGCGGGCTTAACGCGCTGATCGCCACCGTGTGTACCCCGCTGGCGGCGCCGGTGATCACCACGACGAGGCTGCGCGGCGGCAACGCCGCCTCTGCCCGCGGCGCAGCCACGCTGGTGGCCGAGGCGATCACCACCGCCCGTGCGGCGGGGATCAGCGGGCTGATCGTGGTGCGCGGCGACTCGGCCTTCTACAGCGGGGCATTCGTGGCGGCCTGCCGCCGCAACGGGGCGCATTTCTCGGTCACCGTGCGCATGGATCCCAAGATCCGCTGCACCATCGCCGACATCGACCAGACCGCCTGGATTCCCATCAACTACCCCAACGCAGTGTTCGATGAGAGCAGCGGGCAATGGATTTCCGACGCCGAAATCGCCGAGATCCCCTACACCGCGTTCACCTCTACCCCAGCGCATGCCACCCACGGGCGGTTGATTGTGCGCCGGGTGCGCGAACGTAACCCGCGCGCCGCCGCCGAAAACCAGGGTGAGCTGTTCGCCGCCTACCGCTATCACGCGGTCTTCACCGACAGCCCATTCGAACTGGTGCAGGCCGAATCCCAGCACCGTGGGCATGCCATCGTCGAACAGGTCTTCGCCGACCTGCTTGACGGGCCGTTGGCCCACCTACCGTCTGGCCGGTTTAACGCCAACGCTGCCTCCTGACTTGGCTCACGTTTGGGGTTCTGGTGAGACTGCCGCGGGCTGACCTGCTGTCTTGGGGCTGGATTCATCAAAATTTGAACACTAAAGCGGGGTCATAAGCTGCGCTGGTGGCCTTCGTACGCACTGTGAAGACAGCGTCTGGGGCAACGGCGGTGCAGATCGTGTGGTCCTGGCGGCGGGGTTCACGTTCGATCGAGCACATCGGCTCGGCGCACGACGAGGTCGAGTTGGCGGCGCTGAAGGCCGCCGCGGCGACACGGTTGGCGGCCGGACAAACCGAGCTGGATCTCGGGCTTTCTGGTGGGCTGGAGCCCGGTACGTTACCGATCGTCTCCTCGCAGATGACCCACCTGTGGGATGCGCTGTACGCTGCCTACCGGGTGCTGGGGTTGGAGTCGGCTACCAAGGGCGACAACGTGTTTCGCGATCTGGTGTTGGCGCGGATCATCGAACCGACCAGTAAGGTCGACGCCGAGAGGGTACTGAACGAAGTCGGCGTTCACCCAGCGTCGTATGCCACGGTCAAACGCCGGTTGGCGACCTATGCCAAACCGTCATGGCGCCAAGCACTGGCCAGCGCATGCGCAGCCCATGCCGGCCTCGGGCCGGCGTCGCTGGTGTTGTTCGACGTGTCCACCCTGTATTTCGAGACCGATGCCGGTGATGGGTTCCGCGAGCCGGGCTTTTCCAAGGAACGTCGCCTGGAACCGCAGATCACTCTCGGGCTGCTCAGCGACGCGGCCGGTTTCGCGCTGACGGTGGCCGCGTTCGAGGGCAACAAGGCCGAGACCGCCACGATGCTGCCGGTGATCAACGCCTTCAAAGCCGCCCATCAACTCAGCGACGTTACCGTCGTCGCCGATGCCGGGATGGTCTCGGAAGCCAACCAGATCGCGCTGCAGACGGCGGGGTTGTCGTTCATCCTGGGCACGAGAATCCCGTTTGTGCCCGACGTCGTGCGCCGTTGGCGCGATGCCCATCTCGACCAAGCCATCCCCGACGGGCAGGTGCTCACCCAGCCGTGGCCGGCTACCAGCGCCGAGAAGGCCCGCGGCATTCCCGATCGAGTGATCCACTACCAATACCGTTACGACCGAGCGCGGCGCACGCTGCGTGGGATCGATGAGCAGGTCGCCAAAGCCCAGCGCGCAGTTGACGGAAAAGCCCCGGTCAAACGCAACCGCTACATCCAGCTGTCCGGCGCGACCAAGTCGGTGAACCGGGAGCTGGAGGCCAAGACCCGGGCGCTGGCGGGCTGGAAGGGCTACACCACCGACCTCACCACCGCATCACCGGAATTCGTCATTGACGCCTACCACCAGCTGTGGCGCATCGAGAAGGCATTCCGCATGTCCAAACACGACCTGCAAGCCCGACCGCTCTACCACCACATCCGCGAGTCCATCGAAGCGCACCTGACCATCGTGTTCGCCGCTCTGGCCGTCACGCACTGGATTGAGCGCCAAACCGGCTGGAGCATCAAGAAATTCGTCCGCACGACCCGCCGCTACCGCACCGCCCAGATCAAAGCCGGCCGACAGATTCTCACCGCCGCCGATCCGCTACCCGAAGAACTCCGCGAAGCCATCGCCCAAATCAGCAGGCGGCCTGAACACTAAATTGAGCCAAGTCGGGGTTGATTGTGCGCCGGGTGCGCGAACGTAACCCGCGCGCCGCCGCCGAAAACCAGGGTGAGCTGTTCGCCGCCTACCGCTATCACGCGGTCTTCACCGACAGCCCATTCGAACTGGTGCAGGCCGAATCCCAGCACCGTGGGCATGCCATCGTCGAACAGGTCTTCGCCGACCTGCTTGACGGGCCGTTGGCCCACCTACCGTCTGGCCGGTTTAACGCCAACGCTGCCTGGCTGCAACTGGCCGCCACCGCCCACGCGCTTACCCGGACCCTGGGCGTGCTGGCCTCGCCCGAGCACACCCTGGCCCGCAGCGCCACCATCCGCACCCAGCTGATCAACGTCGCCGCACGGTCCGCCCGGGCCGGACGCGGCAATATCACCTGGCACCTGCCCCGGCATTGGCCCTGGGAACACGCTTGGCTCAACGCCTTTCACGCCACCCACCGCGCACCACCGGCCCTAGCAGCCTGACACACCCACCGCGCTCTGACATCGCCCACCCAAACCGACCGCCCCGCTCCAAGTGCCCAACCAGAAACAGGACAAGCTGGCAGACGAGGCCAGCAGCTGACGCGCGTCCTCATCCAGCAGCTTCAGCTCAACATTTGACAATCCGGTCGCAAATCGTCACGCCAGTTTCATCGGTGGATTCAGGCTAAGCCTTAGCCATCACTACTGTCGGGTCGCTTTCCACCATTGCTCGTGGGCCGTCGAAAGAGCACCGAGAAGGTAGGCTGGTAATAGGGACTTGTTTCGGCCTTCAGCCAGCTCACGCACCTGTCTGTAAAGACCTCGCATCCCCTGTAGGCCGGCGATCACCATAAAGTAGGCGATCGCAGCCGGTGAGACAAGTGACTCGTCGAGGCCGGACTTGGCCGCATATAGACGCCGCAGTCGGGATGGGTCCGTGGTGATCGTGCGTGGCGGCTGCATCGATTCGACCCATGTGCACCAGCCCAAATCTTCACGCGGATCGCCTATCCGGGCCATCTCCCAGTCGACTGCCAACAGCTGGCCCCACGCGTCGACCATGATGTTGCTGGGCTGAAGCTCTCCATGCACGAGGCGCAGGGGGGCAGGCTCGGGACGGTTGTCCTCGAGCCAGCCGGCCATGTACCGGAACAGCGGGTTGCGTTCGATCTGCTCGTCCTCGGACTGGCGCCATTCTTCGATGCGCCCGTCGATGTAGTCGTCCCAGCTCGCGGGCTGCTCGATCTCTTCCGGTAGCTGGGCGAGGTCCGTCTGGTGGATGCGTGCGGCGAGCTCGGCGAACGCATCCACCGGGTCTGCAACCAATGGCTTTGCTTCGCCGCGGATCTCAGCCAGGAGGGAATGCCCCCGTACCTCCTCTAGGATTATCGTTTTAGTGCCGAGCTCGGAGCCGTCTTCGTCGAAGTACAAGGCACGGGGCATGGGCACGTCGGTCCGCTCGGTAAGCGCGTGGAGCAGTGCCCATTCCCGGGTTCGGTCACTATCGGTCGTGAGATTTGCGTCAACCGGGTCGGCGCGCATGACCAGGTTGAGGCTGAACCCGTCACAGTGAGCAGTGAAGCGAGCCATATGCCGACTGTAGCCACCGGCGATCACCTGGTAGTTGTCGACTTTGACGGTGCCCTGTTGCAGCGTCCGGCGAGCCAGAAAGCGTTCGAGTCGCCGACAGACCTCGTCTGGGTTTTTCATGACCGTCCAGCCAGGGCGAAGGAACCACGGATATCAAACTCGCGGCTAAGCCGCTGTTCGAGCAATTGTTCCACTCGACTCCGGGTAGCGGTGTCGGCTGCCCGACAGTTCTCGATAAGCCGCGACAGAACCTCACTTGCAGCGTCATAGCGCCTCTGCACGTCGCCGACATGCAAGCTTGTCGAGTCCAGGTTCCGCACGCTGGCAATGGCTTCCGCCACCGTATGCGCACCCGGCTGACGATTGGCCACGTAGTTGTCTGCCTCGGCGAGTACGGCCGAGATTTCCTCGTGCATCCAGGCAACTTCGTGGCTGCAGCGATTGGCCACGTTCGCCAGGATCGAGTCACTCATCACCAGGATCCCCTTGGCCTGGACGTCAGTGATGGCTTCGGCGACCATTTCCAGGTGGCCGCGGACCAATTGAACGAGCTGCTCGCACGCCGGACGACTCATCATCGAACTTACCCGTTCCTCTTGATGATGCCCTCAGGCAAGCCACTCACCTCGCGCTCTAGTACGTGAAATGGGAACCAGGCACTCTCGTTCCAGAACGGGTCATCGAGCGGACGCTCGTGGAAGTAGTCATCCTTCGGTCGTACCGCGTCAACCATGATCAACTCCATTCGGAGACCTGGTCGGATGCGAAACGCGAACTAGCGCTCGCCATCCAACTGTGACAGCCCCACAGATCGGGGCAGAATCACCCTAACCTAAATTCGAAAACTAAGCAAGATAGCCTATCTTCTATCGTCCGCGCAGTCGTTCATTCGTGAATATAGCGCCAATTCCGCGCGCAGGGCCGAGAGAACAACAGTCATGCCGACTTGTATCACAACGTTACACATGCTCGGCACACATCGACACTCGAGCAGGCAGCGGGTGGGGCAACTAACAGGCTTGAACCAGGGCGACTTCCGGCTACCGGGGACGCGCTGAGGCGCAGTGCCGGGCCGAACACCATGAGGTGGCGTCCCAGGAGCGGTGTAAAAGTGGCCTGGCGTAGGTCCCGCTCGCTTGCGTTCATGATCCTATGCGGTGGCGCTGGCAGGTTCACTTGGGACCATGCCGGTTTCGGGGTTTGTTTCCGAATTCCTTTGCGGCAGTTCGGTTGGTGGGTCATGCAGCGATCTGCGTAGGTCGGCCAGCAGCCGCAGGCCGGCCGGGGTCATGGTGAATCCGCGCCATCCGGCCGAGGCGCGGTCGAGCACCGCCCACACCAGTTTGAGGCAGGAGTACTCGCCGGGCAGCCTGCCGATGACCTTGACCCGGCGGCGGGTCTCGCCGAAGGTGCGCTCGATGAAGTTCGAATGCCGCACGCGGGTCCAATGCTCGCGCGGAAACCGCAGATAGACCGTCAGCGATTCACGGTCAGCGAGCAGGGCCCGCACCGCCGCCGGGTAAGAGTCGCGCCAGCGCTTGGCGAACACGTCGATCCTGTTCTGGGCGAGTTTGACCGCCTCGATGCCGGGTTCGACGTCCTCAGGCAGGTCGAAGATCGCCCAGTAATCGGCTTTGACGTCGGCCTGCGCATTTTTAGCCACCTTGGCAATGATGTTGCGGGCGCGATGAATTAGGCAGCGCTGCCGCAACGCCGTGCCCATCGTGCGCTCGACCGCACCGATCAACCCGGGCGCGCCGTCGCTGATCACCAGCAGCGGACACGCCAGCCCACGCTCGCCGAGCCCGGACAGGAACCCTTCCCACGCGTCGCCGGACTCCGAGGATGCCGCGTCCAGCCCGACGAACACGGGCTTGCCGTCGGTGTCGATGCCCCAGGCGGCCAGCACCGGCTCGGCCGCGGCGTTTGCGTGATATTTGAAGTGGCTGCCGTCGAGGAACAGGTAATCCAGCTCGACGTCGTCGAGGCGGCGGGCGCTCCATTGTTCGAACTGAGTCTTGATGTCCTCGCAGATCCGCGACACCGTCGACTTCGACACCGCGGCGGCCTCGCCGAGCGCCTCGACCAAAGTGGCCTCCACGTCGCGGACCGACAGGCCGCGCACGAACCCGGCGATCACCAGCGACTCCAGGGCGTTGGTCTTGGTCACTCCCTTGCCGAACAGCTGGGAGGCGAACCGCTCGGTGGTGCCGCGCACCTTCGGCCGGGCCAGCGTTACCGGTCCCGCGGTGGTCTTCACCGTGGTCGGGCAATATCCGTTGCGCATCCCAGCGCGGGCGTCGTCGCAGCTCGCGGCTCGCTGGTAGCGGTCCCGGCCGAGGAACTCGCTCACCTCGGCCTCGATCGCGGTCTGCAGCAGCAATCGGGCGCCGAGCCGGGCTACTTCCTCGATCGCACCCGCCAGGTCCTCGCCGCCAGCGAACACACCATCAATTTCTGCCTGCAACCGCTGCACAGGCGATACCCTCTTCAACACGGACGTGGGCTCCTTCCATCAGACTTGCCGGTCTTCGAGGGAACCTACGTCCGGATTCTTTTACACCGCGGGAGGGACACGACCCACCATGAGCCCCGGGATCTGATGGCCGCAGAGTGCAGCCTAATCTAATTTACGTCAGATTCCGGTTGGTTGGTTCCCGGCATGGCCGGCTACGGCTCACTTACGTCCTTACGTCTCGGACAGTCATCTTTGGCATTCGCACCGGACGAGGGGTGTACACCCCTTGGTTGCGAATTGGCTGAAGTCGGATTAGCCCACACTCCCGGACGCCACCCGACGGCGGGTTGGATGGGTGGCCGTATATCCGGTAGCCGTCGAGAGCCAACTGTGTCGGCACAGCTCTCATCGCTGATCGTCTCCACGCCGGTATCGCCTCGCCAGTGCGCGGCCGCTCGATCTTGATGACCTCGGCGCCGAGATCGCCGAGTAGGCTGTTGGTCTGGTCGCTGGTGGGCAACAGCGGGCACTCCTGCACCCGCGCGCCCCTCAACAGTTTGCTCACACGTCTTAACATTCCGTCCGGCGTTACACCCAAGAACCGGCAATTCTAAGCTACTTCTGATTAGATACAAACTTACTATGGGTGTTTCAAGGTTTCGTCCGCCCTGGCTCGCGCTGAATCTAGATCAAAATTCGCATAGAATCAGCACAGATCTGGCGTTCGCAACGTATGGGAGCCTGAGGTTCACTGATGGGTAATAAGCGAGCGCGGCCCCGCAAAAAGGGCGTGGAGACCCGGGCGCGCATTCTGGATGGGGCCGCGCTGACGTTCCGCAATAAGGGGTATGCCGGCACTCGGCTGTCTGATGTCGCGGCCGCCGCAAACACCCAAGCGGGCAGCTTATACTACCACTTTCCGTCGCGTGAAGAACTTGTCGAGGAAGTGCTGCGCGTCGGTCAGGAACGCACCAGCGGCTTTGTCAGACGACGCGTCGCCGCCCTTCCCGACGATGCATCGGATCTCGACCGGCTGCGCGAGGCGATCTCGGCGCACCTGGACGCGGTTCTAGAGATTGGTGACTATACCGCCGCAACGATCAGGATCATCGGCCAAGTGCCCGACGAAATCCGCACACGCCGAATTCACGAACAGCGGGAATACGGTGACTTTTGGCGTTCGCTGGTGGACAACGCCCAGGCATCGAGCCAATTTCGCGCCGATCTCAACAGTTCGGCCGTGCGGATGCTGCTGCTCGGCGCAATCAACTCGGTGCCGGAGTGGTTTCGGCCCCGCGCTGATGGAATGTCCTCTAACGAGCTCAAAGCACACTGCGATTCGCTGTTCCTCGACGGCCTGGCGGTGCGTCGGCAAGCGACCTGGTCGATCAACAACAACCTCGCCGCCATCGCCGTCGCCGAAGAGAAGTTCCTCCGCAGAGGCCGCGAGGACGACACCAAAGCTGAGGGCGCCCAGCGAATCCTCGATGCCGCCGCCAAAGTTTTCCGGGAAATGGGCTACGCTGGCACCCGGCTGGCCGACGTGGCCAATGCTGCGGGTATCCAGACTGGCAGCATATACTACTACTTCAAGTCGCGTGAGCACCTGGTGAGCGAGATGGTGCTGGTCGCTTGGAAGGGCACCAACGATCTGGCCCACCTCAGCGTCGACGCCCTGCCCGCCGAGGCCACAGCGCTGGACCGGTTCTCCACGGCGTTGACCGCCCACCTCTTGTCGGTGCTGCGCAACACCATGTACAGCTCGGCGCTTGTGCGCATTCTGGGTCAAATCCCTGACAGCGTGCGGGAGCAGACGGTCAACTATCAGCGGGCCTATCTGGAGTACTTGCGCGACCTCATCGAGGACGCCATCGCCTCCGGTGAAGTCAGAGCCGACATCGACCCGTCGGTCACCATCATGCTTATCACCGGCGCTTTGAGCTGGTCCGTCGAGTGGTATCGGCCCGACGGCGCGTTGAGCCCCGAAGACCTGGCGCGCCAGGTCGCCACCCTCGTTTTCAACGGGGTCAGCAAGATCCCCGCCGAACCACGCAGCCTGCAAAGCTCGGCTCAGCCCACGGTGGCGTCCCAGGAGCGGTGTAAAAGTGGCCTGACGTAGGCTCCGCTCATCTGCATTCATGATGCTATGCGATCGTCCTGACAGGTTGGGTTGGCGCCACGCTTGTTTCGGTGTGGGTTTCCGGATTCCTTTGTGGGAGTTCAGTCGGTGGGTCGTGCAGTGTGCGCCGTAGGTCGGCCAGCAGCCGCAGCCCGGCCGGGGTCATGGTGAATCCGCGCCATCCGGCTGAGGCGCGATCAAGCACCGCCCACACCAGTTTGAGGCAGGAGTGCTCACCGGGCAGCCGGCCGATCACCTTGACCCGGCGCCGTGTCTCGCCGACAGTGCGCTCGATGAAGTTCGAATGCCGCACCCGTGGCCAATGCGCGCGCGGAAATCGCAGATAGACCGTTAGCGAGCCGCGGTCATCGAGCAGGCAACGCACCGCGCCCGGGTAGCAGTCGCGCCAGCGCTTGGCGAACGCGTCGATCCTGTTCTGGGCGAGTTTGACCGCATCCAGGCCGGGTTCGATGTTGTCGGGCAGATCGAAAATCGCCCAATAGTCGGCCTTGACCTCGGCAGCCGCGTGCCTGGGTATTTTTGCTAAAAGGTTGCCGGCGCGATGAATAAGGCAGCGCTGCCGCAGCGCCGCGCCCATGGTGCGCTCGACCGCGCCGATCAACCCCGGTGCGCCGTCGGAGATCACCAGCAGCGGACAGGCCAGGCCGCGCTCGCCGAGCCCGGTGAGGAAACCTTCCCAAGCGTCGCCGGACTCGCTGGCAGCCACATCCAGCCCGACGAACACCGGTTTGCCGTCGGTGTCGATGCCCCAGGCGGCCAGCACCGGCTCCGCCGCGGCGTGGGCGTGGTACTTGAAATGGCTGCCGTCGAGGAACAGGTACTCCAATTCGATGCCGTCAAGACGGCGCCTACTTCAGGCCTGGAACTGCTCGCGGATGTCTTCGCAGATCCGCGACACCGTCGACTTGGACACCGCGGCGGCCTCGCCGAGCGCCTCGAGCAGGGTAGCCTCCACCTCACGGACCGACAACCCGCGCACGAACCCGGCGATCACCAGCGCCTCCAACGCATTGGTCTTGCTCACCCCCGTGCCGAACAGCTGGGAGGCGAACCGCTCGGTGGTGCCACGCACCTTCGGCCGCTCCAACGTGATGGGCCCTGCGGTGGTCTTCACCGTGGTCGGGCAATAGCCGTTGCGCATCCCGGCACGGGCGTCCTCGCAGGTCACGGCCCGCTGGTAGCGGTCGCGGCCCAAAAACGCGGTCACCTCGGCCTCGATCGCGGTCTGCAACAGCACCCGTGCACCCAGCCGAGCCACCTCCTCAATCGCACCCGCCAGATCCTCTCCACCGGCGAACACCCCATCAATTTCTGCCTGCAACCGCTGCGCAGGCGATAACCTCTTCGACACGGACGTAGGCTCCTTCCCTCAGACTTGCTCGTCTTCGACGCAACCTACGTCCGAACCCTTTTACACCGCCGCAGGGACACCACCCAGCCCACCCCATCGACATTCGGCCGCCAAAGCTCGAGCGCCGGTAACCCGCCGTAACGACAGTGGGCGCCGCTACAGACCCCGGTCGCGGCCGATAATGTCTTTCATGAATCTCGGTGGTGCCGTTAGCCGTGCTCTGCGCGTGGCGCGGAATCGGTGACCGCGCCGGTCACAGCAGCTCCGCAATGGTCGCGTCGGCTTGGCCGCCGCCTTCGCACATGGTCTGCAGGCCGTAACGAATCCCGTTGTCCCTCATGTGGTAGACCATCGTGGTCATGATGCGCGCGCCCGAGGCGCCCAACGGGTGACCGAGCGCAATAGCCCCCCGAGGGGGTTGAGGTTGTTCGCATCAGCACCGAGATCGGCCAGCCAGGCCAGCGTGACCGGCGCGAAGACCTCACTGACTTCGAAGACGCCGATCTCACCGATGGCCAAACCCGAGCGCTTCAGTGCCTTCTGTGGGGCTGGAATGGGCGCGGTCAGCATGATCACCGGATCGGTTGCAGCCACCACCGCCGTGTGCACCCTGGCGATCGGCGTGCATCGCAGCTCTTTGGCTTTCTGCGCCGACATCAACAGCAGCGCCGCCGAAGCATCAGAGATCTGCGAGGAGTTGCCCGCGTGGATCACGCCGTTGTCGGTGAATACCGGCGCGAGCTGGGCCATCTTCTCCAGCGACGAGCCCCGCCGGATCCCCTCGTCGGTTGCCACCACAGTGCCCTCGGCATCGGTGATGGGCACGATCTGATCGTCAAACGCGCCGCAATCCTGCGCGGCGGCGGCCTTTTCGTGCGATTGGAGTGAAAACTCGTCGAGTGTGGTGCGGTCGAAGCCCCCACCGCTCGGCGATCATCTCTGTACCGATGCCCTGATTGGGCTGCACACCGTAGCGCACCGTGAACCCGTCCGGGAAGGATCCCCGCCGCCGACGGTGGTGGTGGTGCCGATCGGCATCCGCGACATGGATTCCATACCGCCGGCAATGACCACGTCGTAGTGGCCGGCCACCACATGTTGACCGTCTCTTTGGATGGCGACCACGGGGTGGCCATTCTTCATTGAGTCTGCCGATGTGACGGTCGGTGTGGCGGCGGGGTTGATCTTGTTCGTGTGCACCGTCAGTGTGACGAGGAACTGATGGGTGCGCGGCACCCCGCTGAAGTCTTGGTCGGCTTGCGGGGTGCCGCGCTGTAGTGCTCGGAGGCACCGATGGTGACGGTAGAGGCTGATGTTGTCCGCGTCGAGTCCCGGTTGGCGGCTGGGGAGATCGCGTGTCCGGCATGCGGGGACGGGGTGCTGGGTGGCTGGGGGTATGCCCGGGCCCGTCAGATCGAGGGACTGCGTGATGTGGTGCGGCCGCGGCGGGCGAGATGCCGAGTGTGCATGGTGACCCACGTGTTGTTGCCGGTGACTGTGTTGTTGCGTAGAGCGTATGCAGCGGAACGGATTTGGGCCGCGTTGATAGCTCGTGCTCAGGGGTTGGGGCATCGCCGGATCGCCGCGGATGTGGGGGTGCCGGCGGCGACGGTGCGGGGTTGGCTGCGCCGGGCGGCGCAGCGGCTGGAGGTGATCCGGTCGTGGTTTATCGGTGTCGCGGTGGCCGCCGGGGTGGACGTGGTGATCCCGGATGGGACGGGTTGTGCGTGGCGGGATGCGTTGGCCGCGGTGGCGACCGCGACCGTGGCGATCCGGTTCCGCTTCGGTGCGGGTGGGTTGCTGGGCGCGGTGACGCCAGATCGGGTAGCGGTCGCGGCCAGTGGTGGTCGGCTGCTGGCACCGCGCTGGTCGCCACCGCGGCGCTGAGGCTGCGCAACACGAATCGCCCCTGACGCGTAAGCGGCGTGATCGGTGATCCTCACCAAGGCACCTGCGCGGCAACGGTTTCGGGCAGGGCCTTCGATTGGAGAGGAAAACCGAGAAGATGTCGTTGGAGGAGCACAAGCGCCGCGAGCGAGCCCAAGCAATCGGGTTGTTCCGCTATCAGCTGATCTGTCCGGCCCTAGATGCGGGGTTATCGACCAAGCAGCGCGGCAAGCTGGTGCGCCAGATCGCCGCCGGTACCCATAGCGACCCATTCGGCAATCAGGTGCGGATCTCGCGGGAGACGCTGGACCGTTGGATCCGCCGCTACCGGTCCGGCGGGTTCGAGGCGCTGGTGCCCGCGCCGCGCCGGCTGGCCGCGCGTACCGACGCGCAGGTGCTGGAGCTGGCCGCGTCGCTCAAGCGGGAGAATCCGACCCGCACCGCCACACAGGTGGCTCGGATCCTGCGCACCGCGACCGGGTGGGCGCCCTCGGAGTCCACCTTGCTACGCCATTTTCACCGGCTGGAGTTGATGGGCCCGGCCACCGGCGAGCTACCCGGGGTGTTCGGCCGGTTCGAGGCCGCCGACCCCAATGAGCTGTGGTGCGGCGATGCTCTGCACGGCCCGCGGGTTGGCGACCGCAAGACCTACCTTTTCGCCTTCATCGACGATCACTCTCGGTTGTTGGCCGGCTACCGGTTTGGCTTCGCCGAAGACACCGTGCGCTTGGCCGCAGCGTTGCGCCCCGCACTGGCTGCCCACGGGGTGCCTGGCTCGGTCTATGTCGATAACGGCTCGGCGTTTTGTGACGCCTGGTTGTTGCGGGCATGTGCGAAACTCGGGGTGCGCCTTGTTCATTCCCAACCAGGTCGGCCTCAAGGTCGGGGCAAGATCGAACGATTCTTTCGCACCGTACGCGAACAATTCCTGGTGGAGGTGACTGACACCAGCACCGAAGACCTCGCTGCCGCCGGGGTCGATCACGCCACCGCGTTGTTGGAGCTTAACCGGCTGTTCGTCGCCTGGGTGGAAACCGAATATCACCGCCGCACCCATACCGAGACCGGGCAAAGCCCGCTGGATCGGTGGGAGGCCGGCTGGGACCGGCTCGGGCGGACCCCGGCCATGCCGACCGCCGATGATTTGACCGAGGCGTTTTTGTGGTCCGAATACCGCGTGGTGACCAAGACCGCCACCGTGTCGCTGCACGCTAACACCTACCAGGTCGACGCGGCCCTGGTTGGGCGCAAGGTGGAGCTGGTGTTCTCCCCATTCGACCTGGAAACCGTCGAAGTCCGCTACCGCGACAAGAGTTTCGGCAAAGCCCTGCCGCACAGCATCTCTCGCCACACCCACCCCAAGGCCAAACCGGAAACACCCGAGCTCGAGCCGCCGGCAGCGACGGGGATCGACTATTTGGCGCTGACCGCCGCCGCTCACCACGAGCAGCTACGCCGCGACGAACGCATCGGCTATCACGCCCTCTACGGCCAGGACAGCGAGATTGCCGGCCAGCTATCCCTCGACGACCTTGCACCCAGCGGCGACGCCGATCACGATGGTGAGGTGTCGGCGTGAGTATCCAACGGCTGCAATCACATTGGGGATTCACCCGGATGCCGTTCGGACGTGACCTGGCGCCAGCCATGCTGCACCGCCATAGCGGCCACGGTGAGGCGGTCGCCCGCATCACCTGGTGTGTGGACCAGCGTGCGATCGGAGTGATCACCGGCGAGGTCGGCGCGGGCAAGACCGTGGCCGTGCGGGCGGCCACCGCCAACCTGGATCCGTCTCGGCACGTGTTCATCTACCTGGCCAACCCCACCATCGGGGTGCGCGGCATGCTCACCCACATCGTGGCCGCGCTCGGGCACACCCCCGCCTATCACAAATCAGCCCTGGCCCCCCAAGCCGCCGAGGCGCTGGCCACCGAACACGCCGAACGGGGCCGCAATCCCGTGCTGGTCGTCGATGAGGCCCACCTACTCGATAACCACCAGCTCGAAGCGATCCGGCTCTTGACCAACCACGAGATGGACAGTGGATCCCCGTTCGCCGTCGTGCTCATCGGCCAACCCAGCCTGCGCCACCGGCTCCGGCTCGGGGTGCTCGCCGCGTTAGATCAGCGCATCGCAGTCCGCTACACCATCGCCGGGATGAACGGCGCCGACACCGCCGACTACATCCGCCATCACTGCAAAATCGCCGGACGCTCCGACACCCTCTTCTCCGAGGACGCCATCGGGCTGATCCACAACGCCTCCCGCGGTCACCCCCGCGCGGTCAACAACCTGGCCCTGCACGCGCTGACCGCCGCGTTCGCCGCCGATCACGCCATCGTCGACGAAAAGGCCGCTCGCATCGCGATCAGCGAAACCGCCGCGGACTGAACCTGATTCACGTCAACACGACCAGCACCGCATCAACCCGACCAGCACTCCGTCACCACGCCCACCACGGCCCCGCTCACCACACCGAGCGGGGCCGTTCTCATCATCGGATCGTCGTCAACATCGATGACGCCCTCATCGTCATCTTCAGCGACGCGCAACACCACACCGGCGGCAGCGAAGTGCACCGACTGCTGACTGGACCCGCATTGGCGGTCGACGGTGACACCGGCCACAGTCTCCGCCCACCCCGCCGCCAGCCGCCGCCGTTCGCGCGATATCGAGAGCCTGATCGCCGGCCTGCATCACGCACCCCCAGATCACGTCATCGACGACCGCGGGATCGATACCGACCCGATTAACCAGCGCGTTGGGCACCTGTACCGACAGCTCCGCAAGGTGTATCACCGACAAGCCGGGACTGTACAAAGAACGGTGTAACTGCTGAGAAGTAGGAGGCACCTGTGACTGATGTGGTTAGTAATCAAGATAGTCCTGTGGACCTGGATGCGGCGCCGCCGGCGCAGCCGCTGTTGAGTGAGGCCAGCAACGATGAGTTGGTGCGGCTGTTGGCCGAGCGGGCCCGCGCGCAGGGCCTGAAGCTGGCCGGTGAAGGTGGCCTGCTGTCCCATTTGACCAAGCGCGTGGTCGAGTCGGCGCTGGAGGGCGAGCTCGACGATCACCTGGGCTACGGCAAGCACGATCCGGTCGGGCGCGGCAGCGGCAATTCCCGCAATGGCAGCCGGGCCAAAACGGTGGTGACCGAGGCGGGTCCGGTGGATATCGAAGTGCCGCGGGATCGGGCCGGCTCGTTTGAGCCGCAGATCGTCAAGAAGCGCCAGCGGCGGCTGAGCGGCGTGGAGGATCTGGTGATTTCATTGAGCGCCAAGGGTTTAACGCACGGTGAGATCAGCGCGCACCTGGCCGAGGTGTATGGGGCGGCTGTGTCCAAACAGACCATCTCCACGATCACCGACCGGGTGCTCGAAGGCATGGCCGAGTGGCAAAGCCGCCCCTTGGATCCGGTGTATCCGGTGATCTTCATCGATGCGGTCAACGTCAAGATTCGTGATGGCAATGTCGCCGACCGGCCAATCTATCTGGCGCTGGCCGTCACCGTCGAGGGCACCCGCGACATCCTCGGATTATGGGCCGGTGAGCACGGCGACGGGGAGGGATATGGAACGAGCACAGGTTCGTTTCCCCGGATTGGCGCTGCTGCCTGAGGTTTTCCGGTCTACGGGCGTGTCGCTGATGTTCCAGGTGTAAGCCCGCGAGTTAAGGTACTGCCTTGAAACCCTAGGTGCGAGGAAGGTACGCGGTGGGAGACGGGCGGCTGCGGGTGATCACCGGCGAGGTCGCGGCGGTCGTGGAGACGCGAGATCCGCAGCGGTTTCAGGCCGAATGCGTGGAGGCGTTCGTGGCGTCGTGGACCGCGCGCGGGTTCGCCGAATCGACGATCACCAACGACGTCGGTGTGTTGGAGCGGATGCTGGTGGCGCTGGGGCGCCCGGCGTGGGAGGTGACCGCTGAGGACGTCGACCGGGTGGTGGGCGAGCTCGCCAGTTCGGGTCGGGCGGTGTCGACGCGACGCAATTATCTGCAGGTGTTCAAGGGCTTTCACCGGTTCCTTGAGGTCCGCAAGGCCGCGGAGATCGAGGCGGCGTTCGGGGTCCGGCTGGCCTGTCCATTGGACGAGTTCAACGCCGCCCGCCATGTCAGCGACGACTCGCCGAGCACGGAGGCGCCGCCGACGGCGGAGCGGGTGGGCGCGTTCTTCGAGTTCCTGAAGGGTCGGATTGCGACTGCCCGCAAGTATGCGCCGGCCGCGCGGGATTATGCGCTGTTCCGCACGCTGTATCACGCCGGGCTGCGGTCGGAAGAAGTGGTGATGCTCGACTGCTCGGATGTGCATTTTGGGCGCGGCACGTTCGGCAAGCTGCATGTGCGGTTCGGTAAGGGCGCCAAGGGCTCCGGGCCGCGGCCGCGTTGGGTGCCGATGTTAGACGGGCTGGATCTGGTGTTGCGCTGGTATCTCGACGATGTGCGCGGCCGGTTCCCGGACAGTCCGGTGTTGCTGTGTGATGAGTCCGGCGGCCCAATGGCCGCGGCCACCATCCGCAACCGGTTGCGGCATTTGATGAGAGTGGAAGGCCGGCCTGAAGGTGAGTGGTTCAGCCCGCATGGGATGCGCCGTGCCTGTGCGACCCACAACTATGAGCGAGGCGTGGATCTCGTTGCCATTCAACAGCTTTTAGGACACTGGACGGTCGCGTCGACCATGCGGTATGTGCGCCCGTCGGAGACCTTCATCGAAGACGCCTATCAGCGTGCGATCTCGGCGACGCTGAGCGAACTGACCGGGCAGGAGTGAGTATGCAGATCAGGTGGAAACTTCGGATGGCCGCCGCCCAGCGGGAGGTGTGGACCGGCGCCCAACTGCAACGGCTGCTGGCGGAGAAGGCTGGATTGGAGCTGTCTTCGGCGTCGGTGTCGGCGTTGTTCACCAAACAGCCCAGTCAGATCAAGCTGTCCACCTTGATCGCGTTGTGCACCGCACTGGAATGCTCGCCCAATGACCTGTTTGACATCGATACCACCCCTGTCACACAACAGATTTCACCGAAGCCGGCCAAGGTCGCGGTCAACGACGCGCCAGCGTCGCGGCGGGGCCGGTCGATGCCGCCGATCTAGCATGACCCGCCGGGTCCGGGACTGCCGGTGCTGTGGTCGCGCGGTCGGCAAACCAGAGCGTGACCTTTGTGCTCGTTGCCACTGGGCGCGGTGTCACGCACCGATCAAACACCGCTGCCCGCGCTGCGGTGTGTTGCGGGTTCTGGGGCCGGACACCGGATGCTGCGCGCGCTGTTCGCGCACCTGCCGGATCTGCAATGCGCCAGTGCTGTTCGTCGACCGCGACCTCTGCGGGCAGTGCGCTCGGCGGCAACGCTTGGACGCCAACCGAGCCGAGTGTCCACGCTGCGGAAAACGCCGGATCCTGCGACCCACCACCGGCTGGTGTGGCTCCTGCTCACATCCGGGCCGGCCACCGAATCCGGATGCGGCCTGTGTCGACTGCGGACGGGTCACTCGACTGACCGGGGCGGGACGGTGCCAAAGATGTTGGGCCCGCTCGCCGCATCGAATCCCAGTCCGAGCGGCTAATCTTGCGGCGACACTCGAGAATCCACCCGACTGGCTCGGCGACTTCGCCGCCTATCTCATCGGACGCCACCATCCCGACCGCGCCTGCGCCATGCTGACCCGGCTCGGCACACGATTGGCCGACAACCACCCGGTGCATCCGCAGGCCCTGCTGGAATCCGTGGCCACTGACGTTCCGCTCGCGCGGGCCCTGGAGGACTTCCTCACCGCCCGTCAACTGGCGTTACCGACCGATCGCGAGGAACGCCGCGCCGCCACCCGCCGCCAATCCCGTATCGACGCGGTGCCCCCACCCCTGCGCCAGGCGGTGGCCGGGTTTGCCGAGCACCTGGTCGCCAGCCGCGATCGTGCCCGCCGCACCGGCACCCACCCGCGCGGGCATCCCACGCTCGAGGCCCGGCTTGGGGCCGTGCGTGACTTCGCTCAGTTCTTGTCCATGGCGCGCGGCAAAACTGACTGGGCCACCATTGAGGTCGGCGACATCGAAGCCTTCCTGCACGCTCATCCCAGCCGGCGTGCCTTCTACCTGACCGGGCTGCGCCAGTTCTGCCGCTACGGTCTGCGCCGCCGGCTAATGCTCATCAACCCCACGAAAGGCTTGACTGCGCCGCAGACCATGGCATTCCGCGGCCCGACGCTGCCTGTCGACCGGCAACGCGAACTGTTCCAGCGGTGGAGCACAGACCCCGAGGTGCACCCGCACGAGGCGTTCGTCGGGCTGGCCGCCCTGCTGCACGGCGCCACCACACAAGAACTGCAGCACCTCACCGATGCGGACATCGACAACAACCGCCGCCGGATCCGGCTGGGTCGCCGACCACAACCCACCCCATTGGACCCGTGGACCTGGACCGCACTGCATCGCTGCCTCGACCACCGGAAGGTGCTGGGCGGCAACAATTCCCACCTGTTGGTCACCATGCAGACCAAAGCCACCCGGGCGCCGGCCTCCGACGGCTACATCAAGAACACCCTGCGCGCGGTCGGCATCCAGCCCCGGATCCTGCGCTCGACACGGCTGGTAGACCTCGTCGGCACGGTCGACGCGAAACTCGTCGCCGCTGCCTACGGCATGCACCACGAAGCTGTCGTCGCCTACCTCGCAGACCACGTTGACACCGCCCGTCTGCCGAACTCGTGATACTTCAGGCGCCACCTCGCACACCTTCGCGCGAACCCGTGCGCTTTCGCACGGTTTTGGCAGAAGGTCATCATCGACCTGCGCAACCGCGGAGTACGCGACATCCTCATCGCCTGCTGCGACGGGCTGACCGGCTTGCCTGATGCGATCCGCTCGATCTTCCCCGATACCGTGATCCAAACCTCATCTATTAACAATGGATCGGCCGGGATGGTCTCGGCGTTCACCTGCACCACCACGGGCAGGGCCCACGCAAACGCGTCACCTTCGAGGTCCACATGCAGACCTGTCCGCCCGTGGTGGCTGCGGGGCGTGGACCGGCCAGCGAGAGCAGCGCCACCGCTGTGGGCGGTGAGTGCCGAGATGAGGTTCCGGGCAGGCCTCGCGATCGCAGGGTGAACCTTTCACATTGAAAGGGATCCAAGTGCAATGAATCAGAGTACTCTGCAACGGCCGAACAGCTTCTGGTGTGGGATCGACTGGGGCGGGCGCTTCCATCACCTGTGTGTGCTGGATGGCACCGGCCAGCAGCTGCTCAGTCGCAAGGTCGCTCACACCGTCGATGGTCTGGCCGTCCTGGTCGGGTTGATTGCTTCGTTCACCGGTGCGGTCCGGATCGCGATCGAGCGGGCCGAAGGGCTACTGGTCGAATATCTCCAGCACCACTGCGATGCCGAAATTTATTGCGTGTCACCGAAAATCTCGGCGCGAGCACGCGAACGCTATCGGATGGCGGCCGCCAAGTCCGACGAATTCGATGCCTATGTGTTGGCCGATACGTTGCGTCACCAGTATGCCCAGTGGCGGCCGTTGGCCGTTCCGTCGCCGCTTCTAGCGGAGCTGACCGCAGTGAGCCGCGATCGTCAACGCATCCTGGATATGCAGGTGGACACCGAGAATCGACTGCGGTCAATCTTGGATGCCTATCATCCGTGCCCGTTGCACCTGTTTTCTGCACTGGACCGGGACATCACCCTGTCCTTCATCCGCAGCTATCCCACTCCCGTGCAGGCGGGCCGGATCACCGCTGCGCGGATGGGCGCGTTCACGTCCCGGCACGGCTACAGTGGCCGGCACAAACCCGAGACACTTGTCGCCCGGATGCAGCCGCATCTGCTATCGGCGAGCGACGGCACCGTTGCTGGCAAAGCGTTGGCGGCCAAAGCATTCACCGAACAACTGGCTCTACTCAACACCCATTTGCGAGCCCATGACAAACGACTGGGCGAACTGCTCGAGGCGCACCCGGACACCCCGATCTTCACCAGTTTCCCCGGCATCGGACCGGTCACCGCCGCCGTGTTGATCTCCGAAATGGGTGAGGAGCGCAGTCGTTTTCCTTCGGCGCCGTCATTGTTGGCAGAGACCGGCTTGGCTCCGGTCACCAAGGTGTCCGGGCGCACACGTCAGGTTCGCTTCCGCTACGCCGCCAACCGGCGGATGCGGCACGCCATCGACTGGTGGATGTTCGTCGCCGTCCGTGAAGACCTCTGATCGGCCGACATCTACCAACACGCCCGCGCCGCCGGCCACCCACACCATCGTGCCCTGCGTGGCCTGGGCGCCCGCTGGTGTCGCATCTTGTGGCGCTGCTGGCACGACCACAACCCCTACGACCCGGCCATCCACCACCGCGCCACCGCCGCCTAACAACCCCACCCCGCCCCCGCGCTGAGCAAAGTCAGCCCGCCGCGGCGATCAATCATGCCCACGACCCGAGGTTGACAGCGGGAGTCTGTGTGGTGCATGTTATTCGCAATGCGATGCGGTTCGTGTCGTATAAGGACCGCCGCAAGGTCGCCTCGTCGATGCGGGCCATCTATCCCGAAGTTCCCCCCTTCTGAGAGGGGGCTGATTTCCTTTCTGCTTTGTGAGCAGGTGTTTCAGTGTTCATGTGCCGGCAAGGCGTAATCATGTATTCGCAAGACTTGTTCGGCGTGTCATTTTCTAAATTCGCTACTCTCGTACTGCTGTTGTGCTAGAAAGTAATCATGTACGTGACGCGGGTGCCCAACCGTGGATCACCGCCGGCGGTGCTGTTGCGCGAAAGTTACCGCGAGAACGGCAAGGTGAAAACCCGCACGCTGGCCAACCTGTCGCGCTGGCCCGAGCACAAGGTGGACAAACTGCAGCGCGCGCTCAAGGGCCTGCCGGGGAGGGGCGATCTGGCCGGGGCGTTTGACATCACCCGCAGCCTGCCGCACGGGCATGTGGCCGCGGTGTTGGGCACCGCCGCCAAGCTGGGCATGGCCGAGCTGATCGACCCCGCCCCGTCGCGTAACCGGGACTTGGTGTGCGCCATGCTGGCCGCGTCGGTGATCGAGCCGGGCTCCAAGCTGGCGATGGCGCGCGGGCTGCGCATCGAGACCGCCACCAGCACCCTGGGTGCGGTGCTGGGCGTGGCGGGTGCCGATGAGGATGACCTGTATGACGCGATGGACTGGGTGGTCGAGCGCCAGGATGCCATCGAAAACTCGTTGGCCGCACGGCATCTGGCCAACGGAACCCTGGTGCTCTATGACGTGTCCTCGGCGGCGTTCGAGGGCCACACCTGCCCGTTAGGGAAAATCGGGCATGCCCGCGACGGGGTCAAAGGCCGGTTGCAGATCGTCTACGGGCTGCTGTGCTCACCAGCCGGGGTGCCGATCGCCATTGAGGTGTTCGACGGCAACACCGCCGACCCGAAAACCCTGGGCGCCCAGATCACCAAGCTCAAGACCCGGTTCGGGCTGACCACCATCGCCCTGGTGGGGGATCGGGGCATGCTCACCAGCGCGCGCATCCGCGACGAGCTGCACCCGGCGCAGTTGGATTGGATCAGCGCGCTGCGCGCCCCGCAGATCAAGGCATTGGTCGACGACGGGGCGCTGCAGCTGTCGCTGTTCGACGAGCAGAACCTGTTCGAGATCACCCACCCCGACTACCCCGGCGAGCGGCTGGTGTGCTG
Organism: Mycobacterium heckeshornense; assembly: GCF_016592155.1. Lineage (NCBI taxonomy): Bacteria > Bacillati > Actinomycetota > Actinomycetes > Mycobacteriales > Mycobacteriaceae > Mycobacterium > Mycobacterium heckeshornense. Next base: position 2,846,288 of record NZ_AP024237.1, read on the forward strand.
CCACAACCCCGCCCTGGCTGATGAGCGTGCCCGCAAACGCGGCGAGCTGCTGGCGGCCACCGAACACGAACTACAGACCATCGCCGAGGCCACCCGCCGCGCCAAACGACCACTACGCGGGCGGGACAAGATCGCGCTGCGGGTGGGCAAGGTGCGCAACAAGTTCAAGATGGCCAAGCATTTTGACCTGCAAATCACCGACGAAGCGTTCAGTTTCTCCCGCAACCAGGACGCCATCGCCGCCGAGGCCGCCCTCGACGGCATCTACGTGCTCCGCACCAGCCTGCCCGACCAGACACTGCAGCGCGACGAGGTCGTGCTGCGCTACAAGGACCTCGCCGACGTCGAACGGTTCTTCCGCACCCTCAACACCGAACTGGACGTGCGACCCATCCGGCACCGCCTCGCCGATCGGGTGCGCGCGCACATGCTCCTACGGATGCTGTCCTACTACATCAGCTGGCACATGAAACAAGCCCTCGCACCAATCCTTTTCCAGGACAACGACAAACCCGCCGCCGCCGCCAAACGTGCCGACCCCGTCGCTCCCGCCCAACGCTCCGATCAAGCGCTGGCCAAGGCAGCGCGCAAACGCACCGAAAACGACTACCCGGTGCACAGCTTCACCAGCCTGCTCGCCGACCTGGCCACCATCTGCGCCAACCACATCCAGCCCACCGACGACCTGCCGGCATTCACCAAGATCACCAACCCCACCCCACTACAGCGGCGAGCCTTCGAACTACTCGGCGTCTCACACCGCCACGGACTCGCGTAGTCAGCACACCAACACAAAACCCCAGCTCAACCCACTAAACCGCTCCACACCAGGGGGAACTTCGGACTATTCGGCGCCCACCGTAGATGCCGCTGAGCTCGCGCTCAAAGAGTTTGACCGCGATTTCGGTGCGCAATACCCCGGCGCGATCGACGTGTGGCGGGGCGCCTGGCCAGAGTTCATTGCCTTCCTGGATTACCCGGTGGAACTACGCAAGATCGTGTACACGACAAACGCGATCGAGTCCATCCAGCTACGCAAAATCACCAAGAACCGCGGACATTTCCCGGACAAGGACTCTGCGATCAAGTTGCTGTACTTGGGGTTGCGCAACATCTCCAGCCACAGAGGAGGCTATTCGGGGACGGGAACCTACAACTGGACTGTGGCGCTTAACACCCTGGCGAAACTGTTCCCTGGACGGATTCCGTTGTGTTAGAATATAACTCGTTGTCAAGTCACCTCAGACTTACACAGAAATCATGATGGGCTCGTATATCCCCGGGCGCACCGTCTATCACGCCTCGGGCGGCTACCGCGGCGATGGCAAGACCGACGCCAAAGACGCCGCGATCATTGCCGATCAGGCCCGGATGCGCCGCGACCTGCAGCCGTTGCGACCCGGCGACGAGATCGCGGTGGAACTGCGCATCCTCACCAGCCGGCGCGCTGATTTGGTGGCCGATCGCACCCGGGCGATCAACCGGCTGCGGGCCCAGCTGCTGGAATACTTCCCCGCCCTGGAACGCGCCTTTGACTACAGCACCAGCAAGGCCGCGTTGATTTTGCTTACCGGCTATCAAACGCCTGACGGGCTGCGCCGCGCCGGTGCTGCTGAGCTGGCCGCCTGGTTGCGAAAACGTAAGGCCCGCAATGCCGATGCTGTCGCGTCCAAAGCCCTTGCGGCCGCTAACGCCCAGCACACCATCGTGCCCGGACAACACCTGGCTGCCACCGTGGTGGCTCGCCTGGCTAAGGAGGTGATGGCCCTCGACATCGAAATCGACGACACCGAGACGATGATCGAGGAGCGATTTCGCCGCCACCGCCACGCTGAAATCATCTTGAGCATGCCCGGCTTCGGTGTCGTGCTCGGCGCCGAGTTCCTCGCCGCCACCGGCGGCGACATATGCGGCTTCGACTCCGTCGACCGCCTCGCCGGCGTGTCCGGACTGGCCCCGGTACCCCGCGACTCCGGGCGCATCAGCGGCAACCTCAAACGCCCCCGCCGCTACCACCGCCGCCTGCTGCGCGCCTGCTACCTGTCCGCCCAAATCGCCATCCGCACCGACGCCGCCTCGCGCACCTACTACGACCGCAAAAGATCCGAAGGCAAAACCCACACCCAAGCCGTCCTCGCTTTGGCGCGCCGCCGCCTCAACGTGGTATGGGCCATGCTCCGCGACGGCACGGCATACCAGCCCGCACCTACCGCCGCGGCGGCTTGACAACTTCATTGAGAATCTCCTTCACACGGTGTCCCTGGTTTCCCTCCTTGAAGCCTAACCAGAATTCGATTAGATTTCGTATCATGCCGTCCTCCCCGCCAACCGCTGTGACCGGCGTAGTGGCCTGCGCGGCTTACCTGCCCCACCACCGCCTACGGCTCACCGAAATCGGATCAGTTTTGGGCGGCGCGCAGCCCGCCGGCAGCCGGTCGGTGGCCTCCTACGACGAGGACACCACCTCGATGGCCGTCGAAGCGGCACGCCCCGTTCTGCGCGCTCTTCCCGTCGCGTCGACGCCGTCGCGGATCTACTTTGCCACCACTGATCCGGCCTACCTCGACAAATCCAACGCAGCGGTCATCCATGCCGCGCTAGGCCTTCCGCGCAACACGCTGGCCGTCGACCTCGGCGGCGCACCACGCTCGGCCGTGGGTGCCTTCCTGGCTGCCGCCGATTGCCCCGACGGAGCGCTGGCCGTCGTGGCTGACATCCGCAGCGGTCTTCCCGGCAGCGCCGACGAAAAACAGGGCGGTGATGCCGCGGCTGCGGTGCTGTTCGGCCCCGGCACCGCCGAAGCGCCGGTGCTGGCCGAGCTGATCACCAGCGCCTCGGTCACCGACGAAATTCTTGACCGCTGGCGCTCCCCGGGCGCGCGGGCCTCGCGGGTATGGGAGGAGCGCTTCGGCGAACATGTCTACGTACCGTTGGCGATGGAGTCGTTTTCCGCCGCCCTTAAACAGGCCGACCTGGCCCCCGCCCAAGTCGATCACCTGATCGTGTGTGGCCTGTCGTCCCGCGCCAACCGCCAATTCGCGGTGGCCAGCGGCGTTGCGCGCGAGGCCCTCGCCGCCGATCTGACCAGCGTGATCGGCAACCCGGGAACCGCCCAGCCGGGGGTCCTGCTCGCCGACGTGCTCGAACGTGCGGAACCCAGTCAAGTGATCGCGCTGGCGATGCTGGCCGACGGCGCCTCGACGCTGATCCTGCGTACCACCGAGGCGCTCGCCGCCCATCGGCCTTCGGCGCCCACGGTGGCCGATCAGATCGCCGCTACCGACGACTCACTCGGCTATGGCACCTTTCTTACCTGGCGGGGGATGTTGCGGCGCGAACCACCGCGCCGACCCGAGCCCGATGCCCCCGCCGGTCCGCCCAGTCATCGATCGGAGAACTGGAAGTACGGTTTCGTCGGCTCTCGCTGCGAACGATGCGGCACCGTTAACTTGCCGCCCGCTCGGATCTGCTTCAAGTGCGGGTCCGACGAGCCGATGGCTCCTCAACCGATGGCCGATACGCCCGCGCGCGTGGCAACCTTCACCGTCGACCGGCTCGCCTACACGCCTAGCCCGCCCATGATTGCGGCGGTCATTGACTTCGAGGGCGGCGGCCGTTTTCGCTGCGAACTCACCGACACAAGTCCCGACGTCGCGATCGGCGACCAGGTCGAAATGACCTTCCGGCGGCTTACCACATCCGAAAGCGGGGTGCACAACTACTTCTGGAAGGCCCGCCCGGCCCGCCGAAAGACCAAGGAGAGCTGACATGGCCGTACATGGAATCTGCGACCGGGTCGCCATCATCGCGATGGGCTGTACCGCCTTCGGGGAACATTGGGATCGCTCGGCCGATGACTTATTGATCGAGGCGGTCACCGACACCACCTCCAGCGCCGGGGTGACGCTGAGCGATATCGACGCGTTTTGGCTGGGAACATACATGTCCGGCTTGTCCGGGCTGAGCCTCAGTCGGCCGTTGCGGTTGCACGGCAAACCGGTTACCCGGGTGGAGAACATGTGTGCTACCGGCTCAGAAGCGCTGCGCAACGCCTGCTACGCCGTAGCCAGCGGCGCCTACGACATGGCGATGGCTGTCGGCGTCGAAAAACTCAAGGACTCCGGGTTTTCTGGTCTGCTGCGCCCGTCGATACCCTCCGACGGCACCGGCGGTACCCTCGGAACAACCAGCGCGCCAGCCAATTTCAGCTTGCTCGGCCCCGCCTACGCCAAGAAGTACGGGGTCACACCCGACGAGCTTAAGGACGTCATCACCCGCATCGCTTGGAAAAACCATCACAACGGCGCCCGCAACCCCCGCGCGCAATTCCGCAAGGAGGTATCCGCGGAGACAATCTCCTGTTCACCGCTGGTCGCCGGACAACTCGGGGTTTTCGACTGCTCGGGGGTTTCCGACGGCGCCGCCGCCGCGATCGTGGTCCGCGCCAACGACGCTCACAAGTACACCGACAAACCGCTGTACATCAAGGCGCTGTCGCTGGTCTCCGGTGCCGCGGACGGTAACGTCGACCCCGACTACGACTTCACGACGTTTCCCGAAGTCGTCGCCTCGGCGCGCAACGCCTACGCCGAGGCCGGACTCACCGACCCGGCTGCCCAGATCGCGATGGCCGAGGTACACGACTGCTTCACCGTCACCGAGCTAGTCCTGATGGAAGATCTCGGCTTCGCTGAACGCGGCACCGCCTGGAAAACGGTGCTGGCAGGCACATTCGACCTCGACGGTAGCTTGCCAGTCAACCCCGATGGCGGGCTCAAAGCGTTCGGCCACCCCGTCGGCGCCAGCGGACTGCGGATGCTCTTCGAGTGCTGGCTGCAGCTACGCGGAGACGCGCCGGATGACCGCCAGATTCGAACAGTCGCCGCCGGCAAGAACATCGGTCTCACCCACAACCTCGGGGGCGGACCCGGCGAATGCGTCTCCTTCGTCTCGCTCGTCGGCACCGAACCCAACCCTTGATTGATCGGAACCCCGTGACCGCTGACCTCCGTGGAGGAGCAACGATGACACTGATGGGCGTCAGTAATATTGTGCGGCGTAGCACACCGACGCTTGCGACACTGGTCGTGCTGGGTGCCGGGATCATCGCAGCAGGCACCCCTTCCGCACATGCGGACGGTGGTGACCCCGAAGACACGGTCATACCGAACAACAAGCGGCTCAACGATGGCGTCGTCGCCAATGTCTACACTGTCCAGCACCAGGCTAAATGCACCACCGACCTGAAGATCAGCCCGCAGCTCCAGCTAGCCGCGCAGCGGCATACCGAAGACCTGCTCAACAACCGGGCTCTCGACGGTGACATCGGGTCGGACGGCTCGACGGTGCAGGACCGGGCCTTGGCTGCGGGCTATCACGGCACGGTCGCCGAGACTGTGGCCATTCAGCCGTCGTTGGCGATCAATGGCATTGACATCATGGGTAATTGGTACTACCGCCCCGACTACTACGCGATCATGTCCAACTGCGCAAACACCCAAATTGGGGTGTGGTCGCTGAACAGTCTGGACCGCAGCGTCGTGGTAGCGGTTTACGGCCAGCCGGCCTGACCGGCCAGTAGACGGGTATGGCTTGTGGTGCATCTCAATGAGCGAAAGACTCCGATGAATAGCCGATTTGTTGTCGTTCCGGCAATTGCGCTCGCTATCGGAGGTGTTGTCGGCTGCACATCGCTGGCGGCTTTCAAGCCCAAGCCCGGGACGCTGCCGCCCGAGACAGCGCAGCTCACCATCAACGACACGACCGCCGACACCACCAAGGCAGTGCAGTGTTCGACGGTAGATTCGTTAACGACGATCAAAGCTGGCGATGACGATCGGGGGGGCGACGGTGATGGTGTCCAATGCCGGGCCGCTGACCGTCAAGTTCGTCAGGATTCGTAACCTCAGCGGCGTTACCGGTGATTACAACCTCGGTCTAGAAGGCGACGCAACGATCGCGATGAACGGTGCCACGTACGACATCACGGGTGCCGTTCTCGGGTACAGCCCTACAGCAATTGCGCCGATGAAGCAGTCGTTCCGGATCAAGGTTTCATGCTGATGCGTCAGACGGTGACGTCCGCGCGCCGAGACTAGGATCCGCTGTGGGCTTCCCCTGAAAACGTGGAGGTTTCCGTTATGCGGCCTCCGGTTGGATGGCCGTGATTTTTTCGTATTCGACGGGTGGCAGCAACCCGGCTGAGCTGTGCTGAGGTCGGGTGAACCCGGCGATCACCAGCGCCTCCAACGCATTGGTCTTATTCTTCCTGCCCGAACACCGGGCAACAGAGTCGCACAACAACTGGACCACTACGACGGCCTCACCCCACTTCGGCAACTTCGACAAAAAATCTCAGTTGTTGCTGTGCCGGATAGGCTGTGGAGGTAGGATTTTGGGGTGGTACGTTTCATTGCCGTTTCTGCGGCCACTCTCGGAATCGCGTTGACCGGCGTTCATCCCGTAAGCGTCTCGAATGCCTCGCCTTCGAACGCAACACAGCAGTGTACCTTCGACCTCATACCTCCAAAGGTGCTGCGGATTTCGGGTGTGAGCTTTGTGACCGCAACTGTGAAACCTGGATCATGCGGGGAAGTCAACCCCAACTTTTCAGAGGTGTGTCTGTCGATCGAGGGACGGGATTCGGCCGGGCAGTGCGCGTGGAACAGCGGTCCAGCACCGGCGGTGCTTTACTACACCTACGTACAAGGTGCGACGTATGTCGTGAAAGGCCAAGGATGCGTTAGTCTTTTCGCGCCGCCCTACACGATGTGTCAGGACATTGCCCCATCGCACGTCACGCTGTAGGGCTGACCGCGGCATGCGCTCCGCGTTTTTAAACGGGGTCGAACTCGGAGATCAACCAGTGCTGGTTGATCTTGTCCAGGGTCACCCGGACGCTCGAAATCGAATCAGTAGGCGAGTCCGTGCCGACGACAGTGGTCTGGTTGACGAAGATCAGGACCACTGCATGGTTGGAGGTAGCTGACACCGAGGCAGCCGCGGGCACGGTGGCGACTGTGGAGATGTGTTTCTGCTTAGCGCCCGGAATCACGACGTCATGGATCAGCTGGTTGTAGGAGTCCCGAAAGGTTCCGGTCAACCGGTCGCGGGCTGTGCCTAAGTCCTTTTCGACAGTGTCGGGCCGATAAGACAGCAGGGCAATGGCGGATTCCTTGGCCGCCGCAACGGATTCGGTGCGGGCAGCCGCTGAACTGCCCATCGATGAATTCTGCCATTTCAAGTAGCCAGCGGCCACCGTCAGCAACAAAGCGAGGCCGGGCAGCACCGCATACGCCAACGACCGCGACCAGTTGATCCGGCGTTTGGCCTCAGCGGGCTCAAGGGCTTCGGCGTGCTTCTCATCTTCCGACTCATCCGAGGTTGTGTCCGCGGCGTCGCGCGTCTTTTCGCGGTAGCCCGCCTTTCGGGGTTCTTCGCTTTCCGTTGCTTCGGTGGCGGCGACCTTTGCATGGTCCTGGTCGTTCGCCTTGTCGTTTTCCACCCGCACAGTTGCTGGTTCCTTATCTATGTCAAAAGGACCCCGTAAAGGTCCACTGGTCCTCTCCTGTTGTTTTATCGGGTTGTCGGCTGTTCATGATCGCGAGTCGGCGTTAAGGGATACGCCCTTCAGTGCGGCGAGGACGTCCGTAACAAAGCGTCGTCATCCCCGGACTGGCGGATCTGTAATCGGCGGCGCCGCCGGAATGCAGCTCCATCATGGCACGAACGCGACGTTGGCGACCTTCGCCTCATCGCCCGTCTTTTGCACCGTGATTCGCATTCGCCACTCCCGCGGCGCCTGGTCGGCCGCGCCCAGATTCGAGGTCTTGACGGACACAGCCACCAGCACCTGGGCTTCGTCGCCTGAGTCGGATTCCAGGCCCGCTTCCGTGACCGTTCCTACCGACTTCGAGTGCGCCTTCTTGACCACGTCGATGAAGGGTTGCTTGCGCTTGGAGAAATCGTCGTAGAAAGGGCCGGTCGCTGTGTCCAGAATGCGCTGAGCATCGGCGTCGGCGTGTTGCCAGTCGATGGTGCTGAGATTCAGCGCACCCTGCCGCCCGACCTTAACGAATAGCTCCCGCTGCTCTCGGGCCTGATGCAACTGGTAGGCGTGAAATCCCAGCCATGCCACCAGGGCCGTCATGGCGGCCACCACAACCATGCCGATCACCGTTGCCAGCCGCACATGTGACATTGGCTGCTTGATGGCCGCAGTCACTTCAGTGTGACCTGCCGCAGTATCATCAGTATTTCCTGACCCACTGTCGGTCTTGTCATCAGCTGTGGCGTCACCGGAGTTTACTTCGTCAGCAGCGCCTTCTACCTGCGGCTCGGCGCCGTGTCCGCCTGTCGGTGCGAAGGAGCCCTCATCGGGGTGGCCCTGTGGCGTTTCGCTGTCGGCTATTTCGCTTAGCTCCCGGTCGGGGGCGTCAGCATCTGTTGCCATGTCTTCTCCTTATCAGCGCCGTGCGCCAAGTTGGATTGCGTGTAGAGCTGCCCGTCTGGTCCAACGTAGGTGCCGGTGGCCGGGTCATACTGTGCGGCCGCTATAGGTAGCGGCGCGGGACCCGATGAAGGCGGCGGCGAACCAGGTGATGCTAACGCGGGGGGTGACTGTGCAGGTGGTGATTCACCCGGGTCGAACTGGGGAACGCCTTGCCCCGTGAACGTCGCGTTGGGGTCTCCCTTCCAGTTGAAGCCGTCGTTGAGCGGGATGTAGTCTTGGCTACTTTCGCACATTTTCACCGTCGCGGCACGCTTGCCGGGCCGGGTTTCGCATGGATAGTTGCGCGCGCCACGCACAGCGGTGAGATTCGAGTCTTGCGGTATGCGACAGTAGACGTTGCCCTTCGGGCGATCCGGGTAGTCCTCGAAGCTGGCCGCCCGCTGTTGTTGGATCGGAAAGAACCCGGTGGTGCATGGTGGCGGCAAGTTGAGGTTCAGGTTGAAGTCCAGAAATGCACCCTTGTAGTCCTGCTTGGTGTTCTTGTTGGGCACCTGGATCGCTTGGATGGCGGCCGCACCCTGCGGCAGCAGCACCAGGAGTGCCTCCAGGTTGTCCCGGTAGGTGACCGCCACCTCGCCGACGCTGACGAGATTGGCCAGCACGATGGGCAACGTTGGCTGCAACCGATCCAGCAGTGCGCGCACCTCGTCTGCCGCCTGCGGAGCCTTCCGCAGGATGCCCTGGACGGCAGTGTCGTTGGTCTGCAACTGCTTGGTGACGGTCGCCAGGTGGGCCGCCCACGCTCGAATCGAATCCGATGACTCGGTTTGGCTGTCCAGGATTGGCTTTGACTCGTCGATCACGGTGACGAGTGGGTCCAGGTTCTTGCGCGCGTCCTTGGCCAGAGTGGTCGCGCCGTTCACGAGCCGGGACAGTTCCGGGCCCAAGCCGCCGAAAGCGATGTAAGACTCGTCGACCACGGTTTTCAGGTTGTCGCGCGGGATCGCGTTCAGGCCGCGATTGGCCGCCGCCAGCAGTGAGTTGATATTCGGGGGAAAAGTGGTGCGGTCCGCGGGGATCACGTCGCCGTTTTTCAGCGGCGGGCTGTTCCCGTTGCGCGGCAACAACGCAAGGTATTGCTCGCCGACCGCCGAGAAACTGTGGACCTGGATGCTCAGATCGTCCGGGATGTGGGTGCCCGAATTTAGCTGAAGCACCGCCTCGGCGCCCGTGTTGGTTAGCCGCACATCCGATATCCGCCCGACATCGACGCCACGGTAGGTGACGTCCCCGCCCTCATAAAGACCGTCTGCCCGGGCTAACTGCACCCGCACCGTGTACGTGCCAACGCCGAAAAACCTGCGCGGTAGCTGATAGTAATAGCCAAATACGGCCCATAACCCGCCCAGCACGATCACTGCGAAGACCGCCAACTGGATTCTGGTTGCCCTAGTCATACGCATGTCACGGCCCCTGGTTGAAGTGGTACGGAATGACCAGCGGGTTGCGCGCGGTATAGGGGCTGGGGAGCTGACCGATGGTGCGGCCCCACTGCAGCTCCAGCTCTGTCAAAGTTCCCTCCCACCGAGTGCCGGTCAAAAACGCCGCGTCAAGTCGGCTCAGCGTCAAGTCGAAAACACCGGTTAAGTTCGCGTAATCGCCCCGGAGCCATTTTGCGAGCGTTGGCTTGGGGAACGGGAAGGTTCCGTAGAAATCCAGTGAACGGGTCAACGCCGGCCCGGCGTCGGCCAGTGATTGCAGCACCGGGCCGAGATCGTTCAGTTCCTTGACCAGGTTCACCTTGGTCTGGTTCACCGAGTCGGCGGCAAGCGCGCCCAATTTGCCCAGCTGAGCCAGCGCTTCGGCGAGGTTTTGGCGCTCGTCCTTGAGCACAGCCAGCGCGTTCGGGATGGTTTTCAGCGCCTTATCAACGACCGGCTTCTGATCGGCGAAGTGACCGACCAGGTTGTTCAGGCTGTCGGTCGCGGCGATGATGTCATCTTTTTGGTCGTTGAGGTAGGCGATGTACTTGTCGAGTTGTCCGATCAGGCTTTTCAGTTCTTGGCCGCGACCGGAGAAGGCTGTGCTCAACGCTTCGGTTATGTCCTGAAGCTGACTTAAGCCGCCCCCGTTGAGCAGCAGTGAAAGTGCGCCCAGCGTCTGTTCGGTTGACGGATATGCGCCCGCGGAAGACAAAGGGATCAGCGACCCGTCGCGAAGCGTGCCCTTCGGGGGCACGTCTTTGGGTGGCGCCAGTTCGATGTGCAACGAACCCAGCAGGCTGGTCTGTCCGAGCGTGGCAGTCGCGTTGCCCGGCAGGTGGACGCTGCCGTCGAGCTTCATGGTGACCAGCGCATGCCAGCCTTGACGTTCGATTTTGGTCACATTGCCAACGGTCACATCAGCGACTTGGACTGGAGAGTTCTGTTTGAGGTTCTGCACGTCGGGCATCTGCGCTTGAATGGTGTAGGAACCAGGGCCACCGCCTTTGGTTCCCGGCAGCGGAAGCGAGTTCGCGCCCCGGAAATCACGCGCGGCGGCGCAGCCCGACAGTGCGGCCACGGCCAGCGCCATCAGAAGTCCCGCACCGGTGCGGCGTAGGTGCCTGGGTCGGGTCATCAAGTGACTCATCGTCCACCACCTGCAGGTGGCAGCATCATTCCACGCAGGCCGGTGGCCGGATCGGTGGGTAGCGGGTTCTCCGGCCTGGCCGGCACGAACGGGGGGTTCGCGTGATTCGGGTCGACCATCCCGTTTCCGAAGAAGTTGTATATCTCGTTCGCTGGCGGTAGCGGCCCGTTGGGCGGCGGTGGCACAGTACGGAACGCCTCCGTTGGCGGCGGCCCTGGCGGCGGGATGTAGTCCGGTCGCAGCCAGTCCTCGCTGTAGGTGACTTCGTTGGGACGCGCAGCAACACCGACGAACGGGTTTATCCCGATAGGCGGGTAGTTGTATTGACGGTTCTTGATTATGGGCGCCAGATATTGCACACAGAGTTTCGCCGACTGCTTAGCACCCAAGCGTGATGCGGCCTGAATCGCCGAGCACAAAAACTGGACTGGGTTGGCGAAGTTGTTGATCGCCAATGCACCGGACAGTGCCCCTTGCGCGGGTTCGTAGATGTTGAGGAAGTTCTGGAACGCTGTGGGAGCGATGTGCAGAGTTTGCTTGATGTCGTCCAGACTCTGAACCACTGCGTTGGACACCGACGCCAACTTGTCCGAGGCGGTGCCTAGCGCCTCACGATTGTCGGCCGTGAAACTTGTGAGGTCGCCGACCACATCGTTCAAATCGCTGACCGCATTTCCGACCTCGTTGGGGTCGTTGGCCAGCTGCCCCGTGACCGCCGCCAAGTTCTGGTTCAGCTGTCGCAACAGGCCGCTGCTGTCGTGCAGCGCCGACACAAGAATTGAGAGGTTTTTGAACGTGCTGAACAGGTCGTCGCTGTGGTCGCCGAGCGCCGAAACCGCTTGCGACAGCTTCAGGACAGTCTCACGGATGGCTGGACCCTGGCCGCGCAGGTTGTCGGCCGCGGTGTTGACAAACGATCCCAGTGTGCTGACTCCGCCCGGTTGCGTCGGCTGCAGTGTCTGCGTCAGCTTCTCAAGCTGTTGGCGGAGATCGTCCCACTCCACCGGAACCGCGGTGCGTTCCCGCGGGATCACCGCGTTATCTTTCAGCACTGGCCCGCCGCGGTAGGCGGGTGTCAACTGGATAGCGCGACTCGTCACCAGTCTTGGGGACAGGATCACCGCTTTAGCATCTGCGGGCACCTTGTATTTGTCGTCGTACCAGAAGGAAATCTTGACGCGATCAGGTTGTGCTTCGATCTTTTCGATCTTGCCGACCGGTACGCCGAGTATGACTACGTCGTCGCCGACGTAGATTTCATTGCTGTTGTCGAAATATCCGATGACCTTCGTGTGGCCGACACCGCTTACGGACCGCACCACCATAATGGTGCCGCCGATCAGCGCCAGCACCAACCCCACGGCGAGGCCGATCTTGGCGTTACGGGTATTCACTGTCCACCACCTTCGGTTGGCCGCGACGGGCCCCCGGGCAGGCCGACGGGTCCCGGCCCGTTAAGCACGGGCGGTTGGCTCGGTGGGATCTGCCCGGGCGCCGGTTGGCTGACCGGCCCCGACGGCGCAGGCACGCCAGGTCCTGGGCCCAGCGCGGGCGGTCCCGGTGGCGGGCCACCGGGTGGCGGCGCAGGTGGCGGCTCCCGATACGGGTAGCAACCGGGACCGGGCAACGGAACGCCCGGCAAACCGCACGGGTAGTCGCCGGGGTTCCCGGTGATGGCATCGGGCAGGGTGCGTCTGGGCTCTCCGCCCTGGCCGGTCCGGGGATACGGCATCGGCAGTGGCGGCGTTGCAGGTTGGCCGACTTGCGGGTCGCTGAGCTGCGACGGCAACCGCGTTGCCGGGTCCAGGCCGAGGTCGGAGAACGCCGCGTCAATAAATGGCTGAACGAACTGACCCGGGAGCAAATTGACAATATACGCTTTGAAGAATGGCCCCGACGCTACCGCTTCACCCAGTCCGAGCGCATAGCCGTTGAGCCCTTTGATCGCCTTCTGGATCTGTTCCTTGCGGTTGTCGACGATGGTCAATACCCCGTTGAGCTTGTCCAGTGCGGGCTTTAGCGTTTCGCGGTTCTCGGCAATGAAACCCTTCAGCTGCTGAGCCGCCGCGGAGAGATTGATGGCGATCCGGTCCAGTGCGCTGCGTTCGCTTTTCAGTTGCGTCAGCAGCGCGTTGGTGTTGGTGACGAGCTTGACTACCTCGTCGCTACGCTGCGCCAGCACCTTCGTGGCCTTGTTGGCGTTGCTCAACAGGTTTCGCAGCTGTCTATCGCGCTCATCCAGTGTTTCGGATAGCCGCGCCACACCTTGCACCGCAACCTTGAGAGCCGGTGGGGTATTGGAAAACTCGTTCGACAGCACGGCCAGCGCCTTCGACAACTCGTCGGTGTCTATCCCGTTGATGGTGCGCGTCAGATCTCCCAGCGCGTCGGGCACCTGATAGGCCGGTGTGGTCCGGTCCAGTGGTATCGGTCCGGTCAGCGGCCGCTCTCCGCGTGGCGTGACTTCAAGGAGCTTGGCGCCCAGTAACGTCCTCAAATGGATTGCCGCCTCGGTACGCTCGCCGAGCCGGACACCACCGGCGACCTTGAACTTGACCAGCACCTGCGGTCCGTCCAGTGCGACGCTGGTCACCGTACCGACCTTTAAACCCGAAACCTGAACGGGGTTACCCGGTGACAAACCGCCCGCCTCAGCAAAGTACGCCGAGTATTCCTTGCCGCGGTTGACGAACGGCAGCTTGCTGACATTCAGTGCCAGGAGCAGGACAGCGACACTCACGACAACACCGATCGCCCCGACGACCACGAGGTTGCGATCCGAGAAGGGTTTCACCGTGGTTTGCACCTCCCCGTGTCCTGACCAACCACCTTCACGTACACCGGTTGCCCACCTTTGCCGTTCAGCTTCAGCACCACGTCGCAGAGATAGAAGCTAAAGAAGTCGCCGTACAGACCCTGCCTTCCGAGGATTTGATACGCGTCGGGCAAGGTGTTGAGCAGGTTGTCGACAAAGTCGCGATCAGCCACCACGTTTCCTGCGGTCCGATCCGCCTCGCGCACCACCTTCTTGAGCGGCGGGCGGGCTTGGGCCAGCAAATCGGCGACAGACCCGACAGCCGCATTGGTGTAGGCGATCCCGTTGCTGATATCGCGCTTGCGGGCTTCCAAAGCCTGCACTAATTCAGACAGCGAGTCAACAGCCTTGGCGAATTGGTCGCTTTGATCCCCGAGCGAACCGAGCAGGGTGTTCAAATTGATGATGGTCTGACCTATCAGTTGATCCCGGTCGGCCAACGTGTTAGTCAGCGCGGCGGTCTGGGTGAGAACCGATCCGATCGTGGTGCCTTGACCCTGGAAAGCGGCGATCAGTTGACTGCTCAACGTGTTGATCTGTTCAGGGTTCAGGGCGCGGTACAGTGGCCGTAAGCCGCCGATCAACGCGTCTAGGTTCAGCGCCGGTTCAGTTCGACTCAGCGGGATGGTTCCCCCGGGATCGAGCCTCCTGGATCCCCCGGCCCTTTCCTCCAGCGCCATATATCTTCCGCCGATGAGGTCGTCGTAGCGGATGACTGCTCGGGTGCCCTCGGTCAGCACCACCGACTGGTCCACCGCGAACACGACGCGCACAGTGGAGTCGGGTTGGATGGAGATGCTTTTGACCTTGCCGACCTCAACACCGGCGATGCGCACGAAGTTTCCGCCCTTCAGCCCGGAGACGTTCGCGAACACCGCGTTGTAGCTCTTCGCGTTCTCAAAGCGCAACTGCGCAAAAACCATGACGAGAAGAGTCATCAGCGACAAGCACACGGTCACGTAGACAGCCACACGCATGAGCACGCCGGTCCAACTTCTTCGCATGTCTGCCTTTCTGTATCGCTTCGACAAATCAATGTGGCGGTGCAGTTTGCGGCGGTAGTGGGAGCGGCGGCGGTGCGGGTGTCGGCAACGGAGTGGGTTGCGCCCCCGGGTGCGCGGGTACGAACGGCTCAGACCCTGCCGGCGGTGGGCCGGGTTCTCGCGGCCTCCCGGGCGGAGGCGCTGGCGGCAGGCCCGGGTAGAGCGGTGTTCCGTCTGGGGCATATCGGGGCGCACCGTAGGGGGGAGCACCCGGGTACGGGACCGGGCCTGGTGCCGGCCCCCCCGGATAGCGAATGCTTGGTGCCTCGGGTGTCCCGCGGGTGACCGGGAGGTAGTCGGCGTAACCCGGAAAGCCGATGCCTGGGTTGGGCCGCACGTCGACCCCGGTGCCCCATCCAGAATTGGTGACCAGGTACCGCACCGGCCAGTTTTCGGTAACGTCGGGCAACGAACCGCAACTGGGCGTTCCGCCGGGGCCACCCTTGATCCCGTTGATGGGCAAATTGTCCGGATACCGGTAGGCATCGTCGCCGAACAACAGACTGGCGTCCACGATCAGCGACTTGCCGTTATAACCGCCGGCCTGACCAATGAAGTCATCGAGGGCGATCTTCCCACCGACAAACGTGCAGGTCAGTTGCGGGTTGTATTTCATCAGGAGGCGCGTTGTGGACTCCAGCACGTTGATGGCATGGACCAGGTTGTTCCTGTTTGGGCCGATCAGGTTGATACCGCTGTTGGATAGCCCAACAACGTTGAGCAGCAGCGAGTCAAGTTGCTTTGCATTGCCGGAGATGGTGGTGCTTGTTGTGCTCAGGGCGTCCAGCGTCGTCACCAGGTTCGGCGCCGCGTCGCTGTAGGTGTCGGCGAAACCCTTGAGCGCGCGGACGTCAGCCCGGATCGTCTCGCTCCGAGGATTGATCGCCATCAGGACTTGATTGGCGTCGGTTATAGCTCCACCGAGAGCTTCACCCTTGCCGCGAAAGCCCTCGGCCAACGCCGAGAGCACCGCGTTCAGTTTGGCGGTGTCGATCTGGTTCAGCACTCCGACCAGGTTCTGGAACACCGTGTTCACTTCGATGCTCACGTTGCGCGAGTGCACCACCGCCCCGGCCGCCAGATGCTTCGGACTTGGGTGGCCAGGGGTGAGCAGCTCGACGTACTTTGCACCGAACACAGTGGGTGCGGCGATCTCGGCTTCGATATTTGCGGGGATGTATTTGAGCTGGTCGGAATACAGCTCCAACTGCAGTTTCGCGATGCCGTTCGGCTGCACCGATAGCGACGACACTCGGCCGACCTGAACGCCGCGAAATTTCACCTTCGCGTAGGGCGCCATCACTAAACCTGCGCGGTCCGACGTAACCGTCACACGCGCGTACGACCTGAAATTCTCGTTGAACCCGGTCATTGTGACCGCGGAGGCACCGATGAAGAGGCCGACCAGGATCAGGGTCCACAGTCCGGGATGCAGGCCGGCGATGCGCCGTTGCCGTTTCGATTTCATCGCCGCTATCCCGACAGGTGAAAGCCGCCGGAACGCCCGAACAGAGCTAATGCCGTCATGAAACCCACGATCAGGTTCACTCCCAATGATAGGCGCACCGCACGACCGGTCGCCTCACCGACGCCGGCGGGTCCGCCCGAGGCGTTATAGCCGTAGTAGGCGTGGATTAGCATAATCACAGTTACTTGGAAAATTACCTGTACGAATATCGTAACCGAGTCCATGGGTCTCAGGTAATCGCGGAAGTAGTGGGTGTAGCTGCCAGCCGACTGATGCATTGCGACGACGCTAAGGACGTAACCGGAAACGAACCCTGCTAGCATCCCGCTGCAATACAAGGGAATTACGACGATCATGCCGGCTACCACCCGGGTGGAGCACAGATAAGGGATGGTAAAGACGCTCATTGCTTCCAGCCCGTCGATCTCTTCGTTGATGCGCATCGCGCCAAGTTGCGCGGTCACCCCAGCTCCGACCGTCGAGATGATGGCTGCGACACAGATAAATGGAACCAGGAGGCGGGGGCTAGCGTAAGCGGAGAAAAAGCCTACCAGCGACTCTACACCGAGATTACTCAATTGATCGTAACCAAATATGTTGACTATAGCGCCGCCATTGGCATTGATAAAGAAGACGACCCCTATGGACCCCCCAACCAGGGCAACCGCACCGAGACCCCCGGCCATCTGGGTGACCTGGCGCATCGTTTCGTATTTATACGTGGTGACGGCTAAACCGATACCGCGCAAAACCGTGGCGTAAAACGCGACCTGTTCCCCGACACGATTCCATCCGTTCATCCCGGCCCGCATTATTAGAGTCAGCCGGGGTAACCGTGCACTCGCTGGCTGGCTCACCGCATCACCCGTATCAGCGCATCGCCAACGGTGGTTAGCACCGTGCTGAGCACGAACAGGGCCATGTACGTGAGAACTACTGTCTCGTTGACCGCAGTGCCCACGCCCTGCGAACCGCCGGCCACATGGAGACCCTTGTAACAAGCGATCAGACCGGCTGTTGCACCGAAAACCAGGGCCTTGACGATAGCGACGATCAAGTCGGGAAGCCCGGTCAACAACGTGAGACTCGCCATAAAGGAACCGGGGTTGACATCCTGGAAATACACGGAGAAAGAAAATCCAGTAACCAAGCAAACAGTGCACACCACGGCGAACAGCAGTACCCCGCTGACCGCGAGTGCGACCACTCTCGGCACCACCAGCCTCTGGACCGGATCGACACCCATCACCTTCATGGCGTCGATCTCCTCGCGGATGGTGCGCGAACCAAGGTCTGCGCACATGGCCGTCGCGGCGGCGCCGCCGAGGGCCAAAGTCGTGGTTATCGGCGCAGTCTGCGAGACTACGGCGAGGGCTACACCCGCGCCGCTGAGATCGGCGGCACCGATCTCCAGCAACAGGACATTGAACATGAAAGCCGCAAGTACGTTGAAGCCGAACGCAACCATGGCGCCGGGCCCCGTCGATACTCTCGCGATAAACCAAAGCTGCTCGATGAACTCCCTCCAGGCGAACCGCGAGCGGAACAGTACGACCAGGACGTCCAACGACAGCGCGACGAAGCCGCCGAACCCTCGGAATGGCGTGACTAGTGCGCGGATCGGCTTGACTAGTGGGTGGACCGGCATGACTGGTGGGGCTGTTGCGACCACTAGGACGTCCTTTCACGTCTTGACATATCGCTGAGTCTCCCCTCGAACGCGGCCTCGCTATGTTCAGCGCCGCACCCACATGCCGGAGTGCTGTGTCCTTATTCGGTATAAATCCTGCGCTGCGTTAGAGACTCGTCGTTTCTATCCTGGGTCTGCACGAATGTCAAGTGCGTCACAGTCGAGGGTTGTTTTTCCTGGTAACCGCGCTGCTATTGGCTACCGACCCTACGAGAGGCCGAACGCTCAAATCAGGAGGGATGCGCCGCATTCGGTTGAGATTTAGGCTCAGGTTTTGACTAGACTTCTGGCGTGGCGCGCGGCGGTAGGAGAGAAGACCCCGGGGTCGGCCGTCTGACCCGGCGGGTCGCCACAACCCCAGTCCAGGTCAGGCCTTCCGGCACGTTGCCATCCCTGGGACGTAGCTAACAGCGCGCGGCGGGCTGGGTCCTAACCACAATCGCGAGCTCAGCAGCGCCGGCTGGGGGCTGCTGTTTGCGCGAGCGCGGGCGTCACGGAGCAGAGTTGGCCGGTCATCGAGATCCTATGTTGATGGCAGGTCCCCGATAATCGGTCTACCCGGTTCTAGAGCCAGGTTGTGATTGATACCGATTTCAGTTGATCTCGCAGGCCACGGGGTGATGGGTGTGGCTGCACCGGGTAGCGTACTCGATCGGGGTCAGATAGCCCAGCGCCGAGTGACGATGCCGATGATTATGTTCATGCTTGAAGTCGTCGATGACGACGCGAGCCTCGAGCAGGTTGGTCCAGTGGTTGCGGTTGAGACACTCCTTTCGCAGCCGGTTGTTGAACGATTCGATGTAGCCGTTCTCCTGAACCGCCCCGGTGAGTCCGGAGACTTTCTGGTGTGTGAGCTCAGCCGGCGGCTGGTCTTCGGTGTTGAGCGTAGTAGGCGGCCTCCAGGTCTACTGGTGGGATATCGCCGCAGTACTTGTAGAGGCGGCGATGGTGTAGGGGTCGGACCGCAGCGCCCTGCCGGTCTTTCGACGCGGTGGGTTTCTGCGGCCCGCCCTCCGAACCGGACGTGCATGTCTCCACGCATCCGGCTCTCCACTTGTTCATGCCGCTGGTGCGGTGTCGGTGTCGGGTGGCCAATTCGCCCATGGTGCAGGGATCTTCGAGCCCCGGTATCGGTAGCGGAGGACCGTCACCGATCGTGGCCGGAACAGCTCGACACGTCGGTCGCTGATCTGCCAGTCAGGCCAGAAGCGACGGCGTAGCGTTCCCCAGGTCAGGCCGAGGTGTCGTTTACGCAGCCAATACGCAACCCGCATGAATGCGAAGTGGTCGACGTAGCAGAAGGTGCGTTTAGACACTCCGTGCTTGAAATAGTTGCACCAGCCCCGTAGCACGGGGTTGACCTGCCGGAGCAGGTCGGCGAGTGTGTGATGTTTGTTGCGGCGCGTCAGTTTCCGGATCTTGCCGGTGATCGAGGCCAGCGATTTCTTCGATGGCCAGGTGTAGACGAACCGCTTGCTGCTGCCCGGTTTGGTTCGCCGCTGGATGCGGAAGCCCAAGAACTCGAAGCCCTCGTCGATGTGGCAGACCCTGGTTTTCTCGACCGACAAGCGCAGGCTCATCGGTGCGAGTACCGCTTCGACCTCATCCCATAGTGCTTCGGCATGAGCGCGTGTGCCGTTGATCAGCACCACGAAATCGTCTGCATAGCGGACGATCCGATAGGTGGCGCCTCCGGCGCGCCGATGCTTGGTGCGCTTCCAGTTCGTATCGAGCGCTTCCCACTGACGCATGAAGTGCTCGTCGAGAACCGACAGGGCGATATTGGCCAGCAGCGGTGAGAGGATCCCGCCCTGGGGAGTGCCGGTCGGCGTATCCCGATGTACCGCATCCTCGGAGAGGATCCCGGCTTTCAGGAACGCCTTGATCAGCGTGAGCACCCGCTTGTCACCGACCCGCATCCGCACCCGATCCATCAGTGCACAATGCGAGATCTCATCGAAGCAGGCCGTGATGTCTGCTTCAAAGACCCACTCGTACCCCTTGTTACCCGAGGTGTAGTGGTGGATCTCGGCGATCGCATCCTGTGCCCGCCGTCTCGGCCGAAACCCATACGAGCACGGCTTGAAATCCGCCTCGTAGATGGGTTCCAGCACCAGCTTCAGCGCTGCCTGCACGATCCTGTCGGCGGTGGTCGGGATTCCCAGGCGTCGCATCTTGCCGTTCGCCTTGGGGATCAACTTCTCCCGCACCGCAACCGGTGTGAACCGGCGTTCTTTCAGGTCGCCTTGCAGTTCTGCAAGGAGTTGCACCGCTCGGTCATCGATGGAGGACGGTGTCACTCCATCGATCCCGGCCGTGCGTGCTCCCTTGTTGCCCCGCACCCTGTTCCACGCCACGACGAGGAACGCTGGGTCATAAACGAGGTTGAACAGATCATCAAACCGGCGGCCCGGATCGGCCACCGCCCAACGATGCAGTTTCCGCTGCATCATGCGTACCCGCAGCCACGCCTCATCGACGTCGGGCCACGGCGCGCCGGTATTCACCAGCGACCTTCGCGCAATGCTCGGCAACCGCGAACAAGCTGGACCCCTTCGCCATGTGACCGGCTTTCCCGGACTCGGACTACTACGGATCCTCCGCCCCCACACGACGGCATCGGCCGGCGACGGACCTTCCCGCCGAAACGCTGGATGCGCTCCGGGAAGGGGACCACCGCGTGGGTTCCCACGTTCACTGTCAGATCGATCGACGGGCGAGGTGCCCAACTATGCTCCTGCGGCATCGCCACGGCTACGCCGCGGGCCTTCACCGTGACCTCCCGACCGGCGGTACAAACCGATCGCGGAGTTCCCCGCACCACACCGTGATACGAGTGTGCGCCGCTGCCCAGCCCAGATCCGCCAGATTCGAGCTGGTGGGAACAGACTTGAGGAGCGTTCAGACGCTGGTTTCTCACGTACACCGTCCCGTCTTGCTTGCCGGACCCGCGTCGTCTGGCAGTGCCGACGCGTCCCGTCGTTGTCAGGGCTGCTTTCCACCCTCATCGGCGTCCCCCGAATCAGGCTGCCCCCAGCTTCAACCCGCTGCCGCGACAGCGGACAGACGAAGGATTCTCACCTCCATTCGATCCCACAGCGCCTCGTGGCGCTCTGAACCAGTCCACCCATTCGGCGGTGGCCAACTCGACCTCCTCGATGGTGCGCCAGGGTTTGCGGGGTTTGATCAACTCGGTCTTGTACAAGCCGATGATCGTCTCGGCCAACGCGTTGTCGTAGGACGATCCGACTGCCCCGACCGAGGGTCGGATACCGGCTTCGGAGAGCCGCTCGGTGAACCGGATCGAGGTGTATTGGGATCCTCTATCGGTATGGTGGACAACATCTTTGAGATCAAAGATCCCTTCGCGTTGCCGAGTCCAGATGGCGTGTTCGATGGAATCGAGCACCATTGAGGTCGCCATCGTTGCGGCCACCCGCCAGCCCAGAATCCGTCGGGCATAGGCGTCGGTGACAAACGCGACGTCGGCAAACCCCGACCAAGTCGATACGTAAGTCAGGTCGGCCACCCATAGCCGGTTGGGCGCCGGCGGGCCGAATTGGCGACTCACCAGATCGGCGGTCCGGGCCGCCGTCGGATCGGCGAGCGTGGTGCGTGTGACCCTGCCGCGCACCGCGCCCGAGAGCCCGAGTTCGCCCATCAGCCGCTCGACAGTGCAGCGGGCCACCTCAATGCCTTCGCGGTTAAGCGCCAGCCACACCTTGCGCGCCCCGTACACCCCGAAGTTCGCGGCGTGGATCCGCCTGATGTGCTCCTTGAGCTTGTCATCGCCGACCTCGCGGCGGCTGGGCTCACGGTTGACCTGGTCGTAGTAGGTCGAAGGGGCGATCTGAACGCCGAGTTCAACCAACCGAGCCCGTCATGATTTCTGTGTAAGTCTGAGGTGACTTGACAACGAGTTGTATTCTAACACAACGGAATCCGTCCAGGGAACAGTTTCGCCAGGGTGTTAAGCGCCACAGTCCAGTTGTAGGTTCCCGTCCCCGAATAGCCTCCTCTGTGGCTGGAGATGTTGCGCAACCCCAAGTACAGCAACTTGATCGCAGAGTCCTTGTCCGGGAAATGTCCGCGGTTCTTGGTGATTTTGCGTAGCTGGAAATTGATGGACTCGATCGCGTTTGTCGTGTACACGATCTTGCGTAGTTCCACCGGGTAATCCAGGAAGGCAATGAACTCTGGCCAGGCGCCCCGCCACACGTCGATCGCGCCGGGGTATTGCGCACCGAAATCGCGGTCAAACTCTTTGAGCGCGAGCTCAGCGGCATCTACGGTGGGCGCCGAATAGATGGCCCGCATCGACGAGGCGACCTTGCGGCGGTCCTTATACCACACGAACCGCATCGCATTGCGAATAACATGCACCACGCAGACTCCCGCTGTCAACCTCGGGTCGTGGGCATGATTGATCGCCGCGGCGGGCTGACTTTGCTCAGCGCGGGGGCGGGGTGGGGTTGTTAGGCGGCGGTGGCGCGGTGGTGGATGGCCGGGTCGTAGGGGTTGTGGTCGTGCCAGCAGCGCCACAAGATGCGACACCAGCGGGCGCCCAGGCCACGCAGGGCACGATGGTGTGGGTGGCCGGCGGCGCGGGCGTGTTGGTAGATGTCGGCCGACCAGAGGTCTTCACGGACGGCGACGAACATCCACCAGTCGATGGCGTGCCGCATCCGCCGGTTGGCGGCGTAGCGGAAGCGAACCTGACCTGTGCGCCCGGACACCTTGGTGACCGGAGCCAAGCCGGTCTCTGCCAACAATGACGGCGCCGAAGGAAAACGACTGCGCTCCTCACCCATTTCGGAGATCAACACGGCGGCGGTGACCGGTCCGATGCCGGGGAAACTGGTGAAGATCGGGGTGTCCGGGTGCGCCTCAAGCAGTTCGCCCAGTCGTTTGTCATGGGCTCGCAAATGGGTGTTGAGTAGAGCCAGTTGTTCGGTGAATGCTTTGGCCGCCAACGCTTTGCCAGCAACGGTGCCGTCGCTCGCCGATAGCAGATGCGGCTGCATCCGGGCGACAAGTGTCTCGGGTTTGTGCCGGCCACTGTAGCCGTGCCGGGACGTGAACGCGCCCATCCGCGCAGCGGTGATCCGGCCCGCCTGCACGGGAGTGGGATAGCTGCGGATGAAGGACAGGGTGATGTCCCGGTCCAGTGCAGAAAACAGGTGCAACGGGCACGGATGATAGGCATCCAAGATTGACCGCAGTCGATTCTCGGTGTCCACCTGCATATCCAGGATGCGTTGACGATCGCGGCTCACTGCGGTCAGCTCCGCTAGAAGCGGCGACGGAACGGCCAACGGCCGCCACTGGGCATACTGGTGACGCAACGTATCGGCCAACACATAGGCATCGAATTCGTCGGACTTGGCGGCCGCCATCCGATAGCGTTCGCGTGCTCGCGCCGAGATTTTCGGTGACACGCAATAAATTTCGGCATCGCAGTGGTGCTGGAGATATTCGACCAGTAGCCCTTCGGCCCGCTCGATCGCGATCCGGACCGCACCGGTGAACGAAGCAATCAACCCGACCAGGACGGCCAGACCATCGACGGTGTGAGCGACCTTGCGACTGAGCAGCTGCTGGCCGGTGCCATCCAGCACACACAGGTGATGGAAGCGCCCGCCCCAGTCGATCCCACACCAGAAGCTGTTCGGCCGTTGCAGAGTACTCTGATTCATTGCACTTGGATCCCTTTCAATGTGAAAGGTTCACCCTGCGATCGCGAGGCCTGCCCGGAACCTCATCTCGGCACTCACCGCCCACAGCGGTGGCGCTGCTCTCGCTGGCCGGTCCACGCCCCGCAGCCACCACGGGCGGACAGGTCTGCATGTGGACCTCGAAGGTGACGCGTTTGCGTGGGCCCTGCCCGTGGTGGTGCAGGTGAACGCCGAGACCATCCCGGCCGATCCATTGTTAATAGATGAGGTCTGGGTGATCGCCTGAGGCCACACGGCTTCGATGGCGGTCGGCAAGCCCTTGAGCCCATCGCACACCACGATGCATACGTCCTGGGTGCCCCTATTTTTGATTTCCGAGAGCACGCGCAGCCAATACTTGGAGCCCTCCCCGTCGCCGTGCTCACCGGCCCACAGCCCCAGCACATCGCGGGTGCCGTCGACGGTGACGCCCAGCGCGATGTAGATCGGCCGGTTAGCGACGTTGCCATCACGGATCTTGACGTTGATCGCGTCGATGAACACCACCGGATACACCGGGTCCAGCGGCCGGTTGCACCACTCGCTCATCGCCTCGATCACCCGGTCGGTGATCGTCGAGATGGTCTGCTTGGACACCTGCGCGCCGTACACTTCGGCCAGATGCGCGGCGATCTCGCCGTGAGTTAAGCCCTTGGCGGACAACGAAATCACCAGCCCGTCGATCCCTGAAAGACGGCGC
Source organism: Mycobacterium heckeshornense (assembly GCF_016592155.1). NCBI lineage: Bacteria > Bacillati > Actinomycetota > Actinomycetes > Mycobacteriales > Mycobacteriaceae > Mycobacterium > Mycobacterium heckeshornense. The sequence continues at coordinate 2,870,801 of NZ_AP024237.1, forward strand.
TGACGCTTGCGCACGATCTGCGGCTCGAACGACCCATCCCGGTCCCGAGGTATCGCGACCTCCACCGGCCCGACGTCGGTCAGCAGCTGCTTGGTGCGGGTGCCATTGCGAGAGTTGCCGCCATCGCGGCCGGCCGGATCATGCTTGGCGTAGCCGAGATGATCGTCCATCTCGCCCTCGGCCGCAGACTCGATGATGGTCTTCGTGAGCTGGGCCAGCAGCCCGTCCTCCCCGGTCAACCGCAGCCCCTGTGAGCGGGCCCGATCCACCAACTGACCGACCAGCTGCTGATCCAACTCATCCAGATCCACGACGCCGGTGTCCGGCGCTTCGACACCCTTCTCGTCGGTGATCACATTAGTCACAGTGCTCTCCTTTTGTCTCAGAAGTTACACCGTTTAACTTATACACCCCCTCTAGCCCGAAGTTCCCCCTGGTGTGGAGCGGTTTAGTGGGTTGAGCTGGGGTTTTGTGTTGGTGTGCTGACTACGCGAGTCCGTGGCGGTGTGAGACGCCGAGTAGTTCGAAGGCTCGCCGCTGTAGTGGGGTGGGGTTGGTGATCTTGGTGAATGCCGGCAGGTCGTCGGTGGGCTGGATGTGGTTGGCGCAGATGGTGGCCAGGTCGGCGAGCAGGCTGGTGAAGCTGTGCACCGGGTAGTCGTTTTCGGTGCGTTTGCGCGCTGCCTTGGCCAGCGCTTGATCGGAGCGTTGGGCGGGAGCGACGGGGTCGGCACGTTTGGCGGCGGCGGCGGGTTTGTCGTTGTCCTGGAAAAGGATTGGTGCGAGGGCTTGTTTCATGTGCCAGCTGATGTAGTAGGACAGCATCCGTAGGAGCATGTGCGCGCGCACCCGATCGGCGAGGCGGTGCCGGATGGGTCGCACGTCCAGTTCGGTGTTGAGGGTGCGGAAGAACCGTTCGACGTCGGCGAGGTCCTTGTAGCGCAGCACGACCTCGTCGCGCTGCAGTGTCTGGTCGGGCAGGCTGGTGCGGAGCACGTAGATGCCGTCGAGGGCGGCCTCGGCGGCGATGGCGTCCTGGTTGCGGGAGAAACTGAACGCTTCGTCGGTGATTTGCAGGTCAAAATGCTTGGCCATCTTGAACTTGTTGCGCACCTTGCCCACCCGCAGCGCGATCTTGTCCCGCCCGCGTAGTGGTCGTTTGGCGCGGCGGGTGGCCTCGGCGATGGTCTGTAGTTCGTGTTCGGTGGCCGCCAGCAGCTCGCCGCGTTTGCGGGCACGCTCATCAGCCAGGGCGGGGTTGTGGCAGCACACCAGCCGCTCGCCGGGGTAGTCGGGGTGGGTGATCTCGAACAGGTTCTGCTCGTCGAACAGCGACAGCTGCAGCGCCCCGTCGTCGACCAATGCCTTGATCTGCGGGGCGCGCAGCGCGCTGATCCAATCCAACTGCGCCGGGTGCAGCTCGTCGCGGATGCGCGCGCTGGTGAGCATGCCCCGATCCCCCACCAGGGCGATGGTGGTCAGCCCGAACCGGGTCTTGAGCTTGGTGATCTGGGCGCCCAGGGTTTTCGGGTCGGCGGTGTTGCCGTCGAACACCTCAATGGCGATCGGCACCCCGGCTGGTGAGCACAGCAGCCCGTAGACGATCTGCAACCGGCCTTTGACCCCGTCGCGGGCATGCCCGATTTTCCCTAACGGGCAGGTGTGGCCCTCGAACGCCGCCGAGGACACGTCATAGAGCACCAGGGTTCCGTTGGCCAGATGCCGTGCGGCCAACGAGTTTTCGATGGCATCCTGGCGCTCGACCACCCAGTCCATCGCGTCATACAGGTCATCCTCATCGGCACCCGCCACGCCCAGCACCGCACCCAGGGTGCTGGTGGCGGTCTCGATGCGCAGCCCGCGCGCCATCGCCAGCTTGGAGCCCGGCTCGATCACCGACGCGGCCAGCATGGCGCACACCAAGTCCCGGTTACGCGACGGGGCGGGGTCGATCAGCTCGGCCATGCCCAGCTTGGCGGCGGTGCCCAACACCGCGGCCACATGCCCGTGCGGCAGGCTGCGGGTGATGTCAAACGCCCCGGCCAGATCGCCCGTCCCCGGCAGGCCCTTGAGCGCGCGCTGCAGTTTGTCCACCTTGTGCTCGGGCCAGCGCGACAGGTTGGCCAGCGTGCGGGTTTTCACCTTGCCGTTCTCGCGGTAACTTTCGCGCAACAGCACCGCCGGCGGTGATCCACGGTTGGGCACCCGCGTCACGTACATGATTACTTTCTAGCACAACAGCAGTACGAGAGTAGCGAATTTAGAAAATGACACGCCGAACAAGTCTTGCGAATACATGATTACGCCTTGCCGGCACATGAACACTGAAACACCTGCTCACAAAGCAGAAAGGAAATCAGCCCCCTCTCAGAAGGGGGGAACTTCGGCCTAGCCGGTTTCGTGCGCGCCCACCTCGACACCCCTCGCCGCCACGCCAGTCTCGCCGCGCCGCGCAGCAACTGGCTGTTCCCCGGACACTTTCCCGCACAATCGATCACGCCAGCGCGGCTCGGAGCACGCCTCGGCCGGCTCGGCATTGACGCCCAGACCGGCCACCGCGCAGCGATGCTCCAACTGGCCACCACCGTCCCCGCCGCCGTCCTCGCCGACCTGCTCGGCATCCACACCACCACTGCTGCCGACTGGGCCCACGCCGCCGGCGGGGACTGGTCGCACTACGCCGCCGAGGTTGCCCGGACCCGAATCGGACCAGCGATAGAACCCGCCGGATGAGGGAGCCGGTGCGCAGATGAGCGAGCGAGGCTGCGGGTCAAACTCGCCACCGTAGATGACCTCGTCCGCGTCTGCGAGATCGTCAACTACATCGTCAAGAAAACCGTCTTCAATTTCGGAACCGACCCCAACAGAAAGAAAGCGCCGCGTGCACATCAATGCCTTTGTGCCAACACGAGGTGTCGTCCTCGAGAACGATGCCGTTAATGCCGTCGGTGTCCCGCAGGTCGAGATTCACTTGCCGCCCCTTCAGGACAAGCAGGTTCACCAGTCAACCGCACCGATCCTGCTCTGCGTCTCCACTGAGAACGGCACCGAGCACGATCCTCAGCTCTTTGTCATCGTTCACGATGCTGGCGGTCAAAAGCGCGGCAGGCTCGAGCAGATCTGGATGTGGGACGACGTCCCGGACCGCCCGCTAAAGTGGCGGGTCTTCAACCTCATGTTGCCGTTTCTAATCTACGGCGGCGGAACCTACACATTCGGGGTGTATGCGGGACCAGACGACCAACCGGATCAAGCGCTGGCGTCATTTCTAATCCCGATCATCTTGGACGCGCCAGGTCAGTTGCCACAGGGGCAATGGCCGCCTCAGTAGCTGCGGCGACAGTACCCAACAAACCGGCCGACACCACCAGCGTGGCCACGGCCAGGCACGCCGGATGAGTAAATCCACCAATAGCATTCGACATCATCGAACAACGCCGTTCACCAGTTTCAACCGGGATGTTCCGCAGGAGGTCGTGCGCCGCATCCTCGACCACGACTCACCACAGATGACCGCCCACTACGCCCGAATGCACGACACCACCGTCAGACGGGCTTGGGAAGCCGCCCGCAAGGTCGATATCACCGGCCGCACAGTGGTTTTCGACCCAGATGGGCCACTCTCCGACGCCGTCTGGGCCAAACAGCGCCTGGCCCAAGCAACCCAGGCCCTGCCCAACGGCTACTGTGGGCTGCCGGTACAGCAGTCCTGCCCACACGCCAACGCCTGCCTGACCTGCCCCATGTTCCTCACCACCCCCGAATTCCTGCCCCAGCACCGCACGCAACGCCAACAGACCCTGGAACTGATCACCACCGCACCCCAGCCACATCGCAATCGGATAACGATCGGACCATGCTAACCCGAAGTTGCGGCGGTTTGTCGGTCGGATTTACTGATTGAGCTGGTGTTTTGTTGATTTGTCGGGTCGGTTGTTCTGGCTACGCCACTTGGAGGGGGATGGGGGTCTTGATGAGTTCGAAGGCGCGGCGCTGTTCGGGGGTGGATTCGGCCAGGGTGGGCACGGTGGTGTTGGTGCCGTGGTAGCGAATGTCGTTGCGGGTCAGGGTCGCCAGGTGGGTGAGCAGGCCGCGGAAGCTGCGCAGCGCGGTGCCGTCGGGGGCGTGGCGGGTGGCGGCTTTGGTTTGGGCAGCTTGGGAGCGTTGGGCCGGTGCGACGGGGTTGTCGCGTAGGGGTGGGTGTTCGTCGGTGAAGGTCAGCGGCGCCCAGGCCTGGCGCAGGTGCCAGGTCACATAGCAGGCCAGCATGCAGATCAACACGTGGGCTTTGACCCGTTCGGTGAGCCGGTGGCGGATGGGTCGTAGGTCGAGGTCGTCGGTTTTGATGCTGCGGAAGTCGCGTTCGACGTGGGCCAAGTTCTTGTAGCCGACGACCACGCCTGGGGCGTCGAGGTCGGTGGCGGGCACGCTGGTGCGTAGCACGTAGATGCCATCGAGGGCGGTTTCGGTGTCGATGCCGGCCTGGTTGCGGTGGTAGGTGAGGCTGGTGTCGGTGATGGTGCGCTCAAAGTGCTTGCCCATCTTGTATTTATCGATGATTTTGCCGACGGCTTCCCCGATGCGGCCGGCTCCGGTCAGCCGGCCGGCAGCCACCCGTTCGGCGATGGCGCCCAGGTCGATCTCGGTGGCGGCCAGCAGGGCGGCGCGTTTGCGGGCGCGTTGGGCGGCCAGGGCGGGGTTGCGGCAGGCGATGAGCCGTTCGCCGGGATAGTCGGGGTGGGTGATTTCGGCGAGGTCCTGGGTATCGAACAAGCTCATCTGCAGCGGCCCGTCATCGGCGGCCAGCACGGCGATCTGGGGGGGCGCGCAGCGCGGTGAGCCATCCGAAACCAGTTGCGGTGTCTGGGTTGTCATTGAGTTCACGGATTGCGTCGATACGCGCGGAGGTGATCATGCCGCGATCACCGACCAGCACCAACCGATCAAGCCCGAATTGGGTGCGCACCACCTCGACGATGTCGGTGAAGGCGACCGGGTCGGCGGTGTTACCGGCAAACACCCGCACCGCCACCGGGCGGCCGGCTGGATCGGTGAGGATGCCGTATTCGATTTGCGGTAGCCCTTTTTTACCGTCCCTCGAATACCCGCGCAAGGCCAGCTCGCAACACCGTCCGGTCATCCAGGCACTGGTCAGATCAAACAACGCCATCCGCGAGGGATTAGCCTGTGGCCCTAAGTGTTTGGCAGCCAGCTTCTTTTCGATCGTGTCTTGCCGGTCGGCCAGCCAGTCCATCGCAGCGTAGATCTCGTCGGTGGATGCGGTGGCCACATCCAGATCGACCCCCACGGTGGAATCGGCCCACGAGGCCAGCGTGGACAGCTTGGAGGCCGGTTGGATCACCCGGGAGATGATCAGCGCGAACACCAGATCCCTCGACCGGCACGCCGGCCCCAACAACGCCGGAAACCCCAACTGGCGGGCCATCGCAGCTACCGCCGCCACATCCCCATGCGGCAGTGACCGGGTGATCGTGAACTCAGACCCGGCCGGCACCAGCACCTGGCCCTTGAGCGTGCCCTCAACCGCGGCGATCACGTCGGCGGGCAGCTTGGACAGGTTCGCCAGCGTCTCGTGGCGGACTTTCTTGCCGTCTCGATAGGTGCGGCGCACCAGGACCGACTCATAGCGGCGAACGTTGCCCGCCTTGTCCACATACTTGCTCGGTGTTCGGGCTACGTGCATCCGCGCTGGCTTCGCCACCACTCAATGGTAATAGATCAACTCAAGCATATTGTGAATCGACACACGATATTCACTGGCTACATTATCAATCCGCAAACCGACAGAATCTGAGCTCAGCCGTAGATTCCGTCTACCTCACTTGCCGCAACTTCGGGCTAAACCGAAGTTCCCCCCCTTCTGAGAGGGGGCTGATTTCCTTTCTGCTTTGTGAGCAGGTGTTTCAGTGTTCATGTGCCGGCAAGGCGTAATCATGTATTCGCAAGACTTGTTCGGCGTGTCATTTTCTAAATTCGCTACTCTCGTACTGCTGTTGTGCTAGAAAGTAATCATGTACGTGACGCGGGTGCCCAACCGTGGATCACCGCCGGCGGTGCTGTTGCGCGAAAGTTACCGCGAGAACGGCAAGGTGAAAACCCGCACGCTGGCCAACCTGTCGCGCTGGCCCGAGCACAAGGTGGACAAACTGCAGCGCGCGCTCAAGGGCCTGCCGGGGACGGGCGATCTGGCCGGGGCGTTTGACATCACCCGCAGCCTGCCGCACGGGCATGTGGCCGCGGTGTTGGGCACCGCCGCCAAGCTGGGCATGGCCGAGCTGATCGACCCCGCCCCGTCGCGTAACCGGGACTTGGTGTGCGCCATGCTGGCCGCGTCGGTGATCGAGCCGGGCTCCAAGCTGGCGATGGCGCGCGGGCTGCGCATCGAGACCGCCACCAGCACCCTGGGTGCGGTGCTGGGCGTGGCGGGTGCCGATGAGGATGACCTGTATGACGCGATGGACTGGGTGGTCGAGCGCCAGGATGCCATCGAAAACTCGTTGGCCGCACGGCATCTGGCCAACGGAACCCTGGTGCTCTATGACGTGTCCTCGGCGGCGTTCGAGGGCCACACCTGCCCGTTAGGGAAAATCGGGCATGCCCGCGACGGGGTCAAAGGCCGGTTGCAGATCGTCTACGGGCTGCTGTGCTCACCAGCCGGGGTGCCGATCGCCATTGAGGTGTTCGACGGCAACACCGCCGACCCGAAAACCCTGGGCGCCCAGATCACCAAGCTCAAGACCCGGTTCGGGCTGACCACCATCGCCCTGGTGGGGGATCGGGGCATGCTCACCAGCGCGCGCATCCGCGACGAGCTGCACCCGGCGCAGTTGGATTGGATCAGCGCGCTGCGCGCCCCGCAGATCAAGGCATTGGTCGACGACGGGGCGCTGCAGCTGTCGCTGTTCGACGAGCAGAACCTGTTCGAGATCACCCACCCCGACTACCCCGGCGAGCGGCTGGTGTGCTGCCACAACCCCGCCCTGGCTGATGAGCGTGCCCGCAAACGCGGCGAGCTGCTGGCGGCCACCGAACACGAACTACAGACCATCGCCGAGGCCACCCGCCGCGCCAAACGACCACTACGCGGGCGGGACAAGATCGCGCTGCGGGTGGGCAAGGTGCGCAACAAGTTCAAGATGGCCAAGCATTTTGACCTGCAAATCACCGACGAAGCGTTCAGTTTCTCCCGCAACCAGGACGCCATCGCCGCCGAGGCCGCCCTCGACGGCATCTACGTGCTCCGCACCAGCCTGCCCGACCAGACACTGCAGCGCGACGAGGTCGTGCTGCGCTACAAGGACCTCGCCGACGTCGAACGGTTCTTCCGCACCCTCAACACCGAACTGGACGTGCGACCCATCCGGCACCGCCTCGCCGATCGGGTGCGCGCGCACATGCTCCTACGGATGCTGTCCTACTACATCAGCTGGCACATGAAACAAGCCCTCGCACCAATCCTTTTCCAGGACAACGACAAACCCGCCGCCGCCGCCAAACGTGCCGACCCCGTCGCTCCCGCCCAACGCTCCGATCAAGCGCTGGCCAAGGCAGCGCGCAAACGCACCGAAAACGACTACCCGGTGCACAGCTTCACCAGCCTGCTCGCCGACCTGGCCACCATCTGCGCCAACCACATCCAGCCCACCGACGACCTGCCGGCATTCACCAAGATCACCAACCCCACCCCACTACAGCGGCGAGCCTTCGAACTACTCGGCGTCTCACACCGCCACGGACTCGCGTAGTCAGCACACCAACACAAAACCCCAGCTCAACCCACTAAACCGCTCCACACCAGGGGGAACTTCGGGCTAAACCGCCAGCACACCCCACCCGCACGACCGTCATCGACACCGTCCACAACACGAAACACCAGCTCAGACGACCGCACCGGCACCGGACTCCAGATAACGGTGGCGCGCTTGAGTCCTGCGTTCTCCCGCTTCAGCCTCTTGAGCTCAGCGGACTCCTCGGTCGATACTCCCGGACGCGCCCCGGCATCGATCTCAGCCTGGCGCACCCATTTGCGCACGGTCTCGGTGGTCCCGACACCGAGCAACTCGGCCACCGCGCGCATGGCTGCCCACTCCGTCTCATGCTGATCGCGGATCTCGGCGACCATCCGCACTGCCCGCTCCCGCAACTCCGGCGGGTACCTCCTCGACGAATTCGCTGACACGACTCCAACCCTCCCAAGAAGTGGAGTCTCCGGACATCCCGGGGCGGTTCAATAGCCGCTGTTCGCGCACCAGCCGGCCGCCTGACCGCGGGTGACGAGCCGGGATATGGCCCAGCAGGCCCCGACGCGCCCGAAGCCCGCTGGTGCGCCGCGGTGCCGGCACCGGACTGGCCATCACCACGCCAGTGATCACCGCGAACTCGAAAAGTGCCCGCACCGCGGCGATGCGCCGGTTCTGCGTCGCTGGGGCGGCGCCCCGCCGCTCGCACAACCGGACCACTGTCCAGCTCGCAGTGCGCTTAGGCTGGCTCTGCCAGTCCAGATAGTCGAACAAGTCGGTCGGGCGCACCTCGGCCAGACCAACGCCCGGCTCGGCAAGGAACCGCAAGAAGTTCAACACGTCAAACGCATACGCGCGCCGCGTCGCCCGAGCGAAGTTCCTGCCCTTCAGATGCGCCAGAAACCGGTTCACCACCGCGACGTCGTCGCGCTGCCCAGCGGCGACTTCCCCGGCAATGACGAAGACATCTCCGTCGCCGGCTACCCGAAGCCCCATCGGCACCTCCAAGCCGAAAGCCACCGACCTCAAGTGTCAGCACCCACACGCCTCGCTGGTGGGACCTCACTCGCGCCGAGCGTGTCGCCCCGACGAGGGCCGGTTAACGGATAACCTGCACACCGCGGTGGCTGCCAAGCACGCTCCGGCGGTGACTGCGGCGGTCAAGACGATCTTCGCTCACACCGACCCCGAGGAGGTCGCCGCCCAGTGGGACCGGGTCGCTGACCCTCGCGGCGGCGTTTCCGAAGGTGGCGGCCATGATGGCCGACGCCAAGACCGACGTGTCGGCGTTCACCGCGTTCCCGAAGGCTCATTGATATGGAACGAGCACAGGTTCGTTTCCCCGGATTGGCGCTGCTGCCTGAGGTTTTCCGGTCTACGGGCGTGTCGCTGATGTTCCAGGTGTAAGCCCGCGAGTTAAGGTACTGCCTTGAAACCCTAGGTGCGAGGAAGGTACGCGGTGGGAGACGGGCGGCTGCGGGTGATCACCGGCGAGGTCGCGGCGGTCGTGGAGACGCGAGATCCGCAGCGGTTTCAGGCCGAATGCGTGGAGGCGTTCGTGGCGTCGTGGACCGCGCGCGGGTTCGCCGAATCGACGATCACCAACGACGTCGGTGTGTTGGAGCGGATGCTGGTGGCGCTGGGGCGCCCGGCGTGGGAGGTGACCGCTGAGGACGTCGACCGGGTGGTGGGCGAGCTCGCCAGTTCGGGTCGGGCGGTGTCGACGCGACGCAATTATCTGCAGGTGTTCAAGGGCTTTCACCGGTTCCTTGAGGTCCGCAAGGCCGCGGAGATCGAGGCGGCGTTCGGGGTCCGGCTGGCCTGTCCATTGGACGAGTTCAACGCCGCCCGCCATGTCAGCGACGACTCGCCGAGCACGGAGGCGCCGCCGACGGCGGAGCGGGTGGGCGCGTTCTTCGAGTTCCTGAAGGGTCGGATTGCGACTGCCCGCAAGTATGCGCCGGCCGCGCGGGATTATGCGCTGTTCCGCACGCTGTATCACGCCGGGCTGCGGTCGGAAGAAGTGGTGATGCTCGACTGCTCGGATGTGCATTTTGGGCGCGGCACGTTCGGCAAGCTGCATGTGCGGTTCGGTAAGGGCGCCAAGGGCTCCGGGCCGCGGCCGCGTTGGGTGCCGATGTTAGACGGGCTGGATCTGGTGTTGCGCTGGTATCTCGACGATGTGCGCGGCCGGTTCCCGGACAGTCCGGTGTTGCTGTGTGATGAGTCCGGCGGCCCAATGGCCGCGGCCACCATCCGCAACCGGTTGCGGCATTTGATGAGAGTGGAAGGCCGGCCTGAAGGTGAGTGGTTCAGCCCGCATGGGATGCGCCGTGCCTGTGCGACCCACAACTATGAGCGAGGCGTGGATCTCGTTGCCATTCAACAGCTTTTAGGACACTGGACGGTCGCGTCGACCATGCGGTATGTGCGCCCGTCGGAGACCTTCATCGAAGACGCCTATCAGCGTGCGATCTCGGCGACGCTGAGCGAACTGACCGGGCAGGAGTGAGTATGCAGATCAGGTGGAAACTTCGGATGGCCGCCGCCCAGCGGGAGGTGTGGACCGGCGCCCAACTGCAACGGCTGCTGGCGGAGAAGGCTGGATTGGAGCTGTCTTCGGCGTCGGTGTCGGCGTTGTTCACCAAACAGCCCAGTCAGATCAAGCTGTCCACCTTGATCGCGTTGTGCACCGCACTGGAATGCTCGCCCAATGACCTGTTTGACATCGATACCACCCCTGTCACACAACAGATTTCACCGAAGCCGGCCAAGGTCGCGGTCAACGACGCGCCAGCGTCGCGGCGGGGCCGGTCGATGCCGCCGATCTAGCATGACCCGCCGGGTCCGGGACTGCCGGTGCTGTGGTCGCGCGGTCGGCAAACCAGAGCGTGACCTTTGTGCTCGTTGCCACTGGGCGCGGTGTCACGCACCGATCAAACACCGCTGCCCGCGCTGCGGTGTGTTGCGGGTTCTGGGGCCGGACACCGGATGCTGCGCGCGCTGTTCGCGCACCTGCCGGATCTGCAATGCGCCAGTGCTGTTCGTCGACCGCGACCTCTGCGGGCAGTGCGCTCGGCGGCAACGCTTGGACGCCAACCGAGCCGAGTGTCCACGCTGCGGAAAACGCCGGATCCTGCGACCCACCACCGGCTGGTGTGGCTCCTGCTCACATCCGGGCCGGCCACCGAATCCGGATGCGGCCTGTGTCGACTGCGGACGGGTCACTCGACTGACCGGGGCGGGACGGTGCCAAAGATGTTGGGCCCGCTCGCCGCATCGAATCCCAGTCCGAGCGGCTAATCTTGCGGCGACACTCGAGAATCCACCCGACTGGCTCGGCGACTTCGCCGCCTATCTCATCGGACGCCACCATCCCGACCGCGCCTGCGCCATGCTGACCCGGCTCGGCACACGATTGGCCGACAACCACCCGGTGCATCCGCAGGCCCTGCTGGAATCCGTGGCCACTGACGTTCCGCTCGCGCGGGCCTGGAGGACTTCCTCACCGCCCGTCAACTGGCGTTACCGACCGATCGCGAGGAACGCCGCGCCGCCACCCGCCGCCAATCCCGTATCGACGCGGTGCCCCCACCCCTGCGCCAGGCGGTGGCCGGGTTTGCCGAGCACCTGGTCGCCAGCCGCGATCGTGCCCGCCGCACCGGCACCCACCCGCGCGGGCATCCCACGCTCGAGGCCCGGCTTGGGGCCGTGCGTGACTTCGCTCAGTTCTTGTCCATGGCGCGCGGCAAAACTGACTGGGCCACCATTGAGGTCGGCGACATCGAAGCCTTCCTGCACGCTCATCCCAGCCGGCGTGCCTTCTACCTGACCGGGCTGCGCCAGTTCTGCCGCTACGGTCTGCGCCGCCGGCTAATGCTCATCAACCCCACGAAAGGCTTGACTGCGCCGCAGACCATGGCATTCCGCGGCCCGACGCTGCCTGTCGACCGGCAACGCGAACTGTTCCAGCGGTGGAGCACAGACCCCGAGGTGCACCCGCACGAGGCGTTCGTCGGGCTGGCCGCCCTGCTGCACGGCGCCACCACACAAGAACTGCAGCACCTCACCGATGCGGACATCGACAACAACCGCCGCCGGATCCGGCTGGGTCGCCGACCACAACCCACCCCATTGGACCCGTGGACCTGGACCGCACTGCATCGCTGCCTCGACCACCGGAAGGTGCTGGGCGGCAACAATTCCCACCTGTTGGTCACCATGCAGACCAAAGCCACCCGGGCGCCGGCCTCCGACGGCTACATCAAGAACACCCTGCGCGCGGTCGGCATCCAGCCCCGGATCCTGCGCTCGACACGGCTGGTAGACCTCGTCGGCACGGTCGACGCGAAACTCGTCGCCGCTGCCTACGGCATGCACCACGAAGCTGTCGTCGCCTACCTCGCAGACCACGTTGACACCGCCCGTCTGCCGAACTCGTGATACTTCAGGCGCCACCTCGCACACCTTCGCGCGAACCCGTGCGCTTTCGCACGGTTTTGGCAGAAGGTCATCATCGACCTGCGCAACCGCGGAGTACGCGACATCCTCATCGCCTGCTGCGACGGGCTGACCGGCTTGCCTGATGCGATCCGCTCGATCTTCCCCGATACCGTGATCCAAACCTCATCTATTAACAATGGATCGGCCGGGATGGTCTCGGCGTTCACCTGCACCACCACGGGCAGGGCCCACGCAAACGCGTCACCTTCGAGGTCCACATGCAGACCTGTCCGCCCGTGGTGGCTGCGGGGCGTGGACCGGCCAGCGAGAGCAGCGCCACCGCTGTGGGCGGTGAGTGCCGAGATGAGGTTCCGGGCAGGCCTCGCGATCGCAGGGTGAACCTTTCACATTGAAAGGGATCCAAGTGCAATGAATCAGAGTACTCTGCAACGGCCGAACAGCTTCTGGTGTGGGATCGACTGGGGCGGGCGCTTCCATCACCTGTGTGTGCTGGATGGCACCGGCCAGCAGCTGCTCAGTCGCAAGGTCGCTCACACCGTCGATGGTCTGGCCGTCCTGGTCGGGTTGATTGCTTCGTTCACCGGTGCGGTCCGGATCGCGATCGAGCGGGCCGAAGGGCTACTGGTCGAATATCTCCAGCACCACTGCGATGCCGAAATTTATTGCGTGTCACCGAAAATCTCGGCGCGAGCACGCGAACGCTATCGGATGGCGGCCGCCAAGTCCGACGAATTCGATGCCTATGTGTTGGCCGATACGTTGCGTCACCAGTATGCCCAGTGGCGGCCGTTGGCCGTTCCGTCGCCGCTTCTAGGGCGGTGCTGTTTTAGTCGCTGACTTTCGGCGTGCCTGAGCGGATTTCGCGTAGGTGGTCGACGAGGATCTGATGTGTGGCTTTGGGACGGGAGGATCGGCAGGGCCGGTTCGATGACGTGATGCTGCTGGTGGGTGATCAGCTGCCGGCGGGCAGTATTTACCGGCTGTTGGCCGAGCACGGCGGTGCACTGTTTGACGATGACTATTTCGCTGATCTGTTCAAGCGCTCGGCGCTGGGTCGACCGACGGTGCCGGCGCGGGTGATGGCCACAGTGATGCTGCTGCAGGCCTATGAGGGATTGTCGGATCGGGAGGCGTGTGACCGGTTGGCCTTTGATCTGCGCTGGAAAGCGGCCGCCGGGTTGACGGTGGACGCCGAGGCTTTTCATCCCACGGTGCTGGTCGGCATGCGCAACCGGCTACGCGCATCGGATCGGCCACGGCGGTTGTTCGAGGACGTGAACACCACCGCGCGAGCGGCGGGGTTGTTGCGGGGACGACGCCGGGTGCTGGATTCGACGCCGCTGTTGGATGCGGTGGCCACCCAGGACACGGTGATCCAGCTGCGGGCCGCGATCCGCAAACTGCTGACCGTGGCTGATCGGGCCGATCCGGAAGTGGCCGGTGCGGTGCGCACCGTGCTGACCCGCGACGATGACTACGCCAGCCTGGGCAAACCACCGTGTGACTGGGATGACCCCAAAGCGCGTGAAGCCTTGGTCGATGCGCTGGTGCGCGACGCCAACGCCGCACTGGAGGCCCTCGACGGCCGCAAGCTCGATGGGGCACTCAGTGAGGCGGTCGAGTTGTTGGCGCTGGTGGCCGGCCAAGACGTCGAAGCCGGCGACGACGGAATCTTCCGCATTGCCCGGCGAGTGGCCAAAGACCGGATGATCTCCACCGTCGATACCGAAGCCCGCCATGGGCATAAGTCGCGGGCGCGGACCTTCGATGGCTACAAGTCCCATCTGGGTATCGACCCCGACGACGAGCTGATCACCGGGGTGGCCATCACCGCGGCCAACGCCGCCGACCGTGAGGTCATCGATGAGCTGTTGGGCAACCCCGCCACCGACATCAGAAGTGCTGCACCCGCCACCGCCCCCGACACCGACAGCAGCACCGATGCCGCCACCGATGCCGATGCCGATGCCGATGAAACGATCACCGATCACGGCGAGCATGTGCACAACGAGTCGGAGCCGAACGTCTTTGAGGTGTATGGCGATTCGGCTTACGCCGATGGGGCCACCCTGGATGAGCAGACCGGGCGGGGTCATGACATGCGCGCCAAGGTGCCCCCGGTGCGCAACGCCAACGGCTATTCCAAAGACCGGTTCGGTATCGACCTGGCCGCCGGCACCGTGACCTGCCCGGCCGAGCACACCGTGGCGATCAGCACCGGGCGGCGTCAGCAGGTCGCTCGCTTCGGTGCGTTCTGTGGGTCCTGCCCACTGCAGGCGGAGTGCACCAAAGCCCGTCGCGGGCGGGTGATCACCATCCATGCCCATGAAGCCGCCCTGCAGCACGCCAAGGCCCGCCAACGCGATCCGGCCTGGCAGGCCGATTACCGAACGTATCGGCCGGTCGTGGAACGCAAGATCAGTCACTTCACCCGCCGCCCCTGGGGTGGTCGCAAGGCGCGGTGCCGCGGCCAAAAACGCATCCTGACCGACATCCTGGCCCGAGCAGGAGCGATCAACCTCGCCCGGTTGGCCACCTTGGGCTTGCACCCACACGCCGGGGGTTGGGCCATCGCCTGATCCGGGACCACCGGGCCACCCGGCCACACGGCTACCCCGATCAGATCAGCCAGCGAAAGCCATCACAGCCGTCGAAATCTCGATACCGCCAAATCCCCGCCCCACGGGGGTCACTACATCAGCGCCGTCCTAGCGGAGCTGACCGCAGTGAGCCGCGATCGTCAACGCATCCTGGATATGCAGGTGGACACCGAGAATCGACTGCGGTCAATCTTGGATGCCTATCATCCGTGCCCGTTGCACCTGTTTTCTGCACTGGACCGGGACATCACCCTGTCCTTCATCCGCAGCTATCCCACTCCCGTGCAGGCGGGCCGGATCACCGCTGCGCGGATGGGCGCGTTCACGTCCCGGCACGGCTACAGTGGCCGGCACAAACCCGAGACACTTGTCGCCCGGATGCAGCCGCATCTGCTATCGGCGAGCGACGGCACCGTTGCTGGCAAAGCGTTGGCGGCCAAAGCATTCACCGAACAACTGGCTCTACTCAACACCCATTTGCGAGCCCATGACAAACGACTGGGCGAACTGCTTGAGGCGCACCCGGACACCCCGATCTTCACCAGTTTCCCCGGCATCGGACCGGTCACCGCCGCCGTGTTGATCTCCGAAATGGGTGAGGAGCGCAGTCGTTTTCCTTCGGCGCCGTCATTGTTGGCAGAGACCGGCTTGGCTCCGGTCACCAAGGTGTCCGGGCGCACACGTCAGGTTCGCTTCCGCTACGCCGCCAACCGGCGGATGCGGCACGCCATCGACTGGTGGATGTTCGTCGCCGTCCGTGAAGACCTCTGGTCGGCCGACATCTACCAACACGCCCGCGCCGCCGGCCAACCACACCATCGTGCCCTGCGTGGCCTGGGCGCCCGCTGGTGTCGCATCTTGTGGCGCTGCTGGCACGACCACAACCCCTACGACCCGGCCATCCACCACCGCGCCACCGCCGCCTAACAACCCCACCCCGCCCCCGCGCTGAGCAAAGTCAGCCAGCCGCGGCGATCAATCATGCCCACGACCCGAGGTTGACAGCGGGAGTCTGCGTGGTGCATGTTATTCGCAATGCGATGCGGTTCGTGTCGTATAAGGACCGCCGCAAGGTCGCCTCGTCGATGCGGGCCATCTATTCGGCGCCCACCGTAGATGCCGCTGAGCTCGCGCTCAAAGAGTTTGACCGCGATTTCGGTGCGCAATACCCCGGCGCGATCGACGTGTGGCGGGGCGCCTGGCCAGAGTTCATTGCCTTCCTGGATTACCCGGTGGAACTACGCAAGATCGTGTACACGACAAACGCGATCGAGTCCATCAATTTCCAGCTACGCAAAATCACCAAGAACCGCGGACATTTCCCGGACAAGGACTCTGCGATCAAGTTGCTGTACTTGGGGTTGCGCAACATCTCCAGCCACAGAGGAGGCTATTCGGGGACGGGAACCTACAACTGGACTGTGGCGCTTAACACCCTGGCGAAACTGTTCCCTGGACGGATTCCGTTGTGTTAGAATACAACTCGTTGTCAAGTCACCTCAGACTTACACAGAAATCGTGACGGGCTCTGGAACCCCGCTGCTGGTTGTCTCTGACGGCGCCAAGGGCTTGATCGCGGCCATCGAACACATCTACCCAGAAGCGTTGCACCAGAGATGTCTTATTCATCGACTCCGAAACGTGCTCGCCAAGATTCCCACCGGGATGCAAGCCGAGGTCCGCGACGGCTACTGGGCAATTTTCGACACCACCGACCTGGGCATCGAACCGGGGCCCCAGCTGGTTGAGATCATCGACACGCGGATCGAGGCGTTCGCCGCCAAATACTGCGACCTCTACCCAGCGGCGATGCGGATCCTGCTCACCGACAAAGCAGGGCTGACGGCCTATCTGCGGTTCCCGGTCGAACACCATGGGCGCGTTCGACATTCGAATCTTATTGAGCGCTCCTTCGGGGAGACCAAGCGACGGACCAAGGTCATTGGCCGATTCCCTGGCGAGACCAGTGCCATCAGCCTGGTGTGGGCCGTACTGGATCGCGCCTCAGCCGGTTGGCGCGGTCTGACCATGACCCCGGGCGGCACCCGATTGCTGCAAGATCTACGCCGATCACTGCTTGACCCACCCCATGAACTGCGGCCGCCGCCGGCCACCATGAGTACCGACACCGACCAAGCCGATCCCATCTCAGCCACCGCGTAGCGACCTCGGGGGGTCTGTACGGATAACGGTGTAAATGGTTGTGTCGGTTCTACTTTCGTGCAGCGGACAGGCGTCCGTCAAATGTGATGTCGAAAGCGTTTAAGGCCTCCTTCCAGCGGTTGCTCCAGCGTTTGCGGCCGCGGCCGGTGGGATCGATGCTCATGATCGCCATGTAGACGCATTTCAGCGCGGCCGCGTCGGTGGGAAAGTGCCCACGGGCATTGACCGCTCGCCGGATGCGCGCGTTGAATCGCCCTGGGTTTTGTGCACACCGGTTTACTTTGCGCCGGTCGGCTGACCGGTGTGGTGTGCATGGTAGTCGGCCTCGTATTCGATGGGTGGTTTCAGTCCGAGTCGGTGCATGAGCCGGCTGGTGTTGTACTTATGCGGGTGATCGAGTCAAGTAGGGCGGTCACGAGGCGGTGGTATCGAGGCGGTCGAGGATGCCGTCGAAGATCTTCTGGCGGCCGAGTTGGCCCTTGTTGGCGGCATCGTCGCGCTGGCGTTGCAGCGTGGGCCGGAACTCGAGGGTGGTAACGAAGAAGCTGCAGGATTCGCAGATGGACTCGAAGTGGCAGTCCATCTCGACCGGTCGTGCGCAGTAGCCGTTGCCCAGCATGCGGCGGTGCATCTCGTTACGCAGTTTGCGCATTTCGCGGCCTTCGTCGTCGCCGGCGAGTTGATGGGGTTGGCCGTAGAGTAGTTCCACTTTCTCGGTGACGGCGAAGTACTCCTCGGCGACGGTCTTATCAGCAATTCGTGCGTAAACCATTGTCATGGCTAAGGTTTTGTGTTTGATATACGGGTGATCTTCGGCGTGTCTGCCGTGATCCAGCGGGGTGGGCGCGGATGCTGGCGGCAGGAGGTTGCCGTGTTCATGCCGTGCCTGGTCCGTCACCATCGTGGGGCGGAGTTGGCCGCGATCACCCTGGGGCATCCGCTGCTGGATGACTACCTGGCCTTCGTTGCGGCACGGGCCCGAACGAACACTTGGCTGGCGGTGGCCTCGGATTTGAAGATCTTCTTCGGTGTGGTTGCCAAGGAACCGACCCAGGTGAGCGCCGCAGATGTGTTCGCGTTCTTGGCGTTTCAACGCACTGCCCGTTTGGGTGAGCGGGTGGTGCGGTTGGAGGACGGCGAGCCGGGCCTGGCGGCGCGCACGATCGCCCGCCGGTTGTCCAGTGTGCGTGGCCTGTATGCCTACCTCGCGGCCCGCGGTGACACCGGCGTAAGCCGCAACCCGGTGCCGACCAGCCTGGCCGCCCGCCGCCCCGGTGCTCGGCGCGGGAAGGGCGGGATGGCGTTGATCCGCACCCCGCGCACGCTGCCCCGGGTGCTGGCGCCAAGCGAGGTCGACGCGCTGCGGGCGGCGCTGCGCACCCACCGCGACCGGGCCATGGTCGAGGCGATGCTGCTGGGTGGACTGCGACGCTGCGAGGTGCTGGGCCTGCGCCTCGACGACGTCAACGCCGGCGAGCGGCGGGTGTTCGTGGCCGAAGGCAAGGGCGGTCGGCAGCGGATGGTGCCGGTATCGGCGCGGTTCTTCGCATCGCTGGGGGACTATCTGGATCAGGAGCGGCCGCGGACGTCGACCGATCGGGTGTTCGTGGTGTTGAAGGGGCCCCGGCGTGGCGAGCCGTTGTCGGCCGCCGGTCTGGACGAGATCCTCGACGGTGCGCGCGCTCGCGCCGGGCTGACCCAGGCGACGTGCCATCAGCTGCGGCACACCTGTTTCACCCGGCTGCGGGAGGCGGGGATGGCACTGGAGGCGATCCAAGCCCAGGCCGGCCACGCCTCGATCGACTCCACCCGCATCTACCTGCACCTGGCCAACGACTGGTTGGAACGGGAGTACCTGCGGGCCGCCGAAGCGATCGAGGCGCAGGTCGTCGCCTCCGGTGAGGCGGCCGAGGCATGAACCGCTCACCAGCACATCGCCCCGACATCGAAGAGCTCGTCGAGGCGTATCGGGCCGACCTGGTTGCGGCCGGGATGTTCGCCGGACATCCGGTGACCTCGGTGGCCCGCACGTTCTTCACCCGCGTGGGTGTGGCGGGCTGGTCTGCGTTGCCGCTGGCAACCCAGTGCGCTTTGCCGCTGAAGGATCGACGGGTGGTTGGTTGGCTGATCGTGACGGGACGGCTGCGGCCCAGCCCGGACTATCTCGTGGCGTGCCGGCCCTACCTCGGCGAAGTCGCCGCCCATCATCACCGCGGGTTCCACCAACGGTTCGTCGCGACCTCCACCGAGCTCGGGTTTGATCCCATCGTGACCCGCCTGCAGTGGTCGGCGCTGGCCAAGGTGGCCGCGCTGGCCGGGCTGACTCCCGAGCAGCTGACCCAGCCGGTGATCGATGAGCAGCGAAAAGCGTTGAGTGCCGCGATAACTCGTCACCGACCCGGCAGCCACGGCGCCAAAGCACTGAGCGCGGCGCTGTTCGGTGCGCAGACCACCCTGTTCCACCTCGGCGTCCTCGACAGCGCGCCCCGCAAGACCAGCCCAAACCGCTCGGCTGAGCGGGCCGCCCAGTGGGCGGCGGTTCCGCCGCGGCTGGCGGCCACCCTGACCGGTTACATCGCCCAGACGCGGCTGTCGCTGCGGGCCTCGACGATGGTGCGTGTCGAGGGCGTGCTGCGGGAGTTCGCCGGCTGGCTGGCCGCGAACGCCCCCGAGGTGGTCTGTGTTGCTGACCTGCGTCGGGCACACATCGAGGCCTACAAGCTGCACCTGGCCACCCGTCCTTCGGCGCGCGGCGGCCGGTTGTCCAAGATCAGTCTCGCCGAACATCTCGGCACCCTGCGCACCTGCTTCGACCGGCTCACCGAATGGGACGGCGACGATATTCCCGCCCGCGTGCTCGTGTTCGCCGGCGACCTGCCGATCCGCGACGAGCCGCTGCCCCGCTTCCTCGACGACGCCGCGTTCACCAAGCTGCTGCAGGCCGCGCGCGCCGCCGACGACCCGTTTGTCCGGCTGTGCGTGGAGTTCCTGGCCCGCACCGGCCTGCGTAAGGGCGAATTCCTCGATCTCACAGTCGATTCCGTGGTGCAGATCGGGGCCGCGTACTGGTTGCACGTGCCGCTCGGGAAACTGCGCAACGACCGGTACATTCCGTTGCATCCCCAACTCAAGGATCTCCTCGACGAATGGCTCGCCGCCCGACCCGTCAGCCTGCGCAGCCGCTACCTGTTCGTTGAGTACGGCCAACGCATCGGGGAGGGCCGCGTCGATCGGGCCGTCGCTGAAACCGCGAAAGTGGCTGGCATCGGCCGTGTTTCGCCCCATCGTCTCAGACATACCTTGGCAACCCAGGCGATCAACCGCGGTATGTCGCTGGAAGCGCTGGCCGCGCTGTTGGGTCACCGATCTATGCGGATGACGCTCGTTTACGCTCGAATCGCCGATCGCACCGTCGCCGACGAATACTTCACCGTCAGCGAAAAGGTCGAGGCCCTCTACGATCAGCCGCGCGCACTTCCCGCCGACGCCGAAGGCGCCGAAATGCGAAAGCTCCGCGCCGAGATGCACCGTCGGATGCTCGGTAACGGCTACTGCGCCCGACCCGTCGGCCTGGACTGCCACTTCGAATCCATCTGCGAATCCTGCACCTTCTTTCAGACCACCATCGCCTTCCGGCCCACTCTGCAGGCACAACGCGACGACGCTGCCGAGAAAGGACAGCTCGGCCGCCAGAAAGTGTTCGACGGACTGCTCGCCCGACTCGATCAAACCGCCTCCTGACAAGACGCACTTGACAAGATCACCCGCATAATGTCCGAGCAGCGCTGCGATCGCATCCAGGCTCATGCCCCGATTCACCGCCTGGGTGGCTAGCGTGTGTCGCAGTTGATGCGCGGTGACGTTGCCGATGCCGGCCGCGCCCGCGACGCGGCGCAACGCCGAAGTGACGCGGTGATGGCTAATCGGCCGTCTGTGTTCGATCAGAAGGTGATTGGTGCGCAACCCATTGGGTCTATGGTTGGCGATCCAGTCATCAAGGAGTTCTTTGAGCTGTGGGTGCAGCGGGATGTAGCGGTCGTTGTGCAACTTGCCGATCGGGATGCGCAGCCAGTAGGCGGATCCGATCTGCACGACGGCGTCGACGGTGAGGGCCAGCAGCTCGCTGCGGCGTATCCCGGTGCGGGCAAGCAATTCAACGATCAGCCGAGACAGCGGATCGGCCTCGCTGCGGGTAGCGCGCAGCAACTTGGCTGCTGCGGCGTCGTCGAGGAACCGCGGCAGCGGCTTGTCGATGATGGGCAGGTCGCCGGGGAACATCAGTGCCCTGGTCGGCGCGTCCGGGTAGCCCCACTCGGCGATCCGGGTGAGAAAGCAGTGCAGGTTGATCAGCGTGTTCTTGATGCTGACCCGGTTGAGCGGCTTGCCGGTGGATGGCCTGGCGTGCGTGCACAGCCACGCCTTGAATGCCTCGATGTGTTCGCGCCGGAGATCAGCGCAGCCGGTGACGTCGGGGTGGGTGTCGGCCAGCCAGATTCCGAATCGGCGCAGGTCCAGGTCTATGTGTCGGACGGTGCTCGGTCGCAGACTCAGCGCGACTTGTGCGAGGTATCGCTGCGCGGTCTCGACGAACTTTATTGGCGCCGTGTCCCATCCGGTGTCCGAGGATTGGTGTTGCACCGCCGGTGGGCGCAGCGTAGAAATCTGGCCGGCGTGGAAGAGCGTCAGCCGCAAGCGGTGAAAAACCGCGGCCACGTTCTTGCCCGCGGTGGGCTTGCCGCGGCGGGCATACGCGGTGAGCATCGCCACACGGGCGGCGTCGAAATGCTCGTCGGTGATCGCGCGCGGTGACACACCGGTGATGGCAGTAACCTTCGCCAGGATGTTCCACTGCGCCGCGGTGTCCCTGGCCGAAACGCCGATGCGAGAACAGGCTTCGTTGAACCAGTGGTAATCGGCGGGGCAAAACGACCGTGCCGGCAGGCCCGGCCGCAGGTCGGTGCGGCTGAGCAGCTCGGCGTCCACAGTGATGCGGCCAGTGACCATCAGCCAGGACGTGAACGAACGCGCCTTGACCACAACGTCGAGCCGCTGCTCGGCGGTGAGCCCATCCCATCCGCCAGCCCGCCGGATCTTGCCCTCGCAGGTGTATGCCGATCGGGTCGTTGACCGGCCCGTCTTGTGCCCTGAGGCCCGCATCGCGGCCAGATAGTCCTCGACGAGCCAGGAGTCGTCTACCACCACCGACGCGGGCATCAGGGTGCCTGCATCGCTTGCGCATCGATCGCCTCGACCGCTCGCCGGTATTCGTCGGCGAGCCAACCGTTGGCCAAGTGCAAGTAAATGCGGGTCGATTCCAGCGAGCGATGCCCGGCCTGGGCCTGGATCGCCTCCAACGCCATCCCGGCCTCACGCAGCCGGGTAAAACAGGTGTGCCGCAGTTGATGACAGGTCAGGTGCTCAATGCCGGCTCGACGCCGAGCACCAGCGATGATCTCATCGAGCCCGGCCGCGCTGAGCGGCCGACCCCGACGTTGGCCCTTGAGCACCACGAACACGTGATCGGTTGACGCGGTATGCGGCCGCTCCAGCTCCAGGTAACTGGCCAAAGTGGTGAAAAAGCGCGGTGACACCGGCACGATGCGCTGGTGACCGCCCTTGCCGTCGGCGATGAACAACCGCTTCTCACCGGGACGCACGTCACCCAGCCGCAGCCCGAGCACCTCGCACCGACGCAGCCCACCCAGCAGCATCGCCTGTACCATCGCCCGGTCCCGGTGGGTGCGCAGCGCCCTCATCAAGGCGTCGGCCTGATCGGGGTCGATCACCCGCGGCACAGTGCGCGGGGTGCGAATCAACGGCACGCCACGCACCGCCCGACTCGGAGTCCGCGTCGACAATCCCTGCGGCACTGGGTTTCTAGAAACAACGCCACGAACGATCAGATACTCGAACAGCCCGGCGACCGAGGCCAGCCGCCGCTTGATCGTGCGCGCCGACAGTCCAGCCTCACCGTCGTCAATCCGCACCACTTCCGCGCCACGCCTCGGCTGGCGCTGGGCAGCGATGAATGACAACACGTCGGCATCGGTGACCTCCTCTGGCGCCTTGGCGACCTCAGTGAAGAACACCTTCAGATCGAACGCGGCAGCCAGCACCGTGTTCGGGCGCGCCCGGGCTGCGACCATCCCCAAATAGTCGTCGACCAGCTCATGCCCCAGCCGAAGAACGCCACCGCCAACTGGGTGAACCAGGCAAGGCACGAACACGACAACCTCCCGCCCACAGCATCCGCGCCCGCCCCGCGGGACAGCAGCAGACACGCCGAAAATCACCCGCATATCCAAACCAGTGGACCCAGTCGGCGGTGAGGTGCTCGACATCGTGCACCGAGCGCAGCGGCCCGGTTGGGAACGGTGAGTCTTTCCGGATCGCTTCGGTCTTATAGAGACCAATTATTGTCTCCGCCAACGCATTATCGTAGGCGTCTCCGACCGTTCCAATCGACGGCTTCATGCCGGCGAGCATGATCGTCTCCCCGCAGTGCACCGACGTGTACTGCGACCCGGCATCAGAGTGGTGAATCGTCGACCCCGCCAGCGGGTGGCCTTCACGGGCCCGCAGCGCTGCGGCCTGACGGAGCGCCGATTCGACGAACCACGAGTGCTTGGTCGTTGAGCACGCCCAGCCGAGGATCCGCCCGGCGTAGGCATCGACGACGAACGCGGTGTAGACGAACACCCCGGTGACCAGGCGAACGTAGGTGAAATCGGCGACCAGAAGCCGGTTGGGGGCATCGACGGCGAAGGTGCGATCCACCAGGTCCGGTGCCCGCTGCGCGGCGAGATCGGCCACGGTAGTGCGGACCTTCTTGACCCGCCGCACCCCCTGCCAGCCGTTGGCCCGCATGAGACGCTCCACGGTGCATTTGGCCACCGGAATGCCCCGTCGTTGCAGGTGAGCCCACATCTTGGCCGCACCGTAGAGTGACTCGGGCTTGCGGCGACCATCAGCATCGGGGGTGTAGTAGCCGGCCAGGATCTCAGCGACCGTCATGTCCCACAAGACCCGTTTCGATGGTGGGCGAGCCTGCCAGGCGTAGAAGGTTCTCGGGGCGATCTTGCAGCCACGCTCGCTCAGCACGCGGCAGATCGGAGCGACCCCGAACCGAGCACGATGCTCGGCGATGAATTCACAAATCAACGGTGTCGCGGGTCGCTCTCCCGCGCGAAGAAACTTGTTGCCGCCTTCAGGATTTCGATAGTCTGCTCAAGCTCACGGTTCTTCTTACGCAGCTCGCGCAACTCCCGGCTCTCCGCCGTCGATACCCCAGCAGCCTGGCCGTCGTCGATCTCGGCCTGGCGCACCCACTTGCGCAGGGTCTCCGCGCTCATCCCCAACCGGGCCGAGATGGCCCGCATCGCCGCCCACTCGGTGTCGTACTCGTCGCGATGCTCCCGGACCAGCCGGACCGCCCTGGCCTTCATGTCCTGGTCGTACCTCGTTGCCATCGTGCCATCCTTCCCTCAAAAGAAGGTGTGCACGAAACCCGGGATGGTCCAATGCGATATCCACCGGCCCGTTGACCGTGGGTCACCGAGCCCGTCACGATTTCTGTGCAAGTCTGAGGTGACTTGACAACGAGTTGTATTCTAACACAACGGAATCCGTCCAGGGAACAGTTTCGCCAGGGTGTTAAGCGCCACAGTCCAGTTGTAGGTTCCCGTCCCCGAATAGCCTCCTCTGTGGCTGGAGATGTTGCACAACCCCAAGTACAGCAACTTGATCGCAGAGTCCTTGTCCGGGAAATGTTCCCCGGTTCTTGGTAATTTTGCGTAGCTGGAAATTGATGGACTCGATCGCGTTTGTCGTGTACACGATCTTGCGTAGTTCCACCGGGTAATCCAAGAAGGCAATGAACTCTGGCCAGGCGCCCCGCCACACGTCGATCGCGCCGGGGTATTGCGCACCGAAATCGCGGTC
The DNA here is from genome assembly GCF_016592155.1 of Mycobacterium heckeshornense. NCBI lineage: Bacteria > Bacillati > Actinomycetota > Actinomycetes > Mycobacteriales > Mycobacteriaceae > Mycobacterium > Mycobacterium heckeshornense. Next base: position 2,895,729 of record NZ_AP024237.1, read on the forward strand.
AAACTCTTTGAGCGCGAGCTCAGCGGCATCTACGGTGGGCGCCGAATAGATGGCCCGCATCGACGAGGACTTGTACAAAGAACGGTGTAACTGCTGAGAAGTAGGAGGCACCTGTGACTGATGTGGTTAGTAATCAAGATAGTCCTGTGGACCTGGATGCGGCGCCGCCGGCGCAGCCGCTGTTGAGTGAGGCCAGCAACGATGAGTTGGTGCGGCTGTTGGCCGAGCGGGCCCGCGCGCAGGGCCTGAAGCTGGCCGGTGAAGGTGGCCTGCTGTCCCATTTGACCAAGCGCGTGGTCGAGTCGGCGCTGGAGGGCGAGCTCGACGATCACCTGGGCTACGGCAAGCACGATCCGGTCGGGCGCGGCAGCGGCAATTCCCGCAATGGCAGCCGGGCCAAAACGGTGGTGACCGAGGCGGGTCCGGTGGATATCGAAGTGCCGCGGGATCGGGCCGGCTCGTTTGAGCCGCAGATCGTCAAGAAGCGCCAGCGGCGGCTGAGCGGCGTGGAGGATCTGGTGATTTCATTGAGCGCCAAGGGTTTAACGCACGGTGAGATCAGCGCGCACCTGGCCGAGGTGTATGGGGCGGCTGTGTCCAAACAGACCATCTCCACGATCACCGACCGGGTGCTCGAAGGCATGGCCGAGTGGCAAAGCCGCCCCTTGGATCCGGTGTATCCGGTGATCTTCATCGATGCGGTCAACGTCAAGATTCGTGATGGCAATGTCGCCGACCGGCCAATCTATCTGGCGCTGGCCGTCACCGTCGAGGGCACCCGCGACATCCTCGGATTATGGGCCGGTGAGCACGGCGACGGGGAGGGGGCGAAGTTTTGGGTGCGGGTGCTCTCGGAGATCAAAAACCGTGGCACACAGGATGTCTGCATGGTGGTGTGCGATGGGCTCAAGGGCCTGCCGGACGCGATCGAAACCGTCTGGCCGCAGGCGATCACCCAGACGTCATCTATTAACAATGGATCGGCCGGGATGGTCTCGGCGTTCACCTGCACCACCACGGGCAGGGCCCACGCAAACGCGTCACCTTCGAGGTCCACATGCAGACCTGTCCGCCCGTGGTGGCTGCGGGGCGTGGACCGGCCAGCGAGAGCAGCGCCACCGCTGTGGGCGGTGAGTGCCGAGATGAGGTTCCGGGCAGGCCTCGCGATCGCAGGGTGAACCTTTCACATTGAAAGGGATCCAAGTGCAATGAATCAGAGTACTCTGCAACGGCCGAACAGCTTCTGGTGTGGGATCGACTGGGGCGGGCGCTTCCATCACCTGTGTGTGCTGGATGGCACCGGCCAGCAGCTGCTCAGTCGCAAGGTCGCTCACACCGTCGATGGTCTGGCCGTCCTGGTCGGGTTGATTGCTTCGTTCACCGGTGCGGTCCGGATCGCGATCGAGCGGGCCGAAGGGCTACTGGTCGAATATCTCCAGCACCACTGCGATGCCGAAATTTATTGCGTGTCACCGAAAATCTCGGCGCGAGCACGCGAACGCTATCGGATGGCGGCCGCCAAGTCCGACGAATTCGATGCCTATGTGTTGGCCGATACGTTGCGTCACCAGTATGCCCAGTGGCGGCCGTTGGCCGTTCCGTCGCCGCTTCTAGCGGAGCTGACCGCAGTGAGCCGCGATCGTCAACGCATCCTGGATATGCAGGTGGACACCGAGAATCGACTGCGGTCAATCTTGGATGCCTATCATCCGTGCCCGTTGCACCTGTTTTCTGCACTGGACCGGGACATCACCCTGTCCTTCATCCGCAGCTATCCCACTCCCGTGCAGGCGGGCCGGATCACCGCTGCGCGGATGGGCGCGTTCACGTCCCGGCACGGCTACAGTGGCCGGCACAAACCCGAGACACTTGTCGCCCGGATGCAGCCGCATCTGCTATCGGCGAGCGACGGCACCGTTGCTGGCAAAGCGTTGGCGGCCAAAGCATTCACCGAACAACTGGCTCTACTCAACACCCATTTGCGAGCCCATGACAAACGACTGGGCGAACTGCTTGAGGCGCACCCGGACACCCCGATCTTCACCAGTTTCCCCGGCATCGGACCGGTCACCGCCGCCGTGTTGATCTCCGAAATGGGTGAGGAGCGCAGTCGTTTTCCTTCGGCGCCGTCATTGTTGGCAGAGACCGGCTTGGCTCCGGTCACCAAGGTGTCCGGGCGCACACGTCAGGTTCGCTTCCGCTACGCCGCCAACCGGCGGATGCGGCACGCCATCGACTGGTGGATGTTCGTCGCCGTCCGTGAAGACCTCTGGTCGGCCGACATCTACCAACACGCCCGCGCCGCCGGCCAACCACACCATCGTGCCCTGCGTGGCCTGGGCGCCCGCTGGTGTCGCATCTTGTGGCGCTGCTGGCACGACCACAACCCCTACGACCCGGCCATCCACCACCGCGCCACCGCCGCCTAACAACCCCACCCCGCCCCCGCGCTGAGCAAAGTCAGCCCGCCGCGGCGATCAATCATGCCCACGACCCGAGGTTGACAGCGGGAGTCTGCGTCGTGCACCTTCTGAGGAACTCGTTTCGCTACGCCTCCAAGAGGGATTGGCCGGCGCTGGCCCGTGATCTCAAGCCGATCTACACCGCGCCCAGCGAGTCGGCCGCGCTGGAGGCGTTCGTCGCGTTGAGCGACACCTGGGGCCAGCGGTATCCGGCGATCGTCAAGCTCTGGGAGTCCGCGTGGGCCGAGTTTGTGCCATTTCTGCAGTTCGACACCAGCATCCGATCGGTGGTGTGCACGACGAATGCGGTGGAAAGCATCAACGCGCGCATCCGGCGAGCGGTCAATGCCCGTGGGCACTTTCCCACCGACGCGGCCGCGCTGAAATGCGTCTACATGGCGATCATGAGCATCGATCCCACCGGCCGCGGCCGCAAACGCTGGAGCAACCGCTGGAAGGAGGCCTTAAACGCTTTCGACATCACATTTGACGGACGCCTGTCCGCTGCACGAAAGTAGAACCGACACAACCATTTACACCGTTATCCGTACAGACCCAGGATCGCTAGCGACCAAGGATCGCTAGAGGCCGCCGGTGGCGGGACCGGCTGGGTCATCGTTTCCGCCGAAGTGGTGTAGCGGGCGAGTCTGCGCAACGGTCTCTGCCCATCACTTCCCGGCTGCGTCGCCTTGAAGCCCGCTAACCGGACTTTCAGTTCCCGGGGGCGCTTGGTAGCCAGCCGCCGAATTCCGCAGCTGCCAGATTTGCTCAGGACAGAATTGACTGACCGCGTAGGAGACAAGGTAGTTTGCCGCATACTCGTCGTTGGGGGTTACATCGCTTTTCACATCCCCCATCAGCTGGGCAAAACTTCGGCCGCCGCTGACCTTTTCGCAGATCCCGCGGCCATAGCCGATGGCGTCGCCATTTGGAAAGTTGTAGGCCCGCCGCACCGTTACGTTATACAAATAGTCCACCTCGGGTGACGGAACGGCATGCGCCTGAAAAGGTATCACCAGCGCGGGTGCGCTCATTGCCGCGGCAAAGACGAGCAGGAAGGCAGCCAGTGACGCGCGGTGGTAGTTGCTGTGACTGAAGTACCGGCACGGACTCATTGTTTTCCTCAACGTGAAGTGATTGGCTGTATCGGCTCTAGCGTACAGCGCTGACGATGTCTTCGGACATCGCGCCAAACTGCGGCCCCCAGGTTCCCCAGCCGTGGTCGCCGCCGGTCGGTGAATCGCCCTGGAAATGCTGGAGGCTCCAGACCTTGGAATCGAGGATGGAGTCATGCCGAAGAAACAGTCACCGCCGAGCAAGCCGACGAGTCGCCGCTACAGCGCCGAGCAGAAGGCCGGAGCGGTACGGATGGTCCGGACATTACGGGCGGAGTTGGGTAGCGACCACGGCGTTGTCGCCCGGGTCGCCGATCAGCTTGGCTACGGGGTGGAGTTGGTGCGGACCTGGGTGCGCCAGGCCGACATCGATGACGGCTATCAGCCAGGGGTGTCGACAACCGAAGCGCGGCGCATGAAGGAACTCGAACAGGAGAATCGAGAACACAAGCGCGCCAACGTTATCTTGGGCGGGGGTGGCCGTTTAGCTGCGTGAGCTGGGCGTTTGCGTCGTGGACGGTGTCCGTGACGTGGGTGGCAGCGATGCGATTGACGCGGAGCTGTCCGTGTAGGAGCGCGATTTGGTTCCGCAGTTGGCGGGTTTCGTCGTCGAGGTGAACCGCCCCGGTGAGTCCGGAGAGTTTCTGGTGTGTGAGCTCAGCCGGCGGCTGGTCTTCGGTGTTGAGCGTGGTCGGCGGCCTCCAGGTCTACTGGTGGGATATCGCCGCAGTATTTGTAGAGGCGGCGATGGTTGATCCAGTCCACCCGATTCGGCGGTGGCCAACTCGATCTCCTCGATGGTGCGCCAGGGTTTGCGGGGTTTGATCGACTCGGTGTTGTACAAGCCGATGATTGTCTCGGCCAACGCGTTGTGGTAGGACGATCCGACTGCCGCGGCCGAGGGTCGGGTACCGGCTTCGGAGAGCCGCTCGGTGAACCGGATCGAGGTGTATTGGGATCCTCTGTCGGTATGGTGGACAACATCTTTGAGATCAAAGATCCCTTCGCGTTGCCGAGTCCAGATGGCGTGTTCGATGGAATCGAGCACCATTGAGGTCGCCATCGTTGCGGCCACCCGCCAGCCCAGGATCCGTCGGGCATAGGCGTCGGTGACAAACGCGACGTCGGCAAACCCCGACCAAGTCGATACGTAAGTCAGGTCGGCCACCCATAGCCGGTTGGGCGCCGGCGGGCCGAATTGGCGACTCACCAGATCGGCGGTCCGGGCCGCCGTCGGATCGGCGAGCGTGGTGCGTGTGACCCTGAATCGCCCTGGGTTTTGTGCACACCGGTTTACTTTGCGCCGGTCGGCTGACCGGTGTGGTGTGCATGGTAGTCGGCCTCGTATTCGATGGGTGGTTTCAGTCCGAGTCGGTGCATGAGCCGGCTGGTGTTGTACTTATGCGGGTGATCGAGTCAAGTAGGGCGGTCACGAGGCGGTGGTATCGAGGCGGTCGAGGATGCCGTCGAAGATCTTCTGGCGGCCGAGTTGGCCCTTGTTGGCGGCATCGTCGCGCTGGCGTTGCAGCGTGGGCCGGAACTCGAGGGTGGTAACGAAGAAGCTGCAGGATTCGCAGATGGACTCGAAGTGGCAGTCCATCTCGACCGGTCGTGCGCAGTAGCCGTTGCCCAGCATGCGGCGGTGCATCTCGTTACGCAGTTTGCGCATTTCGCGGCCTTCGTCGTCGCCGGCGAGTTGATGGGGTTGGCCGTAGAGTAGTTCCACTTTCTCGGTGACGGCGAAGTACTCCTCGGCGACGGTCTTATCAGCAATTCGTGCGTAAACCATTGTCATGGCTAAGGTTTTGTGTTTGATATACGGGTGATCTTCGGCGTGTCTGCCGTGATCCAGCGGGGTGGGCGCGGATGCTGGCGGCAGGAGGTTGCCGTGTTCATGCCGTGCCTGGTCCGTCACCATCGTGGGGCGGAGTTGGCCGCGATCACCCTGGGGCATCCGCTGCTGGATGACTACCTGGCCTTCGTTGCGGCACGGGCCCGAACGAACACTTGGCTGGCGGTGGCCTCGGATTTGAAGATCTTCTTCGGTGTGGTTGCCAAGGAACCGACCCAGGTGAGCGCCGCAGATGTGTTCGCGTTCTTGGCGTTTCAACGCACTGCCCGTTTGGGTGAGCGGGTGGTGCGGTTGGAGGACGGCGAGCCGGGCCTGGCGGCGCGCACGATCGCCCGCCGGTTGTCCAGTGTGCGTGGCCTGTATGCCTACCTCGCGGCCCGCGGTGACACCGGCGTAAGCCGCAACCCGGTGCCGACCAGCCTGGCCGCCCGCCGCCCCGGTGCTCGGCGCGGGAAGGGCGGGATGGCGTTGATCCGCACCCCGCGCACGCTGCCCCGGGTGCTGGCGCCAAGCGAGGTCGACGCGCTGCGGGCGGCGCTGCGCACCCACCGCGACCGGGCCATGGTCGAGGCGATGCTGCTGGGTGGACTGCGACGCTGCGAGGTGCTGGGCCTGCGCCTCGACGACGTCAACGCCGGCGAGCGGCGGGTGTTCGTGGCCGAAGGCAAGGGCGGTCGGCAGCGGATGGTGCCGGTATCGGCGCGGTTCTTCGCATCGCTGGGGGACTATCTGGATCAGGAGCGGCCGCGGACGTCGACCGATCGGGTGTTCGTGGTGTTGAAGGGGCCCCGGCGTGGCGAGCCGTTGTCGGCCGCCGGTCTGGACGAGATCCTCGACGGTGCGCGCGCTCGCGCCGGGCTGACCCAGGCGACGTGCCATCAGCTGCGGCACACCTGTTTCACCCGGCTGCGGGAGGCGGGGATGGCACTGGAGGCGATCCAAGCCCAGGCCGGCCACGCCTCGATCGACTCCACCCGCATCTACCTGCACCTGGCCAACGACTGGTTGGAACGGGAGTACCTGCGGGCCGCCGAAGCGATCGAGGCGCAGGTCGTCGCCTCCGGTGAGGCGGCCGAGGCATGAACCGCTCACCAGCACATCGCCCCGACATCGAAGAGCTCGTCGAGGCGTATCGGGCCGACCTGGTTGCGGCCGGGATGTTCGCCGGACATCCGGTGACCTCGGTGGCCCGCACGTTCTTCACCCGCGTGGGTGTGGCGGGCTGGTCTGCGTTGCCGCTGGCAACCCAGTGCGCTTTGCCGCTGAAGGATCGACGGGTGGTTGGTTGGCTGATCGTGACGGGACGGCTGCGGCCCAGCCCGGACTATCTCGTGGCGTGCCGGCCCTACCTCGGCGAAGTCGCCGCCCATCATCACCGCGGGTTCCACCAACGGTTCGTCGCGACCTCCACCGAGCTCGGGTTTGATCCCATCGTGACCCGCCTGCAGTGGTCGGCGCTGGCCAAGGTGGCCGCGCTGGCCGGGCTGACTCCCGAGCAGCTGACCCAGCCGGTGATCGATGAGCAGCGAAAAGCGTTGAGTGCCGCGATAACTCGTCACCGACCCGGCAGCCACGGCGCCAAAGCACTGAGCGCGGCGCTGTTCGGTGCGCAGACCACCCTGTTCCACCTCGGCGTCCTCGACAGCGCGCCCCGCAAGACCAGCCCAAACCGCTCGGCTGAGCGGGCCGCCCAGTGGGCGGCGGTTCCGCCGCGGCTGGCGGCCACCCTGACCGGTTACATCGCCCAGACGCGGCTGTCGCTGCGGGCCTCGACGATGGTGCGTGTCGAGGGCGTGCTGCGGGAGTTCGCCGGCTGGCTGGCCGCGAACGCCCCCGAGGTGGTCTGTGTTGCTGACCTGCGTCGGGCACACATCGAGGCCTACAAGCTGCACCTGGCCACCCGTCCTTCGGCGCGCGGCGGCCGGTTGTCCAAGATCAGTCTCGCCGAACATCTCGGCACCCTGCGCACCTGCTTCGACCGGCTCACCGAATGGGACGGCGACGATATTCCCGCCCGCGTGCTCGTGTTCGCCGGCGACCTGCCGATCCGCGACGAGCCGCTGCCCCGCTTCCTCGACGACGCCGCGTTCACCAAGCTGCTGCAGGCCGCGCGCGCCGCCGACGACCCGTTTGTCCGGCTGTGCGTGGAGTTCCTGGCCCGCACCGGCCTGCGTAAGGGCGAATTCCTCGATCTCACAGTCGATTCCGTGGTGCAGATCGGGGCCGCGTACTGGTTGCACGTGCCGCTCGGGAAACTGCGCAACGACCGGTACATTCCGTTGCATCCCCAACTCAAGGATCTCCTCGACGAATGGCTCGCCGCCCGACCCGTCAGCCTGCGCAGCCGCTACCTGTTCGTTGAGTACGGCCAACGCATCGGGGAGGGCCGCGTCGATCGGGCCGTCGCTGAAACCGCGAAAGTGGCTGGCATCGGCCGTGTTTCGCCCCATCGTCTCAGACATACCTTGGCAACCCAGGCGATCAACCGCGGTATGTCGCTGGAAGCGCTGGCCGCGCTGTTGGGTCACCGATCTATGCGGATGACGCTCGTTTACGCTCGAATCGCCGATCGCACCGTCGCCGACGAATACTTCACCGTCAGCGAAAAGGTCGAGGCCCTCTACGATCAGCCGCGCGCACTTCCCGCCGACGCCGAAGGCGCCGAAATGCGAAAGCTCCGCGCCGAGATGCACCGTCGGATGCTCGGTAACGGCTACTGCGCCCGACCCGTCGGCCTGGACTGCCACTTCGAATCCATCTGCGAATCCTGCACCTTCTTTCAGACCACCATCGCCTTCCGGCCCACTCTGCAGGCACAACGCGACGACGCTGCCGAAAAAGGACAGCTCGGCCGCCAGAAAGTGTTCGACGGACTGCTCGCCCGACTCGATCAAACCGCCTCCTGACAAGACGCACTTGACAAGATCACCCGCATAATGGCCGAGCAGCGCCATCAGCGCCTGCAGCGACACCCCGCAGTTGATCAGCGCGGTGGCGTAGGTGTGTCGAAGTTGGTGTGGTGTAACGGATTTCAATCCTGCTTCGGTGGCGGCGCGGGCAAGTTCGTTGCGCAGGACGTCCACCGATATGCGGCGCCCCTGATGAGTGAGCAGGAACTGGACCGGCTTGCCGGTGCGTGGGTGTGGCAGTGGCTTGCCGGGCGAGCGGTGCGCGACGATGCGGTCGACCAACTCGAGGGTCTCGTCGTCGATGGGCACCATCCGCTCGGTGTCGAGCTTGCCCAGCGGAACCTTCAACCAGGCCCCGGCGCCGGGAACCTCATGCACACAGTCCAGTTCCAAGTCGAGCAGTTCGCCGATGCGCATCCCGGTGGCGCGCAGCAGCAGTAGTGCGTCGGCGCGCAGCCGGTTCGGCGAGGCGTGCAGCGCCTGCGACAGCCGCCGATCGGCGTCCGGGGGCAGGTAGCGGGGCAGCGCCCTGGGCAGTCGGGGCACATCGCGGGCAAACACGAGCTTGCGGCCGGGCGCCTCGGCCCAGCCCCATTCGTTGATGTCGTCGATTAGCCGCCCGACGGTCAGCACCCGCGAGCGCCGTTCGGAGGCCGACAACACCGCGCCGGTGCGCGGGTTGGTCGCGGCGGCCACGGCGGCTAAGCCTGAATCCGTGGAAGGTCGGTCTTTGGTGATCGGCGTGTGAACAGTGAAAACGCCTTCCGAGCTGGGACAATAACGATTGTCGAAGTCGAAACAGTCCCTGCTCGGGAAGGCATTTCCAGTGCAATCAGCATACACGTTTAGCACCGAGTCCGCCGTGTTCGACGAGCAGAATTTGGTGTCGGCGGCGGGTTTGGTGCCGGTGCTGGAATTGGCTGAGCAGAGCGGTCTTTCGCGGTTGATCGGCGAGCACATCGATCTGCCCAGCACCCGGGTGGCCTCGGGCGCGGTCAATGCGGCCGGCAAGCTGACCACGATCATCGCGGGCATGATGTGCGGGGCGGACAGCATCGACGATGTGAATGTGCTGCGCGCCGGCGGCACGCCGCGGGTCTTCGATGAGGTGTATGCGCCCTCGACGCTGGGGATCTTCCTGCGCGAGTTCAGCTTCGGGCATTCCAACCAGCTCGCCGCGGTGGCCCGCGAGCATCTGGTGGCACTCGCGGCGCACACCCCGCTTTTGCCCGGCATCGAGCAGCGCGCGTTTTTAGACATCGACTCGCTGCTGCGCCCGGTCTACGGACACCACAAGCAGGGCGCCTCGTTCGGGCACGCCAAGATCGCCAGCCGCGCGCTGCTGCGATTGGGCCTTTCACCGCAGATCACCACGCTGTCGACCGCGCAGGCGCCGCCGGTGATTGCCGAGGCGCGGCTACGCAGCGGGCGGGCCGGCTCCGGGCGTGCGGCGGCCCGCCAAGTCAAGCAGGCCATCACCACCGCCCGCCGGTGCGGCGCGGGCACCATCATGCTGCGCGGCGACTCGGCGTTCGGCACCAAGAAGGTGATGGCCACCTGCGTTGCCGAAGGTATCGAATTCTCCGTGTCGGTGGCCCGAAACAAGCGCATCAGCACCGCCATCGCCGGCATCGGCGAGCACGCCTACACCCCGGTGCACTACCCGGGCGCGGTGGCTGACCCCGACACCGGCGCGCTGATCTCTGATGCCCAGGTCGCCGAAACGCCCTACACGCTGCGCCTGGGCGGCGGGCGCACGCTCACCGTCCGGCTGATCGTGCGCCGTGTCAAAGATGCCCGCTACCCCGACGCGCTGTTTGCGGTGTGGCGCTATCACCCATTTGTGACCAACTCCGATTTGCCCACCGCCCAGGCCGACATCACCCACCGCCGCCATGCCATCATCGAGACCACCTTCGCCGACCTCATCGACGGCCCATTGGCTCATATCCCCTCTGGGCTGTTTGCAGCCAATTGCGCCTGGCTGGCCTGCACGGTGATCGCGCACAACCTGCTACGCGCCACCGGCACCCTCGCCAGCGGTGAGCACGTCGTCGCGCGCGGTGCGACCCTGCGCCGCGACCTGGTCAACATCCCAGCCCGCTTCGCCGCGCCCGCCCGTAAGCCGATGTTGCACCTGCCCGCGCACTGGCCATGGCAGATCGGGTGGAAAACCCTGTGGAACAACATCATCGGTCACAGTCCGGCGATCCCACGAGCAGGGTGAACGCCACCTCCCGTGCCCAACTGCCATCCCAGGCCCGACCCCGAAGACACAGGAAAGCTGGTGCAGGCCAGCGGCTCAATTATGCCCACCCCATTCCCAACCGCCCCAATCGTGCAGAAACCAGCCCCGCGACGACACCAAATCACTCATCCACGGATTCAGGCTAAGTAAGGCTCAATGTGACGTTGCCGATCGAGGTCGGCCAGGCTGATCAACGCTGGATCGTGGTCGGCGAGGAACTGGGCGAAATGGCCCAGGCGGCTAGCGATGCCCAACACGGTCGATCGGGTGCGAGTGCCCGAGGCGCATTCCAGGTAGGCGACCAGCGAATCAGCCAATCCGGTTGGAACACTGGCGAAGTGACGCCGCCACGGCCAACGCAGATGCGCGGTGTTTTTCGCAGTTGGGGTGACCTGCCCACCCAGGTGATACAGAACAGCGCGGGTGGCATACAACGCGGTCCGGTAGTGCTGGAGTGGCCGCTGATGTGCTTGTTCGCGGGCGGTGATCGCGGCGCTGAACTCGGCGATATCGGTATCGTCAAGCTCGGTAAGCGGGTGGCCGGTCTGGATCAGCATGCGCACCGCGACCTGGCTGGCCAGCCCCGCCGCTACCCGGGGTGTGTAGCCCAGTTCGGTTGCTGCGGAAAGGAATCGGGTCACATAACCAGCCAAGGGGCTTGTGTGTGCCTCCCGTAGGATGGCAGCCAGCTTACGTTCGAGCAGATAGTCGTAGCCCGGGCGCAGATATCCGGACAGCATCAGATAATTCAACAGCGGCCGAACCGTCCAACCGGCCGACAACCGCACCGACAGCGGCAGCTCGGCCCAGGCCTGTGGATCGGGCCAGCGGGTCAGAAACACGCGGGCCGTTGCCAGTAACGATCGATTCCCCGCACCACGGGCCGCCAACGCGGCCACATACCCCGACAGCAACTCCTCGCCGCGCGGCGCTGGCCGCCGCGCGGCAACAGCCCCCTCAGTGGGCGCGCTGGCGATCACGGGCGGCATCGTAGGCGGCACGCACATGCGTCGGGGACAGGTGAATGTAGGCGGCCGAGGAGTCGACGTGGTCGTGGCCCATCAGCGCCTGTAGTACCGATAGGTCAACTCCCGCCTCGGCCAGCGCGGTGCCAAACGAGTGCCGCAGCGCATGCGGATGCCCGGCAGGCACCCCGGCCTTCGCCCGGTGGTAGCGAAAGATCGTGCGCAATCCAGCCGGGGTCAGCGGCTCGCCCCGGTTGGGGCCCTTTGCGACCAGAAACAATGTGTCGCAATCTGATTCGGGCCGCTCGGCGAACAGGTAGGTCTGGATCAGCGCGGCCACGTCTGGATCCAACGGAACTCGGCGCTCCTTGTCGCCCTTGCCGATGACCCGTACCCAGCCGCCGATGTCGATATCGCGGACCCGAAGACCCAGCACCTCGGCCGAGCGCAACCCGCAGAACAGCATCAACCCCGCGATCGCGCGATCCCGGTCGGTGCGCAGGCTGCCCACCAGCGCCGTCGTCTCCTTGCGGTCCAGGCCGCGCGGCAACCGCCGAGGCTCCCGCACCCGTAACCGCGAGCGCTGCTTTGGCTTTCGCAGGTGAGCCAGCAGACCGCTAGCCTCCCCGGCTGCGCGGCGTGCCGGACCCCCGCGCGGTACCGGGTTGTCCGCCGATCCATCCCGCATCTGCCGATAGGAATACAACCCCGAGATCGCGGCGAGCCGCCGGTTGATCGTCGTCGGCGCGTAGCCGACGTTGCGGCCATCGCGGATCGAGTACACGTTGCCGCCCGGCCGGACCGGCGGCAACGCCGACCGGCAGAACGCCAAGAACCGCAGCAACACCTCCGTGGTGACCTCGTTGACCCCAAGGCGCTCGGCGGCCAGCCACCGCGCGAACGCCAGCAGGTCGAACGCGTAGGCGCGCACCGTGCGCGGCGAGTAAGCGCGATCGGCCAGATAGCTCAGGTAGTCGTTGACCAGATCCATGCCAGCCGGCCCGCCCCGACCAGCGACCAGCGCCCCTGCCGCTCGACTGCACACAACGACTCGACCGTCTGCTCTGCTGCCATGGGACTCACATATGCCTAACGTCTCAACGCAAATCAAGCACCCCAGGAAAAACGGCGTGTCGTAGCCAACAACCAGTAACCATTAGCCGGTTAAGAGAGGAATGCCCTGTCGTTGCAGGTGAGCCCACATCTTGGCCGCACCGTAGAGTGACTCGGGCTTGCGGCGACCATCAGCATCGGGGGTGTAGTAGCCGGCCAGGATCTCAGCGACCGTCATGTCCCACAAGACCCGTTTCGATGGTGGGCGAGCCTGCCAGGCGTAGAAGGTTCTCGGGGCGATCTTGCAGCCACGCTCGCTCAGCACGCGGCAGATCGGAGCGACCCCGAACCGAGCACGATGCTCGGCGATGAATTCACAAATCAACGGTGTCGCGGGTCGCTCTCCCGCGCGAAGAAACTCGTTGCCGCCTTCAGGATTTCGATAGTCTGCTCAAGCTCACGGTTCTTCTTACGCAGCTCGCGCAACTCCCGGCTCTCCGCCGTCGATACCCCAGCAGCCTGGCCGTCGTCGATCTCGGCCTGGCGCACCCACTTGCGCAGGGTCTCCGCGCTCATCCCCAACCGGGCCGAGATGGCCCGCATCGCCGCCCACTCGGTGTCGTACTCGTCGCGATGCTCCCGGACCAGCCGGACCGCCTTCATGTCCTGGTCGTACCTCGTTGCCATCGTGCCATCCTTCCCTCAAAAGAAGGTGTGCACGAAACCCGGGATGGTCCAGACGGAATCTACGGCTGAGCTCAGATTCTGTCGGTTTGCGGATTGATAATGTAGCCAGTGAATATCGTGTGTCGATTCACAATATGCTTGAGTTGATCTATTACCATTGAGTGGTGGCGAAGCCAGCGCGGATGCACGTAGCCCGAACACCGAGCAAGTATGTGGACAAGGCGGGCAACGTTCGCCGCTATGAGTCGGTCCTGGTGCGCCGCACCTATCGAGACGGCAAGAAAGTCCGCCACGAGACGCTGGCGAACCTGTCCAAGCTGCCCGCCGACGTGATCGCCGCGGTTGAGGGCACGCTCAAGGGCCAGGTGCTGGTGCCGGCCGGGTCTGAGTTCACGATCACCCGGTCACTGCCGCATGGGGATGTGGCGGCGGTAGCTGCGATGGCCCGCCAGTTGGGGTTTCCGGCGTTGTTGGGGCCGGCGTGCCGGTCGAGGGATCTGGTGTTCGCGCTGATCATCTCCCGGGTGATCCAACCGGCCTCCAAGCTGTCCACGCTGGCCTCGTGGGCCGATTCCACCGTGGGGGTCGATCTGGATGTGGCCACCGCATCCACCGACGAGATCTACGCTGCGATGGACTGGCTGGCCGACCGGCAAGACACGATCGAAAAGAAGCTGGCTGCCAAACACTTAGGGCCACAGGCTAATCCCTCGCGGATGGCGTTGTTTGATCTGACCAGTGCCTGGATGACCGGACGGTGTTGCGAGCTGGCCTCGCGCGGGTATTCGAGGGACGGTAAAAAAGGGCTACCGCAAATCGAATACGGCATCCTCACCGATCCAGCCGGCCGCCCGGTGGCGGTGCGGGTGTTTGCCGGTAACACCGCCGACCCGGTCGCCTTCACCGACATCGTCGAGGTGGTGCGCACCCAATTCGGGCTTGATCGGTTGGTGCTGGTCGGTGATCGCGGCATGATCACCTCCGCGCGTATCGACGCAATCCGTGAACTCAATGACAACCCAGACACCGCAACTGGTTTCGGATGGCTCACCGCGCTGCGCGCCCCCCAGATCGCCGTGCTGGCCGCCGATGACGGGCCGCTGCAGATGAGCTTGTTCGATACCCAGGACCTCGCCGAAATCACCCACCCCGACTATCCCGGCGAACGGCTCATCGCCTGCCGCAACCCCGCCCTGGCCGCCCAACGCGCCCGCAAACGCGCCGCCCTGCTGGCCGCCACCGAGATCGACCTGGGCGCCATCGCCGAACGGGTGGCTGCCGGCCGGCTGACCGGAGCCGGCCGCATCGGGGAAGCCGTCGGCAAAATCATCGATAAATACAAGATGGGCAAGCACTTTGAGCGCACCATCACCGACACCAGCCTCACCTACCACCGCAACCAGGCCGGCATCGACACCGAAACCGCCCTCGATGGCATCTACGTGCTACGCACCAGCGTGCCCGCCACCGACCTCAACGCCCCAGGCGTGGTCGTCGGCTACAAGAACTTGGCCCACGTCGAACGCGACTTCCGCAGCATCAAAACCGACGACCTCGACCTACGACCCATCCGCCACCGGCTCACCGAACGGGTCAAAGCCCACGTGTTGATCTGCATGCTGGCCTGCTATGTGACCTGGCACCTGCGCCAGGCCTGGGCGCCGCTGACCTTCACCGACGAACACCCACCCCTACGCGACAACCCCGTCGCACCGGCCCAACGCTCCCAAGCTGCCCAAACCAAAGCCGCCACCCGCCACGCCCCCGACGGCACCGCGCTGCGCAGCTTCCGCGGCCTGCTCACCCACCTGGCGACCCTGACCCGCAACGACATTCGCTACCACGGCACCAACACCACCGTGCCCACCCTGGCCGAATCCACCCCCGAACAGCGCCGCGCCTTCGAACTCATCAAGACCCCCATCCCCCTCCAAGTGGCGTAGCCAGAACAACCGACCCGACAAATCAACAAAACACCAGCTCAATCAGTAAATCCGACCGACAAACCGCCGCAACTTCGGATTAGCCGCTCGGACTGGGATTCGATGCGGCGAGCGGGCCCAACATCTTTGGCACCGTCCCGCCCCGGTCAGTCGAGTGACCCGTCCGCAGTCGACACAGGCCGCATCCGGATTCGGTGGCCGGCCCGGATGTGAGCAGGAGCCACACCAGCCGGTGGTGGGTCGCAGGATCCGGCGTTTTCCGCAGCGTGGACACTCGGCTCGGTTGGCGTCCAAGCGTTGCCGCCGAGCGCACTGCCCGCAGAGGTCGCGGTCGACGAACAGCACTGGCGCATTGCAGATCCGGCAGGTGCGCGAACAGCGCGCGCAGCATCCGGTGTCCGGCCCCAGAACCCGCAACACACCGCAGCGCGGGCAGCGGTGTTTGATCGGTGCGTGACACCGCGCCCAGTGGCAACGAGCACAAAGGTCACGCTCTGGTTTGCCGACCGCGCGACCACAGCACCGGCAGTCCCGGACCCGGCGGGTCATGCTAGATCGGCGGCATCGACCGGCCCCGCCGCGACGCTGGCGCGTCGTTGACCGCGACCTTGGCCGGCTTCGGTGAAATCTGTTGTGTGACAGGGGTGGTATCGATGTCAAACAGGTCATTGGGCGAGCATTCCAGTGCGGTGCACAACGCGATCAAGGTGGACAGCTTGATCTGACTGGGCTGTTTGGTGAACAACGCCGACACCGACGCCGAAGACAGCTCCAATCCAGCCTTCTCCGCCAGCAGCCGTTGCAGTTGGGCGCCGGTCCACACCTCCCGCTGGGCGGCGGCCATCCGAAGTTTCCACCTGATCTGCATACTCACTCCTGCCCGGTCAGTTCGCTCAGCGTCGCCGAGATCGCACGCTGATAGGCGTCTTCGATGAAGGTCTCCGACGGGCGCACATACCGCATGGTCGACGCGACCGTCCAGTGTCCTAAAAGCTGTTGAATGGCAACGAGATCCACGCCTCGCTCATAGTTGTGGGTCGCACAGGCACGGCGCATCCCATGCGGGCTGAACCACTCACCTTCAGGCCGGCCTTCCACTCTCATCAAATGCCGCAACCGGTTGCGGATGGTGGCCGCGGCCATTGGGCCGCCGGACTCATCACACAGCAACACCGGACTGTCCGGGAACCGGCCGCGCACATCGTCGAGATACCAGCGCAACACCAGATCCAGCCCGTCTAACATCGGCACCCAACGCGGCCGCGGCCCGGAGCCCTTGGCGCCCTTACCGAACCGCACATGCAGCTTGCCGAACGTGCCGCGCCCAAAATGCACATCCGAGCAGTCGAGCATCACCACTTCTTCCGACCGCAGCCCGGCGTGATACAGCGTGCGGAACAGCGCATAATCCCGCGCGGCCGGCGCATACTTGCGGGCAGTCGCAATCCGACCCTTCAGGAACTCGAAGAACGCGCCCACCCGCTCCGCCGTCGGCGGCGCCTCCGTGCTCGGCGAGTCGTCGCTGACATGGCGGGCGGCGTTGAACTCGTCCAATGGACAGGCCAGCCGGACCCCGAACGCCGCCTCGATCTCCGCGGCCTTGCGGACCTCAAGGAACCGGTGAAAGCCCTTGAACACCTGCAGATAATTGCGTCGCGTCGACACCGCCCGACCCGAACTGGCGAGCTCGCCCACCACCCGGTCGACGTCCTCAGCGGTCACCTCCCACGCCGGGCGCCCCAGCGCCACCAGCATCCGCTCCAACACACCGACGTCGTTGGTGATCGTCGATTCGGCGAACCCGCGCGCGGTCCACGACGCCACGAACGCCTCCACGCATTCGGCCTGAAACCGCTGCGGATCTCGCGTCTCCACGACCGCCGCGACCTCGCCGGTGATCACCCGCAGCCGCCCGTCTCCCACCGCGTACCTTCCTCGCACCTAGGGTTTCAAGGCAGTACCTTAACTCGCGGGCTTACACCTGGAACATCAGCGACACGCCCGTAGACCGGAAAACCTCAGGCAGCAGCGCCAATCCGGGGAAACGAACCTGTGCTCGTTCCATATCCCTCGCTGTCTTGGATCCAGCAGCCCAGGGCGTGTTTACGCCCGTCGAGGTCCACGCCGATGGCCAGATAGGCCACCTTGGTGCCCACCACCCCGTTGTCGGCGATGCGCAGCCGCAGCCCGTCGATATACAGGATCGGGTAGACCTCATCGAGTGGGCGCGATTGCCAGGCCTTGATCTCATCGACCACCACCTCGGTGATATTGGAGATCAATTCTCGTGACACCTTGGCTCCGTACACCTCGGCCAGATGCGCCTCGATATCGCGGGTGGTCATGCCGCGCGAATACAGCGACAGCACCACCGAATTGATGTTGCCCAGCCGGCGCGCCCTTTTGGGCACGATCACCGGCTCAAAAGTGCCGTTGCGGTCGCGCGGCACCACGATATCCACCGGGCCGTTGACCGTGGTCACCGTCTTCGGTGAAGACCCATTGCGAGAATTGCCCGACCCGCGGCCGGCCGGGTCACCGGATTCATACCCCAAATGGTGGGTCATTTCGGTCTGCAAGGCCCGCTCGAGCACCGCCTTGGTCAACTCGGTCAGCAAACCGTCCGCCCCGTCGATCGGGGTCCCCGATTTCACCGCGTCCTTGATCAGCGAATCCAGGGTCTCGGCCGAAAACGTCTCCGCCAGCCGGCGAGCCGCCGACATCTCCTTGCCCGCCGACTCCATGAGCTTCGTCACAAAACACTCCTTCTGTCCGCCCGAACGGCGGTCCGATGATGGACCACCCCGGACTTACACAGATGGAATGACACGCCCCAACCAACCCGGCACAAATCGACTGGACACCCCACCGCAAACCATCAGGACCGTCGCGGCGGCCCTGATGATCGGCGATGAATCGACAGACTAGTCCGAAGTTGCGGCGGTTTGTCGGTCGGATTTACTGATTGAGCTGGTGTTTTGTTGATTTGTCGGGTCGGTTGTTCTGGCTACGCCACTTGGAGGGGGATGGGGGTCTTGATGAGTTCGAAGGCGCGGCGCTGTTCGGGGGTGGATTCGGCCAGGGTGGGCACGGTGGTGTTGGTGCCGTGGTAGCGAATGTCGTTGCGGGTCAGGGTCGCCAGGTGGGTGAGCAGGCCGCGGAAGCTGCGCAGCGCGGTGCCGTCGGGGGCGTGGCGGGTGGCGGCTTTGGTTTGGGCAGCTTGGGAGCGTTGGGCCGGTGCGACGGGGTTGTCGCGTAGGGGTGGGTGTTCGTCGGTGAAGGTCAGCGGCGCCCAGGCCTGGCGCAGGTGCCAGGTCACATAGCAGGCCAGCATGCAGATCAACACGTGGGCTTTGACCCGTTCGGTGAGCCGGTGGCGGATGGGTCGTAGGTCGAGGTCGTCGGTTTTGATGCTGCGGAAGTCGCGTTCGACGTGGGCCAAGTTCTTGTAGCCGACGACCACGCCTGGGGCGTTGAGGTCGGTGGCGGGCACGCTGGTGCGTAGCACGTAGATGCCATCGAGGGCGGTTTCGGTGTCGATGCCGGCCTGGTTGCGGTGGTAGGTGAGGCTGGTGTCGGTGATGGTGCGCTCAAAGTGCTTGCCCATCTTGTATTTATCGATGATTTTGCCGACGGCTTCCCCGATGCGGCCGGCTCCGGTCAGCCGGCCGGCAGCCACCCGTTCGGCGATGGCGCCCAGGTCGATCTCGGTGGCGGCCAGCAGGGCGGCGCGTTTGCGGGCGCGTTGGGCGGCCAGGGCGGGGTTGCGGCAGGCGATGAGCCGTTCGCCGGGATAGTCGGGGTGGGTGATTTCGGCGAGGTCCTGGGTATCGAACAAGCTCATCTGCAGCGGCCCGTCATCGGCGGCCAGCACGGCGATCTGGGGGGCGCGCAGCGCGGTGAGCCATCCGAAACCAGTTGCGGTGTCTGGGTTGTCATTGAGTTCACGGATTGCGTCGATACGCGCGGAGGTGATCATGCCGCGATCACCGACCAGCACCAACCGATCAAGCCCGAATTGGGTGCGCACCACCTCGACGATGTCGGTGAAGGCGACCGGGTCGGCGGTGTTACCGGCAAACACCCGCACCGCCACCGGGCGGCCGGCTGGATCGGTGAGGATGCCGTATTCGATTTGCGGTAGCCTTTTTTACCGTCCCTCGAATACCCGCGCGAGGCCAGCTCGCAACACCGTCCGGTCATCCGGGCACTGGTCAGATCAAACAACGCCATCCGCGAGGGATTAGCCTGTGGCCCTAAGTGTTTGGCAGCCAGCTTCTTTTCGATCGTGTCTTGCCGGTCGGCCAGCCAGTCCATCGCAGCGTAGATCTCGTCGGTGGATGCGGTGGCCACATCCAGATCGACCCCCACGGTGGAATCGGCCCACGAGGCCAGCGTGGACAGCTTGGAGGCCGGTTGGATCACCCGGGAGATGATCAGCGCGAACACCAGATCCCTCGACCGGCACGCCGGCCCCAACAACGCCGGAAACCCCAACTGGCGGGCCATCGCAGCTACCGCCGCCACATCCCCATGCGGCAGTGACCGGGTGATCGTGAACTCAGACCCGGCCGGCACCAGCACCTGGCCCTTGAGCGTGCCCTCAACCGCGGCGATCACGTCGGCGGGCAGCTTGGACAGGTTCGCCAGCGTCTCGTGGCGGACTTTCTTGCCGTCTCGATAGGTGCGGCGCACCAGGACCGACTCATAGCGGCGAACGTTGCCCGCCTTGTCCACATACTTGCTCGGTGTTCGGGCTACGTGCATCCGCGCTGGCTTCGCCACCACTCAATGGTAATAGATCAACTCAAGCATATTGTGAATCGACACACGATATTCACTGGCTACATTATCAATCCGCAAACCGACAGAATCTGAGCTCAGCCGTAGATTCCGTCTACCTCACTTGCCGCAACTTCGGACTAGTGGTGTGGCCGGTCCAGCTCGGCCGCGAAGAAAGCCGACGCAGTCTTCAGAATTGCATTGGCGCGCTTGAGTCCTGCGTTCTCCCGCTTCAGCCTCTTGAGCTCAGCGGACTCCTCGGTCGATACTCCCGGACGCGCCCCGGCATCGATCTCAGCCTGGCGCACCCATTTGCGCACGGTCTCGGTGGTCCCGACACCGAGCAACTCGGCCACCGCGCGCATGGCTGCCCACTCCGTCTCATGCTGATCGCGGATCTCGGCGACCATCCGCACTGCCCGCTCCCGCAACTCCGGCGGGTACCTCCTCGACGAATTCGCTGACACGACTCCAACCCTCCCAAGAAGTGGAGTCTCCGGACATCCCGGGGCGGTTCAGGATGTGCCGGCCCGTACGGGATTCCGTCCGTCGTGCGAAGACGATTTCTAAGCCTTAATCCACCGACGGAATTCTTGCCGTGAGTGTGTCGTAACAGCAGAAGTGCCCTTTGACCTGGGATTATCGGAGTTGCTGACCCTCTGATGACCCAGAAGAAAGGGCACCTCGTAAATGCGATTGTTGCATGCTGCGGGCAAGACTCGCGCCAGCTTCGATGACCCGAATCTCGTGTCGCATGCCGGGCTGGTGCCCGCGATGCGGCTGGCCGAGCTGGTTGGGCTGGAAAAGCTTGCCGCCCATCATGTTCGGCTCGACGCCGAGGTGGTGTGAAGGTCGGTTCGCTGATCGCGGGGATGATCGCCGGTGCCGATGACATTGACGGGATGGAGCTGCTTCGCCACGGTGCGATCCCGGGCACCTTCGGTGGGATCCGCGCCCCGTCCACGCTGGGGTCGTTTCTGCGTGCGTTTAACCACGGCAATGTGCGCCAGCTGGCCGCGGTGCACCGCCGTGTAGTCGCCGAACTCGCCAAGCATGCCCCGCTGCTGGCCGGTGGCGAAGAGCTGGCGTTCATCGACCTAGATTCGACCCAGAAGCGGGTGTATGGGCCCGACAAGCAGGGCGCGGCGTTCGGGCATGCCAAGATCGCGTCCAAATCGCTGACCGTGCGCGGGCTTAACGCGCTGATCGCCACCGTGTGTACCCCGCTGGCGGCGCCGGTGATCACCACGACGAGGCTGCGCGGCGGCAACGCCGCCTCTGCCCGCGGCGCAGCCACGCTGGTGGCCGAGGCGATCACCACCGCCCGTGCGGCGGGGATCAGCGGGCTGATCGTGGTGCGCGGCGACTCGGCCTTCTACAGCGGGGCATTCGTGGCGGCCTGCCGCCGCAACGGGGCGCATTTCTCGGTCACCGTGCGCATGGATCCCAAGATCCGCTGCACCATCGCCGACATCGACCAGACCGCCTGGATTCCCATCAACTACCCCAACGCAGTGTTCGATGAGAGCAGCGGGCAATGGATTTCCGACGCCGAAATCGCCGAGATCCCCTACACCGCGTTCACCTCTACCCCAGCGCATGCCACCCACGGGCGGTTGATTGTGCGCCGGGTGCGCGAACGTAACCCGCGCGCCGCCGCCGAAAACCAGGGTGAGCTGTTCGCCGCCTACCGCTATCACGCGGTCTTCACCGACAGCCCATTCGAACTGGTGCAGGCCGAATCCCAGCACCGTGGGCATGCCATCGTCGAACAGGTCTTCGCCGACCTGCTTGACGGGCCGTTGGCCCACCTACCGTCTGGCCGGTTTAACGCCAACGCTGCCTGGCTGCAACTGGCCGCCACCGCCCACGCGCTTACCCGGACCCTGGGCGTGCTGGCCTCGCCCGAGCACACCCTGGCCCGCAGCGCCACCATCCGCACCCAGCTGATCAACGTCGCCGCACGGTCCGCCCGGGCCGGACGCGGCAATATCACCTGGCACCTGCCCCGGCATTGGCCCTGGGAACACGCTTGGCTCAACGCCTTTCACGCCACCCACCGCGCACCACCGGCCCTAGCAGCCTGACACACCCACCGCGCTCTGACATCGCCCACCCAAACCGACCGCCCCGCTCCAAGTGCCCAACCAGAAACAGGACAAGCTGGCAGACGAGGCCAGCAGCTGACGCGCGTCCTCATCCAGCAGCTTCAGCTCAACATTTGACAATCCGGTCGCAAATCGTCACGCCAGTTTCATCGGTGGATTCAGGCTAAATACCCATTATTTGGATGCTCACGCAAGATAACGGCCGATATCCACTAGACACAGCAAGATAACAACTGTTACCTTGGTGTGCGAGGTAACAAGGCACCCGGATGTGACCGGCCCGATGCGGCAGCAAAGAGGGAAGCGTGAAATGTCTGCAGAACAGGCCCTGCAAGGCAAGCGTACCGGCACTCAGGGATCGGTTCGTGCCCGTCGCTCCCCGCAAGAGGTCGAGCAGGTCATCTTCGATGCGGCGCGTAGGTTGTTCGCCTTTCAGGGCTATGCCGCGACTACGATACGAGAGATTGCCGGACTGGCGGGCGTGCACGTGCCGCTTCTCTATCGCCGTTACGGATCCAAGGCGGGTCTGTTTCGCGCGGCGGTGCTGGTGCCGTTCGGCGAGGTGATCTCGTCGTACTTGAAAACGTGGGAGGCGCAGATCGATGAGCCGGTTTCCCTGCGGGAGCTGGTCGTGGCCTTCATCGATCCGCTCTACGCCCTGCTGCGTGAGCACCGCGAACTCGCGATGGCCCTGGTCCAGGCCCGTGCATTGCTGCCGGAAGGTGACACGGATGGCGACTACGACAATGCGGCCTGGCCGTTGGGTCTCGGCGAGGTTCTGGCGCAACTTGTCCCGCAGCTGGAGTTGGAGGGCGCCCGGAGGGGACTGCGAGTCGACCGCTCAACGACGATCTTCGTCGTGCTCGGCATGGTATTAGGGCTCGCCCTGCTCGACCCGGTGCTGGGGGTTGGTGCTGTGCAGGCCACACCAGACCAGGTCAGCGAGGCGATGGTCGAACTCGTGCTGCACGGCATTTCGCCGCCGGACGAAGCACTCGCTGACGTTCCAGCCGACGCGCCGGTATCGGCGCAGGTGCTGCTCGCGCTGCACGAACGAGTAGTTGCAGCAGAACGCCGTGCCGCGAGCGCGGAGTTCACGCTCGCTCAGTACGTCAACAAGTTCAAAAAGCTCGGGGACGTGTCGCGTCCGCCGTGAGCCCCGCCGTCTGACGGGCGCGCCCCGATGTGCGATTCCCGTGGCGCGCTAAGGCGCTCCCACAGCTAACCGAATCAGTCAGCGCTTCGGCGCGAGCTATCCCAACACAACAAGGAGATTCTCAATGAAGTTGTCAAGCCGCCGCGGCGGTAGGTGCGGGCTGGTATGCCGTGCCGTCGCGGAGCATGGCCCATACCACGTTGAGGCGGCGGCGCGCCAAAGCGAGGACGGCTTGGGTGTGGGTTTTGCCTTCGGATCTTTTGCGGTCGTAGTAGGTGCGCGAGGCGGCGTCGGTGCGGATGGCGATTTGGGCGGACAGGTAGCAGGCGCGCAGCAGGCGGCGGTGGTAGCGGCGGGGGCGTTTGAGGTTGCCGCTGATGCGCCCGGAGTCGCGGGGTACCGGGGCCAGTCCGGACACGCCGGCGAGGCGGTCGACGGAGTCGAAGCCGCATATGTCGCCGCCGGTGGCGGCGAGGAACTCGGCGCCGAGCACGACACCGAAGCCGGGCATGCTCAAGATGATTTCAGCGTGGCGGTGGCGGCGAAATCGCTCCTCGATCATCGTCTCGGTGTCGTCGATTTCGATGTCGAGGGCCATCACCTCCTTAGCCAGGCGAGCCACCACGGTGGCAGCCAGGTGTTGTCCGGGCACGATGGTGTGCTGGGCGTTAGCGGCCGCAAGGGCTTTGGACGCGACAGCATCGGCATTGCGGGCCTTACGTTTTCGCAACCAGGCGGCCAGCTCAGCAGCACCGGCGCGGCGCAGCCCGTCAGGCGTTTGATAGCCGGTAAGCAAAATCAACGCGGCCTTGCTGGTGCTGTAGTCAAAGGCGCGTTCCAGGGCGGGGAAGTATTCCAGCAGCTGGGCCCGCAGCCGGTTGATCGCCCGGGTGCGATCGGCCACCAAATCAGCGCGCCGGCTGGTGAGGATGCGCAGTTCCACCGCGATCTCGTCGCCGGGTCGCAACGGCTGCAGGTCGCGGCGCATCCGGGCCTGATCGGCAATGATCGCGGCGTCTTTGGCGTCGGTCTTGCCATCGCCGCGGTAGCCGCCCGAGGCGTGATAGACGGTGCGCCCGGGGATATACAGCAGCCGCTGCCCGGCCCCGACCAGCAGAACAATCAATACCGCAGCGCCACCACCGTTGAGATCGATCGCCCAGGTGATCTCAGCGCCATCAACCACAGTGCTGACCGTGCTGATCAACTCCAGCAGCGCAGTTTCGTCGTTAGCGACCCGCTGCGCCAGCAGCCGCTGCCCTTCGGCGTCGATGACCACACAGTAGTGATCAGATTTACCGGCGTCGACACCAGCCCACAACTGCTGCCCCACAACCACCTCCGTAATCGCCGTAACAATCGACCCAGCAGACGACCACGCCGACGTGTCCTTACACAGCGATCGAATCGCATCTCTCAATTAGCGGTCGAGTCGTCGCGGGACGCCGGGCGGCCAATCTCCTTCGGCCATCACCGACGGCAAACCCATGAAAGCCATACCCGACGCCCCTGGGCAGTTCGAAGCCTACGGCCAACGGCAACGACCACCCTGCAAGAAAGGTAAGGAGCAACCCGATGGTCGATACTGTCCGTCCCGAGGACGACTATTTCCACACCAGCACGATGACTGACAGCCCGTTCTGGAACGAGAGTGCCTGGTTTCCGTTCTACGTCGCCGAGCGTGATTTGAGCGGATTCGTCTACATAAACCACCGTCCGAACATGAACTTTTCCATGACGGGTGTGGGGCTTTGGGATCCGAGTGGTGAGGAAATGTATGACTGCCTGTACCACGATTGGTTTGAGTTCGCCCCGCTGAACTCCTCGACGAACACCGAAATGTTCGACTTCGCGACGCCGAACGGCCTGACGCTGCGCTGCCTGGAGCCGCAGAAAGCGTTCACGATGCACTACGACCGCGACGGCTGTCAGCTGGATTTGCGGTTCGACGCGACCATGGGCGTCGCTAACTCGGGATTCCCGGACGGCTCCGAGGAGTGGGGTCCGCACCACTACGAACAAGGCGGCCGCGTCACCGGAACGATCCGCATCAACGGCGAGGAGATCGCCGTCGATTGCGGATCTAACCGCGACCACTCCTGGGGACCGCGGTTCTACAAGGACAATCCCCGAGGCGACTTCCCCTGGTTCAACGACGGCAAAGGCTTCGCCTTCCAGATGTACAACGTGGGCACCGCACCACAAGATGTCGACCCCATCGTCGGAACGACGGAACCCGCAATCACCGGCTGGCTGCAGAAGGACGACAAGGTCGCCGCTGTTGTCACCGGCAGCCGCAAGGTCGTCGAACGTCGCCCGGACGGCGTGCCGTGGCGACTAGTCATCGAAGGCACCGACGACCTCGGACGCACGGTGCAGGCCGAGGGGCGTTGCAAGAACGTCCTGAAATGGGTGCCCTGGGCGCGTTACCTGCAGTTCTGGTCATTGTGCGAGTGGACGCTGGACGATGGCTCGATCCAGTACGGGGAGGCCATCGAGTGGTTCCCGGGCATCCAAGCACGAAACTTTCTCCGCGGACTTCGCCGCCAGAAGAGCCTGCGATGACTTGGAGCGACCTCAATCCCGGACACCGAATTGCGCTTGCTCTAGGCGGTTCGACGAAGGGCTGCCTTGCTGAGGCTGCGGCGGCCACGCTCGCCAGCTCCGAGAGCAATGACTTTTGGCGGAGCGACTCGCTTCAACCAATGCATGCCTAGGCCTAAGCAAACCGTCACCGACGTCAGTTAGTTAGGACAGCTGAAGGTATTGCCGTGTTGCTCGAGGGGAAACGAATCATTGTCACTGGCGGAATCACCGGCATCGGAAAAGCCACGGTCCTCGCGATGGCGCGCGAAGGGGCTCAAGTTGTGTCGATGTCACGCGCCGAACCGACCGCAGAGCGGGTCGCCGCGGTGGTGGATGCTGCTAATGAATTAGGTAAACGCCCCGTCACGCACGTGCAATGCGACGTCACGAAACGGAACGTCGTAAACGCGGCATTCGGCCAGGCGATTAGCTTGATGGGCGGCCTCGATGCTCTAGTGAACAGCGCCGGACTGGAACATCAGGGACCCGCCGAGGATCTGACTGAGGAACTGTTGTACGAGCAGTTCGCAGTACACGTCATGGGAACGGCGTTCACCAACGGAGCGGCATTCCGGCATTTCAAGGACAACGGCGGTGGCGCGATAGTCAACTACGCCTCCTACGCCGGCGTATGCGGGATGCCCGGAATGGCCAACTACAGTGCGGCGAAGGGTGGCGTGGTAGCTTTCAGCCGAACAGTCGCCAAGGACTGGGCTCCGTACCGGGTACGAGTCAATGTCGTGTGTCCAGGTGTCATGACCGAACTAGCACAGAAATGGTACGACGAGATGGATGCCGAACGACGCGCACAGATTGACGCATGGCAGGCCGCTACAATTCCATTGGGCGGCAAGCTCGGCGAGGTCGACGACGCCGCGAACCTGAACGTCTTTCTGACCAGCGACATGTCGAAGTTCATACACGGTCAGACAATTGGCGTCGACGGCGGCATGATGATGAGCCGCTGACAACACGGTTTGACCCGCACGACAGGACAGGAGTGGCGTCGACGCAGCGCGGCAGGTACGGCGGTTGATGCCGCACCTGCTGCCCGAACCGAAGACGCCCCACAAGACGCGGTGCTGACACCGTTCCTAAACACGGGTCTGTACGGATAACGGTGTAAATGGTTGTGTCGGTTCTACTTTCGTGCAGCGGACAGGCGGCCGTCAAATGTGATGTCGAAAGCGTTTAAGGCCTCCTTCCAGCGGTTGCTCCAGCGTTTGCGGCCGCGGCCGGTGGGATCGATGCTCATGATCGCCATGTAGACGCATTTCAGCGCGGCCGCGTCGGTGGGAAAGTGCCCACGGGCATTGACCGCTCGCCGGATGCGCGCGTTGATGCTTTCCACCGTTATCTGGAGTCCGGTGCAGGTGCGGTCGTCTGAGCTGGTGTTTCGTGTTGTGGACGGTGTCGATGACGGTCGTGCGGGTGGGGTGTGCTGGCGGTTTAGCATGGTCCGATCGTTATCCGATTGCGATGTGGCTGGGGTGGGGTCTCGCGGTTCTGGCCGAGAACGACGGCGAGTTGGCGGCGTAGCCGCTGGTTTTCGTCGGTGAGTTCGCGGTTGCGGCATAGTGCGATGTCGAGGCGCTGGCGCAAGGATTGGTCGCTTGCCTGTTGTCGGGCCGGAATCGTTGGGGTCGGCCGGGGCTGGTTGCGTGCGCGCAGGCGCTGGATCTCGTCTTTGACGTCGTTCTGGGCGTAGAGCCAGGAACGGGAGACGCCTGCGGCGTCGGCGACCTGACTTGGCTCACGTTTGGGGTTCTGGTGAGACTGCCGCGGGCTGACCTGCTGTCTTGGGGCTGGATTCATCAAAATTTGAACACTAAAGCGGGGTCATAAGCTGCGCTGGTGGCCTTCGTACGCACTGTGAAGACAGCGTCTGGGGCAACGGCGGTGCAGATCGTGTGGTCCTGGCGGCGGGGTTCACGTTCGATCGAGCACATCGGCTCGGCGCACGACGAGGTCGAGTTGGCGGCGCTGAAGGCCGCCGCGGCGACACGGTTGGCGGCCGGACAAACCGAGCTGGATCTCGGGCTTTCTGGTGGGCTGGAGCCCGGTACGTTACCGATCGTCTCCTCGCAGATGACCCACCTGTGGGATGCGCTGTACGCTGCCTACCGGGTGCTGGGGTTGGAGTCGGCTACCAAGGGCGACAACGTGTTTCGCGATCTGGTGTTGGCGCGGATCATCGAACCGACCAGTAAGGTCGACGCCGAGAGGGTACTGAACGAAGTCGGCGTTCACCCAGCGTCGTATGCCACGGTCAAACGCCGGTTGGCGACCTATGCCAAACCGTCATGGCGCCAAGCACTGGCCAGCGCATGCGCAGCCCATGCCGGCCTCGGGCCGGCGTCGCTGGTGTTGTTCGACGTGTCCACCCTGTATTTCGAGACCGATGCCGGTGATGGGTTCCGCGAGCCGGGCTTTTCCAAGGAACGTCGCCTGGAACCGCAGATCACTCTCGGGCTGCTCAGCGACGCGGCCGGTTTCGCGCTGACGGTGGCCGCGTTCGAGGGCAACAAGGCCGAGACCGCCACGATGCTGCCGGTGATCAACGCCTTCAAAGCCGCCCATCAACTCAGCGACGTTACCGTCGTCGCCGATGCCGGGATGGTCTCGGAAGCCAACCAGATCGCGCTGCAGACGGCGGGGTTGTCGTTCATCCTGGGCACGAGAATCCCGTTTGTGCCCGACGTCGTGCGCCGTTGGCGCGATGCCCATCTCGACCAAGCCATCCCCGACGGGCAGGTGCTCACCCAGCCGTGGCCGGCTACCAGCGCCGAGAAGGCCCGCGGCATTCCCGATCGAGTGATCCACTACCAATACCGTTACGACCGAGCGCGGCGCACGCTGCGTGGGATCGATGAGCAGGTCGCCAAAGCCCAGCGCGCAGTTGACGGAAAAGCCCCGGTCAAACGCAACCGCTACATCCAGCTGTCCGGCGCGACCAAGTCGGTGAACCGGGAGCTGGAGGCCAAGACCCGGGCGCTGGCGGGCTGGAAGGGCTACACCACCGACCTCACTACCGCATCACCGGAATTCGTCATTGACGCCTACCACCAGCTGTGGCGCATCGAGAAGGCATTCCGCATGTCCAAACACGACCTGCAAGCCCGACCGCTCTACTACCACATCCGCGAGTCCATCGAAGCGCACCTGACCATCGTGTTCGCCGCTCTGGCCGTCACGCACTGGATTGAGCGCCAAACCGGCTGGAGCATCAAGAAATTCGTCCGCACGACCCGCCGCTACCGCACCGCCCAGATCAAAGCCGGCCGACAGATTCTCACCGCCGCCGATCCGCTACCCGAAGAACTCCGCGAAGCCATCGCCCAAATCAGCAGGCGGCCTGAACGAGGCTGTCAAGTTAACGGTGTAACTGGTTGTTGTACTGTTATTTTCGGCCTTGGGTTAGTCGCCCTGGGAATGCGATCTCGAAGGCGTTGAGCGGTGCTTTCCATCGGTTGACCCAGCGCTTGCGGCCCTTGCCGGTTGGGTCAAGGCTCATGATCGCCAGGTAGACGCACTTGAGCGCGGCCTGCTCGGTCGGGAAGTGGCCGCGGGCGTTGACCGCCCTGCGGATCCTTGAGTTTAGGCTTTCGATGCTGTTGGTCGTGCAGATCACGCTGCGGATTTCCTTGTCGAAGGCCAGGAAGGGAACGAACTCGGCCCAGGCGTTCTCCCACAGCTTGATGATGGCCGGGTAGCGCTGGCCCCAGGTCTCGGTGAACGCGGCGAACGCGTCCAAAGCCGCTGACTCGCTGGCCGCGGTGTAGACCAGCTTGAGGTCTTTGGCGATCGCGGCCCAGTCCCTCTTGGAGGCGTAGCGAAACGAGTTCCTCAGAAGGTGCACGACACAGACTCCCGCTGTCAACCTCGGGTCGTGGGCATGATTGATCGCCGCGGCTGGCTGACTTTGCTCAGCGCGGGGGCGGGGTGGGGTTGTTAGGCGGCGGTGGCGCGGTGGTGGATGGCCGGGTCGTAGGGGTTGTGGTCGTGCCAGCAGCGCCACAAGATGCGACACCAGCGGGCGCCCAGGCCACGCAGGGCACGATGGTGTGGTTGGCCGGCGGCGCGGGCGTGTTGGTAGATGTCGGCCGACCAGAGGTCTTCACGGACGGCGACGAACATCCACCAGTCGATGGCGTGCCGCATCCGCCGGTTGGCGGCGTAGCGGAAGCGAACCTGACGTGTGCGCCCGGACACCTTGGTGACCGGAGCCAAGCCGGTCTCTGCCAACAATGACGGCGCCGAAGGAAAACGACTGCGCTCCTCACCCATTTCGGAGATCAACACGGCGGCGGTGACCGGTCCGATGCCGGGGAAACTGGTGAAGATCGGGGTGTCCGGGTGCGCCTCGAGCAGTTCGCCCAGTCGTTTGTCATGGGCTCGCAAATGGGTGTTGAGTAGAGCCAGTTGTTCGGTGAATGCTTTGGCCGCCAACGCTTTGCCAGCAACGGTGCCGTCGCTCGCCGATAGCAGATGCGGCTGCATCCGGGCGACAAGTGTCTCGGGTTTGTGCCGGCCACTGTAGCCGTGCCGGGACGTGAACGCGCCCATCCGCGCAGCGGTGATCCGGCCCGCCTGCACGGGAGTGGGATAGCTGCGGATGAAGGACAGGGTGATGTCCCGGTCCAGTGCAGAAAACAGGTGCAACGGGCACGGATGATAGGCATCCAAGATTGACCGCAGTCGATTCTCGGTGTCCACCTGCATATCCAGGATGCGTTGACGATCGCGGCTCACTGCGGTCAGCTCCGCTAGAAGCGGCGACGGAACGGCCAACGGCCGCCACTGGGCATACTGGTGACGCAACGTATCGGCCAACACATAGGCATCGAATTCGTCGGACTTGGCGGCCGCCATCCGATAGCGTTCGCGTGCTCGCGCCGAGATTTTCGGTGACACGCAATAAATTTCGGCATCGCAGTGGTGCTGGAGATATTCGACCAGTAGCCCTTCGGCCCGCTCGATCGCGATCCGGACCGCACCGGTGAACGAAGCAATCAACCCGACCAGGACGGCCAGACCATCGACGGTGTGAGCGACCTTGCGACTGAGCAGCTGCTGGCCGGTGCCATCCAGCACACACAGGTGATGGAAGCGCCCGCCCCAGTCGATCCCACACCAGAAGCTGTTCGGCCGTTGCAGAGTACTCTGATTCATTGCACTTGGATCCCTTTCAATGTGAAAGGTTCACCCTGCGATCGCGAGGCCTGCCCGGAACCTCATCTCGGCACTCACCGCCCACAGCGGTGGCGCTGCTCTCGCTGGCCGGTCCACGCCCCGCAGCCACCACGGGCGGACAGGTCTGCATGTGGACCTCGAAGGTGACGCGTTTGCGTGGGCCCTGCCCGTGGTGGTGCAGGTGAACGCCGAGACCATCCCGGCCGATCCATTGTTAATAGATGAGGTTTGGATCACGGTATCGGGGAAGATCGAGCGGATCGCATCAGGCAAGCCGGTCAGCCCGTCGCAGCAGGCGATGAGGATGTCGCGTACTCCGCGGTTGCGCAGGTCGATGATGACCTTCTGCCAAAACCGTGCGCCCTCGCTGTCTTGGATCCAGCAGCCCAGGGCGTGTTTACGCCCGTCGAGGTCCACGCCGATGGCCAGATAGGCCACCTTGGTGCCCACCACCCCGTTGTCGGCGATGCGCAGCCGCAGCCCGTCGATATACAGGATCGGGTAGACCTCATCGAGTGGGCGCGATTGCCAGGCCTTGATCTCATCGACCACCACCTCGGTGATATTGGAGATCAATTCTCGTGACACCTTGGCTCCGTACACCTCGGCCAGATGTGCCTCGATATCGCGGGTGGTCATGCCGCGCGAATACAGCGACAGCACCACCGAATTGATGTTGCCCAGCCGGCGCGCCCTTTTGGGCACGATCACCGGCTCAAAAGTGCCGTTGCGGTCGCGCGGCACCGCGATATCCACCGGGCCGTTGACCGTGGTCACCGTCTTCGGTGAAGACCCATTGCGAGAATTGCCCGACCCGCGGCCGGCCGGGTCACCGGATTCATACCCCAAATGGTGGGTCATTTCGGTCTGCAAGGCCCGCTCGAGCACCGCCTTGGTCAACTCGGTCAGCAAACCGTCCGCCCCGTCGATCGGGGTCCCCGATTTCACCGCGTCCTTGATCAGCGAATCCAGGGTCTCGGCCGAAAACGTCTCCGCCAGCCGGCGAGCCGCCGACATCTCCTTGCCCGCCGACTCCATGAGCTTCGTCACAAAACACTCCTTCTGTCCGCCCGAACGGCGGTCCGATGATGGACCACCCCGGACTTACACAGATGGAATGACACGCCCGGGTTCCAAGGCCGCGTTCGCGCAGATCGGTCAGGAAATCGGCCCACGCATCAGTGGACTCACCGGTCCCCGGTGACAACCCGACGAACACGGGTTTGCCCTCGGTGGTGATGCCCCAGGCCGCCAACACCGGCTCGGCCGGCGACCCGGGATGCATCCGAAAGAACGAGGCGTCCAAAAACAGATAATCCAGCACGATCTCATCGAGTCGGCGGCGCGCCCACGCCTGATACTCGGCGCGGATCGCCTTGCAGACTTCCGAGACCGTCGACTTGGAGATCGCGGCCTGATCGCCGAGCGCTTCGGCAAGGGTGGCCTCGACATCCCGCACGGACAGTGGACCATCCCGGGTTTCGTGCACACCTTCTTTTGAGGGAAGGATGGCACGATGGCAACGAGGTACGACCAGGACATGAAGGCCAGGGCGGTCCGGCTGGTCCGGGAGCATCGCGACGAGTACGACACCGAGTGGGCGGCGATGCGGGCCATCTCGGCCCGGTTGGGGATGAGCGCGGAGACCCTGCGCAAGTGGGTGCGCCAGGCCGAGATCGACGACGGCCAGGCTGCTGGGGTATCGACGGCGGAGAGCCGGGAGTTGCGCGAGCTGCGTAAGAAGAACCGTGAGCTTGAGCAGACTATCGAAATCCTGAAGGCGGCAACAAGTTTCTTCGCGCGGGAGAGCGACCCGCGACACCGTTGATTTGTGAATTCATCGCCGAGCATCGTGCTCGGTTCGGGGTCGCTCCGATCTGCCGCGTGCTGAGCGAGCGTGGCTGCAAGATCGCCCCGAGAACCTTCTACGCCTGGCAGGCTCGCCCACCATCGAAACGGGTCTTGTGGGACATGACGGTCGCTGAGATCCTGGCCGGCTACTACACCCCCGATGCTGATGGTCGCCGCAAGCCCGAGTCACTCTACGGTGCGGCCAAGATGTGGGCTCACCTGCAACGACGGGGCATTCCGGTGGCCAAATGCACCGTGGAGCGTCTCATGCGGGCCAACGGCTGGCAGGGGGTGCGGCGGGTCAAGAAGGTCCGCACTACCGTGGCCGATCCCGCCGCGCAGCGGGCACCGGACCTGGTGGATCGCACCTTCGCCGTCGATGCCCCCAACCGGCTTCTGGTCGCCGATTTCACCTACGTTCGCCTGGTCACCGGGGTGTTCGTCTACACCGCGTTCGTCGTCGATGCCTACGCCGGGCGGATCCTCGGCTGGGCGTGCTCAACGACCAAGCACTCGTGGTTCGTCGAATCGGCGCTCCGTCAGGCCGCAGCGCTGCGGGCCCGTGAAGGCCACCCGCTGGCGGGGTCGACGATTCACCACTCTGATGCCGGGTCGCAGTACACGTCGGTGCACTGCGGGGAGACGATCATGCTCGCCGGCATGAAGCCGTCGATTGGAACGGTCGGAGACGCCTACGATAATGCGTTGGCGGAGACAATAATTGGTCTCTATAAGACCGAAGCGATCCGGAAAGACTCACCGTTCCCAACCGGGCCGCTGCGCTCGGTGCACGATGTCGAGCACCTCACCGCCGACTGGGTCCACTGGTTTGGATATGCGGGTGATTTTCGGCGTGTCTGCTGCTGTCCCGCGGGGCGGGCGCGGATGCTGTGGGCGGGAGGTTGTCGTGTTCGTGCCTTGCCTGGTTCACCCAGTTGGCGGTGGCGTTCTTCGGCTGGGGCATGAGCTGGTCGACGACTATTTGGGGATGGTCGCAGCCCGGGCGCGCCCGAACACGGTGCTGGCTGCCGCGTTCGATCTGAAGGTGTTCTTCACTGAGGTCGCCAAGGCGCCAGAGGAGGTCACCGATGCCGACGTGTTGTCATTCATCGCTGCCCAGCGCCAGCCGAGGCGTGGCGCGGAAGTGGTGCGGATTGACGACGGTGAGGCTGGACTGTCGGCGCGCACGATCAAGCGGCGGCTGGCCTCGGTCGCCGGGCTGTTCGAGTATCTGATCGTTCGTGGCGTTGTTTCTAGAAACCCAGTGCCGCAGGGATTGTCGACGCGGACTCCGAGTCGGGCGGTGCGTGGCGTGCCGTTGATTCGCACCCCGCGCACTGTGCCGCGGGTGATCGACCCCGATCAGGCCGACGCCTTGATGAGGGCGCTGCGCACCCACCGGGACCGGGCGATGGTACAGGCGATGCTGCTGGGTGGGCTGCGTCGGTGCGAGGTGCTCGGGCTGCGGCTGGGTGACGTGCGTCCCGGTGAGAAGCGGTTGTTCATCGCCGACGGCAAGGGCGGTCACCAGCGCATCGTGCCGGTGTCACCGCGCTTTTTCACCACTTTGGCCAGTTACCTGGAGCTGGAGCGGCCGCATACCGCGTCAACCGATCACGTGTTCGTGGTGCTCAAGGGCCAACGTCGGGGTCGGCCGCTCAGCGCGGCCGGGCTCGATGAGATCATCGCTGGTGCTCGGCGTCGAGCCGGCATTGAGCACCTGACCTGTCATCAACTGCGGCACACCTGTTTTACCCGGCTGCGTGAGGCCGGGATGGCGTTGGAGGCGATCCAGGCCCAGGCCGGGCATCGCTCGCTGGAATCGACCCGCATTTACTTGCACTTGGCCAACGGTTGGCTCGCCGACGAATACCGGCGAGCGGTCGAGGCGATCGATGCGCAAGCGATGCAGGCACCCTGATGCCCGCGTCGGTGGTGGTAGACGACTCCTGGCTCGTCGAGGACTATCTGGCCGCGATGCGGGCCTCAGGGCACAAGACGGGCCGGTCAACGACCCGATCGGCATACACCTGCGAGGGCAAGATCCGGCGGGCTGGCGGATGGGATGGGCTCACCGCCGAGCAGCGGCTCGACGTTGTGGTCAAGGCGCGTTCGTTCACGTCCTGGCTGATGGTCACTGGCCGCATCACTGTGGACGCCGAGCTGCTCAGCCGCACCGACCTGCGGCCGGGCCTGCCGGCACGGTCGTTTTGCCCCGCCGATTACCACTGGTTCAACGAAGCCTGTTCTCGCATCGGCGTTTCGGCCAGGGACACCGCGGCGCAGTGGAACATCCTGGCGAAGGTTACTGCCATCACCGGTGTGTCACCGCGCGCGATCACCGACGAGCATTTCGACGCCGCCCGTGTGGCGATGCTCACCGCGTATGCCCGCCGCGGCAAGCCCACCGCGGGCAAGAACGTGGCCGCGGTTTTTCACCGCTTGCGGCTGACGCTCTTCCACGCCGGCCAGATTTCTACGCTGCGCCCACCGGCGGTGCAACACCAATCCTCGGACACCGGATGGGACACGGCGCCAATAAAGTTCGTCGAGACCGCGCAGCGATACCTCGCACAAGTCGCGCTGAGTCTGCGACCGAGCACCGTCCGACACATAGACCTGGACCTGCGCCGATTCGGAATCTGGCTGGCCGACACCCACCCCGACGTCACCGGCTGCGCTGATCTCCGGCGCGAACACATCGAGGCATTCAAGGCGTGGCTGTGCACGCACGCCAGGCCATCCACCGGCAAGCCGCTCAACCGGGTCAGCATCAAGAACACGCTGATCAACCTGCACTGCTTTCTCACCCGGATCGCCGAGTGGGGCTACCCGGACGCGCCGACCAGGGCACTGATGTTCCCCGGCGACCTGCCCATCATCGACAAGCCGCTGCCGCGGTTCCTCGACGACGCCGCAGCAGCCAAGTTGCTGCGCGCTACCCGCAGCGAGGCCGATCCGCTGTCTCGGCTGATCGTTGAATTGCTTGCCCGCACCGGGATACGCCGCAGCGAGCTGCTGGCCCTCACCGTCGACGCCGTCGTGCAGATCGGATCCGCCTACTGGCTGCGCATCCCGATCGGCAAGTTGCACAACGACCGCTACATCCCGCTGCACCCACAGCTCAAAGAACTCCTTGATGACTGGATCGCCAACCATAGACCCAATGGGTTGCGCACCAATCACCTTCTGATCGAACACAGACGGCCGATTAGCCATCACCGCGTCACTTCGGCGTTGCGCCGCGTCGCGGGCGCGGCCGGCATCGGCAACGCCACCGCGCATCAACTGCGACACACGCTAGCCACCCAGGCGGTGAATCGGGGCATGAGCCTGGATGCGATCGCAGCGCTGCTCGGACATTATGCGGGTGATCTTGTCAAGTGCGTCTTGTCAGGAGGCGGTTTGATCGAGTCGGGCGAGCAGTCCGTCGAACACTTTCTGGCGGCCGAGCTGTCCTTTCTCGGCAGCGTCGTCGCGTTGTGCCTGCAGAGTGGGCCGGAAGGCGATGGTGGTCTGAAAGAAGGTGCAGGATTCGCAGATGGATTCGAAGTGGCAGTCCAGGCCGACGGGTCGGGCGCAGTAGCCGTTACCGAGCATCCGACGGTGCATCTCGGCGCGGAGCTTTCGCATTTCGGCGCCTTCGGCGTCGGCGGGAAGTGCGCGCGGCTGATCGTAGAGGGCCTCGACCTTTTCGCTGACGGTGAAGTATTCGTCGGCGACGGTGCGATCGGCGATTCGAGCGTAAACGAGCGTCATCCGCATAGATCGGTGACCCAACAGCGCGGCCAGCGCTTCCAGCGACATACCGCGGTTGATCGCCTGGGTTGCCAAGGTATGTCTGAGACGATGGGGCGAAACACGGCCGATGCCAGCCACTTTCGCGGTTTCAGCGACGGCCCGATCGACGCGGCCCTCCCCGATGCGTTGGCCGTACTCAACGAACAGGTAGCAGCTGCGCAGGCTGACGGGTCGGGCGGCGAGCCATTCGTCGAGGAGATCCTTGAGTTGGGGATGCAACGGAATGTACCGGTCGTTGCGCAGTTTCCCGAGCGGCACGTGCAACCAGTACGCGGCCCCGATCTGCACCACGGAATCGACTGTGAGATCGAGGAATTCGCCCTTACGCAGGCCGGTGCGGGCCAGGAACTCCACGCACAGCCGGACAAACGGGTCGTCGGCGGCGCGCGCGGCCTGCAGCAGCTTGGTGAACGCGGCGTCGTCGAGGAAGCGGGGCAGCGGCTCGTCGCGGATCGGCAGGTCGCCGGCGAACACGAGCACGCGGGCGGGAATATCGTCGCCGTCCCATTCGGTGAGCCGGTCGAAGCAGGTGCGCAGGGTGCCGAGATGTTCGGCGAGACTGATCTTGGACAACCGGCCGCCGCGCGCCGAAGGACGGGTGGCCAGGTGCAGCTTGTAGGCCTCGATGTGTGCCCGACGCAGGTCAGCAACACAGACCACCTCGGGGGCGTTCGCGGCCAGCCAGCCGGCGAACTCCCGCAGCACGCCCTCGACACGCACCATCGTCGAGGCCCGCAGCGACAGCCGCGTCTGGGCGATGTAACCGGTCAGGGTGGCCGCCAGCCGCGGCGGAACCGCCGCCCACTGGGCGGCCCGCTCAGCCGAGCGGTTTGGGCTGGTCTTGCGGGGCGCGCTGTCGAGGACGCCGAGGTGGAACAGGGTGGTCTGCGCACCGAACAGCGCCGCGCTCAGTGCTTTGGCGCCGTGGCTGCCGGGTCGGTGACGAGTTATCGCGGCACTCAACGCTTTTCGCTGCTCATCGATCACCGGCTGGGTCAGCTGCTCGGGAGTCAGCCCGGCCAGCGCGGCCACCTTGGCCAGCGCCGACCACTGCAGGCGGGTCACGATGGGATCAAACCCGAGCTCGGTGGAGGTCGCGACGAACCGTTGGTGGAATCCGCGGTGATGATGGGCGGCGACTTCGCCGAGGTAGGGCCGGCACGCCACGAGATAGTCCGGGCTGGGCCGCAGCCGTCCCGTCACGATCAGCCAACCAACCACCCGTCGATCCTTCAGCGGCAAAGCGCACTGGGTTGCCAGCGGCAACGCAGACCAGCCCGCCACACCCACGCGGGTGAAGAACGTGCGGGCCACCGAGGTCACCGGATGTCCGGCGAACATCCCGGCCGCAACCAGGTCGGCCCGATACGCCTCGACGAGCTCTTCGATGTCGGGGCGATGTGCTGGTGAGCGGTTCATGCCTCGGCCGCCTCACCGGAGGCGACGACCTGCGCCTCGATCGCTTCGGCGGCCCGCAGGTACTCCCGTTCCAACCAGTCGTTGGCCAGGTGCAGGTAGATGCGGGTGGAGTCGATCGAGGCGTGGCCGGCCTGGGCTTGGATCGCCTCCAGTGCCATCCCCGCCTCCCGCAGCCGGGTGAAACAGGTGTGCCGCAGCTGATGGCACGTCGCCTGGGTCAGCCCGGCGCGAGCGCGCGCACCGTCGAGGATCTCGTCCAGACCGGCGGCCGACAACGGCTCGCCACGCCGGGGCCCCTTCAACACCACGAACACCCGATCGGTCGACGTCCGCGGCCGCTCCTGATCCAGATAGTCCCCCAGCGATGCGAAGAACCGCGCCGATACCGGCACCATCCGCTGCCGACCGCCCTTGCCTTCGGCCACGAACACCCGCCGCTCGCCGGCGTTGACGTCGTCGAGGCGCAGGCCCAGCACCTCGCAGCGTCGCAGTCCACCCAGCAGCATCGCCTCGACCATGGCCCGGTCGCGGTGGGTGCGCAGCGCCGCCCGCAGCGCGTCGACCTCGCTTGGCGCCAGCACCCGGGGCAGCGTGCGCGGGGTGCGGATCAACGCCATCCCGCCCTTCCCGCGCCGAGCACCGGGGCGGCGGGCGGCCAGGCTGGTCGGCACCGGGTTGCGGCTTACGCCGGTGTCACCGCGGGCCGCGAGGTAGGCATACAGGCCACGCACACTGGACAACCGGCGGGCGATCGTGCGCGCCGCCAGGCCCGGCTCGCCGTCCTCCAACCGCACCACCCGCTCACCCAAACGGGCAGTGCGTTGAAACGCCAAGAACGCGAACACATCTGCGGCGCTCACCTGGGTCGGTTCCTTGGCAACCACACCGAAGAAGATCTTCAAATCCGAGGCCACCGCCAGCCAAGTGTTCGTTCGGGCCCGTGCCGCAACGAAGGCCAGGTAGTCATCCAGCAGCGGATGCCCCAGGGTGATCGCGGCCAACTCCGCCCCACGATGGTGACGGACCAGGCACGGCATGAACACGGCAACCTCCTGCCGCCAGCATCCGCGCCCACCCCGCTGGATCACGGCAGACACGCCGAAGATCACCCGTATATCAAACACAAAACCTTAGCCATGACAATGGTTTACGCACGAATTGCTGATAAGACCGTCGCCGAGGAGTACTTCGCCGTCACCGAGAAAGTGGAACTACTCTACGGCCAACCCCATCAACTCGCCGGCGACGACGAAGGCCGCGAAATGCGCAAACTGCGTAACGAGATGCACCGCCGCATGCTGGGCAACGGCTACTGCGCACGACCGGTCGAGATGGACTGCCACTTCGAGTCCATCTGCGAATCCTGCAGCTTCTTCGTTACCACCCTCGAGTTCCGGCCCACGCTGCAACGCCAGCGCGACGATGCCGCCAACAAGGGCCAACTCGGCCGCCAGAAGATCTTCGACGGCATCCTCGACCGCCTCGATACCACCGCCTCGTGACCGCCCTACTTGACTCGATCACCCGCATAAGTACAACACCAGCCGGCTCATGCACCGACTCGGACTGAAACCACCCATCGAATACGAGGCCGACTACCATGCACACCACACCGGTCAGCCGACCGGCGCAAAGTAAACCGGTGTGCACAAAACCCAGGGCGATTCACGGTGCCGCGGGACCGCAACGGCTCTTTTGAGCCGGTGATCGTGCCCAAAAGGGCGCGCCGGCTGGGCAACAGCCGAAGCCGCCTGGCGTTGCAGGCGCACCCAACGCCCCAGCACTTGATCACCCACACCAATCTCGGCCGCCACGTGAGCCACCGGGCGGCCGGTCTCAATCACCAGGCGGGCAGCCTGCTCCCGAAACTCGGGGGTGTACTTGCGACGCTTGCCCGACATACGGACATCCTTCCCGCGGGACCAGCAGTCCCACCAGTCAGGTGTCCACCATCAGGGGTCAACCCCACTCTCGCTAAGATGTTGCAGCGATCACTTGAGCCTAAGCTGCGAAGGTGCCCAAGAACGCACAGGTGGAAGTGAAGGCCGACTACTGGGCGATCTTCGATGTGCCCGAGAACATCGAGCCTGGCCGCGACGCGGTCGCCTACGTGCACAACAAGATCGATGCGTTCGAAAAGCGTTGGCGGGATCCGTATCCGGCGGCGGTGTGGGCGGTGCTCGACCGCGCCTCGGCCGGCTGGCGCGGCTTCACCATGAGACACCCGCCGGGCTGCGGCTACTACAGGATCTGCGAAGGTCGCTGCATCACCAACCGGCCCAACTGCCGCAACGGAATTCGGGAATTCACACCGAAACTGGTGTGGCGCGAGCCGATTCCGCCGCCATCGCATAGAATCGTCACCGCCAGTGAGCGAAACACTATGTCCGAACTTTTTACACCGCTCCTGGAACGCCCCCCTGCGCGCAAGGCGGAGTTACGGTACCGCCTGGCGGGCGCCGGGGTCCAGCGGGTCGTATCACTGGGCAATGCATTCGGGCTCGCCAGCGTGGGCCAGGGACTCGCTCACTGGTGCACCATGCCTGTGTCGGTGATCGTGGATGGATTGCCGATGCACCCGAGGCGCCGCGAGGTTATCGCCCTGCTCGCTTGACAGCTGTGATGTCTATCATGAGTTCTGCGGAATCCGGCGGTTGCCCCGGACGCGCCGACCGTCGATCGGGCTGAGCGCCGATGAGCGCCGAACAGTGAGCGATGCGGCAGCCGCGTCTGGGCCTCGCACGAGGGTGCCTCCCCACTGAGTACAGCAGCGAGGAGGCTGTCATGAAGTGTACTGCCGAAACCACCCTGCCCGACGAGCCGCCGAACGCTGTCACGTGTGGAATTGATTGGGCACGAGACGATCACGCGGTATCGATCGTCGACGCGCGTGGGCGCGAGGTTCGCCGCGTCACCATCGAGCACAACGCCGCCGGACTGCGCGAGCTGCGCGAGCTGTTCGAGCTGCTGAGCCGGGCCGGTGCCTGCGAGGTCGCCATCGAACTCCCGAGCGGCCCGGTCGTGGACACCCTGCTGCAGGCCGGGATCACGATAGTCGTGATCAGCCCGAACCAGCTGAAGAATCTTCGCGGCCGTTACGGCTCGCCCGGCAACAAGGACGACCGCTTCGATGCGTTCGTGCTCGCCGACACGCTGCGCACCGACCGGTCCCGGCTGCGCCCACTGCTGCCCGACACCGCGGCCACGGCCACCCTGCGCCGCACCTGTCGCGCCCGCAAAGACCGCGTCGGACACCGGGTGGCGTTGGCCAATCAACTGCGCGCGCACCTGCGCGTCGTCTTTCCGGGCGTGGTCGGGCCGTTCGCCGACATCGACTCGCCGATCAGCCTGGCGTTTTTGACCCGCCTCGACTGCCAGAACCGCGCGAACTGGCTGTCGGTCACGCGGCTGGCCGCCTGGCTGGCCGGCGCCGGTTACTGCGGCCGCGTCGACCCGGCCGTGCTTTACGGT
Source organism: Mycobacterium heckeshornense (assembly GCF_016592155.1). Classification (NCBI taxonomy): domain Bacteria; kingdom Bacillati; phylum Actinomycetota; class Actinomycetes; order Mycobacteriales; family Mycobacteriaceae; genus Mycobacterium; species Mycobacterium heckeshornense. The sequence continues at coordinate 2,937,330 of NZ_AP024237.1, forward strand.
CGGCTCACCGGCGCCCCGCACGGCGCCACCGGTGACAACGGCGCCGCCAACGCACACCTCACCCGCGCCCTGGTCGCCGCGCTCACCAGCGTCGCGGCCCAGATCAAGGCGCTCGACGCGCAAATCGCCCAACAGCTCGCCCTGCACGCCGACGCGCACATCTTCACCTCCCTGCCCCGCTCCGGCACCGTCCGCGCCGCGTGGCTGCTCGCCGAGATCGGGGACTGCCGAGCCCGTTTCCCCACACCCGAATCGTTGGCCTGCTTGGCCGGAGTCGCACCCTGCACCCGCCAATCCGGAAAAGTCACCCACGTCGGATTCCGTTGGGCCGCAGACAAACAACTCCGCGACGCCGCCACCGACTTCGCCGGCGACAGCCGCCGAGCCAACCCCTGGGCCACCGACCTGTACAACCGCGCCATCCCCCGAGGACACGACCACCCCACGCCGTAGCCATCCTGGCCCGCGCCTGGCTCTACATCATCTGGCACTGCTGGCAAGACGGCGCCGCCTACGACCCCACCCAACACCGAGCCCTCCAGGCCCTCCTCAACCAAGACCAACAAACGGCGGCTTGACACAGGGCTACTCATGACGGCTTCTACCCGCTGCAGCGTCTGATGCGCTGGGTCAGCGATGAAGGCTCGGCATGAAATTTTCGGCACCTGGATCCGAAACGGAGCAGGGTCTGGGAGGCATTGGTGGGCGCCGGTTACCACCAGGAATTCGGTGACTGACTCGAGGAACCGTTGAACTTGAACTGAGCTGCTGAGTCAGACTGAGTATCCGCCGTCGACGCGCAGGGTCTGCCCAGTGACATAGGCTGACCGGGGCCCGGCCAAAAAGGCCACCACGTCGGCGAGTTCCTCGGGCGAGCCGAACCGCCGCATCGGAATCGCCCGCCGCGCCGCCTCTAGGGCCTCTTGGTGGTAGTCGCCGCTGTCGATCAGGTCCTCCAGCACCCCGGCCGCGATCACCCCCACGCCCACGCAGTTGGCGCGCACACCATTCTTGGCTTCCTCGGCAGCGATGGCCCGCACCAATTGTTCGACGGCGGCCTTGGGTGCCGTCGACAACAGATCCCGTGTGGCATAGCGCAGCAAGGCCGTCGTCACGAGGGCAACGATCGAACCCCGGCTAGCCCGCAGCCGCTCGATCGCAGGTTGCAGCAGGTTAAAGCACGCTGCGGCGTCTGCCCAGAGCTGATGTGCGAACTGCTGCGACGTGATCTGGGCGGTGTAACCCATCGGGATGGACGGTCCGGCGGCATAGATAACAGTGTCCAACTTCGGCACACCGCGAACCAATGCGGCCGCGGCGTCGGCGTCGGTGAGGTCGAGCTGATGCACCCACGCCTTGGCGCCGACATCGCGCACGGCCTCAGCTGCGCGTTCGGCGGCCTCGGCGTTGCGTCGGTAGGTCAGCGCGACATCGAATCCATCCCGGGCCAGCGCCCGGCAGATCGCCGAGCCGATACCACCGCTACCACCAGCGACCAGAGCCGATCGTTCATTCATGCGCCACACCCTCTCCCCGCAGCCGGGCGTAGCCGGTCATCACTGGCTCACCGTGCTGATTGACCGTCGACACCTCCAGTTCCACCATGCGGGATCCGTCTTGGTCCTCGATCGCGCTGACGGTGGCAGTCGCGGTCAGTGTGTCGCCGGGCCAGACCTGCCGCTTGAAGCGCACCCCGAACCTGCTGAGTTCCCCATCGTCGATCCATCCGGTGATGACCTTCGCCGTAAGCCCCATAGTGAGCTGTCCGTGGGCGATGACGCTGGGGTAGCCAGCCACCGTGGTGGCGTACACCTCGTCGGTGTGCAGCGGGTTGTAATCGCCCGAAGCGCCCGCATACATCACGATCTGGGTTCGGGACAGTTCCTCCACCACCGTTGCCTCGTGCCGGTCTCCGATCGTCAATTCGGTAAGCTTCACGGTGTCACCGCCCGCTCGGTGATCACCCGCACCCGCCGGGCCGTCACCGCGAGTTCCCCACGCTGGTTGACAAAGCGGGTGATCTCCTCCGAGAACTTCAGCGTGCCCCCGCGTGCACTGTTCTTCTCCCACGTCTTGCCGGGTTCCCGCGAGACAGTCAAGACGTCACCGGGACGCAGTGGGACATGGAACTCGTAGTGCTGCTCGGCATGCAAGCTGGTGCCGCTCCCCGACGAGGCCGGGGCGAAGCCGGGCCCGCGGCCCGAGCCGTTCCACGCAACGCCGGGCCTCGGCCGATAAGGCCACTCGGGGTCGAACTGCGCCGCGGCGGCCACAAATGTCGGCGGCGCAACAATCCCGCCACGTCGGCGGGTGCGTTCGTGGACCTCATCGAAATAGATCGGGTCGTCATCGCCCAGCGACCGCGCGAACATCAGGATGTGCCCGCGTTCCACAGGGAATCGGAAGGTGCCCGCATCTGGTTCTGGCACCGGCGCTTCGGCAACCATCAGCGCTGCCCTTCGGGCACTCGGGGCTCGCGGGGCAGCCCTAGCACATTCTCGCCTATGATGTTGCGCTGGACCTCACTAGTGCCGGCGTAAATCGTGCCGGAATGCGCGACCAAGAATGCGTCCTGCCAGGGTCCGAGACGGTAGTCGGCCCCGGGTGGACGCACCATCGCGGCTGGACCCGCGATCTGTAGGGCAAGCGCCCCCAGCCGCAAATGGTATTCGCTCCACGCCAGCTTCCACGTCGACATCTGCGGCCCGGGTAGCCCGCCAGCGGCGACCTCGGCCACAGTTCGCTCCCAGCTGCTGCGCATGATGGTGACCTGGGTCTTCGCCCAGACCAGCTCCCGACGCACAACAGGGTCGCGATGGCACCCTTGCTGTCGCGCGAAGGCGACCAGTTGTTCGAGTTCGCGCTCGCGGGCCTGCAGCACCATTGTGGTCGCGCGTCCGGCTCCACCGCGCTCGAATCCCAGTGTGGACTGCACGACCTGCCAGCCCTTGCCCAGTCCTCCGATCACCCCCGATAGTGGGGCCTTGGTGTTGTCGAAGAAGACCTCGGCGAATTCCTCGGCACCGGTGATCTGCCGGATCGGACGGACCTCGATGCCGTTATGTCCTGGCGTGAACTCGGTGATGACATAGGAGAGCCCGCGATGCTTAGCGGCGGTAGGGTCGGTGCGACACAACACGAAAATCATGTTTGCAGTGGCGAAACGAGACGTCCAGACCTTCTGCCCGGTGATCGACAGCTGGTCGCCCTCCACGATGCCGCGGGTCGTGACCGACGCGAGATCGGATCCGGAACCGGGCTCGGAGAAGCCTTGGCAGTAGCGGTGCTCACCGGAGATGATCCGCGGCAGGTAGTACGCCTTTTGCTCCTCGGTGCCGTGCAGGATGATCGACGGACCGACCATCGACTCGCCCTGCACGCGGTCGACGCGTGGCACACCGGCTCGGTAGAACTCCTCATCGAGGATAGTCATCTGCAGCGCATCCCAGCCGCGTCCGCCATATTCCTCCGGCCACGCCGGACAGATCAGCCGTGCCTCTGCGCAGCGTTGCTCCCACTCCCGGAACAGCGGATGGGCGTGCGCCCGGGCCAGGTCCGCTTCGCTCTGCAGGCTGCTGACCGAACCCGGCAGGTCTGCCCGCACGCGCCAGTCGATCAGCTCCGCCAGTCCCGTGGGAGCGTTTTCGGCGATCCAGGCCCGCAGTTCCACGCGCAGGTCCTCGACCGGGACGTCGAGGCTTCTCATCGCTGTGCCGTCGCCGGGTCGGCATCCGGATCGGCATGGTAGAGCGCCTCCGGCCCCGCCAGTGCCTGCAAGGTGCGTGAAACGCTCGTTCTGCCGAGCTGTCTGGCCATCCAGACGCTGGTCGACACCAGCTTCTCCAGGTTCACACCGGTCTCGATGCCCAGTCCCTCCAACATCCACACCAGATCCTCGGTGGCCAGGTTGCCCGCCGAACTTTCCGCGAACGGGCATCCGCCCAGACCCCCCGCCGAGCTGTCGATGGTGGCGACGCCCGACTGCAACGCCGCCAGCACATTAGCCAGCGCCTGTCCGTACGTATCGTGAAAATGCACGCCGATCGAGCCGACGTCGATTCCCGCCCCCGCTAGCGCCTCGATGAGCGCTTTAATGTGGCCGGGCGTGCCGACGCCGATCGTGTCGCCGAGCGCGAGCTGATCGCAGCCCAGATCCATCATCCGAGTCGCAACGTCGACGACCTTCGCAATGGGGGTTGTTCCCTCCCAGGGATCCCCGCAGCACATCGACACGTAGCCACGCACACGGGCTCCCGCCTCACGCGCCTGCTTCACCACCGGAGCGAACATCGCTAATGATTCGTCGATGCTTCGGCCGAGGTTGCGCTGCGAGAACGTCTCCGTGGCACTGCCGAACACCGCGATATCGCGAACGCCGCAACTGAACGCCCGGTCCAGCCCACTGAGTGTTGGAACCAGCACCGGATAGTGTCGGTCGGCGTCGAGGTTCAGGCCCTCGATGACGCTTTCGGCATCGGCGAGTTGGGGTACCCGGCCTGGATGCACGAAGCCGGCCGCCTCGATGGTCTGCAGCCCGGCGGCCCCAAGCCGCTCGATGAACTCGACCTTGATGTGCGTTGGGATCACACCTTTTTCGTTCTGCAGGCCATCTCGGGGGCCGACCTCATAAATCGTCACCCGCTCAGGCAGGCCGGCGACCGGCGCACAGCTCGGCATACGCATCACAGTGGCCACCTCACACCACCCCGCGAGAGTGTAAGTCTGCAACATCCTCAGTGCTGTAGCCGATCTCGGCGAGCACTTCCCGAGTGTGTTCCCCGAGCGCGGGCGCCGGGCGCCTGATATCGAAGGGTTGACCGCCGACCGGCGCCGGCCAGCCGGTGCTGGTATAGGGGCCGGCCACCGGATGTTCGGAATGGTGCACGATCTCGCGGGCCGCAAGATGCACGTCGGTCAGCGTGTCGCGCTTCGAGTTCGCCGGGCACAGCGGGATGTCGCACATTCGGGCGATATCCATCCATTCCGCTTCAGTGCGGGACCGGAAGATCGGGATGAGTTCATCGAGCAGGTCGGCTTTTCCGCCGTCGGCAAAATCCACCGCGAACGTCTTGTTCTGTGCGTCCAACAGATCTTGGCGGTCGACGGCCCGGCAGAAGTTGTCCCAGAACTTGTGCTCGATGGCCGCCAGTAGCACGATCTTGTCGTCCTTAGTCTGGTAGTAGGTGTACTTCGGACGTCGGCGCGGATCTAGTCCGACCGGCGGCGGGGGGTTGCGCCTGTCGGTGATGCGGTCGCTGTTCCACGCCAGCACGGCATCGAGGCCCTGGTTGGCGAGCACCGCGTCGGCGCCCGCCGCGTCGATGTAGCAGCCCTGCCCGGTCTGATCCCGGTACCGCAACGCCGCTGCGGCCGTCAGCGCGGCATAGAGCCCGGCCGACAGCGGCCCATCGACATAGCCGGGGAAGTACAGGCCCTCGGTATCAACGACCTCGGTTACGACACCGTCATTGGCGACCTGCAGCTGCGACTGACCGGCCAGGGCGCCCATCATGTAGCCATGCGCCGGGATCTGGCTGTAGCTCCCGCGCGTCCCGAAACCATTGGCCTGGCAGTAGATGATGTCCCGTTTGATCGCCCGCTGCGCGGTGTAGCCGATGCCGAGCTTGTCGCAAGCATCGCCGGCGAACCCGTCGACGAAGATGTCGGCGGTCTTGAGCAGCTCGAAGAAGATCCCGCGGCCCTCGTCGCTGCGCAGGTTCAACTCGACGCTGCGCTTGTTGCGATTGCAGAAAAGGTGAAAGACGCTGTTCTGGTCGGTGATCCGATCACCGAGTTCACGCAAGTAGTCACCGGTGCCCGGCCGTTCGATCTTGATGACGTCGGCGCCCAGGTCGCCGAGAAGTCTGCTCGTCTGGTCGCCGGTGGGCAACATCGCGCACTCGAGCACGCGGATGCCCTCCAACAGCTTGATCATGCGGCTTAACCACTCCCTTCGAAACCGGTTGTCGAGAATTCTAACCTAATTCAGGTTAGAGTGAAATGGTGTACGATGCCAGGCGGTCCTTCCTGGCAGGAGGTCGCCGGAGCTGGCGTCCGTTCGCTGCAGTGACTCTCACAATTTCGATACACAAGGTGTTGCCCAGAGCTCGCATAGAATTGGCAGCCATGCGAGAGACCTCGGCGGGGCGACCGAAGAGTGGGGTGCACTGATGGCTAACACACGCGGCAAGCCGGGCAAGAAGGGCGTGGCGACCCGAGCACGCATCCTGGACGCCGCCGCCCACACGCTCGCTGCCAAGGGGTATGCGGGAACGCGGCTATCTGACATTGCCGCCGCCGCCAACACGCAGGCCGGCAGCCTGTACTACTACTTTCCATCGCGAGAAGAACTTGTCGAAGAAGTGCTGCGCGTCGGTCAGGAGCGCACCAGCGGCTTCGTCAGGCGACGCGTCGCCGCCCTTCCCGACGATGCGTCTGACCTCGACCGGCTCCGCGAGGCCATCTCGGCCCATTTGGACTCGGTTCTACAGATTGGCGACTACACCGCGGCGACGATCAGAATCATCGGCCAAGTTCCCGAAGAGATCCGCAAGCGGCGGCTTCATGAACAGCGCGAATACGGCGACTTCTGGCGTTCGCTCGTCAATGACGCACATGCCTCCGGTGAACTCCGGACAGACATCAACAGTTCGGCGCTGCGGATGCTGCTGCTTGGCGCGATGAACTCGGTCCCGGACTGGTTTCACCCCCGCCATGGCGGACTGGCGCCCGCCGACCTCAAAGTCCAGTTCGGTGCGCTGTTCCTCGACGGCCTGGCGGTGCATCGGCAAGCGGCACGATCGATCGACAACAGCCTTAACGCCATCGCCGCCGCCGAGAAGAAAGAGGTCCTTCGCAGAAGCCGGGAGGACGCCACAAAGGCCGAGGGCGCCCAGCGGATCCTCGATGCCGCCGCCAAGGTCTTCCGGGAAATGGGCTACGCCGGCACCCGGCTGGCCGATGTGGCGGCGGCCTCTGGCATCCAGACCGGCAGCATGTATTACTACTTCAAGTCGCGCGATCACCTCGTGGTCGAAATGCTGCTTGACGCCTGGAAACGAACCGACGGTCTGGCACGCCTCAGCGTCGACGCCCTGCCCGCTGATGCCACAGCGCTCGACCGGTTCTCCACCGCGTTGACCGCTCACCTGCTTTCCGTGCTGCGAAACAGCATGTATACATCGGCGCTCGTGCGGATACTGGGCCAAATCCCGGACAGCGTACGCAACCAGACGGTCAACCACCAGCGGGCCTACCTCCAGTACTGGCGCAGCCTTATGGAAGACGCCATCGCCTCCGGCGAGATCAGAACGGACACCGACCCGCCGGTGACCACGATGTTGCTCACCGGCGCCCTCAACTGGGCCGTCGAGTGGTATCGACCTGATGGCATGTTAAGCCCGGAAGAATTGGCGACCCAGGTGGCCACGCTGGTATTCGACGGCGTTACCAAGGTCCGCGCCGACAACCGCAGCCTCCAGGGCTCAACGTCGAAATCCGTTTAATCTCACCGGTCCGGCGCCACAGCGTTAAAGACCTAGGTCGCGCCCGATGATGTCTTTCATGATCTCAGTGGTGCCGCCGAAGATGGTCTGAATTCGGGCGTCCACGTAGTCCTTGGCCACTTTGTATTCGTTGATGTACCCGTAGCCGCCGTGCAACTGCACGCATGCGTCGACGACCTTCTTGGCCAGCTCGGTGCACCACCACTTCGCCTTCGCGGCCTGGACTGCGGTGAGCTCCTTATCGACCACGGCCCGCAGGCACCGGTCGATGTACTGCTCAGCGATGTCGAGCTCGGTGTCGAGCTCGGCCAGCACGAACCTGTTGTGCTGGAAGCTGCCGATCGGCTGCCCGAACGCCTTCCGGTCCTTGGCATATTGCAATGTCTCACGCCAGGTTTCGCGGGCGCCGGCGACCGCGCCGATCGCGATGGACAGCCGCTCGAAGGGAAGGTTGTGCATTAGGTGGTAGAAGCCGCGGTTCTGTTCGCCCAGCAGGTTGTTACCGGGTATCCGCACGTTGTCGAAGTGCAGCTCGGCGGTGTCCTGGGCATGTTGGCCCATCTTGTCTAGCTTGCGCCCGCGGGTGAAGCCCTCCATGCCGCGCTCGACGACCAGCAACGAGAAGCCTTTGTGCCCGGCTTCGGGGTCGGTGCGGGCCACCACGATGATGATGTCGGAGTTAATACCTGCGGAGATGAACGTCTTGGCGCCGTTGAGGATCCAGTCGTCGCCATCGCGCACCGCCGAGGTGCGGATGCCGGCCAGGTCACTGCCGGCACTGGGTTCGCTCATCGCGATCGCGCCGATGATCTCGCCGGTGATGTAGCCGGGCAGCCAGCGCGCCTGCTGCTCCTCGGTGGCCAGCGATTTCAGGTAGGGGCCGACGATGTCGTTTTGCAAACTCAGTGCAGGTGTCACCGACCCGAACTTCGCCAGCTCTTCCACGATCACCGCGTTGAACCGGAAGTCGTCGGACCCGCCGCCTCCGTACTTCTCCGGCAGGTTGAACCCGATCAGCCCGTACTTGCCCGCCGCCAGGTACGCGGAGCGGTCCACGATTCGCTCGCGTTCCCACTTCCGCGCGTACGGCGCGACCTCCTGCTCGATGTACTGTCGGGTCGTTTCCCGCAGCTGCTCGTGTTCGGATTCGAAAACCAGTCGTTTCATCAGTGTTCCTTCCAAACGGGATGACGCTTTGCGTGGAAAGCCAGCGGTCCTTCCTAGGTGTTCTTCACGGGCAGGTTGTAAACGCGTAGGCGCTCGATTGGTGTCTTTCCGCCGATGCCGGTGTGGGGTCGGTGGTGATTGTAGTGATGCAGCCAGTTCTGGTAGGTACTGGCTCGGTCGGCCTCGGATAGATAGGTCTGGGCGTAGGCCCACTCGGTAGCCAGGGTGCGGTTGAACCGCTTGAACCGCCCCGGTTGTTGCGCGTCGCTGAAGATGACGATGAGGGCGTCATCGATGTTGACGACGATCCGATGATGAGAACGGCCCCGCTCGGTGTGGTGAGCGGGGCCGTGGTGGGCGTGGTGACGGAGTGCTGGTCGGGTTGATGCGGTGCTGGTCGTGTTGACGTGAATCAGGTTCAGTCCGCGGCGGTTTCGCTGATCGCGATGCGAGCGGCCTTTTCGTCGACGATGGCGTGATCGGCGGCGAACGCGGCGGTCAGCGCGTGCAGGGCCAGGTTGTTGACCGCGCGGGGGTGACCGCGGGAGGCGTTGTGGATCAGCCCGATGGCGTCCTCGGAGAAGAGGGTGTCGGAGCGTCCGGCGATTTTGCAGTGATGGCGGATGTAGTCGGCGGTGTCGGCGCCGTTCATCCCGGCGATGGTGTAGCGGACTGCGATGCGCTGATCTAACGCGGCGAGCACCCCGAGCCGGAGCCGGTGGCGCAGGCTGGGTTGGCCGATGAGCACGACGGCGAACGGGGATCCACTGTCCATCTCGTGGTTGGTCAAGAGCCGGATCGCTTCGAGCTGGTGGTTATCGAGTAGGTGGGCCTCATCGACGACCAGCACGGGATTGCGGCCCCGTTCGGCGTGTTCGGTGGCCAGCGCCTCGGCGGCTTGGGGGGCCAGGGCTGATTTGTGATAGGCGGGGGTGTGCCCGAGCGCGGCCACGATGTGGGTGAGCATGCCGCGCACCCCGATGGTGGGGTTGGCCAGGTAGATGAACACGTGCCGAGACGGATCCAGGTTGGCGGTGGCCGCCCGCACGGCCACGGTCTTGCCCGCGCCGACCTCGCCGGTGATCACTCCGATCGCACGCTGGTCCACACACCAGGTGATGCGGGCGACCGCCTCACCGTGGCCGCTATGGCGGTGCAGCATGGCTGGCGCCAGGTCACGTCCGAACGGCATCCGGGTGAATCCCCAATGTGATTGCAGCCGTTGGATACTCACGCCGACACCTCACCATCGTGATCGGCGTCGCCGCTGGGTGCAAGGTCGTCGAGGGATAGCTGGCCGGCAATCTCGCCGTCCTGGCCGTAGAGGGCGTGATAGCCGATGCGTTCGTCGCGGCGTAGCTGCTCGTGGTGAGCGGCGGCGGTCAGCGCCAAATAGTCGATCCCCGTCGCTGCCGGCGGCTCGAGCTCGGGTGTTTCCGGTTTGGCCTTGGGGTGGGTGTGGCGAGAGATGCTGTGCGGCAGGGCTTTGCCGAAACTCTTGTCGCGGTAGCGGACTTCGACGGTTTCCAGGTCGAATGGGGAGAACACCAGCTCCACCTTGCGCCCAACCAGGGCCGCGTCGACCTGGTAGGTGTTAGCGTGCAGCGACACGGTGGCGGTCTTGGTCACCACGCGGTATTCGGACCACAAAAACGCCTCGGTCAAATCATCGGCGGTCGGCATGGCCGGGGTCCGCCCGAGCCGGTCCCAGCCGGCCTCCCACCGATCCAGCGGGCTTTGCCCGGTCTCGGTATGGGTGCGGCGGTGATATTCGGTTTCCACCCAGGCGACGAACAGCCGGTTAAGCTCCAACAACGCGGTGGCGTGATCGACCCCGGCGGCAGCGAGGTCTTCGGTGCTGGTGTCAGTCACCTCCACCAGGAATTGTTCGCGTACGGTGCGAAAGAATCGTTCGATCTTGCCCCGACCTTGAGGTTATCCGGCCAATCCGGGTCGCTCGTGGTTTGTGGTCGCGGTGTGGTGGGCTATTTGGCTCGGTTGGAGCGGTGGAGTTTTCGGAGTTGCTCTTCGTGGCGGCGTGTCTTGGAAGCGACGGCTTCTAGGGCGAGGCGGAGCTGGTCGATTTGGACTTGTAGTCCTGTGAGAGTGAGTGCCTCGCGGCCGTGTTGGCGATGTTGTTCGACGATGGCGCGCAGTTCGGGTCGCCGGTAGAGGGTGGCGCGGCCGATGCCGGTGTGGGCGGCCACGGCGTCGAAGGTGATGGGCTCGCCGGTAGTCAGCAGTGCCTGACAGGCGCGTTCAACGCGAACGGCGGGTTCGTCGGTCACGGCGTGTCCGTTTGGTTCATGACCTGGTCGAGGCGTTCGACCAAACGGCGGTGGCGAGTGGCTTCGGCGCCCCAGCCGCGGGCGTCGGCGTCGGCGGCCAGTGCGGCGGCGTCGGCGCGTTGGGTGGCCAGGATCGATAGGAAGGTCGATTCGGTGCGGAAGTTCGGGCAGTGCTCGCAGATGTTGGCGTAGGCGCAGGCTCCTTGGGCGGGGGTGCGCAGGCAATATCCGCCGGCCAGTCGCGCCTTGATCGTGGGGGTGTCCTTCCAGTCATTGCTGCCGTTGCTGATGTCGGTGATGGGCAGCTGGGTGCGCTCGGGCAGCACGGGCCCGAGTTGGGCCTTGGCCTGGATGAGTGCGCGTTCGTAGTCAGCGCGGACGGTTTCGTCAAAGAGCCGCCCGTAGCGCAGGCTCATTTCTGCAGAAACGTGTTTGATATACGGGTGATCTTCGGCGTGTCTGCCGTGATCCAGCGGGGTGGGCGCGGATGCTGGCGGCAGGAGGTTGCCGTGTTCATGCCGTGCCTGGTCCGTCACCATCGTGGGGCGGAGTTGGCCGCGATCACCCTGGGGCATCCGCTGCTGGATGACTACCTGGCCTTCGTTGCGGCACGGGCCCGAACGAACACTTGGCTGGCGGTGGCCTCGGATTTGAAGATCTTCTTCGGTGTGGTTGCCAAGGAACCGACCCAGGTGAGCGCCGCAGATGTGTTCGCGTTCTTGGCGTTTCAACGCACTGCCCGTTTGGGTGAGCGGGTGGTGCGGTTGGAGGACGGCGAGCCGGGCCTGGCGGCGCGCACGATCGCCCGCCGGTTGTCCAGTGTGCGTGGCCTGTATGCCTACCTCGCGGCCCGCGGTGACACCGGCGTAAGCCGCAACCCGGTGCCGACCAGCCTGGCCGCCCGCCGCCCCGGTGCTCGGCGCGGGAAGGGCGGGATGGCGTTGATCCGCACCCCGCGCACGCTGCCCCGGGTGCTGGCGCCAAGCGAGGTCGACGCGCTGCGGGCGGCGCTGCGCACCCACCGCGACCGGGCCATGGTCGAGGCGATGCTGCTGGGTGGACTGCGACGCTGCGAGGTGCTGGGCCTGCGCCTCGACGACGTCAACGCCGGCGAGCGGCGGGTGTTCGTGGCCGAAGGCAAGGGCGGTCGGCAGCGGATGGTGCCGGTATCGGCGCGGTTCTTCGCATCGCTGGGGGACTATCTGGATCAGGAGCGGCCGCGGACGTCGACCGATCGGGTGTTCGTGGTGTTGAAGGGGCCCCGGCGTGGCGAGCCGTTGTCGGCCGCCGGTCTGGACGAGATCCTCGACGGTGCGCGCGCTCGCGCCGGGCTGACCCAGGCGACGTGCCATCAGCTGCGGCACACCTGTTTCACCCGGCTGCGGGAGGCGGGGATGGCACTGGAGGCGATCCAAGCCCAGGCCGGCCACGCCTCGATCGACTCCACCCGCATCTACCTGCACCTGGCCAACGACTGGTTGGAACGGGAGTACCTGCGGGCCGCCGAAGCGATCGAGGCGCAGGTCGTCGCGTCCGGTGAGGCGGCCGAGGCATGAACCGCTCACCAGCACATCGCCCCGACATCGAAGAGCTCGTCGAGGCGTATCGGGCCGACCTGGTTGCGGCCGGGATGTTCGCCGGACATCCGGTGACCTCGGTGGCCCGCGCGTTCTTCACCCGCGTGGGTGTGGCGGGCTGGTCTGCGTTGCCGCTGGCAACCCAGTGCGCTTTGCCGCTGAGGGATCGACGGGTGGTTGGTTGGCTGATCGTGACGGGACGGCTGCGGCCCAGCCCGGACTATCTCGTGGCGTGCCGGCCCTACCTCGGCGAAGTCGCCGCCCATCATCACCGCGGGTTCCACCAACGGTTCGTCGCGACCTCCACCGAGCTCGGGTTTGATCCCATCGTGACCCGCCTGCAGTGGTCGGCGCTGGCCAAGGTGGCCGCGCTGGCCGGGCTGACTCCCGAGCAGCTGACCCAGCCGGTGATCGATGAGCAGCGAAAAGCGTTGAGTGCCGCGATAACTCGTCACCGACCCGGCAGCCACGGCGCCAAAGCACTGAGCGCGGCGCTGTTCGGTGCGCAGACCACCCTGTTCCACCTCGGCGTCCTCGACAGCGCGCCCCGCAAGACCAGCCCAAACCGCTCGGCTGAGCGGGCCGCCCAGTGGGCGGCGGTTCCGCCGCGGCTGGCGGCCACCCTGACCGGTTACATCGCCCAGACGCGGCTGTCGCTGCGGGCCTCGACGATGGTGCGTGTCGAGGGCGTGCTGCGGGAGTTCGCCGGCTGGCTGGCCGCGAACGCCCCCGAGGTGGTCTGTGTTGCTGACCTGCGTCGGGCACACATCGAGGCCTACAAGCTGCACCTGGCCACCCGTCCTTCGGCGCGCGGCGGCCGGTTGTCCAAGATCAGTCTCGCCGAACATCTCGGCACCCTGCGCACCTGCTTCGACCGGCTCACCGAATGGGACGGCGACGATATTCCCGCCCGCGTGCTCGTGTTCGCCGGCGACCTGCCGATCCGCGACGAGCCGCTGCCCCGCTTCCTCGACGACGCCGCGTTCACCAAGCTGCTGCAGGCCGCGCGCGCCGCCGACGACCCGTTTGTCCGGCTGTGCGTGGAGTTCCTGGCCCGCACCGGCCTGCGTAAGGGCGAATTCCTCGATCTCACAGTCGATTCCGTGGTGCAGATCGGGGCCGCGTACTGGTTGCACGTGCCGCTCGGGAAACTGCGCAACGACCGGTACATTCCGTTGCATCCCCAACTCAAGGATCTCCTCGACGAATGGCTCGCCGCCCGACCCGTCAGCCTGCGCAGCCGCTACCTGTTCGTTGAGTACGGCCAACGCATCGGGGAGGGCCGCGTCGATCGGGCCGTCGCTGAAACCGCGAAAGTGGCTGGCATCGGCCGTGTTTCGCCCCATCGTCTCAGACATACCTTGGCAACCCAGGCGATCAACCGCGGTATGTCGCTGGAAGCGCTGGCCGCGCTGTTGGGTCACCGATCTATGCGGATGACGCTCGTTTACGCTCGAATCGCCGATCGCACCGTCGCCGACGAATACTTCACCGTCAGCGAAAAGGTCGAGGCCCTCTACGATCAGCCGCGCGCACTTCCCGCCGACGCCGAAGGCGCCGAAATGCGAAAGCTCCGCGCCGAGATGCACCGTCGGATGCTCGGTAACGGCTACTGCGCCCGACCCGTCGGCCTGGACTGCCACTTCGAATCCATCTGCGAATCCTGCACCTTCTTTCAGACCACCATCGCCTTCCGGCCCACTCTGCAGGCACAACGCGACGACGCTGCCGAAAAAGGACAGCTCGGCCGCCAGAAAGTGTTCGACGGACTGCTCGCCCGACTCGATCAAACCGCCTCCTGACAAGACGCACTTGACAAGATCACCCGCATAATGGCCGAGCAGCGCCATCAGCGCCTGCAGCGACACCCCGCAGTTGATCAGCGCGGTGGCGTAGGTGTGTCGAAGTTGGTGTGGTGTAACGGATTTCAATCCTGCTTCGGTGGCGGCGCGGGCAAGTTCGTTGCGCAGGACGTCCACCGATATGCGGCGCCCCTGATGAGTGAGCAGGAACTGGACCGGCTTGCCGGTGCGTGGGTGTGGCAGTGGCTTGCCGGGCGAGCGGTGCGCGACGATGCGGTCGACCAACTCGAGGGTCTCGTCGTCGATGGGCACCATCCGCTCGGTGTCGAGCTTGCCCAGCGGAACCTTCAACCAGGCCCCGGCGCCGGGAACCTCATGCACACAGTCCAGTTCCAAGTCGAGCAGTTCGCCGATGCGCATCCCGGTGGCGCGCAGCAGCAGTAGTGCGTCGGCGCGCAGCCGGTTCGGCGAGGCGTGCAGCGCCTGCGACAGCCGCCGATCGGCGTCCGGGGGCAGGTAGCGGGGCAGCGCCCTGGGCAGTCGGGGCACATCGCGGGCAAACACGAGCTTGCGGCCGGGCGCCTCGGCCCAGCCCCATTCGTTGATGTCGTCGATTAGCCGCCCGACGGTCAGCACCCGCGAGCGCCGTTCGGAGGCCGACAACACCGCGCCGGTGCGCGGGTTGGTCGCGGCGGCCACGGCGGCTAAGTAAGGCTCAATGTGACGTTGCCGATCGAGGTCGGCCAGGCTGATCAACGCTGGATCGTGGTCGGCGAGGAACTGGGCGAAATGGCCCAGGCGGCTAGCGATGCCCAACACGGTCGATCGGGTGCGAGTGCCCGAGGCGCATTCCAGGTAGGCGACCAGCGAATCAGCCAATCCGGTTGGAACACTGGCGAAGTGACGCCGCCACGGCCAACGCAGATGCGCGGTGTTTTTCGCAGTTGGGGTGACCTGCCCACCCAGGTGATACAGAACAGCGCGGGTGGCATACAACGCGGTCCGGTAGTGCTGGAGTGGCCGCTGATGTGCTTGTTCGCGGGCGGTGATCGCGGCGCTGAACTCGGCGATATCGGTATCGTCAAGCTCGGTAAGCGGGTGGCCGGTCTGGATCAGCATGCGCACCGCGACCTGGCTGGCCAGCCCCGCCGCTACCCGGGGTGTGTAGCCCAGTTCGGTTGCTGCGGAAAGGAATCGGGTCACATAACCAGCCAAGGGGCTTGTGTGTGCCTCCCGTAGGATGGCAGCCAGCTTACGTTCGAGCAGATAGTCGTAGCCCGGGCGCAGATATCCGGACAGCATCAGATAATTCAACAGCGGCCGAACCGTCCAACCGGCCGACAACCGCACCGACAGCGGCAGCTCGGCCCAGGCCTGTGGATCGGGCCAGCGGGTCAGAAACACGCGGGCCGTTGCCAGTAACGATCGATTCCCCGCACCACGGGCCGCCAACGCGGCCACATACCCCGACAGCAACTCCTCGCCGCGCGGCGCTGGCCGCCGCGCGGCAACAGCCCCCTCAGTGGGCGCGCTGGCGATCACGGGCGGCATCGTAGGCGGCACGCACATGCGTCGGGGACAGGTGAATGTAGGCGGCCGAGGAGTCGACGTGGTCGTGGCCCATCAGCGCCTGTAGTACCGATAGGTCAACTCCCGCCTCGGCCAGCGCGGTGCCAAACGAGTGCCGCAGCGCATGCGGATGCCCGGCAGGCACCCCGGCCTTCGCCCGGTGGTAGCGAAAGATCGTGCGCAATCCAGCCGGGGTCAGCGGCTCGCCCCGGTTGGGGCCCTTTGCGACCAGAAACAATGTGTCGCAATCTGATTCGGGCCGCTCGGCGAACAGGTAGGTCTGGATCAGCGCGGCCACGTCTGGATCCAACGGAACTCGGCGCTCCTTGTCGCCCTTGCCGATGACCCGTACCCAGCCGCCGATGTCGATATCGCGGACCCGAAGACCCAGCACCTCGGCCGAGCGCAACCCGCAGAACAGCATCAACCCCGCGATCGCGCGATCCCGGTCGGTGCGCAGGCTGCCCACCAGCGCCGTCGTCTCCTTGCGGTCCAGGCCGCGCGGCAACCGCCGAGGCTCCCGCACCCGTAACCGCGAGCGCTGCTTTGGCTTTCGCAGGTGAGCCAGCAGACCGCTAGCCTCCCCGGCTGCGCGGCGTGCCGGACCCCGCGCGGTACCGGGTTGTCCGCCGATCCATCCCGCATCTGCCGATAGGAATACAACCCCGAGATCGCGGCGAGCCGCCGGTTGATCGTCGTCGGCGCGTAGCCGACGTTGCGGCCATCGCGGATCGAGTACACGTTGCCGCCCGGCCGGACCGGCGGCAACGCCGACCGGCAGAACGCCAAGAACCGCAGCAACACCTCCGTGGTGACCTCGTTGACCCCAAGGCGCTCGGCGGCCAGCCACCGCGCGAACGCCAGCAGGTCGAACGCGTAGGCGCGCACCGTGCGCGGCGAGTAAGCGCGATCGGCCAGATAGCTCAGGTAGTCGTTGACCAGATCCATGCCAGCCGGCCCGCCCCGACCAGCGACCAGCGCCCCTGCCGCTCGACTGCACACAACGACTCGACCGTCTGCTCTGCTGCCATGGGACTCACATATGCCTAACGTCTCAACGCAAATCAAGCACCCCAGGAAAAACGGCGTGTCGTAGCCAACAACCAGTAACCATTAGCCGGTTAAGAGAGGCCGACCTGGTTGGGAATGAACAAGGCGCACCCCGAGTTTCGCACATGCCCGCAACAACCAGGCGTCACAAAACGCCGAGCCGTTATCGACATAGACCGAGCCAGGCACCCCGTGGGCAGCCAGTGCGGGGCGCAACGCTGCGGCCAAGCGCACGGTGTCTTCGGCGAAGCCAAACCGGTAGCCGGCCAACAACCGAGAGTGATCGTCGATGAAGGCGAAAAGGTAGGTCTTGCGGTCGCCAACCCGCGGGCCGTGCAGAGCATCGCCGCACCACAGCTCATTGGGGTCGGCGGCCTCGAACCGGCCGAACACCCCGGGTAGCTCGCCGGTGGCCGGGCCCATCAACTCCAGCCGGTGAAAATGGCGTAGCAAGGTGGACTCCGAGGGCGCCCACCCGGTCGCGGTGCGCAGGATCCGAGCCACCTGCGTGGCGGTGCGGGTCGGATTCTCCCGCTTGAGCGACGCGGCCAGCTCCAGCACCTGCGCGTCGGTACGCGCGGCCAGCCGGCGCGGCGCGGGCACCAGCGCCTCGAACCCGCCGGACCGGTAGCGGCGGATCCAACGGTCCAGCGTCTCCCGCGAGATCCGCACCTGATTGCCGAATGGGTCGCTATGGGTACCGGCGGCGATCTGGCGCACCAGCTTGCCGCGCTGCTTGGTCGATAACCCCGCATCTAGGGCCGGACAGATCAGCTGATAGCGGAACAACCCGATTGCTTGGGCTCGCTCGCGGCGCTTGTGCTCCTCCAACGACATCTTCTCGGTTTTCCTCTCCAATCGAAGGCCCTGCCCGAAACCGTTGCCGCGCAGGTGCCTTGGTGAGGATCACCGATCACGCCGCTTACGCGTCAGGGGCGATTCGTGTTGTGCAGCCTCAGCGCCGCGGTGGCGACCAGCGCGGTGCCAGCAGCCGACCACCACTGGCCGCGACCGCTACCCGATCTGGCGTCACCGCGCCCAGCAACCCACCCGCACCGAAGCGGAACCGGATCGCCACGGTCGCGGTCGCCACCGCGGCCAACGCATCCCGCCACGCACAACCCGTCCCATCCGGGATCACCACGTCCACCCCGGCGGCCACCGCGACACCGATAAACCACGACCGGATCACCTCCAGCCGCTGCGCCGCCCGGCGCAGCCAACCCCGCACCGTCGCCGCCGGCACCCCCACATCCGCGGCGATCCGGCGATGCCCCAACCCCTGAGCACGAGCTATCAACGCGGCCCAAATCCGTTCCGCTGCATACGCTCTACGCAACAACACAGTCACCGGCAACAACACGTGGGTCACCATGCACACTCGGCATCTCGCCCGCCGCGGCCGCACCACATCATGGACCATCCCGGGTTTCGTGCACACCTTCTTTTGAGGGAAGGATGGCACGATGGCAACGAGGTACGACCAGGACATGAAGGCCAGGGCGGTCCGGCTGGTCCGGGAGCATCGCGACGAGTACGACACCGAGTGGGCGGCGATGCGGGCCATCTCGGCCCGGTTGGGGATGAGCGCGGAGACCCTGCGCAAGTGGGTGCGCCAGGCCGAGATCGACGACGGCCAGGCTGCTGGGGTATCGACGGCGGAGAGCCGGGAGTTGCGCGAGCTGCGTAAGAAGAACCGTGAGCTTGAGCAGACTATCGAAATCCTGAAGGCGGCAACAAGTTTCTTCGCGCGGGAGAGCGACCCGCGACACCGTTGATTTGTGTATTCATCGCCGAGCATCGTGCTCGGTTCGGGGTCGCTCCGATCTGCCGCGTGCTGAGCGAGCGTGGCTGCAAGATCGCCCCGAGAACCTTCTACGCCTGGCAGGCTCGCCCACCATCGAAACGGGTCTTGTGGGACATGACGGTCGCTGAGATCCTGGCCGGCTACTACACCCCCGATGCTGATGGTCGCCGCAAGCCCGAGTCACTCTACGGTGCGGCCAAGATGTGGGCTCACCTGCAACGACGGGGCATTCCGGTGGCCAAATGCACCGTGGAGCGTCTCATGCGGGCCAACGGCTGGCAGGGGGTGCGGCGGGTCAAGAAGGTCCGCACTACCGTGGCCGATCCCGCCGCGCAGCGGGCACCGGACCTGGTGGATCGCACCTTCGCCGTCGATGCCCCCAACCGGCTTCTGGTCGCCGATTTCACCTACGTTCGCCTGGTCACCGGGGTGTTCGTCTACACCGCGTTCGTCGTCGATGCCTACGCCGGGCGGATCCTCGGCTGGGCGTGCTCAACGACCAAGCACTCGTGGTTCGTCGAATCGGCGCTCCGTCAGGCCGCAGCGCTGCGGGCCCGTGAAGGCCACCCGCTGGCGGGGTCGACGATTCACCACTCTGATGCCGGGTCGCAGTACACGTCGGTGCACTGCGGGGAGACGATCATGCTCGCCGGCATGAAGCCGTCGATTGGAACGGTCGGAGACGCCTACGATAATGCGTTGGCGGAGACAATAATTGGTCTCTATAAGACCGAAGCGATCCGGAAAGACTCACCGTTCCCAACCGGGCCGCTGCGCTCGGTGCACGATGTCGAGCACCTCACCGCCGACTGGGTCCACTGGTTTGGATATGCGGGTGATTTTCGGCGTGTCTGCTGCTGTCCCGCGGGGCGGGCGCGGATGCTGTGGGCGGGAGGTTGTCGTGTTCGTGCCTTGCCTGGTTCACCCAGTTGGCGGTGGCGTTCTTCGGCTGGGGCATGAGCTGGTCGACGACTATTTGGGGATGGTCGCAGCCCGGGCGCGCCCGAACACGGTGCTGGCTGCCGCGTTCGATCTGAAGGTGTTCTTCACTGAGGTCGCCAAGGCGCCAGAGGAGGTCACCGATGCCGACGTGTTGTCATTCATCGCTGCCCAGCGCCAGCCGAGGCGTGGCGCGGAAGTGGTGCGGATTGACGACGGTGAGGCTGGACTGTCGGCGCGCACGATCAAGCGGCGGCTGGCCTCGGTCGCCGGGCTGTTCGAGTATCTGATCGTTCGTGGCGTTGTTTCTAGAAACCCAGTGCCGCAGGGATTGTCGACGCGGACTCCGAGTCGGGCGGTGCGTGGCGTGCCGTTGATTCGCACCCCGCGCACTGTGCCGCGGGTGATCGACCCCGATCAGGCCGACGCCTTGATGAGGGCGCTGCGCACCCACCGGGACCGGGCGATGGTACAGGCGATGCTGCTGGGTGGGCTGCGTCGGTGCGAGGTGCTCGGGCTGCGGCTGGGTGACGTGCGTCCCGGTGAGAAGCGGTTGTTCATCGCCGACGGCAAGGGCGGTCACCAGCGCATCGTGCCGGTGTCACCGCGCTTTTTCACCACTTTGGCCAGTTACCTGGAGCTGGAGCGGCCGCATACCGCGTCAACCGATCACGTGTTCGTGGTGCTCAAGGGCCAACGTCGGGGTCGGCCGCTCAGCGCGGCCGGGCTCGATGAGATCATCGCTGGTGCTCGGCGTCGAGCCGGCATTGAGCACCTGACCTGTCATCAACTGCGGCACACCTGTTTTACCCGGCTGCGTGAGGCCGGGATGGCGTTGGAGGCGATCCAGGCCCAGGCCGGGCATCGCTCGCTGGAATCGACCCGCATTTACTTGCACTTGGCCAACGGTTGGCTCGCCGACGAATACCGGCGAGCGGTCGAGGCGATCGATGCGCAAGCGATGCAGGCACCCTGATGCCCGCGTCGGTGGTGGTAGACGACTCCTGGCTCGTCGAGGACTATCTGGCCGCGATGCGGGCCTCAGGGCACAAGACGGGCCGGTCAACGACCCGATCGGCATACACCTGCGAGGGCAAGATCCGGCGGGCTGGCGGATGGGATGGGCTCACCGCCGAGCAGCGGCTCGACGTTGTGGTCAAGGCGCGTTCGTTCACGTCCTGGCTGATGGTCACTGGCCGCATCACTGTGGACGCCGAGCTGCTCAGCCGCACCGACCTGCGGCCGGGCCTGCCGGCACGGTCGTTTTGCCCCGCCGATTACCACTGGTTCAACGAAGCCTGTTCTCGCATCGGCGTTTCGGCCAGGGACACCGCGGCGCAGTGGAACATCCTGGCGAAGGTTACTGCCATCACCGGTGTGTCACCGCGCGCGATCACCGACGAGCATTTCGACGCCGCCCGTGTGGCGATGCTCACCGCGTATGCCCGCCGCGGCAAGCCCACCGCGGGCAAGAACGTGGCCGCGGTTTTTCACCGCTTGCGGCTGACGCTCTTCCACGCCGGCCAGATTTCTACGCTGCGCCCACCGGCGGTGCAACACCAATCCTCGGACACCGGATGGGACACGGCGCCAATAAAGTTCGTCGAGACCGCGCAGCGATACCTCGCACAAGTCGCGCTGAGTCTGCGACCGAGCACCGTCCGACACATAGACCTGGACCTGCGCCGATTCGGAATCTGGCTGGCCGACACCCACCCCGACGTCACCGGCTGCGCTGATCTCCGGCGCGAACACATCGAGGCATTCAAGGCGTGGCTGTGCACGCACGCCAGGCCATCCACCGGCAAGCCGCTCAACCGGGTCAGCATCAAGAACACGCTGATCAACCTGCACTGCTTTCTCACCCGGATCGCCGAGTGGGGCTACCCGGACGCGCCGACCAGGGCACTGATGTTCCCCGGCGACCTGCCCATCATCGACAAGCCGCTGCCGCGGTTCCTCGACGACGCCGCAGCAGCCAAGTTGCTGCGCGCTACCCGCAGCGAGGCCGATCCGCTGTCTCGGCTGATCGTTGAATTGCTTGCCCGCACCGGGATACGCCGCAGCGAGCTGCTGGCCCTCACCGTCGACGCCGTCGTGCAGATCGGATCCGCCTACTGGCTGCGCATCCCGATCGGCAAGTTGCACAACGACCGCTACATCCCGCTGCACCCACAGCTCAAAGAACTCCTTGATGACTGGATCGCCAACCATAGACCCAATGGGTTGCGCACCAATCACCTTCTGATCGAACACAGACGGCCGATTAGCCATCACCGCGTCACTTCGGCGTTGCGCCGCGTCGCGGGCGCGGCCGGCATCGGCAACGCCACCGCGCTGATCAACTGCGGGGTGTCGCTGCAGGCGCTGATGGCGCTGCTCGGCCATTATGCGGGTGATCTTGTCAAGTGCGTCTTGTCAGGAGGCGGTTTGATCGAGTCGGGCGAGCAGTCCGTCGAACACTTTCTGGCGGCCGAGCTGTCCTTTCTCGGCAGCGTCGTCGCGTTGTGCCTGCAGAGTGGGCCGGAAGGCGATGGTGGTCTGAAAGAAGGTGCAGGATTCGCAGATGGATTCGAAGTGGCAGTCCAGGCCGACGGGTCGGGCGCAGTAGCCGTTACCGAGCATCCGACGGTGCATCTCGGCGCGGAGCTTTCGCATTTCGGCGCCTTCGGCGTCGGCGGGAAGTGCGCGCGGCTGATCGTAGAGGGCCTCGACCTTTTCGCTGACGGTGAAGTATTCGTCGGCGACGGTGCGATCGGCGATTCGAGCGTAAACGAGCGTCATCCGCATAGATCGGTGACCCAACAGCGCGGCCAGCGCTTCCAGCGACATACCGCGGTTGATCGCCTGGGTTGCCAAGGTATGTCTGAGACGATGGGGCGAAACACGGCCGATGCCAGCCACTTTCGCGGTTTCAGCGACGGCCCGATCGACGCGGCCCTCCCCGATGCGTTGGCCGTACTCAACGAACAGGTAGCAGCTGCGCAGGCTGACGGGTCGGGCGGCGAGCCATTCGTCGAGGAGATCCTTGAGTTGGGGATGCAACGGAATGTACCGGTCGTTGCGCAGTTTCCCGAGCGGCACGTGCAACCAGTACGCGGCCCCGATCTGCACCACGGAATCGACTGTGAGATCGAGGAATTCGCCCTTACGCAGGCCGGTGCGGGCCAGGAACTCCACGCACAGCCGGACAAACGGGTCGTCGGCGGCGCGCGCGGCCTGCAGCAGCTTGGTGAACGCGGCGTCGTCGAGGAAGCGGGGCAGCGGCTCGTCGCGGATCGGCAGGTCGCCGGCGAACACGAGCACGCGGGCGGGAATATCGTCGCCGTCCCATTCGGTGAGCCGGTCGAAGCAGGTGCGCAGGGTGCCGAGATGTTCGGCGAGACTGATCTTGGACAACCGGCCGCCGCGCGCCGAAGGACGGGTGGCCAGGTGCAGCTTGTAGGCCTCGATGTGTGCCCGACGCAGGTCAGCAACACAGACCACCTCGGGGGCGTTCGCGGCCAGCCAGCCGGCGAACTCCCGCAGCACGCCCTCGACACGCACCATCGTCGAGGCCCGCAGCGACAGCCGCGTCTGGGCGATGTAACCGGTCAGGGTGGCCGCCAGCCGCGGCGGAACCGCCGCCCACTGGGCGGCCCGCTCAGCCGAGCGGTTTGGGCTGGTCTTGCGGGGCGCGCTGTCGAGGACGCCGAGGTGGAACAGGGTGGTCTGCGCACCGAACAGCGCCGCGCTCAGTGCTTTGGCGCCGTGGCTGCCGGGTCGGTGACGAGTTATCGCGGCACTCAACGCTTTTCGCTGCTCATCGATCACCGGCTGGGTCAGCTGCTCGGGAGTCAGCCCGGCCAGCGCGGCCACCTTGGCCAGCGCCGACCACTGCAGGCGGGTCACGATGGGATCAAACCCGAGCTCGGTGGAGGTCGCGACGAACCGTTGGTGGAATCCGCGGTGATGATGGGCGGCGACTTCGCCGAGGTAGGGCCGGCACGCCACGAGATAGTCCGGGCTGGGCCGCAGCCGTCCCGTCACGATCAGCCAACCAACCACCCGTCGATCCTTCAGCGGCAAAGCGCACTGGGTTGCCAGCGGCAACGCAGACCAGCCCGCCACACCCACGCGGGTGAAGAACGTGCGGGCCACCGAGGTCACCGGATGTCCGGCGAACATCCCGGCCGCAACCAGGTCGGCCCGATACGCCTCGACGAGCTCTTCGATGTCGGGGCGATGTGCTGGTGAGCGGTTCATGCCTCGGCCGCCTCACCGGAGGCGACGACCTGCGCCTCGATCGCTTCGGCGGCCCGCAGGTACTCCCGTTCCAACCAGTCGTTGGCCAGGTGCAGGTAGATGCGGGTGGAGTCGATCGAGGCGTGGCCGGCCTGGGCTTGGATCGCCTCCAGTGCCATCCCCGCCTCCCGCAGCCGGGTGAAACAGGTGTGCCGCAGCTGATGGCACGTCGCCTGGGTCAGCCCGGCGCGAGCGCGCGCACCGTCGAGGATCTCGTCCAGACCGGCGGCCGACAACGGCTCGCCACGCCGGGGCCCCTTCAACACCACGAACACCCGATCGGTCGACGTCCGCGGCCGCTCCTGATCCAGATAGTCCCCCAGCGATGCGAAGAACCGCGCCGATACCGGCACCATCCGCTGCCGACCGCCCTTGCCTTCGGCCACGAACACCCGCCGCTCGCCGGCGTTGACGTCGTCGAGGCGCAGGCCCAGCACCTCGCAGCGTCGCAGTCCACCCAGCAGCATCGCCTCGACCATGGCCCGGTCGCGGTGGGTGCGCAGCGCCGCCCGCAGCGCGTCGAC
This sequence comes from Mycobacterium heckeshornense, assembly GCF_016592155.1. Lineage (NCBI taxonomy): Bacteria > Bacillati > Actinomycetota > Actinomycetes > Mycobacteriales > Mycobacteriaceae > Mycobacterium > Mycobacterium heckeshornense. Next base: position 2,961,842 of record NZ_AP024237.1, read on the forward strand.
CTCGCTTGGCGCCAGCACCCGGGGCAGCGTACGCGGGGTGCGGATCAACGCCATCCCGCCCTTCCCGCGCCGAGCACCGGGGCGGCGGGCGGCCAGGCTGGTCGGCACCGGGTTGCGGCTTACGCCGGTGTCACCGCGGGCCGCGAGGTAGGCATACAGGCCACGCACACTGGACAACCGGCGGGCGATCGTGCGCGCCGCCAGGCCCGGCTCGCCGTCCTCCAACCGCACCACCCGCTCACCCAAACGGGCAGTGCGTTGAAACGCCAAGAACGCGAACACATCTGCGGCGCTCACCTGGGTCGGTTCCTTGGCAACCACACCGAAGAAGATCTTCAAATCCGAGGCCACCGCCAGCCAAGTGTTCGTTCGGGCCCGTGCCGCAACGAAGGCCAGGTAGTCATCCAGCAGCGGATGCCCCAGGGTGATCGCGGCCAACTCCGCCCCACGATGGTGACGGACCAGGCACGGCATGAACACGGCAACCTCCTGCCGCCAGCATCCGCGCCCACCCCGCTGGATCACGGCAGACACGCCGAAGATCACCCGTATATCAAACACAAAACCTTAGCCATGACAATGGTTTACGCACGAATTGCTGATAAGACCGTCGCCGAGGAGTACTTCGCCGTCACCGAGAAAGTGGAACTACTCTACGGCCAACCCCATCAACTCGCCGGCGACGACGAAGGCCGCGAAATGCGCAAACTGCGTAACGAGATGCACCGCCGCATGCTGGGCAACGGCTACTGCGCACGACCGGTCGAGATGGACTGCCACTTCGAGTCCATCTGCGAATCCTGCAGCTTCTTCGTTACCACCCTCGAGTTCCGGCCCACGCTGCAACGCCAGCGCGACGATGCCGCCAACAAGGGCCAACTCGGCCGCCAGAAGATCTTCGACGGCATCCTCGACCGCCTCGATACCACCGCCTCGTGACCGCCCTACTTGACTCGATCACCCGCATAAGTACAACACCAGCCGGCTCATGCACCGACTCGGACTGAAACCACCCATCGAATACGAGGCCGACTACCATGCACACCACACCGGTCAGCCGACCGGCGCAAAGTAAACCGGTGTGCACAAAACCCAGGGCGATTCACCATGCACACTCGGCATCTCGCCCGCCGCGGCCGCACCACATCACGCAGTCCCTCGATCTGACGGGCCCGGGCATACCCCCAGCCACCCAGCACCCCGTCCCCGCATGCCGGACACGCGATCTCCCCAGCCGCCAACCGGGACTCGACGCGGACAACATCAGCCTCTACCGTCACCATCGGTGCCTCCGAGCACTACAGCGCGGCACCCCGCAAGCCGACCAAGACTTCAGCGGGGTGCCGCGCACCCATCAGTTCCTCGTCACACTGACGGTGCACACGAACAAGATCAACCCCGCCGCCACACCGACCGTCACATCGGCAGACTCAATGAAGAATGGCCACCCCGTGGTCGCCATCCAAAGAGACGGTCAACACCCGGTGAGTCCGGAGACTTTCTGGTGTGTGAGCTCAGCCGGCGGCTGGTCTCCGGTGTTGAGCGTAGTAGGCGGCCTCCAGGTCCACTGGTGGGATATCGCCGCAGTACTTGTAGAGGCGGCGATGGTTGAACCAGTCCACCGATTCGGCGGTGGCCAACTTGACCTCCTCGATGGTGCGCCAGGGTTTGCGGGGTTTGATCAACTCGGTGTTGTACAAGCCGATGATTGTCTCGGCCAACGCGTTGTGGTAGGACGATCCGACTGCCCCGACCGAGGGTCGGATACCGGCTTCGGAGAGCCGCTCGGTGAACCGGATCGAGGTGTATTGGGATTCTCTATCGGTATGGTGGACGACATCTTTGAGATCAAAGATCCCTTCGCGTTGCCGAGTCCAGATGGCGTGTTCGATGGAATCGAGCACCATTGAGGTCGCCATCGTTGCGGCCACCCGCCAGCCCAGGATCCGTCGGGCATAGGCGTCGGTGACAAACGCGACGTCGGCAAACCCCGACCAAGTCGATACGTAAGTCAGGTCGGCCACCCATAGCCGGTTGGGCGCCGGCGGGCCGAATTGGCGACTCACCAGATCGGCGGTCCGGGCCGCCGTCGGATCGGAGCCCGTCACGATTTCTGTGTAAGTCTGAGGTGACTTGACAACGAGTTATATTCTAACATAACGGAATCCGTCCAGGGAACAGTTTCGCCAGGGTGTTAAGCGCCACAGTCCAGTTGTAGGTTCCCGTCCCCGAATAGCCTCCTCTGTGGCTGGAGATGTTGCGCAACCCCAAGTACAGCAACTTGATCGCAGAGTCCTTGTCCGGGAAATGTCCGCGGTTCTTGGTGATTTTGCGTAGCTGGAAATTGATGGACTCGATCGTTATCTGGAGTCCTCGGGCTGAAAGCAGGGTTGACCTGCGTGTTTGCGTGGTGGAGCCTGTCTTCGACGTGGTGGTGGGCCCGACCGCGGTCGAGGTCAACAGGGCCCGATTGTTGCCGAACTGCGATGTGCCGTCGCTTGTTCGGCGGGCCGCGTGTGACCGTTGTCGCGGAGCTGGCCGAGGGCGTGGGCGAGTTGGCGGCGTAGCTTGTGGTTCTCGTCGGCGAGTTCGCGGTTGCGGTGGTGGGCGAGTTCGAGTCGCTGGCGTAGCGAGTCGTCGCTGGCGCGCTGCGAGGAGGGTATCGGCGTGGTCGGTTGGTGTCGGCCCTGGTCGCGCAGCCTGCGGATCTCGTCTTTGATGTCGGTTTGGGTGTAGATCCAGGAGCGGGAGACGCCGGCGTGGCGGGCGACGGACTCGAAGGTGAGCGCGGCGCCGGTTCGGTCGAGGTCGTGCATCGCGGCGATCGCCTTGGCGCGGGTGTGTTCGTGTCGCTGCCGGGCGGCAGTGGTGAGGTGGATGCTGTTGTCAGCGCGCATGTTTGGTGTCCTTTGGCTCGTTGAGGGCGGTGATGATGTTGTCCAGGTTTCCCAGCACTTGCCGGTTCATTTCGGCGAGCCGTTGCTGGCCGCGGGCCTCGGCAGCGGTGACCAGCTGCAGTACCTGCTGGCGTTGGGCGCGGTGCTGGGGCAGGAATTCGGGGGTGGTGAGGAACATGGGGCAGGTCAGGCAGGCGTTGGCGTGTGGGCAGCTCTGCTGTACCGGCAGCCCACAGTAGCCGTTGGGCAGGGCCTGGGTTGCTTGGGCCAGGCGCTGTTTGGCCCAGACGGCGTCGGAGAGTGGCCCATCTGGGTCGAAAACCACTGTGCGGCCGGTGATATCGACCTTGCGGGCGGCTTCCCAAGCCCGTCTGACGGTGGTGTCGTGCATTCGGGCGTAGTGGGCGGTCATCTGTGGTGAGTCGTGGTCGAGGATGCGGCGCACGACCTCCTGCGGAACATCCCGGTTGAAACTGGTGAACGGCGTTGTTCGATGATGTCGAATGCTATTGGTGGATTTACTCATCCGGCGTGCCTGGCCGTGGCCACGCTGGTGGTGTCGGCCGGTTTGTTGGGTACTGTCGCCGCAGCTACTGAGGCGGCCATTGCCCCTGTGGCAACTGACCTGGCGCGTCCAAGATGATCGGGATTAGAAATGACGCCAGCGCTTGATCCGGTTGGTCGTCTGGTCCCGCATACACCCCGAATGTGTAGGTTCCGCCGCCGTAGATTAGAAACGGCAACATGAGGTTGAAGACCCGCCACTTAAGCGGGCGGTCCGGGACGTCGTCCCACATCCAGATCTGCTCGAGCCTGCCGCGCTTTTGACCGCCAGCATCGTGAACGATGACAAAGAGCTGAGGATCGTGCTCGGTGCCGTTCTCAGTGGAGACGCAGAGCAGGATCGGTGCGGTTGACTGGTGAACCTGCTTGTCCTGAAGGGGCGGCAAGTGAATCTCGACCTGCGGGACACCGACGGCATTAACGGCATCGTTCTCGAGGACGACACCTCGTGTTGGCACAAAGGCATTGATGTGCACGCGGCGCTTTCTTTCTGTTGGGGTCGGTTCCGAAATTGAAGACGGTTTTCTTGACGATGTAGTTGACGATCTCGCAGACGCGGACGAGGTCATCTACGGTGGCGAGTTTGACCCGCAGCCTCGCTCGCTCATCTGCGCACCGGCTCCCTCATCCGGCGGGTTCTATCGCTGGTCCGATTCGGGTCCGGGCAACCTCGGCGGCGTAGTGCGACCAGTCCCCGCCGGCGGCGTGGGCCCAGTCGGCAGCAGTGGTGGTGTGGATGCCGAGCAGGTCGGCGAGGACGGCGGCGGGGACGGTGGTGGCCAGTTGGAGCATCGCTGCGCGGTGGCCGGTCTGGGCGTCAATGCCGAGCCGGCCGAGGCGTGCTCCGAGCCGCGCTGGCGTGATCGATTGTGCGGGAAAGTGTCCGGGGAACAGCCAGTTGCTGCGCGGCGCGGCGAGACTGGCGTGGCGGCGAGGGGTGTCGAGGTGGGCGCGCACGAAACCGGCTAGGCCGAAGTTCCCCCCTTCTGAGAGGGGGCTGATTTCCTTTCTGCTTTGTGAGCAGGTGTTTCAGTGTTCATGTGCCGGCAAGGCGTAATCATGTATTCGCAAGACTTGTTCGGCGTGTCATTTTCTAAATTCGCTACTCTCGTACTGCTGTTGTGCTAGAAAGTAATCATGTACGTGACGCGGGTGCCCAACCGTGGATCACCGCCGGCGGTGCTGTTGCGCGAAAGTTACCGCGAGAACGGCAAGGTGAAAACCCGCACGCTGGCCAACCTGTCGCGCTGGCCCGAGCACAAGGTGGACAAACTGCAGCGCGCGCTCAAGGGCCTGCCGGGGACGGGCGATCTGGCCGGGGCGTTTGACATCACCCGCAGCCTGCCGCACGGGCATGTGGCCGCGGTGTTGGGCACCGCCGCCAAGCTGGGCATGGCCGAGCTGATCGACCCCGCCCCGTCGCGTAACCGGGACTTGGTGTGCGCCATGCTGGCCGCGTCGGTGATCGAGCCGGGCTCCAAGCTGGCGATGGCGCGCGGGCTGCGCATCGAGACCGCCACCAGCACCCTGGGTGCGGTGCTGGGCGTGGCGGGTGCCGATGAGGATGACCTGTATGACGCGATGGACTGGGTGGTCGAGCGCCAGGATGCCATCGAAAACTCGTTGGCCGCACGGCATCTGGCCAACGGAACCCTGGTGCTCTATGACGTGTCCTCGGCGGCGTTCGAGGGCCACACCTGCCCGTTAGGGAAAATCGGGCATGCCCGCGACGGGGTCAAAGGCCGGTTGCAGATCGTCTACGGGCTGCTGTGCTCACCAGCCGGGGTGCCGATCGCCATTGAGGTGTTCGACGGCAACACCGCCGACCCGAAAACCCTGGGCGCCCAGATCACCAAGCTCAAGACCCGGTTCGGGCTGACCACCATCGCCCTGGTGGGGGATCGGGGCATGCTCACCAGCGCGCGCATCCGCGACGAGCTGCACCCGGCGCAGTTGGATTGGATCAGCGCGCTGCGCGCCCCGCAGATCAAGGCATTGGTCGACGACGGGGCGCTGCAGCTGTCGCTGTTCGACGAGCAGAACCTGTTCGAGATCACCCACCCCGACTACCCCGGCGAGCGGCTGGTGTGCTGCCACAACCCCGCCCTGGCTGATGAGCGTGCCCGCAAACGCGGCGAGCTGCTGGCGGCCACCGAACACGAACTACAGACCATCGCCGAGGCCACCCGCCGCGCCAAACGACCACTACGCGGGCGGGACAAGATCGCGCTGCGGGTGGGCAAGGTGCGCAACAAGTTCAAGATGGCCAAGCATTTTGACCTGCAAATCACCGACGAAGCGTTCAGTTTCTCCCGCAACCAGGACGCCATCGCCGCCGAGGCCGCCCTCGACGGCATCTACGTGCTCCGCACCAGCCTGCCCGACCAGACACTGCAGCGCGACGAGGTCGTGCTGCGCTACAAGGACCTCGCCGACGTCGAACGGTTCTTCCGCACCCTCAACACCGAACTGGACGTGCGACCCATCCGGCACCGCCTCGCCGATCGGGTGCGCGCGCACATGCTCCTACGGATGCTGTCCTACTACATCAGCTGGCACATGAAACAAGCCCTCGCACCAATCCTTTTCCAGGACAACGACAAACCCGCCGCCGCCGCCAAACGTGCCGACCCCGTCGCTCCCGCCCAACGCTCCGATCAAGCGCTGGCCAAGGCAGCGCGCAAACGCACCGAAAACGACTACCCGGTGCACAGCTTCACCAGCCTGCTCGCCGACCTGGCCACCATCTGCGCCAACCACATCCAGCCCACCGACGACCTGCCGGCATTCACCAAGATCACCAACCCCACCCCACTACAGCGGCGAGCCTTCGAACTACTCGGCGTCTCACACCGCCACGGACTCGCGTAGTCAGCACACCAACACAAAACCCCAGCTCAACCCACTAAACCGCTCCACACCAGGGGGAACTTCGGGCTAGAGGGGGTGTATAAGTTAAACGGTGTAACTTCTGAGACAAAAGGAGAGCACTGTGACTAATGTGATCACCGACGAGAAGGGTGTCGAAGCGCCGGACACCGGCGTCGTGGATCTGGATGAGTTGGATCAGCAGCTGGTCGGTCAGTTGGTGGATCGGGCCCGCTCACAGGGGCTGCGGTTGACCGGGGAGGACGGGCTGCTGGCCCAGCTCACGAAGACCATCATCGAGTCTGCGGCCGAGGGCGAGATGGACGATCATCTCGGCTACGCCAAGCATGATCCGGCCGGCCGCGATGGCGGCAACTCTCGCAATGGCACCCGCACCAAGCAGCTGCTGACCGACGTCGGGCCGGTGGAGGTCGCGATACCTCGGGACCGGGATGGGTCGTTCGAGCCGCAGATCGTGCGCAAGCGTCAGCGCCGTCTTTCAGGGATCGACGGGCTGGTGATTTCGTTGTCCGCCAAGGGCTTAACTCACGGCGAGATCGCCGCGCATCTGGCCGAAGTGTACGGCGCGCAGGTGTCCAAGCAGACCATCTCGACGATCACCGACCGGGTGATCGAGGCGATGAGCGAGTGGTGCAACCGGCCGCTGGACCCGGTGTATCCGGTGGTGTTCATCGACGCGATCAACGTCAAGATCCGTGATGGCAACGTCGCTAACCGGCCGATCTACATCGCGCTGGGCGTCACCGTCGACGGCACCCGCGATGTGCTGGGGCTGTGGGCCGGTGAGCACGGCGACGGGGAGGGCTCCAAGTATTGGCTGCGCGTGCTCTCGGAAATCAAAAATAGGGGCACCCAGGACGTATGCATCGTGGTGTGCGATGGGCTCAAGGGCTTGCCGACCGCCATCGAAGCCGTGTGGCCGCAGGCGATCACCCAGACCTCATCTATTAACAATGGATCGGCCGGGATGGTCTCGGCGTTCACCTGCACCACCACGGGCAGGGCCCACGCAAACGCGTCACCTTCGAGGTCCACATGCAGACCTGTCCGCCCGTGGTGGCTGCGGGGCGTGGACCGGCCAGCGAGAGCAGCGCCACCGCTGTGGGCGGTGAGTGCCGAGATGAGGTTCCGGGCAGGCCTCGCGATCGCAGGGTGAACCTTTCACATTGAAAGGGATCCAAGTGCAATGAATCAGAGTACTCTGCAACGGCCGAACAGCTTCTGGTGTGGGATCGACTGGGGTGGGCGCTTCCATCACCTGTGTGTGCTGGATGGCACCGGCCAGCAGCTGCTCAGTCGCAAGGTCGCTCACACCGTCGATGGTCTGGCCGTCCTGGTCGGGTTGATTGCTTCGTTCACCGGTGCGGTCCGGATCGCGATCGAGCGGGCCGAAGGGCTACTGGTCGAATATCTCCAGCACCACTGCGATGCCGAAATTTATTGCGTGTCACCGAAAATCTCGGCGCGAGCACGCGAACGCTATCGGATGGCGGCCGCCAAGTCCGACGAATTCGATGCCTATGTGTTGGCCGATACGTTGCGTCACCAGTATGCCCAGTGGCGGCCGTTGGCCGTTCCGTCGCCGCTTCTAGCGGAGCTGACCGCAGTGAGCCGCGATCGTCAACGCATCCTGGATATGCAGGTGGACACCGAGAATCGACTGCGGTCAATCTTGGATGCCTATCATCCGTGCCCGTTGCACCTGTTTTCTGCACTGGACCGGGACATCACCCTGTCCTTCATCCGCAGCTATCCCACTCCCGTGCAGGCGGGCCGGATCACCGCTGCGCGGATGGGCGCGTTCACGTCCCGGCACGGCTACAGTGGCCGGCACAAACCCGAGACACTTGTCGCCCGGATGCAGCCGCATCTGCTATCGGCGAGCGACGGCACCGTTGCTGGCAAAGCGTTGGCGGCCAAAGCATTCACCGAACAACTGGCTCTACTCAACACCCATTTGCGAGCCCATGACAAACGACTGGGCGAACTGCTTGAGGCGCACCCGGACACCCCGATCTTCACCAGTTTCCCCGGCATCGGACCGGTCACCGCCGCCGTGTTGATCTCCGAAATGGGTGAGGAGCGCAGTCGTTTTCCTTCGGCGCCGTCATTGTTGGCAGAGACCGGCTTGGCTCCGGTCACCAAGGTGTCCGGGCGCACACGTCAGGTTCGCTTCCGCTACGCCGCCAACCGGCGGATGCGGCACGCCATCGACTGGTGGATGTTCGTCGCCGTCCGTGAAGACCTCTGGTCGGCCGACATCTACCAACACGCCCGCGCCGCCGGCCAACCACACCATCGTGCCCTGCGTGGCCTGGGCGCCCGCTGGTGTCGCATCTTGTGGCGCTGCTGGCACGACCACAACCCCTACGACCCGGCCATCCACCACCGCGCCACCGCCGCCTAACAACCCCACCCCGCCCCCGCGCTGAGCAAAGTCAGCCAGCCGCGGCGATCAATCATGCCCACGACCCGAGGTTGACAGCGGGAGTCTGTGTCGTGCACCTTCTGAGGAACTCGTTTCGCTACGCCTCCAAGAGGGACTGGGCCGCGATCGCCAAAGACCTCAAGCTGGTCTACACCGCGGCCAGCGAGTCAGCGGCTTTGGACGCGTTCGCCGCGTTCACCGAGACCTGGGGCCAGCGCTACCCGGCCATCATCAAGCTGTGGGAGAACGCCTGGGCCGAGTTCGTTCCCTTCCTGGCCTTCGACAAGGAAATCCGCAGCGTGATCTGCACGACCAACAGCATCGAAAGCCTAAACTCAAGGATCCGCAGGGCGGTCAACGCCCGCGGCCACTTCCCGACCGAGCAGGCCGCGCTCAAGTGCGTCTACCTGGCGATCATGAGCCTTGACCCAACCGGCAAGGGCCGCAAGCGCTGGGTCAACCGATGGAAAGCACCGCTCAACGCCTTCGAGATCGCATTCCCAGGGCGACTAACCCAAGGCCGAAAATAACAGTACAACAACCAGTTACACCGTTAACTTGACAGCCTCGCTAGAGGCTCGGGGATTTCGATGTCGGCGGTGCCGAAACGGACCGACAGTGTGTCGGTCGACCGGCCGCGACCCCGCTGCACAGGCGTTCGTCCCCGCAGACCATGCATACGGCCGTCGGTGGTCGCCAGCAGCTCGAGCAGATGTCTGGGCCGTCCGGGCCGGCGCGTTTCGAGATTGGCCGCACCCGCCCGCATCGGCCGCAGAGCCGGGCAGCACCCGCGTTCAACTCGGGTCCTCCATTTCGGAGATGATGCGGGCGCGTTTAGTTCGCAACTCACGCGGACCCGACTGTGTCGTGGTGGATTTCGCGCCGACAGCGCGTTTGGCGCCGGATTTGGATTCGACCACCGGCTCGATCAGATCCGACGGCGTGCACTCGAGGATGTCGCACAAAGCGGCCAACGTATGCAGCGACAACCGTTCCGGGGTGCCCGCCGCCAACCGGTAGACCTGCTCGCGCGACAACGCAACCCCTCGTTCGGCCAGCAGTGGCCCCAACTCTGTGGTGGCGAACATGCCCCGCTCGGCCATCCGCAACCGCAGATGCCAGCGGTAGCCCACGGCCCGACTCATCGCGAGTTCCCTTGCGGAATTGTGTCTTTCACCATGGCGGTGCCCCAGTGCTGGTGGTGATCACCTGAGCAACTCGCGCCTCGGTTCTCGTGGTGAGTCGCTTGACGTGGTTGTAATAGTCGGTAACCTGCTGCTTCGTCACGCTGGTGGCTGCTGATCCCCGATGAGCTATTTCACCTCGGAGTGTCACAAACGCGTCGAGCTTCTTTGCGGCGGCGCTGGCGCGCATTCCCGGCCAGTACCAAGCCTTTGCGACGTTCTCAACGCCGACAGCGCTCTTGAACAGATCGTTGATCTGTGAGGTCTTCGGCGTGTTGAGTCTTCTGTTCCGTTCCGCCTGGAGCTTCGTGAGTCGGGACGATAAGACTGCCCGCCAGCCGTCGTCGGCTAGTCGCCACACAGCCAAATCGTGCAGGTCATCCTTGAGTTCTTGGGCAACCAATTTCTTTAGCTCTGATGGTAGTCCGTTGGCCGTTGTGGAGTGCTTCACGAGGTGGTTGAGCGCCTCCGCGGCGAGATCTTCGCAAAATGCTTCCCAGAAGGCCGTGAGGAGCACGAACGCGGACTTGTGGAGCGCCTCGACCTTCCACTTCCGGCCGCGGCCTTCGGGGGTGATATCGCCGTGGATCTCGAGGAGGCGATCGATCTCTCCGCAGTTCTCCCCAAACGCCTTTTGCGCCTGGCTGGTCATCTCACTGTCCTCCGGTCGCAGGTAGCAGCGCATTGTTCATCGCAAGATCCCTTGGGGTGCAGCGACAAACGCCCGCTCGACGGCTGCGCGCAGCATCCGGTTGGCGTGATCGGCCCCAACCGTGGTGTAGCCGGCCGTCGTTGATGCCCAGGAATGCCCGGCCTGGCGTTGTACGAATGTCGGGTCAACACCGTCCTCGATTAGGTGTGAGATGTAGGAGTGGCGCAGGCAGTGCGGCGTGAGATTTTCTGGCAGGCCAGCGCCGGTCCGGTAGACGGCGAACCTCTCGTCGACCTGGCGCACTGAGATGCGCTCGCCCCGTTCAGTGAGAAACAGCGCGGGATGGTCAGCGGTGGGATAGCAGGGCCGGATCTCGGTCACGTACTCCTCGACCACCTCGGCCGCCCACGGCATCACCGTCGCCACCTGCCGGCGCCGCGGTGGCGAGCCGCGCATCGCCTTGCCGTAGCGCACCGCCAACGTGCCGAATCGACCTAGCTCCGGCACCGCGGGATTCGTCGTGAAGTCGGCCACGTCGAGCATCGCCGCCTCCCGTCGGCGTAGCCCCCAGGCGTAGGTCACTTTGAACAGTGTTGCGTCGCGAAACGCCGCCAGCCACCCTTTGCGACCGGTTGCGCGGACCTCGCCCACCCGGGCATCGGCATAATCGAATAACGCCTGCAACTCCACGCGGGTGAACGGCCGCCGTCCCGGCCTGCCTTCGTAGTCGGCGACATGCACCGCAGTGTTCCACTCATGACAAATCTGCACCGGATGCGTCCCGAACCGCGCCTCACACTCCGCACTCCAGCCATAGCGGGCGTCGACCACGTAATCCAGGAAGCATGCCACCGCACCCTGATAAGAGCGGATCGTGGTGTGCACGTGGCCGTTACGCGACACCAGGCTGCTGGTCCAGTCCTCCACATCACTCGCCGTCCAGGTCCACGGGAACCCGTTCGTGAACTCGGCGAACCGGCGCACGATCCGCTCCCGCCATAACACCGTCGCGTCCGCCAGCAGTCGGCTGCGTTGCTGCGCCCGCCACCCCGCGAGCATCGCGTCGAACACCGTCCGCTCTGGGTGCAACAGCGCCGTTCCCTGCACCAGCACCAGCCGCGCCGAACCAGCCAGCAGGCCTTTCTGTTGCGCTTGTTCCGGCATCCCCACGCACCCTTCCCCAGGCCTGAGCCGATGCCTCAGCGTTGCACTCAATGCATCCAGACGGCGGGATGCCGAGGAAAGCCGCAGCTCACCAGGCGTGTCAGCGAGAGCTCGGCCGGGCTCTGCAGAATACGGTAAATGCCCAGATCGCCGCTGCCACAACGTTCTCCCGGGCTGCCGAATGATGCATCCGATGCAATTCCGCGCAAATTCAGCCGGGTGCCTGCGGTGTGGCGCCATTGGTGCGGGGTCAGGTGCACCGGTGCGCCGTGCTCGTCGCGGATGTCGCAGGCGGCCAGCCAGCGCAGCAGCGCCATCCGGTAGGTGGGGCTGGCGATCGGGTGGGTGCCGTCGACGTTCTTCGTCGGCCGCGGGAACAGGATCGGTGTGCCGCCCGGCCAGCGCTCGAGGGTGCGCTGGCGGTGTTCGGCGATCAGCTCGCGCAGCTGTTCATCGATCGGCACCAGCGCGTCGCGTTTCATCTTGTGGTTGAAGTAGCGCAGATACGGAGCGCCCTCGGCGTCGGCGACGACGCAGTCGGCGCGCAGCCGCAGCGCGTCGGTGACCCGCAGCCCGCAACGCATCAGGATGATGGTGACCAGCCGGTAGGCCGGGTCGGCGAACCGGGCGAGGTTGTCGGGATGCTCGAGTTGGGCCATGACGTGCTCGGCCAGTGCCCGCGGCAGCCGTTCGGCGCGTTTCGGGTAGTCCTCGTGGTAGAACATCGCGTCGGTGGGAAGGGTTGTATCCCAACGGTGTTGGCGGATGGCGGTGAAGAACCGGTTGAGCAGCCCGAGATGGCTGCCCCGGCGCTGAGCGCTGGCGAGGGCGGGGTCGGCGAGCAAATGGGCCAGGTAGCGTTCCAGCACCGTCCTGTCGATCTGGTCGATCCGCTCGACGCCGATGTCGGCGAGGAACCCGGCAAACCGGCTGATGACGAGGACCGGCCTGGCGCCGCCGGCTTCCAGGCCCAGCCCGGCCGACAATCGCCAGCGCACCCACCGCTTGACCAGCTCACGCAGCCACGGCTGGCCGATGCCGTCGAACCGCAGGCGCCGGTCACCGTGGAAGCCGAGGCGGCGCATGTGCCAGATATCGCGCGGGTACTCGGCTTCCCAACCACCGGCCTCGGCCAGGTCGGCGACCGCCCGGTAGGCGTAGCCGAGAAACCCGCGAGCCAGACTGTCGTTGCGGGGCATCCCGATTCGCTGCCGCCAGGCCTGCTCGTCCCAGGCGAGCAGTGAGCCGGTGTCGGTGTCGGCGAGCGCCCGCACCACCCGCATGACCACGTCGGGTGCGAGCTTGCCCCGGCGTTCGTCGTGGTGGCGCTGCAGCACGTACTGCATCTCCAGCTTCAGTTGCGGGGCGAGCCGCTCGAGCCGGATCGTCTCGCTGGCCAACGTGATCTCAGCGAAGCGGTCGGCGAACTCGTCGATGTCGGGGCGGCCGTTGATCTTCCAGGTGTTGGTGTGGGATTGGCAGAACGGCGAACTCGCCTGCGGCCACAGTGGGCAGTGCGGGATGCGGCAGGTCGCCTCCGGCGGTGGTTGCTTGACCGGCTGCGGATCGGCGAGCCACCCATCCAGGTCGGGGCGGCCGGCGCGTTGCCATCGCTGCGCGTGCAGGCTGCACATGCCGCCACGCGCCGACCCGTAACCACAGCCCAGCACCCGGCAACGTTGGTTCGGCTGCTGCCGCCGCCACCGCGGATCGGTCGATTCGACGAACCGCTGCATGTCCGGGCGCCCCTGGTCGTTCCACCGCTGCAGATGCCCCTGGCATAACCCGTGGCCGCGCGCGGTTCGCCCGCAGCCGCCAACCCCGCAGGCGGCTCCGCCGAACACCGGGTTCTCAGGCCCGAATTCCAGTACGTCGCCGCGGAATTCGCTGCGGACAGTCGCCATCAACTTGCCTAGCAGCCCGGTCGAATCGGCATCGGGCAGTCGGGCCGGGGCGGTCACACCCGCACCTGCCGGTCGGTGAACCAGCCCGCCTGCTCCATGACCCGGCGGGCGTCCTCGACACTCAGATGCCCGTAGGTAGCGCTCGTCGTGGCGACCGACGCGTGACCGAGAAGTGTTGCCACAAACTCGATTCCGATGCCGTCACGCAGCATCCTGGTCGCTGCCGAGTGCCGCAGCCAGTGCGGGTCAAAGTCGATCCCGGTTCGTCGGCGCAGTCGGCGCACCAGGTCGTAGACCGCGGCATAGGTCAGCGGGTGCCCGCGCGGGCGGCCCCACAGGTTGACGAACACGTAGTCGCTGTTCAGGTCGCCGTACTCGCCGTGCAGGTAGTCGGCATACAACCGGATCAGCTCGGGGCTGACCGGGACCGTCCGCGACGTGGGCGACTTGGCGCGGGCGCGGTTGGCGTTGTCGCGGCGGCGCACCGTCACCTCCCGTTCGGCGGCGGCGATGTCGTTGTGGCGCAACCCGAATGCCTCACCGATCCGCATGCCGGTGTCGTAGAGCACGGCGAACAGCAACCGGTCACGCAGCCGGTCGCAGCCATCCAGCACGGCCTGCACCTCGGCCGGGGTGAGCACCCGCGGCAGCTTCTTCGGCGCCTTCAACGCGACCACCCGCCGCGGCTTCAGCTCGCTCTTGCTGATGTGGTGCAGGAATGGGCGCCAGCCTCCGCGCCCGCCGCCGACCTGCCACGAGGTGAGAAGCTCACCGACCGCAACACCCTCGCGGGCGGCGTGGGTGTAGAAAGCGCCGACCGCCGAAAGCTTGCGGTTAACAGTCGATTCCCTGCAGTAATGCTCGACCGACGGCAGCACCGCGACCCGCCCGTCGCGGGCCTGCAGCGGCAGCCGCAGCCACGCGACGAACTCACCCACGTCATCGATGCCGACCTCGCGCCAGTCCAACCGCCGGTCGGCGAGGAAGCCGAACCAGTCCTTCAGATCGTGCGCGTAGGCCTTGACCGTGTTTGGTGAGCGTTCGATGTCGGTCAGATACGCCAGATACCGCTCCACCGGAGCGACCGGGGCGTCGTCCTCGCCCAGGACGGTCCACGATTCACGCGACGAGACCAATGAGATGACCCGGGCAACTTGCATCGTCCCTCCACAGGCTCTGCCTCCTGGACGACCGCAGATAACCACGTCCACCACGCAGAACTGGGGACCTCAACCCCTCGTGTCGGACATCGAAGACACCACTTCGAGGACTCCAGATAACGATCGCGTTTGTCGTGTACACGATCTTGCGTAGTTCCACCGGGTAATCCAGGAAGGCAATGAACTCTGGCCAGGCGCCCCGCCACACGTCGATCGCGCCGGGGTATTGCGCACCGAAATCGCGGTCAAACTCTTTGAGCGCGAGCTCAGCGGCATCTACGGTGGGCGCCGAATAGATGGCCCGCATCGACGAGGCGACCTTGCGGCGGTCCTTATACGACACGAACCGCATCGCATTGCGAATAACATGCACCACACAGACTCCCGCTGTCAACCTCGGGTCGTGGGCATGATTGATCGCCGCGGCTGGCTGACTTTGCTCAGCGCGGGGGCGGGGTGGGGTTGTTAGGCGGCGGTGGCGCGGTGGTGGATGGCCGGGTCGTAGGGGTTGTGGTCGTGCCAGCAGCGCCACAAGATGCGACACCAGCGGGCGCCCAGGCCACGCAGGGCACGATGGTGTGGTTGGCCGGCGGCGCGGGCGTGTTGGTAGATGTCGGCCGACCAGAGGTCTTCACGGACGGCGACGAACATCCACCAGTCGATGGCGTGCCGCATCCGCCGGTTGGCGGCGTAGCGGAAGCGAACCTGACGTGTGCGCCCGGACACCTTGGTGACCGGAGCCAAGCCGGTCTCTGCCAACAATGACGGCGCCGAAGGAAAACGACTGCGCTCCTCACCCATTTCGGAGATCAACACGGCGGCGGTGACCGGTCCGATGCCGGGGAAACTGGTGAAGATCGGGGTGTCCGGGTGCGCCTCAAGCAGTTCGCCCAGTCGTTTGTCATGGGCTCGCAAATGGGTGTTGAGTAGAGCCAGTTGTTCGGTGAATGCTTTGGCCGCCAACGCTTTGCCAGCAACGGTGCCGTCGCTCGCCGATAGCAGATGCGGCTGCATCCGGGCGACAAGTGTCTCGGGTTTGTGCCGGCCACTGTAGCCGTGCCGGGACGTGAACGCCCCCATCCGCGCAGCGGTGATCCGGCCCGCCTGCACGGGAGTGGGATAGCTGCGGATGAAGGACAGGGTGATGTCCCGGTCCAGTGCAGAAAACAGGTGCAACGGGCACGGATGATAGGCATCCAAGATTGACCGCAGTCGATTCTCGGTGTCCACCTGCATATCCAGGATGCGTTGACGATCGCGGCTCACTGCGGTCAGCTCCGCTAGAAGCGGCGACGGAACGGCCAACGGCCGCCACTGGGCATACTGGTGACGCAACGTATCGGCCAACACATAGGCATCGAATTCGTCGGACTTGGCGGCCGCCATCCGATAGCGTTCGCGTGCTCGCGCCGAGATTTTCGGTGACACGCAATAAATTTCGGCATCGCAGTGGTGCTGGAGATATTCGACCAGTAGCCCTTCGGCCCGCTCGATCGCGATCCGGACCGCACCGGTGAACGAAGCAATCAACCCGACCAGGACGGCCAGACCATCGACGGTGTGAGCGACCTTGCGACTGAGCAGCTGCTGGCCGGTGCCATCCAGCACACACAGGTGATGGAAGCGCCCACCCCAGTCGATCCCACACCAGAAGCTGTTCGGCCGTTGCAGAGTACTCTGATTCATTGCACTTGGATCCCTTTCAATGTGAAAGGTTCACCCTGCGATCGCGAGGCCTGCCCGGAACCTCATCTCGGCACTCACCGCCCACAGCGGTGGCGCTGCTCTCGCTGGCCGGTCCACGCCCCGCAGCCACCACGGGCGGACAGGTCTGCATGTGGACCTCGAAGGTGACGCGTTTGCGTGGGCCCTGCCCGTGGTGGTGCAGGTGAACGCCGAGACCATCCCGGCCGATCCATTGTTAATAGATGAGGTTTGGATCACGGTATCGGGGAAGATCGAGCGGATCGCATCAGGCAAGCCGGTCAGCCCGTCGCAGCAGGCGATGAGGATGTCGCGTACTCCGCGGTTGCGCAGGTCGATGATGACCTTCTGCCAAAACCGTGCGAAAGCGCACGGGTTCGCGCGAAGGTGTGCGAGGTGGCGCCTGAAGTATCACGAGTTCGGCAGACGGGCGGTGTCAACGTGGTCTGCGAGGTAGGCGACGACAGCTTCGTGGTGCATGCCGTAGGCAGCGGCGACGAGTTTCGCGTCGACCGTGCCGACGAGGTCTACCAGCCGTGTCGAGCGCAGGATCCGGGGCTGGATGCCGACCGCGCGCAGGGTGTTCTTGATGTAGCCGTCGGAGGCCGGCGCCCGGGTGGCTTTGGTCTGCATGGTGACCAACAGGTGGGAATTGTTGCCGCCCAGCACCTTCCGGTGGTCGAGGCAGCGATGCAGTGCGGTCCAGGTCCACGGGTCCAATGGGGTGGGTTGTGGTCGGCGACCCAGCCGGATCCGGCGGCGGTTGTTGTCGATGTCCGCATCGGTGAGGTGCTGCAGTTCTTGTGTGGTGGCGCCGTGCAGCAGGGCGGCCAGCCCGACGAACGCCTCGTGCGGGTGCACCTCGGGGTCTGTGCTCCACCGCTGGAACAGTTCGCGTTGCCGGTCGACAGGCAGCGTCGGGCCGCGGAATGCCATGGTCTGCGGCGCAGTCAAGCCTTTCGTGGGGTTGATGAGCATTAGCCGGCGGCGCAGACCGTAGCGGCAGAACTGGCGCAGCCCGGTCAGGTAGAAGGCACGCCGGCTGGGATGAGCGTGCAGGAAGGCTTCGATGTCGCCGACCTCAATGGTGGCCCAGTCAGTTTTGCCGCGCGCCATGGACAAGAACTGAGCGAAGTCACGCACGGCCCCAAGCCGGGCCTCGAGCGTGGGATGCCCGCGCGGGTGGGTGCCGGTGCGGCGGGCACGATCGCGGCTGGCGACCAGGTGCTCGGCAAACCCGGCCACCGCCTGGCGCAGGGGTGGGGGCACCGCGTCGATACGGGATTGGCGGCGGGTGGCGGCGCGGCGTTCCTCGCGATCGGTCGGTAACGCCAGTTGACGGGCGGTGAGGAAGTCCTCCAGGGCCCGCGCGAGCGGAACGTCAGTGGCCACGGATTCCAGCAGGGCCTGCGGATGCACCGGGTGGTTGTCGGCCAATCGTGTGCCGAGCCGGGTCAGCATGGCGCAGGCGCGGTCGGGATGGTGGCGTCCGATGAGATAGGCGGCGAAGTCGCCGAGCCAGTCGGGTGGATTCTCGAGTGTCGCCGCAAGATTAGCCGCTCGGACTGGGATTCGATGCGGCGAGCGGGCCCAACATCTTTGGCACCGTCCCGCCCCGGTCAGTCGAGTGACCCGTCCGCAGTCGACACAGGCCGCATCCGGATTCGGTGGCCGGCCCGGATGTGAGCAGGAGCCACACCAGCCGGTGGTGGGTCGCAGGATCCGGCGTTTTCCGCAGCGTGGACACTCGGCTCGGTTGGCGTCCAAGCGTTGCCGCCGAGCGCACTGCCCGCAGAGGTCGCGGTCGACGAACAGCACTGGCGCATTGCAGATCCGGCAGGTGCGCGAACAGCGCGCGCAGCATCCGGTGTCCGGCCCCAGAACCCGCAACACACCGCAGCGCGGGCAGCGGTGTTTGATCGGTGCGTGACACCGCGCCCAGTGGCAACGAGCACAAAGGTCACGCTCTGGTTTGCCGACCGCGCGACCACAGCACCGGCAGTCCCGGACCCGGCGGGTCATGCTAGATCGGCGGCATCGACCGGCCCCGCCGCGACGCTGGCGCGTCGTTGACCGCGACCTTGGCCGGCTTCGGTGAAATCTGTTGTGTGACAGGGGTGGTATCGATGTCAAACAGGTCATTGGGCGAGCATTCCAGTGCGGTGCACAACGCGATCAAGGTGGACAGCTTGATCTGACTGGGCTGTTTGGTGAACAACGCCGACACCGACGCCGAAGACAGCTCCAATCCAGCCTTCTCCGCCAGCAGCCGTTGCAGTTGGGCGCCGGTCCACACCTCCCGCTGGGCGGCGGCCATCCGAAGTTTCCACCTGATCTGCATACTCACTCCTGCCCGGTCAGTTCGCTCAGCGTCGCCGAGATCGCACGCTGATAGGCGTCTTCGATGAAGGTCTCCGACGGGCGCACATACCGCATGGTCGACGCGACCGTCCAGTGTCCTAAAAGCTGTTGAATGGCAACGAGATCCACGCCTCGCTCATAGTTGTGGGTCGCACAGGCACGGCGCATCCCATGCGGGCTGAACCACTCACCTTCAGGCCGGCCTTCCACTCTCATCAAATGCCGCAACCGGTTGCGGATGGTGGCCGCGGCCATTGGGCCGCCGGACTCATCACACAGCAACACCGGACTGTCCGGGAACCGGCCGCGCACATCGTCGAGATACCAGCGCAACACCAGATCCAGCCCGTCTAACATCGGCACCCAACGCGGCCGCGGCCCGGAGCCCTTGGCGCCCTTACCGAACCGCACATGCAGCTTGCCGAACGTGCCGCGCCCAAAATGCACATCCGAGCAGTCGAGCATCACCACTTCTTCCGACCGCAGCCCGGCGTGATACAGCGTGCGGAACAGCGCATAATCCCGCGCGGCCGGCGCATACTTGCGGGCAGTCGCAATCCGACCCTTCAGGAACTCGAAGAACGCGCCCACCCGCTCCGCCGTCGGCGGCGCCTCCGTGCTCGGCGAGTCGTCGCTGACATGGCGGGCGGCGTTGAACTCGTCCAATGGACAGGCCAGCCGGACCCCGAACGCCGCCTCGATCTCCGCGGCCTTGCGGACCTCAAGGAACCGGTGAAAGCCCTTGAACACCTGCAGATAATTGCGTCGCGTCGACACCGCCCGACCCGAACTGGCGAGCTCGCCCACCACCCGGTCGACGTCCTCAGCGGTCACCTCCCACGCCGGGCGCCCCAGCGCCACCAGCATCCGCTCCAACACACCGACGTCGTTGGTGATCGTCGATTCGGCGAACCCGCGCGCGGTCCACGACGCCACGAACGCCTCCACGCATTCGGCCTGAAACCGCTGCGGATCTCGCGTCTCCACGACCGCCGCGACCTCGCCGGTGATCACCCGCAGCCGCCCGTCTCCCACCGCGTACCTTCCTCGCACCTAGGGTTTCAAGGCAGTACCTTAACTCGCGGGCTTACACCTGGAACATCAGCGACACGCCCGTAGACCGGAAAACCTCAGGCAGCAGCGCCAATCCGGGGAAACGAACCTGTGCTCGTTCCATATCCCTCGCTGTCTTGGATCCAGCAGCCCAGGGCGTGTTTACGCCCGTCGAGGTCCACGCCGATGGCCAGATAGGCCACCTTGGTGCCCACCACCCCGTTGTCGGCGATGCGCAGCCGCAGCCCGTCGATATACAGGATCGGGTAGACCTCATCGAGTGGGCGCGATTGCCAGGCCTTGATCTCATCGACCACCACCTCGGTGATATTGGAGATCAATTCTCGTGACACCTTGGCTCCGTACACCTCGGCCAGATGCGCCTCGATATCGCGGGTGGTCATGCCGCGCGAATACAGCGACAGCACCACCGAATTGATGTTGCCCAGCCGGCGCGCCCTTTTGGGCACGATCACCGGCTCAAAAGTGCCGTTGCGGTCGCGCGGCACCACGATATCCACCGGGCCGTTGACCGTGGTCACCGTCTTCGGTGAAGACCCATTGCGAGAATTGCCCGACCCGCGGCCGGCCGGGTCACCGGATTCATACCCCAAATGGTGGGTCATTTCGGTCTGCAAGGCCCGCTCGAGCACCGCCTTGGTCAACTCGGTCAGCAAACCGTCCGCCCCGTCGATCGGGGTCCCCGATTTCACCGCGTCCTTGATCAGCGAATCCAGGGTCTCGGCCGAAAACGTCTCCGCCAGCCGGCGAGCCGCCGACATCTCCTTGCCCGCCGACTCCATGAGCTTCGTCACAAAACACTCCTTCTGTCCGCCCGAACGGCGGTCCGATGATGGACCACCCCGGACTTACACAGATGGAATGACACGCCCGGTGCCGCGGCGGCAAACTCGACCCGGAATGGGCCAACCGCCGGCGCCTGCTGACCGCGTGGGAACGCTTGTCGGACAAGAATTTCGCCACGATGTGGAACGCGATCGTGGCCGAAGACGACACCGGCCAGATCCTGTCGGCGTGGATCGCCAAGGAAGAACCGCGCACCCTGCTGCCCACCGTGCACGCCGGCGGCGATGCGCACCTGACCCGGCATCGGCTGCACCGCTTCCTGGCCTGGTGCATCGACTCGCAGATCCCTGAGCTGCTCACCCTGGCCGCCACCGTCGACACCTGGTGGCCCGAGATCAACGCCTTCATCGCCACCGGTATCACCAACGCCCGCACCGAGGGCTACAACCGGCTCGTCAAACAGGTCAAACGCGCCGCGTGCGGGTTCCGGAATCAAGACAATTCGGCACGCCGGATACGATTTCACTGCACCCGCAAACAGCGGGCCGCAACCCAGACGTCATGCTGATTGCCCGGTCAAAATCGAAGAGCCGAATTAAATTCGATTCTGTCCTTTTCGATCTCAACGAAGGAACGGCGTGACTAGCCGCGACCCCAGCCGACAATCTCCTGATGGCCGAACGCTCAGCTAGCTGTAATGACCCATCAAAGACTGACAACAAGTTTTCTTCACATCGGCGCCTGTCGGTGCGCGCGGCGCCGGTCCCCGGCCAGTCATTGGCCAGCCGATTCCGACTCCCGCGGATGTGGGATCCACGTGGCCGCGCGCGGGTACCAGCGCGCCAGGCGCGCAGCGGGCGTGAAGGGTCGCCAGTTGTCCTCGGGTTGGGCCAGCCGGTCGAGGATGACTGGCAGCACGGCGGGGTTGATCATGAGACCCGTGTGGGTGCCCCGCACCGCGACGTTTTCGGCTCGGGGGTTTCCGCTGGTCGGAGCCGTCTCATCGAGGCTGATCCACCAGTCCGCCACCCCGTCTGTCGGGCTGTAGATCGAGGTAGCGGGTACTTGCAAGTGGCGGCCGGTCGTGTTCGTGGACGTAGAGCAAGTCAAGCTCCTCTGATTGCGCCTTCAGGAACCGGCGCCACGGCAGCCTTGGCCCTAACGTGTCGGTGGCCAGCATGCGGAAGGGACTGCCCAGCGTGAAGACGTGCCTCACTTTCTCCGGGTGGTTTCGGGCGATCATCCGAGCCACGATCCCACCCAAGCTCCATCCGATCACCGCGATCTTGGCATCGCGCGCGGCGTAGAGTTCGTCGACGTGGGCGTGGATAGCGGCAAACTTCCCGGCGTCGAGGCGAACGTTTCGGCCCAGTTTTCCCAGCCGCGCGCATCGTAGCCGTGCCTGCGCGTGAAGACAGCGGAAGGCATGATGCGCCCCATGGTGGTGCAGCAGCCTCCGGGCCGCGCACGTCCAGAACGGAGCCGGTCGGCGAACGCTGAGCGATTTGAAGAGCTGACATCGTGGCGGACACCGGGGTCAATGCCAAGTCACCGCGGAAGCCGCAAAGGCCAAGCCCTCGGCCGAAGCCGTCCCCTCCGCAGCCGAGGCGTCCCAGTCGAGCGCCCGGTCCGGCATCGCGGCGCCCACCCCGATACGGGGCACCACCACGGTGGCCTTCAACGACGTCAGCCCAGCCCGCAGCCCCGCGATCTCGGGTCGCTTGTGATGCACGCCGCCACCGAACGCGTATCCGTCGGCGGTGACCAGGACGACCGGGTCCAGCTGGCCCCAGGCCGGTTTAGCGCCGCGGGTAGCCCGGCAACGGCATCCCACCGCGGCACCAATTGCGCGGCAGCGGATCCCCGGCTTGCTCCTCGACATTCATCCGTTGCTCAACCTTTCGTCAGACCGGTGCAAGCCGGCTTCTTGCAACTCTACCTAATTCTCGCTAGAATTTACTTAACCTGAGAGGACCAGCGAGGGCGAGCGAACGAAGAGTTTTCATGCATAAGACCTGGTCACAGCGTTTATGTGTCTGGAGCGGAGTTCTGTTCGCCGTCTTGTTTTTTGTCGGCTTCGGGCTGATCGCCCGGTACATACCGCCCCCGGCTCCGGCCCGAGCGGCAGCCGACGTCGCGGCGTTCTACCGTGACCACGCCAACGCGATCCGCGCCGGGATGGTCATCAGCATGTACGCGCTGGTGTTCTTCGTTCCCTTCACCGCGGCGATATCGGTGCAGCTCAAGCGGATCGAAGGCGAGCACACCCCACTGACCTACGCCCAGCTGGGCATCGGGTGCACCCTTCCTGTCGCGTTCTTTCCGGCGCTCTACTACTTTCAGGTGGCCGCATTCCGGCCAGAGCGAGCACCCGAGGCGATCCAAACGCTCAACGACATGGGCTGGCTCCCCTTCACCGGGATCATCTACGCCATCTTCGTTCAAAACCTCGTCATCGGATTCGCGGTGCTCTCTGATCAGCGCGCCCACCCTGTATACCCGCGGTGGTACGGCTACTTCTGTCTATGGACGGCGCTTTTGTACTGCCCGGCAAGTCTGGATGTGTTCTTCAAGGACGGGCCGCTGGCCTGGAACGGTCTGTTTTCGTGGTGGCTTTCGCTGGTGGCTTTCTTCGCCTGGATCGTCGTCACGGTGGTGGTCACCCTGCAAGCCGTTCGCAGGTATGACCGCGATGAGCAAACCGAACCGAGACCGAACGATATCGCGACGTCTATTCCTATTGGGGCGCCGCAGCACTCCCGGTAGCCGCCGTGTCGTCCTCGGCTAACGCGCCCGCGCAGCGGGGCACCGGGGCGGAATCTTCAGCGTATATCCCACTAATGAGGCCAGCCTCGGACCGCCGAGGTGCGTGGCTGGGTTGGTCGGTTCGCTAGGGCGGTGCTGTTTTAGTCGCTGACTTTCGGCGTGCCTGAGCGGATTTCGCGTAGGTGGTCGACGAGGATCTGATGTGTGGCTTTGGGACGGGAGAATCGGCAGGGCCGGTTCGATGACGTGATGCTGCTGGTGGGTGATCAGCTGCCGGCGGGCAGTATTTACCGGCTGTTGGCCGAGCACGGCGGTGCACTGTTTGACGATGACTATTTCGCTGATCTGTTCAAGCGCTCGGCGCTGGGTCGACCGACGGTGCCGGCGCGGGTGATGGCCACAGTGATGCTGCTGCAGGCCTATGAGGGATTGTCGGATCGGGAGGCGTGTGACCGGTTGGCCTTTGATCTGCGCTGGAAAGCGGCCGCCGGGTTGACGGTGGACGCCGAGGCTTTTCATCCCACGGTGCTGGTCGGCATGCGCAACCGGCTACGCGCATCGGATCGGCCACGGCGGTTGTTCGAGGACGTGAACACCACCGCGCGAGCGGCGGGGTTGTTGCGGGGACGACGCCGGGTGCTGGATTCGACGCCGCTGTTGGATGCGGTGGCCACCCAGGACACGGTGATCCAGCTGCGGGCCGCGATCCGCAAACTGCTGACCGTGGCTGATCGGGCCGATCCGGAAGTGGCCGGTGCGGTGCGCACCGTGCTGACCCGCGACGATGACTACGCCAGCCTGGGCAAACCACCGTGTGACTGGGATGACCCCAAAGCGCGTGAAGCCTTGGTCGATGCGCTGGTGCGCGACGCCAACGCCGCACTGGAGGCCCTCGACGGCCGCAAGCTCGATGGGGCACTCAGTGAGGCGGTCGAGTTGTTGGCGCTGGTGGCCGGCCAAGACGTCGAAGCCGGCGACGACGGAATCTTCCGCATTGCCCGGCGAGTGGCCAAAGACCGGATGATCGGCGGGGGGACTTGTACAAAGAACGGTGTAACTGCTGAGAAGTAGGAGGCACCTGTGACTGATGTGGTTAGTAATCAAGATAGTCCTGTGGACCTGGATGCGGCGCCGCCGGCGCAGCCGCTGTTGAGTGAGGCCAGCAACGATGAGTTGGTGCGGCTGTTGGCCGAGCGGGCCCGCGCGCAGGGCCTGAAGCTGGCCGGTGAAGGTGGCCTGCTGTCCCATTTGACCAAGCGCGTGGTCGAGTCGGCGCTGGAGGGCGAGCTCGACGATCACCTGGGCTACGGCAAGCACGATCCGGTCGGGCGCGGCAGCGGCAATTCCCGCAATGGCAGCCGGGCCAAAACGGTGGTGACCGAGGCGGGTCCGGTGGATATCGAAGTGCCGCGGGATCGGGCCGGCTCGTTTGAGCCGCAGATCGTCAAGAAGCGCCAGCGGCGGCTGAGCGGCGTGGAGGATCTGGTGATTTCATTGAGCGCCAAGGGTTTAACGCACGGTGAGATCAGCGCGCACCTGGCCGAGGTGTATGGGGCGGCTGTGTCCAAACAGACCATCTCCACGATCACCGACCGGGTGCTCGAAGGCATGGCCGAGTGGCAAAGCCGCCCCTTGGATCCGGTGTATCCGGTGATCTTCATCGATGCGGTCAACGTCAAGATTCGTGATGGCAATGTCGCCGACCGGCCAATCTATCTGGCGCTGGCCGTCACCGTCGAGGGCACCCGCGACATCCTCGGATTATGGGCCGGTGAGCACGGCGACGGGGAGGGGGCGAAGTTTTGGGTGCGGGTGCTCTCGGAGATCAAAAACCGTGGCACACAGGATGTCTGCATGGTGGTGTGCGATGGGCTCAAGGGCCTGCCGGACGCGATCGAAACCGTCTGGCCGCAGGCGATCACCCAGACGTCATCTATTAACAATGGATCGGCCGGGATGGTCTCGGCGTTCACCTGCACCACCACGGGCAGGGCCCACGCAAACGCGTCACCTTCGAGGTCCACATGCAGACCTGTCCGCCCGTGGTGGCTGCGGGGCGTGGACCGGCCAGCGAGAGCAGCGCCACCGCTGTGGGCGGTGAGTGCCGAGATGAGGTTCCGGGCAGGCCTCGCGATCGCAGGGTGAACCTTTCACATTGAAAGGGATCCAAGTGCAATGAATCAGAGTACTCTGCAACGGCCGAACAGCTTCTGGTGTGGGATCGACTGGGGTGGGCGCTTCCATCACCTGTGTGTGCTGGATGGCACCGGCCAGCAGCTGCTCAGTCGCAAGGTCGCTCACACCGTCGATGGTCTGGCCGTCCTGGTCGGGTTGATTGCTTCGTTCACCGGTGCGGTCCGGATCGCGATCGAGCGGGCCGAAGGGCTACTGGTCGAATATCTCCAGCACCACTGCGATGCCGAAATTTATTGCGTGTCACCGAAAATCTCGGCGCGAGCACGCGAACGCTATCGGATGGCGGCCGCCAAGTCCGACGAATTCGATGCCTATGTGTTGGCCGATACGTTGCGTCACCAGTATGCCCAGTGGCGGCCGTTGGCCGTTCCGTCGCCGCTTCTAGCGGAGCTGACCGCAGTGAGCCGCGATCGTCAACGCATCCTGGATATGCAGGTGGACACCGAGAATCGACTGCGGTCAATCTTGGATGCCTATCATCCGTGCCCGTTGCACCTGTTTTCTGCACTGGACCGGGACATCACCCTGTCCTTCATCCGCAGCTATCCCACTCCCGTGCAGGCGGGCCGGATCACCGCTGCGCGGATGGGCGCGTTCACGTCCCGGCACGGCTACAGTGGCCGGCACAAACCCGAGACACTTGTCGCCCGGATGCAGCCGCATCTGCTATCGGCGAGCGACGGCACCGTTGCTGGCAAAGCGTTGGCGGCCAAAGCATTCACCGAACAACTGGCTCTACTCAACACCCATTTGCGAGCCCATGACAAACGACTGGGCGAACTGCTTGAGGCGCACCCGGACACCCCGATCTTCACCAGTTTCCCCGGCATCGGACCGGTCACCGCCGCCGTGTTGATCTCCGAAATGGGTGAGGAGCGCAGTCGTTTTCCTTCGGCGCCGTCATTGTTGGCAGAGACCGGCTTGGCTCCGGTCACCAAGGTGTCCGGGCGCACACGTCAGGTTCGCTTCCGCTACGCCGCCAACCGGCGGATGCGGCACGCCATCGACTGGTGGATGTTCGTCGCCGTCCGTGAAGACCTCTGGTCGGCCGACATCTACCAACACGCCCGCGCCGCCGGCCAACCACACCATCGTGCCCTGCGTGGCCTGGGCGCCCGCTGGTGTCGCATCTTGTGGCGCTGCTGGCACGACCACAACCCCTACGACCCGGCCATCCACCACCGCGCCACCGCCGCCTAACAACCCCACCCCGCCCCCGCGCTGAGCAAAGTCAGCCCGCCGCGGCGATCAATCATGCCCACGACCCGAGGTTGACAGCGGGAGTCTGCGTCGTGCACCTTCTGAGGAACTCGTTTCGCTACGCCTCCAAGAGGGATTGGCCGGCGCTGGCCCGTGATCTCAAGCCGATCTACACCGCGCCCAGCGAGTCGGCCGCGCTGGAGGCGTTCGTCGCGTTGAGCGACACCTGGGGCCAGCGGTATCCGGCGATCGTCAAGCTCTGGGAGTCCGCGTGGGCCGAGTTTGTGCCATTTCTGCAGTTCGACACCAGCATCCGATCGGTGGTGTGCACGACGAATGCGGTGGAAAGCATCAACGCGCGCATCCGGCGAGCGGTCAATGCCCGTGGGCACTTTCCCACCGACGCGGCCGCGCTGAAATGCGTCTACATGGCGATCATGAGCATCGATCCCACCGGCCGCGGCCGCAAACGCTGGAGCAACCGCTGGAAGGAGGCCTTAAACGCTTTCGACATCACATTTGACGGACGCCTGTCCGCTGCACGAAAGTAGAACCGACACAACCATTTACACCGTTATCCGTACAGACCCCTTCGATGGCCTGGTCGATACAGCGGATGGCGGCATCGGCGGCAAGGAATTTGGCCATGTTGCTGGCCTCAACGGCGTCGGCTCCGGCGTCATAGCCGGCTGCGGCGTGCCGGGTCATCAGCCGCGCGGCTTCCAGCGCGATCTTCGCCTCCGCCAATGGATGCGCGATGCCCTGGTGCGCGCCGATCGGGACGTTCCACACTCGCCGCTGCCGCGCATACGCCACCGCCTTGTCCAAGGCGTATCGGCTGACGCCGTTGCAGATCGCCGCGATGATCACCCGCTCGGGATTCATGCCGTCGAACGCGACCCGCAGGCCATCGCCCTCGCCGCCGACAAGCCGATCCGCCGCGACCGCCACATTGTCGAAGAACACCGTGAACGATTTGTCGGTGATCTCCAATGTCATCGGAATGCGGTGCATCTCGATGCCCGGGGTATCACGGTCGACCAGGAACAGCGACAGTTGCCCGCGGCCGGCGGCATCGGTGCCGGTACGGGTGACGACGAGCAGGGCGTCGGCTTGGTCGGCCGCGGTGATGAATGTCTTCTGCCCGCTGATGTAGTACTTGTCGCCGTCTCGGCGAGCCGTGGTGGCAAGGTGATGGGTATTCGAGCCGGCGCCGGGCTCGGTGATCGCGAAGGCGATCTTAAGCGTGCCCGCCGCCATCGGCACCAGCCATTGGCGTTTCTGCTCGTCGCTGGCGTGGCGCGCGAGCAGGCTACCGACAATTCCGGGCGAGATCATCAACATGATCTGCGGGCAGCCGGCCGCGGCCGCTTCCTCGGCGACGACGTTCATCGCCGACAGTCCCATTCCGCCGCCGCCGTATTCCTCGGGCAGGTTCACGCCGACGAATCCGCCCGCCGCCAGCGCGTCCCACAGCTCGGTAGCAGGCTGCAGCGTCTCGCTACAGCGGGTGAAGTACTCGTTGCCGAACTCGGCGACGATCCCGTGCACCGACGCACGCAACTCCTTTTCTTCGGCCGCGCTCAGCATCAGCGGAAGTCCATCCAGTGCCCGTGCGGGGTGAAACCCAGCAGGAACGGGATCTCGATGCGGCAGACCGGGCCGGCGGTGATGTCGTCGGTATCGAAAATGACGTATTCACCGAGGTTTTCGGTCCACCGCGACACCGGAACCATGAGATAACCGTCGCCCTCCGGCGCATCCGGGGTGCGCGGCACGAACGTCGGCTCCATCACCAGCGCCGGGCGCTCGTGGCGCAACCGGTACTGCTGCTCGCGGCCGGTGTCGATGTCGCGCACGACCAGGCTGTGCATGCGCATCCCGTTGCCTTTGGCGTCCCCGCCGATCAGGTATCCCCAGCGGTGGCCGCGGCCGTAGCAGCGTTCGTCGACCTTCGGGAGCTCGCATGGGCGGTCATCGAGCAACTCGGATTTGACGCTGCCCGCGGCGAGGTCCACGGTCCACCGCCCGAGCGTGCTGCGGGCCAGGTTGAAGAACAATGCGACGTCCTCGCCCGCGAAACCGTCGATGTCCAACGGGAACGGGGGCCGCTCGAAGATCGGGGCATCCAACGTCAGGGTGTCGCCGGCGACGTTGGCCGCCAGCGTGTGCATCGCGTACTGCGGCTCGATCTCGGCGGTGATCCAGCGGATTTCGCCGTGTTCGATGTCGTCGCGGGGAACCAGCGCCAGGATCGTCGGTAGCTGCGGGTCCCAGCCATGCACCGGCAGGCCGCGCTGGATCCGGTCGGGGTCGAACACGAAACCCTGGAACGGCAACACCATCCACTGCGGTGTCAGCCACATGTCATGAACCTCGGAGCAATATGGCGCGTCCCACAGCTCGCGGGATACCACCGCGCCGTCCGGTCGCACCACATGGACGGTGACATAGGGCTTGCGGTTGCTGTAGGCCCAGCCGTAAAGCGTGCCGCTGGCGTGGTCCCACTTCGGGTGCGCCGTGAACGCCGCATCGCCATAGCCGGCCGGCTCGAAGATCCCGCGGGATAGCTGCGGTGACCACGGCACCACCCCGCGGGTTTCCAGGGTGATCGGATCCAACGCTATTGGCGGGCTGCCCTGTTCGCCCGACGCCAGGATCTCCCCGGCGAACGGGAAGCAGTTGATGTTGTTGGTGCCCTGCGGGATTCCGCGGGTGAACTCGTCACGTACCGCCGGACCGAAGCCGATGTTGCGCCAGTCGCGCCAATCCCCGTCGGCCCAGCAGAACATGCCGCGGCCAAAGCGGTCTTCCAGCACGTATTTGGGTGTGCGGATCCAGCGGTTGCGGAAATCGGCGCGCCCATTATCGAACGTCAGGCCTTGCACCATGCCGTCCATCGCCAGCAGCCCGTTGCCGCGCTGCTTCGTCGGCCGTTTGAACGTCGGGCCCACCCGGTAAAACCCGCCGGACAGCTCCTTGGGGATCTCGCCGAAGGTGGTGACGCAGTCCTCGACGGTCGCCTCGAACCGCATCGGCCGAAACGCGCCGGTGAGCACCGTCGTGTTCGGGACAGTGACCATCGACTTAGTATACTAAGTGGCGTGACAACGGCCAAGCCCGCTCGCGCGCCCGAGGTGGTAGCTGCCACCTTGCGCAGACGCATCCTGTCCGGCGAACTCGCACCGGGAGATTCGCTGCCCCCCGAGGCCGAGCTCGTCAGCCAGCTCGGGGTCAGCCGGGAGACCGTCCGCTTGGCGTTGCGGCTGCTCGCCGCCGAAGGACTCACCCGCACCAGCCAGGGGCGTGCCGGTGTGCGCATCCGCCATCCGGAACCCGAGCGGGTCGCCCGCTCGCTGGTGCAACTTCTCACCCTCACCGGCGCGACGTGGGGCGACCTGCTGGCGTTCCGGAAAATGCTGGAGCCCGCGGCGGCCGCCCACGTCGCCGAGCACGCCTCCCCCGCCGAACGGGCCGCCATCGCCGAGGTCGCCGAGCGTGGGATTGCCCCCGACGGCGCGGGCTATCACGAATTCCACGAACTGGTCGTGCGGGCCAGCGGAAACCCTATCCTCACAACGGTCCTGGCTGCCGTCGAACAAGCGGTCCGCTGGGCCGCGGCCGAACAAGACATCACCCAGTATGACCGCGAGGAAGCGGCCAGATCGCATCGCGCCATCGCCAGCGCGATCACCGCCGGCGACGCGCGTAAAGCCGAACACCGGATGCGCCAACACCTCGAGGCCGCTCTGCAACATGTGGAGGCGTCGGGACTGCTTGGGGCACCGATGATTCCGCCGTCGCGCTGGCGCGGCGATAATACCGACCTGCCCTGGCGGTAATCGATGGCCGAGCGCCGGGCCGCCGCGAGACAGAAGCTACGGTCGCGATTGGGCGACGATTACAGCCCTGACTTCTGCTTGGCGCGACTCACACGGTAAAGCCGAGAGCGCGAAGTTGCTCGCGACCGTCGTCGGTGATCTTGTCCGGCCCCCATGGCGGATTCCACACCCAGTTGATGCGCAAATCGTCGACCAGGCCCGCGCCGACCAGGGCGGTGCGCGACTGATCTTCGATGATGTCGGTCAGCGGACAGGCCGGCGAGGTGAGCGTCATGTCGATGAGCGCGACGGTCCCCTCGTCGGTTTGTTCCACGTCGAGCCCGTAAACTAATCCCAAGTCGACGACGTTGATGCCCAGCTCCGGGTCGACGACGTCGCGCATCGCCTCCTCGACGTCGGCGAGCAATTCGTCACTTGCCGATGCGGTTTCGCTCATCGTCAACCTCCTCGAAGTCCTGCATGGCTTGTGCCAGCGCGTCTTTGAACGCCATCCAGCCCAGCAACGCGCATTTCACCCGGGCCGGGTACTTGGCCACCCCGGCGAACGCGACACCGTCGCCGAGAACGTCCGGGTCCCCCTCCACGGTGCCACGGGACGACACCATCTCGGTGAACGCGGTGACGGTTTTCAGCGCCTGGCCCACGCTTTGGCCGATCACCTGTTCGGTGAGTACCGATGTCGACGCCTGGCTGATCGAACAACCTTGGCCGTCGTAGGAGACGTCGACGACCCGCTCTCCGTCGTCGGACAGCGCGACCCGCAGCGTGACCTCGTCGCCGCAGACCGGGTTGACGTGATGAACCTGCGCGCCGAACGGCTCGCGCAGGCCCCGATGCTGCGGATGCTTGTAGTGGTCGAGGATCACGTCCTGATAGATCTGCTCCAGGCGCACGATTAGGCTCCCCCGAAGAACTCCACCGCGCGACGGACGCCGGCTACCAGCCGGTCAACCTCCTCGAGGGTGTTGTATACCGCGAATGACGCCCGCGCGGTGGCCGCCAGACCAAAGCGGCGGTGCAGCGGCAACGCACAGTGGTGCCCGACGCGAACGGCAATGCCGTCGTCATCGAGCACCTGGCCAACGTCATGGGCATGCACCCCGTCGACCACGAAGGACACCGGCGACCCACGCTCGTGCATCGACATCGGCCCGATGATCCGCACCCCGCCGATGCCGGAGAGACCCTCGATCGCGGCGGCGGTCAACTGGCGTTCGTGGTTTTCCACGGCGTCCATGCCGATGTTGCCGAGGTAGCGTGCGGCCGCAGCCAAGCCGACGACCTGCGAGGTCATCGGGGTCCCGGCCTCGAACCGCTGCGGGGGCGGCGCGTAGGTGGTGGCCTGCATCGTCACGGTTTCGATCATCGAGCCGCCGGTCAAAAATGGCGGCATCTTCTCGAGTAGCCCGCGCCGGCCGTACAGCACGCCGATCCCGTTGGGACCCAGCATTTTATGACCGGAAAACGCGGCAAAATCGACGTCGAGACCATGCAGGTCGACCGGTTGATGCGGAACTGACTGGCAGGCGTCCAGCACCGTCAGCGCGCCCACCGCCTTTGCCCGGCCCACCAGCTCGGCCACCGGTGCCACTACGCCGGTCACATTCGAATGATGGGTGAAGGCAACCACTTTGACGCGCTCGTCGAGTTGCAAAGACTCGAGATCGATCCGCCCGTCGTCGGTCACCCCGTACCAGCGCAGGGTCGCCCCGCTGCGCCGGGCCAGTTCCTGCCATGGGATCAGGTTGGCGTGGTGTTCGAGCTCGGTGGTGACGATCACGTCGCCCGGACCGACCGCACCCTCAAACCTCGTGTCGCCCAGCACATAAGACACCAGGTTCAGCGCCTCGGTGGCGTTCTTAGTGAACACCAGTTCGTCGGCGTCGGCCCCGACGAACCCCGCGATGTCGGCGCGGCCCTGCTCGTAGGCGTCGGTGGCCTCCTCCATCAGCTGGTGCGCGCCCCGGTGCACCGCCCCGTTAGAGGTGACCAAGAACTCGCGCTCGGCGTCGAGAACTTGCACCGGGCGCTGCGACGTCGCACCGGAATCCAAGTACGCCAACTGCTTTCCGCCGCGCATCACGCGCTTGAGGATCGGGAAATCGGCGCGTATCGCGGTCAGGTCAAGCGGAGTCACCGACGTCACCATTGCTACACTCCCGTGGCCGCCGTCCGTGGCGATCGCAGCGCGTCGCCGCCATCGGTATGGGTGAATCGGACGTAACCGTTTTGATCCAGCTCGTCGGCCAGCTCCGGCCCACCGGATTCCACAATCCGCCCGCCGACGAACACGTGCACGAATTGCGGGCGGATGTAGCGCAGGATCCGGGTGTAGTGGGTGATCAACAGGATTCCGCCATGGACCTCTTCGGCGTAGCGGTTCACCCCGTCGCTGACCACGCGCAGCGCGTCGACGTCCAAACCGGAGTCGGTCTCGTCGAGGATCGCGATCTTGGGCTTCAGCAAGCCGAGTTGCAAGATCTCGTGACGCTTCTTCTCGCCACCGGAAAAGCCTTCGTTGACGCTGCGTTCGGCGAACGCCGGGTCGATGTCAAGGGCATCCATCGCCGATTTGACTTCCTTGACCCAGTGCCGCAGCTTCGGCGCCTCGCCGCGGATCGCGGTGGCAGCGCTGCGCAGGAAGTTCGACATCGACACCCCGGGGACCTCGACCGGGTACTGCATGGCCAGAAAGAGGCCCGCTCGCGCACGTTCGTCGATGCTCATGTCCAGCACGTTCTGACCGTCGAGCATGATCGAGCCGGACGTCACCTTGTACTTCGGATGCCCGGCGATGGCGTAGGACAGCGTGGACTTGCCTGAGCCGTTGGGGCCCATCACCGCGTGTGTCTCGCCCGAGCTCACCGTCAGGTTGACGCCGTTGAGAATACGAATCTCCCGTTCGGCGTCCGACGGGTCGGCGACGCTGACGTGCAAGTCTTTGATTTCTAAAGTGGTCATGAAACTGTGGTCTTTGCTGTCGTGGTTTCCGAGATGGCCAGTTCGTGTTCGATGGCTGTGGTCAGGCGCTCCCGCACCTCGGGGATGGCGATCTTGGTGATGATTTCGCCGAAGAAGCCGCGCACCACCAGCCGCCGCGCCTGCTCTTCGGGGATGCCCCGGGAACACAGGTAGAACAATTGCTCGTCGTCGAAACGTCCGGTGGCGCTGGCATGTCCGGCGCCGGCGATCTCACCGGTCTCGATCTCCAGGTTGGGCACCGAGTCCGCGCGCGCGCCGTCGGTAAGCACCAGATTGCGGTTCACCTCGAAGGTGTCGGTGCCGGTGGCCGCGGCCCGGATCAGCACGTCGCCCACCCAGACCGTGTGCGCGTCGGGCCTGCCGGAATCCGGATTCCCCTGCAGCGCACCCTTGTACAACACGTTGGATTTACAGTCCGGGTAAGCGTGGTCGACCAGCAGCCGCGACTCCAGGTGCTGGCCGTCGTCGGCGAAATACAGGCCGAGCAACTCGGCGTCGCCGCCTGATGCAGCGAAGCGCACCCGGCCCGTCAGCCGCACCAGCTCGCCGCCGAGTGTGACCGCGACGTGGCGCAGCAGCGCGTCCTTGCCCAGCGCGGCATGGTGCATGCTGACATGCACGACATCGTCGGCCCAGTCCGCGATCCACACTACGGTCAGCCGGGCGGCGTCGCCGACCACGAACTCGACGTTGTCGGCGTAGGTCCCGCTGCCCCGCAGATCGATCACCACCACCGCGTCGGCCAGCTCTTCCACGCGGATCTGCAGGTGCCCGTAGGCCGTCGCGCCCTCGCCCGGGCCGGTAATCGAGATGTCGATCGGCGCCGGCAACACCACACCGCGCTGCACTGTGACCAGCGTGGCTGAGTTGAACGACGAAAACGCCTGCGCTGCAACACGATCAGCAGGCACCCCGCCCTCGCCGAGCCGCCGGTCGCCGCGGCGCACCGTCTCCACGTCGACACCCGGCTGTTCAGTCACGGTGATCTGGGCGCTGCCCGTTGCGCGCGCGGAGCCGTCGTGCAGGCCGCGCAACCGCCGCAGCGGGGTGAACCGCCAGATCTCGTCGCGGCCGCCGGGAACCTCGAAGGCGTCCACGTCGAACGACGCGAACAGCTCTCCCTTATTCAATGCGGCAAGTGACGACCCCGCTGGCGTTCCCTCACTGGTCAGGTCGGAAGCCGTCATCCGACAGCACCCTCCATCTGCAGCTCGATCAGCCGGTTGAGCTCCAGCGCATATTCCATGGGCAGCTCTTTGGCGATCGGCTCGACGAAGCCCCGCACAATCATCGCCATCGCCTCGTCCTCGGTGAGCCCGCGGCTCATCAGGTAGAACAGCTGGTTCTCGCTGACCTTGGACACGGTGGCCTCGTGGCCCATCGTGACGTCGTCCTCACGGATGTCGACGTACGGGTAGGTGTCACTGCGGCTGATCGTATCGACCAGCAGCGCATCGCATTTCACGCTGGAACGCGAGCCGTGCGCGCCCTTGTTCACCTGGACCAGGCCGCGGTAGGAGGTGCGCCCGCCACCGCGGGCCACCGACTTGGACACGATGTTGCTCGACGTGTTCGGTGCCAAGTGCAACATCTTGGCGCCGGCGTCCTGGTGCTGGCCCTCGCCGGCGAACGCCACCGACAGCACTTCGCCTTTGGCGTGCTCGCCGGTCATCCACACCGCCGGGTATTTCATCGTCACCTTGGAGCCGATGTTGCCGTCGATCCACTCCATGGTGGCGCCTTCCTCGGCGCGGGCCCGCTTGGTCACCAGGTTGTAGACGTTGTTCGACCAGTTCTGAATCGTGGTGTAGCGGCACCGCCCGTGCGGCTTGACGATGATCTCCACCACCGCGGAGTGCAGCGAATCCGACTTGTAAATCGGCGCTGTGCAGCCCTCGACGTAGTGCACGTACGCGCCTTCGTCGACGATGATCAACGTCCGCTCGAACTGGCCCATGTTCTCGGTGTTGATCCGGAAATAGGCCTGCAGCGGAATGTCGACGTGCACCCCCGGCGGCACGTAGATGAAGCTGCCACCGCTCCAGACCGCGGTGTTCAATGCAGCAAACTTATTGTCGCCAGCTGGAATTACCGTGCCAAAGTATTTCTTGAACAGATCCTCGTGCTCTCGCAACCCAGTATCGGTGTCGAGGAATATGACGCCCTGGGCCTCTAAATCCTCCCTGATCTGGTGGTACACAACCTCGGACTCGTACTGAGCCGCGACGCCGGCAATCAGACGTTGCTTTTCAGCCTCCGGGATTCCCAATTTGTCGTAAGTGTTTTTGATGTCTGCGGGCAAGTCATCCCAGGTGGCTGCCTGCTTTTCGGTAGAGCGCACGAAGTACTTGATGTTGTCGAAGTCGATTCCGCTGAGATCCGAACCCCACGTGGGAATCGGCTTGCGCTCGAAGATCCGCAACGCCTTCAGCCGATTCTCCAGCATCCACCGCGGCTCGTTCTTCTTCGCCGAGATGTCGCGGACCACTTCCTCGGAGAGCCCGCGCCGGGCGCTGGCGCCCGCGACGTCCGAATCCGCCCAGCCATAGCCGTACCGGCCCAGCGCGGCGATCGCCTCCTGCTGGGTCAGCGGCTCGTCGAGCTTGCGAACCTCAGGGGTGGTCGTCATTGCGACGCTCCTTGCTTGCTTGGGGTGGCTTCGGCGCGGGCTGTGCGCCGAAGAAGTGTGCTGCTTATCGGGGTCAACGGCACGTGGGTGGTGCACGCGCAATCCCCGTTGACGATGGTCGCCAACCGTTGCACGTGGGTGCCGAGCACCTCGGCCATGGCCTGCTGTTCTGTTTCGCAAAATTCCGGAAACTCCTCGGCCACATGGGAAACCGGGCAGTGATGCTGGCAGATCTGTACGCCATGGATGGGCCCACCTACCCGCGTGGTCGTGGCGACGTAACCCGCTTTGGTCAACGCGGTGGCGATCCGTTCGGCGGCCGCCTCGATGTCGGTGTCGGTGTGGCTGCCGGCCGGCTGAACCCCGGACAAGATCGCGTCGATGCGCCGCCGGGCGAAGGTCCGTACCGCGTCGTCGCCACCGAGTTCCCGCAGTTGATGCATCGCCGCCGACGCCAGGTCGTCGTAGGCATGTTCCAGCTTCTCGCGGCCCGCCGCGGTCAGCCGGTAGCGCTTCGCGGGTCGGCCACGTCCCATCTGCTGCCAGGCCGCAGCCGGAACCGACTCGGCCTCGCCGGCGTCGATCAGCGCGTCGAGATGACGGCGTACACCGGCAGCTGACAGGCCCAACCGCTCACCGATCCGCCCCGCGGTGATCGGCCCTGACTCCAGCAGCAACTGCACGACCGCACGACGGGTGTGACCGTCATGCGTCGCGGCTGACTGGTCGGCCTCCGACCGGAATTTCACAACACCAGTGTGACAAAATTCCGGGACCGGGTCCAGCTGGCGGCCGGCGGGTCGGTCCGCCGTGGCAGTTACGCTGCTCTGATGGCAGCCCGCCATTCCACGCTGAGTTCGGCGATTGCCCGCTGGCATGGCGACGAACTGGCCGTAAGTTCGCCGCTTAACGATGTCGAAGTCGTCGCCCTTCGCCGGACCCGGCTATTCGGGGCCACCGGCACGGTGCTGATGGCTATCGGCGCACTCGGCGCCGGCGCGCGGCCGGTAGTCCAGGACCCCACGTTCGGGGTCAGGCTGCTCAACCTGCCGTCCCGGATTCAAACCGTGTCGCTGACGATGACCACCACCGGCGCGGTGATGATGGCGCTGGCCTGGCTGATGCTGGGCCGCTTCGCGCTGGGTGCCCGACGGATGTCCCGCGGGGATTTGGATCGCACCTTGCTGTTGTGGACGCTGCCGCTGCTGGTGGCGCCGCCCATGTACAGCAAGGACGTCTATTCCTATCTGGCGCAAAGCCAGATCTGCCGGCTCGGGCTCGACCCCTACCGGGTGGGACCGGCGCGAGCGCTGGGCCTCGACCACGTGTTCACGCTGTCGGTGCCGAGCCTATGGCGCGACACCCCGGCGCCGTATGGTCCGTTGTTCTTATGGATCGGCCGCGGCGTGTCCGCGCTGACCGGTGAAAACATCGTCGCGGCCGTGCTGTGCCACCGGCTGGTGGTGCTGATCGGCGTCGGCCTGATCGTCTGGGCCACCCCGCGCCTGGCCCGCCGCTGTGGCGTCGCCGAGGTCAGCGCGCTGTGGCTGGGTGCGGCCAACCCGCTGCTGATCATGCATCTGGTCGCGGGCATCCACAACGAGGCGCTCATGTTGGGTCTGATGCTGACCGGCACCGAATTCGCGTTGCGGGGCCTCGATGTCTGGGACTCTTCGAAGCTGCCGACGCCCACGTCAACGACCCGGTGCGGAAGCTGGGGCCCGATCGGCATGCTGCTCTTCGGTGCGGTGCTGATCACGCTGTCCTCACAGGTGAAACTGCCGTCGCTGCTGGCCCTGGGATTCGTCGCGACGGCCCTGGCCCGCCGCCTGGGTGGCAGCCTGCGGGCCTTGCTGCTGGTCGGTGGGGCGATGACCGGGGTGGCGCTGGCGGTGATGGCCGTCGTCGGCTGGGCCAGCGGGCTGGGATTCGGGTGGATCTTCACGTTGGGCACCGCCAACGTGGTGCGTAGCTGGATGTCACCGCCGACGCTGCTTGCCCTGGGCACCGGCCAGGCCGGGATCCTGCTGCGGCTGGGAGATCACACCACCGCGGTGTTGTCGCTGACCCGCGGCATCGGCGTGCTGATCATCGCGGTGATGGTGGGCTGGCTGCTGGTCGCGGTGTTGCGCGGCCGGCTGCACCCCGTGGGCGGGCTGGGCGTGGCCTTGGGCGTTACGGTCCTGCTGTTTCCGGTGGTGCAGCCCTGGTATCTGCTGTGGGCGATCATCCCGCTGGCCGCGTGGGCGACCCGCCCGGGCTTCCGGGTTGCGGCCATCGCCGTCACGATCGTCGTCGGTGTGTTTGGCCCGACGGCCAACGGAGACCGTTTCGCGTTGTTCCAAATCGTGGACGCCACGCTGGCCAGCACCGTGATCGTGCTGCTGCTGATCGCCATGACCTACACGCGCTTGCCGTGGCGCCGGCTGCCCACCGAGACCCGGGTTCTGCTGCACGAGGCGGTGACTGAACCGGCGGCTGACGTGGTTTCCCCCACCGATACCGCGCAGCGCCAGGCGGTGCCGGGCGCCTAGGCTGGCTTCCCGTGAGCTCAGCGCCAGATGTTCGTGTGCGGCTACGTGGAGTGCGCAAGCAGTACGGGTCGACAACCGCGGTGGCGAACCTCGACCTGCAAGTGCACGCCGCCGAGGTGCTGGCCCTGCTGGGCCCCAACGGCGCGGGCAAAACCACGGCGGTCGAAATGTGCGAGGGCTTCATCCGCCCCGACGCCGGCACGATCGAGGTGCTCGGTTTAGATCCGATCGCCGATCACGCCCGGCTCCGGGCGCGGATCGGGGTGATGCTGCAAGGCGGCGGCGGCTACCCCTTGGCGCGCGCCGGCGAGATGCTCAATTTGGTGGCCGCCTATGCCGCCAATCCCCTGGACCCACAATGGCTGATGTCCACGCTCGGTCTCACCGAGGCTGCCCGCACGTCGTATCGCCAGCTCTCCGGCGGGCAGCAGCAGCGGCTGGCACTGGCCTGCGCGCTGGTGGGCCGTCCGGAACTGGTGTTCCTTGACGAACCGACCGAAGGCATGGACGCGCATGCCCGGCTGCTGGTATGGGAGCTGATCGACGCGCTGCGCCGCGACGGTGTGACGGTGCTGCTGACCACCCACCAACTCAAGGAAGCTGAAGAGCTCGCCGACCGCATCGTCATCATCGACCATGGCGTGGAGGTGGCCGCGGGAACGCCCGCAGAGCTGATGCGCACCGGCGCCAAAGACCAGTTGCGGTTCAGCGCGCCGCCGCGGCTGGATCTGTCGCTGCTGGTTGCCGCCCTGCCGGAGGACTACAAGACGACTGAGGTAACGCGTGGCGAATACCTCGTCGAAGGACCGATCAACCCCCAGGTGCTGGCGACGGTGACCGCATGGTGCGCGCAAATCGACGTGCTACCCACGGACATGCGGGTGGAGCAGCGCAGCCTCGAAGACGTGTTCCTCGATCTCACCGGCAGGGAGTTGCGCTGATGACCGGTGATTCGCTTTTTCCGGCGGGCACCTTTACGCCGGACCCGCGGCCCAACACGGTGCCCCGGATGCTGGCCGCACAATCCGCGCTGGAGTTGAAGCTGTGGCTGCGCAACGGCGAGTACTTGCTGCTGACCCTGTTTATCCCGGTCGCGCTGCTTGTCGGGCTCACCCTGCTGCCGCTCGGCTCGTTCGGCCCGAACCGCGCGGCCACCTTCGTCCCGGTGATCACGGCGCTGGCGGTCATCTCGACCGCTTTCACCGCGCAGGCCATCGCGGTGGCCTTCGACCGCCGTTACGGCGCGCTCAAACGGCTGGCAGCGACCGCGCTACCGATCTGGGCAATCATCGCCGGCAAGTCGCTCGCGGTGGTCGGGGTGGTGTTGTTGCAGTCAATCATCCTTGGCGCCATCGGGTTTGCGCTGGGTTGGCGGCCTCACGCCGCGGGCCTGGCGCTGGGCGCACTGATCATCGCGCTGGGCACCGCGGCGTTCTCCGCGCTCGGGTTGCTGCTGGGCGGCACCCTGCGATCCGATGCGGTCCTGGCGGTCGGCAATCTGCTGTGGTTCGTCTTCGCCGGGTCCTGCGCGCTGACCGTCGAGACCAGCATCGTGCCGACGGCGCTGCAATGGGGCGCCCGGCTGACCCCATCGGGGGCATTCACCAACGCGCTCTCGGACGCGCTCACGCTGTCGGTCGACTGGTTCGGCGTCGTCGTGCTGGCGGTATGGGGTGTGCTCGCCGCACTGGCCGCGCTGCGCTGGTTTCGCTTCACTTGATTGCGACCGCTACTACGCCACGTAGTTCCCAGTCGCCTAGCATCGAGGCCGTGACGACCACGGCAATGCCCGTCAGCCGGTGGCTGCTGCGGCTGGTGGATTTGCTGCCCAGCCCCAGCCTGCGCGCGCAGCGCATCATCGCCGGTGCCGTCGTCGCGACCCAGGCCGGCATCACCGTCACGGGGGCTGTCGTGCGGGTTACCGCGTCGGGGTTGGGTTGTCCGACCTGGCCGCAGTGTTTTCCCGGCAGCTTCACCCCGATGGCGGTCGCCGAGGTGCCGCGGGTCCACCAGGCCGTGGAGTTCGGCAACCGGATGATCAGCGTCGCCGTGGTCGTCGCCGCGGCACTGGCCGTCCTGGCCGTCATCCGGGCCCGGCGGCGTCGCGAGGTGTTGGTCTACGCCTGGCTGATGCCCGCCTCGACGATCGTGCAGGCGGTCATCGGCGGTATCACCGTGCTCACCGGCTTGCTGTGGTGGACGGTGGCCATCCACCTGCTGGCGTCGATGACGATGGTGTGGCTGGCCGTGCTGCTGTACGTCAAGATCGGCCAACCCGACGACGGCGCGGTGCGCTACCGGGTGGTCGCACCGCTGCGCGGGCTCACCGCGCTGAGCGCGGCGACACTGGCGGCGGTGCTGGTGGCCGGCACTTTGGTGACCGGCGCCGGCCCGCACGCCGGCGACCGCAGCACCATCCGCACCGTGCCCCGGTTGAAGATCGAGATCACCACGCTGGTCCACGTCCACTCCTCGCTGCTGATCGCCTACCTGACGCTGCTGGTAGGGCTCGGGTTCGGATTGCTGGCAGTGCGCGCGCCGCGCCCGGTGCTGCTGCGGCTGGGTGTGCTGGTGCTGCTGGTGTGCGGGCAAGCCCTGATCGGTGCCGTGCAGTTCTTCACCGGCGTGCCCGCAGCGCTGGTCACCGTGCACGTCGCGGGCGCCGCGGTGTGCACCGCGGCCACCGCCGCACTATGGGCGTCGATGCGAGAGCGGGCCCAGTCCGAGCCGCTCCAGGGCTGACACGACGCACAACGCGAACTGCCGCTCATGCTCGCTGCGGGCGGTGTCATCCAACAGCGCCCAGCCCAGCGGTGGCGCGACAAGGTCGAGCCGCACCAGCCGCGCGCCGCCAGGGCCACCGCTCACGTCGGCGCGGGCATAGAGCAACTCTTTCGTCTCGATGCCGACCTGGTCGGCCACGGTCCGCAGCGCGGCATGCCCCACCTCCCACAGCTCGAAATCTGGTTCGACAGCGCGCTTTTCGGTAAACGCATGCGACTGCAGACCGCCGAAAAAAACCAGCGCGGTGGTGGCGGCGCCCGGCGCCGAGGTTGGCACGCCGGCACGCTTTAGCGCAGCCAGATATCGGTTGTTGACGTTCCAGGCAATGACGTCCGGCGCGTTCAGCAGGTTCGGTACATGTTTCGTCCACGCCAAAAACTCGTCCAGCCGGTCCGGGTAGTCCCGTGCGGCCCGCAGAACGACCAGATCGGCGGTCAGCGTTGCCGGGTCATCCCAGGACATCCACTGCGCGTGCAGCCCACGCTTACGCAGGGCGCCGACCAGGCCCGCGTCGTCGCAGTGCCCTTCGGCGGCTCGCGCCGAGCCGGCCAGGACAACGCGCGGATGACGAACATCCGGGCGGGCCAGCTTCATGGGCTCTCCACACCTGCGGATGATAGTTAGCACACGAGCGACGTTGCCGAACGGGTTTGTCGTCAGAGGTCATCGTCTGCCGCGCCTGCCTTGTTGGGCCGGTCGTGTTCACCGGCCCAGGTGCCCGGCACCAGAGGCACGCTTGGCCCGCCGCCGAACTCGCCGCCGGCCAGTGTCGTCAAACCGGCGGTCTCACTGACGGCGCCCTTGCGCACGGCCCCGGCGAACCCGAGCGGCCCGGCGCGTTGATCGGAGGCCACGGTCGACGCGACTGGCGTTTCACCCGGCGGCGCATCCCAGTCCGGGTCGACCTCGACATTCATCTCCATGAACTCATCGCCGTAGCCGCGCAGCTTCGCGCGCCGCCGCCGTCGCACCCGCGCCCGCTCCCGCGCGGCCGCCACACTCACCGCCGCGGTGGTATCGGGTTGCGCCGCTTTTCTTTTGGCGCTCGCGCTGGCGCTGCCGCCCATACCCGAGTCAGACCCGATGCCGGGCGGACCCACCGCGTAGGGAGGGGTGAAACTCGCGACCCCGCTGGTGGATAGTGCCGACGGCGGCGCGGAGTAGGCGACGACGCTCGTCGGGGGTGCAGTCGTTGGAGCCGGGGCCGTCGCAGATCCCGCCACAAGCGCGGTGGAAGCCGGGACCGACGCAACGACCGGCAACGTCTCAGGTGCGGCCGCCTCGGATGCCGGCGCCGTCAGGGAAGGCTCTGCGACGGGTTGAGTCAGGCTAGCCGGCTCGGCCAGACCCACCACGCCGCCCACCGCCCCGGCGGGTGCGATCGCCAGCGGGTAGAGGTAATAGAACGGCGGCAAATTCAGGAAGAACGGGGCGATTACCTCGTCTCCGTCGAAGATCAGAGAAGCCGGGTTAGCCAGCGCCGCAACTGGATTCGCCAAGAATTTGGTAATTAGCTGCTCGGTGAACTGCACCGGATTGTTCAGGAATTGAAATATATGGTCGATTCCGAACTCATCGACTAGCGGTCCTAGCCCCAACCTGTCCGCCAGAGAATCCAGCAGGTCGCCCAGGCCCGTTGAAAACCCAGATTCGGCAGGCTGTGGACCGGTTGGCGCCCACGTAGAGCCCGCAGATTTCTGGATTTGCGGCGCCGGGCTGGTTTGCGGAGTCGACGCCAGCGCGATGGCCGCAACCGCTTGATAAGTGGCCATTGTCATAGCGGCCTGGACCCACATGCGCACATAGTCAGCCTCGTTGAGTGCGATCGGAATCGTGTTGATCCCAAAGAAATTCGTCGCCACCAGCACCGCGTGAATAGCGTGGTTAGCCGCCAACTCGGCCAAGGTCGGCATCGCCGCCAATGCCGCCGCGTAAGCCGCGGCCACCGTCTCCAGCTGGGCGGCCGCGGCGACGCTGTCGGCGCTCGCCTGCATCAGCCACGCCAGAAACGGCATGTGCGC
Organism: Mycobacterium heckeshornense; assembly: GCF_016592155.1. NCBI lineage: Bacteria > Bacillati > Actinomycetota > Actinomycetes > Mycobacteriales > Mycobacteriaceae > Mycobacterium > Mycobacterium heckeshornense. The sequence continues at coordinate 3,005,563 of NZ_AP024237.1, forward strand.
GGCCGCATAGGACTCCGCAGTGGGCCCCTCCCACGCGTCGGCCTGCACCCCGGCCAGCAGGGCGCTGAGCTCCTCGGCCGCTGAGGCGTATTCGACGCTCAACGTGTTCCATGCGCTGGCCGCCGCCAACATCGACCCGGGCCCCGGGCCGCTGGAAATCAACGCCGAATGCACCTCCGGCGGCAGCGCCATCCACACCGGCGTCGTCATGGTCAACCACCCGAATAGCTGGCCGCATCACCAATGCGGGGCCGGGCCACATCGACCCAGGCCGCGCACCCGCCGCCGCGGTCTTCCCCGCCTTTGCGCGCTCGCCCCGACGCTATGTCGATCGGCGCATCTTAGCATTGCCTAAGCTAACCTGTCGAGCTTCGCGGTGGCGCGGCCCCGTTTGTCCGCCCCGCCGAGCGGCCAGCACGATGCGGGGATTACACCATCCGGGCGGGCCAATTCCATCGGGTCTCCGCACCTGCGGATGATTGTCAGCATGCGTGCCATCGAAGTCGCCGAACTCGGCGGGCCGGACGTCCTGCGTTACGTCGACAAGCCACAGCCGTCTCCGGCGTCCGGCGAGGTGTTGATCGAGGCCGAGGCGATCGGGGTCAATTTCATCGATACCTACTTCCGGTCCGGTCTATACCCGCGGCAGTTGCCGTTCGTGCTCGGCACCGAAGTGTCGGGCACGGTCGCCGCCGTCGGTGAGGGTGCGACGAAGCTGCGCGTGGGGGATCGGGTGGTGACCGCTGCGGCGTCGGGAGCATACGCCGAATACTGCACGGCGCCAACAAAATTCGTTGCTCAGCTACCACCCGGCGTCGACTGCGATGTGGCGGCCGCGGCGCTGTTGAAGGGCCTGACCGCGCAGTATCTGATCAAGTCGGTATATCCGGCGCAGCCCGGCGACACGGTGTTGGTGCACGCCGGCGCCGGCGGGGTGGGCCTGATCTTGACTCAGTGGGCGTCCAACCTCGGTATCCGGGTGATCACCACGGCGTCGACACCGCACAAGGCTGAACTGTCCCGCCAAGCCGGCGCCACCGACGTCCTCGACTACCCGGATGACGCCGACGAATTCGGCAACCGGGTCCGCGGGCTCACCGACGGTGTCGGCGTCGCCGCGGTCTACGACGGGGTGGGCGCCAGCACTTTCGACGCCAGCCTGGCCAGTTTGGCGGTGCGGGGCACACTGGCGTTGTTCGGCGCTGCCAGTGGACCGGTGCCGCCCGTGGACCCGCAGCGGCTCAACGCCGCCGGCTCGGTGTACCTAACCCGCCCGAAACTCGCCGACTTTACCCGCACCGAGCAGGAATTCTCCTGGCGTGCAGAGGAATTATTCGATGCAATCGCCGACGGGTCGGTCAAGATCACGGTGAGTCGCCGCTACCCGCTGGCCGATGCCGCTCAAGCGCATCGGGATCTCCAAGGGCGCAAGACGGTCGGCTCGATCGTGCTGGTGCCCTAACGCCTTGCCCGATTTGGCGGCTTCGGTGTGGTCGCGGGCCGGCCATCGAGGCGCAGTTGTCTCACGAGCCGGTAAGCGCTGCGGCGGCGCGAAAACTGCTTACCGGACGGCGAGCCGCAGATGCTGGAGCCGCCTGACCAGGATGCTGGGTAACCATGGGCCGACGTCGGCGGCCTCGACCCAGGTGGTGCGTTCCAGGAGCTTGCGTAACACGATTTGGGCCTCCAGGCGGGCCAGCGCGGCTCCCACACAGAAGTGCACGCCCTTGCCGAATGTGAGGTGGCCTTTGGCGCCACTGCGGTCCAGGCGGAATTCGTTGGGCGCCTCGAAGTGCGCCGGATCACGGTTGGCTGCGCCCCACATCAGCAGCAGATGAGAATTGGCCGGCACTTGCACGCCCCCGAGCGTGGTGTCGCGCCAGACGTGCCGATAATGGCCACGGAACGGCGACTCGAACCGCAGCGTCTCTTCGATGAAGGGGCCCAACAACTCGGGATGATCACGGACCCGCTTCTGGATTGCGGGGCGATCGGTGAGGATCCATGCGGCACTACCCAACAGGGAAGCGGTGGACTCGCCCGCCGCGCTGAACAGCGTAAGCATCATGCCAAGTGCCGCGGTTTGCCCTAATTCGCCGGAGTGGCAGCGTGCGGCCAGATCGCTGATCAGTCCCGGTTGTGGGTTTTTGGTTGCCTTTTCGAAGTGCTCCAACACGTAGCCGGAAAGCTCCATGGCGGCGATCCAGGCCGCGTCCAGTTGCGCCTGCGTGACAATGCCGTCGAGCACCGTGGTGGTGGCGTAGCCGAGCCGAATGAGTTTGTCCACGTCGCCCGCCGGCAGGCCCAGCAGCTGGGCCACCACCATCATCGGCAGCCGGTTGGCCATGGCGCTCATCCATTCGATCTGTCCGTCGCGCAGATGGTCATCCCAGAGCCGGTCCGCGATGTGGTTGGCGAATTCTTCGATGATGCGCACGCGTTTGGCCGACAAATGCGGCACAAGGATTTTGCGGTGCACCGCGTGCACGGGGTCGTCAGCGGTGGCCAGTACATGCATGTCAGCCCCCGGCTCACCCATGGGGAAAGCGTGGACCGTGCCATCATCGCGGTAGACCATGGTCGCCGTCAGGTTCGACGAAAAATCGTCGACCCGTTCGACGGCCTCGAGCACCGCGCCCCAGCCGAGCACGGCGTAGAACTCTGAATCACCGATCTGATGGACCGGCGCCTCCGCACGCATCCGGTCATACATCGGATACGGATCCCCGATCACCTCAGTGCTGAAGAACAGGGGCGCATCGACAATGGCCGACATGAGTTCAGACTGAATACGCCCCGGCGCAAAGGTCAACGAGTAGCCGCCAAGTCGACAACCGCCGCCGGCTGGTCACGATCGTTGCCGCACCCACCTATGCGGCATCACCAGCGCAATCATGTGAGAAAACATTGACAAAAATTCTCACATCGCGAAAAGAATTTCAACGACCCGCACGAGAAGGAAGTTGACTGGGTGCCGCGCAAAGACTGGCTGGTGGGACGGGATCGCCGCAGCGCAGCTGCGGAGCGGATCTACGCCGCGGCTGCCGACCTGATTTCCCGCCACGGCTACGAGGCGTTCACCATCGAGGCCCTGGCCGCCGAGGTGCACTGCTCGCCGGCAACAATCTATCGGCATGCCGGCGGCAAGGCGGCCATCCGCGACGCCGTCGTCGCCCTGCAGGCGGCGCGCATCGTGGATACGGCACGCGAAGCCATCAAGGACCTTAGCGGCCCGGATCGGGTGGTTACCGCGACCATCGTTGCCCTGCAAGGCCTGAATTCAGATCCGCTGGCCCACCTTTGGCGGTCGATGCACCCGACCCCGGTCAGCACATGGATCACCAACTCGCCCGCCGTCACCGGCTTCGCCGCCGAAATGCTGGGCCCGGAAAACAATGACCCACTGGCCGTGCAGTGGCTTATCCGCGTCTTCCTGGCGCTGTGGTACTGGCCCCTCGATGACCCCACGACCCTGCGCAGCATGCTGCAACGCTTCCTGGGACCGCCGTTCGGCACCGGCGATTGCACTGCCGACTCGGCGCTGCGCTCGCGATCCTCCACATCAAAGCAAACCAGTTAGCTTACGGTTTGACTCCTCGCGGTGCCTTCCAATCCATGTGCAAGGCATAGCTTTTCGTCAGCCGTCGTCGGCCTCTTGGTCCCAGGTGCCCGGCAGCATGGGCATCCGCGGACCCTCACCGAACTCGTCGCCGGGCAACGTGGTCAGTCCGGCCGCCGCTGTGCGGCTGCGTTCACGTGCCCTCCGGGTCAAGCCCAGGGCCCCGGCACCGGTATCGGAGGCCGCCGTCGCGGCTGCGGGCTCCTCCTCCTTCGGCGGCCCCCAGTCAGGGTCGACGTCGACGTCCATGGCCATGAACTCGTCGCTAACCCCGCGCTCCCTCGCGCGCCGACGCCGCCGCGCCCGGGCCTGCTGGCGCGCGGCGGCTGCTGCCGCAGCTGCGGCCGAGTCAGGTTCTGGCGCCTTTCTTTTCGCGCTGGAGCTGGCGCTAGCACTCATCCCGGTGCCAACGCCAATTCCGGGCGGGCCCACCGCGTAGGGAGGGACAAAGCCCGCCGCACTCGCTGTCGCCGACGGGAATGTCGGCGGAGCAGAACCGCCGACAGAGCTCGCCGCCGACGCGGTCGTGGGTGTCGGGGCCGGAGCAGGGGCCCCCGCTGGCGCGGGCAGGGTCGGAGCCATTGCGACGGCCGGCAGTGCTGTCGGCGCGGACGCGGGTTCAGCCGCGGGCGCAACGACGGGCACGGCCGGAGGCATGGCGGCCAGGCCGGTCAGCCCCGCGAAGCCACCCACGGCCCCGGCCGGGGTCAGCGCTGCCCCGATCACGACTGCCAGCAACTGCTGTGTGGGGTTCAGCCCGGTGAGCTGGGCAATGTGGGTCGGCCAGTCGAACAGCGCGAGTTCGACGAGGTATTGGAAGGCGGCCGCGGGATTTTGCACCAGATCGACGCCGAACTGCTGGAAATCCTCGAACAGTTCGAGTGCCCGAACAACCCACCACATGGGATCGGCGGGGTTGGTATAGGAGTCGTACGGAAGCCCGTTGACGGTGCCGTTGGCGGGATCCCAATTGATCCCAAAGTTTTTCAGGAAGTTTGCGATCAGGTCATCGATCGGGTTGTCGACCGTCGGATCAGGTGCGCCGCCGGAATCGTTGGCGGTGGACTGGGATTTCTGGATTTGCGGCGCCGGGGCAGTTTGCGGCGTCGACGCCACCGCGGCGCTGGACACCGCTTGATAGGTCGCCATTGTCGTGGCGGCCTGGATCCACATCCGCACATAGTCGGCTTCGTTCAGCGCGATCGGAATCGTATTGATGCCAAAGAAATTCGTCGCCACCAACACCGCGTGAACAGCATGGTTGGCAGCCAGCTCGGCCAGCGTCGGCATCGCCGCCAACGCCGAGGTATACGCGGCGGCCGCGGTCTCGAGCCCGGTGGCCGCCGCGGCGCTGGTGGCGCTGGCCTGCGCCAGCCATGCCAGATAGGGCATGTGGGCACCGACATACGACTCTGCACTTGGTCCCTGCCACGCCCCGGCCTGCACGCCCGCCACAATCGCGCTGAGTTCTTCTGCGACCGAAGCGTATTCGGTGCTCAAGGAGTTCCACGCCCCTGCCGCCGCCAACAACGGCCCCGGTCCCGGTCCGGCGCTCAACAACGCCGAATGCACCTCCGGTGGCAACGCCATCCACACCGGCGCGGACATCGTCAACCGCCCCTGATCGCAGACGACGATCCGGCAGCAGCATTCGCGGCCCCGATCCGCGCGGCCGGTGTGTCGTCGGCAGCGCGGGCGGCGCGTTCTTCGGGAACGCCGTGGGACGGCATGACAGATACTCCTCTCCGCGCCGCCCACCATAATGAATATCGTTTTCATTTTCAACGGCAGCCGCTGCGGTGGGGGTGGTGTGACAACGCGGAACGCCCCCGGCTGTACGGAACGTCAAGCGGTGATCAGTGGGCGGCGTCGGTCGACTCGGGCTCGTTGCGCCATGTGGCGGGCACCATCGGCACCCCCGGGCTTCCGCCGACGTCGTCACCGGCCAGCCTGGTCAATCCCGCCGCTCGGGTCACCGCGTCGCTGGTGACCGTCCCGGAAAATCCCATCGGCCCCGCGCCCTGGCCGGACGGCACGGTCGCCGCGGCAGGCTCTTCGCTCGTCGGCTCGCCCCAGTCGGGCTGAACCTCGACGTTCATCGCCATGAACTCATCCCCATGCGCCCGCACCCGCGCCCGTCGGCGCCGCCCTGCCCGGGCCCGGTCCCGCGCCGCTGCCGCGGCAGCGGCCATTGCGGCTTCCGGGGCCTTCCGTTTCGCGCTCGAGCTGGCGCTGCTGCCCATCTGTGAGCCGAACCCGATGCCGGGTGGGCCCACGATGTAGGGGTAGCCGATCGCAGCCTGTGCCGCAGCGGGCGGCGCCGTCGGCGCAGAACTTGCGACGGCGTTGGCTGTCGCCGTGGGCGCGGGTGGCGATGGCAGCGCAGGCGCCGCGGCGGGCGCGGCAACAGCCGGGGCCACCCCGGTGGCCGGCAATGGCTCCAACCGCGCCGGGGCGTCCACCGCCTCGGACAGAGCGGGTTCCGCGGCCGGGTGAGGCGCACCGGCCAGCCCTGCGAGCCCGGCAAATCCGCCCACAAATCCGGCATTGGCCGCCGACAGGGCGAGCGCGGCCGCGGTCAGCTGTGGTTGGAAGGTGTTGATGAATTCGCCCAGGTGGCCGATCTCGTCGGCGATCAGTGCCGGAATGTCGCTCAGGAGTTGTTGCAGCGCCGCAGCCGGGTTCGTCCCGAATTCCGAGAAATCGCGTCCCAGAGTATCGGTGATCTCAGTGAGCCGGTTGACATACCAGCTCAGCTGGGTCGGGTCCCCGCCGTCGTTGTCGATGATGCCGCCGCTGTCGCCGCCGTCGTCGTGATCGGCATGCTGGATCTGCGGGGCGGGCGCGGTGCTGGGCGTCGACGCCACCGCCGTATCGGCGACCGCCTGGTAAGTGCTCATCGTGGTGGCCGCCTGGATCCACATGCGCACATAATCGGCCTCGTTGAGCGCGATCGGAATCGTATTGATGCCAAAGAAATTCGTCGCCACCAACACCGCGTGCACCGCATGATTGGTCGCCAACTCCCCCAACGTCGGCATCGCCGCCAACGCGGCGGTATAGGCGGCAGCCGCCGTCTCCTGCGCAACGGCCGCCGCCTCGCTGTTAGCGCTGGCCTGCATCAACCACGCCAGATAAGGCGCATGCGCGGCCACATACGACTGCGCGCTCGGCCCCTGCCACGCACCGGCCTGCACACCGGCCAGCAACGCGCTCAGTTCGTCGGCCACCGAAGCATATTCAGCGCTCAACGACGACCATGCCGCTGCCGCTGCCAGCAACGACCCTGGACCGGGACCGGCGCTCAGCAATGCCGAATGCACCTCCGGCGGAAACGCCATCCAGATCGGTGCACTCACAGGAACTCCTGCCAGTCGGTTTGCCGGGCATCGATCAGCCCACCGGTCAGCACGCCGAGCCGGGCAATCCGCTGAGCTGGTCAACCGCCCGGCATTCAATACGACGCGACGTCGTAGGACAAGACCCGGTCGGGGTATGGGGTATTTGCTGGGTTCGACGAGGCTGCGATCAGTTGCCCAGCAGGGTGGGCAGATTCAGCGCGGAATCGAGCGCCAGCGCGCAGAACACCACCGCCAGATAGTTGTTCGACTGCAGGAATAGCCGCAACGGCTTGACCGGCTCGCCACCGCGCACCCCGGCATAAAGCTGGTGCGCCATCGTCAAGAACCACACCCCGGCCAGCACCGCAACCGTGGCATACAGCCAGCCGGCCGAGAGCGCCAGCACCAGCGTCGCGAACACGGTGAGCCAGCTATAGACCAGAATCCGCCCGGTCACTTGTCGCTCGGTGGCGACAGCCGGCAGCATCGGCACTCCGGCGGTTTTGTAGTCGTCCCTGTACCTCATGGCCAGCGCCCAAGTGTGGGGCGGGGTCCAGAAGAAGATGATCGCGAACATCACCACTGCCGGCCAGCCGATGGTGCCGGTGACCGCCGACCAGCCGATCATCACCGGCATGCAGCCGGCCGCCCCGCCCCAGACCACGTTCTGAGAAGTGCGGCGCTTGAGCAGCAACGTGTAGACGAACACGTAGAAGGCGATCGTGGCGACGGCCAACAGCCCGGACAGCAGGTTGGTCGTCCACCACAGCCAGAAGAACGACCCCACGCTCAATACCAGGCCGAACACCAGTGCGTTGCGCGTCGGCAGGGCCGCTCGCGCCAACGGCCGCCGCGCGGTCCGCTTCATCACCTTGTCGATGTCGGCGTCGGCCACGCAGTTGAGCGCGTTGGCACCCCCCGCGGCCAGCATCCCGCCGATCAGGGTGTTGGCGATCAGCACCGGATTCACCGTGCCGCGCTCGGCAAGCAACATCGCCGGTATGGCGGTGACCAAAAGCAGCTCGATGACGCGCGGCTTGGTCAACGCGAGATATGCCAGCACGCGCTGTCGACTCATCCGGCCCGGCGCGACGCGCCCGCGAACGCTCACGCAATAACTCCTCGATCGCAGCAGCGCGCAGCTTCTACTACAGACGATGGTAGACCGGGTGACTGCGGCACCCTTACCGCAGGGTCGATTCGTCACCGATTGCACATGATCGCGTCGGTCATACGCTGTTTCCGCAGCGGCGGGGCGTGGTACGACGAGAGTTGCATCTGCAGGGTGCAGTGATCCCCCACTAGGGTGGGAATGAACCAGCTTGTCGAACCGAGGACTGAGCTTGTGACCACGCTTGACGACATCTCCGTGCTTACCCAGCCGCACCACCCACACGATTGGACCGATATCGATTCGCTGGCGGTCGACACCATCCGGGTGCTGGCCGCCGATGCGGTTCAGAAGGTCGGCAACGGCCATCCCGGGACGGCGATGAGCCTTGCCCCACTGGCCTACACCCTCTTTCAGCGGGTGATGCGCCACGATCCCAGCGATCCCACCTGGCTGGGCCGCGACCGGTTTGTGTTATCGGCCGGACACAGCAGCCTGACCCTCTACATCCAGCTCTACCTCGGCGGCTTCGGGCTTGAGCTTTCCGACATCCAGTCGTACCGGACCTGGGGATCGAAGACTCCGGGCCACCCGGAGTTTCGTCACACCAGGGGTGTTGAGATCACCACCGGCCCGCTCGGTCAGGGCCTGGCATCGGCGGTCGGGATGGCGATGGCGTCGCGCTATGAACGCGGACTGTTCGATCCCGACGCCCCACCCGGAACCAGCCCGTTCGACCACTACATCTATGTGATCGCCTCCGACGGCGACATCGAGGAGGGTGTGACGTCCGAGGCGTCGTCGCTGGCCGCGGTGCAGCAGCTCGGCAATCTCATCGTGTTCTACGACCACAACCAGATTTCGATCGAGGACGACACCAACATCGCGCTCTGCGAAGACACCGCCGAGCGCTACCGCGCCTACGGCTGGCATGTGCAGCACGTCGAGGGCGGCGAGAACGTGGTCGGGATCGAGGAAGCCATCGCCAACGCGAAAGCCGTCACCGACCGGCCGTCGTTCATCGAACTGCGCACGATCATCGGCTATCCCGCACCGAACCTGATGAACACCGGCAAAGCGCACGGCGCGGCGCTTGGCGAAGAGGAGGTGGCTGCCACCAAGAAGGTGCTCGGGTTCGATCCGGACAAGACGTTTGAAGTACGCGACGAGGTTTTGGCCCACACCCGCAAGCTGATTGACCGCGGCCGGGCTGCCCACGAACGCTGGCAACCCGAGTTCGACGCGTGGGCCCGGCGCGAGCCGGAGCGCAAGGCACTGCTGGATCGGCTGCTGGCGCACAAGCTGCCCGACGGCTGGGACGCCGACTTGCCGCACTGGGATCCCGGTTCGGGCGAGGTGGCTACCCGTAAAGCGTCCGGTGCGGTACTCAACGCGGTGGCACCGAAACTTCCCGAGTTGTGGGGTGGCTCCGCCGATCTGGCCGAAAGCAACCTCACCACGATCAAGGACGCCGACTCCTTCGGTCCGCCGTCGATCTCCACCAAGGAGTTCACCGCGACGTGGTATGGCCGTGTTTTGCATTTCGGTGTGCGCGAGCACGCGATGGGTGCGATCTTGTCGGGCATCGTGTTGCACGGCCCCACTCGCGCCTACGGCGGCACGTTCTTGACGTTCTCCGACTACATGCGCCCATCGGTGCGGCTGGCGGCGCTGATGGACATCGACACCATTTATGTGTGGACCCACGATTCGATCGGCCTCGGTGAGGACGGCCCGACCCATCAGCCGATCGAGCATCTGGCCGCGCTACGTGCCATCCCGAAGCTGTCGGTGGTGCGTCCCGCCGACGCCAATGAAACCGCCTACGCGTGGCGCACGATCCTGGCCCGCGGCAACGGTAGTGGGCCGGTCGGGCTGATCCTGACCCGGCAGGATGTCCCGGTATTGGAGGGCACCAGCCTCGAAGGCGTCGCCCGCGGCGGCTACGTGCTGGGCGACACCGGTGCCGCCCAGCCCGATGTCATCCTGATCGGCACCGGCTCCGAAGTACAAATCGCCGTCGCGGCCCAAAAACTGTTGAATGACAAGGGCGTTACCGCGCGGGTGGTTTCGATGCCGTGTGTCGAATGGTTCGAGTCCCAGCCGTATGACTACCAGGAAAGCGTGCTGCCGAAGAATGTCGCGGCCCGCGTCGCCGTCGAGGCCGGCGTCGCAATGCCCTGGCACAAAATCGTTGGTGACGCCGGGCAAATCGTATCGATCGAGCACTACGGGCAATCAGCGGATTACAAGACCCTGTACCGGGAATTCGGCTTCACCGCAGAAGCCGTCGTTGCCGCGGCCGAACGAGCACTGGACAACTCCAGAAGAAGGGCAAATCAATGACTCAGAATCCCAATCTCGCCGCCTTGAGCGCGGCAGGTGTGTCCGTCTGGTTGGATGACTTGTCACGCGACCGGATCAAGTCCGGCAATCTGCAGGAGCTGATCGACACCAAGTGCGTCGTCGGTGTCACCAGTAACCCCACCATCTTCCAGAAGGCGATCGCGGGCAGCGACCTTTACAACGAACAGATCGCCGAACTGGCCAAGCGCGGCGCCGACGTCGACTCCGCCGTTCGTACCATCGTGACCGACGACGTGCGGATGGCGTGCGACGTGCTGAAGCCGCAGTGGGAGGCCTCCGACGGGGTTGACGGGCGAGTGTCGCTGGAGGTTGCTCCGGGGCTGGCGCACGATACCGAGAAGACGATCGAGCGCGCCGGCATGCTGTGGAAGATCGTCGACCGCCCGAACCTTTTCATCAAGATCCCGGCCACCAAGGCGGGCCTGCCCGCTATCAGTGCGGCAATTGCGCAAGGGATTTCGGTGAACGTTACGCTGATCTTCTCGGTCGAGCGCCACCGTCAAGTCATGGACGCGTACTTGACGGGGCTCGAGAAAGCCAAGGAGGCTGGCCGCGACCTGTCGCAGATCCATTCGGTGGCATCGTTTTTCGTTTCCCGGGTGGACACCGAAATCGACAACCGGTTGGAGAAGATCGGCTCCGAAGAGGCGCTCGCATTGCGCGGCAAGGCTGGTGTCGCCAACGCCCGGCTGGCCTACGCCGCCTACCAGGAGGTGTTCGAGGGCGGCGAGCGTTATCAGACGCTCAAGCGCGACGGTGCACGGGTGCAGCGTCCGCTGTGGGCCTCGACCGGTGTCAAGAATCCTGAGTACCCGGACACTATGTACGTCACCGAGCTGGTCGCCCCGAATACGGTGAACACCATGCCGGAGAAGACGATTGACGCGGTCGCCGATCACGGTGTTATCACAGGTGACACGGTGACCGGCAGGGCGGCGGAGGCTCAGGAGGTGTTCGACAGGTTGGAGGCGATCGGCGTCGACCTCACCGACGTCTTCACAGTGCTCGAGGATGAGGGTGTGGAGAAGTTCGTCGCCTCGTGGGACGAGTTGCTCAAGGAGACCAAGGCTCAGCTCGAGTCCGCTTCCCGATGAGCCCGGCCGGCCGGCATGCCGCGCGCGCGGCAGCCGCCGCGCAGTGGCAAAACCCGCTGCGGGACAAGCGAGATAAGCGGTTGCCCCGGATCGCGGGTCCCTGCGGAATGGTGATTTTCGGGGTGACCGGCGACCTGGCCCGCAAGAAGGTCATGCCGGCCATCTACGACCTGGCCAACCGTGGCCTGCTGCCACCCACTTTCGCGCTGGTTGGGTTCGCCCGCCGCGAGTGGGATCACGAGGATTTCGCCCGGGTAGTGTACGAGTCGGTCGAAGAGCACTCCCGCACGCCGTTTCGCCAGGTGGTATGGGAGCGGCTGGCCGACGGATTCCGGTTTGTGCCAGGCACGTTCGACGACGACGAGGCGTTTGGCCGGTTGGCAGAATGTTTGGAGAAGCTCGACATCGAGCGCGGCACCGCCGGCAACCATGCCTTCTACCTGGCCATTCCGCCGAAGGCCTTTCCCGTGGTGTGCGAGCAGCTGCACCGCTCCCGGCTGGCCCGCCCGCAGAACGGCCGCTGGAGCAGGGTCGTCATCGAGAAACCGTTCGGCCACAACCTGGACAGCGCACGCGAACTCAACAAGGTGGTCAACAGCGTCTTCCCGGAGGAGTCGGTGTTTCGCATCGACCACTATCTGGGCAAGGAAACGGTGCAGAACATCCTGGCGCTGCGCTTCGCCAACCAGCTGTTCGACCCGATCTGGAACGCGCACTACGTCGATCACGTCCAGATCACCATGGCCGAAGACATCGGGCTGGGTGGGCGTGCCGGCTACTACGACGGGATCGGTGCGGCCCGCGACGTCATCCAGAACCACCTGATGCAGCTGTTGGCGCTGACCGCCATGGAGGAGCCGGTGAGTTTCCAGCCGTCGCAGTTGCAGGCCGAGAAGATTAAGGTGCTCTCGGCGACGCAGCTCACTGAGCCGCTGGACGAAACCACTTGCCGGGGCCAGTACACCGCCGGTTGGCAGGGCGGTGAGCGCGTGGTGGGGCTGCTCGACGAGGAGGGTTTCGCGAAGGACTCGACTACCGAGACCTTCGCTGCGATCACGCTGGAGGTCGATACCCGCCGGTGGGCGGGGGTACCGTTCTACCTGCGCACTGGAAAACGATTGGGCCGCAGGGTCACCGAGATCGCACTGGTCTTCAAACGGGCACCGCATCTACCGTTCGACGCCACCATGACCGACGAGCTGGGCGCGAATGCTCTGGTGATCCGGGTGCAGCCCGACGAAGGGGTCACGTTGCGGTTCGGCTCCAAGGTGCCGGGCACCGCGATGGAGGTCCGCGACGTCAATATGGACTTCTCTTACGGCTCGGCGTTCGCCGAGGATTCACCTGAACCCTACGAGCGGCTGATCCTCGACGTCCTGCTCGGGGAACCGTCGTTGTTCCCGGTCAACGCCGAAGTCGAGTTAGCTTGGGAAATCTTGGATCCCGTTCTGGACAACTGGGCAGCGCACGGAAGGCCCGAGCCGTACCAGGCCGGCACCTGGGGTCCGGCGGCGTCGTTCGAGTTGCTGCGCCGCACCGGTCGGGAATGGCGGCGCCCGTGATCCGCGCCGGCGACGATGCAGAGCGCAGCGATGAGAAGGAGCGGCGCCCGTGATCCGCGCCGGCGACGATGCAGAGCGCAGCGATGAGGAGGAGCGGCGCCCGTGATACTAGATCTGCCGGACACTAGCACCACCGCGGTCAACAAGAAACTCGACGAACTACGCGAACGGGTCGGCGCGGTGACGTTGGGCCGGGTATTGACGTTGGTGATCGTGCCCGACAGCGACGCCGTCGTCGAGGAATCCATCGAAGCCGCAAATTTCGCCAGCCACGAGCACCCCAGCCGGGTGATCGTCGTGATGACCGGTGACCGCGACGCGCCGGAGGCACGGCTGGACGCGCAGCTGCGCGCCGGCGGTGACAGCGGAGCCGGCGAAGTGGTGGTGCTGAGACTCTCGGGTCCGCTCGCCGATCACGCCGGCAGCGTCGTCGTGCCCTTCTTGCTGCCCGACATCCCGGTGGTGGCGTGGTGGCCTGACATCGCTCCCGCGGTGCCCGCTCAAGATCCGTTGGGCCAGTTGGCGATCCGCCGCATCACCGATGCCACCAACGGGCTGGACCCGTTGTCGGCGATCAAGAGCCGACTGCCCGGCTACACCCCCGGCGACACCGACCTGGCCTGGAGCCGCATCACGTATTGGCGTGCATTGCTGGCCTCGGCGATCGATCAGCCGCCACACGAGCCGATCACCTCCGCGCTGGTTTCGGGACTCAAAACCGAGCCGGCGCTCGATGTCCTGGCGGGTTGGCTGGCCAGCAGGATCGACGGGCCGGTGCACCGCGCGGTGGGCGACCTCAAGGTCGAGCTGGTTCGCCCCACCGAGACGGTGACGCTGAGCCGGCCGCAGGAGGGATTGACGGCGACGCTGAGCCGCACGGCAAAGCCGGATGCACTGGTTCCATTGCCGCGCAGGGAAACTCGTGAGTGCCTGGCCGAAGATCTGCGTCGGTTGGACCCGGACGCCATCTATCTGGAGGCACTCAAAGGTATCGGTCAGGTGGAGTACATATGAGCACCGTCGTACAGACCTATCCCGACCCCGAGGCACTGGCGGAGGCGGCCTGCGATCGGCTGGTCGGTGCCATCGGAGCGGCGGTGGCGGCCCGGGGCCAAGCACTGATCGTGTTGACCGGCGGCGGCAACGGCAACCGGCTGCTGCGCAAGCTCAGCGAGCAAAGCGGGCGCGTCGACTGGTCGAAGGTGCACTTGTTCTGGGGTGACGAGCGCTACGTGCCCCGGGACGACGACGAGCGCAACGACAAACAGGCCCGTGCGGCCCTGCTGGATCACATCGACATCCCCGCGCGCAACGTGCACCCGATGCCGGCCAGCGACGGCGAATTCGGCAACGACCTCGACGCCGCGGCCCTGGCCTACGAGCACGTTCTCGCGGCGTACGCGCCGCCGGGCCAGCCAGCCCCGGACTTCGACGTCCATCTGCTGGGCGTCGGGCCCGAGGGGCACATCAATTCGCTGTTCCCGGACACCCCGGCGGTGCGTGAGACCACCAGGTTGGTGGTGGGGGTCACCGATTCACCAAAACCTCCGCCGCAGCGAATTACGTTGACGTTGCCTGCTGTTCAGCGCTCCCGCGAAGTCTGGACGATGGTCTCCGGTTCGGAGAAGGCCGACGCCGTGGCCGCCGCGATCGGCGGCGCCGACCCCGTGGCGGTGCCGGCCGCGGGGGCCATCGGCCGGGAGAACACGGTGTGGCTGCTCGACCTAGCTGCCGCGGCCAAGCTCCCGGATGGCGCTCGCTAGCACGGGCGCCCCCGTTCAGCCCGGGCGTCGGCATAGCCGGCCGTGTAGTCATCGGCTCGCCGTCTGATGTCGCGTTCGGGGTCGCGGATGCTTCCTTGCGGAGGCCGCACCTTGCTGACGCATTGTCGTTGCCGCACACCCGTTTGACGTAGCGTCCGCTCCTCCGGTTCCCCCGGCTGCTTCCAGCCCCTCACAGTGCGGGGGGCGGACCCACGATCTCGATGCCGTAGGAACTCGCCAAGGCCGCAAGAGCCGCCGGATCGGGCGGCACCGTTTCGGGTGGCATCGGGTCGGTGGTGCTGACGGCCGTTCCGGCAGCAAGGGCGAACCGGTCGAAGCCGGCGGGGGTGTGCAGCGTGAGGAACCGGGCCTGCGGACTGGTTACCACGAAGCCGTGCGGGCGCTGTCGGGGCAAGAACGCCACCGCGCCGGCTCCGGCAAGGTGCACGTGGCCACCGACCTCGATGCGCACTTCGCCGTCGATGACGAAGAAGGTTTCCTCGTCGACCAGATGACGATGCATCGGACTGTTGTAGCCACGGCCCCCCTGGTGTTCGAGCACCGCCAAGCTCCCAGCTGTCGCGTCCCCGCCCGCGCGAATACGGACCAGCGCACCGAGAAACCACAGTGCCTGCTGAACCTCTGGGGTGAGAATCACCGCAGTAGGCGACGAATCGTCGTTCTGAAGGGTCATGACCCCATCAGATACCGCCGACCCCTGGCTGCGCGGTGAATTGACCATGAGCCAGCACTTTTCGATCCAATCATCCGCCTGGGGTTTGGTCCGTCCCGCCCCTGGGCGCGCGGGCCTGCGCATAATGGCCGTCATGGCAGAAAAATCCGCCCGCACCGGCTCCGAGCGGCAGCGGCTGAAAACTCTCGCACAAGCCGCGTTGAACGCCGACCTCACGGTCCAACAGCTCGAGGGCGTGCTGGCCGACATGAATACATCGCTGTCGGGCCTCAACGGCGCTCTGGACACCTTCGAGAACAGTCTGGAACACCTGAACACCACGCTGGGCAAACTTGACGAGCTCGCGCCGAGGCTCGACGGCGTGGTCGACCGGATGGAGGTGATCGTTGGGCGCGTCGAGCACATCGTCGATCTGACCGAGGCGGTGATGGCACCGTTGTCAGCGACCGAGCACGCGGTGCGCGGCGTGCTCAACGCGTTACGCAACCGTACGGTGCGATAGTTCCCGGGCCGGCGTTGACCGGCGCCGTCGCGTTCAGCGGTATTTGATCAGCAACGCCATCCCGATAATGGACACCAGCCAGATGCCGGTGACGAACAGTGTCAACCGGTCCAGGTTCTTCTCCACGACCGTGGACCCAGACAGCGCGGACTGCACGCCGCCACCGAACAGCGTCGACAGACCCCCACCCTTGGCGCGGTGCAGCAACACCAGCAACACCACCAGCACGCTGGTGATCACCAGGATGATCTGCAGGGTCAGCTCCATGGCCGACAGATTACCGGAACACTGCTACGGCAGCGGTCCGCCGGCGGCGATGGCACACAGCTTGGCGAACTCTTCGCCGTCCAGTGACGCTCCGCCGACCAGGGCGCCGTCGACGTCGTCGCAGGCGATGATGTCGCCGATGTTCTTCGCGTTAACGGAGCCGCCGTAGAGCACCCGCACGGTCTCGGCGAGCTGCGGTGATGCCAGCCCAGCCAGCTCTTTGCGGATCGCCGCGCACACCTCCTGAGCGTCGGACGCGCTCGCCACCCGCCCGGTCCCGATCGCCCACACCGGCTCGTAGGCGATCACAAGGGTGCCGATCTGTTGCGGCGAAAGCCCGGCAAGAGAGCCGTGCAGCTGCTCGACGTTGTGGGCTACGTGGTCACCGGCCTCGCGCACGTCGAGGTGCTCACCGATGCACACGATCGGGGTCAGCCCGTGTCTGAGGGCAGCAGCGGCCTTGGCGGCCACCAGCGCGTCGTCTTCGTTGTGGTAGGTACGCCGCTCGGAGTGCCCGACGACGACGTAGGTGCAGCCCAGCTTCGCCAGGAATGCCCCGCTGATGTCGCCGGTGTAGGCGCCGGAGTCATGTGGCGACAAGTCCTGGGCACCGTAGGTCAGCCGCAGTTTGTCACCGTCGACCAGGGTCTGCACGCTGCGCAGGTCGGTGAACGGTGGCAGCACCGCGACGTCGACCTTGTCGTAGTACTTGTCGGGCAGCGAGAACGCGATCTTTTGCACCAGCGCGATCGCCTCGAAATGGTTCAGGTTCATTTTCCAGTTGCCGGCGATCAGCGGCTTGCGGCTCATCGGACTCCTTTGTGTCAGGTGTTCAACACCGCTAGACCGGGCAGTTCTTTGCCCTCAAGGTATTCCAGTGACGCGCCGCCGCCGGTGGAGATGTGCGAGACCGCGCCCTCGGGAAGGTTGAGCCCGCGCACCGCGGCTGCCGAGTCGCCGCCGCCGACCACGCTGAACGCGCCCTTGGCCGTGGCCGCGACGATCGCTTCGGCGACGCCTTTGGTGCCGGCGGCGAATGCCGGGAACTCGAAGACCCCCATCGGGCCGTTCCAGAAGATGGTCTTGGCGTTGGAGAGCAGGGCCGCGAACCGGGTGACTGACTCCGGCCCGATGTCCAGACCCATCTTGTCGTCGGGAATCGCATCGACAGCAACGACTTCCGACGGTGAATCGGCGGCGAACTTCTCGGCCGCGACAATGTCCACCGGCAGCCGGAGCACGTCCGCGTAGGTTTCGCATAGCCGGCGACAGGTATCGATCATCTCCGGCTGCACCAGTGAGGTGCCTACCGAATGGCCTTGGGCGGCAAGGAATGTGAAGCACATACCGCCGCCGATGACGATGCTGTCGGCCTTGGTCGCCAGCTTTTCGATCACGCCGAGCTTGTCGGAGACCTTCGCGCCACCGAGCACCACGGCATATGGGCGTTCGGTGGAGCTGGTGAGGTGTTCAAGAATTTTCACCTCCCCCGCGATCAATTTTCCGGCGTAGTGCGGCAACAGCGTCGCCACGTCGTAGACCGAGGCCTGCTTGCGGTGCACCACTCCGAACCCGTCGGACACGAAAGCGCCGTCGTCTCCGACCAATTCGGCCAGCTCGCGGGCCAGGGCGAGCCGCTCACCGTCGTCCTTGCTGGTCTCGCGGGGGTCGAAGCGCACATTTTCCAGCAGCAGCACCTCACCAGCGGTCAGCCCTTCGGCGCTGGCCCGCGCGTCGAGACCAACCACATCGGTGGCCAGCGGCACGTCCTGGCCGAGTTGCTCGCTGAGCGCGGCCGCGACCGGCGCCAGCGACAGCTTCGGGTCCGGACCGCCTTTGGGCCGGCCCAGGTGCGCGGCAACGACCACTTTGGCGCCGGCGTTCGCGAGCGCCTTCAGTGTCGGCACCGACGCGGCGATACGACCCGGGTCGGTAATGGTGCCGTCATCGATGGGCACGTTCAGGTCGCAACGCACCAGAACTCCGCGACCCGAGACGCCTTCGGCGAGAAGCTCTTCGAGGGTCTTGATGCTCACGGCTACAGCGACTTGCCAACCAGGGCGACAAGGTCGACGAGACGGTTGGAGTAGCCCCACTCGTTGTCGTACCAGGACACCACTTTGGCCTGGTTGTCGATCACCTTGGTCAGGCCGGCGTCGAAGATCGAGCTGTGCGGGTCGGTGACGATGTCGCTCGACACGATCGGCGCGTCGTAGTACTTGAGGATGCCTTTGAGCCGGCCCTCCGCGGCGGCCTTGAACGCGGCGTTGATCTCTTCGACGCTGGCCGACTTGGACAGGTCGGCGGTCAAGTCGGTGACCGAGCCGGTCGGGATCGGGACCCGCAGCGCGTACCCGTCGAGCTTGCCGTTGAGTTCCGGCATCACCAACCCGATGGCCTTGGCGGCACCGGTCGAGGTCGGCACGATGTTCAGCCCGGCGGCACGGGCACGGCGCAGGTCCTTGTGCGGTCCGTCTTGCAGGTTCTGGTCCTGGGTATAGGCATGGATGGTGGTCATCAGCCCCTTGACGATGCCGAACTCGTCGTTGAGCACTTTGGCCAGTGGCGCAAGGCAATTCGTGGTGCACGAAGCGTTGGAGATGATGTTTTGGCTGCCGTCGTACTTGTCGTCGTTGACACCGAGCACGATGGTGATGTCGGGGTCGGTGGCCGGAGCCGAGATGACGACCTTCTTGGCGCCGGCTTCCAGGTGGCCCTTGGCCTTGGCGGCGTTGGTGAAAAGCCCGGTGGATTCGACGACAACGTCCACGCCGAGATCACGCCACGGCATGGCGGCCGGCCCTTCCCTGACCTCGAGCGCTTTGATTTTCTTGGTGCCGACGACGATGGTGTCCTCGCCTTCCAGGCCCACGTCTTGGGGCAGCCGGCCCAGGATCGAATCGAATTTGAGCAGGTGCGCCAGCGTGGCGTTGTCGGTGATGTCGTTGACGGCCACCACCTCGACGTCGGCGATGCCCTGCTCCTGTTGGGCGAGTAGGGCGCGATAGAAGTTGCGTCCGATTCGACCGAAGCCATTGATGCCTACTCGGACCGTCACGTCGATCTCTCCTCAGTCGCTGGTGGTCTCCCTGGGCCAGCCTAGTGGCGACCGCAAGCGCGGCGAAGCCGGGCGCAGCGGGTCGCCACCTGAACGGGTGGTGCGGCGACCGCAAGCGCGGCGAAGCCGGGCGCAGCGGGTCGCCACCAAACCAGCCCCGTGGCGACCGCAAGCGCGGCGAAGCCGGGCGCAGCGGGTCGCCATCTGAACGGGTGGTGCGGCGACCGCCCACGACCGCTTTCAGGCTTTGCGCAGCCGGCGCAGCGCCGATTCGGCGGCGTGATAGCCGCAGAGCCCATGCACGCCAGCCCCCGGTGGGGTGGATTGCGAGCACAGGTAGACACCGGGCACCCCGGTGAAGTAGGGATCGACCGCCACCCGTGGCCGGAAGATCACCTGCAGCCGGTCGTTGGCGCCGCCGATGATGTCCCCGCCGACGAAATTGGGGTTATAGGCCTGCAGGTCGGCGGTGGACTTGCTGACCGTCGCGACGATGCGGTCCCGGAATCCCGGCGCGAACCGCTCGATCTGATCAATGACGGCCGCGGTGGCGTCGCCGGTGTAACCGAAGGGCACATGAGCGTAGGCCCAGATCGGGTTGATGCCGCCCGCCGAGCGCGTGGGGTCGGCCAGATACTGCTGCCCGACGAGCACAAATGGCCGCTCCGGCATCCGGCCCCGGGCACGCGCGCGTTCAGTCTCGACGATCTCGGCGAAGGTGCCGCCCAGATGTACTGTGCCCGCGCGCCGACAATCAGGATTGGTCCACGGGATGTCGCCGTCGACCGCGAAGTCGACCTTGAACGCCGAGGAGCCTTCGCGATAACGCTGGTAGGACCTCTTGATGCGGGCGGGCATGACCTCGCCGTAGATCTTGCAGGCCATAGCCGGGGTCAGGTCGAGCATCACAATGTCGGCATCGGGGATGTCGGCGCGGGTAGCGACGGTGACGCCGGTGGTGATGACGCCGCCGTGCTCGCCCAGCACGGCGGCCGCAGCCGCGGTGATGGACCCAGACCCGCCTTGTGCGACGGGCCAGCCGTAGCGGTGGCCGCTGGCCAGGATCATCAATCCGAGCGACGCGGTCAGTGGCCGGTCGAGCCGGGTGTAGACGTGGGCGGCCGCCCCACCGAAGAGCGCGCGGGCTTTTTCGGTGCGAAACCACCGGGCCATCAGTGTGGCCGGCAACACGGCGCGTGGACCGAAGCGGGCCAGCCGAATCGGGTGGCGAGGAATACCCACAATCGGTCGCAGCAGGTCCTGTGCGAGCTCGTCGAAACTGTCGGCCAGGTCACCCAGCGCCCGCCGCCACCTTTTCCCGTCGGGCCCCAGGCCTGCGACGGTCTGATCAAGCGACCGATACAGCGACCCGGCGGTGCCGTCGTCGAGCGGGTGTGCGCAGTCGATCTCCGGCCACAGCCATACCAGTCCGTGGCGTTCCAGGTCGACCTGCCTCCAAAATGGTGAGCCCACCGCCATCGGGTGAAACGCTGAGCAGTGGTCATGGATCACGCCTGCCACGGTGAGTTCGCCGGAGCGGGCTCCCCCGCCGATGGTGTCGCACGCCTCCAGCACCTGTACGTCAACGCCGTTGCGGGCCAACTGGATTGCTGCGGCCAAGCCATTAGGCCCGGCACCGACGACGACCGCGCTCGTCATCGCGGGGCGGTGTCGGTGTGCTGCGTGGTGGGATACACCGGAAACTGGTCGCCGGGTTCGGGCCATGGCTGGCGGCTTAGCATGTCCGCAACCCTGACATAGCCTTCCTCGATCGGACCGGTCTTGGCATCCACGATGCGATACCACTGCCGCTGGGTGTGGATGGGCTGGCCCTCGAGGATTATCACCCGCAGCTCGCCCTCGTCGAACTGGCAACGCCTCTGCACCGCCTCGAGCAGTTGCTCGTTGTGCAGGTGGCCTTCGCCGAAGTTCCACCCGATCAGCGCCCCGGCGACGATTTCACCCTCGCGCAGGCGGTAGTCGGCCTCGTTGGCGTCGTTTCCCAAAGCGCGGGGAACCAGCCCGCCCAACGCGCGCCCGTGAGTGTGCATGGACCGAAACGCCGCCACCTTGTCGATCATGATTTCGGCGGTCTTCGGGTCGTAGAGCCTGGCCAGTTGCTTGGCGGTCAGCGCCGAGCTTTTCACGATGTTGGCCTCGATCCGGTCTTCGGCGCCCGCGCGGAGGCACCACACGCTGGTGGCCCAGTTCCCGGCGTAGTAACGCATCGCGGGCAGGAACGAAATCTGTTGGGGGAAGACGTTTCCCGCGATCGGCACCACTACCAGCGCGATGATCAGGATGGCCAGCAGCAACGGTGACTGCAGGTCGGTGGCCTGGATCGCGCCGTAGTGGCCGAACAGGTAGAACAGCGAGAAGATGAAAAATACATTCCACTCCAGCGGGACTCCCATCGGGAGGTTGGAAATGATGTTGAGGTGGAAGATCACCATGAACCCGATGAGGATCCACCGCCACGGCTGACCGTCCGCGACGAACACCAGAAGCCCAGGCACAATGAATTCCGCGGTCGTCCCGCCGACATGCGCCATCATCTTCGGCAACCACGAGGGGCGCAGGTCGTTGACCGGATCGCGGTAAAGCCTGCGCTTGAACCACGCGAATGACTTGCTGCGCAGCAATGCGTTGTTGCTCGTCATCACCGCGACCACGTACGGGAAGTGGTGGTTGAGCTTGGAAGTGGCCGCCCCCCACCACAGTGCGAGCATGATGATTTTGAAAGCCGCGATCTGGTCGGGGAAGCCGAAGAAGAATACGAATAGCTTCAGCCAGTAGTGCTCGCCGCGGGCGGCGAGGAAGATGGTCTTGTCGCGCAGACCCAGCAGGGCCAGAGCCACGATGATCGGTACCACCACAACCGGGTTGATCAGCCCGACCTCGCCGCCGGCAGTGACCGGGCCGCCTGGTGACAGCAGCGCCCACACCCCGCAGATCAGCACCACGGCGTAGAGGGCGACGTCGACGACGGTGCGGGTATCCCCGCTGGTGAACGGGACCTTGCCCGGCCAGGGTGGCAGCCGAATCGTGTTGGGCCGCAACCAATACAGAAATCCGCCGACCGGCGGCCAGAACCGCCCGGTCAGCGGGCCGGATCCGCAGCCCAGGCCCAGTACCTCGAAGAGCAGGGTGAAGATCACGACTTTCTGGTACACGATCGGCTGCGTCCACCACTGTCCGATGTGGCCCAGCCCGCCCAGGCCCGGCGTCAGCGAGATGATCGCGGCGGGGGCGGCGATGTACACGGCGATCTTGAGTAGATAGAGCAGGTAGATCGCATACGGGGTGCCGAAGCCGTGCTCGACCCAGTGGCGGGTCACGATCTGCAGCCTGGTCGACCGGGGCAGGGCGGCCCAGGTGTCGTGATCGACGTCCGGAAGCTCCGGTGAGATTAATCCCATGGTGTCCTCGTTCTCGCCAGAAGCGCGAGTCTATCGCGAAATCACTTGTCGGATATGGCGAATCGGCATCCAATCGGGCTGCTCCGCCGCAGCGACCGGGCCGGGCCTGTGGATCAATGCAGCTCTGTGGATAAGTCCGGCGATGAACGGGCTGACCCGCGGCTGGCGTCGGCCGGCCCCACTATGCTCGCAATCATGTTCGATACAGCCACCGATCCGTTGCAGGCCGCTGGCGTCGCCCCTCCGGTCACAATGTCCGCGTTGGGTCCGGGGGATCTGGTGGAGGCGATCGGGTCCTCACACCGGTTGGAGTCGATGCTGGTGGCGCGGCGGCTGGCGGCGGTCGCCGCCCTGCTGTGCCACCGGCTCGCTGCCGCACAGAACGTGAACGCCGAGCGGGGCTTTGCGGCGATCGACGGGTTCGACCAGACCACGGCTGAGGTCGCTGCCGCGATGAACCTTTCGCCGACGGCTGCGAGTTACATGGTGTCGCACGCCCAAGCACTCGATGTCCGGTTGCCTAAGATTGGCGCCCTGCTGGCCGAAGGACGAACCGACTGGCGCACGGTGCGGTTGATCATCAGCCGGACGGATCTGGTCACTGATGGCGATTTGATTGCCAAGCTCGACGACTCACTGTCCGCGCGAATCGTCAAGTGGCACAGCTGGTCGAAGCAACGAATCATCAACGCCGTCGACGCCGCGGTGCGCGTCGTGGACCCGGACGCGGCTCGTGAGCGCCGGGTTGCCGCCGAGCAAGACCGCCACATCAGCGTGACGGCGCAGGACAACGGGATGGCGGAGGTGTACGGCACCGTCGCCGCAGCCGCCGCCGCAGCTTTCGACCGGCGGTTGTCGCAACTCGCCAAGCAGGTCTGTCCGGCCGACCCACGAACGCTGGATCAGCGCCGTGCCGATGCGCTCACCGCGCTCAGTGAAGGGCGCCGTCTGGCCTGCGCCTGCGCAAAACCGGACTGCCCCAGCCGAACCGACGTCACCAGCTGCAACAGCAACCCCGGTGGGGCATATGTTGTCGTCAATGTGGTGGCCAGCGAGCAGACCGTCAAGGGTGACAGTTCCCGGCCCGGCTACCTGGAGGGGTACGGAGTCATCGATGCCGAGCAGGTGCGCGAGCTCGCCGCGGCTGCGACCCTACGGCTAGCAGATTTTACGGTCACGCCCACGGAGGCGGTGCGCTATCAACCGTCGGCTGCGCTCGAGCGCGCGATCCGCTGCCGGGATTTGACGTGTCGGTTTCCCGGGTGCAGCCGCCCGGCGATGGTCTGTGATATTGATCATACGATTCCGTTCAACCACACCGACCCGAAAGCCGGCGGGCTGACTGTACCGTGGAACTTGAAATGCCTTTGCCGACAACATCATCGGCTCAAGACGTTTGGTGGTTGGCGCGATGTTCAGTTGGCTGACGGCACTGTCATCTGGACGTCGCCGACCGGACGGATCTACCGCACCGCGCCAGCGGGTACTGAGCTGTTTCCGCAATGGCGCGCGCCGGCGTGTGCGGCGCCCACACTCAACCGGCGCAGCCGCACCAAACAGCGCGCCAGCCGAATTGCCCGGGCCCGCAGGCATAATCGCCAACAGCGGCCCATCAACGAAGCGCGCCGCTACCTTGAGGAAGCCCGCAGAGAGGAAATCGAAGCACGTAAGTTCCGGAACCACATGCGGGACATGCTGTTTTTGTTCAAGGGCGAACCCAGTACCAGCCCGTTCTGTCCCTGGGTGAACGATCCGCGAGAACCCGAGGAATTACCGTCGGATTGGCAGCCGCCGCCGCTACAACTTTTGCCCGACGACTCGCCTTTCTGAGTCAGGCATCCTCCAACAGATCCGGGGTCACCGCTGATTCGGTGTCCGGAATGCCCTCCTGCTTCGCTCTGCGGTCGGCCATCGACAACAGTCGCCGAATACGCCCCGCCACTGCGTCTTTCGTCATCGGCGGATCTGCCAGCCGGCCTAGCTCTTCCAGGGACGCCTGCCGGTGCTCGATGCGCAGCTTGCCTGCCGCGGCCAGATGGTCGGGCACGCTGTCGCCGAGAATCTCCAGCGCCCGCTCCACTCGGGCCGCCGCCGCCACCGCGGCCCGAGCCGAACGGCGCAGATTGGCGTCGTCGAAATTGGCCAACCGGTTGGCCGTTGCCCGCACTTCGCGACGCATCCGGCGCTCCTCCCAGATCAGCCGTGTGTCCTGGGCTCCCATCCGGGTCAGCAAGGCGCCGATCGCATCGCCGTCACGCACCACCACCCGGTCGGCGCCACGTACCTCACGGGCCTTTGCGCTCACGCCAAGCCGGCGCGCCGCGCCGACCAGTGCCAGGGCAGCCTCCGGGCCCGGGCAGCTCACCTCAAGCGACGAAGAACGTCCCGGCTCGGTCAGCGACCCGTGCGCCAAAAAAGCGCCCCGCCAAGCAGCTTCGGCGTCAGCGATACTGCCGCCCACCACTTGGGCCGGCAGGCCGCGAACCGGACGTCCACGCTGGTCGAGCAGGCCGGTCTGACGTGCCAGCGCTTCGCCCTCATTGGCCACCCGCAGCACGTACCTCGTTTGTTTGCGAATACCGCTGGCCGACAACACATGTACGACGGCGTTGTAACCGTAGAGCTCGAAGATGTCTTTGCGGAGCCGCCGCGCGATGCTGCCCAAATCAACCTCGGCCTCAATGACTACCCGACCACCCACGATGTGCAGTCCCCCGGCGAACCGCAGCAGCGACGTGACTTCGGCGCGCCGCGCACTTACCGAATTCACTACCAATCGGCTCAGCTCGTCTTTGACTTCGGCCGTCATCGCCACGCGTCGTCACCTCTCGGTCCGCTACGACCCGGTGCCTTTGCGCCGGTCCCTTCACTGTCAATTGGCATCGGTGCGGTGGCGGCCGGGCGTGCGTCGACGTCGGTGCCACGCACCCGCACCCCTTCCAGCGCCGCGGCCAGCTTGCCCGGATCATGTAAAGGTGTACCAGGTCTAGACACATCGACGAATTGGACCTGGGCGTCGAGCAGCTTCGCGGTACGGCGCAGTTGCTCGCGTTCGCGCTCACTGGGTACCCGGTCGGCGTCGATGATGACCTCATGCACGGTGAAGTCCGGCGCATGCTGCGCGAGCACATGCAGATGACGTTCCACCGAGAAACCTGCGGTCTCCCCCGGCTCGGCCACCAGATTGAGCACCAGCGTGCGCCGGGCGGTGGTGGCCTGCAGCGCCGCGGCCAGGCCTGGCACCAGCACATGCGGAATAACGCTGGTGAACCACGATCCCGGGCCCAGCACCACCAAGTCGGCGGCCATGATCGCGTCGACGGCCTGCCTCGTGGCTGGCGGGTTGGCGGGCAGCAACCGCACTCGGCGCACCTTCCCCGGGGTGGTCGCGATGGCCACCTGCCCGCGAATCACCCGGCTCATCCGCGGGTCTGCCTCCAATCCGGCGACATCAGCCTCGATTTCCAGCGCGATCGGGCACATCGGCAACACCCTGCCCTTGACGCCGAGGATGCGTCCCAGTTCGTCGAGCGCCGCGACCGGATCAGCCAGCACCTCGTTGAGCCCAGCGAGCAGCAGGTTGCCGATCGGGTGCCCGGCCAACGCCCCGCTACCGCCAAACCGATGCTGCAGGATGGTCGCCCACAGCCGCCCGTGCGGGCTGTCAGATGCTAACGCCGCCAGTGCCATTCGAAGGTCACCCGGCGGCACTACGTCAAGTTCGTTGCGCAGCCGCCCGGACGAGCCGCCGTCGTCGGCGACGGTCACTACCGCGGTGACGTGCGGGGTCAGCCGCCGCGCCGCCGACAGCGTCGCATACAGACCGTGTCCGCCGCCCAGGGCGACTATGCGTTCGTTCATTCGCGACCCAGATCCCGATGCAGCACCCGCACCGACAGGTGGGTGTCGGGCTCCAGCCGACGCGCCAACGCTTCCGCGATGACCACGCTGCGGTGTTTACCGCCGGTGCAGCCGATCGCGACGGTCATGTAGCGCTTCCCCTCTCGTCGGTAGCCCTCGACAACCAGGGACAGCAACCGATGGTAGGTGTCCAGAAACTCTGCCGCGCCCGTCTGGCCCAACACGTACTCACGCACCGCCGGATGTTGGCCGCTATGCGGACGCAGGTCGTCGACCCAGTGCGGATTGGGCAGGAAGCGCACGTCCATCACCATGTCGGCGTCCATCGGCAGGCCGTATTTGAAGCCGAACGACTCCACGGTGACGCTGGTGTGCGCGACGGCCTCACCACCGAATGCCCGTTCGATGCTTTCCCGCAACCCCCGCACCGACAGCGTCGACGTGTCGATGATCAGGTCGGCGGTCGCGCGAACAGGCGCCAGCATCTCCCGTTCCGCGGCAATGCCTTCGGCCAGTGTCTGTTCCCCTTGCAGCGGGTGGCTGCGCCGATTCTGCTCGTAGCGTCGCACCAACATGTCGTCCGACGCTTCCATAAACAACACCCGCGGCGTGATGTTGCGGGTGGCCAAGTCGTTGCGCACCCAATCCAGGTCCCCGGTGAACCCTCGTGAACGCACATCCATCACCACCGCCAACTGGGTGATCCGCGACCCCGCCGCCAGTCCGAAGTCGACCATGCGGGTGATCAGCTGCGGGGGCAGGTTGTCGGCGACATACCAGCCGAGGTCTTCGAGTACCTTGGCCGCGGTACCGCGCCCCGCACCGGAGAGTCCAGTCACCAGGACGACGTCGATGCCGGATTGGGTCGCACCGTCCACGTCGTCCCCGGTCATACCCTGGCCCGTCATCCCGGCGCCCGTTCAGGGACCCGCCCGTTGGAAGCCTCGGATCGCAGCGCCTCGAGCACCGCCGTCGCGGTCGCGACGCCGATACCCGGAACAGCGGTGATCTCCTCCACCGTCGCCTCCCTCAGCCGGGCCAACGACCCGAAATGGGTGACCAACGCCTTGCGCCGGTGCTCCCCCAACCCCGGCACCGCGTCCAGGGCCGACGCGGTCATCCGCTTGGACCGCTTGCTGCGGTGGTAGGTGATGGCGAACCGATGCGCCTCGTCGCGCACCCGCTGCAACAGGTAGAGTCCCTCGCTGTTGCGGGGCATGATGATCGGCTCAGGCTCAGACGGCACCCATACCTCTTCCAATCGCTTGGCCAGACCGATGACCGCGACGTCGGTGATCCCGAGTTCGTCGAGCACCGCGGCCGCGGCGTTGACTTGCGGGGCGCCGCCGTCGACGACATACAGGTTCGGCGGATAGGCGAACTTTCGCGATCTTCCCTCGGGCGCAAGCATATTGGGATCCTGCTGGTCGCGCAGGTGGCGCATGAACCGCCGTCGGGTCACCTCCGCGATAGAGGCGACGTCGTCGGAGTGCCCGTGGCCGGCGGCCTCGCGGATCGCGAAGTGGCGATAGTCCGACTTGCGCGGCAACCCGTCTTCGAACACCACCAGCGAGCCGACCACATCGGTGCCCTGCACATGGCTGACGTCGACGCACTCGATCCGCAGTGGCGCTTCGGCCAACCCTAGTGCCTCCTGAATGCTCTGCAGCGCAGCAGATCTGGCGGTGAAGTCACCAGCTCGCTTCAACTTATGTTGCTGCAGAGCCTCTTTGGCGTTTCGCTGCACGGTTTCGGCTAACGCCCTTTTGTCGCCACGCCGGGGCACCCGCAGCATGACACGGGCACCGCGGAGCTTGGAGAGCCAGCTGGCCAGCTCGTCGGCATTAGGGGGCAGACACGGGACCAGCACCTCGCGAGGCACCGGGTTGGTGAATTCGTCCGCTGCGCCGCCGAGTTCGGCCTGCTCACCGTAGAACTGGGTGAGAAACTGCTCTACTAGCTGTGCTTCACCGGAATCACCTGGGTCACCGGACTTTTCGACGATCCACCCGCGCTGACCACGGACGCGCCCACCGCGAACGTGGAAGACCTGGACGGCAGCTTCCAGCTCGTCGTCGGCGAAGGCAACGACATCGGCGTCGGTGCCGTCGCCGAGCACCACGGCCTGCTTCTCAAGCGCGCGCTTCAATGCCGACAGGTCGTCACGCAGCCGGGCCGCCCGCTCGAAGTCGAGTTGCGCGGCGGCGGCGTTCATCTGCTGTTCGAGGCCCCGGGCGAACTTCTCGGTTTTGCCGGACAGAAAGTCGCAGAAATCGTCGACGATCCGGCGATGCTGTTCGGCACTCACCCGTCCCACGCACGGCGCCGAGCATTTGTCGATGTAGCCGAGCAGACAGGGGCGGTCGATTTGCTTGTGCCGCTTGAATACTCCAATGGAGCAGGTACGCGCCGGAAAGACCCGGGTCAGCAGGTCCAGGGTTTCGCGGATGGCCCACGCGTGCGAGTACGGCCCGAAATAGCGCACACCCTTTCTGCGGGGACCGCGGTAGACCATCAGCCGGGGGAATTCCTCGCCCAGGGTGACCGCCAGCACCGGATAGGACTTGTCGTCGCGGTAGCGGACGTTGAACCGCGGGTCGAATTCCTTGATCCAGTTGTATTCCAGCTGCAGCGCCTCGACTTCAGTGTTGACGACCGTCCACTCGACCTTGGCGGCGGTGGTCACCATTTGCCGGGTGCGCGGGTGCAGGCCGGCCACGTCGGCGAAGTAGGACGTCAGCCGGCTGCGCAGGCTCTTGGCCTTGCCGACGTAGATGACGCGTCCGTGCTGGTCCCGGAACCGGTACACCCCCGGCTCGACCGGGATTGACCCGGGCGCGGGACGGTACGTCGCGGGATCAGGCACGTTTCTAAGGCTAGTCTGCCGCGAGCAGACGCAGAGTCGCACTGGGGAGCCGTTGGAAACGCGATTCTACGTCTGCTCGCGTGAGGGGCGGTAGCGCTCCAGCAGCGAACGGACAGTGTCCATGGCGGCCACGGCCCGCTCCTTGTCGACGGCCTGGATGGCCATCACCGGGATGTACTCGTCGCCGGGCAGGTCGATGCGCGCCCAGCGGGCGCCGGTCGGAAACGATACGCCGACCACGTGCGACCATGGGATCAGCCGCTCGCCCAGCAGGTTGCGCACCGACAGCCCGGAGGCGCCGACGCGCAGCCGGGGCCGCGCGAACAGCAGCACCACGCCGGCGATGACCAGGCCCAGCGCGCCGATGGCCACCTGATCGGCAGTCTGGAAGACCACGCCGGTGGACTTCACTTTGAGTAGCAGCCCCACAGCGATGTGCGCGGCGGCGATCACCGCCGCCGCGGCGTAGGCGAAGTACGGTGTCAGGTGCGGACGCACTTCCGCGTCCCAGCCCGGTTGCCGGCTCACGACCGTGTGCGTAGCTCGCGCAGCGTCAGTGCGGTGTTCAACGCGGCGGCGGTCGCCTGCGCACCCTTGTCTTCGGTCGATGTGGACAGGCCCGCCCGGTCACGCGCCTGCTCCTCGGTGTGGGTGGTCAGCACGCCATTGGCCACCGGGGTCGACGCGTCCAGCGAGACCCGGGTCAAACCCTGGGTCACCGCATCGCAGACATAGTCGAAATGCGGTGTCTCACCACGGATTACTACGCCCAGGGCGACGACCGCGTCGTGGTTGCGCGCTAGTTCCTGTGCTACCACCGGGATCTCGATCGCACCGAGCACCCGAACCACGGTCGGATCGCCGATCCCCCATTCCGCCGCCGTTTTACGGGCGCCGGTCAATAACGCGTCGCAGATTTCGGCATGCCACGTGCTGGCGACGATAGCCAGTTTCAACCCGGACGCGTCGAGCGCCGGCATTTCCGGCACACCGGCGGCTGGGCTCATGTGCGCCGCTCCTCCTCATCGCTGCGCTCTGCATCGTCGCCGGCGCGGCTCACAGGGCGCCGCCGAATTCGCCTGGCAGATGGACTGATTCGTGGTAGTCGTCGAGCCCGATCAGGTCGTGGCCCATCCGGTCGCGTTTGGTCATCAGATACCGGATGTTCTCGGCATTGGCCCGCACCGGCAGCGGCACCCGCTCGATGATGTGCAACCCATAGCCGTCCAGACCGACCCGCTTGGCGGGGTTGTTGGTCAGCAACCGCATCGAGCGGACCCCCAGATCGACCAGGATCTGCGCGCCGATGCCGTAGTCGCGGGCGTCGGCGGGAAACCCGAGTTTGAGGTTGGCGTCGACGGTGTCTTCACCCGCGTCCTGCAGCTGGTAGGCCTGCAGTTTGTGCAGCAGGCCGATGCCGCGGCCCTCGTGGCCGCGCATGTAGAGCACGACGCCGCGTCCTTCCCGCGCCACCATGGCCATCGCCGCGTCCAGCTGGGGACCGCAGTCGCAGCGGCGCGACCCGAACACGTCACCGGTCAGGCACTCCGAGTGCACTCGGACCAGCACGTCGTCGCCGTCGTAGTTGGGCCCGGCGATCTCGCCGCGCACCAAAGCCACGTGCTCGACGTCGTCGTAGATGCTGGTGTAGCCGATCGCGCGGAACTCGCCGTGTCGGGTCGGGATCCGTGCTTCGGCCACCCGCTCGATCTGTTTCTCGTGTTTGCGCCGATATTCGATCAAGTCGGCGATGGCGATCAACGCCAGGTCGTGTTCGTCTGCGAACACGCGCAGTTCGTCGGTCTGGGCCATCGCGCCCTCGTCCTTCTGGCTGACGATCTCGCACAGCACGCCCGCGGGTTGCAGTCCGGCCATGCGGGCCAGGTCGACGGCAGCTTCGGTGTGGCCGGGGCGCCGCAGCACGCCGCCGTCCTTGGCGCGCAACGGGACAACGTGACCCGGCCGGGTGAAGTCGTCGGCGACACTGCGCGGATCGGCCAGCAACCGCATCGTCGTGGCCCGGTCAGAAGCTGAAATACCAGTTCCCACACCATATCTCGCATCCACGGTGACGGTGTAGGCGGTGCCGCGCTTGTCCTGGTTGACCGCGTACATCGGCAGCAGGCCCAGCCGGTCGCAGATCGCGCTGTCCAGCGGCACGCACAAGTAGCCGGAGGTGTAGCGGACCATGAACGCGACCAGGCTCGGCGTCGCTTTTTCGGCGGCGAAGATGAGGTCGCCCTCGTTCTCGCGGTCCTCGTCGTCGATGACGATGACGGCCTTACCCGCCGCTATGTCGGCAACCGCCCGTTCGACGGAGTCCAACCTCGTCATTTCTGCCACCCTGTCCGTTCCCGACCGTTCTCGGCCGAGAACGCTCACCAGACGAGCCCCGGTGAAGAGCTCAAGTGCTGCATCCAGTATGAACCACCGCCCTACCGCCGTTATTGCGCTGGCTTTAGTCGGCGGGACGATGCATCAACCGCTCGACGTATTTGGCGATGACGTCGACCTCGAGGTTGACCGCGGTGCCCACCGGGGCGCGGCCCAAGGTGGTCAGCTCCCGGGTGGTCGGAATCAGCGAGACCTCGAACCAACCCTCGCCGAGCGCGGAGACCGTCAGCGAGATGCCGTCCACCGTGATCGAGCCCTTCTCGACGACGTAGCGGGCCAGCGCGGCGGGCAGCTCGATGCGCACCACTTCCCAGCCCTCGGCAGGAGTCCGGGCCAGGATTCGACCGGTCGCGTCGACGTGGCCCTGCACGATGTGCCCACCGAGGCGGCTGTTCACCGCCGCGGCCCGCTCGAGATTCACCGGACTGCCCACTTCCAGGCCGCCCAGGCTGGACCGGTTCAGCGTCTCGCCCATCACATCGGCGGTGAACTGCCCGCCGGGCAGCACGTCGACGACGGTCAGGCACACCCCGTTGACGGCGATCGAGTCGCCGTGCCCCGCGTCAGCGGTGACCACCGGGCCGCGGATGGTCAAGCGCGCGCAATCGCCCAGCTGCTGCTTGGAAAGCACTTCGCCGACTTCCTCGACGATTCCGGTGAACACCTGACCAGGCTAGTAATTCAGCGCGGACCGCGGGAAGGCGCGCCAGCTTCGGCTTCCCGGTGCAGCCTCGACAACCCTCTACGATGCACCTATGCAGACGCCTCGCCGCCTCCTTGCCGCTGTTGCCGCCGTGAGCATCGCCGCCGTCGCCTCGATCAGCGGTTGCTCCTCGTCCTCGAAGTCCTCCAGCAAACCGCTTCCGGACGCGGCGACGCTGGTCAAACAGTCCAGCCAGGCCACCAAGAACGTCAAAAGTGTGCATTTGGTGTTGTCGACCACGGGGAAGGTGCCGGGGCTGCCGATCAAAACGCTCACCGGCGACCTCACCACCGACCCCACCGCGGCGAAGGGCAACGCCAAGATCACCATCGGCGGCTCGGACATCGACGCCGATTTCGTGGTCTACGACTCAAATCTGTACGCGACGCTCACGCCGGGCAAGTGGGACAATTTCGGCCCCGCCGCCGACATCTACGACCCGTCGACGATCCTGAACCCCGACACCGGTCTGGCCAACGTGTTGGCTCACTTCACCGATCCCAAGGCTCAGGCGCGGGAGAGCGTCAACGGCCAAGACACTGTCCGCATCACCGGACAGGTACCCGCCGACACGGTGAATCAGCTTGCGGCGCCGTTGAAAGCGACACAGCCGCAACCGGCGACGCTCTGGATCCAGGAGAACGGCGATCATGAGCTGGTTCAGGCCAAGCTGGATCAGAGCCCGGGCAATTCCATCCAGATGACCCTGTCGAACTGGAACCAGCCGGTCCAGGTCACCAAACCACCGGTGAGCTGACGAGATGCAAGCCGGACGCCGAATCGCGATCAGCGCGGGCAGTCTCGCCGTGCTGCTGGGTGCCCTCGACACCTATGTCGTGGTCACGATCATGCGCGACATCATCACGACGATCGGCATCCCGATCAACAAGCTCGAGCGGATCACCCCGATCGTCACCTGGTACCTGCTGGGCTACATCGCGGCGATGCCGCTGCTGGGCCGGGCCTCGGACCGGTTCGGGCGCAAGCTGCTGCTGCAGGCCAGCCTGGCCGCGTTCGCGGTCGGCTCGGTAGTCACAGCGCTCTCCACCGAGCTGCACGTGCTGGTCGTCGGCCGCACCATCCAGGGCCTGGCCGCCGGCGCGCTGCTGCCGGTCACGCTGGCGCTGGGCGCCGACTTGTGGTCGACGCGCAACCGCGCCGGGGTGCTCGGCGGTATCGGCGCCGCGCAGGAACTCGGCAGCGTGCTCGGGCCGCTCTACGGGATTTTCATCGTCTGGCTGACCAGCCGCTGGCAGGACGTGTTCTGGATCAACGTGCCATTAGCGATCGTCGCGATGGTGATGATCCAGTTCAGTTTGCCGTCGCGCGAGCGCAGCAGCGAGCCGGAGAAAATCGATCTGGTCGGTGGACTGCTGTTGGCGGTGGCGTTGGGCCTGGCGGTGATCGGCCTGTACAACCCGGATCGCAGCGCTCAACAGGCGCTGCCCAGCTATGGGTTGCCGCTGGTGATCGGCGCGATGATCGCCGCGGTCGCGTTCGGGCTGTGGGAACGCTTCGCGCGCACCCGGTTGATCGAACCTGCCGGTGTGCACTTCCGGCCGTTCTTGGCCGCGCTGGGTGCATCGGTGGCCGCGGGCGCGGCGCTGATGGTGACGCTGGTCGACGTGGAGCTCTTCGCCCAGGGCGTGCTCGGCAAGGACCAGGACGAGGCCGCTCTGATGTTGCTGTGGTTCCTCGCCGCACTGCCGCTCGGGGCGCTGACCGGCGGGTGGATCGCGACCCGCATCGGCGACCGGGCGATGACGTTCCTCGGGCTGCTGATCGCGGCCGGCGGGTATTGGCTGATTTCCGGGTGGCGGCCTGACCTGCCGACCCGCCGGCACGACATCCTCGGCCTGGTGAGCTTGCCCGCGATGGACACCGATCTGGTCATCGCCGGGGTCGGGCTCGGGCTGGTGATCGGGCCGCTGTCGTCGGCGAGCCTGCGGGTCGTCCCGTCCGTGCAGCACGGCATCGCCGCGGCGCTCGTGGTGGTGGCCCGGATGACCGGCATGCTGGTCGGGTTGGCCGCGCTGAGTGCATGGGGGTTCCAGCGGTTCAACCAGATCGTTGCGGCCAAGACGGCGGCCGTTCCGGAAAACGCCAGCCTCGCCGAACGGTTAGCCCTCAAGGCGGTGCTGTACCGGGATGCGTTCGCGGAGATGTACGGCGGGATCTTCACGGTCACCGCCGTGGTCTGCATGGTGGGGGCGCTGCTGGGTCTGCTGCTGTCCAGCCGGCGTGTTCACGCCGAGGAGCCAGAACTGCGCGAGCACGAGCCGGTGGGTCCTAAGGCGTAACGGCGCGCTAGGCTAGCGCGGCACCAGGCTTAGCAGCAGGTCCGGTCCGACCCGCTGCACCCCGTCAAACCGCCACCGCAGCGCCCGCGCGATGCTCGGGACCCCGACATCGTCGACCGCGGTGATCGGCCCACCCAGCAGGATCGGCGCGACATAGGCCAGGATGCGGTCGATGGCCCCGGCGCGAAGGAAGGCACCCGCCAGCGTCGGCCCACCCTCGAGCAACACGTCGGTGCGATCCGACAAGGCCTTAAGCACCTCGTGCGGATCATGGGTTCGGATCACCATGGTGCGCGAATCGTCGTTGAGAACCTGTGCCTCCGAGGGGATTTCGCGCTTACCGACCACTACCCGCAGTGGCTGGCGTTCGGCAAGACTGCCGTCGGCCAGCCGGGCGGTCAGGGCCGGATCGTCGGCGAGCACCGTCCCGGTGCCAACGACGATGGCGTCGGCGGCGGCGCGGCGGCGATGCAAGTCCGCGCGGGCGGCCTCGCTGGTGATCCACTGGCTGGAGCCGTCAGCGGCAGCGCTGCGCCCGTCGATGCTGGTGGCGTACTTCCACGTCACATGCGGCAACCCGGTGCGCTGCTTGTGCAGCCACTCGCGCAGCGGCCCGGCGGCCACCAGGTCGGTCTGCACACCTGGAACGACATGCACGCCGGCGGCGGCCAGCCGGGCTGCGCCGCCCGCCGCGACGGGATTCGGGTCGGCAACCGCGTACACCACTGTGGCGATACCGGCGTCGAGCAGAGCATCCACGCACGGCGGGGTCTTGCCGTAGTGGTTGCAGGGCTCCAGCGTCACGACCGCGGTCCCGCCCGCGGCCAGGCCGCCGGCGCGGCGCAGCGCCACGATCTCGGCATGCGCGCTGCCGGCCGGCTCGGTGCCGCCGGCGCCGGCGACCCGGCCCTCACGGTCGAGGATGACCGCGCCGACCGGCGGATTGGGATAGGTGCTGCCCTTGACCAGTTCAGCGTGCTCGACGGCGAGCCGCATGGCGGCGTCGTAGCTGATGGCCACGGGAGTGCTCATCGGCGCAGATGCGGTGACGTGGCCCTGGCCCGGCGGCGCAGCGCCTCCACGGCGGCGGCGGGGTCGTCGGCACCGTAGACAGCGGATCCGGCGACAAAGCAGTCGACGCCGGCCTCGGCGGCCTGTTCGATGGTGTCGGCGTTGATCCCGCCGTCGATCTCGACGAGGATGGTCAGCTCGCCGGAGTCGACCATGCTGCGGACTTTGCGGACTTTGCCCAACACCTCAGGCATGAAGTCCTGGCCCCCGAAACCCGGTTCCACCGACATGACCAGAAACGTGTCGAAGTCCTTGAGGATGTCCAGGTAGGGCTCCAGCGGGGTGGCCGGCTTGATGCTCAGCCCGGCTTTGGCTCCCGCGGCGCGGATGTCGCGGGCCACCTTGACCGGGTTGTCGGTGGCCTCGGCGTGGAAGGTCACGTTGTAGGCGCCCGCCTCGGCGTAGGGCGGGGCCCACCGATCGGGGTCCTCGATCATCAGGTGGCAGTCCATCGGGATGTCGGTGACCTTCAGCAGGCTTTCGACCACCGGCAGTCCGATCGTCAGGTTGGGCACGAAATGGTTGTCCATCACGTCCACGTGCAGCCAGTCGGCGCCGGTCACGGCGGCCACCTGGTCGGCCAGGTGGGCGTAATCGGCGTTCAGGATCGACGGCGCTATCAGGGGCCGATCGGTCGTGCCCGGCATGCGCCTCAGCCTACTTTGGGCCTACTTGAAGCGCCGCGGCGAACATGGCGTCGGTGCCGTGGCGATGCGGCCACAGCTGGACATACGGCCCGTCCCCGAGCCGGTCGACGGGCTCGAACAACGGCCGGGTGTCCAGCGCGCGTACCGGGTGCCGGCGCAGCGCGTCGGCGACCACGCCGACGGTTTCGGCCAAATGTGGTGAGCAGGTCGCATACATCACCACACCCCCGGGCCGGGTCAGCGCGATCGCCGCCGCCAACAGCTCGCGTTGCAGCTTGGTCAGCGCCGGGATGTCGGTGGGCCGGCGCCGCCAGCGCGCCTCCGGCCGACGACGCAGCGCCCCCAGACCGGTGCACGGCACGTCGACGAGAACGCGGTCGAAGCCCGGCGCCAGCCCGCTGCACCGAGCGTCGACCCGCACCACCTCCACCGGGAGCCCACGGGTGTTGCGCGCCACCAGCTCGGCGCGGTGCGCCGACGGCTCCACCGCGGTCACCCGCGCCCCGCTGCCCGCGCCCAGCGCAGCCACCAGCGCGGTCTTGCCGCCAGGGCCCGCGCACAGATCCAGCCAGCGTCCAGTGTCGCCGTCGACCGGCGCCAACGTCAGCGCGCGGGCCACCAGTTGACTGCCCTCGTCCTGAACCAGAGCGAGCCCGTCGCGCACCGCCGGCAACTGCGCGGGGTCACCGGTCGGCAGGTACACCGCATACGGCGAATATCGGCCGACGCTGCCGCGCACGGCGTCGGCCAGCTCCCGAGCGCTCAGCGCATCGGGTCTTGCGGCCAAGTGGACTTGCGGCCGTTCGTCGTCGCTGGCCAGCAGTGCATCGAGTTCACCGGCCGCCGGGCCCAGCGCGTCGGCGAAGGCCTGCGCGATCCACCGCGGGTGGGCGTGCACGAAGGCGGTGTAGCCGATCGGGTCGCACGCGGGGTCGGGGGCCAACTCGGCTAGCCAGGACTGCTCGTCGCGGGCGTCGATGGCCCGCAGCACTGCGTTGACGAAACCTGCTCTGGCCGAATCGAATTCGATGCCAGCTTGCTCCACGGTGGTGGACACCGCGGCGTGCGCGTCGACCCGGGTGCGCAGCAGCTGGTAGGCGCCCAGCCGCAGCAGATCAAGCAGGACCGGGTTTATGGACTCAGATGGGCGCCCGGCGGCGGCGCCGATGATCGCGTCGAGCAGACCGAGGGTGCGACAGGTGCCGTAGGTGAGTTCGGTGGCAAATGCCGCGTCCCGTCCGCGGATTCCGCGTTCTCGCAGCAGCGCAGGTAGCGCAAGGTTCGGGTAGGCGTCTCGCTCGGAGACCGCCCGCAGCACGTCGAAGGCGGCGCGGCGGGCCGGATCCAGGGGCCGGCGGCGCTGCCGATGCCGCGGTTTACCAGGGCGGGATGACCGGCTCTCCGGTGTACGCCTGCCGCGGGTCATACCGCTCGCGCGTCCGGGTCGAGGCGAGCGCCGCGGGCCCAGTCGACCGCGTTCATGAACTTCTTTCCGGGCGGCTGGATCTGGCCCAGCCGTACCGGCTCCGACGAGGTGCCGATCCAGACGTCATGCCGACCGACGTGAATGCTGCCCGGTTCCAAGGGTTTCGGCGCTTGATCGTCAATGCTGACCGGCCCGATTTTGACCCGCTGGTCGCCGATGAGTGTCCATGCACCGGGCTTCGGTGTGAAGGCTCGGATCCGCCGCTCGACGACCGGCGCGGGTAAGTCCCAGCGCACCCGCGCTCGGTCCACAGTGACCTTGGGAGCGAAGCTGACACCGTCGGCGGGCTGTGGCACCGGTGTGAGCGTGCCGTCGGCGATACCGTCGAGTGTGGTCTCCAGCAGCGCGGCGCCCGAAACGGCCAGTCGCTCAAGCAAATCGCCCGCGGTGTCGGTGGGCCGAATCTCCTCGGTGACGACGCCGTAGACCGGCCCCGAGTCCAGGCTCGGCTCGATGCGGAAGGTGGTCGCGCCGGTGATCGTGTCACCGGCCGCGATGGCCGCCTGCACGGGTGCGGCCCCGCGCCAGGCGGGCAGCAGCGAGAAGTGCACGTTGACCCAGCCGTGGGGAGGTATCGCGAGCAGCTCCTCGCCCAGCAGGGCACCGTAGGCCACCACCGGGCAGCAGTCGGGTGCCAGCCCGCAGAGTTCGGCGACGAATTCAGCGGAGTTCGGCCGCCGCGGCCGCAGCAGCGGGATGCCCAGGTCGAGAGCCGCCCGCGCCACCGGCGACGGCTCCGGCCTGCCCCGGCGGCCGGACGCCGCGTCCGGGCGGGTGAGCACGGCGACCACGTCGTGCCGGGGCGAGTCGATGAGCCGACGCAACGCCGGCAACGCGGTTTCCGGGGTGCCGGCGAAGACGAGGCGCACCGGCACAGTCTAGGAACGGCGCCGCCGGACGTCGCCGGCCGATCAGGCCCCGTCGTCGAGATGGGCGGCCGGCTCTCCCCCGGCGGCGGTGAACGCCGTGAGCGCGCGCACCAAGCCGTGACGTTCCGACGCCGGCATTCGTTCGACGATGCGGGCGATCTCGGCGCGCCGCTGTGCGGTGACCTTGCGCACCACCTCACGTCCGCGCTCGGTCAACGCGGCCAACAGTTCGCGGCGCGACGTGGGGTGAGGTTGACGGTCGACGAGCCCGGCGCCGACGAGCCGATCCACCATTCGGCCCGCGGCCGACGGCCGCACGCCCAGCACGGCGGCCAGGGTCGCGAGGTTGATCGGGCCGCGGTTGGACAGGATCACCAGGGTCCGGAACTGCGGGATGGTGATGGTCTCGTCGACCCGGGCGATGGAGTGAGCCGAGATGCCCACCAGCAGGCGTGATGCGGTCAACAGCGCGTCGGTGATCGCGTCGAGCGACTCCTCGGTTGCAGTGGCTTTGGTGGTCATGGCCGCGCTTTCTGTGGTCACGCCGATCGTTTCGGCACACAGGGTTGCCACAGCATAGCAGCAGACAACTATAACCTACCAGAACTATTTCCTAAGACTACTATTGTCGTACGAACCCCGCATTCCTGGAGGAGATTCTCAATGAGCATTGACGTGCCCGCCGGAGCAGAGCACGCCTCGGCAATCAGCGACCGGGCGATGTGGGCATTGGGCGACTACGCGCTCATCGCCGAGCAGGTGATGGCGCCGCTCGGCCCGCTGCTGGTGGCCGCCGCCGGCATCGGTCCGGGCGATCGGGTCCTCGACGTCGCTGCCGGTTCCGGCAACGTGTCGGTTCCAGCCGCCAGGGTCGGCGCCCACGTGGTGGCCAGCGACCTCACACCGGAGCTGCTGCAGCGCGCCCAAAGACGCGCTGCCGACCTGCGTCTGCACCTCGAGTGCCGGGAAGCCAACGCCGAAGCGCTGCCGTTCGCCGACGGCGCATTCGACGCGGTGCTGTCCGCCATCGGCGTGATGTTCGCACCGCGCCATCAACGCGCCGCCAACGAGCTGGTGCGGGTGTGCCGGGCCGGCGGGACGATTGGCCTGATCAGCTGGACCCCGGAGGGGTTCTTCGGTCAGATGCTTGCCGCGATCCGGCCATACCGGCCGACACCGCAGCCGGGCATGCCTCCGGCGGCGCTGTGGGGTCGGGAAGACTACGTCACCGGCCTGTTGGGTCAGCGCGTCGGCGATGTCAGCGCGCGCCGGGGCATGCTGACAGTGGACCGGTTTGACAGCCCAGAAGCGGTGCACGAGTACTTCAAGCACCACTACGGCCCGACGATCAGCGCCTACCGCAACATCGCCGACAACCCGGTCCTGGTCGCCAGCCTTGACGCTCAACTCATCGAACTAGCCCAAAGCCACCTCAGAGACGGCGTCATGCAGTGGGAGTACCTGCTCGTCATCGCCAGAAAGTGGTAGAGCGGCTAGCTGCGTGTTGCCTCTTCTCCGGCCAGCCGGGGGATCAACCCGCCGGCTAGCACGTCCTTCACCTGGCGCTGTGAAAGCCGTTGCCGCACAGTCAGACACGTCTTTTTGGTGACGTTGTCGACCTGCAACGTGTCGCTGCGTGCCAAGGTGTCGCGAAGATTGCCGATGCGCAGCGTGTCGCCTTGCTCGATCGTGTCGTAGTCGTCCTCGTCGTCGAACTCGAGGGCGAGCACCCCGTAGTTGGCCAGGTTCTGCCAATGGATGCGGGCGAACGACTTGGCGATCACCACGCGCAGCCCCAGATAACGCGGTGCGATCGCGGCATGTTCGCGCGAAGATCCCTGGCCGTAGTTGTCGCCGCCGACGACGACGTGACCGGTCTGCTGGGCCTGCTGTGCCCGCTGGGGATAGGAGTCGTCGAGCTGGGCGAAACTGAACATCGACAGCTTCGGAATGTTGGAGCGATACGGCAGCGCTCGCGCGCCGGCCGGGGAGATCTCGTCGGTGGAGATGTTGTCGCCGACTTTGAGCAGCACCGGCGCCTCGATCTCGTCGGGCAACGGCGAGAACTCCGGAAGGCTCGAAACGTTTTGCCCCTTCACCGGTTCGACGTTGCGCGCCTGCTCCTGTGGCAACGGCGGCACCAACATCGCGGTATTCACCGAATTCTGCCGGGGAAGCTCAAGTTTCGGATACTTCACCTTTGCTTTGCGCGCCCACTCCCGCGGATCGGTGATCACTCCGGTCAACGCTGACGCGGCGGCGGTCTCCGGCGAACACAACCACACCGAGTCCTCTCTGGTGCCCGACCGACCGGGAAAGTTACGCGGCATGGTACGCAGCGAGTTTCGGCCGACTGCCGGGGCCTGACCCATGCCGATGCAGCCCATGTAGCCCGCTTGGTGAATTCGCGCACCGGCAACGACCAGCTCGGTCAGCGCGCCCATCTTGGTCAGGTCGGCCAGGATCTCCCGTGAGGTCGGGTTGATGTCAAAGCTGACATGCGGTGCCGTCTGCCGTCCCGCCACCATCGCGGCGGCGATCGCGAAATCGCGAAGTCCCGGGTTGGCGCTCGACCCGATCACCACCTGCGCGACGTCTTTACCGGCGGCGTCACGAACCGGCACCACATTGCCCGGCGAGGACGGTTGTGCGATCAGCGGCTCGATCTTGGATAGGTCGATGGTCTCTTCGATGTCGTAGCCCGCGCCATCGTCTGCGACCAACTCGACCCAGTCGTCCTCGCGGCCTTCGGCCCGCATGAAATCGCGAACCGCTTGGTCGCTGGGGAAAACCGTTGTGGTAGCTCCTAATTCAGCTCCCATGTTCGCAATCACGTGCCGGTCCATCGCGGTCAGGCCGGCCAGGCCGGGACCGTGGTACTCGATGATCCGGTTCACCCCGCCCTTGACGTCGTGTCGGCGCAGCATCTCCAGGATGACGTCCTTGGCCGAACACCACTGGGGCAGTTCACCTTCGAGCCTTATTCCCCACACCTCAGGCATCCGCAGGTGCAGTGGACGTCCCGAAATCGCCAGCGCCACTTCGAGACCACCCACTCCGATGGCCAACATGCCCAGCGAACCGGCCGCCGGGGTGTGCGAATCCGAACCCACCATGGTTTTGCCTGGAATCCCGAACCGCTGCATATGCGTCGGGTGCGACACTCCGTTGCCAGGCTTGGAAAACCAGAGACCGAAGCGCTGGCAGGCGGTGCGCAGATATTCGTGGTCCTCGGCGTTCTTCTCGTCGGTTTGCAGCAGGTTGTGGTCGACGTACTGCACGCTCACCTCGGTACGCGCCCTGTCGAGCCCGAGTGCCTCGAGTTCCTGCATTACCAGCGTGCCGGTCGCATCCTGGGTCAGTGTCTGGTCGATGTGTATCGCAATCTCCCGGCCCGGCGTCATCTCACCGGATACCAGGTGTGAGTTGATCAACTTGCGGGTGACGTTGAGCGCCATCATGGTCCTTCCCGATCACGGTGGGCTGGTGTGCTACCCGATGTATTCCCATGACCGGCTCGCGGCTATCACTGCAGTTTCGACCAATTCACCATAGGCTAACTTTAGCTGCCGAAAACTGCTCGCATTTGTCTACTTAGGCAAAGCTGTCCTGAATTAGTGTTACCTTCGTTGCTAAGGCTATCTACCTGCGCTAACGTTCACTTCATGAGCAATCGAAATGTCCCCACAACGAAATTCAATGCGCTG
This sequence comes from Mycobacterium heckeshornense, assembly GCF_016592155.1. Lineage (NCBI taxonomy): Bacteria > Bacillati > Actinomycetota > Actinomycetes > Mycobacteriales > Mycobacteriaceae > Mycobacterium > Mycobacterium heckeshornense. The sequence continues at coordinate 3,048,264 of NZ_AP024237.1, forward strand.
GTGCAAGATCAAATACGTAATGAATTCACGGTCGCCCAGCAATATATTGCGATGGCGGTGTATTTCGACCGCGACAACTTGCCACAGCTGGCGAGACACTTTTACAGCCAAGCCGTCGAGAAGCGAAATCACGCGATGATGTTGGTCCAGTACCTCCTCGACCGGGACGCGCCCGTGGAAATCCCGGGAGTAGACGAGGTGCGAAACCAATTCGACTCGGCCCGAGACGCGTTGGAGTTAGCGGTGCAGCACGAACGTGCGGTGACCGAACAGGTCGGCAGGCTTGCCGGTGTGGCACGCGAGGAAAGTGATTACCTCGGCGAACAGTTCATCCAGTGGTTCTGCAAGGAGCAGATCCGACAGGTGGCGCTGATGACAACCTTGGTGCGAGTCGCCGACCGTGCCAAAGCCAACCTGTTCGATCTGGAGAACTTCGTCGCCCGCGAGGTGGGCTCGGCGCCGAGTCCCTCCGGTGCTCCGCATGCCGCCGGAGGCAGCCTCTGAACCGATCCGCCCGGGTCGGCAACTCGGTTCAACCGGTGCCATGTCCCGCGCTGCTGTGGTAGCGATGACCGCGAACGAACCGACTGAAAGGCGACTTTATGGATCCACAGGTGGCTCATCAGCGTGCTCAGGACATATTCGCCGCCGTGCTCGCCCGAGTCAGACCCGACCAGTTGGGAGCCGCAACACCGTGCTCGGAGTGGACGGTTCGCGACCTGATCGACCATGTGGTGAGCGGTAACGAGCGGGTCGGCCAATGGGCGGGCAGTTACGAGCAGCCGCCGGCCCGACCCGTCGATGTGACCGAGGCGCACCGCGCGTCCGCCGCCGCCGCACAGGAGGCGTTCGCAAAACCCGGTGCGTTAGACGCGACCTATCGGCTGCCGTTTGGCGAAGTCGCCGGCCGGGTCCTGATCGGGATGCGCACGACGGACGTGCTGGTCCACGCATGGGATCTGGCCGCTGCCACCGACCAGTCCACCGACCTGGATCCCGAGTTGGCACTCGAGCAGCTGGCTGTCGCGCGCGCCAGTGTGCGGCCCGAATTTCGCGGCCCGGGCAGACCGTTCGGTGCCGAGCGGCCATGTTCGGCCGACCGTCCGCCCGCCGATCAGCTGGCCGCCTTCCTCGGCCGCGCAGTGGGTTAAATCAGCGCGCGGTCACCCGATGTGCAGGGGGTCGATCGCGACGCGGACGGGCTCGTGCGTTTGCCGCGCACTGAGCACGGCAACGGCGCGGCGCAGGGCGGCCGCCAGCGCCAGGCCCCGGTCGCGGTGCACCCGCAGCAGCATCCGGGTCACCGCCGCGCCGGCGGAAACGCCCGCCGGGCGGCGTGCGCCCGGCGGCAGCTGCACCGGGCCGAGGACATCGGTGCCGTCGGGCAGCCGAACTTCGTCGAGCAGCGCCGCCACCGCGTCCGCGGTGCCGTCGACCGCGGCGATGTGCACGCTCGGTGGCAGGCCAACGTCGGTACGCCCGGCGAGCTCGGCGTCCGCGTGGCCCACCGGGTCCCAGCGGATCAGCGCTTGGACGGTCGGGATCGATGATTCCGCGACGACGGTGACCACCCCGCCGTCCCGGCGGCTGCGAACCAGTGCCGCGGCGGTCATCCAGCGCCGCAGGGTGTCTTCGGCGGCACGCAGGTCCTGCCGGCCCAGCAGCGCCCAGCCGTCCAACAGCAACGCCGCCCCGTACCCACCCGGAACGCGGGGCTCGGCCCCGGGGGTGGCGACGACCAGGGCCGGACGGGCTGCGACCTCGGAAACGACGGCGTCGCCCGCGGAGGTGATCACATTGATCCCGGGAAATGCCCTGCCCAGCTCCTCGGCCGTGCGCCCGGCGCCGACCACGACCGCGCGCACCGTGTCGGATCCACAGCGTGCGCATCGCAGCGCAGGCTCCACCCGGCCACACCAGCGGCACACCGGGCCGGCCGCCGCGCGATCGGGTAGCGACAGCGGCCCCCTGCAGTGCCGGCAGCGGGTGATGGCGCGGCAGCGTCCACACGCCAGTGCCGGGATGTATCCCCGCCGCGGCACCTGCACGAGCACCGGGGCGCCCGACCCCAGGGCCGAGCGGGCCGCGCGCAGGGCCACCGACGGTAGCCGCGCGGTGCGTGCCGCGGGGTCACGCGCTTCGGCGTAGCCGTGGTCGTCGATCGCCACCACCCGGGGCGCACACGCACGCACCAGCTGGCGCGCCGCGACGATGTCGTGCGCCCAGCCGCGTTGAACGAGTGCGTGAGCTTCTGCGGTGCGGGCATAACCGCCGAGCAGCGCGGCGCAGCGGCGCTGGTGGGCCCGTAGCAACGCGACCTCACGGGCATGGGGATACGGGGCCCGCGACTCGGCCAGGGTGTCGTCGCCGTCGTCCCACACCAGGACCAAACCCAGGTCGGTTACCGGCGCGAACACGGCGCTGCGGGTGCCGATCACCAGCCGGGCGCGGCCCCGCAACACCGCCAGCCAGCGACGGTAGCGGGCGGCGGGCCCCAGCCCGGCCGACAACGCCACCACCGCGGCGTCGTCGATGTGCGTGATCGCCGCCCGCCACAGCGCGTCGACATCCCGCTGATCGGGGACGATCGCCAGCACGCCGTGCCCCGCGCGGACCGTCTGCGCGGCCGCTTCAGCGAATCGATGCACCCACAGCTCACCCGGCAACGCCTGCCATACGGCGCGCGCGGCGCGTGATTCGCCCAGCGCGGCCAGAAACTGGCCGCCGCGGCCGTAGGACTCCCAACCGGTGGGGTCGACCGGCTCCACGACAGGCCGGCTGATCGCGGTCAGGGTTTCCCGCTCCGCGCCGGCATGCCGCGCCGGCACGGCCAGCCGCAACACGTCGGCCCGGGTTCCGGCGTAGCGCGCCGCTACCGCGTCGACCAGCCGGCGGATTTCCGGGGTGAGCACTGGCTCGGCGGAGATGACACGGTCCAGCCAGCCCAACCTGCCGGCGTGATCGGTGTCGGTGCGGCGCTCCAGCACGAAGCCGTCGACCAGCCGGCCATGGAACCGAATCCGGACCCGCACCCCTGGCTGGGCGTCGTCGGATTGCTCTGCGGCAACGAGATAGTCGAACTCGCGGTCCAGATGCGGCACCGACAACATCGGCAGCACCCGCGCGATCGGTTCGTGCTCGGCGGCCCGCCGGGTCGCGCTCACCGGCCGGCCGCCGGCTCCGTCCGACCGAAGAAGAACCCGGCCGTGATCAGGATCTGCGCCAGCGCGTAGGCCCACCAGACCGGGACCGCCAGCGCCTCGTTGTCGAGCACGAAGCGCTCGATGCCGATCATCGCGTCCGAGACCGCGAAGCACACCGCACCTACCGCGGTCCACACCGTCGGCAACCGTGCCAGCAGTGCGGCGCACACCATCGCGGCCAACACCACGATGTACGCGGTCACCGGGACCGTGTGCGCCTGCAGCCGCGGCCACAACCACGCCAGCAGCGCCGCACACGCCAGGCAGGCCAGCACCACCGCGATCAGGCGCACCGCGGACCGTCGGGCCAGTGGAATCAGTGCTGCCAGAAAACACAAGTGCGCCAACAGAAATGACGCGAGTCCTGACACGAACGACAACGACCACCACGGGATGGCCAGCAGCCAGTCGCCGACGGCCGACGCCAGCAGCGCCGGCATCAGCCAGCGTCGCTCCCGCACAATCGGATGCGCGGCGGCGCCCACGGCCAGCAGCAGCGCCATCGACGCCTTGAACGCGGGTTGTGCCACCCAGTGGCCGGTCAACTCGGCACCCGGCGACGACCGCAGTGCGGTCACGGTCACAAAGATCCCGTAGCCGACACCGAACCAACCGGCAGCCACCCACGCACCGAGCACCACCCGGGGTGCGTACGGTGGGCCCATGCCCAGCTTCGACAAGACCGGTCCCGCCATCGATCCCACCATGCTGAAGGTACTGGATAAGGTTCCGTTCCGGCTCTGCGCCGACGAGGGCGTCGAGACGGTGCGGCAGCGGATGCGTGACCTGCCCCGCCGCCCGGTTCATCCAGACGTACGGGTCGAAAACAAGACCATCGGCGGGCCGGCCGGCGACATCGGGGTCCGAATCTATTGGCCGCCAGAGGCTTTGGAAACACCACTGCCGATGATGCTGTACTTCCACGGCGGCGGTTTTGTCGCCGGCGATCTTGACACCCACGACGGCACCTGCCGCCAGCACGCCGTGGGCGCTGACGCGGTTGTCGTTTCCGTCGACTACCGGCTGGCGCCTGAGCACCCCTACCCCGCCGCTGTCGACGACGCCTGGGCGGCAACGCAATGGGTCGCCGAGCACGGTGACGAACTCGGCGCCGACCCCGCCCGCCTCGCGGTGGCCGGCGATTCGGCCGGCGGCACCCTTTCCGCGGTGATCACGCAGCGTGCCCGCGACGAGGGCGGGCCACCGCTGACCTTCCAGCTGTTGTGGTATCCGTCCACGCTGTGGGACACTTCGCTGCCGTCGTTCACCGAGAACGCGTCTGCGCCCATACTGGACCGGGCCGCAATCGCGGCGTTCTCGCGTTGGTACGCAGGCGAACTCGACTTGACCAACCCGCCGCCGGGGCTGGCGCCGGGACGGGCGGCCAACCTCGACGGCTTGCCGCCCGCCTATGTCGCGGTCGCCGGCCACGACCCGCTGCGCGACGACGGCATCCGCTACGGCGAGCTGCTCGCCGCGGCGGGCGTGCCCGTCGAAGTCCACTGCGCTGAAACCCTCATGCACGGCTACCTCGGATACGCCGGCGTGGTGCCCGCCGCCACCGAAGCCATGGACCGTGGGCTGGTGGCCCTGCGCAAGGCGCTGCACGCCTAGCGCCGCGAGTATGTGCTGGGGCGCCACACCGTGCCACCGTTTGACCGCATGCGAGAGAGCTTCGCGCTGATGGAAAATGGTCCTGATGACGGCGATCATCGACCTCATGCCCGGGCATCCGATAGAACTCGAGGCGACGCTCACGCTGCGGCCCAAGCAGGGTGTACACGTCGTCGCGCGGAGACGCCCATGACCGATTACCACACCGTCGTCGTCGGCGCAGGATTCTCGGGCATCGGCACCGCGATCAAACTCGGCCAGGCCGGATTCGGCGACTACCGGGTGATCGAAGCCGGCGATGGCGTCGGCGGCACCTGGTATTGGAACACCTATCCCGGTATCGCCGTGGACATTCCGTCGTTTTCCTACCAGTTCTCGTTCGAACAGAGCGCGCACTGGTCGCGAACCTATGCGCCCGGACACGAACTTCGGGCCTATGCAGAACATTGCGTCGACAAGTATGGGATCCGGCCGAAGATCCGCTTCAACACCAAAGTTCTCGCCGCGCGGTTCGACGACGACCACGACCTGTGGCGGGTGCAGATTGACCCCGGCGGCGACATCACCACCAGATTTTTGGTGAACGCCAGCGGCGTGCTCACCGTGCCCAAACTGCCCGACATCGACGGCGTCGACTCGTTCGCCGGCATCACCATGCATACCGCACGCTGGGATCACAACCAGGACCTGACCGGCAAGCGGGTCGCGGTCATCGGCACCGGTGCCTCGGCTGTGCAGGTGATCCCGGAGATCGCCCCGATTGTCAAGCATCTCACCGTGTTTCAGCGCACGCCGATCTGGTGCTTCCCCAAGTTTGACGTGCCGTTGCCAGCGCCGGCGCGCTGGGCGATGCGGCTGCCGGGCGGCAAGGCCGTGCAGCGGCTGGCCAGCCAAGCCTTCGTCGAAGCGACGTTTCCCATCCCGGCGCATTACTTCACCGTCTTCCCGCTGGCCAAACGGATGGAAGCGGCTGGCCTGGCCTACTTGCGTCGGCAGGTCCGCGATCCCGTCGTGCGCGAGAAGCTCACCCCGAACTACGCCGTCGGCTGCAAGCGCCCAGGCTTCCACAACGGCTACCTGGCCACCTTCAACCGTGACAACGTGCGGCTGGTCACCGAGCCGATCGACAAGATCACGCCCACCGGCGTGGCCACCCGCGACGGCGAAACCCACCAGATCGACGTGCTGGTGCTGGCGACCGGCTTCAAGGTGATGGACGCCGACAGCGTGCCCACGTTCGCGGTGACCGGCAGCGGTGGCCGCTCACTAAGCGCATTCTGGGACGAACACCGGCTGCAGGCCTACGAGGGTGTCAGCATCCCCGGATTCCCGAACCTGTTTTCGGTGTTCGGCCCCTACGGCTACGTCGGCTCCTCCTACTTCGCGCTAATCGAGACCCAGACCCACCACATCATCCGGTGCCTGAAGCGGGCCCGGCGCCGGGGCGCCACCCGGGTGGAAGTCACCCGGGAAGCCAACGACCGGTATTTCGCCGAGATGATGCGCCGCCGGCACCGCCAGGTTTTCTGGCAGGACAGCTGCCGACGGGCCAACAGCTACTACTTCGACAAGAACGGCGACGTGCCGTTGCGGCCCACCACCACCGTCGAGGCCTATTGGCGCAGCAGGCGTTTCGACCTTGACGACTACCGGTTCACCTCGTAGCCGCGACCAGACAGAGAATCGCGTTACCCCGCGGCGATTTGTGCGATTCTGCGTCTGCTCGCGGTAGTTGGGTCCTACACTGCGCGCTTGAGGTCGTCGACCTTGTTGAGCTGCTCCCAGGGCAAGTCGATGTCGGTACGGCCGAAGTGGCCGTAGGCCGCGGTTTGCGCATAGATGGGCCGCAGCAGGTCCAGGTCGCGGATGATGGCCCCGGGCCGCAGGTCGAACACCTCGCCGATGGCTTTCTCGATCTTGACCGGGTCGACGGTTTCGGTGCCGAACGTCTCGACGAACAGCCCGACCGGTGCCGCCTTGCCGATGGCGTAGGCGACCTGCACCTCGATCCGTTCCGCCAGCCCGGCACCGACAACGTTCTTGGCCACCCAGCGCATCGCATAGGCCGCGGAGCGGTCCACCTTGGAGGGATCCTTGCCGGAGAAGGCGCCGCCGCCGTGGCGGGCCCAGCCGCCGTAGGTATCGACGATGATCTTGCGGCCGGTCAACCCCGCGTCGCCCATCGGCCCGCCGAGCACGAATTTGCCGGTCGGGTTGACCAGTAGCCGCGCTCCGGATGCGTCCAGGGTGTCGTGAGCCAGGTCGTCGAGCACGGTGTTGAGGACCTTTTCCCGGATGTCGGGAGTCAGCATGTCGTCCAGGTCGATGTCCGCGGCGTGCTGGGTGGAAATCACGACGGTGTCCAACCGGACCGGGGTATTGCCTTCGTAGGCGATGGTGACCTGGGTCTTGCCGTCCGGGCGCAGATACGGCAGCACACCGTTCTTGCGGACCTCGGCCAGCCGGCGGGCCAGCCGATGGGCCAGGGCGATCGGCAGCGGCATCATTTCCGGGGTGTCTTTGATCGCATAGCCGAACATCAGGCCCTGGTCACCGGCGCCCTGCGCATCCAGCGGGTCCTCCACGCCTTCGACGCGGGCCTCGTAGGCGGTGTCGACACCTTGGGCGATGTCGGGAGACTGCCTGCCGATGGCGATGTTCACCCCGCACGACGCTCCGTCGAAGCCCTTGTCGGAGGAGTCGTAGCCGATCTCCAGGATGCGGCTGCGGACCGTGTCGGTGATCTCGGCGAACGCCTCCTTGGCGCTGGTCGTCACCTCACCGGCGACATGTACCTGGCCGGTGGTGACCATGGTCTCGACGGCGACGCGTGAGCGGGGGTCGTCGGCCAGCAGGGCGTCGAGCACCGAGTCGCTGATGGCATCGCAGATCTTGTCGGGGTGCCCCTCGGTCACCGACTCGCTGGTGAACAGCCGACCCTTTTCGCTCACACCCAGATCCTTCCGCCACATCCATCCACATCCATCAAAATGTTAGCCAGACAAATTATATCGTCGCGCTGTCCACCCGCCCGGCCCGCGCGGGCGTCGCGAGCGGACTTACCCGCTGCCGCTGCGCAGAAAGGCGGCGATGGCGTCCACGATACGACTGGCCATCAGCGTCTTGGAGCCGTGCTGCAACGCCAACTCGGTGCCGTCGGAGGCCAACAGCCAGCCGTCGTTGCTGTCGACCTCGAACGCCCTGCCTTCACCGACCGCGTTGACGACCAGCAAGTCACAGCCCTTGCGGCGCAGCTTATTTCGGGCATGGAACAACACGTCGCCTTCCGCGTCGCCGGTCTCGGCCGCGAACCCGACGATGGCCCGCATGTTGGGCAGCTGCCCGTCGGCGCGGGCCCGCACCGCGCCGGCCAGCACGTCGTCGTTACGCACGAGTCGGATGGTCGGGGGTCCCTCGACCCCCTTTTTGATCTTGGCGGACGCGGCCTGGGCCGGGCGGAAATCGGCGACCGCGGCCGCCATCACCAGCACATGGGCGTCGGGAGCATGCTTGGATACCGCGTCGCGCAGCTGCTGCGCCGAGCTGACGTGCACCACGTCGACACCGGCGGGATCGATGAGCCCCGCGGTGTGCCCGGCGATCAGGGTGACCTCGGCTCCTCGCTGCGCGGCGACGCGGGCCAGCGCGTAGCCCTGCTTGCCCGAACTGCGGTTGCCGATGAAGCGCACCGGGTCGATCGGCTCGCGGGTGCCGCCGGCGGTCACCAGCATCTTGTAGCCGCGCAGGTCGTAGGGCAGGGCGTCGGGCCGCTCCAACAGCAGTTGGGCGAACGTCGTGATCTCCTCGGCCTCGGGGAGCCGCCCGGCACCGCTGTCGGTGCCGGTCAACCGTCCGGATGCCGGTTCCAGCACCACTGCGCCGCGGCGCCGCAGCGTGGCCACGTTCTCGACGGTGGCCGGATGCAGCCACATTTCGGTATGCATCGCCGGCGCGAACAGCACCGGACATCGGGCTGTCAGCAGTGTCGCGGTCAGCAGATCGTCGGCCCGGCCGGCCACCGCGCGGGCCAACAGGTCGGCGGTCGCCGGGGCCACCACCACCAGGTCGGCCTCTTGGCCGATGTGCACGTGCGGCACCAGCGGCACGTCGTCGAAGACCCCGGTGTGTACCGGTTCGCCGGAGAGCGCCTCGAACGTGGCCGCACCGATGAAACGCAACGCTGATTCGGTGGGGACCACCTTGACCCGGTGGCCCGCTTCGGTGAGCTGACGGACGACCGTGCACGCCTTGTAGGCGGCGATGCCTCCCGAGACGCCGACGACGATCCGTTTGCGGTCCATGCCGCGACGCCTACTTACTCGCCTTCGGTGTGCTCGAGCAAGTCGGCGTGGATTTCGCGCAGCGCGATGGACAGCGGCTTTTCCTGCAGTCCCGGCTCCACCAGCGGACCGACGTACTCCAGGATGCCCTCGCCCAGCTGGTTGTAGTAATCGTTGATCTGCCGCGCCCGTTTCGCCGCGTAGATCACCAGGGCGTATTTGCTCGAGACGCGCTCCAGCAACTCGTCGATGGGCGGGTTCGTGATACCCAGCGGCGGGTCGTAGGTCACGGTGCCACCCAGAGTCGGATCGAACTGATCCTTGGTGGCAGACGGCGCGTCAGGCTGCGGAGTACTCACTGAAAAAATTCTCCTGGCAAACTAGTGCGGCTGGGAACGGCTAACGACCAGACAAGCCGATTCACCCGGGATCCGGCGTTCCCACCAGCAAGGATACCAATTGCGCGCACGCGGTCTCCAATCGATCGTTGACCACGACCTCGTCGAAGTCACCCTGAGCCGCCAGTTCGGCGCGGGCCGTGTCGAGCCGCCGCTGGATCACCTCCGGTGTCTCGGTGCCGCGGCCGACTAGCCGGGCCTGCAAATCCTCCCAGCTCGGCGGCGCCAGGAAAACCGTGATCGCCTCGGGCATCGCCTTTTTGACCGCCCGGGCGCCAGCCAGGTCGACCTCGATCAGCACCGGGTGTCCGGTCGCGGCGGCGTCGCGAATCGGCTGCGCAAGCGTGCCTGACCGGTGCAGTCCGCCGTGGATCTCGGCCCACTCCAGCAGCGCGCCTTCCTCGATCAGTTGCTGGAAGCGCTCCGGTGTGACGAAGTGGTAGTCGACACCGTCGACCTCGCCGGGCCGCGGTGCCCGCGTGGTGACCGACACGCTGAAGTGCAGGTGGGGAATCCGCTCGCGCAGACATCGAACCACCGTCGACTTTCCGACGGCGGAGGGACCGGACAGCACGACCACGCGCCCTGCCGACGCCGGCCGCAGGTTCTGGTTGCGCTCGCCGTCCGGTCCCCCGTCGGCGCTCATCTGTCGGGCTAGGCGGAGCCGAACTTTTCCAGCAGTGCCTTGCGCTGGCGGTCGCCGAGCCCACGCAGCCGACGGGTCGGTGCGATCTCGAGCTCGGTCATGATTTCCTGCGCCTTGACCTTGCCCACTTTCGGCAGGGCCTCGAGCAGCGCGGAAACCTTCATCTTGCCCAAGACCTCGTCGGTCTCGGCATCCTTGAGCACTTGCTTGAGGTTGGTGCCGCCGCGCTTGAGCCGATCCTTGAGTTCGGCTCGCGCTCGACGTGCGGCAGCAGCCTTCTCCAACGCGGCGGCGCGCTGCTCGTCGGTCAACTGGGGAAGGGCCACGATTCCTCCGTCTCATCGATCTTTGTTTGTCTCAGCCGGGTACTCCAGCCAGCGGAGACGACCGTACCCACGCTGCCTGACGAAATCTAACCCGCCCCCCTGCTTGAAGCCACAAAGATGCAGCTTGTGGCGTCCTCAACCGCCATGCCTGACCGCGCCGAAGCCCGCCCGGCCGGACGTGCCCAGCGCGGTCACACGCGGCTGCCCCGGGCCGAGATCATGCTATCTACCAGGCATTTTTCCTGTAGCCGCAGGCTGCGCAGCCCGCAACGCACGACCGGCCGCCGCGCCGGCAACGGCCATCGAAGGCCAATCTTGACCCATTTCGCATGTCGCGGCGTGTCGCGCGTGTCGCGCGGCGGGTCGCACGCACAAGAGAACGCAACTACGTCGCGTAGTAGCTGGGCCGGCCGGAGCCGGAGAACCCTACTTGGCGCTGCGCCAGGCTCGGTCGAACGGAAGCCGCCACGCGTGCGGGGCGATGAGCTGGTGAATGGCGTTCGGGCCCCACGAGCCGACGTCGTAGCTGCGCACCGGCGGTGGATCTTCGAGCAGCGGGGCGGAGACTTCCCAGAGCCGCTCGATTCCTTCCGACGTGGTGTACAGCGTATGGTCGCCGTGCATGGCGTCCAGGATCAGCCGCTCGTAGCCCTCCAGCACGTCGCGAACGGCCTCGGTCTCGGCTATCGCGAACTGCAGGCTGTGCTTGTCCAGCTTCATGCCGGGCCCGGGACGTTTGCCGTAGAACGACAGCGACACCTTGGACTCGTCGGCGAGGTCGAACGTGAGGTGATCGGGGCCGTGCAGGCCGATGCCGCAACCCGGCGGGAACATGCTCTTGGGAGGTTCCCGAAACGCGATCGAGATGATCCGCTGGCCCTCCGCCATACACTTGCCGGTACGCAGATAAAACGGCACACCCGCCCAGCGCCAGTTGTCGATCTCGCATTTGAGCGCGACGAATGTCTCGGTGTCGGAATCGGATGAGACGCCGGGTTCTTCGCGATATCCCCGGTATTGGCCTCGCACCACGTTGTGTGGGTCGAGCGGCACCATGGACTCGAACACCTTGTTCTTCTCGGCACTGATCGCCCGCGAAGCCAGAGCGGTCGGCGGCTCCATCGCCACGAACGCCAGGATCTGGAACAGGTGAGTGACCACCATGTCGCGAAAGGCTCCGATGGGCTCGTAGAACGCCGCTCGTCCTTCCAGCGACAACTTTTCCGGCACGTCGATCTGAACGTGGTCGATGAATGTCCGGTTCCAGATCGGCTCGAACAAACCGTTGGCGAATCGGAACGCCAGGATGTTCTGCGCGGCTTCTTTACCCAGGAAATGGTCGATCCGGAAGATCTGCGATTCGTCGAACTTCTCGTGGATCGCGGCGTTGAGCGCCACCGCGCTCTCCAGATCGGTGCCGAATGGTTTTTCCATCACCACCCGGGCGCCCTTGACGAGTCCGGCATCTTCGAGGATCTGGATCACCGGGATCACGGCTTTGGGCGGGACGCTCAAGTAGTGCAGCAGCCGCACTTCGCCCTCGAGTTGCGCAGCCTGCTCGGTCACCGCGGCCGAGAGCGCGCCGGCTCCGCTGCTCTGCGGGACGTACCGCAGGGTCTGCAGCCAGTTGTCGAGGTCCTCCCGGGACACCGCGCGCCGCGAGAACTGCATGCATGCCTCTGCGGCGAGCTTGCGGAAACCTTCGTCGTCGAGCTCCTCCAGCGACGTTCCGACCATCCGCAATTCAGGCGCCAGCCTGGACATGCACAGGTGGAACAACCCGGGAAGCAACTTGCGACGCGCCAAATCACCTGTGGCGCCGAACAAGACGACGACGTGGGGTGCGGCGCCACTGGCCTGGCCTTTGGTCCGCGCGGCTGAACCGGTCACAACTACGATGTTCCCACTTGCTTTCCACGCTCGCCGACCGATTAGGCGGGCCGACACCGCGGTGATCCGCGAGGCGGGACCATCTGGCGTTTTGCGCCGTATTCGCGGCGATTGGGCCGCCCCAGGCGCCGCACGTCGTGCATACGATTGGCTATGCGGAAAATGCGGATCCGGGAAGCGGCCGAACTGCTGGGCGTCAGCGACGACACCGTGCGACGGTGGATCGACCAGGGCAGCTTGTCGGTCAGCCTCGACCGGTCCAGTCGCAAGGTGATCGCCGGGGACGAGTTAGCCGAATTCTGGCGCACCAACGCGCGCCCGTTGCCGCCGAATCCGCTGGGCGTGGCAAGCTCGGCGCGCAACCGATTCGTCGGCTTGGTCACCAAGGTGATCACCGACAAGGTGATGGCGCAGGTCGAGATGCAATGCGGGCCGTTCACCGTCGTGTCCCTGATGAGCAGCGAGGCCGCGCGCGAGCTGAAACTGGAACCGGGCAGTGTGGCCGTAGCCGTGGTCAAGGCCACCAACGTCATCGTCGAAACCCCTGACGAACTCTCCTGACGGCCCCGGCTATACCGCCGCGAGATAGGCGACGGCGTCTCGCATCCGTTCCGCCGCCGCGCGCAAGTCTGCGACACGAGGGCCCGCCCGCAGCACGTCGCGCGACACCGCGGGCAGAAGTTGCCCGGGCACCGCGCCGCCCAGCCCGCCGAGCGCCTGCACCCGTCCCCCCTGCGCCCCGACACCGGGCACCAGGACCGGGCCGTTCAACGCGCTGACGTCGGGCGGGTCGGGCGCGGTGGCACCGACGACCACGCCGACGAAGCCGGGCCCGGGCCCGGCTGCCCGGTTGACCGCCGCCGCCGCGTCGACGATGCGCTGGGCCACCGTCTGCCCATCGGCAACGGCCCGTTGCAGCGCTGCGCCCTCCGGGTTAGATGTCGCAGCCAGCACGAAAACCCCGCGCGCGTGCGCGGCGGCGGTGTCCAGCAGCGGTTGCAGCGCACCGAAACCCGGATACGGCGACGCGGTGACGGCGTCGGCCGCCAGCGGCGAGTCGGCGACCCAGGCCTGGGCGTAGGCGGCCATCGTGGAGCCGATGTCGCCTCGCTTGGCGTCGGCCAGCACCAGCACGCCGGCCGCGCGAAGCGCCGCGATGGTGCGCTCCAGCACCGCGTAGCCGGCGGCACCGTAAGCCTCGAAGAACGCCACCTGGGGCTTGACCACGGCGAAGCCGGCATAGGCCTCGACACAGGTGTCGCAGAACGCGGCGAGGCCCGCGGCGGTGGCGGGCAGCTCCCAGGCGCGCAGCAGCTCGGGATGCGGGTCGATGCCCAGACACAGCGGGCCGCGTTGCGACGTGGCGTCGCGCAGCCGGGCGCCGAATCCGGGCATGGCTAGTGGCCGCCGTCGCTCAGCGCGCGGTGCAGTTCTTGCAGGCAGCGCACCCCGATGTCGCCGCGAATGCCGGCCTCGATGCCCTGCACGGCCGCCGAGGCGCCCTGCACCGTCGTGACACAGGGAATGTTCATCGCCACCGCGGCCGAGCGGATTTCGTAGCCGTCGATGCGCGGCCCGGAGTTGCCGTAGGGGGTGTTGATCACCATGTCGACCTCGCCGGCCCTTATCGCGTCGACCGCGGACAGGGCGGGGCGGTCCGGGTGCGGCTTTTCGAAATGCTTGCGAACTACCTCGCAGGGGATTCCGTTGCGGCGCAACATCTCCGCGGTTCCTTCGGTCGCCAGCACCCGAAAGCCCAGGTCGGCCAGCCGCTTGACCGGGAACACCAGCGAGCGTTTGTCGCGGTTGGCCACCGACACGAAAACTGTGCCCGCTGCCGGCAGCGAGCCGTAGGCGGCGGTCTGGCTTTTGGCAAACGCGCTGCCGAAGTCGCGGTCGATGCCCATCACCTCACCGGTCGATTTCATTTCCGGGCCGAGCAGCGAGTCAATGCCGGCGCCGTCGACGGTGCGGAACCGGTGAAACGGCAGCACGGCTTCCTTGACGGCGATCGGGGCCTCGGGCACGGCACTGGCGCCGTCCCCGGATGCCGCCAGAATGCCCTCATTGCGCAGTTGAGATATCTTGGCTCCCAACATGATTCGCGCACATGCTTTGGCCAGGGGCACCGCGGTTGCTTTCGAGACGAATGGCACCGTGCGGCTGGCCCGGGGGTTGGCCTCCAAAACGTAGAGCACGTCGTCTTTGAGCGCGTATTGCACGTTGAGCAGGCCCACCACCCCGATTCCATGGGCGATGGCCTCGGTCGCTTGCCGCACCTTCTCGATGTCGCTGCGGCCCAACGTCACCGGCGGCAGCGCGCACGCCGAGTCGCCGGAGTGGATCCCGGCCTCCTCGATGTGCTCCATGATGCCGCCGATATAGACCTCGCTGCCGTCGCATAGCGCGTCGACGTCGATCTCGATGGCGTCCTCGAGGAAACGGTCCACCAGCACCGGGTGCTCGGGGGAAAGCTCGGTAGCGCGGGTGATATAGCCTTCCAGCGTCTCCTCGTCGTAGACGATCTCCATGCCGCGACCGCCCAGCACATACGACGGGCGCACCAGCACCGGATAGCCGACCTCGGCGGCGATGCGGCGAGCCTGGTCGAAGCTCGTCGCGGTGCCGTACCGCGGCGCCGGCAACCCCGCCGTGGAGAGCACGTCCCCGAACGCGCCGCGGTCCTCGGCCAGGTCGATGGCCTCCGGCGGGGTTCCGACGATCGGAACACCCGCGTCGGCCAGCCGTTGCGCCAGCCCGAGCGGCGTCTGACCACCCAATTGCACAATGACGCCCACCACACCGGGTCCGCCCTGGGCCGAGTGGTTTTCGGCGTGGAAGACCTCGAGGACGTCTTCGAAGGTCAACGGCTCGAAGTACAGCCGGTCAGCGGTGTCGTAGTCGGTGGACACCGTCTCCGGGTTGCAGTTGACCATCACGGTTTCAAAACCGGCCTGGCTCAACGTGGTTGCCGCGTGCACGCAGCTGTAGTCGAATTCGATGCCCTGACCGATTCGGTTCGGCCCGGAACCGAGGATGAGCACCTTGGGTTTTTCGGTTTGCGGGGCCACCTCGGTTTCGGCGGCGGGGTCGAGCTCGTAGCTACTGTAGTGGTAGGGGGTCTTGGCCTCGAACTCCGCGGCGCAGGTGTCCACGGTTTTGTACACCGGGTGGACGCCGAGGCGGCTGCGCAGCGAGCGCACGCCGTTTTCGCCGGCCAACTCTGGCCGCAACGCCGCGATCTGGCGGTCGGAGAGCCCACTGTGCTTGGCGCGGCGCAGCAGCTCCCCGTCCAGCACGGCGGCGTCGACGAGCTCCGCGCGCAGCTTGACCAGTTCGGCGATCTGGGCGACGAACCACGGGTCGACGCCGCTGGCCTGCGACACCTGCTCAACCGTGGCACCCAGTCGCAGAGCCAGTTCAATGTCATAGAGGCGGTTTTCCGACGGTGTCTGCAACCGGTGCAGCGCTTCGTCGACGCCGCCCGGCGGGTCCGGCGTCGTCCAGAACCCGGCGCGGCTGGTCTCCAGCGATCGCATGACCTTGCCGAGGGCTTCGATGAAGTTGCGGCCCAACGACATCGCTTCGCCGACCGATTTCATGGTGGTGGTCAGCGTGGGGTCGGCGCCCGGGAACTTCTCGAACGCGAAGCGTGGCGCCTTGACCACGACGTAGTCCAGGGTGGGCTCGAAGCAGGCCGGGGTTTGTTTGGTGATGTCGTTGAGGATCTCGTCGAGGGTGTAGCCGATGGCCAGCTTGGCGGCGATCTTGGCGATCGGGAACCCGGTGGCCTTCGACGCCAACGCGCTGGATCGCGACACCCGCGGGTTCATCTCGACGACGATGAGCCGCCCGTCGCGCGGGTTGACCGCGAATTGGATGTTACAGCCTCCGGTGTCGACACCGACCTCGCGCAGAATCGCGATGGCCAGGTCGCGCATCCGCTGGTATTCCCGGTCGGTCAGCGTCATCGCCGGCGCTACGGTCACCGAGTCGCCGGTATGCACGCCCATCGGGTCGACGTTTTCGATCGAGCAGACCACGACCACGTTGTCGTGGCCGTCGCGCATCAGCTCGAGCTCGAATTCCTTCCAGCCATAGATGGATTCCTCGATCAGCACGTTAGCGCTGGGCGAGGCGGCCAGCCCGGCGCCGGCCATCCGATCGACCTGCTCGGCGCTGTACGCCATGCCCGAGCCCAGGCCGCCCATGGTGAAGCTGGGCCGAACCACGACCGGCAGCCCCAGCTCCGCGACGGTCTCGCGGACCTCAGCCAGAGTGAAACACACGCGGCTGCGCGCTGATTCGCCACCGACCTTGGCGACGATGTCTTTGAACCGCTGGCGGTCCTCCCCGCGCTGGATGGCGTCGAAGTCGGCGCCGATCAACTCGACCCCGTAGCGTTCCAGCACTCCGTTGTCATAGAGCGCGACCGCGGTGTTCAGCGCGGTCTGTCCGCCCAGGGTTGCCAGCAGCGCGTCGATCTTGTTGCCGCGCTGGGCCTGTTGAGCGATCACGTGTTCCACGAAGGCTGGCGTGATGGGTTCGACATAGGTGTAGTCGGCGAACTCCGGATCGGTCATGATCGTGGCGGGGTTCGAGTTGACCAGGCTGACCAGTAGCCCTTCGGCTTTGAGCACCCGGCAGGCCTGGGTGCCCGAGTAGTCGAATTCGCAGGCTTGCCCGATGACGATCGGTCCGGAGCCGATCACCAGCACGTGACGCAGGTCGGGGCGGCGTGGCACTAGTGCTCCTCTCCTGCCATCAACTCCACGAACTGGTCGAAAAGGTATTCCGCGTCGTGCGGCCCGGCCGCCGCCTCGGGGTGGTACTGCACCGAAAACGCGCGCCCGTTGGTCAGTTTGACGCCTTCGACGACACCGTCGTTGGCGCAGGTGTGGCTGACGATCGCCGTTCCGAACGGGGTGTCGAATCGCTGACCCGCTTCGCCCTGCAGCGCAAAGCCGTGGTTCTGCGCGGTGATCGCGACCCGCCCGGTCGCATGGTCGATCACCGGCACGTTGATGCCGCGGTGGCCGAACACCATCTTGTAGGTGGACAGACCCAGTGCGCGGCCCAGGATCTGGTTGCCGAAACAGATGCCGAACAAGGGGATTCCGGCGTCCAGCACCCGTCGGGTGACGGCGACGACGTGGTCGGCGGTGGCGGGATCGCCGGGGCCATTGGACAGGAAGACTCCATGCGGCTTGATCTCGGCGATCTGCTCGAACGTCGCCGACGACGGCAGCACATGGCTGCGGATCCCGCGCCTGGCGAAATTGCGCGGCGTGTTGGTCTTGATCCCGAGATCGACTGCGGCCACGGTAAACCGATGCGGCCCTTGGGGTTCGACGATATAGGTGTCGTCGGTGCTGACCTGGCCGGCCAGGTCGGCGCCGAGCATCGGCGGCTGGGCGCGCACCCGCTCGAGCAGTTCCTCGCGGTCGGCCAGCGCGGGACCGGAGAACACACCCGCCTTCATCGAGCCGAAGTGGCGAAGGTGCCGCACCACGGCGCGGGTGTCGATCCCGGCGACGCCGACAATGTGCTGGCGGACCAGTTCGTCCTCCAGCGTGGTGGTTGCCCGCCAGTTCGAGGCCCGCGGTGACGGGTCGCGCACCGCGTACCCGGCCACCCAGATCCGCTCGCCGCGGCTTTCGGAGTCTTCGGTGTTCCAGCCGGTGTTGCCGATCTGCGGCGCGGTCGCCACCACGATCTGGCGGTGATAGCTGGGATCGGTCAAGGTTTCCTGATAGCCGGACATCCCGGTGGAAAACACCGCCTCGCCGAGGGTTTGGCCGATCGCGCCGAATGGTGTCCCGGTGAAAATCCGGCCGTCCTCGAGAACCAGTACGGCCTTGCCGACGGGACCTCCTGCGGCCGGCGTGTGCGAATTCATACCGGGCACTTCCCGTCGCGGGCGGTGATTTTGCCGCGCAGCAACGTCGCGGTCACCGTCGCCGGCAACGACATTGACTCGTAGGGGGTGTTGGCCGAGCGGCTGGCCAGTTCAGCGCCGGCGACGGTCCAGGTGGCGTCCGGGTCGACGACGACGAGGTTGGCCGGCTCGCCCACCTCCAGCGGGCGGCCGTGACCGGGCAAACCGGCGATGCGCGCCGGGTTCTCGCTCATCACCCGCGCGACGTCACGCCAGGTCAATAGCCCGGGCACCACCATGGTCTGCGCCACCACCGACAGCGCGGTCTGCAGCCCGAGCATGCCCGGACGCGCCGCGGCAAACTCCACACACTTCTCGTGGTCGGCGTGCGGGGCGTGATCGGTGGCCACACAGTCGATTACCCCATCGGCCAGGGCCTGACGCAATGCGGCGGCGTCGGCGGACTCACGCAGCGGCGGGTTGACGCGGTACACGCCGTCGTAGGTTGCGAGCCTGGAATCGTCGAGCATCAGGTGATGCGGGGCGACCTCGGCGGTAATCGAAATACCTTGTGCCTTAGCCCATTTGAGAATCTCGACGGTCCCGGCGGTGGAAGCGTGGCAGATATGCACCCGGGCCCCGGCGTCGCGGGCCAGCAGCGCGTCGCGCGCGACGATCGACTCCTCGGCCGCCCGCGGCCATCCGGCCAGGCCAAGCCGGGCGGCATTGGGCCCCTCGTGGGCGACGGCGCTGACGGTGAGTCGCGGCTCCTCGGCGTGCTGGGCGATCAGCACCCCCAGCCCGGTGGCGTACTCCAGGGCGCGGCGCATGACCAACGGATCGGCCACACAGTTGCCGTCGTCGGAGAACATCCGCACCTGAGCGGCGCCGGCGGCCATCATGCCCATCTCGGTGAGCTCTTTTCCGGCCAGTCCCATCGTCACCGCGCCGACCGGGTGCACGTCGACCAAACCCACCTGCTGGCCCCGCTGCCAGACGTGGTCGGTGACCACCGGGCTGTCGGCGACAGGGTTGGTGTTGGCCATCGCGAACACTGCGGTGTATCCGCCCAAAGCGGCTGCAGCCGAACCGGTTTCGATGTCTTCCGCGTATTCGCGGCCCGGTTCACGCAGGTGAGCGTGCAGGTCGACAAACCCCGGCAGCAGGACCTGCCCGGTGGCGTCGATCACGTCGGCGTCTTCTGGAATCTGAAGTCGCGCACCGATGTCGACGATCTGCCCGTCATCGACCAGTACGTCGACGCGATTGCCCTCGCCGTAGCGGCGCACACCGCGGATCAACACGCTCACGCCGCGACCTCCTGTGCTCCTACCAAGACGTGGAACAGCACCGCCATCCGCACGTGCACGCCGTTGGAAACCTGTTGCAGCACAGCGGACTGCGACGAGTCGGCCACCGAGGACTCGATCTCCATGCCGCGCAGCATCGGGCCGGGATGCAGCACCACGGCATGGCCGGGCAGCAGCGCCTGGCGCCGGTCGGAGAGCCCGTAGAGCACCGAATACTCGCGGGCGGACGGGAAGAAACCGCCGTGCATCCGTTCGGCCTGCACCCGCAGCATCAACACCGCGTCGGCGGCGGGCAGTTCGGCGTCGAGGTCGTAGGACACCGTCACCGGCCATTCGGTCACCCCGACCGGCAGCAGCGTCGGCGGTGCCACCAGCACCACCTCGGCGCCCAGCGTGGCCAGCAGCATCACGTTGGAGCGGGCCACCCGGCTGTGCAGGATGTCGCCGACGATCACGATGCGCCGCCCGTCGATGCCGCCGAGGCGCTGCCGGATGGTCAGCGCGTCCAGCAGGGCCTGCGTCGGGTGCTCGTGGGTGCCGTCGCCGGCGTTGATCACCGAGGGGCCTGAGCCGTTGGCGCAGGTCCAGTCGGCCAACCGGTGCGCCGCACCGGAGGCGGGATGGCGGATCACCAGCGCGTCGGCGCCGGCGGCGCGCAGGGTCAGCGCGGTATCGCGCAGCGATTCGCCTTTGCCCACCGACGATCCCGTCGCGCTGACGTTGATCACGTCGGCGCTCATCAACTTGCCGGCGACTTCGAAGGACACCCGGGTGCGGGTGGAGTTCTCGTAGAACATCGTGATGATGGTGCGGCCGCGCAGCGTCGGCAGCTTCTTGACCTCACGGCCCACCAGGGCCTGCGCGAACCGGTCGGCGTCGTCGAGGATCGCGGTCGCCTCGTCGCGGCTCAGGTCATTGGCAGCCAACAAGTGTCGCGTCATCGCGAAATCACCACCTGATCGCGCCCGTCGTGTTCGGCCAGCAGCACGTGCACGCTTTCGCTGCGGGAGGTGGGCACGTTTTTGCCGACGTAGTCGGCGCGCAGCGGCAGTTCACGGTGGCCGCGGTCGACCAGCACCGCCAGTTGCACGGCGCGGGGCCGACCGATATCGCGCAGCGCGTCAAGTGCGCAGCGCACCGAGCGCCCGGAGTACAACACATCGTCGACCAGGATCACCAGCGCGTCGTCGATGCCCGCGGTCGGGATGGAGGTGGCCTCCAGCGGCCGCGGCGGCTTTTGCATCAGGTCGTCGCGGTACAGGGTGATGTCGAGCGCGCCGTGGTCGACCTGGACGCCGGAAAACTCGGCGATGCGGGAGGCCAGCCGCTTCGCCAGCGTCACTCCGCGGGTGGGGATGCCGAGCAGCACTACCCGCGGACCATCGGACCCGTCGAGTGCGGTCTTTTCGATGATTTGGTGGGCGATGCGGGAAATGGTGCGCCCCACGTCGGCCGCCGACATCAATTCGCGGGGCTCGCTGCCTACGCCGGTCTTGCCCGCAGCACCCATCCGAAACTTGACCTCCTTCTCCGCCTCGCCGGACGGATCGTTAAAGGATGTCGACTGCCGGCCAGCGTAGCATTGCGCGGCTCACGGATGTCCGCTGCGGCCCGCGCGTGGCAATGCGGTGCGAGCACGCACACGCCAACTGTCGGTGCCGTGGTTTAGCATCGCAAGTATGTTCGATTCGGGTGTGCTGACGGCGGTGGATCCGCAGGCCGACGAGGCAGTGCTGATCGCGCGCATCGCGGAGCTTGAGCGGCTGAAGTCCGCCGCCGCCGCAGGTCAGGCGCGGGCGGCCGCGGCCCTGGACGGATTGCGGCGCTCGACTGAGGCCGCTGCCGGGGTGCCGGCAGCCCAGCGAGGGCGCGGCGTGGCCAGCGAGATTGCGCTGGCGCGACGGGATTCGCCAGCGCGCGGCGGCCGGCACCTGGGGTTCGCGAAGGCGTTGGTGTACGAGATGCCGCACACGCTGGCCGCGCTGGAAGCCGGGCAGCTGTCCGAGTGGCGGGCCACGCTGATCGTGCGGGAATCGGCCTGCCTGGACGTCGAGGACCGCCGGACGCTCGATGCGCAGCTGTGCGCCGACATGTCCAAGTTGGACGGGATGGGCGATGCGCGGATCACCGCGGCTGCGAAAGACATCGCCTACCGGCTCAATGCGCAGGCCGTGGTCGATCGCGCTGCCAAAGCCGCCTCCGAGCGTACGGTGACAATCCGCCCCGCCCCCGACACCATGACTTGGGTGACGGCGTTACTTCCGGTCGCACAGGGTGTTGCGGTGTATGCCGCACTCAAGCGGGCGGCGGACACGACATTCGATGACCGCTCGCGCGGCCAGGTGATGGCGGACACGTTGGTCGAACGGGTCACCGGACGGCCCGCCGGCGTAGCGGAACCGGTCGCGGTCAACGTCGTCATCTCCGACGAGACGCTGCTGGGCGGCGACAATGCCGCCGCAGTAGTCGACGGGTATGGGCCGATCCCGGCGGCCGTTGCGCGCAGTCTGGTCAGCGACGCGGTCACCGACACCCGGTCGCGGGCCACGCTGCGCCGGCTTTACCGTCATCCCCGCTCTGGGGCCTTGGTGGCGATGGAGTCGCGGGCGCGCTGTTTCCCGAAGGGCCTCGCCACCTTTATCGGGTTGCGGGATCAGCGATGTCGCACCCCCTACTGTGATGCCCCTATCCGGCACCGCGACCACGCCCAGCCACACAATCGCGGCGGACCCACCAATGCGGCGAACGGACTTGGGTCATGTGAGCGCTGCAACTACGTCAAGGAAGCTCACGGGTGGCACGTCAGCACCACGATGGACGAAACTGGCTGGCACATAGCCGAATTCATCACACCGACCGGCGCGCACTACTGCTCGACGGCGCCGCCGCAACCGGGGCGGCCCGAGATATTCGTTCACGAGGTCGAACCCCGAATCGGCATCACCCTGCCCCGACTGCACGCCGCCTAGCTGACGCACGACTCAGGCTAGGCTGGCAAATATGACGGGCTTTCCCGTCTAGATTTCGACGCTCTGTACTGTCTCGACGACGACGGCAAGCACAGCTACGCCAACGCGGTGCACCGCGCCACCCGCGACGGCGAGCCGGCCACGGTGCGGCGGAAGTAGAGGGCACCGAGGTCAGTAGTCTCACCCGGGTGAATCTCGAGGGCAATCAGGCCTCCATCCGCGAAGCCTGCGACGCGGGTCTACTCGCCGGCGCGGTGACAATGGTCTGGCGACACGGAAAAGTATTGCAGGTCAACGAGATCGGCTATCGCGACGTCGGCGCCGGGCTGCCGATGCAGCGTGACACCTTGTTTCGCATTGCTTCGATGACCAAGCCGGTCACTGTCGCGGTGGCGATGAGTCTGGTGGACGAGGGCAAGCTGGCGCTGCGCGACCCCATCGTGCGCTGGCTGCCGGAGTTCGCCGATATGCGCGTGTTGGACGACCCCGTTGGCCCGCTGGATCGCACGCACCCGGCGCAACGGGCGATCCTGGTCGAAGACCTGCTCACCCATACCAGCGGTCTGGCGTACGGATTCTCCGTGTCCGGGCCGATCTCACGGGCCTATGTCCGGCTCCCGTTCGGACAAGGCCCCGACGTGTGGCTGGCCGCGCTTGCCGAACTGCCGCTGGTGCACCAGCCCGGTGAGCGAATGACCTACGGCCATGGCATCGACGTGGTCGGCGTGCTGGTGTCGCGGATCGAGGCCAAACCATTTCACCAGGTCCTTGACGAGCGCATCCTGCAGCCACTGGGCATGCACGACACCGGCTTTTACGTCCCGGCCGAAAAGCGCTCCCGGGTGGCGACGATGTATGCGCTCGACGAGAACGATCGGTTGCGCCACGACGTGATGGGCCCGCCGCAGCTGGCACCGCCCGCGTTTCCCAACGCCGGCGGTGGATTATGGTCGGCCGCCGACGATTACCTGCGGTTCGCGCGGATGCTGCTGGGCGACGGCGTGATAGACGGGGTGCGGGTGCTGTCGGCCGAATCGGCGCGAGCTATGCGCACCGATCGGCTGACCGCCGAGCAGAAACAGCATCCTTTCCTGGGTGCGCCGTTCTGGATTGGCCGTGGGTTCGGACTCAATCTCTCGGTCGTGACCGACCCGACGAAATCCGGGCCGATCTTCGGCCCGGGCGGGGCGGGGACGTTCAGTTGGCCCGGCGCTTACGGGACGTGGTGGCAGGCTGACCCGTCCGCGGACCTGATCCTGCTGTACTTCGTGCAAAACCTTCCCGCGCTGTCGTCGGACGCGGCTGCAGCCGTCGCCGGCAACACGTCCCGGGCGAAACTGCAAGCGGTACAACCGAAGTTCGTTCGCCACACCTATCGCGCGCTGGAGCTATAGGGCCTCACCGAACTAGTCTGCGGGTACCGCTAATGACGCAGCATCACATCGAGGAACCACTCCCGGCGGCCGGCGGCCTGCGGGTTGGGCCGCGGACCCGACAGATACAAGAACCCGATCCCCGCGGCGAAGGTAACGTCGGCGCGCATGTCGGCCTCTTCGGGGTCGAAACCGTCGTCGAGGTATGCCCGCCGTACCGCGGCCACCACCCGTCGGTCCGAATCGCGCACCGCCGCAGCCACCGCAGGCTCCGACCGGGCCCATTCCCGCATCGCGCGCTCGAGCATCCAGTGCCGAGGACCGACCAACGCGGTCATCATCCGCGACAGCCGCTGCCGCGGCGGATCGGCCGCGAGTGCGTCGAAAAATCCGCGATCCTCATCGCGAACAGCGGCCCAGGTATCGAGAAGTGCGCGACGGTAGGCCCTCATGTCGCTGAAATGCCAATAGAAACTGCCCCTGGTCACACCGAGCCGACGGCATAATCGGTCGATCGTCAGGGCTTTGATGCCATCCTCGGCGAGAATCCGAAAACCGGTCTGGACCCAGTCATCCACCGTCAGGCGGTGATTGGCGCAGCCGCTCGTCACGCCAGGAAAGCGTAGTCAGTAAGCTGCCGATAGACCGGTGTAATTGGACATATATGTCATAGTGTTACGCGCATGTCGCAGCCGACAGTCCTGATCAGCGGAGCCGGGATCGGTGGACCCGCCCTGGCCCACTGGCTCACCCGGTATGGATATCGGGTCATCGTTGTCGAGGTCGCACCGGATCTTCGTCTGGGCGGCCAGACCGTCGACCTGCGCGGTGCCGGGCGGACCGTGGTCGAGCGGATGGGCCTGATGGACCGGATGCGGGAACGCTGTCTGTATCAGAGGGGAATTGCGTGGGTGACCGCCGAGGGGCGGCGGCGCGCGGAGATGCCGGTCGGCGCATTCCACGGCAACGGCGTGGTCAGTGAATTCGAGATCCTGCGCGGCGATCTCGTCGATGTCCTCTACCAGGCCACCGCCAGGCACGTGGAATACCGTTTCGGGCAGCGCATTACGTCGTTGGAACAACACGACGACGATGTCGTGGCGACGCTGTCGGATGGCAGCACGATCCGCGCCGGCCTGGTGGTCGGGGCCGACGGCCCGCATTCTGGTGTGCGCCGGCTGGTATTCGGGCCAGAAGAGCGCTACCTTCGCCCGCTGGGCGGCTACCACGCCTGGTTCACCGCACCCGACACCGCTGGCCTGGATGGCTGGTTTCTGATGTATGTCGCGCCCGGCGGGCTCAATGCCTCCATGCGGCCCTCGCATGAGGCCGCTGTCGCCAAGGCCGGTTTGGCCTTTCGCTCAGATCCATTGGATTACGACCGCAGTGACCGCGACGCGCAATGCGACCTGCTGGCACAGCGGTTCGCCGGCGCGGGCTGGCAGTGCGACGCCTTGGTCGCGGCCGCGCGCAAGGCCGACGACTTCCATTTCGATGCGTTCGCCCAGGTTCACATGGACGCCTGGTCGGCGGGACGGGTCACGCTGGTCGGTGACGCCGGCTACTGCGCATCACCGCTCAGCGGTATGGGTACCAGCCTGGCGCTGGTGGGCGCCTACGTGTTGGCCGGCGAACTCGGCCAGGCCGACGGTGCGGGGATCGGCACCGAGCGGTTGCGGGCCGCGCTGCACCGCTACCACACCGTCATGCGACCGTATGTGGATCGGTGCCAGAAGATACCCAACGGCATCGACGGCTTCGTTCCCAAGTCCGCCTTCGATATTCGCTTGAACGCTCTGGCTATGAAGTACATGCAACGCTGGCCGTTCCGGCCCCTTGCCGAACGGCTGTGGTTTACCACCGCCGACGCTATCGACTTGCCCGACTACACAGCTTCACGCCCGGAGGCGCGTCGCGCATAGGCCCGCACGTCGGCGTCGCTGTCTTTGACCGCGATGCCGAGCGCGTCCCGCGCGGCGGGTTCGTCGACCCATCGCGTGAGGGCCAACACCGCCGCCTTGCGCACGTCGGGATGCTCGTCGCCCAACAGGGGCGTCAGCCTCGGCACTGCGCTCTTAGCCGCCGCACCCGCCAGCGCCCGCGCGGCACCCTGGCGCACCTGCCAGGCCGATGACCGCGACGCTTCGTCGACGGTCACGAGATCGCTCTCCTCGCAACCTAAATCACCCAACGCAGCGAGGGCTGCCGCCCGCACCAGCGGGTCGGTGTCGGCGACCAAAGCGCGGACGGTGTCGGCGCCGGCCCGCAGGGTGGCCAGGCCGTTGGCCGCAGCGATGCGGACTTCGCGGTTGTCGTCGCCGACCGCAGCGCCAACCCCGGCAGCGTCGTCGATCGATACCAGCGCGCGTACAGCCTCGACGCGCACCCGGTGGTCAGCGTCGGACAGTGCGCGGCGGTAGTGACCGGGGGGTGCCCTCGCGGCGCGCGGCCAGAACATGGACTGCAACTGCCCGGACAACCGCATCCGGAGAATGCAGATAAGACTGGGCCGCAACGGGTTGCGGCAAGATTTCGACAAGTTCGCGGACCCCGTCGGCCGCGGCGCGTCGGACCCCCCGGGTCGTCGTCGTCAAGGGCAGCTAGCAGCGCAGGCGCGTAGTCGGTCGGCGTGTGTTCGGTCAGGATCGCCACCGCAGTCCGGCGCACCCGCGGGTCCGGATCGCCTAGGTAGGCCGCCAGGTCGGCGGTGCTCGGATGTTCGCATGCGAGCACTTCGGCGATGCGGGATGATGGCGGATCGGTCGGGGCGGGCGCCTGTGGTTTCGGAGCTGTGGTGCTGGTCGGCGCCCGACCGCCGACCAGCGCCGGCTGCGGCACGACCCGCACCGTCTGATCGGCTGGCGGCAGCGTGTCCAGTCCGGCGACCGGAATGAAATACGGTGCTACCGGCCGTTTCAAAAACTGCATGTCGCCGTTGCCATCCTTGCGCAGGATGAGGTGGTAGGCCCACTGCCGGTCGTCGCGGTCGGGCAGGTCGGCGCGGTCATGATAGAGACCCCAGCGCGATTCGGTCCGTGTCAGCGAGGCTCGGGCGGCCATCTCGGCGCAGTCCCGGATGAACGACACTTCGACGGCGCGCATCAGCTCGTGCGGCGTGCGCGCCCCCATCTCGGCGATCTCGGCGCGCATTCG
The DNA here is from genome assembly GCF_016592155.1 of Mycobacterium heckeshornense. Classification (NCBI taxonomy): domain Bacteria; kingdom Bacillati; phylum Actinomycetota; class Actinomycetes; order Mycobacteriales; family Mycobacteriaceae; genus Mycobacterium; species Mycobacterium heckeshornense. Next base: position 3,075,304 of record NZ_AP024237.1, read on the forward strand.
CTCGAACGTGCGGACCGCGATCGACAGCTTGGCCGCGGTTTTCGGCGGCGCGACATAGTCGTTGACGAACCGGCGCAGCTTGTATTCGACCTGCGGCTGGGGCGGTCCGTCGGGGTGGCGCAACGGCCGGTAGATCAGCTCGTGGGCTTCTGCTAGCTGGTCTTCCGGAAGACGCTGCGGGGCCGGCACCTCGGCAAGAGTCGAGGCCGCCTGCTCACCGGCCAGGTCGCCGAAGACGAACGCCCCGATCATGTAGTTGTGCGGGACGCAGGCCAGGTCACCTGCGGCGTACAACCCGGGAACGGTGGTGCGGGCGTGCTCATCGACCCACACCCCGGACGCGGAATGACCTGAGCACAAGCCAATTTCGGAGATGTGCATCTCGACATCGTGGGTGCGGTAGTTGTGGCCGCGGTTGGCGTGGAAGGTGCCGCGAGTGGGCCGTTCGGTGGTGTGCAGGATGTTTTCCAGCGCGCTCAGCTTCTCGTCGGGCAGGTGCGACACCTTCAAATAGATGGGGCCGCGGGCGGACTCGATCTCGCTGCGCACCTCGGCCATCATCTGCCCCGACCAGTAGTCGGAGTCGACAAACCGTTCCCCCAACGCGTTGACCTGGTAGCCACCGAATGGGTTGGCCACATACGCGCACGCCGGCCCGTTGTAATCCTTGATCAGCGGGTTGATTTGGAAGCACTCGATGCCCGAGAGTTCCGCGCCGGCGTGATACGCCATCGAATACCCGTCACCGGCGTTAGTCGGGTTCTCGTAGGTGCCATACAGATACCCCGAAGCGGGCAGGCCCAGCCGCCCGCACGCCCCGGTGGCCAGGATCACCGCCTTGGCACCGACAGTGACGAATTCGCCGGTGCGGGTGTGCAATGCGGCCGCGCCCACCGCCCGGCCATCGGCGACCAGCACCCGCACCGGCATCACCCGATTCTCGATGCGGATCTTCGCCCGCATCGAGCGTTGCCGCAGCACCCGGTACAGCGCCTTTTTGATGTCCTTGCCTTCGGGCATGGGCAGCACGTAGGAACCGGAGCGGTGCACGCGGCGCACCGCGTATTCGCCGCGCTCATCTTTTTCGAACTTGACGCCGTAGCGTTCGAGCCGCTGTACCATCGCGAACCCGCGGGTGGCGGTCTGGTAGATGGTGCGCTGGTTGACGATTCCATCGTTGGCGCGGGTGATTTCGGCGACGTAGTCCTCGGGTTTAGCCCTGCCCGGGATGACGGCGTTGTTGACCCCGTCCATTCCCATCGCCAGCGCGCCGGAATGGCGCACGTGCGCCTTCTCCAGCAGCAGCACGTTCGCGCCACGCTCGGCGGCCGTCAGCGCGGCCATGGTGCCCGCGGTGCCGCCGCCGATCACCAGGACGTCGCAGTCCATCCGCTCCGGTCGGGTCAGGTCGGGAATCTCCATCATTCGGCGATCGAATGCTCCAGTGCAGCAATGACTTCAGCCCGCAATGCCGGCCTTGCCCCGGCCGTTCGTGGCGCCGGCACATCGAGGAGAGCGCGCAGCGGTTGCCCGGTTCGGCCCAGCACCGCGACCCGGTCGCCCAGCGCGAGAGCTTCGTCGACGTCGTGGGTCACGAACACGATCGTGGTCGGATGTGTGCGCCAGGCGCCGATGAGCAGCCGCTGCATGGCGGCACGAGTCTGGGTGTCCAGCGCACCGAACGGCTCGTCCATCATCACCGCTCGCGGCGCACCGGCCAGTCCGCGCGCCAGCTGCACCCGCTGGCGCATCCCACCCGAAAGGCTCTTGGGCAGGTAGTCGCCGAAGCCGGTCAGCCCGAGCTCGGTGATCCAGCGGTCGGCCTGGGCGCGGCGGGTGGCTCGCGGTTCGCCGCGCAGTCGCAGCGCCAGCTCGATATTGGAGCGCACGCTGCGCCACGGCAGCAACGCATTGTCCTGGAATACCACGCCGCGCTCGCCAGAGGTGCCGGTGACCTCGACGCCGTCGGCCAGCACCCACCCCCGGTCGGGTGCCAGCAGCCCGGCCAGCGCACGCAGCACCGTCGTCTTACCGCAGCCCGATGGCCCCGTCAGCACCAGGATCTCGCCCGACCCCACGTCCAGGCTTAGCCCGTCGATGACCGGAATCCCGTTGTAGGACAACCTGACTCGGTCCAGCTCAAGGCGCATCCCGGACGTCATCGCGCGTTGTCCTCACCGCGGGGCAGCCAGCGCGTCACCCGGCGGCCCACCAGTTCCACTGCCGCGGACGTGGCGAACCCGAGCACCCCGATCGTGATGATGCCGACGAACACGTGCGGGTAAGCCAGCACCGTATAGGCCTGCCAGGTGCGATACCCCACACCGAGACGACCGGAGATCATCTCTGCCGAGATCACGCAGATCCAGGCCACGCCCATGCCCACCGAAAGTCCGCCGAACACGCCCGGCAGGATGCCCGGCAACACCACCTGGGTCAGCACGTCCCACCGGCCACCACCCATCGTGCGAACGGAGTCCTCCCAGAGGGTGGGCAGCGCCCGCACCGCGTGTCGGGTGCTGACCATGACCGGGAAATACGCCGCCAAGAACGTGATGAACACCACCCCGGCTTCGTCGGTGGGAAATAGCAGGATCGCCACCGGCACCACCGCGATTGCCGGGATCGGGCGAGCCAGCTCGGCCAACGGGCCGAGCAAGTCGCCGGCCAACCGCGACCGGCCCAGCATGATGCCGGTCGCCACACCAACGACCGCGGCTAGCCCGAAGCCGGTGAGGATGCGAACCAGCGACTGGGCCAAGTCAAGCCAGTAATCCTGAGTGCAGAGTCGGTGAACCAGTGCCATGGTGATCTCGTCCACCGTCGGCAGGGTGTCAAAGCGCAGCCACAACCGCGCATGGTTGGCGGTGAGCGCCTGCCACAGTCCCAGCGCGGCGGCCACCGACGCCAGGCGAAGCAGCCGAGACCGCCACGGAGAACGCCCGTTTCGGGGTGGCGCAGTGACCGGCTCGAGTTCTACCGGGGCGCTGACACTGACGGCAGTCATGCCGCGCCCGCCAAGGCTTGCTGGTAGTCCAACGCGACGCTGCCCGGATGCGACGCGACATAACGCTGTGCACCTGCCGGGGTATCGAATGGCAGATACTGTTCGCCATCCTTTACCCACGTCGACCTGTCGGCGAACCAGCGGGTGCCCAGCTCGGCGTCGTGGACATAAGCCGCCCGCACGCGCGCGCCATGGGCGGTCGCGTCACGCACCGCTTTGAGCAGGGCTCCCGGGTCGGAAACTGGTCGGGTGCGCTCTGATCCGTACAGCCACAGCTCACCGCCGGTCCGCGACGGGCTGTTGAGGACGGCGACCGCCTTGCCGTAGTCGAGCTTTCGTGTGGCGAAGGCCGCACGCAGTGGCGCGTCCTGGACGAAGCCGCCGACATCGAGATCTGCGAAGTCACCGATCGATTTCAGGTATAGCACATCGTTTTTCAAGGCTTCAACCAGCGACGGTTTGAGCGTGGTGTCGAACGACGTGCCACCCGGACCGTTGTAGAGGTACACGACCTCTTGCGGCAGCCCACTGCTCTCGGCGACGATGCGGGCTGCTTCCAGCGGGTTGTCGTTGAGGAAGTCGGTGGCATCGAGCTGGGCCTGCAGGAAGGCGTCGAGCACCTCGGGGTGGGCCGTCGCGTAGGCGCGGCGCACCACCACACCGTGCAAGGTCGGGTAGTTCAGCTCGGCTCCGTCGTAGAGCAGTTTCGCCTTGCCCTGGTAGACCAGCAGGCCTGGCCAGGCCACGAACTGCGAAAGCGCTTGCACCTGACCTGATTCCAGCGCAGAAGCCCCGACCTGCGGCTGCTGGTTGAGCACTTCCACACCGGTACGGGGATTGATGCCGGCGGCGGACAATGCCCGCACCAGGGTGCCGTGACCCGCTGAGCCGACACTGGCCGACACCTTCTTGCCGGCCAAGTCGGTCATCGCTGTCGCGGTGGAATTCGGCGCCACCACCACCATGTTCAGCGCGCCCTTGGGTTGATAGCCGGTGACCGACACAATCTCGGTGCGGGCGCGCTCGTTGGCCTGCGTTTTGGAGCCGTTGATCAACATCGGGAAGTCGCCCATCGAGCCAATGTCGATCTTCTCGGCCACCATCTGCGCGGTGATCGGCGCGCCGGTGTCGTAATCCTGCCACACCACGCGGTATTTGGTACCGGTGCGCTTGGTGATGTCGGCCAGCCGGTGCTCCAGGAAGCCTTGCGCGCGCAACAGCGTGCCGGCAGTCACGGTATTGATGGTCTTGGATTGATAGCCGACCACGACGTTGACGGCGCCAGCGGAGTCCAGCGCGCATCCGGCGGCCGCCACACCGAACACAGTGGCGGCCGAGGCCAATCGGACCATGGGTCTGCTCATGAGATTCCCTGGTGTCTATCGAATCAGGTAGGGCATGTTGACGGTGACCGCATCGGTCGGGCAGCGGGCCGCACACGGGCCGCAGTACCAACACTCGTCAACGTGCATGAAAGCTTTGCCGGTCTCAGGGTTGATCGCCAGTGAGTCCAGCGGGCAGATGTCGACACAGAGCGTGCAGCCGTCGATACACAGGGATTCGTCGATCGTCACAGGGACATCGACACGGTGGGTGACCAGCGTCATTGTTTGCTCCTAATCAGGTTGCCGCGCATTGTGATTCGATCACCGCGCATCCTGATGTATTCCAGATCAACAGGCTGGCCGTCGTCGAGGCGGGTGAGGCGCTCCAGCATCAGCAGCGGAGCGCCGTCGGGAATCTGCAACGTGGCCGCCGAATGGGCATCGGCGGGAATGGCCTCCAATGCCAGGGTTGCTGCGCCCAGCCGCTGTCCGCTGACTTGTTCGATCAGCGCGAAGATGTCATGGGTTTCCAGCTGATGGGCGGCGACTAAATCGCCGATGTGGGGAGTGAGGTAGGTCAGATCCAGGCTGAGCGGCAGCTCGTCGAGGTAGCGCAGACGTTCAATGAACATCACCGGCTGGCCGGGCTGTACTCGCAACCGGTGGGCGACCGCCGGTGGAGCGGTCACCTGCGTCGCGGCCCGTACCTCGTTGCGGACCTCGCCGTGCCCGGTCAGCGTCTCCTTTAAACCGAGCAGCCTATCGAGGCCGTGGGCGTACTTGCGCTGCGCGATTTGTGTGCCGACCTTGGGGCCCCGATCGATCAGCCCCTCGCTTTTCAGGACGGCCAGCGCCGCACGAATGGTATTGCGAGACACGAAGAATTCCGCAGCCAACTGCTGTTCGGCGGGTAGCCCCTCGTCGTAGGCGCCGGCGTGGATCGCCTGCCGCAGCACGTCGGCGACCTGGCGGGCACGATCGGCCCGGGGGCGATGGATCGGCAACGGCACGGTCACGCCGACACGCTAATGCGATTCGCCGGTCGGCCCGACCGGCGTGGACGGCGACCGCGGCGCCGGTCCGCACATTGCGCCGCCCGCGTTTCCGCGGTCATCAGGCGAAAGCACTGCGTCAGCCGGCGATTACGCCACCTGCGAGGCAAACCGTGCGATTTGCATCCGGCTGAGCAGAACCCCGCGGGTCAGGTGAGGTAGCTCGCCAGGTAGGCCGGCGTCGGGATGGCGGGGTCGAGATCGCCGGCCGGTATCGGCGCGCCGGCGGCCAGCCTCAGCGGCACGGTACCCGCCCAATGGGGCAGCGCGGTGTCCGCCGGCCCATCGACCGGGCCGCCGGCCCGCACTTTGGCCGAGACCTCGACCAGGTCGAGCCCCAGCACGCCGGTGGCGGCGAGTTCGCGAGTGTCGGGGAGCCGGCTATCGGCGGCTCGGCCGGGCACGACGTGATCGACAAGTGCTTGCAGCACAGCCATTTTCAGCTGTGGATCCTCGACGAGATGTGCGGTGCCGACGATGACGACCGAGCGGTAATTCACCGAGTGGTGCACCGCCGCGCGGGCCAGCACCAGGCCGTCGACGACGGTGACCGTGACGCACACGGGCAAACCCGTCGACGCCTTCGCGGCCAACATCGGACCGCTACCGGTGGAGCCGTGTATATACAGCGTCTCGCCCACGCGGGCATGCACCATCGGCAGCACGACCGGGCGGCCCGCGTTGAGGTAACCCAGGTGGCACATCAACGCCTCATCGAGAACTTCGTGGACGGTCTCACGATCGTAGCGGGCGCGCTCTCGATAGCGGGTCGGCGTGGTGCGCGGTGTTGGCGGGTAGGCCGGCTGTGCTGGTCGCAACGGGATTGACTTCCCATCTTTGTACTAGTACATAATTGTTTTTGTGCCAGTACAGTACACCATCCGCGGTGCGGGTGCGCAGGGCATTGCGACGGACGTCGAGGAGGCAATTTCGCGCGGCGCGCTCGCCCCGGGCGCCGCCCTGCCGCCGATCCGGGAGCTGGCCACACAGCTCGGTGTGAATCCCAACACCGTTGCGGCCGCATACCGTCTGCTGCGCGATCGCGGGGCCGTCGAAACCGCCGGGCGGCGCGGAACCCGGGTACGCGAACGACCGGCGACCACACCGAGATCCTTGCGGGGGCCGGTGATCCCGCCAGGGGTGCGCGACCTGTCGACGGGCAACCCGGACCCGGGTCTGCTCCCGATCGCTGACGCTGTTCTGCCACCGCGCGGTCAACCGGTGCTGTATGGCGAGGCTCCGATATCGCCGGAGCTCGCCGAGCACGCTCGTGCGGACCTGAGCAGCGACGGCATCCCCGGCGAACACCTGGCAGTCACCAGCGGGGCGCTCGACGCGATCGAGCGGGTGCTCACCGCACACCTGCGGGCCGGCGCCCGGGTTGCCGTCGAGGATCCGGGGTGGGCGAACCTTCTGGATCTGCTGGCGGCTCTCGGGCTGGCCGTGGAGCCGCTGCGGCTCGACGACGACGGGCCGCTACCCGACGACCTCCGTCGGGTGCTGGATCGCGGCGTGCAGGCGTTGATCGTGACCAGCCGCGCCCAAAATCCAACGGGCGCAGCTGTTTCCGCGCCTCGCGCCGCCACGCTGCGGCGCCTGCTGGCGGACCGGGCACGCGACCTGCTGGTGATCGAAGACGACCACTGCGCCGGCATCGCGGGCGCACCGCTGCACTCGGTGGCCGGCTGCACGCAGCGTTGGGCCTTCGTCCGGTCGCTCGCCAAGGCGTACGGGCCGGACCTGCGCCTGGCGGTGCTCGCCGGGGACCGTCGCACCGTCGAGCGGGTCCAGGGCCGGCTGCGGCTTGGCCCGGGCTGGGTCAGCCACCTGCTGCAAGACCTCGCGGTCAGTGTGTGGCGCAACGACGCAGCGACCCGGCTGGTGCATGCGGCCCAAATTGCCTATGCCGACAAGCGCTCGGGCTTGCTGACGGCACTGGCCGAACGCGGTGTCGTCGCGCACGGCCGTTCCGGCCTTAACGTGTGGGTGCCGGTTCCCGACGAGCCGACCGCCATCGCCGGGCTGCTGGCCGCGGGGTGGGCGGTGGCTCCGGGCAACCGGTACCGGTTGGTCACCGCGCCCGGTATCCGGATCAGCATCGCCGGCCTCGACGCCGCCGAGATCGATCCGCTGGCCGACGCCGTCGCCGCGGCGGTCCACGGTGCCGGACCCCGCAGCGTCTGACAGCGAGCACGCATACGTCAAGGTGGTGTGGTGACACGCGAAGCTTTTGGCGCCGAGTTTGACGGTGCGGACGGATTCCTGGACACCGCGACCTATGGTGTGCCGCCCCGGTTCGTCGCCGAGGCATTGCGCGACTGTGTGCGCTCGTGGCAGCACGGCAGCCTCGAGGTCAGCACCTTCGTCGAGCTGATGACTACGAGCCGGGCCGCGTACGCCTCGCTGACCGGGACGGACCCGCACCGGGTAGCCATCGGCAGCAGCACGTCGTCGCTGATCGGTCTGGTCGCCGCCGCCATCCCGGACGGCAGCCGGGTGGCGACCCTGCCCGGCGAATAAACCAGCGTCACTTTTCCGTTCGCGGCCCAAGCAGCCCGCGGCGTCACGCTCACCGAACTGCCGCACGGCCAGCTCGAGGGCAGCGCCGGGGACTTCGACGTGGTCGCCGCCAGCCTCGTGCAGTCGGCCGACGGCGCCGTGCTTGATGTCGAATCGCTGCGCCGCAGCGTCGCCGGGTCCGCGACCGTCACGGTGATCGATGTGGTGCAGGCGCTGGGATGGAAGGACGTCGAGCTGTCCTGGGCCGACGTCGCGGTCGGCGCCAGCTACAAGTGGTTGCTGGGGCCGCGGGGCGTGGCCTGGATGTCGTTGAGCGACCGGATGTTCGAGAAACTGGTTCCGCATATGGCGAATCCGTTTGCAGCAGAAGACATGTGGTCCTCGCTGTATGGGTTGCCGATGCGGCTCGCCGGTGACGCCCGGCGGTTCGACTCGTGGCCGGCGTGGTTCAGCTTGTTCGGCGCGGGACTGTCGCTGGCGTGGCTGGCGACGCTGGATCGAGACGCTGTGCAGGCGCACACAGTGGGGCTTGCGAATCAGCTGCGGACCGAATTAGAGCTCGCACCAACGGATTCCGCAATCGTCTCAATCCCCATTGCCAAGTCGGCTGATGCGTTGCACAACGCCGGGATCCGCGCAGCCGTGCGCGCGGGAGCGGTGCGTGTCGGGTTTCACCTCTACAACACCGAGGACGACCTGGAGCGGCTCTTGGATGCGCTCTAGGGCGGTGCTGTTTTAGTCGCTGACTTTCGGCGTGCCTGAGCGGATTTCGCGTAGGTGGTCGACGAGGATCTGATGTGTGGCTTTGGGACGGGAGAATCGGCAGGGCCGGTTCGATGACGTGATGCTGCTGGTGGGTGATCAGCTGCCGGCGGGCAGTATTTACCGGCTGTTGGCCGAGCACGGCGGTGCACTGTTTGACGATGACTATTTCGCTGATCTGTTCAAGCGCTCGGCGCTGGGTCGACCGACGGTGCCGGCGCGGGTGATGGCCACAGTGATGCTGCTGCAGGCCTATGAGGGATTGTCGGATCGGGAGGCGTGTGACCGGTTGGCCTTTGATCTGCGCTGGAAAGCGGCCGCCGGGTTGACGGTGGACGCCGAGGCTTTTCATCCCACGGTGCTGGTCGGCATGCGCAACCGGCTACGCGCATCGGATCGGCCACGGCGGTTGTTCGAAAACGTGAACACCACCGCGCGAGCGGCGGGGTTGTTGCGGGGACGACGCCGGGTGCTGGATTCGACGCCGCTGTTGGATGCGGTGGCCACCCAGGACACGGTGATCCAGCTGCGGGCCGCGATCCGCAAACTGCTGACCGTGGCTGATCGGGCCGATCCGGAAGTGGCCGGTGCGGTGCGCACCGTGCTGACCCGCGACGATGACTACGCCAGCCTGGGCAAACCACCGTGTGACTGGGATGACCCCAAAGCGCGTGAAGCCTTGGTCGATGCGCTGGTGCGCGACGCCAACGCCGCACTGGAGGCCCTCGACGGCCGCAAGCTCGATGGGGCACTGGGTGAGGCGGTCGAGTTGTTGGCGCTGGTGGCCGGCCAAGACGTCGAAGCCGGCGACGACGGAATCTTCCGCATTGCCCGGCGAGTGGCCAAAGACCGGATGATCTCCACCGTCGATACCGAAGCCCGCCATGGGCATAAGTCGCGGGCGCGGACCTTCGATGGCTACAAGTCCCATCTGGGTATCGACCCCGACGACGAGCTGATCACCGGGGTGGCCATCACCGCGGCCAACGCCGCCGACCGTGAGGTCATCGATGAGCTGTTGGGCAACCCCGCCACCGACATCAGAAGTGCTGCACCCGCCACCGCCCCCGACACCGACACCAGCACCGATGCCGCCACCGATGCCGATGCCGATGCCGATGAAACGATCACCGATCACGGCGAGCATGTGCACAACGAGTCGGAGCCGAACGTCTTTGAGGTGTATGGCGATTCGGCTTACGCCGATGGGGCCACCCTGGATGAGCAGACCGGGCGGGGTCATGACATGCGCGCCAAGGTGCCCCCGGTGCGCAACGCCAACGGCTATTCCAAAGACCGGTTCGGTATCGACCTGGCCGCCGGCACCGTGACCTGCCCGGCCGAGCACACCGTGGCGATCAGCACCGGCCGACGTCAGCAGGTCGCTCGCTTCGGTTCGTTCTGTGGGTCCTGCCCACTGCAGGCGGAGTGCACCAAAGCCCGTCGCGGGCGGGTGATCACCATCCATGCCCATGAAGCCGCCCTGCAGCACGCCAAGGCCCGCCAACGCGATCCGGCCTGGCAGGCCGATTACCGAACGTATCGGCCGGTCGTGGAACGCAAGATCAGTCACTTCACCCGCCGCCCCTGGGGTGGTCGCAAGGCGCGGTGCCGCGGCCAAAAACGCATCCTGACCGACATCCTGGCCCGAGCAGGAGCGATCAACCTCGCCCGGTTGGCCACCTTGGGCTTGCACCCACACGCCGGGGGTTGGGCCATCGCCTGATCCGGGACCACCGGGCCACCCGGCCGCACGGCTACCCCGATGAGATCAGCCAGCGAAAGCCATCACAGCCGTCGAAATCTCGATACCGCCAAATCCCCGCCCCACGGGGTCACTACATCAGCGTCGTCCTAGGGCTATCCCCCGAGGTCGTCGTTGCCGTCGTCGCCGCGCCCCGACCTGCCGCGGGTGATCTCCATCCACCGTCGCACCGGCGAGTCCCAGCGCCGCGGCGGCAGGTCGGTGACGTCGCCGAGCGAGCGCACCACGGCCTGAGTCAGGCCCATGATCGCGGCCATCACCGGAAGCAGCGGCTGGAACGGTTTGGCCGCCGAGCGCACCGTGCTGATGCGGTGGGCAACGAGGTAGCGCTCGATGCAGTGATACAGCCAGGCGCCGACACCCAGCGCGTAGATCGCCAACGCCGCAGCGACGAGGGCCAGGCCGTAGGCGGCGCACGCGACGGCGCCCAGCACCACCGTGGCCGCCAGGACGGCGGCAATCGCGACACGCAGTTCCAGCCGGGTCATGGCTCGCGCGGTCCCCGGACCGCCTGGGCGGCCGCGCGGATTTGCGGTGTCACCAACATGATCTGACCCAGCACCCCGTTGACGAAGCCGGGCGACTCGTCGGTGGACAGCTCCTTGGCCAGCTGAACCGCCTCGTCGACGGCGACCGGCCCCGGCACGTCGTCGGCGTGCAGCAGTTCCCACACCGCCACCCGCAGAATGGCCCGGTCCACCGCGGGCAGCCGCTCCAGCGTCCAGCCCTGCAGATGCGAAGCGATCAGCTCGTCGATGTGTGCGGCGTGCTCACTGACGCCGCGGGCCACCGCCGCCGTATAGGGGTGCAAGGGTGCCACCTCGGGGTTGGTTTCGGCCAGCGCTGCGCGGGCGTCGGCCATCTCGGCGGAGCTGCACCCGCGGGCTTCGGCTTCGAACAGCAAGTCGACCGCCCGCTTGCGGGCCTGGTGGCGGCCCTTGACCGGCTTACCGCCAGGCATGGTCAGGCGCGGCCCAGGTAGCTGCCGTCGCGGGAGTCCACCTTCAGCTTGTCGCCGGTGTTGATGAACAACGGCACCTGGATCTGTGCGCCGGTCTCCAACGTCGCGGGCTTGGTGCCGGCGCTGGAGCGATCACCCTGCAGACCCGGCTCGGTGTGGGTGACCTCCAGCTCGACGGTCACCGGCAGCTCGATGTACAGCGGCGTCCCGTTGTGGAAGGCCACCTGCACGGGCATCCCGTCCAGCAGGAACTTGGCGGCGTCGCCGACCAGCGACTCCGGCAGGTGGTGCTGCTCGTAGTCCTCGCTGTCCATGAACACAAAGTCGGAGCCGTCGCGATACAGATAGGTGGTGTCGCGGCGGTCCACGGTGGCGGTTTCCACTTTCACGCCGGCGTTGTAGGTCTTGTCGATGATCTTGCCGGACACCACGTTCTTGAGCTTGGTGCGCACAAACGCCGGGCCCTTACCGGGTTTGACGTGCTGGAACTCGACGATCTGCCACAGCTGGCCGTCGATCACCAGCACCAGTCCGTTTTTGAAGTCGGCAGTCGTTGCCACGGTCGGTGACTCTCCTACAGGATCGCCAGTTCCTTGGGGAACCGGGTGAGCAATTCCGGTGCGTGTCCGGACGTTTCGTCGGCCACAACCAGGGTGTCCTCGATGCGGACACCGCCGCGGTCGGGCAGATAGACACCGGGCTCCACGGTTACCACGGAACCCGCCAGTAGTGTACCGGCGGCTGTGGCGTTGATCCCTGGCGCTTCGTGGATCTGCAGGCCCACCCCGTGCCCCAGGCCGTGGCCGAAGCGCTCGCCGTGGCCGGCGTCGGTAATGACTTGGCGGGCCGCGGCATCCACGTCATGCAGGTTCGCGCCCGCCCGCAGCGCCTCTCGCCCGGCCCGTTGTGCGGCGGCGACCAGTTGATAGATCTCGCGCTGCCAGTCTGCGGCCCGGCCTAGCACAAACGTGCGGGTCATGTCCGAGTGGTAGCCGGCGACCAGCGCGCCGAAGTCGATCTTGACGAAGTCACCGGTGCCCAGCACCGCGTCGGTGGGCCGGTGGTGCGGGATCGCCGAATTCGCCCCGGTGGCCACGATCGTGTCGAACGACACGCCGTCGGCGCCGTGGTCGAGCATCAACGCCTCGAGCTCGCGGCTCACCTCGCGCTCGGTACGGCCCGGCCGTAAACCGCCGCGCTCGATCAGGTCGGTCAGCGCGGTGTCGGCCGCCTCGCAGGCCAGTCGCAGCAGCGCCACCTCGCCGGCGTCCTTGACCTCGCGCAGCGCCTCCACCATGCCCGAGGCACGCGCCAGCTCGGTCGTTCCCGCTTCGGCGGCCAGCGCGTCGAACCCGTCGACGGTGACCACATGGCTTTCGAAACCCAGCCGCCGGACACCGCCGGCCGCGGCCCGCCCGACCAGATGCCGTCCACATGCCCGCTCGACGGCGATCTCGAGATCGGGCGCCTGCTGCGCGGCCTGAGTGCGGTAGCGCCCGTCGGTGGCCAGCACCGGGGTCCGCTCGTCGGCGAACACCAGCAGCGCGGCGTTGGAGCCGGTGAAACCGGAGAGGTAGCGCACGTTGACCAGGTCGCTGACCAGCAGCGCGTCCAACCCGGCGGCACGAATCCGCGCGCTGAGATTTTCTCTACGCTGGGAATGTGTCACAACCGTTGACGCTACTCGCTACGCTGTGGCCCCATGACTAACTGGAGGCTGCGCGGACTGGTGTTCGCGGCTGCGATGGTCGTCGTCCGCTTGTTCCAAGGGGCGCTGATCAACGCGTTTCCCACCCACGCGGCGTTGATCAGCACCGTGTTGGTACTCCTTTTCGCCATCGCGGTCGTCGCCTGGGGGCTGATCGACGGTCGCGCCGACGCCGCAGCGCAACCCGACCCGGACCGCCGCCAGGATCTGGCGATGACGTGGCTGCTGGCCGGCTTGGTGGCCGGGATTCTCGGTGGCGCGGTGGCGTGGCTGATTTCCCTGGTCTACACCGGTCTTTACACCGGCGGGCTGATCAACGAGGTCTCGACGTTCGCCGCGTTCACCGCGCTGCTGGTGTTTCTGCCCGGCATGGGCGGAGTGACCTTGGGCCGCTGGCTCATCGACCGCCACGCTCCCCCGGTACCCAAGCACGGGCACCGCGAGGAGGACACCGACGTGTTCGCCGCCGTCCACCAGGACGAGGCACCAACCGAGGGGATGGCCGCGGTCAAGGGCCACGACCAGGAGCAAACCGCCGCCAGGGCAGGGGAACGGCCCACCGCGGTGGCCACGGCCGAAGGTGAAAAACCCACTCAGGCGACGCCGACGACGCCCGACGCGGAGCAGACCAAGCGCGCCCCCCGGGCCGGCGACGATCAGCGGTAAACGCCGGCCAGGTAGCGCAGGGCAAGCAGATAGCCCTGCACACCGAGCCCGACGATCACCCCGGTGGCAACCGGGCTCAGGTAGGAGTGGCGCCGAAAGTCCTCGCGGGCATACACGTTGGAGATGTGCACCTCGATCAGCGGTGCGGTCAGTTCGGCGCAGGCGTCGCGCAACGCCACCGATGTGTGGGTCAGCCCGCCGGCGTTGAGGATGACCGGCTCCTGTGTGTCCGCGGCCCGATGTATCCACTCCAGCAATTGGGCTTCGCTATCACTCTGCCGCACAACCACTTTCAGGCCGAGCTCAGCGGCCTCCCGCTCGATGAGCGCACTCAGCTCGTCATGGGTGGTGGCGCCGTACACCTCGGGCTCACGCTGCCCGAGCCGGCCCAGGTTGGGGCCGTTGATCACGTTGACATTCATCGGGTACTGATCTCCGCGTAGGCCGCTGCCAGCAGCGACGGGTCGGGACCCTCGAGCCGGCCCGGTTTGGCCAGCCCGTCGAGCACCACGAAGCGCAACACACCCGCCCGGGTCTTCTTGTCGGCGGCCATAATTCGCATCAGCTCCGGCAATGCGTCGGCGTCGTAGCTGACCGGCAAACCCAGCGACGTCAAGATTCTGCGATGCCGGTCGGCGGTGGCGTCGTCGAGCCGCCCCGCCAGCCGGGCCAGTTCGGCGGCGAACACCAAACCCACCGACACCGCGGCGCCGTGGCGCCACCGGTAGTTCTCGCGGCGCTCGATCGCATGCCCCAGCGTGTGGCCGTAGTTGAGGATCTCGCGCAGCTGTGACTCCTTCTCGTCGGCGGCAACGACCTCCGCCTTGACAGTGACCGCACGCCGGATCAGCTCCGCCAGCACCTCACCGGACGGGTCGGTGGCGGCCCGCGGATCTGCTTCGATGAGATCCAGGATCACCGGGTCGGCGATGAACCCGGCCTTCACCACCTCGGCCATGCCGGCGACAAGTTCGTTGCGCGGCAACGTTTCCAGTGTTGCCAAGTCGGCCAGCACGGCGATCGGCTGGTGGAACGCGCCGACCAGGTTCTTGCCCGCGTCGGTGTTGATGCCGGTCTTGCCGCCGATGGCGGCGTCGACCATGCCCAGCAGCGTGGTGGGCACGTGCACAATCGACACACCGCGCAGCCAGGTCGCCGCGGCGAAGCCGGCGACATCGGTGGCGGCCCCGCCGCCCAGGCTGACCAGCGCATCCTTACGGCCGATCCCGATGCGGCCCAACACTTCCCAGATGAATCCGACGACAGGCAAATCTTTCCCGGCTTCTGCGTCCGGGATTTCGATGCGGTGAGCGTCGACGCCGTTGTCCGCCAAGCTTTTCCGGATTGATTCGGCGACTTGAGCGAGCACCGGCTGATGCAGAATCGCGACCCGGTGCCGCTCTGCCAGCAGTGTGATGAGCTCACCGGACAGGCCGGTCCCGATCACCACCGGGTAGGGCGGGTCGACGGCCACCCACACCGTGACCGGAGCGGTGTCGTCCGGCGACGATGCAGAGCGCGCAGCGCGATGAGGAGGAGCCGGACGGTCAAACCCAGTCATTTGCCGGCCTCGGCGCGGCGCGCGGCGGCCAGCGCCACCGTGGCGGGGCTGGGTCGCTGCGTCTTCGGCGGGTTCGGCCGGTTTTCCAGCCGCGACATGATGTGACGCACCACCGCACCGGGATTGCGGCGGTTGGTGTTGACCCGCATCGTCGCGACCCGCCGGTACAGCGGGACCCGCTGCGCCATCAGGGAGCGGAACTTCTCGGCGCGGTCGGGCCCGGCCAGCAACGGGCGCACGGTGTTTCCACCGGTGCGGCGGATGCCTTCGGCGGCGCTGATTTCCAAGAAGATCACGGTGTGTCCGGCCAGCGCCGCGCGCACCCCGGGACTGGTCACGGCGCCGCCGCCCAGCGCGACGATGCCGTCGTGTTCGGCCAGCGCCGCGCGCACCACCTGCTCTTCGATGCGGCGGAACTCCTTTTCCCCGTCGGCGGCGAAGATGTCGGCAATCTTGCGCCCGGTGCGCCGTTCGATCGCGGCGTCGGTGTCGAGCATCTCGACCCCGAGGGCCTTGGCCAGCCGGCGCCCGATCGTGGACTTGCCCGACCCGGGCAGCCCCACCAGTACCGCCTTGGGGGCCATTATCCGGACGCCCCGGCGCGGTCGGTGACCGCCTCACGCTCGGCGACCGAACGAAGGTATGCGTCGACGTTGCGGCGGGTCTCGGTCAGCGAGTCGCCGCCGAACTTCTCCAGCACCGCGCGGGCCAGCACCAGCGCCACCATGGTTTCGACCACCACTGCCGCGGCCGGTACCGCGCACACGTCGGAACGCTGGTTGATGGCGACAGCTTCCTCGCCGGTGGCCATGTCGACCGTGGCCAGTGCCCGCGGCACGGTCGAGATCGGCTTCATCGCGGCGCGGACCCGTAACGGCTGGCCATTGGTCATGCCCCCCTCCAGCCCTCCGGCCCGGTTGGTCGATCGCGCAACGCCGTCGGGGCCGGGATACATCTCATCGTGTGCTTGGCTGCCGCGGCGGCGCGCGGTGGCGAACCCGTCGCCGATCTCGACGCCCTTGATCGCCTGAATGCCCATCACCGCGCCGGCCAGCTGGCTGTCGAGCCGGTTCTCGCCGCTGGTGAACGACCCGACACCGACCGGCAGGCCCAGCGCGACGGCCTCCACCACGCCGCCGAGGGTGTCGCCGTCCTTCTTGGCGGCTTCGATCTCGGCGATCATCGCCTGCTCGGCGGCTTTGTCGTAGGCGCGCACCGGGCTGGCGTCGATCGCAGCCAGATCCTCGGGCTGCGGGGGCGGACCGTCGTAAGGCGTCGACGCGCCGATCGAGACGACATGCGAGAGCACCTCAACCCCGAGCGCCTGACGCAGAAACAACCGGGCGACCGTGCCGGCCGCGACGCGGGCGGCGGTCTCGCGGGCGCTGGCCCGCTCCAGCACCGGTCGGGCGTCGTCGAACCCGTACTTGAGCATGCCGGCGTAGTCGGCGTGGCCGGGTCGCGGCCGGGTCAGCGGCGCGTTGCGGGCCAGGTCGGCAAGTTGCGCGGGGTCGACCGGGTCGGCGGCCATCACGGTCTGCCACTTCGGCCATTCGGTGTTGGCGATCTCGATCGCGATCGGCCCGCCCAGGGTGTAGCCGTGCCGCACCCCGGCCAGCATGGTGACCTGGTCGCGTTCGAATTTCATCCGGGCGCCGCGGCCATAGCCCAGCCGACGGCGGGCCAGCTGGGTTGCGATGTCATGCGACGTCACCGCCACCCCGGCGACCATGCCCTCCAGCACGGCCACCAGCGCGCGGCCGTGGGATTCACCGGCGGTGGTCCATCGCAACACGTGTCCCATCTTCCCATGCGGGGCGGTGAACGTGAGCAATGCGTGGAGCGATCCAATAGCCGACCACCAGGGCGAGTCGGAGTGCTCCACGCCGCGGCTGGGGGTACGCGAACCCGGAGAACGCATGGGTTACTGGCCACAGCGTCGGTTCACATCGGATGACGCACTGCGGTAAACACGACCATGGGAAGGCTGACAATCGACGCGGTGAGCGACGTCGCGAGGTAGCCGATGAGGACTCCCCGACGGCTTGCACGGCCTTCCCCCAATTAGCATCAATAACGCCGCGACAGGCAACACAATCGCCAACGCAACCGCGAAGGAGTACAGCGAAAAAACACGTACGGCGCCCACATTCATGTCGCGGTCCCGACGACGGCGACGGTTACCAGCGCTGCGACGAAGCCGGTCGGACCGTAGCGCCGCGCCGCGGGGGCGATTGTGCGTCCGCCATCAGTCAGCGGGCTCCAACCACGGCAGCAGCCAGAGCGCGTACGCGGTTGCGCCGGCCAACAACGCCACGCCCGATCTCGCGACGCTCAGCCCAACGGCACGGCGGCGGGTGATTCCCTTGAACGCGTCCACAACCGCCGACCAGCGATGACAACGCTGTCGCGATGATCGCCCCAGTCAGCCCCAGAGCCCCGAACGGGTCGTGCCCGCGAAACGGACCTCGGGACAGCAGCTACATCACACCTGCACCGAACGCCATCACGGCCTGGACGGCAACCGGTACGAGCCAGGTGGCTATTCGCCAGACATCTGTATCCCGCGCTCGCGTTCGGGCATCCTCCACAATCGGCGCGGACGCTCCGTCGACTTCCGTCATGCCCAGACTCCTCCGCCGCTCGCTGGCCCGGGAACCGATGGCGGCGTGGTGACCGGACCGAACGGCGTGGGCGGCAGCGGCGCGGGCACATCATAGCGGGGGTTCCATCCGCCCCGGTCGAACGGCTCGAACGCGCGTCCTCCGATTCCGATGTCGTGGTGGCGGTGCAGATTTAACGCCGACCCCTCGCCACTACCTGAGCGCGCCGGGTCGATCAACACTGTGCGCGTAGTCCCGTTCGGCATGTCCTGATAAACCTCCATTGAGGGGTAGTTGGTCCGCGTGCCGTCAACGTGGACACCGCCAGTCCCAGGGTGAAAACCAGACCACCATTGACTGAGACCTAATGGTCACCGAGCGGCCCGGAGGTATTTGTTGTGGGACCCGGTGCGTATGGGTTCCCCGCGTCGTATTTGATCCGCACCGCCCCGTCCAGGGATCTGTGTGACACTGTCCTGCGGGACGCCGACTTTCACGTGTCCGGGCGTAGTCACGTCGCGTTGTGGAATCCACTGTGACGCCCGCACCACCCCTTGCCCCGGCACAGGGTTGATCCTGACCACTCGGACCTCCGCCTGCGTCCCCTTGAAGTCAGGGGTGTAGGTGTGCGGGTCCAGCGCTGTCGCCATCTCCCAGTCACTCGGGCTGGTTGGAGCGCGTCCGTACACCTGCTTGAAGGCTTCTTTCTGGTTTTTCTTGCGATCGTCGTCCGTGTCAGATCCACCGCCGGTCTTCCAGCGATGGTCGACTGGGCGCACCTCTCCGTTCTCGCCGCCCAAGCCGTCCTCGGGAAACGTCAGGTTGCCCCACCCGGCAGTCATCGCCTTCAGCTCGCTGTCCATGGCCGACTGGTGGTCGACGGCGTGGCGACCCGGTGCCAGACGAACCCGGCGTGCCTGTCGCCGGCAGCCTGGCGCGCATCGCGTTCGGCTGGCGACGCGCAGGAGGTACGGCTGTCGGTGACCGTGTAGTCGTCGCCGACCTCAAAGCCGTCGCCCTCGGCCTCGTCGATCGCGTCGAAGAAGAGCCGCTGCCCGGCCTCCAGGGTGTCCTGCCACGGCGGAAGCCGTGCCCGCACATCGTCCCACGACCACGCTGCCGACCGCACCCGCGCCACGTCGAGCCCGGCCTGCTCGATCGCCGCCTGGCCGGCCGCGCCCTGCCACTCCGCGCCGCCGGGCTTTTTCACATCCTGAGATAGCTGCTCCAACGCACCCAGCACTTTCGACGAAATTGCCTTCAGGTCGTCAGCCGCCTGCCTGAAGTACGAGAAGGAAGTACGAGAAGTCAGTGTCAGCGAGCTCAGACTTCGTGGGCCAGCCCTTGTTGACCGTCTCTTTGGATGGCGACCACGGGGTGGCCATTCTTCATTGAGTCTGCCGATGTGACGGTCGGTGTGGCGGCGGGGTTGATCTTGTTCGTGTGCACCGTCAGTGTGACGAGGAACTGATGGGTGCGCGGCACCCCGCTGAAGTCTTGGTCGGCTTGCGGGGTGCCGCGCTGTAGTGCTCGGAGGCACCGATGGTGACGGTAGAGGCTGATGTTGTCCGCGTCGAGTCCCGGTTGGCGGCTGGGGAGATCGCGTGTCCGGCATGCGGGGACGGGGTGCTGGGTGGCTGGGGGTATGCCCGGGCCCGTCAGATCGAGGGACTGCGTGATGTGGTGCGGCCGCGGCGGGCGAGATGCCGAGTGTGCATGGTGACCCACGTGTTGTTGCCGGTGACTGTGTTGTTGCGTAGAGCGTATGCAGCGGAACGGATTTGGGCCGCGTTGATAGCTCGTGCTCAGGGGTTGGGGCATCGCCGGATCGCCGCGGATGTGGGGGTGCCGGCGGCGACGGTGGGGTTGGCTGCGCCGGGCGGCGCAGCGGCTGGAGGTGATCCGGTCGTGGTTTATCGGTGTCGCGGTGGCCGCCGGGGTGGACGTGGTGATCCCGGATGGGACGGGTTGTGCGTGGCGGGATGCGTTGGCCGCGGTGGCGACCGCGACCGTGGCGATCCGGTTCCGCTTCGGTGCGGGTGGGTTGCTGGGCGCGGTGACGCCAGATCGGGTAGCGGTCGCGGCCAGTGGTGGTCGGCTGCTGGCACCGCGCTGGTCGCCACCGCGGCGCTGAGGCTGCGCAACACGAATCGCCCCTGACGCGTAAGCGGCGTGATCGGTGATCCTCACCAAGGCACCTGCGCGGCAACGGTTTCGGGCAGGGCCTTCGATTGGAGAGGAAAACCGAGAAGATGTCGTTGGAGGAGCACAAGCGCCGCGAGCGAGCCCAAGCAATCGGGTTGTTCCGCTATCAGCTGATCTGTCCGGCCCTAGGGGGGTGCTGTTTTAGTCGCTGACTTTCGGCGTGCCTGAGCGGATTTCGCGTAGGTGGTCGACGAGGATCTGATGTGTGGCTTTGGGACGGGAGGATCGGCAGGGCCGGTTCGATGACGTGATGCTGCTGGTGGGTGATCAGCTGCCGGCGGGCAGTATTTACCGGCTGTTGGCCGAGCACGGCGGTGCACTGTTTGACGATGACTATTTCGCTGATCTGTTCAAGCGCTCGGCGCTGGGTCGACCGACGGTGCCGGCGCGGGTGATGGCCACAGTGATGCTGCTGCAGGCCTATGAGGGATTGTCGGATCGGGAGGCGTGTGACCGGTTGGCCTTTGATCTGCGCTGGAAAGCGGCCGCCGGGTTGACGGTGGACGCCGAGGCTTTTCATCCCACGGTGCTGGTCGGCATGCGCAACCGGCTACGCGCATCGGATCGGCCACGGCGGTTGTTCGAGGACGTGAACACCACCGCGCGAGCGGCGGGGTTGTTGCGGGGACGACGCCGGGTGCTGGATTCGACGCCGCTGTTGGATGCGGTGGCCACCCAGGACACGGTGATCCAGCTGCGGGCCGCGATCCGCAAACTGCTGACCGTGGCTGATCGGGCCGATCCGGAAGTGGCCGGTGCGGTGCGCACCGTGCTGACCCGCGACGATGACTACGCCAGCCTGGGCAAACCACCGTGTGACTGGGATGACCCCAAAGCGCGTGAAGCCTTGGTCGATGCGCTGGTGCGCGACGCCAACGCCGCACTGGAGGCCCTCGATGGCCGCAAGCTCGATGGGGCACTCAGTGAGGCGGTCGAGTTGTTGGCGCTGGTGGCCGGCCAAGACGTCGAAGCCGGCGACGACGGAATCTTCCGCATTGCCCGGCGAGTGGCCAAAGACCGGATGATCTCCACCGTCGATACCGAAGCCCGCCATGGGCATAAGTCGCGGGCGCGGACCTTCGATGGCTACAAGTCCCATCTGGGTATCGACCCCGACGACGAGCTGATCACCGGGGTGGCCATCACCGCGGCCAACGCCGCCGACCGTGAGGTCATCGATGAGCTGTTGGGCAACCCCGCCACCGACATCAGAAGTGCTGCACCCGCCACCGCCCCCGACACCGACAGCAGCACCGATGCCGCCACCGATGCCGATGCCGATGCCGATGCCGATGAAACGATCACCGATCACGGCGAGCATGTGCACAACGAGTCGGAGCCGAACGTCTTTGAGGTGTATGGCGATTCGGCTTACGCCGATGGGGCCACCCTGGATGAGCAGACCGGGCGGGGTCATGACATGCGCGCCAAGGTGCCCCCGGTGCGCAACGCCAACGGCTATTCCAAAGACCGGTTCGGTATCGACCTGGCCGCCGGCACCGTGACCTGCCCGGCCGAGCACACCGTGGCGATCAGCACCGGCCGGCGTCAGCAGGTCGCTCGCTTCGGTGCGTTCTGTGGGTCCTGCCCACTGCAGGCGGAGTGCACCAAAGCCCGTCGCGGGCGGGTGATCACCATCCATGCCCATGAAGCCGCCCTGCAGCACGCCAAGGCCCGCCAACGCGATCCGGCCTGGCAGGCCGATTACCGAACGTATCGGCCGGTCGTGGAACGCAAGATCAGTCACTTCACCCGCCGCCCCTGGGGTGGTCGCAAGGCGCGGTGCCGCGGCCAAAAACGCATCCTGACCGACATCCTGGCCCGAGCAGGAGCGATCAACCTCGCCCGGTTGGCCACCTTGGGCTTGCACCCACACGCCGGGGGTTGGGCCATCGCCTGATCCGGGACCACCGGGCCACCCGGCCGCACGGCTACCCCGATCAGATCAGCCAGCGAAAGCCATCACAGCCGTCGAAATCTCGATACCGCCAAATCCCCGCCCCACGGGGGTCACTACATCAGCGCCGTCCTAGATGCGGGGTTATCGACCAAGCAGCGCGGCAAGCTGGTGCGCCAGATCGCCGCCGGTACCCATAGCGACCCATTCGGCAATCAGGTGCGGATCTCGCGGGAGACGCTGGACCGTTGGATCCGCCGCTACCGGTCCGGCGGGTTCGAGGCGCTGGTGCCCGCGCCGCGCCGGCTGGCCGCGCGTACCGACGCGCAGGTGCTGGAGCTGGCCGCGTCGCTCAAGCGGGAGAATCCGACCCGCACCGCCACACAGGTGGCTCGGATCCTGCGCACCGCGACCGGGTGGGCGCCCTCGGAGTCCACCTTGCTACGCCATTTTCACCGGCTGGAATTGATGGGCCCGGCCACCGGCGAGCTACCCGGGGTGTTCGGCCGGTTCGAGGCCGCCGACCCCAATGAGCTGTGGTGCGGCGATGCTCTGCACGGCCCGCGGGTTGGCGACCGCAAGACCTACCTTTTCGCCTTCATCGACGATCACTCTCGGTTGTTGGCCGGCTACCGGTTTGGCTTCGCCGAAGACACCGTGCGCTTGGCCGCAGCGTTGCGCCCCGCACTGGCTGCCCACGGGGTGCCTGGCTCGGTCTATGTCGATAACGGCTCGGCGTTTTGTGACGCCTGGTTGTTGCGGGCATGTGCGAAACTCGGGGTGCGCCTTGTTCATTCCCAACCAGGTCGGCCTCAAGGTCGGGGCAAGATCGAACGATTCTTTCGCACCGTACGCGAACAATTCCTGGTGGAGGTGACTGACACCAGCACCGAAGACCTCGCTGCCGCCGGGGTCGATCACGCCACCGCGTTGTTGGAGCTTAACCGGCTGTTCGTCGCCTGGGTGGAAACCGAATATCACCGCCGCACCCATACCGAGACCGGGCAAAGCCCGCTGGATCGGTGGGAGGCCGGCTGGGACCGGCTCGGGCGGACCCCGGCCATGCCGACCGCCGATGATTTGACCGAGGCGTTTTTGTGGTCCGAATACCGCGTGGTGACCAAGACCGCCACCGTGTCGCTGCACGCTAACACCTACCAGGTCGACGCGGCCCTGGTTGGGCGCAAGGTGGAGCTGGTGTTCTCCCCATTCGACCTGGAAACCGTCGAAGTCCGCTACCGCGACAAGAGTTTCGGCAAAGCCCTGCCGCACAGCATCTCTCGCCACACCCACCCCAAGGCCAAACCGGAAACACCCGAGCTCGAGCCGCCGGCAGCGACGGGGATCGACTATTTGGCGCTGACCGCCGCCGCTCACCACGAGCAGCTACGCCGCGACGAACGCATCGGCTATCACGCCCTCTACGGCCAGGACAGCGAGATTGCCGGCCAGCTATCCCTCGACGACCTTGCACCCAGCGGCGACGCCGATCACGATGGTGAGGTGTCGGCGTGAGTATCCAACGGCTGCAATCACATTGGGGATTCACCCGGATGCCGTTCGGACGTGACCTGGCGCCAGCCATGCTGCACCGCCATAGCGGCCACGGTGAGGCGGTCGCCCGCATCACCTGGTGTGTGGACCAGCGTGCGATCGGAGTGATCACCGGCGAGGTCGGCGCGGGCAAGACCGTGGCCGTGCGGGCGGCCACCGCCAACCTGGATCCGTCTCGGCACGTGTTCATCTACCTGGCCAACCCCACCATCGGGGTGCGCGGCATGCTCACCCACATCGTGGCCGCGCTCGGGCACACCCCCGCCTATCACAAATCAGCCCTGGCCCCCCAAGCCGCCGAGGCGCTGGCCACCGAACACGCCGAACGGGGCCGCAATCCCGTGCTGGTCGTCGATGAGGCCCACCTACTCGATAACCACCAGCTCGAAGCGATCCGGCTCTTGACCAACCACGAGATGGACAGTGGATCCCCGTTCGCCGTCGTGCTCATCGGCCAACCCAGCCTGCGCCACCGGCTCCGGCTCGGGGTGCTCGCCGCGTTAGATCAGCGCATCGCAGTCCGCTACACCATCGCCGGGATGAACGGCGCCGACACCGCCGACTACATCCGCCATCACTGCAAAATCGCCGGACGCTCCGACACCCTCTTCTCCGAGGACGCCATCGGGCTGATCCACAACGCCTCCCGCGGTCACCCCCGCGCGGTCAACAACCTGGCCCTGCACGCGCTGACCGCCGCGTTCGCCGCCGATCACGCCATCGTCGACGAAAAGGCCGCTCGCATCGCGATCAGCGAAACCGCCGCGGACTGAACCTGATTCACGTCAACACGACCAGCACCGCATCAACCCGACCAGCACTCCGTCACCACGCCCACCACGGCCCCGCTCACCACACCGAGCGGGGCCGTTCTCATCATCGGATCGTCGTCAACATCGATGACGCCCTCATCGTCATCTTCAGCGACGCGCAACAGCCCTCCAGCCCGAATGGCGCGGCATCCATCAGCGCTCCAGGTGCCGGAAACCGCTCGGCGTTGCCCTTGTCATTATCGGTAAACATCGCGGTGACCCGGCTATATGCGGCGCCCCGCGCCGCGACACGCTTGCCCGCGGAGCCCGTGTCCTTGCCCGGATCCGACCGCGGTTGCCAGGGTCGACAGCGTCGATGCCCACCCGAAGGTCTTGCGGGAAGCGGCGACGCGACCTCAACGGCCAGCTCCGGGCCCGTCTTGTCGCAGCCGACGGCGAGCTGCTGGGGCCAGAGGCGAGCAGCCGCAACCGCGTGCCGAAACCAGGGAATTCGGCTGGCACACCGGGAGAGTAACAGTGATGCCGAACATGGCGGGAGCATGTTGAGGGAGCACGGAACCCGCCGAAGCTTGTAAGTCACCACTCTTGGGTAAGAGTCCTCCCCCTAGCCGCAGCGAACGGCGAATCCGTTAAGCACAGACGCTCACTCTCCCGCGTGCCGCAATGGAGTCCAGGCGAAATCACCTGGGAGATGCGATAGACAAGGCGACAGGTTCAACGGCTGCTGCGGCCGCAATGGAGCCCAGGCGAAATCACCTGGGAGATCCAACGCCGCAACCGCACGCATCTACACCATCGACGCCGCAATGGAGCCCAGGCGAAATCACCTGGGAGATTCAGCGTCCGAAGCGGATGAACGCGCGCCTCAGGCGCGCCGCAATGGAGCCCAGGCGAAATCACCTGGGAGATGCGCGCTGGCATCACCGGGTCAGCGTGATCAACGCCGCCGCAATGGAGCCCAGGCGAAATCACCTGGGAGATGCGCGCTGGCATCACCGGGTCAGCGTGATCAACGCCGCCGCAATGGAGCCCAGGCGAAATCACCTGGGAGATGCGCGTCGCGAATCGCCAAGTCGCACGGCATCGAGCCGCCGCAATGGAGCCCAGGCGAAATCACCTGGGAGATCTTGGGTTCATACATTTCGTCCACCTGCCGGATCTCGCCGCAATGGAGCCCAGGCGAAATCACCTGGGAGATCGGGATCGGTGGGCCAGCCGGTGATCCCGCCTTCATCGAGCCGCAATGGAGCCCAGGCGAAATCACCTGGGAGATACCAGTTAGGTGGCGTGGGCCGGTGAAACACAACAGGCCGCAATGGAGCCCAGGCGAATCACCTGGGAGATCCGCCATCCTTACCGAACAACTCAGAGCCAACGCCGCCGCAATGGAGCCCAGGCGAAATCACCTGGGAGATGTTTGATGTCCTCGGACTGTTTGGCCGCTGTGCGGGCCGCAATGGAGCCCAGGCGAAATCACCTGGGAGATGTTCGCGGCAGCGCGGGCTTTGCCGCGGCGTAACAAGCCGCAATGGAGCCCAGGCGAAATCACCTGGGAGATCGGCGACGGCTACACCCTGGTGGAATGGGTTTAACAGGCCGCAATGGAGCCCAGGCGAAATCACCTGGGAGATGTTTCAGTGACGGCGTGAACCTGGCGCGCCGGTCCCGCCGCAATGGAGCCCAGGCGAAATCACCTGGGAGATGGGCGGTGGGGTCTGATCGCATGTGGGAGCGCAGTCGAGCCGCAATGGAGCCCAGGCGAAATCACCTGGGAGATCAATAAGTCCGCACGCCAGCTCGCTCTCGTTGGCAACGCCGCAATGGAGCCCAGGCGAAATCACCTGGGAGATGTGCGTATCGGTTGGCGACTTCGATCAGCATGCCCCGGAGCCGCAATGGAGCCCAGGCGAAATCACCTGGGAGATGTGCGGGCGTCTGGGGATGGGTCGTGCCCGCCCCTATAGCCGCAATGGAGCCCAGGCGAAATCACCTGGGAGATTGGCGAGTCCCCGATACTGAGTCCACCCGGTTCTAGAGTCGGGTTTTGTTGTTCTGGATTCAGTTGATTTCGCAGGCCACAGGGGTGTGGGTGTGGCTGCATCGGGCAGCGTACTCGGCCGGGGTGAGGTAGCCCAGCGCGGAGTGACGATGCCGGTGATTATGTTCGTGCTTGAAGTCACCGATGACTACTCGGGCCTCCAGCAGGTTGGTCCAGTGGTTGCGGTTGAGGCACTCCTTCCTGAGCCTGCTGTTGAACGATTCGATGTAGGCGTTGTCCCACGGCGCTCCGGGTGGAATGTAGGACAATCCGACTGTGCCGTCACAAAACTGTTGCAACGCTTGCGAAATCATCTCCGGGCCGTTGTCCATGCGCAGCACCAGCGGCGGTCCACCGGCGGAGGCGAACACCCGCTCGAGTTCATCGACGAGACGCTCGCCGGTAATCGAGCGCTCCACGATGTTCAGCAGCGATTCGCGAGTGTGCTCGTCGACCATCGACGCGATCTTGACAGCCTTGCCGTCGATGGTGGAGTCGAACTGAAAATCGATCGCCCACACCACCTTGGGTGCGTCCGCGACGACCTGCGGCGCCGACGACACCCCGCGCGCTTACGCGGCGAATACGCCCGCCGCTGCAGTCCTTCCTCACGCCACAGCCGGTGGACCTTCTTTTGTTGACCTCACGGCCCTCATCGTGGCGCAACGCCGCCCAGGCGCGCCGAAACCCATGGCAGGGATGTTTGGTGGCATACGCGCGCAGCCAGACCCGCAGATCGGCATCCGGGTCGGCCGGGGTCGCCGCGACCGGAGTGCGCCGGTAGGTAGAACGAGCCAGCCCAACCGCCTTGCACGCCAACCGCTCCGACATGCTCAACACCTCTTTGAGCATGTCCACGGCGCGACGCTTGGCGGCCGGGCTCAGAATTTTCCCTTCGCAACCTCCCGCAACGCATCCTTCTCCAACTCCGCCTCGGCCAAAAGCCGCTTCAACCGCGCGTTCTGCTCCCGCAACTCCTTGAGCTGCCTGGCGGCATCGATATCCATCCCGCCATAGGTGCGGCGCCAGTTGTACAGCGTCGCCGCCGACACCTCCAGCTCGGCGGCGATCTCCTCACCGGTCTTGCCCGCCGCGGCCAGCTCGTCCGCGCGGCGCAGCTTGCGCACGATGTCCTCCGCGGAATGCCGCTTCCGACCACCCATGTGTTTCATCATCCCTTCCAGCCCCATCCACGGGGCCACAGGACTCTAAAACAAGGCGGACTCATTCACCGGGAACACCCTAAGATGATCAACGCAAAATCGAGGAACTTGAGAGCCAGATCGCCGCAATGGAGCCCAGGCGAAATCACCTGGGAGATATCGCGTTGCCGAAACTTTCGGCACCGCCGCTGCTGCCGCAATGGAGCCCAGGCGAAATCACCTGGGAGATGGGCTCTGGACTCGGTGACCTCAACGGCGATATTGAGCCGCAATGGAGCCCAGGCGAAATCACCTGGGAGATCGGTCGAAGAAGTCGACACCGCCGGCGATGTGGTGACGGCCGCAATGGAGCCCAGGCGAAATCACCTGGGAGATATCTTGGTCGCTGGGGATGAAGAATCATGTGGATGGGCCGCAATGGAGCCCAGGCGAAATCACCTGGGAGATCCTCACGGGATTTTGACTCTTAACTGTAGGAGCAATGCCGCAATGGAGCCCAGGCGAAATCACCTGGGAGATGGCCATCAGCCGGAATCGAACTGTACAGCGTACCGCTGCCGCAATGGAGCCCAGGCGAAATCACCTGGGAGATTCGATTGTGGTGCCGGAAATCTGTGTGACGGAACCGGCCGCAATGGAGCCCAGGCGAAATCACCTGGGAGATGAGGTACGCCAGACACGGACCCGCGCCATTACCTCGAGCCGCAATGGAGCCCAGGCGAAATCACCTGGGAGATAGGAGCCTAGAATGCCCGCGTACAAGCTGGTGGTGGTGCCGCAATGGAGCCCAGGCGAAATCACCTGGGAGATCTGATCCTGACAGTGCCCGCATCGGAGATTACTCGGGCCGCAATGGAGCCCAGGCGAAATCACCTGGGAGATTCGGCCCCTCAGTGTGGTGTGTCAGCGCACTCATCTGGCTGCCGCAATGGAGCCCAGGCGAAATCACCTGGGAGATGGCCGGATCCCGCTCCGGCCCGGGGATGGTGTTGAGGCCGCAATGGAGCCCAGGCGAAATCACCTGGGAGATCCGCGTCAACGAGCAATGGCGCATCTGTTTCGTGTGGCCGCAATGGAGCCCAGGCGAAATCACCTGGGAGATCGGCACAGAAAAAAGCCTCGGCGGTGTACCAGTCGTGCCGCAATGGAGCCCAGGCGAAATCACCTGGGAGATGGCGACACCATCAGTATGGCATGCCGTGCACTATCACAGCCGCAATGGAGCCCAGGCGAAATCACCTGGGAGATCTGGTTGATGGCGGTATCGAGAGCTTCCAGGCCACGTTCGCCGCAATGGAGCCCAGGCGAAATCACCTGGGAGATGCGCGCTGCGCATCCAGTCGGGGCTGTGGGAGTTCGTGCCGCAATGGAGCCCAGGCGAAATCACCTGGGAGATCGGCACCGGTGTCGGTTGCCGACCCGGCCGGCGGCGGGGCCGCAATGGAGCCCAGGCGAAATCACCTGGGAGATTTGAGAGGCTTGCCAGGGCCGGCGTCGACGGTCTCGCCGCAATGGAGCCCAGGCGAAATCACCTGGGAGATGTTCTGCGCTGGGCGATCACTCAGTTGCAACGGACGTGCCGCAATGGAGCCCAGGCGAAATCACCTGGGAGATCTGCTGCGCCGTCACGTCTATGAGTTCGGCTTTGAGACGCCGCAATGGAGCCCAGGCGAAATCACCTGGGAGATGCCCACGACCCGAGGTTGACAGCGGGAGTCTCATCTATGCCGCAATGGAGCCCAGGCGAAATCACCTGGGAGATGCTCGTGCATTCGGGGCTGTACTCGGTGCAGTTGCAGGCCGCAATGGAGCCCAGGCGAAATCACCTGGGAGATCCCGCCAAGAAGTCGCGGACGCACGCGCCGACCTCGCCGCAATGGAGCCCAGGCGAAATCACCTGGGAGATCTGATCGTCGGCCCAGCGCACAGCCCGCTCAAAATTGCCGCAATGGAGCCCAGGCGAAATCACCTGGGAGATCCGGTTGGTGACCCGAAGTCGCGGGAGGTCCTAGACCGGCCGCAATGGAGCCCAGGCGAAATCACCTGGGAGATACCGAAAATTGGTGCGGCGCCGTTTGTTTTGCGTGGCGCCGCAATGGAGCCCAGGCGAAATCACCTGGGAGATCGCGTCGGTCAGCGTGCCGTCCGTGGGGATCCGGAGCGTGCCGCAATGGAGCCCAGGCGAAATCACCTGGGAGATCTGCGTCTGGATCGCGGCCTGCACTTGCTCCAAGGTGGCCGCAATGGAGCCCAGGCGAAATCACCTGGGAGATATCAACAAATCGGCTTCTGACTGTACCCGAGGTAGCTGCCGCAATGGAGCCCAGGCGAAATCACCTGGGAGATGAATTCGTGTGCGTGGTAGAGCACGTCGGTGTAGCAGCCGCAATGGAGCCCAGGCGAAATCACCTGGGAGATACGCGTCATCGTTCAAGCGGGCCGCCGACCAGATCGAGCCGCAATGGAGCCCAGGCGAAATCACCTGGGAGATGAAAACGCCGACGACCGCCTGCACCACCCTGGCTAGGCCGCAATGGAGCCCAGGCGAAATCACCTGGGAGATCCAGTTGCTCCGGCACGCTGACCAAATTCGCGGGATTGGCCGCAATGGAGCCCAGGCGAAATCACCTGGGAGATGCACGGCATCAACGAAGATGTTTTGCTCAGGAAAATCGCCGCAATGGAGCCCAGGCGAAATCACCTGGGAGATCGGTACCGAAAGAGCAGACGCAGCGGCAGAGCATCGCTGCCGCAATGGAGCCCAGGCGAAATCACCTGGGAGATAGCAGGAGAGATTTATGGCCTTTGACCTGCAGCGCTCCGAAAGTTTGCGAGCGCTGCCATAGCTGCGCGCAGAGGTTTCAGATATTGAGTTATCAAACAGCCACAATACCATATCTGACCTCGGCGCGAGTCCTGATAGGGCAGTACCTAGCTATTTCAGCGCTCGCAGGATTCCTATATGATTGTCGGGCCTCGCGTCGGCAGCTCGGCCCGTCCGCTAGCTCCTATAAACTCGAAGCATTCAGTTCCCCGAGAACTCGGATCACCGAGGTTTACAAAGACCAAGGAGTCCACAGCGTGGTTCACTGCCTTCCCCAGTTCAAGGCACATAGAATATTTCTCGCCTTCATCAAGATCACAAATAAATACAGAGTATTGGAGCGCGTATCCGTATTTCTTGGCAATCGAATGGACTTCACGCAGGCGGCGGTCGTCGCGGATGTCATAAGCTACGAGGTAGCGGATTCGCTTCATCGGTTACCTGGTGATGATAGGCGTATACTCCGGCACCTCGCCGGTTAAATATGCTGCAAGTATGCGGGCCTGGACCTCAAATAGCCTACGGTACGAGATCTTGTAGCCAAACCACGGATGCGTGATTGTAATATCTAGTCGCCGTTCATACGCAGCTAGGACCGCGCGACGTCCTTCGCTGGACAGAGCCACGCTCCCGGCACGAACGACGAAATCACGTGACCCGACCTCACCATTGTTCAGCACTTGCAGAACTACGGAATCACCAACTAAGGGGCGGAATTCTTCGGCAAGGTCAAGGGCAAGTGCGGGACGTCCAAATCTGGGACGGTGGAATAGCCCGATGTACGGGTCAAAGCCGACCGCTAACGTTGTCGCGGTGAGATCCTTAACTAGCAGGCCGTATACGTACGAGAGCAGAGCGTTGACTGCGTCACGGGGTGGCCGACGGTTACGTCCCTCGAAGGTGAAGGGTGAGCCAGGAAGTCTCAGATCAGGTCGTAGCATCGCTCCAAACGCACCGAAGTAATCTCTCGCCGCTGCCCCTTCTAGACCCAGCAACTCCTGCAACGAGTCTGACCGGCCCGCCAATAGCTGCAGCTCTTTGAGACGGTCAACGATTTGGCGCACGTCCTCACGGGAATTACGCCGCAGCAGTGTTCGGCTGTTGGTGATCTTTCCAGCAACAAATCGCCGTGCCACTTCCAGGCCACCGCGCGAACCGACAATGACTTGGCGGCGTCGTAGGTCCACATTCTTTGATGGAAGCCCCTCGGCGATACCAGCCAACCAACCACCGAACGTAAAGAAGCAGACCGGAATGTCGTTGGCGAAAAAAGCCCGGAAGGCTTGGGTCGACACCTGGACGTTGCCTATCAGGCACAGCTGCGAGACGTCGATCAAGCGTACCGACGCCAAGTCTAAGCCGTCTTTACGAACTTCGACTCGACCGCGGCGGACCGAAACATAGGCTCCCTGTTCTGTGACGTAGAGCGGGCGTGCCGCACGATCACTTGGGATTAGGCGTCGGCGAGGCCGCTCGGTGCGGTCGGCCAAGGTATTGATCTCGTCGGGAAGACAGATGCCGACAAGCGAACAACGCGGACACTTAGCCTGAATCCGTGGAAGGTCGGTCTTTGGTGATCGGCGTGTGAACAGTGAAAACGCCTTCCGAGCTGGGACAATAACGATTGTCGAAGTCGAAACAGTCCCTGCTCGGGAAGGCATTTCCAGTGCAATCAGCATACACGTTTAGCACCGAGTCCGCCGTGTTCGACGAGCAGAATTTGGTGTCGGCGGCGGGTTTGGTGCCGGTGCTGGAATTGGCTGAGCAGAGCGGTCTTTCGCGGTTGATCGGCGAGCACATCGATCTGCCCAGCACCCGGGTGGCCTCGGGCGCGGTCAATGCGGCCGGCAAGCTGACCACGATCATCGCGGGCATGATGTGCGGGGCGGACAGCATCGACGATGTGAATGTGCTGCGCGCCGGCGGCACGCCGCGGGTCTTCGATGAGGTGTATGCGCCCTCGACGCTGGGGATCTTCCTGCGCGAGTTCAGCTTCGGGCATTCCAACCAGCTCGCCGCGGTGGCCCGCGAGCATCTGGTGGCACTCGCGGCGCACACCCCGCTTTTGCCCGGCATCGAGCAGCGCGCGTTTTTAGACATCGACTCGCTGCTGCGCCCGGTCTACGGACACCACAAGCAGGGCGCCTCGTTCGGGCACGCCAAGATCGCCAGCCGCGCGCTGCTGCGATTGGGCCTTTCACCGCAGATCACCACGCTGTCGACCGCGCAGGCGCCGCCGGTGATTGCCGAGGCGCGGCTACGCAGCGGGCGGGCCGGCTCCGGGCGTGCGGCGGCCCGCCAAGTCAAGCAGGCCATCACCACCGCCCGCCGGTGCGGCGCGGGCACCATCATGCTGCGCGGCGACTCGGCGTTCGGCACCAAGAAGGTGATGGCCACCTGCGTTGCCGAAGGTATCGAATTCTCCGTGTCGGTGGCCCGAAACA
The DNA here is from genome assembly GCF_016592155.1 of Mycobacterium heckeshornense. NCBI lineage: Bacteria > Bacillati > Actinomycetota > Actinomycetes > Mycobacteriales > Mycobacteriaceae > Mycobacterium > Mycobacterium heckeshornense. The sequence goes on from NZ_AP024237.1 coordinate 3,108,132, forward strand.
AGCGCATCAGCACCGCCATCGCCGGCATCGGCGAGCACGCCTACACCCCGGTGCACTACCCGGGCGCGGTGGCTGACCCCGACACCGGCGCGCTGATCTCTGATGCCCAGGTCGCCGAAACGCCCTACACGCTGCGCCTGGGCGGCGGGCGCACGCTCACCGTCCGGCTGATCGTGCGCCGTGTCAAAGATGCCCGCTACCCCGACGCGCTGTTTGCGGTGTGGCGCTATCACCCATTTGTGACCAACTCCGATTTGCCCACCGCCCAGGCCGACATCACCCACCGCCGCCATGCCATCATCGAGACCACCTTCGCCGACCTCATCGACGGCCCATTGGCTCATATCCCCTCTGGGCTGTTTGCAGCCAATTGCGCCTGGCTGGCCTGCACGGTGATCGCGCACAACCTGCTACGCGCCACCGGCACCCTCGCCAGCGGTGAGCACGTCGTCGCGCGCGGTGCGACCCTGCGCCGCGACCTGGTCAACATCCCAGCCCGCTTCGCCGCGCCCGCCCGTAAGCCGATGTTGCACCTGCCCGCGCACTGGCCATGGCAGATCGGGTGGAAAACCCTGTGGAACAACATCATCGGTCACAGTCCGGCGATCCCACGAGCAGGGTGAACGCCACCTCCCGTGCCCAACTGCCATCCCAGGCCCGACCCCGAAGACACAGGAAAGCTGGTGCAGGCCAGCGGCTCAATTATGCCCACCCCATTCCCAACCGCCCCAATCGTGCAGAAACCAGCCCCGCGACGACACCAAATCACTCATCCACGGATTCAGGCTTAGGACTGTCAACCAGTGGCTGCGGAGGAATGTCGCGGCCTGCGACTTCCCGTGCTTCGACCAGCAGCTCGTGGGTTCGGTGTATGAGGTCAGCGTCGAAGCTGATCGTTACGCGTCGCCTCGCGCCAGCGAAGTACAAAATTCCTTCATCGCACCGGTACCCGGCTTCCCGCAGTAGCAGCGCTTGTGCGCAGAGCTGAACTCGTTCCGGCTCGTAAGCTCCCTCGGTGATGTTGGGTGGTTTGCCTCGCTTGACGTCGACCGGTCGCACGACGCCGTTGTCGCCCTCGATAATGTCAATCTTTGCAGCGAGACCTAGCTCGGTTGACGCAAGCGAAACAGACTGCGCACGAATGAGATCGGCTTCGTCATCGGGGAGCGGAGCATCGCCGCGCGCAATATCGACCTGGCGGTGGTGAAATGATCCCTCTGCGGTATCGGCGCTATCGGCCCATTGTTGTTGTACCCACTCAAGAAAAAAGAGCCTTGGGCAGTATGCGTACTCGTTGAGCATCCTGGCCGGAAGCAGCTTGGGCACATCGACAACGTCGACTTCGCTTTGTGTCATAATGGCTGCTTTGGCTCAAACGGCGGAGCAGCAGACCACACGAGGTGGGCTGGCCTGAAGGTACCGTAACCACCTTCGTCAGAGCGGATAATCCTGCTGCGCATCAGCCGGTGAACGCCCCAAGCCTCGGCTGCAATCAGGAACCTGTTAGGGACGTCTTCGTCCCGCGGCACTGCTTGAATGAGCGTTCGGACACCAGCAGTCGAAATTGGTACTCGCCACAGCGGCCAGGTCAGCCACCCGGACTTCCATGTTCCGCCGCCGCCGGGTGTTTGAACCCGTCCACTTTTGGGGTGAACAGGAAACAACGTTAAACCACGGAACGCTAACCATTCGGCGCCTGGAGCTGTTCGCTTCTTCTCTTTGGCTGGGTTCGATGCTGCAAAAGCGTGGTCACGGTCATCGGTTGAGTCCCACTTGAAGGAAGGAAGGGTCGACTCGTACTTCCACGGACCGTAGAGTGCGTTGCGGAGGTGATCATTCGCTGCATCCTGCTGCAACTCACGTACCATGGTAAGGAACTGCTGTTGGCCTGCGGTGAAGTGAAGGTCGGTCGGCTTCGCATGCCCCTGATTATCTGCGACCCCTTCACAGACAAGGGCCGCGCTCAGTGACGAACTCGGCTCCGACTTGCGACAGTGCTGAAGAAAATCCCGAACTTCCTCGGGGCGCTCGAACTTGATATCGGTAGCAGGGTCACCGGGTGGAAAGTCGAGGAGCGCGCTGACGCCGAACTTTTCCTTATCACGCCTCACCTCCTCCACGAGGGCATCAATTGATGGGGTTCCCTGAATCCGCGCCCGGGGCACCAGCGTATCGGTCCACCACAGCCGGGCCGGGTAATTGAGGTGATCGAGGATCGCGAGAACTCCCAGGCCCGCCAGGAATCCCATGGGATTCGTGCCGTCAAGCCCATCCAGGTTAAGCACTGAAGTTCGCTCGCTCATCACGCTGTCTCCCGGTTGATTTGTTCAAGCGCACTTCGGCGATGGTCGGCAAGCCGAAGAAGCGCCTCGAGCCACGCCAATCCGTGGCGTCCGTAGCGTTTGTTCAGTGACCAGAACCTGTCTGTCACACCCCTATCGAGCCGGCAGAGCCCGTGCTCGGATGAGGCGTGGAGGTGATGGGCGTCCCACACGACATCGACATCGACAGGCGCTGGATCCGGTTGCGGGGGCGGCAGCGCGCGGCAATGACCGTGATGGCTCGCAATCAGATGTAGCACTAACTCTTTGTCATGGGCCTCGGCGAGCAGTTCGGGATCTGAGGCTGCCAGTGCGACGCTTAGCAACTCGTGCCGCATCCCGGCCGGATAGCCCGCACGCTTTCGCGCTTGGTCTCGCCGTCGCTTGTCGCGATGTCCGTGACTCGATTTAGCAAGCAATGTGTCAAGCCGTCCCATGGCGATCTCGTCGCCATCGCACAGCCATAACTGAAATCTGCGATCCGCCTTGCCCAGATCGTGCAGTTTTCCCGCGAGCGCCAGGTCCTGTTGCAGGTGAATCGGCAGACCGCAGGCGACGGCAAATCGGTTGGCGAGCCGGCCGACCCCTTCACAGTGTGCTTTCAGCGGAACCTCACGCTCAATGAACGAGTTGGTCAAATCCTCTCCGTCGAACTCAAGACCGCCCTCGCGCCAGGACAAGTCGCGGACCGGGCGTGCGCCGCACAGCACATACATTCTCGACGGATCGCCGTCACTTGACGCATAGACAACCTGTCGGGTAGCGCGCGAGCCGAGCGATTGACAGATGTCGGCAAGCCACGAAACCGGGCCCGCCGACTCTACAGCGCCCAGCCAGTTAGCGATATCGGAGCCGATGTCGTCAGAGACGTCATCGTCCGGGTCGATCGGTACGGGGGGTGCGGGCAGGCTCTCCGGGTGCTCGACATGTGCGGCGATGACGCGTGTGTGCAAACGTAGCGTCCGGGCTAGACCAGCCGCGAGCTGTGCTCGATCACCCAAATCCCCAACCTCTTCTCGCGATCGGGGATCCCAGTTGTGTTTTCGGAGCCCACCCCGAGCCGCCGGGACAACGAGCGTGTCGCCGGGCCGGACCTCGCTCGCTGTGATTACTTCGGTGTTGACTCCGGCCCAGCGCACGACCAAGTGGGCATCCTGGACGGTCGAATCAGGCGGGGGTTCCGACTCGGGTCCCGGCTGATCCACATCGGCGAGGTCGCCGGTAGTCGCGGCTGAGCGCAACCAGCTGATCACTGACCACACAGGCAGTGCCACCGCTTCGCTGGATTTGGGCGGGCAGGCCAGCAGCAGTTCAACGAGCCGCTCATGGTTTTCGTTGCCGGCCCCCGCCGGCCGCGCCGCCCGAAGAAAGCCATCATCGAGGTCGGCGCGCCACACGAGGTTGACGTCGGCGGGCGTATCCTGCGGCCCGTGCAGCCATCGGGTGATGTCGAGGTCCGCCGCGGGCGCGGGATTGGTCTGGACGAGCGCATCTAGGTGACTGTCAAGTAAGAGCGGCGCCTCCAGTGCCCGCGTCTGGCATTCAGGCGCCACGGGAAGGCTCCTCGACAATGGCCCGACATCGAAAACGCCGCTGCCGTGACAAGATTCTAATTCTCGCCACGTTGCGCTCAGGGCCGGTCCGTAGATGTGGTCATCGAATTGCTTCTGGGTCTGCGCATGGGCAGCAACGACCATGACCTGCGAGGGTGTTCCAGTTTGTGACAGTGCACCCAGGCGATCGACACGTCCAAAGCGCTGCCGTAAGGCGTCGACCGGCGCGATTTCGGTGATGAGCGCGTCGAAGTCGAGGTCAGCGCCGGCTTCGATTGTCTGTGTGGCGACAACGTACAGGCGAGGCCCGCTGGTTCGTGTTCGGCCGGCCTGCACCTCGGACTTGACCTGCTCCCACATATCGTCTCGGTCTAGAGGGCGCATACGGCCAGTTAGGAGGACCACTCGGTCCGGTTGTTCTATCTGCGCAGCCAGCTTGTCGGCGATCGCGGCGGCTGTCGCTACCCGATTGACGATGATCCCGACGACCTGTCCAGGAATACTCGTCGCAAACGGCGGAATATGCTGTATGAGCGCGTCGTTGGGGTCCTGAGTCTTCGAACCGACCATTTTTAGTGTTGCCTGCTTGGTGGCCTGCAGCCTCGGGGCGAGAGGTGACCCCTCGGCCAGGTCGGCATCGTCAAGTCGCAAGATGTCATTCTCGTCATAGCCGGCACCGGTTGGGGTGGCTGTCATTTCAACAACGTGCCACCTGTCCGGCAGCGGGCCGGCTGGCCGATGGTAGGTGCCCAACTCATGGAGCGTTTGGGCGAATGGGCGGGACAGATGAACTTCGTCCAGCAGCAATAACGCGTCGTGGCCGAGCAGCCCGGCGTGCACGGGTCGCAAGGATCCCGATACACCGTATCCACGAAACAGCAGCCGTGATCCTACTTGGTCGACTGTGGAAACCAAAACGGTTGGAGTGTCGGGCCGGGCCGCCCAGCTGTTGTCGAGTGCGATTCCTCCTCTGAGTTCGGCAAAAACGAACGGAACGCCGTGTTCACTGCTCATCCCGGACAGCGTTGCCAGGCGACGAGCTACCTCGGCGACGATTCCCGTATCGCCCTGGGGTTGCCGCAACGTCTCGCGAAGCCGATGGACTTGCGCTGCCACTTGGGAGACGATGACCCGCCGGTCAACGACGAACACTATCCGCCGGGGCGCGCGAGATGGGTTAGCGGCCAGCGCGAACAGTGCTACGTCGAGGGCAATGGTCTTGCCGGCCCCAGTTGGTATGTCCAACAATGCGGGCCACTTGCCAGTGGTTAACACCTGCTCTGCGAGGCGTGTCTGCCAAGGGAATAGCTCATGCCCGTAGACGGCATGCGCAAACCTGGCGAAATCCTGTGTGGTGAGTGGGTTCATGGGCGGTCTTCCGGAATCATCAGGCCCAGGCCGAGGTAGCGGCCGGCCCCGAGCAGTAGTGGGCCCCGAACACTGGTGTCGAACGTGAGCCGTGCGTGCACCAGCAGCCGCTGGGGTGACATCGGACCGCCGCCCCGAAACGCTGGGAACGACCGAGCCGGCCTGCTGCCTACGACAAGGGCACTGCGAGTAACGGCGACGGAGCTCGGCCGCGCAAGGCCCACATGCTCACAAGCTGCCGTGAGCGACGCCTCGGCCTCCTGCGCAGCCCGCGCCGCGGTTGTTGGATTACGGCTGGCCAGATTTCCCGGGTGGCGATCAAGCGCGATGGGTGTGACCGAAACCCAGGTCTGCGCGGGCCCCTCCCACCGGCTGCGCCGCAAGCTCCAGGCATCCGCCGGATCCTGAATACGCGTGAACCACAGTTCTTCCCCACCGCTAAGCAGAATCCGCACTCGAAAATTGCCGCTGCGATCGGTTCCCTCCCAACGGCCGATCGCTCGCAGTATTTCGTCTCGGGCAGAAAGCAGGGGCGATACATGGGGGAGCAGAAGCGCAAAACCCACCAGATGACCGTCGGCGTGTTGACGTCCCACAAACGGCATCGGCATGATCGCCAGATGCGGGTGGTGAGAACTCGCGCCGTCGTGGCCGTGGCCGGAGATCAACTCTGGTGGGGGATCAGCGGCGTGGCGCAGAATCCCGGCGCGCACCGCTGTGGAAAGGCTCGCCGCCGCGTGGATCGGCAATCGCCGTCCGGAAACCTGGGTAAATGCGAACCATTCACCGGAGTTGTGGGGTATTTGCGGCTCGGCATCGGGCCGGGTTGCACCGCGGAGGCGATAGCGTCGTACGTCGCTGGGCATTGTCCGTGGACGGCAGCCCTGGTGTTTTAAGAAGGCCGCCTCGAGTTCTCGGAGCAGGCCGCGACTTGGTGTGCGCAGCAACCTGTCTCCGTGTGGACTCGGAACCCATACCGGCATCCGCAGGCTGTCCACATCGACGTGCCGCTCGATTCGGCACGACACAAGCGAGCTGGAATGCCCTATCCGAGTCACGGTGGCGAGAATCCGGTCAAGCACGTCGGCGATCTCATCAGGAGGCTCGCTATCGGGCCAGACATAGTGGACACGCGGCACCACCGGGGTAACCGACGGATAGTATCGCGGCATCCGTTTACGTCCTGAAGGCAACAACTCCAAGGCGGTTGTCCAATTCGTCCTCCCGATGTCGTTTACTTTCTTGCGAATATCGCGGGCTTTCTGCAGGGCACGACGCGCCCTCTCACGTTGGGCGCCTTCGGTTTGCGCGATCGTTCGCCTCGCGGCGAGAATGTTGTCGTAGACCTTTTCATCGACTGCTCTGACGACGGATGTGTCGTTGACCGGCACGAAATGGGGGCGCACGCTTCGCTCGGCCGCTTCCGACGCAGCGACCAACGGTGGCGGTTGGCGTTCCAGCCATTCGACGGCAGCGCGCTCACCCTCCCCCGCGTCCGCTTGCTCCTTCCACGCCGCGACCAGCGCACAAAAGAGCCGGGCCGGGTGGGGTGGCCACTCATGCTGGCGGCGATCCCCGGGTGCGGTGGCCACGAATCTCCCGGTGAGAAACTCCACGGTGACCGCGATCATCACTCGGCTCCCAGCTTCGCGATCAATTTGTTGCGGCTCTGCTCGATCAGCTTCACCAGTTTCGGGGCGGGCTCAAGCCTTATCTCGGCCTGATGCCACCCGATCCCGGCGCGCTTCGCGTGCTCAGCGGCCTCGGCAACGAGACCACAGGCAGCCGACGAGTCCAGCGAGTAGGTTGCGACGGTTGAGCCGTCACGCCCCAAGGCTTCCAGCGTGGGTGTTCCCTGGGGCAGCAGCAGACACCGCGACCGAAGGTCATAATCGTTTTCAACGTGCAACGCGGAGGCCGCGACACCCAGCGCCGCCACGGCGGTGCGGGCCGAGACCTCGGCGTCCCGGCGCCGTTCTCCCTCAAGCGGGGACCCGTCGGCATCCTGCGTGAATCGCAGTTTCCGCAGGGCGGCCAACGAAAGCACCAGTGTCTGTGTCGCGTGGTCGATCAGCACTCCGCCGGCTTGACGATCGATGCTCGGTGTGAAATTTCCATGGTTGATCTGCGACGGTCGCCCCTTGTCCTCCCCCTTGCCGAATTTCTCCGGCTTGCCTTTATCGTCCTTCTGCGCTTGAGCTGGGTCCAGGGTCCAGAATTCGTCGGCATCCGCCGCTTCATAGATCTCGGCAGCAGCCCGTTCGATGGCCAAAGGGTCGATCCGGCTACCGACCTTCACCGCCAGCTTGACGTTGTGGCCGACGATCTCGGAGACGATTGCCCGCTGAAACTTCGACCCCAGCCCGCCTTTCGGCCCAGTCGAATCCCACGCGCCGAACAGCAGACAGGTCGGGGCGAACCGGAACATCGCGGTGGCGTTGTCGGGCCTGGCTTCGGTGATCGCCTGCCCGATATCGCTGAGCCGAAACAGCGTGCCGTCGAGCAGGCTGTCCCGAAACAGCGCGTCGACGATCCGGTGGGGTGCGCGCAAGACCGAAATACGGTCTAGGTCGCGAACACTTTCGTAGCCACGAAAATCCACATATGCGACAGGGAAGTTAAGCTGCCCGGCGTCCCGCGCGTTCTCCAGCGCAGACTCGAGCCGGTTGGCTTGCGATGCCACGGAGTCAAGCAAGACCCGCGCGTATTCGCCCTCCCTGTCCCGGACCGGCCCCTCGACGGCGTATTTGGTGCCGCCACCGTCGGTACTGTAGGTGGGGGGATAGACACGATCGCCGCGACCGCCAGCGGGCTGCAACTCGATGACCGAACGAAGCGCCACAGCCCCGCCAGCCACGGCTTCACGAAGCTGCTCATAGTTGATCGGGTTCATTGGGTACCTCTCGTTGTGTGCCAGTGATGTCCCAATGAGAGGTATCTATCAAGACGGTACGACAAGCCGGGGCGCTTTCAGCTAGCAAGTCGTTGCCGCAGTTACTCCCGGAGGTACAGAATCAAGGCTGGCCGGCCTCCCATAAGGCCGATAGCGCCGGCAACGCCTACGTCATGGCCACCGCGACCGCGCCGGCGCTGGCCACACACATCGACGGGCCGTGCGGCACGGTGGCGGCCCCCGTCGCGGCTTTTACCACGAGACCGCACACCGCGGTCAGCAGCGGCGCGCCGAGCGCCGCCAGAAACCACACATCCACACCGAAGCAACCCGTCAGCGCGCCCAGGCCGGTGGCCAGCTTGACGTCGCCGGCGCCCATCGCCGCCGGCGCCGCCAGGTGCACCAGCAGATACACGCCGCCCAGCGCCGCCGCGCCGGCCAGCGCCGGTCCTCCTTGTCCACCGGTCAGCGCGGCAAGCACGATGACGCCCGCGCCGGGCAGCGTCAGCGTGTTGGGCAGTCGCCGCTGCCGAACGTCGTAGAGGCTCAGCGCGGCCAGCCACACCAGCACTACGCCTGCGACCGTGATCCGCATGGGCGGCAGGCTAACCCAACGCCGCAGCCATGGCTTCTCGCGGTGCGGGCAGCCCTGTGAATTGTTCGACTTGGGCAAACGCCTGGTGCAGCAGCATCTGCAGCCCGCCGACCACCCGGCCACCGGCCGCGGCCACCGCCACGGCCAGCGGGGTGGGCCACGGGTCGTAGACGACGTCAAGCAGCACCGGGACATTTGCCAGCGCCTCGGCGTAACGCGCCGCCACATCGGCGGGAATCGTGCTGACCAGCACGGAAGCGCCCGCTGCTGCCCCGGACAGCGCCGGGCTGTCCAGCTCGCAGAACCGGGTCGGCACACCGAGCCGAACACCCAGGTCCACCAGCCGCGCCGCCTTGTCCGGGTTGCGTGCGACCACGGTCAGGCCGTCGGCGCCCAGCTGCGCCAACGCCGCCACCACCGCCGGGGCGGTGCCACCCGATCCGACCACCACCGCGTGCCCGCTCACCGCACCGAGCGCGCCCGTCACACCGTCGATGTCGGTGTTGTCGGCGCGCCAGCCGGCCGGTGTGCGCACCAGGGTGTTGGCTGAACCGACCAACTCCGCACGGTCGGTGCGTTCGTCGGCGAATGCCAGCGCGGCGAACTTGCCGGGCATCGTCACCGAAAAGCCCACCCATTCGGGCCCGCAGCCGCCGACCAGGCGAGGCAGCTCGTCGGCGCCGCATTCGATGCGCTCGTAGGTCCAGTCGTACAGGCCCAGCGCGCGGTATGCGGCCAGGTGCAGCTGCGGGGACCGGGAATGCGCGACCGGCGAGCCGAGGATCGCCGCTTTTCTACCGCGCGGAGTCGAGCACACCGTTGTGCCTGGCCAGCTCGATGTTCGCCAGGTGTTGCTGGTAGTCGCGGGTGAACAGGGTGGTGCCCTGCGAGTCGATGGTGACGAAGTACAGCCAGTCGCCGGGTTCGGGATGTTCGGCCGCGCGCAGCGCATCCTCGCCGGGCGAACAGATCGGCGTGGCCGGCACCCCATCCGACACATAGGTGTTCCACGGGGTGGGCTGCGCCCGGTCGGCGTCGGTGGTGGCCACCTCACGACGGTCCAGCGGATAGTTCACCGTCGAATCGAACTCGAGCGTGCGGTGCTCACGCAGGCGGTTGTAGATGACCTGGGCGACCTTCGGGAAATCCTCCGGCTTGGATTCGCGCTGCACCAGCGACGCCACCACCAGCACGTCGTAGGGCGACAGGCTCAGCGAGGTGGCGGTGTCGAGCAGATCCGAGCGAACGTACATCTCGGCGCTGGCGTTGATCAGCGTCGACAAGATCGACTCGGCGGAGCCCGACGGGTTGACGTTGAAGGTGCCCGGCGCGATCAGGCCCTCGATGCGCCGGTGGTCGTTGCCCATCGCGGTGACGGGCTCGGTCGCCCATTGCGGCACCGAAAGCGCCGTGGGCGGATGAGCCTGGGCGGCCGCGTTGCGCAGGTCGGACACCGACACGCAGTGCACGGTGCCGTCGAGGTCCACGCAGGTGGCGCGCGAGATCAGCGTGAGAATCCCCGGCGTCACCGCGTTGGTTTTCATGTCGGTGGTGTCGTCGAGCTGACGTCCCTCGGGGATGACCAGCTTGCCCACCCGGTTGTGCGGGTCGGCGAGGCGCTGCACCGCGGACTTGGCCGGGATCTCGGTGCGCATCCGGTAATAGCCCGGCTGGATCGCCGAGATCGCGCTGTTGCCGTGCGCGGCGTCGACGAAGGCCCGCACGGTGCGAACCACGCCGTGGTTGAACAGCGTCTCACCGACCGCGGTCGTCGAATCTCCGTCGTGGACCTGGATGACGATGTCGCGCTTGCCGCTGCCGGTGTAGTCGTTGTCGGAGCCGAACACGGTGTGCCACAACCGGGAACCCACGAAGACGGCGGCCACGACGACCACGACGAGCAGGCTGACCGCCAGCCCGCCGAAGAGGCGCCTGCGGCGACGATTGCGCCGGGCGCGGATGCGCTCGGCGCGGGTCCGATGACGCCGGTGCGGCCCGACCGCGCCGGCAGTTGGTGGCGACCCGCGGCGCCCGGCTTCGCCGCGCTGGGTGCCCTCAGCCACCGCCACCCTCCCGGTCCAGCGTGGCACGGCGCTGGTCGAGCCAGTCTTGCAGGATCGCCACCGCCGCAGCCTGGTCGATGACCGCGCGCTGGTTTTTGGCACGGACCCCGGCGGCGCGCAGCGAACGCTGCGCGCTCACCGTGGTCAGTCGCTCGTCGGCCAGTCGCACCGGGACGGGCGCGATCCGGCGGGCCAGCGCGTCGGCCAGCCCGATCGCGTCGCGGGCCGCCGCACCGGTGCGGTCGGCCAGGGTTCGCGGAAGCCCCACGATCACCTCCACGGCGCCCAGCTCGGCAGCGAGTCGGGCCAGCCGGCGCAGATGCGCGCCGGAGCGGTCGCGCCGGATGGTCTCCACCGGCGTGGCCAGGATCCCATCAGGGTCGCTGCCGGACACCCCGATACGCACGCTGCCGACGTCGATGCCCAGCCGCCGGCCCGGGCCGGGGTCGTCCCTGCCGGGCCGATCGGGCAGCCGGTGCTCTGTCGACGCCACTTAGCCGACCCGCGCTATCTCTGCACGCACCGCGTCGAGTGCAGCGTCGATGCCGGACGGGTTTTTGCCCGACCCCTGGGCGAGGTCGGGTTTGCCCCCGCCGCGGCCGTCGACGACCGCCGACAGCGACCTGACCAGGTCGTCGGCGCGGATGCCGAGATCCTGGGCCGCGGAGTTCGTCGCCACGACATACGGGACGGTGTTGCCGTCGCCGGCGGCGATCAGCGCGACCACCGCGGCCTCAGTGCCGAGCTTGCCGCGGATGTCGCCGGCCAGCGCACGCAGGTCGGCGGCCGTCATCTCGCCGGACATCCGCTGCGCCACCACACGCACGTTACCGATGCGCTCCGCCCCGGCCGCAGCGTTGGCCGCCGCCGCCCGTGCCGTGGCCAGCCGCATGCGTTCGAGCTCCTTTTCGGCGGCCTTGAGCCGCTCCACGAGGTTGGCCACCCGGGCCGGCACCTCCTCCGACGGCACCTTCAGCGTCGCGGCCAGCCCGGCCATCAGCGCACGCTCCTTGGCGAGGTGCCGGAAGGATTCCAGCCCGACGTAGGCCTCCACCCGGCGCACCCCGGAGCCGACCGATGACTCGCCGAGAATCGTCACGGGGCCGATCTGCGCCGAGTTGTGCACATGCGTGCCGCCGCAGAGCTCCAGCGAGAATGGCCCGCCGATCTCGACGACCCGCACGATCTCCGGGTAGCGCTCGCCGAACAGCGCCAGCGCGCCCATTGCCTTGGCCTTGTCGAGCTGTTCGGTAAACGTGTGCACCTCGTAGTCGGCCTGCACCGCCTGGTTGGTGACTTCTTCGACTTGGCCAAGCTGCTGCTGGGTGAGCGGGCCCTGCCAGTTGAAGTCGAAGCGCAGATACCCCGGCCGGTTCAGCGATCCGGCCTGAACGGCGTTGGGCCCCAAGACTTGTCGCAGCGCAGCATGCACCATGTGGGTGCCCGAGTGGCCCTGGGTGGCGCCTTTGCGCCAGTCGGGGTCGACCGCGGCGACGACGGTGTCGCCTTCCACGAATTCACCGGACTCCACGTTGACGCGGTGCACCCACAGGGTGTGTGCGATCTTCTGCACATCGGTGACGGCCGCCCTGGCGCTTTCGCTGGCGCCGGTTCCGGTGATGCTGCCAGCGTCGGCGAGCTGCCCCCCGGACTCGGCGTAGAGCGGGGTGCGGTCCAGCACGAGTTCGACGCGGTGCGCGCCATCGGTGCCGTGCGACACCACCGGAACCCTTCTGCCGTCGACGAAGATTCCTAAAATCGTTGCCTCAGAGGTTAATTCGTCAAAGCCGGTGAACTCGGTGGGCCCGGCGTCGACCAGTTCGCGGTAGGCGGAGAGGTCGGCGTGCGCGTGTTTGCGCGCCGCGGCGTCGGCCTGGGCGCGGCGGCGCTGCTCGGCCATCAGCTCGCGGAAGCCGGCCTCGTCGACTTGCAGGCCGGCTTCGGCGGCCATCTCCAGCGTGAGGTCGATCGGGAACCCGTAGGTGTCGTGCAGGGTGAAAGCATCCGCACCGGACAGCACGGTCGAGCCGGAGGCCTTGGTGGCGCCGGCCACCTCCTCGAACAGCCGCGACCCGGACGTCAGCGTGCGGTTGAACGCGGTCTCCTCGGCGACCGCGATGCGGTGGATGCGCTCGAAGTCGCTGACCAGCTCGGGATACGACGGGCCCATCGCGTCGCGCACGCATGCCATCAGCTCGCCGACGATCGGGCCCTCGATGCCCAGCAGTTTGGCCGAGCGGATCACCCGGCGCAGCAGCCGCCGCAACACGTAGCCGCGCCCGTCATTGCCGGGGCTGACCCCGTCGCCGATCAGGATCGCCGCGGTGCGGCTGTGGTCGGCGATGACGCGGTAGCGCACGTCGTCGTCGTGGTTGCCGACGTGATAAGGACGCGCGGCCAGGGTGGCCACTTTTTCTATGACGGGCCGCAGCAGGTCGGTCTCATAGACGTTGGGCACGCCCTGCAGCACGCACGCGACCCGCTCCACACCCATGCCGGTGTCGATGTTCTTGCGCGGCAACGAGCCGATGATCTCGAACTCGTCCTTGGTGCCCTCGCCGCGCTCGCTTTCCATGAACACCAGGTTCCACAGCTCGATGTAGCGGTCCTCGCTGACCACCGGACCGCCTTCCGGGCCGAATTCCGGCCCGCGGTCGTAGTAGATCTCCGACGACGGCCCGCACGGGCCGGGGATGCCCATCGACCAGAAGTTGTCGCCCATGCCCCGGCGCTGGATGCGCTCCGGCGGCAGCCCCGCCACCTCCTGCCACAGCTGAGCAGCCTCGTCGTCCTCGAGATAGACCGTGGCCCAAATCTTTTCAGGCTCTAACCCGTATCCCCCGTCTTCGACGGGATTGGTCAGCAGCTTCCAGGCCAGCTCGATCGCGCCGCGCTTGAAGTAGTCGCCGAACGAGAAATTGCCGGCCATCTGGAAAAACGTGTTGTGCCGGGTGGTGACACCGACCTCGTCGATATCGGGTGTGCGGATGCATTTTTGGATGCTGGTGGCGGTCGGATATGGCGGTGTGCGCTGACCCAGGAAGTACGGCACGAACTGGACCATGCCCGCGTTGACGAACAGCAAGTTGGGGTCGTCGAGGATCACCGAGGCGCTCGGCACCTCGGTATGGCCCGCCTTCACGAAGTGATCAAGAAACCGCTTCCTGATCTCGTGTGTCCGCACTGTTCCGCTTCCTTTTGCCACCACTGCGCGGCCTCATTTTCGACCGCATTACCCTACCGGGCCGGTTACCCGTGCTGAACGGCCAACGAACCGTGGCGCCCCGCGGTGCCGCAAACCGTCAACCGTCGACAAAGCTCAGCCGTACCTTCCGCCGCGGGTTGTCCCGGTTGAGGTCGACCAGGACCACGCTTTGCCAGGTGCCCAGCAGCGGCGCGCCGCCCTGCACCGGCACCGTCACCGAGGGGGCGACGATCGCGGGCAGCACGTGGTCGGCGCCGTGGCCTCGGGATCCGTGTGCGTGCCGGTAGCGGTCGTCCCGGGGCAGCAACCGCTCCAGGGTGTCGACGAGGTCGTCGTCGGACCCCGAGCCGGTTTCGATGATCGCCACACCCGCCGTCGCGTGCGGGACGAACACGTTGCATAGGCCATCCCGGTGGCCACCGCAAAACGAGCGCACCGCGCCGGTGAGATCGACGATCCGGCGACGCGCGGTGTCCACTTCCAGCACACTGGTATCCACGAGTCCCAGCCTACGAGCCGGGCGGACCCAGCTGCCAATCCCCGGCAAACCCATTGCCACGCTTCGTCGATGGGAGGAGAGTAAGACGGGCACCGGTGGCGCCACCGGGGCGCCACCACCGGATGGGTGAGGGGGTGGATCGTGTACGCACGCTCTACCACTATCCAGGCGCAACCCTCGTCAGTCGACGCCGGGATTGCGCATATTCGCGACGAGGTGATGCCCGCCCTGCAGGCCATCGACGGATGCGTCGGGGTGTCACTGTTGGTCGACCGGCAGTCCGGCAGATGTATCGCCACCAGCGCGTGGGAAAGCGACGAGGCGATGCACGCGAGCGCCGAGCGGATCCAGCCGATCCGCGACCGGGCGGCGCAGATCTTCGGAGGCCCCGCCACGGTCGAGGAGTGGGAGATCGCGACCCTGCACCGCGACCATCGCTCGCGTGAGGGTGCATGCGCGCGGGTGACCTGGGTAAAGGGCGATCCGGCCCGGATGGATCAAAACGTCGAATACTACAAGTCGGCCGTGCTGCCCGATCTGGAGAACCTCGAGGGTTTCTGCAGCGCCAGCCTTTTGATCAACCGCGCATCGGGGCGAGCGGTATCGTGCGCGACCTTCGACAGCCGCGACGCGATGGAGCGCAACAGGGAGCAGTCGATGTCGCTGAAGCGGGCCAAGATCAAAGAAGCGGGCGTTGAGGAGCTCGACGAGTGCGAGTTCGAGCTGGCGCTCGCCCATCTACGGGTGCCTGAGCTGGTCTGACCGACGCTAACGCGTAGCGCGACCGAACCGCGCCAGCGGATGTCGGCCGGCCAGGATTTCGTGCGCCAATTCCCGGCAAACCCATTGCGGGGGTTACCCGGCCGGTGAAAAGTAGGCAGTGGACCGGTGGCGCCGCCGGGGCGCCGCCCTGACGGGTGAGGGGGTCGACGGTGTACGCGCGCTCTACGACGATTGAGGCCCAACCATCGTTGATCGACGCGGGGATCGCGCATGTCCGCGACGAAGTGATGCCCGCTTTGGAACAAGTCGACGGGTGCGTCGGGGTGTCGCTGCTGGTCGATCGGGAGTCCGGCCGCTGCATCGCGACCAGCGCATGGGAGACCCAGGAGGCGATGCGGGCCAGCGCCGACCGGGTGCGGCCGGTGCGCGACCGGGCCGCTCAGGCCTTCGGGGGCAAACCGACCGTTGATGAATGGGAGATCGCGGTATTGCACCGCGACCACCGCTCGGGTCCGGGCGCCTGCGTGCGAGCGACCTGGCTCACGGTGCGGCCCGACCAGTTCGATCGCGCCATCGAGTTCTACCGGCAGTCGGTGTTACCCGACGTCGAAAGGCTCGAGGGGTTCTGCAGCGCCAGCCTGATGCTCGACCGCACCTCCTGGCGCGCCGTGGTGTCGTCGACCTTTGACAGCCTGGACACCATGCAGCGCAACCGGGACCGGGCCCGCTCGATCCGCACCAACGGGCTTCGTGACCTGGGCGCCGACCAGCTCGACGTCGGCGAGTTCGAACTCGCGATCGCCCACCTGCGGGTGCCCGAGTTGGTCTAAGGCAAAGAGTCGCCGGGAAATCCGCGGCAGGGGTGTACTTCGAACGTGAAGACCCCGGCTTGCACGCCGGGATCTTCGGTCATCGCCGCGGTGGTCTGCTCGACGGTGCCGGCGAACACCCCGACACCGCACAGCTCGGAGCCGTCGGTCACGGGCAGCACCACCGGCATGATGCCCTCGTGGCGCAGCCCGAAGTTGCGCCGGCCATGCTCCCAGATGATCGCCGGAGTGTCGTCACCGCCAAAGTTTGGGCCCCGCTTAAGGATGACGACGCTGTACGGCTTGGCGGTCGGCAGCAGTTCGTTCATCTCGTCGTCGGTGAACGTCTTCATGACCGCCCTTCCCCTTGCCCGCGGATGATTGCCCGCAGCCGCTGCAGCCGGCCGCCGATTTCGCGTTCCTTACCGTGCCCGGTGGGGTGGTAATAGTCCACGCCGACCAGTTCGTCGGGCGGATACTGTTGCGCGACAACACCACCGGGGTCGTCGTGGGAGTAGCGATACCCGACCGCGTTGCCCAGCGCCGCCGCGCCCGAATAGTGGCCGTCGCGCAGGTGGGCCGGCACCAGCCCGGCCTTGCCGGCGTGAACATCGGCCAGCGCGGCGCCCAGCGCGGTGGTCACCGCGTTGGACTTGGGCGCGGTGGCTAGGTGCACGGTGGCGTGCGCCAGCGTCAGCTGGGCCTCTGGCATGCCGATCAGCTGCACGGTGTGCGCGGCGGCCACCGCGGTCTGCAGGGCGGTGGGATCGGCCATCCCGATGTCCTCGCTGGCCAGGATCATCAGCCGGCGGGCGATGAACCGCGGATCTTCGCCGGCGATCAGCATCCGCGCCAAGTAGTGCAGCGCGGCGTCGACGTCGGAGCCGCGCACCGACTTGATGAACGCGCTGATCACGTCGTAGTGCTGGTCGCCGTCGCGGTCGTAGCGGACTGCGGCTTTGTCCAGGGATTTCTCGACGGCCTCGACGGTGACCGGGTTGGCGGCCTCCGCGGCCACCTCCAGTGCGGTCAGCGCGCGGCGCGCGTCGCCGGCCGCCAGCCGCACCAATAACTCGACGGCGTCGGGGTCGACGGGCACCCGCCCGGCCAGTCCGCGCGGATCGTCGATCGCGCGCCGCACCACCGCGCGCACGTCGTCGGCGGCCAGCGGGCGCAGCTGCAGGATCAGCGACCGCGACAGCAGCGGCGCGACGACCGAAAACGACGGGTTCTCCGTGGTCGCGGCCACCAGCAGCACGACCCGGTTCTCCACCGCCGACAGCAGCGCGTCCTGCTGGGTTTTGGAGAACCGGTGCACCTCGTCGATGAACAGCACGGTCTGTTCGCCGTGGGCGGCGGCTTTCCGAGCGATGTCGATGACCGCACGGACCTCCTTGACGCCGGCCGACAGCGCCGACAGCGCCTCGAAGCGGCGCCCGGTCGCCTGGGAGATCAGCGCGGCCAGCGTCGTTTTGCCGCTGCCCGGTGGCCCGTAGAGGATGACCGACGCGACCCCGGAGCCCTCGATCAGGCGGCGCAGCGGCGACCCGGGTTGCAGCAGATGGTCCTGCCCGACCAGCTCGTCGATGGTGGCCGGGCGCATCCGTACCGCCAGCGGAGCCGCGGCCCAAACCGCGGGGTCGCGGTCGCTCAGGCTGGGCGTACCGGGCAGGTCGAAGAGACCGTCGGACACCGTCTCAGGTTAACCACCGGCGGCGTCGCCGGGGCTGGGCTTTTGCGCGCCGGCTCCCGATGAACGGAACCGGGCATCAGCGGTCCGCGGCGGCGGGTGATGATCAACGGGTGACCAACCTTGCCGGGTACGGTCCGTGGGCGGTGATCGCCGGCGGATCAGAAGGCGTCGGCGCCGAATTCGCTCGGCAGCTCGCCGCCGCTGGGCTGAACCTGGTGCTGGTGGCGCGCAAACCGGGCCCGCTGGAGACCACCGCGAACGACTGCCGCGGGCGCGGCGTGCGGGTGCGCACGCTCGCACTGGATCTGGTGCAGCCCGGTGCGGTCAGCGAAATCATCACGGCGACAGGCGATCTCGAAGTCGGATTGCTGATTTACAACGCCGGGGCCAACACCTGCAGTGAGCAGTTCCTCGACGGCGACCTGGCCGATTTCCAGCGGGTCATCGACCTCAACATCACCGCGATGCTGGCGCTGGTCGCGCATTACGGCCGCCCGATGCGAACGCGGCGGCGCGGCGGCATTCTGCTCGTCGGCTCGATGGCCGGATACCTCGGGTCGATGCGGCACAGCGTGTACGGCGGGGTGAAGGCGTTCGGTCGCATCTTCGCCGAAAGCCTGTGGCTCGAACTGCGCGACCACAACGTGCACGTGCTCGAACTGGTACTAGGCGTCACCCGCACACCGGCGATGCAGCGGGCCGGGCTGAACTTCGACGTGCCCGGACTGCGGGTCGCCGACCCCGGCGACGTCGCCCGTGAAGGCCTCGAGCAGTTGCCACACGGCCCGGTGTATGTCGCCGGCGGTAACGCCGAGGACGCGGCGCGCCGCAACCACCCGGACCGGGCGAACGTCGTGCTTAGCACCCACCGGGTGATGCAGCAGCTGCTGGGAGCCGATTAAGACGCTGACCGAGTAGGAGTCACGATGACCGACGATCGCCTTACCGAACTCGAGCGACGCTTGCAGACAATCGAAGACGAACGCGCGATCGAGCGAATGATCGCGTCCTACGGTCCGTTGGTCGACGCGGGTCAATCCGCGGCGGCGGCCCGATTGTGGGCTGCCGACGGCGTTTACGATGTCGAAGGCTGGGTGATGAACAACCGCGACGACGTTGCGGCGATGGTTGCCTCCGATGCGCATCAGGGTTTGATCGGCCGGGGCGCCGCGCACTTTCTGGGCCCGGCCGTGGTCAGCGTTGCCGGCGACAAGGCCGTCGCGGTGTGCGAATCGCTGCTGGTGGTGCACCGCGACGACGGATACACGGTGTGGCGGGCCGGTGCCAACCACTTTGAGTTGCGACGCATCGATCACCGCTGGCAGATCACCGCCCGCGTGACCCGGCCGTTGGACGGGCGCGCGCAGGCGCGGGAGCTGCTCGCCGCCGGCGTGGCCGGGAGTCCGCGGTGAGCGGGACGCTGGCAGGCAAGGCCGCCGTGGTAACCGGAGCGGGGGCCGGCATCGGGGAAGGCATCGCCCGCCGCTTCGCCGCAGAAGGCGCCCGCGTCGTGGTAGCCGAAATCGACGCGGCCGCAGGCCAAGCCGTCGCACGCGACATCGGCGGGGTGTTCGTCGGTACCGATGTCGCCAACCGCTCCGACGTCGAAAACGCCGTGCAGACAGCGCTTTTTGAATACGGGTCGATCGACATTGTCGTCAACAACGCCTGGGGTGGCGGCAAGATCGGCCGAGTCGAGAACAAGACCGACGAGCAACTGGCGCACGGCATCGCGGTGGGCTACTACGGCCCATACTGGGCGATGCGAGCCGCGTTTCCCCACATGAAGGCGCGGGGCTGGGGCCGCGTGATCAACATGTGCAGCCTCAACGGCGTCAACGCCCACATGGGAACACTGGAATACAACGCCGCCAAGGAAGCGCTTCGCGCGCTGACCCGCACCGCCGCACGCGAATGGGCACCCACCGGCGTCACCGTCAACGCGATCTGCCCGGCGGCGAAGAGCCAAGCGTTCTTTCAGGCCATCGGGCAATACCCGCAGCTGGAGGCGATGGCCGATGCGGCCAACCCGATGGGCCGGCTCGGCGACCCGTACGACGACATCGCGCCGGTCGCGGTGTTTCTGGCCAGCGAAGGCTGCCGATACCTGACCGGAAACACTTTGTTCGTCGACGGCGGCAGCCACATCAACGGCGTCGCGTGGGCGCCCGACCTCGACGCGGACTAACGCCGGTCGGTCACCCGGCGCGGGTCACCTCGTCGATGACGGTGTGGATGAAACCCATCTTGTCCAGCACCGCGGCCGGCAGCACGAACGGGTAGAGGTCGTCGCGTCCCATCGAGCGGTTGACCATGTTCAGCGACCACGACAGCGGCAGCCACATTTCGATGATTTTCCGGAAAGCGCTGGGCCCCAAGGGCGGACGCTCGAACGTGGCTGCCGCCGGGGCAAGCCCGCAGGACGCCGAGGTGTCGAGGGCGTCGCGAATGTGCAAATAGTGGGCGAAGGTTTCGGCCCAATCCTCGCTGGGGTGCATGGTGGCATACGACGACACGAACCGCTCCTCCCAGCCGCCGGGCGCGCCCTCGCGGTAATGCCGCTCCAGCGCGGCCTGGTAGTCGGTGTCGGGGTCGCCGAACAGCTCGCGAAACCGGGCCAGGTAATCCGGTGACGGGTCGATCAGCCGGTAGAAGTAGTAGTGGCCGATCTCGTGGCGGAAGTGCCCGAGCAGGGTGCGGTAAGGCTCGCCCATCTCGACGCGCAGCTGCTCGCGGTGCACGTCGTCACCCTCGGCCAAATCCAGGGTGATGACGCCGTTGTGGTGTCCGGTCAGCACCTGCTGGTGTTCGCTGGAGAGCAGGTCGAACGCCAGCCCGTGGTCGGGGTCGCGGTCGCGTCCGATGATCGGCAGCTTCAGCTCGTAGAGCTCGGCAATCAGCCGTCGTTTGGCCCGCTCGGCGCGCGCAAAGGCGGCCAGCGCCTTGGTGTCGGAGTCGTTGGGCCGACAACGGGTCAGCTCGCAGGACGCACAAAGCCCACCCGCCTTGATGGGCACCAACCAATTGCATTCCGCCAGATGCATATTGGCGCACAGCTGGTATTCGGTTGCGCTCACGGTGCCAGCGTGACCGCGCTGGGAGCCGTCGGTGATCACCAGCAACGCCATGTCGGTGAGCGAAAAACCCAGCGCGGAACCGCACGACAAACACACCGAGTTCTCGAACGTCAAGCGCTGACCACAGATGGGGCACACGAAGTCACGCATGCAACAGCCCCCCGGCGCAGGGCACCACGTCGACGGCGACGTCGATCTCGCTGTTTTCGGAGTTGGTGTAAATGATGCCGCGGAGCGGCGGCACATCGGCATAGTCGCGACCCTGGCCGACCACGATGTAACGTTCGTCGACCAGCTGGTTGTTGGTGGGATCCATTCCCAGCCAACGGTTTTCCGGTGTCCACACTTCCACCCAGGCGTGGGTGGCGTCGATACCGACCATTCGCTCCTTGCCCGGCGGCGGGTCGGTGGCCAGATAACCCGACACATAGCGCGCGGCCAGCCCGTTGGCCCGCAGACAAGCGATCGCCAGCCGGGTGAAGTCCTGGCAGACCCCCTCGCGCGCCACCAGCATCTCGTGGACCCCGGTGGACACCGTCGTCGAGCCGGAGCGGTAGGTGAAGTCGGCCTGGATGCGCGACGCCAGGTCGCCCAGCACGTCGATCAGCGGGCGCCGCGGAGCGAAGCTCGAGGCGGCATAGTCGCGTACCTCGTCGGTGATCTCCGGCGGATCCAGGTCGAGGGTGAACTCGATGGCCAGTGCGCCGCCGGGCCCCGCGGGGCGGGCGTCCTCCCACGGGGCCCGCGCCGGTCCGCTGCGGTACAGCTCGGCAGGCGGCGGATCGACTTCGACGACCGAGTCGCTGGTGACGGTCAGGATCCGGTGCGCCTCGGTGACGTGGAAATAGGAGCTGATGTTGCCGTAGACGTCAGGGCTGAGGGAACTGTCGGCCGGTGGCGGCTCGATCCGCAATCCGTGGGACAGGCAACGCTGCCCGGGCAGATCGCGGGGGGTGAGAAAACCGCGCCCATAGGAGCTGGTGACCACGTCGGAGTAGCGGTATTCGGTGCGGTGAGTGACGCGGTAGCGGCGTGGGCCCTGAGGAGACGTCACGGCACCATCCGGCGGACAGGCCAAGACAACGGGTGCATCGCCCCGGGCAGCGAGAGCTGGGTGGCGGTGATGATGCCGGACAGGTCGCGCAGCCCGCTGTGCACAGCGTCGAGCAAGTCGGTCAGCTGGATGCGCTCTCCCGCGGCGTTGACGTCCTCCAGGTCGGCCGGGTCCAGGCGGCGCAGCCGGGTGCCGAGCTCTTCGACCAGCCGCTCAGCCCGCGACGAGCCCGACGCCCCGGGCAATGCTTTCAGGTTCGCCCGCAGCCGCTCCAGCTGGTACACCAGCGACCGCGGGTTTTCCGCCTCGACCAGCACCAGATCGGCCACAGCGGCCACACTAACGGCGCCCAGGTTGCGCCGAAGATAGATCACCGACGACTCGCAGGCCACCAACACCGACTCGACGATCAGCTGTTCGGCGGCGCCGCTGCGCGCACTGCCCAGCGTGGCGCGCAGCAGCGCGGTGAGAAACAGGCCGCGCTCGATCCGTTTGCCGATGTCGGTCATGGTCCAGTCGACGTCGCGCACCATCGACTCGGCGGCCACCCCCGACAGAGCCAGCATCCCCGCCAGGGTCAGGGCGTGCGTGGAGGCCAGCGCGGTGTCGTCTTCGGGTTCGCCGTTGGGGCGCTGGGCGGCCAGCTGGGCCAGTGCGCGTTCCACCCCGCCGAGCACCATCCACGTGTCGTTGGACATCTGGTCGCGCACCGCCCGCGCGGACAGCCCGAGCCGTTCGACCGACTGGGCCAGCGATCCGGAGCGTTGCCGGTCGACGGTCAGCGACCACAGTGTGCGCGGTGTGGTGTCCACGCCCGCGACGTCGGCACCGGCGGCCCCGGTGATCTGCTGCAGCGCGGCCAGCAGCACCGACACGCATTCGCGCCCTTCGGCGTCGGGCTGGGAGCGGTAGTCGTGGTAGCGGTCGCGGGTGATGCTCAGCAGCCGGGCCATGCTTTCGGCGCGTTCGCCGTAGCGGCCCAGCCAGAACAGGTCGGACAGCACCCGCGGTGAGCTGATGCCGCGGGTGCCGGCCGGCGTCGGCGTGGGCCGCTCAGGCGGCGGCGCGGTCACCGTCAGCTCCGCCTGCGCCCGCACCGGCGGCCGCACCCAGACATCTTTGGCAGCAACAGTTTTCAATAGATATGCGTCGTTGCCGGGGGCCAGCACGTAGCCCAGACCGCCCACCATCGGCGCGTAGCCGCCACGCTGGGACACGGTGAAAAGCCGCAGCCCGACGCTGGCTGCCGCCATCTGATCGGTGGGCGCCGAAGAGAACTGCGGCAGCTCCTGCCCGACCCACTGCCACGGTGTCGCTTCGATGCGCGCGGCCAGCGTGTCGCGCTGCTGCGACGACAGCGCGGGCCCGACGATAGGCCGCCCGCCGGTAGCCGGCTTGATCAGCAGCGACGACAGGTTGGCCAGCAGGTGCGAGCGCTCGGCGTCGATACCACCCCAATACAGCGGCGCGGTCTGCAGCTGCGGGGTTTCGCCGAGCAGCTGCTCGGCCAGCTCGGGCACAAACCGCAGCAGCCCGGGACTTTCCAGGACGCCGCTGCCCAGCGTGTTGACCACCGTCACCGCGCCGCGCCGCTGCACCTCGACCAGGCCGACCACCCCCAGCCGAGAGTCCGAACGCAGATCCAGCGGATCGGCGTAGTCGGCGTCGACCCGGCGCAACACCACGTCGACGCGTTTGAGCGTGCCCAGCGACCGCATCCACAGCGTGCCGTCCCGGACCACCAGGTCGGCGCTTTCCACCAGCGGAAAGCCCAGCACCGAGGCCAGGTAGGCCTGGTCGAATGCGGTCTCGGAGTGGATGCCCGGGCTGAGCACGACCACGACCGGGTCCTCGGCGGTCTCGGGCGCGGCCTCGATCAGCGCCAGCCGCAGTGCCTGGGCGAACGGTGCGGTCGGACGCGGGCCGAACCGCTCGTAGAGGTCGGGTGCGGCGTGCGCGATGACTCGACGGTCGGCCAGCGCGTAGCCGGCGCCCGACGGTGCCTGCGTCCAGTCGGCGTTGACGAGAAAATCCCCGGATCGGTCCCGGCTGACGTCGCAGCCGTGCAGGAACAGCTGGTGGCGGCCGGGTATTTCGATTCCCCGCGCGGCCCGCACGTAACCGGGATGCGCGAACAGCAGCTGCGGCGGCAGTACCCCGCTGGTGATGGCCCGCTGCGGCCCGTACAGGTCGACCAGGATCGCGTCGAGCAGCCGACTGCGTTGGACCACACCGGCTTCCAGCGTGGCCCAGTCGTCGGGCGAGATCAGCAGCGGCAGGCCATCCAGGCGCCAGGGCTGGGGCGCGGCGGAGCCAGACCCGGCGGTGTCGTGGTGGTCGATCGCGATGTAGGTGATGCCGTCGTGGTCGACCAGGGCGCTGACCGCCGCACGCAGCCGCTGCAAACCGGCGCGTCCCCGCATCCGAACGACCTCGGCGAGCTCCGACCAGCCGGCGCGGATGTCGCCGGTGGGGTCGACGAACTCGTCGTACCCGGTCGCCCCGAACGCCGACCGGTCTGCGCGCAGGTCGAACAGGGCGTCCTGGGTGCGCGCCGCGCGGTAGCCGGCCACCAACCGGTCACGGTCGGGTGACGTCGGCCTGGCATCGGGCGACGCTTCTCGCGGCAACGACACCGCCGCACCTCCTGCCCTCTCGGCCCGCGCTGCTGTCCGGCGCACCCACAGCCATTATGGGTATTCACCGACGTTGACCCCGCCGATCAGGCAGCGGCATGGCCGGCCCCGCCGGCGAAGCGCCCGAATCGGCACCACGGTGGTGCGCGGCATGCACGAACCCACCGTCGCGTGCTCGGCGCGACAGCACTTCGGCGGCAACCCATCGCCGCAATGACCAACCGCACGGTCGAGAAAGCGATGCGATCATCGCAGAAAACCCAGCGGCCTGCGGCCGGACCCTACCGACGGTGTGGGATCGCTGCGCAGCGTCGTGGACAACAACTCGTAGTAGACGTCGCGAAAATCGGTGGTGGCTTTCAGGTCACCGTTATCGAGGTCGGTCAGGCTCGGCTCCTCGCCGTAGAAACCGCCCGTGACCGGGGCTCCGGCCACGAACACCGGCCCCGCGGTGCCGTGATCGGTCCCCTGCGACGCGTTGGCGGCCACGCGGCGGCCGAATTCCGAGTACGCGACCACCACGACGTTCTTGCCGTACCGGTCAGCGGCCATGTCGGCAAGGAAGGGGGTCAGCGCTTCGTCGAAGGTCTGCAGCAGGCGCTGATGGGTTTCGCGTTCCCCGGCGTGGGTGTCGAAACCGCCCAGCGCAACCATGTATACCCGCGTCGGCACCCCGGCCCGCACCGCGGCCGCCACCATCGCGAGCTGGCCGGCCAGCCCTTCCGTACCGGCGGCCGCCATCTTGCCCAACGTCGCATCGGCGCTACGAGCGGCGCGGTAAGCGGCGCACACCGCCGACATCGCGGGTGTGTCGTCCGGATCGTCGGCGCCTAGCGCATCCATCGTCTGCGTGAACCAAATCGCTGATTCCGTCGAAGCGGCCGGGGAAAGCGCAGCGGCCGTGCACTTTTCGCCGACCGCCAGCGGCGGCAACACCGGCCCGATGTTGACCGCGCGCAGCGGGTCGTCGCCGGTGACGTCCAGCCAGCGCCCGATCCACCCGGTCGACACCGGTTCGGTGGGCGAAGCGGTCTGCCAGATGTCCATCGACCGGAAGTGGCTGTGGTCCGGCCGGGGATAGCTCACCCCGCGCACGATGGCCAACTTCTTGTCGCGCCAGGCTTGAGCCAACCCCTTCAACGCGGGGTTGAGGCCCAGCTGCTCGTCCAGGTGCAGCACATCGCTTGGCGCATAGGCGAGTTCGGGGCGAGCATCGTGATAGGCGCTGTCCGCGTAAGGGACGACGGTATTGATGCCGTCGTTTCCGCCGTAGAGCGTCACGATCACCAGGATCCCGCTGCCCTCGGCCAGCGGCCGGTCCTGTGCGGCGCGCAGCAAGTCGTTCCAGGTGATCGCGGCGGTGCCGGACAGCAGGCCGGCCGCACCGACTCCGGCGCTGGCGATCAAGAACTTGCGACGACTCAACATATCGGCAATCTCGCTAGGACGTCAGGTATTCGGGCGTGTTGACCGCGGCGGCGACCAGTTGCACCGGATTGCGCACCAGCGGCCTGAGCGCGGCAGCGGTCCTGTCCGACCATGCGCCGACACCGATGAGATAGCCCACGGCGTCGACACGCTCACTCGCAGAGGAGTTTTCGATGGTCGACAGGTCGCCCGCACGCGCCAGGTTGGTCGCGGTGCGCAACCGCAGCCCGGCGCTGGCCGTCGACAGCCACACCCGCCCACGCGGCCAGCCGCCCACGTCGGGCGGGTAAAAAGGCCGCTGCCCCAGCGCTTTCAGCGTCGCGTCGAGCGCCGCCAGCCGTTTCGGTTGGTCCAGAGCAACCCGCAGCGTGCGGGTCACTCCCAGCAACCACTCGACCGGCGTGTTGACGAGGGTTCCGCGGTTGCCGGCGAATTCGTCGTCGGTGAGGATCGCGCGGGTCAGGGCCCGCAGATCACGGCCGGGGCCGTACGCGCCGACCAGCCTGTCCAGCGTCGGCGCCGACGGGGGATCATCGGAGGCCAACTGCCGCCAGAGCCGTCCGGCGACGTACGCCGACGACTTGGGTTGCGCCAGGACGGCGTCGCAGAACCCCGCGGCGTCGAAATCGTCGGTGACTCCGAACAGTGTCTTGGCGGTGCCGTCGTGGCGGCGACGAACCATCGCGGTATGTCCGTTCCTGCCGATCACCCAGCCGGTCAGGGCGCGGGCGCCGGCCCGCACGTCGGCCTCGGTGTAGCCGTTGCCGCGGCCGAGCGCGAACAACTCCATGAATTCGCGGGCCAGGTTTTCGTTGGCGGCCCCGGCGGTGTTGGTCTGTCCGTCCAGCCAGCGCAGCATCGCCGCGTCGGTCAGCATCGCGTAGGCCAAGGTCCGGAAATCACCGAGCGCCAGGCTGCGCAGCTTCTCGTTCTGCGCCGCCATAAAACCTGCCACCCGGACTTTCTGCGCCGACGTGGCAAAGTGGTTGTGCCACAACAGGGTCAGTTTTTCGTGGACCGGCTGCCGGACGGCCGCCATGCGGCGCAGCCACCAACCCGACAACTGCGACATCTGCTCGG
Organism: Mycobacterium heckeshornense; assembly: GCF_016592155.1. Classification (NCBI taxonomy): domain Bacteria; kingdom Bacillati; phylum Actinomycetota; class Actinomycetes; order Mycobacteriales; family Mycobacteriaceae; genus Mycobacterium; species Mycobacterium heckeshornense. The sequence continues at coordinate 3,135,129 of NZ_AP024237.1, forward strand.
ACAGTCGGCGGTTGTACTGCTTTCGTTCGCCTGGCGCCGCCGCCTTCCCCGGTCGGACGGGAGCAGGCAACGTCGGTATCGGGGTCGCGACCGCACCGGGGTCGGCGTTGGGGTCTGCGCCCAGCGCCTCATCCACATAGGCCGACCAGTCCCGTGCGGCCACGACGTCGACTTCAGGCCCGCTCACGCCGAATCCGGCCCGCCGCAGCATGCGCGCCGTGCTGATCCACCGCTCGGACTGAGCCACGGGTTCACTATCGGCGATGTAGCTGAGAATTCGCTGCGATCCGCCCGACGGGTGCCGCGGCGGTGTGCCCAGCACAGTGCGGGGCCCGATCGGGACGACGTCACACCTCGACAACACCAGCAACAAATACACCACCAGTAACTATTATCTCTTTAGTTATCAATTACCAATCTAGTAGCTTCTATCTCAGCAAACACATATCTGACTTTCATTTACTCAAAACACCAGGAAATCAAAGCTACCGCTAAACAAATCACGACACAGTTATTGACAATTTTCACGGCACTTTGCTACACGTGTTTAATGGCGAATCTCAGCGCGGCACCCGAAGCGGAAAGCCCGCTCAGGGCCTTCACCAAGGCCGCGTTCATCGTCGTCGTGATCGCGGTGTTCACCGATCCCGCCACGGGCGTGGCCTACGCCGACAGCGTCAACTGGGACGCCGTCGCCGAGTGCGAGTCAGGCAGTGACTGGCACGCCGACACCGGCAACGGGCGATACGGTGGCCTGCAATTCAAGCAGTCGACGTGGGACGCCAATGGCGGCGTCGGCTCACCGGCCGATGCCACCCGGGAGCAGCAGATCGCGGTGGCCGAACGGGTCCTGGCCACACAAGGACCCGAGGCGTGGCCCAAATGCGGCTCAAGCCAAGCCCTTTTCCCAGCGGAGGTGGTCAACATCCTGCGATCCGGCCATCCGGTACAGACCACCTTGAAAAAGCTGTGGTCCAAAGCGATTCCGCATTAGATTACTCGACCGCACAAGGGTGACCGCGCATGGCCGATGTGATCGGCCCGTGATCGGCAGCGGCTAATTCACCGGCTGCAATTCGAAAAGCGGGATCACCCGGCTGGTTTTGGCCTGATAGTCGGCGAAACCCGGTGCGGCAGCGGCAACTTTGGGGAAAATCGCATCCCGTTCAACTCGCGGAAGTTCGCGGGCGATCACAGCGAACGATTCCGAGCCGATTTCGACATGCGCCTGCGGATCGGCCCGCAGGTTGTGCACCCAGGCGGGATGCACGTCCGCCCCGGCGAACGAGCCGACGATGATCAGCTTGCCGTCGATGCGCAGATAGGCCAGCGGCGTCAAACGCGGCTGGCCGGACTTGGCGCCGGTTGTGGTGAGCAACAGCAGGTCGGCGCCGGCGAACTGGCCGCCTACCCTGCCGTTGTTGTGGCGGAACTCCTCGATGATGGACTTGTTGAACGCTTTGATCGTTTCGGCATCGGGCATTGGTCGGGTCATGCCCGGACAACCCGCTCGGCCCGGGTTCTATTCCGGGCTGGTGCAACCCGCTCCGCCTACCGTCGATCTCGATGTTCACCGACGACGTCGATGCCGGATTCCTTGCGTTGCCGCGCGGTGATCGGCGCGGGCGCCTCGGTGAGCGGGTCGACCCCGCCGCCGGTCTTGGGGAACGCGATGACCTCGCGGATCGAATCCATCCCGGCCAGCAGCGCGGTGATCCGGTCCCACCCGAACGCGATGCCGCCGTGCGGCGGCGCGCCGAACATGAACGCCTCCAGCAAGAATCCGAACTTCTCTTCTGCCTGCGCCTTGTCGAGGCCCATCACCGCGAAAACCCGCTCTTGAATGTCGCGGCGGTGGATACGGATCGAGCCTCCACCGATTTCATGTCCGTTGCAGACGATGTCGTATGCGTCGGCCAGCACCGCCCCGGGGTCGGATTCGATGCGGTCCTCCCATTCGGGTTTGGGCGCCGTGAATGCATGATGCACCGCCGTCCATGCACCGGTGCCCACAGTCACCTCGCCGGCGGCGGTGGCCTCGTCGGCCGGTTCGAACAGCGGCGGGTCGACCACCCAGACGAACGCCCACGCGGCCGGGTCGATCAGGCCCAGCCGCTTGGCGATTTCGACGCGGGCAGCGCCGAGCAATGCCCGAGACGACTTCGCCGGGCCTGCCGAAAAGAACACGCAGTCCCCGGGTTTCGCCCCGACGTGGGCGGCCAGCCCGGCGCGCTCGGCGTCCGAGAGGTTCTTGGCCACCGGGCCGCTCAGTGTGCCGTCGTCTCCCACCAGCACGTAGGCCAGTCCCCTGTGGCCGCGCTGTTTGGCCCAGTCCTGCCACCCGTCGAGCGTGCGGCGGGGTTGCGAGGCCCCGCCCGGCATCACCACCGCGCCGACATACGGCGCCTGAAACACCCGAAAAGGCGTGTCGGCGAAGAACTCTGTGCACTCCACCAGCTCCAGCCCGAACCGCATATCAGGCTTGTCGGTGCCGAAGCGGCGCATGGCTTCTGCGTAGCTGATCCGCGGAATAGGGGTGGGCAGTTGGTGGCCGATCAGCGCCCACAGCGCCGCCAGGATTTCCTCGGCGACCGCGATCACGTCGTCGGCGTTGACGAAGCTCATCTCCATGTCGAGTTGGGTGAACTCGGGCTGGCGGTCGGCGCGGAAATCCTCGTCGCGATAACAGCGGGCGATCTGGTAGTAGCGTTCCATCCCGGCGACCATCAGCAGCTGCTTGAACAACTGCGGGCTTTGCGGCAGCGCGTAGAACGAGCCCGGCTGCAGCCGTGCCGGCACCAGGAAATCGCGGGCGCCCTCCGGAGTCGAACGGGTCAGCGTCGGTGTCTCGATCTCGACGAAGTTGTGCCGGGCCAGCACCTCACGGGCAGCGGCATTTACCTTGGAGCGCAACCGAATCGCCGAGCCCGGCCCGTCGCGGCGCAGGTCGAGGTAGCGGTATTTGAGCCGCAGCTCCTCACCGGCGGGCTCGTCGAGTTGGAACGGTAGCGGCGCGCACTCGCCCAGCACCGTCAGCGACGTCGCGTTGACCTCGACCTCACCGGTGGCCAAGTCGGGGTTCTCGTTGCCCTGCGGGCGGATTTCGACCACACCCTCGACGGCCACGCAGAACTCCGCGCGCAGCCGGTGCGCCTGCTCCAGGACGTCGGCGGCGCGGAACACCACCTGCGAGATGCCCGAGGCGTCGCGCAGGTCGATGAAGATCACCCCGCCGTGGTCGCGGCGGCGCGCCACCCAGCCGGCCAATGTCACCTTCTGCCCGGCGTCGGCGGCGCGCAATGCACCGGCGGCGTGACTGCGCAGCACAAATACTCCCTCGGCGATGCTCGGAAACGACTGCCCAGTGTAGATGGCCGGCGCGGTTGCTAACTTTTGTGCATCGCCACACAGATTGCGGTTGTCGGTCCGGGTGCCGTCGGTGCGACGGTCGCGGCGTATTTGCACGCCGCCGGCCATCCGGTGTTGCTGTGCGGGCGCACCGCGCGCGACCGGATCGAAGTGCGGCCCGACGGTGCGGACCCGATCATCGTGCCCGGGCCGGTGCGCACCGATCCGGACGAGATCACCGGCTGCGTCGACGTCGTCGTACTCGCCGTGAAAGCCACCCACAACGATGACGCCGGCGCCTGGCTTGCCCGGCTGTGCGACGAACATACGGTTGTCGCCGTGCTGCAAAACGGCATTGAACACGTCGAGCAGGTGCAGCCGCACTGCCCGTCGTCGGCCGTGCTGCCCGGCATCGTCTGGTTCGGCGCCGAAACCCAGCCGGACGGCTGGGTGTGGTTACGCGGCGAACCCCGGCTGGTGCTGCCGTCCGGACCCGCCGCCGAGATGATCGCGGAGCTGCTGCGCGGCGCCGGTTGCCCGGTGGACTGCGACCCCGACTTCGTCACCGCGGCCTGGCGCAAGCTGCTGGTGAACGCGCTGGCGGGGCTGATGGTGCTGGCCGGGCGGCGATCGGGAATGTTTCACCGCGACGATGTCGCCGTCCTGTCCCGCCGCTACCTCGCCGAATGCCTGGCCGTCGCGCAGGCCGAAGGGGCGCGCCTGGATGACGATGTCGCCGAGGAGATACTCGAGCTTTTCCGCCGCGCGCCCGTCGACATGGGCACCTCGATGCTGGCCGACCGGCAGGCCCGCCGGAAGCTGGAGTGGGACATCCGCAACGGCGTGATCGTCCGCAAGGCACGGGCACACGGACTGCCCACGCCGGTCAGCGACGTCGTGGTGCCCCTATTGGCCGCGGCCAGCGACGGACCCGGCTAGTGTCTAGGGCCATGTTTCCCTGCGAACGCGTCGACCTGAGCTTCATCGAGACCGCACCGTATCGGTTCCGCAACAGCGTCGAGCTCGCGATCACACCCGGCCAGCTGTTCGAGGTGCTCGGCGACCCGCAGTCGTGGCCGCAGTGGGCGACGGTGATCACCAAGGTGACGTGGACCAGTCCCGAGCCGCGCGGTGTGGGCGCCACCCGCATCGTCGAGATGCGCGGCGGCATCGTCGGCGACGAGGAGTTCCTCGCCTGGGAACCGTTCACCCGCATCGCCTTTCGGTTCAACAACTGCTCCACACCCGCGGTCGCGGCGTTCGCTGAGGAGTATCGCGTCGAGGCCATCCCGGGCGGGTGCCGGTTGACGTGGACCATGGCGCAAAAGCCCGCCGGCGTCGCCCGGCTGGCGATGTTCGCCGGCCGGCCACTGCTGAATCGGATGCTGCGGCGGTTCCTGGCCAACCTGCGCACCTACACCGACACCCGCTTTGGTGCCGCGCCGGTTTCGTCTCCGACAGACACCGGCGCCGACAGCCAGCCGCGGAGAAATGCAACGGAGAGCGCGCCATGACCTTCAACGAGGGTATGCAGATCGACACCAGCACCACGTCGACATCCGGCGGCGTCGGTGGGCGAATGATCGCGATCGGCGGTGGCCTCGGCGGGCTGGTGATCGCCGTGGTGGCGATGCTGCTCGGCGTCGATCCCGGCAACGTCTTGAGCCAGCAGCCGGTCAACACCCGTGAGAACACCGCCCCCGGTTTCGACTTGGCCAGGTGCCGGACCGGCGCCGACGCCAACAAATACGTCCAGTGCCGCGTGGTGGCCACCGGCAACTCCGTCGACGCGGTCTTCAGGCAGCTGCTTCCCGGCTATACCCGCCCGCATGTGCGGCTGTTCAGCGGCGCCGTGGACACCGGCTGCGGGCCGGCCACCAGCGAGGTCGGGCCGTTCTATTGCCCGGTCGATCAGACCGCCTACTTCGACACCGATTTCTTCCAGGTGCTCAAGGACCAATTCGGTTCCAGCGGTGGGCCGTTGGCGCAGGAGTATGTGGTAGCGCACGAGTTCGGCCACCATGTGCAGGACCTGGCGGGGGTCTTGGGACGCGCCCAGCAGGGCGCCCAGGGCGCCGGTGGCAGCGGCGTGCGCACGGAGCTGCAAGCCGACTGCTACGCCGGCGTGTGGGCGCATTACGCGGCGACGATCCGTCAGGAAAGCACCGGGGTACCGTTCTTGCAGCCGCTTACCGACCAGGACATTCACGACGCGCTCTCGGCGGCCGCCGCCGTCGGCGACGACCGCATCCAGCGCCGGGCGACCGGGCGCACCAACCCGGAGTCGTGGACGCACGGGTCGTCCGCGCAGCGCCAGCACTGGTTCACCGTCGGCTATCAGACCGGTGACCCGAACAAGTGCGACACCTTCCACGCCGCCGACCTGGGCTAGGGCCGGTAGAACGCTAGAACAGCGTCGGCTGCGGTGCCGCGGCGGCCGGTGCGGCGGGGGTTTCCGCGCCCGCCCGCTGCCCCCCGGCCAGACCGTAGCGGGCAAGCAGCGGGGCCACCCGCCCGTGCAGTGCGTCGCGGTACCACGGCGGCAGATAAGCTGCGCGCCCGTACAACTCGCGATACCGCGCGACCAGCTCGGGATGTGACCGCGCCAGCCACGACATGAACCAGCCGCGGGTCGACCCCCGCAGATGGAGCCCCAACACCGTGGCACCCGTCGCACCGGCGGCGGCGATCTCGCGCACCAAAGCCTCAAGGTGTTCGGTGGAATCGGTCAGATACGGCAGCACCGGCGCCACCATGACGTGGCAGTCCAGACCGGCGTCGCGGACCGCGGTGATCAACCCCAGCCGGGCCTGCGGAGTCGGCGTGCCAGGTTCGACGTCTCGGTGCAGCGCGGGATCGATTACCGCCAGTGACACCGCGACACCGACCGGCACCTGTGCGGCGGCCCGGGCGATCAGCGGCAGGTCGCGGCGCAGCAGCGTGCCCTTGGTGAGGATCGACAGCGGGGTGCCCGATTCGGCCAGCGCGCCGATGATGCCCGGCATCAACGCGTAGCGGCCCTCGGCACGCTGGTACGGGTCGGTGTTGGTGCCCAGCGCCACCTTCTCGCGGCGCCACGATCGACGACGCAGCTCCCCGCGCAGCACCTCGACGACGTTGGTCTTGACGATGATTTGGGTGTCGAAGTCGTTGCCGCAGTCCAGATCGAGGTATTCATGGGTGGGCCGGGCGAAACAGTACCGGCAGGCATGGGAGCAACCGCGATAACCGTTGACGGTGTATCGAAAGGGCAGCATCGAGGCGTCGGGAACCTTGTTGAGCGCGGACTTGCACAGCACTTCGTGAAAGGTGATGCCATCGAATTGCGGGGTGCGCACGCTGCGGACGAATCCGATGCGCTCCAGGCCGGGCAGGGCGCCGTCGTCGACGTCGATGCCCTGCGTGTCCCAACGCATGTCCTAATTCGAACTCTTGTTCGAGATAAAGTCAAGCGCGAACGGGCACCGCTCACACCCCGGCGAGCAACTCCTGCAGCCTGGCCCGGCCCTCGTCGTCGAGCGGCAGCAGCGGCCGCCGCGGATCACCCACGCCGGCGCCGAGCAAGTCCAATCCCGCCTTGACCGTGGTGGCCAGCCCGCCCGCCACGATGAACTCCAGCAGCGGCTTGAGCATCTCGTATCGCTTGTGCGCCTTGGCCATATCGCCTGCGCGCACCGCGTCGTACAACTCGATGCACGGTTGCGGACGCAAACACGGTGCCGCGGTGCACCATCCGGCGGCTCCGGCTTTCAGGGCGTCGAGCACCAGCGGGTTGCTGCCGTTGTAGAAGGGCAGGCGGCCACCGCTGAGCTCGGCGATGCGCTGCATTCGCGACAGGTCGCCGGTGGACTCCTTGACCATGGCCAGGTTGTCAATGGTCTCGAACATCCGGACCAGCAGCTCGGGCTTCATGTCGATCCCGCTGGTGGCGGGGTTGTTGTACGCCATGATCGGAATCCCGATCGCCTCGCCGACACTGCGGTAGTGCTCGACGATTTCGCGCTCGGTGAGCTTCCAGTAGGACACCGGCAGGACCATCACCGCATCAGCGCCGGCTTTCTGGGCGTACTGGGCGCGCCGAATTGTCTTGGCAGTAGTCAGATCTGACACACCGACGACGACCGGCACCCGGCCGCCGACGGCGGCGATCGTGGTGTCGACGACGGTGTCGAACTCGTTCTCGTCGAGATAGGCCAGCTCACCGGTGCTGCCCAGCGGTGCGATCGCGTGAACGCCGGCACCCACCAGCCGATCCACCAGTGCGCTCAGCGCCGCGGTGTCGATGGTGGCGCCCGAATCGGTGCCGAACGGGGTCACCGGATAGGCGATGATGCCGTGGATTTTGGGCACTGTGGGCTCCTCAGCTGGTCAAAACGTCGGGGTGTCGGAGCAGCGTGCGTCGCGCATAGTAGGCGAAGTTCGCCCGGCTGCGCTCGGGTCGCAGGGTCCAATCATGGGCCTCGCGCGCCAGTTTTTCCGGAAGCTCCTTGATCGTGCCGGCTGCCATGGCCGCCAGCTGCAGCTTGGCCGCGCGTTCGATGAGCATCGCCAGCGAGCAGGCCTCTTCGATGCTGGCACCGGCAACCACCTGACCGTGGTGCGCGAGCAGGACCGCCTTCTTGTCACCGAGGGCCGCACTGATGATCTCCCCCTCCTCGTTGCCCACCGGAACGCCCGGCCAATCGGCCAGAAACGCGCAGTCGCCGTAGAGCGGCGTGGTGTCCATCTGCGACACGACCAGCGGGACCTCGAGCATCGACAGCGCCGCGCAGTGGAACGCGTGCGTGTGCACGATGCAGGCCACGTCGGGCCGCGCGCGGTAGATCCAGCTGTGAAAGCGGTTGGCGGGATTGGCCATTCCCTCGCCGTCGAGCACGTTGAGGTCCTCGTCGACGAGCAGCAGATTAGCGTCGGTGATCTCGTCGAATCCCAGCCCCAGCGGCTGGGTGTAATAGGTGCCGGGCTGCTCGGCCCGCGCGGTGATCTGCCCGGCCAGACCCGAATCGTGGCCGGCGTCGAACAATGCGCGACAGGTCAGTGCCAGCTTCTGGCGGGCAGTCAATCCCGACTCCCCGACGGTGGCGGCCAGGCGCTCCTGAGCGCGGCGCATCAGCTCGGCTTTGGAGTCGGTGAACGTGGTTGCCATCGTCGGCTCCCCTGGATCGCCCGGGTCATGACACTGTGGCCACCATAGGAAACTTTGTGTCATCATGCAAACCATGACAGCACTGGTGCGTGCGGTCCGCCGACAGCGCGGCCTCACTCTGGAGGGCCTCGCCGGGCGAACCGGCTTGACCAAGAGCTACCTGTCGAAGATCGAGCGCCAGCAGAGCACACCGTCGATCGCGGTGGCCCTCAAGGTTGCCCGGGCACTCGACGTCGATGTCGCGCAGCTATTCTCCGACCGGCCCGCCGACGAGAAGATCACCGTCGACCGCGCCGGCGACCGCGAGCACTCACCCGAGCGCTATGTCGCGCTGGCGCCCGGCGTTTTGGGAAAGGCCATGTCGCCCTTCGTGATTAGGCCGACCGGAACGTGCAGTGACGACCCACACCCAACGCACGCCGGTCAAGAGTTCGTGTTCGTACACGCCGGCAGGGTCGAATTGGACTACGGGGACCGAACCATCGAGCTCACGGCCGGTGACAGCGCCTACTTCGACGCGTCGGTGAGCCACACTTTCCGGGGGGTCGGCACCGCCGCGGCCGAAATCGTGGTGGTGGCGCACCACGAACCGCCACGCTGAGTCGCCACCCGACAGCTGTTTACCGGCGGGTATGTGCGCCGTCGCCGCGGTCAGGTATGAAGCAAGGGTGAGCGAAGACCCAGAGCGGCCCGCCGGTAATGCCACGCGACAGCCGGGCATCAGCCGCCGGACATTGTTGACGACGGGCGCAGCGTCGGCGGTGGTCGGCGCGGGCGTCGGGGTGGGCGGCGCGGTCCTGGCGCGGTCTCGTCCGCCCGGGCCCGCCCTGTGGCAGCGGCCCGACCGCGCCGGTGCACCGCCGGTGCGCGGTCTGCATTTGCAATTCGGTCAAAACGCGTCCACCGAAGTCGTGGTGTCGTGGCATAGCACCGACGCCGTGCGCAATCCGCGGGTCATGGTGGGCGAGCCCGGATCCGGCTTCGGCCGTACCGTAGCAGCCGAGACCCGCACCTACCGGGACGCCAAGTCCAACACCGAGGTTCGCGTCAATCACGCGGTGCTGGACAACCTGACCCCGGACACCGACTATGTCTACGCCGCCGTACACGACGGCGCCAGCCCCGAGCTTGGAACGGCTCGCACCGCACCGTTGGGGCGAAAGCCATTGCGTTTCACAAGCTTCGGCGACCAGGCCACGCCGACGCTAGGCAGGCTGGTCGGCACCATGTATGCCAGCGACAACCTCGGGTCACCGGCCGCCGGTGATATCACCGCCGCTGTCGAACGGATCGGCCCGCTGTTCAATCTGGTCAACGGGGACCTGTGCTATGCCAACCTGGCTCGCGACCGGGTCCGCACCTGGTCGGACTGGTTCGACAACAACACCCGCTCGGCACGCCATCGACCGTGGATGCCGGCGGCGGGCAACCACGAAAACGAACTCGGCAACGGGCCGGTCGGCTACGCGGCCTACCAAACGTACTTCGCGCTGCCCGATTCGGGATCGGACCCGCAATTTCGCGGCCTGTGGTACTCGTTCACCGCCGGCCCGGTGCGGGTGATCAGCCTCAACAACGACGACGTCTGCTTCCAGGACGGCGGCAACTTCTATGTCCACGGCTACTCGGGGGGTGCGCAAAAACGTTGGCTTGAAGCCGAACTGGGCAATGCGCGGCGCGACCCCGGGATCGACTGGATCGTGGTGTGCATGCATCAGACCGCGATCTCGACCACCGACCGCACCAACGGGGCCGACCTGGGCATCCGCCAGGAATGGCTGCCGCTGTTCGACCGCTACCAGGTCGATTTGGTGGTCTGCGGACATGAACACCACTACGAACGCTCACACCCCGTCCGCGGCGTGCTGGGCGGCGATACCAGGACACCCATACCCGTCGATACCCGCACCGACGTCATCGACACCACCCGGGGAACCGTGCACGTCGTCATCGGTGGGGGCGGCACGTCGGCGCCGTCGAACAGCCTGTTCTTCGACCAGCCGCGGTGCCGGGTACTGACCGGTGTCGGCGGGTTCGACCCCGCGATCGGCCGCAAGGCGCCGAGTTACCTGACCGAGGACGCGCCGTGGTCGGCGTTTCGCGACCGGGACAATCCGTATGGCTTTGCCGCCTTCGAGGTCGACCCCGGTGCGCCGGGCGGCAATACCTCGATCAAGGCCACCCATTACGCGGTGGCCGGACCCGCCGGTGCGCTGGTCGTCGTCGACCAGTTCACCCTGACCCGGCCGCGCGGCGGTTGATTGGTTTTCACCTTCGCCTGCATCCCGCGCTTCTCGAGAAGCGCCATGCGTCGTTAAGAGCAACACCGCTCCCACATCTTCGACGCGATGTCGACGTCGTCGTGGAAGTGGTTGGCAGACAGGACTAGGTCACGGCCGGTCGAACCATCGAGGCATGCATCTAGCCCAGACAGATGCGGCTGTGCCGTAACTAGGAGTTCAGCCGCGAAATTACTTCGGAAACAACGGAATCGATGGGCACTGCCTGCTGCTCACCGGTCGCCAGGTCCTTTACCCCGACGGTGCCCGACTCGATATCGCGGTCGCCGGCGACCAGCGCGAAGCGTGCGCCGGAACGGTCCGCCGCGCGCATCGCACCCTTGAGGCCGCGATCGCCGTACGCCAGATCAACCCGCAGCCCACCGGCCCGCAATTGTGCGGCCACCACCGCCAACCGAAGCTTGGCCTGATCGCTTAACGGCACCCCGAACACGTCGCATCGGCCGGCCTCCCCGACCGTCTTGCCCTCGGCGTGCAGGGCCAGCAGTGTACGGTCCACGCCCAGCCCGAACCCGATGCCGGACAGGTCGGCTCCGCCGAGTTGGCGCATCAGGCCGTCGTAGCGGCCGCCGCCGCCCATGCCGGACTGCGCGCCCAACCCGTCATGCACGAACTCGAACGCGGTCTTGGTGTAGTAGTCCAGGCCGCGCACCATGCGCGGGTTGATGACATATCGCACGCCGAGCGCGTCCAGGTGGGCCAGCACGGTGTCGAAGTGCTGCTTGGCGACGTCGGAGAGGTGGTCGAGCATCACCGGTGCACCGGCCGTCATCGCCTTGATCTCGGGACGCTTGTCGTCGAGCACCCGCATCGGGTTGAGCTCGGCACGCCTGCGGGTTTCCTCATCCAAATTGAGCTGAAATAGGAAGTCCTGCAACAACTCTCGGTATTGGGGACGACATGTGTCGTCGCCCAGCGAAGTGATTTCGAGCCTGAAGTCCCGTAAGCCGAGCGCACGAAACGCCGCGTCGGCCACCGCGATCACCTCGGCGTCCAACGCGGGATCGTCGACCCCGATCGCCTCCACCCCGACTTGCTGCAGCTGGCGGTAGCGGCCCGCCTGCGGACGTTCGTAGCGGAAGAACGGGCCCGCGTAGCACAGTTTGACCGGCAGGGGCCCGCGGTCGAGACCATGCTCGATCACCGCGCGAACCACACCGGCCGTGCCCTCGGGGCGCAGGGTGACCGACCGGTCACCGCGGTCGGTGAACGTGTACATCTCCTTGGACACCACGTCGGTGGACTCGCCGACCCCACGGGCGAACAGCGCGGTGTCTTCGAAGATCGGCAACTCGATATCGCGGTAGCCGGCACGGCGGGCGGCGTCGAGCAGGCCGTCGCGGACCGCGACGAATCCCGCCGACTCCGGTGGAATGTAGTCCGGTACACCCTTGGGTGCCGAGAATCGGCTCACGGGCTAAGGCCTTCGAGGAATGGGTTGTATCGTCGCTCGGCGCCGATCGTGGTCTTGGGGCCGTGCCCCGGCAGCACCACGGTGTTGTCGTCGAGCACCAAAAGCTTGTCAACAATCGAGCTCAGCAGGTCACGGCCGCTGCCACCGAACAGGTCGGTGCGGCCCACCGAGCGCTCGAACAGCGTGTCGCCGGTGAACACCACGTCGGAGCCGTCGCCGCCGAGCCGGAAAACGACTGATCCGCGGGTGTGGCCGGGTGTGTGGTCGACGGTCACGGTGATGTCGGCCAGGTCGAGCTTGTCGCCATCGCGGTCGAGTTCGACGACCTGTTTGGGTTCGCGGAACATCGCGCGCAGCAGCAGCTGGCCCAGCCGCGGCCCGAAACCCCTGATCGGGTCGGTCAGCATGAAACGGTCCTCGGGGTGGATGTAGGCGGGGCAGCCGAACGTGTCGGACACCTTCTGCGCCGACCAGATGTGGTCGATATGACCGTGGGTGAGCAGGACGGCCGCCGGGGTCAGCCGGTTTTCGTCGAGGATCCGTCGCAGCGGGGCAAAAGCACGCTGGCCGGGGTCGATGATGATGGCGTCCGCTCCCGGTCGCGGTGCCACCACGTAGCAGTTGCACTGCAGCAGTCCAGCGGGAAATCCGGTGATCAGCACGGTCCCCAGTGTCCCATCTGCCGCCGCCGCCGGGTGGTGCGACCCGCATTCACCGGTGACTGGCACACTCTGTCCAGACGCGAGGCAACAACGATGGAGGGGTAGCGGCGGTGCCGAGCAATGAACAACGACGGGCGGCGGCCAAGCGCAAACTGGAACGGCGGCTGGAGCGTCGTGCCCAGCAGGCCCGCCGGCGCCGGGCCTTGCTGATCGCCGGCGGTTCGGTCGCGGCGGTGCTGGTGGTCGCCGCGGCGGTGGCGACCCTGGTGCTCACCAACCGCGAGCACCACCACAAGGCCGCGTCGGCGAAGACGGGCACCGCGGCCGCGAGTACCTCAGCTCGGCCGGCCCTGCCGGCAGCGCCGCCGTTGCCGGCGTTTAGCCCGTCGGCCGACCTCGGTGCCGACTGTCAGTACCCGCCGTCGCCGGACCCGGCCAGCAAGCCGGTTAAGCCCCCGCGGTCGGGCCACATACCCACCGACCCGGCCCAGGTCAGCGTCAGCATGGTCACCAACCGGGGCAACATCGGCCTGCTGCTCGCCAACGACAGATCACCGTGCACGGTCAACAGTTTCGCCAGCTTGGCCGGGCAGAAGTTCTTCGACGGCACCCGATGTCACCGGCTGACGACCTCGCCGACCTTAGGTGTGCTGCAGTGCGGTGACCCGAAGGGGGACGGCACGGGTGGACCGGGCTACCAATTCGCCAACGAATACCCCACCGACCAGTACAAGCCCGACGACCCGGCATTGCACGAACCGGTGGTGTATCCGCGCGGCACCTTGGCCATGGCCAACAGCGGGCCGAACACCAATGGCAGCCAGTTCTTCCTGGTGTACCGGGATTCACAGCTGCCGCCGGAGTACACGGTGTTCGGCACGATCCAGCAGGACGGGCTGGCCACCCTGGACAAGATCGCCAAAGCCGGCGTGGCCGGTGGCAAGGAGGACGGCGAACCCGCGGAGGACGTCACGATCACCTCGGTGCGCCTCGACTGACCCGGCCCGGGCTAGCCCCCGGCCTACCCGGAGGAATCCGTCGGCGGGTTGTCGCCGCTGGTGAACCAGGTGACTTTGGCGTGCCAGGATCGGGCCGACCCGAAGGCGAAACCGACCGCAGCCAGGCAGGCACACAGCCAGACGGGCAAAGTGATATCGACACCGATCTCGGCGGTGATCACCTGGATCGCGGTCGCCGCGATACCGAAGGCGGCCGATATCAGATAGAGGTTGACCGTCGTCGTCGAACGCGGGTCCTTCCGCAGGATCAGCAGCACCCTGCCTGCGTAGCTGAACAAATAGATCAACAGGGCTCCCAGCACCAGCCAGTAGGCACCGAACCAGACCGTGCTGACATGGGCCGGGAACAGGTCCGGGTGATAGCCCTCGTCGGCGACGACGAACACCGCTACCAGCAACGGAATGCCAAGCAGCAACGGGATTTCGACCTGCCGGCGAAACAGGCCGCGCAGCTGGCGCTCGTCGCCCAGCCGGGCCAACCCGTGCAGGATGATGGCCGTCACCGCGCCAATCAAGCACAGGTGGCCGAGCAGATCCTCCACATTCCATCGCCCGACGAGGTGGTGCAGCGGCGGCCCCAATCGCGCCGACGCCCATGGCGACATCAGCAACACCGCGCAGCCCTGCAGGGCGATATTGAGGCTCGCACCGGCTTCCCAGCGGGACCGCCACGTGTGACGGCGGATCCACAAGCTGTAAAAGACGGCGGCCAGGGTGGCGAGGATGAGTGCAGACACCATTGTCACCGCCCAACTTACCCGCGATGGCGTCAGACAGGCGGTTTCCTCGGGTCGGGTTGCAGGTCGCGCAGCCTCACCCGGTGCGGCGTCGAATCGACGTACTCGGTGACCGCCTCATGCGGGATCAGCCCGTAGCGGACCTGCAGGTCGACCGGGTTCAGCCCGAAATACTCGGCCGCCCTGATGAGGTTGTCCGCGGTGATCAGCCTGCCCTCACGAGCCGCCTTGTAGTAGGCCGATTTGCGGTACCCGAACGCCTCGTAGACCTCGGTGGCGGCAAGGGGCCGGCCCACAAGGTAGGAAAGGACCACCGCCGGGTCTTTGTCACGGTCGTCCATGGCGATGGACAGTAGCTCAGCCCGGTGGCCCAAGCACAACCGAAAGTGCCTAATGACGCGATCCGACCCATGATCGTAACAAAGGTCCACTTTTGTAAACTGCTGTTTACCTGTCTGTGGGTCGCCCGGTCGCGACCGATGCCGCCAAACATGCGCATGTCGCGGGATTAGGCGGCGTGTCGCATTTGGCGGCGGTAGACGATATGCCGGCTGCGCGCACGAATCAGCCATTCTCTACTACAGAAGTTCACTTTTATGGACTAGAGTGTCGTTAGGTAGCCGTCGCGAGGAGACAACGATGTCCAGTCGCTGGGATCCGTCACGGGTCCTCACATTCGGCAAGCACGCGGTGATCGTGGGCGCCGGTGCGCTGGTGCTGGCCGGCGCGGTCGGCGGTACCGGCCTGGTGGCGCAAGCCCATGCGAACACCCCGCAGTGTGTCGCCGACACGACCGATCCATGCCCGCCGGTGGGCGGTTCCGCCAACCCGCAAAACCAGCTCCGTCAGCAGTCGGCGGATCAACCCCGAGAGCACGTTGTTTGCCAGCCGGCCGGGAAGGTTGGCGCATTCTGCTACCGCATCGTGAAGTGACCACGTTCACCGCGAGCAGACGCAAAAACACCCAAAACTGAGCTGCTGCAGGGGTTTTTGCGTCTGCTCGCCGTTGTTACGCCGCCGACGTGACCCGGTAGACGTCGTAGACGCCCTCGACGTTGCGGACGACGTCGAGCAGATGCCCCAGATGCTTGGGGTCGCCCATCTCAAACGTGAAGCGACTGATGGCAACCCGGTCGTTCGACGTGGTCACCGACGCCGACAGAATGTTCACTTTCTCGTCGGAGAGCGCCCGGGTGATGTCGGAGAGCAGCCGATGCCGGTCGAGCGCCTCGACCTGGATCGCCACCAAAAACACCGACGACGGCGATGGCGCCCAGTGCACCTCGATAATCCGCTCGGACTGCTGGCGCAGCGACGCGGCGTTGGTGCAGTCGGTGCGGTGCACGCTGACCCCGCCGCCGCGGGTGACGAAGCCCATGATCTGATCGCCGGGTACCGGCGTGCAGCATTTGGCCAGCTTGGTCATCACACCGGGAGCTCCGGGCACCGCGACGCCGGTGTCGTCGGCGCGCTGGCGGCGCGGCATGGTTGCCGGCGTGGACCGCTCGGCGAGCTCCTCCTCGGCCTGTTCGATGCCGCCGAGCTCGGCCAAAAGCCGCTGCACGACGTGCTTGGCCGACACGTGTCCCTCACCGATCGCGGTGTAGAGCGCCGACACGTCGGCGTAGTGCAGCTCGTGCGCCACCGCCGCCATCGATCCGCCGTTGACCAAGCGCTGCAACGGGAGTCCGCCGCGGCGCACTTCCCGGGCCATCGCTTCCTTGCCCGCCTCCAGCGCCTCCTCGCGGCGCTCCTTGGCAAACCATTGGCGGATCTTGGTCTTGGCGCGCGGCGACGCCACGAACTGCTGCCAGTCACGCGACGGCCCGGCGTTGGGCGCCTTAGAGGTGAAAATCTCGACGACTTCCCCGTTTTCGAGCTTGCGCTCCAGCGCCACCAGCCGACCGTTGACCCGCGCACCGATGCAACGGTGTCCGACTTCGGTGTGCACGGCGTAGGCGAAGTCCACCGGCGTCGACCCGGCCGGCAAGGTGATGACGTCGCCCTTCGGGGTGAACACGAAAATCTGTTGCACCGCCAGGTCATAGCGCAACGACTCCAGGAACTCGCCGGGGTCGGCGGCCTCCCGTTGCCAGTCGAGCAGTTGACGCATCCAGGCCATGTCGTCGATCTCGGCGGCGGCATGCGGATGCGGAACGCCGTTGCGGCCCTTGGCTTCTTTGTAGCGCCAGTGCGCGGCAATGCCGTATTCGGCGGTGCGGTGCATGTCGCGGGTGCGGATCTGCACCTCCAGCGGCTTGCCCTCCGGGCCGACGACCGTGGTGTGCAGCGACTGGTACACCCCGTAGCGCGGCTGGGCGATGTAGTCCTTGAACCGCCCGGCCATCGGCTGCCACAGCGAATGCACCACGCCCACCGCGGCATAGCAGTCACGGATCTCGTCGCACAGGATACGGATGCCCACCAGGTCGTGGATGTCGTCGAAGTCGCGGCCCTTGACAATCATCTTCTGGTAGATCGACCAGTAGTGTTTCGGCCGACCCTCGACGGTGGCGTTGATCTTCGACGCCTTGAGGGTGGCGACGATCTCGTCGCGCACCTTGGCCAGGTACGTGTCCCGCGACGGCGCGCGGTCGGCTACCAGCCGTACGATCTCTTCGTATTTCTTGGGATGCAGGATCGCGAACGCCAAGTCCTCCAGCTCCCACTTGACGGTGGCCATGCCCAGCCGATGTGCAAGCGGCGCAATGACTTCCAGGGTTTCGCGGGCCTTGCGGACCTGCTTCTCCGGCGGCAGGAAGCGCATGGTGCGCATGTTGTGCAGCCGGTCGGCCACCTTGATCACCAGCACCCGCGGGTCGCGGGCCATCGCGATGATCATCTTGCGGATCGTCTCACCCTCGGCGGCGCTGCCCAACACTACCCGGTCCAACTTGGTCACGCCGTCGACGAGATTGCCAACCTCTTCGCCGAATTCCTCGGTCAACTGCTCCAGCGGGTAACCGGTGTCTTCGACCGTGTCGTGCAGCAGCGCGGCCACCAGCGTGGTGATGTCCATGCCCAGCTCGGCCAGGATGTTGGCGACGGCCAACGGGTGAGTGATGTAGGGATCCCCGGAATGGCGCAGCTGGCTGGCGTGGCGCTGCTCGGCGACCTCGTAGGCCCGTTGCAGCAGCGACAGATCGGCCTTGGGGTAGACCTGCCGGTGCACTGCCACCAGCGGTTCGAGCACCGGGTTGATGGCGCTGCGCTGCGCGGTCATCCGCCGCGCCAGCCGCGCCCGAACCCGCCGCGACGCGCTGGTACTGGTTTTCAGCCCTACCCGAGATTCGGCCGGCAGTGCGTCGGGGACCGGCGGCGATTCGACAGCCGGCTCTAACGCTTGAGCCCGGTCGTCCGCCACGTTCGTCACCTCCGAGCTCCCAGGATATCGCTCCAGCTGGGCGCGGGCGGGTAGCGATTCAGATGCTGCGCAGGCTGCGCACCGGCAGCGGTGCCAGCAGTCCGCGCCCGCCCAGCTCGGCGAGCTCCAGCACGACCGCGGCCATGGTCACGACGGCGCCAGCGTGCTCGAGCAACCGGCGCGCCGCAGCCAGTGTGCCGCCGGTGGCCAGCACGTCGTCGACGATGACCACGCGCCGCGCCGTCAGCTCGATACCGCTGGCCGGAATCTCCAAAACAGCGGTGCCGTATTCCAGGTGGTACTGCTCGGCGAGCACCGGCGGCGGGAGCTTGCCGCCCTTACGGACGGCCAGCACGCCGGTGCCGAGCCGGGTGGCCAGCGCCGCCGCCACCAGGAAGCCACGGGCATCGATGCCCGCCACCAGGTCGGCTCCGGCGGCCGCGTCGGCCAGCGCCTCGCTGACTGCGGCCAGTCCGCGGGCGTCGGCGAAAAGCGGGGTGAGGTCTTTGAATTGTGTTCCCGGCGTAGGGAAATCGGCTACCTCCCGGGTCAAAGACGCGATGAGGTTCTCAACTGGGCCGCCGCGAGCCGTCACCGCACCAGCACCCAGCGGTCCATGTTCCACCCCGCACCCCAACGGGTCGGATTGCTGTTGACGGCATACATCTTCTTCGACGTCACCAGCGTGCGCTGCTGGCGGTACAGCGGCAGCGTCGGCATGTCCGCCCACAGCACCGCGGCACCGTCGCCGAGCAGCCGGGCCAGTTCTACCGGGTCAGCGGAGACCGCCTGAGCGCTGATGATGCCGTCGACTTGACCGTTGTGGTAACCGGACAGGTTGTTGCCGTTGCCGCTGTGCAGGTCGTAGGCGTCGATCGCCGAGGATCCGGTCGATCCGCCGCCGGTGGCGCCTCCGGTACCGGCCAGCAAGGCGTCGATCTGGCCGGCTTTGAGTGTCTGCGGGCCCGCGGAGGGCGAGGTCGCGTCGGAGACCGCGATGCCAGCCGGTGCGCAGGCCTTGGCGATGGCGCCGACGATGGCCGCCAGCCGCGCGTTGGGCGCCCGGTAGCCGATCCGCACGGACAGGGGCGCACCGCCCAACTCGCCGCGGGCGGCCGCGGGATCGGAGCGGATGAACGGCGCGGCCGCCGGGGTTGCGCTCTCGGCCTGACCGAGGGCGTCGTCGGTGGCGGCGTGCAGCCGCGCGTTGGCGATCGGCACACCGGCGTCGCGTGCGATGAGATCGCGCGGCGTGCACAGCGCGAGGGCCCGGCGGGCCCGGGTTTGCGACAGCGGGCCGACCGGGGCAAAGATCAGCTGCTCGATGCCCGCCGAAGCCGAATCGGTGCGCTGGTAGTTGTCCGGTGTGATCAGCGATCCCGACGACCCGGCCGCGACGTCGACGACGTCGACGGACTTGTTGTTGATCCGGTCTTGAATGTCGGCTTCCTGCGGCCGCACCGTGATTCGCTTGGTAACGGGTTTGGTGCCCCACCAGCGGTCGTTGGCGACGAGCACCACGGCGCCACCGTCGAGCAGCGATTCGATCTTGTACGGTCCCGACGACGGGAAGTGTTTCAGGTCGATACCGGGCTTGAGATCCCACGTCGTGTTCCACACCTGCGCGATCCGGTCCACTACCGGCGTGTTGTTCGTCTGCAGCGCGGTGGTCACGTCGACGCCGAGCTCATCGCCGATGACATGCGACGGCATCAGCGAGGTCGCGGTGAACAGTTGGGTGTAGTCGATGACGGTGCGGTCCGGGGCAAACGACACCCGCGCCTTCTTCTGGCCCGGCTGGCAATCGACGTTGGCGATATCGGCGTAGCCGGCGTGGCTGGCGGCGTCGAATCCGGGAAAACGGCCCGACTGCGCGGCCCAGGTCAGCACCAGGTCGTCACAGGTGATGGGCCTGCCGTCGGAATAGACGGCGTTGTCGGCGATCTGGTAGTCGAGCACCAGCGGCGCCCCGCCAACCACCGACACGGTTCCAAAGTCGTGGTCGGCGACGACTTGCCCGTCGGGCCCGTGGTAGCCGAACCCGATGAGGGTGCGGGCGAAAGCCTGCGCCCCGGCCGACGCGGCACCCGCGACGGTGTTGGTGTTGTAGCTCACCAGCGTCCCGTCGACCACATAGTCGATCTGGCCGGAGGCGCTGCCCGAGCACGCCGTCAGCCACCCCGGGCCGGCTGCCACCAGCGTCGCCGCCGCCGACACCGCGGCCGCGCGCCGACACCAGACCGCCATCGGGCTATCGCTTGTTCCGCTTGCCGGTGGGACGTCGCCGGCTGCTTGCGGGGCGCACCGGGCGCGCACCGGGCGCGGGTTTGGCCGGCGCCGGCTTGCTGCGAGCGGGTGCGGCCGCGCCGATGCCCTGCCGCGGCTCCTCGTCCGGCGAAGCCTCCCGGGACTCGGTCGCGGTCTCCGCTTTCTCGGTGTCCCTGACCCGAGCCGGATCGCGGCGCCGTAGCACCCGGCGAGTGTGATTGCGCACCAGTTCGGTGCGCTCCCGAAGGGTGACCAGCAGCGGGGTGGCGAAGAAGATCGACGAGTAGGTCCCGACGAGAATGCCGACCAGCTGCACCAGCGCCAGATCCTTGAGGGTGCCCACGCCGAGCAGCCACACCGCCACCACCAGCAAGGCGATCACCGGCAGCACCGAGATCAGGCTGGTGTTGATCGATCGCATCAGGGTCTGGTTGACCGCCAGGTTGGCCCGCTCGGCGAAGGTGCGCCGGGTGGTGTGCTGGAAGTCGCGGGTGTTCTCCTCGACCTTGTCGAACACGATGACCGTGTCGTACAGCGAGAAACCCAGGATCGTCAGCCACCCGATGACCGTGGCCGGGGTGACCTCGAAGCCGACCAGCGAATACACTCCCGCGGTGACGGTAAGGTCGAAGAACAGGGCGGCCAGCGCCGAGATCGCCATGTAACGCTCGTAGCGCACGGTGATGTACAGCGTCACCAGCACCAAGAACACCACCAGCGCGATCAAGGCCTTCTTGGTGATCTGGCCACCCCAGGTCGACGAAACCGCCGAGTCGCTGATCGCCTGCTTGCTGGGCCGTCCGTCGGCGCCGCGCGGATGAAAAGCGTTGAACAGGGCGTCTTTTAACTTCGCTGTCTGCTGATTGGTCAGCGTTTCGGAGCGGATCTGAACAGTGGCCGAGGCGCCGCTGCCCACGATCACCACCGACTCCGGGTCGCTGCCCAGCGTGCGCCGGAAGACGTCTTCGACCTGGGCAACTTTGGCGTCGCCGCGCGGGAACGACACCTTGGTGCCGCCGGCGAAATCGATGCCGAAGGTAAACCCGCGAATGGCAATGCTGGCCACGGCGATTGCGACGATCGTCGCGCTGATCGCGTACCAGAACCGGCGTCGTCCCACCACCTCGAACGCGCCCGTGCCGGTGTAGAGCCGGGACAAGAACCCGTGGCGTGGCAGCTGGGCGGCGGGGATGCTGTCGACGACGGTGGCGGTGGACTCGGTGAGTTCCACGGCTTCTGTTGCTTTGGAGGCCATTTCGCTATCCCGTCCTAATCGGCCTGTGAATGAGCCAGGGCGCGACGTTCGCGGGCGACCTGCTGGACAGCGCCCAGGCCGTTGTAGGCCGGCTTGGCCAGGGTCACCGACTTGGAGGCCAGGTAAACCAGCGGCCAGGTCACCAGGAACACCACGACGGTGTCAAGGATGGTCGTGAGCCCCAACGTGAAGGCGAACCCCTTGACCTGTCCGATGGCCAGGAAGTACAGCACGGCGGCGGCCAGGAAGGTCACCGCGTTACCCGACAGGATCGTCTTGCGGGCCCGCGCCCAACCGCGAGGCACCGCCGAGCGGAACGTACGACCCTCTCGGATCTCGTCTTTGATGCGTTCGAAGAACACCACGAACGAGTCGGCGGTGGTGCCGATACCGATGATCAGACCCGCGATGCCGGCCAAGTCCAGCGTGTAGTTGATATATCGGCCCAGCAGCACCAAGATCGCGAAAACCATTGTGCCCGAAGCAGTTAGCGACAGCGCAGTGAGCACACCCAAAGCCCGGTAGTACAGCAGCGAGTACACCAGCACCAGGGCCAGCCCGATCGCACCCGCGATGAGGCCCGCTCGCAACGACGTCAAACCGAGTGTGGCCGAGACGGTTTCGGCTTCCGAGGATTCGAAGGACAGCGGCAACGACCCGTATTTGAGCACGTTGGCCAGTTCCCGGGCCTGGCTCTGGGTGAAGTTCCCGGTGATCTGGGTACGGCCGCCCGGGATCGCCTCCCGGATCTGCGGCGCGCTGACCACCTGCGAGTCCAGGGTGAACGCCGTCTGGGTGCCGACGTGGGCGGCGGTGAAGTCCGCCCAGGTGTTGGCCGCCGAGCTCTTGAACTGCAAATCGACGACGTAGCCGCCGCTGTGCTGGTCCAGACCATAGGTGGCGTTTTGGATCTGGTCACCGCTGATGATCGACGGCGCCAGCAGGTAGGCGGTCTTATGGTCGGTCGAGCAGGTCACCAGGGGCAGGTTGGGGTCGTCGTTGCCGGCGAGGATGTCGTCCTGCCCACAGCGGGTGGCCTGGTATTGCAGGGCCAAAAACTGCACGCCCTGGCTGGTGCTCTGCCGCCACTTCTTCTCCTGGGCGATGCGCTCGGCGAGGTCTTTGCGCGGATCTGGGGGACCGGGCTTTTCGGCCGGCGCCGGCGCTGGGCTCGGCGCCGGCGTCGCCGGGGTGGGCGTCGGCTCCTGCGGGTAAGGCCGCGGCTGCGGTGTCGGCTGGCCGGCCGGGGCTCCGGCCGGGGCCGGGCCGGGCCGGGCGGCTCCGGGCGCCTGGCCGGTCTGCTGGTCGGGTGGCGGCGCGGACTCCGCCGGTATCGCGTTGGTCACCGGCCGGATGTACAACCGCGCGGTCTGCCCCAGGTTGCGGGCCTCGTTGCCGTTGTTTCCGGGCACCGTGATGACCAGGTTGTCCCCGTCGACGATGACTTCCGAACCGGAGACGCCCAGCCCGTTGACCCGGGCACTGATGATCTGCTGGGCCTGCGACAGCGCCTCGCGGGTCGGGGCCGAGCCGTCCGGCGTCCGCGCCGTCAGCGTGACCCGGGTACCGCCCTGCAGGTCGATGCCGAGTTTGGGTTCGGCCCGCTTGTTGCCCGTCAGCAACACCAGCAGGTAGACACCGACGAGCAGCATCAGGAACACCGACAGATAACGGGCAGGACGCACCGGCGCCGAAGGCGATGCCACGTTGTCTCCTCACACTCTCGCGCGATCCGCTCCCACGGTGATCACTGCGACTGCACCCCGCAAAGATTACGTGCCGGTGGGCGGACCTCAGTCGTTGGTCAGGCGCTCCGGGTCACCGGTGTCCTGCTCGACGTCGTCGTCGTCGCGGGCGGCCTCCTCTGCTTCGATACGGTCCCGAATCGCCAGCTTCATCCAGGTGGTGACCACGCCCGGCGCGATTTCGAGGTCGACCGTGTCGTCGGTGATCCCGGTGACCGTGGCCTGCAGCCCGGATGTGGTGTGCACCCGGTCGCCGATGCGCAGCGACTCGTGCAAGTCGATGGTGGCTTGCATCGCACGCTTCTGTCGCCGCGACGCGAAGAACATGAACGCTGCCAGCAGGACAAGCAGCGGCACGAAAACGACCAGTTGATTCATGACGGCCAGTCTGCCATCGCGCCCAGCCCTTGACGCGGCGGTGCGGCAGTGGGACAACGGGCGATATGGCCCGCATTGTCGACTCCGACCAGCACCTCTACGAGAGCCGGTCCCTGTGGGCCGACCACATCGATCCGTCCGCCCGCGACGAAGCGCTGAGCCTGGTCGACGACGAACGCGGCTATACCTGGTTGAGCTGGCGAGGCGCTCCCCTGGCGCTGGCCGACGTCCACCTCCCCGGCGACACCGCGTCCTGCGGGGCCCACCGCAACCGCTACCGGGCCGGCAAACCGCCGTCCTATCGCTACGACGAGGTGTTGCCGGCCTCCTACTGGCGCCCCGAGGCTCGCGTTCGCTGGCTCGACGACGTCGGTCTCG
The DNA here is from genome assembly GCF_016592155.1 of Mycobacterium heckeshornense. Lineage (NCBI taxonomy): Bacteria > Bacillati > Actinomycetota > Actinomycetes > Mycobacteriales > Mycobacteriaceae > Mycobacterium > Mycobacterium heckeshornense. The sequence goes on from NZ_AP024237.1 coordinate 3,159,143, forward strand.
ACGAAGCCGTCGTGTTTCCGAACTACGGCTTGCTGTGGGAGCGGCGCCTGTCCTCGTCGCTGGCCGCGGTCACCGCGAACATGACGGCGTGGAATCGGTGGTGCGCCGCGGTGCAGGCCGAGGGCCGGGGCCGACTTCACCCGGTCGCTCATCTGACGCTGCGCGACCCGCAGTGGCTAAAGACCGAACTGGCGCGACTCGCCGGGGCCGGGGTCAGGCTGGCCATGATCGGCGCGGGATCGGTCGACGGGCGCGCATTGTCGCATCCCGACCATGACCGGATCTGGTCGGCGTTCGTCGACCATGGCATCACCCCGGTGTTCCACGTCGCCGATCAGGTGCGGGTCTTCGACGATTGCTGGTATCCCGGCGACCAGTCCGGCGATCTGGTCCCCGCGACCGAAGCGGTGTTCCTCTGGGTGCCACCGGCGCTGGCGTTGACCGATTTGATCTTGCACGGCGTGTTCGAGCGCCATCCGCGGCTTCGTTTCGGCGTGGTCGAGCTCAGCTCGGCGTGGGTGCCCCAGTTTTTGTTGCTGCTGGACGGCGCGTCGGACTTCACCACCAGGCTCAACGGCAGGCCGGTGGCGACGCTGTCACGGCGGCCCAGCGAATACTTCCTCGAGCATGTCCGGGTGTCCTCGTTTTCCTACGAGGACCCTAAGCAGCTGACCGACAAGACCGGCGACGTGTTCATGTTCTGCAGCGACTACCCGCACTCCGAGGGGACCGCGACACCGCTCGATGACTACCGCCGGATGGGCTGCGAGGAGCCGGCGATGCCCGGACTGTTTCACGACAACGTCGACACGCTGCTTCATCATTGAGCGGATGGAGCTGACCGAGGCGTTGCGCACCACCGGTGCGATCCGCGACTTCACCGAACAGCCCGTCGACGACGGCGTGCTGGCCCGCGTGCTCGACACGGCCCGGTTTGCGCCCAGCGGCGGCAACGCTCAGGCCTGGCGGGTGGTGGTCGTCCGGGATCCCGCGACACGTCGCCGGCTTGGCGACCTCTACCGGCAGGGCATGACCGAATACGCGGCGATGGCCGCGGCCGGGCTTCGGCCCTGGGCGCCGACCAACGACCGCGACGCGGAGGCCCGTGCCCTGGCGGCCGCTCCCGGCGGCGACGGCACCGCCGCGGGCGGCTTCGCCCAGTGGTTCGACCGGGCGCCGGTGCTGCTGGCGGTGTTCGTCGACCTGTCGTTGCTGGCGGCCATGGACCGCGACGCGGCCCGGTATTCGTTTGCCGGCGGCGCGTCGATCTACCCGTTTACCTGGAACATTCTGCTGGCCGCCCGCGACCAAGGCCTGGGCGGTGTGATCACCACCATCCTGATCCGCGCCGAAGGCGACGTGAAGACGTTGCTGGGCGCGCGCGACCCGCTGGCGCTGGCGGCGGTGATCGCGCTGGGGTACCCGGTCCGCCAGCCGCGTCGGCTCAGCCGCGCCCCGGTCAGCGCCTTCGCCACCGTGGACTCGGTCGACGGCCCGGTGTTCGGGGCTAGCGGCTAGCGAGTGGCTAAGGTAGCGAGCCAAGAACAGCAGGGAGGCATGCAGTGCACAAGTTTGTCCGCCGGTTAGCGGCTGTCGTCGTAATGGGAATGGCGCCCCTGGCTTTGATGACCGTCGCCAGGCCGGCAGTAAGTTCCGCGCAGTGCACGAACGGCCAGTGGTGGGACCCGAAGGCCAACATGTGCCGGCCAGCCGATGCGCCGCTGGCCCTGCAGTGCGACCCGGGCCAGTGGTGGGACCCCACCGGCGACGTCTGCCGACCGCTGGGTGTCGGGCCGCAGCCACTGGACTGCGGAACCGGCCAGTGGTGGGACCCCACGGCCAACGTCTGCCGGCCGCTGGGGATGGCGGCGCAACCGCTGGCATGCGACAACGGCTGGTGGTGGGACCCGACGTCCAACGCCTGCCGGCCACCGCTGGTACCCGCGACCGGGTAGCCCGCGAACCGGGTTCCCGTCGCCGTCGGGCCGCCGCGGATAGGCTCGAACCACCCCGCGACCCGGACCCGCCCGTGAGGAGACCGACGTGCCCGTCCTCAACCAGAGTCGCCGGCTCCTCACCGACATCCCGGGCCCGGCCTCGCGGGAACTGGCCGCGCGTCGGACCGCCGCGGTGGCCCGCGGGGTCGGCAGCGCCATGCCGGTCTATGCGGTGCGCGCAGGCGGCGGCATCGTCGAGGACGTCGACGGCAATCGGCTGATCGACCTCGGCTCGGGGATCGCGGTCACCACGATCGGCAACGCCGCGCCGCGGGTCGTGGAGGCGGTCCGCGCGCAGGTCGCCGAGTTCACCCACACCTGCTTCATGGTCACCCCGTACGAGAACTACGTCGCGGTTGCCGAGCAGCTCAACCGGTTGACCCCGGGCGCGGGCGACAAGCGCTCGGCACTGTTCAACTCCGGCGCCGAGGCCGTCGAGAACGCCATCAAGATCGCCCGCTGCTATACCCGCAAACCGGCGGTGGTGGCGTTCGACCACGCCTATCACGGCCGCACCAACCTGGCGATGGCGCTGACCGCCAAATCCATGCCGTACAAAAGCGGTTTCGGGCCGTTTGCGCCGGAGATCTACCGGGCTCCGCTGTCGTACCCGTTTCGCGACCGCCTGCTCGACGAAAAGCTGGCCACCGACGGCGAGCTGGCCGCCCAGCGTGCGATCCGCTACATCGACCAGCAGGTCGGCGTCGGCAACGTCGCGGCGCTGCTGATCGAACCGATCCAGGGTGAAGGCGGTTTCATCGTCCCGGCCCCGGGATTTCTGCCGACTTTGCGCCTGTGGTGCCAGCGGAACAACGTGGTCTTCATCGCCGACGAGATCCAGACCGGATTCGCGCGCACCGGGGCGATGTTCGCCTGCGAGCACGAGGGCATCGAGCCCGACCTGACCTGTGTCGCCAAGGGCATTGCCGGCGGGCTGCCGCTCTCGGCGGTGACCGGACGCGCCGACGTGATGGACGCCGCCCCTCCCGGCGGCCTGGGCGGCACCTTCGGCGGCAACCCGGTCAGCTGTGCGGCGGCACTGGCCGCCATCGCGACCATCGAGAGCGACGGGCTGGTCGAGCGGGCGCGGCGGATCGGCGGGCTGATGAGCGAGCGGCTGCTGGCGTTGCAGCGCGACGACGACCGCATCGGCGATGTCCGCGGGCGGGGCGCCATGATGGCCATCGAGCTGGTGAAAGCCGGCGGCGCCGACCCGGATCCCGAGCTGACCGAGGCGCTCGCGGCCGCCGCGCGCGCCGCCGGAGTGATCGTGTTGACCGCCGGCACCTTCGACAACGTGGTGCGGCTGCTGCCGCCGCTGACCATCAGCGACGAGCTGCTGACCGAAGCGCTGGACGTCATCGCAGAGCTGCTCGCGAAGCTCTGACCTGTCTTCATGCAATCGGCGCCAGCTCCACCACGCTCCCCGCGATCAGGTCGGCGTCCAACAGCAGCGGCGCTACCCGGCCGGTACCTGCCACTACGGCCGCGCGGGCATTCGGCATGGTGGCGCAGGCAGCCTCGGCCTCGCGCGGCGGCCAGCCCTCATCGTCGTCGCGGGCGGCCAGCATCAGTGTGGGCGCGACGATATCCTGCAGGCGGTCGGCAAGGCTTGGCCGGTGCAGCATCATCGAGCGCATGGCGTGCAGCATCCCACGCCGGTCGGCCATGCGGAATGCGTCGATAACGATGGCCGCTTGATCCGGTTGGGTGGCGACAGCTTCCGGGCCCAACAGGTTGCTCGACAGCGCGCTGCACAGGAACGATGTCGGGCCGGCCAACCGGTACAGGACGACCAGCGGCCATGCCTTGGTCCAGCGAAACCGGGGACCGAGCGCCGGAACCGGGGTGCCGATCGTTGTCAGCGTGCGAATGCGCCGCGGCCGGGTCGCGGCCAGCAGGATCCCAACGTGTCCACCCCATGCGTTGCCGACCCAGTCAACCGGTTCGTCGATGCCGAGCCGGTCCAGGGCTTCCACAGCCGCGTGCGTGCACTCGTCGAAGGTGAAGTCGCGGGTGACGGGGTCGCTTTTACCATGAGACGGCCCGTCGATCGCGATCACGGTGCGATGCCCGGCCAGCGCGTCGAACACCGCGCCCCAGGACCGTGAGTCGACGAACAGGCTGTGCCACAACACCGCGGTGGGCCCTGCGCCACCGCGCCGCACATGAAGACGTCCCAGGCTCGTGCTGACAAATTGGGTATCGGCCATATGACCAACCTCCGTGATTTGCTTCGGAGCCCGAAGTTTCGGCAACCGTAGTATTCTCTGGGCGCATGGCAGAGTCAAGCGATCTGCCGACGGACCGACAGGCAGTTGGCCAATTGCTGGTGCGATTGTTGCGACGCTTTCGCCAGGATTTGGCCGCGCCGCGCGCTGAGCGGGGCTATGGCGACGTCCGCGATCCCCACCTGCAGGTTTTCGGCAACATTCGCACCGGTGGGGTACGTCTGACAGAGCTCGCCGCCCGAGCCCAGCTGAGCCTCGCTGCGACGTCGGAGTTGGTGAACGATCTGGCCGCACTGGGCTATCTGACCCGCCGTCCCGACCCGGCTGACGGACGGGCGAAGCTGATCGATCTGACCGACCGCGGAAGACACTTGATGGCCGACGCCGGTGACCGGGTGGCCGATATCGAGGCGCGGTGGTCGAAGTTGGTGGGAGCCAACGACTTTGCCCACATGTGCGCGACCATGCAGCGGCTGCTCGACGCGCTCGACCCCGACGACGCCCGGCGCTAGTGCCGACACCCTTGGTCGATGACCGGACGAATCAAGCCACCGATGGCGCCGATTCATAACGGCTGCTGCGGTTTGCCAGGTTACGACACCGCACAGTCGGCGCGCCCGAGTCGGGACAACTATCCGGTAATCGATCTCACAACGCTCGCGCATTCCGGAATAAATTTAGCTTTGCTAACGTAGTTTCTTCCGGGCGCAGCGTGGCGCCGGTCAACTTTCCCAAGTCGTACTTGCGAGGTCATGTGATGTCGATTGATACCCGTGAAGAGCAGCTCGAGCGCCGCATCGCCGAATTGGCCGCCAACGATCCGCAGTTCGCCGCCGCCCGGCCGGACCCGGCGGTCGCTGCGGCCCTCGAGCAGCCCGGGCTGCGCCTCCCGCAGGTGATCCAGACCGTGCTGGAGGGTTACGCCGACCGGCCGGCCCTCGGGCAACGCGCGGTCGAGGTGGTCAAAGACCCCACCACGGGCCGCACTTCGGCGCGGCTGCTCCCCCGCTTCGACACGATCACCTATCGCGAACTGACCGACCGCGTCGACGCGTTGGCCAGCGCGTGGGCCCACGAGGCCGTCTCACCCGGTGACCGCGTCGCCATCCTGGGCTTCACCAGCGTCGACTACACCACGATCGACGTGACCCTGGCCCGGATCGGCGCCGTTTCGGTGCCGCTGCAGACCAGCGCGGCCGTCGACCGGCTACGGCCCATCGTCGCCGAGACCGAGCCGAGGGTGATCGCGGCCAGCGTCGCCTACCTGTCCGACGCGGTCGAACTGATCCTGACCGGTCACGCGCCGGCGCGGCTCGTGGTGTTCGACTATCACCGCGAGGTCGACGACCACCGCGAGGCGCTGGATGCCGCCCGTGGCCGACTGGCCGGACATTCGGTGCCCGTGGAGACTCTGGCCGAGGTGCTGGAACGCGGCAGGGCGCTGCCTGCTCCGACGGTCGCCGCCGAAGACGACGACCTGGCGCTGCTGATCTACACCTCCGGCAGCACCGGCACACCCAAGGGCGCGATGTACCCGCAGCGCAACGTCGCCAAGATGTGGCAGCGGTCCAGCCGCAACTGGTTCGGCCCGAGTGCCGCATCGATCACCCTCAACTTCATGCCGATGAGCCACGTCATGGGCCGCGGCATCCTGTACGGAACGCTGGGCAACGGCGGCACCGCCTACTTCGGCGCCACGAGCGACCTGTCGACGCTGCTAGAAGACCTCGCCCTGGTGCGGCCCACCGAATTGAACTTCGTTCCGCGGGTCTGGGACACCCTGCACGCAGAGTTTCTCGCCAGGGTGGACCGGCTGACCGCGGAGGGCGCCGACCGGGCCACCGCCGAAACCCAGGTGATGGACGACCTGCGCGACCACCTGCTCGGCGGGCGAGCCATCTTCGCGATGACGGGCTCGGCGCCGATCTCCGCGGAGCTCAAAGCATGGGTCGAGTCGCTTGTCGGGATTCACCTGCTGGACGGCTACGGCTCCACCGAGGCCGGGATGGTCTTGTATGACGGTGTCGTGCAACGCCCGCCGGTGATCGACTACAAGCTGGCCGACGTGCCCGATCTGGGCTACTTCAGCACCGACCGGCCCTTCCCCCGGGGCGAGCTGCTGCTCAAGACCGAGAACATGTTCCCGGGCTACTACCAGCGCCCGGAGATCACCGCCGACGTGTTCGACGACGACGGCTACTACCGCACCGGCGACGTCGTGGCGGAGGTCGGCCCCGACCGGCTGGTCTACGTCGACCGCCGCAACAACGTGCTCAAGCTTGCGCAAGGCGAGTTCGTCACCGTGGCGAAGCTGGAGGCCGTGTTGGGCAACAGCCCCCTGGTCCGGCAGATCTACGTCTACGGCAACAGCGCCCACCCCTACCTGCTGGCGGTCGTGGTGCCGACCGAAGATGCGCTGGCCCGCCCCGATCGTGACGAGCTGAAGCGCCGCATCGCCGAATCACTGCAGCGCGTCGCCAAAGACGCCGGCCTGCAGTCCTACGAGGTGCCGCGCGACTTCCTCATCGAGACCGAGCCGTTCACGGTGGAGAACGGTCTGCTCACCGGTATCCGCAAGCTGGCGTGGCCCAAGTTGAAGGAGCGCTACGGCGAGCGGCTCGAACGGCTCTACGCCGAGCTGGACCGCAACCAGGCCGACGAGCTCAGCGAGCTGCGCCGCGGCGGCGCCGAGCGTCCGGTGCTGGAAACGGTTACCCGGGCCGCCGGTGCGCTGCTGGGTGCCGCGGTCAGCGAGCTGCAGCCGGATGTCCGCTTCACTGACCTGGGCGGAGACTCGTTGTCGGCGGTGACATTCGGCAGTCTGTTGCGCGAGATCTACGACGTCGACGTGCCGGTGGGGGTAATCGTCAGCCCGGCATCCGACCTGCAGGCCATCGCCGGCTTCATTGCGGCCGCGCTTGCACCGGACGGCTCGAAACGGCCCACGTTTGCCTCGGTGCACGCCGGTCCAGACGAAGGAGCGGCGGTCGAGGTGCACGCCCGGGACCTGACGCTGGACAAGTTCCTCGACGCGCACACACTGGCCACGGCCCCGACCCTGCCCGGCCCGGGCACCGAGGTGCGCACGGTGCTGCTGACCGGCGCGACCGGATTCTTGGGCCGCTACCTGGCGCTGGAGTGGCTGGAGCGGATGAACCTCGTCGACGGCACGGTGATCGCACTGGTGCGCGCCAAAGACGACGCCTCGGCGCGGGAGCGTCTCGACCGGACGTTCGCCGGCGACCCGAAGCTGCGGGCGCACTACCGCGAGCTGGCCGCCGATCATCTGGAGGTGGTCGCCGGCGACAAGTCCGAAGCGAATCTTGGCCTGGATCAACCGACTTGGCAGCGGCTGGCCGATACCGTCGATGTGATCGTCGACCCCGCGGCGCTGGTCAACCATGTGCTGCCGTACCGCGAGCTCTTCGGCCCGAATGTGCTGGGCACCGCCGAGCTGATCCGGCTGGCGTTGACGACGAAGATCAAGCCCTACACCTATGTGTCGACGATCGGGGTGGGCGACCAGATCGAGCCCGCCAGGTTCACCGAGGACGCCGACATCCGGGTGATCAGCCCGACCCGGCGGATCAGCGATGCCTACGCCAACGGCTACGGCAACAGCAAGTGGGCCGGGGAAGTGCTGCTGCGTGAAGCCCATGACCTGTGCGGCCTGCCGGTCACGGTATTCCGCTGCGACATGATCCTGGCCGACACCACGTATGCGGGGCAGCTCAACCTGCCGGACATGTTCACCCGGCTGATGCTGAGCCTGGTGGCCACCGGCATCGCGCCCCGCTCGTTCTACGAGCTCGACGCCGAGGGCAACCGGCAGCGCGCCCACTACGACGGGCTGCCGGTGGAGTTCATCGCCGCGGCGATCTCCACCCTGGGGACGCCGGCCCCCGCCGGCTACCAGACGTACCACGTGATGAACCCGCATGACGACGGCATCGGGCTCGACGAATACGTCGACTGGCTGATCGAGTCCGGCTACCCGATCCAGCGTGTCGACGACTACGCGGACTGGCTGCGCAGGTTCGAGACCGCGATGCGGGCCCTGCCGGATCGGCAGCGTCAGTACTCGCTGCTGCCGCTGCTGCACAACTATCAAAAGCCCGAAAAGCCGATCCGGGGATCGATGGCCCCGACCGATCGGTTCCGGGCCGCGGTGCACGAGAAGAAGATCGGCCCGGACCACGACATTCCGCACGTGACCCGGGAGATCATCGTCAAGTACGCCACCGACCTGCAGTTGCTCGGCTTCCTGTGATGAGAAGCCGGTCGCGCTGGCTTAGCGGGCGGCGCTGACGTGGCGGCGGCGAAAGAAGCTGCCACGCTGCCGCGGCTCGTACTGCTCACCGCCCACCTGGGTGACCGCGTCCGGCGAAACCTCGGGAGCGGCCGAGTACTCCGGCGCCGGCCCGGCCGCGGGCATGTCCGTGGCCGCGGGTGCCGGCTCGACGTCGCGGGCTAACCGCACCACCAGCCGCGCCAGGACACCTCCGCCCAGGAAAACGATCAGCGTCCCCAGGCCGGAGAAGTACGCGATCTCTAGAAGCGCCCGCTTGCCGTCGGTCGACGCCACCGGATGGCCGATATTGCCGATGCGCAGCGCCGGGGCCAGCGCGCCGCCCACCACGAACCAAGCGCCGGCAAAGGTGGCCAGCCAGCCGCCGACCATCGCGGTGGCACGGTTACCGGAACCGACCAGCAGCAGACCTCCCACCAGCGTGGTGACCCCAGGGAATACCTCCAGCCAGCCGCGGGCCGCGGTCCACGTCCAGGCCTGGTCGGGCGTATAGGCGAAGTCGAAGTAGGGCCCGACGAACGGTATCACGCCACCCCAGGCCCCCAGCAGGACAAGCAGCAGGCCGGTGATCGCGCCGCGGCTGCGTGGCATGTGCAGACCATCGTAGCCGTCGACTCCACTGCGTGAGTCTCTCATCGTGTCTCCATCCACCCTTGGGCTCCGGCTGTCCCGGCGCCAGGTGCCCGATGGGTACCCGCATCGGGTGCGGCTGTAACGCCGCCGCCGGCTAGTCGAACAGGCCCGGCTGGGCCCACCCGGAGACCCCCGCCGGCGGCGTCATTCCCAGATGAGTCCAGGCCAGCGGGGTCGCGACCCGGCCGCGCGGGGTGCGCGCGATCATGCCGGCCCGCACCAGGAACGGCTCACAGACCTCCTCGACGGTGGTGGCCTCCTCCCCGACCGCCACCGCCAGCGTCGACACCCCGACCGGGCCGCCGCCGAAGCTGCGGGTCAGCGCCGACAGCACTGCGCGATCGAGCCGGTCCAGGCCGAGCTCGTCGACGTCGTAGACCTCCAGCGCGGACTTGGCGACGTGACGGTTGATCACCCCGTCGGCGCGCACCTCGGCGAAGTCGCGCACCCGCCGCAGCAGCCGGTTGGCGATCCGCGGTGTCCCCCGCGAGCGCAGCGCGATCTCCGCGGCGGCGTCGGCGCCGAGCTCGATACCCAAGATCCCGGCCGAACGCGCCAGCACCTGCTCGAGCTCGGCGGGCTCGTAGAAGTCCATGTGAGCGGTGAAGCCGAAACGATCGCGCAGCGGGCCGGTCAGCGCGCCGGACCGGGTGGTCGCGCCCACCAGCGTGAACGGGGCGACTTCCAGCGGAATCGACGTCGCGCCCGGGCCTTTGCCGACGACGACGTCGACCCGGAAATCCTCCATCGCCAGATACAGCATCTCCTCGGCGGGCCGGGCGATGCGGTGGATCTCGTCGATGAACAGCACGTCGTGCTCGACGAGATTGGACAGCATCGCGGCCAGATCCCCGGCCCGCTCCAGCGCCGGACCCGACGTCACCCGCAGCGACGACCCGAGCTCGGCGGCGATGATCATCGCCAGCGACGTCTTGCCCAGACCGGGCGGTCCGGACAGCAGGATGTGATCCGGTGTGCCGCCGCGGTTCTTGGCGCCCTCGATGACCAGCTGCAGCTGTTCGCGCACCCGCGGCTGGCCGATGAACTCGGCCAGCGTACGCGGCCGCAGGCTGGCGTCGACGTCGCCCTCGCCGACGGTCAGCGTCGGCGAGACGTCCCGCTCGGCGGGCTCCACGGGCAAATCGTCGAATCGGCTCATGTCGTCTTGCCTAACAACGACAGGGCGGCACGCAGCGCGCTGGCCGTGGTGGCGCCGCCGTCGGCGGCCAGCGCCGCGTCGGTGGCATCCTCCGCTTGCTTGACCGCAAACCCAAGGCCGACAAGGGCTTCCACCACGGGTCCTCGCACCGCATGACCGTTGACCGATGCGCTCGGCGCTGCGGCCGGCCCGATCTTGTCGCGCAGCTCGAGCACCATCCGCTCGGCGCCGCGCTTGCCGATGCCCGGCACCCTGGTCAACGCGGCGACGTCGCCGTCGGCCAGCACCTGACGCAGCGCCGCGGCGTCATACACAGCCAGGGTGGCCAGGGCGATCTTCGGCCCGACCCCGGAGACCCCCAACAACGTCAGGAACAGGTCGCGGGTCTCGCTGTCGGGAAAACCGTAGAGCGTCATCGAATCCTCGCGCACGATCATCGCGGTGATCAGCCGGGCTTCGCTGCCGCGTCGCAGCGTCGCCAGCGTCGACGGCGTCGCGTTGATCCGGTAGCCGACCCCGGCCGCCTCGATCACCGCGTGGTCGAGCGCCACCTCGAGAACCTCACCGCGCACCGACGCGATCACCGGGCGGCCCTCACCTTCGCGGCGAACTTCTTGCGGTGCTCGGCCGCCTTGAGCTCAGCGGCCGCCATCCGGGCGATCATCGGCGCGCGCCAGCAATGGCAGATCGCCAGCGCTAGTGCGTCTGCGGCGTCCGGCGGTGTCGGTTTAGCTTGCAGCGCAAGGATTTTGGTCACCATCGTGGTCACCTGATCCTTACTGGCGCTGCCGTTTCCGGTCACGGCGGCCTTGACCTCGCTGGGGGTGTGGAAATGAACGTCGATCCCGCGCTTGGCCGCCGCCAACGCGATCACCCCGCCGGACTGCGCGGTGCCCATCACCGTCGAGACGTTCTGTTGGGAGAACACCCGCTCGATCGCGATGACGTCGGGATGATGAGTGTCCAGCCAGTGCTCGACGATGTCGCTGATGGTGAGCAACCGCCGCGGCAACGGCTCGTCGGCAGGGGTGCGCACCACGTCAACGTCCAGGGCGATCACCTGTCTGCCCAGTCCGCTCTGCACCACCGACAGACCGCAGCGGGTCAATCCGGGGTCGACTCCCATTACGCGCACCGCATGCTCCCTCGACACCGAACGGCTGTTCGATAACCCTAACGGCTGGAGCCGACATCTCCGGGCAGCGACACAGCGCGCGGCCCGCGGCTGTCAGGCCTCGATCTGGGCCAGTATCTCGTCGGGGATATCGGCGTTGGTGTAGACGTTCTGCACGTCGTCGCTGTCTTCGAGCGCGTCGACGAGTTTCATGACCTTGCGCGCAGCCTCGGCATCGAGCGGAACCGTGACCGACGGCTGGAACCCGGCTTCCGCGGAGTCGTAGTCGATTCCGGCGTGCTGCAAGGCGGTGCGCACGGCCACCAGGTCACCGGGTTCGGTGATGATCTCGAAGCTGTCCCCAAGGTCGTTGACGTCCTCCGCGCCGGCGTCCAGCACGGCCGCCAGCACATCGTCCTCGGTCAGGCCGTCCTTCTCCAGCGTGACGACCCCTTTGCGGGCGAACAGGTAGGACACCGACCCAGGGTCGGCCATGGTGCCGCCGTTGCGGGTCATCGCGACCCGCACCTCGCTGGCGGCGCGGTTGCGGTTGTCGGTGAGGCATTCGATGAGGATGGCTACCCCGTGGGGACCATAGCCCTCGTAGGTGATGGTTTGCCAGTCGGCGCCACCGGCTTCCTCGCCGGCACCGCGCTTGCGGGCCCGCTCGATGTTCTCGTTGGGAACCGAGCTCTTTTTGGCCTTCTGGATCGCGTCATACAGCGTGGGATTGCCCGCCGGATCACCACCCCCGACCCGCGCGGCGACCTCGATGTTCTTGATCAGCCGGGCGAACATCTTGCCGCGCCGGGCGTCGACGATGGCTTTCTTGTGCTTGGTGGTGGCCCATTTGGAGTGGCCGCTCATCCGCTACCTCTTGTACGTGCTCTGCCGAAGTTCGCCAGACGAGTCTACGTGGGCTCCGGCCGGCGCGAGCTCACGAGCGCCCGTTGACGATGTCGACGAACATGCGGTGGATGCGCCGATCGCCGGTCATTTCGGGATGAAACGCCGTCGCCAGCATCGGACCCTGCCGGACCGCGACGATATGTCCGGCCGCCCGGGCCAACACCTGCACGTCGGCGCCGACCCGCTCCACCCAGGGCGCACGGATGAACACCGCGTGCACCGCACCGTGCAGGCCCGCAAACTCCAGATCCCCCTCGAACGAGTCGACTTGGCGGCCAAAAGCATTGCGGCGCACCGTCATATCGATAGCCCGCAAGGGAACGGCTTCCCGGCCGTTCGCCCCGGCGTCCAGGATCTCGGTGGCCAGCAGGATCATCCCGGCACAGGCGCCGTAAGCCGGCAACCCGCCCGCGAGGCGCGCCCGCAACGGTTGGAGCAGGTCGAGGTCGCGCAGCAGATGGCTCATCGTGGTGGATTCCCCGCCGGGGATCACCAGCCCGTCCACCGCATCCAGTTCGCTGCGGCGGCGCACCGGGATCGGGTCGGCGCCGGCTTCGCGCAGCGCCGCGAGGTGCTCGCGGGTATCGCCCTGCAGCGCCAGGACCCCGACCCGTGGCGGGCTCATAGCGCGGCACGCAAGTCGCGCTTGTAGCGGGTCAGCCCCTCCTGCATCACCGCCGCGACCATCTCGCCGTATTGGTTGAAGATCTTGCCCTGGGTCAGCGACCGCCCCCCGCAGGCCGACGGTGAGGACTGGTCGTAGAGCAGCCATTCGTCGGCCCGGAACGGGCGCATGAACCACATCGCGTGGTCCAGCGACGCGACCTGCAGGTGGTGTCGCTCGTCGAGGTGGTTGACCTGCGCCGAGCCCAGCAGCGTGAGGTCGCTCATGTAGGCCAGCGCGCAGATGTGCAGCACCGGGTCGTCGGGCAGCGGGTCACGGTGGCGAAACCACACCTGCTGCTGCGCCGCCAGCCCGGGCAGGCGCCGCAGCTGCTCCCGGGGCACGATGCGCACGTCCCACTCGTCGAACTGCCGAAATCCCGCGTCGTCGAACACCTTGACCGAGGCCAGCCCCGGCAGGTCATCCGGTGGCGGTGCGGACGGCATCACGTCTTGATGCTCGATGCCGCTTTGGTCGGTTTGAAACGACGCCGACATGGAAAAGATCGTCTCCCCATGCTGGATCGCGTTAACACGCCTGGTGCAAAACGAGCCGCCGTCACGGATGCGTTCGACGAGAAAAACGGTGGGCGCCTTGGCGTCTCCCGGGCGCAGAAAGTAACCGTGCAGGGAATGCACCAGGTAGTGGGGGTCGACGGTGCGCACGGCCGACACCAGCGACTGGCCCGCGACATGGCCACCGAAGGTGCGCTGCCAGTTGCCCGATTCCGGGCTGAACACGCGGCCGCGGTAGATGTTGACCTCGAGTTGTTCGAGATCAAGGATCTGCTCGATCGACACGAAACGTTCTTACCAGCCGCGTTGGGCCAGGCGGTGCGGCGCGGCGATCTCCTCGGAGTTGATGCCCACCATCGGCTCGCCGAGCCCGCGCGACACCCTCGCCAGCACGTCGGGGTCGTCGTAGAACGTGGTGGCCTTGACGATCGCTGCGGCCCGCTGGGCCGGGTCGCCGGACTTGAAGATGCCCGAGCCCACGAACACGCCCTCAGCGCCGAGCTGCATCATCATCGCGGCGTCGGCCGGGGTGGCGATCCCGCCGGCGCAAAACAGCGTGACCGGCAGCTTGCCGGCCCGGGCCACCTCGACAACCAGCTCGTAGGGTGCCTGCAATTCCTTTGCGGCCGTGTACAACTCGTCGTCAGTAAGCGACGTCAGCCGCCGGATTTCGCCGGTGATCGCACGCATGTGGGTGGTCGCGTTGGACACGTCGCCGGTGCCGGCTTCGCCCTTGGAGCGGATCATCGCCGCACCTTCGGTGATGCGGCGCAGCGCCTCACCAAGATTGGTCGCCCCGCACACGAACGGCACGGTGAACTTCCACTTGTCGATGTGGTGGGTGTAGTCGGCCGGGGTGAGCACCTCGGATTCGTCGATGTAGTCCACGCCCAGGCTCTGCAGAATCTGGGCTTCCACGAAATGGCCGATGCGGGCTTTGGCCATCACCGGGATCGTGACCGCGGACATGATGCTTTCGATCATGTCGGGATCACTCATCCGCGACACGCCGCCCTGAGCGCGGATGTCGGCAGGAACCCGCTCCAGCGCCATGACCGCCACGGCGCCGGCCCCTTCGGCGATGCGGGCCTGCTCCGGGGTGACGACGTCCATGATCACGCCACCCTTGAGCATCTCGGCCATGCCGCGCTTGACGCGCGCGGTTCCCGTCTGCCCGCGCCCGTTCGACGAACCGGCGGTGTCCACTGCTGGTCTCCTTTTGGCTGGTTAGCAGCCAGTCTAGTAATGGGCGTCCAGCCCGTTTTCAGCCGCGTTGACGCCGCGGGATTTTCGCGGATTCCGCCCAGCCGAGTCGGGATGGGGTGCTAGACAATTCCCTGTTTGGCCATATGGTGGCTGTCCAACGCTGGTACGGCAGCGGTTGTGGTCGTTGAGGAGGGGTTTGGGTGTTGCCGGATTTCGTGGTGTTGCCACCGGAGGTCAATTCGGCGCGCATGTATGCCGGGCCGGGGTCGGGCTCGATGTGGGCCGCGGCTGCGGCATGGGATGAGTTGGCTGCGGACTTGCGTTCTGCAGCAACGTCGTTCCAGGCGGTGACGTCGGGCCTGACCGGCGGGGCTTGGCAGGGTCCGGCGTCGGTGTCGATGGCAGCGGCAGCCGTTCCGTATGGAGGGTGGTTGACCGCCGCGGCGGCTCACGCCGAGCTGGCGGCTGAGCAGGTCAGGGCAGCGGCCGCGGCGTTTGAGACGGCGCTGGGCGCCACCGTGCCGCCGGGCCTGGTCGCGGCCAACCGGACCCGGCTGATGGCATTGGTCACGACCAACTTCTTGGGTCACAACGCCCCGGCGATCGCGGCGACCGAAGCGGAGTATGCCGAGATGTGGGCCCAAGATGTGGCGGCGATGTCGGGCTATGACGCCAGGGCGCTGGCGGCGACCTTGCAATTGGAGCCATTCGGCGAGCCGCCCGCCAGCCTGGCCGGGACGGCCGCTGGGTCCGCCTCAACCTCGGCGGCGCCCGGGACGCAGTCGGGTCTGTCGGCGGGTGCGCAGTCGCTGTCGGCAATTCCCCGATCGCTGGACTTGTCCTCGCCGCCCACCCCGGGGACGTCACCGCTGAACATGGTGTCGACGCCCGCGCAGCTAACGATGTCTCCGATGAGCACGCTCATGGGTCAACTGATGACGGGCGCCAACCCGCTAACCAATGGTTCGGCCGGGGCCGTGTCGGCAATGGGTCCGGTTGCGGGCAGCGAGGTTGCTCCGAGAATGGGCGCGCCGAGCCCGCCTGGGCTGGGCGCGCCGGCGGTGTCGGCAGCTTTGGGCCGGGCGGGCTCCGTCGGGGCGTTGTCGGTGCCGGCGAGTTGGGGCACGACCGCGCCGGCCACTTCGCCGGCCCCCGCGGTCACCGTGGTACCGGGCGCCGGTGCGAGCCAGGGGTCCGCCGGCATGCCGGCGATGCCCTTCAGGCCGCCGGCGGGCACCCCCGCACGCGCGGCGGTGGGGGCAACTCCACCGGTCACGCCACCTCGCACAACGGTGGTGCCGCGCACGGTGGTGGGCTAGTCGGAGGCAGAGATCGCGATGTCTTTCGTGGTGACGACGCCGGAGATGCTGGCTGGTGCTACCGGTGACCTACAGGAGATCGGCACTGCGATAAGCGCCGCAAACGCGGCCGCCGCCGCTGGGACAACGGGTGTGTTGGCGCCTGCGGCCGATTCGGTGTCGGCGCGCACCGCGGCAGTTTTCGCCGGATATGCCCGGCAGTATCAGGCCCTCAGCGCACAAGCCGCGGCGTTTCATAGCCAGTTCGTCCAAGCGTTGAACGCCGCCGGCCACTCCTATGCGGACACCGAGACAGCCAATACCGCGGCCCAGCTGGCCGGCTCGTGGCAGCACAGCGCCAGCCCGCTCGCCGGCCACGTGGCCGGCAGCAACGCTGGCGTCGGGAACCTCACCAACGGGAACTATGGCAGCGCAAACGTCGGCCTGCTCAACTCGGGCGCGGCAAACCTCGGTTCGGCCAGCAAGGTCAATGCGGCGCTCGCACCGACGTTGTCGCGCACCGGCACTGCGCTGATCATGGGCGGCACCGGAAATCCCCAACCCGACCCTGGCTACGTTGCCGCCATAAATCAGCTCTACATCGCACCCAGATACCCCGGCTACAGCCCGGTGGGACTTTACACACCCGAGCAGTTTTGGCCCGTCACCGGTCTCACCAGCCAGACGTTCGGCCAGTCGGTGAATCAGGGTGTGCCGCTGCTGAACAACGCGATCATGACCCAAACCGCCGGCGGCAACCATGTCGTCGTCGTGGGTTACTCGCAGAGCGCCACGGTGGCCACTTTGGAAATGCGCCATCTCAATGCGTTGCCGGCCAGTGCACGGCCAAGTCCAGACCAGCTCTCGTTCGTGTTGCTGGGCGATCCGAACAATCCCAACGGCGGAATCCTCGAACGCTTCCACGGCTTGTACATCCCCGGCCTGGATGTGCCCTTCAATGGCGCGACCCCGCCAAACACCCCCTATCCCACCGCGATTTACACGATCCAGTACGACGGCTGGGCCGACTTCCCAAAGTACCCAATCAATCTCGTCGCCGACGCCAACGCCGTTGCAGGCATCTATTACCTGCACCCCACGTATCCGGATCTCACTGCCGCACAGCTTGCTACGGCTGTGCAGCAGCCGGTGTCCGCGGGCTACACCGGTGCCACCACCTATTACCTGATCCCGACGCAGAATCTGCCGCTGCTGGAGCCGCTGCGCCAGGTCCCCGGCGTGGGGAATCCGCTGGCCGACCTCATCCAGCCCGACCTGCGGGTGATTGTCGAGCTGGGCTATGACCGGGCCGGCTACGCGAATGTTCCCACCCCGGCCCGATTGTTTCCGAACATCGACCTGTTCGCCGTTGCCGGCGATTTGAGCCAGGGCACAGTGCAAGGCGTGCATGACGGACTGGCCGCTGCGGGGGTGCGCCCCGGATAGCAGCCGTTTGTTGTCCGCGAGCTCTAACAGCGGCTCGCGGGTGAACGTCAGCGGATGGCCTGCAGCCGGGGCCGCGGTTGCGGTATCCGACGGTCGGCGAGCGCGTTGGCGTCGGCGAGCAACTCGGACAGCTGAAGTGGGTAGACCGTCTCGCCGGCGGCGGCCAGCTCGGCGATGTCGGCGGCAGTGCACCAACGCGCGGCGTGGATGTAACGGCGCTCCAACTCGGTTCGGCCGGCGATGGTCGGCTCGAACCGGCGGGTGCGGTAGACAAAGAAAAACTCCTGGCTGTCGATCACCGCACCGTTGAAGTCAAATACCGCGTCGCGCCGCCAGATCGGTCCGATCATGTCGTCGGCGTCGACCCGCAGTCCGGTCTCTTCGGCAAGCTCACGGGCTGCGGCCTGCGCGAGCTGCTCGCCGGGGCGCACCTGACCCCCGACGGTGAACCACCAGCGCGGCGCGCTGCCATCGGTGACGGCCGGATCCGATCCGCACAGCAGCAGCACCGCGCCGTCGTCGTCAAGTAACACCACCCGGGCCGACGTGCGCTGACTGGACACGCCGTAGGCGGCGTGACCTACCGGATGCGAACGCTCGGCGATTTCGAAATACGTTGGCAGCGAAGCAGTTCCACCCAGCCGCAGCAGCCGCACCATGGGGCGTTCCCGCAACGCCAACGTGTCGCGGACCGCGTCGTTGTGGAATCGGCGGGCCAACAGCACCCGCGCTTCCGCGTCGGCGAGCTCGGCGACCAGCGCGGAGGGCAGGGCCGCGGGATCGACCATCGCCAAAGCGGCCGAAAGCTCGTTTTCGCAGGCCTCGCGCGCATGCCGGGGTGCACGCTCGGCGGCGTCGGCCAGCGCGGCCAACCGCTTGCCTTCGGCGCCACCCCCATAGGCGTCGACCGCAATGGCCCGGGCCACCACGGCGCGCCGGGCCAATGCCCCGTCCAGGGCCTGCCAGGACAGGTCGTAGCGCACATGTAGCCGGTCGAGCCGGTTGGCGGTCTGATACACCCACGCCGCGAACAGCACCAGCACCACGACCAGCACGGCGATGGCCACCACGCCCCAGACCATCAGCTGGCCACCTGCACCTTGGCGCCCGACCCAGCGACCGTCTCGTAGACCCGCATGATCTGGCTGGCCACCACCGACCAGTCGTATCGCCGTACCGCCTCGGCACCGGCCGCGATATAGCGTTCCCGCAAGACGTCATTGCTCAGCACGTTGACCAGGGCGGCTCCCAGCGCCGCCGGATCGTCGACAGGCACCAGGCAGCCGGCTTCACCGTCGCGCAGCACCCGCCGAAACGCATGCAGCTCGCTGGCCACTACCGCGGTGCCGGCGGCCATCGCCTCGACCAACACGATGCCGAAACTTTCGCCGCCGGTGTTCGGTGCACAGTACACGTCGGCGCTCCGCAGCGCCGACGCCTTGCCGGCATCGTCGACCTGACCCAGAAAACGCAGGTGGTCCACCAATTCGCCTGCCTGGCTGCGCAATTCGTCTTCGTCGCCGCGGCCGACCACCAGCAGCTGCACATCGCCGAAGTGCTGCACCACGCTCGGCAGCGCGCCGAGCAGCACGCTCATGCCTTTGCGCGGCTCGTCATAGCGGCCCAAAAACAGCACCGTCTTGCCGGCCCGCGGATATCCGGGCAGCCGCGGAGCCGACGCAAAAGCGGCCACGTCGACGCCGTTGGGAATCTCCACCGCGTCCGAACCCAGCGCTTCCATCTGCCAGCGCCGCGCCAGATCGGACACCGCGATGCGGCCGACGATCTTTTCATGCATGGGCCGCAGGATGCCCTGGAAAACCGAGAGGGTCAGCGATTTGGTGGTCGACGTGTGAAAGGTTGCCACGATCGGGCCCTCGGCCACGTTCAACGCCAGCATCGACAGGCTGGGCGCGTTCGGCTCATGCAGATGCAAGACGTCGAAGGCGCCGTCGGCCAGCCAGCGCTTGACCCTGCGGTGCGTCGCCGGGCCGAACCGCAGCCGGGCCACCGACCCGTTGTAGGGAATGGGCACCGCCCGGCCACCGGAGACCACATACTCCGGCAGGCAGACCTGTGGCGACGACGGCGCCAGCACGCTGACCACATGCCCGCGCGCGCGCATCACCTCAGCCAGCTGCAACACGTGCGACTGCACCCCGCCGGGCACGTCGAACGAGTACGGGCACACCATGCCGATCCGCATCAGGGCGCCCCCAAGTCGGCCCGACGCTTCTCGGACAGGTCGGCTAACCACTGCGGCTGCAGCATGTGCCAGTCGGCGGGGTGCGCGGCGATGTTGTGCGCGAACCGGTCGGCCAGCGCCTGGGTGATGACGCCGACGTCCCCGCCTGTGCAATCCAGCGCCGGATAGATCTCGAAGCCCCAACCGTCTTTCTCGTACCAGCAGTGCACCGGGAGCAGGGCCGCCCCGGTTTCCAGCGCGAGCTTGGCCGGGCCCGCCGGCATGCGGGTGGGCTCGCCGAAGAAATCCACCTGCACGCCGGTTCTGGTGAGGTCGCGCTCGGCCATCAGACAGACCACCCGGTTGTCGGCCAGCCGCTCGCAGAGCAACTCGAATGGCGGGCGCCGACCACCGGACAACGGCAGCACCTCGAAGCCGAGGCTCTCGCGGTAGTCGATGAAACGCCGGTAGAGCGACTCGGGTTTGAGCCGCTCGGCGACGGTGGTGAACCGGCCGTGGGTTTGCGCCAGCCACACTCCGGCCATATCCCAGTTCCCGCTGTGCGGCAGGGCCAGGATTGCTCCCCGGCCGGCTGCCAGCGCCGCGGCCAGGTGCTCCTTCCCGGCGACCAGGTCGTGGAGCTGACGGGCCAGCGCCCGGTGGTCCATCGTCGGCAATCGAAACACCTCCCGCCAGTAGCGGGCGTAGGAGGCCAGCGAGGCACGCATCAGCGTACCGGGCACGTCGCACGGGGGCACGCCGACGACCCGGGCCAAATTCTTGCGCAGCTGCTCTGGTCCGCCGTTGCGGGCCGCAAACAGCGCCCCGGCGTCGAACACGTTGCGGGCAGCGAATTCCGGCATGGCGCGCACCAGCAGCCAGCCCGCCGCATATCCCCAGTCCGTCACCACGCCGCCAAGCGGGAAGCGGCTCACCCCAGGCACTTTCAGACGCCCCGGCAGCGAGATCACGGCTGGCTCTTCTCCGGCTTCCCCCGCTCGTCCGAAGCGCGCATGGGATCGGCGGCCCCGGGCGAGTGCCGCACGGTGTGCAACCGCTGGGCGCAGGTGACCATGCTGGCCACCGCCAGCAACCACATCGCCACATGCAGCGCCCAGGGCAGCCGAAACACCGGCAGATCCGATAGCCCGGCGCCGACCAGCGCGATGATCAGCCGCTCCGGCCGTTCGATGAAGCCCCCGTCACCGCGCAGTCCGCTGGCCTCAGCGCGGGCCTTGATGTAGGAGATCACCTGCGAGGTCACCAGGCAGATCATCGTCGCCACCACCAGCGGCGCGCTGTGCAGGCCGAACGCCGCCCACCACAACAACCCGCAGAACACGGCGCCGTCACTGATGCGGTCGCAGGTGGCGTCCAGCACCGCCCCGAAGCGGCTGCCGCCGCCGCTCTCGCGCGCCATCGCCCCGTCCAGTGTGTCGAACATGACGAAGAACCAGATCACGAACGTGCCCGCGAACAGCCGGCCGGTCGGAAACAGTGTCAGCGCGGCCAGCACCGCAGCCGCGGTGCCGATGATGGTGACGCTGTCCGCGGTGAATCCGGTCCGCAATAAGCCTCGCGCCAGCGGCGTGGTGACTCGTGCGACGCCCTCACGGGACAAAAACTTGCTCACGGTTGTTTCGCCCACTCGGTGGCCAGCAGCCGGCGAGTGTCGCGCAGCAGCTGTGGGATGACCTTGGAGTCGCCGATGATGGTGATGAAATTCGCGTCGCCGCCCCAGCGCGGAACCACGTGCACGTGCAGGTGCTCCGCCAGCGAACCGCCCGCCGAGGTTCCCAGGTTCAGGCCCACGTTGAAACCGTGCGGCCGCGACACCGCCTTGATGACACGAATCGCCTTCTGGGTGAAAGCCATTAATTCGGCGCTTTCCTGTTCGGTGAGGTCCTCGAGTTCGGACACCCGCCGATACGGCACGATCATCAGGTGCCCCGGGTTGTACGGGTACAAGTTCAGCACCGCGTAGACCAGCTTGCCGCGCGCGACCACCAGTCCGTCCTCGTCGGGAAGCTGTGGGATGTCGGTGAACAGCTGCGCGGGGTCGGAGTTCGCCCGCCGCGCGGGCGCCTCGGCCAGGTAGCTCATCCGGTACGGCGTCCACAACCGCTGCAGGTGGTCGGCCTCACCGACGCCCCGGTCGATCAGCGTCGCCGCCTCCTCGCGCTCGCGGTCGTCGTCGTCAGCCACGACTGCTCACTTTCACCAAATCAGCTGTGGGAGCGGCGTTCTCGCGTTCACTAATCCATTTCACAATTGCCCCGACGGCCTCGTCGCGGGGCACGCCGTTGATCTGGGTGCGGTCGCCGAACCGGAAACTCACCGCGCCTGCCGCCATATCGCGGTCGCCGGCCAGCAGCATAAACGGCACCTTGTGGTTGGTGTGGTGCACGATCTTCTTGGCCATCCGGTCGTCGCTGGCGTCGACTTCGGCCCGCACTCCGTACGACTTCAGTTGCGCAGCAACATCCTTTAGGTACGGCACGTGATCGTCGGCCACCGGAATGCCGACCACCTGGACCGGCGCCAGCCATGCCGGGAAGGCGCCCGCGTAGTGCTCGGTGAGGATGCCGAAGAACCGTTCGATCGAGCCGAACAGCGCGCGGTGGATCATCACCGGTCGCTGCCGGGTGCCGTCGTCAGCGGTGAACTCCAGCTCGAAACGCTCCGGAAAGTTGAAGTCCAGCTGAATGGTCGACATCTGCCAGCTGCGGCCCAGAGCGTCGCGGGCCTGCACCGAGATTTTCGGACCGTAGAACGCCGCCCCGCCCGGGTCTGGCACCAGCTCCAGACCGGATTGCCGGGCCACCTCGGCCAGTGTGGCGGTCGCCTCGTCCCAGATCTTCTCGGAGCCGACGAACTTCTCCGGGTCCTTCGTCGACAGCTCGAGGTAGAAGTCTTCCAGCCCGTAGTCGCCGAGCAGGTCGAGCACGAACCGCAGCAGCGACGCCAACTCCTCGGGCAGCTGCTCACGGGTGCAAAAGATGTGCGCGTCGTCCATGGTGAACCCGCGTGCCCTGGTCAACCCGTGCACAACCCCGGACTTCTCGTAGCGATACACGGTGCCGAATTCAAAGAGCCGCAACGGAAGTTCGCGATAGGACCGTCCACGTGACCGGTAGATCAGGCAGTGCATCGGGCAGTTCATCGGCTTCAGGTAGTAGTCCTGCCCGGGCTTGCGCACAGTGCCGTCCTCGTTGTGTTCGGCGTCGAGGTGCATGGGCGGGAACATGGCCTCGGCATACCAGTCCAGGTGACCGGAGGTGTGGAACAGCTGCGCCTTGGTGATATGCGGGGTGGTAACGAACTCGTAGCCGGCCTCGAGGTGCTTGCGCCGTGAATAGTCCTCCAGCTCCCGACGTATGATGCCGCCCTTGGGATGGAAAACCGGTAGGCCGGAACCGATTTCGTCGGGAAAGCTGAACAGGTCCAGCTCGGCGCCGAGCTTGCGGTGGTCGCGTCGCGAGGCTTCCTCGAGCAGCTGCAGATGGCGCTCGAGCGCTTCCTGCGATTCCCAGGCCGTGCCGTAGATGCGTTGCAGGCTGGGGTTGTTCTGGTCGCCGCGCCAGTAGGCGGCCGAGGTACGGGTGAGCTTGAACGCGGGAATGTGTCGCGTGGTGGGAATATGCGGACCGCGGCACAGATCGCTCCAAACCCGTTCCCGGGTACGGGGATTGAGGTTGTCATAAGCAGTCAGCTCGTCGCCGCCTACTTCCATCACGGCCGGGTCGCCGGACTTGTCGTCGACGAGCTCCACTTTGTACGGCTCGTCAGCCAGTTCAGCGCGGGCTTGTTCTTTGGATTCGTAGACGCGCCGCGAGAACAGCTGGCCCTCCTTGACGATCTGGCGCATCCGCTTCTCCAGCGCCTCGAGGTGCTCCGGGGTGAACGGCTCCGGCACGTCGAAGTCGTAGTAGAAGCCGTCGGTGATCGGTGGGCCGATGCCGAGCTTGGCTTGCGGGAACAGGTCTTGCACGGCTTGGGCCAGCACATGCGCGCATGAGTGCCGGATGACGCTGCGCCCGTCCTCGGTGTTGGCCGCGACCGGGACGACGTCGGCATCTCGTTCCGGCGCCCAGCTCAAATCGCGCAGCTTGCCGTCGGGGTCGCGCACGACCACGACGGCATCGGGCGCGCCGCGGCTGGGCAACCCCGCGGCCTGCACCGCGGCGGCTGCGGTGGTTCCGGCCGGAACCCGAATCGGCGATCGCAACTCCGGCGCAGCCGGGCGCAGCGGATCGCCGCCATCGGCTCCGGAGGCAGGTTGTGCGGGCGCGCTCACGGCGTGGTCTCCCGAGGTGTCAAAGGTTGTCGCACCGTAGCGACCATGCTATCGGGGCGGCCGCCCAGGACGGCTTCGCCTCATGGCTGACAGGGCTTGAGCAGGACGAACAATCCTTGCGCTTCGGTCAGCAGGGTCTCGCCGTCGCAAAGGCTGCCGGACACAAAGATCTTGCGGCCGTCGACGCGGTCGACGCCCGCGTCGACCTGCAGCTGCTTGTCGATCGGCACGATGCTGCGGTAATCGAGGTGCAGGTAGGCGGTGCGCTGATACGGGCCGCCGGTGAGCACCGCCGACGTCATGCCGAGCACCGAATCGAACAGTAGCCCCAGCGCCCCGCCGTGCACCGCGCCGTTGCGGCCCAAGTGGAATCGGCGGAAACGGGCCCAGCCGCGCAGCCGGCCGTCGTCAGTTTTGCTCATCGACATCGGCACGGCGAGGATGTTGCCGCGGTTCGGCAGATCCATCCGCCGGCCTGACGGCGAGGACCACTCGTCGGTGTCGAACGGGGCCAGCAGGTCGGAGACCTTCTCGATGAGATCCGCCGCCTCGCTGATCACCTCGTCGGGCGCGTCGACGTCGCGGGCGTGATCTTGCAGGGTTCGCACGGCTTCGATGAACCGCCCGTAGTCGGGTCCACCCTTGGTGGTCGGTTCGGGCGGATTGAATCCGCCGCCGGGATGTCGGGCCACCAGGACACCGTACGAGTGGCACCTAGGCGTTCTGCTCGCCGATGGCACCTAAAAACTCGACCTCCTGCTCGGACAGCCTGATCTCGGCGGCCGCGACGTTCTCCTCCAGGTGCGCCACCCTCGAGGTGCCCGGAATCGGCAGCATCACCGGCGAGCGGTTGAGCAGCCAGGCCAGCGCCATCTGCGCCGGTGTCGCGTCATGCTCGGCGGCCATCCGCGCCAGCGGACCATCCGGCGCGGCCAGCGGCCCGGCGGCCAGTGGGAACCACGGGATGAATCCGATTCCCTGGTCGGCACACGCATCTACGACCGGTTCGGCGGACCGGTTGGTCAGGTTGTACAGGTTCTGCACCGACACGATCGGCGTGATCTGCTGGGCGGCCGTGAGCTGATCGACGGAGACTTCCGACAAGCCGACGTGGCGAATCTTGCCTTCCTGCTGGAGCTTGGCAAGCTCGCCGACCTGGTCCTCCAGCGGGAACTTGTCGTCAACGCGGTGCAGTTGGAACAGGTCGATGGTCTCCACGCCGAGTCGGCGCAGGCTCATCTCGCATTGCTGGCGCAGGTAACTCGGGTAGCCCAGCGGAATCCAGATGTCCGGGCCGGTGCGCAGCAGCCCGGCCTTGGTGGCGATCACCACATCCCGATACGGATGTAGCGCCTGGGCAATGATCTCTTCGGAGATGTACGGGCCGTAGGAGTCGGCGGTGTCGATGAAGTTGACGCCGAGGTCCACCGCGCGACGCAACACGCGGACGGCTTCATCACGGTCGGCGGGTGGACCCCACACGCCGGGCCCGGTGAGGCGCATCGCGCCGAACCCGAGCCGGTTGACGGTCAACTCACCGCCCAACGTCAATGTGCCGGCTGCCGCCGCTGGCCTTTTCGAGGTTTGGGTACTCACCCCGACGACCGTACGCCTTGCCCGAGCAGCCCTGCGGGGCATGGCAAGCTAAGCCCGTGGACTTGCACGCGTTGACGAGCCTGCCGTTCACCTATCCCGAGGTGGGCGCGACCGCGGGTGCGATCCCGGTGGGATACGACCACATCGGCTACGTCAGCCAGATCGGCGCCGGTCAACAGCGATTCGAGCAGGCCGCCGACGCGGTCATGCACTGGGGCATGCAGCGCGGAGCCGGACTGCGGGTGCACGCCAGCAGCGACGTGGTCACCGTCGGCGCGGTGGTCGTCGTCACGCTCGGTTTCCTGCGCGCACCGTGCCGGGTCGTGTACCTGATCGACGAACCCAACCTGCGCGGTTTCGCGTACGGCACCCTGCCCGGCCACCCCGAGGCCGGCGAAGAGCGGTTCGCGGTGCGCTACGACCCGCTCACCGCCGCCGTGTTCGCGGAGGTGTCATCGTTTTCCCGGCCGGCGACGTGGTGGAGCCGGGCCGGCCGACCCTTGCTGGCGGTGGGCCAGCGCGTCATCGCCAGACGCTACCTGCGCGCGGTGTGACGGGCCGGCCGACCGCGGCGTTATGTTGCGGTCCGCGCGGTGTGGGCGCGATGCACACCGTCAGCCAGCCGGGCCAGTGCGACGGCGGAGACCAGCAGACCGAAGTCGCGCAGCGCAATGTCGTAATAGCCCGACAGGGTCAGCAGGTTGACGATGATGCCTGCCAGCCACGCCGCCACCACCCACGCGCCGATGCGCGGCGCGATCGCGACGAGCACGCCCGCGGCGATTTCGACGACGCCGACGACGTACATGCACTGGTCGGCGTTGCCCGGGACGATGCCGTCGATCCAGCCGGCCAGGTATTTGCTCCAGTGGTCCGGGTGGGTGAGCAGGTTGACGAACTTGTCCAGCCCGAACAGGATCGGCGCGACCGTGAAGAGCGTGCGCAGCAGCGCGTATGCCTGAAACGACGGGTCCTTGAGCTGGCCGCCGGCAACGGTGCCGGAAGCGGCGGCGCGATCGGTGCTCATGGGTGGCGTCCTCCTTCTAACAGATCGTAAATTGAACGTTAGAACGCCCGGGAATGTAGCGTCAAGACTTTTATCTGTTAGAAATGGTTATGCAGTCCTGGTGGGACGCGTTGCAGCGTGATGCCGCCGGAATCGGCGCGCTCGCCGATCCGGTGCGCCACCGGCTGTATGAATTCGTGTGCTCGCAGCCGGAACCGGTGAGCCGTGACCAGGCGGCCGACGCGACCGGCATCGCACGGCACCAGGCGAAGTTCCACCTCGACCGGCTGGAGGCCGAGGGGCTGCTGGAAAGCGCCTACGCGCGCGTGACGGGGCGCTCAGGGCCCGGCGCGGGGCGCACGTCAAAGTTGTATCGGCGGGCCGACCGGCAGCTAGCGGTCAGCCTTCCCCCGCGCGAGTACGAGCTGGCGGGCCGCTTGATGGCCAGGGCCATCGTGGAATCGGCGACCAGCGGCGCGCCCGTCGTCGCCGTGCTCAACCAGACCGCCCGTGACCACGGCCGCGCCGTCGGCGTCGCCGCCGTCGCCGCTAGTCGGCGGCCGCCGCGTGATCCGCAGTCAGCCCTCGAGCTGGCCGTCGCGGTGCTCCGCCAGCACGGTTACGAGCCCCGGCCCGAGGACGGCGAGGTGTATCTGGCCAACTGCCCGTTCCATGCGCTGGCGCAGGAGCAACGGGAGCTTGCCTGCACGATGAACCACGCGATGATCAGCGGCATCGCCGACGCGATGCGACCGTACCGCCCGCACGCCCGGCTGGATCCGCGACCACCGAACTGTTGTGTCGTGCTTGCGGCCGCCCGCAGGTCATGAGCCCCACGCCCCAGGCAGGGGTTCGGCGCCGATGCACGCTGCCCCATCCCCCCGCCAAAGCCGCCCGCGGCCACGGCGTCGACAACACCGTTTCGCCGCTACCCCGCAGCGGACAGGCTCTTGAAGACGGTCAGCATGATCACCGAATCCTCGATGGCCTGCAGGGAGTGCCGCTGCGGCGGGATCACGACGTAGTCGCCGGTCTTGCCGTCCCAGGAATCGGCGCCGGCGCTGAGGTGCACATGGCCGTGCAGCACCTGCAGCGACGCCTGGCCTGGGCTGTCGTGCTCACCCAGTTCGCGTCCGGCAAGCAGCGCCATCACGGTTTGGCGCAGTTCGTGGTTGTGCCCGCCGTGAAGCGTATGAGCGGCGCGCCCGCTGTTGGTCTGCCGCGCCTCGGCCAGCTTTTGCGCGGCCAGGTCGGTCAGCGAAATGGATTCCATGATGTCCTTCGGTCGAGAGGTCGGTCGTCTGGGCTTCAGCTGGATAGTAGAAGACCGCCCGCCGTCGCCAGGGCGATCACCTTGAGCGCCTCCAGGCCGACATAGGCGTAGTGACCGCGGGAGCGCGGGGCGTTAAGACCGGCCAGCACCTTGTCCGATCGCCGGTTCAAAAAGGGCCGCACCGCACCCAGTTGCGCGGCCAGTGTCGTCCACGCGATCAGGTACGCCACCAAAACGGGCGATGGCGGCCGGCTTGTCATGGCCGCGGCCAGGATGACGATGGCGAAGACCACTTCGACCGCGTTGAGCGCGCGAAAGACCAGCCGGCCGATGCCGAGCCCGATCTGCGTCGTGACGTTGGGCGCCCGGAACTTCAGCGGCGCCTCCAGAAACGAGATGGCCAGCACCATGCCCAGCCAGACGAAAGTGGCACCGACCGCGACCGCCGGCCCGGCGCTCACGTGGTTGCCTCCCGCGGACCGAGGTGTGCCACACACAGGTCGGGTTCGACGAAGGCATCCAGGCGGTCGACGGTGACCGGCGCTTGGATGATGTCCATCGCTCCTCGCATGATCCCGAGGTGAATCGGGCAAACCACACTGCTGCGAGTTTCGGCGAGTTCGAGAAACGGGCAGTGCCGCAGGCCGATCTGATGCTCGCCGGCGGACCCGCGGCGCTCGGGGGCGAACCCGAGGTCGTCGAGCAGTCCGACGAGGTGATCGATCGATTCCTCGGTTCGCATTCCGCCGGCCGGACCGGACACCAGCCGCTGCCCCCACGCCCGGCCCGCCGCGAGCGCCTTGCCACTGGGATCCCGCTCGTCGGCGAAGCCCAGGGTGAGGATCTCGGCCAGCAGCTGGTAGCGGCGGGCCCCGCCGCGGTCCATCTGCCGGATGGCGCGAAACATCAGCGGAGGCCGGCCCGGGCGCCGGTGATCGGGCGTGACACGTTCGACTCGGCCGTCACGGACCAGGCCGTCCAGATGAAAGCGCACGGTGTTGGGATGCACGTCAAGGTGCTCGGCGATCGCGGCGATGCTCATCGGAGCGGTCGCCGCCTTCAACACCTGCAGTACGGCGCGCCGGCGATCGGCGTCGTGGGCCGGCCTGGCGATATTGCTCACCGTGACTCCGAGCCTTCTGCTCTGGGCAGGCTAGCCACCAGCGGGGTGTCGACACCCAGCGGGCCTACCTTGGCGGCTCCACCGGGTGAGCCGAGCGGCTCGTCGCGGCCCGGCAGGACTTCGCTGAAGAACGCCGCATTGTCCGCCAGGTATGGCTGCAGGTCCTCAGGCAGGTCGTCCTCGTAGTAGATCGCCTCGACCGGACACACCGGTTCGCAGGCTCCGCAGTCCACACACTCGTCGGGATGGATGTAGAGCGCCCGCCCGCCCTCGTAGATGCAGTCCACCGGGCACTCGTCGACGCAGGAGCGATCCATCACATCGACACACGGCTTCCCGATCACGTACGTCATGCCACGGAGTTTACACAAACTAGTTTGTGAAAACTAGGAAGGCTAGGTTATCCTTTGTTGAAACCCAGGAAGGCAACCGATTTCATGGCCGACACCGAACTTGACGTCCGGCAGCTGCGTAAGCCGGACAAGCACCCGACTATCTTCGCCACCTACGCCGCCCTGGCGGTCGGCGAGTCCTTCGTGCTGGTCAACAACCACGATCCCAAGCACTTGCACGAGGAGTTCGAAGCCGATCACGCAGGCAGCTACGGCTGGGAGTACCTCGAGAAGGGCCCTGCGGTCTGGCGTATCCGGATCACCAAGCTCACCTCTACCCCACTACCCCGGATCCTGGTGAATACCGCCGAGGTCACCGCTATCGAGCCGGACGTGCGCGGTGCGGTGTGGAAGCTGGAAGTCGGCGAGCGCGACCTGGACTCGAACATCATCGCGCTGGCGCCCGGTGGCGGGATCGACGCCCACGCCGGAGCCGACGTCGACGTCCTGATTCACGTGCTGGCCGGCAGCGGGCAGGTCACCACCGAGCAGGGCGAGATCGAACTGGCTCCAGGCGCGCTGCTGTGGTTGCCAAGGCGGTCCCGACGCCAGTTCAGCGCCGGGCCGGATGGGCTGCGTTATCTGACCGTGCACAAGAAGCGGGAGATCCTTCCGCTGACACCCACTGTGCGGCAGGTTGTTTGATGGCCGACATCCGGCGCACGACGCTGCCGAAAGCCGACCGCGGCGACGACGCGGTGGCGGGCCACTGGCTGTTGGCCCGCATGGGCAAGCGGGTGCTCCGCCCGGGGGGTGTGGAGCTCACCCGCGAGCTGTTGGATTGCGCCGAGGTGACCGACGCCGATGTGCTTGAGTTGGCACCGGGGTTGGGCCACACGGCAATTGAAATTCTCGCGCGATGCCCGTGCTCGTATCTCGCCGCCGAGCAAGACCCTGATGCGGCCATGCTGGTTCGCGACATCGTCACCGGACGCGGCGACGTCCGGGTGGCCGACGCCAGCAATACGGGGTTGTCCGATGCCAGCACCGACCTCGTCGTCGGTGAGGCGATGCTGACCATGCAGGGCGAGGCGACCAAGCACGCAATCGTCGCCGAGGCGGCCCGTCTGCTGCGGCCGGGCGGGCGCTACGCGATCCACGAACTCGCGCTGACGCCCGACACCATCAGCGATGACATCAAAACCGACGTCCGGCAATCCTTGGCCCGCGCCATCAAAGTCAACGCCCGCCCGCTGACCGTCGCCGAATGGCGCCAACTGCTCGCTGAGCACGGGCTTGTCGTCGACCACGTCGCGACGGCGCCGATGGCGCTGTTGCAGCCTCGGCGCTTGGTCGCCGACGAAGGACTGCATGGAGCACTGCGGTTCGCCATCAACGTGCTCACCCATCCCGACGCCCGCCGGCGCATACTTCAGATGCGACGGACCTTTCGAAGGCACCGCAACCAGTTGACCGCCGTCGCGATCGTCGCCCGCAAGCCTCAGCACTGACGGCTTCCGATCACCGGATCCAAGCACCGACCATTGCGTCGAGTTCTTGTGTGTCATGGCCGTTCAGTCGGCGGTGCATAGCCCAGGCGATCCTGGCGGCCTGAACTTTGGCGCGGTCGGCCATCGGTCCGTTGTACAACTCATCGACGGTGTGGTTCCAGGTGGTCAGCCAGCGGACGAAATGACGGCCGGACAACGGTGTTCGGCGGTGGACGTGTCGGTGCGCGTCCAGTGCGCTGCCCCGGTAAAGCCCGGCACGAAACAACACCGTCTCCCAAAAGTCACACATCCTCGGAATGTG
The DNA here is from genome assembly GCF_016592155.1 of Mycobacterium heckeshornense. Classification (NCBI taxonomy): domain Bacteria; kingdom Bacillati; phylum Actinomycetota; class Actinomycetes; order Mycobacteriales; family Mycobacteriaceae; genus Mycobacterium; species Mycobacterium heckeshornense. The sequence goes on from NZ_AP024237.1 coordinate 3,190,248, forward strand.
CGAGTCCAGACCGTAGGTTCGCACGTCGGTGAACGGCTCGGCGAGAAGGTCGTCGACCAGGACCCGGTTGTAGAAGCGGCGCAACAACTTTTCTACATCGGCACGGTCCGCCAAATCCGCGCGGTCCAGGTCGGGCGACGCCTCGAGCTCAGCCATCGGCGATCACGCTGGCGACACACAGTTCGGGTTCGACGAACGGTTCGAGTTCGGCATGCGATGTCAGCCGTGGTCGTGCCGCTTTCCCTTCGGCGGATACCGAATTGGTGAGCAGCCCCTGCAGCAACCCCAGGTGTACCGCGCATCCAACCTCCGGGTGCGCTCGGGCCAGCTCCCGTACCGGGCAGCCATGCAGCCGAATAGCTCGCTGCTGTTTACCGGTCACCGCTTCTGTCGGCGGGGCCAGCTCGGGGGCGAATCCCATCCGCTGGAAGACCTCCGTGATCATCGTCGCCTGGCGATCAAGGTCCGCAGACGTCCCGGCGGGCTCGGGTACACTCGGTGTCGCAACACGTTCGCGCGGTGAACCCGTAGTGATCCGATCGGCCCACCGCCGCCCGGCCCGCTCGGCGCGCCGTCGACGCGTTTCCACAGTGTCCCCCAAGCCGAGCGCCAGCATTTCGGCGAAGCTCTGATAGTCCAGGTGTTCCCGCACTGGCGCGTAACCGGTGCGCGGCCGGCCGACACCGGTCCGCTTAATCCGGGTCCGCGCGATGAGTCCCTGATCGCACAATGCGTCCAGGTGAAACCGCACGGTAGTCACGTGCAGCCCCAACCGGGCCGCTAACTCGGCCGCGTCTACTGGCCTTCGGTATTCACCGACCAGCTGGCGCACCCGGTCGCGTTGCTGCGGCAGGTGTCGCCGCCGTCGGCCTTGGCGGCTGGGCTGGACCGTCATTTCGAGTATCCCCTTGTCGACCTACCGCTTGTGATGTTTAACGGATATTATTCCTCAATATTAGACGTTGCCGCAGCAGGAGGCGAACAGGTGGTTGTCACCCCGGCGCAACTTGAAGCCCGTCGGCCGTTTCCGGCACGGCTGGGCCCAAAGGGCAACCTGGTCTACAGACTGATCAGCACTACTGATCACAAGATGATCGGCATCATGTACTGCGTCGCCTGCTTCGTCTTTTTTTTCATCGGCGGCCTGCTGGCCCTGTTGATGCGCACCGAATTAGCTGCGCCGGGTTTGCAGTTCCTGTCCAACGAGCAGTACAACCAGCTGTTCACCATGCACGGCACGATCATGCTGCTGTTTTACGCGACCCCGATCGTGTTCGGGTTCGCCAACCTGGTGCTGCCGCTGCAGATCGGCGCGCCTGATGTGGCGTTTCCGCGGCTGAACGCCCTTTCCTTCTGGCTGTTCGTGTTCGGCGCCACCATCGGGATGGCCGGGTTTATCACACCCGGTGGGGCCGCCGACTTCGGCTGGACCGCCTACACCCCGCTGTCTGACGCCATCCACAATCCGGGTGCTGGCGCCGACCTGTGGATTACGGGTCTGATCGTCGCAGGGCTGGGCACCATCCTGGGCGCGGTCAACATGATCACCACCGTCGTGTGCATGCGCGCCCCGGGCATGACGATGTTCCGGATGCCGATCTTCACCTGGAACATCCTGATCACGTCCATCATGGTGCTGATCGTTTTCCCGCTGCTGACCGCGGCGCTGTTCGGGCTGGCCGCCGACCGCCACCTGGGTGCTCACATCTACGACCCGGCCAATGGCGGAGTTTTGTTGTGGCAGCACCTGTTCTGGTTCTTCGGCCACCCCGAGGTCTACATCGTTGCGCTACCGTTCTTCGGCATCGTCAGCGAGATCTTCCCGGTGTTTTCCCGCAAGCCCATCTTCGGCTACACCACCCTGGTCTACGCGACGATGACCATCGCCGGACTCTCAACTGCGGTGTGGGCACATCACATGTTCGCTACCGGAGCCGTATTGTTGCCGTTCTTCAGTTTCATGTCCTATCTGATCGCGGTGCCCACCGGGATCAAGTTCTTCAACTGGATCGGCACCATGTGGAAGGGTCAGCTGACGTTTGAGACCCCGATGCTGTTCGCGATCGGCTTTGCGGTGACCTTCCTGCTGGGCGGCCTGTCTGGTGTGCTGCTGGCCAGCCCACCGCTGGACTTCCACGTCACCGACACCTATTTCGTGGTCGCACACTTCCATTACGTGCTGTTTGGCACCATCGTGTTTTCCACCTTCGCCGGAATCTATTTCTGGTTTCCGAAGATGACAGGTCGGCTGCTGGATGAGCGGCTCGGCAAGCTGCACTTCTGGTTGACGCTGGTCGGTTTTCACACCACGTTTTTGGTGCAGCACTGGCTCGGCGATATGGGCATGCCGCGACGCTACGCCGACTATCTGCCTACCGACGGTTTCCAACCGCTGAATGTCGTCTCTACGATCGGGGCGTTCATTCTGGGCGCGTCAATGCTTCCGTTCGTGTGGAACGTATTTCGCAGCTGGCGCTATGGCGAACCGGTCACCGTCGACGACCCGTGGGGCTACGGCAACTCGCTGGAGTGGGCGACCAGCTGCCCGCCGCCACGGCACAACTTCTACGAGCTGCCCCGAATCCGCTCGGAGCGCCCAGCGTTCGAGCTGCACTACCCGCACATGGTGGAACGACTGCGCGCCGAGGCACACGTCGGCCGTAAAGAAGCGCAACCGATTTCGGCACCGTCGTGACCGACAATAGTTGCACCGCAGTGGCGGCCTGCGCAGAAGAGACGATGTCCACGGGGTCATCAGCGTGACCGTGGATGCCGAGGTCGGCGAGACACGCCGCCTGCCCGCAGACTGCGCCGTGCCGGTGATTCGACGGGATCTGTTGAGCGTCGAAGAAGGTGCGCCTGAAGGCGAAGGGAGCCTGTATGAACAGCCAGAGGAGCCAACCGAACGACGGGGTCACCATCCGGCACCCCCGGGTGGTGCAGCGGGTGGGCGATGCGCTGATCGGACCCCTGCAACGACTGTTCGAACAGATGAATCCCGCACCAGGGGCCTTCACGGAAAAGGACATTTCGCCCTACTTCTGGCACAACGGCCGCCTACCGGACAGCGTCGAATACAAAGAGCTGGAGAAGAACGGCTTCCGCGACTGGCGGCTGCGCATCTACGGTCTGGTCGAAAACCCGACAGAGTTCTCACTTGACGAGTTGAAGGCACTGCCCTACCACGAGCAGATCACCCAGCATATGTGCATCCAGGGCTGGTCAGGTGTAGCCAAATGGGGCGGGGTCTCGATGCAGACGATCCTGGACATCGTCAAACCGCTGCCGGAAGCCAAATGGGTGGCGTTCTACTCGATGGGCCTGGGCGGCACCGGCGGCATCTACTACAACGTGCACCCCATAAAACAGATGAGCCACCACCTGACCATGCTGGCCTACAACATGAACGACGAACCTTTGACCTACGGCCACGGGGCACCGTTGCGGCTGCGCAACGAACTCCAGCATGGCTTCAAACAGGTGAAGTGGATCAAAGGGATCGAGTTCCTCGCTCACTATTCTGAAATCGGCAGCGGTCACGGCGGCTACAGCGAAGACCACAAGTATTTCGGACGCCACCAGACCATCTAGGGCGGTGCTGTTTTAGTCGCTGACTTTCGGCGTGCCTGAGCGGATTTCGCGTAGGTGGTCGACGAGGATCTGATGTGTGGCTTTGGGACGGGAGGATCGGCAGGGCCGGTTCGATGACGTGATGCTGCTGGTGGGTGATCAGCTGCCGGCGGGCAGTATTTACCGGCTGTTGGCCGAGCACGGCGGTGCACTGTTTGACGATGACTATTTCGCTGATCTGTTCAAGCGCTCGGCGCTGGGTCGACCGACGGTGCCGGCGCGGGTGATGGCCACAGTGATGCTGCTGCAGGCCTATGAGGGATTGTCGGATCGGGAGGCGTGTGACCGGTTGGCCTTTGATCTGCGCTGGAAAGCGGCCGCCGGGTTGACGGTGGACGCCGAGGCTTTTCATCCCACGGTGCTGGTCGGCATGCGCAACCGGCTACGCGCATCGGATCGGCCACGGCGGTTGTTCGAGGACGTGAACACCACCGCGCGAGCGGCGGGGTTGTTGCGGGGACGACGCCGGGTGCTGGATTCGACGCCGCTGTTGGATGCGGTGGCCACCCAGGACACGGTGATCCAGCTGCGGGCCGCGATCCGCAAACTGCTGACCGTGGCTGATCGGGCCGATCCGGAAGTGGCCGGTGCGGTGCGCACCGTGCTGACCCGCGACGATGACTACGCCAGCCTGGGCAAACCACCGTGTGACTGGGATGACCCCAAAGCGCGTGAAGCCTTGGTCGATGCGCTGGTGCGCGACGCCAACGCCGCACTGGAGGCCCTCGATGGCCGCAAGCTCGATGGGGCACTCAGTGAGGCGGTCGAGTTGTTGGCGCTGGTGGCCGGCCAAGACGTCGAAGCCGGCGACGACGGAATCTTCCGCATTGCCCGGCGAGTGGCCAAAGACCGGATGATCTCCACCGTCGATACCGAAGCCCGCCATGGGCATAAGTCGCGGGCGCGGACCTTCGATGGCTACAAGTCCCATCTGGGTATCGACCCCGACGACGAGCTGATCACCGGGGTGGCCATCACCGCGGCCAACGCCGCCGACCGTGAGGTCATCGATGAGCTGTTGGGCAACCCCGCCACCGACATCAGAAGTGCTGCACCCGCCACCGCCCCCGACACCGACAGCAGCACCGATGCCGCCACCGATGCCGATGCCGATGCCGATGCCGATGAAACGATCACCGATCACGGCGAGCATGTGCACAACGAGTCGGAGCCGAACGTCTTTGAGGTGTATGGCGATTCGGCTTACGCCGATGGGGCCACCCTGGATGAGCAGACCGGGCGGGGTCATGACATGCGCGCCAAGGTGCCCCCGGTGCGCAACGCCAACGGCTATTCCAAAGACCGGTTCGGTATCGACCTGGCCGCCGGCACCGTGACCTGCCCGGCCGAGCACACCGTGGCGATCAGCACCGGCCGACGTCAGCAGGTCGCTCGCTTCGGTGCGTTCTGTGGGTCCTGCCCACTGCAGGCGGAGTGCACCAAAGCCCGTCGCGGGCGGGTGATCACCATCCATGCCCATGAAGCCGCCCTGCAGCACGCCAAGGCCCGCCAACGCGATCCGGCCTGGCAGGCCGATTACCGAACGTATCGGCCGGTCGTGGAACGCAAGATCAGTCACTTCACCCGCCGCCCCTGGGGTGGTCGCAAGGCGCGGTGCCGCGGCCAAAAACGCATCCTGACCGACATCCTGGCCCGAGCAGGAGCGATCAACCTCGCCCGGTTGGCCACCTTGGGCTTGCACCCACACGCCGGGGGTTGGGCCATCGCCTGATCCGGGACCACCGGGCCACCCGGCCGCACGGCTACCCCGATCAGATCAGCCAGCGAAAGCCATCACAGCCGTCGAAATCTCGATACCGCCAAATCCCCGCCCCACGGGGGTCACTACATCAGCGCCGTCCTAGGCCAGCCGAAAGCATTGGAGACACATGTGCCAAACGGTTGAACTCGGCCGGGAGGTGACGACACGCGCCGTTTACCATAGGCTCTCCGGGGTCTCGGACGATTCGATGGTTTCAACCGACATCATCCCGAGCTGTTATCCGGTGCCGAACCCGCCACGGTATTCCGGCTCATCGCCGAGAAGGCGCTCGAGCTGACCGGCGCCGCAGCCGTCATAGTGGTTGTTCCCGTCGACGAGGACACCCCCGCTGCGGATGTTGCGGAGTTGGTCGAAAGAGTCGGTGACACAGTGACTTCCAGCATCGAGCAGACCATCCCGGTGGCAGGCACAGCGGTCGGAGATGCCTTCGCGACGCGCACCGCGAGGCGGGTCGACCGGATCGAGCTGGAAGGTGTCGACAGTGCCGGGCCTGCGCTCATCCTGCCGCTGCGGGCCGCTGACACCGTCGCGGGTGTCGTTGTCGTGGCGCGCCACAACGGGTCGCGCCCATTCAGCGACGAACAACTCGACATAATGGCCGCCTTCGCCGATCAGGCCACGCTGGCCTGGCAGTTGGCCACCACACAGCGCCGGATGCGCGAGCTCGACGTGCTGACCGAACGGGACCGGATTGCTCGGGACCTTCACGACCACGTCATCCAGCGGCTATTCGCTGTTGGTCTAGGCCTGCAGGGCACCATCCCGCGGGCCCGCTATCTCGACGTGCGACAACGACTCTCCCAGGCGGTGGATGATCTGCAGGCGGTCATCTCAGAAATCCGGACCGCCATCTTCGACTTACACGGCGAATCGCCTGGAATCACCCCGCTGCGGCAACGGCTCACCGACGCGGTCAGCCAGTTCGCCGACTCCGGGTTATACACCACCGTGCAATACATCGGCCCGCTGTCGGTGGTCGACGGCATACTGGCCGATCACGCCGAAGCCGTTGTGCGGGAAGCGGTCAGCAATGCCGTTCGACATGCGCACGCCACCACCTTGACCGTGCGGGTGAAGGTGGAAGACGAGCTGTGTATCGAGGTGATCGACAACGGCTGCGGGATGCCCGAGAACATTACCGCTAGTGGCCTGACAAACTTGCGTCGGCGAGCGGAGCAGGCCAGCGGTGCTTTCACGCTCGAAGCCCACCGGGCGGCGGTACCCTGCTGCGATGGTCGGTGCCACTGGTAGCACCAGCTGACAGTGCGCCAGAGTAACGGGTAACGCTACACCCGATACCAAACTTTGCTCATGCAAAGATTTTTGCCTCACTCTCGATCGACCACTCAACAACGTCGGAGAGCTGGCGGCGCGGTGTCGGTGGCAACGGATCGGCGTTGACCAGCGCCCAGCCCACCCGAAGCAGCATCTGGGGATAACCGCTGGTGCCGAACACGTCGGAGCGGACCGCTTCGCGCGTCTCGGCAATCTCCAGTGGCTCGGTGACCGGGCAACTGGCCAGTCCCATCGCCGTCGCGGTAAGCAGCACCGCGCTGGTGGCTTCGCCGGCGCGCAGCCAGGCCAGCCGGTCATCGGTCTCGGTGCCGAGCACCAGAATCACGGCGCTGTCCTCAGCTGGTGAGGCGCCCAGCGGCTGCGCCAGGGCCGGACCGGCGAAGATGCGGCCAGGTATCGGCGCAGCGCAGTCGTGCTCCGGGATATTGCGGGCGGGAATGCCGGCCACCGAGCCGTATCGCCCACTCCACCTGGTGATCTCGGCGAGGTACTCGTAATTCATTGCATGGCTCCGAACGGCACGCGCCACAATCTGATTCAGCGTGTCTACGGCGTCGACCCGACGCAGCAGGATCCCCATGCGGGCGGCCCGGGCGGTCATTTGAGCGATATCACCCGCCGCGACCGGCCAGGAACTATAGTGTCGCCGGTCGGTTCGCCGCTGCGGGATCGCCGCAGCCAGCATGACGTCGGCCTGATCGGCATTAGCGGGGTCTACCGCGATGGTTGCCAAATGGTTGGTGTTGGCGGGGTTGGGCAGACGATGCACTCTGGCCCGCCAGCCCATCGCTGCCAGCGCGATCACACAGTGGTTCAGCGCCGCACCGCAACTCAGGATCAGATCCCGGCCGCTTGGATCGGTGTAGGGTAGCTGCAGGCTCGGCTCGACGTACAAATGCAGTGCATCGTCGCCTACCCGCCAGCGCCATGGTTGCGAGTTGTAAATGGATGGTGCCCGGCTGGCCAACGCGAGAACCGTGCGAATTACCTTCGCATCTGGGAAGTAAGCCTTCATCGGCTCCGCTGCCTTCCTCCATAGCACACCTGCTGACTCCTCCACCGTCCCGCGCCCTAGTCACCCCGACTAGAGCATGAAGCCCTGAACTGTCAGGGACTTTGGGCCACAATTAGTTGCCGCCGCGGCGTATCCAAGAGGGAACCTCAGCTAGTGGTTGCGCTCGGAGGTGTGCCACCGGACACGCGACCCATCCGGCACCCAATCGCCAAGCGGCGTAAGGAGATATGGGGGTATCGGGATTAGAGACCACCCAGGATCTTACAAGTTCGGGACCTTTGACCCCTAACGTCTCAGCTCCGCCGGGCGGATACTGTAACTGTTAGTTTCAGATAGCTGTGAGGTACCGGCGGTGGAGCACTTAACGACATTTGACGCCGGCTTTCTGGGAGCCGAAGACTCCGACCAACGCATCAGCCTGGCCATCGGAGGTTTAGCGGTTCTCGAGGGGCCGATGCCTGACCACGAAGTTCTGACAGCAACGCTGGAGCAGCGGATCAGTACCTGTCCCCGGTTCGCACAGCGGCTGCGGCGACGTCCGTTCGACCTGGGTCCGCCCGAATGGGTGGATGCCATCGATTTCAACCTCGCCCACCACGTGCGGCGCGTTGCGCTGCCACGTCCCGGCCACGACGCAGACCTGTATCAACTAGTCGCCGATGTGATGTCACGGCGGCTGGACCGGAGCCGCCCGCTATGGGAAATCTGGGTGATCGAAGGCCTCGATAATGGCAGGTGGGCGATGCTGATTAAGGTCCACCACTGCATCGCCGATGGAATAGCTACGGCGCATATGCTCGCCGGCCTGTCCGACGGCGGCATCCACAACAGTTTCGTCAGCCGTATACGCGCCGACGCAAACCCCCGAAACGCCATCAAAGCACCTGGATTCGGCGCCAACCCGGTCAATTGGGCGAGCCAACTCTGGGGCACCGCAGCCATGGTAACGACAACTACTGCGCGTGCGGCCCGCGGCGCCGCTGAACTTGCGGTTGGCCTGCTGCGCCCAACGTCCTCATCGCTGAACGGACCGATCACGAGCCTGCGCCGTTACAGCGCGGCGCGAGTCTCACTCGACGACATCCGAAAGGTGTGCCAGACATTCGACGTCACCATCAACGATGTCGCACTGGCCGCACTCGCCGAGAGTTACCGCGCGGTCTTGATCCGCCGAGGCGAACAGCCGCTACCCGAGTCGCTGCGCACACTGGTACCGGTGTCGATGCGATCTGGCGATGCGGCCGAGAACACCGGAAACCAAGTCTCTGTGATGCTTCCTTACCTGCCGGTCGAGGAGGAGAACGCGGTTCGGCGGTTGCGACTGGTCCATTCCCGGCTGTCTAGGACCAAGGCCACCGGACAACGTCAGGCCGGGCATGCGTTCGTCTCACTTGCCAACCGCATTCCGTTCGCCCTGACAGCTTGGGCCCTACGGCTGGCGACCCGACTGCCGCAGCGCGGTGTGGTGACCCTCGCCACGAATGTGCCGGGCCCACGCGAACCGCTACAGATTATGGGCCGCAAGGTGATCCGCGTGCTGCCAATCCCGCCGATCGCGATGCAGCTGCGAACTGGTGTCGCGATGCTCAGTTATGCCAACGACCTGTTCTTCGGCATCCTGGCTGACTTCGACAGTGTGCCCGACGTCGATGAGATCGCCCGCGGGATCGAAATCGCGGTGGCACGGCTGGTGGCGGTTTGTAAGAGGCATAAGACCGCGCGCGATCACCGAGGACTGCATCTCGTCACGACTGCGTAATACCGGTGGATGACGACCACGGAGCAGCCGTCAATCCCGCACACACAAGACATCGTCGAGTGGCCGCCGCGGCGTGGCGGGCGGCAGTTCTTCCATGGCGGGCGCCACGCCCACACGTATAAAGACTTGGGGCATAATTTCCTGTCCCAGGCACGCCTCGACCATCTCACGAGTGACACGGACCTCGGTGATGTGAGTTACCGGACAGGTGGCCAAGCCGGCCATTGTGCATTCCAGCAAAACGGCAGACAGGGCTTCGCCCGTTGCCAATGCGGCAGCCGGACTGTCGTCGCCGGTGGACAGTAGCAGCATCATCGACTTGTCTTCCGGGACTTCGGTGCGCCTCTCACTGTGGTGCATGACCGGGAACACCCGCCTAACGTCGACCCGGTCACCCTCGGCCGCTGACACCAGCGAACTGTACGGGATGCCCTCTGATGCCTCGAATGGTGCTGTCCACCAGCCAAGTTCGGTGTGATACCGGGAATCGTAGAGCCGCAGCGAATCGGCGAGCTGGGATGCATCTGCCAGGCAGGAACGCATGTCCTCGGGCATCACGTCGAGACGCACCATATCGTTGTCGACGGCGTCGCGGAGCACCGGCTCAAGCGATTCCCAGTCGGTAGGCGCCATGAATGGCAGCCGGTCGGTGCGGCGTACCAAAATGGCGTCAGCGCGGCGGCGCTGGACATCAGTCACAGACTTCATCGGGGTGAAACGAATCGACGCCAGATGATCCGGATCGTTAGGATGCGGAAACCGGCCTACCTGGGCCTGCCAACCGGCTGCCGCCATCGCTGCTCGAAGGTGATCGAGCACGGCGCCGCAACCGATCAACGCCTCCCGCCCCGACCGGTCGGAAAGCGTCACTCGACTCCGATCAAGGAACAGGTGCAATTGGCCGTCTTCTTCTATCCACCGCCAGGGCTGGGCGTTATAGAGCGACGGTGCACGACACGCCAACCGCACCGCGTCCTTGATGACATCGATTCCCACCGTCGTGACAGCCATATTTCCCTACCTGCCATCAACCCTCCTCTGAAACCGCTGGCAGCGGCAGGGTAATTGGTCCCCGCTCCGACGCCATTGGGCTCTGCCAACCCATCACAGCCCGGTGACCCAAGTTACGGACGGCTACGTGTGGTGTGCGGCTAGCGCTTTTTCTCAGGTGGCTCAGCGGCGGTCGTCTATCGCACTGGCGATCGCTTCCAGCAGCTCTGGGCGTTTTAGGAACGGGGTGATGATGTCGACCGGCAATGGGAAAACCACGGTCGAGTTCTGGTCCGCGCCCAACTCCAGAAGTGTTTGCAGGTAGCGCAGTTGCAGCGACACCGGGTTCTTCGACAGCGTCTCAGCGGCCTCGCGCAGCTCCTCGGAGGCCTGCAATTCCCCGCGAGCGTTGATGACCTTGGCCCGGCGTTCCCGCTCGGCCTCGGCCTCGCGGGCCATCGCCCGCTGCGTCGACTCGGGGATCTCGACGTCCTTGATCTCGACGACGCGCACCTGGACACCCCAGGGCTCGGTCTGTTTCTCGATGACGGCCCGCAGGTCGGTGTTGAGGTCCTCCCGGTGCGCCAGCAGGGTATCCAGGTCGGCCCGGCCGAGCAGGGACCGCAACGTCGTCTGCGCGATCTGCGAGGTGGCCACCGCTTAGTTCTCCACCGCGAGGATCGCTTTCAGCGGATCCACCACCTGAAACATCACCACGGCGTTCACCCGGGCCGGCACGTTGTCGCGGGTGATCACCTCCTGTGGCGGGATGGTCAACGTCACTACTCGCTGGTCCACACGAATCATCTTGTCCACCAACGGCAACAGAATCCGCAGACCGGGGAGGTACAACGGCCGGATGTGACCCATCCGGAACACCACCCCGCGTTCGTATTCGCGCAGCACAACCAGCGACACCAGCGCCAGCGCCGTCAGCACCACAACCGCAGCGGCAACGACGGCGATCACCATCGCGCTCATCGGGAATCCTCCTTCTGCGCCCAGCCACCCCACCTGGTGGAGTACCGATCGATCGCGGCGGCCACCTGATCTTCGATGGCCGATCGCTGCGGCAGGTGCTCCGGGGCGTTCGACGGAGTGTTCCACAGGTGGCGGGCCAGCGGCAGTCCCGCGATCAGCACCAGCAGGACGGTCACGAGCAACAGCAGCACATCGGTGGGGGTGTGCCGGCCGATCAGCATCGCCACTGGCATCACCACCCCCAGCCCGGCGACCGAACAGGCGATACCGCGGTGGAAGCGGCCCGCGTCGGAATACGGCCACGGATCGATCTCGCGGCTGATCTCCCTACCGTGATCCGACGTGGTGCAGCTGGACTTGACCGGGCAGCTGTTACACACGACGGGCGACGCCCGATAGCGCTGCACCCGGTGCCGAGGATCAAACGACGTGGGCCACAGCCAGTGGTGCTGTGGGCACACCCAGGCGTCGTGGTCCGGGCGGTAGCTAAAACCGCCGGTGCGCCACCGCGCGGCGCGCCGCGATATGCGGCGCGCCATCTCGTCGAAGCCCCACCCCAACGCGACCAGGACCAGCGCATACCCGCTGACCAACCACACCGACACGTCGGGTGCGGCCATACATCACTCCTTCGCCGCCGCCGACTCGGTCTCGGTGTAAAGCGGATGCTCGGGCAACTCCTGGACGGTCGATCCCGAGCGGAAGTTGCGCAGGGCTGTCCACGCGATCCACATGAATGGCAGCACACCGCCGACAATGAAGATCACATCGCCGGGCAGCCGCATCCACTCCAGCAACGCGTTGCCGGGCCGGGTGATGTAACCCAGCGAACGCGCGTCGAAGTAGCCGTCGCTGACCGAGTGGTAGAGCTGCAGTACCCCCAGCGGCAGCAACGTGGCGAAAACCATCCACGCCAAACCGATATTCAACGACCAGAACGACACCCGAGCCCACTTCTCCGGCCACTTATCGGCCGGGATCACGTAGCGAAACGCGAACATCGCCAACCCGACGGCCAGCATGCCGTAAACCCCCATCATGGCCGCATGCCCGTGGTTGGCAGTCAGCGCGGTGCCGATCTGGTAGTAGGACACCACCGGCAGGTAGATCAGGAACCCGAAGATGCCCGCGCCCAGGAAGTTCCAGAACCCGACCGCGACCAGGAACATCACCGTCAGCGGTGCGGGAACGGCCTGGCGTCACCGGCCTGCTGACGCGACCCTAGTTGCAAAAACGCCCACGCCTCGACGGTCAGGAAGGTCAGCGGAATGACCTCGGCCGCCGAGAAGAACGCGCCCAGCGCCATGTGCTCCACCGGGGTTCCGGAGAAGTACAGGTGATGCATCGTGCCGATCACCCCGCCGGCCGAGTACAAGATGATGTCCCCCCTTCGCCGACAAGTGGGCTGCTTGCCCGGTATTTAACTCGCCCCGACCGGGCGACACGCCGGATTCGGCAGGTGCACTGCCGGGCGCCGCATCGGCACTGCGGACCAATGGCCTTGGCTTCGGTGACCGATGGCCCTGGAGGATACCGCCTCCCGTGCTTAACGTAAGTCTCAACAGAGCTAAAACCGAGATCCGGGAGCCCGCGATGAATGACCTTCCTTCAGTCGTGGTAGCACCGTCGGTGGTGGTAGGCATCGACGGGTCGAACGCGGCGAAGAATGCGGCCATATGGGCGGTCGACGAGGCTATCAGCCGGGATATGCCGTTGCGTCTGGTATCCGTCATCGATCCGGCGGACCTGTGCGGCGCAGACGCGGAGCGCATTGAATTCGCTTCCGCCCGCGCGGCGTTGTATGAGGCCCAGCGGTCCGTCGAGGCGACTGGAAAGTCGGTGAAGGTCGAAACCGAGGTCGTGGTGGGAAAGCCGCTTCGAGAACTGATCAAGCAATCGCGGTCGGCGGAGATGGTCTGTGTAGGGTCAATCGGGGTCAAACATGCATACCGTGGTGTGGGTTCGGTCGCAGCGGGTTTGCCTGAGTTGTCCCAGTGTCCGGTGGCGGTGATCCGTCAGCCGGCGCAACGGTCGGCAAATTCCGAACCCGGCAGCATCGTTGCGGAAGCCGACAATGGCGGGGTGTTGCGACGCGCCTTCGATGAGGCAAGGCTGCGTGCAGCGCCGCTGCGTGTCATCGCCTCGTGGCGGGCGGAGGCTCCCGATGATGTCGGCGACGAAAGCCGTTTGGTGCAAGCCCATCTGACTCGCCGCGTCGCAGCATGGCGGCGGCGGTACCCCGACGTGGACGTCGAGCCGGTCGCGGTCCGTGGGAGTATTTGCCGATATCTGGCCGAAAACGCGGAGTCGATCCAGCTTTTCGTTTCCGGCTCCCATAGCCGCGTCTGTGAATTGGGCAGGGCGGACAACGCTGGATGCTCCGTGCTTACCGTGCACCACGACCACCTATAGGAACTTCTCTGGGAAGCGGTGCCATGATCAGCGTCTTCCTAGTCGAGGATCATCAGGCGGTATGCCGTGGTCTTCGCGACTTGCTGAAAACAGTTCCCGGCAATCCGGCCGCAGCGGCGCTGATGACGAAACTGCGAGGAGGAGCCGCGGTATTCGCCATCCGGCTGCAGCGATCACGAACAATCCGGTGACGGGTAAGTTAGGTTAGGTCAGGTGAACGCCACGCACCCCCGCAGGTCAGTAGTCGTCGGGATCGACGGCTCGTCAGCAGCGATCGCGCCGCGGAAGGGGTGGTCCCGTTGAGCCTGATCCTCGTGATGCCAGACCACGTCGAACCGGGCCAGATCCGCGTCGGCGGACAACGAGCGCCTGGAACTCGAACACGGGGAACCCGCGTTGCGCAGCGCCTCGGCTTCAGAGGCGGCCATGGCGCCACCGGTCAAGATTGAAACCGTCACTATGCGCGACAGTCCGGTGGGAACACTCCAACGTTACAGAGGAGAAGAGATGCGATCGGGCAACGCGCATTTGGGAATTGTCGTCGGTGTCGACGACTCGCCGGCCGCCAAGGTCGCGGTGTATTGGGCGGCCCGGGATGCCGGAATGCGAAACATCTCGCTGACTCTCGTGCATGCGGTTTCGCCGAACATGACTACCTGGCTGGATACTCCGTTGCCCCCGGGATTGGCGCGCTGGCAGAAAGACCACGGGCGCCGGCTACTCGATGACGCGGCCAAGTTCGTTGCAGAAGCTTGTGAGTCCGGAGGTCCTGCCGAGGTTCGCACCGAACTCTTGTCGTCGCCGGCCGTTCCCACACTAGTCGACCTGTCCAAAGACGCGGAGCTCTTGGTGACGGGGTGCCGCGGCAGTGGGAGCTGGCCCGGCCGGCTTCTAGGTTCGGTCAGTTCCGGGTTGATCCGCCACGCCCACTGTCCGGTCGCGGTCATCCACGATGAGGACCCATTGATGCCCCACCCGGGTCAGGCGCCGGTATTGGTCGGCGTTGACGGCTCCTCGGCATCGGAGTCGGCTACTGCGATCGCGTTCGACGAGGCCTCGCGCCGCAACGTGGGACTGGTCGCCTTGCACGCATGGAGCGACGTCGACGTCTCCGAATGGCCCGGTATCGATTGGCCGGCAACACAATCGATGGCCGAAGAGGTGCTGGCCGAGCGCTTGGCAGGTTGGCAGGAACAGTATCCGGATGTGAACGTGCGCCGTGTTGTCGTTCGCGATCAGCCGGCACGCCAGCTGGTGGACCGCTCCGAGGAAGCCCAGCTGCTCGTCGTCGGCAGCCGCGGCCGCGGCGGATTCGCCGGGATGCTGGTGGGTTCGGTCAGCGAAACGGTCGCCCAGTTGTCGCGCACGCCGGTGATCGTGGCACGAGAGTCGCACGCGCAAGCCCCCTCGCAAGTCGGTTAGGGCAGCGGGGCCGACCACCGTACTACCGTGCCGCCGCTCGGAGGGCTATCGACGGTGAAGGTGCCGCCCACCTGCTGGGCGCGCTGAAGCAGGTTCGTGAGGCCGCTGCCGGTGATGTGTTCGGGGATGCCGTGGCCATCGTCCACCACTTCGATAAGCAGCTCGTCTTCGACCTTGACAGTGACGGTGAGCGTGGTCGCATGAGCGTGTCGCACGGCGTTGCTGACCGCCTCGCGTACAACCGCTTCGGCGTGATCGGCCAGGGTGGCATCGACCACCGAGAGTGGTCCGATGAACTGTGTCGTGATATGTAGCGTTCCGCCTGAGAATTGGGCGATCGCCTCGTCGAGCCGCTGACGCAGCCGGGTCATGCCGGATGCCGGCCCATGCAGATCGAATATCGCCGTCCGGATTTCCTGGATGACCGCTTGCAGGTCGTCGACATACTCCGACAGCCGTTGTTGTACTTCGGGTGACCGGGCCCGCGGGATGGTTCCCTGCAGGGCAAGCCCGACGGCGAACAGGCGTTGGATGACGTGGTCATGCAGGTCTCGAGCGATGCGGTCGCGGTCGGCCAGGACATCGAGTTCGCGCGCCAAGCGTTGCGAGGTGGCCAGCTGCCAGGCGAGCGCTGCTTGGTCGGCGAACGCAGCCATCATCTCTTCTTCATCATGACTGAATGGCGTTGCGCCACCGCGTCGGAGCACAACCAGCACACCGGCGACCCTGTCGGTGGCGCGAAGAGGCAACACCAGCGCGGGACTAGGACGAATCTCCGCGACACCGATCTCGAGGTTGTCGAACCGCCGCGGCGTGCGGTCCCGAAAAGCCTGTCCAACGGGTGTTCCGCTGACCGGTATCGTCGGTGCCTGAGTCAACGCCGCCAGCTCGCCCGCCGTCTCGGCCACCAGCAGTTCACTGACATTGTCCGACGACCCGTCGTCATCAGCCGGCACCGCGACCAAAGTCGCTCGGGCGTCAGTCAGTTTCAGGGCTTCGTGGGCGATAAGCCGGAACACGGTCGCCGGGTCGGCGCCGGAGAGCAGCCTGGTTGCGATATCGCGGGTCGCCTCGATCCAGGATTGGCGAGCCCGGGATTGCTCATAGAGGCGGGCATTGTCGATCGCGATCCCGGCAGCGGCCGCCAGGGCTTCAACGAGCACCTCGTCGTCCTCGGTGAACAGTTGCCCGTTGGTTTTCTCGGTCAGATACAGGTTGCCGAACACCTCGTCACGAATCCGGACCGGCACCCCGAGGAACGCGCGCATCGGCGGATGATACGGCGGAAATCCCACCGACGCCGGGTGCTGGGAGATGTCGTTCAAGCGGATCGGTTTTGGATCGTCGATCAAAAGCCCGAGCACACCGCGACCTTCGGGCAAGTGCCCGATCAGCTCACGAGTCTCTTCATCGATTCCCTCGTAGATGAACTCGACCAGGTCGTGTCCCTGCCCGCGCACTCCCAGCGCCCCGTAGCGAGCGTTCACGAGCCCGATGGCGGTGCGCACGATGGTGCGCAGCGTGGTAGCCAAGTCGAGGTTCGATGTGATAACCAGCATGGCCTCGATCAGACCGTCAAGCCGGTCGCGCCTCTCGACGATCTGCTCGATC
Source organism: Mycobacterium heckeshornense (assembly GCF_016592155.1). Lineage (NCBI taxonomy): Bacteria > Bacillati > Actinomycetota > Actinomycetes > Mycobacteriales > Mycobacteriaceae > Mycobacterium > Mycobacterium heckeshornense. The sequence continues at coordinate 3,207,147 of NZ_AP024237.1, forward strand.
CGGTCTTGGACCTCGGTCAGCAGCTCCCGTAGCCGCAGCTGTGACAGCGTGTCGCGCAGCGGATGCGTACCATCGCTGGGAGTCACCGCCTTAGCCACGCGACCATGATCGCACTGCGCCGACGTTTCGGCTCACCTATTTGTATTCTCGCCTAATTGACCGGCCGCTCGGTGGCGTTCAACTTGGACGCAAACACCGCCGCTTGGGTGCGCCGCTCCATTCCGAGCTTGGCCAGCAAACGCGAGACATAGTTTTTGACCGTCTTTTCGGCAAGGAACATGCGGGCGGCGATCTGTTTGTTGGTCAGCCCCTCACTGAGCAGCCCCAGCAGCGTACGCTCCTGGTCGGTCAGCCCGAGCAGCGGATCGGTGCGTTCGGCAGCGCCCCGCAGTTTCGCCATCAACGCCGCTGCCGCCCTGTTATCCAGCAGCGATTTGCCGGCACCGACGTCTTTGATGGCCTGCGCCAGCTCCATGCCCTTGATGTCTTTGACGACGTAGCCGCTGGCGCCGGCCAGGATCGCATCGAGCATCGCTTCATCGGAAGTGAACGAGGTCAGCATGAGACAGCGCAGGTCGGGTATGTCTGACAGCAAATCGCGGCACAACTCGATTCCGCTGCCATCAGGCAATCGGACGTCGAGCACGGCTACGTCGGGCCGCGCCGCCGGTATCCGCGCCATAGCCTCGGAAACCGAGCCGGCTTCACCGACGACTTCCAGCTCCGGATCCGATTCCAGCAGGTCGACGATCCCGCGACGGACTACCTCGTGGTCGTCGACCAGAAAGACCTTCATCATGGCGTGCCCTCCCTGTGACTGACCTCTCGGCCCTGACGCATAGACACCATCATGCTCGTTCCTCGTCACAGGTGCCGATGACCGACAACAGGGACCACGCATTCCAAGTGTCCCAGCGCAGGACTGCCTGCGGCACCGACAACCGCGCGCACATGCCGGGAACCGCAGGCACCGATCACCAGCAGCTGCAGCGCCGCAACGTTCGTCGATAGATAGTTACAGATATCGTCATGAACCGAAACCAGTTCGACCTCGAGGTCTAAACAGCGCCGCCGCCAGGGGGCCGATCGGCGACCTAACCGCGCGCATGCACGGTGCTCGGCCTCGCGGCTTAACCACTGCCGCAGGCGAGATACTGCCAACATGTGACCACCCGTAGCCGGGCGATGCGCATGCGCGCCTGCTGCGCCGAGACCGCCAAAGGGGCCGCTCTGGAGCTGACACGCCCGAGCCTGAAATGATAGGAGCCGACGGTACCAACACCGATCATCGCCGCCGATCGGGATGCGCCGAGCAGCGAGCCGCGGGTGATCTCGATTTTTGTCGTCAGCGGCCTATCGGGCGTCTCGACGGCGACGACGGCTTGACGAACGGCGCGCTCCCCATCGGCCCTGCGGTGTCGTCTTCGGCGCCGAGTGCGCACGTCACGCGCAGCGGAATGTCCTGACTGACCGCCTCCTCGACAGCCCACAGGGCAGCGTCCAGGGTCACCGCTCAACCGTCGACACCGACAACCGCCGAATCTGTAGGCGCCGTCATGTCCGAATGGTAGCCGGTTGCTGATGCTAACGGCTCGGGCCGAAGGCCCAATTCCTGCAAGGACCAAAGACCTTAACGGGCAGTCGCGAACGCTGGCATCAGCCGGCAGCGCGGCGATCGATTTGCCGTTCGTCGCACCGAGGGCTTGGCAGTCCGTCGAACGGCGCCTTAGCGCAGCGTCGAGCACGATGGTGTGATGCTCGGCGCAGTACCCGGCGATACCCGTGCAGAGCTGGCTGAGGCGTTCCGGCTCACCGAGGCCATGCGCCGTTACGACCCGTCATATTGATCAGAACTGCGCCGGTGTACTTAGCCTTTCGAGCTGGCCCACGGAGTCCCGTCCAGCTCGGGACTGTCCGCATCCCACGGTACGATAATCGTCCACAGGTTTTGCATTGCGGCGAAACGCTATCCGCTGTGCTGCTTGAGTGCACGATCGCCGGACTGGCCACGTGCGCGCTCACACATTACTGAAGCGAGCCCGGTTCGAGAATTGATCAAAAGACTCAGCGGGAAGCCCGGGCTACCCCAGCTTTTGATTCGAGTAGGCAGACTACCGCGAGGCGAGCGACACATCCCCACCACACCTCGTCCCCCCAATAAGCGACGTTTTTGGAATTTCGTCAATGCTCATGCAAGTTCAACAGAGCGGCAGATCAGCCGCGCTTATGCCCAGGCCGCTGATCGGAATCGTCAAGGCGTCTTCGATACCGTCGACAGCGAAGGTAGCCGAGTCGGTGACGACAACGGTCACTTCCGCAGCGTCACCAACACCTCGGCGGTTCGTCCGGGTTGCTCGGCGGGCACCAGGTGCGCGGCGTCGGCCACTTCGACGAACCGCCCCCGCGCCACATTGGCGGCGATGAATCGCACCGACTGCGGTGGCGTCGCAATGTCTTTCGCGCCTGCCACCGCGACGATCGGGGTCTTGATCTCAGCGAGGCGATCGCGGACGTCGGCCACCGAGACACCGGCATAAAAGAACCGGCGTGCGCCGACGGTGTGATCCACCAGTGTGACGACACCGGCGGCCAGATCGTCGATGGTGAAGGCCCGCAATGGGGGCGGGCTACTGCCATGACCGGGAAGATCCCACCCGATGACGTGGTACATGTCCGTTAACCGCTCGACCGTCGCCGCCCACAATGGGTGAACGGAGGTGCCCAGCGATGGCCCGACCACCAGCGTCGGCAGGTCGGGTGCACCGCCTAGGTCGGATCCGCCGATGGTGGGCGGGCTCACGAGTCGTCCTGCAGTACCGCCTGCGCTCGTGCCAAGCTGTCATCGACGACACGGTCGAGCACCCCGAAATAGGTTGGCGACGGGGTTTTTCCGACGAAGTCGGCGATAGCTCGTTGTTCACCCGAAACTTCCGCTGCGGTCAGATTGTCAACCATCCGACCCGAATGGATCTGCAGACCGGCCAGCAAGTCGCTGCAGTGCGAGCCCGCGACAACGGTCCGGCGAGCCATCGTGCGCAACGTGTCCCATTCCGCATGCCAGGAGCCGTCTGGGCGTTCGTCGTTCGCCAACGCCGCCGCGGTGTGCAGCGTCGCTGCCAGGAAAGGTGCGGCCACGGCGGCCCGCCGGATCAAGACGGACAGCACCGGATTGCGCTTGTGCGGCATGGTCGATGAGCCGCCCCGGTTTGTACCGGCAGGTTCGCGCAGTTCCCCGATCTCCGGCCGGGCCAGGACAACCACGTCCGAGGCGATGCGCCCCCAGGCGTCGGTGCAGCCAACAAGGGCGTCCGCGGCGGCGGTGACCGGTGTCCTGGTGGTGTGCCACGGCGTCCGCACGCTCAAACCCAATGCTTTGGCGGTGTGTTGCACCAATCGAACCGAAATCCGCGCCGGGTCGTCGGCTGCATCGCTTAACGTCGCCAATTCCGTTGTGGCGGCTAATGTTCCGGCGGCACCGCCGATCTGAGCCGGCGTGGTCAGCCCAGTCAACCGATCATAGGCGTCGACGACACCGTTCAACCACCCCGCGGCTTTTGCGCCGAATGTTGTGGGTACCGCGGGCTGGGTCAAGGTCCGGGCCACCATAGCCGTGTGCCGATGGGTGGCGGCCATCTTCGACAGCATCGAAATCTGGTTCTTGACAACTCTTTTCAGGTGGTCGACGATGGCCCGCACACCCAGCATCAGCGCTGTGTCGACAACATCCTGACTGGTGAGACCGCGGTGAATCCACCAACCCACCGCCGGAGCTGCCCGTCGACGAAGCAACTCCACCAGACCGATGACGGGGTTGCCGCCGTCCTCAGCAGCGTCGGCAAGCATGTCGCAATCCTGCTGCTCCACCAGTTGCGAGAGGTCTACGCCAGCGCACTCGGCCGGGGCAAGCCCGGCGTCGGCCAACCCACTGAGCCAAGCGGATTCGACCGCAACCATCGATCGCAGCAGCGCCCGGTCGGTCATGAATTCGCCGGCGCGCTGGTCTCCGGGCCACAGCAGATTGGTCATCGCCGATCCCGATACGCCAGAAATACCGTCTCATGGCCGCCTTGCAGATGGATGTCGAAGCGATACCCGCCCTCGGGGCCGACATCGCAGATCAGGGTGTCCCGGCGGGCGGTGTCGAGACCGGCTAGCAGCGGATCGGCCCCGAGGTCGCCGCCCGGCAGATATGCGCGAGTGAACAGCCGGTTCAACAGCCCGCGAGCGAACACAGTGAGCGCGAAAAAAGCCGGGCGGCCTGGGGTCGGCGATCCGGGCGCCACCGTGGTGAAGCTGTAGCGCCCGTCCGGGTCAGTCGCCGACCTGCCCCAGCCGGTGAAGGTGTGACGGTCACGCCGCAGCGAGCCAGGCCGCTGGACTATGTTGCCGTCGGAGTCGGGCTGCCACAGCTCGACCAATGCGTCGGGGACTCCCCGGCCGGCGCCGTCGTAAACCGTTCCGTATAACCGGATTGCACCGGGCCGGGCGTCGTCGACCAAATGGCTGTCGCCGTCAAAGGGCAAGGCGCAGTGAAAGAACGGGCCCACCGTTTGGCCCGGGGTCTCGACGAGGCTAGCCATCGGTCTCGGTCCACGTCGCGCCCAACACGATGTCCCAGCGGTAGCCGGTCGCGTACTCCGGCTGGGTGAGGTCATGGTCGTATCCGGCGATCAGCCGGTTGCGGGCTGCGGGATCGGGGATTGACTGAAAGATCGGGTCGAACCCGAGCAGCGGATCGCCCGGAAAATACATCTGGGTGACCAGCCGCTGCGTGAAAGCCGTTCCGAAGACGGAAAAGTGGATATGCGCCGGACGCCAGGCGTTGTGGTGGTTGCGCCACGGGTACCGGCCGGGCTTGATGGTCAAAAACCGGTAGCTTCCGTCGGGTCCGGTCAGGCACCGGCCCACGCCGGTGAAATTCGGGTCGATCGGGGCCCGGTGCTGGTCGCGCCGGTGGCGGTAACGGCCGCTGGCATTTGCTTGCCAGATCTCGACGAGCTGCCCCGCCACCGGTCTGCCCGCCGCGTCCAGGACACTTCCGGTCACGATGATGCGCTCCCCGAGCGGCTCGCCGCGATGCCCCGCGGTGAGATCGGCGTCGTGCGGCTCGACGTCGCGATCGCCGAAGCACGGGGCCCAGCGCTCGATCTCCTCCGGGTCCGCCCAGACCAACGGAGATTCTGGGTGGCGCAACGCGCTGCTGCGATACGGCGGGTAGTCCAGCCGCGGCTGGGTTTCTGCCCCGCGGTAGCCGGCTGCGATGCGCGCGATCTCCGCGGTGATGTCGCGTTGGGTTGCGATACGCTTCGCGGCAGCTTCCATGAAGCGTGACGGTACTACGGTTTGGCGGCCTCCCCGCGGCCATCCACGGCGCTCGTCGATGACCGGCGTCGAGCGGTGTTCGGGTTACATCGCCCGCAAAAGCGCCTTTCTTCCCTTCACCCGAAGCTTGTGGACGGTCGAGTCGCGCAATTCCTTGATGCGACCGGCCATCTGGTTACCGAGCACGTCGAGTTCTTCGTCGCTGAGTTGCACCGGCGGCGGGGCAGGGATCATGTCGCGTTCCTCTTCGTCAGCGTGTGCTTCGAGCACCCTGGCGAAGGAATGCCATTCGTCGTCGTAGCCCGGCGCGCTCGGTGAGGTACGAAGAAGCACTGCCAGCTGGTCGATCACTTGGCGATGTTCGGCGTGCGCGACCGCAATCAGCTCGCCGGCAGCCGACATGGCCGGGTAATACAAGTCGTCTTCGATCCGGAAATGGATGTCCAGTTCCACCAGCAAGTCGTCGAGCACGTCTTGCCGCTCGGCCGGGGCCTCGCTGATTTTCCGCACCAGCCCTTTGATCACCTTGTGGTGGTCTTGCAGCACCGTGTACGCGTTCACTTGGCCACTCCCTTCGCCGCGTCGAGCGCGTGCTGGCCATCGCCGCGCAGCTCGATCATCCCGTCGTTGATCCGCGTCTGATAGCACGGCAGCGGAGCCGCCGCCGGCCCGCGCAACACCTCTCCGGACTCGACGTCGAACCGTGACCCGTGCCACGGGCACACGATGCGCCCGCGATCGACCCAACCGTCAACCATCGGCGCCGCCAGGTGTGGGCAAAACTCGCCGAACGCCGACACCCCTCCATCGCCGTTGCGGCACAGGACTAATCCCACACCGTCGACCTCCACCCGCTGCGGCTTGCCGTCCTGCAGCGAGTCCACCGGCAGCACCGCCGTCCAGTCGCGAGTGCGCAGCCGCTTGCCCGATTGGTCGATGCCGATACCGGATTCGAACACCAACGCACCGCCCATGTAGCCGCTACCGACGGTGATTGCATAACCGAGCGCGCTGATCGCGATTCCCCGAAAATGCCGGCCGCGGCGGCGCTCCCACCACGACATCAGGTAGAGGGCGGTGGCCATGACGTTCAACACGCCGTGCACCAGCCCGATACGACGCTCCTCCTGGTGAGTGTGCTGCCAATCGGTCACACCGGTAATCGCCGAGCCGACGTTGGCCAGGATGCCGAGGCCAAGCGCTCGCGAGGCAAACCGCGACGCGTCACGAACCTCTGAGGCCGGCCGTCCGGGCAACACGCTGATCGCGTCCAGTGCAACGGTCGTGCCGATCGCCCCGCTGGTCAGCGACGCCAACGCCGGATGGACCGGATGCCCGAGCCAGACACCGTTCAATGCGTTGGTGAGGTGATCGCGGGCACCGCCGAACGCGTTGTAAACGTAGCTGAGCATGTGCTCAAACCGGTAACTCGGCCGATCCAGCCACTTCTGGCGCCCGATCAACGCCAGCACCCGACTCCCGAAATTCTGGAACTGACCGGCGGGCGAGCGCTGAAGCATGAGCGACCGTTTCTCCTCATATACAGGCTTCACAGGCTGATTACTTCCGTATCCGCGGTACACGTGCCGACCACGGTAACGGATGTCTTCGACTATTCCACAGCCGGCCGGTGTGAAATAGCTCATGCAGCAAACTCTCAGCAACAGCGGATATTTCGTTCAGCCGCGCGACGTCGGGTGTGCAACCACGGTGGAAGAGTCGGGGGGATTCCCAGCGCCGGTGCCCGCTCGATGCAGTCACCGCATGTTCGGCGTCTATTGACTGCACCGCCAGCCACCGGCATTCTAGATGACAGAATATCTCTCTGTATTACAGACAACGGCGGTGCGCGTGGAACTCTTCGACAGCGTCCGGCGCGGCATGATTCCCGCCCACATCTACAACGACCGGGGAATCTTCGAACTGGAAAAAGAGCGGTTGTTCAGCCGGGCCTGGATATATGTCGCGCATGAGTCAGAGATCCCGCAGGACGGCGACTACGTGGTGCGACGGGTGCTCGACGATTCGTTCATCATCACCCGAGACTCGAATGGCACTGTGCGGGCGTTGTTTAACATGTGCCTGCACCGCGGCATGCAAGTGTGCCGCGCCGAGATGGGCAATGCCTCGAACTTCCGCTGCCCCTACCACGGCTGGTCCTACCGCAACGACGGCCGACTGATCGGCCTGCCGTTTCATCGGGAGGCCTACGGCGGCGACGACGGCTTTGCCAAGAAAACCCAAACCCTGCTGCCCGCACCGAAGTTCGACAGCTACAACGGCTTGCTCTTCATCAGCATGGACGCCCACGCGCAACCGCTCGAGGACTTTCTCGGCGACTTCAGGTTCTACCTGGACTTCTATACCAGGCAGAGCCGCCACGGCCTCGACGTGCGCGGACCTCAGCGCTGGCGGATCAAGGCCAACTGGAAGATCGGCGCCGAGAATTTCGCCGGCGATATGTATCACACGCCACACACGCATACTTCGATCGTCGAGATCGGGTTGTTCCGCGAACCCAAAGCGCAGAAACGCAAAGACGGTGCCACCTACTGGGCGGGCAGCGGCGGTGGTACCACCTACAAGCTGCCGCCCGGCAACTTCGACGAGCGTATGCGCTACGTCGGCTACACCGACGACATGATCAGCAGGATCAAAGACGTCTGGACACCGAGGCAGCAACGACTGGTCGGCGACGACGGGTTCATGTTCTCGGCCGCGTCATGCTTCCCGAATCTGAGCTTCGTGCACAACTGGCCCAAGGTGCACGACGGCGATGACGACGTGGTGCCGTTCATCTCGATCCGGTTGTGGCAACCGATCAGTGAAAACGAGACCGAAGTCTGCTCGTGGTTCGCGGTCGACTCCGCCGCTTCCACGGCGTACAAGCAGAAGTCCTACCAGGCCTACCTGATGTGTTTCGGGTCGACGGGCATGTTCGAACAAGACGACGTCGAGAACTGGGTATCGCTGACCAACACCGCCGGCGGTTCGATGGCACGGCGGCTGCTGTTGAACAGCCGGATGGGCCTGCTCGCCGACGACCGCCCGCTAGTCGAGGCACTGCCCGCGGGGTCGTTTCACGGGCCCGGACACGCACAGGTCGGCTACAACGAGCACAACCAGCGCCAGCTGCTGCGGCTGTGGGCCGATTATCTGGAGAAGCTATGAGAAATCCCCTGCCGTTCAATGATGTTCGGCACCTACAGGCGCACCAGTTCCTGATCGACGAAGCGTATCTGCTCGACGCTCAGGACTATGACGCGTGGCTGGATACCCTGACCGACGACATCCGCTACGTCATGCCGGTGCGGGTCACGACGGCGCGCGGTACCGGGTTCGACACGTTACCGCAGATGGCCCACTTCGACGAGAACAAGCACTCGCTGTGCCGGCGGGTCGCCCGGTTTGCCACCGAGCACGCCTGGACCGAGGACCCGCCGTCGCGGCTGCGTCACTTCATCACCAATGTGCGCACCTTCGCCGGTCCCGACGACACTCATCTGCTCGTGCAATCCGCCGAACTGCTGTTCCGCAGCCGCGGCGACGTGAACGAGCCCGCGCTGCTGTCCTGCGCCCGCGAAGACGTGCTGCGTCATTGCGACACGCGATGGAAACTCGCGCGGCGCACTGTAATCGTCGACGAATCCGTGCTGCGCATGCAGAACCTGGCGGTGTTCCTATGAACAATCAATCGTTCACCATCGCAAACGAATTCACCGAAGTGGTGGTGCGCAGGATCGATACCCGCAACGGGTCCCGACTGCTGATCGCCGCCCCCAAATCCGGGCAGTCGATCAGCTTGGATGCCCTGGAGCTGGAGGCATTGACGCGCCAGAACACGCGCACACTGGAGGCAATGGTCGGCAATACGCACGGCCCCCTGCTCCCGGATGAACCGCAATGACCGGCTGGCTGGACGGCAAGCGGGCCCTTGTGGTGGGCGGCGGCACCGGTATCGGCCGGGCCGTGGTTGATGCCTTCCTCGCTGAAGGCGCGAAAGTTGCTGTGCTAGAACTCGCCAGCGACAAATGCGCGCTGCTGCGCCAACAGCTGCCAGACGTGCCCGTCGTCGAAGGGGATGCCATCGCCCGCGACGCCAACGAACGTGCGGTCGCAGCAGCGGTGGACGCCTTCGGCGGTCTGGACACCCTGGTCAACTGCGTGGGGATCTTCGACTTCTACAAGGGCATCTGCGACATCGACGCCGACGACGTCGCCATGGCGTTCGACGAGATGTTTCACACCAACGTGCTGAGCCATCTGCAGTCGGTCAAAGCCGCTGTGCCCGCGCTGCGGGCCGGAACCGGTCCGTCGATCGTGTTGACCGAATCGGCATCGTCGTTTTATCCGGGACGCGGCGGAATACTGTATGTGTCGTCCAAGTTTGCGGTACGCGGGCTGGTCACCACCCTCGCCCATGAACTGGCCCCGGCGATACGGGTCAACGGCGTGGCCCCGGGCGGCACCCTGGGCACCGACCTGCGTGGCCTGGCCAGTCTCGGGCTCGACACCGTCCGCCTCGACGACACGCCCCACCGCGCGCGCGACCTCGCCGCGCGCACTCCGCTGCGCGTCGCGCTCACAGCCGAAGACCATGCGTGGAGTTTTGTGTTCTTGGCCTCCGACCGATCGCGCGGCATCACCGGCGAAACCGCCCACCCCGACGGCGGATTCGGGCTGGGAGCCAAGCCGTGACCGACTTTCAGCAACAGCGGGCACTGATCGCCCAGGCCTGCCGGGTGGCGGCCGCCCGCGGATTGGCCGACGGCATGCTCGGTCATCTCAGTTTGCGCATCGACGACGAACGGCTGCTGATCCGCTGCCGCAGCGACACCGACACCGGCGTGGCGTTTACCCACCCAGGTGACATCCGGCTGATCCGCTTTGACGGCACCGAGGCCGCCGCCGGCGAACTCGACGGTTACCGGGTACCCAACGAACTTGCTATCCACGTCGAAACCATGCTCGCGTACCCACACCACCGGGCCGTCGCCCATCTGCACCCGCCGGCCGTCGTCGCCGCCGACCTCGCCGGTATCGCTCTCCGGCCGATCTACGGGGCCTACGACATCGTGGGCGCGCGGCTGGCCCGTGACGGTGTGCCGGTGTACAAACGAGCAGTACTAATCCGAAACAGCTTGCTGGGCAAGGAAATGACTGCCGCAATGCGCGGTCGGCCGATTGTGATCTGCCGTGGGCACGGGATCACCAGTGCGGCAACCACCGTGCAACAAGCGGTGTTACAGGCAATCAGCCTCGATGCGCTGGCTCGGATGTCGTTACAGGTGCAAGCGGCCGGCGGCAGCCTGCGCGACATCGACGAACGAGACTGGGACGACCTGCCGGACCTGGGCTCGGGTTTCACCGTCGAAGCCGCCTGGCGGCATGAGATCGCTCGCATCGGGGAATGACCTACCCCAGCTGGTCGCCAATTTCCTTGGCGGCCTCCACCAGTGCTGCCGCGACGGCGGGGTATTGCGACTTGGGCAGCCGATGCTGCGGCGCAGCGACGTTCAGCGCCAGCGCCAGTCTGGGCGCGCGCGTCGGTATCGGCACGGCGACCGACGCGACGCCTTCCTCGCTTTCCTCGCGGTTGACCGCATAGCCGCGCTCCCGCACCCGCGCAAGTTCGGCTTCCAGCGCGGTACGTGACGTAATCGAATGCGGTGTAATGCTTTCCAGCTTCTCGTCTGGTAACAGCTGGTGTAGTTCCTGCTCCGACAACTGTGCGAGCATGGCCTTGCCTGTCGAGGTGCAGTGCGCCGGCATGGTGCGGCCCAACCGCGAAGCGACCCGGACCGCGCTCGGCCCTTCCACCGCGGCGATGAACCGCACGGCGGCGCCGTCGAGCATGCCGACATGGACCGTTTCGCGCAGACGTGCACTGAGTGCACGCATTACCGGTGTGGCGGTGCGCTGAATGTCCATGCGGCCGAAGATCGCGAACGCCACACTGGTCAACGCCGGTCCCGGACGGTAGGCCCGCGACACCGGATCTTGTCGGACAAATCCGCGGTAGGCCAACATCGCCAGCAACCGGTGCGCGGTCGACGATGCCACACCCAGATAACGGCTGGCTTCGCTCAACCGGATCTCGGGCCGCTCGCCCAACAGCAACAGCAGCTTCAACGCCTTGTCGACCGACTCGATCGGATACTGCGGCGCAGGCGAGTCAGCGGCATGCTGCTTCTTTTTCTGCATGCCGGAGACGGTACCTGCGATAGCGTACGAGCAGCATGCCGACAAAACTCGCTGTCACCGCTCGGATCGCGGCCGTCTTGCTGACACTGACCGCCGCACTGGTCGCCTGCACCACATCGGTGTCGGGACGCGCGGTGTTGGCGCCGCGTGAGCCGGCACCGGTGTCATCGTCCGGCGAGGCGGGCCCGCCGAAAGCCAAACCGCCCCCGATCTTCGCACGCGACCTGCTCCTGCACGACGGGGACAGCACCCCCCTCGGCCCGGCCGCCATGACCGAACTGGGCGACAGTTATTTCACCAGCGTGCGACCGCCCGAATGTTCGGCTGCGCTGTTGTTCAAAGGTTCACCACTTCGACCACCGCATTCCACCGATTACGCCGACTCGGCATACGGCTTCGGCGGCACAGCAATGTATAGCGAATCGGTCGACGTCTACGACAACGCTCTGGACGTCCACGAAGTGGTCTGGAATGGCTTTCGCGCGGTGTCCCGATGCACCGCCGAAGCCACCGGTATTGCCCCGCTGGGCGAATTTGGCGGGATGAGACTCAGCCAATACGGCGTGTCGGCCGATGGCGTGCTGGTGTGGACGATGACCCGCCCCGACTGGACCTGCGACTACGGGTTGGTCGCGGTGCCGCGGGCCGCACTGCTGTTGACGCTGTGTGACCACGAGTCCCGACTCCGTGTGGCGGACTGGGCCTCGACACGTCGGGCCCAGATCCTGGGCCGGTCCGCCTGACCGCGCCCGGTCAGGCATGCTGTTCCCATGACCGTGGTCTCCCTGCTGCAGGCCATTCCACCTGTGGCGGTCTACTTGGTGGTCGGCGCCGTGGTAGGGATCGAAAGCCTGGGCGTCCCGCTTCCCGGCGAGGTCGTGCTGGTCACGGCGGCACTGATGTCGTCGCACCACGAGCTGGCGGTGAACCCCATCGGGGTCGGTGTCGCCGGAGTGATTGGCGCAGCGGTCGGTGACTCGATCGGTTACACGGTTGGCCGTCGACTCGGCATGCCGCTCTTCGACTGGTTGGGCCGACGTTTCCCGAAGCATTTCAGTCCCGGCCACATCGCCCTCGCCGAGCGCACGTTCGACCGCTGGGGGATGCGGGCGGTGTTTTTCGGACGGTTTATCGCGCTGCTGCGGATATTCGCCGGACCGCTCGCCGGCGCGCTCAAGATGCGTTACCCGCGATTCCTGCTGGCAAACGTGTCCGGTGCCATCTGCTGGGCCGGTGGCACCACCGCGCTGATCTACTACGCCGGGGTTGCCGCCGAACGCTGGCTGACCCGGTTTTCCTGGATCGCCCTGGTGGTCGCCGTCGTGGCCGGTGGCATCGCTGCCGCCCTGCTGCGCGAACGCACCGCCCGCGCCGTCGCCGAACTGGAAGCCGAGCACGCCGACAAAACCGGCACGGCTACGGGCAGCTGGCTGAAACCCGATGTCGCTCAATGAGCATGCGCGCCATGGCTTTGGCACGCTGCGCCGCCTCGACGTCGCCTTCGGCCGCTGCGACGATCGAGCCCTTCATCAAGATATGCCAGGACCGAGCGAAGTCCTCGACGTCGCACAACCCGGCCGCGCGGGCGCGTCGACGCACAATGTCGCGAATGTTGTCCAAATAGGCGAGGCTGGCCTGTCCAACCGGATGCTGGGCACCCAACTCGAGCAACACGTTGACAAACGAACAGCCCTCGAAGCCGTCGGGGTTGGCAAACCAGTCGCGGAATACGTCGAAGATCGCCAGCAGTTGTTCTTCGGGGGTATTGCCGCGCAACCGCGACTGCTTCTCAACCAAACCGAAAGTCCACAATTGTTGCCGACGTTCGAGCACGGCTAGCACCAGATCGTTCTTGCTCGGGAAATGCCGGTACAGCGTTGCTTTCGCCACCCCGGCCCGCTCGACCACCTCGTCGGTTCCCACCGCGCGGATGCCCCGCCGCGTGAACAGGTCGTACGCCGTACTCAAGATGCGTTCGCGAGCCGACGTCGTCGCAGTCGACGCGACCCCGGCGCTCGTCATGGCTGCCTTACCATACTCTTACCGGCGTGCTATAGACAGACCGACCTGTCTCGTTATAGAATAGAAATCTACAAAGTTCACGGTCTGTCTTAAGACGTGTAGGACGGACATCCTTCGCCGGTGCGTCAAGCGCCAGACGAGCAGGAGTCCACGATGAATCTCTCCACCGCAGAACCTTTGCCAAGCAGTCTGCACCATTTGACGCTGAGCACGCGTCTGGTCGCGGAGCTGGGCGATATGCACAGCACGCTCAGGGCCACCACTCAACGCAGCGGCTCAGCGGTGGTGATCTACGCCGGCGGCGAAATCGACGCCTGCAACGAGAGCACCTGGCGGCGACTCCTGGGTGAGGCGGCTGCCGCCGTCAGCCCGCCGGGGCCGCTCGTCATCGACACCAACGGCCTAGATTTCATGGGCTGCTGCGCCTTCGCCGTGCTCGCCGACGAGGCAAAACAATGCCACGGTCGCGGTATCGAGCTGCGCTTGGTGACCCTGCAGCCGGTCGTCGCACGCACCGTCGCGGCGTGCGGGTTGACCGGTCTGCTGCCCATCGATCAAAGCGTGGACGCCGCGTTATCGGCGGTCGCGATTCCCGATTAGCGTCGCGACGACGCGCCGCAGATACGTTGGGCCACAATGTCTTTACCGGACCCACTCAGCTGGTTGAGTGCATCCGGGCGTGCGGCCATGGCCATCAATAGCGCTTCTGCGGGCCCGGTGACTTCGCGTCCGCTGCCGACACTCCAGTCCAGATCGGTTGCGACGAGCCGCACACCGCGGCTGCGGCGGGCACCGCGCACGGCGGGAGCCGTCAACGCGTAATTCAGCACGGTGCGCATGCGCTCCGGCGGAATAGCACGCGGGATACCCAGCGGTCGCCGGATGTCTTGTTGATGGACCATTCCGTCAACCAGTGCGACCATGCCGCCGAAACCCGATGCCAGACCCCGCGGCGGAATACACGCGCGCATCAGCTCCACCAGCTGCTCGGGTGAACGGGTAGCGTACTGGGCAACACCGATGGCGTTGATACGACTCGGCCAAAATCCGCCTTTGACGAACCGCCACCCCAACTGCCAGCGGCTGAGCTCGTCGTAACTAAGCACATGGGCGACAACGTCTTTGACACGCCAACGCTCACACAGGCTGGGCTGCTCCCACTGCTGTGGTGATAGTCCGGCAAGCAGATCGGCGAAATCTCGGCGCTCCTCGCAAGCCATCTGCAGGGTAGTCGAATTCTGCACTGCTACAAGTCCTTAACGTTGTGCGGTTTCGGCGCTCGCGAGCTCGACGAAACGGGCCAACGTACCGGTCCAACCGCTGGGATCGTCGAAGATTGCGCGCATCTGTTCGGCCTTGTCTGCGTACCGCTCTAGTTTCCGGTGGCGAAGCTCCAACCGGGTACGACCCGCGCCCTCGTCGGTAAACGTCACCTCGACCTCGGTCTCAAAGTTCGGATCGAACTTCCAGTCGGCATCGATTTGCCACAGCAGCAAGACTTTTCGTGGCGGATCCCAGGTTGCCACCCGACCCCACGGGCATTCGCTGCCATCCACGCCGCGTTCGAACCAACGTCCGCCCGTGTGGGGTTCGACCACCACTTCGGCCATCTCCGAGCTGCCAATCGAATGTTCCTTGGGCCAAAAGTCGGTCATCCGTGACGTAAATAACTCGAATGTTCGCGCCGGCGGCAGAGGCACACTCACCGATCGAACCACTTCGACGGCGGATTCAATACTCATCACTGCTCCTCACTTCTTTCCGGTTCGACCTTTGTCAGCTTTCCTGGCGGACGACGACTTTCGGTGATCGGCCTCCGCTTCGGCGGCGGCCAGGATGGCAAAGTTGTCCAACGCGGTTTCCCAGAACCGGTCGAGGTAGTCGCGCACCGCCTGCAGCCCCGAGTGGTTGATGCGGTACAGCCTTCGGGTGCCGGCGACCGACTCGATGACGAGATCGGCGTTCTTGAGTACCCGCAAGTGCTGTGAAACCGCGGGCCGAGACACCGGCAGCTGGTCGGCCAGCACTCCCACCGCGATCGGGCCGCCCGTCAGCTTCTCCAGGATGGCGCGACGGGTCGGATCCCCGAGAGCATCCAGCTTAGCGTCTACCGAAGCAGTCACAGTGGTAAGTATTCGCGAACCGTAAGTCACTGTCAACGGTTCGCTGCTACTTACCTATTTGATTCGGCGCCGTGGTGCGATGTTTACCAATCCGGCGTCGGGGTAGAGCCAAGACCGTGGCAATCAACTCAACTCGGCGGGTGGTCGTGGTCACCGGGGCCAGCGCCGGGATCGGTCGCGCGACGGCGCGGCTGCTGGGCCAGCGCAGGGCATGTGTCGGCCTGCTGGCGCGCGGCGAAACCGGCCTTCGGGCAGCCGCCGCAGAGATCGAGGCGGCCGGCGGTGAGGCGCTGGCGATCCCGACCGACGTCTCCGAGTACGGTGCCGTCGACCAGGCCGCCGGCCGTGTCGAGGAACGGTTCGGCCCGATCGACGCCTGGATCAACGTCGCTTTTACCTCCGTGTTCGCCCCGTTCACCGAGATCGACCCGGACGAGTTTCGCAGGGTGACCGAGGTGACCTACCTCGGTTATGTCTACGGCACCATGGCCGCGTTGAAGCGCATGCGCCCACGCGATTCCGGCGTGATCGTCCAAGTGGGCTCTGCCCTTGGTGCCCGCTCGATTCCATTGCAATCGGCATACTGCGGCGCCAAGCACGCGGTCAACGGATTCACCGAGTCGCTGCGCACCGAACTCATGCACGAGGGCAGCAACATCAGGGTGACCGTGGTCCAGATGCCGGCGGTCAATACCCCGCAGTTCTCCTGGGTGCTGTCGCGTCTGAGCAAGCATCCGCAGCCGGTGCCGCCGATCTACCAGCCCGAAGTGGCGGCCCGCGGCGTCATCCACGCGCTCGACCATCCGCACCGCAAACAGTATTGGCTGGGCGCCAGCACCGTCGCCACCATCTCGGGTCAGCGGCTCGCGCCGGCGCTGCTCGACCGCTATCTCGCCCGCACCGGCTACAGCTCCCAGCAGACCGATCAGCCGATCAGCTCGGGCCGGCCGGCCAATCTCTGGGCGCCGCTTGACGGTGCGGGCGGCCGCGATTTCGGGGCGCGCGGCGTGTTCGACGATCGCTCGCGCGCGCACAGCCCGCAGTTCTGGGCGACCCGGCATCGTCGGTCGCTGGCGGGCGCCACGCTGATGGCCGGTGCGCTGGCCGTCTCCGACTGGGGACGGCGCCGTGTTCAGCGCCGACGCGTGGGCGGGTCGCCGCCCTGATCCGGGCGTTGTCCATAGCTATGCACAGTTGGGATTCCATCACCAGGTGGCGCTTTCGGGTCGGCTCGGCGTCGGTGGCCACACGTAGCATTCGTACATGCGTTCGACCAGCCGTGAGGAGATCGTCGAGGTCTTCGATGCACTGCATGATGCGGTGTCGCGGCTCGGTGAGCTGACCTTTGAGGTGCTGACGACGCCGGAGCGGATGGCACTTCTGGAGCGGCTCGAAAACGAGGCGCGCCGGTTGCCGGTGGCAGGACATGCCCTGATCAACGGCGTGCGCCAGCGGGCCACACCGACCGAGCTGGGCGGCAAGTTGTCGCATGCCTTGGCCGATCGGCTGCGCGTCAGCCGTCCGGAGGCCGCGCGGCGCATCCACGAGGCCGAGGATCTCGGCGACCGGCAGGCCTTGACCGGCGAGCCGTTGCCGCCGCGATTGGCTGCCACCGCCGCCGCGCAGCGCGCCGGAGACATCGGCGCCGGCCACGTCGCGGTGATCCGCAGGTTCTTCGAGCAGTTGCCGTGTTGGATCGACGCGGCCACCCGCGAGCGCGCGGAAGCCAAGCTGGCAGGGTTGGCCACCCAGTTTCGACCTGATCAGCTGGCCAAGCTGGCCGACAAGCTCGCTGACTGCCTCAACCCGGACGGCGACTTCACCGACGAGGATCGCGCCCGTCGACGCGGGCTGAGCCTGGGCAGACAAGACATCGACGGGATGAGTC
Source organism: Mycobacterium heckeshornense (assembly GCF_016592155.1). Taxonomy (NCBI): domain Bacteria; kingdom Bacillati; phylum Actinomycetota; class Actinomycetes; order Mycobacteriales; family Mycobacteriaceae; genus Mycobacterium; species Mycobacterium heckeshornense. Next base: position 3,224,706 of record NZ_AP024237.1, read on the forward strand.
CCATCCGCGGCTGGCTCACCCCGGCCATGCGCGCCACCGTGGAGGCGGTGTTAGCCAAACTCGCCGCGCCCGGTATGGCCAACCCGTACGACGACAGACCGGTCATCGACGGCACTCCCAGCGAAGAAGCCATCAAGCGCGACACTCGCTCAGCCGCTCAGCGCAATCACGATGGCTTGCTGGCCGGGCTGCGGGCGCTGCTAGCCAGCGGGGAACTCGGCCAGCACAACGGACTTCCGGCCAGCATCATCGTCACCACTACCTTGGCAGAGTTGGAGGCCGGCGCCGGGCGTGGGCTCACCGGTGGCGGATCGTTGCTGCCGATGAGCGACGTGATCCGCATGGCCGGTCATGCCCATCACTATTTGGCCATTTTTCATAAGGGACGCGCCTTGGCGCTGTACCACACCAAACGTCTGGCTTCACCGGCGCAGCGAATCGTGTTGTACGCGAAGGACCGTGGCTGCACGGCGCCCGGCTGCGACGTGCCCGCGTACTTCACCGAGGTCCATCATGTCACCGACTACGCCAAATGCCGTACCACCGACGTCAACGACCTCACCCTCGCCTGCGGAACCAATCACCGAACCGTCCAACCCGGCGGCTGGCAAACCCGCAAGCGCAAAGATGGTCTCACCGAATGGATCCCGCCACCGCATCTGGACCGCGGACAGCCGCGCATCAACACTTTCCACCACCCGGAAAAGCTGCTCCGCGATGAGGAAGACGACGATCCGTGAGAACGCGCCGCTGGGCCCAACATCGACGCGTGGCGTAGTGGACCATCGGCGCGCCACCACCCGCCGCTTCCGGGGACACGTTTGCGGCGCTGGGCATGCCAAGGCAGGGTGACCGCGCCGATGGTCACCATCACGGTGTACCCGCAGGGATGCGGATCAAACGGGGCGCGTCACCGTCGTTGACGTCGGCGGCCGGCCAAACTGGCCCGGGCGCTGCGCAGGTCGCCGACGAATAGTTGGTACATCTCGTGGCGGCGCTCGGTGCGCTCGCGCACCACCGCTGACGGGTGAAAGGTGGCCACTACCCGCGGCTCCGGTTCGACGCGGATCTCCGCCTCGCGGGGCAGCCGCATCAGCTCGCCGCGGTGCGCCGAGATTCGAAAGGCCGCGCCCAAAAGCGATTGTGCCGCGGTCGCGCCGAGGCACACGATCACCTGCGGTCGCACCGCCTCGATTTCGGCGACGAGCCACGGGCGGCAGGCCACCACTTCGGTCCGGCTGGGCTTTTGATGTATGCGTCGCTTTGCGTTCTTGCGGGTGAACTTGAAGTGCTTGACGGCATTGGTCTGATACGTCACATCCGGGTCGATGCCCGCCTCGTCGAGCGCCCGGGCAAGCAGCCGGCCGGCCGGACCCACGAACGGCAAGCCCTCGATGTCCTCCCGGTCACCCGGTTGCTCACCGACGAGCATGAGCTGGGCATGCGAATCCCCGTGCCCGAAAACAGTTTGCGAGGCGCTCTCGTAGAGCGAGCAGCCCCGGCACACATTGGCGGCAGCCTCAAGTGAATCGAGGTCGCGGTCCTCGGGTAAGTAGCTCGCCGCACTGGTTTTCCGCGCTGCCGCCATCACCGATCCTCACGCGTGCTCACGCCGCGACTTTCGACTCCCAGACGCCGAAGAATCGGTCCTGCTCGGGCCCGATCCGCGGGATGTAGACGTCGTCGACAGCCGCGCTCGACATCCTTTGGAGTAGGGGTCGCGCGGGTCGCTGCCGCTGCGCCACCACGGCGGGGTGCATCCGGATGATGGGCAGGTCACAGCGGTGGTGATCGGCAGCGAGCAGGCCTGCGACACCGCCCCGATCACCGACCACACCACGGGGCTATGGCCCTGCTTGTCGTTCCAGAGCCGCGCGAACCTAGCGGTTTGGACCGAACGGGCTTGGCGCACCAGCTTCTTCGGATCGAACTCGTCGCAAGTAAGCAGGTGTCCCGGCGTTATCATGCTGGCCCGCTCAGCCCTTGCCGAGGATGGCGTCGCGGGCCCGGTCCATCATCGCCGCGAACGGGCCGGCCAGCATGTTGGCGACCTGGGATTCGACCCCGGCGTGGGGGCGGGTGGGCGCGATTGCTTCGGCCAGTTCGACGGCGCGGCCCATCCACCGCAGCTCGTCTCGGTCCAGCTCTTCTTCGAGCTTGGCGAACTCCTCCTGCTCTTCGTGCTCGGCGTGCTCAGCGACCGCATCGCGAAGCTCGATCAATTGGCCGCTGAACTCGTACGAGTCGACATCGAGTGACTCCAATTGACTGAGCACCTTTTTCGCTTCGTTCTCTTCCTGCAGCCGTGTGCCGACCACCTTGTCGCCGTTGGGGATTTTCCGCTTTGCGCGCGGGTGCACGATCTGTTCCTCCGCGGTTTCATGCACCGCGAGCAACCGCCGCAGCTCGAGGAACGTTTTCTCTCGCTCCTTGCCGCTCGCCTTCAGCGTCTCGGCGAACAGCGACTTGATCCGTTCGTGTTGGCCGACGAGGAATCGCGTCACCTCGGTCGCTGACCTGACGGTTGTTGCCACCGTGTCCTCCTGAAGAGTCCTGGACCGCGCCCCGGGCTGTGGTGCGCGCTGCTAGGGGCTACCCCAACGTGCCGGGCAGCAAACACGGCACGAAGGTGTCAGCCCGGCCGGCATGCTTGCTGGCGAGCCGATTTGCCAAAGACGCTGTGCGGGTAGGTAATACGCTTGCACCTCAACGCCGAGGACGCGAGATCGTTCTTCGGCTTCTGGGGACACCGCCGGCGGGCCACCCCTGCGGCTGGACCAGAGCGGCGATTGGACGCGCCGGGCCAGGTGTAGCCGACGACACATCCGGGTACAGCAACCGGACGGGTTCAGGGCAACCGCGGAAGGAGAGCGGCCGTGGCTGGGTCGCCGCTGTGGCGCTGGTGCGGTGCCGCGGCCGCGGCGGCCATCGCGGCCGCAGGCTGTTCGAGCCCGTCGCAACCGGAAAGCACGCCCGAAGTGACGGTGCGCTGGGTCGGCGCAACACTGCGCGATCCGGTGTGGTCGTCTGGCACGCACGCGCTGATCGGCCTCACCGACGACGGTCGGCTGGCCGAGGTCAGCGATCCGCTGAGCCCCCAGCATGGGAAGACGCGGCTCTCCCCGCCGATGCAAGCGGGGCGCAACCTGCAGATCAGCCGCACCGACGGCGGGCAGGTGTTCGTGCCGCAGCCCGGCCGTAACAAGGTGGCGGTCGTCGACCTCGGCACGCTGCGTCAGCTCGACGAGGTCGACGCCGGCCCTGCGCCCGCCTACCTGTCCGAAGACGCCGGCCTGGGTATCCTGCTGGCGCTGTCGGCCGACGGGCTGTCGGTGACGCCGGTCGATCAACACGGCTATCGCAAACTGGCCACCGCGGCCGTCACCGGATCCCCCGCCGACACCATCGACGGCGCCAACCGCGGGCGCGCGATCGAATACCACCTCTACGGCCCATCGGGAATCCGCTACTACAAGGATGCGTCGTCTCCACCCGCGCAACGCGGGTCGCTGCGCATCGGCGTCGCGGTCTCCGCCGGCGACGGCACCCAGGTGACGCGCAGCTATGTGGCCGGGCGCGACGACGGCGTGCTGTATGCCGTCGACTCGCGCCGCGGCGGTGACGGGATGCAGGTGCTGGCCCGCACCCGGCTGCCCTCCCCCATCCGCAAGCTGGGCACCGACGACACCCGCATCTACGCGGCCACCGACCATGAGGTGGTGACGCTGGAGACGGCTAGCTTCACCGGATACCCGAGCGGCACGATTCCCGTCCTGCACGTCACCAACTACCGTGCGGGCCTGCCGCCCGGCCCGGTCCGGTCCGCCGCCGTGTCGGGCATGGCGGTCGGGCCGCACCGGGTCTTTCTGACGCTGCAGGGCACGCCGTATGTGCTCAGCGTCGCCAAGCCGCACCGGTGAGACGAGGAACAGCGATGGTCAATATCGACGACGATATGCAGCTGCTCACCGAGCAGATCGACGCGCTCAAACGACTCGGGACGAAACACGAACTGGCCGAAGGCGAAAGCTACGACTTTTCCATCAGGTGGGGCACGGCGCTGGCCGGGCGGCTGCGTCGGCTCGTCCACTACAGCACCCGCGGCTTGCTCAGCGACGCAGACGAGCGCCGGTTCCGGTCGTTGTGCGACGACCTGCGTGCGCTATCGGACCTTATCGACCGGTTCGAGCTTGCCCATCCGGTGTTCACCGAGAGGCCACCGGTCAAAGCTAAGCGCCACGGGGCAGGCCGATTCGCCAGCTCGCGGCGCGGGATTCTCCGTCGTGGTCGAGAAAATCGTTCTCCCGCAACCTGATTCCGGTACGCGGCTTGCGGCAGTCGGGGTTGCGGCAAGTGAGCGCCACCATATACGCGTCCTGGTCTTCGTCGAGAAACAAAAAGCCGAGGTACAAAGCGCGGCCGACGTGGAACTCCGTTCCGCCGCAGCTTTCGCAGTACCCGCCCTTGGCGGCAACCTGCTGGAGAACACGTTCACGCTCGGCCGGCTGCAACTCGACCAACTCGGGCCGCACCATCGACTCGGTCATGGTCAGATCTCCACATCCTTGTCGTAGTGGATGTTGTCTTCACGCCACCCGCCCAAGCCCATGCCGATACCGGTGTAGTCATCGATGAACTCAATCTGGTTGATCCACTTGGCCATTTTGAATCCCACCTGGGTCTCCACCCGCAATCGCAGCGGCGCACCGTGTTTGATCGGCAACGGCATGCCGTTCATCTCGTAGGCCAGGATGGTCTGCGGCTTGTAGGCCAGCTCGAGATCCATGACCTCATAGAACTGCCCCAGTCCGTCGGAGCTGGGTTCGTCGCGGCTGTTGTCCTGCATGGTCAAAAAGCAGATGTAGCGGGCCCCCGGCAGCGGCTTGACGTGCTCGACCAGCTTGCCCAGGTGCAGGCCGCTCCATTGGCCGAGGCTCGTCCAACCCTGCACACAGTTGTGCATGACGCGCTGCGTTTCCGGTTCGGCCAGCGCCCGCAGCGCGGCAAGGTCCAGGGTCACCGGGTTTTCCACCAGCCCGCCGACCCGCAGCCGCCAGTCGACGAAGTTGTGCACCGCCATCACCTTGTACTCGGTTGAACAGGGTGGCTTACCGTTAACGCGGTGCTCTCCCGACAGTTTGCGCCGCGGGTAGTTCTGCCGTGAATTCAACGGCCGCAACAACATCAGCTTGGCGCGCGTGTTGATCGCACCAAGGACGCGGTGTACCTGCACGGGCCGGCGAAGGCTCCACTTCGTTGCCGCGATGTGGATGGCGACGATCGCACCAACGATCACTGCGGACAACGCGGTCGCCCAGTAAATGTTGCGGACGGAGCCGAAAATCATGGCGGCGTTGAGTTGACCCCAGCCCCAGAAAGCGATCATCGACAGATGGATCACGATGAACACCAGGAAGGCGACCAGACCGACGAAATGCAGGGTGCGCGCCCACTGCCGTCCACCCCACATGTGGACATACCACGGAAAGCGCGCCTCGATCGCCGGGGATTGGGCGGCACCGGTGAGGATCTGAAACGGAGCGAGCAGGAAGATCACGCCCGCGTAGGTCAGTTTCTGGATGGCATCCAGCGGCTCGCCGGGCAGCAGCGGCGGCAGGTTGAACGTCATGTAGGCGACGATGTCGTTCCAGGCCTCCGGGAAGATTGACCACGAGTAGGGCCAGTACCGGTGCCACTGCCCGGTGGCGAACAACAGAAGGTAGTAAGACAGGCCGACCAGAATCCAGCAGATCACCGAGAAGAAGTGCCAGTGCCGGCCCATGCCCAGTTTCTTATGACCGGGCAGCGCCACGAGCGAGCTGTAAGACTCTTCTTCGTCGAGGGTGTCGTACAGCTTGTCGGTCGGCATTTCCTTGGTCGTGAAGCGTGCCCACTCGGTGCCGGGTTTGCTGTCGTCGTTGCAGTACAGCTTGGGATGCGTGCCCAGGATTTCGATGCCGCTGCGCAGCAGCAGCGTCAGAAACAGCACGTTGAGCCAGTGGTCGATCCGCAGCCATACCGGGTAGTCGAGCGTCATCGCCGGCCGTTCAGTCGTGCCAACCCTGACGCTGGGGATACGCGACGTTGATGCCCAGCAGCACCGACATGTGCACCGCGACGAACGCCCCCGCGAAGGCGAGTGCGAACGTCGCAGGGGCGAAGTCCCACCGGCCCGTCAGCGCGATCAGCCCGGGCAGGCTGGCCGCGCGGCTTGCGAAGTACAGCACGATAACGACGACCGAGACCAGGTCGCCGGCAAACCAGCCCAGCTGTGGCGCGCGAGGCTTGACAGCCAACCACATCCCGCCGGCTGCCAGCATGCAGGCGGTGATCAGCACGGCGCAGTAGAGCACGAAGTACAGCGGCAGCGCCTGCTGTGTGGCCAACACGTAGGCGTGCGCGACGATGATACCCACCAGCAGCAATCCGCCCAGCGCGGTTACCGTGCGCGGCAGGTCGAACGCCACATAGCCGTTGAGGCGAAGCCAGCGAGACAACCGGCTGCGCCGCCAGGTCTCGACAGCCGTTTCGGCGAGAGCATCCACTGCGGCTGCGTACCCGGCGGCGCCGCTGGGCAAACACCCCTATCCGGTTCCGGCGCCGACCGGCGGGCGGCATCCTTCGGCGAGCCGATGCGCCGTCTCGAACAGCAGCGCATGCACGAAAGCCTGAGGCAGGTTGCCGCGCAGTTGGCGTTGGGCCACGTCGAATTCCTCGGTGAGCAATCCGGGTGGACCACAGGCGGTGCGGTTGCGCTCGAACCATCGAGCCGCGGCCACGTGGTTGCCGTGCTGATGATCGGCCAAGGCCATCAGAAAGCCGCACAGCAGGAAAGCGCCTTCGGCTTGGCCGAGTGGCCGCTCGTCGGGCTGGAACCGGTACACGAAACCGTCCCGACCCAGATCGGCCCGCACCGCCTCGAGTGTGGCCACGGTGCGCGGATCGCCGAGCGGGATCGCCCCCCGGATCGACGGCATCAACAGTGCCGCATCGATCCGTGAATCATCGGGTGCGCGTTGCCATCTTCCACTCGGGTGCAGGCAGTTCGAATCGGCGTCGGTGACGAGCAGATCAGCCAGGCGTTGCCACTCGGCACCCTGGCGAGTGGGCGCCTGCTCAGCGATGCGCCGCAGCCCGGCCGCGCAGATGAGCCGCGAATGGGTCCAGCGGTGATTGCCGATCTCCCAGATGCCGGCGTCGGGCTCGCGCCAGCGCTCTCCGATCGATTGCACCAGCGTTTCCACCGCACGCCAGTGCGCGCCGTCCAGGCGGTCGCGGTCGGCGGCGGCCGCCAGCAGCAGCAGCGCCTCGCCGAACGTGTCGAGCTGGAACTGCTCGGTCACCCAATTGCCGGTCTTGACATCAGCGCCGGGATAACCCGGCAGGTCGAGCTGCTGTTCACGCGGCGGCGGCCGGCCGATGACGGAATAAGCGGGCCGAAGTCTGGGACCGTCGGCAAGGACGCGTTCGCCGACAAAGCGGACAGCGTCGTCGAGCAGCGGATAGCTGCCCGCCGCGGCCACGGCCTGACCGGCGTAACACTGGTCGCGGATCCAGCAGTACCGGTAGTCGTAGTTACGGCCTTGTTCAGCCCGTTCCGGCAGCGACATCGTCGCCGCGGCCACCATCCCGCCGCCACTGCTGGTCAAGCCGCGCAGCACCGCGTAGGCGACCTGGGTGTCGAGATCGGCCAAGGTATCCGAGAACGCCGGAACCGCGCTGGCCCAAGCCTGTTCGGTTTGTCGCCACACGTCGTCGGGCCGCACTGCGGCTTGGGGCAGCTCTTGGTCGGATACTTCCAGCACCAAGTCGAAGTCGTGCCCGGGCGTAACGTTCACCACCGCGCGCAGCGCGCCGTCGTCGCCGCGGCGGGCCTCGGCGGGCCCGGTCCACCGGAATCGGTGTCGTCCGGTCCGCCCTGTCCACACGCCGTCGTTGTGGCACAGGTCGCGCATCGGCTCGGCACCGAAACCCGCGCGCAGGTCGAGGGTGACCCGCATCCGCATCGGCGCATCTCGTGCGATGATGCGGCGCAACAGCACCGCCGTGTCCGAGTCGCCCGGAAATGCAAGTGCCTCAAGGCATTCCACAATCCCATCGGTGGTCACCCAGCGCGACCGCCAGATCAGCGACCGCTGTTCGTAACGGCCGCCCCACACGAACCGCGGGTGATCCGGCGACACGGCGTAGACACCGCCGCCACCTAGCAACGAACTGAACACCGCGGGGCTGTCCCAGCGGGGAAAGCACATCCAGCAGTAATCGCCGCGCGGCCCGACGACGACACCCCGTTCGCCGTCGGCGAGCAGCGCGTATTCCCGAAGTACGTGCGGCGCAAGCTCTTCGACGAATGCTGGTTTTGCCGTCATCGTCCCCCTTCCGCGCGCCGCCTGGCACTGTGCAAACCGGGCATACCCGGTTTGCGTTGCGGGTAGACACCGGACATGACTTCATGCGCCGGCTCCACCGTTCCCGTCGAGTCAGTGGAAGCCTCCGCCTACACGATTCCCACCGATGCTCCCGAGTCCGACGGCACGTTGACCTGGGACTCGACGACTTTCGTGCTGGTGACTGTGCACGCAGGCGGCAAGGTCGGGACCGGGTACACCTATGCGGACACATCTGTCGTGACCGTGGTGAAATCGAAATTGGCGGAGGTTATCACCGGTCGCGACGCCTTGCAGCCGCCCGCCCGATGGGCCGAGATGGCGCATGCGGTGCGCAACCTGGGCAAGCCGGGAGTGGTGGCCGAGGCCATCTCCGCGGTCGACATCGCGCTGTGGGATCTGCGGGCCCGGCTACTGCAAGAACCGTTGATGATCGCGCTCGGCGCCGTGCACGACGCTACCCCGATCTACGGCAGCGGCGGATTCACCTCGTATGACAACGACACGCTGCGGGCCCAGCTGTGCGGCTGGGTCGAGGCCGGGATCCCCCGGGTCAAGATGAAAGTGGGGCGCGACCCCGACGCCGACACCGAACGGGTGAGCGCAGCGCGTTGCGCGATCGGCGACGCCGCCGAACTGTTCGTCGACGCCAACGGCGCCTACAGCCGCAAACAAGCGCTGCTGTGGGCCGGGCGCTTCGCCGAGTACGACGTGCGGTGGTTCGAAGAACCGGTGACCTCCGACGACCTGTGGGGACTGCATCAGCTGTGCGAGCACGGCCCGGCGGGAATGGACATCACCGCCGGTGAATACGGTTACCACTTACCGTATTTCCAGCAAATGCTCGACGCGGACGCGGTGGACTGTCTGCAAGCCGATGTCACCCGCGCCCTCGGGATCACCGGGGTCCTCAAGGTCGGCGCATTGTGCGACGCCCGCAGCATGGACCTGTCGCTGCATTGCGCTCCGCAAATCAGTGCGCACGCCGGCACGGCGGTGTGGCACATGCGACACCTGGAGTATTTCCATGACCATGTCCGCATCGAAAAGCTGGCCTTCGACGGCGTTTTGGCGCCGCAGCCGGGCGGCGTGCTGCGTCCCGACCGCGGCGCACCGGGTCACGGCCTGACCGTCAAGCAGGCAGATTTGGAGGGGTTCCGGGTGGCCTGAGCGCGGCGTTACGCCCGTTCGGCGCGAAATTCACAGCTCCGACTTAATTAGCCGGTGTAACGTTTTCCGCGACCGCGACGAAGATCGTGGAGATCGCGGCCCGCGCGGTGTTCTGCTCCGATCAGACCGCGATGAGCCCCAGGGACTTGGGAGGAGCGATGGACGTCGTACTCGGGGTCTCGATGGCTCCGGAATCGATCAGGCTGGTGGTGGTCGAGGGCCAAAACGGCGACGGCGTGACCGTCGAAGAAGACAGCTTCGACACCGCCGCCGCCCCGGGTTTGGCAACCCGCAACGCGCCTGAAGAAGTCGTGGCGGCCATCCTCGGTACCCGCGAAGGCGCCGCCGAGGCCGGCCATCATCTGCTGTCGACCGGTGTTACGTGGACCGATCAAGCCGAGGGCGCCGCGCTGCGCGACGCGCTGGCCGCCCACAAGGTCGAAAACGTCATGCTGGTTTCCGCCTTTTTGGCCGCGGCGGCGTTGGCGCAGACGGTCGGCAGCGCGATCGGCTACGAGCACACCGCGATGCTGTTCGTCGAACCCGATACGGCGACCCTGGCCGTGGTGGACTCCGCCGACGGTTCGATCACCGATGTACGACGCCAGCCGCTGGCTCCGGGCGCCGACGCCTGGCCCGGGTTGCTCTCGATAGTCGCCGGTGTCGAAGCACTGCAGTCCCGGCCCGAGGGCTTGTTCGTGGTCGGCAGCGGCGTCGACATCGCCGCGATCAAGCCGCAACTCGAAGCTGCGACGCCGCTCGCGGTCAGCGCTCCCGAGGAGCCGGAGACGGCGCTGGCCCGCGGCGCTGCGCTGGCGTCGGCCAACGCGCCGCTGTTCGCGTCGTCGACCGCGGCTTTGGCCTACGCACAGGATCCCGGCACGGGTGAGGTCGATCCGCTGGCCTACCTGGGTTTCGTGGAGGGCTCCTCGGACGCTTCGACGGGTGGCGAGGCTTTGGCCTACAGCGGCGCCGGTGAAGAGTCCGACGCCGCCGTCTGCGCCGGCACCGGGCGGCGGCGCAGGCCGGTGTTGCTGGTCGGCAGCACGTTAGCGACGGTCGTCGTCGGAGGCGTGGTCGCGCTGGCGATTTCGTTGGCGATCAGCATACGACCGACCGTCGCCTTGCGTCCCGAACCCGGTCAAAGCCTCATCGTGCCGGCCCAGCAGCCACCCCCGCCGGCGGTGGCCCAACCGCCCGCGCCACAACCACAGCCGATGCGCCAGGCGTCGCCGGTTGTGCCCGCGGTCGCGCCGCCGCCAGCCGCGAACCCGCCGGCTCCGCCGGAGCCCGTTGCCGTGGCCGCGCCGCCGCTACCGGCAGCGCCGCCGCCTGAGCCCGTTGCGGTGGCCGCACCGGTGCCTGTGCCAATTCCCGGCCCGCTGCCAGCGCCCGCACCGTCGCCGGCACCTGTCCACGTAACGGTTCCCGCGGCGCCGGTTCGCATGCCGGCCCCGCAGCCACCGGTACAGCTGCCGAGCCCTGCGCCTCCGGTGCAGGCGCCGCGACCGCCAGTTCATGTTCCCACCCCACCGGTGCAAACCCCGCGGCCGCCGGCACATGTTCCCACCCCACCGGTGCAGGCGCCCGATCCCACGCCGCCGGTTCAGCTGCCGACACCGCAACCGCCGGTTCACCTTCCAGAGCCGCAGCCGCCGTTGAACCTCCCGTCGCCGCAGCCACCGGTGCACATTCCGGCGCCCGGGGCCCCGGCACACGTGCCGGCTCCCGAGCCGATCCGTCTGCCCGCCCCCGAGGCACCGGTGTTGCCGGCCATGCCGCCCCCGGCAGCCCCGCGAATCCCGGCCATGCCGGCCCCCGTGATGCCTGCGGCGCCGGCGGTCCCGGCTATGCCGCACTTCAACATGCGGATGCCGGCATTTCACTTCTAATGACGGCGGATCAAAGGCGATGCCGAGCGCCCCGCGCACAACAAGGAACGGCGGTACCCGCACGCCACGCAGTGGTCCCGACTGGGATCGAACCAGCGACCTTCCGCGTGTGAGGCGGACGCTCTCCCGCTGAGCTACAGGACCGATGCCGCGGGCCAGACGAGGTCGAAGGTTAGCACGTGACGCGCCACTTGAGAGAACCTGCTGCCCACACCGCGGTGAGGTATACCCGAAGATGTCAAGAGATTTGTGCGGTCCTGCTCAAGTGGACTATCGTCGTGCTTCGCACCGGGCGACGATCTTGTCCGTTGCGCGCGGATGTAGCGCAGTTGGTAGCGCATCACCTTGCCAAGGTGAGGGTCGCGGGTTCGAATCCCGTCATCCGCTCGAAGGTGGTGGCGTCAACCCCGCGGTGGAGTGGCCGAGTGGTGAGGCAACGGCCTGCAAAGCCGTGCACACGGGTTCGATTCCCGTCTCCACCTCTTTTTCTTTGATCCGGGCGCGGTTAGCTCAGCGGGAGAGCGCTTCCCTGACACGGAAGAGGTCGCTGGTTCAATCCCAGTACCGCGCACCAGTGTTTACGCAGGTCAGAGGCGGTAGTTAGCTGAACAAACACGGTGCCGTGACCTAGATATGACCTGACAATCGGCGACGCTGGCTCCGAACCCGAAGGGAGCCACATGTCCATTGAGTCCTACCGCCAGTTGTGCCGGGCCGGTGACGGGTTGGAGGCGGTGGTGTCTATGTTCGATTGCCCGCCGGGTTGTGAGATGCCCGCCGCCGGTGAGGGTCGGCGATGCCGCCGGCCGGCCGGCTGGCGGGTGAACCTGCACGGCTGTGAGGCGGTGCTGATGTGCGGGCAGCACAAGGCCGCGTGGCTGCGGCAGACTCGGGCGCAGTTTTACACGGGCCCGGCGCGCTGCGCGCATTGCGGGTGCGTGTTCGACGACCTGGCCACCGCAGTACGGTTGGTGCGGCTATGAGCGCGGCCCGACACCACCACCGGCATTTGGCGTTGGTGGTGCCCGCCGCCGGTTCCGGCGATGACGATGGCGAGCTGAGCGCATTGGAGCGCTGGGAGCTGTACATGCGCGGCGCGGGCCGCTCCAACCGCACGATCAACGAAACCCTGGGTGTGTTGCGCCGGTTGGAGAAATTCGCCGGGGTGGGCGTGGAGTCGGTGCGGCCCCTTGACATCGCCCGGTTCCTTGGCCGGCCCAATTTGAAGCCCAACAGCCGCGCCGCCTACTACGGCTACATTCACAGCTTCTACCGCTGGTTGGGGCAAAACGGCGGCACGAATGCCGCAGCGCAGCTACCACGCCCGAAGGCCTCCAAAGGCGTACCCCGGCCGATCACCGATGAGCAGTTGCAAAACCTGCTCGCGGTGCGCATGCATCACCGCACCCGTGTGATGATCCTGTTGGCGGCGTTCGCGGGCTTGCGGGTGCATGAAATCGCCAAAATACGCGGCGAGGACGTTGACCCCCAGGCGCGCACCCTGCGGGTGACCGGCAAGGGCAACGTGACCGCGATACTGCCGCTGCATCCGCTGCTGGTTGAGGCCGCCGAGACGATGCCCCGGCGCGGTTGGTGGTTTCCGGGCAACGCGCGCCGGCGCGGGCAGCCGATCCGGCCACGCGGCGTCGCCGACATCATCGGGCAGGCAATGGATCGCGCCGGCATTCCAGGCGGCACCGCACATAGGCTGCGTCACTGGTACGGAACCAAGCTGGTCAGCGACGGCACCGATCTGCGCACCGCGCAAACCCTGCTGCGGCACGCCAATTTGAACACCACCGCCATTTACACTCAAGTGTCGGATGCTCGGCGCACGGAAGCGATCAACCGGCTGGCCGCGGGCGGTGCGCGCGCCCAACACGACGATGGAGCCGCCGATGGGCCGCGATGACTACCGGCAGGCGACGCCCGCCGAGCTGGCCGAGGAACGCCGCCGCGCCGAGGAAGCCCGCGCCGGCGCGGCCAGCGGGATCACCGAAGCCGCCAAGTGCCTCGACGAGTGCCGCCATCTGCTGCGCGACGCTTTGACCCGCGCCCGCTGGGCCGAGGAACACCTATCCGGTGCCCGCGCGGCGCGCGCGTTCGAGCTGGCCGGGAAAATCGCCGACACGATCACCTACGCCGACCGGCTACGGTTCGTCGTCGAAGGCGACCTTCGCGCTGAAGGTGACCTGCGCGCCGAACAAGCAGGTACGCGATGAGGGCAACCGTCACCCGTAAAGACCTGATCCGCTACGTGCTGGTCACACTGCCGTGGGACGGCCGCGACACGTGGAATGTCGGCCGCATCATCGACGACCTGCTGGCCGAATACCCCGGCCTGCTCGGCGAGCACGACCTGTCCGGCTACCCCGGCCCGGACCGGGTGATCCAGTACCTCGACGACCACATCGACCACGACACTTACCGGCGCATCGTGGAGCGGTGGGACTCAGCACCATGACGGGAATCCTCGGTCATCTTTTCGCCGTGCTGCTGCTCGTCGGAATCATCGCGCACTTCATCTGGTGGATCATCGGCCTGGCGGCCATCGTGCTGATGGCCTGGACGCTCAAACGGGCCTACCGCGACATGTGCGCCGCGCGCGATGCGCGGCGCCGGCAGCTCGCCGAGCTGGCCGCTCGCGCCGACCGCCAGCACGCCTGGGTGATGGCCGGAGACGACCGAGGGATCTACGGCGACTACCCGCCGGCATGCCTGAACCGGGAACCGACCACTTGGCGATATGTGGTCCCGTAACGACGGCCAGGTCGCGGCAGACTCGGCGCGCCGCTGGCGTGCTGCACACTAGTGGCGATGGTGGAGTTCTTCGCTTGCGCCCGCTGCGCCGCCTCGGCGGATCCGGTCAGTGACGGCAACTCGACTATCGCCATCGTGCGTCACCGACCCGGCTGCTCGGTGCTGGCCGGGGTGATACGCCGGCGCTGGCCGCTACGGCGGCACACCAGCCTGCCCGACACGCCAGCCCTACAGCCCTTCGCTGCGCGCGCCGACTGGAGCCGCTGGCAGAAAGTCGTCAGCGCCGCGCGCGACCGCGCGGCGCGCGCGCCGTTCGCGCAAGTCGGCCGGCCACCCACCAAGACTGCCTACCCGGCCACCGACGACGGCCGGGTAGCTCACGCGCGGTCATGATGACCGCACATGCCAGTGCCGGCGCGCCGAGACGCCAACGAAAAGGGTCTCGGTCACCGGAGCGGCCGAACCGGCAACTACAACGGCCAGCGTTGTGGTTGGTGCCGGTTCGGCCGCGACCGGCTGTCCGGCGATGGCGTCCCGGTCGGCCGGTTCAAGATCAGGTGATCGAAATTGATCACCTGATATCTCACGCTGCACCTGTCCGGCGATGGCGTCCCGGTCGGCCGGTTCAAGATCAGGTGTCTGAAATTCAGACACCTGCCGCCTGAGATCGGACATGACGGTGTTTCTGTCGGCTCCTGTTGCTGCGGCGATGGCCCGGACGCTCAGTCCGGCTTCCCGCAGCGAGCACACCACCTCGGCGATGGCGTCCTGGTCGGCCGGTCCAAGATCAGGTTCCAGATTGGTACACCTACCAGCAAACGTCTCGGCCACTGTCGATTCAGGGCTTGTGCAGGTCACCCAAGTTGTCGATGCCAGCAACCTGGGACAACGCAAACTTGCGTACGCTCAGCTTCCCGCAGCGAGCTATCGGTCGGCGGTAGTGGCCGAATCGACTGCGACTATTCGACCAGCCGGTCATGCTCGTCCAGGACGAACGCGCCGCCGTGATGCTGGCCGCCCAACGCGAACTCGCGGTGAGGCAGGCCGGCGCGCATCAGCGCGGCCAGCAGTTGCGCCGAGGAAACCACGACCGGACGGCCGGCTTTCAGGTCGAGTTCGAAGTCGCAGGCCCGGCCGGGGATACGCCAGCGCTGCCACGAAGGTTCATGCCCCGCGATCAGCACTTGCCGTAGGCCGGACGTGCTGCCGACCCGCCTCATGCGCCCGCGCCGCGCCAGCGCGTGTGAGCCGCGCGACGCGCCTGAGTGCTGCTGGTGCCGATCACGCGGATGGCGTTCGACGATTCATCTGGCTCGATTCGCAACCTGGCGAGTGATCGGTCCGCCGCCTGCCGTAGTTGGCGTAGCTCGGAGATGAGCGGGTTGATGACCTCCTGGCCCTGTGACCCGCGCACCATCTTCGGTGCGCCGACCAGCTCGGCCTCAAGGGTTGCGGCCTGATCGACCAGCTTGGCCGCCGTCTCCAGCCAGTACCGCTCGACCGCGGTCAGAACCAGGCCCTCGGCGGTGGCTTCGGCAACGACTTCGCGCCACAGTTTGCGGCCCGCGGCAGCTAACCCGCGCGGTGGTCTTGGTGCCTGCATGCTCATCGTCCTCCCTGGTCAGGGTCTATGAGCCGGGGAACCCGGCGCTGCCGCGACAAGCTGGCAAAAACGGCGTTTCGCCGGGCCGCACGCACAAGCTGAGCTGCTAAGGCGCTTCGGTCTGTGCGGCGCGGCCGGGGGGTTACCCCCTGGGTGGGTGCGCCGAGCGGTCCGGACCCGACTGCCAGACCGCTCGGCGCGTGCCGCGCCCAGCAACTCGGGAAGCGCGGCGGCTCCGCTCCGGTCATGTCGTGGTGACGGCGACTGGCGTCGAGGGGCCGATCAGAAGTGTCAGGCCGGCGACCGTCACGACGCTGCCTTGGTTGCCGCCGTCGGCGGTTGCGGCGCGCATCGCGTCGAGGACTGTTGTTGCCTCGGCGGCCGTGAGTGTGATCGGTGCCTGGTTGCCGTAGCTGAGTGTCGGCATGCGGTTCCCTTCGTGCTCAGTTGCCTTGTGCCACAAGCTGATCGAGCTTGGCCTGCTCGGCGTTGAGTTCGGCTCGGCGCAAGCCTGCGACTGCGACGGCCTGCTCGTCGATGGCCGGGGTGCCTGCCTGCTCGGCCAACTCGCGGATGCTTGCCGGAGTGTCGGTCGCGGCCGGCTCGCCGTTCGCCGCTTGCTCGCGGGCCGTCGCGGCTGCCTCGTCGATCACTCGGGTTGCCTGGGCCTGTAGCTCGGCCAAATGCCGGTCGTGGGCGGCCTGTGCGCGTCCGGCGATCACGCCGTCGAGCCATGCGGTGAATGTCAGTCCGGCGTAGAGTCGCTGCACGCGCGGCGGCCGGGTGCGTGGCGCGCCGTTGTGCCGGTCCGGCAGCGGGTCGATGTGGTCGAGCCGGCCTGCGTGGGCGGCGGCGGCACCGGCCCGGGCGTCGAGTCGCTGCAGCTCGCCGAACGCGGCGACCGCTTCGGCCAGGTCGAGCCGGTCGGCGGCGGCCAGCTCATCGAGCTTCGCCATCGCCGCGTCGCGGCGCTCGCGGTAGCCGTCGAGCTGGGTGCCGTAAAAGCCCCGGTAGTAACGCAATTCGGTGGCGTCGCGCGCGGTCTGCTCGGCTTCGGCTATCGCCGCCGCGTGTTCGCGCAGCCTGGCGGCTTCGGCTTCGGCCTTTGCCAGTTGTGCCGCAATGTCTTGTGTCGGGGACGATTTCGTCACCTGGACCTCCCCTGGGCTAGCGGGCCGTCGGCGTCGCGTGGCAGGCTGCGAAGCTGCGCCGCTTTGGCCGTCAAGGATTCCGTGATGCGGCGGTGACGGGCCGTGACATCGCCGGGCGGCAGGTCAGCGAAGTCGCCGGGCGGGCGGGTCCGCGCCACAAGCGCGGCGAAGTCGGCGGCGGAAAGACCCGCCAAGTGCTCCTCCAGCGCCGCTCGCCACAGCTCAGACTCGGATTCGTTGCCGCTCAACGCCGCCGCCTTTCCGCTGCGTATTCACTGACCGCAGCCGCCGGGAACAGCCAGCGGCCGCCGACGAGCTGGCCGTCGAGGTCGGCGGCCAGACGCCGCACATGCCGAGCGGACATGCCGAGCGCTTGCGCGGCCTGTGTGGCTGTCAGCCACTGCTGCTGCAATTCTTGCTCGGCGCAACCGGATTCATGTCCCGAAGTGGACGCGGCTGCGGCGCGAACGGCGCGGTCAAGACGGTCGAAGTGCCCGCGCAACCAGCTCGGGATCGGCTGGCCAGATAAACGGCGGCGACGGACTACCTCGGCCACGCAGAAATACGCGGCACGTACGTCGGTCTCGTCGAGTGTCATTGCGCCCGCCGAGGTTTCCCGAGACCGCCCGCTGCGGCTTGCCGCCACGCGGCGGCCTTGCGTTCGCACCAGTAGCAGAGCCCGGTCTCAGGGTTGATGGGTGCGGGCCGACCGCACGGGCAGAGGCGTGTCGGCTTGGGCGTTGGCGTTGTAGTCCTCTTTCCGGTGTCGCCGTTAAGGCGCTCGGCGATTTGCTGGACACGATCGGTGAAGCCGGGGGTCGCGCTGGTGACATCACCAGGCCGGCCGGTGGGCGCGTACGAGTTCTGGCTGTGTTGTGCCTTAAATGCACTTTTGCCTGACTCACGTGACTCAGCGCCTAGCTCAGTGCCGTTGAGCTGGGGTTTTACGCCGTTTCCCTGAGTCAGGGCATCTTGACTCAAAGCCGACTCGGAATCGCGGCTCCGATAACGGCCCCGATGTGAGCTATCCGCTGAGTCAGGATCACCTGACTCAGTTTCACCCCTGTGACCTGTATGTTCGTGCCGTGAGTCAGGTGAGTTAGGCAGTTTGGCATTGCTGGTCGTACATAAACCGATCCCGCAGTAGTGGTGGACTTGTACGCCGTTGATTCTCGGTCGCGAGGTCTTTGCTGACGGCACGGCGGCGCGAAGGTCTCGCCCGAAGGTGGACTTCGAGCCGGGCCGGTGCCCGTTGTCTTCGGCCCAGGTTTTCCAGGCCCTGTAGAGATCGTCGCGGGAGACTTCGGCGTGTGGATCACGAACGCAGCGCTCCCGAACGAACGCCGACACCGGACTGGCCAGGTCCATCACCAGCAGCGCCGATTCCTCCGAGGACGCCGGGACGGTGAAGCGGCCATTGCGGTTGAGCCGGTCCAAGCCCTCCAACGCCCAGTTGAGAATGCCCGGGAGTTCGCGGCTCAGCTTCGCGTCCAGTGCGCGATCCTCGCGGCCGAGGAAACTTTCCGTTGTTTGAAGGACCAACATTCGGTTAGCGATGGCGCCCGAGCTGTCACGGAACCGGGGCAGCTCGTTGGACAGGATCACAAACCGGGTGGGCAGCTTTCCGGTCCAGCATTCACGGAATTTTCGGTCAACGGTCAAAACGTCTTCACCCGTGATCGACAGCAATCGTTCAACGAGGGTTTCGGTTTGGGTCTTGCCGCCCAGCCGGGCGTCGGAGATGACCGCCAGCGGTTTGCCCAGCAGCGGGGCTAAACCGAAGTTTGTTGCCAGGCTTGCCAGGGTGGGGCCGGCTACATGACCGCGGCCGACCAACTGGGTGAGCATTCGCGCGATCGTGCCTTTACCGGAGCGCGTCGGGCCGATCAGCAGCAGCAGTTTCTGCATATCGGTGCGCCCGGACAGCACGTAGCCGATGTATTCCTGCAGCAGTGCAATCGAGTCCGGGTCATGCGGCCACAGTGAGTCCAGGAACTCAAACCACGCGGCAGGTTTTGGCGCGTTCGGATCGTAGGCAAACGGCACCGAGACGAGATTGAAAAACGCGGGGGTGTGGTTGTGAATCGTCCGCGTTGATAGGTCCAGTAGACCGTTCTCGCATGAGATGATTTGCTCCACGCCGGTTTCCGCCGCGCTATGTAGGTCGATCCACGATGGCGGGTCGATGTCGGCTGACAGGTGGCCGATGGCTTCCAGCGCCTCCACGACGTTGGCGATCTTGCGTTTGTCGGGGCTCCAGGGCCGGACCTCATGGTCAACGATCACACCCTTTTCCCGGATCGGGTGGTTGTAGTCGACATCGCCGAGGGTGTCGTAGATTTCGCTGCGAAGCTCCGCGATGTCCAGCTCGGCCCAATGGGTTTTACGCCATCGCATCCATCCGCCGCGCCACGCCAGCAGAACCCGCAGGCCGTTATCGCCGGTTCGGTATCGGCTGTAAAGTTCGCGGGCCACATCCAGCGGCGCAGTGGGCGGCGGGAACAGCGCACGCTCGGCGCGTGTGGTGTCGGTGGTAGTCATTCACAAAGAAACCTTTTGTGCGATGCGCGCCCCGGCCGCCTCGGCGGCGCGGCGCTCGCGCAGCTCATCGGAACGGTCGACGCTCACGATTCCGGCTCCCGGTCAAGCCACGACCAGCTGCCGGACCGCGACCAGCTGGCGATGCTGTACAGAACCTCGCGTTCACACCTTTCGGCGATCTCGGTCAGCCGCAGCGCCTCATCGTCGATCCAGAACTCGATCGCCTCCCGCACCAGATCACGCAGGATCGGGGACGGCAGCGCGTCGACTTCGACGGAATCACCGTCGAAGTCGGCGGCCCGGCTATCGGTTGTCTTGGTCGGCCGCGTCGGTAGGCGGTGTTCGGTTATCTGCGCGGGTGTGACCGCGAGCCGCTCGAAGTGGAACTCGGCGCGGGGCGCGAACTCGGTTAGCCGGCGCTGGATGTGCTTCCACGCGGCCAATCCGGAGGGATCGTGGTCACCAAGTTGGTAGATCACCGCGGGCTTGTCATCGGCGATGATCTCCTGCGCGGTCTCCCACAGGAAGGTTTCGGAGGCGAAACCACGGGCCACCATCAACGGCACATCAAACTCATCGGTGACCGGGTGGATCACTGATCGGATGGCGTCTTTCTCCGCCCAGACTTCGACGTGCACGTTCTGTCGGTCCCACAGGGCGCGCCGGTAGCAGGTCGCGGTGTTCTGCAGCGCTTGCTCGATGCTGGAATAGGTTTTCGGTTTGACCTGCCAGCGGGTGCCATCGGCGACCCACCCGTAAGGCAGATCACCGCGCCGGCGCATCAGCAGCACGCGGTTTTGCACTTGCCGGTAGCCTTGCTCGGTCTTGGAGACCAAGCCCTTCGACACGACCCGGTAGAACAATCCGCGGATAGTGACGGGTTTTTCGGCGGCGGCGACCGCGTGGATCGCGTTCTCCAGCTCCTCAACCTGACGCCTGGTGCGCCGGGATCGTTTTATCGCACTAGTGCGATAAATAGCAGCAGTGCTCATGGCATCAGTTCCCAGCGCTGCGCGATGAGTTCGGCGGCGGCGCGGTGGTGACCGCCCGCGGCCCACATCGCGCGTAGGCCATCCAGGTCAGGTGCGGGGGTTAAGCCGCGGTCGAGGAGATGATGTGCGGCTTCGGTGTAGCCCGCCGCGCCGGGGGCCGGATACCGCCAAGGGTCGCGGTACCCGCACGGCAGTGCTGGCAGGCGATACGATGCGGCGCGGCGTGACCGCAACCAGCGCCCGACTGAGCTAGGATGACTTAGGGCGGTCGGGTAGCCGCATCTTCTCTGGTGGTCGGGGTCCGGTCCTGCGGGGCCGGCCCCGACTTCTTTCGGCGGCTCGTTCACCGGGCACCGCCCGGCTGCATGCTGGCGTCCAGCTCATCGAGGTCGATGCGCACCAGTCGTTTTCCGTTGCGGTACAATCGGATTCGACCGTCGGCACCCATTTGACGAATGGTCCGCGTGGAAACACCGAGGTAATCCGCGGCTTCGCGCGGGCTGGCCCAGCGCCGCAGACGTGACGGAGATTTACTGAAGTCGCTTGTGCGTTCAGGCATTTGAAAGCTCCCAGGCTTGAATGCGGGAATGTTGAGCGCAAACCGCTGTCCGCGCCGACTCCGCGCGCAGATGTTTCGGGGATTGCTCGACGTTCTCCGCCTGGGAGCCGAAGGCCGCCTGTGCCTTCCGTCGTTCGCCGGGTTTCGCGAGTGGCCTGCACCGCTACTGACGGCTAGCGATTGCATGCTAGCGCGTGGTGCCGCTAGTCGCCGGATGAGGCCAAACTTCGGCGTGTCGCGCCGTTGGTTGCTCTACCTGTTCTCGGCGATTTTGCTTAGCAGCGCGGCGATTTCACGGTCCCGGCCTTGCGCGGCGTGCTGGTATTTCAAAGCGGCCGTCGGCGTTGAGTGACCCAGCCGGGCCATCAACTCGGCGAGCGAGGCCCCGGTGGCCGCCGCCAACACCGCGCCGGAATGCCGCAGATCGTGAAAGCGAAGATCGGGGCGGTTGGCAGCGTCACGCGCTTTGTAGAAGTGCCGGTTCAAGCTGGCGGGTGCTAGGTGGCGTCCACTCTTGGCCGGGAACAACAGCGAATCACGCATGCCGCCAACGTGTCTGGCGAGATGTTCCTCTATGGCCGGCAGCAGGTGCGGCGGTATCGCGACATCGCGAATACTGGCGTCGGATTTCGGTGTGGTGACCTGGAATTGGCCGCCGTGGACACGCACCACGGCGCGACGCACACGGATCACTTCATCGGACAGGTCGATGTCCATCCGGCGCAGCTCGGCGAGTTCCCCGAACCTCAGTGCGCACCACGCGCCGAGCAACACGAGCAGCTTGTACTCGTCGGGCATCGCATTGGTGATGATCTCCAGCTCGTCCAGCGTGGCGGGCCGGATGCGGTGGACCCGTTTGGCGGTGCCCGCGCCACGGACCACACACGGATTGAGAGCGATCTTGCCGTCGCTGGTCGCGGTGCCCAGAATCGTCCGAAGCAGCCCGTAGCAGTGCGCGCGCAGGGTAGGGGTTTTGCGGTGAGCCATCGCCGCGTGCCAGCCGCGCACGTCCTCGGCCGTGATGGATGCCAGCGGCATGCCACCGAATGCGGGCAGCAGGTGGTGGTCGAGCAGCTTGCGGTAGTGCTCGCGGGTGCGCTCCTTCAGGTCGCGCTGGGACAGCCAGGTTTCGGCGTACTCGGCGAACGTCAGCTTCGGCTCGGCCGGTCGCTCGGCCTCCGGTGGTGTCCATGCGTTACGCACGATCTCGGCCTGCTTGAGCGCCAGCCAGGCGCGGGCCTCGGCCTTGGTGAGAAACAGGGTGGGCGCTTTGTGGCGGCGGCCGTCCGGCCCGTAGTAGCGGGCGCGGTAGCCGGTGGCGAGCTTATCGACCGACCCAAACGTGCCGGAAGTGCGGTTCCTGCGACCCGCTCCCCGTGTCATTGTCTGATTCCCAGTCCTCTTGGCTTCTCAGGTCATGACCTGAACATGACCTGACCATAGCACACTTGCTTCCGCTTGCCGCCGCATGCTTCCTGTTGTACTGTCCCTTGTCAGCGCAGGCAATTCAACGTCGGCGCTGGTCAATAAGCAAAAGTCAGCAAACCGATTGGACTGGTTCAATCCCAGTACCGCGCACCAGTGTTTGTGTGCGGTACGGCGACGATGTTCAGGGCCGCACGAGGCGCCCGCCTAACCTGACCCGTAGCCGAGAGTTGACCCGCAATGGGTCATGCGGGCCTACGCTCAAGGCATGCGCGATCGGGACACGATCGACGCCGAGTTGCGTCGGCTCGTCGCCCTGCGCCGTTCGATGCGCGAGCACGGCGGCGAGCTGTCGAGTCGCCAGCTCGACGAACTTCTTGACGAGCGCCTCGGCCACCGCGTGGCGACGTCTGAGACCACAGCGACGTGCGACGAAACCGGCCGCATTATGCCTCGGCGAAGCAAGCGCGCGCTGCGCCGCGCCGTCCCCCTGATGCTGTTGCCGCTATCCCTGGTGACCGCGGCCACCGCGCTCGTGGTGATGTTCGCGGCTCACCATCAACACCCGGCTGCGCAGCCCACACAGCCACCGGTAGCCCCGCCGCCGGGTGCACAACCTCACCCGATCGCGCCGAAACCAGCGGTCCCACAACTCGACATCGTCGACAAGGCGTTCATCGACGCGCTGAGCCACGAGGGCGTGCCAGTGCCCAGCCGCGAATACGTGATAAGCCATGGGCACGCGGTCTGCGACTTCCTGGCGCGCCAACCGAGCTTGGCAGAAGCCGTCGCCTTCGTGCAGCGAACCTCGGTATGGGACGCCGATCAAAGCACCAATGTCGCCGCCGGAGCTATCGTGGCGTACTGCCCTCAGTACCAACCCGCAAGCCCGGACCAGGCGCAGCAGGCATTCCAGGATGCCCTCACAGACCTGCAACGCATCCAAGGTGACCTGCAGGGCATCCGCGATGATCTGCAAGCCATCCCGGGCCGGCGGTAACCCGAGTCGTCACCGCAAACGTGCCGACAGCGACCCCGGCGGCGCCTGATTACCGCCGCATCACAGGTATTGCGGGCAATATGCGGTGGCTGCGACGACCGTGAAGTTTTTCGCGCTGTTCAATGTGAACCCCGGATTGGCTTGCCTTAGCTGTTGGACGATGTCCTTTTGAGTTTTGCCTTCATCCAACAGTTGGCATACCGCTCTGCCGCTTGCGATCACACTATCTGGGCTTTGATACGTGATGCCCAACCGGTCGAGCGACCGCAGGAAGTTCGCGTCATCGCCTGCCGGGTCGGCGTGCGCCGAGGTGGCCAACAGCATCGCAGTGATCGTGCCGATCATTATCGGTAAAAGCCTCATGACCCGCCCAATCGCTGCCTAGCCGCTGCCGCCGCTTTCGCCGCCGGCCTGCATGTATTTGGGGCAATAAGCCACGGACGCGAGCACCGAAAATTTCGCCGCGTCCCGCGCGGAGAAGCCCGGGTTAACCTGGCGTAGCTGGTTGACGATGTCCGTGGCGTTCTTGCCGTCGTCGAGCATTGCGCATACCGCTTTGCCGGAGGCGACTGCTCCATCCGCGTTCTGATAGGTGATGCCGGCTTTGGTCAGGGCGTCAAGGAAACTCGCGTCGCCGCTGGACGGCTCGGCGTGCGCATACGCAGCAGAGCCGGCTACAACGGCGACGCTTGTCAGCGCCAGCAGTAGTTTCATCGGGCGCTTATTGTCCCACAGCGGCGACCTCGTCGCTCGGTGAGCGGATCGCGCTCGTCGACCGCACCGCAGCGCCGTTTGTCGTCGATGTGCGCCGTGGCAGACGTCTCGTCGGCTCACTGTCGGCCGGGTGCGCCGGACGTCGCCAGACCTCGCCGCCGAGAACGCCGGGCAGGTCTGCCTCGTCGGCCACGAAAATCGGCCGGGCGCCCCGCTGTGATTGCCGGTGAAAATCGTTCAGCACCGCCAACGCCCACTTGCCCAGCAAGCTGATCGCGAGGAGGTTGACGATCGCGATCATCGCCATCCCCAGATCGGCGAGCGCCCACACCAGCGCCAGCTTGGCGATCGCACCGAACGCGATCGAGACCAGCGCCGAAATTTTCAGCAGATTGATCGCCCGTCGTCTGCCACCGAGAAACAGCAGGTTGGCCTCCGCACACACGTAATCGCCCAGCACCGAGAAGAACCCGAAGACGAACACCACGACGCTCATCAATCCGGTGGTCCAGGAACCCAACCCGGCAGCGATTGCGGACTGCGTCAGGCTCGCACCGACGATCGTGCCGGCGTGAGCCGGATCGTAGACCGCCGGGCCGGAAACCAAGACGATGAACGCCGTCGCCGTGCAGATCACCATGGTGTCGACGAACACCGCCAACGACTGGATCAGACCCTGCTCGACCGGATGCGACACGGTCGCGGTGGCCGCGATGTTGGGCGCGCTGCCCATCCCCGCCTCGTTCGCGAACAGGCCGCGCTTGACCCCGTTGAGCATCGCGGCGGCGATACCGCCGCCGAAACCGCCTGCCATCTGCGGAATTCCGAACGCACCGCCGATGATTTCATGGAATACGCCGGGCAGATCTCGGACATGGAGGAGCACGATCACCAGCGCCAGTACCACGTACGCCAATGCCACGGCGGGTAGGACGACTCCGGCGACCCGGGCGACACTGCGGACGCCGCCGAACACTATCGGCGCGGTAAGCGCGACGAGAGCCACCGCGGTCCAACCTGCGCCGACGTGATGCGAGGTCTTCAGAACATCGCTGATGGCGTTGGCTTCCACCATGTTGAACGCGATGCCGAATGTGAACACGAGCAGCACGGCAAAGAGGACACTGCCCGCCTGCGAGCCCAGCCCACGCTGAATGTAAAACGCCGGGCCTCCGCGGAAGGCGCCGTCGGCGGACCGAACTTTGAAGACCTGAGCGAGCGTGGCCTCGATCAACGCCGTCGCCATGCCGACGGCCGCCGCCACCCACATCCACAAGATCGCGCCGGGGCCCCCGACGCTGAGCGCGATGGCAACGCCGGCGATGTTGCCGACGCCGACACGCGCCGCGAGGCCGACGCAGAACGCCTGGAACGAGGAGATCCCTCCGCCGTCGAGGTGCGACACCCGCAGCTGGCGAATCATCCGGCCGATGTAACGGACCTGGACGCAGCGGGTGCGCACCGTCAGATAGATGCCGGTCCCGATCAGCAAGTAAACGAGGACGTACCCGCAGAGGACTTTGCCGACCGGATCGATGAACTGCGACCGAAGAAAGTCCATGCCTGCTTCCTCCCGAAACTGGGCCGGTGAGAATGGCCCGAATGCTAGGGGCGGATTGTTGACGACGCGTTTCACCACTCCGCGGTGTCGACAGCAAAACTGTTAAAAAACCCTCACGCCCAATCCCCACCACGAAGGGCCGACCCGGGCAAACCCCGGTACGTTGTCAACCCACGGTTGACGCACCCATATCGTCAACCTAAGATTGACGATATGACGGAGCCGATGCCCAAGCCGACCGCGGTTGCCCACCCCATCCGCCTGGATGACCTGATCAATGCCATCAAGCAGGTCCATACCGACGTACTCGATCAGCTCAGCGACGCCGTTCTGGCCGCCGAGCATCTCGGTGAAGTCGCCGATCACCTGATCGGGCACTTCGTCGACCAGGCACGTCGCTGCGGCGCGTCCTGGACCGACATCGGTAAGAGCATGGGCGTCAGCAAACAAGCCGCACAGAAACGGTTCGTGCCCAGATCGGGCACGGCCGCCCTCGACCCAGACCAGGGCTTCGGACGGTTCACCCCGCGGGCCCGCTACGCTGTCGCCGCGGCCCAAAAAGCCGCGCACGAGGCCCGCAACCGAGAGATCACACCCGTCCACTTGCTGCTTGGCCTACTCGGTGATCCCGAGGCGCTGGCCACCAAACTGCTCAAGGAACAGGGGGCGGCCCCCCAAGCCATCCGCGCAGCGATAACGCTGCCGCCGGCCTGTGAGGACCCGCCACGGCTGATCCCCTTCAGCGGTCCGGCGCGCAAAGCGCTCGAACTGACCTTCCGCGAAGCACTTCGGCTCGGACACACCTACATCGGCACCGAACACCTGCTGCTGGCGCTGCTCGAACTGGAAGACGGCGACGGGCCACTGCACCGCGCCGGCGTCGACAAGGACCGGGCCGAAGCGGACCTGACGTCGGTGCTGGAGTCGATCGTCGCCGGCAAAGACGACTGAGCCCGTCTCACATCCCGGCCGGCGACGGCGTCTACAGAATGTGGGAGCAATGAAACCGTTCGAGGATGTGGTGGCCGAACACGGCGCGACCGTGCTGCGGGTATGCCGCGCGGTGGCCGGTTCCGAGGACGCCGAAGACGCATGGTCGGAAACGTTTCTCTCGGCGTTGCGCGCCTATCCGCGACTACCGCCCGGCACCAATGTCGAGGCCTGGCTTGTCACGATCGCGCACCGCCGCGCCCTCGACGCCAGCCGTGCCCGGTCCCGGCGCCCTGTTCCAACCGACAACCTCGCCCACGGGCCGGCCGCATCCAGCGACCCCGCCGCCCGCGACCAGGGCCTGTGGACGGCAGTGGCGCGACTTCCCGACAAACAACGCCTGGCCGTGGCCTACCACCACATCGCCGGGCTGCCGTTCGCGGAAGTCGCCGAGCTGCTGGGTAACTCCCCCGACGCCGCCCGCCGCGCCGCCGCCGACGGCATCAAAACACTTCGGAAGACGTACCAGAAAGACCAAACCGCATGAACACCAACCTCTTTAACGCATCCGATGAGACGGCCGCGTTGGCGCGGCTGCACGACCGTCTGGCGCGCGGCGCCGAGCAGCGTGGGCTGCTCGACGTGGCTTACCGCATCGTCGACACCCCGGTGGGCGTGTTGCTTCTGGCGGCAACCGACGTCGGTCTGGTGCGGGTCGCCTTCGACGTCCAGGACCACGACGCGGTGTTGGATGCGCTGGCACGCGCGGTCAGTCCACGGATCTTGCTGGCACCGGCGCGCCTCGACGCCGCCGCCCGTCAGCTCGACGACTATTTTTCCAAGCGCCGCAGGACCTTTGAGCTTCCGCTCGATTTACGTTTGGCCACCGGGTTCCGCCGCATGGTGCTCGACCACCTGCGCCGCATCGGATACGGGCAGCGGCAAACCTACGCCGCCGTGGCCCGCGCCGTCGGCAACCCACGCGCCGTTCGTGCCGTCGGCACCGCATGCGCGTGCAACCCCCTGCCCATCGTTATCGGGTGCCACCGCGTGGTGCGCTCGGACGGATCGACCGGCCAGTACGCCGGGGGAGCACAGGCCAAGTCCGCGCTGCTCAGCCTGGAGGCCGCCTGAGTCGCCGGGCTGTCATGAAACCGGCCCTTCGCTGGAGTTGCCGTGTGCGATCATTCCTAGGGTCGCTGAGGAGGGAAGATGCGCCGCTGGCTGGTTGTCTTGGTGTTCGTCTCCGCGGTGGTCGTCGCCGCTCCCCGGGCCTGGGCCGGCGACGCGCCCATCGGTCGACTCGGTGACACGCTGCGGGTGGACACCGGCAAAGTTGTTGCCGACGTCACCGTCAGCCGCGTCGAACCGGTCGATCCGCCCCCCGGATTCGGTTACACCCGCAGCGGTGTTCCGATCAAGAGTTTTCCCGGCAGCCAGGTGGCTCGCGCTGAGGTGACGGTCCACACCATCAAGTCGCCTACCCCGTTCCAAATGGCCTCCGACTTCACCTTCGACGGCGTCACCCCGTTCGCCGACGCCTACACGTCACGGCCGTCCGACGCGCCCGACGCGCTGGACCGCGCGCTGCTGAACGCACCCCCCGGCGCGACTGTGCACGGCGGCGTGTACTGGGACGCCTACCGCGACCCGGTGTCGAACGTGGTGCTGCTGGACCGGAAAACGGGCGTGCACCTCGCGCAGTGGAACCTCTAGCTGTACGGATCGCCACGGCTGATTCGGTCGACGTCGACGAGCTGGCCAAGCTGGCCGCACACACTTTTCCGATGGCCTGCCCGCCGTCGGTGACGGCCGACAATATCGCCTCGTTCATCGATGCGCATTTGTCCGAGGCGCGCTTCGGCGAATACCTCGCCGATCCTGAGCGGTTGATTCTCGTTGCAGCGCAAGGAAATAGGATCATCGGATATGCGATGCTGGTTCACGGGGTTGGCGACGACGTCCACGTGCACCGGGCCGTCGGCCCGCATTCGGCCGTCGAGCTTTCCAAAATGTATGTGCTGTCGCAGTATCACGGTACCGGGGTATCGACGGCATTGATGGACACCGCGCTGGACAGCGCATCCGGCGCCGACTGTGTGTGGCTGGGCGTTAATCAGCAAAACCAACGCGCACAACGCTTTTACCGCAAACACGGCTTTACCTTCAACGGCACCAGGACATTCCGGCTGGGAACACGGATCGAGAACGACTACGTAATGGTTCGCAGGCTGCCCAGGCCGACGCCAGCGGCGGGGCCGTGCAAGCGGTCGCCGTAGCGGCGTGCTGCAATCGTGCTCATGCCCGACCCGACCGCCGGCGAAGCCCCCGGCCTCCGTCTGACACTGCTGGGTTCGCTCCGCGAGCTCGACGACGGGGACCTGGCCGAGCTCTACAGCTACCCCGCCGAACACCGCGGGGTCTGGGTACGGGCAAACTTCATCGCGAGCATTGACGGCAGTGCCACGGTCAAGGGCACCACCGGCGGGCTGGGTGGGCCCGGCGACCGGGCGCTGTTCACCATCCTGCGGGCGCTGGCCGACATCATCGTGGTCGGCGCGGGCACCGTGCGGATAGAGAGCTACAGCGGTGCCCGGCTGACCGTGGCGCAGCGGCAATACCGTCAGGCCCGCGGTCTCAGCGAGGTCCCGCAGCTGGCGATCGTCACCCGCTCCGGTCAGCTCGACCGCGACATGCCGGTGTTCACCCGGACCGAGGTGCCGCCGCTGGTGCTCACCTGCACCGCGGCCGCCGACGAGACGCGGCAGCGGCTGGCCGGGCTCGCCGACGTCATCGACTGCTCGAGCGATGATCCCAGCCAGGTCGACGAGGCCCGCGCGCTGGCGCAGCTGGCGGATCGAGGCCTGTGCCGGGTCCTGACCGAGGGCGGCCCGACGCTGCTGAGTTCGTTCGTCGAACGTGACCTGCTCGACGAGCTGTGCCTGACGATCGCGCCCTGTGTCGTGGGCGGTCAGGCCCGCCGCATCACGGCGGGCCCCGGCCAGGTGCTGACCCGGATGCGCTGCCTGCATGTGCTGGCCGATGCGTCGGACTACCTCTACACCCGTTACGTGAAAGCCTGACCACCCGGCGGCTGGCTACTGTGGTCGGCATGAGTCGGCACGCCACGCTCGCCACGGTCCTGGTGGCGGTGACCGCACTGTTGGCCGGCTGCGTGCCGGGCTTGGCCGCCAACCCGCGGTTTGCCACCAATTCCGGCGGGCGCCCGCGCGGCGCAGCCACCACCCCGCCGCCGCCCGGCGGTCCGCCGCCGATCGCGGTGCCGAAAAACGACTTGTCGTGGCATGACTGCACCGCGCGGATATTCGGCGACGCCGCGGTGCCCGCCGCACCGGGCATCAAACTGGAGTGCGCGAGCTATGACGCCGACCTCGACCCCGTCAACGGCGCAGCCGGAACGCTGAGCATCGGCGCGGTGCGTGCCCGCTCGGTGCAGACCCCGCAGGATGCCGGCCCGCTGGTGTTTACCACCGGATCCGACCTGCCGTCGTCGGTTCAGCTGCCGGTGTGGCTGTCGCGCGCCGGCGCGGACGTGTTGCGCAGCCACCCCATCGTCGCCGTCGACCGGCGCGGCATGGGAATGTCGAGCCCGGTCGACTGCCGAGACCAGCACGACCGCCAGGAGATGCGTGACCAGGCGCAGTTCGAGGCCGGCGACGACCCGGTAGCCAACCTCAGCGACATCTCCGACAAGGCGACCACCAGCTGCACCGACACCATCGCGCCCGGCGACTCGTCCTACGACAACGCGCATGCGGCCACCGATGTGGAACGGCTGCGCAGCATTTGGGACGTGCCCACGCTGGCCCTGATCGGCGTGGGCAACGGCGCCCAAGTCGCGCTGACCTACGCCGGGTCGCATCCGGACAAGGTGGCCCGGCTGATTCTCGACTCCCCGATTGGCTTGGGGGTCAACGCCGAAGCTGCGGCCGAGCAACAGGTGAAGGGGCAGCAGGCGGCGCTGGACGCGTTCGCCAAGCAGTGCGCCGCGGTGAACTGCGCGCTGGGCCGCGATCCCAAGGCGGCGGTCAGTTCGCTGCTGGCGGCGGCCCGCGGCGGGCACGGCCCCGGCGGCGCCTCGGTGGCCTCGGTCGCCAACGCCATCGTCACCGCGCTGGGCTACCCCACCGGCGACCGCGTCACCGCTACCACGGACCTGGCCAACGCGCTCGCGGCCGCCAACGCCGGCGACGCCAACCTGTTGACCAATCTGATCAACCGGGCCGAGGCGACCCGCGACACCGACGGGCAGTTCATCAACTCCTGCGGCGACGCGCTGAACCGCCCGACGCCCGACCGGGTCCGTCAGCTGGTCGTCGAATGGGGCAAGCTCTACCCGCAGTTCGGTGCCGTCGGAGCGCTCAACATGGTCAAGTGCATTCACTGGCCGAGTGGCTCGCCGCCGCAGCCACCGAAGAAACTCAAGGTCGACGTCATGCTGATGGGTGTGCAGCACGACCCGATCACCGGCTCGGAGGGCGTGGCCGCGACCGCCGCCACCGTCATCAACGCCAGTGCGGCCAGCAAACGGGTGATGTGGCAGGGCATCGGCCACGGCGCCAGCATCTATTCCTCATGCGCGGTACCGCCGCTGATCGCCTACCTGGACAGCGGCAGGCTGCCCGACACCGACACCTACTGTCCTGCCTGACTTATCGCCGCGGTGGAGCCGCGGTGTACGGTTCGCTCGTGACGGCAGCTGACTCCACCGCTTCCGGCTGGCGCGCCTGCGTGCTGGCCGCCTTTCGTCCGCGCACCAGCGCACCGAGCGCAGCGACGGTGCTCAGGTCGGCGTTGTGGCCGGTGGCCATCCTGGCGGTGATCCACCGCAGCGTCGTGGTCACCACCAACGGCAACATCACCGACGACTTCAAACCGGTTTACCGGGCCGTGCTCAACTTCCGGCACGGCTGGGACATTTACAACGAACACTTCGACTACGTCGACCCGCACTACCTGTATCCGCCCGGCGGCACCCTGCTGATGGCGCCGTTCGGGTACCTGTCGTTTACGCCGTCGCGCTATTTATTCATCTTGTGCAACACCCTGGCGATCCTCATCGCCTGGTATCTGTTGCTGCGGTTGTTCAACTACACGCTGGCCTCGGTGGCTGCCCCCGCGCTGCTGCTGGCGATGTTTTGCACCGAGAGCGTGACCAACACGCTGGTGTTCACCAACATCAACGGCTGCGTGCTGCTGGCCGAGGTGCTGTTCTTCCGCTGGCTGCTCGACGGCAAGGTAAGCCACCAGTGGTGGGCCGGCATCGCGGTCGGGCTGACGCTGGTGACCAAACCCCTGTTGGCGCCGCTGGTGCTGCTGCCGCTGCTGAACCGCCAGTGGCGGGCGGTGGTCACCGCGGTCGTGGTGCCGCTGGTGCTGAACGCCGTGGCCTGGCCGCTGGTGAGCGATCCGCAGGACTTCGTCACCCGCACGGTGCCCTACATCCTGGGCGTGCGTGACTACTTCAACAGCTCGATCGAGGGCAACGGGGTCTACTTCGGCTTGCCGACGTGGCTGATCATGTTCCTGCGAATTGCGTTCACGCTGATCGCGATTGCGAGTCTGTGGCTGCTGTACCGCTACTACCGCGCGCGCGAGCCGCGGTTCTGGATGCTCACCTCGTCCGGGGTGCTGCTGCTGTGGTCGTGGCTGGTGTTGTCGCTGGCGCAGGGCTACTACTCGATGATGCTGTTCCCGTTCCTGATGACGGTGGTGCTGCCCAACTCGGTGATCCGCAACTGGCCGGCCTGGCTGGGGGTCTACGGGTTTATGACAATGGACCGCTGGCTGCTGTTCAACTGGATGGGCATCGGGCGGCCGCTGGAATACCTCAAGATCACCTACGGCTGGTCGCTGCTGCTGATCGTGGTGTTCTGCGTGCTGTACTTCCGCTACCTGGACGCCAGGGCTGAAAACCGGCTGGATTCCGGGATCGATCCGGCGTGGCTGAGGCCGGAGCCACCGCGCACCGCGGTGACCGCAAGCGCGGCGCAGCCGGGCGCGGCGGGTCACCGCGATTAGCCCGCGTGACCGCAAGCGCGGCGCAGCCGGGCGCGGCGGGTCACCGCGATTGACGCTAGCGTGGACGCATGACTTCGTCGCGTTCCAACTTGCCTGAGCCCAGGGTGCAACTGAGCGAGGACGAATGGCGCCAAAAGCTCACTCCCGAGGAGTTCGCGGTGCTGCGCCAGGCCGGCACCGAGCCCCCGTTCACCGGTGAATACACCGATACCAAGACCGAGGGCGTGTATCAGTGCCGGGCCTGTGGCGCCGAGTTGTTCCGCAGCAGCGAGAAGTTCGAATCCCATTGCGGTTGGCCGTCATTCTTCGATCCGGCGAACTCCGACGCGGTGATCCTGCGCCCCGACGACTCGCTTGGCATGCGTCGCACCGAGGTGCTGTGCGCCAACTGTCACAGCCACCTGGGCCACGTGTTCAGCGGTGAGGGCTATCCGACGCCCACCGACCAGCGTTACTGCATCAACTCGATCTGCCTGCGCCTGGTACCGACGGGCTCGTGAACACCATGCCTGTCTGGGCGGGCTTAATCCACCCGGGTGGCATGGCATTCCCAGAACGGCGCGTGCGCGCGGCCGTTGGTGAGCCACGGCTCGATGATGCGGAACCGTTCGGCCAACGGCTTGATTTGCTCGGCCATTTCGGGATTGCGCGCCAGCATCAGGTCGAAGGTCTCGCTGCTCAGAAGGTGTGGTAGAAGGCGCAGTCGACGACCGTGTCGAAGCGGTTCTCCAGTCCTTCCAGCTTGGTGGCGTCGGCCAGCTGGAAGTTCACCGACACGCCCGCTTGGCGCGCGTTCTCGCGAGCACGCTGCAACCCGGTCGGCGACGCGTCGATCCCGGTGGCCTGATAGCCCTTCGACGCGTAGTAGATGGCATCGTGGCCGGGGCCGGTGCCCGGGTCGAGCACCTCGCCCTTGACCGCGCCCAGCGCCACCAGCTGCTGCACCACCGGTTGCGGGCCACCGATGTCCCACGCCGTGGCGGTCGGCAAGCCGTGCGAGCTTGGCCGATCGCGGTACATCTCCTCGAAGCGGCCCGGATCCGTCGACGCCGTCACGGCAGCGACGCCACCAGCCGCTCGACCGGCACCCGCGGACCGGTGAAAAACGGTGTCTCGGCGCGGGTATGGCGCCGCGCTTCGGTGGCCCGCAGATCGCGCATCAGGTCGACGATGCGGTGCAGCTCGGGCGATTCGAACGCCAGGATCCACTCGTAATCACCCAGCGCGAACGCCGGGACCGTGTTTGCGCGGACTTCCTTGTAGCCGCGGGCGGCCATCCCGTGTTCGGCGAGCATGCGGCGGCGCTCCTCCTCCGGTAACAGGTACCACTCGTAGGACCGCACGAACGGATAGACGCAGACGTAGGCGCCGGGCTCCTCGCCGGCCAGAAACGCCGGGATGTGGCTCTTGTTGAACTCCGCCGGGCGATGCAGCGCCACGCTGCTCCACACCGGAGTCGATGCCCGGCCCAGCGCCGTGGTGCGACGGAAATCCTCGTACGTGGCCTGCAGCGCTTCGACGCGCTCGGCGTGGGTCCAGATCATGAAGTCGGCATCAGCGCGCAGGCCGGCCACGTCGTAGAGGCCGCGCACCACCACGCCGCGCTCCTCCTGCTGCTTGAGGAAGGTGGCGGTTTCGTCGACAATTCCGTCGCGGTCGTCGCCGAGGGCGCCGGGCCGCACCGAGAACACCGAAAACATCAGGTAGCGGATGGTGGCGTTCAGCGCGTCGTAGTCCAGGCGGGCCATGGTCCTATCGTGCCATGCGGGCGCCCAGCAGCTCCGACACCGCTCGCCGCGCAGCGGCGATGCAGGCCGGCACCCCGATGCCGTCGAGATAGTTTCCTGCCACCGCCAGCGCCGGCGGCAAACCGGCGCGAATTTCGGCGACGATATCGCCGTGGCCGGGGCCGTACTGCGGCATCGCGTCGACCCAGCGCCCAACCCGGACGTCGACCGGCTCGACCGTCACCCCGAACACCGTCGCCAAATCGGCCACGGCCCAGGCCAGCAGTTCGTCGTCGGCAGCGCGGCAGCCCGCGTCGTCATCGAACCGCCCGAACGAGAGCCGCACCAACTCGAGGTCGCCGCGGCGACCCCACTTCCGCGACGACAATGTAATCGCCTTGGCGTGCAACGCTTCCCCACTGGCTACCAGCACACCGGACTGCTCCGGGAACCCCGCATCGGGCGGCACCGCGAGCGCCACCACCACCGAGGACGCACTAGCGATTCGCCTGGCGGCCGCCGCGCTGCGCGGGGCAATCGCGGTGACGAGGCCGACCAGCCGCGGCGCCGGAACAGCCAGGATCACCGCGTCAGCCCGCCACCGACCGCCGGCGCCGTCGCGCAACGTCCACCCGGGCGTGGCGGGCTCGATCGACTCGACCGCAGCCGGCTCCCAGCGCAGGCCGCTGCGGCGGACCAGCTCGTCGACCAGCACCGTGTAGCCGCCATCGACGGCGCCGAACACCGGCCCGCCGGTGCCGGCCGGCAACACCGCCCGAACCGCCTCGACCAGGCTCGCGGCGCCGCCGTCGAGCGCCGCGGCCAGCCCGGGGGCGGCCGAGCGCAGACCGATGCTGGCGGCCGAGCCCGCGTACACCCCGCCCAGCAGCGGATCCACCGATCGGGCCACCACCTGTTCGCCGAACCGGTCGGCCACCACCGCGGCCGTTGCCGGGTCGTCGCCGGGACGCCAGTCCAGCGGGCGGCCGGGTTCCGCGGCGATGCGCGCAACGGTCGCGTCGTCGACCAGCCCCGCCAACGATGCCGGCGACGACGGGATTCCGGCGACGGTGTCTGACGGCAACGGGTGCAGCCGGCCTTGGCTGTAGATCAGTGGTCGCGCCCCGGTGGTGCCCAGTTGCCGATCCGAAATACCCAGCTCGGCCAGCAGTGCAGGCACTTCCGGGCGGCGCACGACGAACGCCTCGGCGCCCACGTCCATCGGCTGGCCACCCACCCGCTCGGTGCGCAACACCCCGCCGAGCCGGTCGGCCGGGTCGAACACCGTGATGGTGGCGTCGTCGCCGGCCAGCGCCCGCAGCCAGTACGCAGCCGTCAAACCCGAAATCCCTCCCCCGACAATGCAATACAAGCGGGATGTCATAGCGAGTGCACCAACGACACCAGCTCGGTGAGGACGTCCGGGTCGGTTTCGGGCAGCACCCCGTGCCCGAGGTTGAAAATGTGTCCGGCCGCGCCGGCGTCGACCGCGCGACGCCCGTCGTCAACCACGGCGCGCGCCGCGCGCTCCACCACCGGCCACCCCGCCAGCAGCACCGCCGGGTCCAGGTTGCCCTGCAGCGCCGTGCCGGGTTGCACCCGGCCCGCCGCGTCGGTCAGCGACGTTCGCCAGTCGACGCCGACCACCGTCGCCGGTGCCGGTTTTAAGGCGGCCGACATCGCCCCCAGCAGCTCGGCGGTTCCCACCCCGAAGTGCGTCATCGGCACGCCGTAAGGCGCGAGCGTGCCGAACACCCGGGCACTGTGCGGCTGCACATAGGCGCGGTAGTCGGCCAGCGACAACGTGCCGGCCCACGAGTCGAACACCTGGATGGCGTCGACCCCGGCGTCGAGCTGGAGCCGCAGAAACGCCACGGTCAGGTCGGCCAGCTTGCCCATCAGCGCGTGCCAGGCGTCCGGATCGGACAGCATCATCGCCTTGGTGCGGGCATGGTGGCGGCTCGGTCCGCCTTCGACCAGGTAGGACGCCAGCGTGAACGGCGCCCCGGCGAAACCGATCAACGGAACATCCCCGAGCGTGGCCACCAGCAGCGAAACAGCCTCCGCTACCGGCTGAACATGTTGCGGCTCAAGGGGTTTCATCGCTGCGACATCGGCGGCGGTGCGCACCGGCGTCGCGATCACCGGTCCGACGTCGGTGACGATGTCCAGCTCGATGCCAGCACCGCGCAGCGGGACCACGATGTCGGAGAACAGGATCGCGGCGTCGACGCCATGACGCCGGATCGGCTGCAGGGTGATCTCGCAGATCAGTTCGGCGTCGAAGCAGGCCGCCAGCATGCTGTGCTTTTCGCGCAGTGCCCGGTATTCCGGCAGCGAGCGCCCGGCTTGCCGCATAAACCACACCGGGACCCGGTGCGGTTTGCGGCCGGCGGCAGCGGCCAGATACGGCGACTCGGGAAGGTCGCGGCGAACGGTCATCGCGCTCAATGCTGCCACGAACAGCGCCCTCGGCCACGCCGGTCGGCAGGTACGTGTGCGCGCCGCTGTTTTGGGGAATGCGGCCTACGGCGGACCTCAGGCACCGCCCCGATGCAGGAAGGGAAGCGGTTGATGGTGCTGACGGAAAGAAGGACGGCCGGGGATGCGGTCGGCGAGGTCGAGTACTTCATCGACCGGGTGATGCGCAACATCGCCCACGGCCGCTTCGAACGGTCGTTGTCGGGATTGACGGCGTTCGCGGCGGCGGTGACGACGGCGGAGATCTACTTCGAGCATTACCGGGCCAGTTTCGGCA
Source organism: Mycobacterium heckeshornense (assembly GCF_016592155.1). Taxonomy (NCBI): domain Bacteria; kingdom Bacillati; phylum Actinomycetota; class Actinomycetes; order Mycobacteriales; family Mycobacteriaceae; genus Mycobacterium; species Mycobacterium heckeshornense. The sequence goes on from NZ_AP024237.1 coordinate 3,261,918, forward strand.
ACAAATGGATGTGGAGCCCGATCGCGGTGACCCCGCCGGTGGTGGTCGCCGGGGTGGCCGGCGTGTTCTCCAGGCGCTGGGCCAAGCGGTGGCTGCCGGTCACCGCCGCGGTCTACGCGGCCAATGGGCTGATGGGCCAGTATTTCCACGTGCGCGGGGTGTCGCGACGACCCGGTGGCTGGCGTTTGGCCAGCTACAACGTGCCGATGGGCCCGCCGATCGCCGCGCCCGGGCTGATGAGCATCGTGGGGGCGATGGGTTTGTTGGCCGCCGTCTTACGTCGTGAGAAGTAACGGGCTTGCGATGCGCGACATCTCCAGCGGCCGTCACCTGCCGCAGCTGCGACCCGACGGCAAGCCGCTGCATCCGTCGTGGCTGCCGCGGCAGCGCCGCGGTGTGACACCGCAGATGATCGGGCGTTACCCCGACTATGACGTGTTGTCGAACATCGACAGCTGGGACGAGGCCACCAGGCGCGTGGTGTTGGCCCGGCTGGAAAAGCCGGGACCGTTGCGGTTCTTCGACACCTCGGAAGAGCCGACGCTGCGCGCCTTCTGCGACACCGCGCTGGCCCAGGATGCCGAACCGCGAATACCGGTGGCCGAGTTCGTCGACGCCAAGCTGGCCGACGGACAGCTCGACGGCTACCAGTACGCCGACATGCCCGACGACCGCGACACCTGGCGGCTGGTATTGGCCGGGCTCGATGAGGCGGCCCGCGATGCCGGCGCGGAATCGTTCGCGGCGGCCGACCCGCCCACCCGGGAATCGGTCCTCGGGCGGTTCTCCGACGGACAGCTCCGCGGCGGCAGCTGGGAAAAGCTCGACGTCAAGCGGGCCTGGTCGGTGGTGATGCGCATGGCGCTGTCGGCGTTCTACAGCCATCCGTGGGCATGGAACGAGATCGGTTTCGGTGGGCCGGCATATCCACGCGGTTTCATGCGGCTCGGCGGTGTGGGCGTGCGCGAGCCCTACGAAAAGCCCGGCGCCACCGCCGAGGACCCGGTCACAGCCGTCGAACAGGAAAAACTCGATGGGTGACTTCTGGCGCGGACTGCTCAAAGGCGCGCTCGGCCCGCCGGGCAACGACTCGCGGTTTTTGCTCGACGTGCATTCGCGTGATCTGCCCGGCGAGGCCACCATGCGCCGCTACCACGATGACGACGAGGTCGACCTGGTGGTGGTGGGCGCCGGCGCGGGAGGTTCGGTGCTGGCACAACGGCTGGCCCGCGCGGGGTGGCGAGTGGTGATCCTGGAAGCCGGCCCGTTCTGGCACCCCGATGAGGACTGGGTGTCCGACGAGGCCGGGTCGCACCGGCTGTATTGGACGCAGAAGCGGATCATCGGCGGCTCGGACCCTATCGAGTTGGGCAAGAACAACTCCGGTCGCGGTGTGGGCGGATCGATGATCCATTACGCCGGCTACACACCGCGCTTTCACCCCAGTGACTTCGAAACCTATAGCCGCGACCGGGTGGGCGCGGATTGGCCGATCAGCTACGCCGAGCTGCGCCCGCACTATGCGCGTCTCGAGCAGGAGCTGCCGGTGGCCGGCCAGGACTGGCCGTGGGGAGATCCGCACCGCTACCCGTTCTCGCCGCATCCGGTGTCAGGGGCGGCGCTCAAACTATGGGAAGGCGCGATCAAACTCGGCATCGAGATGCGGGTCGGTCCGGTCGGCATTGTCAACGGCACGTTCGGCAACCGGCCGCACTGCGTCTACCGCGGCTACTGTCTGCAGGGCTGCAAGGTCAACGCCAAGGCCAGCCCGTTCGTCACCCATCTACCCGACGCGCTGGCACACGGGGTCGAGATTCGGGCCAACTGCATGGCCGCTCGCATCGAACTGGATAAGCGCGGAAATGCCTGCGGCGTAGTATATTTCGACGAGCATTCCGATCATGAGAGATTACAGCGCACCAAAGTCGTTGCAGTGGCAGGTTATTCGATTGAAACACCGCGGCTGTTGCTCAACTCAACCAGCAGCCGGTTCCCCAACGGTTTATGCAACAACAACGATCAAGTTGGCCGCTACGTGATGGTGCAGGGCGCCACCCAAAGCGCGGGCCGCTGGCCCGACGAGCTCCGGATGTACAAGGCGCCGCCGCCCGAGGTGTCGTCGGAGCAGTTCTACGAAACCGATCCGGATCGCGGCTTCGCGCGGGGGTTCTCCATCCAAACCGTGTCACCGCTGCCGATCGCCTGGGCCGAACATGTGTTGGCCGCCGGGCATTGGGGGGCGGCGCTGCGCGAATACCTGCGCGACTACAACCACTGGGCCACCATCGGCGTGCTCAACGAGCTGTTGCCGCTGCCCGACAACCGGGTCACGCTGGCCGACGAGACCGACCAGTATGGCCTGCCCGTCGCCCGGTTCGACTACTCACTGTGCGACAACGACAAGGCCAACATGGCGTACTCCACCCAGGTGATCGCCAATATTCTGGATGCCGCCGGCGCCCAAGACGTGCTGACCATTCAGCGCTTCGCCCACCTCATCGGCGGCGCCCGGATGGGCAGCGACCCCGACACCAGCGTCGTCGACGCCAACCAGCGGGCCTGGGCAGTGCCCAACCTGTTCATCGCCGACGGCTCGGTGTGCCCGACCCAGGGCAGCGCCAATCCGGCGCTGACCATCATGGCGCTGGCGTCGCGGCTGGCCGAGAGGCTCGTGCGCCGCGACGTCACGGCCGATGCCGCGCTCAGCCGGGCATCCGGGTGTGCGTAACCTCGTCGGCATGCCAGTCACACAACCGCCAGTCAGGTACGACGAGTTTCCCAGTCTCCGAATTGAACCGGGCACCGACGGGGTATTGCACGTGATCCTCGATTCGCCCGGCCTCAATTCGGTGGGCCCGCAGATGCACCGGGACCTCGCCGACATCTGGCCGGCGATCGAGCGTGATCCCGAGGTGCGCGCGGTCCTGGTGCGCGGCGAAGGCAAAGCGTTTTCCTCCGGAGGCAGCTTCGATCTGATCGAGGAAACCATGGGGGACTTCGCCGACCGGATCCGCATCATGCGCGAAGCCCGCGACCTGGTGCTCAACATGGTCAACTTCGACAAGCCGGTAGTTTCGGCGATCCGCGGCCCGGCGGTTGGCGCCGGCCTGGTCGTGGCCTTGCTGGCCGACATTTCGGTGGCCGGGCGCGGCGCCAAGATCATCGACGGGCACACCAAGCTGGGGGTCGCGGCCGGTGACCACGCCGCGATCTGCTGGCCGCTGCTGGTCGGCATGGCCAAAGCCAAGTACTACCTGCTCACCTGCCAGCCGCTCACCGGTGAGGAGGCCGAGCGCATCGGGCTGGTGTCGACCTGTGTCGACGACGAGGACGTGCTCGCCACCGCGACCCGCATCGCCGAGGATCTGGCGCGGGGTGCGCAAACGGCGATCCAGTGGACCAAACACAGCCTCAACCACTGGTACCGGATGTTCGCGCCGGCCTTCGAAACGGCCTTGGGCCTGGAATTCATCGGGTTCAGCGGCCCCGACGTCGCCGAGGGACTGGCCGCCAACCGGGAGAAACGTGCGCCGCGCTTCACCGCCGACCCCCAGGTCAAGCGCGTGCAGTAGGGCCCGCCGGGGCTGGCTGTGCTCGCCGTGGCCGACGCCGGGCCGAAACGGCGCGCCTGCCCACACGTGTCGGCGCATGGGTCTAGCGTCAAAGGATGTGAGCCGCCCCGGCGACGACGCGCGGCGTAGTGACACCGCGACGCGGCGCCCGGGGCCCTGTCGGCGACAATGCAGAGCGCAGCGATGAGGAGGAGCGGCGTTTGAGCCCAGCCGAACCGGCCGTGTTCCGTGAGGCGGTGGCCGCGATGAACGCCGCCAGCGTCCGCGCGGAAATCGAGCTCGGCCCCATCCGTCCGCCGCAGCGCCTGGCGCCCTACAGCTATGCGCTGGGCGCCGAGGTCAAGCATCCCGAGCTCGACGTCATCCCGGAACGATCCGAGGGGGACGCCTTCGGGCGGTTGATCCTGCTCTACGACCCGGACGGATCCGAGGCGTGGGACGGCACCATGCGGCTGGTCGCCTACATCCAGGCCGATTTGGATCCCAGCGAGGCGGTCGACCCGCTGCTACCGGAAGTGGCGTGGAGTTGGCTGGTCGAGGCGCTGGAGACCCGCGCCGACCACGTCCTTGCGCTCGGCGGGACGGTCACCGCCACCACGTCGGTGCGCTACGGTGACATCTCCGGACCGCCCCGGGCCCACCAGCTGGAGCTGCGGGCGTCGTGGACGGCGGCCTCCCCCGAGATCGGCACCCACGTGGAGGCGTTCTGTGAGGTGCTCGAGCACGCCGCGGGACTTCCGCCGGTGGGGGTGACCGACCTGGGTTCGCGGTCTCGCGCCTGACATGTGCAATGCGGCCCCAGCGCAGCGTGGCGTCCAGGCCGAGCCCACCCCGCTGCTGCACCCGGCCGAGGGGGTGCCCGAGCTCTCGGCGACGGTCGGCGAGATCGCCGCGGCCGCCGAGCTGCTGGCCGGTGGTCACGGGCCGTTCGCGGTCGACGCCGAGCGGGCGTCGGGTTTCCGCTACTCCAACCGGGCCTATCTGATCCAGATCCGCCGCGCCGGTGCGGGCACCGTGCTCATCGATCCGGTCAGCCATGGAAGCGACCCGGCGGCCGTGTTGCGGCCGGTCGCCGAAGTGCTCGCCGGGGACGAATGGATTTTGCACGCCGCCGACCAGGATCTGCCGTGCCTGGCCGAAGTGGGCATGCGGCCACCGGCGCTGTATGACACCGAATTGGCCGGACGGCTGGCCGGATTCGAACGCGTGAACCTGGCGGCCATGGTGCAGCGGCTCCTCGGGCTGAGCCTGGCCAAGGGCCACGGCGCGGCCGACTGGTCCAAGCGTCCACTGCCGGCGGCGTGGCTGAACTATGCCGCCCTGGACGTCGAAGTCCTCATCGAACTGCGCGCGGCGATCGCGTCCGTGCTGGCGGAGCAAGGGAAAACACGTTGGGCCACAGAGGAATTCGAATACCTGCGCGCCAGCGCAGTGCGGGGGGGCGCCGAGCACCCGCCGCGATCATTGGCGACGCACGTCGGGCATCCATCGGGTCCGCGACCGGCGCGGACTGGCCGCGGTTCGCGAGTTGTGGACCGTACGCGACCGGATCGCCCAGCGCCGCGACATCGCCCCCGGCCGCGTCCTGCCCGATTCGGCCATCATCGACGCGGCGATCGCCGACCCGAAGACGGTCGAGGACCTGACCGCTTTGCCGGTGTTCGGCGGGCCCAAGCAGCGCCGCAGCGCCGCGACCTGGCTGGCGGCGCTGGAGGCGGCCAGGCACAACCCCGAGCCCGTGGACGAGGTCGAGCCGCCCAACGGGCCGCCGGCCCCGGCGCGGTGGGTCAAGCGCAGACCGCAGGCCGCCGCGCGGCTGGATGCGGCCCGGGCAGCGCTGGCGGAGTTGTCGCAGCGGGTGTCGGTGCCCGCGGAGAACCTGATCTCCCCCCGACCTGGTGCGACGGCTGTGCTGGGACTGGGACGGCGGATCACAGGCCGACAGCGAGCGGGTGATCGACGAGTTTCTCGCCGCCGGGCAGGCTCGCGCCTGGCAGCGCGAGCTCGTGGTCCCGGTGTTAGCCGCCGCGCTGCAGCAGGCCGCCGGCTAGTCCAGCGGCTCGCTGACCGCGGACTCCGGCACGTCGTTGCCCAAAGCTGCGACCCAGCCGGTGATCTGGCGGGCCACGCCCTGCTCGGTCAGCCCAACTTCGGCGAGTATCTCACCGCGGGACGCATGCTCGTAAAACCGTTGCGGTAACCCCACATCGCGGCACGGGACGTCAATCTCCGCGCGCCGCAGTGCCGCCGACACCGCGCTGCCCACACCGCCGTTGACGCCGTTGTCCTCCAACGTCACGACCAGCTTGTGCGCCGCCGCCAGGTCGCGGATCGCATCCGGCACCGGCAATACCCAGCGCGGATCGACCACCGTCACGCCGATGCCCTGGTTGCGCAACCGCTTGGCGGCCGCCAGCGCCATCGCGGCGAACGCTCCCACCGCGACCAGCAACACGTGGTGGTTCAGCCCGTCGGCGGGCACCGCGAGCACGTCAACGCCGGCGCGCCGCTCAAGCGCCGGGATGTCTTCGCCCACATCACCTTTCGGGAACCGAATGGCTGTCGGGCCGTCGTTTACGTCGAGTGCCTCACCGAGTTCCTCACGCAGACGAGCGCCGTCTCGGGGCGCGGCCACTCGCATGCCGGGCACGATGCCCAGCATCGACAGGTCCCACATGCCGTTGTGGCTGGCGCCGTCCGGACCGGTGATGCCGGCCCGGTCAAGCACCAGGGTGACCGGCAGTTTGTGCAGCGCCACGTCCATCATGATCTGGTCGAACGCCCGGTTGAGAAACGTCGAATAGATCGCCACCACCGGATGCAGCCCGCCCATCGCCAAGCCGGCGGCCGAGGTCAGGGCGTGCTGCTCGGCAATACCGACGTCGAACAACCGGTCGGGGAACCGCTTGCCGAACGCCGTCAGCCCGGTCGGCCCGGGCATGGCCGCGGTAATCGCGACAATGTCGCGGCGCTGGGCGCCGTAGGCGACCAGTGCCTCGGCGAACGTCGCGGTCCAGCCCGGCCCCGGCACCTTGGTGGCCGCGCCGGTGGCCGGGTCGATGACGCCGCAGGAATGCATCAGCTCGGCCTCGTCGGCCTCGGCCGGTGGATACCCCATCCCTTTGCGGGTGGCCACGTGCACGATCACCGGTCCGCCGAAACCCCGGGCATGGCGCAGCGCGGACTCCACGGCGCGTTCGTCGTGGCCGTCGACCGGTCCGACGTACTTCAACCCGAGATCGGTGAACAGCAGCTGTGGGCTCAGCGCGTCCTTGATGCCGGCTTTGACGCTGTGCATGAGGTGGTAGACCAGCTCGCCGACCACCGGCATACCGCGTACCGCGCCGCGGCCCTTCTCCAGCAACTGCTCGTAGCCGGGCTGCAGCCGCAGCATCGCCAAGTGGTCAGCGAACCCTCCGATGGTCGGGGCGTAACTGCGGCCGTTGTCGTTGACGACGATCACCACCGGCCGGCGGGCCGCGGCGATGTTGTTGAGCGCCTCCCAGCACATGCCGCCGGTCAGTGCGCCGTCGCCGACGACGGCCACCACGTGCCGGTTGCGGTGCCCGGTCAGCTCGAATGCCTTGGCCAGCCCGTCGGCATAGGACAGCGCTGCGCTGGCGTGGCTGGACTCCACCCAGTCGTGCTCACTTTCGGCCCGGCTCGGATACCCCGACAGGCCGCCTTTTTTGCGCAAAGTCTCGAAGTCGGCGCAGCGCCCGGTCAGCATCTTGTGCACGTAGGCCTGGTGGCCGGTGTCGAAGATGATCGGATCGTGCGGTGAGTCGAACACGCGGTGCAGCGCCAGCGTCAGCTCAACGACGCCGAGGTTGGGTCCCAGGTGTCCCCCGGTGGCGGCCACCTTGTGGATCAGGAACTGCCGGATCTCATGTGCCAGATCTCTCAGCTGTGCGTGCGAAAGGGGCTGCAGATCGGCGGGTCCGCGGATCCTTTCGAGCATCTCGCCAGTGTACGCAAGGACGCCCCCGGCTTGGCGGGCCGCGAACTTTCGCGGCTGGCCGGGTGCCCACGCTCAGCGGGTGCCGACGAGTCCCGGCGGCGGCCACCCGCGTCTTTGATAGCGTTGCTCTGCGGTGAGCCGGGAAGCCTGGTCGGCGTCGTTATCTCGCGACCTGGGAGTAAACCGTGGACTTCCCCGCCGGCCGGACGGCATCGGTTCGCTGATGATCGTCCCCGAGCACCACCCGCCCGGGGACCGCGGTCACCCACATGTCCGCAAAGCCTGCGGCGGCCCGGCGGAGCGCCGGCGATGAGCGTCGTCGCGGTGGCGGTGTTCGTGGTCGCCTATGCGCTGATCGCCTACGAGCGCTTCGACAAAACCTTGGTGGCGCTCGCCGGCGCGGCGGTCGTGGTTACCTTGCCGGTGATCAGATCCGAAGACGTCTTCTACTCCCATGACACCGGAATCGACTGGGACGTCATCTTTTTGCTGCTGGGGATGATGATCATCGTCGGCGTGCTGCGCCAGACCGGCGTCTTCGAATACGTCGCGATCTGGTCGGCCAAACGCGCGAAGGGCTCGCCGCTGCGCATCATGATCCTGCTGGTGGTCGTGACCGCGTTCGGCTCAGCGTTGCTGGACAACGTCACCACGGTGCTGCTGATCGCGCCGGTCACCCTGCTGGTGTGTGACCGCCTGGCGATCAACGCGGCACCGTTTCTCATGGCTGAGGCGTTCGCATCCAACATCGGTGGCACAGCGACGCTGGTCGGCGATCCGCCCAACATCATCATCGCCAGCCGGGCCGGCCTGTCGTTCAACGACTTTTTGATCCACCTGGCGCCGGCGGTGGTTGTGGTGATGCTCGTCGCGGTCGCGATGTTGCCGGCGCTGTTCCCCGGCGCGTTCGCTGTCGACGCCGGGCGGGTCGCCGACGTCATGTCGCTGGAAGAGGGCGAGGCGATTCGCGACCGCGGGCTGCTCGTCAAGTGCGGCGTTGTCCTGGCGCTGGTATTGACCGGTTTCATCGCGCACTCGGCGCTGCATATGGAGCCCTCCGTGGTGGCGCTGCTGGGCGCCGGGATCCTGATCGTGATCTCCGGGCTGGAGCGCTCCGAGTACCTGGCCAGCGTCGAATGGGACACGCTGCTGTTCTTCGGCGGCTTGTTCATCATGGTCGGTGCCCTGGTGAAAACCGGTGTCGTCAACCAGCTCGCACGCTCGGCCACCAGCGCGACGGGCGGCAACGCCCTGTTGACGACGATGCTGATCCTCGCGGTGTCGTTGATCTTCAGCGGGATCGTCAACAACGTTCCGTACGCCGCGACCATGACTCCGATCATCGCCGAGCTGATCCCGTCGATGGTGGGTACCGCCAACCCCGACGTGCTGTGGTGGGCGCTTGCCCTCGGAACCGGGGTCGGCGGCAACCTCACCGCCGTGGGCGCCAGCGCCAACGTCGTCATCCTGGGAATCGCCCGGCGCGCAGACAATCCCATCTCGTTTTGGGAATTCACCCGCAAAGGCGCGGTGATCACGGTCGTGTCGCTTGCCCTGGTGGCGATTTATCTGTGGCTGCGCTATTTCGCGCTGAGCTGATGGCAGACCACGAAGGCGTGACCACTTCGCGACGCCCCGGACCTGCGCGTGTGATCGGCGGCGCGGCGGACGTATCGTCGGGGTATGCGGGCAGCGGAGATCGCCGAGAATTTCCCGGTCGTAAGCATCGAGTCCGACGCGCTAGACGCCGCGCGCATGCTCGCCCAGCATCGCCTGCCGGGGATCGTGGTCACCGACCCGTCAGGCGAGCCGTACGCGGTGCTGCCGGCCTCTCAGGTGGTCCGATTCATCGTGCCGCGCTACGTGCAGGACGACCCATCGCTGGCCGGTGTGCTCAACGAGTCGATGGCGGACCGCGTGGCGGAAAAGCTGGGCGGCAAGACAGTGCGCGAAGTGCTGCCCGACCACCTGCTGAACATCCCCTACGCCGACGCCGACGACACCATCATCGAGGTGGCGGCGATGATGGCGCGGTCGAGAAGCCCGCTGGTCGCGGTGGTCAAAGACGGCGCGCTGCATGGCGTGATCACAGCATCGCGTCTGCTGGCCGCGGCGCTGAAACCCTGACCTTCGGCACGCCGAAAAGCGCGGCGCGCGCAAATTTTTGCGCCGGCACAGGCGCGATCGTCGATCGGGGCAGCCGCCGATGAGCGCCGTCGCGGTCGCGGTGTTCGTGGCCGCCTATGCACTGATCGCCAGCGATCGCATCAACAAGACGCTGGTTGCGTTGGCCGGCGCCGCCGTCGTGGTCAGCCTGCCGGTGATCAACTCTACCGACATCTTCTATTCCCATCGGACCGGAATCGACTGGGACGTCATCTTTTTGCTGCTCGGCATGATGGTCATCGTCAGCGTGCTGCGCCAGACCGGCGTCTTCGAATACGTCGCGATCTGGTCGGCTAAACGCGCGAAGGGCTCGCCGCTGCGCATCATGGTCCTGCTAGCGCTGGTCATGGCGGTGGGATCGGCGCTGCTGGATAACGTCACCACGGTTTTGCTGATCGCACCGGTCACGCTGCTGGTATGTGACCGGCTGGCTATCAACGCGGTGCCGTTTCTGATCGCCGAAGTGTTCGCGTCCAACATCGGTGGGGCTGCGACGCTGGTCGGCGACCCGCCGAACATCATCATCGCCAGCCGCGCCGGGCTGACGTTCAACGACTTTCTGGTGCACGTGGCGCCAATCGTGGTCATCGTCATTGCGGTGTTCGCCGCGCTGTTACCACGGCTGTTCGCTGGCTCTTTCGACGTCGATGCGCAACGAGTCGCCGACGTGATGTCGTTGGATGAGGCCCAAGCCATCCGCGATCGCGGATTACTGCTGAAGTGCGGCGTGGTGCTGGCACTGGTGTTCGCCGCATTCGTCGCTCACCCGGTGCTGCACCTGGAGCCGGCCGTCGTGGCCCTGCTGGGCGCCGGTCTTCTGGTCGCGATATCGGGGCTCGAGCGCTCCGACTACCTGGCCAGCGTCGAATGGGACACGCTGTTGTTTTTCGGCGGCTTGTTCATCATGGTCGGTGCCCTGGTGAAAACCGGTGTCATCGACAAGCTGGCACGCGCAGCCACCGAAGTGACCGGCGGCAACGCGCTGTTCACCGTGATGCTCATCCTCGGGGTATCCGCACCCGTGTCCGGCATTGTCGACAACATTCCCTATGTCGCCACCATGACACCGATCGTCGGCGAACTGTCCGCTGCGGTGCCGGCGCATCTTCACCCGGACGTGTTGTGGTGGGCCCTGGCGCTGGGCGCCGACTTCGGCGGCAACCTCACCGCCGTCGGGGCCAGCGCAAACGTCGTCATGCTCGGAATCGCCCGTCACGCAGACAATTCCATTTCGTTTTGGGAGTTCACCCGCAAAGGCGCAGTGGTCACGGCGGTCTCGCTTGTGCTCGCCGCGGTCTATCTGTGGGTGCGCTATTTCGTCTGGAGCTGAGCACTCTCGGGTGGCCATGAAATACGCGGTGTCGGGCGACGATGCGCGGTGAGCCCTTTCTACGCCGGGGCGGTGAGCGCGCTGATCCGGGAATTCCTGCACCGGACACAGCGCGGAGACGGCTTGCCCGACACCATTCTCACACCACGCGAAGAAGAAGTGCTGAAACTGATCGCCGAGGGTTACTCAGCCCGTGAAATCGCGAAAACCCTTGGTATTAGCGCTAAGACAGTGGACCAGCATCGGACAAACACGCTGCAGAAGCTTGGCCTGCGCGACCGCCTGGCGCTGACCCGTTACGCAATCAGAATTTGCCGGATCGAGCCCTGACGGCCGCTGTCGTCTGCCGGGCTGGCGAGCACATCGAGGGACCGCGGCCGTCGCAACCTTAGCGGGTCAGCAGCGCCACACACTCCACGTGATGAGTCAACGGGAACGCGTCGAAAACCCGGAGCTTCTCGACGGTGTAGCCATGACCGCGGTAAAGACCGATATCACGGGCGAAAGATGCTGCCTCGCAACCGATGTGCACCAGCCGTCGCACTCCCGCTGCAGCCAGCAGCTCGATGACCGCACGGCCGGCGCCTGAGCGCGGTGGGTCAAGTACTGCGACATCGGCGGCCACGGATTGCGTCGCCAGCACGCGGCGCACCGAATCGGTGACCGTATGCACTTGCGGCAGATCGGCCAGCGCGGCCCGCGCGGCCTGCGACGCCGCCCGAGCGGTGTCGACGCTTAGCACTCGCCCCGACTCCCCCACCGCCGCGGCCAGTACCGCTGCGAACAGGCCGGTGCCGCCGTAGAGATCCCAGGCCGTCGTCCCGGCGGCGGGCTGCGCCCAATCGCGCACCATGGCGCTGTAGATCCGCGCCGCGTCGCGGTGGGCCTGCCAGAACGCGGTCACCGGCACCCGCCACGTGCGCCCGGCCGCCCGCTGGACCGCCTGATATCCGCCCTCGACCACCTCGGCAACGGTTCTGCGGCCCCGCTTGGCGGTGCACACCACATGTCGCCGCCCGTCGTCATCGACGGCGATGTGCAGGTGCGCGCCCGGCGGCCAATCGGTACCCGCCAGACCGTCGATCATCCCCGCCGGTAGCTGCCCGCAGCGCAGGTCGGTGACCAGTTCGTCGCTGTGGTAACGATGAAAACCGGCCCGCCCGTCGTCGCCCACGTCGAGCCGCACGCGGGTTCGCCAGCCGCACGGCCCTGCCGTGCCAAGGGGTTCGGCTTCGCCGTGCCAGCGGTAGCCACCCAGGCGGGCCAGCTGGTTGCTGACCACCTGCCCCTTAAGGCCGCGCGCCGCCTCCGGACTGGCAAACGCCAGGTCGCAGCACCCGGCGCCGTCGACCCCGGCGATCGGGCACAGTGATGGGATCCGATCGGCCGACGGTTCGATCACCTCGACGGCCTCGGCGTGCCAATAGGAGCCACGGTCGGCGGTGATCCGTGCCCGCACCCGCTCGCCGGGCAGCGCGTAACGCACGAACACCACCCGGCCTTCGTGGCGTGCGACACAACTGCCGCCGTTGGCCGCAGCGCCGGTGGTCAACGTCAGCTCGCAAGGTGTGGTTTCGGTCAACTCGCCGATCAATCGAAAATACCCCGTCGGGCGTCGCCCGGAGCAGCGTGCGGCTGCAGTGTCTTGACCCGCTCCGACGAACTGAGTTGCCAGGGAACCGAAGTCACCATCACATTCGGCATAAACAGTAGTCGGCCCTTGAGCCGAAGGGCACTCTGGTTGTGCAGCAACTGCTCCCACCAGTGCCCCACCACATATTCCGGAATGAAAACTGTCACCACGGTCCGCGGCGACTCCTTGCTCACCCGCTTCACGTAGTCCAGAACCGGGCGGGTGATTTCACGATAGGGCGACGCGATCACTTTGAGCGGCACGCTGATATCGCTGTCCTCCCACTTGCGCACCAGCTCGCGGGTTTCGGCGTCGTCGACGCTGACGGTGACGGCCTCCAGGACATCCGGTCGGGTCGCCCTGGCATAGGCCAGCGCTCGCAGTGTCGGCAGGTGCAACTTCGACACCAATACCACAGCGTGGTTGCGGCTGGGCAACACTACGTCGTTGTCGGCGGCAGCCTGCTCTTGCAGTTCCCGGCTGACCGTGTTGTAGTGCCGGCGGATCAGCTTCATGATCACGAACAGCGAGCCCATGGCGAAAACTGCAATCCATGCCCCGGCAAGGAATTTGGTGATCAAAACGACGAAGAGCACAGTGCCGGTGGACAGGAAGCCGATCGTGTTGACTACACGGGAGCGCATCATCTTGCGCCGCAGCGCAGGGTCGGTTTCGGTACGCAGCAGCCGAGTCCAGTGCCGCACCATGCCGATCTGGCTCAACGTGAACGAAATGAACACGCCGACGATGTACAGCTGAATCAGCGCAGTCACCTGCGCACGGAACGCGATGATCGCCGCCAGGGCGGCCACCGACAAGAACACGATGCCGTTGGAAAAAGCCAACCGATCCCCGCGGGTATGCAATTGGCGCGGCAGGTAACTGTGCTGCGCCAGCACGGAACCCAGCACGGGGAAGCCGTTGAACGCGGTGTTGGCCGCCAGCACCAGGATCAATGCGGTCACCGTGGCGATCAACAGCAACCCCAGGTGGAAGCTGCCGAACACCGCCTGCGCCAGCTGGGCGACCAACGTCTTTTGGTGATAGCCGGGCGGGGTGCCCGTCAGCTGTTTGGCGGGGTCGTCGACAACCTGCACGCCGGTCTTCTCGGCCAGCACGATGATGCCCATGAACAAGGTCACCGCGATGGTGCCCAACATCAGCAGTGTCGTTGCGGCATTGCGGGACTTGGGTTTCCGAAACGCCGGTACCCCGTTGCTGATCGCCTCCACCCCGGTCAGCGCCGCGCATCCGGACGAGAACGACCGCGCCACCAGAAACATCAGCGCGAAACCGGCAATCTTGCCGTGTTCGGCATGCATCACGAAACCGGCGGACTCGGCCCGCAGCGGATCACCCAGCGCGTAGATACGGAACAGCCCCCAGCCGAGCATGATAAGCACCCCGGCGATAAACGCGTAGGTGGGGATCGCGAACGCCACCCCGGACTCCCGCACGCCCCGCAGGTTCATCGCCATCACCAAAAGGATCGCGCTCACCGAGAACAGCACAGTGTGGTCGGCCACGAACGAGATGGCCGAGCCGATGTTCGACATCGCCGATGCCGTCGAAACCGCAACGGTTAGAACATAATCCACCATCAAAGCACTGGCCACCAGCAGACCCGCGTTGTCACCCAGGTTGGTGGTCACCACTTCGTAGTCGCCACCGCCGGACGGGTAGGCATGCACGTTCTGCCGGTAGCTGGCCACCACCACCAGCAAGACGACCGCCACCGCCAGGCCGATCCACGGCGTCATCGAGTACGCGGCCAACCCGGCCACCGACAGCATCAGGAAGATCTCCTCGGGGGCATACGCCACCGAGGACAGCGCATCCGAGGCGAACACCGGCAGCGCGATCCGTTTAGGCAGCAGGGTGTGGCTTAGCCGATCGCTGCGGAACGGTCGACCCAAAACCAACCGGCGCGCCGCGGTCGAGAGTTTGGACACGAGAGCCAAGGGTATGCGCATGCGGCGTTGGCGGTAGCGTTCCCTAGGAGGGACATGTTCCGGCTCACATCGGCGGGCTAACGGCTGCAGGCCGGGCCCCGAGGAAAGGCTGCCGCCGAAAGGACCTAAAGGTGCGGGTAGTAGTGATGGGGTGCGGCCGGGTGGGGGCCGCCGTGGCCGACGGGCTATCCCGCATCGGCCATGATGTCGCGATCATCGACCGTGACAGCACCGCTTTTAACCGGCTCAGCCCGGACTTCGCGGGCGAACGGGTGCTGGGCGTGGGGTTCGACCGCGACGTGTTGCTGCGCGCGGGCATCGAGGAAGCGGGCGCGTTCGCCGCGGTGTCATCCGGGGACAACTCCAACATCATCTCCGCCCGGCTGGCTCGCGAAACATTCGGTGTGCCGCGGGTGGTCGCGCGGATCTACGACGCCAAGCGGGCTGCCGTCTACGAGCGGCTCGGCATCCCGACCATCGCCACCGTGCCGTGGACCACTGATCGGCTGCTCAACGCCCTGCTGCGGGAAAGCGAAACCACCAAATGGCGTGACCCCACCGGCACCGTCGCCGTCGTTGAACTTGTCGTCCACGAAGACTGGGTGGGCCACCGCATCACCGATCTGGAGGACGCCACAGGTGCCCGGGTCGCGTTCATGATCCGGTTCGGCAGCGGGCTGCTGCCCGAACCCAAGACCGTTATCCAGGCCGGCGATCAGGTCTATGTCGCCGCGATAGCCGGACGCGCCGCCGAGGCCCAAGCGATCGCCGCTCAGCCACCAAGTGAGGACTTCGAATGAAAGTCGCGATCTCCGGAGCCGGCGCGGTCGGCCGTTCGATCGCCCGGGAACTCATCGAAAGCGGTCACGATGTGACGTTGATCGAACGCAACATCGACCACGTCGACGTCGACGCCGTCCCGGCCGCGCACTGGCGGTTGGGCGACGCCTGCGAGCTCAGCCTGCTGGAGTCGGTGCACCTCGAGGACTTCGACGTCGTGGTCGCCGCCACCGGCGACGACAAAGCCAACGTCGTGCTGAGCCTGCTGGCCAAAACGGAATTCGCGGTGCCCCGCGTGGTGGCCCGGGTCAACGATCCGCGCAACGAGTGGCTGTTCACCGACGCCTGGGGGGTCGACGTCGCGGTGTCGACCCCACGGATCCTGGCGTCGCTCGTCGAAGAAGCCGTCGCGGTCGGGGACCTGGTGCGGCTGATGGAGTTCCGCAAGGGCCAGGCGAACCTGGTCGAGATCACGCTGCCCGACGACACCCCCTGGGGTGGCAAGCCGGTGCGCAGGCTGCAGCTGCCGCGGGACGCCGCGTTGGTGACGATATTGCGGGGGCCGCGGGTGATCGTGCCGGCCGCCGACGAGCCGCTGGAAGGCGGCGACGAGCTGCTCTTCGTCGCGGTCAGCGAGGTGGAGGAGGAGTTGCGCCGGCTGCTGCTGCCGGAGCACCAGCCTGCGGCGGATGCATCGCACGTCGGGCAGCCTTGATCGCCACGTACGTCGCCATCGCCGCCGCGACTGTCAACGGCCAGCCCATGCCGATGCGAGCCACACCCAGCCAGCCGGTCTGGTCGGCGTCGTACAGCAGCCGTTGCACCACGAACCGTGCGCCGAACACCAGCACCCAGGCCAGGGTCGCGGCGTCGAACGCCAACACTGCACGGCGGACCCGGCGCCAGTCGCGGTCATGCCCGCTCGCCCAGCTCCACAGGTAGCCCACCAGCGGCCGCCGGATCAGCACCGACAGCGCGAAGATCACAGCCCACACCAGCGAGGCCCAGATGCCCAGCAGGAAGTACCCCTTCGACTCCCCCACCGCGTAGGCAATCACCGCGCAGCAAGCGACCCCGAAGAAGCCGGCCACCGCGGGCTGCATCGACTCCCGCCGGATCAGGCGCCACAGCAAGACCAGCGCGGCCGTGCCGAGCGCAGCGCCGATAGCGGGCAGCAACCCGAACCCGCTGGAGATGGCCACAAACATCACCACCGGCAGCGACGAGTAGACCAGCCCACCAGCCCCGCCCAGCTGGGCCAGCGGGCGCGGGTCGCTGCTGCGCTCGACAGCCATCGCTCACACCCTCGGGTGAGGCGCCGTCATGCCCGGTCCGGTCACCGCTGAATTTCGTAGTGCGGGTTGTACATCGCCTTGGCGCCGCTTTCCAGCGTGCCCAGTCGGCCGTGCACCCGCAGCGTGCGCCCCGACTCGATGCCGGGTATCCGGCGCTGGCCCAACCACACGAGTGTCACCGTGTCGGTGCCGTCGAACAATTCGGCGCGAACACCACCCGCGCACCCCTTGGCGTTGGCTTCCACGCTGCGCAACGTGCCCACCATCGTGACCTCCTGGCCGCGCTGGCAGTCGATGGCCCGCTGCGCCCCGGTGGTAGCGGCTTCGTCGGACAGCTCCTCGACGTCGAGTTGCTCGGGATCCTCCGTCAACCGCCGGGTGAGCCGGCGCAGATAACTTTCGGCCGTCATGGCCTCTCCTGACACTTCAGCCAGTCCGTCGTGGACGCCATCCAGTAATGCCAACGGACACCGTAGACCCCTTGGTTCCCCAATGCCACGCACCCCCGGGAGTGTTTGGTTGGAGTACCCATAAACGCCAGGCAGTATCGGGGAGTGGCGGTGAATTTGCGCGGCGTCAGCGCCGTCTTGTTGCCCGGGACCGGCTCCGACGACGACTATGTCGCGCGGGCGTTCCGCGGTCCACTGCACAGGGCCGGTGCGGCGGTGCAAGCCCACCGGCCGCGGCCCAGCCGCCTGATCGACGGGTATCTGGCTGCCATGGACGCCGCCGCTCGGGGCGGCCCGATCGTGGTCGGCGGAGTGTCGATCGGTGCGGCGGTGGCCACCGCGTGGGCGCTGGCCCATCCCGATCGTGCGCTCGCCGTGCTGGCGGCGCTGCCCGCATGGACCGGGCCGCCGGCGAAGGCTCCCGCCGCCCACGCGGCACTCCAGTCGGCGCAGCAGCTGCGCCGCGACGGGTTGGCGGCGGCGACGGCGCAGATGCGCGCATCCACGCCGCGCTGGCTCGGTGACGAATTGGCCCGGTCGTGGCGCAGCCAGTGGCCGCAGTTGCCCGATGCGATGGAGCAAGCCGCCAGCTATGTCGCACCGACCTGTACCGAACTTGCCCGGCTGGTTGTACCGCTGGCGGTGGCCGCCGCGACCGACGACCCGATCCACCCGCTCGACGTCGGTGTCGAATGGGTTCGTGCCGCTCCGCGCGCGGCGTTGCGAACAGTGACACTGGATCAAATCGGCGCCGAGCCCGCCACTTTGGGCGCGGCCTGCCTGGCCGCGCTCGGCGATCTCTAGACGCGGTCGGGGTCAGCCGCTTGAGCTGCTGCGCAGCTGTTGCATCGCCGATCCGCCGGCGCTGCGCCGCGGCGCCTGCTGAGGGCCAGTGGGCTGCTGCGCCGCGGCTTGCTGGGAGGCCGCAGCCTCACGTAGCTGCGCTGCCATCGGCTCGGGCAGCTGAATCGGCAACGGCGTGCGTACCGGCAGCGGGGTGTTGCCACGGCGAACCACCGTGTCCGCCAACGCAACACGCGCCTCCTCGGCCAATGCGTCGACGGTTTCGTGCGAACCGTTGACCACGCAACGGATCATCCAGCGGTAGCCGTCGACCCCGATGAACCGGACCGCACCGGCAGCGACGCCGACCACTTCACGGCCCCACGGACCGTCTTGGATCGAGACTTTGACCGAGTCTTTGCGCAGCGAGTCGGCGAGCTCAGCGGCCACCTCACGCCACAGGCCGCCGGTCTTCGGCGCCGCATACGCCGCAATGGTAAAACGCCCGTTGGGCGTGACAACCCATACCGCGTTCGGAACACCGGCCTCGGTGAGCTCGACCTGCACCTGACCCGCCGCCGGCATCGGTATCAAGACCGACCCGAGATCGAGGCGGGCCAGCTCGGCGTCCGCTGGATCGTCGAAATCCTCGATGTCGAAGGGACCGGTCAGCTCTTCGGATGTCTCGGGCTCGATGGCAGCTTCACTTTCCGGCGGCGTGGTCGTCGGCTCGGGTTCGACGGCGCCGTCGGCTCTGGCGGTTTTGGGTTTGCGTCTACCGAATGCCATAGCCAGCGCCGCTCCTCGTCCTCATCGCTTCACTCTGCATCGTCGCAGGCGATCACAAACTCGCATGTCCGCCGGAGGAACCGTGGCCACCGTCGCCGCGGGACGTCTCGGCCAGCCCGGCCTCGTTGAACGACGAAACCTCGACCAGCTCGACCAGTTCCACCCGCTGCACCAGCAATTGGGCGATGCGGTCACCGCGATGCACGACGATCGGCGTGACCGGATCGAGGTTGATCAGAGCCACCTTGATCTCACCGCGGTAGCCGGCGTCGATGGTGCCCGGACTGTTAACGATCGAAAGCCCTACGCGCGCAGCTAAACCCGAACGCGGATGCACCAAGCCGACCATGCCGTGCGGGATGGCAACCGCGATGCCGGTACGCACCAGCGCACGCTGACCCGGCGCCAGCTCGACATCTTCGGCACTGTAAAGATCCACGCCGGCGTCACCGTCGTGGGCACGGCTGGGTATGGGGAGTTCGCGGTCCAAGCGGACAACCGCCAGACTGGTCGACACGGGGCCACAGACTACTCTTGACCGGGTGTCCGGGGTGCGCGTCGCGCCGCGAAGCGTGCGGTACCGCGAGCGATTATGGGTGCCGTGGTGGTGGTGGCCGCTGGGTTTTGCCCTGGCCGCGCTCATCGCGTTCGAGGTCAATCTCGGCCTGCCCGGCCTGCCCGACTGGCTACCGTTCGTCGCGCTGTCCGCGCTGGCCGCCGGGGCACTACTGTGGTTGGGACGCTTCGAAATCCGGGTGACTGTCGGCGATAACGGCATCGAGTTGTGGGCCGGTCAAGCACACTTGCCGGTCACGGTGATCGCACGTTGCGCGGAGATCCCGCGGTCAGCCAAGTCCGCGGCGCTTGGACGCCAGCTGGATCCCGCGGCATACGTCCTGCACCGGGGCTGGGTCGGCCCGATGGTGCTCGTGGTGCTCGACGACCCCGAAGATCCGACACCATACTGGCTGGTGAGTTGCCGCCACCCGGATCGGGTGCTGTCGGCATTGCGTGGTTGATTTGCCCGACCGGTCAGGCCGCGCAGTCGGTACAGATCATCACGCCGTTCTTCTCACTGGCCAGCCGGCTGCGGTGCTGCACCAAGAAACAACTCGAGCAGGTGAACTCGTCGGCCTGCTTGGGAATCACCCGCACGGACAGCTCTTCGCCGGACAAGTCGGCGCCGGGCAGTTCGAAGGATTCAGCGGATTCCGACTCGTCGACGTCGACCACGGCCGACGCCGCTTCGTTCCGCCGTGCCTTGAGCTCCTCCAGCGAGTCCTCGGAAACGTCATCGGTCTCGGTGCGCCGTGGGGCGTCATAATCGGTAGGCATTTCGCATCCCCTCGTTACCTTGCCAAGCAACGCTTTGTACCAGCGTCGAACGCATCCACCAAACGATTCGTGCCCGTATCGCCACGTGTTCAAGTGTGATTTACATCACACACCAGCTCTGCCCTCGGTGGGCGGTTTTACACATCGCGTTTAGAGTGCGAATGTGGTCGCGCAAATCACCGAAGGCACGGCTTTCGACAAGCACGGCCGGCCCTTTCGACGACGCAATCCACGCCCGGCCATCGCCCTGCTGCTGGTTCTGCTCGTCGCCACGGCCGTGGTGTGGACGATGGCGCTGACCCGCTCGTCCGACGTCCACGAGATCGCGACGTGCAACCCACCCCCGCGGCTGACCACCGGCGAGCAGCCGCGGCTAGGCGAGCAGGTGCCTCGAAGCGCAATGACGAACGTCACGCCGGCCAAACTCGCCGAAACCAAGATCCACGTGCTCAACGCCAGCGGGCGGGGCGGTCAGGCCGCCGACGTCGCGGATGCCTTGCGCGATCTCGGTTTCGCCCAGCCGAGCGCCGCCAATGACCCGATTTACGCGAACGGCCGGCTGAACTGCCAGGCTCAGATCCGGTTCGGTGAAGCGGGTCAAGCGGCGGCAGCCGCGGTGTGGCTGGTTGCGCCGTGTGCCGAATTGTTCCGCGATGACCGCGCCGACGATTCCGTGGACCTGGCGCTTGGCACCGATTTCACCACGCTGGCGCATAGCGATGACATCGAGACCGTGCTGGCCAGCCTGCGCCCGGGCGCAACCGAAGAGTCCGATCCCGCGCTGATCTCGAAGATCCACGCCAACAGCTGCTGACGGGCGCTAGTCGCGGATGGGCTTGAGGCCGTCGAACTGCTCGAGCGCGGTCAGCAGTTGGTCGGCGATTCCCGGTGCGGCGGCGACCACCAGGTTCCCGCTGCCTTCCGGTCCACCCGGTCCCCGCATCACGACCCGCGCGCCGGCCTCGGCGGCGATCAACGCCCCGGCCGCGCAATCCCACAGGTGCAGCCCGTGTTCGTAATACGCGTCCAGCCGCCCCGCCGCGACCATGCACAAATCCAGTGCGGCCGAACCGATGCGACGCACATCACGAACGATCGGCAGCATCCGGGCCAGCAGCGCGGCCTGCTCGGCCCGGCGCCGCCTGGAGTATCCGAATCCGGTGCCGAGCAACGCCAACGACAGGTCCTCGACCGCGGTGCACCGCAGCGGGCGCGTCCCGTGCTCGTCGATAACGTGTGCCCCGAGCCCGGCGCCTGCCGAATACACCGTGCCGGCGGCGACGTCGGCGACCGCACCGGCCACCGAGACGCCGTTTACCTGTGCAGCAACCGACACGGCATAGGCGGGGATGCCGTAGACGAAATTCACCGTGCCGTCGATGGGATCGAGCACCCACGTCACAGCGCCGTCAGCGCTGGCGGCGGCATCGGTGGGCCCGCCCCCCTCTTCACCGAGAATCAGGTCGGCGGAACGCAGTTGCGCCAGCCGGGCGCGGAGCAGCCGCTCGGCCTCGGTGTCGACCACGGTCACCGGGTCGGTCGGCGTGCTTTTGGTCCGCACCGGCTCATCCTCGGCACCGGGAGCGCCGGCGCCGAACACTTCGCCACGGCGACGCCGCACGAACGCAGCGGCCTCCGCGGCCAGCGTTTCGGCCAGCGAACGCAGGGGCGCCGGCTGGTTGTCAGCTGTCGTCACCGGCCTATCGCACCACAGCGGCCGGCTAAGAGTGGTCATGCGCCGCCTGACCAGCAGTTCTACCCGGGCCCGCGGCGCCGTCGGGCTAAGGTGTGGGCAGCTACCTCTCGTCGAGGAGATCCGATGACCAGCAGCACACAGCCGCAACGGGGGTTCGGCGTCGACGTCGGCGGCAGCGGCATCAAGGGCGGCATTGTCGACCTGGCCACCGGGGCGCTCATCGGCGACCGGTTCAAACTGACCACGCCCCAACCGGCCACGCCGGCGGCGGTGGCCAAGACAATTGCGGCGATTGTCAACGAGTTCGGTTGGACGGGTCCGCTCGGCGTGACCTATCCCGGGGTCGTCACCGAAGGTGTCGTGCAGACCGCGGCCAACGTGGACAAGTCGTGGATCGGCATCAGCGCGCGCGACGTCATCAGCGCTGAGCTGGACGGCCAAGAGGTTACCGTGCTCAATGACGCCGACGCGGCAGGGCTGGCTGAGGAACGGTACGGCGCCGGCAAAGACAAATCCGGTGTGGTGGTGTTGCTCACCTTCGGAACCGGGATCGGGTCGGCGGTCATCCACAACGGGAAGTTACTGCCCAACACCGAGTTCGGACACCTCGAGGTGGGCGGCAAGGAGGCCGAGCACCGAGCGGCGTCGTCGGTCAAGGAACGGCGGGGCTGGAGTTACAAGAAATGGGCCGGGCACGTCACCAAGGTGCTAGTGGCGATCGAGAATGCGATGTGGCCCGACCTGTTCATCGTCGGCGGCGGCATTAGCCGCAAGGCCGACAAATGGGTGCCGTTGCTTACCAACCGGACCCCGGTGGTGCCGGCCGCCTTGCAGAACACCGCCGGCATTGTCGGCGCGGCGATGGCGGCCACCACAGACGTCACGCATTGAAATTGCCCGCTCAACCGGGTCGGACCGTGGGCTGTCGTTACAATGGTCAGCGGCGGCCGCCTGAACCGATAGCGGCGCGTATCCACGCCGACATTCGACATAACCGATACTTTCGGTCAAGCACGCCCAAGCGCACCGGAAGTGAGTCCGACCGAAGGGGTGTACGTGGCAGCGACCAAGGCAAGCCCGTCAACCGATGAGCCGGTGAAACGCACCGCCACCAAGGCCCCCGCCAAGGCCGGGGCAAAACGGTCCGCAGCGAAGTCCGGCCACGGCTCCGCGGCCACCAAGCGGACCGCTAAGAGCACCACCCGCGCCAGTAAGACAACTCAACGCCCCGCGAAGACCGGCGGCGCCAAACGTGCCGAGACCACGAAAGCCCAGACCACGAAGAAGGGCCACACCTCGGCCAAGAACGCGACCGCCGCGCCGACGCGAAGCCGCGCAAAGAAGGTTGCTGCCCCAAAGGATGTCGAAGTCGTTGCCGACGCGCTGGATTCCGCGGTCGAAGACCTCGATGTGGAACCGGATCTCGACGGGGAACCGGACGCCGACATCGAGCCCGAGGATCTCGACATCGATGCCGCCGATTTGAACCTCGACGACCTCGAGGACGTCGCGGTGGAGGGTGCGGACGTCGATCTCGACCAGGCCGACACCGACGACGCCGACGCGACCGCGGCCACCATTGCCGTCGATGACACCGTCGACGAGGATGAAGAGATCGCTGAGCCGACCGAAAAGGACAAGGCTTCAGGCGATTTCGTCTGGGACGAAGACGAGTCGGAGGCGTTGCGCCAGGCGCGCAAAGACGCCGAACTCACCGCATCGGCGGACTCGGTTCGCGCCTACCTGAAGCAGATCGGCAAGGTGGCGCTGCTCAACGCCGAGGAAGAGGTCGAGCTGGCCAAGCGGATCGAGGCCGGCCTTTACGCCAGCCAGCTGTTGGCCGAGATGGCCGAGCGCGGCGAGAAGCTGCCGACCGCGCTGCGCCGCGACATGCTGTGGATCTGTCGCGACGGTGACCGGGCGAAAAACCATCTGCTGGAAGCGAATTTGCGTCTAGTGGTCTCGCTGGCCAAACGTTACACCGGCCGCGGCATGGCGTTTTTGGACTTGATTCAGGAGGGCAACCTCGGCCTGATCCGCGCGGTCGAGAAGTTCGACTACACCAAGGGATACAAATTCTCCACGTACGCCACCTGGTGGATTCGCCAGGCCATCACCCGGGCAATGGCCGACCAGGCACGCACCATCCGCATACCGGTGCACATGGTCGAGGTGATCAACAAGCTGGGCCGCATCCAGCGTGAGCTGCTGCAGGATCTGGGCCGTGAGCCCACTCCGGAGGAGCTGGCCAAAGAAATGGACATCACGCCGGAGAAGGTTCTGGAGATTCAGCAATACGCCCGCGAACCGATCTCACTCGACCAGACCATCGGTGACGAGGGCGATTCGCAGTTGGGCGATTTCATCGAGGACAGCGAAGCCGTGGTGGCGGTCGACGCGGTGTCGTTTACTCTGCTGCAGGATCAATTGCAGTCGGTATTGGAGACGCTGTCCGAGCGGGAAGCCGGCGTGGTGCGGCTGCGCTTCGGGCTCACCGACGGCCAACCGCGCACTCTTGACGAGATCGGCCAGGTCTACGGCGTCACCCGGGAACGCATCCGCCAGATCGAGTCCAAGACGATGTCGAAGCTGCGTCACCCCAGCCGTTCCCAGGTGCTGCGCGACTACCTGGACTGACGCATACTCACGCCAGCTATATTGCCGGCCCGGCTAGCTCGTGTCGCGGGCTATCTTCTCGAGCACTCCGTCGACGTCTCGCTGGAAGACGAACGACGCAGGCTGCGCGCGCGGCGCTGAGTCACCCGCCAGTGCGAGGATCTCGTCGAAACCCTCGAGCACGCACCGGGTAAACAGCTGCTCATCCTGGACGGCGGCCCTGTCGTAGCGCACGGTGATAGTGCACCAAGCTCCCATGGATAACAGGACGACCGACATCGCCAGACCAGCCAACGAATTTAGGGCATACGTCCGTAGCACCTTCCCGCCGGCAACGTAGACGTCGCCGTCGTACGTACGCGCATTGCTGGCCGCCGCATCGAAACGCCCACCGCCATTCAACGACTCCAGCGCGCGCGCCGGCACGAGGTTCAGCAGGGGCGTTAAGACACTGCCGATGTTTCGTGCGGGCTCCGCGCGCCGCTGCGTTATCTGCTCGCGGATCTGCTGGATGCGAGCCGTCGGATCGGCCGTCCCCGCCGGCGCCGCCAGATTGATCATGGTGACCCGATTGCCGCCGGCCGCGTCGGCATCGGTGCGTACGCTCACCGGGACGATCACCGGCAGCGTGTCAATCGGTGAGCCGAGCGCCTTGTGGTAGCGGCCCAACCCGCCGCACAGACCTGCCAGGTAGGCGTCGTTGATTGAGCCGCCGCCGGCTATCGCAGCCTTTTGCAGGTCAGAAAGCCGGATGTCGAGCGCTTCGCTGCGGCAAGCCAAGCTGCGCTGGCGCAGCACGGGTGACGGCTCGGCGACCAGGCTCATTACCCGAACACTTGAGCGTGCATGCCCCACAACGCCCGCCAGGGCCGACGGCGGGTGGAGCACCACCCGGCCGACTGTCGAGATCGCGCCCCACAACGCTCGCCAGACTGCCCTGACAACGACGCCAGGCAGGTTTTTGATGCCGTCCAGCATTAAGCCGTTGGGTGACAGATGCTGCGGAATCGGCGGCGGAGGCAGCGGCCCGGCCGGTGGATCGCGCTGCAGGTCGCAGATCTGGGCGAAAATCTCGAAGCTGCCGACTCCGTCGCCGATCGCATGGCTTACGTGGAAGACAATCGCGGCTGTGCCATCGGCAAGGCCCTCGACCAGGGTGGCCGTCCACAGCGGCCGCGCGATGTCCAGCGGTGACTGCAGCATCACCTCGGCCAGCTCGAAAACCTCCCGCAGCGTGCCGGGTTCGGGGACGCGCACCCGCCGCACATGAAAGTCCAAGTCGAAGTCGGGATCCACCACCCAGCGCGGTGCCGCCGTCGGCAGGGTGGGCACCACGACCTTCTGGCGCATTCGCAGCACCCGTCGGGAGGCGTTGTCGAAGCAGTCGCGGAACCGGCCCCACCCCGGGGCGGTGTCGAGAAGGACGACGCCCATGACCGCTGCGCGGGTGCGTGGGTTGGCTTCCCGCCGATACATGAGATAGTCGAGCGGGCTCAGCTCTACGGGCAATCCGGCGGTGTCGAGGGACTCAACCATCGCCGCTCCGCCGACTGGGTTCGGGTGTCGGTGTGGCCAACGACATCATTGCCAAGCCTCCTGTGTCAGACGCCCTCCCGGCCCTGGCATCAGCAGGCTAACCCGGTTAGACGCGTGCCGGAGCTAATCGTGCGATCACACTCGACGGACCTGATTGACGGTGTGCCGGCCCCGCCCGGCTGATATTTCGGATGCATTGACGCCGCCGCCGACCTAACGTGACCGCATGTCAGCCAGCCGCATTCTGGTGTCGTCCGGCTCCGATTTCGAAGCGACGGTCGGCTACTCCCGAGCGGTGCGGGTGGGCGACTACGTCGCCGTCGCCGGCACCACCGGCGCCGGACCAGCCGGTGACATTGGCGCTCAAGCCCGAGATGCCTTGCACCGCATCGAATCTGCGCTTCAGGAGGCCTGGCGCGACGCTTGCCGACGTGGTGCGCACCCGTATTTACGTGACCGACATTTCGCGTTGGCGGAGGTCGCCGCGGTGCACGCCGAGGTTTTCGGCGAGATCCGGCCGGCGGCCACCATGGTCGAAGTCGCGGCGTTCATCGCGCCGGGCTTGCTGGTGGAGATAGAACTCCGTGAACGGTAGCGCTATGTCGGTTCGTCGAGCGGTGGAAAGGCGCCGTCCGGACCGGGCCGGTAGGCGGTGACCTTGGTCACCGCGGTGACCGGCAGCGGACCGTACAAGTGCGGGAACAACATGGACTCTGGATCCGTCGGCACGCCCGGTTCCCACCGCACCGGTGAGTCAAGCCGGGCGGGGTCGATATGCAGCAACACCAGATCGTCGCATCCGCGATAGAGCCGGTTGGCCGGCAGGTGAACCTGTGCCGGCGTCGATAAATGGACGAACCCGGCGCTC
The DNA here is from genome assembly GCF_016592155.1 of Mycobacterium heckeshornense. NCBI lineage: Bacteria > Bacillati > Actinomycetota > Actinomycetes > Mycobacteriales > Mycobacteriaceae > Mycobacterium > Mycobacterium heckeshornense. The sequence goes on from NZ_AP024237.1 coordinate 3,288,679, forward strand.
GACAGCGAGTCAGGGCGAATCTCCCCGCAGTCCTGGGCACACGACCACGCCCGCGCCGAGCACAGATGAACCAGGTTCCGCGAGACGAACGTCACACCCCAGACTGCCTGGCAACGCAACTGGAGGGGGCGTGAGAAACGACACACCGGGTACACCGTGGGGAACAAGGCCAAGAGCCGAAACGTCTGAGACAGTGGATATACGTCGAGAACGGAGAAGCGATGAACGCCACATTGACCAGTCCCGAACTCACCAGGGCTGATCGGTGCGATCGGTGCGGCGCGGCCGCCCGTGTGCGTGCCACGCTGCCGTCCGGCGGTGAGCTTCTCTTCTGCCAGCATCACGCCAACGAGCACGAGGCGAAGCTGATCGAGTTGTCCGCGGTACTGGAAGTGAGCGCCGCACCGCTTGAGCGGTAAGGCCCGGACTGGGTCAGTCCTTTTTGAGCCTGTCGTAAATTCGCTTGCACTCCGGGCAGACCGGAGAGCCCGGCTTCGCCGAGCGGGTCACCGGAAACACCTCACCGCACAGGGCGACGACATGGGTGCCCATCACCGCGCTCTCAGCGATTTTGTCCTTCTTGACGTAGTGGAAGTACTTGGGAGTGTCGCTGCCGGTCCCGTCGTCAACGCGTTCGTCGGTGACAGTGCGTTCGATCGTTTGGGTCTGCATAGCTCATATTGTGCCGGAAACCGGAGGCCAAAAACCGATTGTGCCGTCGTCTCCCAAGTATGGGACAGTGGAGAAATGAAGCACGGCCCGGAGCCGGGTTTCGACGACGATGGTCGACCAGTCCTCATCACCGCCGCCGCACCGTCATACGAAGTGCAGCACCGCGAACGGGTGCGCAAGTACCTCACCCTGATGGCGTTTCGGGTCCCGGCGCTCGTTCTGGCGGCACTCGCCTACGGCATGTGGCACAACGGCTTGATCTCACTGCTGATCGTGGCCGTCTCGGTGCCATTGCCGTGGATGGCGGTGCTGATCGCCAACGACCGCCCGCCGCGGCGCGCCGACGAGCCCCGGCGCTTCGACAGCACCCAGCGCCGCACGCCGTTGTTCCCGACCGCCGAGCGTCCCGCGCTCGAGCCACGCAGACCACCGACGCCGCAACCGGACTCGCCACGGTCGGCGGTTGACGGTTCCGCATAACCGGTTATTGGCCGCAGTTCTCAGGACATTCTCAGGTCGTCGGCGCATTCGCGCACGTCAACGGGTGTGAGATAGCCACTCGGCGGGAACTCAAGGGGTGGTTTGGTCGTTGGACCACATGACAGTTCAAGCCGATCGGGAGGGCGCTATGGCAAATGCCACCACAGGCCGGGTTGACAGCGATCTGGACGCTCAGAGCCCAGCCGCGGACCTGGTGCGCGTGTATCTGAACGGCATCGGCAAGACGGCGCTGCTCAACGCCGCCGACGAGGTCGAGCTCGCCAAGCGCATCGAGGCCGGGCTTTATGCCCAGTATCTGCTGGAAACCCGAAAGCGCCTCGGGGAGAACCGCAAGCGGGAACTGGCGATGGTGGTCCGCGACGGTGAGGCGGCGCGCCGGCATCTGCTGGAAGCCAACCTGCGGCTGGTGGTGTCGCTGGCAAAGCGCTACACCGGCCGCGGCATGCCGCTGCTGGACCTCATCCAGGAAGGCAATCTCGGCCTGATCCGTGCCATGGAGAAGTTCGACTACACAAAGGGATTCAAGTTCTCCACATATGCCACGTGGTGGATCCGCCAAGCCATTACCCGGGGCATGGCCGACCAGAGCCGCACCATCCGGCTACCGGTTCACCTGGTCGAGCAGGTCAATAAGCTGGCGCGGATTAAGCGAGAGCTGCACCAGAACCTGGGCCGCGAAGCCACCGAGGAGGAGCTGGCCGAGGAATCCGGCATTCCGATCGACAAGATCAATGACCTGCTGGAGCACAGCCGGGACCCGGTCAGCCTGGATATGCCGGTCGGTTCCGATGAGGAGGCCCCATTGGGCGACTTCATCGAGGACGCCGAAGCGGCGTCGGCGGAGAACACGGTCATCGCCGAGCTGTTGCACACCGACATCCGCAGCGTGCTGGCCACCCTCGACGAGCGCGAGCAACAGGTGGTTCGGTTGCGCTTCGGGCTGGACGACGGGCAGCCGCGGACACTGGATCAAATCGGCAAGCTGTTCGGTTTGTCGCGGGAGCGGGTCCGCCAGATCGAGCGCGAAGTGATGGCCAAGCTGCGCCACGGCGAGCGAGCCGACCGGCTGCGCTCGTATGCCAGCTAAGAGCGCCGGCGCACAGCGAGCAACGATGCCCGCCGCGGGTCGCGGCGGGCATCGTGCTGCCGTGGAGTGTTCGTAAACCATTTTCGCAGCTCGGCAAGTAGACTCGGCGGCGATGGAGGGTGCGCAATGAACGAGCTGGTTGACACCACCGAGATGTACCTGCGGACGATCTACGACCTCGAAGAGGAGGGCGTGACGCCGCTGCGGGCGCGGATCGCCGAACGGCTTGAGCAGAGCGGTCCGACCGTCAGCCAGACCGTGTCGCGGATGGAGCGCGATGGGTTGCTGCGGGTGGCCGGCGACCGCCATCTGGAGCTCACCGACAAGGGCCGCGCACTGGCCATCGCCGTGATGCGCAAGCACCGGCTGGCCGAACGGCTGCTGGTCGATGTGATCGGGTTGCCATGGGAGGAAGTGCACGCCGAAGCCTGCCGGTGGGAACACGTGATGAGCGAAGACGTCGAACGTCGGCTCGTGAAGGTGCTCAACAACCCGACCACGTCCCCGTTCGGCAACCCGATTCCCGGGCTAAAGGACCTTGGGGTTGGACCGGGCTTCGGCGCCGAGGACGCCAATCTGGTGCGGCTGACCGAACTGCCGTCGGGCGCGCCGGTGGCCGTCGTCGTCCGCCAGCTCACCGAACACGTCCAGGGCGATATCGATCTGATCACCCGACTCAAGGACGCGGGCGTCGTACCTAATGCCCGGGTAACCGTGGAGACCAACCCGGGCGGAGGGGTGACCATCGTGATACCGGGTCACGAAAACGTGACACTGCCGCACGAGATGGCGCACGCCGTCAAGGTGGAAAAGGTCTAGCCGTCACATCGCGCGCCGACCCAATGCTCGGCGCGGCGGCAGCCGCACACCGAGCGACTCGGCCAGCCGGTAACCGGTAAGCGCCAGTTCGCGAATGCGCTCAGGCCGCAGACCCGACTGCAACGCCCGGTCGAGCATGCCCGCCATCCGGTGGCCCGGCGCGCAGCGCAGCGCCGCCTCCAACGACACACCGGCCAGCGGGCCGTCGCCGCGGGCGTAAGCACTAAACGCCAGCAACACCAGCGCCTCGACCCGCCAGGGTTCGGGCAGGCTGCGCGACAACACCGCCCACAAACACTCCGCCGCGGCAGCGTTGACGCCGACGGCAAGGCCATACAACGTATCGCGTACCCGCACGTCGCTCAGCGCGCAGCCCAGTTTCGCCAGCTCGGAGATGGACAGCTGGTGTGCGTCGGCAACCCGCGCCGCGGCGTCCATCAGTTCCTCGATGTCGCGGCGAGCTGTGACGTCCGGATCGCCGCGGCGCGCCTGCTCACGCGACGCCGCCTGGTCGGCGATCGCAACGGCCAACTCAGCGCTGCTGGCCGTGTCGTCGACTGCGATGACGGCCTGCAGGTCGGCCCGGCGAGCGTAGAGCCGCCGCCCTTCCAGCACGGCGGCCACCGCCATCGGCGACGACGACGGATCGTCGACGATGCCCGCGGCACCACAACCGTCGGCGCAGCGCCAGCGTCCGCCCGCGGCCACCCGATCCACCACGTGAGCGGCCCATAACACAATGTCGCGGCGCGACAACGCGTCATTGAGCGCTGTGCATAGTTCGCGGTATTCCTCCGCGCACACCGGGCAACGGGCACCATCGGCGTCGATGATCACCGCGATCGCGGCCTCAGGCCGAGCCGCCGCGGCGACTTCGGCGAGCTGCTCGACCCGCTCGGAAAGGTCAGCGGAGAGGTCGACACGCATCACCGCGCCCATTGCGCCGCCGTCGATCGACACCAGCACCAGCGATTTTTCCGGCACGAAACCGAGGACGGCGGGTAACGCGGCGATCAGCGTGCCGGGACGATCGAGTTCGAAGTCGGATCGATGTTTCGTCATGGGCCACACGCTGGTCTGCGCCACCGTCAGCCGGCGGGCGGGCGAGGCCGCCAAGCCGGGCGGCTGTGGATGAATCCAGCACTGTGAGTCGAACTGGTGGCCCGCTCAACGGGCCGCTGATTACCCCGGCTGCGGGAAGTGCCGGACTCGCGTGGATGTCAACCCAGTGACTCGTTCAGGTCACGCTCGACTCGTTGACGCCCACACCGTGCTGGTCTCAACCGGTGTCGCGGAAGCGGCTGGATTGCGACCAGGGCCCCGATCCGAGCTCGCACCCCTGGCCCTCCCGGCACCGGCAGCCGTCGTCGAAGTCGCTCGGCGGCGTCGCCGGGCCCGCCCATCTCGGCGCGCTGCACCGATCGCGCGATGTGCTCGTCGCATCGGACGGCCCGACACCAGCACCGGGTACGGAATGCTGCCCCAGCGCACCGCGTTTCGAACATACAGGCGGGCTAACTAGTGTGCTGAATTAGATTCTTGGCACCCGTCGATTTGAGAGAAACTGGTGACATGGCGCGACTCAGCGCCGTGGTGAGGAGGCACAACGATGGCCGACGAACACAAGCAGCACTACCAACCCGAGCAAACCGGGATGTACCAGCTTGAGTTGCCGGCGCCGCAGTTGTCGTCGCCTGACGGTCGAGGCCCGGTTTTGGTGCATGCGTTGGAGGGCTTCTCCGACGCCGGTCACGCCATTCGACTGGCCGCAGCCCACCTGAAGAATTCGCTGGACACCGAGCTGGTGGCATCGTTCGCGATCGACGAGCTGCTGGACTACCGCTCGCGGCGGCCGCTGATGACGTTCAAGACCGACCATTTCACCGACTACGACGATCCTGAGCTGAGCCTGTACGCGCTACACGACAGCGTCGGGACACCGTTTCTGCTGCTGGCCGGCATGGAGCCGGACTTGAAGTGGGAGCGTTTCGTCACCGCAGTGCGTCTGCTCGCCGAGCGGCTGGGCGTACGGCAAACGATCGGCCTGGGCACGATCCCGATGGCGGTCCCGCACACGCGGCCGATAACGATGACCGCACACTCCAACAACCGCGACCTCATCGCCGACTTCACGCCGTGGATCGCCGAGGTGCAGGTGCCCGGCAGCGCATCAAACCTGCTGGAATACCGCATGGCGCAGCACGGCCACGAGGTGGTGGGATTTACCGTGCACGTCCCGCACTACCTGGCCCAGACCGACTATCCGGCCGCGGCCCAGGCGCTATTGGAGCAGGTGGCCAAGACGGGCGCACTCGAGCTGCCACTGACGGCGCTGGCTGAAGCGGCCGCCGAGATCCGGGCAAAGATCGACGAGCAGGTCGAGGCCAGCGCCGAGGTGGCTCAGGTGGTGGCCGCATTGGAGCGCCAGTACGATGCTTTCATCGCCGCTCAGGAGAATCGGTCACTGCTGGCGCGCGACGAAGATCTACCCAGCGGCGACGAGCTTGGCGCGGAGTTCGAGCGGTTTTTGGCCCAGCAGGCAGAGAAGAAGCGCAAGGACGACGACCCGAGCTGAGCGCCCGGCCTGACGATGGAGTGGCGACATGACCAAGCGCAAGCCCCACCTCCGGCCGGTGCGCGAGGTGACACCGTCACTGCAGTTTCGCACCATCCACGGCTATCGACGGGCGTTCCGGATCGCCGGCTCAGGGCCGGCGATCCTGCTGATTCACGGCATCGCCGACAACTCCACCACATGGGCGACGGTGCAGGCCAAACTCGCACAGCGGTTCACCGTCATTGCTCCCGATCTACTCGGCCACGGTCAGTCCGACAAACCCCGCGCGGACTATTCGGTCGCGGCGTACGCCAACGGCATGCGAGACCTGTTGAGCGTCCTCGATATCGACCGAGTCACCGTGGTGGGTCATTCGCTCGGCGGCGGGGTGGCGATGCAATTCGCTTACCAGTTTCCGCAATTGGTCGAACGGCTAGTCCTGGTCGCCACCGGCGGCGTCACCAAGGACGTCAACATCGTCTTGCGCTGGGCGTCGCTGCCGATGGGTGGCGAAGCTCTGGCGTTGCTGCGGCTGCCGTTGGTGCTGCCGTCGTTGCAGATCGCCGGGCGCGCAGCGGGCAGGCTGTTCGGTTCGACGGCCCTGGGCCGCGACCTGCCGGATGTGCTGCGGATCCTGGCCGACTTGCCTGAGCCCAAGGCGTCGTCGGCTTTCACCCGCACGTTGCGGGCAGTGGTGGACTGGCGCGGCCAGATGGTAACCATGCTCGATCGCTGTTATCTGACGAAATCTGTTCCAGTACAACTGATTTGGGGAACAGACGACGTGGTCGTCCCGGTCAGCCACGCTTGGATGGCGCACGCCGCGATGCCCGGCTCACGGCTGGAGATTTTCGAAAATTCCGGGCACTTTCCCTTCCACGACGATCCCAACCGGTTTATCGAGGTGGTCGAGCGCTTCATCGACACCACCGAGCCGGCCGAATACGACCAGAACATGCTGCGCGAACTGTTGCGCACCGGTGGCGGCGAACGCACCGTATCCGGCCCGGTCGACACCCGCGTGGCTGTACTCAACGCCATGGGCGCCGACGAACGCAGCGCCACCTGATCGCCTGCGGGCACCGCATCGTACAGTCAGCCCATGGCGATCGATGTCACGGTGCTGCGTGTTTTCACCGACCCGCACGGCAACTTCGGAAACCCGCTCGCCGTCATCGATGCCCGCACTGTGGAACCCCAGCGGCGGCAAAGCCTGGCGCGTCAATTGGGTTACAGCGAAACGATTTTCGTTGATCCACCGACACCGGGTTCGACCACCGCGCACGCCCGCATCTACACGCCGCTGACCGAACTTCCGTTCGCCGGCCACCCCACCGTGGGAGCGTCGTGGTGGCTTCGTGAACAGGCTATGCCGATTCGCACTTTGCAGGTGCCGGCCGGCATCGTACAAGTGAGCTACGTCGGCGAACTCACCGCCATCAGCGCACGCTCGGAATGGGCTCCAGAGTTCGCGATCCACGATCTGGATTCGCTTGACGAGCTTTTCGCCGCCAGCCCGGCGGACTATCCCGACGACATCCAGCACTACCTGTGGACCTGGACCGACCAGTCCGCGGGGCTGGTGCGTGCGCGGATGTTCGCCGGCAATATCGGTGTGCCCGAAGACGAAGCGACCGGGGCCGCGGCTGTCCGGATCACCGACTACCTAAGTCGCGACCTCACGATCACCCAGGGCAAAGGTTCGGTAATTCAGACCACCTGGAATCCGGAAGGCTGGGTCCGCGTTGCCGGTCGCGTGGTCAGCGACGGTGTGATGCACGTGGTGTGAAGGCACCCAAGCCGGTCATCCGGTGCGGTGCAACACCGCGCTCAGGTGGTCTTGCAGCGGCTGTCCAACGGCACCCATGCGCACCGAATACCGCAACTCGTCGGCTTTGATGCGAAAATGCCGGCCCAGTGCAGTCACCTCTTTGGCAGTCGGCGTCAGCCCGATCGCCGACGAGGCCAACTCGATGTCGATGACGTCGCCGATCGTGGAGTACGTGCCCACCTCGATTTCGGTGATGCCACTGGGATGGGCCAAAACCAGCTCGACCCGGCCCGGTTGCGGAACGCGAAGGTATCCGGTTTCGGCATGAAGCGGCGCGCCATCGGCGAGCGCTTTGGTCTTTTGCCCGTAGCTCAGAAAAGGCTTGCCGACATGGGAGAACACCACTTCTTCGAGGTATTCGAAGGGTTCGATTGTCGGATACTTGCCCGAACCGCGGCCCGCCCAGGTGCCCAGCAGTGGTGCTAACGCTTCGAGGTCGGGATGCAGCTCAGCAGGCATACCGCAAGCCTAACGACGATGTGTCGGGCGCATTCCCCGCGCCCGCTCACTTCGGCGCGGAGACCTTGCGGTGTGCCCGCAGCGCCTCGATCTCCCGTTCGAAGTCGTCGGCCGAGGAAAACGACCGGTAGACCGAGGCGAACCGCAAATAGGCCACCTCGTCGAGTTCGCGCAGCGGGCCGAGGATCGCCAGCCCGACTTCATGACTCGGGACTTCAGGCGACCCCTTCGCGCGCACGGTGTCTTCGACTTGCTGGGCCAACAGGTTCAGCGCATCGTCGTCGACCTGGCGGCCCTGACATGCCCGGCGCACACCGCTGATGACCTTCTCCCGGCTGAACGGTTCAGTCACGCCGCTGCGTTTGACGACGGCCAACACCGCTGTCTCAACGGTGGTGAAGCGCCGGCCACATTCCGGGCACGACCTGCGCCGCCGAATCGCCTGGCCTTCGTCGGTCTCTCGGGAGTCGACCACCCGGGAATCAGGATGGCGGCAGAACGGACAGTGCATGACCGCTCCTTCGTCCTGCCGACAGACCTCAGACGACTTCGAGAGTACCTGTGAGCTCCGCGCAAGGGCCACGACCGCCTTGCTCGGCAGGTTTTCACCACCACCGACCCCGGTTGGGCCAGCGCTGGTTTCGCGCTGCATCGGGCGCGTCAGCCGACCGGGGCGATCAGCGTTTGGCCCGCCGTCAGCGTCGGCGACTGCAGGTCGTTCAGCTCACGGATGCGCTGGATGACCTGACCGACCGGAGCGTCGGGCGCCACGCGGGCGGCCAGGTGCGGCAGGGTCTCGCCGGCATCAACCCGCACCACGGCGAGCCGAGCCGGCATCGGCCCGGCCTTACCGGCCGCACCATCGACCGCCTCGCCGAAGTGTGCGACCACCCCCAACCAGAGGGTGATCATTGCCGCCAGCAAGGCGAGGCCCACCGTAGTGGCGGGCCTGATCGGACGCCGGTGATGTGGCGCCGTGGACATCCAGACACCGGTGCCGCGGTAACGCGGCGGAGCAACCCGCGGGCGGGCCGGCCCAGGCCGTCGCCACGCGTGCGGGCAGCCCGTCGGCGTTGGGCGTCCCGGATACCCGACGGCCGATCGCGTTGCCTCAATGAGCGTCATGTGGTCCTCCCATCCCGTCATGGTCGATCGCATGTTCGACTATATTCGATCGTGCGTTCGATTCGATGCACATATCCGAACGCGTGATCGAATTGTTGCCGAGCGATTGAACTGTAGGCGATGGCACCGACACCCCATCCCGAGCCGTTCCGGGGTGATCCACCCGCAGGGGCGACACCACGCGACACATGTCGAACAAATGTTTGAGGATCGGTCGACATGGGGCTACATTGAGGAGCTATGAGCGATAGCACCGACACCCCCGCCGGCATCGGCCGCCGCCCGCGAGCTGCGGATTCAGCGCTGACCGAGCGGCAGCGCACCATCCTGGACGTCATCCGCGCCTCGGTCACCAGCCGTGGATATCCGCCGAGCATCCGCGAGATCGGTGACGCGGTGGGGCTTACCTCGACATCGTCGGTGGCTCATCAGTTGCGCACCCTCGAGCGCAAAGGCTACCTGCGACGCGACCCGAACCGCCCGCGCGCAGTGGACGTCCGCGGAGCCGATGACACCGCAGCGCCTGTTCTCACCGACGTCTCCGGCTCGGACGCCTTGCCTGAGCCCACGTTCGTCCCGGTGCTGGGCCGCATCGCGGCGGGTGGGCCGATCCTCGCCGAGGAAGCGGTCGAAGACGTTTTTCCGTTGCCACGTGAGCTCGTCGGTGAGGGTGCATTGTTCTTGCTGCGGGTCGTCGGCGACTCGATGGTCGACGCCGCGATCTGCGACGGCGACTGGGTGGTGGTGCGGCAGCAAAACGTGGCCGATAACGGCGACATCGTCGCAGCCATGATCGACGGTGAAGCCACCGTCAAGACGTTCAAACGCACCGGCGGTCAGGTCTGGCTGATGCCGCACAACCCGGCGTTCGACCCGATCCCCGGCAACGACGCCGCGATCCTGGGCAAGGTCGTCACCGTCATCCGCAAAATCTAACCCGTCCCGGCCCCACTAGCTGGCCTTGATGAAGCCGTTGGCGCGTGCGACTTCTTCGCTGGCGAACCAGATTTCGGCAAAGGCGTCGTCGTAGAGCGCGCTGTCGGGCGTGTAATACAGGCCGAAGCGGGCATTGCCCTTGACGGGATATCCCTGCGGTGCCTCACGCGGATCCTCCAGCGGAAGGTGGATCATAGGCTTGGCCGCCGTCCGCGCGTCGGCGTCTTCGTCGGTTTCGGCGGCCGCATGCCGTCCAGTCGTCCGCACGTGGGCTTCCGCGGGAATGCGGGTCGGGGCGGTGTCGACCGCGTCGGGGTCGTCCACACCGATTTCATCGTCGAAGCGCGCGGGAGCGCTGCCCGCGGGCCCGGTGTCGGCCGGTCCCGCGGTTGTGTATCCCGCAGCGGGCATCCGATCCGTCGCCGGCGCAGCCTGATCCGGTGCGGCCATCGGCCAAGTCTGACCCGGCATCTGCGGGTACGCCCGGGCGAACGGTGACGCACCGCGGTCACGTGCGGCATCGACCGCCCACTCGTCGCCGGCGGTCGGCCCGGATGCGCAGCTGGTGGGTGCCTCATCGCCGGGCGCTTCCCGGGTGGTGTCACGCCGCGCGGCGACCCGGCGCCGGCGTGCCCACACTGTCGCCCATACCAGCAGACCCACCACGGGCAGCACCGGCGCAGCCGCCAGAAGCCACCACCAACGCCGGGTGGTATTTCCGCCAGCGGGCGTGGCGGGCCGGCTCTGTGGGGCTTGGCCCGGCACCTGCAAACCTGACAGCGACGATGCCAGGCCCGGCGGCTCGGCGGCATAGGTGTTCGCGGTGCGGTTCCAGGAGATCGTGCCGCCGGCGAATTTCTGCGACACCACATCGCCGTTCACCGTCTGATCAGCGACCGGCACGCCGAGCTTGCCTTTCGCACCGCCGAGCTTGTCCCACGCGGCTCTCAACGGGCCTCGCACGACGAAGGCACCGTGGGCGGGTGTCCAGAAAATCACCGGCTTGTCCGCGGCGGAAAAAGTGCTGAGGCGACTGGCCGGTGTGATGCCGCCATCGGTTTCGTTTGCCGTCGGCAAGCCCAGGTCGCTGCCGACTGGCCCACCGAGTGACTCGTATTTCGCCAGGATGTCGCCCGCCACGGCGTTGGCCCCGGTGGCCGGGCTGAAAAACACCTTCCCGCCCACGAAGTTCTGGGCTAACCCGTTGCCGCCCACCGGGTATTGCCCGCCCACCTTGGCGCCCAGCGGACCTGACGCTCCGCCGGCCGCGCGCCAGGCCGTGTTGATCGCCGCCGTGGGATCGATGGGCACCTGAAGGCCCGCCAGTTGTTGCGCCAACTCCGGCGGAACCGTGGCGAACACCTTCGTCAGCCGGTTCCATGACACGCGTCCGCCACTGAACGACTGGGTGGCGATTTCGCCGTCGTAGGTTTCGTCGCTGACCGGTACGCCCAGCGGCCCGGCCGAGCTGCCCAGCTTGTCCCATGCGGCGTTCATCGCCCCGCGCACCACGAACGCGCCATGGGCGGCCGACCAGAACATCACGGGCTTGTCGCTCGCGGAGAATGTGCTGACCAAGGTGTCCGGTCCGGCCAGGCCGGGTACTTCGCTCATGGTCGGGAACCCCAAATCGCTGCCGGCCGGTCCGCCCAGTGATTCGTATTTGTCCAGAATCGGCCCGTACAACGATCTGGCCCCGGTCGCGGGGGTGAAGAACATCTTGCCGCCGGCGAAGTCCTGGACGAAGCCGTCGCCGACGGCGTAGACCTGGCCCTGCTTCGGGCCAAGACGCGACTCGGCGCCACCGCCGGCTTCCCATGCCGCGGTGATCGCGGCGTCGGCGTCGCCTTCCGGGGACGCCGACGCAAGCGGCGCCAACGCCACGGGGACTACCGCGGCGGCCAGCGTCAGCACCGCACGGCCCACCAGCCCGCCTCGCCGCATTGTCATCGGCCCGCCCCGGCCGCGGCTCTGGCTAGATCTCGCGCGCTCCGATTGGGGGACTCCTCTTCACGCGGGTCCGCATCATGGTCGCGCCAGAATGCCTTCTTAGCACCCGACCGCAATTGCGAAGTCACAGTACAGACATTACGGAAAGAGATACCCAGCCGATGCCGAAATGATGCACACCGTACCGGTGTCGCGGGCGTGGCCGGTACATCTCGCGCGCGGATTGCGTTACCGTCCCGGATTGGGGCTTCACTCCGCAAGGCTGGTTCTCCACGTCGCGGAAGCGCCCCGATCCGAGGCCGAAGGCCGTGCGCGCATGCCGGGGAGGAATTAAGCACCACATGGGCGTTTCCGCATTGGTCTGGGGCCTGACCATCGCAGTCGTCGTAGGTTTGGCGGTATTCGACTACTTCTTCCACGTCCGCAGGTCGCACGTGCCCACTGTGCGCGATGCCGCTGTCTGGTCGGCGGCCTACATCGGCGCGGCGATTGTGTTCGGCGGCGTGGTGGTAATGGTGGGCGGCGCCGCGGCGGGCATTGAGTATTTCGTCTGTTACCTCAGCAACGAGGCGTTATCGGTTGATAATTTGCTCGTTTTTCTGGTGATCATGGCTAGCTTCGTGGTGCCTCGGGTTGCCCAGCAAAAAGCGTTGTTGTTCGGCATTGTTTTCGCGCTCGTCGCGCGTACCGGATTCATCCTCCTGGGTGCCGCGTTTGTCAGGATTTTCGATTGGGCTTTTTACCTCTTTGCGCTGGTTTTGCTGGTGACGGCGGTGTTTCTTGCCAAACCCGAGGCGGCCGAACATCGGGCCGCAGATACCTTGGTCATCCGCGTCGCCAAGCGGTTCTTGCGCACTTCGCACAACTACGACGGAGACCGGTTGTTCATCGTCGAGAACGGCAGGCGGGTGATGACGCCGATGCTGCTGGTGATGGCGGCTTTGGGTGGCACCGACCTGCTGTTCGCGTTCGACTCGGGGCCGGCGCTGTTCGGCCTCTCCCGAAACGTGCACCTGATATTTGCCGCCACCTCCCTGTCGCTGCTGGGCCTGCGTCAGCTGTATTTCCTGATCGACGGGCTGCTCTACCGGCTGGTGTACCTGTCCTACGGGCTGGCGCTGATACTTGCATTCATCGGCGTGAAACTGATGCTTCAGGCGTTGCGAGAGAACAACATTGCGTTCATCAACGGCGGCAAGCCGGTTTCGGTGGCGCAAGTGAGCACCACCGCGTCGTTGGCCGTTATCAGCCTCATCCTGCTCATCACAACGCTCGTGTCGTCGCTGTCGATGCGAGGACGGGCCCAAAACGCTATCGCGCGCGTCCGCCGCCACGCGGCCGAATACCTCGACCAACGTTACGAAGCGGATCCGGTTGAACGGGAGAAGATCTTCGCCCAGCTGCTTGACGAGGAACGCCGAATATGCGCGCTGCCAAGCAAATACAAAGCCCTAATCAGCCAGGAAGGCGACCTGGTCGAGCTGTTGCGCCAAGCTCATCAGGCCCACGACGCGCACAAGCCGGGCTAGCGCCCCGACACTAGACACCAAGACTGCGGCCGATGATCTCCTTCATGATCTCGGTGGTGCCGCCGTAGATCGTCTGCACCCGGGCATCCAGGTATGCCCGCGCGATGCTGTATTCGCGCATATACCCGTACCCGCCGTGCAATTGCAGGCAGCGATCGACCAGGTGCACCTGCTTTTCCGTCGAATACCACTTGACCATGGCCGCCTGCTCAGCGGTGAGCTTGCCGTCAAGGTGCAGTCGGATGAACTCGTCGACCATCATCCGCACCACGGTGGCCTCGGTCGCCAACTCCGCAAGCAGAAATCGGCTGTTTTGGAAGCTACCGATGGGCCTGCCGAAAGCCTTGCGCTCCTTGGTGTATTGCAATGTCTGCTCAAGCACCGTTTCCATCGCGGCGGCGGCCATGACGGCGATCGAGATCCGCTCCTGGGGCAGGTTCTGCATGAGGTAGATGAACCCTTTGCCCTCCTCGCCGAGCAAGTTCTCCACCGGGACTTTGACGTCGGTGAAGGACAGTTCGGCGGTGTCCTGTGCATCCAAGCCGATTTTGTCCAGATGACGGCCGCGCTCGAACCCCTCCATGCCACGTTCCACTACGAGCAGCGAAAAGCCTTGCGCACCTTTGTCGGGATCGGTCTGGGCCACCACGATCACCAAATCGGAGTTGATGCCGTTGGTGATGAACGTCTTTGCACCGTTGAGCACGTAGTGGTCGCCGTGCTTGACGGCGCGGGTTTTGATGCCCTGCAAGTCGCTGCCGGTGCCGGGCTCGGTCATGGCAATCGCGGTGATGAGTTCGCCGGTGCAGAATTTGGGCAACCAGCGCTGCTTCTGCTCCTCGGTCGCCAACCGAAGCAGGTAGGGTGCGACCACGTCGTTGTGCAGCCCGAACCCGATTCCGCTGTAGCGTCCCCTGGTGGTCTCTTCGGTGATGATCGTGTTGTAGCGGAAGTCGGGGTTACCCCCGCCGCCGTACTCCTCGGGCACCGCCATGCCCAGAAAGCCCTGCTTGCCGGCCTCCAGCCACACCCCGCGGTCGACGATCTTCGCCTTTTCCCACTCGTCGTGGTAGGGGGCGACGTGGCGATCGAGGAACGCCCGGTAAGACTCCCGGAACAGTTCGTGTTCGGGTTCGAACAGGGTGCGCTCGTATTTGACGGCACTATCCATGAGGACCTCCGGAGGACGCGGCTTTGCCGCCCAAGATATACCAACCGGATGGTTGGGCGGACTTGCGGTTGCGCCTACCCTCGGCCCATGGCCGAAAAGCTCCGGGTGCAAGAGCGCGGGCAGGTTCTCGAGTTCACCGTCGCCGACCTGCTGCGCTACGCCGGCCCGTACTCACCTGCCGGCGTCGCGATCGCTTTCCAAGTCATGCAGTGCGCGTTCGAATTGCTGTCACCGACCGAACCGCCGCCGCGGCGCTGCGTCGTGGTTCGCACCGCGTTCCAAGGGCCGGGCGCGCGCGACGGGTTCGAAATGGTCACCAGGGCGGTCACCGATGGGCGGTACACGGTCGAGCTCGGCTTGACGCGGCCCGAGCGTGGCCGGCTGCTGCAAAGCTTCGTGTTCGAGGTTCACCTCGGTAACCGGTCCGCGACCCTGCTGCTGCGAGACGGCTTCGTCACCGAGGAATTCATCGACCTCGCAGGCAAACCCGACCGCGACGGCGCCGAGGAGACCCGGCTAAATGAGCTGAAGGCCAACCTAGCCGGGCGCCTGCTGGCCGCGCCGGCCGGCGACGTCTACGAGGTTGTTGCCTGAGTACCCGCCGCGGCGAATTCGCGCAGACTGGCTGCCAGCGCGACCGGAACCCGCGCCTTGATCCGGGTGCCGTGCGCGTGGTGTTCGGCTTTCTGCACACGGCCGTCGGTGTGCACACGCGACACCAGATCGCCCCGGTCGTACGGGATCACCACGTCGACGGCGGTGTCGGTGGGCTTGGCGAGCTCAGTCAGCTCGGCCATGCGCGTGCGCAAGATGTCGATGCCCTCCCCCGTGCGGGCGGAGACGAACACCGCCCCCGGCAAGGCGCGACGCAGCTTGGCCAGCGCCAGATCGCCGGCGGCGTCGATCTTGTTGACCACCAGCAGCTCCGGCGCCGGATCGCCGTGGTGGTCGGCGATCACCTCGGAGAGCACTTGGCGCACCGCGCTGATCTGCGCGAGCGGATTGACGTCGGAGCCGTCGACGACATGCACCAGCAGGTCGGCGTCGACGACTTCCTCCAGCGTGGACCGAAACGCTTCGACCAACTGCGTTGGCAGGTGGCGCACGAAACCGACGGTGTCGCTGACCACGTAGGACCGCCCGTCGTCGAACTGCCCGCGCCGGGTGGTGGGTTCCAGGGTGGCAAACAGCGCGTCCTCGACCAGGACTCCCGCACCGGTGAGGGCGTTGAGCAGGCTGGACTTGCCGGCGTTGGTGTAGCCGACGATCGCGATCGACGGCACGTCGCTGGCCAGTCGGCGACGCCGCTGGGTGTCGCGGACCCGTTTCATGCCCTTGATGTCGCGGCGCAGCTTGGCCATCCGCTCGCGGATGCGGCGGCGATCGGTCTCGATCTTGGTCTCACCGGGACCGCGCAGGCCCACGCCGCCGGTGCTGCCGCCGGCCCGGCCGCCGGCCTGCCGCGACATCGACTCGCCCCAGCCGCGCAGCCGCGGCAGCATGTATTCCATTTGCGCGAGCGACACTTGCGCTTTGCCTTCCCGGCTAGTGGCGTGCTGGGCGAAGATGTCGAGGATCAGCGCGGTGCGGTCGATGACTTTGACCTTGACCGCCTTCTCCAGCGCGGTAAGCTGCGCCGGCGATAGCTCGCCGTCGCAGATCACAGTGTCGGCGCCGGTGGCCAGCACTACCTCACGCAGCTCCTGGGCTTTCCCCGAGCCGATGTAGGTCGACGGGTCCGGTTTGTCGCGGCGCTGGATCAGACCTTCGAGCACCTGGGAGCCGGCGGTTTCGGCGAGTGCTGCCAACTCGGCCAGGCTGGCCTCGGCGTCGGCGGCGCTGCCCTCGGTCCACACGCCGACGAGCACGACACGTTCCAGCCGCAGCTGGCGGTACTCGACCTCGGAGATGTCGGCGAGTTCGGTCGACAGCCCGGCGACCCGGCGCAGCGCAGAGCGGTCGTCGAGGGCCAACTCGCCCGTGCTGGGCTTAACCACCGTCTGATCGGGAGATTCCGGATGTGTCATAGGCAATTACCGATGGTGCACGCCGAACCGGCGGTGCGCACCCGAATTAACGCTGCTGGCGTCGCCACCATTCCTTGTTCACTTCACCGGCGGCGACCAGCACCGACGGCCCGCGTAGGTAGCTGGTGGCCTCGGTGAGGGTGACGGTGACCTCACCGCCGGGCACCTGCACGGCGAGTGTGCCGGTGGTGGCGCCGGTATGCGCCAACGCCGCGACCGCGGCGGCCACGGTTCCGGTGCCGCACGAGCGGGTTTCACCGACCCCACGTTCGTACACCCGCATCAACACCGCGCCACGGTCCGGGGCGGTGAGGATCTCGATGTTGACCCCGTCCGGGAACTGTGCTCGGTCGAAATCCACCGGTGCTCCAATATCCAAGGCGGCCAACGTTTCAGCCGTGAGTTGCGGGTCCAGGCACGCCAGGTGCGGGTTGCCCACATCGATCACCAGGCCGCTGAATCGCCTGCCTGCGACCACGGCCTCGCTCGTGCCGAGGCGGTTGGCCTTGCCCATATCGACGGTGACGTCGGCGTGCTCCGGGCTGACGTCGTGCACCGTGACCGGGCGAGCCCCGGCCAGCGATCCGACCACGAATTCGTCGCGCCGCTCCAGCCCGCTGACCCGCAGGTAGTGTGCGAACACCCGGGCGCCGTTGCCGCACATCTGGGCGATCGAGCCGTCGGCGTTGCGGTAGTCCATGTACCAGTCGCCGGCGTCGACGCCGTCAGGCAGACGGTCGAGCACGCCCGCAGCCTGCGCGGCGGCCGCGGTAGTGATCCGCAAAACCCCGTCGGCGCCAAGGCCACGACGGCGGTCACACAGCGCGGCCACCGCCTGCGCAGTCAGGGTCAGCTTCGCCTCCGGGTCAGGCAGCAGCACAAAATCGTTCTGCGTGCCGTGGCCTTTGGCGAAAATCATCGGCGCCACTCCTCGATCCCGGCTGCGCCGGCATCATCGTCGTCGGCGAAAATCATCGGCGCCACTCCTCGATCCCGGCTGCGCCGGCATCATCGTCGTCGGCGCGGATCACACGCTCAGGATACGTGGCGCCAGGCCCGCAGCACCGCGTCGACGGTGTCGGCGCGCTTGGGCGCGGCGGCGTCCAGCCAGCGGATACGGTGATCGCGGCGAAACCAGGACCGCTGCCGCCGCACATAGCGGCGGGTGCCGATGTAGGTCTGCCGGCGCGCCTCGTCGAGCAACTCCGAGGTGCCACCGGCATCTAGCGCGGCGATCACTTGCGCGTAGCCAAGCGCCCGTGACGCGGTGACGCCGTCGCGCAGCCCCCGGTTGAGCAAGCCCGCCACTTCGCCAACGAGCCCGCGCTCGAACATGGTCTTGGTGCGCTGGGCCAGCCGCTCGTCGAGAACTGAAGTCTCACAATCCAATCCAATGATCGCGGTGCCCCAGCGTGCTGCGCCGATCGGCGGTGCCGAGGCGACAAACGGCTGCCCGGTGAGTTCGATGACCTCCAGCGCGCGCACGATGCGGCGGCCATCGCTGGGCAAGATCGCGGCGGCGGCTGCCGGGTCGCGGCTGGCTAGCTCGGCATGCAGTCGAGCGGGCCCGACGTCGGCGAGCCGCTGCTCCCACCTGGCCCGCACGGCCGCGTCAGTCGCCGGAAACGACCAGTCGTCGAGCAGGGACTGAACGTAGAGCATCGACCCGCCGACCACGATCGGCACCGCTGCCCGGGCCATGATCGCTTCGATGTCGGCCGCAGCGCCCTGCTGGTAGCGGGCGACGGTCGCGGTCTCGGTGACGTCGAGGACGTCGAGTTGATGGTGCGGGATGCCGCGACGCTCGGCAACCGGCAGTTTGGCGGTGCCGATGTCCATACCGCGGTAGAGCTGCATAGCGTCGGCGTTGACAATCTCCCCGCCGAGCCGTTCGGCGACGTCGAGCGCCAGCTGCGACTTGCCGGTACCGGTGGGGCCGACAATCGCCAGCGGCCTGGTCACGGCTGCCAGACACCGGCGAAGTAGCCCACGCCGTAGGGCGCTCCGCGGTAGAGCTCCTTGGCCGATCGCGGCGCCGGCTCGGCCAGCCCGGCCAGCACCTGAAACGGCACCCGCCCGACAACCCGGGTCGGCAGCCGGGTCAGCGCAGCCGCATCACCGCAGGCCAGCGCATCATCGAGCGCGAGCTGAACGTCGACGTCGCCCGGGTGGTGGCCGCCCGGGGCCGCCGGAGTCAAGGTATTGGCACCGTCGGCGACGATCAACACCCCCGTCGGTTCGACCAGCTGGTCGATCTGGGTGCGCAGACACCGGCCCCGGGCAACCGCGGCCTCGACGCGGTGGTCGTCGGCGTAGACGCGCACTTCGGCCCGGGCATGCGGCTGGACCTGCTCACGTGTCCACGCGGTGATCAGGGCACACAGTGGCAGTTCGTCGGGCCGGCGGTCGGCATCCGGCGAGAGCCGCACCGGCAGCTCGACCCCGAAACCGGCGAAAGTGCCGGCCCTCTCGGGCCCGACCACGCTGTCGAAACGTCCCGAGCCGACGGCAATCCAGCGCGCCGGCAGCGAGGCGGTAGCGGCGATCACCGCCTCGCGAAGGTCGGCCAGGTCAGCTGCGGCCGCTCCGGCGAGTTGCGGAACCAGCAGTGGTGCTGACGGAATGATCGCGATGGCGCCCAGCACGCCACCAAACTAACGTCCCGGTGACATCGCGGGCTGATGGGTGGCTGATGCGCCGCCCCGGCCGGTCGTGAGCGTGGCCGCCTCGTCGCGCGCCAAGGCCACTGTCGCCGCAATCATCACGACCACCGCAACCGCCAACGTCGACCACCCGGCCTGGCCCGGCCGCAGGACCTCACCCAGCATGGCGATTCCCAGCAGCGAACCCAGCAGCGGCTGACACACCGTCAGCGTTGGCAGCGATGCGGTCAGCGCACCGGCGCGAAACGACGACTGCTGCCACACCGTCGCCCCCAACGCGGCCAGCAGCCAGCCGTACAACTCGGGGGTCCGCAGTAGCACTGCAATACCGTCGCCCAGCACCCCGATGACCCCCTTGGTCAACACCGCGAAGAGCGCCCACGACAACGCGGACGCCATCGCCAGCAGCACCGCGACCGTAGGGCCGGAACACCTCCGGGCCACCACCAGGCACGACACCAACGCCGGGCCGATCACCACGATCGCGACGGCCCAGGTTGTGATCGGGGCCCGGGCGTGACCGGCCGACGGATGGCCGATGGTCACCACGATTGCAACCGCAACGGCCAGCAGCGCCGCCCACGTCCATTCCCGCCTGGTCATCCGACGATGGGTGACGCGGGCGTTGATCGGCAACGCGAACAAAAGCGCCGTCACCAGCAACGCCTGTACCAACAGCACCGATCCCAAGCCCAGCGCCGCGGCCTGCAGCCCGAAACCGACGCCACCCGCAAGACTTCCCAACCACCAGCGGGGGTATCGCAGCAGCCTGGCGAACAACCCGACATGGCCGACCGGCTTGTCGGTGACCTGCCGCGCGGCGCGCTGGTGGATCACGTTGCCGACCGCGATGAACAGCGCCGCGCTTAAGGCCAGCAGCGCGGCGATGTCCGTCTTCGGCATGCCTGACCTCCCCGCCGACTTCCGCCGACGCATATCAACTGTTGCACGAACATGCTGCGACGCTGGGCAATGAGGCGCGGCGCGCCGGGAAACCGTTAGCCGCTCAGGTGTTGCGACGCTGCCGCTGGCAGGTCACGGGCCTTCGCGTCCCGCCCCGCGCCGGCCGCCATGGTTGCGGCCTCGCCACGGGCCAGGGCCACCGTCGCGACCATCACCACGACGGCGGCGACGACGAGCACAAGCCATTCAGTGCCGTCGGCACGTAAACTCTCGCCGAGCACGGTCACCCCGAGCACGGTGGCCACCACCGGCTTTGCCACCGTGATAGTGGGCAGCGAGGCGGTCAGGGCGCCGGCGCGGAACGCCGACTGCTGAAAGACCATCGCGACCAGCGCGGCAAGCACCCACGCATACAGCTCCGGCGTCTGCAACAAGTGGCCGGCGCCATGTTCGAGCACGTCGACGATGCCCTTGGTCAGCACCGCGAACAGCGCCAACGACGAGCCCGACACCACTGCCAGCAGCACCGCCGCAGCCGGCCGATCCGACCAGATCTGGGCGCCCAAAACACATAACCCCAACGCCGGACCCATCACCATCGCCACAACGATCCAGGCTTGCAGCGAGCCGTGGGAGTCACCGGCCGTCGGATCCCCGACGGTCACGACCACCGCCAACGCCGCGGCCAGCAATATCGCCCACATCCACTCCCGGCCCGTGATCCGGTGGCCAGTCACCCGTGCATAAATCGGCAGGGCGAAGAGGATGACCGTGACCTGCAGCGCCGTGACCAGCATGACCGAGCCATGGTCGAGCGCTGCGGCAATCAGGCAGTAACTGGCAATATCCCCCATTCCGCCCAGCCACCACCGGACGTCGCGCAACAGCATGCCAAACAGGGCCAAATGGCCGACCTGCTTATCGGTGACCAGTTGCGCGGACCGCTGACGGATCACACTCCCGATCGCGGCTGCGAGCGCAGCGCACAAGGCGAGCAGCGTCGCAACATCGGTATTC
Source organism: Mycobacterium heckeshornense (assembly GCF_016592155.1). NCBI lineage: Bacteria > Bacillati > Actinomycetota > Actinomycetes > Mycobacteriales > Mycobacteriaceae > Mycobacterium > Mycobacterium heckeshornense. Next base: position 3,309,926 of record NZ_AP024237.1, read on the forward strand.
GACATGGGCTGATCTCCTCGCCGACGTCCGGCCTGCAAAGCCGTTACGCACACCTAACTATTCACCCGCTGTTTCCCGACGGGCCGAGAAACACTCTATTGCGCCCGCCAACCTCGCCAACTACGCAAGCACGCTGCGCGAGATCGCGTCGCCTAGTCCGGCAACCTCAACCGGGCGCCGTTCGGCGCCGGCGGCCATAGTGACGGCCTCGCCGCGCGCCAGCGCCACCGTCGCGACGACCACCACTGCCACCGCCGCGATCAGCACGACGATCTCCGCACCGGGGGTCTGCAAGGTTTCACCGAGCACGGCCACCCCGAGGACCGATGCGACCACCGGCTCGGCCACCGTCATGGTCGGCAACGAGGCGGTCAGCGCGCTGGCCCGAAACGACGACTGCTGAAATACCGTGCCGACCAGCGCCGCCAGCAGCCAGGCATACAGCTCCGGCGTGCGCAGCACCGGTCCCAGCCCCTGGTCAAGCACCGCGACAATCCCCTTGGTCAGCACCGCAAACAGCGCCCACGCCGACGCCGACACCAACGCCAGCAATATCGCGGCTGCCGGCCCCGAACAGATCCGCGCCCCCACGACACACAACGCCAACGCCGGTCCCATCACCGCGGCGACCACCGTCCACGCCGTGGCCGACCCGCGCTGGACGCCAGCGGTCGGATCACCCACGACGACAAAAACCGCGACCGCCGCAGCTACCAGCACCGCCCACACCCACTCCCGGCGGCTGACCGGATGCCGGGTGAGCCTGGCATTGATCGGCAATGCGAACAGCAACGCCGTCACTTGCAGCGCCTGCACCAACACCACCGACCCCAGTCCCAATGCCACGGCTTGCAAACCGAAACTGGCAACCGCGGCCACACCGCCCAGCCACCAGCGGGCGTCGCGAAGCGACATGCGGAACAGTTGCAGATGCCCGACGGGCTCGTCGGTGATCTCCTGCGCAGACCGCTGGCGGATCACATCCCCCGCTCCGGATATCAGCGCGGCGATCAGGGCAAGCAGCGCAGCGATATCCACCTTCGCGATGGGTGACCCCCTTACCGGCCGGCCGGCCCGAATGCCGTGACCTGCCTGCTATTCGGCGACAGTTTTACGAACCCCCTATTGTGCTCGCGCGGCGTCGCACCGCACCGAAGGCACGCGCCCGACGGCTGGGTCGTGCCCGATCTGTAACGCTTGCATACCATCGCAGCCCGCCGGTGTGACGACAACGGGCAAAACCAACGTGCCCGCATGTTGGCCGCCAAGCTGCTTCAATACAGTTGGAACCGGTCAGGAGCACCGCTCCGACTTGCAGCTGATGGCGCCGCGGTGCGCGGCAGGTGCGCGGACCCAACCGCGCGAAGGGTGGTGACGGCAGCGTATGACCTCTCAGGAGCCTCGCCGCAGCGATTCGCCCCGTCCGGCACCCCGCCCGGGGCCACGTCCCGGGCCCCGACCGACCTCACGATCCTTGCTGCACCCCGTCGCGGCGGCACCTGCCAGCGACCCTCACCGGTTCGGCCGTGTCGACGACGACGGCACGGTGTGGTTGATCACGGCCAGTGGCGAGCGGGTGATCGGATCATGGCAAGCTGGCGACTCCGAAGCCGCGTTCGCGCATTTCGGCCGGCGGTTTGACGACCTGAGCACCGAAGTCGCCTTGCTGGAGGAACGCCTGGCGACCGGCACCGGCGATGCCCGCAAGATCAAAGCCACCGCGTCGGCGCTCGCCGAGGCGTTGCCCACAGCCAATGTGCTCGGCGACGTCGACGCGCTGGCCGCCCGGTTGACCGCGATCCGCGAACACGCCGAGTCCGTCGCCGCCGCTGACCGTGCCCGCCGTGAACAACATCGCGCAGCGCAGACCGCGCGCAAGGAGGCGCTGGCCGCCGAGGCCGAAGAGCTGGCCGCCAATTCGACGCAGTGGAAAGCCGCCGGTGACCGGCTGCGCGCCATCCTCGAGGAGTGGAAAACGATCACCGGGGTGGACCGCAAAACCGACGATGTGCTCTGGAAGCGCTACGCCGCGGCCCGCGAGATGTTCAACCGTCGGCGGGGATCGCATTTCGCCGAGCTGGACCGGGAACGCTCCGGGGCCCGTGACGCCAAGGAGCGGTTGTGTCAGCGCGCCGAAGAACTCGCAGAATCAACGGACTGGAGCGCCACCAGCGCGGAGTTCCGCAAGCTGCTCGGCGAATGGAAGGCGGCCGGACGAGCCGCCCGCGAGGTCGACGACGCGTTGTGGCGGCGCTTCAAGGCTGCCCAGGACAAGTTCTTCAAGGCGCGCAATGCCGCTACCGCTGAGCGCGATGCCGAATTGCGCGCCAACGCCGCCGCCAAAGAGGCGCTGCTTGCTGAGGCCGAAAAGCTGGACACCAGCAACCACGACGCCGCCAGGGCGGCGCTGCGATCGATCGCCGAGCGGTGGGACAAGATCGGCAAGGTGCCGCGGGAGCGCTCCGCTGAGCTGGAGCGGCGGCTGCGAGCGGTGGAGAAGCGGGTGCGCGACGCGACCGAGCCGGGCTGGTCCGACCCGCAAGCGCAGGCCCGGGCCGAGCAGTTCCGCGCCCGCGCCGAGCAATTCGAGCGCCAGGCCGAAAAGGCGCAGGCCGCTGGCCGTAGCAAGGAAGCCGACGAGGCCAAGGCGAACGCTCAGCAGTGGCGCGAGTGGGCCGAGGCCGCCGCCGACGCGCTGACCCGCAAACCCTAAGGCCGCCGGTCGGGGCCTGGCGGTTTGTCCGCGTCGGGGTTGTCGAGGCTTTCCAGCAGCGTTTTGGACTGCCGGCGCGCGGCGGCGCGGCGGCGTTGTTCCTCAGCGGCAAGCTGCACGATGGTGCGCGACCACACCACCCGGGCCCAGTGGAAGGTGAGCATGATCACGGTGATCCACGAGATGACGAGACCCACACCGGGGCCGGGATGACCTTCAGCCACCGTTTGTCGCGACCAGACCGCAAGCAGACCGACGGCACTGGCTAACGCCGAGCCGGCCAGCGCCACCCAGGCCAACGCCCAGCGCCGGGTCATCAATGCCAGCATCGAAAAGCCGACGCCGAACACCAGCGCCAGCCAGCCGAACACCCGCGACGGCAACGCCAGGGCCGCGGCGGCGGCTCCGTGGCTGGCGAACAGCACATCCCAGCCCCGGACATCACCGGTGTGCGGCAGGATAAACGAGCCAAGCAGCACGAACACCAGGATGGCGACGACGAAACCTCTTACGCCAGGATCGATTTCACGCGCAATGCGGCGCTCGGCGTCCTCCAGGTCCGCTTTGAACGCGTCGAACTCGTTCATCGGCACCCAATACCGGGCATGCCGAGGCCTACCCCGCGCGGCCGCTGCTCATGCACATCACCGGCGCGGGTGCGGCGGTGCGAGAGGACGCCGGCGTCGGCAATGAGGTGATGCGGCGCGGCGCCGGTGACCACGGTGGTGACGATGTCGCCCGGGCGTATCCGCTGCTCGCCGGGCGTGAAGTGGACGAGCCGGCCGTCGCGGGCCCGCCCGCTCATCCGGGCCGTGCGGCTGTCTTTGCGGCCCTCGCCACTGGCGACGAGCAGTTCGACGGTGTTGCCGATCTGAGCACGGTTCTCCTCCAGCGCGATCTGCTCCTGTAGCGCAACCAGCCGTTGATAGCGTTCTTGCACAACGTCTTTGGGTACCTGCCCGTCGAAGTCTGCCGCCGGCGTGCCGGGGCGCTTGGAATATTGGAAGGTGAACGCGCCGGCGAACCTAACCCGCCGCATCAGCTCGAGCGTGGCGGCGAAGTCCTCCTCGGTTTCACCGGGAAAGCCAACGATCACGTCGGTGGTGATGGCCGCGTGCGGTATCGCCGCGCGCACCCGATCGATAATCCCCAGGTAACGCTCGACCCGGTAGGACCGCCGCATCGCACGCAAAATCCGGTCGGAACCCGACTGCAGCGGCATGTGCAGGGCCGGGCAAACGTTGGGGGTTTGCGCCATCGCCTCGATGACGTCGTCGGTGAACTCCGCCGGATGCGGTGAGGTGAACCGGACCCGTTCTAGCCCCTCGATGCGTCCACAGGCCCGCAGCAGCTCGGCGAAGGCGCCGCGATTGCGGGGCAACCGTGGATCGGCGAACGAGACGCCGTAGGCGTTGACGTTCTGGCCCAGCAGCGTGACCTCCAGCACGCCCGCATCCACCAACGACCGTACTTCGGCGAGGATGTCGGCCGGACTGCGGTCGACTTCCCTTCCCCGCAGCGACGGCACGATACAGAAGGTGCAGTTGTTGTTGCAGCCGACAGAGATGGAAACCCAAGCGGCATAAGCTGATTCGCGGGCTGCTGGCAACGTTGACGGGAACACCTGCAGCGCCTCGGCGATTTCGACTTGGGCGACCTTGTTGTGACGGGCTCGCTCAAGCAGCGCGGGCAGCGACCCGATGTTGTGGGTACCGAAAACGACATCGACCCACGGCGCCTTGCGCAGCACCGCGTCTCGGTCCTTCTGCGCCAGGCAGCCGCCGACCGCGATCTGCATGTCCGGGTTGTGCCGCTTCCGCGGGGCCAGGTGGCTCAAGTTGCCGTAGAGCTTGTTGTCGGCATTCTCCCGGACGGCGCACGTGTTGAAGACCACCACGTCGGCGTCTGCGCCCTCAGGCGCGCGCCGGTAGCCGGCCGCCTCCAGCAATCCCGCCAACCGCTCGGAATCGTGCACGTTCATCTGACAGCCGTAGGTGCGCACCTCGTAGGTGCGGGTCGGCGGCGCCGCCGCCACCGCTGGCGCTGTCGTGCAACTCACGCCGCCATGGTACGGCTGCTCAAGCCGCGGCACGCTTACACCCGACGGCGCTCCCGCTCGCGGGCCAGTTCGGTGCCGACCACGTCGTAGGCCAGTGTCTGGTCGTATCCCCGTCGCACAAGCATCGCCACCAACCGGCGGCCGACCCGCGCGTCGTCGTCGGCCAGGGTCTCGCGCCGCAGCCTGTCCCGTACCAGCCGCTCGGCCCGGCTTCGTTCCACACCGGCATCCAGGCCGCCCAGCACCGCGGTGATCACGTCGTTGCTGACTCCCTTGCGGTGCAGTTCAGCGGCCAACGCGCGCTTACCTTTTCCCGCCTTCGCCCGCCGCGAATTCACCCACTGTTGAGCAAAATCGACATCATCGACCAGCCCGACGGCGGCTAGACGGTCCAGCACCCGTTCGCTGACGTCGTGCGGGTATCCCCGTTTGGCCAGCTGACCTTCGAGCTCAGCGCGGGTACGGGACCGCGCGGTGAGCAGGCGCAGGCACAACGCCCGCGCCTGCTCCTCGCGGGCCAGCGCTCCGTCAGAAGTCGACGGGGGCGGGCAAGACGTCGTCATCGGTCACCACAGCGCCAATGCCGAGCTTTTCCTTGATCTTTTTCTCGATCTCGTTGGCCACGTCGGTGTTTTCCAGCAGGAAGTTGCGGGCATTCTCCTTGCCCTGCCCAAGTTGCTCGCCCTCGTAGGTAAACCAGGCCCCGGACTTGCGGATGAAGCCCTGCTCCACGCCCATGTCGATCAGCGAGCCTTCCCGGCTGATCCCTTTGCCGTAGAGGATGTCGAACTCCGCTTGTTTGAACGGTGGAGCGCACTTGTTCTTGACAACCTTGACCCGAGTGCGGTTACCGACCGCATCGGTGCCGTCCTTGAGCGTCTCAATGCGCCGCACATCCAATCGAACCGAAGAGTAGAACTTCAAAGCCTTTCCGCCCGTTGTTGTTTCGGGCGAGCCGAACATGACTCCTACCTTCTCTCGTAGCTGGTTGATAAAGATCGCTGTAGTTCCGGAATTGTTCAGTGCACCAGCCATTTTCCGCATTGCCTGGCTCATCAGGCGGGCTTGCAGGCCGACATGGCTGTCACCCATCTCGCCTTCGATCTCGGCACGCGGCACCAGCGCGGCCACCGAATCGATGACCAGAATGTCCAGCGCCCCGGAGCGGATCAGCATGTCGGCGATCTCCAGCGCCTGCTCACCGGTGTCGGGCTGACTGACCAGCAGCGAATCGGTGTCTACCCCGAGCTTTTTGGCGTACTCCGGATCCAGCGCGTGCTCGGCGTCGATGAACGCCGCGATACCACCCGTGGCTTGCGCGTTAGCCACCGCGTGCAATGCGACGGTGGTCTTACCCGAGGACTCCGGGCCATAGATCTCCACGATCCGCCCGCGCGGCAGACCACCGATGCCCAACGCGACATCGAGTGCGATGGATCCGGTCGGAATGACCGAGATCGGCTGACGCGACTCGTCGCCGAGGCGCATCACCGAACCTTTACCATAACTCTTCTCGATCTGGGCCACTGCCAGCTCGAGAGCCTTCTCCCGGTCCGGGGCTTGCGTCATATTGATGCCTCTCCTGTCGTCGGTGTTCGGTTGACCGGTATTGGTCAGTTGGCCGTGACGCTAGGACAGCCCACCGACAAGTCGGTGCCTCCGAACCCTCACCACAGTAGCGAACGTGTGTTCGACAGCAAGTAGGCGCGCCGAGCGCGCGAACAATGGCTCCCATGGCACCCGACCGGGCCGGGATGCCGCACGACGGCACACCCACCCCGACGCTGGGACGCGACAGCACCCCAAACCCCGCTGGGGGTGCTCTCGCGTCGGCTCGCGCCTCGGGGGCTCACCACTGCTCGCGCGGGACGTCGAAGTCGACGCACAGCGCCCGCCATACCTCGCGCGGATCCACACCGTCCTCGATCGCCTGGGCGGCGGTGCGCCCATCCAGACCGGTCAGCACGTGGTCAACCAGCACCGAGGCGCCGTAGGCAGCGCCGAAGCGCAGGGTGACCAGCTCGTGAAACTCCGTCAACCGCACCCTCGTCAACCTACCCAGCCAGTGCGCGGTGACACACCTCTACCGGATCGGCCACCTCGGCGACGCTGGCCGCGGCCTGTCGGGCCGCATCCCGGTAACGCGGTGACGACAGCACCTCACCGACGGCAGCGACCAGCCCGTCGGCGCTCAGCGGCCGGACCAAGAGCCCACTGCCTTGGCGTACCACACGATTCGCTATTTCCCACTGGTCCCCGCCGCCGGGTACCACCACCAGCGGCACACCGGCCAGCAGCGCCTTGGCCACCATCCCGTGCCCCCCGCCGCACACCACCACATTGGCCTGCGCGAGCAGTTCGTCCTGGCGTCCCAAGCCGACCACGGCCCACGGCGGGACCGTCAGATTGGGACCGTTCAGCCGCGACACCACGACCCGTGCACCCGCCGGCAATCCCCTGCCCGGGACCAGACAGTCCAAGGCGACCTGTGCCATACCCCGCGCACCGGTCAACGCCGTCGAGGGTGCTACCACGACAACCGGTCCAGAACCGGGCGGGATCGCCAGCACCTGGTTGGTCGGTTCGAAGTGCAACGGACCCACCACGACGGCCTCGGCCGGCCAGTCCGGACGGGGTACTTCCAGAGCGGGCAGGGTGGCGATCAGCCGGCGCAAAGGCCCCGGGTCGCGGGCCGGCAGGCCAATGCCGACCCGGGCCGCCGCGCGCTGGCGCATCCCCGCACGCAGCGAACGCGCCGTCAGCGACCGCAGCAGCGCGTCACGCAGGCGACCGCGGACGCCGGTGCCCGCCGCCAGTCCGCTACCCACCGGCGGCAGCCCTTTCGACGGCAGGTACAGCGGATGTGGGTTGAGTTCGATCCACGGGATGGCCAGCAGTTCCGCGGCCATGCCGCCGCAGGCGGTGATGACGTCGGACACCACCAGATCGACTGCCAGCGCCTGTAGCCGGGGAAGGTTGAGCACGGCCATCCGCGCCGCCCGCTGGTGAATCTTGGCCCCGGCGTCGCGGTCGTCGTCAGCGGCGGTGGGCTCGAGCCCGTCCAGTTCGGCGGCGTCGAGGCCGGCGGCGCGGGCCACGTCGAGCCATTCGGTGCCGGTGAGCAAAATCGGCTGGTCGCCCGCGGCCGAAAAGCGCTGGCACAGCGCGATAGCGGGAAACGAGTGCCCGGGATCCGGCCCGGCGACCACCGCGACTCGCATCACCCCTACCTTGTCACAGCCGCCCTCTCTAGGCTGACAACCATGACCGAGCCGACCACTGTTGACAACACCAGGATCATCGAGAAGTTCCTCTACGCGCTGCAGGACGAGGACTTCGAAGCCGCAGGCGCAGCATTAGACGACGACTTGGTCTACCAGAACGTGGGGTTGCCCACCGTCCACGGCCGCGACCGAACGATAAACCTGTTCCGCCGGATGCAGGGCCGCGTCAGGTTCGAGGTCAAGATCCACCGCATCGCCGCGGACGGTGCCGCGGTGCTCACCGAACGCACCGATGCGCTGATCGTGGGCCCGTTGCGGCTGCAGTTCTGGGTCTGTGGCGTCTTCGAGGTCCACAATGGCCGAATCACCTTGTGGCGCGACTACTTCGACTTCTACGACATGCTCAAGGCGACGGTGCGCGCGCTGGCTGCCACCGTGTTACCCTCGCTGCGGCCGTCGTTCTAAGACTTCGCCCGAATTCGGCTAGACCCGCGGCAACCCACCCAGTTCGTCGAACGCCCGCGCCCAGCCGATGAGGCGGTCGGTGGCGTCGGCCAATTCGTCGCGGTAGCGCTGCTGCAACGCCGCAGGGGCAGCCGCTGCGTCTCCATTCCCGCTCGCCGATGACACCAATTGTGCTGCAGCGGTTACCATTTCATTGTACTGACGCACACCGGCGCTCAACTGTGCAGTAAACGCGTTGATCGTGGGGACCAAATACGACCGCGATTGCGGGCTCACGTTCGCGGTTCGCTCCATGGACACCACTTGTGCAGCGGTGGCCGCCATGGCAGCAGAGGTCTGGTTTGCCGCATCAGTCAGATCTCGAATTTCGTTGGGAGGCAAGATATTGCCTCGCTCCATGACACTCAGCAAAGAGGAGAATCCACGTTCGGACGCGCCCAGCGCATGCATCGCGGGCCGCGCGGCAGAGCCCGGCGGCGGGAGTCGGCGAACGCTGGCGGGCCGCTGCGCCGGTAGCGGCAACGAGCGCAGCCAACGGTAGCGCATCAACAACAGCGTCGCCGGAATCGCTGAGCCCGCCGCGACAGAGCCGGTGACCACCAGCAGCGCCACGAACCATCCCCAAGCTGCCAGCAATATCGTCACAGTCGCCCAAAACGCTGAGGCCACACCGAAAATCACAGCCCACCGCAGTGCCCGGCGGCGTCGCCGCAGCAGCCTGGCACGCGGATCGGTGACCGCGCTGATCTTGTCCGCGACCACGTCGCAAAGCTCGTTGGCGGTGTTGAAACCACGCTGCAGCAACGCGCGCCAGCCTCCGCCGCCCATGAGCTGCTGGCTATTCACCGCCATCTCCGACTCCCCGCTTACTTCTGGCCGATGGGCTTCTCTGGGGTTGGCTCGGAGGCTGTCGCGGGGGTGGCCGGTGTGCTGGCGGACCCGGAAGTTCCCCCGGCGGGCAAAGCCTCACCGCGCATCGACGCCCGGATCTGCTCGAGGCGTTGATGGCCTGCCATCTGCACGCTGGCCTGTTCGACCTCCAGCATGCGGCCCGCGACGGTGCTCTGCGCCAACTCGGTCGCGCCCACGGCATTGGCGTAGCGGCGTTCGATCTTGTCGCGCACCTCGTCGAGGGTGGGCGTGGTGCCGGGCGCCGCGAGCTCACTCATCGACCGCAGCGATGCACTCACCTGTTCTTGCATCTTGGCTTGCTCGAGCTGGCTGAGCAATTTGGTGCGCTCGGCGATCTTCTGCTGTAACACCATCGCGTTCTGTTCGACGGCTTTTTTGGCCTGGGCGGCGGCCTGCAAGGCCTGGTCGTGTAACGTCTTGAGGTCTTCGACGCTCTGCTCGGCCGTCACCAGTTGGGCCGCAAACGCTTCGGCGGCATTGTTGTACTCGGTGGCCTTGGCGGTGTCACCCGCGGCGGTGGCCTGGTCGGCCAGCGTCAGTGCCTGTCGAACATTGACCTGAAGCTTTTCCACATCGGCAAGCTGGCGGTTCAGCCTCATCTCGAGTTGGCGCTGATTGCCGATCACTTGCGCCGCCTGCTGCGTCAGCGCCTGGTGTTGGCGCTGGGCTTCCTCGATGGCCTGCTGAATCTGCACCTTAGGGTCGGCGTGCTCGTCGATTTTCGCGTTGAACAGCGCCATCAGGTACTTCCACGCCTTGACGAACGGATTGGCCATGAGTTAGCTCCGCCTTCGTATCGAGATCTACCGGCGGACTGCCGGGCCCGCCTGGTGCTCAATTTATCGGTTCAGCGTCGATGGTGGCACCCGTGCTGCGCACCGGTCTGACACGCTGGGCATAGCTCGGCTCAGGCCACCGCCAACGACACGGGCGGGATGACCACCTTGGTGCTCTCGTCGATGTTGGCCGCGCTGGCCGACGTGGAGACGGCCGCGCGTTCGTAGGCTGCGATCCGCTCACCGGCGTCGATGAGCACCTCCGACAGCGGGACCTCCAACGCGTCACAAATGGCGCTCAGCAGCTCGCTGGATGGCTCCTTGCGGCCACGCTCGACCTCGGAAAGATATCCCAGGCTGACCCGCGCAGAACCGGATACGTCACGCAGCGTACGTCCTTGCGAAGTCCGCGCCCGGCGCAGCACGTCGCCGATGACCTCCCGTAACAATGACGCCATCGCGCTCTCCTTTGCCCGGGTCGTCGGTGTTTCGCAGCGGTCATTAACGTCAACGCCGCCCGCGCCGGCGTGGTTCCCGCCGGCGCGATTCCCGATCAGCGGGTCGTCGAGCGAACTTCCCTGGCCGCGGATGCGATGTAGTCGACCCCGGTGACAACCGTCAGCACCAGGGCAGCGGTCATCACCGCCGTCGCCACCAGGAGCCACGACCCGGAAAGCGGGAGCACAAACAGGCCGATCGCCACCGCCTGGACAAGGGTCTTCAGTTTGCCGCCCCAGCTGGCCGGAATAACGCCACGGCGCAGCACCGCGAAGCGTAGTGCCGTCACTCCGAGCTCGCGGACGAGGATCAGCACGGTCACCCACCACGGCAAGTCACCGAGCATCGACAGCCCGATCAGCGCCGCCCCGATGAGCGCCTTGTCCGCGATCGGGTCCGCCAACGTGCCCAACTCGGTCACCACGCCGTAAGTGCGGGCCAGCGCACCGTCGAAGCGGTCGGTGACGACGGCGACGGCAAAGATCACGAAAGCCGCGATTCGGCTGGTGGTGTCATGGCCGTCGCCGGCGAATAGCGCAAGCACGAAAATCGGGACCAGTACCAGCCGCAAACCGGTCAACATGTTGGCGACGTTGGCGACGCGGACGCGCCCCACCGTGGAACCGGTTTGAGGCTGTCCCGACACCGCCTCAGAATAGCGGGTGCCCAGTTGGCACGTCCCGAATCCCGATACTGTGCAGGCGTGGACCCAGCGGGAAGGTCAGCAGACACCCGGCCAGTGGTCCGGCGCGCGCGAACCTCGGATGTCCCGGCGATCAAACGACTTGTCGACACCTACGCCGGAAAGATCTTGTTGGAAAAGAACCTGGTGACGCTCTATGAGGCAGTCCAGGAATTCTGGGTGGCCGAACACGACGGGGAGGTGGTGGGCTGCGGCGCACTGCATGTTTTGTGGTCGGACCTCGGCGAAATACGCACCGTTGCCGTCCATCCCGATATGACCGGTCGCGGTATCGGCCACGCGATCGTGGATCGCCTTATTGAGGTGGCGCGTGAGCTGCAACTGCAACGGCTGTTCGTATTGACGTTCGAGACCGAGTTTTTCAGCCGGCACGGCTTCACCGAGATCGACGGCACCCCGGTGACCGCCGAGGTGTACGAAGAGATGTGCCGCTCTTATGACCTGGGTGTGGCCGAGTTCCTGGACCTGAGCTATGTCAAGCCGAACATCTTGGGCAACTCGCGAATGCTGTTGATTCTCTAAAAGATTCAAAACGGGAATTTGGTACCCGTGAGCTGTTCCGACAGTTCCCAGAGCGCGGTGGCGGTGGTTGCACGCTGGGCCAGCCAGCTGCGCCAGGTCGGCTGGCTACGACCGTAAAAACAGAATCGCGGGCCGACGAATGTGCCGCCCTCCAGATCCTGCGACACCGCGTACAAGGTCTGCCGCGCGCCGAAGTCGGCATCGGTGGACACCACCCGGTCGACGGCCATCACCACCGTGTCGCTCACTTTGCGTCCGGATTGGCCTTGCAGGTTGGTATGCGACCAGCCCGGGTGGGCGGCCAGGGCGCGCAGCGGCGAGCCGACGCCGTGTAGCCGCCGCTGCAGCTCGCTGGTGAACAGCAGGTTGGCCAGCTTCGACTGGCTGTATGCCAGCCACCTCGAATACGGCCGGGACTGCCAGTTCAGATCCTTGAGGCTGATGTAGCCGAAGATGTGCATCAGCGACGACACCGTCACCACTCGGTCGGTGAGCTTGGGCAACAGCAGGTTGGTCAGCGCGAAATGCCCGAGGTGATTGGTGCCGATATGGCGCTCGAAGCCGTCGGTGGTGAGCGCGAAGTCGACGGCCATGATGCCCGCGTTGTTCACCAGGACGTCAACGACGTCGACGCCGTCGGCGAAATTCCGCACCGAGGATAGGTCTTGCAGGTCCAGATGGCGGACCTCGACCGGACCGCTTTGGGCGCCGGTCATCCGCTCGGCCGCGGCGTTGCCCTTCTCGGTGTCGCGGACAGCCAGGATGACCCGTGCCCCGGCGCGGGCCAATTCACGTGCGGCCACCTCGCCCAATCCACTGTTGGCCCCGGTGACGATGACGGTGCGCCCGGCAAACGACGGCAGTTCTGCTGCGGTCCAACCAGCCATGGCGGCCACACTAATGTGAAGTCGTCCACGACTTTGCCGGGGGCGCCGGCCAACGCGGATGCCACCGGTATCGTGCTGGGGATAGCTGCGGCGCCCATTCGGGCGGCCCGAGTTCCCGCCGAGGAGTATTCACTTGCGACGCGACGTCTCCGCCCCGTCAGCCCGGTCCCACAACGATCACCGGCGATCCATCCGCGTCGAGCATGCGTCGATGGCCTCCGGATGTATCTAGGGATCATCGTCAACCCGAAAGCACGCAAGAATCTTGCTGCACCGGGTGATCGCAGCGCCGATCTGCGCCGCATCGTCGGCCCGTGGGGTGAGGTGCACGAAACCGCCTCCGTCGAGGACCTTCGCGCGACTGTACGGCGGCTCTGTCCGCGGGTCACCCACCTTGTGGGCGATGGCGGCGACGGGTCGCTGCACTGGTTGATCAACGAAGTCCGCCAATGCGCCGCTGATCCGCAACATTGGCCGACGTTCGTGCCCACCAACCACGGCAGCGTCAACGCCGTCGCACGCAAGGCGCGGGTCCGCGGGAAAGCGGATGCGATCGTGCGCGCCTTGACGGTCGCCGCCGAATCGGATCGGCCTCCGCCCGAAGTGTGCCTGGACACGTTGGAACTGGTCGGCGAAACCGCCGATGGCGCATCGTTTCATCGCCTGTGTTTCGGTTTGGCCGCCGGAGGCGTCGGTAACCGGTTCTACGACAAGTACTACGCCAACCCAGATCATGGCCGCGCGGCCGTCGCCCGGGTAATCGGCCGCATGTTCGCCGACTACATAACCGCCAAGGTTGCACCTGGACGCCTGCACCGAAGTGACTGGGCGTCGCACCTGTTCGCACCGACGCACGCCCGCGTCGTGATCGATGGCGAGGAAGTCCCGACGACGGCGCACCGGCTGCTGCACGCCGGCGCGATCGACCTGCGCATCGGCGGCCCGTTCCGGCTCTTCCCCAAGGCATGCAAACCCGGTGCGCTGCATTTCCAAGCCGGCGAGCTGAGGCCGTCGCTCATCGTCGTACAGCTTCCCGCCGCGCTCACCAGCGGCACGGTTCGCGGTCAGCGGGTCCGCGATGTCAACGGGCGGGAAATGACCATCGAGGCCGAGGACGAGCCGTTATCGCCAATCATCGATGGCGAGCGTTTCGCTGGCATCGTCAAACTCGTGGCCCGCGCTGGGCCGGCTATCCGTATCGCCCGGGTAGGTGCAGCGACCGATGTCGTCCCGCGCACCAGGCGATAAGCTCACCGCCGGTCCCGGATCGTGCGGATGATCTGGGCGGAAAGTTTCGGATCGCTCAGCAGTTGATCGACGAGCGCGGAGAGCACCTCTTGTCCGGTGACGCGGGCGAGCCCGAGGCGGTCGGCGGCGTCGCGCTGCCAGATGTCGAGGGCTCGGTGCTGGGCGGGTGAGAGATCGACCGTTCGGCGGGTCCGGGTGACGCGTGTTCGCCCCAGAATGACAGGTTCGGTTGGCGCGGCCGCAACCGACGGTGTCAGCGGGGTGGCCGCGGCGTGCGGGCGTGACCGGTCGCCGTCGGCTTTCCTGCGGTCAACGGTGTTCATTGGCGAAAGGACCTCCTGTCGGGCAGAGTATCAGTATGTCAGTATATCAGTTCTCAGTAGCTACGGACACTCTGAGGGTCTGCTCGACGGGGCGAGGAAGGACGCCTCGCGGTGCCGCCGATCGGCATCGAACCGCCCCGACGACCGCGGCCGGGCGGGCCCGCTCCCGACGACAGACCGGCTCGCTTTCCGCAGCGGGCCCCATGGTTGCTGACAGTTCCAGCAGTCCAGCTGCGTAAAGGCACAAATCCGCTAAATCTGAGTTTGCTGTATGGCTGGTATCTTGGAAGCACTGGTCACGATAAGACTGGTGGTGTTCCGTTCCATTGCCGATTTCTCATTAAATACGCCAACGTGGTAGTCCGGAAGTCAGTATCTACGTTGTCGCCGCTCAATAGTGTACTCGACATGCGGATATTCCTCATGACATACTGAAAGCAGTAGTTACGGGAGTACTGTCATCATTATCGAAGACAATCCACAAGTGGAAAACATCGGCGTCTTGGGACGCTGCCGATGACCACAGTGAAAAGCGCCGTCAAAAAATTCGCCTGTGAACTTCTTGGAAGGGAGTTGTATAGTGCCTATTAAAAGATAAAAGGTTTTGCTTAGTATCGGTTAGCAGAGCTAGCATCAGCGGTACGGATGTGGTTGAAGGCCTTGTTCTGTTGATTTCGGTCGTGACCGGCCTGGAAAGGGGATACTCCGACGATGGAGACGCTTATCGACTACCTGCGTACCTGGGAAGCGCAGAGACCGGATCAGATTCTTTTCCGGTTCGTTGATGTCGAGGGCCGAGAGCTCGAGCATTACACGTATCAGAGCTTCGCCGAGCGGACGCGCGAGCTGGCCGCTTACCTGTTCGCCGAAGCCGGGCTCAGGCGGGGAGATCGAGCGCTGCTGGTCTACCCGCCGGGTCTGGAGATGGTCGCGGCATTCTTCGCCTGCGCGCGTATTGGCGTGATCGCCGTCCCCGTCAGTCCGCCGTTGCCGATGGCGTTCGAAGCCGGGCTCGCCAAGCTCAGCTTCATCGCCCGCGACTGCCGGGCCAAGGCGGTGCTGTCGACCAAGCAGTTCGAGTACGACTACCGGCTTCTGCTCGGCCACCGGCAAAACGGCCTGCCCTGGCCGGACGCCCAGCGGCCGGTGGAGCTGCCCTGGTTTGCCACGGACGGCACCCAGGAGTTCGGCGGCGCCCCGGTGGCGGACACACCCGGCCCGGTGTTGTTCCTGCAGTACACCTCGGGCTCGACCAGCGACCCCAAGGGCGTGATCGTCAGCCACGCTAACGTCATCGCCAACGCCTCGGCGTTCACCGGCGACGAAGTATGCGTCTCGTGGCTTCCCCAGCACCACGACATGGGTCTGATTTCGGCTTACCTGTTCGTGTTGCTGAAGGGCGGCAGCACGCATGCGATGTCCCCGGTTGACTTTCTCCAGCGGCCATCGGCGTGGCTGCGGCTCATCAGCGACGTGCGGGCCACGCACACACCAGCACCGAACTTCGCCCTTGAGTATTGCCTGCGCGAAGACAAGCTTCCCGCGTCCGAGCTGGCCGGGATAGACCTGAGCAGCCTGGAGAGCATGGTCATCGGGGCTGAGCCGCTGCGGGCCAACACTTTCGCGCGTTTTCGGCAGCGCTTCGCGCCCTACGGGCTGCGGCCCGACGCGTTGACGGGCGCTTACGGTTTGGCCGAAAACACGCTCATCGTCTCGCTTCGCGGGCGCCAGACCCTGACGTTGAACAAGCGTGCGCTGGAAAAGAACATCGCGCGGGTCGAAAAAGCCTTGCCGGAGAACAACAATCAAGCCCCCGTGGTGAGCTGCGGCAAGCCGCTCGACGGAAACATTGTCCGTATCGTCGATCCCCGGTCACGCCATGACCTCGGCGAGGGCCGAATCGGCGAGATCTGGGTGGCTGGTGCATCCAAAGGCGGCGGCTACTGGCAGCGCCCGGAGAAAACGGCGGAGACCTTCAGAGGCCACATTGCCGGTGACGAGGAGCGCACCTATCTGCGAACGGGAGACCTGGGCTTCCTGTATGAGGGTGAGCTGTTCGTCTGCGGCCGCACCAAGGATCTGATCATCGTTCGCGGGGTCAACTGCTATCCATCGGACATCGAAGCCGTGGTGGAACGGTCGGCAACGCAGGTCCGCGACGGCTGCGTCGCGGCTTTCGCGGTCGAAAACGACGACCAGGAAGTCCTGGTCGTGGCCGCCGAGGTGCGCGATGAGCAGACGCTTCCGGACGCCAAGGCCTTGGCGCGGGCGATCCGCAGGCACTGCCACATCGATCCGCACACCATCGTCTTCGTGCCGGCGCGCAGCATTCCCAAGACCACCTCCGGGAAGATCCGGCGCTCGCAGACCCGTCAGCTCTGGCTGGACGGCAAACTGCCCGTGCTGGCCAGCCACACGTATCAGGCCCACGAGGCGCCCGACGCCGCGGCGGGTCCGCTGGAACGCTTCCGCAATCTCATCGAGAGCTACGACCTCACCGGTGACGAGGACTGCTCGTTCGCCGACCTCGGCATCGACTCGCTGGCCCTGGCCGAACTCCGCGCGGACCTGCAGGCCCTGCTGGACGAGCATGGTGCCGGCGGGCTGGCCGAGGAGGTCAACACGCGCCTGCTGCAGCGCCTGACAGTCGCCGAGTTCTTCCGGCTCATGCGCCAATTCGGCGAGGGCTCCGGACAGCCGCTCAATGAGCTGCGCCAGGCGCTGGATCAAATCTCGGTCGAGTACGACGAATACGAGACCACGCGGATGCGCGCCGACACACGGCTTCCGCTGCCGGAGCTGCCGCCCGCGCGAGAAGGCGCGCCGCGCGACGTCCTTTTGACGGGTGCGACGGGGTTCCTGGGGCCGTTCCTGCTCGCCAGCCTGCTCGGTCAGACCTCCTACACCGTCCACGCGCTGGTGCGTGCCACCGACGCGGCGCACGGCCTGGACCGCATCGTCGCCTCGCTGCGCCGGGCGCAGCTGTGGTCAGCGGCCCTGGAGGCCGAGATCCGGGCACGGGTGCGCGTCGTCTGCGGGGACTTGGCCGAGCCTCACCTGGGAATCAGCAAGGCCGCCTTCCGGCAGCTGACCGAGGACGTCGATGTCATCGTGCACAACGGCGCGCTGGTCAACTACGTCCGGACCTACGACGCGCTGCGGCCCACCAACGTGGGCGGCACGTGGGAGTTGTTGCGGCTGGCCATGACCGGGCACCGCAAGGCGTTTCATTTGGTCTCCAGCACGTTCATCTACGGCTGGAGCACCCTGCCGGTGGTCGGCGAAGACTATGCGAACGAGGAGATGAGCGGCCTGGACTTCGGCTACTCGCAGACCAAGTGGGTCGCCGAGCAGCTGACGTTTGCCGCCCAGCGAAAAGGCCTGGAGGTGCGCATCTACCGGCCGTCGCTGATCTCCCCCACCAGCGCCGGCTACGGCAGCCAGGACGACATCTATGTGCGTCTGACAGCGTTCATGATCGAACACGGCCTGGCCGTCAACGCGCTCAACCAGATCAGCCTGCTGCCGGCAGACCTGATCGCGGAGCACATCGTCACGCTGATGGACCTGCCCGCGGAGGCGGGCACGGTGTTCAATATGACCGCCGATGACTACTACAACCTCACGGACGTCACCCGGCTGTTGTCCGAACGCCACGGTTACCGCTTCACCTACCACGACATCCCGTCGTTCACCGAGCAGGTGAACCGTCGGTGCACACCGCGCGACCCGCTCTATCCACTGGTCGATTTCCTCACCCGGTCGGCCGGCAAGATCGAGGCGATGCGCGACAAGCGCTACGACAACACGTGCTACCGGCACGCCCGCGCGCTGGCCAAGGTTCGTCGGCGTGAGCCGGCATTATCCGAGACGGTCGACGACCTCGTCGGGTTCCTGCGGCGTGAGCGTTTGATCGCCGAGGAAGACAGGGGGAGCCTCGACGGCGACGCAGTAGCCTAGCTACGACAAGGGAGGTCCTGATGTTCACTGTCGATGACCAGGCGGCGGGCCCCCACGACAGCTCACTCGATCACGAACGCATCGTCCTGCAGGCCCGCGACGTCGAATTCGATTGGGCGAACCTGCCGTTCTACTACGTGCCGGGTGAGCCCTTAGCCACCCACTTCTGCAACGTGCTGCACCTGCTGCTGCCCGCGGGTGAGGAGTGGATCGTCGAGGTGTTCAAGAAGGCGTTGCCCTTGATCCAGGACGACCAACTACGGCTGGACGTGCAGGGTTTCATCAGCCAGGAGGCGATGCACTCTCAAGCCCACGCCGGTGTGCTCGAGCACTTCGCCGCCAAGGGCATCGACACAACCCCGTTCACCGACCAGATCCGCTGGCTGTTCACCAAGCTCATCGGCGACCGGCCGGGGTGGAGCCCAAGACGACGGCAGCGCTGGTTGGCCGAGCAGGTGTCGATCGTGGCGGCCATCGAGCACTACACCGCGGTCTTGGGTGAATGGATCCTCGACACCCCGCAGCTCGACGCGCTGGGCGCCGACCCGGTGATGCTGGACCTGTTGCGCTGGCACGGGGCAGAGGAAGTCGAACACAAAGCCGTCGCGTTCGACACCATGAAGCATCTGCGTGCGGGGTACTGGCGACAGGTGCGCACCCAGCTGCTGGTCACACCGGCGATGTTGTGGCTGTTCGTCCGGGGCGTGCGATTCATGTACTCGGTTGACCCCTACCTGGCCCCGGGGACCAAACCCCGCTGGCGCGACTATTTCCGCGCGGCGCGCAGGGGGTTGGTACCCGGTCCGTTCGAGTTCCTGCGGGTCATCGGCGCCTACTACAAGCCGAATTTCCATCCGTCCCAGCTGGGCGGGGTGGGACGCGCGGTGGAGTACTTGGCCAGGTCACCCGCTGCCCGTGCGTCACACTGAGCACCGGGGAGCGATGACCACCTCGGTGACCGCGTCGGACGGTATCACGCTGGCGGTGCACGCCTACACCGGTATCGACCCCAAACGCCCGACCATCTTGGCCGTCCACGGCTATCCGGATAACCACCACGTGTGGGACGGGGTCGCGAGCGAGCTCAGCGAGCGCTACAACGTTGTGGCCTACGACGTGCGCGGTGCCGGCGAATCAGGACGTCCACCCGACCGCTCGGGAT
The DNA here is from genome assembly GCF_016592155.1 of Mycobacterium heckeshornense. Lineage (NCBI taxonomy): Bacteria > Bacillati > Actinomycetota > Actinomycetes > Mycobacteriales > Mycobacteriaceae > Mycobacterium > Mycobacterium heckeshornense. The sequence continues at coordinate 3,329,378 of NZ_AP024237.1, forward strand.
ACGAGTTCCCGCAACTGGTTTCGGACATCGGCGCGGTGATCGACAGCCTCGGGGTGGGCCGGGTCCACCTGCTGGGCCATGACTGGGGCTCCATCCAGTGCTGGGCGGCGATTACCGACGACTCGGTCAGCGCCAAAGTGGCTTCGTTCACGTCGATCTCGGGGCCGCACCTGAACTACGCGGGCAAGTTTCTGCGGTCAGCGCGCACGCCGCGCGCCGTCGCCGACGTCGCCAAACAGATCATGGCCTCCTCCTATATCTGGTTCTTCTTGTGCCCGGGTGCGCCGGAGATCGCGATCCGGACTCGGGCGACGGTGAAAGTCTTTGAGGCCGTTGAGCGTATCGGCCGCTCGAGCACACGCAGCCGGCGTCATGCCGCCTACCGGTCGATCCGTGACTACCTCAACGGGCTCAACCTGTACCGCGCCAACATGCCCGCACCGATGCTGGCGCCGCCGAAGCAGCTGCCGCAGACGACCGTCCCGGTGCAGGTGCTGGTGGCGCGCAAAGACTATTTCGTCTCCCCCGCCCTGCAGCGGTTCACCGGCTCGATACCGGCCCGCCGCAGAATCGTCCAGATCGAGGGCGGGCACTGGGTGGTGACCTCGCGTCCCGACGTCATCGCCCGGCTGACCAGTGAGTGGGTCGACCGGGTCACCGAAGGTGCGGCCGCTCCAGGCGAGCCTGGGGTGGACACCGGGCCGCGTGACGTGACAGGCAAACTCGCGCTGGTCACCGGGGCCGGTGGGGGCATCGGCCGGGCCACCGCGCTGGAGTTGGCCCGCCACGGCGCCCGCGCCGTCGTGATCGTCGACCGAGATCTGCCCGCCGCGGAACAGACCGCGGACGCCGTGCGGGGGCTCGGGGCCGAGTCCGCCGTCTACCAGGCCGACGTCAGCGACGATGCGGCGATGAACAACGTTGCCGCACAAGTACTGAGCAAACACGGCGTGGTCGACATCCTGGTGAACAACGCCGGCATCGGGATGGCCGGCCGGTTCTTGGAGACGACGCCGCAGCACTGGGACACGATCATCGGGATCAATGTCCGCGGCGTCATCAACGGCTGCCGGGCGTTCGGGTCTCAGATGGTCGAGCGCGGCCAGGGCGGCACGATCGTCAACGTGGCGTCGGCCGCGGCGTTTGTGCCGTCGAAATCCATGGTCGCCTACGGCACCACGAAGGCGGCGGTGCTGGCGTTGAGCGAATCGCTGCGCGCCGACCTCGCCGACGAGGGCATCACGGTCACGGCGGTGTGCCCGGGCTTCGTGAACACGAATATCGCCAAGAGCACCGTCTACGCCGGGATGACGGCCGAGCAGCAGGAGCAAGCCCGGCAGAAGGCCGACGCGGCGTATCGGCGCCGCAACTACCCGCCGGAAGCGGTCGCCAAGGCGATCGTCAAGGCGGTCAACTCCGGCCCGGCCGTGTTGCCGATCGCAGCCGAGTCGCGGGTCGGCTACGCGCTTCGCCGGATCAGCCCGTCGCTGCTGCGGCTGTTCGCGCGCTTCGACATCCGACCGACTTAGTGAGCAACCCAGTGACACAAGCTATTTGGAGCAGCAGACCGGCCGACCTCTACGGTCGGCGCAAACGCGACCGAATCCTGTCCCTGTTGTACGGAGTGGGTGTTCTGTTCGGCGGCCTGGCGTCGGCGTCGCGGTGGACGCCCTCGCGGATCGCGCCGGTGCAGCGCACCATCGCGGCAGTGGTCACCAAACGCGAACTGCTCTGTCCCGACGTGGTTTCGTTGACGATCGCCGACCCCGACGGCAGGCTGCTGCCGTCCTGGACGCCCGGCGCGCACATCGATGTGCGGCTGCCCTCGGGCCGGCGCCGCCAATACTCGCTGTGCGGGCCGCCCGGGCGGCGCACCGACTACCGCATCGCCGTGCGCCGGATCGCCGACGGCGGCGGCGGGTCGGTCGAGATGCACGAGTCGTTCGACGTCGGCGACACGCTGGTGTTCGAAGGCCCCCGCAACGCGTTCTACCTCGTCACCGACGAGCGGGACGTGCTGTTCGTGATCGGCGGCATCGGGGTGACCCCGATCCTGCCCATGATCCAGCTGGCGCAGACGCACGGAATCAATTGGCGCGCAGTCTATGCCGGCCGCAGCCGGGAATACATGCCGCTGCTGGACGAGGTGGTGGCGGCGGCTCCCGATCGCGTCACCGTGTGGGCCGACGACGAGCGTGGCCGACTGCCCACCGCCGCCGACCTGCTGGCCGATGCCGGGCCGGCGACGGCGGTCTACGTCTGCGGGCCGACCGGCATGCTCGAGTCGGTGCGCACAGCACGCAACGAATATGCCGACGCGCCACTGCATTACGAACGGTTCAGCCCGCCGCCGGTGGTCAACGGGCGTCCGTTCGAGCTGGAACTCGCGCGCTCGCGGCGGGTGCTGTCTGTGCCGTCGAACCGCTCGGCGCTAGCCGTCATGCTCGACCGTGACCCGGCAACCCCCTATTCATGCCAGCAGGGATTCTGTGGGACGTGCAAGGTCAAGGTGCTGGCCGGACAGGTGGATCGCCGGGGCCGCGCCGCAGAGGGCGACGACGAGATGCTGATCTGCGTGTCGCGGGCGAGAGGTGACCGGGTGGTGATCGACGCCTGAAGGGGTTGCGTCGGGCGTGCACCCTTGGCGAGTTTTGGGCCCAGAATGCGCCGTGAATACACGCTCGGCGCTATTCGGGAGCCTCTGCCCCCACGCCCCGGATCGATGCCAGCGTCGCGGCCAGCTCATCGGGTTTCACCAGTACTTCGCGCGCTTTCGAGCCTTCGGACGGCCCGACGATCCCGCGGGTCTCCATCAGGTCCATCAGCCGGCCGGCTTTGGCAAAGCCCACCCGGAGCTTGCGCTGCAGCATCGAGGTGGAGCCGAACTGGCTGGACACCACCAGTTCCACGGCCTGCAGGAACACGTCCATGTCGTCGCCGATGTCAGGGTCGACGTCACGTCGTTCTGCGGTGGGCTTGGCGGTCGTGACGCCCTCGGTGTATTCGGGTTCGGCCTGTTGTTTGCAGGCGGTGACGACAGCGTGGATCTCCTCGTCGGTGATGTATGCGCCCTGCAGGCGGATCGGTTTGCTGCCGCCCATCGGCAGGAACAAGCCGTCGCCCATGCCGATCAGCTTCTCCGCGCCCCCCTGATCGAGGATCACCCGGCTGTCGGTCAGCGACGAGGTGGCGAACGCCAACCGGGACGGCACATTCGTCTTGATCAGCCCGGTAACGACGTCGACCGAAGGACGCTGGGTGGCCAGTACCAGGTGGATGCCGGCGGCGCGGGCCTTTTGGGTGATCCGCACGACGGCGTCTTCCACGTCGCGCGGCGCGGTCATCATCAGGTCAGCCAGCTCGTCGACGATCGCGACCACGTACGGATAAGGCCGGTATTCACGCTGGCTGCCCAGCGGCGCGGTGATCTTCCCGGCGCGCACCGCGGCGTTGAAGTCGTCGATGTGACGCACCCGGGAAGCCTGCATGTCCTGGTAGCGCTGTTCCATCTCGTCGACCAGCCACGCCAGCGCCGCGGCGGCTTTCTTGGGCTCGGTGATGATCGGGGTGATCAGATGCGGAATGCCTTCGTAGGGCGTCAGTTCCACCATCTTCGGGTCGATTAGGATCATCCGGACTTCTTCCGGGGTGGCCCGCGCCAGTAGCGAGACCAGCATCGAGTTGACGAAGCTGGATTTCCCGGAGCCGGTGGACCCGGCGACCAGCAAGTGCGGCATCTTGGCCAGGTTCCACGAAATGTATTCACCTTCAATGTCTTTGCCGAGCGCGATCACCAACGGGTGGTGGTCGCGGCGTGTCGAAGGTGCAGTCAGGACGTCGGCCAACCGCACGGTCTCACGATCGGTGTTGGGCACTTCGATGCCAACGGCGGATTTGCCGGGAATCGGGGCCAGCATCCGCACACTCTCCGTGGCTACGGCGTATGCGATATTGCGTTGCAGCGCAGTGATTTTCTCCACCTTGACGCCCGGGCCGAGCTCGACCTCATAGCGGGTGACGGTGGGCCCGCGGGTGCAGCCGGTGACAGCCGCGTCGACCCTGAACTGCTGCAGCACCGAGGTGATGGCTTCCACCATGCGGTCGTTGGCCGGACTGCGCCGTTTCGGCGGGTCACCCTTGACGAGCAGGTCCAGCGACGGCAGCGTGTAGGGCCCTTCGACCACCCGGTCCAGCGGGAGCGTCTCGTGTTTGGGGGCCGATCGGTCGGCGCGACGGCCGCTGCGAACACTCGGCTCCGGGATGGTGGGAGTGTCGTCCGGCGTGACCGGATCCTGCCCCGACAACCATGGCTGTGCTTCGCCGTCGTCGTAGTAGCCATCCGAATAGTCCTCTGCTGCAACCTCTTTGAGGCCAGCGATGTCGGGCTCACCGTACCAGGCCCGGGTGCCCAACATGGCGCGCAGCGCCTCGGGAACTTCTCGGATCGTGGTCCCGGTCAGCAGCAGCAGACCGAACAGCGCGCCGATGAACAGCAGCGGCGCCGCGATCCATGCGGTCACCCCCTCCGAGAGCGGCCCGCCGATGGCGAAGCCGATGAAACCCGCTGCGTGCCGGCGCGCACCGGGGCCCTGCGGTGAACCGGCCCACAGATGCCACAGGCCGAGCACCGACAGCCCCACCAACGCCGCCCCGAGGATCAGCCGGGGCCGCGCGTCGGGGTTGGGCTCGGTGCGCATCAGTGTGACGGCGGCGGCAGTGAGGACTACCGGCAGCACGGCGGCGGCCGAGCCGACGAACATTCGCAGCACCGCGTCCACCCATGCCCCGACGGGGCGGGCGGCGTCGAACCACGAGCTGGCCGCGATGACGACGGCGACACCCAGCAGCATCAGCGCGATCCCGTCGCGGCGGTGGCCGGGCTCGATGTCGCGGGCACGACCCACCGAGCGCGCGGCAGCGCCGGCGGTTCTGGCCACCAGCAGCCACGTGCTGCGCACGGCATCTGCGCAGCTCAGCCCGATGGTGACGGGCAGCGACCCGGTGCGGCGCTTCCTGAGGCGTTTGCGGGATGCCCTGGCGCGAGGGGACCGGGAACTACCCCGTGAAGCGGCCTGTGACCTGCCTGTTCGGGTGCCGGATCGGGCGACGGTCCTACTAGCCATGGTGGCAAGCCTAATCTCAAAAACACCATAGACACCATTCGCCACACTGGTTACGGCCACGGTTACGGCCACGCGAGCACCTGAGCGGCGGGCCGCGTCGGTAAGGTGACACTCGTCGCGCCGCTTGCCCGCCTGAGGAGGCCACCATGCCCGTCGTCGTTGTCGCCACCTTCACGGTCAAACCCGAATCCGTGGATACCGTCCGCGAGGTCTTAAAGCGTGGTGTCAACGACGTGCACGGCGAGCCCGGCTGCCAGCTCTACGCCCTGCACGAAAGCGGCAACACTTTCGTCTTCGTCGAACAATGGGCCGACGCCGACGCGCTGCAGGCCCACAGCACCGCACCCGCGATCGCGACGATGTTCAAGGAGGCGGGTGAACATCTGGCCGCGGCACCGGACATCAAAACGCTGACACCCGTCGTCGCCGGCGACCCCACCAAGGGACAGCTCCGTCCCTGATGGACCGGCCCCTGCGCGGCAGAGTCGCATTCATCACCGGCGCCGCGCGCGGCCAGGGCCGTGCCCATGCGCTGCGACTGGCCTCCGACGGCGCCGACATCATCGCCGTCGACCTGTGCGAGCAGATCGCCAGCGTCCCTTACCCGCTGGCCACTCCCGACGACCTGGCCGCCACTGTCAAGCTGGTCGAGGAAACAGGCGCGCGCGTCGTAGCCCGCCGAGGCGATGTCCGCGATCGCGCGTCGCTGGCGGCCGCGTTACAGGCCGGCCTGGACGAGCTCGGTCGGCTGGACATCGTCGTGGCCAACGCCGGGATCGCGCCCATGCAGGCGGGCGCTGACGGCTGGCGTGACGTGATCGACGTCAACCTCACCGGCGTGCACCACACGGTCGAAGTAACAATCCCGACGATGATCGCGCAAGGCGACGGCGGGTCGATCGTGATGATCAGCTCGGCCGCAGGCCTGGCCGGCATCGGCAGCGGCGACGCCGGTTCCATCGGCTACGCCGCGGCCAAGCACGGGATGGTGGGGTTAATGCGCGTCTACGCCAATCTGCTTGCACCACATAACATTCGGGTTAACTCTATACACCCCGCCGGTGTCGATACGCCGATGATCAACAACGAGTGGACCCGAGCCTGGCTGGACCAGATTGTTGCCCAATCCGATTCACCGCCGGACATGGGCAACGCCTTGCCGGTGCAGGTGCTCGCGCCCGAGGACATCGCCAACGCTGTGGCGTGGCTGGTGTCCGATCAGGCGCGCTACGTCACCGGCATCACCTTGGCGGTCGATGCGGGATTTCTGAACAAGCGGTAGCTGATGCCACGAAATCCGGTAGCGCACACTGCTTTAGGACCGATGGTACTGGCAGCTGTCGAACAGCACCAGCCGCCCGGGCAGCGGCTGGTGGACGATGACCTGGCGGCAACGTTTCTGCCGGCCCCGGCCCGGTGGCTGACCGAAGCGACGCGATCTGCCGTGCTGCGCAAGCTGTTCATCGCGGCGATGGACCGGTCCGGCCCCGGGTTGTGGGCCAATCTGACCTGCCGTAAGCAGTTCGTCGCCGACAAGCTCGACGACGCGCTCGACGACATCGATGCGGTCGTCATCCTGGGTGCGGGATTGGACACCCGCGCCTACCAGTTGGCGCGGCGCACCCAGATCCCGGTCTTCGAGGTGGATCTTGCGGTCAACATCGCCAGAAAGTCAGCCGCCGTGCGCCGTGTGCTGGGCGCGTTGCCCCGCTCGGTTCGGTTGGTGGCGGTGGACTTCGAGCGCGACGACGTGCTCACTGCTTTGGCTGAATACGGCTACCTCACCGACTATCGGGTCTTTTTCATCTGGGAAGGGGTGACCCAGTACCTCACCGAACACGCTGTTCGAGCCACGTTGGACGGACTGCGGCCGGTGGCTGCGGGCAGCCGGCTGGTGTTCACCTACGTGCGCCGCGACTTCATCGAAGGGAGAAACCTGTACGGGACCCCTAAGCTGTACCGCAGAACGCGCCAGCGACGACAGCTGTGGCACTTCGGATTACAACCCGAGGACGTGGCGGGGTTTCTCGCCGGATACAGTTGGCGGCTGATCGAGCAGGTCGGGCCCGAGCAGCTGGTTCACCGCTATGTCCAGCCGACAGGCCGCAACCTCACCGCGTCGCAGATCGAATGGTCGGCGTACGCCGAGAAGCGCTGAACGTCAGATCTCCAGCACGGTCGGCACGATCATCGGCTGGCGCCGGTAGGTTTCCCCCACCCATTTGCCGACGGTCCGGCGCACCGCCTGGGCGATCCGGATCGGGTCGGTGACGTTCTCCTTGGCGAGCAACTCCAGCTCGTCTTCGACCTTGCGCACCGCGGGCTCCAGTGCCTTGGGATCTTCGGAAAAACCGCGCGAGAGCAGATGCGGTGGCGCCACCGCACGCCCGGTGCCGCGTCGCACCACCACAGTTGCCGCAATGAACCCCGACGACAAGATCAGCCGTTCACCCAGAGTGATCTCGCCGACGTCGCCCGTGACAAGACCGTCGACGAACATCTTGCCGACCGGCACAGCTCCCGCGATGCGGGCCTTACCGGCAACAAGGTCGACGCTGACACCGTTCTCGGCCAACAGAATCGACTCCGGCGGCACCCCGGTGCGGGCGGCCAGGGCGGCGTTGGCGCGCAGCATCCGCCAGGTGCCGTGGATCGGCATCACATTGCGCGGTCGCACCCCGTTGTAGAGGAACAGCAGCTCGCCGGCATACGCGTGACCCGAAACATGCACCCGCGCTTGAGCATTGGTGACCACGCGGGCGCCGATCTTGGAGAGTTCGTCAATGACGCCGTAGACGGCTTCCTCGTTGCCAGGTATCAACGATGACGACAACACGATGAGGTCACCGGCGGTCAGCGTGATGCTGCGGTGCTCGCCGCGCGACATGCGGGCCAGCGCCGACATCGGCTCGCCCTGCGTGCCGGTCGTGATCAACACGACCTGCTCGGGCCGCATCGTTTCGGCCACGCTGATGTCGATCAGATCGGAGTCGGCCACCCGCAGGTAGCCGAGTTCACGGGCGATGCCCATGTTGCGCACCATCGAACGGCCTACGAACGACACCCGTCGGCCCAACGCGACTGCGGCGTCGATGATCTGCTGCACCCGGTCGACGTTGGAGGCGAAGCACGCCACGATGACCCGGCCGTCGGCGCCTCTGATCAACCGGTGCAGGGTCGGACCAACCTCGCTTTCCGACGGTCCGACGCCGGGTATCTCGGAGTTGGTCGAGTCGCACAGGAAAAGGTCCACGCCGGCATCGCCCAGCCGCGACATCCCGGGCAGGTCGGTGGGACGGCCGTCGAGCGGAAGCTGGTCGAGTTTGATGTCGCCGGTGTGCAGGACGGTTCCCGCCCCGGTGTACACCGCGATGGCCAGCGAGTCGGGAATGGAATGGTTGACGGCGAAGTATTCGCACTCGAATACGCCATGGGTGGTGTGCTGGCCTTCGCTAACCTCCACGAGAACCGGTTTGAGCCGGTGCTCACGGCATTTCGCCGCTACCAGCGCCAGCGTGAACTTCGAGCCGACCACCGGGATGTCGGGCCGCAGCTTGAGCAGGAACGGAATGGCTCCGATGTGGTCCTCGTGCGCGTGGGTGAGCACCAACGCCTCGACGTCGTCGAGCCGGCCTTCGATATGCCGCAGGTCCGGCAGGATCAGGTCGACACCGGGTTCGTCGTGAGTGGGGAACATGACCCCGCAGTCGATGATCAGTAGCCGACCCAAATGCTCGAAAACCGTCATGTTGCGGCCGATTTCACTGATGCCGCCCAGCGCGGTCACCCGCAGTCCGCCAGGGGCGAGAGGACCTGGCGGGCCGAGCTCGTCGTTCACCTGCGGCTCACCTTGTGGCTCACCGCAGCACCGACGCCGCGCGCATGTCGGTGGCCAACTCCTCCGCCTGCTGCGGGGTTGCCGGCATCTGGGGCAGCCGCGGGTCCCCGACGTCGATGCCCTGCAGCCGCAGACCCGCCTTGGCCATCGTCACCCCGCCCAGACGGCTCATCGCGTCACACAGCGGTGCGATCTCAGCGTTGATCTTGCGGGCGGTAGCCACATCCCCGGACTGGAAGGCCGACAACATCTCTCGCAGCTGACCGGCGGCCAGATGAGAAATCACGCTGATGAAACCGACGGCTCCCATCGCCAGCCAGGGCAGGTTCAGCGCGTCGTCACCGGAGTAATACGCCAGCCCGGTTTCGGCCATCAGCTGTCCACCACGGTGCAGATCACCCTTGGCGTCTTTGACGCCCACAATGTTGGGGTGAGCCGCCAGGGCCCGGAGGGTGTCGGGTTCGATGGGGACCACCGAGCGGGGCGGGATGTCATACAACAGCACCGGCAGCTCCGTGGCATCGGCGACGGCGGTGAAGTGCGCGATCAGCCCGGACTGGGGCGGCTTCGAGTAGTACGGCGTAACCACCAGCAGGCCGTGCGCCCCCTCGGCTGCGCTGGCCTTGGCAAGACGGATGCTGTGGGCGGTGTCGTAGGTGCCTGCGCCGGCAACCACACGCGCGCGATCGCCGACCGCTTCCAGCACCGACCGCAGCAGCCGGAGCTTCTCGTCGTCGGTGGTGGTCGGCGATTCGCCGGTGGTCCCGGACACCACCAGGCCGTCGCATCCGGCATTGACGAGGTGGTTGGCCAGCCGTGCCGCGGCGGCGGTGTCCAGGGAGCCGTCCGGGGCGAACGGGCTCACCATCGCGGTCAGCAGGGTGCCCAGGCGGGCGTGCACGTCGAATCCGCCGGTGCTCACGGTCCCAAGGCTACCTGCCCTAACCCCGGGCGTGAGCGGGCGCGTCGGTGCGCCGAACCCCGCCCATCGCCGCGCGTTGGCGCGCCCGTTCGCGACAGGAGCTTTCCGCCCGGCTCACGCTTCGGTGGCCAGCGGACTGGTAGCGACCTCGGTGCCGTCGGCCAGGGTGGTGATCTCGAAGTCGGCGAAGACCGCGGGGGCGATGTCGACCAACTGGCGCAGGCAGGCAATCGCCAGCCGCCGGATTTCCACGTCGGCGTGCTCGCTGGCCCGCACGGCGATGAAGTGCCGCCACGCCCGGTAGTTGCCGGTGACCACGATTCGCGTTTCGGTGGCATTAGGCAGCACCGCGCGAGCCGCTTGACGAGCTTGTTTGCGCCGCAACACCGCGTTGGGCTGATCGGCGAACTTGGTTTCCAGCTTGGCCAGCAGTTCGGTGTAGGTGGCGCGACTGGCATCGGCGGCGCTGGCGAGGATCTGGTGCAGTTCGGGATCGTCTTCCATGCCGGGCGGCACAACGATCCGGGAGTCTCGGTCCGGCACGTAGCGCTGCGACAGCTGCGAGTACGAGAAATGGCGGTGGCGGATCAACTCGTGGGTGCAGGAGCGCGAAATCCCGGTGATGTAAAACGACACGCTCGCATGCTCGAGCACCGAAAAATGCCCGACGTCGATGATGTGCCGGAGGTAGGAGGCGTTGGTCGCGGTCTTCGGGTTCGGTTTAGACCAGCTCTGGTAGCAGGCCCGGCCCGCGAATTCGGTGAGGGCCTGGCCGCCGTCGGCATCGGTGCTCCACGGCACGTCGGGAGGCGCCAAGAACTCGGTCTTGGCGATCAGCTGCACGCGCAGCGGCGCGGTCTCGGCCACGGCGCTCACCTTATCGCCCGGCTTGGATCACGCCGACGGGCTCGACGGTGCACGACGTCGGCATCGCAGCACGGTGCTTGGCCCATGGGGTACGCGAACTGTGGTCGGCTGACCGGGATCTCGGACGGTTTGGTTCCCCGGTGGTGCTACCAACCCCGCTGATCGGCTGACCGTCAAGGCCGAGCTCCGCCCGCAAGCTCGGCGAAGTCTCACCCCGCGCTGCTTTTCTGCTCAAACGGGACCACGACGCCGTCGCTGGATGGCTCGCGTCCTTCCTGGTGTGCCGATTCGAGCATCGCAGGGACCGCCTCCAGCCCGCGGTAGACGACCATCAGTTGCTCAAGGATCTTGATCTGTTGCAGATTCGCCTCGTCGACCACGCGCCGGGCCTGCTCGCGACAATCATCGGCCTCGCGCCTGGCGTCGGCGAGCAGTTGGTCCCGCTCCTGCTGGGCCTTCTGCCACGCGTCCTCGATCGCCGATTGGGTTTCAGTACGCATCCTGGCAAGTTCTGCTTCGAGTTCCTGTTTGGCTTCCGCGCACTCGGCTTCGGTGGCGCTTCGCTGCGCTTCCGCCTCCGCCAACAGCTCATCATGCTTCCGCCGCGCGTCCTCGGCATCCGACTCGATGGCCGCGACCAACGCTTCCATCTCGGCCTTCGCCTCGGCTCGCATCTCGGTCACCTCGTCGACCACATGCCGCAGCAGTTTGGCCATGCGATGCGCCATCGCGTGCGGCGATTGCGAGGTGTCGTTGAGGAGCGCGACCTCTTTTCGCAGCGCGGCGGCTTCATCGCCTGACGTCTTCAGCCGGGTTTTGAGGCTCTCGATCTCGTCGAGTAGTACCTGTCGCTCCGCGGTCAACTCCTCGATGCAGGCGTCAACGGCCATCGGATCGTAGCCCAGGAGAACGCGAGGAAACCTGTCTGCGGGTCTGGTTTTCACGGCCTGCTCCCCTTTCTGAAACACCTGGTAGATGCACTAAAACCGACCCACGTTGAGTATGTCACGGTTCACCCACTGCTGCTGGACAACGCCAGTAGCTACACAATCGATACCGCAGCCCGGAGCCGCTGGTCAGCCATTGCCCCGTCGTGCCGCGCCAGGTCTCGTCGAGCACCGGGGCCAGCGCGTCGCCGTCCTGGCGGGGCAGGTCGATGTCGACCTCGGTGACCTCGCAGCGGGACGCCACCGGAAGCGCGAGCGTGTAGAGCTCTGCGCCCCCAATAATCCACACCTCGCCGTCCCGCAGGAGGTGGTCGAGAGTTCCCACAACCTCGGCGCCTTCGGCCACGTAGTCCGCTTGACGGGTCAGCACGACGTTTCGGCGGCCCGGCAGCGGCCGCACTGTGGCCGGCAACGACTCCCACGTCCGCCGGCCCATCACCACGGTGTGACCCGAGGTGAGCCGTTTGAAGCGGGCCTGGTCCTCAGGCAACCGCCACGGGATACCGCCGGCGCGGCCGATGACGCCCGACGTCGATTGAGCCCAGATCAGGCCCACGTCCCCCATGTGCGCCACTCCTCCTCATTGGTCCGCTCTGCATCGTCGTCGGCGCGGTCATACGGCGACGGGGGCCTTGATCGCCGGGTGCGGATCGTAATTTTTGATAACGATGTCCTCATAGGTGTAATCGAATATCGAATCTCGGTGTGCCAGAACGATTTGCGGATATGGCCGAGGTTCGCGACCGAGCTGCAGGCGCACCTGCTCGACGTGGTTGTCGTAGATATGGCAGTCGCCACCGGTCCAAATAAACTCTCCCACATCCAGATCCGCCTGCGCAGCCATCATATTGGTGAGCAGGGCGTAGCTGGCGATGTTAAACGGCACCCCGAGAAACAGGTCGGCACTGCGCTGATAAACCTGGCAGCTCAGCCGCCCGTCGGCAACGTAGAACTGGAACAGCACGTGACACGGCGGCAATGCCATCCTGTGAAGTTCCCCGACGTTCCACGCCGAGACAATGATTCGCCGCGAGTCGGGGTCGGTGCGCAGCAGCTCCAGCGCCGCGCGGATCTGGTCGATGTGCTCACCCGACGCGGTCGGCCACGACCGCCACTGCACACCGTAGATTGGCCCCAGATCGCCCGTCGGAGAAGCCCATTCGTCCCAGATCGTGACTCCATGCTGCTGCAACCAGCGCACGTTGGAATCGCCGCGCAGAAACCACAGCAATTCGTAGATCACCGATCTGACATGCACTTTCTTGGTGGTGATTAGCGGGAAGCCGGTCGACAGGTCGTAGCGCATCTGCTGGCCGAACAGGCTGCGGGTTCCGGTGCCGGTGCGGTCGGACTTGCGTGTGCCCCGCTCCAGCACCAGCCGCAGCAGATCCTCGTACGGCGTAGCGATCGGCACGCCGCCCAGCTTACGTCGCAACGGGGGGAGTAGAACGGATGCCATGCCGCATATTACCGACACCATTACCACTGCCGATGGCACCTGTACCGTCCAGCTGTTCACCCCCGATGGTGACGGCCCCTGGCCCGGCGTTGTCATGTATCCCGACGCCGGCGGGGTGCGCGACACCTTCCGCGACATGGCGGCCAAGCTGGCCGGCTTCGGCTACGCGGTGCTGCTGCCCGACGTGTATTACCGCCACGGCAACTGGGAGCCGTTGGATATGCGCACAGCGTTCAGCGACCCGGCCGAGCGCAGGAGGCTGATGTCGATGGTCGGCAGCGTGACACCGGACATGATGGCCCGCGATGCCGCCGCGTTCTTCGACTACCTGACCGGCCGCCCCGAGGTCAAGGGCGACAGATTCGGCACCACCGGCTACTGCATGGGCGGACGGACCTCGCTGGTGGTCGCCGGGCGTCAACCGGAGCGGGTCGCGGCGGCCGCCTCCTTCCACGGTGGCGGGCTGGCGACCGAGAGCCCGGACAGCCCCCACCTGTTGGCCGACCGGATCCAAGCGGCGGTTTACGTCGCGGGAGCCCAGAACGACGGCTCGTTCACTCCCGAGCAGGCCGAGCAGCTCGACAAGGCGCTGACCGCGGCCGGTGTCGAGCACACGATCGAGACGTACCCGGCTGAGCATGGGTTCGCGGTCCCGGACAATCCGCCGTACGACGAGTCCGCCGCCGAGCGGCATTGGGCGGCGATGCGGGACTTCTTCGGCGCCAAGCTGGCCGGGAGAGCCGCCACACGGTGACGGCGGCCGCGGTTGCGGTCTCAGCCGACTGCACGACCCGACTTATGCTTCGCGGCGACGCGCTGACGCCTCGCCGGCGGGTGCTTTGTCGGCTCCGCGATAGCCGCTGCCTACCTTGCCCATGATCACGTTGCCGGCAGGTCGACCAGCTCGGCCAGCCGGGCGCGATGCCGGTAGCCGGTGCCGAGCGCAAGCTGATCGCTCTTGGCCCGCTTGAGATACAGGTGCGCCGGGTAGTCCCACGTCATTCCGATGCCGCCGTGCAGCTGAATGCATTCTTCGGCGGCATGCACCGCCGCGTCGCTGCAGTAGGCCTGCGCGATGGTCGCGGCGATGGCCGCGTCCGGGTCGCGCCGTGCGCAGGTGTCGGCCGCGTATCGCGCTGCTGCCGCCGCGGAACTCACCTCCAGCCACAGGTCCGCCATCCGGTGCTTGATCGCCTGGTATGAGCCGATCGTGCGAGCAAACTGCTTGCGGCCCTTGATGTACTTGAGCGTGGTGTCGAAACACCATTGCGCGACGCCGAGCTGCTCGGAGGCCAGCAGCGCCGTCCCGGTCTGCAGCGCCGCCGCGAGCGCCGCCTCCGCAGAGCCGGTGGCAACCCGCGACGGCGGCACTCCTGAAAATCTCACGTGTGCGAGGGATCTAGTCATGTCCAGCGCCAACACCGGCGACACCTCGACACCGGTCGCAGCACGAGAGACGGTGTGCAGTCCGAGTCCATCGGGGCCGGCCGCCGGCACCACCAGCACATCGGCCTCGGCCACGCCCGCGACGCCGGTGACCTCTCCGGCCAGACCGTCATTCCCGATAGTTACCCCCGCGACCGCATCGCCGGGCGCGGTCGACAGCGGCACCACCAGCGCCGCGGTGAGCTCACCGGCGGCCAGCGCCGGCAGCGTTTCGGTGTCGCCGGCGGTCAGCAGCGCAATGGTCGCCAGCACCGCGCTGGACAAAAACGGTACCGGGGCAACCGCTCGGCCGATCTCCTCCATCACCACGGCGGCCTCTCGCGCACCGGCGCCTGCGCCACCGAGCTCATCGGGCACCAGCAACCCCGCTACCCCGAGGTCGGCCGCCAACTCCTTCCACACGCCCGAAAAGTCCGGCGGCGCAGGATCATACAGCCGCATCACCGCTTCCGGCGGACACCGGTCGGCCAGCAAGCGGCGGACACTGTCTCGCAGGGCTTCCTCGGTGTCGGAATACAGCAAGTCGGCGTTCATCGCTCCAGATCCTTCCAGGCGACATCCTTGTCGACGCGGTGTTCGGGCGGCAGCCCGAGAACCCGTTCGGCGATGGTGTTGCGCAAGATCTCCGAGGTACCGCCTTCGATTGAATTGCCTCTGGCCCGCAGATAGCGATATCCGGGCTCGCGCCCGATCAGGTCGACCGTCTCGGGTCGCCGCATCGTCCAATCGTCGTATTGCAGGCCCGATTCTGCGTGCAGTTCCAGCTCGAATCCCGAAATCGCTTGCGCTAAGCGGGCGAAGGCGATTTTCATGCCCGCACCTTCGGGCCCGGGCTGGCCGGCGGCCAGCCGCTGCCGCAGCCGTTCACCGGTTAATCGGGTGACTTCCGATTCAACCCACAGCCGCATCAGCTGGTCGTGCATCGCGGGGTTGCGCAGCCCCGGCTCGCTTCGCCAGGCCTGGGTGACCTTGCCGATCATTCCGCCTTCTCGGGGGACGCCGGGCCTGTTGCCGATGGCGAGCCGCTCGTTGTTGAGCGTGGTGGTCGCCACCTTCCAGCCGCCGCCCTCGGGTCCGAGCCGGTTCGCGTCGGGCACTCTGACGTCGGTGAGAAAGACTTCGTTGAATTCGGCTTCACCGGTGATCTGACGCAGCGGGCGGATCTCGATGCCGGGAACGGTCATGTCGCACAGGAAGTACGTCAGGCCTTGGTGTTTGGGCACCGCGGGGTCCGTGCGCGCGAGAAGGATAGCCATCTGGGCGTGTTGCGCCATCGAGGTCCACACCTTCTGCCCGTTGACGATCCAGTCGCCATCCGGACCGTCGCGGACCGCACGGGTGGCGAGCCCGGCCAGGTCCGATCCGGCGCCTGGTTCGCTGAACAGCTGACAGTAAATGTGTTCGCCGGTGTACAACGGGCGCAAGAACTTTCGTTTCTGTTCGTCGGTGCCGAACGCGGCGATCGTCGGCGCCGCCATGCCCATGCCGATGACGTTTCTGCCCAGCCCGGGCGGCGGCGCACCCGCCGCAGCCAGTTGGGCCTCGACACGCTGCTGGAACGTCCGCGGCAGCTCGAGACCGCCGCACCCACGGGGAAAGTGCACCCATGCCAGCCCGGCGTCGAACCGTGCGCCGAGAAACTCGCGGGGGTCGGTGGTCGCCGGATCGTGTTGCGCAAGCAGCGTGCGCACTCTCGCGTCGAGGTCTGCGGCGATGTCGGTGCTCATCTCGGTCTCCGTTCAGATACCAGCGTCCGCGGCTACTTCGCGCGCCTTGCGGACCAGGGCGTCGATCCGTTGCACGGTAGGCGTGCCGGCGGCGGCCTTGTTCTGCGGCTCGTCCATGGCGCGGCGCATCACACCCTCGGCGATAATCGCCACCTTCCACAGCCCCAATGCATGCCAGTACTTCAGCGCCGCCGCGTCGCGGCCGGTTTCGGCGAGGTACACCGCTATCATCTCGGCACGATCGGGGAACCCGTCGAGCGCTGCCGCGGCGAAGCTTCCGGCCCAGTCATCCTCCCCAGGCTCGGGCCAGTACGCCAGCAAGCTGCCCATGTCGGCCAACGGCTCACCGAGGGTGGACAGCTCCCAATCCAGCACGGCGATTACTTCGCCGGTCGTGTGCGAGGTGATGACGTTGCGCAGGTGAAAGTCGCCGTGCACCAGCGTCAGTTCCTGTTGCGCAGGAGCGGCGGCGACCAGTCGTCGGGTCAGGTCGTCGAGGTCGGGCAGGTCGCGGGTCTTCGACAGCTCCCACTGTCCGGCCCAGCGTTTGAGCTGACGCTGGGCGTAGGGTTTGTGGCTCGCCAGATCGGCCAAGCCGACTTCGTCGATGTCGACGGCATGGATCTTGGCCAGGGTCTTCGCCATCGAGAGGCCGATTTGCCTGCGGCGCCGCGGCGCCAGTGATTTCGCTTTTTCCATCCGGTCGATCACCAGGCCGTCGACGTATTGCATCAACAGCAGCGGAACGTCGGCGGTGTCGCGGGTCAGCCCGTAGATCGCCGGCATGGGCACGGCGGTGTCCCGCAACGCCCACAGGATGCGCGCCTCGCGCGCCACGTCGTGCGCCGACGCCAGCAACTGCCCCAGCGGCGGGCGGCGCAGCACCCATGCCCGGTCGGTGGCGTCGCGCACCAGGTAGGTCAGGTTCGACTGGCCCAGCCCGATCCGCTCGAAGCTCAGCGGGCCGGTGAACGCGATCCCGAGCCGTTCGATCCAGTCGGCGACGGCGGCCGGGTCGATACCCAGGACCGCGCTAGTCACCGGAGTCGGTCCGAAACGCCTGCGCATTGCCGAGGAGCTGACCGCCGTCGATCACCATGGTCTCCCCAGTGATCCAGCTGGCAGCATCGGAAACCAGGAACGCAACCGCGCCTGCCACATCGGCCGGCTCGCCAATGCGTCCTAGCGGTGTCGTCGCCGCCAAGGCGTCTTCGTTGTTCTTCCACAGCGTCTCGGCGAGGCGGGTGCGCACCACGCCGGGGCAGATCGCATTCACCCGGACCCGCGGTGAAAGCTCCAGCGCCAGTTGCTTGGTGACGTGGATCAGCGCGGCCTTCGTCGCGTTGTACATGCCCATGTACGGCGCGAAGTGCATGCCGCCGATCGACGACGTGTTCACAATCGCGCCGCCGTGCTCACCCATCCAGGCCTTGACGACAAGCGAGGTCCACAACAGCGGCGCCCACAGGTTGACGTCAAAGACCTTGGCGAAGCGCCCGTGGTCCTGATCGATCAGCGGACCATAGGCCGGGTTGGTTCCGGCGTTGTTGACGAGGATGTCGACGCTGCCGAAACGCTCCAGCGCCAGGTCGATACACCGTTGCGCGGCAGTCTCTTCGACGGCATGGGCGGCGACACCGAGGGCGTTACCCCCGACCTGCGCGGCGGCCGCGTCCGCGTTCTCCTGCTTGCGTGACGTCACCACGACATTGGCGCCATCCCGGGCTAGTCGCTGCGCGACGGCCAGCCCGATCCCCCGCGAGGCGCCGGTAATAATCGCCGTGCGGCCGGTGAGATTTTCAGTGGTCAATTGCGCTGCTCCTCCTCATCGCTTCGCTCTGCATCGTCGACAGCGCGGGTCATCGTTCATCTCCTAACAGGCTGCGCTGGTAGCGGCGCATGCCGCGCAGCCACCGGTCGTAGTCGGCGGCCTTTTGGCGGTACATGTCCAGCACTTCCGGGTGTGGAAGGATGAGAAAGCGCTCCTCCTCGATGGCCGCCAGCACGGCATCGGCGACCTTGGATGGCTCTAGCACTTCGCCAGCTGTGGTGACCGCACGCGTGGCCAGATCGCCCAGCGGATCGCCGGATTGCCCTCCGGAGTACAGCAGCTTGGTGTTCACCCCCATGGGACACAGGCAGCTCACCCGGACTCCCTTGTCGCCGTACGTGATGTTGAGCCATTCGGCGAAGCCGACCGCCGCGTGCTTGGTGACCGAGTAGGTGGCCGAGCCGAGTTGGGTGAGCAGGCCAGCCGCCGACGCGGTGCTGACGAAGTAGCCCTCGCCGCGCTCGACCCAGCCTGGCACGAGCAGTTGCGCGGCGCGGATGTGCGCAAGCAGGTTGACGTCGAGGCTTCGCTCCCAATCGCTTTCGCTGACGTCGAGGCCCGCCGCGCCGGTAATACCGGCGTTCGCGAAATATAGGTCGACCGGGCCGAATTCGTCTTCGGCCAGCCGGATGAGCCGCTGGATCGCGGCGGTGTCGGATACGTCAGCACCCGCGCCGACCGCGGCACCGGACCGCTGGCTGTTGGCTTGTTCGGCGACTTCTGCCGCGGCTTTAGCGTCCAGGTCCGCGACGACGACCCGCGCACCGTCGCGTGCCAGTCTCGTGGCCAGTGCGCCGCCAATGCCGCCGCCACCGCCGGTGACGATGGCGGTCTTTCGGACAACTTCCACGCGTGAATTCCTTTCAGCGGGGGGCTAACCGGGTAATCCAGGCCCGTGAGTCCGCCGGATCGATGACATCGTCAAGCTCAAAGGTGGTGGCGGAGGTGAGCGCCTTGCCGTGCTGATAGGCCGCCCTGACCAGTTTTTCAAACAGGCGTTGGCGCTCGACCGGATCCGCGATTGCGCCGAGCTCCTTTTTAAAACCGAGCCGTACTGCGCCTTCGAGCCCCATGCCGCCGATCTCGCCCGTTGGCCAGGCAACAGTGAAGTCTGGGGCGTGGAATGACCCACCTGCCATGGCCATCGCGCCCAGCCCATATCCCTTGCGCACGACGATCATTCCCAGCGGCACGGTCAGCCGAGCACCGACAACGAAGAGCCGACTGAACCGCCGGACGGCAGCTTGGGTTTCCACCTCCGGACCGACCATGAAACCGGGTGTGTCGCATAGTGAAATCACCGGCAGCCCGAAGGCTTGGCAGAGGGTTAGGAAGTCGGCGAATTTGTCCGCAGCTTCGCCATCGATGGCGCCGCCGAGATGGTGACTGTTGTTGGCCACCAACCCATATGCCGAGCCCTCGACCCGGACCAAAGCCGTCACCACACCGACCCCATAGTCGGGGCGTAGTTCTAGCGCCGAGCCGACATCCACCACTGATTCGACTGCCCGGCGGACGTCGTAAGCGTGCAACCGATTCTCCGGCACCACATGACGGGCCAGCCGCAGATCGGGCGCCTCCCAATCCTCAATGCTGCCCTGAAAATATGACAAATATTGCTTGGCCAGTGAAACCGCGTGTGCCTCGTCACGGGCAGCCAAGCCGACGACCCCATTGCGCCGCTGCACGTCGATCGGGCCGATGTCCTCGGGGCGGTACTCACCGAGCCCGCCGCCCTCGATCATCGCCGGCCCGCCCATGCCGATGTTGGCGTCGGGAGTCGCGATGATCACGTCACAAATTCCGGCCAGTGCGGCGTTGCCGGCGAAGCAGCGTCCCGACACGATCGACACCAACGGTACCCGGCCGCTCAACGCACCCAGCGCGCGGAAGGTCGGCACATCCAGCCCCGCGATGTTGCCCAGGTCGGTGTCACCGGGACGTCCGCCGCCGCCTTCGGCGAACAGCACCACCGGAATACGTTTGCGCGCGGCCAACTCCAAGACCCGATCGGTTTTGGCGTGGTTGCGCATGCCCTGCGTGCCGGCAAGCACGGTGTAGTCGTAGGACAGCACCACCGCCTCGGCCCCGCCGATGGTCGCAAGGCCCGCGACCAGGCCGTCGGCCGGCGTGTTGATGATCAAGTCCTCTTCCGAGCGGCGGCTGCGCTGCGCGGCAATCGCTAGCGCGCCGTATTCGACGAAGCTGCCCGGGTCGACGAGGTCGGCGATGTTCTCCCGCGCGGTGCGGCGGTTTTGCTTGTGCCGCTTGGCCACTGCGTCCGGCCGGCCCGTGTCGAGGGTGAGGAGATGCCGCTGCCGCACCTCGTCGAGGTCCGCCCGTGGCCGGTCGAGATCCAGTCCGGTTACCGACTCGCCGCCTGCGCTGGGATCGGCGCGGACGAAGACCACCAGCGGATCTCCGGCTCTCACGACTTGCCCGGGCGTCACCAGGTTGCGAATGATCCGCAGGGTGTCGGGGGCGGCAAGCACCTGGTGCATCTTCATCGCCTCGAGCACGACGACCTGCTCGCCCGCCGCGACTTCGGCGCCTTCGTGCACCACCTCGATCACTGTTCCGGACATCGGGGCGCGCAGCGCCTCTTCACCAGGATCCAACTTGAGCGCGGCCGGCCGACTCTCGCGACGAGTCATCGCGCGTCAGTCCATCAATGTGGCGGCCAGGGTGCCGCCCAGCTCGTGGGCCCGCTCACGCACCGCGGCGTCGATGCCGCCGACGACCTCCAGTACGTCGGCAGCTTTGGTCAGCGACAGCCCGGTGGCCACCTTCTCGACAGCCGTTGCCGCGCCGACGGTGTCGTTGTTGCCGTGCACCCACAGGCCGTAGGGCCGGCCCGCGACGTGGTCCAGGCTCGGGTAGTAGACGGTGTCAAAAAAGTGCTTGAGCGCTCCTGACATGTAACCGAGGTTGGCGGTGGTGCCGAAAAGGTAGCCGTCGGCGTCGAGCATGTCCGAGACGGTGGCAGCAAGCGCCGGACGCACCACCACATCGACGCCTTCGATCTCCGGGTCGTTGGCACCGGCGAGCACGGCCTCGAGCAGTTCGCGAGTGCCGGGCGACGGGGTGTGGTGAACCACCAGCAGCCTTTTGCTCATCGGCGGTCCTGCAATTGAACAGCGTTCTTTATGGCCTCGCGGGTGCGGCCGCGCTCGCCCACGTGGTCGTAGGCGCGGGCCAACCGGTACCAGCGCCGCCAGTCGTCGAGATTGTCCTGTAGCTCGGCGCGGACGGTATCGAACAAGACGTCGGCCGCCTGTCGGTCTAATTGGCCGGACGGTCGTGGCGGCGCGCTGACGTCGAGTCCCATTCCCTCGTCGGCTCCGAGCCGGGCCAGTTTCTGGTGGGCGACCCCGGCGCGCAGGGTTGCGATCATCGCCCACAGTCCGATTGCGGGCAGGACCGGTAGCGCTGCCCCCAGACCGATCGCGGCGGCTCGGCCGGAGCCGATCATGACGACGGCGATGCGGGTGAGCAGGGTGAGGCAGACCAGCAGTGCACCAAGCATGAACGCGATGAGCAGCTGGATGCGCAGGGCGCCTGGGGCTTTGGTCATTACAGGTTGAGCAAGGGTTCGATGCCGACCGTCAGACCGGGTCGTTCCTTGATGTGGCGGACCGCCAGCAGAACGCCGGGCACAAAGGAGGTGCGATCGAGGCTGTCGTGACGGATGGTCAG
This sequence comes from Mycobacterium heckeshornense, assembly GCF_016592155.1. Classification (NCBI taxonomy): domain Bacteria; kingdom Bacillati; phylum Actinomycetota; class Actinomycetes; order Mycobacteriales; family Mycobacteriaceae; genus Mycobacterium; species Mycobacterium heckeshornense. Next base: position 3,351,234 of record NZ_AP024237.1, read on the forward strand.
CGTCTCGCCCGCCATACCTAGCAGCACCTCTTGGTGGGCGATCAGTCCGGCCAACCGCACCGAGTGCACGTGGATTCCGTCGACCTCAGCGCCGCGGGCACCTGGCAGGCTCGTGCTGGTGGCATCGGGGTTGGGCGGCAGACCTTTTCGCGCTTCGGCAATGATCTCGGCGGTGCGCGTGGCGGTGCCTGACGGGGCGTCGGCCTTGTGGGGGTGGTGCAACTCGATAACTTCTACCGAGTCGTAGAACGGGGCCGCCTGCTTGGCGAAGTGCATGCACAGCACTGCCCCGATTGCGAAGTTCGGCGCGATCAGGACACCGGCGTCGGGTTTGGCGGCCAGCCATGATCGCACTTGCCGGAGCCGCTCTTCGGTGAAGCCTGTGGTGCCAACGACAGCGTGAATTTCGTTGTCAATCAAGAACTTCAGATTACCCATGACGACATCAGGGTGGGTAAAGTCGATGACGACCTCGGTGTTGCTGTCGGTAAAAAGGCTTAGTGGATCACCGGCGTCGACTTCGGCGGATAGCGTGAGGTCGTCGGCGTCTCGCACCGCCTGCACCATCGTCGAGCCGACTTTGCCCTTGGCTCCGAGCACGCCCACCCGCATAGATGCAGCGTAGCCCGGCGACGATGCGGGCCGGCACGGCCCGAGAAGGAGCCGGGCAAGCCCAGCCGTGCCCGCCTTGGTCGGATTTGTCCACAATTCGGGGTTCATCCACAGCGGACGGCTTGCGCGGTGATCAATGTCGGTCGTCACCGATAGGATCTCGAACGTGAGTTCGACTTGTGTGGCTGTTCCGCCGGAGGTGACTGCGGCGTTGGAGGCCTTGGATGCGGCGGTGGCGCGGGTTGGCGAGTTGGACTTCGACCGCTATGAGCCGGCGGTGCGCCTGCGCGCGTTGGAGCGGTTGGAGACCGCGCGCCGCCAGCAGGCGGTGGCCAGCCACGACCTGATCGCGAGCCTGGCCACAGAGGAGTTCGCGGCCATCGGTGGGGCGCCCCACAAGGTGATCGCCGACTGGCTGCGCATCAGCTGCGCCGAGGCGCGCCGGCGCATCCGCAACGCCGAACAACTGGCCCCTGGCCGCACACTCACCGGACAAACGCTGCCCCCCAAGCTGCCGGCCACCGCCGCGGCGTGGCGATCGGGGCTACTCGACGAGCAGCACCTGCGGGTCATCCAGACCTTTGTGCACGAGCTGCCCGACATCACCCCGCTACCCGTGGTGGTGGAGGCCGAACGATTCCTGGCCGAGCACGCCACCCAGCTGCGCCCCGACCAGCTCGACAAGCTGGCCCAGCGCTATGCGGTGCTGATCAATCCCGACGGCAAATTCTCCGACACTGATCGGGCCCGCCAGCGCGGCTTCACCTGGTGCGGGCAACGCCGCGACGGAATGAGCATCGGCAAACTCGTCGCCTCCCCCGAACTACGCGCCCACCTCGATGCCTGGCTGGCCCGCTTCGCCGCCCCGGGCATGTGCAACCCCGACGACCAAACCCCCTGCATCAACGGCACACCCAACCACGAAGCAGCGGGCAAGGACCTGCGCACCCACGCCCAACGCCAACACGACGCCCTCAACGCGCTGGTACGCGGCCAGCTCGGCGACCCCCAACTGGGGATGCACAACGGGTTGCCGGTCACGGTGATCGTGTCCACCACACTCACCGAGCTGACCTCCGGCGCCGGGCATGCCCTCACCGGCGGCGGAACGCTGCTGCCGATGCGCGACCTGATCCGCATGGCCAGCCACGCCCACCACTATCTGGCCGTCTTCGACGACCACGACAACCGCCCCCTCTATCTCGGGCGCACCAAACGCATCGCCTCACCCGATCAGCGGGTGGTGTTGTATGCCAATAAAAGCTTTGATGATGCACTGCTAGACTACACCCATGCGCGCGGCTGTCTACACCCGAATATCGAACGATCCGAAGCTCGAAGGGCTGGGCGTGCAACGCCAGCTCGACGACTGCGTGGCGCTGGCCGACCGGCTCGGTTGGGAAGTGGTGGCGCGCTTCGACGACAACGACGTTTCGGCGTTCAACGGCAAGCGGCGGCCTGGCTTTGAGGCCATGCTTGCCGGCATGGCGGCCGGCGAGTTCGGCGGCCTGCTGGTTTGGCACACCGACCGGCTGTACCGCTCGATGCGTGACCTGGAGCGGTTGATTGATGTGGCCGAGAGCAAGCGTGTGCAGATTCGCACCGTTCAGGGTGGCGACTTGGACCTGTCCACCAGCGCGGGCCGGATGATTGCACGGATACTCGGCTCTGTGGCGCGCCAGGAGTCGGAGCACATGGCCGAACGCCGCCGCCGCGCCAATGCGCAGAAGGCCGAGACTGGCATGTGGCAGACCGCGAACAGGCCGCTCGGGTATACCGTCAACGGCGAGCCGCTTGAACCCGAGGCGTCGATGATTCGCCAGGCCGCCGCCGACGTGCTGGCCGGCAAGTCGATCAAACAGGTTGCGCGCGAGTGGAACGCGACGGGTTTGACTGGCACGCGCGGCCGCAAGTTCACCGGCCCGAACGTGCGCCGGCTGCTAGTCAACCCGCGCTACGCTGGGCTGCGCGTGCATCAAGGCAAGGTCATTGGCCCCGGCAATTGGGAGCCGTTGATCGACGAGCAGACGCATCGTGGTCTTGTCGCGTACCTGTCCGACCCGTCGCGGATCATCTGCACCAGCTTCGAAAAGAAGTACATCGGCTCCGGTATCTACCGTTGTGGGGTATGTGGTGGCCGGATGCGCCACTCGGTGTCTGGTGGTCCACGCGCGGGTGGCCGCCGCTACGAATGCCGGGACCGGCAATGCGTTGTACGCACAGGACCACCGCTTGACGCTTACGTTGAAGCCGTGGTGCTGGCTTACCTGCGTCGCACCGACATCCACGTGCTGCTCGACGGCAACAAGGTTGACGTCGGCGCGTTGCAGACGCAGCGCAGCGCGTTGCAGGCGCGACTCGACGACCTCGCGGCCATGTTCGCCGAAGGCGTCATCGACGCCAGCCAGTTGCGTCGCGGCACCAGCGAACTACGCACACAACTTGCCAGTGTGGACAACCAGCTCGCCGAACTAACGCGCCGCAGCCCCGTCGCCGACCTGCTCACCGCCAGTGACGCACTCGAAAAACGTTGGGCCGCTTTGTCACCCGACATGAAAGGCAAAGTCATCGACGAACTGGTGACGGTCGTCGTGCACAAAGCGCCGCCCGGATCCCGGTTTAACCCCGACTACATTGACATCCAACCGAAGCGAAAATGACCGCCATGCGCGTCGAAATATGCTGCGCCGGCAGGCCGCTCAGGACATACGACGGTAAGGTCGAATACTCGCATCCGGCCGAAATGCTTGGAGTGTTCACCGGTGGGGCCGGCGATTGGGCTGTTGACGGTCCGCACCCCAGAAGAATACGAGTCGTCCGCTTGCACGACGGCGACCTGTACTATCGCCGCCGCGAATACGGCGCCCACGGCCGTGCTGAGGCCCTGCGCCGTTTCGGTTCCCCCCCGCCGCAAGACCAGCAGCCGATGCGCTTGAATTACAACATCGAATGCCCTGTCTGCCGAGACAAACTCTGTTTGCGTGCCCAACGGCTGTATGCCGCGCTGGACTCGATCACCGAGACCGTTGAAACGGACCGTTTGACGCTTACAGTCGCGGCGCTTCGTGCCGCGTGTCACATCGTCGGCCGGCCACTGCCGTCCTAATATCGCGGGTGACCGCCGCGCAAATTTCCGCGCGGTAGCAGGTCATCAACCGGCCCGCCAGCCGGGGCAGTTCCCGCATGCCCTGGAGAGGCCGATGTCACAGTCCCAGCATCAATTTCTGCGGCGTGCCGAGCGTCTTGTCGCTGGCTGGCCACCGCCCACCGACGAGCAACTAGCGCGTGTCGCGGCACTTTTGTGCGCCGGCACTGGTGGTGAGGCCCTGTGAACGAGGAAAGGCCGGGCCTGAAGGCCCGGCCCACTCAACAGTCAACCAGTGCTGTCCACGTTACCAAACACAACCCCCGCGAAGCCGAGCAACGCCGCGTAAATAACGAAACGGTAACGGTAGATGGGGCAGATCTGCCCCATCTGGGCGGTCGTTTGACGATGGGGGAAAGTGTGGCTATCGCCTTGGAGTCGCCACCCACCGACCCGGAATCCCCAGATGTGGCCGATCGGCCACATCTGGGCAGCCGGGAGAAACCGAAACAACGCGGCGAGTTGTCCCGTGATATTGCTGCGCGAGCCACCGGAACCAGCGGCCGTGCCGTCTCAACGCTCGACTCCCGGCAAGTCTCTTGGTGGCCGGTCCACCAGTTCCTCGAATCTGTTCTCTCCCAAGCGAAATACGAGTGCCTGCCGATGGCCGGCACGCCGGCCTGGTGCGCGCTGGCCGACCGTGATCCCCGGAAACTGTTGGCGCTGGCCGTCGCCGGCGAGCACCACGTACTGCGGATGGAGACCGCGCAGGAAGCGCTCGCCGAAGCATCGAAAGCTGTCGCGGCAGCAGCGGACTGGCCGGCGATAGCCGCCGAGGTCACACAGCGCCGCGCCGCCGAGCATACCGGCGCGCGAATCCCACGACGGAAGGTTTCCTGAAAATGAGCGCACACCGCTCGGACCTCGAGCTGGTCGAACGCGGACGGCAAATCATCGCAAGCGGCAAGCACGCGCCACGCGGCGACGTGGACCGCTCCGACGAACTGCACGACTGGTACGGCGAAGGCGAGCCGGAGAGCGGCGCGGAGCTGCTTGACGACATCGAATCGTTCGCCGCTCGATTCCTGGCGCTCCCAAGCGAACATCATCTTGTCGCGCTTAGTTTGTGGGCAGTGCACACGTGGGCCATCGAAGCGTTCTATACGACACCGCGGCTTGTGCTTGAGTCCCCGGAATGGGGTAGTGGCAAAACTCGGGTACTGGAAGTGCTCGAAAAACTGTGCTACGCGCCACGGCTGATCGTCTCGACATCTCCAGCAGCTTTGTATCGGCGCATCGACGCTGCCGGTGACCATCCTCCGACCGTTTTGCAAGACGAAGCCGACGCGATATTTGGCCGGGGAGCGAGCACGCAGGCCGAAGACTTGCGAGCGATCTACGACAACGGCTATCGACGTGGTGCCGTCGTTGACCGCTGCGTCGGGGACGCCAAAAACATGGACGTGCGTGATTTTCGCGTGTTTGCGCCAGCGGCGCTGGCCGGCTTGGAGGGCAAGATTCCCCGCACGGTCACCAGCCGCGCAATCGTCATGCACATGCGCCGCCGGTTACCTGACGAACGCCTCAGCGACTGGCGTGAAAGGGACGTCGAAATCGAAGCGCGGCCGCTGCGTGCGGGCATTGCAGCATGGGTCGAGACCGCACTCGACGCGCTGGCGCAGGCCCGGCCCGGCATGCCGCCTGGCGTGCGCGACCGGCGTGCCGAGGTTTGGGAGCCATTGTTATCGGTCGCCGACGTGGCCGGAGCCGACTGGCCGGAGCGTGCGCGCGCCGCCTGCTCTTACTTCGAGTCCAATCCCGAGGATCGACTGTCGCTTGGTGCGCGGCTGCTCCGCGACATCCAGGACGTGTTCGACAACCGGGAGCGCATGTTCACTGCCGACATCCTCACCGCGTTGACATCCGACGCCGAGTCCGAATGGTCCGACCTGTTCGGTAAACCGCTCAACGAGCGCCGGCTAGCAAAGGAATTGAAACGCTATGGCGTCGTCTCTGAGACCGTGCGTATTGGCGATGCGCGCGCCAAAGGGTACCGGGTCGAGGGTCAAACAGGGCTTGGGCAGGCGTGGTCACGCTGGCTGCCCGACGCTATCAAGCGTGACATCCGTGACAAGCGTGACATTGCAGGTCAGCGCGTCACGGATAGAAATCCGATCCGTGACAAGCGTGACATCGGCACGGATGAGCGTGACATCCGTGACACAAGCGTGACATCGAAAACACCATCTGAGCAGCTGTTTTCCGAAAATGTCACGCTTGTCACGGATGTCACGCATACAAACGGAAAAGTTGGTGACGAGCGCTCGGATGACACCCAGCCGCCCGAGCCGGACACCACTCGGGCGGGTGATGCCACCAACGCAACCACCGACCACGCCGAGCGGGTCCAGCAAACTACCGCGCGTCTTAACGGCGAGGCCGGAAACCGTCAGACAGCCCGACCGAGAGCACACGTGGGCATCGAGCCGGACCTTATTTGCCCGCACTGCGGGCCGGTCATCGCTTGCCCGCACATCGAAGCCATCACCGGACAGGGGACTCGCCCATGATCGACCGCGAGCTCGACGCGACATTGCTGATCGACAGCCGCCGTTCGACACACCTTTGCGATGTGGGCGCGCCCGGTTTCCTCGCGGTGGCGGCGGTCGGCTCGGACGGGGACACGACGCTGCTGGTGGCCGACGCCGACCGTTTAGGTGACCCGACCGCGGGCTTCGACTCGGCGTGCCGGGCCGTCGAGCACGAACAGCTCGGCGCGTTGCCGCCGTACTGGCGGTCGCGTGTCCGGCTCGCGCCGACCCGTTGCGGACGGGCCACGGCGGCCGGTGGCCGCTGCCGCGTCGTGGTCACCCGGCCCGGCCAGACTTGCGGCTGGCATCGTTCCGGTGGCCGCGAGAAATTGCAGCACCAAAGAAAAAAGGGAGAACGATGATTGAGATCGTTATCGACGGCGAGGTTCGTCGGCGCGCTGGTTCAACCGCGCTTGAATTGCTGGAAATGGCGCGTTGCGCCAACGCAACCGGCGTTATTGACGCCGACACTGTCACGTTGAACAAAGAACCCGTTTACACCCTTTTGGGTGTCGTATTTTTGATGGAAGTTGCTTGTACAGCATTGGGGGGCAATGATTTTCACCGCGGTTTGATCCTGGTACGCGAACTGCTGAAATCCGTGATCGCGAGGATTAGCGACGATGCCTGACGACGTGATCGGCGACCAGTACCCGCAACCTGACCCGCGCGGCTGGCTGGTGTTCACACACCTACCAGCCGATTTGCAGCGCGCCGAGGACGCCACCCTGTTTCACGACCTGGCCATGTTCGCCCGAAAAGCCAGATACAACACTGACACTTGTCGCCGGGAAATGACCCGACCGGCAACCGATGCTGAGCGAACACTATTGCAGCACTTAGGTTTCCAACTTCCAGACGATCTAACCACTGTTGTCTACTATCAGTCGCCGACCATGCGCGCACGTTGTTGGCCGCAACTGGAAGGAGCCACACCATGACGGAACCCGGCGAACTTGCCGAGAACCCCGGCACAGAACCCGAATCGGCCGAGAACCCCGGCACAGAACCCGGTGAAAACGAAAACAGTGCCGACGATAACGGTCAGGCTCCAGCCAACCGGGAAGCCGCCAAATACCGCACACGGCTACGAGCAGTGGAAGCCGAACGCGACACGCTGGCCGCCCGGCTGGCCGCCTACCAGCGGCGCGAATGCGAACAGGTGGTCGCCGACATTCTCGACCAACCGGCCGACCTGTTTGAAATCGGCGGCGTACAACCCGGCGACTTCTACACCGAAGACGGTAACCTCGACCGCGAACGGCTTGTGTTGTGCGCCACCGCACTGGCCGACCGGCGCCCCCGCCTGGCCAAACCCCGGCCGGCCCGCCGAAACTGGGGACAATACTCCACAGTGGCCAGCAGCGGAATCACCTGGAGCGACATCATCGCCCACCGATAGCCGCTCATCGTCCGGGCCACCGCCGCAGCAACAGGAGCCGGTCTCGGGACGGTGCAGCGTGAGATATCAGGTGTTCCAAATGGAACACCTGATCTTGAACCGGCCGACCAGGACGCCATCGCCGGGACAGCCGGTCGCGGCCGTCGCCGGCAACCACGGTCTTAAGCACCGTGGTTGCCGCCACCAACCACAACGCTGGCCGTTGTGGTTGGTGGCGACCATCTCCGCGCGTGACCGGCAATGTCGGTGACGGCGTGCGTTCGGCAAGCGGAGAGCCAACGGATGCACCGACCGTCGATCCGCAGTTTGTGCAGTTCACCCAAGTTGTTGATGCCGGCAACTTGGGGCAGCGCAAACGCGACTGTGGATCCGCGCGGGGTTGACGTGTGCGGTCATGGTGACCGTGCGTGACGGCGGCCAACGCCGCTGAAACACGATTCACGCTTTGCCGGGTATACTCAAATCCCAAACACCGAGGGTCTGCGGCCCACCGCGCAACCCCAGCGGGGAACGCGGAAAACAACCAATCCCCGTTTGTTGGAGTTGTTGCATGTCCGCGACCACCGCGACCTTCGGGCCGATCCTGGCCCAAGAACAAATCGGCGACCTCATCATCCGCCCACTGATCGAACAATCAATCGCCGGTCAAACACTGACAACGGTCTTCACCGACCGTCACGAATACCGAATCCCCATCGTCACCAACGACCCGCAAGCCTCATGGGTAGCCGAAGGCCAAGAAATCACCGTATCCGACGCCGCCGTTGACGAACTACTCGTCGAACCAAGCAAACTCGCAGCACTAAGCGTCATCAGCCGCGAACTGGCCAACGATTCCAGCCCCGCCGCCGCCGACACAATCGGACAAGGAATCGTCCGCGACCTGGTACGGCGAACCGACCAAGCACTATTCGCCGCAACCACACCCAACGGGCCAACCGGGCTCGCCGGCCAATCCGGGATCACCGAAATCATCGCCGGCACAACCTACACCAACTCAGACCCATTCAGCGACGCCATCTACCTATCAGCCCAACACAACGGGCAGATCACCGCGTTCGCCACCAGCCCCGCGACCGCGATGACATTAGCGAAACTCAAAGTCGGCGACACCTTCAACCTGCCCCTACTCGGCCCCGACCCCACCAGCCCAGGACAACGCCAAATCCTCGGCGTGCCACTACTCGTCACCCCCTACATCGACGACACCGACAACACCGTATGGGCCATCCCCCAAACCCAATGCTTCATGGTCGTACGCGAACAAGCCGAGATCGAAACCGACGCAAGCGTATTCTTCACAAGCGACCGCATCGCCATCCGAGGCATCGTGCGACTCGGCTTCGGATTCCCAAACCCCGCCGCCATCGTCAAAATCCACACCACCTAAACCCCCATGACCCGCCGCGCCCACCGCGACACCACCCCGCAAACCGTTCACATCACCCCCGGCACACTCGTCTGCTGGAACGGCAAACAACGCGGCGGCACCATCCACAACATCCCAGCACACACCGCAAAACAATGGATCAAACGCGGATGGGCGCAACCAGACCAGAGTGGCGGCGCGCCACACCACCCCAGCGGCAAAGCCGAACGCCCGCCAAACCCACCGCCACCCCCACGCACCCCACCCCTCCCCGGCCCGCCACCCTCGCCGCGCGGTTCTGTGGATTTTGGGCCGCCCACAACCCCAGGTTTTCGCCGGGACAGCACCGCGGGGTCCGGTGGGGGCGGCTAAATGTGTTGGCGTGCAACGGGTGCGGCGGTGATGCCGAGGATGTGGCGGTGGGTGAGGGTGACGGCGAATTACCCGTACGCGCGCGTACGGGTTCTCGGTGTGCTAATTGTTTGGCTCCGGTTGGCGGCAGGCGTAGGTGGTGTTCGGAGGCGTGCCGGTTGCAGGCGTATCGTCGGCGTGTCGGGGGGCGTGCCGGCTAGGCATGCAGTTAGCGGTGGTATGCCGGTGATGAGCTGCTGGTGCTGGCGGTCGGCGCGTGCGGCTATGGCTTCGCGGCGGGAGCGTTCGCGGTCTGCCAGCCAGGCCAGGCCGGCGGCCGCGCCGACCAGCAGGGTGATGGTGCCGGCGAGCGGGTGGGCGGCCAGCATCGCGCAGATGGTGATCGGGATGGCCAGGATCAGTGTGGTTGTGGCCGTGGGGTGACGGTCAACCCAGCGCGTGTGCGAACACCTGGACTCGCAGCGCGATACCCCCGAAGAACCGCGGGTCTCGACGTCGCGGAGTATCTGACTTGGGATGTTGCTGTGTGGGCGGGTTGTGTTCACGGGTTTCTTCCTTTGTTGGGTGGCTGGCGCGCCAGGGTTTGCGGGGTGAGTGCATGCACGTTAACCAGTCACTCTGACAGGGTTTCGGTTATGCCATTCGCGCCAGACGAGGGGCCCTCATTGAGTCCCACCGCTCGAGATGCGCCAGTAGGCGTCGTGGTCGATGTGGTCCTCGAGGTACTGGATCACCCGGTCCGGGCCGGGGTAGCCGGACAGGTCTTGCTCGCCGAGCAGGTCGGGGTATTCGGCCAGCAGGTCGTCGATGATGCGGCCGATATTCCACGTGTCGCGGCCGTCCCACGGCAGCGTGTCCAGCACGTAGCGGAGCAGGTCTTTGCGCACGATGGTTGCCCTCATCGCGTACTTCCCAGCCCGGCGCGCACGGCCGCGCCGCCTGTGGCGGCGGTGATAGCTGCCGTGAGCGTGTCGCTCAAGGCGCGCGCTTCATCAACAGTGAGGTTCGCCTGAGCGTCCAGGTCGCGGGCACCGCCGTCAACGTGTAGCACGATGGACACGGGTTCGTTTTCGAGGTCGTCGCAGGTTAAGCCCACACCGATCCGAAGCGGACTCCGGTCGGACGCTAGCAGCTCGGGGTTGCCGTCGCGCACCGAGGCTGGCGTGTACATGACATCGGACCAGTGTGAGGTCGCGTCCACCGGGTTATCGGGTGATGTTTCGCACCAGGTGAACCGGCATTCGTGCCGCTGCCGCGTCAGAACGTGTTCGAGACGGTTCATTGCCACACTCCATTGATTCCTAGCAGTGCATCATCGCGATGTTTATGCCAAAGACCGCGGCTGCACAGCACCCGGCTGCGATGTGCCCGGCTACTGGTGCGAAGTCCACCACACCGACAACTGGGCCCGCGGCGGACACACCAACATCGACAAACTCACGCTAGCCTGCCAACCCGACCACACCCTCGCCGAACAAGGCTGGCGCACCATCAAAAACACCAACGGCCAAACCCACTGGATCCCCCCACCCCACCTCGACCACGGCCAACCCCAAACCAACAACTACCACCACCCCGAACGGTTCTTCGATGACGACGGCGACACCGGCTGATCAGTGCCCGCCGCGCATCACGTCGCGCAGGAGGGAGCGAACAGCAACACCGGCCAGGAAACGAGTGACGCTACGAAGGTCACCAAGGCGTCGTGTCCCTGCTCGACCTGCACCTGGCGCAGTCCCTCACCCGTGCGCACCGGCGACGATCGCGCAGAAAACCAGATACGGGATCGCACACAGCAACGCCATCTCGAGCGATGGGGCGATACCGACCAAACTCATCGGTTGATTGCATTGATGAGCAGCGTGACGCGGTCACACGCCAGCCATTGAATGGCCTCGAAGGACTTGTTCGACCCGATCCAACAACTCGCTGGGATTGTCATTGGCGCCGTCTTTCCAGACGACGAGTGCGTTGAGGAGGTTGATCGGCTCAACGCTCAACTGCGGGCTGAGCACCACGGTCTTGGTCGGGCCGCTGCTCAAATCCGGGTCGTGGTAGGCAATCTCGACTCGCAATGATTGGCCGCCCACACCGTTGGAGACGACCTTGGAAGTGATCGCCTGGACAAGCTCACGTCGAATTTCGATGAGCTCCCACGTCGGTGCTAGACGTATGGCCAGCGTTGCCGGGGAGATGCTGAGACGGCATCGGCGCCACATCCGTATGGCGGAGTGCGTGAACAGCGGGATCAGAACAAGGAGAAAGATGCCGCCGAGTCGAAACCACGCCGGATAGCCAGGAGCGAACCCTGCCGCAACCATGGCGACTCCCATGAGGGGGAGCAGCACGTTCAAGAAGTACGCGTTGCCCTCGTACCAGGGAATGTAGCGGCAGACGATCTGGTCCCCGGACCGGCTGACCCCTGCACGAAAAATACGGCGCTGCCCGACGACAATGATGCTGCCGGTCACAGCAACGATGAGGCATAGGTACCAGGCCGATCCAATCAGCACGTTGATGCCCGCCAGCAGGCACAGGGCGCCGCCGAAGCTGTAGCGCAATGCGCGTTTCCAACGGGTTTTCGCCCCGCCGCCAGCCATTAGTGACGGTCCTCCGTTGCGATTACTGGGGCGCAGTGGTGACCGGCCGGCGCAGGGCCTGCCGCCGCGCCCGGCCGGACGGTCAGCCGGATGTGTGTCCGGTCCACCGGTGAATCACGGAGCGCGGTCACCGTTAGTTGCGCGATCAGCGTCTCCTGTCCAGCCGTGATGATCCGGGTCTGTGCTGCGCTGTCGATGGTGCCGAGCTCATGGGTGATGTGCATCGCGAGGAATCCCTGGACCCCGCCGGATTCACCGGCCGGGCCGATTTCGCGACGCAGTTCGCGGCATCGCGGCACCGACTGCAGCTGCTGGTGGACCAGCATGGTGAACACTTCAGCGGGGTCCAGTGGGGCCTCCACGCGATGCATCGTCAACACCGCGTTGGCACAAAACACGTCGATGCACGGATCGTCGCGCCAAGCCCACACCCGCACCCCTGGAGCGGAATCAAACGGCTCCCAGCCCTTCGGTACCCCCACCTCAACAAGGAAGCCGGCAAACCGATTGACCGGTGACACAGCGAGGCCATGCTTCTCTGTGAACTCATCGAATCGCATCGCCGTCGACCTACCCGAAACCAAAGAGCGACTCCACACCGTGCACCGCGCTACCGACCGCATCCGCGACCGGATGCCACACCATCTCGACACCCTTGGATGCCCCCAAAGCGGCGGCTGCTCCCACAACGGCGCCGACTGCCACACCGACCGCGGTCCCTGCCCCCGGAACGACCGAACCGATTACCGCACCAGCTGCCGCGTCTCCTACCACTGCGCCTAAACCAAGCCCGGCTACGGTTCCGACGCCTTCACGGGTAACCGCCTCGGCCACCGAGTTTCCGTCATGGATGTCGGACATGACGGCTGGTACCGCGCTGGCTGCAGCAACCACCCCGCTCACACGGGAGAATCCCTTGAGTTCGACGCCGCCAACGGTCGGGTCCTCAAACCACTTCAACAAGCCGGGGTCAGCCTTGCCGGGGCCCGTGCCAGGGGATTCTTTGATGGCCTTGAGCGTCGTCTGACGCACACCCTCGGCGGTACCACCGGCCACCGCACCCGCAGCCCCGATCGCCACATCCCCCTTCGTCACCGTGAGCCCGGGGCCCTCGCTGGCGTGCCCGTCCGCTCCCGGCGTCGGCGTTGACGGCAATTGCGCAGGGCCACCGTCGGCTCCTGCGCTTTGAGCCTTGCCGTTTTTGGTCGGCTGTTCACCGCTGTGCTTGCGAGGGGGAGGGTAGGCGCCAGCGCCGCCGTCGGAGTCGAGGCCGCCGTCGCCGACGGCGGCGCGCATCGCGGTGGCCAGTTCGTGGTCGGTGGTGTGCGCCTTGGTCTTCACCGCGTCGAGGTCGGTTTGGAGAATCTGGCGCTGCAGCTCGGCTTCCTGCGGCCCCATCAGCAGAACGGCTGTTTCGCTGACGTTGACCCTCCAGTCCGAGGTGATGGTGAAGCCCAGTGTCTCGGCGGTTTCGTCGACCTGGCTCATCATCGTCTTGCAGGTTTGCACGTCCGCCGAGGCCGTGCTCACCGCGGCGGCCACTTGCGTCGACTCGTGGCCGTCTTTGTCGATGTCGGTGCGCAGCTTCCCTAGGCTGCTGTGGAACGCCGAGCCTGCCTCGCCCTGCCACTCGGCGAGCAGCTGACCTGTCTGACCCAAGTCCTCCCCGAACATGCCCAGTGTCGTTGCGCGGTTGGTAGCGACCTGGAACACCTTGAGCACCGCGGCGGCGTCCCAGCGACGCACGTCGTCGGGAGTCAGGTCGGTCATCGCGGGTCGAGCGCCGAAAGCGTCTGCGCGCTGTGTCTCTCGTTGGCGGTGAAGGCGGTTCCCGCCGTGGCCATGTGGTACGACAGCCCACCGACAGCGCGCTTGTGCTCGGCGTGACGGGTCGCCCAGCGCGTCATCACTTCCGACAGCGCCTTAGCCGACTCGCCGATCCAGCCCAGCGCGGCATCAGCCAGCTGGTCCTCATGCACCACGAAGTCGATCGCGGCGTCGCCCACCGAGGCTTCTAGGTGGGTGCTGCCCGCCGCCACCGCCACCGGGTCCACCTGAACGAACTCCGCTGCCATGCGCCCACCTCCCGCCATGACTACAGCGCAGATTGTAACGGTGTTGCTTACCGTCGGCGGACAGTGCGCTACCGATCAGCGCCGCAGCGCATCACGTCGCGCAGGAGTGAGAGAACAGCAACACCGGCCAGGAGATGAGTGACGCTACGAAGGTCACCAAAGCGTCGTGTCCCTGCTCGACCTGCACCTGGCGCAGTCCCTCACCGTGCGCGCCGGCGACGATCGCGCCGATGGCAAGATAGGGGATCGCGCACACCAATGCCATCTCGACCAGCGCACCTAGGCTGACCTGATAATTCACCAGGCGACGCAACATGGTGAGCAGATACGGCGTCTGTCCGGGGTGCGCGAGATCGTGGTCAGACGAACCATGCACGGACATAAGGGATCCTCCACGATTAGGTCACGCAGACGCCACCGAACGCGAGTGCCGGCCACAGTGCGATCGATCCGAGCAGGCACACCATCAGGTGCAAACCCTGCAATTGTTCCACGTGGGCGGTGTGGGTGCTGGCCCACATGATGCCGACCGCGAGATACGGCGCACCGAAGAGCACTGCGACGCAGGCGAGTTCGACGACTGTGAGCTGAAAACTCAACACACGTTCGAGCAAGCTGAAATGAACTCGCTTTCGATACATGCAGGTTACAGCCCTTATGTTAATCACTATTTGATAGCGCGGTCACTTTTGGGATTCTGCTCTACAGCGGTGCGGCCCCGCGGAGATGCTCGAAGATCAGCGACGTCTGGGTGCCCGCGACATCGGCGTCGGCATTGAGGTTCTCGACCACGAAGGACCGCAGGTCTTCGGTATCGCGGGCCGCGACGTGCAGGATGAAATCGTCGGGACCGGCAAGGAAGTAGACATCCATCACCTGCGGCTTGCGCCGAATCTGCTGGATGAAATTGCGGATCCTGCCGCGGGCGCTGGATTGCAGGTTGACCGCAATCATGGCCTGCAACGGCAGTCCGACGGCGACCGGATCAAGGTCGGTGTAGAAGCCGCGGATCACGCCAAGCTCCACCAACCGTCGAACCCGGCCATGACAGGTCGAAGCAGCGACCCCAACCTTTTCGGCGAGCGCGCTGTTCGTGATCCGGGCATCGGCATGCAGCAGGCTCAAGATCCGACGGTCCACATCATCGAGATTTGCCGGCCGAAGATCCTTCGCCTCGGCCGCGCCAGTACGCGCGGGTTCAGTGAGATCTACAGGCATATGCCGCAGTCTAGAGAATTATCGACAGTCAGATTGCAGAGACATCGAACTTTCTTCACAATTGAAGGAGGTCTTTTCCAGCGAGCTCTGGCTAAGGAGCGACCATGCGTGTCGGGATTCCGACCGAGACCAAGAACAACGAATTCCGGGTCGCTATCACCCCCGCCGGCGTTGCCGAACTGACACGAAGGGGCCACGAGGTACTCGTCCAGGCCGGTGCCGGCGAGGGCTCGGCCATCGCCGACGCCGATTTCAAGGCCACGGGCGCGCAACTGGTGAGCACCGCCGACGAGGTCTGGGCTGCCGCCGAACTTGTGCTCAAGGTCAAGGAGCCAACCCCGGCCGAGTACGCCCGCCTGCGGCGCGGTCAGATCTTGTTTACCTTCCTGCACCTGGCAGCTTCGCGGTCGTGCACCGAAGCGCTGCTGACGTCTGGAATCACATCGATCGCCTACGAGACCGTCCAAACCGCCGCCGGCGAGCTGCCGTTGCTGGCACCGATGAGCGAGATCGCCGGGCGGCTCTCCGCTCAAGTCGGCGCGTACCATCTGATGCGCACCCACGGCGGTCGCGGCCTGCTGATGGGTGGGGTACCCGGTGTGGAGCCGGCCGACGTGGTGGTGATCGGCGGCGGCACCGCCGGCTACAACGCTGCCCGACTCGCCAGTGGCATGGGTGCGCACGTCACCGTTCTCGACATCAACATCAACAAATTGCGGAAGCTCGACGCCGCATTCAGCGGTCAGGTCCGTACCAGATACTCATCGACCTACGATCTCGAAGACGTCGTCAAGCAGGCCGACCTGGTGATCGGCGCGGTCCTGGTGCCCGGCGCCAAGGCCCCAAAAGTGGTATCGAATTCGCTTGTCGCGCAAATGAAACCCGGTGCAGTGCTGGTCGACATTGCCATCGACCAGGGGGGCTGTTTCGAGGACTCGCGGCCGACCACGCACGACAACCCGACGTTCGGGGTGCACGACACGGTGTTTTACTGTGTCACGAACATGCCCGCTTCGGTTCCCAAGACGTCGACATCCGCGTTGACCAACGCCACCATGCCCTATGTGATCACCCTGGCCGACCACGGCTGGCAAGCGGCGTGCCGATCCGATCCCGCACTGGCCAAAGGGCTGTCAACCCACGACGGCGCGCTGCTGTGCGAGCAAGTTGCCGCCGATCTCGGTCTGCCGTTCACCGACCCGGCAACGGTGCTGGCCTGACATCACACGTCGGCGAGCGCGGCGACGATGTCCGCCGCAGGGCCCGAGCGAGCCCTAGCGAATGCGGTTCCGGCCCAGAGGTTTATCCCATGCGGGTCATCGGCGGCAGCGGCTGCCTTGCGGATCGGCGACGTCATGTGGTTGACCTCTGGATAACCAAGCGGCGCAACGTCGTCGAGCAAGCGGGTGAAGTCGTTTTCGAGTCCGCGGGCAAATCGCCCCGAGAATGCCCGAGTCACCAGCGTCCTGCCAAACTGCGGGTTTTGCAACGCGGTGCGATGCGCAGAGCACGTACCGGCTTCGTCGGCCAACAGCAGTGCGGTGCCAACCTGCGCGGCCACCGCTCCCCTGCGCAATACACCGGCGACGTCTTCGGCCGTCCCCAAGCCACCCGCGGCGATCAGGGGAACATCGTGCGCGGCACGGATTTTGCTCAGAAGTTCACCCAGCGGCTCCGTGCCCGGATTCATGTCCGGGGCGAAGGTGCCGCGGTGCCCGCCGGCATCCGGCCCCTGCACCACCAGGCCGTCGGCGCCCGCAGCCACGGCCACGCCCGCCTCATAGGTCGACGTCACCGTGATGAACAGCAAGATACCCAGCGCGCCGAACCAGCGCAGCACATCCGGTGACGGCGCGCCGAAGGTAAACGACACCACCTCGGGCCTGACGTCGGCAATCACCTCCAGCTTGCGCTGCCAACCGTCGTCGTCACCGAACCGGGGCTGGCCCACCTCGACGTCGTAGTGCTCGGCGATCTCGTCGAGTTCTTCGGCGTAGCGGTCCAGCTGCACGTAGTCGGCGACGCTGGGTTGCGGCACAAACAGGTTGACGCCGATCGGGCCGGTCGTGGCGGCGCGCGCCGCCGCAATGTCGTCGGCCAGACGCTCCGGGGTCAGGTACCCGCCGGCGACGAAACCCAACCCGCCGGCATTGGTCACCGCTGCCGCCAGCGCCGGCGTACCCGGGCCGCCGGCCATCGGCGCTCCCACCACGGGGACCTCAAGATCCCAGAAGCCTAAGACCATGGCGCTACTGTACTATCGCCCGAAGCTGTTGCGGCACCGCTCGTCTCGAGCGGTAAGGACCCAGAACCGCGACCCCGTAGGGCCTGCGCAGGAGTCGGCGCGCCACCGTGTTGACTTCGTCGACGCTGACGGCGTCGAGCTCTCGTAGCGTGTGTTCGATGCTGCGATGCTCGCCATAATTCAACTCACTTCGCCCGATGCGGTTCATCCGCGAACTGGAATCCTCCAGGCCAAGCACCAGCCCGCCGCGCAGCGAACCCTTGGCAATCCGGCATTCGGCTTCCGTGATGCCATCGCGCGCTACCGCTTCGAGCACGTCACACGTCACCTGCGCGACATCGCTGAACCGCTCGGGCAGGCAGGCGGCATATATCGATAGCGCACCGCTGTCGGCGAAAATGTCCAGCGACGAGTACACCGAGTAGGCCAGGCCACGGGCTTCGCGGACCTCCTGGAACAGCCGAGAACTCAAGCCACCGCCGAGCGCGGTGTGCAACACGGAGAGCGCCCAGCGATGCTGCCAATGCCGGCCGGGTGTGCGCACTCCCAGACTTACATGGGTTTGTTCGGCATCCCGGTTGAGCACCGCCAAACGCGGCCGGCCATTGATCCGCCCGGCGCCCTTGCGTGGCGCGGCCGGCCGGCGTCCCCGCACCAGCCGCGGCCCGAAATGTTCGCGAACCAATCCCACCACTTCGTCGTGGTCGACGTTGCCGGCCACCGCGACGATCATCCGCTCGGGTGTGTAGCGGCGTACGTGAAACGAGTGCAGTTGGGTGCGCGTCATCGCCGACACCGATTGCACGGTGCCGATTACGGGCCGACCTACCGGGTGATCGCCGAACAGGGCGCCCAAAAACAGGTCGGCCAGTGTGTCCTCGGGATCATCGTCGCGCATCGCGATCTCTTCGAGCACGACATCGCGTTCCAATTCGACGTCCTCGGCCGCACAACGGCCGTTGAGCACCACATCGGAAACCAGGTCGACTGCCAGTTCGAGATCGCTGTCGAGCACGTGCGCGTAGTAGCAGGTGTGTTCCTTGGCGGTGAACGCGTTCAGCTCGCCTCCGACGGCATCCATCGCCTGCGCGATATCCACCGCCGTGCGGGTCGGCGTGGACTTGAACAGCAAGTGCTCCAAAAAGTGCGCGGCCCCGGCGACGGTGGCTCCCTCGTCACGCGATCCGACTCCAACCCAGACCCCCACCGACGCGGAGCGCACCGCGGGCAGATACTCGGTGACCACGCGCAGACCGCCGGGCAGCGTGGTACGCCGGATCGCGGCGGACGGCTCGGCGCTGTGCTGGCCGCGCCGCAGGGCGCCGGTGTTAACTGCTGGCCGTCGCGGCATCGGCTGGCGCGGCCCCTGAACTCGCTGACTCGTCGTCGCCGAGCGGCACCAACGAGATCTTGCCTCGCCTGTCGATATCGGCGATCTCGACTCGCAGCTTGTCGCCCACGTTGAGCACGTCCTCGACCCGGGCGATGCGCTTGCCCTTGCCGAGCTTAGAGATGTGCACCAGGCCGTCGCGTCCCGGCAGCAACGACACGAACGCACCGAAATCGGTTGTCTTGACCACGGTTCCGAGGAACCGCTCGCCGACCTTGGGCAGCTGCGGGTTGGCGATCGCGTTGATCCGCTCGATCGCAGCCTCCGCAGACGGTCCGTCGGTGGCACCGACATACACCGTGCCGTCGTCCTCGATGGAGATTTGTGCGCCGGTCTCCTCGGTAATGGCGTTGATGATCTTGCCCTTGGGCCCGATCACCTCACCGATCTTGTCGACCGGCACGTGGATGGTGGTGACCCGCGGCGCGTAGGGGCTCATCTCGTCTGGCCTGTCGATGGCCTCGGCCATGACCTCTAAGATGGTCAGCCGGGCGTCACGGGCCTGGGCCAGCGCGCCGGCGAGCACCTCCGACGGAATCCCGTCGAGTTTGGTGTCAAGTTGCAGCGCGGTGACGAAGTCCCTGGTGCCGGCAACCTTGAAGTCCATGTCGCCGAAGGCGTCCTCGGCGCCCAGGATGTCGGTCAGCGTCACGAAGCGGCGCTCGGTGCGCCCATCGGGCAGCTCAACGTCGTCGGAAACCAGACCCATTGCGATGCCCGCCACCGGCGCTTTAAGCGGCACCCCGGCGTTGAGCAGCGCCAGCGTGGACGCGCACACCGACCCCATCGACGTGGAACCGTTGGAGCCCAACGCTTCTGAGACCTGGCGGATCGCGTACGGGAATTCCTCGACGCTGGGCAGCACCGGGATCAGCGCTCGCTCTGCCAGGGCGCCGTGCCCGATCTCGCGCCGCTTCGGCGAGCCGATGCGGCCGGTTTCGCCGGTGGAGAACGGCGGGAAGTTGTAGTGGTGCATGTACCGCTTGGTGGTTTCCGGCCCCAGCGAGTCGATCTGCTGGGCCATCTTGATCATGTCAAGCGTGGTGACGCCGAGGATCTGGGTTTCGCCGCGCTCGAACAACGCGCTGCCATGCGCTCGCGGCACCACGGAGACTTCGGCGGACAGCGCGCGGATGTCGGTGACGCCACGGCCGTCGATGCGGAAATGGTCGGTCAGGATGCGTTGGCGCACCAGTTTCTTGGTCAGCGCGCGAAACGCCGCACTGACCTCTTTCTCACGACCCGGATAGGTGTCGGCGAGCCGCGCCAGCACCTCGGCCTTGATCTCGTCGGTGCGGTTATTGCGTTCGGTCTTGCCGGGGATGGTCAGCGCGGCGGCCAGATCGTCGGTGGCAACCGAAGCCACCGAGTAGTACACGTCGTCACCGTAGTCGGGGAATAACGGGAATTCCCCGGTCGGCTTCGCCGCCGCGTCGGCCAGTTCCTGCTGGGCCGCGCACAGCGTGGCAATGAACGGCTTAGCGGCCTCAAGACCCTCGGCCACAACGGTTTCCGTCGGCGCCTGCGCTCCGCCCCCGATCAGTTCCACGGCGTTTTCGGTGGCTTCGGCCTCGACCATCATGATGGCGACGTCGGGCTTGCCGTCTATGGTTCCGACCACCCGGCCGGCCACCACCATGTCGAACGTCGCCCGCTCGGTCTGTTCGACCGTCGGGAACGCCACCCATGTGCCGTCGATCAGCGCGACCCGGACGCCGCCGATCGGGCCGGAAAACGGCAGCCCGCCCAGTTGGGTCGACGCCGACGCGGCGTTGATCGCCAGCACATCGTAGAGCTCATTGGGGTCCAGGCTCAGGATCGTCACCACGATCTGAATTTCGTTACGCAGGCCGTCGACGAACGACGGGCGCAGCGGGCGGTCGATGAGCCGACAGGTCAGGATCGCGTCAGTGGACGGCCGTCCCTCGCGGCGGAAGAACGAACCGGGGATGCGACCCGCGGCGTACATACGCTCCTCGACGTCGACCGTCAGCGGGAAGAAGTCGAACTGTTCCTTGGGGGTCTTGCCGACGGTGGTCGCCGACAGCAGCATGTTCTCCTCGTCGAGGTAGGCGACGACGGAGCCGGCGGCTTGCTGTGCCAGCCGGCCGGTTTCGAAACGGATGGTGCGGGTGCCGAGGCTGCCGTTATCGATGACGGCGGTCGACTCGAAAACTCCCTGATCAATTTCTGTGACAGACATGGACGTCCGTGTGGCCTCTCTGGATATTCAGCTGTTTCGCGCGGTCACACAAACCCCGGCGGGTTCCAGGAAACCTGCAGCTCAGCGAGTCTGAATCCGACTACGGCCGTCGATCGAAGCGGCCGGTACAGACCCGGCAGCCACTACCGAAGACCGCGCGATACAGACTCGCCATTCCTGCGTTTGTCATCCTGTTGTGACGCGCTGGGACGGTACGCGTGGATTGCGCGCCCGCACCTGATCTGGGCGATCTGGCCCAGAACGCCCCCACTCTACACTGTCTAGCTGCGCGTTCTTGCCAATCCCGATTGCCGGGGCCGTTGCGGTGCGCGTTGTCAACCCGTTAGCCGACGTCCTCGACGCACACCGCGAATCGCCGCTCGGCGTACGCGTAGCCCACGCCGCTGAGGCACTGGTCGACGCTGACCGGGTCGCTCAGCCCGGTGAGTATCTGGGTGGCGCGCTGGCGATGCGGCACGGATTCGTCGTTGCAGTCCGCTGGGACCGGGTCGGTGCGGTTGTCCGGGTCGACGCTCATGCACTCGCCGACCGCCCAGTCGATATCCAGGCAGGCGGTGTGGGTTTCGCTGAATCCGTTGCGCGCCGAGTAGGCGGAGTCGACGTCGCCCGGACACTGCTCGCGGGTGGGGACGGTGGCCGCGACCTTGAAGTTCGACGCCCGACTGCCGCAGGCCACCTTGACCGCTACTGGCCGCCGGGCGGTGCCCCCGAGCCGCAGGCAGTCACCCACCCGCAGGTCAACGGTGTCGGCCTCGGGCGACCACCCGCTGCACGCGGTGAGCGCGATTGCCGT
This sequence comes from Mycobacterium heckeshornense, assembly GCF_016592155.1. NCBI lineage: Bacteria > Bacillati > Actinomycetota > Actinomycetes > Mycobacteriales > Mycobacteriaceae > Mycobacterium > Mycobacterium heckeshornense. Next base: position 3,373,210 of record NZ_AP024237.1, read on the forward strand.
GATCGCCGCCGCGGCCAGGGCGCGCGTTGGCTGTGTCAGCGGCGCAGACCCAGGCGCTCGATGAGCGCGCGGTAACGCTCCACATCGATCTGGGCCACATATTTCAGCAGGCGGCGCCGCCGCCCCACCAGCAGCAACAACCCACGCCGGGAGTGGTGGTCGTGCTTGTGGACCTTGAGGTGCTCGGTCAGGTCGGCGATCCGTTTGGTCAACAGCGCCACCTGCGCCTCGGGAGACCCGGTGTCGGTCTCGTGCAGGCCGTACTCTCGCAGAATCTCCTTTTTCTGCTCGGCTGTCAGCGCCACGAAATACTCTCCATCGATCGGTCCGCGAGGTGAATTCGGCGCGGCCGCCGCGAACTGCAGCACACACCGTGTCGCCGGAAAGTCTATCAGCGGCAAAAACTAGCCCGCAGACAGCAGTGCGCGGGCCCGGCCGGTGTCGTCGTTCATCGCGGCGACCAGGTCGCGGACCGAATCGAACTTGCGCTGCCCGCGGATGCGTGCCACGAAGTCGAGCGCCACGTGCTGGCCGTACAGGTCGGCGGTGGCGTCGAGCACATATGCCTCGACCGTGCGGGTGCGCCCGGAAAACGTCGGGTTGGTGCCGATCGACACCGCGGCCTGGTAACGCTCGCCCGGCACGACAGTGCCGGTCGTGGGTCCACGGCCCAGCACGGTGAACCAGGCGGCATACACCCCGTCGGCGGGGATCGCCGAGTACATCGGTGGCGCCACATTGGCGGTGGGGAAGCCCAACCGCATCCCCCGGCCTTCGCCGCGAACCACCACACCCTCTACCCGGTGCGGGCGGCCCAGCGCCTCGGCGGCGGCCACCACGTCGCCGGCATCCACGCAGGAGCGGATATAGGTCGAGGAGAACGTCACCGTCTCACTGTCATGGCGCTCGGACACCAGTGACATCGCTTCCACTGCGAATCCGAACCGCTCCCCGGCGCGGCGCAGCGTCTCGACGGTGCCGGCCGCCTTCTTGCCGAAGGTGAAGTTCTCCCCCACCACGACTTCGACCACGTGCAAATGCTCAACCAGCAGCTCGTGGATGTAACGCTCGGGGGTCAGCTTCATGAAATCGCTGGTGAACGGCATCACCAGGAACACGTCGATGCCGAGTTCCTCGACCAGCTCGGCACGGCGGGCCAGCGTCGTCAGCTGCGCGGGATGACTGCCCGGGAAGACCACCTCCATCGGGTGCGGGTCGAACGTCATCAGCACCGTCGGCACGCCCCGGGTCCGGCCGGCCTTGACCGCGTGCGCGATCAGCTCGGCGTGTCCCCGGTGCACACCGTCGAACACTCCGATCGTGAGCACGCATCTGCCCCAGTCCGTGGGGATCTCGTCTTGCCCCCGCCACCGTTGCACAACCGCAAGCCTACGGCGCAAGATAGCCCCCCGGACGTGGGCGAGCCCCAGATCAGGTGAGACGTTGCTTAAACTTCCGTTGTGGCCCCTGACGAGCCAAGCGAGCTCAGTGCGGTTGCCCAGGACTATCTGAAGGTCATCTGGAACGCCCAGGAGTGGTCGCGGGAGAAAGTCAGCACCAAGATGCTGGCCGAGAAGCTCGGGGTGTCGGCGAGCACCGCCTCGGAATCGATCCGCAAACTCGCCGAGCAGGGTCTGGTCGATCATGAGAAGTACGGCGCGGTCACGTTGACCGACTCTGGCCGCCGGGCGGCGCTGGCGATGGTGCGCCGGCACCGCCTGCTGGAGACCTTCCTGGTCAACGAGCTCGGTTACGGCTGGGACGAGGTGCACGATGAGGCCGAGGTCCTCGAGCACGCGGTCTCCGACCGGCTGGTGGCCCGCATCGACGCCAAGCTGGGGTATCCGCAGCGCGACCCGCACGGCGATCCGATCCCGGCCTCCGACGGCCAGGTGCCCACCCCGCCGGCCCGCCAGTTGTGGGCATGCCACGACGGTGACGTCGGCACGGTGGCGCGGATCTCCGACGCCGACCCCGAGATGCTGCGCTACTTCGACAGCATCGGCATCAGCCTCGACTCGCGGCTACGGGTGCTGACCCGTCGCGAGTTCGCCGGGGTGATCTCGGTAGCCATCGAATCGGATGCATCGGGGGCATCCGGCGACGGCGGAGCGACCACCGTCGACCTGGGCAGCCCCGCCGCTCGGGCGATTTGGGTCGTCGCCTGAGCCGCGGGGCCCTCGTCGAGCTGTCGCACGGAAATCCGACTCGCCGCATGGCGCACCAGCCGCGTGTGTCCGGGCCTGTGGCAGCGCAACTACTTCGCTGCGCTCGTTCACCGCTCGGCGCGCTGATAGGCGGTGACCACCGCAGCCCCGCCCAGCCCGATGTTGTGCTGCAATGCCGCGGTGACGCCTTCGACCTGACGCTTGCCGGCGGTGCCGCGCAGTTGCCACGTCAGCTCCGAACACTGCGCTAGACCTGTCGCGCCGAGCGGATGTCCCTTGGAGATCAGGCCGCCGGACGGGTTGACCACCCAACGCCCGCCATAAGTGGTGTCACCGCTGTCGACGAGTTTGTGCGCCTCGCCTTCGCCGCACAACCCGAGCGCCTCGTAGAGCAACAGCTCGTTGGCGGAAAAGCAGTCGTGCAGCTCGATCACCTGGAAGTCGTCCGGCCCGAGACCAGATTGGTCGTAAACTCGCTGAGCTGCTTGCACATTCATGTCATAGCCGACCAGATTCTTCGCGGTGCCGTCGAAGGTCGACGCGAAGTCGGTGGTCATCGCTTGGCCGACGATCTCGACCGCCTGAGCGGCCAGCCCGTGCCCGTCGACGAACCGCTCACTGGCCAGGATCGCGGCAGCCGAACCATCCGACGTCGGCGAACACTGCAGCTTGGTGAGCGGGTCGGAAATCATCCGCGAGGCCAGGATGTCGTCGAGCGTGTAAGACTCCTGGAATTGCGCATACGGGTTGTTGACCGAGTGCTTGTGATTCTTGTAACCGATCTTGGCGAAATGTTCTGCGGTGCTGCCGTATTGACGCATGTGCTCGCGGCCGGCGGCGCCGAACATCCACGGCGCGACGGGCATCGCGAACTCGTCGATCTCGGCCATCGCCTTGACATGTTTGGCCATCGGTGATTCCCGGTCCTGCGCGCCGCCGCCCAGCGAGCCGGGCTGCATCTTCTCGAAACCGAGCGCGATGGTGCAGTCGGCGACGCCGCCGCGGATGGCCTGCGCCGCTAAGAAAAGCGCCGTGGACCCCGTTGAACAATTGTTGTTGACGTTGACGATCGGGATCCCCGTCATACCCAGCTCGTAAAGCGCCCGCTGCCCTGACGTCGAGTCACCGGCAACGTAGCCGACGTAGCCCTGCTCGACCTCGCGGTAGTCGATGCCGGCATCGGCCAGCGCGTTGGTCCCCGACTCGCGCGCCATGTCGGGATAGTCCCAGTTTTCCCGTCGCCCGGGTTTTTCGAATTTCGTCATACCCACGCCGACGACGTAAACCTTGTTTGTCATGGCCCTAGCGTACGGCGGGTGTCTACAGGTTAGCCGGGCGGAGCACAGCCACTGACTTCGTCCGCGACCGATCGTCGCGCAGCAGCGCGATCACAGCGCCATCGCGGCTGCAGGCCGCGTAGATGCCCTCGATTCCGGCAGCCGCAAGCGCGCGCCCATGGGCCGCGGCTGCAGCCTCCTGTTCGGTGAGCTCGCGGCGGGGAAACACCAGCAGACACGCCTCATCCAGGGTATGGCTCAGCCGCGGCCGCTCGGCCAGCTGGTCCAGCGAAACGGCCCGCTCGATCCCGAAACGGCCGACCCGGGTGCGCCGCAGCGCGGTCAAGTGTCCGCCGACTCCCAGCGCGTCGCCGAGATCGCGTGCCAGCGCACGGATATAGGTTCCCGACGAGCAGTCGACCTCGACGTCGACGTCGACCAGCTCGCCGTGGCGGTGGGTGGCCAGCAGCTCGAATCGGTCGACACGCACCGACCTTGGCGCGAGTTCGACCGTCTCGCCTCGCCGCGCAAGCCGGTAGGCCCGCTGGCCGCCGACCTTGACCGCGCTCACCGCCGACGGCACCTGGTGGATCTCGCCACACAGCCTGCTCATCGCTGCGGCGACCGCTGCGTCGGTCAGATAGCCAGCTGAAACCTGTTGCAGCAGTTCGCCTTCTGCGTCATCCGTCGACGTAGATTGACCCAGCCGGATCGTCGCGGCATACGACTTCGACGCGCCCGAGAGCAGGCCCAGGATCTTGGTGGCCCGGTCGATCCCGACTACCAGCACACCGGTGGCCATCGGGTCCAGCGTCCCGGCGTGCCCCACCTTGCGGGTGGCGAAGATGCGTCGACACCGCGCCACCACGTCGTGGCTGGTCATTCCCGCCGGTTTGTCGACGATCACTACGCCCGCGTTCATAGTACAATTGCCGTGAGCACCAAGCTCTTTCGCACCACCCATCGTCCCTGCAGCACCGTCAGCGGTGGGCCGGACAGCGCCGCGCCGTCGATGAGGATCTTGGACACGAACGCGCCGCTAGTGCCCTCGGGATCGACGTCGAACACGACGTGAGCATCCTCGAAACCAAGCCAGCGTCGTGTCAACGGAAACCACGCCTTGTAGGTAGCCTCCTTGGCGCAGAACAGGATCCGGTCCCAATGCAAACCGTCGGGCAACCCCGCGATTTCGTGGCGTTCCTCATCGAGGGTGATCGCGTCCAGTACACCGTCCGGCAGCACGTCGTGCGGCTCGGCGTCGATACCCAGCGAGCGCACCGCGGAGCTGCGGCCCACCACGGCGCCGCGGTAGCCGGTGCAATGGGTGAGGCTGCCCACCACACCATCCGGCCAACAGGGTTCGCCCTTCTCGCCCTTCAGGATTGGCGTCGGGGGCAGGCCCAGCTGACCCAGCGCGATGCGGGCACAGTGACGCGCAGTAACGAACTCGTTGCGCCGCTTGGGCACTGAGCGCGCGATCAACGTTTTCTCTTCGGGTAGCGGTTCGAGGCCCGGCGGATCGGAATACAGTTCGGCAAACGCCAGGTGGTCGGCATCGCCGGGCAACAGCGACGACAGCAGCGTCGGCTCCGTCATCGCCGTTGCCGCAGCCGTTCCCGGAACCGCTCAGCCTGGGCGCGCATCTCCGGAGTGATCACGAAATGCCCGCCGAACTCGTTGAGATAGCCGGGCGCGTACTGCGGATCCGGCAGCACCTGGCGCAGCCACGCGTATGGCTTGCGGCGCCGCCACTCCCGTGGGTAACCCACCGATACCTCTTCGAAGCGCACCCCGTCATACCAGGTGGTGCGGGGAATATGCAGATGCCCGTACACCGAACACACGGCGTTGTAGCGGGTGTGCCAGTCGGCTGTTTCGGTGGTGCCGCACCACAGCGAAAACTCCGGATAGAACAGCGCGTCACAGGGCTCACGCACCAACGGAAAGTGGTTGACCAGCACGGTGGGTGTCATCCAGTCCAGCTGTTCGAGCCGGGCGCGGGTGGTGGCCAGCCGGTCTCGGCACCACGCCTCACGGGTGGGGTACGGCTCCGGTGACAGCAGGAACTCGTCGGTGGCCACCACGTTGCGTTCCCGGGCGATCGCCAACCCTTCGGCTTTGCTGGCGGCCCCCTCCGGCAAGAAGGTGTAGTCGTAGAGCAAAAACATCGGCACGATGGTGGCCGGGCCGCCGCGCTCGGTCCACACCGGGTACGGATGCTCGGGCGTGACGATGCCCATCTCGTCGCACATATTGACCAGGTAGTCATAGCGCTCGCGGCCGAAGACCTGCACCGGATCGCGGTTGGTGGTCCACAGTTCGTGGTTGCCGGGCACCCAAATCACCTTGGCGAAGCGTCGGCGCAGCACATCCAGCGACCAGCGGATCTCGTCGGTGCGTTCCGCGACGTCACCGGCGACGATCAACCAGTCGTCCGGTGACGACGGGTGCAGCGATTCGGTGACGGGTTTGTTGCCGATGTGGCCAGTGTGCAGATCCGAGACCGCCCACAGTGTCGGCTGGCCGCCGTTCGTCTGCTCCCGCGCTGCCACGACTCCCCAGCCTAACGGTCCACCGGCCGCGCCCTCGGCCGCGTCGTACCTAGAACTAGAACAGGTTCTTGTTTCCTCTGTGCCCGCGCCGACCCGGCTTGTACACTCCCGACAATCAGGCCGAGTCAGGGGGTGTGATGCTCACCAAGCTGCGTCTGCTCGCGGCGCTGGGTGCGCTGTCCAGCGCCGCGGTCTTGGTGTGGCAGAGCGCGCCGCCGGCGGTGACCGGCAGCGGCCGCGTCGAATTGCGGTCCACCGCGGCGCCGATGGAGCCGGCCACCACGATGAAGAGCCCGATCATCGCGACCGTCAACCCCCGACCGTTCGACCCGTGCGAAGACATCCCGTTCGACGTGGTGCAGCGGCTCGGGCTGAGCTTTACCCCGCCCGAGCACGAAGAGGGGCTGCGCTGCCACTACGACGCGGGCAACTACCAGCTGGCGGTCGAGCCGATCATCTGGCGCGGTTACGCCGAGTCGTTGCCGCCGGACGCGGTTGAAACCACTGTCAACGGCCACCGCGCCGCCCAGTACTGGGTGCTGAAGCCGACGTGGCGCAACAGCTATTGGTACGTCTCCTGCATGGTCACGTTCAAGACCAGCTACGGGGTGATCCAGCAGTCGCTGTTTTATTCGACGGTGTATTCGGTGCCGGACGTCGACTGCCCGTCCACCAACCTGCAGCGGGCACAAGAACTCTCGCCGTACTACGTCTTTTAAGGTCTTTTAAGCCCGCTTCCGGGCCTGCGGTGGGATCCGGCGGGTAGCCGGATAACCTGACGCGATGAGCACCACCTTCACCGACCGCGCCGGCGGGTCGCTGCGCGTGTGGTTAAACCGGTTCGGCGGCCAGGCGCTGGGCCGGCTGTTACGCCTGCCCGAAGCCACGACACGGTACACGGTCACCCCGGTTCGCATCCCGATGCGCGACGGGGTCGACCTGCGTGCCGACCACTATGCACCGGCCGGACCGCCCGCCGGCACCCTGCTGGTGCGCGGACCCTACGGCCGCGGGTTCCCGTTCGCGCTGGTATACGGGGCGTTGTACGCCGCCCGCGGCTACCACGTGGTGGTGCAGAGCGTGCGCGGAACGTTCGGCTCGGGCGGTGTGTTCGAGCCGATGATCCACGAGGCCGCCGACGGCGCCGACACGGTCGCGTGGCTGCGTCACCAGCCGTGGTTCACCGGTCGATTCGCCACGATCGGTTTGTCGTATCTGGGCTTCACCCAGTGGGCGCTGTTGCAGGATCCGCCGCCCGAACTGGCCGCGGCGGTGATCACCGCGGGCCCGCACGATTTCAGCGCCTCTACCTGGGGCACCGGGTCGTTTGCACTCGCCGACTTTCTGGGCTGGAGCGATCTGGTCGCCCACCAGGAGGCGCACGGGTTAGCCTGGTCCGGCGCCCGCCAGCTGCTGGCCCGCCGATTGGTGACCCGCGCGACCGACGGGTTGCCGATGGGCGAGGCGGGCCGCACGCTGCTCGGCACGGGGGCACCATGGTACGAGTCGTGGCTCGAACACCCCGACCCCGAGGACCCGTTCTGGGAGCCGCTGCGGTGTCCGGCCGCGTTGGACCGCGTGCAGGTTCCGGTGCTGCTGTTCGGCGGCTGGCAGGACATCTTCATCGGCCAAACGCTGGAGCAGTACCGCCACCTGCACCGGCGGGGCGTCGACGTGGCACTGACGGTCGGCCCCTGGACCCACGCCCAGCTGCTCCGCAACGGGCTGGGCACCATCACCCGCGAATCGCTGGGCTGGCTGGACTGTCACCTGCGCGGCGTGGATGCACCGCCGCGGCCCGGCAGAGTCCGGGTCTTCGTCACCGGGCAAGGCTGGCTCAACCTGCCCGACTGGCCGCCGAGCACCACCGAACACGTGCTGTACCTGCTGCCCGGCGGCGGCCTGGACAGCACACCGCCGACGCCGACGGCGCCGCCGGCGTCGTTCCGTTACGACCCCGCCGACCCCACTCCCACCGTCGGCGGTCGGCTGCTGTCGCCGCAGGGCGGTTACCGCAACGACGAGTCGCTGGCCCGACGCGACGACGTGCTGTGCTTCACCGGGGCCACGCTGACCGAGGACGTGTGCGTGCACGGCAATCCGGTCGTCGAGCTGACGCACAGCTCGGACAATCCCCACGTCGACCTGTTCGTCCGGGTCAGCGAGGTCGATGCCCGAGCCCGGTCGGTCAACGTCACCGACGGCTACCGGCGGCTGACCGACGCAGCGGATACGGTCCGGATCGAGCTCGACGCCATCGCGCACCGATTCCGCGCGGGCTCACGCATTCGCGTGCTGGTGGCCGGCGGGTGTCATCCCCGCTTCGCGCGCAACCTCGGAACCGGCGAGCCGCCGGTGTCGGGCCGAGAGCTGAAGCCCGCCACCCACTCGGTGCACTTCGGCGCTTCCCGTCTGGTGCTACCGGTCGCCTAGGACGGCGCTGATGTAGTGACCCCCGTGGGGCGGGGATTTGGCGGTATCGAGATTTCGACGGCTGTGATGGCTTTCGCTGGCTGATCTGATCGGGGTAGCCGTGTGGCCGGGTGGCCCGGTGGTCCCGGATCAGGCGATGGCCCAACCCCCGGCGTGTGGGTGCAAGCCCAAGGTGGCCAACCGGGCGAGGTTGATCGCTCCTGCTCGGGCCAGGATGTCGGTCAGGATGCGTTTTTGGCCGCGGCACCGCGCCTTGCGACCACCCCAGGGGCGGCGGGTGAAGTGACTGATCTTGCGTTCCACGACCGGCCGATACGTTCGGTAATCGGCCTGCCAGGCCGGATCGCGTTGGCGGGCCTTGGCGTGCTGCAGGGCGGCTTCATGGGCATGGATGGTGATCACCCGCCCGCGACGGGCTTTGGTGCACTCCGCCTGCAGTGGGCAGGACCCACAGAACGAACCGAAGCGAGCGACCTGCTGACGTCGGCCGGTGCTGATCGCCACGGTGTGCTCGGCCGGGCAGGTCACGGTGCCGGCGGCCAGGTCGATACCGAACCGGTCTTTGGAATAGCCGTTGGCGTTGCGCACCGGGGGCACCTTGGCGCGCATGTCATGACCCCGCCCGGTCTGCTCATCCAGGGTGGCCCCATCGGCGTAAGCCGAATCGCCATACACCTCAAAGACGTTCGGCTCCGACTCGTTGTGCACATGCTCGCCGTGATCGGTGATCGTTTCATCGGCATCGGCATCGGCATCGGTGGCGGCATCGGTGCTGCTGTCGGTGTCGGGGGCGGTGGCGGGTGCAGCACTTCTGATGTCGGTGGCGGGGTTGCCCAACAGCTCATCGATGACCTCACGGTCGGCGGCGTTGGCCGCGGTGATGGCCACCCCGGTGATCAGCTCGTCGTCGGGGTCGATACCCAGATGGGACTTGTAGCCATCGAAGGTCCGCGCCCGCGACTTATGCCCATGGCGGGCTTCGGTATCGACGGTGGAGATCATCCGGTCTTTGGCCACTCGCCGGGCAATGCGGAAGATTCCGTCGTCGCCGGCTTCGACGTCTTGGCCGGCCACCAGCGCCAACAACTCGACCGCCTCACTGAGTGCCCCATCGAGCTTGCGGCCGTCGAGGGCCTCCAGTGCGGCGTTGGCGTCGCGCACCAGCGCATCGACCAAGGCTTCACGCGCTTTGGGGTCATCCCAGTCACACGGTGGTTTGCCCAGGCTGGCGTAGTCATCGTCGCGGGTCAGCACGGTGCGCACCGCACCGGCCACTTCCGGATCGGCCCGATCAGCCACGGTCAGCAGTTTGCGGATCGCGGCCCGCAGCTGGATCACCGTGTCCTGGGTGGCCACCGCATCCAACAGCGGCGTCGAATCCAGCACCCGGCGTCGTCCCCGCAACAACCCCGCCGCTCGCGCGGTGGTGTTCACGTCCTCGAACAACCGCCGTGGCCGATCCGATGCGCGTAGCCGGTTGCGCATGCCGACCAGCACCGTGGGATGAAAAGCCTCGGCGTCCACCGTCAACCCGGCGGCCGCTTTCCAGCGCAGATCAAAGGCCAACCGGTCACACGCCTCCCGATCCGACAATCCCTCATAGGCCTGCAGCAGCATCACTGTGGCCATCACCCGCGCCGGCACCGTCGGTCGACCCAGCGCCGAGCGCTTGAACAGATCAGCGAAATAGTCATCGTCAAACAGTGCACCGCCGTGCTCGGCCAACAGCCGGTAAATACTGCCCGCCGGCAGCTGATCACCCACCAGCAGCATCACGTCATCGAACCGGCCCTGCCGATCCTCCCGTCCCAAAGCCACACATCAGATCCTCGTCGACCACCTACGCGAAATCCGCTCAGGCACGCCGAAAGTCAGCGACTAAAACAGCACCGCCCTAGCCGACGCCGTTAACAGCCCGTCAGCCGACGGCGTCACGGACCCGGGCCGCGATCCGGCCCAGCGTGGCGTCGTCGTGCACCGGAGTGGCCAGGTTCGGCGTCATCGGCAGCTGCACCCAGCTGCTGCAGCCGGCGTACCCGGGCGTGCGCGCCAGCCGCACCGGCTCGGCCAACGGCGTGGCCGAGACCACCAGCACCGTCAGTCGGTGCTTGGGCCGGAAATCGAGCCGATCCGCGCGCACCGAGTCGGCCGTCCAGATATGCAGATCCGCGATGGCATCGATGTTCTCCGGACGGCTAACCTGCAGCGCTGCAACGACTTTCGCTGCGGCACGCACGACAATGTGGTTGTCGGTGCTGTCCGCGGCCGCCGGCAACAGCAGATCGTGATGTTCGGGCCGGACCCGTTGGGCGTGGCTGTGCGCCACGGTCGGAAACAGCAGGAACTGCTCGGCTGCCACGTCGAATCGCTTTTCGTGAATGCCGCCCTTGCGCAGCAGCACGGTCTGGCGCCCGTCGAGCAGCGCGCGCACAACAGCGCCCCACTCCTTGAGCGCGGGCACCGTCGCGGTGTGGGTCACCGGGCCATCCGGGCTGCGATTTCCGGCCGGCGCAGCGGCGGGATGGATTTGGGGGGTTGGCGGCGCGCTGGCAGGGCCTCCAGCAGGCGCGTCGTCACCGCCGCGACCTCGGCGACCGCCGCCTCGAAAGCCTCGGCGCCGGCCGGCGACGGGTGGGTGATGCCGCTGACCTTGCGCACATATTGGCGTGCGGCGGCGGCGATCTCTTCGGCGGTGGCGGCGGGCACCAGTCCGCGCAGCTCGGTGATATTGCGGCACATGGCTCAACGATAGGTGCGCCCGCGGCGCCCTGGGGCGGCTGGCTACGGTGAGGTGATGAGCGAGAATACCTTGCTGGTTGACACCGACGGGCGGATCCGCACCCTGACCCTCAACCGGCCGGCGTCGCGCAACGCCCTTTCGGCGGCGCTGCGGGACCGCCTGTTCGCGGCCCTGGCGCGGGCCGATGCCGACGACGACGTCGACGTGGTGATCCTCACCGGTGCCGACCCCGTGTTTTGTGCGGGGCTTGATCTCAAAGAACTGGGCGGGCAGTCGGCACTGCCCGACATCTCCCCGCGCTGGCCTGCGATGACGAAGCCGGTGATCGGCGCGATCAACGGTGCTGCCGTAACCGGCGGCCTGGAGTTGGCGCTGTACTGCGACATCCTGATCGCCTCCGAGCGCGCGCGATTCGCCGACACCCATGCGCGCGTGGGTCTGCTTCCGACATGGGGCCTTAGCGTGCGACTGCCGCAAAAAGTGGGGATCGGTCTTGCCCGTCGGATGAGCCTCACCGGCGACTATCTGTCCGCCGACGACGCGCTGCGGGCCGGGCTGGTTACCGAAGTGGTGCCGCACGAGCGACTGCTGCCCGCCGCCCGTGAGGTTGCGGCATCGATTGTCGGCAACAACCAGCGCGCCGTGCGCGCGCTGCTGGCGTCCTATCACCGCATCGACGACTCGCAGACCAGCGCGGGACTATGGCTGGAAGCCGCGGCGGCCCGGCAGTGGATGAGCACCGCAACGGGCGAGGACATCGCCAGCAACCGTGAAGCGGTGCTGCGGCGCGGACGCGCGCAGGTGCGCTGACCCCAACGCCGCAGTGCGGTTACCGGCCGCGCACCGCCGATGTGGCCTTCACCAGCAGATCCGACAGCAATCCCTGCGGGTTGAGTTGCGCGTCGGTGCTGCCCATGACGACAACAGAGGTTTGGTCATCGAGGGCCGCGGTGAACACATAATCCGGATCTTCTGCGGCATCCACGCTCAGCTTGGCCCCGGTGGTGGTGACGCCCGCGATGCTCGGGGCGGCAATGCGTTCAGCTGTCCCACTTGCCTTGGGCGAGCCGGACACCGAGACCCGATCGCAGCCTGCCGGCGGCTGGCTGGCCCGCACCGGCTGGGGCAGCCGCATTGCGACGATGTAGATGTTTCCCTGATCTCCCTGCCCGCGAACACCCGCGGCCTGGGTGCCGACCGAAGGTTCAACATGGGGCGGGACGAGGACCGCGCGGCATTGCGGCGGGTCCACCTGGGCTCCGGTGAACGCGGTGATACCAGAGCTGGCAATGTCTTGTTGGGTCAGGGTTTTCGACGGTTCCGCCTCGCCCGCGAAGCCCGGCGGAAGGTCATCTTTGACGCGGTCGACGCGCGAGATGTCGTATGCGGCGCCCGCCGGTGACGCGGCTTGCGGCCGCATCGCCGACGCGTCCGCGGGTTTGCTTTCTGACGGATGCCCGCACCCGGCGAGGACACTCACACCGAGTGCCGCCAGAAACGACGTGATTTTTGCAGTCCAGCATCGTGGGAAAGTCATCGCATGAGCCCCTGGAAACGGTCCGTAGGTTTTCAACCGCCGACAGCCAAACACCGGTCCTAACACGCGGTTTCGCGGCAGCGTCGACGTCGTGGTGGTTGGCGCTGGAGGCCGGGCCAAAGGCCCGGCCTCCAGCGCCGCTACCTCACCACCACCACCACCAGCGGTGCCACCAGCCGCGGTGATGCCACCAGTGCTGCGGCAGGGGTGAGCCGTAGCCCGTGGCCGCGACATTCGTGACGGCGGTCATGGCGGGCCCCGCCGACGTGGGCGCCGGGACGGCGTGTGCCGCGGGGATGGCGCCAAACACCATGGCGCCGCTGACAAGGCCGACCCCCACCGCACCAATCGCCGAGCGACGCGCCGCGTCCGACAAAAGCGACATGACAAAACCTCCTTCGTCTCGATTTCCCCGGCTTGAATTGATACCCAATGTAATTGGATACCCAAAGCCACGCAATTGTCAAAGGGCTTTGACCAATCTCACCATCGCCATTACAGGTATTCCTACGCGGCCCCGGCATGGGCGCGAAAGAAGCTGTTTTCATATACTTCTGCATGTCGTCGCAGAAGTAGTGTGGACCTCAGTAGCTACTGGGTATCAGTACCTCCGTAAGTACATAGCCGCATGTCACAGTGAATACTCCGGGGCTAATATCCGCGTCTAAGGAAATCAGTACTCGATGGATATTCCCGTGCTGTGTCATCGCTCGACGATGCGTCACAGTATTTTGGCAGCATTTACCTCTGCGCGTCGCTGAATATCAAATTATCTGCATGCTGAATGTGATTTCGATGCAATGGGGAGTCAGTGCGATGCCGGTCGGAAGCACTGAAATGCACCACCGTTGATATGCTGATTTAGCCCAGTCTGTGCCAACGGAAACGGAAGGTTCCGCCCCTATGAGCCCTGCCGCCGACCGCTTCGACGCCGGCGCCGAACGGTTCCGCGCCCACGCGGCGGCCGGCGCCCCGCCCGCCTCCTTGGACGGGGCCGAGGTCACCGAACGGCTCACCGCCATCCGACAATCGCGGACACGACGGACCCGACGCACCGTCGACCTCACGGCCGCCCAGCACCGAGGCCTCGACATCTGGCAGCGAGAGGCAGCCGACCGCCTCGGCCTGGCTCGCGTCACCGGACAAGAAGTCCTGTCCGCGCTGATCGACCAACTGCTGACCGACCGCCAACTTTCGGCCCGGATCCTGCGAACCATCCAGGCCCGGCGCTGACCGGTCCAGCGGAGTGGCCAACCGCCGGCCGCTCAGGTCGTACCGGTCACCGCCCAGCGACCGGAAACAGCGCGAGCCCCGACGAAGGCCAGTCGCAGCACCATGAAGGTCGTTAGCCCCGACCAAATTCCCGCCAACCCCCAGCCGAACACCAGCGACAGCCACATCAACGGCAAAAAGCCCGCCAGCGCGCTGACCAGGGTTGCGGTACGCATGAATGGCGCGTCGCCGGCGCCCAGCAGCACCCCGTCGAGGCCGAAAACGATTCCGGCAACCGGTAATTGGGCCACCAGAAACCACCATGGCACGCCGATGGCGGCCAGCACCGATGCGTCGCCGGTGAAAAGCCGTGGCAGGGCCGAGGCACCGAAGGCCAACGGCGCGGCCAACGCGGCGGCAGCGATCGCCGATAACATGGTCACCCGGCGCGCTACCGATTTCGCGTGCGTGATCTGGCTCGCCCCAAGCGCGGCCCCGACCAGTGCTTGCGCCGCGATAGCTAGCGAATCGAGAACCAGCGCAAGGAACTCCCATAACTGCAGCACGACCTGATGCGCCCCTAAGGCGGCGGCACCGAACCGGGCCGCTACCGCCGCGGCGGACACGAAGCACGCCTGGAAGGCCAGCGTTCGCACCATCAGGTCGCGGCCCATCACCAGCTGGGCCCGCAGCACGCTGAGATCCAGGCGCAGCGGCACCCTTTGTGCCAGCAGAGCGCGGCCGAACAGCAGCGCGGCCAACCACTGGCCGACGAGGTTGGCCACCGCCGAACCGGCCAGCTCCAACCGGGGCAGGCCCAGCCAGCCGTATACCAACAACGGACACAACAGCGCCGAAAGGCCGAAACCCGCAACCACGTAGCGCAACGGGCGCACAGTATCCTGCACCCCACGCAGCCAGCCGTTGCCCGCCAACGAAACCAGCATCGCCGGTGCACCCAGGATCGCGATGCGCAGCCACGGCAACGCTGCCGTCGCGATGTCGGCGCGCGAGCCGATAACCGAGACCAGCGGGACGGCGACCACCTCGACCACCAGGACGATCACCGCCCCCAGGGCCAGCGCCAACCACGTCGCCTGAACACCTTCGGCCACCGCCGCGGCGTGGTCCCTGGCGCCGAAGTAGCGCGCCGAACGCGCCGTCGTGCCATATGACAAGAACGTCAGGTCCGAACCAACCAGCCCAAGGATCAGCCCACCGATCGCCAATCCGGCCAGGCTCAAAGCGCCCAGCCGGCCGACGACCGCGGTGTCGAACAACAGGTAGAGCGGCTCGGCGGCGAGCACACCCAACGCCGGCAGGGCCAAGCTGGCGATTTGCCGGCCACCGGCGGGTGCGTGCTGGTCAGCCGAGCGCGGCGCGCAGCGACGCGACAACATCGGCCATCGAGCCGGCAGTCGAATACCCGGCCGCCAGCGTGTGTCCGCCTCCGCCGAACGTCGACGCGACCGCCGCCAGATCGACGGTCGCTTTCGCCCGCATGGACACCGACCACTGCTGCGGCTCAACCTCTTTCAGCACGGCCGCGACTTCAGCTTCTTGCGTGGTGCGCACGATGTCGACGATGCTTTCAACTTCTTCCGGCCGGGCGTTGATCCACTGTTTGTGCTCCACAACCGCATAGACCAGTCCGCGACCGCCCACCGCGTCGGGCAACAGCTGCGCCGAGCCCAGCACCCGTGAGAGCATCCGCAGCCAGGTGAACGGATGGCTGTCCAGCAGCATCCGGCTGACTGCGGCGTTGTCCACGCCGAGCTCGACCAGCCGGGCCGCCAACCGATGAGCGCGGGCACTGGCCCAGCGAAACGACCCGGTATCGGTGATCAGCCCCGCGTACAGGCAGTGCGCCACGTCGACGCCGATCGGCTCACCCCACGCATCGAGCAGCTCGGCGATTAGCATCGTGGTGGAATCCGCCGACGGGTCAACGAAATTCGCGGTCCCGAACAGCTGGTTCGACGCGTGATGGTCGATGACCAGCAGCTGGCGCCCGGCTGTGGCCAGATCGCCGAGGCCGCCGAGCCGGTTGACGCTCGGAATGTCCACGGTGACGGCGACATCAACGTTGCGGCGCATGCGGCCCGGCTCAACCAACAGCTGGCCACCGGGCAGCGACCGCAGGGAATCCGGCAGCGCAGCCGGTGCGGCGAAGCTCACCTGGACCTGCTTGCCGCACCGGTCGAGCACCAAGGCCAGTGCCAGCCCGGCGCCGATGGTGTCGGCGTCGGGAAAGACATGGCAGATGACGCCGATCGCGGCCGCATCGGACAGCAACCGCGCGGCGCCGGCGGCGTCCACGCGCCTGGCGTCGGAGACGAGGTCAGTCGTCGGATCGGTCGTCGTCACCGACATCCTTAGCATCCGGGTTCGTCCGGTACGGATCGGGCTCCCCCGCCGGCTTGGCGCCTGATCGCACGCGAGCCAGATCGGCGTCGGCTGCGCGGGCCCGGGCCAACAGCTCCTCCATCCGCTGCGCGGTGTCGGATGCGGTGTCCCGGACGAACGTCAAGGTGGGGGTGAACCGCACACCGGTGCCGGCCCCGACCTTGGTGCGCAGCACTCCCTTGACTCGTTCGAGGGCCGCCGCCGCGCCGGCGTAATCCGGTTGCTCGTCCAAAGTGCGACCCATCACCGTGTAATACACCGTCGCGTCATGCAAGTCGCCGGTCACCTTGGCGTCGACGATGGTCACCCCGGCCAGCCGCGGATCCTTGATCTCGTGTTCGATCGCCGAGGCGACGATCGCGACGATCCGCTTGGCCAGCCGGCGCGCCCGGGCCGGATCGGCCATCAGGCGCGTTCCTTTTGGACCAGCTCGTAGGTCTCGATGACGTCGCCTTCCTTGATGTCGGCGTAGCCCAGCGTCAGACCGCATTCGTAACCGTCACGGACCTCGGTGACGTCGTCCTTTTCCCGACGCAGCGACTGGACGGTCAGGTTCTCGGCGACCACGATGTTGTCGCGCAGCAGCCGGGCCTTGGCGTTGCGCCGCACCGAACCGGAGGTGACCAGGCAACCCGCGATCAGGCCGACCTTCGAGCTGCGGAACAGTGCCCGCACCTCGGCGCGGCCCAGCTGCACTTCCTCGTACACCGGCTTGAGCAGCCCGCGCAGCGCCTTCTCGATGTCGTCGATGGCCTGGTAGATCACCGAGTAGTAGCGGATCTCCACGCCCTCGCGGTTGGCCAGCTCGGTGGCTTTGCCCTCGGCGCGCACGTTGAAGCCGATGATGATGGCATCCGAGGCCGAGGCCAGGTTGACGTTGGTCTCGGTGATCGCACCGACACCACGGTCGATGACCCGCAGCGCCACCTCGTCGTCGACCCGGATGCCCATCAGGGCCTCCTCCAGAGCCTCGACCGTACCGGCGTTGTCGCCCTTGAGGATCAGGTTCAGCTGACTGGTTTCCTTCAGCGCCGAATCCAGGTCCTCCAGGCTGATCCGCTTGCGGGCGCGAGCCGCCAGCGCGTTGCGTTTGCGGGCGCTGCGCCGGTCGGCGATCTGGCGGGCGATGCGGTCCTCGTCGACGACCAGGAAGTTGTCCCCGGCGCCGGGCACCGACGTGAACCCGATGACCTGCACCGGCCGCGACGGCAGCGCCGCCTCGACGTCGTCGCCGTGCTCGTCGACCATGCGGCGCACCCGCCCGTAGGCGTCGCCGGCGACCACCGAGTCGCCGACGTGCAGGGTGCCGCGCTGCACCAGCACGGTGGCCACCGGCCCGCGGCCGCGGTCCAGTTGCGCCTCGATCACCACACCCTGGGCTTCCATGTCGGGGTTGGCGCGCAGGTCCAGCGCGGCGTCGGCGGTCAGCAGCACCGCCTCCAGCAGCGCTTCGATGTTGGTGCCCTGTTTGGCGGAGATATCGACGAACATCGTGTCGCCGCCGAATTCCTCCGGCACCAAACCATATTCGGTGAGCTGCCCGCGGATCTTGGCCGGGTCGGCACCCTCCTTGTCGATCTTGTTCACCGCCACGACAATCGGCACCTCGGCGGCCTGCGCGTGGTTGATGGCCTCCACCGTCTGCGGCATGACACCGTCGTCGGCGGCCACCACCAGGATCGCGATGTCGGTGGCCTTGGCGCCGCGGGCGCGCATCGCGGTAAACGCCTCGTGGCCGGGGGTGTCGATGAACGTGATCGGCCGCTCGACGCCGTCATGCTCGACCGACACCTGGTAGGCGCCGATGTGCTGGGTGATGCCGCCGGCCTCGGCCTCGCGGACGTTGGTCTTGCGGATGGTGTCCAGCAACCGGGTTTTCCCGTGGTCGACGTGACCCATGACGGTCACGACCGGCGGACGCACCTGCAGATCCTCTTCGGTGCCCTGGTCCTCGCCGTAGGTCAGGTCGAAGGACTCCAGCAGCTCACGGTCTTCGTCCTCCGGGCTGACGACTTGGACGTTGTAGTTCATTTCGCTGCCGAGCAGCTCGAGCGTCTCGTCGCCGACCGACTGGGTGGCGGTGACCATCTCCCCGAGGTTGAACAGCGCCTGCACCAGCGCGGCCGGGTTGGCGTCGATCTTCTCGGCGAAATCCGACAGCGACGCACCGCGGGCCAGCCGGATCGTCTCACCGTTGCCGTGCGGCAGCCGAATGCCGCCGACCACCGGGGCCTGCATCGAGTCGTATTCCTGGCGTTTCTGCCGCTTGCTCTTGCGGCCGCGCTTGGGCGCGCCACCGGGACGGCCGAACGCGCCGGCAGCGCCGCCACGTTGCCCGGGACGCCCACCGGCCCCGGGACGGCCGCGAAAACCCCGGCGGGCGGGGCACCGACCCCACCCCCGCGGTACGGGCCGCCGCCGCCGACACGACCGCCGGTCGGGATTCCCGGCCGGCCACCCGCAGCGGGCCGCGGCACACCCGGACGGGGTGGGCGGCCTTGCCCGGCGGCGGGCCCGCCCGGTCGTGGCGGCATGCTGCCCGGTGACACACCGGGACGCGGTGCCCCGGGCCGGCCAACGCCGGGACGGGGAACCTGCGGCCGCGGAATGGGCCGCTCGACCGGTTGTGCGGTCGAGAACGGGTTGTTGCCGACGCGCGGCGTGCGGATTCCCGGCTTGGGCCCCGGGCCTGGGCGCGGCCCGGGAGTCGGCGGGCGTGTCGCGCCGGGGGCTCGGTGGGAGGAGCCGCGGACGCCGCCGCGGGCGGTTCGGCCGCGGCCGGCTCGGCCGGCTTGCGGCCGGCGGTTTTCGGCGGTGCGGTCGCCACGCCACCGTCACCGGCGACCTTGGCGGCCCCGGCAGCCGCTTCGCCGTTGCCGGCGGCCTTATCCGCTGTCTTGTCGGCAGCGGCCTTCCCCGCCGAACGATTCACGCAGCCGACGCGCGACCGGCGCCTCTACCGTCGACGACGCCGATTTGACGAATTCGCCCTGTTCGCTGAGCCGGGCGAGAACTTCCTTACTGGTAACACCGAGTTCCTTGGCCAACTCGTGTACGCGGGCCTTGCCTGCCACTACTTCTCCTGTCCATGAGGCGACAGCGGTGGTGGGCCGCGCCTCGGGTTTAGCTATGACGCATGGTCATCGGGACTTCACGGTGTGCTCATGTTCTTTGCTACCTGTTCTGTTGCCGGGTGGGTCGAGCGTCCTTAGAAGTTCCAGGTGCTCGACCACCGCGGACGTGTCCGGTGAACCGGCGATGCGCAGCGCTCGGGCGAAAGCTCGCCGCCGGATCGCTTCTCGCGCGCATCGCGGATCGGGATGCAGCCATGCACCCCGCCCCGGAAGGCTACCCGCTGGGTCAACGATCACGGCATATTCGCCGTTCCCGGTCGACACAGCGACCACGCGAAGCAGTTCGACGGCCAACTCTCGCTTTCGGCAGCCGACACACGTTCGCACCGGCCCATCGGTGCGCCGATGCCTGCGTGCATCAGTCGCCGAAGTCTCGCGCTGGATCACGGCTCAGTCTACCGTGATCGAACCGTTGGTCAGAACCACCCGGGCGAGCTAGCCCACGTCAAGCTCGTCGGCGTCGGGCAGCGACGGGCGCGTGGTAGCGGGACGGTCCAGGTAGAACACCGCGGTGGAGGCGATGTCGTCGTGCAGCGGCTGGTAGCGACCCCGCGACGTCCACCCGAGCGCTTGGATGTCCACCCGCAGCTCAGCATGGAAGTGGACGGGGTCCAGCAGGTGCCAGCGGTACATGCCGAACCGTTGCTGGCTGCGGTAGAGCCCGTCCGGGCGGATGATCTGATGCAGCCCGAGGAACGCTGTGGAGTAGGCAGTGTAACCCTGCCCGGGCACATCGAAATTCCAGGCGCCACCGAAGTAGTCCTCCGTGCCGGTGCCGCAGATGGTGGGGAACTCCTCGTCGCCGTCGAGGTAGAACTTGACCTCGCCCTCACCCCACCAGCCGGGGCGATTCACGCCCCAGGCCAGGTAGGTGCCGACGTACTTGCCCGCGCCGTGCACGCGGTCGAGGATCGGATGCACGCTGCCGGCGGGCAGCGGGTTGCTGCGGCGGAACTGGCTGTGCAGATAGCCGGCGCCGGCCATGTCGGTTTCGAAGTCCACGTCGATCTCGTAGCTGATCTGGTAATAGACGGTGGCGGTGTGCGGCGCGCGGTTCTCCAGTGTCAAACGGGCGTGCCGCGGCGCGGGCATCGGCCAATAGCTGTTGAAGCCGCCGTGCGGGTTGACCGCGACCGGCACCGAGGACAGCTGGGCGAACTCACACCAGCCCTGCCCGAAGAAATCGCCAAGCGGCACCTCGACCGCGGGCTCATCGGCGCCGTCCCAATAGCAGCGCAAAATAAGACTGCGCCAGTTGCTGTGGTCCGTGGTCAGCCAGATGTGCGTGATCAGCGCCGGTCCCTCGATGGCGGCCAGCTCAAATGTGGTGTGCCCGTCAATGTGGACGCTCGGCGAGATCTTCCAGCCCCGTCCCAGGTCGGCCGCGGCGGCCGCGCCGGTGCCGTCGACGGCGCGGCCGCCGCCGCCCTTGCCCCCGTCGAAGTTCTCCGGGCTAATCGACCGAGACTGGGCGCCGCCCAACCGTGCCAGCGAACGCAGATCGATCATGCCGGTGCCCGGGCTAGCGGTCGTGGGCCATCCCGTGGCTGGCGCCGTGCTCGGGTTGAGCCGCCGGATGTGTCGGCGTATCACCCCGGATATCGATGCGCCAGCCGGTGAGCCGCGCCGCCAGCCGGGCGTTCTGCCCCTCCTTGCCGATGGCCAGCGACAACTGGAAGTCGGGCACCACCACCCGGGCGGCCCGCGCCGCCTGGTCGATAACCGTCACCGAGACCACCTTCGCCGGCGACAACGCGTTGGCGACGAAACGTGCCGGATCCTCGTCGTAGTCGATGATGTCGATCTTTTCCCCGGAAAGCTCGCTCATCACGTTGCGCACCCGCTGGCCCATCGGGCCGATGCAGGCACCCTTGGCGTTGAGGCCGGCAACGTTGGATTTCACTGCGATTTTCGAGCGGTGACCGGCTTCCCGGGCCACGGCGACGATCTCCACCGACCCGTCGGCGATCTCGGGAACTTCCAGCGCAAACAGCTTGCGCACCAAGTTGGGGTGGGTGCGCGACAACGTGATCAGCGGCTCGCGGATACCGCGGGTGACGCCGACCACGTAGCAGCGCAGCCGGTCGCCGTGCTCGTACACCTCGCCGGGGACCTGCTCGGCGGCCGGGATCACGCCCTCGGAGCCCTTCGTCTCGCTGCCCAGCCGCACCACGACCAGGCCGCGGGCGTTGGCACGGCTGTCACGCTGAATCACTCCGGCGACGATCTCGCCCTCCCGGGTGGAGAACTCGCCGTAATTGCGCTCGTTCTCGGCGTCGCGCAACCGCTGCAGGATCACCTGGCGCGCGGTGGTGGCCGCGATCCGGCCGAAACCCTCGGGGGTGTCGTCCCATTCGCTGATGACGTTGCCGTCGTCATCGGTTTCGCGGGCGATCACCCGTACCGCACCGGTCTTGCGGTCGATGTCGATACGCGCGTCGGGCTGGTGCCCTTCGGTGTGCCGGTAGGCGGTCAGCAGCGCGGATTTGATGGTCTCGACCACGACATCCACCGAAATCCCTTTGTCCGCTTCGATCGCGTGCAGCGCGGCCATGTCGATGTTCATCAGCGCCGCTCCTCCTCACCGCCACGCTGTGCATGGTCGCCGGCGCGGTTCATGTTGCAACCTCCGTTGCCACGCCCCCCACTCGCGGTCGCCAACTCCAACTCCCGTGGAGCGGGTGGCGAAAACTCGACCTGCACAACGGCTTTCGCGATGTCATCCAGCGCCACTTCGCGCACCGTCCAATCGCGGCCGCGGTCGTCGCGGACTACGAGCACGATCGTGTCGCCGCGCGTCTCGCCGGCCCGGCCGACCAGCTGCGATCCGTCGGTCAACGTCACGTGAAGTTTGCGGCCACGGGCCCGACGGAAGTGTTTCGCGCTGGTCAGCGGCCGGTCCACCCCGGGCGAACTGACCTCCAGCACGTAGTGGCCCCGGATGGTGTCGACCCCATCAAGCAACCTCGACGCGGCCTGCGACAGCGCCGTGACCGTGTCCAAATCGAGCGGCTCGTCGCCGTCGGCGATGACAGTGATGCGGGGCGGACGGCGCCGAGTGTCGACGACGACATCTTCGATCTCGCAACCGGCGCGCGCGAACTCTCCATCGAGTAGCTCGATCACCTCAGTACGCGAAGGCAGCCCGGTGGCCACGGCGAGCTCCTCATCTTGAGTTGTCCGGTCATCGCCGGGTGTCGCCGGCAGGACGGCTCCGGCGCCCCTCCGGCGCGCATCAGTCAGCGTTCCAGGGGAATCAGCTACCAACGATACGCCAGGAAATGCGTCTCAGCGGCCAGCGCGGCTGCCGGGCCCATTATTCGTCCAGCTGCTGAGCCGCTGCTGCGCGATGGCAGGATGTTGCTGTGCCAAGCGCAGCACCAGTCGTCACCCGAAGGCGTGTCCTGGCCGGCGGCACCGCTTTGGCTGTGCTCGGAGCGGTCGTGCCGGGGTGCGGCTCTGGTCAACCGCCCCGGCAGGTCGACGAGCTGGAAGCACAGTCGAGGCAGGCGCGGCACGATAGCGAGCTCGCCACCGCAGCCGCCACCGGCGCGCCGCCGCAAATGGCGACCGCGTTGACGCAGGTCGCCGCGGAGCGTGCCCGACATGCGGCGGCGCTGGAATCCGAAATCGAGCGGGTCAGCGGACGGACACCGACAAGCTCGAGCGCATCCCCCAGCCCGACGCGCAGCCAGGCTGCGACGCCGCCGCCGCTGGCCGAGGTGCTCCACTCGCTGCAGGCCTCGGCGGATTCGGCGACCCGGCTGGCGACCGCGTCATCGGGTTATCGAGCGGGGCTGCTGGCTTCCATCGCCGCGGCATGCACGGCGGCCTACACGGTCGCGCTGGCGCCGAACGGGGCAACGCGGTGACCTCGGCCGAGCCGACCCAGGCCACGGATGCGTCCAGCCGCCCGCGTGACCCCGAAGACACCGCCCTGTGCGACGCGCTGGCCACCGAGCACGCCGTCGTCTACGGCTACGGCATCGTGTCGGCGCACACCACACCCGATCTCAACGCGATGGTCGCTGCCGCGCTCCGCCAGCATCGAAAGCGTCGCGACGCGGTGATCGCGATGCTGGCAGCCCAGTCGGTCACCGGGCCCGTCGCCGCCGCCGGCTATCAGCTGCCCATCCCGGTGAACAACGCCATCGACGCGGCGCACCTGGCGGTACGGATGGAAAACGATGCGGCGGCCGCGTGGCGGGTGGTGGTCGAGCGGGCCAAGACGGCCGATCACCGCTCGTTCGCCGTGACCGCGCTGACGCAGAGCGCGGTGTGGGCTGCGCGGTGGAACCGGGAACTGGGTGCCTGGCCGATCACCAAGGCCTTCCCGGGCGGCGGCGAATAGCCGCGGTCAGCTCGACACCGCCGCGGTGATCTCGGTGGCCAGCGAGACACCGACCGCCATCTCGCGGGTCTGGCCGTCGAAGCGGTTCCGAAGCTCGACCACACCGTCGGCCCAGCCCCGTCCTACCACGACGATCCACGGCACGCCCAGCAACTCGGCGTCTTTGAACTTGACTCCGGGCGATGCCTGACGGTCGTCGAGCAGCACCTCGATACCCAGGCGGTCCAGGTCGGCGGCCAGCGCGCTGGCTCCGGCGCGAGCCTCGCGGTCCTTGTTGGCGATCACCAGGTGCACGTCGAACGGCGCCACCGCGGGTGGCCAGCGCAGGCCGAGCTGGTCGTGATGCTGCTCGGCGATGACGGCCACCAGCCGGGATATCCCGATGCCGTAGGACCCCATCGTCAGGCGCACCGGTTTACCATCCTCGCCGAGCACGTCGACGGCGAAGGCGTCGGTGTATTTGCGGCCGAGCTGAAAGATGTGGCCGATCTCGATGCCGCGGGCAGACACCAGCGGGCCTGCGCCGTCGGGGGACGGATCGCCGTCACGCACCTCGGCGGCCTCGATGGTGCCGTCGGCGGTGAAGTCCCGCCCGGCGACCAGCCCGACGACATGCTTGCCGGGCTCATCGGCTCCGGTGATCCAACTGGTACCGTCGACGACGCGTGGATCGACGAGGTAACGAATCCCGTTCTTCTGCAACGCTTTTGGCCCAATATAACCCTTCACCAGAAATGGGTATTCGGCGAAGTCGTCGTCGCCGAGCAGTTGGTATTCGGCCGGGTCGAGCGCGGCGGCCAATCGCCGCTCGTCGACCTCGCGGTCACCCGGCAGCCCGATGCCCAACAGCTCCCAATCACCGCCTGGTTGGCGCACTTTGAGCATCACGTTCTTGAGCGTGTCGGCGGCGCTGACGCTTCGGCCGAGGTTGGCGTTGTTCGCCCATTCCACCAGGGTGGCAATGGTTGGCGTGTCACCGGTGTCGTAAACCACCGGATCCGGCAATCCGTCGACGGGCAGCGCTTCCGGGCGAGCGGTAACGACCGCTTCGACGTTGGCGGCGTAACCGGATTGCAGGCATCGCACGAACGTGTCCTCACCGATCGGGCTTTCGGCCAGAAACTCCTCTGAGGCGCTGCCGCCCATCGCGCCGGACACCGCGGACACAATCACGTAGCGGACCTGCAGCCGGTCGAAAATCCGTTGGTAGGCCTCACGGTGCGCGTGATAGGCGGCTTTGAGCCCGGCGTCGTCGAGGTCGAAGGAATAGGAGTCTTTCATCAAAAACTCACGGACACGCAGAATGCCGGCCCGAGGACGCGTTTCGTCGCGGTACTTGTTCTGGATCTGGTAGAGCACAAGCGGAAAGTCTTTGTACGAGCTGTACTCGCCTTTGACCGTCAACGTGAACAGCTCTTCGTGGGTCGGGCCAAGCAGATAGTCGTTGCCGCGGCGATCCTTGAGCCGAAACACGCTGTCGCCGTATTCCGTCCACCGGTTGGTCGCCTCGTACGGGGCCCGCGGCAGCAGTGCGGGGAACAGAATCTCCTGCCCGCCAATCGCATTCATCTCTTCGCGGACGACACGCTCGATCTTGCGCAGCACCCGTAGGCCCAGCGGCAGCCAGCTGTACAGGCCAGGCCCCACCGGCCGGATATAGCCGGCGCGGATGAGCAGCTTATGGCTGGGCACTTCGGCGTCGGCGGGATCCTCGCGCAGCGTGCGCACAAACAGCTCGGACATCCGGGTGATCACAGCAAGCGAGCCTAGACTGCCCCGCGAAACAGAAGCCATGACCGTGGTTCGGGATCCAACCGCGACGCTGGCGTGTGTTTGGTAAGCGCAGCGGGCCTACAGCTCGCCGGCCTCCAGCGCGTCTTTGACCTCCTGCGCATGCGCGACCTGCTGAGCGGAGTATCCGATCAGCAGCGCCGCGCCACCCACAATGATGGCCACCCCGGCGACCCAGAGCAGGCCGTAAGTGTAGCCGTGGTCGAGCGCATGCAACTGGGCTGAGTTCATGTACTTCACCGGGCCGTTGGTGCCGCCCAGGTAGAGCGTTCGCGAGGTGATGACGGCCTGGATGATGGCCAGCACCACCGGACCGCCCAGGTTCTGCAGCATCAACACGATCGCCGACGTGGGTCCGATCCGATCGAATCCGACGCCGGCGATCGCCGACAGCGCCAGCGGGACAATGATCATGCCGATACCGATCCCGCCGACCACGATCGGCATGATCAGGTTGGGGAAATACGGCATGCTCCCGTTGAGCGTCGAGCCGTACAGCATTGCACCCAGCACCAGCACACCGCCGGCGATGACCACCACGCGCGGCGGGAACCAGGACACCAGCTGCGACGACGCCCCCAACCCGATGCCCATCGCGATGGCGAACGGGATGAAGCCGATACCTGCGCGCAGTGCGCTGTAGCCCATGATGTCCTGCACGTACAGGCCGATCAGCACGGTGAGCGTGAACAGCACGCCCCCGGCCAGGAATATGGCCGCGAACGTGGCCAGCCGGTTGCGGTCAAAGAACAGGTCGAAGGGCACGATCGGGTTCTCCGCGGTGCGTTCGACGATGGCGAACGCCACGAAAGCCCCCCGCCGCCACCACGCCCGAACCGATCGTCGTGGCCGAGATCCAGCCCTTTTCCGGGCCCATCGAAAACGCGAACACCGCTGCCGTACAGACCAACGTGGCCAGGACGGCCCCGGTGGCGTCGAGCTTCATCCGTTCCCGGTGCGTTTCGCGCAGCGTGGTGCGGGCCAGGTAGATCGTCACCAGCCCGATCGGCACGTTCACCAAAAACGCCAGCCGCCACGACACCTCGGTGAGCGCCCCGCCCACCACGAGGCCCATCACGGAGCCAACACCGGTCATCGCGCCGAACACCGCGGTCGCGGCATTACGCGCGGGCCCCCTTCGGGAACGTGGTGGCGATCAGCGCAAGAGCCGTCGGTGAGGCGATGGCCGCACCGATGCCCTGCAACAGCCGGGCGATGACCAGCGTGGCCTCGTCCCAGGCGATACCGCACAGGGCGGAGGCGATCGTGAACAGCGCGATACCGACGATAAAGGTGCGCTTGCGGCCGATGGTGTCACCGAGACGGCCGCCGAGCAGCATCAGCCCACCGAAGGTCAGCACGTAGGCGGTGATCACCCAGCTGCGCCCGGCGTCGGACAGGCTCAGCTCGTTCTGAATCTTAGGAAGCGCGACGATCGCGATGGTGCCGTCCATCGTCGCCATCAGCTGCATGCCGCCGATCGCCACCACCGCGGCGACGAACCGCCATGATGGCAGCCATGTCGGGGAATACCTGCTCATCCGGTCCAAAGCAGCCTGTCCGGAGCGCGTCGGCACCACCCGTTTCGGGCGGTTGCTGGCCGCGTGCCGGACTGCCCGCTCTGCATCGTTGAGAGCCGTCATAAGGCGCAACCCTACAGTAACCTTAAGAATTGTTTAAGCGCCGAACGCCGCCACCGCGCCGATGACGATGATCGCGGGAGGCCGGATGCCCTCGGCGCGAATCTTCTCCGGCGCATCGGCCAGGGTGGCCCGCAACGTGCGCTGCGCGGCCGTGGTGCCGTGCTGAACCACCAGCACCGGCGTCTGCGCTGGTCGACCGCCTTTGAGCAGCGCCTGGCTGAATTGCTCGATGCGCTCCACCGCCATCAGCAAAACGATCGTGCCCGACAGCGCGGCCAATGCGTCCCAATTCACTAACGATTCGGGATGCCCCGGCGCAATATGGCCGCTGACCACCACGAATTCGTGGCAGACAGCGCGGTGGGTGACCGGCACACCGGCCAGCGCCGGCACCGCGATGGCACTGGTCACACCGGGCACCACGGTCACCGGGATTCCCGCGTCGGTGCACGCCAGGAGTTCTTCGTAGCCACGGGCGAAGACGAACGGGTCGCCGCCTTTGAGGCGGACGACGAACTGGCCGGCCTTGGCCCGCTCGATCATCACCGCGTTGATGGCGTCCTGGGCCATGGCCCGCCCGTAGGGGATCTTGGCGGCGTCGATCACCTCGACATGCGGCGGCAGTTCGGCCAGCAGTTCCGCCGGTGCCAGCCGGTCAGCGACGACGACGTCGGCGCTGGCGAGCAGGCGCCGGCCGCGCACGGTGATCAGTTCGGGGTCGCCGGGCCCGCCACCAACCAGCGCCACACCGCCGGGCACGGCGTCGTCGGTGGCCGCGGTGATGATGCCCCGCTGCAGGGCCTCGCGGATCGCCGAGCGAATCGCCGCCGAGCGGCGATGCTCGCCTCCGGCCAGCACCCCCACCGACAGGCCGGCGTAGTCGAATGTCGCCGGAGTGACCGCGGTGCCCTCGACCGCAATGTCAGCGCGCACACAAAAGATTCGCCGTCGCTCGGCCTCGGCCACGACCGCGGCGTTCACCGCCGGATCGTCGGTGGCCGCGATGGCATACCAGGCTCCGTCGAGGTCGCCGTCGCGGTACTCCCGCCGCGACAACGTGATTCCGCTCATCGCCTCGACAGCGCGGGTCGCGCTGCGGGCGATGACGTGCACGCTGGCGCCGCTGGCGATGAGCAGCGGCAGCCGGCGCTGGGCGACCGTGCCGCCGCCGACGACAACGACCTTCTTGCCGGCCAGGCGCAACCCGACCAGGTACGCGTTCTCCGGTGTCGTCACCCGGCGAGTTTAGAACCGTGGCGGGCGGCGTGGGCGACGAAGCGGGCCACCGCGCCCGGTGTGGCCGCCGGGTGGGTGTGCAGGTACGACGCGTGCACACCGGCATGCACCGCGCCGTCTCGCACCGCGTCTGCGCGGCCATCGCGATAGACCCACGCCGGCTGAAAGCTCTCGGTGAAAGTTATTGCAGTGCGGTGGAATTCGTGTCCGACGACCCGCTCTCCGGCGTCATACAGCGTGGAATCGGCGACCGCGACCGCGTCGCGGTACCCCAACGTCAGCTCGGCGGTGAACCGGGCCGAGCCGGCCAGTACACCGCACATCGGGTGCCCGTCGAGGTCGGCGAGCAGGTAGGTCAACCCACCACATTCGGCGTGCACCGGCGCGCCCGAGGCGGCCAGCGCGCGGAGCTGATGTCGGGCGGCGGTGTTGGCCGAGAGCTCGCCGGTGAATTGCTCCGGGAAGCCGCCGGGCAGCACAACCGCGGCGCTTCCGTCGGGCAGCGAGTCGGTGCATGGATCGAATTCGACGACCTCGGCCCCGGCGGCGCGCAACAGTTCGGCGTGCTCGGCGTAGCAGAAGTTGAACGCCTTTCCCGCAGCCAGGGCGACGATTACAGGTTGGCGCTTTCCGTCACCGATCGCGGCCGCGGGATCCCATGGCTGATCGTTGACCCGGCTCGCGGCGGCGGCCGCAACAGCCGCGACGTCGACGTGACGCGTGACCAGCGCCGTCATCGCTTCGACCGCAGACTGTGCCCGACGGCCATACTCGACGGCGGTGATCAGGCCGAGATGTCTTGTGGGCAGCTCGATTTCGTTGCTGCGCGGGATGACGCCCAGCACCGGCACACCGGCGTGGTCGCAGGCCCGCCGCAGCACCTCGTGGTGCCGGGCCGATCCGACCCGGTTGAGGACGACACCGGCGACGCGCGTGGCGGCGTCGAACGTCGAAAAGCCGTGCAGCAACGCGGCAATGCTATGGCTCTGGCCACGCGCATCGACCACCAGAATCACCGGTGCGCCCAGCAGCGCGGCAACGTGCGCGGTGGAGCCGGGCGCCGGGGTGACCGCATCGGCGCCGATGCGGCCGTCGAAAAGACCCATGACGCCTTCCACCACGGCGATGTCAGCGCCGGCGGCGCCGTGGGTGTAGAGCGGGCCGATCAGGCGCTCTGTCACCAGGACCGGGTCGAGGTTACGCCCGGGCCGCCCGCAGGCCAGCGCGTGATAGCCGGGGTCGATGAAATCCGGGCCGACCTTGAAGGCCGCGACCCGATGGCCGGCCCGCCGCAGTGCACCGATCAAACCCGTTGCGACCGTTGTCTTTCCGCTGCCCGAGGCAGGCGCGGCGACGACGACTGCGGGGATGCTCACCACTCGATGCCCTTCTGCCCCTTACGACCGGCATCCATCGGGTGCTTGACCTTCGCCATCTCCGTGACCAGGTCGGCCGCCTGAATCAGCCGCGGCGGGGCATCGCGGCCCGTGATCACCACGTGCTGGCGGCCGGGGCGGCCCAGCAGCGTGTCGACCACCTCGCCGACGTCGACCCACCCCCAGTTGAGCGGATAGGTGAACTCGTCGAGCACATAGAAGTCGTGCTGCTGCGCGGCGAGCCGACGGGCGATCTCGGCCCATCCGTCGGCGGCCGCCGCGGCGTGGTCGGCGACGCTGCCGGGCTTGCGCGCCCAGGACCAACCGGCGCCCATCTTGTGCCATTGCACCGGCCCGCCCGTCCCGTGGTCGTCGTGCAACCGCCCGAGCTGGCGAAATGCCGCCTCTTCGCCCACCTTCCACTTGGCGCTCTTGACGAACTGGAACACCGCGATGTCCAGCCCGGCGTTCCACGCCCGCAGCGCCATCCCGAACGCGGCGGTCGACTTGCCCTTGCCCGCGCCGGTGTGCACGGCCAGCACCGCCGTGTTGCGGCGGGCCCGGGTGGTCAGCCCGTCGTCGGGAATCCGGGTTGGGCGGCCTTGTGGCATCAGCGCTTACTCCACCGGCTCAGGCGACGCGGCGCACCGCGCGGCTCAGGTAATCGGCGCGCAACTGCTGCAGCCGAATCGTCGGCGCCCCCAGCCACGCGGCCAGCTGCTCGGCCAGCCCCAGACGCACGTAAGACATCTCACAATCGACGACCACCGCGGCCGCGCCCTCGGCGACCAGCCTCGCAGCGGCTAATTGACTGCGGCCCAAAGGATCTGGTCCGCCGGTGGCCCGCCCGTCGGTGAGCACCACGACCAGTGGGCGGCGGGTATTGTCACGCACCCTCTCCCGCACCAGAAGTTCGCACGCGGCCAGTAAGCCCTCGGCCAGGGGGGTTTTGCCGCCGGTGTCGAAGCGGGCCAGTCGCCGTCCGGCAATATGCGCCGACGACGTCGGCGGCAGCAGCATCCGCGCGCCCCGTTCGCGGAAGGTGATCACCGCGACCTTGTCGCGGCGCTGGTAGGCGTCGCGCAGCAGCGACAGGGTGGCGCCGCTGACCGCGGCCATCCGATCCCGCGCTGCCATCGAACCCGATGCGTCGACCACGAAGATCACCAGATTGCCTTCCCGGCCCTCGCGCACCGCGCGGCGAATATCGCTGGGGCGTAATCGAAGCTGCCCGGCGGCGTCGGTGTGTTCCGCCGCTGCCAGGACGGTGCCGAACAGGTGCAGGCCATGCCCGTCTGTGCTGTCGGTGGCGGCCACCACCGCCCCGGTCGCGTTGCGGGCACGAGAGCGCCGGCCCGGCGCGCCCGCACCCACGCCGGGCACCGTCAGCAGCCGGGTGCGAAAGGGTGCCGACGGCGGCGCGCTGGGTCTGGGCGCTTGCGGCGGCGTGCGCATCGGGTTTTCGTGCGGCGCAGGCTCATGAGGGATCTGACCGCCGCCAGGGGGATCTGGCTCCGGCTCATCGTCGTCGCCGGTCCGCGCCAGCGCCGCGTCGAGCTGGTCGCGGTCCAGGCCCGGGTCGTCGAACGGGTCGCGGCGGCGCCGGTGGGGCAGCGCCAGCTCGGCCGCCACCCGGATGTCGCGCTCGTCGACAGTGTCGCTGCCGCGCCAGGCGGCGTGCGCCACCGCCGTGCGGGCCACAACCAGATCCGCGCGCATGCCGTCGACCTCGAACGCGGCGCACAGCGCGGCGATCCTGCGCAACTCGTTGTCCCCCAACACCACATCGGACACCAACCCGCGGGCGGCGGCGATCCGGTGAGCCAACTCGGCGTCGGCGGCCGCGTAGCGCTCGGCGAACGCGTCGGGATCTGCTTCGTAGGCCATCCGCTGCCGGATCACCTGGGCCCGCACCTCAACATCACGCGACGCATGCACATCGACGGTGAGCCCAAACCGGTCCAGCAGCTGCGGGCGCAGTTCGCCTTCTTCGGGGTTCATGGTGCCGATCAGCACGAACCGGGCCTCGTGCGAATGCGAGATGCCGTCGCGTTCGATGTGCACCCGCCCCATCGCCGCGGCGTCGAGCAGCAGATCGACCAGATGGTCGTGCAGCAGGTTGACCTCGTCGACATAGAGCACGCCGCCGTGCGCGCGGGCCAACAGCCCCGGCGAGAACGCGTGTTCCCCGTCGCGCAGCACCCGCTGCAGATCCAGCGAACCGATCACCCGGTCCTCGGTGGCGCCGATCGGCAGCTCGACGAGACGAGATTCGCCGGTGTGGGACAGCAGTGCGGCCAGACCGCGGACAGCCGTCGACTTCGCGGTGCCCTTCTCGCCGCGGATCAGCACCCCGCCGATTTCCGGGCGCACCGCACACAGGATCAGCGCAAGCCGCAGCTGGTCGTGCCCGACGATCGCGCTGAACGGATACGGCTTCATGGCCGAGCCTTTACCCCGGTGCCGGGCCCGCTTGCCGACGATGCGGGCCGGGTAGCGGCCCGAGGCGGCGGCGGGCTAGCCGGCTTGAGCATCGGCACGTGCGGGATGCCGTCCTCGACGAAGTCGTCGCCGTCGCGCACAAAACCGTGCTGGGCGTACATGTCCGTCAGGGAGGCCTGGGCGTTGATCCGGCACGGGTAGTCGCCTACCTCGGCGAGCGCAGCACGCAGCAGCCGGGTGGTGTGGCCCTGGCCGCGGGCGCTGCGCCTGGTGCAGAGCCGGCCGATGCGGAACGCCTTCTCGCCGCCGGGATGCTCCTCCATCAGCCGCAGCGTGCAGATCACCTCGCCGCTGGGCTGTTCCAGCCAGAAATGCCGGGTTTCGGCGAGCAGGTCACGCCCGTCCAGCTCCGGATACGGGCAGGCCTGTTCGACGACGAACACTTCCACCCGCAGTTTGAGCAGTTCGTAAAGGGTCGGCGCGTCAAGGTCTTTGGCCCACGCCCGGCGCAGCGCGATCGTCATGCGCCGCTCCTCCTCATCGCTGAACTCTGTGTCGTCGCCGGCGCGCGTCGTAAGCCCAACACCTTCGTGCCCCACGACCACACTTCCTCGAACAGCGTCGGCTCCGTCGACAATGCGATGCCCAGCGACGGCACCATCTCTTTGAGCGCGGGCAGCCAGGACCGATACCGGTCAGGAAAGCAGCGCTGCAGCACGTCGAGCATCGCCGACACCGCGGTCGACGCCCCGGGCGAGGCACCCAGCAGACCTGCGATGCTGCCGTCGGCCCCGCTGATCACCGTGGTGTCGAACTCCAGCCGACCCCGCCGGATCAGCTGAACGCGCTGCCCGGCGACCGTCGTCTCCCAGTCGGAGTCGACAGCGTCGGGGGCAAACTCTCGCAGCGCGTCGACCCGCGCGGGTTGCGACAGCGTCAGTTGGCCGACCAGGTAGCTGACCAGGCGCCGCTGGCCGACCGCGGCCCGCAGCATGGACAGCGCGTTGGCGGGTCGAATCGATCGCGGCAGGTCGCCGACGTGGCCGTACTTGAGGAACTTCGGCGACCAGCCGGCGAACGGCCCGAACAGCAGCCACGGCTTGCCGTTGATCATCCGCAGGTCCAGGTGCGGGGCCGTCATCGCGGGCGCCCCGGCGGCGGGCAGGCCGTACACCTTGGCGCGGTGCTCGGCGGTGAGCGCCGGGTTGGTGCTGCGCAGGAATCTCCCGCCGATGGGGAACCCGCCGAATCCCTTCACTTCTTTTATTCCCGCTTTCTGCAGCAGCGGCAGCGTATGGCCGCCGGCGCCGACGAAAACGAATTTCGCGTTGAGCCTGCGCCGTGCTCCGGTGCGGCGGTTGCGGATGCTAAGTATCCAGCTGCCGTCACGGCAAGGTCTCAGACGGCGCACCTCGTGTCCGAACCATGCCGTCATGCCGGTGCGCAGCCCGAACCCGACGAGCTGTTTGGTCAGTGCACCGAAGTCGGCGTCGGTACCGTCATCGGCCCAACTGAGCGCCACCGGTTCGGACAGGTCCCGCCCGGCGGCCATGAGCGGCAGCCGGCGAGCGAACTCGTCGGCGTCGTCGATGAATTCGGTGCGCGCGAACAGCGGGTTAGCGGCCAGGGCGCGATGGCGGCGACGCAGGTAGTCCACACGCGCGGCCCCTTGCACGAAGGCTGCGTGCGGGACCGGGTTAAGAAAGCTGCCCACGTCGGTCAGCATGCCGGTTTGAACGGCATAGGCCCAGAACTGGCGGGTTACCTGGAACTGCTCGTTGACTCGCACCGCCCTGGCGATGTCGATGCAGCCGTGACGCTCCGGCGTGTAATACAGCTCGCACAGCGCGGAGTGGCCGGTGCCCGCGTTGTTCCACGGGTCGCTGCTTTCGGCGGCGACCGCGTCCAGACGTTCGACCAGGGTGATCGACCAGCCCGGCTCCAATCGCCGCAACAGCGCACCCAGTGTGGCACTCATGATGCCCGCCCCGACCAGCACGACATCGGCCTTGGCGAGCTTTGTGTCTGACACCGATCGTTCGTCCTTAGGGGTAGCCTGTCCGGGCGTCCTCAGGTTATCCCGGCCAGCTCGCACGCTCTAAGCTGGCGAGCGTGAGTGGCTGGGTGCCCGACGTTTCGCCGGGCTGTTGGCAGCACACGATCCCGCTGGGCCCCGATCCCCACGGCCAGCCCACCACGACCGCTCACGCCGCGCTGGCTCGTGCACGGCTACATCGACTGCTTCGTCAACAACGCGCTGGCCGACCACGACCGGGAACTCGACACGGCGCTGGCCGCTATCGGCGCACACAGCGGCCGGGCGCCCCGGTGATGTGCGGGAACGGGTGAGCTGCGTGGAAACCTACGATCTTGCGATCATCGGGACCGGTTCGGGCAACAGCATTCTCGATGAACGCTACGCCGGAAAGCGGGTGGCGATCTGCGAGCAGGGCACCTTCGGCGGCACCTGCCTCAACGTCGGCTGCATTCCCACCAAGATGTTCGTCTACGCCGCCGAGGTGGCCCAAACCGTGCGCGGCGCAGCCCGTTACGGCATCGATGCGCACATCGACCGAGTGCGCTGGGACGACATCGTCTCGCGCATCTTCGGCCGCATCGACCCGATCGCGATCAGCGGCGAAGACTATCGGCGCTGCTCACCCAACATCGACGTCTACGCCCAGCACACCCGGTTCGGGCCGGTCCAGCCAGACGGACGCTACCTGCTGCGCACCGACGTCGGCGACGAATTCACCGCCGAACAAGTGGTCATTGCCGCCGGGTCACGGCCGGTGATCCCGCCGGCCATCCTCGCCTGCGGGGTCGACTACCACACCAGCGACACCATCATGCGGATCGCCGAATTACCCGAGCATCTGGCAATCATCGGCGGCGGTTTCGTCGCGGCCGAATTCGCACATATCTTCTCTGCGCTCGGCGTGCGCATCACCCTGGTGATCCGCGGCGGCACACTGCTTCGGCACTCCGATGACACCATCTGCGAGCGCTTCACCCGCATCGCGTCGACGAAATGGGAACTGCGCACCCATCGCAACGTCGTCGGCGCGCACCACGAGGGATCGCAGGTCGTCCTGGAACTCGACGACGGCTCGGCCGTGCGCGCCGACACCGTGCTGGTGGCCACCGGCCGGATGCCCAACGGCGATCTGCTGGACGCCGAACAGGCCGGTATCGATCTCGACAAAAGCAGAGTGGTGGTCGACGAATACCAACGTACTTGTGCCCGGGGCGTTTTCGCGCTGGGTGACGTCTCCTCGCCCTACGAGCTCAAGCATGTCGCCAACCATGAAGCCCGCGTCGTGCAACACAACCTGCTGTGCGACTGGGACGATACCGAGTCGATGGTGATGACCGACCACCGTTACGTGCCGTCGGCCGTGTTCACCGATCCGCCGGTCGCCACCGTCGGGCTGACTGAAAACCAGGCTGTGGCAAAGGGTTTTGATGTCTCATGCGCGATTCAGGATTACGGCGACGTGGCCTACGGCTGGGCGATGGAGGACACCACCGGGATCGTCAAGATCATCGCCGAACGGGGCAGCGGCCGGCTGCTGGGCGCACACATCCTGGGCCACCAGGCCTCCTCGATCATCCAGCCGCTGATCCAGGCGATGAGCTTCGGGCTGACCGCGCAGCAGATGGCACGCGGCCAGTATTGGATCCATCCGGCGCTGCCCGAGGTCGTCGAAAATGCGCTGCTGAATCTGCGCTGACCGGCTCTGCGTGCTGGCCCGGTCAGTCTCCGGCGGCCTGACATCGCGGGCAGAGCCCGTGCAGGGTCAGCCCCGCCCGCTCCGAGAGCGCGAAGGAGCTGCCCGCCATCGCGTGCTCGAGCGCCGCACTCAGCCGTCGTGCGGGCACTTCGATGATCGCTCCGCAGCGGGTGCACACCGCGTGATGGTGTGGGTCTGCGGCCAATCCGTAGGTCGTGACGCCGTTCTCGAGCGTCAGCGCGTGCAGCACTCCCTGGTCCACCAGCGTCGTCACCGTTCGGTAGACCGTCGCCAAGTCGGGCGGTGTCAGCCCGGCCGGAGCGGCCTCGCGCAGCCGATGATGGATCTCCGCCACCGATAGGTGGCCGTTGACCGGTTCGATCACCGCCAGCACCGCGATCCGCGACGCCATGCGCCGCAGCCCGTGCGCACGCAACAGTTCGCCGATCCGCTCCGTGACGGCCGCGTCCAACGCCGATGGACCGGTCACCCCTTCAGTATCACGCACCGGGTCGGCGAAGCACAGCCATTGACCGGATCGGTCGGCGCAGGTGCCAGACTGGCCGTCGTGCCGAGGTTGTCGCGCGCCGACCCGCTGCGCCCGGCCCCGCCGGGCTTGCGATCGCCGCTGGGTTCGATCTGCGACGTGCTGCCCGCGGCGGCAGCGCTGCTGAAAGTTGCCGGCGCGATCGATGCGCTCGGGCTGACCAACTGGGCCGGCGACGTCCGACGCGTCGTGGTGCTACTGGTCGACGGCCTGGGTTGGCACCTGTTGTCGGAGCTGGTCGCCGACGCGCCGCTGCTGGCGGCTGTGGTGGGCGGGGGCATCGGCCGACTCGACGAACTGGTCTGCGCATTTCCCTCGACCACGCCGACGAGCCTGGTGTCGCTGGCGACCGGTGCGCAACCGGGTGAGCACGGCGTGTTGGGTTTCACGCTGAAGCTGCCGCACACCGACCGGGTGCTCAACCACATCGACTGGCGTGACGACCCGCCGCCCGCCCGATGGCAGCCTGTGGCGACGTGGTTCGAACGACTCGACCGCGCCGGGGTCGGCACCCGCGCGGTCTTGCCGGCGGCGTTTGTCGGCAGCGGGCTCACCGACGCGGTGTATCGCGGAGCCCGGATTCGCCCGACGCCCCACGACGCGGACTACGGCGAGCAACTGTGCGACGAGATCAACGCGGCACCGGGATTGGTCTACGGCTACACGGCGGCCCTGGACACCGCCGCGCACCTGTCCGGGATCGGGTCACCGCAATGGCACGCCGCGGCAACCTACGTCGATACGCTGCTTCGGCGACTGGCCGAATCGCTGCCGGCCGATACAGTACTGCTGGTCACCGCCGACCACGGCGGCGTGAACGTCGAACCGGACGCACGGATCGACCTCGACACCGACCCTCGGCTGGCCGCCGGAGTGCGGGTCGTCGCCGGTGATCCCCGGGTGCGTTACCTCTACACCGAACCCGGTGCCGCTGCCGATGTGCTGGCGGCGTGGAGCGAAACGCTGGCCGGGCGGGCCGAGGTCTACAGCCGGGACGACGCCGTGGCGGCCGGGTTGTTCGGCCCGGTGCGCCCGGAGCACCTGCCCCGACTCGGTGACGTCGTGGTGGTCTGCGCCGGACAGACGGCGGTGCTGGCCAGCGCCCACGAGCCGCCCGAGGTGGCCGGCCTGATCGGCCTGCACGGTGGCGCAACTGCGGCCGAGATGGCGATTCCGCTGATTGTGTTGCGGGGCTGATCCCAGCGGCAGCCGGCCCGTCGACACCTGCAAAACTCTTGCGGCGTTCCTGCGAATCACCCGCAAGACACCGATGTCTGTTCTACCGTTCGGTCTGGGCTGGGGTTCACCGATTCGAGGGGACGCGACATGCTCGGGGGCGCGCTGGACAAGCGGCCGTCGACGTGGTCGAGGCTACGGGGCGCATTGATGCCCGACGAGTGGCTGCGGCTGGGAGCGATGTTCGCAGTGATCGTCGCGCTGCACCTGATCGGGTGGATCACCCTGGTGCTCATCGTCCAGCCAGCACATTTGAGCCTCGGCGACAAAGCATTCGGCCTCGGCATCGGGCTGACTGCCTACACGCTGGGGTTGCGGCATGCGTTCGACGCCGATCACATCGCCGCGATCGACAACACCACCCGCAAGCTGATGAACGACGGCCAGCGGCCGCTTGGGGTCGGTTTCTTCTTCTCGCTGGGCCACTCGTCGGTTGTGTTCGGGTTGGCGGTGCTGCTGGCCATCGGGGTGAAGGCCATCATCGGCCCCGTGGAGCAGGGCTCCTCGGCACTGCACCACTACACGAGCTTGATCGGCACCAGCGTCTCGGGGGCGTTCCTGTACTTGATCGCGGTCATCAACGTTGTCATCCTGGTCGGCATCCTGGGGGTGTTCGCGCGGATGCGCCGCGGCCACTATGACGAGGCCGAGCTCGAAGCACAGTTGAATAGCCGCGGATTGCTCAACCGGTTACTAGGTCGCTTTACCAAATCGATTACCAAGTCCTGGCACATGTACCCGGTTGGCCTGTTATTCGGGTTGGGTTTCGACACCGCAACCGAAGTCGCGCTGCTGGTGTTGGCGGGTAGCAGTGCTGCGGCGGGTGTGCCGTGGTATGCGATTTTGTGCCTGCCGGTGCTGTTCACCGCGGGCATGTGCCTGCTGGACACCATTGACGGGTCGTTCATGAACTTTGCCTACGGCTGGGCGTTTTCCAACCCAGTGCGAAAGGTCTACTACAACATCACCATTACCGGGCTGTCGGTAGCGGTCGCGCTGCTGGTGGGCAGCGTTGAACTCCTCGGGCTGCTTGCCGATCAGTTTGGCTGGACCGGCGCGTTCTGGAACTGGGTCGGCAGCGTCGACCTCAACATGATCGGCTTCGCGATTGTCGCGTTATTTGTCGTGACTTGGATTGTGGCCCTGCTTGTTTGGCGCTATGGCCGCATCGAGGAGAAGTGGAGCGTGCAAGCCGAGCGCGTTGGGTAAAACGCGTCGATGACAAGCTGGCTTGGATCAGCGCCAAGCCGCGGGCACCGCCCGCTGCCGGCGGCGCTGGGCAGCACTCCCCTTGCCGGTCCGCCGGGCCTCGCGGCCGGCGTGCCGGCGATGCCGCTGGTAGGCGGAATGGGCCACGGCCTCAGCGCTGCACCGAAATACGGCTTCCGCCCGACCGTGGTGGCACGCCCACCAGCCGCGGGGTAAGCAACCGGATCCCGGTATCGGTGCGCCCGGTGCGCGATCTGCGTCGCGGACGACTCGGACGGGTGTCCGGCCGGGTCGCGACCTACCCGTCGCGGACGGTGGTCCGGAAAAGTTAACGATGTCGTTTGCCGTCGGCCGCCGACCATCGGTTTTGCGCTGCTACAGTTGAGCCACCGTGACGCGAAACGACAGGCCGCCGCGGTCGCGATCGGTTATCGCGACCGTAGTCGCGCTGTGCGTGTTCGCCGCTGCCTTGGGCGGCTGGGTGCTGCAGTTCGAGCGTGCCGTATCTGTGCCGCCGCCCACCTCGCCGACGTCACTGGTCGCTGCGCATGCCGACCAGCCGAGTTTCGACCACAAAAAATCGCCGGTAAGCCAGACGGCGTTCAAATCTGCAGGCTTAAAACGCAATCGGCCCGAGCCGTCGCTACGCCTGGATCCCGCGCTGCGGGAAGTGCCGCTGCCCGGTCCCGCCGGCGCCTCGAGTTGGACGCCGGGCGGAGCCGATTCCGCAGCGCCTGCCATCGCCCTTGCCGGTCACGATCTCTTAACACAGTTCTGCGTGGCTCGACGCTGATCGCCCAGCGCTGCACCGTTGCCCTTCGCCGCGACGGCCGCTGAGCGCTGTCCACTTTGATTCGGCGCGCCGAATCACCCTGTGCGCAGCCATGACGCGCGACAGTGTGGCACACACGCTCCGTCAGACGGCGTTCACCGCTCGCGCTATTTCGGTAAGCCCGTGCCTTTGAGGAGATTCTCAATGAAGTTGTCAAGCCGCCGCGGCGGTAGGTGCGGGCTGGTATGCCGTGCCGTCGCGGAGCATGGCCCATACCACGTTGAGGCGGCGGCGCGCCAAAGCGAGGACGGCTTGGGTGTGGGTTTTGCCTTCGGATCTTTTGCGGTCGTAGTAGGTGCGCGAGGCGGCGTCGGTGCGGATGGCGATTTGGGCGGACAGGTAGCAGGCGCGCAGCAGGCGGCGGTGGTAGCGGCGGGGGCGTTTGAGGTTGCCGCTGATGCGCCCGGAGTCGCGGGGTACCGGGGCCAGTCCGGACACGCCGGCGAGGCGGTCGACGGAGTCGAAGCCGCATATGTCGCCGCCGGTGGCGGCGAGGAACTCGGCGCCGAGCACGACACCGAAGCCGGGCATGCTCAAGATGATTTCAGCGTGGCGGTGGCGGCGAAATCGCTCCTCGATCATCGTCTCGGTGTCGTCGATTTCGATGTCGAGGGCCATCACCTCCTTAGCCAGGCGAGCCACCACGGTGGCAGCCAGGTGTTGTCCGGGCACGATGGTGTGCTGGGCGTTAGCGGCCGCAAGGGCTTTGGACGCGACAGCATCGGCATTGCGGGCCTTACGTTTTCGCAACCAGGCGGCCAGCTCAGCAGCACCGGCGCGGCGCAGCCCGTCAGGCGTTTGATAGCCGGTAAGCAAAATCAACGCGGCCTTGCTGGTGCTGTAGTCAAAGGCGCGTTCCAGGGCGGGGAAGTATTCCAGCAGCTGGGCCCGCAGCCGGTTGATCGCCCGGGTGCGATCGGCCACCAAATCAGCGCGCCGGCTGGTGAGGATGCGCAGTTCCACCGCGATCTCGTCGCCGGGTCGCAACGGCTGCAGGTCGCGGCGCATCCGGGCCTGATCGGCAATGATCGCGGCGTCTTTGGCGTCGGTCTTGCCATCGCCGCGGTAGCCGCCCGAGGCGTGATAGACGGTGCGCCCGGGGATATACAGCAGCCGCTGCCCGGCCCCGACCAGCAGAGCAATCAACACCGCAGCGCCACCACCGTTGAGATCGATCGCCCAGGTGATCTCAGCGCCATCAACCACAGTGCTGACCGTGCTGATCAACTCCAGCAGCGCAGTTTCGTCGTTAGCGACCCGCTGCGCCAGCAGCCGCTGCCCTTCGGCGTCGATGACCACACAGTAGTGATCAGATTTACCGGCGTCGACACCAGCCCACAACTGCTGCCCCACAACCACCTCCGTAATCGCCGTAACAATCGACCCAGCAGACGACCACGCCGACGTGTCCTTACACAGCGATCGAATCGCATCTCTCAATTAGCGGTCGAGTCGTCGCGGGACGCCGGGCGGCCAATCTCCTTCGGCCATCACCGACGGCAAACCCATGAAAGCCATACCCGACGCCCCTGGGCAGTTCGAAGCCTACGGCCAACGGCAACGACCACCCTGCAAGAAAGGTAAGGATGCCCATGTCTTTAGCAGCCATCCAACCGCAAATGTCGCCAGCCGGCCGCTTGGCTGCTGCGCGCCATCGCGTCAGCGCTCCCGGTTGGTATACATCCTGCCCAGCCGTCAACCCGATTGTGGTTCGCAAAGAAAAGGTATAGCAATGGATTTCGGGATGCTTCCGCCGGAAGTCAATTCCTGGCGCATGTACTCCGGTCCCGGCTGTGGACCGATGCTCGCCGCCGCTGCGGCCTGGGACCAGGTGGCCGGTGAACTCAGATCCGCTGCCGTCGACTACGGCTCGGTGATCTCCGGTTTGACCAGCGGGCCGTGGCAGGGCGCGTCCGCGTCGTCGATGACGGCGGCTGCGGCACCGTTTGTGGCATGGTTGGCCGCCGCAGCCGGTCAAGCCGAAGAGGCCGCAGCCGGAGCCAAGGCGGCAGCGGCCGCCTTCGAGGCGGCTTATGCGATGACGGTGCCTCCGCCGTTGATCGCCGCCAATCGCGCGCAACTGATGTCGTTGATCGCGACAAATGTTGTGGGCCAAAACAGTCCGGCGATTGCTGCCACCGAAGCCCACTACGACGAGATGTGGGCCCAGGATGCGGCGGCGATGTACGGCTACGCCGGCAGCGCGGCGGTGGCATCGAAGGTGAGTGCCTTCACCTCACCGCCGATCACCGTCAATCCGGCTGGACTGGCCAGCCAGGGCGCGACGCTCGCACAAACCGCGAGTACGTCGAGCGCAACGGAGACCCAGACGGCTTTGACTCAGTTGACCTCCGCGGTACCGCAGGCGTTGCAGAGCCTCACCTCGCCCGGCTCGTCGACCTCGTCAACATCACTGATGTCGGCGGTGAACAGCCTCAATAGCCTGTCGACCCCGGTGCGGACTGCCGCGTATCTGGCGAATACACCGATCACGAGCGTCAACTCGCTGAACTCCATTGCGAAGTCTCTGGGGTCGACGACCACCACGGCGGCTTCCAGCGTCAAAGCGGGGGAATCGGCCTTCGCGGGCGGGTTGAGTTCGTTGCTGGGCGCGGTGGGTTCATCGGCCAGTCCGGGTTCTGGCGGGCCGGCGGTATCGGCGGGTATCGGCCAGGCAATTTCGATCGGCCCGTTGTCGGTGCCGCAGGCATGGACGGCGGCTCCACCAGCCGGCGGCGTCGGCCAGCCTGCTGGGGGTCTGGCAGGATCCGCCGCCGGCGCCGCACCGGCGACCGGATCGGCGAGCGTACCGCCCGTGATGCCGATCGGGTCGATGGGCGGACGCGGTTTGAACGCTCCCCCGTCGCAATATGCCGTGCGGCCGACTGTGATTCCCCGTTCACCGTCGGCCGGGTGACCGCCCCGCTTCTGGCGTCGTCGTGGTGGCATCCAGTCTCGGCGAGGTAGGCGTTTTGTCCTGCCCCGCAACCGCTGCACCAGGAGGCCGGCTGCTCCCCCACCAAAACACAGCCACGACAACGTGATCCGTGCTGCACGCGTAAGTGGTCGGTCAGTCGCCCCCGATCGTGCTCACCCGCGCCTCGGCGTACGCCCGCGCGGCGTCCACCACCGCCGCGAAGAGCCGCAGATCCTCGAGGCTTTCCTCCGGATGCCACTGCACGGCCAGCACGAAGTTGTCGCCGGGTAGTTCGAGCGCCTCGACCACACCGTCGGCGTCCCACGCGCTGACCACCAGGCCTTCGCCGACTTGGGCAATGGCCTGGTG
The DNA here is from genome assembly GCF_016592155.1 of Mycobacterium heckeshornense. Lineage (NCBI taxonomy): Bacteria > Bacillati > Actinomycetota > Actinomycetes > Mycobacteriales > Mycobacteriaceae > Mycobacterium > Mycobacterium heckeshornense. Next base: position 3,416,352 of record NZ_AP024237.1, read on the forward strand.
GTGGTAGCAGCGCGCCTGACAGGACTTGCCCATCAGGGCTGCCAGCCGGGTACCGGGCACGGTGCGCACCGGCAATGTGGTGAACACCGCGTTGCCGGCCCGGTGTCCGCTGTGCCCGATGACGTCGGGCAGATGCTGATGCAGCGTGCCGCCGAAGGCGACGTTGAGCACTTGGGCGCCGCGGCAGATGCCCAACACCGGCAGCCCGCGCCGCAGCGCCGCGTCGAGCAAGGCAAACTCCCAGGCGTCGCGCTCGCGCCCCGGCTCGTCGGTGGCCGGATGGGGCGCCTGGCCATAGGCGCCGGGGTCAATGTCGTTGCCCCCGGTGATCACCAGAGCGTCCAGGCTGTCGAGCACCCGATCGGCGATCTCGGCGTCGACCGGCTGCGGCGGCAATAACACCGCGATACCGCCGGCCCGCGTGACACCGTCGAAGTAGGCGGCGGGCAAAAATCCTGCACGCACGTCCCATATCCCACTCCGGGCCCGGTCCAGATAAGACGTCATGCCTACCACCGGCTTAGCGAATCGGAAGGGGTTCACTGCCGCTCTCCCTGGTGACCAGCGCACCGCACGCAACCATCGTATTTGCCACCGGCCGATGGCCGGCCCGCAGCGCCGGGCCGAGTGCCTGAAAGGTGGCTAGAAGGTGTGGGTGCGCAGCACGATCTCGGCCGCCAGTTGCGCGGTCGCCTCATGCGCATTGCGCCGCCCGAGCAGCTCCACGATGCGGTAGTCGGCGTAGACATACCGCTGGCTGGCCCGCGCCACCGCGCGCGCCGCGGGGGTGCTGACCAGTGCCGTGGTGTTGACCTCCACCGGCGGGCAGTGCGCGTCGCGGATGACACCGGCCAGGTCGGCCACGCGGGGATGCCCCCGGTCGATGGCGACCAAACCGGTGAACCGGTCCAGCCGGGTCGCCGCCAGTTCCCAGGCGACGTCTCCGCCGGCGCGGTCGCCGACCACCACACCCCACTGGATGTCGAGCGCGTCGAGGATGCCGACCACCGACTTGGGCGTCAGCCTCGGATCCGGGCCGATGACGATGGTCCGCAGCGAGGCGGTGTGCAGGCGTTCGCAGACCGCGTCGTATGCGGCGACCGCGCGCTGCGCTGCGCCAAGCACCACCACGACGGAGCCCTTGTCCGGACCGGTCACGCTGACCGGGACGGGGAAGCCGTCGACGGTGGTCATCATCGTCGAGGGCACTCGAAGCAAGGTACGTCATTCGGCTCGTCCGCGGGCCGTTTCGCTCAGGTCTCTCAGGGCAATATCAGGATCCGGATTCGCCGGAGCCACCCACGCCTATACACCAGGGGCGTATTGGCTACTGCAGCACTGCTATTCGCCCAGCCGCGAAACGATGCGCGGACGCCTCGGTGGCCCCTCGTCAAGCAGGCCGGCAATCGCGTCGATGTTGACATGCGTGGCCAATAGATCTGCGATCAAGTCCAATTGGGCGTCCCGGCGGGCCACCACGTCGACATCGTCGGCGACCGCGAACCCATCGCGGCCGGCCACGGTCGCGGCGTCGGTCAACCACTGGCGGCGGAAGGCGTCGTTGTCGAACACGCCATGCCAATGGGTGCCGAACACGTGATCGCGCCGATAGCCCTGCGCGCATCCGTCAGCCTCGAACCACGTCGCCTCGCCGCAGCGCCGCACCCGGCCGTGGTGAATCTCGTAGCCGGTCAGCGGTGTGAGCCACCGGCGCAGCACCTTCTCCGCACCGAACACGATGTCGGCGTCGAGCAGGCCCAGCCCCTCGACGCGCCCGGAATGGGTTTCCACCCGGTCGTCGATGGTCCGGCACAGCATCTGAAAACCACCGCAGATACCCAGCACGACACGGCCCGACCGGGCGTGGGCGACCACGGCTTGGGCCAGGCCACGGTCGTGCAGCCAGCGCAGATCGGCGACGGTGGCCTTGCTGCCCGGCACCACGATCACGTCGACCTCGGCCACGTCGGCGGGTTCGGTGGCCCAATGCACCAGTACACCGGGTTCGCAGGCCAGCGCCTCGATGTCGGTGGAATTGGAGATTCGGGGCAGGCGCAGTGCGGCGACCCGCAACCATTGACGGCCGCGCGGCGGCGCCGGGATGCCCAGAACCCGGGTGGCCTGCACCGACACCGAGTCCTCGGCGTCGAGCCACAGCTCTTCGGCGTACGGCAGCACGCCGTAGGTGGGCCGACCGGTCAGTTCGTGCAGTTGCCGCAAGCCGGGCGCCAGCAGCGCGGGATCACCGCGGAATTTGTTGACGATGAAGCCGGCGACCAGTGCCTGGTCTTGCGGGTCGAGCACCGCGACCGTGCCGAACAGGTGGGCCAGCAGGCCGCCGCGGTCGATGTCACCCACCAGGATTACCGGCAGATGTGCCGCCCGGGCCAGGCCCAGGTTAGCCAAATCCGTTGCGCGTAAGTTGATCTCCGCGGGCGACCCGGCGCCCTCGCAGATCACCGCGTCGAATTCGGCTCGCAGGCTTGACAACTCGTCGTTAACCACTGCGGCCAGTCGGTCGCGATGCGCCCAGTAGCCGGCCGCGGTGACCGAGTCGGCCACCTGACCCCGGATCACCAGCTGCGACGTGCGCTCGCCGCCGGGTTTGAGCAGGATCGGGTTGAACCTGATGCTGGGTTGCAGGCCCGCGGCGCGGGCTTGCATGGCCTGGGCCCGGCCGATTTCGCCGCCCTCGACGGTGACCACGGAATTGTTGGACATGTTCTGCGCCTTGAACGGTGCGACTCGCAGCCCCTTGCGCGCCAGCAACCGGCACAGGCCGGCGACGACGATGGACTTGCCGGCGTCGGAGCTGGTGCCGGCCACCAGCAGTGCGCCGCTCACGTGGCTGTGGCGAGCAGACGCAGAATCGCACGATTACCGTCTCGAACGTGCGATTCTGCGTCTGCTCGCGCGCGCAAAGTCACAGCTGGGTCAGGATTTCGGCGCCGGTGTCGGTGACGAGCAGCGTGTGCTCGAACTGAGCACTCCACTTGCGGTCCTTGGTAACCACCGTCCACCCGTCGTCCCAGATTTCGTAGTCCAGCGCACCAAGGTTGATCATCGGCTCGATGGTGAACGTCATCCCTGGCTCGAGGATGGTGGTGACCGCGGGCTGGTCGTAGTGCAGCACGACCAGCCCGTTGTGAAACGTGGTGCCGATGCCATGCCCGGTGAAATCACGAACGACGTTGTAGCCGAACCGGTTTGCGTAGGACTCGATTACCCGGCCGATCACCGACAACGAACGGCCCGGTTTGACCGCTTTGATCGCGCGCATCATCGCCTCGCGAGTGCGCTCCACCAGCAGCCGGTGCTCCTCGGAGACGTCACCGGCCAGAAACGTGGCATTGGTGTCGCCGTGCACTCCGTGGATGTAGGCGGTGACATCGATGTTGACGATGTCGCCGTCCTCGATCACCGTCGAGTCCGGAATCCCGTGGCAGATCACCTCATTCAACGAAGTGCAGCACGACTTCGGAAAACCCTTGTAGCCCAACGTCGACGGGTAGGCACCGTGGTCGATCATGTATTCGTGTGCGATCCGGTCGAGTTCGTCGGTGGTCACGCCAGGCGCGACCGCCTTTCCTGCCTCGGCGAGCGCGCCGGCCGCGATCCGGCCAGCGATGCGCATCTTCTCGATGACCTCGGGTGTCTGCACCCAGGGCTCACTGCCCTCCCGTGCGGTCGGCTTGCCCACGTATTCCGGACGAGGGATCGACTTGGGCACCGGCAGTGTCGGAGACAGCACGCCAGGTGACAGCGCGGCTCGCACAGGCATGCCGCCAGCTTACTGGCGGTCCGGCAGGCACTCAGGCCGAGCGGCGTTTCAGCCAGGACCGGCGCGGCCCGCGGATGACGACCGATCCACACACCACCCGACCGGTCAGCACCACGTGCGGAGTGCCTTCGGCCGGGGCGTTCTTGCGGCGGTCGGTGGCGCTGCCGACGTAGACCTCGACGTCGTCGATCGAGGCGCTGGCACCGTCGGGCAGGCGGATGTCGACGCCGCCGAATTTCATGTCGAGCTCGATGACCACCACGGGTCCCGCGAATCGGGCCTTGACCAGGTCCAATTCGACCGGGCCCAGGCGGCGCACCAGCGCCAGCCGGGTTGGCACGATCCATTCGCCGTGGCGTTTGAGTGATCCCAGCCAGCCGCGCAACTCCACACGGTCGGCAGCCGACGTGACGATCGCGCCGGGGCCGGGCAGGTCACCAACCAGGCCGTCAAGTTCGCCACGGGTCCGCGCGCAGGACACCTGCGACGAGCGTTGTTCGAACTCGTTGATGTCGATCAGCCCGAGCGCGACGGCGTTGTGCAGCCGCCGCAGGGTGCCGTTGCGGTCGGCATCCGAGATCCGCAGGCCTGCCAATTCGTCCGGGCGGGTCATAGCGGTTTTAATGTACCGCTGCCCGGGTGTGCGGGCCGCCGCGGAAAATCGGGGCTATCACGTCAGGTAGTCGCCCGGCAGCTGGTCGAACATAAACTTGGTCATCCGCACCGCGTACTCCGAACTGCCGCCCCCGACGATCAGCGACGCGAATGCCATATCGCCCCGATAGCCGGCGAACCAGGAATGCGACCCGCCGGGAAATTCGGCTTCCCCCGTCTTGCCGAACACCGCGCCGCAATCGGAGATGTCCGACGCGGTGCCGTTGGTCACCACCAGCCGCATCATCGGGCGCAGCCCGTCGAGCATCTTGGGAGTGATCGGCGTGGCATCACCGGAGACCTTCGTCGGTCGTCCCTCGATGAGCTGCGGCAGTGGAGTCTTCCCGGCCGCCACCGTGGCCGCGACCAGGGCCATGCCAAACGGGCTGGTCAGCACCTTGCCCTGGCCGAACCCGTCCTCGGTGCGCTCGGCCAGGTCGACGGTCGGCGGAACGGACCCCGTCACGGTGGGGATGCCATCGACCTGGTAGTCGAGGCCCAGGCCGTACTGGGCGGCCGTCTGCGACAGGCCGCGTGGCGGCATCCGGCTGGCCAGCTCGGCGAACGTGGTGTTGCACGAACTGGCGAACGCGCGTGACATCGGCACCACGCCGAGGTCGAATCCGCCGTAGTTCGGAATCGTCCGATGCCCGATGTCGATCTCACCAGGGCAGCCCAACAGCGTGTTCGGCGTGGCCATGTCGCGCTCCAGCGCCGCGCCGGCGGTCACCATCTTGAAGGTCGATCCGGGTGGGTACAGGCCGGTGGTGGCGACCGGGCCGTCGGCGTCGGCGGCGGCGTTCTGCGCGACGGCGAGGATCTCCCCGGTCGACGGCTTGATCACCACGATCATGGCCTTGCGGGGCTGGTTGTCCACGGCGTGCTGGGCGGCGTTTTGCACCGTGCGGTCCAGGCTGATCGTGATCGACGGGGCGGGCGACGGCTCAACTTCGTGCAGCACGGCCACGTCGACACCATTCTGGTTGACGCTGACCACCCGCCAGCCCGCCTGGCCGTCGAGTCGATCGACGACGGCCTTCTTCACCTCGCTGATGACGGCCGGTGCGAACCGGTCATCGGTCGGCAGCAGTTCGGCCTGCGGCGTGATCACCACCCCGGGCAAGTTGCCGATCGCGGGGGCGACGCGATTGTTGTCGTCGACGCGCAGCGTGATCAGGTCCAGCGGCTTGGGTGCGGAGCTGGCCCGCTCGGCCAGTTGCTGCGGATCCAGCGTGTCGTCGAACGGCCGCAACGCATCGGCCACCGCGCGGGCCGTGCTGGCCAGCTGGGTGCCGGCCCGGCTGGCGTCCAGCGCGTAGTGGTACAAGTAGCCCGGGACCAGCACGTCGGTGCCACCGGCCTCGTTGACCGAAGCGCGCCGCGGCGGGTCAGCGCGCAGCGCGAACGTCTGGTGGTCGCCGAGCTTGGGATGCAACCCGGTGGCGGTCCACCGGATCTGCCAGCGGCCCTCGTCGCGCGCCATCTTCAGCTGGCCCTCGTAGGTCCAGGTGCGGTTTTTGGGCAGATGCCAGGTGTAGCGGTAGGCGACCGCTCCGGTGTCCTCGGTGTACTTGGCGCCCAGCACCCGCGCATCCAGGTGGGTGGCCTGCAGCCCGGCCCAGGCCGCGTTGAGTGCTGCGCGGGCATCGCTGGGATCGTCGGTGAGCTGTGCCGCCGTCGCCGTGTCGCCGGTGGCCAGTGCGGCGAAGAAGCGCTCGGCGGCCGGACCGGGGCCGTCGGGACGCGGGGTGCAGCCCGGCGCGGTGAGCGCCGCAGCCAAACCCAGGCATGCGACCGCTGATACAAATGAGATTCCTGTTGCCATTGAGGCTGATGTTAAGTGGCTTGCCGGCCTCGCGGGGAGCGCCACACCGAAACCGAACCGTGACGGCCACGCCTCGATCGGCCATGTGGCGAAGCAGTGCACGTGGCCACCGGCTTAAACGTCGACTTCGGTGCCGGGCACCGGCCGGGTCAGTCCAGCAGCACGGTGGCGAAGGTGCCAACCTCACGGAAGCCGACCCGGGCGTATGCGGCCCGGGCCACGGTGTTGAAGTCGTTGACGTACAGGCTGGCAATACGTCCGGTGCCCACGATCACCGCCGCCAGCGTGGCGGTGCCCGCGGCGCCCAAACCCCGCCCGCGGCGCTCGGGATGCACCCAGACCCCCTGAATCTGGCCCACCGCCGGCGACTGCGAGCCGACCTCAGCCTTGAAGATGACCTCGCCGTCCTCGAAGCGGGCCCACGCGCGCCCCGCCGAGATCAGGTTGGCGACCCGGCGGCGATAGCCCCGGCCGCCGTCACCGAGCCGGGGATCGACACCCACCTCGCCGATGAACATGTCGACGGCCGCGACCAGATACGCGTCGAGCTCGTCGGGGCGTACCTGGCGCACCTCGGGATCGATCGCGCAGGCGGGCATGCGGTCCAGCGCCATCAACGGCTGACGGTCGCGCACGTCGCGGGCCGGGCCCCAGGCGGATTCCAGCCGCCGCCACATCGGCATGACCAGTTCGGCCCGGCCGACCAGCGACGAGCAGCGCCGCGCCGCGCTCATCGCCTCGTCGGCGAACGCGTGCAGATCCTCGAGCGCGCCGCGCAGCGGTATCAGGTTGGCCCCCGCGTAGCACAGCGATTCGTCAGCGCCGCGGCGCGTCCACAGTTCGCCGCCGATCGAGCCGGGGTCGATGCCGTGGTCGGCGACCCGCGCGGCGACCATGCACGATCCGACGGGATCGGCGTCGAGAACCCGGCCCACGGCCGCGGCGTCGCGCACCACCGACACCCGTCGCTCGTCGACCAGGCGAAAGATGGGCGGAGCCGACATGGGAAGTCTTTCTGTGCGGCCGGGTGGCCCGAGTAGCCTTTATTAGCTTACGGTCACAACGGGTGAACCGCTTGTAGTTGTGCCCGCTTCGGAGCCAAGCTGGGCAGCCAGCCGCATGGCTTCTTCGATCAGCGTCTCGACGATCTGCGATTCGGGGACGGTCTTGATCACTTCGCCCCGCACGAAAATCTGACCCTTGCCATTGCCCGACGCGACGCCCAGGTCGGCCTCGCGGGCCTCCCCCGGACCGTTGACCACACAGCCCATCACCGCCACCCGCAGCGGCACCTCAAGGCCCTCGAGCCCGGCGCTGACCTCGTTGGCCAGCGTGTAGACGTCGACCTGGGCGCGACCGCATGACGGGCAGGACACGATCTCCAGCGAACGCGGCCGCAGGTTGAGCGACTCCAAGATCTGGTTGCCGACCTTGACCTCCTCGACCGGAGGCGCCGACAGCGAAACCCGGATGGTGTCGCCGATGCCCTTCGACAGCAGTGCGCCAAACGCCACCGCGGACTTGACGGTGCCCTGAAACGCCGGACCCGCCTCGGTGACGCCGAGGTGCAACGGGTAGTCACACCGGGCCGCCAGCAGCTGGTAGGCCTGGACCATGACGACGGGGTCGGTGTGTTTGACGCTGATCTTGATGTCGGAAAAACCGTGCTCCTCGAACAGCGAGGCCTCCCACAGCGCAGACTCGACCAGCGCCTCAGGGGTGGCCTTGCCGTGCTTCTCCAGGAACCGTTTGTCCAGTGATCCGGCATTGACCCCGATGCGGATCGGGATGCCGGCCTCGCCGGCGGCCTTGGCGACCTCGGCGACCCGACCGTCGAATTCCTTGATATTGCCCGGGTTTACCCGCACCGCCGCGCAGCCCGCCTCGATCGCGGCGAAGATGTAGCGCGGCTGGAAGTGGATGTCGGCGATCACCGGGATCTGGCTGTGGCGGGCGATTTCGGCCAGCGCGTCGGCGTCCTCCTGGCGCGGGCAGGCCACCCGCACGATGTCGCAGCCGGCCGCGGTCAGTTCGGCGATCTGCTGCAAGGTGGCGTTGACGTCGTGGGTTTTGGTGGTGCACATCGACTGCACCGAAATCGGATAGTCGCTGCCCACCCCGACGTTGCCGACCATCAGCTGACGCGTCTTGCGGCGCGGGGCCAAGACCGGTGCGGGCGATGCCGGCATCCCTAGGCCGACGCTCATCGTTTCTCCTACTGGAACAGCCTGATCGGGTTGACCAGATCGGCGGTCACGGTCAACAGCATGTAGCCGACCACCAGCACCAACACTACGTAGGTTGCCGGCATGAGCTTGAGGTAGTTCACCGGCGCTGCCGCGACCATGCCGCGCGCCGAGCGGATCATGTTGCGGACCTTTTCGTACACGGCGATCGCGATGTGCCCGCCGTCGAACGGCAGCAGCGGCACCAGGTTGATCGCGCCCAGGATGAAGTTCAGCTGGGCCAAAAAGAACCAGAACGCCACCCACAGCCCGTGGTTGACGGTGTCGCCGCCGATGATCGACGCGCCCACCACGCTGATCGGTGTCTCCGGATCGCGCTGGCCGCCGCCGATGGCATGCACCAGCGCGCCGACCTTGGTCGGGATCGCGGCCAGCGCCTTGCCCAGCTCGACGGACAGTTCACCGGTGAAGGTGACGGTGGCCGGCACGGCGGAGATCACGGTGTGCCGCGTCGGCGGGTAGGTCTTGGGTGCCACACCGATCATGCCGACATTCGACGGCGTGTCACCGTCGCCGACCCAACGCCGGGTGGGGACGACGGTCACCGGCAAGGTGAGCGTCTTGCCGTCGCGCTCCACGACGAACGGGACGGTGCCGTGCAGCTTGCGCACCGCGGCCGCCATTTCGTCGAAGGTGTGCACGTCGGTGTCGCCGACCTTGACCACGACGTCACCGGCGCGGATGCCGGCCGCGGCCGCCGGACCCGGGCCAGTGCACTGCCCAAACTGGCCTTTACTCAATTCAGCTGGCACACAAGCGGTTTCGCCCACCACTGCCGCAGTGGGCGGATGCAGGTTGGGCAGGCCCCAGGCCACGGCGATGACGTAGACCAGCAGTAACCCGATGAAAAAGTTCATCGCCGGACCGGCGAGCAGCACCGCGGCACGCTTCCAGGTTTTCTGCTTGTACATGGCGCGGTCGCGTTCGTCGGGGGTGAGGTCCTCGACCACCGTCATCCCGGCGATGTCGCAGAAACCGCCGGCCGGAATGGCCTTGACGCCGTATTCGGTCTCGCCGCGCCGCGTCGACCACAAGGTCGGGCCGAACCCAACGAAATACCGGCGAACCTTCATCCCGGTGGCGCGCGCCGCCCACATATGCCCGCATTCGTGCAGCGCCACCGAGATCAAGATGGCCAGCGCGAATGCCACGATGCCGAACACAAACATCATCGGGTGGGCATGACCTCCTGGGTGGCTCGATCGATGAGGCGCCCGGCCTTCTCCCGGGCCCAGCGCTGCGCGGCGAGTACGTCATCCACGGTAGCGGGTGCATCCCTCAAATGAGGGGCCCGCTCTTCGGCGTCGGCTAGCACGTCGGCGATCGTGCGCACGATTGCCGGGAAGCTGATCCGCCCGGCCAGGAATGCCGCCGCGGCTTCTTCGTTGGCGGCGTTGTACACCGCGGTCATGCAGCCGCCGGCCCGGCCGGCGCGCCGGGCCAGCTCCACCGCCGGGAAGACCTCGGTGTCCAGCGGTTCGAACTCCCAGCACGAGGCCGTAGAAAAGTCGCAGGCGGCGGCAGCGCCGGGCACCCGGTCGGGCCAGCCCAGCGCCAGCGCGATCGGCAGCTTCATGTCCGGGGGGCTGGCCTGGGCGATGGTCGAGCCGTCGGTGAACGTGACCATCGAATGCACGATCGACTGCGGGTGGACGACGACGTCGATGCGCTCGTAGGGAACACCGAACAGCAGATGTGTTTCGATCAGCTCGAGCCCCTTGTTGACCAGCGACGCCGAGTTCAGCGTGTTCATCGGCCCCATCGACCAGGTCGGATGTGCCCCGGCCTGCTGGGGTGTGACGTGCTCGAGGTCCGCCGCCGACCAGCCGCGGAACGGGCCACCGGAGGCGGTCAGCACGATTTTGGCGACCTCGTCGGGGGTGCCGCCGCGCAGGCATTGGGCCATCGCCGAGTGCTCGGAGTCGACGGGCACGATCTGCCCCGGCTTGGCCGCCCGCAGCACCAGCGGGCCGCCGGCCACCAGCGACTCCTTGTTGGCCAGCGCCAGCCTGGCGCCGGTGGCCAGCGCCGCCAGGGTGGGCTTCAAGCCGAGCGCGCCGACCAGGGCGTTGAGCACGACGTCGGCCTGCGTGTCTTCAATCAGCCGAAGAACGGCATCGGGTCCGCGGTAGGTGACGTCGCCGAGCGCCTCGGCGACGTCCTCGTCGGTGACCGCGACCTTGGTCACGCCGGTCTCGGCGCGCTGGCGCGCGAGCAGCTCCGGATGCCCGCCGCCGGCGGCCAGCCCGGCGACCTCGAAGCGATCCGGGTGAGCGGCGATGACCTCCAGGGCCTGGGTGCCGATCGAGCCGGTGCTGCCCAGCACCAAGACTTTGATGCGGCGGCTGGTCACCCACTTATTGTGCCGTGTGCCTGCACGGCCCGGTAAATGTCGACGTCGCCGGAGCCGGTGCGCACCCGGATCAGCAGCGTCTCGTCCCCCTCAGCGGGTCCGTCGGACGGGCTCAGCCGGTTGGTGACGACGCCCGAGCCGGTCACGATGTCGAGCTGAGCGGCGGTGCCCTCGGGTATGCCGAGCCCGATGTCTCCGCTGCTGGTGTGGGCGACCACCGCTCCGTAAACGGCGGCAGCGACATCGACCGCACCGGACGAGGTCTGCGCATTCACGTTGCCGCGCAGCCGGTCGACGGTCAGCGAGCCGCTGGCCGCCTGGAACTTCACGTCGCCGTCGAGCAGGCCCACGTCGACGTTGCCTGACGCGGTAGCCGCCTTGAGCCGGCCGACGACCGACTGCACCGCCAGGTTGCCGCTGGACGAGGCAAATCGGAAGGAGGCGAATTCCCCCTCGGCGTGTACGTCGGCGGCGGCCACAGCCACCTGCACACCGGACCGGGACGGCAGTTCGACGACGATGTCGACCGCGCCCATCCGGTAACCCAGGAAGCCCTGCTTGGCCGGCGCCACGGCCAGTTTGCCGTTGGCATAGGAGATGCGGGCCTGTTCGGCGGATCGGACGTCGGCTTGGCGGGAGGGGTCGTGCGGGCGAACTTCCACGACGGTGTTGCCGCTGTCGGTGGCGACGAGGCGAATCGAGCCGCTACCGGCATGGAGGCTCGCGGTGATGGGTTGCGGGGTGGGAAAGCTCGGCATCGGTTTCCTTACCTTTCTTGCAGGGTGGTCGTTGCCGTTGGCCGTAGGCTTCGAACTGCCCAGGGGCGTCGGGTATGGCTTTCATGGGTTTGCCGTCGGTGATGGCCGAAGGAGATTGGCCGCCCGGCGTCCCGCGACGACTCGACCGCTAATTGAGAGATGCGATTCGATCGCTGTGTAAGGACACGTCGGCGTGGTCGTCTGCTGGGTCGATTGTTACGGCGATTACGGAGGTGGTTGTGGGGCAGCAGTTGTGGGCTGGTGTCGACGCCGGTAAATCTGATCACTACTGTGTGGTCATCGACGCCGAAGGGCAGCGGCTGCTGGCGCAGCGGGTCGCTAACGACGAAACTGCGCTGCTGGAGTTGATCAGCACGGTCAGCACTGTGGTTGATGGCGCTGAGATCACCTGGGCGATCGATCTCAACGGTGGTGGCGCTGCGGTGTTGATTGCTCTGCTGGTCGGGGCCGGGCAGCGGCTGCTGTATATCCCCGGGCGCACCGTCTATCACGCCTCGGGCGGCTACCGCGGCGATGGCAAGACCGACGCCAAAGACGCCGCGATCATTGCCGATCAGGCCCGGATGCGCCGCGACCTGCAGCCGTTGCGACCCGGCGACGAGATCGCGGTGGAACTGCGCATCCTCACCAGCCGGCGCGCTGATTTGGTGGCCGATCGCACCCGGGCGATCAACCGGCTGCGGGCCCAGCTGCTGGAATACTTCCCCGCCCTGGAACGCGCCTTTGACTACAGCACCAGCAAGGCCGCGTTGATTTTGCTTACCGGCTATCAAACGCCTGACGGGCTGCGCCGCGCCGGTGCTGCTGAGCTGGCCGCCTGGTTGCGAAAACGTAAGGCCCGCAATGCCGATGCTGTCGCGTCCAAAGCCCTTGCGGCCGCTAACGCCCAGCACACCATCGTGCCCGGACAACACCTGGCTGCCACCGTGGTGGCTCGCCTGGCTAAGGAGGTGATGGCCCTCGACATCGAAATCGACGACACCGAGACGATGATCGAGGAGCGATTTCGCCGCCACCGCCACGCTGAAATCATCTTGAGCATGCCCGGCTTCGGTGTCGTGCTCGGCGCCGAGTTCCTCGCCGCCACCGGCGGCGACATATGCGGCTTCGACTCCGTCGACCGCCTCGCCGGCGTGTCCGGACTGGCCCCGGTACCCCGCGACTCCGGGCGCATCAGCGGCAACCTCAAACGCCCCCGCCGCTACCACCGCCGCCTGCTGCGCGCCTGCTACCTGTCCGCCCAAATCGCCATCCGCACCGACGCCGCCTCGCGCACCTACTACGACCGCAAAAGATCCGAAGGCAAAACCCACACCCAAGCCGTCCTCGCTTTGGCGCGCCGCCGCCTCAACGTGGTATGGGCCATGCTCCGCGACGGCACGGCATACCAGCCCGCACCTACCGCCGCGGCGGCTTGACAACTTCATTGAGAATCTCCTTTGGTGGTTTCAGCGCACCCAGCCGCCGACGTGATGGCCGCCTGCGGTCGCAGGGTGGTTGCCGGCGGCGGATCGCGCCGCGGCGGCCGCTGCGCGCACCAGCCAGGCGTTCAGCGACAACCCGTCGCGGCGAGCGGCGCCCTCGACAGCCGCACGCAGGCCTTCGGGCAGACGCAGGGTGATCCGCCAGGTGCCGCCGCCGTCGTCGACAGCAACGAGCCGCTCTTCGGCGGGCTCGCCGAGCGGGGCGGACACGATGAACTCCGGGTCGCGGCCGCGCAGCCGGATTTCCACCGAGCGCGGGGCCAGTTCACGGGTGATTTCTTCGGCAGCCTCCGACAGGGCCTCCAGCAGTGCCAGCCGGATGGCGGATTCCAGCGGAGCGCTGAGCCGCTCCGCGAGCGCGCGGGCATCCGGACCACCCGCTGCGGCGGCGACATGGAGCTGGGCTCGCACGGCGTCGACGTACGGCTGCACGTCCATGGGCGTCATCATGACATCAATATGACATCATGGCAAGCGTCAATCTGGTGCGCGAGTGCGGGCGTCGCAGTATGCCACAATGGCGCGCGACACCGCCCACACCCAACTGGAGGAGTCGCCGTGGTCAGTACTGAGGTCGAGCGCCGCGCCGAGGTCGACACCGCCGAGGTGCCATCCGCGGCGTGGGGGTGGAGCAAGATCAATCACCGGACCTGGCGCATCACCGGCCTGGCCATCGTCGTGTTTCTGCTGTGCATGCTGCGAGGCAATCACGTCGGCCACATTGAGGACTGGTTCTTGGTCGGGTTTGCCGCCGTGACACTGGTTTTCGTTGTCCGCGACTGGTGGGGCCGCCGCCGGGGCTGGATCCGGTAGCGCTCAGCGCCGCAGCCGGCGCCAGACAGTTCCGGCCAGCAGCCCGCCGCCGAGCACGGCGAGCGCCATAACCCAGGGCCAGCCGCCATGCTGGTGCACCCATCCGGCGAGCGCACCCTGGATGCGGCCGGCGGCGGTGAGCACCGGGTCGCGCGGATTGGTGTGGGCGTGCAACAGGCGCACCTCGTAGAGGCCGTAGTAGCCGACATAGAGGCCGACCGCGATGAGCAGCGCGCCACCGATCCGGTTGACGAACGGCAGGATTGCCCGGATGCGGTCGGCCACTGCCGAACTCGCGGCTGCGGCGGCCACCGCCAGCACCCCGACCACCAATGTGAGGCCACAAACATAGGCGAGGTAGACCGACACCCGCGCGAGCACGGAGCCGCTGCGCAACGCCGCCGCCGTGACGGCCAGGAACGGCCCGATTGTGCACGACAGCGAGGCGATCGCATAGCTGACGCCGTAGCCATACATCGATCCGAGCCGCACGGTGGGCGCCCGTCGCCAACCCAGCGGTGCCAACATTTTCAGCTCGCGGCCCATCAGCAGCCAAACCCCCAGAGCGACAAGCACACTGCCGATCAGCACGGTCAGATAGGGCATGTATCGTTGCACCGCGGCCGCCGCAGAAACCGTCAGCGCCCCGAATAGCCCGAACACCGTCAGAAATCCCAGGGCCATGCCCACCGTGGCGACCAGCGCGCGACCCAGCGACGCCATCGGCGTGCCCGCAGCCGAGGATTCGCCACCCTCGCCGCGCACCACCAGCACCAGGTAGGCGGGCAGCATCGCGAAGCCACACGGGTTCAGCGCTGCCACCAACCCGGCGGCGAAGGCCAAGCTGACAAGGCCTTGGCTCACCAATAACGCCCGCTACCGCGTCAGTGCGGCCACCCGGTCGGACAACTCCTGCTGTGGCATGGCCGCCGTGGGGTTGTTGACGAAGGTGGAGGAACCGTCCGCCCTATAGAAGACATACGCCGGCTGCCACGGCACGTTGTAGCGCGCCCAGATCGCGCCGTCGGCGTCATTGAGGTTGGTGAAGTTCAGGTTGTATTTGGCGACGAAGTCCTGCATCGCCCCCACATCAGAGCGGGCCGCCACGCCCACAAACGTGACCGCCGGGTTGGCGGCCGCCACGTGGCTGACGCCGGGAGCTTCGGCGTTGCAGAACGGGCACCAGGGCGTCCAGAACCACAGCACGGCCGGCTTGCCCCGCAGGCTGGCCCCGGTGAAGGGGGCTCCGCTGAGGGTGGTGGCGGTGAAGTTCAACCGATCGTCGTCTGCCCTGGCGCGCGGTGCGACGCCCAACCCGAACGCCAGCGCGGCGGCGATGACACCGACGACCAACCCTTTGATCAAGACCGGACATTGAATTCTCATGGCAGACCTCTACTTTCATGCGCTGCTGCTGCCTTAACCACGCAAAGCTGGCCTGGTTTGTTCAAAAATTCGCCGATAATCCCGCTCGCTGTCACGACGTTTCGTCCCTGTTCAGCCGCCGGCGGCCAATTGGCCGCAGGCGGCACTGATTTCGCGACCTCGGGTGTCGCGTACGGTGCAGGAGATGCCCGTCCTGCGCACCCGGCGCACGAATTCGCGCTGCGCAGCCTTGGGGCTGGCGTCCCACTGGCTGCCCGGCGTCGGGTTGAGCGGAATCACATTCACGTGGGCCCGCCGTCCGAGCGCCCCACGCAGCCGCTCGCTCAGCAAATCCGCGCGCCAGGGTTGGTCGTTGACGTCGCGGATCAGCGCATATTCGATTGACACCCGCCGCCCGGTTACCTCGGCGTAGTACCGGGCGGCGCCGAGCGCCTCGCCGACGTTCCACCGCGTGTTGACCGGAACCAGCGTGTCGCGCAGCTCGTCGTCGGGAGCGTGCAGGGACAGCGCCAATGTCACGGCGAGGCGTTCGTCGGCGAGTTTGCGGATCGCCGGTGCGACGCCCACCGTCGACACCGTCACCGACCGCGCCGAGATCCCGAAACCGGAGGGCTCGATGATGCGGCGCACCGCGGCAACCACCCGCGCGTAGTTGGCCAGTGGCTCGCCCATGCCCATGAACACCACGTTGGACAACCGGTCCCCGAAGTCGTCGCGCAGCGCCGCGGCCGCGGCACGGACCTGTTCGAGGATTTCGGCGGTCGACAGGTTGCGGGTCAGGCCGGCCTGCCCGGTCGCGCAGAACGGGCACGCCATCCCGCAGCCGGCCTGCGAGGAGATGCAGACCGTATTGCGCTGCGGGTAACGCATCAGCACCGACTCGAATGTGGTGCCGTCGCCGGCGCGCCACAACGTCTTGCGGGTCTGGCCGGCATCACACGCGAGGACACGAACGGCGGTCAGCAGCTTCGGGAACATGGCGGCGGCCACCCGGTCGCGAACCGCTGCCGGCAGATCGGTCATCTGGTGCGGGTCGGCGGTCAGCCGGCCGAAGTACTGGTGCGCAAGCTGGTTGGCGCGAAACGCGGGCAGGCCCAGTGCCTCGACCGCGGCGATGCGCCCGGCCGCGTCGAAATCGGCCAGGTGCTGCGGCGGCACCTTGCGCCGGGGAGCCTCGAACACCAACTGTTGAGCCATGACGAGTCCAGTATCGGCGCGGCTAGGGCAGCAGCGTCAGCACGATCCAGGCCGCCACCGCTGAGGGCAGGAACCCGTCGAACCGATCCAGGATCCCGCCGTGACCGGGTAGCAGGCTGCCCATGTCCTTGATGCCGAGGTCACGTTTCACCTGGGATTCCACCAGGTCGCCCAGCGTGGCCGTGACCACGAGGACCAGCCCCAGCACCAACCCCGTCCACCACGGCTTCCCGGTCAGATAGACCACGCTCACCGTGGTCACCGCCATCCCGAGGACCAGTGAGCCAGCCAGGCCTTCCCACGTTTTCTTCGGGCTGATGGCCGGCACCATCGGGTGCCTGCCGAACAGCACGCCCGCCGCGTACCCGCCGACGTCGGAGGCGACGACACCGACCGCCAGCGAAAATGCCCGCCCGGCGCCGTCGTGCTGGTAAACGAGCAGAGCAGCAAACGAGGCGAACAGCGGAACCCAGGCGGCCAGCAACACGGTCGCCGACACGTCGCGCAGGTAATTCGCCGGGGCCGCATCGGGGCCGGGCGCCGTCGTGCGGCCGTGGCGGGTCAGCAACCGCCACATCATGCAGACCACCACCGTTCCGCCGAAGCCGGCCAGAACGCCGCGTGTGCCGAACGGCCAGCTCAGCCACAGCGTGGCCTGGCCGCCAACGACCAGCGGAACCAGCGGTAACACGTATCCGGCGACCCGCAGCTGCCGCGCCACCTCGAGCGTGCCCAGCAGCACACCGGCCGCGAGTATGCCGACGAACGCGTACCGGGCCCACACCAGGCTGGCGACCACACCGCCACCCAAAAGAACGCCCACGAGGATCGCGATGGGCAGATTGCGGCCGGCCCGAGAGGTCGTCTGCGCTGGCGGCGGCGCCGGCTCCTGGCGCGGACTGCCTGCACCTGTATCAGTGTCTGCCACGGACATGGTTTGCTGCTCGGCCGCTAGACCTCCAGCAGCTCGCCTTCCTTGTGTTTGACCAGTTCATCGATCTGGTTGACGTACTGGTGCGTCGTCTTCTCCAGGTCTTTCTCGGCTCGACCGACTTCGTCTTCGCCGGCCTCCCCGTCCTTGCGGATACGGTGCAGCTCCTCCATTGCCTTGCGACGGATGTTGCGCACCGAGACCCGCGCTTCTTCACCTTTGTGCCGTGCTTGTTTGACGAGGTCGCGGCGGCGTTCCTCGGTCAGCTGCGGCACGGCCACCCGGATCAGGGTGCCGTCGTTGGTGGGGTTCACGCCCAGGTCGGAGTTCCTGATGGCGGTCTCGATGGCATGAAGCTGGTTGGCCTCGTACGGCTTGATGACAACGAGCCGGGCCTCGGGCACGTTGATGCTGGCCAACTGGGTAATCGGGGTGGGCGCACCGTAGTAGTCGATGACGATCTTGGAAAACATGCCGGGATTGGCCCGGCCGGTCCGGATGGTTGCCAGATCGTCGCGGGCCACCGAAACGGCTTTTTCCATTCTCTCCTCGGCGTCCAGAAGAACCTCGTCGATCATCTCCGCCGCTCCTCCTCGTCAGGTGGTGACCAGCGTTCCGATCTTCTCACCCGCGACCGCACGGGCGATATTGCCGTCGGTCAGCAGGTTGAACACCAGGATCGGCATGCCGTTGTCCATGCACAGGCTGAACGCGGTGGCGTCGGCCACTCGCAGTCCGCGGTCGATGACCTCGCGGTGACTGATCACGGTGAGCAGTTCGGCGTTGGGGTTGACCCGTGGATCCTCGGCGAACACTCCGTCGACCGCTTTGGCCATCAGCACCACGTCCGCGCCAATCTCCAGCGCTCGCTGGGCGGCCGTGGTGTCGGTGGAAAAGTAAGGCAACCCCATGCCGGCGCCGAAGATCACCACTCGCCCCTTCTCCAGGTGACGGCGTGCCCGCAGCGGGATGTACGGCTCGGCGACCTGCCCCATGGTGATGGCGGTCTGAACGCGGGTGACAATGCCTTCTTTTTCCAGAAAGTCTTGCAGTGCAAGGCTATTCATTACAGTGCCCAGCATCCCCATGTAGTCGGAGCGGGTGCGTTCCATGCCCCGCTGCTGCAGCTGGGCGCCGCGGAAGAAGTTGCCGCCACCGATGACCACTGCGACCTGCACGCCATGGCGGACCACCTCGGCGATCTGGCGAGCCACCTGCGCCACCACGTCAGGATCGAGGCCGACTTGCCCGCCGCCGAACATCTCGCCACCGAGCTTGAGCAGCACGCGCGAGTACTTGGGCCGGTTCGACAGGTCGCCGCCCTCCGGTGGGACTGCCTGTATGCCGTTGGTGCCCGTCGGTTGCGGCTCGATCATCAGACTCCTCGTACCAGAGCGCCATCCCGGCGACCACACCCAGGACGGCAACCCGATCCTCCCGTATGGCCGTTCCCCGGGAGGTAATTGTGCGCCGAACGTGAAACCAGGGCGAAAATTGTGCCGATATTTCGCGGTGGCTGCACGCTCGCCGTCCAACTTAATACCCGTGGGCTGTGCCGTTGGCCCGGCGAAGCAGCGCCGACGCGGTCAGGGCCGCCCGGTCGAGGACGTGGCGAGTGTCGCGCACGACTTCGCGCGGCGGCCACCGGCAGCCACGTCCCCGCTATCACTGGCGTCCGACGACCCAGCGGGCGCAACAGCGAGCAAACTCACGGTCGAAGGCAGATACAAACGGGGACAAAAGCTTTGACCGCATCGGGTGAATAGGGCCCAAGAACGGCGGCCACCTCGCCGAGAGCCGCTGCGCAACAGCCCGACCGGCACCTGAACGCGCCGTCGGCCTACACCGCCTCGGCACATGTTTGAGTCCCCGGCGACGCGGGAATGCGGCCCTTGCGGCGGGGAAATCCATGAGCTCAACGACATGGCCTCGCGGTGCCGATTAGCAGCCAACGAGGAGGAAATCCATGGCGGAAGAAAACCGGAGCGGACCCGCAGAAGCCGTGAAGGGCGTCGTCGAAGACGTCAAGGGCAAGGCCAAGGAAGCGGTGGGGAACCTGGCCGGCCAAGACGAGCTGGCCCGTGAGGGCAAGGCCCAGCAGGAAAAGGCCCAAGCGCAGCGCGACGCCGCGAAGAAGGAAGCCGAAGCCGAGGCGGCCCGCGGCGGCGCGGAGGCTGCGGAGAAAAAGCAGCAAGCCCACCAGGATTAACCCGGTAGAAAAGACGGGCCCGGTCCCTGACAAAGGGACCGGGCCCGTCGGCTGCGCGGCGGCTCGCTGACGCGCCGCTCCCCCGATGTGGCAAAGGTCACCGTGTCGGTTCATCACCGGTTCACGATCGCCATGTTCAATCGGTTGGTGCCGGATCATCCCACCGGCGCGGGCGCAAAAGGTCAGCTAGGCGACAAGCGGCCTTTTCGGCGGTGCGGCCGCGCTCAGTTTTCACGCAAACTCGGTCGTTCAACCAACGATGGCGTGTCGTAGCGATGAGATATGCGGGGATCATCATGGACACACCAACGCGTTTGCTGCGCTGTGACGACGGCGGCGTACAGTCCGCGCGGACGCCGCTCACCGCGGGGTGGTCTGACCACCTGGGCTGGTTCAGTTTCTGTGCCGACGGCCGCTGGGTGTGGTCACCGCAGGTCGAGCAAATGCATGGGTATCCTCCCGGGACCGTTATTCCAACCACGGAATTGGTGCTGTCCCATGTTCATCCCGACGATTTCGCGCAGGTGGCCGACACTCTGCACGCGCTGCAGCGCACACCGCGTCCGTTCGGCTCGCAGCACCGGATCGTCGACGTCCGCCACCGCGTCCATGACGTGGTGGTCAGCGGGGCACCGTTCTACGACGAACG
The DNA here is from genome assembly GCF_016592155.1 of Mycobacterium heckeshornense. NCBI lineage: Bacteria > Bacillati > Actinomycetota > Actinomycetes > Mycobacteriales > Mycobacteriaceae > Mycobacterium > Mycobacterium heckeshornense. The sequence continues at coordinate 3,436,659 of NZ_AP024237.1, forward strand.
CGGATCGCTTCAAGGCATACACGGCTCGTATGTCGACATGACACCGGCGACAGACGGTTTCGGAGCTGGCAACCGATCCGAATACGCCCGGATGGCGGCACGCCTTCGTGTGGTGTCCAGAGACGGCCATACCGACGAGCAGCGGCAACGGGTTCGCGCGGCCACGCGCTGCTGAGCCGCCGGCAGTTTCGCTGCCCCTGTGCGACCGCTTGCCGATGCCGCGACACGGTGTGCTTGGCGGACTGGTTCGCCAAGGCCCCGAGATTGCCGCTTGTCGGCGCGAAATCCTTATCCGCCGCAAGCGGGTTCGTGATCACTGAACCACCGGACCGCGGCGCAGCCCAGGGCTGCGCCGCCGAGCCATCACGCAAGACGCAACCTCCCCGCGTCGATTGACGCGGGGAGGCGCCTTCAGCCGGTTATGTGTTGGTGGTCCAGATCAGCACGTCTTCGACTCCGTCGTTGTAGACGACGCCATCCGGCGGAGCGCCGGTCACGTCGAAGTAGATCTTCCCGCTGGCCTGCTGGCCCTGCGCGAGCGGCGCATCGGATAGGCCGTTTGGTGCCGGCTGCGGCGGAATGATCACCCGGTAGTTCTGACCGTTGCCTGCCCGGGCGTTGAAGTCTGCGACCAGCGGGGTGACGGTGCCGCTTTGCGCCACCGCGGTCACGTCGGCCTGCCAGATCTTCCCAGCGGGGGTGTAGCCCGGGATCACCACGTTGCTCGGTTGCAGGTTGCTGACCGTATAGGCGGTGACCAGCGGTCCATCCACCAACTGTTCGGTCGTGCCAAATCGCTGGATCGTCGGGTTGACGGCAGAAGCCGTTGCAGCAGTGAATACTGTGGCGGTCGATATTGCGGCAGCGCCGATTGCCGCCTTCAGGGCGGTCCTGGTGAACTTCACGCTATCTCCTCTCGATGGAGCCCAGCCTTTTGTTCGGGTTGTGAACGCGCTCAGGGCGAGGGCCACCGCGCGCTCAACTGTCCATAACCGGTCCGCAGCATCCTCAAACACCGACGGTCGAGGTTCCGTGCCAAACAGATCTCCGCGGTAAGCGCCCCGGCGTGGTCTCCGGACAAACGGTGATCACTCCCCAAAGCCGCCGCCGGGAGACGCGACCGTCACCGGTGCACCGGAACCTCCGCCGAGCCGACTGGCTGCGAAGTCCGCTCCCTTGTCGATGACGCCACCGTCTTGGGCGTATGCGTCGTGCGCGGCGAAATTCATCCCGTCAGAGCACACCGGATCCTCGGGAGCGCACACCTTTATGGTCTTGCCCTGAAACGCCGGGCCGATGACGACGGGCGGTTGGCCGAGGAAGTTCATGGCCCGCACGTTCGGCATGCCGAACAAGACGACCGCGGCGACGTGGTCAGCCACGCTGGGCGCCAGCGGTTTCGGCACGGTCGCCGGATCGACGCCATCGGGCACAGCCGGCGAGGTGGTGAAGCCCATCACCGCGGCGCCTTGGGAATAACCGCTGAGCACCATCTTGGTCTGCGGGCAGTTCGCCGCCATGGAGACAACGTGGGCGCCGGCGTCTCTGATGCCGTCGAGACCCGATGTGGCCCAATCGTCGCTGGCGGGGTAGTTGACCGGGTACACGTCGAGCGGCCTTCCGACACGGGAATTGAGAGCGTTGACGAAGGCCTCGCCGGTGGGACCGAGACCAGGAGGCTCGCCGGTGCCGCGGGCGAATACCACTTGTGTATCGGGGCATGGCTGTGCCGACGCGGATGGAGCGGACACAGCGGAAAGGGCGTATGCGCTAAGCCTGAATCCGTGGAAGGTCGGTCTTTGGTGATCGGCGTGTGAACAGTGAAAACGCCTTCCGAGCTGGGACAATAACGATTGTCGAAGTCGAAACAGTCCCTGCTCGGGAAGGCATTTCCAGTGCAATCAGCATACACGTTTAGCACCGAGTCCGCCGTGTTCGACGAGCAGAATTTGGTGTCGGCGGCGGGTTTGGTGCCGGTGCTGGAATTGGCTGAGCAGAGCGGTCTTTCGCGGTTGATCGGCGAGCACATCGATCTGCCCAGCACCCGGGTGGCCTCGGGCGCGGTCAATGCGGCCGGCAAGCTGACCACGATCATCGCGGGCATGATGTGCGGGGCGGACAGCATCGACGATGTGAATGTGCTGCGCGCCGGCGGCACGCCGCGGGTCTTCGATGAGGTGTATGCGCCCTCGACGCTGGGGATCTTCCTGCGCGAGTTCAGCTTCGGGCATTCCAACCAGCTCGCCGCGGTGGCCCGCGAGCATCTGGTGGCACTCGCGGCGCACACCCCGCTTTTGCCCGGCATCGAGCAGCGCGCGTTTTTAGACATCGACTCGCTGCTGCGCCCGGTCTACGGACACCACAAGCAGGGCGCCTCGTTCGGGCACGCCAAGATCGCCAGCCGCGCGCTGCTGCGATTGGGCCTTTCACCGCAGATCACCACGCTGTCGACCGCGCAGGCGCCGCCGGTGATTGCCGAGGCGCGGCTACGCAGCGGGCGGGCCGGCTCCGGGCGTGCGGCGGCCCGCCAAGTCAAGCAGGCCATCACCACCGCCCGCCGGTGCGGCGCGGGCACCATCATGCTGCGCGGCGACTCGGCGTTCGGCACCAAGAAGGTGATGGCCACCTGCGTTGCCGAAGGTATCGAATTCTCCGTGTCGGTGGCCCGAAACAAGCGCATCAGCACCGCCATCGCCGGCATCGGCGAGCACGCCTACACCCCGGTGCACTACCCGGGCGCGGTGGCTGACCCCGACACCGGCGCGCTGATCTCTGATGCCCAGGTCGCCGAAACGCCCTACACGCTGCGCCTGGGCGGCGGGCGCACGCTCACCGTCCGGCTGATCGTGCGCCGTGTCAAAGATGCCCGCTACCCCGACGCGCTGTTTGCGGTGTGGCGCTATCACCCATTTGTGACCAACTCCGATTTGCCCACCGCCCAGGCCGACATCACCCACCGCCGCCATGCCATCATCGAGACCACCTTCGCCGACCTCATCGACGGCCCATTGGCTCATATCCCCTCTGGGCTGTTTGCAGCCAATTGCGCCTGGCTGGCCTGCACGGTGATCGCGCACAACCTGCTACGCGCCACCGGCACCCTCGCCAGCGGTGAGCACGTCGTCGCGCGCGGTGCGACCCTGCGCCGCGACCTGGTCAACATCCCAGCCCGCTTCGCCGCGCCCGCCCGTAAGCCGATGTTGCACCTGCCCGCGCACTGGCCATGGCAGATCGGGTGGAAAACCCTGTGGAACAACATCATCGGTCACAGTCCGGCGATCCCACGAGCAGGGTGAACGCCACCTCCCGTGCCCAACTGCCATCCCAGGCCCGACCCCGAAGACACAGGAAAGCTGGTGCAGGCCAGCGGCTCAATTATGCCCACCCCATTCCCAACCGCCCCAATCGTGCAGAAACCAGCCCCGCGACGACACCAAATCACTCATCCACGGATTCAGGCTAAGGCCCGCCGCGGCGGCTGCCAGCGCGTAACCCGGGAAACGAAGCGGGGGACGTACATTCATGCCGCAGAGGTGCCCGGGCGAGTGCCGGGTTAAACGCGAATTTTCACCGAGATCGAAGCGGGCCGCGCAGGTTACCTCCCCTCGGCAAGCCGCGGTTTGGCGGACGAGTCGACGGGCGCACACATTGGCAGTTCGCCTCCGGTGGGCCCGCCGGCTCGTCACGGAAACGCTGCGAATGTGCGTCGATCTCATCACAGTTGCCCGAATCGTTTTCAGGGTACCTTTCATATTCATCTCGCGTGTTTGCTGTCATCGGGAAGGCGGTGCCGCTCTCTTCGCCGACTTCTGCTGTCAAACTGAGGTAGATGAATGGGTTTCGCAGTACGTCTGCTTCGTTTGCAGTTTGCTCCACCTGATTTGATAATTCCCTTGATCCGCGGGTTATCCGACCGGCTGAGCGTTTTGTTGTGTCTCGTTTCGGGTAGAGACTTGATCACAGACGTGCTGCGCCGGGCCACGCGCGCGCAGGCTGACCATCCCGGGCGTCGGGCGAGCCCAGCACTAGCGCACGACACGCGTTCGGCTGGTGGGGAGGTGGCCAGCATGGGAACTGCCGTCGATCACAGCGTCATGTCAACTGAGCCGCGGACTCTGCCGGAGCTTCTCCGGTTGCTCGGTGTAAACGATGAACCGGTGGCCAAACAGTGGGAGCCGATCACCACGTGGCTTGCCGAGAACCAGGCCAGTCCGCAGTTGTGGATGAGCCTGCTGGCCAACGGTTACGGTCTATTGCTTGAGCAGATGATTCCGACTTTCCATCGTCCAATTCCGCACCGGCGCATCACAACGGCCTCTGGCACGAAGGAGACGTTGCTCATCTGAAGTTCGTCGGGGCCGGACCGTCCCGCAAGTCGACATCCGACTTTGCATGCGCCGGCATGCTTCTAGATTTCTAACGGATGACTCCAGCGCAACCGGGCGAAGCGCGAAGCCGCGGTCCGCGCTAAGCCAAGTCGCATTGTTCTCAACGGCATAGGCGGCCGGATATGCGTCGGCGACGTCGTTGCCGCGCGGTGGTGTCAATCGCGAGCTGTCGACATAGCGCTCAATGCCGCCCGCCCGGCCTGAGCAGCTTGGCCGCGGGAGCGGCAAGCAAGGCATCGATCGCTTCCCACGCTTCAGCGACACCGGCTCGTGCGACGAAGATTCGACGACAAAGCACGACGGCGCCAGATCAGCGCTGACGGTAGCCGCGGTGCTCGGCCCGCCGGTCGGGCTATGTCCTGCCTCGGGTTGATCCGGTCGACGGACCGGCGTGGGCGCGCCACTTAGCGCGCACGGGCGCGACGGTTGGCCTTCTTGATCGCGTCGACGAGTTCGGACTTGCTCATCGATGACCGCCCGCGCACATCCAGTCGGCGCGCCACGTCGAGCAGATGCTTTTTGCTGGCGTTAGCGTCAACGCCTTCCGCCGACGGGGCCGTGTTCCGCGGGCCGCCGCGTTCGGCGGCCTTGTCAAAGGGGCCCTTCCGCGCCTTGGGCTCCCAGTGATCGCCGACTTTTTCGAACTCGTGCTTGAGTGCGGCATAGCCCACCCGGTGGGCCCGCTGCTCGCTGCCGTACTGTTTGGCGGCGGCGTCGTGCGCTTTTGCGAATGTCCGTTGCGCCTTGGCGCCGGAGCGCTGCAAGGTAGCGGGCAGCTCGCTCTTTTTGACCCCGCCGCCTTTGGTGGTCTTGGGCATGAAACCTCCGATCGTTGTGTGGTTACCTCATCCCGCCGCAGACTGCTGCGCCCTGGCGCAGGCCAGTTGGAGAAAATCGGCGCCGGCCAAAGCGGTAAAGCTGCGCGCAACCAACCGGGTCAGCCGCGGGGCAAAAATCAGGCCGGTGACCAATGCGCTGGCCACCCACATGTCTAGGCAGAACGGGCAGGTCATCAGCTCGCCCAGGCTGTGGCGCAGCCGGCTGCCGTGACAGGTTTCTTCTAGCACCTCGGCGGGACCGGCAGTGCCCGCGTAGCGGAGCAAACGGCGCCCGTAACGGGCTGGTCACCGCGTCCTTGGCCATCGTCCGCGAGAGTTTGTGAGTACCAAACGTGACCGTGATCAGGTCTTGACCATGCCACCGGTCGGGCAGCCTGCGACCGGTCGCGGCGGCGACGATCGCCGTCACGGCCGCCAGCATGGCGTCGAGGCCCAGGACTGCCAGGTATCCGCTCAACGGCTGCGGGTTGTTCCCGCGATAGGCGTCGGCTTCCTGCCGCGCACGCTCGGCCGCCGCCGCGGTGGCTTGGCGTAACTCACTCACCGGCACTCCTTCGTCGGCGCCCGCTCCCGCACGCCGGTTACCCGAAGTCGACCCCCGGCAATCCAGCGCCGGCTGCCGCCCGGCCCGGGGCGGCTGATTTCGGGGACGTCGCCGGGGTATCCAATGAGCCGGCGCAACGAGAGGACAGGTTGTCGTGGCCGCATCCACCGCCGACGGGCACGAGTGTGCTGTTCGACCTCGACGGCACGTTGGTCGATTCCAACGTTCACCTTGCGGTAGACCCCGCCGGATGCGTGCGGCGACGAAGCCCAGCAAGCGCCTAACCGCTATTTCGGCGACGTCGAGCCGGTTCAGCGCACCTCGCCGGTACCCGCGACTTGCTCGAGGCCATCGCTTCGCGGTGACGGCTGCCTGAATGGTCAGGTGGGCGGCTCCCCGCAGTGGTACCACTTGGAGGTTCGGCCGGTGGACTAGCGGTGTTTTCCACGGGGCTTGTCGGCCGCGGCCTGAATGCGGCGCCATGGCTGCGCCTCTTCGAGTTCGTAAGCCAGTGCCAAGAGCCTCGCTTCGCACCCGATGTCGGCCGAGATCATCATGCCCACCGGCATGCCGGTCGCGGACTCGGCCAGCGGTAGCGAGATCGCCGGCTCGCCCGTGACATTGTGCAGCGGCGTGAACGCGACCCAGTCGCGCATCCGGCCCATGATCTGCTCGTAGTCCCCGGTTGGGTCAAGGTGGCCGATTCGCGGCGTCTCCTCGGCCAGCGTTGGCGTCAGCACTGCGTCATAGGTTTCGGCGAAGCGGGCAGTGTGCCGCCGCACGCCCCGCAGCCGCAGTACTGCCAACGGGAGCCGATGCAGGTTGCGCCGCGCGTGGCGGGCCAGACCCAGCGTCAGGTTGTCCAACCGGGCGGGATCGAACGTGTCGCCGAACCGGCGCCGGCTGATGTACAGCTGCCCAAGCGCCAGCAGCGCCCAATACAGCACGAAGTCGTCGGCGAAAGTCGAAGGCACTGGCGGGTTTTCGACATGCTCCACGCGGTGACCCAGTTCCTCGAGCAGTCGCGCCGACTTCAGGGTCAGCTCGCGGATCTCGGGGCTGCATTCACGATCCACCGAACGCGTCAGCACGGCGATCTTCAGCCGCTGCCTGCCGGGATGGGTGACGTCGCCGATCGGCGGCAGGTTGGGCTGACGCCACATGCGCTCGGCTTCCCGGTGAAAAGCCGCGGTGTCGCGCACCGATCGGGTCAGCACACCGTTGGCGACCAGGCGTATCGGCATGCGGCGCAGGTCCTTGTCCACCGGAAGCCGGCCGCGTGACGGCTTGAGGCCCACCAGCCCGTTGCAGGCGGCGGGGATCCGGATCGAGCCGCCGCCGTCGTTGGCGTGGGCGATCGGCACCGCGCCAGCGGCGACGAACGCGGCCGAACCCGACGACGAGGCACCCGCGGTGTAGTCGGTGTTCCACGGGTTGCGGACCGGTCCGAGCCGAGGGTGCTCGGCGGATGCGCTGAAGCCGTACTCGGACATCTGCGTTTTTCCCAGCGCGACGAGGCCGGTCCCCAAATACAGCCGGGTGAACTCGCCGTCCCTGGCAGCCCGGCGCGGCACCCACGCGTCGGTGCCCTCCATCGTCGGCAACCCGGCGACGTCGACGTTGTCTTTGACGAAGGTCGGCACCCCGCTGAAGAAACCGGCCCGCGGGGCTGCCGCGACGGCTCGCGCCTGGTCGAACGCTTGGTAAGCCAGGCCGTTGAGGGCGGGGTTGACGGCCTCGGTGCGGGCGATCGCCGCCTCGATCACGTCCGCCCGCGCAAGCTGCCCGGTTCTGATCGCCTCGGCGAGGGCGACCGCGTCGAGATCCCCGAGGGCGTCGTCGCCGAAGGCGTGCACATGTCGCATACGCCGACGCTACTGCTGACCCACCTCGAATCGGACGAAACGTGTCACGGTCACGCCGGCCTCGTCAAGCAGCGCCTTGACGGTCTTTTTGCTGTCCGACACCGACACCTGGTCAAGCAGCACGGCATCCCTGAAGAAGCCGCCCAGCCGGCCCTCGACGATCTTGGGCAGCGCCTGCTCGGGTTTGCCTTCGGCCTTGGCGGTCTCCTCGGCGATGCGGCGCTCGCTGGCCACCACGTCGTCGGGCACGTCGTCGCGGCTGAGGTAACGGGCCCGCAGCGCGGCGATCTGCAAGGCCACCGTGTGCGCAGCCTCCTTGGCCTGGTCTCCCGTGCCGGTGTATTCGACCAGGACCCCCACCGCGGGCGGCAGGTCGGCGGCCCGCTTGTGCAGATAGGTCTCGACGGTGCCGTCGAAGTAGGCGACCCGGCGCAGCTCGAGCTTTTCACCGATCTTGGCCGACAGGTCCGCGATGGCCTGCTCGACGGTCTTCCCGCCGATTTTGGCCGCCTTGAGCGTGTCAACGTCGGTTGTCTTGGACGCCGCCGCGGCCGCCACGATCTGATCGGCCAGCGCACCGAATTCGGCGTTTTTGGCGACGAAATCGGTTTCGCAGTTGAGCTCGATCAGTGCGCCGTCCGTGGCGGCGACGAGACCTTCGGCGGTGGCCCGCTGCGCGCGTTTGCCGACATCCTTGGCACCCTTGATGCGCAGCGCCTCGACGGCCTTGTCGAAGTCACCGTTGGCGTCGGCCAGCGCGTTCTTGCAGTCGAGCATGCCTGCGCCGGTCAGCTCCCGAAGCCGCTTGACGTCGGCAGCGGTGTAGTTCGCCAATGCTCAGCCTTTCCTAGGAGGGGTCGGTGGTCTGTTCGGTTGCGGTGTCGGCGGCGATCGGTTCCGGGGCCGGCGTTGTTGCGGCCAGGAGTTCCTGCTCCCATTCCGGCAGCGGCTCGGCAGCTTCGGCCTCGGGCTTGCCGTCGCCGCGGCCCAGGCCGGCACGGGCCTGCAGGCCTTCGGCCACCGCGGAGGCAATCACCCTGGTCAGCAGCGCGGCCGAGCGGATCGCGTCGTCGTTGCCGGGGATCGGGTAGTCGACCAGGTCGGGATCGCAATTGGTGTCGAGGATCGCGATCACCGGGATGCCCAGCTTGCGGGCCTCGCCGACGGCGATGTGCTCCTTGTTGGTGTCGACGACCCAGATCGCCGACGGCACCTTGTTCATGTCGCGGATACCGCCCAGGCTGCGTTCCAGCTTGTTCTTCTCCCGGACCAGGCCCAGCACCTCCTTCTTGGTGCGGCCCTCAAAACCCCCGGTTTGTTCCATCGCCTCGAGCTCTTTGAGGCGCTGCAACCGCTTGTGCACGGTGGCGAAGTTGGTGAGCATGCCGCCCAGCCAGCGCTGGTTGACATATGGCATGCCGACCCGGGTGGCTTCGGCGGCGATCGATTCCTGTGCCTGCTTTTTGGTGCCGACGAACAGGATGGTCCCGCCGTGCGCCACCGTCTCTTTGACGAACTCGTACGCCTTGTCGATGTAGGTCAGCGTCTGCTGCAGGTCGATGATGTAGATGCCGTTGCGGTCGGTGAAGATGAACCGCTTCATCTTGGGGTTCCAGCGACGGGTCTGATGCCCGAAGTGGGTGCCGCTGTCGAGCAGCTGCTTCATGGTTACAACAGCCATGGCCGGCCAATGTCCTTATGTGTCGGTTGTCGCCCGGCGTCGGGTGAAGCCGGGCCCTGGCGTCTGCACGATGCCGCACCCACCTGACTTTTGGCGGGACCGCGCGGCATCCGGTTGGCGGCAGACACGCGAAGTCAGCCCGCTGCTGCGGGCTGCGCCGACGAGTTTACACGCCGGTACCTGGTGGTTTGTCCACAGCCTGCCTGGCGCGCGGGTTCGCACCGAGGTGCACTGGGCGCGTGCGATGCGTTGCGATGCTGGCGGTGGCGTTACTGTGCGCAGCCCGGGCCGTTGCCGACGACACCCGGCTGGACTGGCCACTGCGGCCGCCGCCGGCCGTCGTGCGCGTGTTCGATGCGCCGTCGCCCAACTGGCATCCGGGGCATCGCGGGGTCGACCTGGCCGGTGTGCCGGGCCAGCCCGTCTATGCGGTCGGCGCGGCGACCGTGGTGTTCGCCGGTCTGTTGGCGGGACGACCGGTAGTGTCGCTGGCCCACCCGGGTGGTTTGCACACCAGCTACGAGCCGGTGCAGGCCATTGTGCGCGTCGGCCAACCGGTGGCCGCGGCGACCGTGATCGGCCGGCTGGCGGCGGGCCACCCCGGCTGCGGCGCGGCGGCGTGTCTGCACTGGGGTGCGATGTGGGGGCCGGCGGCCCGCGCCGACTATGTCGACCCGCTGGGGTTGCTGGCCTCGACGCCGATCCGGCTCAAGCCGCTGCGCTAGCTGCGGCGCCGGTCACGCGCGCGGATGGGCTTGATCGTGGACCTTGCGCAGTCGCGCCACCGAGACATGGGTGTAGAGCTGGGTGGTGGCGAGACTGGAATGCCCGAGCAATTCCTGCACGACGCGCAGGTCGGCCCCGCCTTCGAGCAGGTGGGTGGCCGCGCTGTGCCGCAGTCCGTGCGGGCCGATGTCAGGCGCGCCGGTGACCGCGGCGACGCTCTGGTGCACCACCGTGCGAGCCTGGCGCACGTCGAGTCGTCGACCCCGGGCACCGAGCAGCAGCGCGGGCCCGGATTCGGCGGTGGCCAGGGCTGGGCGTCCGTCGGCCATCCACGCGCGCAGCGCCTCGGCCGCCGGCTCACCGAACGGAACGGTGCGCTGCTTGTCGCCTTTCCCGAGTACCCGCACCAACCGGTGCCCGAGGTCGACGTCGTCAATGTCCAGGCCGCACAATTCGCTGACCCGGATACCGGTGGCGTAGAGCAACTCGACGATCAACCGGTCTCGCAGAGCAAGCGGATCACCTTGCTGCGAAGCAGATTTCGCAGCAGCCATGGCAGCCAGCGCCTGATCTTGGCGCAGCACCGCCGGGAGCGTACGGCGCGCCTTCGGCACTTGCAGCCGCACAGCCGGATCGCTACCGAGCAGGCCGCACCGCAACGCCCATGCGGTGAACGCCTTGACCGCCGAGGTGCGGCGGGCCAGCGTGGTGCGGGCCGCACCGGCGGTGGCTTCGGCCGCCAGCCAGGACCGCAGCACCGCCAGGTTCAGCGCCTCCAGGCCCGAGCCGGGGGCCTGCTCGGCCAAAAACGCGAACAGCGAGCGCAAGTCGCTTAAGTATGCGCGACGGGTGTGGGCCGACCGGCCCCGTTGCAGCGCGAGATACTCGGCGAACTCGTCGAGGATGGCTTCGATGTCAACCGCCACCCCCTTACCGTCGCAGACTTATCCGGGCGACCTGGCCAGGCGCGGCGTGTGTCGCGATCAGAGAACCGGCTAGCTGACCGGTCGCAGCGCAGCCGGGGTGAGATCACTCAACGCGGGATAGCCGTCGACGGCCATGATGAGGTCGGCTTCGGCCAGCAGCGCGCGCAGCACGTGAACGACGCCGTCGATTCCGCCGAGGGCCAGCCCGTAGGCGTACGGACGCCCGATGCCGACTGCGGTCGCGCCCAGCGCCAGGGCCTTGATGATGTCCGCGCCGCTGCGCACGCCCGAGTCGAACAGCACCGGCAGCCCGTCTGCGGCCTCCACCACGCCCGGCAGACAGTCCAGCGCCGGCAGACCGCCGTTGGCTTGGCGCCCGCCGTGGTTGGAGCAGTAGATGGCGTCGACGCCACCATCCTTGGCGCGCCGGGCGTCGTCGGGGTGGCAGATGCCCTTGACGATCAGCGGCAGCTTGGTCAGCGACCGCAGCCACGGCAGGTCATCCCACGTCAGCGCATTGCCGAACAGTTGAACCCAGCGCAGCACGGCGCCCTGGGGATCTTCCTCCGGCGGGCGTTTCAGGCCGGCGCGAAAAACCGGATCGCCGGTGTAGTTGCTCAGGCAATGCCCCCGCAGTTGCGGGAAGTTCGCCGTGCTCAGATCCCGCGGCCGCCACCCGGGCACCCAGGTATCCAGTGTGACCACGATGCCCTTGTAGCCCGCGGCTTCGGCGCGGTGCACGAAGCTGGCCGCCAACTCCCGATCCGTGGGTGTGTACAGCTGAAAAAAACCTGGGGTGTCGCCGAATTCGGCGGCCACCTGTTCGAGCGGGTCGGCGGTCAGGGTCGACACCATCATGGGAACACCGGTGCGGGCGGCCGCGCGGGCGGTCGCCAGGTCGCCGTGACCGTCTTGGGCACAGATGCCGATGACCCCGATGGGCGCCATGAACACCGGTGACGGCAACGACAGCCCGAACAACTCGACGGATAGGTCGCGGTCCTGGGCACCGACGAACATCCGCGGGATCAGGCCCCAGCGCTCAAATGCGGTGCAGTTCGCCCGCTGGGTGCGCTCGTCGCCGGCGCCGCCCGCGACATACGACCACACCCATGGCGGCATCGCGGCCCGGGCGTTGGCCTCCAGCTCGGCGAAGGCCATGGGCAGCGACGGGACGACGCCCGCTAGACCCTGGAGGTAGATCTCGTTCTGGTAATCGGAGAACGCCACAACATTGAGGATGCCAGGCGCGATCAGTCCGCGACCCCGGCCGCCTCGGCTTCGGCGAGTTCCTTCTTCCACTGCCGAAACGTTTCTTCGGTGCGGCCGCGCCGCCAGTAACCGGAGATCGACGCCCATTCCGCGTCGACTGCACGGTCCTTGCGGATGTAGGGGCGAAGATTGTGCATGACAGCCTGGGCTTCTCCGTGGATGAAGACGTGCACCTGACCGGGCAACCATTGGGTGGTCTTGACCGCCTCGATCAGCGGCGCGTGGTCGCCGGCGCGATCCTCGGGCACCAGATCGGCGCGCCCACCACGGTATATCCAATTCACCTGTACCGATTTCGGTGCGGCCAGCGCGATCTCGTCTTCGGGTCCGGAGATCTCGATGAATGCCTTACCAACCGCGTTGTCCGGCAACGCTTCTAGAGCAGCGGCGATGGCGGGAAGGGCGGATTCATCGCCGGCCAGCAGATGCCAGTCGGCGGAGGGGTCTGGGGCATAGGCGCCGCCGGGGCCCATCAAATACATCGGCTGACCGGGCTGCGCCGTGTCCGCCCAAGGCCCGGCGACCCCGTGCTCGCCGTGCACCACGACGTCGATGGTCAGCTCGCCGACCACCGGGTCTGCACGGCGAACGGTCATCGTGCGGATCAGCGGCTGCTTGTCGGCAGGCAGACCGGCGAAGCTGTCCAGCGTCAACGGACGCGGCAGCTCGGCCACATCGACGTCGTCGGCGACGAATACCAGCTTGACATACGAATCGGTGAATTCGTTCGGTGCGAACGTGTCGAAGCCGCTGCCGCCGAGCACTACCCGCACGAGATGCGGCGCGAGTTGTTCACGCCGCACCACTTCGAAGGTGTGCACTGGTCGACCCGCCACATCGCCTCCCTCCAGAGCGGACCGTCTGCCCGACTATACGAGCCGGCCAGTTCGCGCTGGCTGCTGTGTACCCACCCGGACGATCCTCCAACGACCCTCGCGCTGCTCGGCTAAACCGGCAACCTCAAGCATCGCCAACGGCCCGAACACCTGAGCCGGCGCCAGTCCCGACCCGACGGCAATCTCGTCGATCGTGGCGCCGCCGCGGCCCGGCAACGCCTCATACACCTGCCGCTCGGTGTCGCTGAGCGCGTCCAACGCCGTCGCGGGCCGCGGGTCGCCGGGCGCCAGTTCCCCGATGCGACCGACCAACTCGACGACATCGCCGGAGCGGGTAACCACCTCCGCACCCGCACGCAGCAGCGCGTGACAGCCCGCCGACGCCGACGACGTGACCGGCCCGGGAACCGCGCCCACCACCCGCCCCAAGGCCCGTGCCCACGCCGCGGTGTTCGCCGCGCCGCTGCGCAGCCCGGCCTCCACCACCACCGCCGCGCCCGCGAACGCGGCGACCAACCGGTTGCGCGTCAAAAACCGGTGGCGGGCCGGCCGCACACCAGGAGGGTATTCGGTGACGAGCAGACCGTGCCCGCCGATCCGATGCAGCAGCGCCGAATGACCTGCCGGGTACGGAATGTCGATCCCACCGGCAAGCACGGCCAGGGTAATCCCGTCGGCTGCCAGCGCGGCGCGGTGGGCCATGCCGTCGATGCCATAGGCGCCCCCGGAGACAACCGCGACGCCTTTCTCGGACAGTCCCGCGGCGAGCTCGGCCGCCACGTGCTCGCCGTAGGCGGTCGCAGCGCGGGTTCCGACGATGGCCGCGGCGCGTTGGGCGGTTTCGTCGAGGCGCGCGGGTCCCTGCGCCCACAGCACCATCGGTGTCCTGCCCTGTGGTTTAGCCTGGACCGCAGCGCTGCCGAACGCGGCGAACGCGAGCATCGGCCACTCGTCGTCGCCGGGCGTGATCAGCCGCCCGCCACGGCGACGCAGAAGCTCCAGATCGGCTGTTGCATAGTCGATTTCGCGTCTGGCTTCGGTACGCCGGGCAAGCATGTGGTCGACCTGCCCGCGCCGAACCCGTTCGGCCGCCTCGACCGCACCGACGCGTTGGACCAACGCCGCCAGCTCGACGCACGGCGGTTCAGCCACCCGCGACAGATACGCCCAGGCCCGCATCGTCGGATCGTTGGCCGACTCGGTCATCGCGACGCTCCCGGTTGGCGAAAGCTCAGCGCGGCCGCGACCTCGTCGACACCGGGTGCTGAGCGACCGGCCAAGTCGGCGAGCGTCCATGCGACACGCATGGTCCGATGAACCCCGCGGATGCTGAGCAGGCCGCGGTCCAGTGCGGCGCGCAGCGGTGCCATCGCCACGCTGTCCAGCCGGAACCTCCGCCGCAGCAGCGCACCGCCGACCTCGGCATTGGTACGGAATCCGTATGGTCGCCACCGATCGGCGGCCGCGTCTCGGGCCTGAGCGACCCGGCGGCGCACCTGCGCCGTCGACTCGCCCCGAGTAGCCGAGAACGCGCCGGCCCGCACTGCGTGCATCTCCACCCGCAGGTCGACCCGATCCAGCAGGGGACCCGACAGCCTGCCCAGATAGCGCCGTTTCGCCGCGGCGGGACAGATGCAGTCCTGCGGATCCGCTGGCGCGCACGGACACGGGTTCGCCGCCAGCACCAACTGAAAGCGCGCCGGGTAGCGCGCCACGCCGTCGCGGCGTGCGATGCGAATCTCTCCTTCTTCCAACGGTGTTCGCAAAGCCTCCAGGGCACTGACACCGATTTCGGCGCACTCGTCAAGAAACAGCACTCCGCGGTGGGCGCAGCTGACCGCGCCCGGGCGCGCCATCCCCGAGCCGCCCCCGACGAGCGCGGCGACGCTGGAGCTGTGATGCGGCGCGACGAACGGCGGCCTGGTGATCAGCGGCGTCGCGTCCGACAACAGCCCGGCCACCGAGTGAATCGCGGTCACTTCCAGCGACTCGCTTTCCGACAGCGGTGGCAGCAAGCCCGGAAGACGTTGCGCCAGCATGGTTTTGCCTACTCCGGGCGGGCCGGTCAGCATGAGGTGATGCCCTCCGGCGGCCGCCACCTCCACCGCGAAGCGGGCCTGCGCCTGCCCCACCACGTCAGCGAGGTCGGCCGCCGGCTCGGGCGCAGCGGATGTCGCGCTGATCCGGTCTTCCAGCGACGCCGCACCGCTCAGCCAGGTTTGCAGTTGTCCCAGGGTGCGCACACCCCAGACGTCGATGCCGTCGACAAGGCTGGCCTCCGCCAGGTTGCCGACCGGCACCACGGCGGCCGACCAACCGTCAGCCTTGGCGGCCACCACTGCCGGCAGCACCCCCCGCACCGGGCGTACCCGCCCGTCCAGTGCCAGTTCCCCCAGCAGCACCGTGGTTTCCAGCCGCCGCCACGGCTTTCTTCGCTGCGCGCTCAGCACCGCCGCCGCCAGGGCCAGGTCGTAGACCGACCCCATCTTGGGCAGCGTGGCCGGCGACAACGCCAGGGTCAGCCGGCTCATCGGCCACTGGTTGCCACAGTTGGTGATGGCCGCACGGACCCGGTCCCGGGATTCCTGCAGGGCGGCGTCGGGCAGGCCCACCAGGTGCACGCCCGGCAGTCCCGAGGTGATGTCGGCTTCGATTTCGACGATCTCACCGTCCAAGCCACGCACCGCGACCGAGAACGCCCGCCCCAAGGCCATCAGCCGATCCCTTGCAGATGGATGATCTCGGGCGCGCGACAGCGCCCGATTCGCACGCCGACGACGTCGATGCGGATCGCCGCCCACCCGCGGTCCTGACCGGCCAGCCACAGCCCGGCCAGCCGGCGCAGCCGGCGCGCCTTCTGCGGGGTCACCGCGTTCGCCAGGCCGCCGAAACCGTCGCCGGTACGGGTCTTGACCTCAACGAACACCACTGTGCGCGAAGCGGCGTCGACGGCGATCACGTCTATTTCGCCATACCGGCACCGCCAGTTGCGGGTCAAAATCCGCAGCCCCGACCGGGTCAGGTGATCGACGGCCAGTTGTTCGCCCAGTGCTCCCAGCTCGGCCCGCGTCAACGTCGTCATGCCGTCACAGTGCCTTTCAGCGCCGACACGGCAAGCCGACACCAATGCGGCCACCACATCGCGGCGCCCGGTTATCCCCAGTTACGCATCGATGCACAGCAGGGCATCGCGGGGCCAGCGCTGCGAGTTCGCTACGACGGGGTGAACTGGGCCAGCTCGTAGATGCCGAGGCTTTTTTCGATGTCGGCAACGTGGTCGACGATCCCTTCGAAGCCGGCGTGCCCGAAACGGCGGTGCTCCTCGTCTTCGAATGTGTCGGCCAGCTCGAGAAACTCCCTGGCGGGCATGGTGTCACGCAATGCCGGGAACACGACGGTGTCCTCGCGCGCCTCGTGGGGCTCGTACATGCGCACAAAAGCCGACAGGTCGCGCATCAACCGCTCCCGGCTTTGTGGATCCGGGGCAGCCGGGGCGCTGGTCGCAGCGAGCACCCGATCCGTCAGCGCGCGGCCCCGCTGGTGCTGGGTGCGCAAAATCGCAGTGACGTCGGTGAGCTTGCCGGCCTGTTCGAGTCGGGGAAACACGTACTGCTCTTCGAGGTGCTCGTGATAATCCTCGATGAAATTGCGAATGATGCCCGCCCCGGCGGCCAGCGGCTTGACCGGTATCGGCTCGCCCGCTTCAAGACGGCGGATGGCTTCGCGGTAGATCAACAGCACCCGTTTAAGCACCCCGTGCTCGCGCATCAAGTCTTCGGGCGGCGTGACTGACGGCTCTTGCTGGGGCGCATGCGGTTTCGGTGACGGGCCGCCACAAGCGGCCGAAGCTAAGCCGCCTGCGACGACCGGGATCGCCAGCAGCTCACGCCGGCCAAGCCTCGAGGCAATTCGTTCAGACATGCTCGGCAATCCTTCCTTGGCACTCGCTGATCGACGGGCCTCAGGCGGTCGCGATCACCACGGCGAGAACGGCCAGCACCGCGATGAGCATGTAGGTCATGTAGGCGTCCAGGCGGCCGGACTGGAGCAGCTTGGCGGATCGCGACAAAAATATCAGTGCCTGTGCCAGCGGCCGATAGAAGTATCGTTCGACCACATCGACGACGTCCACGCGGTAGGTGCGCGGCACAGCTGTGCGACCGGCAGGGCCGTCTGCGGTGTCGACCAATTCGGATCGGGTCAGCAGCAGCGTCGAGAGGACGGTGCGAACCGGGTTGGCATAACCGAATGACGTGTAGCCGACTCCCCGGTCGACGCCCGGCGACGCCGACGACCATGGAACGACTCGACGGGTTCGGAACGGGTTACGGCCGGCGAACATCGCCGTAAACCCGGCGATCACCACCGCCATCGCGGGAAGCACGATCCATAGCCAACTCGGCGAAAGCGCTGAGAAGTCTGCGTAAACCGGCTGGAGCACCCACGGTTTGGCGTTTGCCCCCGCCGCGTTAGTGCCCACCAACGGCAATAGGCCAGCTCCGATCACACGTACCTGCATCGGTGCGAACGCGCCGATTCCCAGGCAGCCGGCCACCAACACGCCGACGCCGAAGCGGTACGGCCATTGGCGGTCTGGGCGCGCGAGACCGGGATCGAGCGGCGGCTCTCCGATGCGCACCGGTCCGAAAGCCGTCAGCGCGACGACCCGAACGAACGTCACCGCCGCGATGCCGACCGTCAGCGCGATCAATGCTCCGGCCGCGGCGGTCGACAGTTGCAGGGCAAGGCTGGACACCCGGAACTGCTGCATCAACGACTCGAGCGTGAACCATTCCGAGGCGAATCCGGCAGTCAACGGCAATCCGGCCAGGGTCAGCGACCCGACCACCAAACCCGTTCCCGCCCAAGGTAGGCGACGCGCCACCCCGCCCAGCCGGTCCAGATCGGTGGTTCCGGTTGCCTGCTCGATCGTCGAGGCCGACACGAACAGCAGTGTCTTGCCCAAAGCGTGGGCCATCACTTGGGCGGTACCGGCCACCAGCCCGGCGGCGACCAACCCCGGCTCGCCCGCCGATGCCCCCATCAACGCCACCCCGTAACCGGCCGTGATCAACCCGGCATTTTCCACGCTCGACCAGGAGATCAACGCCGCCAGGTCCGCATTGACGGCGGCGTGGGCAATGCCCAGGATGGCCGTCGCTCCCCCGACCACTAGCACCACGCAGGCCAGCCAGACCGGCGGCGGTCCCAGCGCGTTCAGTGTGCGCCACATTCCGTAGAAGCCGACGTTGACGGCCACACCGGCCATCACGGCGCGTGCCGGGCCCGGGGCCGCCGCATAACCACGCGGCATCCAGATGTGGGCGGGCACGAGCCCAACTTTGATACCAAACCCCAAGAGCAGCAGCGCATACGCCGCCTGGCCGGCGACGCTGCGGGGATCCACCGCGCTCGCGGTGAAAACGAATGTATGCGTGCGCCCGGCCAGCAGCAGAGCCCCTAGCAGCACCGCAGCACCGCTAGCCTTTCCGAAAACCCCGGTGATCACCGACGCCTCCATCCGGCCCGGCAACCCGCGGTCGTAGCCGGCCAACAGGTAGAAGGCGATCGTCAGTGTTTCCCAACCGAACAGCAGCACGAAGAAGTTGTCGGTGGTGATGATCACCGCGACTGCGGCCAGCGCAGCGCCGACCGCGGCCGGCAGCCGGGGACGATTGCGGTTGGCCGACGCTGCCGCGGCCGCCAGCACCGGGACCGCAACCCCGAACGAAACGATCAAGAACAATCCCGACAGCGCATCAACGCTCAGACTGGCCGGGCCGAGTCCAGCCAACCCACCAAGCTCCAAACGCCCGGTATGACCGGATAATCCGCGGGCACCGGCGATCACGAACACCGATGCAGCGGCGATGTTCACCCCCCACGCGCTAAGGCCCAGGCGCAGCCGTGCCCGGTCGGTGCCGCCCATCGCCGCGCACCAGCCGATCGATACCGCCGCTGCCGCCAAGGCCAACCCCACGGCGATCACTGCGCGCTCCTCTTCTGGCGCGACGGAACCCGACCCAGCGCGAGCAGGATGCCGTGCAACACACTGAATGGCGAGGCCGGCGCGCCGGGCACCCACACGTCGACAGGCACCAGGTCGGAGACTCCGGTACCGCCGATGTATCCACCGCCGAGGACCCCTCCGCTGATGGCATCGGTACCCACGGCGATGACCACGGTGGGTGCGGGCATCGCGTCGAGCGTGCGGCGCAGCGGCTCGACCATCCCGGACACACCGATGCCTGTCACCAGCAAGATGTCGGCATGACGAGGGCTGGCGGTGAAGAAGATTCCGAGGCGGTGCACGTCGTAGACCGGGTTGGTCAGCGCCTGGATCTCCCATTCGTCGCTGCCGTTGGACCCGGCGTCGACGTGACGAATATGCACCGAGCGCCGCAGCCTGCGCACCCGGCGGGCCAGGCTCGCGCGCAGCTCGCCGAGTGCCTCGTCGCTTTCGTCGACTTCTCCCACCACCAGCGCTGACCGAGTCAGTTGTGCGGTGGCGCAGCCTTTTTCCCAGGCAAACCAGGCAGGGGCCAGGTTGACGCAACGCCCGCACATTATGCAGCGGCCCCGGTCCAGCCTTGGTCGTGGTTGCACCGAGATCGCATCGGTCGGACATGCGGCGGCCGCCCGGGCAACCTCGTCCGGCACCGTCGCGGCCGGATCGCCCACCACGCCCACCGCAGCCGGGAATTGGTCGAAGTACCCGTCTGCCTGCTTGGGCCATCGAGTGGTGACGACTCCGTCGCGTAATCCTCTGAACACCCACGGCATCTACATCGCCACCCCGGCATAGCACAGGCCGAAACTTGCTTCGATAAATGGAAAGTCGGTGAAAACATCGCCGCCGAACACGTCGTGGAAAAGCAGCATGTTGTGTAGCGATGCTGTGCGCGCAAAACAACGCCGGATCACCCCGTCGCGCACCTCGAGGCCGTAGAGCACCTCGCCCTGCGGCGCCTCGGCCCAGCCCAGTGCGAAGCCGTCGACGGTTGGTACCGGTGTGGCGATCTGTGGGTCGGAAATTGTTTCGAGCGTTTCGCAGGCTCGCGCGATGAGCCCAGCGGCAACGTCGATTTCAGTCCACCGCACCCGTAATCGCGCGAGCGCGTCACCGCGGTCGTCGACCGCGGCCGCGTCGATGGGCGGAAGTTCGGTGTAGCCGTCGTAGGTACGGCGGCGAGCATCGTCGTCGCAACCGGACCCGCGGCCCACCGGGCCCACCGCGCCGTGCGAGCGGGC
Source organism: Mycobacterium heckeshornense (assembly GCF_016592155.1). NCBI lineage: Bacteria > Bacillati > Actinomycetota > Actinomycetes > Mycobacteriales > Mycobacteriaceae > Mycobacterium > Mycobacterium heckeshornense. The sequence continues at coordinate 3,456,987 of NZ_AP024237.1, forward strand.
CAGCATCGGGTCGAGATGTCCCGTGCCCCTTAGCCGGTCGAGGAAAGATGCGTCCACCATCAACGCGTCCCGATCGCCGCGGATGCGGCGAAGGAGGGCACCGACGTGTTCGGAGATCGCAGCCGGCGTCAATCGCGGCTCGGCGTTGACGCCGCCGGGGCAGACGACCGAGCGGCCAAACCTGTTGCCGCACAGCGCCGAGACCAGTCGCAGCACCCGCTCCTTGTGCCAGCCGAACCTCGCGGTCGGTACGGCGATCCCGGCCGCATCGCAGAGTCGCATCACCACGTCGAGGTGGTTGGCGATGCGCTCCAGCTCGGCATGGATCACTCGTGTCATACGTGCGCGCGGCGGCGGGGTCACATCAGCGAGCGTCTCGACGGCGTGGGCGAACGCCAGCGCGTGGGCGATCGACGCGACGCCCTCCACCCGTTCGGCGACCAAGATCCCGTCGGTCACCGGCAGCGATTCGAACCGCTTGGCGATACCGCGATGCTTGTAGTACGGCCGAATGTTCAGATGCGGGATGTCCTCGCCGGGCGTTTCGATGAGGAATTCGATCGATTCGAACACCCCTGAGCGCACCGGGCCGAGCGGTAGCGTGAACACGCCGCCACCCCTGACGTCGACGGGCCCATGCTGCTCTGCCGCACGGGAGTGGACATGCCCTTCCAGTGTCGCCTGTTCGGTGTGCCCGGGGCGTGGTGTGGGTTGGCCGGGTTCGCGGGGCAGCAGCAGCGGGTCGAGCCGCGGATGCCCGATCGGGACCACACCGGACAGATCGTGCAGCGCGCGTTCATACCAAAACGCCGCGGGCACATCGGGTGTCAGCGAAGGGTAGGACAACGAGCCGTCTGTCTGCGGTGACAGCTCGGTCCGCAGGCAGGCCAGCGAGGCAGCGCCGACGAGCAAGGCGTGCAGTTGCGCCACATCGCCGCGATGGGTGCTGTAGACCCCGGCGAATCGCTCACCCCGCGCGACGAGATCGACGACCCGCGTGCGCCATTCATCCAGGACCAGGTCAATGACTGTGGTGGTCGTCGTGGTGTTCACCGCACACCTGCCCCGAGTTCAGCGGCGCCGCGGTTGAGCAGGTCGACCAGATCCGACGGCGGTGCCAACCCCAACACCACGAGGACCAACACGCCCACCACCACCGGTGCCACCATCCATCGGCTGGGTTCACCGCGACGCAATGGCGCCTGGCCGGTGGCCGATGCCTCCGGCGCAGGCCCGAACAAGATCTGCGTCGTCGCCAGCGTCAGGCCGAGGAACGCCAGATTGACCAGGATGACCAGCGCGACCGTGGCGATGTTGCGGCTCTGCGTGAAGCCGCCGGCAACGATCTGGAATTCGCTGCGAAACAAGCCGAATGGCGGCATCGCTGACAATGCCAGAACGGCAATTAAGAACATCGGCCCCGACCACGGTAGCAGCGCGATGCCCTGTGTCATCCGGCCGAGCTCCTTGGTGCCGAACTTGCGCACGAGCACACCGGCGCCCATGAACGCGTTGGCCTTGGCGGCGGCGTGCGCGAGGACATGCAACAGCACCCCGGAAAACGCGATCGGTGCCCCGAAGCTGACACCGATCGCAATGATGCCCATATGTTCGACGCTCGAATAGGCAAGCAGCCGTTTGATATCCCGCTGCTCGAGCAGATACAGCGCTGCCAGGAGCAGTGACAGCACGCCGAAGACCATCAAAACGGTTTGCGGGAACCGTGATCCCAGCGCTGCCGTGGCGATCTGGTAGTAACGCAGGATCGCGTAGAAGCTAACCGCCAGCAGCGATCCCGACAGCAGCGCCGAAACCGGTGTGGGTGCCTCGGCGTGGGCATCCGGAAGCCAGGTATGCACCGGAAACAGACCGACCTTTGTGCCGAACCCCACCACGGCCAGGACGAACGCCAATCGTACTGGGGTGGCGGGTAGTTGACTGCCGGCAGCGACCAACGGGTCGAGCGCCAGGTCGTAGGACTCGCCGAGCACCTGTGCACCTGAGTAGTACATGAAAATAGTTGCCAGCAGTGCGATTCCCAGTCCGGAGGAAGCGATCAGCACATACTTCCATGCGGCCTCGGTGGCCCCCTCTGTGTTATCCAGTGCCACCAGCAGCGCCGACACCACCGTGGTGATTTCGACGGCGATCCACAGTACGGTCAAGCTGTTCACCAGCGGCGCACAGATCATCGACCAAGCAAACGCATTCAGCCCAAGGAAAAAACGAGTGCTGTAGCGAGCGAATAGCTCCTGCTCTTCGGCGGTGTCGGAACGCACGGCCCGCTCCTCGTCCGCGAAATAGCCGATGGAGTAGACCCCTACGGTCGCATACAGAAAACAGGTGCCCAACAAAAAGATCACCGATAGCGCGTCTGCACGCAGGTAGTGCCCCGCACTGATGGTGCCCTCGAGGCTTTGCGGCACCAACGCGGCCGCGAGCAGCAGGGCAACGATCCCGGTCAGCGCAGTCGTCGCCGCGGCGACCCGATGCGGCGCCCGGACACAGACGAGCATGCTGACCAGTGGCAAGGCAACGAGCAACACCATCAAAGCGGACATCGGCTACCCCCTGAGCCGGTCGAGGGTCTCGGTGGATAGTGACAAGGTCCGCCGTTGATGGGTGCGTATCAGCACTCCGAACACCACCACGGCTACCAGCAGATCGAACAGGAAGGCCACCTCCAGGATCAACGGCATCCCGGCAGCGACCACCAGACTGGCCAGCGACGCGCCGTTTTCCAGGGAGAAGAATCCAATGGCCTGGCTGACGACGTCGCGGCGAACGATCATCAAGACGAACGCGACCAGCACCACCGCCACCGACAGGCTCAGCGCAGTCGTGGGCAGCACCTCGGAATGGATGCCGAGCACGCCGACCGCGAAAAACCCGGACGCGCCAATGCCGATCGAGATCAGCACTTGGCCTGCAACTCCGACCACGCCACTGCCGGCAATCTCCTCAGGGGCTTCTCGAAGCAGACGCAACACCAGCAGCGGCACAACGATCACCTTGAGCAAGAACGATAGGAGGGCCAGCGCGTACAACTCGGGAACGTGATGATGGAAGGCCACGACGGCGGCCAGCACGCTGACAGCCAGGGACTGTCCTGTGTACAGCCGTACTTGGCCACGCAGCAGCGCCTGCCGCAACATCCCGAATTCCAGTAGCAGCACGATCAGCGCGACCGTATTCGCGGTTCCGTCGTAGACGGTGGGCACGAACTGGTTACCCGCTAACGCCATCAGCCGCCTCCTAGGTAGAGGGTGAAGACCGCGAGGACGGCGAGCAGTAATGCGGCCGCGACGAATTCGGTGATCTTATAGAGCCGCAGTTTGGCGTAGCTGTTATCCAGCACCGCGATCACGCAGCCCAGTAGGACAGCCTTACCCACAATGGCGAGGATCGCCAACCCAACCTCCATCGGCGAGGGGCCCTCGGCCATCCCCCATGGGGCGACGAAGACATTGAGCAAAATGATGTACAGCACGAACTGTTTGGCCGCCGACCCCCAGTGCAGCAGGGCCAGGTCTGGCCCGGAATACTCGAATGTGCGGCCGGTTTCAATCATTCCAAATTCGATTGTGCCGGTGTGTGTTTCGACAGGGATCCGCGCAGTCTCATAAAGAATCACCATGAACAGCGCGGCTGAGGCGAGCAGGTGCGCGGGCCGCACAATCTGATCGGGTCCGCTGCGGACCGTCGCACCCAGCACATACGGCAGGTCGGTGGTGGTGATCATCGCGACCGTGAAAACGACCAACAGCATGACCGGCTCGGTGATCGCAGCGAATGTCTTGGCCCGGCTGGAAGCCAATTGTGCGTATGCGTCACCGGTTTCGGCTGCGCCGACGGCGACCAGGAAGCTCGCAAACGCGAGAATCAATCCCCCACCGAGGATGTCACCCATGTATCCCAGTGGCAGCGCGTAACTGGTGAGCACCGGAATCAACATCGGAACGGTCAGGTAGCAAGCAAAAGATGCGACCGGCGCCAGGCGAAAGAAGGGACCCGCGCCGTTTGGTGTCAGCGACTCTTTGCCGAAGAGCTTGACTAAGTCGAAGTAGGGCTGCAATATCCGTGGACCGCGGCGGCCCTGCAACCGCGCTTCCAACCAGGAGATGAAGCCGCTAATGCCTGGCGCACCAGCAGCAACGGTCACCACCTGCAAACCCTGGATCAGTGGGAGCGGCAACGCTGTCATCGATCACCCGGTTCCGGGCGCCACAGGTTGCCGACGTAGCGGGCGTATCCACCGCGGCGCAGGTCCGGCTCGCGGGCAGCGGGCGTGGCAGCAGTGTCGAAGTCCTCCGCGATGAAGACCAGCTCGACAATCCGCCGATGCGCGACGGGGTCATTGACTACGAGGACGAGGGCACACCTGTTGGGGTACACGTCAAGACCGGTCTCCTCGCGTGTCTCCCGCCGCGCGCCGGATGCCATGCCTTCGTGCGGGTGCGGGCGCCCGCCGGGCAGCACCCAATCGCCGCGGTCGGGACGCTGCAGCAGCAGCACCGCATCGCCGCGGACCACCGCCACCGCGCAACGCAATTCGACCAATGACTCGTCCACGGAAATCATCGCCTTACCGCCGTGGACATCGACCGGCGGTGAAAATGAGCACACGCCACCTACGACCCCTTTGTTCGTAGAAGCCATCAGCCTTGTGGCGGTTCGGAAGTCATGCTTCCGGACGGGCTCCATCGCCGGTGCAAGTTAACCAATGGCAACGCCGTGGGTCAAGCCGAGCGTGATCGCTGCGTGATCCCATGATGCGGGCGATCGCCGACAGCGAACGGTCAGGACCGATCTCGAGTGTGCAGATAGGTCACGAGCACGTCTTCAGCCCGGTGATATTGCAGTGAATCCACCCACAGGCGCCGGATTGCCGCCTGCCCGGGCCGCCAACGACCACCCGGGGTAGCCACGTAACCGCCAATACCGGCCCCGGCGAGCAAACTAAGCACGGGGTCGATATCGTCGGGCCCAAGGTCGGCGAGCTCCGCCCATGCGCTGGCAAAGACGCCGTTGTCGGTGCCGCCCGGTGGTAGCCAGAACATGACATCGAGCCGAGTGGGATTTCTGATTGGGCGAATCGGGGAACTCACGACGGCTCCTGCGCTGTTGTCGTCAACATCCGTCTTCCCTGGTAGGACATTCAGGGACTGTCGGCGCCGTCCGCGGTTACGGCGAGCCCCACCACCGGGTTCCATCATCGCGCGCCGGCGTGGCGCGCGTGTCTTCACTTGCACGTCCGGTTAACCGTGAGCTAACATCGCGGACAGGCGATGAGGCTCGCCTTGAACTGCCACACCGGCTAATGGCTTCTACCCGTGACTGACCAAGGGTCGAGTAGAAGTTAGGTGAGCGGCTGGTGGCATTCCTTGTTCAGGTCCTACTGTGGTGTTTCCGATGTGCCGGTGGCACTCGGCGGATAGGCGGAATCGGGCTGTGTGAACGTCCGTTACCCGCACCCGATTACACCGTAATGCACGTGCGGCAGGTGCTCGGCCGACCGCGGCGACGCACTGCGGTGCATGCGGCACAAGCCCAATCGACGCTTCGTAAGTGCTTCTGCCACAGCGTGTTTGTAGGCAACGCCGCGCACAGAACCATAGAGGCTCGGGGGAGTCCTCCGTAGCACGGCGCTCTGCATCACCCTCACCCGCCGGTCCTCGGCATATCTCTAAGCCTGAATCCGTGGAAGGTCGGTCTTTGGTGATCGGCGTGTGAACAGTGAAAACGCCTTCCGAGCTGGGACAATAACGATTGTCGAAGTCGAAACAGTCCCTGCTCGGGAAGGCATTTCCAGTGCAATCAGCATACACGTTTAGCACCGAGTCCGCCGTGTTCGACGAGCAGAATTTGGTGTCGGCGGCGGGTTTGGTGCCGGTGCTGGAATTGGCTGAGCAGAGCGGTCTTTCGCGGTTGATCGGCGAGCACATCGATCTGCCCAGCACCCGGGTGGCCTCGGGCGCGGTCAATGCGGCCGGCAAGCTGACCACGATCATCGCGGGCATGATGTGCGGGGCGGACAGCATCGACGATGTGAATGTGCTGCGCGCCGGCGGCACGCCGCGGGTCTTCGATGAGGTGTATGCGCCCTCGACGCTGGGGATCTTCCTGCGCGAGTTCAGCTTCGGGCATTCCAACCAGCTCGCCGCGGTGGCCCGCGAGCATCTGGTGGCACTCGCGGCGCACACCCCGCTTTTGCCCGGCATCGAGCAGCGCGCGTTTTTAGACATCGACTCGCTGCTGCGCCCGGTCTACGGACACCACAAGCAGGGCGCCTCGTTCGGGCACGCCAAGATCGCCAGCCGCGCGCTGCTGCGATTGGGCCTTTCACCGCAGATCACCACGCTGTCGACCGCGCAGGCGCCGCCGGTGATTGCCGAGGCGCGGCTACGCAGCGGGCGGGCCGGCTCCGGGCGTGCGGCGGCCCGCCAAGTCAAGCAGGCCATCACCACCGCCCGCCGGTGCGGCGCGGGCACCATCATGCTGCGCGGCGACTCGGCGTTCGGCACCAAGAAGGTGATGGCCACCTGCGTTGCCGAAGGTATCGAATTCTCCGTGTCGGTGGCCCGAAACAAGCGCATCAGCACCGCCATCGCCGGCATCGGCGAGCACGCCTACACCCCGGTGCACTACCCGGGCGCGGTGGCTGACCCCGACACCGGCGCGCTGATCTCTGATGCCCAGGTCGCCGAAACGCCCTACACGCTGCGCCTGGGCGGCGGGCGCACGCTCACCGTCCGGCTGATCGTGCGCCGTGTCAAAGATGCCCGCTACCCCGACGCGCTGTTTGCGGTGTGGCGCTATCACCCATTTGTGACCAACTCCGATTTGCCCACCGCCCAGGCCGACATCACCCACCGCCGCCATGCCATCATCGAGACCACCTTCGCCGACCTCATCGACGGCCCATTGGCTCATATCCCCTCTGGGCTGTTTGCAGCCAATTGCGCCTGGCTGGCCTGCACGGTGATCGCGCACAACCTGCTACGCGCCACCGGCACCCTCGCCAGCGGTGAGCACGTCGTCGCGCGCGGTGCGACCCTGCGCCGCGACCTGGTCAACATCCCAGCCCGCTTCGCCGCGCCCGCCCGTAAGCCGATGTTGCACCTGCCCGCGCACTGGCCATGGCAGATCGGGTGGAAAACCCTGTGGAACAACATCATCGGTCACAGTCCGGCGATCCCACGAGCAGGGTGAACGCCACCTCCCGTGCCCAACTGCCATCCCAGGCCCGACCCCGAAGACACAGGAAAGCTGGTGCAGGCCAGCGGCTCAATTATGCCCACCCCATTCCCAACCGCCCCAATCGTGCAGAAACCAGCCCCGCGACGACACCAAATCACTCATCCACGGATTCAGGCTAAGGGAGGTAGAGCCATGTCTTTTGTCACCACACAGCCGGAAATGCTGGCTGCTGCGGCCGCCGATTTCCGGGGAATCGGCACGGCGATGGCCGCCCACAACGCGGCTGCGGCCGCGCCCACGACCGGGGTAATCCCCGCCGCCGCCGATGAGGTCTCGGCGCTCACCGCAATGCAATTCGCCATGCACGCCCAGATGTATCAGGCTGTCGCCACCCAAGCCGAGACCATTCACGAGCTGTTCGCGACCACGCTTAATACCAGTGCCGCATCGTATGCGGCCACCGAGGCTGCTAACGCCATCGCGGCCAGGTGAGAGGTGCGGCATGGACTTTGGGGCGTTACCGCCGGAGATCAACTCCGGCAGAATGTATAGCGGCCCGGGGTCGGGGCCGATGCTGGCTGCCGCGGCCGCCTGGGATGCGCTGGCCGCCAACCTGCACTCTGCCGCGGACGCACATGGCGCGGTAGTCGCGGGGCTGACCGGCGGGCCCTGGCTGGGCCCGGCCTCGGCGTCGATGGCCGCTGCGGCCGCACCCTACGCGGCGTGGTTGACCGCCACGGCCACCCAGGCGGAACAAGTCGCCACCCAGGCCAAGGCTGCCGTGGTCGCCTACGAGGCAGCGTTTGCGATGACCGTGCCCCCGCCGGTGATCGAGGCCAACCGCAGCCTGCTGATGTCGCTGATCGCGACCAACTTCCTGGGTCAAAACACCCCGGCGATCGCGGCCACGGAAGCCCAGTACCTACAGATGTGGGCCCAGGATGCCGCCGCGATGTACGGGTATGCCGCCGCTTCGGCGCACGCTGCGACGCTGACGCCGTTCGCCCCGCCGCCGATCACCACGAACCCGGCCGGGTTAGGCGCCCAGGCCGCTGCGGTCGGCCACCCGGTCGGCACGTCGTCCGCGGCCCACGCGTCGTCGCTCATGTCGGCCGTGTCCGGGGCGTTGCAGAGTCTCGCAGCGCCCACAGCGGCCGACCCGCCGTCAGCGCCGTCGCCACTGTCGTTGCTGTCGTTGCTGTCGATCCCCAGTGCCACCGCGTCCACGACCAGCACTGCCGCGTCGTCGACGAGCGCGCCGGCCTCTTTCCTGTCGACCGCGGTGGCGTCACGCAACATCGCGCTGCAGGAGCAGCGCGAAAGATCCGAGGCCGCCGAAGGCATCATCCGGGGCGGCGTGCCAGGCGGGCCGTTCCCGCCGCCCCCACCGCTTCCGGAGGGCCCGGCGGGGGCCGGCTTCAAGACCACACCGCCGGTATCGGCCAGCATTGGCCAGGCGTCTTCGCTCGGAGCGCTGTCCGTGCCGCGGGGCTGGGCCACTGCGGCCCCCGCGATACGCGCCGCCGCCTTGGCGCTGCCATTCACCAGCACCGCCGCCGCTTCGGCGGTGATGGCCCCGGAAGGCATAGTCAGCGGCACGGCCCTGGCCGGTATGGCCGGGAGCGCCATCGGCAACACCGTCAGCCCTGCCCGCCAGCAGCGTGCGCCTACGATGGCGCCTGCAACGCGTGTGGAGCCACAAACGCCGGGCAATCCCGCGACGGCGATCTCTGCCGAACTACGGGACCTCGCCCTTGCCGTCTTGCGCGAATCTGGAGATCTCACCGACGAAGAATTCACCGAGAAACAACGTCTTTCCGGTGTCACAACGCCGCGCCGTCAGCTATGACGACGCGCCACGAATTCGATGAGCAACAAAACCTAATTAAGGAGAATGATGTTCCGAACACTAACTCTCACAAGTGGACTCGCCGTCGCCGGTGTTTGTCTGGCAGCGCCCGCCAGCCCCGACCACGCTGGATATCTCGCACGACTGGACAGAAACCACGTGAGCTACGTGTCGCAACCCGACGCCGTGCATTGGGGCGCCTCGGCGTGCGACGAGCTGCGCAACGGGGCCGATGTCCCAGCGGTGGTCTCGACACTGAAGAACAACGGCGGCTTCACCACTCGTGATGCCGGGGCGATCATCGGGGCAGCGACCAGCGAACTATGCCCTGACCAACATCAGACGGCGATGCAATGGGCCTACGGCCAAACTGCCAGCTAGTGGCTCGGCACACCCGACGACCCGCCAACTGTCGATTGGCACGGCGAAACCGGCGCCGGGTAGCATCAAGCCAGGCGATGAAGCTCGCCTCGACCGCCACCCCAGGCTGATGGCTTCTACCACGGATACGTGCGGAGGTCAGTGCCAATGGCGGGCTTTACCAGCATCCTTTCCCCTTATCCCGATGCGGTCGTCGCTAGCGACGTGGCTCCGAGTTGCTTTTTCGATCTGCACCTCGACGACATCATCGCCGCGGTAACCGGCGGCCACTCCGACGATCGTCTGGAGAACTTCTTTTACGCCCCGTTGCGCGACGTTTCCGCAGTCGACTACCGCCATCGGGTATTCCGCGATCTCGACCGCGACCAGACGCGACGGGCTATCCAAAACTTCGTCGACGGCATGCGCACGATGCGGCGCCGTCTCGACCGGGCCCAGCACCTGTGGCATCCACTGCAACGGCAAGGCTGGTTTGTCGACGCAGTCGAAGCCTACCGCGCCGCGGTGGAATCGCTGCGGGACGATCTGACCCGGGCCGAGCCGGCTTCTCCCGGACTGCGCGCCTTCGCCGACCATGTGAACCAGTACGTCGACAGCGACGCCTTCAAAGCACTGGTGGCTGACACCCAATCGGTACGAGCCGAGTTACGCAACGTTCGTTACACCGTGCACATCCAGGGCTTGCGGGTGCATGTCGACAAATTCGAGGGCCAAAGCGACTACAGCAATGCAGTACTCGCAACCTTCGACCGGTTCGCCACCGAGGCAACCAAGGACTATCGTGTGCCGCTCAAGGACTTTCCCGACATGAACCACGTCGAGGAGCAGATCCTCGAATGCGTCGCCGAACTCTATCCGGATGTCTTCGCACTGCTCGACGAATACTGCCGGCGCAATCAGCACTTCGTCGAACGCACCATCGCTCGCTTCGACCGTGAAATCCGCTTTTATCTGGCCTATTTGGCCTTCGTGCACCGCTTCACCGCGGCCGGGCTTGCTTTCACTTTTCCGGAAGTCACCACAGATACCACCGCGGTCGATGTGGACGACGCCTTCGACCTGGCACTGGCGATCAAGTCGGTTGAGGAAGACAAACCCGTCGTATGTAACGGCTTTCGCCTGTCGGGACCCGAACGCATTTTCGTAGTGACGGGTCCCAACCAGGGCGGCAAGACAACGTTCGCCAGAACAATCGGGCAGTGCGCCTATCTGGCCGCACTGGGCTGTCCGATACCCGCAAGACGGGCCAAGCTCATGCTGCCCGACCACATCTACACCCACTTCGAGCGACAGGAGTCTTTGTCGAGCTTGCATGGAAAGCTCGACGACGAGCTGGTGCGAATTCACGACATCCTTTGCCGCGCCACGAAGTCGAGCATCGTCATCATGAACGAAAGCTTCTCGTCCACCACCGCCGACGACGCACTGCTGATCGGCACCGAAGTTCTCCAACGCATCATCAAGCTGGGCTGCGTGGCCGTCTATGTCACCTTCTTCGACGAACTGTCCACCCTCGGTCCGGCATGCGCCAGCATGGTCGGTGAAGTCGCGCACGACGACCCGACCCGTCGGACTTTCAAGTTCACCCGGCGGCCGGCGGACGGCCTGGCCTACGCCGCGGCGTTAGCCGATAAATACGCACTGAACCCTGAGGTACTGCGACAAAGGATCGGGCGATGAGAGTTCGTCTGCTGCATCCCGAATGTGATCCCGAACTCAAACCGACGCTGCCGTGGCAGTTGCAGGACATCATCGACGACGACCTCGAGCTGCGGCGGGTCTACGAAGCCATGGCGGGTGGTGACGAGTTTCTGCTCGAAACCGCAAAGCGGGTGGTGCCGCTGGGCGTCGCCGACCCGGACGTCATCGTCTACCGCCAACGGGTGTTGGCCGACTGTCTCGCCAACCGTCCTGTGGTGCAGCAGATATATGACATCGCGGTGGACGGCGCCGAAGTGCGGCGCAAGGTTTTTCTCGGCGGGTTGATGTCTCGCAATCCCGAGTCAATCCTGCGCCGCTCGGTCCGTGTCCTCGAACTGCTCACCGAGAACCTCAAACAGCTACGCAGCGTCTGCGATGAGCACGGTAGCCAGTTCCGCTCCGCAGGCTTTCGGCAGTTGGTGGCGATGATCGCCGAACAGCTTTCCGATGACTACCTGCGCCGCCTCGACGAGCACCTCAGCGAGTTAGCGCTGCCTCGCGGCGTTTTGCTCAGCGCTCAGCTGGGGCTCGGCAACAAAGGCGAACGCTACATGCTTCACCAACCGCCCCGGCGGAGCTGGTGGGAACGGTTGACCGGAAACCGCAGCGACACATGCGGGTTCACGGTGGACGAGCGCGACGACGCGGGCGCGCAGGCCCTCACCGAATTGGCCGGGCGTGCCATCAACGACGTCGCCAACGTCGTCACTCAATCCGCTGACCACGTCCAGGGATTCTTCGAGCGATTGCGTACCGAGGTCGGCTTCTACCTCGGGTGCCTGAACCTGCGCGATGAGCTCACCAAGTTCGGTGTCCCGACGTGTTTTCCGATGCCAACACCGGCCGATGTGCAAGAGCTTCAGTGTCGCGATCTGCGGGATGTGGGGCTGTGTCTGACCACCGTCAAGAAGGTCGTCGGCAACGACATCGACGCCGGCGGCAAGTCGCTGATCGTGATCACCGGCGCAAACGAAGGTGGCAAGTCCACGTTTTTGCGCAGTGTGGGCGCGGCCCAGGTGATGATGCAGGCCGGTATGTTCGTCACCGCTCAATCGTTTCGCGCCAATGTCCGCGACGGCGTGTTCACGCATTTCAAACGCGAAGAAGACGTCACCCTGACGCGCGGCAAGCTTGACGAGGAACTCGCCCGGATGAGTGAGATCGCCGAGTACATCAGGCCGACATCGTTGTTGTTGTGTAACGAATCCTTTGCCTCGACCAATGAACGCGAGGGTTCGCAAATCGCCCGCGGAATCGTTTACGCCATGGTGGACGGCGGCGTCAAAGTCGTGTTCGTCACCCATCTCTACGACCTCGCCCACAGCCTGTACATACGCCATAACCCGGCGGACTTGTTCTTGCGCGCCCAGCGCCGACCCGATGGTGTACGCACCTTCCGGCTACTGCCCGGAGAGCCCAAACCGACGAGCCACGGCGAGGACTCGTTCCACCGGATCTTCGGCGTGCCCGCCTGCGCCAGTCAGAAGGGTGTTGAAACTGGTTGAAACCGCGCCCGCCATCCCCGCGCAGGACGGCCCCGGTGGCGGGAGCCCGCAACAGCAGCATCGCTTGCAGCCAGTGGGACCGAGTTGACGCCCGCCCGGCACATGACAATAGTGAAGGACTTAGACCATCGAGCGGGCAGCCGATATAAATAAGTCCTGCTGACCCGGCCGTTGCCGGGCAATAACCGCCGCTGACATTTCAGGCCCGGGAATTACCGAAGTGAGGGGATGACGTGGCAAACGAGCCTGACGTTGGCTCCGGTGCGTCATCATCAGGCGCCGCGGCACCGGATCCTGCGACCGTGTTCGCTGCCCTCGCCGAGATCATCTACCAGGGCTCGGACCCCAGTGACGTGTACGCGGCGATCTGCGTCGCCGCCACCCTGATCGTCCCCGGATGCGACCACGCCAGCCTGCTGCTCCGCCGTAACGGCGGCTACGTCACCGTCGGCGCCAGTGACCGGATCGCGCAGCAGATCGACGACCTCGAGCTCAGCGTCGGCGACGGGCCGTGTCTGGACGCCATCGAGGAGGAAACCCCGCAGATCGAACCGGACCTGACCACGCCGTCGCAGTGGCCCGAGCTTGCGGCGCGGCTCGTCGCGGAAACACCGGTGCGCGGCGCGATGGGGTTTCGGATCCTGGTCGATCGCCGCAAAACCGGTGCGCTCAACCTGTTTAGCGACACCGCTAACCGTTTCAACACCGAGTCGGCCGGACGGGCCATCGTGCTGGCCGCGTTCGCCAGTGTGGCCATCAACGCCATCGCTCAGGGAGAAGACGCGGCCACCTTGCGACGCGGGCTGCTCAGCAACCGCGAGATCGGCAAGGCCATCGGCATGCTGATGTTGCTGCACAAGTTCTCCGAGCGGGAGGCATTCGATTTGCTGCGCCGCTACTCCCAGGACCTGAACATCAAACTGGCCGACGTAGCCCGGGCGGTCATCGAAAACCGCGGCCAGTTGCCCTCCCACAAGTTGAACCCGGGCGCCTAACCGTAGCCGGCAGTCACAGCGCGGCGGCCAGGGCCGCGAGCGTCTCCGCCGAGCTGTAGGTCGGCTGCCAGCCGAGCTCTTTTTTGGCTTTCGTGGTGTCCATCACCACCGACGCGCGCGCCACGTGCAGCCATTCCAGCGCCGACGGGATGAACGGTAACCGTGAAAGTGCCGCGGACGCCGCCGAGGCAGCCGCCGCAGGCACCCGCACCGCACGGCCGCCTAGCGCCTTGGCCACATCTGACACGGTGACCAACCCGTCGCCGGCGATGTTGTACGCGCCGGGCGGTGCCGGAGCCGTCGCCGCCAATGCGATCGCCGCGGCGACGTCGTCGTGGTGGACCAGCTGCAGCGGAAACCCCGGATCGGGCAACACCGGCTTCAACACCGGCAGCAGACCCGTGACCGCGCGCAGGGGGGCGGGCAGCTGGTTCCACGGCATCGCGTCGGCGAGCGCGCGGGCTTTCGGGCCGGCGACGATGCATGGCCGCAGGACGAACACCTCCAGCGACGAGCCGGCCGTGATTTCCGAGAGCGCGGCCTCACAGGCGGCCTTCTGCTCGGAGTAGTAATGCTCCGGTGATCCACGTGCCGGCACGTCCTCGGTCAGCGGGACCGGGTTGTCGGCGTGGTAACCGTACGCCGCCACCGAGGAGGTGTAGACCAGGCGCCTCGGCCGCTGAGCGGTGACAGTCGCCTCGAACACATTGCGGGTGCCCTGCAGACTGATTCGGGCGCTCTCTTCCCGCGAGCCCATGATGATGAACGCCAGGTGGAGGACCACATCAGCGTCGGCGACCAGCGCGTCGACCGCCTCACGCTCCACGATGTCGCCCTGTCGGTAGGTGGTCTTTTCCCACCCCAGCGTCGCGGGGTCGAAGGGGCGACGCGCCATCCCGATGATCTTCTCCACCGCGGGTTCGTGTTCCAGCGCCGTCACCGCTGCGATTCCGATTTCTCCGGTCGGACCGGTGACAGAGACGGTCAATCCCATCCGGCCATTGTTCCCGGGGAGCTCAGAGCGCAAACACGCGATTCCCCAACGAGTATGACCCGCATGTGCTGCAGTGACAAAGTAGGTAGACACCCGGCGTGGGAGAAGGATGATGAAGCTGATATCACCGACCGATTCGATGTTTCTGCTCGGCGAATCGCGCGAGCATCCCATGCACGTCGGCAGTTTGCAGCTTTTCCAACCGCCCGCCGACGCAGGAACGGAGTTCGTGCGGGAGGCCTACGAGGCGATGCTGGGGTGTACTGACGTGCAGCCCACCTTCCGCAAGCATCCGGCTTTCTTCGGTCCGGTCACCAACCTGGCATGGTCTTTCGACGACGACGTCGACCTCGAATACCACTTCCGGCGATCCGCGCTGGCCAGTCCGGGCCGGGTACGGGAGTTGTTGGAATTAGTCTCGCGCCTGCATGGCAGTCTGCTCGACCGGCATCGTCCGCTGTGGGAAGCCCACCTCGTGGAAGGACTGAACGACGGGCGCTATGCGGTCTACGTCAAATTCCATCACTCGCTGCTCGACGGCGTGTCGGCCGCGCGGTTGATGCAGCGGGCCTTCACCACGGATCCCCACGACGACGAGGTCAGGGTGCCGTGGGCGCTAAAGCCGCGGCGTCGCCAAAGCGGCGGCCCGGGACGCTCTCCCCTGCAGCTGCTGACCGGAGCAATGGGATCGCTTACCACGCTTGGCCCTTCGACGGCGGCGCTGGCACGGGCAGCATTGCTCGAGCAACAACTGACGTTGCCGTTCCAAGCCCCCAAGACGATGTTCAACGTCCGCATCGGCGGTGCCCGGCGCGTCGCGGCTCAATCGTGGTCATTGGACCGGATCAATCGCATCAAGACCGCCACGGGCGTCACCGTCAACGACATCGTGCTGGCGATGTCGGCCGGTGCGCTGCGGGCCTACCTGATCGAACAGGACGCTCTGCCCGAGGCCCCGCTGGTCGCGATGGTCCCGGTGAACCTGCGGAAGGAGGACCAGGGTGACGGCGGCGGCAACATGGTGGGCACTGTGCTGTGCAATTTGAACACCCACATCGAAGATGCGGCGAAACGCCTTGAGGCGATCAATGTTTCGATGTGTGACAGCAAGACCGTGTTCAAGCAGCTACCACAGGTGCAGCAATTGGCGTTGTCTGCCTTCATGACCGGGGGCCTGGTCTTCGCGTTGATTCCCGGTTTCGTCCGCGCCGCCCCGCCACCGTTTAACATCGTGATCTCGAACGTGCCGGGAGCGCGGGAGCCGTTGTACTGGCGTGGCGCGCGGATGGTCGGCAATTACCCGCTGTCAATCGCCCTGGACGGTCAGGCGATGAACATCACCGTCACCACCAACGCCGAGAACCTGGACGTCGGGCTGGTGGGCTGCCGGCGCAGCGTGCCGCATCTCCAGCGCATGCTCGGGCATCTGGAGACTTCGCTAAGCCGAAGTTCCCCCCTTCTGAGAGGGGGCTGATTTCCTTTCTGCTTTGTGAGCAGGTGTTTCAGTGTTCATGTGCCGGCAAGGCGTAATCATGTATTCGCAAGACTTGTTCGGCGTGTCATTTTCTAAATTCGCTACTCTCGTACTGCTGTTGTGCTAGAAAGTAATCATGTACGTGACGCGGGTGCCCAACCGTGGATCACCGCCGGCGGTGCTGTTGCGCGAAAGTTACCGCGAGAACGGCAAGGTGAAAACCCGCACGCTGGCCAACCTGTCGCGCTGGCCCGAGCACAAGGTGGACAAACTGCAGCGCGCGCTCAAGGGCCTGCCGGGGACGGGCGATCTGGCCGGGGCGTTTGACATCACCCGCAGCCTGCCGCACGGGCATGTGGCCGCGGTGTTGGGCACCGCCGCCAAGCTGGGCATGGCCGAGCTGATCGACCCCGCCCCGTCGCGTAACCGGGACTTGGTGTGCGCCATGCTGGCCGCGTCGGTGATCGAGCCGGGCTCCAAGCTGGCGATGGCGCGCGGGCTGCGCATCGAGACCGCCACCAGCACCCTGGGTGCGGTGCTGGGCGTGGCGGGTGCCGATGAGGATGACCTGTATGACGCGATGGACTGGGTGGTCGAGCGCCAGGATGCCATCGAAAACTCGTTGGCCGCACGGCATCTGGCCAACGGAACCCTGGTGCTCTATGACGTGTCCTCGGCGGCGTTCGAGGGCCACACCTGCCCGTTAGGGAAAATCGGGCATGCCCGCGACGGGGTCAAAGGCCGGTTGCAGATCGTCTACGGGCTGCTGTGCTCACCAGCCGGGGTGCCGATCGCCATTGAGGTGTTCGACGGCAACACCGCCGACCCGAAAACCCTGGGCGCCCAGATCACCAAGCTCAAGACCCGGTTCGGGCTGACCACCATCGCCCTGGTGGGGGATCGGGGCATGCTCACCAGCGCGCGCATCCGCGACGAGCTGCACCCGGCGCAGTTGGATTGGATCAGCGCGCTGCGCGCCCCGCAGATCAAGGCATTGGTCGACGACGGGGCGCTGCAGCTGTCGCTGTTCGACGAGCAGAACCTGTTCGAGATCACCCACCCCGACTACCCCGGCGAGCGGCTGGTGTGCTGCCACAACCCCGCCCTGGCTGATGAGCGTGCCCGCAAACGCGGCGAGCTGCTGGCGGCCACCGAACACGAACTACAGACCATCGCCGAGGCCACCCGCCGCGCCAAACGACCACTACGCGGGCGGGACAAGATCGCGCTGCGGGTGGGCAAGGTGCGCAACAAGTTCAAGATGGCCAAGCATTTTGACCTGCAAATCACCGACGAAGCGTTCAGTTTCTCCCGCAACCAGGACGCCATCGCCGCCGAGGCCGCCCTCGACGGCATCTACGTGCTCCGCACCAGCCTGCCCGACCAGACACTGCAGCGCGACGAGGTCGTGCTGCGCTACAAGGACCTCGCCGACGTCGAACGGTTCTTCCGCACCCTCAACACCGAACTGGACGTGCGACCCATCCGGCACCGCCTCGCCGATCGGGTGCGCGCGCACATGCTCCTACGGATGCTGTCCTACTACATCAGCTGGCACATGAAACAAGCCCTCGCACCAATCCTTTTCCAGGACAACGACAAACCCGCCGCCGCCGCCAAACGTGCCGACCCCGTCGCTCCCGCCCAACGCTCCGATCAAGCGCTGGCCAAGGCAGCGCGCAAACGCACCGAAAACGACTACCCGGTGCACAGCTTCACCAGCCTGCTCGCCGACCTGGCCACCATCTGCGCCAACCACATCCAGCCCACCGACGACCTGCCGGCATTCACCAAGATCACCAACCCCACCCCACTACAGCGGCGAGCCTTCGAACTACTCGGCGTCTCACACCGCCACGGACTCGCGTAGTCAGCACACCAACACAAAACCCCAGCTCAACCCACTAAACCGCTCCACACCAGGGGGAACTTCGGGCTAAAAGATCTGGAGCGCGCCGTCGGCGCCTGAAACGAGTGTGCTTACTCGGGGAGTCGCAGCTCGGGTTTCTCGACTTCCTCGATATTGACGTCTTTGAAGGTCACCACCCGCACCTGCTTGACGAACCGAGCTGGCCGGTACATGTCCCACACCCAGGCATCGGTGAGACGCAGCTCGAAGTAGATTTCCCCGTCGGCGTTGCGCGGCACCATCTCCACACTATTTGCTAGGTAGAACCGCCGCTCGGTCTCCACGACGTAGCTGAACTGGCCCACGATGTCCTTGTATTCGCGGTACAGCGAGAGCTCCATCTCGGTTTCATACTTTTCGAGATCTTCGGCACTCATTTGCCCAGCCGTCCTTCTCCCTCGCCAAATTCCCCGGCTCCCATTTTCCCCCACCCGTTGCCACCGGCCTGATCCGGTGGTGCCGGTTGGAATTCCGTGACCAGCCGGGGACCCGAGGCCGTCGCCACCCGCCGGACGTTGATGAACGAATGGCGATGCTCCGGACACGGGCCGAGCTCATTCAGCGCAGCGCTGTGCCCGGGCGTGCAGTAGCCCTTGTGCTCGGCGAAGCCGTACCCTGGATGCTTGGCGTCCAACGCCACCATCAGCCGGTCGCGGCTGACCTTCGCCAGCACGCTGGCCGCCGCGATGCAGGCCGCCGTGGCGTCGCCGTCGACCACGGGCAGCGACGGTACCGGCAGCCCGGGCACCCGGAAGCCGTCGCTGAGCACATACCCGGGGCGCACCGAGAGCCCTGCCACCGCTCGCCGCATGCCCTCGATGTTGGCCACGTGCACCCCACGCCGGTCGACTTCGCTCGGCGGGATGTAGACGATGTGGTAGGCCAGGGCGTGGCGGCGGATCGCCGGAAACAGCTTCTCTCGGGCCTTCTCGGTGAGCTTCTTCGAATCATCCAGGGCGGCAAGGCTTTCCAACCGTCCTGGCCCGAGCACACACGCCGCGACAACCAGCGGTCCCGCGCATGCGCCGCGGCCCACCTCGTCGACCCCGGCCACCGGGCCCAGTCCGCTGCGATACAGAGCCGACTCCAGGGTGCGCAACCCGGAGGATTTGCGGATCACCGTCCGCGGCGGCCACGTCGTCGCCATGGCTATCGACCTTGCTGCGGGTTCACCGACCTTACTACACCCCAGCGCGACGGCGGCCAGACGATGAACCTGGCCTTGCCGATGACGTTGCCCACCGGCACGGTGGCCGACATCGGGTCGCCGGTACAGAGCAGACCCTTGAGCGCATCCGCCGGGATACTGGTGCAGTGGGCCCGCGAGTCCGCCGAGTGGGTGCGGTTATCCCCCATCACCCACAGCCTGCCCTGCGGGACCCTGACCGGGCCGAACTCGCCGCCCAGGCACGGGTACATCGACGGGTCGGCCATCATCGTCTTCGGGTCCAGATACGGCTCCTTGAGCCGGGCGCCGTCGACCGTCAGTCCCGTGCTGGCTCGGCACTGCACGGTCTGACCCGCTACCGCGATCACGCGCTTGACCAGGTCGTTCTCGTCGGGTGGGACGAAGCCGACAAACGACAGCGCGTTTTGCAGCCAGCGCACCACGGCGTTGTGGGAGCGGATCGACCTGTACCCGATATTCCACGACGGCGGTCCCCGGAAGACGATGACGTCGCCGGGTTGCGGTGCGCCGAATCGGTAGCTGATCTTGTCGACCATGATGCGATCGCCCACGCAGCCCGAACATCCGTGCAGGGTGGGCTCCATAGATTCCGACGGGATCAGGTAGGGCCGCGCCACGAACGTCAGCATGACGTAGTAGAGCACCATCGCGATCGCCACCAGGAGCACCGTTTCCCGCATCGCCGCCCGCTTCTTGCCTTTCGGTTCCTCGGCGGTGGCGGTGTCAGACGTGGCGGGATCACGGGTAGCGACTGGGGGCTCTGCCGGATCGGAATCGGATTGGCGCTGCGGCGGCGGATCCGCGGTTTCGGTCACGACATCAGCGTAGAGGCGATCGCAAGCGCGGCGGAGCCGGGCGCAGCGGGTCGCCGACCATCAAGCCCAGAGGCGATCGCAAGCGCGGCGGAGCCGGGCGCAGCGGGTCGCCGACCATCAAGCCCAGAGGCGATCGCAAGCGCGGCGGAGCCGGGCGCAGCGGGTCGCCGACCGCAGAGGATCAGCGCTTCTCCTTGATCTTGGCCTTCTTGCCGCGCCGCTCCCTCAGGTAATACAGCTTGGCCCGCCGAACGTCGCCTCGGGTCACGACCTCGATGTGGTCGATGTTGGGCGAATGCACCGGGAACGTCCGTTCGACACCCACGCCGTAGCTCTCCTTGCGCACCGTGAACGTCTCGCGGATGCCGCCGCCCTGGCGGCGCAGCACCACGCCCTTGAACACCTGGATGCGCTGCTTGTTGCCCTCGATCACCTTGACGTGCACGTTGACCGTGTCGCCGGGGTTGAAGGCCGGGATGTCGTCGCGCAGCGACGCCTTGTCGACAAAGTCCAGCGTGTTCATTTCGCCAGGCACTTCCTTGCACTCGCGGCCACGGGACGCTGCCCCACACGCCAACGTGAGGCGGTCACCGAGCCGATGGATTCGGACATCTTGGCGTATCTCGCAACAGGCGGCAGCAGCCCGTCTCACCGACAACTGCCGGGGACAACTGCTGGAGACAACTGCCCAATTGTGCCAGATGGCATCGCCGCAGCGAAATCACAGCGAATCGCCGGGCATCGCTAACCTGCACGGACGTCCACAGATGGTAGATATGACGCAGGCCTAACTACACGAACCGGAACGCCTCTGCCGCAGGCGCAAGGCGGATGGCAGTGCGCCAGGGTCGATTTCGCGACCTACCGTCCGAGGAGGGCTATGCGACCGCGGCCGCCGATGTTACTCGTCGCGCTGGCGCTGATTGCGTTGGTGGCAGGCTGTGAGGCCAAGGTGTACGGCGCGGCGGCCGGTAAGCCGGCGCCACCCCGCGCCACCCCGGTTGCGCCGCTGGTCCACGCGATCGTTCCGCCACAGCAGCCGCAGGCTCAGGTCGGTACGCTGGCCGGGCTGCAAGACCGCATCCGGCAGGCAACCGACCAGGCCGCCAGCGACGGCGCCACGATTTCGGTTGCGCTGCTCGACCGCGCAACCAACCAGCTGATCGTCAACGGCGACCCTCACCTGGTCGCCACCGCCTCGGTTGCCAAACTGTTCATTGCCGACGAGCTGCTCTTGCAGGAATCCCAGGGCAAGGCCACGCTCTCGGCCGATGAGCGCAGCACCCTGGACGCCATGCTCCGGTCATCCGACGACGACGCGGCAGAGAAGTTCTGGAATCAGGCCGGCGGTGAGACGATCATCACCGACGTCGCCGCACGCTACGGGCTCACCTCCACACAGCCACCCAGCGACGGACGCTGGTGGGACACCACCAGTTCGACGCCCGACCTGATTCACTACTACCAGATGCTGCTCGACGGCTCCGGTGGCCTCCCGCCGGAGCGGGCCAAGCTCATCATCGACGACCTGGCCAGCTCGACCCCCACCGGCGTCGACGGCTACCCGCAGCGGTTCGGCATCCCCGACGGGCTGTATGCCGAACCGGTCGCAGTCAAGCAGGGCTGGATGTGCTGTATCGGGCAGGACTGGATGCACCTGTCGACCGGAGTGGTCGGCCCGGACAGCCGCTACATCATGGTCGTCGAGTCGCTGCAGCCCTCCGATGACGCCACCGCTCGGGCAACCATTACCAGGGCCGTCAAGACCATGTTCCCCACCGGCCGCATCTGATCGCGCCGACTGTGCAGGTTATGGACGTGGATTCGCCGATTTCTCGCCAATAAGCTGCACAGTCGACGCCGCGCGCCTTCCACTACTCGAGCAAATCCGGACGGCGTTCCCGGGTGCGCTGCCGCGACGCCTGCTCTCGCCAGGCGGCGATTCGGGCGTGGTCGCCGGACAACAGCACCTCGGGCACGTCCAGACCACGCCAGCTCGGCGGGCGGGTGTAGCAGGGTCCTTCCAGCAGACCCACCCGGCCCGGCGAGTGCGAATCGTCGTCAAGCGATTGCGGATTGCCTAAAACATTGGGCAGCAGCCGCAGCACCGCCTCGATCATCACCAGCGCCGCCGACTCCCCGCCCGGTAACACGTAGTCGCCGATCGAGACCTCTTCGACACGCATCCGGCGGGCAGCGTCGTCCATGACCCGCTGATCGATGCCCTCGTAGCGGCCGCAGGCGAACACCAGGTGCGTCTCGGCGCTCCAGCGCCGCGCGGTGGCCTGGTTGAACAACACACCAGCGGGTGTGGGGACCACGAGAAGTGTTTCGCTTGAACAGATTTCATCAAGCGCTTCGCCCCAGACCGGTGCTTTCATCACCATCCCGGGGCCGCCACCGTAGGGGGCGTCGTCAACCGAGCGGTGTACGTCATGGGTCCAGCGCCGCAGGTCGTGCACATTCAGCTCGACCAGCCCCGACTCGATCGCCTTACCCGGCAATGACTGGCGCAGCGGATCCAAATAGCTGGGAAAGATTGTCACGACGTCGATGCGCACTAGGTCCTCAGTTCCAAAAGGCCGTCCGGCGGATCGATCTCGACGATGCCAGACTCCAACGACACCGAGGTCACGATCGCGCTGACGAACGGCACCAACAGCTCTCCGGCGTCGTCGCGCTTGACCGCCAGCAATTCGCCAGCGGCAGTGTGCAACACCTCGGCGACCGTGCCGATGTCTTGGCCCGTCGTCGTGCGCACCCGAAGCCCTTCCAGCTGGTGGTCGTAGTACTCATCCGGGTCGTCGATTGGTGGCAGGTCTTGGGAATCGATCACCAGCAAGCTGCCGCGCAGCGCGTCGGCCGCATCGCGATCGCAAACACCGGCCAGGCGCACCAGCAGCCGCCCACCGTGCGGTCGGGCCGCGGCGACAACGTAGCTGCGCTCCTGGTCGGTTGCCTTGGCGCGCAATACCGACCCCGGCGCGAACCGGGCATCGGGGTCGTCGGTGCGGACCTCGACGACAACCTCGCCGGTCACACCGTGCGCTTTCACCACACGCCCGACTGCTAACTCCATGGCAGTCCCATGAGCCTTGGTTCGCTACTGGTCGGTGTCCACCACGTCGACGCGAATGCCGCGGCCACCGATGCCGGCGACCAGTGTCCGCAACGCGGTCGCGGTGCGGCCCCCGCGGCCGATCACCTTGCCCAGATCGTCGGGGTGAACATGCACTTCCACAGTGCGTCCGCGCCGATTGGTCACCATGGTGACCCGGACATCGTCGGGGTTGTCGACGATGCCGCGCACCAGATGCTCAACCGCGTCGACGACGACGGTATTCATCGGACCAATCAATTTTCGGACGCCGCTTCAGTTTGCTCGCCACCTTCGGCCGACTGTTCGGGCTTGTCGGCTTCGGCCGTCTTGTCAGCGTCGGCGGCCTTCTTGGCGGCCTTCTTGGCGGGGGCCTTCTTCTTCGGGGTCGCGGCCTCGGTGGTCGGAGCGCCCTCGGCTTCGGCGAGCGCAGCGTTGAACAGCTCGAGCTTGCTCGGCTTGGGCGCCCGGGTCTTCAATTTGCCCTCGGCGCCGGGCAGTCCTTTGAACTTCTGCCAGTCGCCGGTAATCTTCAGCAGCTTCAGGACAGGCTCGGTGGGCTGAGCGCCGACCGACAGCCAGTACTGGGCCCGCTCGGAGTCGATCTCGATGAGACTCGGCTCCTCCTTGGGGTGATACCGGCCGATGATCTCGATCGCGCGGCCGTCGCGGCGGGTACGCGCGTCGGCGACGGCGATGCGGTACTGGGGATTGCGGACTTTGCCAAGCCGGGTGAGCTTGATCTTCACAGCCATTCAGCGACTTCTCCTGTGCGTGTCACGCTGCAATTCAGCGACCCGGGCAGGACGCCGGGGTCCGGTTTTGCCTCGCGTGTGGGGTCCGCCGGCAACGCCGGACGCGGCAAGTCACGCGGTGGACAGCCGCCCATTGTGCCAGAACGCACCCGCCCGGTGGAATTCCGGCCGGTTGACCCCGCCGAGCAGACGCAGAATCCCCCTTTCCGGGCTGGAAAAGGGGGATTCTGCGTCTGCTCGCCGTCGAAACGTCAGGCGCGGCGGTCGAAGCACTTGGCCTCAACCCGGCGACTCATCCGCCAGCCCTCGGCTGTGCGGACGAACTCGTCCTCGTACCACAGGCCCAACAGCATCGTGGTGGGTTTTTCGCCGCCGAACACCATCGGGTTGAAACAGAAGGTGCGCGCGGTCGCGGTGTCGCCGTCGATGCGGATCGACGGCAAGCCCAGCATGTGCGCGTAGTTGGCGAAGCTCGGCAACACCTCGGTCAGCCACGCCTTCACCTCCGGGTAGCGGCCGTCCACGCCACCCATCGCGCGATAGTCGATGTATGCCTCCGGGATGAACACCCTGTCGAGGTCGTCAAATCGACGGGAGTCGATGGCGGTGGAGTAGTCCACCAACAGCTGCTGAATCTCTAATCGGTCGGATATTTCGGCCAGGCTCAACATAGAAGTCGATTGAACACGATCCCGTGGCAGGGGCTACCCTCGGCGACCATGCGGAAGCTTGTGTCGTGTTTCGCTGTCGTGATCGCCGCCGGGTTCTTGGGGCATCCGCCCGCGGCGACGGCCGACGCCACTGTCCAGCCGGTGGGCTCGGTGCCGATCCCCGACGGCCCGGCACAGACCTGGATCGTCGCTGACCTCGACAGCGGGCGGGTGCTGGCCGCCCACGACGCGAACGTGCGCCACCCGCCCGCCAGCACCATCAAAGTCCTGTTAGCGCTGGTGGCGTTCGACGAGCTGAACCTGGACTCCACGGTCGTGGCCGACACCGTTGACACCCAGGTCGAGTGCAGCTGCGTCGGGGTCAAACCCGGCCGCAGCTACACCGCACGCCAGCTGCTCGACGGTCTGCTGCTGGTATCGGGTAATGATGCGGCCAACACGCTGGCCCGCATGCTGGGCGGCCAGCAATCCACCGTGGCGAAGATGAACGCCAAGGCTGCGGCGCTGGGCGCGGCCAGTACGCAGGCGACGACCCCCTCGGGTTTGGACGGGCCGGGCGGCCCGGGCTGGTCGACCGCGCACGACCTGGCCGTCATCTTCCGGGCGGCCATGGCCAACCCGGTTTTCGCCCAGATCACCGCGGCTCCGTCGGCACAGTTTCCCGGCGACGATGGCGACCGGCCGATCGTCAACCAGGACGAGCTGTTGCAGCGCTACCCGGGTGCGATCGGCGGGAAGACCGGGTTTACCAACGCCGCTCGCAAGACGTTCGTCGGGGCCGCGGCCCGCGATGGCCGGCGGCTGGTCATCGCGATGATGTACGGCCTGGTGCACGAGGGCGGACCGACCTACTGGGATCAGGCCGCCGCTTTGTTCGACTGGGGATTCGCGCAGGGCCCGCAGTCGGCCGTGGGCGCTCTGTAGTCGGCTTGCACAGCCTCGCCGGACACAGGCCACCCGCTTTTAGTCAGCTGTCGCCCGGTACCCGGGCTATTCCGTTGAGCAGCAACGCCAGAAGCGGTATGCGCCGCGGCTCGATGTCGGGTTGAGGCAGCACCGCTTGCACAATGGCCGCCCCGTCAAATGTGTTGGCGACCATGGCCACCACGGCGGGAAACACGTCCTCCGGAAAGCTATCGGCACCAGGAAGCGCCCGGGCGACGTCGTAGATCTTCGAGCGGTACTGCTCAAGGACGCTTCGCAAAGTGGCCCTGAGCTTTTCGTCAGTGCGCGCAGCGACCATGAGTTCATACAACACAGCGTTCGCCGAATTGCGGGTGATGTCGCGAAGAATGGTCAGCACCGCCTCTAAAGGCGGCCTGTCAGCGGGTATTTCGGCGACCTGCTTGGTGAACAAGTCCAGTTGACGCCGCGACACCTCATTCGCCGTGGCCGCCATGAAGTCCCCCATGGTGGCGAAGTGCCGAAATAGCGCGCCGTCGGAAACCTTGGCGCGCTTGCTGATCGCAGCGGCGGATGCCCGCGCGTACCCGACTTCGGCGATGGTCGCGATGCTGGCGTCGAGCAGTCGGGCGACGGTTTCGTCGCGGCGCTGCCGCTGGGTTCTGGCCATCTCAGACGCGCGCAGCCCGGGGTTGGTGAGCCCTGGCGCGCAGGAACCGGCCCGATTTCACCGTGGATGCGTAGCCGTCGCGGAACCGCCCGTGGCGACACACGATCGCCCCGCCCACCCCGGTCGCCACCACTGCTGCGTCGTTGCGGTTGACCATGCGCCGCAAGCCACCGTAGAAGGGAACCGCCTCCTCGTAGTAGCCGTCCACCGATTCGTCGAGGCCGGCCGGATCGATCACCACAAAATCTGCGCGGTCACCGCGCCGCAGCGTGCCGGCGTCGAGCCCGAACCAGTCGGCCACTTCGGCGGTCAGGCGATACACCGCCTGCTCGACGGTAAGAAACGGCGCCCCGGCTCGTTCGGCGTCCAGGGTGCGCTTGAGCAGTCGCAGCGGATAGTTGTAGAACGCCATGTTGCGCAGATGCGCGCCGGCGTCGGAGAAACCCATGTGAATGGTGGGCTCGGCCGCGAGCTTGTTGAGTTGCCTGGGCCGGTGGTTGGCGACGGTCGTCGTCCACCGCACGTTGCGCTCACCGTTGTCGACGAGCACGTCGAGAAACGCATCCAGCGGGTGCAGTCCACGCTCGTCGGCGATCGCCCCGAAGCTCTTGCCGATCAGCGACGTATCGGGACACTCCACGATTACCGCGTCATGAAAGTCGCGGTGCCACAACGTCGGACCGAGCTTCTTGCGGTCGAACTCACGCCGGAATTTCCGACGGTAATCCAGGTCCGCGAGCAGTGTGTTGCGCTCCAGCTGGTCGCGGAGATGCAGCGCCGCGGTTCCCGCGCCGAACTCCTCGAAGACCGGCAAATCGATTCCGTCGGCATACAGCTCGAACGGCACGGGCAGGTGCTGCAGGCGCACCTGCGAGCCCAGGACCGCATTGAGAAATCGTGTGCCCAGGCCAAACACACTGGCCGCGCCGGGCATCGACTTGGCGTCCGCGGAGACCAGCAGGCTCATCCGCACCGGCTTGCGGCGCCCGAACATGCGACCGCTGGCCAAGAAGAACAGCAATCCCGAAGCCGGCTTGGCAATATCGGGGGCACTCTGCAGAATGCGGCCGCGACGGCGCAGCACCTCGATCAGCTTGCGCCGCTCGTGCCAGGTGGCAAACGTGGACGGAAGCGCGCGCGACCGATAGCGGTCGCCGTCGAGCTTGTCGATGGCCGCATCCATTCCCGACATGCCGAGCAGCCCCGCGTCGAGCGCCTCGTCGAGCAATGCCGTCATCCGCGCCAATTCGGCGTCAGTCGGTCGTACGCCGCCGTCGGTGGCCCGGCCCAGGCCCAGCACGGCTGTGCGCAGGTCCGAATGACCGACCAGCGAGCCGATGTTCGGCCCGAGCGGCAAGTCATCAAGCGCTGCAACGTATTCGGCGGCTGTCGACCAGGTCCTCTTGGCCTGCAGCGCGCCGAACACAAATTCGCGCGGCACGGCCTCGACCCTGCTGAACAGGTCGGCGGCGTCCGCCGGCTGGGCGTACACGGTCGACAGCGAACAGTTGCCCAGCAGTACCGTGGTGACGCCGTGCCGCACCGACTCCCGCAATCCGGGGTCCAGCAGCACCTCGGCGTCGTAGTGGGTGTGCACGTCGATGAACCCCGGGACCACCCACTTGCCGGCCGCGTCGATCACCTCCGGGCAGCCCGCCTCGTCCAGCGGCTCGGCGGACACGGCCGCGACCACGCCATCGCGAATCCCCAGCGTGCGGGGCTGCGGGGGGCGGCCGGTGCCGTCGAACCACAGCCCGTCGCGAACAATGACGTCGTAGCCCACGGCACCTCCAGGTCCAGAGTTTTCCGTGAGCCTAGCGTGGTTAGCAAGTACTTACAATCTTTTTGCCCTTATGCGCTTGCCCGTCACCGCGTCGTCGTCGGGGCCGCCGCAGTGCCGGTGCCAGGAACGGGCACGACGATGCCAGGGGGCACCTCGCCGACTCGCGCGGCCACAGCCGGAATAACGATCCGTCCGCCCTTTTGGCCGCACTCATCGGTTTCGACGGTCACCGTCATCACCCCGCGCAGCGGGCCATGCGTCTGCGGTTGCAACGAAATCGTTTGCGTGGTGGTCTCTTTCGCCGCTGTTCCGTTCGGCCCCACGCAGGGGAACTGGACGATTTCCGGTCGCGACTGCCAGGCGCCGTCACGAAAATCCAGGGTAAGGGTGTGCCCGCCGCTTGCCGCGCTCACCGTGTGGTGGTCGTTGTCGTCGAGTAAGACACCGCCGGCAACACATCCGGCCGGTGTGCACGACGAACGAAATGCCCACCAGGTGGTCACGTTCGGCGGCTGCGGGTCGGGGATGTCGTTGTAGGTCTGCTGGGCGCGGTTGACGTCGACCTGGTAGGTGCCGTCGAGCATGGCAGCCGGTGCTGCCGGCGAGCTGCTGATCGTCGTGGGAGCCCGGCTTAACGTCGTCGCGGGAATGCCCGCCCGGGCGGGCGTCGTGTGGTTACTGCGATAGATGGTGCCCACTGCCAGCAAGCCGATGAGCAATGTGAGCGCCGCCCCGGCGGCCGACCCGAGCATGATCCACGGCCATCGGCGGCTCGCCCGCATCGGCACGGTGGCCACCGACAGCACACCGCTGCGCCGCCCAGACAACGGTCGCCGCACCGCTGCCAGCAGCGACCGGGCAGTGCTGCCAGGGCGATTCGGCTGCGATTGGCCTGCCCCGGCCACGCTTTCGACCGCTGCTTCATCGGGGTAGTCCAGGGCGAAGACTGCCTCCGGGCTGCGATCACCGACCAGAACGCCCGCCTGTTCGCTTAGCGCGTTGGCGAATTGAACACAGCTAGCGAACCGGTCGGCCGGGTTTTCGGCCAGCGCTATCGACAGCACACGGTCGAGATGACCAAGTTGCGGGTGCCGATCGCCGCGTCGGGGCTGCGCTCCGGTGAGCAGATGAACGGCGGTGGCCGCGAGCGCGTACTGGTCGGCGCGCGCGTCGATGGGCGGGCCGGTTAACTGCTCCGGCGCGGCGTAGGCGTACGCACCCGCGTCCGTGTTCCTGCGTCCCAGCCGTCGGACGGTACTGAGTTGTCGCGCTATTCCGAAGTCCGTCAACAGGATTCGTGGTTCACCATTGCCCGGGTTGGTCAAAAAAATGTTGGCTGGTGCGACGTTGCGGTGCAGCATTCCGCGCTGATGCGCATAATCCAGTGCCCCGGCGGTGGCTGCGATGATCGACAGCGCCTCACCGGCCGGCATCCCGGCTGGAAACTGCTCGCGGATGAGCTGCGCGGCGTTGATGCCGTCGAGGTATTCCATGGCGATCCACAGCCGGCCGTCGAACTCGCCGCGGCCATACACCTGCCCGATGTGCGGGTGATACAGCGTGGTGGCAATCGGGGCTTCCCGATGGAATCTCTCGCAAAACTCACGGTCCGCTGTCATCGCCCGGGGGAGGATTTTCAGTGCGTCCTGGCGCGACAGCCCGGGATGCTGGGCGAGATAGACCTCACCCGCTTCACCGCTGCCCAGCATCCGGATGATGGTGTAACCGGCGAAGGTCGACCCAGGGGCCAACGGCATTCCTCGATCCTATCGGCGGTCGCGGCCGCGCGTCGGCTCAGAACAGCCGGCCGCGCAATATCACGAGGTCGGGGCTGCTGAGCACCGCGGGACCGTGCCGCGGATCGTCCTTGTAGCACAACAGATCCGCCGATGCGCCATGATCCAGGCCGGGACGGCCCAGCCAGCGTCGGGCATCCCAGGACGCCGCGCCCAGCGCCTCGCCTGCGCTCATTCCGATGCGCTTGAGCGCCTCGACCTCGTCGGCGATGCGACCATGGGCCACCATGGTGCCGGCGTCGGTGCCCGCATACACCGGTATGCCCGCTTCGCGCGCGGCGGCGATCCGTGCATAACACTTGGCATGCAGGTCGCGCATGTGGGCCGCGTACCTCGGGTAGCGGTCTGCGGAAGCCGCGATCCCCGGAAAGTTTTCGATGTTGATCAGCGTGGGCACCAATGCGGTGCCATGCTCGACCATCAGCTCGATCGTGTCGTCGGTGACCCCGGTGCCGTGTTCGATGCAGTCGATCCCGGCATTGATCAAGCCGGGCAGCGCATCCTCGCCGAAGACGTGCGCGGTGACCCGCGCTCCGTGGGCGTGCGCGACATCGATCGCCGTCTTCAGCACGCCGTCGGACCACAGCGGCGCGAGATCGCCCACCTGCCGGTCGATCCAGTCCCCGACAAGCTTCACCCACCCGTCACCTCGCCGCGCCTGCTCGGCGACCAACCGGGGCAGCTGCGATTCATCGTCGAGTTCGATTGCGAAACCAGGCGTATAGCGCTTGGGGCGGGCGAGATGCCGGCCCGCGCGGATGATCCGCGGCAGATCGGCGTGATCGTCCAGGCTGCGGGTGTCGGTCGGCGAACCGCAGTCCCTCAGCAGTAACGCACCCACGTCGCGTTCGGTCTCGGCCTGGTCGATCGCCTCGTCGAGGTCGACGACGCCGTGCGCGCCCAACCCGACATGACAGTGGGCATCCACCAGGCCCGGAATGATCCAGCCGCCGTCGAACACGGTGTCGGCACCGGCGACCGGCTCGAGGCTGATCTGCCCGTCGACGATCCACAGCTCGAGCGCGGCTTCGTCGGGCAAACCTCTGCCCCGAATGTGAAGCCGCATCCGGCTACTTCTGGCCCGGGAACTTCAGTGTCGACAAGTCGATGTCTGCCAGTCCCGGCGGCAGCTCGTTCAACCCCTGCGGCATGTGGGACAGATCCGGGAACCCCGCCGGCAAGCCGGCGCCGAGCTGGCCGCGCGCCTTGGGCGGTGTGGGACCGCGCTTCTTGCCTTTCTTTCCCTTGCCCGCTTTGGCTTTCGCGGCCTTGCGCCCGGATTTGCGCCCCAACCCGGGCATGCCCATGCTGCCCATCATCGACGACATCATCTTGCGGGCCTCGAAGAACCGGTCGACCAGCTGGTTGACCTCGGCGACCGTCACGCCGGAGCCATTGGCGATGCGCAGCCGCCGCGAGGCGTTGATGATCTTGGGGTCGGCCCGCTCCTGCGGTGTCATCCCGCGGATGATGGCCTGCAGCCGGTCGAGCTGTTTGTCGTCGACGGCGGCCAGCGCCTCCTTCATCTGGCCGGCGCCGGGCAACATGCTCAGCAGGTTGCCGATCGGTCCCATCTTGCGAATCGCGAGCATCTGCTCGAGGAAGTCCTCCAGGGTCAGCTCCCCGGTGCTGATCTTGGCGGCGGCGGCCTCGGCCTGTTGGGCGTCGAAGACCTGTTCGGCCTGCTCGATCAGGCTCAGGACGTCACCCATGCCCAGGATGCGACTGGCCATCCGGTCGGGATGGAAGACGTCGAAGTCCTCCAGCTTTTCGCCGGTGGACGCGAAAAGAATTGGCACACCTGTTACTTCGCGCACCGACAGCGCGGCGCCGCCTCGGGCGTCACCGTCGAGTTTGGTCAGCACCACGCCGGTGAAGCCGACACCCGCGCCGAACGCTTCGGCGGTGGTGACGGCGTCTTGCCCGATCATCGCGTCCAGGACGAACAGCACTTCGTCGGGATCGATGGCGGCGCGGATGGCGGCGGCCTGGGCCATCATCTCGTCGTCGATACCGAGCCGTCCGGCGGTGTCGACGACGACGACGTCGAAATGTTTGGTCCGCGCCTCGGCGAGCCCTTGGGCGGCCACCGCGACCGGATCACCGGGGCCGGCGTCGGGCGACGCGCCGGGATGCGGCGCGAACACCGGGACCCCGGCCCGCTCACCGACGACCTGCAGCTGGTTCACCGCCGCGGGCCGCTGCAGGTCGGCAGCCACCAGAAGCGGTGTGTGCCCTTGTCCGCGAAGCCATTTGGCCAGTTTTCCGGCTAGCGTGGTCTTACCCGAGCCTTGCAGGCCGGCGAGCATGATCACCGTCGGCGGAGTTTTCGCGAATGCGAGTTGTCGGGTTTGGCCACCGAGGATGCCGATCAGTTCTTCGTTGACGATCTTGACGACCTGCTGTGCGGGGTTGAGCGCGCCGGAGACTTCGGCGCCCTTGGCGCGTTCTTTGATCCGGCTGATGAACGCCCGCACCACCGGCAGCGCGACGTCGGCTTCCAGCAGCGCCAGCCGGATTTCGCGGGTGGTGGCGTCGATGTCGGCGTCGGTCAACCGACCCTTGCCGCGCAGGCTCTGCAGGGCGCCGGTCAGGCGGTCGGAGAGTGATTCGAACACGCCGACCAGCGTAGCGAGGCGAGGACGCGCGCCGCCGGGCGCGGCAGGGGGCCCGGGCTCGGTTGCGGCAGGTCGGGCCCGAACTGATAATCACCGGTAGCCAGGGGCAGTCCCGCAACGGTTACGCCATCCGGGATTTGCGATCAGCGTCAATCCGCAACGAGGTCACCGGTGAAGTGAACGACGATCCGGGCGCCGACATTGTCCGCCGCCAGTATGAGCGGTGGAGGTATCCCCGCCCCGTGGCGGACCTCCAGGCATGGACTGTTGACCACTGGGAATGGTTCGACCCCGCGCATGCGCACCGAATTCTGTGGCCCGATCGCGAATACAGACCCGATCTCGACATTCTCATCGCGGGTTGTGGCACAAGCCAGGCGGCAATTTTTGCCTTTACCAACCCCCAGGCAAAAGTGGTGGCCGTCGATATTAGCCAGCCGTCCCTGGACCACCAGCAATATTTGAAAGAAAAGCATGAGCTGGACAACCTCGAGTTGCGCCGGCTTGACATCGAAAAGCTGCCGACGCTTGGACTCGAGTTCGACCTTGTCGTATCAACCGGCGTTTTACATCATATGGCCGATCCCCTGACCGGGATGGAAGCGCTCGCCGGCTGCCTGCGGCGGGATGGCGCGCTGGGAGTGATGCTCTATGCGAAATACGGCCGTATCGGCGTCGAGCTGCTGGAATCTGTATTTCGTGACATGGGACTCGGCCAGGACGAAACATCCGTCAAAATCGTCAAAGACACGCTCTCGGTGCTTCCGCCGGATCACCCTATTCAGCATTATCTGAAAATAGCGCGGGATTTGCAGTCAGATGCCGCCCTGGTCGACACGTTTCTGCACGGCCGTGCACGTAGCTATACGGTAGACGAGTGCATTGACCTCGTCACCTCTGCCGGGCTGGTATTTCAGGGGTGGTTCCATAAGGCGCCCTATTACCCGCACGATTTATTTGCGCCCGCCAACATGTTCTATCCGGCCGTAAATGCGTTGCCGGAAAGGAAGCTGTGGTCGGTGATGGAGCGTCTTCAGACGTTGAACGGGTGCCATTTTTTCATTGCGTGTCGCCCGGATCGGCCCAAAGAGAGCTACGCAATCGATTTCTCGAGCGTCGACTCCCTCGATTACGTTCCGATGCTGCGCACCCGCTGCGGTGTCTCCGGCACCGACATCTTTTGGCCCGGGGCGCGTATGACCATGAATCCGGCTCAGTTGCCCTTCGTGCGGCACGTCGACGGCCGGCGCTCGATCCGAGAGATTGCCGCCGGCGTGGCGCGGACGGCCGTGGCACCCCCGGCCGACGCCGACCTGGAGGCGTTCGCCCGCAAACTGTTCCAGTCGCTGTGGCGCCTCGATTGGGTTGCGATGGCGGTGAACCCGTCCGCAGGTCGTTAGCCGCCGTCGGGGCCGCTTTGATCGAGCGCCGACCGGGACCGCATACCAAGCGACCGGGCGTGTGAGTATTCCGTAACGACACCTTAACGGTGACATTTGCTTAACCAGACTTTTACATGATCGCCGATCGCCCGCCGGCGCGTCGGCTCACGGAATTAAGTTCACCGACTCCGGCGATTGGGATATGGGCACCGCGCGAAATCTAACACTCGGTCGCGGACGCCACCGGATGGGTGAAATGGGCGACCGCCGGAAGCAATTTGTTAAAAGTTCGTCCGCCGACGTTAAGAAGCAATTAACGCGCTAGGTTTTCCGCACTCGCTGCGCGAAGGTATAGCCGTGGATTCAATACCAACGATGATCGCATGGTGATCACCGCGGCCGACCCTCTTAACGGGTTCATCTATTTCCCCAGGAGAAATACATGTCGTTTGTGAAGACGCTGCCCGAGGCGCTCGCAGCGGCGTCGAGCCAGCTGGAGGGCCTGGGCACTTCGATGGCCGCCGAGAACGCGGCCGCCGCCGGTCCGACCACAGCCATCGCCCCCGCAGCCTCCGACGAGGTCTCGGCGCTACAGGCGGGCATCTTTTCCACTTATGGCCAGCTCTACCAGACGGCCAGCGCCCAAGCCCAGGCCATTCACCAGCAATTCGTCAGCCTCCTGGCGGCCAGCGCCGGGTCCTACGGGGAAACCGAAGCGGCCAACCAGGCGGTGGCCGCCTCGACCCCACTGACGGGCCTGGGCTCCCTGGTCGGGGCATCGTCGGCTGCCGCCCCGGCCGCGACACCAGCCACCGGCCTGGGCGACATCCTTCAAGGTCTGGCCGATACGCTTGGCAGTTCACCGCTGAGCAGCCCCTTCGCCAACTTGATGAATATCCAGGTCGGCAACTGGGCCTCGGCGGGATCGGACCTGATCGGGATGGCCGGTGGCGGTCTGCTCACCGCGCTGCCCGAGGAGGCCGCCGAAGGCGGGCTGGAAGGCGGCCTGGCCGACCTCGCCGGTTCGGTCAGCCCGGCGGGGTCGGCGGTGCCGCCGCGCTGGGCGGGGCGCCGGTGGTGGCCGGGGTCGGGCAGGCATCGTCGGTCGGCGGCTTGTCCGTCCCGCCCAGTTGGGCCGGCGAAGCGTCGGCGGCCGGCACGCCGGTACGCTTGGCGGCTCACAGCTGGACCACTGCCGCACCGGACACCGCGCCGGTGGCCACCATGCCCGCCGGCATGCCGTCGGTCGCGTCGGCCGGTCGCGGCGGCTATGGCTTCGGCGCCCCGCGCTACGGTGTCAAACCCAAGGTCATGCCCAAACCGACCGTGTAGAAATTGAGCCGGCCAACGGTGTCCGGTAATCCCGATGCGCCACTGGATTTAAGAGACAGGATCTAAAGACAATGTTTTTCGATTTCGCAGCGCGGCCCCCGGAAATCAATTCGGCGCTCATGTATTCCGGTGCCGGGGCGGGCCCGATGGTGGCCGCCGCCTCGGCGTTCAGCAACTTAAGCGGTGAGTTGAGCGCGACGGCGGCGTCCTACCAGTCGGTGATCTCACAGCTCACCGGCTCAGCCTGGCAGGGTCCGTCGGCCGCGGCCATGGCCGCCGCCGCCGAACCCTACATCACCTGGCTGAATACGACCTCGGGACAACTGCTGCACGCGGCCTCACAGGCCATCGCATCGGCGGCCGCCTACGAGACCGCGTTTGCCGCCACGGTGCCGCCGCCGGTTATCGCCGCCAACCGGGCGCAGCTGGCGATGCTGGTGTCGACGAACGTCCTGGGACAAAACACCCCGGCGATCGCGGCCAACGAGGCGCAATACGCGGAAATGTGGGCCCAGGACGCCGCCGCAATGTACGGCTACGCGGCGTCCTCGGCGGGCGCCGCGCAGCTCGACCCCGTGACCCCGCCGGCGGACACCACCAACCCGGCGGGTCTGGGCGCCCAGGCCGCCGCGGTCTCCAATGCCATGAGCACCAGCGCGACGACGTCGGGGCTCAACGGGGTGCTGTCCAGCCTCACCAGCGCGCAAGGTGCGCTCGCCAACCCGCTCAGCCTGACCGCGAGCGCGAGCTCGGGAACCTCGATCTGGGACGGTTTGAACGCCCTGCTCAATACCGGCATCGTCTTCAACAGCATCAACTCCGCCGACGTCACGGCGTCGTGGTGCACGATGATGACGATCTCGGCCATGGCGACCCTGGGACATTTCATCAGCAACGCCCCGGCGGGCGTCACCGTCGGCGACGTCACTCCCCTCGGCGCCGGCTTGGGCGGAGGAATCCTGGCGGGCGCGACCGCGCCCGCGGCCGGCGGCTTTGGTGGGGCGCCGGTAGCGGCGGGAATGGGCCAGGCCTCGTTGGTGGGCAGGTTGTCGGTGCCGGGCACCTGGTCCTCGGCCGTCCCGGCCGCCGGCGCCGCCACCGAGTTCGAGGGTTCGGGCTGGACCGTCGCTCCGGAAGAAATGCCGGTGGCCACGGTGCCGGCCGGGATGCCGTCGGTAGCGTCGGCTGGCCGCAGCGGCTACGGCTTCGGCACCCCGCGATACGGAGTCAAGCCCACCGTGATGCCCAAAACCGTCCTCGTGTAGACGAAGCCGACGGCCCGCGAGCCGGCCGTCACAGCCGGCCCTTAGTAGGCGTAGTCGACCGATCTGTCGACCACGGTGGTCTCCAAAACGGCGATGAGTTCCCGTTCCACCGCCGTTTGCACGTGCGCATGGTCCTCGGCCGCGTCGATGGACGACCTGACGCAGAACACGTCGTCGACCATCGACCCCAGTGTGGTGACCTTCGCCCAGACGATGTCGGCGCCGGCACGCTCCAATGCTCCGGTCAGTAATGCGAGCAGCCCCGTCCGGTCGGACGTGCGGATTTCGACGACGAGATGGTCGGGCGTGCCACCGAACCACAGAATGCGTGGCGGCGCGGTCGGCCGATGGGCGGGCACCCCGGTCAGCACCTCCCCGACGGGCCTGCTGTCTTCGTCGGCCTCTCGCCGGTTGAGCATGCCCAGGATGTCGAGGTCGCCGGCCAGCGCAGCGACCAATTGCTGGCGCAGCAGCTCGGCCGCAGCCGGGGTGCCAAAAAGCGGCGACACCACGAATTCGTTGATTGCGGCGCCCTGGTGAACGTTCACGGCAGCGGAGTGCACTCGCAATGAGTTCAGCGCCAGCACGCCTGCGGCCTTCGACAGCAGTCCCCGCTGATCGGGGGCGATCATCACAACGTGGTAGCGCGCACCGTCGCCCTGCCTGACCTCCACGTGCACCCCGTGGTCGCCGGCCCGCGAAAGATACTCCGGGTCAATGGGATCGGGCTGGGGCAAACGTTCCCCGGCCATCACGATGTGGCAACGGCGCACCAGCTCGCCGACGAGCGAGGCTTTCCAGTCACCCCACACCCCGGGGCCGGTGGCCAGCGCGTCGGCTTCCGTCATTGCGTGCAGCACGTCGAGCAGCACCGGATCTCCCCCGACGGCGTCGGCGACAGCCGCAATGGTCTGGGGATCCTTCAAGTCACGGCGAGTGGCCGTCTTGACCAAGAGCAGGTGGTGGCGAACAAGTTTCGCCAGCATCGCCACGTCCGCCTGCCACATACCCAGGCGGGTCCCGATCGCAGTGGCCAACTCGGCACCGATCATGCTGTGGTCGCTGCCACGCCCCTTGCCGATGTCGTGCAGCAGTGCGCCAAGTATCAGAAGGTCCGGACGTGCCACGCGGGTCGTGAAAGCACTTGCCTGTACGGCAGTTTCGACCAGATGACGATCCACGGTCCAGGTATGGATCACGTCGCGGGGTGGTAAGTCGCGCACGGCAGTCCACTCGGGCAGCACCCGGGCCCACAGCCCGACGCGGTCGAGCGATTCAATCGTCGAAATCGTGGTCGGCCCCGCGCTGAGCAGAACCAACAGGTCGTCCAGCATCTCCGGCGGCCACGGGGCAGGCAACTCGGGTGCGGCGTCGGCGAGTCGGCTCAGCGTGGCGGCCGCGATGGGCAAACCGGAGACGGCCGAGGCAGCGGCCACTCGCAGCAGCAGGCCGGGATCGCGTTCCGGTCGGGCGTCGCGGGCCAGCACGACCTCGCCGGCGTACTCGACGACGCCTTCATCCAGTGGTCGGCGGCGTCGCCGCCGCAACGCCGACATACCGCGCCGCGGCAGCGAATTGGCGGCGGTTCGTAACGCGGCGTCGACGTGGTAGCTGATCGTGCGCCCAGCGTCGGACAACATGCGCGCCAGGTCAAACCTGTCGCCGAGCTGCAGCGCCGAACTGATGTCGTCGGCGTACTGGGCCAGCAGCACGTCATGCCCGCGGCCGGATACCCGGTGCAGTTCGGTGCGCACGTCGACCAGTGCGCGACGGGCATGGTCCACTGAACCGGCCGGGACCTCGGGGGTGCGGATCGCCTGGCGATCCGCGAGCTGCGCGATCGCGAGCCCATCGAGCAACTGGATGTCGCGCAGGCCACCGCGGCCGAACTTCAGATCCGGTTCGACGCGGTGCGCTATCTCGCCGGTGCGCTGCCAGCGGGCCCGGGTGGCCTCGACGAGCTCACCGAATCGCGAACGGATTCCGCTCCTCCACTGTCGGCGAACCCCGTCGACCAGATGCGCCGACAGGGCCAGATCGCCGGCAATGTGGCGTGCTTCCAGCATCGCCAGACCCGACGAGATGTCCGCACCGGCGATTTGCAGTGCCTCGGCGACAGTGCGCACGCAATGGTCAAGACGAATGTTGGCGTCCCACAGCGGATACCACAACAGGTCGGCGACCCTGCCGACGACGTCGGCGGGCATGTTGTTGTGCAACAACATCAGGTCCAGATCGGAGTGCGGCAGCAGCTCGCGTCGGCCCAACGATCCCGTGGCGACGATAGCGAAGCCGCTGTGTTGCGTGACGCCGATCTGGGCCGCCTTCGTCGTCAACCAGGACTCGTGCAGCTCCTGCCAAGCCCTTCGCAATGCCGCGGCATTGTGGTCGCGTGGACCGCGGGCAAGCAGCCGCTCCCGCGCTGCGACCAAATCAGTTGCCGGACAGGCACTTCCAGCGGCCGTACCCTCCCACCGAGAGTCGGGGACAGCACCCAGCCTGCGCGGTCTCATGCTATCCGGCCGAGCAGAGGCAAAGGCTCCTGAAAGCGGGTGGAATCGGGTACCTTTGCGTCTGCTCGCGCATGCTCGCCGTAGATCTCACAGGGCATCGGGTCCGCGTTCGCCGGTGCGCACCCGCACCACGGTTTCCACCGGAGTGACCCACACCTTGCCGTCGCCGATCTTGCCGGTGCGCGCCGCCCGGACCACGCTGTCGACGGCCTTGTCGACGATGGAATCGTCGACGACGACCTCGATGCGAACCTTCGGGACGAATTCGACGGAGTACTCAGCGCCCCGGTAAACCTCCGTGTGACCCTTCTGCCGCCCGTATCCCTGCACTTCGCTCACCGTCATCCCCAGGACGCCCGCCTCCTCCAGGCTGGTCTTGACGTCGTCGAGCGTGAACGGCTTCACGATCGCGGTGATCAGCTTCATTTCCACTCTCCTCCAAGGCGTGACGACCAGGAACCGAACCGCTGACGACCGCGAAATCGTAGCCGCTCTCAGCGTGCTGAGCCTCATCGATGCCTGAGGCTTCGTCCTCGGCGCTCAGCCGCAGCCCGATGGTGTATTTCAGGATCAGAGCCAAGATAGCGGTGGCGACCGCCGAATACCCGAGAACGCTGAATGCGCCGATCGCCTGGCGTTCCAGCTGAGCGAATCCGCCGCCGTAGAACAGGCCGGGTGACACGCCGGTGACACCCGCGATGGCAGTGGTCTGCGGGGCTGCGAGCAGACCCACCAGCAGCGTGCCTACCAGACCGCCGACCAGATGCACTCCGACCACGTCGAGCGAATCATCAAAGCCGAAACGGTATTTCAGCCCGACAGCCAACGCGCAAAACACGCCGGCCGCGACGCCCACGACCAAGGCGCCCACCACGTTGACCGACGAGCAGGACGGCGTGATGGCGACCAGCCCGGCGACGATGCCCGACGCGGCACCCAGCGAGGTGGCGTGCCCGTCGCGGATGCGTTCGGTAGCCAGCCAGCCCAGCATGGCGGCGGCGGTTGCCACCGTGGTGGTCATGAACGTGGCGCCCGCGGCGCCGTTGGCGCTGGTCGCCGATCCGGCGTTGAATCCGTACCAGCCGAACCACAGCAGGCCGGCACCGAGCATCACGAACGGCAGGTTGTGTGGCCGCATTATGGTCTTGGGCCAGCCCTGCCGCTTGCCGAGGATGATCGCCAGGACAAGGCCCGCCGTCCCGGCGTTGATGTGCACGGCCGTGCCGCCGGCGAAGTCGATGGCATGCAGCTTGTTCAGGATCCAGCCGCCGTGCGCGGCCGCGAACTTGTCGGCGGCGAACACCCAGTGCGCGATCGGGAAGTAGACGAACGTCGCCCACAGTCCGGCGAACAGCGTCCAGCTGCCGAACTTCATCCGGTCGGCCACCGCCCCGGAGACCAGCGCGACGGTGATGATCGCGAACATCAGCTGGAAGGCGACATACACGACGTGAGGGATGGTGCCCGCCAACGGGATCTGAACACCCGCGGTGTGGGTGCTCGGATCCTCGGCGACGGCGTTGACCCCGATAAGACCCTTCAGGCCCCAGTATTCGGTTGGCCTGCCGGCGATATTGCCGACGTCGTCGCCGAAGGCGAGCGAGTAACCGTAGAGCACCCACAGCACCGTCACGACGCCCATGGCGCTGATGCTCATCATGATCATGTTGAGCACGCTTCTGGCGCGGACCATGCCGCCGTAGAAGAACGCCAGGCCGGGCGTCATCAACAGCACGAGAGCAGAGCTCGCCAGCATCCAAGCGGTGTCGCCAGTATTGGGAATGCCCATGGTTGGGAATTGGTCCACTCGACATCACCTCCGGTCGGCGCAGCCCCGGCCGCCAATCGTGACCGATGACCTTGTCAGACAATGCGCAAAAGTTGTTGCGGCGTTAGTGCCTCAACGTTTCGCCGAAGTTACGTGATTCTCACCGGATCCAGCGTCAACCGAGCAGGGCGTCGACGAACGCCGCCGGCTCAAAGGGGGCGAGGTCGTCGGGCCCTTCACCGAGCCCG
Source organism: Mycobacterium heckeshornense (assembly GCF_016592155.1). NCBI lineage: Bacteria > Bacillati > Actinomycetota > Actinomycetes > Mycobacteriales > Mycobacteriaceae > Mycobacterium > Mycobacterium heckeshornense. Next base: position 3,497,800 of record NZ_AP024237.1, read on the forward strand.
ACCAGTTTCACCGGTACCCCGAGTTCCTGTTGCACCCGGAAAACGATGCCGCCCTTGGCTGTTCCGTCCAGCTTGGTCAGCACCGCGCCGGTGATGTCGACGACGTCGGCGAATACCCGGGCCTGCGCCAGGCCGTTCTGGCCGATGGTGGCGTCGAGCACCAGCAATACCTCGTCGACGGCCGCACGGCGGGTCACCACGCGCTTGACTTTGCCGAGCTCGTCCATCAGCCCGGTTTTGGTGTGCAACCGACCGGCGGTGTCGATGACGACGACGTCGGCGCCGGTGGCGATGCCCTTGTCGACCGCGTCGTAGGCCACCGAGGCAGGGTCGGCGCCCTCGGCGCCCCGCACCACCTCAGCGCCCACCCGCGCGGCCCAGGTTTGCAGCTGATCGGCCGCCGCGGCCCGGAAGGTATCGGCGGCGCCGAGCACGACCCGCCGACCGTCGGCCACCAGCACCCGCGCCAGCTTGCCGACGGTGGTGGTTTTCCCGGTGCCGTTGACGCCGACGACGAGCAGCACCGACGGGTGGTCGGCGTGCGGCAGCGCGCGGATCGAGCGGTCCAGCTCCGGCCGCAGCTCGGCGATCAAGACCTCGCGCAGCACGGCGCGGGCGTCGGTTGCGGTGCGCACGCTGCCGTGGGCCAGTCGGCTGCGCAGCTGCGACACCACCGATGCGGTGGCCGCCGGGCCGAGGTCGGCCACCAGCAGGTTGTCCTCGACGTCCTGCCAGGAGTCGTCGTCGAGGTCGCCACCGCCGAGCAGGCCGAGCATGCTGCGGCCCAGGGCGTTCTGCGATCGGGCGAGCCGGCCGCGCAGTCGTTCCAGCCGCCCTTCGGGTGGGGCGATGGCGCTGACGTCGGCAGCGACGGGCCGCGCCGGCACGTGCTCGGGCAGTTGGACGTCGGCGATCGACCGCTTGGCGGCGTCGCGCGCACCGGTTGCGTCGTCGCCCACACCGGGCAGCACCGCGGTGTCGAGGCCCTGCGGCGATGTCCCTTGGGTGAACGCGATGCCCGACGACGTGGTGTATCCGCCGGCACGATCGCCGACACCGCCCTGCTCACGGGCCGACAGGCGGATCCGCCGACGCCGGTAGCGCGTCAGGCCCACGATCAGCACAGCGGCGACCACCAGCGCCGCGACACCCGCAACGACGATCCACACAGCGTCGGACACCATGTACTCCTGGTTATCGTGAGCTGCCGACGAGTTGGTCCACCCGCTGGCCGCGCATCCGCTGCGAGATCACTGTGGTGATGCCGTCGTCGCGCATGGTCACGCCGTAGAGGGTGTCGGCCACTTCCATGGTGGGCTTTTGATGCGTGATGATGATGATCTGCGAGCGCTCCCGCAATTCTTCGAACAGCCCGAGCAGCCGCTGCAGGTTCACATCGTCGAGCGCCGCCTCCACCTCGTCCATGACATAGAACGGCGAGGGCCGGGCCCGGAAGATCGCGACCAGCATCGCGACCGCGGTCAGCGCCTTCTCGCCACCGGATAGCAACGACAGCCGTTTGACCTTCTTGCCGGGCGGCCGGGCCTCGACTTCGATGCCGGTGGTGAGCATGTCGTCGGGATCGGTCAACCGCAGCCGGCCTTCCCCGCCGGGGAACAGCGCGGCGAACACCGCGCGGAACTCGCGTTCCACGTCGGCGAACGCCTCGGTGAACACTTGCAGGATGCGGGCGTCGACGTCGGCGATGACGTTGAGCAGGTCCTTGCGCGCGGCCTTGACGTCTTCGAGCTGAGTGGACAGAAAGTTGTAGCGCTCCTCCAGCGCGGCGTACTCCTCCAGCGCCAGCGGGTTGACCCGGCCCAGCTCGGCCAGCTCCCGTTCGGCGCGCCTGGCCCGGCGTTCCTGGGTGGGCCGGTCGAACGGCATCGGTGCCGGTGGGGTGACCTGTTCGCCGCGTTCACGGGCCTGCTCGTACTCGGCCAGCTCCAGCTCGGTGGGTGCCAGCGGAACCTGCGGACCGTATTCGGCGACCAGGTCGTCGGGCGCCATGCCGAACTGCTCGAGCACCATCTGCTCCAGCTGTTCGATGCGCAGCGCCGCCTCCGCCTTGGCCACCTCGTCGCGGTGCAGCGCCTCGGTGAGCGCCGCGATGCGGGTACGCAGCGCATCCACCTCCTCACGAACCGCGGCCATTGCCGCCGAATGCTGTTGGCGCTCAACCGCCAACGCGTCGCGGCGACGCGAGGCGGCATTGACGACCTGGCTCAGCCGCCCGGCCAGCAACCGTCCGCAAAAAGCTACCGCCTCGGCGACCGCTGCCGCATGCTCTCGGGCAGCGCGGGCCTGTTGCGCACGCAGCCGTGCCTCACGCTCGGCGGCGGCGGCTCGACGCAGTGAATCCGCCCGCCCCCGAACAGCATTGGCGCGTTCTTCGGCGGTGCGCACCGCCAGGCGGGCTTCCACGTCGTCGGCGCGGGCGGTTTCCAACCGGCTGCGCTCCGTGGCGATCTGCTGCCGGTCGACGGGGCCGGTCGCGGACACGGCTTGGGTCTGCTCGGCGTTGCGCAGCCGGGACTCCAATTCGGTGAGCTCTTCGACCGTCTGCGCGCGGCCGGTCTCTAATTCCTCGCGCTGCCGCAGCAGCCGGGCCCACTCCTCCTCGGCGGCGCGGGCATCCTGGCCGAGCCGACCAAGCTGCTCGTAGATGGCCGAGATCGCGGCATCCGACTCGTTAAGCGCAGCCAGCGCCTGCTCGGCGGCGTCCTGGCGGGCGGCTTGCTCGGTCAGCGCGCCGGCCAGCGCGGCGCTGAGCTCATTGGCCTGGGCCTCCGCGGTGGCCAGCTCGGCGCGGGCCTTCTCGATTTCGGAGGTGAGCTCCAGCGTCGACGGCTTGCGATCCGAACCGCCGCTGACCCACCCGGCGCCGACCAGATCACCGTCAAGAGTCGCCGCGCGCAGCTGCGGGTGCGCCGCGACCAGGTCAAGCGCATGGGACAAGTCGGCGACCACGGCGACGCCGGAGAGCATCGCGATCATGGCGCCGCGCAGCCGCGGCGGCGCCTCGACGAGGTCGAGCGCCCAGCGTGCGCCGTCGGGCAGGCGGTGGGTCGCGCGCGCCGGATCATCGGTGGCCGGCCAATCGCCCAGCACGATGGCCGCCCGCCCGGCGTCGGCTTCCTTGAGCGCGGTCACCGCTGCCCGGGCCGCACCCAGACTGTCGGCGGCCAGCGCGTCAGCGGCCGCCCCGAGCACCGCGGCCAGCGCCGTCTCGTAGCCCGGGCGCACCTTGATCAGCTTCGCGATCGACCCGAAAAGCCCTGCGCTGCTGTGGTTTCGACTGAGCCACGCGGTGCCGTCCTTGCGTTCGAGACTGACCGACAGTGCGTCGATGCGGGCACGCAGCGACGCGACCTGCCGTTCGGCGCCGCGCTCGGCGGCCTGCAACTCGGCGACCCGCTCGTCGGCCAGCCGCAGCGCGGCGACCATCCGCTCGTGATGCTCGTCGAGGCCGACCTCACCCTGATCCAATTCCCCGACCCGGGCCTGCACGGTTTCGAATTCGGCCTGCGCCTGCTGGGCACGCGCGGCTGCCTCGTCGATGCGTTGGGACAAAGTCGCGATGCTGTCATCGATCGATTCCACCCGCGCGCGCATGGTCTCGACCTGACCGGCCAGCCGCGCCAGCCCCTCACGCCGGTCGGCCTCCGCACGGACCGCTGCCAGGTGTGCCTTTTCGGCATCGGCGAGGCTGCGTTCCCGCTCGGCAAGTTCGGCCCGCGCCGCCTCCAGCCGGCCCCGTGCCGCCGCCAACTCCGCCAACAGCTGCCGCTCGTGCACCGCCACCTGCTCGGCCTCCGCCTCCAGCGCGTCGGGGTCGGCCCCGCCGGTGGTCGGCGGCTCGACATCGAGGCGCTGGGCGCGCTCGTCGGCGATGCGCACCGTGGCGCCCACCCGTTCGGCCAGGGCGGACAGCCGAAACCAGATCTGCTGGGCCGATTCGGCGCGTTCGGAAAGGCGGGCCAACGCGTCCTCTTCCGCTGCCAGCTCTTCGGAAGCCGCGGCGAGCCGGGCGGAGGCTTCGTCATGCTCGCGGCGCAGTGCCGCCTCGGCGTGGCTGGTGTCTTGCAGCTCGGCCCGACGGGTGACGATGTCGTCGGCGGCCAGCCGCAGCCGGGCATCACGCAGGTCGGCCTGGATGCTCTGCGCGCGGCGGGCGACTTCGGCCTGCCGGCCCAGCGGTTTGAGCTGACGGCGCAATTCGGTGGTCAGGTCGGTGAGCCGGACCAGGTTTGCTGACATCGCGTCGAGTTTGCGGAGAGCTTTTTCCTTGCGCTTGCGGTGCTTGAGCACCCCGGCGGCTTCCTCAATGAACGCGCGGCGGTCTTCGGGGCGGGATTGCAGGATTTCCTCCAGCTTGCCCTGCCCGACAATGACATGCATCTCGCGGCCGATGCCCGAGTCGGAGAGCAGCTCCTGCACGTCCAGCAAACGGCAACTGCTGCCGTTGATTTCGTACTCGCTGGCACCATCGCGGAACATCCGACGAGTGATCGACACTTCGGAATATTCGATCGGCAATGCGTTGTCGGAGTTGTCGATGGTGACGGTGACCTCGGCGCGGCCCAGGGGTGGACGCGAGGAAGTCCCCGCGAAGATGACGTCTTCCATCTTGCCGCCGCGCAAGGTTTTGGCTCCCTGCTCGCCCATCACCCAGGCCAGCGCGTCGACCACGTTGGATTTACCCGAGCCGTTAGGACCCACCACCGCGGTGATGCCCGGCTCGAACCGCAGAGTCGTCGGTGAGGCGAAGGACTTGAAGCCCTTCAGCGTCAGACTCTTGAGGTACACGACGTGCCAGACTACCGCTCGATCGGGCCGACACCGGTTAGCGCGCGCTGAATCCGGGGATGTCCTCGACCTGTTCTGACCACTCGACGTCGACGGCGTCCACCCGACCGGGTGTGTCGCCGCTTCGTAGCAGGTCAAGCAGCTGTTGGCAGGTGTCGCGGGATCCCTGAGCGACGACCAGCACCCGTCCGTCGAGGCGGTTGGCGACATAGCCGGTCAGCCCCAGCTCCAGCGCCCGGGAGCGGGTCCACCAGCGGAAGCCGACTCCCTGCACCCGCCCGCGGATCAGCGCGGTGAGGCGAACCTCAGGCTCCGACATCGGCGATCCCGAATTTCACCGTGGTACCGGATTTCAGGGTGCGGCCGACGGTGCAGGACTGATCGACGGCCCGGTTGACGACGACCAGCAGGCGCCCTGCTTCAGCAGCGGTCAACCCGGACAGGTCGACCTCGAGCGTCTCCTCCAGCAGCGGATAGCGCTCGTGCCGGCGATCGGCCGCCCCAGACACCCGGATGGTCGTCTTGTAGTCGTCGCCGAGGCGCCGAGCCAGCGGCTGGTCGCTGGCCATCCCGCTGCAGGCGGCGAGCGCAATCTTGAGCAGCTCGCCAGGAGTGAAGACACCGTCGACGTCCTCGGAACCGACGAGTACCCGCGCGCCGCGCGAGCTGTGCCCGGTATAGCGGCGCACCCCGGTGCGTTCGACCCACAGTTGCGTCATGGGTTCTTTCTTACCGCGCCGTATGGCCTGCGCGAGCGGGCGCCGCTGGACGCCCGGTACAGCGCGGCGGCGCACGACGCGCCCGAGCGCGTGGGAAGGGTCAGCGGCGAAGCCGCGGCCGCGGCTGGCACCTCGGGCAATAAAACGACGAGCGGTTCATGAACTTCTCGCGCCGAATCAGCGAGCCACAGCGTCGGCATGGCTGGTCCTCGCGACCGTACGCGTCGAGCGAGCGGTCGAAGTACCCCGATTCACCGTTGACGTTGACGTACAACGAATCGAACGAGGTCCCGCCGTGGGCCAGCGCGTCGCACATCACCTCCGCGGCGGCCTGCAGCACCGCCGCCAGCTGCCGGCGCGGCAGCGTGGCGGCCACGCGCGAGCCGTGCACCTTGGCGCGCCACAGTGCCTCGTCGGCGTAGATGTTGCCGATGCCTGACACCACGGTCTGGTCGAGAAGCTGACGTTTGAGCTCGGAATGCTTGCGCCGCATCACATTAACCACCGCGTCGGCATCGAATTTCGAGTCCAGCGGATCGCGAGCCAGGTGGGCCACGGGCACCGGTACCGCGCTGCCGTCGACCGTTACCAACTCGGCCAGCAGCCAGCCGCCGAAAGTGCGCTGATCGACGAAGCTCAGCGCGGTGCCGTCGTCGAGCATCGCCGCGATGCGCAGGTGCGCGGTATTCGGGACGGCACCTAGCAGCATCCGCCCGCTCATGCCCAGATGCACCACCAGCGCGGTGTCGGCCTCATCCAATCTCAGCCACAGGTATTTACCGCGACGATCGGTGCCGGTGATGCGCGCGCCGATCAGCCGCGCGGTCAGGTCCGCGGGCCCGGCTTCGTGCCGGCGCACCGCGCGGGGGTGGTGAACTCGGATCGCCGTGACGGTCTTTCCCACCACATGGGTTTGCAGGCCGCGCCGCACCACCTCGACTTCCGGTAGTTCAGGCATTCAGCTCAGGCGCTCTCCAGCGCGTTCCACGCCGCAGCCGCCGCTTTTTGCTCGGCTTCCTTCTTGGACCGGCCCGTTCCGGAGCCGTATTCGGTGTCCATCACGACGACGACGGCGGTGAACTCCTTGTCGTGGTCCGGCCCGGTGGAGGTCACTACATATGACGGCGCGCCCAGGCCGCGCGCCGCGGTCAGTTCCTGCAGGCTGGTTTTCCAATCCAGCCCCGCACCCAGCGTCGGCGCCGCGTCCAGCAGCGCCCCGAACAACCGCAGGATTACCTCCCGGGCGGTGTCGATGCCGTGGTGCAAATAGATCGCACCCAACAGCGATTCCATGCCGTCGGCCAGGATGCTGGATTTGTCGGCTCCACCGGTGTTGGCCTCACCACGGCCCAGCAGCATGTAGGCGCCGAGACCCTGATCCGTCAACTTGCGTGCGACATCGGCCAACGCCTGGGTGTTGACGACGCTCGCGCGCAGCTTGGCAAGATCGCCCTCCGAGCGGTCCGGGTGGCGGTGAAACAGTTCATCGGTGACCGTCAGGCCCAGGACCGCGTCACCGAGGAACTCCAGGCGTTCGTTGGTAGGCAGGCCGCCATGCTCGTAGGCGTAGCTGCGGTGCGTCAGGGCCAGCGATAGCAACTCGTCCGGCAGGTCGACCCCCAGGGCATCGAGCAGCGGCTGGTATGACCGGGTCACCGGTCGGCCTCAGGTGCATCCAGCATTCCGGCCAGCTTGGCCCAGCGCGGATCGATCCGATCGTGGTGATGGCCGGGCTCGGCGGAAGCCAGCGGGATACCGCACTCCGCGCACAAGCCCGGGCAATCGGCCCGGCACACCGGAGAGAACGGCAGTTCCAGGCCGACCGCGTCGATGATCGACTGCTCCAGGTCGACCGTGTCGTTGATAACCCGACCGACCTCGTCATCGTCGGTGGTCTCGTCGGTGAGGGTATCCGGATACGCGAACAACTCGGTCAACTCGACCTCCACTCGCCCGCTGACCGCCGTCAGACAACGCGCGCACTCACCGGTGGTGGGTGCCGCCACCGTGCCGGTGACCAAGACGCCTTCCGACACCGACTCCACCCGCAGGTCCAGTTCCAGCGGCGCACCGCGTTGGATCGCGATCAGCTCCAATCCGATTCGCGCCGGACTGCTCACCGTGTCCTGCAGCGCAAACACCTCTCCGGGGCGTCGGCCCAGCCGCGAGATATTGACGATCAGCGGTGAAATCGGCGGCCGTTTTGCGATTGGGCTACGCTGCCTAGCCATATCCCAATCCTACGGTCCCGGCGGCCCGCTGCTGCCGCCACGGGCTAGCGGGTGGCGTAGTCGTGGGTGCCGGCAGCCGTCCGCAATTGGTGACGGCCGCGACTGACCGACCGCAAGGTGCCGTTGAGGTATTCCTCGAACTCGGCGAGCTTGCTGTCGACGTAAATGTCGCACTCGCCGCGCAGCCGGTCCGCCTCGGCGTGCGCCGCGTCGATCAAACGGGTGGCCTCGGCGCGCGCCGCCTGCACCACCTCGGTCTGCGACACCAGCCGCTGCTGTTCCTTGATGCCTTCTTGCACGGCCTTTTCATAGGAGATGTTGCCGTTCTCGACCAGCCGGTCGCATTCCGCCTTCGCCCGGCCGGTACTGGCGTCATACTCGCGTTTGGCCGCGGCCGCGATGCGCACCGCCTCCTCGCGCGCATCGCTGACCATCCGCTCGCTGTGCTGGCGGGCCTCGCTGACCATCCGGTCGGCCTGGGCCTTCGCCTCGGACAATATCCGGTCCGCTTCGGCGCGGGCGTGATTGAGCATCGACTCCGACTCGGTGGTTGCCGAGGACACCATGGAGTCGGCGTGCGCCTTGGCCTCGTTCAGCATTGAATCCCGAGCATCGAGCACATCTTGGGCGTCGTCGAGTTCGCCGGGGATCGCGTCCTTGATGTCGTCGATCAGCTCCAACACGTCGCCGCGAGGCACCACACAACCGGCCGTCATCGGCACGCCACGGGCTTCTTCGACAATCGCGCTGAGTTCGTCCAGCGCTTCAAAAACTCGGTACACGGCACACCCTCCCGGCATCGTTGTTGTTACCAGTGTGCCTGGTGTTGTCCTTGTGACTCTGCTGCTGGGCCCGGTGTGTCGAACATTGGCGTCCCGGGCTTGGCCGCTCACCCCGGCACGCCCGCGCCGGCGCGGGCAGCCGGTGTGGTCGGCGGCCACCGCCGGCCGACGGCGCAATATACCCCTGCTGGGTATAAAACGGGCACGGTTAGCATGGTGTGGGCCGCATCGACCGCCGGCCACCGAACCGCGAACGAGGAGGATCTGTTGGGCACCGTGCTGGATGCGGTCGAGCGGGCATTGGCGCTGGCGGGCTCCATGACGTGGGAGATCCTCTGGGCCCTGGTGCTGGGGTTCGTGCTGTCAGCGCTCGTGCAGGCGGTCGTGCGCCGTTCGACGATCGCCACCCTGCTGGGCGACAACCGGCCCCGCACCCTGGTGGTGGCGACCGGGTTGGGCGCCGCATCGTCGTCGTGTTCCTATGCCGCGGTGGCGTTGGCCCGGTCGCTCTTTCGTAAAGGCGCGGACTTCACCGCCGCCATGGCATTCCAGATCGGCTCGACCAACTTGGTGGCCGAGCTGGGCATCATCATGGCCCTGCTAATGGGCTGGCAGTTCGCCGCGGCCGAATTCGTCGGCGGCCCACTGATGATCGTGATCTTGGCCGTGTTGTTCCGGCTATTTGTACGCCCGCCCATGCTCGACGCCGCCCGTCGGCAAGCCGAGCGCGGAATCGCCGGTTCGATGGAAGGCCACGCCGCGATGGACATGTCCGTTCAACGCGACGGATCGTTTTGGCAGCGGCTGTTTTCGCCGCAAGGCTTCACCTCGGTTTCACATGTATTTGTCATGGAGTGGGCGGCAATCCTGCGCGACCTTGTGATCGGCTTGTTGATCGCTGGCGCCATTGCCGCATGGATGCCTGAATCATTCTGGCAAGCATTCTTTTTCACCGAGCATCACACACTCTCGGCACTCTGGGGCCCGATCGTGGCGCCATTGGTAGCGATCGCATCGTTCGTCTGCTCGATCGGCAATGTGCCACTGGCTGCGGTGCTTTGGAACGGGGGCATAAGTTTTGGCGGTGTGGTCGCCTTCATCTTCGCCGACCTGTTGATTCTGCCGATTCTCAACATCTACCGTAAGTACTACGGCACCGCGATGATGCTGACACTGCTGGGCACCTTCTACGGCGCAACGATCGGAGCTGGCTACCTCGTCGAATTACTGTTCGGCGCAGCACATCTCGTTCCGAGTCACCGCAACGCTACCGTGATGCACGCCGGAATCTCGTGGAACTACACGACCTGGCTCAACATCGTGTTTCTGGCCGTCGCGGCGGTTCTGGTCGCGAGATTCGTGGCGACCGGCGGCGTGCCGATGCTACGCATGATGGGCGGTTCGCCGGACGCAGAGCACAACCATCACCACCACGGGCACTGCTGATTATTGCTGGCCGCTCGAAACCTGGCCGGCAGCCGGCGGCGACGTACGCAGACGCACCGTCGAACAGTAGCTGACGCCTCAATCACCCTCCGCGGGAAAGCTTCTCGCGGAGACGTCGGTTAACCGGTTCGGGAAGCAGGTCCGACACGTCACCGCCAAGCATTGCGACTTCTTTGGCCAGCGAAGACGACACGAACGAATACCGCGGAGTGGTAGCCACGAAGAACGTGTCGACGCCGGCGATATGTTTGTTCATCTGCGCCATCTGCAACTCGTATTCGAAGTCGGTGCCGGTGCGCAGACCCTTGACGATAGCGGTCATACCGCGAGACCTGACGAAGTCGACCACCAGGCCTTCCCCGGCTTCGACCCGCAGATTGGGCAGATGCGTCGTCGACTCGATGATCATCGCGATCCGCTCGTCAAGCTCGAACATGCTCTGTTTGGCGGGGTTGACCAGGATGGCCACGACCACCTCGTCAAACTGAGCAGAGGCGCGTTCGAAAATGTCGATGTGGCCCAGGGTCACTGGATCGAAAGATCCCGGGCATACCGCGCCGGTCATCTGCGCCACTCCTTATCATCGCCGCGCTCGGCATCGTCGCCGGTAGTCATGACCGATGACGGTAGCAGGAACCGCTCACCCCGCCGGGCCGCTCAGTTCGGCGAATTCCAGCCGGGTGTCGCCGTAAACGCGGTGCTGCCACGGCACCCAACCGACCGGCCAGCTCAACGACGTACTGGAAGCGGCGCGCTCCACCGCCGCCACGGTTCCGGTACCCGCCCATCCGTGGGCGGTCAAGGCGCCCAACACCGCCTCGATTTCGGCGGTCCCGACGTCGTAGGGCGGATCCGCCAGCACCAGGTCCACCGGTTGCTCGGCCTCGACACTCACAGCTGCCGCCACCGTGCAGCGGCGCAGTGTCGCGCCGGCCAGACCGACGGCCTCGATGTTGCGGGCCAGCACGGCCGCGGTCCGATGATCCGACTCGACGAACAGTGCCGAGGCCGCTCCACGTGATAGTGCCTCCAGCCCGAGCGCGCCGGAACCGGCGTACAGATCGAGCACTGACAGGCCGGCCAGGTCCCGCCGCGCGGTCAAGATGTTGAACAACGATTCGCGCACCCGGTCGGTGGTCGGTCGTGTTCCCCGCGGCGGGATCGCGAGGCGTCGGCCGCGTGCCGCTCCGGCAATGATCCGCGTCAGCTCACCACCACCGCACGTCAGCGCCCTAGCCGGGCTGGAAGAGTGTCGACCAGTAGTCCCAAAACCGCACCACGATCAGCAGGATGACCGCAGTGAACCACAGTGTGGTGATCGACCATCGCCAACGGTAGAGCGTCGACGCCGCGCCGGCCCTGTTTCCCTCTGCCGGGCAAAACGCGATCGACGCGACCACCACCAGCAGGGGGATGGTGACCGCCCACACCACCATGCAGTAGGGGCACAATGCGCCGATGCGATACAGGCTTTGGAATATCAGCCAGTGCACGAACCCGGCACCGGCCAATGTCGCGGCAGCCAGTGCACTCCAATACCACTGCGGCAAAGGCACTTTGGTCACGGCCAGCACGCCGGTCACGACGACCACGGTGAATGCGGCGACACCGATCAGCGGATTGGGAAAACCCAGCACCGACGCCTGCGGCGTCGCCATCACCGACCCGCACGACACCACCGGGTTGAGGTTGCACGACGGCACATACGACGGGTTGGTCAAGATCTTGATCTTTTCCACCGTCAGCGTCACCGAGGCGACCAATCCGATGACCCCGGCGATGAGCACCCACCACGCGCTGGGCAACGCCACCGACGGCGCGGCTGCCTGACCGCCGGGCGGCTGGGCCGGTTGCGCCGACACCGTGACTGTCACGACGCGGCTGGTGTCGCCGCCGAGTCAAGGCCCGCTACGTCGCCGACGATCTCTTTGATCTTGGCGACCAGCGCCTGCGGCGTCGACGGTTCGTAGTCTTGGCCGTTGATCCGGATCGTCGGGGTGGCGTGAATACCTGTGGCCGAGGCCATGCCCTCGACCCTCGGCACGTACTTGCCGCTGTTGATGCAATCGGGGACCTTGCCAACCACCCCGGCCTCACGGGCAATCTCGATCAACCGGGCGTTGTCGGGAAACGTCGAGCCGGTTTCGGATGGCTGCAGATTCTTGGTGAACAACGCGGTGTGGAAACGCCGGAACGCCTCGATGGATTCGTCGGCGACGCAGTAGGCCGCCGCGCCGGCCCGCGACGAATAGTTGTCGGTGCGCGCGCTATCGAGGATGCCGACCATGTAATAGTCGGCGGCGATGGCGCCGCTGTCGATGAGCTTGGCCACCGTCGGCCCGAACGTCCGCTCGAAATTGCCGCAAGCCGGACACAGGAAATCCTCGTAGAACGCGACGACGGCCTTGGGGTCTCGGGTGCCGTCCTTGGTGACGAGCTTGCTCGATGTGACTCGCACCGGCTGACCGGCAGCGGGCTTGTGGCCGTGGGTCATCACGATATAGAGCACGAGACCGACCGCGAAGATCACCACGATCCCCGTCAGCCCGATCTGGATCAGCAGGTTGCGCCTGCGATCGGCTGCCTTCAAGTCGTAGCGCGCGGGACGGTTAGGTTTGCTGGCCACAGGTTTGCGGATCCTCCGGTTGGCGGCATGGCGCCTCCAGAGTACCGGCGGAAAGTCTCACACCCGGCTGAGATGGGCACGCAGCGCCGAGACGATCTCGGCGGTGCCGACGGCACTGCCGCCGCCGAGCGGGAACAATGTGGCGAAACCGTGGGTCAGCGACCTCATCGAGCGCAGGTCGACGGCGGTGCCGGCGGCTCGCAGTGCCGCGGCGTATTGCTCGCCCTCGTCGCGCAGGGGATCGAACCCGGCGGTTGCGATCAATGCGGGCGGCAGGCCGGACAGGTCATCGGCCAGCAACGGCGATATCCGCGGATCGGTCGGCTCGAGATCGGAATCGGCCAAGTATTGGGTCTCGAACCAGTCGACGTCGCGCTTGGTGAGCAAAAAGCCGTCGGCGAACAACGACAGCGAACGGGTGCGGGCGGTGAAGTCGGTTCTGGGGTAGATGAGCCACTGCAGCGCGGGCCTGGGGCCGCCATCAGCCCGCGCCAGTTGCGACACGACGGCCGCCAGGTTGCCGCCCGCGCTGTCACCGCCGACCGCCACCTTGCCCGGGATTGCGCCGAGCCCGGCGGCGTGTTCATGGGCCCAGCGAAATGCCGCATAGGCGTCGTCAAGAGCGGCGGGAGCCGGGTGTTCGGGCGCTAGGCGATAATCGACCGACAGCACGTGGATGTCGGCGTCGCGGCAGGTCAACCGGCACAACGCGTCATGAGTGTCCAGGTCACCGATGGTCCAGCCACCGCCGTGGTAGAAGACCAGCAACGGCGTCGGCCCGGCGACCGCCGGGCGGTAATGCCGAGCAGCGATGTCACCGGCGGGCCCGGGTATCGACACGTCGTTCACCGCAACGTGGATCTGCGGCCCGGGCAACGCCAAACACCCCTCCCGCATCAGGATCCGCGAGGCGACCACGTCGTCGTCGACCACCAAGCCGTTGATGCCCACAGCCCGCTGCGCCGCCAACAACAACTGCAACGTGGGATCGAGCGTGTTGCCGTCGATGATCACTGACCGCCCGCCGGTGAGCAGCCGCTTGGCACCGGCTGGAATCCACGGAATGACCTTCAGCCCGACGCGGGTAGCGGTGCCCTGCAGGCGCGTGGACCACCGGTGCAGGTCCGGCGCGCCTGGCAGACTTTTGGTCATGGCTGCTCCCCTAGTCACCCTGAACGACGGTCATTCGATCCCCTCAGTGGGGTTCGGCGTATTCAAGATTCCACCCGGACAGACCGAACAGGCGGTCCGCGCCGCGTTGCAAACCGGCTACCGGCACATCGACACCGCGGCAATGTACAACAACGAACGTGAGACCGGACGGGCAGTTGCCGAATCGGGCATACCCCGAGACGAAATCTACTTGGTCACCAAGCTGTGGAACGCCGACCAGGGCTATGACAGCACGCTGGCGGCGTTCGACGCGAGCTTGGAACGGCTCGGAGCGGACTATCTCGACCTGTATTTGATCCACTGGCCATTGCCCGCAGCGGGCAAGTTCGTCGACACCTTCAAGGCCTTCGCGCACCTTCGCGACGAGGGCCGGGTCCGGTCGATCGGGGTCAGCAATTTCGAACCGGAGCATTTAAAGGTCCTCATCGACGCCACCGGCATCGTCCCCGCCGTCAATCAGGTCGAGCTGCATCCGCGCTTTCCACAAACCGCGTTGCGGGAAGTGCATGCCCAGCTCGGGATCGCCACCGAGGCGTGGGCGCCGCTCGGCCAGGGCTCGTTGCTGACTCACCCGACGGTCACGGCGGTCGCCGAGGGCTGCGGCCGCACTCCGGCGCAAGTGCTGATTAGGTGGCACATTCAGCTCGGTAATATCGTGATCCCCAAGTCGGTGAACCCTGCACGGATTGCGAGTAATTTCGACGTGTTCGATTTCGAACTCAGCGCGGACGAGATGGCGTCGATCTCCTCGCTCGATGACGGCACCCGGCTTGGTCCAGATCCACGAACCTTCAATTTCACAGGCAGGTGAATGAAGTTGTCTGGCAATGCCGCTGAGCGTTCTTTGATCCCTTCGCTGACGCTCAATGACGAGAACACGATGCCGGTGCTCGGCCTCGGTGTCGCGGAATTGGCCGACGCCGAGACGGAACGCGCGGTCTCAGCGGCGCTGGAAATCGGCTGCAGGCTGATCGATACCGCGGCGGCATACGGCAACGAAGCCGCCGTCGGACGTGCCATTGCGGCGTCTGGCATCCCCCGCGCCGAACTTTTCGTCACCACCAAGCTGGCGACCCCCGACCAAGGATTCACCAGGTCGCAGGAAGCCTGCAAAGAAAGCCTGGAGCGGCTCGGCCTGGACTATGTCGACCTTTTCCTGATCCATTGGCCGGCCCCACAGCTCGGCAAGTATGTGGACAGCTTTGGCGGCATGATCCAGTCCCGCGGTGATGGCTACGCCCGCTCGATCGGCGTTTCAAACTTCACCGAGGAACATGTGTCGACGGTCATCGACCTGACCTTCTTCACGCCGGCGGTCAACCAGATCGAGCTTCACCCGCTGCTCAACCAGACCGAACTGCGCACGATCAACGCTCAGCACAATGTGGTCACCCAGGCCTACAGTCCGCTGGCCCTGGGCCGGCTGCTGGACAACCCCACGGTGAACTCCGTCGCCGCCGAATACGGCCGGACACCCGCACAGGTGTTGCTGCGCTGGAACGTGCAACTGGGCAATTCGGTCGTCTTCCGCTCCGGCAAACCCGACCGCATCGCCAGCAACTTCGACATCTTCGACTTCGAGCTGGCCGCCGAGCACATGGACGCACTCAACGGGCTCAACGACGGCACCCGGGTGCGCGAGGATCCGCTGACCTACACGGGTACCTAAAACCGCGAGCAGACGCAAAGTCGCCCATTTTCCGCCACTTTCGCGGGAGTTCGTGTCTGCTCGCGCCGTTAGCCCGTCGGGCAGGTGGCGGCGGCGCGCCGCAATACGTCGGCGGAGGGCTGGTCGACGGGCAACGCATAACCACGCAGTACGGCGATGTACTGTACGGCGTACTGGCACCAGAACGCGGTGTTGGGCGGCATCCACAGGGCCGGTTGTGAATCAGCCTTGTCTTCGTTCGCCTGCCCCGACACGGCCAACAGGTTGGCCGGATCGTTGGCGAAGCGTAGCCGTTGCGGATACGGCCAGGCGTAGGCGCCCATATCCCACGCCAGCGCCAGCGGGACGATGTGGTCGATTTGCACGGACTGGCCCACCCGCGCGCCGCGCTGAAAGTTGATGGTCGCGTTGGTATACGGGTCGTGCAGCGTCCCTGTAGCCACCGCCTCGGGACAGCGTTTGATTGACACATAGGTCTTGTCGACCAGGTCGCGGTTGAGTATGTCGTCGCGGGTGTCACAGCCGTTGTGCCCGCCGGGTGCATCGTTGTCGTCATCCCAGGCATCTCCGAACGCAGCCCGGCGATAGTCGTAGCGATGGATTCTGGCCGGCACCACGGTAACTCCTGCCAACACGTCGCTGCCGGGTTGCACGGTCGGAATGTCGGCGCGCGCGGCAAACTCCTTCGCGCGATCTCCCGCCGAGGATGCCACCTGGTAGGCGACCACGACGGCGAGCGCAGCGACCGCCGAAAGCCATAGCAACGCTTTTTTATTCACAAGCGCCGCTCCTCCTCATCACTGCGCTCTGCATAGCGCTCAGCGTTCATGCTTTGTCCAGGTACTCGACGCGCTCGTTGGTGGTGAACGGTGCTGCCAGCAGTGTCAGTCCGGGATGGCCAGGATCCTCGTCGTAGATGTGCTCGGACACATTCCGTGCGGTTTCGATGATGTCTCGATGGTCGGCCAACGACAGCAGTCGCAGCGTGATCGCACGACCAGACTGGGTGCGGCCCAACACATCTCCCTCGCGGCGCTCCTTGAGGTCGAGGTCGGCCAAGACGAATCCGTCTAAGGTTTGAGCGACCGCGCGCAGCCGCTTGCCGGCCCGCGAATCCGGGGAGACCCAGCTCACCAGCAGGCACACGCTCGGGTGTGCGCCTCGGCCGATGCGACCGCGCAGCTGATGCAATTGGCTGATGCCGAACCGGTCGGCGTCCATGATCAGCATCACGGTGGCATTGGGAACGTCGACGCCAACCTCAATGACGGTGGTGCACACCAGCACGTCGATCTCGCCGGCCCGAAACGCCGCCATGACGGCATCTTTGTCTTCCGCCGGCAGCCGACCATGCATGAGACCGAGCCGCAGGCCGGCCAATTCACGGCGACGTAGCCGCGCGAACAGGTCGACCGCGGTGGCCGAAGACCGGCCGCCCTCTTCGGTCTGCCCAGCGTCATCAGTTTCGTCGATCCGTGGCACTACCACATAGGCCTGGCGTCCGGCGGAGACCTCCTCGATGATGCGCTGCCAGGCACGGTCCAGCCATGCCGGCTTGTCATTGACGAAAATCGCGGTCGTAGCGATCGGCTGGCGGCCGCGCGGAAGCTCACGCAATGTCGCGGTTTCCAAGTCGCCATAGACGGTAAGCGCAACTGTCCGGGGTATTGGTGTCGCAGTCATCACCAGCAGGTGTGGCGTGATGCCGTCAGGAGCCTTGGCCCGCAACTGATCTCGCTGCTCTACTCCGAAGCGATGCTGTTCGTCGACGACCACCATGCCCAGCCGGTGGAACTCTACGGCGTCTTGCAGCAGCGCGTGCGTGCCGACGACGATACCCACCTGTCCGCTGGTAATCTCAGCGCGCACCTGTTTCTTCTGCGCAGGAGACATCGAGCCGGTGAGCAACGCCACCCGGGTGGCGTTGTCGGCACCGCCTAACTGCCCGCCCATTGCCAGTGGTCCCAACACATCGCGGATTGATCGAACATGTTGTGCTGCAAGGACTTCTGTCGGTGCCAGCAGGGCGCACTGGTATCCGGCGTCGACCATCTGCAGCATGGCCAGAACCGCCACGATCGTTTTCCCCGAACCCACCTCACCCTGCAACAACCGGTTCATCGGGCGGGTCGCTGCGAGTTCGCGACGCAACACCTCGAGCACCTCACGCTGACCGTCGGTGAGTTCGAACGGCAACTGCTGCAACAGTTCTTGTGCCAAACCGTCGGATCGGGGCGATGCCGGAGGACCGGATTCGGAGAGTTCACCGTGCCTGCGAGTCACCAGTGCCCATTGCAGGCCAACCGCTTCGTCGAAAGTTAGCCGCTCGCGGGCCCGTCGGCGTTCGGTTTCGCTTTCCGAGAGGTGAATTGCGCGCAGCGCTTGATCTTCGGAGATCAAACCGTATTCGGTGACAACCGATTTCGGCAGCGGGTCGGGTATCGGGTCCAGCACGGCGAGCACTTGCCGCACGCATGCGTAGATGTCCCAGCTTTGCACTTTCGTGCTGGCCGGATAGATCGGGTAGAAGGCCCGTTCGAACGCCGATTGCAGCACCTTGCCGCTGATTTTCTTCGAGGCGTCGGCAATCATGCGCAGGGACCTGCTGCCGTGGTCCTTGCCGTCCGGAGAGTCGAGGACGAGGAAATCGGGATGCGTAAGCTGCATAGTGCCCCGGAAATAGCTCACCTCCCCGGACAGCATGATCCGGGTTCCTTTGGCCAGCTGGTCTACGAACCACTGCTTGACGTTGAAAAACGTGGCGGTCACCCGGTTGCGGCCAGATCCGATCGTGATCACCAGGTACTTCTCTTTCGGGCGTTTCTTCATCGGCCGTGACATCGCGCCCGTGATGGTGTCGACGAGCGTGATGTGCTCGCCGGCCGGTGGTCGCTCGTCGCCGACACCGCGCACCGCCGCGCCCTCGACGTAGGTGCGCGGATAGTGGCGAAGCAAGTCCTGGACCGTGCGGATGCCGAATGCCTCGTCGAGCGGGTCGGCCGATTTCGCCCCCAAGACGTAATCCAGCCGGTCGGTCAGCGCCACCACGGCTACTCGACCCCGATCAGTAGCGCATCGCCGCGATGCCCGGTGCGATAGCTCACCACCTCGGTACCCGGATGATGGTCGTGCACATGGGCTTTCATCGTTGATTCGACGACGGCGGCATCGGCATCCAAACCCGCGCCGACCAACACGGTGACCAGCTCGCCACCGGCAGCGAGCAACAGATCGACCAGGCCGGTTGCCGCCGAGCCGATATCGTTGGCGACGATCAATACCTCGTCACCGGCGATACCTAGGCCGTCGCCCGGCCGGCAGGGGCCGGCGAAGGTCAGTGCTTGCTCGGTGGCAACGCGCACCGACCCGTGCCGGGCGGCGCCGGCCGCGCGGGCCATGGTGTAGCCGTCGTCGACTGCCTGCCGCTCAGGGTCGTGCACCGCGAGCGCGGCCAGCCCCTGCACCATCGACCCGGTCGGCAGCGGCACCACGTCGATCCCCCAGCCGATGGCGGCGGTGCAGCCGGCCACGAGTTCTTCGGCGGCCACGTAACCGTTGGGCAACACCATGACCTGTGCGGCGCCGGTGTCCACCACTGCCCGCAACAGCTGCTGGGCGCTGACCGCGGTAGCGGGTTCGGCCGCCTCGGGGTCAGGCCGCAGCACGCAAGCGCCCTCGCCAGCGAACAGCTCCGCGGCACCGTCACCATCGACAACAGCCAGGACCGCCCGCTCACGCGTCCAGCTGCCCGGCGGCAACCCGGTCGCTGCCCCGGTCAGCGCCGAGATCTGGATCCGGCGCGGCGTCCCGAACGCCAGCCCGGCCTCGACGGCGGCGCCGGCGTCGTCGGTGTGGACATGAACCGAGTAGCCGCCGACCGCATCGGATGCCGAGGCAGCGATCGCCACCGAGTCACCGAGTTCGCCAAGCCGATCCCGCAGCGCATCGGCTCCGGCGGCATCGCAATCGCCCAGCAAATACATCACCTCGAATTGCTGCGCGGGGTGCACGCGCGGGGTCTCGGCCGCTAGCCGCGGCGGTGACGGCGCATACACCGTACGAACCGGCGCCCGGCCGGTGATGGTTGCGCTGAACGCGTCGAGCAGCACCAGCAGGCCGCGCCCGCCGGCGTCGACCACTCCGGCGTCGGCGAGAACATCCAGCTGTTCGGGAGTTTTGTCCAGGGCCACGACGGCGGCATCACACGCGGCCGTAATCGCTCGTGCCAGCCCCTCTCCGTCGTACGCGCACTGTTCCACAGCGCTGGCCGCGGCCTGCAGCACCGACACGATGGTGCCGGCGACCTCGTGCCCGCCCATTGAGGCGACCACCAGGTCCACGCCGTGCCGCAGCGCAGCCCCGAGCGTGGCGGAGTCGATGTCGGGCAGCTCACCGCCGGCGTCGGCGGCGGCCGTGGCCGTCACGTCGGCGATACCCCGCAGGATTTGCGAGAGAATCACTCCTGAGTTGCCGCGCGCGCCATGCAGCGCGCCGGCCGACAGGGCCGCCGCCACCCGGGCCACGTCTGCCGACCCGGCCTGGGAGCTCGCGGCCGCGTTGGCCTCAGCCAGCGCCGAGCGCATGGTGAACAACATGTTCGTACCGGTGTCGCCGTCGGCGATGGGAAACACGTTGAGCCGGTTGATCTCATCGATGTGGGTGATCAGGTCACTGACGGCGGTATGTGCCCAGTCGCGCAGTGCGAATGCGTCCAGCCGACGAGCCGACTTAGCCACATCGGACACCACCTCGCACACCTCCTCTGGTGGCGCCAGCCTAGCTAGTTGAGCCGACAGCACAGGTCACACGGTATCGCCAGCTGTTGGTCGTTTTGGCGCTCCGCCACGCCGCCGGTTATCCTGGCCAGGTCGTCGGGTCACCCCTAGCTCGGTTGTTGGCCCCCAGAGATTTGAGGAGTTTCGCCATGGCCGCCGTCTGCGACATCTGCGGAAAGCGCCCCGGTTTCGGCAAATCGGTGTCGCACTCGCACCGCCGGACCAGCCGCCGATGGAACCCCAATATCCAGACCGTGCGCGCCGTTGCCCGGCCCGGCGGCAACAAGCAGCGGCTCAACGTCTGCACGTCCTGCATGAAAGCCGGCAAGGTCGCCCGCGGCTAGCGGCGCGCGAACAGAGGCAAAACCCGCCCGGTCGGCCAGCGTGTCACGGGGGCGTCGGCGTCGGCCGGGGGACTAGGGCAGCCGCCAATCGATCGGTTCGGCGCCCATTTTCTCCAGCAGCTCGTTGGCCCGGCTGAACGGCCGTGAACCGAAGAAACCTCGAGACGCCGACAACGGCGAGGGATGCGGCGACTCGATCGCGACGCATTGGCCGCCGGCCAAGATCGGTTTGAGCGTCGAGGCGTCGCGGCCCCACAGAATCGCCACCATCGGCTGCTTACGATCCGCCAAGGCCCGAATTGCGTGCTCGGTGACCAGCTCCCAGCCTTTGCCGCGATGTGACGCCGGGTTTCCCGGCCGGACGGTGAGCACCCTGTTCAGCAGCATCACTCCACGCTGAGCCCACGGGCTCAAGTCGCCGCACGACGGTGTGGGATGGCCCAGATCGTCGACATACTCGGCGAAAATGTTCTCCAGGCTGCGCGGCAGCGGCCGCACATCGGGGGCCACCGAAAAGCTAAGCCCCACCGCATGACCGGGAGTTGGGTACGGATCCTGCCCGACGATTAGCACCCGCACCTGGTCGAATGGAAATGTGAAGGCCCGCAATATATTTGGGCCGGACGGCAGGTAGCGGCGCCCGGCGGCGAGCTCGGCCCGCAGGAACTGCCCCATCGCAGCGACCTGCTCGGCCACCGGCTGCAGCGCGCGGGCCCAGCCGTCCTCGACTAATTCATGTAGCGGACGCGCGGTCACGCCAGTCCCTTCGCCAGCAGCACCACGGCGTCCGCGCCCGCGTCACGGTCCTGCGAAATACGTTGGTATTCCGGCAATTCGGCCCAGCTCCGGAAGGCCGCCTCGTCGGGAAACGACATCAGCACCACCTTCTCATGGTCCCATCGGCCTTCGACGACTTGCGGAGCCTCGTCGGCGGCCAGCAGTGTTCCGGCATAGCGCGAGAAGACCCCCATGAACCTCGCCCGGTAGCGGTCGTAGGCAGCGCGGTCGGTGAATCGGAGCTGAGCGATCGCATATACGGTCACCGCGCTACCTTAACGACTGTTGAAGGCTTGCCAGCCCGCGTATCCGCGCCACTCCACCCCGTCGACGAGCACCCGGGCGGGACCGTCGAGCACACGGCCGATGACCCGCCAGCCCGCCGGGACACCTCCGGCGAACGCCGCAACCAGCGCATGGTCCTCTCCCCCGCCGAGCACCCACGACCACGGGTCGGCGCCCACCGCCTCGGCGGCCGCGGTCAGCGCCTGATGATCGGCGGCCAGAGCCGCGGTAGACACGTCGATGCCTACCCCGGACGCGCGGGCGACGTGGCCCAGATCGGCGACGAGTCCATCAGACACGTCGATCATCGCTTGCGCACCGGCCCTGGCGGCGGTCCGGCCCTGCCCGTAAGGCGGGCGCGGCACCAGATGGCGACGGCGCAACTCGTTGAAGCCCTTAATTCCGCTGCGCCACAAGGAATATCCGGCAGCCGAATATCCCAACTCGCCGGCGACCGCAATCACCGAGCCCGGGCGGGCTCCTGCTCGCCGCACCGGTGCGCCACCGGCCAGATCGCCCAGCACCGTCACCGCGATGACCCATTGCGGGCAGTTGACCAGGTCGCCGCCGACGATGCCGGCCCCGATCTGTCCCGCCTCGTCCCACATCGCGTCGGCGAACTCGCTCACATGAGCGGCAAGGGTTTCCGGCGGCGCGCCGAAACCGACGACGAATGCGGTCGGCGCCGCGCCCATGGCCTCGATATCGGCCGCGTTTTGCGCGACGGCCTTGCGGCCGACATCGTCCGGCGTCGACCAGTCCAGCCGAAAATGCCGGTTCTGCACGAGCATGTCCGTCGAGATCACTGTCCGGCCGTCGCCGGTCCGCACCACGGCCGCGTCGTCACCGGGTCCGAGTGCGGTCATGGGCGGTGGCCGACGGCCGGCCAACAACCGGTCGATCATGGCGAACTCGCCGAGCTGTCTGAGGGTGGGCCCAGGCTCGCCGCTGCTCACGTCGCTTCCTCCCGGCCCGTTGATCCCCGATGAATACCGGTCGACTCGCGGTAAGTTTGGTCCGCCGATCTCGGCGGCGGACACGTGGAGTGTAAGCAGGCGATAGGACCGTCCCGAAAACTACGACGCGATGGACGCGCAATCGAGAAGTGAGCAGGTGGCCGGTTCAGACGGGCCGCCGCGGGCGTTGCTGATCGCAGCACTGCTGCTGACCGTTGTCGTCATCGGGATCATGTTGGCGATCGCGGCCACCCGCCACCCGCCGCAGCAACCGGTCGCGATCCCGGCCGTCGCCGCCCCCGGGCCGACGATCCGGCGTGCCGGGCGCTGCTGCAGGCGCTGCCGCAGTGGCTTGGCGACTACCAGCGTGCGCCGGCTGCTCAGCCCGCGCCGCCCGGGGCTGCCGCGTGGCGTGCCCGCAGCACCGCCGAGCCGGTGGTGCTGCGGTGCGGCCTCAACCGACCGCCAGACTTCGTGGTGGGCTCGCCGATTCAGGTGGTCGACCGGGTGCAGTGGTTCCAGGAGATGGATACCCAGGCCGGCGGCCAGGCGGGGCGCAGCACGTGGTACACGGTCGATCGCCCGGTGTACGTAGCGCTCACGCTGCCGCCGGGGTCGGGGGCCACACCCATTCAGGAACTGTCGGAGGTGATCGACCGCACCATCGCCGCGGTACCCATAGCCCCGGCACCGCCGCGCCGCTAGCGCAGGCCGACGCCTCGGGCCAGCGCGGTCTCGACCATGACCGCCAGCAACGTGGGGTAATCGACACCGCTGGCCGCCCACATTCGCGGAAACATCGAGATCGTGGTGAATCCGGGCATGGTGTTGACCTCGTTGATCAGCGGCCCGTCTTCGGTGAGGAAGAAATCGACTCGGGCCAGCCCTTCGCAGTCGATCGCGCGAAACGCCCGGATCGCCAAGTCACGGATCGCGTCGCTGAGCCGATCGTCGATTTTGGCCGGCACGTCCAGCTCCGCAACCTCGTCGAGATATTTGCTGGCGAAGTCGTAGAAGGGTTCCTCGCGACCACGGACCCCGGTTAATCGGATCTCCCCGACACTGCTGGCTCGCACTGTGCCGTCCGGGAATTCGAGCACACCGCACTCCAATTCGCGGCCAACCACCGCGGCCTCCACCAGGACCTTGGGATCGTGCTGGCGGGCCTGGTCGATGGCCTCGGGCAGCTGGGCCCAGTCCGTCACCCGGCTGACACCGATCGACGAGCCGCCGCGCGCAGGCTTGACGAAAACCGGCAGCCCCAGGCGTTCCCGCTGCTCAGGGCCCAACGTCGGCTGCGACGAACGCAGCACCGCATACGCGCCGACGGGGAGCCCGTCGGCCGCCAGCAGCTTCTTGGTGAACTCCTTGTCCATAGCTGTCGCGCAGGCCAGCACACCAGCGCCCACATAGGGAACGCCGGCCAGTTCCAGCAAACCTTGAACGGTGCCGTCCTCGCCGTACGGGCCATGCAATACCGGGAACACCACGTCGACGGAGGCGAGGACCTCGCCAGCGCTGCGCTGCCCGTCGCTGTTGACCGATACCAGCTGGCCGCGCTGGCGCGGATCCTGCGCCAGCGCCAGCGCGGTTCCAGACGCCGCACTGACTTCAGGCAACCGGCCATCGGTGATGGCCAGGGTTTCCGGGCGGGCGTCGGCGAGCATCCAGCAGCCGTCACGCGTGATGCCTACCGGGACGACGTCAAAGCGTTGCGGGTCCAGGTGGCGCAGAATGCTGCCCGCGGAGACGCACGAGATCGCGTGTTCGTTACTGCGTCCGCCGTAAACCACGGCGACGCGGATCCGGCCCCGGGATGTCGGCGATCCGGCGTGTCCGCTCGACGCGGGCCGGTGGCGAGCACTCACAACCTCAAGAGGCTACCGCCATGGCGGCCCGGCACCGGTACGGCGGCCCTGACCTGAACCGGTAGCGGCTCACTCCGGCTTGGTACTGCGGCCCAGCAGCAAGGCCACCGCTTCGTCGACGGACAGGCCCTTGTGGCAGACGCGGTGCACGGCGTCGGTCAGTGGCATCTCCACGTCGTAGCTGGACGCCAGCGCCAGCACAGATTCGCACGACGTCACCCCTTCCACCACATGCCCGTCGCGCGCTTGCATGGCCGACTGCATCGTGCCGCCGGCGCCCAGGCACTCGCCGAAAGACCGGTTGCGCGACCGCCGGGAGGTGCAGGTGGCCACCAGGTCGCCCACCCCGGCCAGGCCGGCGAGCGTGGCAGCCTTGGCTCCCAGTGCGATCCCGAGCCGCATGATCTCGGCAAGCCCCCGGGTGATGATCGCCGCGGCGGTGTTTTCGCCGAGCCCCACACCGGCCGCCATCCCGCACGCCAACGCGATGACGTTTTTGCACGCGCCACCGATCTCGGCACCGATCACATCGGCATTGGTGTACGGACGGAAGTAGCCGGTGTTCAGTGCGCGCTGCAATGCGACCGCGCGTCCGGAGTCGCTGCACGCGACGACGGTGGCGGCGGGCTGACGCTGGGCGATCTCGCTGGCCAGGTTGGGGCCGGAAATCACCGCAACCTGGTCCGGATCGACGCCGGTCACCGCGACGATCACCTGGCTCATCCGCATCAGCGTGTTCAACTCGATACCCTTGGCGAGGCTGACCAGGGTGGCGCCCTCGGCGAACAAACCAGCCCACTGCTCGACGTTGGCCCGCATGGTCTGGGCCGGAACACCCAGCAGCACGGTCGACGCGCCGCCGAGGGCCTCGGCGGCATCGGCGGTGGCGTGAATCGTCGAGGGCAACTGGACACCGGGCAAATAGCCGGCGTTGCAGCGGGTGGCATTGATCTCGTCGGCGACCTGCGCCCGCCGGGCCCACAACGTCACCGCACTACCCGCTTCGGCCAGCACCTTGGCCAGCGCCGTGCCCCACGCACCGGCGCCCATCACCGCTACCGCACCGTCCCTGCCAGCCACCGATACCAACCCCCAATGCCGTGTGTCTGCTGCATCCGCAGGCGCCCTACCCTAGCCCGGCCCACGCCGAGCCCCGGTCCGCGCTGGCAGGATGAGCGCATGAACGGCACCCGGGCCGACGGTCACGGTGACGTTGGCCTGATCGTTGCCGTCAAGCGGCTGGCTGTCGCCAAGACACGCCTGGCGCCGATCTTTTCGGCCCGAACCCGCGAAGCGGTGGTGCTGGCCATGCTCGTCGACACCCTGACCGCGGCCGCAGCGGTTGAATCATTGCGCTCGATTACCGTGATCACGCCCGACGACGCCGCCGCCGCCGCGGCGGCCGAGCTGGGAGCGGAGGTGCTGGCCGATCCGACGCCCGAGGGCCACCCCGACTCACTGAACAACGCGATCACCGTAGCCGAACGTCTGGTGGCTGAAACGGTGACGAATCTTGTTGTCCTGCAAGGAGATTTGCCTGCTTTGCAGCCGCAGGAGCTGTCCGAGGCGATTGCAGCAGCACGCAACCATCCGCGAAGCTTCGTCGCCGACCGGCTCGGCACCGGCACCGCGGCTCTGTGCGCGTTCGGAACCGGGCTGCAGCCCCAATTCGGACCGGATTCCTCGGCACGGCATCGTCGTTCGGGTGCAGTGGAGCTCACCGGTGCGTGGCCGGGTTTGCGATGCGATATCGACACGCCCGACGATCTGGCGGTGGCCCGCCGCCTGGGGGTAGGCCCCGCCACTGCGCGGGCCCTGGCCGGCCACTAGCCCGGCCGGATGGCCGGGCGCGACACCATGCGGCCCCGCACCGATAACAAGGGAGTGAACAGCACACCAACGGTGAACGGCTGGCCGCTGGAGTGTGGCAGCACCACCGGGTAATGCGCGATGATCGAAAAATGACCGAAATCGAAGCCGAGGTGCGCCCTGACCAGAGCGTGTGGCATCCGGGTGACTCGGCCCCGGCGGCTCCGCCCGCTGCCACCACGGCCGTCCTCGAGGCAGAGCTTCCCGAGGACCGGTATCTGAACCGGGAGCTCAGCTGGCTGGACTTTAACGCGCGGGTGCTTGCACTGGCCGCGGACACCTCGCTGCCGTTGTTGGAGCGCGCCAAGTTCCTGGCGATTTTCGCCTCCAATCTCGACGAGTTCTATATGGTGCGCGTCGCCGGGCTCAAGCGCCGCGACGAGATGGGGCTGTCGGTGCGCTCGGCCGATGGTCTGACCCCGCGCGAACAACTACGCCGCATCGGCGAGCAGACCCAGCAGATCGCGACCAGGCACGCGCGCGTGTTCCTCGATTCGGTGCGCCCCGCGCTCGCCGACGAGGGCATCCACGTCGTTACCTGGGCCGATCTCGACGAGGCCGAACGCGATCAACTCTCGGCGTATTTTCACGAGCAGGTGTTTCCGGTTCTGACGCCGCTGGCCGTCGATCCGGCCCACCCCTTCCCGTTCGTCAGCGGATTGAGCCTGAACCTGGCCGTCACGGTGAAGCGCCCCGAGGACGGCGGGACGCATTTCGCGCGGGTCAAGGTGCCCAACAACGTCGATCGTTTCGTCGAGCTGGCCGGGCGTGCGGGCCCGGACGGAAAGGCGGTCGTGCGGTTCTTGCCGATGGAGGAGCTGATCGCGGCCTTCCTGCCGGTGCTGTTCCCGGGTTTGGAGATCGTCGAGCATCACGTGTTCCGCATCACCCGCAACGCCGATTTCGAGGTCGAAGAAGACCGCGACGAGGACTTGCTGCAAGCGCTGGAGCGGGAATTGGCGCGTCGACGGTTCGGATCGCCGGTGCGCCTTGAGGTCTCCGACGACATGACCGAGAGCATGCTGGAGCTGCTACTGCGCGAGCTCGACGTACATCCCGGCGATGTCATCGAAGTGCCTGGGCTGCTTGACCTGTCGTCGCTATGGCAGATCTACGACCTTGACCGGCCCGCCCTGAAGGATCCCCCGTTCGTGCCCGCTACGCCGCCGGCGTTCGCCGAGCGGGAGACGCCGAAAAGCATTTTCGCGACGCTGCGCGAAGGTGATGTGCTGGTCCATCACCCGTATGACTCGTTTTCCACCAGTGTGCAGCGATTCATCGAGCAGGCGGCCGCCGACCCCAACGTGCTGGCGATCAAGCAGACGTTGTACCGCACTTCCGGTGATTCGCCCATCGTGCACGCGCTGATCGAGGCCGCCGAGGCCGGAAAGCAGGTCGTGGCGCTGGTCGAAATAAAGGCACGCTTCGACGAGCAGGCGAACATCCGGTGGGCGCGCACGCTCGAACAGGCGGGCGTGCATGTGGTTTACGGGCTCGTCGGACTGAAGACGCACTGCAAGACCGCCCTGGTGGTGCGCCGCGAAGGCTCGGCCATCCGCCGCTACTGCCATGTCGGCACCGGCAACTACAACAGCAAGACGGCCCGGCTCTACGAGGACATCGGCCTTTTGACCGCAGCTCCCGATATCGGTGCCGATCTCACTGACTTGTTCAACTCGCTCACCGGCTATTCGCGCAAAGTGTCCTACCGCAATCTGCTGGTGGCCCCGCACGGTATCCGCACGGGCATCATCGAGCGAGTCGAACGCGAGGTCGCCGCGCACCGCGAAACCGGCAACGGGCGGATCCGGCTCAAGCTCAACGCGCTCGTCGACGAACAGGTCATCGACGCGCTCTATCGCGCGTCGCAGGCCGGCGTGCGGGTCGAGGTGGTGGTCCGCGGCATCTGCGCGTTGCGCCCGGGCGCCAAGGGCTACTCCGAAAACATCGTCGCGCGCTCTATTCTGGGACGTTTCCTGGAACACTCGCGGATCATTCACTTTCGCGCTATCGACGAGTTCTGGATCGGTAGCGCCGACATGATGCACCGCAATCTCGACCGGCGAGTCGAGGTGATGGCTCAAGTCAAGGATCCGAGGCTGACCGCGCAACTGGACGACATATTCGAGTCGGCACTGGATCCGGCCACTCGCTGCTGGGAACTGGGGCCCGACGGTCAGTGGAAGGCGTCGCCGAAGGACGGGCAGACGGTGCGCGACCACCAGGTATCGCTCATGGAGCGGCGCCGCAACCCCTGACATACCGCATCAATCATGACCGCCAGACCGCATACGCATGGTTACGAGCGGCCCGAATTGACCTGCAGGAGTTAAGGTGTCGACAGGAACCTCACCCGATGGGCAACGCCCGGCGGGTAAAGCCATTCCCGCCGCAGGTGCGGTGCTCTGGCGGCCGCGCGGCGACGAAGAAGAGGTCGAAATCGCGCTCATCCACCGTCCGCGCTACGACGATTGGTCACTGCCCAAGGGAAAAGTCGATGTCGGTGAGACCGAACCGGTGACAGCGGTGCGCGAAGTGTTCGAAGAGACCGGTCACCGAGCGCATTTGGGTCGCCGGATCGCTGCGGTGAGCTACCCGATCGAGCAAGGCATAAAAAAGGTGCGCTACTGGGCGGCCCGCAGCACCGGCGGTGAATTCACACCCAACCACGAAGTCGACCAACTGGTCTGGCTGCCGGTTGCGGCTGCGATGAAAAAGGTCGGCTACGCACAGGATCGAAAGGTTCTGCGCAGGTTTGCCGAACGCCCCGCAGACACCCAGACCGTGCTGATCGTCCGGCACGGTAGCGCTGGCAGCCGGTCGCGCTTCTCGGGAGACGACTCCAAGCGGCCGCTGGACAAGAAGGGCCGCGCACAGGCCGAGGCACTCATCGGGCAGCTGTTGGCGTTCGGCGCCACCGACGTATATGCCGCAGATCGATTGCGATGCCATCAGACCGTTGAACCGCTTGCCGAGGAATTGGGTGTGGTCATCGGCAACGAACCCCTGCTGACCGAAGAGGCTTACGCGGAAAACCCCAAGCGTGCTCGACGTCGAGTTCTGGAAATCGCCGCGCGCGGACATACACCGGTGATCTGCACCCAGGGCAAAGTGATTCCAGACCTCATTGCGTGGTGGTGCGCTCGCGACGGTGTGCGGCCGGATAAATCACGCAATCGTAAAGGCAGCACGTGGGTGCTGTCGCTGGCCGACGGCCACCTCATAGCGGCAGACCACATCGGCACAGCCTTGGCGGTCAATGCCCCTAGGTAAAGGCAAACACCCTCCAGGACCAAGCCGTCCGAAGGGTGTTTGCGTCTCGACCCGTTACCGGTTCACCTGCGACCTCTTCTCGCAGTGGATTTCTTCGCCGGCGCCCTCTTCGCGGCCGACTTCCTGGCCGGTGCCTTGCTCGCGGCCTTGCGGGCGGTAGCCCTCGAGGCAGTCCGCTTAGTGGCCTTCCTGGCGGTCGATTTGGCCGCCTTCTTGGCCACGGTCCGCTTTGTCGCAGCCTTCTTCGCCGCCGCCTTCTTGGCCGCCGACTTCTTGGCAGGTGCCTTGGTCGCGGCCTTCTTGGCCGCTCTGGTCACCTTTTTAGCGGGCGCCTTCTTCGCTGCCTTCCTGGCCCCGCCAGAGAGGACACCGCGTTTGACGGCTGGCCCTTCCGCCGGGAGACGCTGCGCCCCAGAGACAACCGCTTTGAATTGGGCCCCTGGACGGAACGCCGGCACCGATGTCGGCTTCACCCTTACCGTCTCCCCGGTGCGCGGATTGCGGGCCACGCGCGCTGCGCGATGCCGCTGTTCGAAAACACCGAAGCCGGTAATCGTAACGCTGTCGCCCCTGTGCACCGCGCGCACAATGGTGTCGACGACGTTCTCGACGGCGGCCGTCGCCGATCGACGGTCTGTACCCATTTTCTGCGTGAGTACGTCGATGAGCTCTGCTTTGTTCATCCAAAACCCTCCGAAGTCAGTGGCCCTCTTTGGACCGACTAAAGGACACGGTAAACCCTTACACGGTTGATTTCCAAGAGCCACGCGCAATTTCAGGGGGCTTTAGCGAATTTTTTAGGAATCCACTTGCCCCCCTTGGCCGGTCGCCGGGCCCGAAATCAGCTCGCGGATAGGGGCCCTGGAGGGCCGAAATTCGGTCCCGATCGACACGTCAGGAAGTGGCAAAAGTACGCGGCTTCCACTGTGGGCGGGAAGCCTCGAAAGACTCGATTTTGGCGAGTTTCCGCAGCGTGAGGGCTATATCGTCAAGCCCTTCGAGCAATCGCCAGGCGGTGTAATCGTCAATCTTGAACGGCAGCAGGACCGTTCCGGCGGTGATATTTCGATCTTGAAGATTGGCAGTGATTTCCAGTCCCGGGCTGGCCTCGATAAGCTTCCAGAGTAGTTCGACACCTTCTTGGGCGACTTCGGCCGCCAACAGGCCCGCCTTGCCCGCGTTGCCCCGGAAAATGTCGCCGAACCGGGAGGAGATGACCACCCGGAACCCGTAGTCCATCAGTGCCCACACCGCGTGCTCACGCGATGATCCGGTGCCGAAATCGGGTCCCGCGACTAGTACTGAACCCTTGTCGAACGGGCTGAGATTCAGCACAAACGACGGGTCAGCCCGCCATGTCGCGAACAATCCGTCGGCGAAACCCGTTCGGGAGACCCGCTTCAAAAAGACCGCGGGAATGATCTGATCTGTGTCGACATTGGACCGCCGCAGCGGCACGCCGATCCCCGTGTGGATACGAAACGCTTCCATGCTCCTCTCCCGTCCGCTACTTGGTCCAAATCCGCTGCTCAATCCAAATCCGCCGGAGCGGAGAGCCTGCCGCGCACGGCGGTCGCGGCGGCGACCGCCGGTGACACCAAGTGGGTGCGGCCACCTTTGCCCTGCCGCCCCTCGAAGTTCCGATTGGACGTCGCGGCGCAGCGCTCCCCCGCCGCAAGCTGATCGGGGTTCATTCCCAGACACATTGAGCAGCCGGCCTGGCGCCATTCGGCGCCCGCGGCGGTAAAAATTTCGCCGAGCCCTTCCGCTTCCGCCTGTGCGCGCACCCGCATCGAGCCGGGGACGATCAGCATCCGCACTCCAGGAGCAATTTTGCGGCCACGCAATATCTCGGCCACAGCACGCAGGTCCTCGATCCGGCCATTGGTGCACGAGCCTACGAACACCGCGTCAACCGAAATGTCACGCATTGGCATGCCGGGCCGAAGGTCCATGTAAGCCAATGCCTTCTCGGCGGCCTGGCGCTCGCTTTCGTCAGAAAACAGCTTGGGGTCGGGCACCACGGCGTCCAGCGGCACCCCTTGTCCCGGGTTGGTTCCCCATGTGACGAACGGACTCAGCGTGGCCGCGTCGAGGTAAACCTGGGTGTCGAATTCGGCGCCAGGGTCAGTGCGCAGCTGGTTCCAGTACGCGACGGCAGCGTCCCACTGCGAGCCCGCCGGCGCGTGCGGCCGCCCTCGCAAGTACTCGTAGGTGATCTCATCCGGGGCCACCATTCCCGCGCGTGCGCCGGCTTCGATGCTCATATTGCAAATCGTCATCCGGCCTTCCATCGACAGTGATTCGATGGCGCTGCCCCGATATTCGATGACATGGCCCTGTGCGCCGCCGGTGCCGATCTTTGCGATCAGCGCCAGGATGACGTCCTTGGCCGTTACTCCGGCGGGCAACTGGCCGTCGACGTTGACCGCCATCGTCTTGAATGGGCGCAGCGGCAACGTTTGTGTCGCCAGCACGTGTTCCACCTCCGACGTGCCGATGCCCATCGCCAGTGCGCCGAAAGCTCCGTGGGTGGAAGTGTGGCTGTCGCCACACACAATCGTCATACCCGGCTGGGTGAGACCCAGCTGAGGTCCCACCACATGCACGATGCCTTGCTCGATATCTCCCATCGGGTGCAAACGGATGCCGAATTCAGCGCAGTTGCGCCGCAGAGTTTCCACTTGAGTGCGCGACACCGGGTCGGCGATCGGCTTGTCGATGTCGACGGTCGGCACGTTGTGATCCTCGGTGGCAAGGGTCAAGTCGGGTCGCCGCACCCGACGGCCGGCCAATCGCAGCGCGTCGAACGCCTGCGGGCTGGTGACCTCGTGCACCAAATGCAGATCGACGTAGATGAGGTCCGGGTCGTCGCCACCGCCGGAAGCCACAACGTGGTCGTCCCAAACCTTCTCCGCCAACGTACGCGCCATCGCCACCTCGATTCTTGAGTCCCCAGACCTCGCGCTCTCCCACTATGCGAGACGCTAGTATCTCTTTATGAGACAGGATAGCGGCATCGGGGTGCTGGACAAAGCCGTGGGTGTGCTGCACGCGATCGCGGAATCGCCCTGCGGTTTGGCCGAACTGTGCGAACGCACCGGCTTGCCCAGGGCCACTGCCCATCGCCTTGCCGCTGGACTCGAGGTGCATCGCCTGCTGGCTCGCGAGAGTGACGGCCGCTGGCGGCTCGGTCCCGCGGTGAGCGAACTCGCAGCCCATGTCGACGATCCGCTGCTGGCAGCAAGCCCCGCGGTACTGGCTCAGCTGCGCGAGATCACCGGCGAGAGCGTGCAGCTGTACCGCCGCGACGGCAATTGGCGGATTTGCATTGCCGCACTGGAACCACCTGCCGGCCTTCGGGACACGGTGCCGGTGGGCGCACGGTTACCGATGACCGCCGGCTCGGGCGCCAAGGTGCTGCTGGCCTACAGCGACCCGGCGACCCAGCAAGCCATCCTGCCGGCCGCGAAGTTCGGCGAGCGCGTGTTGGCCGAGGTGCGACGGCGCGGCTGGGCACAAAGCGTGGCCGAGCGCGAGCCAGGTGTGGCCAGCGTCTCGGCGCCGGTGCGTGACCCCCGCGGCTCGGTGGTGGCCGCGATTTCGGTCTCCGGACCGATCGATCGCCTGGGTCGCCGCCCCGGCGCGCGTTGGGCCGCCGACCTAGTGGCTGCGGCGGACGCCATTACCCGCCGGCTGTGACTTGGCCCCCGCCGGCGGCCGGGCAGCTGCTCGGGGCTGCTGGGCGACGACCTGACAGACTAACGCTTCATGGGAAGCAATCAGCGCGCGCAGATTGTCATGTCGGAGGCTGAGATCGCCGATTTTGTCGCCCGCAGCCGGACGGGCACGCTGGCCACCGTCGGCCCCGGCGGCCAGCCGCACCTGACCGCGATGTGGTACGGCGTCGTCGACGGCGAGATCTGGCTGGAGACCAAGGCCAAGTCGCAAAAAGCGGTCAATCTTCGGCGCGACCCGCGAGTCAGTTTCCTGATCGAAGACGGCGACACCTACGACACGCTGCGGGGGGTCTCCTTCGAAGGCGTCGGCGAAATCGTCGACGACCCCGAGGCCCTCTTCCGGGTCGGTGTCAGCGTCTGGGAGCGCTACACCGGCCCCTACACCGAGGAGCTGAAACCGGCGGTGGACCAGATGATGCACAAACGGATCGCCGTGCGCATCGTCACCCGGCGCACCCGCTCATGGGATCACCGCAAGCTCGGGCTGCCGCATATGCCGGTCGGCGGCTCGACAGCGCCAAGCGTTGTGGCGGGCAAACCAGCGGGCTGAGCAGGCTGCACACGTAGCCCCGATGGGATTCGAACCCACGCTACCGCCGTGAGAGGGCGGCGTCCTAGGCCGCTAGACGACGGGGCCAGAACCGATCCGAGCTGTCAGCATAACCCACCCGCACCTAATCGCTTGCGGCGGGCACATTTTGCTGGGGTACCAGGACTCGAACCTAGAACGGCTGAACCAGAATCAGCTGTGTTGCCAATTACACCATACCCCAATGGCTGCCTAAAACCGCTGGTCAGAATCCACAATCGGATTCTGCGGGCGTTGCCCCGCCAGCCGGTGCGGCCGAGGTGCAGACTACCAAAGATTAGCGTCGCACAGCTCAGGCATGCACCGCCTGGTCGCGAACGCCATGCAGTCGCCGCAGGCTCCGGTCGCGCCCGAGCAGCTCCATCGACTCGAACAACGGCGGGCTGACAGATGTTCCGGTGACCGCGACCCGGACCGGCCCGAACGCTTTCCGCGGTTTCAGCGCCAACTTCTCGACCAGCGCGTCTTTGAGGGCCGCCTGGATATGGGCCGCGGTCCACTCCGTCACAGCCGTCAGTGCCGCCAGAGCAGCGTCGAGCACCGCCCCGGCATCCGGGCCCAGCTCCTTGGCGGCGGCCTTTGGCTCGAGTGCGTACTCGTCGTCGTTGAAAAATCTCAATAACGGCCATGCGTCACCGAGCACGACGATGCGGGTTTGGACCAGCCTTGCCGCGGCGGCAAAACTCGCGTCGTCCAGACCCGTGTCATAGCCGTGCGCGGCGAAGTAATCGCGCAGTCGCCCGGCGAAGTCGTCGGCATCGAGCAGACGGATGTGCTCGGCGTTGATGGCGTCAGCCTTCTTTTGGTCGAACCGGGCAGGGTTGGGATTGACGTCGACTACGTCGAAAGCAGCGACCATCTCGTCCAGGCTGAACACGTCGCGCTCACCGGAGATCGCCCAACCCAGCAACGCAAGGTAATTCAGTAGGCCCTCGGGGATAAAACCTCGATCCCGGTGAGTGAATAGATTCGACTGTGGGTCGCGCTTGGACAACTTTTTAGTTCCCTCGCCCAAAACAGTTGGCAGATGCGCGAATTCAGGAATCCGATCGGCTAAACCGATGCGCATCAGCGCCTGATACAGTGCGATCTGACGCGGGGTCGAGGGCAGCAGGTCCTCCCCACGCAGCACATGGGTGATCTTCATCAGGGCGTCGTCAACCGGATTGACCAACGTGTATAACGGATCACCGGTCGCACGGGTCAATGCAAAGTCGGGCACAGTGCCGGCCGCGAATACCACGTCGCCGCGGACCAGATCGTGCCAACTGATGTCTTCGTCCGGCATTCGCAGCCTGATCACTGGTTTGCGGCCCTCCGCCAGATACGATGCCCGCTGGGCATCGGTGAGGTCGCGGTCGAAATTGTCGTATCCCAGCTTGGGATTGCGCCCAGCGGCGATGTGGCGGGCCTCGACCTCCTCCGGGGTCGAAAAGGCTTGGTAGGCCTCTCCAGACGCGAGCAGCCGGTCGATGATGTCGCGGTAGATGTCCTTGCGCTGTGATTGCCGGTATGGTCCATAAGGGCCGCCGATCTCGGGTCCCTCGTCCCAGTTCAAACCGAGCCAGCGCAGCGCGTCCAGCAGCGCCAGATAGCTTTCCTCACTATCGCGCCCGGGATCAGTGTCTTCGATGCGGAATACAAAGGTGCCGCCGGTGTGCCGGGCGTAAGCCCAATTGAAAAGCGCGGTGCGAATCAGCCCAACGTGCGGAATACCGGTGGGCGACGGGCAGAACCGTACCCGCACACCGCCAGTCATGATCCTCCCTTTCGCACCACAGGATTGGTCAGCGTGCCGATACCTTCAACGGTGATGCTGACGGTGTCGCCGTCCTCGATCGGACCGACGCCGTCGGGTGTGCCGGTGAGAATGAGATCCCCTGGCAACAACGTCATCACCGCTGAAACCCATTCAATGATCGCACCGACATCGTGCAGCATCATCGAAGTCCGGCTGCGCTGCTTGACTTCGCCGTTGACCTCGGTGCGCAGCTCGAGGTCTGCCGGATCGATATCGGTGACTATCCACGGCCCGACCGGGCAGAAGGTATCGTGCCCCTTGGCGCGTGTCCACTGTCCGTCGGCCTGCTGCTGATCACGGGCCGTCACGTCGTTTCCGATGGTGTAGCCCAGGATGCTCTCGGCCGCGCGGGCCGCGGGCACGTCTTTGCACGGGCGACTGATCACCACAGCCAGCTCGCCCTCGAAATGCACCGGTGATGCGTTGGCAGGCAGGCGAATTGGCACATTCGGTCCAATAATCGCAGTGTTGGGCTTAAGGAAGATCACCGGATCGGCGGGTGCGATGTCACCCATCTCGGCGACATGGGCCGCATAGTTCTTGCCGACACAAATCACCTTGCTGGCCAGCATGGGCGCCAACAGCCGCACATCGGCCAACTGCCAGGTGCGGCCAGTGAAGGTTGGTGTGCCGAAAGGGTGTTCGGCGATTTCCCGAGCGATCATCGCACCGGGTTCGCCGACTTTGCCCTCGATGCTGACGAAGGCGACGCCATCCGGGCTGGCGATTCGTCCAAGGCGCATTCATGAGAGCCTAACCGCCGCGCTCACGCCGACCGCGCGGTGACCATCGCGACGAGAAAGTCCTCCAAGTGTTCGCGGGTGACGTCGAGCTCACCCCGCAACCACTGCGTCACCAGGTCGAAGCCGCCGGCCACCAGGATGAGCGCGGCCAGGGTCGCCCAACGAGAGTCGTTTCGGCGTTTCGCCACGCTCGGTGACCCGTTAGCCGATCACCTCGTCGCGATGATGCACCGGCTGCCACCCGGCGCTGGCCGGCGCATGTTCGACGTTGCCGTCGACCACGGCATCGATTCGGTCGACCGCCCGCCCGACAGACTCGTGGCCTTTTTCGCGCAGGCCGACGACCGGCCCTGCTGGCTGGACCAGGCCAAGCTTGATCTGGCGGTGCGGGTCACGATGCGCACCGGGCTGTGGAGCATCGCCCTGGCGCTGCCCGGACTGGCCCTCACCGGTGGCTACCTGGCGTCCAAGGCCGACAAGCCGCTGGTGGGGACCGGTGACCTGCGGCGGCTGGTGCCGGGTGCGACACGGCTCAGCGAGGAGTTCGGCCAATGGTCGCGGCGCCGGTTCGTCGCCCGCGGCTTCACCGCGACCCGGTGGCGATCGCAGCTATCGCCGCCACGACGCGTTGGCTGCCGCGGGTTGACACCTGTAACCATGGAGCCGTGCCGACCACATCGATCAGCACGGTCCGGCGCTGGGCTTTGCTGGCGATTTCGCTGGCGTCAACGCTGTGCGCGACCGTCTTCATCAACGGCATCGCCTTCCTGATCCCCGCGCTGGACGCCGAGCGCGGCATCAGCTTGGCTGAGGCCGGTCTGCTGTCGTCGATGCCCAGCCTCGGCATGGTGGTGACCCTGATCGCCTGGGGTTACTTGCTGGATCTGGTCGGCGAGCGGGTGGTGCTCACCGTCGGATTGGCACTCACGGCGGCGGCCGTGTTCGCCGCGGCGTCGGTTCATGGTCTGGTGGCTGTCGGAACGTTCCTATTCCTCGGCGGCATGGCCGCCGCCAGCGCCAACACCGCCAGCGGCCGACTGGTGACCGGCTGGTTCCCGCCGGACCAGCGTGGCCTGGCGATGGGAATCCGCCAGACGGCCCAGCCGCTGGGAATCGCATTGGCCGCCTTGGTTCTTCCCGAGCTCGGGGAGCGCGACTTTTCGGTGGCGCTGGTGTTCCCGGCCACGGTGTGCGCGGCCTCGGCACTCGTCAGCGCGGTCGGGGTGCTCGACCCGCCGCGTAAGAAACGGGCCACCGCCGACGTGGCCGAGCTGGCCAACCCCTACCGCGGCACGGCGGTGTTGTGGCGCATCCACCTGGCGTCGGCGCTGCTGATGGTGCCGCAGACCGTCGTCTTGACGTTCATGCTGGTCTGGCTGATGCGGGCGCATGGCTGGTCGACAGCCTCAGCCGGCGTGCTGGTGAGCGTCTCGCAACTGCTCGGCGCGCTGGGCCGCATCGCCGCGGGCCGTTGGTCGGATCGTGTCGGGTCGCGGATGCGGCCGATCCGCGTCATCGCCGTCACAGCATCGGTGGTGATGATGTTGCTGGCGCTCACCGATCACCTGCACTGGCCTCTTGCGGTGGCGGTGATGCTCGCCGCGTCGGTGATCACCGTGCTCGACAACGGGTTAGCGTTTACCGCCATCCCCGAAGTCGCCGGACCGTACTGGAGCGGGCGCGCGATGGGAGCCCAAAACACCACTCAGCGGTTGACGGCGGGCGCCGGGCCGCCGGTGTTCGGCGAATTGATCGATGCGACTGGGTATCCGGTGGCGTTCGCGGTATGCGCGCTGTTTCCGCTGTTGGCGCTGCCGGTAGTGCCGGTGCGTGCGCGCCCGCACCAAGCGGACGCCGCCGCGGCGCGGCCCGGCCGGCCCGCCCACCGAGTTTCGTATCGCTTTGTCCGCAGGCGGTTGTGAAACCATGGGCTGATGCCGACGGAATCGGTCAGCACCGGGGCACGCTGGTCGATGTTGGTCGTCGCGTCGGTCGCGACGTTGTCGTCATTTCTGTTCATCAACGGCGTCGCCTTCATGATCCCGGAGCTGGAAGCCAATCGAGACATCACGCTGACGGAAGCCAGCCTGCTGTCGTCGATGCCGAGCTGGGGCATGGTGGTGACCCTGATCGCCTGGGGTTACCTGGTTGACCACGCGGGCGAGCGGATCGTGCTGAGGTTGGGGTCGGCGCTGACCGCAGCCGCCGCCTTCGCCGCGGCGTCGGCCCACTCGCTGCTGGTGGTGGGCGCATTCCTGTTCCTCGGCGGCATGGCCGCGGCCGGCGCCAATTCGGCCACCGGCCGACTGGTGACCGGCTGGTTCCCGCCGGAGCGGCGCGGCGTGGCGATGGGAATCCGCCAGACGGCCCAGCCGCTGGGAATTGCCTTGGGAGCCGCGGTGATTCCCGAGCTGGCGGAGCACGGCTTCGCTGCAGCGATGATGTTTCCCGCCGTCATCTGCATGCTGTCGGGCGTGGCGTGTGCGCTCGGCGTCCTCGACCCACCGCGAAAGCCCCGGGCAACGGCCACCACCGAGGAGCTGGCCAGCCCCTATCGCGGATCGCGCATGCTGTGGCGAATCCACGCGGTGTCGGCGCTGCTGATGATGCCGCAGACGGTGACGGTGACGTTCATGCTGATCTGGCTGCTCAACGAGCGCCACTGGTCGGTGGGGGCGGCTGGCGCGCTGGTCACTGTCTCGCAGCTGCTCGGCGCAGTGGGCCGCATTCTGGCCGGCCGATGGTCTGACCGGGTCGGGTCACGGATGCGGCCCGTGCGTACGATCGCGGCGACCGCGGCCACGACCATGATGGTGCTGGGATTCACCGATCGCATCGGCTCCTCGGCCGCGGTGTGGTGCATGGTTGTCGCCTCGGTGATAGCGGTGCTGGACAACGGGTTGGAATCCACCGCGATCACCGAGTTCGCCGGACCGTACTGGAGCGGGCGCGCCCTGGGCACCCAGAACACCACGCAACGGCTGGCGGCGGCCGCCGGTCAGCCGATATTCGGTGCGCTGATCGCCTCCGGCGGCTACCCGCTTGCGTGGCTGGTCTGTGGACTGTTTTCCCTGGTAGCGGTGCCTTTGGTGCCGGCCAGGCTGGTCCCCCCCGGGCTATCCGTCAGAGCGCCGCGGCGATCCGGTCGCCGATTTGGCTGGTGGAAAACCGGCCGTTGCCCCGGGTGGCCAAATGAGCCGCCACCGCCCGATCCACCCGCGCCGCGGCGGCGTCTTCGCCGAGATGGGCGAGCAGCAGCGCCACCGACATGATCGCCGCGGTGGGATCGGCGACGCCCCGGCCGGCGATATCGGGTGCGCTGCCGTGGACCGGCTCGAACATCGACGGGTTGGTGCCGGTAGCGTCGATGTTGCCGCTGGCGGCCAGGCCGATGCCGCCGCACAGCGCGGCCGCCAGGTCGGTGATGATGTCGCCGAATAGGTTGTCGGTGACGATGACGTCGAACCGGCCCGGGTCGGTGAGCAGGTGAATCGTCGTCGCGTCGACGTGCTGATAGGCGACCTCGACGTCCGGGAACTTCTCGCCGACCTCCTCGACGGTCCGCGACCACAGCGCGCCGGCGAACGTCAGGACGTTGGTCTTGTGCACCAGGGTCAGGTGTTTGCGCCGCAGCCGTGCGCGCTCGAACGCGTCGTGCACGACCCGGCGCACCCCGAAGGCGGTGTTGACGCTGACCTCGGTGGCCACTTCATGGGCGGTGCCGACGCGGATCGCGCCCCCGGTGCCGGTGTAGGGGCCCTCGGTGCCCTCGCGCACCACGACCAAGTCGATCTCGGGATTGCCACGTAGCGGGCCGCTCACCCCCGGGTACAGCCGCGCCGGGCGCAGGTTGATGTGGTGGTCGAGCTCGAAGCGCAGCCGCAGCAGCAGACCGCGCTCCAGGATCCCGCTGGGAACCGAGGGATCCCCGATCGCGCCGAGCAGGATCGCGTCGTGGGCGCGCAACTCGTCGAGAACCGAGTCGGGCAGCACTTCCCCGGTGGCGTGCAAACGGCGGGCGCCTAAGTCGTAGCTCGTCTTCTCCACATCGGGCAGTACCGCGTCGAGGACCTTGACGGCTTCGGTCACCACCTCGGGGCCGATCCCGTCCCCCGGGATAATCGCCAATTTCAAGACAGGTCAACCACTTCGAGTTTGTTGGCGTCGACGGCCGCGCCGATGGCCGCCCGCACATCCTGGGGCACGTCGCGGTTGAGCCGCAACAGGATCGTCGCGCCGGGACCCTCGGTGTCCTCGGACAGCTGGGCGGCGTGGATGTTGACTCCCGCCGCGCCGAGCAACGTGCCGATCTTGCCGAGGGCACCCGGCCGGTCGACGTAGTTGATGATCAGGTTGATGCCCTCGGCGCGCAGGTCGAAGTTGCGACCGTTGATCTGCACGATCTTCTGCACCAGCTGGGGGCCGGACAGCGTGCCGGCGACGTTGACCGTCGACCCGTCGGCGCCCACTGCCCGTACGTCGACCAGGCTGCGGTGGTTGGGGCTTTCGCTGGCCGTGGTGATCTCGGCGATGACTCCGCGTTCTTCGGCGATGGCCGGGGCGTTGACGAATGTCACCGGCTCTTCGATGACCGCCGAGAACAAGCCCCGCAGAGCCGAAAGCCGCAGCACCTCAACGTCTTCCGCGGCTAGCTCACCGCGTGCCTGCACCGACAGCGACACCGGCAGCTCGTCGGAGAGAGCACCGGCAAGCAGACCGAGTTTGCGCACCAAGTCCAGCCACGGTGCCACCTCCTCGCTGACCGCCCCGGCCCCGACGTTGACCGCGTCGGGCACGAATTTTCCCGCCAGCGCCAGCCTTACGCTTTCGGCGACGTCGGTGCCCGCCCGGTCCTGCGCCTCGGCGGTGGAGGCGCCCAGGTGCGGGGTGACGACTATTTGCGGCAGCTCGAACAGCGGGCTGTCGGTGCACGGCTCCTTGGCGAACACGTCGATACCGGCGGCCCGCACGTGTCCGCTGCGCACGGCCTCGGCCAGCGCCATTTCGTCGACCAGGCCACCGCGTGCGGCGTTGACGATGATCACGCCGGGCCTGGTCTTGGCCAGCGCCTCCTTATCGATCAGTCCGAGCGTTTCCGGGGTCTTCGGCAGATGCACGGAGATGAAGTCGGAGCGGGCCAGCAACTCGTCCAGGCTGAGCAGTTCGATGCCCAGCTGCGCCGCCCGTGCCGGCGACACGTAAGGGTCGTAGGCGATCAGGTGGGCACCGAAGGCGGCCAGCCGCTGGGCGACTAGCTGCCCGATGCGGCCCAGCCCGACAATCCCGACGGTCTTACCGAAGATCTCGGTTCCGGTGAACGACGAGCGCTTCCACTCGTGAGCGCGCAGCGAGGCGTCGGCCGCGGTGATTTGGCGCGCCGCGGCCAGCAGCAACGCCAGCGCATGCTCGGCGGCGCTGTGGATATTCGACGTCGGTGCGTTGACGACGAGCACGCCTCGCGCGGTGGCGGCCTCGACATCGACGTTGTCCAGCCCCACCCCGGCGCGCGCGACGATCTTCAACTTGGGCGCCGCGGCCAACACCTCCGCGTCGACCGTGGTCGCAGAACGCACCAGCAGTGCGTCGGCCTCGGGCACCGCCGCAAGCAGTTTCTCCCGGTCCGGGCCATCGACCCACCGGACCTCGACGCCGTCACCCAGCGCGGCAACCGTTGATTCGGCGAGTTTGTCGGCGATCAATACAATAGGCAAGCTCACCCCGGCCAGCCTAGTAGGGCGCGCTGAAGAGCCGCCGGGCGTGTACCCATGGCGACACATCGGCGAGGACTCAGCCCGGGTTTCAGGCTCGGTGCAGACAGCTCAGGCGGTTTCGGTGATCGGCCGGTCCACCCAGCTCATCAGGCCGCGCAGCTTCTTGCCGGTGACCTCGATCGGGTGCTCGGCGTTGCGCTTGCGCAGTTCGGCCAGCTGCTTGCCGCCGTTCTCGACGTCGGCCACCAGTTTGTTGACGAAGGTGCCGTCTTGGATTTCCCGCAGGATTTCGCGCATGCGGTCCTTGGTGCCTGCGTCGATCACCCGCGGGCCGGACAGGTAGCCACCGAATTCTGCGGTGTCGGAGACCGAGTAGTACATCCGGCCGATGCCGCCCTCGTACATCAAATCGACGATCAGCTTCAGCTCGTGCAGCACTTCGAAGTAGGCCAATTCCGGCGGGTAGCCGGCTTCCACCATGACGTCGAAGCCGGCCTTCACCAATTCCTCGGTGCCGCCGCACAACACCGTCTGCTCACCGAAGAGGTCCGTTTCGGTCTCGTCTTTGAACGTGGTTTTGATGACACCGGCACGAGTACCGCCGATGGCTTTCGCATAGGACAGTGCCAGCGCCAGCCCGTCACCGCCCGGATCTTGCGCCACCGCAACCAGACACGGCACCCCCTTGCCGTCGACGAATTGCCGGCGCACCAGGTGCCCGGGTCCCTTGGGCGCCACCATCGCAACCGTGATGTCGGGCGCCGGCTTGATCAATCCGAAGTGGATGTTGAGCCCGTGACCGAAGAACAAGGCGTTGCCCGGCTGCAGGTTTGGCTCGATGTCGTTTGCGAAGATGCTCGGCTGCGCGGTGTCGGGTGCGAGCAGCATGATGACGTCGGCCCACCTGGCGACCTCGGCCGGGGTGTCGACCTGCAGGCCCTGCTCGCTGACCTTGGGACGTGACCTCGAGCCTTCCTTCAGGCCGACGCGGACGTCGACACCCGAGTCGCGCAGGCTCAGCGAGTGTGCATGGCCCTGGCTTCCGTAACCGATGACACCGACTTTGCGGCCGGCGATGATCGAGAGGTCGGCGTCGTCGTCGTAGAACATCTGCACTGCCACGTGTTTTTCTCCTTGGTTGTTACTTGGCTCCGCCCATGCCGCGCGGACCGCGAGACAGCGACACCAAACCGGACTGGACGATCTCGCGCACACCGAACGGCTCCAGTACCTTCAGCAGGGCTTCCAGCTTGGCCGGTGTCCCAGTGGCCTCGATGGTGAGCGACTCGGGAGATACATCAATCACCTTGGCGCGGAACAGGTTTGCTGCTTCGCTGACTTGGCTGCGATTACCGGCATCGGCTCGTACCTTGATCAGCGCGAGTTCTCGGGAGACCGAATTGTCCTCATCCTGCTCGACGATTTTGATGACGTTGACCAG
The DNA here is from genome assembly GCF_016592155.1 of Mycobacterium heckeshornense. Lineage (NCBI taxonomy): Bacteria > Bacillati > Actinomycetota > Actinomycetes > Mycobacteriales > Mycobacteriaceae > Mycobacterium > Mycobacterium heckeshornense. The sequence goes on from NZ_AP024237.1 coordinate 3,541,427, forward strand.
TTTGTTGAGTTGTTTGGTGACCTGCTCGAGCGGAGTGTCCTCGGCGGAGACGACGATGGTCATCCGGGACATGTTCTTCTGTTCGGTGGCCCCGACCGCCAGCGACTCGATGTTGAAGCCGCGCCGGGAAAACAGTGCCGCCACCCGTGCCAGCACACCGGGTTTGTCCTCGACCAGCACCGACAGCGTGTGCGTCGTCGCGCTCATCAGGCGTGGCCTTCGTTAGGGTCGTCGAAAAGCGGGCGGATGCCGCGGGCGGCCTGGATCTCGTCGTTGCTGGTGCCGGCGGCCACCATCGGCCACACCTGCGCGTCGGCGCCGACGACGAAGTCGATCACCACCGGCCGGTCGCTGATGGCGCGGGCGGCGTTGATGACCTCGACGACGTCTTCTTCACGCTCGCAACGGAATCCGACGCAGCCAAGCGCCTCGGCCAACTTGACGAAGTCCGGGATACGGTGCGAGTGAGTGGCCAGGTCGGTCTGCGAGTAGCGCTCGGCGTAGAACAACGACTGCCATTGCCGCACCATGCCCAGGCTGCCGTTGTTGATCAGCGCAACCTTGATCGGGGCGCCCTCGACCGCGCAGGTGGCCAGCTCCTGGTTGGTCATCTGGAAGCACCCGTCGCCGTCGACCGCCCACACCTCGGCGTCGGGGCGGGCGATCTTGGCGCCCATCGCCGCCGGGATCGCGAAACCCATGGTGCCCAGCCCGCCGGAGTTGATCCAGGTGCGCGGCTTCTCGAACGAGATGAACTGCGCCGCCCACATCTGGTGCTGTCCCACCCCGGCGACGTAGACGGCGTCGGGCCCGGCGATCTTGCCCAGCGTTTCGATCACGTACTCAGGGCTGAGACTGCCGTCGCTCTGCGGCCCGTAGGACAACGGGTACGTGGCCTGCACCCCGCGCAGGTACTGCCACCACTCGTCGAAGCGGAAGGCGGCCCCGTCGTGGCGCAGCGCGGCGACCAGCTCGGTGATGACGGCCTTGACGTCGCCCACTATCGGCACGTCGGCGTGACGGTTCTTGCCGATCTCCGCGGGGTCGATGTCGGCGTGGATCACCTTGGCCTCCGGGGCAAACGAGTCGAGCTTTCCGGTCACCCGGTCGTCGAAACGGGTGCCCAGCGCGATCAGCAGGTCGCTGCGTTGCAGGCCCGCCACCGCCGCCACCGTGCCGTGCATGCCCGGCATGCCCAGATGCTGGGGGTGGCTGTCCGGGAAGGCGCCGCGCGCCATCAAGGTGGTGACCACGGGGATGCCGGTCAGCTCGGCCAGCTCGCGCAGCTCTTGGGTGGCGTTGCCGCGGATGACGCCGCCGCCGATGTACAGCACGGGTTTGCGGGCGGCCGCGATCAGTTTGGCGGCCTCCCGGACCTGGCGACTGTGCGGTTTGGTGGTGGGCTTGTAGCCCGGCAGATCTAACCGCGGCGGCCAGCTGAACGTGCATTGGCCCTGCAGCACGTCCTTGGGGATGTCGACGAGCACGGCACCGGGACGGCCGGTGGCGGCGATGTGGAAGGCCTCGGCCAGCACCCGCGGGATCTCGTCGCCGTCGCGGACCAGGAAGTTGTGCTTGGTGATCGGCATGGTGATGCCGGCGATGTCGGCCTCCTGGAAGGCATCCGTGCCGATCAGCGAACGCCCGACCTGCCCGGTGATCGCCACCACCGGGATCGAGTCCATCTGCGCGTCGGCCAGCGGGGTCACCAGGTTGGTGGCGCCGGGTCCGGAGGTGGCCATGCACACGCCGACCTTGCCGGTGGCGTGCGCATAGCCGCTGGCGGCATGCCCGGCGCCCTGCTCATGGCGCACCAGCACATGCCGGAGCTTCCTCGAGTCGAACAGCGGATCGTACACCGGCAGCACGGCGCCACCGGGAATACCGAAAATGACCTCGACGGCAAGCTCCTCCAACGACCGGATCACCGACTGTGCGCCGGTAAGTTGTTGCGGCGCAATACGTTTCTGATGAGGGTTCGACGGCTTTGTCGTTGACCTGCTGCCGTTGACGGGCTGGGATGGCGCCGACGGCGCGGTGGGTGCACTCACGGTGTCCTCTTTGGGTCCTCTTCGTTGGGTGTAGGAACGGCGACAACAAAAAACCCCCGTCAGCTCAGCTGCTGCACGAGGGTTGCGCGTTGGTGCTCGAAAGCTATCCCGGCGTGGGCTAGTCAGCCACCAACGCGCCGACCAAGTACTACGAGCAATTCGCGGCTGTCCATGACGACCGACGGTAGTCTCCGCACAGGTCAGCCGTCAAATCTGGGCGATCGGGCGGTTGCCGGTCGGGCTTGTCGGCGGTGACATGATGCATGGGTGGCTACCGGTTCTTCGGAGCGACCGTCCCCCGCGGCTCCGGTGGTGATCAAGATTTCGCCGATAGCGCACCTCGCGGTGGGCTTTATGACGCTGGGCCTGCTGGTGCCTGTGCTGACGTGGCCGCCAACATTGCCGCTGTTGGCGATTCCGCTAGCACTGTCCGGGTTGATCATTCGGCTGCGCACGATCGCCGACCGCGACGGTGTCACGGTACGGACGCTGCTGGGCAGCCGAACGGTCCGTTGGACCGATATCGACGGGCTGCGGTTCACTCGGGGCTCGTGGGCGCGGGCGCGGCTCAAAAGTGGCGGCGAACTGCGGTTACCTGCGGTCAGCTTCGCGACCCTGCCGTTGTTGACCGAAGCCAGCGGAGGCCGGGTGCCCAACCCCTACGCCTGACCCCGGCGGCCTGCTGCGGCCGTCTAATGCAAGGGGTTGGCGCCGTTGAGCAACACCCAGACGGCGGCTCCCGCGCCGATACCGAAGAGCAGCGCGGCGAAGGAGCCGATGAAAGGCCGCCGTGCCCAGCCCCGGCCGGCGTCGAAGCCGTAGCGGCCCGGACCAATCAGGATGACCGCGGCGGCGACGACGATGAGCGTCAGCTCGTATTCATGTCCGCCCGGCAGGAAGAACCGGAAGGAATCCGGGTTCGACTGCGCCGACATGTCCGCCAGCAGGCCGTTGAGGAGATAGGCCAGCGCTCCCGCCGCGGCAACAGGTGTGAACAAGCCCAATACCAGCAGCACTCCCGCGACGATCTCGCCGCCCGCGGCCACGTAGGTCAAGATCTCCGCATGCTGGTAGCCGGCGTCGGACAGCGAGTTCTTGAATCCCGTCGGCCCCTCCCCGCCCCACCAACCGAATAGTTTTTGCAGTCCGTGGGCGACCAGCACCGCGCCCAGGCCCGCCCGCAGCAGCAATAGGCCAAGGTTCTGGGTCCCGCGCCGGCCGGCGGCTCGTACGCGCTCGTCCTGCTCGTCGGTGTCGATCTCGTCGGACCCCGGTGCCGCGTGGCGGCCACCGGATTGCGGCTCGAGGTATGGCAGGGGCTGCTGGCCGGTCAAGGTCAAGCCCGAGCCGACCCGACGCACGGTGCCTGCGTCGCTGCCGTAGTGCGGGATTGTGGTGGTCTCGAAATCGCCTGCGTAGTTGGCTGACGGCAGGTCGTCTTCCGGGTCGACCAGGCTTGCGGAAGCCGGACGGACCTGGGTTGGCGCCGCGGAGTCGTCCGGTCGCCGCCAATGCGAGTCATGCGATTGACTGGTCACGGGTGCCAGGGTAAGGGCAATTTCGCGTGAATTGGGGATTTGAGCGGCGCTTTCGCCGGACTTAATCGACACGTCACCGGCGCCGCGGCCGACGTGTGCGGATGGCGCTGCCACGCCCGCCGACGAACCGGGCGGTGGGAGGTGGCGCGGTAACCTGGCCATCATGCGGGTAGGGCTATCGCTGCGGGTCGGGGCCGTCGCAGCGTGCGCGGCGATGCTGGTCTCGAGCGGCTGCGCGCGGTTCAACGACGCCCAGTCGCAGCCGTTTACCACCGAACCGCAGCGGCGACCGCCGGCCACCTCCACGCCTCCGCCGCCTCCGCCGCTACCGGCCAAACCGTTCCCCAAACAATGCCCCGCACCCGGGGTGATGCAGGGCTGCCTGGAGAGCACCAGCGGGTTGATCATGCTTCCGGACAGCAAGTCCGCGCTGGTCGCCGAACGCACTACCGGTGCGGTCAAGGAGGTCTCGGTCAGCGCCGAACCGAAAGTCAAGACCGTCATCCCCGTCGACCCCGCCGGTGACGGCGGGCTGATGGACATCGTGCTGTCACCGACGTACTCCCAGGACCGGCTGATGTACGCCTACGTCAGCACGCCCAGCGACAACCGGGTCATCCGCATCGCCGACGGCGACGTTCCCAAGGACATCCTGACCGGCATCCCGAAGGGTGCCACCGGCAATACCGGGGCCCTGCACTTCACCAGCAAGACCACCCTGGTGGTGCTCACCGGCGACGCGGGCAACCCCGCGGCGGCCGCCGACCCCGCGTCGTTGGCGGGCAAGGTCATCCGGATCGAACAGCCGACCACGATCAATCAGGCACCGCCGACCACGGCGCTCACCGGCATGGGCTCCGGCGGCGGCTTGTGCACCGACCCCGTCGACGGCTCCCTGTATGTCCTCGATCGCGCCCCCACCGCGGACCGTCTGCAGCGGATCGCCCGGGATTCGCGGGTTTCGACGGTCTGGACCTGGCCGGATCGGCCCGGTGTGGCCGGGTGCGCCGCCCTCGACGGCACCATCCTGGTCAATTTGATCAACACCAAGCAGACGGTGGCGGTGCACCTCGCGCCGGCGACCGGCGCGGTCACCGGCGCTCCCGAGGTCGTCCGCCAGGACACCCATGCCCACGCCTGGGCGGTGCGGATGGCCCCGGATGGCAACGTCTGGGGCGCGACGATCAACAAGACCGCCGGCGATGCGGAAAAGCTCGACGACGTGGTCTTTCCGCTGTTCCCACAGGGCGGCGGTTTCCCGCGCACCAACGAGGACAAGACCTGACCCGGGCCGAGCCGGTCTCACGCCCCGTGGCCGGGTCGCAGGTCGGCGACGTCGGAGAAGTTCACCAGAGGCTCGGAGCGCTCGGCGGCGGTGGCGGCCACGGGCTCCAAGAGGTACCCAACATGATCGCCGAGATCGATCCGGTTCAGCGTCTTACCGACGAACCACCCGATCGCGTCGTCGAGAATCGGCATGCCCGCCGGTCCACTGTGCCACGAGCAGTGCTCGAATTTGTTGATCTGGTCACCGGTTTGGCCGCCGAACAACCGAGCCAGGCCGAGGTTCCGGCGCGCCAACAGGTGCACGGCGAGGTGCTCCGATCGGGCCGCTACCCCGAAGGTGTGGTTGCGCCGCGACATTCCTACCAGAAACCGGGGTGGCTGCAAGCTGGTTTGGGTGGCGAAGCCGACCAGACAACCGGACGCATGCCCGCCGGCCTGCGTGGTCACCACGAACATCGGGTAATCCAGCATCGCGACCAGCCGGTCGAAAGATTCGTCACCCACCCGATCATCATGGACCGGCGCCGGAGATTTCGACGCCGTCAGCGCAACTACACCCGGGCCAGCCGCTGGTTGGTCACCCGAAGCTGGCGCATGGTGCTGTCCGCTAACGCCTCGATCTGCCCGCCCCGCAGCCGCCCGCACATCCGGCCCCAATGGATCGCCACCTCGTCACCGACGGCCACGTCGGGCACTGCGCAGTAGCCGTCCGCCCACACATCGAGTCGACGTGGCACGGGCTCTGACAGATCCAGCCGGTGCCCGTCCCAGGCCAGGACGCGGCATGACACCTCGACATCGTCGCCGTCGCGGGAAAGCACTGTGCCCCAAGTGATTCGGCAATTGTCTAAGACACTGAGCGGATGTTCGTCGACGCCCCGGCCTAACAGGCGCGACCACGGATAGATGCCGAACACGTGGAAGCAGTGGTTGGCCGCCGCCTCACGAACCAGATCCGGCCCCAGATGCGACCAGTAGTGACCCGCCTGTGGCCCGATGATGGCGAGCAGCTCATCCACGAACTGCACCGGATCGAGGTGGGCGCCGAGCCCACCGCCGAGCCAGTAGGACTCGACCAGACGGTGGTCCAACGGGTCGGCGATGCCGGTCATTTTCGACAAGACCTGCAAATACGGCCAGGCGCCGGCGAACTTCCTGGCCGCCGCTCGGATCTGCGCCACCGAGCCGTCCCGCAGCGTGGCTGCCAGCGGCGGGCCACAGTAGCCCAGGGCGTTGGGGGCATAGGCGTAGCGGGCGAACATCTCCGCCCCGCGAACCTCCAGCGCCGCCGCGGTCATGCCCGTCCTGACGACCCGACGAGCTTGGCGGCATCGCGGTGCATTCGCCCGAAGTTGTAGTAGGCCGCGCACGCTCCCTCGGGGGACACCATGCAGGTGCCGATCGGGGTCTCCGGAGTACAAGCGGTGCCGAAAACCTTGCACTCCCAAGGCTTAAGCACCCCTTTGAGCACTTCGCCGCATTGGCAGGCTTTAGGGTCGGCGACCCGCACACCGGGCATCGCATAGCGTAGTTCTGCGTCGAAGTCTGCGAAGTCGTCATTGAGCCGCAGTGCGCTCTGCGAAATGAAGCCCAATCCACGCCATTCGAAGTGCGGCCGCAGCGCGAACACCTTGGCCATCAGTGCCAGTGCTGCCGGGTTGCCGTTTTCGGGCACCACTCGCGAGTACTGGTTCTCCACCTCGCAGCGGCCCTCGCGAATCTGGCTTAACAGCATCGCCACCGACGCCAGGATGTCCAGCGGCTCGAAACCGGAGACTACTAACGGTTTTCCGTACACCTCAGGCACAAACCGGTACGGCCGGTTGCCGACGACCGTCGACACATGCCCGGGCCCGATGAAGCCGGACAGCCGCAGATCCGGTGATTCCAGGATGGCCTTGATCGGCGGCACGATCGTGACGTGGTTACAGAACACGCTGAAATTCGTCAACCCCAGTTCGCGGGCGCGCACCAAGGTCACCGCGGTGGAGGGAACCGTGGTCTCGAATCCGATGGCGAAGAACACCACCTGCTTGTCGGGCTTGTCGACCGCGATTTTCAGCGCGTCCAACGGTGAGTAGACGAACCGCACGTCGGCGCCGCGCGCCTTGGCGTCCAGCAGGTTGCCATTGGAGCCGGGCACTCGCATCATGTCGCCGAAGCAGGTGAAGATCACCTCGGGTTGCTCGGCCAGCCACATCGCGTCGTCGATGCGGCCCATCGGGATCACGCACACCGGGCAGCCCGGGCCGTGGACCAGCTCGACGTTCTCGGGCAGCAGGTGCTCGATGCCGTGACGGTAGATGGTGTGGGTGTGCCCGCCGCACACCTCCATGAACTTGAAATGCGCGCTGTCGCCGGCCAAGTGCTTGATCGCGACCAGCAGTCTGCGGGCCGCGGCAGGATCGCGGAACTCGTCGACGAATTTCATCAACAAAGCCTTTCAGTCAGACGATCGCGGTTGAATCGAAAGCTTCCATCTCGGTGGCGTACGCGTCGCCCATCTTCTTGACCGCCGCCAGCGTCAGCAATGCTTCGGTTTCGTCGATCTTGGCCATCGCGAAGCCGACGTGGACCAGCACCCAGTCATCGGGTTGTGGCATGTCGTTTTCCAGCAGCCTCACGCTGATCGTGCGCTGCACGCCGCTAACGTCGACCTTGGCCAAATAGTTTTCAGCGTCGGTGATTTCGACGATCCGCCCCGGTATTCCCAGACACATGTCAGCTCCACTCCTCAACAGATCCGCGGTAGCGGGTCACCGACGAGCATGTCGACGATACGGGTGCCCCCGAATCCCGTGCGCACCACGACAGTCTGCGCGGGCTCCGCCACGATCTGTCCGATCTCGGCCGCCTCGGCGCCAAGCGGATGCGACCGTAACGCCACCACCGCGGCCTCGGCTTCCTCCGGCGCCACGACGGCAACGAACTTGCCTTCGTTGGCGACGTAGAGCGGGTCGATGCCCAGCAGCTCGCACGCGCCACTGACCATGGGGTGCACCGGAAGCCGCTCTTCGTCGAGCACTACTGCCAGACCACACGCCTGCGCCAACTCGTTGCAGACGGTGCCCACCCCGCCGCGGGTGGGGTCGCGCAGCCACCGCGTGGCGGGGGCCGCCGCCAGCAGCAGCTCTACCAACGGGCTCACCGACGCGGCGTCAGAACGGATATCGGCTTCGATCGCCAAGTCACCGCGGGCCAGCATCACCGCCATACCGTGATCGCCCATCGAGCCCGACAGCAGCACCTTGTCGCCGGGACGTACCGACTCCGCGGACAGCCACCTGCCCTCGGGGATGACGCCGGCACCGGTCGTCGTGATAAACACCCCGTCTGCAGCGCCGTTGGGCACTACCTTGGTATCCCCGGCGACGATCTGCACACCGGTTTGGGCTGCGGCCGCGGCCATGTCGGCAACGATCTCCTTCAACTCAGCTATCGGGAAACCCTCTTCGAGGACGAATGCGGCCGAAATCCATTGCGGAACAGCGCCCGTCACCGCAAGATCGTTTGCGGTCCCGTGCACCGCCAGCTCGCCGATCGAGCCGCCTGGAAATCTCCTGGGCTGCACCACGAACGAGTCGGTCGACAGCACCAGCCGCTCGCCGCTCGGCAGGCTCAGAACAGCGCCATCGCCAAGCGGCTCCAGCAGCGGGTTTCGGAACGCTTCGACGAACACCGCGTCGACCAGTGCGGCTGACGCCTTTCCGCCGGCGCCGTGTGCCAGTGTGACATGTTCGTCGAGCAGCCGCGGCCGGCGTCTGCGAAACGATTCAATGCGCTCGATCACGTCATGCTCGGCGAAATGCGGGCCCGAGGAGAGGTATTCGCTTGTCGACTTGCTCATCAGGCCTCCGCTCGCTGACTGGCCATCCGATCGTGTACCGCCAACCACAGCTCATAGCCCAGCAGGGCTTGAGCTTCTTGGATCCGGTGCACGCTCTGCGAATGAACGACGAAGCACGCGTCGACGTCCCCGCTTTTGGCGAATGCGCCGCCTTCATATCCGGCGAAACCGACGGTGTACACGTCGCGACGACGTGCTTCGGCCAGTGCCGCCATCAGGTTCGGTGAGCTGCCGCTGGTGGACATCGCGATCGCGATGTCGCCCGGTTTGGCGCGGGCGATCAGCTGCCGGGCGAAAACGAGCTCGAAGCCGACGTCATTGCCCAGCGCGGTCAGGATCGCCTGGTCGGCGGTCAACGCCCAGGCCGGTAGCGGTGTCCCGACGGGTGGACGGGCGAATAGCCTTGCCAGCGTGGTGGAGTCGGTGCAGCTGCCACCGTTGCCGAAGGTAAATAGCCGTCCACCGGTGGCGAAGCGACTCGCGATTTCGGTGGCCGCCCGGTGCAGCAGTTCGGCGTTTTCTTCCAGAGTGCGGCGGCGCAGGGCCAGGCTCTCGCCCGCCTTGGCTTGCGCTGACGCGGCCAGGTCGGCCAGCAGCGACTTGGGATCGTTCTCCTGGGCGTCGATAAACGGGTACAAGAAGTTGGTGGGTTCGTCGGTCATCACACGTCCTCGTCCACTTTGCTAATCGCCGTTCCCGCGTGCACCAGCACCAGATCGCCGACGGCCACAGGGTCAACGAGCGCGGTGGCCACGGTCTCGATCCCCTTGGCGGTGCGCACCTGGGCCAGGCCGTCCGCTGACGGCACGACCACCTCGCCGAGCCGGCCTTCGTCGCTGCAGGTGACGCAAACGTCATCGGCGCATTGCTGTTTCAGCAAGCCCGGGTGCTCGAAGCAGACGTGGGTGAGCTCCCACAACAGGTGGTAGAACAGCACGAACCCACCGGTGGCGGGAACGCGGGGATCGGGGTCGTCGAGCCAGAGCACGTGGTCGGCGATCCCGGGCAGCGGCCGCTTCCCGCTGCCGATCCACACGGTGGTAACACCCCATGCCGGGCCTCGGCGCATTACCGAGCGCACCTGCGGATCGTCGGCGCCGGAAACCGCGATCACGATGTCACCGGGGCGCACCGAAACCCGCACCATGTCGATGACATCGGGACCGGTAATCGCCACGGCCGGCAACGCTCGCTTGCCGACGATCACCGGATGAATGAACTCGACCGCGATATGCAGGGCGTGCGGCTCCCAGCCGGGCGCGATGGACCACATGGTGGCGCCGGCTGCGAACCGCCTGGCCATGGTGAACGCGGTAGCGGCCAGATCCGCTGTCAGCTCCGCGCCCAGTCCGCGGTCGATCGCGGTGGTAGTCATCGCTTAACCACCTTCTCCTTATCGAACACGTGCCGCTGCACGGCGTCCTGGACCGCTCCGTCCATCGCGGTGAGCACGCAAACCGCGGCCTGGCCCAGCGCCAGTCCACCGTCGTTCGGTGGAACGGTATGATGGGTCAATACTTCAAATCCCGCCTCTTGCAGCTGCTTTCGGCATGAAGTCAAAAGCAGCACATTCTGGAACACCCCGCCGGTAAGGCCCACCAACGCCACGTCGCCCGCGACCAGGCTGACCACGTCCGCGACCGCGGCCGCGACGGCGTGGTGGAACCCGGCCGCGAGCTCGGCCGGCTTCGCCCCGGCGCGCAGCATCGACACCATCGCGCGGATCATGCCGAGCGGGTCGATCACCCCGCTGCGGCGCACATCCAGGCACAGCTGCGCCGGCCCGTCCGCCGTTTCGGCCAACACCTCCAGTTCGATCGCGGCCTGGGCCTCGTAGTCGATCCGCTGTCGCACACCCAGCAGCGAGGCCACCGCGTCGAACAGCCGACCCATGCTCGAACACGGGATGCAGCCCACGCTCGTTTCCAATTGCCAACGGCTAGCGCGCAATTCGGCAGGCGTTGCGGCCGCCACCGGGGGGAGATCGGGGGTCCAGTCGATGCCGGCGGTCCACAGCTGAGACAGCGCCATCCGCCACGGGTTGCGCACCGCGGCGTCGCCGCCGGGCAGCGGCACCGGCAGCAGGTGGCCGACCCGGGTGAATCGGTGGCTGTCGGGCCCGACAGCGAGAATCTCACCACCCCAGATAGTTCCGTCGCTGCCGTAGCCGGTGCCGTCGAAGGACACGCCGATGATCGGTTCGCCGAGCCGCCCCTGCTCGGCCAGCAACGAGACGACATGGGCATGGTGGTGCTGGACGAGGTCCAGGGGAAGGTCGCCGGCATGGCGCTCGGCCCAGCCGCGCGTCTGATACCCCGGATGCAGATCGGCAGCCAATCGCACTGGGTGCTGGCGGATTTCACTGAGCTGGGTGACTGCACGCTCGAACGCTCGCAGCGTCTCCAGGGTGGCCATGTCACCGATGTGACCGGACATGAATGCGCGCGAACCGTCGGTGAGACAGAAGGTGTTCTTCAGTTCCCCGCCCACCGCCAACACGGCAGGTCCGTCGCGGCCGAGGTCGACAGGTAGCGGCGCATAGCCACGCGATCGGCGGATCGGCAGTTCGTGGCCGTCGACCACGCGCACCACCGAGTCGTCGCAGGGTACGTGGATCGGCCGGTCGTGGTCGAGCACCGCGTCGCATAACTGCGAAAGTCGGTGCGCTGCATCGTCTTCTGTGAAGCAGATCGGTTCGTCGGAACGGTTGGCGCTGGTCAGCACCAGCGCATCCGGCACCGGGGCGTGGGCGCCCGGGACCGGCGCCAGCAGCAGGTGATGGATCGGCGAGTACGGCAGCATCAGCCCCAGCAGTGGGTTAGCGGGCGCGACAGCGTCGGCGACCGGTGCGTCTTTGCGCCGACGCAGCAACACGATGGGACGGGCGGGGCTGGTCAGGATCGCGGCCTCGTCGTCGTCGATGTGCGTGTAGCGACGGGCGACTTCCAGATCACGCACCAGCATGGCGAACGGTTTGGCGCCGCGCGCCTTTCGTGTGCGCAGCCTGGCGACCGCCGCCTCGTCGTCGACGACGCAGGCAAGATGGTAGCCACCGATGCCTTTGATCGCGACGATGGCTCTGGCTGCCAGCGCCTGCTGGGTGGCGGCAAGGGCTGCGTCGGCTCCCTCGATCCGCCGGCCCGCACCCGAAAACCACAGCGACGGGCCGCAGTCCGGGCAAGCGATGGGCTGGGCGTGAAATCGGCGGTTGGCGGGATCGCGGTATTCGGCGGCGCAACGCTCACACATGGCGAACGACGACATGGTGGTGGCCGGGCGATCGTAGGGCAACGCTTTGATGATGGTGAATCGCGGGCCGCAATTGGTACAGGTGACAAAGGGATGCCGGTAACGACGGTCGGCAGGGTCGAACAGCTCGGCGACGCAGGCGTCGCACACTGCGATGTCGGGTGGAATCGGCGTGGTGGTGCCCGGAACCGTCTGGCTTTCGACGATATGGAAACCAGCGTCGGCTCTGGCGTCGATGTCGACGACGTCGACCCGGTTGATCTTCGCCAGCGGTGGCGCATCGGCACGCAATCGGCGATTGAATTCGGCCAGACTTTGCCGCGGTCCCTGCACCTCCACAAAGACCGCACCCGAGTCGTTGCCGACGAAACCGGCCAGGCGCAGCTCGGTGGCGATCCGGTGTACAAAGGGCCGAAATCCGACGCCCTGGACCACCCCGGTAACGATGAACCGCTGCCGGGCGGTGTCAGCCCGCACCAACACGTCAGTCATGTCGACCGCCACGCGGCGTAATCCGCCGCGTGTCCCGTGCTACATGTGCCGGATCTTGAGGTAGCGGCGGGCATCGGGAAGAGACATGATGCCCATCGCCAGCGCGGCAACGGCTATGAGCCCCAGGATGCCGACAAACACCCAACCCACGATCTCCATGTCGATTTCCTTTCATTCGGAGGGCTGTGCTTCAAGCGGCTCAACCTCGTCGGGAGAGAAATACAGGTATCGGCCGTACCAGTCGTGCAGGTCCGCTGCCGGATCATCGTCGACGACGACGCCGAGATGCTTGTTGCCGTCGACGTCTTCGTGCACCGACGTGACACGAGCGGTCTTGCCCGCGACGAAAAGGTCTTGCGCATCGGCGCGGCGCGCTGGATGCAGCCGCACCCTGCTGCCTCTGGCCAACGGGATGCCATTCACCAGGATGGCGTCGGTCTCCGGGCGCACCGCGTTGTCCGCCAGCGGATCCCACCAGTCCACTCCCTCGGGTATTTCGGGGATGAGCCGCGCAACGGTGGCATCTGCGCTCTGATGGGGCTGGCGCAGCACGCCGTGCAGGCCCTGCATCTCTTCGGGCGACATCGCGTCGCAGCGTTCGATGATCCGGGCGGCCAGTGGATCGGTGGCGCGCGCCTGCGCCTTCTCCTCCTCGGTCATGGTCATCACCCGCAGGGTGAGTATCTCGTCGATCTCGGTGGCGTCGTACAGCGCAGTCTGGCTCTGCTCGGCGATTTCGGGATGGTCGTAGAGAATGATCGGCGAGATCAGCAGCAGATCGCGATCACCAGCTGCGCCGGCCAGCACCGGAAAGCATCGGTGCTGCTCGCAACGTCCTGCGGCAGCTGCGGCGTACTCTGGCGGCTCAAGCAACGAAATAAACTCTCCTCCAATAACTTCCGCAATCATGTGGCTGCCAATCAACGATCTGGCGATCGCGTCGTCTTTATCCGTCGCCGGTGCACCGGTGTTCTGGAGGGTAACGGTGACACGGTCCAGTGCACCATCACCTTCGACTCCGACGGAGAGCAACCCACGAATCTCCCGCCTCGTGCGCACCAGTCGACCACCGGCGACCGCTTCGATGTCGGTTCCCGCCGGAGCGGTCACGGGAACAGTCCACAACCCCGGCTGCTCAGCGAATTCGAAAGGACCGAAGCACAACTCGCATTCCACCGCTTCGTCCCACGAAATCCACGAACCCGCCGCCGTCGTCAGTTTGTCAACGGGTTGATAGCGCCCGCACCCCATGTCGCGCTCGGCACCGCGATGCTGCAGTTGCAAGAATCGCACCACCAGTTTGACGGCATCCGCAGCGTCAACGAGAAACTGCGCCGACATATCCGCGTCCTCGCCGATCCCTGCTGCAGCGGCGCCGGGGGGACCGAGAACTCCGAACTGCCAACGTGATTGGTTCTTGCGGGACGTCGCGCGGTACGGATACAGCAGGTAGCCCTCATACAGCACGGCATCGGCGACGCTGCGGGCGCGGTCCCAGTTTGCGCTCATGGGACCTCCTCGCGGGCGGCGGCCAGCAGCGCGGTGACCGCATCGTCGAGATCCAGGAAGCCGCGCGCGTACTTATACGCAGCCAGCGCCGTCACCGTGTCGTGAGAAAGCCTGACCCATCCGCTGTTCGGGTAGTGCTGCTGGATGAGATCCCGCCACACGGCGACCGGCATGTCGTATCGGTCCTCGCAGTCCCACGGCACTTGCTGGACCGAAAAGCCACGCTCGCCCGCCATGAATACCGTTCCGCTGAAAAGAAATTGCAGCGGCACTACGCCATCGCGCAATGCATGGAAGTACTTGGCCGCGGCGACCTCGAAGTCGTAGGTGCACGGCAGCCCGAGGGCTAATTCGGTGGCGCCGGTGAATCCCGGCACCATTGCCGCGCAGTGCTGCCAGACAAAGCTTCGCTGGGTGCTCGCCCATCGTTGGCGCGGCCCGAACAAATCGGCCAGCCCGGCAGCCTCCTCGTCGGAATAACTGCGCCGCAACGGATCGATGCGAACCTGGCAGCGCAGGGCGATGGCGTGCACCGGTTGGTCGTCGGGCACCGAAATCGCCACCCGCGCGGTCAGCGTGGGCGTGACGGCGTAGGCTTCGGGGACCACGTCGATGACGTCAAAGTCGAGGTCGGCCGTGGTCATGGTCGTCGCTCCGCACTGCGCGCGGCGAGCGTGGCGAAGAAGTCATCGATGAAATCGCGGGCGTCCTGGCCCCCGTCGAAACCGCGCCACAATTTCCGCAGGGTCCCGACGAATTCGTAGCAGGCGTCGATGGGCACCAGGTAACAGATCGGGTCTCCCGCGTCGGATATGCGCACCAGCAGCGCTTCCACGTCGTCGGCGAGCAGGCCCACGCGGGGTTCGGTGGCGCTAATGGCGGTCCAGGCGTCCAAGTCGAGTTCGGACTCGGTGGCGCCGGCGGGCCCGGGATAGAACGCGACAATGCGACCCAGCGTCGAGTTACGGAAGAAAAACGTCACTCCGACCGGAATCTGCAGCCCCTCCCAGGCGCGCCGGTCCAGCCGGAAATCGGGGAATGCCAGGTAACGGTCCGGGACCGCGCGGTACTTCAAGTCGGCATGCTGGTCAGTGAACAGCAGGTAGCAGGCTCGGCACACGCACATCAATTGGCGGGCAGGGATATTCACGACGTGCTGGTGCGAATCCGCGATCGCTTCCGAGCACATGTCGCATCGCTGGCCGACGGGCGCGGGCGCACGCCGGCCGGTGATCCGGGACAGCACATCGTAGGCGCTCGTCATGCGCGCCGCTCCTTCTCATTCGCGTCGCTGTGCACCGACGCCGGCGCGGTCATGCCGGTGCTCCCATCGGCTCGGTGGGCACCGCCACCGACAGCACCCCGTCGCGAACCAGCAGCGGGAAGGGGTCCAGATGTGCCGCGGGATCGCCCAGCCCGGCGCCGGCGTGCACGATGTCGAAATCACTGCGACATCGCGGGCAACGCAAGACCGGTCCACCGGCGTTGTCCGAAGCCCGTAACGCCGCACCGGCCAGCGACCCGTCGCATACCGGACAGTTGTCGCGGTAGGCGTACAACTGCTCACCGACCCGGCAGACAAGTATGGATAGGCCCGCGACGAGGAACCCGCCCACTTCGCCGGGCACCAAGTCGGCTATCTCGGGCACCTGGTGCCACGCAGCGCCGGTCGAATGCACCTTCGCCAGCAGTGATGCGGCCGGGATTACCCGCCCCG
This sequence comes from Mycobacterium heckeshornense, assembly GCF_016592155.1. NCBI lineage: Bacteria > Bacillati > Actinomycetota > Actinomycetes > Mycobacteriales > Mycobacteriaceae > Mycobacterium > Mycobacterium heckeshornense. The sequence goes on from NZ_AP024237.1 coordinate 3,557,117, forward strand.
AATCAGCTTCGGCCGCAACGACTTCGATCGACGAAATCTCCGGCGCTGCGGCACGCACGGCATCCTCGACGGCCAATTCCAACGTCACCGCCGACGACGGGCAGCTCTTGCAGCTACCGGAAAACCGCAAGCGAACGGTGTCATCAACGATGTCGAGCAGATGCACGTCGCCGCCGTGGGAACCCAGGTAGGGCCGGACGCGGTCCAATGCGTCTGCGACCCTGCGCTCGACGTCGTGCGGGTGCAGCCCGTGCACCAGCAGCAGGCTGGCCACCAGGTCGTCGCCGGCCAGCCGCGCGATGAGTCCCGGATCGCCGATCATCTCCACGATCCGTCTAAGACCCGCGCCGTAGAGCTCGACTACCTCGCGGACCAGCTGCTCGGCGCGCTCACGCGCAACGGACCCGGCCGCCGACGTGGCGTCCAGCAGCGTCTGGATCCGATCGCCCGCCGTGCGCCATTGCGCGTCCCCCTCGAACTCCTCGGGGCGATCTGCCATCCATCACTCCCCGGTAGCTGCTTGTGTCGGCGAGTGCAGTCGCTCCAGCGTCTTGCCCTTGCCCAGGTACATGTGCACTCCGCACGGCAGACACGGGTCGAAACTGCGTACCGTGCGCATGATGTCGATGCCCTTGAAATGCTCGCGGTCGTTCTCCTCGAAGATCGGCTGACCTTGCACCGCGTCCTCGTAAGGCCCCGGCGTGCCGTAGAAGTCGCGCGGGTTGGCGTTCCACGGCGTCGGCGGATACGGGTGGTAGTTGGCGATCTTGCCGTCGCGGATCACCATGTGGTGGCTGAGCACTCCACGCACTGCCTCGGTGAAACCGCAGCCGATGCCTTCTTTGGGCACCTCGAACTTTTCCCAGGTCTTGGTGCGACCGGCCCGGATCTCGGCGAGCGCCTTCTCGGCGAAGTGCAGCGCACACGCGGCCGCATAGGCCTGGAAGTAGGTCCGCGCCCGATCGCGCTCGATGGTGTTAGACCCATGCCGGGGAATCTTCCACTCGAATTCGACCGGGCCCTTGAGCGCGGTCTTGGGCAGGTTGATCTGCACGGAATGCCCGGTGGATTTGACGTAACCGATGTCGACCAGGCCGCCCAGCGCGGTCGCCCATAGCCGCGCCAGCGGCCCGCCGCCGGTATCGAGTGCCAGGTAGTCACCGTTGTGGAACCAGCGGGGCGACATTACCCAGCTGTACTTGCCACCGTCCATGTCCCGCTTCTGTGGGTGTGGCAGGGTGTGCTGGTTCCACGGGTGCCGACGGTCCACCGGATTACCCAGCGGGTCGGTCTCGACGAACATCTCCTGATCGGTCCAGTCGTCGTAATACGAACTGCCCAAAAGAATCCGGATGCCCAGGTTGATGTCGACCAGCGAAGTGGTGACCAGCTTGCCGTCGACCACTACTCCGGGTGTGACGAACATCTTCCGGCCCCAGGACTCCATATCCCGGTAGTCGAAGTTGCAGTGTTCGGGATCCTGGAACGAACCCCAGCAGCCCAGCAGGGTGCGTCGCAAACCGACCTTCTCATAACCGGGCATCGCCTCGTAGAAGAAGTCGAACAGGTCGTCGTGCATGGGCACGACCTTCTTCATGAACTCGACGTAGCGCATCAGCCGGCTCATGTAGTCGGTCATCAACTGCACGGTCGCAGTGGTGCCGATGCCGCCCGGGTACAGCGTGGACGGGTGCACGTGCCTGCCCTCCATGAGGCAGAACATTTCCCGTGTGTACCGGCTGGTTTGCAGTGCCTCGCGGTAAAACTCGCCGCTGAACGGGTTGAGCGCCCGCATGATGTCGGCGATGGTCTTGTACCCGTGCATATCAGCGTGGGGCGCGGGGGTGTTTTCCGCTTGAGCCAGCACGCCGGGGTTGGTCTCGGAGACCATCTTTTCGCAGAAGTCCACACCAACCAGGTTCTCCTGGAAGATGTTGTGGTCGAACATGTATTCCGCGGCCTCGCCGAGGTTAATCAGCCACTCGGCCAGGTGCGGCGGCTTGACACCGTAAGCCATGTTCTGCGTGTAACACGAGCACGTGCAGTGGTTGTCGCCGCAGATTCCGCAGATGCGGCTGGTGATGAAGTGTGCATCGCGGGGATCCTTGCCCCTCATGAAAAGCGAGTAGCCACGGAAAATCGACGAGGTGGAATGACACTCGACCACTTCTTTGTTGTCGAAGTCGATCTTGGTGTAAATACCGAGACTGCCGACGATCCGGGTGATGGGGTCCCACGCCATCTCGACCAGTTGGCCGGGTTCACGCTTGGCCTGGGTCGGCTCGGGAATAATCCTTGTCATCGAAGTTCACTCTTTTCTTCGTGTGAGTGCTGCGCCGCGTCACCAGGTGCGGCGCGCACCCGTCAGGAGTTCGGTACCCTTGCGCCGCCAACGCGGCTCTTTGTCGACGGTGCGGTTGGTGATACCGCGCAAGTTGCGGATCAGCGAGCCGTACAAGCCCGACGCGGTAGTTGACACTTTGCCGCCCGGCGGCTCGTCCATGAACGGCATGAACTTGTCCGGGAAACCGGGCATGGTGCAACCGATGCAGATGCCTCCGACGTTGGGGCAGCCGCCGATACCATTGATCCAACCACGCTTGGGCACGTTGCACTTCACGACCGGGCCCCAACAGCCCAGCTTCACAATGCATTTCGGCGACCCGTACTCCGTGGCGAAGTCGCCCTGCTCGTAGTAGCCGGCCCGGTCGCACCCCTCGTGCACGGTGTTGCCGAAGAGCCACTGCGGTCGCAGCGCGTCATCTAGCGGGATCATCGGTGCTTGCCCGGTGGCCATGTAGAGCAGGTAGGTCAACGTCTCGGCCAGGTTGTCCGGATGGATCGGGCAGCCTGGCACGCAGACGATCGGAATGCCCGCTTTGCTCTTCCAGTCCCAGCCAAGGTAGTCCGGAACGCCCATGGCGCCGGTCGGATTGCCCGCCATCGCGTGGATGCCGCCGTAGGTGGCGCAGGTTCCGGCTGCCACGATCGCAGTTGCCTTGGGCGCAAGGCGGTCCAGCCACTCGCTGGTGGTCATCGGCTGACCCGTCGCGGGATTGTTGCCGAAACCGCACCAATAGCCTTCGGTTTTGATTTGCTCGTTGGGGATGGAACCCTCCACGACGAGCACAAATGGTTCGAGTTCACCGCGATCAGCTTTGAAGAACCACTCGAGAAAATCGTCCGCTCCGCCGCTGGGGCCGCATTCGAAGTCGATAAGCGGCCAATGCACGGCGATCTTAGGCAGCCCGGGGAGCGCGCCGAGAGCGATCTCCTCCACGCTCGGTTGGGTGGCGGCAGTCAACGCCACCGAATCGCCGTCACAACTCAAACCCGCGTTGATCCAGAGCACATGGATGAGGGTGTCTTCCGCTTTGACTGCTGCTTCCGTTGGCATGCTGCAGCTTTCCGGGGCTGGGATGAGCTGTGGCCCCTGACGCCGCCGGAGTCGACCGTCGGCCCACTTACGCGGCGCTATTTGCTGGTTTACTCGCGCCGCGATATGTTGTCAACGGCCTCTTGCGGTCACGGAAAATCAGCATCTACTTCCTCGAATTCGCCGCGTTGCGTCGACGCAGAAGGTAGGCTTGAACAGGAGATAACGGCGGCTGCGAGCCGCCTAGGTGTGTATTCCGTCATTTTGTGCGATAACCGTCATGCGAATTATTTGCAAGTCGGCACCTGCGAATTAATTGCAGTTAGCTGGCCGGTAGATTTGCCGCCTGTTTCGCGGCGTAACCGAGCTATCCTGAAGCGGCGGGGCGCACCGTGAGGCACCATGGACCGTGACGAGCTGTTCGCCTCGATCGAGGCGGCGCGCCCCGGTCGTGATGACGTCGTGTATCTCGAACGACGTGCCGGGGATTACCACTGTCGGATTGTGCCCGCCGGCGGCGAAGGCGTCGGCGTAAGGGTGTCGGGGGAACCCGAACCCGACGCGTGGATGGCGTTGTCGGTGGCGTGGCCTTTTGATGATCCGAAGCGGTTGAGGGCATTCTTCGACGATCTACTCGCCGAGCTGGAGTCGATGGCCTCACGCACCGATCGGTGCCGCTGGCCGCTCGACGAGCCGTGGCCACACTTCCATTGACCGACGGGACAGCGTGGATTACCGCATCACAGCAGACGACCGGGCTCGGTTCAAACGGTGCCGACGAGAATGGGATTTCGCCTCGCCGCACCGCCGCGATCTCGAGCCGGTCGGCACCGCCGATTCCGCGTTACCGGCCGCCGTCAAAGACGCGCTGGCGGTCTACTACTACCCGGGCACCTGGGACTGGCCATCCGAACTGAAGCAATCGCTGGTGCGCAAGGCCGCCGAGCGTTCCCTCGACGACGCTGATGCGACCGATTTGCTGCCGACGGCGATCACGCTGCTCGACACCTACGACGCATGGGCGAGCATGGTCGACGACTTCGCTCCGGTGAAGGTCGGGCCCGAGGTCCAAGGGTTGGTGCCCGATCCGCGCGACCCGGAACGAGGATTGCAGACCGCGGACGGGGCGGCGGTGATCTACACCTGCCGAATCGATCTGCTGGCCGTCGACGGCGCCGACGAATACTGGGTGGTTGGCCACCGGATCGGCAACGCATGGCAGGACCTGGAGATGTTGATCCGCGACGAGGCTGCTGTCGCACAATGCTGGGCATGGGAGCAGGAGTATCTCGGGATGGAGATATCGGGCACGATCCACAACGAGATACGCCTCACCGGTCCACCTGATCGGCCCTCGGCTACCGGCAGTCCGGCAAGTCGGGTGCGTCAAAGCGAGGGCAGCGGGGGCGGTCGAACGATCCCGCAGCACCGACGGTTGTCCGCGCGCGCATCACGCGCCGACGACTCGGCCCGCATTCAGCAGTGCACGGTGGGTCCGCTGCGGCGAACCCGGATCCGCCGCAGCCGCGCCGAGATCGGCGCGGTAGGCGCCCTGATCGGTTCCGAGGCCCTCGACATGAGCGGCAATCCCGCGATCTATCCGACGTTCGCCCCTCACTGTCAGACCTGCCAATTCAGTGCCCCGTGTCTGGCTCTCAGCGGCGGAGCTGATCCGGAACCTATTCTCGCAGCACAGTTTCGGCGCCACCTGCCCGAGAATCGTCACAAGCCAAGACTGGGCCAGTCCACCTGGGGCTTCGGCAGGGGTGCCGCACCGCCGCCGTGGTGATCGCGTCACGGGCACGGGTATTGCTCGCTGTCGCATAACCCGGCCAGCATGGCCTCCGTCAGCGACGGGCGGGGTCTCCGCGGCAACCAGCGCGGAAACGAACCGGCCCCTGGATGTCCGAGCGGGTGATCCGTTCGGCCGCGGGCTAGTTCTGCCCGCAAGCCGAAAGGACGAGTTCGCGCACCCGCGCCGCGTCGGCCTGGCCCTTGGTGGCCTTCATGACCGCGCCAACGATGGCGCCGGCCGCCTGCACTTTGCCACCCCGGATTTTCTCAACGATGTCGGGGTTGGCGGCCAGCGCTTCGTCAACCGCGGCCTGGATCAGCGCGTCGTCGCGCACCACCGCAAGGCCGCGGGCGTTCATCACCTGTTCGGGCTCGCCTTCGCCCGCCAGCACGCCTTCAACGACCTGGCGGGCCAGCTTGTTCGACAGCTTGCCCTGCTCGACCAGTGCGATAACGGCGGCGACCTGTTTGGGGCTGATGGGCAATTCGTCGAGCTCGACGCGGGCCTCGTTGGCCTTCTGCACCAGGAAGTTCCCCCACCAGGCGCGGGCCGCGTCGCTGGGCGCGCCGTGCTCGACCGTCGCGATGACCAGGTCGACGGCACCGGCGTTGACCAGATCGCGCATTACCTCGTCGGAAAGCCCCCACTCCTGCTGAATCCTCTTGCGGCGCAACCACGGTAGCTCCGGGATAGTTTGGCGCAGCCGGTCGACCAGCTCGGTGCTGGGAGCGATCGGCTCCAGGTCTGGCTCCGGGAAATACCGGTAGTCCTGGGCGGTCTCTTTGGTGCGGCCGGGGCTGGTGTAGCCCGCTTCGTGGAAGTGCCGGGTTTCTTGGATCACCCGGTCACCAGATGCCAGGACAGCGCCCTGTCGCTGCATTTCGTAACGGACCGCGACTTCGACGCTCTTGAGCGAGTTGACGTTCTTGGTCTCGGTGCGGATACCGAATTCTGTTGTGCCGATCGGCTTTAACGACACGTTGGCGTCGCAGCGCATCGAACCCTGGTCCATGCGGACGTCGGAGACGCCCAGGGCGCGCAACAGGTCTCGCAGCGCGGTCACATAGGCGCGGGCAATCTGGGGTGCTTTGGCGCCGGTCCCTTCAATGGGCTTGGTGACGATTTCGATCAGTGGCACGCCCGAGCGGTTGTAGTCGATCAGCGACGTAGTCGCCCCTTCGATGCGACCGGTGTCGCTACCGAGGTGGGTTAGTTTGCCGGTGTCTTCTTCCATGTGCGCGCGTTCGATGCCGACCCGCCAACTGGTGCCGTCCGGCAGCGGCACATCCAGGTACCCGTTGACCGCGATTGGTTCGTCGTACTGGGAGATCTGGTAGTTCTTCGGCATGTCCGGATAGAAGTAGTTCTTCCGCGCGAAGCGGCACCACGGCGCGATCTCACAGTTGAGGGCCAGCCCGATCCGGATCGCCGACTCCACCGCAGCCTGGTTGAGCACGGGCAGCGAGCCGGGCAGCCCCAGACACACCGGGCATACCTGGGTGTTGGGTTCGGCGCCGAATGCGGTGGGACAGCCGCAGAACATCTTGGTGGCGGTGGATAGCTCGACGTGCACCTCCAACCCGAGTACCGGCTCGTAGCGTGCGACGACCTCGTCGTAGTCGAGCAGCTCGACGCCAGCGACCTTTGCGGCAACCGTCATGGCTTCGATCGTAGTGAAGACACGACGTCGTGCTGGCCGGCATGCCCCGAGCCGTGCCGAAGGCCCAGTGTTACTCGGCTTCGGCGAGCAACCGGTAGATCTCGCGACGGGCGTTTTTGAGGATCGCCACCACCCGCTGCTGTATTTCAGCAGTGGTCGCATATGCCGATTGGGCGACTGCACCGAACAATTGAGCCAACTCCGCTCGCAGGTTGACCTGGTTCGAGTCGACACCCTCGGCGAACTGCTTCCAGGGGGCCGTCTTGATTTTCTCAGCTGCGGCGCGACCTTTGTCGGTTAGCTCGAAAAGTTTTGTGCTTCCTTCGCTTTCCGAGCTGACGATCAATCCCTCGTCATCCAGCAGCTGCAGCGTCGGATACACCGAGCCGGGGCTGGGCCGCCAGGCATCCCGGGTGCGTTCGGCGATTTCTTGAATCATTTCGTAGCCGTGCATGGGGCGCTCGGCAAGCAGGTGCAAAATCGCCGCGCGGACATCACCGGGGCGGACGCGGCGGCCGCGCCGACCGGGTCCACGCCCTCGGCCGCGGGCGCCCGGGCCCAAGGCGAAGTCGAAATCGAAGTCGGGGCCGGGCCCGAAACCCAAACCAGTGCCGGGCCCGAGGCCAAAATCCGGTTCGGGCCCCGGTCCGCCCCGGCCGTGCTGCGGTCCGTGCTCGGGTGGCGGGGGCGGCGGGTGCCCGGGCCCGTGCTCGGGTGGCGGGGGCGGCGGGTGCCCGGGCCCGTGCTCGGGTGGCGGGGGTGGCCGGGGTGTTTCCTCGGGCCGGGCGCCTTCTTGGCGGGCGCCTTCTTGCCGACAGCTTTCTTGCCGGGGCCCTTCTTCGGGCCGGGACCGTGTTCGTGGGGTGGTCTGTCATGGTGGCCGGGGCCATGTCTGGGGCTGGTGGCCAGCCTGGGTTCGCGGCCGGGGCCGAGGTGGCGGCCGGCGAGATCGGCCTCCCCGTCGTCGGGTTCGAATTCGAGTTCCTCGTCGTATTCCAGTTCGGGTTCGGATTCCTCGTCGTAGTCCCACTCGACCAGATGATCGCCCTCGTACACGTCGAGGTCTTCAGGATGCGGCGCTGGGATCGACGGAGTGTCTTGCCGCGCGGGCCGGTGTTCGGCAACAGCCTCCAGCTCGACAGGGGCGTCGTCACCGCGGTCGCTGAGGTCTTGGTCGGCCAACGGGTCGGTGACCAGGTCGTCTGATTTGTCTTTCTTCGCTCGTCCGCGCCGAGGCCCCGGCGCTTGCGGCTCATTCATGGTCGTCACTCGCTTTCGGAGGGTGTCATCCAACTAACTACGATAGAGAAAGATATATCGGACACTATCGTTTGCGCAAGCCCGGCTGCACCGCCTACGGCGAGCCGGGGGTCCAACGCCGCCAACGATCTGCTACGCGGGACCGAGATGGCATGTGTTGTCGGACTTTTCGACTGAGGTCTGCAGGTTGCGGGAAATTCGATCGCCCGTGCGGTGGCCATCGGGAGCGGCGCCGACCTCAACGCCGAGCGGCTCGGCTGCGGGACGGGTTTCCGGCATGGCCAACAGGTACAGCGCGAAGCCGGCCGCGGCGATCGTGCCCAGTGAGACAAACGCGGCCTGGTAACCGTAGGCCACCACGATCATGCCCGCAACCAGGTTCGACAGCGATGCGCCGATGCCCCACGCGGTGATTACCGCCGCGAGGCTGACGTTGTATCGACCGGTCCCCTGCGTGACGTCGGAGACGACCAGGGGAAACAGCGCCCCGAAGATGCCGGCTCCGACACCGTCCAGCAGCTGTACGCCGACCAGCCAGTGGGAGTCGCCGGAAAGAGCGAACAGAAAACCCCGCAAGGTCAACACGGCGAAGGCGACCACAAAGATCGGCTTTCGTCCCCAGCGGTCGGCGCGAGCACCGGTGAGGAACGCCACCGGGACCATGACGGCCTGCGCCGCGACGATGCACGCCGCCATCAGCGTCGTCCCGACGTGTTTGTTGTTCAGGGCCAGCTCCTGGCCGACCAGCGGCAGCATCGCCGCATTGGCGAAGTGGAACAGCACGATCGCGACGGCGAAGGTCGCCAACCGGCGGTTGTGCAGCAGGGCCGCCAATCGGGATGGCTGGCGCTGCTGTTCGCCTGCAGCGCTGCGCATGCCACGCGCCACCGCGTGGTCGATCGCGTCGGCCGGGATCCGCAGCGTTGCGATGACGCTGATCGCGGCAACCCCGGCGAGCAGCCAGAACACCACCGGGGGGCCGAAGAGATAGGCCAGCCCGCCGGCAACCGCGGCGGCCGCGGCGTTGCCGGCATGGTTGAAGGACTCGTTGCGCCCGATCCGCTTCGCGAAAAGCCGCACCCCGACGACGCCTAACGTGATCGCCGCCAACGCCGGGGTGAAAATGGCGCAGGCGATCCCGACCACCGCTTGCAGAACCGAGATCCGGTAGATACCCGGAACCAGCGGCATCGCCAACGACGCGAGGCTTATCGCGATAGCGGCGGCAACCATCAGCGCCCGCTTTGCCGACGTGCGATCGACCAAGGCGCCGATGGGAGTCTGCGCAAGGATTCCCACGCCGGTGAACACCATCAAGACGAACCCGATCGAAGCCTGATCCCAGTGGTGAGCCAGCAGCAGGTATATCGACAGGTACGGGCCGAGCCCCTCGCGAACGCCACCCAAGGAGAAGTTGAGCACATCCAGCGCGCACGACGTCCGCCGCTGAAGCGCCTCAGCGGTTGTCGACATTCACCGTTCACACCGCGCGATCAGAGCCGATGCGGCCAACGCACCAACCGTGGCTCTGGCTGGCTTGGGTGCATCGGCAGCATCGGCTGTACGTCCATGTCGCTCCGCGACGTTAGCCAGCGAAGCTGAAATGAACCTGAAGAACTCGGCGTGGGCAGGCTTTGGCGGCGTCAGAGCGGCAACACGGCGCTAAATCGGGCGCTATCATCTGCCGCCCGGCTGGCGTGCAGCGGCCGCGGCCTGAAACCTGGCGTGGTCCCGTTGGTGCTCAAACACCAGACGCAAACGACGATGGCCACCCCGGACACAATGATCCCCGCGACAATCGCCACCCGCGCCGCAACGTTGCCGCCGGCCGCCGAGCCACGCAGCGGTTGTGCGGGCATGAACCGTGGACATATCAACCGTGAAGTGCATTCGGGGGAAAGCCGAAGTGAGGGTGTCGACGCCCGCCCGGTTCGATGTGGTTGATCGCCAGCACAACCACTTCAGCGTCGTTGCGTCTTCCGCGCGGCATGGGTGGTCGAACAAGATCCTTTCGGTCACCGTGCCGGGCGGCGAGGTCTTCGCCCCCGAGGTCCGCGGCGAGAGCCCGGTCGTCGGGCAGCTACGCGGACGCATTCGCGGGATTGTCCGGCCGACGCGTCAGCCGAAGAAGGCGGCGGCGTCGTCGTAGCGGCTCTGGGGCACCAACTTGAGCTGGCGCACCGCGTCGGCCAGCGGCACCCTGCCGATGTCTTGGCCGCGCAGCGAGACCATCATCCCGTACTCGCCGGTGTGGGCGGCGTCAGCTGCATTCACCCCGAACCTGGTGGCCAGCACCCGGTCGAAAGCCGTCGGTGTGCCACCACGCTGAACATGGCCGAGCACCGTCACCCGCACGTCTTTGTTGATGCGTTTCTCCACCTCGGTGGCCAGCTGCGCGGCCACGCCGGTGAAGCGTTCATGCCCGAACTCGTCGATGCCGCCTTCGCGTAACGTCATCGACCCGGGAACCGGTTTGGCGCCTTCGGCGACCACACAGATGAAGTGCGAGTCCCCGCGCTGGAATCGGCTTTTGACCAGCCGGCAGACCTCTTCGACATCGAAGGGCTGTTCGGGGATCAGCGTCATGTGCGCGCCTGAAGCCAGCCCGGCGTTGAGCGCGATCCAGCCGGCGTGCCGGCCCATCACCTCCACCAGCATCACCCGCTGGTGGGACTCGGCGGTGCTGTGCAGTCGGTCGATGGCCTCGGTGGCCACCGTCAACGCGGTGTCGTGGCCGAAAGTCACGTCCGTGCAATCGATGTCGTTGTCGATCGTTTTCGGTACCCCGACCACGGGCACGTTCTCCTCAGAGAGCCAGTGCGCGGCGGTCAGAGTCCCTTCGCCGCCGATCGGGATCAACACGTCAATGCCGTTGTCGTCGAGCGTCTGCATGATCTGGTTCAGCCCGGCGCGCAGCTTGTCGGGGTGCACACGGGCGGTGCCCAGCATCGTGCCGCCCTTGGTCAGCAACCGGTCGTTGCGGTCGTCGTTGTGCAATTGGATACGCCGGTTCTCCAGAAGCCCGCGCCAACCGTCCTGGAAGCCGACGACCGCGGAGCCGTAGCGAGCGTCGCAGGTGCGCACCACCGCCCGGATGACCGCGTTGAGCCCCGGACAGTCGCCACCCCCGGTGAGAATCCCGATCCGCATGCCCTCATCTTGCCGGGTAGATCGTGTCAGTGGCGAGCAGACGCAAAATCGCACGCGCCGGGCAATTTTTGTGCGACTCTGCGTCTGCTCGCCGCTAAATCGCGCTGGGCAGCGGGCCGCGCGCGGCCTCGAACGCCGCCCCCACCCGGTAGAGCCGGTCGTCGGCGAGTGCCGGAGCCATGATCTGCAAGCCCACCGGCAGCCCGTCGTCCGGTGACAAGCCCGAGGGCACCGACATCCCGCAGTGGCCGGCCAGGTTCAGCGGCAGCGTGCACAAGTCGAACAGATACATCGCCAGCGGATCGTTGACCTTCTCCCCCAGCCGGAACGCCGTGGTTGGCGTCGTCGGCGATACCAGCACGTCGACACTGCGGTACGCCGCGTCGAGGTCGCGCGCGATCAGGGTGCGCACTTTTTGCGCCTGGTTGTAGTAGGCGTCGTAGTATCCGGCCGACAGCGCATAGGTGCCGATCATGATGCGCCGCTTGACTTCTGGCCCGAAACCGGCGGCACGGGTCAACGCCATCACCTCTTCGGCGCTGTGCGTGCCGTCGTCGCCGACCCGCAGTCCGTAGCGCATCGCGTCGAACCGCGCCAGATTGCTCGACACCTCCGACGGCAGGATCAGATAGTAGGCGGCCAGCGCGTAATCGAAATGCGGGCAGTCGACTTCGCTCACCTGGGCGCCGAGCGCGGTCAACCGCTCGACGGCGGCGTGAAACGACGTCAGCACACCGGGCTGATAGCCCTCACCGCTGCGCAGCTGGCGGACCACCCCGATGCGCACCCCGCGCAGACCGCCGTCCGCGCCGGCCTTCGCCGCGCCGACCACGTCGGGCACCGGGGCGTCGATGGACGTGGAGTCACGCGGGTCATGCCCGGCGATCACCTGGTGCAGCAGCGCGGTATCCAGTACGGTGCGCGCGCACGGACCGCCCTGATCCAGCGACGACGCGCAGGCCACCAGCCCGTAGCGCGACACCGTGCCGTAGGTGGGTTTGACGCCCACGGTGGCGGTCAGCGCGGCGGGCTGGCGGATGGAGCCGCCGGTGTCGGTGCCGATGCCCAGCGGCGACTGGAACGCGGCCAGCGCCGCCGCCGTGCCGCCGCCCGAGCCGCCCGGCACGCGCTCGACGTTCCACGGGTTGCGGGTGGGACCGTAGGCGGAGTTCTCGGTCGAGCTGCCCATGGCGAACTCGTCCATGTTGGTCTTGCCCAGGATCGGGATGCCGGCCGCGCGCAGCCGAGCGGTCAGGGTGGCGTCATACGGGGATCGCCAGCCCTCGAGGATCTTGGATCCGCACGTGGTGGGCATGTCGACGGTGGTGAACACGTCCTTGAGCGCCAGCGGCACACCGGCCAGCGGGGACGGCAGCGGCTCGCCGGCGGCCAACAACTTGTCGACGGCACCGGCCGCGGCCAAGGCCCGATCGGCGGCCACGTGCAAAAAGGCGTTGTACCGTTCGTCGGTTGCCTGGATCTGGTCCAGGCAGGCCTGGGTAAGTTCGGTGGACGACAACTCCTTGGCGGCAAGTTTGGCGGCCAGCGTGGCCGCGTCCAGCCGGACGATGTCGGTCATTGCGGCTCACCGAGGATCTTCGGAACGGCGAATTGGCCGTCGATGGCTTCGGGCGCCTGGGCCAGCGCTTCCTGCTGGGTCAGGCCCGGCGTAATCTCGTCCGGTCGGGTCACGTTGACGTCTTTGAGCGGGTTGCCGGTCGCTTCGACCCCGGTGACGTCGACCGCTCGGATCACGCTGACGTGGGTCAGAATGGCGTCGAGTTGGCCGGCGAAGCTGTCCAACTCGTCGTCGGTCAACGCCAGCCGGGCCAGCCGGGCCAGGTGCGCAACCTCGTCACGGGAGATCTGGGACACGACCGCAAAGCCTAACCTCGCGGCTCCCGGCGCCGTCACGCAACCACAGCCCGCACGGTCGAAATGCCGTCGGCCGATGGCTGTGTCACAGTGATGCGCGTGCCGTCATATCTGCTGCGGGTCCAGTTGCTGGACCGACCGGGCAGCCTCGGCTCGCTGGCCGTGGCGCTCGGCTCCGTCGGGGCCGATATCTTGTCGCTCGACGTGGTGGAACGCGCGTCCGGGTATGCGATCGACGACCTGGTGGTCGAACTGCCGCCGGGGGCGATGCCGGACACCTTGATCACCGCCGCCGAAGCGCTCAAGGGCATCCGGGTGGATAGCCTACGGCCGCATACCGGGCTGCTGGAGGCGCACCGCGAGCTTGAGCTGCTCGACCACATCGCCGCGGCCGGCGACAACGATTCCCGGCTAAAGGTTCTCGTCGATGAGGCTCCCCGGGTGCTGCGGGTGGGCTGGTGCACGGTGATGCGCCGCAGCGGCACCGGGGTCGACGTGGTGGTCGGCAGTCCGGGTGCACCGGAAACGAAGCTGGACTCGGCGCCCTGGCTGCCCATCGAGCATGCCGAAGTATTGGACGGCACCGCTGAGTGGGTGCCGCAGCAGTGGCGGGATCTGGACACCACCCTGGTGGCGGCACCGCTGCGCGATCCGCACACCGCGGTAATGCTGGGCCGGCCCGGCGGACCGGAATTCCGCCCGTCCGAGGTGGCGCGGTTGGGCTATCTGGCCGGCATCGTCACGACGATGCTGCGCTGAGCGCGACCAGTCGTTCGGTCATTGCCCCGCGGCCGCGATCACGGCATCGACGATGCGGCGGATGCGCTCCGGCGCCTGCTCGGGGTCTGGCTGGCCGGCGTCAAGCCAGGCGATGACGGCCTCTGTGGTGAGGGTCGGCAACAGGTGTGCCGCCCAGCTGCGCCAGCGCTCGTCATCGATGCGCGCCAGGTGGCGGCGGGTGATCTCGGTCGAAGTCTCGTGGAAGGCTTCGATGACGTCACGGAATTCGGGTTCGCGGGCGGCATGACGAAACAGCAGCCGAAACGCGTCCGGATCTGCCGCGGCCGCGCGCACGAGCGCGGGGATGCTGCCGTCGTCGAAGTCGTCGGGGCCGGTGGCCTCGCGCAGCCGCGCGTAACCGCTCTCGAGCACCTCGCGGTACAGGTCGGCCTTCGAGGCGAAGTGGCGATACAGGATCACCGGCGTGACACCGGCTTCCGCGGCAATGGCATCCAACCCGGTTTTTACAAAGCCGCCGCGGGCGAACGCGCGAGTGGCGGCGTCGAGGATCTGCTCGCGCCGTTGCGCGCGGGGTAGCCGGCGAGTCGACTCGGCCTGGGCAACTGTCACCGATGACCTCCTCTTGTTCAATGACGAGCCTACAACTAACCTTGTATATGTGTACTTATACAAGACTGCTTGACCGGGAGGTTGCGGTGTCGACACCGGCCCAGCTGCCCTTTCCGCAGACGGATCCCCTCGAACTGCCAACTCAATTACGCGCACTGCAGTCTCAGAGCCCGATTCACCGGGTCCGCACACCGGCGGGCGACGAGGCATGGCTGGTCACCGGCTATGCCGAGGTGCGCGGGTTGCTCGACGACGACCGGTTGGGCCGCGCGCATCGCAACCCGGATGCTGCCGCACGCATCGGGGAGTCGGCGTTGTTCGGCGGACCGCTCGGCAACTTCGACACCGAAGAAACCGACCATGCGCGGATGCGCTCCCTGCTGCAGCCACACTTTTCGCCTCGGCATCTGCGGACGCTGGCCCCCAGAGTCGAGGAGCTGACCGGCGAGTTGCTCGACAACCTCGCACGGGAAGGGCCGCCAGCAGACCTGCACGCGAAACTGGCTGTGCCGCTGCCGATCCTGGTGATTTGCGAGCTGCTGGGCGTGCCCTACTGCGATCGTGACCAGTTCCGCGGCTGGACCCAGGACACCGCGAACGTATGTGATCATGCGCGTTCTCAGCGCGGCCTGGCCGAGCTGTTCGGCTATAGCCTGAAGCTGGTCGAGCACAAGCGCGGGCTGCCCGGCGACGATGTCATCTCCCGGCTGTGCCTTACCCCGGGCGTCTCCGACGCCGAAGCGGCCTTGCTGTCAATGGCGTTGCTGTTCGCCGGGCACGAGACAACGGTGGTGGCGATCGGTCTCGGGGCACTGCTGCTGTTGACGAATGCCGATCAGTGGCGGGCGCTCGCCGACAACCCGGGCCTGATTCCGGCCGCGGTCGAAGAGCTCTTGCGGGCAGCCGCCTTCGGCGGCGGCATCGGCGGCATACCGCGGTATGCCCGCACAGATTTCGACATCGACGGCGTGGCGATCCACGCCGGGGACCTGGTGGTGCTTGACATCGGATCGGCCAATCACGACCCGACGGTGTTCAGTCCCCCGGAGCGGCTCGACATCGCCCGCACCCAGGCACCCCACCTGACCTTCGGATACGGCGCACGTTATTGCATCGGGGCACCGCTGGCCCGCATCGAGCTGAAAACTGTGTTCGCCCAACTTCTTCCGCGTTTTCCGTCCATGCATCTGGCGGTCGATCCGGCGACATTGACCGTGCGCAGCGACGTGCTGGCCGGAGGACTCGTCGAACTGCCCGTGTCGTGGTGAACCACACCAGGGGCGGTTATTTCGCATCCGGAATACCGGCCGGCCCCTGTTCCAGCAGCTTCCGAAACCCCTCTTCGTCGAGGATGGGCACACCTAACTCGACGGCCTTGTCGTATTTCGACCCGGGCGAATCCCCGGCCACGACGTAGTCGGTCTTCTTCGACACCGAACCGGCTGCCTTACCGCCTCGGGCCACGATGGCCTCCTTGGCGTCGTCGCGCGAGAACCCGGTCAGCGACCCGGTCACGACAACCGTCAGGCCCTCCAGGGTCCGCGGCACGCTGGTGTCGCGCTCGTCGGCCATCCGCACTCCCGCGGCCCGCCACTTCTCGATGATGGCGCGGTGCCAGTCGACGCTGAACCACTCTTTGACCGCTTCGGCGATCGTCGGCCCGACACCCTCGACCGCGGCCAACTGTTCGGTGGACGCCGCCATGATCGCATCCAGGCTGCCGAACTCGGTGGCCAGCGCCCGCGCCGCCGTCGGCCCCACGTGGCGGATCGACAGCGCCACCAGCACCCGCCACAGCGGACGGGATTTCGCCTCCCGCAGGTTGGCCAGCAGCCGCTTGCCGTTGGCCGAGAGCCCACCGGATTTGGTTCGGAAAAGCTCGGTGCGCAACAGGTCATCCTCGGTGAGGGTGAACAGATCACCCTCGTCATCGATGACCTTGGCCTGCAGCAGCGCGATGCCCGCCTCGTAGCCCAGCCCCTCGATGTCCAGCGCACCGCGGCTCGCAACGTGGAAAACCCGCTCCCGCAACTGCGCCGGGCATGAACGCGCGTTGGGGCAGCGAATGTCCGCGTCGCCTTCTTTTTCCGGCGCCAACGGGGTGCCGCACTCGGGACATGTTGTCGGCATGACGAATTCGCGTTCGGTGCCGTCGCGTAGGTCGACGACGGGTCCCAGCACCTCAGGGATCACATCACCGGCCTTGCGGATCACCACCGTGTCCCCGATGAGCACACCCTTTCGCTTGACCTCCGACGCGTTGTGCAGGGTGGCCAGCCCGACCGTGGAGCCGGCGACCTTTACCGGCTCCATGAAGGCGAACGGTGTAACTCGCCCGGTACGGCCGACATTGACCCGGATGTCCAGCAGTTTGGTCTGCGCCTCTTCGGGCGGGTACTTGTAGGCGATGGCCCAACGCGGGGCCCGCGACGTCGAGCCCAGCCTGCGCTGCAGCGCGACTTCGTCAACTTTGACGACGACCCCGTCGATTTCATGGTCGATGTCGTGGCGGTGCTCGCCCCAGTAATCGATTTGCTCCTGCACGCCGGCCATGTCGTCGACGAGCGTGGTGTGCTCCGAGACCGGTAGACCCCAGGCCGCCAGCGCCAGGTACGCCTCGTGCAAGGTTTGCGGGCTAAAGCCTTCGGTGTGTCCTACCCCGTGGCAGATCATCCGCAGTCTGCGCCGCGCGGTCACCGCAGGGTCTTTTTGCCGCAGCGATCCGGCGGCGCTGTTGCGCGGGTTGGCGAACGGCGATTTTCCGTCGGCAACCAAAGCGGCGTTGAGCGCCTCGAAGTCGGCTAGCCGGAAGAAGACTTCCCCGCGCACCTCGAGTACTGCCGGTATCGGGAATTCGTCACTGGCCCTGAGTCGCTCGGGCACGTCGTCGATCGTGCGGGCGTTGAGCGTCACATCCTCACCCGTACGGCCATCCCCCCGGGTGGCCGCCCTCGTCAGGCGGCCGTCGCGATACACCAGCGACAGCGCCACTCCGTCGATCTTGAGTTCGCAGAGATAGTGCGCCTCGTCGCCGACCTCGGCCCGGATCCGGGCGGCCCAGGCGGCGAGTTCCTCCTGATTGAACGCGTTGTCCAGGGACAGCATGCGCTCGAGGTGTTCGGCCGGCATAAAGTCGGTGGCGAACCCTGCACCGCCCACCAGCTGGGTGGGTGAGTCGGGTTTGCGCAGCTCGGGGTATTGCTCCTCGAGCGCGACCAGCCGGGCGAAGAGCTCGTCGAACTCCGCGTCGGAGATGATCGGCGCGTCGCGCACGTAATAGCGGAACTGGTGTTCGCGGACCTCGTCGGCGAGTTCCTGCCACTGCCGCCGAACCTCCGGTGCGACCTGGTCAACCTCTGCCGAGCTCACAGTCGCAGGTTATCCGAGGGCTCCGACGAGGGCGGTCGTCACTGCTCGACGTATGCCCGCAGCCGGTCGATCGCGGTGTCCCAGCGACGCGACAACGTGGTCAGATAGTCACTGGCTTCCGCCAGCGGTTCGGTGCGCACGGTCCAGATGCGTTCGCGTCCACGCCGGCTGCTGCTGACCAGGCCGGCCACCTCAAGCAGCTGCAAGTGTTTGGTCGCAGCCTGCCTGGTGACCGGAATAGCTTGGCTGACTTGAGAAGTCGAGCACCCCTGGCGACGATACGCGACCTTTTGGTTGCGCCTCGGCTTCGGCTAGATCGCGTCGGGGTCTTCGGCAAACGCCTCCGCGGCCCGCCGGGCCAGCCCGATCGCGGTGCGGGCCCATTCCGGCGTCGCGCCGGCCAGGCCGCACGCCGGGGTGATCCCGACGCGATCGCGCACCTGCGAGCGGGCGAAACCGAGCAGGTCGGTGATCGCGACGGTGGCGGCGGCGATTTCTTCTACCGACGGTCGCTGGGCCGGGGCGCTGGCAGGCACGACGCCGAGCATCACGGTGCGCCCCGATTCGACGAATTCCGCGATACCGTCGAGGTCCGCGGTTTGCCGCGCAGTCCTGGCGTCGACGGATACTGCGTGAAAATTGCTGGTGTGCAAGAGGTTCCACGGCAATGACGACGCGCAGCTATGCAGCAGCACCTCAGCGCCGGCCGCTGCGACACAGGTGTCGAGCGCTGCGGTAGCCAGTGCCTCATCGATCGGGTCCACCGGGGTCAACGCGGTCACGCCGGTCAGCTGCCCGGCCAGGGCGGCCGGTAGCGACGGCTCGTCGAACTGCACCAGGACCGGTGTATCGAGCCGCCGGGATACCGCCGCCCGATGGGCGGCCACACCCTCGGCCAGGGACGCGGCCAGGTCGCGCACGGCGCCGTGGTCGGTGATCGCCCGGTGTCCGTTGGCAAGCTCCAATTCGGCCGCCAAGGTCACCGGTCCCGGCGCCTGCACCTTGACTGGGCGACCGCTGCCCCGCAGGCCGGCGTTCTCCCACGCTTCTTCCAGCGCATCGATATCCTCGTCGAGCAGGCTGGCCGCCCTGCGCATCACCGCGCCGGGCCGGGCGGCGATCCGGTAGCCGCGCGGCACCGTGTCGATCGCCACGTCGATCAGCAGCGCGCCCGCACGCCCGATCATGTCGGCGCCCACGCCGCGCGCAGGCAGCTCGACAATGTGGGCCATCGCGTCGGCCAGCTCACCGACGACGACCTCGGCGGCTTCACGCGCTGAGCCGCCCGGCCAGGAGCCGTTGCCGGTGGCCGTTGCGAAAACGCTCATCGCCCAACCGTACTGGCGCCCTGCGACTACGCTCGCAGCAGGGAAGGACTGGACTATGTCGCGGCCGCTGCTGGTGTGCGCTGTGGCGTTGCTGGCCGCAGCATGCACCCGTGTGGTGGAGGGCGCAGCCGTCCCGGCATCCGGACCCCTGGGTGGTCCGTCCGGCGTCGACGTCGACGCCATTCTGTTGGACCAGTCGCGGATGCGCGCGATTACCGGCGCCGGCAACGACCTGACGATCATCCCGTCGATGGACGGCAAGCAGCTGGTGGACCTGGACTCGCTGGCCGCGACAGTGCCCGCGCCGTGCCGGTTCGTTTACGCCGACACCGCCGCATTTGGACCTGATGTCGAGCAGTTCCACAAGACGACGTTTCAGGCCCCGCCGAAAGGCGCGCTGATCTCCGAAGGCGCCGCCGGGTACCGCGACGCCGGCGCCGCGCGCCGCAGCTTCGACACGCTGGTGGCCAGCGTGGACGATTGCGCGGCCACGTCGGCGGGCCGGCTTTTGGTGGGCGAGCACAGCGCCGACGAAGACTCGCTGCGCACCAGGCCCGGCGAGTGCGGCCGTGACTACCGGGTCAAATCGATGGTTTTGCTGGAAGTGACCTATTGCGGTTTCCCCGAATCGGTGCCCGACATCGTGATGACTAACATCACGGCGAAAGTGCCTGGTTAGCATCGAATGTGAACCTGTTGCGAGAAACTGGCCAGAGTTTCGCAATGGCTTCACGCTCGGCGAGGGCTTACGAGGTGGCGGCGATCGTCGCGCTGCCGATCACCTCGTCACCATCGGGATCTGGCCGGTACAGGACCAGCGTCTGTCCGCGGGCAGCGGCCCGCAGCGGGGTATGCAGCCGAACCACAAGCGTGCCGTCGTCTAATTCTGCTGTGGCAGGAACAGTGTCGCCGTGCGCACGAATCTGAACCACGCACTCGACGGGCTCCGACGGCGGTGTGCCGGCGGTGAACACCGGGTCGCGCCCGGTCAGCGTCCATACGTCGAGGTCGCCGGCACCACCCACCCGCACAGTGGCGGTGTCGGCGTCGATCGCGGTCACGTAGCGGGCTCGACCGTCGGGGCCGGGACCGGCGATGCCCAGCCCTTTGCGCTGCCCGATCGTGAAGCCGTGCACACCGTCGTGCTCGGCCAGCACGGTGCCCTGCGCATCGACGACGGTTCCGCGGCGCACACCGATACGCTCGCCGAGGAACGTGCGCGTGTTCCCGGACGGGATGAAGCAGATGTCGTGACTGTCCGGCTTTTCCGCGACCGCCAGGCCACGGCGGGCAGCCTCGGCGCGGATCTGCGGTTTGGGCGTGTCACCGACCGGGAACGCGGCGTGCCGCAGCTGATCGGCGGTGAGCACCGCCAATACGTAGGACTGGTCCTTGTCCCGGTCGACCGCGCGGCGCAGCTTCCCTCCGCACAGCCGCGCGTAGTGACCGGTGGCCACGGCGTCAAATCCCAAGGCGAGCGCACGCGCTGACAGCGCGGAAAACTTGATCCGCTGGTTGCACCGCACACAGGGATTCGGCGTTTCCCCGCGGGCGTAGGAGGACACGAAATCGTCGATCACGTCTTCTCTGAACTTCTCCGCGAAATCCCATACGTAGAACGGGATTCCGAGCACGTCGGCGACCCGGCGGGCATCGCCGGCGTCTTCCTTGGAGCAACAGCCGCGTGCGCCGGTGCGCAGCGTGCCGGGTGCTTGCGAAAGCGCCAGGTGCACGCCGACCACGTCGTGACCGGCGTCGACCATCCGGGCAGCGGCCACCGATGAGTCGACGCCACCGCTCATCGCGGCGAGGACTCTCACCGCGACACCCCCGCCGCTGCCAGGGCGGCCTGCCGCGCGCGGGACACCGCGCCCGGCAGCACTCGCAACGCCGCGTCCACGTCGGCGTCGACGCTGGTGTGTCCCAAGGACAGTCGCAGCGAGCCGCGTGCACTGGCCGCGTCGGCGCCCATCGCGAGCAGCACATGTGACGGCTGCGCCACACCTGCGGTACATGCGGAGCCAGTCGAGCATTCGATTCCGTTGGCGTCCAACAACATCAGCAGTGCATCGCCCTCGCAGCCGTCAAACGTGAAGTGCGCGTTACCAGGTAGCCTGGCTTCCCTCGGGCCGTTGAGCCGGGCGCCGTCGACCCCGGCGAGGACGCCGTCGATGAGCCGGTCTCGCAGCACGCGAAGCCGTGCGCTGTTGGCCTCCAGCTCGTCGACCGCGATCTGTGCCGCCGTCGCCATCGCGACAGCGCCAGCGACATCCGGTGTGCCGGAGCGGATGTCACGTTCTTGGCCGCCGCCGTGCGACAGGGGTACGCAGCTGACGTCGCGGCGCAACACCAACGCCCCTACCCCGGGCGGACCGCCGAACTTATGTGCGGCCACACTCATCGCTGACAGCCCGCTGGCGGCGAAGTCGACCTGCAGCTGACCCACCGCCTGAATGGCATCGCTGTGCATGGGCACGTCGAATTCGGCTGCGATGGCAGCCAGTTCGGCGATCGGCATGATCGTGCCGACCTCGTTGTTGGCCCACATCACCGACACCAGGGCCACGTCGTCGTAGCCGTCGAGAGCGTCGCGCAGGGCGGCCGGCGACACCGATCCGTCGGCGGCAACCGGCAGCCAAGTCACTTCGGCACCTTCGTGTTCGGCGAGCCAGGCCACCGAGTCCAGCACGGCGTGATGTTCGACCGCGGTGGTGACGATGCGACGATGGCGGGGCTGCGCGTCGCGGCGAGCCCAGTAAATGCCCTTGACGGCCAGGTTGTCGCTTTCGGTGCCGCCCGCGGTGAAGATCACCTCCGACGGTCGAGCGCCCAGCTTGCCGGCGATCAGCTCGCGCGATTCCTCCATCCGCCGGCGTGCCGTGCGGCCGGCAGTGTGCAGCGACGAAGCATTGCCGACGGTGGCCAGCACAGCCGTCATTGCCTCGACGGCGGCGGGATACATCGGGGTGGTGGCGGCGTGATCGAGATACACCATGACTCGCCCAGGATACCGGCCGGTGTGAGGGGGCCGAGCAGGCGCAAAAGCCCCTCATTTCGGCACGAAATGGGGGCTTGAGCGGCTAGTCACACGAAGGGCAGCTACCCCTTGCGGGCCTTGATCGCCTCGGTCAGCTGCGGGGCCACCTTGAACAGGTCGCCGACCACCCCGTAGTCGGCGATTTCGAAGATCGGCGCTTCCTCGTCCTTGTTGACCGCGACGATCGTCTTGGAGGTCTGCATCCCGGCGCGGTGCTGAATCGCCCCGGAAATCCCCAACGCGATGTAGAGCTGCGGCGACACCGTCTTTCCGGTCTGGCCCACTTGAAACTGGCCAGGGTAGTAGCCGGAATCGACCGCGGCGCGGGACGCGCCGACCGCCGCCCCGAGCGAGTCGGCCAGCTCCTCGACCACGCGGAAGTTCTCCGCGCTACCCACGCCACGCCCGCCGGACACCACGATGGCAGCCTCGGTGAGCTCCGGACGATCGCCGGCGACGGCAGGTTGGCGGGCGGTGACTTTCGCCGCGTTCTCCGCGGGCGCGGGCACTTCCACGGTGACCTGTTCGCCAGCGCCTTGGGCCGGTTCGGCTTCGATCGCCCCGGCTCGCACGGTGATCACCGGGGTGTCGCCGCTGGCTTGGGCCTCGACGGTGAATGCGCCACCAAAGATCGAATGCAGTGCCTTGACGCCGGGTTGGACATCGACCACGTCGACCAGCAGACCCGAGCCGATCCGCGCGGCCAGCCGACCGGCGATCTCCTTGCCGTCGGCGCTGGCCGCCAGCAGCACCGCTGCCGGAGCAGACGATTCAGCCAGATTGGCCAGCACGTCGACCTGCGGGGTGATCAGGTACTGCTCGACGACGTCGGATTCGGCGACATAGATCTTCTCAGCGCCGGCGGCCTTCAGCCCGTCGATCAGCGGCGCGGCCGTGCCGGGCGTACCGACGACGACGGCGGCGGGTTCGCCCAGCCGACGAGCGGCGGTGAGCAGTTCCGCGGTGACCTTTTTCAGCGCACCTTCAGCGTGCTCGGCGAGCACCAGTACTTCAGCCATGGATTTCGCGTGTCTTTCAGTGTCGAAGGGGTCTTAGATCAGTTTTTGAGCGACCAGGTACTCGGCAATCTTGGTGCCGCCGTCACCCTCGTCGGCGACCTTCTCGCCGGCGGTCTTGGGCGGCTTGGGGTTTGACGCCAGAACCGTCGAGCCGGCGTTGGCCAGGCCTACTTCGTCGGATTCCACGCCGATCTCGGCCAGCGTCAGCTTGGTCACTTCCTTCTTCTTCGCGGCCATGATGCCCTTGAAGGACGGGAAGCGGGGCTCATTGATCTTCTCGTTCACGCTGATCACCGCCGGCAACGGGGCCTCGAGGGTGAACACGCCCTCGTCGGTTTCGCGCTCGCCGATGATCTTGCCTCCTTCGACCGACACCTTGCGCAAGTGGGTCAACTGCGGCAAGCCGAGGTATTCGGCGATGATTGCCGGCACTGCGCCAGCGGTTCCATCGGTGGACTCGTTACCGGCGATCACCAGCTCGGTGCCCTCGATGGTGCCCAACGCGCGGGCCAATGCCCACGCCGTCTGGATGACATCCGAACCATGCATCCCCTCGTCGAGCAGGTGCACCGCCTTGTCGGCACCCATCGACAGCGCCTTGCGGATGGCTTCGGTGGCCCGCTCTGGGCCCGCGGTCAGCACCGTCACCGAGCCTTCGATGCCGTCGGCGGCTTCTTTCTCCCGGATCAGCAACGCCTCCTCGACGGCGCGCTCGTTGATTTCGTCCAGCACGGCGTCGGCCGACTCGCGGTCCAGGGTGAAGTCGTCGTCGCGGAGCCTGCGCTCCGACCAAGTGTCTGGGACCTGCTTGATCAGGACCACGATGTTCGTCATAACTGTGGTTCGTCCTCCTTGACGGAGTCCTGCAGCCGTGGGCGGCAAGACCTTGGTTACGTTGGTGCGCGGCCACACCCGCGTGTTACTGGCTGGTAGCTTGTGTACGGTTTCGCTCTCACACCATAGCGGGTCGTGCTAAGCCGAATGTTCGGCTCCTCCCCTCCCACGGCGCGGTGCCCAGCGTCTTGTCAAGGTGGGCCGACGGGGCGCTTCAGGATAGCCTGCCTTGCAATGAACGCCATCGAGAATCCTCGCTGTGTCAGCGCGGCGCCGCCGGCCACGTTGGCGCTGACCGGTGAACGCACCGTACCGGGCCTGGAGCAGGAGAACTACTGGTTCCGCCGCCATGAGGTCGTCTACCAGCAGCTGGTCCACCGGTGTGCTGGCCGCGACGTGCTAGAAGCCGGGTGCGGGGAGGGCTACGGCGCCAACCTGATCGCCCGCGTGGCGCGCCGGGTCATCGCCATCGACTACGACCATGCCGCGGTGGCCCATGTTTGTGCCCGCTATCCGCGGGTCCAGGCGCTGCACGCCAACCTGACCGAGCTGCCGCTGGCCGACGACTCGGTGGACGCGGTGGTCAGCTTTCAGGTGGTCGAACACCTGTGGGACCAGCCGCGGTTTGTCCGCGAGTGCGCCCGGGTGCTGCGCCCGGCGGGACTGCTGATGGTGTCTACCCCCAACCGGATCACCTTTTCACCGGGCCGTGACAGCCCACTCAACCCGTTTCACACCCGCGAACTCGATGCCGCCGAGCTCACCACGCTCCTGGTCGACAACGGATTCGTGGCGGTGAACATCAGCGGCGTATTCCATGGGCCGCGGCTGCGGGAAATGGACGTCCGGCACGGCGGGTCGATCATCGACGCCCAGATTGCCCGGGCGCTGGCCGATGCGCCCTGGCCGGCTGACCTGTTGGCCGATGTCGCCGCGGTCACCACGGCCGACTTCGAGATCATCGAGGCGACCGACCGCGACATCGACGACAGCCTCGACTTGGTCGCGATCGCGGTGCGGGCGTGAGCCGCGTCAGCGACGATGATGCCGGCGTAGCCGGGATTGAGGAGTTGCGCCCATGAACCAGACCGCCGCCAACCGGGTGCCGGGTTTGTTCACCCTGGTGCTGCACACGCATCTGCCGTGGCTGGCCCACCACGGCCGCTGGCCGGTCGGCGAGGAATGGCTCTACCAGTCATGGGCGGCGGCCTACCTGCCAGTGCTGCGGGTATTGCGCGCGCTGGCCGAGGAGGACCGCCACCGGCTGGTCACACTCGGGATAACGCCGGTGGTTGCCGCCCAGCTCGACGATCCGTACTGCCTCGACGGCATGCACCACTGGCTGGCGAACTGGCGACTGCGCGCGGCAGAGGCCGCTAGCCTGCGACCAGGCGCACAGTCAGAACCGGTGACGGCGTGTTCACCGAAAGCCTTACGCGCCTTAGGGATTCGCGAGTGCGCCGAAGCCGATCGGGCCCTCGACGACTTCGCCACCCGGTGGCGCCACGGCGCCAGCCCGCTGCTGCGCGCCCTGATCGACGCCGGCACGGTCGAACTGCTCGGCGGCCCGCTCGCACATCCCTTCCAGCCGCTGCTGCATCCGAGACTGCGCGAATTCGCGCTGCGGGAAGGATTAGCCGACGCCCAGCAGCGATTGGCGCACACCCCCGCGGGGATCTGGGCGCCCGAATGCGCATACGCCCCAGGGATGGAACACGACTATGCCGCCGCCGGGGTAAGCCACTTCATGGTCGACGGCCCGTCACTGCACGGCGATACCGCCCTGGGCCGCCCGGTCGGCGATACCAGCGTGGTCGCGTTCGGCCGCGACCTGCGGGTCAGCTACCGGGTGTGGTCGCCGAAGTCTGGTTACCCCGGCCACGCCGCCTATCGCGACTTTCACACCTACGACCACCTCACCGGGCTCAAGCCCGCCCGGGTGACCGGCCGCAACGTCCCGTCGGACGCCAAGGCGCCCTACGATCCCGAGCGCGCCGACCGCACTGTCGATACCCACGTCGCCGACTTCGTCGACGTTGTCTGCCGCCGACTGTTCAGCGAAACCGAGCGGATCGGCCGCCCGGCGCACGTCGTCGCGGCTTTCGACACCGAACTGTTCGGCCACTGGTGGTATGAGGGACCGACATGGCTGCAGCGAGTGCTGCGCGCATTGCCCGCAGCAGGGGTGCGGGTCGGCACACTCTCTGACGCGATCGCCGACGGGTTGGTCGGCTCGGCGGTCAAATTACCGCCCAGCTCGTGGGGTTCGGGCAAAGACTGGCAAGTCTGGGCCGGTGAGAAGGTGGCCGATCTGGTGCAGCTCAACGCCGAAGTGGTCGACACCGCACTGACGACGGTGGATAAGGCATTGGCCCAGACGGCGTCGTTGGACGGCCCGACGCCGCGCGATCACATCGCCGACCAGATCCTGCGGGAGACACTGCTCACGGTGTCCAGCGACTGGCCGTTCATGGTGAGCAAGGACTCTGCCGCCGACTATGCGCGCTACCGGGCCCACCTGCATGCGCACGCGACCCGCGAGATCGCCGGCGCGTTGGCGTCGGGGCGGCGCGAGACCGCCCAGCGGCTGGCCGACGGCTGGAACCGCGCCGACGGGCTGTTCGGCGCGCTGGATGCACGAAGGCTGCCACGATGACGTCCATTTGCCGTCGCGAGCGGGCGCACCCAACATCTTGCGCCCGTTCCCGCAGAGAGCGGGCAGCCGAGTGAAAGTCCTGATGGTGTCCTGGGAATACCCGCCGGTGGTGGTCGGCGGGCTGGGCAAGCACGTCCACCACTTGTCGACCGCGCTGGCCGCTGCGGGCCATGACGTCGTCGTGCTGTCCCGCCGTCCCACCGGTACCGACCCGACCACGCACCCATCGTCCGACGAGATCAGCGAGGGCGTGCGCGTTGTCGCGGCGGCGCAGGATCCGCACGAATTCACCTTCGGTGCCGACATGATGGCCTGGACACTGGCGATGGGACACGCCATGATCCGTGCCGGGCTTTCGTTGAAGAAGCCGGGCACCACCCGGGCCTGGCGCCCCGACGTCGTGCACGCGCACGACTGGCTGGTCGCCCACCCGGCTATCGCGCTGTCCGAATTCTATGACGTGCCAATGGTTTCCACTATCCACGCGACGGAGGCCGGCCGGCACTCCGGATGGGTGTCCGGTGCGCTCAGCCGTCAGGTGCACGCGATCGAATCCTGGCTGGTGCGCGAATCCGATTCGCTGATCACCTGTTCGGCGTCAATGCGCGAGGAGATCACCGAGCTCTTCGGTCCTGGGCTCGCCGAAATAACGGTGATCCGCAACGGGATTGACGCCGACCGCTGGCCGTTCGCGGCACGTCGTCCGCGCACCGGGCCGCCGGAGCTGCTGTATGTGGGCAGGCTGGAATACGAGAAAGGTGTACACGACCTCATCGCAGCATTGCCGCGAATCCGGCGCAGCCACGCCGGCACCACGTTGACCATCGCCGGCGATGGCACCCAGCAGGATTGGCTAGTCGAGCAGGCCCGTAAACACCGGGTGCTCAAGGCGGTCAACTTCGTCGGGCACCTCGACCACGACGAGCTACTGGCGGCGCTGCACCGCGCCGACGCCGCCGTGCTGCCCAGCCACTATGAACCGTTCGGGCTCGCGGCGCTGGAGGCGGCAGCGGCCGGCACACCGCTGGTCACCTCCAACATCGGCGGCCTGGGTGAGGCGGTGATCGACGGACAGACCGGGTTGTCCTGCCCACCGCGCGACGTCGCGAGACTGGCCGCCGCGGTGCGGGCCGTGCTCGACGATCCCGACGCCGCGCAGCGGCGCGCCCGGGCCGCTCGGCAGCGACTTACTTCGGATTTCGATTGGCACACCGTCGCCCAGCAAACCACGCAGGTGTACCTGGCCGCCAAACGCCGTGAACGCCAACCCCTTCCGCGGTTGCCCATCGTCGAACACGCACTGCCGGACCGCTAACGCGCGGCCTTCTTGCGCTCGATATCGGCCAATGCCGCAGCGAGCTCGGCACGCTGAGCGGCCGACGCCTCCCAGGCCAATCGCCGGTTTTTGACCACCTTGGCAGGCGCCCCGACGGCGATCGAGTAGTCCGGGATGTTGCCCTTCACCACGGCATGCGATCCCAGCACACAGCCCCGGCCGATGGTGGTCCCCCGCAGCACGGTCACCTTGGTTGCGATCCAGGTGTCCGGCCCGATCCGCACCGGTGTTTTGACGATGCCCTGGTCTTTGATCGGCGTGTTGATGTCGTCCATCCGGTGGTCGAAATCACAGATGTAGCACCAATCGGACATCAGAACCGAGTCGCCGAGCTCGATGTCGAGGTAGGTGTTGATAACGTTGTCGCGGCCGAGCACCACCTTGTCGCCGAATCGCAGCGAGCCCTCGTGCGCGCGGATCGTGTTCTTGTCGCCGATGTGGACCCAGCGCCCGATCTCCAGTTGCGCCAGTTCAGGCGTGCAGTGAATCTCCACATCCTTACCGAGGAAGACCAT
Source organism: Mycobacterium heckeshornense (assembly GCF_016592155.1). Lineage (NCBI taxonomy): Bacteria > Bacillati > Actinomycetota > Actinomycetes > Mycobacteriales > Mycobacteriaceae > Mycobacterium > Mycobacterium heckeshornense. The sequence goes on from NZ_AP024237.1 coordinate 3,585,677, forward strand.
GCCGCGGGTGATGATGTGCGGGTTGGCCAGCTTGAACTTCAGCAACCGCCAGTACCGCACCAGATACCACGGGGTGTAGGCCCGATTGGCCAGCACCCACTTCAGCGATGCCAGCGTCAGGAATTTGGCCTGGCGGGGGTCGCGCAACCTCGATCCGCGCCAACGGCGATGCAGCGGTGCGCCCCACATGCTCGTCATGGCCGGAAAGCCTAGCCCGACGACGATGCGGGACACACAGTGTCCCGAGGAGGAGCCGGGCAATCAGACGCAGCCCGACGACGATGCGGGACACACAGTGTCCCGAGGAGGAGCCGGGCAATCAGACGCAGCCCGACGACGATGCGGGACACACAGTGTCCCGAGGAGGAGCCGGGCACCTGCGAAGTGGCGCACGCTACTCTCGGCACCGTGTTCGGGCGACTCCCCCGCCGCCGTACGCCGAGTGTGCGGGCTATGGAGGCAAATAGCGACATTTTTCGCCATAACCCGCACACTCGGCGCAACAAGGCGGCCGCGGCAGCGCTAGCGGCGATCACGTTGGCCGGGTGCGGCAATACCGACTCGTGGGTGAACGCGGCGCCGGCCCAGGGCTGGCCAGCGCCCTACGGCGACGCGTCGAACAGCAGCTACACGTCGACCGCCGGGGCCACCGACTTGGCACTGCGCTGGACCCGCTCGGTCAAGGGCACCCTGGCGGCGGGACCGGCGCTCAGCAGCCGTGGCTGGCTGGTACTAAATGCGCAAACCCCAAGCGGCTGTTCGCTGATGGAATGGGAGAACAACGACAACGGCCGACAACGTTGGTGCGTCCGGCTGGTTCAGGGCGGTGGCTTTGCCGGCCCGCTATTTGACGGCTTCGACAATGTTTACGTCGGACAGCCCGGAGCGATCCTGTCGTTCCCGCCAACGCAATGGACCCGCTGGCGGGCACCGGTGATCGGGATGCCTTCGACGCCAAGAATTCTCGACGAGGGTCGACTTCTCGTCGTCACCCATCTGGGTCAGGTCGTCGTGTTCGACGCACACCGCGGCACCGTGGCGGGCAGCCCGCTGGATCTGGTCGACGGCGTGGATCCGACCGATTCGGTGCGCGGACTGTCCGACTGCGCCCCAGCCCGGCCGGGCTGTCCGGTCGCGGGGGCACCGGCCTTCGCGGCGTCCAGCGGGATGGTGGTGATCGGCGTGTGGCAGCCGGGCGCCAACGCCGCGGGACTGGTGGCGTTGAAATATCACCGGGGGCAGAATCCGCTGCTGACCCGCGAATGGGCCAGCGACGCGGTCGGTGCCGGTGTGCTGGCCAGCCCGGTGTTGTCGGCCGACGGGTCGACCGTGTACGTCAACGGCCGCGACGAGCACCTGTGGGCGCTCAACGCCGCTGACGGTAAGCCGAAATGGTCTGTACCACTGCACTTTCTGGCCCAGACACCGCCGGCGGTATCGCCCGGTGGGCTGATCGTCTCCGGCGGCGGGCCCGATACCCGGTTGGCCGCCTTCAGGGACGCCGGCGACCACGCCCAGCCCCTGTGGCGCCGCGACGACATCAACCCGCTGTCGTCGTCGAGCCTGGCCGGCGACGGCGTCGGCTACACGGTGGCCAGCGGGGCGCCCGGCCCGGGTGCGGCAGGCCTGTCGTTGCTGGTCTTCGATTCGGCCAACGGCCACACAATCAACAGCTATCCGCTGCCGCACGCCACCGGATATCCGGTGGGCGTGTCGGTCGGCCACGATCGGCGCGTGGTTGCCGCGACCAGCGCCGGCCAGGTCTACAGCTTCGCGCCGAAATAACCCGAAACAATCCCGCACCCTAGACTGTCAGCGGCGGGATATCCTTACGCGCCACCCGGACTTGGCTGGCGCCGGCAACGGGCGGCAGCAGTTCCCCCGGCGCAAAGTAGAAGATCACCTCGTCATCGGTGATCGCGAAGTTCTGGTAGTGCGATGCGTCGCGACCCGTGCCGGGCAATACCGCACCGCCGAGCCCGGTTTGGCGGCCCAAATCGCGCTGGACGATCGGGTAAATGGCATCCAGCGGCTTGGTCCCGGGCGCAAACAGGGTGTCGAAGGTCACCGCCTGGCGTCTCGGGAGGTCGTAGTTGAACGCTTTGTAGAACGTCGACGGACGCGGCCCGCCGAGGTCCTCGAACACCTTGAGCACCACGCTGCGAGTGCGCGGCGGTTGACCGGACTGGTACTGCTCGGAGGTGACGTCCATTTGGTAAGGCACGTCGCGTGACGCCGACGTCTGCGCCACATTGACGAACCCGTCGCGGTTCTGGGTGAGGAAATCGGTGATCGCCTGTTCGTCGGGGTAATCGACCGGAAAGCTCATGTTCACCGTGTAGGTGGCGCTCGAGGCCTGCACCTGGCACATCTGACCATCCACGGTTCCGCCCAGGCTGGCGCAGGGAGATACCGCGCCAGCCGTGCCGGCCCACCCGGTGGCCAGCGCGGCGGCGGCCACCACTACGGCCGCGCTCACATTACGCATCCGTCGAATTATCCCCGCAGATAGAACGGCATCAACAACGCCAGAAATGCAACTGGCTGCCCAGCCTACTGGACCGCCTACCGCGAGGCACGGCACACGAACGCCGTCGCAGCCCCCGCCGACCCCGAGCCGATGCGGGTCACCACCACCGACAACGGCGAACTACCACGTAACCGCAGCCGACGCCGCAGCGCATCGGGATCCACGCCGACACCGCGTACCAGGATCTCCAACGGGCCACAGTCCAGGGCCGTCAGCGCCTGCCGCAGCCGTGTCTCGCTGAACGCCAGCTGCTCAACAACCTCGAAGCCGCGCTGCCCCGCCGGCAGCTGGTCGCCGGACAGGTAGGCGATGTCGGGGTCAAGCTGCCACAGCCCGTGCCGCACACCGTAGTGGCGGACCAGACCCGCGCGCACCACGGCACCGTCGGGGTCGACGATCCATCGCCCCGCGGGCCGCACCGGGCAGTCGTCCGGTTCGGCGTCGGTGATCTGTTCACCGCGGTCAAGCATGCTGGCCCGGCGGCGTACCCCTGGGCAGGCCAGCCCAGCCGACCACAGGCACGCTTCGCGCACACGGCCGCCATACGACGTCACCTCAACCTCGCCGTCGAACCTGAGGCTGTCGAAATCGATTCCGGGAGCGCACTTTACGACCAGATCCCGACCACGGTAGACGTTAAGCAGCTGGTCTAGTGAGGGCTGGTAGTCGCGCGGGTCCAAACGCCGACGGCCACAGAGCCGCCGGCCCGGGTCGGCCACCACTGCCGTGTCACGGGTCACCGGGTGCAGGGCGTCGGCGCGGCACAGGTCGACGGTGTCCGCCAGATTGTGCTGAGCCATCTCCAGCCGCACCGGGTCGATGTCACTGCCCACCACCCGGCCGGCAACCGCGCGCAGCGCGGCCAGCTCAGTGCCGATCGAGCACGTCACATCGTGGACCACGCGACCAGCCAGCCGGCCGGCCCGGTGTCGCGCCACCGGGCCCGCGCTGGCTTGCTGCAGCGCCTCGTCGGTGAACAGCCAGTGCGACACGTCGCCGAGCCCGGCCAGCTTGGCGGCGGCTCGCCGGCGCAGCAGCGTCGTCTCCACCAGCGCTGGCGCGCGCTCACCAAAGCGCGCCCGCACCGCGGCGACGTCGGCGACACGGGTGGCGTCTGTCAACGCGAATCCGGCGACCACACGCAGGGCCGCGGCGCCCGATTCCGACCGCAGGTAGCTGACGTCGTCGCGGCTGAACGTGAAGCCGCCGTTCAGGACGGCTTTACCCCGGTGAGCATGACGTTGTAGAACCAGGCCTTCGGCACCACGCGCCGCCATAGGTTGGCGTCAACCCAACTCAGCGTCTTCCAACCGGTGAACGCGAACTTGGCCCAGCCCCAGCCCAATCGCCCCGGCGGAACCGCGGCCTCGATCGTGCGCAACGGCCAGCCCAGCATGGCCGCGCTGAACTCTTCGGTGGCGCTTCGCACGTCGACTGCGCCGGCGTTGGCGGCCATTCGCTCGAGCCTGCCCGGCGTGAAGGTGTGCAGGTCGACGAGCGCTTCCAATGCCGCGGCGCGTGACGATTCATCGAGCTCGGCTTGCGGGCGCCGCCAGCTTCCCAGACCCGGCAACTTGGTGACATTGGTGGTGATCCGCCAGGTCAGCGTGGAAAGGGTGCGCGCGTAGCGGTCGCCGACGGTGGTCGGCTCGCCGGCGAACACGAACCGCCCGCCCGGGCGCAGCACGCGGATGGTTTCGCGCAGCGACAGCTCAACCTCTGGAATGTGGTGCAGCACAGCGTGCCCGACCACCAAGTCGAATGTGTCGTCGTCGTAGGGAATGCCCTCAGCGTCGGCGACCCGACCATCGATGTCGAGTCCCAGTGACCGCCCGTTGCGGGTGGCGACCTTGACCATACCCGGTGACAGGTCGGTGACCGAACCGCGCCGCGCAACCCCGGACTGAATCAGGTTAAGCAAGAAAAATCCTGTGCCGCAGCCTAATTCAAGGGCCCGGTCGTAAGGCAGCGCATAGATCTCCTCGTCGGGGACTACGGCGTCGAAGCAGTGACGCGCGTAGTCGACGCAGCGCTGGTCGTAGGAAATCGACCACTTCTCGTCGTAGTTCTCCGCCTCCCAGTCGTGGTAGAGCACTTGGGCGAGCTTGCTGTCGTGGCGGGCCGCCTCCACCTGCTCGGCCGTGGCGTGCGGCTGCGGCGATGGCTCACCGGCGACCTTTGAACTCCTCGTCATGAGACGTCAGCCTAGCCACCGTCTCGGCCGGCGGAACGGGCGAACACCTCGAGGTAGCGGCGCCTCTGGGCGGCCAGCCGTTCCTCGCGGCTCGCGTCGAACACGTCGCCGATGCCGGCCTTCGCGGCGGCCAGGGCATGTGCCGGGCCTTCCACGAAGCGGCCGGCCCATGTCGCGGCGGCGTCGTACACCTCGTCGGGGGCCACCATGTCGTCGATCAGGCCCAGCCTCAGCGCCTCTTCGGCGCCGAAGAAACGCCCGCTGTACACCAGGTCTTTGGCTCGGCTGGGGCCCAGCGTGCGGGTCAGCCACGTGATCGCGGCGCCGTCGGGAATAAGGCCGGTCAGGATTTCGGTGGCGCCGAACTTGGCGTTGTCGCCGCTGACCCGCCAGTCGGCCGCCAGCGCCAGGGTCAGCCCCGCGCCAAGCGCGTAACCGGTGATAGCGGCCACGGTGGGCTTGGGGATGGCGGCCACCGCCTCGACAGCTTGGTGACGCACCCGGGCCCAGGTCTCTGCCTCCTCCGCGGTCAACGCCCGCAGCGCGGGCATGTCGTCGCCGGCGGAGAAGATCTCATGGCCGCCGAACAGGATGACGGCGGCGACGTCGTCGCGGCGGCTCAGTTCGGCGGCGGCCGCTGCGATCTCCCGGTACATCTGGCGGGTCGCCGCGTTGGTGGGCGGCCGCGACAACACCAGCGTGGCCACACCCGGCTGGTCGGCGCCGAGGTAGATGCTGACGAACTCTTTTACCGCCACCGTCGGCCCCGCGCCTGGTTGTAGCGGTCGGAGTCGAAGAACTCGATTTCCCAGTTGTCGCCTTTCCTCGCCAGGTCCGCTTGCACCGTGACGATCCGGCGTTCAACCGCCAGGACTTCGGCAACGGTGTGACCGGCCAGCGCGTCGAGCTGGGTCCACGTCGGTGGCAGCAGGAAGCTGCGCCCGGCCGCGAAGTCCTCGATAGCGGCCTCGGGCGTGGTCCACCCGGCTTGATCGGATTCGGTGTTCTCCCCGTCGGCGCGCTGACCCTCGGGCAGCGCTGCGACGAAGAAGTAGGTGTCGTAGCGGCGGGTGCGCTCGGCTTCCGGGGTCACCCAGTTAGCCCACGGCCGCAGCAGATCGGCACGCAACACCAGGTTTTCCCGCCGCAGAAAGTCGGCGAACGACAGCGTCCGGTCGGCCAGCGCGCGGCGCGATTCGCGATACAGCGCGGCGTCGCTGACGATGCCGTGCGGGTCGTCGGCGGGACCCGCGAACAGCACCCCGGATTCTTCGAACGTCTCCCGGGCGGCGGCGCATACCAGCGCCTCGGCCAAGTCGGCCTGGATGCCAAACCGCTGGGCCCACCAACTCGGCGGAGGTCCCGTCCAGGCGATGTCGGCGTTGCGGTCGCGGTCGTCGACGCCGCCGCCGGGAAACACCATCACCCCGGCGGCGAACTCCATCGCCGAATGGCGGCGCATCAAAAACACGGCAAGGCCATCGGCGGTGTCGCGAACCAGCATCACGGTCGCGGCCGGGCGCGGTGTCAACGGCACAAACGGCTCGCCAGTCGACGAGGTCATGAGCGCCTCCGGTGGGCGGCACGGACACGGGTTCGCCGGGCGAAGTAGCGGCCGTCGATGACGTCCACCGCAATCGACTGGCCGAACGCCGCGGACAGATTCTCGGCGGTGAGCACATCGGGCAACAAGCCCGAGGCCACGACTTGGCCTTCCGCCAGCAGCATGCAGTGGCTAAAGCCAAGCGGAATCTCCTCGACGTGGTGGGTCACCAGCACCAAGGCCGGCGCGTCGGGGTCGGCGGCCAGGTCCGTCAGCCGCGCCATCAGTTCTTCTCGGCCCCCCAAGTCCAGTCCGGCCGCCGGCTCGTCAAGCAGCAGCAGTTCCGGATCGGTCATCAGCGCGCGGGCGATCAGCACTCGTTTACGCTCACCCTCGGAGAGCGTGTCGTACGTGCGGTCGGCCAGGTGCTCAGCGCCCAGGCTCTCCAGCATGTCGATCGCCCGGGTGTAGTCGACGTCGTCATAACGCTCACGCCACCGGCCCAGCACCGCATAGCTGGCCGACATCACCAGGTCGCGCACCACTTCGTCGCCCGGCACCCGTTGCGCCAACACCGACGAACTCAAGCCCACCCGGGAGCGCAGCTCGGTCATGTCGACGCGCCCCAGCCGCTCGCCGAGCACGTAGGCCACCCCCGACGACGGGTGCTCGGCCGCGGCGGCGATCCGCAGCAGCGAGGTCTTGCCGGCCCCGTTGGGCCCGACGATGACCCAGCGCTCGTCAAGTTCGACCGTCCAGTCCACCGGACCCACCAGAACTCGCCCATCACGGCGCAGCGAAACGTTTCTGAAGTCGATCAGCAGATCAGGGTCGACTGCGTCGCTTGCGGTTTCGGGCACTCGACAATGGTGCCGTACCGCGACGGTCGACCGGGTGGCGGGTCGCCCGGCTTATTCCGGTGGGATCTCGACGCGTCGCAGCACACCGTCGACCGCGTCGGCGGCCTCGATCTCTCCGCGCGTGACGCCGAGGATGAACAGCACGGTGTCCAGGTACGGATAGGTCAGCGACGCGTCGGCGATCTCGCGCAACGCTGGTTTGGCATTAAACGCCACACCCAGCCCCGCAGCGGCCAGCATGTCGATGTCGTTGGCGCCGTCGCCGACCGCGACCGTCTGCTCCAGCGGCACCCCCGCTTGGTGCGCGAAGTCGCGTAGCGCCTTGGCTTTTCCGGCCCGATCAATGATCGGACCGACGAGTCGGCCGGTGAGTTTGCCGTCGAGGACCTCCAGCTCATTGGCGGCCACAAAGTCGAGCATCAACTCGTGGGCAAGCGGCTCGATGATCTGCCTGAACCCGCCTGACACCACGCCGATGTGAAAACCCAGCCGGCGCAGCGTGCGCAACGTCGTCCGCGCGCCGGGCGTCAGCTGCAACTCGCCGGCGACTTCGTCGAGCACTGCTGCGGGCAAGCCCGTCAGCGCGGCGACCCGCTGTTGCAGCGACGCGGCGAAGTCAAGCTCGCCGCGCATCGCTCGTTCGGTGATCGCCGCGACCGCCTCCTTGGTGCCGGCCCGGGCGGCGAGCATCTCGATGACCTCACCCTGGATCAGGGTCGAGTCGACGTCGAACACGATGAGTCTTTTTGCCCGGCGCTCCAGGCTGTAGTCCTCGACCGCGATGTCGATGCCCTGGTCGGAGGCGACCCGTGTCAGGGCGGCTTGCAGCTGGCCCCCGGCGCCCGGTGGCACCGAGACACGCAGCTCCAGGCCGGTGACCGGATAGTCCGAGACGCCCCGGATCACGTCGATGTTGACACCGAGTGCGGCCACCGCGCGGGCCACCGCACCGAACGCATCGGCGGTGATCGGTCGGCCGAGCACGACGATGGTGTGCGTCGACGGTTCCCGGATGACCGGCAGCCCCTCGCTGCGCTCGATGGTGACGTCCAGACCCTTGGCGTGAATGGCCGCCTCGAGCTCTGCCCGCAGGGCGTGGCCCTCGGCCTCTTCCAGCGCTGCAGACACCAGCACGCCGAGCGTCAACCGGCCGCGGATCACCACCTGTTCGACGTTGAGCAGCTCGACCTTGTGCCCGGAAAGCACTTCGAACAGTGCGGAGGTCACACCCGGCTTATCGACACCGGTGACGGTGATCAGCACCGACACCTTAGGCGGTGTGTTCACTCCAGATTGCCGCCGCTGCAACGCATTACGTGCGAACGCTCACGTCGTCGGCTCTGGTGACATCACCGGTTTTCGGGCCATGACCGCGGCCAATGTGGGCTTCGGCACGCAGTCGCTCCACCATGTGCGGGTAGTGCAGCTCGAAGGCCGGGCGCTCCGAGCGGATCCGGGGCAGCTCGTAGAAGTTGTGCCGTGGCGGCGGGCAGGTGGTGGCCCACTCCAGCGAGTTGCCGTAGCCCCACGGGTCGTCGACGGTGACTGGTTCGCCATAGCGCCAGCTGCGGAACACGTTCCACACGAACGGAAGCATCGACACACCCAGGATGAACGCCCCGATCGTGGACACGACGTTGAGCGGCTGGAAACCATCGCTGGGCAGATAGTCGGCGTAGCGGCGCGGCATGCCCTGATCGCCGAGCCAGTGCTGCACCAAAAACGTGGTATGAAACCCGATCAGCGTCAACCAGAAATGCAGCTTGCCCAGCCGCTCGTCGAGCAGACGTCCGGTCATCTTCGGAAACCAGAAGTACACCCCGGCGAACGTGGAGAACACGATCGTGCCGAACAGCACGTAGTGGAAGTGGGCGACGACGAAATAGGTGTCTGTGACGTGGAAGTCCAGCGGCGGGCTGGCCAGCAGCACACCGGTCAGACCCCCCAGCAAGAAGGTGACCGCAAAGCCGATCGCAAACAGCATCGGGGTCTCAAACGTCAACTGTCCCTTCCACATGGTGCCGATCCAGTTGAAGAACTTGATCCCGGTGGGCACCGCGATCAGATAGGTCATGAACGAGAAAAACGGCAGCAGCACCGCGCCGGTCGCGAACATGTGGTGCGCCCACACCGCCACCGAGAGCGCAGCAATGGCCAACGTCGCGTAGACCAGCGTGGTGTAGCCGAAGATCGGTTTGCGGGAGAACACCGGGAAAATCTCGGTGACGATGCCGAAGAACGGCAGCGCGACGATATAGACCTCGGGGTGGCCGAAGAACCAGAACAGGTGCTGCCACAACAAAACTCCGCCATTGGCCGGGTCGTAGATGTGGGCGCCCAGGTGCCGGTCGGCGGCCAGCCCGAACAACGCCGCGGTCAGCAGCGGGAATGCCAACAGCACCAAAATCGACGTCACCAAGGTATTCCAGGTGAAGATCGGCATGCGGAACATCGTCATGCCCGGGGCGCGCATGCACACGACGGTGGTGATCATGTTGACCGCGCCCAAGATGGTGCCCAGACCGGCGACGATCAGGCCCATAATCCACAGATCGGGGCCGGCCCCGGGCGAGTGGATGGCGTCGGTCAACGGCGTGTAGGCGGTCCAACCGAAGTCGGCGGCGCCGCCGGGGGTGATGAATCCGGCGATCGCGATTAAGGAGCCGAACAGGAACAGCCAGTAGGAGAAGGCGTTGAGCCGCGGGAAGGCGACGTCGGGTGCACCGATCTGAAGAGGCAGTACCAGGTTGGCGAACCCGAACACGATCGGGGTCGCGTAGAACAGCAGCATGATCGTGCCGTGCATGGTGAACAGCTGGTTGTACTGTTCGTTCGACAGGAACTGCAGACCGGGCGCGGCCAGCTCGGCGCGCATCAACAGCGCCAATATGCCGCCGACGAAGAAGAAGGCGAAGCAGGTGACGACATACATGATCCCGATCATCTTGTGATCGGTGGTCGCCACTAGCCGGTAGACCAAGTTGCCCTTGGGGCCCATGCGGGGCGGGAACGGGCGAGTGGCCTCGAGTTCTCCCAGCGGGGGCGCTTCGGCTGTCACGAGCTCCTCCAAACATCCTCAGAGGCAGATGCCTCTGGATCTTCTGTGGAATCCTAGCGTCCGATCCGTTCGGTAAAGAGCTTAGTCCTACATAACGTCGTAACAGCGCGCGCAACCGGGCCGGCACACGGCGGCCGGATGTTACCGTCGTGCATGTGCTGTTCAGCCGTGTGCGACCCGGCGTTCTGCCGGCCGCGGTGGCAACAGCGATTTTCGTGACGCTGTGCTCCGGTTGCAAACCCGCGCCGCTCGGCGGCCAGCGCCCGTCGCCGACCCGATCGGTGATCACCAGCACCACCACCATCGCCGGTGCCGGCGTCCTGGGGAATCAGCGTCGTCCCGATGAATCGTGCGCGCCGCAACCGGCGCCGGTGGACCCGGGTCCGCCGACCCGCTCGGCACCCAACGCCGCCGGCGTGAGCCCCGCTGCGGCCGAGGTCCGCGCCGAACCGCAACGTATCGTGGTGCTCTCCGGTGACCAGCTCGACGCCTTGTGCGCGCTGGGATTGCAGTCTCGGATCGTGGCCGCCGCGTTACCGGACGACTCGTCGGGCCAGCCCTCCTACCTGGGCACGGTCATACACCGGTTGCCCGGTGTGGGCACCCGCAGCGCTCCCGACGTGCCGGCCATCGCGGCGGCCAAACCGGATCTGATCCTGGGCTCGATAGCCTTAACGCCCCATTTGTACCCGGCCCTGGCGGCGATTGCGCCGACCGTCTTCACTGGCGCGCCCGGGGCCGCCTGGGAAGATAACCTGCGCCGCGTGGGCGCCGCCACGGCGCGCGCCGGCGCCGCGGATAAGATCGTCAACGATTTCACCGCTGATGCCGCGCAAGCCGGCGCCGCACATGATGCCAGCCACTACCAAGCGTCGATCGTCCAGCTGACCACCAACACGGTGCGGGTTTTCGGCGCCCACAACTTCCCGGCCAGCGTGCTCACCGCAGTCGGCGTCGACCGGCCGGCCTCGCAGCGATTCACCGATAAGCCATATGTCGAAATCGGCGCCAGCGATACCGATCTTGCGGGCACACCGGATTTTTCGGCGGCCGACGCCGACATCGTCTACGTGTCGTTCACGTCGCCGGCCGCCAAAGACCGCGCCCCGGCCGTGTTCGACAGCAACGCGTGGCGCAAGCTGTCCGCCAACCGGGACAACCGGGTGTTCGTGGTCAACAACGAGGTATGGCAGACCGGGCAGGGCGTGGTCGCGGCCCGCGGCATCGTCGACGACTTGCGCTGGGTCAACGCCCCGATCAACTGACGACGACGCTATCTCCCGTCATGCTCGCCGCGCCAACCCAAATACATAGAGTGCCTATGCTAATCTGGTGGTGTTCCCCCAATATCCGGATGCTTTAAATACACCCACGAGGTTTGCCATGAGCACAGTTTCTGCGTATGCGGCCACGTCGGCCAGCGAACCGCTGACGAAAACCACCATCACTCGCCGCGACCCGGGTCCCCACGACGCGGTGATCGACATCAAGTTCTGCGGCATCTGCCACTCAGATATCCACACCGCCAAAGCCGAATGGGGCCAACCGAATTACCCCGTCGTCCCGGGTCATGAAATCGCCGGCGTGGTGAGCGCCATCGGTTCTGATGTCACCAAGTACAAGGTCGGCGACCGCGTCGGCGTGGGTTGCTTTGTGGACTCCTGCCGCGAGTGCAGCAGCTGCCTTGCCGGCGTGGAGCAGTATTGCAAGGCGGGGATGACAACGACCTACAACGGCGTCGGCCGAGACGGCCAGCCGACCTACGGCGGATACAGCCAGGCGATCGTCGTCGACGAGAACTATGTCTTGCGCATCCCCGACGCGCTGCCGCTGGATGCGGCCGCACCGCTGATGTGCGCGGGCATCACGCTGTACTCGCCGCTGCGACACTGGAATGCCCGGCCCGGCAAGCGGATTGCGGTGATCGGCTTGGGCGGGCTTGGCCACATGGGCGTCAAGCTGGGCAAGGCGATGGGCGCCGACGTGACGGTGCTGTCGCAGTCGCTGAAGAAGATGGAGGACGGGCTGCGCTTGGGCGCCGGCCACTACTACGCGACCTCGGATCGCGACACCTTCCGCAAGCTGCGCGGTAGCTTCGACCTGATCCTGAACACGGTTTCGGCGAACCTAGATCTCGGCCCGTACCTGAATCTGCTTGACGTCGATGGCACCCTGGTCGAATTGGGCATCCCCGAGCACCCGATGCCCGTACCGGCCTTTGCTCTGGTGCTGATGCGCCGCAGCATCGCCGGGTCGAACATCGGCGGCATCGAGGAAACGCAGGAGATGCTGAACTTCTGCGCCGAGCACGGTGTGCGGCCCGAAATCGAGGTCATCGATGCCGACTACGTCAACGACGCCTACGAGCGCGTACTCGCTAGCGATGTGCGCTACCGCTTCGTCATCGACACCTCAACGCTGTAATTTGCCCCGTGCGGGCCCACCCCGTCGGGTGGATCAAAGCCCCCACCGGTTGCTTTATTGTGCCATTACGGAAAACTCCAGCCATAGGTGCTTTTTGACCACACCCAAGTGAGCTAGCGTAACAACCATCAAGCTACCAAATGCGCCACCCGCAGATCCGGTGACCAGTGCAATCAACACCTGATATTGGTGCACTAATTCCCATCGCTGCAGAATTAGCGCCGCCAACCCTTCATAGAGTCCTGCCAAAATAGCAAACGAGAAGAGAGGGAACTTGACTAACAATAGTCGTTGCGTGGTCGTGACCAATTGGATGCCTAAACGGGATACCGCTTTAATTGTCAGCAAATAAGTTGCGCCTGTGACGATAAAAGCGCCTGCGACAGAAACGAAACCGCAAATCACGAGGTATTCTGCCCGCGAAAGCACCAGCAAGTAACCAATGCAAAATTGTATTAAAAAAATAACTGCCAGCAATAAGCCTCCCCACACCCCTGCGGTGAATGGCTGAAGCATCCGCATAATGGCTGCGTTGTTGACGTCAACTTTTATTATGCGAAAAGCAATATAATTCAGGACTAAACAAATCACGACCGTCCCGATGAAGCCTATAGCGATCCCGTAGATCCCGACAAGGGTAGCGTTTTTGGCAAATGACGCGGACCACGAAGCGGCGTTCGCAGCGTGGCCGGTCGAAGCGATGCTCGACCCATTCTTAGAAAATAGCGGCACTAACGGAACCGTGATTCCCTCTAATAAGGCGAAAATCCAGACCAGATGCCACGAGACGTCGACAGTAACGTGTATATGCCGCTCCTGCATAAATCTGCGCGCCGTGTCGTGGGCCTCGCGCGCTCGCCCGAGGTCCGGCAGTTGCCGACGACACAACCTACGGAGCACGTCGCCCCAACCCGGCGCACGAGCAGGTCAACCAACGGCGCTCACGTCGGCGGCCGGTGAAGGTCGGCCCGCACTCCGCGGCGAGTCTTCGTCGTCCGCCAAGCATGAGAGCAACCTATGCCTTGCCGAACCGGGAACGCACGAAGATTCGGTGTCGTCGGCCTCCGGCCAAGACCCAGGATGAGGCCCTTCCGGGGGGTCGCTGGAGTGTCGAAACCGCACCGCGTTTCCAATCAGACAAATGTCAAAAACAGTGTCACCGCAAAGGTGACGGCGCTAGCATCCCTATTACGCACATGCACAACTACTAGCAAGGAAGGCAAGCCGATGACGAGCATTGTGAACGCGCTGAAAGCTGTCGCATTGGCTGCAACGCTGACGGCTGTACTGCTGCTATCGTCGGGCTGTTTCATGGTCGTAACCGGTACCCCGCCAACGGCAGCTGCTCCTCTGTGATGGCCAACCGCCGCCATCGCCGGTAACAGGCACCGACACGGACCCGCCGGCAATCGTTCACCACCGCCAGCGGGCCGGGTGGCGACCGGGCCGGTGGCTTGCCCGCTCAGCCGGCCGCGGCCCGGCCCGCCACGTCGTCGTCGGCCGTGAGACGGCGGGGGTCGATACCCTGCAGCGGCCAGCCTGCGGCAGCGAGCGTGCCGGCGACGCGCCTGATGTTCTCCGGGCCCGCATCGTAGTGGGTCATGTCGGCGACGAATTCCGCGACCACGTCGGCCTCGCCGGTGCCGTCGGCAAGCGCCGCCGATCCGGGCGTGGTGATTTTCTGTATCAGGCCGCGAACCTGGTCGTCGGTCAGGTCGGTGCTGCGCAACAACGTCAACAGCGGCACGCGATCAGGGCCGGGAACGCCGTCGGGGTAGCCGGCCCGTAGCCACTCCAACACCGAATTGAGAAACGACTCGCTTGCCATACCACCAGTGTTCCGGCAGCGGCCGCACCAGCGCCACTGTGCCGCTGTGTAATTGACGCAGTTCACACGTCCTTCACAGCCATAACGGCACGTTTCCGACTGGATCGCTTACGCTTAGAAGTCCCAGTCTTCATCTTCGGTGACGACGGCCTTGCCGATCACGTAGCTCGACCCCGACCCCGAGAAGAAGTCGTGGTTCTCATCGGCGTTGGGCGACAACGCCGAAAGGATCGCGGGGTTGACGTCGGTCTCGTCGCGCGGGAACAGCGCCTCGTAACCGAGGTTCATCAACGCCTTGTTGGCGTTGTAGCGCAGGAACTTCTTCACGTCCTCGGTCAGCCCTACCTCGTCGTAGAGATCCTGGGTGTACTCCACTTCGTTGTCGTAGAGGTCGAACAGCAACTCGTAGGTGTAGTCCTTGAGCTCTTGGCGCTTGGCCTCATCGACCAGCGCCAGCCCGCGCTGGTACTTGTAGCCGATGTAGTAGCCGTGCACCGCCTCGTCGCGGATGATCAGCCGAATCATGTCGGCGGTGTTGGTCAGCTTGGCCCGGCTCGACCAGTACATCGGCAGGTAGAACCCCGAGTAGAACAGGAAGCTCTCCAGCAGTGTTGAGGCGACTTTGCGCTTGAGCGGCTCGTCACCGCGGTAGTACTGCATCACGATCGCGGCCTTGCGCTGCAGGTTGGGATTCTCCTCCGACCAGCGGAAGGCGTCATCGATCTCGGCGGTCGAGCACAGCGTCGAGAAGATGTTGCTGTAGCTGCGCGCGTGCACCGACTCCATGAACGCGATGTTGGTGTAGACGGCTTCCTCATGCGGAGTCAGCGCGTCCGGAATCAGGCTGACCGCCCCGACCGTGCCCTGGATGGTGTCGAGCAGCGTCAGCCCGGTGAAGACCCGCATGGTCAGCTGCTTCTCGCCGGCAGTGAGCGTGTTCCAGGATGGAATGTCGTTGGACACCGGGACTTTCTCGGGCAGCCAGAAATTTCCGGTCAGCCGATCCCAGACCTCGGCGTCCTTTTCGTCTTGCAGCCGGTTCCAGTTGATCGCCGATATCCGGTCGATCAGCTTCACGTTCTCGGTCACCAGCACCCCATTTCACCAGGACGTTTTTCCGCTGTCCCCTAACGTCAAACACTACCCCTGGTGGGTGACAACTCGCCGCAGCACAACACCTTGTGTCTGGGCGTGTCTTGGGCGTGCCGTCAGCGCCCGCGGTCGGCCGATACGGCCTGGCCCGCCCCGAAGAATTGGTACTCGGCGGGCTTGAGCGAGCGGGTGCCCATCCAGTACTGCCAGGTGTAGCCGCCCCAGAGCACCCGGTTGTTGCCGTGCTCATCGAGGTACCAGCTGCTGCACCCGCCGGTGTTCCATACCGAGTGGCCCAGCTTGCGCTGCAGTTCAGCGTTGAACCGGTCCTGTGCGGCGCGGGTGGGAGCCAGCGCCTGCGCGCCGAGCCGGTCGCACGTCGCGATCGCCTCGGCGACGTAGTGGATCTGCGACTCGATCATGAACACCACCGAATTGTGGCCCAATCCAGTGTTGGGGCCCAGCAGGAAGAACAGGTTGGGCACGTCGGCGACGGTGATTCCGCGGTGGGCCGCCAGACCTTCTCGATTCCAACGGTCGACCAGGTCCTCGCCCTGGAGCCCTTTGAACTGGACGTACGTGTAGGAATCGGTGACGTGAAAGCCGGTAGCGAACACGATCACGTCGACCGGGCGGTGGGTGCCGTCGGTGGTGACGATCCCGCCGGGCGTTATCCGCGCGATATGGTCGGTGACCAGTTCGGTTTTCGGGTTGGCCACGGCCGGATAGTAGGTCGACGAGTTCAAAATCCGCTTGCAGCCGATTCGGTAGTTCGGGGTCAGCTTGCGGCGCAGCTCGCGGTCTTTGACCGCGCGACGGATGTTCCACTTGGCAAGCGCCTCAATAATTTTGAGGGTGTTCGGCCGCTTGGTCATGCCGTAGGCCAAGGCCTCCTGGCCCCAGTAGATGGTCATCCGCAGCGCCCACGCCAGACCGGGAACGGTTGTCAACGCGCGCCGTAACCACACCGGCAGTTCCTCGTTGGTGCGCGGCACCACCCAGGGCGGGGTGCGTTGGTAGAGCTGCAATTGCCCGACCCGGTCAATGATCTCCGGCACGATCTGGATGGCGCTGGCGCCCGTGCCGATCACCGCGACCCGCTTACCGGTGAGGTCCACGTCGTGATTCCACTCCGCGGAATGAAAAGCGGCGCCTCCGGCTGCCACGAATTCCTCACGTCCGTCGATGTCGGGAATGGATGGGATGTGCAGCGCGCCCGCACCCGAAATCAGGAACTGCGCGATGTACTCGCGGCCGTCGTCGGTGAACACGTGCCAGCGGTACTCCTGCTCGTCCCAGTACCCGCGGTTGGCGAGAGAGTTGAACACGATGTAGCGGCGCAGCCCGTATTTGTCGGTGACGCCTTTGAGGTAGTCCCAGATCTCGTCCTGGTAGGAGAACAGGTGCTTCCAGTCACGCTTTGGTTCGAAGGAGAACGAGTACAAGTGCGACGGAATGTCGCAGGCACAGCCGGGATAGCTGTTGTCACGCCAGGTGCCGCCGATATCGTCAGCTTTCTCCAGGATGAGGAAGTCCACACCCTGCTTCTGCAGCGCGATGGCCATACCGAGGCCGGAGAACCCGGTACCGATGATGAGCGCGCGGGTGTGCACCGGCGGCGCCTGCGTGGCGGGCTGTGGCATCGGCTCGGCAACAGTCATCGCGCATCGGTCTTTCTGTTCGGGATTCGCTGGCCGCCGGCACGTCGGCGCCCCCGCGGCACAAGTATCCAGTACCAAGGGTATCGGATAAGTGTTGTCGATCGCCGCGGCGATGTCAACGTCGCCGGTTAGCTGGCCGCGGAGCTGCGTGGCACCGCGTTGTGCAGCGGCAGGTCAGGGTCGTACTGAATGCCCAGCACCTCGGCCGTGCCGTTGATCACTCCCATCATGATGGTCGTCAGATGGGTGACGAACTCCTCGCGAGGCATCCGGCGCGGGCTGTCCGGGCTGGGGCCCAGCCACCAGTCGGTCGCCGACTCCGCCGACCCGAACGCGGCAAACGCAGCAAGCTCGATCGCGGCACGGTCGAGCTGCATTTCCCGCAGCTCGTTGTTGAACATCTCGGCCATCGCCAACGTGATCTCGCGGCCTTCGTTGAGGGTGCGTATGGTCGCCTCGGACTGTTCCGGGAAGCGGCCCTGGATGAAAAACCGCAACACATTGGGATGCTGGTCGACGAGGTTGACGTACTCTTCGACGCTGCGCCGGATCACCTCGCGCGCAGAGTTGGTGGAGAAGTCGATCGACGGGAAAATCGCCGCCCACAACATGTCGCGAAGGCGCTCGCCGATCGCCTGGAAGAGATCGGACTTGTCGGTGAAGTGCCGGTAGATTTTGGGCTTGGCGGTGCCGGCTTCCGCGGCGATCTCGCGGACGCTCACGTCGGGCCCTAACCGGTCGATGGCCCGAAAGGCCGCTTCGACGATCTCGCCGCGCACTTTCTTGCGGTGTTCGCGCCAGCGTTCGCTGCGCGCGTCGACCTTCACGCCCGGCTTGGTGCCGGGGTGGGGTCGGGGGATTCTCACCACGTCACGCACTTTACCGTGTCGCAGTCGCTGACCTGGGCAGACCGGCATTTACGCGCCGTTGATGTGCGCCGAGCGTGCAGTCAGGGCGAGAAATTAGCCCGTGGCGCGCCCTCAATGCACGCTCGGCGAGCGGCGGCTAAGCCGTTCACAGCATGCAGGACACGCAGCCCTCGACCTCGGTGCCTTCCAGGGCCATCTGCCGCAGCCGGATGTAGTAGAGCGTCTTGATGCCCTTGCGCCAGGCGTAGATCTGGGCCTTGTTGACGTCACGGGTGGTCGCGGTGTCCTTGAAGAACAGCGTCAGCGAAAGCCCCTGGTCCACGTGCTGGGTGGCCGCGGCGTAGGTGTCGATGATCTTCTCGTAGCCGATCTCGTAGGCGTCCTGGTAGTACTCCAGGTTGTCGTTAGTCATATACGGCGCGGGGTAGTAAACCCGGCCGATCTTGCCTTCCTTGCGGATCTCGATCTTCGACACGATCGGGTGGATCGAGCTCGTCGAGTGGTTGATGTAGGAGATCGATCCGGTCGGCGGCACCGCCTGCAAGTTCTGGTTGTAGATGCCGTGCGCCTGCACCGACTGCTTCAGGCGCCGCCAGTCCTCCTGGGTGGGGATGCGGATGCCGGCGTCGGCGAAGAGTTGACGTACCTTGGGCGTCTTGGGTTCCCACACCTGGTCGGTGTACTTGTCGAAGAACTCCCCGGTCGCATACTTGGACCGCTCGAATCCCTTGAAATGCGTACCGCGTTCGATGGCGATCTTGTTCGAGGCGCGCAGCGCGTGGTAGAGCACCGTATAGAAATAGATATTGGTGAAGTCGATGCCCTCTTCGGACCCGTAGAAGATCCGTTCGCGGGCCAGGTAGCCGTGCAGGTTCATCTGCCCCAGCCCGATCGCGTGAGACTCGTTGTTGCCCTTCTCGATCGACGGCACCGACCAGATATGCGTCTGATCCGATACCGCAGTCAGCGCCCGGATCGCCACCTCGATGGTCTGCGCGAAATCGGGCGAGTCCATGGTCTTGGCGATGTTCAGCGACCCGAGATTGCATGAAATGTCTTTGCCTACTTTGGCATACGACAAGTCAGCATTGAACTCAGACGGCGTGGACACCTGCAGGATCTCCGAGCACAGATTCGAGTGGGTGATCTTGCCCTCGATAGGGTTCGCCCGATTCACCGTGTCCTCGAACATGATGTACGGATAACCCGATTCGAACTGCAGCTCAGCGAGCGTCTGGAAGAACTCCCGCGCCTTGATCTTGGTCTTGCGGATCCGCGGATTGTCGAGCATCTCGTAGTACTTCTCTGTGACCGAGATGTCGGCGAACGGCAACCCATAGACCCGCTCCACGTCGTACGGCGAGAACAGGTACATGTCGTCATTGCGCTTGGCCAACTCGAAGGTGATGTCGGGGATCACCACGCCGAGGCTCAGCGTCTTGATCCGGATTTTCTCGTCGGCATTTTCGCGCTTGGTGTCCAAGAAGCGGTAGATGTCGGGGTGATGGGCGTGCAGGTACACCGCGCCGGCGCCCTGACGCGCGCCTAGCTGGTTGGCGTAGGAAAACGAGTCCTCCAGCAGCTTCATGATCGGGATGACGCCCGAGCTCTGGTTCTCGATGTTCTTGATCGGCGCCCCGTGTTCACGAATGTTGCTCAGCAGCAACGCGACTCCCCCACCCCGTTTCGAAAGCTGCAGCGCGGAGTTGATGGCGCGCCCGATCGATTCCATGTTGTCTTCGATGCGGAGCAAAAAGCAGCTCACCGGCTCGCCGCGCTGCTTCTTGCCCGAGTTGAGGAACGTCGGCGTGGCCGGCTGGAACCGGCCGTCGATGATCTCATCGACGAGCTTCTCGGCCAGCGCGGTGTCACCGGCGGCCAGGGTCAGCGCGACCATGCACACCCGGTCCTCGAAACGCTCCAGATAGCGCTTCCCGTCGAAGGTTTTCAGCGTGTAGGAGGTGTAGTACTTGAACGCGCCAAGAAACGTCGAGAACCGGAACTTCTTGGCGTATGCACGGTCGAACAACGACTTAACGAACGCTCGCGAGTACTTCTCGAGCACTTCCGGCTCGTAGTATTCCTGCTGGACGAGGTAGTCGAGTTTCTCGTCCAGGTCATGAAAGAACACCGTGTTCTGGTTGACGTGCTGCCGGAAAAACTGGTGCGCCGCCTGAATATCCTTGTCGAACTGGATCTTGCCGTCCGCGTCATACAGATTCAGCATCGCGTTGAGCGCGTGGTAGTCCGTTTCCCCGGGCAGCGCGTGCCCGCTGGACGTTACAGGCTCTGCAGCTGTGGCAGTTGGCGACACGTCTCGTCCTTCCAGAAGTCAGCCAGGCCCGCGCGGACGGCTTGCACGTCCTCGTCGGTGCCCATCAGTTCGAATCGGTAGAGGTACGGAACGCCGCATTTGCGCGAGACCACCTCGCCCGCGTAGCAGAACTCCGCACCGAAGTTGGTGTTGCCCGCGGCGATCACGCCGCGCAGCAGCGCCCGGTTGTGTTCGTTGTTCAAGAATGCGATGACCTGCTTGGGCACATAGCCGCCGTCGTTGATGTTCGGGGTGGCCCGGCCGCCGCCGTAGGTCGGCAGCACCAAGACATACGGTTGATCCACCTCGATGCGCCGGTGCAGCGGTATCCGCGTGGCCGGAATACCCAGCTTCTCCACGAAGCGGTGGGTGTTCTCCGACACGCTGGAGAAATAGACCAAGCTGGACGACACCGCAATCTCCTTTACGCGGTGAGCGCGGCTCCCGCGAGCGCCTTGATGCGGTCGGGACGGTAGCCCGACCAGTGTTCGTCTCCCGCCACCACCACGGGAGCTTGCAGATAGCCCAGCGCCATCACGTAGTCCCGCGCCTCCGGGTCCAGCGTGATGTCGACCGTCTCGTAGGCAATGCCCTGCTTGTCCAGCGCCTTGTGTGTGGCGTTGCACTGCACACATGCGGGCTTGGTGTACACGGTGATGCTCATCGGCGATTCGGCTCCTTCGCTGAACGACTGGGCACGGACTGGCAACATCTCAGGCACGACCTCTGCACTGCTGCTCGACAGACCGTCAGACCCTGAAATTCCGGTGTCCGGCCCTGTCGCGGATCAGCGCACACAGCCCGGATTCCCAGAACTTCGCCAGCCGAACGGACCTGGTGAGCCTTGGGCCTGTCGACGCTTCAAACACTACACCTAGTGGGTCGCGATAAGAAGAGATACAAGATGTTCTGAACAACATTTGTGAAATTCCCAGGTCGTAAGCACAGTCGAAAGTGCGGCGTCGGCGTGTCGTAGATCACATTTCGGTCACCGCCGTCGCGTCATCGCCACCACCATCGTCCTACCACCACGCACTGACATCGCCGGCGACATCAGCGCGCCACAGCAAAGCCGGCGAGCGGCGGCGCAGGCCCGCTGGCAAGCAGCGCCGCGCCGGGCTAGCTCACTTCGGCGGCGAGCTTGCCCACCACATCGCGCACATTGGACACCAGTTCGGCGTCGTCTCGCGGATGCTTGCCCTGCAGCGACTGCAACGGCACCGAGAGCTTGATCGCTTCGATGACGCGGGGCCCGGCGATGCCGAACGACTTGCGCGTCTCGTCGTGCGCCCACACCCCGCCATAGCGGCCCAGCGATCCGCCGATCACCGCCAGCGGCTTGTCTTTGAGCGCACTGTTGCCGAAGGGTCGCGACAGCCAGTCGATCGCGTTCTTTAGCACGCCGGGGATGCTGCCGTTGTATTCGGGCGTGACCACCAGGGCCGCGTCGGCGTCGGCAGCAGCGGTACGCAGCGCGGTCACCGAAGCGGGCATGTCGATCTCGTTGTCGATGTCCTCGTTGTAGAACGGCAAGTCACCAAGTCGGTCGAACACGGTGACGGCGACACCCTCCGGGGCGAAGGCCGCCGCCAATTCCGCGATCTGGCGGTTCACCGACGCGGCGCGCAAACTTCCCACCAGCGTCAGCACCTTGACGTCCCGCTTGCGATCCGACATGTGCTTTCCCTTCCGCTTGTTGGACTATATCCTCGCGGGACCTAACCGGACCGTGGTCCGATTTATTTCGGTCGCGCTACAGTGCAGGGGTGAGCGTTATCGAGCATGCCCGTGAGCTGGCGGTTTGCGCGCAACAGGAGCGCGGAGACGCTGCGCGCAATCGTGCGCTGCTGCTGGATGCGGCGCGGCGGCTGATCGGCGAACGCGGTGCCGAGGCGGTCACCATGGGCGAGATCGCCACCGCCGCCGGTGTGGGCAAGGGCACGGTGTTCCGCCGCTTCGGCAGCCGCGCGGGTCTCATGATGGCGCTGCTCGACGACGACGAGCGCCGCCTGCAGCAGGCATTTCTGTTCGGGCCGCCGCCGCTCGGCCCCGACGCGCCCCCGCTGGAGCGCCTGCTGGCGTTCGGCCGCGAAAGGCTGTCCTTCGTCCATACCCACCGCACCCTGCTCTGCGCGACCAACCGCGATCCACGAAGCCGCCACACCGCCCCGGCCATGGTGCTGCACGCCCATGTGCGCATGTTGCTGGCCTCCGCCCCGACCTCCGGCGATCTGGACGCCCAAACCGACGCGTTGTTGGCGCTGCTCGACCCGGACTACGTCGAGCATCAACTCAACCACCGCGGCCACACACTTCAGACCTTGGGTGACGCGTGGGAAAGCTTGGCACGCAAGCTATGCGGGCGGTGAGCACCGGGTGGGTGCTGCATGTCGACCTGGACCAGTTTCTGGCCTCGGTCGAGCTGCGCCGTCATCCCGAGCTGGCCGGACTGCCGGTGATCGTCGGCGGCAGCGGTGATCCGGACGAACCGCGCAAGGTCGTCACCTGCGCCTCCTATGAAGCCCGCAAGTTCGGGGTGCACGCGGGCATGCCGCTGCGCACCGCCGCCCGCCGCTGCCCCGACGCCACCTTCCTGCCCTCAGACCCTGCCGCGTATGACGCCGCTTCTGATCAGGTGATGAACCTGTTGCGCGAGCTGGGCTACCCCGTCGAAGTATGGGGCTGGGACGAGGCATACATCGGGCTGCCCGCTAGTGCCGATCCGGTCAACGTCGCCGAACAAATCCGCGCCGTCGTCGCGGCGGAAACCGGGCTTTCCTGCTCCGTCGGAATCAGCGACAACAAACAGCGGGCCAAGGTCGCGACCGGATTCGCGAAACCCGCCGGCATCTACCGGCTCACCGACGCCAACTGGATGGCCGTCATAGCCGACCGCCCAGTCGACGCGCTATGGGGTGTTGGCCCTCAGACCGCGAAAAAGCTTGCGGGCCTTGGGATTACAACTGTCGGCGAGCTTGCCCGCACGGACGCCGAACTACTTACATCGACGTTCGGCCCGCGAACCGGGCTATGGCTGCTGTTGCTGGCCAAAGGTGGCGGCGACACCGACGTCAGCGCCACGCCGTGGGTTCCGAGGTCCCGCAGCCACGTCGTCACGTTCCCGCGCGATCTCACTGATCGAACCGAAATGGATGCTGCGGTGAGCGAATTGGCGCAGCGCGCCCTGGCCGACGTCGTGGCGCAGTCGCGGTCGGTGACCCGTGTGGCCGTCACGGTGCGCACCTCGACGTTTTATACCCGCACCAAAATCCGCAAGCTCGAGGCACCGTCCACCGATCCCGACATCATCGTCGAGGCCGCGCTGCGGCTGCTCAACCTGTTCGAGCTGGACCGGCCGGTTCGGCTGCTGGGCGTGCGCCTGGAACTGCAAATGCCGGGGTGAATCAGCGCGGTGGTGCCGACGGCCGCAGCGCCCGGGTAAAGAACACGTTGACCCGGCGCATGACCGCGCTGTAGGGCCACCACGCCACCCGTTTGAACGCGTACAACGCGCGAATGTCGGCTGACGTGTAGATCAAAAACCGGTTCTTGGCCACCCCGGCCAGGATCTTCTCGGCAGCCGTCTCCGGTGAGACAGCATGACCGCTGAAGCGGTCGACCCAGCGTCTGACCTTCGGATCGTCGCGGTCGACGCCGGCGATCTCGACAGTATTGACCAACGGGGTGTTCACCGCGCCGGGGACTACCACCGACACCCCGATGCGGTGGCGGGCCAGATCGAAGCGCAGCACTTCGGAAAGCCCTCGCAATCCGAATTTGCTTGCGCTGTAAGCGGCATGCCAGGGCAGACCAACCAGCCCGGCCGCCGAGGACACGTTGACCAGATGCCCGCCCCGACCGGCGGCCATCATCGCCGGAATGAACGACTCGATCACGTGAATCGGGCCCATCAGGTTGATCGCGACCATCTTGCTCCACTGCTCGTGGCTGAGCTGGTCAACCGTTCCCCACGCCGATACACCGGCAATGTTCATCACCACATCCATCGCCGGGTGGCGGGTGAGGATGTCGGCGGCGAACGTGGCGACCTGGTGATAGTCGGCGACATCCAGCGCCCGGTGCTCGGGCACCCGGGCACCCAGCGCGCGGGCGTCGGCCACCGTGTCGGCCAGACCCTCGGCGTTGCGGTCGGTCAGATACAGTTCGGCACCGCAAGCGGCGAGCCGCAACGCGGTAGCGCGGCCGATGCCGCTGGCCGCGCCGGTGAGAAAGCACCTCTTACCCGCGAAATACCCGCGAAACTGTGTCTGCACCATGGCGGTGACCATACCGGCGCCGCTATGCCTGCCCACCCCACAACGCGTTGAGCCACAGCTGCTCCAGCACCCGAATGCCACGCTGCACGTCCCCGTCGGGACCCAAAAACGTGGTATCACCGGAGAGCATCAGCGCGGTGGTGACGGCCAAAGTCCGAACCAATGCCGGGATGTCGTCGCTGATCGGACGCGCGGTGCCCGCTTTGATCTCCTCGTCGACGATTCGGATGATCTGCTCGATCACCGTGTCGACCTGCTGATCGAGGATTTTGCGGATCTCGGCGTCGGTGTTGCGCGCGGCATTGCACGCCGACATCACCGGGTCGTTGTGGGCGTACACCACAGCGGCGCTGCCGACCATTCGTTTGGCGAACGCCGCCGGCGACTCGTCCGGTCGCCGGGGGGCGAAGTATTCCGTGAGCTCTTCCAGCTCATGGGTGGCCTCGGCCAGGATCTGGGCGAGCACCGCGTATTTGGAGTCGAAGTAGAAGTAGAACCCTGACCGGGCCACACCGGCGCGGTCGCTGATGGTGCTCACCGACAGTTCCGTGAACGGCTTCTCCTCCAGCAGTTCACGCACCGCCTGCAGGATTGCCTGTCGTTGCCGATCGCCTCGCCGTTGCGGGGCCGGCGCAGCACGACTCCCAGCGGCTGCTGCCCCGGTGTCGTGCTGAGTGCTCACGCTTCGACCATGCACCACACGCGGCCAAAAGAAAACTTGACAGCCGTCAACTCTGACCGAAGGATTGTTGTCAGTGACGGCTGCCACAACCGGTAAGGAGCGTCGATGGCGACCATCAGCACCCCGCACTACCTGCTCGATCAGGCGCGGCGCCGATTCACCCCCACGCTGAACAACATTCCGGGCATGGGGGCGATCGAGAAGCGGCTGCTCGCCCATGAATGGAAGACCAAGGTGCTGGCGGAACCACCCGCGGGCAGCGGCCTCAAACCCGTTCTCGGCGATTCCGGGCTGCCGATCCTCGGCCACATCATTGAGTTGTTCCGCGGGGGACCGGACTATCCGTTGTTTCTGTATCAGACGCGTGGTCCGGTGTTGTTCGTCGACTCGCCGATCCTTCCGTCGGTCACCGCGCTCGGGCCCGACGCCACGCAGGTGGTGTTCACCAATAAGAACAAAGAGTTCTCGCAAAAGGGCTGGCATCCGGTGATCGGCCCATTTTTCAACCGCGGGCTGATGATGCTCGACTTCGACGAACACCTGTATCACCGTCGGATCATGCAGGAGGCGTTCACCCGCACCCGGCTGGCCGGCTACGTCGAACACATCGACCGGGTGGCAAGCGCGATCGTGGCCGACTGGCCCACCAACGACGCCCGGTTCCTGTTCCACCCGGCGATGAAAGAGCTCACCCTCGACATCGCGTCGATGGTGTTCATGGGCCACGAGCCCGGCACCGACCACGACCTGGTCACCAAGGTCAACAACGCTTTCACCATCACCACCCGCGCCGGCGGCGCGATCGTCCGCTACCCGGTGCCGCCGTTCAAATGGTGGCGCGGCCTGCGCGCCCGCAAGGTGCTCGAGGACTACTTCTACGAGCGGGTGACGGAGCGCCGCACGGCCCAGGGCACCGACATGCTCACCGTGCTGTGCCACACCGAGGACGAGGACGGCAATCGTTTCACCGACGAGGACATCGTCAACCACATGATCTTTTTGATGATGGCCGCCCACGACACCTCGACGTCGACCACGACCACGATGGCCTACAACCTGGCCGCCCACCCGGAGTGGCAAGAGCGCTGCCGTGACGAGTCGGCCAGGCTGGGCGACGGTCCGCTGGACATCGAGTCGCTGGAAAAACTCGAGTCGCTGGACCTGGTGATGAACGAGTCGCTGCGGCTGGTGACGCCGCTGCCGTTCAACATGCGTCAGACGGTGCGCGACACCGATCTGCTGGGCTACTACGTGCCGGCGGGCACCAACGTGATGATCTGGCCCGGAATGAACCACTGGCTGCCCGAGCTGTGGACCGAGCCGCGGAAGTTCGACCCCGAGCGCTTCGCCGAACCACGCGCCGAGCACAAAAAGCACCGTTACGCGTTTGCGCCGTTCGGCGGGGGCGCCCACAAATGCATCGGCATGGTGTTCGGGCAGTTGGAGGTCAAGACCGTCATGCACCGGCTGCTGCGCCGGTATCGGCTCGAATTGCCGCGTCCCGGCTACCGGCCGCGCTACGACTACGGTGGCATGCCGATCCCGATCGACGGCATGCCGATCGTGCTGCGGCCGCTGTAGGTTCCCGGGGCGGGCAGGGACGCCACGGCACCCGAAATCACCGGTCTGAGGGTGCCTTTACGTCGGCGCGGCACAGGTCAGCAGCCGGTTGGCGCAGGCGATGACTGCCCGCAGCGCGGACTCCGTGGGCTCTTGCGACCAGCCCAGCGCCCATTCGGAGCGAATGCCGTTGCTGCCGCAGATGAACGTCGCGGTGTGCTCGCGGGAGGGTATCTGGTGGAACCTCAGCGTCTCGACGCGGATACCGCGCTCGTACAGCATCGCGGTCAGCGCCGCCACCGGCCCGCTCGCGGTCGCCGTTGACGTGCTGATGTGGTCGCCGACGGCGATGACGGCCCGGAAGTTGCAGCACTGCAGGCCCAGGCGGGTGGCGGGCCGCTGCCGGTCGAGGCACGCCCAGTCGCCCAACCGCAGCGGGCCGGAGTTGGGACCGTAGGTGGCCGCGAAGCTCTCCCACGACATGGCATCGGCCTGCTCGCGCAGCCCACGAGGAATCGGGACACCGAACTGGTCGGCGAACCACGAGCTCGCCGTTGTGGGTCGGCTGGTTTTTCGGCTCAGCGATGAAGGGGTCATGTGCGGTCTTCACTGGTCTGCAGGGATGACCGACGGGTAGTAGCTGTCGACCCACAGCGGGGGTCGGTCCGGATCAGAACCCGCTGCGGGTGCTGGCTACTACGGCAAGACGCTGCACGTGCGCGAGACTAGACGCTGGCGGCGGGGCCGTGCAACTCGTTTAACGTTGCCTGCCCCATCCCTGTGGGCCCCACTCACCTCCGGCAAAGCTTCCTGCAGGAGGCCGGTGACCGCGTCGGCGAGTGCGCCCGGGCCGGGCTCCCGGCTCGTCGGCCATCGACCTCGGATCAGGTGGTCCTCCATGTGCTGGCCCAGTCCGGCTTTCAACGTGGCCTCCACATCGATCTCGCTCAGCACTCCGAAGACGTGGTGCGCCAGTGCTTTTCGGTCATCCGTCACGGCATCGTCAAACGAGGTGTCCACGGCGGCGGGTAGCGCGATGGCCGTGGTCGGCTCCGCCCTGCTCTCACCGCGCTCGCGGCTGCCCACACCGGCGCGGGTGTTTTGCCACCGGGGCCGTCTCAGCGGTGTACAACGGTGCTCATGGGCGTGGTGACCAACCATGCATGAGCTGTCGTTGTGCCAGGCGATCGCCGGAGTGGTCAAACCGTATGCCGGCGGCCGTCGCGTCGACGTCGTCCGCGTCAAGATCGGAGCACTTCGCCAGGTGGTCCCGGAATCGTTGTCGTTTTGCTGGACGCTTGTCCGCGACTACGAAGACATGCCCGACGCCGAGCTGGAGATGGAGTTCGTCGCCGCCGAGGTGCAGTGCCGATCCTGCGGGCGGCAGTCCGCAATCAGCTCACGGTGGTCGCTGCTGTGCCCGAACTGCCAGAGTGCCGACGTCGAAATATTGTGCGGTGACGAGTTTTTGGTGACCTCGCTGGACGTTTCATGAAAGGTGCACGCCATGGGTAGATTTCACCGGCACGACGACGGCACCGTGCATACCCATGAGCACGGCGACCACCCGCACACCCACGATCACGGCGACCACAGCGGCTACGACACCGGCCGGCAGCGCATCGACGTGCTGGAATCGATCTTCGCCGAAAATGACCTCCGCGCCAGTTATAACCGGGCGGCGTTCGACAAACACGGCGTCCGGGCGCTGAACCTGATGAGTTCGCCGGGCTCCGGCAAGACGACCGTACTGAAAGCCACCCTCGACGAGTTCGCCGGCGAGATCGCCGTCGGAGTGATCGAAGGTGACATCGCGACCGACTTGGACGCGGCCAAGCTCAGCGGCCGCGGTGCCCAGATATCGCTGCTCAACACCGGAAACGGATTCGGCGGCGAATGCCATCTCGACGCCCCCATGGTCAACCGTGCCTTGCAGGGCCTAGATCTCGCCGAGCTGGATCTGGTCATCATCGAAAACGTCGGAAATCTGGTATGCCCAGCGGAATTCGATGTCGGGGAGCACGCCAAGGCGATGGTGTACTCGGTCACCGAGGGTGACGACAAGCCGTTGAAATACCCGGTGATGTTCCGCGCGGTGGATGTGGTGCTGCTCAACAAGATCGACTTGGTTCCGTATCTGGATGTCGACGTGGACAGCTACACCGCCCACGTCCGCGAGGTCAACCCGACGGCGACCATCCTGCCGGTCAGCGCCCGCACCGGCGACGGCATGTCGGCCTGGTTCGCGTGGTTGCGCCGATTCGCTGCGGGCAGTTCGGCGTGACGATGGCTGCGAACAGGCCCCGCATCCTGGTGGCCGGCATCGGCAACATCTTTCTCGGCGACGACGGGTTTGGCCCCGAGGTGTTGCGGCAACTGCCGGACCGGCTCACCTCGGAGTCGGTGCGCGTCAGCGACTACGGAATTGCAGGCATGCATCTGGCCTACGACCTGCTCGAGGGATGGGACGCCTTGGTCCTGGTCGACGCGCTGCCCAACCGCGGTTGCCCGGGGAGTCTGCACGTCTTCGAGGCCGACCACGGGTGGCTGGCGTCCGGGCCGGCGCTCGACGCGCATGCGATGGACCCTGCGGCGGTGTTCGCGAGCCTTCGCGCCCTCGGCGGGGTGGCGCCGAGGACTATCGTGGTGGGGTGTGAGGTCGCCGAGCTCGCCGACCGGATGGGCTTGAGCGAGCCTGTGCGTTCAGCGGTGCCGGAGGCCATAGCAGCGGTCGAGTCGGCGGTGGCGATGCTGGCTGAAGCGGCCGCGCGGGAGGTTTGACAGCGATGTGTTTGGGGATCCCCGGCCGAGTCGTCCGGATGCTCGACGGCTACGACGGACAGCTCGCGCTGGTTGACGTCGCCGGCGAAACCCGCAAGGTCAATGTCGGCATGCTGCCCGACGACACGTTCGCCCCGGGCGACTGGGTGATCATCCACATGGGTTTCGTGGTCGAGAAAACCGATCGGGCCGGCGCCGAGCAGGCGATGGCGGGTTTGGAGTTGATGGGCCGAGGCGACAGCCCGGTATGACGGCGAGCAGCCCCGCTACAGCCACCACGACGCGGCGGCGTCCAGGTGGCGGCGGGTGCGATAGCGGGCCAGACTATCGTCACCGTCATCGATCGCCCGGATGATCCGCAGGTGCGCGTGCTCCACCTCGATGACATCGGCCCGGCTTACCGGCCGCGGGTCCAGACTCGCCCACTGCCGGCGAAACAGCTCCACCAGTATCCGCAGAAACAACTCCAATACAGGATTTCCCGCGAGCTGTGCCAGCCCGGTATGGAACAAGAATTCCGCCATCCCGGCTTTGCGGAGGTCATCCGAAGTCGCGACGATAGGGTGGCGGTGCACGTCGAGAAATGCTTGCACGTCTTGGTGTTCACGCCGGTCAACCACTTTCGCGACATTGTCGATCTCGATCGCATCGCGCACCAGACGCAAGTCTTCGCGGGTCGGTTTGCGGTACTGCAAATACAGCGCGATCGTGTCGATGCTGGCCTGCGCCCGCGGCCTGGCCACGACCAGCCCGCCGCCGGGCCCGCGCCGCATACGAGCGACGGCGTGATATTCCAACAGCCGCACCGCTTCTCGAAACACCGATCGGCTCACCCCGTAGCGGTTCAGCAACTGGTTTTCGGTTCCGACGACCGAGCCAAGCCGCCAGCCACTGGTGGCGATATCGTCTTGGATGGTGGCAGCTAACAGCTCGGCGAGCTTGACGTGCGGTGCCTCGGAGGTCTCGCGGCGCCGACGTCGCGACGGTATTGCCCGGGCAGAACCGTGATGTCGCTGCAGCCAGTCAGTCACCGATTGGACGTGGCGCTCGGTAAGCGTCCTGGCGCGCGCAGAATCACCGGCCGTAGCCGCGGCGACGATCGCCGAGTGGTCGTCGTGCGTACGGTTCACCGCCTCGACGGTGTCACGCGCCGTATCCGGGCGGGAATCTTGAGCGAATCGCACGGTCAGCCGCATAAGGATATCGATGAACAGTCGCAGCACCGGGTTTTTCGATTGCTCGGCAAGTGCCACATGGAATTCGTCACGAGCCATCACTGAACCGCGGATACGCTGTTTCTCCGCCATCAACACCCCACGGAGACGGTCGATCCCGGCCTCGTCGATGCGTTCTGCGGCCAGCGCTGCCGCCAACGGCTCCAGCAAGAGGCGTGCATTGAGCAGATGATCGATCGTAATACCCAGATATTCCAGGTAGATCACGACAGCCCGGGTTGCCGCTGCGGGGTCAGGCTCGGCGACGAACAGACCGCCATTGGGTCCGCGGCGCATGTGGGCAACCCGATGGTGCTCGACCAGGCGAACGGCTTCCCGCAGGACTGAGCGGCTCACCCGATAGCGTTGCCGTAGAGCCTGTTCGGAGCCCAACGATTCTCCGATCGGCCAGCCTCGGCGAACAATGTCGGCTTCGATGCGTCGGGCGATCTGTGCGGCCCGTTTATCGGGGCGCTGCTCAAGGCCGGAACTGCCCACGGGCGCCTTCCACACACCGTCCGACCTAGTCGGCGACCCGCTGCTAGTGGTCATTGACTGCTGCCGCAAAGGAATTCAGCATGTCAGTAGCATGCAACCGGCGATCGGGCCGCCGCCCACTGCTACCGCGGCTACTTCCGGGCGCGGCGACACCTGGCGCTCGCCGGCGTCTCCCCGCAACTGCAGGCACGCCTCGTGCAACACCCAGTAGCCGTGCATCCGCCCGGCAGATAGTTGGCCACCGTAGGTGTTCAGTGGCAGTATCCCGTCAAGGGCGATCCGCGTCGCACCCTCGACGAACGGGCCCGCCTCGCCGTCGCCGCAGAGGCCAAGCGCTTCCAGCCACGCCAGCGTCAGGAAGGTGAACCCGTCGTACAGCTCAGCGATGCCGACGTCAGTGGGCCGCAGATCCGTTCGCGACCATAGCTGGGCCGCAGCATCAACCGACGCCATCTTCGGGTAGTCCTCGCGATGAAACCACCCACCGGCACCGTTGGACCCACCGATCGCCTCGACTGCCACGGGCCGGTGCGGGCAATCGCGCGCATACGGTGCCGCCGACACCACGACCGCGATCGAGCCGTCGACGGGTACATCACAGTCCAGCAGCCCGAACGGCGAAGACACCGGCCGCGCCGCCAGATAATCGGCCATTGTCAACGGTTCTCGGTACACCGCGAGCGGATTCAACGCGGCATTGCGTCGGCTGTTGATCGCTAGCCAACCCAGCTGCTCCTTGGTGGTTCCATACAGCTGCATGTGGCGTCGGCAATTCAACGCCAACCAATTCGCCGCGGAATAGGCATGGGCGGCGACGAGTTCAGCCACGTCGTCCATCGGACCGATAGCTGGCCGATCCCCGTCGGCGGGTGATTCGACGATCCGCGCCAGGGCTGGACGCGGCGCGTTGGCCGATGACGGCGACGTCGGCACGGTGCCGCCGATCATCTGGACCGTCCGGTAGACCAACACATGACGCGCCCGCTTCTCCGCGACCGCCAGGCACGCCGACATCACCGGACTCAACAGACCACCGGTATCGAAACCGGTTCCGCAGTCGCGGGGTTCGATGCCTAGCTCGGTGCTGACCTCATCGGGCGGGGTATCCCCGAGGGTAGCGATGCCATCGACGTCGCTTGCCGCCAGGCCAGCGTCGGCGATCGCGGCGCGCACCGCTTCCAGCGTCAGCTCGAGCCCGGGAATGCCGGTGCGGCGGCCGATCCGCGAGATGCCGACACCGGACAGGATCGCGTCCTTTTCGAAGTACCGCATCAGCTCCGCCCACAAGACCGACGAATAATAGAGTGTACTCTATTAGCCGTGCCGACCGAGCCGCAATCGTCGCGTCCACCCCGCATGCTTCCTGACGACCGCGCCTTATGGTCGCGCGACACCGAGGGCCGATTGCTCATCGAGCACTGCGACAGTTGCCCGCGCTGGGTTCATCCTCCGAGCGCACAATGCCCCCGGTGCGGCGGTCCACTGCTCGCACGCCCCGTGTCCGGCCGCGGCACAGTATTGACGTATACGGTTAACTTCCATCCTTATAACCCGGCGGTGCCGACACCGTACGTCATCGCCATTGTCGAGCTCGCCGAACAACCGGGATTGCGGCTTGCCACTAATATCGTTGACTGCGAACCGGATTCGGTGGTCTGCGGTATGCCGGTCGAGGTTCAGTTCGAGCAGCAGGGAACCGGCGCGGACGCCGTCTTCGTCCCGGTGTTCGCCCCGGCCGGCGACGCCGGCACCGCGCGTCGCGCCCCTACTTGAGCAGCGGGTCGCGCGGCATCCCAAGAATCCGCTCGGCGATCTGGTTGCGCGTCACCTCAGAAGTCCCGCCGGCGATCGTCATGCCGCGCGCGCCCATCACCATCCGCGCGATCAGCCCCCCCGCACCCTCGGCGAGCGCGATCTCCGGCCCCAACAGCGCCGCCGCGATCGCGGCGCCCTCGACCATGTGCTCGGCGAGCTTGAGCTTGGTGATGTTGCCTTCCGGTCCCGGGCCCGCGCCCTCGACGCTGCGGGCGGCGCGGCGCAGGTTCAGCAGCCGCAGCGCGTGATCTTCGGCCAGGAAGTCGCCGACGCGAATCGCCGCACCCGCCAAGCGATCTGCATGTTTCTGCGCCAGCTGCACCAGCTGTGACGCGATGCCCTCGTAGAACGACCCGCCGCCCCCAATGCTGACTCGTTCGTTGCCCAGGGTCGCTCGTGCCACGGTCCATCCCGCGTTGGGCTCCCCGACGACGTCTTCGTCGGGGACGAACACGTCGTTGAAGAACACCTCGTTGAATTCCGAGCCACCGGTGATCTGCCGCAGCGGCCGCACCTCGACCCCCGGCGCGTTCATGTCGATGATCATCGCGGTGATACCCGCATGCTTGGGTGCGTCCGGGTCGGTGCGCACCGTGGCCAGGCCGCGGCGGCAGTACTGGGCTCCGCTGGTCCACACTTTCTGCCCGTTGACCCTCCAGCCTCCCTCGACCCGGGTGCCGCGGGTCTTGATGCCGGCGGCATCAGAGCCGGCGTCGGGCTCTGAGAACAGCTGGCACCAGACCTCCTCTTGCCGCAACGCGGGAAGCACGAATCGTTCGATCTGCGAATCGGTTCCATGCTGGATCAGCGTCAGGATCACCCATCCGGTGATCGAGTAGTCGGGGCGCTTGATGCCGGCGGCGGCGAACTCCTGCTCGATCACCAGCTGCTCCACCGCGTCGGCGGCCCGCCCCCACGGCTTGGGCCAGTGCGGCATGACATAGCCGGTCTCGATCAACTTGGCCAGCTGTGCCTTCTCGTCCAGGCCGGAGATTTCGGCGGCATCGGCGCGGATCCGCGCGCGCAGTTCTTCGGCCTCGGCCGGCAGGTCCAGGCTGTTGGCGCGGGTGACGCCGGCGGCCGTGCGGTCGAACACATCTCGCGCGGGCCCATCACCGCCGAACATCGCCCTTAGCACCAGCGCCCGGCGAAGATGCAGATGCGCATCGTGCTCCCAGGTGAACCCGATCCCGCCATGCACCTGAATATTGAGTTCGGCGTTGCGCGCATAGGCCGGAAACGCCAGTGCCGCAGCCACCGCCGCGATCAGACGGAACTGCTCTTCGTCCTCGCCGGCGGCGCGTGCCGCATCCCACACCGCGGCGGTCGCCGACTCCGCGGCCACCAACATGTTGGCGCAGTGATGCTTGACCGCCTGGAAGGTCGCGATGGTGCGGCCGAATTGCCGGCGAACTTTCGCATAGTCGACGGCGGCGTCGACGCAGTCCGCCGCCCCGCCGACCGCCTCCGCGGCCACCAACACGCGCGCGCGGGCCAGGGCAGAATCGCGGGCTCCCAACAGCACGTCGTCGGCGGTGACCGCGACGTTGGTCAACGTGACACGCCCGGAGCGTCGGGTGGGATCGGTGTTTTTGGGAACCTCCACCGACACGCCGTCGCGGCCACGGTCCACCAACAGCACATCGTCACCGGCGGCGATCAACAGCACGTCAGCCAGACCCGCCCCCAGCACAATGCCGGCCTGCCCGTGGGCAGCCCCGCCGTCGAGGGTGACCCCGCCGCCGAATCCGACACCGGCGGCGAGCGTTCCATCGACCAATCCGGGCAGCAGCCGCGACTTCTGCTCGGCGGTGCCCGCGTGCGCGAGCACCGCCGAGGCGATCACGGTCGGCACAAACGGTCCTGGCGCCACCGCCCGGCCGAGCTCCTCGACAACCACCACCAGCTCGGGCAGTCCGTAGCCGGATCCACCGTGCTGCTCATCGATGTGCAGCCCGAGCCAGCCCAGTTCGACGAGCTCCTGCCAAAACGGCGGCCGGGGCTCGTCGGCCGAATCGAGCAGGGCCCGCGCCGCCCAGCGCGCCTTCTGCGAAGTCAAGAACGCGCGGGCCACCTCGGCGAGTTCGCGATGGTCGTCGGTTAATGCGATACCCATCAGGGCCCTCCTCCTCGACGGGACGGGCGGTGCAAATGAGTGTACTTAAATGCCTCGGTGGCCCCGCCGCCGGTTGGCTACGGCATCACTTGGGTGCGAACCGCTGTCCGGCGTCCAGCCGCAGACACTGCCCGTTGAGCATCGGATTGTCCACGATCGCCGCGACCAGCTTGGCGAACTCCTCGGGGCGGCCCAGCCGCCTCGGGAACGCCGCGTCCTTAGTCAGCGCGGTCGCGTACTCCTCCGGAATGCCCTTGGTCAGCCCGGTCGCGAACAGGCTCGGCGCAATTGCCAGCACCCGGATGCCCAGCGAACCCAGGTCGCGTGCCATGGTCAGGCACATCCCCGCGATGCCCGCCTTGGCGGCAGTGTAGGCGACCTGGCCGATCTGTCCCTCGAACGCCGCGATCGACGCGGTGTTGATGATGACCCCGCGTTCCTCGTCCTCGGGCTCGTTTTTGCTCATGTGCCACGCCGCCAGCCGGCTGATGTTGAAGGTCGCGATGAGGTTCAGGTCCACCACCGAGCGGAAGGATTCAAGATCGTGCGGGCCGTCTTTGGTCAGCGTGCGCTTGGCGATCCCGCCGCCCGCCGTCGTCACGCTCACATGCAGACCGCCTAGATCGTCGACCGCAGCCTGCAGGGCCTTCTCGGTGCCGGCGAAGTCGGTGACGTCCACCGCATGAAACGGGCCGCCGAGGGCCGTGGCGACGTCCTTCCCATCGGAACCCTCGCGGTCGAGTATCGCCACGCTGGCGCCGCGCGCGGCCAGCAGCTCGGCGCTGGCACGCCCCATGCCCGAAGCGCCGCCGATGACGACCACCTTCTTGCCGTTGATCTCCATGCAAACCTCCTGGTCTGGTCGGGTCCGATCGCCCGTGTCTCCCCTTGGTTGGCCCGGCTCCTCCTCGGGCCTTCGGCCCGCGTCGTCACCCGGATCACAAGCACGCTATCGCGACGCCGGTTAGCAGTTGGCGCCAGCCGTGTAAAGCTGAGCTGTGTTGCTGATCGACGTGGCGACCACGTCGCTGGACGTGGCCGCTGCGACCGCGCGTCGCGCCAAGATCGCGCACATCGTCGACCTGCTGCACCGCGCCGTCCCCGATCCCGGGCTGGTCGCGATCATCGTCTGCTGGCTCTCCGGCGAGCTGCCGCAACGCCAAATCGGTGTCGGCTGGGCCGCTTTGCGCTCGGTGCCGCCGCCCGCTACGCAGCCAACCTTGACCGTCAGCGAGGTCGACGCCGCCTTAACGCAAATCGGCGCTACCTCCGGTCAGGGTTCGCAGGCACGGCGCGCAGATCTCCTCGGCCGGCTGTTTGGCGCCGCCACCGCGATCGAGCAGACGTTTCTGCGGCGGCTGCTCAGCGGGGAGCTCCGTCAGGGAGCGCTCGCCGGGATCATGGCCGACGCCGTTGCCACCGCCACCGGCATCCCCGCGCCCACGGTGCGCCGTGCGGCGATGCTGGGCGGGGAACTGCCCGCTGTCGCCGCATCCGGCCTGACCGGTGGACCCGCTGCGCTGGCAGCGTTCACCCTGCGGGTGGGCCGGCCGGTCGGCCCGATGCTCGCCCAGACCGCAGCCGGCACTACCGAAGCACTCGAAAGACTGGGTGGTACAGCACTTTTCGAGACGAAACTAGACGGCGCACGGGTGCAGATTCATCGGGCCGACGACGACGTCGTCGTCTACACCCGAAGCCTCGATGACGTCACCGCGCGGCTGCCCGAAGTGGTCGAGGCGGCACTGGCATTACCGGTCAGCGAGCTCATCGCCGACGGCGAGGCGATCGCATTGCGCGCCGACAACCGGCCCCAGCCGTTCCAGGTGACGGCATCCCGGTTCGGCCGCTCGGTCGACGTCGCGGCGGCCCGCGCCGCACAGCCCCTGTCGGTGTTCTTCTTCGACCTGTTGCGCTGCGACGGGGTGGACCTGCTCGACGCCCCGACCAGCGAGCGCGTCGCCGCCCTCGATGAGATCGTGCCGGCGCGGCACCGGGTCGATCGGCTGGTCACGTCGGATCCGTCCGCCGCGGCTGACTTCCTGGACGCGACGCTGGCCGCCGGTCATGAAGGGGTGATGGCCAAGTCACCGGGTGCGCCCTACGAAGCGGGTCGCCGCGGGGCGACCTGGTTGAAGGTCAAACCGGTGCACACCCTCGACTTGGTCGTGCTGGCGGTCGAGTGGGGTTCGGGACGGCGCCGCGGCAAGCTCTCCAACATCCATCTCGGCGCACGTGACCCCGCCACCGGTGGGTACGTGATGCTGGGCAAGACGTTCAAGGGCATGACCGACGCCATGCTCGAGTGGCAGACCCAGCGTTTTTTGCAGCTGGCCGTCGGCCGCACCGATGGTGACGTCGTGACGCTGCGACCGCAGCAGGTCGTCGAGGTCGCGTTCGACGGCATCCAGGCCTCGCCGCGCTATCCCGGCGGGCTGGCTCTGCGCTTCGCGCGGGTGCTGCGGTATCGCGACGACAAGCCCCCGGCGCAGGCCGACACCATCGAGACGGTGCGCGCAATTTACCAGCGGCACAACTGATTCGTCACCCGCTGGCCAGGTCGCGGTGACATTTCCCGGTCCTGCCGGTGCGAAAATCGCCGGCAGCCAAATGTTTTAGCGTCATCAACGGAGGCGCCGTGCGGGGATGCGGCTGGTCGGCTACGGGGGAATGATCATCGAGTCGGTTGTCGCGGTCATGGCGCTGATCACCGCATCGATCCTGGGCAAGCATCTGTATATCACACTCAACGCGCCGGTGGCGCAGACCGGCGGCACCGCCACCACCGCCGCGGCCTATGTCAACCACCTCGGTTTATCCGGCGCGTCGATCACCGCAGAGCAGATCACCCCGCCGCGGCCGGTGTCGGCGAGCAGTCGATCGTGTCGCACACCGGCGGCGCGCCGACGCTGGCGTCCGGGCGTGTGGGTGTGCAGCCTGACCGTCGTCGCCGCGTGGGGCAGCATTCTGCTGATCGGGGTGACCGATCCGCTCGGCGGCATCAACACGCTTTTCCGCTGCGCCGCCAAGCACACGGGTAAGACCGTGTTCGGTTCGGCACAAACACCCACCAACTCGACGAGGTGATCAAAGACACCTTCATCCAAGGCGGCCGATCGGTCTTTGCGGCGGTCGTCGTCGTTGTGTTGGTGGCTGCAATCGCCGTGTGTATCAACGTAATTCGAGGCACTGGAAACCCCTGACCGAGGACCGTCCGGTGCCGTCGAGAATCTTCGCTCCCCGCGGGGTTGGTGGCGACCCCCGGAGAACGCGAAGTGAAATGACAATGGCACGCCCGACTGCTGAGCACGCGCGCCGGCGCGGCGGCTCACGGGGCTGGAGGTAATCGCGTCAAGCCGACATCGTCCGCCCAGCGCTGACCGGGTAACTGCAGCGATGCGGGGCTAGCCGAACGCGGCGTTGGCGCCAATGAAGTGCGCCTAGTTGGGAACCAGGTGCTCCGGGTACTAATAGCGCCGCTGAGGCATGTCGTGCATCAATTCACCCGGTGGTCACAGAGAAGATGTGTACGGTGTCTCTGTTTGTAACCGAGGCGTTGTTACCGAGGCGGCGGTTGGAGTCCGACTGGTGTCATTAACGACCGATCGACGACGCCCGCTATTTGCGCGCCAACCGCGCCCGACGGCCGCCCGATACCCCGGGACTGACCTGCGCCGGGTCCAACCGGATGACCGCCGTCGCAGTGCGGCACCGGCAGATCGTACGCTTACTTTTCTGCGGCGTACCGCCGTCGCGGTCTGGGCGCTCGTGGTGTGCTACCGCACCCTGACCGCCGGGTTGGCGTTCAATCGCGAACTGCTGCTGCTCTACATCGCCACCGGATTAATGGCTGCCAGCATCGGCCGCCGCCGCAAGGTGCTGATGGTGGTTCGGGACTGGCTGCCGTTCGCTCTTGTGCTGCTGCTATACGACCTGAGCCGGGGCGCCGCGACATTGGTCGGGGCGCCCACGCTCTGGCGGCTTCAGCCCGCGGTCGATCGCTGGTTGTTCTTCGGGGTGATGCCCACCGTCTGGCTGCAAGAACACCTCAAGATGCCGCAACCACCGTGGTGGGAGGTGATCATCAGCACGGTCTACATGTCGTTTTTCATCGTGCCGTACGCGGTCGCCGGCTTCTTGTGGCTGCGTGACCGACAGATCTGGAAAGCGTATGCGTGGCGATTTCTGTCCTTGTCGTTCGCCGCGCTGCTGATCTATGTCGTCGTGCCGGCAGCACCTCCGTGGGCCGCGGCGCGCTGCACCCCCAACGAGGTCGCCGACGGACCGTCGTACCCGGCCTGCATGTTCCGTCACCCGGCAGGTGTTCCCGACGGCGGGCTATTGGGCGCCATGCAGTTCAGCCAGCCCGGTGCCCACAATTTCGTGGAGCGCATCTCCACCCGCGGCTGGGGCACGCTGCATCTGCAGTCGGCCGGGGTCCTGATCGACTCGGGACAGGCCAGTGTCAACCTGGTGGCCGCGATTCCGTCGCTGCACGCCGGGCTGTCGGCCATGGTAGCGATGTTTCTGTGGCGCCGGGTGCGCCTGCCCTGGCGGGCAGTGCTGCTCGGCTACGTGCTGACCATGGCGTTTGCCCTGGTGTACTCGGCCGAGCACTACGTCATCGACATCCTGCTCGGCTGGGCGCTTGCCGCGATCGTGATGGTGGTGTTCGGCAGGCTGGAAGCGCGCCGGTCGCGGACGGAAAATCTCTCAGCCGCTCGATTCGGTGTGTTCGGCGAGCCAGCGCGCGATGTGGGTGGCGGCCTCCCCGTAGAAGGTGCGATAGACCCGGTCGGCGACGTAGCCGATGTGCGGCGTGGCGACGACGTTGTCCAGCGAACGCAGCGGATGCCCGGGCGGCAGCGGCTCGATGTCGAACACGTCGAGTCCCGCGGCGGCGATGGTGCCCGACCGCAACGCGGCGATCAAGGCCTGCTCGTCGACGATCGGCCCCCGCGACGTGTTGACTAGCATCGCGGTCGGCTTCATCGATGCCAGCTCTGCGGCGCCCACCAGACCGCGGGTGCGTTCGCTGAGCACCACGTGGACGGTGAGCACATCGCTCCGGCTAAACAGCTCATCCCTGGACACGTACGCCACCCCGGCCTGTTCGGCGGCTTTCGGCGTCAGGTTGGTGCTCCACGCGATGACCTCCATCCCGAAGGCCGCACCGACCCGCGCCACCCGCGTGCCGACCCTGCCCAATCCGAGCACGCCGAGCACCGCGCCGCCGAGCTGGCGGCCAACCGAGGTCTGCCATCCGCCCGCGCGCACCGAAAGTGTTTCGTCGACGATCCGCCGAGCGGCGGCCAGGATCAGCGCCCAGGTCAGTTCGACCGTGGACTCAATGTAGCCGCCAGTGGTGCTGACGTGTATGCCGCGCTCCGCGGCGGCCACCACGTCAATGGAGGCATTGAACGGCCCAGTCGAGGCGATCATCTTCAGCCGCGGCAACCGCTCGATGACTGCGCGGGGCAACGGCGTTCGTTCCCGCATGACGCATACCACGTCGAACGGCGCCAACCGTTCGACGAGGGCGTCTGTATCGGCGAGATGGTCACCGAAGACGGTGATCTCGGCCCTGGACGCAACGTCCGACCAGTCGGCCATGCTCAGCGCGACGTTTTGGTAGTCGTCGAGGATCGCCACCTTCATCGGACCAATCTCCCTCACTAGTGATCGCACTTGCGATTCTGCAATAAAATCCGAGCAATGAAGCCGCATAGACATTCTGTTGCTTTGGTAATCAAGAACGACAGGGACGAATTACTTCTTGTCAAACGCCCCGAGGACGAGGAAGGTCCGCTGGCCGGAGTGTGGGGGTTTCCTGCAATAACGTTGAAACCCAACGAATCCGAGACCCACGCCGCTCATCGCATCGGGCCCACAAAGCTAGGTGTCGAAGTGGACGTCGGTGAGAAGATAGGCGAACTCAGCTGCGACCGCGAAGCCGTCATACTTCACTTAAGTGACTATGCAGCAACAATTCCAGAAGGTCATACCCCAAGCGTTCCGCAGAGCGATACCACCGTCACCCAGTATGTGGATCTTAAGTTCACCTCGGATCCCACCGAGCTGTTCCCGGCAGCTCAGCGAGGATCCGTCTGCACGCAAATCTATTTGAGCTCAATCGGAGTTGATTGGATTGGTGATAGCCGATGACCGTTAAGAGAACGGGATCGCTATTCGCCTGCCGATTGGCCTCTGCAAGGTGCGGACACGCTTAATCGAATCAACCAGATCCGGGTCCAAATCATGCTGCGCCGCTCCTTGACGAGCCAGATCGTGGGCCACTCAATCGCGTATCGAGCCGGCAGGTGTCGTTGCGTACACGAGTACGTGATGTACTAGGCGAGGTTGGTGGGCCGCATGTCGCTTCTCATCCGTGCGGCGCCGCAGGCAGCCGATCGCTGACACGCTTTCCCGTCGGTGGGCGCGGACCACCTGGCGTGGAAGTCGGTTTGGCCGCACATGATCCGGTCTCGGTCGGCAGAAGTATTTGGCATAAGCGCGTCGTCTCGGGACTTATCCTCGCGCCCGCTGGCGTCGGCGCCACAGGTTTCCCGTTCCAACTGATAAGCGTCCAGTCCTCGCGGGGATTTCCTTCGATCACGATAATGCCGGTGTTGGGCAGTGGGTCGATGAGGATGAGCAGTGGATCGGGGTTTTTGACGTTCATCAGCGTCCCGACTTCGGTATCGAGTTCGCTCGAGAATGCTACGGTGGTGATCTTGCCGTCCGCGGCCCGTACCGGATGAGCCAGGGCATTGCTATATATGGTTTGAAGTGCGTTGGTAAAGCGCTTTTTGAACACCACCCCGTTAACGTCGGTGGAGCCTGGGGCCAGCATCGGCACGAAGGGTAGGCCGAGCGCCCACGCGACTGGGCCGACTATGTACAGAAGCCCCGCGAGGCTGAATTCCGGTAAGCGGTTGTAAATGCCCGCATTGATTTCGTTGAGACCAGGCAATATTTGCGCGTTCATCCGCAAGAGTTGAGTCAACGGCGCGGCGGTCTCCTGCGTCCTGATCAACTCCGATGCAAAGATGCCGGCAAAAGGGCCTTGCCGCGCGAGTACGTTGGCGACGGCGCGGGCCTGTTGCTGGCCAAGCTGAGTGAGCCGAGTTCCGGGCACCCCTGTGTCGATCAAGCCGTCCGCATTGGCTACGGACTGCCCGTGCCGCACGAAGTCTATGACGATCGACTCGTCCGCCCAGGCCTCCCCCGATCCCATATACAGAAGAACAGTCGAAAGCAGCAGGGCGGCAACGTTGCGGAATTGCTTCGTCAGCAATGGACGCGCGGATTACTGCCGGCGACCAGTGTCACGGTGGAAATGACACCTGACAGCAGCGCGGTTCGTGCGGTTGAGAGGATGGCGGTGGGTCGGCGCATGGCAGATGTCCTTTCCTCTAACCACTTCGAGTTCCGTCAGTACGGTTCCGCCGATTTCGGCCGAATAGTGTGGCAGAAGTTAACTCTTGTGGCAGAAGTAAAGTATCTGGCTATTAGTAGGCGGCGGCGCAATAAGTTTTCGCAGTCCGAAACCATGTCGTGACCGTGTCGTTATGGCGAAAACCGTTCAACGCCGGAACCAATCACATCATGATCAATCGGATCACTTGCGGCAACAAACGGTTCGTGCGTTACTCCAGCGACATGACGCGGAGTTGCTGCGCCGCAATTCTTTTCACTTTAGCTCAAGTCGACCGGGTGGGGTCTCGGCCTTCACCATTTGATCCCGTGAGATTCTGCGAGCCCGCCGAGCACCTCAGCGCAGCCCATCAGAAACGCGCGCTGATCGGGGCGCAGCCCGGAAGGGACTTGCAGCAACCCAGCCCGACAGAAGTCGGCGGCCTGCGGTGCCGTTCCAATGACATCCTGGGGCCGCTTGCCCACCGACGTGGTTTCGTGGAGGAAAGCCTGCCTTGCCCACGACTCACCCAGCGTATAGCTGCGGTAACACGGGGTGAGTTGGTTGTCGGGGGCCGTTATCGACGTACACCAGTCCGGAGGCCCGGCGTGGGCAGGAGTGCTGGCCACTAGGGTCATGCTCGCCGCGAGGGCGCCCAGCGCTGCAGCGAGCAATACCTTGATTGTGGTCATCTAGCGCTCATTATGGGGTGAGCATGGTGGCCTGTGCCCAATATGCCAGTGGCTCAACATGTGCGGCATGAATGCAACAGTTCGGGTGGCTGGCCCTTGGCCACCGCATGGAGGCGTCGCGCCTGCGGTACGGCGGGTCATCTGCGGCATGAGCCGCATCATGCCGCACCCGACCATGTTGCCCGCAAAGCCACGCCGTACAGGCAGGCAACATTGGGCGGCGAGTACCCCGAGCGAACCTTGACACGCGTACCGGTCGCGTCCC
This sequence comes from Mycobacterium heckeshornense, assembly GCF_016592155.1. NCBI lineage: Bacteria > Bacillati > Actinomycetota > Actinomycetes > Mycobacteriales > Mycobacteriaceae > Mycobacterium > Mycobacterium heckeshornense. Next base: position 3,629,367 of record NZ_AP024237.1, read on the forward strand.
GTGGAATCGTGGAGCTAACGGGACTCGAACCCGTGACCCCCACACTGCCAGTGTGGTGCGCTACCAGCTGCGCCATAGCCCCAGTGCAGTCGTGCCCATCGAAGCTACACCACTGCCAACTGGCGTTCAAAGCCGCTGATCACGAGTGTCAGCCAATGACTTTATCGACCACCTCCTGCGCCGCCCGTTGGACCTCGGCCAGATGCTCGGGTCCCCGGAAGGACTCGGCGTAGATCTTGTAGACGTCCTCGGTGCCCGAGGGTCGTGCGGCAAACCAGGCGTTGGCCGTCGTCACCTTCAGCCCGCCCAGCGGTGCCCCGTTGCCCGGGGCGGCGGTCAGCTTCGCGGTGATCGGCTCGCCGGCCAGCTCGGTGGCACTGACCTGTTCGGCCGAGAGCCTGGCGAGCCGGGCCTTCTGCTCACGGTCGGCGGGCGCGTCGACGCGGGCATAGCTCGGCTCACCGTATTCGGCGGCCAACTCGCGGTACCGCTGCGACGGCGTCGACCCGGTGACGGCCAACATCTCGGCGGCCAGCAACGCCATGACGATGCCGTCCTTGTCGGTGGTCCACACCGAGCCGTCGCGGCGCAAGAACGACGCGCCCGCCGACTCCTCGCCGCCGAAACCGATGGCACCCGCAAGCAACGGTGCGACGAACCATTTGAACCCCACCGGCACCTCGACCAGCATGCGGCCCATGCCGGCGACAACGCGGTCGATGATCGACGAGCTGACCACGGTCTTGCCGACCGCGAGGCCGGCCGACCAGGAAGGCCGACGGCTGTAGAGGTAGTCAATGGCAACGGCCAGATAGTGATTCGGGTTCACCAGCCCCGCGTCGGGCGTGACGATGCCGTGTCGGTCGGCGTCGGCGTCGTTGCCGATGGCCACCTGGTACAAGTCCCGGTTGGCGATCAGGGAGGCCATCGCGTCGGCCGAGCTGCAATCCATCCGGATCTTGCCATCGGTGTCTAACGTCATGAACCGAAATGTCGCATCCACCAGCGGATTAACCACGGTCAGATCCAGATTGTGCCGCTCGGCGATCACAGCCCAGTAGTCCACACTGGCTCCGCCGAGCGGGTCGGCGCCGATCCGCACCCCGGCATCGCGGATCGCACGGATATCGACCACGTTCGGCAAGTCGTCGACATAGGCGTCGAGGTAGTCATGCCGCCACGCGGTGCGCAGCGCGCGCGTCAACGTCATCCGTTTTACGTCAGCCAGGCCATCGCGCAGAATCTCGTTGGCGCGCTTGGCAATTGTATTGGTCGCATCGCTATCGGCCGGCCCACCGGTGGGCGGGTTGTACTTGAACCCCCCGTCGGCCGGAGGGTTGTGCGACGGTGTCACGACGATGCCGTCGGCCAGCCCGTCGGCGCGGCCGCGGTTGTAGCTGAGGATGGCGTGGCTGATCGCCGGTGTCGGCGTGTACCGGTCTGCCGAGTCGATCATGGCGACCACGTCGTTGGCGGCGAGCACTTCCAGCGCCGACACCCATGCCGGCTCGGACAGGGCATGCGTGTCGCGGCCGATAAACAACGGCCCGGTCGTGCCCTGCGCGGCGCGGTATTCGACGATGGCCTGGGTGATGGCCAAGATGTGAGCCTCGTTGAATGCGCCCTCCAGCGCTGAACCGCGGTGTCCTGAGGTCCCGAACACCACCTGTTGAGCAACGTCGTCGGGGTCCGGTTCAACGGTGTAGTAAGCCGTCACCAGGTGCGGCAAGTCGACGAGGTCCTCGGGTTGGGCCGGCTGGCCGGCACGCGGATGGGCCACCATGATTTCAATTCTGCCTGCGCCGGGACTGTGAGGTTCCGCGGCGAACAGCAGCCGCGGCGGGGCGCCAGGCTGGCGCGGCGCTGCTCGTCGTGAGCAACCCGTAGAAAGCCGACCGGCTAGTGCTCGCGCAGCCTGGGCACGTCACCAGGGGTGCGCGGCAAAACATACAGCGCCATGCGGCGATTGGACATGTCGTGCTCTCCGAGAAACACACACCCACCGCGTTCACAGGCCCGGCGGGCCATCGTGTTGCGATGATCAGGGTCGAACACCATCCGACGACACCTGGGTTCGAGGCTAAGCGCGCTGGCCATGAAGTGCGGCAACAGGTATCGGACGATACCCTTGTTCACGATCGTCAGATCGGCGATGGCGATGTGCAAACCGAGGTCGTACGGGTCGGCCTCGTACCGGGTAGCTACGGAATCCTTTGCAGCCCGGTACAATTCGAGATAGGCGGCGTCTTGTCCAGCCAGACTGCCGATGATTGGCCGCGAGTAGCTGCCCGCAAGCTGGGCGCTGAGGTAGCGATGCCATTTGCGGGCCGGCCACGGGTATTCCCACGCCTCGACCAAATGTGGCCGGTTCATCCACTCGGCGATCATCTCCGCATCGGCGTCGGGGTCGGCCAGGCGCAGTGCATACGGTTCCGGCACGTGCGGCAACGGTGGTGGCGGTACGTTTCGAACCTCGTCGGGAACATCGGTCAATTCCCGCGGCAGGATCGGTTCGGTTTCGGTCATGTCAACCGGCGAGCCTACCGAAGCCGACGCTGGTCAACGGCGTCGAAGCAGCTTCGCCAGCACCGCCGCCTGACTGCCCTCCACGTCCCGGGTTGCGGTTACCAACGTCACGGTCCCGCGATTGGTCAGCTTGCGCAATTCCGCGAGCGCCTCGCTGCCCCGCAGTTCTTTCTCGTAGCGCGAAGCGAACTCGTCGAAACGCTGCGGCTGGTGGCTGTACCAGCGGCGCAGCTCGTCCGATGGCGCGACATCCTTGAGCCAGATGCCCACCCGCGGGTCGTCTTTGCGGAACCCTCGCGGCCACACCCGGTCGACCAAGATGCGTTGGCCGTCCTCGGGGACCGGCTCGTCGTAGACCCGCGCTACCCGGATTCGGCTCTTGGCCATGGCGCCAGGTTAACGCCGCTAGCGTCGGTGAGCCGCGCGACCGCGCGCTCTCCCAGTGATGTGCAAACCGGTGCTCAACGTGTTCCGCGCACCAACCGACCGGGGCGCGCGCCGGTGTCGACGCCGTCGCGGCGGGTCACGACGCCACTGACGATCGTGGCAGTGTAGCCGGAGGCGCCTTGGACGAGCCGGTGACCACCGGCCGGCAGGTCGAAGACCATTCGCGGGGCATGCAGCGTCAGCGCATCCGTGTCGATCACGTTGATGTCGGCCTTCTTTCCCACTTCGATGACACCGCGATCGGAGAGCCCGAACAGCTGCGCGGTGTCGTGAGACTGCTTGCGGATGACGTATTCCAGCGGCAGCTTATGGCCCCGACGGCGATCGCGCGCCCAATGGGTCAGCAGGAACGTGGGATAGGACGCGTCGCAGATCATGCTGCAGTGGGCGCCGCCGTCGGACAGCCCGAGGACACCAGCAGGATGGGTCAGCATCTCACGGATGGCGTCGTGGTTTCCGTCGGCGTAGTTGTACATCGGCAGCAGCAGCATCGCGCCGGCATCCGATTCCAGCATCAGGTCGTACATCGTGGCCAGCGGGTCCTCGCCGCGTTCCCGGGCGATCGCCGCGACGGTGCGGTCGGGCGTGGGTTCGTAGTCGGGTGGCTCACCGAGGGGATAGAGCCGGTCCACCGCGTGCTGGGCGAAGGCGAACATGCCGTCGAACAGCACATTCGGGTCGGGTGGCAGGTCCTCCTCGCTCAGGATGGCCGCCCGTACCGCGGGGTCGGCGAGCCGGGCGGCGAGTTCTTCGCGGCTGCACTCGGCCTTCAGCCGCCGATAGGTCGGACGATGGGTGAAGGCGTGGTGGCCGGGGAAGCCGAGCAGCATCCCGAACGGGCGCGCGGCGATCTGCGGATGCAGCCGACTGCCTTCCTCGTGGGCGGCGGCGGAGATGTCGAGTTGCTCGCGCCACAGGTCGGGGTCGGCGTCGACTTGGATCAGCGCGAAACTTAACGCGCAGTCGATCTCGGCGCCCAGCCGCCGCATCCAGTCGATTTCCTTTTTCGGCGCCACAATGTCTTCGCCCGCGGCCCCTTGCGGCGCCAGCTCGAAGACCGCCCCTCCACCGGAGGCCATCGCATGTCCCAGGGCGAACAGCTCGTCTTCGGCCGCGAACGTTCCCGGGACGGGTTCGCCGTCCATGGCCCGGTGCGCCAGCGTGCGCGACGAGGAAAACCCCAGTGCGCCGGCCTCCACCGCCTCCCGCACCAGCCGGCTCATCACCACGATGTCGTCCGGGGTGGCGGGCTCGTTGCGGGCGCCACGCTCGCCCATCGCGTACGCGCGAATGGGCCCGTGCGCGACCTGGCTTCCGAAGTCGACAGCGAGCCGCCGTTGGCCGATCGCGTCGAGGTACTCCGGGTAGCTCTCCCACCCCCAGCTGATCCCTTCCGAGAGCGCGGTTCCCGGAATGTCTTCCACGCCCTCCATCAGCTCGATGAGCCACTGCTCACGTCCGGGCCGCACCGGGGCGAAACCGACACCGCAGTTACCGGCGACCACGGTGGTCACACCGTGGGTGCTGGACGGTTCGAGTAGGTCGTCCCAGCTGACCTGTCCGTCGTAGTGGGTGTGGATGTCGACGAATCCCGGTGCGACGATCTTGCCCGTTGCGTCGATCGTCTCGGCGGCCTCACCCGCCAGCGGCGAGTCGGCCGGCCCGCGGCGACGAACCTCGACGATCTTGCCGTCTTTGACCGCTACATCGGCGTCGAACCGCTCGGCGCCGGTTCCGTCCACGACCGTGCCGCCAGTGATCTTGACGTCGAACACGAGCACTCCCTTGGGTGTCCTTGGCCAACCGCTACGGTGGCAATGTAACATCGTTACAGACGGCGGTGGGAGCGCTTCGATGACCACGCAAAAACTCGTATGCGAAGGCAGGATGCGAGTGCGCCTTGCGACGCCGGGGTACCAGACCTTACGTCGGCATTTCGAACGCAGTCTCGAGCTGCCCGGCGCATGATCGGGGATGAGAAGCTTTGACAGCCAAGGACGAAGCCGTCAGCGCCGAGCTGATCCTGAACACCGCGGCCCGGCTGATCGAACAAGACGGCGTTGAGGCGTTCACCATGCGCCGCCTTGCCCAGGAACTCAAAGTCGCGGTCACCTCGATCTACTGGCACGTCGGCGGCAAAGACAAACTCTTCGACAGTCTCGTCGACCGGTTGCTCCGTCAGATGGCCAATCTGCCCGTGCAAGGCGACACTGCCGTCGAACGCATTGCGTCACTTGCCCGCTCGCAGCGCACGGCGTTGATCGAGCGACAGCATCTTCTGCGCATCGCACATGAACGAGACCGCACGCCGAGGTTGTTCCTGCCGATTCAGCAGATGCTGGCAATGCAGCTGGCAGAACTCGGTATCACGGGCAGCGAAGCCGCACTCGTCCTGCGAGCGGTGCAGGTACACGTCATTTCGTCGGCGCTGCTGCAGTTCTCGGCAGTCCGCGGGGCCAAACATGATGAGGAGGACCCGTCACTGTGGGCCGACGACTGGCCCGACCAAACGCTCGTCAGGGCACTGCAATCCCCGACCGACTATGACGCCGTGTTCGAATACGGGCTCGCTGCGCTGCTGGCGCCTTTGCGGACGATCCGCAACTGACGCAGCGGACGTATGCTCGCCTGAACGGGCAGGCTCGCAGCCAACGTGCCCGTCCTGCTGCGCGCCGACGGGCCGGTGGCGCGCCTCACGCTGAACCGGCCGCAGAAACGCAATGCGCTAAGCCTCGAGCTGATGGAGGAGCTGATCCTCAGGCTGCAGCGGCTTGGCGAGGACCCCCACGTGCGGGTGATCGTCATCGCCGCGGTGGGCCCGGCATTCTCCGGCTTCGAGCCCGCTGACCGTGGGGCTTGGCAAGGAAGTTGTACGCCCAGATCGACCTCGACGAACACCGGGCCTACGACCTCACAAGGGCCGTCATGGCGATGAACGCCCGCGCCGACGACGCTCAAGAAGGGTTGTGCGCGTTCCTCGAGAAACGCCCGGCCACGTAGCGTCGGCGCTAGCAGCGGTCAGTAGTGGTAGGTGTCCGATGGTGCGGGCATGTGCACCGGTTCGTCGTCGAAGTGAGAAACCTTGATGCCGTAGGCACGAGCCAGATCGAGAATCTTGGTGGCCCTCGCGAACCGTGGAAGGTCAGATCCGTTGCGGATCTCTCCCCCGTCGCGTTCGAATTCAGCGAGAAACTCTTTCGCCCAGGCAATTTCATCCTGTGACGGCGATAGCCCCTCATTCACCACTGGACATTGGTCCGGCGTAAGGCAGATCTTGCCGGTCATTCCGAATTCCGCTGAGACAGCCGTGGCTTCGATGAGCTTCAGTGGATTCGACCCGATGGTCGGCCCGTCGATCGCGCTGGGCAGGTTGGCCGCCTTGGCGGCGATCGTGAAGCGTGACCGCGCGTAAGCCAGGGTGGCGGTGTCTTCTCCAAACCCGGTGTCACGCCGGAAATCGCCGATACCGAAGGCGAGCCTGAAAGTGCCCTTGGCCGCGGCGATCTCGGTGATGCGTTCCAGGCCCCTGGCCGTCTCGACCAACGCCACAATTGGCACGTCGGGCAATCGTTTCGCCGTCTCGGTGACGTGGTCGACCGATTCGACCATCGCCAGCATCACCCCGCCGACACAGGTGCCGGCAAGCATGGCCAGATCGTCCGCCCACCACGGGGTGCCGAAGCCGTTGACGCGAACCCAGTCGCTGTTTCCGGCGCCGAGCCAGCGCACGACATTGTCGCGGGCGGCGGCCTTGTCCTTCGGTGCGACCGCATCCTCGATGTCAAGCACGACGATGTCGGCGCTTGAGCGGGCAGCATCCTCAAACCGGTCGTCATGCACCCCGTTGACGAGTAGCCAACTCCTGGCCAGAACCGGGTCGATGCGCGAGCCAGCGCCGGCGGGACCGGCCGCGGTGGTCTCGGTCTGTTCGGACATCGAGTGACCTGTCGTTTCGTCGGTCTGTTGTTCTGTCTGGTGGATGGCTAAACCGTAACGGCATCGCCACGACAGGCGCTCAGCAGGCCGCGCAACGACACCGCCCCCGACGATGATCACACGATGCGGTCGTGGCTCACGTCGGGTTCGCGCGGAAATCGGTTCGTCAAACGACGGCCCGGGATGCGAGGATGCGAGGGCCGACGAGACGTTGGGCCGACGTTTCCCAGCCTCCCCGGCCACCGAGGAACTATCGTCGCTTCGTGAGGCGTCGAATGGTGCTCCAGGCATCCCTGCTGCTGGCGGCAGGCCCCGCGCTGACCCGGGTCCCGCGTGCCGCAGCAGAGCAAAGCCGCTGGCCGCCCGACCGCGTCAACCGCTGGTATCAGGCGCAAGGTTGGCTCGTCGGCGCCAACTACATCACGTCGAACGCCGTCAACCAGCTCGAGATGTTTCAGGCCGACACCTTCGACCCCCGGCGCATCGACACCGAACTCGGCTGGGCCCAGATGCACGGGCTCAACGCTGTGCGGGTCTTCCTGCACGATCAGCTCTGGGCCCAAGACCGGCGAGGCTTCCAACGCCGTCTTGCACAGTTTGTCAGCATTGCGGCGCGCCACCGCATTAAACCACTCTTCGTCTTGTTCGACTCCTGTTGGGATCCGTTCCCCAAACCCGGCCGGCAGCGGCCACCGAAGCCTGGAGTCCACAACTCCGGTTGGGTGCAAAGCCCGGGCGCCGAACGCCTCGATGACCTCGACTACCGCCGCACCCTGCTTGAGTATGTCACCGGAGTGTTGAGCCAATTCCGCACGGATGATCGCGTTTTGGGCTGGGATTTGTGGAACGAGCCTGACAACCCCGCGCGCGTGTATCGCAAGGTCGAGAGGAAGGACAAGCAGGAGCGGGTCGCCGACCTGTTGTCGTTGGCGTTCGGCTGGGCGCGTTCAGTTGATCCCGCTCAGCCCTTAACGAGTGGCGTGTGGACCGGTGAGTGGGGAGATCGCCAGCGCCGCAGTGAAATCGTGAACATACAACTGGAGAATTCGGACGTCGTCACCTTCCACTGCTATGGCGAACCAGTTGCCTTTGAGGCCCGAATAGCCGAACTGTCCCCGTTGGGGCGGCCGATCCTCTGCACCGAGTACCTTGCGCGGACTTTCGGCAGTACCGTTGACGGGGTGCTGCCACTTGCGAAGCGGCACAACGTCGGTGCGATCAATTGGGGCTTGGTCGCCGGGAAGACGCAGACCTACTTCCCATGGGACTCTTGGGATCATCCGTACACAACAACTCCGAAACCGTGGTTTCAAGACCTGCTCCAGCCCGACGGCCGACCCTACCGGGCCACCGAAGTGCAAACGATTAGCACGCTGAGCACGCGCTGATGGCACTCCAACCGCTCTATCTGCTGGCGGACAGTCAGCTGCTGTTCTGGGAACGGCAGGACCGCCTGCTGCTGGAGGCGGCCATCACCGGCTTGGCCGACGACACACCTCTGACCGCGGCCTACATCGGCGCCTCCAATGGCGATCGTCCCGAGTTTTACGGGATCTTCGAGGCAGCCGTGGAGGCGGTCGGCATAGCCGACCGTCGCATGATCCATTCGTCGTTCGGCCCGCTCGACCGCGCCTTTCTCGAGCGTGCCCAGTTGATTGTGCTCGCGGGCGGCGATGTGCGCCTGGGCTGGAAGACGTTCGAGAAGACCGGCATGAAGGACGTGATCTTGGACCGATACGCCCAAGGCGCGGTCTTGGTGGGTGTGTCAGCCGGCGCGGTCCAGCTCGGCCGCTATGGAATCGTCGAGACAACGGAATCCGGCGCCATCCAGCTGCTCGATGTGTTCAATCTCGTGCCAGTGGTCATCGATGCGCACGACGAGCGAGCCGAGTGGGCGCGGCTGTCACGCGCGATTCATCAGCTGGGGGGCGCGGCCACCGGCATCGGGATCCCGTCCGGTGGCGGAGTCGTCGTCCACCCGGATACCACCATCGAGCCTCTGCGGCGCGCAGTACATGAATTCCGGTTCGACGGCACCCAGGTGACGCACTCGCTGTTGTGCGCCGACGGCGACAACTGACTCGTACGACGAGCCTCCGTCACCGCGGCGGCCCCTGTGGTGGAGCTGCCGGGAATCGAACCCGGGTCCTACGGCATACCCTCAAGGCTTCTCCGTGCGCAGTTCGCTGTGCCCTTACTCGGATCTCCCGGTCTCGCGAACTAGCCGGGACGGCGATCCCAGTCGCTGTCTGGTGTCCCGACGGGTTCCGCGACCGAACCCATCGGTGGATCCCTCTAGCTGACGCCAGAGTCCGGGTCGAGGGAGGTCCCGGTCTGACGGACTAGCTGTCGCTTAGGCAGCGAGAGCGTAGTCGCGCTGATGTGAATCGGCGCTTATTTAGTTGCAACGACGCTTGCGGTGGTCTCTTGCCTGCACCGGCACGCTTCCCTTGATTCGATGCGCGAAGTCGAAACCGTTCAGCCCCGTGTCTTCGAGCATCCCCGCCGACCTTCGGCAGGACAACCTATGTTACGCGGTTTATGCAACAACCAGCCACCCGAGGATCATCCCGGCGGCGGCGTTGGCGCGTCAGATCACGTAGTCCAGGTGCTGGACAATGCGCGCCGCGAGCTGCCGGTCACCGTCGAGCTCGACGCCCTCAGTGTTGTCTGTACGCCCGCCCGCCAGCCTGGTGAACAGCAGGCCGTCGAGGCGGATCGTCGCCGTCGGCTCCAGCCCGCCGAAGTCGTCAACCAACTGACCGCGCCCGTCGACTGCGACGCGGATGGTGCGGGCCAGCGGACCGGTCAGCTCAATGGCGACCCGCGACCCATCGGGCGCCCTGCCGAGTTTGCCGACGACGTAACCCATGCTCGCCGCCATCTCGTCGAGCGCCAGCCGTGCCGCCGGACCAGATAAATCGTCGTCGGAAGCCGGCCGACCGAGCGCGTCGCGGATGTCGTGCTCGTGCATCCAGCAGTCGAAGGTCCGGATCCGCATGAACCTTCCGTAGCTGTCCGGTCCGGCCGGTGTCTGGGCCGGCGCGTTCCAATCGTCCTCGGACATCTCACCAAGCAGCCTGCGACGATCGTGGGTCACTGCCAGCAAGCGCTGGCGCAGGGTGGCCCCGGATTCACCGCTGAGGTGACGCACCCAGCACTCGTTCATCGCGCCGATGTCGTTGCGGACGTGTTCCAGGCCGGTGACGTCGAGGTCGGCGGCGGGAGTGGCCACACCCATCAGCATCGATTCGGTGCCGATTAGGTGCGACACCACGGCGCGCACATCCCAGCCGGGCAGCGATGTCGGCGTCTCCCATGCTGATTCCGGCAGTCCGTCGAGCAGCCGGTCGATACCATCCCACGCAGCGAACAGACCCGCCAGGACGTCAGACTTGGCTAGCTTGCTCACAGGACGGGTCACGGGGTCGATGCTAAACGGGCGTCAGCCCGCTGCGATCATCGCCACCGCCAACAGTGCCAGCACCAGGCCCACCGCTTGCGGGCGGCTGACCCGCTCACCCAGCAGGGTGATGGCCAATACGACGGTGGCCGCGGGATACAGCGAAATCACGACGCTCGCCAACGACAGCAACGCCGTGTGCAGCGCGAGCAGCATGGCAACGTTGGCGCTGGCGTCCAGCACCGCCGCGATCAGCGCCAGCCGCAGTGGTGTCCCGGACGGGACCTGGAGATTGCGGCTTAGCCCGAAGTTGCGGCAAGTGAGGTAGACGGAATCTACGGCTGAGCTCAGATTCTGTCGGTTTGCGGATTGATAATGTAGCCAGTGAATATCGTGTGTCGATTCACAATATGCTTGAGTTGATCTATTACCATTGAGTGGTGGCGAAGCCAGCGCGGATGCACGTAGCCCGAACACCGAGCAAGTATGTGGACAAGGCGGGCAACGTTCGCCGCTATGAGTCGGTCCTGGTGCGCCGCACCTATCGAGACGGCAAGAAAGTCCGCCACGAGACGCTGGCGAACCTGTCCAAGCTGCCCGCCGACGTGATCGCCGCGGTTGAGGGCACGCTCAAGGGCCAGGTGCTGGTGCCGGCCGGGTCTGAGTTCACGATCACCCGGTCACTGCCGCATGGGGATGTGGCGGCGGTAGCTGCGATGGCCCGCCAGTTGGGGTTTCCGGCGTTGTTGGGGCCGGCGTGCCGGTCGAGGGATCTGGTGTTCGCGCTGATCATCTCCCGGGTGATCCAACCGGCCTCCAAGCTGTCCACGCTGGCCTCGTGGGCCGATTCCACCGTGGGGGTCGATCTGGATGTGGCCACCGCATCCACCGACGAGATCTACGCTGCGATGGACTGGCTGGCCGACCGGCAAGACACGATCGAAAAGAAGCTGGCTGCCAAACACTTAGGGCCACAGGCTAATCCCTCGCGGATGGCGTTGTTTGATCTGACCAGTGCCTGGATGACCGGACGGTGTTGCGAGCTGGCCTTGCGCGGGTATTCGAGGGACGGTAAAAAAGGGCTACCGCAAATCGAATACGGCATCCTCACCGATCCAGCCGGCCGCCCGGTGGCGGTGCGGGTGTTTGCCGGTAACACCGCCGACCCGGTCGCCTTCACCGACATCGTCGAGGTGGTGCGCACCCAATTCGGGCTTGATCGGTTGGTGCTGGTCGGTGATCGCGGCATGATCACCTCCGCGCGTATCGACGCAATCCGTGAACTCAATGACAACCCAGACACCGCAACTGGTTTCGGATGGCTCACCGCGCTGCGCGCCCCCCAGATCGCCGTGCTGGCCGCCGATGACGGGCCGCTGCAGATGAGCTTGTTCGATACCCAGGACCTCGCCGAAATCACCCACCCCGACTATCCCGGCGAACGGCTCATCGCCTGCCGCAACCCCGCCCTGGCCGCCCAACGCGCCCGCAAACGCGCCGCCCTGCTGGCCGCCACCGAGATCGACCTGGGCGCCATCGCCGAACGGGTGGCTGCCGGCCGGCTGACCGGAGCCGGCCGCATCGGGGAAGCCGTCGGCAAAATCATCGATAAATACAAGATGGGCAAGCACTTTGAGCGCACCATCACCGACACCAGCCTCACCTACCACCGCAACCAGGCCGGCATCGACACCGAAACCGCCCTCGATGGCATCTACGTGCTACGCACCAGCGTGCCCGCCACCGACCTCAACGCCCCAGGCGTGGTCGTCGGCTACAAGAACTTGGCCCACGTCGAACGCGACTTCCGCAGCATCAAAACCGACGACCTCGACCTACGACCCATCCGCCACCGGCTCACCGAACGGGTCAAAGCCCACGTGTTGATCTGCATGCTGGCCTGCTATGTGACCTGGCACCTGCGCCAGGCCTGGGCGCCGCTGACCTTCACCGACGAACACCCACCCCTACGCGACAACCCCGTCGCACCGGCCCAACGCTCCCAAGCTGCCCAAACCAAAGCCGCCACCCGCCACGCCCCCGACGGCACCGCGCTGCGCAGCTTCCGCGGCCTGCTCACCCACCTGGCGACCCTGACCCGCAACGACATTCGCTACCACGGCACCAACACCACCGTGCCCACCCTGGCCGAATCCACCCCCGAACAGCGCCGCGCCTTCGAACTCATCAAGACCCCCATCCCCCTCCAAGTGGCGTAGCCAGAACAACCGACCCGACAAATCAACAAAACACCAGCTCAATCAGTAAATCCGACCGACAAACCGCCGCAACTTCGGCTTAGCGCCGCCACGGTGACCACGAGTGCGGTTGCCGCCAGCCGCGCGAAGAGCAGCGGCCAGAGCCGTGATTCGGCCGGCGCCTGATGGATGAGCACGAAGTTCAACCCGAACCCGACCCCTGCCCCGATGGTCAGCCAGGCCACCGTCACGGTAAACCGGCGCGGCCTGCCGTTCCGGTCGGCGCTGTCGCGTCCGAGCAGCACCACCGCGACCAGCGCCAACCCGATACCCACCGCGGGCAGCACACCCGGCCGATCCCCCAAGGCGACGCCGACCACAACCGGTACGCCGGCGGTCAGCATGGCGGCCAACGGGGAAACCACCGAGATGGGCCCGGCACCCAGCGCCGCGTACAGCCACCACGCGCCGCAGGCCTGGCTGAGTCCGCCCAGTGCGCCCCACAGCAATGCCCCGGCGGGGATCGGCCCGCCGACGATGGCGGCCAGCGCGCCGAGCAGCACCATGGCGGCCGGGTAGGACGTCAATACCACCCGCAGGGCGGCCACCCGCCGGGATGCGACGCCACCGACGAAGTCACTGGCCCCGAACCCGATCGCTGCCGCCAGGGCGAACGCCGGGCCTGCGGGGAAAACGGTCACGGTCCCGTCAGCTGGCGGCGATCATCGCCACCGACAGCATGGCCAACACCATGCCCACTGCCTGCCAGCGGGTTACCCGTTCCCGCAGCACCACGATGGCCAACACCACGGTCACCGCGGGGTACAGCGAAATCAGCACACTGGCCAGGGAAAGCAGCGAGCCGTGCAAGGCCAGCAGCATCGTGATATTTGCACAGGTGTCCAACAGTGCGGCGGCGACCGCGAGCCGCATCGGTGTCCCAGATGGCAGCCGCAGGTGCCGGGTCAGCGCGGCCACCACGAGAACCAGTAGGGTCGCCGACACTCGGGCAAACACCAGCGGCCACAGCCGGGATTCGGCCGGGGCCTGGTGGATGAACACGAAGTTCAGCCCGAAAGCGATCCCCGAGCCGATCGTCAGCCAGGCCACCTTGGTGGTGAACCGATGCGGCCGGGTGTCCTCGTCGGTGGCCTCCCGGCTGACCAAGGTGATGGCCAACATCGCCAGGACGACACCCGCCGAGGCGGATTCGCCGGGCCGTTCCCCCAGCGCGACCCCGATCCCAACCGGTATGGCCGCATCCAGCACGGCCGCCAGCGGAGACACCACCGAGATCGGTCCGGATCCCAGCGCCGCGTAGAACCACCATGCGGCCAACCCCTGGCTCAGTCCGCCCAGCACACCCCACAGCACCGCGGCCGGGTGGATGGGGCCGCCCACTATCGCGGCCACCACACCCAGCAGCAGTCCGGTGATCGGGTATGACACCAGCACCACGCGAAGCGCGGCCACCCGGCGTGAGGCGATGCCGCCGGCAAAGTCGCTGACGCCGAAGCTGACCGCGGACAGCTGGGCGTACACGGCCCCGATCAGCTCATGCCCTTGACGTGTCGGCCCAACTCTCGCACCACTTCCCGCTGCGCATCGCGGCGCGCCATGTCCTGTCGTTTGTCGTGCGCTTTCTTGCCGCGCGCCAGTGCGAGTTCCACCTTGACTTTGCCGTGGGAGAAGTACACCGACAGCGGCACCAGCGCGAGGTTACCATCCCTGATCTTGCCCACCAGGTGGTCGATCTGGCGGCGATGCAACAACAACTTGCGGTTGCGCCGCGGATCGTGGTTGGTCCAGCTGCCGTGGTGATACTCCGGGATATGCATGTTGTGCAGCCACACTTCGCCATTGTCGACGGTGGCGAACGCATCGACCAAGGACGCGTGTCCTTCACGCAGGCTTTTCACCTCGGTACCGACCAGCGCAACCCCGGCCTCGAAAACCTCGAGGATTGAGAAATCATGCCGCGCTTTGCGATTCGTGACGACGACCTGCCGCCCGTCGCCCGCCTTCGCTGCCGATTTCTTGGCCACTGCTACCGCCGCACATACACCCGCAGTGTGGCGTAGGCGGTCAGACCGGCCATCGCCACACCCACCAAGAACAGGACCGGCGAGATATACAGGATGTCGGCGTAGTCGATCCGAGCTATCAGGTTGGCTTGATAGAATTGGCTGAGCGCGTTGTCCAAAAACCACGCGCGCACAACAATTAACCCGATCACCGCGATCACCACGCCGACGGTCGCGGCCACCATGGCCTCCAGCAGAAACGGCAACTGGGTGTACCAGCGGCTGGCGCCGACCAGCCGCATGATGCCGACTTCGGTGCGCCGCGTGTACGCTGCGACTTGAACCATGTTGGCAATCAACAAGACCGCCCCGATAGCCTGGACCAGAGCGACTGCGAAAGCCGCACTGCTCAACCCGTCCAGCACGGCAAACAGACGGTCGATCAGATCCTTCTGATTGAGCACCGATAGCACACCGGGTTGGCCTTGCATGGCAGCGTCAAAGTCCTTGTGCTGCTCCGGATTCTCCAGCTTCACGATAAACGATGCCGGGAACGACTCCTTGCCGGCGACGTCTTTGTATTGCGGGAACTTGCGGATCGCGTCGTCGTAGGCGTCATCGCGGTTCAGAAACCGCACCGACTTGACGTCGTTACGCGCTTCGATCTTCTCGCGCAACGCCTTACACGCTTGGGTGTCGCACGTCGGGTCGTTCGCGGAGACGTCGTTGGTGAGGAAGACCTGCGTCTCGACGCGGTCCAGGTAGATCGCGCGCGAATGCTCGGCCAACCGGACGACGAGCAGCCCGCCGCCGAACAGGCCGATGGAGATGGCGGTGGTTAAAATCATCGCGATCGTCATGGTCACGTTGCGACGAAGACCGGTGACAACCTCGTTGAACAGAAAGCTGAATCGCACTTAGCGATCCATCCCGTACACGCCGCGCTGCTCGTCTCGCACCAACCTGCCCAGCGACAACTCGACGACTCGCTGGCGCATCGAGTCGACGATGTGATGATCGTGGGTGGCCATCAGCACGGTGGTCCCGGTCCGGTTGATGCGCTCCAGCAAATCCATGATGTCCTTGCTAGTTTCCGGGTCCAGGTTGCCGGTGGGCTCGTCGGCCAGCAACACCAGCGGCCGGTTCACGAAGGCGCGCGCGATCGCGACCCGCTGCTGCTCGCCGCCGGACAGCTCGCTGGGCAGCCGGTTGGCCTTGCCGGACAAGCCGACCATCTCAAGCACGTCGGGCACTACGCGGTTGATGACCTCCCGGCGCTTGCCGATGACCTCCAGCGCGAACGCGACGTTTTCGAACACCGTCTTCTGCTGGAGCAGCCGAAAGTCCTGAAACACGCAGCCGATCACTTGCCGCAGGCTGGGGATGTGGCGGCCCGGCAGCGCGTTGACGTGAAACTTCGAGACCCGGATGTCGCCGGTCGTCGGTTTTTCCTCGGCCAGCAGCAGCCGCATGACCGTCGACTTGCCTGAGCCGGTGGGCCCGATAAGGAAGACGAACTCACCCTTGTCGATCTTGATGTTGATGTTGTCCAGCGCGGGGCGCGCCGACGATTTGTACTGCTTGCTGACGTGGTCAAGGGTGATCATCACGGCACGCCAGTGTAGCGGCGGGTTTCGCCCGGGCAGGCCATCGGATCACGACGGCGGGGCGGGCACCGGGCCCGGCGCCGGTGGCGGGGGCGGAGGTGCCGGCGGCGGGGGCGGCGGGCCGAACGGCGGCGGCAACACGAACGGCGGCAGTGGGCCGAACGGAGGCGGCGGTGACCCCGTCGGCGACGTGGTCGTCGGCGTGGTGGTAGTCGGTGGCGTCATCGTCGGTGTTTGAGTCACCGTTACCGTGACCGTCGACGGCGGCTGCTGCAATCTGCTGCGCGGCACCCACGTGTAGTTCGGGTCGGGCACGTAGCCCGGCGGCACCACCTGGGTGGCCGGCACTTGTGTTGGTGCAGTCGACGACGGCCGATACGTGTCGTGGACCCACCATACCGCCAAGAAGGCAACGATCAATGCCGCCGTGGAGGTGCGCAAATGACCGCCGAATAGGTATGTCGGCCAACGTCTTTCATCGGCGCCGTCAGCCTTTTTCAGCGCCTTCAGCGCGATGTTCCAATTCCTCGGCAGTGTGAACTTCACCGACCGTGCCCTTGTGTTTTGTTCTCGGCACCTTCAGCGGTCGCTGGGTGCACGATCGCGCCCACCGTCGCCGGTGTGTCATTGGCGGCGCCGATCCCGGCCCGCGCAAGCGCTCGCACCACCAGCACCCGCAATTCGCGGCCGGCCTGGAACTGCTTGCCGGGCAAGGTGCGGGCGACCAACCGCAGCGTGACGGTGTCGACCTCAATGCTTTCCACACCCATCACGGTTGGCGCATCCAGCAACAACTCCCGCAGCACGGCGTCGTCGCGGGCGTGCTCACATTCCTGACGCAGCACCTCGTTGACCTGACCGAGGTCGGCGCTGGTCGGTACCGGAATATCGACGACCGCGCGGGCCCAGTCCTTCGACAGGTTCACCGACTTGACGATCTGCCCGTTGGGCACCGTGAAAACCTCGCCGTCGGGCGAGCGCAGTTTCGTCACCCGCAGCGTGACGTTCTCGACCGTGCCCGCGGCGTCCGTCGATGAGCCCAAAATAGTGAGCTCGACGAGATCGCCAAAGCCGTACTGCTTTTCGGCGATGATGAAAAATCCGGCCAGCAAGTCCTTGACCAGTTGCTGGGCGCCGAAACCTAGCGCGGCGCCGAGCACGGTGGCCGGGGCCACCAGCCCGCGCACCGAAAGCTGCAAGATATCGGCGATCTGGACCGCGACGGCCACCGCGATCAGCACGATCGCCACCCAGGAAATCACCGCGGCCACGGCCTGGCGGTGCTTGGTCGCTTCCGAACGCACCAGCGCGTCGCTCTCGGCGAACCCGACGTCGAGACGGTCGGTCACCTTTCGGGCCGCCCAGTTGACGAACCGGGCCGCGAGCACGGCGCCGATCAGCAGCAGGATGACGCGCAGCCCCTTGTCGAGCATCCAGTCCCGGATGTCACCGCGCCACAAGGCGTGCCAGGGTTGCGTCAGGTAGGTTTCGGTTAGCGCCACGATGGTGGTATCAGTCATCGCCTCGTCTGTTGCGCCACCGGATTCCGGCCTCCAGGAATCCGTCGATGTCCCCGTCCAGCACGGCAGCCGGGTTGCTGACCTCGTAGTCGGTGCGCAGATCCTTGACCATCTGGTACGGGTGCAAAACGTAGGACCGCATCTGGTTCCCCCAGGAGCTGCCGCCGTCGCCCTTGAGCGCATCAAGCTCAGCGCGTTCCTCTAAGCGCTTGCGCTCCAACAACTTTGCCTGAAGCACTCGCAAAGCCGACATTTTGTTCTGCAACTGCGACTTCTCGTTCTGGCAGGTCACGACGATACCGGTGGGTAGATGGGTAAGTCGAACCGCCGAATCGGTGGTGTTCACCGACTGCCCGCCCGGACCGCTGGAGCGGTAGACGTCGACGCGGATATCGCCTTCCGGGATATCGATGTGATCGGTGGTCTCCACCACCGGCAGCACCTCGACCTCGGCGAACGATGTCTGCCGGCGGTGCTGGTTGTCGAACGGGCTCAGCCGAACCAGCCGGTGGGTGCCCTGCTCCACCGACAACGTCCCGTAGGCGTAGGGCGCGTGGATGGCGAAAGTAGCGCTTTTGATCCCGGCCTCCTCGGCATAGGACGTGTCGAACACCTCGACCGGGTAGTTGTGCTGTTCGGCCCAGCGGATGTACATCCGCATCAGCATCTCGGCCCAGTCGGCGGCATCGACGCCGCCCGCGCCTGAGCGGATGGTGACCAGCGCCTCACGCTCGTCGTATTCGCCGGAAAGCAGGGTCCGCACTTCCATCGCCTCGATGTCGGCACGCAGCGCCTTGAGCTCGGCCTCGGCTTCGGCGAGCGTGTCGGCACCGCCTTCTTCTTCGGCCAGCTCGTAGAGCACCGGCAGGTCGTCGAGGCGGCGGCGGAGCTCTTCGACGCGCCGCAGTTCCCCCTGGGCGTGTGACAACTCGCTGGTCACCTGCTGCGCACGGGTCTGGTCTTCCCACAATTTGGGATCGGATGCCTCGTGCTCGAGCTTCTCGATGCGGCTGCGCAGACCGTCGACGTCGAGCACCCGCTCCACGGTGGTCAGTGTGGAGTCGAGCGCTGCGATGTCGGCTTGACGGTCGGGGTCCACAGCTGCTCACGTTACCGGCGACGCATCCCACGCTGCGACCAGCGGAGCCTCCGTGGCGGTAGCCGTTTAGCATCGGGGTGTATGCGCCCCTACCACGTCGCGATCGTCGGCTCCGGTCCGTCTGGATTCTTTGCCGCGGCATCGCTGCTTAAGGCCGCCGACTCGTCGGACGACATCGAGGTGGCAGTCGACATGCTGGAAATGTTGCCGACGCCGTGGGGGCTGGTGCGCTCGGGCGTCGCCCCCGACCACCCGAAGATCAAGTCGATCAGCAAGCAGTTCGAAAAGACCGCCGAAGACCGCCGGTTCCGCTTTTTCGGCAATGTCATAGTTGGCGAGCACGTTCAGGCCGCCGAGCTGGCCGAGCGTTATGACGCGGTGATCTATGCGGTCGGCGCGCAATCCGACCGTGCGCTGAACATCCCGGGTGAGGACCTTCCGGGCAGTATCGCCGCCGTCGATTTCGTGGGCTGGTACAACGCCCACCCGCATTTCCAGGACAGGTCGCCTGATCTGTCCTGCGGTCGGGCTGTGGTGGTCGGCAACGGCAACGTCGCGCTCGATGTCGCCCGCATTTTGGTGACGGATCCCGACGTGCTCGCACTGACCGATATCGCCGATCACGCCCTGGAATCCCTGCGCCCATGTGGGGTGGAGGAAGTGATGATCATCGGTCGGCGCGGCCCGTTGCAGACGGCGTTCACCACGCTGGAGTTGCGCGAACTGGGCGACCTCGACGGGGTCGACGTTGTCGTTGACCCGGCGCAGCTGGAAGGCATCAGCGACGAGGACGCGGCGGCGGTGGGCAAGACTGCCAAGCAGAACCTCAAGGTGCTACGCGACTACGCTGCACGCCCACTGCGTCCCGGGCATCGTCGAATTGTGTTGCGGTTCTTGACATCTCCGATCGAAATCAAAGGCGACGGTAAGGTGGAGCGAATCGTTCTGGGCCGCAACGAGCTGGTCACCGACGAGAGCGGGCGAGTGGTGGCCAAAGACACCGGCGCCCGTGAGGAGCTGCCCGCCCAGTTGGTGGTGCGCTCCGTGGGCTATCGGGGTGTACCCACGCCAGGACTGCCGTTCGACGAGCGCAGCGGCACCATCCCCAATGTCAATGGCCGGGTGGAGGGCAGCCGCAACGAATACGTCGTCGGGTGGATCAAGCGCGGCCCAACCGGCGTGATCGGCACCAACAAGAAGGACTCCCAAGACACCGTCGACACCCTGCTGGCCGACCTGGCCGCTGCCCGGCAGACGGGGCTGGCTGATTTCGGGGACAGCCACGCCGACAAGCTCGCCGAATGGCTGGCCTCCCGTCAGCCGAAACTCGTCACCGCCGAGCACTGGCAGGCCATCGACCGATTCGAGCGATCCGCCGGCGAGCCGCATGGGCGGCCGCGGGTAAAGCTGTCGACGCTGGAGGAGCTGTTGCGGGTAGCACACGGCTGACTTCGCCGAGGTCCGGTCTTGCCGATCGGCCCGACCTGCCCCGCACACCCTGGCCCCCGGCGGTCGGTGATCGCGGCGCACGCCACACGGCGCCGGGTGTGCCCGCTCGATCAACAGGCCGGTTCGTGCGAGCGGTGCAATTGCGTCACGGAGGTCACCGGCTGGCGTGTCATCACCCGCTGTCAATAAAATCGCAAGGCACACGGCGGAATTCATTGTGCCAATCGGTTGTCCCTATCGCTCGACAGCTTTGCCGCGGGATCCAACCACAACGATCAGCGCATGCGAGGTCGGTGTCGGCGTGGCGCTCGTCCAGCGTGGCGCTTGAGCCGGGGCAAAAACAATCGGCAACGACCGCCACATCTGGCGCAACCAGTGGTATGACGGACGAAGAGGCGCATGCGACGCCTGAACCGTCCCGGGGTTCAGCTCGGGACTGCTCAGGAGGCATCACCTGATCCGCCGAAGACGGGTGGTTTTCCGACCGGCGCAGGAGGGCACGCGCGCGAAAGCGCGCGAACGGATCAGGAGGAGCGAAGTGGTTGGCACGGCAGAACCCGGCACCCGATCGTCAACCGGGGGCGACCGCGTCGAGCGCGCGACCGCGCGTCCCGCACCGCGGGCTTACCTGGCGCCGCTGCTCCCGGGTGGCGAGCCCGTCGAGTCGCTGCTGCGTAAGGCGCAATTCTTTACGCCGGGCACACCTACGCCGGATCATCGCGAGGTGCATCGCCGGGGGGGTCGGGGTGCGGAGGAGTTTTATCGGGAACGGTGGCGGCATGGCAAGGAGGTGCGGTCCACCCACGGTGTGAACTGCACCGGCTCGTGTTCGTGGAAGGTCTTCGTCAAAGAAGGCATCATCGCCTGGGAGACCCAGGAGACGGATTATCCCTCGGTCGGGCCGGATAGCCCCGAGTACGAGCCGCGCGGCTGCCCGCGGGGTGCGTCGTTTTCTTGGTACACCTATTCGCCGTCGCGGGTGCGTTACCCGTATGTCCGCCAGCCGCTGCTGCAGATGTGGCGGGAAGCCCGCTCGCGGCTGGACGACCCGGTGGAGGCGTGGGCGGAGATCACCGCCGATCCTGCGCGAACGACCGCGTATAAGAGCGCACGCGGCAAGGGTGGGTTTTTGCGCTCGACGTGGGATGAGGTCAGCGAGCTGATCGCGGCCGCGCATGTGCACACGATCAAGACGTATGGGCCCGACCGGGTGGTGGGATTTTCCCCGATCCCGGCGATGTCGCAGGTGTCGTACGCGGCGGGCACCCGGTTTTTGTCGATGATCGGCGGGACGATCCTGTCGTTTTACGACTGGTATGCCGATATGCCGCTGGCTTCTCCGCAGGTGTACGGCGATCAGACCGACGTGCCGGAGTCGGGTGACTGGTGGAACGCGGCCTACCTGATCATCTGGGGCACCAACCTGCCGATCACCCGCACCCCGGATGCGCATTTCATGGTCGAGGCCCGCTACCGCGGCCAGAAGGTGGTCGTGGTCAGCCCGGATTATTCCGACCACACCAAGTTCGCCGACGACTGGCTGGCCTGCGCGCCGGGCACCGACGGGGCGCTGGCGATGGCGATGGGGCACGTGGTGTTGTCGGAGTTCTTCCGCGACCGCCAGGTGCCCTATTTCCAGCAGTATGTGAAGACCTACACCGACCTGCCTTTCCTGGTGACCCTGCGGGAGCGCGGCGATGCCTATGCTCCGGACCGGTTTTTGACCGCCGCCGACCTGGGTCACGACGGTGAGCTCGCGGTACAGCAGACGGTGCTATTGGACTCGGCGACCGGGCAGCCGGTCGTGCCCAACGGGACCATCGCCGATCATTACAGCGATGCGGGCAAGGGCAAGTGGAATCTGGATCTCGGCGACCTCGACCCGCTGCTGAGCCTGTATGGCCGGCACGAGCGGGCGGTCGCCATCGACCTGCCCCGCTTCGACATCGGTGAGACCGAGGGCGGCGGTGCCATCCGCCGCGGCGTGCCGGTTCTAAGGCTGGGCCAGAAGCTGGTGACGACGGTGTTCGACTTGCTCATGGCCCACTACGCAGTGGCGCGCCCCGGCTTGCCCGGCGAATGGCCCACCGGCTACGACGACGCGTCGCAACCGTACACGCCTGCCTGGCAGCAGGCGATCACGTCGGTGCCGGCCGAAGCGGCTGCCCGGGTGGCCCGCGAATTCGCCCGCAATGCAGAGCTCTCCAAAGGCAGGTCGATGATCGCGATGGGCGCGGGCACCAATCATTGGTTCCATTCCGACCAGATCTATCGCAGCTTTTTCACGCTGACGATGCTGTGCGGCTGCCAGGGGGTCAACGGCGGCGGCTGGGCGCACTATGTCGGTCAGGAAAAGGTGCGTCCGCTGACCGGGTGGCAGCAGGTGGCGTTCGCACTAGACTGGCAGCGCCCGACGCGGCAGATGACCGGCACCTCGTTTTTCTACTTGCACACCGACCAGTGGCGCTACGAGCAGTTCGGCGCCGACGAGCTGGCCAGCCCGCTGGGTCGCGGATTGTTTCGGGGCAAGGCGATGGCCGACGTGCTGGCCCAGTCCGCGCGGCTGGGCTGGGCGCCGTCGTTTCCGACGTTCGACCGCAACCCGCTGGATTTGGCCGATGCCGCGGCCGCGGCCGGCAAGAGCGTCGCCGACTATGTCATCGACGAATTACGCTCTGGCCGAATGGGTTTCGCGGGCGAGGATCCCGACAATCCAGTGAACTTCCCGCGTGTACTGACGGTGTGGCGGGCCAATTTGCTGGGCTCGTCCGGTAAGGGCATGGAGTATTTCATGCGCCATCTGCTGGGCACCCATAACGCGGTGCGGGCAAACGAAACGCCCGAGGCGCTGCGCCCGGCCGAGGTGCGCTGGCGCGACGAGGCACCGTGCGGCAAGCTCGATTTGGCCGTGGCCATCGACTTTCGGATGACCAGTACCTGCACGTATTCCGATATCGTGCTGCCGGCGGCGACCTGGTACGAAAAGTACGACATCTCCACCACCGACATGCATCCGTTCGTGCACTCGTTCAACCCGGCCATCCCACCCCCGTGGGAGGCCCGCACCGACTTTGACGCGTTCGCCACCATTGCCCGCGATTTCTCCCGGCTCGCCGCAAAACATCTGGGCACGCGCACCGACGTGATCGCCGCGCCGCTGATGCACGACACACCCGATGAGCTGGCCCAACCCCGCGGGGTGGTGCGCGATTGGCGGTATGGGGAGTGCGACCCGATACCGGGCAAGACGATGCCGAAGCTGGTGAGCGTCGAGCGCGACTACGCCGCGGTCGCCGACAAATGGGCTGCGCTGGGCCCACTCGTCGAAACGATGGGCACCCCGGTGAAAAGCATCAGCTGGAAACCCGCCCGGGCAGTCGAGTTCCTTGGCCGCAAGAATGGAATCGTCCACGGCGGGGTCGCCAATGGCCGGCCATCGCTGGCACGTGACGTTTACATGGCCGATGCGACCCTCGCGCTGTCGGGCACCACCAACGGCGCGGTCGCGATGCAGGGCTGGCAGGCGTTGGAAGAGCGCACCGGGATGCGGTTGGCCGACTTGGCCGCAGGCCGGGCCGGTGAACACATCACCTTCGAGGACACTCAGATTCAGCCGCGCTCGGTGATCACCTCGCCGGAATGGTCGGGCAGCGAGACGGGTGGGCGGCGCTACTCACCGTTCGTGGTCAACGTCGAACGCAAGAAACCCTGGCACACGCTGACCGGGCGGATGCATTTCTTCCTCGACCACGACTGGATCGCCGAATACGGTGAATGGTTGCCGGTATATCGCCCGCCGCTGAACTATGCGCGTCACTTCGGGCACCAAGGACTCAGCGAAGACGGCCGGCCCGAGATCACCGTGCGCTACCTCACCCCGCACTCCAAGTGGTCGATTCACTCGGAGTATCAAGACAATCTGCACATGCTGCGGCTGTTTCGCGGTGGGCCGGTGATCTGGATGAGTCCGGCCGATGCGGCCGTGATCGGCGTCAAAGACAACGACTGGATCGAGGCCTACAACCGCAACGGCGTGGTGGCCTGCCGGGCCGTGGTCACCCACCGCATGCCCCGGGGCACGGTGTTCATGTATCACGCCATGGACCGCCACCTCATGACACCGAAGTCCGAAGTGTCGGGTTGGCATGGCGGCGGCGACAATTCGCTGACCCGGCTGGTGATCAAACCGACCCACATGATCGGCGGCTACGCCCAAATGTCGTTCGGCTTCAACTACTACGGCACCACGGGCAATCAGCGTGACGAGATCACCGTCATCCGTCGCCGCGCGCAGGAGGTGGCCTACCGGTGAGGGTGATGGCCCATGTGGCGATGGTGATGAACCTCGATAAGTGCATCGGCTGCCACACGTGCACAGTGACATGCAAGCAGGTGTGGACCAACCGGCCGGGCACCGAGTACGTCTACTTCAACAATGTGGAAACCAAGCCGGGTATCGGCTATCCGAAACGCTACGAAGATCAAGAGCACTGGCGCGGCGGCTGGACGCTGGATCGCAAAGGGCGCCTTCAGCTTAAGGCCGGCGGGCGGCTGCGCCGGCTGTTGTCGATTTTCTACAACCCTGACCTGCCCACCATCGATGATTACGGCGATCCGTGGACCTATGACTACCAGACCGTGATCGACGCGCCGCTGGGCACACCGAATCCCAGTGCGCATTCGATATCGGCGCTCACCGGCCGCGACATGACGGTCAAGTGGGGCAGCAACTTTGATGACGACCTGGCCGGTGCGCCCGAGCTCGCGGTCGACGACCCGGACCTGGCCGGCCTCCAGGATCGGGTGAAGATGGAGTTCGAGCAGGTGTTCATGTTCTACCTGCCCCGCATCTGTGAGCACTGCCTCAATCCGTCCTGTGTGGCGTCGTGCCCGTCAGGAGCGATGTACAAGCGCGCCGAGGACGGGATTGTGCTCGTCGACCAGGACCGCTGCCGCGGCTGGCGCTTCTGTGTGTCAGGCTGCCCGTATAAAAAGGTGTATTTCAATCACCGGACCGGCAAGGCGGAGAAGTGCACGTTCTGTTATCCGCGCATCGAGCAGGCCATGCCGACGATCTGTTCGGAGACCTGCGTGGGCCGGCTGCGCTACCTGGGGCTGGTGCTCTATGACGCTGACCGGGTGCTTGACGCCGCGGCCACGCCCGACACCCAGGATCTCTATGAGGCCCAGCTGGGTGTGTTCCTCGACCCGAATGACCCATACGTGGCGGGTGAGGCTGCGCGACAAGGCATTCCACACGACTGGATTCAGGCGGCGCAACGCTCTCCGGTCTACGAGTTGGCGGTGCGGCATAAAGTCGCGCTGCCGCTGCACCCGGAATATCGGACGCTGCCGATGGTGTGGTACATCCCACCGCTGTCACCGGTGGCCGACGTGGTTGGCGCCGCCGGCTACGACGACAACCCGGACAACGTGTTCGCCACCATCGACGCGCTGCGCATCCCGATGGAGTATCTGGCCAACCTGTTCACCGCGGGCGACTCCGACGTGATACGACGCGTGTTACGCAAACTGGCTGCGGTGCGGGCCATCCAGCGTGCCGGGCAGCTGGGCCTCGACCTCGACGAGAACCTTCCGGCTTCGGTCGGGGCAAGCGGCGACGAACTGGAGGATCTCTACCGGCTGTTGGCGATCGCGAAATACGAAGACCGCTACGTTATTCCGCCGGCGCACAACGAGGAAGCCGGTAGGCTCATGGGCCAACACGAGCAGCTGTTCTGCAGCCTCGACACCGACGGCGGGCCCGGCATGGGTGGCTACGGTCCGCCCGAATCAGGGGGTCGCAGAACCGCTTTCAACCTACTCAACTGGAACGGCAAGGACAAGGTGCCCGGCATGTTTCCGAAAGCGCGGCGCGCATGAATACCCAGGCGATCAAGCTGGCGTCGGTACTGCTGCAATACCCGACGACGGCGCTCTTCGACGGGTTGGACACACTGGACAAGTTCGCCGCCGAAACCAGCCCCAAGCCGACGCGCGAATCGTTCGGGCGGTTCCTAAGCTGGCTTCGCGCCACCCCGCCCAACGACGTCGCACAGCACTACGTGCAAACGTTCGACATGCGCCGCAGGTGCAGCCTGTACCTGACGTACTACCGCTACGGCGACACCCGCAAACGGGGCATGGCAATGGTGACGTTTAAGGCCGCCTACCGTGACGCCGGGTTCGTCCCATCCGGGGACGAATTACCCGACTACCTGCCGATGGTGCTGGACTTCGCCACGCTGTGCCCCCGCGGCAAACGGCTGCTGTCGGGGCACCGCACTGATCTAGAGTTGCTGCGCCGCGCCCTGGTCACCGCGCAATCACCCTACGCCGACGTCGTCGCCGCAGTGATCGCCACCTTTCCACGGCTGGGCAGAAGGGAATTCGAACAAGTGCGCGCCGCCTGGGAATCCGGCCCACCGAGCGAAGAAGTGGGTTTAGAGCCGTTCGCCCCGCCGGACTACTTGGCCGGTTACGGACCCAAGCAAACGCCATGATCCCGCTAAGCGCTTGGGACATCTGGTGGTGGGTGATCCTGCCCTACACCGCGATCGTCGTCTTCGTGGTCGGCCACATCTGGCGCTGGCGTTACGACCAGTTCGGCTGGACCAGCCACTCGACCCAACTGCAGGAACGGCGACTGCTCAAATGGGGCTCGCCACTGTTCCACTACGCCACCTTCGCCGCGATCTTCGGGCACATTCTCGGCATTTTGGTGCCGAAATCGGTCACCGATTGGCTCGGCATCCCCGAGACGTGGTATCAGGACTTTTCCGCCGTCGCCGGCTCAACCGCCGCCGTCGGCATCTTGATCGGCGCCGCGGTGCTGACCTTCCGGCGCACGATGATTCCCCGGGTGCGTGGCACCACCAGCGCCGTGGACTATCTGGCGTTGATCCTGCTCGGCATCATCGTGATCCTTGGCATCTTCCTGACCCTGGGCATAGAGGACACGTCACATTACGAGTACCGCAACACCGTCGGCGTGTGGTTCCGCAGCCTGGCCACGTTCCATCCCAACGTGCGGGCAATCACGGCTGCACCATTCCTATACCAACTGCACGCGGCCGCGGCCTGGGCAATCTTCATCGTCTGGCCGTTCAGCCGCCTGGTGCACGCCTGGAGCTACCCGCTGTGGTATTTGTGGCGGCCCTACATCGTCATCCGCAGCCGGGTCGCCGACCGACCGCACGAGCCCGGTACCAGCGGGCGACGGTGGCGCAAAATCGGTGTCCCCTACTAAGACAAGGCCCGACCGTGGAGCAGATTAACGGAGTCCGTGAAGCGGTACGGACCCTCAATCCCGGGTATTTCGCACTGGTCATGGCCACCGGCATCGTGTCGATCGCGATGTACCACCACCGCGTCTACACCCTGTCGGTGGGGCTGTTGTGGCTGACTTGCTTCGCCTACGTCGTGCTGCTAGCGCTGAGTGCAGTACGAATCATGGCCTACCGCAGAGAGTTTGGTGAGGACCTCGGTAATCCGGGCCGAGCATTCGGGCTGTTCACGTTCGTCGCCGCCACTGACGTGTTCGGCACCCGGCTGGCCATCGACGCCCACCACGCGGTTGCGTTGGCACTGCTGGCCGTCGGCTGGATCAGCTGGCTGGTGCTGGGGTATCTGGTGCCGTGGACGGCGGTGCTGCGGTACCGTCACCGGCCCGTCCTTCAGGACGCGAACGGCACCTGGTTTATCTTCGTGGTCGCAAGCGAATCCATCGCCGTGCTCGCCGCTGCGCTGGAACCCGCGCTCGGACAGCAACGCCGGGAACTTGCTTTGCTAGCCGTGTTTTCCTGGTCGGTCGGGGTGTTCTTGTACGGCGGCACCGGTGTCTTGGTCACCGGCCGCATGTTGCTCTATCCCCTGCGCCCCGCGGACCTCAACCCGCAGTACTGGGTGTCGATGGGCGCCACCGCGATCACCGTGCTGGCCGGCGCCCGCATCGTGGAGATGGCCAACGCGCCCATGGTCGCTGCCACCCGGGGCCTGATCGCCGGAACATCCGTCGTCTTCTGGGCCTTCGGCACCTGGTTGATTCCGCCGCTGGTTGCCGCCGGCATCTGGAAACACATCGTCCACCGCATCCCCCTGCGCTACGAGGCGGGGCTATGGAGCGTGGTGTTCCCACTGGGCATGTACGGTGTGGGCGGCCACTATCTCGGCCAGGCCGATCATCTACCGATCGTGAGAAGCATCAGCGACATCGAAAGCTGGTTCGCCTTGGCGGTGTGGGTGATCACGTTCATCGCGATGCTGCACCACCTGCTGACCACCGTGGGCCGACCGGCACGCCGGCGCGCTAGGCCAGGCGTTGCTCAGGCGGAGCGAAAGCCCAGTTGTCAGGATTCTTCTGCGAGTACACCACCGGCAGCAGGTCACCCATCGTCGGCCATTCGTCGACGTTGACGGCCATGCGCTGATAGACCGTGTGTTCGCTGACCGTGGGTCCGTTGATGACTCCGGTGATGGTGACGTACTGCTGGCCGGTGGCGTCCGGGCGCGGGCTCACGCCGGTGACCAGCAGCGTGCCGTGCACCGCGTCCTGGCCCGGGCCGCGCCGGATAAACCGCGGCGCCAGCAACACCGCCAGTGTTGCGATCAGCAGGAGCAGCACACCAATTTCCCACATGCCGCCATGGTAGGACTGCTGCCATGGACGATCTGAAGTTCGCACTGGCGCTGGCCGACCGTGCGGACGCGGTGACACTGGCCCGGTTCGGCGCGCTGGACTTGCAGGTCGACACTAAGCCAGATCTCACACCGGTGACCGACGCCGATCGTGCCGTCGAATCCGCGTTGCGGGAACTGCTGCGGCGCGAGCGGCCCGGCGACGGAGTTTTAGGTGAAGAATACGGCGGCGCAAACACGTTCAGCGGCCGGCAATGGATCATCGACCCGATCGACGGCACCAAGAATTTCGTGCGTGGGGTGCCGGTGTGGGCCAGCTTGATCGCGTTACTCGACGACGCGGTGCCGACGGTCGGGGTGATCAGCGCGCCGGCGCTGCGGCGCCGATGGTGGGGCGCGCGGGGCGCCGGCGCGTTCGCGGCGGTCGACGGCGCGCCCCCGCGTCGGCTGGCGGTGTCCTCGGTGGCGCAACTGGACGCGGCCAGCCTGTCGTTTTCCAGCCTGTCCGGGTGGGCGCGGCTGGGCCTGCGGGAACGCTTCCTTAAACTCACCGACGCGGTGTGGCGGGTGCGGGCTTACGGCGACTTCTGGTCCTACTGCCTGGTCGCCGAGGGCGCCGTCGACATTGCCGCCGAGCCGGAGGTGTCGGTGTGGGACCTGGCGCCGTTGGACATTCTGGTGCGTGAAGCGGGCGGAACATTCACCAGTGTCGACGGCACCGCGGGCCCGCACGAGGGTAGCGCGGTCGCTACCAACGGCCTACTGCATGACCAGGTGCTTTCGACACTGTCGCGCGGGTAGCCTGGTCGACGGGGGCCACGCCATGAGTGATCAGTTCGCGATCGCCACGAAGTACTGGCAGCGCCTCGACGACGGCCGGATTCAGTGCGATGTATGCCCCCGCGCCTGCAAGCTGCACGAGGGCCAGCGCGGGCTGTGTTTCGTCCGCGCTCGTATCGACGACCAGATCAAACTGACGAGCTACGGGCGCTCCAGCGGGTTTTGCGTCGACCCGGTGGAGAAGAAACCGCTGAATCACTTCCTGCCCGGTTCGGCGGTGCTGTCGTTCGGCACCGCAGGCTGCAACCTGGCCTGCAAATTCTGCCAGAACTGGGATATCTCCAAATCCCGTGAGGTCGATACCCTCGCAAGCCAAGCCACTCCCGACGACATCGCCCGGGTCGCTGACGAATTAGGTTGTCGCAGCGTTGCTTTCACCTACAACGACCCGACGATCTTTTGGGAGTACGCCGCCGATGTTGCCGACGCCTGCCATGAACGGGGGATCAAGGCGATCTCGGTGACGGCGGGTTACATGTGCCCGGCGCCGCGCGCGCAGTTCTACCGGCACATCGACGCCGCCAACGTCGACCTCAAGGCGTTCACCGAGGACTTCTACCACCGAGTATGCGTCGGGCACCTGCAGGACGTGCTGGACACCCTCGTCTACCTGCGCCACGAAACCGACGTGTGGTTCGAAATCACCACGCTGCTCATCCCGGGTCGCAACGACAGCGACGCCGAGATCACCGCCGAATGCGAATGGATCCGGGAAAACCTTGGCGTCGACGTACCGCTGCATTTCACCGCGTTTCACCCCGACTACAAGATGACCGACACACCGCCGACCCCGCCGGCCACCCTGACCCGGGCCCGCCGAATCGCACTCGGCGAAGGGCTGCGGTTCGTCTACACCGGCAACGTGCACGACACGGAGGGCGGGACCACGTGCTGCCCCGGTTGCGGGGCCGCGGTCGTGGTTCGGGACTGGTACGCGATCCGGCACTACGCGCTAACCGACGATGGCCGCTGCCAAGCCTGCGGCTACCGGCTGCCCGGCGTCTACGACGGGCCGGCCGAAGGCTGGGGCCGGCGGCGGCTGCCCATCCGGGCGAGCCTGTCGCGGGTGTGAAGTAGTTAACAGAGCCACCTATCTTACTCTGGAGTAAGATAGGGTCATCCGCACTGCCCCAACCACCGAGGCCGCCGTCATGACCAACACCATCTCCGCAAACGGCCGCGCCAAGCGGGCCGGTCGCAAAACCGCCGTCGGAGAGCACAGGCACAAGCGCACCGGCATCGACATCGCGCTGGGATTGCTCACCCCGATCGTGGGCCAGGACTTCCTGGACAAATACCATCTCCGCGATCCGCTCAACCGCACCTTGCGCTACGGGGTCAAGACAAGCTTTTCGGTTGCCGGGGCTACCACCCGACAGTTCAAGCGGATCCAAGGCCTTCGCGGCGGGCCGACCCGGCTCAAGGCAAGCGGCCGCGACTACTTCGACTTAACACCCGACGACGACCAGAAGATGATCGTCGAAACCGTCGACCAGTTCGCCCAAGAGATCTTGCGGCCGGCAGCGCCGGAGGCCGACGAGGCGGCCCAGTACCCGCCCGACCTGATCACCAAGGCCGCCGAGCTGGGTGTCACCGCGATCAACGTTCCCGAAGATTTCGAGGGAATCGCCGCGCATCGCTCCAGCGTCACCAACGTCCTGGTGGCCGAGGCACTGGCCTACGGCGACATGGGGCTCGCGCTGCCGATCTTGGCCCCTGGTGGCGTGGCCTCGGCACTCACCCATTGGGGCAGCGCCGATCAGCAGGCCACCTACCTCAAGGAATTCGCCGGCGAAAACGTCCCGCAGGCCTGCGTCGCGATCGCCGAACCGCAGCCGCTGTTCGACCCGACTCGTCTGAGAACCACCGCGGTGCGCACCCCCAGCGGGTACCGGCTCGACGGAGTCAAGTCCTTGGTCCCCGCAGCCGCGGATGCCGAGCTGTTCATCGTCGGCGCGCAACTGGCCGGCAAACCGACACTGTTCATCGTCGAGTCGTCGAGCAGCGGCCTGACCGTGAAGGCCGACCCGAGCATGGGCATTCGCGCAGCGGCGCTGGGTCAGGTTGAGCTTGATCACGTTTCGGTGCCGCTTAGCGCCCGGTTGGGCGAGGATGAGGCCTCCGACGACGACTACGCCGAGGCGATCGCGTTGTCCCGACTGGGGTGGGCGGCGCTGGCCGTCGGCACCTCGCACGCCGTGCTCGACTACGTCGTCCCCTATGTCAAGGAACGCGAAGCGTTCGGAGAGCCCATCGCCCACCGGCAGTCGGTGGCGTTCATGTGCGCCAACATCGCCATCGAACTCGATGGGCTGCGGATGATCACCTGGCGCGGCGCCGCGCGCGCCGAGCAGGGTCTGCCATTCGCGCGCGAAGCGGCGCTGGCCAAGCGGCTCGGCGCCGACAAGGGCATGCAGATCGGCCTGGACGGTGTCCAGCTGCTCGGCGGCCACGGCTACACCAAGGAACACCCCGTCGAGCGCTGGTATCGCGACCTGAGAGCCATCGGCGTCGCCGAGGGCGTCGTCGTTATCTAAGTCTGTTACTCGAAAGACCGATCATGGCAATCAATCTGGAACTTCCCCGCAAGATGCACGCGGTGATCGACAAAGCACACCAGGGTGCTGCCGAGATGATGCGGCCGATCGCGCGCAAATACGACCTGAACGAACACGCTTATCCGGTCGAGCTCGACACCCTAGCCAACCTGTTTATGGGTGCGGCCGAATCGAATACGTTGGGCCTCACCGGCGCCGAGGCATTCCGCGAGAGTGAGGGCAACGAAGAAAACCGCAACGGCCCCAACATGGCTGCGGTGCTGCAGACCATCGAAGCCAGCTGGGGCGATGCCGCGATGATGCTGTCGATGCCCTACCAAGGCCTGGGCAACGCGACGATCTCCGGTCTGGCCACCGACGAGCAGCTGCAACGCTTGGGCAAGGTGTGGGCGGCGATGGCCATCACCGAACCAGGCTTCGGGTCGGACTCGGCCGCGGTGTCGACGACCGCCACACTCGACGGCGACGAATACGTGATCAATGGCGAGAAGATTTTCGTCACCGCTGGTTCGCGGGCCACCCACATCGTGGTGTGGGCCACCCTGGACAAGTCGAAGGGTCGCGCGGCGATCAAGCCGTTCATCGTGCCGCGTGAGCATCCGGGCGTCACTGTCGAGCGGCTTGAGAAGAAGCTAGGCATCAAGGGCTCCGATACCGCCACCATCCGCTTCGACAACGTGCGCATCCCCAAAGAAAACCTGCTGGGCAGCCCAGAGATAGACACCAGCAAGGGTTTCGGCGGCGTGATGGAGACGTTTGACAACACCCGCCCGATCGTCGCGGCCATGGCCATCGGGATCGCCCGCGCCGCGCTGGAAGAGCTGCGCAAAATCCTGACCAACGCCGGGGTTGAGATCTCCTACGACAAACCGTGGCACGCGCAAAGCTCCCCCGCCGCGGAGTTTTTGCGGATGGAGGCCGACTGGGAAGCCAGCTATCTGCTGGCGCTGCGCGCGGCGTGGCAGGCCGACAACAGTATTCCCAACTCCAAAGAAGCGTCGATGAGCAAGGCCAAGGCCGGTCGGGTGGCCAGCGACATCACCCTCAAGGCCGTCGAATTGACTGGCACCACAGGATATTCGGAGCAGACGCTGTTCGAGAAGTGGGCGCGCGACTCGAAGATCATGGACATCTTCGAAGGCACGCAGCAGATCCAGCAGCTGGTGGTCGCCCGCCGTCTGTTGGGCCTGTCGTCGTCGGAACTCAAGTAGGGGGCTGCCGAGCAGACGCTAGAGTCCCCGAATTTGGTTGGGTTTTAAGGCTGTTCGCGCGAGTGGGTGGCTGCGAGGCCGTCAACACTGACCTCAGTATGCTCAGCGGTCTCTTCAGTCGCTCTCTTGTGGGGGTTGATGCCTTTCCAATTGATGGCGTATGTGATATCACGGCGTGACCTGCGCGCCGGTTGTTGCCACCGCGAGTACGTTCCGGTATCCACAGCCCGACATCCAAGAACGCGGATGTGTCGGGCGCCCGGCTTAGCGTGCGGGCATGACGAATTGGATCAATACGGTCAGCCGTGACCATGTCGAGCAGGGGGTGGGGGGTCGCTTTACCCAGACCAACCACGGCAAGTCGCACATGCTGCGCAAGATGGCCCGAGGTGACTGGATTATCGTCTACTCGCCGAAAACTGCATACCCCGACGGTGAGCCGCTTTAGGCCTTCACCGCCATCGGGCAAGTCGCCGACGATGAGCCGTACCAGACGGAGATCAGGCCCGACTTCCACCCGTGGCGACGCAAGGTCGACTTCCTGGAGTGCACTGAGACGCCGATCCGGCCGCTGATCGACCAACTCGACTTCATCGAAGACAAGTCGCGATGGGGCTAAAAGTTTCGCTTCGCTGTGTTCAAGATCAACGACCATGACCTGGTGGTGATCCGTGCAGCGATGACCGGCGGATGAAACACCTGGTGGAATCGACAGGCTTGCGTCGGAACGTGGCGGGGCGATCGGCTCTTCGTTCTCGACTCGAGTGATGGCGACAGGTGCGTCTTCGCGTCATGGATATTGCCCCCGCTGGAAGAGCGGTTGCTTCAACCAGACGTACCGCCGGTCGACGAGACTTCGAAACGATCAAGGTAGCGCCCCACAAACTCTTGAACTGCCTCGTGGCCGCGGTCGATGCCGAGGCTTTGCTCGAGCAGCATGATGCGCGCAAGGCTCGTCAGGATCATCGACATCACCGCCGGCGGGAACTCCGTCATGTCGACGCCATGGACGCGCATGGCCTTCGTCAGCGCGGCAGCCTCCATATCTCCGTAGCGTTCGGCGTACGCGGCGATCTCACTGCGAATCTCCTTGCGGTGGTTCGCCAACGCCATGAACTCCAGCATCAGTTGGGCGCCCTGCGTGCTGTTGAGCCGCCACAGCTCGTGCAGCGGCTTGTCGCCGCTCAAAGCCTGTCGCTGACGCTGCAGGGTTGACTCCGCTCCGGCCCGCAGGACCGCCACGAACAGGTCGTCCATGCTGGGGAAGTAGTAATGGACCAATGCCGGCCGGACGCCGGCCTTGGCGGCCACCCGCCGCGACGTCGCGGCTGCGTAACCGTCTTCGATCATGATCTCGGCTGTCGCTCGAATCAGCGCGCGCCGTGTCGCCGAATCGCGAGCTCCAACGCTTGACCGGCGGCCGACTGGGCTGCTAGACATGGAATCAGCCTAGTAATTGGGCGATCGCCCAAACAAGGAGGAATGGATGCCGGATCGCGTGGTCGGCGCAGTCGCGTTAATCACGGGCACGGCGCGCGGGCAGGGCCGCAGCCACGCGGTCCGGTTGACGCATGAACACGCTGACATCGTCGCGGTTCTCGCTGAGACCGCCGAAATGGTCAAGAACTTCGACCGTGACCGCCGACGTCGACCGGCCTCCGGCGAATCCCGCCGCCTCACCGGCCTCACCCTGCCCGTCGACGCCGGCAACTGCGTGAAATGAGCCCAGCAACACAGGAAAACGCGCAATGACACTCGCCAACGACACCGACGTCTACTACGACCCGTACGACGTCGACATCGTCGCCAATCCCTACCCGGTGTATGCCCGGCTGCGCGAGGAAGCACCGATCTACTACAACGAGCGCTACGACTTCTGGGCGCTCTCGCGGCACGCCGACGTCGAGAGGGCGCTGGCGAACTGGGAGACGTTCTCCAGCAGCCGCGGCGACATCCTCGAACTCATCCAATCGGATTTCGACATGCCGCCGGGCGTCATGATGTTCGAAGACCCGCCCATGCACACCATGCTGCGCGGGCTGATGTCGCGGGTCTTCACCCCGCGCCGGATGGCCGCGATCGAAGACCAGATCCGCCGGTTCTGCGTGCGCTGCCTTGATCCGCTCGTCGGCTCGGACGGCTTCGACATCATCGCCGAGCTAGCCTCGATGATGCCGATGCGGGTGATCGGAATGCTGCTCGGCATCCCGGAAGACGACCAGATCAGCGTGCGTGACGCAAACGACGCCAACCTGCGCACCCGGCCCGGCGCACCGATGAAAGTGGCCGACCCCGACGCGATCGCCGACGGTCGGATCTATGCCGACTACATCGACTGGCGGGCCAAGAACCCTTCCGACGATTTGATGACCGCGCTGCTCAACGTCGAGTTCGAAGACGAAAACGGCGTGACACGCAAACTGACCCGCGACGAGGTGCTGCGCTACACGCAGGTCGTCGCCGGCGCCGGCAACGAGACGACCGGGCGGCTCATCGGCTGGCTGGCCAAGGTGTTCGCCGAACATCCCGACCAGCGCCGCGATGTGTTCGAGGACCGGTCACTGCTGAACCGCGCCGTCGACGAGACGCTGCGGTTCGAGCCGACGGGCCCACACGTCGCCCGCTGGATGGCAAAGGATTTCGAGTGCTACGGCACCACCGTGCCCGCGGGCAGCGCGATGCTGTTGTTGTTCGGAGCGGCCAACCGCGACCCGCGGCGGTTCAGCGACCCGGATACGTTCAACATCCACCGCAACGAGGGCGCGCACCTCACTTTCGGCAAGGGTCTGCACTACTGCCTCGGCGCCAACCTGGCACGCCTGGAAGGCCGCGTCGCGCTCGACGAGTTGCTCAACCGCTGGCCTGAATGGGACATCGACTACGAGACCGCGCGGCTCGCACCGACATCGACGGTCCGCGGCTGGGAGCGGCTGCGCATCGTATTGCCCTGATAAGGCTTACGCGGCAGCCACATTTAGCCTACGGGCAAGCCGCCTCAGGCCGGGTCCGGCGCGTCCCATGGGACAACACCTGAAATCCAGTGGGTGATCTGCTCTTCCTGATCATTGCGGTACAGGTGCCGCGGCGGCTGCGCGAACGTCGCGTAGGGCCGGCAGCGAACGACCACGCGGTCCTCCTTCTCGGCCATCGCCTCGACAACCGGGCGGCCTTCGTCAGGTAGCGGCTGGCCCGACATCCGCCCGGCGACCGCCATCATCACATCCACGACGAGGTCGTGGTCGTGCTCGATCACTGCGTCGGCGTAAACCTGCAGATAGGCGAATGGCCAACGTTCGTCTAGCACGCACAAGCTCACCTTGCCGTCCCGGGCGATTACCCGAGCCTTGCCGCGTCCGGCCATTGTGGACACCAGCAACTCGTCATCGTCGGTGGGAATGTAGTACACGACCGACATGGCCGGGCCGTCGTGTTTGCGCCGGTAGCCGAACACGCACGTGCGATGTGTGCGGACAAATTCGCGCCGCTCCCAAGGGAGCATCTCGCGATCGGTCGGGGCCGTAAACGGCTCCGTCGCAAGCGGTAAGAGCACGAGCATCGTCCTTCCTGAATCTCATTGCCCGACCCGGTGGCGACGGCGCGCCTCGCGGAGATGATAATGGATACAGTGTTCTCGTTATTGTGCTGGCTGTCAAGACCGGCAATACTGGGGCCCGTGACCACCGCACATACTCGTCGCTCCCGCGGGCGTCCGGCGGTCCCACTCGACCGGATCATCGACATGGCGCTACAGATCGTCGATGAGCAAGGCGCCGACGCGTTGTCGATGAGAACGCTGGCGCAGCGGCTGGAGTCAGGAACGGCCACGCTTTATCGCCATTTCGCCAACCGGAGCGAAGTGATCGCCCAGGTCCTGGACCGCGTTTTCGGAGAGGTGGAGTTCAGCGCCGACGAGCTTGCCGCACAGGGGTGGCGGCAGGCGTGCGCGTCGTTCGCGCGCGCCATGTTCGAGGCGTTTCGCCGCCACCCCAACGTGATGCCCTTGCTGAGCGAGCAGCCGCCGATCGGCCCCAACGCGATAGCGCAGCGCGAGCGATTGTTAGCAGTCTTGCTCGACAACGGATTCACACCGCAACTCGCGGCTCGTGCGTATGCGACCGTGGCCCGCTACGTCTTGGGCTTCGCTTTGCAGCTCGCCGGTCACGAATTCGACGATGCGAAGCTAGCGGGCCACTTTCACACGCTCGACCCGCGGGCATTCCCAGCGACACTCACGGTGGCCGACCACCTGCCCGTGCCATTGGACGAAGAGTTCGCACTCGGGCTCGAGCTGATAGTCGACGGCCTCGCCCGGATGCGCCGCCGCGCAAGGCGATAGCGTCGAGCCCATGGAGACGTTTCAGGCACTAATCGCCCGCAAGGACGGCGACCGGATCACCGCCGCCGTAGAGACACTTCGCGGGGAAGATCTGCCACCCGGCGACGTGACAATCCGGGTGCTCTACTCCAGCGTCAACTACAAGGACGCGTTGGCGCTGACACCCGGCGGCGGGGTGGTCCGCGACTACCCCGTCGTCCCCGGGATCGACCTCACCGGCGAAGTCGTCGACTCGCAATCACCGGATTTCAAGCCCGGCGATGCGGTTCTGGCCCACGGGTACCAGATCGGCACCGGTCACCACGGCGGCTATGCCGAATACGCCCGGCTGCCCGCCGACCAGGTGGTGCCACTGGGCGCGCTCAGCCCATACGACGCCGCCACCATCGGCACGGCCGGGTTCACCGCCGCGATGAGCGTGCAGGCACTGATCGACTGGGGCGTCGCGACCGACGCGGGGCCGGTCGTGGTGACCGGCGCGTCCGGCGGCGTCGGCTCGATCAGTGTGGATCTGCTTGCGGCCGCCGGCTACCAGGTGGTGGCGTCGACGGGTAAGACCCAGGCGGCCGAACGGCTGAAACAGCTTGGCGCAGCAGAGGTTATCGGTCGACTACCAGACCCGGACGCCAAGCCCCGCCCGCTGGCCAAGGCCCGTTGGGCGGCCGGCGTGGACTGTGTAGGCGGCGCGACACTCGCGGACGTGCTCAGCGCGGTGAAGTACCGTGGCGCGGTGGCCTGTAGCGGACTGACCGGCGGCGCGGCCCTGCACACCACGGTGATGCCATTCATCCTGCGCGGGATCGCGCTGCTCGGCATCGACTCGGTGCAGCTACCCATCGGGCCGCGGCGAGAGCTGTGGGCGCGTCTGGGCGATTCGATGCGGCCGCGTCATCTCGCGGCGATCACCACCGACGTGGACGTCAAGGATGTGCTCGGCGTGCTCGACCAGTTGCGCGCCGGGACATTCTCGGGCCGAGCGGTCGTTCGAGTGGCCGGCGGCTTCTGACGGCGAGCAGACGCAGAATCGCATCGACACGCGGTGTCGAATGCGATTCTGCGTCTGCTCGCGACCTTGTGCCGCGGCGAAAGAAAAAGTAACGTCACTTTTACTTTTGTCTCCGCCGACCCGGGAGCCGCTATGGAATCCTTCGTCCACCTGCGCAAAGGCAAGACGCCACGCCGGCTTCATGCTGATCTGGACGGCCTCAAGGACGACGAGCTCGGCCGCGGCGGGTTCACCGGCCGCACTGCCAGCCTGTACCGCCGCCACGACCCCACCGCCTACCGCTGCATCGGACCGCTGCGCCCAGTCGACATATTGACCGATGAGCTCAAACCCGGCGACGCCACCCACGCCGACGGCGGCCCGCTATTGCTGTTCTCCAATGCCGACTGCCGCATCTCGTTGTCGCGACGCAGCGCGCCGATGCCGTTCTACATCCGCCATGTCGATGATGACCTGCTGTGTTTTGTGCATGCCGGCGTCGGGTTGTTGGAAACCGAGTTCGGCCCGCTGCATTACCGTGAAGGCGATTGGGTGTATCTGCCCAAAGCGTGCACATGGCGTCACGCACCGGACAGCGAAACCACGCTGCTGATGATCGAGGCGACCGACGAGTTCCGGGTTCCGCCGCCCGGCGCGCTGGGGCGACACTTCCCCTTCGACCCGTCGCAAGCCACAATCCCCGAGCCGGCACCGCTGCCCGATGACGGCCGCGACGAGTACGAAGTCCGGCTCGTCCACGAGGGTGGTCCGACAACGCTGTTCTACCAACACAATCCGCTCGATGTCGAAGGTTGGCGGGGCGACAATTTCCCGTTCACCTTCAATATCGACGACTACAATGTCGTGACCTCCGACAGCGTGCATCTGCCACCGACCGTGCACCTGTTCATGCAGGCCACCGGTGTTTATGTGATGAACTTTCTGCCCAGGCCGGCCGAAGGCGTGCCGGGCACCGAGCGCACGCCGTGGTATCACCGCAACGCCGACTACGACGAGGTCGCGTTCTTCCACGGCGGATCGCTTTACGGCATCCCGATGCCGCCGGGCCTGATTTCTCATGCGCCGCAAGGGGTTCACCACGGTGCAACGGAACGGGCCCGAGAACGAGCGAGGCGTAAGTTCGACGACTTCTCCCGCGTTGACTGGCAGGTCGTCGCGGTCGACACCCGCAGAAGGCTGACTCCATCAGCCGAGGTACTGGCCCACGACCTCGGACAGCACTGACTATGCGCAACGATCAAATACAGTACGAATACGACCGCATTCCCTACCTCATCACGTTTGAAAACAATTCGGGCATCAGAGATGTCTACGGCGGACTGGCCGAGATCACGGTGCTGGAGAGCTTTCTGCTCAAGCCCCGCGCCAAGCCGTCAGACACCGTGATCGTATTCATGCATCCGATCGGCGGCGGCGCTTACCTGCCGATGATCAACGCGTTAGGACGCGCTGGCCATCACGTCATCTACTGCAACAGCCGCTTTCGCGGCACCGACTCGGCACTCCTGATGGAAAAGGTGGTCGAGGATCTCGGCGAATGCATCAAGGACGCCAAGAAACGGCTGGGCTACCAGAAGGTGGTGCTGGCCGGGTGGAGCGGTGGCGGGTCGTTGTCGCTGTTCTATCAGCAGCAAGCTCAGCACCCTACGGTGACGTGCAGCCCGTCCGGCGACGGCCCCGACCTCACCCAGTTGGAGCTGCCGCCGGCTGACGCCATCATGCTGCTGGCCGCCCACATCAGCCGCCACGGCACGCTGACCGAATGGCTGGACGCATCCATCCTCGACGAATCCGACCCCAGTAAACGTGATCCCGAGTTGGACCTCTACAACCCGGATAACCCCAACCAACCGCCGTACAGCCAGGAATTCCTGGCCCGCTACCGTCAAGCGCAGGTCGAGCGCAACCGCCGCATCACCGCGTGGGTGAAAAACAAGCTGTCGGCACTGAAAGCCGCCGGACGCCCAGATGACGAGTTCTGTTTCGTGGTGCACGGCACGATGGCCGACCCCCGCTGGCTGGATCCGAGCGTCGATCCCAACGAACGCACCCCGGGAACCTGTTATCTGGGCGATCCTCAAGTGGTGAACATGAGCCCGGTCGGGCTGGGCCGCTTCTGCACGCTGCGCAGCTGGCTGTCACAGTGGAGCTACGACGACGCCCGCGCCGACGGCATCACGTGCGGACGCGACATTGCCGTGCCCACGCTGGTGATCGGCAACCTCGCTGACGACGCGTGCACACCCAGCCACACCCGCCGGCTCTTCGACGCGATCGGCCATCGGGACAAGGAGATGCACGAAATCTCTGGCGCCACACACTATTACGCTGGGCCTGACCAGCGCGACAAGCTGCGCCGAGCGGTCGACATCGTCTCGGGCTGGCTAGCGCGCCATGACTTCGCGGACACACCGTGACACCGCCGGCGGCGATGCCCGGCACAGCGATGGGCAGGAATGGAGCATGAGGCCCCTCGGCGCGCTGGACGGCATCCGGGTCCTTGAGCTTGGCACCCTGATCGCGGGGCCCTTCGCCGGGCGGCTGCTCGGCGATATGGGCGCCGAAGTCATCAAAGTGGAACCACCCGGCGCACCCGACCCGCTGCGCACCTGGGGCCAGGCCGAACTTGACGGGCACCGCTTTTTCTGGACGGTGCACGCCCGCAATAAGAAAGCCGTGACACTGGACTTGCGCAAAGACCGCGGACGTGAGCTGTTTCTCGACCTGGTCGACAAATCCGACATCGTGGTGGAGAACTTTCGACCGGGCACACTCGAGAAATGGGATCTGGGCTATGAGGTGCTGTCCCAACGCAATCCAGGCGTTATCCTGGTGCGGGTATCCGGCTACGGACAGACCGGCCCAGAGGCCCATAAGGCCGGCTACGCATCCGTCGCTGAGGCAGCGAGCGGGCTGCGGTATCTCAACGGATTTCCCGGCGGGCCGCCGCCGCGGCTCGCGCTGTCACTGGGCGACAGCTTGGCGGGGATGTTCGCCGCCCAGGGAGCACTGGCGGCGCTGTACCGCCGTAGCATCAC
This sequence comes from Mycobacterium heckeshornense, assembly GCF_016592155.1. Lineage (NCBI taxonomy): Bacteria > Bacillati > Actinomycetota > Actinomycetes > Mycobacteriales > Mycobacteriaceae > Mycobacterium > Mycobacterium heckeshornense. The sequence goes on from NZ_AP024237.1 coordinate 3,671,202, forward strand.
TGGCCGCGGGCAGGTTGTCGACGTTGCGTTGACCGAATCCTGTTTAGCCATACAGGAATCCACCATCCCGGACTACGACGTCGGCGGGGTAGTGCGCGGGCCGTCGGGCACCCGGCTGGACGGCATCGCGCCCTCCAACATCTACCGCAGCGCCGACGGCACGTGGGTGGTCATCGCTGCCAACCAGGACACCGTCTTCGCTCGCCTGTGTCAGGCGATGGGGCGCCCGGACCTGGCCACCGACGACCGGTTCGCCACGCACGGCGCGCGCGGGCGCAACCAAGACGAACTCGACAAGATCATCGGCGACTGGGCCGGGCTGCGTCAGCCAGAAGAGATCATCGAAACGCTTTCTGCGGCGGGAGTGATTGCCGGTCCGATCAACACCGTCGCCGACGTGGTTGAGGACCCCCAGCTGCGGTCCCGCGGAATGATCGCCGAGCACTATGACGAACGCGTCGGGCGTACCGTTTTAGGGCCCGGGATTGTGCCGGGGTTCTCCGAATCGCCCGGCAGCATCCGCAACGCCGGCCCGGCATCACCGGGACAACACAATGACGACGTGTACTCGGTCCTGCTCGGCAAGACCACTGAAGAACTCGACCAACTGCGCGCCGAGGGGGTGCTATGACCGCGCCGGCGACGATGCAGAGCGAAGCGATCAGGAGCGGCACCATATGACCGAGCATGTCACCATCCGGGAAGTCGCATTGCGGGACGGACTGCAGATCGAGGCGCCAATCCCGTTGTCCGCCAAGCTGCAACTTCTGGAGGCGATAGCCGCCACCGGTGTACGCGAGGTGGAGGCGTGTGCATTCGTGTCGCCCTCGAAGGTGCCGTCGATGGCCGATGCTGCGGAGTTGGCCGCCCAGCTGCGCCGTTTTCCCGACATAGAGTTCTCCGCCTTGGTGGCCAGTCCCAACGGCGCCAAGCGCGCCATGGCAGCCCGATTGCCGGCCATCGAATACGTCGTGGCGGCCTCGGATGCCTTCAGCCGCGCCAACGTCGGGCGGACCAGCACCGAAGCCACCGAACAGATCGGCGAGATCGCCACGATCGCGCACGACGCCGGTGCCACCATCGAAGTGATCATTGCCACTGCCTGGGACTGTCCGTTCGATGGGCCCACTCCCCCGCAGCGGGTGCTTGACATCGCCGTGACCGCCTGCGAGCACGGTGTCGACCGGATCTCGATCGCCGACACCATCGGCACCACGACGCCTGGCCGAGTTACCTCGCTGATCGCTGCGCTACGTCAAGTGACCGGAACCACCATCTTAGGCGCGCATTTCCACAACACTCGCGGCGCCGGTCTGGCCAACGCCTACGCGGCGGTCGGCGCAGGCATCACCCGGCTGGACTCCTCAGTTGGTGGCCTGGGTGGCTGCCCGTTCGCGCCAGGCGCCACCGGCAATATCGCCACCGAAGATCTCGTCTACCTGCTCACCGACAGCGGCATCGAGGTCGACGTCGACCTGAATGCGGCCATCGCTGCCGCGAACGTTGCCAGATCGGCAGTCGGCCATGACCTCCCAGGCGCCCTGCTGCGCGCGGGCGATCGGAAACGGAACTGATGCCTACCGAAAGCCTGAGCGCCAAAGGTCGTCAGACTCGCCAAGCTATCGAGCAGGCCGCACGAAAGTTGTTTGCTGAGCGCGGCTTTCATGGTACAACGCTGTCTGATATCACATCGGCAGCTGGTAAGTCTCCGGCTGTGTTCTACCGCTATTTTGCGGACAAAGAAGACCTCTTGGCAGCTCTGGCCGAGTCCTTCCTCCGCGACGTCTTGGCACCCGCGCGCCGGTCCATACGGTTGCCCGAATCCCCGGCAGAAAGTGATTTTTTCACTTCGGTGGTCGCCGGGTACTGGAACATCTTCAAGCAAAACATAGGAATCATGGTGGCTGTCGCTCAGCTGGGCGCCACCCAACAACGGTTCGCCGGGCTGCAGAACGAGTTTCGGCGCTTCGGTATGGATATTGTCGCCGCATCGGTGCGCCGGGCACGAGAGCACGGGTACGGCGGTGATCTACACCCACAGTGCACGGCCGCCGCCATCGCGCTGCTGTTCGAGAACTTCACCACCGTATTCGCGGGTCGATCTGGCTTGGGCTTCGAGATCAGTGACGAGGAAGCCATCGCCACGCTGTCAACCATATGGAAGAAGACGCTCTACGGTACTTGAGGAGGCTAGAAGTGGATTTTACACTGCCCGAACATCTTCCGCGGCTACTAGCCGAGATGGACGCTTTCATCGAGGCCGAGATCGCACCGCTGCAGGCCGAACACATGCAGTACTTCGACCACCGCCGGGAGTTTGCGCGCACCGACCCGGACAACGGCGGCATTCCACGTCGGGCGTGGGAGGACCTGCTCGACGAGATGCGTCGACGCGCTGACAAGGCAGGGTGGCTGCGCTATGGATTACCGTCATCGCTGGGCGGACGGGACGGCACCAACCTCGACATGGCCGTCATCCGGGAACACCTGGCACACAAAGGACTCGGGCTGCACAACGACCTGCAGAACGAATCGTCGATTGTCGGCAATTTTCCGCAGGTGATCATGATGGAGCGGTTCGGCACCGAGGCGCAACGCCGTGAATGGTCCGAGGCGCTAATCACAGGGGAACGCTCGATGGCGTTCGGTCTCACTGAGCCGCAACATGGATCGGACGCGACCTGGCTGCAAACCCGCGCCGAGCGCGACGGCGACGACTGGGTGATCAACGGCGCCAAGCGGTGGAACACCGGCGTCCACCGCGCCACGCACGACCTGATCTTCGCTCGGACGTCTGGTGAGCCGGGACAGGCCACGGGCATCACGGCTTTCCTGGTGCCGACCGATGCGCCGGGCTTCACGGTGCCGTTCTACTGGTGGACTTTCAACATGCCCACTGACCATGGTGAAGTCGAGCTCACTGACGTGCGCGTGCCCGCCGACGCGGTGTTTGGCGAAGTCGACCGCGGATTGGAGGTTGCCCAGACGTTCTTGCACGAAAACCGGATTCGGCAAGCGGCCAGCAGCCTCGGCGCGGCGCAATACTGCATCGACCGTGCCGCCGAGTACGCCGGCATGCGAACAGTTTTCGGCAAGCCGCTGTCGCTCAACCAGGCCGTGCAGTGGCCGCTGGCCGAACTGCAGACCGAAGCCCAGATGGTGCGGCTGCTCGTGTACTACGCCGCTTGGCACTTAGATCGCAACCACCACTTGGAGGTGTCTGACAAGGTGTCGATGGCCAACTACCGCGCCAACCGGCTGGCCTGCGATGCTGCGGATCGGGCCATGCAGGTCTTCGGCGGCCTCGGCTACAGTCGCCACGAGCCGTTCGAGCACATCTACCGTCACCATCGCCGCTACCGGATCACCGAGGGCTCCGAGGAAATCCAGATCCGCCGGGTTGCCCAGCGGCTGTTCCAATTCGACAAGGGGCGTAGGTGAACACCGAGCGGTTGCTGGCAGACCTGCTTGCGGTCTTGCGGCCGATGCTGGGCGCCGACGTGGTGATCGAGAATCTGCGCGTGCTGACCGGCGGCGCCAGTCGAAGCACCTGGGCATTTGACGCCGTGACACCTGATGGCCGCCGGTCGCTGATCCTGCGCACCGGAGCGCCCGATGACATGCACGCCGGTATGGAACGCGAAGCCCGGGCGCAGGCCGCCGCCGCGGCGGCCGGCGCTCCTGTCCCACATATTTTGGCTGCTACGGATTCTTCTGCGCCGCTTGGCAATCCATTTCTCATCTGCGACGAGATCAAGGGCGAGACGATTGTGCGACGCATCGATCGGGAGCTGGAGCGGGCCGGAGGGGCCCCGGTCCGGGCCCGGCTGCTGCGGCAATGCGCCCACGCACTGGCCGCCATCCACCGCGCCGACACGGGTGGTGTGCAGCTCGACCATCGAGACCAGCTGACTGAGTGGCGGGCGCGGCTCGACGCGATGGGCGATACCACCGCAACCTTCGAGTGGGCGTTTCGCTGGCTGGGCGCGCGCCGCCCGCCGCCGTCGCCTGCTCGTCTGGTGCATGGTGACTTCCGGATGGGAAACCTCATCGTCGACGGCTGCGAGCTTGCGGCCGTTCTGGATTGGGAGCTGGTACACCTCGGCGAGGTGTACGAGGATCTGGCTTGGTTTTGCATCCGTGCCTGGCGGTTCGGCGCACCGACTAGCCGTGGCGCCGGCGGCCTGGGCAGCATCGAGAGCTTTCTGTCGGCCTATGAGGAAGCCAGCGGCACTACTGTCGACCGCAAGCGATTCGCCTGGTGGCTGGTATTGGCCACACTGCGCTGGGGCATCATTTGCCGATACCAGGCGCATCGGCACCTCAGCGGACAGGTCCGCTCGGTGGAGTTGGCAACGATCGGCCGGCGGGTCTGCGAGACCGAGTGGGACCTACTCGGGTTGCTGGACCCGGCCGGTACCGGCCGTGACACGGCGACAAGCGGATGCGGACAAGCCGACCGGCACCGCACCGCTCTTCATGGCCGTCCCACCGCTGCCGAGCTGGTCGTCGCAGTGGCCGAGTTTTTGGAAACCGATGTCCGCCAAGCGACCAGCGGGCAGGTCAACTTCCATGCCAGGGTCGCGGCGAACGCGCTGCGCATGGTCGAACGTGAACTACTCGCTGCCGACGACGGGCAAGCCCGCGCGGCGCTAGCTCGGCTGGGCTTCGACGAGGAAACCGAGCTGGCCGCCGCGATTCGCGCCGGTGATCTTGACCAGCAGGCCGCGGATGTGACGTCGTGTCTGCGCACCCTGGTCAGGCATCGGTTAGCCGTAGCCCATCCTGGATATGACGAGCCCGGCGACAACGGTTAGCTGCTATCCCAGATCTTGAGATCAATTACGGCGCAACCCGACTTGGGCCAAATTAGTGCGCACCGTCGGTGCGGATCTTGGCGAGTGCTTCGGCGAGGTCGTCGGGTAGGGCGTCGGCGGCGGTGAGGATTTGTCGTCCGGCGCGAATCTGCACGGTGCGGTAGCGGCGTGCGGTGCGGACGAATTTCTTGATGCTCCAGCCGGTTTGGCGTTCGATCCAGTGCGATACAGCCATGGCGGCGAACACGACGCTGAGGTGCGCCTCGATCGAGTCGCGAGTGCGGTGGTAGATCGGGCGAGCTTGAAGGTCATGCTTGGACATTCGGAAGGCCTTCTCGATGCGCCACAGCTGGTGGTAGGCGTCGATGACGAACTGCGCGGGTTGTTCGACCAAGTTGGTGGTGTAGCCCTTCCAGCCGGCCAGCGCACGGGTCTTGGCCTCCAAGGCGCGGTTGACCGATTTGGTCGCACCGCTGAGTTGGATGTAGCGGTTGCGCTTGACCGGGGCATGCCCATCCACGGCGCGCTGGGCCTTGGCGATCTGCTCGTCGATGCCGCGCAGGGTGCGCCGGGCCCGGTCATGTCGGTACTGGTAGTAGATGACCCGATCCGGGATACCGCGGGCTTTCTCCGCTGAGGTGGCCGGCCACGGCTGGGTTAACACCAACCCGTCCGGGATGACCTCGTCCGGGTGCTTAGCGCGCCATTCGGCGATCACGTTGGGCAGCAATGAGATCCGGGTTCCCAGAATGAACGACAACCCCGCGGCCTGCAGGGCGACCTGGTTGGCTTCAGAGATCATCCCGGCATCAGCGACCACGGTGACCTCGCTCAAGCGGTGGGCGGTCTTGAACGCGTTGATCACCGGCAACATGGTCGCGGTCTCGGCCTTGTTGCCCTCGAAGGCAGCCACTGTCAGCGGGAACCCAGTCGCATCGGTCAACAAACCCAGGGTGATCTGTGGATCGAGTCGACGTTCCTTGGAAAACCCGGGCTCGCGAAACCCATCAACGGCATCGGTTTCAAAGTGCAGGGTGCTCACGTCGTAAAGCACCAGGCTGGCCGGACCCAACGCAGCGTGCGCTGCACATGCAGCCGAAAGTGCCTGCCGGAATTCGGGTTTGGCGAAAATCGGCAGCCGCCGCTTCACCGTCCGATAGGCCGGCGAATCCACCCCGGTCTCCGAAAGCACCCGCAGCGCATCGACCTTGCTGGTCGGTTCGATGATTCGGGCGCCCACCAGGTCCCGAAACACCTCATCTCCATCGGTGGCGGCATCAAAGCCCAGCACCCGATAGGCATGACACAACGCCTCCCACAGGTGCTCAGAACAGGAGCCCACGATCTCCAGCGGCCGGCCACCGCCGGCAGCGGCCTGCTCGAGTCCCAAGTCCAGGCTCTGCTGACCGGCAGCCACGCGCTGAGCCGCAGCCGCCTTGAGCGCCTCCAGCTGGGCCTCACTGTGCGCCGAGCCGAGGTGCTCAATCTGGCGCGATCCCCGCCGCGAAGACCACACGATCTGCACCGCGGTTGCTCCCGAGGCCGTCTTCACCGTGCGCACATACGCCACCAGCGCACACTAAAGAACTTCAATTAGTGCAGACCTTCCGACCCGCCGCGACCGAAAACCCCAGCTCAGCGACTCGCAACCACCCCGATCCTCCAAAAGTGGCCCAAGTCAGGTTAGCCGTAGCCCATCCTGGATATGACGAGCCCGGCGACAACGGTTAGCTGCTATCCCAGATCTTGAGATCAATTACGGCGCAACGTGTTAGCGCGGTAACACTCGACGAAGTCGCCATAGCCACACGTTTCGGCCAGAGCAAGCTCGCCTTCGCGATCCGCCGCCTCGAGATCTTCCATCCACTGCCGCACCAGGACTGCCCCGGTCTCACGCGCCGCCGGTGAGGCGTGCGGCACGCCACGCAACCGGCCAAGGCGACGGATGTACTGGTCAGCCAGTGTCAGCCGGTGGACGCCGGTCACCAGATCGATTGCCTCACCGGCCCATAGCCGCACCATGCGTCGATACGCGCAGATTTCTTCCGCCGGCAATCCGGCGGTACCGAGAACAAACCGAGCTTTGCCGAGCTCAGCCAACAGCTCGGCGCGCCGTGTCTTCAGATTCTCGCGCGACATCAACAAATCGGCTCCGATGCGGCCCTCAATCACCGGGGCAGGCGGTTGGCTTGGCAATGGCGGATGTATTGCATGGCCAACGTCGACACGCGCCCAATCGCCGAAACTCTCTGCCCACAAACCAAACTCGCCAATGGCAACGTTAAGTTCGGCCCGGTGACGGTCGAGGTGTGCGGCGAATTTATTCCGTCCCTTGGCGGCCATCAATTGCGACGCCTGAACGGCGGCCTGGGTGAACGCGCCGTGGGCGGCGACCAGTGCGCTGATCTGGTCGCGGCCACGCTGCTTGCTGTCGATATCGGTCACTGCTGCGTGTGCTGGTCCTTCATGGTTGTCGCTTTCTGCGGCGCCGCCTCAGCCATCGCCCCGCACGAATCGAGATCGAACTCCCGGATATGGCTCAGCACATTATCGACGAGGCTATCCATCCCGGCACGGGCTTCAACATCAGCGAGTCGCCCGACCGTCGTGTGCGTGGCCACCCTGGGGGGCTGGAACAGCTGACAGCAGTCCTGGTCCGGCAGGACGGAGATCTCGGCAGTGCCGATCTGCCGCGCTTGATCGATGATTTCCAGCTTGTCGAAGGCAAGCAGCGGCCGCAGCACCGGCAAGCTGGCGGCTTCCTCGACGACCGCGAGATTGGCCAGGGTCTGGCTGGACACCTGCCCCAGGCTGTCACCGGTGACCAGGGCCTGCGCGCCGACTCGGCGAGCGAGCGCGTCGGCCACGCGCAGATAGAGTCGACGCTGAGCTACGATTTGCGCCTCACCGGCACCGCTGGTGGCCAGCGTGCGCTGGGCGCTTCCCACCGCGGCCACGTATAGCCGTGAACCGGCCTGGAAACGGCTCAGCTGACGTGCCAGCGCGTACGCCTTGTACGTCGAGCTGGGGTCCGTGAACGGTGCGCCGGTACAGTGCAGGAAATCGCAACGCAATCCTCGCCGCATCGCCCGGTAAGCTGCGACCGGCGAGTCGAATCCGCCGGAAAGCAGAACCAATGCATGGCCGCCGGATCCCACCGGCAAGCCGCCTTGGCCGCGATATCGCTCCACGCCGAGGAAGATTTCACGCCAGTCAACTTCTACCCAGAGCTCCACGTCGGGATGCTTCAAGTCGACCCGCCATCCCAGCTCACCGCACACCCGCGCTCCGATGCGCGCCGCAAGTTGCTCCGAGGTCAACCCAAACCGTCTGTCGCGCCTCCTGCAGCGCACTGCAAAAGTCGGCGTGCGCCTTCCGTCGTCGTGCTCGCGCAGCAGCTGCACGGCGGCGGTCTCTGCTACCGTGTCCGATTTCGCGACCCGCCACCCGGGCTGCACGACGCTGAGACCGATGACGTCACGCGCCCGTGCAACGATTTCGTCCTGCGACAACGGGGGTGCGGACACCGCCAAAACTCCACTGCGCCGCCGTAATTGCACCTTCGGAGCCGTCTCGCTTCCACGGACCAGAGCATGCCGCAGGTTACGCACGAGATGCCGCACAAATAACTGCTGATTGCGCCGCTTGAGCGCCAGCTCGCCATACTTGAGCAGCACGCATGGCTCAATGCGCAGACGGCCCGGCGACGAAGTTCGGGTGGCCGTAGCCGAATCGGAAGAAGCGGACGTCATCCCTCCACCGTGCCCGCATCCGGGGCGATCTCCACAATAGGCAGGTGTGCTCTGGGTGAACCACCAGGCTACCGCGCCGGGTGCCGTCCCGTCGCCTCGGCACCGGGTGTCGCGAACACTGGACTGCGGCCAGCAGTGCATGGTTGAGCCTTCCGCCCTCAGGTTGCCGAAGCCGCCTGCGGGTACGTCGCACTGCAATACATGGCCATCCGTACCGACTAGCTGACTCGGCGTCGATCCACGACAGCGAGGTTTACCTGGCAGAGTGTGAGAAGAGCTCAGTGACGTCGTGCTGACAGGACGAGCGCCGCCACACATTTTCGACACCGTGGGCGCACGCGACGAGCGGCCCAGCATTGCACACTTCTCGTTTGCTGCAACCGATAGCAACGGGGGTGAGTCAATGGCCATCGACTACGACGCGCTGCGGCCGTCCGACATTGTCGACGACGATGAGGACTCGCTGCAGGAACTCGCGGCGCGGCGCTCCCCAGCGCAGTCTCTCGAGGTTGATGTCGACGAATCAGAAGCCGCCGAATCCTTCGAACTGCCCGGGGCCGACCTGTCCGATGAAGAGTTGTCGGTGCGGGTCATCCCCATGCAACGCGACGAATTTACCTGCTCGAGTTGTTTTCTGGTCCAGCACCGCAGCCGCCTGGCCAGTCACCGCGACGGGGTGATGATTTGCCGCGACTGCGCCGGCTAGCCCGGGTATCGGCTTGACTGGAGCGTCGATTGTTCGACCACGCCGGCGAAGTCGTGATCGCGGCTATCGCAATCTAGGTGAGCCATTGACGGCGTCGACCGCAGCGGCGACTTCGTCGGGGCCCGCCAGCCGGTACCTGGTTACGCCGCACACAATCCGGGCAGGCCCGGCCACACCCGATACGCCGAGGGGTGGCGCCGCGGGCGCCGGACAGCCGGGCCGGCGGGTCTGCTCGACGAGTTTGGCGGTGCCCAAGTCGAAGCCGACCATTGCGGCCACGTACCCGCGTGCCACTGCGGGGGAACCCTCCGTCGCCCGTCCTGAGCGCAGGAGAGCAGCACCAGGGCCGGGCAACTACTTCGCTCAAAGCGAACAAGCCGCGGGGTAACGGATGCCTATAATTTTTTTCACCCTGCACAGTTGGTTAAGGACCTGGCCGCGGCGGGCGGCCGAAGCGGTAACGGACGATTGATCGAGCACTGCTCGACCGAATCCAGGTGGGCCATCGGGGGTAGGGCTTCCGGCGGCTACCCGGATACGTGCCGACAGCGTCGACGTGACTCGCCCACCAACTGGCGCCGGGCAGCCACGGTTCACAGTGAGACCATCAGCGACATTCGGAAATTGCGCGACGTCGCCGACCGGTTACCCACCGCGTCACCGAACGCTCGCCCGCTTTCCAGCCAACAAAAGGACATGACTACCGAAGCTCACAGTCGAGTGGACACCGTTGAGATCATCGATGCGTCTCACGGTCTGGCTGAGCTGGCCGCGATCAACTTTGACCAGCTCGACGGCGAAGAGATTTTGCAGAAGGCAAACTCAGCCGTCGCCAGGCTGACACCGTGCCGGGTGGAAGCCGCCTACCGCTGTGTCGACGGGATGCTCATGGGCCCGCCAGGTCAACCGCGCCGGCCCGACCTCGAAAGCCAGCTGCCCGCATGTGATACCGAGGGCCCGGTGGCGCTAGCCGGGGCGCCATGGGCGCGAGCGTATGCGCTGCGCGGCCAAGACAGCGTCCATGGTTACCTGGTTGTCAGCGCCGGCGAGCCGCCGATGCGCGCACATTGCTTGTTGCTGACCCTGCTCGCGCAAAAGACGGGCGCGGCGTTGGCCTGCGCTCAGATCCGGGCGCGCGGTGCCGGATTGGCGCGCAGGCTCGACGAGACACAGGCAAGGCTGCAGGACGCTCAGCGGCGGCTGCGCCAGCGCGCCACCATGCACGAAATGTTTGTCGGCGTGTTGGCCTCCGGTGCCGGTGAATCCGGCATCGCGACAGCTTTGCACCAAGTGACCGGCCTTCCGGTGTCTGTCGAAGACCGCTTCGGCAACCTTCTGGCCTGGGCCGGCCCCGACCAGCCGCAGCCGTACCCCAAACCGGACCGCAATAGCCGCGAACGGCTGCTCAAAACGCTGGCGGTGCGCAACAACGCCATGCGGGTCAAGGAACGGCTGGCAATTCTGGTGCGTTCACGCGCCGCAGTCCTGGGTGTCGTGTCGCTTATCGACCCGGAGCTGCGCGCGCAAAATGAACAGGTAGAGGCGCTCGAATACGCCAGCACCATTCTTGCCATGGAGCTGTCCCGGCGGCGAAGCCTCGCCGAAATGGAGCTGGCCCTGCGCCGCGAATTGCTCGATGACCTCCTGACAGGTACCGACGTAGCGGGCGCCTACGCGCGCGCTGAGGCGCTCGGACACGATCTGCATGGCCCCCACTACGTGGTGCTGGTGCATTACCCACACGTCACGCAGGCCGTGCTGTCGACGGCGGTGTGCCGGGCAGCCACCGCGCTGCAACTGCGCTATCTGCACGGCCGCCACGACGGCATGGTGGTGCTCCTGGTCGACGAGCGCCCGGATCCGCGGGCTCTTCACGAGGCGATCAGCGCTCGCCTGGGTAGCACCGGCGCGGTAATCGGAATCGGTACCCAGTGCCAGACCCCGGCTGATTTCCCGGAGTCTCTTGCCAAAGCCCGTCGGGCGCTTAACATTCGGCTGCACTCGGCGACGCCGCAAGGCGCATCTGCTTACGACGAGTTGGGCTTCTACCGGTTGGTGGACGCGGCTCAAAGCGGCGGCGCCGTCGAAGACTATGTTCGCGAATGGCTAGGCGCGCTACTCGATTACGACGAAAGGAAGAATTCCGACTTCGTCGCGACGCTCAGCCATTATCTCGAGTGCGGCGGCAACTATGACGAAACGGCGGCCGCCTTGCACATTCACCGCAGTACGTTGCGCTACCGGCTGGCACGCATCGCTGAGCTGACCGGCTATGACCTGCGCGACGTCGACACCCGCTTCAACCTTCACGCCGCCACCCGGGCTTGGCGGTTCCTGAAGCCGGCCAACCGAAGCGAGGCGACGGCCTCGGTCACCGGTTGTCCCGGCGGCGGCAGTACTCGAGTTCACTGAATGTTTAGACCCACCAGGTCGATTCCGCACGTTATGGTTAGATCGGTGAGGGTGACGTCGGGCCCTTCGGTGCCGTGCACACTTGGCTTTCACCCACCGGGATGTCGAACTTCTGCGACCCGGCCGCGGGAGGCTTGAATTGAATCGATGTCACGAATCTGGAGGACAGCTCGGCTCGCTCACGGTACAGGTCCAACGATCGCCGGCGGGCATGAGCGTCGTTCAGGTCAACGGTGCGCTTGTCGCTGACAGCACGGCGGCGGTGCGACGCGCCGTCACCAGCGAATTCCTGCGGTCGCCGGGTTTTCTGGCGCTCGACCTGACCGGGGTCAGCCGAATCGACGGCGATGGCATCGAAGCGCTGACATCGGCTGCGGTGCAAGCCGGTGAGTCCGACATCGGGTTTTGTCTGGTCGGTGCCCATCAAGGTCCCATCGCCGCCGCGTTGGCCGAGGCCGACTTGTCAGAGCTTTTCGAAATCGTGCCGACTCTCGACGACATCTAACCTGCGTGGCCCACGTTCGGCTGCCACAACGCCACAACGGTCGTGCGCTACTGCGGAGAAATGCCCGCGGCGAGCACGCGCACTGCCCGAATCAGGCCCCGGATCAAATCGCCACGGGACCTGAACTCTGACGCGGCGACCGCGACAGCCTCTGGCGCTGCCGTCTGGGCGCCGCGACCCCGGACACCGGCGCCGTAGACCACTTCGATCGCATGTCGGTTGGGGTCGACCGCCAGCAACACCGCCTTGTCCGGGGCGGGCACCTTCGCCAACACCTCACGGGCCCGCGCGGCACTGTCGTCCCCGAGGTCGCCGATATAGACCGCGAGCCGTGCCTTGCACGCCCTGGTGCCGTACGTCAGCTCGTCGTCGAGGCGGACCAGATCCGTGGTGCGAAACGGGTAGCGCGATGTGGCACGCGCGGGCTCGGCCGCCCCGGAAATCCGGCCGCTGGCCGTGACCACGAAGCCGAGCGGCAACTCGCGTCGCTCAGCCGCCTCAGCGAGAGGGGTCAGTCCACCGGTTGCCACGAACGCTGTCTCCTCCCCGGAGGCCGACCACGCAATGCGGGGAATCGGCGGTGTCGTTGTCCGGGCAACAGCATCGCGCAATGCCTCGCCCGCGCCATTCACATGCCAGCACGAATCGGGTCGCCGATTTTCGACCCGGTAGGTGCACGCGGTCACCCAATCCGGTTGCCACACTCGGCAAACAAACCCGCAAATTACACAGGGGCGCTGAAGTGGATAGCTGGTCGCTGGGAACCGTCCAGTGGTTCAATTCCGAGAAGGGCTTCGGCTTCATCGAGGACGAACACGTCGCCCGACCGGTGTTCGTCGATTACCGGTGCATCGACATGCCGGGGTTTAAAACGTTGGCCAGCGGGCAGCGGGTGGCCTACCGGTACCGAAGGACACGAAGCGGTCCGGAAGCGATCCACGTGCGTCCCCTGGCCACCACCGGCGCCCTGCTGGATGTGACTGCGCAACGGTCGCCCGGTGAGGCGGCATCAGCGGCGAGCGCCCACCAGCCGCGCGGGCAGCACCAGGTCGAAGCGATGCAGTAGGGGAAGGGTTGTGGTAACGCTGCGGCGGCTACGGATCGCCGTGGTCGCACCGCCATATTTCGACGTGCCGCCCCGCGCCTACGGCGGTGTGGAAGCGGTGATTGCCGACCTCCTAGATGCGTTGCTGGCACGAGGACACGACGTCACCCTGCTGGGAGCGGCGGCTAACACGGCCGCGAGGTTTATACCCGTGTGGGACAAGACCGTTCCACAGCTGCTTGGCCAGCCGCTGCCCGAGGTCGCTCACGCCGGCAGGGTCCGTGACGCGATCGAGTCACTCGCACGCACTGAAGGGTTGGAGATTGTCCATGAGCACACACTCGCTGGCCCGTTAAATGCGCGGACCTATCGCCAATACGGCATATCCACGCTCCTGACGGTGCACGGCCCGCTAGACGAGCAGTTGAACTCCTACTATCGGGCCCTTGCCGACGACCTGGCCTTGGTAGCCGTCAGCGATCGGCAACGAGCGCAGGCCCCGGAACTGAATTGGGTGGGCCGGGTGCACAACGCGCTACGCGTCGAGGATTGGCCTTTTGAAGCCCAGAAGGACGACTACGCGTTGTTTATGGGCCGATTCAACCCGCAGAAGGCCCCGCATCTTGCGTTGCAGGCCGCCCATGAGGCCGACATCCCGCTGATCCTCGCCGGCAAGTGCACCGAGCCGGACGAAAAGGTCTACTTCAGCCAATACGTTCAGCCGCAGCTCGCCGGCACGGACCTGATGTTCGGTCAAGCGGATGCGGCGGCTAAGCGCAAACTGCTCGCCAAAGCGCGTTGCCTGCTATTTCCCATCCAGTGGGAAGAACCGTTCGGAATGGTGATGATCGAGGCGATGGCTTGTGGCACTCCAGTCGTGGCGCTCGACCGCGGCGCGGTCAGAGAAATTGTCAACGACGGCGTGACCGGCTTCGTGTGCGCCGACCCCGCCGAGCTGGCCCCGGCAATCCAGCGGGTGGCGAGCTTGGATCCCCAGGCGTGTCGCCGCCACGTCAAGGAGCGGTTCAGCGCCGAACGGATGGCGCTCGGCTACGAGCGGCTCTACCGGCAGATCATCGACGCGCAGCGGCTGCCGGCGGCTGCCGGCGCGAGCGACGTTCGGCAGCCGCCCGGCACCGGGCGCTGGCACAAGGGGAACCCACCGCGTCGCCCGGCCTGCAGCGCAACACGTTAAACGGCCGGCCCACCCCTGGACCGGCCGCTCGAAGGGTCAAACAACTGAGCCGGACGGTATTGCCGCAGCCTCGTCCAGCTCTGCCGAACAGGCAGATGTGCTCGTGCCGCGCATTTCGGGCAGCACAGCACTGGATCGGCCACGGCCCGGCTGGCCGGAGCTGTTATCTGATCGCCTCCCCAACCTCCCACAGGAGATGGGCCGTCCGCACCGCCTCACGCGGACGGCCCCACCCAGGCGTGGGCCAGCCGCCGACTAGGCGCTGATCGCCTGCTTGGCCCCGGACTGGATAGCGATCTTGCGGGGCTTGGCCTCTTCAGCCACCGGGACGCTCAGCCGCAACACGCCATCGGTGTAGTCAGCGCTGATGTGGTCGGTGTCGAGCTGGTCACCGAGGAACAGGGTCCGACTGAACAGCCCGTGCGGGCGCTCCGCGGCCACCCAGTCGTGGCCCTCGTCGCCTGCGTAGGGGCGCTCTGCCCGGACCGTCAGCGCGCCCTGGTCGACGGTCACGTCGATCGACTCTGGCTTGATGCCTGGCAAGTCGAGTTCTACGACGTACCGGTCGCTTTCACGCCAGACGTCCATCGGCATCACCGCCGGACGCGTCGCGGTTCCGATCGTGTTGCCCCATAGTTGCTGCGTAAGTCGGTCAAGGTCACGGAAGAGTGGCTCAAACCTCAGCATGGCTCTCACCTCCTTCGGCACTGCGGACGTTGGACCTGCTGTTTTCACCACAGAAAATCTATCTCACATACGAGATATTCCCTACACGCCCGATGAACCCCCCAACCGCGCCGCGATGCGTGTACCGTCATCGCTGCGCAGCTTTGTCCCGGATCTCTCGGGGCATGCTTCGGCGAGCACCGCTCACAGACCAGCAGGAACTGCCATGTTCGAGGCCGACGCCATCGCCCACGTGGCCGATCAGCTGTTCGCGGCCATCGAAAACAGCGATACATCCGCGGTGGCGCGTCTGTGGAGCGACGACATCGCCGTGTGGCGGATCGGTGCCAGCCGAGATCGTGACAAGGCGCGCGCACTGCGCGTGATCGACTGGTTCATCGATGCGACCTCCGAGCGCCGCTACCAAATCTTGGACCGGCAGCTGTTTGACGACGGGTTCGTCCAGCAGCACATCTTGCACGCCGTGGGCCGCGCCGGCGCTTCGATCGCCATGCGGGTGTGCATTGTGATCAAGCTGGGCGCAAACGGGCTGATCAGTCGCATCGATGAGTATTTCGACCCAGCCGACCTCGCCCCCCTGCTGAGTTAGGCTCGGCGACGATGCAGAGCGCGCAGCGCGATGAGGAGGAGCCGGGCAATCAGGCCCCGCTCGGCGACGATGCAGAGCGCGCAGCGCGATGAGCGCGATGAGGAGGAGCCGGGCAATCAGGCCCCGCTCGGCGACGATGCAGAGCGCGCAGCGCGATGAGCGCGATGAGGAGGAGCCGGCGGCCGCGCACAACAGGTAGGTGCTGATGACGACTGTGGAAACGCTGCTGAATGATCCGGACACGGCCGGAGTTTGGAATCTGGTCCCTGAGCGCTCGGCGTTCACCTTCAAGATCAGGAACGTGTGGGGCCTGATGACCGTCAAAGGCAGATTCAGCGACGTCAGCGGGGACGGCCAGATCACCGGCAAGGGTGCCGTTTTCGGCCGGGTCGACATCCGCGTGGCATCACTGCGTACTGGCATCGGAAAACGAGACGATCACCTGCGCTCGGGCGACTTCTTCGACGTCGAGCGCTTTCCGGAGATCAGCGTCGTCGTCACGGCCCTTCAGCCGACCACCGGCAACGCCGCGGACCTGCGCGCCAGCTTCACCATCAAGGGCATCACCGCGGAGCTGCCGCTGCCCGCCACGATCGACGAGCTCGGTGACGGCTCGGTCCGCGTCTCGGCGAAAACCCAGGTCGACCGCGCACAATTCGGGCTGGACTGGAACCGGTTCGGCATGATCGGCAAGACGGCGACCGTCTCGGCTGACGCGGTGTTCGTCCGCGCCCGGTGACGACGTCGCGCGAGCCTGTAGCTGGCGAGCAGGACTGCGGGTGGCCCGCGCAGTCACGACAGGTTCGGCGAAACGGGAGCCATGCGGCCGCCACGGTCGCCGAGCAGTAGCATCTGCGGCGTGCCCGCTTCGACCGCGCCCCTGCGGATCCTCGTTTACAGCGACAACGCCCACACCCGCGAACAGGTGAAGTTGGCCTTGGGCAAACGCCTGCATCCGGAGCTGCCCGAGCTCAGCTACGTCGAGGTTGCCACCGCACCAATGGTGATTCGCCACATCGACGCGGGCGGGATCGACCTGGCCATCCTCGACGGTGAGGCCACACCGGCCGGGGGCATGGGCATAGCCAAACAGCTGAAGGACGAGGTCGCGCACTGTCCACCAATAGTGGTGCTCATCGGTCGCGCCGACGACGCCTGGCTGGCCAGCTGGTCGCGCGCCGAGGCAGTTGTCTCGCACCCGATCGATCCGATCGTGCTGGAGCGGACGGTGCTCGGGCTGTTGCGCGCTCCGGCGGCTTGATCGAAGTTCGGCTCAGCAACGGATTGGCCTGCCGGCGTTGGGCTTTCATGGCACTGCAGGCGACGCCACCGCAGGGCCGGTAGGCTGCGGTGCGGCCTTGCCGGGCTGTGGGAGAGCTCACATGCAGACCCCTGAGCGGGCCCGGGTACAAGATCGTTAGGCTGTGGTTGACCTCACAGTCAGTCAAGCAAGACCACAGCCAGGGAGCAGCTTCGCAGGATGAATGTCTACACACCCATCCTGGTCCTCGGGGGGATCGCCACTGCTTTCGCGGTGTTCTCGGTGATCGTGGCTTCGGTGGTCGGCCCGTCTCGCTACAACCGGGCAAAGCTGGAGGCCTACGAGTGCGGCATCGAGCCTCCCGAATCCGCTCCGGCGCGCACCACCAGCGGGCACCGGTTCCCGGTGAAGTACTACCTCACCGCGATGTTGTTCATCGTGTTCGACATCGAGATTGTCTTCCTGTACCCGTGGGCGGTCAGCTACGACGCGCTGGGGACATTCGCACTTGTCGAGATGGTGGTGTTCATGCTCACCGTGTTGGTGGCCTACGCGTACGTGTGGCGCCGCGGCGGGTTGACGTGGGATTGAGGTAAGACGTGGGCCTGGAAGAGAAACTGCCCAGCGGTTTCCTGTTAACCACCGTCGAAGCGCTGGCCGGCTATTTTCGCAAGAGTTCTTTGTGGCCGGCGACATTCGGGCTGGCGTGCTGCGCGATCGAAATGATGTCGACGGCTTCGCCCCGCTTCGACATCGCCCGCTTCGGAATGGAAAGGTTCTCGGCAACCCCGCGTCAGGCAGATCTGATGATCGTCGCCGGACGCGTCAGCCAGAAAATGGCGCCGGTGCTGCGCCAGATTTACGACCAGATGGCCGAGCCGAAGTGGGTGCTGGCCATGGGCGTGTGCGCCTCGTCGGGCGGAATGTTCAACAACTACGCGATCGTGCAGGGGGTGGATCACGTCGTGCCGGTGGACATCTACCTGCCCGGGTGCCCACCGCGGCCGGAGATGCTGCTGTATGCAATCCTCAAGCTGCACGAGAAGATTCAGCAAATGCCGCTGGGCATCGACCGGGAGCGTGCCATCGCCGAAGCCGAAGAGGCGGCGCTGGCGGCCAAGCCCACCATCGAGATGCGCGGGCTGTTGCGATGAGCTCACCAGGACAAGACCCACATGAGGCGGTGCGCCGCGGCGACGAGGAAGTGATCGACGTCCGCCGCGGCATGTTCGGCGTCCACGACACCGGCGACACTTCCGGCTATGGACGGCTGGTGCGCGCGGTCACATTGCCCGGCAGCAGCCCGCGGCCCTACGGCGGCTACTTCGACGAGGTGGTCGATACCCTGGCCGACGCGTTGAAGCGCAATGGCGTCGACTACGCCGATGCGATCGAGAAAGTCGTGGTGTATCGCGGGGAGCTGACCCTGCACGTGCGCCGCGAGCTATTGCCGCAAGTCGCGCAGCAGCTGCGGGACGACTCGCGGCTGCGCTTCGAGCTGTGCCTGGGCGTCAACGGCGTGCACTACCCGCACGACACCGGACGCGAACTGCATGCGGTCTACCCGCTCAAGTCGATCACCCACAACCGTCGCATCCGGCTGGAAGTATCCGCGCCGGATGCTGACCCGCACATCCCGTCGCTGTTTTCGATCTATCCGACCAACGACTGGCACGAACGCGAAACCTATGACTTTTTCGGAATCATCTTCGATGGACATCCGTCGTTGACCCGTATCGAGATGCCCGACGACTGGCATGGTCATCCGCAGCGCAAGGATTACCCGCTCGGTGGCATCCCGGTGGAATACAAGGGCGCGCAAGTTCCCCCGCCCGACGAGCGGAGAGCCTACAACTGATGAGCGAACCGACCGAAACCGTGCTGATGGCCGGTGGCCAAGATTGGGAAGAGGTCGTGCGGGCCGCCCGCGACGCGGATCCCGGCGACCGCATCGTCGTCAACATGGGACCCCAGCACCCGTCCACCCACGGCGTGCTGCGGCTGATCCTGGAGATCGAGGGTGAGACAGTCACCGAGGCCCGCTGCGGTATTGGCTACCTGCACACCGGGATCGAAAAGAACCTGGAATACCGATACTGGACTCAGGGCGTCACCTTCGTGACCCGGATGGACTATCTGTCACCGTTTTTCAACGAAACCGCTTATTGCCTGGGTGTGGAGAAACTGCTCGGCATCACCGATCAGATTCCCGAGCGGGCCAACGTCATCCGGGTGATGATGATGGAGCTCAACCGGATCTCGTCACACCTGGTCGCATTGGCGACCGGCGGCATGGAACTGGGCGCGATGACCGCGATGTTCCTGGGCTTCCGGGAGCGCGAGCTGGTGCTCAACTTGTTCGAGCTGATCACCGGATTGCGGATGAACCACGGCTACATCCGCCCCGGCGGCCTGGCCCAGGATCTGCCGGACAACGCGGTCACCGAGATCCGCAAGTTCCTCGACCTGATGCCGCGCCGGCTGCGCGACCTCGAGGACCTGCTCAACGAGAACTACATCTGGAAGGCCCGTACCCAGGGCATCGGCTACCTAGACCTGACCGGGTGCATGGCGCTGGGCATCACCGGCCCGATCCTGCGTTCGACGGGGTTGCCCTACGACCTGCGGCGTGCCGACCCGTATTGCGGGTACGAAAACTACGAATTCGACGTGATCACCGAGAACAGCTGTGACGCCTACGGGCGCTACATGATTCGCGTCAAGGAGATGCACGAGTCGCTGAAGATCATCGAGCAGTGCCTGGACAAGTTGAAGCCCGGTCCGATCATGGTCTCCGACCGCAAGATCGCCTGGCCCGCCGATCTGAAAGTGGGCCCCGACGGGTTGGGCAACTCACCGGAACACATCGCCAAAATCATGGGCAGCTCGATGGAAGCGCTGATCCACCACTTCAAGCTGGTCACCGAGGGCATCCGCGTTCCGGCGGGCCAGGTGTATGTCGCGGTGGAGTCGCCGCGCGGCGAGCTGGGCGTGCACATGGTCAGCGACGGGGGCACTCGTCCGTACCGGGTGCACTACCGCGATCCGTCGTTCACCAACCTGCAGGCCGTGGCCGCCATGTGCGAGGGCGGCATGGTCGCCGACGTGATCGCCGCGGTTGCCAGCATCGACCCGGTGATGGGCGGGGTCGACCGGTGACCGGCCCGCAGCGCGAGCCCGTGTTTCTGCACCTGGGCCCTCCACCCGAAGAGCCCGGGCAGTTCGTCGTCGAGGGTGCTCCCCAGTCGTATCCGCCCGACGTGAAGGCTCGACTGGAGGTCGACGCCAAAGAGATCATCGGCCGCTACCCCAATCGGCGCTCGGCGATCTTGCCGCTGCTGCACCTGGTGCAGTCCGAGGATTCGTACCTGACCCCGGCGGGTCTGGAGTTCTGCGGCGAGCAACTGGGGCTGACCGGCGCCGAGGTCGCGGCGGTGGCCAGCTTCTACTCGATGTTTCGCCGCGGGCCCACCGGCGAGTATCTGGTCGGCGTCTGCACCAACACGCTGTGCGCGATCATGGGCGGTGATGCCATCTTCGAGACACTGGTAAACCACCTCGGCGTCCGCAACGACCAGACCACCCCCGACGGCAAGATCACCTTGCAACACGTCGAGTGCAACGCCGCCTGCGATTACGCGCCGGTAGTGATGGTCAACTGGGAGTTCTTCGACAACCAGACCCCGGAGTCGGCGCGCCGGCTCGTCGATGCGCTGCGCGCCGGCAACCCGCCGCGGCCCACCCGCGGCGCCCCGCTGTGTCCCTTCCGTCAAACCGAACGTATCCTCGCGGGTTTTCCCGACCAGCGTCCCGACGACGGCCAGGGCGGCGTGGGCGAGGCCACCTTGGCCGGTCTGCGCGTCGCGAAGGAAAACGACATGCAGGCCCCACCGCCACCCGCCGGGGAGGGCCGCTGATGGCGTCTTTTTCCGGCCAAGCCACGCCGTTGACGCCGGTGCTCACCCGCTACTGGGACGACCCGCAGTCTTGGACGCTGGAAACCTACCGCCGCCACGACGGCTATCGGGCCCTGCAGAAAGCCCTCGACATGGAACCCGACGCGGTGCTGCAAACCGTCAAGGACTCCGGGCTGCGGGGCCGCGGCGGCGCAGGCTTTTCGACGGGGACGAAGTGGTCGTTCATCCCGCAGGGCGACCAAGGTCCCGCCGCCAAGCCGCACTACCTCGTCGTCAACGCCGACGAATCCGAGCCCGGTACATGCAAGGACATCCCCCTGATGTTCACCACTCCGCATGTTCTGATCGAGGGCAGCATCATCGCCGCCTATGCGATTCGGGCCAGCCATGCGTTCATCTACGTGCGCGGTGAAGTGTTGCCGGTGCTGCGCCGACTGCATAACGCCGTGGCCGAGGCTTACGCCGCAGGGTTTTTGGGCCGCGACATCGCCGGTTCCGGCTACGACTTGGAGATGGTGGTCCACGCCGGTGCCGGCGCCTACATCTGCGGCGAAGAGACCGCACTGCTGGATTCACTGGAGGGCCGGCGCGGCCAGCCGCGGCTGCGCCCGCCGTTTCCGGCGGTATCCGGGCTCTACGGATGCCCGACGGTGATCAACAACGTCGAAACCATTGCCAGCGTGCCGCCCATCATCCTCAACGGTGTCGACTGGTTCCGGTCGATGGGCACCGACAAATCGCCGGGCTTCACGCTGTACTCGCTGTCCGGGCACGTCGCGAGGCCGGGCCAATACGAGGCGCCGCTGGGGATCACGCTGCGGGAGCTGCTCGGCTATGCCGGCGGGATTCGGGCCGGGCACCGGCTGAAGTTCTGGACACCGGGCGGCTCGTCGACACCGCTGCTCACCGACGAGCATCTCGACTTGCCGCTGGATTACGAGGGCGTAGGCGAGGCCGGCTCGATGCTGGGCACGAAGGCGCTGGAGATCTTCGACGAGACCACCTGCGTGGTGCGCGCAGTGCGGCGCTGGACAGAGTTCTATAAGCACGAATCCTGCGGCAAGTGCACGCCGTGCCGTGAAGGCACCTTCTGGCTCGGCCAGATTTACGAGCGGCTGGAAACCGGGAAGGGCACGACCGAGGACCTAGAAAAGCTGCAGGACATTGCCGATATCCTGTTCGGAAAGTCGTTCTGCGCGTTGGGTGACGGCGCGGCCATGCCGGTGACGTCGTCGCTGAAATACTTCCGCGACGAATACGTCGCTCACATCGAGGGCGGTGGCTGCCCCTTCGACCCGCGACTGTCGATGCTGACACCGAACGGAGAGGACGCGTGACGCTGCACGCCGACGCCGCAAAGCAAGTCGCCCAGGCTGAGATGGTGACACTCACGATCGACGGTGTCGAGATCAGCGTTCCGAGGGGAACATTGGTGATCCGGGCCGCCGAGCTGATCGGCATTCAGATCCCGCGGTTTTGCGACCATCCGCTGTTGGACCCGGTCGGCGCGTGCCGGCAGTGCCTGGTCGAGGTCGAGGGCCAGCGCAAGCCGATGGCGTCGTGCACGACCGTCGCCACCGACGACATGGTGGTGCGTACCCAGCTGACCTCGGAAGCCGCGGACAAAGCCCAGCACGGCGTGATGGAACTGCTGCTGATCAACCATCCGCTGGACTGCCCGATGTGCGACAAGGGCGGCGAATGTCCGCTGCAGAACCAGGCGATGTCGAACGGCCGTCCCGATTCTCGCTTCACCGACGTCAAGCGCACATTCGCCAAGCCGATCAATATCTCGTCGCAGGTGCTGCTGGACCGGGAGCGCTGCATTCTGTGCGCCCGCTGCACCCGGTTCAGTGACCAGATTGCCGGCGACAATTTCATCGAGATGCTCGAGCGCGGCGCACTGCAGCAGGTCGGCATCTACGCCAATGAGCCTTTTGACTCCTATTTCTCGGGCAATACCGTGCAAATCTGTCCGGTGGGCGCACTAACGGGCACCGCCTACCGGTTCCGGGCCCGCCCGTTCGACCTGGTGTCCACCCCCAGTGTGTGTGAGCACTGCGCGTCGGGCTGTGCCCAGCGCAGCGACCACCGCCGCGGCAAGGTGCTGCGCCGCCTGGCCGGTGACGACCCGGAAGTCAACGAGGAGTGGAACTGCGACAAGGGCAGGTGGGCGTTCACCTATGCCACCCAACCTGACCGCATCACCACCCCACTGGTCCGAGACGCCAGCGGGACGCTGGTGCCCGCGTCGTGGTCGCATGCACTGGGGTCGGCTGCGCAGGGACTGGGCGCGGCCCGTGGCCGCGCCGGTGTGCTGGTCGGTGGGCGCATGACGTGGGAGGACGCCTACGCCTATGCAAAGTTTGCGCGAATCGCTTTGGGCACCAATGACATTGACTTTCGTGCCCGGCTGCACTCGGCTGAAGAGTCCCAGTTCTTGTCGGCCCGGGTCGCGGGAAGGCCGATCACGGTCAGCTACTCGGATCTCGAATCGGCGCCGGTGGTGTTGCTGGTCGGCTTTGAACCCGAGGACGAGTCGCCGATCGTATTTTTGCGGTTGCGCAAGGCGGCCCGCAAACACCGGGTGCCGATCTACGCCATCGCTCCGTTCGCCAGCCGGGGGCTGCAGAAAATGTGGGGTCGGTTGGTCAAGACCGTGCCGGGTGCCGAGGCGTCGGTCCTCGAGCAGCTCGCAGACGGCGATGTCGGCGAGCTGTTGCGCAAGCCCGGCGCGGTCATCATGGTCGGTGAGCGACTGGCCGGCGTGCCGGGCGGGCTGACTGCTGCGGCGCGTTTGGCCGATGCCACCGGCGCGCAGCTGGCGTGGGTGCCGCGGCGCGCCGGGGAACGCGGCGCGCTGGAAGCCGGTGCGCTTGGCGGGTTGTTACCAGGTGGCCGACCCGTGGCCAACGACGTCGCGCGGTCGCAGGTCTCTGCGGCCTGGAATGTCGAGGACCTGCCGTCGTCGCCGGGACGCGACACCGACGCGATACTCGCCGCCGCTGCCGAGGGGACGTTGAGCGCACTGCTGGTCGGCGGTGTGGAACCCGACGACCTCGTCGACCCGCAGGCCGCGCTGGCCGCGATCGATGCCGCTGGTTTCGTCGTCAGCCTGGAGCTGCGGCACAGCGCCGTCACCGAACGCGCCGATGTGGTGTTCCCGATCGCTCCGGCGGTGGAGAAGGCCGGGACATTCGTCAACTGGGAAGGCCGCTTCCGCGGTTTCCCCGCCGCGCTTGGCGATACCGGAGCGATCCCGGATCTGCGAGTTCTCGACACACTGGCCGACGAAATGGGTGTCGACTTGGGGCTGCCCACCGTCGAGGCGGCCCGCGACGAGCTGATGACGCTGGGCCCGTGGGACGGCGAATCCGCTAGCGACCCCGACGTTTCCGTCGCAGAGCCACCTCGGCCCGGGCCGGGTGAGGCCATATTGACCGGTTGGCGGCTGTTGCTCGACGGCGGGCGCCTGCAAGACGGCGAGCCGCATCTGGCCGGTACCGCACGGGCCCCGGTGGCGCGGCTGTCAGCGGAATCGGCGGCCGAAATCGGCGCAGCCGACGGCGATCTGGTAACCGTAAGCACAGAACGCGGCGCTATCACGTTGCCGCTGACGGTCACCGACATGCCCGACCATGTGGTGTGGCTGCCGCTGAATTCGCCAGGGTCGGCGGTGCATCGGCAATTGGGCGTCACGGTTGGCAACGTAGTGCGAATCGGGGTAGCGAGATGAGTGTGTTCGGGCACGACACCTGGTGGTTGATCCTGGCCAAGTCGATCGCCGTTTTCGTGTTCTTGGTGCTGACCGTGCTGGCGGCAATCCTCTTCGAGCGAAAACTCCTGGGCCGCATGCAAATGCGATACGGACCTAACCGGGTCGGCCCGTGGGGCTACCTGCAGAGCCTGGCCGACGGGATCAAGCTCGCCCTCAAGGAGGGCATTACCCCGGTCGGTGTGGACCGGCCGGTTTATGTGCTGGCGCCCATCATTTCGACGATCCCGGCGCTGACTGCGTTCGCATTCATCCCGTTCGGGCCCGAGGTGTCGGTTTTCGGTCATCGCACGCCGCTGCAAGTCACCGATCTGCCGGTGGCGGTGCTGTTCATCCTGGCACTCTCGGCGATCGGGGTATACGGCATCGTGCTGGCCGGTTGGTCCTCGGGGTCGACCTACCCGCTGCTGGGCGGTGTGCGTTCCACCGCTCAGGTGATCTCTTATGAAGTCGCAATGGGACTGGCCTTCGCGACAGTGTTCCTCTATGCCGGAACCATGTCGACGTCGCAGATCGTGGCCGCCCAAGACCGCGTGTGGTACGTGTTCTTGCTGCTGCCGTCGTTCATCGTCTATCTCATTTCCATGGTCGGCGAAACCAACCGCGCCCCATTCGATTTGCCCGAAGCCGAGGGCGAGCTCGTCGCCGGCTTTCACACCGAGTACTCGTCGCTGAAGTTCGCGATGTTCTTCCTCGCCGAGTATGTCAACATGACCACCGTTTCGGCATTGGCCGCGACGCTGTTCTTCGGCGGCTGGCATGCGCCGTGGCCGCTGAACATGTGGGACGGCGCCAATAGCGGCTGGTGGCCAGTGCTGTGGTTCACCGCCAAGGTGTGGTTTGGCTTGTTCTTCTACTTCTGGCTGCGGGCCACCCTCCCCAGATTGCGCTACGACCAGTTCATGGCTTTGGGCTGGAGGGTCCTCATTCCGGTGTCGCTGATCTGGATAATGATCGCGGCTGTGGTCCGCAGCCTGCGCGACAACGGCTATCCGCACTGGACAGCGGTGCTGGTGATCTCCAGCGCGGTCGTCGGCATCGGCCTGCTGCTGCTTTTGCGACGACCGTTGTCCGGCCTGGAAATTCGCGGGCATGCCCGGGTGGGTGCCGCGGCGCCGCCCGACGAGCCGGCAGGCCAGGCCGCATTCCCGACCCCGCCGCTGCCTGGCGAAGGCCTGGTGGCAGCGACCAAGGAAGGTTCACATGGCTAGATTCTGGGACGCCATAGCCGGATTCGGTGTCACGTTGACCACGATGTTCAAACGGCCGATCACCGAGCAGTATCCAGAACAACCCGGTCCTGTGGCCCCGCGGTTTCACGGTCGCCACCAACTCAACCGGTATCCGGACGGCCTGGAAAAGTGCATCGGCTGCGAGCTGTGCGCCTGGGCTTGTCCGGCCGACGCCATCTACGTCGAGGGCGCCGACAACACTGAAGAAGAACGGTATTCGCCCGGCGAACGCTACGGGCGCGTGTACCAGATCAACTACCTGCGCTGCATCGGGTGCGGCCTGTGCGTGGAGGCGTGCCCGACCCGGGCATTGACGATGACGAATGACTACGAGATGGCCGATGACAATCGCGCTGACCTGATCTACGAGAAGGACCGGCTGCTGGCTCCGTTGCAGCCCGGGATGACACCACCGCCACATCCACGGGCACCGGGCGCCACCGACATCGACTATTACCTGGGAAACGTGACCGCAGAAGGCTTGCGTACCAAGACCATTGAACACCAGCCGACGGGCGGTGTGCGGTGACGGCGGTGCTGGCCAGTGAGCTGGCCACCGACGCGATCACCCGCACCTCCACCGGCGAGTCGATCACCTTCTGGGTGTTGGGCGCGCTGGCGCTCGTCGGCGCCGTGGGCATGGTGCTTGCGGCCAATGCGGTGTATTCCGCGATGTTTTTGGCGATGACCATGATCATCCTGGCAGTGTTCTACATGGTCCAAGATGCGCTGTTCTTGGGTGTAGTGCAGGTCGTCGTCTACACCGGTGCGGTGATGATGCTGTTCTTGTTCGTGCTGATGCTGATCGGCGTGGACACCGCGGAGTCGCTCGTGGAAACGCTGCGCGGTCAGCGAGTTGCCGCAGCCATCGCCGGCGTCGGATTCGGCATTCTGCTGATCGCCGGTATCGGCGCCGCGACAACCACCACGTTCGCCGGGCTGACCAAAGCCAACGCCGCCGGCAACGTCAACGGCCTGGCGGCGCTCATCTTCACCCGCTACCTGTGGGCGTTCGAGTTGACCAGCGCGCTGCTCATCACCGCGGCGGTCGGCGCCATGGTGCTGACGCACAAGGAGCGATTCGAGCGGCGCAAGACCCAGCGCGAGTTGGCGATCGAGCGTTTCCGCTCCGGCCGGTACCCCACCCCTTTGCCCGGGCCGGGCGTGTATGCCCGTCACAACGCGGTGGACGTCGCGGCGCGGCTGCCCGACGGGTCGCCCTCCAAACTGTCTGTGCCGCAAGTGCTGCAGCAGCGCACGGTCGGTGACGGTTCTGACGAGAACGGTGCGTCATGAACCCGCTGAATTACCTCTATCTGTCGGCGCTGCTCTTCACGATCGGCGCGGCAGGAGTGCTTTTGCGGCGCAATGCGATTGTGATGTTCATGTGTGTTGAGCTCATGCTCAACGCCGTCAACCTTGCATTCGTTACGTTCGCCCGGATGCACGGGCACCTCGACGGCCAGATGATCGCGTTTTTCACGATGGTGGTGGCCGCCTGCGAAGTCGTCGTCGGTCTGGCGATCATCATGACGATTTTTCGCACCCGCAAGTCCGCTTCGGTCGACGACGCGAATCTGCTCAAGGGTTAGGGCCACGCGATGACACATCTCACCTGGCTGCTCGTGGCACTGCCGGCCGCGGGTGCCGCGCTGCTGCTCCTGGGCGGCCGGTCGACCGACCGGTTCGGCCATCTGGTGGGCTGCGCCGCCGCGGTGGCGTCGTTCGCGGTGGGGATGACGCTGCTGGCCGACATGCTCGGCCGTCCCGGTGACGACCGTGCCATTCACCCGAACTTGTTCAGTTGGGTACCGGTCGGCGGGCTGCACGTCGACTTCGGGCTGCAGATCGACCAGCTGTCGATCTGCTTTGTGCTGCTGATTACCGGGGTGGGATCGTTGATCCACATCTACTCGATCGGCTACATGGCTGAAGACCCCGACCGGAGAAGGTTTTTCGCCTACCTGAACCTGTTTTTGGCTGCCATGCTGCTGCTGGTGGTCGCCGACAACTACCTCGGGCTCTACGTCGGCTGGGAGGGCGTGGGCTTGGCGTCGTATCTGCTGATCGGTTTCTGGTATCAGCGGCCGTCGGCGGCCACCGCGGCCAAGAAGGCGTTCGTGATGAACCGCGTCGGCGATATCGGGCTCTCGCTGGCCATGTTCCTGATGTTCGCGCAGTTCGGAACCCTCTCCTTCGCCGGGGTATTCGCCGCTGCGCCGGCCGCGGGACGAGGAGCGCTGACCGCGATCGGGCTCCTGATGCTGCTGGGCGCTTGCGCCAAGTCGGCGCAGGTTCCGCTGCAGGCCTGGTTGTTCGACGCGATGGAGGGCCCCACCCCCGTCTCCGCGCTGATCCACGCCGCCACCATGGTGACCGCCGGTGTGTACCTGATCGTTCGGTCCAATCCGCTGTACAACCTGTCCCCCGACGCCCGACTGGCCGTGGTAGTCGTCGGGGCGGTGACCTTGCTATTCGGGGCCATCGTCGGTTGCGCCAAGGACGACATCAAACGCGCGCTCGCGGCGTCGACGATCAGCCAGATCGGCTACATGGTGCTGGCCGCCGGATTGGGCCCGGCCGGTTACGCGTTCGCGATCCTGCATCTGCTCACCCACGGTTTTTTCAAGGCCGGCTTGTTTCTCGGCTCCGGTGCGGTGATCCACGCCATGAACGACGAACAGGACATGCGCCGCTACGGGGCGCTGCGCACCGTGTTGCCGGTCACCTTTACCACGTTCGGGCTGGCGTATCTGGCAATCATCGGGGTGCCGCCGCTGGCGGGTTTCTTCTCCAAGGACGCCATTATCGAGTCGGCCCTGGGCGCCGGCGGCATCCGAGGACCGGCACTGGGCGGGGCGGCGATGCTGGGCGCCGGGATTACCGCGTTCTACATGACACGAGTCATGCTGATGACATTCTTCGGCGAAAAGCGTTGGGAGCCAGAGGCGCACCCGCATGAGGCACCCGCGGTGATGACGTGGCCAATGATCCTGCTCGCGGTGGGGTCGGTGTTCTCCGGCGGTCTGTTGGTGATGGGTGGCGGCCTCCGGAATTGGCTCGAGCCGGTCGTCGGAGTGCACGAAGCCGGCCGCCCCGCCCCCGTGTGGCTGACCAGTGTCGTGACGTTCATCGTCGTCTTGGTCGGCATCGCGGTGGCCTATCGGATGTACGGCACACGCCCGGTGCCCGCAACGGCACCCGACAAGGTGTCGGCACTGACCGTGGCCGCGCGCCACGACCTCTACGGCGACGCCTTCAACGAGGAGGTGTTCATGCGCCCAGGCGGGCAGCTGACCAATGCATTGGTCGAGGTCGACAACAGAGGAGTGGACGGCTCGGTCCTCGGGCTGGCGGCACTGGTGAGTCGAACCTCGGATCGGCTGCGCGGCTTGCAAACCGGCTTCGCGCGCAGCTATGCATTGTCGATATTCGCGGGTGCGGCACTGGTTGCCGCTGCGATCCTGGCGGTGCGGCTGTGGTGACGGTGACCTCCTTCCCGTGGCTGAGTCTGCTGTGGCTGCTGCCGCTGGTGGGCGCCGGGCTGGTGATCGTGGCGCCGCCAGGGTGGCAGCGAGTGGCGAAATGGCTTGGCCTCTTCCTCGCGTTGGCAGTGCTGGCGATAGCGGTCGTGATCACGACCGAATTCGACACTGGCGGTGCACCCTACCAGTTCGTCGAAAAGCACCCCTGGATACCGGCTTTCGGCGCGGGCTACACGCTCGGCGTCGACGGCATCGCGGTGGTACTGGTGCTGCTCACTGCGGTGCTGGTGCCGCTGCTAATGCTGGCTGGATGGAACGACGTCGATGGTCACGACCCGCTGCGCCCAGCTCCGCCGCACTGGCGGTCGGCACGAAGCGGCGAACGCAGTCGCGCTGTGCACGCTTACGTGGCGTTGACACTGACCGTCGAGTCAATGGTGCTGATCTCGTTGATCTCGTTGGACGTTCTGCTGTTCTACGTGTTCTTCGAGGCGATGTTGATCCCGATGTATTTCCTCATCGGTGGATTCGGTCAGGGCGCCGGCAGATCGCGGGCCGCAGTAAAGTTCTTGCTGTACAACCTGTTCGGCGGTCTGATCATGCTGGCCGCGGTGATCGGAGTGTATGTGGTGACCGCTCAGCACATCGGCGGCACGTTCGACTTTCGCACGATCGTCGCTGCTGTGTCGTCGGGCCGGCTGAGTGTGAACCCCACGGTGCTCAAGGCGCTGTTCTTGGGATTCATGTTCGCGTTCGCCATCAAGGCACCGCTGTGGCCGTTTCACCGCTGGCTGCCCGACGCCGCGGTCGAAGCGCCACCGGCCACCGCGGTGTTGATGATGGCGGTGATGGACAAGGTCGGCACCTTCGGAATGCTGCGCTACTGCCTGCAGTTGTTTCCCGACGCGTCAACCTATTTCCGCCCGCTCATCGTCGTATTATCGGTGATCGGCGTGGTCTATGGCGCGATCGTGGCGATCGGCCAGACCGATATGATGCGGCTGATCGCTTACACGTCCATTTCGCACTTTGGGTTCATCATCTTGGGCATTTTCGTGATGACCACCCAGGGGCAAAGCGGGTCGACTCTCTACATGGTCAACCACGGACTATCGACCGCCGCAGTGTTTTTGCTCGCGGGATTCCTGATCGCCCGCGGCGGCACCCGCTCGATCGCCGACTATGGCGGTGTGCAGAAGGTGGCGCCGGTGCTGGCCGGCACGTTCTTGGTCGCGGCTTTGGCGACCCTATCGCTGCCAGGTCTGGCACCGTTCATCAGCGAATTTTTGGTGCTGCTGGGTACTTTCAACCGCTACTGGCTGGCGGCAGCATTCGGCGCAACCGCCCTGGTGCTTTCTGCGGTGTACATGTTATGGCTCTACCAAAGGGTGATGAACGGACCCGTGGCACGGGGCAACGAGCGGATCCGTGATCTGGCGCCACGTGAAATCGTCGTGGTCGCCCCGCTGATCGCGTTGCTGCTTGTTCTGGGGCTCTATCCGAAACCGGTGCTGGACATCATCAATCCCGCGGTCGGTCACACCATGACCACCATCGGCCAGCATGATCCTGCGCCGAAGGTTCCGGTCAGCGCGGTGGGTGACCACAAAACGGCTGAAGGACCGCGCCGATGAGCATGCCCACGCCAAATGTCGAGTACTCGCTGCTGTCCCCGGCGCTCATCGTCTTCGGCGGCGCGGTGGCCGGTGTGCTGGTCGAGGCGTTCCTGCCGCGACGCCTCCGCTACGCGACCCAGGTGCTCCTGACGCTGGGAAGTTTGGTTGCCGCATTCGTCGCGGACGTGCTGGTGAGCAAGGCAATTTCGGCTTCTGGTCAGACCGCGGTGCTGCGAGCGGTGGCTGTCGACCGTCCAGCCCTGGTTTTGCAGGGCATCGTGCTGCTGGTGGGCGCGCTTGCCATCCTTTTCATCGCCGAGCGCAGTGCCGCAACCGGCACCGCGATCGGTCCGGGAGCTGCCGCCGTCGCGCGCCTTGCGGGACTGGATTTCTTCGCTCCGCAAGCATCTGCGGTTCCCGACAGCGTGGCTGAGCGCCAAGCGATCCGGGCCGGGTACACCCAGACCGAGGTCTTCCCGCTTACCATGCTCGCCGTCGGCGGCATGCTCGTGTTCCCTGCCGCCAACGACCTTTTGACGATGTTCGTCGCGCTGGAGGTACTGTCGCTGCCGCTGTACCTGCTGTGCGGGTTGGCCAGACGCCGACGCCTGCTGTCCCAGGAAGCAGCGGTAAAGTATTTTCTGCTGGGCGCCTTTTCGTCAGCGTTTTTCCTCTACGGCGTGGCTCTGCTCTACGGCGCGACCGGCACACTGACCCT
Source organism: Mycobacterium heckeshornense (assembly GCF_016592155.1). Lineage (NCBI taxonomy): Bacteria > Bacillati > Actinomycetota > Actinomycetes > Mycobacteriales > Mycobacteriaceae > Mycobacterium > Mycobacterium heckeshornense. Next base: position 3,702,914 of record NZ_AP024237.1, read on the forward strand.
GGCAGGAATCCGCGACGGGCTCACTTCGCACCGCGACGACTCCATCGCGTTGATCGGCGTCGCGCTGCTGGCAGTCGGCCTGCTGTTCAAGGTCGGCGCGGTCCCCTTCCACTCCTGGATTCCCGACGTCTACCAAGGCGCGCCGACACCGATCACCGGCTTCATGGCCGCAGCAACCAAAGTCGCTGCATTCGGTGCCCTGCTGCGGGTCGTGTACGTTGCGCTGCCGCCGCTTCATGACCAGTGGCGGCCAGTGCTGTGGGGCATCGCGATCCTGACCATGGCGGTCGGCACTATCACCGCGGTGAACCAAAACGACGTCAAACGACTGCTCGCGTATTCGTCGGTGGCCCATGTTGGCTTCATCCTCACCGGTGTGATCGCCGATATCCCGGCCGGTGTCTCCAGCACGCTCTTCTACTTGGTCGCCTACAGCTTCAGCACGGTGGGCGCCTTTGCCGTCGTGGGACTGGTCCGCAACGACGACGGTGACGAAGACGCCGACATGACCCGCTGGGGCGGCCTGGGACGCCGGTCCCCCATTGCGGGCCTGCTGTTTTCGATGTTCCTGTTGGCGTTCGCCGGTATTCCCCTGACGAGCGGGTTCGTCAGCAAGTTCGCGGTGTTCAAGGCCGCCGCCCAAGGCGGCGCGGTCCCGTTGGTGATCATCGGTGTGGTCGCCAGCGGTGTCGCGGCATACTTCTATGTGCGGGTGATCGTGCTGATGTTCTTCACCGATCCACCCGCCGAAGCCCCGCACGTCGTGATTCCCGGCGCGTGGACCAAGGCGGCGATCGCGGTCTGCGCGGCGGTGACCGTGCTGTTGGGCATCTTCCCGCAGCCCCTGCTGGACCTGGTCGACCGGGCAGCCCAGCTCGTGGGATAACGATGACCGCTCGGCAGTGGGTTCTCGTCGAGGATGACGGCGCGGTTCGCGTGCTGACGATGAACCGTCCCGAGGCCCGAAATGCATTGAATATCGGGCTAATTGAAGCGCTCTACGCGGCTTTGTGCGACGCTGACGCCGACCCGGCCGTGCAAGCAGTGGTGCTCACCGGCGTCGACCCAGCCTTTTGCGCGGGGGTGGACTTGAAGGAGGCGCAGCACGAAGGCATGTCGTACTTCGAGCGCTACCGCACGCACAACTGCATCACGCGAGTGGCCGAAATGGCCACCCCGGTGATCGGGGCGATCAATGGCCCGGTGTTCACCGGAGGACTCGAAATGGCGCTGGGCTGCGATTTTTTGGTGGCATCCGAGCGTGCGGTATTCGCCGATACCCACGTCCGCGTCGGCATCCTCCCCGGCGGCGGAATGACCGCCCGCCTACCTCAGCTGGTCGGCGCGGCGACGGCGCGACGGCTGTCGATGACCGGCGAAGTTGTCGACGCTGCCCGAGCCGAGCGGATCGGGCTGGTGACCGAGGTCGTCCCCCACGACGGCCTGCTGGACCGGGCCCTTGCATTGGCGGCGCAGATCGCCGAGGTGCCCGGACCAACCATGGCTGCGCTCAAGCAGATCTACGTCACCGGCTCAGACGCTGTCACCCGACCCGCGCTGGCCGCCGAGCAGGCCATCGCCGGCGCCCAGCAGACCGACACCGCTGATCTCGCCGCCCGTTACGCCGAGATCAGCGAGCGCAACCGCCGCCAGATCGAGCGCTGATGCCGACACCGCGCCCAGGCGCCGGACCATCACGCTGATTTCATTCGTCACACACGTCCACTCGAGCCTTACCAGAAAAGCGACTCGGCCCACCACCCGGGTGGCAATTCCGGTCGGCAACGCAACGCGGCTGGCACGATGACGCTGAGCCCGAACGGGACTTAGGCGACAGTCACCGCACAGCAGTGAACTCAAGATGCAACTCCGTTAGGCCCCGCATCTGCCAGGTCGGTTCGTAGGTATAGCGGCGCGCGCCAGCCGGTCCGTGCCTGACTTCGGAAATCGCGATTTCGGACATCCGGTCAAGGATCCGGTTAAACGAGATTCGCGCCTCTGCGCGGGCAAGGGGCGCGCCGGGGCAGGAGTGGTTGCCACGTCCGAACGCCACGTGTTCACGGACGTTGGGACGATCCAAGCGAAACTCGTTCGGCTTCGCAAACTTTCGTGGGTCGCGATTGCTTGCCCCCGGCAGTAACATCACTGTGCTTCCGGCGTTGATCGGCACGTCCCCGATTGATATCGATGTACGGGCCAAGCGGAAGTGAGACTTCACCGGGCTTTCCATCCGCAGCGTCTCTTCGATGAAGTTCGGGATGCGGTCACGATCCTCGCGCAGAAGGGCTTGGAACTCGCGGTGTTCGGCAATGATGCGCATCCCGAAACTGAGCAGCTTCGTGGTGGTTTCTTGTCCTGCTGCGAACAAGAAGGTGGCCAGGCGTACGACGTCAATGATTCTCGGGCTGGTGCCGTCCGGATATCTCGCCAGCGCCAGCTCGGTCAGCACATCCCCGCGCGGCTCACGCCGACGGTCAGCGACATACGCGGTGAACTTGTCTTCCAGCCATTCCAGCGGATTATGGGTGCGAGACACTGAATCGTCGTCAATCGCACCCACAACTGAGTCAGAAAACACTGCGCGGAATTCTTCATGATCCTCCGCCGGGATTCCGAGCAGATCGGCGATGACCAACCCGGTGAACGGTCTGGCATAGTCGTCCAAGAACTCACACCGACCACGCGACAGGAATTCGTCGAGTTGGCGGTCGGCGAGCTGCCACATGAAGTCTTCGTTTTCCTTCAGCCGCTTCGGGGTTAGCAGGCGGCTCAGCAGTCCCCGGGTCCGAGTGTGCAGAGGCGGGTCTTGGGTGACGATGTGTTCGCTCATCGGGATTTGCCCACGGCGCTGCTCGATCAAATCGTCGATGTCGCTGCCAGCGGGCTGCGGCGGCAGGCCGGAAAATGGGCCTGCAACCGAGACACACGACGAAAATGCTGGTTCTTTGTAGACCGCGAGGGCTTCGTTGTATCCGGTGACGGCGACCACGCGATGATGGGGCTCGGGCAGGACCGGGCATTTCGAGCGCAGGTAGTCGAAGTATGGATACGGATCGGGAATCAAAGATGCGTCGGTGAAGAAATCGACCGATACGTAATCGCTCAATTCCACGCCTCCTGGCGGTTCTCGTGATCACCGCCTGCACGTGCGGCCATGGACTGCGGAAATCCCTACATGACGTCAACTACCGGCGGCCGCTTCGAACAGCACCGGCAGCGACGTAGGCGAGCGAAACACCTGGCCCCGGATATGTGGATCGTCCCCGTCGGGGTCCAGGCGCAAATTGGGCAGACGATCGAACAATAGGTTGAGCGCAACCCGCATCTCCAAGCGCGCCAAGTGCATTCCCAGACAGACGTGCACCCCGTAGCCGAAGCCGATGTGCGCCCGCGGCTGACGGAAGATATCGAAGCGGTCGGGGTCGGGGTAGCGGTCCTCCTGCCGGTTAGCCGCGCCCAGCACGGGCATCACCGCCGAGCCGGCCGGGATCGGCACGCCCGCCAGCTCGGTGTCGCGGGTCGCCACCCGGGTGATCGTGAGCAGAGGAGGCTCCCAGCGGATCGCCTCCTCGATCGCCTGCGGAATCAGGGACCGGTCCGCGCGGACGGCATCGAGCTGATCAGGATTGGACAGCAGCGCAAAAAGCAGGTTCCCAAGTGAGCGGTACGTGGTCTCGACACCGGCCGGCAGCAGCAGCCGCAGAAATGAGAAGATCTCCTCGTCGGTGAGCCTTTCCCCGTCGATCTCAGCCTGAGCGAGGCCGCTGATCAGGTCCTCACGGGGTTCTTTCCTGCGGGCGGCGAGGATCGGAATGAAGTACTCCCGCAACGCCTCTGATGCAGCAAGCCCGCGTTCGCGATTGAACAGGATACTCAGCAGCGCGACCGACCAGCGCTGAAATTGAGGATAGTCCTTGCGCGGCAAGCCAAGCAGGCTGGCAATGATCTGCGTAGGGTACGGGAAGGTGAATTCACTTCTCAGATCAGCGCGTCCTCGATCGGCGAATCGGTCGATCAGCTGGTGTGCGACCTGTCCAACGAGGTCGTGCTCCCACCGCGCCAAAGCTTTCTGCGAAAAGGCTTTCGATACAAGAGCGCGATGGCGTCCGTGCTCGGGCTCGTCCATGCCGAGCATGACGTGCTTGCCTAAGGCATCGCCGAACGTCTCGATGATGATTGCCGATGAAAACGTCTCGTTGTCCCGCAACATTTGCTGGACTTCTTCGTGGCGATACACCATGAAGACGGGCTTGGACTCCTCGTGCGGCATCGTTGACGTGTCGAGCCGCTGCACCGGTTGTTCCCGCCGCATCTGGGCCAGGCCGGTGTAGGGGTCGCGGACGTCGCCGGACACCACATCGTCGAACTTGCCGAAGTCTTCGAGATCGTCGAACAGGTCCACTGTGGTCTCTCTCCTTCAGCTGGCGGGGTAGCCGATTGACTTGATCTCCGTGTATTGGTCGAACCCTGCCGTGCCGTTCTGGCGGCCGATGCCGCTGTACTTATAACCGCCGAACGGCGTATCGGCCCCGTAGGGTGCTGCGCCTTGCACACCGATGAACCCGGCCCGCAGCCGCCGCGCCACCGCCAGCGAGTGTTCCACCGAGCCCGACATCACGTTGCCGGCCAGCCCGTATCGGCTGTCGTTAGCGATGCGGATCGCGTCCTCTTCGTCGTCGAATGGAATGACGGCCAGCACCGGGCCGAAAATCTCCTCCTGTGCGATCGTCATCGAGTTGTCCACGTCGACGAAAAGCGTCGGCCTGACCCAAAATCCCTTGTCGAACCCGGCTGGCGGCTCGGTGCCGCCCACCAGGCAGGTGGCGCCCTCGTCGATGCCCTTTTGGATGTAACCGAGCACCCGCTTGCGCTGCTTGTCCGAAATCACCGGGCCGCACAGGGTCGCGGGATCCTGCGGATCACCCGGCGATACGTTTTCATACATCGCCTTGAGGATCGCTACGCCCTCGTCGTAGCGAGATCGGGGCAGCAATAGTCGCGTCGGGTTGGCACATCCTTGGCCGGCGTGCATGCACGGCGCAATCCCGATCGCGCATGCCGTTGCGAAATCAGCGTCCTCCAAGACGACGGTGGCCGACTTGCCGCCAAGCTCGAGGAACAGCCGCTTCATGGTCGCCGCGCCCTTTTCCATGATCCGCTGCCCGACCGCGGTCGACCCGGTGAAGGAGATCAGATCAACCTTGGGCGACAGCGTGAGCTCTTCGCCGACCAGATGATCAGCGGCGGTGACGACGTTGACTACCCCGGCCGGGATGTCGGTGCATTCAGCGATCAGGCGCCCGAGCCGGGTCGCGTTGTACGGGGTGTCGGGTGCCGGTTTGAGCACCACGGTGTTGCCGGTGGCGAGCGCTTGAGCAAGCTTGTGGATGCTGACTTCGAACGGGAAATTCCACGGCACGATCGCGCCTACCACACCGACGGGTTCGCGCCACACCTTGCGGGTGGTCATCTGCCCGGTCACCGCGACCAGCGCGTTCCCTAGGTCAACCTCCCACGGGTATTCGTCGATCAGTCTGATCGGGTACTTGAGCGCATCGGCAAGCGGCGCATCCAGCTGTGGACCGAAGGTAATGGCGCGGGGGCAGCCGGCTTCTGCTATGAGCTCCTCGCGCAGCGCTTCCTTTTCGGCCTCCAGCGCTTCCTGCAATTGCTCAAGGCAGGCTTTGCGGAAGCCGGGGCTAGTCGACCAGTCGGTTTCGTCAAAGGCCCGACGCGCAGCGTCGATGGCGCGGTGCATGTCGGCCTTCGACGCGTCGGCGACTTCGCCGAGCACCTCTTCGGTGGCTGGGTTGATGTTGGTGAATGTGCCGGCTTCGCCCTCGACGAGCTTACCGTCGATCAACATTCGCGACTCGAAGCGGACTTTTGGTGTGTCAGCCATGGTGCTCTCTCTCTTGTGGAACGTTGCGCAAAGCGCCGGAACGTGGGAGACCCATCGCCAGACGAGTCACCCTATGGAGAGCCTTACTGGAAAGCAGCCGATTGGCAACCAGCAACATGCGGGCATCGATGCCAATGGCGTGACGCGCAAACGGTGCCTGCTCGTCGAGAACGTTCGCGAGCCGTCGCGCGAAGCGTTCCGGCGGGCGGGCGAGCACCCGCATCGCGAGGCGGCCCCGCCGGTCGATGCTGGGATGGTGCGCGGCGTACGGGCCCTCGAAGTCACGGTGGTCGAAGGTGCCGGCATCAGTGATGATGTCGGTGTCGAAGGTACCGGCCACCACGACGGTAACCCCCAGCCCGAACGGCGCGATTTCGCCGGCAAGCGATTCGGCCCACCGCTCCAGGGCGCCCTTTGCGGCGGAGTAGGCACCGATCGACGGCATGCCGCGAACGCCGCCCTGACTCGAGACGACCACTATGCGGCCGCGGCCCGCGGCCCGCATCGGTGGCAGCAATGCTTGCGTCAACAACACCGGTCCGAAAACGTGGGTGGCGAACATTCGCTGCCACAACTCGATCGGTGTTTCCTCGACCATCCCGGCCGCCGATATTCCAGCGTTGTGCACCAGCACATGCGGTGCTCCCACCGCTTCCTCGATTGCCTTGGCGGCGCTAGCGACCGATGCGGCATCGGTCAGGTCGAGACGCACACCGATCAGCCGATGGTCAGGGTCGCGGGCGGCGGTCGCCGCTCGCAGCTTGTCCAGTCCAGCGTCGGGCGATCGCATCGCCGCCACGACCCGCCAGCCCTGCCGGTAGAGCTCGGTTGCGGACGCAAAGCCCAGCCCTCGCGATGCTCCGGTGATGACGGCAGTGCGGGCTTCATCCATGGCCGGGCCCACAAGGACCGCCGCCGACCGGCGGCTCCACCTGCGGCCTGCCGTGTGGCTGCGCGCTCATCCACGTCGACCAGATGCCCACCGAGTAAGGGCCGGGTGCGCCCGCCTTCTCATAAAACCCTTGCGGGTCATAGACTTTGGCTTCCGGATAAGGCCATGGGCAGGCCACCGAGGTGGCGGTGCGGGTCCACTTGATGATCGCGAATCCGGTGCCGTAGCCGAAGTATGCGATGTTGATGATGACAAACATCACGACGAACATGCCGAGCGCGGGCCGGCCGGTGAAAATGCGGACCCGTTGGGCAAGCTTTTCGGCAACCGTGCGACCGGTGTCGTCGCGATACAGCAGCACACCGGCCGGGATCATCACGAACGTCACCATTACCGTCTCCCAGATGAATGGGAATTGGTATGTCTTGCCGGCAAATACCGAGCCGAACGGAATAACTTGGGAGTAGATGTACATCCCGGTCCGCACCAGTGTGGTCTCCAGCAGCGCGTCGAACACGATCCCTATCGGCAAGATGATCGCGGCCAGGCTGATCAGCGGGTGACGCCACACGAACGAATCGACGGGCCGACGGCCCTGAATCTTGCGCAGAATCCAGATGGCCGGGAAGTACGGGCCCAGGTAGAACATGATGTAGCCGATCACCAGGAATGGCTCTACCGTGGGCGATAACGACACCAACGGCCAATCCTCGGGCCAGTGCCACAGCTGCGGGTTGTAAACCGCGTAGGGCGCCCAGTTCATGATCGGGTCTTGCCAGACGATCAACGTCGTGACGATCCCCATCAGTAGCACAGGGTGACGCGGATGTCGCCGCCATGCCACCACGTAGGCCGCGATGATTGCCAGCATCGCGACGATGGTGAAGATTTGCAGCAGCCCGAGCCAATGGCTGTAGCCGAACAGCGGCTCGACGGGCCGCGGCACCCCGGTAACGTTGGGGTTGCGGATTCGCGTGGAGACAGCCCCGGTGCGCGCGTAGTACGCCACCACGCAGAGCACGGCGAGGCCGGCGGCGATCCACGTGACGGTGACCCAGGAACGCTGTTGCGTTGTGGCGCTTGCAGTATCGCTGGGCGGCGTCGTCTGTTCTGTAGCCATCTTCACTCCTCACCGAAGCGGTCAACCAGATGCGAATTGACGCCATCAGGATCCAGCGTTCTGGCGACCAGATAGCCCGCGCCCATCCACGCTCGGTGCGTCCACTGCCCGAACGAGACCCTTGTCCCGGGTGCGCCAGACGCTGCCGGGAGCATTTTCACCCGCTCCAGCGCTTCCTTGACACCTCGCGGGCTCAACGGATGTGCGTCAATAAACGCGTGCAGCAGTGTGGTTGCGACGTCGCGGTTCACTACCGGTACGCAGTATTGGGGTCGCCGACCGTAGGCCTGCTCGTACTGGTCCAGAAAGCGCTGCCCCACGCGGTTGTTTTCGTCGTATTGATCGATGCCCGTCCAGCCGGTAAACGCATTCCACAAGATCGGGTTGATCCACGCATTCTGAAATGCGGTGCTGGTGAACCGCGGCGGATCCCAGTTAAGAGCCTGCAGGGCGGGATTGATAAAGACGATGCCGAAGCCGAATCCGCAGTGCACGATGGCTTGCGCCTTCGCCTCGTGCAGCACACGCACGGCCGCCTCGATGTCCTGCGCCGTCTGAGCAATCGGTGCCTCAGCTACGATTCGAATGCCCTTGCGCTGACAAGCCTTCCGAAGATTTTTCAGATAACTCTCACCGACTAGCGACCGCTCGACGAGCACCCCGATTTCGCTATGGCCGCCCTTGGCGAGAAGGTCCGACCAGAAGATCGGCTCGTCGGTCATCGATCCCTGCGGAAACGAGAAGGTCCATTCGCCCAGCCAATCGTCGGTACCGGTCACGGCGATTGCCGGAACGTGGAAACGCTGCTCGATTGCCTCTCGGGTGGGCACACAGTTGTCCGTGATGTGCGGTCCGAACACGACGAGGCATCCTTCGTCGACCAGCTCACCAAAGGCGTCGATCACCGCCTTGACTGTTCCCTTCGGCAATCCTTCGACCTCTCGATACACAATTTCGATCGGTCGGTCGATGATGCCCTGCTTCAGACCGTCGTCGAACACCAGCTCGAACGGCCGGGAGAGGTCGTCGCGCATCTCCTGCGGATAGCCGTCTGGCAACCGAAAGTCCATCAGATAGCCGATCTTGATCGGCTCGGCGGTGCTCTCGTAAGACATCTGACCTCCGTAGCTGACGGTCTCAGCGGGAACCAGCTGTGTCCGCGGTACTTGACCTAATATTTGTTCTGACCCTAATGGCGGGCGTCGCCACCGTCAATCGTCGCTACCTCGATTCGTCGGTCAGGTAGACATCGATCATCTCCAGCAGACCGCTCGTCACCGCCGAGTCGTCGGTGAGCGGTCCGGCGACCGCGGCACGTGCAGCCTCGCGCGGACTCAGCCCTTCGGCGATGAGCTGGCCGGCCGCCACAAGCACCCGCGTCGAAGCCACCTCGCGCAGGCCCGCAATTTCCAGCCGGCGGATCGCGTGACCCAGCCGCACCAGTTGCACCGCCTTGTCGTGATCGATGCCGGACTCATGCGCCACGATCTTCTCCTCAACCTCAGGTGCCGGGAAACCGAATTCGATGGCGACCATTCGTTGCCGGGTCGAGTCCTTGAGGTCCTTCAGAATGCTCTGATAGCCGGGGTTGTACGACACCACCAGGCAAAAGCCGGGATGGGCTTCCAGCGTGACACCAAGCCGTTCGATCGGCAGTTGCCGGCGATGATCGGCCAGCGGGTGAAGCACAACGGTGGTGTCCTGGCGGGCTTCGACGACCTCATCGAGGTAGCAGATAGCACCCTCGCGCACAGCGCGCGTCAACGGACCGTCGACCCATTCGGTATCGCCGCCGCGCAGCAGAAACCGTCCCACCAGATCAGCGGTGGTCAGGTCGTCGTGGCACGCAACCGTGATGAGCGGGCGGTCCAGGTCGTGGGCCATGGCTTGTACGAAGCGGGTCTTGCCGCACCCGGTCGGCCCTTTGAGCATGATCGAAAGCCCCTGGCGGTAAGCGGCTTTGAAAACCTGTTCTTCGTCGCCGAGCGGCACGTAGTAAGGCCGGGTCCCACGCATTTTTCTCACGCCACCCGCCGTCGCAGCTCAGCGGAGCCGAGCGCCGAGCGCAATAGTGGGCCGATCACTCGGCTTAGCTGCTCGGGCCTGGGAATCGTGGCGTGCGCGGCGCTGCCGAAGACGCGTCTGAGGTCGTCGACATTGGTGCCGGCGCCAACAGTGAGACAAAGGCATCCGATACCCCGATAGCGCGCCTCGGCCAGCGCGCGGCGGGCATCGGCAGCGCCATAGCTGCGTTCATAACCGTGGTCGTAGGCCAATCCGTCGGATATCACGACCAACAGTCGCCGCGGCGTGCCGGCGCGATTTTCGAGCACGGCAGCACCATGCCGAATCGCCGCGCCCAGCCTCGAGTACGCACCCGGAACCAGGCCACCAAGTCGCCGCATTGCCGCAGCGTCGAGGTCGTCGTCGAAGCGTTTCACCGGAATGAGATGCACTGCCGCACGTCCTTGTGAGTGAAAGGCGTAGAGCGCCACTCGATCTCCCAGATCGTGCAGGGCAGACGTGAGCGCGGCCGCGGCCGCGCGCTGCTGCGCGTGAACCGTCTGTCCGCTTGCGCCGGGCTCTGCGGCCGAACCCGACACGTCGAGCAGTAACAGCACGGCAACGTCGCGTCGACGGCGAAGGTTGTCTAGATAGACAGCTTCATCAGGTGCGGAGCGCGCCAGCAGCTCCACGCGCTCCTCGACCGCGGCGTCGATGTCGATGTCGTCTCCCTGGGCTTGCCGGCGATAGCGATCAAGCCCCAGGCCGAGACGGGCCAGCGGCCGGAGCAAGTTTCTACTGCTCCACAGCGCCGCTGATACGTCACCTGTCGGCGGTGACACCTCGTGCACGGTGCACCAGTTCGGCCGGTAACCGCGCCGGTAAACATCCCATTCGGGATACGTTGTGCCGCCAGCCTCCCCGACAATTCCGCCCGACGCCGCCACCATTGGCTTCGATACGACGGCGCTGCCTCCGTGTCGCGGGCTAAAGCGGCGCAGGTGCGTGGGTGCGTCCGCCCCCGGTGGGCCGCTCTCACCGAGTCGGCGCACTACACCGAGCATTTGCTGGAGCAGCCGGCCGAGCCCACCACGCCCGCCGACCGGACTTGACCAGACATCGGCGCCGTCGACGGCGTTGTCGTCGTCGAGTTCAGCCAGGCCCCGGTCTGGCTGCCGGCGCGCGACATGCTCGCTCGCCGATCGCGATTTGCGATCGCGATCCTTTGATGCCAATAGTTTTCGTGCGCGGATCGCTCCGAATACAGCCGGTGGCTCGGCGAGTGCCTCCCGGCTCAGTGCCACGGCCAAGGACGCGGCGGCGGAATCGGTGCGCGGCGCGACCTCGCCGTCGAGGAGCACACGAACGACCGGCGGGAGCAGGTTCTCGTTCGCCGCCAGCGCCCGAAAGCCCTCGACCGCCAGGTATCGACTGGCCAGTGCGGGCCGGCGAGCGAGCCTACGTATCACCGTCAGGTCGAGACTTCCGGCGGCCAGCAGGGATGCCTGCACAGCCAGTGCCTGAAGCTGGCCATCGGTGTCAGCGTCAGGATCCAAAAAGATGATGCGGCCGTCGGTCCACGCCCGTTCACCGGGAGCCCCCGCGGCGACCTCTAAGGTGCGACCCGCCAGCGCCGAGGCCAATAGGCCAAGGCGGCGCAGACCTTCGGCTTGTTCTGTGCTCAACGATCTCTTTCCCGAGGATTCGACATCAGTTGACCAAATATCTGTTCCACCGTAGAGTTTGGGCTTGCCTGCAGTCAATCGCGTGAGCCCGATAGGACACCGTGGATTTCTCCTATCCACCGGAGGTGGAGCAGTTCCGCAAGGAATTACGGGCGTGGCTGGCCGCAAACCTGTCTGATGCCGTTGTGGCCGCCGGCCAACGTAGCGGCCAGGACGACGACACGTTCGAGACGCTTCGTGCGTGGAACGCAACCATGGCCGACGCGGGCTGGGCCGCCGTTTCCTGGCCACCGGACTACGGCGGTCGCGGCGCGACGGTGCTCGAGCAGCTGGTGTACGCCGAAGAGACGACCCGTGCTCGGGCGCCGCTTCCGCTCAACGTAATCGGGATCAACAACATAGCGCCGGCGATCATGCAGTACGGAACCGAGCAACAGAAGCGCACGCTGCTTCCCCGCATGGTCCGGGCAGACGACATCTGGTGCCAGGGCATGTCCGAGCCGGAAGCCGGCTCCGACCTGGCGTCGCTACGCACCCGAGCGGTGCGGGACGGCGAGTATTTCGTGGTCAGCGGCCAGAAAATCTGGACCTCCCTTGGGCATCGGGCTCGCTGGTGCCAGCTGTACGCGCGCACTGACCCGAAAGCCCCGAAGCACAAAGGGATTTCGTGTCTGATCGTCGACATGACATTGCCGGGAATCGAGGCACGGCCCCTGGTCACCCTCAACGGCGAGACCGAATTCGCCGAGCTGTTCTTCAACGATGTGCGAGTCCCGGTGGATGCCCTGCTCGGACCGCTGAACCAGGGTTGGCAGGTCGCGACGACAACGCTCAGCCATGAACGCGCCGGCGCGGCGCGCCTGTACGCCGGCTTGCAAGTACAGCTGGAGGATCTGGTTTCCGATTTGGACGGCGTTGAGGTCAACGACCGGCCGGCCCTGCAAGACCCGGCCACGCTGCGCCGCCTCGGCGAGCTGGCCGTGCGCATCAAGTACCTTGAAGTGCTCTGCCAGCGGTCGATCTCGGCGATGTTGCACGGCGGCGACGCTTTCGGGTCGGCCAGCCTGGCCAAGACGGTCTGGGGTGAGCTTGGACAAGACCTCGCCGCTGTGGCCTTCGACCTGCTGGGCCCTAACGGCGCCGAGGGCCGCTGGGCGCGGCGTCGACTGGCTTCCCGTTCGCTGACGATTGCCGGTGGTACCACACAGATCAACAAGAACATCACGGCGCAACGAGTGCTGGGGCTTCCGCGATGAACTTGGAATTCAACGACGAGCAGCTGGCACTGCGTGACACGGTGCGGCGCTTCTTGGTCGAAAAGGCAACCATTGCCGGCCACGTACGTCCGCTGCTGGATGATCCAACGGGGGTGAACTTGGCCGCCTGGCACGGCCTCGCCGGCCTTGGAACCACCGGGCTTTTGGTCCCGCAAGACTACGGCGGCGCCGGGATGACGATGGTGGAAGCCGGCATTGTCCTGGAAGAGCTCGGTGCGGCGCTCTACCCCGGGCCGTGGCTGTCGACCGCCGTTGCCGCGACGCGTGCGCTGAGCCGTTTCGGCGCCGGCGATAACGCAGCCAGGCTGTTTACCGGGATCGCCGACGGATCGATGATCGCCACGGCGGGCCCGTTGGACCTCAACCGCGCCCGGCCGAAAGCCGCTGTATCAAGCGACGCAACCGTGCTAAGCGGGGCGATTAACCTCCTGCCGGATGCGGCTGCGGCAGACGTGCTTTTGATCGTCGCCGACGACGCCGACGGCCCAGCGCTTTTCGCAGTCGAAACCTCCTCGAACGGTCTCGTTGTTACGCAACAGCCCGGTATTGACCAGACCCGCAAACAGTTTCGAGTGATACTCGATGATGCGCCCGCGCAGCGCCTCGCCGCCGTCGCACCGGATGCACTCACCGCGCTCATCGATGACGTGCTCGTCGCCGCAGCAGCCGACGCCCTGGGTGCCGCGCGCGCGGTCATGGATTCTGCTATCGAGTATGCCAAAGTAAGAAAGCAATTCGGCCAGCCCATTGGCGCTTTCCAGGCTGTCCAGCACCTCTGCGTCGACATGTACGAGACGGTGGAGCTGGCACGTGGCGGTGTGATGTATGCACTTTGGGCAGCTGACCGCGCGGGCTCGCACGAGCGCCACGTATCTGCGCTGCGTGCCAAGGCATTCGCGGGTCGGCTGGCGAGCGTCGGCGATGTCGCGATCCAGGTCTTCGGCGGCATCGGCTACACGTGGGAGCACCACGCCCACCTCTACCTCAAGCGCCTGCTGGGCTGGCATTCCTTTCTCGGCGGACCCGACCGATACCTGGAACAGGTCGGCGCACAGCTCGTGCGCCGATCGGCAAGGAGCAACCAGTGATCGACTTCACCGGCCAGGTTGTTATCGTCACCGGCGGGGGGCGAGGCCTTGGCCGCCTCTACGCAATCGAATTCGCGCGGCGCGGTGCCGCAGTAGTGGTAAACGATCTGGGCGGCAGCATGCACGGTGACGGTGCGGATACCAGGGTCGCCGACCAGGTCGTCGACGAGATCCAGCGCGCCGGTGGCACCGCGGTGGCATCGCATGACTCCGTCGACAGCCCGGAAGGCGGCGCGGCAATCGTAGGCGCTGCCGTCGACCGGTTCGGGCGGCTCGACGCAGTGGTGAGCAACGCCGGCATCTTCACCAGCATTCCGTTCGAGGAGCTGTCCCATGAAGACTGGCGCCGCATGCTAAGTGTGCACTTGGACGGCGGTTTCTACTTGAGCCAGCCCGCATACCGGGTGATGAAGAACCAGGGTTACGGCCGGTTTGTGTTCATCTCGTCGTCCGCAGGGATGTTCGGCCAGCCGCTGGAGGCTCACTATGCCGCGGCCAAAGCAGGGCTGGTCGGGCTGACCAACGTCATCGCGATCGAAGGCGCCCAGCACGGAATCTTGGCCAACGCAGTTCTGCCGTTTGGGTTTTCGCGGATGGTTACCGAAACGGTCGGCGATCCGAAAATCCTTGAGGAACTGGGCTTTTTGAAGGCAATACAGCCGGAGCTGGTCGTGCCGATCGTCGTCTTCCTGGCCAGCCGGGCATGCGAACTCAGTCATCACAATTTCTCGGCCTGCGCGGGCCGCTTTGCGCGGATATTCGTCGGTCTCGGCGATGGCTGGCTCGCCGAGCCGGGCAGCAGCCCGACTGTCGAGGACGTCGCCGCTCACCTGCCCAAAATATGCGCGACGGAGCCGTTTACGGTGCCGGCATCGATCTTCGAGGAAGTTTTCGCAGTCTGCGAGCGGCTCGGGATCAGTGCATAGCTCAGTATTGACGCGGGGAAGCAGCCGTGTTAAGCACCTGCACAGCATTTCGTACCGGCAGGGCGACTGCAACGCTGAGAGGGGCGTGGTTTGCCGGCGAGCAAGCGCAAGGCCCGTCAGAGCCACTACGCTGGCATCGCCCGAGGCGGTGCGGCCAGATTTGGTGGACTCGGCGTCGGCAGAGCCACAATCGATCGTGCGCAATGTTTGTCAGTTGTCACGTCAGTTCTTGGCCTGGCTGCAATTGTGCTCGTGTGGGTCGGCAGTATCGGCCCATGTGTGGCATCGGCGCGTGCGGATGGCGATGAACCGCGGTACCAGGAGTTCTACACACCGCCGGACCCTCTGCCGCCCGGCCATCCGGGCGATGTGATCCGCACGGAGCCGTCGCGGCTGGTGCTCGAGCCGTCGGGCCAGCTGGGCGCGATCGTGGCGAGCGGTACCCGGATCATGTATCGAAGCACCGATACGCGGGGCAACCCGATCGCGGTCACCGGTACCTACTTCGAACCCGACAACCCGTGGCCGGGCACGGGGCCACGGCCCCTGATCAGCTACGCGCCCGGGACCCAGGGACAAGGAAATCAATGTGCACCGTCGCGGATGTTCAACCAGGGAATCCACTATTCCGGCGGCTGGGACATCATGTTCAACTACGAGGAACTCTTCGTCGCCACCATGGTCGCCCGCGGGTTCGCGATCGTGATGACCGACTACGAGGGGCTCGGTACGCCGCCGATGCACACCTATGTGGATCGCGTCGCCGAGGGCCAGGCCGCCCTCGATGCCGCCCGCGCAGCCATGCGGCTGCCGGGAACGTCGCTGGATCCGCATGGCCCCGTGGCGTTCTGGGGTTACTCGCAGGGCGGCGGGGCGGCGGCATCGGCCGCCGAGCTGGCGTCGTCGTACGCGCCTGAACTCCACATCGTGGGCACCTATGCCGGCGCCCCCGTGGCCGACCTCAAGGAACTGCTGCCCTACGCCGACGGTAGCGCACTGGTCGGGGTGGTCGGCTACGCAATCAACGGCGCGATCGCCGCTTATCCCGAACACGCCGACGCGATCCGCTCGAAGCTGACCCCGCGCGGTCAAGCCATGCTCGAATCGGTCTCACGCCAGTGTGTCGGACAAACGATCCTCGATTTCGCCTTCCGCCACCTGCAGCCGTACTTCACCGAAGACGTCTGGCAGGTCATCAACGAGGAGCCGTTCAGCAGCCTTCTGGATGAGCAGCGCGTCGGACGCTACAAGCCCAACGCTCCGGTGCTGATCAACAGCAACCGCTACGACCCGTTGGTGCCATGGACCGCGGCCAATCAGTTGGGCCGCGACTGGTGCGCCCAGGGTGCCGATGTGGAGTTCCGCACCAACGAGGAGCCACCGTTCCTCAACAAACTCGTCGTCAATCACGCACTGCCGATGCTCGTCGATGGTGAACCGGCCATGCAATGGATCGCCGCCCGCTTCAACGGAGAACCCACTTCACCTAATTGCGGCCAGTTTTGAGCGGCTCGCCGGGTATCCCTGCGGAAGATGGTGGGCCTTACCGGGGTTGGTTAGGAACACCCGGAAACAGCGCGACCGTCGGGCCCGCGGTCACCCACCCCGCCAGCTTGGTTACCAAATGCGGTGCGAAGACGGCGCCGTAGAGAACGTTTCCGACGACGACGACCGCGATGATGGACAGCATCGACGACCGAAAACGGCTCGTCGACCTCTTCTCGGCCCACATCTCGATGACGTTCCGGCCTTCGGAATCTGTGCGGCCGAGAAGGTAGGTGAAGACCATCATCTGCACGCCCATCGCCAGGGAGTCGTAGACGGGGTACTGGTGGCTGGTCCCCTGCCACAGCCCCAGGCCGGGAATCACGTACCCGTAATGGAAGACGCCGAGCCGGGCTCCCACGATCGCGTTGAAGAGGAAGGCCCAGCAGAAGCCGACGGCAAGCCCGACGCTAAGCAGTGTGGTCGGTCTGGGCCAGTGGAACTTCGCGCTCAACCGCCGCCCGAGCGCCGCGCCGATCACGGCGGGCAGCACGAAGTAGGGGATGTAGCCGATGGGTACCGACGACGGCAGCCCGCCCCACGTCATGTTCAACGGCCACCACGACGGCATCCGGGGAAGAGCAGGGGCAAACTGCGCATACATCGCCCAGTCGTAGGGCGCCTCGATCCAGGAGAAGGAGATGGCGCAGATGCACATGAGTAGAAGTGGGTGCAATCGCCGCCGCCGGTAGCTGAGGTAGGCGCCGACCGCCACGAACGCGATGCCCCCGACGTAGGCGAAGGCCAGGGACGCCGTGAGCAAAGGGGTCAGCTCGGCGCTCATCGGTCGTGGTTGCCGCTCGAAGCGCGACGTGCCTCCGGGTCGAAATGGTGTACCAGCCCGAATATCAGGACGACCAATCCGGATAGCGTGCCAAGCATGATGACGGCGCCCATGTCCGCAACCCTTCGTTGTTGACCAAATATCTGTTCCACAGTAGAGTCGCGATCGTCGGACGCACAAGGAGTATCACGATGAAAATGGACGACTTCATCCTGGTTTCCGTGGACGACCACCTTGTGGAACCTCCCGACATGTTCGAGGGTCACATCCCCGACAAGTACAAAAACGACGTACCGAAGCTGGTCAAGCGGGCCGACGGGACCGACGCCTGGGTATTCGAGGGTCAAGAAGCCACCAACGTCGGGCTCAACGCCGTCGCGGGCCGCCCACCGGACGAGTACGGCGCCGAGCCAACCAAACTCAGCGAAATCCGCGAGGGCTGCTACAACATCCACGAACGGATCCGCGACATGAACGCCAACGGCGTCGTCGCCGCGATGAACTTCCCGTCCTACCCGCAGTTCTGCGGTCAATACTTCGCCCGCGCTCAGGACAAGGACCTCGGTCTGGCGGTGCTGCGCGCCTACAACGACTGGCACATCGACGAGTGGTGTGGTACTTACCCCGGGCGCATGATTCCGCTTGCACTGCCTCCGATTTGGGATCCCCACTTGATGGCCGAGGAGGTGCGGCGGGTAGCCAAGAAGGGCTGCCATGCGGTGACGTTCTCCGAGAACCCGGAGAAGCTCGGGTACCCTTCTTTGCACAATTCCCATTGGGATCCGTTCTGGCAGGCCTGCAACGACGAGAACACAGTCGTGTGCCTGCACATCGGCTCGTCGTCGTCGGTGGTGATCACCTCGATCGAGGCACCCGTCGACACGATGATCACGCTGCAGCCGATGAGCATCGTCAACGCCGCCGCCGATCTGGTGTGGTCGCCGGTCCTGCGCAAGTTCCCCGACCTGAAGTTCGCGCTGTCCGAGGGCGGGATCGGGTGGATTCCGTACTTCCTGGAGCGCATCGACCGCGTCTACAAGATGCATCGGGCCTGGACGCATCAAGACTTCGGCGACAAACTGCCCAGCGACGTGTTCAACGAGCGGATCATCACCTGCTTCATCGACGACAGCTTCGGCATCGAGAGCCGTCACAAACTCAACATCGACATGATCACCTGGGAATGCGACTACCCGCATTCCGATTCGACCTGGCCGGTCGCGCCGGAGACGCTGGCCATCTACCTCAACGGGGTGCCCGACGACGAGGTCAACAAGATCACCCACGAGAACGCCATCCGGCTTTTTTCGTTTGACCTGTTCAAGCACATACCACGCGATCAGGCAACCGTTGGCGCTTTGCGGGCACAGGCCAAGGACGTCGACCTGGGGTACCGATCCTCGGCCCGGCTCAAGAAGACCGGAACCGAGACCGTGACAGTGCTGGATCTGGCCGCGAAGCTGCCGTCGTCGAGCTGACCGTCGGCGCATGGATGTCGACTATTTGCTAACTGCCACCCGGTCGGCACGCAAGTCGCTTGATGTGGACGCGCCCGTCGACCTCGGCGACATCCGTGACTGCCTCCGCATCGGATTGCAGGCTGCCAACGGCTCCAACCAACAGTCGTGGCGCTGGCTCGTGGTCAGTGAGCCCAGGCTGCGCGAGCAGATCGCCGCGCTGTATCGCGACGCGTATCTGTTAAGAGTCGGTGGCCAGATGATTGCCGGGTTGGTCCCCGCCGACACCCCTGGCGGACGCCTGATGTCGTCGACCGAGTGGCTCGTCGAGAACCTGGCCAGGGTGCCGCTGCTCGTAATCCCCTGCTACGAGCCATACTTGCCGCGCATCGACGGCGACGAGTCGTTCCACCTGGCGACCCTGTACGGTTCGATCTTCCCGGCGGTGTGGAATTTCCAGCTTGCGCTACACACCCGGGGCTACGGGACCTGTGTGACAACGCTGCACCTCCACCACGAGGCCGCCATCCGCGAACTGCTCAGCATCCCGGACGGTTACGTACAGGGGTGCCTGCTCCCGGTCGGGCGTCTGCGTCAGGGAAAGACGTTTCGGCCGGCAACGCGACGGCCACTCGAGGAGGTGGTCGCCCTCGATGGCTGGGATGGTGCGTCCATCTGAGCTGCGCGCGGCGCCCGTTCGGCATGCGCAGCGCACGGTTACCCTCTGGTAGCGTAAGAACCAAAAGTTGGGTCGCCATCTACCCAGACGAGAACCATCCGGAGCCGTGGAGGTGTTGTGGGGCTTCAGCAACCGGCCCGGGCTGCCGCCTCCGCAAGACCGGCCCGTCTGGAAGGCCGCGACGGTAAGCCAGCGGTACCGGCTGGCCGGGCCGGGCGTACTCGCGTGATACCGCCACCTACGAACGCCGGAGGGGCCTACGACGACGGGACGCGGCGCACGGAAATCCTGCAGACCGCAGCTTCGTTGATCGCGTCTTCGGGTTTGCGGACGTCCCTGCAGGAAATCGCCGACGCAGCTGGCATTCTGCCGGGAAGCCTCTACCACCACTTTGAGTCCAAGGAGGCGATCCTGGTCGAATTGGTACGGCGCTATCACGCTGACCTGGAGCGTATCGGCGAACTCGCTCATGACAGGTTAGATGAACCAGGTTCCCGGCCGGTCTCGGAAAAGATCATCGAACTGGGATCGGCAATCGCACGGTGCGCCGTTCAGCATCGCGCGGCTTTGCAGATGTCCTTCTATGAGGCGCCGAGCGCAAATCGGGAGCTCGTTGCGTTGCTGCGGCAGCCGCCGACGGCGGTCCAGGAGGCAATGCTGCAGACCTTGCGGGCCGGTAAATGGAGCGGCTACATCAGAGCCGATATCGATCTGCCTACCCTGGCAGACCGGATCTGCCAGTCAATCCTGCATGTCGGCCTCGACGTGATCCGGCATACCGCTGCCGCCGACCAGGCCGCCGAATTGTTGTGCCGGATCATGTTGCAAGGCCTGGCAAGCCGGCCGTACGGCGATGAGGAATTGAACCGCTCCAAAGCGTTTGCAGCCGCAGAGCAGGCCATCGAAACGTGGGCCGATGAGGCTAGGTCGAACCCCAACGACAAGGCTGCCTATGTGCGCGCTGTCGCACGAGCCGAGTTTGGCCGCAAAGGCTATGAAGTCACCACCATTAGGGACATCGCTTCGGCCGCGGGCCTCGGCACCGGCACGGTCTACCGGCTCATCGGTTCCAAAGACGAACTGCTCGCGTCGATCATGGAGTCGTTTGGCAACAAGGCGGGCGGGGGGTTCGCCAGTGTTCTACGTGCCGATGCGACGCCTATCGAAAAGCTCGATGCACTCACCTGGGTCAATATCAATGCGCTAGACCGATTCCCGGACGAGTGGAAGATTCAGCTGGCATGGATGCGCCAGTCCCCTCCAGACACTCCTAACCCGGGCCTGATGTTCACCACGCGACTGAGGCAACTCAAATCACTGCTGTCGGAGGGGATTCGGTCGAAAGACATCCGCGTAGACAGCCCCTCACTCGAAATGCTGTCGCGGTGCGTCATGGATGTTCTGTGGATGCCTGAGAACATTGTTCGGACGGAGGGAAACCAGGCGGCATTGAGGCTTGCCCGTGACACGGTGGTGCGCGGAGTCGCCGAACGCGCCAGCTGAGCATTGAGACGCCCGCCTATTGAAACCAAATATATGTTCCACGTAGAGTGCTGTAGTGCTTCTGCACCGGCCTAGGAGAGGAGAGCCATGACGGCCATCGACCAGTTCCGATACGACGGCAAGCGGGTGCTCGTCGTCGGCGGCGCCACCGGCATGGGTGCTGCCGCAGCTCAGACCGCAGCGGAACTCGGCGCCGAGGTGGTCGCGATGGACTACGCGCCGATAACCCGCGAGGTCGCGCAAACCGTGTCGGTGGACCTGGCCGACCGGGCGTCGATCGACACCGCTCTTGAGCAGGTCGACGGACCGATCCACGCCATCTTTTCGGCCGCCGGCGTCGCGGACGGGCCAAAGCTGATGCGGATTAACTTCATCGGCCACCGGCATCTCATCGAGACCCTGCTGGACGATGGCCGGCTTCCGCGCGGTTCGGCAGTCTGCTTCATCTCATCGGTGGGCGGGATCGGCTGGGAAAGCGATCTGCCGCGGCTGCAGGAGTTCCTCGCGACACCTGACTACGAATCAGCCGACGCCTGGGTCAAGGCTCATGAACCGGAAGGGATCATCCATTACGGTTTTAGCAAACAGGCGATCAACGCCTACGTGGCGACGAAGGCTTATCCCTTCATGGCCAAGGGGGTGCGCATCAACGCGATCTGCCCCGGTCCGACAGACACGCCGCTCGCCCGGGCCAACGCCGACCTCTGGCTGACCTTCGCACAAGACTACCGGGACGCCACCGGCTGCGAGATTCACACTCCGCAGCAGATGGCCAATGCGATGGTGTTTCTCAACAGCGATGCCGCCTGTGGTATCAGCGGGGTCACGCTTCTGGTCGACAACGGCCACGTGATGTCATCACTGACCGGCTCCTACGCGCCCGGCAAGCCGATCATCGACCTCATCATGGGGCGGGTGTCGCTGACGTAGCGATTACCTGCCCGTGAGGCGGTCCTGGAGTCGTTGCACCCCCGGCCCGTCGAGCAAATCAAGCAATGCGCTGCGGCCACAGGCGGCCATCATCAAAGCCGCCACCGGTCCCCGGATTTGCGCTCCGCTGCCCCACGTCCGGTCAATGTCGATGGGGTGCAAGGAAATCCCGCGCAGCAAGCCCGCTGGCACGAAGCCAAGCCGCCACGGCTTTGTCAGGAAATCAAGCGCGAGTGCCGCGCGTTTTGGGTCTGGATTGAAGTTCAGACCGAGCGGGATCCTGATGTCGCCACTATGCACCAAGATGTCGGCCAGCGGGCCGAGCGGCCCGAATACCGGTGGGCTGACCCGGCGATCGGCGATACGGCGCAGCATGGCAGCAATCTCGGCGGCCGGCGACTGCGCTCGCCGTCGTGCCATCTCGTCGATCGCCCGATCGAGGCTCCGGCGTCGCAGAGCCGTTACCGAAAACGTCCAGAAGCTGTCGGTGCACACGCTGACCAGATGTGCGCCAACCGTCTTGATGTCCCAGCCCGCGCACAAACTTGGCGCCGACAGCTGCACATCGTCCAAGTCATCCAGCAACGCCGCGATCCGGCGCCGCTCGTCCGCGACCGCAGCGAATACGGACTCACCGTCCGTCGGATGCATGGCGGGGCAATGTGAGCGGCAAATCGAGCGAACTTAGCAGCCCAGCGGGTGCTTGCACCACGTAGGGAATCGCATTGACAACACGCATCGCGGTAGCCGTCATCGCGGCGCGCCCTGCCGCACGGCTTTCAACGTCGCCGAGCGTCATGGCGCAGTGGATGTCCGGGTCGCCCTCAATGTCGACGCGGTAAGTGGCGTCGTGCTCAGAGCTCAACCAGTCCGGTGCGACGTCGCGGGCCATTCGGATGATGTGCTCGATCACGATCGCTTCACGGCCCTCGACCACCCCCGCGGCCCGGGTGCAGACAGCACCGCACGTCCCGGCTTTAATCGTCCCGAAGGCGACGTCGATGTCGCGGTCAGTGGGCCGGCGATCCAGTGACCCCCGAATGTAGGCCACCTTTACTCCCAGCCCGTCAGCGATCAGGTGAATAGGTGCGCCCCACGCCATTTCGATGAAGCCGGGCGTCTTTAACATCGGTTCGAAATCAAGCGGCCGGCCGAACCCCATCCCGTCCATCATGACGCTGGCGACCGGGTAGTGGTCGTTGAGTGCCACCTCGGTCGCCTTGACGGTGCGAATCATTTTCGACTGGGTCGCCAACACCAGCGCGAGCTGGTCAGAACCGAAGCCGGGAAAAATTCCGGATGCGTAGAATGAGGCGTTTCCGGACTTCGCCGCTTGCTCGAGCTGGTCCCGCCATTCGGGCGCGAAGTATGCCGACGGGTAGACGAGACTTGTTGACGTGGTTGACACCACGTTGATTCCAGCCTCGAGCAGCCGCAGATAGTCGGGTATCGCGCCGGCGTCGCGCTGCGGCCCGCTGGCCGCATACACCGCGCAGTCTGGCTGCATCGCGATCAGCGCATCAGCATCATTGGTCGCCAAGACACCGATCGCCGCGCCACCAGCCAGCTCGCCGGCATCGCGCCCGACCTTCTCCGGCGTATGCACCCATACTCCGACGAGCTGAAGGTCGGGTCGACCCCAAACCGCGTCTATGGCGATCGAGCCGACTCCCCCGGTCGACCAGACAACGACGCGAATGGGATCGTTGGTCATGCCATCTCCTCGACGTGCGATTGACTATCAGGTGCTTCCTTGTGCACGCGCCACTGCTGACACCGCTCGCTCGAGGTATGGCCAAGCCAGCTCGGGCGGCAACCCGCCGCACAGCGGCAACAAAGGTAGGCTGCGACCGCCACGAACATACGCAGTCGCTTCATCGACGGTGTAAATGCGATAGGGCCCTTGGGTGGCGCGCAACTCCTGCACAGTCTGAGCGCGCGAAATACTGGCCACCCCATCGTCGCCATGCCGATATGCTGCCGCGGTCAGGGCATCATGCAGTAGGTAGGGCCCCAACTCATTCCATGCATCATCCACGTCGTCGGCGACGAACACCGTGGTCGGTGCGGTACTGTCGGGAAACTGCGTAAATCCGGGAACATGTCCATAGACCCGGCATCGGGCCTGGTAAAGCTCGCGTAGCGCAGGGCTGTCTGTCTGCGAAATGAAGCCGAGCCCGTACTTGGCCGCCCGCTCGACGGCGGCTGCGCTGCCGCCGGCGACCATGATCAATGGCCCGCCCTCGGTGGCGCAACGTGGTGTGACGCGTATGCGGCGGCCCTTGTGCCGCACCGGCTCACCCTTGAGCAGCTCGAGCAGCAAGGCCAGCTTCTCGTCTGCAAGCCGGCCACGCCGACGCATGTCCACACCAAAATGCTCGTATTCCTCGACGCGATGGCCGATTCCGAAGGCATAGCTGACACGCCCGTTGCTGATGATGTCCAAGACTGCCATCTCTTCGGCGAGCCGCACCGGATCCCAGAACGGAATCGGCACGGCGGCAAGAATTATCGCCAGCCGCTCGGTCCGCGCCGCCATTGCCGAGGCAAGAATCAGCGGTGACGGCAGGTGGTTGTCGTCAGTGCCGTGATGCTCCGAGAGCACAGCCGCTATTGCACCGCGGTTTTCGGCCCAGGCACACATCTCCAGAGCAGCTGCATAGAGGTCAGTGGCTTCAACGCCTTTTTCTGGCGCCCGCATGTCGAACCTAAGCGTGAACATCGGTGTAGCCGTTCTGGTCAGGGTGCCCCAACGCCATGGTTACCGCGAAACCATGCGGGAATTTTAACCTAATTTTTGTTCAGTTTGAAGGCACAATGGGCTATTGACCACCTAGATCAGTTGCTGATACGGTCAGCGGAACAAAGTTTAGGTTAACGCTTCGGGGTCACGCTCATTGAGTGCCCGATCCGAGGGGGATCGTATGGCCCAACGTTCCTATCGGGTGGTCGTGTGGGCGACGGGCGGAATCGGCTCTATCGCCATTCATGCGATTCGGCATCGGCCGGACCTCGAACTTGTCGGTGTTTGGGTCCACTCACCTGACAAAGCAGGCAGGGACGCCGGTGAACTCGCCGACGGCCAACCCGTCGGTGTCACCGCCACAAATGACGCCGAGTCACTGATCGGCCTGCACCCGGATTGCGTGGTCTACGCAGCCAGCGCACCCGAGCGCGACGCCGCAGCTATCCCCGACTACGTCCGGCTCCTGGAGGCCGGTATCAATGTTGTCACCACCAGCACCACGCGGCTGATCAATCCTGCTGCCTACGAGCCAGCTACATGGCGCGACCAGCTTGCCGTCGCCGCCGAAAAGGGGCGCGCTTCGCTATACGCATCCGGAATCGAGCCCGGATTCGCAGCCGACTATTTGCCACTCGTGCTCATGACGCAGTCCAACTCGGTCAAGTCGATCCATGCCTACGAGATCGGCCTCTACGATGACTACGCAGTGCCAGACATCATGATGGACGGCTTGGGCTTCGGCCGCCCGCTTGATTTTCGGCCGTTCGTGAGTTTTCCGGGCGCTATCGCCGGAGAGTGGCAGGGTCAGCTCCGGTGGGTGGCAAACGCGCTCGGCGCCGAGGTGCAGGAGGTCCGTGAATACTTCGATCGCAGAACGACGGATCGGACGTTGGATGTCGCATTCGGAACTGTTGAGGCAGGAACCTGTGCGGCCGTGCGGATGAAGGCGATCGGCGTCATCGACGGACACGAGCGCATCGTCATCGAGCATGTCACCCGGCTAGCGCATGACATCGCACCGGACTGGCCGACGGGTGTGGGCGACCTGTCCTACCGGGTGGTCGTCGAGGGTGAGCCGGACATTGACTGTACTCTCACTGTCTCGCTGCGTGATTCGCAGCGTGTCGGAATCCCGGGGATGAAGGCGGGAGCGGGAGCGATGGTGGCGACGGCAATGCGGGTTGTGAATGCGGTGCCGCATGTCATCAATGCTGCGCCGGGCTTGCTCAGTGCGCTGGATCTACCGCTGACGCTTCCGGTGCATCCGTTTGCGACCGCGTGAAACATCTTCCTATCAGCCAGCGAGTCATCGCACGAACGGCCGGGTCGCCAAGACATAGATGGCGAACGCCGCCAGCGGCGCCAAAACGGGCAGCCACGGCAACTGCAGGGGAAATGACGTTGCAGCCAAGCCCACGAACGTAAAACCCAGGGCAGCAATCACTGTCGGCGGCGTCACTATCATCGCAGCGGTGGCCGGCCGAGTTGCGTATCGCAGCAGTAGGTAGGCCGTCGCCGACAGCCCGGACACCGCGACCATCACATATGACGGCGCGGTGAGAACGGCAACCACCACAGTGAGTAACACCGCAAGCGTCGCTACGGGCCGAAAAACCGTTCCGCCCAGTACCGCAACCACCGCGACCACCGCGACCACCAAAGCCGGCCCCTGGGTTCCAGCAGCGGCTGCCGCCACCATCAGCAGTCCGAACGCGGCTGAGAAGACACGGTCCACCATGATCATCATCGCCATCGCGCCTGGACCGGGCGGCGGTGGTCGGGCACCGCGCGCATCGATTGATCGAGAGTCTGATCGGATCGCCAGGCCACTACGTCAACGCCGACTGTGGCCATGTCGCGGTACATCGCGGAGCGCTGCAGTTGCCACAAACGCGCGATCAGCGGGTCTTTCAGATCCTGGAACGGCGCTCCCTGCAAGACATCGACGGCGACCACGACGTGGCCACGTTTGCGCAAATCAATGAGCGCCAGCGCGAATTCCGTGTCGAGCATCGTCGAAAATGCGACGACTATGGCGCCGGGAGGCATCGCCGCGCGCGGTGCCAAGGTGCCGCTGGTCGTTTCGAATCCAGTACCTGCGGCGAGCACAGTGTCGAGCACACGATAGAACTGCCGCTGCCCGATGTCTGCACCGAGCCATCGTGGCTGGCGCCCGCCGAGTGCGACGATCCCGGCACGGTCACCGCTGCGCAGTGCCGTCTGCACCACTTGAGCTGCGCCGCGCACGATTCGCTCAGTCGCCTCCGTAGCCGCGCCCGCGGGCTGCGGATACGTGTCGATCAACACAACGACATCCGCTGCCCGGTCGGTCAAGCGTTGGGTGACATGCAATCTGCGGCGGCGCGCACTCACCGGCCAGTTGATGGTGCGCAGCTGATCGCCCGGTACATAAGCGCGGATGTCGGCGTACTCGACACCGGAGCCGATGTGACGTGTCAGGTGGGTGCCCAGCCGATCAAGCAATTCCGTCTGTGGGATCGCGGTCGATTGCGGTGGCGCTAGCGGAAAGACGACTACTTCGGCGGCGTCAACGGTGGCCGTGCCCGTCAACAACCCACCGCGCGCTAGCGTGTCAATGCATGCGCGGATCGGATAGCGGCCCCAGCGGTTGGCTGTCACCGCAACGGATTTTTGTCGGCTGGACGTGTTGTCTAGAACTTCAAGTTGCATGCCTTCGATTGCCAAGACATCGAGCTGCACTGTCTCACAAGGTGATTCAGCGGTCACCCAGACGGTTAGCTGGGTCTGCTCGGACTCGAAGCATCGCTGTTTGCCGGGCTGGCCGTGTACGCTTATCTTGGGTACCGGCGTCTGCCACGTGACGGAACATAACACGCCCAGCATTGGTGCGGCGAACGCGATTAGCTGCCAGCGCGAGCCGATCACTGCGGCCGCCAATGCCGCAGCACTACAAGTGGCGATAGATACCGTCAGAGGCGATGCGCGCCAGTGGAATTCGACATCACACGTGTTTTGCGCGGTCATTGCGTCGTCCCACGCGTGCGCGGTACCGGAACCCGTCGCAGCAGCTCTTCGATGACGTCGGAGCCTTGTATCTTTCGCACCCACATTTCCGGTCGCAGCGTGATCCGGTGTGCCATGGCGGGAGTTGCGAGCGCCTTGACGTCTTCAGGTATCACAAAGTCGCGACCTAACAACAGTGCGCGGGCACGAGAAAGCTGGACCAGGTCGAGTTCGGCTCGCGGGCTGGCGCCGACGGCGACCTGTGGATGGTGTCGGGTGGCATTGGCTAGCGACACCACATAGTGGAGGACGTCGTCATGCACGGATACCTGTTCGACGGATTCGCGCATTGCTATCAGGTCGTGCGCGTCGACAACTTGATTCACCGTGGCCTCGGCCGAACCGCGGTCGAGTCGGCGCCTCAGCATCGACGCCTCGTCGGATTCGGAAAGGTACCGTAGCTCCAAGCGGATGGCGAAGCGGTCCAGCTGCGCTTCAGGGAGCGGGTAGGTGCCTTCATACTCGATGGGGTTATCTGTGGCCAAGACGATGAATGGTGTTGGCAGTTTGTGGGTTTCGCCGTCGATGCTGACTTGGCCCTCGGCCATTGCCTCCAGCAGCGCCGCCTGTGTTTTGGGTGGGGTTCGGTTGATTTCATCGGCAAGCAGCAGATTGGTGAAGATCGGTCCAGGTCGGAACTCGAAGCGGCTGGACTGCATGTCGTAGATCGTCGAGCCGAGCAGGTCGGCCGGCAGCAGGTCGGGAGTGAACTGTACCCGCGTGAACGCCAGACCGAGTGCGGCGGCGAAGGATCGGGCAATCAGCGTCTTGCCGAGGCCGGGAAGGTCTTCGATGAGCACGTGCCCCCGCGCCAGGACTGTGGTAAGGATGAGCGTGAGTGCGGCCCGCTTGCCCACCACAACGCGTTGGATTTCGTCTAGCACCGCTTCACAGTGCGCGGTGGTGGTTGCGGCCGGCATCGTCATATCTGCTCCAGGCGTTGCAGAATTTCCTCTAGCGTTGCCCGGCCCGGACCGGGCTGCCGGGCCCCGGCACGTGCGATGTTGTCAGGGTTCACCCAACCCCACAGTTCCGGGCCGAAAAGCATTCGGCCAGTGGCGTGGAATGCAGCGGCGTCTCTGGCTTGCCGTTGGCCGGTGGCGATTTCAAACCGTCGGGCAAGAACGGGACGCAGGTGGCGGTCCCAGTCCGATCGGGTGGATTCCGACCACCGGATCATCGTCTCAGTTCGAGACAGCCAGCTGCGTAGCGAGTCTCCGAACAGATCGGAGTCGGACCCCGCTGGTGATAGTTCGATGTCGCGGCCTATGAACCAGCGGACATGGAACATGGCGATGGCGGCCGCGGCACCCGATGTCCAAAGCACAACCCGTCGGTCATGCAGCAGCAAGGCAAGTACTTCAACCCCCACAATGATGAGGACACCGGATGCCACCACCTTTTTCATGCGGCGCTCCGCAACTCGGTCAACACCAGTTGTAGCGCTCGTACAGCCGCCTGGCGGTGGCTTTCGTTCATCACGTGGGGGCTAAATCGCGCTTCGGCGAACAGTTCTACGAGCCGGGCCGCGTTGTCAGCATGCAGTGCTTGGTGGTCCACGGCTCGGGCCAGCACCTCTGTTGGGGTGTCGAATGTTTGTGGGGCGGCACCGGGAACGCGCGCGAGTTCGCCTTCCATCGCCGCATAGCAGGCGATGATGGCCTCCCTTGGTTCGCGGCTGAGGTCGCCAATCTCGGTAAGGCCGACTTCTGCTGCCCGAGCGAGACTTTCGGAGCCTTTTGGTGATGGTTTGATCGACCTGTCGATCGCGGTGGATGGTGCCACCGGCCGCCGCCGCCTGAGAAATCCGACAGTCGTCACCGCGGCAAGCAGCACCAAAAGCGTCCCCGCCGATGCGGCCAGGTAACCCAACACCGCGTCACCGGCAGCATCGTGCTGCGGTGCGGATGGGATGGTGTTGCCGGCGGGCGGCTTTGGCGTGCTCGACTGCTGCGGAGGCTGAGGCCCCAGCCGCACGGTGCCGTGGCCGGCGAGCAGTCGCGTCAGCGCCCACACGGTCACAAGCCACACGACCAGCGCCGCCAGCCCGACCAGCACCACGTGCCAGCTGTGCCGTCCTCTGCCACCACCGAGCGCCTCCGGCAGAGCGCCGACGCTGCTTGCCATTTTGCGTGGATCCTGCAACCGGGTTATGAGTGCGATCGCGATGATCACCAGGGTCACAGTCAAAAGCGCTATGACGAATACCATGCTGAGCGGGCTGCTCGACGCCGAGCGGGCCGCTGCGCGCCCATGCTCAGGGATATATCCGCGCAACGAAGCGGCGACGATTACCAACAGCACGATCACGGCGACCGCGCGCCCTGTCGCGTTGTCACGCATTGGTACACCACTCAACCGGTTACCTGACGCCGTTACGGCATCGGCGTTGCCCCATACTTGCACGTCGGCCGTCCGGACCGCCAGCAAATAGCGGCAGTCGCGGGTGCGGAGCCGCCAGACAGCCCTTCGACCCGGCTGGCCGCGGGGCAATCTGCCGGCCGCTCGTTTGCCGCGCACAGCACGGGCCCCGATGGCGGAGATAGCCCTGACATCCTCTTGGCTAATGCCGCTTGGCTAATGCCGCTTGGCTAATGCCGCTTGGCTAATGCCGCGGCCGCTGACTCATCGACTAATTGCCTTCGGCGAGCTGGGCGAGCCGGTCGATCGACGCGGGTGGCCCTCCTCAGACTCCACGACGTGGTTGTTGCGGATGCTGCCGAGGGTGAGTTTCATGGCGAATACGTCTCCGACGCGTCGGACACGCTGTCCAGGTGCGGCTTCGACGAGGTTGTCGTTGCCGTCCCAGCCCGGCTGTTGTGACGGCTCGGCGATCAATTCGAAGATTCGTTCCGCGCAAGCCGCGATCTCGCGGCTTGCGCTTACCACGCGAGGAACGTCGGCGTTATCGACCATGACCTGGATTCAAGCACTTTGTCTCTAGGGTGGCCGGCTGTGCCTTCTCGGGTTATGCACAGTTCGGTTTTCATCCACAACCTTCGGATTCAAGACATTGCCGCCGCAGGTCATGTCACCGGTGCTGCATAGCGTCGGGCCATGGGTTCACCGGTGAGCGCCGAGCAGGCACGCGAGCGGATCGGTGCTGCTCTCGATGCCATCGATGCGGCCCACAATGCCTTGCGGGACACCTCCTCGGATGTCGTCGGCAACAAGTTCCGGGTCGAGGTCGCCGAACGGTTGGAAACCCAGCATCGCGTCAACCGGGGGCTGATGTATCGGGTTTTCGGCGAGATCGCGGACCCGCCGGACGAGACCGGTGTCGTGGCGGCGTTGCGCGACATGCTGTGGGCGCGGCTGCGCATCACCCCCAAAGAGATCACCCGCCGGTTCAAGCTGGCCGCCCGAATCCGGCCGCGCCGCTCGCTGACGGGCCCGCCGGTGCCGCCGGAGCTGCCCGAATTGGCCGCGGCTGTCGAGGCGGGTGCCGTCGGCGACGACCATATCGGCGCGGTATGCCGAGCGGTCGACGAACTGCCCAGCCGCGTTTCGCCGACGGATGCAGCAAACGTCGAGCGCACGCTGGTCCGGCATGCGCGCAAACTCGACGCGGGCATCGTCACCAAGTTGGGCCAGCGCATCGCCGACTACCTCAACCCCGACGGCCACTTCGACGACGACGACCGTGCCCGGCGCCGGGGTCTGCGCCTGGGCCCCCAAGGCCCGGACGGGATGTCGCAACTGAGCGGTCTGCTCGACCCGGAAGCCCGCGCGTACTTCGAAGCCATCGAAGCGGCGGTGCGGCCCGGCCGTCACCAACCTGACACCGAGCCCAATCAGCGCGATACCCGCACGCCCGCCCAGCGCTGCCACGATGCGCTCAAACTGGGCCTGGAAACCGCGATCGCCTCCGGCAAGCTCGGTATGCATCGCGGTCATCCCGTCTCCGTGATCGTGACGACCACGCTGGCCGAGCTGGACCGCGCAGCCCACGCCGTGGTGGATTCATCGATCCCGATGCCGGCACCCGCGCGTACCGGCGGCGGGTCGCGGTTGCCGATGCGAGATCTGATCCGCATGGCGGCCAACGCGATTCACTATTTGGCGGTGTTCGACGATCACACCAAACGCCCGCTGTACCTAGGCCGCAGAAAACGCGTTGCCACCGCAGACCAGCGGCTCATCTGCTATGCCCGCGACCGCGGCTGCACCCACCCCAACTGTCTCGAACCAGGTTACCGCTGTGAGGTACATCATTCGCCCGGTTGGGCTCGCGGCGGCCGCACCGACGCGGACAAGCTGTACTTCGGCTGCGGGCCACACCACGGCATGGAGAGCCGCGGCGAGCGGCGCACCCAAGTCATGGAAAACGGGCGACTTGGCTGGACCGACGGTACCGGGCCACCCGAGATCAACCACGCCCACCATCCTGAGGAACTCCTGCGCGGGGATCCCGACCCACCCGAGGAGAGCGGGTGAGCCCGGGTCGCGTGTGCCGGTAGGGGCGGAAGCTGCCGTCGAGAACTTGGAGATGTCCGATTGTGCGCCCGGTGACCTCGTCGGGATTCACCAGCGCCAATTGCACCGCGGCTCGCGCGAATTCCTCGGCGGGGGCCACCTCGTCGAACTCGCGGGCGTAGTACGCCAGCCCCGGTGTGAGTATCGGCTTCGACGGCGACAGCGCGTTGACCGCGATGTGGCGACCCTGCAGCTCGAACGCCGCGCATTGGGTCAGGTGTTCGAGCGCGGCCTTGGATCCGCCGTAGCCGGGCAGCACACCGCCACTGCGGTCCGGGTAAGGCCCCTCACCCGGCAGGCGCGACGCGACAGACGTGATGTTGATGATCGAGCCGTGGCCGGCGGCCAGCATGTCCGGACACACCAGCTGCATCAGCTCGTAGGCCGCGAACACCGCGATCTCGAAATGTCGGCGAAACGCACCCACCGGGGTTCCCAGGAACGGCGGCCAGTCGGGTTTGGCCGAGGGCGACGCCGATTGGTGGCGCGCTACGTCCCCCGGTTTGAGCGGGCGGCCGGGCGCGGTGAATGCGGCATTATTCACCAGGATCGTTATGGGCCCCAGGGCTTCCCGCGACTCGCTCACCAGGCTGGCGATGTCGTCGCGGTTGAGCAGGTCGGCCCGGACGGCCACTGCACGCCCGCCCGCAGCCTCGATATCCGCAACGGTTTCGCCGATCGTCCCGGGCAGCCGTTGGTCCCATACCTGTTCGGTACGCCCGACCACGGCGACCGCCGCGCCCTCCGCTGCGAGTGCCAACGCGATGGCGCGGCCCAATCCGCGGCTGGCACCGGTGACGATCGCGGACCGGCCGTCGAGTCGCCCCGTCACCGGACCGACCCCACTTTGACGCCGTGCACCAGGATCGCGGTTGTCTGGTCGACCCAGTCATCGTCGAGCTGTTCGTCTGGCCGCAGCAATAACCGCAACAGCGTCGCTCCCCCGATGAGCTCGATCAGCCGATCCGGGTCCGCATCGGGGTGAACCTCGCCGCGCTCGACACCATCACGCACCCGCAGCCGCACGGCGGCAAACAGGTCGGCGAAGCGCGACGTCACCCGGGCGCTCAACTCGGAATCTGCGGTCATGTCGGCGACCAGCCCTGGCAGTGCGGCCCGCACCACCGGGCTGATGAACACGTCGCGCGTCGCCGCGATCATCGCCCGGATATCGGCGGCCATGTCGCCCGCCGGAGCGGCCAGGGCCGTGGGCGCCGTAGGGAACGCGGCCTCGTGCACCAGTTCGGCCTTGCTGGACCACCGCCGATACAGCGCTGTCTTGGTGGTTCCGGCGCGTTCGGCGACGGCAGCCAATGTGAGGTTCGAATAGCCGATCTGCACAAGAAGTTCCGCGGTCGCCGACAAGATGGCGGCGTCGATACGCGGATCCCGGGGGCGTCCGGCGCCGGGGGCCTTGTCAACCGTGGACGGGTCTGCTTTCATAACGCTACCCACCGTATCGTATTTGCCTCGCCGAGGAGGCGACTGTGCCAACCGAACCGGCTATCGACAACGTCAGCCGACTCCAACGCTCCAGCCGCGACATTGCCACTCTGCCGGCGGTGCTGGCGCACTGGCTGTCGACGGTGCTGCCCGCCGGGGCGATGCCTGACGTCACCGTGGAAAGCGGTGTGGACGCTACGGGCATGTCCTCGGAAACCGTAATCTTCACCGCACGCTGGCAGCAGGGCGGACGGCCGATCGACCAGAAGCTGGTGGCGCGGGTGGCGCCCACCGCCGCCGACGTGCCGGTGTTCCCGTCATATCGGCTGGACCACCAATTCGACGTGGTGCGAAAAGTCGGCGAACTCACCGATATCCCGGTGCCACCGGTGCGCTGGCTCGAGGCGACCGGTGACGTGCTCGGAACACCTTTCTTCGTGATGGATTACGTCGAGGGTCAGGTTCCGCCTGACGTGATGCCCTACACGTTCGGCAACAACTGGTTCGCCGATGCGCCCCCCGAGCGCCGGCGCGAATTACAGGAGTCAACGGTGGCAGTGTTGGCCAAGTTGCACTCGATTCCTAACGCCGAGAGGCTATTTGCGTTTCTGGCTGAAAGCCGGGCCGGCGAGACCGCTCTGCGCCGCCACTTCAGCTGGGTGCGCTCCTGGTATGAGTTCGCGGTCCCCGACATCGGACGCTCGCCGCTGCTGGAACGCACCTTCGACTGGTTGCAGGCCCACTGGCCAGAGGAGGCGGCCTCGGGTGAGACCGTGCTGCTGTGGGGTGACGCCCGGATTGGCAACGTGTTGTACCGCGATTTTCGCCCGGCGGCGGTGCTCGACTGGGAAATGGTGACGCTGGGCCCACGCGAACTGGACGTAGCCTGGATGATTTTCGCCCACATGGTATTCCAGGAGCTTGCTGGTCTGGCAGGATTACCCGGTCTGCCGGATGTGATGCGGGAAGACGACGTCCGCGCGACCTATCGTCAGCTCACCGGTGTCGAACTCGGAGACCTGCACTGGTTTTACGTGTATTCGGGCGTGATGTGGGCTTGCGTGTTCATGCGCACCGGTGCGCGCCGCGTGCACTTCGGCGAGATCGAGGCACCGCACGATGTCGAATCGCTGTTCTACCACGCGTCTTTGCTGAAACGCCTTGTTGGAGAGGATCATTGATGCTCGGACCGCTTGACGAGTTCCCGGTGCACCAGCTTCCGCAGCCGATCGCGTGGCCGGGCTCCTCCGATCGCAACTTCTACGACCGCGCCTACCTCAACGCCCACGACCGCACCGGCCATATCTTCCTGATCACCGGCATCGGCTACTACCCCAACCTCGGCGTCAAGGACGCCTTCGTGCTCATCCGTCGCGGCAACATCCAGACCGCGGTCCACCTGTCCGACGCCATCGACCAGGACCGGCTCAATCAGCACGTGGGCGGCTACCGGATCGAAGTTATCGAGCCGCTGCGCAAACTGCGGCTGATCCTCGAGGAAACCGAAGGCATCGCCGTCGATTTGACCTGGCAGGGACTGTTCGACGTGGTCCAGGAACAGCCACACGTGTTGCGCTCCGGCAACCGGATCACGCTCGACGCGCAACGGTTCGCCCAGTTGGGCAGCTGGAGTGGCCGGATCGCGATCGACGGTGAGGAGATCGTTGTCGACCCCGCCGCCTGGATCGGTAGCCGCGACCGCTCCTGGGGCATCCGACCGATCGGCGAACCCGAGCCGGCGGGCCGGCCGGCCGACCCGCCGTTCGAGGGCATGTGGTGGCTGTATATGCCGATGGCCTTCGATGACTTCTGCGTCGTGCTGATTATCCAGGAGGCACCCAACGGATTTCGTTCCCTCAACGACTGCACCCGGGTCTGGCGCGACGGCCGTGTTGAGCAGCTGGGGTGGCCTCGGGTGAGCACGCAGTACCGTTCCGGTACCCGCATCCCGACCGGGGCGACGATCGAGGCCGCCACCGCCGACGGCACCCGGGTGCGCTTCGACGTCGAATCCAAGCTGCCAGTACCCATCCACGTCGGCGGCGGCTACGGCGGAGACTCGGATTGGCTGCACGGTATGTGGAAGGGCGAGAAGTTCACCGAGCGGCTCACCTACGACATGACCGATCCGGCGATCATCGCGCGATCCGGGTTCGGGGTGATCGACCACGTCGGCCGGGCGATGTGCCGCGACGGCGACGGTGATCCGGTGGAGGGCTGGGGGCTTTACGAGCACGGCGTGCTGGGCCGCCACGACCCGTCGGGTTTCAAGGACTGGCTGACGGTGGCGCCCTGACCTCGCCCGGCGACGATGCAGAGCGCGCAGCGCGATGAGGAGGAGCCGGGCAATCCAACTTATCGCCCGGCGACGATGCAGAGCGCGCAGCGCGATGAGGAGGAGCCGGGCAATCCAACTTATGCCGGCTGCGCTTCGGCAGCTGGCACGCGGCCGAAGACCATCTGGTCGTCGATTGGTCGCAACCGGTGGTCGATGACGTCGCGCAGGAAGTCGTGGCTGACCATCCAGGGGCGGCGGGTGCCCGACTTGGGCAGCACATCCAGGGCGCGCAGCACGTACCCGGACTGTAGGTTGAACGCTGGTTGCTCGGGCATGTCGGTGTCGCCGAGGTGCGGGTAGGCGTGGGTGTAGCCGTGCGAGTTCATGTACTCCAACAGCTTTGCCACCGACCGCGCGGTCAGGTCGGCTCCCAACGTCCAGGACGCGTTGGTGTAGCCCACGCACCAGGCTGCGTTCGGGACGTCCTCGAGCATGTGTCGCTTGTAGACGAACCGGTCGTGCGGGTTGATTTTTTCGCCGTCGAGGCTGACCGTGATTCCGCCGAGTGCCTGTAGCTGGAGTCCGGTTGCAGTGATGATCACATCGGCGTCGAGGTGCCGCCCGGACTTCAGCACTATGCCGGAGGCATCCATGTGGTCGATGTGGTCGGTGACGACGTCGACACTGCCGTCGCTGATCGCCTTGTACAGGTCGGCGTCGACCAGGAAACACAAGCGCTGATCCCAGGGGTTGTACGGCGGCTTGAAATGGGTGTCGATGTCGTAACCTTCCGGCAGGTTATATTCAGCGATTCGCCGCAGCCGGCGCTTCATGAATTCCGGTGCCCGCCGCGACACCTCCCACAGCAGCACGCCGACGATGGCATTACGCCACCGAACGAGCCAATGAGCTACCTTGAGCGGCAACAACTTTCGGATCGCTATGGCCGTCGGCTCGATTTGCGGCGCGGAAATCATGTAGGAGGGCGTGCGTTGCAGCATGGTCACGTGGGCTGCCTGCTGGGCCAGCGTAGGGATCAGGCTGACCGCGGTGGCACCACTGCCGATCACGACACAGCGCTTGCCGGTGCAGTCCAGTGACTCCGGCCAGTGCTGCGGATGCACCACTTCGCCGGTGAAGTTTTCGATTCCGGGAAACGTTGGGGTGTAGGGGTTGTCGTAGTCGTAGTAACCGGTACCGAAAAACACGAACCGGCATCGGTAAGTCTTATCTTCCTTGTCTCCCGGACCGTTTTGTTCGGCTCGAAGGGTCCAGGCATCGGTGGTCGAATCCCAGTCGGCGGAACGCACGTAGGTGTTGAAACGGATGTGCTCGTCAATGTGGTGCTTGCGAGCGGTGTCGGACAGGTACTGCCAGATATGTTCGCCGTCGACGATCATCTGCGGGCGGGTCCACGGCTCCCACGGGAAGCACAGCGTGTAGATATCGCTGTCGGATCGCACACCCGGATAGCGGAACAGGTCCCATGTCCCGCCCAGGCGCTCCCGTCGCTCCAGGATCACAAAGCGAAGCTGCGGGTTGCGCTCCCGGATGCGGTAGGCTGCGCCGATTCCCGAGATACCGGCACCAATGATCACCACGTCAAAGAACGGATCATCGGTCATCGAAGAACTCCCTTTGTCGTCGGCCCCACCCCACCAGACTAAGTTCACTGGCGACAGGAAGGGGCGCGATGCGTGCAGTACAGGTATCTCGGCTCGACGGCCCGGAAGCGGTGCAGGTGGTCGAACTGGACGAGCCGGGCGGCGACGGCGTCGTGGTCGTCGATGTATACGCCGCGGGGGTCGCGTTTCCCGACGCGCTGTTGACCCGCGGCCTCTACCAGCACAAACCGGACCTGCCGTTTGTGCCCGGTGCCGAGGCTGCCGGCGTCGTCCGCAGCGCTCCCGCCGATGCGCAGGTCAAGGCGGGCGATCGCGTGGCGGCGCTGACCATGTTGAGCGGCGGCATGGCCCAAGTCATTGCGTTGCCACCCGAACAGGTGTTTCCCTTGCCGGACACGGTGTCGTTCGAATCCGGCGCAGGACTGTTGTTCAACGACCTCACCGTGCATTTCGCCCTGACCGAACGCGGCAGGTTGACGACCGGGGAGACCGTACTGGTGCACGGCGCGGCCGGGGGTATCGGCACCTCGACGCTGCGGCTGGCGTCGGCCCTTGGCGCGGCCCGGACCATCGCGGTGGTCAGCACGCAGGATAAGGCCGACATTGCCAGGGCGGCCGGCGCCACCGATGTGGTGATGGCCGACGGGTTCAAGGACGCGGCGCGGGATCTGACCGGCGGACGCGGAGTCGACATCGTGGTCGATCCGGTCGGCGGCGATCGGGTCACCGACTCGCTGCGGTCGCTGGCACCCGGTGGCCGGCTGCTGGTGATCGGCTTTACCGCCGGCGAGATTCCGACAGTCAAGCTAAATCGCTTGCTGCTCAACAACATCGACGCGGTCGGGGTGGGCTGGGGTGCGTGGGCCACGTCGCATCCGGGTTATCTGGCCCGGCAGTGGTCGCAGCTGCATCGGCTGCTGGCGTCGGGCACGGTGGCCCCGCCGCAGCCGGAGGTCTATCCGCTGCAGCGGGCGGGCGAGGCGATCGCGGCGCTGGAAAACCGCACCGCCAAGGGCAAGGTCGTGCTCAAGACGCGCGACTAACCGCGCCCGGATGCGGTTGACTGTCGGGCATGCCGCAGTGGAATGCCGACGTCGCCGTGGTGGGCGCCGGTTTCGCCGGGCTCGTCGCGGCGCGGGAACTGGCCGGGCGCGGTCACGACGTGGTGGTGCTCGAAGGACGCGGCCGGGTGGGTGGACGTTCCCACACCGGTACGGTCGCAGGTGTGCCCGTCGATTTGGGCGGGACTTTCGTCGGACCCACCCAGGACGCGGTGCTGGGCCTGGCCGCAGAACTCGGAATCCCGACCGTTCCGACGTATCACGACGGCGCCAACCAGATCCGGTGGCGCGGGCGGGTCCGGTCTTATCACGGCACCATCCCGAAGTTGTCGCTGCCTGGGTTGCTTGACATCGGCCGGGTGCGTTGGCAATTCGAACGCATTGCCCGTGCGGTGCCGCTGGCCGAGCCGTGGACCGCCCGACGCGCGCGGGCGTTGGACGCCCAGTCGCTGGGCGGCTGGCTGCGCTCGGTGCGCGCCGGCGCCACCACGCGCGACCTGCTGGCCATCATGGCCCGGGTCACCTGGGGCTGTGAGCCCGACGAGGTGTCGATGCTGCACGCGGCCAGGTATGTGCGCGCGGCCGGCGGATTGGACCGGCTGCTCGACGTCGAAGACGGCGCCCAGCAGGACCGGTTCGCGGCTGGCACCCAGCAGATCGCTGAGAAGTCGGCGGCCGAGCTGGGCGAGCGCGTGGTGCTGGGCGCCGTAGTATTCCGCATCGACCAGCACCGTGGCGGTGTGACGATCAGCTGTGCAAAGGGTCGAGCGGAGGCACGATTCGTCATTGTCGCGATCCCGCCGGCCCACCGGGCGGCCATCGAGTTCGTGCCCGCGCTGCCGGCCGAATACCGCCGGCTGCCGGCGTGTTGGCCGCAGGGCCGGCTGAGTAAGGCCTACGCCGCTTACCCGACACCGTTTTGGCGGGCCAACGGCTTGTCCGGGCAGGCGTTGTCCGATGAGGGCCCGGTGTTCATCACCTTCGACGTCAGTCCGCGGCCCGACGGGCCGGGTGTCCTGCTGGGGTTCGCCGATGCCCGCCGCTTCGACCTGCTACCGGCCGACGAGCGCCGGCGCCAGGCGCTGGCAAGCTTTGCCTCACTGTTTGGCGACGCGGCTCTTGAGCCTGCTGACTATATCGATTTCCGCTGGGGCACAGAGGATTTCGCCGCCGGCGGTCCGACCGCGGCCGTGCCGCCGGGGTCGTGGACCCGCTACGGGCCGTGGCTGCGCCGCCCGCTCGGACGCATCCACTGGGCCGGCGCCGAGACCGCCGACGAGTGGACCGGTTTTTTGGACGGCGCCGTGCGCTCCGGGCGGCGGGCCGCCGCCGAGGTGGCAGAGCGGCTATGAGCTGATCCGCCCCGCGCCGGGGGCTTTGGCGGCCGCCCCGGCGAGGGCGCGCAGCTGCCGGTTGACTTCGGCGGGGTGTTCGAGCATCGCGCAGTGGCCGCCGGGTAGCTCGACGAGCCCGGCCAGATTGGGCGCCGCGCGAGCGATCCTGCGGGACTGGCTGATCGGGGTCAGCCTGTCCCGCTCACTGCCGATTACCAGCGTCGGCACGGTCAGTCCGGTCAGATTGATGTGCCGCCGTCCCAACGTGTCGGCCAGCATTTTGGCGCAGCCACCGCGCGCGGCCGGCGAAGTGGCCGCGAACAGGTCATAGATCAACGCCGCGACCGCAGGATCGGCGTCGGTTCCGACCGCCATCATCGCGATGAACTCGCGGATCGGTCCCCGCATCACACTCGGCGGCCTAACCCCCCCGAACGCGGCGATCAGCTGCCGGGCCGCCAGGACACGCGCTGCCGCGAACGGCGGCGGCACCGGCGCCAGCTTCATCTTGCGTACCAGGTCGCCGGTGGTGGTGTTGATCAACGCGACCGCATCGGCGCGGTGCGCGACCTTGTGGCGGTAGCGGTCGGACCAGGCGGCGATCGCGATGCCCCCCATCGAGTGGCCGGCAAGCACGGCGCGCTCTCCGGGCCTAAGCGTGGCCTCCAGCACCGCATCCAGGTCGGAGGCCAGGTGGCTGAGGCTGTAGCCGCCGCGCGGGGGCAGGCCGCTGCGCCCGTGGCCGCGGTGGTCGAACGCGATGACCCGATAATCGGCGGTCAGGTCGGCGATTTGGTAGTCCCACACACGGATCGCACACGTGAAGCCGTGCGACAGCACGATCGGGTAGCCGTCCTGGGGCCCGAAAACTCGAGTGTGCAAAAAAGTGCCGTCTGCCGCCCGCACGTTGACCGTGCTGCTGGGCGGCAATGCCGCGGACCGCACACGGGGACTGCTGCCCCACGGCAATCGTCGAGCACTCATCGCCGCTCCTCGGGTACGGCACCGTTGCCGTCGTTCGGGTGCGGTCAGTGTAGCCGGGGACGGTGCGGATCGTGGTCACCACGACGAACTCTCCGCGGATGAGATTGCCCGGTGTGAGCGGCGGTCAAACGCCGCGGCCGCCTGCGGCACCGGGGCGAAGGCCGCTCAGCAGGGCACCGCCTGGAATTCTTCGTGGCGGCATGCGAGATCGAGCACGTGGTGCGCGAGCTGGTTGGCGTCGTGGCCGCCGCGGTGCCAGCGGTACTCGCGAACCGACACCCACCGACTTCACCCGCATGACCGCCGATAAAATTCCCGCGTGAAATGATCTGGAGGAACATGAACCGACGCCTTGTCTTCAGCGCCATGCCGGTGGGCACTTTCACGATCGCGTTTGCGGCAATGATTGCGGCCGCGCCTTTGGCCGACGCGCAAACCGACGTCGAAAACAACTGCCGCAGTTCCGGTGGTCAATACTCGTCGCAAGTAGTGCAACCCCATTGGGGCGCTGAACCAGTTCTTATCGAGACATGCTGTACCGGCGGTGCAGCGGGACAGTGCACCACATACCGCGATGGCGTGCCCGGCCCCACATATGGAGGAGGCTGAGCAGTCGCAGATCCCGCGCTCGCCGGGGGGCCACGTCCCTGCCCCGGTGTTCACACAGCCAAAAGCCGCCAGCCCTGTGCTGGCGGCCGTTCGGCCTGGTCAAGGCCATCTTCTGTAGTAGCGGGGACAGGATTCGAACCTGCGACCTCTGGGTTATGAGCCCAGCGAGCTACCGAGCTGCTCCACCCCGCGCCGGTGAACTCAAGGTTACCGAAGACGTGCCACAGCGGCCAAATCGCAAGCTAGCTGGGCGAGCGGGCGCAAGCTGCCACAGTTGGCCGGCGTGCCGGCGGACAAACGCGCCCGCGCATGGCGGACCGAGCCCTATTTGGCGTTGTTGAACTTATTGATGGCGTCGTCGAGACGCTGCAGCGCGGCGCCATAGGCGGCGAAGTCGCCCTTTTTCTGCGCGTCGCGCGCCGCACTGATGGCGGACTGGATCTCTTTGAGCGCGGCGGCTTTGGCCGGGGACAACGTACTGCCCCCACTGGGTGCCGGAGGGACGGCCGCGCCGGGCGGCGGCGGTGTGGCCGCTGGCAGCGAATCGGCGGGTGCCCGGGCGCCCGCCGGCGGGCCGGGCGGCGCACCCGCGTCGGCGGGCGCGATCCCGGTCGCGGTGGCGCCCGCACCCGGGCCGAATATCTCCGTGAGCGCGTCGCTGACCGTCGGACCGTAGCCGACCTTGTCGTTGTACATCATTGCGACCCGGATCAACCGCGGATAGGACGAGGCGGCATCGCTGGCGCCCGGGGAAGCGTAGACGGGCTCGACGTAGAGCAGCCCGCCCTGGGCCACCGGCAAGGTGAGCAGATTGCCCCACCGGATGCGGTTCTGATTGTCGCGCCCAATCACCCCGAGGTCTTGGCTCACCGCGGTGTCGGTGGTGATCGCGTTGTTGGCCAGTTTCGGCCCGTTGACCTGTCCCGGAATGGTCAGCACGGTGATCTTGCCGTAGGTGGCGGGATCGGAGCTGGCGCTGATATAGGCGGCGAGGTAGTCGCGCTTGAAGCGGTTCATCGCGCTGGTCAACTGGTAGGACGCCGAATTGTCGCCCTTGGCAAGATTTTTCGCGACGATGTAATAGGGCGGCTGATAGCTGCTGGCGGTCGGGTTCGGGTCTAGGGGCACGTCCCAGAAATCGGACGTGGAAAAGAACGTCACCGGGTCGTTGACATGGTATTTCGCCAGCAGCATCCGCTGCACCTTGAACAGGTCCTCCGGATAGCGCAGATGCTCGGCAAGCTCGGGGGTGATCTCGCTCTTGGGCTTGACGGTGCC
Source organism: Mycobacterium heckeshornense (assembly GCF_016592155.1). Classification (NCBI taxonomy): domain Bacteria; kingdom Bacillati; phylum Actinomycetota; class Actinomycetes; order Mycobacteriales; family Mycobacteriaceae; genus Mycobacterium; species Mycobacterium heckeshornense. Next base: position 3,745,585 of record NZ_AP024237.1, read on the forward strand.
GGGGAACACCTTCATCCACGCCTTGAGCACCGGATCGCTCTCATCCTGGGCATACAGCGTGACGGTGCCGTCGTAGGCGTCGACGGTGGCCTTTACCGAGTTACGGATGTAGGACACCTGCTTCTCCGGGGCAAGCCGGTTGAACGCCACCTCGTTGGAGTCCGCGGTCGCCGTCGACAGCGAGGTCAGTTCGGAGTACGGGTAGTTGTCCAGCGTGGTGTAGCCGTCGATGATCCACACCAGCCGCCTGTTGACGATCGCCGGGTACACCGCGCTGTCGGTGGTCAGCCACGGCGCCACCGCTTCCACCCGCTGCGCCGGGTCGCGGTTGAACAAGATTTTACTGTTGGAGCCGATCACGTTGGAGAACAGAAAGTTTCGCTCGGCGAACTTGGCCGCGAACACGGTGCGCGACAACCAACTGCCGATCGGCACTCCGCCGCTGCCGGTATATGTGTAGTTCTTGGTTTCGGTGTTGGTCTCGTAGTCGTATTCGCGGTCTTTGCCGTTCTTTCCGACGATGGCGTAGTCGGCGGCGGTGTTGGAAATCACCGGCCCGAAATAGATACGCGGCTGGTCGAGACGAGCCGGACCGTCGGAGATCACGGTGCCGTTGGCGCCGACGACGTTGACCAAGAACTCCGGGTATCCGCCGTTTTGGTTGGGATCGTTGGCGATCCCGCGCACGGTGTTGGCGGGCGAGGCGATGAAGCCGTTGCCGTGGGTGTAGACGGTGTGGCGGTTGATCCAGTCGCGCTGGTTATCGATCAGCCGGTCCGGGTTGAGTTCGCGGGCGGCGACGACATAGTCGCGCAGGTTGCCGTCGCGGTCGAGGTACCGGTCGATGGACAGCTGGTCGGGAAAGTAATAGAAGTTTTTGCCCTGCTGGAACTGGGTGAACGCGGGGCTGACGATCGTCGGGTCGAGCAGCCGGATGTTGGAGGTGGTGGCGCGATCGGCGGCGACCTGCTGGGCGGTCGCCTGGGAGTCGCCGCTGTAATTGCGGTAGCTCACCACGTCGTCGGTCAGCCCGTAGGCGTGCCGGGTGGCACTGATACTGCGGCTGATGTATTCGCTTTCCTTCTGTGCGGCATTGGGTTTGACGCTGATCTGCTCGACGATCAACGGCCAGCCGGCCCCAACGATCAGCGACGACAGCAGCAGCAGTCCCAGCCCGATTGCCGGAATCCGTAAGTCGCGCAACGTGATCGCCGAGAACACCGAACCAGCGCAGATCAACGCGATCGCGACCATGATCAGCTTGGCCGGGAGCACAGCGTTGATGTCGGTATAGCCCGCGCCGGTGAACGGTTTGCCCCCGCGAGTGTGCGAGAGCAGCTCGTAGCGGTCTAGCCAGTAGGCGACCGCCTTGAGCAGCACCAGCGTTCCGACCAAACTGACCAGCTGAATCCGGGCCGAGCGGCTCAGCGCGCCGGTGCGTCCGGCGAGCCGGATACCGCCGAACACGTAGTGCGCGACAAGGTTTGCCGCCAACGCCAGAAACACGGCAACGAACAAATAACTGAGCACCAGCCGGTAGAACGGCAGCTCGAATGCGTAGAAGCCGAGATCCTTGCCGAACTGTGGATCCTTGATGCCGAAGTCGCCGCCGTGCAAGAACAGCTGAATCCGCACCCAATAGGTCTGGGCGATGATGCCTGCCAGCAGTCCTATCACCCCGGGGATGCCGAATCCGACCACCCGCAGCCGCGACAACACAACCGCGCGATAGCGCGCCACCGGATCATTTCCGTCACTGGGTACGAACACCGGCCTGGTCCGGTACGCAAGCGCCAGCCCGCCGAACACGATGCCGCCCACCAGCAGTCCGATCACCAGAAACACGAGCAGGCGAGTGATCAGCACGGTGGTAAACACGGAGCGATAGCCCAGCTCACCGAACCACAGCCAGTCCACGTAGCCGTCTATCAGCCGCGGGCCGATCAACAGCAGCGCGATGACCACGAGCGCGATCGCGATCAGTGTCCGGCTGCGCCGGGTCAGCTTCGGCATCCTTGCGGCGGGCCGCATCGCCACGAGCTACGCCCCCTGCTCAGTTTGACGGTGGTCGTCGGCGGTTTGGTGGATGGTCCCAACTGTACGCATCAGTTACAGCTCGGGGGTCGACCACCCGAGGTCAGTGTGTGCAGCGCGTCCACTGCCTGGTCCAGGGTGTCGACCTTCACCAACTGCAGGCCGGGCACGCTGTCGGCGTTGGCCTCATAACAGTTCTTCGCCGGAACCAGAAACACGGTCGCCCCGGCCGCGCGGGCGGCCACCATCTTGTGCATGATGCCGCCGATCGGGCCCACCTTGCCCTCGGCGGTGATAGTGCCGGTACCCGCAACGAATTTCGAGTCGACCAGGTCCCCGGTCGTGAGCTTGTCGATGACAGCCAGGCTGAACATCAGACCCGCTGAAGGGCCGCCGACGTTGGCCAGGTTGAAGTCGATGACGAATGGCGCCCACGGCGCGTCGAGCACCGCAACACCCAAAAACCCGTAACTGCGATCGGGCTTGGAGCCCAACGTGATTCGCGCAATACCGGCGGGTGCGTTCTTGCGGCGGTAGTCGATCAGCACGGATTGACCGGGCTTGGTGTTCTTCAGCATCGACGTGAACTGGTCGACGTTGGTCACCGGGATGCCGTCCAATGCGTCGATGGCGTCACCGGCCTGCAGTTTGCCCGCCGACGGCCCGGGATCGTTGACGGTGGCGACGGTGACGGCCCGCGGGTACTTCAGGTAGCCCAGCGCGGCGTACTCGGCGCTGTCCTCGGACCGCTTGAAATCTGCGTTGTTGGCCTTGTCGATTTCGTCCCGCGACTTGCCGGGCGGATACACCAGATCCCGCGGCACCAGCTGTTCGCGACCCGACAACCACAGCGTCAGCGCCTCCCCCAGGGTCAGCTCGTCACGCTGGGACACCGTCGTCATGTTCAGGTGGCCCGACGTGGGGTGCGTCTGCGCTCCCTGGATGTCGACCACCTGCTTGCCGTCGACTTCGCCGAGGGTGTCGAAGGTCGGACCCGGGCCCAGTGACACGTAGGGCACCGTCACCACGGCGAGCAGAACGCCGAACACGACGATCGGCACCAGCGCCACCATCAGCGTCAGAATCCGCCTGTTCACGTCGCCAAGACTAAGCGCGGCCGACTGCTCTGACTTGAGCCGGTTCACTCACGGCGTGACAGCGGGCCGCGCGCCAACCGTCGCTGATGAGTACCGTTGGGGTTATGGCTGACCTGCCGTTCGGGTTCTCCGCCGGCGACGACCCGGATCGCGATAAGCGCGGGAAAAACGACCCCGAATCGGGTTCGGGGCCGTCGGACCCGTTCGGTTTCGGCGGCGACTTCGACATGGCCGACCTGGGCCAGCTCTTCACCCGCCTGGGTCAGATGTTCAGCGGCGCCGGCACTGTCATAGCCACCGGCAAGTCCTCCGGCCCGGTGAACTACGAGGTGGCCCGGCAGCTGGCCAACAGCTCCATCGGGTCCGTGGCGCCGATACCTGCCGGCACTAACTCGGCCGTCGCCGATGCGGTGCATCTCGCCGAAACCTGGCTGGACGGGGTAACCGCGATCCCTGCGGGCACCACCAAGGCCGTCGCCTGGACCCCCAACGACTGGGTCGACAACACCCTGGAAACCTGGAAGCGGCTATGCGATCCGATGGCCCAGCAGATTTCCACGGTGTGGGCCGCTGCGCTGCCAGAAGAGGCCAAGAACATGGCCGGTCCGCTGCTGTCGGTGATGTCGCAGATGGGCGGCATGGCCTTCGGCTCCCAGCTGGGCCAGGCGTTGGGCCGGTTGTCCCGCGAAGTGCTGACGTCTACCGACATCGGCCTGCCGCTGGGCCCGAAGGGCGTCGCCGCGCTGCTGCCCGAGGCCATCGAGTCGTTTGCTGCCGGGCTCGAACGACCGCGCAGCGAGATCCTGACCTTCCTGGCGGCCCGTGAGGCCGCGCACCACCGGTTGTTCAGCCATGTGCCGTGGCTGGCCAGTCAGCTGCTCGGCGCGGTCGAGGCCTATGCCAAGGGCATGAATATCGACATGGCCGGGATCGAGGAGTTGGCCCGCGACTTCAACCCGGCGTCGCTGACAGATCCGTCCGCCGTCGAGCAGCTACTCAATGAGGGTGTTTTCGAACCTCGGGCAACGCCGGAACAGACGCAAGCGCTTGAGCGGCTGGAGACACTGCTGGCATTGATCGACGGCTGGGTGCAGACAGTGGTGACCGCAGCACTGGGCGACCGGATTCCCGGTGCCGCCGCGATCAGCGAGACGCTGCGTCGGCGCCGCGCCACGGGCGGACCCGCCGAGCAGACGTTCGCCACGCTGGTCGGTCTGGAGCTGCGGCCGCGCAAATTGCGGGAGGCCGCGGTGCTCTGGGAGCGCCTGACCCAGGCCGTCGGCATGGATGCGCGCGACGGGGTATGGCAGCACCCCGATTTGCTGCCAGAGCCAGCGGATCTGGATGAGCCGGCCGCGTTCATCGACCGGGTCATCGGTGGCGACACAAGCGGCATCGACGAGATGCTTGCCGAATTCGAACGCGGCATCGACCGGGGCCAGGACGGCCCGGACGGCCCTGTGGATAACTGAGCAGCACAAAGCGCCCGGCATGGCACAGTGCCGAATTGTGCCGCACGCTCGAACGCCGACGGCGGTGTATGCGCTAGACCCGGCAATGCCCGTGCTGGTGCGTCCCGACGGCGCAGTCCAAGTTGGGTGGGATCCGCGGCGGGCCGTGCTGGTGCGTCCACCGCGCGGGCTGACCACCGGGGGCTTAGCCGCGCTGCTGCGAGCGATGCAATCGCGCACATCCCTGGCCGAGCTGCACCGCCAAGCGGCCGACCACGGTCCGGTCGATGCCGGCGAGCTGGCCGACCTCATCGCCCAACTAGTCGATGCAGGCGTCGCCACCAGGGGTCATCCACAGCGCCGCCGCTGGCGGTCGCCGACGATCCAGGTGCACGGCCGCGGCCCGCTGTCGGACCTGCTGGCCGAAGCCCTGCGCTGCTCGGGCTGCCGAATTCGGCGCACCAGCCAGTCCCACGCCACGCCGACACCCCTCGGCACCCACCTAGTGCTGCTTTCCGACTATCTGGTTGCCGACCCGCGGATGCTGCGCGACCTGCATAGCGAGGGCGTTCCGCACCTGCCCGTCCGGGTGCGCGACCGCGTCGGGCTGGTCGGGCCGCTGGTGATCCCCGGGTTGACCAGTTGCCTGGGCTGCGCAGATTTGCACCGCTGTGACCGCGACGCCGCCTGGCCGGCGGTCGCCGCTCAGTTGCGCGACACCGTCGGCGTTGCCGATCGGGCCACTTTGATGGCCACCGCTGCGTTAGCGCTGAGCCAGGTCAATCGGGTGATCGCAGCCGTACGCGGGACGGAAGCACCCGGACCCCGACCGCCCGCGGCGTTGAACGCCACCCTGGAATTCGATCTGCATGCGGGCTCTATTGTGGCGCGGCACTGGCCCAGGCACCCCTTGTGTTCGTGTTGACATCGGTTGTTGCTGGATCGATGCGGTCGCCTGGACACCCGTCATGGATGATGGATCTGTGACAGACATCAAACGGGGCCGCGCGGCGCGCAACGCGAAGCTGGCCAGCATCCCGGTTGGCTTCGCGGGCCGGGCAGCGCTGGGGTTCGGCAAAAGGCTGACCGGCAAGTCCTGGGATGAGGTCAACGCCGAGCTGATGCAGAAGGCCGCCAATCAGTTGTTCACCGTGCTCGGTGAGCTCAAGGGCGGTGCGATGAAGGTTGGGCAGGCGCTGTCTGTGATGGAGGCCGCGATTCCCGAGGAGTTCGGCGAGCCCTACCGCGAAGCGCTCACCAAGCTGCAAAAGGATGCCCCGCCGCTGCCGGCCCACAAGGTGCACCGGGTGCTCGACGCGCAGCTGGGCACCAAGTGGCGGCAGCGCTTCCTCGACTTCGGCGACACCCCGATCGCCTCGGCGAGCATCGGTCAGGTTCACAAAGCAATGTGGCACGACGGTCGTGAGGTCGCCGTCAAGATCCAGTACCCGGGTGCTGACGAGGCGCTGCGCGCCGACCTGAAAACCATGCATCGCATGGTCGGAGTGCTCAAGCAACTCGCACCCGGCGCGGACGTGGAAGGCATCGTCGACGAGCTGATCTCACGCACCGAGATGGAACTCGACTACCGGCTCGAAGCCGACAACCAGCGCGCCTTCGCCAGGGCCTACCAGGACCACCCACACTTCCTGGTGCCGCACATCGTTGCAAGCGCGCCGAAGGTGGTGATCCAGGAGTGGATCGACGGCATACCGATGGCCGAGATAATCCGCCGCGGCACCACCGAACAGCGGGACCTGATGGGTACCCGGCTGGCGGAGCTCACGTTTGACGCGCCGCGGCGGCTGGAGATGATCCACGGCGACGCCCACCCCGGCAATTTCATGCTCCTTGCCGACGGCCGGATGGGGGTCATCGACTTCGGTGCCGTAGCACCGCTGCCCGGCGGCTTCCCCATCGAGCTGGGGATGTCGATTCGGCTGGCCCGCGAGAAGAACTACGACCTGTTGTTGCCGACGATGGAGAAGGCCGGCTTGATCCAGAAGGGCCAGCAGGTGTCGGTGCGCGACATTGACGACATGCTGCGCCAGTACGTCGAACCCATCGAAGTCGAGGTCTTCCACTACACCCGCAAGTGGCTGCAACGGATGACGGTAGGTCGAATCGACCGGTCGGCGGCACAGATCAGAACGGTGCGGCAGCTGGATTTGCCGGCCAAGCTGGCGATCCCGATGCGGGTGATCGCGTCGGTGGGCGCGATTTTGTGTCAGCTGGACGCGCACGTACCGATGAAGGCGCTGTCTGAGGAGCTGATCCCTGGCTTCGCCGAACCCGACACGGCGGTGGTCTAGCCCCTGACGGTGTCACTGCGCTAGGCCGCGACAACCTCCTTGCGCGGGCGCCCACGCGGCCGCTTGCGACTTACGATCGTTCCGCGTTCGAGGATTTCACCGCCCCACACGCCCCACGGCTCGCCGCGTTCCAGCGCCTCGGCCAGGCATTGACGACGGATCGGGCACTGCGCACACAGCGCCTTGGCGCGCTCCAGGTCGGCTGGGTGGTCGGCGAACCACAAGTCGGGGTCGCGATTACACGGCAACTCTGGCAGCGGTCCGTCGCGGACTGTCAGGGTCGACATGTGGTGTTCACCTGCTTCCTGGTCGTGTGGCGGTGATGTCGGGAGATCCGGACCAGGTGGCGGGTAGGGCAAAACGAATGGCCACGGATCTCATCTGGGTCCGTGGCCAGGCGGTTCCGGTCAGCTAGGGCTTACCCAAAGCGTCGATCCACGGACTTTTCGGTCGCGGCAGCGGCGACCGCCGCAGCGGGATGAGCGGCGTGGAGGGTCCCAGCCGCGGCGACGAACACACTGGTGTTGACCATCGTGGGCGCCCTCCTCCCGACATGCTCGACCCGCACGGCCTCACGAATACGCAGCCTCGAGGCTAAACGGTCGCGAGCCCAACCGACAACCGATTTTCTGACCTGGGCTTTTGGCAGCGACCCGCAACATGGATTCACCGGCAGGTGCGCACCAGCGCCAGCACGTCGGATCCGAACTGTTCCAGCTTGCGGGCGCCAATGCCAGGGATGGCGACGAGCGCGGCCTCGTCGGCAGGCCGCATTTCGGCGATTGCCAGCAACGTGTTGTCCGTGAAGACGACGTAGGCCGGCACGTTCATGTCCCTGGAGGTACGCAACCGCCAGTCCTTGAGCCGCTGCAGCAATGCGTCGTCGACGTCACCGGGGCAGGTCTCGCAACGGCGCAGCAGCACCGCCGCCGGGGTGCTCAGCACACCGGCGCAGATGCGGCACCGCGGCGCGGGACCGCGAGCGCGTCGCCGTTTACCCGGCGCCGGGTCGACGCCGGCCTGCGGGGCGATCCCGTCGAGAAACCGCGACGGCTTGCGGCTCTGTCGTCCTCCCGGGTTGCGGGATCGTGCCCAACTGAGCGACAAATGCACACGGGCCCTGGTGATTCCGACGTAGAACAGTCGACGTTCCTCCTCGACGGGTTCGCTGGTCGTGCCGTGTGCCAGCGCATGCGAGATAGGTAACGTGCCGTCGGTCAAGCCGACCAAAAACACCGCATCCCACTCCAGGCCCTTCGCCGCGTGCAGTGATGCCAATGTGACGCCCTGCACCACCGGCGGATGGCGAGCATCGGCGCGCACACGAAGCTCGGCAACCAGGCCGGGCAGATCCAGCTGTGGACGTTGGGCCACCTCGTCATCGACCAGTTCGGCCAGCGCGGCCAGTGCCTCCCAGCGCTCCCGGGCCCGCGCGCCGGCCGGTGGTCGCGCGGTCAGTCCCAGCGGTTCGAGGACACCGCGCACCAACTGGGGAAGCTCGCCGTCCGCGCCGCGGCCAGCGGCTCGCTGCAATGCCAGCAGCGCCTGCCTGATCTCCTGGCGGCTGAAGAACCCTTCGCCCCCGTGGACCTGGTATGGAATGCCGGCCTCGGTCAACGCCTCCTCGTAGACCTCGGACTGCGCGTTGATCCGGTACAGCACCGCGATCTCAGCGTGCGGCGTGCCGGACTCGATGAGCTTCGAGATCGACGCCGCCACCGCGGCGGCTTCCGCGACCTCGTCGGGATGTTCGTGAAACGACGGGGCGGGGCCGGGGCTGCGCTGCCCGGTCAGCTGCAGCCTGCTGCCGGCCATCCGGCCACGCGCCGCCGCGATCACCCGGTTGGCCAGCGACACCACCTGCGGGGTGGACCGGTAGTCGCGCTCCAGGCGCACCACGGTGGCCCCGGGAAACCGTCGCGGGAAGTCGAGCAGGTAACGCGGCGAGGCCCCGGTGAACGAGTAAATGGTCTGGTTGGCGTCGCCGACGACGGTCAGGTCGTCGCGGTCGCCCAGCCACGCCGAGAGCACCCGCTGCTGCAGCGGCGTGACGTCCTGGTATTCGTCGACCACGAAGCAGCGGTAGCGGTCGCGGAATTCTTCGGCGACGCCAATGTCGTTTTCGATCGCGGCCGCAACGTGCAGCAGCAGGTCGTCGAAGTCGAGCAGGGCCGGCCCGTCGGTGCGGGTCTTGAGGCTTTCGTAGGCCTCGTATACCGCGGCGACCTGCGCGGCAGCCAGCGGCGTATCGCGGCCGGCCTGCGCCACCGCTGACGGGTATTGCTCGGGGCTGATCAGCGACGCCTTGGCCCATTCGATTTCGCCGGCCAGGTCACGCACATCGTCGGTGCTCGGCTGCAGCCCGCTGCGGTTTGCGGCGCGCGCCACCACCGCGAACTTGCTTTCCAGCAGCTGCCAACCGCGGTCGCCGACCACCCGCGGCCAGAAATACCGCAGCTGGCGATGCGCGGCCGCGTGGAACGTCAGCGCCTGCACCGCGCCGACATTGGCGCCTGTACGCGCGGCGGCGTCCAGCGCGCGCAGCCGCGAACGCATCTCGCCCGCCGCACGTTGGGTGAACGTCACCGCCAGCACCTGTCCGGCGGCCACATGACCGTCGGCGACCAGGTGGGCGATCCGGTGGGTGATGGTCCGTGTCTTGCCGGTTCCCGCACCGGCCAGCACGCAGACCGGTCCGCGGGGAGCCAGCACCGCCTCGCGCTGCTCGTCGTCGAGGCCGGCGATCACGGGGTCGGCGGCAACCGGCATGGCGTCCATCTTGGCAGCGGCCACCGACAAACCGGCGGTAGCGGCACGCCGCCGACATCGGTTCGTGCAATAGCGGCGACACCGTCTATGTTGAAGCAGCTATGACCGATGCTTTTCAGGCTCCGCTCACCATCTACACCACACCGTGGTGTGGCTATTGCCATCGACTCAAGACAGTGCTGAGGGCCTCAGGGATCACCTACCACGAGGTCGACATCGAACAAGACGCCGCAGCCGCGGAGTTCGTCGGTTCGGTCAACGGCGGCAATCGCACCGTTCCCACAGTCAAGTTCGCCGACGGGTCGACGCTGACCAATCCCGGTGTGGGTGCGGTCAAGGCGAAGCTCGCCGATCTTGCGGTTTGACCAGGCGGGAAGTCAGTCCAGCGCGGCCCACGATTCGATAATTTCGCGGGCGATCGAAACCGAGCCGGGCAGAAGGAGTTCGGAGTCCGTGGCACGGGTCCAGTCACCGGCGTCGAGTGCTCTGCGAATCTCGTCGCGGGTGAACCACGCCGCCTCGGCGATTTCGCCGTCGTTGAACGAAAACTCTTGATCGGGGTCGCCTATCGCGTGGAAGCCCACCATCAGCGAGCGTGGAAACGGCCACGGCTGGCTGCCCAGGTAGCGAACGTCGCGCACGGTCAACCCGATCTCCTCATGGACTTCCCGCACCACGCACCGCTCGAATGACTCGCCGACTTCGACGAATCCGGCCAGCAGCGAAAACATCCGCTGCGGCCACACCCGCTGGCGAGCCAGGACCGCGCGGTCACCGCCGTCGTGAACCAAACAGATCACCGCCGGGTCGATGCGCGGGAACTCCTCGTGACCGGTAAGCGGGTTGACCCGCGCCCACCCGGCCCGGGCGGGTCTCGTCGGCGAACCGTCCACCGACGAAAAGCGAGCGCTGTCATGCCAATTCAGCAGCGCGACGGCACACGACACCAGCTGCGCGCTGAGGTCGTCGAAAAGCTGGCCCGCACGCCGCAGGTCCGCCACGCGCACGTCGACGCCGTCGGGGTTGTCGGGGGCTTCCAGCGGAGCGCGGATAGCCCATACGTGTCGGTCGCCCTCGATGCGGCCGAGGAACACCGCTTCCGGCGGCGGCTTGTCGCCCAACGCCGTTGCCGCCGCCAGCACCACCCGGCCATTGGCAAGCAGCACCTGGTTGCGCGAATCCACTCGCAGCACAGCGGCTTTCGGCCATGCTGCGGCGGCAGCGTCAACGTCGGTTCGCAGGTGATCAGCGCGGTCAGCGCCTACCCGGGACAGCAACGGGGTGCTGCGCAGCTGGAAATCCACTAGTGGCCCACGCTGCGGATATACAGCAGGCGGTCGGTTGCCTCGACGGCGTCGACCTCTGGTGCGTCGACGCGCAGCAGCTGGCCGTCACGAACCACGCCGAGCACGATGTCACGCAGATGCCGCGCCGAGCCGCCCACCTCGCTCTGCTCCACCTGGCGTTCCGCGATCGCGAACCCCGCCTGCGGCGTCAACAGATCCTCGATCATCTCCACGACGCGGGGCGTGGTGGTGGCAATCCCGAGCAACCGGCCGGCGGTTTCGGAGGAAACCACCACTGAGTCCGCGCCCGACTGCCGCAGCAGGTGCTGGTTCTCGGCTTCGCGGATCGAGGCGATGATCTTGGCCTTGGGCGCGATCTCGCGGGCGGTCAGGGTGACCAGCGCGGCGGTGTCGTCCCGGTTGGCGGCCACCACGATCGACGCCGCATGCTGTGCGCCCGCCAGGCGTAACACGTCAGATTTGGTGGCGTCGCCGTGCACGGTGACCAAACCCGCCGCCGACGCGTGATCCAACGCGGCTTGGTCGGTGTCGACGACGACGATGTCGGTCGGCGCCGATTCGTCGCTGAGCATGGCCGCGACCGCTGTTTTGCCTTTAGTGCCGTAGCCGATGACGACGGTGTGGTTACGCACTCTGCTCCTCCAACGCTGGATCTTCCACCCCTGCCGGGACCGCTCGGAGAGGACCTCGAGCGTCGTGCCGACCAACACGGCCAAGAACGCGATGCGCAACGGTGTCATGACGACGACGTTGACCAGACGGGTGTATTCGGTATACGGCGTGATGTCGCCGTAACCGGTCGTCGACAACGACACGGTCGCGTAGTACACGCAATCCAGGAAGGTCAGGGGCCCGCCCTTCAGGTCGCGGTAGCCGCCGCGTCCGACGTAAACCACCAGGGCCGCAGCCAGCAACACCACCACGGCGATGGCCACCCGGCGCACGATGATACGAACCGGGCTGACATGGCTTTCCGGGATTCGCAACACGCCGACCAGTGCGTGGCCGGGTCGGGCGGTCAGCGTGTCGTCGAGACCGGCCAACCTAGCCTTCGCCGCGGCCATCCGTCATCACCTGGCGCACGACACAATGTAACCACGACCGCTACGGCCGGGTATCGCCCAGCAGCGCGGCCAGCTCATCGGGCCCCGGGAACTTATCCGGCACGATCGTGACTCCGCTGCGCACGTAATGGAATGCGGCGCGCACCGCGGATTCCGGGCAGCCCTGCAACGCCGCCCACGCCAGCCGGTAGACGGCCAGTTGCACCGCGGCATGGCTGATGGCCCGCGACCCCTCTGGTGGTTCACCGGTCTTCCAGTCCACGACGATCGCGCCGCCGTCCGGGTCGGCGAACACCGCGTCGATCCGGCCGCGCACCACGGTGTCGCCGATAGCCATCTCGAAGGGCACCTCCACCGCCACCGGTGTGCGGGCCGCCCATGCTGACCGGGTGAACGCAGCCTGCAGCGCGGCGAGTTCCTCGGCATCAGCCTGGGCGACACCGGTGTCGGCGCCAGGGAGATCATCGAGGTCGAAGAGCCGCTCGGCACCATAAAACCGCTGAACCCAATCATGAAAAGCGTTGCCGAGCACGGCATGCGGGTCAGGCCGCGCCGGTAGCCGGCAGGTCAGCCGACGCCGGGCCGCGGCTGGGTCGCGGCCCAGCTCGACTACGTCGCTGACCGACAACTGATTGGGCAAAGCCGGCGGGCGTTGCCGCGACTCGCGTGTCCGCTCGGCCAACAGCGCATCGACGTCGGCCACCCAGCCGTCGCGGGCGTCCGCTGGTGGATCACCCGACATCGCCGCGGCCACCAGCGCGGCCCCGCGCTCGACGTCGTCGCGGCGCTCACCGAGCGGATCGGCGGGCCATATTGCTTCGATAGTCTTGTCGCGCAGCGGGTTTGGTTCCCCTGCCGCGGGCGCAGGCGCCCACTGCTCCACCACTCCGCAGGGCTCGCCGCCAGCGGCGGATCGGTCGATCACGTCCTTGAGTTCGCAGAGGAAATCCGACGGCCCCCGCGGTTTGGCTCCGGTGGCCCCCCAGTGATGGCCGGACAGCAGCAAGGTGTCCTCGGCCCGGGTGATCGCCACATACAGCAGTCGGCGCTCCTCGTCGGCGCGGCGTTGGTCGAGCAGGCGGCGGTGAGCGGAGATCTTGTCGGACAGCTGTTTTCGGTTGGCGACCCCGGAGGTGTCCAAGACGGGGACACCGGGTAAGCCAGCCGACGCGCGGTCGCCACGCAGCAGCGGCGGCAGGTCCGCGGCGTCGGTAAGCCAGGTGCGGGTCGACGCGGTGGACGGGAACACCCCGGTCGACAGGTGCGGTACCGCCACCACCTGCCACTCCAACCCCTTTGCCGCGTGCACGGTAAGCACTTGGACCCGGTCGGGCACGACGGCGAGCTGCGGAGGCGGTAACCCGTTTTCGACGACCGCCGCCGTATCCAGGTAGGCCAGCAGACCGGCCACCGACGGCGGGCAGAGGGCCGGCGATGCGGTGGCCCGGTCCGCGTAGCCGGTGACCACATCGGCGAATGCGTCAAGGTGCTCGGCCTCGGCCCACCCGCCGTGCACCGGCTGCGCCGCCCGGGCCTCGCAGTCGACGCCCAGTGTCCGGCGCACCTCCGCGACGAGGTCGGGCAACGGGTGGGCGAGGTGGGCGCGCAGCGCGGTCAATTCGTTGGCCAACGCGACGATGCGCCGATAGCCCGCCGGCGAATACCGGCTGGCCGGCCCGGGATCACTGATCGCGTCCGCCAGGCACGCCGTGTCGCTGTCCGGACCTGACCCCGCGGCGATCTGCTCGGCCGACAACGCTCGACGGCCGTGCCCGTCGCCGGCCAGTTCCCGGGCGCGCCGCCACAGTGCGGCGATATCGCGTGCCCCCAGCCGCCACCGTGGACCGGTGAGCACCCGCATCGCCGCGGTCCCCGCGGTTGGATCAGCGACCAATCGCAGCATCGCCACCAGGTCGGCTACCTCCGGAACCGACAGCAGACCCGCCAGGCCTACTACCTCCACCGGGATGCCGCGGACTCTCAGGGCCTCGGCCATCGGCGCGGCGTCGGCGTTTCGCCGCACGAGTACCGCGGCGGTTGGCGGCGCGATGCCCTCGGCGCGGCACCGCTGGTAGCGGCGGTGCAAATGGTCGGCGATCCACTCGCGTTCGGCCTGGACATCGGAGAGCAACGCCACCCGGACCGTGCCCGAGGGGGGCGCCAGCCCGGGCCCGCAGGGCCCGGACCGCCACCGATCGGCGCCGCGCCTCCGCGGACACGGCGTTGGCCACCTGCAGGATCCGCGGCGGATTGCGCCAGCTGGTGCGCAATTCCAGGATCGGCGCGGGCGTGCCGTCGGATCGGGGGAAGTCGGTGGCGAACCGCGGCAAGTTGGTCGCCGAGGCACCGCGCCAGCCGTAGATCGACTGAATCGGGTCGCCGACGGCCGTCAGCGCCAGTGCGTCGTCGACCCCGCGACCGAACAACGCCGACAACGCGACACGCTGGGCGTGCCCGGTGTCCTGGTATTCGTCGAGCAGCACCACCCGGTAGCGGTCCCGCAGGTGCGCGCCGACCTGGGGGGAAGTCGCAGGCCAGCCGCGCAGCCGAGGCCATCTGCAACCCGAAGTCCATCACCTTGTCGGTGAGCATCCGCCGGTGCAGCGCATCGACCAGGGGCACCAACTCGGCCCGCTCGCTCTGCGTGGCCAGCAGCCGCAGCAACCACTGGCTGGGCCCGCGTTTATGCTGGTACGGGCCGGCCGGCAGGGTGTTGACCAGGTGCGCTAGCTCTTCGTGGATGTCGCGCAGCTGTTCGGTGTCGACAAGGTGTTCGGCGAGCTGGCTCCACAGGCGCAGCACCATTGCGGTCACCGCGGCGGGGCTCTTGTCGGTGCGCAACTCGCCGCGATAGCTGCTGACGACGTCGAAGGCCAGCTGCCACAGCTCGGACTCACCCAGCAGTCGGGTGTCGGGTTCGACCGCCAGCAACAGGCCATGCTCGCGCAGCACTGTGCCGGCGAAGGCGTGGTAGGTGCTGACCGTCGGCCCGGCGGCGGGGCCGGTCTCACCGGTCAGGCCCAGGCCGGCCAGGCGGGCCAGCCGCGACCGGACCCGGCGCAGCAGCTGACCGGCCGCCTTGCGGGTGAACGTCAACCCCAACACCTGATCGGGCGCGGCATAACCGTTGGCCACCAGCCATACCACCCGCGCGGCCATGGTCTCGGTTTTGCCGGCCCCGGCCCCGGCGATGACCACCAGCGGCCCCGGCGCTGCGGCGATGACCGCGGCCTGCTCCGCAGTGGGCTCGAAAAGCCCAAGCGCACCAGCCAATTCGGCTGGGCTGTATCGCGGCAGCGTCGCCGTCACCGCGGGCTCCCGGAGTGGGCGGGACAGCCAGGCCGCATCGGGCAGTGCGGGCAGCCGTCGTTGACCCGGGCGATGAACCGCGGGCCGGCCATTGCCGCGGCGGCCTGGCCGACCAGCTTGCGCCATGCGTCGCGGGCCGCCGGCGTCAGCGCATCCTGCTCGCGTTCGGCCGGCCCACACGGGCCGCTCCTGCCCAGGTAGACCAACCGGGCGCCACCGGGCTCGTCGCCGTGCGGCACCAACCCCTCGGCAACGGCCAGCTGATAGAGGGCCAGCTGAGCGTGCCGTTGCGCTTGGTCCTTGCTGATTGGCGTCTTCCCGGTTTTGACGTCAACGACTACCAGGCGGCCCGCCGCGTCGCGCTCGATCCGGTCGATACGGCCGCGTAACCGGACGCGAGCGCCAGCGTCGCCCGCTGTCTCAACGACGCCGTCAACCTCCGCCTCGACGCCGACCTCGGTCAGCTCGCGGCGGCTCTGCGCTCGCCACTCCAGGAACGCCTCAATCATCGCGCGGTGACGGGCCAACTCGTTGGCCGCATACCACGGCGACTCGAACGGCAGAAGTTGCCACGCCCGCTCCAGCTCGGCCAGCAGTTGCACCCGGCTGCCGCACGGTTCGGCGATCAGCGCGTGCAGCAACGACCCCAGGGTGGCGCTCAGATCGCGCGGGTCGGTTCCGCCGTGCCGTTCGGCTAGCCACCGCAGCGGGCAGTCGGTGAGCGTCTGCAGGCTCGACGGCGTCAGGGCGATCACATGATCGTCGCCGCTCCACAGTGCCTCGGCGGTGCTGACCGGGATGAGGCCCTGCCACTGGGCCGGGTCGGCCCCGGGTACACCGGCTCGGGCTAATCGCGCCAATTGTGTTGCGGCGCTGGCGCGCTCAGCGTCGTCGACTTCGCCCTCGGGTGCACAGACCACGCTGCGCAGCCGGCCCACCACCGCCGGTGCCGACAGCAGCCGCGGTGCTGCCACCGGCGCGGGGTCGCGATCGCCACCACCGGTGGCACACCGGGCCACCTCGAAGAAAAACGGCGAGGGCACCTCGGTGTCGGCGGACGCACCGGCTTCGGCGGCGTCGCCGTCGACAGCGGTCACCACCAGCCGCCGACGGGCGCGCCCCATCGCCGCCACCAGCAGTCGGCGCTCCTCGGCCAGCAGCGGAGCCCGCATCGACGCGTGCTCGTCAACCCCGTCCAACACGTCGAGCAACCGCTGGGTGGCCAGCACTCCCCCACGCGGGATTGTGTTGGGCCACAAGCCATCCTGCAGACCGGCGATGACCACCAAATCCCACTCGTGTCCCAGGGCGGCGTGCGCGCTGAGCAGCGTGACCTGCTCGACCGGGACCACCGGGTCGCGACGGAGGTCGGGCAGCCGCAGAGCCGAGACATGGGCGATAAGTCCGCGCAGCGACGCTCCGGCGGTGCGCGAGACGTAGTCGTCGGTGACCTCGAACAGCGCGGTCACCGCGTCGAGGTTCTGCGCGGCCAGAGCCCCGGCGGCGCCGCCGCGCTCGCTGGCCGAAACCCACCGACGCTGTAGACCCGAGCGCTGCCAGGCCGCCCACAGCGTGTAGCGGGGGTCGCGGCCGGACCGGTGGCAGCGGGCGGCGGCGTCCAGCACGGCGCGCACCCGGCGCAACGGGCGCGCCTGCACGGCCGCCAAGCCAGGCGGTTCGGCGCCGGTCAGCGCGGCGACCAGCAGGTCACCCACGCCACAATCGGGAGTGCCGCGACGCAGCGCCCGCCGCAGTGCGCGCAGCGACACCGGATCCAGCCGCCCGATCGGCCCGGTCAGCAGGTCCAGCGCCTGCGCCGCGTCCAGCCCCGTAGCCGTCGCCGCCAGCACCGTGAGCAGAGCCCGGGCCGCGGGCTGTTCGGCCAGCGAGCCGCCGGCCGGCATGGTTACCGGGACACCGGCCCGGGCCAGTGCGTGCGCCAACATCGCAGGAGCCCGCCGCAGCGACCGGACGAGGACTGCCATCTGCGACCACGGCACGCCGTCGATCAGGTGTGCGCGCCGCAGGGTGTCGGCGATGATCGCCGCTTCCGCGTGCGCTGAGGCCGCCAAATGTACTGTCACCGAACCCGGATCGGCACCCGAACCGGTGATCGCGCCGTCGCCACCGCCTGGCAGCCGACGCGCGATCCCGGTGATGGCAGCGGCGACGGCGGGGGCGCACCGCCGCGACAGGGTCAACCTCACCGATGGCGAGTCGTCGGCCAGCAATGCGGCCGGATCGCCGCCGCGGAAACCGAACACCGCCTGGCTGGGATCGCCCGCGATCAAAGCGAGATCGGCACCTGCGGCCAGCAGTCGAACCAGCCGGGCCGCCTGCGGGTCCAGCTGCTGGGCGTCGTCGACGAGCAGCAGCCGGATCCGGTCGCGCTGCGCGGTCAACAGCTGGGGGTCGGCGGCGAAAGCGTCCAGGGCCGCCCCGACCAGTTCGGCCGCACCGAGCGTGGGAATCCTGGCCTGCGGCGCCGCCGTTCCGACCGCGGCGCGCAGCAGCACCACCTGCTCGTACTGGTGGGCGAATTGGCCGGCGGCGGTCCATTCGGGGTGGCCGTGCAACCGGCCCAGCCGCTGGAGTTGCTGGGGATCGACGCCCCGCTCGGCGCAGCGCGCCAGCAGATCGCGCAGTTCGGCCGCGAACCCGGCGGTACCCAGTGCCGGACGCAGCTGCTGGGGCCACTTGACCGCAGCGGCCGGCCCATCTGCGATGTCACCGGCCAGCAGTTCGCGGATGATCGCGTCTTGTTCGGCAGTGGTGACCAGCCGGGGCGGCGCGTCGCCGGCCCGCTGGGCGGCGAGCCGCAGCACCGCGAACGCGTAGCTGTGCACGGTGCGCACAAGCGGTTCACGCACCACTGCCGGCAACGGGCCATCCGCGCGCGAGCGCAGCAGCGCGGTCGTCAACGCGCTGCGCGCACGCGTCCCGACCCGCCCCGAACCGGTAAGCAGCAGAACCGATTCCGGGTCAACCCCGGCGGCGATATGAGCTGCCGCGGCATCGACCAGCAGGGTGGTCTTGCCGGTTCCCGGCCCACCGAGAATACGGACCCGGCCCTGCAGGCCAGGATCGAGCACGGCCCGTGCCCGCGCATCCCAGCGATCCATGACCCGCATGAGACCACGGGGGTCTGACAAATCCGGCGCTGAGCACCCAGGCCGGCGAATTAACCGGTCATCGATGCCAGCGGACCGGTCCGACGCGCAGCGGCGGGCGTCGGTCGGGGAAGCCGATATTCACGACGGGCACCTCGACGGGCGGGGCGCTTTCGTGTGTCACACGGGTGCTGACTTTGTGGGCGACGTAAGGCTCACCTTTGTGGGCGAGATAGGTGCGGTCGTAGTCGGAACGCCGACGCGGGTCACGCAGCAGTGCGTAGGCAGCAAGAATCTGTCGCAGCCGCTCGTCTGCACCCGAATTCGATTCCGACGGGCGCAAGTCCGGATGATTGGCACGCAGCTCCCGCCGGTAGGCATGCGTGATTTCGTCCTGACTAGCGGTCGGCGACACGCCAAGCACCGCGTATGGATCGGTCATCTTCGGCCACCGTGTCTTTGCACCGCCCCGACGGAGGTTGTGGCAGGGTGGGCACGCCCTCGGGTGCTATTTTATGCGCACCCACCCTGGCGTCTGGTGCGTCCCCGCAAGTGCCGAGACCGTACGGCGCTCGCTGCCTGGCCGCTGATGGAGTGTGCGGCGAGGAGGTCAGGCCTTGATCGCGGTGCGCTCGGCGTCGCGGCTGATCTCGATGCGACGCGGCTTTGCCTGCTCGGCCACCGGGATGGTGAGACGCAATACCCCGTCGTGATAGTTGGCCTCGATCTTGTCGGTGTCGAGGTTCTCGCCGAGGAAGAGCTGGCGGCTGAATACCCCTCGTGGCCGCTCAGCCGACACCATCTCGCGGTTCTGGTCGAGGTCGGGCCGCTCGGCGCGGACAGTGAGCACGTTGCGTTCGACATCTAGGTCAAGCGAATCCGCCTTCACACCAGGCAGATCGAACTCGACGATGAACGTGTCGCCCTCGCGCCAGGCGTCCATCGGCATGACCGCGGGCCGGGCCGCCGTCCCAAGTATCTGCTGGGTCCAGCGGTCGAGGTCCCGGAACGGGTCTGTGCGCATTAACACCATATTTCACCTCCCAGCTACAGCAGATGATCTATGTCTGCTGACATAGCTTTTTGATACCATGCATGATATGATTATTCAAGTAGTAATAGGTTCGATGTCCCGTTGGAGGAGCGGTTGACCGACGACTCGCTGCCACGATCAGCGCGTGGGGTGTACGGCATTTCGGTGACGTCCGAACTGTCCGGCATTGCGCCGCAGACGTTGCGCCTCTACGAGCGCCGGGGACTGCTGAGGCCGTCGCGCACCCACGGGGGAGTGCGCCGCTACAGCGACGACGACCTGCGACGTCTGAAGCGGATTTCGGAACTTGTCTCCCAGGGCGTAAACCTGGCCGGCATCGCACGCATACTCGACCTGGAAAATAGGAACACCCAGCTGGAGTCTGACCACACCCAGCTGCAGTCGGAGTACGCGAAACTAAAAGCCGGCCGAAAGCGGGCATCCCGCATCGCCGCGGGAAAGAACGGGAGGAGTTCCGATCATGGCGGACGTCGAGAAAATCCTGCCGGCCGACGAGGCACCTGAGGCCGATGCAATCGACCAGCATCACCCGGTCGATGGTGGTGACGAGGTCGAGCTGGACACCGACTACGTGTCAGGCATCAGCGATCGGGACGCCAACGAGGCCGACGTGATCGACCAAGCCACGGTCGTCCCCCTGCCCGACGACGACCTGGAGGACCGGGTGTAAGAACCCGCAATGCGAGCTAGGCGTCCTCGCCGGCAAAGGTGTTCAGATCTGCTGCCGCCCCTACCCGTTGGTCGGCGCTGAACAAATAGCCCCATGTGCTCAACGCGACGGCCGCGGCTGCGTCATCGACGTCCACGCCCACCTGGTCCTCGGCGAGGGCGACCAATGCGTCGGCCAGACCGACCGGGTCGACGTTGTTTTGCTTAGCCGTCTGCATGATTTCCACGAATGCCCGGTCGAGCCGACACCGACGTAACGCGACGAGCACGCCTTCAGCGGTGTCGAGAATCCGGGCGCCGGCCCGGCGAGCGTCGGAGGGCCGGCGGTAGTCGTTCATCGATTATCGCCTCCTTCGCTTCGGGATCCGTGGTGGCGGCCGGGCGTTGGCGCGCCAGCTGTCGGCAGATATAACCTGTGTCTCCTGCCACATATTTCAGGCTTCGCCGCGGTGCGCGTGTGAACCACCCAGGCCGGTTCACGCCGCCGGCGCCCGGCTGGCACCATCGACGGGTGAGCGACGACCTCTACGTGCACCGGTACGGCCCGGCGGGACCAGTCCAAGTGCTGGCCATCCACGGCCTCACCGGACACGGGCAGCGCTGGCGGCGGCTGGCCACACAGTATCTGTCCGAAATCACTGTTGCTGCACCCGATTTGATCGGACACGGTAGATCGTCGTGGGCTGCGCCGTGGACCATTGAGGCCAATGTGAAGGCGCTGTCGGCCGTGCTCGACGAGCACGCCGATGGCCCGGTGGTGGTGGTGGGGCATTCATTCGGGGCTGCGGTGGCGCTACATCTGGCCGCCGCACGCCGGGACCAGGTGCGTGCGCTGGTGTTGCTCGACCCCGCGATCGGGCTGGACGGCCAGTGGATGCGCGAGATCGCCGACGCGATGCTGGCCTCACCCGACTACCCCGACGCCACGGCGGCACGCGCAGAAAAGGCGACCGGCTCGTGGGTCGATGTCGACCCCGAACTGCTCGACGCCGAGCTCGACGAGCATCTGGTGGCGCTGCCGGGCGGCAGGTATGCCTGGCGGATCAGTCTTCCGGCGATGATGGCCTACTGGAGCGAGCTGGCCCGCGACATTGTGTTGCCGCCCAAAGGAACTGCGACGACCCTGGTGCGCGCGATGTGGACCTCACCCGCGTACGTCGGCGAAGAACTCATCACGGCGCTGCGAGAACGGCTCGGGCCAGATTTCCGCCTGCTCGACTTGGACTGTGAGCACATGGTGCCGTTGGCCAAGCCCGCGGAGGTGGCTGCGGCGATCCGCGAAAGGCTCGACCGACCGTGACAGCAGTGACCGGCGAGCAGGTCGAACGGGTGCGGGCGCTGGTCGCGGCGATCCCGGCCGGGCGGGTCGCCACCTACGGCGATATCGCCGTCGCCGCAGGGCTTTCCAGCCCCCGCATCGTCGGTTGGATCATGCGTACCGACTCCGCCGATCTGCCCTGGCACCGGGTGATCACCGCCTCGGGTCGCCCGGCGCGGCATCTGGCCACCCGCCAGCTGGAGCTGTTGCGCGCCGAAGGGGTGCTCGCGGTCGACGGCAAAGTACCGTTGCGCGAAGTCCGGCACCGCTTCTAGAGCACCAGCCGTACCAGCGCCGCGGTACGAGCCAGACCCGGGAAAGCCGCCGCGGTCGACCGCGGATGCAGCGCATGCACTGCCAGTCGAAACATCAAGGCGCGCAACAACATTTGTGGCCACTCCGGCAGTGCGTTCCACCGTTCGATGAGCCCGTCGTCGGCCTCCCCCCCAAGACAGCGCGTCGACCACGACCACGCCGGCCGCCCATGATGCGGGCCGCCAGTATGGCGTGATGTCGGTGATTCCAGGGGCAGCCGTGCCGGCGAAAAGCACGGTCCCATACAGGTCCCCGTGCACCAGCTGGTTGGGGCTCTTGGTCGGTCGGCGCAACCGTGCGAGCTGGTTGATCAGGTCGATCGAGCGCTGCGCGTCCGCTGTCGCGGGGGCTACCCGCGCCGCGGGGGGCACCGACTGCAGTGGGCGCTCCTCCCAGGCGGCGCGGTCTGCGGCGATGAAGACATCGACGTCGTCCCACGGCACCGTCGGGCCCCTGGGTCAGAAAGCGCGGTCGCTCCAGTTTGCTGGTCGCCTCGTGCAGGCGCACCGCCGCCGAGACCACCTCGTCGTGGCGGGGCTCGGGTCTGCCGGCGACGAATGTGTCGGCGCGCCAGCCCGACACGACGTATCGGCCATCGGTCGACCGGACCGGGCGGGCCAGTCGGACCCCGTCGACGAACAGCGTCTCGCGCACCCGGGCCGACCACGCGGCGCGCGCATGATCGGCCACCGTGGACAACACCACCTCACCGCAGCGCCAGCCGCCCTCCCAGCTGTCACCCAGCGGTGCCGGTCGCACACCGCTTAGCCCGAACGCCGCCAACACATGCTCGGGCGGCCGCTCGACACTCACACGGTCAGGGTAACCACGCCGGCGACGGGTATTGGTTTAGTACATCACCATGTCGGGCTGCATCTGCTTGGCCCACGCCACGATTCCGCCCTGCAGGTGTACGGCATCGGAGAAGCCGGCCTTCTTCACCGCCGCCAGCGCCTCAGCCGAGCGCACACCAGTCTTGCAGTACAGCACCGGCATCCGGTCCTGCGGCAGCTTGGCCAGACCTTCGCCGGAGTTGATCGACGACTGCGGGATCAGCTGCGCGCCCTCGATGTGATTGATATCCCACTCCACCGGCTCGCGCACATCGATCAGCGCGACCTTCTTGCCCGAGTCCAGGAGCTCGCGCAACTCCTGCGGGGTGATAGCCGAGTCGGCGACCGCATCGGCGGCTTCCTGCGAGACGACCCCGCAGAATTCGTCGTAGTCGACCAGTTCGGCAATCTTCGGCGTGGACGGATCCTTGCGGATGTTGATCGTGCGGTAACTCATCTCCAGCGCGTCGTACACCATCAGCCGGCCGAGCAGCGGTTCGCCGATGCCGGTGATGAGTTTGATCGCCTCGGTGCCCATCACCGAGGCGATGGAGGCGCACAGGATGCCCAGCACACCGCCTTCGGCGCAGGACGGCACCATGCCCGGCGGCGGCGGCTCCGGGTACAGGTCGCGGTAGTTCAAGCCGCGCCCGTCCGGCGCGTCCTCCCAGAACACCGACACCTGGCCTTCG
Source organism: Mycobacterium heckeshornense (assembly GCF_016592155.1). Classification (NCBI taxonomy): domain Bacteria; kingdom Bacillati; phylum Actinomycetota; class Actinomycetes; order Mycobacteriales; family Mycobacteriaceae; genus Mycobacterium; species Mycobacterium heckeshornense. The sequence goes on from NZ_AP024237.1 coordinate 3,768,919, forward strand.
AAACGGTAGATCGATCCCCAGACGTACGGCTTTCTGGCCAGCACCGCGGCGTCGTTGACCAGATACCTGGTCGCGAAATTGTCGGTGCCATCGAGGATCAAGTCATATTGCTCGAACAGCTCGACGGCATTGCCGGGCTCCAGTTTAGTCTCGTGCAGCCGCACCTGCACCAGCGGGTTCACCTCGGCGATCGAGTCGCGGGCGGACTGGGTCTTGGGCCGGCCGACGTCGGACACGCCGTGGATGATCTGGCGCTGCAGGTTCGACTCGTCGACCAGGTCATAGTCGACGATGCCCAGCGTTCCCACTCCGGCCGCGGCCAGATACAGCAACGCCGGAGCGCCCAGACCGCCGGCCCCGATCACCAGTACTCTGGCGTTCTTCAGCCGCTTCTGCCCCTCGACGCCCAAATCCGGGATGATGAGGTGGCGGCTGTAGCGCGCCACCTCCTCCCGAGTCAGCTCGGCTGCTGGCTCGACCAGCGGCGGCAACGATGTCGACACCGGATATCTCCTCGGTCTAACTTTCACGTCCGTCAGCCACCACCATCACAGCAGTTGTCCCCGTCGACGGCAAACAGATCAACCGCGCGGGGCCCGCGTTGCTTCCCGCGATCGCGCGTGGCTAGGCGATCGGATAGGGCCAGGGGTTGAACCGGCAGGTCTTGCCGTCCGGTTTGACCCATTCAGGGTCGAACTTGGCTTCGTCGTTGTTGGCCGTGGAAAACGTCTGCTGCATCATCACCGGTGCTAAAGCACCCTGCTTGTCGCACGGCTCATGACGCTGGTAACCAATGGCATGGCCGACCTCGTGGTTGATCACATACTGCCGGTAGGAACCGACATCGCCCTCGAACGGAACCGCTCCGCGCACCCAGCGAGCCTCGTTGATAAGGACTCGAGGCTGCGCATCGCGCCCGAACACAGGGTTGTAGCAGGAGGTTTCCAGGGGAATCTCGTAGCCGCAACCCTCCCGTACCGTCACCGGGGAACTCAACGAAATCCGGAAATCGGGTTTGCCGCTGTCAATCCGGACGAACGCGAATTGCGGGTTGTGCGTCCAGCTCTTGGGATTGGCCAGCGTCTCGTCGACCATTCGCACGAACGCGTCGTCCCCGCCGAACGTCGTGGTATCCACACCGTTTTCAACCTCGACGGTGTATCGGAACACCTTGGCGGTGCCTTGCCCGAACTGAGGCACGGCACCCGGAAGGACGTGCCAGGTCTTATCGCCGGCCTCGGTGAACGGTCCGCCGGCGGGTAACAGCCCGGTCGGCAGGTTGGTGGCGAACTCGGTCAACCCACGAGGGGGCGCGTCGATGATCGACGTGCCGACCGCCCCGATCGTGGGGGGCCCCTGCGCCGGATCCTGCGACGCAGGTGCCGGCGCCCCGGTCCCGGTGGCGGTCTGATACACCACTACCGCGGTAAGGGCGCTCAGCACCGGCAGGGCATAGGCACGCCACCCATAGGTGGACACGAACCGACCGAGCCGGGTCTGCTTGCGCCAGCGGCGCTCCCTGTCGCGGTTGGAACGCTGTCGACCAGAGCCCCACGCAAGCGGGTCACGCTGTGCGCGCAGCGGTTCCCGCCATTCGTCGCGGAGGACGGGCACCCGACTTCCGCTCTGCTGCGCCGGGTCATAGGTCACTGCCCCAGGATGGCACAGCCGCCGCGAGCTGGGACTCTTGGCGCGCCCGAAGCGGTCACAACGCGTCAATTCGCCGACACTGTCGCCCTCCACGGCCGTCGGGAATTCCGGGGACGACGCCCCGGGGGTAGTAGTGTCATTCGGACAAGCCGCGCGCGGCGACGCCGACGTGATGTGGCCGACAACCCAGATTGAGGACTTGATGAGCGATCTCGCGAATGCGACTGCACGCAGCACCGCCGAACATGTCGACAACGACCGATCGGCGGACAGCGCAATGGCCAACCGCCGCGGCAATCGACTCCCCCGCGACGAGCGGCGGGGCCAATTGCTGGTCGCCGCGAGCGAGATCTTCGTCGACCGGGGCTACCACGCGGCAGGCATGGATGAGATTGCAGAGCGGGCAGGAGTAAGTAAGCCTGTTCTGTACCAACATTTTTCGAGCAAGCTGGAGTTGTATTTGGCGGTGCTCCAGCGGCACGTGGACAACCTGGTCTCCAGCGTGCGTCAGGCGCTGCGGACGACCACCGACAACCGGCAACGGCTGCGCGCAGCGGTGCAAGCGTTCTTCGACTTCATCGAACACGAGAACCAGGGCTACCGGCTGATCTTCGAGAACGACTACGTCACCGAGCCTCAGGTCGCCGCGCAGGTACGGGTGGCGACCGAGTCATGCACCGACGCGGTGTTCGACCTGATCAGCGCCGATTCCGGGCTAGATCCGCACCGCGCCCGGATGATCGCGGTGGGGCTGGTGGGTATCAGCGTCGACTGCGCCCGCTATTGGCTTGGCGCCGACCGCCCGATCTCCAAAGAAGACGCCGTGGAAGGCACCGTACAGTTCGCCTGGGGCGGGCTGTCGCACGTTCCGCTCACCCGCTCGTAGCCGACTCCAGCCCGATCCCGAAACCGACACGCCGCGCCTCGGCGACGCCGATCTCGACGTAGGCGATCTTGGCGGTGTTGATCACGAACCGACGGCCTCGCTCGTCACTCAGGCTCAATACGTCGGATTGCTTGCTCAGTGCCGCGGTGACCAATTCCTGGACTTCGTCGGGCGTCTGCGCACTGGTGAAGACCAGCTCGCGCGGGCTGTCCGTGATACCGATCTTGACCTCCACGTCGGCCCTCCGTTTCGCAGTCACTCACAAGCGTTCCCGCAAGCAGGCTAGTGGACTCGGCGGCGGCCGTGCGCACCAGCCACTGGCCGTTCAGCGGGCACGCGTCCAGCTGCGGCAATCTCACCCGACACACCCGCAGGGCAGCGCCATCGCCCGAGTCCACACCGATACGATCAGCATCATTAGCATCATCAATCACTCTGATACCGCCGTCCACGATTACCCGGACGAGGAGACGTACGTCGACGACCGCGACGCCGGCGCGGTAGACCATCGGTGGCGTCCGGTCGCCGCGATCGCCGCCGCGGTGCTGATACTGGCCGTGATCGCCACCGCGCTGATCGTCTACGGGGGGGAGAGCGCGTCGACCACGGCCACGGTGGAGCCGCCTCCGACGCGGCGTGTGATCGCCACGCCACGGCCGGGCACCCCGACGGCAGCGCCGCTGCCGCCGGAGACGGTGACGACGTTGACGCCACCCGCCGCGCCGACCACGACGGCGTCGTTGAGTCCCACCGCAGAACCCGGCCCGTCGCCGGAACCTACCCCGCCGCCGGCGGTGGATCCGCGGACCGTGGTCTATTCGGTGACCGGGACAAAGCAGGTCTTCGACGTCGTCAGCGTCATCTACACCGATGCACAGGGGCTGCCGCAGACCGATTTCAACGTGTCGTTGCCGTGGAGCAAGACCATCGTGCTGAACCCGGGCGTCCAGACCAAGTCCGTCATCGCCACCAGCCTGGCCGGCCGTCTCAACTGCACAATCACCACCGCCGACGGCCAGTTGGTCGCCGCGTCGGCAACCAACACGATCATCGCGACCTGCGCACGTTAGCGTCCCGACAATGCGGCGCCGCTCGAGGTATCGCCCGGCTGCGGGAGGCCGGTCGGGGTTGGCCGGCTGCTCGGACGCTCAGGGCCGCATCCCGGCCGGGCTAGATCAGGCCCAGTTCGCGCATCCGCTTGTCGTGGGTGCGCTGGACGCGGTCGAAGAACCCGGTGAGCTGGGTCAGACCGTCGGTGCCGGACACCACCAGGTCGACCAGCTCGTCATGCTCGGCGAGTACGTATTGGGCCTGGGTGATCGCTTCGCCGAGCAGGCGGCGAGACCACAGCGCGAGCCGGCTGCGTTGTTTGCTGCTGCGCGTCACCGCGGCGCGCACCTCGGCGACCACGAATTGCGAGTGTTCCGTTTCGGCCAGCGCCGCGCGCACCACATCGGCGACCTCATCGGGCAGCCCGTCAGCGATTTCCAGGTAGAAATCGGCTGCCAGCGCATCGCCGACATACGTTTTCACCAGCGCCTCCAGCCACGTGCTGGGCGTGGTCAGCCGGTGATAGTTATCGAGGGCCGAGGCGAACTCGGCCATCGCCGCGACGACGTCGACGCCGCGACCTTCCAACGCGTCACGCAGCAGCTCGTAATGCCCCATTTCCGCGGCTGCCATGCTCGCCATCGAAATACGGCCGCGCAAGTCCGGTGCCATCTTGGCCTCTTCGGCAAGCCGATAGAACGCGGCGATCTCGCCGTAGGCGAGCACAGCGAAGAGCTTGTTGACGCCGGGATGATCCGCGGGCAGCCGCGGCGAAGCCGCACCGGCCTCGTGGTCGGCGCGCGAAAGCGAAGCCATGGCAACACTCTAGTCGTCGGCGCGACTGCTCCCGGTGGGTCCGGCCGCAGGCCAGCTATGATGGAAGCCGATAGCAGCTGTACGGCTATCGAACGATTATGTGCGTGCACGCAGTCGGCCCGCCTTGTGCAGCGCAGGGCCCGCGAATCGGCAACGTATTCGAAGTCAGACCCTCGTGCGCGCCCGAAACCCGACGACACGCGACGAGATTGACCGAATCCGACACCGAAAGGCTTATCGCCCCCGCATGACTCCCCTTGTCACCGCATCGCCCTTAACTTTTGCCAAATTGGGGGTTCGCGACGAAATCGTCCGAGCCCTGACCGATCAGGGCATCGAACGCCCTTTCGCCATCCAAGAACTCACCCTGCCGCTGGCCCTGGCCGGCGAAGACGTCATCGGCCAGGCCCGCACCGGCATGGGCAAGACGCTGGCGTTCGGCGTGCCACTGCTGCAGCGCATCGCCACCGAGGCCCGACTCAGCGGCACGCCGCGGGCACTGGTCGTGGTGCCCACCCGCGAATTGTGCCTGCAGGTCTCCGAGGACTTGGCCGCGGCGGCCAGGTATCTGACCGCTGATCGCGGGCGGGGGCTGTCGGTGGTGTCCATCTACGGTGGACGCCCCTACGAGCCGCAGGTCCAAGCGCTGCGCGCCGGCGCCGACGTGGTCGTCGGCACGCCCGGCCGGCTGCTCGACCTGGCCCAGCAGGGGCACCTGCGGCTGGGCGGGCTGTCGGTGCTGGTGCTCGATGAGGCCGACGAAATGCTCGACTTGGGTTTCCTGCCCGACGTCGAACGCATCTTGCGCCAGATCCCCGACGACCGTCAATCGATGTTGTTCTCGGCGACCATGCCGACCCCCATCATCCGGCTGGCCCGCACCTTCATGCACCAACCCACCCACATCCGGGCCGAGGCGCCGCACGCGTCGGCGGTACACGACGCCACCGACCAGTTCGTCTACCGCGCACACGCGCTCGACAAGGTGGAGCTGGTCAGTCGGGTGCTGCAGGCCCGCGACCGTGGCGCCACCATGATCTTCACGCGCACCAAGCGCACGGCCCAGAAGGTGGCCGATGAGCTGGCCGAGCGCGGCTTTGCGGTCGGCGCCGTGCACGGCGACCTGGGCCAGGTCGCGCGGGAAAAGGCGCTCAAAGCCTTCCGCAGCGGCGAGATCGACGTGCTGGTGGCCACCGACGTGGCTGCCCGCGGTATCGACATCGACGACGTCACCCACGTCATCAACTACCAGTGCCCCGAGGACGAAAAGACCTACGTGCATCGCATCGGGCGCACCGGCCGCGCTGGGCGCACCGGCGTCGCTGTCACACTGGTGGACTGGGATGAGCTGCCCCGCTGGGCGATGATCGATAAGGCGCTGGGGCTGGGGTGCCCGGAACCGCCGGAGACCTACTCCAGCTCGTCGCACCTCTACACCGAGCTGGGCATCCCGCCCGAGGCCAGCGGCACGGTCGGCGCGCCCCGCACCGCGCGGGCCAAACGTGACCGGTCCGCGCAACGCAACACCCCCAGGTCACGACGGCGCACCCGCGCCGGCAAGCCGGTGAGCGGCCACCCGAGCACCAACGCGGAGTCGGCGACCGAACTGCCCGGTGGTGACGGCACACACAGCGGCCGCCGTCGCCGGCCCCGCAGGGCGGCCAGCGTCGCCGTGCCCGTCAACTGAGCGGCCCTCGCCGGGCGATGGTCCGACCCGAACGCCGCACCAGGGCCGACATGGCGGCTGCCGCGGCCATCGCGGTGGTCGTCGCCGTCGCTGTGGCGCTGATCTGGTGGACCAGCGACGCCCGGGCCACCCTCAGCCGTCCCGCCGTGGTGCCGGCGCCCACCCCGACGCCTGCCCGTGCGGTCCCGGCCGCGCTGCGCGAGCTCTGGACCGCGGCCAGCGCCGCCACCGGGCGGCCCGTCGTGGTCGGCGGCACCGTCGTAACCGGCGACAAGCGCACGGTGCACGGGCGTGACCCGGCCACCGGCGAGTCACGCTGGAGCTACTCGCGCGGCAGCGATCTGTGCGCGGTGTCGTGGGTCTACCGCTACGCCGTGGCGGTCTACCGCGACGATCGCGGCTGCGGGCAGGTCAGCACCATCGACGGGTCCACCGGTCGGCGCGGGCCGGCCCGCAGCAGCTACGCCGACAAGCACGTCACCGTCACCTCCGATGGGACAACCGTGCTGTCGGTCGGCAACACCCGGCTGGAGCTGTGGCGCTCCGACATGGTCCGGATGCTCTCCTACGGTGAGATCGACGCCCGCGTGAAACCGTCGTCGCATGGGCTGCACACCGGATGCACGCTGACGTCGGCGGCGGCCAGCTCGTCGGCGGTGTCGGTGCTCGAGGCCTGCCCCAATGCCGCCGACCTGCGGCTTACCCTGCTGCGCCCGGCCAAGGAGGAGGACGAGCCTGAGCAGCGCTACGTGCCCGAGCCCGGCATCGGCCCGGACTCCGGTGCGCGGGTGCTGACGCTGTCGGACACCAGCACGGCGGTGTATCTGCCGTCACCGCAACCCAGGGTTGAGGTCGTCGACGAAACCGGCGTCACGGTGGCGAGCACGCTGCTGTCCGGGCCGCCGTCGCGGTCGAATGCGGTGTCGCGGCCAGGCAACCTGGTGACCTGGTGGACGGGCGATGCCGTCATGGTTTTCGATGCGGCGGATCTCACCTACCGCTACACCATTCCCGCTGTCGGCCAAGCGGTTCCGCTGGGACCGGCGACAATGATGGCCGGCCGGCTACTCGTCCCGGTGACCGGCGGCATCGGCGTCTATGATCCGCTTACCGGTGCCAACGAGCGCTACCTGCCGGTGAACCGGCCTGCGGGCACGTCGGCGGTGATGCCGGCCGTCTGCGGGTCGCAGGTAATCGAGCAACGCGGCGACACCGTCGCAGCGCTGGGCCCGGCCAGCTGAGCAGACGCACAAAGCCCTGATCCGATTTCGGCTGCTCGCGCTACGGCTCCGGGGCAAACGTCGGCAACGGTTTGCCGGACTTCCAGTGCTTGAGCAGGGCATGGGCCAACTCCCGGTAGGCCGACGCCCCTTTATTCTTGCGGGCGGCCATCACCGATGACCCCGAGGCGCTGGCCTCGGCGAAGCGCACTGTTCGCGGGATCGGCGGAGCCAGCACCGGCAGGTCGTAGCGGTCGGCGACGTCGAGCAGCACGTCGCGGGTGTGGGTGGTGCGCGAGTCATACAGCGTCGGCAACACCCCCAGCAGACGCAGCCGGGGATTCGTGATCTGTTGGACGTCGGCAACGGTACGCAGAAACTGCCCGACACCGCGATGCGCCAGCGTCTCGCACTGCAGCGGCACGATCGCCTCGTCGGCCGCGGTGAGGCCGTTGAGCGTGAGCACGCCCAGCGACGGCGGGCAGTCGACGATGACCACGTCGAAGCGCCCGCTGAGCTTGTCCAGCGCGCGTTTCAGGGCATACTCCCGGCCAGCCCGCATTAGCAGCATCGCCTCGGCGCCGGCGAGGTCGATATTGGACGGCAACAACGTCATTCCCTCCGCGGTGCTCACCAGCACCGCTTCGGGCTCCACCTCGCCGAGCAGCACCTCATGCACGGATACCGGCAACTTGTCGGGATCGTGGCCAAGCGAAAACGTCAGGCAGCCCTGGGGATCGAGATCGACGAGAAGCACTCGCCGGTCTTCGTCGACCATCGCGGCCCCCAGCGAGGCCACCGTCGTCGTCTTGGCAACCCCGCCCTTCTGATTCGCGACCGCTAGCACCCGGGTGTCAGTCATAGCCGCCATCCTGGCACCTTCCCCGCCATGCCCGCGCGGCGATCGCAACGACTCTCAGGCACAATCGGTCTGCATGGGCGTCGAGGACCATCGACTGGTGCTAATGCGTCACGGCGAGACCGAATGGTCGAAGTCCGGCCAGCACACCGGCCGCACCGACCTCGAGCTGACCGACGCCGGCCGCAAACGGGCGCAGACCCTTAGCGAGACCCTGGGCCACCTTGGCCTCGACGACGCGATGGTTTTCAGCAGCCCACGCCGGCGCGCCCTGGTCACCGCCGAGTTGGCCGGTCTGACGGTCGACCACACGACCGAATTGCTCGCCGAATGGGACTACGGCGCCTACGAGGGTCTGACGACGGCGCAGATCCGGACGTCGCATCCCGACTGGCTAATCTGGACACATGGCGCGCAAGACGGCGAAAGCGTCGCACAGGTCAGCGACCGAGCTGATGAGGCCGTCGCATTAGCGTTGCGGCACATGGCATCTCGAGATGTGGTGTTCGTCGGCCACGGCCACTTCTCACGCGCGGTGATCGCCCGATGGCTCGAGCTGCCGGTGGGTGAGGGCCTCCGATTTGCCATGGCCGCCGGCTCCGTCGCGGTGTGCGGTTTCGAACACGGAGCGCGCCAGCTGGCGCGCTTGGGCTGAGCAGCAACCCGGATGGACAGCCAACCGCCGTTCGTGCTGAGCGGGCCGAGCGGAGTGCTCATCGCCGACGGGATCGAACGCCGCTTCTCGGAGGTGTCGGCCGCACAGGCCGCACTGCACGCCGGCCACGCACCAATAATGCTGGGCGCGTTGCCATTTGACATCAGCCAGCCGGCCGCGTTGATAGTGCCCCGGGCGGTGCGGCACACCGAGATGCTGCCCGACTGGCCGAGCGGTCCGCTGCCGGCGGTACGCGTCGCCGCCGCCATCCCGTCCCCCGAGCAGCACCGCGTCCGCGTGCAGCAGGCGCGAAGCCGGATCACCGCACCGGACAGCACCCTGAGCAAGGTGGTGCTGGCGCGCGCGTTGCAACTGGCCGCCGACGCGCCGCTGGATGCCCGGGCGATCCTGCGCCGGCTGGTCGCTGCCGACCCGGCCACCTTCGGCTACCTGGTGGACCTGACACCGGCCGGCGGTCGATATTCGGGTGCGACGATCGTGGGTGCCAGCCCGGAATTGCTGGTCGCCCGTGACGGCGAGCGGATAACCTGCTGCCCGTTCGCGGGATCCGCACCGCGGGCCGCCGATCCCCGGCTGGATGAAGCAGTCGGCACCGCGTTAGCCAACTCGGCCAAGAACCGTCACGAACACCAGCTGGTGGTCGAGGCCATGCGCGCCGCGCTGCACCCGTTGTGCGACGACCTGACAATCGCGCAGTCCCCTCAGCTTCGGCGCACCCCGACGGTATGGCATCTGAGTACCCCGATCAGTGGACGGTTGCGCGATAGATCAACCACCGCAATAGATTTGGCGTTGGCATTGCATCCCACGCCTGCGGTCGGCGGGGTGCCGACCACGCAGGCATGCGAGCTGATCACGGCGCTGGAGGGAGACCGCGGTTTCTATGCCGGCGCCGTGGGCTGGTGTGACGCCCGCGGCGACGGGCGCTGGGTAGTGTCGATTCGCGGCGCGCAGCTGTCCGCCGATCGGCGCAGCGCCCTCGCCCACGCCGGCGGAGGCATCGTCGCCGAATCCGACCCCGACGACGAAGTCGACGAAACCACAACGAAATTCGCGACTATATTGGCCGCGCTGGGCGTCCAGCATTGACCCGCCGACCCGGCAGCAGACGACACCGCCGCCACGATCCCGCGCCCATCGATACCCTCCGCTACCGCGCGCCAGGCCCGGAGTCCGCGGTGTCGGCCAAACCACGCCGACTGCCGCTGGCCCACCGCAGCGCGGCAGGGCTGAACAACAACACCAACGCCGTCACCGCGATGACCGCGACCGGGATGCCGAACAGTGGCCGGTGCGAGCCCACCCCGACATACCAGGCAACCGGCAGGAGCAACAGCTGAATGAACACCGTGAAGCCGCGGCCCCAACGCTTGCCGCGCAGCAGCGCCCATCCTGCGGCCAGTACGCCACCACCAAGGAGAAGGAACCACGCCGCGGTGCCAACACCGTTGACGACGTGCTGGTCTGCTCCGGCGAGGGCCCGCACCACCAAAACCGCAGCCACGGCCACGCCCGCGGCGCCTTGTAGGGCGGCGATCAGGCCCGCGCCACGCACGGGGCGCGGGGTGCGTGGTGTCACAGCGTCAGCGTAGCCAGCCAGTAGGCTGACTCCCCATGCGCGCGGTGCTGATAGTCAATCCGACGGCCACCTCGACCACCCCTGCGGGGCGTGACTTACTGGCGCACGCGCTGCGGAGCCGTCTTCAGTTGACCATCGAGCACACCACTCACCGCGGTCATGGCGGCGAGCTCGCGCAGGCCGCCGCCGAAGCCGGGGTCGATGTGGTGGTGGTGCACGGTGGTGACGGAACGGTGAGCAACGTGGTCAACGGCTTGCTCGGCCGCCCGGGCCGGTTGCCGACCGGCCACGTCCCGGCGCTGGCGGTGGTTCCGGGCGGGTCGGCGAACGTGGCGGCCCGGTCACTGGGAATTTCACCGGACCCGATCACTGCCACCAACCAGCTCATCGGGCTCCTCGACGAGTATGAACACCAGCAAAGCTGGCGCCGGATCGGGGTAATCGACTGCGGCGAGCGGTGGGCCGTGCTCAACGCCGGGATGGGCGTCGACGCCGAGGTGGTGGCCGCGGTGGAGGCCCAACGCGAAAAGGGGGTCAAGGTCACACCGCTGCGGTATTGGCGCGTGGCGGTGCCGACCACGATCGCTTACGCGCGGCGTGAGCCGACCCTGACGCTGCGGTTACCCGGCCGTGACCCCATTTCCGGCGTGCACTTCGTCTGGGTCACCAACACCAATCCGTGGACCTATAGCAACAACCGCCCGCTGTGGACCAACCCGGGCTGCACCTTCGAATCCGGCCTCGGGGTTTTCGGCCTCACCAGCATGAAGGTGATCCCCACGCTACGACTCCTGCGTCAGATGCTGTCGAAACAACCGAAGTTGCAGGCCAAACAGCTCATCCGCGACGACGACGCCCCATGCCTGGAGGTCACCTGCACCGGCGCCCCGATCGCCAGCCAGTTCGACGGGGACTACCTCGGGTTGCGGGAGCACATGACATTCCGTTCCGTCCCCGACGCGCTGGCGGTTGTCGCCCCACCCGCCAAAATCCACTCTGAGCTGCGGAAATAAGCTGGCGGACGGACGGAAGGCGCAAATGCGGCGGTAGTGTAGTACAAATGGGTGTGACTTGGGCTAGCAGATCGCCAAAGTGAGATTGCCCACGTGCTGACGTGCACTATTGACATCTGTTGAGCCTATGAAACGATCAAACGATCGCGTGCAACGGTACGGAAACATTCTTGTGCCCGCGTTAACAGCCGAAGAAAAACACCTGTGCGCAGTGCTGCGCACATAGTGAGGAGTAACAACGTATGGATTGGCGCCACAAGGCGGTCTGTCGCGACGAGGATCCGGAGCTGTTCTTTCCGGTGGGGAACAGCGGACCGGCACTCGCGCAGATCGCTGACGCGAAACTGGTCTGTAACCGGTGCCCGGTGACCACAGAGTGCCTCACCTGGGCGCTGGAAACCGGCCAGGACTCTGGCGTGTGGGGCGGAATGAGTGAAGACGAGCGGCGCGCACTCAAGCGCCGCAACGCCCGGACGAAAGCACGCACCGGAGTCTGAGGGAGTTTCCGGTATTGCGGCCTCGACGTTTTGTCGGGGCCGCAATACTGCGTGCGGATTTACTGCGCAGGCCGGGCGCGCCGACCGACCGGAACCCGCAAGACCACCTCGGTGCCGCCGGATGCCGCGGCCTGCATGTGCAGTGAGCCGTCGAGCTCCGCCGACACCAGCGTCCGCACAATCTGCAGGCCCAGCCGATCCGACGCCTCCGGGGTGAACCCATCCGGCAGGCCCCGGCCGTTGTCGTGGACCACCACGTCCAGCCAGCGCGCCGAACGTTCGGCATGGATCGTCACACATCCCTGAGCGGCCTCGGGATCGAAGGCGTGCTCGATCGCGTTTTGCACCAGTTCGGTGATGACCATGATCAGCGCGGTGGCACGATCAGAATCCAGCACCCCCAGTGTGCCCACCCGGTTGACCCGGATCGGGATGTCGACGCTGGCAACATCGTTGATGATGGGCAGTATCCGGTCGATCACCTCGTCGAGGTTGACCTGCTCGTCGACCGACATCGACAGCGCGTCGTGCACCAGCGCGATCGACGAGACCCGCCGCACCGACTCGAGCAGCGCTTCGCGGCCCTCCGGGTTGGTGGTGCGGCGTGCCTGCAGCCGCAGCAGTGCGGCCACGGTTTGCAGGTTGTTCTTGACCCGGTGGTGGATCTCGCGGATCGTGGCGTCCTTGGACATCAGCGCGCGGTCGCGGCGCTTGACCTCGGTGACGTCGCGGATCAGCACCACGGCGCCGGCGGCCGAGCCGTGCACCACCAGCGGCAGGGTCCGCAGCAGCACAGTGGCGCCGCCGGCGTCGACCTCAATCCGCATGCTCGCACCGCCGGCCAACGAATCACGCACATGCTCGGCCAATTCGTGCGCCTCGAACGGATCGGAAATCAGGGGGCGGGTGATCTCGATGAGGTTGTGGCCCTCCAACTCTGACGTCAACCCCATCCGGTGGTAGGCCGACAACGCGTTGGGGCTGGCATAGGAGACGACGCCGTCGTTGTCGAGACGGATGAAGCCGTCACCGGCTCGCGGGCTCGAGCGCGCCATCGCGACGTCGCCCACGTTGGGAAATGTGCCCTCCGACAGCATGTGGACGAGATGAGCGGCGCAGTCTAAGTACGCGGTTTCCAGCGGGCTGGACTGGCGGTTGGCCGCCAGAGCTGTTTGGTGCGTGAGCACCGCCACCACTTTCTCGCCGTACCGCACCGGCACAGCTTCAATGTTTAAGCCCCGCTGCTGCCACGAAAAATGTTGTCCCGCATCGCGTTCCCGTCCGATGGTGCCGGACGTGAACGCCGCGGCAACCAACGGCAACTGGTCGGCGGAAACCACCGTGCCTACCGCGTCGGCCAGCAAGACCGTCGGTGCGGTGTTGGGCCGACATTGCGCGACGCACACCAGCGCGCCGTCATCACGACGCACCCACATCAAGTAGTCGGCAAACGACAGGTCGGCCAGCAGCTGCCACTCGCCCACTACCGCGTGCAGGTGGTCGACAGCGCTGCCCGGCAGGACGGTGTGTTCGGCAAGCAGGTCACCGAGAGTCGACATCGATAATTCCCGGCACCAAGTACGGCGGCGTCAACGCTTAACTGATCACCGCGATGAGGTCTCCGGCCTGGATGACGTCGCCCACCGCCACGCTGACTTTGCTGACCGTGCCGGCCACTTCGGCCAGGACCGGAATCTCCATCTTCATCGACTCCAGCAGTACCAGAGTGTCCCCCTCGCCGATTCGATCGCCCTCGTTGACCATGACTTCCAGCACGCTGGCGACGATCTCCGCTCGGACGTCCTCGGCCATCATCACCCCGTTTCGCCACTTAGCCGACGGTTTGCGCAATCTTGCCGCTCCATCGAACCACACTCGGTCGCGGTTGGAGCGCTGAGTGGGCCGCGCGCCGACGGCACCGCCAGGGGTAAGCAATTCCGAAGGTTAATAAGCAAATCTATAGAGTTCGATCCGTGATCGTGTCGTGTTCCAACTGTGATTCTTGAGCAGAATCGTTACCAAAGTGATTTCTGTGTCCGAAGCACATTCCGTGCCTGAGGAGTGAGGAGTTTCCGGATGTCCCTGAACACGTCTACGAACCCGCGGACCCGGGCGGGCCGCGTCGCGGCCGGGGCAGGCCTGGTGCTGGCCACTGCCGGGGTGATCGCGTTCGGCAGTGGGGTCGCCGCCGCCTCTCCCCCGCCTATGCTCGTCGACGACCCGGCTCCCGCTCCCGCGCCCGACCCAACCGCTGCGGTCAACGCCGCCAACGCGATCTTCGGGGTCCTCAATTCTTTGTTGAATTCGGTGCTGCCCGGCGCCGGTTCGCTGGTGCCCGAAACCTCCCCGCCAGCCCCCTGTCGCCAGGCGTCGGCACCTCCCCGCCAGCCCCCTGTCGCCAGGCACCGGCACCTACCCCAGCCCCCTGTCGCCGGGCGTCGGCACCTACCCCGGCATGCCGTCGCCGGGCGTCGGCACCTACCCCGGCCCGCTATCCCCGGCGCAGGCCCCTACCGCGCCGCCACAAACCGGCCCGCTCTCCCCGGCGCAGACCAGCCCGGTGGTATAGCCCGGCTACGACCGGGACCGACGCCGTGAAAAACTAGGGCACAAGGCACACCCGCAAGGAGGTTCATCGATGGCCAAACGTGGCCGCAAGAGGCGCGACCGCAAGCACAGCAAGGCCAATCACGGCAAGCGGCCCAACGCGGGCAGTTAGCCGCGGATGATCGTGGTCCGGCTGATCTCCAGGCGCAGTCGCTCGCGAAGATGCTCCGGAGCCTTTTCGCCTTTGCACTTCTTGGCGATCAGCGCTTTGATCCGCTCTTCGAGCCCGTAATGCCGTAGACATTCGGGGCAAACCTCGAGGTGCCGGCGCAGCTTCCTTTTCGCGTCCGGGGTGCATTCACCGTCAAGCAGGGTCCAAATCTCGGCAATCACTTGCCGGCAGTCGGCGTACATGTCCGGATCGCTGCCTCCGCCGGAGCAGGAGAAGTCGCTCACGACGACACCTCCTCAGCTGTCTGATCGCCGCGAATAAACCCGCGCTCCTTGGCCACGTTGGCCAGCAGCCCGCGCAGCTGACGCCTGCCGCGGTGCAGCCGCGACATCACCGTCCCGATCGGCGTATCCATGATCTCGGCGATCTCCTTATACGGGAAACCCTCGACGTCGGCCAAGTACACCGCCATCCGGAATTCTTCAGGCAACGCCTGCAGCGCTTCCTTGATCTCGGTGTCGGGTAGCGCCTCGAGAGCTTCGACCTCCGCTGAGCGCAGGCCAGTCGAGGAATGCTCGGCGTTGGCGGCAAGTTGCCAGTCGGTGATTTCCTCGGTCGGGTACTGCGAGGGCTGCCGCTGCTTCCGGCGGTAGTTGTTGATGTAGGTGTTCGTGAGGATGCGATAAAGCCAGGCCTTGAGATTCGTGCCCTCGCGGAACGACCGGAATCCGGCGTAGGCCTTGACCATGGTCTCCTGGAGCAGATCCTCGGCATCGGCAGGATTGCGGGTCAGGCGTAACGCGCCGCCGTAGAGCTGGTCCAGCAAGGGAATCGCGTCGCGTTCAAAACGCGTCGTCAACTCTTCGTCGGTTTCGTCGGATCGGGCCGGCCCAGCGGGTCTGCCGACCTCCGCGATGTCTTGCCCGGTCGTGTCGTCGCTGTCGGCCATCTTCGTTAGCACAGTCCCTTCTGTCGCGGTGTCGCCGAAGAGCCCCCACAGCGACACCTGACGCTCGAGGCAGCGAGCCGACTGCTCGTTTTCCAGCAGGCTGATCGCCGCTGACACCCGACGCCCCTCCCCAATCTAGAGGTTGTGACCGACAGATTGTTCTCCGGTTGATCGCGCGCGGGCGCGAACCGCGCCGCAGATCGACCTCACCAGTCAACAGCATTGAGCATTCCGCTATTTCCGGTGCCGAAATTGGCCGGAATCGCGCAAATCCCGACCGCTGGCCGAAGGCAATCCGCGCGACGTTAGTGTGGCGCCATGTCTCTCTCCGGCAAGACCATGTTCATCTCCGGCGCCAGCCGCGGAATTGGCCTGGCCATCGCCAAGCGGGTCGCGCGCGACGGCGCCAACATCGCGCTGATAGCCAAGACGGCTGAGCCGCACCCCAAGCTACCGGGCACCATCTACACCGCAGCCAAAGAGATCGAGGACGCCGGCGGCAACGCGCTGCCGATCGTCGGCGACATCCGCGACGGCGACGCGGTGGCCTCGGCGGTGGCGCAGACCGTTGAGCAGTTCGGCGGCATCGACATCTGCGTCAACAACGCCTCGGCCATCAACCTGGGGTCCATCACCGAGGTGCCGCTGAAGCGCTTCGACTTGATGAACGGCATCCAGGTGCGCGGCACCTACGCGGTATCGCAAGCCTGTATCCCGCACATGCGGGGCCGGCAGAACCCGCACATCTTGACGCTGTCGCCGCCGATCCTGCTCGAGCCGAAATGGCTCAAGCCAACGCCGTACATGATGGCCAAGTTCGGGATGACGCTGTGCGCGCTGGGCATCGCCCAGGAGCTGCGCGACGACGGCATCGCCTCCAACACGCTGTGGCCGCGCACGCTGGTGGCCACCGCCGCGGTGCGCAACCTGCTCGGCGGTGAGGCGGCGATGGCGCGAGCGCGCAAACCAGAGGTCTACGCCGACGCTGCCTATGTCATCCTCAACAAACCCGCCGCCGAGTTCACCGGCAACACGCTGCTGTGCGAGGACGTCTTGGTCGACTCCGGGGTGACCGACCTGTCGGTGTATGACTGCACACCGGGCGGCGAGCTCGGGGTCGACCTGTGGGTGGAAAGCCCCAACCCGCCCGGATACCGCGCGCCGTAAGGGGCAGCCGTCACAGCAGGGTGGCCTGCTCGGGCTGCGCCTCGACCGGCTCGATCAGCTCAGGTCCGTTGTTGGCGACGTTGTTGACCAACGTCGATACCCGGCGCATCCGGATACCCCGCACGTCCGGCGGACGCGCCAACAGCTGCGGGTCCGGCGGGGTGTCCGGATCAAGCCAGTGGTCCCAGTCGCGTTCGGGTACCACCAGCGGCATGCGGTCATGGATCTCGGCGAGCTCGCCGACCGCCTCGGTGGTGATGATCGCGCAGGTTAGCAGCGGTGCCCCGTCCTTTTCCGGCTTCCACACCGACCACAGGCCGGCCATGAACAACGGCTCCCCGTCTTCGCGATAGACGTAATACGGCGTTTTGCGGGCCCTTTTGCCCGAGTCGCGGCTCACGTGCCATTCGTAAAAGCCGTCCATGGGGACGAGGCATCGCCTGGATTTCGCGGCGGCGCGAAACGCCGGCGAGGTGGTGACCTTGTCGGCACGGGCGTTGATCAGCAGCGGACCCTTGGAGTCGGGCGCGCCGTCGGGCCCCGCCTTGACCCAGGGCGGGATCAGCCCCCACCGCATCAGGCGCACCCGCCGCGTGGGTTCGTCGTCGGGTTCGTCGTGACGACGCACCACGGTCGCGATCGCCGTGGTCGGCGCCACGTTGTAGTTCGGTGCGGCGCGGCGGTCCGGAGACCCGGTGGCCTCGTCGATCGCCTTGATCTTCTCAGCAAGCTTTGCCGGGTCGGTCGTCACCGCGAATCGTCCGCACATGGCTTCCATACTGCCTGCATACTTCCTGGCTGGTGCCCAGCGCTGCCGTCGAGAAGCCATGATGGACCTGTGACCACCCAGCTATGGACGGCACCGTGCCCACCCCGACCGGTGTATGCGACTGTGACCGTGCCGGGCTCGAAATCGCAGACCAACCGCGCCCTGGTGCTCTCGGCGCTGGCCGCGGCGACAGGTCAGGGGGCCTCAACCATCCGCGGAGCGCTGCGCAGCCGTGACACCGACCTGATGATCGGCGCACTGACCGCCCTTGGCCTGCACATCGAGGGGCCCGGCGACACGCTGACCGTCGGTGGCCGGCTTTCCCCGGTGCCGAACGCGCGGATCGATTGCGGCCTGGCCGGTACGGTGCTGCGGTTCGTGCCGCCGCTGGCCGCGCTGACCGACGCGACGGTCACATTCGACGGCGACGAACAAGCCCGGGCACGGCCCATCGCACCGCTGCTGGACGCGCTGCGGGGGTTAGGTGTCGGCGTCGAGGGCACTGGCTTGCCGTTTCGGGTGCGGGGCACGGGATCGGTCACCGGCGGCGCGGTGTCGATCGATGCCTCGGCGTCGTCGCAGTTTGTTTCGGGCCTACTGCTGTGCGCGCCCGCGTTCACCGCAGGGCTGACCGTGCGGCACACCGGTCCGACGCTGCCGTCGGCGCCGCACATCGCCATGACGGTGGCGATGCTGCGACAGGCCGGGGTCGACGTCGACGATGCGGCACCGAACCGTTGGCAGGTGCGGCCGGGACGGGTGGAAGCCCTCCGCTGGGACATCGAACCGGATCTGTCCAATGCGTTTGCGTTCCTCGCGGCGGCCGTGGTGACCGGCGGCACGGTGCGAATTTCCGGCTGGCCGGCCGCCAGCATCCAGCCCGCCGACATCATCCTCGACGTCTTGCGCCACGTGAACGCCATTGCCACCCAAACTGCTTCGTATCTCGAGGTGCGCGGGCCGCGGGTGTACGGCGGATTTGACGTCGACTTGGCAGACGTTGGCGAGTTGACGCCGGCGGTGGCGGTGCTCGCGGCGCTGGCCGCACCAGGGTCGGTGTCCAGGCTGAGCGGCATCGCGCATCTGCGCGGCCACGAGACCGACCGGCTCGCGGCGCTGAGCACCGAAATCAATCGCCTGGGCGGAAACTGCCGACAGACCCCTCACGGTCTGGTGATCACCGCGACCCCGCTGCGGCCGGGTATCTGGCGCTCGTATGCCGACCACCGGATGGCAACGGCTGGCGCGATCGTGGGTCTGCGGGTGGCCGGAGTCGAGGTCGACGACATCGCCACCACGGCCAAGACGTTGCCCGACTTTCCGCGGCTGTGGGCTGACATGCTGGCCGAGCAGGGGTCTGGCGCTTGAGGCCAGGGGACTTCGACGAGTCCGACGTCAAGGTCCGCTCCGGACGGGGTTCGCGGCCGCGCACCAAAATCCGCCCCGAGCATGCCGACGCACGTCAGGCCATGGTCGTCGGCGTCGACCGCGGCCGCTGGCGATGTGTGCTCGACGGCGACCCCGGCCGTCGGGTCACCGCCATGCGGGCCCGGGAATTGGGCCGCACCCCGATCGTGGTGGGCGACGACGTCGACGTGGTCGGCGATCTGTCCGGACGCCCGGACACCTTGGCACGCATCGTTCGCCGCGGGCCGCGCCGAACGGTGTTGCGGCGCACCGCCGATGACACCGATCCGACCGAGCGGGTGGTCGTCGCCAACGCTGACCAGTTAATGATCGTGGTGTCGCTGGCTGACCCGCCGCCGCGAACCGGGCTGGTTGACCGGGCTCTCATCGCCGCCTACGCCGGCGGGCTCACGCCGATCCTGTGCCTGACCAAGACCGACCTCGCGCCCGCCGAGCCGTTCGCCCAACAATTCGCCGACCTCGAGCTGACCGTGGTCGCCGCTGGCCGTGCCGATCCGCTGGATGCGACGGTGGATCTGCTCGCCGGAAAGCTCACCGTGCTGCTCGGCCACTCCGGGGTCGGCAAGTCGACTCTCGTCAATCGCCTTGTGCCAGAAGCGAATCGGGCTGTCGCCGAGGTGACTCACGTCGGCAAGGGTCGGCACACCTCGACACAGTCGGTGGCGCTGCCGTTACCCGGCGGCGGCTGGGTGATCGACACGCCGGGAATCCGCTCGTTCGGCCTGGCCCACATCGAGCCCGACGATGTGCTGCTGGCGTTTTCCGACCTGGCCGAGACGATCCGAAACTGTCCGCGCAGCTGTGGGCACATGGGCCCGCCCGCTGACCCGGAATGCGCGCTGGACTCTCTGACCGGACCGGCCGCGCGGCGTGTCCGCGCCGCGCGGCGGCTGCTGGCTATCCTGCCCTGAGCAAGGCCGAGCGGGCGTGTTCGTCCACCGGCACGCCGCCAACCGCGCACAACCGCGCCCGCTCGCGCATCGTCCCGGTCAGGCCGCCAACTCGTCGCGCCGTGCCGTCGCAGGGTTGCCGCGATTCTTGCGCCGCCAACCACGCACGGTCGCGATCGCGCTCTTCAGCCCGCGCCGGCGACCAGTGGCCGGGTCGACACCGCTGAAGCCCTTGAGACCGGCGAACATCCGCTCGCTACGGGTCTCGGGAGCATCGTCGGCGCTGTCGCGCAGGTAGCGGTCCGGCAGCGACAGCTTGGCGATGGTCCGCCACGCCTTGGCGTATTGCAGCAGGAACGGGCCGGTCGTATAGGGCAGGTCGTATTTGTCGCAGACCTCGCGCACCCGCACCGAAATCTCGGCGAGCCGGTTGCTGGGCAGGTCCGGATACAGGTGGTGTTCGATCTGGTGGCACAGGTTGCCGCTCATGAACCGCATCACGGGTCCGGCGTCGAAGTTGGCGCTGCCCAGCAGCTGCCGCAGATACCAGTGGCCTTTCGATTCGCCGATCATGTCGGTCTTGCTGAATTTCTCGGCCCCGTCCGGGAAATGGCCGCAGAAGATCACCGCGTTGGACCACAGGTTGCGGATCACGTTGGCTGTTGCGTTGGCTTTCAGCGTGGACATATAGGTCGCGCCGGGCGACAGCGAGGTCAGCGCCGGGAACGCGACATAGTCCTTGACGAGCTGTCGTGCGGCTTTGCGCCCGAACTCGCGTATCCGGCGCCGGGTCTCTTCCGGGGCTGCGCGACCCTTGAAGATCTTGCCGATCTCCACGTGCTGCAAGCCGACTCCCCATTCAAAGCCGATCGCCAGAATCGTGTTGAACAGCAGGTTGAACAGGTTGTGCCGTTTCCAGCGCTGGTCTCGGGTGACCCGCAGCATGCCGTAGCCGACGTCGTCGTCCATCCCGAGAATGTTTGCGTATTTGTGGTGTACGAAGTTGTGGTTGTAGCGCCAGTGCTTGGACGCGCCCAGGTTGTCCCACTCCCAAGTCGAGGAATGAATCTCGGGATCGTTCATCCAATCCCACTGCCCGTGCATGACGTTGTGGCCGATCTCCATGTTCTCGACGATCTTGGCCACGCCCAGCGTCACCGCGCCCGCCCACCACGCCGTGCGTCGCGAACTTGCCGCCAGCAGCACGCGCCCGGCCACTTCCAGCGCGCGCTGCGCGGCAATGGTGCGGCGGATGTAGCGGGCGTCCCGTTCGCCGCGCGAGTCTTCTATGTCGGTGCGGATGGCATCAAGTTCGACGGCCAGGTTTTCGATATCGGCATCGGTGAGATGGGCGAATACCTTGATGTCGGTGATGGCCATGCCCCGCCTTTCTACAAAGTCGTGCCCGCGTTGACCTACGCTATCGTAGGCTACGAAACCGTAGGTTACCAACGAGTAGCGCCTGAGAATCGGTTAAATATCGAGCACGCAGTCACCGGAGGGGGCCGAAACGCAGGTCTGGATCCGGGTGCCGGGCTCGTGTTCAACCCCGGTTCGCAGGTCGCGAACATGGCCGTCGAGCAGCGGTACCACGCACGACCGGCAGATGCCCATCCGGCAGCCGAACGGCATCCGCACCCCAGCCTGCTCTCCGGCGTCCATCAACGAGGTCGCCGCATCGGCCGCCGCGGTCCGACCGCTGCGCGCAAACGTGACCGTCCCGCCAACCCCCGCGGGCGCGGACCGAGACACCGCGAACCGCTCCAGGTGCAGCCGCTCGCCTATACCCGCCGCCGACCAGACCTTCTCGGCCGCAGTGAGCATGCCTTCGGGCCCGCACGCCCAGGTCCGCCGTTCGCGCCAGTCGGGCACGTCCTCGTCGAGGCGGGCAAGGTCGAGCCGCCCCTGTGTGCGGGTCGTGCGCAACCGCAGGTGGTAACCGTCATGTTGGCGTTCTAGCTCGGCCAGTTCCGCCGCGAACATCACCTCCGCCGCCGTTGGCGCCGAATGCAGATGCATGACGTCGGTGACCTGGTTGCGGCGCACCAGGGTGCGCAGCATCGACATCACCGGTGTGATCCCGGTGCCTGCGGTCAAAAACAGGATGGCGGGCGGCGCGGGGTCGGGCAGCACGAAATTTCCCTGCGGCTCGGCCAGCCGCACGATCGTGCCGGGCCTGACACCCTCAACCAGGTGGGTGGACAGGAAGCCCTCCGGCATCGCTTTGACGGTGATCGTCACCGTGCACGACGCCGTGACCGGGCTTGACGTCAGCGAGTACGACCGCCACCGCCATCGCCCGTCCACGAGCAATCCAATGCCGATGTACTGACCGGGCTGATAGTCGAAGCGAAAACCCCAGCCCGGTTTGATGACCAGCGTTGCGGCGTCGCGCGTCTCGCGGCGAACCTCCACGACCCGCCCCCGCAACTCCCGTGCCGACCACAGCGGATTGGCCAGTTGCAAGTAGTCGTCGGGCAACAGCGGCGTCGTGATGCGGGTGGCGATTCGGCGCAGCATATTCCAGACCGGATGCTTGTCGGCGCCGACAATGGTCGGCTCCTGGGTGTCGACGACGTCGGCGGTGATCTTTGCGTAGTTCTTGCTCGCTGATTCCATAGGAAGCTCCTGCTCACCGTGCGCTATGCGGCTTCCCGCTCACCGGTTAAAACCTACGGTACCGTAACCTACGGTGCTGTAGCCACGGCCGGTGCACACCTGACAAGGACTCAGAGCAGGTCCAGCAGGAACGGCAACTCCTGGGTGGCATACCAGGCCAGATCGTGGTCCTGCGCGTCACCGACGATCAGTTCGGCATCCTCATCGCCGAGGTCGGCCGCGTCGATGGCCGCGATCGCGGCGGTCACCGCCGCCTCCGCGGCGGCGTTGTCGACAAACACCGCGACGACATCGTGGAGAGCAACCGGCCCGCGAAGCCGCACCACGGCGTCGTCAAGATCCGGCCGAGGCGTCACCGCCTCCGCCTCCTCGACATCGGCGACCACGACCGCCCGCCGCGGCGGCAGCTCTCCGCGGCGCTCGTCACCGGCAGCCAGCAGCCGCAGCGACGCCAAGGCGGCCTCGCGCAACGCCACCTCACCGAGTTCCTCGTCGTCGCCCTCGGCATAGGATTCGCGCAGCGCCGGCGTCACCGCAAACGCGGTGCCGTTGACCGGCCACATCGAGCCGTCGGCGATCAGTCGCTGCAGCATCGCCAGCGTCGCCGGGACATACACCCGCATCAGCTGAGGGTAACGGGACCGCTCGCGCTCACCGGGCAACGTTGCCGCGCAATCGTCTACACCGGTTGACAGGTCGCGGGGATGCCACAAGTGTCACAACTGTGCGGTGATGCTGTGTGCTCACAACCAGCAGCTGCCAGGCGTGCGCGACACGGCTACTTCGCGGCTTCCAGCAATTCTTCGAGCGACTCGGTCAGCAATGTCGGCAGCACGTCGACATCGCTCATCGCCTCGCGGTCGGCGTTGATCCCGAAATAAAGCATGCCGTTGTAGGAGGTCACACCGATGGCCAGGACCTGGTTGCTCAGCAGCGGCGGAACCGCGTAGGTCTCCAGCAGCTTGGACCCGGCGACATACATCTGCGACTGCGCGCCGGGCGCGTTGGTGATCAGCAGGTTGAACACCCGCGCCGGCAAACTGGTGGCGACCCGGATACCCATACCGTGCAAGGTAGGTGGCGCGAAGCCCGATAACGTGACGATGCTGCGGGCATCGACCAGGCTCGCGGCGGTCGGGTGCGACTCGGTGGCATGGGCGATCTGCGACAGCCGCACGACGGCGTTGCCCTCGCCCACCGGCAAGTCGATCAGAAACGGCGTCACCTCGCCGATCGCCTGTCCGGGACCGGCGGCGTCGAATTTGTCCTCGGGGTAGACCGGCATCGGCGCCATCGCGCGGATGGTTGCGGTCGGCGCCACCACCTCACCGCGAGACAGCAGCCAGTTCCGCAATGCGCCGGCGATCACGGCTAACACCACATCGTTGACGTCGCAGTCGTAGCGCGCCCGCACCGCGCGGTAGTCCTCGAGTCGTCCCCGAGCGACCGTGAACCGTCGGCTGCGCGAAACCGGGGCGTTAAGCGGGCTGTTGGGCGCGGTGCCGCGCGCGACCGTGAGCGCGAAGTTGAGCATTCGCCGGCCAATGTCGATCAGCAATCCCGAATTGGTGATCGCCTCCGCAACACCGGAGGTGACGGCCTGCAGCTGAACCCCGGGACGAGATAACCAGTCCCCGATGGCGCCGAAGAGCAGACGGGTGGTGCCGGGTTCGGGGCCGGGCACCCAAAAGTCCTCGGGCAACGGCGGCGGATGCCGCGTCCGGTCAACGATGACGTGGCCGATCTCGAGTGCGTTCATGCCGTTGATCAGCGCCTGGTGCGACTTGGTGTAGAGCGCGACGCGGTTTTTGGCCAGCCCCTCGACCAGGTACATCTCCCACAGCGGTCGTGACTTGTCCAACGGTCGCGCGGCCAGCCGCGCGATCAGCTCGTGCAGCTGTTCGTCACTGCCCGGCGACGGCAGCGCCGAGCGCCGGACGTGGTAGGTGATGTCGAAGTCGCGGTCGTCGACCCATACCGGCCTGGCCAGGTTCATCGTCACTTCGCGGACTTTTTGGCGGTAGCGCGGTATCTGCGGCAGCCGCTGCTCGACGGTTTCCAGCAGCGTCTCATAGCTCAGCCCGCCGCGGGGCTGGCGCAGGATCGACAGGGAGCCCACATACATCGGCGTGGCGGTGTTCTCCAGCCGGTAGAAGGACGCGTCCGTGGTGGACAATCGCGTCACGGCCCGCCCCCCCTTGGTGTTTCGTGCATTTCGCTTACCGGTTGTCGCTCACCGTAACCGCGAGCTCAGGCGCTGTGGAGCGCGGGTGCGCGGAAACGCCGGTTGTGCGAGGATGACCGCAGCTGTCTGCCACTCTCCAGCAGGCCTTTCTCCTGTCCGCCTTATTGCTGGGGGGTGCACTCTTGAGGGTCGACCTGAACCACTGCGTTGCCGTCGTGCCCGTCATCGACTACGAGCCGCCGCCGCGCGACGTCCAGTACTGTAGGCCGGTCTCCAAGACGGCGCTGCGGCGTCCCAGCGCGCGAATCCCCCCGCCGAGCAGCCGGCCATCACCGCAAACCGGCCATCTCCCCGGCACTGCAATCCGCCGCCGATTTCGCCGACGCGGCGCTGCGCCGGGTGCTCGAGGTGATCGACCGACGGCGGCCCGTGGCCCAATTGCGGCCGCTGCTAACAGCCGGGCTCGTCGACTCGGTGCTCGCGCGGGACGCTGCAGCGGCAAGTCGCCGCGAGGCGGCGGTGCTGCGCCGATTGCGGTTGCAAGCCGCCGGACTTCACAACCCGCCGAGGGCGGCCGAAGTGTTCGGCACTTTCAGCCGGGGCCGGCGGGTACACGCCATCGCCTGCCGGGTGGAACAACTGGCTGGTGCCGATGGCAGCCAGTGGCAGGTGGTCTCGTTGCATATCGGTTGACCGGCAGGCTATTTCGACGTGGCAGCGCCCACCGGCACCGGGCCGCCCGTCAAACGCGCCACCACCGGGCCCATGATGGCCACGACGAACACGTACGACGTCGCCAGCGCGGCGGCACCGAGGATCGACGAGCCGACAAGTCCGATGATGATCAACGAAAACTCACCGCGGGCGATGAGCGCGGTACCGGCACGCAATTGCCCGCGCCGGGCCACCCCTTCGCGCCGGGCCGCGAACATCCCGGTTGCCACCTTGGTCGCCGAGGTGACGACGGCCAAAGCCACCGCGACGGGAAGCATCGGCACGAGCTGCTGGGGGTCGATGGACAGGCCGATTCCGAGAAAGAAGATGGCGGCGAACAGGTCTCGCAGCGGTGTCAGCACCTTGCGAGCCCGGTCGGCGGTCTCACCCGTCAAGGTGAGGCCGACCAGGAATGCGCCGACCGCGGCCGACGCGTGCACCGATTCGGCCAATGCCGCCACCATCAGGGTGATCCCGAGAACCCGCAGCACCAGTTGCTCGGAATCGGGATGGGTCACCAGCCGCCCGAAATGGTGCCCCCAGCGGTACGACGCGGTGAACGCCACAGTCAAGGCGGCGATCGCGGCGACCATGCCAGCGAGCGCGTGAAACCACCGGCCGCCGGAGGCCAGAACCGCGAACAACGGCAGATACCCCGCCATCGCGAAGTCCTCCAGAACCAGCACCGCCAGCACGGCCGGGGTTTCGCGGTTGCCGATCCGGTGCAAATCCTCCAGCAGCCGGGCGATGACGCCGGACGAGGACACGTACGTGACGCCGGCCATGGCGAGAATCCCGATGCCGTCGAGTCCGAGCGCCCAGCCGGTCAGCGCGCCGGGGGTGGCGTTGAGAACGGCGTCGACCGCGGCGGACGGTAGGTGGCGTCGCAGGCTGCTGGCGAATTCCACCGCCGAGAACTCCAGCCCCAGGGTGAGCAGCAGCAGCACCACCCCGATCGGCGCGCCCGTGCTGATGAACTGGCCGGCTGCCGGCACCGGAGCGAACCCGCCGTTCCCAAGCGCCAAGCCGGCAAGCAGGTACACCGGAATCGGTGAGAGCGCGTATCGACGCGCCAGCGCTCCCAGCAAAGCGAGCGCAGTGAGCAGGGCGCCGAGTTGCAATAGCAGCGGCACCGGAATCTGCACGGGCTCAGCCCTTGTCGACGATCTGCTGGACCCCGGCGATGCCGTCCTCGGTGCCGATGACAATCAAGACGTCGTCAGCGCGCAGGATTTCCGAGGGCCCCGGCGATGCCAGGACCTGCTCGTTACGCACGATCGCCACGATCGACGCGCCGGTGCGAGTGCGGGCGCGGGTGTCGCCAAGCGGCCGGCCGACGAACGGGCTTTCCGGCCGGATCCGTATCTGACCGGTTTCCAGGCCGGGGATTTCCCGGGTCAGTTCGGTGAACCGTTCGGCGATCCGCGGTGCGCCGAGGATCTGGGCGACCGTGTCGGCTTCTTCGTCGGTGAGACGGAAAACGGGCCTGGCCTGGTCCGGGTCCTCGGGGCCGTATAAGACGATCTCGAAGTCGCCGCTGCGCCGGGCGATGATCCCGATCCGGTCACCTTCGTGGCTTGCGAACTCGTAGCGCAGGCCCACCCCGGGCAGCAGCACCTCCTTGACATCCATGCCGTCAATACTTGACGAAAAATCGGGGCGACGCCGCGATTTCGGTTGGCGGTTTCACGAACACGCGACCAACCGCGAAGATCCCCCGCTGCGGGAAGTAGAAGTCCGCCATGTGCGCCTGCTCGGTGAGCGGCCCGATCGGGCCGAGGTCTTCGCCTTCGACGACCGCGCAGCTGGCGGTGACATACCAGATTCGCAGCGGATTGGCATCGAAGTGCTGGCCATTGGACGTCTGGCCGCTCAGTCCGACCTTTCCGACCGCCAGAAGCCGCCCCGCCAGGGGCCCCATCAGCGAAAGGACGCGACGGGACCGCCATAGCGGGGTGGGCATCAGCGAACCGACCAGACTCATGGCCCGAGTCACCGGCGTGGAGCCAAGGTCGATCGTCCAGTCCACCGCGGAGTCACGGGTGTGAATCCGCAGCCGCCGCGGCCCCTGCCAGTCAAGCCCGATCGGCGTGACCCGGGTGCGTTGCACGTCGGCACCGAAATAGCGGCTACAGGCGACCTCGCTCGGCGCCGATTCATAGAACGTCCAGCTGCCGTCCGGATATCGATGCCAGATCGACGTGAAGGGCGCGCCTACCGAGGATGCGGTCCATCGGCGCAAACCAAGCACGTGCCCGGAACGGAAAGGCAAACCCATTACTCCGTAACCGGAAACCCGCTCGCAGGTCGCGGCGGGCAGTGTTGGACGGTCCTCGGCGCGCCGGGCGAATTCCGACGGCTCCCTGCTCGTGCGGTGCAAAGTCATGCCCACGATGCTGCGGCAGCACTGCCGGTGTGTACATGAGGCGTTTGCCTCAAATTCTTGGCGCGAAGCGCCGTTAGCGCTTCTTCGCCGATTTCGGCGGCTTGGGCCCGCGACCTTGCCGGCGCGCGGCTTCGCGCCGCTCGCGTCGGCTGGCGCCGACGGGCACTCCGGCCGGCGTCTTTTGTGCGCCACCGTTGCGTTGCACCTGAGCGGACCCGTCTTCGGCTGGGCCGGAATAGGTCAGCGCACGCGACTCGTTCTCGATGCCTTTGGCGCGCAGAGCATTTGGTGCTGATTGACGAACCCCGGCGCCCACCCGCTGCTGCGCGCTGGCCGCGGCGGCGGTCGCCAAGTCTGCCAGCTCGTCCTCGCTCGCCGCCGGCGCAGTCTCGGGAGCCGGCACCGGCTCCACGGCGACGTTGAACAAGAAACCCACCGACTCCTCTTTGAGGCCGTCAAGCATCGCAACGAACATGTCGTAGCCCTCGCGCTGGTATTCCACCAGCGGATCGCGTTGCGCCATCGCGCGCAAGCCGATGCCTTCTTTGAGATAGTCCATCTCGTAGAGATGTTCGCGCCACTTGCGGTCGAGGACGTTGAGCAACACGCTGCGTTCCAGCTCGCGCATCGCGCCGTCGCCGGCAAGCGCCTCGATCTCGGCTTCCCTTGCGGCATAAGCTCTTTCGGCGTCCTTGAGCAACGCCTCGAGCAGCTCTTCGCGGGTGAGCTCACCGGGTTCGCCGACCGCGTCGGGGTTGAACAGATCCCTGTGATCGATGCCGACCGGGTAGAGCGTCTTTAGCGCATCCCACAGCTTGTCTAGATCCCAGTCTTCGGCATAGCCCTCGGCCGTCGCGCCGTTGACGTAGGCGGTGACCACGTCGCGCACCATCGAAAGCGCCTGGTCCTTAAGGTTTTCCCCTTCGAGAATGCGGCGGCGCTCCTCGTAGATGACCTTGCGCTGCTGGTTCATCACCTCGTCGTATTTAAGAACGTTCTTGCGGATCTCGAAGTTCTGCTGCTCAACCTGGGTTTGCGCGCTCTTGATCGCGCGGGTCACCATCTTGGCTTCGATCGGCACGTCGTCGGGCAGGTTGAGCCGGTTCAGCAGCGATTCCAGCGCTGCGCCGTTGAAGCGACGCATGAGCTCGTCGCCCAGCGACAGGTAGAACCGCGACTCGCCGGGATCACCCTGGCGGCCCGAGCGTCCGCGCAGCTGGTTGTCGATGCGCCGCGCCTCGTGGCGCTCGGTGCCCAGCACATACAGCCCACCGGCCTCGATCACTTCCTTGGCTTCTGCGGCAGCTTCGGCCTTGACGATGGGCAGCTCCTCGTGCCAGGCGGCCTCGTATTCATCAGGGGTCTCCACGGGGTCGAGGCCGCGCTCGCGCAGCCGCTTGTCGGTGAGGAAGTCGACGTTGCCGCCCAGCACGATGTCGGTGCCGCGGCCGGCCATGTTGGTGGCGACGGTCACCGCACCGCGCCGGCCGGCCTCGGCGATGATGCCCGCCTCCTGCTCGTGATATTTGGCGTTGAGCACGTTGTGCGGTATGCCCCGCTTGGTCAGCAACCGGGACAAATACTCGGATTTCTCGACGCTGGTGGTGCCGATCAGCACCGGCTGGCCCTTCTCGTAGCGCTCAGCGACGTCGTCGACGACCGCGAGATATTTGGCTTCCTCGGTCTTGTAGATCAGGTCGGAGCAGTCGGTGCGGATCATCGGCTTATTCGTCGGGATGCTGACCACCCCGAGTTTGTAGATCTCGTGCAGCTCGGCCGCCTCGGTCTGGGCGGTGCCGGTCATGCCGGCGAGCTTGTCGTAGAGCCGGAAGTAGTTCTGCAGCGTGATCGTGGCCAGTGTCTGGTTTTCCGCCTTGATCTCGACGTGTTCCTTGGCCTCGATGGCCTGGTGCATGCCCTCGTTGTAGCGGCGGCCGTACAGTACGCGTCCGGTGAACTCGTCGACGATCAGCACTTCGCCGTTGCGGACGATGTAGTCCTTGTCGCGGTGGAAGAGCTCCTTGGCTTTCAGGGCATTGTTGAGGTAGCTGACCAGCGGCGAGTTGGCCGCCTCGTACAGGTTGTCGATGCCCAGCTGATCTTCGACGAATTCCACGCCGAGCTCATGCACCCCGACCGTGCGCTTGCGCAGGTCGACTTCGTAGTGCACGTCTTTTTCCATCAGCGGCGCGATGCGGGCGAACTCGGTATACCAGTTGGTGCCGCCTTCGGCCGGGCCGGAAATGATCAACGGGGTGCGCGCCTCGTCGATCAGGATCGAGTCGACCTCGTCGACGATGGCGTAGTGGTGCCCGCGCTGGACGCACTCCTCCAGAGAATGCGCCATGTTGTCGCGCAGGTAGTCGAAACCGAACTCGTTGTTGGTGCCGTAGGTGATGTCGGCGGCGTAAGCCGCGCGACGTTCGTCAGGCGACATCTGTGCCAGGATCACGCCGACGTCGAGGCCCAGGAAACGGTGCACGCGACCCATCCACTCGCTGTCGCGTTTGGCCAGGTAGTCGTTGACGGTGACGATGTGTACGCCCTTGCCGCCGATCGCGTTGAGGTAGGCGGGCAGCACCGAGGTGAGCGTCTTGCCTTCACCGGTCTTCATCTCGGCGACATTGCCGAAGTGCAGCGCGGCGGCGCCCATCACCTGCACGTGGAAGGGGCGCTGGTCGAGTACTCGCCAGGCTGCCTCGCGGGCCACCGCGAACGCCTCGGGCAGCAGGTCGTCGAGGCTTTCCCCGTCGGCGTGGCGCTTCTTGAACTCGTCGGTCTTGGCCCGCAGCTCGGCATCGGTCAGCTCGGCGACGTCATCGGACAACGTGTCGACGTAGTCGGCCACCTTTGCGAGGCGTTTGACCATGCGACCTTCACCAAGGCGCAGCAACTTCGACAGCACAGCCAGGTCCCCTGTGGGTAGACGGAGTCTTCGGCGTCCTCCATGGTAGGGGACGAAGTGGCGGTGTCCCTGGCGGCGATCGCAAGCGCGGCGCAGCCGGGCACAGCGGGTCGCCGCCCTATGATCCTCAGGCCAGCCGGATCAGACCGTAGTCGTAGCCATGGCGACGGTAGACGACCGACGGCTTGTCCGTCTCCTTGTCGTGGAACAAGAAGAAGTCGTGGCCGACCAGTTCCATCTCGTAGAGCGCGTCGTCCACCGACATCGGCCGGGCTGGGTGCTCCTTGACGCGCACGATGCGGCCCGGCTCGCGGCCGGTGACCGCACCGTCGTGGACGTGCGGCGCCGTGTCCTGGGCCTCGGCGGTGCCGAACGCGGTTTCCGGCGCCGGCGGAGCGGCGGCGGCCTCACCCAAGGAGACAGGGGTTTTGTCGCCGTAATGGACTTTGCGGCGATCTTTCACGCGCCGCAGCCTGTTCTCCAGCTTGTCGACCGCGGTCTCGAAGGCGGCGTAGAAGCTGTTCGCGCAGGCCTCGGCACGCCTGACCGGCCCGCGCCCGCGGGCGGTGATTTCGACCCGCTGACACGATTTGCGCTGGCGCCGGTTGGGTGCGTGTTTGAGTTCGACGTCGAATAGATAGATCGAGCGATCGAACCGCTCCAGGCGGGCGAGTTTCTGCGAAACGTAGACGCGGTAATGATCGGGGATCTCGACGTTGCGGCCCTTGACGACAACCTCGGCGCGAGGTGTCGGTTCGGCCTGCTCGTCTGGGTCAACAAGAACCTGGTCGGAATCCACGGTTTGCCTTGACATTCTTGACAACTCGTTTCTCTCGCGTCGCACGCATTCACGTGCCCGGCTTGTGTGCGCACCGACGAGGTGATCGAGTTCTGATGCAGGCCGCCCGCCGGTGCAAGGGTATCGGGAACTCACCTCCTACCGTCGTTGGCGAAGCGGGCGCCTCGATGTTGCGCAGGCGCCGTCGTGAGGTGTTCACGGGTGCTTGACCCCGACGGTAGCCCGTGTTCACCTCGCAGTGCCAGTGCTTTCGTCGAGCTGTTTCGAGTTGTTCACGATTAGGCGGCCGCGAGGGCCAGCACACCCGCTACGCTTGCGCCCACCGTTTGCAGGACTCGCACCGACTCGCGCGCGGTGGTGCCGGTGGTGACGATATCGTCGATCAGCAGCACGTCGACGCCGGGCGGCAGTCGCCGACGCCGTAGCAGCACCCGGCCCGCGATATTGCGCTCACGCGCGCTGGTGCCCAGGCCGGCCGAGTCGCGGGCGAATTCCTTCATCCGCAGTGCCTGCATCACCGTGATGTCAGGATGTCCGGCGACGGCGATGCTTGCCATGCGGGCGACGGGATCGCCGCCGCGCCGACGCGCCGCCGAGCGTCGGGTCGGCGCGGGCACGATCGTTAATGGCGTCTCGACCATGCCCCAGGTGAGCAGCCGATGCACGCCGATAGCGAGCGCGTGCGCCATCGGTTGCGCAAGGTCGGTGCGGCCGTGTTCCTTCATCGCCACGATCGCCTGCCGGCGGGCGCCGGCGTAGCGGCCGAGCGCGAACACCGGCGCCTGCGGGTCGACGCGGGGTGTTATGACGTGCGGCGCGTCGGGTGCTACCTCCAGTTCCTTCGCGCAGGTTTCGCACCAGCGAGTTCCCGGCGCACCGCAGCCGCCGCATTCCAGCGGGAGGACGAGATCGAGCATGTGTGCAGTGTGGCGAGCAGGGGTGACAAGGCACGGCCGGCGCCCAAGGCACGCGCATGCACTATCGCTGAACATTTTGAACACCAAGCGCGGATCTCCAGGTTGGGCTGGCCGTGCGCCTCTATCCGGTGACGCCTCTAGACGGCGACGTACTCGCACCAGGTGCCGGCGTAACACCTGGGCGCTGCGTTTGAGGGCCCGGCCCATGGGGCCAGACTGCCCAACTTCCTCGCGGGCGAGTCGCGGTAGGTCGGGCTACCGCAGGCTAAACAACGGCTTTCCTTCCGGGTCAAGAAACGACGCGACTATGTCGTCCGTGTTCGCGGTGATATACACCGACAGCCTCACCAGTCGGTCTGTTCCTGTCCAGGGGTCTCGGCTGGAGACCGCTACCAGCGCGCCGCCAGAATCGATCAAGGCCATCCGGTCCTCGACCCCCTCAAACGCGCGTGTACCGAGGGTGAACCCGGGCGCTATCTCGTCCCGTGACAGAGGCTCGCGGACGTCCGGCAGTCCGCGATGCTCCCTGACGGATGAGCCGATGTCCCCGAACAAGTACCTCTCGATGGTCTCCATCGAGGGCGCCGCTAAGACGAGATGCTCGGGTCCGCTGCGGTCTGAGTGGGTAATGACGAGCCAGCCGTCGTCGTTGGCGCCGATTAAATAGCGAAGCTGGCCGCCTTCTTTCCAGAACATCGGGCGCCCGTCTTCAGCCTCGGACAGCCGCCAACCGCCGCTGCGTGCCCAGTCCGCCAGCCGCGTAGAAACCTCGATCCGCTTCGTCATCGCAATACCCCCCATTTCTTTCTCAGGTCTCTCACGCTCACCGGCTCATCGTCGGCGTTGAGTATTCGCACTTGTGTAGCACCCCCAGGCTGGCCCAATCCCGGCGCAACCTCGGACACTTCGATGCGCCAACCGTCGGGAAGGTGGTCGAGGCGGTAGGCGTTGCGCGGGTCGCCGAGTGAATCGACGTGCATAGCGCGTTCCTCCCAGGACGCTGGCACCCCGTCTTTCATCACCGCCAGGTATGCGCCATCGTCCTCTCCGATGCGGTCCACCTGGTCGCCGAAGCATTTCTTGTATTGGTCGATGTTGCTGAACGCGACCTTCGTGTGCGGTACCGCGCCGTCGTTGCCGGGGAAGTTGTACCAGTGCTCGCCTTTCGGCCCCAGCTGATTGAACCGCTGGGCGTATTGCTGTTGGGTATACGGGTGCCCGTCTGGGTCGCGGCCGAACGGAGCGTCTGGGTCTTTCATGATTTCGGCGACGTCAGGTTTTATCCGGCGCGGGTCTGCCGGGCTGTGGTCGAAGTCCCAGTGCTCGTCTCGGGGCTTACCGTAGTGCGGGTCAATATCATCTCTGTCAGGCAACCGCTCCCACCCGTCGCCCGAGGGCTCGTGGGAATGCAGCGGATCATCTGCGCGACTAGGGGCACTGCCTCCACTGTGGCTATCTTCGCCACTGCCGCCCGCACCTTCTCCGCCGCCGCGGCGATCACCGCCATCACCGTGGCTATCGCCGCCACCAGGACCGCCGCTTCCAACTGGTTCGGGTGGCGGCTCTGATGGCCGCCCCCCAACAGGATGCGAGTCTGGAATCGGCTCGTGGGTGGCTGACATCGGCGCGGATTGTGGTGTCTGCGCGCCCGCTAGGGTCGGTTGGCCCGGGGAGGTCTCGGACGTGATCGGCGTCTGCGGCGGGGACTCTACGTGTGCGGGTGCGGGCAGCTGTTCAGCAGGCACAGCGGCTGCGGGCGCCGAATGCTGGCCCGCAGGAGCCGGCACCGGTTCATGCGTACCGCCCGGTGCCGGCGGTTCGCCCACGGTCGCAGGTTCGTGGGGGCCGCTGGGCGGCTCGGCCCCGCCCGGCGTTGCGGGCGCCGGCTCCTGCGGGCGCGTCGCGGTGGGCGGCTCTGCCCTAGGGACGGGCGCAGGTTCGCCAGGGCGAGGTGTCGGCCCAACCGGCGGTTCACCAGGCCCCGGCGGCGGCAACGGGCGCCCACCAGCTGGCGGGTCGGTCTTGGGCAGATTGCCACCGACGTTTTGAAGATCTTTCGTTAAAGCACCGGAGGTCTTGCTGATATCACCCAAAGCGCCGGTGGCACGACCGAGCTCCCCAGCCTCGCCGAGCGCGTGCCCGCCGCGGCCAGCAGCCGCGGCGGCGGCGTCGGCTTCTTCAGCGGTCCTGGCAGCGGCGCCGGCCGCCTCGGTGCCCCGAGCCGCCGCGCCAGCTTCGCCGGCCCCGGGAATGCCCAGCATCAAAAGATCGCCGAGGTTTTCCCCGGCGCCCAAACCCGGCCGATCCGCGCGCCAATCTTCGGTGTGCAGCAGCCCCTTGGCGAGGTTCGGGCGCGCCTGCGGATCGAGCGCATCCACTACGGGAGCCGTCATTGGATCCCCTAATGCCACCATTTCGGCTAAGCCCTTCCAGGTTGCCGCCGCGCCCTTGGGGTCGTAGCCAAACCGCAGCGGGTTGAGCGCCTGAATACCTTGGGGGACTCCAAAAACGTCTTTGACAAGGCCCTCGCCCACGTTGGTATCGACGTCAAAGGCCGTTGCCAGCGGATTGCCTACGTCCTCACCGACAAAATGGATGATCTCGCCGCGCATGTAGATCTGCAGACCTTGCACCAAACCGTCGAGCGTCTGCATTCCCTGGCTTAGCTCCTGCTCGCGGGCCTGGGACTCACGCATCAAATTGCGCAGCACTGCCTTGATGTCGTTCGCGATTTTTTTGACCTCGTCGAGGCCATGCCCCTTGAAGACTTCCACCACCTCGTGGAAAAGCCCCGAGACCGAGCCCAACCGGTGCAACAAATCACGGATCGCATCTTGGGTTTGCTGCACCTGGTTGGCGAAATCGTCAAGACTCTTGGCCAGTTTGTCGCATTCCGCGCCGATAGCGGCCACGTCATCGCCGAGCTTGGAAACCGCCTGCTGAATCAACCCGCTCTCAGGCATCTGCTGTGCGCCGACCACCGAATTCGGCTCAGCCAGCGCGTCTTTCGCGCCGTGCAGTGCCGCACCGAATGTCCGCCAACAGCCCGCCGCGGCGTGGATCTGCGCCGCATTTCCATTCGGCCACAAATCGCCGACAAACGACTCCACCACCGCCCACAACAGCGGCTCAGGCACCCCCGGACCCAACGTCCCCGGTGCTCCAGGGGCGGCAAACTCGCTCGGTTGTGCCGGTGGCGGCAACACATCGGCACCGCCACCCAGCGTCGAGGCCGCCTCGGCCTTGGAATAATTCGACGCCCCAAGGCGCACCTTGAATCCGACGGTGCGGCAAGCGTTAATCGCCGCTGCCGCCGCCTGTAGCGTCGACTCTGCGGCGCTTTGATACTCCAGCCCGAATACCTCGCCAGCAGCGTCCTGGCCTGTATTCGCCCCATATCCGGTTGTCAATGCGCCCACTGCAGCAGCCAGCCCCTCACCGACCGTAATCACCGCCGACCCGGCGCCGTCTAACGCAGCGGGATCGACCGCCAGCGGCGCCATCAGCTCACGACCACATGGACAGATTCTTCGACATTGCGCCGGTGTAATTGGCGTGCGCAGTGCTGGCAGCACCCTGTAACTGGCGCAACGCTTCCCGCATCATCGCCTCACCCCGGGTCCAATGCCGGTGCGCCTCGACATGCGCCGCCGCCGCCTCACCCGACCAGCCCGCATGCAGATTAGTGACCAGCGAATCAATTTCAGCAAGCATGCTTTCGGCATAACGCTCGAACTCAGCCATGCGCTCCACCGCTTCGGCCAACGCCTCAGGATCCACACGAAATGCCTCACCCACCGCGCACACCCCGCAACACCTCCGCGGAGGCCGACTCATTTTGCCGAAACGACAAACCGGCTTTACCGACCGCGTCAGCCAAAATCGACAACCCCAGCATCACCTCACCGGCTCCCCGACGCCACAAGTCCCACGCCGAGGCATAAGCACGCCCAGACGTTCCCCGCCAACCGCCCAACATCTGCCCAACCTGGCCGTCGAGTTCGGCCAACCTGGCCCGCAAAGCCTCGGCAGCACCACCCAACGCCTGGGCACAACCGGCCATCGCCTCGGGATCTACCCGCAGCCCCTCACCAGGATCCACGCCGCAAAACTAACGATCCACCCCAGCCGCCACAACTCAGCCCGGCAACACCGGAACCGCCCCCGGCACCATGAACCCCGAAACCTCCGACCACACCTGTTCGTTCTCAGCGGCCGACCCCGAAAGCTGAACCACCCCACGCGGAGGTCGGTGCGGCCATGCTCCTTAATCGCCATGATCGCCTGTCGCCGGGCACCGGCGTAGCGGCCCGGCGCGAACACCGGTACCTGCGGGTCGATGCGGGCTCACCACGTGCGGCGCGTCGGGCGCCACATCGAGCTCCTTGGCGCAGGTTTCACACCAGCGCGTCGCCGGCGCACCGCAGCCGCCGCACTCCAGCGGGAGGACGAGATCGAACATGCGTGCAGTGTGACGACCAGGGGTGACAAGTGGGTGCCGGAACTAATGCGGCTCTACGCAGCCAAGCGTGGTAGACGACCTCGCAGTGGTGTCGGGATTTGATGGTTCCATCTGATTCCGCAGTGCAGTCGTAGGCGCAGCCGATAGTTGCTGAAGTTTCGAAATCCGTGGCCAACGCGCTTGACCTTCTTGATGAGCAGGTTGACTGCTTCGGTGGGTCCGTTGCTGATCCGACCGGCGCTGAAGTAGGCCAGGAACTCCTCGCGCCAAGTGGTGATGGTGCGCGCCAGGCGGGCGAGTTCAGCAACGCCGGAGTCGATGCACAAGACCGTCCAGTCATAGAGGCGGTTGGCCGCATGGTCGCCGTCACGGCAGCCGTAGATCGCGTGCAGCTCCTGGGCGGCCACCCACGCTTTGGCGACCTGGCCATCATCGTCGCCGGCTTCGATGCCAGACAGCAGCCGCGCCCAGGCGTGCTTGGTGAGATTGTCGGCGCCGCGGCGCAGTACTCGCCGAATCCCATACAGCGGGTCGCCGCGGCGGCCCCGATGCCCGCACGTTTCTTGTTGCACCCGGCGACGCACATCATCGACGGCCGCAAAGCCCAGGCGCACCACGTGGAACGGATCAAGGACCCGCACCGCATTGGGCAGCCCGGCCGACAGGGCGGCGCCATAGCCGCGGAACGGATCCAATGCCGCCACTGTAACTGCGCTGGCCCACACATCCGGCTGTTCAGAAAGCCAGTCCGCCAACACCTTCCGGCTCCGACCAGGTACCACATCAATCAGCCGGACACGATGTAGGTCAACAATGCCCGTGGCGAACGCAGTGCCACGGACCGCATTGGCTCGGGTGAACGCGGTTTCATCCACCCCGATCGCGGTAGCCGCCGCGCCAGGGCATGCCCGCTGCAACAACGGCTCGCCATGGTCGCGCACCGCAGCCATCACGGTGGCCCAGCCGACGCCGAACTCGCGGGCCACCGCGGCCACCGCATGCCCGTCACGACCCACCCGCCGACAGGCGTGGGCGCGGGCCCGCTCGGTCCATGACGCGCGCGGCGCGATCGCCGGATGCGTTTCGGTCCAGGTCTGCTGCTCACATTGGGGATGCACGCACCGCCAGATGCGTTTAACCCACACCAGCGTCACCGGTCGATCCCCGGCCGGCAAATCACGCACCCACGTCGGGCGGCGATCATGCAACCGCGCGATCGCCCCGCATACCGGACACCAGCCGATCGCCGCGGTTGTCTCAATCGCGCACTCCAATTCACCATCGTGCTCGGACACCGCCAGCACGGCCATGCCTTCCAGTCCAAGCATCACCATCGCACTACTGTTGTTATTCACCTGGGGCCTTTCCATTCGTGTTCACTAACACCACGAATCATGAGGCCCCAGGCCCATCCCCAGGTCAGGCAGACAACCGTGTCACCCGACCGCTACCAAGCTTCATTGCGAAGACCCACTAAACTGCAAGCCCGGGTCGCGTGCGCGTTCGCCAAGGGGTCGTTCCGGTGATATGAACGCGCCACCATTCGGCCCGATACGGGGGGAGAATCTGCTAATATGTGATTGGCTTCGGTTTCAACCAACCGGAAGTCAAGCTAGAGGAAAGTGATTCCCCACAACAGACTGCACTTTCTGGAAAGTCTTCGACCACTTTCCTTGTCCCTAATATTCAGGAGTTTCCGACTCCCGTGTACCCGTGTACCATCGCGACTTGGGCTAGCCGTCGCTAACTCGCCTCCGCTGCCAGTTTTGAAGTGACGTCTTCGGGAAAACCGTCAAGAAGGATAGCGTCTAATTCGTCATATGAGAGCGGAAGGATGTGACTGTAAGGCATATCACCACGAGTCATGATGAAGAATGCTTGGGGATTGCTCCGTAGCACATACTTGACGACCTGGTCGCTTTGAACATGTGCATCCACTTCTGGATCGAGTCCAGCATCATCCCATTTCCAACTTATTGGCTCCATCCGGCAGTCGATTCGAAGCGTCTCTGCGACTTCGTAGACCGTGTACTTTCCCGCATCCTGGAGCCGTGCGAAGGTCCCCTCTGTGGACTCTATGGGGGTTGCCCGTCGTTCAGTGGATGCCCGGAGGCAACGAAAGTTTCCGTCCGCAGTGGCTTCGACGATGTAGGCCCACCAATCCGGGTACGGGTAGCCGTAGCGGAAATAAAGCCGCTCGTCCTCCCAGTCCACTTCATCGGGCGCCGATTTTCCCGCGTAGCCATAGATCCGACGCCACTTATTGTAATGGTCGACCAGCTCGACGACATCTGGATCGTTTCGGTCCAAACCCACCCTGCAACTCCTTTCATCAACAACTAGTTATCATTTAGACCAATTTACCTCTCTTAGCATTCGAGCTCTTATAAGCTCTTGGACCGAAACTTCACGTTTGGTCGAATTGTCGATCACGACCCATTGTTCGCCGCCGCCGGGCTGCCCGAATGCGTCCTTAGCTGGGCCGTGCAAAACGGTCCAATCCCTACCTGCAGGGATTGATCGGCCGGTCCCTTCGAATACGTGGTATTGCGCGGCCAGACCTGGTGGTGTGGCACGCTCTGCTAACGGCGTTCCCTCAGGTGACATAAATGCTCCCCCGTTTGGCCCGACACGGTCGAGGCGAAGACCATGCGGTATGTGATTAGTCTCTTCGGGGACTCCCGCGAATCCGTTATGGGGAGCCTGGTGTTCCCAGTCCCAGCGCGGCTCGCCATCCGTGCCGGGCACCGTAAACTCCTTCACGAACTCCTCGGGACTTCTACCAGCCAACGGGTCGTAGCCATCCAGTAGCTTACGAGGCACTCCGCCTTCAGCCAGGCGTCCAACCTCTCCTCCGGGGTGATGGTCGAGGGCAGCCAAAGCATC
Source organism: Mycobacterium heckeshornense (assembly GCF_016592155.1). Classification (NCBI taxonomy): domain Bacteria; kingdom Bacillati; phylum Actinomycetota; class Actinomycetes; order Mycobacteriales; family Mycobacteriaceae; genus Mycobacterium; species Mycobacterium heckeshornense. The sequence continues at coordinate 3,808,647 of NZ_AP024237.1, forward strand.
GCTAGGCGGATACGGGTAGTCGACACCTGGGACCTTCGGCTCAGGCGCAGGCGCTGCATGCCCGGCGTCGGCTGCATGAGGCTCAACACTGCTGCCGTTGCCGTCACGCGGAGTTCCGTGTTCCGGCGGTGTGCCGTCACCAGGGGCATGCGGGCCCGCCCCTTCGCCGGGAGGCTGCGCTCCATGCGGACCATCGTGACCATGCGGATGGCCGGGTTCGGTCGGTGAGCCATCACCGGGCGGGTGCGAGCCATCCGAGTCAGCGCCCTCGCCGGGCCTGTGCGGGCTACTACCGTCAGCAGGACCCTGGTGGTTACCGTGACCGCTCGGGAAACCGCCGTCGTGTGGTGGCGTCGGCGGGTGAGCGTTTGGCGGGGAAGATTCTGGCATCGGCAGGTGAGGCGCAGACCCCGCCGGCGCGGATTGCGCCGCAGGCGCGGCGGCCATCGCCGGTTCGGCCGGGTTGCCAACTTGTGGCCCCGGCGGCCGAGCGGCGGCGGGTTCTAGCGGTTGCGGGTGCGTTGACGGCACTCTCTCACCCGGCATACCCGGGGTGTTTGCTGGGTGCTGGTCCGGCGAGACCGGCGATCTCGGCGCCTCACCGGCGGGCTTTTCCGTTACTGGCGCCCTGGATTCGGTCGGGCTGTGCGGCAACGAAGCACCCGTTGGTGGGGAGCCCGGCTTGCCCGGCGCTGGTGCGGCAGGCTTGTCGGGCGGCGTCGGCGGCCGATCAGCAGGTGCCGGCCGGCCCGGCTCAGTTGGAGGTGCCAGCTTGTGAATAGCGGGCGGCTTGGGCGGCTCAACATACGGCAGTCGAGGTGCTTCGGAAACCGGCGGCTTCCTGAACCCTTTCGCTGCATCCACGAGACCCTTGCCGGCCTTGGACAGCGGCCCGCCTGAAGCAGCCAGTGTTGCAATGTCGAATGTGGTTTTGCCGGCGGCCTCGGCAGGGTTTTTGCTCCACTCATCCCAGTGGATGACGGCCTTGCCCAGGTCTTTCCACGCTTGTCCGACCCCAGGGGCACCTTCACCACCTAGACCGACCAGAGGCGCCATACCGTCGACCATCTGCTCCCACGACTGGTGCCAGCCTTTCGGGTCGACGAGCGCGCGCACAGTTCCGTAGGTCCAGGTGTCCTTGAGAAGCCCACCGGCCTCCTCGCCAAAACCCTTGCCGAACTGCCCAACCTGGTTGAGAGCCCGTCCCACGTCGGTGCCGTGCAAAAACTGATCCCACTCCTTGGCGGCGTAGCGGCCCATTGTGCTGATCACGGTCGTCGCTTCGGAAGCCGCAGCCGTGATCTGCTGGCGCAGTGCGTCGACTTCAGAGGTGAATTGGTTGACGATCGTGCGGATATCGTTGGCGATCTTTTTGATCTCGTCTTCGTCTTTGTCGGTGAGGATGTCCCACACCTCTTTGATCCCGGTCATGGGATCACAGATGCGGGAGAGCAGATCCAGAATTGCCGCGTGAACCTGGTCGATCCTGGCCGCGTACGCGTTGAGCTGGTCGGCGATTGCCGAGCACTGCTGTTTGATCGCTGCGCAGCTGCGATCGGAGTCGGTGAGTGCATTGGCAATGGCCTCAGCCTCGGGAATCTGTTGAGCTCGAACGGTTCCCAACGGCCCCGCCAGTCCGAACTTCTCGCCAACACAGAATTCCATGCCAGCGGCATTCCAGGCCGCCGCGGCAACGCGCAACTTAGCCGAATCCCCATTCGGCCAGATCATCCCGATATAGGGGGCTACCCAGCCCCAGCCTGCAGGCGCGCCAGTACCAGCTCCGACCGCCGACGGCGACGAGCCCGCCGTGACAGGCCCGGTCGACGGCGGCGTCGGAAGTGAATCCCATCGGCCGGAAACGTCCGACATGGCCTCAGCCACCGAATAGTTGTGCGCCGACATCCGCACACCATCTCCGATGCGGCACAACCCATTTCGCGTGGAAGCCATCGCCTCCAGCAGCTTCGACACTGCACTGTCGTAACTGCGGCCCAATGCCGCGCCAGCCGGATCACTACCGGCCATGCCCGAACATCCCGACAGCGCGCCGGTCAGTGTCGAGATCACCGACCCCAGCCCCTCACCGACCGTAATCACCGCCGACCCGGCGCCGTCTAACGCAGCGGGATCGACCGCCAGCGGCGCCATCAGCTCACGACCACATGGACAGATTCTTCGACATTGCGCCGGTGTAATTGGCGTGCGCAGTGCTGGCAGCACCCTGCAACTGGCGCAACGCTTCCCGCATCATCGCCTCACCCCGGGGTCCAATGCCGGTGCGCCTCGACATGCGCCGCCGCCGCCTCACCCGACCAGCCCGCATGCAGATTGCTGACCAGCGAATCAATTTCAGCAAGCATGCTTTCGGCATAACGCTCGAACTCAGCCATGCGCTCCACCGCTTCGGCCAACGCCTCAGGATCCACACGAAATGCCTCACCCACCGCGCACACCCCGCAACACCTCCGCGGAGGCCGACTCATTTTGCTGAAACGACAAACCGGCTTTACCGACCGCGTCAGCCAAAATCGACAACCCCAGCATCACCTCACCGGCTCCCCGACGCCACAAGTCCCACGCCGAGGCATAAGCACGCCCAGACGTTCCCCGCCAACCGCCCAACATCTGCCCAACCTGGCCGTCGAGTTCGGCCAACCTGGCCCGCAAAGCCTCGGCAGCACCACCCAACGCCTGGGCACAACCGGCCATCGCCTCGGGATCTACCCGCAGCCCCTCACCAGGATCCACGCCGCAAAACTAACGATCCACCCCAGCCGCCACAACTCAGCCCGGCAACACCGGAACCGCCCCCGGCACCATGAACCCCGAAACCTCCGACCACACCTGTTCGTTCTCAGCGGCCGACCCCGAAAGCTGAACCACCCCACGCGGATCGGCCACATACACCGCCGACGGGTTAGCCGCGATCAGCCCCACCGGGGTCTGCAACCCCTTGCTGGGCGCATCGGAGTTCACCCCGTCGAGGTTGACATAGGAGACCGGGTGTTGTGCGTCGGTGCGGCTCACCGCGATGTCATCGCCGGTTCGCCAGGACACCGACACCACCGACGACCCCAACCCGAAGCCCAACCGCCGCGGATACGTCAACGCGAACTGACCGGCCTGCGGCTGCTCCACACTGGCCAGGATCACCTGACCCGCAATAACCATCGCCGCCCGGGTGCCATCCCGAGACAGCTGCAGCTCGCTGATCGGACCCGGAAAGCGGCTGGACACCGCGGCTGAATCCACCGGAATGCGCGCGGGCTGACCCGATGCCGGTTCCTGAATGGCCCGCAGCACGTTGTTGCCGTCTACCACCACCCACACGGCGTCGTCGAGCGACCAGCTTGGCCGCGACATGCTGTGCCCATCGGCGGACTGCACCGCTTCACCGCCGAGGTCGCCGATCCACAGTGCCGCCGCCATGTCCGGTGCACCGGGCCGCTGCGTCACCACCGACGCCACCCGGCGGCCGCTGCGGGACAGCGTGGCCGCAGTCTGGTCGGGCAGCTGGCCGAACGCGCCGGGCACCGGGGCCGCTCGCTGGCCATCCAGCAACGCCAGCGAGCCACCCACCAAGGCATGCACTCCCGCACTCGCGCCGTCGGCGACACCAGGGTCGGTGGAAGCGACATCGGAGGTGGTCCACCCGTCGGCGAACCTATCCTCCAACGCGGCACCCTCGGCGTTGATCACATACGGCCCTCTGATATCGGCCCGCGCGAGGGTCCAAATGATCTGTGCCGCAAGCAGTTGACGGCTGTGCGGGTCGGTGGCCGACAGGCTATCCAGGTCAATGCGCGCCCCGCCATAGCCGCGACCCACGCCGGTTTTGCCGCCGTCGGCCCGGGTCACCGGTCCACGCAGCCGCAACGGTGGGGCTAGCAGATTGCGCACCGCCCTGGACATCTCCGGACGCGGTCCGGCGATCAGTTTCGAGACCAGCTCGGTGGCCAGCTGATCGGGATCAGAGACGGCGACGTAGCGCGGATCGGGCACCACCGTCTTGCCGGTCGGGTCAGCGAAATACAGCACATTGCGCTTGTAGGTCGCCTGGAACTGCTGCCAGTCCAAGAACACACCGTTGGGCAGCCGGTCGATTCGCCAGCCTCCGGACGTTTTGACCAGCTCGATCGGGCCGGGGTCCGGCAACACGCCCTCGGCGGTCTCAAACACCCCCATGTCCGATAGCGAGCCCAGGATGTCAGCTCGCATAGTCACCGAAACCCGTTCGGCGGTACGGGTTTCCACGAACACCACGTGATCTATCAGCAGCGCGCTACCAGCGTCGTCCCAGGCATTAGACGCAGACTGGGTGAGAAACTGCCGTGCTGCCAGATGGCGGTTAGCCGGATCGGCTGTGGCCTTGAGGAATTCCCGCAGCAGCACGTCGGGATCCATCCCGGGGGTCGGTTTGGGCAGGTTCGACGGCGCCGGTCGCGCGACGGTGCCGATGGCTTGCGGCGCCGACGAACTCGGCACGGACGCACATCCGGCAAGTATCAGAGCCGAAATCAGCAGCGCAGCCAACGGCCGCATCACACGCTCCTCTCGGCGTGCTCTCGCTGGCGGGTTGAACGCTCTTTGCGTTCGGCCGCAATCGGTTTGATCGGCAACGGACTAGTGGTCACCTTATGACCGCGCACCAGCGGAAGGGTCAGCCGGAAACAGGCGCCCTTGCCAGGTTCGCCCCAGGCCTCCAGGCGGCCCTGGTGCAGCCGCGCATCCTCGACGCTGATCGCCAGACCCAGCCCGGTGCCGCCGGACCGTCGCACCCGTGACGGGTCCGATCGCCAAAAGCGGCTGAACACCAACTTCTCCTCGCCCGGTCGCAGTCCCACCCCATAGTCGCGCACCGTGACCGCGACGGTGTCCTCGTCGGCGGCCATCCGGATTCGCACCGGCTTGTGCTCGGCATGGTCGATGGCGTTGGCGATCAGGTTGCGCAGAATGCGTTCCACCCGCCGGGTATCAACCTCGGCGATCACCTCGTTGGGCGGCAGATCCACGATCAACTTGACGCCGGCATCTTCGGCCAAATGGCCCACGCTGGCCAGCGCACTGTTGACGGTCGCACGTAAATCGACCGACTCGACCGACAACTCGGCCACCCCCGCGTCGTGCCGCGAGATCTCGAGCAGGTCGTTGAGCAGTGTTTCGAACCGGTCCAGCTCGCTGACCATCAATTCGGTGGAGCGCCGCAGCGCCGGGTCGAGGTTGGCGCTGTGGTCGTAGATCAGGTCGGCGGCCATCCGCACCGTGGTCAGCGGCGTGCGCAGTTCGTGGCTGACGTCCGAGGTGAACCGGCGCTGCAGGTTGCCGAACTCCTCAAGCTGGGTGATCTGCCGCGACAGGCTTTCGGCCATGTCGTTGAACGACATGGCCAGCCGTGCCATATCGTCTTCACCACGCACCGGCATCCGCTCGGAGAGATGGCCCTCGGCGAATCGTTCTGCGATCCGCGAGGCCGACCGCACCGGAACCACAACCTGACGCGAGACCAGCCACGCGATCCCAGCGAGCAACACCAGCAGCACGATGCCCCCGGTGGTCATCGTGCCGCGCACCAGCGATATCGTGCTCGCCTCGTTGGCCAGCGGAAAGATCAGGTAGAGCTCAAGATTGGTCACCCGCGACGGCGTCGGGGTGCCGATAATCAGCGCTGGCCCGGAGAAACCCTCGGTGTGCACGGTGGCGTACTGGTAGGCCACCTGGCCCGCCTTGACGAAATCGCGCAGTGGGCTTGGCACCTGATCGATCGGCCCTGCGGTGGTCGCGGCTCGCGGACCGTCGCCCGGGACCAGCAGCGCCGCGTCGAACGCACCGGCCAACCCGGCACCCGACGACGTTTCGGTTTTCGACGTCAAGGTGTTGCGGGCAAGTTGAAGGCTGCTGTCCAGCGATCGTGCTTCTTCGCCGCTGACGATCCCACTGACGGTGTTGCGTGCCCGCTCGATTTGTTCGATGGCGGCGTGAACTTTCACGTCGAGCACGCGGTTGGTGACCTGGCTGGTCAGTACGAAGCCCAGCGCGACGATCACGGCGAATGACAGTCCGAGAGTCAGCACCACCACCCGCAACTGCAGCGAGCGCCGCCAGGCCACGCCCAGGGCTCGACTCAACGCACCCATCCCGCGCATCAGAGGTGCCGAACGCCGGTGTATGCGTCGCCGAGAGGCCCACATCACAAGCGCCGCTCCTCCTCGCCGCGACGCTGTGCAGGGTTGGCCGTCACGGAGGTCCGGCCTTGTAACCCACTCCTCGAACGGTCAGGACAACTTGCGGGTTTTCCGGGTCTTTCTCCACCTTGGCCCGCAGACGCTGGACGTGCACGTTCACCAAGCGGGTGTCCGCCGGGTGACGGTATCCCCACACCTGTTCGAGCAGCACATCACGAGTAAACACCTGGCGCGGTTTGCGTGCCAGCGCGACCAGCAGATCGAACTCCAGCGGGGTCAGCGAGATTTGCTCACCGTTGCGGGTGACTTTGTGTGCCGGCACGTCGATGTCGACGTCGGCGATCGAGAGCATCTCGGCCGGCTCGTCGTCGTAGCGCCGCAGCCGGGCCCGAACCCGCGCCACCAGCTCCTTGGGCTTGAACGGCTTCATGATGTAGTCGTCGGCGCCCGACTCCAGGCCCAGCACCACATCCACGGTGTCGGTCTTGGCGGTCAGCATCACGATCGGCACCCCGGAGTCGGCGCGCAACACCCGGCAGACGTCGATGCCGTTCATGCCGGGCAGCATCAGGTCCAGCAACACCAGGTCGGGGCGCCACTCACGCACCGCGGTGAGTGCCTGGCTGCCGTCACCGATGACCGCGGTATCGAAACCCTCGCCGCGCAACACGATGGTGAGCATCTCGGCCAGCGAAGCGTCGTCATCGACGACGAGAATCCTTTGCCTCATGGTGTCCATGGTGTCACCAGTTCGCGACAAAACTGGGCTATCAGACCCGCGTTTCTTCTCGCAGCTCACTCGGCTAGCAGCAAGGCGGCCAGCTTGCCGGGATCGACGTCGGCGCCAACCACCTGCCAACGGCCGCCCCAGCCTGCCGCGGCCAGCCCGGCATACACCACACCGGTGCGTTGCTGAAGCAAGTCGTCGCGTTCGTAGGCATCACGGTCCCGGCCCGCCTCTTGCACGGCCCTGCTGCGCGCTCGCTGCCCGGCAAGTTCAGTCGAGACATCAAGCAACACTTGGTAATCCGGCATGGGCAGGTGCAGCCGGCGGTACTCGACGTCATAGACCCAGGCCACCACCTCACCGGTGGCGTCCTGGCGCAGGCGGGCCGCGCTGTAGGCGGCGTTGGAGGCCACGTAGCGGTCCAGGATCACCACGTCGTAGTCACCGCGGAGCTTTTCGATCTCGGCTGCCGCACCGGCGCGGTCCAACGCGAACAACAGCGCCATCGCATACGCACTCGACGCGAGGTCCCCGTGCTGACCCCGCAGCGCTTCACCGGCCACATCGGCGGTCACCGACTGCCCATAGCGTGGGAAAGCCAGGCTGGCCACCGACTTTCCGCGGGCCTCGAAGGCCGCTTGGAGGCCCCGCGAAAGTGTCCGCTTGCCCGCGCCGTCGACCCCTTCGATGGCGATCAACACGGCGCGAGCCTAACGCGCCGGCTCAGCTCGATTCCGGCCCGGCGTCCCAGCTGCCCGGCACCATCGGAAAACGAGGCGCATCGCCGAACCGCTCACCGGGCAACGTCACCAATCCGGCCGCGGTTGGCGTGGCGCCCCGGGGCATGGTGCCGGCAAAGCCGAGCGGTCCCGCGCCCTGATCCGACACCATCGTCGACGGCAGCGGATCCATGTACTCGTATCGATGGCCGCGGTCTTTCTCCCTGGCGCGGCGCCGACGGGCCCGCGCCTGTTCGCGGGCCGACGGGGCCGGCTCCGCCGCGGCCTCGCTGTCCAACGCCGACTGCTGATCCTTGCTGCGAGCCCGACGACTGGTCGTGCTGCTTTGCACCGACGCATTGGTTGTGCCCACCGCGTAGAGTCCCGCGGCCGTGGCCGATGTGGACGGGCCGGCGCCGGCGTCGGGGCCACCGCCGGCCGCGCCGGCGTCGGCCGGCATGACCGGGCCCGGCGCGGCCGGGCTCGGCACGGTCGAAGCGCCGGTGGTGCCGGCCGGGACGGCCCCCGCCTGCGCAGCAGTCGGCGACGTGCTCGTGGGTGTGGGCGCGGGTGAGACAGCGGGTGCCGACGTGTCGGCGCAGGGCGCCACCGACAGCCCCGCCAATCCTGCCAGGCCCGCCGTCCCCGCCACGCCGGCCGATACAACAGCGGCCAGCATTGCCGGGACAGCCAACGGCGCCACCTGTACGGCGGGCCACACCAACATCAGCGTGTGAAAGATTGCCCAGGCGAGCGCGGTGGCAAGGGTCGGCGACATCCCCGGGATCTGCATGAGCAGCGAGCTCACCGCGTTGGCGAACGGGACTGCGGGAATGGGCCAGCCGTTGGGGTAAATCAGCTTGCCCAGCGGCCACGCGAAGTTCTGGGTGTAGTCGGATAGCCACGCCGCCAGCTGGTCCTGCCACGACGAGGCCTCGCTGGCCTGCTGCGCGGTGGCCGAGGCATCCGCGTTATCAAGATGGGCACCGGATTGTGCGGCCGGGGCCACGGCGGTCGCCTGTGCGGTGCCGGCGGTGGTCTCCCCGCCCGGGACGACGATGTGCGGCGCGGGCGCGGTGACCGGCACCGATGCAAGCGCCGCTCCGGCGACCACGTGGTAGGTGCTCATCGTCTCGGCGGCTTGCACCCACATCCGCGCGTAGTCGGCTTCGTTCAGCGCGATCGGAATCGTGTTGATGCCGAAGAAGTTCGTGGCCACCAGCACCGCGTGCATGGCGTGATTGGCAGCAAGTTCAGCCAGCGTGGGCATGACGGCCAGCGCGGAAGTGTAGGCGGCGGCCGCCGTCTGGTGCATCGTCGCAGCGACCGTGCTCTTCGCGGCGCTATCAACCAGCCAGGCCAGGTAAGGGCCGTGGGCGGCCACATACCGCTCCGCGCTGGGCCCCTGCCAGGCCCCCGTTTGAACCGCACCCAGCAAGGCACCGAGTTCCTCTGCCGCCGAAGCATATTCGGCGCTCAACGATGACCACGCGCCCGAGGCTGCCAGCAAGGCCTCGGGCCCTGGTCCGCTGCTCAGCAACGCCGAGTGCACTTCGGGCGGCAACGCCATCCACACCGGCGCCGTCATCGCCCGACCAGCTCTCGCACCGACACAACAACCCTCCCACGAATCTGGCGTCGCATACCGACAGTGGTCGCTTTGCGGCGCGGTTGAGTTCCGGTCAGGTCTGCCTTTGTGCGCACGCACACCTGTGCGCGAGGATGCAGTGATGCGGTGTGAAGTGGCGCGTGAAGCGCTGTCGGCGCGCCTGGACGGTGAGCCTCACGAGGTGTCGGCACAGCGTGTCGATGCCCACCTGGGATCGTGTCCGGGTTGCCGCGCCTGGCTGATCGGGGTCGCCATGCAGACACGCCGGCTGGCCGCGGTCGAGGCGGGCCACGGCCCGGACCTGGTCGAAAAGATCATGGCGACTGCGGGCATCGCTGCGACACCGTCACATCGCCGCTGGCTGCGCCGGCTCAGTTCGGGCTATCGGCGCTGGGCGCTGATCGCCGCGGGTCTATTTCAGGTTGCGGTCGCGTTGGCGCAAATCGCCGGCGTCGACTTCGGTCTGGTGTCCGCCCGCGAGCATGGTGCCGCGACCGGGATGCACCTGTTGCACGAGTCCACGGCCTGGTTGCTGGCGTTGGGACTGGCGATGATTGCCGCCGGCGTCTGGACCGCCGCGGCGGCCGGCGTTGCCGCGATTGCCACCGCGTTTACCGCGGCGCTGCTGACGTATGTCGCCATCGATGCCTACCACGGCGAAGTCACCGCGGCGCGTATCGCCAGCCATCTGCCGCTGCTGCTCGGCGTGTTGTTCGCCTGGCTGGTGGCGGGCGAACGTGCCGGGGAACAACCGCGACACACCGCCGACGACGGTCGAACCGTCGGCCCCATGCCTGCCGTCACCGTCCCGCGCGGTCGACGCCGCGGACATCTTTGGCCGATCAACCGCTCCGCCGCTTAGCCCGGTTCTACGACAATCCGTCGTAGAACCACGCGGTTCGGTTTAAGGTGAATGGTCATGACCGCGCGTAGCGACGACGAGGCCGTCACCGCACTCGCTTTGGCGGCCGGCCGTGGAAACCGCCGGGCGCTCGAAGCGCTCATCAAAGCCACCCAGCACGACGTGTGGCGGTTTGTCGCCTACCTCTCCGACGCCAACAGCGCCGACGATCTCACCCAGGAAACCTTTCTGCGGGCGATCAGCGCGATCCGTCGGTTCTCCGGACGCTCCAGCGCCCGCACCTGGCTCCTGTCGATCGCGCGTCGCGTGGTCGCCGATCACGTCCGCCATGCGCGCTCGCGACCCCGCCGCGGACATCACACCGACCCCGAACACCTGCTTCACCGCGACCGCCCTGCCCGGGGATTCGAAGACGTGGTGGAGGTGACGACGATGATCGCCGACCTCTCCGCCGACCAACGGGAGGCGCTGCTGCTCACCCAGCTGCTGGGATTGTCCTACGCGGACGCCGCAGTGGTGTGCGGCTGCCCGGTCGGCACCATCCGCTCCCGCGTCGCCCGCGCCCGCGACGCCCTGCTGGCCGGCCTGGAAGTCGACGACCTGACCGGGTAAGGAAAAGACCCGTTCGGGAGCTTTGGCGTCGGCTCGCCGGTCAGTAGCGGTAGTGGTCGGGCTTGTACGGACCGTCGACGTCGACGCCGATGTACTCGGCCTGCTCCTTGGTCAGCTTGGTCAGACGCCCGCCGAGCGCCTCGACATGGATGCGGGCCACCTTCTCGTCGAGGTGCTTGGGCAGCCGATAGACCTCGTTGTCGTATTCGTCGTGCTTGGTCCACAACTCGATCTGGGCGATCACCTGGTTGGAGAAGCTGTTGCTCATCACAAACGACGGGTGACCGGTGGCGTTGCCGAGGTTGAGCAGTCGACCTTCGGAGAGCACGATGATCGAGCGGCCGGTGTCCGGGAACGTCCACAGGTCGACCTGCGGCTTGATGTTGGTCTTCCTGGCCCCGGAACGCTCCAGCGCGGCCATCTGGATTTCGTTGTCGAAGTGGCCGATATTGCCCAGGATCGCCTTGTCCTTCATCGCCCGCATGTGCTCGAGCGTGATGATGTCCTTGTTACCGGTCGCCGTGACGACGATGTCGGCCTCGCCGATGACGTCCTCGACGGTCTTGACGTCGAAACCCTCCATCAGCGCCTGCAGCGCGTTGATCGGGTCGATCTCGGTGACGGTGACCCGCGCCCCCCTGGCCCTTCATCGACTCCGCGCAGCCCTTGCCGACGTCGCCGTAGCCGCAGATCAGCACGTTCTTGCCGCCGATCAGCACGTCGGTGCCGCGGTTGATGCCGTCGATCAGCGAGTGCCGGCAGCCGTATTTGTTGTCGAACTTGGACTTGGTTACCGAGTCGTTGACGTTGATCGCCGGAAACGCCAGATCGCCCGCCGCGGCGTATTGGTAGAGCCGCAGCACGCCGGTGGTGGTCTCCTCGGTGACACCTTTCACCGACTCGGCGATCTTCGTCCACTTGGTCTTGTCGGTCTCGAAACGACGCCGCAGCAGGTTCAAGAACACCTTGTGCTCGGTCGAGTCGTCCTCCTCGGCGGGCGGCACGACCCCGGCCTTCTCGTACTGCATGCCGCGCAGCACCAGCATGGTGGCGTCCCCGCCGTCGTCGAGGATCATGTTCGCGGGCTCGCCGGGCCAGGTCAGCGCCTGCTCACAGGCCCACCAGTACTCCTCCAGCGTCTCGCCCTTCCACGCGAACACCGACACGCCCTTGGGCTCCTCGGGGGGTGCCGTGCGGGCCGACGACGACTGCGGCCGCGGCGTGGTCCTGGGTGGAGAAGATGTTGCACGACGCCCACCGGACGTCGGCGCCGAGCGCGGTCAACGTCTCGATCAGGACCGCGGTTTGCACCGTCATGTGCAGCGATCCCGAGATGCGGGCACCCTTGAGCGGCTTGACGTCCGCGTACTCGCGCCGCAGCGACATCAATCCGGGCATCTCATGCTCGGCGAGCTCGATCTCCTTGCGGCCGAAGTCGGCCAACGACAGGTCGGCGACCTTGTACTCGATGCCGTTGCGAACGTCGGTGCTCAGCGCGTTTTCCGTGGTCGTCATGGTGTGCACCCAATCCTCGTCGAGTCAACTACTTAGCTTGCTTATACATTAGTCGCGATCCGGCGAGCCCGTGACGCCGGGTCATGGCGCTTCGATCATCCCGTAGCGCTCAGCGGCGGGGGTAAACAGCCGGGCCAAATCTGCGGCGACGTCGTGGTCGGCTTCCGGCGGCATCGACACATAACTCATTGCCAGCCGCACGATGGCGCGCGCCAGAATGCCAGCATCCTGCTCGCCGGCTTGCACCCAACTATGCATGAACGACGATGTCAGGCGCTGCGAGCAGTGGGTGATGATGGGCCCGCTGTCGGTGGTGATGAGCTGCAACAAATCCGGTTTGGCCACCCCGGTCAGCAAGGAGATCACCAGCGGATCGGATGCGGACTGGGCGAAAAACGCCCGAAACCCTTGCAGCAGCGCGGCATAGATGTCACCGACGTTGTCATGGATCGCCGATTCCACTAGGTCGACCAATCGATCCGCGAACCGCAGTGCATAACCCTGAGCCAGACCCTGCCGCGACCCGAACTCGTTGTAGATGGTCTGCCGGCTGATGCCGGCGGCGCGCGCCACGTCGGCAACGGTGATATCCGACCAGTCGCGGGCCAGCAACAGCTCCCGCATCGCGTCAAGCACCGAATCACGCAACAGCGCCCGCGACGCCTCGGCGTAGGGGACCCGTTTCACATCCGCGACACTAGCCCCTATTACGGCGCCGCTCCTGCTCGTCACGTCGGTCTGCATCGTCGCCAACCCGGCCGTAAGCGCCGCTCCTGCTCGTCACGTCGGTCTGCATCGTCGCCGGCGGGTCAGAAACGCGCGATTTCCACCATCTCGAAGTCGGATTTGGCCGCGCCGCAGTCTGGGCAGCTCCAGTCCTCGGCAATGTCGTCCCAGCGGGTGCCGGGCACGATACCGTCCTCCGGCCAGCCCAGCGCCTCGTCGTATTCGAAGCCACACTGCAGGCAGCGAAACAACTTGTAGTCACCCATGATTGGCTCCCATCGGTTCGAAGTCGATCTTTTCCCGCACTCCGCAGTCTGGGCAGCACCAGTCGTCGGGAACCTCATTCCACGGTGTGCCGGCCGGAAAGCCTTCGCGCACAGCCCCTTTGGCTTCGTCATAGACGTAGTCGCACACCGGGCAGCGGTAGGCGGCCATCATGCCGGCGCCCCGTATCGGGCCAGCAGCCTCTGGCGGCGGCGCGGGTGCACGTTGACGCGGCTGAGGTCGCCGCCGTAGTGGGCCAGCACCCGCTGGTCCATGACCTTGCGCCACAGCGGCGGGACATAGGTCAGCGCGATCATCGATGCGTAACCACTGGGCAGGCTCGGGGCGTCGGCGAAGCTGCGCAGCGTCTGGTAGCGCCGCGTCGGGTTGGCGTGATGGTCGCTGTGCCGCTGCAGGTGATAGAGGAACAGGTTTGTCACGAGGTGATCGGAGTTCCAGCTGTGCTTCGGGGTGCAGCGCTCGTAGCGGCCGTTGGCCGTCTTCTGCCGCAACAGTCCGTAGTGCTCGAGGTAGTTCACCGCTTCCAGGAGGGAAAAGCCGTACACCGCCTGGATGATCACGAACGGGATTAGGGCGGAACCGAACACTGCGATCAGCACCCCCCACAGCACGACCGACATCGCCCAGGCGTTAAGTACATCGTTGGACGGATGCCATGGGCTTTTGTTCAGCCGGCGCAGCCGCTGCGTCTCCAGCCGCCACGCCGAGCGGAGGCTCCCGAAAACGCTGCGCGGCAAGAACTCCCAGAACGTCTCGCCGAACCGGGAGGACGCCGGGTCTTCCGGCGTGGCCACTCGGACGTGGTGGCCGCGGTTGTGCTCGATGTAGAAGTGGCCGTAGCAGGACTGGGCCAGCGTGATTTTGGACAGCCACCGCTCCAGCGACTCCTTCTTGTGACCCAGCTCGTGCGCGGTGTTGATCCCGACACCAGCCAGCGTGCCCACCGACAAAGCCAGCCCGATTTTCGCCGGCCAGCCCAGCGACCCCTCGAAGCCGAGCCAAGTCACGTTGGATGCCGTGAATAGGTAGGCACCCAGGACGACGCTGGCGTATTGGAACGGGATGTACAGGTAAATGCAGTAGCGGTAGTAGCGGTCGTTCTCCAACCGCTCCATGACCTCGTCAGGTGGGTTCTGCCCGTCGGGCCCGACGCGCAGGTCCAGGGCAGGCAGCACGATGTAGAGCAGGATCGGGCCGACCCAAAACAGCGCCTGGGCGGCACCGTGCCACCCCGCCTGATTCATCGCCCAGACGATCGGCAGGATCACCAGCAACATGGTCGGGGCAACGAGTCCGAGCAGCCACAGGTAGCGCTTCTTGTCGTGCCACATCACCGCGTCGGCGGCGACGAGCTTGGCACCGTCACCGGCCATGTCGTCCAACCTCCCACTGAGCCACACCACGTGCGGTTGACAATACATGGATCTGTGTCTGTTGTCTAGACACAAATAGCTAATTTGTAAACCACTAGGGCAGCACCGGCGCCGGCTCGGGCTCGGGGCTGGCCTCGCCCCTCGGCGGCCGATTAGCCAGCACCGAGTGCCGTCGGCCATAGCCGGCGTAGATCGCGACGCCGACGACCATCCAGACCCCGAACCGGATCCAGGTCAGGCCGGTGAGGTTGAGCATCAGCCACAGGCATGCGCACACCGACATGATCGGCAGTAGCGGCGCCCACGGGACGCGGAATCCCCGGTGCAGCTCGGGGCGGGTCCGGCGCAGCACCACGATTCCGGCCGAGACCAGCACGAACGCGAACAACGTTCCAACGTTGACCATCTCCTCGAGCTTGGCCATCGGGAACACCGAGGCCGCAACCGCAATCAGCAGCGCCACCAGCACGGTGATACGGACCGGCGTGCCGCGTGCGCCGGTGGTTGCCAGCTGCCGCGGCAACAATCCGTCCCGGGACATCGCGAACAACACCCGGCACTGGCCGAGCATGAGCACCATCACCACGGTGGTCAGTCCGGCCAACGCCCCCACCGAGATGACCCGGGACGCCCAGTGCACGCCGTTGGCCGCGAAGGCCGTGGCCAGGTTCGCGTGACGGCCGGTCGGGGCGTCCTGCAGTTGGGTGTATCGGACCATCCCCGACAGCACCACAGAGACCGCGACGTAGAGCACGGTGACGATGGCCAGCGTGGCCAGGATCCCGCGTGGAATGTCGCGGTGCGGGTGTTTGGTCTCCTCGGCCATGGTTGCCACGATGTCGAACCCGATGAACGCGAAGAACACAATCGAGGCGCCGGCCAACACGCCATACCACCCGTAGTGGCTGGTTTGCGCGCCGGTCAGCAGCGACAACACCGACTGGTCGACGCCGGTGCCGCCATGCTCGGATTCGGGCGGGGGGATAAACGGCGAGTAGTTCGCGGCCTTGATGTAGAACGCACCGACGATCACCACCAACAACACCACCGCGATCTTGATCGCGGTGACGACGGCGGAAAAGTGCGCCGACAACTTGGTGCCCAGTGCGAGCAGCGTCGCCACCAATCCGACGATCAGCAGCGCTCCCCAGTCGAGACTGTAGGCGCCCACGTTGGTTGTCTGCCCGGCAAAGCCGAACACGGTCCCGAAATAGCTTGACCAGCCCTTGGCCACCACGGCCGCGCCGATCGCCAACTCCAGGACCAAGTTCCAGCCGATAATCCACGCCAAAAATTCACCGAAGGTGGCGTAGGAGAAGGTATACGCGCTGCCGGCCACCGGCAGCATCGAGGCGAATTCGGCATAGCACAACGCGGCCAGCCCGCAGGTGGCCGCCGCGATCAGAAACGACAGCCAGATCGCCGGGCCGGTGATGTCGCCGGCGGTCGACGCGGTGACGGTGAAGATGCCCGCCCCGATCACCACCGACACGCCGAACACCACGAGATCCCACCAGGACAGACTTTTGCGCAGCTGGGTTGTCGGCTCGTCGGTGTCGGCGATCGACTGCTCGACTGACTTGGTACGCCATCGACCGGCCATGCACCGCGACAGTACCGACTAGTCTCCGAGGATGCGCGGCGAAAGCACACGCGGACACGCTGTCGTCATCGGGGCCAGTATCGCGGGGCTGTCGGCCGCGCGAGTGCTCTCGGATTTCTACCACCGGGTGACGGTGTTCGAACGCGACAATCTGCCATCCGGCCCGGCCAACCGCACCGCGGTCCCTCAGGGCCGGCACCTGCACCTGCTGATGGCCCGCGGCGCCCGGGAATTCGAGGACTTATTTCCCGGTCTGCTCGCGGACATGGTCGCCGCGGGCGTGCCCATGCTGGAGAACCGCCCGGATTGCATCTACTTCGGCGCAGCCGGCCACGTACTGGGGACCGGGCACACCCTGCGTAGGGAGTTCACCGCCTACGTGCCCAGCCGGCCGCATTTGGAGTGGCAGATCCGGCGCCGGGTCAGCGGCATCAGCAACGTCGAGATCCAGCGGCGCCCGGTCGCGCAGCCGCGTTTCGACACCGCCGCGCAGCGGGTGACCGGGGTGCTGCTGGATTCGGCGGGCGAACCCGAGTTCGTCGCCGCTGATCTGGTCGTCGACGCCACCGGCCGGGGCAGCCGACTACCCGTGTGGCTGCGGCAGTGGGGTTTCCCGCCGCCGCGCGAGGACGTCGTCGACGTCGGCATCGGCTACTCGTCGCACCAGTTCCGTATGCCGGAGGGCGTGATCCGGGAAAAGGTGATCGTCGCGGGCGCGTCTCGGAACCAGCCGCTGGGACTGGGCATGTTGGCCTACGAGGACGGCACTTGGGTTCTCACCACCTTCGGCGTCGCCAAAGTTGAACCACCGCAGAGCTTTTCTGAGATGTTGGTGCTCGCAGAGAAGCTGCTGCCGGCGCACTTTACCGCTGCACTTGAGCGGGCCGAGCCGATCGGGGAGGTGGCGTCGCATCGCTTCCCCACCAGCAGATGGCGCCGCTACGACAAGCTGGACCGTTTCCCGGCGGGGATCGTACCGCTGGGGGACGCGGTGGCCAGCTTCGATCCGACGTTCGGCCAGGGCATGACGATGACGTCGCTGCAGGCCGGTCATCTACGGCGGGCGTTGCGGTCCCCTACCCGCAAGCTGGCTCACCAACTCAACCGCGCCACCGCCAAGACGACCTACCCGGTGTGGCTGATGAACGCGATCGGTGATCTCACGTTCCACCACGCCAGCGGCCACGCCCCGTGGTGGTATCGCCCGGTGGGTGAGCTGTTCGACCAGTTCCTCGGCGCCGCGGAGACCGATCCTGTTCTCGCCGAATGGTTTTTGCGCCGGTTTTCGCTGCTGGACAGCCTCTACATGGTGCCGTCGCCGACGCTGATCGCTCGCGCCATCGGTCACAACATGCGGCTGTGGCTGGCCGAGCGCCGGCAGCTCTGGCGCGAGCGCTACCGGGGAAGCGCGCGATCCAGGTCAGGCTCGAGGTAAATTACCCGCGCGGCCGGCACCGCGGCGCGCACGTTGGCCTCCGCGGCGTCGATGGTGGCGGCAATCGTGGCCAGCTGGACCTGTGGGGCCACCGCGATCTTGGCGGCCACCAGCATCTCCTCCGGGCCAAGGTACTGGGTGCGCAGGTGGATTAACCGCTCAACATGCTCGGTGGATTCCAGCGCCGCTCGGATGGCCTGAGTCTGGGCACTGGTGGCGCCCTCGCCGATCAGCAGGCTGTGCATCTCGACCATCAGCACGATCGCGATCAGGCCGAGCAGCACGCCGATGCCCAGCGTGCCGATGCCGTCCCACACCGGGTCACCAGTGGTGGCGGTGAGCCCGACCCCGGCCAGTGCGAACACCAAGCCGATGAGCGCGCCGGTGTCTTCCAGCAGCACCACGGGCAGCTCGGGGTTGCGCGAAGTACGGATGAACCGCCACCAGCTGCTGTTGCCTTTCAGCGGCCGAGACTCGACCATCGCCGTACGAAAGCTGAAGGCTTCCAAGACGATTGCCACCGACAGGATGACTAAAGCCACCGCTGGCGAGCTGAGCTCTGCCGGATGGGTGATCTTGTGGTAGCCGTCGTAGAGAGCAAACACCGACCCGAGCGTGAACAGGACGAGGGCCACGACAAACGACCAGAAGTAGCGGCTGCGGCCGTAGCCGAACGGGTGCAATGCGTCGGCCTGTTTGCGGGCTGCGCGCTGGCCGAGCAGCAGGAGAGCCTGGTTCGAGGTATCGGCCACCGAGTGCACCGACTCGGCCAGCATCGACGAACTGCCCGTGACCAGGAAGCCGACGAACTTCGCCGCGGCGATGCCCACGTTGGCGGCCAAGGCTGCCAGGATCGCGCGGACGCTGCTGGTTGACGTCACAGACCCACGGTGGCCCGAAACAGCTTGCTGGGCTCGCGCGCGACCAGCCGGATCGGCCCGTCGTCGGCGGCCACCCATGCCGCCATGCCCCGGTTGAGCGTCAGTGCCCGGGATTTGCCGTGGATGGCCGTCGCCCCTTCGGTGCACAGCAGGATCTGCGGTCCGTCGTGACGTGACGGCGCGTCGACCTCGTGGCCGAGGTGTTCGTCGGCGAGAGTCAGCACCGACACCGCGAACTCGGCTGCCGGGGTGTCGTAGATGAGCTCAAGTCCGTCCCGATGCACCGGCGGCCGCAGCTGCGCCTCGGTGGTCGGGGTGAAGTCGAGCACCCGCAGCAACTCCGGTACGTCGACGTGCTTGGGCGTCAGCCCTCCCCGTAAAACGTTGTCGGAGTTGGCCATCACCTCGACCGCGACACCACGCAGATACGTGTGCAGATTGCCGGCCGGCAAGAAGATCGCCTCTCCAGGAGCAAGGCTGATCCGGTTGAGCAGCAAGGCCGCCAGGACCCCAGCGTCGCCGGGATACTGCTCGCCGAGCTCCAGCACAGTCTTGGCCTCAGCAGCGAATTCCGTTGCGCCGGAGGTGACATAGTGAATCGCGCCCTCGAGGACGGCCGGTATCAACACGTCGATGTCGGGCTGCGGAGCGGTGATCCAGGTCGTGAACAACGCCCGCAGGCCGTCAGCGTCGGATTGGTCGTTGAGCAACTCGATGTAGGGGTCGAGGTCTGAGACCGCCAACGCCCGCAACAACTCGACGGTGCGGCCCGCCGGACGGAACCCAGCCAGCGCTTCGAACGGCTGCAACGCCACCAGCAGCTCGGGTTTGTGACGGTTGTCGCGGTAGTTGCGGATCGGTGAGGAAACCGGGATCCCGAGCCGCTCCTCGCGGAGGTAGCCTTCGATCGCCTGCTCAGCACTCGGATGGGCTTGCAGCGACAGCGGCTCGTCGGCGGCCAGCACCTTGACCAGGAACGGCAGTACGTCGCCGAACCTGGTGCGCGCCGACGACCCCAGTTGTCCCTCGGGGTCGGCGATCAGCGCATCGAGCAGCGAGATCTCACCGTCGTCGGTCTCCAGCCAAGCCGGGTCACCTGGATGCGCGCCGAGCCAGAGTTCGGCCTCTGGGTGGGCAGCCGGCACCGGCCGCCCAGTGAATTCGGCGATCGCGGTCCGCGATCCCCACGCGTACGTCCGTATCGCCCCGCGTAGCAATTCCACTGTCTATTTATCCCCGCACCAGTCGCAGATAAACCGCGGCCATCTCCAACCGGACGGCCAATATTGCCAGCTGCTGTTCGGTACCGAGGCCCGCCACCGCTTCGGTGGAAGCATCGGACAGATCCGGGACATCCTCGGCGGTGACGATATCGACGTCAAGCCCGCTGACCCGGGCGACCACCACAGTGCGCTCGGCGGCCAGGGTCAGCGCCAACACCCGCGGCCGTTCGGGCCGGGGCCCGTCAATCTGTTCGTCGTGGAAAAGAGCGTCGGCCGCATCGCCGAACCCGGCCCGTAGCGCCACGACCGCGTCCGCCAGCCCGGTGGCGGCGACCACCTGGTGGGCGATCCGCAGCAGAACCGAACCCCCGTGCCGGGCCAGGGCCAGGGTGGCAGCGCAGTCACCGGCCAGCACGACACGACGACCTGACATGCGCTCGGCCAGCGCCTTAGCCGGATTGGTGAATAGTTCGCGCCCCGCGCTGTTGCGCAGCGCTTCGCTGTCGAGCTCGTCGGCCAGCCGCGCCAGGTCGACCCGCAGACCCGGGTCGACGCTGGCGAGCACGGCCAGCCCGGCGGCCAGATACCGACACACCACGAACTCGTCGGGCACCGGCAACCGCGGTTCCAGCACCGCGACCCGCCCCGCGGTTGTATCACGCAGCGGGCCCTCGTAGGGCGCCACGACGACCACCCGCGCGCCCCGGCGCACCCCGGTCGCCGCGGCCCCCACCAGTGCGGGATCGCCCGGGTCGTCGCCGGCCACGACCAGCACGTCCAGCGCGCCGATCCATGGCGGCGCCCCGGCGGTAACGACAATCGGCTCGCCCGACGAACCGCCGACCGCCGCGGCCAGCATCGCGCCGGCGCTCGCGGCGGTACCGCGGCCGGCTACCCAGACCAGGGTGCGGGGACGATCGCCCCCGCGGATCGAGTCCAGCGCTCCTTCGTCGAATGCGGCCGCGGTGGCGCGCACCTGCGCGCCCGCCATCGATGCGGCCCGCAATAGACCCTCCCGGTCGGCGGCGATCAGGGCTTCGGTGTCATCGATATCGATCGCGGCGCCGATCGCGTTCACGTCACGGCCTCCGGCTGACCCGCGAATTGCGCGATCTCGTCGGTGATCTGCGCGACCACCGCCTCGACGTCTTCGGCGCAGCGGCCCTCGACGTTGAGCCGAAGCAGTGGCTCGGTGTTGGAGCTGCGCAGGTTGAACCAGCTGCCGTTGCCCAGGTCCACCGTCACCCCGTCCAGGTGATCGATGGAGTGGATCCGGGTGCCGAACGACTTCAGCACAGCCTCGGTTGCCGACGCCGCATCGGCTGAACCTTTTAGGGTGAAGTTGATCTCGCCGGAGGATGCGTAGCGTTGGTAGTCAGCGGTGAGCTCCGACAGTGGCCGCTGTTGTTCGCCAAGTGCGGCAAGGACATACAGCGCGGCCAGCATCCCCGAGTCGGCACCCCAAAAATCGCGGAAGTAGTAATGCGCCGAGTGTTCGCCGCCAAAAATGGCCCCGGTGTCGGCCATCAGCGCCTTGATGTAGGAGTGTCCCACGCGGGAGCGCACCGGCGTGCCGCCGCGTTCGATCACCAATTCCGGCACCGCACGCGAGGTGATCAGGTTATAAATCACGGTTGCGCCGATTTCCCGGTCGAGTTCACGCGCGGCTACCAACGCGGTCACCGTCGACGGCGACACCGGCCGGCCGCGCTCGTCGACCACGAAGCAGCGGTCGGCGTCGCCGTCGAAGGCCAGCCCTATATCAGCACCCTCGGCAACGACAAACTGTTGCAGGTCGACCAGGTTAGCCGGGTCCAGCGGGTTAGCCTCATGATGGGGAAAGGAACCGTCGAGCTCGAAATACAGTGGCAGCAGCGTGATTGAATTGACCGGACCCAACACGGCCGGCGCGGTGTGGCCGGCCATGCCGTTGCTGGCGTCCACCGCCACCCGCAGTGGACGCAGGTCTGACAAGTTGACCAGCGAGCGCAGGAAGGCGCCGTAGTCGGCTAGCACATCACGATCGGTGATGCTGCCCAGTGGTCCGTCGTAGCCGGGAACACCGGCGATGAGTTCGTCGCGGATGGTGGCCAGCCCGGTGTCCGCGCCAACCGGCTTGGCACCCGCGCGGCACATCTTGATGCCGTTATAGGCCGCCGGGTTGTGGCTGGCGGTGAACATTGCGCCGGGACAGTCGAGCATGCCGGACGCGAAATAGAGCTGGTCGGTCGAGGACAAGCCGATGCGGACCACGTCAAGACCCTGACCGGTCACGCCGGCGGCAAAGGCAGCCGCCAGTGGCGGCGAACTTTCGCGCATGTCGCGGCCGATCACGACTCGGTGGGCCCCTTCGGCACGCATCAACCTCGCGAAAGCCGCGCCGACGTCGACGGCGAGGGACTCGTCGATTTCGTCCCCCACCAACCCACGCACGTCGTACGCCTTGATCACACGATGGACAGCCGCGGCGGGCCGAGACATGACAGGGCTCCTGACGAAGGGACTCTTGGTCGCCAGCCTAACCATTGCGGTCGGCCTCGCTGTAGGTACGCTAGCGCGCCCGTCGCCGCCTAGTCCCCCGGTTCGCTCGGCGGGTCAGGCAACACGCGCAGATGCCCGCGACGCCGTCCGGTTCCGCCGGGTTGATGCGCTGGGGAAGCCAGCGCACCGGTGCCCGGGACGCTGGCCGGTGCCCCGGATGAGGCGCCGCCAGGATCGCAGAAGCCGTTGACCGGCGGGCGATTCACCAGCCCGCCGCGGCCTTCGCGCACCGCGTCAGCGAGGGCCACCAGGTCGTCCTCATCCGGGTTCGGCAAAGGGCCGGGGTGACGAACAAGTTCCCACCCGCGCGGCGCGGTGATCCGGCCGGCATGGCCGACGCAAAGATCCCATGAGTGCGGCTCTCGTGCCGTGGCCAGCGGACCGATCACCGCCGTCGAATCCGAGTAGACGAACGTCAACGTCGCCACCGCGTGGTGCGGACACCCGGGCCGGCAACAGCGACGCGGAGCATTCACGGTCGAGAGGCTATCGTGCGCAAACGACGCCGCGGGGCCGGACACGCGCATTGGGCTGGGCCGCGATGTGCAACCGTTACCATCGGCGCGTGAGCGATTCTCGCGGCTCTCGGCGAGGCGGTCGGTCTGCCCGACGCTCGGCAGCGCGGCGAGGACGCGAGATGCGTGGGCCGCTGCTGCCGCCGACGGTGCCAGGCTGGCGCAGCCGGGCCGAGCGGTTCGACATGGCGGTGCTGGAGGCCTATGAGCCCATCGAGCGCCGCTGGCAGGATCGGGTTTCGGGGCTTGACGTGGCGGTTGACGAGATCCCGCGCATGTGTCCCAAGGATCCTGACAGCGTGCAGTGGCCGCCTGAGGTCGTCGCCGACGGACCGATCGCGCTGGCGCGGTTGATCCCCGCCGGTGTCGATGTCCGCGGCAACACCACACGTGCACGAATTGTTTTGTTCCGCAAGCCGATCGAGCGACGCGCGAAAGACACCATCGAACTTGGCGAATTGCTGCATGAGATTCTGGTGGCTCAGGTGGCGACGTATCTGGACGTCGACCCCTCGGTCATCGACCCCACGATCGACGACGACTGAAACCCCTCGACTGGCCCGGCCGGGTCAGATGATGCCGCGCTTGAGGCGGCGGCGTTCCCGCTCGGACAAGCCACCCCAGATGCCAAAGCGCTCGTCGTGTGCCAGGGCGTACTCCAGGCACTCAGCGCGCACCTCACAGCCCAGGCAAATCTTTTTCGCCTCGCGAGTGGAGCCGCCCTTCTCGGGAAAGAACGCCTCGGGGTCGGTTTGCGCGCACAGCGCACGGTCTTGCCATTGGTCGCGGGTCACGGGCGCCAGCGGAAAAATGTTGGCCGCGTCGGAAACCAGACTCAAACGGGGCCGCCGCGCCGGACCCGTTGCCGCCGAGCCGGTATTGGTGTGCGGTGTCCCTCCCACTACGCCCCGCAGGTGCTCATAGGACATGCTCCGCCTCCTCACCTGGATTCGCTGATCGTGAATGTCGCCACTGTTCTGGTGTGTTATGCGGCCTTCTCTTTTCGAACAAGTGATCGAATCTCGGTCTGCGACACCGCAACCGGCCGGCCAACCGGGAAATGACACTGATGTGATTACACACGGGTAACTTGCCGTGGTCAAGCGCTGGAACCAAATTCCATACCATGTCGTGACCAAATTTCAGCGGCATTGTGCCGATCTGCGCCCCGGCGTGTCGGACGGCAACCCCGGTCCGCTGCGCAGACCGCATCGTCACCGGGCCCAACCCGACTGCCCGCCTCCTCCCCGGTCCGCTGCGCAGACCGCATCGTCACCGGGCCCAACCCGACTGCCCGCCTCCTCCCCGGTCCGCTGCGCAGACCGCATCGTCACCGGGCCCAACCCGACTGCCCGCCTCCTCCCCGGTCCGCTGCGCAGACCGCATCGTCACCGGGCGTACTGTCGTGCGATGTGAAGATCACGGTTCTGGTCGGCGGTGTCGGCGGCGCCCGCTTCCTGCTGGGTGTCCAGCACTTGCTCGGCCTGGGCCAATTCGCTTCCGATCACGGTCCGGCCGAGCACGAACTCACCGCGGTGGTAAACATCGGCGACGACGCCTGGATCCATGGCCTGCGCGTCTGCCCAGACCTCGACACCTGCATGTACACCCTGGGCGGCGCGGTCGACCCGCAGCGCGGCTGGGGCCGCCGCGACGAAACCTGGCACGCCAAAGAGGAACTCGCGCGCTACGGGGTTCAGCCTGACTGGTTCCAGCTGGGCGATCGCGACCTGGCCACCCACTTGGTGCGCAGCCAGATGCTGCGAGCCGGCTACCCGCTCTCGCAGGTCACTGCGGCGCTGTGCGACCGCTGGCAGCCCGGGGCGCGCCTGCTGCCCGTCAGCGACGATCGCTGCGAAACCCACGCGGTCATCACCGATCCCGCTGACGGAAACCGACGTGCGATCCACTTCCAGGAATGGTGGGTGCGTCATCGTGCCCAAGTGCCGACCCACAGCTTCGCTTTCGTTGGCGCCGAAAACGCCAGCGCCGCACCCGAAGTCGTCGAGGCGATCACCCAGGCCGACATAATCATGCTGGCACCCTCGAACCCGGTCGTGAGCATCGGCGCCATACTGGCCATCCCCGGCATCCGGGCCGCGCTGCGCTCGACGTCGGCTCCGGTCGTCGGCTATTCGCCCATCATCGACGGAAAGCCGTTACGCGGCATGGCATATGAATGCCTCACCGTGATCGGTGTTAAATGCAGCGCAGAGGCCGTGGGCCAACATTACGGGGCTCGCCGGGCGACGGGGATTCTCGACTGCTGGTTGGTCCACGAGAGCGATCGCGCCGAAATCGACGGCGTCGCAGTTCGACCCATACCGCTGCTGATGAGTGACCCTAAAGCAACGGCCGACATGGTCAGCGCGGGGCTGGAACTCGCAGGTGTGGCAGCATGAGCAGCGTGACGGCCGGTCACGGTGCCGCGTCGACTGTCGAGATCATCCCCGTCACCGGCCTCCCCGAATTCCGGCCCGGCGACAACCTGGCCGCGGCAATTGCCCAGGCTGCGCCCTGGCTGCACGACGGCGACGTCGTGGTGGTCACCAGCAAGGTGGTGTCCAAATGCGAGGGCCGCATCGTGTCGGCACCGGAAGATGTCGAAGCGCGAGACCAGCTGCGGCGCAAGCTGATCGACGAAGAATCGGTTCGTGTGCTGGCCCGCAAGGGCCGTACGTTGATCACCGAGAACCGGCTCGGGCTGGTGCAGGCCGCGGCCGGGGTGGACGGCTCCAATGTCGGTGCAGCCGAGCTGGCCCTGCTGCCTGTCGACCCGGACGTCAGTGCCGGCACCCTGCGTGCCGGGCTGCGTGAACGGCTCGGGGTCACCGTCGCGGTGGTAATCACCGACACCATGGGCCGCGCATGGCGCAACGGCCAGACCGACGCTGCCGTGGGCTCAGCCGGTCTGGCCGTGTTGCACAGTTACGCCGGAATCACCGACCCGCACGGTAACGAATTGGTGGTCACGGAAATCGCCGTTGCCGACGAAATCGCCGCGGCAGCCGATCTGGTCAAGGGCAAACTCACCGCGATACCGGTGGCCGTGGTGCGCGGACTGCACATCACCGATGACGGGTCGACGGCACGGCGACTGATCCGCGCGGGAACCGAAGACCTGTTCTGGCTGGGCACCGCCGAAGCGCTCGAACAGGGCCGCCGGCAGGCCCAGCTGCTGCGCCGCTCCGTGCGTCGGTTCAGCGAACAGCCCGTGCCCGCGCACCTGATCGAAGACGCGGTCGCCGAAGCGCTGACCGCGCCGGCCCCCCATCACACCCGGCCGGCGCGGTTCGTGTGGCTGCAGACCCCGGAGCTGCGCGTGAGGCTGCTGGACCGCATGCGCGACAAGTGGTGGGCCGACCTCGCTGGCGACAGAAAATCCCCCGATGCCATTGCGCGGCGGGTGGCGCGCGGCCAGATCCTCTATGACGCACCGGAAGTCGTCATTCCGATGCTGGTGCCCGACGGTGCACACAGTTATCCCGATGCTGCCCGCACCGCCGCCGAGCACACCATGTTCACCGTCGCGGTCGGCGCGGCCGTGCAGGCGCTGCTGGTTGCGCTGGCGGTGCGTGGGGTGGGCAGCTGCTGGATCGGCTCGACCATCTTCGCTGCTGACATCGTGCGCGCTGAACTGGAGCTGCCAGGTGACTGGGAACCGTTGGGCGCCATCGCTATTGGCTATCCGACCGAGCCGACATCCCCTCGGCCGCCAGCACCGCTGGACGGCTTGCTGGTGCGCAAGTGAGCGTCCGCGACTCCGCGATCTCGCTGCTCACCGGCTGGCGTGCCCCTGATCCGGCCCAGGAGTCATTGCGCCACGCGGTGCTGGCTTTTGTGCATGCCCGCGACGACGCCTGCAGCCGCGACTGTGTGCCCGGCCATGTCACCGCATCGACGCTGGTGATCGACGCCACCGGGAGCCAGACGCTGCTCACCTTGCACCCGCGGCTGGGCCGCTGGGTACAGCTTGGCGGGCATTGCGACGACGATGACGACGACATCGTCGACGCGGCACTGCGGGAAGCCAGCGAAGAATCCGGGATCGCCGGCCTGCGCATCCATCCCGAACTCATGGCCGTGCATGTCCACCCGGTCACCTGCTCGCTCGGTGTACCAACCCGTCACCTCGATCTGCAATTCGTGGCCCGCGCACCCGCGGGCGCGCAAATCGAGATCAGCGAGGAGTCGTTGGACTTGCGATGGTGGCCCGTCGACGCCCTACCAGAAAATGCCGATTACGCACTGGCGCAGCTGGTTTCATTCGCACAGAACCGCGCCGCAGGTGAACTTATACCTGACGCTGATGGCGCGAGATAAGTACCCAGTCGGCAGCAAAATGCTCAAACGTCAGAGGAGTAGCGAATCCCCCCGTCGGGAATGAACACCCCGGGCCATACCCGCGCACCACGCAAGAGCTCACACCGTGCACCAATGTCGGCCCCGTCGCCGATCACCCCGTCGCGGATCAGTGCCCGCGGGCCGATGCGGGCACCGAAACCGATGATTGACCGCTCGATCACGCTGCCTGCCTCGACCCGCACACCGTCGAAAATCACCGCGCCATCCAGCCGGGCGCCCGGGCCGATTTCGGCGCCCCGCCCCACGACAGTGCCGCCGATCAGCACCGCTCCCGGCGACACGGCGGCGCCGTCGTGCACCAACTGCTCACCGTGGTGGCCGCGCAGTGCCGGTGACGGTGCGATACCACGCACCAGGTCCGCCGAGCCCCGCACAAAGTCTTCCGGCGTGCCCATGTCCCGCCAGTAGCTGGCGTCGACATAGCCGCAGATCCTGACCCCGTCGGAAAGCAAGGCCGGGAACACCTCGCGCTCGACGGAGACTTCGCGGCCGCGCGGAATCCGGTCGATGATCTCCCGGGCAAAGACATAGCAGCCCGCGTTGATCTGATCGGTCGGCGGATCTTGTGTCTTCTCCAAAAATGCTGTGACCCTGCCGTTTTCAGTCGGAACACAGCCAAATGCTCGCGGATCGGAGACCCGCACCAGATGCAGGGTCACATCGGCTCGGTTAGCGCGGTGATACTCCAGCAGCTGGTGCAGGTCGGCGCCGGCGAGCACATCGCCGTTGAACACCATCACGGTGTCGTGCCGCAGCTGCGCGGCGACGTTGGCGATGGCCCCGCCGGTGCCCAGGGGGCGTTCCTCGGTGACGTATTCGATCTGCAGGCCCAGCTTGGAGCCGTCGCCGAACTCCGCCTCGAACACCGCGGGCTGGTAGGAGGTGCCCAGGACGACGTGCTCGATCCCGGCCGCGGCGATCCGCGACAACAGGTGGGTCAACAACGGCAACCCGGCGATCGGCAGCATCGGCTTGGGCGCCGACAGCGTCAACGGTCGCAGCCGGGTGCCTTTGCCGCCGACCAGGACCACCGCGTCCACTTCGGGGTGTGTCACCGTGCCCGCCGCCCTTCTGCGAGTCTCCGCCGCGAGCTGCGCACCAATACGCGTTCGCGCGCCGCCAACCCGGCCCGCATCGCCCATCGCAGCGGAGCCCGCCACCAACCAGAATGCCGATCGGCAAGGAATATATAGGTGCTTTTGTGGTGGGCGGCAAGGCTGCTGGCCGGATCGGTACCGGTGACGTGGCCTTGGTGATGCAGCACCTCGGCCGTCGGCACATAGACGTTTTGCCAGCCCGCTTTGGCCAGCCGGTCGCCGAGATCGACGTCCTCGAAATACATGAAGTACCGCTCGTCGAAGCCGCCGACCTGCTCGAAAGCCTCTCGGCGCACCAGCAGGCACGACCCCGACAGCCAGCCCACGGGCCGTTCGGTGGGTTCCAGCCGCTCCTGACGGTATGCCGTCGACCAGGGATTGTTCCGCCAGACAGGACCGACGACGGCGTGCATGCCGCCGCGAAACAGACTGGGCAGGTGACGCGCCGACGGGTACACCGCCCCGTCGGGGTCCCGGATGAGCGGGCCCAGCGTGGCCGCCCTGGGCCACCGGGCGGCGGCCTCCAGCAGTGCGTCGATGCTCCCGGGGCCCCACTGCACGTCCGGGTTGGCGACCACCACCCACTCGTCGGCAGCCCCCCCTTCGTCAGCGAGGCGGGCCATCGCGCGATTGACCGCCGTTCCATATCCGAGGTTGCCGCCGGTGTCGAACAGCCGCACGTTGGGGTAACGCTCGACCGCGGCTTGCGGTGCTCCGTCGGTGGAGCCGTTGTCGGCCATCAGCACCCTCACCGGCCGGTCGGTGGCCAACGACAGCGAGGCCAGGAAACGCTCCAGGTGCGGACCCGGCGAGTAGGTCACGGTGACGACCTGCAGCACGTCACTCACGGGTAGAGGGTAACGGTCTGGAGGCGATCGCAAGCGCGGCGGAGCCGGGCGCGGCGGGTCGCCGACCGTCGGCCCTGGAGGCGATCGCAAGCGCGGCGGAGCCGGGCGCAGCGGGTCGCCGACCGTCGGCCTATGCGCTCAAGGCAGCGGCCAGCGCGTCCCGCCATCCCCGCAGCGGTGTCAGTCCTGCCCGGGCCGACAGCCGGTTTGACAGCGCGGAATACGCCGGCCGACGCGCCGGGCGCGGCTTGTGGTCACTGCTGACCGGCCGCACCCGATCGGGATCGGCGCCGAGTTCTTCGAACACGGCGCGGGCTTGCTCATACCGGGTGACCGCGCCGTCGTTGGCGGCATGCACAACCGGGGCGCGCACCTTGCCGTCGGCCACCTCCAGCAGGGCCGCGCACAAGTCCGCGACATAGGTCGGTGACCCGGTCTGGTCGTCGACCACTTCCACGATGCCGTCGCGGGCAGCCAGCCGGCGCATGACGGCCACGAAATCCTTGCCGCTGCCGCCGGTGTAGACCCAGGCGGTGCGCACCACAGTGGCCTGCGGCAGCATCGCCAGCACAGCCAGCTCACCGGACAGCTTGGTTTGCCCGTACACACTGAGCGGACCGGTTTCGTCGCCGGGCTCATATGGACGCGGCGACGACCCGCCGAACTCCCCGCTGAACACATAGTCGGTCGAAATATGGATCATGCCCGCACCGGCGTGGGCACATGCCCGTGCGATGTACTCCGGGCCGGCCACGTTGACCGCGCGGGCAGTCGCCTCGTCGCTCTCCGCCCCGTCGACATCGGTGTAGGCCGCGCAGTTGATCACCACGTCGCCGCCCTCGATGATCCGCCGGGCAGCGTCGGGGTCGGTGATATTCCATTGCGACGACGTCAGCGCCAGCACGTTTCGCCCCTGGCGGATGGCCTCGGCCGCCAGAAAGCTGCCCACCTGCCCACCGGCACCGGTGATCACGATCCTGCGCGACATGTTTTGAGTCTGGCACGCCGAGCGGAGACCTATCCCCCTCTACGGCTGTTACGGAAGTAATCTGAAGTGATGCCTGCGCAACGTGTGGTCCGCGCCGTTGCCACCGTGGCGGCCGTTGCCGTCGTTCTCGGGACCGGCGTGGCATGGAGCAGAGTCCGATCGTTCGAAGACGGGATCTTCCACATGTTCGCGCCCTCCCTGGGCCGGGGCGGCGACGACGGTGCGATCGATATTTTGCTGGTCGGGATGGACAGTCGCACCGACGCGCATGGCAACCCGCTCTCCGCGCAGGAATTGGCGACACTGCGGGCCGGTGACGAAACGGCGACCAATACCGACACGATCATCTTGGTCCGCGTGCCCAACAACGGGAAGTCAGCCACCGCGATCTCGATCCCGCGCGACTCGTATGTCTTGGCACCGGGATTGGGCAAGACCAAGATCAACGGCGTCTACGGCCAGGTCCGCGAAGAAAAGCGGGTCAGCCTGGTCCAATCCGGCGTCCCCGAAACCGAGGCCGAAGCGCGCGGCACCGAGGCCGGCCGCGAGGCCTTGATCAAGACGGTCGCCGATCTCACCGGCGTCACCGTCGACCACTATGCCGAGATCGGACTGTTGGGTTTCGCGTTGATCACCGATGCGCTCGGCGGCGTCGACGTGTGCCTCAAAGAGCCTGTGTACGAACCTCTTTCGGGCGCTGATTTTCCGGCCGGCTGGCAAAGGCTCAACGGCCCGCAAGCGCTCAGCTTCGTGCGCCAACGTCACGACCTGCCCCGAGGCGACCTGGACCGGGTGGTGCGCCAGCAGGTGGTCATGGCGAACCTGGCCCACAAGGTGCTCTCCGGTAAGACGCTGTCGAGTCCCGCCACGCTGGACCGGCTGCAGGGCGCCATCCAGCGGTCGGTGGTGCTCTCTTCTGGTTGGGACATCATGGATTTCGTCAAGCAGCTGCAGAAGCTGGCCGCCGGCAATGTCGCGTTCGCCACTATCCCGGTGCTCGACGAAGCCGGCTGGAGCGACGACGGAATGCAAAGCGTGGTGCGAGTCGACCCGCATCAGGTCCAAGAGTGGGTAGCCGGCCTGCTGCACGACCAGGACCAGGGCAAGACCGAGGAACTGGCCTACACGCCGGCCAAGACGACCGCGGACGTACTCAACGACACCGACATCAACGGTCTGGCCGCGGCGGTGTCAGAATTTCTGGTGGACAAGGGATTTACCGCCGGAACCGTCGCGAATAACGAAGCCGGGCACGTCAAGAACAGCCAAGTGCGCGCCGCCAAAGCCGATGACCTGGGGGCCCGACAGGTCGCCAAAGAGCTCGGCGGGCTGCCCGTCGTCGCCGACCCGGCGGTGCCCGCAGGATCGGTGCGGGTGGTACTGGCCAACGACTACACCGGCCCCGGCTCCGGCCTCGACGCCACCACCTCGACGACGTCGACGGGGTCGGCTTCGCACTCGCGCTCAGCGGGCGGGCCAGCCACCGCAAGCACCGCACCCCCACCGTCGCCGATACTGACCGCCGGCGCGGATCGCCCCGAATGCGTCAACTGACGTGACCAATCTCAGCGAAGCGATCCTGGACCCGATGCTGCGCACCGACCCGGTCGGACCGCGCATCACCTACTACGACGACGCCAGCGGTGAGCGCATCGAACTCTCGGCCGCAACTTTGGCCAACTGGGCAGCCAAAACCGGCAATTTGCTGCGCGACGAGCTCGGCACCGTTGCGGGCGGCCGGGTCGCGGTATTGCTCCCGCCGCACTGGCAAACGGCGGCGGTGTGTTTCGGCGTGTGGTGGGTCGGGGCCGAGGTGGTATTTGGCGCCCCGGCCGACATCGCATTGTGCACGTCAGCGCGGCTGCCTGAGGCCGACGCCACCGGCGCCAGCGAGGTGGCGGTGCTGTCGCTGGATCCCTTCGGGCGCCCGGCCCGGGATCTACCGGTCGGCGTCACCGACTACGCCACTGCGGTCCGGGTGCACGCCGACCAGATCGCCGCAGAGCGCCGTCCCGGACTCGCGCTGGCGGGCAGGTCTGTCGATGAGGTGCGCACCGCCTGCCGGACAGCGGCTGCGACCCGAGGTCTGACGCCGACGGATCGGGTGCTCTCGACGAAGTCGTGGGCGACGCCCGACGAGCTGGTCGACGGTCTGCTGGCCATCCTCGCCGTCGGCGCATCGCTGGTGCAAGTGGCCAACCCCGATCCGGCGGCGTTGCCGCGCAGGATCCAGACCGAGAAGGTCACCCGTGTCCTCGAGTGACGACCCCCTGCTCCCCGACCGGCTGGACACATATTGGTATCGCAATATTTCTATGTTAGCGTCGTCGGGAGGACTGACCGGAGCCGAAGGAAGGTTAGACGATGGTCGTGCACGGGCTACTCGGGAAGGCGGCCACAACGGTGGTGACCGGACTGGCCGGGGTGACCGCCTATGAGCTGCTGCGAAAAGCATTGGCAAAAGCCCCGTTACACGAAACCGCGGTGGCGGCCGCGGAGTGGGGCTTGCGCGGGACCCGGCGCGCGGAGGAAGCAGCCGAATCGGCCCGGCTCAAGCTCGCCGATGTGATGGCCGAGGCCCGGGAACGCATCGGCGAAGAGGCGCCTACCCCGGCGATCAGCGATGCCGACCAGCACCAACACTGATCCGTCGGTCGTTTCCGACGCGGCTGGCCGCATGCGGGTCGACGTCCCCTGGGTGCGGTGCAACCCGCGTCGTGCGGTCGCGGTCGAAGAGGCCGTGGACCGCCAAGACGGCGTGCGCGTCGTGCACGCCTACCCCCGCACCGGGTCCGTCGTCGTCTGGTATTCGCCGAGGCGGTGTGATCGTTCGGCGGTGCTGGCGGCGATCAAGGAAGCCGCGCACACTGCCGCCGAGCTGATCCCGGCCCGTGCGCCGCATTCATCGGAGATCCGCAACGCCGACGTGCTGCGCATGGTGATCGGCGGTGTGGCGCTGGCGTTGCTGGGCGTGCGCCGCTACGTGTTCGCCCGCCCGCCGCTGCTCGGACCGACCGGTCGGCTCGCCGCCACCGGCGTCACGATCTTCACGGGATATCCGTTCCTGCGCGGCGCCCTGCGCTCGTTCCGGTCCGGCCGCGCCGGAACCGATGCTTTGGTGTCCGCCGCGACGGTGGCCAGCCTGGTGCTGCGGGAGAACGTCGTGGCGCTCACCGTGCTATGGCTGTTGAATATCGGTGAGTACCTTCAAGATCTGACACTGCGCCGGACCCGGCGCGCCATCTCGGATCTACTGCGCGGCAGCGCCGACACCGCGTGGATCCGCCTGAGCGACGGCAACGAGGTTCAGGTGCCGATCGATACCGTGCAGATCGGCGACGAGGTGGTGGTCCACGACCACGTGGCGATCCCGGTCGACGGCGAGGTGGTCGACGGGGAGGCGGTCGTCGACCAATCTGCCATCACCGGGGAGACCCTGCCCGTCAGCGTGCTCGTCGGCTCGATGGTGCACGCCGGCTCGGTGGTAATGCGGGGCCGGCTCGTGGTGCGTGCCCGCGCGGTGGGCAGTCAGACGGCGATCGGGCGCATCATCACCCGTGTCGAGGAGGCTCAGCACGACCGGGCCCCGATTCAGACTGTCGGCGAAAACTTTTCGCGCCGCTTCGTGCCGACGTCGTTCATCGTGTCGGCGCTTACCTTGGCGATCACCGGCGACGTCCGGCGTGCGATGACCATGCTGCTGGTGGCCTGCCCATGCGCGGTGGGGCTGGCCACCCCGACCGCGATCAGCGCGGCCATCGGCAACGGTGCCCGCCGGGGCATCCTGATCAAAGGCGGCTCTCACCTCGAAGAGGCGGGACGGGTAGACGCCATCGTCTTCGACAAGACCGGCACCCTTACCGTTGGTCGACCGGTGGTGACGAATATCATTGCTATGCACGATGATTGGGAGCCTGAACAGGTCCTGGCCTATGCGGCCAGCTCAGAGATCCACTCCCGTCATCCGCTGGCGGAGGCGGTGATCCGCTCGACCGAAGAACGGCACATCACGATCCCGCCGCACGAGGAATGCGAGGTCCTGGTCGGGCTCGGCATGCGGATGTGGGCCGACGGACGTACGCTGCTGCTGGGCAGTCCGTCCCTGCTGGAGTCCGAAAACGTCGCCGTATCAAGGGAAGCGGCGGAGTGGGTAGACAAGCTGCGGCGCCAGGCCGAGACCCCACTGCTGCTCGCGGTGGATGGCATGTTGGTCGGACTGATCAGCCTGCGCGACGAAATCCGCCCAGAAGCGCCTGACGTGCTCAATAAGCTGCGCGCCAATGGAATTCGCCGCATTGTTATGCTTACCGGCGACCACCCAGAGATCGCCGCGGTCGTCGCCCGCGAGCTGGACATCGACGAGTGGCGCGCCGAAGTGCTGCCGGAGGACAAGCTCGAAGTGGTGCGCCAGCTGCAAGACGAGGGCCACGTGGTGGGCATGGTTGGCGACGGCATCAACGACGCACCGGCACTGGCGGCTGCCGACATCGGAATCGCTATGGGGCTGGCCGGAACCGATGTCGCGGTGGAGACCGCCGATGTCGCGCTGGCCAACGATGACCTGCAGCGCCTGCTCGACGTGCGGGATTTGGGGGCCCGGGCGGTCGAAGTCATCCGGGAGAACTACGGCATGTCGATCGCGGTCAACGCCGCCGGGTTGATGATCGGTGCCGGCGGCGCGTTGTCGCCAGTGCTTGCCGCGATTTTGCACAATGCGTCTTCGGTCGCGGTGGTCGCCAACAGTTCCCGACTGATCCGCTACCGCCTCGACTAAATGCGGGCGACCTGATCGCTTACTTGCGAACGGTATGCAACAATGACGCCCGTAAGGCGATGACGACGCAGGAAGCCGGTGCGAATCCGGCGCGGTCCCGCCACTGTCATCGGGGAGCGACCCTCAACAGCCACGGCCGCGAGCTGGAAGGCGAGGCGAGCAGCGATCCGAGAGCCAGGACACTCGCGTCATCGCGTCCTGCGACCCCGGGGCGGTGTACCCCGAGAGAGCTGACCGACGTCCATGCCACGTCTTGCATGGGTGGCCGTCGTCATGGCCGCCTGTCTGGCGCTTATTGCGGGCGCCTGCGCGACCCCGCCGGATACCGGCACGCGCTTGAATCCTGCGTGCATTAGCGACTTCAAGCCGGACACCGACTACTTCCCGGACAAGTCGACGGTCACCGATGCCACGAATTTCACGATCAGCTACCACCTCAGCTACCAGGTCCTGACCGTCAAGCAGCCCTATCCGAATGCCGCCCCTGAGTCGTATGTGCTGGTGCGCTGCGGCGCGCCGCGCCCGCTGCTGGCCGGTGAGCTAACGCACGCCCGGCAGATAACGGTGCCGGTCACGACCATGTATTCGGCTTCGACAACCCACCTCGGCATGATCGCAGAACTCGACCAAACCGATGTGGTCAGCGGCGTGGCGACTGCCGCGAACGTCGTCAGTCCGCGACTGCGCCAACGAATTGCTACCGGCCATATCGCCGAGTTCGCGCCCGGTGGGCAGGTCGATATCGAGACGGTGATTGCCGCCCATCCCGATGTGTTGGTGACCCAGGGCACCGACGACCCGAGCTACGCCAAGCTGCGCGACGCCGGCGTCGGCGTGATCGCCGATGCCGAATGGCTGGAACCCACTCCGCTGGGCCGGGCCGAGTGGGTCAAGGTGTTCGCCGCGCTGACCGGCACCGAGAAGAAGGCGGGCGAGCTCTACCGCACGCTGCGCGACGAGTACCGCAAGGTCGCCGCGAAGACCACGGGCGTCCGGCCCGTCGACGTGCTGCCCGGCGAGATGTATCACGGTGTCTGGTCGATGCCCGCCGGCGGCGACTATGCCGGCCGGCTGATTGCCGACGCGGGCGGCAGCTACCCGTGGGCGGACGACAAGCGCGCGGGAAGCCTGCAGCTGAACTTCGAATCGGTCTTCGCCAAGGCCGGGCAGGCACCGCTGTGGCTGGTCATCAGCAATTGGACGACCCTCAATGACGCTCTGGCACAAGACAACCGGTACACCGAGTTGACGGCAATGCGTACTGGTCAGGTGTGGTCGGCTACGAAATCGCTTGGCCCGGGCGGCGGCAACGACTACTGGGAGCGCGGTGTGGCGCGCCCGGATCTCGTGCTGGGCGACCTCGTGGCGATCCTGCATCCCGACCTCGCCCCCGGCCACCAGTTCCAGTTTTACCGCCAGGTGATGCGGGCATGAGCCGCGCGTTGGTGGTGTGGACGACATTGGCCGGGGCCGTCGCTGCGCTGGCTCTGCTGGGGCTGGTCCTCGGCCCGGCGCGGGTGCCGCTGCCCGAGACCGTCCGGGTGCTCGTCGGTGCTCAGGCAGCCGACCCGCGCTGGCAGGTGATCGTGACAAGCATACGGCTGCCGCGGGTCCTCACCGCGATCGCTGCGGGCGCCGGGCTCGCGATCGCGGGGCTGCAGATGCAGACACTGTTTCGCAACACCCTCGCCGACCCGTACGTGCTCGGTGTCAGTTCCGGTGCGAGCCTTGGGGTTTCCGTCACGGTAATCGGTAGCGGATCCGGCTTCACGGTGGGGCTGGCCGGAGCCGGTCGCGCCGGCGTGGTTCTCGCCGCCGCAGCCGGCGCCGCACTGGTGCTGGCCACGGTCCTGGTGCTTGCGCGGTGGGTGCGCTCGCCGGCGACCCTGTTGCTGGTCGGCGTCATGGTGGGCTCGGCGAGCACCGCGGTCGTCAGCGTGTTGCTGGTCTGCGCAGATCCGCAGCGGGTGCAGCAGTACCTGCTGTGGGGGCTGGGCAGCTTCGCCAGCACAACGTGGGCGGATCTGCGGCTGCTGCTGCCCGTCGTCGCGTCGGGATTGGTGGCGGCAGCGCTAATAGTGCGCCCCTTGAACGCCCTGCTGCTCGGCGAGGCCTACGCGCGCACCATGGGCGTCGACGTGCGGCGGATCCGGCTCACCACTGTCGCGTCGGCGTCGCTGCTGGCTGGGGCCACGACGGCGTTCTGCGGCCCGATCGCGTTTCTTGGTTTGGTAGTGCCACATCTGGCTCGGCTGGCCGTAGGCAGCTCCGATCACCGGCTCGTCTTGCCGACGGCGGTCTTGCTGGGCGCCGCCGTCGCGCTGGGATGCGGGCTCGTCAATCAGCTTCCCGGCAATGGTGCGGTACTTCCGGTCAATGCGGTCACCGCGCTGATCGGTGCCCCGATTGTCGTCCTCGTGCTGCTGCGCAGTCACCGCGGGGTGGTGATGCCGCAGTGATCGAACTGCATGACCTCGCCATCGGCTACCGCGGCCGGCGCCGTACCAGCGTGGTCGCGGCCGGCCTGCACGGCAGCGCCTTTCGGGGCGAGCTCACCGTGCTGCTGGGTCCCAACGGCTGCGGCAAGTCCACCCTGATCCGCACGCTGTGCCGACTGCAGCCCGCCCTTAGCGGCCACGTACGGCTCGACGGCAAGGATCTGGCCGCGCTGGCGCCCGGTGAGCTCTGCCGCCGAGTCGCGGTGGTGCTAACCGACCGCTTCGACCCGGGCCTGTTGTCGGCGAGGGAACTCGTTGGCCTCGGCCGCATCCCGCATCTGGGCCCGACAGCCAGGCCGACACGCGGCGACCACGCCGTCGTCGGCTGGGCGTTGCAAGCGGTAGGCGCCGCGCACTTGGCCGACCGGCCGGCGGCCGACCTCTCCGACGGCGAACGGCAACGAGTTCTGATCGCCCGCGCGCTGGCCCAGCAGCCGTCGGCGCTGCTGCTCGACG
Organism: Mycobacterium heckeshornense; assembly: GCF_016592155.1. Taxonomy (NCBI): domain Bacteria; kingdom Bacillati; phylum Actinomycetota; class Actinomycetes; order Mycobacteriales; family Mycobacteriaceae; genus Mycobacterium; species Mycobacterium heckeshornense. The sequence continues at coordinate 3,846,484 of NZ_AP024237.1, forward strand.
AGCCGACCGCCTTTCTGGACGTCGGGTCCCGCGCCGGGTTGGTGGCGGTGCTGCGCAGCCTGGCCCGACGTCGGCGACTGGCGATCGTGATGTCCACGCACGACTTGGAACTGGCGCTGCGGGCCGCCGATCGGGTGTGGCTGCTGGGCCCAGACGGCACGCTCGCCGACGCGATCCCCGAAGATCTCCTGCTCTCCGGGCGCGTCGGCTCAGTATTCGGCAGCGACACAGTGCATTTCGACTCAGCAAACGGAACGTTCATGGTACGGAACAGCGGCGGGCGGTGCGCCCGCGTTGACGCGCCCGAACGGCTGCATGCTGCCTTTGAACGCGTGCTCGCCAGGGAAGGCTGGCGTATCGGCGAACCCGCCGAAATTGTCGTCACCGCAGCGGAACCGGACCGGATCACTGTGCGTACCGCAGGCTGCGCCACTCCCGTCCCGCTGGACAGCCTGCCTGCGCAGCTTCGCGCGCTTCCGTCCAGCGCGCATCGCTGCGCACCGCAGCCCCTCACCCTAGCGGTGCTCGCCCAATTAGCTTCCGTCAGCACATATTTCGTCATCGGCACCGGACCGTGCGACCAACGCTGGCGGCCTGTATCCCAGCTGTATACCGACACCGAGGCACTCGGCGCCGTCGTCGGTCGGGTTCAGGCGCGCATCGACACCTCGGAGCGCCGCGTGGCAGTGTCGACGTTCTTCTTCGACTTCGCCGCGCGGCTGTGGTCAGTCGGGCTGGGCGCGCTGGTGCGCCACCGACTGCTGCTCGATCTGGCTACCGAGCAGCTGTTGTTCCGGGAGACCGACGGCAGGATTGAGCTGCATATCGAACATCCCATCGCCTGGCAGGGTGACGACTTAGCGCCGATGCTGGCCGACATCGTGTTGGAGACGCACCTCATTCCGCTCACCGTCGCGCTGCGCCGCCTCGGACCGATCTCGCCGCGGCTGCTCCGCGGCAACGCCGCGTCAGCGCTGCTCGGCGCCGCCCGGGTCCTGGGCGGTGACGCCACACAGCTGGCTCAAAGATTGTGTGCCGATCAAAGGCTCAGCGGCACAATCCGCTTCGGCGATACCGGCTACCGCCGAACCAGCTGCTGCCTGTATTACCGCACACCTGGCGGCGGGTTGTGCGGCGACTGCGTGTTCACGACCAAGCCTGACGAACGCAGAAAGGTGACACCATGACCGACACCACCCCTCCCATCGTCGAAACCGAAGGCGGCGGGCGAGAACAGCGTTGGCCGCTGCCCGTCGATGAGCACAGCCTGCTCGAGCTGATCCGCCTGTGCTTCGAAGAGTATTGGGACGAAATCTGGTTCGGCGTCATCATGGAGGGCGCGGCCTGGGAAGTGGCGGCGCCAAACCCGCCCAAGCGAATCTCGATGCACGACGGATATGCCACCGTCGACTTCGGTCGCTGGCATTTCCACCTGTGCATCGGCGAGCACCGGGCGAGTGGGCCAGAGCTGGGCCGGATCCGCAAGTGCACGCACGCCGAGCTTTATCGCCGCATCGGGGCCGATGATTACCCCACCTCGTGGGGTGTGCGCCTGTTCAACGGGCGTAACGAACAGATGATGACGCTGCTGCTGCCTAACCCATTTTTGACCAACGACCAGCAGATCCGCGATCAACCGGTCTGGGAACAACTCGAACTGTGGGATCGGTTGCGGGCCAAGTATCTAGGGCTGGACCCTGATCCAGTCGACCGCGCGGGCAAGGGTTTTCGGCACGAAAGACAGGAAACCCGATGAGCTCACCGATCTGGCTGGCCTCGCCGCCGGAGGTGCATTCGGCGCTGCTGAGCAGCGGCCCGGGCCCGGGCCCGTTGCTGGAGTCCGCGGCTGCATGGACCTCCCTGAGCACCGCCTACAGCCAGGCGGCTGACGAGCTGACCGCGCTGCTGGACACCGTGCGCGCGGGAGTCTGGGAGGGTGCTACCGCAGCGGCGTATGTGGCCGCCCATGCGCCCTATCTGGCGTGGCTGGAGCAGGCCAGCGCTGACAGCGCCGCCGCGGCCGCGCAACACGAAACGGTGGCGGCCGCCTACAGCACCGCGCTAGCCGAGATGCCGACCCTGGCCGAACTCGCCGCCAATCACGCCGCCCACGCGCTATTGGTGGCGACGAACTTCTTTGGGATCAACACGATTCCCATCGCACTGAACGAAGCCGACTATGCGCGCATGTGGATTCAGGCCGCCACCGTGATGAGCACCTATGAGGCGGTCTCAGCCGCAGCGGTTTCGTCCGTGCCTCAGACCTCGCCGGCCCCCGAGATTGTCAAGTCCGACGCCGTGACAACCCTCGCTGGCGACAGCTCGCCCGAACCATCGCAAAACGTCTTCCAATGGTTGGACGGGCTGGTGCAACAGTTTCTGCCCCCGGAACTGCGCGACCTGATCGGCAGCCCGTTGTACGTCTTCGAAAACCCTGACCACTTCATGAGTTGGTTTAACTACAATCTGGTTCCCCAGCCGGGCGTGACGTTCGCGGACGCGGTCAATGAATTCCTGGCGGGACCCGGGTATTACATCGAGTTTTATCCGACGATTGTGCAGGCGGCCAACGGCAATCTCGGAGTGCTGGTTTTCGCCTCGCTTGTCTACTTCTCGGAAATCGGCTTCGAGATGTTCAGCGAAACGCTTCGGGTTAGCGTCTATCTGGTCGCAACCACTCCGTTCGTACCGCTGGCGACGGCGGCTGCGCTACCCCTCGCTGCGGCCCCCGCGGGCGCCGCCGGTGGCGTCGCGGGCCTGGCGGGGCTGGCCGGCCTGACCCAGCCGGTCGTGGTGCCGGTGACGCCGCCCCCGGGATTCACCCCGGCCATCATCGCCGCTAGTGTCCCGGCTCCTGCATCGGCCGGCGGCCCGGCACCGGCACCCGAGGCGGCTCCGGCGTCGAGCGCTGCGCACACCCCGCTTTCCGCGCCGACACCACCCCCGCCACCGGCGACGCCGGCAGGGCCGGAACTGTTCTCCTACCTGGTGGGCAACCTAAGCATGGGCTCTCAGAGGGGTGCCGGCGCCGACGCCAAGAAAAAGGCATCCAAGCCCGATACCGCCGCAGCCCCGGCCGCCGCCGCGGCAACCAGGCAAGAGGGCCCGGCAGGTCCGCGCCGGCGACCGAAGGTTCGACACGTCGGTCGCGGCTACGAATACATGGACCTCGAAGCACAGCTCGATACCGCAACGGTGATGGCCTGGGAGCAGGGTGCTGGGACGCTTGGCTTCGCCGGAACCGTCCGCAACGAGACCGCCACGGCGGCGGGGCTGACCAGGCTGGCCGGCGATGCGGTGGCCGGTGGTCCGCGCTTGCCATTGATGCCCAATACCTGGGGTCAAGCAACCGACGGCTGACGCGTATTCAGCACCCGCAGTCGTCGCCGCGCCAAGCGCGGACACCCTGCCACACCGCGGCCGCTGCAATCACCAGTCCGATCGTGGGATCCAGCCACCAGCCGCCGGACCAGCCGGCGGTGACCACAAGGCCCACCAACACCGCGGCCGCCTGCGCGCCGCACAAGTGGTTCTGGATGCCTTCGCCGGAGGTGGCCGCAGAACCGAGCATCGCGCCGAGATGCTGTTTGATCTGGCCCAGGATCGGCATCAACACCACCGCAACGGCCGTCAGTGCGATACCGATTGCCGACGGCTCGGCGTGATGCCGCTCAAGCAGCTCCTGGACGGATTCGGCGGCGATGTAAGGGGCGGTCAGCCAAAACGACACCGCCACCCCCCGCTGAGCGCGCCGCTCAGCGGATTCGGACAAGGTGCGCCGACCGCTGAATCGCCAGATCACCATCGCGCTCGCCAAGGCTTCGGGCGCACTTCCTAGCGCCCATCCGGTCAACGCGATCGACTTGACCGTCAGGCCTTGCCATAGCCCGACCGCACCCTCCGCGAGCATGGCCATCAGGCTGACCCAGGCCAGCCTGCGCGCCCACGCCGCGGCCCGGTGCCAGGCCGCATTCCGGGCGAGCGGCGTCGGGGCGGCGAGCTCTGCGGGACGAGGCGTGGTCACCAGGCGATGGTAAAGGTCGGCTTGCGGATGCTCTCGGCCGGCGCGCTCGAGGCCGCACCCGCGCTGTTTCGCCGTCAGTGCTAACCGGCTCGCTACTCCGTATTCGGCGCCTGGGGCGAACCGGCATGCGTTGCCCCGGGCAACGCCTGGCCGGCGCCCTCAAAGGTCGGCCAGTTCGGCGAAAAGTCACCTGCAGCGGCATCCGCAATGCCTACGCTTTTACCAAGCTGTCTTGCGGGGCTGCTTCATTCGGCTCTGCGGGGAGCGGAGAATGGCGCAATACAAGAAACCAGGCAAGGCTGGAAAAACGAGGGCCGTCCGCGCCTTTCGTGACCACTTCCGGAAAGCGCCCTGAAACGTAAGAAAAAGCTCCCAGGACATCTCGGCTTCCCCAGGGGCGGTAAACCGACCCGTGCTGACCCGAGAAGCAAGAAGTGGAGCACCTTTGCGCGCCAGTGCAATTTGGCGAGTTTCTCTGGAAAGGGCCGACCCCGTGGCCGTGTGAGGAGTCGCACATCTCCCTTGGGCAACTAGCGATGCCATAGCAGTTGATTGCGGGCCTGGTAGCGACCATCTGTGCGGCACAGGGACGGCTGCTGCGCCGATCGGGGCACGATGATCGCCGACTTCATCGAGCGGCGAACCGCTGACTGCTGCGACGAATCATGGCCGGGCAGCAGGAGAATCAGCGCTAGAGACCAGGCGCCAAACCCGGTTGCTACCGGCATCGTTACCCTGGCCAGCATGGCGCGTACCGACAACGATACCTGGGATCTGGCAACTAGCGTGGGGGCCACCGCGACCATGGTGGCCGCGGGCCGAGCCCGCGCCACCAGAGCCGGGCTCATCGATGATCCATTCGCCGAACCGCTGGTGCGGGCCGTCGGCATCGACTTTTTCACTCGCTGGGCCGCCGGCAAATTGCATTCTGCCGACGTCGATATCCCGGGCCACCCGTGGGGCATGCAGCCGATGACCGACCTGATGGCGGCACGAACCCGGTTTATCGACACCTTCTGCGCCGACGCGGTGGCAGCCGGCATCCGTCAGGTCGTCATCCTGGCCTCCGGCTTGGACGCCCGCGGCTACCGACTGGCCTGGCCCGCGGGAACGACAGTTTTTGAGATCGATCAACCACAAGTGCTCGATTTCAAGGCGACCACTCTCGCCGCGCTGGGCGCCGAGCCGACGGTCGAGCTTCGGGCCGTGCCGATCGATCTACGACACGACTGGCCGGCGGCGCTGCGGCAAGCAGGGTTCGAAACCGGGACGCCGACCGCGTGGGTCGCTGAGGGGCTGCTGGCATTCCTCCCGGCGGAAGCGCAGGATCGCTTGCTGGACAACATCACCACGCTCAGCGCGGACGGCAGCAGACTGGTGGCAGAGATCTTCCTGAACTCGCCGGAATCGCTGGATGTCATGCACACCGCCGCCCAGAAATGGTACGAGCACGGCCTGGATGCCCACATCGACGACCTGTGGTATCCCGGCGATCGCCGTGATGTCGCGGAATACCTCGACCAGCGCGGCTGGCGGACCGTCCGCACGAGGTCGAGTCAATTATTGGCCGACAACGGATTACCGGTCCCGCCGCGCATCAACAGCGAAACCGAAAACTACTATTGCACCGCGCTCCGGAGCAGCAACTAATGCCCGACGGCGAGGGTCCCAAGCCCCTGGACGGGTTTCGGGTACTCGATTTCACCCAGAATGTGGCCGGCCCGCTGGCCGGACAGGTGCTGGCCGATCTTGGCGCTGAAGTCATCAAGGTGGAAGCGCCCGGCGGGGACGCCGCCCGCCAGATCACCGCGGTTCTTCCCGGCCGGCCACCGCTGCCCACCTATTTCCTGCCCAACAACCGCGGCAAGAAATCGGTGGCCGTCGACCTGACTTCCGATGAAGCCAAACGGCAGATACTTCGGCTCGCCGACAGCGTCGATGTCGTGCTTGAGGCCTTTCGCCCTGGTGTCATGGAAAGAATGGGGCTGGGTCCCAACGAATTGCGTTCGCGCAATCCGAAACTCATCTATGCGCGATTATCGGCGTACGGCGGCAACGGTCCCCATGGCGACCGGCCGGGCATCGACCTGATGATTCAGGCGGAAGCCGGCATGACCTCGGGGATGCGCACACCGGAAGGCAAGCCTCAGCTCATCCCGTTCCAACTCGTCGACAACGCCAGCGGTCATGTGCTGGCCCAGGCGGTGCTCGCCGCTCTGCTCAATCGAGAGCGACACGGCGTCGCCGACGTCGTCAGTGTCGCAATGTACGACGTGGCAGTCGGATTGCAAGCAAACCAGCTCACCATGCACCTAAACCGGCGCAGCGACCCAATACCCAATGTGGAACCAAAAACGAAGCGCCGCAAAACCGTTGGTTTTGCCAGCCAGCCATCGGATGCGTTCCGTGCCGCAGACGGGTACGTCGTCATCAGTGCCTACACCCCCAAGCATTGGAAACTGCTGTGCGAAACCATCGGCCGACCCGATCTGCTGCACGACCAAAGGTTCCTCGACCAACGCTCTCGGTCGATCAACTTCGCCGAATTGACCGACGAATTGGAATCCACTTTGACCACCAAGACAGCGGCTGAGTGGGTAGAACTATTGCAGTGCAGGGGATTAATGGCGTGTCTTGTGCACACGTGGAAGCAGGTCGTGGACACCCCGCTCTTTGCGGAGAATCAACTGGCACTGCAGGTCGGAACCGGCGACGACGCGATCACGGTGGTCCGCACCCCGGCGCGCTACTCCAGCTTCACCGCGATTGCCACCGACCCGCCGCCGGCTCCCGGCCAGCACAACGAGGAGTACTTGTCGGGCCTGGAAACAGCCTAGCCCGAAGTTCCCCCCTTCTGAGAGGGGGCTGATTTCCTTTCTGCTTTGTGAGCAGGTGTTTCAGTGTTCATGTGCCGGCAAGGCGTAATCATGTATTCGCAAGACTTGTTCGGCGTGTCATTTTCTAAATTCGCTACTCTCGTACTGCTGTTGTGCTAGAAAGTAATCATGTACGTGACGCGGGTGCCCAACCGTGGATCACCGCCGGCGGTGCTGTTGCGCGAAAGTTACCGCGAGAACGGCAAGGTGAAAACCCGCACGCTGGCCAACCTGTCGCGCTGGCCCGAGCACAAGGTGGACAAACTGCAGCGCGCGCTCAAGGGCCTGCCGGGGACGGGCGATCTGGCCGGGGCGTTTGACATCACCCGCAGCCTGCCGCACGGGCATGTGGCCGCGGTGTTGGGCACCGCCGCCAAGCTGGGCATGGCCGAGCTGATCGACCCCGCCCCGTCGCGTAACCGGGACTTGGTGTGCGCCATGCTGGCCGCGTCGGTGATCGAGCCGGGCTCCAAGCTGGCGATGGCGCGCGGGCTGCGCATCGAGACCGCCACCAGCACCCTGGGTGCGGTGCTGGGCGTGGCGGGTGCCGATGAGGATGACCTGTATGACGCGATGGACTGGGTGGTCGAGCGCCAGGATGCCATCGAAAACTCGTTGGCCGCACGGCATCTGGCCAACGGAACCCTGGTGCTCTATGACGTGTCCTCGGCGGCGTTCGAGGGCCACACCTGCCCGTTAGGGAAAATCGGGCATGCCCGCGACGGGGTCAAAGGCCGGTTGCAGATCGTCTACGGGCTGCTGTGCTCACCAGCCGGGGTGCCGATCGCCATTGAGGTGTTCGACGGCAACACCGCCGACCCGAAAACCCTGGGCGCCCAGATCACCAAGCTCAAGACCCGGTTCGGGCTGACCACCATCGCCCTGGTGGGGGATCGGGGCATGCTCACCAGCGCGCGCATCCGCGACGAGCTGCACCCGGCGCAGTTGGATTGGATCAGCGCGCTGCGCGCCCCGCAGATCAAGGCATTGGTCGACGACGGGGCGCTGCAGCTGTCGCTGTTCGACGAGCAGAACCTGTTCGAGATCACCCACCCCGACTACCCCGGCGAGCGGCTGGTGTGCTGCCACAACCCCGCCCTGGCTGATGAGCGTGCCCGCAAACGCGGCGAGCTGCTGGCGGCCACCGAACACGAACTACAGACCATCGCCGAGGCCACCCGCCGCGCCAAACGACCACTACGCGGGCGGGACAAGATCGCGCTGCGGGTGGGCAAGGTGCGCAACAAGTTCAAGATGGCCAAGCATTTTGACCTGCAAATCACCGACGAAGCGTTCAGTTTCTCCCGCAACCAGGACGCCATCGCCGCCGAGGCCGCCCTCGACGGCATCTACGTGCTCCGCACCAGCCTGCCCGACCAGACACTGCAGCGCGACGAGGTCGTGCTGCGCTACAAGGACCTCGCCGACGTCGAACGGTTCTTCCGCACCCTCAACACCGAACTGGACGTGCGACCCATCCGGCACCGCCTCGCCGATCGGGTGCGCGCGCACATGCTCCTACGGATGCTGTCCTACTACATCAGCTGGCACATGAAACAAGCCCTCGCACCAATCCTTTTCCAGGACAACGACAAACCCGCCGCCGCCGCCAAACGTGCCGACCCCGTCGCTCCCGCCCAACGCTCCGATCAAGCGCTGGCCAAGGCAGCGCGCAAACGCACCGAAAACGACTACCCGGTGCACAGCTTCACCAGCCTGCTCGCCGACCTGGCCACCATCTGCGCCAACCACATCCAGCCCACCGACGACCTGCCGGCATTCACCAAGATCACCAACCCCACCCCACTACAGCGGCGAGCCTTCGAACTACTCGGCGTCTCACACCGCCACGGACTCGCGTAGTCAGCACACCAACACAAAACCCCAGCTCAACCCACTAAACCGCTCCACACCAGGGGGAACTTCGGCCTAGCCACGCCACGTCGGAGTCACCGGGACTGCCGGTGCGGCAGCACGGTGACCCATCTGCGGCGGGGCGACATCCAGCGCAAGCCACCGTCGGCGAACCCGAACAGGTTTCGACCTCGTCAACAACTACTGCCCGAGCTGGTCGACAGTGACGGGTCAAGCGGCACCGAGAATTCAAATGACCGCTCTGACGCGCTTCGCGTGATCCCCGTCGAGCACAGCGCTGCCGGGCGGATAGGTAGCCGCTGGCGGTCCGCCGCGCATCCACACCGCCTCATTATTCGAACCCTCTGTCAGCTGTACGTAAAGCAGATCGAGGGCCGGAAACTGCGCCTCGGTCAACCGTGCAATCTCGGCCGCGATTGCCTCAGTTGTGGGCCTATCACTGAGCAGGTATCTCTTGAGCCCGTGCGTGACCAGGTAGCCGACGAATTCGTCATCTTTGTGCACGATGAAGGCATGGTCTAGCAGCCGGTCGATCATCTCTTTGAGTTCGGCTTTGACAGAGCCGAATTCAACCGCCAACGGCCATCCCGGACGCTGGTCGAACATCCACCAGCAGGTGAAGTTATGGCCGTGAATATTTCGGCACTTCTCGCCTGCGCCGGTCAGCCCGAGGATGCGGTGGCCGGCGGAGAACTCGTGTCGAACCCGAACCGTGGTTGTGCTCATCTCATGCCTTCCGGTCGATACCATGCTGACAATGCAAGGCCCGCAAACCCCTATTCATCACGGGCTCGCCAGGTGCAGACGATGTACGAGGGTTATGTCGTGGTCCATCCACGACCCGTTTCTGGCCTCTGTTGTCGTTTCGGCGTGTGGTTCGCACACGCCGCGCAGCCTCATACAGTCGTGTCGCGCCGTGATGAGGCACATTGCACCGGAGGGGTTGAGCTTGCGCATGATCCCGGCGGCCACCTGGTGGCCGATGCGCTCCTGAATTTGAAGACGGGCAGCGTAGCCGTGAAACAGCCGAGCCAGCTTCGATATCCCCACCACCCGCTGCCCCGGACTGGGACGGTAAGCGACAGTGGCGCGGCCCGAGAACGGCAACAGGTGGTGGGCGCATGTCGACGCGAATGAGATGCCATGCATGACCACGAGCCCGGGATCGGCTGGTGCCGGGAAGTCGGTGTCAAGATGGTCTTCCGGAACCTCGCCATAACCCCACAACATTTCTCTCCACGCACGCGCCACGCGCTCCGGCGTCTTGGCGGTGTGCTCCCCCTCATTCATCCCAAGCGCCTCGAGAAGCTGCTGCACGGCCTTCTCGACGGCGCTATCGCGTCCATCGATATGGAACGTCTCCGTGTCGATCAACGGATATTCAATAGCTGCGGTGGCGGAGATCGTGGTCATGCCATTGACGAAACCGACTGCCTCAGCCGCAGTCACAGCCGAGCCGCTCAAGCCGTTCACGAACAAACCCTTTCCTGCCTGGATGGACTTTCACCTTGTCTAGTGGTATTCGGATCACACTGTGTCGTAGCGGTTCAACGCTGTCTGTCAGCTGATCGACTACTGTGGGGGGGAATTTCGTGTCCACCAATCGAACGAGGCAAGCTTTCTGCTCGGCTCATCGCGACGCGATCGCCGTGCTCTTCATTCACCTCCTGTCGGCCGCTGGTCAAGGCACCCCTTCAGCGTGGCGGCCATCCAAGGCTTCCCTGCGACGGTCGCTGTCGCGTTTGGCGTCGCCGAATCTTTGGGCCCAACGGCATGTCGATGCGCCGACCGAAGACACTTTCCGCCGCAGATCGTTCTGGTGACCACCGCGCGGTACCCAGGTCCGCACGAGCTGGCGGCGCCATCGCTCGCGTCATTCCGGCCTTCAATGGCTACGCAGATGCGCTAACGGTCTGCGGCGCGGATCAGTGGAGTTTCGGTTACCAGGCGAAAGCTACCCTGCCTGCCGGTGCATCGTTGTGGTGCGATTTACCGATATGCTTCCGGCCATAAAGCTGGCTTGTGGCGGTCTGACAAATTGGGCTTCGGACTTAATTGGCTATTCGCGGACGCTGGTGTGGGCATTTCGCGCAATTTTGGGACAATTTTTGTGCTTACAGCCATGCTCGCCATGGTTGATACTCTGCCGCCGGACGGCGCTGACATTGGCGACATACTCATGGCCGTCCGCATCCTGTCCTGACTTGGGCCACTTTTGGAGGATCGGGGTGGTTGCGAGTCGCTGAGCTGGGGTTTTCGGTCGCGGCGGGTCGGAAGGTCTGCACTAATTGAAGTTCTTTAGTGTGCGCTGGTGGCGTATGTGCGCACGGTGAAGACGGCCTCGGGAGCAACCGCGGTGCAGATCGTGTGGTCTTCGCGGCGGGGATCGCGCCAGATTGAGCACCTCGGCTCGGCGCACAGTGAGGCCCAGCTGGAGGCGCTCAAGGCGGCTGCGGCTCAGCGCGTGGCTGCCGGTCAGCAGAGCCTGGACTTGGGACTCGAGCAGGCCGCTGCCGGCGGTGGCCGGCCGCTGGAGATCGTGGGCTCCTGTTCTGAGCACCTGTGGGAGGCGTTGTGTCATGCCTATCGGGTGCTGGGCTTTGATGCCGCCACCGATGGAGATGAGGTGTTTCGGGACCTGGTGGGCGCCCGAATCATCGAACCGACCAGCAAGGTCGATGCGCTGCGGGTGCTTTCGGAGACCGGGGTGGATTCGCCGGCCTATCGGACGGTGAAGCGGCGGCTGCCGATTTTCGCCAAACCCGAATTCCGGCAGGCACTTTCGGCTGCATGTGCAGCGCACGCTGCGTTGGGTCCGGCCAGCCTGGTGCTTTACGACGTGAGCACCCTGCACTTTGAAACCGATGCCGTTGATGGGTTTCGCGAGCCCGGGTTTTCCAAGGAACGTCGACTCGATCCACAGATCACCCTGGGTTTGTTGACCGATGCGACTGGGTTCCCGCTGACAGTGGCTGCCTTCGAGGGCAACAAGGCCGAGACCGCGACCATGTTGCCGGTGATCAACGCGTTCAAGACCGCCCACCGCTTGAGCGAGGTCACCGTGGTCGCTGATGCCGGGATGATCTCTGAAGCCAACCAGGTCGCCCTGCAGGCCGCGGGGTTGTCGTTCATTCTGGGAACCCGGATCTCATTGCTGCCCAACGTGATCGCCGAATGGCGCGCTAAGCACCCGGACGAGGTCATCCCGGACGGGTTGGTGTTAACCCAGCCGTGGCCGGCCACCTCAGCGGAGAAAGCGCGCGGTATCCCGGATCGGGTCATCTACTACCAGTACCGACATGACCGGGCCCGGCGCACCCTGCGCGGCATCGACGAGCAGATCGCCAAGGCCCAGCGCGCCGTGGATGGGCATGCCCCGGTCAAGCGCAACCGCTACATCCAACTCAGCGGTGCGACCAAATCGGTCAACCGCGCCTTGGAGGCCAAGACCCGTGCGCTGGCCGGCTGGAAGGGCTACACCACCAACTTGGTCGAACAACCCGCGCAGTTCGTCATCGACGCCTACCACCAGCTGTGGCGCATCGAGAAGGCCTTCCGAATGTCCAAGCATGACCTTCAAGCTCGCCCGATCTACCACCGCACTCGCGACTCGATCGAGGCGCACCTCAGCGTCGTGTTCGCCGCCATGGCTGTATCGCACTGGATCGAACGCCAAACCGGCTGGAGCATCAAGAAATTCGTCCGCACCGCACGCCGCTACCGCACCGTGCAGATTCGCGCCGGACGACAAATCCTCACCGCCGCCGACGCCCTACCCGACGACCTCGCCGAAGCACTCGCCAAGATCCGCACCGACGGTGCGCACTAATTTGGCCCAAGTCGGGTCACAGCCATGCTCGCCATGGTTGATACTCTGCCGCCGGACGGCGCTGACATTGGCGACATACTCATGGCCGTCCGCATCCTGTTTGGATTCGCCGATGTGTTCATTTCTTCCGACGATCGTGTGCGAATACCTGGCGCTGGTACTGGCGCGAGTTCGTGGTCAGCCGATGGATACCCCCGGCAGAACCTTGACGCGCATGACATTGCCGACGTGGCCGGGCCAGCCATCCGATTACGCGGATCGACAGCGCGAGCGTGGCCTAGAGGAGACGGGCCAGCATTCGACACGATCAGATTCCACGACTCCGCTAGTCCAGCAGTCGTTGCCGCATGGCCTCAGCGACCGCCGCGGCCCGGTCGCTGACACCGAGCTTCTCGTACAGCCTTTGCACATGAGTCTTGACTGTCGAAGGCGCCACATACAATTCGCTGGCGATCGCGGGGATGCTCTGACCGCGGGCAATGCGGTTAAGCACCTCACGCTCGCGGGGGCTAAGTACCGGCGCCGGTGGTTCCGCGCGACGGCGGATTTCCCCGGCAAGACCTTCGACAAGCGCGCTTGAAACCACGTCGCGGCCCTTGGCGCAATCGAGAACGGCATTCACGATTTCGGTTCGCGTCGACTCTTTTGGCAAGAACCCGGCCGCGCCCTGCTGCAATGCCTGATACACAATCGCCGATTCGTCGTGGGCCGATATAAGCATGACGCGCGTTGGCAACTGCCAACGCCGAACCGCGGCTGCCACCTGGGCACCATCCATGCCGGGCATTCGATAATCCAGGAGTGCGACATCGGGTAAGTGATCCTTAATCAATTGCAACGCGGTAGCGCCGTCGTCGGCCTCTCCAACTATCTCGACCGAGCCGCTCGACGTAAGCGCCCGGACGACGCCCTCGCGAAACAGTGGGTGATCATCGCCTACCACAACCCGAACTTTATGGGTCACCGCCGCCCCGGCCATGGCAGTTAGCTTCTCAGATTTCGACCACACGTGCTCCAAAATTGGGCAACATCCGATTTAACCGCAGTGGCACCGGACCTGCCGATCCACTTGAATGGTTCCAGAATCTTTGTTGGGCAAACCGTAGAGATGTACTCCGGGAGTCCGCGGCGCTTTCTCGCGATGGCAGATAGGCGTGCAAATTCGGGTGCCGGCCGACGTTGGCCAAGTGCCGACCCGGGTGGTCATTGTTAAGGTCTAATTGGACTTAAGCCGATTCCGACCGCCGCCTTCTGGTGTCGTAGGGGCAAACTGTCTGCGCATCGGCCTGTCCCCTACCACACCGCGCGCCCGGAAGCTCCGCGAGGGGGAATTCGGCCGGCCCTGCGACCAGGCCGACAGCTCATCGCATCGGCACTCAGCCCCGGGTGTGCCGCATCGCGGTCGCTAGCACTCACCCTGCGGCGACCCGCCGCGGTGAAGGCACCTGGAGCTTATCGACAAGCTGCGGTGTCAGGCGAAAGAAATGGGCAGCGGCAGCGGCCGGCGGACACCGCGATGCGCTTTCGCTTGGTGCCGTAGCCGCGCTGTCGATCGTGCAACGACTTCTTACGTGAAAACGCAGCTGGCCACAGTCGTGTCATTAATACTGTATTTCTTGTGGCAGCGAGCGGCATGGAACTGCGCCGGGTCTATAACTTGTACCAGTGGCGGGTTTCCCGAATTGCCTCAGTGCTTCGGATCGGCGTCGTGGCACTCATGGTTATGGCCATGCTCGTGGGAACCCCCCGGGCCGAATGGCCACAGCAAACCGTTCTACTGGCGCTGTACAGCCTCGCCGCACTATCTGCCTTTATCTTTGCGTTTTCACCAGCTCGCCAATCTCGGATCGGTCGGTTACAGCCTGTCGCTTTCACCGTCATTGACGTTTTGGCATTGACGAGTTTCCAGTTGTTGTCCACCCACGGACTAATGCCGCTAATGGTCATGACGGCGCTGCCGATCCTGGCGGGGCTTGATGTGTCGTCGCGAAGAGCCGTTATCGTGCTGGTCTGCAGCTGGCTGGGGTTTGTTGTCGCTGGCCTTCAAGATCCGGTGATGATCCGTGAGATGGGTTGGCCGGTAACTATTTTCGGACTCGTGTTGTATGGGTTCCTGTGCTGCACGGCGCTAGTGGTCGTTCGGGTCGAGGAGCGGCACGCCAATACGGTTGCGGGGCTGAGCGCTTTGCGGGAGGAGCTGCTTGCCGACACGATGACCGCAGCGGAAAGGGTGCAGCGCCGAATATCGGAATCAATTCATGATGGACCGCTACAGGACGTGCTAGCAGCCCGTCAGGAACTCGCCGAATTGGACGCGGCGACACCCGAGGACCCGCACGTCAACCACGCCCTGGCCTGTCTCCAGAGCGCGTCGGAGCGACTTCGGGAAGCCACCTTCGAGCTGCATCCAGCTGTTCTGGAGCAGGTCGGGGTTGGTGCCGCGGTTGAACAACTCGCGTCTTTCACTGCGCGCCGCTCCGGCGTTGCGATCACGACCGATATCGACTATCCGGTACAAACCACAATCGACCCGATCGTGTTCGGCGTGGTTCGCGAGTTGCTTTCCAACGTGGTGCGCCATGCGCACGCTAGTCGCGCCTCGGTCGCACTTGGGATCACCAATGGTAAATGTCACCTCGACGTTGCCGATGACGGTATCGGGATAACCAGCCAAGCGTTAGCGCGCCGACTCGCAGAGGGGCACATTGGGCTTGCCTCGCATCGGGCCCGCGTGGAAGCGGCCGGCGGAAGCTTCACCTTCCTCGATGAGCCCGTAGGCGTCCATGTCCGGGTCGAGCTACCGCTTAGGAACTAAGACACTTCGGTGTGGTCTGAGCAACCGGATCGGCCGCCCAACGGTGCGACCACAACTGGTCGTTCGAGCCGGCGCTCGCGCCCAGGAGACGGAATGCCCACAGCAGCGAGGCAGGTCAACCGGCCGCCGAGGTGACCTCCGAGCTGCGGTAAGTCGTCGGCGCGCCGCTCGCGGATAGCCAACCGGGGGACAGCGGCCCTACCAACCGGTGGACAACTAATTCATCTCAAGCTGCGTCCAGTCAGTCGACAGACAACGGCGGCTCTTCGCGGCACGGTAGCTGTGTGATGCGAGCGGCCCGATAGCAAAGCTGGAAGCAGTAAAGAAAATTTCGGGCGTCGCGCATCCGGCCACCACGAGCGGCGTTGTGACCAAGGGAGATCTGCATGTCATTTACGACCACCGAACCAGCGATGTTGGAGGCTGCCGCAAACAACTTACGGGTCATTGGTGCCGCGATGAGCGCCGGTAGCGCAGCCGCAGCGGCACCGACAACGAGTGTGATTCCAGCGGCCGCCGACGAGGTATCGGCCTTGACCGCAGCGCAGTTCGCTGCGCACGCCGCGATGTACCAGACCGTCAGCGCCCAGGCTGCGGCGATCCACGACCTGTTCGTGGCCACCTTGACCACCAGCGCCGCGTCCTACGCAGCCACCGAGGCTGCCAACACCAACACGGTCGCTTCTTAAGAGGACCGCGAAAAGGAGCAGTGCAGCAATGGATTTCGGGGCATTACCGCCAGAGATCAATTCTGGCCGGATGTACGCCGGTCCCGGATCGGGTCCGCTGTTGGCCGCCGCCGCGGCCTGGGAGGGTCTAGCCGCTGACTTGCGATCCACCGCCACCTCGTATCAGTCGGTGGTGTCGGAGTTGACAAGCGGGGCGTGGCGGGGCCCGGCGTCAACCGCGATGGCTACCGCCGCCACCACCCATGTGGCGTGGTTGACCGCCACCGCGGCGCAAACAGAGCAGTCGGCCAGCCAGGCGCGCGCGGCGGCGGCGGCCTACGAAATGGCGTTCGCGATGACGGTGCCGCCATCGGTTATCGCGGCCAACCGGAGTTTGCTCATGGCGTTGATCGCGACGAACTTTCTTGGCCAGAACACCCCTGCGATCATGGCCACCGAGGCCCACTACGCCGAAATGTGGGCGCAGGATGCCGCCGCCATGTACGCCTATGCAGGCTCGTCGGCGGCGGCCACCGCATTGACCCCGTTCAGCCCGCCACACCAAAACACAAACCCCGCTGGTTTGGCCGCCCAAGCCGCGGCGGTTGCACAGGCCATCGGCGCCGCTGCTGGAACGGAAACCCAGACGACATTCGCGCGCCTGGTTTCGTCGGTACCCACCGCATTGCAAGGGTTTGCCGTGCCGGGACTGTCCGCCAACCCGCCCAGCTGGCTCGATTACATGCTCGGCTCGATGACGCTGAGCAGCGGGTTCGCCTCGATCACGAGTTCGTTGACCGGGATCATTCGAATGCTGACGCCTGCTGCGCAAGCGGTCGAGCACGCAGCAACAACGGGTGGCTCGACGTTCGCGGCGGGACTCGGTGCAAGGGCTACCGGACTGCGGTCGGCGAGCTCCGGGGGCGCGACGATCGCCGCGAATCTGGGCCGCGCCGCGTCGATCGGGCGACTCTCGGTGCCGCAAAGCTGGGCAGCTGCGATTCCGGCGACCAGCACGCCTGGGCCATCATCCCTGGCTGCTGCCGCGGCGCCGCAGGCGGGCACACCGGAAGGCGTACTGGGCGGGCTCCCGACGGCCATGCCTTTCCGCGGTACCAGCGGTGGGGTTCTCCGGGTGGGGCAGCGCCGTTTCGTGATGCCCCGTCCTACCTGCGCCGGATAAACAACGAATTCGCTACCCGGCGCCTGACAGGGCAGCCCACACCTTCCAGGTGATCTACCAGCAGGCCAGCGCCCACGGCGCCACAATGCAAACCGCCAGTTCAACGCGGTCGGCACCGATTAGCGCCGTCGGCTCCAGCTGGGTCGAGCCCGATGGCCCTGCGCTTTTTGGCCGCTTGATGGCTGACCGTATACGTGCCGGGCCCAGCGCTGAACCCACTACCCAAAGCCAGAAGAAATCAGGGCCGGGGTTGCTGCCTCATCGCGTTGGCGCTGCAGGATGGTGGTGTAATTCGATGCAGGATTCGCAGATTGATTCGAAGTGGCGGTCTATCTCGACGGGTTGCGCCCAGTAGCCGTTGCCGAGATGCGAGGGCATCTCGTTGCGCAGTTTATGTATCTTCGGCGCCTTCCTCATCGCTGCCGAATGCGGGGGCGTGTTAAAAGGCGCTACGACTTTTCGGTGACAGCGATGTACTCGTCGGCGACGGTCCTGCCGGCGATGCGGGCATAGATCATCGTCATGGCAAGCGTTTTGTGTCTATCTGCCAGTGATCTGTGGCCCTTCGACCTAGCTTTGGCTGGTCGACCACCGGGCGAAGCGATCCCGTCCATCAGTTCATGTCCGGCACCACCGCGGGACCGAGTTGGCCGCGATCACGCAGGGCTATCCACTTGTTGGATCAATACCTGGCCTTCGTTGCGGCGTTGGGTGCGGTGAAGTTAGTTCGAAAATCGACCGAGACAACCGATCCGGGCCGGCACGCGACAGCCTGGCCGCGGTGTCATCGAGGAAACGCAGCGGCGATTTTGTCGACAATCGGCAAGACGCCGGGAAACATCAGCGGACCAACTGGGGCGTTTTCATAGCCCAGCTCGACGATCGTGTGCAAAGCAGTGCATGTTGATCACGGCGTTCTTGACGCCGACCCAGTTGCGCAGACCTCACTGGCAGCCGGCGCCTCCGCTGATGCTGAGCGGCTCATCTCGTCGACCCCGCTGAAAGGCCTGTGGGCCGACCTCAAAGCACCCAAACTGAGCTCGCGGTGGCTCCCGTGAGGCGATGGTTTCGCTGAGGCGGTCACGTTGTGGTGGTTGCGGCGCAGAGAGCAAGGAACTGTAATTGGTCGCCGCCGCCGGGCAGGATGCCGACAGGTCGAACGCGCTCGATGCAGTGCGCGATGCCAGCGAATCACCTTCCACAGGCCGACGCTCAGCATGGGCAGGTAGAGCACAAACGCGACACGGAAGGCGGTAGTCGTGTCGGCTGTGGCTGGCTCGAGGGCATCGACGAGGTAACCGACACCGAGCACTGCAATCGCGGTAGCGCAAGCGCCGCCCGTGTTGACCGTGCTTAGCGCCGCACCGAGTCTGTGGTCCGGGTTGTGGAGTCTGGCATGCTCCATCCCTATCAATGCTCCAGGGTCGCCAGCGCCGAGCACGACGGCGAGAACCGCGACGAGCCAAAGAGGTGCCTGCCCGGGCCAGGCGAGAGTCGCCGACCACGTGAGCAGGTTTGCCATGGGAATCCCCAACGCAATCAGTAGCCGTGCTCGCCCAGAACGGCTGATCGAATGTCCAATCACCGGACCCAGGACGACTCTGGAAACGGCGACGATCGTCAGCAGATGCAGCGCCGTGGCCGCGGTAAACCTTTCACCGCGGGTGAGGAATGGGAAGCCCCAAAGCAGCAAGAAGGCATTGGCCGGAAAACGGCAAGTGAAATGCACCCAGAAGCCCAGCCGCGTGCCCGGTTCCCGCCAGGCCTCCCGCAGCGCTGAAAGCCGCCGCATCGCATTGCAATTACCGACAGTGACGTCAGCGCTTCGCTGCTGCCATGACCGGCCGGCGCGCGCATCATCGAAAGGATGGTCGCGTAACGCCGTCAGCACCACAACGATCAACGAAGCGCCAATCATCGCGGTTCCGAAAAACGTTGCGCTCCAACCGAATGTCCTCAAGGCGGTGGAAAGTGGGGCCGCACCCAGTACACTTCCGAACCCGATGCCCACGGCGGTTGCCATCTGGCTCATCAACGCATTCCGTTTCCCCGGAAACCACGACGCGATCAGGCGCAGCACGCTGCTGGAGATCACCACGTCACCAGCGCTAAAGAGTCCGCGGGTGGCCAAGGCACACGGAAACGAATGAGTAACTGCGAAAAACAACTGTGCCACCGACATCGTTGCGAGACCGCAACAAAGGATGCATTTCGGGCCGAATCGATCGATCAACGCGCCTGCGGGCACAAGCAGAACCAGATAAACGATAACTTGCAGTGTGACAAAGCTTGCCAGTTGTGTTGCGCTGACACCAAATCGGCTCGCGGCATCGTCGCCCGCCACGGCCAGAGCACTTCGGTAACCGGCAGCGACAGTAAACACCACCGCCCCAATCGTCCACATACCCAGCGGCTGGATGCGCAATCTTTCGATGGCTCTCGCCTGGGAATTCCTTGGCAGCGGCGTTCGCTGTTTGAGGGTGGCAAACGGCGATAATCTCGTTTCTGCTGGACCGCTCAGTGGGGTGAGCATGCGGCGTGATGTCGGCACAGCTGGACTATCCCGTGTGCGGCGCTGCCGGCGCATCCCCCGACCAGCCACTTGTCTCGGATGATTCTTACGTCCCCCAAACAGCGGACAGGCTGGGCAGGACGCCTGGGTGGCGGAAATCTCCGCAGCGTTCGCGACAGGTCCAATCCATCGCGCGACGTAATCGGCAAGGCGTGGATCCCAATGCCCGGTTGTCGGTGCGCCCCAACATGCTTCCCGCGTGCCGTGACGCTCACCGCAGCACGTGCCGTGACATCACCACCCGCTGAATCTGGTTGGTGCCCTCGTAGATCTGGGTGATCTTGGCGTCGCGCATAAAGCGTTCGACTGGGAAGTCAGTGGTGTAGCCGGCACCACCGAAGAGCTGCACGGCTGACTCCGTCACGTCCATGGCGGTGTCGGAGGCGAAGCACTTCGCGGCGGCGGAGATGAATCCAAGATTTGGCTCGCCGCGTTCGGCGCGGGCGGCCGCGCTATAGACCATCAGCCGGGCCGCTTCGATTTTCATCGCCATGTCGGCGATCTCGAATTGCACACCCTGGAACTCGGAGATCGACTTGCCGAACTGCTTGCGGTCCTTGGTGTACGCGATCGTGGCATCCAACGCGCCCTGAGCGATGCCGACGGCCTGCGCGCCGACCGTGGGGCGGGTGTGATCAAGGGTCTGCAGTGCGGTCTTGAACCCGGTACCGGGTTCACCGATGATCCGATCGCCCGGGATGCGGCAGTTCTCGAAGTACAGCTCGGTAGTCGGTGAGCCCTTGATGCCCATTTTCTTCTCCTTGGGCCCAACGGAGAAGCCTTCGTCGTCCTTATGCACCATGAAGGCCGAAATACCGTTGGCGCCCTTGTCCGGATCGGTCACGGCCATCACCGTGTACCAGGTTGATCTGCCGCCGTTGGTGATCCAGCACTTGGTTCCGTTAAGGATCCAGGTGTCCCCGTCGGCTTTGGCGCGGGTCCGCATCGATGCCGCGTCGCTGCCGGCTTCCCGCTCGCTTAATGCGTAGGACGCCATCGCCCCGTCCTTGGCCAGCGACGGCAGAACCTGCTTCTTCAGCTCTTCCGAACCCCGCAGGATCAGCCCCATGGTGCCCAGCTTGTTGACGGCCGGGATCAGCGAAGCCGACGCGTCGACGCGAGCCACTTCTTCGATCACGATGCAGGTGGCCACCGAGTCCGCGCCCTGCCCGCCGTACTCCTCCGGCACATGCACGGCGTTGAAGCCTGCCGCATTCAGTGCAGCCAGCGCCTCCTCGGGAAACCGGGACCGCTCGTCCACGTCGGCGGCATGGGGGGCGATCTCCTTTTCCGCCAGCGCGCGGATCGCGGCCCGCAGTTCTTGGTGCTCCTCGGGCAGTTGGAACAGGTCGAACGACGGATTTCCGGCCCAGCGAGCCATTGTGCCTCCTTGCGCTGTGCTTGAGTGCCCGGCTTCACCTCGGGCCGACGCCCAGGCCGATCGTCGCTGGGCTACTGACCGGTAACTTTACCGCGCCGGCTTTTCAGGTCGGCATCCTTAGCGCGCACGCTCTCCGCCAACTGCTCCTGAAAGGCCACGATCCGCGCCCGCAACGCGGGATCGGACGACCCGAGAATCCGCACCGCCAGTAGGCCCGCGTTGCGGGCACCACCGATGGATACCGTTGCCACCGGAACCCCGGCGGGCATCTGCACGATCGACAGCAGCGAATCGAGGCCGCCCAGCCGGGCCAGTGGCACCGGAACCCCGATCACCGGCAAGGGTGTCGCCGAGGCCACCATTCCCGGCAGGTGGGCCGCACCACCCGCGCCGGCAATGATCACCTCGATCCCGCGGTCGGCGGCCCCCCGCGCGTAGTCGAGCATCAGCCCGGGCGTGCGGTGCGCAGATACCACGCCGACCTCGAACGCGACATCGAACTCGTCGAGCGCAGCGGCGGCGTCGGACATCACCGACCAGTCGCTGTCGCTGCCCATGATCACCCCGACGCGGGCCTTGCTAGCCATGTGGCTCCCATCCGTCGGTCCACTGACCGTGTGACAACCAGTGTGCGGCCAGAGCCGCGCGCTCACGCAGATTCGCCACCTCGGCGTCGTCGGAGCCAAGGAAGTTGACGTGCCCGATCTTGCGGCCCGGCCGCTCGCCCTTGCCGTAAAGGTGAACCCGGGCTTCCGGCATCCGGGCGAACAGGTGATGCAGCCGCTCGTCGACCGTCATCGTCGGCGTGCGCGGGGCGCCCAACACGTTGGCCATCACCGTCACCGGCACGGTGGCACCGGTGTCGCCGAGCGGATAGTCCAGCACCGCGCGCAGATGCTGCTCGAACTGGCTGGTGCGAGCCCCGTCCATGGTCCAGTGCCCGGAGTTGTGCGGGCGCATCGCCAGTTCGTTGACCAGCAACCGGCCGTCAGTCGTTTCGAACAGCTCGACCGCCAGCACTCCGACGACACCGAGCTCGGCCGCCAGCCGCAGCGCCAGCTGCTGGGCCTCGGCGCCGACGTCGTCGTCAAGTCCCGGCGCCGGCGCGATCACCTCGACGCAGATGCCATCGCGCTGCACGGTCTGCACCACCGGCCACGCCGCGCCCTGGCCGAACGGCGAGCGCGCCACCAACGCGGCCAGTTCGCGGCGCATCTCGACCCGCTCCTCGACCAGCACCGGCACGCCGCTGGCCAAAAATTTGTCCGCGGCCTCCCGGGCCTGAGCCACATCGCGGGCCATCCGCACCCCACGGCCGTCATACCCGCCGCGGACCGCCTTGACCACAATCGGGCCGCCGACGCGACCGGCGAACGCGTCGACCCTGTCCAGCTCGTCGAGCCGGCTGACACCTGCGAACCGCGGCACCGGCGCATCCAGCGCGGCAAGCCGCTCCCGCATGACGAGCTTGTCCTGCGCGTGGACCAGGGCCTGCGGCGGCGGCGCGACGTTGACGCCCTCAGCGACCAGTTTCTCCAGCAGCTCGTTGGGGACGTGCTCGTGGTCGAAGGTCACAACGTCCGCGCCGAGTGCCACCCGGCGCAGATCGTCAAGGTTGGTGTGGGAACCGACGACCACGTCCGGGCTGACCTGAGCAGCGGGATCGTCGGGCGCGGCGGCCAGCACCCGCAGGGTCTGGCCCAGGGCGATCGCGGCCTGATGGGTCATTCGGGCCAGCTGACCGCCACCAACCATGGCGACCAGCGGTGCGGCGATGGGCGTACCGGGCACGCCAATCATGGTGTCACGACCGGCTGAGCGCGGTGTTTAGCGGCGCTGGCACCGCCGCGGCGCGCCGGCGACCCGTAATACGTAGACTGCGACACTGTGTCCTTTGCCGATGCCACGATCGTGCGGTTGCCGCGGGTGGTCCGGTCCTACGTCGAACGCCATCACGAACTGATCAAGTTCGTCATCGTCGGGGCCACCACGTTCGTCATCGACTCGGCGATCTTTTACACGCTGAAGCTGACCATCCTCGAACCCAAGCCGGTGACCGCCAAGGTCATCGCGGGCATCGTCGCGGTCATCGCGTCGTACATCCTCAACCGCGAGTGGAGCTTCCGGCACCGCGGCGGCCGTGAACGCCACCACGAGGCGTTGCTGTTTTTCGCCTTCAGCGGGGTGGGGGTGCTGCTGTCCATGGCGCCGCTGTGGTTCTCCAGCTACATCCTGCAGCTGCGGGTGCCGCACGTGTCGCTGACGGTGGAGAACATCGCCGACTTCATCTCGGCCTACATCATCGGCAACCTGCTGCAGATGGCGTTCCGGTTCTGGGCATTTCGCCGGTGGGTGTTCCCCGACGAGTTCGGCCGCATCCCGGAGGGGGCGCTGGAATCGGCGCTGACCGCAGGCGGCATCGCCGAGGTCTTCGAGGACAACATCGAAGAGGGCGGCACGGTCACGCTGCTGCGGGGGTGGCGGTCCCGCCGCAGCCGGTTCGCTCAGCTGGGCGACTCGTCGGATCCGAGCGTGTCGAAAACTTCGTGACACAGCAGCGCGTGGACCTGTCGCACGCGCGGAATGTCGTAGAACTCCAACGGATCTTGTGACACCGACTCGATGATCAGCGTGCCCGCGCGCAGCATCCGGTCGACGATGCCGTGCCGGAACTCCACGTGAAAGATCCGGGCCAGCGGGATGTCGATTCCGCTGCCCGCCAACACCCCGTGCCGAAACATCACCCGTCGGTCAGTGATGACGAAATGTGTTGTCAGCCAAGCCAAGAACGGCCATACAGCGAGCCAGCCGACCATCACCAGCCAGATCGCCCAGATGACCCCGAAGATGACGTTCTTGGCGCTCGGGTCCCAGGGCCTGGTGTTGACGAATCCGGCGACGAACGACGCCAGACCGGTCGCCAGGAGGAGCACGGTGACCGCACCGACCAGGCGCTTCCAGTGGGGATGGCGGTGCAGCACCACCTGCTCGCCGTCGGCCAGCACGTTGTCGGGGTAGCGCATCAGCGCGCAGCCCGCAGGTGGGTGATGTCGCCGGCCGAGATCGACACCGTCTGAGCGCCGGTGTCCACCTGCAGCCGGCCCATCTCGTCGACGCCCTGGGCGACGCCGACCACTTCACGGTCACCGGGCAGGGTGGCCTGCACGCAGCGCCCCAGCGTCACGCTGTGGCGTTGGTAGTCGGCCACCAGCCCCGGGTCGGCCCCGGCCGCGGTGCGCCAGGCTTCGATGCGCGCAATCAATTCCCGAAGTATCCTGTGCACCAACGCGTTTCGGTCGGTCATCGACGACCCCAGCATGAGCAGCGACGTGGCAGCCGGATCCGGTGCTTCCTCGGCGGTCAACGTCACGTTCAACCCCAGCCCGATCACGATCACCGGCGCCGGGGCGGCGACTTCGGTCAGGATCCCGGCCAGCTTGCCGTCGTTCACCAGCACGTCGTTCGGCCATTTCAGGCCGGCTGACACGCCGGCCGCCGCGGCCAGCGCGTCGACGACCGCCACCCCCGTCGCCAGCGGCAGCCAGCCCCACGCCGATCGGGCCACCGACGCGCCGTTCACCCCGACCGACATCGCGATCTGCGCGCGGGGTGGCGCCGACCAGCGCCGGCCATGACGTCCGCGCCCGGCGTTCTGGTACTCGGCCAGCAACACACACCCGTCGATGTCCTCGCCGGTCGCCGCGCGGGCCAGCAGATCGGCGTTGGTCGACCCGGTTTGTTCGACGACGTCGAGTCGGCGCCACCCCAGTCCGGGCCCGACCAGCCCGTCGCGCAGCACCGCCGCATCCAACGGCGGCCTGAGCAGGTCATGCTCCATCGCAGCCCAGCCTATGCCAGCCGCTAAGCTCGACAGCCATGACGAGCGTTACCGATCACCACGCCGAACCCGCCGCCGAGCACACGGTCGACATCCACACCACCGCGGGCAAGCTGGCGCAGCTGCGCACGCGCCTCGAGGAGACCCTGCACCCGGTCGGTGTCGAGGCCGTGGACAAGGTGCACGCCAAGGGCAAGCTGACCGCCCGCGAGCGCATCTACGCGCTGCTGGACGAGGGGTCGTTCGTCGAGTTGGACGCCTTGGCCCGGCACCGCAGCACCAACTTCGGGCTGGACGCCAAGCGCCCACTCGGTGACGGTGTGGTCACCGGCTACGGCACGATCGACGGCCGTGACGTGTGCATCTTCAGCCAGGACGCCACCGTGTTCGGCGGCAGCCTCGGCGAGGTCTACGGCGAAAAGATCGTCAAGGTGCAAAACCTGGCGATCAAGACCGGGCGCCCGCTGATCGGCATCAACGACGGGGCTGGGGCACGCATCCAGGAGGGTGTGGTCTCGCTGGGCCTCTACAGCCGGATTTTCTACAACAACATCATGGCCTCGGGTGCGATCCCGCAGATCTCGCTGATCATGGGCGCCGCCGCGGGCGGGCACGTCTACTCCCCCGCCCTGACCGATTTCGTGGTCATGGTCGACCAGACCAGCCAGATGTTCATCACGGGCCCGGACGTCATCAAGACCGTCACCGGCGAGGACGTCACGATGGAGGAGCTCGGCGGCGCCCACACCCACATGGCCAAGTCCGGGACGGCGCACTACGTCGCATCCGGCGAGCAGGACGCGTTCGACTGGGTTCGGGAACTGTTGAGCTACCTGCCGCCCAACAATTACGCGGATCCCCCGCGGTTTTCGGCGCCGGTTCCCGAGGGCGCCATCGATGACAACCTCACCGCCGAGGACCTCGAACTCGACACGCTGATTCCCGATTCGCCGAACCAGCCCTACGACATGCACGAGGTGATCACCCGGATCCTCGACGAGGACGAGTTCCTCGAAATACAAGCGGGATACGCGCAGAACATCGTCGTCGGGTTCGGCCGCATCGATGGCCGCCCCGTCGGCATCGTCGCCAACCAGCCCACGCAATTCGCCGGCTGCCTGGACATCAACGCCTCGGAGAAGGCGGCCCGTTTCATCAGGACCTGCGACTGCTTCAACATCCCGATCGTCATGCTGGTCGACGTGCCGGGTTACTTGCCGGGCACTAACCAGGAATACAACGGCATCATCCGTCGCGGCGCCAAGCTGCTCTACGCCTACGGTGAGGCCACGGTCCCCAAGGTCACGGTGATCACCCGCAAGGCCTACGGCGGTGCCTACTGCGTGATGGGGTCCAAGGACATGGGCGCCGACGTCGCCGTCGCCTGGCCGACGGCGCAGATCGCGGTGATGGGTGCCTCCGGGGCGGTCGGTTTCGTCTACCGTCAGCAGCTCGCCGAGGCGGCGAAAAAGGGCGAGGATGTTGACGCGCTGCGGCTGCAGCTGCAGCAGGACTACGAGGACACCTTGGTCAACCCCTACATCGCCGCCGAGCGCGGCTACGTCGACGCGGTGATCCCGCCGTCGCACACCCGCGGCTACATCGCGACCGCCCTGCGGCTGCTGGAACGCAAGATCGCCCAGCTGCCGCCCAAGAAGCACGGGAACATTCCGCTGTGAACACCCAGGCGCACGACGGGCACCAGCCCCACATCGAGATTTCCAAGGGCAATCCCACCGACGAAGAGTTGGCCGCGCTGATCGCCGTGCTGGGCAGCATAGGTGGCGGCCCGGCCGAGCCGACACAGCCCGAACGCAACATGTGGGGACACCCGGTCGACAAGTTGCGCTACCCGGTTTTCAGCTGGCAACGCGTCACCCTGCTGGAACGGATCCATATGCGGCGATGACCCGCCTGGTGCTCGGGTCAGCCTCACCGGGCCGGCTCAAAGTATTACGCCAGGCCGGCGTCGAGCCACTGATCCGCGTATCCGGCGTCGACGAGGATGCGCTCACCGCCGAACTCGGCCCGAACGCCTCACCCGCACAGGTCGTCTGCGCGCTGGCCCGCGCCAAAGCCGAGCGGGTCGCGAACGGTCTGCATAGCGCGCTCGCCGCGGATTGCGTTGTGATCGGCTGTGATTCGATGCTGCACATCGACGGCCGGTTGTGCGGCAAACCCGGCTCGGCCGACGAGGCGCGCCGGCAGTGGCAGGCCATCGGTGGCCGGTCCGGGCGGCTCTACACCGGGCACGCGGTGCTGCGGCTGGTCGACGGCGAGACGGATGGGCGGGCCGACGAAGCAGCCACGACCACAGTACATTTCGGCATGCCCACACCGGAAGACGTGGCCGCCTACGTCGACAGCGGCGAACCGCTGCAGGTGGCCGGCGGATTCACCATCGACGGTCTGGGTGGCTGGTTCGTCGACGGGGTCGACGGCGACCCGTCCAATGTGATCGGCTTGAGTTTGCCGCTGACGCGTGTTCTGTTGCAGCGTGTCGGCGTCTCGGTGGCCGCGTTGTGGGAGGCCAATCCGCTGTAGGCTCGAGGTGTGCCGCTGCCAGAAGATCCCAGCCCAACCCTCGCCGGCTACGCCCACCCTGAACGCCTGGTCACCACCGACTGGCTGGCCGCCAACCTGGGCAGACCCGGGCTTGCCATCGTCGAATCCGACGAAGACGTCCTGCTCTACGACGTCGGCCATATTCCCGGCGCGGTCAAAGTCGACTGGCACACCGACCTTAATGACCCGCGGGTGCGCGACTACATCAACGGTGAGCAGTTCGCCGACCTGATGAACCGCAAGGGCATCGCCCGCGACGACACCGTGGTGATCTACGGCGACAAGAGCAACTGGTGGGCGGCCTATGCGCTGTGGGTGTTCACGTTGTTCGGCCACCCGGATGTCCGGCTGCTCAACGGCGGACGCGATCTATGGCTGGCCGAGGGCCGCGAGACCACGCTGGACGTGCCGAACAAGACCTCGACCGGCTATCCGGTGGTGCAGCGCAACGACGGTCCGATCCGCGCGTTCAAAGAAGACGTCCTGGCCTCCCTGGGCGCGCAGCCGCTGATCGACGTGCGCTCACCGGAGGAGTACACCGGCAAGCGCACCCACATGCCCGACTACCCCGAAGAAGGTGCGCTGCGGGCGGGTCACATCCCCACCGCGGTGCACATCCCGTGGGGCAAGGCGGCCGACGAAACCGGGCGGTTCCGCAGCCGCGACGAACTCGACAAGCTCTACGGCTTCATCAAGCCCGACGACAAGACGATCGTCTACTGCCGCATCGGTGAGCGCTCCAGCCACACCTGGTTCGTGCTGACCCATTTGTTGGGCATCCCCGGCGTGCGCAACTACGACGGGTCGTGGACGGAGTGGGGCAACACCGTGCGGGTGCCCATCGTTGCCGGCGACGAGCCGGGAGAAGTACCTGCCCGATGAGCCTGCCCGCGCCGCTGGCCGAGGTGGTGTCCGACTTCGCCGAAGTCCAGGGCCAGGACAAGCTGAGGCTTTTGCTGGAATTCGCCGACGAATTGCCGCCGCTGCCAGCCGAGTTGGAAGAGGCGGCGATGGAACCGGTGCCCGAGTGCCAGTCCCCACTGTTCATGCACGTCGACGCCAGCGATCCGCAGCGGGTGCGGCTGCATTTCTCCGCCCCGGCCGAAGCGCCCACCACCCGCGGGTTCGCCTCGATCTTGGCCGCCGGCCTCGACGAACAACCCGCGGCCGACATTCTGGCCGTGCCGGAAGATTTCTATGACGACCTGGGTCTGGCGGCACTGGTCAGCCCGCTGCGGCTGCGCGGGATGGCGGCCATGTTGGCCCGTATCAAACGTCGGCTCCGCGAGTCGGATGGGGGACTGGCCAGCCCGGCGCGGAACCGCGGTTAAACTCCCCCTGACAAACTTGTAAGAAATTCTCTTAGAGACGCAGGAGGCGCAGTGCCCAGTCACGCCAGCTCGCGGATCGCCAAGGTCCTGGTCGCAAATCGTGGGGAGATCGCGGTCCGGGTGATCCGCGCGGCCCGCGACGCGGGCCTGCCGAGCGTGGCGGTGTACGCCGAGCCCGACGCCGACGCACCGCACGTACGGCTGGCCGACGAGGCCTTTGCGCTGGGTGGACAGACGTCGGCGGAATCCTACCTGGACTTCGGTAAATTGCTCGACGCCGCCGAGAAGTCCGGCGCCAACGCGATCCACCCCGGCTACGGGTTCTTGAGCGAGAACGCCGATTTCGCGCAGGCCGTCATCGACGCGGGGCTGATCTGGATCGGGCCCAGCCCGCAGTCGATCCGCGACCTCGGCGACAAGGTCACCGCCCGCCACATCGCCGCCCGCGCGCAGGCTCCGCTGGTGCCCGGTACCCCCGACCCGGTCAAAGACGCCGACGAGGTGGTGGCCTTCGCCCGGGAGCACGGGGTGCCGATCGCGATCAAGGCCGCGTTTGGCGGCGGCGGCAAGGGCCTGAAGGTAGCCCGCACCATCGAGGAAATTCCCGAGCTGTACGACTCCGCGGTCCGCGAAGCCGTCGCGGCGTTCGGCCGCGGCGAGTGCTTCGTGGAGCGCTACCTGGACAAGCCGCGCCACGTCGAGGCCCAGGTGCTCGCCGACATGCACGGCAACGTGGTGGTGGCCGGACTGCGGGACTGCTCGCTGCAGCGCCGCTACCAAAAGCTGGTCGAGGAGGCCCCAGCGCCCTTCCTGACCGACGCGCAACGCAAGGAGATTCACCAGGCGGCCAAACGCATCTGCCGAGAAGCCCACTATCACGGCGCCGGCACCGTCGAGTTCCTCGTCGGTCAAGACGGGCTGATCTCGTTCCTGGAGGTCAACACCCGGCTGCAGGTCGAGCACCCGGTCACCGAGGAGACCGCCGGCATCGACCTGGTATTGCAGCAGTTCAAGATCGCCAACGGCGACAAGCTCGACATCACCGAGGATCCGGTGCCGCGCGGGCATGCCTTCGAGTTCCGCATCAACGGCGAAGACGCCGGGCGCAACTTCCTGCCCGCGCCGGGGCCGGTAACCAAGTTCCACCCGCCGTCGGGGCCGGGTGTGAGGCTGGATTCGGGGGTGGAGACCGGCTCGGTTATCGGCGGGCAGTTCGACTCCATGCTGGCCAAGCTGATCGTGTACGGGGCCAACCGCGCCGAAGCGCTGGCCCGGGCCCGCCGCGCGCTCGACGAGTTCGAGGTCGAGGGCCTGGCCACGGTGATCCCGTTCCACCGGGCGATCGTGCGCGACCCGGCGTTCATCGGGGACGAGAACGGCTTTTCGGTGCACACCCGCTGGATCGAAACCGAGTGGAACAACACCATCGAGCCGTTCAGCGGCGGCGAACCGCTCGACGAGGAAGACGCGCGCCCACGCCAGAAGGTGGTCGTCGAGGTCGGCGGCCGCCGGCTCGAGGTGTCGCTGCCCGCGGATCTGGCGCTGTCCAACGGCGCCGGTCCCGACCAAGCCGGTGTTATTCGGCGCAAACCCAAGCCCCGAAAACGCGGCGCGCTGGCGGGCGCGGCGGCCTCTGGTGACGCGGTGACCGCCCCCATGCAGGGCACCGTGGTCAAGGTCGCCGTCGAAGAGGGCCAGGAGGTCACCGCCGGCGACCTGGTCGTGGTGCTGGAGGCGATGAAGATGGAAAACCCGGTCACCGCGCACAAAGACGGCACCATCACCGGTCTGGCCGTCGAGGCCGGGGCCGCGATCACCCAGGGCACGGTACTGGCCGAGATCAAGTAACCGCGACACACCAGACCGCCGGGCCAGCGCCGTTGTCGGTCGCGCGGCACCCGGGTAGGGTTTTCAACAGGTTGAGGTCACAGCCGCCCGGACAACGTCAACGGCGTGCAGGGGCCAACTCCCTGCCGTAAGGGCATCTTCTGTTTGACGTGATCCACAGGACGAATTCTCGTCGACTGATGGAGCCACGATGTCTGTCGTGAGAACCGCCGGATTGGCGGGCGCAGCCTTGGGCGTGGACCCCGCGTGCCGGCCCCGGGAAAGTCGCACCGCACGTTTCACCGCCCATTGCGGCCCGTCGGCCGCCGTGGTCGCCGTGCACGGCGAGCTCGATGCCGCCAATGCCGGCCGCCTCGCGGAGTACGCGCAGCAGTGCGCCGCCGTCGCCAAATGGTTGATATTGGATCTCAGAGGCGTGCATTTCTTTGGAACAGCGGGCTTTTCGGCGCTGCACACGACCAACGTGTGGTGTGCCGGCGCTGATGTGCGGTGGGCGGTCGTGCCCAGCCACGCGGTGTCTCGGTTGTTGCGGATCTGCGACCCCGAACACGCGCTGCCGATCGTGGACTCGGCGGAAGCGCTGCTGAACCCTGCGGACGAGCCGCACCGCCTACTCCAGCTGATCTCGCAATCGCGCTAAGGACTTCGCCAGCAGGCGCGACACATGCATCTGCGAGATGCCGACGCGCTCGGCGATTTGCGTCTGTGTCATTGACTCGAAAAACCTGAGCACCAATACCGTTCGTTCGCGCTCCGGCAGCGCATCCAGCAGCGGACGTAGCGCCTCACGGTTTTCAATCCGCTCCAGACCGGCGTCCACGTCGCCGAGAGTGTCGGCGATAGCGCGGGCGTCTTCGTCGGCGTTGTTGCCGCCGCTATCGATCGACAACGTATTGTAGGAACTACCGGCAACCAGTCCCTCGACGATCTCGGTGCGGTCCATGTCGAGTTCGTCGGCGAGCTCGGTAGCGGTGGGCGCGCGGCCGAGCCGTTGCGACAAGTCGGCGGTAGCCGTGCCGAGCCGCAGGTGCAGTTCTTTCAGACGCCGCGGCACCTTGACCGACCAGCTGTTGTCACGAAAGTGCCGCCGGACCTCCCCCATAATCGTGGGCACCGCGAACGAGACGAAGTCCGAGCCGGCGTCGACGTCGAAGCGGACGACCGCGTTGACGAGCCCGACCCGGGCCACCTGCACGAGGTCGTCGCGCGGTTCGCCGCGGCCCTCGAACCGGCGGGCAATGTGGTCGGCCAGCGGCAGGCAACGCTCCACAATCTTGTCGCGCTGCCGCTGGAATTCCGGCGAGTCGGGCAGGAGGCCAGCCAGCTCGCGGAACATGTCCGGAACGTCGGCATACTCGTTCGGTCGTGAGCCAGAATTGCCGACAGCTCGCGCTGTCACCTGGCGGAGCCTGCCCGTCGCGCGGTCAGCTTGATCCCGAACACGCCGGGGCCCTCGGGCTGGCTGCCGTCGCGGAAAGTCTGAACGCCGTCGGTAAGCGACGTCAGCACGTGCCAGCTGAAGCTGCCGGGTGTCAGCACGTCGTAGGTCTGGCAGGTCGCCGACGCCTCCACCACCAGCTCGTCGTCTCGCGGGTCGACCACCAGCACCAATGTCGCGTCCGGTGTGGCTGAGCGGATCAGCCTGGTACACACCTCGTCGACCGCCAGCCGCAGATCGGCCACCGCGTCGAAATCAAGGTCTTCAAATGTGCCGACCGCGCCGACGAGGGTGCGCAGAACCGCCAGGTTCTCCAGCCGCGCGGCGACCCGGAGCTCGACGGCGCGGTCGCCTCGTTGCTGCTTTTCACCACGGGCTTCGGCATCGGTCATGTGGTCTCCCAGCAGTGTGTGACCGAGATTATCCCCGCTGTCGAGCCGGTTAGTCATGACCACCTCCGGGTAATCCGCCCTCATGGGCGAGGCTGATACCACCGACCGGGCCCGCACCCGCCGATTCGGGCGCGTCGCATTGATCGCGGTCACCACGCTGGTGGTGTTGATCCTGGTTGCCGGGAGCGTCTATGTCATCGCGTTCGTGATCTTGTCGCCGATGATGGGGTAACCACGGTATCGCGACAGAGCTGACCGCCTGCGAACTGATCATCGTGCACAGTCCATACCCGCTCACCGTCATCTGTAATCAGGGATGTCCGGGTGCTGGTTTCAGCGGACCCGCGCACGGGTAGGTGACAGGGATGCCCGACCGCGATCGTTGCGACGAGATCCCGGTCGCTGACGCCGTCGAACAGAACCAAGACACCGCGCCACAGCCCGCCGCCGTCGACCCGGCGGACGCGCCGATGGAGGCGAACCCACCCGATTGGCAAGAACAGCTGCAGGAAGTCCCCGAAGACGACGAAGAGTACCGGGAGTAAGCGGGAGCCCGCGGGTTTGCCGGTTTCCTGCGAGGGAAACCCGTGCGGAGCCGGGGATCCAGGTGCGCACGCCGCTCCTGATGCTCGATTGAGAAACTCCCGCTCAAGCAAAGGGCGGACGGCTGAACACATTTGGGCAAGCAAAGGAGAGAGATGACCGACAAGAGTGGTCTCGGCGAGGCGGTCCGCGGCGTCGTTGAGGCCGTCAAAGGCCTGGGCAAGGAAGTCCTCGGCACCGTGGCCGGCCGCAGCGATATGGCTCGCGAGGGCCGGGCTCAGCAAGACAAGGCCAGGGCCCAACGCGAGGCAGCCCGCAAGGAAGCCGAAGCCGAAAAGGCGCGCGCCGAAGCCAAAATCGAAGAGCAGCGTCAGAAGAGCAGTCAACAGCGCGAGCAGTAGCGGCTAGCTACCACAGCTGCCGAAGGTCCGACCGCCGCAGGCGGTTGGACCTTCTGCGTTCATACTGCTGACTCCCGCCGTGCAGCTGTGTTGCGACCTACGCTTGACTGTCATGAACATCGCGATGGGCCGAGTCCTGCTGCGGGCGGTGGTGCTTACGGGAGCGTGGGGAACAGGACTGCTGGTAGCGGCGTGGGTGGTTCCGAACGTGTCGTTGTCGGCGTCAGGATTCGTCGTTGCCGTAGCGGTGTTTTCGATCGCGCAGGCGATTCTGTCGTGGTGGATCTTCAAGTTGCCGCGCGCGTATGGGTCGTTGCTCCTGGGCGGCGTCGGTCTGGCATTGACTCTCATCGCGTTGAGTCTCGCCTCAGTGTTTACCCACGGGTTCAGCATCTGCGGCGGGGCATCCTGGATTGCGGCGACGCTGGTGGTGTGGCTGGTGACGACGCTGGGAGCGATTTTGCTGCCCGAAGTTCTTGTCCGCCGACGTGGCCTGACCGGTGAGTAGCATTTGCCGTAGCGCATCGCACTGTTATCTCGCCCGACGAAGGAGGGAGAGGTAGTGGGAGATAGGCATCACGATCCGACGGATTACTTCCGGACCACCCAGCCGCATGCCGGGATCACGATGAAGGACAACCTGTTTTGGCCCGGGCACATCTTGCTGGTCGTCGCGATATTCGGGGTGGTCAGCACTGTGGCCGCCGCCGCGTATGGGCATTACGAGTGGCTGGCCACCACTGGTCTCGTCGCCGCGCTGGGAACCATCAACGGAGCGCTGTGGCTCATCTTGGAGCGTCGCCGGGTGATCCGGATCGACGAGCAATGGCGTGCCGCACACCCCGGTAGCCGGGCGGGCCAGCACGTCGGCTGATTCAGCCGCCAAGTGCCGGCCCGGCGATCGGCGGTGCACCCATCGTCAGCGTCAGCAACATCAGCATCAGCAAAAACCAGCCGGCGCCCTGCCATCCCCACCAGGTGCCGCGATCGCGCCACACACGGTAGGTGCGAACAAAAGCCCAGACGCCTGCCGCCAACAAAATGGCGGGCGCGCCGAACGCCAGCAGCGCCCGCTGCGGCGCCCCGCAGGCCACCGAGTCGACGGCCATCGCACCCTTACAGGTGCTGACCCACAGCGCCGCCACGACAAGAAACCCGATGCCGGCCGCCGCGGCCAGGACCGCGAATCGCACCGCGGCCTGGACCTCCCTGTCCTCATGGCCGAGGTGGTCGCCCCGTGAATGCTGACGCGGGTTTTGCATGGTCGATCACTATCCTGCGCGGGTTGCTCTTAGTCCATCGTCTGATCCGGCGCATCAGTTACACCGGCACCGACGCCTGCCGACCCTGACCGCTCAGAGCAGGCATCGGATACCCGTCGGTTAGCGCAGCTAAACCGACCCCGGCCGGCTCATGCGAGATCCTTCACCGCATGGCGCACGGCCATGGCCGCCTCGTCGATCTCCGCACGCGACACCGTCAGCGCCGGGCGGAACCGCACACTGTCGCAACCGCTGGGCAAGACGATCACCCTGCGTTGCCACAGCCGTCGGATCAGCTCGTCGCGGTCGGCGGTGGTCGGCAGGCTGAACGCGCACATCAGCCCGCGACCGCGGACGTCGAGGACCAGCCCGGGAAACTCGGCGGCCAGCTCGTCGAGCCGGGTCCGCAGGTAGCGGCCTTGCTCGGCGGCGCGCTCGATCAGGCCGTCAGCCTCGATGACTTCCAGGATGCGCCGCGCCCGAACCATGTCGACGAGGTTGCCGCCCCATGTCGAGTTGAGCCGCCCGGGCACGCTGAACACGTTATCGGCGATCTCGTCGACACGCCGCCCGGCCATTACCCCGCACACCTGCGTCTTCTTGCCGAACGCCACCACATCAGGGACAACGCCGAATTGCTGGTAGGCCCAGGCAGTTCCGGTCAGCCCGCAACCTGTCTGGACTTCATCGAAAATCAGCAACGCGTCGTATTCGTCGCACAGCTTGCGCATCGCCGCGAAAAACTGCGGCCGAAAATGCCGGTCGCCGCCTTCGCCCTGGATCGGTTCGGCGATAAAGCACGCGATGTCGTGCGGGTGCGCCTCGAACGCTGCCCGGGCCTGGCGCAGGGATTCGGCTTCCAGCGCGTCCATATCGGCGCCGGGGCGAATGAACGGCGCGTCAATCCGCGGCCATGCGAACTTCGGGAAGCGGGCGACGTTGACCGGTTCCGTATTGGTCAACGACAGCGTGTAGCCGCTGCGGCCGTGGAACGCCCCCCGCAGGTGCAGCACCCGAGTGCCCAGCGCCGGGTCGACGCCGCGGGCCTGGTTGTGTCGGCTCTTCCAGTCGAACGCGACCTTGAGCGCGTTCTCGACCGCGAGTGCACCGCCCTCGATGAAGAACAAGTGCGGCAGCGCCGGATCGCCCAGGACCCGGTTGAACGTCTCGACGAAGCGGGCCATTGGCACCGAGTACACCTCGGAATTGCTGGGCTTGTTCAGCGCGGCCTCGACCAGTTCGGCACGGAACACCTCGTCGTCGGCCAGCGCCGGATGGTTCATGCCCAGCGCCGACGACGCAACGAAGCTGAACATGTCGAGATAGCGCCGTCCGTCGCGGGCGTCGACCAGATACGAGCCGGCGGAGCGGCGCAAGTCCAGCACGAAATCGAAGCCGTCGACCAGGATGCTGCGAGCCAGCACCTCGTGAACGCGGTCGGGTGCAAGAGGCTGACCGGTACGCGCCAGAACAGTCACAACTCGATGATAGCTGGCTAGATAGCGTAAATATTACGGCACGAACTCGCGTCCACTGTAAAACGTCCGTAAAATGATCGTGCTCCGGGTCCGGACGTTCGCCGTCGTCCGGATCCGCTGGAGCAGATCCTCAAGCGCCCGCGCGGACCCCACGCGCACCAACAGGATGTAGCTTTCCTCCCCGGCCACCGAATGACAGGACTCGATTTCGGCGATGTGCTCGAGCCTGGCCGGCGCATCATCGGGTTGAGAGGGATCGAGAGGGGTGATGGCCACGAACGCCGACAGCATGTTGCCCACCGCCTCGGGATTGATCCGCGCCGAATACCCGATCACCACGCCGCGGGACTCCAGCCGGCGCACCCGGGATTGCACCGCCGATACCGACAGCCCGGCACTGGCGGCCAGCTCGGCGAGGGTCGCGCGTCCGTTGGCGACAAGCCGGCGCACCAGAGTCCGGTCGATGTCGTCGAGCGTCTCACTCATGGCCGGAGAGTATCGCAGCGGCGAGGCCCGATGAGTCGTGCGAAAAAGTTGGAAACCTGGCAGCTGCGGGCCAAATTCGCCGCTGCACTGTCTGCGATGTATGCCGCCGAGGTTCCCGCGTACACGACGCTGGTCGAGGTGAGCGCGCAGGTCAACCGTGACTGCCTGGCACACCACCCGCACGCCGAACGGCTCGGTTCTTTGGCGCGGGTCACCGCGGAGCGGCACGGCGCGATCCGGGTGGGCAGTCCCGCCGAATTGGCCGCGGTCGCCGACCTGTTCGCGGCGTTCGGCATGGTCCCCGTCGGTTACTACGATCTGCGCACCGCGGCATCGCCGATTCCCGTGATCTCCACCGCTTTTCGTCCCATCGATGCCGACGAGTTGGCACGCAACCCGTTTCGGGTGTTCACGTCCATGCTGGCGACGCGCGATCGGCGGTTCTTCGGCGCCGGCCTGCGCCGCCGCGTCGAGGCCTTCCTGGCGCAGCGCCAATTGTTCGACCCGGCATTGATCGCCCGGGCCCGGGCGATCGCTGCGGACGGCTGGTGTGACGCCGACGAGGCCGACGAGTTCGTCGGTCGGGCGGTTGCCGCGTTCGCGCTGTCGCGCGAGCCGATCGACCGTGCGTGGTATGACGAGCTCTCGCAGGTGTCCGGGGTGGCCGCTGACATCGCGGGCGTCAGCTCCACCCACGTCAACCATCTGACCCCGCGGGTGCTCGACATCGACGAGCTGTATCGGCGGATGACTGCTCGCGGCATCTCCATGATCGATGCCATCCAGGGACCGCCCCGCACCGACGGTCCCGCTGTGCTGTTGCGGCAGACTTCGTTTCGCGCGCTTGCCGAGCCACGCCTGTTCCGCATGGCCGACGGGACGGTCAGAAAAGAAACCCTGCGGGTGCGGTTCGGTGAGGTGGAGGCGCGCGGTGTGGCGCTGACGCCCAAAGGGCGGCAACGCTATGACGCGGCGATGGCAGCGGTGGATCCGGCACGGGTGTGGCAGGACTATTTCCCGTCGACAGACGCCGAAATGGCGGCCCAGGGACTGGCCTACTACCGCTGCGGTGATCCGTCGAAACCCGTTGTCTACGAAGACTTCTTGCCGGCCTCAGCCGCTGGGATCTTTCGGTCGAATCTGGACGGCGACGCCGAGGCCGCCCAAGTCGCCGACGATTCGGAATACAGCCTGGAATGGCTGGCCGGGGCGATCGACCGGCCAATCCATGACCCATACGCACTATATGAAGCACATGCCCGGGAGGGGGCCGCATGAAACCGCCGAGCACCGAGCAGTTACGCGCCCGGGTGCGCCGGGCACTCGATGCTATCGGCGCCGATATCACGCTCGGGGAGCCGGGCAGGCACGGGCTGCCAGCGCGCACACCGGTGACCGGCGAGGTGCTATTCACTGTGGCGCCGACCACGCCCACCCAGGTCGATCAGGCGATCGCTGCTGCAGCACAAGCCTTTTCGACGTGGCGCACCACGCCCGCACCGGTACGCGGCGCATTGGTGGCCCGGCTGGGCCAACTACTTAGCGCGCACAAATCCGACCTTGCCAGGCTGGTCACACTCGAGGTCGGCAAGATCACCTCCGAGGCGCTGGGCGAGGTGCAGGAGATGATCGACATCTGCCAGTTCGCCGTCGGCTTGTCCCGTCAGCTCTACGGCCGCACCATCGCCTCCGAGCGGCCGGGGCATCGGCTCATGGAGACCTGGCATCCGCTCGGCGTGGTCGGGGTGCTCACCGCGTTCAACTTCCCGGTCGCGGTGTGGGCGTGGAATGTTGCGGTGGCACTGGTGTGCGGCGACACCGTGGTGTGGAAGCCGTCTGAGCTGACCCCGCTGACCGCGCTGGCCTGCCAGGCGCTGGTCGCACGGGCCGGCGCGGATGTCGGTGCGCCGCCCGCGGTGAGCGGGCTGCTGCTGGGCGGCCCCGACGTCGGCGAACAGCTGGTCGACGACGACCGGGTCGCGTTGGTGTCGGCGACCGGCTCGGTGCGGATGGGCCAGCAGGTTGGTCCGCGGGTGGCGCGACGGTTCGGCCGCACGCTGCTGGAGTTGGGCGGCAACAACGCTGCGATCGTCACGCCGTCGGCCGATCTGGAGCTGGCTGTGCGTGCCATCGTGTTCGCCGCCGCCGGCACCACCGGGCAACGTTGTACGACGTTGCGCCGGTTGATCGTGCACCGCTCGATAGCCGACGAGGTGGTGGAACGCATCACCGCCGCCTACCGGCAGCTGCAGATCGGCGACCCCTCGGTTGACGGCACGCTGGTCGGTCCGCTGATCGGTGAGAAGGCCTATCGCGAGATGGTCAAGGCGCTCGAACACGCGCGCGCCGACGGCGGCGAGGTCGTCGGCGGTGAACGCCGCCATATCGGGCCGGAGAGTGCCTATTACGTCGCACCGGCGCTGGTGCGGATGCCGTCGCAGACCGCGATCGTGGCAGCCGAGACGTTCGCGCCAATCCTCTACGTGCTGACCTACGACGACCTCGACGACGCCATTGCGCTGAACAACGCTGTACCACAGGGACTTTCTTCAGCGATCTTCACGACCGACATCCGGGAGGCCGAGCGTTTCATCGACGGATCCGACTGCGGTATCGCCAACGTCAACATCGGCACCTCGGGCGCGGAGATCGGCGGCGCGTTCGGCGGCGAGAAGCAGACCGGCGGCGGACGAGAATCCGGGTCCGACGCGTGGAAGGCCTACATGCGCCGCGCCACCAACACCGTCAACTACTCGTCCCAGTTACCGCTGGCCCAAGGTGTGGAATTCGGGTGACGACCGGCTGTCAGGGGCGTACCCGCGACCTCGCGTCCCTGGTCGTCGGCGAGCCCGCGGTTTAAGTTGGCAACGGCGTCGGCTTCGATGACACTGTGCCACAATCTTGTTCGACGACGAATTCGATACCGGCCAGCGCCGATCGCCACTGCAACGGCACCGCGACGACGCCGCAGAACTTGACCGCGATCACGCGGGGACCATCGCGGTATCGCGATCCCAAGCGCGGTGCTTGGCCAGTGCGGAGGCGAAGGCGTCGAAGAACTCATCCGGCATGCTGTCTTCGGCCGCCGTCGTCGACACCACCCCCAGCGACGACACCACGTCGGGTCCATCAGCTAGCTGCTCGGCAACCCCGGCTTTGCGCAACAGCTCGATTCCCGTGCCGAACGCCCCGACCGGCTTGAGATGCTTATAGGCCTCGGTGACGAAATTCACCGCGTACCCGTCGTCGGAGAGCGCCGCCACCGACTCGGGTCCGCACGGCACGATCACCGCGTCATACAGCACCGACGCCACGGTGGTGATCGCGCGGTCGACGGCCAGGTCACCGCCCGCGCCGCCGGCCAAACTGCCGCCGCCGACCGGAGCCAGCACCTCGGGAACGGCGCCGCGTTGCCGCATCGCCCGCAGCAGCCGGTCCGTGCCACGCACGTCGACACCGTTGGCGGCCAGGACCGCGATTTTGCGGGTTTGGATGCCCTCGGCTGCGGTGTTCAGCTGCGAAAGCGCCGGCGAGGCCGGCATCTTGTCGTCCACAGGCTGCTCGTCGGGCACCGGCAAACCAAGCTTTACGGCCACCCGCGCGGCCAGGTCGTGGTCGACCAGGTTCAGTTGGTCGACCACGCGGGCGCGGATTTCGCGAACCTGCACCTTGCCCAGCTCAAAAGCGAACGCGGCCACGATGTGTTCGGCCTCCACGGCCGACATGCTCTTCCAGAACATGCGGGCCTGGCTGTAGTGGTCCTGAAAGCTCTTGGCGCGCTGGCGAATTTTGTGGCCGTCAATCTTTTCGGTGTAGTGCCGAAACACATCTTCGTCGGCCAGAGCGGGGCAGCCGCCGCCCAACGAGTTCTTGAAGTAGCTGGCTTTGCCTTGCGGAATGGCGATCTGGCCATAGCCGTCGTGCTGGTTGTTGCGAACGTCGACGACCGGCCGGTTGACGGGCAGCTGGGCAAAGTTGGGGCCGCCCAGCCGGATCAGCTGCGTGTCGAGATAGGAGAAGTTGCGGAACTGCAGCAACGGGTCGTTGGTGAAGTCGATGCCAGGCACCACGTTGGCGGTGTGAAACGCCACTTGTTCGGTTTCGGCGAAAAAGTTGTCCGGGTTACGGTCGAGCACCATCTTGCCCACCGGACGCACCGGAACCTGTTCTTCGGGAATGATTTTCGTCGCATCGAGCAGGTCGAACTGGAAAGAGAACTCGTCACGCTCGGGTATCAGCTGCACACCGAGCTCGTATTCCGGATACTGGCCGGCCTCGATGGCCTCCCACAGGTCGCGGCGGTTGTAGTCGGGGTCCTTGCCAGCGATCTTCTGGCATTCGTCCCAGATCAGCGAATGCACGCCCAGGCGCGGTTTCCAGTGGAACTTGACGAACGTGCCTTCGCCGCGGGCGTTGACGAGGCGGAAGGTGTGCACCCCAAAGCCCTGCATCATCCGGTAGCTGCGCGGCAGCGCCCGGTCCGACATCAGCCACATGATCATGTGCAGGGTCTCGTCCTGCAGCGACACGAAGTCCCACAGCGTGTCGTGCGCTGAGGACGCTTGCGGAATCTCATTGTGCGGCTCGGGTTTTACCGCGTGCACGAAGTCGGGGAACTTGATGCCGTCCTGGATAAAAAATACCGGCATGTTGTTGCCGACGAGGTCGTAGTTGCCCTGATCGGTGTAGAACTTCGTGGCGAAGCCGCGCACATCGCGAACGGTGTCCGCGGAGCCTCGGGAGCCGGCCACCGTGGAGAATCGCACGAACACCGGCGTCTGCTTGCCCGGGGTGGTTAAGAACTTCGCAACCGTGTATTCCGACAGCGAGTCGTCGTATGGCTCGAAGTAGCCGTAGGCGCCCGCGCCACGCGCATGCACCACGCGCTCGGGGATGCGCTCGTGGTCGAAGTGCGTGAGCTTTTCTCGGGCATGAAAGTCCTCCAGCAGCGTGGGACCACGCTCACCGGCGGTCAGCGCGTCGTCGGTGTGATCAACGCGAACACCTTGCTGGGTTGTCAGATACCCGCTCGCCCGGTTGACCCGGTAGTGGCCTAACTGCTGTTGTTTTGCGTTGTCGTTGTTGGCTGCCATGACCTACCTCTCGCTGGGAATCCACGATGGGGTAGCCCATGAGCCGGCTCGACAAACGGAGTCCTTCGCTGCGGTAGGCGTCGGCGGGCTGGGTGCCGGTTTCGATGCGGGACTTGCGCGGTTGCAGGCCCTTCGCCAGCCTGCGCGCAGGGTCGGCGCCGAACGTCGTCGCAACCGCATCGCCGATCGCGCCTGCCGCCGACCGCACGCTCGCCCCCGAGCGTGCTTGTGCGCGTAGCCTAAATGGCGGCGGTGACGTTTATCCCGGGCTGGGCCAGCCAATCCTCAAAGATGAGACGCTCGTTTCACGAGCAGCTGTCAGCGCTGCAAGGGCGTCTGGCGCAGTTGTGCGCTTCGAGCGGCCAGGCGATGAGACGCGCCACGGCGGCGCTCCTCCAGGCAGACGTCGGCCTCGCCGAAAGCGTCATCGCCGATCACGAAGGTATCGCCGCCGAGTGTGCCCGGGTAGACCAGACAGCATTCGTCTTGCTCGCGCGGCAGTCGCCGGTCGCTGCCGACCTGCGGGCCGTGGTGACCGCCATCCAGATCGGGGCCAACGTCGAGCGGATGGGCGGCCTGGCGGTGCACGTGGCCAAGATCGCCCGCCGGCGCCATCCGCGTCACGCCGTGCCCGCGGAAGTTAGCGGACACATCGCAGACATGGGTGCATTTGCGGTGGCGCTCAGCGATGGCGCACGCGACGTGTTGTTGTCGCGCGACCCCAGACAAGCAGCCCGGATTCGGCACGACGACGATGCGATGGACGAACTGCACCGCCAACTCCTGGCGGTGCTGATGGACCGGGCATGGGCCCACGGCGTCGGCACCGCCGTCGATGTCACGCTGTTGGGCCGGTTCTACGAACGCTTCGCCGATCACGCGGTGGAAATCGCCCGGCGGGTTGTATTCCAAGCGACGGGACATTACGAGCCGAACCCTTAGCGCCCACAGCCGCACACGCCCACCGCACTGGGCCAATCGTCGCGCGCTCGCTGACCGGCCAGCCCGACTGCTGGCAGGTGTACGCGCTGGCGACGGTGCCAGCGTCGCGGGGTGGCGACGCGACATGGTTTGGCGGGCTCTCGACGGGCCCGCCAAGGTAACCGGCGCTGTCGTGTTCCACCGATAGTTTGCGCGGCTACCAATTTGCCAGCGCGAAATTGTGCCAAGTTCTGGCAAACACCGGTCAAACCGCGTTGTCCAAGTAACATCGGTCACATGCGAGCGACGCGCCGGCGGTTATCACCCGAGGACCGCCGCGCCGAGTTGCTGGCACTGGGCGCCGAGGTGTTCGGCCAACGCCCCTACGACGAGGTCCGCATCGACGAGGTCGCCGAGCGGGCCGGGGTGTCGCGGGCGCTGATGTACCACTACTTCCCCGACAAACGGGCATTCTTTGCCGCGGTCGTCAAATACGAGGCCGAGCGGCTAATCGAGGCCACCAGCCACCTGCCGCTACCGGGCCAGACCCTGTTCGAAGAGGTGCGCACGGGTGTGCTCGCCTACATGGAGTACCAGCAACAGCACCCGCACTCCGCGTGGGCCGCCTACGTCGGTATCGGCCGATCCGACCCGGTACTGCTCGGCATCGACGATGAAGCCAAGAACCGTCAACTCGAACACGTCATGAGCCGGATCGTGGAGATCGAGGGTCCCGACGAACAACTGGATCCCGACGTCGAACGCAACCTGCGGATGGTGGTGCACGGTTGGCTGGCGTTCACCTTCGAGGTGTGCCGGCAGCGGATCATCGACCCGTCGACCGACGCCGGCCAACTCGCCGACGCCTGCGCGCACGCGCTGCTCGACGCGGTGTCACGAGTCCCTGGCATTCCCTCCACGCTGGCCGCCGCGCTCGCGCCCGACCAACGCTGACCCGTGTGGACCGGCTACTCGCGGGAATTGATCGCCTCATAACTTCCTCATAGGTCCAGTTAGACGCCTGTTGAATCGTTTGCCCGTAGCATCGGGGCATGCAAGCGACACGGCGGCGACTGTCCCCCGAGGACCGGCGCGCCGAGTTGCTGGCACTGGGCGCCGAGGTGTTCGGCCAACGCCCCTACGACGAGGTCCGCATCGACGAGGTCGCCGAGCGGGCCGGGGTGTCGCGGGCGCTGATGTACCACTACTTCCCCGACAAACGGGCATTCTTTGCCGCGGTCGTCAAATACGAGGCCGAGCGGCTGTTAGAGGCGACGGCCGATCCGCCGAACCCGGGGATCACCCTGTTCGAGCGGGTGCGCGCCGGTGTGCTGGCGTATGTCGACTACCACCAGCGCCATCCGCACGCAGCCTGGGCTGTATACGTGCGGGCAGGTCGTTATGACCCGGTGCTGGTGCAAATTGACGACGACGCGAAGAAGCGTCAGATGGAGCGCGTCATAGCCGCCGCCAAAGCGTTGGTGCCGGGCGGCCTGGAAGACGGTCTGGATGCAGAAGTCGAGCGCAACCTTCGGGCGACGGTGTACGGGTGGCTGTCGTTCACCTTCGAGATGTGCCGCCAGCGCATCATGGATCCCTCGCTGGACGCCGGCTACCTCGGCGACACTTGCGCACATGCCTTGCTCGACGCGATCGGGCGGGTGCCGGGCATTCCGCCCGAACTGGCCGATGCCGTGGCCGCAGACAAGCGCTAACCGCGCTCACCCCAGCAACGCGGCGGTAAAGAGCCGCTCGGCGCGCTGCGGTATTGGCAGCGTGAAGAATGACGAACTTCCCCACGGTGTGAACGCCCGGGAGGGCGACGAATGTCGAGCACACGGCCCCGCACCGGAATGCGACGGCACTTGTCGCTGCGGGTTGGCACGATGACAAGGTGAGCGCCGCATCGCTGGCTCGCTTTTCCGCCCCGACACGGGAGTGGTTCGCCAACACCTTTACCGCGCCGACCCCAGCCCAGGCCGGCGCCTGGTCGGCAATTGCCGACGGCCACAACACGCTGGTCATCGCGCCGACCGGATCCGGTAAGACGCTGGCCGCATTCCTGTGGGCGATCGACAGGTTGGCCGGCGCGCCGCAACG
This sequence comes from Mycobacterium heckeshornense, assembly GCF_016592155.1. Taxonomy (NCBI): domain Bacteria; kingdom Bacillati; phylum Actinomycetota; class Actinomycetes; order Mycobacteriales; family Mycobacteriaceae; genus Mycobacterium; species Mycobacterium heckeshornense. The sequence continues at coordinate 3,891,403 of NZ_AP024237.1, forward strand.
GCCCGCCGGCACCCGGGTGCTTTACGTGTCGCCGCTGAAGGCGCTGGCCGTCGACGTCGAGCGCAACCTGCGCGCCCCGCTGGCCGGTATCACCCGGGTCGCCCAGCGGCGAGGTCGGCCGATGGCGCCGATCAGCGTGGGCGTTCGATCCGGTGACACCCCGCCCGAGCGTCGTCGCCGGCTCATCGCCGAACCGCCCGATGTGCTGATCACCACACCGGAGTCGCTGTTTTTGATGCTGACCTCGGCGGCACGCCAGACGCTCACTGACGTGCAAACGGTCATCGTCGACGAGGTGCACGCCCTCGCGGGCACCAAACGCGGGGCGCATCTGGCGCTGTCGCTGGAGCGACTCGAAGAGCTGCTGGCGCGCCCCGCGCAGCGCATCGGGTTGTCGGCAACCGTGCGGCCCGCCGAGGAGGTTGCCCGGTTCCTCTCGGGGCAGCGACCGACCACGATCGTCGCGCCGCCGTCAGCGAAAACCATCGACCTCACGGTGCAGGTGCCCGTCCCCGACATGGCCAACCTCGCCGACAACACCATCTGGCCCGACGTCGAGGCCCGCCTGGTCGACCTGATCGAGTCGCACAACTCGACAATCGTGTTCGCCAACTCGCGGCGGCTCGCCGAACGACTTACCGCCCGGCTCAACGAGATTCACGCTGACCGCGCCGGAGTCGAGCTCGACACCGGGCGCAACCGGCAGGTCGCCGGCGGCGCGCCGGCCCAATTGCTGGGTAGCGGCCAAACCTGCGGCGCCCCAACGCTGTTGGCCCGCGCCCATCATGGTTCGGTCAGCAAAGAGCAACGCGCAGCGGTCGAGGAGGACCTCAAACGCGGCCGACTCAAAGCCGTCGTCGCGACCTCGAGCCTGGAGCTGGGCATCGACATGGGCGCGGTCGATCTGGTGATCCAGATCGCGGCGCCGCCGTCGGTGGCCAGCGGCCTACAACGCATCGGCCGGGCCGGTCACCAGGTCGGCGAAATCTCGAAGGGCGCGCTGTTCCCGAAGCACCGCACCGACTTGATCGGCTGCGCGGTGGCCGCCCAGCGCATGCTGGCCGGAGAAATCGAGGCGATGCGCATACCCACCAATCCGCTGGACATCCTGGCGCAGCACACCGTGGCAGCCGCTGCACTCGAGCCGCTGGACGCAGACCGCTGGTTCGACACTGTGCGGCGCAGCGCGTCGTTCGCCACCTTGCCGCGCAGCGCGTTCGAGGCCACCTTGGATCTGCTCTGCGGCAAGTATCCCTCGACCGAATTCGCCGAACTGCGGCCACGATTGGTCTACGACCGCGACAGCGGCACTTTGACCGCGCGGCCCGGCGCGCAGCGGCTGGCGGTCACCTCCGGCGGCGCGATCCCTGACCGCGGGCTGTTTACCGTGTGGCTGGCAACCGAAAAACCATCGCGGGTCGGCGAACTCGATGAGGAGATGGTCTACGAGTCCCGCCCGGGCGACGTCATCTCCCTGGGTGCGACCAGCTGGCGGATCACCGAGATCACCCACGACCGGGTGCTGGTGATCCCTGCCCCGGGGCAGCCGGCGCGGCTGCCGTTCTGGCGCGGCGACGACACCGGTCGCCCGGCCGAGCTGGGCCGCGCGATCGGCGCGTTCACCGGCGAACTGGCCGCACTGGACCGCAATGCTTTCAAAAAGCGTTGTGCTGCACTGGGTTTGAACGAATACGCAACTGAAAACCTGTGGCGGCTGCTCGATGACCAGCGCAGCGCCACCGCCGCAGTGCCCACCGACACCACCCTGCTGGTGGAACGGTTCCGCGACGAGCTCGGCGACTGGCGGGTGATCCTGCACTCGCCGTACGGGTTGCGGGTACATGGCCCGCTGGCGCTGGCCGTGGGCCGTCGCCTGGCGGAACGCTACGGGATCGACGAGAAACCGACCGCTTCCGACGACGGCATCGTGGTGCGCCTGCCGGATGCCGATGCCGCCGCGACACCGCCGGGTGCGGAGCTGTTCGTGTTCGACCCCGACGACATTGATCCGGTCGTCACCGACGAAGTGGGTGGTTCGGCGCTGTTCGCCTCGCGCTTTCGGGAATGCGCGGCCCGCGCATTGCTGCTGCCACGGCGACACCCCGGTCGCCGCTCGCCCCTGTGGCACCAACGCCAGCGCGCCGCCCAACTGCTCGACGTGGCCCGCAAATACCCCGACTTTCCGATCGTGCTGGAAGCGATCCGTGAATGCCTGCAGGACGTCTATGACGTGCCGGGCCTGACCACCCTGATGGCCGACATCGCCGGCCGCCGGGTCCGGGTGGTCGAGGCCGAGACCGCCACACCGTCACCGTTCGCGGCATCGCTGCTGTTCGGCTACGTCGGCGCGTTCATGTACGAGGGCGATGCCCCGCTGGCCGAGCGCCGGGCTGCGGCCCTGTCGCTGGATACCACGCTGCTGGCCGAGCTGCTCGGCCGCGTCGAACTGCGTGAGCTGCTGGACCCCGACGTCATCGCCGCGACCGGGCGCCAGTTGCAGCACCTGTCGGCCGACCGGATGGCCCGCGATGCCGAAGCGGTTGCCGATCTGCTGCGGCTGCTGGGCCCGCTGACCGAAGAAGAGGTCGCCGCCCGGGCCGGCGGCAAAGATGTGGGCGGCTGGCTGGAGGGTCTGCGGGCCGCCAGACGCGCGCTGACGGTGTCGTTCGCCGGGCGGACCTGGTGGGTGGCTGTCGAGGACATCGGCCGGCTGCGCGACGGAGTCGGGGTCGCGGTGCCGGTCGGCGTGCCCGATAGTTTCACCGAGGCGGTTGCCGACCCGCTCGGTGAGCTGCTCGGCCGCTACGCGCGCACCCGTACCCCGTTTACCACCGCCGAAGCCGCCGCCCGGTTCGGCTTGGGTCTGCGCGTGACGGCCGACGTGCTGGGGCGGCTGGCCGCCGACGGGCGCCTGGTGCGCGGCGATTTCGTCGCCGACGTCGCGGGCGAGCAGTGGTGTGACGCCGAGGTGTTGCGGATTCTGCGACGCCGATCGCTGGCTGCGTTGCGGGCCCAGGTCGAGCCGGTCAGCACCGCGGCGTATGCGCGGTTCCTGCCGGCCTGGCAGCAGGTGGGCAGCGAAACCAATTCCGGTCCCGACGGGTTGCTGGCCGTCATCGATCAGCTCGCCGGCGTACGGATGCCCGCATCGGCGATCGAGCCGCTGGTGCTGGCACCGCGGGTACGTGACTACTCACCGGCGATGCTCGACGAGCTGCTGGCCTCCGGCGAGGTGATGTGGTCTGGCGCCGGCTCGATTTCGGGCAGCGATGGCTGGATCGCCTTCCATTCCGCCGATACCGCGCCGTTGACGTTGAGCCCGGGCGCCGCAGTCGAGTTCAACGACGCCCACCGCGCAATCCTGGATACCCTGGCCGGCGGCGGCGCGTTCTTCTTCCGCCAGCTTGGCAACGGCATCGGTGACGAAGAACTGAAAACAGCGTTGTGGGAATTGATTTGGGCGGGCTGGATCACCGGCGACACGTTCGCGCCGGTGCGCGCGATGCTCAGCCGTGGCCCGGGCACTCGTAAACGTGCCGCCCCGGCGCACCGGCACCGGCGACCGCCGCGGCTGAGCCGCTACAGTGTCGCCCACGCCCAGACCCGGGCCATCGACCCTACCGTCACCGGCCGGTGGTCGGCGTTGCCCGCGCCGGAGCCGGATTCGACGTTGCGCGCACACCATCAGGCCGAACTGCTGCTGAACCGCCACGGCGTACTGACCAAGGGCGCGGTCGCGGCCGAAGGAGTGCCCGGCGGGTTCGCCACGCTGTACAAGGTGCTGACCGCGTTCGAAGACGCCGGCCGCTGTCAACGCGGCTACTTCGTGGAATCGTTGGGCGGCGCCCAGTTTGCGGTCACCTCGACCGTCGACCGGTTGCGCAGCTACCTCGACAACGTCGACCCTGAGCGGCCCGAATACCAGGCGGTGGTGCTAGCCGCCGCCGACCCCGCCAATCCCTACGGCGCGGCACTGCCCTGGCCGGCGGCGCGGCCCTCGGACGACGAAGGGGTCGGCCGACCGGGCCGCAAGGCGGGGGCGTTGGTCGTGCTGGTGGACGGCGAGCTGGCCTGGTTCCTGGAGCGCGGCGGGCGATCGCTGCTAACGTTCACCGACGATCCCGACACCCAGCATGCGGCCGCGGCGGCGCTGGCGGATCTGGTCGGCGCACGGCGCCTCGACTCGATCCTGGTCGAGCGGGTCAACAGCGTGCCGGTGCTGGAGTTGCGGGAGTCGCCGATTCACGCGGCACTGTCCGCCGCCGGGTTTGCGCGCACCCCGCGTGGGCTGCGGCTGCGGTAATGCCCGAGGGCGACACCGTCTTTCGGACCGCCGCCACGCTGCGGCAGGCGCTGGCGGGTCGCAGGTTGACGCGCTGCGATATCCGGGTGCCGCAGTTCGCCACGGTCGACCTCACCGGACAGGTTGTCGACGAGGCGCTCAGCCGCGGCAAGCACCTGTTCATCCGGGTCGGACAGGTCAGCATCCATTCGCATCTGAAGATGGACGGCAGCTGGCGGGTGACCACCCGCCAGCTGTGGGCCGATCACCGGGTCCGAATCATACTGGAAGCCGGCGAAATCCGGGCTCTCGGCATCGATCTTGGCGTGCTGGAAATCCTCAACCGCAACGACGACACCAGCGTGGTGGCCCGGCTGGGACCCGATCTGCTCGGTGACGACTGGAACCCGCAGATTGCCGCGGCCAACCTCGCCGCCGACTCCCAGCGGCCGCTTGCCGAGGCACTGCTCGACCAGCGGGTGATGGCAGGCATCGGCAACGTCTACTGCAACGAACTGTGCTTCGTCAGCGGACATCTGCCCACCGCGCCGGTCGGCAGACTCACCGACCCGCTGCGCCTGGTCGTGCGCGCTCGAGAGATGTTGTGGTTCAACAGATTTCGTTCAAACCGCTGCACCACCGGCGATACTCGGCCCGGACGCCGGCTTTGGGTGTACGGACGTGCCGGGCAGCCGTGCCGTCGCTGCGCAACCCCCGTCGAATACGACAGCACCGGCGGCCGGGTGACCTACTGGTGCCCGTACTGCCAACGCTGAACGCCTAGGGCATGTCCATCAAGTTAACGATCGAGCGCAAAGGGTTGCGTGGCGCCTCGCGTTCGCCAGTCTGGTTGTGGCATGCCAAGATCGCACTGTCAGCGACTTGGCGTGCCATCGGCAACACTCGCACTTCTGTTGGCGGAAAGGTTCGGCAGTGACGGCCATCCCCGTGCGCTTGGCCGGCCCCGTGGGGTCGCTCGTGGCCGGCCCGGTTGTCGCGCTGCTTCTCGCGGGAGTGTCGGCGCCGCGCGCATATGCCGACGCCGTCGACACCAATTTCCTGGCAGCGCTGAAGTCGAAGGGAATCAATTTCGTGTCTGCGCAATCCGCCATCATCGCCGGTCATGAGGTCTGCGATGAACTCGACCTCGGCAGGCAGAAGACCGACGTGGCATCCGACGTGATGAAAAACAGCGATCTAGACGACTACCATGCCGGGTTTTTCGTCGGTGTCAGTGTTGCCGCGTTCTGCCCCCGGCATTCCGGGTAGACGGTACCCGTCAAGTTCTGAGCTGCCCGCGGTGTCGCTCAACCCGCCGACGGCGGTCGGGGCATCACTGCTCCTTTGATCTCCAAACCGTATTCGAGATCTTCGTATTTCTGCTGCTTTCGTTTGCGCCAGCCACTGCCCGCCGAAATCGGCGGTGGCAATATCGGCGGCATCGGCAAGCCGGGTTCACCCGATGCAAGCGGTGATGCCGCTGACGCCAGTTGCACCGGTGATTGCGCACCCGGCAACAGCCCCACGACCGCGGGCGGCGCGGTCAGCTTGCCCATCGACACGCCGACGCCTATCGCCGCGGTGGGCTCGGCCGAGAGTCCGGCGGCGCCGAATGCACCCGACCCTCTCAGTGGTCCCAAAGCCGCCTCACCCTCCGATAGGCCCTGGCCGATCTGGCTGCCCACCGTCTGGAGAGCCTGGGCCGACGTGTTCTGCGCCAGATAGCTAAGCAGGTTGATGGGAAATCCGGACGAAATGAATTGGTTGGCATAGGTGTTCGCCAATCCAAACCAGCCGCTTTGCGGATCGAAGCTGGCCAGCGACGCCGCAGTGGACGCCGCCGCAGCAGTGGAAGCGGTCGGCGCCACCCCGGCTTGAGCGACCAGCCCGGTCGGATCGCTCACCGAGGGTGGCGAGGTGAACTCAGGCAGCGCGGTGGCGTGTGCCGAGGTCGCCTGATAACGACTCATGGCCGCCGAGTTGTTCGCCCACATGCTCTGGTATTGGTATTCGTTGTCAGCGATCGCCGGGAGGTTGCGCCCGAAGCCGTTGGTGGCCAGAAGCTGTGCCAGCCGCGCGCGGTTGGCGGCAACCTGTGCGACCGAAACCATGGTCGCGCGCGCCGAATTGAACGCCGCCGCCGCGGTTTGGGCCGAAGAGGCGACCCGCTGACATTGCTGTGCGGTGGTGCGCAGCCAGGTCAGGTAGGGGTCGACGGCCCGGACCATCGCCGTCGCGGACGGACCGTACCAGGTCCCGGTCAGCGAGGAGACCACGGCGACGTAGCTTTCGGCGAACTCGTCCAGTTTGGCCGCGAGCTGCCGCCACGCCGTGGCAGCCTCGACCAGGGATTGCGCACCGGGCCCCGAGTGGATCAACGCAGAGGTCACCTCGGGGGGCAATGTCATGAACTGCATGACGCCAAACACTGACTTCCGCGGGAAAACTCCTGGAACATTGCGTTGACCACGGCGAAAAAAGCCCTGGAACATTAGGCATCGGTGCCGAAATGACCTCAGATCAGGAAACGGCATCGACCGCGGTCGACAATCGCGACGCGAACGCCGCTGGAATCGGGATATATCCGTTGTCGGCCAGGCCGTTTTGACCGGAGTGAATGCTGCTCTGCAGGAACGCCTTCACGGCCGTTGCCACCTGCGGATCGGGATACTTCGAGCACACAATCTCGTACGTCGCCAGCACGATCGGATAGGCGCCGGGCTGGTTCGGCCGATAGAACGAGATCGTGTCGAGGGCGAGGTCGTTGCCCTTTTTGGTGAACCAGGCGGCCGAGATCGTCTTTCCCACCGACTCCGGGCCGATCGCCACCGGGTCCGGACCGGCCGACGTGACGATCCTGGCCGTGGCCAAGCGCCGCGCCCGGGCGAACGACCACTCAACGTAGGTGATCGATCCTTCCGTGCTTTTAACGGCCGCAGCGACGCCGTCACTGCCGCCGGCGCCCGCACCAACCCCGCCGTTGAACTTCTTTCCGGCACCGTTGCCCCAGGTACCGTTGGACGCGGTATCGAGATATTTCTGAAAGTTGTCGGTGGTCCCGGACTCGTCGCTGCGGAAAATCACCTGGATCGGCTCGGCGGGCAAGGTGACACCCAAGTTCAACACCTGGATCGCGGCATCGTTCCACGTCGTAATCTGGCCGTTGAAGATTTGCGCCAGCGTCGGGCCGTCGAGGTTCAGCGACGTCACGCCGGCGATGTTGTAGACGATGGCGATCGGGCCGAACACCAGCGGCAGGTTCCACGCCGGCGAGCCGCACCGCTGCTCCGCTTTGGCGTATTCGTCCTTGCTCAGCGGTGAGTCGGAACCCCCGAAATCCGTTTTTTTGCCGATGAATTCGCTGATTCCAGCACCGGAACCGTTGGCCGTGTAATCCAACGAGTGACCCGGGCAGCTTTGTTGGTAAGCCTTGACGAAGCGGGTCATCGCGTTTTCCTGGGCGGTGGAGCCGCTGGCCTTCAGGGTCGCCTTGCCCCCGCACGTCACCTTCGCCGCGGAGGTGCCCGTCGTTGCGCTGTGCCCGGCGGCGTTGTCGTGGCCACCGCACGCCGACAACATCACTGCGCCCAGAAGACTAAACGCAGCACCAAATCGATTGGATTTCAACCTAATTCCTTTGAGCGGGAGACAGATGAGATGATGCCGTCGCAGCCACGAGGCATGGTAACAAGACCGCTCGGTAGCAATCATGCGCCTTCGCCGCTGAATTGATGAGTTTGACTACCGTTTGCGACCCGTCCACTGTCCCGACACGGCCGGGCAATTCGCCGGTCGCTACGACATCCGGTGCCTTGGCTAGCGGGCGTGGGTCGCGAAAAACTGGCCGATGGTTTCCGACGCGGCAAACGCATGGGTGGTGGGCCCGATGATCGCCTTGGGCAGATATTGCGGCCCGCCGGGCCAGGTGTGCCCACCGTTGTCGACCTGATAGAAAACCACGGCAGTTCCGGCGGCGCACGGCGCGGAGGTGAACCTGTGCACGACTGTCCCGTCGCCGTTGCCGGGGATGGTTTCCGGTGACGGGGAGCCCGCACACCCGTCGGCCGCGCGCCATCGGTCGACCATCGCCGGTGCCGACACGATGTCGCTGACGCCGCCGCGGCCCCGCATGGTCCCGCCGCCGAACGGGACGATCGGATCCGCGGTTCCGTGGACCTCCAGGACCGCCACCGGTTGCGACGGGGTGCACGGGACGCTGGTCCCGAGCGTGCCGGAGACCGGGGCAATTGCGGCGAACACGTCCGCGCGGTCGCACGCCAACCGATTGGCCATGAACCCACCATTCGACATGCCGGTCGCGAAGACATGCGTCGCATCGATGCCGTACTGGCTTCTCAGCTTGTCCGCAAGAGCCGTCAAGAAGCCGACGTCGTCGATGCCGAGACGATCGGGCTCGGACGCCCCGCGCCCGTCCGCCCAGTTCTCGTCGACGCCATCGGGATAGGCGACGACCCACCCGTTCGCGTCGGCGACGGCATCGAAGTGGGTCAGCCTTTCCTGTCCTACTCCCGTGCTGCCCCCGCCGTGCAGATTCAGCACCAGGCCCGTCGGGTGGCCCGGTGGTACATGCACCGTATAAGTCCGAGGCCGCCCACCGAAGTCGAACGTCGCCTGCCGGTCATCTGGGGCCGCACATGCGAGCGGCGGCGCACATCCGACAAGCCCGACCACCGCCACCACCGTCACTCTTAGAAGTCGCCGCACATTCGTCAAGTTACTTTACTATTGTCGGGGTGTCGAGACCGAGTTCCCGGGCAGGCGGCGGTCACCGCCCGCGACGTGATTCGATGGTCCCCCCGGTCGGTGCGGAAGTGGATGTCTACGGCCTACCGCTGACCGCACTCGTCGCACGTTTGAGCCATCGGCTCGTCCGAGAGCTGGCCGCCACATACGCCCGCGAGTCAGTCGCCGCCCAGCCGCTGGATGCCTCGCTGCTGATATTGCTCGCCCAGGGGAGCGCGCGACCGACCGCGCTCGCAGCCCGGCTCAACATCTCCAAGCAAGCGCTGAACTTCGTCCTCGACCGACTGCAGCGCGACGGTCTGGTGACCCGCGTTCGAGATCCAGATGACCGTCGCGCCAAGCGGATTCGCCTGACTCCAGCGGGCATGGCGGTGGCCGAGCTGACCAGAGCAACATTGACCGAAGTGGAACGCCGCTGGCGTTCAATTGTCGGTGAAAACTGGCCGCAGCTGCGGACGTATCTTGCCGACATCACCAAGCACCCGGGCTGACGAACCGGCAGTCCAGTGACCTGGATCGCATTTCGTGCCTGGCAGCGGCCTCCTCACATCTGGCCGAGGAGTCGCGCCATCGGCGGGGTCGACGTCGTTTAATGAAAAAGCCTGGTATCACCGGAGGGCAGATAACATGGCAGCACTACGAAGCCTCGCCGACATGCGACTACCGGGCCTGACGACCGTCGGGCGTTTCAAGGATCGCGTACGTCAAGCGATCACGGTAATCACCCGGCCCGGGAACTCGCCCCGGGATGCGGTGTTCTCGCGGGCACCGGGACCGTCGCGATCCACGCGTTTGGCTGGCGGGCGCGATCTGCCGCTAATCCGTCCGGGTGTCGAGCGGTGTTGACGCCGAAAACCAGGACGCGGCCGCGTGACGGGACAGCTGCCTTCGGCTGGCGAATTCACGTCGAGCCCCGCTAAGCGGATCCTCGAATTCGATGCGTTGCGCCAACAACTGCAGCGGCGCGGAGAAGTCATCAATTGGCACGTCGATAACGTTGGGATACAACGGGTCTCCAAGGATCGGCAAGCCGAGGGATGCCATGTGCACCCGCAGCTGGTGGGTGCGCCCGGTTCGCGGCGTCAACCGATACAAGCCGTCAGCGGAAGCCAGCTCTACCAGGGTCTCGGCGTTGGGCTCACCCGGCTCCTCAACAGCTTGTAAACGACCGCGGCGCTTGATGATTCGGCTGCACACCACCTGCGGCAGAACCAGATCAGGTTTGACCGCGGCCCGCGCGAGATAGGTCTTGTGCACCTGCCCACGCGCGAACAGCGTCTGGTATGCGCCGCGCAGCTCGCGACGTGTGGTGAACAACAGCACTCCGGCGGTCAACCGGTCCAGCCGGTGAGCCGGACTCAGCTCGGGCAACCCGAGTTCGCATCTCAGCCGCACCAGCGCGGTCTGGGCGACGTGCCGCCCACGCGGCATGGTGGCCAAAAAATGCGGCTTGTCGACCACCACGATGTCGTCGTCGCGGTAGAGCACCGGGATTTCGAACGGCACGGGCACCTCGTCGGGCAGGTCACGATACAGGTATACATAGGCACCGGCCGGCAGTAGCGTCGTCTCATCCACGGGTGTGCCGTCGGCATGGAGGACCTCGCGGACCCGCGGGCCGAACCGAGCTGCCAGCTCGGCCAGCACCGGCCCGCCGCGCAGCCGCACCCGTGCCGGGCCCAGACCGTTTCGAATAGGAAGCGGTGCACGCGAAGTCAATTCAGCGGCACCGGTTCCAGGATCTCGGCCCGCGCCTCAGGAGCACTGGCGCGCAAGGCGTCCGCCGACACGTCGTCGGGCTGGGCCTGCGATAGGATCTCGGCCTCCACCCGCGCCCTGTAGGTGTCGACCTCGCGGTCGATGTCTTGTCGGGTCCATCCCAGAATCGGCGCAACGACCTCGGCCACCTCGCGGGCACAGTCCACGCCGCGGTGCGGGTATTCGATGGAGATCCGCATTCGGCGGGCCAAGATGTCCTCCAGGTGCAGCGCACCCTCGGCGGCGGCGGCATAGGCGGCTTCAACCTTGAGGTAGACCGGCGCGGTGGTGATCGGGTCCAGCAACTCGCGGCGGTCTTCGGCCAGCACCAGCACCTCGCTGATCAGCGACCCGTACCGGTCGAGCAGATGCCGCACCCGATAGGGATGCAGCCCGTGCAGGTCGGCGACATGTTCGGCCTGGTTGATCAAGGCGAAGTAACCGTCGGCGCCCAGCAGGCGCACCTTCTCGGTGATCGACGGCGCCACCCGGGCCGGAATGTATTGTGCCGCTGTGTCTATCGCGTCGATCGCCATGACGCGGTAGGTGGTGTACTTGCCGCCGGCGATGGAGACCAGACCTGGCGTGGGGACCGCGACCGCATGCTCTCGTGACAGCTTGGACGTCTCGTCGCTTTCCCCGGCCAGCAGCGGGCGCAACCCGGCGTAGACGCCGTCGATGTCGTCATGGGTCAACGGGGTGGCCAACACGGTGTTGACGGTGCTGAGGATGTAGTCGATGTCGGCTCTGGTCGCCGCGGGATGCGCCAGGTCGAGGTTCCACTCGGTGTCGGTGGTCCCGATAATCCAGTGACTGCCCCACGGAATAACGAACATCACCGACTTCTCGGTGCGCAGGATGATCGCGACGTCGCTGACGATCCGGTCACGCGGCACCACGATGTGCACGCCTTTGGAGGCGCGTATCTGAAACCGCCCGCGCTGCTTGGACAGTGCCTGGATCTCGTCCGTCCAAACCCCCGTCGCGTTGACCACGACGTGGCCGCGGACGTCGGTCACCGCCCCGTCTTCGGAGTCACGCACCCGCACTCCGGTCACCCGGTCACCCTCGCGCAGCAAGGCGATCACCTGGGTCGAGGACCGCACCACGGCGCCGTAATGAGCGGCGGTGCGGGCCACGGTGAGGGTGTGCCGGGCGTCGTCGACCACCGTGTCGTAGTAGCGGATACCCCCGATCAGCGAGGTGCGCTTGAGGCCCGGGCATAGCCGCAGTGCGCCGGCACGGGTTAAATGCTTTTGCGGTGGAACCGATTTCGCACCGCCCAGCTGGTCGTAGAGCAGCATGCCCAAAGCCACGTATGGACGTTCCCACCACCGCTTAGTCAGCGGATACAAAAACGGCAACGGCTTGACAAGGTGCGGAGCCAAGGTGGTCAGTGACAGCTCGCGCTCGTAGAGCGCCTCGCGCACCAGACCGAACTCGAGTTGCTCGAGGTAGCGCAGACCCCCGTGAAACATCTTCGACGAGCGACTCGAGGTGCCGGAGGCAAAATCACGCGCCTCGACCATCGCCACCCTGAGCCCGCGGGTGGCGGCGTCCAGCGCGCAACCGGAGCCGACCACACCCCCACCGATGACCACCACGTCGAACTGTTCGGCACCAAGTCGTTCCCACGCCGACGCGCGCTGCTGTGGGCCCAGGGCCGAAGCCGGCCAGCCGCGCCAGCTTGCCGGTGCACTCACGGAACACGACTCCTCGGTTACTCGTCAGTAGGACGCTGGCTCCCAAGGCTACCTGGCGTTACTCCAGATCGTCGTGGGCCATCAGCCGTCGGGCGGCCTCGGTGATCGAGCCCGACAGCGACGGATAAACCGCCAGCGTCTGCGCCAACTCGTCGACCGTAACGCGGTTGGTCACCGCCACCGCGATCGGCAGGATCAACTCCGACGCGATCGGTGCCACCACCACCCCGCCGATCACCACGCCGGTGGACCGCCGGCAGAACACCTTGACGAACCCGTGCCGCAGCCCGGACATCTTGGCTCGGGCGTTGGTGTTGAGCGGCAGCATGATCGTTCGCGCCGACACCCGGCCGTCGTCGATCAGCGACTGCGGAACACCGACGGCGGCGATCTCGGGCCGGGTAAACACCGTCGCCGCGACGGTGCGCAGCCGGATCGGGCTGACGGCCTCGCCGAGCGCGTGATACATCGCGATCCGGCCCTGCATCGCGGCCACCGACGCCAGCAGCAGCAGGCCGGTGCAGTCACCCGCCGCGTAGATTCCGGGAACCGATGTCCGCGACACGCGGTCGACGGTCAGGTAGCTGCCGCGTCCGAGCTCGATGCCCACCCGTTCCAGACCCAGCCCGCTGGTGTTGGGCGCCGAGCCGATGGTCATCAGGGCGTGGCTGCCCTCGACGGTGCGGCCGTCGGTCATGGTGACCAGCACTCCGTCATCGGTGCGGGTAACCGATTGGGCGCGTGCATTTTTGACCAGTCGGACGCCGCGTTCGGCGAACGATTCCTCCAATACCAAAGCGGCGTCGGCGTCTTCGTAGGGCAGCACGCGGTCGCGGCTGGCCACTACGGTGACGGTGACCCCCAGCTCGGTGTACGCGTTGACGAATTCGGCCCCGGTGACACCGGAGCCGACCACGATCAGGTGGTCGGGCAGTGAGTCGAGGTCGTAGAGCTGTCGCCAGGTCAGGATCCGCTGGCCGTCCGGGCGCGCGGACGGCATGATGCGCGGGCTGGCGCCGGTGGCGATCAGCACGACGTCAGCGTCAAGCTCGCCCGCCGTACCGTCGGGGGCGGTCACCTTGATGCGGTGACGCGCCAGGCCGGGAGCGGCGTCGACCAGCTCGCCACGGCCCGCGATCACCTCGACCCCCATGGTCAGCAGTTGCCGGGTGATGTCGGCGGACTGCGCGGCGGCCAGCATCTTGACCCGCTGGTGGATTTCCGGCAGGGAGATCTTGGCGTCCTCGATGTCGATGTCGAAGCCCAGCTGCGGGGCGCGCCGCAGTTCGGTGCGCAGCCCGGTGGAAGCGATGAACGTCTTCGACGGCACGCAGTCGGCCAGCACGGCTGCCCCTCCGATGCCGTCCGAGTCGACGACGGTGACCTGGGCGTCGCGCGTCGCGGCGACCAGTGCCGCCTCGTAGCCGGCCGGGCCTCCCCCGAGGATCACAATGCGGGTCGCCACGGCCCCAACCTAACCACGATGTCGGATGGGCGCCGAACGAGCGGTCGCCGTTTAAGCTTTCCCCGTGCCGCTCTACGCCGCCTACGGGTCGAACATGGACCCTGAGCAGATGGCAAAGCGTGCACCCCACTCACCGATGGCCGGCACCGGTTGGCTGCACGGTTGGCGGTTGACGTTCGGTGGCGAGGACATCGGCTGGGAAGGGGCGCTGGCCACAATCGTGGAGGACCCGGACTCCAAGGTGTTCGTCGTCCTCTACGACGTGACCCCGGCCGACGAGCGGAACCTCGATCGGTGGGAAGGTTCCGAACTCGGTATCCACAAGAAGATCCGCTGCCGCGTGGAACGTTTATCCTCGGACACCACAACCGATCCCGTCCTGGCATGGCTGTATGTGCTCGATGCCTGGGAGGGCGGATTGCCGTCAGCGCATTACCTGGGCGTGATGGCCGATGCCGCCGAAATCGCCGGTGCACCACCGGAATACGTGCATGACTTGCGCACCCGTCCGTCGCGCAGCATCGGTCCGGGCACGTAGAGCGGCGAGCGGGAGCCCGCGGTCTAGAAGGCCGCGGCCTGCTCGACGATGTTGACCATCACCCGCAACCCGATCGGCAGGGCCCGCTCGTCGAGATCGAACGTCGGCTGGTGCAGATCGAGCTGGCGTCCGCGGCCGGACCACACACCGAGTCGCGCCATCGCCCCGGGCACTTCTTCGAGATACCAGGAGAAATCTTCGCCACCGCCGGACTGGCGGGTATCGGCCAGCACATCGGGGCCGAGGGCTTCGATGGCGTGGGTGAGGATCCGCGTGGAAATCTCCTCGTTAACCACCGGCGGCACCCCGCGGTGGTATTGCAGCGTGTGGTCGACACCCAGCGGCGACAGCAGCGCCGACACCGCCTGGCGGATAAGGCCCTCCAGGCTTTGCCAGGTTTCCCGGCTCGCCGTGCGGACAGTGCCGGCCAGCACGCCGGTCTGCGGGATCGCGTTAGCTGCCATCCCGGCGTTGACCGCACCCCACACCAAGACGGTGCTCTTGCGCGGGTCGATGCGCCGCGACAACACCCCTGGCAGCCCGGTGATCAGCGTGCCCAGCCCGTAAACCAGGTCGGCGGTCAGATGCGGCCGCGACGTGTGCCCTCCCGGCGAGTACAGCGTGATTTCCATCGAGTCGGCGGCCGACGTGATCGGGCCCGGCTTGACCGCCACTTTGCCGACCGCGAGTCGAGGATCGCAGTGCAGTGCGAAAATCCGCGAGACGCCGCTCAGCACGCCGGCCGCGATGGCGTCGATCGCCCCGCCGGGCATCAGCTCTTCGGCGGGCTGGAAGATCAGGCGCACGCCGACCGGCAGTTCGGGTGCCGACGCCAGGGCCAGCGCGGTGCCGAGCAGGATTGCGGTGTGGGCGTCGTGGCCACAGGCGTGCGCGACGTTGGGCATGGTCGACGAATAAGGTGCGCCGGTGCGCTCGGCCATCGGCAGCGCGTCCATATCGGCGCGCAACGCGATCCTGGGCTCATGCTCGGGACCGAAGTCGCAGGTCAAACCCGTCCCCCCGGGCAGCACCTTGGGGTTGAGCCCGGCGTCGGCCAACCGCTCGGCGACGAATTGTGTGGTCGCATACTCCTGGCGGCCCAGTTCCGGGTAGCGGTGGATATGACGCCGCCATTCGATGAGGTCGTGATGGTGGGCGGCCAGCCAGGACTCGGCGCTGTCTACCAGACTCATGACGCCGCCCGCTGATCACGTGCCGCCAGCACCCGTTCCCGCTCTGCGCTGGTCTCGGCAAGGCGAACCACGGTGCGCGCCAGGATAATTGCACCTTCGACCACAGCACGATCAGCGCTGGGGCTGACCGCGGCGGCGGCGAAAGCGGGCTGGTGCACGGTGGCGCCGCCGGCGTCGATCCGAATCACCGGGTGGATGCCGGGCAGCACCTGGGTCACGTTGCCCATGTCGGTGCTGCCCATCGGCAGCTTCGCCTCCACCTCGGCCGCGACAGGTTCGCGGCCGAGCCGGCGCATCTCCTGCCGGCATGTGTCGGCCAGCCATGGATCAGGCTTTAGCTCCGCGTAGGCCGGCGCGGAATCGTCGATGTCGTATTCGCATCCGGTCGCCAGCGCGCCCGCGGCAAAGCAGGAGAACACCCTGCCCTGCAGCTCGCTCAGCGACTCGGAGTCCGGTGCCCGCATCGCATACCGCAGGGCCGCCCGCCCGGGAATGACGTTGACGGCCTGTCCGCCGTCGGTGACGATGCCGTGCACCAGCTGTCCCGGCGCCAACTGCTGGCGCAGCAGCCCGATGGCCACCTGCGCGACGGTCAGCGCGTCCGCGGCGTTCACACCTTGATGTGGTGCGACCGCCGCATGCGATTCCCGGCCACGGTAGTGCACGCTGACCTCCGACAATGCCAGCGACCGGGTGGCGGCGATGTCCGTCGGTCCCGGATGCAACATCACCGCCGCCGCGACGTCGTCGAATGTGCCCGCGCGCAGCATCAAGGCCTTACCGCCGCCGGCCTCCTCGGCCGGGGTGCCCAGCAGCGCGACCGTCAGGCCCAGGTCGTCGGCCACGTCGGCCAGCGCCAGCGCGGTGCCCACAGCGGATGCGGCGATGATGTTGTGACCGCAGGCGTGCCCGATCTGCGGCAATGCGTCGTATTCCGCGCAGATCCCGACGACCAACGCTCCCCTGCCGAAGTCGGCACGAAACGCGGTGTCCAAGCCCGCCACGCCCGTTGTGATCCGGAAGCCACGATCGGCGACCAATCTCTGGGTTTTGGCGCAGCTTCGGTGCTCGGCGAATGCCAGCTCCGGCTCGGCGTGGATTGCGTGGGAAAGCTCGACGATTTCGGTGCTGCACCGCCGCACCGCATCTTCGACGGCATCCAATGCGGTGGTGGTGGGCATGTTGGCAGTCTAAGCTCGGCCGCTGTGACCGATGGTCGGCCGGACCCCGAGGCACTGGCTCGGCGGGCGGCGCGGGCCATCGCCGAGCACACCGGGGTCGCCGCGCACGACGTGGCGGTCGTGCTGGGGTCTGGGTGGGCGCCGGCTGTGGCCGCGCTGGGTCCGGCGACCGCGGCGCTACCCATGGCGAAGGTGCCCGGCTTCAGCCCGCCGACCGCGGTCGGGCACACCGGTCAGCTGTTGTCCGTGCGCATCGGCGAGCACCGGGTGCTGGTGCTGGCCGGTCGCATCCATCCCTATGAGGGCCATGACCTGCTGCACGTGGTGCACCCGGTGCGAGCCGCATGCGCGGCCGGTGCACACACGATCGTGCTCACCAACGCCGCGGGCGGTTTGCGCGACGACCTCGAAGTCGGCCAGCCGGTGTTGATCAGCGATCATCTGAACCTCACCGCGCGGTCTCCGCTGGTGGGCCCGCAGTTCGTCGACATGGTCGACGCCTACGCGCCGCGGCTAAGGGAGTTGGCCCGCCGGGTCGACCCGACGCTGACCGAAGGCGTATACGCCGGCCTGCCGGGACCGCACTACGAAACGCCCGCCGAAATCCGGATGCTGCGCACCCTGGGTGCCGACCTGGTGGGGATGTCGACGGTGCACGAGACAATCGCGGCGCGGGCGGCGGGCGCTCAGGTGCTGGGGGTGTCGCTGGTGACGAACTTGGCTGCAGGTATGACCGGGGCTCCGCTTAGCCACGTCGAGGTCGTCGAGGCTGGCGCTGCGTCAGCGGCCCGAATGGGTGCGCTGCTGGCCGGGGTGGTGGCCCGGCTGTAAGGCTGGCGGGTGTGACGCCCGAGGAGTGGATCGCGCACGACCCCGACCCGGCGACAGCCGCCGAACTCGCCGACTGCGAGCCCGGTGAACTGGCCGCGCGGTTCGCCCGGCCGCTCAGATTCGGCACCGCCGGACTGCGCGGGCCGCTGCGGGGCGGACCGGACGCGATGAACCTGGCCGTGGTCGTGCGCGCGACCTGGGCGGTGGCGCAAGTGCTCAAGGACCGGGGGCTGCGCGGCTCGAAGGTGATCGTCGGCCGCGACGCGCGTTACGGATCGGCCATGTTCGCTGTTGCAACCGCGGAAGTGTTTGCCGCCGAAGGTTTTCCCGTTTTGCTGTTTGCCGGCCCAATACCGACACCGGTGTTGGCGTTCGCAGTGCGCCATACCGGCGCCGCGGCCGGGATCCAGATCACCGCATCACACAATCCGGCGAGCGACAACGGCTACAAGGTGTACTTCGACGGCGGCATCCAGATCGTCTCGCCCGCCGACCGCGCGATCGAAACCGCGATGGCCGCCGCGCCGTTTGCAGACCAAATCGCCAGAGTGCCCGTCGAATCCAGCCACACCGGGCTAGTCGACCGCTACACCGAGCGCACCGCCGGCTTGCGACGCTCGTCGGGGTCGGTGCGGGTGGCGCTGACCCCGTTACACGGGGTCGGCGGTGCGCTGGCGGTAGAGACGCTGCACCGCGCCGGCTTCGGCGAAGTCCACACCGTCGGCGAACAGTTCGCGCCTGACCCCGACTTCCCCACCGTCGCGTTCCCCAATCCCGAGGAGCCGGGCGCCGCCGACGCCGTGCTGCGCCTGGCCGACAACGTCGACGCCGATATCGCGATTGCGCTGGACCCCGACGCCGATCGGTGCGCGGTCGGCGTACCCGCACCAGACGGCTGGCGGATGCTTACCGGAGACGAAACAGGTTGCTTACTAGGCGATTACATTTTGTCCCATACTGAATCTGTGGAAACAGCCGTGGTCGCCAGCACGGTGGTGTCGTCGCGGATGCTGGCGGCCATCGCCGCGCACCACGGAGCGCGCCACGTCGAAACCCTCACCGGCTTCAAATGGCTGGCGCGCGCCGACGCCGGTCTGCCCGGCTGCCGGCTGGTCTACGCCTACGAGGAGGCGATCGGCCATTGTGTGGACCCCGACGCGGTGCGCGACAAGGACGGGATCAGCGCGGCGGTGCTGGCCTGTGACGTGGTGGCGACGCTCAAAGCGCAGGGCCGCTCGGTGTTCGACGCGCTCGACGAGCTTGCCCGACGCCACGGCGTCCACGTGGGTGCGGCGGTGTCACGCCCGGTCGCCGGCCCCGGCGAGGCAGCAGCGTTCATGCGGCGACTCCGGCAAGAGCCACCCGGTCGGCTGGCTGGATTTGCGGTCCGCACAACGGATTTGCAGCCACGCACCGACGCACTGGTGTTCTCCGGCAGCGACGCCGACATGTGGGCCCGAGTGGTGGTGCGACCGTCGGGCACCGAGCCGAAACTGAAGTTCTACCTCGAAGCCGGCTGCCCGCCCGGCGAGGACGTTCGACGTGCTCGTGACCGCGCAACCGCGCTGCGTGACGGCCTCGTCGCCGCGGTGCGGCACTGGTAGGTCAGCGTGGCCCGAATTGGCGGTCACCGGCATCGCCGAGACCCGGTACGATGTAGGCGATTTCGTTGAGTCGCTCGTCGATAGCAGCGGTGTACAACCGCACGTTGGGGGCTGCTTTCTCCAGCGCCGCAAGGCCTTCCGGCGCCGCAACGACGCATAGCACGCTGATATCCG
Source organism: Mycobacterium heckeshornense (assembly GCF_016592155.1). NCBI lineage: Bacteria > Bacillati > Actinomycetota > Actinomycetes > Mycobacteriales > Mycobacteriaceae > Mycobacterium > Mycobacterium heckeshornense. Next base: position 3,910,896 of record NZ_AP024237.1, read on the forward strand.
TTGCCCCACGCTGCAGCAGCAACCTGATGGTGTGTGTCATCGACCCACCGGTGGCCAGCATGGGATCGAGCACGATCACCGGCTGGCTGCGCAGGTCATCGGGCAACGATTCCAGGTAAGGCACCGGACGGTGGGATTGCTCGTCGCGAACCACCCCGACGAACCCCACGCGCGCCTCCGGAATCAGCGCATGTGCCTGGTCGACCATGCCCAGCCCGGCCCGCAGCACCGGCACCAGCAGCGGTGGGTTGGCCAACTGTATCCCGACGGTTGGGGCCAGCGGTGTACGGACGCGGATCGTCTCGGTGGGTGCGTCGCGGGTAGCCTCGTAGACCAGCATCAGCGTCAAATCGCGCAACGCCGCACGGAACGCGGCGTTGTCGGTGCGCTCGTCGCGCAGTGCGGTGAGCCGGGCCGCGGCCAGCGGATGGTCGACGACGTGCAGCTCCACAAGGATCGACCTTATCGCTGGACACGCGTGCGGCCATAACGGTTGACGGGTAAGGCCGACCCTATACTCCCGGCATGCGGCGCCTGAGACGGCGAGACAATGGTGGATTGCGAATCGTCGGGCTCATCACGGTCCTGGCGGTGTGGGCGGTAATGACCTCTTCTGCCTCCGGACATTTCGGCGACATGCCCCACCGTGTGCACTTCGCGGCCGCCGCACTTCCCACTCCCGCGCACGTGGTCATTGTGGTGGAGGAAAACCGTTCGCAGGCCAATATCATCGGCAACAAGTCGGCACCCTACATCAATTCCCTTGCCGCCAATGGCGCAATGATGACGCAATCCTTCGCCGAAACACACCCCAGCGAGCCCAACTACCTGGCGCTGTTCGCCGGCAACATGTTCGGATTGAAGGACAACAGCTGTCCCGTCAACGCTGGTGCCGCCCCGAATCTCGCTTCTGAATTACTCGCCGCCGGATACACATTCGCCGGTTTCGCCGAAGACCTGCCGGCTGTGGGCTCGCCAGTCTGCAGCGCGGGCAAATACGCCCGCAAGCACGTGCCCTGGGCGGATTTCAGCAACATCCCGAGGAACTACTCGCTGCCGTTTTCGGCGTTTCCTGCGCCATCGAATTACGCTAGTCTGCCCACGGTTTCGTTCGTTATTCCCAACCTTGACAACGACATGCACGACGGCTCGATTGCTCAAGGCGACACTTGGCTGTACCGGAAGTTGTCTCCGTACGCCTCCTGGGCAAAGACCAACAACAGTCTGCTCATTTTGACCTGGGATGAAGACGACAACACCGCGCGCAACCAGATCCCCACGATCATCTACGGAGCCGACGTCAAACCCGGGGCATACCCCGAGCCGATCAGCCACTACAACGTGTTGTCGACGCTGGAGCAGATGTACGGGCTGCCCAAAACCGGCTACGCGGCCAACGCTCCTGCGATTACCGACATCTGGGGCAGCTAACGCCCCCGGTTAGCCCTCGGTCGGGCACTGTGCGCCTGCGTCGATATCCTGTGCCGCATGGCTGCTGAGCTGGTTCCGATCCGACTGAGCCTCACCGCCGGCGACCGCTACACGCTGTGGGCGCCGCGCTGGCGCGACGCCGGCGACGAGTGGGAGGCGTTTCTCGGCAAGGGCGAGGATCTCTACGGCTTCGAAACCGTCGCTGACCTGGTCGCCTTCGTGCGCACCGACACCGACAACGATCTAGTCGACCACCCTGCGTGGAAGGATTTGACTCAGGCGAATGCGCACAAACTCGACCCGGCCGACGACAAACAGTTCGACCTGGTCGGCGTCGAGGAACTCGTCGCCGAAAAACCGACCCAAGAGTCGGTCGCCGCGCTGGCGGGCAGCCTGGCGATCGTATCGGCGATCGGGTCGGTCTGCGAACTGCCGACCGTCAGCAAGTTCTTCAACGGGAATCCGATGCTGGGCACGGTGGCCGGCGGCATCGACCATTTCACCGGCAAAGCCGGGCGCAAGCGCTGGAATTCCATCGCGGAGATCATCGCGCGAGGCTGGGACGATGTTTTGGCCGCGGTCGATGGCATTGTCACTACCCCGGATGTCGATGAGGCCGCGTCGGCTCGGGCCGCCGCCGAGTTGGCTGAACCTCGCAAGGATGACGAGTCGGCACTTGACATCGATATCGGTGATGAGGGCGAGGAGCCCGACGAGTCAATTGCGGCCGATGACACCGTGGTGCTGGGCAGCGACGAGGACTTCTGGTTGAAGGTGGGCATCGACCCGATCCGGATCATGACCGACGCGGGCACGTTCTATACGCTGCGCTGCTATTTCGACGACCGTCCGATTTTCCTGGGTCGCAACGGCCGCATCAGCGTCTTCAGCTCGGAACGCGCTCTGGCCCGGTATCTGGCCGACGAGCACGACCACGACCTGTCCGACCTGAGCACCTACGACGACATCCGCACGGCGGCGACCGATGGCTCGCTGGAGGTCGACATCACCGACGACAACGTCTATGTGCTGACCGGCCTGGCCGACGATTTGGCGGACGGACCCGATGCGGTGGACCGTGAGCAGTTGGAACTGGCCGTCGAGTTGCTTCGCGATGTTGGCGAATACGCCGAGGACAGCACCGTGGAAAAAGCGCTCGCGACCGATCGGCCGCTGGGCAAGCTGGTCGCCTACGTGCTCGAACCCGACCCGGTCGGCAAGCCCGCCGGGCCGTATGCCCGGGCGGTGCGCGAGTGGGAGCAGCTGGAACGGTTCGTGGAGTCACGGCTAAGGCGCGAATAGGACTGGCGAGCAGACGCAAAATCGCACATTTCGGCACGAAATCGTGCGATTTTGCGTCTGCTCGGCGTTACAGCGGCAACAGCCGGTGGTCGCGGGTGAACACCCGGCGGACCAGGCCAAGGGCGACCACCACGGTGGTGGCCGCGACCGATCCCAAGATCAAGAACATCACCACGGCCTGCACGAGCACAGCCTGCACCGGCGAGACACCGGCGAGGATGAGCCCGGTCATCGCCCCAGGCAAGAACACCAGACCGGTGGCCTTGGTGGTTTCGATCTGCGGAGAAACGGCCGCCCGCAACGCTGTCCGCAGGTAGGGGGCGGCCGCCTGACGGTAGGGCTGCGCGAGGGCTAACCGCGCTTCGACCTCATCGCGTTTGTCGCGCAGCTCGTCGACCAGCCGGCGGGCCACCAGCACCGTGGCGGTCATCGAGTTGCCGATCATCATCCCCGCGATCGGCACCAGGGTCCGCGGCTGCAACGGAAACACCCGCAACCCGAATATCACGCCTAGCGTCACCACCGCCGCGGTAGCGAACGCGGCGATGGCCAGCGGCGCCAGCCGGGGGACCTCCGGGGCCCGCCGGCGCGCGACGTCACCGGCGTAGCCGACCATGCCCGCGGTCCACGCCCACGACCACCACAGCGAGCGACCGGGCTCGAAAAGCAACGCCAACGCGCTGCCAACCAGCAGCAATTGGACCAGCGCACGGATGGCCGACCACACCACTTGGCGTTCGAGACCCAGCCGCTGCCACAACGAAATCGCCGCGGCGAAGCCAACCAACGCCAACGACGTTGCCAGCCCCGCCCATCCGACCTCGCCGTTCACGGCGTCACCTCCTCGTTTCCCGGCTTCGATGCAGCCGGTTCAAACCCTGTGCAGCGGCCGTTGTCGAGGTATACGACCCAATCGGCGATGCGCTCGACCTGCGCCGCGTCGTGGGTGACCCACACGGCCGGAGTTCCTTGACCGTCCGCCAGGTCGCGTACAGCGTGTTCGATCACCCGTGCCGCCGCGGCGTCGACCGCGGAGGTGGGCTCGTCGAGAAGCAGCACCTCAGGTTGCGCCATGAGCGTGCGGGCCAGGCACATCCGCTGCGCCTCACCGCCCGACAGGGCGGTCGCATCACGGTCCAGCCATGAGCCGGTCAACGCCACCCGCGCCAGTGTTTCGGACATCCGCGCATCGGACGCGGCGGGGTCGGCCGCCCGCAAATTCTCGGCCACGGTGCCGGGGAAGGGCGTCGGGCGCTGAAAGCACATGCCCACCCGGCGACGCAACCATAACGGGTCGAGTGCGGCAATATCCTTGCCGCAGAACAATACTCGGCCGCTGGTTGGTACTTCCAGCCGATTGCACAATCGCAGCAACGTCGACTTGCCCGATCCCGACGGGCCAAACACCACCGTTACGCCCCGCTTCGGGATGGCCGCGCTGAATCCGTCGAGCGCGCGCAGTCCGGCCCGTTCCACCACCACGTCGGCGAAGTCGAATACCGGCTCCGTATCGGCCACGGCCTACCCGATCAACACCGCGAAGCGGGGCTTGATCACCTCGTCGATGATCGCCAGACGCTCGTCGAAGCCGATGAACGCTGACTTCACCGCATTGATGGTGAACCGCTCCAAGTCGCTCCAGCCGTAACCGAATGCTTCTACTAGCCTGTGCATTTCGCGGGTCATCGAGGTGTCGCTCATCAACCGGTTGTCAGTGTTGATGGTGACCCGGAATCGCGCCCGGGCCAGCAGGTCGAACGGGTGCTCGGCGATGCTGTCGACAACACCGGAATGCACATTGGAGCTTGGGCACAGCTCCAGCGGAATTCGCTTGTCCCGCAGGATGGCCGCCAGTCGGCCCAGCTGCACCGTGCCATCGTCGTTGACGTGGATGTCATCGACAATCCGCACCCCGTGACCTAACCGGTCGGCGCCGCAGAATGCGATCGCTTCATGAATGGACGGCAGCCCGAACGCTTCTCCAGCATGGATTGTGAAGCGGGCGTTATGATCTCGCATGTACTCGAAGGCATCCAGGTGCCGGGATGGTGGGTAACCGGCCTCGGCGCCGGCAATGTCGAATCCGACCACACCTTTATCCCGAAATCTGATCGCCAGCTCGGCGATCTCGCGGGACAGCGCGGCATGGCGCATCGCGGTGACCAGACAGCGCACCGTGATCGCGCGGCCCGCGGCCGCGGCGGCTTTCTCTCCGTCGGCGAAACCTGCCAGGACGGCGTCGACGACGTCGTCGAACGAGAGCCCCCGGTTGATGTGCAGTTCGGGGGCGAAACGCACCTCGGCGTACACCACGTTGTCGGCGGCTAAGTCCTCCACGCATTCATAGGCGACCCGGTGCAGGGCCTCGGGCGTCTGCATGACCGCAACGGTGTGCGCAAACGGCTCGAGGTAGCGTTCCAGCGACCCGCTGTAAGAGCGGGTGTGAAACCAGCGGGCCAGCTCGTCGACGTCGGTGGCGGGCAGGTCCTCGTAGCCGATCTGGCCCGCGATGTCGAGCACGGTGGCGGGGCGCAGCCCGCCGTCGAGGTGGTCATGCAGCAGCGCCTTGGGTGCTTTGCCGATCATGTCCAGGGTCAGCGGTGCCGTCATCAGGTGATCCGATCGATGATCAGTGGGCGCTGGGCCGGTGGGCGGTCGCCGATGCTCCAGCCGCCGTCGAGCTCGGCCATCGCGGCGCCGAACCGTTCCGGGGTGTCGGTGTACAGCGTGAACAGCGGCTCGCCGGCCACGACCGGTTCGCCGGGGCGGCGATGGATTCGGATGCCGGCACCGGGCTGCACCCGTTCGCCGGGTCGGGTTCTGCCCGCGCCGAGCCGCCACACCGTCATCCCTATCGCCATCGCGTCGATGTCGCCCATTGTGCCGCCCCGGCCTGCGGTCACGGTCTCCGAACACGCGCCCACCGGCAACGGCGCCGACAAGTCTCCACCCTGGGCGGCGACCAGCGCGCGGAAGCGGTCCATCGCGGTGCCGTCACGCAGGGTCTGCGCGGGATCGCCGCCGTCGACGCCGGCGAGTTGCAGCATCTCGGTGGCCAGCGCCACCGTCAGCTCCACCACGTCGGGCGGTCCACCGCCGGCCAGCACTTCCAGGGCTTCGGCAACCTCGAGCGCGTTGCCGACGGCAGTGCCCAGCGGACGGTTCATATCGGTCAGCAGCGCGCGGGTAGGCACACCGTGCGCGGTACCCAGCTGCACCATGGTCTGCGCCAGCTCCCGGCACAGCGGCTCGGACCTCAGCAGCGACCCGGAACCCGTTTTGACGTCGAGCACCAGCGCGCCGGCGCCCTCGGCCAGCTTCTTGCTCATCACCGAGCTGGCGATCAGCGGCAGCGACTCGACGGTGCCGGTGATGTCACGCAACGCATACAGCTTGGCGTCGGCGGGCGCCAACCAACCGGCCGCGAAAATCGCCGCCCCGACGTCGCGCAGTTGTTCGCGCACCTTGGGGACCGGCAGGTCCGCGACGAACCCGGCGATCGATTCGAGCTTGTCCAGGGTGCCGCCGGTGTGGCCCAGCCCGCGCCCGGATGCCTGGGGCACCGCGGCGCCGCAGGCGGCGACGACGCCCACGAGCGGCAGCGTGATCTTGTCCCCCACCCCTCCGGTGGAGTGCTTGTCCACCGTCGGCGTGCTCAGATCGCTGAAGTCCAGCCGCTCACCGGAAGCCAGCATCGCGGCGGTCCACCGCGCGGTCTCGGAGCGGTCCATGCCGCGCAGGTAGATCGCCATCAACAGTGCGGCCATCTGTTCCTCGGCGACGCGGCCGCGGGTATAGGCGTCGATGACCCAGTCGATGGCGGCATCGGAGAGCCGGCCGCCGTCGCGCTTGGTCTTGATCAGCGTCGGCGCGTCGAATGTCACGGCAGGTCGTCGGGGCCGAACGCGTCGGGCAACAGCTCGCCAAGGCGGCGCGGTCCGGCGAGGTGGTCAATGAGCAGGCCGGGTCCGCCGTGTTCCAGCAACAGTTGCCGGCACCGCCCGCAGGGCATCAACAACCGCCCGCTCGCGTCGATGCACGCCAGCGCGAGCAGCCTGCCGCCCCCGGTCGAATGCAGCGCGCTGATTACTCCGCACTCGGCGCACAGGCCTAGGCCATATGAGACATTCTCCACATTGCATCCGGTGACCACCCGGCCGTCGTCGACCAGCGCCGCCGCGCCCACCCGCAACCGCGAATAGGGCGCATACGCTCGATACGCTACTTGGGTAGCGTTGTCCCGCAACATATTCCAGTCAATCGCGGCGGTAATCACAGCGATGCCTGCCATGTTCTATACGCATGAGACAGTCCTGTTTTCTCGTCGGTCAGCGTCGAAGCCACCCTACTGGCCGCGGTCCGGGGCGTCGGCGGCTGCGCGGCGGTACAGCGTGTGGCGATGCCGGCGCGACATCGAGGTGACCACGGTGACCCGGGAGGTCAAGCGTCCTGACGGTCGCGCGCTAATTCGGGCGAGCAGACGCAGTATCACGCACGGGACGGGCGTCGCCCGTTCGCGCCAACTGAGCGCAGTTCGGCGACACCTTCACCTTCCGCGACGACGCTGCCGTCATCGGCGAGCAGCTGCAGACGCACACGTCCTTCGATCGGCTGCTTGCGTTTTCGCGCGCGCCGTGGCGTGGGGCACCCGCTGAGCCCGGCGACTGCAGAGGCGTCAAACAGTACCAACTCCAACTCGACGACGTGCGCGTACCACAGCAGGACATAGTCGGCGCCGAGGGTGAGGGCCTGCTGGTGATGTGGCCATTTACCCACGTCGAGCGGGTGCTGACGGCCGCGCTGTGCCTGGGGACCGCCGCCTACGCCATCACCCGTTCGGTCCAGCGCGCCAAGGACCGCGTCATATCCGGCGCGATGCCGATCGGCGCCAACCAGGCAATCGCCCATCCGCTGGCCGCCCAGCACGCGCGCCTACAGGCCAATCGGCTCTTTGTCTATCGCACCGCGGCGCTCTTCGACGCGGGCGCCGACGTCACCGCCGATGCCAACATGGCCAAGTTACTTACGGCCGATTTGGCCTTCGCGACTGCCGATCACGCCATGCAGGTCATGGGCGTCGATGCCTGGGATGAACGCGAGGGCTGGCTCGACTGCTACCTCGATGCCCGGCTCGCTCGGTCCGGTCCGGTCAGCAACGAATTCGCACTCAATTATGTCGCCCGGCACGTGTTGGGGCTGCCGGCTGGCGGCTGATCGGCTGATTGCAAAGATGCGCCGCGCACCGGAGTGCACGCCGTGACGTGCTGTGCCCCGGCGGGGCGCGCGACACTGGATAGCCTCGCCCACCGCAGGTGCGCAGCTCGTGCCACCCGACTATAACAGAGCGCTTGCTCTGTTATAGTCGGGTGCGTGCCACGTCCCCGGGTCTACGACATCGACCGGGTCCTCGATGCCGCCGAATCGCTGGCCGCCGAGGCCGGGCCGTCGGCGATGACAATCCGAGCGGTTGCCGCGGCGGCCGGGGTATCCAACGGTGCGATCTACCACACCTTCGGGTCCCGGGCCGAGCTGCTGGCGCGCACATGGCTGCGGGCGGCGCGCCGGTTTCTCGCGACCCAACGGGCGCTCGTCGACGGGTCACTCGCCCCGCGTGAGGCCGTGGTCGCCGCCGCGGCGGCACCGGCCGTTTTCGCCCAGCAGCACCCGCAGTCGTCCTCGGTGCTGCTGGCCATACGCCGAGAGAAGCTGAGCGACAAGGAGATTCGCCGCGAACTGGCGGACGAACTGGCGGCAACTCAGGCCCAGCTCGTCGAGCTGATGGTCCACCTCGCGACCATGATGTGGGGCCGCAAGGACGCCGCCGCGGTAGACGTGATCACCACCTGCATCGTCGATCTTCCGACGAGCATCGTGTTACAGCGCAACAGGATTCACGACCCGACCGCCCTCGATCACCTGCGCGCCGCCGTGCGGGCGGTGCTCGACGTCGGACCCCCTCCCGTCAAGCAGCAAAGGAGACGACGATGAACCTCGGCTACGATGGGAAGATCGCGGTGCTGGACCTCGGCGACGACGAAAACCGCTTCTCACCTGATTTTCTCGATGAGTTCGACGCCCACCTCGACGAAGTGGTCGGCGGCAGCGCTCAAGGCCTCGTCACGACGGCCGCAGGCAAGTTTTACACCAACGGTCTGGACCTGGACTGGTTGATGGCGCATGGTGATCAGACCCCGTGGTATGTCAATCGCGTCCAGGTGCTGCTCGCCCGGATGCTGGCCCTGCCCGTGCCGACCGCGGCGGCATTGCCTGGCCATGCATTCGGCGCGGGCGCGATGCTGGCACTCGCGCATGACTTCCGGGTGATGCGCGCCGACCGCGGCTTCTTCTGCTTCCCCGAAGTCGACATCCGTATCCCCTTCACACCCGGGATGGCGGCCCTGATTCAGGCCAAGCTCACACCGCAGGCTGCGGTGGCCTCGATGACGACGGGGCGACGGTTCGGCGGGAGGGACGCTGAGGCGATCGGCATCGTCGACGCCACCGCGCCCGAGGGCGCCGTCGCGGCCGCCGCCGTCGGCATGCTGAAGCCGCTCGACGGCAAAGACCGGGGTACTCTCGGGGCGATCAAGAACACCATGTTCGCGCAGGTGGTCGCGACGCTCACGAACAGCTAGCTTCACGCTCGTCACACTCTGGCGGGCTGTGTCGTCTCACGGGTATGAGACAGAAACCACGAATCGACCCTGTGCCCCCGAAGAAGGCCCCGCTGTGGGTCCGTGCCGCCTACCGTTACGCCAAACGGCGGTTCGGCGAAGTCCCCGAACCGTTCACCGTCGCCGCGCATCACCCTGGCCTGTTGTTCGCCAACGCAATTCACGAGACGGCGCTGGAGCGCGCATCGCGCAAACTGCCCGCAAACGTTCGCGAGCTGGCCGTGTATTGGACTGCGCGCACCGTCGGCTGCTCGTGGTGTGTGGACTTCGGGTCGATGCTGCAGCGCCTCGACGGTCTGGACATCGAGCGGCTGAACGACATCGGCAATTACGCGACCTCACCGCGTTACACCGACGACGAGCGGGCCGCGATCGCCTACGCCGACGCGATGACCACCGACCCACACACCATCACCGACGAACAGGTGGCCGATCTCAAGGCCCGCTTCGGTGATGCCGGTGTGATCGAGCTGACGTATCAGATCGCCACGGAGAACATGCGGGCACGCATGTATTCGGCGCTGGGCATCACCGAGCAGGGCTTTAGTTCCGGTGACGCGTGCCGGGTTCCGTGGGCGGATCCGTCCGCGAGCCGGTAGCTGCCGTGAAAAAGTGCGAGTGACGACCACGGTTGCTACGGACTCGAGGCGCACTCACCGAGGCCGCAGCGGAGAACCGCTGAACTTGTCCGGGTTCGCGATATCCCAGAAAGCGCAAACCTTTCCGTCGCGCACAGTGATGGCCAGGATCCGCGGCAGCATCTCCCGATACCCTTCGCCGCCGGCACTGCCCGCGGTGAAGACGCCGAACTCGCCGTTGACGCGGACGGGCTGATTCGCCGTGAAAAACGCCGGCCCGTAGCGTCGCGCCAGCCCGAAGATAAACCGCGCTACTTTGTCCGCCCCGCGAATCACCTGAACAGCGGTCGGCGCCTTGCCGTTCGAATCGCCGGTGAAGGTGACGTCGGGGTGCAGCAGCGTCACCACCGACTCCAGGTCACCGGCGGCCATAGCGGCCATCAGCCGGCCGACCACCTCGTCGTGTGCCGGGTCCGGTTGCGGCGGCGGATCAGCGGCGACCGCCCGCCGGGCCCGCGATGCCAGCTGCCGGGCGGCGGCCTCGGTGGTGCCCAGCACGTCGGCCACGTCGGAAAACGGCACCCCGAACCCGTCGTGCAGCACGAACGCGACCCGCTGATCGGGGCTCAGCCGCTCCAGCACCACCATCGCTGCATACCGGGCGTCCTCGTTGGCCACCACCGCCGCCAGGGGGTCGGCATCGTCGAAACCGGTCACAATCGGTTCCGGAAGCCATTGGCCCACATAGGTTTCCCGGCGATGCACCGCCGAGCGCAGCCGGTCGAGGGCCAGCCGGCTCACCACGGTGGTCAACCAGGCCTGCGCATCGCGAACCTCGTCGTGCTGCGCTGACTGCCAGCGCAGCCAGGCCTCCTGCACGACGTCCTCGGCGTCAGCGAATGTGCCGGTCAGCCGGTAGGCGACGGCCAGCAGATGCGGGCGCAGGGCCTCGAATTCGTCGACCTGTTGGGCCGAGGTCATCGTCCGAGCGTAACGTTCGCGGACACGATGCTCGATAACCTCTGGCTCCATTTCGCCCGCCACGGCGCGGGCATCACCGCGCCGGTGATCACCCGGGGCGACGGCGTCCGAATCTTCGACGACCGCGGCCGTAGCTACCTGGATGCGCTGTCGGCGCTGTTCGTGGTGCAGGCCGGGCACGGCCGCGAAGAGCTCGCCGAGGCCGCCGCGGCGCAGGCCCGCACGCTGGCGTACTTCCCGCTGTGGTCGTATGCCACCCCACCGGCGATCGAGCTCGCCGAGCGTCTGGCAGGCTACGCGCCCGGCGATCTCAACCGAGTGTTTTTCACCAGCGGCGGCGGCGAGGCCGTCGAAACCGCGTGGAAGCTGGCCAAGCAGTACTTCAGGCTCATCGGCAAACCTGGTAAATACAAAGCGATTTCGCGTGCGATCGCTTATCACGGCACCCCGCAGGGCGCACTGGCGCTCACCGGTGTGCCGAAGTATCAGGCGCCTTTCGAGCCGCTGACCCCGGGCGCGGTGAAGGTGCCCAACACCAACTTCTACCGCGCGCCCGAACCGCTGCGCACCGATGTCAAGGCGTTCGGGCGATGGGCCGCCGACCGCATCGCCGAAGCCATCGAGTTCGAAGGCCCCGACACCGTCGCCGCGGTGTTCCTAGAGCCGGTGCAAAACGCCGGCGGCTGCATCCCGCCGCCGCCGGGCTACTTCGAACGGGTCCGCGAGATCTGCGACGAGTATGACGTGCTGCTGGTCTCCGACGAGGTGATCTGCGCCTACGGGCGGATCGGGTCGATGTTCGCCTGTGACGACTTCGGCTACGTGCCCGACATGATCACCTGCGCCAAGGGCCTGACGTCGGGGTACTCGCCGATCGGCGCGATGATCGCCAGCGACCGGCTCTTCGAACCGTTCAACGACGGCGCCACGATGTTCCCGCACGGCTACACGTTCGGCGGACATCCGGTGTCGGCCGCGGTGGCGCTGGCCAACCTCGACATCTTCGAGCGCGAGCGCCTCAACGAGCGCGTCAAGCAGAACGCACCCGCGTTTCGCGCCACGTTGGAGAAGCTCTACGACCTGCCCGTGGTCGGCGACGTCCGCGGCGAAGGCTACTTCTACGCCGTCGAGCTGGTCAAAGACCGGGTGGCCCGTGCGACCTTCACCGCCGAGCAACGCCGCCGGCTGCTGCCCCGGGTGTCGTCGGCGCTGTACGAGGCCGGGCTGTACTGCCGCATCGACGAGCGCGGCGACCCGGCCATCCAGGTGGCGCCGCCGCTGATCAGCGGCCCGGCCGAATTCGCCGAGATCGAGTCGGTCCTGCGCGCGGTGTTGACCGGCATCGGCGACGACGTCTTCGACTCCTAACTCGTCCGCCGGGGTCGGGCCTGCCCCCCGCGACACCGGTCGCAGCGCGGCTCCGCAGAATTCGCTCGCTGATCGCCTACTCTGCTGTGACGATGGCCCTCCAACGATCCGCGACATGCCTGGCTACGGTGCTTTTCCTGGCTGCGGTGCCCAGTGTGCCGGTCGCGACCGCCGAGCCCGCCGGACAAGACACCTGCCCGTATCGGGTGTCCACCCCGCCCGCGGTCGACTCCTCGGAGATTCCCACGGCCAAAGACCCGCCGGCTCCCCTGCCGGTGCCCGCCACCCCGGTGGGCGGCAATGCGCTGGGTGGCTGTGGCGTCGTCGCCGCACCCAACACCCCGCCGGTGCCAAACGACATCTCCGCCGAGGCCTGGCTGGTTGCCGACCTTGACAGCGGCGCGGTCATCGCAGCCAAGGACCCGCACGGCCGGCACCGCCCGGCCAGCGTCATCAAGGTGCTGGTGGCCATGGCGTCGATCAACGAGCTCAGTCTCAACAAGACCGTCGAGGGTACCGCCGAAGACGCCGCCGTGGAGGGCACCAAGGTCGGCGTCACAGCCGGCGGGACCTACACCGTCAACCAGTTGCTGCACGGGCTGCTGATGCATTCCGGCAACGATGCGGCGCACGCACTGGCGATGCAGCTCGGCGGTATGCAGGTCGCGCTGGAAAAGATCAACGTTCTGGCCGGCAAGCTCGGTGGGCGCGACACCCGCGTCGCCACCCCGTCCGGTCTGGACGGACCGGGCATGAGCACCTCGGCCTACGACATCGGGTTGTTCTACCGCTACGCCTGGCAGAACCCCACATTCGCTGACATTGTGGCAACGCGGACCTTCGATTTCCCGGGCCACGGCGATCGTCCCGGCTACCAGCTGGAGAACGACAACCAGCTGCTCTACAACTATCCGGGCGCGCTGGGCGGCAAGACCGGCTACACCGACGACGCCGGGCAGACGTTCGTCGGCGCGGCCAACCGGGACGGGCGCCGGCTGATGGTGGTCCTGCTGCACGGCACCCGGGAGCCGATTCCGCCGTGGCAGCAGGCAGCGCATCTGCTCGACTACGGGTTCGCTACCGCGCCGGGCACCCGGGTTGGGACGCTCATCGAACCCGATCCAGCGCTGGTGGCCGCTAAACCCGCCACCGGCGCCGACGACGGCGCTGCGGCCCGCGCTCCGGACATCACGCCGGCCGCCGATGCGCTGCCGGTGCGGGTGGGCGTGGCCATTATCGGCACGCTTGTCGTGTTCGGGCTGATCATGGTTGCGCGGTCGCTGAACCGCCGCCCGCAGCCGACGACGCAGGGCGTTCGGCGAGCCGCGTGACGCTGACCAGCACGTCGACCCCGAACCGGCGAGACCCGGCGACGGGTAGGACGCAGCGATCGGCGACCGCCGCACCATCGGGCGGATGACAGACTTTGGAGCATGACAAATCGGGCGGTCGCCTCGGGAACACGGGCCGCGCGGGCCGGACACGACGCTGTGAGCCTAATCTCTGCTGGCACAATGGTTCTCGATGGCAAGGTCTGCCGGCCTGGGTGGTTGGCGATCGCTGGCCGTCGAATCAGTGATTGCGGCTCGGGTACACCGCCGCGGCCGCCCGACGTCGATTTCCCCGACGCGGTGGTGGTGCCGGGGTTCGTCGATATGCATGTGCACGGCGGGGGCGGCGGCTGGTACACCGACGGGCGCGGTGATGAGATCGCCGCTGCCGCCGCTTTTCACCGACGGCATGGCACCACGACGACGTTGGCCAGCCTGATCAGTGCGGGGCCCGCGGACCTGCTGGCGGCGGTAGGTGCGCTCGCCGAGGCGACCCGGGCCGGCGTCATCGCCGGCATCCACATGGAAGGGCCGTGGCTGAACCCGGTGCGATGCGGAGCACACCATCCCGCCCAGCTGCGCAATCCGGACGTCGCCGAGATCAACGCCGTCCTTGCCGTCGGCAACGGCACGATCCGGATGGTGACGCTGGCACCAGAGCTTCCGGGGAGCACGACAGCGATCAGGCGCTTCAGAGACGCGGAAATCATTGTGGCCGTTGGCCATACAGATGCGACTTACGAGCAGACCCGTCTGGCGATCGCCGAAGGCGTGACAGTCGGCACCCATCTGTTCAATGCGATGCGGCCGCTGCACCACCGCGAGCCCGGTCCCGCGCTGGCGCTGCTGCAGGACCCGCGGGTGACCCTCGAACTGATCGCCGACGGGGTTCACGTTCATCCCGCGCTGGTGCATGCGGTCATCGAAGCCGCCGGACCCGACCGCGTCGCCCTGGTCACCGATGCCACCGCGGCGGCCGGTTGCGCCGACGGGCCGTTTCGGTGTGGAACGCAGCAGCTCGACGTCGTCGCGGGCGTGGCGCGCGTGCACGGAACCTCCACACTGGCCGGCAGTACAGCCACCATGGATCAGCTCTTTCGCACCGTGGCTGGACTGGCTTCGGACCCGGACGAGGGACTGGCCGCCGCCGCGAAGACGACGTCGACCACCCCCGCTCGTGTGCTGGGGTTCGACCACGTGGGTAGTTTGCGCACCGGTCTGGATGCCAATCTCGTTGCGCTCAGCCATGATTTGCAGGTGCGCGCGGTCATGGCCAACGGCGACTGGGTGAGCGAGAGCTAACGGCTTTCCAACCGCGCCCGCACCAGCTCCATGCGGTCGGCAAGCGCAGCCTCGTCGATGACATTGCGGGCGATCAGGGAATGGGCCAGCGCGAGGAGCTGACTTTCCGGGAACGGAACTGCCTTGTAAACCTGGTCGGACAGGCGGTCTTCGTCGTGGCGGCGGATCAGCAAAGGGAGCGTAATGCCTTCCCTGTCGAGTGCGTCGCACATTGCGTCGAGGCTTGACTTCCACGGCGGCACAGGGTTTCCGACGCCATACTTCGACGCCAGCTGCGACCACACCTGTCCGTGGGCAGCAATTCGTTCCAGCGTCTGCACTCGGACGTTCGAAACATCACGGTCGTCGGGCATCTCGATGCACCTAGTAGTTTTCCGCCGGGTGAATCGCTGGATGCACGGGACGGTCCCCGTTGGAGGTGACGCCGGGCTTGGGAAGGGCGACGCCAATCATGCAGTCCCGGGTGACGATCTCCGCGAGCTGTTGCTCAGTCCAATCCTCCGTTCCCGGCGGCTGGAGCGGAAGCACCAGAAACCTGTGCTTGGAATTGGAGTCTTCGACGCGGATCTCAACCTCCTCTGGAAGGTAGAGGCCGAATTCGGCGAGGACCTGGCGCGGCCACCGCACCATCCGACGGCGGTAGTTCGGCGTCCGGTACCACTCGGGCGAGTTTCCCAGGATGGGTCGGGGGTAGCAGGAGCACAGCGTGCACACGATCACGTGATGCAGCGTCGGGGTGTCCTCGAGCACCTGCAGCGAAGTGAAGTCACTGGGCGTGCCAAACCCAGTGGGTTGCAACCAGTCAACTCCTAATTTCGCGGCAAGCGGCGATGGCGTCCTGTCGTGCCAACTGCTTGAAATCCGGATCGCGCCAAGCCTTGGCGACGAGTCGCGCACCGGGCGCCGGCCCGAGCTGCTCGACGAATTCGGTATAGCGGCGGTGCTCCTCGGCGGTGAACAGCCCCTTCTCAATCGCCAGCTCCCGCAGTGCAATTTCGAGCACCTCGAAGTCGGTAATCTCGTCGACCATGGGTGTCGAATGCTGTTGACCGCCGTCGGGCAGCGTCTCGAACCTGTCGTTTTCGTCTGCCATGTCGGAATCCTGCCTGCTCTCGGAAGCCGCGGCCTAGGTGGCGGGCTGCAGCCACCGTTCCGAAATCTCAGCCTGCAGCGTGTCGTTCGAGGAGCCCGTGTACGGCTGCCACAGGTCGGTCATTTTGAACCGCACGATGTAGAACCACTCAGGCTTTTGGTCGTCGCGGCCGAACGCCTCGTCTTCCGGTGTGAGGCTCTCGTATGAGACTTTGACGACCGTGCCGGTTTTGCCGCGCAGGTACTCCTGAGTGCGCGTGTAAAAGATGGTCGGCAGGTCCCGCACCCGCACCGCATCGCCGACCACGAAGCGGGGGGTGCCGGCAGTGCCGGCGAAGTATTGGGGATCACCCTTTCCGAGCGCTTCGGTGTGGTGACGGTTTCTGGCGACCGCCTTGCCGTCCCCGATCGTGCGAGGCGCGGCTTCAAGGAAGGCGGTGCCGGTTGTCGCGCGGCGCTCGCGCACCTCGGCGACGCGCTCGATCAGCTCGCCGAGCGTGATGTGGCGTTTGTCCACCAGACAGCGGGCAGCGGCCAGCACCCAGCGCCCGTAGTACGGCAAGCCGAGATATTTCGTGCGCCCGACGTCGACGTTGCCGAGCCGTCGCCGCTCCTCGGATGTCCAGATGCCGCGCCAGCCCATGACCTCACATGTCACGAACGTGTTGAGCTCCCATTGCTCTTCCTCTTTTTCTTCGAAGACGGCCGGAGCATCGGGTTCACCGCCGACATCGTGTGGCGTCTTCATGTAAGCGCGGAATACCGCGTGGTCGATCTCATCCGGGTAGGCCCAGTCCTGGAAACGGTGGAACGCAAGACGCAGCTGACTAACAAGGTCGCCCATGACAGAGTTCGCCATGAGCGCACCTCCGGTGAACGAGCGATATCCCGACCCAACGGGACCATAACACCGCTGGCACGGCTTCGCGGCAGCTTTGGGCCGGGCGCGCTAGTGAAATCGCCCCGGGGGCACGGTGCGCCAAACGAACCGGAACAACGAAGCGTCCCAAGGGGACCTGCAAGCCAGAAGACATGTGGCACAACAGCATTCTTTCTGCAGGCAGAACGAGGCCGGCGGCCGCTGGTCGTCCGTTTGCTACTGTCGGGCCGGTCAGCGGCAGACACCGGGCGAGGGGCGCGCCGTACCCGGCCAGCGACAAGACGGCGCGGTGGAGGGGCAACACCGGCCTGGCCGTCGCGATGCGCAGCCTGCCTACCGGGGCGAGCTGCGCGGTTTGGGTCGGCATCGGGGCGGCGCTCACGGTTGCCTATGCCATGCTGACCGGCGACGAAGCCGCGTCACCGGTCAAGGTGGTGCTGATCGCCGGTGTCATCGGCTGCATCCCCGGCCTGAAGCGGCCGGAAATCGCACCGCGGGCTTACCGGCGTGGTGCGAGGTGGGTCGCCGCCCGCGATGACCTCGGTGCGGATGACCGCCGACGTACAAGCCGTGAAAGTCCCAGTGCGCCAACGGCTCCCACCGCCACAGCGACCAATGCCTGACGGGCGCTAAGACCTTCGTCGAGCTGCACCCGCGGGGCGATCAGCGCCGGGGGAGGCGGCGGTACCGGCGCCGCACGCAGGTTCTCCGGTGACGTCGCCGCCCAGGCGGCGGCAAAGAGAATCAGGCGCGCAGTGATGTAGGCGAACAGCATCACACCCAACACCGGCCCGAACGCGGCACCGGCCGGACTGCGCAACACCGACCGCAAGTAGATCGACCCCGCCAGTTTGAAAACTTCAAACCCCACGGCCGCCAGCAGGCCAGCCCGCATCGAGATCGCGACACTGACCGGCTCGCGGGGCAGCCGGGCGATCATCCAGGTAAACATCAGCCACGACACCATCAACGACGACAGCAGCGAAATCCCGCGTAAGACAATGTCGAGCGCCGGGGCATAATGCAGGCCCAGCCAATCCAGCACCTTGGCCATCGGCGCGGCATCGGCCAGCGCGGTCAGCGCGATGGTGGCGGCGATCGCCGCGAACGCCGACACCATCGCCGCCAGGTCGGACAACTTGGTACGGACGAACCCCGACGCCGTGACTCGCTCGGCCCACATCGCACTGAGTGCCTCACGCAGGTTCGCCATCCAACTCAATCCCGCCCACGCCGAACCCGCCAGGCCGATCAGGCCGACCGACCCGCGCGAGGCGATCGCCGAGTTCATCAGCTTGACCAGTTGCTTGCCGAGTTTGCCCGACACCGACGTCTCGATCCGGCCCTCGATCTCGGCCAGCAGCTCGGGCTGGCGCGACAGCAGAAAGCCGGCGACCGCGAAACCCACCATCAGCAGCGGGAACAGCGAAAGGATCGTGTAGTAGGTGAGGCCCGCCGCGAAGAAGCTGCCCCTGCGCTCGCTATAGCGCTCGTGGGCGCGCATCACGTGATCCAACCAGCCGTAGCGGGCCCGCAGCCGATCAAGAATCGCTGGTTTGGCCGGTGGGCTCATGCTGCCTACGGGCACGCGGGAAGAAAACCGAGCCGGTCATAGACCCGCCGGACGGTTTTGCCGGCCACATCCTGGGCGCGCGCCGCACCAGCGGCCAGTATTGCTTCCACTTCGGCGGTGTCACCCATGAGCTCCTCGACCCGCTTGCGGATAGGAGTGACGAACTGCGCGACGGCCTCCGCGGTGTCTTTCTTAAGGTCGCCGTACCCGTGCCCGGCGTAGCGCGCGACCAGTGTGTCGACGTCGACGTCGGTGACCGCGGACTGAATGGACAGCAGGTTGGACACGCCCGGCTTGGCGTCCGGATCGTAGCGAACCTCCCGTTCACTGTCCGTCACAGCTGAGCGAATCTTCTTGGCGGACAAGGCGGGATCGTCGAGCAGATTGATCAGCCCGGCATCGGTGGCCGCCGACTTGCTCATCTTCGACGACGGATCCTGCAAGTCGTAGATCTTGGCGGTGACTTTCGGAATCAGCAGCTCAGGCACGACGAAGGTATCCGGGAACCGGCTGTTGAACCGCTGGGCGACATCACGCGCCAGCTCGAGATGCTGACGCTGGTCCTCACCGACCGGGACCAGTTCGGTGTCGTAGGCCAGCACGTCGGCGGCCTGCAGCACCGGGTAGGTGAACAAACCCACGGTCGCCGACTCGGCGCCCTGACGTGTCGACTTGTCTTTGAACTGCGTCATCCGCGATGCCTGACCGAAACCCGTGAAACAGCCCAGCACCCAAGCCAGTTGGGTATGAGCGGGCACATGGCTTTGCACAAAGATCGTGCTGCGGACCGGGTCGATACCCAAGGCCAGGTATTGCGCGGCGGTGATCAGCGTGCGGTGCCGTAACACCTCCGGGTCCTGGGGGACGGTGATCGCGTGCAGATCCACGACACAGAAAAACGGGTCGTAGTCGTCCTGCAGCGCCGCCCAGCCTTTGATGGCCCCCAGCGCGTTACCAAGGTGAAGCGAGTCCGAGGTGGGCTGCACACCGGAGAAGACCCGGCGGGTTGGGGTTGCGGTGCTCATGATGACTCGATCTTGTCACGCCGCGGCCGGCCGCTCGCCCACGCTTGCGGTACCGCCGGTATCACCCTAGTGTCGCGGGCATGACGACTCGCGAGCCCATCCACCTCGGGTCCGGTGAGCCGGTCCTGCTGCTTCACCCGTTCCTGATGTCGCAACGGGTGTGGCAGACGGTGGCCCAGCAACTGGTCGACACCGGCCGCTACGAGGTGTTCGCCCCGACCATGGCCGGCCACCACGGCGGACCGCACTCCGGCACCTGGTTTTTGAGCTCCGAAGCGCTGGCCGACCACGTCGAGCGTCAACTCGACGAGCTGGGCTGGAACACCGCCCACATCGTCGGCAACTCGCTGGGCGGCTGGGTGGCGTTCGAACTCGAACGTCGCGCCCGGGCGCGGACGGTCACCGCGATCGCGCCGGCGGGCGGCTGGACGCGTTGGAGTCCGGGCAAATACCAGGTAATCGCCAAATTCGTCCTGGGCATGCCGATGTGGGCGGCGGCCCGCTGGCTGGGACCGCGGGCGCTGCGGCTGCCGTTCAGCCGCCGGCTGGCGACCCTGGCGATCAGCGGAACGCCGGACGGGGTTAGCGAGAAAGAACTCGTGGACATCATCGACGACGTTGCGCACTGCCCCGCGTATTTCCAGCTGCTGGCCAAAACGCTGCTGCTGCCCGGTTTGATGGATCTCGCACACACCGCCGTCCCGACGCACCTCGTGCTGTGTGAGAAAGATCGCGTCTTTCCGCCACGCCGGTACAGCCGGCACTTCACCACCTATCTGCCGCCCGCAACCAGGGTGACCACCCTCGACGGCCTGGGGCATATCCCGATGTTCGAGGCGCCGGGCCGGATCACCGAGGTCATCACCGACTTCCTCGACGAGTACAGTCCCCCGGTCCGGGCGATCAGCTCGAGCTGAGCGCCTTTTCCAGATTGTCGGCGATCGAGCCGAGGAACTCCTCGCTGTTCTGCCAGGGCTGCTCGGGCCCGATGAGGATGGCCAGGTCTTTGGTCATCTGTCCGCCCTCGACCGTGGAAATCACGACGTCTTCCAGCTTCTGCGCGAAGTCGATGACCTCGGGGGTGTTGTCCAGTTTGCCGCGGTGCTGCAGCCCGCGCGTCCAGGCGAAGATCGACGCGATCGGATTGGTGGAGGTGGGCTGGCCCTGCTGGTACTGGCGATAGTGGCGGGTTACGGTGCCATGGGCGGCTTCGGCCTCCACCGTCTTGCCGTCGGCGGTCATCAGCACCGAGGTCATCAGGCCCAGCGAGCCGTAGCCCTGCGCGACCGTATCCGACTGAACGTCGCCGTCGTAGTTCTTGCAGGCCCACACGTAGCCGCCCTCCCACTTCAGGCAGGCGGCAACCATATCGTCGATCAGCCGATGCTCGTAGGTCAGCCCCGCGGCTTCGAACTTGTCCTTGAATTCCTCGTCGTAGACGCGTTGGAACTCGTCTTTGAACATGCCGTCGTAGGCCTTGAGGATGGTGTTCTTGGTGGACAGATACACCGGGTAGTTCTCTTGCAGCCCGTAGGCGAACGACGCCCGCGCGAAATCCTGGATCGACTCGCGAAAGTTGTACATCCCCATCACCACACCGCCGTCCTCGGGGATCCTGACCAGTTCATGCACGATCGGCTCGCCGCCGTCTTCGGGAGTAAAGGTCAGCGACACGGTGCCGGGCCGGTCCACCTTGAAATTCGTCGCCCGGTACTGGTCCCCGAACGCATGACGGCCGATGACGATCGGCTTGGTCCAACCCGGAACCAGCCTCGGCACATTCGAGATGATGATCGGCTCGCGGAATATGGTGCCGCCCAGAATGTTTCGGATCGTCCCGTTAGGCGACGACCACATGGTCTTGAGGTTGAACTCTTTGACACGGGCCTCGTCTGGCGTGATTGTCGCGCACTTGACGCCCACGCCGTGCTTTTTGATGGCATAGGCCGCGTCGATCGTCACCTGATCGTCGGTGGCATCGCGGTGCTCGATGCCCAGGTCGTAGTAGTCCAAGTTGATGTCGAGGTGCGGAAAGATCAGCAAGTCCTTGATCCACTTCCAGATGACGCGGGTCATCTCGTCGCCATCGAGCTCGACTACCGTGCCTTCGACCTTGATCTTGGGTGCGCTGGACATGTGAGTCCGACTCCTCCTACGCAAAGATTGACGCCTTGTGGGCGCATACGGATGGCCGCAGGGGCCATAGCGATCAGCCGCTCGTCACGTCAGACTACAAGGCGCGAATTGGGCCGCTGGCGGCCGTCATTCCTACTCATCGGTAGCTTCGACCACGGGTTGTCCGGGCTCGCTGGCACGGGGGCGGCCCAATACGATAGGCTTCCTATCGGTCATGAGCGCCAGCGCCAAGCCCCGGCTTGCTGGCCGGCAACCCTCCAACCGCGGTGGGGTGCCCCGGGTGATGACCAGGTTGAGTAGCCATCACCGGCTACGCGGCAAGCGCGGGTCCGCCATGACGGGCCCCCTGAGTAGACAGGGATACCTGATGCGTACCCATTTGGGTTGGCCCATCATGCGCCGTCGTCGCTAACCCCCTGCTGTCGGCAGACGTCATCGCTGGTGACGTCCCGCGCGACTGCGACTACGACGCACACCTTCCGACTTCCACCAGAAAGACGCCACGTGAGCCTCGCACACCACCCTGACAGCACCACCGGGATCAGCGACGCCGCGCACGCCGCGGCCCCCGGCCAATATCGACACCCGCATCGCCAACCCAGCACCGCCGTCGTCGAACGACGCGCTCGCCGGCGCCTGGCCTTACGCCCGAAACAGTACGGCCCGTGCGAGGAGGTCTGAGGTGACGATCTCCGACGTGCCGACCCAGAGACTGCCCGCTGAAGGCGAGGTGGGGTTGGTCGACATCGGTTCGCTGAGGCTGGAAAGCGGCGCGGTGATCGACGACGTCTGCATCGCGGTGCAACGCTGGGGCGAATTGTCGCCCGCGCGCGACAACGTCGTGGTCGTGTTGCATGCGCTGACCGGCGATTCGCACATTACCGGCCCCGCGGGGCCAGGGCATCCGACGCCGGGTTGGTGGGACGGTGTGGCAGGCCCCGGTGCGCCGATCGACACCAACCGTTGGTGCGCGATCGCCACCAATGTGCTGGGCGGCTGCCGCGGGTCCACCGGGCCCAGCTCGCTTGCCCGTGACGGACGGCCCTGGGGGTCGAGGTTTCCGAAGATAACGGTGCGCGACCAGGTGGAAGCCGATGTGGCCGCACTGGCCGCGCTGGGCATCACCGAGGTCGCCGCGGTGCTGGGCGGGTCGATGGGCGGGGCACGGGCTCTGGAATGGATCGTCAGCCACCCCGACCAGGTCGGGTCAGCGCTGCTGCTGGCGGTCAGCGCGCGGGCCACCGCCGACCAGATCGGCACCCAGAGCACCCAGATCGCGGCTATCAAGGCCGATCCGAACTGGCAGGGCGGTGACTACTATGCCACCGGCCGCGAACCGGTAGCCGGGCTGGAGATCGCCCGCCGTTTCGCGCACCTGACCTATCGCGGCGAAATCGAGTTGGATACGCGGTTTGCCAATGACACTCAGGGCGAAGAAGATCCGGCCACCGGCGGCCGCTACGCAGTGCAGAGTTACCTCGAGCATCAGGGCAGCAAGCTGGTGTCGCGCTTTGACGCCGGCAGCTATGTGGTGCTTACCGAGGCACTCAACAGCCACGACGTCGGCCGGGGCCGCGGCGGCGTCGCGGCCGCGCTGCGCGGGTGCCCGGTGCCGGCGGTGGTCGCGGGGATTACCTCAGACCGGTTGTACCCGCTTCGCCTGCAGGAGGAACTGGCCGAGCTGTTGCCCGGCTGCACCGAGCTTCAGGTTGTCGATTCGATCTACGGCCACGACGGCTTTCTGGTGGAATCCGAAGCCGTCGGCAAGTTGATCCGGCGCACGCTCGAGTTGGCTGAAGGCGCTCGGCCGCGGTGACCCGCTCCCGGCAAGACCGCTCGCTGTCGTTCGGCTCGGAGGCGGCCGCCTACGAGCGGGGCCGCCCCTCATATCCGCCTGAGGCGATCGACTGGCTACTGCCGACCGGGGCTCACGATGTGCTCGACTTGGGTGCCGGCACCGGCAAGCTGACGACCCGGCTCGTCGAACGCGGGCTCGACGTTGTGGCCGTCGACCCGATCCCCGAGATGCTCGACGTGCTGCGCAAATCGCTGCCGGACACGCCCGCGCTGTTGGGCACCGCCGAAGAAATACCGTTGCCGGACAACAGTGTTGATGCCGTTCTCGTCGCACAGGCCTGGCATTGGTTCGAGGCGGCCCGCGCGATCCCCGAGGTGATCCGGGTGCTGCGGCCGGGGGGCCGGCTGGGTCTGGTGTGGAACACCCGCGACGAGCGGTTGGGCTGGGTGCGCGAACTCGGCCAGATCATCGGCAGTGACGCCGACCCGGTCAGCGAGCGCGTCATGCTGCCCCGCCCGTTCACCGACTTGGAACGTCACCGCGTCGAGTGGACGAATTACCTTACACCGCAAGCACTTATCGACTTGGTGGCATCGCGCAGCTATTGCATCACCTCGCCGGCCGATGTGCGCACCAAGACGCTGGATCGGGTGCGTGAGCTGCTGGCCACCCACCCGGCGCTGGCCAACAACAACGGCCTTGCGCTGCCGTACATCACGGTCTGTGTTCGGGCCACGCTGTCAACTTAGTGGTCTTCGTCGTCGTCGTCCCGGTCGCGGAGCAGTTTCTCGCCGATGGTGGAACAGGTTGATGCGGGGCTGGCCACGATCCAGGTGAGGGGGAGGAATCCATTCGGTGCCACCGTCTTTGCGTTTGCGGGTTTGCCAGCCGCCGGGTTTGACGATGCGGTGGTTGGTGCCGCAGGCCAATGTCAAGTCGTTGACGTCGGTGGAGCGGCATTTGGCGTAATCGGTGACGTGGTGAACCGTCGACGGCTTCCTGGCTGGGCGTGCCGTCCACACACGGTGGCTCGTCGGTGCCGTTGCACATACCCGGCGCGGCCCTGGTCGGGCCGAAACCGCGACCCCAGGCCGGCCAGCTTCGACTCGGCGCGCTCGGCGGTGGGCGCATCCACCCAACTCGGTAGCCGATGATAAAAACGGCGGATCACCGCCACGCCGCCAGCGCCGATCTTGCCCTTACGCTGGGCAGCAGCGGTGGCCGCGAGCACCCGCTGCAGCGGCTCACCGGTTAATCCGGTGAGCGGCCCCAAATCCCGGGCTTCCCCGATGCGGCGGCCCGCCTCAGCGCGAGTGACCAACAGCCACTCGGCCAACGCATGCGCGAACTTACCGCCCAGCTCCTCGGCAGTGGCCTCGCGCCCGATACGATTGGTCACCTCATGCTCGATCGCCGGCAAACGACGGCGCACCCGCTCACAGCGCTCCGACACCTCAAACCGCTCCGTGGTGCTCAATCGCATCAACCGACAACTCCATGCAGCGCCGCAGCACCGCCTCGAGCTCATCGAATGTCGCGGCTATCTCCTGGCGGCTGCGCAGAACCACAACCCGGATGCTAACGACACGCACCGACAAGGATCCTCGCCAAGATGCCGATGGAGCGGAAGTGGCGCAAGGGACTTCGCGATGAGCGGTCAGAAGGTCAATCCAGAGAACATGACCCGGCCCGGATCATATTTCTGCCTTACGGCCGTCATTCGGGCCAGATTCGCGCCGAAATACCGCGACGCCGGCTGGTTCGCCTCCAGGTAGTTGACGTAGCCTCCGACCGAATACGGTTGGACCGCTTGATGTGCCGTGTCAAGCCAGCGGGTGGCCGCCGGTACGTCGGATGTCTCGACGTACCACTGCACCAGCGCGGATTGCCGACGCCAGGGAAAGGCCGAGGACGCCGGTGCCACCTCGCTGAGAGCACCGTCGAGGGCATGCATGATCGCCAGCATGCGGCCCGCGTTGCGGGGAAACGCCTCGACCGCCGCGGCGATCCCCTGGGCAGCGGCCGGGGTGATCACCGGAAAAACATCCGAGCCACCGACATACCCGAGTGGGGACGGGTTGAGGTTCCCGACAGCCAGATATCTCACCACATCCAGGTAATTGAACGTGTGTGTCTCTGTCCCGGTCGGTTGCAGGCCCACGGCTTTGACGACGGCGTTCGCCACGCTGCCGCCCGATCCGGCCGGGCAGGTTGCGAGAATCCGGCAGTGCGTCCCCAGTCCGTCGACGGTGGCGTCAGCCAGGGCCCAGCTGCCTCGATCGGCCGATCGCAGCCAATTCTGCCAACCGACAAGGACCTGTGCGAACGCCTGCGGCGGGAAATTGAGGTTCACCACATCAAGGTCCTTGGTGGGAAACGTGGCAAAGGTTAGCGAGGTCGTCACCCCGAAGTTGCCACCGCCGCCACCGCGCAACGCCCAGAACAGGTCGGGGTTCTCCGCGGCAGAAGCGGTGACAGCCCGGCCACCCGGCAGCACCACCGACGCCGACATCAGTTGGTCACACATCAGCCCCGCGTGCCGGGAATTGGCACCCAATCCACCGCCCAGGGCATGGCCCGCGGCACCGACCGACGGGCAGGTACCCGTCGGGACGCCCCGACCGGCCCCGGCCAGCGCCTGGTGTAGCGCGTACAAATCGGTGGCGGGCGTTACCGTGACGTATCCGGTTGCAGGGTCGAAATTGATTCCTCCTGGCAGTTGACGCAGGTCCAGCACCATGGTGCCGGTGGCGGTTGACGCCCCGACATAGGAGTGCCCACCACTGCGCGGCGCGACCTTGAGGTTGTGGGCGGCAGCGAACGCCATCGCCTTCTGCACGTCGGCCGGCGAACTGGGAATCACGATCGCCGCCGGTGTTAAGCCGTTGTAGTTGGTGTTGAAAACCTGTTTGGCCGTGGCGAATTGGGCACCGTCATTCGGCAGCACCACATGCCCGCCAAGGGCGGCCGAAAGGCCTTCCCAGCCGGAGGGGTTGGGAGCCGCGGTAGCCCGAACCGAGCCGAAAACCACGCCAGCGGCCAACGCTCCGGCGGCGCCCCGCAAAAAGGCCTGCCGGGAGATTTCACCAGCCAACACTGGGCTCCCACGGTGCTGTCATCTGCGCATTGTCTGCCAAAGGGCGCCGAAAACCATGCTGCCCCAGCGACGTGTCGCATGAACTGTGCGCAAACCTTTACCCCGCCGTGTCGCAGACGTGACGGCGATACAGCACTGTTGCTGTGCAGAGTCGAAGGTGAGGAGCAGCAGATGCGGCGGGCGCGAATTGTGCCGGTGTGTGTGATCCCCGTCATTGCGGCGGCCGCCTGGGCAGCACCCGCCCAGGCGAATTCCGTTGACGAGCAATTTCTCTCGGCGTTGAGCAACTCCGGGGTCAACTACGGCGATCCCGCAGGCGCCGTCGCACTGGGCCAGTCCGTCTGCCCGATGCTGGCCCAGCCGGGCGGAACGTTTGCCTCGGCCGCGTCGAGCATCACCGGCCAAAACGGTATGTCACCGGCCATGGCGCAGATGTTCACCAGCATCGCGATATCGATGTATTGTCCGTCGATGATGGCGTCAATCGCCAACGGCAACCTGCCGAACCTTCCGCAATTGCCTGGTGTGCCAGGTATCTAACGGGTTCCCAGCGGGTCGATCGTCGCGGCGATGTAACACATCGAAGCACTGACCGCCGCCAGTGCGAAGAAGTCAATTCCCTTGCTGCGCACTGCTAGTAGTCCCGCGCGCGCGTCGGGCAAGAGCAGCCGGAAAATTGCGGCCACGCCGACGCCGATGCCGATCAGCAATGCGCCGCGTCGCCAGAAGTTCAAGCCCGCCAGGGTAAACGCCGCAATAAAGATCAGCACCACCACCAGGATGGGCCACTGTGCGGCCACGATCCTTCGGGTGTGGTCACGCACGGTCACGCCGCTGCCTCCGCCAATTCGACGACGTTGGTCAACAAGAACGCCCGGGTCAACGGGCCGACGCCGCCGGGATTGGGTGACACATGACCGGCCACCTCCCAGACATCCGGATGCACGTCACCGATTAGCCCGGCCTCAGTGCGGCTGACCCCGACGTCGACGACCGCGGCACCCGGACGGACCATGTCGGCCGTCACCAGATGGGGCACACCGACGGCCGCGACGATGATGTCAGCCTGTCGCGTTAGTGCAGCTAGGTCGCGAGTTGCCGTGTGACACAAGGTAACTGTGGCGTTTTCGGTGCGACGGGTGAGCAGCAGGCCCAACGGGCGACCGACCGTCACGCCCCGCCCGATGACGACCACGTGGGCGCCTGCGATCGGCACGTCGTAGCGACGCAGCAGGTGCACGATGCCGCGCGCAGTGCACGGCAGCGGCGCCGGGGTGCCGAGCACCAGCCGCCCCAGGTTCGTCGGATGCAGACCATCGACGTCCTTCGCCGGGTCGACGCGCTCCAATGCCGCGTTCTCGTCGAGGTGCTTTGGCAGCGGCAACTGCACGATGTAACCGGTGCAGTCGGGGTTGGCGTTCAGTTCGTCGATGGTCTCGTCGAGCTTGGCCTGGCTGATGTCGGCTGGCAGGTCGCGGCGGATCGACGTAATACCCACCTTGGTGGAATCGGAGTGCTTGCCCCGGACATAGGCGTGTGACCCGGGATCGTCGCCGACAAGGATGGTGCCCAATCCCGGGGTGCGGCCGGCTGCGGTCAATGCCGCCACCCGCTGTTTGAGGTCGACGAAGATTTCGTCGCGCGTGGTCTTGCCGTCCAGCCTGATCGCACCCACGCTGACAGTCTGGCATGCGCCATTAGGCTCCTCATATGACCGCAGCCCCGGACGTGTTCGCCCCGGCCCAGCTCGGACCGCTGACACTGCGCAACCGGATCATCAAGGCCGCGACGTTCGAAGCCCGCACACCTGAGGCGCTGGTCACCGACGACCTGATCGAATACCACCGGCTGCCGGCCGCCGGAGGAGTCGCGATGACGACCGTCGCCTATTGTGCGGTCTCTCCCGGCGGCCGCACCGGCGGCAACCAGATCTGGATGCGCCCGGAGGCCGTGCCCGGGCTGCGCCGGCTCACCGAGGCCGTGCACGCCGAGGGCGCGGCGGTGAGCGCGCAGATCGGCCACGCCGGCCCGGTGGCCGACGCGCGCTCCAACAAGGCCCCGGCGCTGGCGCCGGTGCGGGTCTTCAACCCGATCGCGATGCGCTTTGCCCGCAAGGCCACTCGCGAAGACATCGACGACGTCATCGCCGCGCACGCCCACGCCGCCCGGCTGGCGGTCGAGGCGGGTTTCGACGCGGTCGAGATTCACTTGGGACACAACTACTTAGCGAGTTCGTTCCTGAGCCCGCTGATCAACCGGCGCGACGACGAGTTCGGCGGGTCGTTGGAGAACCGGGCCAAGCTCGCACGAGGCATCGTGATGGCGGTCCGCCATGCTGTGGATCGGCAGATCGCGGTGACCGCCAAGCTCAACATGGCCGACGGGGTGCGCGGCGGCATCGCGGTGGAGGAGGCGCTGATTACCGCCAAGTGGCTGCAAGACGACGGCGGGCTGGACGCGCTCGAGCTGACCGCCGGCAGTTCACTGGTCAACCCGATGTATCTGTTTCGCGGCGACGCCCCGGTCGAGGAATTCGCCGCAGCGTTCAAGCCGCCGCTGCGCTGGGGCATCCGCATGACCGGGAACAGGTTCCTGCGCGAATATCCCTACCGCGACGCCTACCTGTTGCGCGACGCCCGGCTGTTTCGCGCCGAGCTGTCGATGCCGCTGATCCTGCTCGGCGGGATCACCAACCGGGAGACGATGGATCTGGCCATGGCGGAGGGATTCGACTTCGTCGCGATGGCGCGGGCGCTACTGGCGCAGCCCGACCTGGTCAACCGGATCCGCGAAGACGGTTCGGCGCATTCGGAGTGCATCCACTGCAACCGGTGCATGCCGACGATCTACCGCCGCACCCGCTGCGTGGTGACTGGCGCCCCCGACCTGCCGGTGCGGCCGCATTGACGCGCCGGCCCAATGGGCCGCTTCGGCGCATCCAAACCGGCCCCGGCACAACAGATACAGTGAGCCGGTGAATCAACCGGCTACAGTTGGTGCGATGGGTCAAGCAGCGCCGCCCGTGCTTACCGTTCGATACGACGGGTCACAGCGCACGTTCGCGCCCGGCCATGATGTGGTCGTCGGGCGCGACCTGCGCGCGGACATGCGCATTACCCACCCGTTGATCTCGCGTGCACATCTGCTGTTGCGCTACGACCAGGGCAGGTGGCTGGCGATCGACAACGGCTCACTGAACGGGACTTTCGTCAACGGCCGCCGGGTTCCGGTGGTCGACATCCACGACGGCCAGAGCATCAACATCGGCAACCCCGACGGGCCGCGACTGACCTTCGAGGTGGGCCGGCACCAGGGCCTGGCCGGGCGGCCGCCCCAAACCGCGTCGATGCGCGCCGTGCAGCCGTCCGCGGCCCCGCCGCGGCTCGCGCCTCCCCCGCCCGGCCGACAGCCCGGCGGGTCGTGGCCACCGCAGTCCGCGCCGCTGCGGGCGCACCCCGGCGCACCTACGCCTCCGCCGCCGCGCCCGCCGATGTATCCGCCCGGCGGGCAGCGTCCACCCGCGTATCCCGGCAGCGGTGGGCAGCCACCCGCCTATGCGGGCAGTTCACCGCAACCGGCCCCGGCTGCGGCCGCACCAAAGACCCAGATGGCCCCGGCCGCCACCAAGCCGCCGGAAGTGTCGAACCTGGCGACCAAGATGATCCAGGCGTTGCGGCCCGGCGCCGCAACGCCGGAGAAGCCGGCCGGGTCCCTGACAATCGGTCGCGCCACCGACAACGACATCGTCATCCAGGACGTCCTGGCATCGCGCCATCACGCGTTTTTGGTGCCGTCGCCACTGGGCACCGAAATCCGCGACGCCCGCAGCATCAACGGCACATTCGTCAACGGGGTCCGGGTGGGCTCCGCGGTATTGAACGAGGGCGACGTGGTCACGATCGGCAACGTCGACCTGGTCTTCAGCGACGGCACCCTGATCCGCCGGACCGAGGCCGCGACCCGCACCGGCGGCCTGGAGGTCAGTAGCGTCCACTTCAGGGTCGACGGCAAGGAACTGATCGACGACATCTCGTTTACCGCGCGCCCGGGCACGCTCACGGCGATCATCGGTGGATCCGGGGCGGGCAAGACCACCCTGTCGCGGCTGATCGCCGGGTATACCCGGCCCAGCCAAGGCGCGATCACCTTCGAAGGCCACGACATCCACCGCGAATACGCGACCATGCGCAGCCGAATCGGGATGGTTCCGCAAGACGACGTCGTGCACCGCCAGCTCACCGTCAACCAGGCGCTGGGCTACGCCGCGGAACTGCGGCTACCGCCCGACACCAGTAAAGAGGAACGCGCTCAGGTCGTCGCCCAGGTGCTCGAGGAGCTCGACCTGACCAAGCAAGCTGACACCCGGGTGGACCGGCTGTCGGGGGGCCAGCGCAAACGCGCGTCGGTGGCGCTGGAGCTGCTCACCCAGCCGTCGCTGCTGCTGCTCGACGAGCCCACCTCCGGTCTGGACCCGGCGCTGGACCGTCAAGTCATGCTGATGTTGCGCCAGCTTGCCGACGCCGGCCGCGTCGTGCTGGTGGTGACGCACTCGGTGTCCTACCTCGACGTGTGCGACCAGATTCTGCTGGTGGCCCCGGGCGGCAAGACGGCGTTCTGCGGCCCTCCCGACCAGGTCGAGTCGGCGTTCGGCACCCGGAACTGGGCCGAAATCTTCGCCAAGGTGGGCGCCGACCCCGACGAGGCCAACCGGCGCTTCCTGGAGCGAGCCAAGCAACGGCATGAGCAGCCGGTGCGGGTCGCGGCAGAGCCCGGGGATCTGGGCGAACCGGTGCACACCGACAGATGGCGCCAACTTTCGACGGTTGCGCGGCGCCAGGTTCGCCTCGTCATCTCCGACCGTGGATACACGGTGTTCCTGGCGGTATTGCCGTTCCTCATGGGCGCGCTGTCGCTGACCGTGAAAGGCCCCAAACCGGGACTTGGCTTTGCCGACCCCACCGGCCCCGCACCTACTCAGCCCCAGTACATCATGGTGCTGCTCAACATCGGGGCCGTCTTTATGGGCACCGCCTTGACCATCCGCGACCTGATCGGTGAACGCCCCATCTTCCGGCGAGAACAGGCGGTGGGCCTGTCCACCACGGCCTACCTGCTGGCCAAGGTTCTCGTGTTCTCGGTTTTCGCGACCATCCAGGCAGCGATCGCGACCCTCATCGTTCGACTCGGCAAGGGCGCGCCCACCGCGCATCCGCCCTTCTTCGACAGCGCGACGCTGTCGCTCTTCCTCACCGTCGCCGCGACCTGTGTCGCGTCGGCGATGTTGGGCCTGCTGCTGTCTGCTCTTGCGCAGTCCAACGAGCAGATCATGCCACTGCTGGTGGTGTCGATCATGTCGCAACTGGTGCTCTGCGGCGGGATGGGCATTCCGGTGACCGGCCGGTTCGGTCTCAACCAGCTGTCGTTTGTGACGCCCGCGCGTTGGGGCTTCGCCGCTGGAGCGTCGTCAATCGATTTCCCGCACCTGGTCAAAGTTCCGCAGGTGCCAACCGACGACAGGTGGTGGCAACACTCCAAGCACATCTACGTGTTCGACATGGCCATGCTCGCGGTGCTGTCGGTGCTCTACGCCGGCTACGTCCGGTGGCACATCCGGATCAAGCGCTAAGACTCAAGCGCTGAGACTGTCCAGCGCGTACTCGCTCACCGCAATGAGCGCGTCGGTCGCCGAGCGGCGGTCGCGGGCATCGATGTTGATCACCGGGATGTGGTCGGGCAGTGTCAGCGCTTTGCGCACTTCGTCAACCGGATACCTTGGCGCCCCGTCGAATTCGTTGACCGCGATCAGGAACGGTAGCCGGCGGTGCTCGAAAAAGTCGACGGCGGCGAAGCTGTCCTCAAGACGCCGGCAGTCGACGAGGATGACGGCGCCGATCGCGCCGCGCACCAAATCGTCCCACATGAACCAGAACCGGCGTTGGCCCGGCGTGCCGAACAGGTAGAGCACCAGATCCTCATCCAGCGTGATCCGTCCGAAGTCCATCGCCACCGTGGTGGTGCGCTTGGCCGGCGTGGCCTCCAGCATGTCGACGCCGGCGGACGTGTCGGTGACCATCGCCTCGGTGCGCAGCGGCATGATCTCCGACACCGCGCCCACAAACGTCGTCTTGCCGACCCCGAAGCCGCCCGCGATGACGATCTTCGTCGAGGCGGCGTTGCGCCTCTCAGAGTGCTCGTAGGCCACGCAGCGTCCTTCCTATCAATTCACGGCGTTCGTCTTGAGTGGAGTGGTCATTCAGCGTCGGCTGCACCCGAAGGTAGCCGGAGGTCACCAGATCGCCGACCAGGACCCGCGCGACGCCCAACGGCACATCCAGGCGCGCCGAGATTTCCGCGACCGAGGGGCTTTTGGTGCAAAGCTGGATGATTTTGCCCCGCATATCGTGTGGTGGCCATTGGTGAAACAGGGCCGATCGCAGCGTCTGCACCGGCGCTTCCAGCGGCAACTCGACGCTGGGGCTGGTCCGTCCAGCGGTCAGCGTGTAGGGGCGGACCAGACTCGCCTCATGCGCGCGGGGCGGCGGCTCGCGGCTGTCCATCGCGGCTCACGAGGATAACGATGCCCGTCGGGACGACTGCACCACGCCGCCCACCCGTTCCACCAGGATGGCCATCTCGTAACCGATCTGACCGATGTCGCACGAGGTTGCGGCCAGCGCTGCCAGATGCGAGCCGTCACCGACCCGCATCAGCAGCAGGTAACCGTGTTGCATCTCGACCACCGACTGCAGCACTTGACCGCCCTCGAACAACTGGGCGGCGCCAGTCGCGAGGCTGGCTAATCCCGAGGCCACCGCGGCCAGCTGATCGGCACGCTCCCGCGGCAGATGTTCGCTGGCGGCCATCAGCAGACCGTCGACGGACACCAGCACCGCATGCGACACCCCGGGGACCTCACGGGCGAAGTTCGACAGCAACCAACCCAACGAATTGTCGGAGGACGGGCCAGAAGAAAACGTCATTCGTGATCGGATCCTTCGGTTGTCTCACGGGCATGCGACCGGCCTGCGCGCACACCGCCGAAGTGGCTGCTCATGGAGGCCCGGATCGCCTCGGGGTCCGGCGGTGAAGCCTGGTGCCGACCCGAGTGAAATCCGCCGTTGGATGCTACCCCGTGGTCCTGGTCACTCTGGTGTCGCCCATGGCGGTTGGATGGTGCCACGGCGCCGTTGGCCTGTGACGTCTGCTGTGGTGCCGCATCCGGCACCGCGGTTCCGGGCACCAGCCGGGCACCGGGTTCCCGTACTGGAAGGCCATGAGCGGTGCGCGACCGGACGGGCACGTTCTCGACCTCGGCTGCTGTGGACCACCCGTGATCCCAGACCGACTTCCAGTCCAGGTCGGCGCTGCGGGCCAAGTCATGCGGATCGACCAGCCACTCCGACAGCATCCGTTGATAAATCACGTCTTCCTCGGGCCCCTTGGCCGGCGTGGGTAACTTCGCAGCGGCGGTCTTTGCGTCGCGGTCTTCAGCACCCGGGCCGCGTTGGTCGGCGGGGATTGCCCCCGCCCCGACCCCGATGCGGCCGCATCGTCGGCGCGCGCGGCCCCCGAGCGTGACGAAAAGTAGGCCGAGGTGTCCGAAACCCGTCCGGGCGCGGGTTGTTCCGCTGGCGACTCCTGGTCGGTCTGCGCCAGCCGCGTGGCAGGTTGCTCACGCCGCGGCAACTCTTCGGGCCGCCCGCCGGCTGCGGTGGGCGGAGCGGGAACGCCGGTGATGCCGCTGGAGCCAGGCTTGCGGCGTGGCAGCAGCGCCCCCGGTGGCCCGGTCGCGTGGGACCCGTTGCGGTCCGACGGCTCGGCGGCGACGGTTGCGCTACGTTCCGCGTCGTGCGCACGGCGAGCAGCCCGCGCAGGGGTTGTCTCCGCAGCCGCCGGTCCCCGCGAAAACGCGACACCGGTTCTCGCTGGCGGCGGAGCGCCACGCAGGCCGACGAGCACGTTGGGTGGCAGGTAGACCTCGGCCGTCGTCCCCGAACTGCCTTCGGGTGCCGAGCTGCGCAGCCGCACCCGCATGCCGTGTCGGTCGGCGAGCCGGCCCACCACGAAAAGACCCATGTGGCGGGCATTGTCGGGGGTAACCTCGCCGCCGGCACGCAACCTGATGTTGGCGATCCTGCGATCTCCGTCGGTCATGCCCAGCCCGGAGTCGACGATCTGCACCAGAACCCCGCCGTTGCGGTGCCACACCGCGGAAACCCGCACAGGTGAGGTGGGTGGCGAGTAGCGCAACGCGTTGTCGATCAGCTCGGCAAGCATGTGCACGATGTCGCCCGCCGCGGCGCCCGTGATGGTGCAGTCGGGCACCGTCGCCGTCTCCACCCGTCGGTAGTCCTCCACCTCGGAGGTTGCCGCGTCAATCACCGTCGACAGCGCCAACGGTCCCCGTTGTTCGCGGGTGATCGGGGCACCCGCCAGCACCAGCAGGTTGGCGCCGTTGCGGCGCATGCGCGCGGCCAGGTGGTCCAGGCGGAACAGGCTGTCGAGCCGGCCGGGGTCTTCCTCGTTGCGCTCCAGCCGGTCGATAAGCGCCAGCTGCTGGTCGACCAGTGAGCGGTTGCGCCGAGACATCGTTTCGAACATGTCGTTGACCAGCAGCCGCAACCGGGCCTCGTCGCCGGCCAGTAACAGCGCCTGGGTATGCAGCTCATCGACCGCGTGCGCGACCTGCCCGATCTCCTCGGTGGTGTACACCGGCAGCGGCTTGGGGGCATGCTCGTCGCCGGCGCGCACCCGGGCGATCTCGCCTTCGAGGTCCTCATGGGCGACCTTCAAAGCGCTGTCGCGCAGCACCCGCAGCGGCTGGATCAGCGACCGCGCTACCAGCCAAACCACCACCAGCGCCGCCACGAAGGCGGCCAGTACCAGCACCGCGTCGCGGATCGCGGCGTCGCGCCGACTGTTGGCGCGGTCCTCCAGCGACTTCGTCACCGACCCGGTGGTGTCCTTGATCACCTGCGCGGCGATCGCGTCGGTGGTCTGCACCGAGCGCAGCAGCTCGGGGTTGTTGACCAGCTGGCTGGTCGGGTCCGACATGATGGCCATCCGGCGGACCATCTGCTGCTGCAACGTCTTTGCCTGGGACGACCCGACACCGAGCACCTCGGCCATGCCGAACAGGGTCGACGGTTCGGTGCCGGCCAGCGTGATCATCGAGGTGCGCAGCTCGGGTTCGGGCAGATCGCCGCCACGGGTGATCAGCAGCCGCTGCATCATCATCTGACCGCGAGCACCGATCGCGCGGCTCAATCCTTGTGCCGCGGCCCGGATCTGCGTGTTGTCCACGCGCACCGACCCGTCGACCGCGTTCTCGGCGGTCAGCAGGATCGGCGCATACATGGTCACCCGGTCACGCAGACCAATGCTGTTCGCCGCGATCTTGTCCAGCAGTGCCTGCCCGCCGGTCAACAGGGTGCCGACCCCAGTCCGGACGTCGGGTGCCACGTCGGTGTCGGCCAGCCGCGCCTGCAGCTCATCCTTGCGGGCCTCGTAGTTCTTCTTGGCTCCCTCCACGTCAGACCCGGTGGAGGTCGCGATCACCGCCACATCGAGCGCCGACATGTACTTGGTGATTGCCGGGACCACTTCGGCGCGGTCCGCGGCCAGCCGCAGGTTGCTGGCGTCGGTCATCGCTCCGGCGATGCGCAATCCGCCGAAAACCATCGCCAGCAGCAGCGGCACCAGCGCGATCGCTACGACTTTCCACCGCACAGGCCAGTTGCGCATCGACCACCTCGGCGGGCGTTTCGCGGGCGTGGGCTCCGCGGCATGGGCATCTAAGTCGTCGTCGAAACCGTCGTTCGGCACCGGCGAAACCACCCGTTTCGGGTGGGCAAACAGCGTCACCGGACCGCGGCCGTGCGACCGACCGCTCCGCTGATATGCAGTGTTCGCGCGTGGTTCATGGGGGACTTCCTGCTTATCGTGACCCGCCGCGGGGCAGACCGGCGGGCGATATACGCATGGCAACTTGACGAGTATGACAGCCTCGGGCCGCGGTTACCACAGTTCTTACTGAACAACCAGAGTTCGCCGGAGCCTGGTCACGCATCGAAATGTCGGCCGAGCAAATTGTGATCGGGCGCCTGTCATGATCAACGGATGTTTCGGGTGATGTTCGTCTTCGCAAATATCATTTTCCAGACAATGTCCGGCAGGCTGATCGCGGACGACACATACTCGAAGCCCGAGCAGAAGCACCGCGCGGCGGTCCCGGGTGGCGACAGCCTTGGCACCCCTGACGAGGCCTTGATCCGCAAGGTCTGCGTTCAGTTGTCGCAGCTCAGAGCCTCATATCACATAATCGACGTGAGCGGTACGGAACCGGACTGAGTTGTACATACGCTTTGAACCGAACGCCCGGGCAGCGGAGGGCCGATCAACTTCGCGCACAAGATGGCGCAAGTTGGGCGAAGGAAGTTGACGTCTTGGCCGATTTAACTGACGAGGAATTCGTCGGGCACATGCAACACAGGGGGCGCCATGAGATCGGCATCCCGACCGAGAGTCGCGTCGGGTAATCGTCTCCAACCGCGAGCTACGCCAGGCCATCGATGGGTTCCGACGCTCAGCCGAGAAGTCCTCGAAGCGCCTTGAGGTCTTAACTTTGGTGCTCATCGCTTTGACCGCCGCGATCGTTGCCCTCACCGTCGTGCTCATCGTGTACGCCGGGTAGAGGTCGTCCTTCGATCGGTGCAACGAGGAGATCCGCTCAGTTCCTCACTGAGGGTCGGGTGGGCATGTGCCGGAACCAATGGCGCCTACTCCACGACACGCAGGTCCGGCCTCGTCTCCCTCGACGGGGGCTCGGGAAGACCAACCGACAAGCTCCGGTAGACCGGGTGCTCGTCGGCTGCACCAGGAGCGGAAAGACGACTCCTGGACCACTCCACGATCCCCAGGCCCGCAGCGTTGGCTACGTCTAGCGCCAGGGCCGGGTCCACCATGTGAGCCCGGAGCCATCCTCCAATCGCCGGGAGCCGGTCCCTCGGCTCCATGTCCGGGTTCCGAAGCTGATGCGGCAGGGCGTTCGCCAAGGTCTCGATTGACTGGACCGGCGCTCGGTTGCGCCGCTTCGGTCGTCCCATCAGCGGGCCACCTTCCCCCAACGGGCTTGTGCTCCAGGGCGTCCGAGCTGGCTACGGGTCATCTTCCCGGTGCCGGCAGTCTCCTCCTCATCGGGCAGTGTCCGCGACTTGAGTAGCGACGTGAGCAGAGCACGGTACTGCCGCAGTCCCCGACCTCAGGCGCAGCTACCGGCTGGCCTTGCGAGCCCTTCACTCGAAGGTCCGTCGGCGGCATCCACGATGGATTGCAGCCGGTGGACGACATCAGCGGTGCTTGCCGCCTGCTCCAAGATGATCAACTTCTCCGGGCAGCGGAAGGGTTCGACCCCGACGACCCCGACGTGAGAGCGGCGCGCGACCTTGTGCGCTGGGAGTTGGAACTACTCGGCTCGTTCCCGCAAGACCCATCGGAGCTTAGGTGGCCAGGAGGGGTCGTTTCGATGCCGATACACCTGGACCCAGCCGTTGATTACGATCCCAAGTATGAATAGGGCGAAAATGAGGTGAATAGCGTTGTGCGTGCTGAAGAAGTTGTAGCACTCCAAGCCCGCGAACGCGAGGACGAAGGCGCTGGATAAGACCATCCCGTACCTGTTGGTGCTGAGCCAGTTAAACGCCTTCAGCGGCGCGGAAGTCCGTGAAGGTGACATGTGCCCTACTCCCAAATCTTGCCGAGTATGTAGCCGATGCCCGAGAGGCCGCCAAGGACCGCGCATCCTGCTATTGCCCCTGGGCCTGTTTCCGACGTCGCGAGGGCGCCACCCGCGCACCCTGTGCCAAAAGCCACTCCCAGTCCCCCAAGCGTCGGTTCGCTCGGCTTGTGTAACTGCTGCTGAATGTCGTTTATTTGCTTCTGCTGGTCCTGGAGCTGCCTCTGAATTGGCCCCAAATCCGGGGCAGGAGGAGGGGCCGGCGTCGGAGTCGGGCTCGGCGTTGGCCCGTCTTGCTTGAAGGTGTTGTCGACAAGGCGGACACCGTATCGACGGTCTGCGTCACCGTCATTGATGATCTTGTCGTCGGGGCCGCTGTGAATCGGCTGTTCGTTGAACGTCGTATTGCCAATGCCTACGGCGGCGTTGGCGAGGTTGCCTGCGACTTCGTGGTCCACCCCGACTAGTTCGGCAGCCCGAGAACGGAGGTCGGCTGCGAATTGTTGAGCCTGAGCTTGACGGGCTGCTAGCTCTGCCGCCGTCCTGCTCCTGCGGGTGTCGGTGACCGACAAGTCTTCACCGACACTGAAACCGGCGTTATGCGCGTCCTCGACGGCGTAAAGCACCCTCCGCTTGGCAGCGTCGATATCGCCCGCACCGCGTCGTGCGATTCCGGATGCCTCACGTAGTTGGTCAGACTTGCCGCTAGCCGTAGCCTTGTCGGCGGTGGTCCGGTTGAGCAACGCATCTTGCGCTTGCCCCTCCCAGTTCATCGAGGCCGACTGGTTCCACACCTGCCAGAATGCGTCATCCCATCGATCAGCGGTAGCGGTCCAGTGGTCAGCCGCTTCGATGAGATGGTCTGTGTCCCATGCTCGAATCTGTGAGAGAGTCGGCAATTCGACGGTGGCGAGCATTACGCCTCCAACGCCTTCGCAATGTCGTCCAGTTTGGTCGCCGCTGCCGCGTCTTGGGCGGCGTAGAGGGTAGCCGCAGCGTCGGTTTTGATTGCTGTGATCCGGATACGTGCCGCGAATGCCTGCTCGGTTACAGCCGCACCGGCGTGTATTTCGTTGACAACTGCGGCGCTGGCCTGACTAGAGGCAGCCGGAACATTGGGTGCAGCGCCTACTAGGTCTCCCGCTACGGCGTGCCACCGCGCCGCTGTGACCCGAAGGTCGTCCTCATCCGCTCGCAGTGGCTTCATGGTGGCAGTATAGAAGCGTTTCCCATTGTTCCGTAGTCGGTCGGACGTGTATGAGGCGGTCGTACTCGTACAACGCGGGCCTGCCAGCCCTCCGGGCTGACCTTGCGGCGCGCTTGCGACCGTGGCCTCGCTTGTTCGGACCAGACGACGCAACACCAGGCGCAAAGCCTACTTCCCTCGGCCTTGCGGAATGGTTCCGCCATATGCTCACCGCGAGGAACTAGCGACCTTGACCCCTACGGCCTAGGAGCGTGGGTCAGTAAGAGTTTGTGCGGGTCCAGTGGTGCGCGCAGAACATGATCGGTTTCACTATGCGCTGAGGGTGACGGCCGTCGGCGTGTCCCGACTTGGGCCAAATTAGTGCGCACCGTCGGTG
Organism: Mycobacterium heckeshornense; assembly: GCF_016592155.1. NCBI lineage: Bacteria > Bacillati > Actinomycetota > Actinomycetes > Mycobacteriales > Mycobacteriaceae > Mycobacterium > Mycobacterium heckeshornense. The sequence goes on from NZ_AP024237.1 coordinate 3,950,781, forward strand.
CGGATCTTGGCGAGTGCTTCGGCGAGGTCGTCGGGTAGGGCGTCGGCGGCGGTGAGGATTTGTCGTCCGGCGCGAATCTGCACGGTGCGGTAGCGGCGTGCGGTGCGGACGAATTTCTTGATGCTCCAGCCGGTTTGGCGTTCGATCCAGTGCGATACAGCCATGGCGGCGAACACGACGCTGAGGTGCGCCTCGATCGAGTCGCGAGTGCGGTGGTAGATCGGGCGAGCTTGAAGGTCATGCTTGGACATTCGGAAGGCCTTCTCGATGCGCCACAGCTGGTGGTAGGCGTCGATGACGAACTGCGCGGGTTGTTCGACCAAGTTGGTGGTGTAGCCCTTCCAGCCGGCCAGCGCACGGGTCTTGGCCTCCAAGGCGCGGTTGACCGATTTGGTCGCACCGCTGAGTTGGATGTAGCGGTTGCGCTTGACCGGGGCATGCCCATCCACGGCGCGCTGGGCCTTGGCGATCTGCTCGTCGATGCCGCGCAGGGTGCGCCGGGCCCGGTCATGTCGGTACTGGTAGTAGATGACCCGATCCGGGATACCGCGGGCTTTCTCCGCTGAGGTGGCCGGCCACGGCTGGGTTAACACCAACCCGTCCGGGATGACCTCGTCCGGGTGCTTAGCGCGCCATTCGGCGATCACGTTGGGCAGCAATGAGATCCGGGTTCCCAGAATGAACGACAACCCCGCGGCCTGCAGGGCGACCTGGTTGGCTTCAGAGATCATCCCGGCATCAGCGACCACGGTGACCTCGCTCAAGCGGTGGGCGGTCTTGAACGCGTTGATCACCGGCAACATGGTCGCGGTCTCGGCCTTGTTGCCCTCGAAGGCAGCCACTGTCAGCGGGAACCCAGTCGCATCGGTCAACAAACCCAGGGTGATCTGTGGATCGAGTCGACGTTCCTTGGAAAACCCGGGCTCGCGAAACCCATCAACGGCATCGGTTTCAAAGTGCAGGGTGCTCACGTCGTAAAGCACCAGGCTGGCCGGACCCAACGCAGCGTGCGCTGCACATGCAGCCGAAAGTGCCTGCCGGAATTCGGGTTTGGCGAAAATCGGCAGCCGCCGCTTCACCGTCCGATAGGCCGGCGAATCCACCCCGGTCTCCGAAAGCACCCGCAGCGCATCGACCTTGCTGGTCGGTTCGATGATTCGGGCGCCCACCAGGTCCCGAAACACCTCATCTCCATCGGTGGCGGCATCAAAGCCCAGCACCCGATAGGCATGACACAACGCCTCCCACAGGTGCTCAGAACAGGAGCCCACGATCTCCAGCGGCCGGCCACCGCCGGCAGCGGCCTGCTCGAGTCCCAAGTCCAGGCTCTGCTGACCGGCAGCCACGCGCTGAGCCGCAGCCGCCTTGAGCGCCTCCAGCTGGGCCTCACTGTGCGCCGAGCCGAGGTGCTCAATCTGGCGCGATCCCCGCCGCGAAGACCACACGATCTGCACCGCGGTTGCTCCCGAGGCCGTCTTCACCGTGCGCACATACGCCACCAGCGCACACTAAAGAACTTCAATTAGTGCAGACCTTCCGACCCGCCGCGACCGAAAACCCCAGCTCAGCGACTCGCAACCACCCCGATCCTCCAAAAGTGGCCCAAGTCAGGTAAGAGTTTGTGCGGGTCCAGTGGTGCGCGCAGAACATGATCGGTTTCACTATGCGCTGAGGGTGACGGCCGTCGGCGTGTCGCCGCCCGGAATGCACACTCGACGCCCGGGATGCATACTCAAGGCCCCACGGCAGGCAAGTGGCTTGACGGTCAGCTGACTGCGAGCCCGGCCAGTCCGGTGGTGCCGAGGTGGCCGTGGAGTTTGCGCAGGTTGTGGCACGCTGCCAGGAGCAGCCATTCACCACGGGCCTGCTCGAACCCGCGTAGCAGTAGGTGTTTGGCGTTTTGCAGGGTGGCCATCTGACCGAATACTGGTTCGACGATTGCCTTTCGGTGGGCGTAGACCTTCTGGCCGGTCTTCGTGGTGAGTTTGCGGGCCATGCGCTGTTTTTCGGTGGCGTCGGCTGGAATCCTCCCGCGGGAAGCTACTGGTGGGTCGCCACGGTGGTGGCGCCCGGTGGCGATGAAAAACTCGGTGCCATGTTCGGTGGCATAGCTGGCGGCCTGGTCGAGGTTATCGGCCGAGCAGTACCCGGCGTCGGCAAGGACCTGGTTGGGCGTCGCACCGGTGCTGGCGGCGGCCTGTTCGGTCATCGGCATCAGGTTGCCCACGTCAGAGGCGTTGGTGTTCACGTCGGTCGCCACGATCACCTGATGATCGGCGTCGACCACGGCCTGGGCGTTGTAGCACTGGTGAAACGCCCCATCGCCAGTCAGCATGATCTTTGAATCCGGGTCGGTGAAGTTGCGCTGCGCCTTGGGCTTCGGGACGGCCTGCTGCGCGGCGGCTTCGCCCTTACTGGTGACAGTGTCATCGTCATCGCCGCGTTCGCGGGCGCTGTTTTCGGCCTTGACGCGGGCGGCTTGTGCGGCCTCTTCCTCTAGGGCGGCTTTGGCTTCGCGAATCTTGGCCAGGCGCGACTCGCGGCGGCGCAGACCTTCAGGTAGCTCATCACCACCGCGGTTCTTGCCGAACTTGGTGTCCTCGGCCTTATCGATGCGCTCGGCCTCCAACAACAATGCCGAAACCTCTTCGGCGAGGACCTTCTCCTTCTCCGACATCCGGGCGTCGCTCATCGCTTTGCGTTTGGAGGCATTGGCCCGCACCTTGGTGCCATCGAGGGCGACCCGGCCCAGTGAGACCATGCCCGCGGCCTGGCACAACGCCAACGCCTGGACGAACAAATGCCCCAATGCCGAAAGATGTCGTTTGCGGAACCGGGCGATCGCCCGGTAATCCGGAGCGGCTCCCGCCGCCAACCATCGAAATGGCACGTCGTCGACGCATTTGGTTTCGATCACCCGCGACGAGCGCACCCCGATGGTGTAGCCGTAGAGCAGGATGCGCACCATCAGCCGCGGGTCATAGGGCGGCCCGCCGCGCCCCTCGGTGTAAGCGGCGCCGATTCTCGACAGGTCCAGGTGCTCATCAACGAGCTCGGCGATGAACCGGGCCAGGTGTTCAGCCGGCAGCCAATCATCCAACGACGGCGGCAACAACAACCCCTGATCCGGATCGAACCGCCGGAAGGTCTTGTCCACCGGCGGCTTCGCCGCCGCAGAATCCGTTTCTACCCACTCGACGGGCTCAACTTCGAACAACCCGCCGCTATCGAGATCATCAGGCACACCCCATCATCGCGTGCACCGGCCGATAAACCGCCCACCCCGTCCGGCGTGTTACTGACCCACGCTCCTAGCCGGTGACTCACTTGATCCTGTCACGCTGGGCTTGAACTGATTTCACTACCTCATGGGCAATTTGGCGAACCGTGCAAAGGAACCGGGTTCGTGAGGGGGATTGGATCGGTCCAACCTTCCTGGGGCTTCGGTACGAAGTTCGCTGAAGTACTCTGTGCCGCACCCTGGCCGACCGGAATCGGGGCACTGATGAGCTGCCTCCCTTCTGGCCCCTCTGTGTAAGTCCAACCTAGCGAGTTGAAGTTCGCAATCTTGTTGTACGACTCCTCAATTTCGGGGTCGACGTGGGCGCCGCCCTCTTTATCGACCAGGGCCAGGACGAAGTCCTTGCGTGAAAAGAGTGTCCCGTCAACATCTTTGACTACGGGATGCGTCCACCACATCTCGAAATGCACCCGAGAACCCCGAGGCAGGATGATCGTTGTCCCCATTGGGCCGGGCAGGTAGTCGTCCAGTGGCGCACCATAATGCGGTTCCGCTTTACCGTCGTCGATGGTTATCCCGTGTTGGATCAGACCGAACTCAGGGAACAGATTCCGTGGGTTCGGTCGTCCGGCAGTATCCACCCATGCCAGCCTGTCCTGAAGCCCAAGCTGGTTGATCAGCGCATGCGAGCCACGGGGGTTCCTGTCTGCTGTGTGATGGAAAAGAACCCGCAGCCCAACGGCGAGCCGCTTGGCCTCGCTCAGGTGTGGTAAGTCCGAGATCTGACAAGTCCGTTTTTGTTCACCCCGGTCTAACCGACCGCGTTAGCCCTCTCCGTGCGAGAAAAGACCAGCGCCCACAGTGCCGTACCGCTCTGGCGGCTCAGGCACCCGAGGGGGTCGAGGAGGTATGCCCATTCGCCGCTCCAGTTCCTCTGGGATACGGGTCTGGAACTCCCTCGCATTGCTCCCCCGTCCTCCGACGACCCGGGCGGTGAACGTTATTCCGGACTTGAGCAGTAGCTCCCTGCAGGCAGCCGTGTCCGCCGCTTCCCAGACCTCCCGGTATGTCCCTCCGGTGGCCCGGTACTCCCACCGGGCCTCTTGGGTGGGAGCGGATTCCAGCTCCGCGATCCTCGCGTCAAGTGCATCTAGTTGAGCCTGTAGCCGTTGTTTAGCCGTCGCTGAGACAGCACGGCCAGCAGCCTTCGATAGCTCGTCGAAGGCTGTCACAGCCTCACGTAAAGCCTGTTCATTTGTGTCACCCGGAACCCAGACCCGTTCCCGGACCTCCTGGTCCCCCAGCTCACGGAGGAAGTCCTCCTCGGCCATCTCCTCCAACTCCTCGGCTGGGATCATCGTGTGTTCACGGGATCGGCAACGGTAATAACGATATTCGTACGTCTTGGCCGCCCTCCTGACCGTGTTCAAGTCATGGTGCAGGGGTTCCTCGCACCGGGGACAGTCGTCGCAGAACGCCGCTGGGTTCTCCCTGTTCGGGCAATCCGGGTTATGCCGGAACCCCGCACAGAACACCAGCCCTGACAACGGGCTGGCCTCGGTACGCCTGGCGTCCTTTCGGGCCTCCTGGGTCCGGTCCAGAGCTGCCTGTATCAGCTCCCACTCGTCCAAGGTGACCAACGGCTCGGCGAGCTGTACGGGCATACTCTGATCGTCGCGGACAATCTGACCGTTGTGGTGGGCGAAACCTCGCAGCATCGGACTCCTCAGCATGTTCCTGATCGGGGTGGTGCCCCAGGCGCCGGCACCCTGTGATTCCCGCCAGGAGCCGCGCAGAAGGGCGTAATACCGGGCTGGGGTAGGCACACCTTCGGAGGTCAGTTCCCGTGCAATGCGGGTCAACGGCTTGCCGTCTAGAAGGTCGTCCACGACACGACGAACGACCCAGGCTGCCTCGCGGTCGATCACCAGCCTCCAGCCCCCGCCGTCGCGGGGGATGGCCTTGTATCCGAACGGTGGTTTACCTCCAGGCCAGCGTCCAAGCTCCCGGAGCTTGCGCCTGGAGCCCTTGACACGCTCCCGGATGGCTTCCAGCTCACCCTCGGCCAAGAAGCCGATGACGTTGGCGATCAGACGGCCTACGGGTGTACTTAGGTCGATCCCCTCCGATGCGCTCACCACGATCTTGTCGTGGTCCATGCACCAGCCGATCAGCTTGTTGAGGCTGATCGTGGATCGGCTCAGACGGTCCAGCTTCCACACCGCGATCACGTCGAACTCCGGTGCCCGTTCGTTGAGCCACGGCCCGACGGCTGGTGCCTGGAAGGGATCGACGGACCCGGGAAGGTCTACGTCCTCGGCCCAGCCGATGACCTCGTGGCCGTTGGCGTCGGCCCACTGCTGGATCACTTCCCGCTGACGTTCTATCGACGTGGATTCCTCGGTTAACCTCGACAGACGGAGTCGGCCTAGGTGTAACTCTTTGACAGGTTGTGAACGGCGTGGCTAGCGCAATGTAGGTGAGGACCTTCGGTATCGGTGTGGTTACCACAGGCACTCCGATCACCGAGAGGTGCTCCTGTCTCACGCTAATGCCTTGTTGACTCCCAAGGGCCGGTTGCGGCTGGCGCGCTGTGTCGTTGAGGACGGATGGACCTACGCGCGGGCGGCTGAGCGGTTCCAGTGTTCGACGGCGACGGCCAAGAAGTGGGCTGACCGCTACCGCGCCGGTGGCCCGGAGGCCATGGTAGACCGGTCCAGTCGCCCGCACCGCTGCCCGCGGCGGCTGTCGCAGCGCCGCGAGCGACGGATCATCAAGGTGCGCTTCACCCGCCGCTGGGGTCCGCATCGCATCGCCGCCTATCTGCGACTGGCCCGTTCGACGGTGGAGGCGGTCCTGCGCCGCTACCGGATGCCGCTGCTGCGTGACCTGGACCAGGTCAGCGGGCTTCCGGTGCGCCGGCCACGGCCACGCCGCTACGAGCACTCCGCACCCGGGGATCTGGTCCATCTGGATATCAAGAAGCTCGGGCGCATCCCTGACGGCGGGGGCCACCGCAAGCTGGGACGCCAGGCAGGCCGACGCAACCGGGCCGGGGCGGGCTATGCGTATTTGCACCACGCCATCGACGACCACTCTCGGCTGGCGTACTCCGAGATCCTCAACGATGAGCGAAAAGACACCGCTGCGGAGTTCTGGAGACGAGCTAACGTCTTCTTCTGCGAGCACGGAATTGTGGTCAAGCGAGTGCTGACTGACAATGGAAACTGCTACCGCTCAAAGACCTTCGCCGATGCCCTCGGAAGCCAGATTTGCCACAAGCGGACCCGCCCCTATCGTCCTCTCTTAACCGGCTAATGGTTACTGGTTGTTGGCTACGACACGCCGTTTTTCCTGGGGTGCTTGATTTGCGTTGAGACGTTAGGCATATGTGAGTCCCATGGCAGCAGAGCAGACGGTCGAGTCGTTGTGTGCAGTCGAGCGGCAGGGGCGCTGGTCGCTGGTCGGGGCGGGCCGGCTGGCATGGATCTGGTCAACGACTACCTGAGCTATCTGGCCGATCGCGCTTACTCGCCGCGCACGGTGCGCGCCTACGCGTTCGACCTGCTGGCGTTCGCGCGGTGGCTGGCCGCCGAGCGCCTTGGGGTCAACGAGGTCACCACGGAGGTGTTGCTGCGGTTCTTGGCGTTCTGCCGGTCGGCGTTGCCGCCGGTCCGGCCGGGCGGCAACGTGTACTCGATCCGCGATGGCCGCAACGTCGGCTACGCGCCGACGACGATCAACCGGCGGCTCGCCGCGATCTCGGGGTTGTATTCCTATCGGCAGATGCGGGATGGATCGGCGGACAACCCGGTACCGCGCGGGGTCCGGCACGCCGCGCAGCCGGGGAGGCTAGCGGTCTGCTGGCTCACCTGCGAAAGCCAAAGCAGCGCTCGCGGTTACGGGTGCGGGAGCCTCGGCGGTTGCCGCGCGGCCTGGACCGCAAGGAGACGACGGCGCTGGTGGGCAGCCTGCGCACCGACCGGGATCGCGCGATCGCGGGGTTGATGCTGTTCTGCGGGTTGCGCTCGGCCGAGGTGCTGGGTCTTCGGGTCCGCGATATCGACATCGGCGGCTGGGTACGGGTCATCGGCAAGGGCGACAAGGAGCGCCGAGTTCCGTTGGATCCAGACGTGGCCGCGCTGATCCAGACCTACCTGTTCGCCGAGCGGCCCGAATCAGATTGCGACACATTGTTTCTGGTCGCAAAGGGCCCCAACCGGGGCGAGCCGCTGACCCCGGCTGGATTGCGCACGATCTTTCGCTACCACCGGGCGAAGGCCGGGGTGCCTGCCGGGCATCCGCATGCGCTGCGGCACTCGTTTGGCACCGCGCTGGCCGAGGCGGGAGTTGACCTATCGGTACTACAGGCGCTGATGGGCCACGACCACGTCGACTCCTCGGCCGCCTACATTCACCTGTCCCCGACGCATGTGCGTGCCGCCTACGATGCCGCCCGTGATCGCCAGCGCTCCCACTGAGGGGGCTGTTGCCGCGCGGCGGCCAGCGCCGCGCGGCGAGGAGTTGCTGTCGGGGTATGTGGCCGCGTTGGCGGCCCGTGGTGCGGGGAATCGATCGTTACTGGCAACGGCCCGCGTGTTTCTGACCCGCTGGCCCGATCCACAGGCCTGGGCCGAGCTGCCGCTGTCGGTGCGGTTGTCGGCCGGTTGGACGGTTCGGCCGCTGTTGAATTATCTGATGCTGTCCGGATATCTGCGCCCGGGCTACGACTATCTGCTCGAACGTAAGCTGGCTGCCATCCTACGGGAGGCACACACAAGCCCCTTGGCTGGTTATGTGACCCGATTCCTTTCCGCAGCAACCGAACTGGGCTACACACCCCGGGTAGCGGCGGGGCTGGCCAGCCAGGTCGCGGTGCGCATGCTGATCCAGACCGGCCACCCGCTTACCGAGCTTGACGATACCGATATCGCCGAGTTCAGCGCCGCGATCACCGCCCGCGAACAAGCACATCAGCGGCCACTCCAGCACTACCGGACCGCGTTGTATGCCGCCCGCGCTGTTCTGTATCACCTGGGTGGGCAGGTCACCCCAACTGCGAAAAACACCGCGCATCTGCGTTGGCCGTGGCGTCGTCACTTCGCCAGTGTTCCAACCGGATTGGCTGATTCGCTGGTCGCCTACCTGGAATGCGCCTCGGGCACTCGCACCCGATCGACCGTGTTGGGCATCGCTAGCCGCCTGGGCCATTTCGCCCAGTTCCTCGCCGACCACGATCCAGCGTTGATCAGCCTGGCCGACCTCGATCGGCAACGTCACATTGAGCCTTACTTAGCCGCCGTGGCCGCCGCGACCAACCCGCGCACCGGCGCGGTGTTGTCGGCCTCCGAACGGCGCTCGCGGGTGCTGACCGTCGGGCGGCTAATCGACGACATCAACGAATGGGGCTGGGCCGAGGCGCCCGGCCGCAAGCTCGTGTTTGCCCGCGATGTGCCCCGACTGCCCAGGGCGCTGCCCCGCTACCTGCCCCCGGACGCCGATCGGCGGCTGTCGCAGGCGCTGCACGCCTCGCCGAACCGGCTGCGCGCCGACGCACTACTGCTGCTGCGCGCCACCGGGATGCGCATCGGCGAACTGCTCGACTTGGAACTGGACTGTGTGCATGAGGTTCCCGGCGCCGGGGCCTGGTTGAAGGTTCCGCTGGGCAAGCTCGACACCGAGCGGATGGTGCCCATCGACGACGAGACCCTCGAGTTGGTCGACCGCATCGTCGCGCACCGCTCGCCCGGCAAGCCACTGCCACACCCACGCACCGGCAAGCCGGTCCAGTTCCTGCTCACTCATCAGGGGCGCCGCATATCGGTGGACGTCCTGCGCAACGAACTTGCCCGCGCCGCCACCGAAGCAGGATTGAAATCCGTTACACCACACCAACTTCGACACACCTACGCCACCGCGCTGATCAACTGCGGGGTGTCGCTGCAGGCGCTGATGGCGATGCTCGGCCATTATGCGGGTGATCTTGTCAAGTGCGTCTTGTCAGGAGGCGGTTTGATCGAGTCGGGCGAGCAGTCCGTCGAACACTTTCTGGCGGCCGAGCTGTCCTTTTTCGGCAGCGTCGTCGCGTTGTGCCTGCAGAGTGGGCCGGAAGGCGATGGTGGTCTGAAAGAAGGTGCAGGATTCGCAGATGGATTCGAAGTGGCAGTCCAGGCCGACGGGTCGGGCGCAGTAGCCGTTACCGAGCATCCGACGGTGCATCTCGGCGCGGAGCTTTCGCATTTCGGCGCCTTCGGCGTCGGCGGGAAGTGCGCGCGGCTGATCGTAGAGGGCCTCGACCTTTTCGCTGACGGTGAAGTATTCGTCGGCGACGGTGCGATCGGCGATTCGAGCGTAAACGAGCGTCATCCGCATAGATCGGTGACCCAACAGCGCGGCCAGCGCTTCCAGCGACATACCGCGGTTGATCGCCTGGGTTGCCAAGGTATGTCTGAGACGATGGGGCGAAACACGGCCGATGCCAGCCACTTTCGCGGTTTCAGCGACGGCCCGATCGACGCGGCCCTCCCCGATGCGTTGGCCGTACTCAACGAACAGGTAGCGGCTGCGCAGGCTGACGGGTCGGGCGGCGAGCCATTCGTCGAGGAGATCCTTGAGTTGGGGATGCAACGGAATGTACCGGTCGTTGCGCAGTTTCCCGAGCGGCACGTGCAACCAGTACGCGGCCCCGATCTGCACCACGGAATCGACTGTGAGATCGAGGAATTCGCCCTTACGCAGGCCGGTGCGGGCCAGGAACTCCACGCACAGCCGGACAAACGGGTCGTCGGCGGCGCGCGCGGCCTGCAGCAGCTTGGTGAACGCGGCGTCGTCGAGGAAGCGGGGCAGCGGCTCGTCGCGGATCGGCAGGTCGCCGGCGAACACGAGCACGCGGGCGGGAATATCGTCGCCGTCCCATTCGGTGAGCCGGTCGAAGCAGGTGCGCAGGGTGCCGAGATGTTCGGCGAGACTGATCTTGGACAACCGGCCGCCGCGCGCCGAAGGACGGGTGGCCAGGTGCAGCTTGTAGGCCTCGATGTGTGCCCGACGCAGGTCAGCAACACAGACCACCTCGGGGGCGTTCGCGGCCAGCCAGCCGGCGAACTCCCGCAGCACGCCCTCGACACGCACCATCGTCGAGGCCCGCAGCGACAGCCGCGTCTGGGCGATGTAACCGGTCAGGGTGGCCGCCAGCCGCGGCGGAACCGCCGCCCACTGGGCGGCCCGCTCAGCCGAGCGGTTTGGGCTGGTCTTGCGGGGCGCGCTGTCGAGGACGCCGAGGTGGAACAGGGTGGTCTGCGCACCGAACAGCGCCGCGCTCAGTGCTTTGGCGCCGTGGCTGCCGGGTCGGTGACGAGTTATCGCGGCACTCAACGCTTTTCGCTGCTCATCGATCACCGGCTGGGTCAGCTGCTCGGGAGTCAGCCCGGCCAGCGCGGCCACCTTGGCCAGCGCCGACCACTGCAGGCGGGTCACGATGGGATCAAACCCGAGCTCGGTGGAGGTCGCGACGAACCGTTGGTGGAATCCGCGGTGATGATGGGCGGCGACTTCGCCGAGGTAGGGCCGGCACGCCACGAGATAGTCCGGGCTGGGCCGCAGCCGTCCCGTCACGATCAGCCAACCAACCACCCGTCGATCCTTCAGCGGCAAAGCGCACTGGGTTGCCAGCGGCAACGCAGACCAGCCCGCCACACCCACGCGGGTGAAGAACGTGCGGGCCACCGAGGTCACCGGATGTCCGGCGAACATCCCGGCCGCAACCAGGTCGGCCCGATACGCCTCGACGAGCTCTTCGATGTCGGGGCGATGTGCTGGTGAGCGGTTCATGCCTCGGCCGCCTCACCGGAGGCGACGACCTGCGCCTCGATCGCTTCGGCGGCCCGCAGGTACTCCCGTTCCAACCAGTCGTTGGCCAGGTGCAGGTAGATGCGGGTGGAGTCGATCGAGGCGTGGCCGGCCTGGGCTTGGATCGCCTCCAGTGCCATCCCCGCCTCCCGCAGCCGGGTGAAACAGGTGTGCCGCAGCTGATGGCACGTCGCCTGGGTCAGCCCGGCGCGAGCGCGCGCACCGTCGAGGATCTCGTCCAGACCGGCGGCCGACAACGGCTCGCCACGCCGGGGCCCCTTCAACACCACGAACACCCGATCGGTCGACGTCCGCGGCCGCTCCTGATCCAGATAGTCCCCCAGCGATGCGAAGAACCGCGCCGATACCGGCACCATCCGCTGCCGACCGCCCTTGCCTTCGGCCACGAACACCCGCCGCTCGCCGGCGTTGACGTCGTCGAGGCGCAGGCCCAGCACCTCGCAGCGTCGCAGTCCACCCAGCAGCATCGCCTCGACCATGGCCCGGTCGCGGTGGGTGCGCAGCGCCGCCCGCAGCGCGTCGACCTCGCTTGGCGCCAGCACCCGGGGCAGCGTACGCGGGGTGCGGATCAACGCCATCCCGCCCTTCCCGCGCCGAGCACCGGGGCGGCGGGCGGCCAGGCTGGTCGGCACCGGGTTGCGGCTTACGCCGGTGTCACCGCGGGCCGCGAGGTAGGCATACAGGCCACGCACACTGGACAACCGGCGGGCGATCGTGCGCGCCGCCAGGCCCGGCTCGCCGTCCTCCAACCGCACCACCCGCTCACCCAAACGGGCAGTGCGTTGAAACGCCAAGAACGCGAACACATCTGCGGCGCTCACCTGGGTCGGTTCCTTGGCAACCACACCGAAGAAGATCTTCAAATCCGAGGCCACCGCCAGCCAAGTGTTCGTTCGGGCCCGTGCCGCAACGAAGGCCAGGTAGTCATCCAGCAGCGGATGCCCCAGGGTGATCGCGGCCAACTCCGCCCCACGATGGTGACGGACCAGGCACGGCATGAACACGGCAACCTCCTGCCGCCAGCATCCGCGCCCACCCCGCTGGATCACGGCAGACACGCCGAAGATCACCCGTATATCAAACACGTTTCTGCAGAAATGAGCCTGCGCTACGGGCGGCTCTTTGACGAAACCGTCCGCGCTGACTACGAACGCGCACTCATCCAGGCCAAGGCCCAACTCGGGCCCGTGCTGCCCGAGCGCACCCAGCTGCCCATCACCGACATCAGCAACGGCAGCAATGACTGGAAGGACACCCCCACGATCAAGGCGCGACTGGCCGGCGGATATTGCCTGCGCACCCCCGCCCAAGGAGCCTGCGCCTACGCCAACATCTGCGAGCACTGCCCGAACTTCCGCACCGAATCGACCTTCCTATCGATCCTGGCCACCCAACGCGCCGACGCCGCCGCACTGGCCGCCGACGCCGACGCCCGCGGCTGGGGCGCCGAAGCCACTCGCCACCGCCGTTTGGTCGAACGCCTCGACCAGGTCATGAACCAAACGGACACGCCGTGACCGACGAACCCGCCGTTCGCGTTGAACGCGCCTGTCAGGCACTGCTGACTACCGGCGAGCCCATCACCTTCGACGCCGTGGCCGCCCACACCGGCATCGGCCGCGCCACCCTCTACCGGCGACCCGAACTGCGCGCCATCGTCGAACAACATCGCCAACACGGCCGCGAGGCACTCACTCTCACAGGACTACAAGTCCAAATCGACCAGCTCCGCCTCGCCCTAGGCCGAAGTTGCGGCGGTTTGTCGGTCGGATTTACTGATTGAGCTGGTGTTTTGTTGATTTGTCGGGTCGGTTGTTCTGGCTACGCCACTTGGAGGGGGATGGGGGTCTTGATGAGTTCGAAGGCGCGGCGCTGTTCGGGGGTGGATTCGGCCAGGGTGGGCACGGTGGTGTTGGTGCCGTGGTAGCGAATGTCGTTGCGGGTCAGGGTCGCCAGGTGGGTGAGCAGGCCGCGGAAGCTGCGCAGCGCGGTGCCGTCGGGGGCGTGGCGGGTGGCGGCTTTGGTTTGGGCAGCTTGGGAGCGTTGGGCCGGTGCGACGGGGTTGTCGCGTAGGGGTGGGTGTTCGTCGGTGAAGGTCAGCGGCGCCCAGGCCTGGCGCAGGTGCCAGGTCACATAGCAGGCCAGCATGCAGATCAACACGTGGGCTTTGACCCGTTCGGTGAGCCGGTGGCGGATGGGTCGTAGGTCGAGGTCGTCGGTTTTGATGCTGCGGAAGTCGCGTTCGACGTGGGCCAAGTTCTTGTAGCCGACGACCACGCCTGGGGCGTTGAGGTCGGTGGCGGGCACGCTGGTGCGTAGCACGTAGATGCCATCGAGGGCGGTTTCGGTGTCGATGCCGGCCTGGTTGCGGTGGTAGGTGAGGCTGGTGTCGGTGATGGTGCGCTCAAAGTGCTTGCCCATCTTGTATTTATCGATGATTTTGCCGACGGCTTCCCCGATGCGGCCGGCTCCGGTCAGCCGGCCGGCAGCCACCCGTTCGGCGATGGCGCCCAGGTCGATCTCGGTGGCGGCCAGCAGGGCGGCGCGTTTGCGGGCGCGTTGGGCGGCCAGGGCGGGGTTGCGGCAGGCGATGAGCCGTTCGCCGGGATAGTCGGGGTGGGTGATTTCGGCGAGGTCCTGGGTATCGAACAAGCTCATCTGCAGCGGCCCGTCATCGGCGGCCAGCACGGCGATCTGGGGGGCGCGCAGCGCGGTGAGCCATCCGAAACCAGTTGCGGTGTCTGGGTTGTCATTGAGTTCACGGATTGCGTCGATACGCGCGGAGGTGATCATGCCGCGATCACCGACCAGCACCAACCGATCAAGCCCGAATTGGGTGCGCACCACCTCGACGATGTCGGTGAAGGCGACCGGGTCGGCGGTGTTACCGGCAAACACCCGCACCGCCACCGGGCGGCCGGCTGGATCGGTGAGGATGCCGTATTCGATTTGCGGTAGCCCTTTTTTACCGTCCCTCGAATACCCGCGCAAGGCCAGCTCGCAACACCGTCCGGTCATCCAGGCACTGGTCAGATCAAACAACGCCATCCGCGAGGGATTAGCCTGTGGCCCTAAGTGTTTGGCAGCCAGCTTCTTTTCGATCGTGTCTTGCCGGTCGGCCAGCCAGTCCATCGCAGCGTAGATCTCGTCGGTGGATGCGGTGGCCACATCCAGATCGACCCCCACGGTGGAATCGGCCCACGAGGCCAGCGTGGACAGCTTGGAGGCCGGTTGGATCACCCGGGAGATGATCAGCGCGAACACCAGATCCCTCGACCGGCACGCCGGCCCCAACAACGCCGGAAACCCCAACTGGCGGGCCATCGCAGCTACCGCCGCCACATCCCCATGCGGCAGTGACCGGGTGATCGTGAACTCAGACCCGGCCGGCACCAGCACCTGGCCCTTGAGCGTGCCCTCAACCGCGGCGATCACGTCGGCGGGCAGCTTGGACAGGTTCGCCAGCGTCTCGTGGCGGACTTTCTTGCCGTCTCGATAGGTGCGGCGCACCAGGACCGACTCATAGCGGCGAACGTTGCCCGCCTTGTCCACATACTTGCTCGGTGTTCGGGCTACGTGCATCCGCGCTGGCTTCGCCACCACTCAATGGTAATAGATCAACTCAAGCATATTGTGAATCGACACACGATATTCACTGGCTACATTATCAATCCGCAAACCGACAGAATCTGAGCTCAGCCGTAGATTCCGTCTACCTCACTTGCCGCAACTTCGGCCTAGAAGCCGTCGCTTCCAAGACACGCCGCCACGAAGAGCAACTCCGAAAACTCCACCGCTCCAACCGAGCCAAATAGCCCACCACACCGCGACCACAAACCACGAGCGACCCGGATTGGCCGGATAACCTCAGACGAACGGAAAAGTCGAGCGGTTCAACCGCACCCTGGCTACCGAGTGGGCCTACGCCCAGACCTATCTATCCGAGGCCGACCGAGCCAGTACCTACCAGAACTGGCTGCATCACTACAATCACCACCGACCCCACACCGGCATCGGCGGAAAGACACCAATCGAGCGCCTACGCGTTTACAACCTGCCCGTGAAGAACACCTAGTACCCGTCGGCCTTAGGCCGGTCGCTTCTTGCTGGGTGCCATGGCAGGGAGGCTAGCAGTGTTGTGTTCAAACTGATGTTCGTCTCGCCGCGCATCGCGCCTAACACCGGCAACGCGATCCGCATGGTCGCGGCCACCGGCGCCGAACTGCATTTGGTGGAGCCGCTGGGATTCGACCTGTCCGAGCCCAAGCTGCGCCGCGCCGGCTTGGACTACCACGACCTGGCGTCGGTGTGCGTGCATCCGTGCCTGGACGCCGCGTGGGCTGCGCTGCGGCCGCAGCGGGTGTTCGCGTTCACCGCCCATGCCACCACGCTGTTCACCCAGATCAGCTACCAGAGCGGCGACGTGTTGATGTTCGGGCCCGAACCCACCGGGCTGGATGCCGCAACCTTGGCCGACGCGCACATCACGGAGCGGGTGCGCATACCGATGCTGCCCGGGCGGCGGTCATTGAACCTGTCCAATGCCGCCGCGGTCGCCGTCTACGAGGCGTGGCGCCAGCACGGCTTCGCCGGCGCACACTAGTCACCAGGTGTCCCAGTGCGTGACGGCCTGGGCGGGCAGGCGCTTGGCAGGCTTGAAGTCGGTGCCCTTGGTGTAGGCGATCGGAAGCAGCGCTCCCTGGCTGTACTCGTCGTAGGGAATGCCGAGCACGTCGGCGGCCCGCTTTTCGCCGTCGCCGAGCAGATGCAGCGTCGTCCAGCACGAACCCAGGCCCCGGGAGCGTAGCGCCAGGCAGAAACTCCACACCGCCGGGAACAGCGATGCCCAAAACGACGAGCTCAGCTGCGGTTCGCTTTCCACCCGTCCCTGCAGGCACGGAATCAGCAACACCGGCGCCTCGTGCATGTGCTCGGCGAGGTAGGTTGCCGACTCGCGGACGCGGGGCATGCGCTCGCCACGGGTGTCGCCTTCGGGATAGTGCGGTGGCGGCAGGCTGAGATACCCGCGTGCGTTGCTGAGGTAGATCTCGGCGATCGCCTTCTTCTTGTCGGCATCGGTGACGAACACCCACTGCCAACCCTGCGCGTTGGAGCCGGTGGGTGCCTGCAGCGCCAGTTCCAGGCATTCCGTCAGCACCTCGCGCGGCACCGGCCTGTTGAAGTCGAGGCGTTTGCGTACCGAACGGGTGGTGGTGAGGACTTCATCGACGGACAGGTTCAAGGTCATGGGCGAAGACTACAGTCACGGCATGCCTATCGAACTGACGCAAGAGGTTTCCGAACGACTGCGGACCGACCATTATGGATGGCTCACCACCGTCGCGAAGTCGGGCCAGCCGGTGCCGCGGCTGGTGTGGTTCTACTTCGACGGCGCCGAGCTGACCGTGTACTCCATGCCGCAGGCCGGCAAGATCGCGCACATCAAGGCGCATCCGCGGGTCAGCCTGAACCTGGACTCCGACGGCAACGGCGGGGGCATCATCGTCGTCGGAGGAACCGCAAGGGTGGACGCGACGGAAGTCGACGGCCGCGAGGACGGGCCGTATTGGGCCAAGTACAGCGAGGACGCCGCGGCGTTCGGCTTGACCGATGCACTCGGTGCCTACAGCACCCGACTGAAGATCAACCCAACCCGGGTGTGGACGACGCCGACCGGTTAGGCGCTTTTCCTGGCGAGCCATTCTATGCACCCTCGCGTTGGGCGTTGGCCCGGATCTGGATGTCGCTCGATCGCGACGGCGCGCGATCACCGTCGGGAGTGACGCAGACGCGGACCTCGCGGCCGCTGTCCGCGTCGACGAATGCCAGTGGGCCGCGGCCGTTTTGCAGGTGGGTGTCCCCCCATTGCACCAGGGCGAGGAACACCGGCAGCAGATCCTCGCCCGCCGCGGTCAACCTGTACTCGTCGCGAGCCCGCTGGCCCGGTTCCCGATACGGCAGGCGGCTGATGATCCCCGCCGACTCCAACTGCTTGAGTGCCCGCGAGATCGCGGGGGCCGACGCCCCGACCCGATCGACGAAATCCTCGAAGCGAGTCGTGCCGTAGAAGCACTCGCGGACGACCAAGAAACTCGTCTTGGTACTGAGCAGATCCAAGACCTTTGCCGCGGAGCAGGCGTCCGGCTTCCACCTGCCGCGGTCCTGCAACCGCTTCTCGAACTGCATCGCCACCCCGTCAGCATAACTAACGTTTGCATTACTCAGCTAGTCGTGCTTTGATCTAGCTAACGTTGTCGTTAGTCAGAGAAAGGGTCGGAAGAATGGTTGCGGTAGCGGACAAGGTGGTGGTGGTGACCGGCGGCCGGCGCGGTCTGGGCTCGGCGCTGGTCGACGAGGTACGCCAGCGAGGCGCCCGGAAGGTGTATTCCACTGCGCGGGAAGCCTATTCGGATACGCGTCCGGGTGTGGTGACGCGCGAGCTCGAAGTGCGCTCGCAGGATTCGGTCGCAGCACTCGCCGACGAGGCGGGCGACGCCGAGATCGTGATCAACAATGCCGGCATCCTCTTGCCCGACTCGCTGCTGACCGGACGCATGGAGGACGTCGACGCCACGTTCGACGTCAACGTGTTCGGCCCGCTGCGGGTAGTGCGCGCGTTCGCCCCGATCCTGGCCCGCAACGGCGGCGGCGCGATCGTCAACGTCCACTCCGTGCTGTCCTGGCTCGGCGGCAGCGGCGCCTACGGCGCCTCCAAGGCGGCGGCGTGGTCGCTCACCAACTCGTTGCGTGCCGAGCTGAAGCAGCAGAACACCCAGGTGCTCGGGGTTCACGCGGGTTTCATCGACACCGCCATGGTGGCCGACATCAACTTGCCGAAGACTCCACCGCACGTAGTGGCCGAGCGCATCATCGACGCGTTGGAAGACGGCGCCGTCGAGGTGCTCGCGGACGATGTCACCGTTGCCGCAAAAGCCGCGCTGTCAGGTCCGGTGGAGAACCTGACCTTCGCGCTGGCCCGCTGACCGACAGGAGCGTTATCACCGTGCCGCTCTGGACGATTTACCACACGCCCGGAACCTTCACCGGCGAGGAGAAGCGCCAGCTGGCCGCCTGGATCACCGAACACTATGAGCGGGTGGGGCTTCCGCGGTTTTATGTCGTAACGGTGTTCAACGAAACCCGGCCCGAGGACTTTTATGTCGGCGGCGAGCAGGTCCCGGTCGGCGTTCGCATCGTCATCGATCACATCGCCCGGCACAATCCCGACCAGGCCAGTCGACGGCGCACCGCGCGATGGATCAACGACATGCTGCAGCCGTATCTGAAAGACAAGGCCGATCTGCATTGGGAGTTTCACGTCGACGAGACCAGCGAAGATCTGTGGATGATCAACGGGTTGATCCCGCCGCCGGCAAAATCCGAGGCGGAGCTGGCCTGGGCCAAAGCAAACGCGGCCGCCCCGTATTGAGCTGCGGTGGCGTCAGCGGAAGTCGCGCGACTTCGAGCCGACCCTCAAGGTGAGTTTCGCCAACCGTTCCGCCACAACGGTGACCGCGCCGCTGGCGTTTTGGACCCGACCGCGGACCAGCAGTGCCGCCGCGGTCTGCGCCAGCTTGCGGTGCCGCGCCCAGACCCCCGGTGTGCACAGCACATTGACCATCCCGGTCTCATCCTCGAGGTTGACGAACGTCACCCCCTGCGCCGTCGCCGGCCGCTGCCGATGGGTCACCGCCCCGGCGATCAGCACCCGATCGCCGTCGGGCACACTCAACAGCTTTTCGGCGGGCAGCACGCCCAGCGCGTCCAGGTCCGCCCGCAGGAACTGGGTGGGGTAACTGTCGCTGGAGATGCCGGTGGCCCACACGTCGGCGGCGGCCAGCTCCAGCTCGCTCATTCCCGGCAGCGTCGGAATGTGCGACGACGACCCGACACCGGGCAAGCGGTCCGGTCGTTGGGTGGCGGCGGCCCCGGCCGCCCACAGCGCCTCGCGCCGGGACAGCCCGAAGCAGCTCAGCGCTCCCGCGGTGGCCAGCGCCTCGGCCTGCGGCACCGAAAGCTGCACCCGTGAGGTCAAATCCAGCAGAGAAGTGAACGGGCCGTTGGCTTTTCGCTCCTCGACCATGTTCTCGGCCAAGCCTTCTCCGATATGGCGCACACCGGCCAACCCGAGCCGGACCTCGGTGCCCGCGTTCTCCAGCGTGGCGTGGGCCAGGCTGGCGTTGACGTCGGGGCCGTGCACCACCACGCCGTGCCTGCGAGCATCGGCCACCAGCGACTGCGGTGAGTAGAAGCCCATCGGCTGGGCGCGCAGCAGCGCGGCGCAGAACGCCGCCGGGTGGTGCAGCTTGAACCACGCCGAGTAGAACACCAGCGACGCGAAGGAGAGCGCGTGGCTTTCCGGGAAACCGAAATTGGCGAACGCTTCCAGCTTTTCGTACACCCGGTCGATCACCTCGTCGGGTGCGCCGTGCAGCGCGCGCATACCGTCGTAAAACCGGCCGCGCAGCCGTCGCATCCGTTCGGCGGAGCGCTTGGAACCCATGGCCCGGCGCAGCTGGTCGGCCTCAGCAGCGGAAAACCCGGCGCAGTCGACCGCCAGCTGCATCAACTGCTCCTGAAACAGCGGCACCCCCAACGTTTTTCGCAGCGCGGACTCCATCGACGGGTGGTCGTAGACCACCGGGTCGATGCCGTTGCGCCGCCGGATGTAGGGATGTACCGAGCCGCCCTGGATAGGCCCGGGACGGATCAGCGCGACTTCGACCACCAGGTCGTAGAACACCCGCGGCCGCAGCCGTGGCAGGGTGGCCATCTGCGCGCGCGACTCCACCTGGAACACCCCGACGGAATCGGCACGTGCCAGCATCTCATAAACCGCCGGCTCGGAGAGATCGAGCTTGGCCAGGTCCACGTCGATGCCTTTGTGTTCGGCCACCAGGTCGATGGCGTAGTGCAGCGCGGAGAGCATGCCCAGCCCAAGCAGATCGAATTTCACCAAACCGATTGCCGCGCAGTCATCTTTGTCCCACTGCAACACGCTACGGTTTTGCATGCGCGCCCACTCCACCGGGCACACGTCGGCGATCGGGCGGTCGCAGATCACCATGCCGCCGGAGTGAATCCCCATGTGCCGCGGCAGGTTGGCGATCTGGGTGGCCAACTCGATCACCTGCTCGGGGATGCCTTCGATATCGGGGGAATCGGCGAGCCCGTCCCAGTGGCTGATCTGCTTGCTCCACGCGTCCTGCTGGCCCTGCGAAAAGCCCAGGGCACGGGCCATGTCGCGCACCGCGATCCGGCCACGGTAGGTGATCACGTTGGCGACCTGCGCGGCATAGTCCCGGCCGTATTTGTCGTAGACGTACTGGATGACCTTTTCGCGCTGGTCGGACTCGATGTCGATGTCGATGTCGGGCGGTCCGTCACGGGCGGGCGACAGAAAACGCTCGAACAGCAGCTCGTTGGCCACCGGATCAACGGCGGTAATACCCAGGGCGTAGCAGACCGCGGAGTTGGCCGCCGATCCCCTGCCCTGGCATAAGATGTTGTTTTCCCGGCAGAACCGGGTGATGTCGTAGACCACCAGGAAATAACCCGGAAACTTCAGCTGGGCAATGACATTCAGCTCGTGCTCGATCTGCGCGTAGGCCTGACGTGCTTTTTCCGGCGGCCCGTAGCGGTCCCGGGCGCCGGTGAGTGTCAGCTCGCGCAGCCAGCTGTCTTCGGTATGCCCGGCTGGAACGTCGAACGGCGGCAGCTGCGGAGCGATCAGCGCCAGCCCGAAAGCGCACTGCTCGCCGAGTTCCGCCGCGGCGGTCACCGCCTCGGGGCACCACGCGAACAGCCGGGCCACCTCTTCCCCGGAGCGCAGGTGTGAGCCGCCCCGCGGAGCCAGCCACCCGGCGGCCTCGTCCAGGGATTGGCGGGCCCGGATCGCGCCCATGGCCATCGCCAGCCGGGCACGCGACGGCGCAGCGAAATGCGCGCCGGTGGTGGCGACCACGCCGACACCGAACCTCCCGGCGAGCGCCGCCAGTGCGGCGTTGCGTTCGTCGTCGACGGGCTGGCCATGGTGGGTCAACTCGACGCTGACCCGCTCTGTCCCGAACCGGTCCACCAGGTCGGCCAGCGCCTTCGCCGCTGCTTCCGGCCCACCGTCGGAAAGCGCCTGGCGCACATGGCCTTTGCGGCAACCGGTCAAGATGTGCCAATGACCGCCCGCCGCGTCGGTCAGTGCATCGAAGTCGAAGCGCGGCTTGCCTTTCTCGCCGCCGGCCAGGTGCGCCGCGGCCAGCTGCCGTGACAATCGTCGATAGCCTTCCGGACCGCGGGCCAGCACCAGCAGGTGCGGGCCCGGCGGATCCGGCTCGTCGGTGCGGGCACCGGCCCCCAAGGACAGTTCGGCGCCGAACACGGTAGCCACGCCTAGTTCTGCGGCTGCTTCGGCGAATCGGACCGCGCCGTAGAGGCCGTTGTGATCGGTCAGCGCGATGGCGCGCAGATCCAGCCGCGCAGCCTCTTCGACCAGCTCCTCGGGTGTGCTGGCCCCGTCGAGGAAGCTGAACGCCGAATGCGTATGCAATTCGGCGTAGCCGACCGACGAACGCCCCGGCCGGGGCTCAGCAGGCGGCTGGTATCGCCCGCGCCGCCGCGACGACGGGGCGTCGTCGGCCGGCGCGGCGGCCACCGGCGCGCCGGCCCGGCGCGGCTTGCCGTCGAGCACCCGCTCCATCTCCGCCCAACTGGGCGGCCCGTTGCCCCAGCCCATGCCCGGCAGTATATCGAACTAATGTTCGAATAATAATGGCCGGGGCGATGCTGACCGCACCGGCGTGACTAGCGTGGCCAGCGAAGCGTTCACCACGGAAGGCGGTCAATGCCGGTCATCATCGACCCGCGTCGTCACGACGCAGTGCTGTTCGACCTCGACAATCTGGCGACCGACGCCATGGCGGCGCTGCGACGCCGGCTGGGCGACGTCGGCCTGCGCGCCGGCGACGTAGCCGGACCGCCCGAGGCCACCACGTTCGTCGACGCCGCCGACCGGCTGGGAGCGCGCCCGGGCCGGTGCGTGGTCGTCGCGGCGACCGGACCCGCTGTCGCGGCCGCCCGGGCCGGCGGATTCGCATTGGTGGTCGGCGTCGGTGCGGACGCCGACGAGTTGCGCCGCAACGGTGCCGACGCGGTGGTCACCGGGCTCGGCGAGGTCCGCGTGCGCGCCGGGGATAGGCGGATGTCGGAGCTGCCCGACGGGCTGCAGGCCTTGAGCGTGGTGGCCGCGCGGCCGCCAGTGGTGTTCTTCGATTTCGACGGAACCCTTTCAGACATTGTCGACAATCCCGACGCCGCCCAGCTGACGGCGGGTGCGGCCGAGGCACTGAGGTTGTTGACGGCGCAGTGCCCGGTTGCCGTGCTGTCCGGCCGTGACCTGGCCGATGTGCGCCAGCGGATCGGGCTGGCGGGCATCTGGTATGCGGGCAGTCATGGTTTCGAGCTGACCGCACCCGATGGCGAGCACCACCAAAACGACGAGGCGGCCACCGCGATCCCGGTGCTGCGGCGCGCGGCCGCCGAGCTTGGCGCGCAGCTTGACGATCTCTCCGGCGTCGTGGTGGAACACAAGCGATTCGGTGTCGCCGTGCACTACCGCAACGCAGCCCGCGACCGGGTCGGCGACGTGCTGGCCGCCGTGCGAGCCGCCGGCCGGCGCAACGCGCTTCGGGTGACGACCGGGCGTGAGGTCATCGAGCTACGCCCAGACGTGGACTGGGACAAAGGAAAGACGCTGCACTGGGTGCTCGGCCATATCCGTGAGGCGGCCCCCGGGCAGTTGTTGCCGATCTACCTGGGCGACGATATTACCGACGAAGACGCATTCGACGCGGTGCGCGGCGACGGAATCGCAATCGTGGTGCGCCACGGCGAGGACGGTGACCGTCCCACCGCAGCGCATTACGGGCTGGACAGCCCGCGACAGGTCGTGCAGTTCACCGAGCAGCTGGCCCGCCACATCCGCGCGAGTGCCGAAACATCAGATCAGGATCGGTCATGACCATCTCCCGGCACCTGGGTTCAGTGGTATGCCTTCTCGCCGTGGCCGCGCTGGCCTGCTCACCGAAAGGCAATGCACCCGCCGCCCCGTGGTGGGGCGCCTCCGCAAATCCGGCCAAGGCCCGGGCGGTGATGAGGATTGTCGGCGACACGATGGCACAGGCCCACCTCAAGGCGGCGATCGTCCGTGTCACCGTGGACGGCAAGGAAATCGTCACCCAGGCACTCGGCGAGTCGATGACCGGTGTGCCGGCCATGCCGAGCATGTTCTTCCGGAACGGCGCGGTAGCGACGTCCTACATCGCCACGCTGCTGCTCAAACTCGTCGACGACAAGAAGCTGAGTCTGGACGACAAACTGTCGACATGGCTGCCCGATATCCCCAACGCCGACCGGGTGACCCTGGGCCAGTTGGCCCGCATGACCTCCGGCTACCCGGACTACGCGAACGCTGACTTCAACGCGGCGATAGCCGCCGATCCGTTCCGGCAATGGACCCCTGAGCAACTGCTCGGCTACGCGGTCACCAAGCCGTTGCTCTACGAACCCGGTACCAACTGGAACTTCGCCCGCACCAACTACGTGCTGCTGGGACTGGCGCTGGAAAAAGCCACTGGTGAGGAGCTGCCGAAACTGTTGCGCGACAGGGTGCTCGGTCCGCTTGCCTTGGTCAACACCGCCAACTCATACACCCCCGACATCCCCGTTCCGACGCTGCACACATTCACCTCGGAACGCCGTAGGGCGCTTGGAATACCTTCCGGCACACCATTTTACGAAGATTCGACGTACTGGAACCCGTCCTGGACCATGGCGCGGGGCGCGGTGCAGACCACCAATATCTACGATCTGGAGGCCACCGCGGTCGGCATCGGCTCGGGCAAGCTGCTGTCGGCGCAGTCCTATAAGGCGATGGTCTCCCCAGCCCTGCGCGGTAAAGCGCCGGGCGACACCTACGGGCTCGGGATCGTGATCTCCGGGGATTGGCTGCTGCAAAATCCGATGTTCGCCGGGCAGGCAGCCGTCGAGGCCTACCTTCCGTCGCAAAAGATCGCGATCGCGGTCGCGGTGACCTACCGTCCTGACGCGTTCGACGCCCAGGGCCGCTACCGCAACGAAGCCGAGACCCTGTTCCGCAAGATCGGCGCCGAGATGGCCCCCAACGATGCCCCGCCCGTGAGGTAGTCAGGTCTTTTCGTCCTCGTCCCCGCGCGAGACGGCTCGACGGCGGCCCTACGGCGACCGCACCGCGCCGGACGTCGAGGTGGGGCGCTAAGGACGGTCGGTCTCCTGCCCGTCGCACCGGTGAGTGCGAACGCCATCGTCGCTGACCGCACACCACCGCGCCGAAATCAGCTCAGGTATTCCACCGCGCCGTCGTCGAGCACCACCCGCGCGGCCCCCTCCCCGGCGCCGTCGCCGCCACAAGCCTCGGTGCGGTACACGGCCTTGCCGGGTTCGGTGCGCCAGATCAAGGTGGTCAGCGTCTCACCGGGAAAGACCGGCGCGGTGAACCGCGCGGCGATCGAGGTGATCCTGGTGGCGTCGCCGCCGCCCAGCTCGGCGACCAGCGCGCGACCCGCCACGCCGTAGGTGCACAGCCCGTGCATGATCGGCTTGGGAAAGCCGGCCATCTCCCGGGCGAACCAGGGGTCGCTGTGCAGCGGGTTGCGGTCGCCGGAGAGCCGGTAGATCAACGGCAGATCCTCGCGCGTGGGCAACGAGATTCGCGCGTCCGGCTCGCGGTCGGGAACGTCCGGCGCGGCCGGGCGCTGACCCGGCTTTCCGCCGAAGCCCCCGGCCCCGCGGATGACCAGCGTGGTGAGCGTTTCGGCGACCAGTGTCCCGGTGTCGGGGTCGGTGCCGCGGCCGCGCAGGACGATGATCGCGTTCTTGCCCGGGCCCTTGTCCTGGATGTCGGCCACCTCGGAGACCACGGACAGCTTTCCCGCGGGTTGCAGCGGCTGATGCAGCCGGATGGTCTGCGAGCCGTGTAAGAGCATGGCCCAGTTGAATGTTCCGATCTTCGCCGCGGCGCCAAAGGCGGGACAACAGATCACCGCGTAGGTGGGCAGCACCTGCTGGGTGATGCCGTGACTGTTTTCCGTGGTGAACGACAGATCCTCGGTCCCAGCGCCGACACCCAGTGCATACAGCAAGGTGTCGCGGTCGGTCCACTCGAACAGCGTCGGCTCTGTCACCGCACCGATGGCATTGGGGTCGATCGCCATCACGGCCTCCTCTCGCTCACGTCCGCAGGGCCGAGGCCATTCCACCAAATCGTTCCCGCCGACCCCGCTGACAAGGCAGGCTATCGCCATGGCGAACCGCATCCGCACCGTCATCTGCAAGGCAGCGGCCGTACTCGTCGCGACCATGTCCGTCGGCGCCTGTTCCGGGGGAACAGCGCACGTGCGCACCATCACCTTGACCTTCGTCCGGCACGCACAGGCGGAGAACAATGCCAACAAGGTCATCGACACCACCGTGCCCGGCCCCGGCCTGAGCCACGACGGCCAGGACCAGGCCCAGCGGCTGGCCCACCAACTCGCCCGCAACGGCTACGACGGGGTCTACGCCTCCACCATGGCCCGAACGCAACAGACCGCCGCACCGTTGGCCGCGGAGCTGGGCAAGCAGGTGGAGGTCCTGCCCGGGCTGCGGGAGATCGACGCCGGCTGGTACGACGGCGAGCCGCAGTCAATGGCCGACTCGACTTATCTGCTGGCACCGAAGGACTGGCTCAACGGCGACCGCAAAGACGCCATCCCGGGCTCGATCGACGGCAACCGATTCAACAATGAGTTCGGCGCGGCGGTCCAGAAGATCTACGACAGCGGCAACAGCAAGCCGATCGCCTTCTCGCATGGCTACGCGATCATGGTGTGGACGTTGATGAATGCCAAGAACGGCCGCAACAGCCTGATGACCGAGCATCCGCTGCCCAACATCGGCAAGGTGGTGCTGACCGGCAGCCCGGCAACCGGCTGGACACTGGTCGATTGGGACGGCATCCGCCAGTTCAACTAAGAGCACTGACGATCCCGTCACACGGTGTTGACGTTGCCGGGCGCGACCGGCCACGATAGCTCGCATGCGATATGTCGTTACCGGCGGTACCGGGTTTATCGGGCGGCGGGTGGTGTCACGACTGCTGGACACCCGGCCGGACGCCGAGGTGTGGGTGCTGGTGCGCCGCCCGTCACTGAGCCGCTTCGAACACCTGGCCGCCGACTGGGGTGAGCGGGCAAAACCCCTCGTCGGCGACCTGATTGCGGCCAACCTGGACCTGACGGACCGCGCCGTGGCCGAGCTGGGAAACGTCGACCATGTGGTGCACTGCGCTGCCGTCTATGACATCAGCGCCGACGAGCCCGCGCAGCGGGCCGCCAATGTCGAGGGCACCCGGGCCGTGACCGAGCTGGCGCGCCGGCTCGACGCAACCTTGCATCACGTGTCGTCGATCGCGGTGGCCGGCGAGTTCCCTGGCGAGTACACCGAAGCCGATTTCGACGTCGGTCAGCGGCTGCCGACGCCCTATCACCAGACCAAGTTCGAGGCTGAGCTGCTGGTCCGCTCGACGAAGGGGCTGCGTTACCGCGTGTACCGCCCGGCGGTGGTGGTCGGCGACTCACGCACCGGGGAGATGGACAAGATCGACGGCCCCTACTATTTCTTTCCGGCGCTGGCGAAGCTTGCGGTGTTGCCGCGGTTTACCCCGATCATGTTGCCGGACACCGGGCGCACCAACATCGTGCCGGTCGACTACGTCGCCAACGCGCTGGTGGAATTAATGCACGCCGAGGGCCGCGACGGGCAGACATTCCATCTGACCGCACCGAAAACCGTTGGACTGCACGGGATTTACCGCGGCGTTGCCGAGGCGGCCGGGTTGCCGCCGCTGCGCGGGTCGCTGCCGCGCTCCGTCGCCACCCCGGTGCTCAAGGCCCGTGGTCGCGCCAAGGTGGTGCGCAACATGATGGCAGCGCAGTTGGGTATTCCCGCCGAGGTCCTCGACGTCGTCGACCTGAAACCCACCTTCATCTCCGACGAGACACGGAAGGTGTTGCGCGACAGCGGTATCGAAGTGCCCGAGTTTGCGACATACGCGCCTAAGCTGTGGCGGTACTGGGCTGAGCATCTCGACCCGGACCGGGCCCGTCGAGGCGACCCGGACGGACCGCTGGTGGGCCGGCACGTCATCATCACCGGGGCGTCCAGCGGGATCGGCCGGGCCTCGGCGATCGCGGTGGCGGCACGGGGTGCGACGGTGTTCGCGCTGGCCCGCAACGCCGAGGCGCTCGACGAGCTGGTCGCCGAGATCCGCGCGGCCGGAGGCCAAGCGTACGCCTTCACCTGCGATGTCACCGATGCCGCGTCGGTGGAGCACACCGTCAAGGACATCTTGGGCCGCTTCGACCACGTCGACTACCTGGTCAACAACGCCGGCCGGTCGATCCGCCGCTCGGTGGTCAACGCATGCGACCGGATGCACGACTACGAGCGGATGATGGCGGTCAACTACTTCGGCGCGGTGCGGATGGTGTTGGCGCTGCTGCCGCACTGGCGCGAACGCCGGTTCGGCCACGTCGTCAACGTCTCCAGCGGAGGTGTGCAGGCCCGCAGTCCCAAGTACAGCGCCTACCTGCCGAGCAAGGCCGCGCTGGACGCCTTTTCGGAGGTGGTCGCTTCCGAGACGCTGTCAGACCACATCACGTTCACCAACATCCACATGCCGCTGGTGGCCACGCCGATGATCGTGCCGTCGCGGCGGCTCAATCCGGTGCCGCCGATCAGCGCCGAGCACGCGGCGGCGATGGTGGTGCGGGCACTGATCGAGAAGCCGGCCCGTATCGACACCCCGCTGGGCACGCTCGCCGAGACCGGCCACTACTTCGCGCCGAAGCTGTCGCGGCGAGTCCTGCATCAGCTCTATCTCGGCTACCCGGATTCGCCGGCGGCGCTTGGGCTGGCACCGCCCGAACCGGTTGCAAGGCAAGAGTCCTCGCGTCGTCGACCCAAGCGGCCGGTCCGAGCTGTCACCCGCATGCGGGCACCTCGACCGCTCAAGCGGGCGGTCCGGCTGGTGCCGGGGTTGCACTGGTAGTGACCGGCATCGGTCGTCTGCGCCGCACCCGCGCTGGATGACGTGCTGAGCATCACCCCTGCTCCGGCCTGGTCGGCCCCGGGGTATCGTTGCCGTGATGAACGCAGTGTCACCGGTTTTCGCCGACGTCGACACCGGCGTGGACGACGCGATCGCGCTGGTCTATCTGCTGGCCAGCCCGGACGCCGAACTGGTCGGCATTGCCTCGACAGGAGGAAACGTTGGGGTAGACCAGGTTTGCCTCAACAACCTCGGTCTGCTCGAGCTGTGCCGAGCCGACGACGTGCCGGTGTCCAAGGGTGCCGGCCAGCCGCTGGGTTCTCCGTTGAGTAAGCCGGGAAAAGCTCACGGCCCCAATGGCTTAGGGTACGCCGAGTTGCCCCCTGGCGATCGCCGGCTCACGGACTACGACGCCGCGACGGCGTGGGTCCGGGCCGCGCGGGCCCACGCCGGAGAGCTGATCGGCGTGGCCACCGGGCCGCTGACCAACCTGGCGCTGGCCCTGCGCGCCGAGCCGGCACTGCCGAGGCTGCTGCGCCGGCTGGTGATCATGGGCGGCGCCTACGACTACCGCGGCAACACCAATCCGGTGGCCGAGTGGAACATCAAGGTGGACCCCGAGGCCGCGGCCGAGGTCTTCGCTGGCTGGTGCGTTGAGCCGCAGCAACTTCCGATCCTGTGCGGATTGGACTTGACCCGGCATATCGTGATGACGCCCGAGACCTTGGCCAGGCTGGCGGCCGCCGCGGACTCGACGACCACGGCAATGAGTCCTGACGACCGACGTGGCCTCCGTTCGTCGGCATCCAACCCGCTGATCCGGGTGATCGAAGACGCGATGCGGTTCTACTTCGAGGCCCACGTAGACCAGGGCCACGGCTATGTGGCGCACCTGCACGATCCGCTGGCGGCCGCGGTCGCGCTGGACCCCGGCTTGATACGGACACAGCCGGCCACGGTCGACGTCGAGTTGACCGGAACACTGACCCGCGGTATGACGGTGACCGACTGGTCGGGTAGCTGGGGCCGAAAACCTAACGCACTCATCGGTATTGGTGTCGATCCGACGAAGTTCTTCGACCGGTTCATCGACCGGGTGAGTCTGTTCGCACGACAGCTCGGCTGACGCCGAACGTGCACTGATGGCGGGATTTTCGCGATTTTCCGCCATGGCTACACGTTCGGTGCGACGGGACCGGCCTTGAGCTGCGCCGTGGAATCTCGATCCGGCTATTCGTAGATTCCTTCCAGGTACCAACGCCTTTGGCGGTAGCACAGCAGCAGCGCGCGCTCACTCTCCAACAGCACCTGGGCACGGGCGGTGCGGCCCCGGGTCTGCTCTGGATCCCACCACCGCTCGTCGACGGGCCAGGGTCCGGCCCACCACCGCAGCCTGTCGTCACGACCGTGAGCGGTCAACCGTGCCGGATCAGCCGAGAACAGCCCCCGGCTGGTCACCCGCACCGGATTTCCCTGGGCGTCAAGCAGTTCCACCGGATCGTCGAGCAGCACCGTCGGCGACGGCTCGGGCAGCTGACCGGGCCATGGCCGGCGTGGGTCGGCCCGGGCCACCGGCTCGTCGCCCAGCGGTGTCAGCGTGATGCGTTCGGCGGGCCCGCGACCCCCGGACAGCACCGGCACCTGCACCGCCTCCGGGCCGAGCAGGCCCTGCACCCGCACCAGGGGCCCGGCGCGCCCGCATCCTGTCTTCCTCACCGAGACCGCCCCATAACGGCAACTGCAGCGCCTCGGCGGACACCACCTCGATTGGCCGCAGCCGCAGCAGCGTCACCGGCGCGGTCGGCCGCTCGCCGGCGGTCCGGTTGTTCAGCCACCCGTCAAGCTGCCAGCGCACCCGATCGGCGGTGGCATCGTCGGTCAGCGGCTCGGCACACCGCCACACCCGTTGCAGCTCTTCGCCGTTGGTGGTGACGGCATGGATGGCCAGCCGGGTGCAGCCCATCCCGGCAGCCATCAACGTCTGGTGCAGTGTGGCGGCCAGCGAGCGCCCGGCGAATGCCGCGGCATCGACCCGCTCGATCGGCGGATCGCAGTGCAGCACGGCGTCGAGGTCCGGGGGGCGGTTCACGCCCGCACGGAGCGCGCTCCGGCTCTCCGCGGGCGAATCGGTGCGCGGCCACCGCGTCGGCGCCGAACCGGGATGCCACGTCGGTACGCGGCAGCGCGGCGAACTGCCCGATGGTGCGAATTCCCATCCGCCACAACAGGTCCACCAGTTCTTCGCGGCCCGGGCCGGACAGACTGGGCTCGGTGGCCAGTTGACGGATCGACAGCGCCGACAAAAACCGCGCGTCTTGTCCCGGCTCCACGATCCGGCCCGCCCGCGCGGCGAAGACCGCGGTGGACAACTGGTCGGCGACGCCGACCTGACACTCGGCGCCGGCCGCGGCCACCGCGTCGGTCAACCGCTCGGCCGCCTGCTGCTCGGAACCGAAATAGCGGGCCGCCCCGCGCACCGATAACACCACCAACCCAGGCCGCAGCACCTCGGCGCCGGGCACCAGATCGTCCACCGCCGCGATCACCCGCTCGAACAAGCGGGCATCGCGGTCGGTGTCCGCGGTTACCACGTGTAGTTGCGGGCAGCGGGCCGCCGCCTCCCGCCGCCGCAGGCCGCGCACCACCCCCGCCGACCGGGCCGCCGACGAGCAGGCGATCACCCGGTTGGCCAGGGCGACCGCGACCGGGGCCGTCGCGGGTAGGCCTGCGGCCGCCGCCGCGGCGACCGCAGGCCAGTCCATGCACCAGATCGCCAGCACCCGGGAGGACACCGGCCCGCCTCACCCCGTCCGCGCCCTGATCGCGCGGCCCCGGGTGTGCACGTCGAGCAGGACCCTGCTGATCCGTCCGAATCCGGGAGTGGCTGTGCCACAGGTGGTTTCGTAACCACAGACCCGGGCCTCCAGTCGCATCGACGCCCCGTGCCAATCGCCGTCGGTGACCAGCAGGGTGCAGTCTTTCTGACGGGCGCGGGCCGTCACCGCCCGTGCCCGGGTCAGCGGCACCGAGCGTCCAGCTAGGCCGAGGACAACCAGGTCCATCCCGTCCATGAGCACCGCGGCGATCTCCACCGGATCGGTCCCGGGATCGGGGATCACCGCGAGCCGGCTCAGGTCCGTCCCCATCTCCACCGCGGCCAGCAAACCGATGTCCGGCTGGCCCACGATCGCCGCGTTCCCGCCGGCAGCCGTCACCGCGGCCACCATGCCCAGCAGTAGCGACCGGGCTCCCGAGACCACCGCGACCGTTCCACGCGGCAGCGCGCCGGGCAGCGTCTCGGCCAGCAGCCGCGGGAGAGGAAGCGTGGTTTCCGACTCCGGCAGCAAGTCCCTCGACTCGCCCTTCCCAGACACCGCCGCCATCTGCCGACGCAGCAGTTTCAGCTGCTCAGCGCGGTCTTGAACTGCAACCGCTGTCATAGGTAACTCACCGGTTCTCGAATATATGTTCGATCATCCGTGAGTCAACACCTGCCCACCGACAACCGTCAAGCAACAAAAGGGGCCGCTTTATGCCATCGATACAGGTGAGGCAAATGGTGTTGCGGTGGGCCGGCACGGCGCGCGGATTCGCCCGGGGCTGAAGCCAACTGGTTGGGTATCGCTCAAAGCCCGCTACTCCCATTCGATGGTGGCCGGCGGCTTGCTGGTGATGTCCAGCACCACGCGATTGACCTCGGCGACCTCGTTGGTGATCCGGGTGGAGATGCGCTCCAGCACGTCGTAGGGCACCCGGGTCCAGTCGGCGGTCATGGCGTCCTCGCTCGACACCGGGCGCAACACGATCGGGTGCCCGTAGGTCCGGTCATCGCCCTGCACCCCAACCGAGCGGATGTCGGCCAGCAGCACCACCGGGCACTGCCAGATCTGGCTGTCCAGACCCGCCGCAGAGAGCTCCTCACGCGCGATCGCATCAGCACGCCGCAGGATGTCCAGCCGCGCCGCCGTAACCTCACCGACGATCCGAACCGCCAGACCCGGACCCGGAAAAGGTTGGCGCGAAACGATTTCCTCCGGCAACCCCAGCTCCCGGCCCACCGCGCGCACCTCGTCTTTGAACAGCAGCCGCAGCGGTTCGACAAGCTTGAACTTCAAGTCGCCGGGCAGCCCGCCGACGTTGTGATGGCTTTTGATGTTCGCCGTGCCGCTGCCGCCACCGGACTCCACCACGTCCGGATACAGAGTGCCCTGCACCAAGAACTCGACCTCGGTATCACGGGATACCACGTCTCGCACCGCGCCCTCGAAGGCCCGGATGAATTGCCGGCCGATGATCTTGCGCTTCCCCTCGGGGCTGGTCACCCCGGTCAGCGCCGCAAGGAAGGTCGCCGCCGCGTCGACGGTGACGAGGTTGGCGCCGGTGGCGGCGACAAAATCGCGTTGCACCTGTGCGCGTTCTCCGGCGCGCAGCAGCCCATGGTCGACGAACACGCAGGTCAGCCGGTCACCGATAGCGCGCTGCACCAGTGCGGCGGCCACGGCCGAATCCACCCCGCCGGACAGGCCGCAGATCGCATGCCCCGTACCGATCTGGCCCCGCACCTGTTCGACGAGCGTGTCAGCGATGTTGGCGGGCGTCCAGTCCGCGCCGATGCCGGCGAACTCGTGCAGAAACCGGCTAAGTACCTGCTGCCCATGCGGGCTGTGCATCACCTCGGGGTGGTATTGCACCCCGGCAAGGCGTCGGGCGCGGTCCTCGAACGCGGCCACCGGAGAACCCACGCTGGTGGCCACCACCGCGAATCCCTGGGGTGCTGCGATGACGGAATCACCGTGGCTCATCCACACGGGCTGGGTGGCGGGCAAGTCGGCATGGAGATCGCCGCCGGTGACGGTCAGCTCGGTGCGGCCGTACTCACTGGTGCCGGTACGCGCGACGGTCCCGCCGAGGGTCTGCGCCATGGCCTGAAAGCCGTAGCAGATACCGAACACCGGGACGTTCAGGTCAAAAAGCGCCGGGTCGAGCCGCGGGGCGCGCTCGGCGTAGACGCTGGCCGGTCCGCCGGAGAGCACGATCGCCTGGGGGTCGCGCGCCTTGATTTCTGCGACTGTCGTGGTGTGCGGGATGACCTCGGAGAACACGTGCGCTTCGCGCACCCGTCGGGCGATCAACTGGGCATACTGCGCACCGAAGTCGACCACCAGCACGGGCCGAGATGATGCGGATTCCACCGGCTCAGTCTAGGTGCGACACGGGCACCCGACCGCGCCACAAGCATCGACTTGCACTCGTGCACGCGAAAGCGCCGCCTGGCGATGCATGGCATGGTGAAGTGGTATCGCCGTGATTGCCCTCAGCCGGAAGCGAGGTGGCCTGTGCTGGGTCTGCCAGATACGGTGCACGCGTGTCTGTTCGACCTTGACGGTGTGCTGACGGACACCGCCAGCGTGCACACCAAGGCCTGGAAGGCCATGTTCGACGACTATCTTCGCCAACGCGCCGACCGCACCGGCGAAAAGTTCGTGCCGTTCGATCCCGCCGCGGACTACCGGCAATATGTCGACGGCAAGAAACGCGAAGACGGGGTCCGCTCGTTTCTGGCCAGCCGCGGTATCGAACTGCCCGAAGGCAGCCCGGACGATCCGCCCGACGCGGAAACCGTTTGCGGCCTGGGCAACCGTAAAAACGAAGTGTTTCAGCAGACGCTGCACAAAGACGGCGTCGAGGTGTTCGACGGTTCCCAGCGCTATCTGGAGGCGGTCGCCGATGCCGGTCTGGCCGTGGCGGTGGTTTCCTCCAGCGCCAACACCCGAGACGTACTGAAGATCACCGGCCTCGACCGGTTCGTCCAGCAGGTCGTGGACGGCGTGACCTTGAAAGAGGAAAACCTCGCCGGAAAGCCGGCCCCGGACTCGTTCCTGCGCGCGGCCGACCTGCTCGGGGTCGAACCCGGCGCGGCGGCGGTGTTCGAGGACGCCCTGTCCGGCGTGGCGGCGGGCCGGGCGGGAAACTTTGGCTATGTGGTGGGCATCGACCGGCTGGGCCAGGCAGAGGACTTGCGCCGCAACGGCGCCGACATCGTCGTCACCGACCTCGCGGAACTGCTGTAGGGAACGATCATGATTACTGAAGAAGCCTTTCCCGTCGAACCCTGGCAGGTCCGCGAAACCCGGCTGGACTTCAACCTGTTGGCACAGTCGGAATCGCTGTTCGCGCTGTCCAA
Organism: Mycobacterium heckeshornense; assembly: GCF_016592155.1. NCBI lineage: Bacteria > Bacillati > Actinomycetota > Actinomycetes > Mycobacteriales > Mycobacteriaceae > Mycobacterium > Mycobacterium heckeshornense. The sequence goes on from NZ_AP024237.1 coordinate 3,985,191, forward strand.
CGGGCACATCGGATTACGCGGCAACCTCGACGAAGGAGAGCCGCACGGCCTGCCGGGCACCTACCTCAACTCGTTCTACGAAGTCCGGCCCCTGCCCTACGCCGAGGCGGGGTACGGGTATCCGGAGGCCGGGCAGACCATCGTCGACGTCACCAACGGCAAAATCATCCGGCTGCTGGTCGACGACGAGCCGTTCGACGTCCGCTACGGCGAACTGATCGACCACGAGCGCACGCTCGACCTGCGCGCCGGCACACTGACCCGGATCGCGCACTGGCGCTCACCGGCGGGCAAGCAGGTGAAAGTGGTGTCGACCCGGCTGGTGTCGCTGGCCCAGCGCAGCGTGGCCGCCATCGAGTACGTGGTCGAGGCGATCGACGAATTCACCCGCGTCACCGTGCAATCCGAGCTTGTTGCCAACGAGGATCTGCCGCAGATGTCGGGCGATCCGCGGGTGGCGGCGGTGCTGGACAATCCGCTGGAGCCCGTCGAGCAGGACTCACGCGAATGTCGGGCGATGCTCATGCATCGCACCCGGGCCAGCGGCCTGATGATGTCGGCGGTGATGGACCACGAAATCGACGTGCCCGGACGCGTCGAGTTCGACACCGAAACACGTCCGGACCTGGCTCGCACCACGGTAATCTGCGGGCTTCGTCCCGGACAGAAACTGCGCATCGTCAAGTACCTGGCCTACGGGTGGTCGAGCCTGCGGTCGCGGCCCGCGCTGCGTGACCAGGCCGCGGCCGCGCTGACCGGCGCCCGCTACCACGGATGGCAGGGGCTGCTCGACGCCCAGCGCGAATACCTCGACAAGTTCTGGGACAGCGCCGACGTCGAGGTCGAAGGTGACCCGGTGATCCAGCAGGCGGTGCGATTCGGGCTCTTTCACATCCTGCAAGCCAGCGCGCGCGCCGAAGTGCGCGCCATCCCGGGCAAAGGACTGACCGGCACCGGGTATGACGGCCACGCCTTTTGGGACACCGAAGGATTCGTTCTTCCCGTGCTCACCTACACCGCGCCCCAAGCGGCGGCCGACGCCCTGCGCTGGCGGGCAGCCACCCTGGACCTGGCCCGCGAGCGGGCGGCCGTACTTGATCTGCAGGGCGCAGCGTTCCCGTGGCGAACCATCCGCGGCCAGGAGTGCTCGGGGTACTGGCCGGCCGGCACGGCGGCTTTTCACGTCAACGCCGACATCGCGGCGGCGTTCGAGCGCTACCGCATCGTCACCGGCGACGAGTCGTTGGAGGAAGAGTGCGGGCTGGAGGTGCTGATCGAAACCGCCCGGCTGTGGCGGTCGCTCGGACACCACGACCGGCACGGCGTCTGGCACCTCGACGGCGTCACCGGCCCGGACGAATACACCGCGGTCGTGCGTGACAACGTGTTCACCAATCTGATGGCGGCGCACAACCTGCGCGTGGCCGCCGAGGCGTGCGCCCGCCATCCGGAGAAGGCGCGCGCGATGGGGGTCAGCACCGAGGAAACCGCCGCCTGGCGCGACGCGGCCAACGCGGCGCACATCCCTTACGACGAGGAGCTGGGCGTGCACCAGCAGTGCGAGGGCTTCACGACGTTTGCCGAGTGGGACTTCGACAAGAACGCGACGTACCCGTTGCTGCTGCACGCGCCGTATGTGCGGCTCTACCCGGCGCAGGTGATCAAACAAGCCGACCTGGTGCTGGCGATGCAGTGGCAGAGCCACGCGTTCACGCCTGAACAGAAGGCCCGCAATGTCGACTATTACGAGCGGCGCACCGTGCGCGACTCGTCGCTGTCGGCATGCACCCAGGCGGTGATGTGCGCCGAGGTGGGCCACTTGGAGCTGGCTCACGACTACGCCTACGAGGCGGCGCTGATCGACCTGCGCGACCTGCACGCCAACACCCGCGACGGGCTGCACATGGCGTCGTTGGCCGGGGCCTGGACCGCGCTGGTCGGCGGCTTCGGGGGCCTGCGCGACGACGAGGGTATCCTCTCGCTCGACCCGCAGCTGCCCGACGCCATCGCCTGCCTGCGGTTCCGGTTGCGCTGGAGAGGATTTCGAGTCAGCGTGTGCGCCACCCACGAGGACGTCACCTACACCCTGCGCGACGGGCCCGGCGGTGAGCTGACGATCCGCCATGCCGGCGAAGAGCTCAAGCTCAGCACTGAAGCGCCTACGACCGTCCCGGTGCGGATCCGGGAGCCGTTGCTGCCGCCGCCGCAGCAGCCCCCAGGCCGCGAACCGGTGCACCGGCGCACGGTGGCGTCACGCAGACTTCAGGCCCAGCCCAGCTCGTCGGCCCGGGCAGCGGTCAGCTGACCGGCGGCGGCTCGACGATCCGGGCCACTTCGGCGGCCACCGCCTGCCGCAGCTGGTCGTCGGTCATCTCGTCGATACCCGCCGCGGATCGCAAGAACGGCTCGAATAACCGCCAACCCAGTTGCAGGGCAACCGCATTGGCGACAGCCAAACGCGCGCTGCGGTCGCTGCGGTGTCGCGGCCGCACCTGATCCAGCAGCTGCGAGACGCCGGGAAACCGGCGCTGCAACTGCCCGGCCGGATAGCCGTCGAGCAGGGCGCGGGCCATCACCCGCATATGCCGGTCGAACGCCCGCTCCACCTCGGTCGCCGGCGCACCGCTCTGCAGCAACGCGGTCGTCGTCATGCCCAGGTGATCGAGCACGGCGCCGACCAACTTCTCCTTGGTGCCGAAGTGGCGAAACACCAACCCGTGGTTCACCTTCGACCGAGCGGCGATGTCACGGATCGAGGTCGCGGCCGGACCCCGCTCGGCGAACAGGTCGGCCGCGGCCGCCAGGATCGCGGCCGCAACCTGTTCGCGCCCCACGGGCACCCGGCCTGGTTCACCCCTTGACACCGGCGTAGTCATACGACTACAGTAGCGTATGTAGTCAATTGACTACATACGCTACTCCGAGGGATCCGATGACCACTTCTTCGACAACCACGGTGACCAGGCTCGGCAGCCGCATCGGCGCGCGCCTCGACGGGGTGCGACTCGGCGGTGATCTCGACCCCGCCACGCTCGACACGATCCACCGGGCGCTGCTGAAGCACCGGGTGATCTTCTTCCGCGGCCAGCATCACCTCGACGACGACCAGCAGCTCGCGTTCGCCCGGCTGCTGGGCACCCCGATCGGGCACCCGGCCGCGAAGTATCTCGCCGTCGAGAACGCGCCCGTGATCACACCGATCAACTCCGAATACGGGAAGGCGACCCGCTGGCACACCGACGTCACATTTGTCGCGAACTACCCCGCGGCCTCGATCCTGCGAGCGGTCACGCTGCCAAGCTATGGCGGATCGACGTTGTGGGCCTCCACCGCGGCGGCCTATGAGGCGCTGCCCGAGCCGCTGAAGCGGCTCGCGGAAAACCTGTGGGCGCTGCACAGCAACCGCTACGACTACGTCGGTGCCGAAGCGCTGAGCGAGGGAGAGCGCGCGTTTCGGGAAGCGTTCGAAAAGCCGGACTTTCGCACCGAGCATCCGGTGGTGCGGGTGCATCCGGAGACCGGTGAACGGACCCTGGTTGCGGGCGATTTCGTGCGCGGCTTCGTCGGCTTCGACGAACATGAGTCGCATGTGCTGCTGGACTTGCTACAACGTCGAATCACCATGCCGGAGAACACGATCCGGTGGAATTGGGAGCCGGGTGACGTCGCTATCTGGGACAACCGCGCCACCCAGCACCGCGCCGTCGACGACTACGACGACCAGCCTCGGCTCATGCACCGGGTCACCCTGATGGGCGATGTGCCCGTCGACGTGCACGGCCAGCGCAGCCGCGTGATCGCCGGAGCGCCGCTTGCCGTGGCGGGCTAGCCCGCGGAGCTGACCGGTTCGATCGGCAACCAGCGCAGCGCGCCGGGCGCATCGGCCGGGACCACTGGATGCTCGGGTGGGACCGGCGCCAGCCGGCGATAGGGCTCGCCTTGGGCCGGCCGCAGATCCTTGTGTCCCTTGTTCGGCCACAGCGACACGGCGCGTTCGGCTTGCGCGGTGATCGAAAGTGACGGGTTGACACCGAGATTCGCCGAGATCGCAGCGCCGTCGTGCACCGAGAGCGTCGGGTAGCCATACACCCGCTGATACGGGTCGATGACCCCGTGCTCGGGACTGTCGCCAATCGCGGCGCCGCCCAGGAAGTGCGCAGTCAGCGGGATGTTGAACAGCTCCCCCCAGGTGCCGCCGGCGACGCCGCCGATCTTCTCGGCGATCCGCCGTGTCACCTTGTTGCCGATCGGGATCCACGACGGGTTGGGCTCGCCGTGCCCTTGCTTGCTGGAATACCGTCGGCGCCCGAACATTCCGCGTTTGGTAAACGTCGTGATCGAGTTGTCCAGGTGCTGCATGACTAGCGCGATCAACGTCCGTTCGCTCCACCGGTGAACGATGAGTAGCCGCAGGGTGCCGCGCGGGTCTTGGCGGGCGTTGTGGATGAACTGTCGCCAGCGCGGCATGTCGGTGCCCTCGGGGCCGGGGCCGTCGGTCATCAGCGTCTGCAGCAGCCCCATCGCGTTGGAGCCCTTGCCGTAGCGCACCGGCTCGATGTGGGTGTCGGGGGTGGGATGGATCGACGACGTGATCGCCACGCCGTGGGTGAGGTCGAGATCCGGCGACACGTCGAGCTTTCCGGCGCCGACGATGGATTCGGAATTGGTCCGGGTGAGCACGCCGAGACGGTCGGACAGCTTCGGCAGTTTGCCCTCGTCGCGCATCTTGAACAGCAGCCGCTGGGTGCCCCATGTCCCGGCGGCCAGCACCAGATACGTCGCGGTGAACGTTTTCTTCTGCTTGCGCACCCAGCGGCCGGTGCGCACGGTTTGCACCTGCCACACCCCGTCGGCCAGCTGCTCGAAGCCGACGACCGTCGTCATCGGAATCACTTGTGCACCAGCGCTTTCCGCCAGCCCGAGATAGTTCTTCACCAGGGTGTTTTTCGCGCCGTAGCGGCAGCCGGTCATGCAGCATCCGCATTCATGGCAGCCGACCCGCTCGGGCCCTACCCCGCCGAAGTAGGGATCGGGCACCCGCTGGCCCGGCGCCTTCTCGCCGTTCGGGCCGAAGAACACCCCGACCGGGGTGGGCACCCACGTGTCGCCGAAGCCCATCTCGTCGGCGACTTCCTTGACGATGCGGTCGGCGTCGGTGAACGTGGGGTTGCGCACCACGCCGAGCATGCGCTGCGCCTGCTCGTAGTGCGGCATCAGCTCCGCACGCCAGTCGGTGATGTGCGACCACTGCCGGTCGTTGAAGAACGGTTCCGGCGGCACGTACAGCGTGTTGGCGTAGTTCAGCGATCCGCCGCCCACGCCGGCGCCGGCCAGGATCATGACGTTGCGCAGCAGGTGAATGCGCTGGATGCCGTAGCAGCCCAGCTTGGGCGCCCACAGGAACTTGCGCAGGTTCCAGGAGGTCTTGGCGAACTCGTGGTCGGCGAACCGGCGACCGGCTTCGAGGACCCCGACGCGATACCCCTTCTCGGTCAGCCGAAGCGCGGTCACGCTGCCCCCGAAACCCGAACCGATGATCAGCACGTCGTAATCAGGCTCCACCGGCCCCAGCCTACGGCGAGCAGACGCAGAATCGCACAAAAGCGGCCGCGGTAACGCGATTCTGTGTCTGCTCGCGCGGAGAGTCAGCTGCTGACGGTCAGGCCGACCTTCTGGAATTCCTTGAGGTCGCAGTAGCCGGCCTTGGCCATCGACCGGCGCAGCCCGCCGACGAGGTTCAGCGAGCCGAACGGATCGTCCGACGGGCCGCCCAGCACCTTGCGTAACGGCGCCCGCTCGCCCACGGCGACCTGCAGCAGCGCCCCGCGTGGCAGCGACGGGTGCGCGGCCGCGGCCGGCCAGAACCAGCCGTCGCCGAGCGCTTCGGCGGCCTCGGCCAGCGGCGTACCGAGCACTACCGCGTCGGCACCGCAGGCGATGGCCTTGGCCAGGTCGCCCGAGGTGTGGATGTCGCCGTCGGCCAGCACGTGCACGTAGCGGCCACCGGTTTCGTCGAGGTATTCGCGGCGGGCGGCGGCGGCGTCGGCGATGGCGGTGGCCATCGGCACGCTGATGCCCAGCACCTCGTCGCTGGTGGTCACCCCCTGGGTGGAGCCGTAGCCGACGATGACGCCCGCCGCCCCGGTGCGCATCAGGTGCAGGGCGGTGCGGTGGTCGAGCACGCCACCGGCCACCACCGGCACGTCGAGCTCGGCGATGAAGGTTTTGAGGTTCAGCGGCTCGCCGTCGCTGGCTACTCGTTCGGCGGAGACAATCGTGCCCTGGATGACCAGCAGGTCGATCCCTGCGGCGATCAGGGCGGGGGTGAGCGCCTGAGCGTTTTGGGGGCTGACCCGCACCGCGGTGATCACCCCGGCCTCGCGGATACGGGCCACCGCGGCACCCAGCAGGTCGGGATCCAGCGGCGCGGCGTGCAGCTGCTGCAGCAGTCGAATGGCCGCCGCCGGTTCGGGTTCTTTCTCGGCGGCCTCGATGACTTGGGCGATCTTGGCCCGGTAGTCGGCGTGCCGGCCGATCAGTCCTTCGCCGTTGAGCACGCCCAGCCCGCCCAGCCGACCGAGCTCCACCGCGAACTCCGGGGACACCAGCGCGTCCGTCGGATGGGAGATGACGGGAATCTCGAACCGGTAGGCGTCGAGCTGCCAGGCTGTGGACACGTCTTTGGAGGAGCGGGTCCGCCGCGACGGCACGATGTTGACGTCATCGAGTTCATAAGTGCGCCGTGCCGTGCGGCCCATGCCGATCTCGACCATGTCACGCATGAACGGCCCGTTCACCGCACGTAGTAGTTCGGCGCTTCGACGGTCATCGTGATGTCGTGCGGGTGGCTTTCTTTCAGCCCCGCCGCGGTGATGCGGACGAACTGCGCATGCTGCAGCTGCTCGATGGTGGCCGACCCGGTGTAGCCCATCGCCGCGCGCAGGCCGCCGGTGAGCTGGTGGATCACGCTCGACAGCGGCCCGCGGAACGGCACCCGGCCCTCGATGCCCTCCGGCACCAGCTTGTCCTCGGAGAGCGCGTCGTCGGCGAAGTAGCGGTCCTTGGAGTACGACCTGCCTTCGCCCCTGCCCTGCATCGCGGCCAGCGACCCCATGCCGCGATAGCTTTTGTACTGCTTGCCGTTGACGAAGATCAGCTCACCGGGCGCCTCGGCGGTGCCGGCCAACAGCGATCCCAGCATCGCCGTCGACGCGCCCGCGGCCAGCGCCTTGGCGATGTCGCCGGAGTACTGCAGGCCGCCGTCGGCGATCACCGGCACGCCCGCCGGGGCGCAGGCCGCGACGGCTTCCAGGATCGCCGTGATCTGCGGCGCCCCGACACCGGCCACCACCCGGGTCGTGCAGATCGAGCCGGGGCCCACCCCGACCTTGACCGCGTCAGCGCCGGCCTCGACCAGCGCCGCGGCGGCCGCGCGGGTCGCGACGTTGCCGCCGACCACCTCGACCTTCTCCCCGACTTCGGCCTTGAGCTTGCCGACCATGTCGAGCACCAGCCGGTTGTGCGCGTGCGCGGTGTCGACGACCAGGACGTCGACGCCGGCGTCAACCAGCGTCATCGCGCGCGCCCAGGCGTCGTCGCCGACCCCGACCGCGGCGCCGACCAGCAGCCGGCCGTCGCTGTCCTTGGTGGCGTTCGGGTGCTGTTCGGTCTTGACGAAATCCTTGACGGTGATCAGCCCGGTCAGCCGCCCCTGGCCGTCGACAATCGGCAGCTTTTCGATCTTGTGGCGGCGCAACAGGCCCAGCGCCGCGTCGGCGGACACGCCCTCCTGGGCGGTGATCAGCGGAGCCTTCGTCATCACCTCCGAGACAGGCTTGGACTGGTCGACCTCGAAGCGCATGTCGCGGTTGGTGATGATGCCGACCAACCCGCCGCTGTCGTCGACCACCGGCAACCCGGAGATACGGAAGCGGGCGCACAGCGCGTCGACCTCGGCCAAGGTGTTGTCCGGTCGGCAGGTGACCGGATCGGTGACCATCCCGGCCTCGGATCGCTTGACGGTCTCGACCTGGCCGGCCTGTTCAGCGACCGGCAGGTTGCGGTGCAGCACGCCCATACCGCCTGCCCGGGCCATCGCGATGGCCATCCGTGACTCGGTGACCGTGTCCATCGCCGAGCTGACCAGTGGCACCTTCAACCGGATTTTCTTGGTGAGCTGGCTGGAGGTATCCGCATTGGCGGGCACCACGTCCGAGGCTGCGGGCAACAGCAGCACGTCGTCGAACGTCAGCCCCAGCATCGCCACCTTGTGGGGATCATCGCCACCGGTGGGGACCGCGTCGTCGGCCAGCCCACCGAGCCGGGCGTAGGGACTGGCGATCAGATCGGCGCTGCCTTCGTAGACGCCATGGGACATCGGTGAGGCCCTCCTCATGCGGAGTCAGAAGCCCATCCTAATGGGAACCGATCAGCGCGCCGTTGACTAGGTAATGGCCTGGATCGGGGAGGCTGGTCACCGAGCCGCCGGTAGGTGAGCACTGGCTCACCCGGGAGTGTGTTCGTCGATTCCTAGCGATAGATCGTGCCCCTGCCGGTTGGTGAGGGTCGCCTGTAGCGCTGATGGGGTGTCGTGCCGTTCGAGCACTGAATCCATTAGGTCGCCGCCGGGTGTCCCTTGGGCTCAATGGGAAACAGCAAGACTTCGGACAAAGGAGGCGATTTCACTGATCTTCATTGGAGACGACTGGGCCGAAGACCACCACGACATTTACCTGATGAACACCGACGGCGCTCGGCTGGCCTCGCGGCGACTGCCCGAAGGACTCGCCGGTATCCGCGGGTTCCACGAGCTGGTGGCCACCCACGCTGAAGAACCCGGCCACGTCGTGGTCGGCATCGAAACCGACCGCGGCTTATGGGTCGAGGCGCTGACCGCGGCCGGCTACCAGGTGTATGCGGTCAACCCGCTCGCAGTGGCCCGCTACCGCGACCGCCACCACGTCTCCGGGGCGAAATCTGATGCCGGCGACGCCAAGCTACTGGCCGATCTGGTGCGCACCGATCGGCACAATCACCGCATGGTCGCGGGTGACACCCCCATTGCCGAAGCGGTCAAGGTATTGGCACGCGGACACCAAAACCTGATCTGGGCCCGTATTCGACAGACCAACGCGCTGCGCAGCGCTTTGCGTGAGTATTACCCGGCGGCACTGGAGGCATTCGACGACCTGTCAGACCGTGATGCCCTTGCCATTTTGGGCCGCGCTCCAACTCCCGCTGAAGCCGCACATCTGAGCCTGTCAAAAATCCGTTCGGCCCTCAAAGCCGCTGGGCGCCAACGTAACCTCGACACCCGCGCCCAACAGATCGCAGCCCTGCTGCGCACCGAACAGCTCACCGCCCCCGCCGCGGTCACCGCAGCCTTCGGAGCGACCACCCGCGCCGCGGTGGGCATCATCGTCGAACTCAACTGCCAGATCGCCGAGCTCGAAACCGAACTGGCCGCACATTTTGAGAAACACCCGGACGCCGACATCTACCTCTCCCTGCCAGGACTCGGTGTTGTGCTCGGCGCCCGGGTGCTCGGTGAGTTCGGGGATGACCCGAACCGCTACACCGACGCCAAGTCTCGCAAGAACTACGCCGGAACGTCACCCTTGACCGTAGCCTCAGGCAAGAAACGCGCCGTGCTGGCCCGCCACGTTCGCAACCGCCGCCTGTATGACGCGATCGACCAATGGGCGTTCTGCGCCCTATCAACCAGCCCCGGCGCACGCTCCTACTACGACCATCGCCGCGCCGCAGGAGACCTGCACCACCAAGCACTACGCGCCCTGGGCAACCGCCTCGTCGGCATCCTCCACGGCTGCCTACGACACCGCACCATCTACAACGAACACAAGGCCTGGGCACACCGCCAAACCACCCACGACACCCAAGCCGCTTGACAACTTACGACCCTGGGATGTCTATCGGCTCAGTGTGAGCCCGGTGACGACGCGCGCCGGGGCGGCGTGACAGGTCGGTACCGCCCGGTGGTTCCGCTGGCGTGATGGTGGCCGGGCTGCGTAATGTGGAGACGTGCGCGACTATCTACCACCGGGTTTGCCGCCCGACCCGTTTGCCGACGACCCGTGCGACCCTTCGGCGGCGCTGGACGACGTCGAACCGGCCCAGCCGCTGGACCCGCAGGAGCGGATGGCGGTCGAAGCCGACCTGGCCGACCTGGCCGTATACGAGGCATTGTTGGCGCACAAGGGGATTCGTGGTCTCGTGGTCTGCTGTGACGAATGCCAGCAGGACCACTACCACGACTGGGACATGTTGCGCGCCAACTTGCTGCAGTTGCTCGTCGACGGCACTGTCCGCCCTCACGAGCCGGCCTACGACCCGGAACCGGACGCCTACGTCACCTGGGACTATTGCCGCGGATACGCCGACGCATCACTCAACGAGGCGACCTCCGACTCCGAGGGCTATCACGGGCGCCGCTGAGCCCGTCGGCCCAGCCGCAGTTCACGCTGCCCTGGCAGCCGTCCCGCTATCCGGTGCCGACCGGACTGCGCGGTGTTGACAGCGCCGCGCTGCTGACGGGCGGGCCCGGCGTGGTCTGCGCCGCCGTGTCGCCGGCTTTGGACAGGCTCGGGCTGGTCGCTGGGATCGCCGCCGTCGTTGTGGGGGTGACGCCGACGGCTTGCGAAGGTGATTGCACCGGAGCAGAACTCGTCGAGGTGCTTGCCCACGCGGCCTGCGGCGCCGGCGAGGACGGTGTGGACGGTGCGGCCGGGCTGCTGCTGATGGTGGTGCTTGTGGTCGCCTCGGTCGACGCGCTGGTGGCGCTGCCCGAGGTGGTCTCCGGCAGGGCTGACTCGGCCGTCGTCGACCCTCCCGAAGTGGAAGCCGAGCCGACCGACGAAACGGGCGCGGGGCCTGCGGGCGAGCCCGGCGGCACGGTGGCATTGGGATCGCGGCTGGCCACCTTGGCGTTGAGCTGATTGACCTCATCGAGTAGGCCCTGTTTGCGGGTGGAGTCGTTGACGCTTTGCACGGTGTCGCTGACGGCGGCCAACTTGCCTTGGGCCTGGTCCCATTGGCCTTGGGCAATCATCTGCTGAACCTTGGCCAATTCGCTCTTCGCGGCCAACTCCACCTCGTCGTCGTGGACCGACGGCGGCTCCCCGAACAGCATGGTGTGCACGCCGTAAAGTGCGTCGCCCGGATGAGCGGTTCCCACCAGGGCGCCAAACCCGCCGAGCGCCAACACCGCCGCGGCCACAGATCCGACCAACGCCAGCGCCCGGCGGGCGCGCTGGCGGGCCGCCAGCCCGTGCTGCAGCGCAGCGACGGCTTCCTGCTCCGAGACCAGCGCGCTTGCCGGCGGCCATCGCAGATCGTCGCGCCACTGCTCGAGCAGCTCAGCCAGCACCTCGTCGTCGTGATCCGCGACGTCGACCCGCTCCCGGGTGGCGAGCGCGTCGAGGAATCCGTCGCTGCGCGCGATCGCGTCCAGCGACGGCTGATCTGCGGCTGACCTGAAATCAGACATAATCACGCCCCGCTGCGACGATTTCGGACTTGAGCCGGGTCAGCGCCCGGTGCTGGGCCACTCGAACCGCTCCGGGGGTGCTGCCGACAGCGGTGGCGGTTTCCTCGGCGCTCAAACCCACGACGACACGCATGATGATGATCTCGCGCTGCTGGTCGGGCAGGACCTCAAGCAATTCGTTCATTCGGGTCACCGATTCCGCCTCGAGGGCCACCTGTTCGGGATCCGCGCCATCGGCGCAGCGTTCGGGCAGCTCGTCGGCGGGGTAGGCCAGATCGCGACTGGCCGCGCGGTGCGCGTCAGCAACCTTGTGTGCGGCGATGCCGTACACAAAGGCCAGAAACGGGCGTCCCTGGTCCCGGTAGCGCGGCAGCGCCGTGATGGCGGCCAAGCACACCTCCTGTGCCACGTCATCAGCCGAAAGACCGCCCCGCTCCGCGGTGCCGATCCGCGCGCGGCAGTATCGAACCACGATCGGCCGGATGGTCTCCAACACTTCCCGAAGCGCATCTCGATCTCCTGCCACGGCATCGGCAACGACAGCGTCGAGACGTTCTCCGTCAATTGTCATCGGCCGCGGTCTCTCCAACGTTACGAACCGGCCACATCCCGGTCTTGTTGCACGGCTCGACAATAATGGCCGATCGGCGCTTCAACCGTTAACGCTCGCGCCAGATCCCGCCGGCGCGGCGCACGTGTTCGGCGCACGCGTGCCGCAGACTGCGCAGTTGTTGCGTTGTGCGCCTGGCACTTCCGATATCGATCAGCAGGCAAGCCAGCGCCCAGCGCAACGGCACTAAACCCAACTGCGCGGCGGCATCCAGCGTGTCGTCGCCGAGCGCACGAGCCCGGTCGATGTCGCCGGCGCTGCACAGCGCGGCGGCCAACACCATGTCGCTTTTGACGCGGTGCCGCGCGGATATGGCCTGCGCCAGTTCGACGGCCTGCTCGGCATGACGCACCGCGCGGCGGCCTTCACCGTGGGCCATTGCCAGCTCGGCGGCCACCCACGCCCGGCGCACGGCCGGGCGCTGCGCCCCGGGCCCGCCGGCGGCCAGCGCCTTGTCGGCCCGGCGCAGCAATGTGTCGGCGGCGGCGAACCGGCGCACCCCGAGGGCGTCGGCGGCCAGCCCAATCAGCGCGTCGCCAGCAGCCTCGGCGTCGTCGCCGGCCAGCGCCAACGCTGCGCCGTCCCACCGGCGCGCTCGCGCATGCCAGCCGAGCTGACGCAGGAACGAGCCCCGGGTGCTGTGCGCCAGCGAGGCCAGCCGTCCCGCTGTTGTGGTGCGCAGCAGCGGCGCCAAGTCGCTCAGGGCGCTGCCGTAGCGACCCTGCCCGCCGGCTGCGACCGCGCGCAGCCAGCGTTGGTAAGGTGTGGTCGCCGACGGCAGCGGCCAACAGCCCGGCCGGTCACCGAATGCGGCGGCGCTCAGAGTCGATTCAGTCAATAGACGGCGTTCGGTATTCGCGGGGCACATTAGTTAAAAGTTTGTGGTTTCTCAGTTACCGCAATATTAACCACCGCATACCGGTCGCCTTATTAACGTGCACGCGCCACCGGGTAGAAACTGAAATACCAGCATCGGCGACCTCGCATTAGCATGCTCGGTACGGATACTGCATCACAGGGATGAACGTGAAGTAAATTCTCAACCTGCGGTTACGCATTCGATGAGCCGGGTCTGTGTTGACTGAAATTCGGCGCCGCCCCTACTTTATTGCTGACGAGTAGTCATCGCCGACTCCGCTCGAATCAGTTACATGGCCCAAGCGCTGGTTGTACTCGCTTGCCCATGGACGTGTAGAGAGGGAATTAAATGCCGCAGCCGGAGCAGCTACCTGGACCAAACGCCGATATCTGGGATTGGCAACTGCGCGGCCTGTGCCGGGGTGTCGACTCGTCGGTGTTCTTCCATCCCGACGGCGAGCGTGGCCGGGCCCGTCTGCAACGCGAGCGTCGGGCCAAGGAGATGTGCCGACGCTGCCCGGTGATCCAGCAGTGCCGCGATCACGCTCTGGCGGTCGCTGAACCGTATGGCATCTGGGGCGGGCTGTCGGAGACCGAGCGCGACATGTTGCTCAAACGCGATCTGGGCCGCGCCCGCCGCAGCGCCTAATCCCGGCGCCGCCGCTCCCGGGCCACCACGGGGCGACCACGCCCGACGTCCGGGACGTGTGTGGCCGTTGGCACATGGCTGTGCGCTCGTGCTTAGGTCGGGATTGTGAGATCCCTCGTTACGTTGTCCCGCGAGACGGTCGCGGTTCGGCTCGTGGTCGCCGCCGCGCTCGGCGTCGCCGTCGCTGTCGCGGTGGGTGACACGGTCGGCTGGCGATTCGCGATCGTCGGCTGGGTCGTTACCTCCGCCGTCTATGTGGTCTGGACGCGGCTCGTCCTGGCCGGAATGGATGCCGATCAAACCCGCGAATACGTGACCAAGGAGGACCCCACCCGGTGGGTGGCCGACGCGGTCATCGTCTCGGCAAGCGTCGCGAGCCTGGGCGGGGTCGGTTACGTGGTAGCCGCCGCATCGCGCTCAGGCCCGGGAGCCGTCGAGGCCGCCATGGTCGGTCTGCTCACCGTCGCGGCATCCTGGTTCGCCGTGCACACGTTGTTCACCGTGCACTACGCACGGCTCTACTACTCGGGCGAGCCGGGCGGAATCAACTTCCACGACCCCGAGCGACCCTGCTTCCGGGACTTCGCGTACGTGGCCTTCACCGTGGGCATGACGTTTCAGGTGTCGGACACCGAGATCGGGTTGACGTCCATCCGGGCGACGGTGTTGCGGCACGCGCTGCTGTCCTACCTCCTTGGCGCGGTCGTCTTGGCGGTCACCATCAACCTGATCGCGGGACTGGGTGCCAAGTTGTGATCGAGTCGGCACCGCCGCGCCGAGGCTGAAAACTTTTATCGGGCAGGACTTTCCCTTCAAAGCATGAGCCCCCCGGTCGGCGAGGCCGGGGCCGTGCCGGGGGGTGGTTTTAGTGCGCGTGGCCGTGCTCGTCGTGCTCGGCTTGTTCTTCGGGCTTTTCTACAACAGCCGTCTCGGTGGTCAGCACCATCCGGGCCACCGACGCCGCGTTGAGCACCGCCGACCGGGTGACCTTCACCGGGTCGATGACCCCCTCGGCTGCCAGGTCGCCGAAGGTCAGCGTCTCGGCGTTCAAGCCGTGCCCGGCCGGCAGCTGAGCGACCTTGTTCACCACGACCGAGCCATCCAGCCCGGCGTTGGCAGCGATCCAGTGCAGCGGCGCGCTGAGCGCTTCGGAGAACACGTCGACACCGAGAACCTCGTCGCCGCTGAGCGACGCACGCAGTTTTGTGAGCGCCTCGCGGGCCGCCAACAGCGAGACCCCGCCCCCCGGCACGATGCCCTCCTCGACGGCGGCCTTGGCGGCGGCGACGGCGTCCTCGACGCTTTCCTTGCGCTCCTTCAGCGCGGTTTCGGTCGCCGCACCAACCTTGATGACGGCAACCCCGCCGGCCAGCTTGGCCAGTCGCTCCTCGAGTTTCTCGCGGTCCCAATCGGAATCGGTCGTCTCGATCTCGGCGCGCAGTTGCTTGGCACGCTCGGCAATAGCTTCAGCACTGCCGCCACCGTCGACGATCACGGTGTCGTCCTTGGTGACCACGATGCGCCGCGCGGTGCCCAACACGTCCAGCCCGACCTCGCGCAGCAGCAGTCCGACATCGGGGTCGACCACCTGGCCGCCGGTGACCACGGCAAGGTCCTGCAGGAACGCCTTGCGGCGGTCGCCGAAGTACGGCGCCTTGACCGCGACCGTCTTCAACGTCTTACGGATGGCGTTGACCACCAACGTCGCCAGCGCCTCCCCTTCGACGTCCTCGGCGATGACCAGCAGCGGTTTGCCGGTTTCGGCGACCTTCTCCAACAGCGGCAGCAGATCCGGCAGCGAGCTGATCTTTTCCCGGTGCAGCAGGATCAGCGCGTCCTCGAGCACGGCCTGCTGCGCATCGAAGTCGGTGACGAAGTACGCCGAGATGAATCCCTTGTCGAACCCGACACCCTCGGTGAACTCCAGCTCGGTGGACAGCGTCGACGATTCTTCGACCGTGACCACCCCGTCGTGGCCCACCTTGGTCATTGCCTCGCCAACCAATTCGCCGATCTGCTCGTCGCGCGACGACACCGTGGCAACCTGCGCGATCGCGGTTTTGCCGGATACCGGGGTGGCGGCCGCCAGCAATGCCTCCGACACCGCGTCGGCGGCCTTGCTGATCCCCGAGCCCAGCGCGATCGGGTTGGCGCCGGCGGCCACCAGCCGCAGGCCCCCTTTGATCACCGCTTGCGCGAGCACGGTCGCGGTGGTCGTGCCGTCGCCGGCCACGTCGTTGGTCTTGGTGGCCACTGACTTCACCAGCTGGGCGCCCAGGTTCTCGAACGGGTCTTCCAGGTCGATGTCGCGGGCCACGGTGACGCCGTCGTTCGTGACGGTCGGCCCACCAAATGCCTTGGCCAACACGACATGGCGGCCGCGCGGCCCCAGCGTCACCCGTACCGTGTCGGCGAGCTTGTCGACACCGGTTTCGATGTCGCGGCGCGCGATTTCGTCGTACTCAAGCAGTTTGCTCATGGCTCAATTCCTGTCCCGACGCAGGGGTAGCCGCCCCGGAAATCGCCCGCGGGCACCGCGGGGATCGCCGGGGCGGCAAACCGTTTCTACTTGTTGACGATGGCCAGCACGTCACGAGCGGACAGAATCAAGTACTCCTCGCCGTTGTACTTGATCTCGGTGCCGCCGTACTTGCTGAAGATGACGGTGTCGCCCTCGGACACGTCCAGCGGGATGCGCTTCTCGCCGTCCTCATCCCAGCGGCCGGGACCGACGGCGACGACCTTGCCCTCCTGCGGCTTTTCCTTGGCGGTGTCGGGAATGACCAGACCGGATGCGGTCGTGGTCTCGGCCTCGATGGTTTGTACGAGGATCTTGTCCTCGAGCGGCTTGATGTTCACGCTCGCCACGATTAGAGCCCTCCACTTAGTTCGCTCGAGTCCCGGGCCGTCGCCCTGGACGCTGTGGGTAGCAGGTCCGGGCTGTCCCCGGGCCGTCGGATATCAGGTGTTCGGCAGCCGTCCGTACCCTCGCGTCGTCGTCGCGGGTGCCGACACGGGGATTGTCCGATTGCCACCTAGCACTCTATACATGAGAGTGCTAGCACTCAAGGCCGCCCGGCTGCTTCCTGCCGACAACCGACCGCGCCAACCATCCCGGATCGCGGCGCCGATCACTGCCCGGGCTCGGTGTCTGGTCGCCCGTGCCCAGCAGCCGCAGCAAGACACCGCTGGGCGGTCGTTTCTCAGGCTGCGTCAAGGACGAAATGTTAGTAATGAGAGCATGTTCAACGCGACCCGCATTGCCAGCGCGGCCGCGGCGGTCTTTTCGGCCTTGCCGGCGTTCGCCGGCATCGCCCACGCCGACCCCAACGGCCGAATGTACGGTAACCCGCAAGCCGCCGCCCCCTACTGGCGCTACCAACACGGAGAAGATTGCGGCCTGATGGCGGTGGCCGACGTGGTCGGCCAGCTCACCGGCAAAGAACCCAGCCAAACCGGCATCGAGCTGCGCGGGGTGTTCACCAAAAGCGAAGCCCACCGCGGGCCCGTCTACCTGTTCGACGGAACCTCGCCGCAGGATATGGTCATGCTGCTGGGCAAATACGGCATCCAATCCGACCTCACGACCGGCAACACCATGGACGGGCTGGAGCAGGACCTGGCCGGCGGGCACAAAGTCATCGCCGCAGTTAACGCCGAAACCATCTGGAACTACCCTCCCGGCAAGGGTCAGCGCACCAACGCCGACCATGCCGTCGTCGTTACCGGAGTCGACACCCGCGCCGACGTCGTCCACCTCAACGACAGCGGCACTCCCAACGGACGTGACGAGCAGATCCTTATGGATACCTTCACGAAAGCGTGGGCGACCAGCAACGACCTGCTCATCGTCACCGAGCAAACCAGCAACGCATAACGCCCGCCGTCGTCCTCAGGGCAGCTGTGCGCGCACCACCGGCAGGCCGGGGTCGCTGGGCGCATCCAGCGGTGAGGGCGGGGCGCCAGCGGCGATCAGCTGCGCGGCAAAGGCGGCTATCATCGCGCCGTTGTCGGTGCACAACCGCGGTCGCGGAATCCGCAGGTTCACACCGGCGTCGCGACAGCGCTGCTCGGCGAGTTCGCGCAGCCGCGAATTGGCCGCCACACCACCGGCGATCAGCAACGTCGACACGCCCACTTCGGCGGCGGCGCGGAGGGCCTTCATGGTCAGCACGTCGGCGACCGCCTCCTGAAAACCGGCAGCGATGTCGGCCGTCGACGCATCCGGGTGGCTTTCCACGTAGCGCGCGACCGCGGTCTTGAGCCCGGAGAAACTGAACCCATACGGGTCGTCCGCGGGTCCGGTCATGCCGCGCGGGAACACAATCGCGTCGCGGTCACCGGTGCGGGCCAGCTCGTCAAGCACCTTGCCGCCCGGGTAGCCCAGGCCCAGCAATCGAGCGACTTTGTCGTAGGCCTCGCCGGCGGCGTCGTCGACGGTACTGCCCAGCTCGACGATCGGCTCACCAAGCGAACGCACATGCAGCAGATGGGTGTGTCCGCCCGACACCAGCAACGCCACGCACTGCGGCAGCGGCCCATGTTCGTAGATGTCAGCGGCCAGGTGTCCACATAAATGGTTGACCGCGTAGAACGGAACGTCCCAGGCAGCCGAATACGCTTTGGCCGCAGCCACTCCCACCAGCAACGCGCCGGCCAGCCCGGGCCCGGCGGTCGCCGCGACCACGTCCGGTTTGCGCACACCGGCGCGCTTCATCGCGCGGCGCATGGTCGGACCAAGTGCTTCCAGGTGCGCCCGCGAGGCGATCTCGGGGACGACACCGCCAAACCGCGCATGCTCGTCGACACTGGAGGCCACCTCGTCGGCCAGCAATGTCACCGCGCCGTCGTCGTGCCGGGCGATGGCGACACCGGTTTCGTCACAAGAGGTTTCGATGGCCAGGATGATGCTCATCGCGGATCCCGCCGCATGGTGTAGGCGTCGGCACCACTTACCCGGTAATAGCGCCGGCGCAGGCCGACGTTGACGAATCCCGCGCTGCGGTACAAGGCGATCGCGGCGGCATTGTCGGTGCGCACTTCGAGGTAGACGGTTCCCCCGGCGGCAAAGCGCAGCAACTCGTTGAGCAGCCGCCGGCCGATGCCGCGGCCGTGGTAGGCGGGGTCGACGCCGATGGTGTGCACTTCGTACTCGAAGGGCGGCCGGCGGCCCAACCGTGCGATACCTCCGTAACCGACGAGGGTGTCGGCGGTGCGGGCGGCCACGTAGTGACTGTTCGTGGCGGCGAGTTCGCGCGCGAAGGCCGCCACCGGCCACGGATCGTCGCCGGGGAACAACTGGGCCTCCAACTGCGCGCACCGCTCGGCGTCGGCGAGAGTCAACTCGTCGATGGTGATCGGTTCGGCGTCGTAGGCCGTCATCGCGAAACCACCTGGTTGGCAGGGACCTTGGCGTCGGGGCGACGCAGATACAGCGGCAGCAGCGGCGCCGGTTTCGCTGACAAGTCGGCCGCCGCGGCGACCAACCCCGTCGGCGTCGGGTAGACCGGCCCACAGTGCGGCAGGTCGAACGCCGCCGCATGCTCGGGTGAGCCGGCCACTGCCCGCGCCGGGCCGGGGTCGACGTCGCGAGGGGCGTTTACGGCGGGACCGTCGACCCGAAAGCCGTCGTGGTAACGGGCCCAATAGATTTCGCGGCGACGGGCATCGGTGACCACCAGCGTCTCACCTTGGGTCTGCACACCGATGGCGTCCAGGCTGCACACCGGATGCACCGGGATACCCAGCGCATGCCCGTAGGCGGACGCGGTGGCCATGCCCACCCGCAAGCCGGTGAACGGGCCCGGCCCGCAACCCACCACGACAGCGTCGAGGTCGGCCATGGTCAATCCGGCATCGGCGAGCGCGGCCACGACGTTGGGGGTGAGTCGTTCGGCGTGCGCCCGGGCGTCGATGGTGATCCGCTGGGCGACCAGGTCGAGATCGGTTGCAGACGACCGCCGCACGATCCCGGCCGTCACCGCGGGGGTGGCGGTGTCGAGCGCCAACACCAGCACGTCGGCAGCGTGGGTCATGCGGCCCACCGCCAGGTCGCGATCCGCACGTCGGAGTTACTGACGCGCTCAAGGCGAACATCAAGATGCCGCTCGGATAGCCGCTCGGCGATCCCCTCGCCCCACTCCACCACCACGACCGCCTGGTCGAGTTCGGTGTCCAGATCCAGCGAGTCGAGTTCAGCCAGCAGATCGGCGTCGTCGTGATCCAACAACCGGTAGAAGTCCACGTGGACCATTGCCGGTGCGCCGGCGTCGCGCGCTCGGTGCACCCGCGCGAGCACGAACGTCGGCGAGATGACCGGTCCGTCGACGTTCAGGGCCTCGGCTATTCCCTTGGCCAACACGGTTTTACCGGCGCCGAGCGGCCCGGAGAGCACCACCACGTCGCCGGCGCGCAGCTGCTCACCGAGCCGCGTTCCGAGCGCGAAGGTGTCCTCGGCCCGTTCAAGGGTCGCCGTGCCTGATTCCAGCTCAACCATGGCGGCGTGCTCGCTCGCGCCACCGCCGCGTCAGCGACTGCAGCCTGCTCGGCGGGGTGGCCCGCTTGACCAGCCTGACCAATCCGTCGTTGATGATGTCCGGCTTCTCCAGTTGCACCAGGTGACCGGCCCCCTCGACGATAAGCAGTTCAGAGTCCGGCAGGGCGGCGGCCATCTCGCGCGAGTATTCGGCGGGCGTCAGCAGATCACGGTCGCCACAAGCGACCAGCGTCGGGATTCTCGCCACCGTCGGCAGCGCCGCGGTTTCGTCCAGCGTTTCCAAGGCGTGCAGGAATCCCACCAGCGTGGGGATTGGCGTGCCGTACATCATTTTCTGCGAGAACGCCACCACGCTCGGGCTTATCTTCTCGTCGCCGTAGGACGCGGCCACCAGGATCGGCTTGATCAGCGACCGCGTCGCACGTCTGCCCCGATGCATCAGCTTTGGCGCCGACCGTGCGGTGAACCGGACCGCCTCCAGCGCCGGGTTTTTCAGGATCTCCCCCAACAATGACCTCGAAACCCCTTCGGCAGCAGACGATATCAACGCCGCACCGACAACGCGGTCGCCGTAGTGGTGGGGGTACTGGCGAGCATGCGACAACACCGTCATGCCCCCCATCGAATGACCGACCAGCACTACCGGCCCCTGCGGAACGAGCACCTGCAGCACCGTTTCCAGGTCCCTGCCGAGCTGGGTCACCGTGTAGGTGTCGGGCGGAGCTTCGCCGGAGCGGCCGTGGCCGCGCTGGTCGTAGAAGATCATCCGGACCTGCGGGCCCCACTCCTGGCTCAGCCGCATGCGCTGGAAATAGAAAGCGCCCATGCGCAAACAGAAGCCGTGAGCGAACACCACCGTCAGGGGCGCATCCGCCGGTCCCGCCTCCCGCACCGCCAGCGGTACCCCGTCCGGGGTGGTCACCACGTAGCTCCGGTCGGTGTCCAGCGCCTCGAAATCCTGGTCGGCATAAGGGTCGTCGGCGTCGGCACGCCGGGTCATCGACCGCGCCACCGACACCGCCGCAATCGTCGTAACCGCCCCCAGTCCCGCCATTCCGGCCAACCAACGTGCCTTGCGCGCATGCCCTTCGTGGTCACCGCTCAACGGTTTCGGCTCCGCGATAGGTCCTGGTGATGCGCCCTCGCGGGCTGGTCACCACCTCGTAGTGGATGGTCTCAAGCAGATCGGCCCACTCCTGCGCGGTGGGTTCACCGAGAGTACCCGGGCCGAACAGGATCGCCTCATCACCCTCGGTGACATCCGGCGCACCGGGCCCGAGGTCGACGACGAACTGGTCCATGCAGATCCGGCCCACGCCGCGTCGTCGCTTGCCGTTGATCAACACCTCGAGACGCCCGCCCAGCATGCGGAACACGCCGTCGGCGTAACCGATGGGCAGCAACGCCAGGTTGGTGTCGCGGTCAGCGATCCAGGTGTGCCCGTAGGAAACCCCTTCGCCGGCACGAATCGAACGCACCAGCGCGACAGCGCATTTCACCGTCATCGCCGGTATCAGCCCCATGTCACCACGTTCGGGGATCGGACTTAGCCCGTAGATAGCGATGCCGGGCCGCACCATGTCGAAGGCAAAATCCGGCCGGGTCAAAGTCGCCGACGAATTGGCCAGGTGGGCTACCTCGAACCGCACACCGGCGCTTCGCGCCTGGGCCAACAGGTCGCAAAAGCGTTGGTACTGCAGTTCATTGGTGGGATGGTCAGGCTCGTCGGCGTAGACCAGATGCGACATGATGCCACGCAACCGGATCGCGCCGTCGGCGGCGGCCTGGCCCAGCGCGGTCAGCATGGCCGGGTACTGCGCCGCACCGACACCGTTTCGGTTCAAGCCGGTGTCGACTTTGACGGTTACCGTCGCCGTCGTACCGGTCCGGCGAACCGCGTCGAGCAGCTCGTCGAGCTGGCGCGCCGAGGACACCGCGATCTGCACGTCGGCGCCCAGCGCACGGGCAAAGTCGGTTCCGGGGCGGTGCAGCCACGCCAGCACGGGTGCGGTGATGCCGTCGGCCCGCAATTCGAGTGCCTCGTCGATGGTGGCCACGCCGAGTTCGGTCGCACCGGCCGCCAATGCGGTGCGAGCGACGCGGGTAGCCCCGTGCCCGTAACCGTCGGCCTTGACCACGGCCATCACCTGCGCGCCGGCGGCGCGTTCGCGCAGCACCGCCACGTTGTGGGCGATAGCGTCGAGGTCCACGACCGCCTCGGCGAGCAAGTCGGCGGACCTCGGGATCAACGGAGTCGGCTGCATCGCCCTCGATTGTCCCAGACTCCGCCCGCGTCGCCGCCGCGCCCGCCGACCGTGCACATTAGGCTCGACCCGGCGTGTCGCGGATGAAGCTGCGCGATCGGCATACCGGTCAGTGCGCGAAGTGCTGCTCCCCGAAGTGTCCACCGGGTTTGAGTTTGTCCAGCGTGGCCAGGGCGGTGACGGTGTCGTCGTGCAGGGCGCGCGCCAGGTCCGCGGACAGCCCTTCGCGGACCACGACTCGCAGCACCGAAACGTCGGTGGCGTTGTCCGGCATGGTGTAGGCCGGCACCTGCCAGCCGAAGGTCCGCAGCTCGTGGGACACGTCGAACTCGGTGTAGCCGCGGTCGCCGGCCAGCCGAAACGCCAGCACCGGAATCGCCGACCCGTCGGAGATCAGCTCGAAATGCTCGCCGGCCGCCAGCTGATGGCCCAGCCAGCGCGCGGTCTGCGACAGCGACTGCATCACCTGGGTGTAGCCCTCGCGGCCCAGCCGCAGGAAGTTGTAGTACTGGCCGACGACCTGGTTGCCGGGCCGCGAGAAGTTCAGCGTAAAGGTCGGCATGTCGCCGCCGAGGTAGTTGACCCGGAACACCAGATCCTCGGGCAGGTGCTCGCGACCGCGCCACACCACGAACCCGATGCCGGGATAGGTCAGCCCGTACTTGTGGCCGCTGACGTTGATCGACACCACCCGCGGCAACCGGAAATCCCACACCAGATCCGGGTGCAGGAACGGCACCACGAAGCCGCCGCTGGCCGCGTCGACGTGCACCGGGACGTCCACCCCGCCGGCGGCGGCCAGCCTGTCCAGCGCGGCGCAAATCTCGGCGACCGGCTCCAGCTCGCCGGTGTAGGTGGTGCCCAGGATCGCCACCACGCCGATGGTGTCCTCGTCGACGGCCTCGACCACCTGCTCGGGGGTGATGACGTAGCGGCCCTTCTCCATCGGCAGGTAACGGGGCTCGACGTCGAAGTAGCGGCAGAACTTCTCCCAGACCACCTGCACGTTGGAGCCCATGACCAGGTTCGGCGTGCGCCGCTTCCACTCGCTGCCGGCCCGCTGGCGCCACCGCCACTTCAGCGCCAACCCGCCCAGCATCACCGCCTCGGACGACCCGATCGTGGACACCCCGGTCGCGCTGTGCGGGTCGTCGTCGCGCAGCCCCTCGGCGTGGAAAAGGTCGGCCACCATGCATACGCAGCGCTGCTCGATGGCCGCGGTCGCCGGGTATTCGTCCTTGTCGATCATGTTTTTGTCGAATGCCTCGGCCATCAGCGTCTCGGCCTCGGGATCCATCCAGGTGGTGACGAACGTGGCGAGGTTCAGCCGCGAGCTGCCGTCGAGCATCAGCTCGTCGTGAATGAACCGGTAGGCGGCCTCGGGGTCCATCGACTCGTCGGGTAGCCGCAGCGCCGGCACCGGCGCGGTGAACAACCGACCGGTGTAGGCGGGGGCGATCGCATGCGACGGAACGGATGGGTGGTGCGGCACGGCGGATCCTTTCGACAGGGCTGCTAGAGGGTGGCCAAGGCGGTCCGGATGTGACCGAGGATTCGCGACGCCGACGTCGGGGTGCCGGCAGGTCCGGGGTCGGCGGCCGAGAGGTTGGCCGCGCGGGCATGCACGAACGCCGCCGCCGCGGCGGCCTCGCCGGCGGGTAGCCCGGCCGCCAGCAACGCGCCGATCATCCCCGAGAGCACATCCCCGGAGCCGGCGGTGGCTGCCCACGATTCGCCGGCCGGATTGAGGTAGACGGGACCGTCCGGTTCGGCGATGACCGTGACGTTGCCCTTGAGCAGCACCGTGGCGCCGAACGCCTGGGCCAGCTTGCGGGTTGCGCCGACGCGGTCGTCACCCGGTGGCGCCCCGGCGAGGCGCGCGAACTCCCGGGCATGCGGGGTCAGCACGGTCGGCGCCGTCCGCCTTGTGACCAGGTCCGGATGAGCCGCCAGCAAAGTCAGGCCGTCGCCGTCGACGATCACCGGCAGCCCGGTGTCCAGCGCGAACCACAGCGCCGCGGCGGCGGTGTCGTCGGTGCCCAACCCCGGCCCGACGACCCAGGACTGCACCCGCCCGGTTGCCGCGGGCGTGGGTGCGGCGACGACTTCCGGCCAGTGCGACAGCACCTCGGCCAGCGCGCTGCCCGCGTAGCGGACCATGCCCGAGGTGGCCGCGACCGCGGCGCCGGTGCACAGCACGGCGGCACCGGGATAGGTCGATGAGCCCGCGATGATGCCGGTCACGCCCTGGGTGTATTTGTCGTCGTGCGGTCCGGGCGCCGGCCAGCGCGCCCTGACGTCTGCGGCCTCGAAGCCGAGCACGTCGGCGTCGGGCAGGTCGAGCCCGATGTCGACCAGCGCGACCCGCCCGCAGTCGGCGAGCGCATGCACGGGTTTGAGCCCGCCGAATGTCACGGTCAGCGCGGCGTGCACGGCCGGGCCGGTGACCGCGCCGGTGTGCGCGTCGATGCCGCTGGGGATATCCACGGCGACCACTGGGATTCCGGCGGCGTCCACCGCGGCGAACACCTCGGCGGCCGCCGGGCGCAGCGGGCCCGATCCGGCCAGGCCCACCACCCCGTCGATGACCAGATCCGTTGCCGTCGCGACCCGTTCGACGACACGGCCGCCCGCCTTGGTGAACGCCCCAAGCGCCTTGCGGTGCGTGCGCTCGGGATTGAGCAGCACCGCGTCGGCGGCGGCGCCACGGCGGCGCAGGAAGGTCGCCGCCCACAGCGCGTCGCCGCCGTTGTCGCCCGAGCCGACGACCGCGCACACCCGACGACCGGCGACCCCGCCGGTGCGGTCGGTCAGCTCCCGGACGATCGCGGTGGCCAGCCCGAACGCCGCACGCCGCATCAGCGCGCCCTCCGGCAGACGGGCCAGCAGCGGCGCCTCGGCCTCGCGGATGGTGTCGACGGAGTAGTACTGGCGCATCAGAGCCAGGATTGCATGCCGTGCCGTGCAGCGCGTGAACCTTGCCGCGACCAGTGATCTCGATGGTCGTGCCGCTGCCCGGCGGGTGCGAATCCTCCTGCTCCGCTGTGCGCCGAGGTAGGGCGACGCCGGCATGGCCCTTGATCGGCCTCGACGCCGCGCGTATCGTATCGGACTATTACGAAACGACGAGTAGCGTAATAGGCGGAAGGATCGGGCTTGATGCGCAGCCGCTACGCCGGCAAACCCTTCACCACGCCCACCGCACAGATCGCCGCCGCGCTCGAGCAGGTCAGCATCCCGACCCTGTTGCTCTCGCTGGTCCATATCAGCGGCGACCCGCGTTTCATCCGCGACTTCAAGCCCGCGGGCATATTCCTCAACGAGGTGCAGGGTTTTATGTCCGAGGAGGACAAGGCCCGAGCCCGCGCGGCCGCGCTGCCGGTGATCACCGACTATCGCGACCGCGGCTGCCCCGAACCGGCGGCGCTGCCGCGCGCGCTGATCAAGGAAATGATGGACTGGGCCGCCTGCGAGACGGTGCCCGACGACTACCTCCCGTTGTTGTTCGAGGAGCTGGACTTCGAGGGCGTCGATCCGCGTCGCCCGGCGCCGCTGCAGCCCGAGCGGGCGGCACAGATTCCGGTGATCGTCGTCGGCTGCGGCGAGTCGGGTATCCTGGCCGGAATCCGGCTGAAACAGGCCCACATTCCGTTCACCATCCTGGAGAAGAATGCTGGGCCGGGTGGAACCTGGTGGGAGAACAGCTATCCCGGCGCCCGCGTCGACGTCGCCAACCACTTCTACTGCTACAGCTTTGAGCCCAGCAACGACTGGAAGCACTTCTTTGCAGAACAGCCCGAATTACAAGCCTATTTCACCATGGTGATGGACAAATACCGGCTCGGGGAACATGTACGGTGGCAAACCGAGGTGCTCGCGGCCGAGTGGGACGACGACGACTGCATGTGGACGGTCACCGCACGATCGCACGACGGCACGATCACCGGCATGCGGGCCCGCGCCGTGATCACCGCGGTCGGCCAGCTGAATCGGCCTTACATACCGGACTTCGACGGCGCGGACAGCTTCGGCGGGCCGTCGTTTCACTCAGCGGCATGGGATCACTCGGTCGACCTGGCCGGCAAGCGGGTCGCACTGATCGGCGCTGGTGCCAGCGGTTTTCAGATCGCCCCGGCGATTGCTGACGGCGTCGAGCATCTGACGGTCTTTCAGCGCAGTGCGCAGTGGATGTTCCCTAATCCCATGTATCACGAGTCCGTGGGTGACGGTGTGCGCTGGGCGATGGATCATCTTCCGTTCTATGGCCGCTGGTACCGGTTCTTGGTGATGTGGCCCGGCGCCGACAAGGGGCTCGACGCGGCACGGGTCGACCCGAACTACCCCAATCAGGACTACGCGGTCAGCGAGATCAACGCCGCCGCCCGGCTGATGTTTACCGATTGGATCACCAATCAGGTGGGCGGAGACCAGGACCTATTGGCCAAGGTACTGCCGGACTACCCGGCCACCGGCAAACGCACCCTGCAGGACAACGGAAGCTGGCTGCAGACGCTGCGCCGGGACAACGTCGAACTGGTGCGAACTCCGATACAGCGGATCACCCCGAGCGGTGTCGTCACCAGCGACGGCGTCAACCACGACGTCGACGTGCTCATCTACGCCACCGGGTTTCGACACACCGAAGTGCTGTGGCCGCTGAAGATCATCGGCCGCAACGGAACTGACTTGCGCAACCTCTGGGGGCAGCGGCCCTACGCCTACCTCGGGATCACCGTTCCCGGGTTCCCCAACTTCTTCCTCATCTACGGACCTGGTGCCCATCTGGCCCATGGTGGCAGTCTGATCTTCAACTCCGAGCTGCA
Organism: Mycobacterium heckeshornense; assembly: GCF_016592155.1. Lineage (NCBI taxonomy): Bacteria > Bacillati > Actinomycetota > Actinomycetes > Mycobacteriales > Mycobacteriaceae > Mycobacterium > Mycobacterium heckeshornense. The sequence goes on from NZ_AP024237.1 coordinate 4,012,397, forward strand.
GATGCGCTACATCAATAGCTGTCTGGCGAAGCTGGTCCGAGACGGTCTTCGTTCCCTCGAGCCGACGCCCGGGGCCGCCGCCGAGTGGCATCGACGGACACAAGCCGAGATCAAGAAGATGGTGTGGTCGCATCCGTTGGTCAAGCACTCGTACTTCAAGAATCCCGACGGTGAAATCCATACGGTAAGTCCATGGCGGCTCAATGAATACTGGGCCGCGGTGCGCGAGCCCGACTGGTCGCAGTTCATCGTGCGCAAGGCAGCGCGGTGAGCGGGGTCGTCGTCACCGGAGCGGCATCCGGAATCGGCCGGGCGTGCGCGCAGGCGTTGGTGGCCGAGGGCCGACGGGTTGCGTTGTGGGACATCGCCCCGGCCGTGCAGCAGGTGGCCGGCGACATGGGCATGCCGGGCTCGGTCGTCGACGTCTGCGACGACACCGCGCTGGCCGATGCCGTCGCCGCCGCCGATTCCGCGCTCGACGGTCTCGACGGGCTGGTCCATGCCGCCGGACGGGTGCTCGCCGAGCCGGTCGGCGCCTATACCGGCCGGTCGTGGGACGCCATCGTCGACGTCAACCTGCGTGCCCAGGCCATACTGGTGCAGCTGATGCTGCCGCATCTGGAAAAGTCCGCACGCGAAGGCCGTTCGCCGGCGGTGGTGGGAATATCGAGCATCGAGGGACTGACCGCCAATCCGTTCATTCCGGCTTATTGCGCGTCGAAGGCCGGACTGCTCGGGTTGACCCGGTCGATGGCCGCGCAACTGGGCCCCGCCGGGATCCGGGTCAATGCCGTGTGCCCCGGGTTCATCGACACCCCGATGCTGCAGACAGCGCTCGACATCGAGGAGGTCCGAGCGGGTTTCGTGCAGGCTTCGCCGCTGGGCCGCATCGGCCAACCGGCGGAGGTCGCACAGGCGGTGGCGTTTTTGATGTCCGACCGGGCATCGTTCATCACCGGCACATATCTGGTGGTCGACGGCGGCGTCACCTGCCGGCATCCCTGAGCTGCGCCGCCCGCGCCATCGGGTAGAAGCAGAGCCCGATACAGATCGCCGCGAAATGTCCGATCGCGGTGAAGTTTACGTGGACGATCAGCGGCACGGTGAAGACAACCACCAGTATTGCCAGATAGCACCATCGCCAGGGCTGGGCAATGTGATAGGCAAGCACCGCCATTATCCCGACCATGAAGTAGCTGACCCCGATATCGCGGGCGTGCACCATCTTTTCCGGCTCCAGGTGGAGCTGGATCGCCAGATACAGCAGGCCCTCGCTGAGGTACGTAGCACCGACGTGTGCCGTCAATCCGACGGTGAGCCAGCGCAATTGGCCGAGCCAGCGCTCGGCCGGCGCTAGGAAAAGTGTGAACAACACCAAATACGGCGTCCAGTAGCGGCCGTCGATCCACAGCAGGCTGGTAAACAGCACTTCCAGCGGGTCTCTGGCCAAGTGATAGAGATTGGTCGAGCCGTGGACCAGCAGGCTGTGCAGCTGGCGCCTGCTCAGTTGGTGCTGGATGACCGTGGTGACAAGCAACACGGTCAGCCACAGATATGTCAACGGCGCGCCGGCGACGTATCGCCATACCGCCGTCGGCCAGGCCTTCGGTGGTGACATCGTGTCCACGATCGCATGGCCGCCGGCGGACAGGCGGGCAACACACAGAGAACTGATGTGCCGCGCCCCTATCCCCAGACGCCCTCCGAGGCGCATACGGCAGCAAACATTGTTGTTGGGGATTTGTGGTTCGCGAATTTCGCCCCGCAAATGGGTGGCTCGCATCTATGCTACATGTGCTGAATAACAAAGTGCCTGCAACATCGGAGCCGGTCATCAGGGGCTCTATTGGCTTTAGACGGTGGGGTGAGGTTGCTTTGGTTACCGGCGTCATGAAGCGAATATGGGTGCCGCTGATCGTCGTGGTCATCGTCGCTGTCGCGGCATTCTGCGTGTATCGGCTCCGGGGGATTTTCGGCGTCCCCGACTCCGTGCCCGACATCAGCGTCATTGCCGACGACATCAAGCCGTTTAACCCCAAGCACGTGACCTATGAAGTCTTCGGGCCCGCGGGGACGATAGCGAAAATCAACTATTTGGATGTCACCGGGCAGCCGCAACGCGTCGACGGCGCCGCGCTCCCCTGGTCGCTGTTCGCGACGACGACACAGCCCGCAGTAACCGTCAACGTCGTGGCGCAAGGTGACACCGACGAGATCGGCTGCCGGATCACCGTGAACGGTGTCGTCAAGGACGAGAGGTCCGCAACCGGCGTGAACGCTCAGACGTTCTGCCTGGTGAAAGCGGCATGAGTGATACACCGATGTGGACGCTGATGCCGCCGGTCCTATCACGGATCATCCGGCGGTATGCGGTACCCATCGTGCTGTTCTGGTTGGGGCTCACCGCCATCGTGAATAGCGTTGTACCGCAGCTGGAGACGGTCGGAAGAGCGCACACGGTATCGCTCACCCCGGCCGCTGCGCCGTCGATGCGGGCGATGAAGCGCATCGGTCAGGTGTTCCACGAGTTCGACACCGACAGCGCGCTGATGATCGTGATCGAGGGCGACAAGCCCCTCGACGATCGCGCGCACCGGTTTTACGACGAGCTGATCCGCAGGCTTTCGCATGACAAAAAGCACGTCGAGCACATCCAGGACTTCTGGGGCGATCCCGTGACCGCGGCGGGCTCGCAAAGCGCCGACGGACGGGCGGCTTACGTCCAGCTATACCTCGTCGGCAAGCAGGGTGAGACCCTGGCCAACCAATCCGTCGCTGCGGTCCGACACATTGTGAATACCACACCGCCACCCCCCGGAATCACGGCCTATGTCGCTGGAGGCGCGGCGGTAACCGCCGACGGAGCAGATGCCGGAGACAAAGGCATCGCGAAGGTAACCGCGATAACGAGCGTGGTGATCTTTGTGATGCTGCTTTGGGTCTACCGCTCCATCATCACCGTGAGTCTCGTCTTCGTCATCGTGGGCATCGAGCTGGCCGCAGCCCGGGGAATCGTTGCATTGCTCGCCTGCCACAACATCATCGGGCTTTCCACCTACGCGGTAAACCTGCTTGTGTTGCTGGCCATCGCGGCCGGTACCGACTACGCGATATTCATTCTCGGTCGCTACCAGGAAGCGCGCCACGCGGGTGAGGATCGGACGGCGGCGTTCGCCACGATGTTCGACGGCACCGCCCACGTCGTGTTGGGGTCGGGCCTGACCATCGCCGGTGCGATGTACTGCCTGACCTTCACCAGGCTCCCCTACTTCCAAAGCCTGGGCCCTGCCTGTGCAGTCGGCATGCTGGTCGTCGTCATTGCCGCGCTGACGCTCGCCCCGGCCGCGCTGGCCATTGGCGGTCTCTGCCACCTCTTCGACCCGAGGCGAGGGATGCCGACCGATCGATGGCGGCGACTTGCGGCTGCCATCGTTCGCTGGCCGCGGCCCATCCTCACGGTGACGATCGCGGTCACCGCAATCGGTCTCCTCGCCCTGCCCGGCTACAGAACCAATTACCAGAACCGCCGCTATATGCCTGCCGACGTGCCTGCCAATATCGGATACCAGGCTGCGGACCGACACTTTTCTCAGTCGCGGATGAATCCAGAACTGCTGTTGGTCGAAACCAACCACGATATGCGCGACCCGACAGGGATGCTGATTTTAGACCGGGTGGCTAAAGCAGTCTTTCACATTCCCGGTATTGCTCGGGTGCAGGCGATAACGAGACCCTGGGGGACGCCTCTCGAACATACCTCGATACCGTTCCTGATCAGTATGCAGAACACTGCGCAGATCGGCAACATGGAATATTTAAAGGATCGGATGGCCGACATGCTGACGCAGGCTAACGCGCTCCAGCAATCAATCGACATTATGGAGCGAATGTATCACATCATGCAAAAAATGGTCGCCACCACACATCGCATGGACGGCGACACACATGATATGCTCGCCATCACCAGTGACTTGAGAGACCACATTGCCGATTTCGACGACTTCTGGCGCCCGATTCGCAGTTATTTTTACTGGGAAAGACATTGCTATGATATCCCTATATGCTGGTCGCTGAGATCTATATTCGATGCGCTTGATAATGTGGACCAGCTGACCGCTAAGCTGGGAGATCTCACGGCGAATTTGGACGTTATGGATTCGCTGATGCCGCAAATGCTCGCGCAGATCCCTCCGCAAATCGCCGTGATGAATACGATGAAGACGATGATGCTGACCATGCACAGCACCATGTCCTCTTTCTATGACCAGATCGACGTCATGAGCCAGAATTCGACAGCCATGGGAAGGACCTTCGACGCCGCCAAAAACGATGACTCGTTCTACCTCCCACCCGAGGTTTTCAATAACCCGGATTTCAAGCGGGCCCTGAAACTGTTCCTGTCTCCGGACGGCAAAGCCGCCCGCTTCATCATCTTCCACGACGGGGATCCCGCGACACCCAAAGGCATCTCACGCATCGATGCGATCGAGCAAGCCGCGAAAGAGGCCATCAAGGGAACTCCTTTGGAGGGCGCGAAAATCTATATCGGCGGCACCGCCGCAACGTACAAGGACATGCGCGACGGCTCTCGGTACGATTTGCTTATCGCTGCGATAGCGGCGGCCAGCCTGATCTTCATCATCATGCTGATCATTATCCAAAGCGCGGTTGCCGCTTTGGTGATCGTAGGCACTGTTCTGATTTCGTTGGGCACCTCGTTCGGGCTCTCCGTGCTTGTGTGGCAGGACATCTTCGGCATCGAGTTGCACTGGATGGTGCTTCCGATGTCGGTGATCCTGCTTTTGGCGGTGGGATCGGATTACAATTTGCTGCTGATCTCACGCTTTAAGCAGGAAGTCGCGGCCGGCCTGAGAACGGGAATCATCCGCGCGATGGGCGGTACGGGCGCGGTGGTGACGTCGGCCGGCCTGGTGTTCGCTGCGACCATGTCTTCATTCGTGTTCAGCGATCTGCGGGTCATTGGTCAGGTGGGTACCACCATTGGGCTTGGGTTGTTGTTCGACACCCTGGTCGTGCGGACCTTCATGACACCCGCAATCGCCGTGCTGCTGGGCACCTGGTTCTGGTGGCCGCTAAGAGTCCGCCGGCGTCCGAGCGGTCGACCGATTCGGCCGCGGGCAACCCCGCACCCGGATCGTGCTCCGCGTCGGACGACGAACGGTGACTCGGCGGTCGCGGATCGGCCGCCTATGGGCTCATTTCCGGCACCGGTTCTGCCCAAGCCCAGTTAACAGCGCTATTCGACGGTGACGGACTTGGCCAGGTTGCGCGGTTTGTCGACGTCGTAACCACGGGCTTGTGCCACCGAAGCGGCGAACACCTGCAGCGGAATCGTCGACAGGAGCGGCTGAAAAAGCGTTGACACGGCTGGTATTTCGATCAGATGATCGGCGAAGGGACGTACGGTGTCGTCGCCTTCCTCGGCGATGACGATGGTGATGGCACCGCGAGCCTGGATCTCGCGGATGTTCGACAACAGCTTGGCGTGCAGCGTGGCGGAGTTCTTCGGCGAGGGCATCACGACGATCACCGGAAGACCGTCTTCGATCAGCGCGATCGGCCCGTGCTTGAGCTCGCCGGCGGCGAAGCCCTCGGCGTGCATGTAGGCCAGTTCCTTGAGTTTCAGGGCGCCTTCCAGAGCCACCGGGTAACCGACGTGGCGGCCGAGGAACAGAATGGTCGACGAGCCGGCGAACCGATGGCCCAGCTCGGCAACCGGTTCCATGGCGGTGAGCACGCGCGCCACCAGCTCCGGCATGGATTCCAACTCGCGGTACTCGCGCTCGACCTCGTCCGGATACTTCGTGCCCCGGGCCTGCGCCAGCGCCAGCCCCAGCAGATAGTTGGCGGCGATCTGCGCCAGAAAGGTTTTCGTGGACGCCACCCCGATCTCGGGCCCGGCCCGCGTGTAGAGCACGGCGTCGCATTCCCGCGGAATTTGCGAGCCGTTGGTGTTGCAGATCGCCAGCACCTTGGCCTTCTGTTCCTTGGCGTGCCGCACCGCCTCGAGGGTGTCGGCGGTTTCCCCCGATTGGGAGATGGCCACCACCAGCGTGCTGCGGTCCAGCACCGGGTCGCGGTAGCGGAACTCGCTGGCCAGTTCCACTTCCACAGGCAGCCGGGTCCAATGCTCGATCGCGTACTTGGCCAACAGCCCGGAGTGATATGCCGTGCCGCAGGCAACCACGAAGACCTTGTCGACTTCGCGCAGCTCCTGATCGGAGAGCCGCTGCTCGTCGAGCACGATCCGACCGTCGACGAAATGGCCGAGCAGGGTGTCGGCCACGGCGGCCGGCTGCTCGGCGATCTCCTTGAGCATGAAGTACTCGTAGCCGCCCTTCTCGGCGGCCGACAGGTCCCAGTCGATGTGGAAGGCGCGAGCCTCGCCGGCCATATCGTTGCCGTAGAAGTCGCTGATCCGATACCCATCGGCGGTGATCACCACCGCCTGGTCCTGACCCAGCTCGACCGCGTCGCGGGTGTGCTCGATGAACGCCGCCACGTCAGAGCCGATGAACATCTCGCCGTCGCCGATCCCGACGACCAACGGCGTGGAGCGGCGCGCGGCCACGATCGTGCCAGGCTCGTCGGCGTTGGCGAACACCAGCGTGAAGTGGCCTTCCAGCCGACGCAGCACGGCCAGCACCGAGCCGACAAAGTCACCGGCGGTCTCGCCGTGCCGAAAGGCCTGCGCCACCAGGTGCACCGCCACCTCGCTGTCGGTGTCGCTGGCGAACTCCACCCCGGCGGCCTCCAGCTCGCGGCGCAGGACCGCGAAGTTCTCGATGATGCCGTTGTGGACGACGGCGATCTTGCCGGCGGCGTCACGGTGTGGGTGCGCGTTGCGGTCGGTGGGACGGCCGTGGGTGGCCCACCGGGTGTGTCCCAGGCCGGTGTTGCCGCTCAGCGCTGCGGGATCGGTGTCCTCGAGCGCCTTCTCCAGGTTGGACAATCGGCCGGCACGGCGGCGCACGGTGAGCTTGCCGCGGCCGTCGAGCAGTGCGATGCCGGCAGAGTCGTAGCCGCGGTACTCCATCCGTCGCAGCGCATCGAGGACGACGTCGTAGGCAGATCGCTGGCCGACGTAGCCGACGATTCCGCACATAGCCACTCAGCGTAGTGCAGGCGGCCGCTGGCGGATGGCTGCGCAAGAGGCTACCTAGGGCACGGGCTGTCCGTGGCTATCGCGGGCCCGCTGCATGACCTCAGTGCCAGTGGCCCGGGTCGTGCGGGTCGCCGTCGTAATAGTGGTCGTCGTGGCAGCGATTCCAGTCCCAGTTATTTCCCCAGCCCGGATCCCAGGGCTGGCCGGGACACCAGTGGTAGGCGGCACGGTAGCCGGGCTGCCATCCACCGGGCCCGCCCGGGCCATGCCAGTGGTCGGGGTCGTGCGGGTCGCCGTCGTAGTAGTTGTCGTCGTGGCAGCGATTCCAGTCCCAGTTATTTCCCCAGCCCGGATCCCAGGGCTGGCCGGGACACCAGTGGTAGTTGGGCAATGGCGTTGGTCGCGCATGGGCGACGCTCGCCGCACCGAGACCCGCGAGCGCGAAACCGGCCGTCATTGCAAGAGCTGACACCGTGACAGGTAGGTAGCTTTTCATTCTTTCGTTGTTATCAAACCCGGAGCCGGTCGAAGCGTGATACCTCGGCCGGTCGTCCTGGGAGTTTCCTGTCAATTGCCGTTTGCGCATCCCGCGCTGCCCAGCGCTTTCCTTCGGGCAAGCACGGGCAAGCACCGCAACCAGATACGGTGCGTTAGGTTCAACGGGTGGCCCGCACCCGCACACTGTTCAGCGCCCTCACCCGTCGCGGCCCGTACCGTGTTTTACGGGGGGATCTCGCATTCGCTGGCTTGCCCGGCGTCGTGTACACCCCCGAGTCAGGGCTCAACCTGCCGGCGATCGCCTTCGGCCATGACTGGCTGACCGGTGTCCAGCGTTATTGCGGCCTGCTGGAACACCTGGCGTCGTGGGGCGTCGTCGCGGCGGCTCCGGATACCGAGCGAGGACTGGCTCCGTCTGTGCTGAAACTCGCGTTCGACCTGGGCACCGCGCTCGACATCGTCGCCGGCGTGCGGCTCGGGCCCGGACAGATCAGCGTGCATCCCACCAAGCTCGGCCTGGCCGGCCACGGCTTCGGCGGCGCCGCAGCGGTGTTCGCCGCAGCGGGCATGCCGGACAAGCCGAGGGCGGTGGCGGCGATTTTCCCCACAGTCACCAACCCGCCGGCAGAGCAGCCCGCCTCAACGCTGCAGGTCCCAGGTGTAGTTTTCAGCGCTCCGGGCCAGGCAAAGACTCTGCAGTCCAACGCTATTCAGCTCGCCCGAGCCTGGGAAGGCGCCACGCTGAGGGTGGTCAGCAAAGCCAAGCCGCACGGACTGGTCGAGGGCCGCCGCCTCGCGACGGCGTTCGGCCTCAGCGGTCCACATCGCAAGACGCAGAAGGCAGTTCGGGCGCTGCTGACCGGCTATCTGCTGCATGCACTTGGCCGTGACAAAAAGTATCGCGACTTCGCCGATCCCGATGTGCATCTGCCGCACACCGAGGCCGCGCCAAAAGAGTTGGCGCCGGCGAGCCCGGAGGAGAAAGTCGTGGCGTTGCTGAAGGGCTGAATAGACCAACCAACCGGTTGGCTGCTATAACGTCTTGATGCGCGTTGGGACAACTCTGAGCTACTCCGGCGGGTTCAAGGACGCGGCCGAGCATGTCGTCGAGCTGGAGAAAGTGGGCGTCGGCATCGCACTGGTCGCCGAGGCGTATTCGTATGACGCTGTTAGCCAGCTCGGCTATTTGGCGGCCAAGACCAGCACCATCACGCTCGGCTCCGGGATATTTCCCATCTACACCCGTACCCCGACACTGCTGGCCATGACCGCTGCCGGGCTGGACTACGTATCCGACGGCCGATTTCACCTGGGTCTAGGGACCTCTGGACCGCAAGTGGTCGAGGGTTTTCACGGCGTGGAATTCGACGCGCCGCTGGGCCGCACCCGGGAGGTCGTCGACATCTGTCGGCGGGTATGGCGGCGGGAACAACTCGACTACCGCGGCAAGCACTACCAAATCCCATTGCCGCCGGATCGCGGAACCGGCCTGGGGAAATCGCTACATCTGATCAATCATCCCGTACGCGAACGGATTCCGATATCGATCGCCGCACTTGGACCCAAGAACGTCGAACTTACCGCAGAAATCGCCGAGGGCTGGCAGCCGGTGTTCTTCTATCCGGAGAAGGCCGGGTCGGTGTGGGGCGCTGCCCTGAAAGCCGGCCGCGCCAAACGTGATCCGAAATTGGGGGTCCTGGACGTTATGGTGGGTGCATCACTTGCCATCGGCGATGACGTCGACGAGCGCCTGGCGTGGGCCAAACCGCAGTTGGCGCTGTACATCGGCGGCATGGGTGCCAAAAGCCGTAATTTCTACCACAATCTGGCCACCCGCTACGGGTTCGGCGCGGTTGCCGACCGGATTCAAGACTTGTACCTGTCCGGCCGCAGGGACGAGGCCATCGCCGCCATCCCGGACGAATTGGTGCGCGGCATTTCACTGGTGGGTCCGCGCGGATTCGTCGCCGAACGGGTAGCAGCCTTCGCCGAAGCGGGCGTGACGACGCTGTTGGTGGCCCCCTTGGCGACTGACCGCGCCGAATCCGTGCGCTATGTCGAAGCTCTGCTAGAACTGCTGCCGTGACGCGCGATTGAGGTCGCTGTCGTCGGTGGGGCTCTCGGGACCACCGCTAACGGAGCCGTGGCGCGCCCGGATACCGACAGCCTCGAAATGCGCAAGGCGAAAATACCCGGGCACGCTCGCCTGGTGTTTCGACAACTGCGACAACAGCCATGGCAACGCCGGTAGGCGGAATCCATTGGGCTGGTGTGGAAACCGCGCATCGCTGGGCCGGGTGGGTGAACGGCGCGGTGGAAGCGGGTGAGTGCGCTGCCGTCGAGATTTTGACTGCACCCCCGCGCGCCCGTGGTGTCGGTCATTGCCCCGCCTGTGGGAGCTCGTCGGCCGCGATCTCACATGGCGTCGATCCTTCGGGCGGTGGCGCCGGCGGTGGCGTGGGCTGCGGTGCCGGTCGGGCGGGCGGCACTTCCCCGGCGGGCGGCGGGTCGCTCGGCGCGGGAGTGACTTCCTCGGCCACGGGGGCCGCGGCGTCGTCCGGCGAAGCGTCCTTGCCCATATCGGGCGTAGTTTCGCCGTTCTCGGCGTTGTCGGCGACCCCGTCGTCGGCTTGGTCCGTCTCCTGGTCGTCCGACCCGTCAAGGCCGGCTGGGTCGCCGGTCTGCTGATCCGCCCGGTCGTCGGACTCGCCGAGCGCGTTCCCGGCATCGAGCGGAGCATCGGGCGCCGACGCATCGCCGAGCCCGTCTGTCACCGAGCCCACCAGACCCCCGATTGCGTCGATGATCCGTCCTGCCAGACCGACCAGGCCGCCCAGCCCCGCTCCTCCGCCCACGCCGCCACCGCCGAGGCCGCCGAGGTCGCCTACGTCGCCCAGGGGCAGGCTGGCGGCATCCCACGGCGGAGCGTCCAACCCCGGCAACGGCGGCAGGGGAGCCAGCCCGTCGGGGGCGCGTGACGGAGAAGCCGGCGGTACCGGGTTTGTCGATGCTGTGGGATAGCTTGGCATGCAAGGCGATGCATCGGGTGGAGGGCACTCGGTGGCCTCGGGCGCCAAGACATCGCTGCCGCCCGACGGCCCTGCAGCAGCGGGCGCAAAACCAACCGGCGCAATCGGCGCCGGTGGCTCGCCGAGTGGTTGTGCGCCCAGCGCGAACTGACCCGGAGACTCGAAGCGCGCCGCCGGTGCCGGTGTCAACGCGTCGATGACCGCCTGGTACGCCGCCTCGACCGAGGCTGTCGTCGAGCGCATCGCGGTAAGCCAGTCAATGCGAATGTCGGTGTCCACGTAGGGCTTTACCTGCTGCTCGATCAGCTCGGCGGCCGCCGCCCGGCCGGGGCTGCCGGTTGTGACCAGCGCTGCGGCCGATAGCCAGGCCGGCCGCTCCGTCAGCCGGCGATCGTCGATAGCCGTCGCCGCCGCAGCTTTGGCGTCAACCAGCTGCCACAAGTCGTCACGCAGAGCCGCGCATCGCCGGGCGGCCGCGTGCACAACACCGGCCAATACCATTCCCGAATTACAATGCTGTTCAAGGAAATTTATCGCGGAGCCGGCCCCATCTCCGGCCCACACGGCGGCAAGCTCAGCCAGCTGCCCGCGCTGGATTGCCAGCGCTTCTTCGATCGCGTGTACCGCTGCCCACAGCTTGGTGCAGTCGTCGCCAAGGGCGGTGAGGTCCAGGCCGTGTTCGCTGTCGTACCAGTCCTGGACTTGGCAGCTGTGTGCTGTCAGGTCGGGATGCTGATAACCCAGAACGTGGCAGGCCCACACGTAGTTTTGGGTGTGCTGAACCGCGGGCCGGCCCTCAGCCAGCCGCGCCGTCACGTCGAAGCGGCCCACTGGGTCATCCGATGCGCGCCGCTGCCCGCAGTTCGGCGTCAGCGTAGCGGGCGCTGGTGGCGCGCAGCGCAGCAGCGATCGCAACGGTCGCGCGCGACCACTGCGACAACTCGGCCGACAAGTGATCCAGCGCGCTGCGCAGCGCATCGCCCCGGGCTTGGTGTGCGCGTCCGGCGGTGGCGCCCGAAAAGGTCAACCCGCCTAAGTGGGTGCGAGCGGTGTCGATGACCTCTGCGGCCTGGTCGAACCGGCTAGCCACCGACCGCAGCGCGGCGACATCGATGAAGGCTTGTCCCATAACCGCTACGACGCGGGCGCGACAACGGTGGTTCCGCGAAATCTCAGGCGTTTACCGACCCGGCGATGCGCAAGGCGAGCCGACGAGCAACCTCCTGGTCGGCGGCCTCCACCATGACCCGGATTACTTGCTCAGTTCCCGAGGGGCGCAACAGAATTCGCCCGGTGTCACCTAGCTCGGCTTCTGCCTCGCGTACCGCGTCCTGCACCTGTGGCGCCGCCACCGCAGCTGCTTTGTCGGCGACCTCGACGTTGATCAATACCTGCGGCAAGGATTGCATCGCCGAGGCGAGGCTGGCCAGCGACGAACCGGTCTGGGCCATACGCGACATCAGGCGCAGGCCGGTGAGGATGCCGTCGCCGGTGGTGGCCAACGCCGGCATGACGATATGGCCGGATTGCTCACCGCCAAGGCTGTAGCGACCGACCCGCAATTCCTCGAGCACGTAACGGTCCCCGACGCCGGTGGTGCGGACGGTGACGCCGGCCGCGCGCATCGCCAGATGCAACCCGAGGTTGCTCATCACCGTGGTCACCAAGGTGTTGTCGGCCAACTCCCCCGCTTCCTGCATTGCCAACGCCAGCACCACCATGATGTGGTCGCCGTCGACCACCTCGCCGTCGGCGTCGACCGCCAAGCACCGGTCGGCGTCGCCGTCGTGCGCCAAGCCCAAGTCGGCGCCATGAGCAAACACCGCCGACCGCAGCGACTCCAGATGCGTCGACCCACAGCGGTCGTTGATGTTGAGTCCGTCGGGTTCGGCGTTGATCGCGACGACACGAGCGCCGGCGGCCCGGTAGGCGCGCGGCGCGGCCACCGACGCCGCGCCGTGCGCGCAGTCGACCACCACGGTGAGTCCATCAAGTCGGACGGTGCCGGCCTTGCCCAGGTGACGCAGGTAGCGCTCCAGCGCGTCGTCGGCGTCGACGACCCGCCCGATGCCCGCGCCGATCGCGCGCAGTCCGGGCCCGGCAGCGACCAGTTCTTCGATCTGGTCTTCGGTGGCATCGTCGAGTTTGTGGCCGCCGGGCCCGAAGATCTTGATCCCGTTGTCGGGCATCGGGTTGTGCGACGCCGAGATCATCACCCCGAAGTCGGCGTCGTAGGCACCGGTCAGATACGCCACCGCCGGCGTGGGCAGCACCCCGGCCCGCAACGCGTCGACGCCCTCGCTGGTAAGCCCGGCGATCACCGCGGCTTCCAGCATCTCGCCGCTGGCTCTCGGATCGCGGCCGACCACGGCGACCGGGCGGCGGCCGATGCCCGTGCTGGTGAGCCGCCGGGCCGCCGCGGCACCCAGGGCCAGCGCCAGCTCGGCCGTCAACTCGCGATTGGCGACCCCGCGGACGCCATCGGTGCCGAACAGTCGACCCATGCGGACAAACCTCTCACAATTGACGGCCAGCTGCCCGTGCGACGGGATAATCACCCATTCCGGCTCCCAACCGGTACCGGACCGTAACCGATCAGCGCTTGCTGTACTGCGGGGCCTTGCGGGCCTTTTTCAGACCGTACTTCTTGCGTTCGGTGGACCGCGGGTCGCGGGTGAGGAAACCCGCCTTCTTCAGCACGGGCCGGTCGTCCGGATAGGCCACGATCAGGGCCCGGGCGATGGCCAGGCGCAGCGCACCGGCCTGACCGGACGGACCGCCACCGCCCAGGTGGGCATAGATGTCGAAGCTGTTGAGCCGGTCGACGGTCACCAGCGGAGCCTTGATCAGCTGCTGGTGCACCTTGTTGGGGAAGTAGTCCTCCAGGCTGCGGCCGTCCAGGTCGAACTTGCCGGTGCCAGGGACCAGCCGCACCCGCGCGACGGCTTCCTTGCGGCGACCGACCGTCTGGATAGGGCGTTCGACGACGAACGGTGCTTGCGTTTCCGGCGGCGGTGTCGCGGCAGGCGCCGAAGTCTCGGCGGCCGCGGTGTCGCCGGTGTCGGTCTCTGCGGTCTCGGTCATCAACGCCGCTCCTTGTCATCGCCTTGCATCGTCGTCGGCTGCGGTTCACCGGCGCCGCCCCTTGTCATCGCTGCGCTCAGCATCGTCGGCGCGGTCACTGGGCCACCTGCTTGATCTGGTACGGGATCGGCTGCTGAGCGGCATGGGGATGGTCGGGGCCGGCGTAGACGCGCAGCTTGCGCCTGAGCTGTCGGCCCAGCTTGTTTTTGGGCAGCATGCCGACGATCGCCTTCTCAACGACCCGATCGGGGTGTCTTTGCATCAGCTCGCCCAGCATGCGCTTGTGCAGACCGCCGGGATAACCCGAGTGGCGGTAGACCGGCTTGTTCTGCAGTTTGTTGCCGCTGACGGCGACCTTGTCGGCGTTGATGACGATGACAAAATCGCCGCCATCGACATTGGGAGTGAACGTCGGCTTGTGCTTGCCGCGCAGCAGCGTGGCTGCTGCCGCGGCGAGGCGGCCGAGCACCACGTCCGTGGCATCGATGACGTACCACGTCCGCGTGGTGTCACCGGCCTTCGGCACGTATGTAGGCACAGCGCTTACCTTCTTCTCTCGGGTTGGATCCCGGTGCGAACCGGGTGCCGGTCAGGCGTCGACGGATCGGGGTGCTCTCGGCGACCGACGTTGACCCGGGCCCCGGCAGACCGCACGCCAACCGAGCAGCTTACCGGCGGCTATCCGCGCAGGTCAAAACGCCGCTACCGGGGGTGCGGCACCTGTGCATGGCTGTGTGTCCCGACGGCTCTCCTCCATCGGGACAACACAGAGTCTGTTTTGAGGATCCGTTGGCCCTATCGCCTCCAGACGCTGGCCGCCCGGCGGTCAGCGCTGGCGACGTCGTCGGCGCCGTCGCGGACGGCATTGCCGAGATCGACCAGGATCTCGTTGAGCGCGCTGGCCGCTTGCTGCCACCTGAGCTGCTCGACGCGGTAGGCGGCGGCAGCTTCGCGGGTCCAGAGCTCTTGCAGCGGAGCAATCTGCGCTCTCAGGTCCTCCAGCGCGGCGTTGAAGCGGCCGGCCGTCGTGTGAATCTCCTGCCGAACGCCGTATTCGATTTCGGCAAAGTTGTATGACAGTACCGGGTCCATGGGCGCGGCCGATTCAGATGTTTGCGCCGACGGTGCCGATGCGGTGAGCGTGGTTCTGGCCCGCCTCACGCAGCGTCGCCTCGTTGTAGCGGATGCTTTCCGCGATGCCGTGCAAGGCGTGGTAGAGCTTCATCGATTCGGTGTTCCAGCGTTGCACCACGTCTTTGAATCGAGTAGCCGCCAGCCCGCTCCACACCGTCGGCGGCACGCAGCTGACACGCCCGATAAACGCCGCCAGCATGGCTCGGATCTCCTCGTTGCGGGCGTCGGTCTTGGCAGCGACGGCATGCATCAGGCTGAAGTCGGTGCTGAGTGTGTTCGGTGTGCTCACATCATCTACGACGACGGCCCCGCCGATGTGGTTCCACGCGATGGGGTATTTCGTCAGCGCAGCGCGTGGGCCGACCGCACGGCCCGCTCGCACACGTCACGGACGGCGCCTGCGCTGTCGGTCCGGCTCTGGCAGCCGATGCTGATCCGCACCGGGCCGTCGAGAAGCACCGTCCAGCGGATGTCGTGCCCGGCGCGCACTTCCCGATACGTCACCGCGGGCCGCCCGGCGCTGGTCGCCGACGGATTGAAATCGACGAACACGCCCGGCGGCTCAGCGTCGATAGCGCGTTTCAACGACTCCGCGGCGACGGCAAGCGTTTCGTCGGCAACCGATGATTGGGTCACGTGCAGCGCCACCTCGGAATCGGTCGGCGACGTGAGCTGCACACGCGCCGACCCGGGCCCGGCGACGACACGCTTGACAGCCCAATGCGCCGGCACGCTCAGCGTGACCCGGCCCTCCACCAGGAAGGTCATCGGGATTTCGTTGGGTGCGCTCACCCGGTGACGTCCCCCTATGCTGAGACCAAGTATCGCCGCCGCTGCTGCAACAACGAGAAAAGCTGCGCGCGTGTGTTTTGTGTTTCGCCCCGTCGCGTGCGGGGCCTGGCGCGCGTCATGGTCACCACGAACGGACCATGGCCCCGCCGCAAGCCGCTGCAGCACTGCATCATCGACGTGCACCACCGTCAGATCGGCGCGACTGCGCCGCAGGCGTTCGGCGATCATCTGGCCCAATGCGGCAGCTCCGGCGACGGTGCTGGGCGCGTCGAGCACCACGGCCGCCGCCTGCGGCGCCGTCGCCGCGACGGCGCATGCCACCGCCTCGGCGACCGAGGCCGGCTGGCCGCGCCGCGGCTCAGCACCAACCGTACTGGCGATGACGGCGACCACACTGCTTGCGATCTCGACAATCACCGTGGTATGCGGTGGATTTGGGGACGCCCGGGCCAGCAACCACGACCGCCGCCGCGTTGTCACGGTGTCGGCCAGCTGCCGGGCGGCGGCCGTGATCACGTCAACGCGCGAGGTCGCCCACCACGATGGGTGGACGACGGCAACCGAGCGCTGACAGCCACCGAGCAGAGACCGCAATACCGTGGACCACAGCGATTCGACGCTAACCGGCCGCTCGCCGACCAAGACCACGGTGTCGTCTATGGCCTCCAGTGCGTCCGCCACCAACTGGGCATCGGCATGGGCTGGTGCGCAATTTAATCGGCGGATGGTCCCAGGACCTGCCTCGATGATTGCCGGATCGGTCATGGGGGCGGGCTCCACGAGACCTGAACCCGCTGCAGGTCGCCGCGGGTGACCAAAACGCCACGTCCGGGCGGAAGCGGCGCCGGGCGAACGGAGCCGAAGAGTGGGCCGTCGTCGGGGTCGGCGCTCATCACCAGCCCCATGCAACCAAACTCCCGCATCCTGGCGAGCAGCGGTTCGAACATGGCGCGCATCGCACCTCCGCTGCGCCGCGCCACCACGAGGTGAAGGCCCAGATCTTTTGCGTACGGCAAGTATTCGGCGATCTTCTCAAGCCCGTTGCCTGCCGCAGCGTTGGCGACCAGATCATAGTCGTCGACGACGAGATACAACTCCGGTCCAGACCACCATGACCTGGTTCGCAATTGGTCTCGGGTGGCTTGCGGCGGGGGCATCCTTCGCCGCAGCACGGTCAGCAGTTCGGGCAGTAGGCCCTCCAGCGCCGTTGCCGATATGGCATAGCCGGCGAGATGGTCGGACTCGACGACACCGAGCAGGCCGCGCCGGAAATCGACGATGACCACCCGCGCCTGGGCGGAAGTCTTGGTCCGGGTGATCTCACGACACAATGTCCGCAATGCGGAGGTTTTGCCGCATTCGCCGTCCCCGATGATCAGCAGATGCTGGTGGTGGTCGAAGTCGACCGGGCAGGCTGCTAATCGGCGCGCCTCCAGACCCAGGAGGACATGACCGCCGAGTGCACCGCTCGCCCGTTGCAATACGGCATGATGCTCGATGAGCTCGGGCAGGAGCGGCACGGTGGGCGCGACGGCATCGCCATAGGACCGTCGCAGCATCTCGCCCGACTGCATGCAGGCCTGCGCAAGTCCCGTGCTCGATTGCACGCCGTCGAGCCGTGGCAGCGCGATCAGCATGTGCAAGCCCTCGGGCGTGATGCCGCGACCCGGCTTGTCGTTGGGCACCCGTTGCGCGTGCTTGCGGTCCAGTTCAGAGTCTGCGGGATCGCCTAGCCGCAACTCGATACGGGTACCGATCTGATCCTTCAACGCCGGCCTGATCTCGGCCCAGCGTGACGCCGAGATCACCACATGCACCCCGAACGACAAGCCTTGTGCGGCAAGGACGATACACGCAGCTTCCAGGCCGGGGAAGTGTTGACACATGCTGGCCCACCCGTCGACGACCAGGAAAACGTCACCGAAGCGATCGGCGACTGAGCTCGTGTGTGGCTCTGCGCGCAAACATCGATACTGGGCCATCGAGTCGATCGAGTGCTCACGGAAAAGCGCCTCACGCGATCGAATGATCGACTCCAGTTCGTCGATCGTGCGCGCGACTAGGTCGGGCTGGGTCTTGCCGGCGACCGCTCCCACATGCGGCAGCGAATGCAGGGGCGCGAGCGCACCACCGCCAAAATCCAAGCAGTAGAACTGGACTCGCCGCGGATCATGTGTCGCGGCCAGTGCCATGACCAGTGCGCGTACGGCGGTCGATTTGCCTGATTGAGGGGCACCCACCACGGCGACGTTGCCTGCCGCGGCGGACAGGTCGACGCTCAACGGTGTGCGCCGCTGCTCGTACGGGCGGTCCACGACGCCGATGGGCACGGTCAGGTCTGACGATATCGGTTCGCCAACGGCGAGCCCGGCGTCGCGCAGCACGGCGTCCAGTGGCGGCGCAGCGGCCAGTGGCGGCAGCCATATTTGGTGGGCAGCCGGGCCATAGCGTGACAGTTCGTCCACCACGGCTTGCAGAACTGTAAGGCAGGACGCATCTGCGCCGCGTTCGACCGGGGCACCCGTGACTGGACCCATCGGTGCGGCAGTAAACTGCCGCACCACCGGCCGGGTCTGGTCGTCACCCGGGTCGGCGCGCGGCGTGCGCGGCGGATAGGGACCGGAGACAAACGCCGTTTGGAATCGGACCAACTCGCCGTCTGCCGTCTGGAGGAATCCTGCGCCTGGCGTGGTCGGCAACTCGAAAGCATCCGGGCCGCCAAGCACGATGCGTGACTCGTTGGCGGAGAGGGTTTTCAGGCACACCCGATACGACAGGTGAGATTCCAGCCCGCGCAGCCTGCCCTCGTCGAGTCGCTGACTGGCCAGCAACAGGTGCATACCCAGGGAGCGGCCGAGACGGCCGATCGCCAAAAAGGTGTCCGCGAAATCGGGATGCTGGCTGAGCAGTTCGGAGAATTCGTCGACGATGATGAACAAGGCCGGAAGTGCGGGCAAACGTGCGCCGGCGCGGCGGGCGCGCGCGTAGGCGTCGAGACTGACGAGATTGCCCGCCGTCCTGAGCAACTGCTGGCGCCGGTTCATCTCACCGGCCAGCGCGTCACCCATGCGGGCAACAAGCGGCGCTTCATCGGCGAGGTTGGTGATGACGGCGGCCACGTGTGGAGCTCGCTCCAGACCGAGAAACGTTGCACCGCCTTTGAAGTCAATGAGAACGAGGTTCAGCATGTCCGGCGGGTGCTGGGTCATCATGCCCAGCGCGACGGTGCGCAGCAGCTCCGACTTGCCCGAGCCCGTTGCGCCGATGCACAGCCCATGC
Source organism: Mycobacterium heckeshornense (assembly GCF_016592155.1). Classification (NCBI taxonomy): domain Bacteria; kingdom Bacillati; phylum Actinomycetota; class Actinomycetes; order Mycobacteriales; family Mycobacteriaceae; genus Mycobacterium; species Mycobacterium heckeshornense. Next base: position 4,031,339 of record NZ_AP024237.1, read on the forward strand.
GGCCCCATGCCGTTTTCGGCAGCCTCCTTGATGTCGAGTTCGACCGGTCTGCCGTCGACCGTAGTTCCGAGCGGAACCCGCAGGCGTTCACGGTGTTTCAACCCAACCCACCGCCCCGGCGGATACAGCGCGGTGAGGTCGTCGATGCACAGCAGGTCCTGCCACCGCGTTCCACCCGTCCGCGCGCAGTCGCTGCCCGATCTGTGCGGGCGGTATGCGGCAAGCCGCCGGGCGCACGCCAGCGCTTCAGCCGCATCCAATCGGTCGGCACGGACCGGCATTGCCTGACCATCGGTGTCGTGGACGGTGACTTCCGCGCCGTTCACCCGCAGGCTGACGCATCTGGCATGTCCGTCGTCGGTACCGGTCCCGAGCACCGTCAACCCGGTGGTTTCGGTGTCGTCATCGATCACGGCGACGACCACCGGTTGACTCAACAGCGCACCGGCGGCGGCTTCGGCCTCAGCGCGGGTCCGATACGCCATCCGGGCAGGCCCGCCACCATCGCTGGCCGTCGGATGTTGGTGGTGCGGTAGCCACTTCAGCCACTCCCAGTGACACCTATGGCAATCACTGATCGCCGCCGCGATCCGCAGACCGTCGGGGGCGTGCAACACGGCAAGCTGGCAGATCATCGCGCGCAGCAGTGCGCGTGCACGAGCGGGGTCCCCGCGGATCGTCACGGTATCCAGGTCGCGTAGCCCGATCGTCACAGGCGCATCCGCGATCGCGGCGTAGGTGTGCAGGAAGCGTCGCAACGCGGTCGCGGTGACCGGATCGGTCCGCTCGGCCACCCCGGTCTCGGGTGCGAGCAATGGGCGGGCCAATGGCCGGGATCCGGTGCCGATTCGAACGAGACAAAAGTCCGAGTCGGTAGGACGCCGCTCCCACATCCGCGCGCTGCCGACCAGCGTCCACAGCGAATCGGGCTCAGGATGACACCAGATCAGCGACAAATACTGAGCCGCGGCTGTTTCGGCCACCGAGCTGCGGAGGCCGGTCAAGTAGCTGAAGTAATCTGCGCGGTCGCCGTTCAGCTCGGCGGCGTGCTGGCCGGTGCGCCCGGCCGCAGCGGTGACGACCACCGACACGAGCATCATCGCGGGCAAGACCAGCAACATCGGATTACCACCGCCCGGACGCGAACCAAAAACCGCCGCCATCATCGCGGCGGTGGCGACGGCCATCACCGTCGGTAACAAGCGGACCAGCAGGCTATTTCGCGCCGGCCCGGCGACCGCCGGCGGCGGCGCCACCGTGATCTGCTCGGTCGAATAGGACGGCGCTGCCAGCCGTGGCGCCGGCGCAAAGGCCGTCGTGCTTGTGGTGTCGCGCTGACCCATCGCCGCCTTCCCCCGCCGAGTGGCCCACACCGTATGCGGCACCTCGACCCTCGACAAGTCAGCTGTGAATGACTGAACGCATCGAGACGGCTAACGCACTACCGTCCCGGCTCGACGAGAACACGTGATGCGAAGGGAATGGTGGTGTCGGAGGCCAGCCTGTGCCGGGTTTCGGTGCACGTCGACGGCGTCGACGTCGACCTGGCGTTGCCGGCGGCTCAGCCCATCGCGACGCTCATACCGCCGATCGTGGACATGGTGGCGACCCCGGATGGCCGGCACGACCCCACGACCGCGGTCCGCTACCAGCTTTCCCGCGTGGGCGGACCGGTGATGTCTTCGTCGAAGACGTTGGCCCAGTACGGCATTCGGGACGGGACCGCGCTTGTCCTGACGCGTTCGGCAGCCGAGCTGCCGCCGCCGCGATTCGACGATGCGGCGGAGGCGGCAGCGTGCACGCTTGCCGAGACGGGGCGATCGTGGACACGGCAGGCGAGCCGACTCACCGCGGCCTTGACCGCTGGCTGGCTGGCCGCCATCGGCGCCCTGGCGCTGGTCCGCGCCGCCTTCACCGCCAACGACGCCCAGCGCAGCCTCGTCGCGGCCGGCGTTGCGGTGCTCGTCAGTTGCGCCGCGCTGCTGGCGGCGGCGATAGCCAACCGCGTGTACCGCGATCGCATCGCCGCACTGACTCTCGGTCTGATAGCAACCGGATTTGCGGCCGCCGCAGGACTACTCGCCGTACCCAACGGCCCTGCGGCACCAAACCTGCTGCTCGCCGCGGCGGCGGCGGCCGCTGCCGCGGGGCTCGCGCTGCGGGTAACCGGATGCGGCGCCGTGGCGTTCACCGCCACCGCATGTTGCGCCATCGGCTGCGCCGTGAGCGCACTGGTGTGTGTGATCACGTCAACACCTCGGCCCGCGGTCGCAGCGGCGTCGGCCGTGGTGTCGCTGGCTTTGCTCGAGGCGTCGCCGCGGCTATCGATCGCGGTGGCGGGGTTATCGCCGCGACTGCCTTCACGCGACGACGCTGCCACCGGCACGCTGCCGGATCGACTGTCGGACAGGGCGATTCGCGCCGACGACTGGTTGACCAGCCTGGTCGCCGCGTCGTCGGTGTCGGCGGCGGCGGGTGCGGTGATCGGCGTACACGAGGTCGGCGAAATGCCCATCGCTCGCATCACGTTCGCCGTGCTCACCGCAGCGGCGCTGCTCTCACGGGCCCGCTCCGACGTCGACCTGGTCCGAACCCTGATGCTCGTCGTGAGTGGAACTGTGGCGCTCACCGCAGCTTTCGTTGCTGCCGCCGCTGCCGTACCGCGGCTGGAATGGATCACCGCAACCGCAGCGGTGCTGGTCGCCGCCGCGCTGTACCTCGGATTCGTCGCGCCGTCAGTTACACCCTCACCCGTCGCGCGGCGCAGCGTCGAAGTGCTGGAGTACCTCGCGCTAGCCGCGATCGTGCCGCTGGCCTGCTGGTTGTGCGGGTTGTACAGCGCCGTGCGAGGCCTGAGCCTGCGATGAGTGCAAGGGTGCAACGCATTGCCGTTCTTATGGCGCTGGTTGCACTTTGCCCAGGTGTGGCATCTCCGGCATACGCGGTCTCGCCGGCACCGATCGACCACAGTCGGCTGCCCGATTCCGCGCCGCCGGCGCCGCCGCAGCCCACCGTGCAGCGCGAGCTGTGCACGGTGCCGGGCGCAGACCCTCGCCTCGGCAGTGTGGATAAGTCCAATCAGCTGGCGGGCCTTGACTTACCGCAGGTTTGGAAGCTCACGCGTGGCGCCGGGCAGCGGGTTGCCGTCATCGACACCGGCGTCTCGCCGCACCACCGGTTACCCCACCTGGTGGCCGGTGGTGACTACGTGTTCACCGGCGACGGCACACAGGACTGCGACGGGCACGGCACCATTGTCGCGGGAATCATCGCGGCACGACCAGATTCCAAAGCTCGCGACCAGCTCAGCGGTGTGGCACCGGAATCCACGGTTATCAGCATCCGCCAGTCCAGCACCAAGTACGGTCCGGTCGCTGAAAGATCCGGCATCGGTGTCGGCGACGTGGACACCATGGCCAGGGCCGTGCGGACCGCGGCCGATTTGGGCGCGTCGGTGATCAACATTTCCTCGGTCGCTTGCCTGCCGGCCGGGGCCGCGCTCGACGACCGGTCGTTAGGGGCCGCGCTGGCTTACGCGGTCGACGTGAAGAACGCCGTGGTGGTCGCCGCAGCGGGAAACACCGGCAGCACAGGGCAATGCCCCGCGCAATCGGCCCAACCAACCTGGGACACCGCCGCGGTCGCCGTCAGCCCGGCCTGGTACGACGAGTATGTCCTGACGGTGGGTTCGGTGAACGCGCGTGGTGCGCCGTCAGCCTTCACCCTGGCCGGCCCGTGGGTCGATGTTGCAGCCCCGGGGGAAGCGGTGACATCGCTTGGCACTGTCGGTGACCGCGTAGTGAATTGCGTTGCCGCGCAACATGGTCCAGCGCCACTATCCGGTACTAGTTATTCCGCCCCAGTGGTCAGCGGGGTGGCGGCGCTGATCCGGGCGCGCTTCCCGGCGTTGACCGCACGACAGGTCGTCCAACGCATCGAGGCCACCGCACATCACCCGCCAGGCGGATGGGATCCCGTGGTGGGCAACGGGGTTATCGATGTGGTGGCCGCGGTCAGCACCGATGCGCCGCCGACTGCCACCAGCAGGCCGCGTGAGCGGTCGACCACGATCCCGCCGCCGGCTGACCGCGTCGCAAAAGGCGTCGCGCTCACCGGCGCGACAATCTGCTTTTTGGTGCTGACGGCGGCGGTCAGCACCGGCGCCGTGGCGGCGCGGCTACCTCGGCCGCGGACCCAGTCGGGCCACACCAGGGGTGGCCACGACGACATCACGCGTGGCTGAAGCATCTGCTCGGCTGGGCTCCGGCCCCTCGGGGGGTGTGGCGCCGACGCATCACCGAGCGCCGGCTGTGGCCGCAGGAGCGTAAGAACCGCGCATGCGGCCGCGATGATGGCCGCCAGCAGGCAGCCAAGCGCCAGCGATGCCGGGCGTGCGCGGATGGGTTCGTTGACCGCGTACAGGCTCCGCCGCAGCAACGCGCATTCGAGGCGGCGCAGCAGGAATCGATATCCGCTGACGTGCAGCCGCGTTGTCGGTTGCCATGCCATGTGGATCTCCTCCACTCCGGTTCCCCGCCACGATAGGCAAAACGCCGGCGACGGCCGTCGCGCCGATCCACAAGGCGGGCCGTCGAGCGGCTCGGGCAGCCGCGGTTGCACTCACCCGGTAGCATCTTCCCGTGCACAACCGCGACTTATCTCGGCACCGTCGGCGGTCGGCCGTTCACTGGGCCGGGCTGGGCGCCACTGCCGTGCTGGCGGCCGGTGTCATGCTGTTGGCCCCGGGTCCGCGCACGGTGCCCTCGGCCGTCGCAGTGGATTGCCCGGACGTCGAAGTGATCTTCGCCCGCGGCACCAGCGAGCCGCCCGGTGTCGGGCGCGTTGGCCAGGCGCTGGTCGATTCGCTGAGGCAGCAGACCGGGTTGAACGTCGATGCCTACGGGGTGAAGTATCCCGCCGGCAAGCTCCAGCTGGGCGGCGGCGACGGCGCCAACGACACCATTTCGCGCGTCAAGGACGTGGTCCAAGCGTGCCCGAACACCAAGATCGTGCTGGGCGGGTACTCGCAGGGTGCGTCGGTGATGGACATCGTGGCCGGGGTGCCGGTGGGTGGCGTCACCTGGGGCAGTTCGCTGCCTCCGCAGTACGTCGATAACATCGCGGCGCTCGCCACTTTCGGCAATATCGCCGACCGATCGGGCAGCCCGATTTCCAGCCAGAGCCAACTGCTGGGGTCCAAGGCCATCGACCTGTGCAACCCCGGCGACCCGATCTGCCACGCGGGTCCGGGCAACGAATGGAGCGATCACACCGACGGCTACGTACCCACGTACACCACCCAGGCGGCGACGTACATCGCGGCAAAGCTCCTCACCGCGGGCCCGAGCTCGTTGCCCGGGCCGAGCACCCTGCCCGGCCCGGCGGCGCCGCCGGGCCCGGGTTCGGCCATGGGATCCAACGTCTCGTCGCCAACTGGCGTCCGGTAACGCGCGGGTCGAGGTGTCCGATAGATCGGGCATGAGTTTTCGTCCGGCCTCGGCGTTGCCGTGGCTGCTGATCGCAGCCGCACTGGCAATCCCACCGTTCGCACTCATACCGTCGGCTCACGCCGCATCGTGCCCGGATGTTCAGGTCGTGTTCGCCCGCGGCCGTCTCGAGCCGCCCGGCACCGGCCAGATCGGCACCGCGCTGGTCAGCGCGCTGCGGTCGCGGGTGTCCGGCAAGAACATCGGCGTCTATGCGGTCAACTATGCGGCGAATGCCGATGTGGTCCGCGGCGCCAACGACATGAGCACCCACGTCCAATACATGGCCGCCAACTGCCCGGACACGCGGCTGGTGCTCGGCGGTTACTCGCTTGGCGCTGCCGTCACCGACGTTGTGCTCGCGGCCCCCGGTCCGATGTTGGGTTTCACCAATCCCCTCCCGCCGGGCACCGATGAGCACGTCGCCGCGGTCGCCCTGTTCGGCAACGGGACCCAATGGGTGGGACCGATCACCACCTTCAACCCGATCTACAACGACCGGACCATTGAGCTGTGCCACGGCGCCGACCCTGTCTGCAACCCGGCCGATCCCAAAACCTGGTCCAACAACTGGCCTGAGCATCTGGCGCCCGCCTACATCAAAGCCGGAATGGTCGATCAGGCAGCGGATTTCATCGCCGCAAGGCTCTAGCCGTGGCCGACGGTGGCCTCCTGCGCCGGGCCGCCGCCGCAGGAGTCCGCTAGCCAAGCTCGTCCGGATCACGCAGATCGCGCGTGACGAGCATGCGCGCTTCGAGTTCGTCGTCGGGCGGATAGTCCACTCCCACCAGCGTCAAACCCCGAGCCGGAGCGGCGGTGAAATCGCTCGCCCGGCGCGTCGATGTCAGCAGGTCGCGACACCAGGCGGTGCTGCGCCGGTGTTCACCGACCGCCAGCAGCGCCCCGACCAGGGAACGCACCATCGACCAGCAGAAGGCGTCAGCGGTGACATCCGCGGTGATCAGATGCCCATCGCGTGACCAGTCCAACCGCTGCAGGTCACGGATGGTGGTGGCACCGGCGCGCTGGCGGCAGAATGCGGCGAAGTCGTGCAGCCCCACCAGCTCTCGCGACGCCGCGGCCATGGCGTCGATGTCCAGCTCACGCGGCCACGCCATGACATATCGAGCTTGCTGTGGCTCCGCCCCGTAGGGTGCCGTCGACAACCGGTAGCGGTAGTGACGCCGTAGCGCTGAGAACCTGGCGTCGAATCCCTTTGGCGCGCGGCCGATATCGCGGACCCGCACATCGCTGGGCAGGAACCGGCCCAGACGCCGTACCAGCGGCAGGAATTCGGGTTCGCTGCGCCGCGGCGAACGCGGGTAGGCATGGGACAACGCGTCGACCGGGACATCGACGTGGGCAACCTGTCCGGTCGCGTGCACACCGGTGTCGGTCCGCCCGGCACCGTGCAGCCGCACCGGCGTCCTAAATACCGTCGACAGCGCCTCGCCGACCACGCCGGCAACGGTGCGTTGACCCGCTTGCACCGCCCAGCCAGCGAAATCGGTTCCGTCGTAGGCTATATCGAGCCGAAGGCGAACGTGGCCGCTACCATCATCGATGGCGGGCACGTTCATCGTGTCTTTAGGACTCCCCGGAATCTGCCGGGGGCTCCTCAGCTTTGGGCTGGCTGTCAGCGGCCTGCGCCGGGGTGTCCGCAACCGCGTCCGGTTCGACCGCCGCCGGTGGAGCCGCCGCGGCCGCCGCCTGCTTGGTCTTGGCCTGCGCAGCAGCCACCCGCCGGGCCCGATTAGCCTCCGCGGTCACCGTCTTCTCCCGCACCAGCTCGATCACCGCCATCGGGGCGTTATCGCCCTTGCGGGGCTCGACCTTGATGATGCGGGTGTAGCCGCCGTTGCGGTCGGCGAAGTGCGGCCCGATCTCGGCGAACAAGGTGTGCACCACGTCCTTGTCGCGGATCTTCTTGAGCACCTCGCGCCGATTGTGCAGCGTGCCCTTCTTGGCGTGGGTGATCAGCTTTTCGGCGTATGGCCGCAACGCCCGCGCCTTTGGTTCGGTGGTCTTGATCCGGCCATGCTCAAACAACGCGGTGGCCAGGTTGGCCAGGATCGCCTTCTGATGCGACGACGATCCGCCGAGGTGACGACCCTTGGTGGGCTTGGGCATTGCTGGGCTCCCTTGGTGTGTGTCCGTTAGAGCTGTTCGGTCTCGGCGTAGTCCTGATCGTCGTAGCCGCCGTCGTTGGACCACGTGCCCGTGGCAGCGTCGTAGCCGGCGACCTGCGACGGGTCGAAGCTGGCCGGACTGTCCTTGAGCGACAGACCCAACTGGTGCAGCTTGACCTTGACCTCGTCGATCGACTTCTGGCCGAAGTTACGGATGTCAAGCAGGTCGGACTCCGTACGCGACACCAGTTCGCCGACAGTATGCACGCCTTCCCGCTTGAGGCAGTTGTAGGAGCGCACCGTCAGATCCAGGTCGTCGATCGGCAGCGCGAACGCCGCGATGTGGTCGGCCTCCGCCGGCGACGGTCCGATCTCGATGCCTTCGGCTTCGACGTTGAGTTCGCGTGCCAGCCCGAACAATTCGACCAGGGTCTTACCGGCCGAGGCGAGCGCATCCCGCGGGGTGATCGAGCTCTTGGTTTCGACGTCCAGGATCAGCTTGTCGAAGTCGGTGCGCTGCTCGACGCGGGTGGCCTCCACCTTGTAGGTGACCTTGAGCACTGGCGAGTAGATGGAATCGACTGGGATGCGACCGATTTCTGCACCCGACGCCTTGTTCTGCACCGCTGGCACATAGCCGCGCCCGCGTTCGACGACAAGCTCGATCTCGAGCTTGCCCTTGTCGTTGAGCGTCGCGATGTGCATGTCGGGGTTGTGCACCGTGACACCGGCCGGCGGCACGATGTCACCGGCGGTGACCTCACCGGGACCCTGCTTGCGCAGATACATCGTCACCGGCTCGTCCTCCTCGGAGGACACCACGAGACCCTTGAGGTTCAAGATGATGTCGGTGACGTCTTCCTTGACGCCGGGCACGGTGGTGAACTCGTGCAGCACGCCGTCGATGCGGATGCTGGTGACGGCCGCGCCGGGAATGGACGACAGCAGCGTGCGGCGCAGCGAGTTACCGAGCGTGTAGCCGAATCCCGGCTCTAGGGGCTCGATGACGAACTGCGAACGGTTGTCGCTGATGACCTCTTCGGACAGGGTTGGTCGCTGTGAGATCAGCATGGTGTTCTTTCATCTCCTTCTCGGCACCCGCCATTTGATGCCGTTAAATCCGCACCGGCGGTGCGGCAGGTATTACTTCGAGTAGTACTCGACGATGAGCTGTTCGGACAGCGGGACGTCGATCTGCGATCGCTCCGGCAGCTGGTGGATCAGGATGCGTTGGCGCTCCCCCACCACCTGCAACCAGCTGGGAACCGGCCGCTCCCCGGCGGTCTCGCGGGCGATCTGAAACGGCACGGTGTTCAGCGACTTCTCCCGCACGTCGATGATGTCGTATTGCGAGACCCGGTAGCTGGGGATATTGACCTTCACCCCGTTGACCAGGAAGTGGCCATGGCTGACCAGCTGGCGGGCGTGCCGGCGGGTCCGGGCCAGCCCGGCGCGGTAGACCACATTGTCGAGTCGGCTCTCCAGGATCCGCAGCAGTTCCTCGCCGGTCTTGCCCGGACGGCGCACTGCCTCTTCGTAGTAGCGGCGGAACTGTTTTTCCATCACGCCGTAGGTGAAGCGGGCCTTCTGCTTCTCCTGCAGCTGCAGCAGATACTCGCTCTCTTTGATCCGCGCACGACCGTGCTGGCCGGGCGGGTAAGGGCGTTTCTCGAAGGCCTGGCTGCCGCCGACGAGGTCGGTGCGCAGCCGGCGCGATTTGCGGGTAACAGGTCCGGTGTAACGAGCCATCTCCTACGTCTCTCCTGCTAGACCCGGCGACGCTTGGGTGGACGGCAGCCATTGTGCGGCTGGGGAGTCACGTCGGCAATCGCGCCGACCTCCAGGCCCGCGGCCTGCAGCGATCGGATCGCGGTCTCCCGGCCCGAGCCCGGGCCCTTGACGAACACGTCGACCTTGCGCATCCCGTGCTCCTGGGCTTTGCGGGCGGCGTTCTCCGCGGCCAGCTGGGCGGCGAACGGTGTCGACTTGCGCGAGCCCTTGAAGCCGACGTGGCCCGAGGACGCCCACGCGATGACGTTGCCTTGCGGGTCGGTGATCGTGACGATGGTGTTGTTGAACGTGCTCTTGATGTGTGCGGCCCCGTGCGGAACGTTCTTCTTCTCCCGCCGGCGAGGCTTCTGGCCCTTCTTGGGCGCCGCGGTGGTCTTCTTCGGTGGCATGGTTTACCTGGCCTTCTTCTTGCCGGCGATGGTGCGCTTGGGTCCCTTGCGGGTGCGCGCGTTGGTCTTGGTCCGCTGGCCGCGCACGGGCAGCCCGCGCCGGTGACGCAAGCCCTGATAGCAGCCGATCTCGATCTTGCGGCGAATGTCGGCCTGCACCTCGCGGCGCAGGTCGCCCTCCACCTTCAGGTTGCCTTCGATGTAGTCGCGCAGCTTGGCCAGCTGGTCATCGGTGAGGTCCTTGGTGCGTAGATCCCGGTCGATGCCGGTCGCGGCCAGGATCTCGTTGGAGCGGCTCCGGCCGATGCCGTAGATATAGGTCAGGGCGATCTCCATGCGCTTATCGCGCGGCAGATCGACGCCGACAAGTCGAGCCATGGGTGGCATTCCTCGTTTCTTCGCGGAGGTCTGGTCCCAGTCCATCCCGCCAGCTTGCGGGGCCCGGCCTCCGTCCGGGCGCGATGAGCGGCCCGTCCGCTCACAGGTACTGGGAGGTCTGCATTCAGTTGTCTGACGCGGCTAACCCTGCCGCTGCTTGTGGCGCGGATCGGGGCAGATCACCATGACCCGCCCATGCCGGCGGATCACCCTGCACTTGTCGCACATCGGCTTGACGCTCGGGTTCACCTTCACGGCGTTGTCGATCCTGTTCTGTCGTTCTCGGTCGTTGACGTGGGGTCTCGGGCGCGCGGGGTTACTTGTACCGGTACACGATGCGGCCCCGGGACAGGTCGTAGGGCGACAGCTCCACGACCACCCGGTCCTCGGGCAGGATGCGGATGTAGTGCTGCCGCATCTTGCCGCTGATGTGGGCGAGCACCTTGTGGCCGTTTTCCAGCTCGATGCGAAACATCGCGTTGGGCAACGGTTCGACCACCCGGCCCTCGACCTCGATGGCACCGTCTTTCTTCGCCATAAGCTTCCGGCGATCCTCCTCATCGCTCCGCCCGTTCGGTGCAGCATCGGCACCGACTGCAAAACGTGAGCCGATCGCAGGAAATTCCGGCGAAATTCCCAGATTGCGCACAGCAAAGAGCCGGTACGGACGCCGCACCGGAATTCAACGATACTCGCTTTGTCGCGCTGGAACAAAATTGGCGCCCACCGGGTGCGGCGGACTGCTACGGCCTGCGACCTGGGCGGAATATCGCTCCTCGGCCCACCGGTTGGAGCAACCATGACCAACTCTGCAGCCGGTAAACCCAACCTCGGTCGCTTCGGATCCTTCGGTCGCGGCGTCACCCCTGAGCAAGCCAAGGAAATCGAGTCGCTCGGCTACGGAGCCGTGTGGGTGGGCGGCTCACCGCCCGCGGAGCTGGAGTGGGTGGAACCCATTCTCGAGCAGACGACGACGCTGCGGGTGGCCACGGGCATCGTCAACATCTGGACCGCGCCCGCCGACGCGGTCGCCGAGTCGTTCCATCGCATCGACAGTGCCTATCCGGGCCGCTTCCTGCTGGGTATCGGTGTCGGCCACCCCGAGGCGCACGCCGAATATCGCCGACCATACGAGGCGCTGACGCAGTACCTGGACCGGCTCGAGCGGCACGGCGTGCCGGCAAACCGCCGGGTGGTGGCTGCGCTGGGTCCGCGGGTGCTGAAGCTTTCCGCACAGCGCAGCGCCGGAGCACACCCCTACTTGACCACTCCCGAACACACGGCGCAGGCCCGCGAGCTGATCGGCCCGTCGGCGTTCTTGGCCCCCGAGCACAAGGTGGTGCTGACCACCGACGCTGACCAGGCACGTCAGGTCGGGCGCAAGGCGCTCGACATCTATTTCAACCTGGCAAACTACCGCAACAACTGGAAGCGGCTGGGCTTCAGCGACGACGACATCACCCGCCCGGGCAGCGACCGGCTGGTCGACGCGCTGGTCGCCTACGGCACCCCTGACGTCATCGCTGCACGGCTCAAGCAGCACCTCGACGCCGGTGCCGACCATGTCGCCGTCCAGGTCCTCACCCGGGGTGACAAGCTGGTCGCGGCGCTGGCCGCACTCGCCGGGCCGCTCGGCCTGGCCCCCGACGCTTAACCAGGAGCGCTATGACCGACGCTGTTTCCCTCAAACCCGCGGTTGGCCGGTTCGGCGTGTGGCTGGGCACCCGCCGTATCACCGCCGACCTCGCCGAGCAGATCGAAGCGCTGGGCTACGGCGCGGCCTGGGTCGGCGGCTCACCGGACGCGGATCTGGCATGGGTCGAACCCGCCGCGGCCCGGACCAGCTCACTGCAGCTGGCCACCGGGATCGTCAATATCTGGTCGGCACCCGCCGCGGCCGTCGCGCAGTCCTATCACCGCGTCGAGGCGAACTACCCGGGGCGATTCCTGCTCGGCATCGGGGTCGGTCACCCCGAGCACAGTGACAACTACCGCAAGCCCTACGACGCGCTGGTCGACTATCTCGATGAACTCGACGCCGCATCGGTGCCCACTAGCCGACGGGTGCTTGCCGCCCTGGGTCCCCGGGTGCTGAAACTCTCAGCGCAGCGGAGCGCGGGCGCCCACCCGTATCTGACCACCCCCGAGCACACCGCCGCGGCGCGGGACCTGGTCGGCAACTCGGTGTTCTTGGCCCCCGAACACAAAGTGGTACTCACCGACGACGTCGATAAAGCTCGCCGCATCGGCCGCCAAACCGTCGGCTTCTACCTGGGCTTGCGTAACTACGTCAACAACTGGCGGCGGCTGGGATTCGGCGACGACGACGTGCGCGAGCCCGGCAGCGACAGGCTGATCGACGCCGTCGTCGCATACGGCACCCCCGAGGCCATCGCCGCGCGGCTCAACGAGCATGTGGACGCCGGCGCCGACCACGTGGCCATCCAGGTGCTGGGGGCCGGCGGCGAAGACGAACTGGTGGGCGCGCTGCGCGAACTGGCCCGACCGCTCGGATTGACGCCGAAGGGCTGACCGGCTCGTTAGGGTTTGGTCATGCGGTTGCTGGTCACCGGGGGCGCTGGTTTCATCGGCGCCAACTTCGTGCACAGCACGGTACGCGAGCATCCCGACGACACGGTGACGGTGCTCGACGCGTTGACCTACGCCGGCAGCCGCGAGTCACTGGCTCCGGTCGAAGACGACATCCGGCTGGTGCAAGGTGACGTCACCGACGCGGAGCTGGTTTCCCGGTTGGTCGCCGAATCCGACGCGGTGGTGCATTTCGCCGCCGAAACCCACGTCGACAATGCGCTTGCCGACCCGGAACCGTTTCTGCGTGCCAATGTCGTGGGAACGTTCACCGTCTTAGAGGCGGTGCGGCGTCACAAAGTGCGGCTGCATCACGTCTCCACCGACGAGGTCTACGGCGATCTCGCGCTCGATGAGCCGCGACGGTTCACCGAATCCACCCCGTACAACCCGTCGAGCCCCTACTCGGCGACCAAGGCCGCAGCCGACATGCTGGTGCGGGCCTGGGTGCGCTCATACGGCGTGCGGGCGACGATTTCCAACTGCTCCAACAACTATGGGCCATACCAGCACGTGGAAAAGTTCATTCCGCGCCAGATCACCAACGTGCTCACCGGGCGACGGCCCAAGCTCTACGGCAACGGCGCCAATGTCCGTGACTGGATCTACGTCGAAGACCACAATGACGCCGTGCGCCGGATCCTGGAACGGGGCCAAACCGGGCGCACCTATCTCATCGGCGCCGAGGGCGAACATGACAACTTGTCGGTGCTGAGAATGCTGTTGCAGATAATGGGCCGCGATCCCGACGACTTCGACCATGTGCCCGACCGCGCTGGACACGACCTGCGCTATGCCATCGACCCGTCACCGCTTTACGACGAGTTATGCTGGGCGCCAAAGCATACCGACTTCGAGGAAGGCTTGCGTGCCACCATCGACTGGTATCGCGCCAACGAATCGTGGTGGGGCCCGCTGAAAGACGCCGTCGAGGCCCGATACGAAGAACGCGGTCAATGAGGGTACGCGAACTCGACATCCCCGGGGCTTGGGAGATCACGCCGCAGCTGCACGCCGACTCGCGCGGCGTGTTCTTCGAGTGGCTCACCGACCATGAGTTCACGGCGTTCGCCGGCCACCGCCTCGACGTGCGGCAGGCCAACTGCTCGGTGTCATCAGCCGGGGTGCTGCGAGGCCTCCACTTCGCCCAGCTGCCACCAAGCCAGGCCAAATATGTGACATGCCTGTCCGGGTCGGTATTTGATGTGGTCGTCGACATCCGCGTCGGCTCACCGACGTTCGGCCGCTGGGTCTCGGTGCTACTCGACGACCGAGACCGCAGGTCGGTGTACATCTCCGAAGGACTCGCGCACGGATTCCTTGCACTGCAGGACAATTCGACAGTTATGTACTTGTGTTCTGCGGAATACAATCCGCAGCGTGAGCACACCATCTGCGCCACCGATCCGGCGCTGGCGATCGACTGGCCAACGCCTGACCGCAAATTGCTGTTGTCAGACCGCGACGCCGCCGCGCCGACGCTTGGTGAAGTCGGTGCGGCCGGACTCTTGCCCACCTGGGACGACGCCCAGGCGTTCATTGCCGACCTGCGGGCCACCTAGGCTGTGGCCGACGCACCCGACCAGCAGATTCGATCAAAATCATCGTGTTAGCACCGTCGAACCCGCAGACACCCCCCGCACCAAAAAGGAGTTTGTCCCCATGATCTATCGCGGTGTTGCAGGGGTGGTCGGCGCGTTAGCGCTGACGCTCGTCACCCCCGCCCAGGCTCCTGCCCAGCCACCGACGCTGTGTCTGAGCAATATTCCCGAAGGCAAACAGGTCTACATTCCCTGCGATCTGCTCAACGCCCGTGTCAACTACCCCCCGGGGCAGCGCTGTGTCGGTCTTGGGCCGCTCGATGACTACCCGCCCGACGTTCGCGCCTGGTGTGGCTGACGATCTGCCGCTGCGCGCTGGTGGGTAGGCCGACGGCGCCGGGCGTCACCCGCCCTCGCCTCCACCACGCTAAGCGGCGCGGCGGTGCGCACCACCCGTGTCATCCGAAATCCAGCTTGGCTGAGCAGCTCCCGGTACTCGGCCGCGGTGCGTTCGCGCGAGCCCAAATTCAGCAGCATCTCCAGGTCCGCCCACTTCCCGGGGAAGTCACGGTCATGCTCGGGAATGACCAGCTCGATCAGCAATACCGTGGTCCCCGGGACGGCTGCCGCGCGCACGTTGCGCAGGATCTGCACCGCCTTATCGTCGGGCCAGTCGTGGATGATGTTTTTGAGAATGTAGGCGTCTGCACCGGATGGGACGCTGTCGAAAAAAGATCCTTCCGCGACCCATACCCGGTCGGCAACATTGCGCTCGCGCAACAGGTTCGAGGCGCTCGCAACCACCCACGGCAGGTCGTAGAGGATGCCCCGCGAACCCGGGGTCGCCGCCAGGATGGCGGCCAGTAGTTGACCCTGGCCGCCACCGACGTCGACGATCGTCGGATAGGCGCTGAAGTCATAGCTTGCGACCACCGGTGCGGTCGTCAATTCCGAAATACTTGTCATGGTCTGGTTGAACAGGTCGGCATGCTCGGGCTGCTCGGCGAAGTAGTCGAAGCTCGCCTTGCCGTGCAATGTCGGCACGACCGTCGTGCCGGTTCGAACCGAATCCACCAACAGGGTCCACCGTTTGCGCTGCTCGTGCGAGCCGTAGAACCGCGCCGCGCACGCCATCGACGCCGGTGCATCCGAACGCAGGGTGTCGGCAAGAGAATTCAGCTCGTAGCGACCGTCACCGCGGTGACGGAAGATGCCGCGGCTGATCAACGCCCGCAGCAGTCGACGCAGCGCATCGGCGTCCGCGCCCACCCGCACCGCCAATTCGTCGATGACCAGCGGGCCGCCGGCGAGGGCATCGGCCACACCGAGTTGGGCCGCCGCCGTGATCGCCTGCGACACCCAGGCGGCCACGATCATCTCCATCATCGCCGCCGGCGCAGGCGTCAGGCGTTGATAGAGCCGGAACAGGTGGTGGCGAATGCGCTCGAGCACCCGGGCCAAGATTGCGGGCGGCGGTTTTGCGGGGTTCACGCCGGGCTCATCGCATCCAGGCCGGGGTGATCGGCAGGCCGTGACGGTGCCGGTATTCGGCAATCGCCTTGAGGTTGTTCAGCTCCAGCCGGTGCCCGGCGCCGAACATGTCCCAGAAGTCACCGACCCACACCGGACGCTGCGGCGGCGCGGTCTCCGGATAGGGATTGTGGTCGTAAAACGGGTGATGGCAGTTCGTCCACAACACCACCGAGCCGGGTTTGTCCAACACCAGCTGCGCGTCGACCACCCGCATCATGTAGATCATCCACAGGTGCTTACCCTGATCCCATGCGCAGTGATAGTCGACGGTGCGGGCCTGCGCGTTGGCAATCGTGCGTGTGTAAATCCTGGTCTCCGACCCGAGCCGGTCGTAGGCGAGCCACAGGCCGGGCTCGTCGGTGGGCGTGAAACCACGCAGGCTGTAGGTCCACTCCTCCAGGCTGCGGGTGTCGGCCATGTACTCGAACAGTTCGTCGGGCGGGCATTCGATGTATCCGTTGACCGTGCAGTACTCGCCGAACACCTGGTCGTGCGGATACACCGACCGCATCATTTCCATGATGATCGGGGTGGCCTTCTGGCGGGGGCTGGTCTCGATGCGGATGACACCGTCGATAGGGTCGGTCGTACCGGTGTGAGCGACGATGTCCTGAAGTGCGGGTAGCGACATCGGTCCCGTTCTCCTTCGCGACGATGCCTGTAACACGACCGGCGATCGTGGTGAGTTCACCGCGGCCCCGCAGCGCTGTCGAACCGAGGACCCGCGCGGCTCGTGGTATCCGATACCGGCGCCTTGCGGCGCGGGGTTCGCGTGAGGCTGACGGTCGATCGCGCAGGAGGCGTGGCCATGGTGGACGCAATGGCGCGGCGTCACCGCAGGAGAGCCGTGCGACGGTTCGGTCACGCGGATCCGCCAACCCGCCAGCTGAGCATCCAACTGCGCAATGTGGTGCGCGAATACCGGGTCGGCGGTCAATCGGTGCGGGCACTCGACGACATCAGCCTGCGACTGTGCGGCGGGCAGTTCGTGTCGGTGGTCGGACCGTCGGGGGCGGGCAAGAGCACCCTGCTGCACCTGCTCGGCGCGTTGGACTGCCCCGATTGGGGGTCGATCACCTTCGACGGCGAGGAGATCGGTCGTCTCAGCGACGAGCAGCGGTCGCTGTTTCGGCATCACCGCGTGGGGTTCATCTTCCAGTTCTTCAACCTGCTGCCGTCGTTGTCGGCGTGGGAGAACGTGGCGGTCCCGAAACTGCTCGACGGTGTGCGGCTGGGCAAGGCCAAAGCCGATGCGGTTCGGCTGCTGGACCGGGTCGGGCTCGGCAACCGCGTCGAGCACCGGCCGGCGGAGCTGTCCGGCGGCCAGATGCAGCGGGTGGCGATAGCGCGGGCGTTGATGATGGACCCGCCGCTGATCCTGGCCGACGAACCGACCGGCAATCTCGATTCGGCAACGGGTGCCGCGATATTGGAGCTTCTGGCCGACGTGGCGCATGAGGACGGCCGCGGCCAGCTGGTGGTGATGGTGACCCACAACGTAGACGCCGCCGCGGCGACTGATCGGGTGATCACCCTGCGGGACGGTCGGCTCGGTTCCGACGAGTTCACCGTTGTGTGGGGTCGCCTCGGGCTAGGCCGATTCTGGGCCACCAACGGTCGACGTCGCCGCGATCGGGCGGCGCGGCCGTGAGCCGCCGATCGGGTGATCCCGTGGTCAAACGCCGCGCCGGGGTGATCGCCGCAGGGAGCCGACTGCGGCTGTTCAGCGTTCGCGAACTCGTCGTACACCGTCGGCGCACGATCGCATCGATGACCGTGATGGCAATAGCCGCAACGTATCTGGTCGCGGTGTTCGGCATCTTCGGGTCGATCACCGGGTCGGTTAACCGGTTGGCCGACGCGATTGCCGGGATCGCCGCACTCGAGATATCGGGTATCACCGACGCGGGATTCCCGGACACCGTCGCGGCCGATGTCGCCGCAGTTCGCGGCGTTGCCGCCGCGGCACCGATGATCCGCACGTCTGCGTCCACACCATCGGGACCGGTGTTGTTGTTCGGCGCGGACGAGAAGAGTGCCGCGTTGCGCGGCGCCCTGAAAGATGTGGTCGGGGCACCGCCGGCAGCGCCGCCGGGCGTGAGTAACGGTGTCCAGGTCGGGCCGGGAGTCGGCTATGCGAAAGGCGAGCGCTTTCGGCTGGGCTCAGCGGAGGTCACCGTCGCGGCCGTGCTGGAGGGAAAGCAACTGGCAGAGCTCAACGGCGGACACTACATCCTGGCTCCGCTTCCCTTGGCGCAGCAGATTACCGGTCGGCCACGCCAACTCGACTCGATACTGGTCACCATGAAACCGGGCGTGGATCGCGCCGCGGTCCGCGCCGCGATCACCAACGCGGTGAACGGCCGGGCAATCGTCGCAGATCCGAGCATGCGGGCAACCCGCGCTGGCGACGGTGTCAAGCTGATGAACTACATGTCGCTGATCGGCGCGGCGGTCGCGTTGGTGGTGGGTGCGTTTTTGATCTACACCACGATGACGATGGCGATTGCCCAACGCCGGCCGGTCATCTCGATACTGCGTGCGATCGGCGGGCGACGCGAAACCATCGTTGGTGACATGCTGCTGGAGGCCGCGGTTCTCGGGCTGATCGGCGGCGCTGTCGGATCGGGTATGGGGATTGTCATGGGCCGCACCGCAATTGCTCGATTGCCACCGGCAATGACTCAAGGGCTCGAAGCGCGTGTGCAGTACTGGCTGCCCGGCCACGCGATACCAGCCGCCCTCGCGGCGACCGTGCTCACCAGCGTGGCTGCCTCGGCGATGGCCGCGCGCCAGGTATACCGGGTGTCCCCGATCGAGGCACTGGCGCCGGTCGGGGTTTCAGCTGCCGACCGCGTGCCACGGTGGCTGCGGATCGCAAGCGGGTGTGGCGCCGTCGCGGTGCTGGCCGCCTCGATCCTGCTCGCGCTCGGCCGGCACTGCACATTCCCGTTCGTCGCAGCGCTCGCTTTGCTTGGTTCCGAGATCGCGCTCGGCTTCGCTCTCACCGGGCCGATCGTCAAGGCCACCGCCGCGGCCGCTCGACGGTTCGGATCGGTCGGGGCACTGGCGGCGGCCACGATCGAGCGTGCGCCGCGGCGGGTATGGGCCACGGTGATGACCGTACTCATCGCGGTCGTTACCACCGTGGTGATTACCGGCACCAACACCGACATGATCCGCTCAGCCCGGGCCATCTTCGCGCCGGTCGCAGGTGTCGATGTGTGGGTCAGCGCGGATCCTCCTGACCGCTATCCCACAGACGTTCTGCCGCAAGGTGTTACGGGGAAGCTGGCCGCAGTTCCGGGCGTAGCACGGGTCGTCGAGGGCGCATGCGGGTTCGCTGAGGTCGGTGGCACGCGCGTGCTGCTTGACGGGTTTGCCCGCGGAAGCCACGATGCGCTCTATCGCGCGCTGGATGAACAGGTACGCAACGAGGTGCTGGCCGGCCGCGGCGTGGTGCTCACCCAAAATCTGGGCAAGACCCTGGGTGTCGGGGTCGGCGACGGTTTGCGGCTACCCACGCCCCACGGCCCGCGGCGGGCAACGGTGCTGGCCGTGGTTCCGTACTTCTCGACCGTTATCGGCACCGTCGGGATGGACCTCGACCACATGCGGGCCTGGTTCGACCGACCGGCGCCGACGACACTGCAGATCTTCGCCGCACCCGGGGTAGATCATGCGCGACTGTTGGCGGACGTGGGCCGCATCGTGCCGGCGCCCAACTATGTGTACGACGGCCATGTTGCGCTGTCCGGCCTCGAGGCGCCGCTGCACCAGAGCATGTTCATCGCCAACGCGGTCTTGGTGATCGTGGTGTTCGTCGCCGCCGTCGCGGTCCTCAACACGTTGACGCTTTCGGTGCTGGACCGGCGCCGAGAACTCGGCGTGCTGCGGGCGATGGGATCTAGCCGCCGGTTCACGCTGCGAATGGTGCTGGCCGAGGCCGCCGGCATCGGTGTCGTCGGTGGCGTCTCGGGATTGGTTTTCGGCCTGGTTGACCAGTGGCTCTACAGCCTGGTCAGCGGGGACATCATGAACTTCGCGGTAGGTTTCCGGCCGAGCCCGGCGGCGGTCGCCTTTACCGCGGGCGCGCTGGTGCTCAGCCTGCTCGGGTCGGTGCCGCCCGCGTTGCGCGCCGCCCGGCTGAACATCATCGCGGCGATCAGCGCCGAATAACGCCGTCTCATCTGCTGCCCAGATCCATTCGGAACGGCGGATATTCGTCACGCATCAACGAGACATACACGGCCACGCGATATCTCCAGCGAACCATGCCCATCAGAAAATCGAACATGCCCTGCGAGACCGTGCCGGTGGACAACAACCACACCGGGGCGATAACGCAAACCAGCTGCAGCAGCGGCTCCATCGCCCAGCAGACGAGTATCTGGGGGAGCCCCAACAGCCACCACTTCACCAGCACACCCCACCTCTTGAGCCGTTGCGGGTAGTCGACCTCGAGATCGCCCGGGTAGTCGGGCCGAGACGCGAGGGTGAAAGGCGGATACTTGTCGGTGCTGTTCATCGGGAATCGGTAGTTCATGACTCGCCACGACCAGCGCAGCACCCCGACGTTGAAGTCGAAGATAGGGCGCGGGTAGCGGCCGGTGAACAAGACGGCGACGCCGGCGACAACCGTCAGCAGCAGATACACCAGGTAGAGCAGGATCAAGATGGGATAGTGCGGCACGGCCAGCACGCACCACTTGAAAAGCCAGAGCCAGCGTGACGGCGCGTCGATACCACCTCGTACCCGGACGGGCTCATCCGGGTGGCTCACCGGTTCCATGCTCGACACCTCCTGACTGGTTCATCGCCGTCGACACCAGGGGCACGACGGGATGGTGGTCGCGGGTGTAGAGGTCTCGGCTGATCCGCGCCGACATCTTGGCGTGACTGGTCCAGCGCAGAAATGTGGTCAGTGCCCACGTCATGAACCGGTCCGGAACCATCGCCATCGGTTTCAGCGCAGCTTCGCTGTGAGATACCTGCTGGGTGGTCAGCCACGAAACGGCCTTGACTTTGCGTCGCCGGGTGTTTTCATACCAGCGCAGCGCGCCCTGGACATCGACACGGGAATCCGACAGCGCCTCGCACAACACCATCGTGTCGAGCAGCGCCTGATTGGTTCCTTGCGCAAGCGTTGGCGGCATCGTATGCGCGGCGTCGCCGAGCAACGTCACCGCGCCTTGGCCCGCATGGGGAACCGGATGCCGGAAATGCGGGAACGGCGACGGGGCCAAATCCTCGTCGGTCAATGTGGCAAGTACCTGATCGACACAATCGGCCCATCCGGTGAAGTTGGATCGGATCATGTCGAGTGGACGTTGCGGTCGGACAAAGTCCGCAGACCACGGCAGGTCGAACCACCACTGCACGGCCCAACCTCCAGCCGGCCACAGGCCAAGGTTTCCGTGTTCGCCGATCATCATCAGCGCGATGTGCTTGTCCGCGATGTTTGGGAGCGTGACCAGTCCCTGCCAGCTGCACCAGCCGGTGGGCCTGGCGCGTGGTGCGCCAACGAGTTCGCGCACCACGGAGTGCACCCCGTCCGCGCCGATCAGCACGTCGCCTTCGGCCGAGCTGCCGTCGGCGAACTCGATCCGCGCGCCGGTGCCGGTGTCGAGCACCGTGACGGCGCGGGCATCGCATCGGACGCGGTCAGCCGGAAAGCCGTCCAGCAGCCGTTCCAGCAGGACTCGCCGGGGCACCATCCGCACGGGCTCGCCCAGCCGGTCCGCGATCGCCGTCACGTCCAAACATGTGATCGCAAATCCCCGAAGTGTGTGGACCCGCACGGTGGAGATCAGCTGGCCGGTCCCCTCCATGTCGACACCCAGCTGCCGCAGCACCGTCGCGCCGTTCGGCCAGATGGTCACGGCGCCGCCGCCCGGGGTCAGATGAGGCCGCTGTTCGAACACAGTGACGTCATGACCGTCGCGCAACAAGCCCCGAGCCACCGACAGGCCGCCCACACCCGCGCCGACGACAAGGATCCGAAGCGGGCGAGTCGACGGGGCATGCGGTATCGGCATCTCGACCTCCTGCTGCTAACACGCTGGAGGCCGGCGAGAAGTTCACCACCGGTGAACCGTGTCGGCCCGAGACCGCCACCGCCAGAAGGTCGCCCGCCACGCTGATCGCCGTGACGGCTCAGCCACTCTCGGAGAAGCCGAAAAGCCCGGAGGTAGGCGACATGCCTGCCGGGGCCGGTGCCGCCGGGCCAGCGACCCCGGGTTGTCAGCCATCCCCTCCATTTACTAGGATGTCCTAGTAAACCACCTGTTCGTTTCGCGTACGACGAGGGCATCTATGACTTCACGGATTCCGCATTTCATCGACGGTCGGCGTACTGCCGCTGACTCGCCGCGCACCGCCGACGTGTTCAATCCCAACACCGGCCAAGTCCAGGCCCTGGTTCCCATGGCGACAACGAGGGAGGTCGACGCCGCGGTGGCATCGGCCGTCGAGGCGCAGAAGGGCTGGGCCGCGTGGAACCCGCAGCGGCGGGCGCGGGTGATGATGCGCTTCATCGAGCTGGTCAACGAGCACACCGACGAGCTGGCCGAGATGCTCTCGCTCGAGCATGGCAAGACGTTGGCCGACTCCCGCGGTGACATCCAGCGCGGCATCGAGGTGATCGAGTTCTGCATCGGAATCCCGCATCTGCTCAAGGGCGAATACACCGAGGGCGCCGGGCCGGGCATCGACGTCTATTCGATTCGCCAACCGCTGGGTGTGGTCGCCGGCATCACCCCGTTCAACTTCCCGGCGATGATCCCGCTATGGAAGGCCGGTCCTGCCCTGGCATGCGGAAATGCCTTTATCCTCAAGCCTTCTGAGCGCGACCCGTCAGTCCCGGTGCGACTGGCGGAGTTGTTCATCGAAGCCGGTCTTCCCCCGGGTGTGTTCCAGGTGGTGCACGGTGACAAGGAAGCCGTCGACGCCATCCTGGCCCATCCCGACATCAAGGCTGTCGGCTTCGTCGGCAGTTCCGATATCGCGCAGTACATCTACGCGACGGCGGCCGCGCACGGTAAGCGCTCGCAATGCTTCGGCGGCGCCAAGAATCACATGATCGTGATGCCCGACGCGGACCTCGACCAGGCGGTGGACGCGCTGATCGGCGCCGGATATGGCAGTGCCGGCGAACGCTGCATGGCGGTCAGCGTTGCGGTACCGGTCGGCGAGCAGACCGCAGAACGGTTGCGCGGCAGGCTGGTTGAGCGAGTCAACAACCTGCGGGTGGGCCACAGCCTCGACCCGAAGGCCGACTACGGTCCGCTGGTCACCGAGGCTGCGCTCAAACGGGTGCGCGATTACATCGGCCAAGGCGTGGCCGCGGGCGCGGAAATCGTCGTCGACGGGCGAGACCGCGCCAGCGACGACTTGGCGTTCGGCGACGCCAACCTCGAGGGCGGCTTCTTTATCGGGCCGACGCTGTTCGATCACGTCACCCCCGACATGTCGATCTACACCGACGAGATCTTCGGGCCGGTGCTGTGCATGGTGCGCGCCACGACATACGAACAAGCACTAGCGCTTCCTTCTCAGCACGAATACGGCAACGGCGTGGCCATCTTCACCCGTGACGGCGACACCGCCCGCGACTTCACCTCGCGCGTGCAGGTCGGGATGGTCGGTGTGAACGTGCCGATCCCGGTGCCGGTCGCGTACCACACGTTCGGGGGCTGGAAGCGCTCCGGGTTCGGCGACCTCAACCAGCACGGCCCGGCATCGATCCAGTTCTACACCAAGGTCAAGACGGTGACGTCGCGCTGGCCGTCGGGCATCAAGGATGGCGCCGAATTCGTCATCCCGACAATGAAATAGCTGCGCGATGCCATTCTTCGGTCTCGACGACGACGAGCGGGTTATCACCCAGACGGCGGCTGCGTTCGCCGAGAAACGCCTGGCGCCATATGCGTTGGAGTGGGACGCCACCAACCATTTCCCGGTCGACGTGCTGCGTGAGGCGGCCGGGCTGGGCATGGCGGCCATCTACTGCCGCGAGGACGTCGGCGGCAGCGGGCTGCGCCGGCTCGACGGGGTTCGAATCTTCGAGGAGTTGGCCACCGGCGATCCCACCACGGCCGCGTTTTTGTCGATCCACAACATGTGCGCATGGATGATCGACACGTTCGGCACCGAAGAACAGCGCAAGGGGTGGTTACCGAGGCTGGCGTCGATGGATGCCATCGCCAGCTACTGTTTGACCGAGCCGGGCGCGGGGTCGGACGCCAGCGCGTTGAGCACCCGGGCCGTCAGGGACGGCGGCGACTATGTCCTCGACGGGGTCAAGCAGTTCATTTCCGGGGCCGGCGCCTCGGACGTGTACGTAGTGATGGCGCGCACCGGCGGCGAGGGATCCCGTGGCATTTCGGCCTTCATCGTCGAAAAAGGCCTCGCCGGGCTGAGTTTCGGTGCCCAGGAAGAGAAGATGGGCTGGCACGCGCAGCCGACGGCCCAAGTGGTGCTGGACGGGGTGCGGGTGCCGGCGGATGCGATGCTGGGCGGCGCCGACGGAGAGGGTGCCGGCTTTTCGATCGCGATGAACGGCCTCAACGGTGGCCGTCTCAACATCGCGGCATGCTCGCTCGGCGGCGCCCGGGCCGCCTTCGACAAGGCGACATCGTACCTGCTGCACCGGCAGGCTTTCGGTAGCACCCTGCTCGACGAGCCGACCATCCGCTTCACCCTGGCGGACATGGCCACTGCGCTGGAGACGTCGCGCATGTTGTTGTGGCGGGCGGCAAGCGCGCTGGACGACGACGCCGCCGACAAGGTGGAGCTGTGCGCGATGGCAAAACGCTATGTCACCGACGCCTGCTTCGAGGTGGCCGACCAGGCGCTGCAGCTGCACGGCGGCTACGGTTATCTGCGGGAGTACGGTCTGGAGAAGATCGTCCGCGACCTGCGTGTGCACCGCATCCTGGAAGGAACCAACGAAATCATGCGGGTGGTCATCGGCCGGGCAGAGGCCGCGCGGGCCCGCGCCACCGCATAACGCCACCGCACAGGAAGGCCACGGCGATGACTGAAATTTCCAGGATCGCTTTCCTTGGGCTAGGCCACATGGGCGGCCCGATGTCGGCCAATCTGGTGGCCGCCGGCCATTTCGTCCGTGGCTTCGACCCATTGCCCACCGCCGCGGCGGCAGCCACCAAAACCGGTGTCGCGGTGTTCGACAGCGGCCCGGACGCGGTCGCCGACGCCGACGTGGTGATCACCATGCTGCCCAACGGCGACGTGGTCAAGCGCTGCTACGCCGAGATCCTGCCCGCCGCACAGCAAGGCGCGCTGTTCATCGACAGCTCGACCATCTCGGTCAACGACGCCCGCGAGGTGCACGCACTGGCGGAATCGCGGGGCTTCGCCCAACTCGACGCACCGGTCTCCGGCGGGGTGCGCGGCGCCGTCGCCGGAACGCTGGCGTTCATGGTCGGTGGCGACGAGTCGGCGCTGGAGCGGGCGCGGCCGGTGCTAGAACCCATGGCGGCCAAGGTCATTCACTGCGGCGCGGCCGGTGCCGGTCAGGCCGCGAAGCTGTGCAACAACATGGTGCTGGCCGTCCACCAGATCGTCATCGGCGAAGCCTTCGTGCTGGCCGAAAAGCTCGGCCTGTCGGCGCAGTCGCTGTTCGACGTGATCACCGGCGCGACCGGCAACTGCTGGGCGGTGCACACGAACTGCCCGGTGCCGGGCCTGGTTGCGACATCGCCGGCCAACAACGACTTCGCGCCGGGGTTCGCCACCGCGCTGATGAACAAGGATCTGAGCCTGGCGATGGAGGCGGTGGCCTCGACCGGCGCAGCCGCGCCGTTAGGCAGCCATGCCGCCGACATCTATGCCAAGTTCGCGGTCGACCACGCCGACAAAGACTTCAGCGCGGTAATCGAGATGCTTCGGCAGTCCTGAGCTTCACCTGCTGGCCACAAGCCGCGACCGCCTGCGGGCGATCCACCATCGTCGGTGCAGCTCTCGGCAGCCCGCGGCCAGCAGCGGCGTCGCACCGTCGTAACCGCAACGCACAGCTGCTGCGCCGGTGAATTCCGCTGCGGCGCAAGGTGCGACGAGCAATGCTGGTAAACCGGCAGCGGTGGCTGCCCGTGCTCCATGCGCTGAGCCCGCCACGGCAAGGGCATCCTGAGGCGTTATTCCCAACTCCCACAATGCCAGCCGGTACAGGTCGATATTGCCGTCGGGTCGCTCCACGTCGTCGGCGGTAACGATGGTCTCGACCAGTCCCTCGCCGATGAGTTGCCGCACCAGCGTTTCCGCCCACGCCCGCGCACGGGTGCTGACCACACCGACCCAGATGCCGGCGACGAACAAGTTCATGACCAAGTCGATCAGACCGGCACGCGGCGCCAGATCGCCGGCGCACCCCGCCTCGGCGAGCGCGTCGTCGGCATCGAAGATCACCGCACGCAGGGGCGCAATATCGGCGTCGACGGGCCGGGCCCGGTCCCACCAGAACGTCCGCCGCCGAAAGGTGCCCGCCGGCATGGTCACACTCTCAGCGTGGCCGGGCGTCGCCCGGTGGGCGTCCCCCATTAGGGGGATTCCGCGTGGCGATCTCCCGGTGCGTCGGTGCGCACAGCTCTAAGGTGATGCCATGGCGGCTGCCGGCATCCAACCAGGCACTGGTCGAGCCACCGAACCCGTCCGGCTTGTGCTCGTCGACGACCACGAAATGGTCATCGAAGGACTCAAGGCGATGCTCGCCGCGTTCCAGGACCGGGTGCAGGTGGTCGGGCACGCGGTGGGCGCCGAACGCGCCGTCAGCATAATCGATGACCTGCAGCCCGACGTCGTGCTGTGCGACGTCCGCATGCAAGGTTCCAGCGGCCTGGATCTGTGCCGGGAACTGCGCGCACGCGACCCGGACCGCAAGGTCGTCATGTTGTCGGTCTACGACGACGAGCAATACCTGTTCCAGGCGTTGCGGGTGGGCGCCCGCGGCTATCTGTTGAAGAGCATCAGCAGCGACGAGCTTGTGCGCCAGCTGGAACTGGTCCACCACGGCGAAACAGTGATCGACCCGGGAATGGCGGCCCGCGCCGTCGACACCGCGGCGCGGATGCAGCGTGACGAATTCTGGCCGGGGGCGCGGCAGGGACTGACCCAACGCGAAAGCGAGATCCTGTCCTACATGGTGACCGGGTTATCCAACCGCGGCATCGCCACCAAGCTGGTGATCGGTGAGGAAACCGTCAAAAGCCACCTGCGCTCGATCTACCGCAAGCTCGGCGTCAGCGACCGCACGGGAGCGGTGGCCACCGCGCTGCGCGAAGGCATCTACCATTGACCGACAGCACTCATGGGCCCAACGCGGTGCGCGACGTCGTCGGCGCCGACCGTGAACTGGCGCTGTTGCGCGAACTCATTCAAGCCGCCTCCAGCGGCCCCGGTGTCGAACCGCTGGCAGCCGCGGCCGCGCGCATGATCACCGCGGCCACCGGTACCGACGTCTGCTTCGTGCATGTGCTCGACGACACCGACCGCTCGCTTACCCTGGCCGGGGCGACGCCACCATTCGACGGGCAGGTGGGAAAAATCCGGTTGCCGCTGGGTTCCGGCATTTCGGGCTGGGTGGCCAGCCATCGCGAGCCGGTGGTGATCACCCATGACAAGGAGGCCGACCCGCGGTACTTGCCGATCCAGTCGCTGCGGGGGCGGGATTTCACGTCGATGGTGTCGGTGCCGATGGAGACCGACCCCGGCGGCTTGGTCGGGGTGCTCAACGTGCACACCGTGCAGCGACGCGAATTCACCGCCGACGACGTCGAACTGTTGCGCGTTATCGGCCGGTTGATTGCCGGGGCACTGCATCAGGCGCGGCTGCACCGCCAGCTGGTGGCTCGGGAACGCGCCCACGAGTTGTTCGTCGAGCAGGTGATCGAGGCGCAGGAAATCGAACGCAGGCGACTGGCCGGCGACATCCACGACGGCATCTCGCAGCGGCTGATCACGCTGTCATACCGGTTGGATGCGGCCGCGCGGGCCGTCGGCGACGACGACGCGGCCCAAGCCTCCCGGCACCTCAACGAGGCGCGCGAACTCGCTGAGCTGACGCTGGAGGAAGCGCGCGCCGCGATCAGCGGGCTGCGACCGCCGGTGCTCGACGACCTGGGTCTGGCGGGTGGGCTGGCCAGCCTGGCGCGGTCGATGCCGCAGCTGGACACCGAGCTCGACCTGTCCGATGCCCGGCTGCCCGAGCACATCGAGCTTGCGCTGTACCGCATCGCGCAGGAGGGCCTGCAAAACGTCGTCAAGCACGCCGCCGCCACCAGAACCCGGCTGCGGTTCGGGGTCGACGGCGACATCGCCCGGTTGGAAATCGTCGACGACGGAGTGGGTTTCGACACTTTCGAGAATCCGCTGGGTGGCGACGAGATGGGCGGCTACGGTGTGCTGTCGATGGCCGAGCGCGCGGAGCTGGTCGGCGGGCGGCTCAACATCCGGTCGCGGCCCGGCGCCGGAACGGCGGTGACTGCGACGATTCCGCTGCCCCCGACCCTTAAGTAGCGCGAGCAGACGCAGAATCGCCCTATTCATCAGCGTTTAGGGCGATTCTGCGTCTGCTCGCGCTCAGAAGTCGCCAGCGTTGTGCCGCAACGTTTCGATCGACGACACCAATGCCTGCGCTTCGGCGTCCGCCATCCCGATGTCGGCGAACACCTGCTCGTTGAGTGTGACGGTGGCGTCTTCGACCGTCGAGCGGCCGAGAGCGGTGATCTGCACCAGCGTGGTGCGACCGTCGGTCGGATGCGGTATGCGCTGCACCAGCCCATCGGCTTCCAGCCGGCGGATCGCGTGAGTGACGCTGGTGACGTGCACCTGAAGCCGGTCGGAGGCCTTGGTGATCGGCAGCGCCCCGGTCCGGCTGAACGCCAGCAGGCGCAGCAGCTCGAAGCGGGAGAAGCTTAGATCGTAGGGGCGCAAGGCGTTTTCGACCCGGGCAAGCAGAATCTGGTGGGCGCGCATCACCGACGTCACGGCGACCATGCCCAGCGCGACGTCACCCCATCCGGCGCGCTCCCAGTTGGCCCTGGCCTGGGCGATCGGGTCGCGGCGGTCGGATCGCTTGTCCGGTTGGTTGGCGGCCACGCCCTTTCTTACCGCACTCCGGGCCAACGCGCCCGGGCGGATCCCGTTCGCCGCTGCGCGCAGGAACGCCGTGCCAGGTGGTGGCGCCGACGGGAAACGACGATGTCGTGCGCCACAGCTACGACATCAAAAGCGGCCGTCACCCCAGCGCCTTGTCCACCACCGAGAGGACCGCGAGGCTGGATGCGCGGCTGCCGACGGTGATCCGCGCGCCGCCGTCCGAATAGTGCCGGACCTGCAGACCACTGCCCGCCAGCACGTCGCTCCACGGCCGATCCCTCGACGGCAGGTAGACGAAATTGGCGTGCGCGTCGGTGCTGCGGACTCCCATTGCGCGCAGTTGCTTCTGCAGATAGCGCCGCTCGGCGGTGATCAGCCGGACCCGCTTGAGCAGTTGGGTTTCGGCGGCATAGGAGGCCGCGACCGCGAGCAATGCGGTGCTGGCCATGCCGAAGGGCAACTGCTTGGTCCACAGCGCCCTGGTCAGTTCCGGCGAACCGATTCCGTAACCGATCCGCAGCCCGGCCAGCCCGTAGGCCTTGGAAAAGGTCCGCACCACAACCACATTGGGAAAGCGGGCGACCAATGAAGCCGCGTTGATCCGCTGCTCCGCCCCGGCGAATTCGATATACGCTTCGTCGAGCAACACCACGGTGTCCGCCGCCACCCTCCGCAGAAACCGCATCACCTCGACGGCAGGCTCCATTGTGCCAGTTGGATTGTGTGGGCGGCACAGCACCACCACCCGCGCCGCGGCTGCGGCGTCGGCCAGCGCATCGAGATTGTGATGACCGCGTTCGTCGAGCGGAACCGTCACCGGGATCAGCCGCGCGATCTGTGCGATGATCGGGTACCCGTCGAACGTGGGTGATGCCATCACGATGGTGTCACCCAAATAGGTCAGGGCCTGCAACACTTGCATCACCACACCGGTTGCACCGGCACCAAGTACCACCTGATCCTCGGGCACCCCGATGTGATCGGCTATCAGGCGGCGCAGCCGCTCGGGCAGGAACTCCGGGTACCGATTGACTGCGTCGATCGACTTGACCAACGCTTTTCGCACCGCCCGCAGCGGCGGGAACGGATTCTCATTCAACGACAACGCCAGCGGATCGACCGCCTGCGGCAATGCGCCGAGGATCTCGGCGGTGATCGAGTTCCTCTGCGCGGCAATCGTCATTAGCCGCGTCCACCCCACCGCATTGCGGCCGCTCCGGCGAAGTCACCGGCGTGGGCGAAGGCGGCCATCAGCACCACGTCGCCGGCGTTGATCTGACCGTCCGAGATAGCGCGATCGAGGTTGATCGGGATACCGGCACCGAACAGGTTGCCGCACTCGTCGAAGGTATCGCGGTGACGCTCGGGCGGTATTTCGAGCGCTTCTCGCCAATTGCGCAGGAATACCCGGTTGGGCTGGTTGGTGACGAGCAGGTCAACATCCCTGGACGCCAAGCCGATTCGATCGCAAACCGCGAGCGCCACTTCAGGAACCTGGCGGTTGCCGCGGGCCAGCACTTTGGTGATCTTGGTTTCGGTGAACCCGATGCAGCCTTCTCCGCGTCCCGGCTGCCACCACTTGCGCGGAGGATCGATCGCGAGCGTCATGTCTCCGGCGTATTCGCCGTAGGTGCGGCACTCGACATCAAGGATCGGCGATTGATCCGACAGCGTGACCAATCCGACTGCGGCACCGTCGCCGGGGACCGCAGCCTGCGCCATGCGCCGAACACCCGGCTGATCGAAGACTTGCCCCGCCGCGTTTTGCGCAATTGCGATCAGCGCGGTGCGCCCCTCGCCGGACGACAGTAGTTTACGAGCGACGTTGAGCCCGAGCACAAATGCCGCGCATCCGCCGTTGTGAAGATCCAGCACCCACGACGGCCGCATGCCTAAGCGGTGCGCGATGCCACCGCCCGCACCATAGAAAGGCATATCCGGCATCTGGGTGTGCGTGATCAACACGTCAATATGCTCTATGACATCGCGGCCATGCCGCTCGATCAGTCCTTGCGCGGCATGCTCGACCATGTCGATCGCGCTCTCGTCGGGTCCGACGTGATGGCGAAACCTCGGCGCGCGGAACATCAGGTTGTCACGCAACTCATCTGATCCGGCGAATTGCGCGTAGTAATCGGCGCTGATCGGCTCGCCCGGCAGGTAAGTGGAAACGTCGGTGAGGCTGACTTCAGTCATGGCGGCGCTCCTCCTCATCGCTTCGCTCTGCATCGTCGCCGCCGCACATCATGGCGGCGCTCCTCCTCATCGCATCCACGCCGGCGTGATCGGCAGGCCGTTGCGGTGGCGGTATTCCGCGATCGTCTTGAGGTTGTTCAGCTCCAACGCATGACCGGGACCGAAAATGTCCCAGAAGTCTCCCACCCAGCCGGAACGCTGTGGCGGCGCCGCCTCCGGGTAGGGGTTGTCGTTGTAGAACGGATGGCGGCAATTAGTCCACAGCACAACGGAACCCGGCTTGTTGAGCACCACCTGCGCGTCGAGCACCCGCATCAGATAGATCATCCACAGGTGTTTGCCCTGGTCCCACGCACAGTGATAGTCGACGGTGCGGGCCTCGGCGTTGGCATGCGTGCGGGTATAGATCTTGGTCTCCGGGAGCAACCGGTCGTAGGCCACCCACAGCCCTGGCTCGTCGGTCGGAGTGAAACCACGCAGCGTATAGGTCCACTCCTCGAGACTGCGGGTGTCGGCCATGTACTCGAACAGCTCGTCCGGTGGGCAGTCGACGTAGTCATTGACCGTGCAGTACTGACCGAACATTTCGTCGTGCGAGTACACCGAGCGCATTCTCGCCAGGAAGATCGGAGCAGTCTGCTCGAGTGGCGAGGTCTCGATGCGGACCACTCCGTCGATCGGCTCGCTTGTGCCGGTGTGGGCGTGGATATCGTCAAGCGCTGGCAGCGACATCTGCGCGGTTCTCCTTTGTGGTCGAGCTTTCGTGACTTACAGCGTGTTTGGCTGAGGAAGCGCTGAGAAATGGTGCAAACGGCGGGATTTCATCGGCTGCGCATTCCACGCTCACCACTGACGGGCCGTCGACATCTAGCGTCGCGCGCAACGCGGCAGCCAACCCGTCGGTGTCGCTGACGTCGACCGACGGCAGCCCCGGAAACATCGCTGCCAGCCCAGCACCCAGCCGGCTGGGCGCAAAGCGGTTATAGCTGTACCTATCGCCGTAGTAGAGCTGCTCGCGGGTCACGCACATGGCATGGGCGTTGTTGTTGAGCAGCACGAACGTGATCGGCAACCGGTAGTGCACAGCGGTGTGCACCTCCATGCCGTGCATGAAGAACGCACCGTCGCCCGCGATCACTACCACCCGTCGGGCCGGAGACTGCTCGCCGGTGCGGGCGAACGCCATTCCGATACCGGCGCCGAAGCTGTAGCCCATGCCGCCCATGCCGAGGGCGACCAGGAACCGGCCCCCGCGTCGCACCGGCAAGTGATGGATGGCCGCCGCGCCGGTATTGCCCGCGTCGACCACGACGTCGACGCCGTCGGGCAACACGGCGTCCACCGCGCTCATCGCGTCGCGGTAGCGCACACCGGGACCGTCGAATGGCGGAGGCGTCAACTCCGTGCGCACCACCGCGTCGGGCACCCGCACACCCGTTGGCCGCCCCCGACCGGATAGCGCGGTTGTCAACATACGCAGCGACGCCCGCAGGTCGTCGGTGTGCACGTGGGTGCAGGGAACGTACGGCGGCGCCGACCCGATCGACACCACGCGAACTGCAGCAAGCGCGTCGTCGAGTCCGGTGCGTGCGGTCACCGACAGCCGGGTGCCCACCACCAAGCACAACGCACTCTTGGCCAGCGCCTCGGCAACGCCGGGATGGCCCATCACGCCGGTCACTCCCAGCGCCGACGACGACCCGAATCCCGGTGTGCCGGCGACATCTTTCGCGTCGGGCACACACGCCACCCGCGCGCGCAGCACGGCGCGCAGCCACTCCACCTCAGCGCGAGCGTCATCGCGAGCCACTTGCTCGCCGGCGATGATCGTGACCGGCCCGCTCACCTGGCGCAGGGCGCTGACGATCGGGTGGGGATCACCGACGGTGCGCGACGGCTCAAAACACTGCTCACCGTAACCGTTTGCGCCAACGTCTGATTGTTGAATGTTTTTGGGCAACAACAAGACAGCGGGTCCGCCCCGTTGTGCCGCGGCGACCGCGGCGGGCAGAGCCGCGATGATGTCGGCGGGCTTGACCACCCGGCGGCAAAAAACCGACACCGCAGAAAACAACGCCTCGGCGTCGAGCGATCCGTTGCGGCCACTGGTGTCCTGAAAACTGCCCCGTCCGTCCATCGTCGTCGACGGTTGGCCCACCAATGCCAGGACCGGTACCCGACTGGTCAGCGATTCCCCCAACCCGGGCACAAGGTTCAGCGCTCCCCCGCCCGACGTGGCGGCCACCACACCCAATTTCTGCCCGCAGCGGCTGTACCCGTCGGCCATGGTGGCAGCGGAAAACTCGTGCTTGGCGAGTACCGCAGTGATATCTGACCGGAAATATGCGGCGTCGTAGAGATCTTCGATGTTGGCCCCGTCGACACCAAAGATGTGGCCAACCCCGATTGCCGCGAGGTGCTCGACGATGTGGTCAACCACTCGTTGCTTCGCTGGCATACCGGTTACACGACTCGCGGGCGCTTCCAGTTCACCGCACGGCAAAGCTGACCTATTCGCGGTGAACCCCGCGCGTCTTCGCGCCGTGTTAGTTGCCAAAGCCGTGGGTAAGGAGTCGTGCCGCCATTGATGAGTAACCACCACGGCCTCGCCGGGTCTTCAACGACCACCGTTGTTGTCATCGGGGCAGGGCCGTCTGGTCTGGCCGTGGCGCGTCAGCTCGAGCACCGGCACCGGATCAAGACGCTTGTCCTCGAAAGAGCTTTGGCTCCCGCGATCGCCTGGCGCACGCGCTACGACGACTTTCGCCTCAATACCAGCGGTTTCTTATCCCACCTTCCCGGACAACGGATTCCGGTGACCGCGGGCCGCTGGCCGACCAAAGAGGACATGGTCCGCTATTTCGACCGCTACGTGCGCGTGCAGAACATCGCGCTTCGGCTCGGCTGCGAGGTCAACCATATCGACCGCAGTGCACAGGGCTGG
Source organism: Mycobacterium heckeshornense (assembly GCF_016592155.1). Taxonomy (NCBI): domain Bacteria; kingdom Bacillati; phylum Actinomycetota; class Actinomycetes; order Mycobacteriales; family Mycobacteriaceae; genus Mycobacterium; species Mycobacterium heckeshornense. The sequence continues at coordinate 4,065,431 of NZ_AP024237.1, forward strand.
CGACTCGACACATCGTCGGGGGAAATCCTTGCCCCGGTGATCGTCCTGGCTACCGGCAACTACCGCACCCCCACCATCCCCCGATGGCCGGGCCTTGGTCAGTTCAACGGCGAACTCATCCACTCCGGCGAGTTCACCAACGCGTGGCCCTTTGCGGGCCGCGACGTCCTGGTGGTCGGCGCGGGCAACTCGGCTGCCGACATCGCGGTCCAGCTCGCCTACGACGGTGCGCGCAGAATCTGGCTTGCCGTGCGCACTCCACCGCACCTGGTGCGGCGCGCATTGGGTCCGGTCCCGGCGGATGTCTTACTCGAGCTGTTCGCGCGGGTGCCTGCGGACAAGGTCGACCCGCTGATCGAGCGCGTCAACCACCTTATATGGGGCGATCTGTCGAAGTGTGGGTTCCGGCGGCCACCGCTCGGGCTAAAGGCCACGGTGGAACAGCGAGGCCGGATCCCCACCCTGGCCGACGAACTCATCGACGTCGTGCGGACCGGCCGGGTGCATGTGGTCGCCGCCGTGCAGGCGCTTGAGTCCGAACGCGTGATCCTCGCCGACGGCAGTTCGGTAACGCCGCAGGTGATCATCGCCGCCACCGGCTTTCGGCCGGATCTCGAGGGCTTGGTCGGCCACCTCGGCGTTCTCGACGAACACGGCAACCCGCGCGGCGGCTTCGCCTCGCACCTCGGTGCCGGAATGTTCGCGATCGGATACGGGATTCCGCCCAACGGCCCACTGCGCGCCATCCGGCGCGCCGCCACACCGCTGGCCCAGCAGATCGCAGACTACCTGTCAGCAACACGTCATCAAGCCAAAACCGATGTTAAACAATGACCTTTCACGTTGCCGGTAAGACCTTCTTCCGCGGTGCCGCAGGCTACGAAACGGCTCGTCGGGAAACAGTATGGAATGGGATTGTCCCCCAACGCTTTCCTGACGTCATCGTACAAGCGCATAACACCGACCATGTCGTCGCGGCGATCTGCTACGCGCGCGCCCACGGCCACCACATCGGTGTGTGCTCGGGCGGGCACAATTGGTCGGCCAGCCACCTTCGCGACGGCGGGTTGCTGCTCGATGTCAGTCGCCTGGACCACTGCAGCGTCGACACCGACCGGATGACCGCGGACGTCGGCCCGGGCAAGGTGGCGAGCGTGTTCGCGGCCGAACTGGACTCCCAAGGGTTGTTCTTTCCCGCAGGCCATTGCGAGGGCATTTGCCTGGGCGGCTATCTGCTGCAGGGCGGATACGGCTGGAACAGCCCGATGCTCGGCCCGGCGTGCGAGAGCGTGCTGGGTCTGGAGGTGATCACCGCCGATGGCGAACGGCTCTACTGCGATGCCGAAAACCATGCTGACCTGTATTGGGCCGCCCGCGGGGCGGGACCGGGGTTTTTCGGCGTGGTCACCTCGTTCAAACTGCGGGTTCACCCGCGGCCACCGGTGTGGGGAACCTGCCTCTACGTGTACCCGATCGAGCTCGCCGACGAGGTATTCACCTGGGGACGCGCAATCAGTTCCGAGCTCGACGAGCGGGTCGAACTTCAGATCCAGACCGCACGCAGCTTCCCCGGAGCCGGCCTCGACCAGCCCGGCATCGCGATCGCTTCACCGGTTTTCGCCGACTCAGAGGACGAGGCGGCCAAAGCCCTTGCCCCGCTGGGGACTTGCCCCGTTGCTGACAAGGCGATCGTCAGCCTGCCCTATGCGCCGACTAACCTGGCCAACTGGTACAGGGCCGTGATGACCAATTATCCGACGGGGCACCGCTATATCGCCGACAATATGTTCACGTCGGCTTCCGCCGAAGAGCTCCTGCCGGGCATCCGGAAAATCATCGAAACGATGCCGCCGCACCCGTCGCATTTCATCTTCACGGGCTGGAAAACGTCTCCGGCCCGAGCTGGCATGGTCTACGGCTTGGAGGATGAAATCTACCTGGCCCTCTACACCATCTGGCAGGATCCGGCCGACGACGACCGCTACAGCAACTGGGCAGCATCGAATATGGCGGCGATGTCGCATCTGGCGACGGGGATCTCGCTCGCCGACGAGAATCTGTGTCGGCGCCCGGCTCGATTCATCACCGAGCCGAACATGGCTCGCCTGGACGAAGTGCGCTCAGCTTATGACCCAGAGGGTCGATTTCACAGCTGGATGGCGCGCTGCTGATCGGCCACTAAAGCGAACGCTGCAGTAGTACGTGTCCGTTGTCGGCCAAAACCACTTGCACAGCTGAGATTTGATCCATCGGCGTCGCAATGCTGCCCACCGGTGTTGCGGTGTGACCGGGTTCTGCCACCCAGGTTGCCAGCTGGCTGCGGCTGCCGTCGCGGCGCACCACGACCATCGCCAGCGTGTCATGGTGGGCGTTAATGGGCGCCAGGCAAACGCATTTCATCGAGATGTAGGTTCCCCACTGCTCGGCGGACAGCGAGACCGTCGAGGCCAAATTTTTGGTACCGACTTGCGCCATCGGCAGCGACGAGACGCTGGCTTGCGGCGGCGTGGTCGCTGGCGTTGAGGAATGGCCTTGGATGCCGACGAACACACCGATCGCCAGCACCACGGCGGCAGCGGCTCCGGCCGCCCAGGTCAGTACGCGGGAGCGGCGCCGTCGCCAGCCGACCCTGGCCAGCAGTGACGGCAGCAGTTCGGCAGGCACCGGCGGCGCACCGCCGGTACGGTCGGCCTCGTCGATGGCCGCCAGCTCGTCACGGTCCAGCTGCGAGAGCAATGCCGGCATGCCGCTGAGTTCGGCGACGGCGCTGCGGCACGCCGGGCAAACATCCATGTGCGCTTCGAATTCGCGCCGATCCGAGGCCGACAGGGAACCCAGCACATAGGCGGCGTCCCACGTCGCATACTCGTGGTCGTCGCGCCCGAACTGCGCACCGTCACCAGGGGGGTTAGCGCCCCATAAAGTCTTCATCGTGTAACCCCCATCTTAGGCTTCATCGAGTATTCGGAGCCGACCTCCGCGCGGATTGCACGTCGCGCCGTCATCGGGTCACCCCCATCTCTTGCAACGTGAGCCGCAGGGCCCGCAGGGCGTAGTGCAGACGCGACTTCACGGTGCCTTCAGCGATTCCAAGATCGGCGGCGATTTGCGCGGTGCTCCATCCCCGGTAGTACGAGCGGCAAACCACGGCGCGGTGTTCGGCGGAAAGCTGTGCGAACGCGTCGGCGATCAGCAGCCGGTCCAGCGCGGCATTGACCTCGTCCGGGCCCGCCGGCTCGGGTGCTTTATCCAGCGAGTTGACCTCGGAGCGAGCCCGTGCGCTGCGGCTCTCGTCGATGATCAGGTTGCGGGCGACGGTGAACAACCAGGCCCGCGCCGAACGCTCGGTGTCGCCGACGACCTCAGGATGCTGCCAGGCTCGCAGCAGCGTCTCCTGCACGACGTCTTCGGCGCGCGCGCGGTCACCGGTCAGCCTCAGCGCATATCGCCATAAGGCCGCGGCGTGCTCGTCGTAAAGCGCCTTCATCAAGGCGGCTTCGGGAGCCGCCGGGCTGGCGACAGTAGGCACTTGCACCTCCTGGAGGTGACACGAGTGAAGCGCCCGTCCGGTTCGAGAACCGGCACACCAGCCACGGTTAGCCGAGAGTCAAGATGCGCGGTCCGTCCTCGGTCGCCGCCACGGTGTGCTCCCAGTGTGCCGCACGCGAGCCGTCGACGGTAGTAACCGTCCATTGATCGTCGAGGACCAGGGTTTTCCGGGTTCCCAGCGTGAGCATCGGTTCGATCGCCAGCACCGACCCGGGGGCCAGGAGCGGGCCACGGCCGGGGGGTCCCTCGTTGGGCAGGAACGGGTCCATGTGCATTTGCCGGCCGATGCCATGACCGCCGTATCCCTCGACGATGCCGAACGTGCGCCCGTAGCGGGCCTCGGCCGCGTGGGTGCCGGTCTCGATGGCATGCGATACATCAGTCAACCGGTTGCCGGGTGTCATTGCCGCGATGCCGGCTTCCAACGATTCTTTGGTCGCCTGGCACAGCGCTTCATCGGCGGGGTCCAGTGTTCCGACGCCGAACGTGATCGCGGCGTCACCGTGCCAGCCATCGAGGATCGCGCCGCAATCGACGGACACCAGATCACCGGGCGCCAAGATCTCGGCGGCGGACGGGATGCCATGCACCACGCGGTCGTTGACCGACGCGCAAATCGATGCCGGATAGCCGTGGTAGCCCAGAAACGACGGTCTGGCGCCGGCCTCGCGGATCACCGCTTCGGCGATGCTGTCGAGACTTAACGTCGACGCCCCGGGAACCGCGGCCTCCCGGACCGCGCGCAACGCCGCAGCCACCACCGCGCCGGCCGCTGCCATGGCGTCGAGTTCAGCGGCGCTGCGTTGCGGCACAACCTTGCGACTGCGCAATCCCGCCAGGGCGATCATCGCTACTTTCCCAAAGCCCGCAACGCGCGAGCAAACACCTCGTCGACAGTGCCGACGGCGTCGACGGTTTGCAGTTCGTGTTCGTGCTGGTAGTACTCCAACAACGGCGCGGTCTGGTCGCGGTAGACCGTCATCCGGTTGAGAATGACCTCGTCGTTGTCGTCGTCGCGACCCCGCCCCCGGAGCCGCTCGAGCAGCACCTCGTCGGGCACGCGCAACTCCAGCACCGCGTCGAGCTTGACTCCCCGGCGTTCCAGCATGTCGTGCAGTGCCTTCGCCTGTTCCAGGGAGCGCGGATAGCCGTCCAGGATAAAGCCGGCGGCCACGTCAGGTTTGCTCAGACGGTCTTCGACGAGCTTGTTGGTTAGATCGGAGGGCACCAGATCGCCGGCGTCGAGATAGCGCTTTGCCTCCACACCCAATTCGGTGCCGTTTTCGATATTGCGGCGGAACAGTTCTCCGGTGGAGAGGTGCGGGACTCCCAGTTTGTCGGCCAGCTTGACAGCCTGCGTGCCCTTGCCGGCCCCCGGCGGCCCCAGCAAAACAACTCTCACTTCAGAAACCCTTCGTAGTTGCGCTGCATCAGCTGGCTCTCGATCTGTTTGACCGTATCCAAACCGACACCGATCATGATCAAAACCGCGGTTCCGCCGAACGGCAGGTTCTGAACCGTCCCGGTATTGCCGATCTGCAGGAACAGGTTGGGCAGCACCGAGATCACGCCGAGGTAAATCGAGCCCGGTAGGGTGATGCGGCTGAGCACAAAGCGCAGGTAATCGGCGGTCGGCCGGCCCGGGCGGATGCCGGGAATAAAGCCGCCGAACTTCTTCATCTCGTCGGCACGTTCGTCGGGGTTGAACGTGATCGACACATAGAAGTAGGTAAAGAAGATGATCAAGCTGAAATAGATCGCGATGTAGACCGGGTCGGCCGGGTTCGACAGGTAATTGCCGACGAATTTGTCCCACCACGTGTTACCCATGCCGCCGGTGCCGCTACGGACCAACTGGGTGATCAGATGCGGGATATAGATCAGCGACGAGGCGAAAATGACCGGGATAACCCCGGCCTGGTTGACCTTCAGCGGCAGATACGTCGACGTGCCGCCGTACATGCGCCGGCCCACCATGCGCTTGGCGTATTGCACCGGGATGCGGCGCTGGCCCTGCTCGACGAACACCACCCCGACGATGATGATCAGCGCGGCCACGCACACCGAGGCGAAGACCACCCCGCCGCGGCTGTCCAGGATTTGCTTTCCTTCCACCGGGATGCGCGCGGCGATGCCGACGAAGATCAGCAGCGACATGCCGTTACCGATACCGCGCTCGGTGATCAGCTCGCCCATCCACATCACCAGCCCGGCGCCCGCCGTCATCACCAGCACGATCACCACCAGCGTGAAGATGCTTTGGTCGGCGATGATGTCCAGGCTGCAGCCCTGCAGCAGGCCGCCGTTGGCCGCCAGCGCCACGATGCTGGTGGCCTGCAGGATGGCCAGCGCGATCGCCAGGTAGCGGGTGTACTGGGTCATCTTGGCCTGGCCGGATTGGCCTTCCTTGCGCAGTTCCTCGAACCGCGGGATGACCACGGTGAGCAGCTGGACGATGATGCTGGCGGTGATGTAGGGCATGACACCGACGGCGAACACGGTCAGCTGCAACAGCGCGCCGCCGGAGAACAGGTTGATCAGCGAGTAGATCTGCGCCGCTTCGCCACCGCTGACCTGCGCGATGCACTTCTGCACGTTCGGGTAGTCGACACCGGGCGACGGTATCGAGGCGCCCACCCGGTAGAGGATGACAATGCCCAGCGTGAACAGGATTTTCCGTCGGAGGTCGACTGTCCGCAGCGACGAGATGAAAGCCGAAAGCACTCTTCCTCCTGCGCAGCCGGGCTAACACGGCAAGACTGGCCGGAAGCCTGTTGACCAGCTCTGCTAAACCTGCGTCACGCGCCGAGCACCCGCCGATCCCGACGTGCGGAGTCGCGCGCCAAACAGTCTACGAGAGTAACAGCGCGCGCAGTGATTGCTGGCAACCAGGCGTACAGTTTCTGGTAGGTCATTAACTTGACTAAGTATCAAGGCCGGTAGGGATCGGTGCGGCGAAGGGACGGTCGATGACGCGCACGGGTAGCGCACGCTTCGAAGGCGACACCTGGGATTTGGCATCCAGTGTCGGGGTGACGGCAACAATGGTGGCCGCAGCGCGGGCGGTGGCCACCCGAGGCCCTGACCCACTGATCAACGACCAGTTCGCCGAGCCGCTGGTGCGCGCAGTGGGCGTTGATTTCTTCACGCGCATGGCCAGCGGCGAGCTAAGTCCGCACGATCTCGATGACGATGCAGCCAAGGGGCTGCGCCGATTCGCCGACGCGATGGCCATCCGCACCGAGTACTTCGACAACTTCTTTCTCGACGCCACCGCGGCCGATATCCGCCAGGCGGTGATTTTGGCGTCCGGCTTGGATTCCCGCCCCTACCGGCTGCCCTGGCCGGCGGGCACCGTGGTGTTCGAAGTCGACCAGCCGCAGGTAATCGCCTTCAAGACGGCGACGCTGGCCCAGTTGGGTGCGCAGCCGACGGCGGACCGGCGCGCGGTGGCGATCGATTTGCGCGGCGACTGGCCGACGGCGCTTGCGGACGCCGGCTTCGACCCGGGCCGGCCGACCGCCTGGATTGCCGAGGGCCTGCTGGGCTATCTGACCGCCGAAGCCCAGAATCGGCTGCTCGACCGGATCACGGCGCTGAGCACGCCGGGCAGCCGCTTCGCCACCGAAGGCCTGCTCGACGTCAACAAGCTCAGCGAACACGAATTGCGGCGGCGCATGCAGCGCCAGTCCGACAGGTGGCGCAGCCACGGCTTCGAGCTCGACATGGCCGCCCTGGTGTATTTCGACGACCGCACCGACGCCGGCACGTACCTGGCCGATCTGGGCTGGAAGACCGTCAGCACCAGCGCCACCGACCTGCTGGCCGAGCACGGACTGCCGCCGATCGACGCCGACGACGCCCCCTTCGGCGAGGTGCTCTACCTCAGCGCGGAGCTGGATTAAGGCGATGACCCGCAGCGACAGGGACGGCTGGGATCTGGCCTCCAGTGTGGATGCTGCTCGTGCCGCGGCGCCGCGAACGGTCGGCATCGACTTGCGAGAGGACTGGCCAAAAACCTTGCGGCGCATCCTGGAGCGCCGCGGGCTTGCTCGACCACGGCTGTCGGGTGAGTCGCAGGCTTCGGGGTGTTCCCCGACGACGAGGCGGCGGCATTGCGCACCATGGCCGCCGTCACCGCACTGCGCAAATAGCAAATAGGAGTATCGGATGGCACGCACTGAAAACGACAGTTGGGACCTGGCCTCCAGCGTGGGGGTGACCGCGACCCTGGTCGCCGCCTCGCGGGCGATGGCTTCGCAGGGTCGTGATCGGCTGCTCGACGATCCTTTTGCCGACCCGCTGGTCCGTGCGGTCGGCCTCGAACCCTTTGTTCGCCTGATCGACGGCGAGCTCGATGTCGACGATGACCCGCTGATGAACCGCAGGACGAGGTGTGAACGGATTGCCGTCAGGACAAGGTTTTTCGACGACTTCTTCGGTGCTGCCGCCGAAGCGGGTGTGCGCCAGGCCGTGATTTTGGCCTCCGGGTTGGACACCAGGGCCTATCGGCTGGGATGGCCGACGGGCACGGTCGTCTACGAGATCGACCAGCCGCAGGTCATCGAGTTCAAGACGCGAACCCTGGCCGATCTGGGCGCCACGCCGACCGCCGAGCGCCGTACGGTGGGCATCGACTTGCGTGACGACTGGCCGACCGCGTTGCGGCAGAGCGGTTTTGACGCAAGTCAGCCCGCCGCATGGAGCGCCGAAGGGCTACTGCCCTATCTGCCGCCCGAGGCCCAGGACCGGCTCTTCGACAACATCACCACGCTCAGCGCGCCCGGAAGCAGGCTGGCCACCGAACATTTCCCGGAACGCAACGCCTTCTCCGACGAGCGGGCACAACGTCTCAGCGAACAGTGGCACCGTCTCGGCCTGGAGATCGACATGTCCGAGTTGTTCTATCTGGGCGAACGGAGCATCGTGATGGACTACTTGACTGGTCACGGCTGGCAGGTGACCGCATATCCGGCGCGAGAGTTATACGAGCGCAACGGCTTCGAATTTCCCGAAGATGTGCTGGCCGCGTTCGGTGAAATGAGCTACGTCAGCGCGGAACTGCGCTAGACCGGCTGGGCCGCGACGGCTTGTCGGCCAGCTCCAAAAACCGGAGGTAGCGGGCTTCGATCTCGGCGGCCCACGCCGGATCGGGCTCGACGACGCGCTCGATGGCGGCCCACCGCGCGGCGTCGGTTATCGACGACTCCAGGCCGACGGCCAGCCGGGCCAGGAATGCCGCTCCCAGCGCCGCCCCCTCGGCGACCGCCGACACCTGCACCGGCCGTCCGGTGGCGTCGGCGATGGCCTGCATCCACGGCTGGACCCGGGTGCCGCCACCGGCGGCCACGATGCGCCCAGTGGCCGCTCCACCGAGGTCGATGATCTGGCGGACCACGAACGCCGAGGCCTCGTAGGCTGCCCGCCGCAGTGCGGCCGCGTCGTGTGTGAGGTCTAGGCCGTCGAGCACGCAGCGGCGGTCGGGATCGTGCAGCGGGGTGCGTTCGCCGCGCACATACGGCGACCACACTGGCACCCGATGCGGATCGACCGTCGACGGATCCCCCGGTCCCACAAGGCGATCCACCCAGCCGAGGAACAGTCCGCCGGCGTTGCTGGCGCCCCCGATCTGGCTCTTGCCGGCAGCCGTGTGGGGGATGGTCCACAGGCCCGGAACTTGGCGGGCTTCGGGAATCGTGGTCCACACGATCAGGGTCGTGCCGCACAGCACCAGCACGTCGCCGTCCTGGTCGGCGCCGGCCACGATCTGCTCACACAACGCATCGATGGCGCCGACGGCCAATACGGCATCGCCGCCGCGTACGCGGCCCGCCGCCGCCCCGGTCGCCTCGACCAGGGGCATACGCTCAACCGCGACACCGCATTCGTCGCAGGCGTCGGCGCTCCAGCCCGTGCCGTCGAACAGCGGAACGGTCGTGTACGCGGTCGCGTAGTCGACCACCGCTTCACCGGCCAGGGCGTAGTTGGCGACCGCGGGTGCCGGCCAGTACCCGGCCGCGTCCGGTGCTGCGGCGGCGGTCCAGCGCAAAAACTCCGCCGCTTCGCCCACCGGCGGGAAGGGCTGGTCGGCAGCCGCGGGGACCCGGCCCCGACTGTCGCCGTACAGCAGTCCCGGCGTAATCGGCCGGCCGGCCGAGTCGACCGCGGTCAGCGACGGCACCATTGCCGAGACGGCCACCGCGCGCGCGTCGGGGCGGGCCAGCCGAGTCAGCGCGGTCAGCGGACCCCGCCGCCAGGCCTCGTCGGCGTCGTGCTCTAGCCGGTCGGGTGCCGGCACTCGCAGCTGGTGCGGCACCCGGGTCCGGGCCACCACCCGGCCGTCCGCGTCGGCGGCCACCGCTTTGACTGCGGTGCTGCCGACGTCGATGCCGATTGTGACCTCTTTGCGTGACACGGGCGTCACCGTACGCCAGCATTGGCAATCGTGACTCGGGCTTTGGTGACAGCGCCGTTGCGCGGCGACGGGTTCGAAAAGTTGCGGCGGCTGGCCGACGTGGTGTACGACCCGTGGATCGACCAGAAGCCGCTGCGCATCTACACCGCCGAGCAACTGGCCGAGCGGATCTCCTCGGTGGGCGCCGATGTCGTTGTGGTGGAGAGTGATTCGGTCAGTGGCCCGGTGTTCGAACTAGGGTTGCGCGCCATCGCCTCCACCCGCGGGGATCCCAACAATGTCGACGTGCCCGGCGCCACCGCGGCCGGTGTTCCGGTGCTGTTCACTCCCGGCCGCAACGCGGAGGGGGTCGCCGAGCTGACGCTGGCGCTGCTGTTCGCCGCCACCCGCCACGTGCTGGCCGCCGACGCCGACGTGCGCGCCGGCCAGGTGTTCCGCGACGGCACCATCCCGTATCAGCGGTTTCGGGCGTGGGAGATTGCCGGCTTGACCGCAGGCCTCGTCGGCCTGGGCGCGGTGGGCCGAGCGGTGAAGTGGCGGCTGTCAGGGCTGGGCGTACGAGTGATCGCCTGCGACCCCTACAACGACGAGGCCTGTCACGGCCTCGACGAACTGCTCGCCGAGGCCGACATCGTGTCGTTGCACGCACCGGTCACCGACGAGACCGTGGGCATGATCGGCGCCAAGCAGTTCGCTGCGATGCGCGACGGTGTGGTGTTCCTCAACACCGCGCGGGCACAGTTGCACGACACCGACGCGCTCGTGGACGCACTGCGCACCGGTAAAGTCGCGGCCGCCGGCTTGGACCACTTCGCCGGTGAGTGGCTGCCGGTTGATCACCCGCTGGTGGGCATGCCCAATGTCGTGCTCACGCCGCACATTGGCGGAGCGACGTGGAACACTGAGGCGCGACAGGCGCAGATGGTGGCCGACGACCTGGAGGCGCTGCTGTCAGGCCGTAAACCCGCGCATATCGTCAACCCGGAGGTGCTGGGGCCATGGGGTCGGTGAAATTTGTGGACAATCCGGAGGCCGCGGTGCTGGCCGCCGCCAAGGACATGCTGCGGCGCGGGCTGGTCGAGGGGACCGCGGGCAACATCTCGGCCCGCCGCGAGGACGGAAATCTGGTTATCACGCCGTCGTCGGTCGACTACGCGGAGATGACGCTGGACGATTTGGTCGTCGTCGACCCTGACGGGGGTGTGCTGCAGGCGGCCGACGGCCGCTCGCCGTCGACGGAGATGAAGTTGCACCTGGCCTGCTACAAGGCTTTCGACGACATCGGCAGTGTGATCCACAGTCATCCGGTGTGGGCGACGATGTTCGCGATTGCCCATCAATCGATTCCCGCGTGTATCGACGAGTTCGCTGTCTACTGCGGCGGGGACATCCGCTGTACGGAGTACGCCGCGTCGGGCACGCCCGAAGTCGGTCAGAATGCCGTCAAGGCACTGGAAGGCCGCGCGGCCGCGCTGATCGCCAATCATGGTCTGGTGGCGGTCGGCCCCCGCCCAGACCGCGTGCTGCACGTCACCGCTTTGGTGGAGCGGACAGCGCAAATCGTCTGGGGTGCAAGGGCTCTCGGCGGGCCAGTGCCTATACCTGAGGATGTCAACGCCGGATTTGCCGGGATCTACGGCTATTTGCGGGCCAACCCGATGTAGCCAGGTCTCATCGACGTCGCCAATTGCGCGGCGAAGCGCCGTGGGTGCGGCGGAACAGTCTGCTGAAATAGCCTGGATCTGCGATGCCGACCCGTCGGGCCACCTCGCTGACGGGCAGATCGGTATCCGTCAGAAGCTTGCGGGCTTCGGCCATGCGGCGCTCGATGATCCACTCTTGCACGGTGCGCCCGGTGCGCCGGCGCACCACGGTCGTCAAGTGCCCGGGTGTCATGCCGATTTCGTGCGCCACATCGCGCAGCGACAGCGGCTCGGCATGGCGGCGGTCGATCACAGCGAACACGTCGGCCAGCAGTGGTTCGCCGCTGCGTCGCAGATCGCCCACCACGTCAGCGGCCAACCGTGCCAGCTCAATGAGCAGCAATGTGAGATGCGCCAGCGCCGCCTGTCGGTAGCCCTCTTGCCGCATGGCCAGTTCCGCTTCGATCGACCCGATCGTCGTGTCCCATGCCGGTCGCCGCTCCGCGGGCACCTCCAGACAAAGCAGCCCGCCAGACCGTCCGTGCAGGAACGGGAACAGCAGCGGGTGCGCCCGCCACGCCGGCCACGGCGATCGCCCATCGCCGCCCAACGCCGCGGGATCGAACGACACCGCCACCCCACCGTCCGCCGGGCCCACCTGTGCGGGGTCGATCACTTCGCCTGGCGCCACGACATACACCAGGCCAGCCGGCCGCGCGTACCACAACGCCGGGAAGTCGTGAATGTGGCGACCACGTTCACGCACGTCGTCGCGGCCCTCCCGGAACACCGACACCGGAGGTGTATCCACGTCACTGCGGTACCCATACACGGGTACGCCCCCGCGATGGCGCACCAATCGGGCTGCTTGCGTCATTATGCCAAAGATAGTCCTAGTTTCACGAACGATTACCCAATCACTTTGGGCACTAGTCATTCACCATCATGCTATGACCGAACATCGTCTGCATTCCGCCATCCGGGCGATCGGCGGCCAGCACGATTACGTTCCCGGCGCCGGCCACGACCTGCTGTTGCCGGGCTACGACCTCATAGCTCGCCTATTCGGCATGAATCCGGTTTACGACGCCCTCATCTCCCAGGCTGAACTCGGCGATGCTCACCGCGTCCTGGAAATCGGCTGCGGCACAGGAAATGTCAGTATCCGGGCCAAACGAGGTCATCCTGCGATAGAACTCGTCGGCTGCGACCCTGACCCGCTAGCCCTCGCCAGGGCGCGACGAAAAGCACGCGGCCTCAGCGGGATTAGCTTCGACCGTGCCTATGCCCAAAGCCTGCCCTACGCCGACGGCGAGTTCGACCGGGTGCTGTCGTCAATGATGCTGCACCATCTGGACGACGACGTGAAAGCCGATGCGGCAGCTGAGGTATTCCGGGTCCTGCGCCCCGGCGGCAGACTGCATCTGGTGGACGTCGGCGGCGATATGACCGCCCGCGATGGCCTGGCGGCCCGCAAGATGTTGCGCAGCCGCCACGTCGCCGGCAACCTCGGCGACTCGATTCCCCGGCTGCTGCGCACGGCCGGGTTCGACTGCGCCGAGGTCGCCACCCATCGACAACGCTTCGTCGGACGCCTCACCTACTATCGGGCGACCCGTAACTCCTAGCGCTGGTCGAAAGCGACCTTGACCGCGCGGCTTTCGCCTTGGTTCGCGATCGCCAGGAAGGCTTCGCGCCACTGCTCGAGCCGAAACGTGTGAGTAAGCATGGGCCGCAAGTCGATACGGCCTGCGGCGGCCAGGTCGAGATAGTGCGCGATCGCGTGCTTGCGTTCGCCGCCGAGCTCCTCGATGCCGAAGGCGTTGGAACCCACCCAGCTGATCTCCTTGAAATACAGAGGGCTCCACTCCCAGCGGCCTGGCGCATGCACGCCCGCCTTCACCAACGTTCCGCGCGCCCTCAGCACGCGGACCCCGACTTCGAAAGTCTCCGGTTTGCCGACGGTGTCGTAGACGACGTCGACGGCTCCGGGAAACGCCATCGGCAGGCCTTGCAGGGGCTGGTGCAGCCGACCACCTCCCCATGCCACCAGCTCCTCGATCACGGCCAGTCGTGGCTCGTGAGCCAGCACTTTGGCGGCGCCGAACCGGCGGGCCAGTTCTGCCTGGGCGTCGAAACGCGCCACCACCGCCACCGCCACGTCGGGGTAGAGCGCCCGCAACAGGGCGACGGCGCACAACCCCAGCGAACCGGCGCCATACACCAGGACCCGGCCAGACGAAGGCGGCGGATGGCGGGTAATCGCGTGCAGCGACACCGAACACGGGTCAGCGAACACGGCCAGCTCATCGGGCACCGAGTCGGGCACCGCAAACAGCATGCTGTCGTGAGCAGGCATGAGCTCGGCGTAGCCGCCGGTCACGTCGGCCGATACCCCGGTGTGGATACCCGGTTTGATGTCGCCGTCGCAGAAACTCCAGCACAGGCTGTAGTCGCCGGCTTGACACGCCGGGCACGGTGGTTCGACGCCGCGCGGGCCGCAGGATAGCCACGGGTTCAGCACCACGCGTTGACCGACGTCCAGGCCGCACGCCTTCGGCCCGACCGCCACCACGTCGGCCACCACCTCGTGGCCCATAACTTGCGGGAACGAGCAGAAAGCGGCCAACGCGTTGTCGGTATCACCTTCGCCGAAGTCGAGCAGGATCTGCTTGGCATCGGACCCGCAGATCCCGGTCAGCCTCGGCCGAGTGATTACCCAGTCATCGTGCAGCAGCCGAGGATCTGGAATGTCTTGCAGCGCAACAGGACTGCGCGCGAGCGCGTCGTCGGACCCGTCGAACGGCGCCGGCGAAACGCCGAAAACCAGTGCCTTCATCGGCGTGCCATTGCGGCTGCACCGGCGAGGTACGCGTCGACGTCGGCGTTTTTGGCGTCAACCACCGCCTTCATGTCGGGCAGATAGTGCTCGAAGCGGTCGCTGCCCAGCGCGGCGATAATCCCGTCCGCCACCTCATCGGCCAGAACCTTCGGGCCGTGATAGAGCGGTTCTTCGTTGCCGGGCTGGTCCCAGATCTCGGTGTCGACCGGTCCGGGCTGAATCAGCTTGACTGTTACCCCGGTCCCCTGCAGATCGACGGCCATTGACTCGCTCCACCCGCAGAGCGCGAACTTGCTTGCGCAGTAGGCGGCTTCGTGGACTATCCCGAGCCGGCCGCCCACGCTGGCCACGTTGACGATCACGCCTGTCCCACGCTCCAGCATCCGCGGCAGCACGGCCAGGCTGAGCCGCATCGGCGCGAAGAAGTTGACCCGCATGACGGCCTCCACCTCGGCGGGGTCCAAGACGGTGACGACGCGCCGCTTGGGAATTGCGGCGTTGTTGACCAACACGTCGATACCGCCGAGGGTCTCCCACGCCTCCAGGGCCAGCTGGCCGACCTTGGTGGTCTCGGCCAGATCGGCCACCCACATCGTCGACGCAGCCGACGTCCTGCGGCAGTCGGCCAGGACCTCGGCGAGACGCCGAGAGCGGCGGGCGATCAGCCCGACCACCGCGCCGCGGGCTGCCAACCGCCGGGCCAGCGCGGCCCCCACACCGGACGAGGCGCCGGTGAGCAGTACCCGCTTGCCCGCCACCGCGTACGCCATGGCCACAGCCTGGCGCGCCCGAGCGGCCATGGCAAGCAGTAACGGCCCAAGTTTGTTATATTGGCTAAGTAACGATGGGAGGTTGAATGATGACGCGCACCGACAATGACACCTGGGACCTGGCCTCGAGCGTGGGCGCAACCGCGACGATGGTCGCGACTGGCCGCGCGATGGCGACAAAGGCGGACCGTCCGCTGATCAACGATCCGTTCGCCGAGCCGCTGGTCCGCGCTGTGGGCATCGATCTGTTCACCCGGCTGGCCAGCGGCGAGTTGACCCCCGCCGATCTCGAGGACGGCGCGGGCGCCAACCGCATGGCCGACAACATGGCGGTCCGCACCAAGTTCTTCGACGAGTTCTTCCTCGACGCGACCAACGCCGGCATCACGCAGGCGGTGATCCTGGCTGCCGGATTGGACTCGCGGGCCTACCGACTGCCCTGGCCGGCCGGCACCACGGTGTACGAGATCGACCAGCCACAGGTCATCGAGTTCAAATCCCGGACCCTTGCCGAGCTGGGCGTCAAACCCACGGCGTTTCGGCGCGCGGTCGCGATCGATTTGCGCGACGACTGGCCGACGGCGCTGCGCGCGGCGGGCTTCGACCCGGACAAGCCGACGGCCTGGAGCGCCGAGGGGTTGCTGGGCTACTTGCCGCCCGAAGCCCAGGACCGTCTGTTGGACACGATCACCACGCTCAGCGCGCCCGGCAGCCGGATTGCCACCGAAAGCGGGCCTAACCGGGATCCGGCTGCCGTGGAGCGGATGAAGGAGCGGATGCGAACCATTTCCCAGCGCTGGCGTGAACACGGCCTGGACCTCGATATGACCGAGCTGATCTACTTCGGCGACCGCAACGAGGCCGCCCAGTACCTGGCCGACCACGGCTGGCAGCTAACCGGGACCAGCATCCGGGATCTGTTCGCCGCCAACGGGCTTCCGCCCGTCGACGACAACGACATACCGTTTG
This sequence comes from Mycobacterium heckeshornense, assembly GCF_016592155.1. NCBI lineage: Bacteria > Bacillati > Actinomycetota > Actinomycetes > Mycobacteriales > Mycobacteriaceae > Mycobacterium > Mycobacterium heckeshornense. The sequence goes on from NZ_AP024237.1 coordinate 4,081,619, forward strand.
CCGACCGGCACTACGTCAGCGGCACGCTCGGGTAGGTGTGCCGGTGGCACGAACAGATGACGATACGTGGGATCTGGCTTCCAGCGTCGGCGCAACCGCGACGATGATCGCGGCGGGACGCGCGCTGGCCACCAACAGCGGTCTCATCGATGATCCGTTCGCCGCGCCACTCGTGCGCGCGGTGGGCTTGGAGTTCTTCGTCAAGATGATCGACGGCGTGCTCGACTTGTCGGAGATCGAGGACGCCTCGCCCGCGCGGATGCAGGCCATGATCGACGGGATCGCAGTGCGCACGAGGTATTTCGACGGCCATGTCATCGAAGCCATGAACGCCGGCGTGCGTCAGGCGGTGATTCTGGCCGCGGGGCTCGATGCACGCGCCTACCGGCTGGCCTGGCCCGTGGACACAGTGGTCTACGAGGTCGACCAGCCGCAAGTGATCGACTTCAAGACGGCCACGCTGGCCGGTCTCGGTGCCAAGCCGACAGCGACGCGGCGCACCGTCGGTATCGACTTACGGTCAGATTGGCCTGCTGCGTTGCGGGCGGCCGGCCTGGATCCCACGGTGCCCACCGTTTGGCTCGCCGAGGGTCTGCTGATCTATTTGCCTGCTCAGGCCCAGGACCGACTGTTCGACAACATCACCGCACTCAGTGTGCCGGGGAGCACTATCGCCACCGAATATGTCCCTGGCATCAAGGATTTCGACCCCGACCGGGCCCGCGAGCTGTCCCGCCCGCTTCGTGACCACGGCGTCGACATCGACATGCCGTCGCTGGTGTACGCCGGCGAACGCAGTCACGTCGTCGACTACCTCGAGGGCAAGGGATGGGACATGAGCAGCGTGTCCCGCACGCAACTGTTTGTGCGCGACGGATTCGATGTCCCCGCGGCCGAAGACGACGATCCGCTCGGCGAAATCATTTTCGTAAGCGGCAGACTGCGGGCCTAGAACCGTGTTTCTCCCAGCCACAGCGCGTTGGCACCGCTCAGCGCGCGCTCACTTTGCTCGATGACCCGGGCCACCGACCGGCTCAGCAGTGTGGCGACCGTGTCCGCCAGCGACACCGCTGCCGGCTGCGACGACGGACGCGGCCGCAGAAATTCCCACAGCGCCGAGCCCGGGTAGCTGACGACACGCACGTCGGCGTCCTCATCGAGGCCGGACAGGATCTTGGCGCGCCGCAACGCCGTTCGTAGCCCGCCGAGTTCGTCGACCAAGCCCCGCTCAAGCGCGTCTTCGCCAGTCCAGATCCGGCCCTGCGCAACGGCATCCACCGCCGCTGTGCTCATCTTGCGGCCCTCGGCCACACGCTGCACGAAGTCGGTGTAGCACAGGTCGGCTTCGGCCTCGACCTTGGCGCGTTGTTCGGGAGTAAACGGTGTGTCGATCGACTCGGCGTCGGCATTGGCGTTGGTGCGTACGGCGTCGGTTCTAAGGCCCAGCCTGTTCTTCAGGTCGCGGGCCACCAGCTTTCCGGCCATCACGCCGATCGAACCGGTGATGGTGCCCGGGTTGGCCACGATCGCGTCGGCGGCGGTCGAAATGTAGTACCCGCCGGAGGCCGCGACCGCGCCCATGGATGCCACGACGGGCTTGCCCCGCTCCCGGGCCTTGCCCACCGCGCGCCAGATGGTTTCCGCCGCATGGACCGTGCCGCCGGGGCTGTCGACTCGCAGCACTATCGCCGATACCGAATCAGCCGCCGCCGCCTCCCGAAGCGCGGCGGCGATGGCGTCGGCGCCGGCGGTGGAGGGACCCCAGGGCAACAGCCCAGGGCCGCCGCGCCCGCTGAGGATGTGACCGGACACGGTGACGACGGCAACGATGGGCTTGGGTTTGCGGCCGGGAATCGGTGGCGCCGGAGGGGTCAGCCGCGGCCCGCTCGCACGGGCATAGCGCGCCAGATACAGCCGCGGCGGTGCTTTTTCGTCCGTGTCGGCATCTCCGGTTTCCGGTGAAATCCCCTCTGCACCAACGAGTTGAGCGATACGGGCATACGCCTCGTCGCGGAAGCCGATACGGTCGACCAGACCCGCGGCTACCGCGTCGTCACGCAACAGCGGCGCCCGGTCGGCTAATGCGTCGACGGCTTCGGGCTCGAGCTTGCGCGACGCGGCGACCGCCTGTCGCACCTGACCATACAAGCTCTCGATCAGCCGGGCGTCGGCTTCACGATGAGCAGCGGTGTAACCGTCTTGGGTAAAACGGTTCGCCGCAGCCTTGTATTCGCCCCTGGCGACGACCTGCGCCTCGATACCGGCCTTCTCCAGGGCGTCCCGCAGAAAGAGGGCATTGGTGGCGAAGCCGACTAGCCCGACTGTCCCCGACGATTGCATCCAGACTTCGCTGAACGCCGATGCCAGATAGTAGGACAACGTTCCGGGATAGGTCTCAGCCCACGCCACCGATGGCTTTACCGCGGTGAAGGCCGCGATGGCCTCCCGCAACTCTTGAACCGGGCCGGCTGGGGCGGGTGGAAGCTGAACGCGCGCAATCAATCCTGCTATTCGCCGGTCCTCGGCGGCACGGTGGATCGCGTCCACGGCTTCGCGAAGGGTCAGCGGCCGGCCACTTCCGGTAATAACCGTCAGCGGGTCGAAGCCCCCGGTTTCGGGCGGCACAGATTGCAGGTCGAATTCCAGCACGCAGCCATTCGGCACCCCGTGGTGGCGGACGGTATCGACGCGGCGAGCCAAAGCCCGCACGTCATCGATGCCGGGAACGCCAGGCAGAAAACTTAACATGAATCGAGCGTACCGATGCCCGCTGCGGCTCCGCCGTTGATCGCCCATACGGTGGCAGGGTGAGGTTCCCGGCCTCGATTCCCGGGCTGATTCCACTGGCGTGCACAGCCCTGGGCAACCGGATGTCTTTCACCGAAGGGCTGCAAGGCAGCCGGTCCGACGCGTCTGCTCGCGCTAGAGTTCGGTAACCGAACCACCCGCGGCCGTGATCTTCTCACGGGCGCTGCCGCTGAATTTGTGTGCGGTCACGTCGACCTTCACGGTCAGCTTGCCGTCACCGAGCACTTTCACCAGCGAGTTCTTGCGAACGGCTCCTTTTGCCACGAGGTCGTCGACCCCGATGGCGCCGCCCTCTGGGAAGAGCCGGTTGATGTCACCGACGTTGACGATCTCGTATTCGGTGCGAAAGCGGTTACGGAAGCCCCTCAACTTCGGTAGCCGCATGTGGATGGGCATCTGGCCGCCCTCGAAGGTGACGGCCACCTTCTTACGGGCCTTGGTGCCCTTGGTGCCGCGCCCGGCGGTCTTGCCCTTGGAGCCGTCGCCGCGACCGACGCGGGTTCGTTTGGTTTTCGCCCCCGGAGCAGGCCGCAGGTCGTGAAGTTTGATCGTCATTTCTTCTTACCTCCGCCTGTCACCTCGACGGGCTGTACCTCGACGAGGTGACGCACCACCGCGATCAGCCCCCGGGTCTGCGGGTTATCGTCGCGGATCACCGAATGGCGGATCCGCCGTAAGCCCAAGGTGCGCAAGCTTTCCCGCTGCTTCCAGCGGGCGCCGATAGCGCTGCGTACCTGTGTGATCTTTAGCTGAGCCATGGCTATGCCGTTCCCTCACGTGGCGCGCTCGCTGCCAATGCTTCGCTTTCGCGGCGCGCCTTGAGCATGCGGGACGGTGCGACGTCTTCGATCGGCAGCCCGCGGCGAGCGGCGACCTCCTCGGGCCGCTGCAGCATCTTCAGTGCGGCCACCGTGGCGTGCACCACATTGATTGCATTATCGCTGCCCAGTGACTTGGCCAAAATGTCCCGTACACCAGCACATTCCAGTACCGCCCGGGCGGCGCCCCCGGCGATCACACCGGTACCGGGGCTGGCGGGGCGCAGCAGCACTACCCCGGCGGCGGCCTCACCCTGCACGGGATGGGTGATGGTGCCGGCGATGAGCGGCACCCGGAAGAAGTTTTTGCGCGCCTCTTCGACCCCTTTGGCGATCGCGGCGGGGACTTCTTTGGCCTTGCCGTAACCGACCCCGACCATCCCGTTGCCGTCGCCGACGATGACCAGTGCGGTGAAGCTGAACCGCCGACCCCCCTTGACCACCTTGGAGACGCGGTTGATGGCGACGACTCGTTCCAGGTAGTTGGTTTTGTCGCCGTCCCGCTCGCGCGCCCGGCCGCTCTCGCGGCTCCTGCGGCTCTCGCGCCCTTCGGCTCGTCCTTCGCCACGGGTCGCGCCGCCGGTGTCCGGAGCGCCACCCCCCGAAGTCGGCTGCTCCGTCATGATGCAGTCCTTCCAGTCTCGTTCACAAAGTCAGCCATTTAGAACTTCAACCCGCTTTCCCGCGCCGCGTCGGCCAGCGCCGCAATCCGACCACCGTATTTGTACCCGCCGCGGTCGAATACCACGGTTTCGATCCCAGCGGCCTTGGCCCGCTCGGCAATCAGCTGTCCGACCCGCACGCTGCGGGCCTTCTTGTCACCCTGCACGCCGCGCACGTCGGGCTCGATCGAGGAGGCGGCCGCCAGGGTGGTGCCGTTCAGGTCGTTGACTAGCTGCACGTGGATGTGCCGCGCGGACCGGTGAACCACCAGCCGCGGACGTTCCGGGGTGCCCGAAATCTTTTTGCGCAGCCGCGCGTGCCGGCGTAGCCGTGCGGCTCGCCGGGCTGCAGCGACGCTCTGCCCCACCGGCTTTCCGGGCGCCTTCCCCGATTGTGTTGCAGCCATGACTACTTCCCTGTCTTTCCGACCTTGCGGCGCACCTGCTCGCCCTCGTAGCGCACACCCTTGCCCTTGTACGGGTCGGGGCGACGCAACCGGCGGATGTTCGCAGAGATTTGGCCGACCTTCTGCTTGTCGATCCCGGAGATCGAGAATTTGGTGGGCGATTCGACGGCGAATGTGATGCCTTCGGGCGCCTCGACTACCACGGGGTGGCTATAGCCCAGCGCGAATTCCAGGTTGTTGCCGCGCAGTTGGACGCGGTAACCCACTCCGAAGATCTCCATTTTCGTCGTGTAGCCCTGCGTCACACCAGTGACCAAATTGGATACCAGGGTGCGCGACAGCCCGTGCAGTGAGCGGCTGCGTCGCTCGTCGTTGGGGCGGCTGACCACGATCGCGCCGTCTTCGTTGCGCGACACCGTGATCGGTTCCGCGACGGTTAACGACAGTGTGCCCTTCGGGCCTTTCACCGACACGTTTTGGCCGTCGATTGTCACGTCCACGCCCGCGGGCACCGGAATCGGTTGCTTACCAATACGCGACATAGCGTTAACTTCCCCTCACCACACGTATGCGAGGACTTCGCCGCCCACGCCCTCTCTGGCCGCCTGACGGTCGGTAAGCAGGCCCGAGGACGTCGAAATGATCGCCACACCCAGGCCGCCGAGGACCCGCGGCAGGTTGGTGGATTTCGCGTAGACCCGCAGTCCCGGCTTGGACACCCGGCGCAGACCCGCCAGGCTGCGTTCGCGGTTTGGCCCGTACTTGAGTTGAATGACGAGCGCTTTGCCCACCCGAGCGTCTTCGACGCGGTAATCGGCAATGTACCCCTCGTTTTTGAGGATCTCGGCGATGTTGGCCTTGATCTTCGAGTGGGGCAGCCTCACCTCGTCGTGGTAGGCCGCGTTGGCGTTGCGCAGACGCGTCAGGAAGTCCGCGATTGGGTCCGTCATTGTCATCGGTGCCGTGTCACCTTTCTCGCAGTGGTTCCCGGGTCGGGCCTGCTGCGTTCACCAACTGCTCTTCTGCACGCCCGGCAGCTCGCCCGCGTGCGCCATCTCGCGCAGGCAAATCCGGCACAGCCCGAACTTGCGGTAGACCGCGTGCGGGCGGCCGCACTTGCTGCAGCGGGTGTACGCCCGCACCTTGAACTTCGGTTTCCGCTGGGCTTTGTTGACCAGTGCCTTCTTCGCCATGTGTTCAGTTCTCCTTGAACGGGAAGCCGAGGGCCCGCAACAGCGCGCGTCCTTCCTCGTCGGTCGCTGCCGAGGTGACGACGCTGATGTTCATGCCACGGGTCCGGTCGATGGAGTCCACGTCGACCTCGTGGAACACCGTCTGCTCGGCCAGCCCGAGCGAGTAGTTGCCGGCGCCGTCGAACTGCGTCGGCGACAACCCGCGGAAGTCGCGGATACGTGGCAGGGCAATGGAAACCAGTCGGTCGAGAAACTCCCACATGCGATCACCGCGCAGGGTTGCTCGCACACCGATCGGCATGCCTTCACGAAGCTTGAACTGCGCGATGGATTTACGCGCCCGGCGGATCTCTGGTCGCTGTCCGGTGATCATCGCGAGGTCGTTGACCGCACCGTTGATCATCTTCGCGTCGCGGGCCGCCTCTCCGATGCCCATGTTGACGACGACCTTGACCACCGTCGGGATCTGCATCACGTTGCGGTACCCGAATTGTTTTTGCAGCGCGTCACGGATCTGTTCGCGGTAGCGCACTTTCAGCCGCGGCTGAACCTTCTCTGCGGTCGTCATCAGATGTCCTTGCCGTTGCGCTTGGAGATGCGGACCTTCTTGCCGGTCTCCTCGTCGATGCGGTACCCGACCCGGGTCGGCTTGCCGTCGGAGTCGACAACCATGACGTTGGAGACGTGGATCGGGGCTTCCTGCGTGACGATCCCGCCCGACCGCGCGCCGCGCTGGGTCGTCGAGATCGGCGTGTGCTTCTTTATCCGGTTGACGCCCTCGACGAGCACCTTGTTTTTGGCCGGGTACGCCTTGAGCACCTTACCCTTGGCGCCCTTGTCTTTACCGGAGATGACCAGCACGGTGTCGCCCTTGTGGACCTTCATCTATAACACCTCCGGGGCCAGCGAAATGATCTTCATGAACCGCTTCTCCCGCAACTCTCGGCCGACCGGACCGAAAATACGGGTCCCCCGCGGGTCATTGTCCGGCTTGATGATCACCGCCGCGTTCTCGTCGAACTTGATGTAGCTGCCGTCGGGGCGACGGCGCTCCTTGGCGGTGCGCACGACCACCGCCTTGACCACGTCACCGCGCTTGACGTTGCCGCCGGGGATCGCGTCCTTGACCGTCGCCACGATGACGTCGCCGATCCCGGCGTAGCGCCGCCCGGAGCCGCCGAGCACACGGATGCACAAGATCTCCTTGGCGCCGGTGTTGTCGGCAACCTTCAGACGCGATTCCTGCTGAATCACCAGATCTCCTCAATCCTGTGCCTGGTCGTTGGAACTCGTGCGCGCCAACCGCCTGGCTAACGTATGCACGCCGGAGGAACTCTGTCGTGCGTGGTCTTCGTCGCCGAAAGGCACGCGGGGCCGTCACCTGGCGCCGGCCGAGGTCTGCCCACGGCAACCCCTAGAGTCTAGGTGACGACCTGCTCAGCGCCAAATTTTGGCTGGTTTGCCGAGGCACTGCCGATTCTGCGTATATCGCCCGGTAACCGGGTGATGACGCGGTCCTCCGCCAGCTAAAACGGTGGTGGCTCGTCGTCGGCGCGCGGCGGGGGCAGGTTGAAGTAGCTGAGGCGTTTTTCGTGCCGGGCGCGGCGTGCTTGGCGGTTGTGGCGGCGTTCGGTGGCGATGCGGTGTGCGCGGTCTTGGGCGCGGGTGCGGCGGCGCTTGGGCATCATCGCGGTGCGCTCGGAGCAGTAGTCGACCGGCGGGTCGGCGGGCGGGGCGGCGAGCTCGCCGGTGGGCCGGCACAGGCCGGGAAACAGCAGCGCGCTGCCCGGGGTGGTGACATAGGTATGTCCCGTCGGCGCGGTCAAAATCAGCGTCCCGTCCACCAACTGCTTTTCCCGCCAGCCCCAAAACGTTTTCACCAAATGATGTGTGCGGCAATAACATTTGAGGTTCGACGCGTGCGTGGGCCCGCCCTGGGCGTAGGGAATCGCGTGATCGATGTCGCAGTCGAACGCCGGGCGCTCACAACCGGGCCAGCGGCACGTCACATCCCGGCAGCGCACGAAATCGGCCAACGCCTTCGACGGCACACAGCCCCGCTCGGGCGGGGCATCGCCGGGGTGCACCAGCGGTATCAGCGTGGCCGACTGAGCCAATTCCTCGACCAGTTCGGGTGGGAGGAGGCCATCGGCTCCCACCAGCGATCCCGGCTCACTAGCGGTCCCGTCGATGGTGGCCTGCTCGGCGATTACATGAACAACGACGGACGGGCCCGCCTGTCCCGCATCGGGCGCGCAGTCGGGCCGCCTGCACCGGCACCCCAGCCGATCGGCCCCGACCGCCAATGCCCCCAGCGCATCAGCACGACGCTGCGCTCGGGTGCGTGGGTCATGCGCACACACCGTGGCCGCCAACGCATCCAACCGCTTATCCAGCGCATGCGCATCGGTGGTGAACAGACTGCCATGGATTTCCGATATCCCGCCCTCGGCCAAATCACCGATCCACACCTCCCGATCGTCCTGGTGCTGCTTGCGCCGGCGCACCGCGTCGGCATCAGCGCGAACCACGATCTTGTCGATCATCGCCGCCAGCCGGCCCTGGGTCAGCGACGGCCAGCGCGGCACGGCCTGCGCCAGCCGGGCATCGACCGCGGCCAGCACATCGGGGTCGGTGATCAGCTCGGTGCGATACACGAGGGTCTGAAACAACCGCAGCCCAATATCGCCGGCCCGAAACACCTCAGCGGTCTTAGGCAGCCGTTCGCGCATTGCCCGGGCATAGCGCAGCCGGCTGCTCGCTAATGCGCGGCTGATCCGCAACGCCGCCGCGACCTCGGCGGCCACCGCCTCCTCGGTGTCGATCGCCCATTCCTCGGTTTCCGAGCAGCGCGAAAGCCGGTAACCGAACAACTCCCCGATCGCGGCCAGCTGCGCGGCCGCCGCCCGGTTCTCCGCCCGCGAGGCCGCGCAAACCCGGTCCACCAACACCGTCGACTCCGCGGTGGTCGAGGGATGATGGCGCTCCCACATCTCCTCCAGCCGGGCGATCTCCTCCGGCGAGGGCACCATACCGCGCGCGTCATCGAACATAAGTACGAGTATGGCAGCGCGGTCCGACAAGTTAACGCTCGCAGTTGACGGGCGCTCAGGCCACGCACCGGAACCCGATATGAGTGGTTGCGGTGTCCTGCGATTGCGGGGAGCGCGCCGCCGGCCGGTACCGGTGGCAGTATTCCGGCGCGCACAAGTGGGAACCGCCCTTCAGCGTCTGGTTGACACCCGGATCCGCAGGTCCGGGTGGTGTACAGCATGCTTTGGGAGGCTGATCGGGCCGGTGGTGTGCGCTGAATTCGGTGGTCGTCCACTCCCAGACGTTGCCGATCATGTCCAGTAACCCAAACCGATTAGGTGGGAAGGTTCCCACCGGCGATGTTCCCGTCCAGCCCAGGGCGCCGTGGTTGCGGTATGGGAATCGGCCCTGCCAGGTGTTGGCCATCAACTGTCCGCCCGGCTTCTCCTCGTCGCCCCAGGGGTAGGTGGTGGTGGTTCCGCCGCGGGCCGCGTACTCCCACTCCGCCTCGGTGGGCAGCCGCCGCCCTGCCCAGCGCGCGTAGGCCACCGCGTCCGGATAGGCGACCTGCACCACCGGGTGGTCGGCCTTGTCGGCGACGTCGCTGTCGGGTCCGAACGGGTGCCGCCAACACGCGCCAGGTATCCAATGCCACCACTGCCGCCAGTCGCGCAGGTCGACCGGACCGGCTGTCGGGCGGAAAACCAGCGCGCCCGGAACCAGGTCATCTGGGTTCGCTCCCGGATACTGCGCAGGGTCGATGGGTTGTTCGGCGACCGTCACATACCCTGTGGCGGCAACGAATTCGGCAAATTGCGCATTGGTCACCGGATGTCGCTCGACCGCGAACGGGCCCACCATCGCGGTATGGATCGGAGCTTCCTCGGGGTAGAAGCTCGCCGATCCCATGCGAAACGCTCCGCCGGGCAGCTCAACGAGCTCGGTCAGCATGCTTTCAGGGTATGACGACCGCGAAGTCTGCCATCAGAGCAACTTTCGCGGCGTCAAAGCCCAGCAGTCCGGCCGGCCCTTCCTGGTGGATGGCGACGAGATAACCCTTTGTGTTTGTCCAGATATGGGCAATCCGGTCGGCAAACGCGATTGCACCGGACGGTCCTCGGTACGTGCCGGTCAGCTGCTGGCTGCTGTACCCACAGAAAGGAGCCGCGGTGATGGTCACCTCGGCGCCCGCTGCCGATCGCGCCATTGCGTCGTAATGGGCGAGGGCTGCGGCCGGTGTGAGGCTCGTCGACGCGATGGTGACCCTTCCGGTCATGCCGTCCGGTCCTGCCAACACCATCGCCACGTCACCATCTCCGGCTGTCGACGTCCAGCCGTCTGGGACATTGATGGTGATTTTCGGCGCGGCCGGGTCGGACACCGTGGCAGTGGCTGGCCTGCCCACCACGCTTGGCGGCGGGAAGCAGACCAGCGCGTCGGGCGGTAGGTGATCTGGCAGTGTCGTTTCGACACCGGGGACATCGGCGAGCGGATCCGACGGTGGTTGATGCAAAACTGCCGTCGTCGACGACGTCGGCACCGGAATCGCAATTCCTCCCGTGGTGTTGCTGCACCCGCCCGCCAGAAACGCCGAACAGATCGCAGCGCATAAACGCCATGTCATTTCAGTCCCGCGAAAAGGCCAGGGCTAGTTTGGTTTTCAGGTCCTGATATGGTGCACCGGAAACGTCGACGGTGACGCGGGCGATGGCTCCACCGGTGAACGTGAATGGTGCCGTGTAGCGGGCGGACACTGCCGAACCGCTGTTGCGTCCCACGCTGATGGCGGCTCCGGCCAACCCGAACGTGCCGGGGTGTGTCTTCATCTCGGCCAACACGCCAACCGCGGTGTCGTCGATGTAGAGAGTGGCTTCACCCAACGGGGTATGGCTGTTTTCCACGGTCCCGGTGCGGGCGTATTGGACACCAAAGAGGTGCCGGCCCAACGGCACCGTATTGGTCGCGGAGATCATCTGCTCCTGCTCACCGAGGAAGTTGTAGACATAGTGCAGCCGTCCGTCCTGGATAAACAAAGTGTGACCACCGTGGGCGCCACCCTGCTTGAACAGCACGCCTTCAGCACCCGTGGTTTCGACGCTCACGTCGGCCACCACCGAGAATGACCGCCCGCGGATCTCGACCCCGGCGCCCATGCCGACGTCGGCGGTATCGGGATAGTAAGTGTAGGTGGAGCGTTCGCCAGCCAGGTAGGGCCGCCACCGTGACATTGTTTCCAGCAGGTTGAGGTCGGCCAGCGGCAGCCCGTTGTATTTGGCCGCTTCAGAAAACCACAGCGCCTTCAGCTCCTCGAGCTTGTCGGGACGCTGGGCGGACAGGTCGTGACATTGGGTGCGGTCAACCGCGATGTGGAACAGCTCCCAGCGGTCGGAGTCGAAGTGCGACCAACCGGCGGGTGCTGCGGCGTGAACGGTGTTGGCGAACCAGCCCTCATGCCAAATGCCCCGGGTTCCCAGCATGGTGTAGAACTGGGTGCGCTTGCCGGTGTCGGCACTCGGATCTTCTATTGCCGCTTTGAAACTCACACCATCCAGTGGCTTCTGCGCGATGCCCTTTACCGTCTGCGGTGCCGCGATCCCGACCAGGTCATAGACGGTCGGGGTAATGTCGCAGACGTTGACGTAGTTATCGCGCACCTCCCCGCGTGCGGCAATCCTGTCGGGCCAGGAGATGATCGCCGCATCAGCGATGCCACCTTCGTGGGAGGCGTAGCGTTTGAACAGCTTATACGGCGTGTTGAACGCCATCGCCCATCCAATCGGGTAGTGATTATAGGTCTGCGGTCCGCCCAACCAGTCAAGGTGCTTCAGGCTCTCTTCGACGGTGTCGATGTAACCGTTGAAGAACTTCGTCTCATTTACCGACCCGTTCGGCCCGCCCTCGCCGCTGGCGCCGTTGTCGGAGATCACCACGATCAACGTGTCGTCGAGTTGGCCGGATTCGTCAAGATAGTCCAATATCCGGCCGATTTGGGCGTCGGTATAGCTGAGAAAGCCGGCGAATACCTCGGCCATCCGGCAAAACAGCCTCATCTCGTCGCCGCTCAGTGAGTCCCAGGGACGCACCGTGTCCTGCAGCGGCCACGACTGGTCATTCGGTCCCTTCGCATCCAGATAGGGATTCATCGGTGACAGCTCGGTATCCGGGGGCACTATCCCCATCGACTTCTGATTTTCCAGCACCACGTCGCGGTAGCGCTCGTAGCCCATGTCGAAGCGGCCGGTGTATTTGTCGGCCCATTCGGTGAACACATGGTGCGGGGCATGCCCCGCACCAGGGCACACATACGCAAACCACGGCTTGTCCGGCGCAATCACCTTGGCGTCACGGATGAACTCGATCGTCTTGTCGGCGATGTCCTTCGACAAGTGGTAGCCGTCCTCAGGCGTCGCTGGTGGTGACACCGGATGGTTGTCGTACACCAGGTCTGGATACCATTGGTCGGTTTCGCCGCCCATGAACCCGTAGAACCGTTCGAAGCCACGTGACAGCGGCCAATGCCGCTTGGATGAAGCCAAATTCGACTCCTCCAACGGCGTCAAGTGCCACTTGCCGATGCAGTAGGTGTTGTAGCCGCGCTCGGCTAGTACTTCCGAAATCAGCGCGGTCTCGGCCGGAATGCGCCCGTTGCAGTTGGGGAATCCGTCGGTGAACTCTTCGATGGTGGCCATACCCACAGTCGTCGCGTTCCGGCCGGTCAGCAATGACGCCCGGGTGGGTGAGCACAGGGCCGTGGTGTGAAACTGCGACAGCCGAACGCCCCGTTCTGCGATGCGAGTCATGGTCGGCATCTCGACTAGTCCGCCGAAGCAATCCCAGGTCCCGATTCCGACGTCGTCCCACACCACGTACAAAATGTTGGGTGAGCCTTCCGGAGCCGTGGGTGCGGCGTAGGGGCCCCAATCCGGCTCGGAGTCACGGATATCCAGCTCGATCCTGCCTTGAAACTGTGTTGCCATCAGCGGCTCCGTTCTTGTCGGTGCCGCGAGCCTATACCCGTCACGTGTCAAATACTGCGGGAATCGGTGACGGGTCAGCGCAGCCGGAATACCGCGCCTTCGAGGCCCCACTGACCGAATGGCGCGCGCTCACCCCGATCGATCGCGCGAATGGTCGCTCGCCCGATGTGAGCGAACACCAATTGACGCACGCCCGCGTCGCGCGCTGCCGCGGCCACGTCCCTAACGCAGGCGTGCCCGCCCACACCGCGGGCGAACCGGATCGGGTGGTTCCACCCGGCGGCGTCGGCGAACATCAGATCGGATTCGCGCGCCCATTGCGGGAATTCCCAGAACTCGGGTGCCCACACGGCCCGCTGGTATGCCGTCTCGATCAGGTAACCGCCGGTCGGATGGGACGTGTGACGCACCGGTAACGGTCGCAGCCGCACCGTGCCCGCGCCGAACGACCCGACAGCCGGACGCACGCCCAGTTCGGCGGCCCGCCGACGGATCCGCGGCATCAACTCCGCATGCTCATCGCAGACCAGCCAGGCATCCAGCCGCGATCCAGGATCGGCGGAATCCCCACCGTCCAGCATGACACGGTGACCGCCCCAGGCCAGCAGCAGCCCGGCCGGGCGATAGCGGGGCGAATTCATCGCCCCGGCACCGACCAGAACCAGCCGCAGCGTTCGCCCTTACTTGGCCTTCTCCAAGATCTCGACCAGCCGCCAGCGTTTGGTCGCCGACAGTGGACGCGTCTCCATCAACGACACCCGGTCGCCGATGCCTGCAATGCTGTTCTCGTCGTGCGCCTTAACTTTCTTGGTGGTGCGAATGATCTTGCCGTACAGCGGATGCCGCACCCGGTCCTCGAGCTCGACCACGATCGTCTTCTGCATCTTGTCGCTGACGACGTAGCCGATCGCGGTCTTGCGCCGACCCCGCGGCTTTGGGGTGGGTGGAGTGTGCTTGGGGCCCTTCTCTTTTGGTGCGGCATCTTTTGCAGCCGCCTTCTTCGCCGCCGCCTTCGACGCCTTGCTGGTTGTCTTTTTCGCTGCGGTCTTAGCCTCTGCCATCAGGATTCCTCACCCTCAGGCCCGGACGCCAGGCCCAGTTCACGTTCGCGCAGCACGGTATAGATGCGTGCAATCTCCCGACGCACGGTACGGAGTCGGCGATTGTTGCTGAGCTGGCCGGTAGCCATCTGGAAGCGCAGATTGAACAACTCCTCCTTGGATTCGCGCAGACGGTCGACCAGCTCCTCGTCGGTGAGCTCCCGCAGTTCGCCGGCGGAAACACCCAGTGCCATCAGAACTGCTCCTCTCGGGTAACAATGCGTGCCTTGATCGGCAACTTGTGAATTGCCCTGGTCAGCGCGGCCCGCGCAACCGCTTCATTGGGGTAGCTCAGCTCGAACAGCACCCGGCCCGGTTTAACGTTGGCCACCCACCACTCCGGCGAGCCCTTCCCCGAACCCATTCGGGTCTCCGCGGGCTTTTTGGTCAGCGGACGGTCCGGGAAGATGTTGATCCACACCTTGCCGCCACGTTTGATGTGTCGGTTGATGGCAATACGGGCGGACTCGATCTGCCGGTTGGTGATGTAGGCATGCTCCAACGCCTGGATGCCGTAGTCGCCGAAGCTGACCGTCGTGCCGCCGCTGGCGATGCCGCGCTGGCGCGGATGGTGCTGTTTGCGATGCTTGACTTTCCGGGGAATCAACATGATTCAGCTCTCTGTACTCTGCGTCTCCAAAGCCGGGTCGGCGCCCGCCGAAGCTGTGGCCTCCTCAGCCCCTGCCGCCCGTCCGGCTTCGGTGGTCGCGCCGGTCGTTCCAGCAGCGCCGCTGCGCCGCGGCCGGGTACCCGACGGGCGCTCGCGACGGGGACGTTCGGCACCTGCGCCAGCGGGGGCGACCAACTCGCGTTTCCCGCCGACGATGTCGCCCTTATAGATCCACACCTTGACCCCAATGCGGCCGAAAGTGGTTTTGGCTTCATACAATCCGTAGTCGATGTCGGCCCGTAGGGTGTGCAGCGGGACTCGGCCCTCGCGGTAGAACTCCGAGCGGCTCATCTCCGCACCGCCGAGGCGGCCAGAGCACTGTACCCGAATTCCCTTGACGTTGGGCTGACGCATGGCCGACTGAATGGCCTTGCGCATCGCCCGGCGAAACGCCACCCGGTTGCTCAACTGCTCAGCAACACCTTGAGCCACCAATTGTGCTTGGGACTCAGGGTTTTTCACCTCGAGAATGTTGAGCTGAACCTGCTTGCCGGTGAGCTTTTCCAGGTCGGCACGGATCCGGTCGGCCTCGGTGCCGCGACGTCCGATGACGATGCCCGGCCGCGCGGTGTGGATGTCGACTCGGACCCGGTCACGCGTTCGTTCGATCTCCACGTCGGCGATACCCGCGCGTTCCAGGCCGCTGGACAGCAGGCGCCGAATCGCGACGTCCTCCTTGACGTATTCGGCGTACTGCTTGTCGGCGTACCAGCGCGACTTCCAGTCTGTCGTGATGCCAAGCCGGAAGCCGTGCGGATTGATCTTCTGGCCCACTACGGCGAGCCTCCCTTCGCGGTGGACTGCGGGGACGTCTTCTTCGCCGGCGCCTTGGCGGCGGGTGTCTCCTTCTCGGAAGCTGTCTTCTTAGCGGGCGCCTTCTTGGCAGCCGTTACTTTGGCGGGCGCCTTCTTGGCGGGCGCCTGTTTGGTTGCGGCGGCCTTGCTGGCCTGGGCGCGGCGAGACCTCGACGACTGGGACGCCCGCTGGTCCTTGGCCGGCCGGCTTTCGACCACTACGGTGATGTGGCTCGTGCGCCGACGAATCCGGAACGCGCGCCCTTGAGCGCGGGGACGAATCCGCTTGGCGGTCGGGCCGTTGTCGGCGTAGACGGTGGCCACCACCAGCGTGGCCGGATCGAGACCATTGTTGTTCTGCGCGTTGGCCGCAGCGCTGGCAATCACTTTCGCCACCGGCTGGCTGGCCGCCTGCGGCGCCCACCGCAAGATGTCGAGCGCTTCCGCTACCGGCTTGCCGCGCACGAGGTCGATTACCCGGCGCGCCTTTCTCGGCGACACCCGAACGAACCGGGCTTTCGCGACCGCAGACGGGAATTCGGTAGCCGTGGTCATCGACGCTTAGCCTTCCGGTCATCTTTGATGTGTCCCTTGAAGGTCCGCGTCGGCGCGAACTCACCCAGCTTGTGGCCCACCATCGCCTCAGTGATAAAGACCGGCACGTGCTTGCGCCCGTCGTGGACGGCGAACGTGTGACCGACGAAGTCCGGAATGATGGTTGACCGCCGCGACCATGTCTTGATGACCTGCTTGGTGTTCTTCTCGTTCTGCGCGTCGACCTTCTTGAGCAGATGGTCGTCGACGAACGGACCCTTCTTCAGGCTGCGTGGCATCGGCTACTCCTAACTCTCATTGCCCGGCTCCTCCTCATCGCACTCCGCGCTCCGTATCGTCGCCGCGCTAGCGCGAGTGTTTCTTGCCGGTGCGCCGGCGTCGGACGATGAGCTTGTCGCTGAGCTTGTGGCGGCGACGGGTGCGGCCCTCGGGCTTGCCCCACGGGCTGACCGGGTGACGGCCACCCGAGGACTTGCCCTCGCCACCACCGTGCGGGTGGTCCACCGGGTTCATCACCACACCACGCACCGACGGCCGCTTGCCCTTCCATCGCATCCGGCCGGCCTTGCCCCAATTGATGTTGGCCTGCTCGGCGTTGCCAACCTCACCGACCGTGGCGCGGCACCGGACGTCGACGCGGCGGATCTCACCGCTGGGCATGCGCAGCGAGGCGTAGCTGCCCTCTTTGCC
This sequence comes from Mycobacterium heckeshornense, assembly GCF_016592155.1. Lineage (NCBI taxonomy): Bacteria > Bacillati > Actinomycetota > Actinomycetes > Mycobacteriales > Mycobacteriaceae > Mycobacterium > Mycobacterium heckeshornense. Next base: position 4,098,326 of record NZ_AP024237.1, read on the forward strand.
GAGCAGCTGAATGCTCGACCCGGCCGAGCGCGCCAGTTTGGCGCCACCGCCTGGGCGCAGCTCCACCGCGTGGACCAGGGTACCGGCAGGGATATTGCGTAACGGCAAATTGTTACCGGGTTTGATGTCTGCGTTGGGCCCTGACTCAACCATATCGCCCTGCGAAAGTCCTTGCGGAGCAATGATGTAACGCTTCTCGCCATCCAGGTAGTGCAGCAGCGCGATGTTGGCGGTGCGGTTGGGGTCGTACTCGATGTGGGCGACCTTCGCGTTGATGCCGTCCTTGTCGTTGCGACGGAAGTCGATAATGCGGTATGCGCGCTTGTGGCCACCGCCCCTGTGGCGGGTGGTGATCCGGCCATGCGTGTTGCGCCCACCATGGCCGTGCAGCGGGCGCACCAACGACTTCTCCGGCTTCGAGCGGGTGATCTCGGCGAAATCGGAGACGCTGCCACCGCGACGGCCGGGAGACGTCGGCTTGTACTTGCGAATTCCCATCTCTGCTAAGTCTTTCTATCTATCCTCGGCTATGTCGGTGTGCCGAACAGGTCGATCGGCTTGCTGCCCGGCGCCAGCGTGACGATGGCGCGCTTGGTGTTCTTCCGCTTGCCGTAGCCGGTCCTGGTGCGCTTGCGTTTGCCCTGCCGGTTCGCAGTGTTCACCGACGCCACCTTGACGGAGAAGATCTTCTCGACAGCGATCTTGATTTGCGTCTTGTTGGAGTCGGGGTGCACCAAAAATGTGTAGACGTTGTCGTCGATCAGCCCGTAGGACTTCTCCGAGATGACCGGCGCCAGGATGATGTCGCGGGGGTCGGTGACGGTCGCCATCAGGCCGAAACCTCCTCGGCGGCTTTGGTATTGGCGGCGATGTAGGCGTTGAGTGCCGCAACGGAAAACACCACATCGTCAGCCCGCAGCACGTCATAGGTGTTGAGCTGGTCGGGTGCCAGGATGTGCACGCCGGGCAGATTGCGCGCGCTCTTGGCGCTCGTTTCGTCACTGCGTTCGATGACCACCAGCAGCTGCCTGCGGTCCGTCAGCGTGGCCAGAAACGCCTTGGCGCTTTTGGTCGACGGGGTCTGGCCCGACACCAGTTCGGTGACAGCATGGATTCGGCCGTTGCGGGCTCGATCCGACAGCGCACCGCGCAGCGCCGCCGCGATCATCTTCTTCGGGGTGCGCTGGCTGTAGTCACGAGGTTTGGGGCCGTGCACGGTGCCCCCGCCGGTGAACTGCGGAGCCCGAACCGAGCCCTGGCGAGCGCGGCCGGTACCCTTCTGCCGGTATGGTTTTCGACCGCCGCCGCGCACCTCGCCGCGGGTCTTCGTCGAGTGGGTACCTTGACGGGCCGCCGCCCGCTGGGCGGTGACTACCTGGTGCATCAAGGGGATATTCGCTTCGACATCGAATAACTCGGCCGGCAACTCGATAGAGCCTTCCGTCTTACCGGCCGGCGATTTGACGTCAATTTTGATGCCTGCCATTACTTTTCACCTTTTTTGATCGCGCTGCGCACCATTACCAGCCCGCCCCGGCGTCCTGGTATCGCGCCCTTGATCAGCAGCACGCCGTTTTCGGCATCAACCTTGTGCACCAGCAGGTTCTGCGTCGTCACCCGATCGTTACCCATCCGCCCGGCCATCCGGGTCCCCTTGAACACCCGGGCCGGTGTGGCGCAGCCCCCGATCGAACCGGGGCGTCGGTGCACGGCCTGAGCGCCGTGGCTGGCACCCTGCCCGCGGAATCCGTGGCGCTTCATGGTGCCGGCAAAGCCCTTGCCCTTCGAGGTGCCGGTCACGTCGACGTAGCTGCCGTCGGTGAAGATGTCGGCGGTCAACTCCTGACCGACCTGATACTCGGCGGCCGCTTCCGGGTCGTCGAGCCGCAGCTCGGCCAGGTGCCGGCGCGGGTTGACACCCGCCGCGTTGTACTGACCGGCCAACGGCTTGTTGACCTTGCGGGGACTGATCTCGCCGTAGGCCAGCTGGATCGCGCTGTAGCCGTCACGCTCGGGTGTGCGGATTCGGGTCACCACGTTCGGTCCGGCCTTGACCACTGTGACCGGGACCACCCGGTTGTTCTCGTCGAACACCTGCGTCATACCCAGCTTGGTGCCCAGGATGCCTTTTCGTGCCATCGGTCCACCGATCTCCTACTGGATATTGACGTCGACGCTGGCGGGGAGGTCGATGCGCATCAACGCATCCACCGTCTTCGGCGTCGGATCGAGGATGTCGATCAGCCGTTTGTGGGTGCGCATTTCGAAGTGCTCCCGCGAGTCCTTGTATTTGTGCGGCGAGCGAATGACGCAGTAGACATTCTTCTCGGTCGGCAGCGGCACCGGACCCACCACGCTGGCACCTGTCCGCACCACCGTCTCGACGATCTTGCGCGCAGAGGCATCGATGGCCTCGTGGTCGTAGGCCTTGAGCCTGATGCGGATCTTCTGTCCCGCCACGCTTGTGCTACCTCGCTGTTCCCATGTCCGGACCCGGTGTGCCCGCCGCGCCGATCGACCTGGGTCGATCCAGCGTCGCGCCGGATGCCTGCGCCGCTGTTTACCTGTCCTGGTCCACCGGTCCCCGCGATCGGGTGTGTCGCCGACACGCAGCCTCGGCGCGCTGATTTCACGTTCGAAATTCGTCGCGCTCCGAGGATGGGACCGGACGCGCCCGTTTGGGCGCCGGTCGGATGCCCGGCCAGGCGCGAACCCGGCGCAAGGCAACCTGAACAGTATGCCCCAAATCATGGTAGCGGCCAAATCCGGTGACAGGCTCGAGACGACGCGGGCCGGCCGTTGCGGGTCGCCATGCGCGTCGACCACGGACCGCCGTCGGCGCTTTAGCGCTTTCCTTTCAAGCTCGACCAGAACCGGCATTGGTGGGATTCGGCAAAGTTGGTCGTCACCCTGCTGCCCTCGGGCCGCAGGGACATCCGGGGGCTGTGGACCGGATCGCCACCCAACGCGGGCCAGGCCGGTTGGCCGGCCGCTTTCGGTGCGCCGGTGGTGACGAACCGACTCCAGTAGCTCACCATCTGGCTGGACAGCGCGCGCTGCGCCGGGCTGAGCGGAGGAGCCCCACCGACGGCGAACAGGTAGCGCAACTCCAGGGAGTGGCTGGCGCCCAGCGGGAATGGCGCGCGGCGCAACGGCTCGGGCGCAGGAGCGCCGCGGTCGTCGAACTCGTAGGCATACACGGGTGCTCCCCGGCGCAGCGCTTCACCGATGCGGTCGGCGACACAGGCGAATACGCCGTCGGTAACTGCGGCGGCGTAGCCGAGCGACACGTCGCCGCCGTAGCGGTCCGGCGGATAATGGGCCCCCACCGCCCGACCGTCGGGACCGAAGATATCGGCCAGCACGCGCGGATACTCCGCGGCCGTCATGGTCCGGCCCAGCCGCAGGTAACGCAGTGCGGTGAACATGGTGAATTCGTCCTGGTTGGTGCCGATCAGCACCGGAACCTTCGCCGCGTGGCCGGCGGCGAACGCTGCGACAGGGTCGACCGGCAGCGTCGCCGTCCCGGTCACCGGGCCGGACAGCGAGTCCGAATCGCCGATGCGCGAATACCACGGCGGCCGGGCCAGCTTCGCGGCCGGCAACGCCCGCAAGCACTGTGCGGCGGTTGCGGGGTCGGCGCATCCCATCGAGGCCGCGTAGTCGAGGCTGGTGCGCTGTGCACTTACCAGGTCGGCCTGCGCCTGGCACGGACCGCTCTGCACGATGGCCGCCCGAAACAGCCCTGCCGAACCGGGTGCCACCAGATGGTCGCACACCGACATGGCACCCGCCGATTCGCCGGCGATGGTCACTCGGGTCGGATCCCCGCCGAAGCTGGCGATGTTGTCTCGAACCCAGCGCAGCGCGGCCTGCTGGTCGGCCAGGCCGTAGTTGCCGACACGATTGCCGGCGCCCAGCGAGGGATGGGCCAGAAAGCCGAGCGCGCCCAGGCGGTAGTTGATGGTGACCACGACGATATGGCCCTGCGCGACCAACCATCGCGAGTTGTACAGGTCACCGCTGCCGTTGACGAAGCCGCCACCGTGAATCCACACCATCACCGGGTGCTTTTCGGCCGTCGCGCCGAGCGGTGGAGTCCACACGTTCAGCGTCAGGCAGTCCTCGCTCGTCGGCTTGCGGCCACGGCTTTCCTGCATACACTGCGGGCCCGGCTTACTGGCATCCCGCATTCCGCGCCATGGCGCCGGAGGTCTCGGCGGCTGCCAGCGCAACGGCCCAACGGGAGGTGCCGCATATGGAATGCCTTGGAACAGCCGGTAATCCGCGGCCACCTGACCGCGCACCAGGCCCGTCGCGGTGCGCACCACCCCGGCGTCTGCGGAGCCGGCGCGATCCGGAGGCGATTTTTGCCGCAGCAGGACGCCGCCGTGACCGCACGCGGTAACCAACAGCGCCATCGCCAAGAACGCGGCGGCGCCCGCGCGTGGCCGTAGCGGCAGTGCGATCACCACGACCCGAGCCTAAGACAAGGCCGAGCTGGCGGATCGACGCAAATCGCTTCCCGCTTGGCCGCCGATCACCGACACTGGTGCTGGCCACGATGGCCCGGCCACCCGAGGAGTCAGATGAGCGTCCCAATCATTGACGAAGCGGCGAAAGTATTTGCCGACCCGACCGCCTACACCGACGAACCACGCCTGCACGCGGCGCTGAGCCATCTGCGCGCCCACGCACCGGTGTCGCTGGTGGACTGTCCGCCCTACCGACCGTTCTGGGCGATCACCAAACACGCCGACATCATGGAAATCGAGCGGGACAACAACTTGTGGATCAACGAACCGCGACCGCTGCTACAGACGGCACAAAACGACGACATCGCCCGGGCCCAGCTGGAAGCGGGGATGGGACTGCGCACGCTGATCCATATGGACGACCCGCAGCACCGCGTGGTCCGGGCGATCGGCGCAGACTGGTTTCGGCCCAAGGCGATGCGCGCGCTGAAGGTCCGCGTCGACGAGCTGGCCAAGATCTACGTCGACAAGATGATGGCCGCCGGCGGCGAATGCGACTTCGTGCAAGAGGTTGCCGTGAACTACCCGCTGTACGTCATCATGTCGCTGCTGGGCCTGCCGGAATCGGATTTCCCGCGGATGCTCAAGCTCACCCAGGAGCTGTTCGGCGGCGATGACGCCGAGTTCAAGCGCGGCAACACCCCCGAAGAACAGCTCCAGGTATTGCTCGACTTCTTCGGCTATTTCAACGCTCTTACCGCGACTCGGCGCGAGCACCCAACCGAGGATCTGGCGTCGGCGATTGCCAACGCCCGCGTGGATGGCGAACCGCTGTCGGACGTCGAGACCGCGTCGTACTACGTGATCATCGCCACCGCGGGTCACGACACCACCAGCGCGACCATTGCCGGCGGCCTGCAGGCGCTGATCGAAAACCCCGACCAACGACAGCGACTCACCGACAACCTGGACCTGATGCCGCTGGCCACCGAGGAGATGATCCGCTGGGTCACGCCGGTCAAGGAATTCATGCGCACCGCGACCGAGGACACCGTCGTCCGCGAAGTGCCGATCGCCAAAGGTGAGTCGGTGTATTTGTCCTACGTGTCCGGCAACCGCGACGAGGAGGTGTTCGACGACCCGTTCCGCTTCGACGTTGGTCGTGATCCCAACAAGCACTTGGCTTTTGGATACGGCGTGCACTTCTGTCTGGGCGCCGCGCTGGCCCGCATGGAGGTAAATAGCTTCTTTACCGAACTGCTGCCGCGGCTGAAATCGATTGAACTGAATGGCGAGCCGGAACTCATTGCGACGGTGTTTGTCGGCGGGTTGAAGCACCTGCCGATCCGCTACGAGTTGCGGTGATGCTCTTGCTTTGCTTGCGCTGCACGTGCAGGAATCCGTCCACCGCGGCGCGGGCACACTCGCGGTAGTCGAAATCAGGCAAGGTGGATAACCGGCCCAGCACCAGCGGGCCGATCAGCAGCGCGATCGCCCGCGAGCGGTCGATCTCGCCCAGCTCGGCGGCCTCCGGGCTGTCGAAAATGGCGTCGAACGGCGCCGCGTACTGCTGGGCGATCCGCTCGCGCAGCGTGCTGAGCGCGGGGCTGTCGGTGTGGCGGGGTTCCGGCAGCTGTTGGAGGTCTCCGCCCAGCGCCATCCATGACATCGCGGTCAGCATGCCGGGTGCCTCTGCGATCAATTCGGCCTCGGCCAGCACCAACGCGATGAGCCGCTCGCGTAGCGAGCCTTGTGCCGGCGGCATCGGCGCCGGCGGTAGCAGACTGTTGAACGCCGCTGCGAGCAAATCATTTGCGCTCGGAAAGTGGCGGTACAAAGTCGCCCGGGCTACGTTGGCGCCGCGGGTGACCGCATCGATGGTCACCGCGCTGGGGCCTCCGGAGCGCAGCAGCGCGGTCGCGGCTTCCAGCAGCCGCGCGCGCGAACGCGCTGGTCGAGGATCGGTACTGCCACCGGTGATGTGTGCCACCTCCCGTCCAGAAGAAGACTACCCGTCTATCTACGAGACTGTTAGTCTCGAAAGTGCTTGCCCGCCGAAAGGAGACGCAACCGTTATGGTCGATCTTCTCATTCGGCCCGACCAACATGCGGGTGCGGTGCCACTTGGTGGGTCCGGCCGCGCACGAATCTGGACGATGGTTGTGGCCTGCCTGGGCGTCTCCTTGGTGATCGCGTCGATGGTCGCGCTGAACACGGCACTCGGTGATATCGCGGTGGCGACTTCGGCTGCCCAGTCGCAGCTGACCTGGATCGTCGACGGCTACACCGTGACGTTGGCGTGTCTTCTGTTGCCCGCCGGAGCCATCGGCGACCGCTACGGGCGGCGCGGAGCCTTGTTGGCGGGCCTGGCGATTTTCGCGATTGCGTCAGTGGTGCCCACGGTATTCGCCAGCCCGCTGCCGATCATCGTGGCCCGCGCGGTAGCCGGCGCTGGGGCCGCGTTCATCATGCCCGCCACGCTGTCGCTGTTGACCGCCGCGCACCGCAATGACGAACGGATGAAGGCGGTGGGCATCTGGGCAGGCGTCGCCGGCTGCGGCGCGGTCATCGGCATGCTCGGATCCGGAGGACTGCTGTATTTCTGGCCGTGGCAGTCGATCTTCTGGGCTTTCGCGGCTGGCGCGGCGCTGATCTTCGTGCTCGCATGCACGGTGTCCTCCTCGCGCGACGCCCAAGCCACTCCGCTGGACTGGCCGGGTGCGGCATTGATCGGGTTTGCCGTCGCGGTTTTCGTCTTCGGTGTGATTCAAGCGCCCGCGCGTGGCTGGACTGACCCGCTGATCTGCGGTTCGCTTGGTGCCGGTGTCGTGCTGGCGGCAGCCTTCGGATTCGTCGAGGTGCGACGTCGGCACCCGCTGCTGGACGTTCGGTTGTTCGGCAAACCGGATTTCGCCACCGGCGCCGCGACCATCACGGTCTTTTTCATGGCGATGTTCGGTTTCTTCTACGCGATGATGCAATACGTCCAGTTGGTGATGGGTTACAGCCCGATCAAGACCGCCTTGGCATTCAGCCCATTGATGCTTCCGATGCTGACGTTTTCTGTGCTTTCCCAATGGTATGTGCCTCGGCTTGGGCTGCGACTGGTGGTGGTCACCGGCTTGCTACTCATATCGGCCGGCTTTCTGTGGACGCGTGTGCTCGAAGTCGACTCGCCGTATTGGGACATGGTTTGGCCGCTGCTGGTGATAAGCAGCGGGATCGGCTTCTGCACTGCGCCGACCACCTCGGCCATCATGGCGGCCGTACCTGACGAGAAGCAGGGCGTGGCGTCGGCGGTCAACGACACCACCCGAGAAGTGGGTGCGGCGCTGGGGATCGCGTTGGCGGGATCGATCCTGGCGGCCAGGTACGGCCATCTGGTCGCGTCGCACCTTGCCGCGTTTCCGCAACCACTCCGCGGACCTGCCTCCCATTCGCTGGCTCAGGCCCTTGAAGTCGCCAGAAATCTTGGCGCCCAAGGTCTGCAGCTCGCCGAGCTCAGCCGCAGTGCCTTTCTCGAGGCGATGGAATCGTCGTTTCTGGTTCTGGCGGTGATTATCGCGGTAGCTGCGGTACTCATCGGCCTGTGGGCACCGGGACGTAACGGACAACAATTGCGCTGGGTGCGTCGCCTCACCGCCCGGCCGGTGGGCACGTCATTCGATGAACTCGGCGGCCCGGTGGGCCAGCATCACGATGGTGGCGTGCGGACCCCGGCTGGTGATGACCGGCAGGATTGAGCCGTCCACCACCCACAAGCCTTCGATGCCACGCACCCGGCAGCGATGGTCGACCACGGCGACGGGGTCGTGTTCGGTCCCCATGGGCGCAGTGCCGCACAAATGTTGCGACGTTGACCACGACGGTGTCCCGACCTCGGCGACGGCGCCCGCCAATTCACGCGCCAGCTCGCTGCCACGGCGCAAGGTCGCGACGTCGTCGGGCTCGCTGTCGTAGCGCAGCTCGATACGCGGCGGCACCAGCGGATCGCGGGAGACCAGCGTGACGCGGCCCCGCGCGCGGGGTTGCATGAGGGCAACCCCGATGTGCGGCCAATCCGGGTGGCCCGGGCTGCCGTCACCCACCATTGCGACGAAACCGCCGGTGTATGGCCGGATCTCGATGTCGTCGGCGGTGCTCAATATCACTTCGAGCACCGGACGACGCGGAACCACCGCCCAGTTGGTCGGCAGCACCCATTCCGGGTGGTCACTGCAACGCATCCCCACGGGCAACGGCATCACCACATCCACACCGGCCGCCCGCAACATCGCTTCGTCGCCGACACCCGACAGCATCAAGAGGTGAGCTGATTCAATTGCCCCGGCACACAAAACGATTCGGTCAGCTAGCGCGGTGACAGGCCCGTCCGGCCCGATCGCGTCGACACCGAAGACACGGGTTCCGGAAAATCGCAGCCGCAGCGCCCGCGTCCGGGCCAGCAGAGTCAGGTTAGGCCGACACAGCGCGGGCAGCAGATAGCCCGCACCTGACCCGGTGCGCACGCCATTGACAATGTTCAGCGGGACAGCACCCACGCCTGCCGGCATGCCATACCCCCCGCCGACGTCGTTGAGATCGGCGATCCACGCAAAACCGGCTCCCTGCGCTGCGTCAACGAACGCTTTTGTGGCACCGACCATTTCGCGCGTACGTTGCACCGGGATTGGGCCGTCGCGGCCGTGTGCCGGGCCGTCGAAATCCAGGTCCGTTTCGATCGCGCGAAAGTGGTCCAGGACGTCGGTCCATGCCCATCCCGGTGCCTCGATCCTGTCGAAGTCGCGTGGCAAGCCGCGGCAGAAGTAGCCACCGTTGACCGCGCCCGAACCACCGACGGTTGCCCCGCGCACGATCGGCATCCGGCGAGCTGGCTGCTCGGTGAGTTGCGCATCGTAGCGCTGGACCAAGGGGCTTGCGGCACCGATCGGCAGCTGCAACCCGTTCGCGGTCTGAGCCAGTAATTCTGGATCAGCGAGCCCCAGGCCGGCCTCCAACACCGTCACCACACAGCGTGGATCGGAGGAAAGCCGTTCCGCCACTACGGATCCAGCGCTTCCCGCACCGATGATCAGCACATCGCTACGCGGCCCCGCTGTGGTCAACGGGACTGTCAGGTCCGGATTTGCGGCTTGAGCGGTCCGAGGTTGCGCTCTCGCACTACCCCGCCCCACACGCCGAGGCCGTAGACCAGGTCATCAAGGCGTTTAAGCATCAGGTAGGGCAGCAGTCCGATGGGCCTGGTTTCGTCGTCGGTGTCAGCCCTGTGATTGACCCAATCCACGACGCCGTCGACGATCGCGGCGATGATCACCGCGCGTCGGCAATGCCGGGACACGATGGCAGCGGCCAATGCGACAGGCCAGTAATGTCGACAAATCGCCGACGCCAATTGCAGTGCGGCTGACCACAAGCCGCGTGCCAGGACGGCCACGACGTCCCGCAGCTGAGTTTCGGGGCCCTGCATCTTGCGGGCGATTCGCCGGCCGGTCAAACCGGCGACGGCCAGCGACGCCAGGTAGCCGATTGCCGATCCGATCGACATCAGGATCCACATTGCCAGCGCCGAGCCCGAGATCACGAGCGGTGCTGTCTTGTCGGGGTGACGTGCCGACAGTGGGGCCGCCGAGCTGCCGTAAAACGCTTTGCGCGCAAGCCAATCGCGCAGTTCGGTGCGGTGGTCATGCGCCACCAACGCAATGGGTTCGTAGCGCAGCCTGGCGCCGGCTTCCACCAGCCGCCAACACAGGTCGACATCCTCGCCCGCCCGCAGCGTCTCGTCGAATCCGCCGACGTCACGCAATGCCTTGGTGCGGCAGATGATCGCTGCACTTGGAACATACGACACCGGCCCGTAGGGTACGACCGGGGCCTCACGCTGACCCAAGTCCAGCGAGGAGCGCACCGCCTCGTAACGCGCAAGCAGATGGTCACTTTGCGGCAAACCGACGATGCGCGGGGCAACCAGCGCGACCGCGGGGTCGCAAAAATGGCCGAGTAGAGCTTCCAACCAACCGCGGCGTGGCACCACGTCAGAATCCAAGAACGCCACAAAATCGGTGGAGCAAGCGGCAAGGCCGGTGTTGCGAGCAGCCGCCGGCCCCCTGCTGCGAACGTGGCGCAGCACCTCGATGTCGCAGTGCGTCCCCGCAAAGTCGTCCCGCTCGACCGGGACAACCGAGCCGTCGTCAACGACGACGATGCGCAGCCCACGCAACGATGTCAACAACCGCTGCAAACCAGAAGAGTTGTCCCGCACTGGGATTACCACAGTGACGTCACGGTGGGACGGGCCGCCCGCCGGCCGGGGATGAGCAACAGTCGCATCCAATAGAGTGCGAGCCAGTTCCGCGCTGACCGCGTCATGGACCTTCAGGCGTCCACCGTCGAGCATCTCGCGGGCCGCCGGCGCCAACCGCAGCAGCCGGGTCGGAGACCCACCGAGCAGAGCCGACCCCTCGCCGAGCACCCGCACGCGGCGGTCGACTTGCACAGCGAAACCGTCCGGCAGCCGGCTAGGGGTCATCGCAGCATCCCGTCGATGCCTGGAACCCACCGTGCCACGCGCTGCACGCAGCTATCGACCATTTCAGCAAAGATCCGCTCGCCTTCCTCGGCGGTCGCCGTGGTGGGGTCGCCGAGCACCCCGACTTCAGACACCGCGGCCATCCCGCCCCGGCGCATCGACGGCAGCAGCTCGCTCAACGGTGTGCCATTGCCCGCGCACCACTGATCTGTCAGCACGTCGAACGGCGAAAGATGTAGCAGCACCGAGGTTTCGGTGTGGCCCGCGTGAGCGTCGCCGTCTTGTGCGGCGCACGCACACCATCCGACGTCGCGCCCTTCGGCGCGCAGCAACGTGACTGCCTGTCGCAGCGCGGTGACATTGCCGCCGTGGCCGTTGACAAAGGCGAGCCGACCGGCCCAGCAACTTGCCGACCTGCCGTACTCCACCAGCAACGTTGTCAGCGCGTGCGTGCCGATAGAGATCGTTCCGGCGAAGCTCTGGTGCTCGCCGCTGTCGCCGTAGGCGATGGCCGGCGCCACCAGCCAGCGCCCCACATCCTCCGAGCGGTGTGCGCCGAGGCGCGCCGCCACCGCGCCTGCGACCGCGGTGGCGATGCGCGTGTCGGTGTCCAGCGGGAGGTGCGGCCCATGCTGCTCAGTGGACCCCACCGGGATAAGTACTGCTGGCGACATGTTTTGTAGCTGGCTCGACGTCGAGCCCCCAAGTTCGGCCAAGACAGCCACTTGCCGATGGTAGGACGAATTCACCTGTGGTGCAGCGGTTGTTGGTTCTCTGGACGATTTTTTTTTGGCGCTGCTTCCTGAGAGCGCCCGACCCGGTCACCTCAGCCACGGCTGCCACGTCAGTATCAGGGTTCTCGGCACCACTGCGAAACGCCTACCCCGTCCGGGCGGCGGGCACGCCGAGCGGACGGGTAAAGCCAGGGGGTATCACGACGTCGTCGGGGCCAAGGTCGTGCACCGAGGCATGGCCAAGGCCCATCAACGCGCAGTCGATCCCCGACCGCAGGATGTCGAGAACGTTTTCCACGCCACGCTGGCCGGCCGCGGCCAGCCCCCACAGGTAGGCCCGGCCGATCATCACTGCCCGCGCACCCAATGCCAGCGCCTTGACCACATCGCCGCCACGCCGGATGCCGCCGTCCAGCAAAACCTCGACCTGGTCGCCGACCGCATCGGCTACGGCGGGCAGCGCACGGATGGTGGCCGGCGTACCGTCCAGGTTGTTGCCGCCGTGGTTGGACACTGAGATCGCCGAAACTCCCGCATCCACAGCTCTTTTCGCGTCGTCGACCCGCACAATGCCTTTGAGCATGAACGGACCGCCCCACATTTCGCGCAGCCACGCAATGTCGGCCCAACTGGGCGGGGGTGTCGCCATCCATTCACCGTAAGCGGCGAAGAAGGGCGGGCCGGGCTCGCCCGGCTTGCCCTGGTTGGGAACCCGCAAGTTCGGCGGGCGCAGGGTCCGGGCATACTGCCACAGCCAGCCCGGGCGGGTGATCGCTTCCGGGGACAACCGCAGCATGGTGCGCAGGTTCATCGCTTCCGGAATCTTGGGGCTACCCCAATCGCGTCCGTGGGAAAACGTCCAATCGGTGGTGACGATCAGGCCCACCGCCCCGGCTTGGCGGGCCCGTTCAACCCGCTCGGCGATCGAATCACGACTACCGAGCCAGTAGATCTGGAAGAACACCTTGTCATTAACGGCGACGACTTCCTCGATCGGTTTGCTGGCGAACGACGACAAGCCCATCGCCGTGCCGCGCGCCGCCGCGGCACGCGCCACCGCGACTTCGCCGTCCGGATGGACCGCTTGGACACCCGTGGGCGAGATGATCACGGGCAGCGAAATTTGTTGCCCCATAACCGTTGTGGAAAGATCCCGCTTGTCGATAGCACCTACCACATGCGGTGCGAAGCCGAGTTCGCTGAACGCCTCGACGTTGTCGGACACGGTCACACCCTTTTCGCTGGCGGCAACCAGCGAGGAATAGACCGACTTGGGAAGCCGACGCTTGGCTCGCCGCTGGGCGATCGCGACCGTCTCAAACCAAAGATCGCGGGCCATGGTCTACAGCGGGCTCTCGCTGCAAAGGCGTTTGGGTGGACGGGTGGACAAGGTCAGCGGCACCGTGGTTCGCCGCCCGTGAGAGTGGTCGCCGGCCGGTCTCGGTTTGACGCGTCCATTGGCCAGCGCCGAAACCCCGTGGCCTTGCACGCACTCCGGATCGGGGCCGTCGATCGGCAAGCCGGTGAAGAACTTCGCCGCCATGCACCCGCCGCGGCAGCTGTCGTAGTGGCCGCAACTAGCGCACGCGCCCGCCGACTGCGGCTCGCGCAGCTGGTGAAACAGCGGAGCATTCTTCCAGATATTGTCAAAGCCACCGTCGCGCAGCACATTTCCGGCGAGGAAGCGCTCATGAATGGCGAACGGGCACGCGTACACGTCGCCCACCGGGTCGATCAGGCACACCACCCGGCCGGCTCCGCACATGTTCAAGCCGGCCAGCGCACCGGGTGTGCCCAGTCCGGAGAGATGAAAGAACGAATCACCCGTCAACACCTGTTCGCCCTTGGCGACCAGCCAGTTGTAAAGCAGGATTTGTTGCTCGGGCGTCGGATGTAGCTCGTCCCAGACATCTGCCCCGCGGCCCGAGGGCCGCAGGCGGGTAATTCGCAGTGTCGCACCGTAACGGGTTGCAAGCGTGGCGAATTCGTCCAATTGGTCGATGTTATGACGGGTCGCCACCACAGAAATTTTGGCGTCGGAAAAGCCGGCGGCCGCCAGGTTTTCCAGTGCGCGCACCGCCATGGCGTACGATCCTGGTCCGCGGATGGCGTCGTTGACTTCAGCGGTGGCGCCGTCGAGTGAAATCTGGACGTCGACATAATCGCTGGCGGCGAGCCGCGCGGCCACTTCCGGAGTGATCCGAACCCCGTTGGTGGAGAATTTCACGCCTACGTGGTGTGCGGTGGCGTAGTCAAGTAGATCCCAAAAATCCCGTCGCACAGTCGGTTCGCCACCACCGATATTGACATAGAACACCTGCATGCGTTCCAGCTCATCGATGATGTCCTTGCATTGCCGTGTGGAAAGCTCTCGCGGGTCGCGTTTGCCCGAGGACGACAGACAGTGCACGCACGCCAGGTTGCAGGCGTAGGTCAGTTCCCAGGTCAGGCAGATCGGCGCGGCTAGCCCGCGCTCGAACTGCTCGACGAGGCCAGGGACAGCCGCTGTCATGGGCCCTCCCGTGGCACGACCATGTTCGACGCGGCGAGCACGCCGAGGGCCTTCAGGTACGGCGCGAGTTGGGTGTCGTCGAGTCCTGCTGCGCGACAGGCTGATCGGGCATCTGGATGGTGATCCAGCGATTGCACCACCGCGAGGATCGTCCGGTTTTTGAGAAACGACAGCTTTCGGGTGCCGAAGTGGTACAGCAGCGCGCCGAATGGCTCCGGTCGCACCGCCACCTGCGGATGCAGTCGCCAGCCCAGCTCGGGGTCGAATCGCGCCTCAGCCGGCGCGGGAACGGCCACGGTCAGTAGACCCCGCACATGCCGTCGATGGACACCTCTTCCACCAGGGTTTCGGTGACGAGCTCGGTGTCGGTGTCGGTTTCGTGTTCCATGAAGCCGCCTTTCTTGCAGACTCGACAAGTCGGGGTCGAACTGGCCACAATCATAGACAGAATATGGCATCGAGTGCCGTAATGGAAGGGCGGGGTATATGCTGCCTGAGTCCCGGGTGGGCCGGCGCCGCTCGACGACACCGCATCACATCACCGACGTCGCGCTGCAGCTGTTCGCCGCCCGGGGATTCGAGAACGTCAGCGTCGACGACGTCGCGCACGCCGCCGGGATCGCCCGCCGCACGCTCTTTCGTTATTACCCGTCCAAGAATGCCATCCCGTGGGGGGACTTCGACGCACACCTGCGGCACCTGCGCGAGCTGCTCGACCAGGTTGGCCCGGATGTGCCGCTGGGCGAGGCCCTGCGTGCGGCGCTGTTGGCGTTCAACACGTTCGACGAGTCGGAGACCCGCCGGCACCGGCAGCGCATGCGGGTGATCTTGCAGACCGCCGAATTACAGGCCTACTCGATGACGATGTATGCCGGGTGGCGGGAGGTGATCGCCGCGTTTGTGGCCCGGCGAACGGGCAGCCGGACCACCGATTTGTTGCCGCAGACCGTCGCCTGGATGCTGCTCGGCGTGGCGTTGAGCGCCTACGAGCACTGGCTCGACGACGAATCGGTCTCGCTGCCCCAGGCGCTCGGCGACGCGTTCGACGCCGTCCGCGACGGATTGGACCGGCTGAAGCGGTGAGCGGCACCGAGCGCCTGCTGCGCTCCCTGCGGTCGCAGGCTCGGGCCTGCGCGGCGTTCGGTTCGCCGATGTATGCCGAACTGCTCGACCGTGTGGCCGCCGACGTCCAAGCCGGCGGCGTCTTCGCGGCGGTGTTGTCCGGTCACGAAAACGACCCGGGTCGGTTCGCGGTGCCGCTGCGACTGCTCGGCGGACTGCACCGGCTGGTACTGGATGGCCGTGCACCGGCGTTGCGCCGCTGGTACCCGAGCACCGGTGGCAGCTGGGACGGCCCGGCGGCCTGGCCTGTCATTGCACAAGTCGCGGCCGACCATACCGACGCGCTGCGCGCTGCCCTCGACCAACCGCCGCAGACCAACGAGGTGGGCAGATCGGCTGCACTCATCGGCGCCCTGTTGATCCTTACACGTCAATTCCGGCTTCCGGTAAGGCTTTTCGAAATCGGATCCAGCGCCGGGCTGAACCTGCGCGCCGATCACTACCGCTACCGCTATCCCGGCGGCCAGTGGGGCCCCACCGACTCGCCGGTGAGCATCGACGACGCCTGGCGCGGCAGGCTGCCCCCCACCAACGATGTGCGAATCGTTGAGCGGCACGGCTATGACATCGCGCCGATCGACGCCACCAACTCCGAGGGCGAACTCACGTTGTTGAGTTACGTCTGGCCCGACATGACCGTCCGCATGGACCGGCTGCGTGGGGCGATCAGCGTCGCCCGGCACGTGCCGGCGCGGCTGCAGCGCAGCACCGCAGCCGAGGCGGTCGCCGGGCTGACTGTCGCCGACGGCGCGCTAACCGTGTTGTGGCATTCGATTACCTGGCAATACCTTTCCGCTGACGAACAGGCCGCGGCCCGTGCCGGTATCGACGCCGTCGCGGCCCACGCGAGAACCCCCGCTCCGTTTGCCCACCTCATGCTCGAGCCGCAACGCCGCACCCCCGGCGCCGCGCACGCCTTCTTGCTGCGAGTTCGCAGCTGGCCGGGCGGCGACGACCGGATCCTGGCCGAATGCGCGCCGCACGGCCCGCCAGTGATCTGGGAATGAGGTGGGCGGCAAATCTTCGCCGCAAAGGCGTCGGAGTTCACCGCGCCGCCGCGACGATAAGGATGTGAGCGCCCAACCGGACCGCAGCGATGCTGCGCGTGCGCTGTTGGCGCTTTACGACCGGGCGCTGCCGGTCGTCTACGGGTATTTCGTCCGGCGATGCGGCGATCGCGGAACCGCCGAGGACCTGACGTCGGAAACGTTTTTGGCGGCCATGGACGCCGCCCGTAACGACAACCCGCCGCCGATCGGGATGCCCTGGCTGCTGGGGGTGGCCCGCCATAAGCTCGCCGACCACTACCGCCGCCGGCGCGACCGGTTCGCCGTCCCGCTCGCCGAACTTCGCGAACCAGTCGACGCGGCCGACGACGACTGGGACGCCGAACTCGATCGCCTGGTCGCCGAAAGCGTCTTGGCCCGGCTGTCCGAGTCGCACCGCATGGTGCTGGTGCTGCGCTACATGGACGACTGCTCGGTGCCCGAATGCGCCGAGCTGATCGGGCGCACCGTCCATGCCACCGAAGCCCTTCTGGTCCGTGCTCGCCGGGCCTTCAGACAGCACTACCCGGAAGGAGGCACGCCATGAGTCGGCCAAATGACCCACTGTACGTGCTGCGCGCCGATGACCTTCCGGTGCAGCCGGATCCGGTGTTCGCCGCGCGGCTGCGCGCTCGCCTCGAATCGGCGCTGTCCTTGCCCGGCGCAACAAAAGGAGTCGTCATGAGTGGTACAGCTGCAGCGATTTCCGAACTGGCTGAGCCGTCTGCGCAAGCGGTTCCCGCTGTGCCGCGCGCCGCGGCGATCCCCTATCTGTGCGTGCCCGACGCCCGCGCCGCGATCGCCTGGTATACCGACGCCTTCGAGGGCACGGTGGTCGGTGAGCCGATTGTGATGGACGACGGCCGAATTGGGCACGCCGAACTCGCCATTGCGGGCGGGGTGCTCTATCTGGCCGACGAGTATCCCGAGCTTGGGTTGACAGCTCCTGAGCGGGGCGCGGTTTCGGTCAGTCTCATGGTGCATGTTGCCGACACCGATGCGGCGCTGCAGCGAGCGCGGCAACGCGGAGCCACCGTCGAGCGTGAGGTCTACGAGAACTACGGTGCGCGCAACGCGACCATCGTCGATCCGTTCGGTCACCGGTGGATACTCAGCGGCCCGGTGAGCGGTACGGTCGCCACCATCCAGCACGGCGACATCGGATATGTGTCGGTGTGGAGTCCCGACGCCGACCGCGCGGCCGCGTTCTACGGCCACGTCCTGGGCTGGACCTACGACCCGGCGACACACCACGTCACCAACACCGACATGCCGACGGGCATTTTCGCCGTCGACGGGCCTCCCACGCTGTTCTGCTGCTATGCGGTGGCCGACGTGAACGCCGCTCGGGAAGCGATCGCCGCGGCGGGCGGTGTGCCGGGTGAGCCGCGCGAGTTCGAGTACGGGATGGTGCTGGACGCCACCGACCCGCACGGGGTCGCATTCGCGGTCTACCAGCCGGCTGACAGCCAGAAGCGACCGGAGCTGAACGGCTCTGGGCCTGGTGAATTGTCCTATGTCACATACGAAGTGCCGGATTCCGCGGTATTCCGCGACTTCTACGGCCGAGTGCTGGGATGGGTGTTCGAGCCCGGTCGCGTCGACGACGGCTGGCAAATCACCCCGGTGCATCCGATGGCCGGCGTGGCGGGCGGCGCCGCGCGTCCGACAACGGTGCCGATGTGGACGGTGGCCGACATCGACGCCGCGGTCGCGCGGGTGCGTGAGGCTGGCGGCACCGTGCCGCAGGAGCCGGCGCGGCAACCCTACGGGATCAGCGCCGAGTGCCTCGATGACCAGGGCGGTCGTTTCTACTTGGGTGAGTTTTAACCCAGCACTTCCGAGATCGGTGCGGCGGCAGCGATTTTGGCGCGCGTCTTCATGACCTTGCCGGCCATGCCGCCGCCGACGACCCCGGCCACGACGCCGTCGCGCTCGTAGTAGGCCAGGAACCTGCGGCCGTCGTCTTCGACCAGGTGCACGATGTCGGTGGCCTGCGGCTCGCCGAGACACTGGATTTTGATGTCGTACTGGTCGCTCCAAAAGTAGGGGACGACCACGTGCGACGGCGCCTGCTGGCCGAGCATCGCGGGCACGACGACCCTGGCCTGTTCGGCGACGTTGCTCCAATGCTCCACGCGCACTTGGTGTCCCATCGGATTGCGCCAGGAGGCGACGTCGCCCAGCGCCCACACGTTGGGCGCGCTGGTGTGTCCCGCCTCGTCGCAGATCACACCGTCGTCGACCTTGATTCCGCTGCCGTTCAGCCACTCCGTGGCCGGCCGCGACCCGACGCCGACCACCACCAGGTCGGCTGTCAGCTCGGCGCCGTCGGTGAGCACCACGGAATCGACGTGGCCGGCACCGCGCACCTCGGCCACCGCGACCTCGGTCCGCACCTCGACGCCCTCGGACCGGTGCAGTCGCGCCACCAATTCACCGATCTGCGCGCCGAGCGCCCCGGCCAGCGGGGCCGGCTGCGGCTCCACCAGCACCACGCCTACCCCCAGGCCGCGCAGGCTGGCGGCCACTTCGCAGCCGATGAAGCCGGCCCCGACCACCACGGCGTGTCGGGCTCGCAGGGCGTGCCGACGCAGCGCGATGCTCTCGTCGTAAGACCTCAGCACCCGGATGCCGACCAGGTCCGGAAACGACGGGATGCGCCGCGGCACCAGGCCGGTCGCGATGACAAGCTGGTCATAACCGAGCACGGTCCCGTCGTCGAGGGTCACCGTCTGTTCGGTGGTGTCCAGGCCGGTGGCGGCCGAACCCAGCCGCAGGGTGATGCGGTACTCGTCGTAGAACTCGCGCGGCTTGAGGGTCACGTCGTCGACTTCGCTGCGCAACACCTCCTTGGACAGCGGAGGCCGATCGTAGGGCAGATGAACCTCGTCGCTGACGATGGTGATGGGACCCGTGTAGTTGGCCCGGCGCAGTTGCTCGGCGGTGCGGACCGCAGCAAGGCCACCGCCCACGATCACTACCCCGTTTGCGCTTCCGGTCACGTGAAGCTTCATACACGATGGCGACGGCAGGCCGGTGGCCGGCCCGCAATACAGTCGGCGCGGTCAGTACTTCAACACGCCCTTGTCGACGGGTATCTGCGCGCCCGACAACGTCGCCGACCCGTCACCGGCCAGCCACACGACCACATCGGAGACCTCTTCGGGGGTCATAAATCCTTTGGGCTGCAATGGCATTGGCGGAAAGCTGTGCGCATAGCCGGGATGCTTGGCGAGCAGCTGGATCAGCGCGTCGGTCTCGATCATCGGGGTGTCGACCGAATAGGGGTGAATGGAGTTGACGCGGATGCCGAACTCGCCGAGCTCAAGCGCCAGCGTGTTGGTCAGCCCGACGAGTCCGTATTTGGCGGCCGAGTAATGACCGTTGCCCGGTGTGGCCTTTACCCCGGCGGCCGAGCTGACCACCACGATCGAGCCGCCGTTGCCCGCTGCGATCATCGCGGGCACCACCGCACGCAGGGTACGCCAAGTCCCCGTCAAGTTGACCCCGATGACCGTGTCCCACTGTTCGTCGGTCAGCTCCCAGAGCCGGCCCCAGCCCAACACCCCGGCATTGGCCACCAGGATGTCGAGCCGGCCGAACTGCTCGACCCCGTCGGCCACCAGTTGGCGCAGGGCCTCGTCGTCACGGATATCGACCTTGCGCGCCAACACCTTGCGCCCCTCGGCTTCGACGGCACGCACCGTCTCAGCGAGATCCTCGACGGTGGCCGCCGGGTAGGTGATGGTGTCCGATACCGGTGCGCAGATATCCAGCGCGATGATGTCGGCGCCTTCGCGGGCCAGCCGCACCGTGTGCGCGCGTCCCTGGCCGCGGGCGGCGCCGGTGATAAACGCCACTCGTCCGTGCAGCGTGCCGCTGCCGCCAGCCATCGCCCGTCCTTTCGTCGGTCAGCGATCAGGCTAGCAGCGAAACTGAAACGTGTTCTAAGGGCGGGGTGGTTAGAGCTCGGCGATGATCTGGGCCCGCTTGCTGGCGTATTCCTGGTCTGTCAGCGCACCCGACGCATGCAGTGTTTCCAACTCCTGGAGCCGCTGGCCAACGGTCTGCGCCGGCGGCGCACCGGCCGGCGCCTGGCCCACCGCAGCCGGCGCAGTCTGCGCCTGCTGGGCCGCCGCCCGCCGCACCACCTCCTGAATCTGTTGGCGCAACACCGGATTCGACCGTACGTCGACCATCCTGTTCAACGGAACGTTGTTGGCCTTGAGGATCTGCAGGATCTCCATCAGTGGCCCGGCCTGCCCGCTCAAGTCATATGTCTGGTTGTCTTCAGCCACCGTGAACTGCGCGGGAACCAGACCGTTGACCAAAGCGCTTCGCTCCCAGTCGATCCGGTAGTCGCGGGTCGCGGGGTCGACAAGTACCACCAGCTTGCGCGACGTGATGTTGCCCAACCGGCTGACGCTGGCGATCACCCGGTCTTGACTGTCGAATGGCTCGAAGCCCGCTCCAGAGATGCGCAAGTCCAACTTGACCAGCGGCTGCTCGTTGATGCGAGTCCCGGTCTCGGTGACGCCCATGATCTGGGCCAACGCCAACACCCCGCTCCGTTCGAGCGCGGCGGCCTTGGCCGACGATTTCGCACCATAGTTGGCCAGCGCCAGTGCGATCAGCACGTCGGCCGCGGTGATCAGCAGGCCCGCGTAGAACATCCACTTGATGAGGCTGCTCTGGCCCAGACCGAAATAGGTGAACAAGAAGATGGGACCAACCAGGCCGCCGCAGAGCAGGACCATGAGTTGACATTTCACGTATCGCCACAACATCGCCATGCTCCTGTCGTTAGGGCCTAATCGCGTTCAGGCGAGTATTACGCCGAGCAGACGCTGAGGCCCCCGAAATCACCAGATTTCGGGGCCTCAGCGTCTGCTCGCGCAGGAAACTACTTGATGATCTTGGTCACCCGGCCGGCGCCGACGGTGCGGCCGCCCTCGCGGATAGCGAACCGCAGCCCTTCGTCCATGGCGACCGGCTGGATCAGCTTGACCTTGATGTTGGTGTTGTCACCGGGCATCACCATCTCGGTGCCTTCCGGCAGCGTCACCACACCGGTCACGTCGGTGGTGCGGAAGTAGAACTGCGGACGGTAGTTGTTGAAGAACGGCGTGTGCCGACCGCCCTCGTCCTTGGACAACACGTAGACCTGGCCCTCGAACTCGGTGTGCGGGGTGATGGTCCCGGGCTTGGTGACCACCTGGCCGCGCTCGACTTCCTCACGCTTGACGCCGCGCAGCAGCAGACCGACGTTGTCGCCCGCCTGACCCTGGTCGAGCAGCTTGCGGAACATCTCCACGCCGGTGACGGTGGTCTTCGTCGTCGACGGACGGATGCCGACGATCTCGACCTCCTCGTTGACATTGATCACGCCGCGCTCAACCCGGCCGGTGACCACGGTGCCGCGGCCGGTGATGGTGAAGACGTCTTCGATCGGCATCAGGAATGGCTTGTCGATGTCGCGGACCGGGTCAGGGATCGACTCGTCGACAGCCTGCATCAGTTCCTCGATACTCGCGACCCACTTCGGGTCGCCCTCGAGCGCCTTCAGCGCGGAAACCCGCACAACCGGCGCGTCCTCGTCGAACTCCTGAGCCGCCAGCAGCTCACGGACCTCCATCTCGACGAGCTCGAGCAGCTCCTCGTCCTCGACCATGTCGGCCTTGTTCAGCGCGACCAGGATGTAGGGGACACCGACCTGGCGGGCCAGCAGCACGTGCTCGCGGGTCTGCGGCATCGGGCCGTCGTTGGCCGCGACCACCAGGATGGCCCCGTCCATCTGGGCGGCGCCGGTGATCATGTTCTTGATGTAGTCGGCGTGGCCGGGCGCGTCGACGTGAGCGTAGTGGCGCTTTTCGGTCTGGTACTCCACGTGCGCGATGTTGATGGTGATGCCGCGCTGACGCTCCTCGGGCGCGTTGTCGATCTGGTCGAACGCCTTCGTCTCGTTCACGTCGGGAAACTTGTCGTGCAGAACCTTGGTGATCGCCGCGGTCAGCGTAGTCTTGCCGTGGTCAATGTGACCGATGGTCCCGATGTTGACGTGCGGCTTCGTCCGCTGGAACTTCGCCTTCGCCACTTTCAGTGTCCTCCTGGACTTGTTGGTGCTTGTTAAAGCAGTGTGGATGTTTTCAGTTGTGCCGCGGTACGAGACGGAACCTTACTGGCCCGTCGCCTTCGCGATGATTTCCTTCGACACCTGCGCCGGTACTTCGGCGTAGGAATCGAACACCATGGAGTAGTTCGCCCGGCCTTGGGTCTTGGACCTCAGGTCGCCGACGTAGCCGAACATCTCCGACAGCGGCACGTGCGCCTTGACGACGCGTGTGCCCGCCCGCTCCTCCATGGCCTGGATCTGACCACGGCGGGAGTTCAGGTCGCCGATCACGTCGCCCATGTAGTCCTCGGGGGTGAGGACCTCGACGGCCATGATCGGCTCGAGGATCACCGGCTGCGCCGCGGCGGCGGCCTTCTTCAGCGCCTGCGCGCCGGCGATCTTGAACGCCATTTCCGAGGAGTCCACCTCGTGGAAGGCGCCGTCTTCCAGCGTCACCTTGAGGTTCACCAGCGGGTAGCCGGCCAGCACACCATATTGCATGGCGTCCTGGGCGCCGGCGTCCACCGATGGGATGTACTCGCGCGGGATGCGCCCCCCGGTGACCTTGTTCTCGAACTCGTAGGTGGCACCGTCCTCGCCTTTGAACGGCTCGACGGTGATGATGACCTTGGCGTACTGGCCGGAGCCACCGGTCTGCTTCTTGTGGGTGTACTCGACGTGCTCCACCTTGCGGCGGATCGTCTCCTTGTACGCCACCTGCGGCTTGCCGACGTTGGCCTCAACCTTGAATTCGCGGCGCATGCGGTCGACCAGGATGTCAAGATGCAGCTCACCCATGCCGCCGATCACGGTCTGGCCGGTCTCGGAGTCCAGGTGCACCTTGAAGGTCGGGTCCTCCTCGGCCAGCTTCTGGATCGACGCGGAGAGCTTCTCCTGGTCGCTCTTGGTCTTGGGTTCGATGGCCACCTCGATCACCGGGTCGGGGAACGTCATCGACTCCAGCACGATCTGGTCGTTCGGGTCGCTCAGGGTGTCGCCGGTCGTGGTGTCCTTGAGACCGATCACCGCGTAGATGTGGCCCGCACTAGCCCTTTCGACCGGGTTCTCCTTGTTGGAGTGCATCTGGAACAGCTTGCCCAGCCGCTCTTTCTTGCCCTTGGTGGCATTGATGACCTGGCTGCCCGACTCGACGGTGCCTGAGTAGACGCGAATGTAGGTCAGCTTGCCGAAGAACGGGTGCGTGGCGATCTTGAACGCCAGCGCCGAGAACGGTTCGTCGGTGCTCGCGTGGCGAACCACCTCGATGTCCTCGTGACCGGGCGCGTGCCCGATCGCGGGCGGCAGATCCAGCGGCGAGGGCAGATAGTCGACGACCGCGTCGAGCATCGGCTGCACGCCCTTGTTCTTGAACGCGCTGCCGCACAGCACCGGATAGATCTCGCTGGCGATGGTCAGCTTGCGGATCGCGGCCTTGATCTCGTCGACGGTGATCTCCTCACCACCGACATACTTTTCGAGCAGGTGCTCGTCGGACTCCGCCACGGTCTCCACCAGCTTGGTGCGGTACTCCTCGGCGGTCTCGGCCAGCTCGGCCGGGATGTCGATGATGTCGTAGCGCTCGCCGAGTTTGGTTTCGCCGCGCCAGACTTTGGCGTTCATTTCGACCAGGTCGACGACGCCTTCGAACTCGTTCTCCGAACCGATCGGCAACTGGATCGGCACCGCGTTAGCGCCAAGCCGCTCGTGCATCGTCTTGACCGAGAAGTAGAAGTCGGCGCCGATCTTGTCCATCTTGTTGACGAAACAGATCCGCGGGACGTTGTATTTGTCGGCCTGCCGCCACACCTGTTCGGACTGCGGCTCGACACCTTCCTTGCCGTCGAACACGGCCACGGCACCGTCGAGCACCCGCAGGTTGCGTTCCACCTCGACGGTGAAGTCGACGTGGCCGGGGGTATCGATGATGTTGAGCTGGTTGTCTTTCCAGAAGGTGGTGGTGGCGGCGGAGGTGATCGTGATGCCGCGCTCCTGCTCCTGCTCCATCCAGTCCATGGTGGCGGCGCCATCATGGACCTCACCGATCTTGTAGTTGATGCCCGTGTAGTACAGGATCCGCTCGGTCGTCGTCGTCTTTCCGGCGTCGATGTGCGCCATGATGCCGAAGTTGCGGACCCTGCTCAGGTCGGTCAGCACGTCCTTCTGTGCCACAGAAGTCTTCCCACTCTTTGTCGTTGCTCTACTACGTCGTTTGCTGTCGTCTGCGTCACCGGCGCCTGTTAGTTTGGCGCCGGCGGCGCCTCTACCAGCGATAATGCGCGAAGGCGCGGTTTGCCTCGGCCATCTTGTGGGTGTCCTCACGTCGCTTGACCGAGGCCCCGAGGCCGTTGCTGGCATCTAAGATCTCGTTTGCCAGACGCTCGACCATGGTCTTTTCGCGACGCTGCCGGGAGTAATTGACCAGCCAGCGCAGCGCCAGCGTGGTGGACCGATCCGGGCGCACCTCGACGGGTACCTGGTAGGTGGCACCGCCGACCCGCCGGCTGCGGACCTCCAGCGCCGGCCTGACATTGTCGAGGGCACGCTTGAGCGTGATGACGGGATCGGTACCCGTCTTTTCGCGAGCATGTTCGAGCGCACCGTAAACAATGCGTTCGGCAAGCGATTTCTTCCCCTTCATCAGCACTTTGTTCACCAGCTGGGTGACGAGCTGCGATCCGTAGACCGGGTCGTTGACCAGCGGACGCTTGGGCGCGGGCCCCTTGCGCGGCATCAGCCCTTCTCCTTCTTGGCGCCGTAGCGGCTGCGAGCCTGCTTGCGGTTCTTGACGCCCTGGGTGTCGAGCGAGCCCCGGATGATCTTGTACCGCACGCCCGGCAGATCCTTGACCCGGCCGCCGCGCACCAGGACCATGGAGTGCTCCTGCAGATTGTGGCCCTCGCCGGGAATGTAGGCGGTGACCTCAACCTGGCTGGTCAGCTTGACGCGCGCCACCTTCCGAAGGGCCGAGTTGGGCTTCTTCGGGGTGGTGGTGTACACGCGGGTGCACACGCCACGGCGCTGCGGGCTGCCTTTCAGGGCCGCAGTCTTGACCTTGCCGATCTTGTCGCGGCGACCCTTGCGGACCAGCTGCTGAATGGTTGGCATCTACCGGCTTCCTGTGTTGCGCTCTCGATTCAAGTCTGTGTACTGCAGTTATGCCCAGCCACGGGCCCCCGCGGCCGGGAGTGTCGCATGCGGTTGCCCCGGCACTATCCGTGGCATCGTGGACATGCGAATTGGCCCGGCGTGCGCGCCTCACCAGCGCCTTGAGCCGCCAGGCACGAGCACCCACAATACCCGCCGCTGGTCGGGCAGGTCAAAGCGACGCGGGGCGCCCGGCCGCGGAACCGCTTCCGGCAGCTCCGCTGCGGCGTTCCAGGCCAGCGGCCAGTCGGAGCACCATATCGGTGAACACAGCGTCGGTGTCGATGTCGTCCATGACCCCGGTCATCTCCAGCAGGACGAACCCGTGCAGTGCGGACCAGAATTCCAGCGCCGCGTAGAAGGCTTCCTCGCCGTCGAGACCGTAAGAGGACAACACCGCGATCACCGGCGCCGCGGCTGCCCTGGTGGCAGCCGTGTATTCGGGGTCGTCGCCGCCCGGCGGCATGCGGGTGAACGCCGCGTAGCGGCCGGGATGATGGTGGGCGTAGCTGCGGTAGGCGCTGGCCATCACCAGCACCGCGTCGTCGCGGGCCCGGCCCTCGCCGACGCGATGCAGCATCGCGATGATGTCGTCGATGACGCGCATCCGCACCGTGCGGCGCAGGTCCTCCAGGCTGTCCACGTGGTTGTACAGCGACGGGCCCTTGGTTCCCAGCTGGGTCGCCAGCGCATTAATGGTCAGCGCATCCCAGCCTTCGCGGTCCAGGAAAGTCAGTGCGGCGTTGACAATGATGTCGCGGCTGAGCTTGGCCGGGCGGGCGGTCGTCCGCCCGCCAGCGCGCGGACGACCGCCCGCTGACGGTGGTTCCGGCTGAGCTGCCATGGCGATCGCCCTTCGATGGGTCCGAGGTCAGCAAAGAACTCTAGCCCGACGACGAGCCGCGCAGCGGCGCGCGAAGGAGTCGGGCCAGGAGGCAACCCGATGGGCGGCGGTGTCGAGATGGACGTCAAATCGGCGAAGTCAGCCAGCGTGTAACCGAATGCACGTAGGCTCAGTCGCTTAGACCACTTGCAAGGGCAGAGGGGCTCGCAGTGAACCGGAGAACCGTCAGCGCCGCGCTGGCTGGCTGCGCCGTCGCCATTCCTGCCGCGCTGGCCGTCGGGGTACCGGACGCGCACGCCAAAAACGGTGATACCCATGTCACGGGGCAGGGCGTCAACCAGACCGTGGACTGCAACGATTCCACGCTGTTGGTCGACGGTACTTCGAATACCGTCAACGCGTTGGGAACGTGCTGGGCCGTGACGATGATGGGTTCGGGCAATACCGTCATCGCCGAGACCGTCGTCAACGACATCACGGTCTACGGCTGGGACGAAACGGTGTATTTCCGCAATGGCGAGCCGTTTATCTGGGACCGGGGTCGAGAACTGGGAATGCCCAACCGCATCGACCGGGTTCCGGCGTGAACGTCGTCACCACTGATCAGTTG
Source organism: Mycobacterium heckeshornense (assembly GCF_016592155.1). Classification (NCBI taxonomy): domain Bacteria; kingdom Bacillati; phylum Actinomycetota; class Actinomycetes; order Mycobacteriales; family Mycobacteriaceae; genus Mycobacterium; species Mycobacterium heckeshornense. The sequence goes on from NZ_AP024237.1 coordinate 4,125,454, forward strand.
ACAAAGCGAGGAGCAATGCGCAACGTCCCCAGATCGGCAGCGGCAACGCTTGTTTTGGCAGTGGCCATCGTGCTGGCCGCTGCGGGCCTGGCCGGCTGTGGCCCGAAGAACAAGGGCGCGGCGCCGTCGACCACGACTACCTCGGGAAGTTCGACCGCCCAATTCGAGGTCGGCAACACACTCAATTACGGGTCCTTCGGAACTACCGCCGATCTCGACTGCGCTGATGGCAAATCGCTCAACGTGGGCGGATCCAACAACACGCTGACAGTGAAGGGCACTTGCTCATCGGTGAGTATCGGCGGCGCCGACAACAAGATCACCTTCGACAAGGTGGACAAACAGCTCAGCGTTGTCGGGCTCAACAACACCGTCACGTACAAGTCCGGTGACCCGAAAGTGGAAAACCTGGGCTCTGGCAACACCATCACCAAGGGCTGACGGTGATGTTCGCCCGGGTTAGCGCGCCGGGCTAGTGCGCTGGGGCCCCGTGGCGGCCGGCACCGGCGGCGAACCGTCCCGCACCTTCCATGGCCTCCTCGGCAACCCGCGAAATGCTGGCGAATTCGAAGTCGAGGGCGTCGGCCTCCGGCACTCCCCACTGATGCAGTGCGGAAAGCCGATCCGAGCGCATGCACTGCTGCGGCAGCGCGGCCAGCTGGGCCGCCAGTTCTTCGGCGGCTCGGCGTGCCTGTCCTTTGGGCACCACGCGGTTGGCCAGCCCGATGGCCAACGCTTCGTCAGCCTTGACGGCGCGGCCGGTGAGGATCATGTCCATCGCCCGGCTGTGCCCGATCAGTCGCGGCAAGCGGATCGTGCCGCCGTCGATCAGCGGTACACCCCAGCGCCGGCAGAACACACCGAATACCGCGTCTTCCTCGACCACCCGCAAATCGCACCACAGCGCCAGCTCCAGACCACCTGCCACCGCGTAACCACTGACCGCGGCGATCACCGGCTTGGACAACACCATCCGCGTCGGCCCCATCGGCCCAGGCCCGGTGCGGTGCACCGCATTGGCCTCGGGTGTACCGAAGGCCTTCAAATCCGCTCCGGCGCAAAAGGTTCCACCCTCACCGCACAACACCGCCACCGACGCGGTGTCGTCGCGGTCGAACTCATCGAACGCGCTGAACAGTGCCGCCGCGGTCGGGCCGTTGACGGCATTGCGTGCATGCGGTCGGTTCAGGATCACCGTGGTGACCGGCCCGTTGCGTTCTACCCGCACCTCGTCGCTCATTTCGCCTCCACAAGTTGGGTTAGGTTGCGCCGTCGGATCAGCTCGGCGGCGAAGTCGTGGTAAGCGGAGCGCAGTTGGCCGCCGGGCCAGTTCGTCGGCAGCAGTTCGTCGGGCAGCACCGGATCGGTGAGCAGGTGGCGCACGATCGCAGCCGCTACCACGAACCGGCCGGGGATATCGGTTGCGCCCGCCATCTCATCAAGTAGCCGGTGCCCGATTCGCGCCCATCCGCGCAAGTCCCACAGCCGCTCGGCGAGTTCGGCGGGTGCGTCGTCGCGTGCCCGCAATATCCGCACCCGGCTGCGGATGTCGGGTCCCACATTCCACTCGAGGTTATCGGGACGCATCCATACCCCTTCACGCAGTTCCCCAAACCGCTTCTTCTGCAATGTATTTCGTAGTCCAGCCCGGGTGCGGGCGTCGATTCCAACGCTGGTGACGATGACAGTGGCCCAGCAGCCCCGCCACCCACGAACCCGTGGACTGATCGCGTCGTCCTGGCGGCGCTGGCGGGCCAGCAGCCGGTCGGAGAGCCGGTAGCCGTCGGCCGACCGGATCAGGTCGCCGGCGCTGACCATTCTGGTCAATGCAACTCGCAGTGTCGACTCCTTGATGCCGAAATCACCTGTGAGCCTTATTAATTCGGCTGACGTGGCCCAGGCCGGGTGGGCGCCCAGCAGCACTGACAGCACCACCGACCGAGCCGTCATCCGCGCCAACCCTTCAGGCATGCGTTTAGACCTCGGAAGCCTTGCGACCGTAATCACCGAATGGCTCGTCGCGGTGACGCACCGCCTCGCGAAAACCGTGCTCGACGGCGTCGGCGACGAAGGCGTGGCCTTCCGGTGTGTGCCGGGCGATGCCATCGAACACGGTGCTTACCATCCTGCTGGTTGCCACACCTTGTTGCAGCAGAGCCGAATTCAGTGCGAGTTTTACCATGATCAGTTGGTTGACCGGCAGGGCGGCGATACGCTGCACCAATCGCTCCGTGCGCTCGTCAAGCTCATCGGGATCCGGCGCCTCCACCGCCAAACCCCACTCGGCGGCCTGCTTACCGGTGATGCAATCTCCGGTCAGCAGAAGACGTTTGGCACGCTGATCGCCCAGGCGGTGCGCCCACAACCCGGCGGCCGGTACCCCCCACACCCGGGTCGGTGGGTACCCGATTTTGGCGTCAGCGGCGGCGATCACCTGGTCGGCGTGCAGGGCAATGTCGGTGCCGCCGGCCACGCAATAGCCGTGGATCTTGACCACGGTCGGCTTGTCGGCGTGCATCAGGGCCGAGAACCCGCGCACGAACCGGCTCATCATCTGGTAATCGATCATCGGGTCCCAGGGCTGGTTTGGCAGGTGGTTGATCGCCTGCGTCTTGCCGTCGAGGACCGTGCCCTTGTATGCGCTGCCGCCGCCGGCCGAGGCTGTCCGGTCGGCGTAGGCACTCAAATCGAAGCCCGCGCAAAACCCTTCACCGCGGCCGGACACCAAGATGACGTGCACATTGGGGTCCAAGTCGGCCCGCTCGACCAGTGCCGACAGCTCTAGCGGAGTGTCGGCGATGATCGCGTTGCCCTTTTCCGGCCGGTTGAAGGTGATCCGCGCAACTCGGTCGGTGACCTCGTAGGTCATCGTCTTGAGGTTGTCGAAGTCGACCGGCCTGATCGCGTGAGTCATCCCTTCACCAGCGCTCTCTCGAGGATCGGCGCCAGGTCCAGGCCAGTGGGCAGCGTGCCGAATGCCCTGCCCCACCGGCCGTCGAGGCGGGTGGCCAGGAACGCCTCGGCGACGGCCGGATGTCCGTGGCGCACCAACAGCGAGGCCTGCAGCGCGAGGCTGATGTGTTCGGCGACGGTGCGAGCGCGGTACTGGATGGTGTCGTAGTCGGCGAGCTGCGGCTTGAGCCGTTGGACGTGGGCGTCCAGCCGCGCGTCCTGCCCGGCGGTCTTGGCCAGCTCGGCGAACAGCACGTCGACGCATTCGGGCCGGGTTGCCATGGCGCGCAAAGTATCCAGGGCGCTGACGTTACCGGAGCCTTCCCAGATGCCCATCAGCGGTGCCTCGCGGTACAGCCGCGGCATGCCCGAGTCTTCGATATAGCCGTTGCCGCCGAGGCATTCCATCGCTTCCGCGGCATGTGGGGTGGCCTGCTTGCACACCCAGTACTTACTGGCGGCCAACCCGATGCGGCGCAGCAGCGCTTCGGTTTCGTCGCCGCGCACCGCGTTGTCAGTGGCGCCAGCCATCCGCATCGCCACCATGGTGGCCGCTTCGGCTTCGATAGCCAAGTCCGCCAATACATTTCGCATCAGCGGCTGGTCGATGAGGTAGGCGCCGAACGCCTTGCGGTGTTGAGCATGGTGAATGGCCTGCGTGACGCCGGCGCGCATGCTGGTGGCGCTGGCCAGTGTGCAGTCCAGCCGGGTCAGGTTGACCATCTCAATGATGGTCGGCACGCCGCGGCCCTCCTCACCGACCAGCCACGCGACCGCCCCGTCGTATTCCACTTCGCTGGAGGCGTTAGCGTGGTTGCCGAGCTTGTTTTTGAGCCGCTGCAACAACATTCGGTTGCGGCTGCCATCGGGCAGCACTCGGGGCAGTAAAAAGCACGACAGCCCGCCCGGCGCCTGGGCGAGCACCAGGAAGATGTCACACATCGGCGCCGAGGTGAACCATTTGTGACCGGTCAGGCTGTAGCTGCCGTCGGCGTTGCGGATGGCCTGGGTGGTGCCGGCCCGCACGTCGGAGCCGCCCTGCTTTTCGGTCATCGACATGCCTGCGGTGATACCGGCTTTCGCGGTCGGCACTTTGAGCTCCGGGTCGTATTCACGGCTGGTCAGCAGCGGCTCGTAGACAGCGGCCAGCTCCGGATTGTTGCGCAACGCGGGGACGACCGCGTAGGTCATCGAAATCGGGCACATGTGGCCTGGTTCGACGGTCCACACGCCGGTCTTGGCGGCGCGTACCACGTGTGCGCCCGGCCGGGCGTCCGCCCAGGGTGCGGCATGCAGGCCGTGTCGGATCGCGGTGCGCATTAACTCGTGGTAGGCCGGGTCGTATTCCACCTCGTCGATGCGGTGCCCGTAGCGGTCGTGGGTGTGCAGGATGGGCCGGTTGCGATCGGCGAGCTCACCCCAGCGTTGCGCTTGCTTGGAACCCGCGATCGCGCCGAGCTCGGTAACCTCGTCAAGGCCCCACTGTCCGCCCTCGCGGATCAGTGCCTCGATGAGCACCGGGGAGGACGCCGGGTTGTGGTTCTCCAGCGGCGGAACCTGGTTGATGACGGCATGAGTGTCTGGCATGGGCTCAGTGTTACATTTTTCCGACAGCTGAACAAGAGACGTAACACCTGTCATCGGCTGTGGGCGGCGAAAATGCCGCTGTTACACGCCAGCCGGTAGGCCATGATGCCGCCGTTGCTGATACCGGTCGCATCGATGCTCGGCCAGGTCATCGACTGCAGCCGTGACCAAGCCGACATCGTCGATGCCGTCGCGCGCGGGGCCACCGTTCCATGCGCGGGCCACTGCGTCGGGGTAGGAACTTTCGGCCTGTTCCACGCTGCCGAAGCCACCGTGCAGCATGACGGCCAGCAGACCGTCGGGCTCATACACCCGATACCACCGCGCGGGCGGCCGACATCGAGTGAGTACACGCTTGGTGCCCTCGGGAAATCGTCGACGCCGTCGGCGAGCACACCGATCAGCACCGCGAGCCGAGCGAAAATGACGGCCTAGCCGACACGATTGCGAAGAAAAGCGATGTCGTCTTTGCGGCCCTCATCGGCCGTCTCGCAGACGACGGGCGCATCGGCCGCGGTAACCACCGCGATCAACAATTCCGGATCAATCTGACCGGCGCCGATATTGGCGTGGCGGTCCGCGCCTGAGCCTGCGGCGTCCCGTGAGTCGTTGCAGTGCACCAGGTCGATGCGACCGGTGATGGTCTTGATGCGATCGACGGCGTCGATCAGCGCCTCGCCCGCCGCCCAGGCGTGACAGGTGTCGAGGCAAAAGCCGATGCCGGTATCGCCGATGTGGTCCCAGAGCCGTGCGATGGTCTCGAAGTGACGGGCCATCGCGTGCTCACCGCCGGCGGTGTTCTCCAGGTAGACCGGCACGTCGGTTTCCAGTCGCTCCATCGTCTTGCGCCATCGCTCGCAGCCCGCCCGGATGTCGTTATCGTCGGCATGGCCGCCGTGCACGATCACGGCGGCGGCCCCGATATCGGCGGCGGCGTCGCAGGTGTCTTGAAGGATCTTGCGCGACGGGATGCGCACCCGGTTGTTGGCCGACGCGACGTTGATCAGATACGGCGCGTGCACGTACACCGGCAGGCTTGCCGACCTCAGCCGAGGGGCGTCGTCGCGCGGCTTTGGCTTTTTCCAGCTCTGCGGGTTGCCCAGGAAGATCTGCACGAGGTCGGCGCCTTCTGCTTCGGCGGCGGCAAGGGGATCCTGGGGACTTACGTGCGATCCAATGAGCACGTCGGCCAGTCTAGTCGCTCTGGGTTTCCGGCGAGCAGACGCAGAATCGCATCGCTAAGGCACTTGGCGTGCGATTCTGCGTCTGCTGGCCAGGTGTAGTGGGTCAGCCCGCTATCCGGGACCGCGCGAGGTGTCGGCCAATCCTGGCCGCCAAGAGATCAGGATGGCGTCGCACGTCGTCGACCACAACCGGAATTACCGTCCAGCCAAGTTCTTGCACCCTTGCGAATCGGGCTTTGTCTCTGATCATCTCAAGCCGACCCACATGCCATTCAACGCTTTCGTATTCCGCCGCGACCCGCGCCTCCGGCCACGCAAAGTCCACTCGCCATATCTCGCCGTTTCGACCCCGAATCTCGTACTGCAGTTCGGGAAGTGGCAACTTGTAATCGATCATCACAAGGCGTGCTTCGCTTTCCATTGCCGACTCCGCCCGCGCATCGGCATAGGGAAGCAGCCCGCGTACGGCGACGATGCCACGTCGTCCGCGCTGCTCGTGCACAGCGCGCTCAAGTTCGCGCTGGGTCGTCCAACCCGAGCGCAGGGCTGCGTCGAGGGTTGCCAATGCGCGCGGACGTGGCAACTCGCGTGCGACTTCAATAGCGGTCCATGCCGGCGCCGTCGCGAGACGGCCTGCAACGTGCCGCAATTCTGCACCAGTCCGCTGGTGAACCATCAGCCGGGTGGTTGGCCGCATCCGCACCGCAGGATCCAAAACGTGTATCGCAGTAGAGTTTTCCACGTCGAACCCGTACAACCTTGCGGCGGTTCCCATACACGCGACGACATGTCGGCCCACGAAAAGATCCAACGCAGCTAAACGTCCCAAGAGGTCCGGCTCAGCTGCGGCGTAGACCCCATACCACACCCGGACGAGACCGCCGTTTTTCACTTGGACATCAAGCTGTTGACGGGTCATAACGGCGAGCAGCTGTGCTGTAGTTGCGAACCCACCGCCCTTTTCCAGGACCGCAATCGCGTCACCGTGCACCCCGGCAGCATGCGGCGGTTACGCCAAGTTGGCTAACCAGCCCTGGGGATAACGGCGAGCAGACGCAGAATCGCATCGCCAAGGCACTGGGCGTGCGATTCTGCGTCTGCTCGGCGAGGACTAGCGGTAGTCGCTGTAGCCGTAGTCGTCCAGCGGCACCGCGGCACCGGTGGCCTGGCCGAAGTCCGGGCTGTAGTACTGGTCCTCGTAGGACGGGATCGTGTACGCCGCGGCCCGGGCCTCCTCGGTCGGCTGCACCTGGATATTGCGGTAGCGGGCGATCCCGGTACCGGCCGGGATCAGCTTGCCGATGATCACGTTCTCCTTCAAACCGTTGAGCTTGTCGCTGCGGCAGTTGATCGCCGCATCGGTCAGCACTCGCGTGGTCTCCTGGAACGACGCCGCGGAGAGCCACGAGTCGGTGGCCAGCGACGCCTTGGTGATCCCCATCAACACCGGACGACCGGCGGCGGGCTCGCCGCCCTCGGCCACCACCCGACGGTTCTCGGCCTCGAACTCGGCCCGGTCGATCAGCGAACCCGGCAAGAACTCCGTCGACCCCGAGTCGATGATCGTCACCCGGCGCAGCATCTGGCGCACGATCACCTCGATGTGCTTGTCGTGGATCGACACGCCCTGGGCCCGGTAGACCTGCTGGACCTCCTTGACGAGATGGATCTGCACCTCGCGCGGACCCTGCACCCGCAGCACCTCGTGCGGGTCGGCGGAGCCTTCCATCAGCTGCTGGCCCACCTCGACGTGGTCGCCGTCGGCGAGCACCCGTTCGCTGCCGTCCTCGTGCTTGAAGACCCGCAGCCGCTGGCGCTTGGAAAGCTTGTCGTAGACCACTTCCTCGCCACCGTCGTCGGGAACGATGGTGATCTTGTAGAAGCGGTCGCCCTCCTCGAGTCGCACCCGTCCGCTGACGTCGGCGATCGGCGCCTTGCCGCGCGGGATGCGGGCCTCGAACAGCTCCTGCACCCGCGGCAGACCGCTGACGATGTCCTCACCGACACCACCCTGGTGGAACGTGCGCATGGTCAGCTGTGTACCCGGCTCCCCGATGGACTGCGCGGCCACGATGCCGACAGCTTCGCCGATGTCGACGAGCTTGCCGGTGGCCATGGACCGCCCGTAGCAGGTCGCGCACACACCCATGCCGGTCGCACAGGTCAGCACCGAGCGCACCTTCACCGAGGTGATGCCCGCCGCCAGCAGTGCCTCGATCTCCGGATCGCCCAGGTCGCGACCGCGTTCGACGATGACGTTGCCGTCCTTGTCGACCGCGTCGACGCCCAATGTGCGTGCGTACGCGGACGTCTCGATGAACGGGTCGCGGATGAGCGTGCCGTCGGGCTGACGCTCGGCCAGCTCGACCGTGATGCCGCGTTCGGTGCCGCAGTCCGCCTCGCGGACGATGACGTCCTGCGAAACGTCCACCAGCCGGCGGGTCAGGTAACCGGAGTCGGCGGTACGTAATGCGGTGTCGGCCAGGCCTTTCCGCGCGCCGTGGGTGTTGATGAAGTACTCCAACACGGTCAGGCCCTCGCGGAACGACGACTTGATCGGGCGCGGAATGAACTCCCCCTTCGGGTTGGTCACCAACCCCTTCATCCCCGCGAGTGTGCGGGTCTGGGTGAAGTTACCCGTGGCACCGGATTCCACGATCGTGATGATCGGGTTGTCGTCCGGGTAGTGCTCGCGCAGCGCCTGACCCACCTCGTCGGTGGCTTCCTTCCAGATTTCCACCAGCGCCTCGTTGCGCTCGTCGTGGTTCAAAGCACCACGCTGGAACTGCTTTTCGACCTTGTCGGCCCGCTCCTCGTAGGCGTCGAGGATCTCCTGCTTGTTCGGCGGCACCAGCACGTCGGCCATCGACACCGTGACACCCGAGCGGGTGGCCCAGTAGAAACCGGCGTCTTTTAGCTTGTCGACGGTCTGGGCGACCACGATCATCGGGTAGCGCTCGGCGAGATCGTTGATGATGGTGGCCTGCACCTTCTTGTGCATCTGCTTGTTGACGTAGGGGTAACCCATCGGCAACAGTTCGTTGAACATCACCCGGCCCAGCGTGGTCTCCGCCATCCAGGAATCCCCTGGGCGCCAACCGTTTCGGCCGAACAGCTCGTCCTCGATTTCGATGGGCGGGCGCAGCTGGCTCAACCGCACCTTGATTTTGGCCCGCACGCTCAAAGCGCCGCGGTCCATCGCCATGATCGCCTCGGCCGGCGAGCTGTACACGCCCCGCTCGGGCGAGTCCTTGGTGGCCGGCTGGTATTCACCGGTGTCGCCGGGCACCTCGGTGGTCAGGTAGTACAACCCGGTGACCATGTCCAGCCGCGGCATGGCCAGCGGACGCCCCGACGCCGGCGACAGGATGTTGTTGGAGGACAGCATCAAGATCCGGGCCTCGGCCTGTGCCTCGGCGCTCAATGGCAGGTGCACCGCCATCTGGTCACCGTCGAAGTCGGCGTTGAACGCCTCACACACCAACGGGTGCAGCTGAATCGCCTTGCCTTCGATCAGCATTGGCTCGAAGGCCTGGATGCCGAGGCGGTGCAGGGTTGGTGCGCGGTTCAGCAGCACCGGGTGCTCGGCGATGACCTCCTCGAGCACATCCCACACCTGCGGACGCTGACGCTCCACCATCCGCTTGGCGCTCTTGATGTTTTGCGCGTGGTTGAGGTCGACCAGCCGCTTCATCACGAACGGCTTGAACAGCTCCAGCGCCATCAGCTTGGGCAGACCGCACTGGTGCAGCTTGAGCTGCGGGCCGACCACGATCACCGAGCGGCCCGAGTAGTCGACCCGCTTGCCGAGCAGATTCTGGCGGAACCGGCCCTGCTTGCCCTTGAGCAGATCCGAGAGCGACTTCAGCGGACGGTTGCCCGGCCCGGTGACCGGGCGACCCCGGCGGCCGTTGTCGAACAGCGCGTCCACCGACTCCTGCAGCATCCGCTTCTCGTTGTTGACGATGATCTCGGGCGCGCCGAGGTCGATCAGTCGCTTGAGCCGGTTGTTGCGGTTGATCACCCGCCGATACAGGTCGTTGAGATCCGACGTGGCGAACCGGCCGCCGTCGAGCTGCACCATCGGGCGGAGTTCCGGCGGGATCACCGGGACGGCGTCAAGCACCATGCCCATCGGCGAGTTCGACGACTGCTGGAACGCAGCCACCACCTTCAGCCGTTTGAGAGCGCGAAGCTTCTTCTGCCCCTTCCCGTTTCGGATAACTTCGCGCAGCGCCTCGGCCTCGGCGTCGATGTCGAAGTTCTCGATGAGTTTCTGGATCGCCTCCGCGCCCATGGCGCCGGTGAAGTACTCGCCGTAGCGGTCGACCAGCTCGCGGTAGAGGTTCTCGTCGACGATCAGCTGCTTGGGGGCCAGCTTGGTGAAGGTGTCCCAGATCTCCTGCAGCCGGTCCAGCTCACGCTGCGCCCGGTCGCGGATCTGGCGCATCTCCCGCTCGCCGCCGTCGCGAACCTTGCGCCGGGCATCGGCTTTGGCGCCTTCGGCCTCCAACTGGGCCAGGTCGGCTTCCAGCTTCTGGGCGCGCGCCTCCAGCTCGGCGTCACGCTGGTCCTCGATCTGCTTGCGCTCGGTGGCCATCTCGGCCTCGAGCGTGGACAGCTCGTTGTGGCGCAGCTCCTCGTCGACGTCGGTGATGACATACGCCGCGAAGTAGATGATCTTCTCCAGATCCTTCGGCGCCAAATCGAGCAAATACCCCAGCCGCGAAGGCACGCCCTTGAAGTACCAGATGTGGGTGACGGGTGCGGCCAGCTCGATGTGGCCCATCCGCTCACGGCGCACCTTGGCGCGGGTGACCTCCACTCCGCAGCGCTCACAGATGATGCCCTTGAAGCGCACGCGCTTGTATTTGCCGCAGTAGCACTCCCAGTCGCGAGTCGGTCCGAAGATCTTCTCGCAGAACAGCCCGTCCTTCTCCGGCTTCAGCGTGCGGTAGTTGATGGTCTCCGGCTTCTTGACCTCGCCGTAAGACCATTGCCGGATATCGTCCGCGGTGGCCAGGCCGATGCGGAGCTCATCGAAGAAGTTGACGTCGAGCACGTAACTCCCTTTCCCCTTTTCGGGACTAGTAACTATTAAGCAAGGTCCTCAACAGAGGCAGATTCGTTGCGGGACAAGTTGATTCCCAAGTTAGCCGCAGCGCGTTCCAGGTCCTCGTCTTCGCCTTCGCGCAACTCGATGGCAGCACCGTCGCTGGAGAGCACCTCGACGTTGAGGCACAGCGACTGCAGCTCCTTGAGCAGCACCTTGAACGACTCGGGGATGCCCGGCTCCGGGATGTTCTCGCCCTTGACGATCGCCTCGTACACCTTGACCCGCCCAACGGTGTCGTCGGACTTGATCGTCAGCAGCTCCTGCAGCGTGTAGGCCGCGCCATAGGCCTGCATGGCCCAGCACTCCATCTCACCGAAGCGCTGGCCACCGAACTGCGCCTTACCACCCAGCGGCTGCTGGGTGATCATCGAATACGGGCCGGTGGAGCGGGCGTGGATCTTGTCGTCGACCAGGTGGTGCAGCTTCATGATGTACATGTAGCCGACCGTCACCGGGTACGGGAACGGCTCACCGGAGCGGCCGTCGAACAGTGTCGCCTTGCCGTCGCCGTCGACCAGCACGTCGCCGTCTCGGTTGGGCAGCGTGGCTGACAGCAACCCCTGCAGCTCCTCCTCCCGGGCGCCGTCGAACACCGGGGTCGACACGATCTTGTTCGGCTCGGCCTCCAGCAGCTCCTCGGGCAACCGAGATGCCCAGTCCGGCACTCCCTTTGACGTGTCGACCTTCCAGCCGCTGTGGGCGCACCAGCCCAGGTGGGTTTCCAGGATCTGGCCGATGTTCATCCGCCGCGGCACCCCGTGGGTGTTGAGGATGATGTCCACCGGCGTGCCGTCCGGCAAAAACGGCATGTCCTCGACCGGCAGGATCTTGCCGATCACACCCTTGTTGCCGTGCCGGCCGGCCAGCTTGTCGCCGTCGGAGATCTTGCGTTTCTGTGCGACGTAGACCCGGACCAGCTCGTTGACCCCGGCCGGCAGCTCGTCGTCGTCCTCGCGGGAGAACACCCGGATGCCGATGACCTTGCCGGACTCGCCGTGCGGCACCTTCAGTGAGGTGTCGCGCACCTCGCGGGCCTTCTCCCCGAAGATGGCGCGCAGCAGCCGCTCCTCGGGGGTCAGCTCGGTCTCCCCCCTTCGGGGTCACCTTGCCGACCAGGATGTCGCCGTCACGGACCTCGGCGCCGATCCGAACGATGCCGCGCTCGTCGAGGTCGGCCAGCACCTCATCGGAGACGTTGGGGATGTCGCGGGTGATCTCCTCGGCGCCCAGTTTGGTGTCGCGGGCGTCGATCTCGTGTTCCTCGATGTGGATCGAGGTGAGGATGTCCTCCTCGACGAGCCGGTTGGAGATGATGATCGCGTCCTCGTAGTTGTGCCCCTCCCACGGCATGATCGCGACCAGCAGGTTCTTGCCCAGCGCCATCTCGCCGTGGTCGGTGCACGGGCCGTCGGCGATCACCTGGCCCGCCTCGACCCGGTCCCCGGCGTCGACGATCGGGCGCTGGTTGGCGCAGGTGCCGTGGTTGGACCGGGCGAACTTGCGCAGCCGGTAGGTGTGGCGGGTGCCGTCGTCGGCCATCACCGTGATGTAGTCGGCCGACACCTCTTCGACGACACCGCTCTTGTCGGCGACGACGACGTCGCCGGCGTCGATCGCGGCGCGCAATTCCATCCCGGTGCCCACCAGCGGGGCCTCGCTGCGCACCAACGGGACCGCCTGGCGCTGCATGTTGGCGCCCATCAGGGGCCCGGTTGGCGTCGTCGTGCTCGAGGAACGGGATCATCGCGGTCGCCACCGAGACCATCTGGCGCGGTGAGACGTCCATGTAGTCCACCTCGGAGGAGGACACGTACTCGACCTCCCCGCCCTTGCGGCGCACCAGCACCCGCGGCTCGGTGAAACGGCCGTCCTCGTCGATCGGCGAGTTTGCCTGGGCCACCACGTGACGGTCCTCCTCGTCGGCGGTCAGGTACTCGATCTCGTCGGTGACCACACCGTCGACCACCTTGCGGTACGGCGTCTCGATGAACCCGTACGGGTTGACCCGCGCGTACACCGACAGCGAGCCGATCAGCCCGATGTTCGGCCCTTCCGGGGTCTCGATCGGGCACATCCGCCCGTAGTGGGACGAGTGCACGTCGCGCACCTCCAGTCCGGCCCGCTCCCGCGACAGACCGCCCGGGCCGAGCGCCGAGAGCCGCCGCTTGTGGGTGAGCCCGGACAGCGGGTTGTTCTGGTCCATGAACTGCGAGAGCTGGCTGGTGCCGAAGAATTCCTTGATCGCGGCCACGACGGGCCGGATGTTGATCAAGGTCTGCGGCGTGATCGCCTCGACGTCCTGGGTGGTCATCCGCTCGCGGACCACCCGCTCCATCCTCGACATGCCGACCCGGATCTGGTTTTGGATCAGCTCGCCGACCGTGCGCAGCCGCCGGTTGCCGAAGTGGTCGATGTCATCGGTCTCCACCGGCACCTCGACGCCGCCGGGGACCTTCATCGTGGCGTGCCCCTCGTGCAGGCGCACCAGGTATTCGATGGTGGCGACGACGTCCGCTTCGGTCAGGGTCGTGCTCGTCGGCGCATTCTCGGTGTTCAGGCCGAGTTTCTTGTTGACCTTGTAACGGCCAACCCGGGCCAGGTCGTAGCGCTTTTCTTTGAAGAACAGGTTCTCCAGCAGGGTCTGCGCGGACTCCTTGGTGGGCGGTTCACCCGGACGCAGCTTGCGGTAGATGTCCAGCAATGCGTCGTCGGTGCCGACGGTGTTGTCCTTCTCCAACGTCGACATCATGATCTCGGAGAAGCCGAACCGCTCGGTGATCTGTTCGTTGGTCCAGCCCAGCGCCTTGAGCAGCACGGTGACCGGCTGGCGGCGCTTGCGGTCGATGCGCACGCCGACGGTGTCGCGCTTGTCGACGTCGAACTCCAGCCACGCGCCGCGGCTGGGAATCACCTTGACCGAGTGCAGCGTCTTCTCGGTGGACTTGTCGATGGTCTCGTCGAAGTACACCCCGGGGGAGCGCACCAACTGGCTGACCACGACCCGCTCGGTCCCGTTGATGATGAACGTGCCCTTTTCGGTCATCATCGGGAAGTCGCCCATGAACACCGTCTGGCTCTTGATCTCGCCGGTGTTGTTGTTGATGAACTCCGCGGTGACGAACAGCGGGGCCGCAAACGTCATGTCCTTGTCTTTGCATTCGTCGACGGGCGCCTTGACCTCGTCGAAGCGCGGGTCGGAGAAGGACAGCGACATCGACCCGGAGAAATCCTCGATCGGCGAGAGCTCGTCCAGCACCTCTTCGAGGCCACCGACCGGGTTGGCTTCACCGCGCGCGATAGCGGCCTCGCGCCAGCGCGGCGACCCGATCAGCCAGTCGAACGAGTCGATCTGCACGTCGAGCAGACCGGGAACCTCCAGCGGTTCCCGCAGCTTGGCGAAGGAAATTCGGTTGGGTGCTCCGGGGACGGAGTTGTAGGAAGAACTTTGAGTACCTGAGGGGTTTTTCTTGCTCTGGCGGGAGACTGCCAAGATGCATCCTTCCAGCACCTCGTGCGGCTCGCCGGTGATGGACCCGTTCGCCGCGGTAACTATGTTGGGTCGGCTGGCGAACGATCTGTCCGGATCTCACGCACACAACTAGACGGCTGAGCCAGAAAGGGGGCTCAGGCTAGGACCACGGTGTCAGGTGGTGGGTGAGATGGGCAGGAAGCAGCCAGCGCAACGTCCAACCATAGCGCAGGACGGCGCATTCCTCAACTACCGTGCACGAGCCTGATCGACATATCGGGCGCTGGCTGGCGTCTCGACCGATCGTGCACGCATGCTGCCCAACAGACTGACCCGTTTGCGCCCGTCCGTCAAGGGGTGACGCGCCAAGTTGTCGTGAAGTTGTCGAGCAGCGTTCCTTCCGGGCGGGGCGCTGACGCCAGATTGTTGATTACGGCCGCTGGGTGGGCATCGTGGCGGTCGATGCCTCGTCGCCACGGTGCCGGCCGGTGCCCACCTCGTCGGGCAGCTCGTGCGTCGGGTACTTGTGGGTGCCCTCCAGCGAGTCGAGGATCGCTTCCTGAGCGCTCTTGGGCAGCAGGTGCAGGTTTGCCCGGACCCGCGCCTGACGACGCGCGACCGCCCTGCGCTCCGGCATGCCGGGCGTGGCGGTGATCTGCGGTGGTACGCCTTCGATCTCTTCGACACCGCCGTGGTGGTGGCCGGCCTCGACCTGGGCCTGCTCCTCGGCCATGGTGGCCTCGTCTTTTTCCTCCGACATGCCGATCGGGCCGATGCGCCGGCCGTTGAGGAATTGCCGAACGACCGGCTCGTCGCTGGTCAGCAGCACTTCCCGAGGCCCGAACATCACCAGCTTGCGGCGAAACAGCATGCCGATGTTGTCCGGCACGGTGCGGGCGATGTTGATGTTGTGCGTGACGATCAGGATCGTGGCGTCGATTTGGGCGTTGATGTCGATCAGCAGCTGGCTCAGATAGGCGGTGCGAACCGGGTCCAAACCCGAGTCGGGCTCGTCGCACAGGATGATCTCGGGGTCCAGCACCAGCGAGCGGGCCAATCCGGCGCGCTTGCGCATACCGCCGGAGATCTCGCCGGGGAACTTCTTCTCGTCACCGGCAAGACCGACCATCTCCAGCTTTTCCATGACGATGTCACGGATTTCGCTTTCCTTTTTCTTGGTGTGCTCACGCAACGGGAACGCCGTGTTGTCGTAGATGTTCATCGACCCGAACAGCGCACCGTCTTGGAACATCACGCCGAAGAGCCGCCGGATCTCGTAGAGCTCCTTGGCCGAGCACTCGGTGATATCGGTGCCATCGACGATGACCGACCCCCGCTCCGGCTTGAGCAGCCCGATCAACGACTTCAGGAACACCGACTTACCGGTACCCGACGGGCCCAGCAGCACGCTGACCTCGCCGGCGGGGATCTCCATCGTGACGTCTTCCCAGATCCGCTGGGGTCCGAAGGACTTGGTCAGCCCCTCAACCTCGATCGCGATACCCATGCGAAATCCTTCCGACGGCCCAACTCCCGCCACCGGCTCGTGGCCTGTGGTATGTGTCACTGTAGCGCAACCGGTCAACCATTGCCCTGGGGCGGCTGCCCCGACCCAAGCGGCCGTCAGGTGTTGGGCGCCCAGTTGCCATGAAATCCCATCGGCACCCGCTGGGGCAGGTGCACGATGGCGACCGGCTCACACGTCTGGGCATCGAGCACGAGCAGTTGGCCCTCGTCGCGGCCGCGGTGGTAGCCGAAGCCCATCAGGATGCCGTCGTCTTCGGCGTGGCCCTGCGGGCGGGCCGACGGTGCCGGCACGAAGCACATCTCTCCGATCACCAAGTCCGGATCGAAGGCGGCGACGGCGGTCGATCCGGTCTGGTAGTCGTGCTTGTACAGCGACGTGCGCAATGCCGACGCCCCGCCGGAGAGGAATCCGTCGTCCAGGCCGACGGTGTAGCCGAAGCGGTGCCGGCGGCCGGTCAGGCCCTCGTTGATCCTGGGGAACTCTTGCGGGCGGTCGTCGCGCCGTTCGGTGCTCACCGACCCGGTCGCCAGGTTGACGGTCCAGCGATCCAGGGTCGGACGGCTGTCGCCGGGCCCGCGTCGGTCACGCTCGAACATGCGCTCGTAGCGGACCACGTCGAGGACGAGGACTTCGGCGCCGTCACGGTTTTCGGAGTAGGCGTTGACCGGGTGGAACACGTAGCACGGTTCGATGTCGAACCACCGGATGTCGGCGTTGCCGCCCTCGCGGGGCATGACGCCGATTCGGGCCCGATATTTCGGGTTCCACGCATAGGGATAGCGGTCGCTGCGCCTCGGGTCGCGGTTGATCCTCGCCAGAATCGGGCTCGGTATCTGGACGCGTCCGATCAGCGACTGCAGCACCAGGCGGGCCGGCAAGCCGAGCCAGCGCGGAACGTTGACCGGTAGCACCTGCACCGGATCGAACGTCACCGGAAGGTCGTAGATGACGACGTATTTGTCGGTCAACGAAAAGTCGTGGATCGCCGGCGAGCCGCCCACCTCGATGTCGACGGTGCGGCGCGCCCGTCCCTGCGCGTCGATCACCGAGTACTGGACGGTATTCCCGCGCGCGAAAGAATAGGACACCGCATGCAGCTCGCCGGTGCGCGGATCGCGGTGCGGGTGCGCGGTGTAGCCGCCGGCCAGGGTGCCGTCGAAGTCGCAGGTGCCCACGGTGTCGAGGTCGTCGGTCAGTTCGTAGTTGGCGACGCCGCCTTCCACCAGCGCCAGCGTGCGCCCGGCGTGGGTGAGCACGTTCGTGTTGGCGCCGAGGTTGAGCATGCCGGCGCGCGGGCTAAGCCTCGTGGGCCCGGGCTCGCCGAGGATCTCCGATACGCGCGGGCTTCGGATCCAGCGGTTGCGGTACCAGTTTGCCTTGCCGTCGCGCAGCGCGACGCCGTGAACCATGCCGTCTCCGCTGAACCAGTGGTAGATCACCGGGTCGACGTCGGCGACCGGGTTGGGCCCGTTGCGCAGGTAGCGCCCGTCCAGGTAGTCGGGAATGTGGCCGGTGACCGGTAAGCCGGTGGCGGTCACCTCGGTGTGGACGGGCGCCAGGAAGTCGTTCAGGTACGGGTTCGGCGCGGTGCTCTGACGGATCGAGGAGGTAGACGTCGTGGACACGGGCACTCCTATAACGGTGGTATAACGTTGTTATTGCACGTTACACCGGGTGTGCGAGGATGGCAACGATGACTTCGCAGACCGAGCCCAGCGGGCGGGACAAGCTGTTACACGCGGCTGTCGGCTTGCTCGACGACCATGGCCCCGACGCGCTGCAGACCCGCAAGGTGGCCAACGCCGCGGGCACCTCGACGATGGCCGTCTACACCCACTTCGGCGGGATGCGCGGTTTGATCGCCGAGATCGCCCAGGAGGGGTTGCGCCAATTCGCCGCAGCGCTGGCGGTGCCGCCGACGTCTGACCCGGTCGCCGACCTGGTGGCGACCGGGATTGCCTACCGCCGCTACGCCATGGCGCGCCCCCACATGTACCGGTTGATGTTCGGCAGTACCAGCGCGCACGGCATCAACGCGCCGGCCCACAACCTGCTCGCGGTGAGCGTGGCCGAGATCAACGATCGCTACCCCAGCTTTGCGCACGTGGTGCGGGCCGTGCACCGGTCGATGCTCGCCGGCCGCATCACCGCCGGCTCGGCCGACAACGACGCCGCGGTAGTGGCGATAGCCGCCCAGTTTTGGGCGTTGATTCACGGGTTCGTGATGCTGGAGCTGGCCGGCCACTACGCCGGCGGGGCCGCTGCCGTCGAGCCCGTGCTCGCCGCGGGCACGGCGAATCTGCTTGTGGCGCTCGGTGATTCACCGGAGCGTGTACGACAGTCGCAGCGGGCCGCGGCTTCGGGGTTGGGTCGGCTTACTTGACGGTGACGGTGGCGCCGGCCGCCTCGAGCTTGCTCTTGGCCTCGTCGGCGGCCTCCTTGCCGACCTTCTCCAGCAGCGGCTTGGGCGCGCCGTCGACGAGGTCTTTGGCCTCCTTGAGGCCCAGGCCGGAGACGATCTCGCGGACGACCTTGATGACGCCGATCTTCTTGTCGCCGGCCGACTCCAGGATGACGTCGAACTCGGTCTGCTCTTCGCCGGCCTCCTCCGCGGCGGCCGGCGCGGCGCCGGGAGCGGCGGCCACCGCCGCGACCGGGGCGGCCGCGGTGACCTCGAAGGTCTCCTCGAACTTCTTGACGAAGTCGGAGAGCTCCAACAGCGTCATTTCCTTGAACGCGTCGAGCAGCTCGTCGGTGGACAGCTTTGCCATGGGGGTAGGTCCTTCCTTAGTGCGGGGATGACGGGGTTATTCGGCCGGGGTGTCTGTCGCCGCGGCGGGCGCGGCCTCCTTCTTGTCCTGCAGCGCGGCGGCGAGCCGGGCCACTTGCGAGGCCGGCGCGTTGAACAGCCCCGCCGCCTTGGCGAGGTTGCCTTTCATCGCGCCGGCCAGTTTGGCCAGCAGCACGTCGCGGGATTCCAGGTCGGCGATGCGCTCGACCTCGGCGACGCTCAGCGGGTGGCCATCCATGTAGCCGCCCTTGATGACCAGCGCCTTGTGCTCCTTGGCGAAGGTCTTGATGGCCTTGGCGGCGTCGACCGGCTCACCGGTCACGAAGGCGATCGCGGTCGGACCGACGAACAGCTCGTCGAGACCCTCGATGCCCGCCTCCGAAGCAGCGCGCTTGACCAGCGTGTTCTTGGCCACCGAATAGGTGGCCGACGTGCCCAGCGCGCGGCGCAGTTCGGCGAGGTTGGCGACCGTCAGCCCGCGGTATTCGGTGATCAGGGTCGCCGTTGCGGCCTTGAACCGCTCCGCGATATCTGCGACCGCGGTGGCCTTCTCAGCCCTGACCATGCCTGCCTCCTGACGTGTGCTGGCGTGACAGTCGTTGCCCATCCACGGCTTTGACCGCTTAGAACTGGCCCCGGAAATCACGAACGCCCCGCCGCAGGATACGGTCGGGGCGTGCATCGTCGACGCGTGCCGACGTGGTGGCCTCGTCCTCCTGCGTGGGCCGCCGGGATGTTCCCGGGCTTTCAACCGATTCCTCGGTGACCGACGGTCTTCGGTGGATCGGCCACCACAATAGCGCGGTGGCCGCTATCAGCCAAAACGGCGCCCGGATCGGCCGCGGCCAGCAGGGCAAAGCCGCGCTGGTGTGATCGCTCGACGCCCGCCACACGGCACGTCACCCCCGGCTCAGAGTCCGGCAAGCGTCGCCGCCCCGAGTAACCCGGCATTGCCGCCGAGCTCTGCGGGCGCCACCCGCAGGCCGCCGAGGTAGGCCAGGCCGCTGTGCTCGGCCAGCGCCGCGCACAGCGGGTCGAAAAGCAACGGGCCGGCGTTGGCCACTCCCCCGCCGATAACGACGAGGTCGAAGTCGCAGACCGCGGCAACCGAGGCGATCATCGCGGCCAATGCGGCGCCGCCGCGCTGGAAGGCTTGCACGGCAACCGGATCGCCGGACCTGGCGGCATCGGCGAGCTCTTTGGCGCCGACGCTCGGTGGAGCCTCCCAGCCGTTGGCGCGCGCCCAGCGGACCAGGGCCGGTCCGGCGGCCAGGGTCTCGACGCAGCCGCGCCGGCCACAGGAGCACGGCTGACCGTCCGGGTCGACGACGACGTGGCCGACGTGTCCGGCGTTGCCGGTGCGCCCGCCGTAGCCGGACCCGTCCAGCACCAGACCACCGCCGACGCCGGTGGACACCACGATGCCGAGCAGGAAGCGCGCGCCGCGGCCAGCGCCGTAGCGGTGCTCGCCCACAGCCATGCACAATCCGTCGCCGGCCAGCCGGACCGGCACGCCGGGCACAGCGGCCGCGACGCGGTCCCGCAGCGGGAAACCGCGCCAGCCGGTGATGTTGATCGGGCTGACGGTGCCGCTGGACACGTCGATAGGACCGGCCGACGCGACGCCCACCGCGCGCACAGCGCCCTGGGCTGCCACTAGAGCAGCGGCGATCATGTCCGCGACGGCGGCCCAAACATCTTCGGCGCGTGGGGAATTCGGGGTGGGTCGGGTGGCGGTGTGGACGAGCGCGCCGGCCGGGTCGACGAGACCGGCGGCGATCGTGGTACCGCCGACATCGAGGGCGAGCGTGAGCATCTGATCAGTGCCGGTGGGTGTTGTCGGGTTGACGCGGGTCGCCCGGGTGCTCGTACCCGGGGGCCAGCCACACCAGGGCGGCGCGACGTTCGTCGAGCCACATCCGGAAGGCGCGGCGCCGCGCGGCGCCGCGCAGGTGTGCGGTGATCGCGGAGCGCACCTGCGCCAACGGTGGGGCCGCGGCGGCCGGGCCGCGCCAGCCGTCGGGGCGGGTCGCGGAGGCGGCGAATCGCATCGGGTTGCGGGAATGGTAGTCGGCCACCTCGTCGTCGCTGACCTCGACCGCGGCGGTCAGGTGGGCGAACAACGCCCTGGCCCGCGGGTCGGCCAACGCGGCCGCGGCGATGCTGCCGATCTCCAGCCGGGCCGTCGGGTCCGGCAGCACCTCGGCTTGGGCGGGCGCGTCGGCCGCGGTCAGGCCCACGGCATCGGCCTCGGCGGCAATCAGTCGTTCGGTCACGATCAGCTGGGTCAACCAGCGGCGCAGCTGTCGGCCCTCGCTGGTGCCGGGGGCCGGTAACGACGAGGCGAGCGGGCCGTGCCGCAACCGGGTTTCGCGGACGTCGACCTCCTCGACCGGCACTGCCACCGCGCCGACCGTCGCGACGATCATCGGATCCTCACTCTCACCGCGGGCGAGTACAGCAGCTGGCCGGCACACCCGACCCGAACCAGGGCCCACCATTCGCCGGGTGCGGCGCCCACCGGTGGCGTGACGTCGAAGTCGAGGCTGACCGTGCCGCGGGCGGGCAATACGGCGCCGCAAGCTCCCGGAGCGATCCAGTCCCAGGTGCCCCACGGGCTGATGAGATGGGCCTCGATCGCCAGGGGGAGCGTGCGCGTCGGTGCCGACGACGACGCTCAGCCGCGCGTGCCCCCCCGGCAGCGAGTTCGACGTCGGTTGGCCCGTCGACGAGGTACACCAGCCGGTGGTCGGCGGGCGCGTCGACGGCGACCGTGCACACGTCTTCCACGACTTGTCGCCACGAGGACGGCAACCCGTCGCCGGTGAGGCGCAGTTGGGCACGGATCGGGTAGAGCCCGGCCTCGGTGCCCGGCGGCATCGCGACCACCACGTCGGTCTCCCGATATGCCCCGGGCCGCAACTTCACCGGCAGCTGGCCGGGGCCGGGCACCCAGCCGTGCGGGCATACCAGCGTGACGGTGCCGCAGACCTCGGTATCGGTGCAGTCGCTGGCCACGGTCAGCCGCAGCATTACCTCGGAGCCCGGCTCGACGGCCGCGATGTGCGGGTGCAGGTAGGCGACCACGGGCAGCCCGCCGAGCGGGGCGGGGCCGCGGTTGTGCAGCCAGTAGCGCGCGTAAAGCGGTTGCGCGGCTTCGGCTTCCGCTACCAGGGCGGCCTCGGCGCCGAAGATCTCGGGCATCTCGAGACGGGCGGTGACCGTGGCGATCTGATAGCCGTGCAGCACGCTGGCCGGCTGATGCGGCCGCGGGTGTTCCAGCAGATCGGCCGAACACGCCGCCGATACCGTGCCCAGCGCCGAGCTGACGTTGACGGCGGTGTCGGTGCCGTGGGTTTCGACCAGCCGCATGGCGACGACGGCGGGGTCAACGGGCGTTGCGCGGCCGCGGGCCAGCGGGTTGCCGGCCGCTTTCAGCGCGCCGAGCCGCACCACGCCGGCCGGCTCGACACGCAGCAACGATCCGGCCGCGGGCAGCGGGCCGGCGCGCCCGCTGGCCGCCATGGCGAGCAGCGGATGGGAGAACTCCGCGCTGCGGGCCGGGATGGCGGCGTCGCGCCAGTCGCCGCGGTCGGCGACCAGCGCGTAGTCGAAGGCGTGGGTCCAGTGCTGAAGCTGGAAGCCCGAGCCGTCGGGAGTGCTGCGGCGCGGCCCGTCGATCCAGATTCCCGACGGCCAGCCGGTGCAGGACCGCATCAGCGCGGTGTGCAGCGTCCCGTCAACGTCGACCGCGAAGCTGGGCACACCGCGGTTGAGCAGCGCCACCGTGCGCGCCTCAAACGGCGGCAGCTGGGCGGGCACCTGCTGGGTGACGACGACCTCGGCGTCGGCGAGGTCGTCGGCGAGCGCCGCCACCGCGGCGGCCAGGTCGGAGTCGTCGCGGCCGGCGACCACCAGCACCGGCAGTGCCCGCGGCTCGCGCAGGTCGGCGCCGGGCACCCAGGCCGTGACAAGCGGCGCCACCGCGGGCACCCACACCCTGGCCCGACCGGTCTGCGCGAGCTGACGGTCGAGTTCGACGCCGTAGGCCGGGTGGGCCGCGGCCAGCACCGCTTTGGTGAACACGTTTTGGTCGGGGCCGCCCAGGGCGACACGGGCGTCCGGCAAATTGGAATCGACGCCGAGGTGACCGTAGCGGGGTTTGTCGGCGCCGCTGCACGTGGCCGTGACCCCGGCGCGCACCAGCGCAACCATCAGCGCGCGTGCCAGCGGAGCCGAAGTCGTCTCCGTCGGCGACACCACCTCGGCCACCGACACCGCCCGCACCGCGTCACCCACCCGCACCCGCGCCGCCGAGGACAGCCCGAACCAGCCGTAGGCCGGGTTATCCAGCGTCCATGGATGCCGTGCGGTGTCCACCGCCCGGCCATCGGCGTGCAGCAGCGCGAAGCCGCGGCCGACGACGGCGTCACCGACCTCGCTGACCGGCATGGCGCCCGCCACCGGACACGGCCAGCGCAGCCGCAGCAACCGGTCGACGCCGGTGAACTCGTCGATCCTGGTCCGGCAGTCCACCCGCGCGATGCCGTGCCACAGGGTCAGCGTCTGGGTATAGCGCAGCAGTGTGCCGATGCGGCCGCGGATGACCAGCCGCTGCCCGAGCGGTCCGTGATAGGCGCGCACCTCGGAGGCTTCCGAAGAGCACACCACGGGGCCCTTGGACAGCAGGTGCCAGGGGCCTTCGCCCGCGCTCGGGTGTGACGGGTACTCCTCATACAGCGCAAGCTCGTTGCCGACCCTTCCCTCGGCGATCAGCTCGCGGCCGTCGTGCACCCAGGACGACACCCCGCCGCCGCGCGCCGGGTCGACGCTCAGCCGGTAATGCTCGTTGGCAATCACGTTGCCCGGCAAGGGCTTCCAGCCCGATGGGGCCTCGCCGGAAACCACCCGGTAGGCCCGCCAACCAAGCGAGGGAACGTCGCGAGCCAGAAACGTCACCGAGCGTCCGTCGGGCTCGAGCACCGCGGGCATTTCGTCGCCGTCGGCATCGAAAACCCTGCCTGGGGTGTCCAGCTGAACTGTCACCACATCAGTTCGCTCGTGCGCCAAGGAATTCCACACTACGACGTCGCCAGTGACCGCCCGTGACAGCAGCGCCAGCGAGTTATTCCGCACTGCCCGGCCGAGTTCCCAGGCGTCGCGCCAGCCGGTGAGCAGGTCGAGGTAGACCTGGTCGGATTCCGAGCCGGTGATCGCGTCGTGGTGCGCGCCGTAAGCCAGCTGCACCCACGCCTTGGCCAGCGCGGCCTGCGGGTACTCGGCGCCGGCCACCAGCCCGGCGAACACGGCGAACTTCTCAGCGTCAAGGACTGCGGTTTCGGCGGCCCGATTGGCTTGTTTGGTGTCGATGAACGACACGTCCTTGCCGGTATAGATCGGGTTCATGTCGCGAGTTTGCGGCGACGGCGCCAACCCGTGGGTGTCCAGCTCGGCGCGGACCGCGGCGAAAAACTCCCGCGGCAGCGCGCACACGAACCGCGGCCAGGTGTAGCGGGTCGCCCAGTCCCGGTGGATGGCGGTGACCCATTTGTTCGGCGGGGTGTAGTCGGTGCCGACCGGCAGCAGCACGTTACGGGTGAGCGCCACCTGCTTCAACTCCTCGAACAGCCGGTAGGTGGCCTGCTCGGCCTCGGCCAGCGACGCCGACTCGTCCATCCACCAGCCCGCGGAATAGTGTGCGGGCATGTAGTGCGTGAGCAGGCCGCGCCCCGATGGCGCGATCCACTCGAACTCGCTGCAGAACTGCATGCCGGCCAGCCCGGTGTCGCTGTGCATCGGCCCCCACTGGTGGTGCGGTCCGCGGGCCCACGAACTCGACGTCAGCCCGCTGTCGGCGGCCATGCCGGGAAACTGCGGGTCGTGGCCGAACACGTCGAGCTGCCAGGCGGTGGCCGGTGTGGAGCCCAGCACGTCGCGTTGGAATCCGCTGCCGTGCACGAAGTTTCGGATCGTCGTCTCGGCACTGGTGAGGTTGGTGTTGGGCTCGTTGTAGGTGCCGCCCATCACCTCCACCCGGCCTTCTGCGATGAACCGGCGCAGGTCGGCGCGGTCCTCGGGATGGGTGTCCCAATAGGGCTTGAGGTAGTCGACTTCGGCGAGGACAAACTTGTACTCGGGCTCGCGGCGGGCCATCTCCAGATGCGCGCGCACCAGCTCGAAGCCGTTCCGGCAGCTGCTCGGCGGATCCGGGCGCCAGACGCTGGTGTAGGCCCCCTGGGTGTTCCACCACACCGGGTCGTAGTGGAAGTGGCTGATCATGAACACCGTCCAGCCGGGCTCCGCCACGGTGAAGGTGAACGGCACGGCCAACCCGGCGGTATGCACGCGCGCGGCGCGCCGCCGGCCGACGACCGGGTCGTCGACCGCTACCGGGATTTCGACGACGCCGTCCCCGGCTTGGGCCACCGCCTCACCGGCCAGGCCGTGACCGTCGATGCGGACCGGTGTCAGCTGGCCGCAGTCGGTATAGGTGATGCGCGCCAGCTGCAGCGGCGCGTCGGGCGGCCCGACGAACAGCTCGGTCGACTCCGCGGAAAGCACCCGCATTCCCGCACTTTACGACCGGCACAGGTGCCCCGGACGAGCAGACGCGCGGGTCCCGCCGACCTCGGCGGGTCGGGTGTTTCTACCTGTGCCCGCCGGCTGGGCATTACTGTCTAGCCCAGCATGCCCGCCCTCGCCCCGCCCGTCGCCGACGAACGCGACGCCCTGCACCAGTACCTGGCCTATCACCAGAGCGCCTTCCTGGCGGTGTCCTACGGCCTCACCGACGAGCAGGCCCGCTCGACGCCGACGGTCAGCGCGTTGTCCATCGGTGGGCTGATCAAACACGCCACCGGTGTGCAGCGGCATTGGATGGCGCGGGTCGCCGCGGCCCCCGATGCCCCGCCCGCCGACAGCCTGCCGTTCGCCGAGGCCGCCAAGAACTACCAAGGCGAGTACGTGATGGCCCCAAACGACACCCTGACGGGGCTGTGCGACGCCCTGGTCGCACAAAACGCCGAATCGCTGCGGCTGGTCGATACGTGCGATCTCGACGCCGCGGTGCCGGTGCCCCGCAACGTGCCCTGGTTTCCCAACGACGTCGACGCCTGGTCGGTGCGGTGGGTGATCCTGCACGTGATCGGGGAGCTGGCCCGCCACGCCGGCCACGCCGACATCATCCGCGAAAGCATCGACGGCGCAACGATGTACGAGCTGATCGCCGCGCGGGAGAAGTGGCCGCCGCGGCCGTGGGTCACACCCTGGCAGCCGGGAGCCAAAGCACGCTGAGCCCACCGCGAGCGGGCGTGTTTCGGTCCCCGGCACGCCGGTGCAGCCGTGCGGTTGCGCCCGCTCGTGACGGCGGGTCGCCGACGTGAGCGGGCTCACGTCGATTGGGAGTTGACAGCAACCCTTTGGCACACTTGCTCAAATGAGCTCCACCAAACACCGCGAGGTAGCCAAGCTTGATCGGGTGCCCTTGCCGGTCGAGGCGGCCCGCATCGGTGCGACGGGGTGGCAGATCACCCGTACCGCCGCCCGCGTCATCCCCAAACTGGCGGGCCGTGGCGGCTGGCAGCAGAAGGTCATCAAGCAGATGCCCAAGACCTTCGCCGACCTGGGCCCCACCTACGTCAAGTTCGGGCAGATCATCGCGTCGAGCCCGGGCGCGTTCGGGGAGGCGCTTTCCCGCGAATTCCGCAGCCTGCTCGACGCGGTCCCGCCCGCCAAGCCGGCCGAAGTGCACAAGCTCTTCGTCGAGGATCTGGGCGCCGAGCCGGCGGAGCTGTTCGCCGAGTTCGACGAGCAGCCGTTCGCCTCGGCCTCCATCGCCCAGGTGCACTACGCGAAGTTGCGCACCGGCGAAGACGTCGTCGTCAAGATCCAGCGGCCGGGCATCCGCCGCCGGGTGGCCGCCGACCTGCAGATCCTGAAACGCTTCGCGCAGCTCGTCGAGCTGGCCAAGTTGGGCCGTCGGCTCTCCGCACAAGACATCGTCGCCGATTTCGCCGACAACCTGGCCGAAGAGCTCGACTTCCGCCTGGAGGGGCAGTCGATGGAAGCGTGGGTGGCGCACCTGCACGCCTCGCCGCTGGGCCGCAACATCCGGGTGCCGACCGTGTACTGGAACTACACCACCGAACGGGTGCTGACCATGGAGCGGGTGGAGGGCATCCGCATCGATGATGCGGCGGCCCTCCGCAAGGCCGGGTTCGACGGCACGGAGCTGGTCAAGGCGCTGCTGTTCAGCCTGTTCGAGGGCGGGCTGCGGCACGGGCTGTTCCACGGGGACCTGCACGCCGGCAACCTCTACGTCGACGAGCAGGGCCGCATCGTGTTCTTCGACTTCGGGATCATGGGCCGTATCGAGCCGCGCACCCGCTGGCTGCTGCGCGAGCTGGTCTACGCGCTGCTGGTCAAAAAAGACCACGCCGCCGCCGGCAAGATCGTGGTACTGATGGGCGCGGTGGGCACCACCAAACCCGAAAAGCAAGCCGCCAAGGATCTGGAGGCATTTGCCACCCCGTTGACGATGAAGTCGCTGGGCGAGATGTCCTATGCCGCCATCGGCCGGCAGCTTTCGGCGCTGGCCGACGCCTACGACGTCAAGCTCCCCCGCGAACTGGTATTAATCGGAAAGCAATTCCTCTACGTCGAGCGGTACATGAAGCTGCTGGCCCCCAAGTGGCAGATGATGTCGGACCCGCAGCTGACCGGTTACTTCGCCAACTTTATGGTCGAGGTCAGCCGCGAATACGACCCCGACAGTGCCGGTGTCGCGCATGGCGGATGAACCGCTGACCGACGCGGCGCACGTTCCGGTGAGGTCGGGCACGGCCCGCTCCGGCGAGCTGGACATCTACTACGAGGACATGGGCCACCCCGACGACCCGGCGGTGCTGCTGATCATGGGGCTGGGCGCGCAGCTGTTGCTGTGGCGCAAGGCGTTCTGCGAAAAGCTGGTCGCCGAGGGGCTGCGGGTTATCCGCTACGACAACCGCGACGTCGGGCTGTCCAGCAAGTTCGATCGGCGCAAAGTCGCTGGATCGCGGATCGTCAACATGATCAAGTTCTGGCTGGGCCTGCCCGCCGAATCGGTGTACACGCTCGAGGACATGGCCGACGATGCCACCGCGGTCCTCGACCACCTCGGCATCGGGCACGCCCACGTCGTCGGCGCGTCGATGGGCGGGATGATCGCGCAGATCTTCGCGGCTCGCTTCCCTGAGCGGACGCGCTCGCTGGCGGTGATCTTCTCCAGCAACAACCGGCGCTTCCTGCCGCCGCCGGCGCCGCGAGCCTTGATGGCGGTGCTCAAAGCGCCACCACCGAGCTCGCCGCGCGACGTGATCGTCGACAACGCGGTGCGGGTCGCCCGCATCATCGGCAGCCCCGCTTACCCCGCTCCGGAGGAACGCATCCGCGCGGAGGCGATCGAGGGCTACGAGCGCAGCTTTTACCCGTGGGGCATACCGCGGCATTTCGGGGCGGTGCTGGCCAGCGGCAGCCTGGTCGGCTACGACCGGCGAATCACCGCGCCGACCGTGGTCCTGCACGGTCTGGCGGACAAACTGATGCGGCCCTCGGGCGGGCGTGCCGTCGCACGGGCCATCACCGGGGCCCGTTTGGTGCTGTTCGAGGGCATGGGACACGAGCTGCCCGAACAGCTGTGGGATCGGGTGATCAGCGAGCTCAAAGCCAATTTCGCCAGGGCCGCCGGGGTCGGTTAGCATGCCTCGAGCACGCAATGGGGCAGTTCACGCTGCATCCGCGCAGGCCCGGCCAAACCGGTGAACGCCGCCGAATCTCAGAAAGGCGCACCACTGTCATGGCAGAAAAGCTGACGCCGCACTTCGAGGACGTGCAGGCGCACTACGACTTGTCCGACGACTTTTTCGCCCTCTTTCTCGACCCGACCCGCACCTACAGCTGTGCGTATTTCGAGCGTGACGACATGACGCTCGAGCAAGCGCAGATCGCCAAGATTGATCTGGCGCTGGGCAAGCTGGGTCTGCGCCCGGGTATGACGCTGCTGGACGTCGGCTGCGGCTGGGGCGCCACCATGCGCCGGGCGATCGAGAAGTATGACGTCAACGTCGTCGGCTTGACGTTGAGCAAGAACCAGGCCGCCTACGTGCAGAAGATGTTCGACGACATGGATACTCCCCGTTCGCGGCGGGTGCTGCTGCAGGGCTGGGAGCAGTTCGACGAGCCCGTCGACCGGATCGTGTCGATCGGGGCGTTCGAGCATTTCGGCCACGACCGCTACGACGACTTCTTCACGATGGCCCACGACGTGCTGCCCGATGACGGGGTGATGCTGCTGCACACCATCACCGGGCTGACCGGGCCGCAGTGCATCGAGCGTGGCATCCCGCTGACCTTCGAGATGGCCCGCTTCATCAAGTTCATCGTCACCGAGATCTTCCCGGGCGGCCGGCTGCCGTCGATCGAAATGGTCGAGGAGCACTCTGCCAGAGCAGGTTTCACGCTGACCCGCAGGCAGTCGCTGCAGCCGCACTACGTGAAGACCCTCGAACACTGGGCGGCCGCCCTTCAGTCCCACAAAAGCGAGGCCATCGCGATCCAGTCCGAAGAGGTCTACGAACGCTACATGAAGTACCTGACCGGGTGCGCCAAGGGGTTCCGGACCGGCTACATCGACGTCAACCAATTCACGCTGGAAAAGTAGGTTGCGGATGCGAGCAACTTCGTGGCGGCAACGCCGACGTCAGGTATGGTTGCTCGTCACCGCCCGACAGTTCGTGCGTGCGTCAGCCCTTCAATACCGACCAGGAGACCAAGACCACCATGTCTGACCAACCGACTGGCACCACGAAGACCCGGACGCGCCCTGAAGACATTCAAGCCCACTACGACCTGTCCGACGACTTCTTCGGTCTGTTCCAGGATCCCACCCGGACCTACAGCTGCGCGTACTTCGAGCGCGACGACATGACACTGGAAGAGGCTCAGATCGCCAAGATCGACCTGAACCTCGACAAGCTGGACCTCAAGCCCGGCATGACCCTGCTGGACGTCGGCTGCGGCTGGGGCACCACGATGAAGCGGGCGATCGAGAAGTACGACGTCAATGTCATCGGGCTGACGCTGTCGAAGAACCAGCGCGACCGCTCCCTGCGGGTGCTGGACGGGGTCGACACCAACCGCTCACATCGGGTGCTGCTGCAGGGCTGGGAGGACTTCCACGAGCCCGTCGACCGGATCGTGTCCATCGAGGCCTTCGAGCACTTCGGCCACGAAAACTACGTCCCGTACTTCAAGAACTGTTACGCGATCATGCCCGACGACGGGCGGATGACGGTGCAAAGCAGCGTCAGCTACCACCCGCACGACCCGAGGATGCGCGGCAAGAGGGTCAACTTCCAGACCGCACGGTTCATCAAGTTCATCGTCACCGAGATCTTCCCCGGCGGTCGGCTGCCGACCACCGAGATGATGGTCGAGCGCGGCCAGGAAGCGGGTTTCATTGTGCCCGAACCACTTTCACTGCGGCCGCATTACGTCAAGACGCTGACGATCTGGGGTGATTCGCTGGAGGCGAACCGGGAGAAGGCCATCGAGGTCGCCTCCGAAGAGGTCTACAACCGGTACATGAAGTACCTGCGCGGCTGCCGCGACTACTTCGCCGACGAGATGCTGGACTGCAGCTTGGTCACCTACCTCAAACCGGGCGCGGCTCGATAGCGCCCGGAAACGCAAAGCCCGCTTTTCCGTGCCGACGCGGGCGGTTGTCGGATTCGCCGCGCGTCGTGCCGTCGATCCGCGCCGACCTGTTGCGCCGCGCCGGCCGGCCCGACGAAGCGCTTGTCTGGTATCGAAAGGCGTTGCAGATCAACGGTTCTGATCCCAGCC
Source organism: Mycobacterium heckeshornense (assembly GCF_016592155.1). Lineage (NCBI taxonomy): Bacteria > Bacillati > Actinomycetota > Actinomycetes > Mycobacteriales > Mycobacteriaceae > Mycobacterium > Mycobacterium heckeshornense. Next base: position 4,155,961 of record NZ_AP024237.1, read on the forward strand.
GCGATTTCCTGGGCCGCCGCATCGCCGAAGGCGGCGGCTAGCGGCCGCCGGCGGCGGGCAGCTACACCTCGGCGAAGTTGCGCGTGATCGTCGGGTCGACCGGAATGCCCGGGCCGGTGGTCGTCGACATGGTGACCTTCTTCAGATACCGGCCCTTCGACGTCGACGGCTTGAGCCGCAACACCTCGTCGATTGCGGCGCCGTAGTTCTCCGCCAGTCGCTTCTCGTCGAACGAGGCCTTGCCGATGACAAGGTGCAGATTGGCCTGCTTGTCCACCCGGAAGTTGATCTTGCCGCCCTTGATGTCGGCCACCGCCTTAGCCACGTCGGTGGTGACGGTACCGGTCTTGGGGTTGGGCATCAGGCCGCGCGGCCCGAGAATCCGGGCGATGCGCCCGACCTTGGCCATCTGGTCGGGCGTGGCGATCGCGGCGTCGAAGTCCAAGAAGCCGCCCTGGATCTTCTCGATCAGGTCATCGCTGCCGACCACGTCCGCGCCGGCGGACTCGGCCTCAGCGGCCTTCTCCCCTGCCGCGAACACCGCGACCCTTACCGTCTTGCCGGTGCCGTGCGGCAGGTTGACGGTGCCGCGGACCATCTGGTCGGCCTTGCGCGGGTCGACACCGAGCCGGATCGCCACCTCGACGGTCGCGTCCTGATTCTTCGACGAAGTCTCCTTGGCCAACTTGGCCGCTTCCAGCGGGGAGTACACCCGAGTGCGGTCGACCTTCTCGGCGGCGGCGCGATATGCCTTGCTTTTCTTGCTCATTGAATACCCATCCAATCAACGGTTGTGGTTGCGATGCGGGCCGCAGCTGGCCCTCCCACGTCTGTTCGTGGCCGCGGCCGGCCCAGCGCTACTCGACCGTGATGCCCATCGAGCGTGCGGTGCCGGCGATGATCCTGGCGGCGGCGTCGATGTCGTGGGCGTTGAGGTCGGCCTTCTTGGCTTCGGCGATTTCGCGGACCTGATCCCAACTGACCTTGGCCACCTTGTCCCGGTGCGGCTCGGCCGAGCCCTTCTGCACGCCCGCAGCCTTGAGCAGCAGCTTGGCGGCCGGCGGTGTCTTGAGCGCAAACGTGAAGCTGCGATCTTCGTAGACGGTGATCTCCACCGGGATCACGTTGCCGCGCTGGTTTTCCGTTGCGGCGTTGTAGGCCTTGCAGAACTCCATGATGTTGACGCCGTGCTGGCCGAGCGCGGGGCCGACCGGCGGCGCAGGGTTGGCCTGTCCCGCCTCGATCTGCAGCTTGATCAGCCCGGCGACCTTCTTCTTCGGGGCCATGTGTTCCTTTCTGGGCTCGTTGCCGGCTATCCGGCGGCTAGATCTTGGAGACCTGGCTAAAGGTCAATTCCACCGGTGTCTCGCGGCCGAAGATGGACACCAGCACCTTGAGTTTCTGTTGTTCGGCGTTGACCTCGCTGATCGTGGCCGGCAGCGTGGCGAACGGCCCGTCCATGACGGTGACCGACTCGCCGACCTCGTAGTCGACCTCGACCGGGGCCCGCTCCAGCCCGCCCTCGGCAGGAGCAGCGGCCACCCCCGCGCCTTTGGCCGGCCTCTTCGCCGCGCCCTGCGGCAGCAGGAATTTCACGACGTCGTCGAGCGACAGCGGAGACGGCCGGGAAGTCGCGCCGACGAACCCGGTGACCCCCGGGGTGTTGCGCACCGCGGACCAGGAGTCGTCGGTCAGTTCCATGCGCACCAGGATGTAGCCCGGCAATACCTTGCGGTTGACCTGCTTGCGCTGGCCGTTCTTGATCTCGGTGACTTCCTCGGTGGGTACCTCGACCTGGAAGATGTAATCGCCGACGTCGAGGTTTTGTACGCGAGTCTCGAGGTTGGCTTTCACCTTGTTCTCGTAGCCCGCGTAGGAGTGAATGACGTACCACTTCCCGGGTTTGCCGCGCAGCTCTTGCTTGAGCGCTTCGGCCGGGTCGAGTTCCTCGGCCGGCTCGCCAGGAGCCGGCTCGCCAGGAGCCGGCTCGGCTGCACCGGCGTCGTCAGCAACCGCGTCGGGGTTAGCCTCTGCCGCCTCCGCTAGGTCGACCGTCTCACCCGAAGGCATGTCGCCGTCGAAGGTAGTCACGGTTGTTCGTCCTCTCTATAACTTCGTGCGCCCTAGCCGAACACCAGCAGCACCAGCTTGGCCAGGCCGAAATCCGCCAGCCCGATCAGCGCCACCATGAACGCCAAAAACACCAGCACCACCGAGGTATAGGTCATCATCTGCTTGCGGTTGGGCCAGATCACCTTGCGCAGCTCGGCAGCGACCTGCTTGAGGTAGTCGTAGACGAACGCGAACGGGTTGCGGGACGGGCCGGACACCTTCGTGGCGGTCTTGACCTTGGTGTCCGCGCCGTTTTTGGCGAGGTCCACCGCCGTGTCGGCGCGCAGCCGCGACCGCTTGCCGGTGGGCCGCTGCGGCCGCGTCACCACCGCTGTCCGGCCGCCGCGCCGCCCCTCGATGTCGGTGCCGGCGTCCGCACCGACGCGCTCGTCGCTCACCGCGTGCTCCTTCGTTCGCCTCGTCTGTGCTGCCTGTGGCCACCCTCCAGTGTCCACCATGGCACGGTTCCTTTGTCCGGTTCCCCCGGGGCCGTCTGAGCCCGGGTCGTCACCGCACGCCTTGCCCGTCAGCAGGGGCGACAGGACTTGAACCTGCAACCTGCGGTTTTGGAGACCGCTGCTCTGCCAGTTGAGCTACGCCCCTTCGAGGTTGGCCGGCCAACCTGCGTTGCTGCGGGGCCAGCATCGCTTCGCTTAAGCATCGTCGTCGGCGCGCATAACGCGCGCGCTACCCGTCAGGTAACCGGACAGCGCGCTGGTGATGGGCAAACCCCGAGGCCCGAGTGTACATCGGAGCAGGTCTTAGTGACCAATCACGCGATCCGGATGACCTGCCCGGATTCCCTGTCCCACTTGATCATGGTGGAGCCCGCGCCCTGCTGACCCATCAACGTGGTGTAGGCCTCCAGCACCAGTTCGCCGGCGTCGTTGGTGCACAGGTTTCTGGTCACCACGATGTCGGCGCCGAACCGCTCATCCACCGAGTGAATGTCCATGCGGGCCCACAGCTTGTCGCCGGCCTTGATCGGCTTGTGGTAGATGAACTTCTGGTCGACCTGGACGATCTGCATGGTCTCGTAGCCGGTGTCGACGTGCTTGAAGAAGTCCTGCTGGACCAGCCGGGCGAAAATGCTGGTGAAGGTCAGCGGTGCGACGATGTTGTCGTAGCCCAGTTCGGCGGCGGCGTCCTCGTCGAAGCTGGCCGGGTCCTCACACTTGGTCGCCCGCGCGAAGTCGCGGATTTGTTCGCGGCCCACCACGAAGTAGTCCGGGTACCGCCAGATCATCCCGCGGACATCGGTTTTGATCGCCCCCATGGTTACGCCAGCCTCGCCGACGCGATAGCGCGACCGAAGATCTTCTTGCCCCCGGTGGTGGCGGTGAGCGCAATCGTCACCGACTTGGATTCCGGGTCCACCGACTTGACCCGGCCGTTGAACACGATCTCGGCGCCCTTGCCGTCGTTGGGCACCGGCACCACGGAGGTGAACCGCACGTTGTACTCGGTCACCGCGCCCGGGTCACCCACCCACGACGTGACATAGCCACCGCCGATGCCCATGGTCAGCATGCCGTGCGCGATGGCGGTGTCGAGCCCCACATGTTTGGCGATTTCGTCGTCCCAGTGGATCGGGTTCAAGTCGCCGGAGACCCCCGCGTAGAACACCAGATCCTGGCGGGTCAGCGGGTACGTCCGTTCCGGAAGCTGGTCGCCCACTTTCACCGAGCTGAACTCACGCAGCGCCATCAGAAAATCCCTCTTCTCCGTCCTCGCCGGCACGACCGGCCAGTGTCGTGTAGGTCTCCATGACCAACTCTCCGGCATCGTTGGTGCAGATGTTCTTGGTGACGATGATGTCGGTGCCGTGCGCCGTGCGCACCGAATCCACGTACACGTCGCAGTAGAGCTTGTCGCCGACTTTGATCGGCTTGAGGTACTTGAGCACCTGGTCGACCTGGACCACCTGAGCTTCGTGGATCGCGATGTTAGCGAATTCGAAAAACGCTGATTGCGCCTGGTAACCGAACACCGAGATGAAAGTCAGCGGTGCCGGCAAACCGTCATAACCTAGCTCTGCGGCGGCCTTCTCCTCGAAAAACGCCGGGTCGTCGTTCTTGACGGCGGCGGCGTATTCGCGGATCTTCTCCCGCTCGACCTCGTAGTGGTCGGGGTAGCGATAGTGCATCCCGACCAACTTGGAAGACAGCGACACGAGCCGTAACCTTACCTAGCCAGCCTGCGTAACCGCGTGTGGGCCGGGGCTACCGTGTCTCTCGATGCGGCTGGTGCTTGCCGCAATTGGGGCAGAACTTCTTCAGCTCCAGCCGGTCGGGGTCGTTGCGCCGGTTCTTTTTGGTGATGTAGTTGCGGTGCTTACACACCTCGCATGCCAAAGTGATCTTCGGTCGAATGTCGGTGCTGGAGGCCACGTCAGTTCTCTCTCACGGATCCGTTGTTGTCTTGTAGCGATGGCCGGACTCGAACCGGCGACCTAACGATTATGAGTCGTTCGCTCTAACCGACTGAGCTACATCGCCCCAGGTACGCGCCGCCAGCCTGCTCGGCGTCCGCCGAGCCCCCTAACGGAATCGAACCGTTGACCTTTTCCTTACCATGGAAACGCTCTGCCGACTGAGCTAAGGGGGCGTCACCCGAAGCGACCGAGCCGTGCCGCGGGCCTAACAGAGGGTACAGCCTGCGCCACAGCCCGACCAAACCATGAGCCGGCGCGGATCGGACTACGCCAGCCGCTCAAGCCAACCGCGCGGTCAGCCTTTCTCCCCGGCTCGATGCGGGTCGAGCGCGCTCAAACCGTACGGGTCTTCGTCTTCCAGCGAAAGGTCTTCCTCGTCTGTTCCGCGGACCAGGGTCCGCAGCGCGAGATGGACGGCTTCACGGGGGCCGTGCACGTGGTAACGGCGTATTGCCTCGTTGAGGAGCTCCTCATCGATCTGGATCTCATACTTCCGAAGCGCCATGTCCAAACGATACCCAGTTAGCCATACCGTCAACCAGTTAAGCAGGCAACGCCCGGTGCGCCCTGCTTCGACGTCCGCCCAGTCCTACTCTTAGAGGCGTGCCAGATTCGGACCGGCTGTATTTCCGCCAATTGCTTTCCGGCCGCGATTTCGCCCGCGGCGACATGTTCGCGGCGCAGATGCGCAATTTCGCCTACCTGATCGGCGACCGCCAGACCGGCGAGGCCGTGGTGGTCGACCCGGCCTACGCGGCGGGCGACCTGCTCGACGCGCTCGAGACCGACGGGATGCGCCTGTCCGGGGTACTGGTCACCCACCACCATCCCGACCACGTGGGCGGCACGATGATGGGTTTCCAGCTCAAGGGCCTAGCCGAGCTGCTGGAGCGCACCAATGTCCCGGTACACGTGAATACCCATGAGGCGCTGTGGGTTTCGCGCGTCACCGGGATCGGCATGGCTGACCTGACCGAGCATTTCCACGGCGACAAGGTCCGGGTCGGCGACGTCGAGATCGAGCTGTTGCACACTCCGGGTCACACACCGGGAAGCCAGTGCTTCCTGCTCGACGGACGGCTGGTCGCCGGCGACACGTTGTTCCTGGAAGGCTGCGGACGCACCGACTTTCCCGGCGGCGACTCCGACGAGATGTACCGCAGCCTGCAGCAGTTGGCCAAGCTGCCCGGCGACCCGACAGTGTTTCCCGGGCATTGGTATTCGGCCGAACCGAGTGCCGCGCTGTCGGAGGTCAAGCGCTCCAACTACGTCTACCGCGCCTCGAATCTGGATCAGTGGCGAATGCTGATGGGCGGCTGAAGCGCAGTATCGGCCGCTCAGCAAAGCGCGTGCGTCAGCCAACTTTCCGGTGCGTGCGGGCGCGTGTGATATAAGCGGAGGATGGATTCGACGGGATGGATCCAGAACCGCTGGCACGACGTGACCGGCGCGGGCTGGGGCACGTGGCTGGCCTGGGCGGCGTGGGTTGCGCTCGCGCTCGCGGTCATCGCGATCGTCTACACCAACCGGCAGATCCAGCGCCGCAACCGCTTGACCGCGGAGCAGATCCGGCCGCACGTCGCGATGTTCATGGAACCGCACGCCGCCGACTGGCATGTGATCGAACTGGTGGTGCGTAACTTCGGCAAGACCGCGGCCTACGACATCCGGTTTTCGTTCACCAACCCGCCGACCGTGGCCGAATACGAGAACGCCCACGACGGCTATGCAGACGTCGTCGAACTGAAGCTGCCCAGTGAACTGCCCGTGCTCGCGCCCGGTCAGGAATGGCGCATGGTGTGGGATTCGGCGCTCGACCGCGCCGAACTCGGCGAGGGCATCGAGTCGCGCTTCTTGGGCACCGTCACCTACTACGAGCGCCCCGAGCAGCCGCGCGGCTGGAAGTTTTGGCAGGGCGGGCGGCGTCCCTTCCAGACCAATGTGGTGCTGGACTGGGATGCCCTGCCGCCGGTGCAGCGCGTCGAGTTGATGACAACCCACGATTTGGCCAAGCGGGAAAAGCAAAAGCTGGAGCTGCTGCGCAGCCTGCTGACCTACTTCCACTACGCAAGCAAAGAAACCCGGCCCGACGTGTTCCGCAGCGAGATCGAGCGCATCAACCGCGCGGTGCGAGAGACCCAGGATCGCTGGCGCACGCGGCAACTCGAGGAGCCCACCGACGTCAGCTTGCGCTGGGGTGAGGCCGAGGAGGAACTGGGCAAGCACCACGACCAGCGGGTCTGACGCGATGAACAGCCCGGTCACCTACCGTCGCGACGACTCGATCGCGGTCATCCGGATGGACGACGGCAAGGTCAACGCATTGGGCCCCGCCATGCAACAGGCCCTCAACGACGCGCTCGACAACGCCGACCGCGACGATGTCGGCGCCGTGGTGATCACCGGCAACGACCGGGTGTTCAGCGGCGGGTTCGACCTGAAAATCCTGACCGGCGGGCAGGTCCAGCCGGCGCTGGCGATGCTCAAGGGTGGCTTCGAACTCGCTCACCGGCTGCTGTCGTATCCCAAGCCGGTGGTGATGGCCTGCACCGGCCACGCCATCGCCATGGGCGCGTTCCTGCTCTCCAGCGGGGATCATCGAATCGCCGCGCCCGCCTACAACATTCAGGCCAACGAGGTCGCGATCGGTATGACGATTCCGTACCCGGCGTTGGAGATCATGAAGCTTCGGTTGACGCCGTCGGCGTTTCAGCAGGCCGCCGGGCTGGCCAAAACCTTCTTCGGCGAAACCGCGATCGCGGCGGGCTGGATCGACGAGATCGTGCTGCCCGAGATGGTGCGTTCCCGCGCCGAAGAGGCCGCCCGCGAGTTCGCCACGCTGAACCAGCACGCCCACGCCGCGACCAAGTTGCGGGCGCGCGCCGAGGCGCTCAACGGCATCCGGGCCGGGATCGACGGCATGGCCGCCGAGTTGGGGCTCTAGCCGACGGCACCGGTGGTGCGCCGCGGCGACCGACCGCCCGAGATCATGCCCGCGCAACCGATGCGCGAAGCCGGCGGAACCGCTCGAGGTACTCGGCCCAATCCCACGTGGAGATAAACGCATGCGCGGCCTCATAGCCCTTGTCGAACAGCGCTTCGGCGTCCTGGCGGGAGATGCCGAAGTCGAGGAAGTTGACCTCGGTCGAGTCCACCCGAATGGTGCGGGCATCCACCCACGGCTGGTTGAGGTAGGCCTGGTCGCGGCCGACCAGGATGGTGGTGATCAGCCGCTCCAGCAGGCTCGGCGGCCCCAGCAGACGCAGCACGCCTAATGCGGGGATCACTTGGTCGTTGCCCTCGGGAAGGTTCGGCATGACGGTGATCCCGAAGGTCGGCCAGCGCGGCGGGGAGCGGTCGGGCCGGTCGAAGGAGTCGATCGGGAAGCTGGACAGCACCCCACCGTCGACCAGGGTGGATTTTCGCCCGTCGGCGCCGGTCAACGTGACCGGCCGGAAGTAAAACGGGATCGCCATCGACGCCCGTACCGCATCGGCCACCGGCTGCTCGTCGGGGTCGAGCCCGTAGACGCGCCGGTAGTCCCACGGCAGCCGCACCAGCTGACCCGTGGTCACATCGGCGACGGTGACCACGAGCCGGTAGCGCCGTTCGGGGATCAGGTAGTCGTCGTCGAAAGCCAGGTCGCCGAACGTCGTCACACCCAGGTTCTTCAGCTCGCTGCGCACCCAGTCGTGAGCGAAGTCGCCGCGGTACAGCCCGGTCTCGCGCAGCAGGCCCCAGGCCTGGCCCAGCAGGGGAATGCGCTCGAGCGGCCCGGCGTCGCGGAACTTGTGGTAGGGCAGGCCGAGTGCAAGTTCTTTGATCTCCTCGGCCGTGAGCTGATCGCCGTTGGACGCGGCCGCCAGAATCGAGCCGACCACCGATCCCGCTGACACGCCCGAAACCCGCTTGACCGAATACCCGGCATCCTTCAACGCGACCACCGCCCCGGCCAGGCCGATGCCCTTCACGCCGCCGCCGGAAAGGACAAGATCGGCCACTGTCGTGGTGCGCGCGTCGGCCATAGCTCCCTCCCTGTTGGGTGGAGCTTAGAGGTCACGGCGGCGACGCCCTAATCAGGGTGCGGGGCGGCCGTGCCGCCGATTGCCGCGCGGGCCGTCAGCGTTGAGCCGAATTCCATTCGTAGGGAAGGAATTTCCCGTCGAACGTCACGACCACCCGATCGCCCGACGGGTGCGGCTTTTTCTGCACGTCGACGCTGAAGTTGATCGCGCTCATAATGCCGTCGCCGAACTGCTCGTGGATCAGTTCCTTGATCGCCGGCCCGTAGACCTGCAGGGCCTCGTAGAAGCGGTAGATGGTCGGGTCGGTCGGCACCGCGGTGGGCAGGCCGCCGCGCATCGGCGGCGCCGCCAGCACCGGCACCACCGACTCGTCGAGGCCCAGCATCTCCACGAGCACCTTGGCGAGCTCGACCGGTATCGGGTGCTGGCCCAGCAGTGCCGAGGTGGTCCAGGCCACCGGTTTGCCGATCGCGTCGGCGAGTTCCTGCCAGGACAGGCCCTTTTCCAGGCGGGCCGCCACGATCTGCTCGGTGATCTCGTTTCGGGTCATACCACCAGAATGCAACTCGCCTGACGGCTCAGCGCGGTTTGGTGGCGGTCACCAACCGCGTCGACCCCCACGGACCGCCGTACCACATGCGCCATCCGAGGTTGCGCCGCTGCACATCGGCCCAGCCGAGTTCGCGCAATTGGCGGGCGTGCTGACGGGTTTCCCACAGGTCCGCGATGGCCAGCCGACCGCCCGGGCGCAGCACGCGAACCGCCTCGAGCAGAGCCACACGGCGACCGTCGCGCGTCGGAATGTTATGGATAGCAAGGCTACTCACAACCACGTCGAAGCTTTCGTCGTCGAACGGCAGCGCGGTCATGTCGGCGGTGCGCACCTCGACGCGGTCGGCGACGTTCTCCAGTCTCGCGTTGGTCATCGTGGCCGTCGGTGAATTGTCGGTCTGGTCGGCGCGCCACAAATCGATGCCGATGGCTTGCCCGCGGGGCAGCCGCTTCGCCGCGGCCAGCAATACCGCGCCGCGACCGCAGCCCAGATCCAGCAACGTCTCGTCGCCGCGCAGCCGCAGGTCGTCGAGGATCTCGTCCCACACCTGAAACTTGCCGATCCGGGTCGCATGCAGGTAAAGACCTGCGCTGCCGATCATCCCGAGGCCCGCGGTTCCGGCCAGGGCGGCGATCACCCGTTTGCCGCGGGCAAGGCCGATCCCGGCGCAGAGCAGCAAAGCCGCGGATCCGACGGCGATACCCGCGCCTTGCGCGGGCGCCGAAACGGTGTGGAATGCCCCGTCGATTCCGTAGTCGCCCTTTCGGTCGTGCGTCATGGCGAAGGCATCCTCTCGTCCGCGCCGCTGCCACCGACCATGCTGCCATCGGCGGTGCGGCCGACTGCGAAGCCGCCGCCGGTGTCGGCGGCCCGGCCTATAGTGACGCCGCGATGGCGCTTCATCTGCACCGTGCCGAACGCACCGACCTGCTCGCCGACGGGCTGGCCAGGCTGTTGTCCGATCCGCTGCCCGACCCGTTCGCCGAGGAGCTGGTGCTGGTGTCGGCGCGGGGCGTGGAACGCTGGCTGAGCCAGCGGCTTTCGCACGTGCTGGGCCGGGGCCGCGGCGCCGACGGGGTGTGCGCCGGCGTGGCGTTTCGCAGTCCGAACTCGCTGATCGCCGAGATCACCGGCACCCTCGACGACGACCCCTGGTCGCCGGAGGCGATGACCTGGCCGTTGCTGGAGGTCATCGACTGTTCGCTGGACCAGCCCTGGTGTGCGCCGCTGGCAAAACACTTGGGCCACTTCGACCCCGAGCCCGACGAGGCGGAGCTGCGACGCGGCCGCCGGTATTCGGTGGCGCGGCGGCTGGCCGGGCTGTTCGCGTCGTATGCCCGGCAGCGGCCGCAGCTGCTGATCGACTGGCTGGCCGGCATCACGGGCGGCATCGACGCCGACCTGGCCTGGCAGCCGCCGCTGTGGCGGGCGCTGGTAGAGCGCGCCGACGCCGATCCCCCACATGTCCGGCATGACAAGACCGTGGCCCGGCTGCGGGAGGGACCGGCGGATCTGCCGCCACGGCTGTCGCTGTTCGGGCATACCCGGCTGGCCGGCACCGAGGTCGAGCTGCTCGACGCGCTGGCCACCCACCACGACCTGCACCTGTGGCTGCCGCATCCCAGCAACGACCTCTGGCGGGCGCTGGACAGCGTTCACGGCACGGTGCCGCGCGCCGAGGACACCAGCCGCCGTTGCGCCAAGCACCCCCTTCTGGAAACGCTGGGCCGCGACCTGCGCGAGCTACAGCGGGCACTGCCCGCCGACACTGCATCCGACGAATTCCTCGGGGGCACAGACAAACCCGAGACGCTGCTGGGCTGGCTGCAGTCCGATATCGCCGCCAATGCGGTCCGGCCCGAGGGCCGCACCCTCGCCGCAGACGATCGTTCGGTGCAAGTGCACGCCTGCCACGGCCCGGCGCGGCAGATCGACGTGCTGCGCGAGGTACTGCTCGGGATGCTGGACGACGACCCGACGCTGGAGCCGCGCGACATCGTGGTGATGTGCCCGGACATCGAGACCTATGCGCCGCTGATCGTCGCCGGTTTCGGGCTCGGCGAGACCGCCGCGGACAGCCATCCCGCGCACCGGCTGCGCGTCAAGCTGGCCGACCGGGCGCTCACCCAGACCAACCCGCTGCTGGCAGTGGCCGCCGAGCTGCTCACGATCGCCGGGACCCGCGCCACCGCCAGCCAGGTGCTCGACCTCGCGCAATCCCCGCCGGTGCGGGCCCGGTTCGGGTTCAGCGACGACGACCTCGACGTGATCACCGATTGGGTGCGCAACGCCAATATCCGCTGGGGTTTCGACCAGCAACACCGTCAGCCCTACGGGCTGGACCACATCGTGCACAACACCTGGCGGTTCGGACTGGACCGCATCTTGACCGGGGTCGCGATGTCGGACGATTCGCGGGCCTGGCTGGGCACCGCGCTGCCACTCGACGACGTCGGCAGCGACCGGGTGGAGCTGGCGGGGCGGCTGGCCGAATTTGTCAACCGACTGCATGATGTCGTCGAAAAGCTCAGCGGTGCAAAGCCGTTGACGCAGTGGCTGGAAGCGCTGAGCGAAGGTGTCGGCAAGCTGACCGAGTCGCAAGACGCTTGGCAGCAAGCACAGCTGCAACGCGAATTCGCAACGGTATTGGCGCAGGCGGGATCTCGGGCATCCATGCTGCTGCGGCTGCCCGACGTGCGCTCGCTGCTGGCCACCGAGTTGGCGGGGCGACCGACGCGGGCTAACTTTCGCACCGGCATGCTGACGGTGTGCACGATGGTGCCGATGCGCTCGGTGCCGCATCGGGTGGTGTGCCTGGTCGGGCTCGACGACGGGGTGTTTCCGCGACTGCTCGCCCCGGACGGCGACGACGCGCTCGCCCGCCGCCCGATGACCGGTGAACGCGACGTCCGTTCCGAGGACCGGCAGTTGCTGCTCGACGCCATCTGCGCAGCCACCGAGACCCTGGTGATCACCTATACCGGCGCCGACGAGCACTCCGGTCACGAGCGCCCGCCCGCGGTGCCGCTGGCCGAGTTGCTTGATGCGCTGGACCAGACGACCCAATCCCCGGTGCGCGAACACGTCATGACCAAACACCCGCTGCAGCCGTTCGACCGCCGCAACGTCACACCGGGTGAGCTGGTGCCCGACAAACCCTTCACCTTCGATCCCACCGCGCTGACCGCGGCCGAGGCGGCGGCCGGGAACCGCTGTCCACCAAAGCGGTTCTTAGCCGACGTGCTGCCCGCGCCGCCGCCCGACGACATCGCCCTGGCCGATCTGCTGGAGTTCTTCAAGGACCCGGTCAAGGGTTTCTTCCGCGCGCTGGATTACACGCTGCCGTGGGACGTCGACGCCGTCGAGGACGCGATGCCGGTCGAGATCAGCGCCTTGCAGGAGTGGATCGTCGGCGACCGGATGCTGCACGACATGCTGCGCGGCATCGACGCCCGCACCGCGGCCGAATTCGAGTGGCGGCGCGGCACATTGCCGCCCGGGCGGCTGGGCTGGCGAACAGCCAAGAAGATTCGCGATCGCGCCGCCAAGCTCGCCGAGGCCACCCTGGCGGCACGCCACGGCGATCCGCGCGCCCACGACGTGGCCGTCGACCTCGGCGGCGGCCGCAGCCTCACCGGCACGGTCACCCCGGTTTTCGGGGATCGCATCGTGGAGGTGACCTATTCGAAGCTGGACGGCAGGCATCTGCTGCAATGCTGGCTGCGGCTGCTTGCGCTGGCCGCCGACGAGCCGGGTCGCGCGTGGGCGGCGAGGTGCATAGGACGACGCGATGCGGACGCCGATCGGGTTACGGCACAGACACTTCGGGCGCCGGAAAACGCTGTCGAGATCTTGCGTGAGCTGGCAACGCTGTACGACAAGGGTCGCCGCGAGCCGCTGCCGCTGCCGGTCAAGACGTCGTTCGCCTGGGCCAGGGCCCGCGACTCGGGCACCGACCCGCGAGTATCCGCCCGTCGCCGCTGGGTTACGGCGAACCACTACCGTGGCGAGCACGAAGAGCCAGCCATCGTAACGGCTTTCGGCAAAAATGCGCCACTCGACGTGCTGCTCGGGCCGCCACGCCCGGGTGAGGAGGTGCCCGGCGAGGATACCCGGCTGGGCGCGCTGGCGGCGCGGTTGTGGTCGCCGCTGATCGAGGCGACGGAGGATCCGCGCTGATGGATCGCTTCGACCTGCTGGGGCCGCTGCCCGCGGAAGGCTCCACCACCGTGCTGGAGGCCAGCGCCGGCACCGGCAAGACTTTCGCCCTGGCCGCGCTGGTCACCCGCTATCTCGCCGAGACCGGCATCACCCTCGACGAAATGCTGCTGATCACGTTCAACCGCAACGCGAGCCGTGAACTTCGTGAGCGGGTTCGCGGCCAGATCGTCGAAGCCGTGGCGGCGTTGGAGGGTCGCATGCCGGCCGGCGCCGGCCTGGTCGCACATCTGCTGCGCGGTGGCGATGACGATCGCGCGGTCCGGCGCTGTCGCCTACGTGACGCGCTGGCCAACTTCGATGCGGCGACCATCGCCACCACCCACGAGTTCTGCGGCCGGGTACTCAAATCGCTTGGCGTAGCGGGCGACACAGCCGCCGATGTCAAGCTGCAGGAAAACCTCGACGACTTGGTCACCGAAATCGTCGACGACCTCTACCTCGCGCACTTCGGGTCAGCGGAAAACGACCCTGTGCTGAGCTACCAGCAGGCGCGTGAGCTGGCTCACTGCGTCGTGAACGACCCGTGCGCGCAGCTTCGCCCCCGCGATCCCGACCCCGAATCGGAGGCCGGCATCCGTCTGCGCTTCGCCGCCGACGTGACCCGGGAACTCGACCACCGCAAGCGCCGGCTGCGCATCCTGAGCTACAACGACCTGCTGACCCGGCTCGCGAAAACACTTGAGGCCCAAGACTCTCCGGCCCGCGACCGGATGCGGCGGCGCTGGCGCATCGTGCTGGTCGACGAGTTCCAGGACACCGACCCGATCCAGTGGCAGGTGCTCGAGCGCGCATTCAGCGGGCACGCGACGCTGATCCTGATCGGCGACCCCAAGCAGGCCATCTACGGGTTTCGTGGCGGCGACATCCACACCTACCTCAAAGCGGCCCGCACCGCCGATGCCCGCTACACATTGGGCGTCAACTGGCGCAGCGACAAACCGCTCGTCGACAGCCTGCAAACCGTGCTGCAGGGCGCCGCGCTGGGCCACTCCGGGATCGTCGTGCACGACATCGACGCTCACCACGACGGGCACCGGCTGGCCGGGGCCCCGCACAACGCACCGTTTCGGCTGCGCGTCGTCAAACGCTCAGCGCTCGGCTACGACGCGGACGCCCTCATCCCGATCGCGCGACTACGCCAACACATTCCCGCCGATCTGGCCGCCGACATCGCGGCCCTGTTGGCCAGCGGCGCCACCTATGCCGGTCGCCCGGTGCAGGCCGGAGACATCGCGGTGATTGTCGACCGCCACGAGGACGCCCGCGCCTGCCGCAATGCCCTGACCGCGGCGGGCATTGCGGCGATCTACGGCGGCGACAGCGACGTGTTCGAGTCGCAGGCCGCCAAGGACTGGTTGTGTCTGCTGGAGGCATTCGACGCGCCGCACCGCAGCGGGCTGATCCGCGCTGCCGCGTGCACGTTGTTCTTCGGTGAGACCGCCGAAACCCTGGCCGCCGAGGGTGATGCGCTGACCGACCGGGTGGCCGAAACGCTGCGCGAGTGGGCGGGTCATGCCCGCCGCCGCGGTGTGGCCGCCGTGTTCGAGGCCGCGCAGCGGGCGGGCATGGGCCGACGCGTGCTCGCCGAGCAGGGCGGCGAGCGGCACATGACCGACCTGGCGCACATCGCGCAGCTGCTGCACCAGACGGCGCATCGGGAGCGCTGCAGCCTGCCCGCGCTGCGGGATTGGCTGCGCCGCCAGTGCGATACCCGCGGGCGGGTAACCGAACACAGTCGCCGCTTGGACAGCGACGCCGACGCGGTGCAGATCATGACGGTTTTCGTGGCCAAAGGATTGCAGTTCCCGATCGTGTACCTGCCGTTCGCGTTCAACCGTCACCCGCACAGCAACGAGATCCTGCTCTATCACCACGACGACACCCGTTGCCTCTACATCGGCGGTCCAGATCGCAGCGCCGAACGTGAGACGGCAAAAAGGCTGAACCGGCGTGAGGACGGTCACGATAACCTGCGGGCTACCTACGTCGCGCTCACCCGGGCACAGTCGCAGGTGGTGGCGTGGTGGGCGCCCACCAAAGACGAAGTCAACGGCGGGCTTTCGCGGCTGTTGCGCGGCCGCGACATCGGCGAGCCTGAGGTGCCCGATACCTGTGAACCGGGCATCGCCGACGGCGACGCCTGGACAGTGTTCAAGCGGTGGGAGGCCGCGGGCGGGCCGGCGGTGGAGGAATCGGTGATCGCCTCCCCGCCAGCCGTCGAAACATTCTCTCCGGCAGCCGGTTTCGAGGTGCGACATTTCCACCGCGAGATCGATACCAGCTGGCGGCGCACCTCGTATTCGGCGCTGGTGCGTGAGTCGGAATCCGTCGACGTGGCAAGCGAACCCGAGGTCACGGCCCGCGACGACGAGATGGACAGCGTCGTCGTCACCGCGCCCGCTTTCGGTCCCGGCCTCGCCTCGCCGCTGGCCGGAATGCCGTCAGGGGCAGCATTTGGCTCGCTGGTGCACGCGGTGCTGGAGACGGCGGATGCCTCGTCGGCCGACCTTCGCTCCGAACTTGACGCGCAGGTGCGCCGGCACGTGACGTGGTGGCCGGTCGAGGTCTCCGCCGGCGACCTGGCCGACGCGCTGGTCCCGATGCACGACACACCGTTGGGTCCACTAGCCGACGAACTCACGCTGCGGCGGATCGGACCGCGTGACCGGTTGCGGGAGTTGAACTTCGAGGTACCGCTGGCCGGAGGAGATCTGCGGGACGCCGCGCCCGACGTGTCGTTGCGCGACGTGGGTGAACTGCTGCGGTTGCACCTGCCCGCGGATGACCCGCTCGCGCCCTACGCTGAGCGGCTGGCCTCTGCGCCGTTGGGTGGTCGGCCATTGCGCGGATACTTGACCGGATCGATCGACGCCGTGCTTCGTATTCCTGGGCCGCGGTATCTGGTGGTGGACTACAAAACCACCCACCTGGGTGACACCGCGGCCGATTACCGCCGCGAGCGGCTCGCCGAGGCGATGCTGCATTCCGACTACCCGCTGCAGGCGCTGTTGTATCTGGTTGTGCTGCATCGGTTCTTGCGCTGGCGACAGCCCGGCTACGACCCCGAGAGGCATCTCGGAGGCGTCTTGTACCTGTTCGTTCGCGGCATGTGCGGCCCTCACACGCCGGGCTGCGGGGTCTTCGATTGGCAACCGCCGGCCGAGCTGGTGGTGGCGCTTTCCGATGTGCTCGACGCCGGGAGACCGCCGGCATGACCGGCATGGAAGTCGCCGCCGACGGCACCGCTCTGCTGCACACGTTCAAGCAGGCCGGTGTTCTCGACGTTTCCGATGTGCACGTGGCACAGCGGATCTGCGTCCTCGGTGAGGAATCCGATGAGCGGGTGGCGCTGGCGGTGGCGGTTTTGGTGCGCGGGCTGCGGGCCGGGTCGGTGTGCGTCGACCTGGCGAGCATCGCCTCAACCGCCGAGGTTGACGACGTCGCCTGGCCGGAACCCGCGCAGTGGTTGGCGGCGGTGCGGGCAAGCCCGTTGCTCGGCGACCCGCCGGTGCTGCGTCTCTACGACGACCGGCTGCTCTACCTGGACCGATACTGGCGGGAGGAAGTCCAGGTGTGCGCCGACCTAGTGGCGTTGCTGACCTCGACACCTGCGGTCGAGCTGCCCGCTCTCGAGCGACTTTTCCCACCCGGTTTCGAAGAACAGCGGCAGGCTGCGAAACTGGCGCTGTCACAACCGGTTACCGTGGTGACCGGCGGCCCCGGCACCGGCAAGACCACCACCGTCGCACGGTTGCTCGCGCTGCTGGCCGAGCAGGCGGAAGCCGCCGGGGCATCGCGGCTGCGGATCGCGCTGGCGGCACCGACCGGCAAGGCGGCGGCGCGGCTTCAGGAGGCGGTGGCGATCGAGCTCGGCAAGCTCGATGCCGCCGACCGGGCGCGGCTGGGCGAGCTACCGGCGATGACGCTGCATCGACTGCTCGGCCCGAGGCCCGGTACGTCGTCGCGGTTCAAGCACGATCGCGGCAATCGGTTGCCGCACGACGTAATTGTGGTCGACGAAACGTCGATGGTGTCGCTGACCATGATGGCACGGCTGCTGGAGGCGGTGCGTCCGTACACCCGGCTGATCCTGGTCGGCGACGCCGACCAGCTCGCGTCGGTGGAAGCCGGCGCGGTGCTGGCCGATTTGGTGGACGGTCTGTCGGCGCGCGACGACGTCGAGGTGGCGGTGCTGCGGACCTCGCACCGGTTCGGCAAGTCGATCGCCGCGTTGGCCGACGCAATACGGCTCGGCGATGCGGATCGGGCCGTGCAGTTGTTGCGGTCGGGCGACGAACATATCGAGTTCGTCGAGGAGGAGGATGCCACTGCGCGTTTGCGCGCCATCCTGCTGCCGCGCGCGCTTGAATTGCGCAAGGCGGCGCTGCTGGGAGTTGCCGACGAAGCGTTGGCGACGCTGGAAGCGCATCGGTTGCTGTGCGCTCACCGCGACGGGCCCCGCGGGGTGGGGCACTGGAACCGGCAAGTCGAGACCTGGCTCGCCGAAGAGACGGGCATGCCGCCGTGGTCGGAGTGGTATGCCGGGCGACCACTGCTGATGACGGCCAACGACTATGGGCTGCGCGTCTACAACGGCGACACCGGTGTAGTGGTGGCCGGCCCTGACGGGCTGCGAGCCACGATCTCGGGCGCAACCGGGCCGCTGGACTTCGCCACCAGCCGGCTCGGCAACGTCGATACTATGCACGCGATGACCATCCACAAATCCCAAGGCAGTCAGGCCGACGAAGTGACTGTGCTTTTGCCGCAGGAGGATTCGAGACTGCTTACCCGGGAATTGTTCTATACCGCGGTAACTCGCGCCAAGCGGAAGGTGCGCGTGGTCGGCTCCGAGGCTTGTGTGCGGACGGCAATTCGACGTCGTGCGCTGCGAGCAAGCGGGCTGGCCCAGCGGCTGGCCGCGTCGTGAATACCTCCAGTGATGGCGATACCGCTGCCGGAAACACCGGCTCGCCGCAGACGGCACTTTCCCGGGTCGCACGCGCGGACTGTCGTGCCGGTGTGCTGACCCGTCATCACCGGGCCAACGGCTTGTAGAAGACCAAGCCGTTGCCCTTGTTGTCGTAGACCACGGCACGGCGCTCGTGCGCGTCGTCGTACGGGCCTTTCACAATGCCACCGCCGCTGGCCTCGACAGCCTTCGCCGCGCCGTCGACATCTGCGGTCTTGATACCCACGACGACCTGCCCGGGTATGGGATGGTCCACCTTCGTCGCCAGCGCGAGAGTGATCGGCCCACCGTCTAAGGCTGCGAAGTGGGCTCCGTCGCGGAACTTCAGCGGCATGCCCAGGGTTTCGCTGTAGAACTGGATCGATTCGTCCAGGTTGTCGGTCGACAAGACGATCATCTTGACTTCGTGCTCGCTCAATGGTGCCTCCTGTCGCTGTGGTGCTTTCAGATTAAATCCGGCTGCCGCGCTTGTATATCCGATTGGCATGCGCATAGAGGCCCTGCATCTTCTCGAGCACCGCGGGATTCACATGCGCCCCA
The DNA here is from genome assembly GCF_016592155.1 of Mycobacterium heckeshornense. NCBI lineage: Bacteria > Bacillati > Actinomycetota > Actinomycetes > Mycobacteriales > Mycobacteriaceae > Mycobacterium > Mycobacterium heckeshornense. The sequence continues at coordinate 4,174,818 of NZ_AP024237.1, forward strand.
ACGCTGCGACACTCGCGCGCAGGGACGTGCCGATCCGGGAAATCGAGACACATGTCCATGCAATCGGGCTCAACGCGATCGGCCGCTGGATGACCCTGGTCGCAGTTGGGTTCAGTGCTGCCGGCACAACTCGAGCGGATGCCGGCCGATAGTGCATTCCGGAACACAGAAATTCGGCTCATCCGCCCTCTCGGAGGCGGTGCACGCCGAGGTCGCGGGCACCGGTGTGACGGTGACCGCCGTCTGCCCCGGCCCGGTGCCAAGCGAATTCCAGGCAGCCGCCGACGCCGACTTTTTGGTCAGCCGACTCCCGGCATTCGCCCGAGTTCCCGCCCAGCGGGCCGTCGCCCGACGCGCCGAAGGCCGCCGAGCGCGGTCGCGCGACAGTGATTCCCGGCCGGCCGCACATACGAACCTTCCTGGCGTCCTCCAGGTTCATCCGGACCCCGCTGGCCTTGCCCGTCGTCGCGCGGATGGACCGGCGCTAGGCCTCGGCGCGGGAAGTTACCCTGGCCGGCGTGAGCAAACATCTGCCTGGCGGCGTGGTGCATGAGCTGCCCGCTGATCTGCGCGATGCCCTGGTCGCCAACTCCGCGGCACTCGCCGCCTGGAATGACATAACACCCCTGGCGCGCAACGAGTTTATCTGCTGGGTCGAGGACGCCAAGCAAGAGAAAACCCGACAGCGCCGCATTCGCCGAACTCAAGAAGAGCTTGAAGAAGGCCAGCGTCGGCCCTGCTGCTGGCCAGGATGCAAGCACCGCGAGCGCACCGGCAGGTGAGCGCGAAACGCGTCAGGTCCGCGTCCGCTGAGCCGAGACGAACAAATTCCGTGGGGCCGTGTCCTCGACTTCCTTGGGAAGTGCGCGGCCATACCCGGCCATCAGCTCGGCCGACGGTGTCACCGTCACCTGCCAGCCGTGCCTGCGCAGCCAGTCGCCGACGTCACTGCGCTCCTCGAAATACCACAGCTCGTCGGTTCTGGGCACTTCGCGTTGCGGGTCGACCCTGGCCATCAATTCCCGGACGCGATCCATCCGCTCCCGCCGTTTGGCGCGGGCCTCGGGATCGGCGAAGTTGGGTGCCAGCGCCTCGACGGCGATCCGGCTGCCGGTGACGGTGAGACCCTGGACACGGTCGAACAGCAGATCCTGCGCCGCCGCCGGCAAATAGGGCATCAGCCCCTCGGCCGACCATGCGCTGGACGCCGAGACGTCGAAACCCGCCTGCCGCAACGCCGTTGGCCAGTCCTGGCGCAGATCGACCGGAACGGCGACCCGGTTGCAGGCCGGCTCCGCGCCGTGCGCGGCCAATGTCGAGGATTTGAACTCCAGCACCCGGGGCTGGTCGAGCTCATAGACCGTGGTGCCGTCGGGCCAGGCCAACCGCCAGGATCGCGAGTCCAGACCCGCCGCCAGGATCACCACCTGGCGTATGCCCGCCGCGGTGGCGTCGAGGAAGAACGTGTCGAAAAAGCGTGTCCGCGAGGCGAAATAGTCCACCATCGACCGCATCCGCAGCGGCAACTCAGGCTCGGCGTCGACCACCTCGGCGGGCAACTCGCGAGCCTCATACCAGGTCCACACACCCTCGCCGACGGTGTCGAGGAAAATCCGCGCAAACGGATCACGGATCAGCGGATTCTCGCTCTCGGTTTCCGCTGCGCGCGCCGCCGCTACGCCCAGCGCGGTCGCGCCCACACTTTCGGTGATTTCCCAGGTGTCGTCGTCAGTTCTCGCCACGTATCCAGACCCTACGGAAGAATCACCGCCGACATGAAGCACACCTCCCCGATGGCATCGCGTCGACGCCACATCCTGCGGCTGGCCGCCTTCGCCGGCCTGTTATTCGTGGTGTTCTACCTGGTGGCTGTCAGGCAGGTCATCGACGTCGCGGCGCTGCGGCACGCGATTTCGGCGACGGGGGCGGTGGCGCCGCTGGCTTATGTCGTGGCGTCGGCCGGGCTCGGCGCGTTGTTCGTGCCGGGCCCGGTTCTGGCCACGGGCAGCGGATTTTTGTTCGGCCCAGTGCTGGGGGTCGCGGTGACGCTCGGGGCGACGGTGGGCACCGCGGTGGTCGCGAGTTTCATCGGGCGTCGGGCCGGGCGGGACAGTGCGCGGGCTCTGCTGGGCACCCACCGCGCCGAGCGTCTCGACGCGCTGATCGACCGCGGCGGCCTATGGGCGGTGGTCGGGCAGCGCTTCGTTCCGGGCATATCGGATGCACTCGCCTCCTACGCCTTCGGGGCGTTCGGAGTTCCGGTGTGGCAGATGGCCATTGGCTCGTTCATCGGGTCGGTGCCGCGGGCCTTCGCCTACACCTCGCTGGGCGCCTCGATCGCGCAGCGATCGGCGTCGCTGGCCTACGCGGCGATAGCGGTGTGGTGCGTGACCGCTGTCGCCGGCGTATTCGCCGCGCGGCATGGATATCGAACGTGGCGTGCGCACGCCCAAGAACCGCGCGGCGCCGGCCCGCCGGATTCCGATCGGGAAGCCGGCCCGCGCTGAACCACGAGTTCGCCCGAACCAGCCCGAAGCACGACACGACTAACGCGCAGGGATAAGCACCGCGACATCGCTGTGCTGGTGCGCCAGGGCGCTATCCAGAGTCGCCAGCCGGCCGTTGCGGCTTCGGGCCAGCTGGGCAAGATAGGCATCGGTTACCTGCCGGTGCCCGACCACACCGCTGAACGCCACATCGGCGAAAGAGACACTGTCAGACCAAAACTCGTGACGATGCGCATTTTCGACCCCGGCCACGACATCCCGCGCGGCTGCCGCGGATTGCCCAGACCGCAACAGAAACCGGACAAGACTTCCCTGCGTGATCGGGCACGTCGCGAACGCCGTGCCGGATGCCGAAAGCCACTCGGCGGCGGCATCATGATGCACGTGCTCGCTGACAACCAACGCGATGAGCACATTCGCGTCGAGCAACGCCGTCACTGCTCATCCTCCAATGCGCGCACATCTTCTGAAGTCACGACCGTTCCGACGCTCACCAGAGGCAACCCGGTTCTGGGATCCGTGGAGATCGCCGCGACGCTGCCCGTGCTCAGGCCACGCCGGATGAGGTCGGCGACCGTTTCGCTCAACGTGCGGTGGGTATCGCGGGCGATCGCCAGCGCCTGTTTGTGCAGATCATCGGGAAGATCGATGGTGGTACGCACGCCCCATCGTAGCATCATCGCATCATGATGCAGGCGCCACCTCCCCGTGGCGCCGAACGTTCGACGCAGCGTGCTGAGCTACCCGACCGGCCGGCCGGAGTGGCATAGGGTGGCCGCCATGGCTAAAACGGTCCAGCCGATGCGGGCCCTCGCGAGGATTCTGACCGGACACGGCCCGCTGCACACCGCCGAAATCGCGCAGCGGCTGCGGGAGGCCGGCGTGGCTGAACCGGATATACCGTCACCGGCTGACATTGAAATGGAATGTCCGGCAGGAGAACTCGTCGACGATCGATGGGTCTGGCTGCCGGCGGTGCTCGCCGGCCGCGTGTTCACCCGGCGGCTGGGCGCCGACGAGACAGCCCACGACATGCTTATAGTGACCCCGGACCTGGATCCCATCACCGCGCTCTGCGAATACGAGCAATACCAACGGCTCGCCGACGGGTCGGCGGCGCAGCTGGCGCTGGCCGAGTTCGACGACGAGCTGCTCGAGGAGCGCGGCATCCCCGCCGAGGCCGTCGACCCGGGCGGCGTGTTGCTGCTGGCGCCCGGCACGTTCCAGGCGTTAGGGGTGACCGACGGGCAGCTCGTCGGGCTACGGCTGACCGACGAGGGACTGGCGCTCGAGCGGGTCACCGCGCCGGCATCACCTGCGGAGGTGGGCGCCCAGCTGGCCGCCGTGGTCAACGACGAGGAGCCGGAGTACGTCGATGCGGCGGTGTGGACGGTGTGCGTCAAGGATCCCGTGGCATTCACCGAGCCGCTGCCACCGCTGAGCGAGATCGCCGACGAGTGCGGTCTGGCACACCGCGGTGAGTGGCTGGCACCGACCGGATTCAATTTCGCCCGTTGGGATTTCGAGCGTGGCTGCGCGCGGTTGGTCGAGCGACATGACATCGACCCGGACGACGCGTTCGCGCTGTACACCCTGGTGCAGCTGCACAAGCAGGTGTCGCTGGGGATCGACGCCGCCGAACCGGGCGAACCGCGCGACGAGGCGCTGGCCGCGGTCGACGACGCCGCACAGCGGCCCGGAGACGAGCGGTCCTTCGAGCTGGTGGGCAAGCTCGGCGCGGCGCTGGCCGACCCGCAGCTGGCTGAGCTGTTGGTGGACGAGACGATCGGCACCGGCTGCGAGGGGGGGCAGCCGCGCTGGCCCTGCTGGCCGCGATGCTGGAGCCGCAGGTGCCCCGGGCGGCGCAAGTGGCGTTCCGCTGGCTGCGGGCGGTGGCACTGGAACGCCTCGGCGCCGTCGAAGCCGCCGAACGCGAGCTGCTGGCGGCCGAGTCGATCGATCCGGTCTGGCCGCTGCCGTTGCTGGACCTGGCCCGTTTTGCCTCCGATCGCGGCGACGTCGAAGGTGGATTGGGATTGCTGCGCCGCGCCGGCGTCGACCCGGATTACCCGCTGATGGAACTGCTGACGCGGCATCGGCCCGAACCGCGGAGCGATGTCGGCCGCAACGAGCCATGCTGGTGCGGGTCGGGCCGCAAATACAAGAAATGTCATCTCGGGCGCGAGCGGTTGCCGCTGGCCGATCGAGCGCGCTGGCTGTATGCGAAGGCCATCCAGCATGCACTGCGGAGCGGCTGGAACGACCTGCTGATCACGGTGGCCTACCAGCGTTCTCGCCACACCGGCGACGATCTCGACGCACTGGACGCGGCGCTGGCCGATCCGCTGGTGATCGACGCGGTGCTGTTCGAGGGCGGGGGGGTTTGCGGAGTTCCTCGAGGTGCGCGGATCGTTGCTGCCCGACGACGAGCGGCTGCTGGCCGAGCAGTGGCTGCTGGTGGAGCGGTCGGTGTTCGACGTCGAGCAGGTGCATCCCGGCCGGGGCGTGACCGTGCGCGATGTGCGCACCGGCGACCGGCATGAGGTGCGTGAGCGCACAGCGAGCCGACAGCTCAAGTCCGGGCAGCTGATCTGTGCCCGGGTGCTGCCCACCGGGGACTTTATGCAGTTCTTCGGCGGGATCGAGCCGGTCGCGCTGCACGAGCGCGACACGTTGATCGACCTGCTCGACGCCGAGCCCGACCCGGTGGCGCTGGTGGCGCAACTGAGTCGCCGGTTCGCGCCGCCCACGCTGACCAACACCGAGGGCGACCCGTTGGCGATCTGCACGGCCACGGTCCGGGTGAGCGACCCGGCCGGGATCGAAGCTGGGCTCGATGACACCTACGACCGGGTCGACGGCGACGAGCCGCAGTGGTTCGAGCACGTCACCACCGATGGCATGAAACGGATTCGGGCCACGCTGGTGCTTGACGGCGACACCCTGCGGGTGGAGACCAACAGCGACAAGCGGATGGACCGGGTGCTGGCCACGCTGGCGCGCCTCGACCCCGGGATGAAAGTGATGGACGACGAGCGCCGTCCGCTTCGCGACATGCGCGAGGCCGCCCAGTTGGCTGAGGAGCTGCCCGACGCGGCCCCGCTCGAGCCTGCCGACCCCAAAGTGGCTGCGGCCCTGGAGGAATTCATCCGTGACTACGAGACACGCTGGCTCGACGAGCCGATTCCCGCGCTCGACGGCCACACCCCGCGGCAGGCCGCCGACGACCCCACCCGGCGCGGCGACCTGATAAGACTCCTGGACAGCTTCCCCGCCGGCGCAGCCGCCGGTGGCGGCATGGACGCCGACCGGCTGCGCGTCGCGCTCGGGTTGCGGTAGACGCTTTGCGTTGCGCCCCGACGGCGCATCATGGAAGGGTGCGGATCGGAGTCGGGGTTTCCACCGCCGCCGACGCACGCCGGGCCGCGGTGGAGGCTGCAACGCAGGCGCGCGACGAGCTCGCCGGTGAGCGCCCGTCGCTGGCCGTGCTGCTCGCGTCGCGCCCGCACACCGACGAGGCCGCCGCGGTCCTGGCTGCGGTGCAGGAGATCATCGAGCCGCCCGCGCTGATCGGGTGCGTGGCGCAAGCGGTCGTCGCGGGCCGCCGCGAGATCGAGGACGGGCCCGCAGTGGCGGTGTGGCTGGCCTGCGGCCTGCCCGCCGAGACGTTCCACCTGGACTTCATCCGCGCCGGCTCGGGCGGGCTGCTCACCGGTTACCGGTTCGACTCGACCGGCGACGACCTGCACCTGCTGCTGCCGGACCCGTACACGTTCCCGTCGCACCTGCTAATCGAGCACCTCAACGCCGATCGGCCGGGCACGATCCTGGTGGGCGGACTGGTCAGTGGCGGGCGCGGACCTGGCGATGCCCGCCTGTTCCGCGACCATGAGGTGCTGAGCTCGGGCCTGGTCGGCATGCGGCTGCCCGGCGGCGGGCACGCGGTCCCGATCGTGTCGCAGGGGTGCCGACCGATCGGCCATCCCTACATCGTGACCCGCGCCGACGGCGCGGTGATCACCGAGCTGGGCGGGCGGCCACCGCTGCTGCGGCTGCGCGAGATCGTCGAGGGGCTACCGCCCGGCGAGCAGGAGCTGATCAGCCGGGGCCTGCAAGTCGGCATCGTCGTCGACGAGCACCTCGCCGCTCCGGGCCAGGGCGACTTTGTGATCCGCGGCCTGGTTGGCGCCGACCCTGCTACCGGGGCCATCGAAATCGGCCAGGTGATCGAGGTCGGCGCAACCGTGCAGTTTCAGGTCCGCGACCCGGTGAGCGCCGACAAGGATCTGCGCCTGGCCGTGGAGCGGGCTTTGGCGGAGCTGCCCGCGCGTCCGGTCGGGGCGCTGTTGTTCACCTGTAACGGGCGGGGGCGGCGCATGTTCGGGGTCTCCGACCACGACGCGTCGACGATCTCCGAGTTGCTGGGCGGGATCCCGCTGGTCGGGTTCTTCGCCGCCGGGGAGATCGGCCCGATCGCGGGTCGCAATGCGCTGCATGGGTTTACCGCGTCGATGGCGCTGTTCGTCGAATAGAACGGCGCGAAAACACTGATGCCGCCGCTCGTGGACGACCATCCAGGTCCTGACCCGCGCGATCGCCCCTGCCGACCTGCGACACAGTTGGAGCAAGCGGATACGGGCGCGGCTCGCTACGGTCGGGAGGTGTTCGGGGCGTTTCCAGATGGGTTCCCAATCATCGAGCCCCGCGGGCATGACCGAGAATCCGGGAAGGTCCATGATCGCGCGGGCCCGTAGGTGCAAAACAGCGACGCGGGCCGCACCGAACCCACCCTGGCCCGGTTTGACCATGCCCTGATCAACATCTGCGAGCCGCTCCGAGGCATCGGTCTTATCGTGCAGCATCGCGGGTACGCAGCTCGGGTGAGCCCTCTTGCCGAGCACGTATGCGACAGGGCAGGCAGGTTGACCGGACGCCGTCGGTCATGGTGACGGCAGCGCGGCGTGGTGGCGTATGCCTAGCAACGGAACCCCGGCGGCGCGCTGAACCCTGCCTCATCAGTCAACAGCAGCAATCGATCCGTGGCGATCGGCAGACGCCGTGCCGTCGTACTCCTGCTATCCCTTTTCGCACGCGCAGCCAATGTTGGTAGCGCGATATCGATCCCAGCCTCCAACGGCACCTGCTTGACGGGCAGGCACTATCCGGATGCGGAATCTCCGGGCGGCGCAGCCGTTATGCACGTAAGGAACAGAATGGAAGGATCAGCTCGATCTTGACTACGCATACTACATCAGTATAGAGTGATAGCAAACATATCTCGTCTAAATGGCATGATTAATTACGCGATTTTTGCGAATTTGGTAGGTCGATAGATCGGGCAGAAAGTTGCTTCGACTAGTTCCACCGGACGGCACGGCCGCTCCTGTGGCCATGTGCGGCGCTAAAGGCCAGTCAAGACGTGCGACGGGACGGTCGGGCGTCAAGAAACGGCTGGCAACAGATGGCCGGGGTGCCATGAGCAGCGACAAGAGAGTCCGATGTCCACCGCAGGCCATCACTGAAGGGAAGTTGACATGACAACGAAGGCGGTCCTGGTGGAGTCGAATGAGAGCGACGCGACGTCACGTGCGCGATTGGGCATCATCGCCGGCTGGGGAATCATGTTTTTCTTCGGCTTCGGCATGATCGGCGGCCAGTTCATACCGCCACCGGGACCCTGGCCTGGGGAGGACCACATCACCGCGCAGTTCTACCGGGCGGATCTGGATTTCAAACGGTTGGCGGTGATCAGCCTCATCATCGGTGGGACAATGTTTATCCCGTTTGGCGCGGCGATCGCTGATCGGCTGCGTCGCCGTGGTGGCATCGGTATTCCATTGGCTCAATGCCAATTCGGCGCCGCGGTGGCGTCTGCAACCTTGATGATGGTGTTTGGGCCGTTTCTGCTGACCGTGATGTTGCGCCCTGACCTACCCGATGTGATCGTCCGTTTCAGCAGTCTTGTGACGTGGATGGCGTGGGCGGGACTCTGGGAGCCAGGGGCGCTGCAGGCGTTTTCAGTGGCAGTCGTCGTCCTTGGTGATAAGTCGCTTTCGCCGGTTTTTCCCCGATGGGTGGGCTGGTACAGCCTGTTCATGGCGTTCGGCTCCATGATGGGCTGCCTCATTCCCTTTTTCACCGACAACGCCTTCGCGTGGGACGGAGCCATCGCATTCTGGGTGGCGGCTACGAATTTCTTCGTCTGGTTCGCGATAATGCTTGGCCAGTTTCACGTGACTTACCGGCGCGCGCGCCGGAGCGTATCGCCGGCGCCGCCTGTGGTAGGCGATGCGCCAACCACAGCCGACGTAGTGGAGGCGGCGCGGTGATCTCCCTGGCCCCTCGGCCCGTCGAGGGCGTGCGGCAACCACCACAGGTGCCGGGAGAACCCGGGGTGTGGGTGTTCCTTGTGTGCGAAATGTCAGTGTTCACAGTACTTTTCGCAGTGATTCTGTACAACGGCAGCAAGAGCCCACAAATATTTGCCAGCGGCCAGCAGATGTTGACCAAACCTCTCGGCTTGATCAATACCTGCATGCTAATCGCTGGCTCGGTGATGGTCGTGCTTGCCATCGGTGCGGCGCGGCGAGCCGAATACCACTCCGCCTCGCGGATGCTGCTGCTTGCGATGGGTTGCGGTGGAACGTTCGCCGCCATCAAAGCGATTGAGTACGGGATGGTGATCGACCGCGGCATCTGGATTCACACCAATGTGTACTGGATGGTGTTCTTTGTTATTACGGGTGCTCATCTGCTGCACGTATTTGTTGGCGTCACCGTTTTAGGTCTAACACGTCAGCGGGTCGCCGCCGGACTCGTCGGCCCGCGGGACAGCGAGTTGTTTGTATCCGCGACGTGTTACTGGCACCTCGTCGATTTGCTGTGGCTCGTCTTGTTTCCGCTCTTCTACCTGGTGAACTGACGTGATAATCAACGAAAAACAAGCATCTGGGCTCACCGCGACAGCACTGCTGGTGGGCGGGGTGCTGATTGTCCTCACCGTCGGTTCGTATTGGCTGGGAACAGACCACTTGTTAGGTTTCTCCCGGTTGGCCATGGCGGTGGTCCTGCTGATCGCCTTCCTCAAGGTATGGCTTGTCACACACTTCTTTATGGACATGTGGCATTCACCGCGCTGGTTAAAAGCAATCGTCTACGGTTGGGTTTTCATCACCGGCACTCTGGTCTTGGGTCTTTACATCGCACGATGAGATGAAACATGAAGACTGCGGACTTCATCCTTCACCTCATTACGAGCAGCCACGGCCTTAATGGACCACCAGTCGGTTCCCGCGACTGCGGTCTAGCGCACCGAACGAGTCCGAACGAGCCCCAACGAAACACGAAATGATCGATGGATCCGCCTCTACCGGGCCTCAACACAGGTAAGGAGCCGCATGATTGGCATTTCCACCCAGCTGCCGCCGTCGTATCCGGTGCCGCCGGCGGACCTGTCGGCTAGCCATGGGGCTAGCCTCGCCTTCACTCTGATTTGTGTCGCGTTTATGGCGATCGCTGTCGGATGGATCGCCCGCCTCGCAATGCGCGGGGAGACGCTAGGCATTTATTTCCTTCTGGGCGGGCTCTCGATGGGGGTTCTCGAGCCGTATTTGGACTACAACGGCTTGCTGTGGTTCGCCGGCGATAACGTGGCCATCGCCGTCAATCTTTTCGGGCGGCACATCCCGCTCTATGTGGTGTTGGGCTATGCATTCTTCTTCGGCCTGCAGTCCTACATCATCTATCGAGCAATCCTGCTGGGAAAGGGCGCCAGGTTCTTCCTTTGCGCCTACGCCGTCTCATGGGTCTTTGACCTGGGGTTGCAGATCACGGGCCGGGCGTTCGGACTCTACCGGTACTACGGGCATCAACCCTTCCTTATTGCCGGCGCTCCGGCATGGTGGTTCACCATCGACGCCACCCTGCAGCTGCTGGCCGGCTTTGTATTCTTCGGTCTGCGCGACAAGTTATCGGGTTGGGGGAAGCTGCTAGTGATTCCGTTATTGCCGATGCTCTATGCGGGTCTAAACGGCGCGACTGGATGGCCGGTCTTCACCGCGCTCAACAGCAACTACCGCGAAGACGTCAATGGCAATGCATCTACGGGGCTGATCTATTTGGGGGGGTTACTGACGATTGCCCTATGTGGGCTGCTGGTATGGCTTCTGGTGACCGAGATCGCAAAAGCCCAACAGCGAGCGGTAATTTCGATCCGGCCTGAGGTCACCCTGTCAGAGGTGTTCCTGGCGAAGGTCGGTGTGGGCATCAGCCCACCCGCGCACGGCATGTCGGTGGGGTCTGTTGGCTGACGTGATGACGGCGATCACGTAAATGGCGGAAATCATCCAGAACTACGACGTCATCGTTATCGGTGGGGGTCACAATGGCTTAGTCGCCGGCTGCTATCTCGCCCGCGCCGGCCAGTCCGTCCTGCTGGTGGAGCGGCACAATTGCTTGGGCGGAATGGCACTCAGCGCCCCATTGATCGACGCGGCTCCGCGACACATGGTCAATCCAGGCGCTTATGAAAACGTGTACCTGCGAGCCGGCGGGATCGTTGAAGACCTCGGCCTGCAGCGCTTCGGTTATCGGGAGGTCGACAGTGTGGGATGGGCGTGGCTCGGTGACGGCGGTGAATCTCTGCTTTTTCAAGCCGATGTCCACAAGACGGTGGCCGACATTGCGCGCTTCAGTAGGCGGGATGCTGCAGCCTACCGCGAACTGATCACCGTAGCGCTCAAAGCCGTTGAGCTGCAGGGGCGCTACGGTGGTGGACCTCCCAACCGGCCTTCTCTCGGTACCATCGCAGTCGGCCTTCGAATGCTGGTGCAAGACCGCAAACTCCGCTCCACGCTCGCAGGATTGCTGACCGGGACGGCGGCCGATGCGATTACGTCGACATTTGAATCCGACCAGCTGCGCGGTGCCTTCGCGTCGATCGCGACGATCCTGGGCGCTCCGACAGCCGAGGGAAGCGCACTGGCACTGCTGGCCACGTCATCGTTGCATGGAGCAGGAGCGGCGCGCCCCGTCGGCGGGATGGGCGGGCTGATCCTCGCACTGGAGAAATGCCTTCAACATTTCGGTGGCGTCGTGCGGACTGGTGTCGCGGCAGTGCACATCCAGCACGACGGCCGTCGCGCTACCGGTGTCACGCTCAGCGACGGGACAACGGTTACAGCGCGACATGCCGTCCTCACCGCGATTCCGCCGCAACGGATACCCGACCTGATCGGTGACGGTCTTCCTGCAACCCTTGCCGAGCGGCTTCGAGCAGCGCCCGCGAACGCGGGCGGGGTCGCGACCCTCACCGTGAACCTCGCATTGTCGGGGCAGCTGCGACTGCCGGCCCATCAGCCCGGGCGAAGCGATGTCGACCTGCGCAAACCCGCCCTCTTCACCGGGTCATTCGACGGGGTGGTGAAGAGCTGCGAGCAGGCATCGCGGGGCGAACTTCCGACCGATGCCCCGTGGTGGTGCACCATATTTACCGCGATGGACTCCTCGCAGGCTCCACCAGGGCAGGATACTGCCCAGCTGTACAGCCCCGCACCGGTTATCGCGGCGGGGGGTTGGGACCTGCGTCGCAAGGAGGCAGCGCAGCTGCTCATCGATCAGGTCGGCCAAGTGATACCCGGCGTTCACGCGCTCGAGATCGGCCGGCTGGTGGAAACCCCGGAAGATTTGACACGAAGAACAACAACGGTCAACGGATGCCTCTACCACGTCGATCATTTGGTGACCCGCATGGGACCGTTGCGCCCCGCTCTCGGTGCCGCGGGGTACCGGATGCCGCTTCGGGATCTGTACTGCACGGGGGCGGGATTCCACCCCAGCGGTGGCGTTTCGGGTCTTCCCGGCAAGCATGCCGCGCTGGCAGTACTTGCGGACGTCGGTCGGCGTCGGTAGACCAATCTCAGCGGCGCCGGCGACAGGCTGCGCTACAGATAGAGGTAAGGCCTAACCATCAGGCGCGCAATGTGTCGATTTTCTCCGATACGAAATCGCGGGTTGTAAGCTGCGGGAACTGTCTGTTGTTGTCGGCGAGTTGCGTTGTCGCAACAACGATCCCAGCCGTCGGGGGCCAGCATTGCAATCCCAGTAGCCAGTCAACGACGGCGGGGAGGTTCGCATTCAATCCCACGTCAAGCGGCTCTTGAATCGTCCTGGGGTCGATGGAATCTCCAGACCTTGGAAACGAAGATTGAACCTATGTTGAAGAAACAGCCACCGTCAGCCGGGCCGACGAGCCGCCGCTACAGCGCCGAGCAGAAGGCCGGCGCGGCCCGGATGGTCCGGACACTGCGCACGGAGTTGGGCACTGAGCACGGGGTGATCCAGGGGGTCGCCAGCTAGCTCGGATATGGGGTGGAATCGGTTCGCCAGTGGGTACGCCAAGCCGACATCGACGACGGCTACACCCCTGGAGTGCCGGCCTATCCGTCGGAGTGGGCGGCGACCTGGCGATCATCGTGGACGTGTTCAGCCGCCGGATCCTGGGCTGAGCGCTGGCCACCCACTCGCGCACCGAACTCCCCTTGGCAGGGTTGCAAATGGCGATCTGGACTCGAGGCCAGCACCGGTTGGATCAGCTGGTGCACCGCAGCGACCGCGGAAGCCAATATCTTGCTATTCGTTACACCGAAACACTCGCTGCCGCAGGCGCATTAGAATCAGTCGGATCCCGGGGCGATAGCTACGACAATGCCCTGTGCGAGTCGACAATCGGGCAGATCAAAGCCGAGCTTATCCACCGACGCGGGCACTGGCGCACCGTTGATCAGCTCGAGTTCGCCCTCTTCGAGTACTTCGACTGGTGGAATCACCGCAGGCTCCGTGGCGAGCTCGCGATGAGCACACCGATCGAACACGAGCCTGCCTACTACGCTCAACAACCGGCGCTGACCGAGGTCGGCTCCCAATGAAACCAGCCTCCATCGAACCCCGGTTGGCCAGGTCCAGCAGCTGCATCTGGATGTCGTTGATCTGGCGGGTCAAGTCGGCGGGGTTGATGCCCTCGATGCGGGCGGCCAAATCCGAGAGCTGGTGAGTGTCAAGCACTCCCGATGCCTGCAGCCGCTGCCAGGGGGTGGCCGGCCTGTCGGAGACGCGGCTGCGGCGCCCGTTGGCGGTGGTGGTGTAGCCGATGATCTTCTTGGGTGGGGTGAAGAAGTGCAGCCGCAGCGACACCAGCTCCCACAGCTGGTTGAGCAGCTCCAACTCCTCGCCGGTGTCGTAGCGCCAGTAGAACGCGTGCTTGCGCACCACATGGTTGTTCTTCGACTCCACATGCGCCTGGTCGTTCTTCTGGCACGGCCGCGAGCGGGTCTGCTCTATGTCGCGGGCCTGCAACCACGCGGCGACCTCATGACTGATGAACTCACCCCCACAGTCGGATTTCCCATCCTTTCCTTCGATGACTTGGTAGGTCTCGAAGCAAAACCTACGCCCGGTCCCAGTTACACCGGTTTCAGGACGCGACCCTGGCCGTACACCTCAATGTGCAATTTCCTGGATTTCCCACTTGAATCTACGATTTGCGTGTCGTACGCTTCCGATGATTACGCTGTGTCACAGGGCACACCTCGGGGTCATTAGGACGTGCGTCATGCCGATCGCGGGGCGACCACATCATCGTTCCTCGCCAACGGGAGGAACAACGACGAAGGAGGGCGCGGCGGTGTGTTCATCAGGTGTGCTTATTGGATGCCACCTATCGGCCTTTTGTAAATGCCACATATCGGCCGGAGCGCGCTGTGAGTGACTCCCTTGCCCTTATGTTGGACGCCGAAGCAGTGCACAACGCATGCAGCGTGGTCACCGCGATCTCAGTCGGCTTTTCGCTTGCTCCGCCCGCTGAGGCCGAGGTGTTTCGATTCCCATGGTGAAGGTTGCGGGGACAGTGGATTCCGTTCGTGAACGGCGCAGCCAGAAGCCGGACAGCCAGGATCGGACGCTGAGGACCGGTCTCAACGGAAATGGTGTGCAGGACACGATGACCGCAACCCTTGTCAGACTGGGCGGTGCGGCGAAGCGGGCTCGCGACATGCCAGTGCAATCCACAGCCACGACCGGCCGCGGTCTGCGTCTCTGCGTTGACGTGGTGCGCTACGCGGTTACCGATACCATCACGTTGCGGTTGCCAGTGACCGAGTTGCTGTGGCAGGCATGGGTATTGCTCAAAGTAACGGCGACACCCGCACTGTTGATGGCCATGCCGTTCGGCGCGATGGTGACCGTGGTTACGTCGGGATTGGTCGCTCAAGTGGGGGCGACCGCGCTGCTTGGTGCCGCCAGTGGAGTGGGTGTTGTTCGGCAGGGCGCGCCCATCACCGCGGGGTTCTTGATGGGTGGTGCGGCGGCGTCGGCTATCGCTTCCGATTTTGGGGCGCGCGCAATGCGCGAGGAACTCGATGCGATGCGGGTACTCGGCGTCGACCCGGTCCGCCGTCTGATGGTGCCACGGTTTCTGGCGCTGATTCTGATAGCCCCGATGTTGTGCGCGATCATCATCGGCGCGGGAACCGGTGCCGCGTTCATTTTGTCGGTGGCAGTGAATGAAGTGGCGCCTGGAAGTTTCTGGCAGTCGTTCGGAACGTTCGCGAGAATGACCGACGTATGGTTCGCGGTGGGGAAGAGTGTCGTCTTTGCCGCGATCGTGGCGATAATTTCGTCGTTGCGAGGAATGGAGGCGAAGGGCGGCCCCCGCGGTGTCGCCGACGCCGTGAATGCCGCGGTCGTTGTCAATGTCGTCCTGATCGTTTTCGCGAATCTTGCGATCACGCAGATCCAGACGATGTTCTTCCCGGAGGCGATCGCCTAGTGACTGCTTCAGTGCTGCTGCGCAACCGGATCGCCTCAATGAGCGCAATCCGCACACCGCTGCGCGAAGCGGGCCAGTGGGCGTTGTTCATCGGTCAGACGGTCTGGTATCTGCCCCTGACGGCCCGTCGGTACACCAGGGAGACGTTGCAGCAGACGATCAGTCTTGCGTGGGGCCGCGGCAACCTCATTGTGGACGGCGGCACGATTAGCGTCCTGCTGATCCTCGGGATGGCGGTCGGCGCCTCGTTGGCTATCGAAGCGCTGGCGGTCTTGAAAGTTATTGGTTTTGAGGCACTTGCCGGCCTGATCGGCGGGGTGGGCGCCGTCCGCGTGATCGGGCCGCTTGTGGCAGGTATTGCCTTTACGGCGCAGACGGGCACCAGAATGACAGCGGAGATCGGCGCCATGCGCATCGCGGAGGAGATCGATGCCGTCGAAACAATGGCGATCCGGCCCATACCGTTCGTCGTCGGCACTCGCCTGATCGGTGGAATGTTATGTGTGGTGCCGGGATACTTGCTGACAATTGTCACAACTTTCTTCGTGCTGGACACGGTGGTCACAGTCGTTAATAACGAGCCTGGCGGCACGTATGACCACTACTTCATCCAGTTCCTGACACCAATTGACCTCACCTACTCCTTGATTAAAGCGTCTGTCTACTGCGTGGCGGTGACGTTGATCCATTGCTACTACGGCTATTTCGCCTCGGGCGGACCGGTCGGTGTCGGCGAAGCCTCTGGCCGCGCGGTACGCGCGAGTCTGGTCACGATCATGATCCTGGACCTGACCACGACCGTCATGCTCTGGGGCCTCCAACCCGTCTATGCGTTCAAAGGCTGACCAGCGGTGATGTTACGAGGATCGCAAAAGCGTCAGGACTCGATACTGACGCTCGTCGGCACCGCGGTGCTGCTCTGCGTGGTGCTCGCGATGCTTGCTGTAGTGATTGAGCCGTTCAGCGGTCCACCACCTGATCGGATTTCCGTCGCGATCGATACCCCGTTCGTCGGTCAGGGCGTCGAGGCGGGAACCGCGGTCGTCCTCCATGGGGTCGAGGTTGGCAAGGTCACCAGCGTGGCTCTGTCGCCAGGCGGTGGTGTCCGACTCGCCATCGGCCTGCAGAGGGGGCCGGTAGCCGGCCTCACCGACAAGATGAACATCGATTTTCGCCCGATCAATTATTTCGGTGTTCCCGGCGTGAATATTATCCCTGCTCCCGGCGGCCAAGCAGTCCGCGACGGGACGGAGATCAGCGTGATGCCGAGGGGAAATTTCACACTCTCGGCGCTGTTGTCCCAGCTCGGCAATGTGTCTGCCGCCGCGCTGACTCCTCAGCTGATCTCGGTCCTCGATCGGGTCACTCGATACACCGACGGACTCAACCCGCTGCTCGAAACCCTGGTGACCACCACGAAAGCAGTCGCCGACGTGCAGAACGTCTCGACGGCGACACTGTTGGCTAATGCCGCACCCATCAGCGCGGCATACCCGGGGTTTGCTAACGCGACGGTCAATCTTGCCGCGCGCGTATCCGACAACGACTATTACCCGGAGCCGGGCGACCCAAGTGGCCGTTACCCCACGATCCCGCCACCGTCATCGCCGGCAGCGTCCGGCAGAAAACTGACACCCCCATACAAGGAATTCTCCAAGACGAAAGATGTCGCTTCCATCAGCGACAAAGAGTTTCAAAACACCTACTTGCGATTCCTCGAACTTGCCTCGGGCGGCCTGTTTCTCGCTGTCGGCACGGTGGTGAAGAGTCATTCCGATGACCTGCTACCTCTGGTCAACGGGATTAAACAACTGTCTGACCCGGTGCCTTCTCTGCTGAGGCCTGCTGACCTCGCCCGGACATTGGCGGAGCTGCGTTCTCGGTTTGAGAAACTGTTCGGAGGCAACGGTGAACAGCGCGCCCTACAAGTTCGAATTCTCTTGGACAGCCTCCCCGGTGTTGCGGCACCGCTGGGAGTGCAGAGCGTGCCCCCCGATGCGGAGGGTGGGCCGCGGCGATGAAGCCGAAAGCCGCAGTGTGGCGCCTCGCGATCGCCGTTGCCATCACCATCGTGGTGCTCATCGCGATCCGTAACGTCATCACCCACCCCGTGGCGACGGACACTCGCACCTACACGGCAGATTTCACTGACGCATCCGGACTGCAAACCGACGCCGACATACGCGTCCGCGGAGTTCGCGTCGGTAAAGTCAAGTCGGTCAAACTCTTACGACGCGGCAAGCAAAACATCGCCGCCGTCACCTTCACCCTCGACAAGCGATACGGTGTCGTGTCCGTCACCAGGCTTGCCATCAAATTCCAAGCTCTCACGGGCGTGCGCTATGTGGATGTGTCCAACCCGGCTGAGGGCTACTCGGCGGCCGATCTGGTCAGACAACTGCCCACGACGATGACGCAGCCGTCCTTCGACGTCACAGCTCTGTTCAACGGGCTGCAACCGGTGCTCGCCACATTGAGTCCAGAAGAGATCAACACCTTCACAGCGAATGCCGCATCCTTCTTGTCCGGCGACGAGACCGGTCTGGCGCCGCTGCTGGACAGCCTGCGAAAGCTCACCCAATTCGTGTCGGACCGGCAGCAAGTCGTGGCGACACTAATACACAACCTTGCAGAGCTTGCCGACGCCATCAACGGCACATCGAAACAATTCATCCACCTACTCGAATTGGCGCAACAGCCGGTCGACGCTGCCCTTACGGTGCTCGACGAGTTTCGAAAAGATTTACTGTATGGAAACGAATTTTTCAATCCTGTTGTGCGATTGTTGCATAATGCCGGACTTCGGAATGGAGTCAATATCGATGAGGCGTTCGACCGCGCCTTCAGCAATCTCGACAATTTCTTCGACGCCTTCAAATTATTGCCGGTAATCAACGAGAATATTCCGCCGCCGGGGCAAGCCGGCACGCCCGAGCCGTGCACTCGGGGTCGCTTTCAGCTACCTGAGACAATGGATGTACTTTTGAATGGCAGAAGGGTCGTCCTATGCAACCACTGAAATTGCGCTCACTGCTGCGAAACCCGGTCAGCTGGGGTGCTGGTGGGATCGCGTTCGCGACGGTAGTGGCCCTCGTGCTGGGCTATATCCATTATAACCCTCCCGGCCAGGGAAAAATCGTCACCTTTTACACCGATGACGCAGCGCAGATCAGGCAAGGAGATGATGTGCGGATGGCCGGGATCACGGTGGGTAAGGTGAAAGACATTGCGTTGGAGTCGAAACGGGTGCGAGTGCGGGCGCGCATCGATGACGACGCATTCATCGGTGACCAGTCACAAGTAGATGTGCGCATGCTCACCGTGGTCGGCGGCTACTACGTAAACATCAATTCTATTGGCGACCGGCCACTGGGCGCCGAACCTATTCCGTCGGAACGCGTCAAACTGCCGTACATCTTGACCGATGCTCTTGAAGATTCGATGAAGATCACCGCCAATGTCGCCACGAAACCGATCAATGAATCGCTCAACGCAATACAGCAGGGACTCAAGGGCACGAACGTGGAGGCGCTTGCCGCGATAGTTGATGCCGGAAATTCCATTATGTCGACGATAGACAGACAACGCGGAGAGGTGACCAAGATCTTAAACGTCTCCAACGAATACATCCGGGCCCTCAAAAATTATCGCGGGGAACTCGTCCAGCTGATCCGCAAGATCGCGATTGTGACCCAGACACTCATCCTGTACGGCAAGGGGCTCGAGGAGTTAAGCAACGGGTTGGGCGAGACCACGCTGGCACTCAAACCGGTTGGGGATTTTTACGCCACCCACCGTGTGGAGTTCATCGAGAAGGTCCGCCAGTATATGCACAGGACACGATTGTTTGTAGAACGCAGTGGTGTCACCGTCCGCCTGCTGCAGCGGCTGCAGAACTTGTTCGACAGAGTCCTCAACGGCCAGGACGCCAACCCAGGACTGCTGGCCACCGACCTATGTATCCCCATGCCAGGGAGCGCGTGCTGATGGCCGCGCCACGTAGGCACCGAATCACCTGGGCGGCCGCGGTCTCACTGGTCGCCGCGACCATCGTTGCCCTGTGCGGATCGTGCGCGCCACCCATCCTGCGGCAGCACCCCGAATACTGCGCGATCATGCCCGACACCGTCGGTTTATATGTCGGCAACCCGGTCACCCAAATGGGTGTCCGGGTCGGCAAGGTCACCGCCATCACCCCCGAGACCCTCAACGTCCGGGTGGATTTCACAGCGGGTGAGCGTCCGCTGCCCGCTGACGTCAAGGCTGTCATCAGGTCGCCGTCGATCCTCGCCGACCGATCGTTGGAACTGGTTGGCAACTACGACTCAGGTCCCCAACTGCACGCCGGCGGTTGCATTCCCCTCAGCCGATCCTTCACCCCGAAGAGCTTGACCCGGGTCATCGGTTCGGCGACGGATTTCATCAACGCGATCAACCCCCACGGGTCGACGAATGTCGGTGATGTCGTCAACGGGATCGATCAGTCAATTCACGGCCAGGGGCCCGGTATCAGCAAATTGCTGACCTCGACCTCGGCTGCGCTTGATTCTCCCGATCAAGCGATCGGCGACATCGGCGCTATCACGAAAAACCTCGCTGTTCTGACTTCTTCGCTGCGAGCGATCGAGCCGACGCTCAAGCAGGTGCTGACAGAGACTGAAGAGATCGCGCCCGAAGCAGTTAACACCGCACTGGGAACGACCAAGACCCTCGAGGGCCTTCAGATGCTCATCCCCTTGGCCGGAGATTTAGAACGTGAACTCGGTGGGGAACTCCAGCAAACCCTTGACGTGGTGTCTGTCGTCACGCGGAAGCTCGCCGGGCGCGCACCGTTCTACGCGAGCACCCTCAACATCGCGCCTCGCTTGATCAACGGCGTCGCCAACTTCGTACAAACCCGCGGGACCTCTGGCTTCGCGGCGTTCAATATCAAATACCGCCCGCCGCTTTACCGCGTCCGTACGCCGAATGGAGCGTTTGTATGTGGATACATGAACGCAGCAATGCCCGGCAGCTGTGTGAACGTCGCCGGAACGCCGTATGCGGTCGACGTCGCCCTCCTTCAGTACGTTCTGATGCTGGCGAACCGCTGAGGCGCGCGACCGGCCCGTTGGCCGTACTAGTCGCAACCGTCGTCGCTGTCTCGTCGTGCTCAATGATTGACGTCAACTCACTGCCGCAGCCAGGCAAGTCCTATCGCGACGGGTACGACATCGTCCTCGCGTTCGATAACGTGCTCAACCTGCCGTTGCGGGCGAAAGTGGTGCTGGACGGCGTGGCCGTCGGAGTGGTCACCGATGTTGCTCTCAAGAGTGAGGAGGTTGATGTCACCGCGCGCATCGGTTCCGGCACTGTGGTGCCGTCGAACACCAAGGCGTCGCTGCAGCAAGCCACCGTGCTAAGTGACATTTACGTCGCCCTGGAGCGTCCCCACACTGGCGGTCCGCCGGCACCCGCACTGGGTCCGGGCGGAATGATCCCCCGAGCCCAAACGATGTCACCACCCCCGCTG
Source organism: Mycobacterium heckeshornense (assembly GCF_016592155.1). Taxonomy (NCBI): domain Bacteria; kingdom Bacillati; phylum Actinomycetota; class Actinomycetes; order Mycobacteriales; family Mycobacteriaceae; genus Mycobacterium; species Mycobacterium heckeshornense. Next base: position 4,195,660 of record NZ_AP024237.1, read on the forward strand.
GAAGACACCATCGCTAGCCTGGCGAATTTCGTGTCGAGTGGGTCCATACAGCGCATCCAGAACACGGTGATCCGCCTCAATCGCCTGACACCGCGATCCGGTGAAGTACGCAGGCTCACGTCCCGGGTCGTCAACGACCTCACGGACCTGTCCGACAACATCGATCGGGTCGACCAACTCCTTAACGGCGTGTCCGGAACGGCTCAGGTCTTAAATGCCCGAATTCCGCAATTGCGGGACTACTTGTCGCCCAGGGGGCAGCTGGCCATCGCACGCAGTGTGCATTTCTACCGGTATTTAGCCACTCTTCTACCCGGGGTCGGCAGCATCGCCCTCGGCGGATATTGGCTTGTTCCTTTACTTAATTCGCTGGGCAATACCTTCGCCGCGCTTTTTCAGCGTTCCAAAATCGCCTTCGAAGAGGAGATACCGAAGTACCGAAAACTATTCACTAATTTCTTCCTACCAGAAGACAAGTATCCCGCGATCAACATCACCTCGATAGTCGGGCCTGATGGGCGCGAACTGTCGGGCAATGTGCAAAACGTGTTACGGATCCTCGGGGCGATGCCATGAGGGCGCGAGACGTCATATCGTTTGCCGCATTTACCGCCATCATCGTGTTTGTCCTTGGCTACTTTGCAGCACTCGGAATCCGAGTCAAACCGCCTTCCGGGCGCACCAACCTGTCCATGGAGGTCGCCGACATCAATGGTCTCGAAGTCGGATCCAACGTGCTGCTGCGCGGGGTGCCGATCGGCAAAGTCACCAAAATCGGCACAACCATCCAGGCCGCAACCATCGACTTTTACATTGAGGGCCGCTACCAAATTCCGCTCGACAGTCAAATACGGCTCGAGAATCTCTCGGCGCTCGGGGAGTCCTACATCAGTCTGACACCGCACAGTGCCGGCGGACCGATGCTGCACGACGGACAGCGCATCGCGGCCAAAGCGGTCACCACGCCCCCGTCGATTTCCGACCTGACCACCAGCGTCGTCCGAGTTCTCAACCAGCTCAATCCACCGGCACTCAAACGCATTGTCGCCGAGGCCAACGCCGCACTGCCGGACCCAGTCGCGGTCCTGCCCAACATATCGCGTGCCAGCACCCTATTGAGAAACACCATCGCGGACTTCCGTGGCAGCGGGCGTGCAGTGCTCGACAATATTCAGACACTGCTAAAACACGCCGAATACGTCGCCCCTGTCTTAACCGGACTGACGCCCCGCGTCACGGAATTGGGTGTGTGGGTTCAAGATATCGACAAGCAAGCAGTGAACTTCGTCTACGGAGATGGGGTATCTAATGTTGCCAACCTCAACAAACTCGTCAGACGAATTCAACTGTTCCTGGACGATCGAGGCCCGGACCTCAAAGTGCTGGGTGAGGCGTTCCTGCCGAAGCTGAACGCGATCGCCGCCGCGCTGTCAAACTTCGACACCGCTCAGATCTTGGACCGCGTGCTGGCAGCGGTGCCACCCGACGGAATCATGACGCTTCGCGTCGTGCCTTAGGGCGAACTGAAATCAAGAAATGCACCGCCGTGACATGCAATCTAGGGAAGGGATGGCCATGAAGCTAAGAAGGAGTGCGACTCTGGAATCGGCTCCGGCCGAAACGGACCCGACCACTCCGGAATCCGCGGAATCGGCCGACCTGCGGCTTGAAAAACCGGCCTGCACGAAGCCTGAGGGTTCGGCCGACGCACGGGCGGACGACGCGGCCACCCACCCACGGTCACCGCGAGTGCACCGTTCGATCTCGCTCAGTGTTCGTAGCTTGGCGGTCGCGGCGGTGATCGCTATCCTCGCCGGCGCGGTGGGCACGTTGGCTTGGCTCTACATTGGAGCGCGAGGCCAGCTGAACGCACGGGCTCGCGAATCGGCGAACGATGCCCGGGCCGAGAAGGTGGCGCTCGATTATTCGGTCAACGCCGCGACGATAGACGTTAAAGATCTCCAGGCGTGGAAGGTCAAACTCGTGGCCGGGACCAGCCCGGAACTCAACCATAAGTTGAGCGACGCAGCAAACTCCATGGAACAGGTCCTGGTCCCCCTGGAATGGAGTTCGACCGCACAACCGCTCGTAGCCAAGGTTCGTTCGAGAAGTGGCGGACTTTTCGTCGTCGATTGCTTTGTCAGCGTTCAGACCAAGACCGTGCAATCCCCCGAACCGCTGCAATCAACAGCGACATACAGCCTGACGATCGACAGCAATAACAACTGGCTGATCACAGATGTCGGCGGAGTTGGCGCGGTCGTCGGACCGAAGTAAATCTGCGAATCGTCGGGAAAATGAGTCAGTTATGAGTGTCAGGACTGTTACCCAGCCAGTGTCGGGGCTCGGTTTGAAGGGCTCAATAACCTTGCAGGAAAGGCGAATACGGTTCGTGCGAGCGGTGAATCGGACGGCACGAATCCGATCGCGTCTCCGCGGGGCCGCGACCACTGCTGGGGTGACGGTTCTATCGGCGCTGGCAATCTTCCTCCCGCCGACGTCGAACGCCGACCCGGACCCGGCCGCACCCCCCTCCGATAGCGATCTGCTGTACGCGTTTCCGGCATTCACGCCGACGCCGTCCAACTGGAAGCCAAAATTCCCGTTTCCCTACGACCAAACCCGAGACCGCGTCACACCGGCGGATATCACCGCCATGGCCGAAATGTGCCAATGGTACAACCGTCAATACGCCACCCTGAGAGACCAAATCGACAGGATCCAGTTCAACCGAATCGATTCCTACGGTAAAGATTTCGACTACAACCAGGGCGACATTCAACAACAAGTCGACATCGTCACCGGAAACATCGATAAGTCCTTGGCCTTCCTGGACCCCCGCGTTCATGCGCTGACCATCGCTCAAAACAGTTTCGGAGACAACTACTTTCCCATCTACGAGGGCGAGCAGTTCTTCAAGCTCTACGAGCAACTAGTCAACGTTAGCAACGGCATCAAGGCCCACCAGCCAGACTGGTTCACGGGACCGTCGGTCCAAAAGGCGAAACGCCATGGCAGCGACATCTTTCGCTCTCATGTGTGCGACTAGCAGGAAAACGACGATGGGCGCGGATGCTCGGCCTGCCTTCCCCAGGAGGGTTACCTATTCCTTGTCGCACCGCCGCCTTCAGGGTATTTCAGCAGCAGCCACGGTGCTGCCATTCCTGGCCGCGAACATGTTGTTGGCCCCGCCAGCGGTCGCAGATTCCGCCGACAGCCTTAGGGCCGCGGTGGGCTCGGTGCGCTCAGCGTCCTGTGGGCCCTTGCGGCCTGACCCGTTGGTTGAACGCACCGCTGAAGACGTGAATCGATCAACCGCTGCGTGGCTCGATCACACTGGACGCGTCGCGCCGGTGGACGACCCCCTTCCACTGTTGAAGGACCGCGGCTATGGCGGTAAGAAGGCCCGTCTGTTGCAAGGCGCAGCCCGCACCACTGCTGACGCGATAAAAGCTCTGTTGCTTGAAGGCTATCTCGAAATCCCCGATTGCTCCTACACCGATTACGGCGCCAGCGTAATCAGGAATCGAACCACTAACTACGTCCTCACCGCGATCGTCTTGGCCGCCTGATGCATACGCGGCGCGGCGTTCCGATTCTGCATGGAGGGTGCTCATGAATCGACTCCACACCACGGGGGCTTCGGTAATCGTGGGCGTTGCGGCGATCGTGTCGGCCCCTGTCGCTCACGCCGAAGACACGGTGACCTATGAGGTCTTTTCGAGCTTCGTGGACCAGGTGGATGGGATCGAATACCGCGATCTATCGGGAAAGCACTTAATACCCGCGGTGCCGCTGCCCTGGCAGATCACGGTTCCCGTGGCCAACGTGTTCAGCCCGGAAGACGCGGGCGCCGAGGTACGCGCCGACTGGCGGCCAAATTTCAGGACGGCGGCGACCGTCGGCCGAGTTCTGCAGGGTCAATTGGTGACGGTGCGCATTTCTTTCCGCGGCAAGGTCATCTGCGAAAACACTATCGACGTTGGTAATGCGACATGCTACGGCAGCGCGCCGCACTCGCCGGACACCGACTCGACGTATGACCGGAGTCCGTTATTTCCTGAACCGGCATCGGGATTGGTGCCAGGAGTGGATCCGGGCCGTGTCAATTAGAAACGAGGACGCGAGGTTGGCAATGGTCAGTATGCGCGCGGGGGTCTGCCGGTGGTTGGCGACGACTGCGTGTCTCATCGGGTTGACGGTCGGTGCCGCGCCCGCCGGGCAAGCACAGCCGGACGACGACGTCGACAATGTCGCTGGCGCGCCGGTATCCGCTGATCCCCTTCCCCCTTCCGCGGGCGATCTGCGTGGGAACAAGCCAGAGGCTGACTTGCCGATACCTCCTAAGTCCACTCCATTTCCCGACGCCGGCCCCATTCTGCAGTCCTACCAGCGACAGCAGCCCAGTGAATTCTTCACCGCGAGCAATGAAGGCGTATGGTTCTCCACCCCTTTGGGGCTGAACTGCGGCATCTGGGATCGAGGCGGCTTTGGCTGCGCGGGGAGTATTCCGGGTGCACCGCAGGGAGACACCCACATCGGTTGGGTTACCGGGAACATCGTGACCCGCTATGACCCCCTGCTGAGTTTTCAGTTCCCCCCTGGGCGGGCGGAGCGAATGCTGCCGCCACGCAGCTACGTGGAATACAACGGAACGAGGTGCGCCACCATGACGGATAACAGCACCTACTGTGCGCATGGCCCTTACCGGTTCTTCATCACGCCCACCAAAACGTTTCTGAGCCCGCCGTGATGGCTCGCGACCGCCGTGAACGTCAGCGACGAACTCACGCGATGCCTAGGAAGCACGCCGCACTAAACGGCGAAGTAGCTCATCACAGCAGTGGGCCGCGTCATACTGCGCACAGGCAAGCCGACACGTCGCCGATTACGAAAGCATCTCGTAATGCACCGGCGTTGCGGCGGCGGGTTTCGCTTACCTTGCGGCCGGATCGCTCTCCGAAGCTCGCGGGTGGGGAGATTGCCCCTGACGCACCAGCGTGGCAAATAATGATCCGCGGAGCGCAAACTCCTGCGTTTAGTGCCGCCGTCACGTTTGGCTTGGTTCTCACCTGGCTCGGTACAGAGGCGCCTCCCCCTCTTCACAATGCACACAACCCGTTCCGTCGTGCCCAGCGGGAGACGCTGCGTCCTGCCGGGCGGGAAACGCTGCGCATTCCAGCGCCCACCGCGCCGGCCCTCGACAAGGCAAAAGCCAACCCTGGTGCCGGACCGACGACGAGCGATCGTTCACCGATCAAAGCGGACATCAACCCGAAAGTCTCCGCCACGCTCGAACAGGTATTGGACGAACTCGATCAACAGGCGCGGCCACCACAGCCCCGCCGAAGTCCAAACCGCTACCGGACTCGGCAAGGGCGCAGCCACCTAACGCTCCGTTATCCAAGACGGCCCCGACAGACCCGGCTCGCGTGCCAGCGATCCAGCATCCCAATGGCGCGCGACCGGGTCCTCCACCCGCCTGAGGACCATGCACGGCTGATGGCGCAACACAACAGGAGAGAGCGTTGACCACACTCAAGATGCTGACGACGGGACTGCTGCTGGTTGGCCCGGCATTGCTGTTCAGTGCGCCGGTAGCGCCCGCTGACCCACTAACCCCACCTACTCCTGCCGAGATGCAGTTCCTCGATCAAGCGCGCCGGCTGCTCCCGCGCGCTCCCGATCCGATGGTCGCATTCAACAGTGATGGAGAGCTGCTGGATCAGGGCAGGCAGGCGTGCTTCATGCGTGATAACGGGAGGGTCGGATACGAATCGAACATGCTGCCTCCCGTCATCACCCAACTCGCGCTCGTATATCTGTGCCCGCGGTGAACCGGTCCATGTTCGCCAAATGACAGCACCTGACGCGAGAGGAGAAACCGAGATGCTAAATCCCGCAAGACATTTAGGCTGCGCCATAATTGGAACGATGTTTGCAATGCTCCTTGCGACGGCGCCAGCAGCGCAAGCAGATGAGGCAAGCTTCCTCGCCGGCGCTCGTGCTCTCGGGTTACCGCAATCCGACGACGTTCTGATCAGAACGGCGCTGTCCGCATGTCGCTTTCTTCAGAATGGCGAGCTCGAGAGATTCGCTGGCGGGCCGGGCCGCCGGGATGCATACGGGTACCCCAACTTACGTAGGCTCCCGCAAGACGTAGAGCAGCACATCGCACGGTACCTCAACCTCGAACCCGCGTCCATCCCACCGCCGGGCCGAGACCCCCAGCCGGGGGAAGGCAAGGCGCACGAACTCCTCGTGCTGTCCGTCAACGAGTACTGCCCACAACTGGCCTACCGAGTCTCCGACCCGCCCGCCTGAGCAACCACTACCACGCCGAAGGATTCGCGATGCCCGACCATGTCCAATGCGCTGTCGTCAGACGGTGGTCCGCAGCGCTTTTCGCCGTCGGAGCGATCGTCTCAATGGCGGTCTCGATTCCGGTGCCAGCCGCCGCCGACCCATCCCCGTCAATTGATTCGGACGGCGACGGCCTTAGCGATCAGTTCGAGCGGGACGTGTCGAAAACCGATCCGTTCAACAAGGACTCCGACGGTGATGGGTTGGACGACGGGCTCGAAGTGCTCGTCCTCAAGTCGAACCCGAACTCTAAGAACTCCGACCTCGACAGCTTGTCGGACTACGACGAGGTACACAAATACCACACTGACCCGACTAAAGCTGACACCGACGGCGACGGACTCCGCGACGAGATCGAAGTCCTCCCTTGGTTCGAAAACACCAATCCGCTCGATCCAGACACCGATCACGATGGTCTGTCGGACGGCGACGAAGTCCAACTTTATGGCACCGACCCGAAAAACCCTGACACCGATGGCGATGGGGTGTCCGACAGCCAAGAAGTCAACGTTGACAAGACCGACCCCCTAATCCCCGGCGCAACGGCTCTTGTAACTCATTGAGAGCTGTGTCAAGTCGGCAGGCTTGACAGCCGCCGTCACCAGGCGCAGCCGAGAAAAGGTCGTCCCCGTGTAGGCCAGCGGCTCATGAAGAGCCGGCTGGACCGGGAGCATCATGCTGACTACGAGACCGAATGGGCGGCCATGCGAATGAGTCGCCGATCCGGGCGCTGGCCGGCAGGCATCGTGCCCCCCGTCGGACGGTATGCGGATCCCGCTTACTCGTCGGGTGTTTTGAGTCGTTTCATGTAGGGGCTAAAGCGGATCACGTCGACCATGACGATGGTGTCGGTGGCCAAGACGCCTTCAATGGTCTGAATTTGGGTGGCGATCAACTCGATCGCTTGCTGGGGGTCGGCCGCGGTTAAGGTGAGGTTGAGGTCGGCGCTACCGACGCAGACTGCCATGAATACCAGCTCAGGCATCGTGGCGAGTTCTTTCTTAATAGAGCTGAGACTCGCGCGGTTCGCCCGTAGTGAGACGCACGCGATGACGCCGGCCAACCCCAAAGCCACTGGCTCGACCATCGCCACTACCCGGACCAGTCCCGCCTGGGTAAGCCGGGCCAGTCGAGTGCGGATGGTTCCTTCCGACACATCGTGGGAGCGGGCGATTTTACGGCTGGATTGTCGCCCATCGTCGATCAAGTCCTGCAGGATCGCGATGTCGAGGTCATCTAACTCGACCTTGGGGGCCGGCAGCCTGATAGGCGGGGCCGCGCGGGCCAAAAACAGTCGGCGCCCGTTTTCGGTGACCCAGGTTTCGGTTGCCAGATCGATGCTCATTTCGGAGATTCCGCGGATGGCGGGCAGGTCGTCGTTGGTCAGTTGGTGCAGCTCGACGCGATCCTTGACCAAGAAGTAGGCGATGACGTCGTGGCTTCCTAAACACACCGCCACCGCCTCGCACTGTTCAATCTGGCTCACATCCGTCGCGACGTCGCGCGGCGAGCGGGCTTGGGTCTTGATACGTGCGATGACAAACCAGTCGAAGCCGGCTTCTTCCCAGTCGATGAGCGCAGTAAAAATGATCGCGCCGCTAGCCACCAGCTTGCGCAGCCTAATGCTCACCGCCGATTCGCTGATCCCGGCGTGGGCGGCCAAGACGCGGTTGCTCATCTTGCCGTCCTGTAGCAGATATTCGATTAAAACGCGGTCGATGTCATCCAGGCTTACCTCGGGCAGCACCATGTTGTCTCGGGGCAAGAGCTTGGCGCCCGCAGAGGCTCCCTGGGTAGCCGGCGGCCGCAACCGCACCCGGTCAGCTCCTGAATCGCGTTTGGTCATTTCACAGCCCATCGCAGTGGAAATCCACCGAAATAGTCTATCGGCACTGCGCGGCCTTCAACGCCTACGTCGCCCGCGGGCTGGCCTGCCCCCCATCGCCGACCTTCCCGCTGCCTGAGCGTGTAGCTCCGCGCGTGCGCGCAGATTGGCGCCGTCCAGACCCCGTGGCCGAGACACTGCTCGCAGGCATAGCCGTCATGGAACATCGAGGAAAAGTCTGCAACACTTAGCTGCTATTAGTCGTAATTCATTTTTGCGTCGATAACTCTTCATTCGAATACGAATATTTGACAAGCGGAGGCGGGGCCGCTTAGAGTAACGATGATCCCAGCCAGACACCAGGAGGGTGGGTCGATGGTCACCGCGATTCCCGACGACATTCGTCTGTTCGGTCCGCTAAAGCCGATGCGCTTCGAGGCCCGCGTGGAAGATTGCGTGGTCGCGGAGGGGCAGATTCCCCGTGAGTTGCACGGCGGGTTCTACCGGATCGGCCCCACGTGGAAACGCCCCACCCGGCAAGGCTTCAATGGCTTCGCGGCCACCGACGCGATGGTGCAAGGATTGGTCTTCCACGACGGCAAGGCCGACTTCACCAACAAGTGGGTCAGGACCCCTAAATACCTGCTAGAGGACAAGCACGGCGTCGGGTTATTTGAGTGGACCGACGGTGTGTACACCGACTGGCGCGGTTATGGGTTGGGCCGGGTGATTACCAATCAATACACCGAAGGCGTGCCCGGCGGTAGCCCGATCGTCAACGTGTTCCCGTTCGCCGGGGAAATCCTGGGATCCGGCGAGCAAGGAATTCCGCCAATCGCAATTGACCCGATCACCCTTGACACCCGCGGCATCGTGCCGTGGTCTACCAAGCTCTCCCCTGGGATGACCCCTCCAGCATGCTATGGCGATAACGCGTTCACCGCTCATCCCAAGTGGGACACCGAAACCGGCATCCTGTACGGCTGGGCATACCGCGATACCGAACCCTACGTGACGCTGCATTGGGTCCACCCGGACGGCCACGTGGAATCCCGCGACATCGACGATGCTCCTTACGCCCAAAACGCACACGACATGTGGCTGACCGAAAACTATGTCGTGCTGCCATTCCAGCCGTTCATTGTGGGTCAGGACCGTATCGATCGGGGGCTGTCAGTGTTCGGCTGGGATCCGAGCCTGCCCACCATGCTGGCGCTTATTCCACGTAACGACATCAATGCTCCTATTAAATGGATCACCGCCGATTTCAACGAAGAATATATTATGCACACGATGTCGGCTAACCACGTCGGCGACATGCTGATTCTCGATGGGCCGATCTTTGACCGACCACCCTTTCCCTTCGAAGACCAAGTCGAATTCGGCGTGGATTTCGTGCCGTTCGGGTCCGGTGTAACTGGACGTTGGACTATCGATTTAACCAGCGGGAAGATCAAGAGTGAACGCCTCGACGACCGCGCGGTCGAATTCCCCAAAGTCGATGAGCGCTTCTATGGCAAGAACTACCAATGGGGCTTCCTCACCGCTGGCGAGAACTTGTGGTCGCTCGACACCGTAATGCGGCGAAATGTACACACCGGCGCCGAGGAAAGTTTTACGATCGATACCACAGAGCAATCGGCGGTGTTGTTTGAACCCACATTTGCTCCTCGCTCCGTGGACTCGGCAGAAGGTGACGGCTACCTTATTGTACCAATCTCACATTTTATGGAAAATACCTCTGAATATCAGATTTTCGATACAGAAGATTTCGCTAGCGGGCCCATTGCGCGCATTGAACTTCCGTTCCAGATTGGATGGACACCGCACGGTCACTACATGAATTTTGACCACTAACAGCAACTCACCTGATTTAAAGGAGCTAAATCTTTGGCATTCTTCAGTTCCGCCGAACAGCTGTATGACGTGTTCACCGGATTCATGCGAGACATGGCGGCCGACCCACAGCTGGGACCCAAGTTCGTCCAATCCAAGACGGTTTTTCGAATCAACTACATAGATCCGGACGCATCGATCCTCGTCGATTGCACCCAAGATCCGATCCAGATCACGGAGGGTCTTTCCGATGTCAAGCCCGACGTTCAGCTAACCATGAAGGCCGACGACGGGCACTTGTTCTGGATGGGCAAACTCAAAATCACTACCGCGATCACCAAACGCAAAATCAAAGTTGCCGGGCAGGTGGCGAAGATGATGAACCTTTTGCCAGCGCTTGACCCTGCGTTCGCCAGGTACCGCGCTTACCTTGCGGAGAAGGGCTACGGCGAACTGCTGGTGGTTTCGTGAAAAGACGACGGACCCGCATCGCGATTGTCGGGTGTGGATTCGGCGGCCTCGCCGCTGCAATCGAACTCAAGCGATCGGGATTTGATAATTTCACGATTTTCGAGAGGGCGGATTCGGTCGGCGGCGTGTGGCGCGAAAACACCTATCCTGGCGCTGAATGTGATGTGCCCTCGCCGATTTATTCCTTCTCTTTCGCTCTTAAGCCCGATTGGTCGAGGCTTTTCGGCAAGCAAGAGGAAATCCACCGGTATCTCGACGAAGTCGCACACGAGTTCGGGATTATTGACCACATCCGGTTTAATACCGAAGTCACATCGGCGGTGTTTGACGAGTCGACTGGACACTGGCTGGTGACCACCAATACGGGAGAACAGGCGCAGGTGGAGGCAATCATCATGGCCACCGGTCAGCTCAGTCGGCCACGCCTGCCCGACGTGGAGGGCATCGATACCTTCGCTGGCGATTCTTTCCACTCCGCGCAATGGCGTCACGACGTCGATCTGACCGACAAGAAGGTGGTGGTGGTAGGTAGCGGTGCTAGCGCGATCCAGATCGTGCCAGCAATCGCGGACATCACCGCTGATTTGACCGTGGTGCAGCGGTCGCCCAACTGGGTGATGTGGAAAAGCCGGCGCAGGCCCGGCAGATTGCAGACGACGCTGATGAAGCGTTCCGGACTGCTGCGCACCCTGCATCACGTCGTGCTGTTTCTCGCCTACGAGTCACGCTATCCACTCGTCACCCGGCCCGCGGAGCCGATCCGCAAGTTCTACCAATGGTGGTTTATCCGAAACATCAAGCGCCACATGAGCGATCCCGAGGAGATTGCTGCGGCGACACCCCACTATCGACTGCTCTGCAACCGGCTGCTGTTGTCTAACGACTGGTATCCAACGCTCGGCCGCGAGGACGTCCACTTGGTCGGCTCGGCGGTGCAACGGGTAACACCGACGGGTGTCGTCACTGCGGACGGCCGCAGCATCGACGCCGAAGTGGTGATCTGGTGTACCGGGTTTCGAGCAAGCGAATTCCTCAGCCCCATCAAAGTCATCGGTCGTGACGGCATCGACCTACATGAGCAATGGCGCCACGGGGCCGAGGCCTACCTCGGTATCAGTGCACCCAACTTTCCCAACATGTTCATGCTTTTCGGGCCCAACACCAACAGCATCACCAACACGATCGTGTTCATGCTCGAGCGCCAAGCCCGATACATCCGCCAAGCCTTGGAGTACAAGGATTCCCATGACGTCAAGTGGCTCGATGTCAGCGCTGACACTTATCAAAAGTTTCATGTGTGGCTCCAAAAACAGCTGGACAGAACCGTTTTCACCGATAACTGCCCCGGTTGGTACACCAACGAGGAAGGAAAGGTCACCGCGATGTGGCCGGCGTCGCACCTGACGTATGCCCGTATGACGGCGAAGTTTCGTCCTGACCGGTACACCATTGTCGCAAACAAACGGTTGGCCCCGACCACGGCGTCACTGCACAACAACCAATGCGTGGTGACGGACTAAGGCGTGGGTGGCATTGAGCATTCGCGAACTGCTCGACCGGACGACCCGTAAACCCGCGGACCTACCGACCCTGCACGGTAAAACACCACGCGCAAGCACCCGCCGCAGCGGGTGCTTGCGCAGGCCGCCGTGTTGAGCGCTGACACCATGGGAACAATAATCCTGCCTGGATTAATACCAGGGCAGATCGACAGCCTGATCAGGGTGCGTCGTCTGCGGCAAAGCCCTTGACCTGCTGGCGGTAGACGATTTTGCCGCCGCTGGCCCAATTGCCTTCGGGCACTTCGTGGATCAGCGTCCAGACGTGAAGCGCGCGCGGACCCTCGGGGTCGATTCCCGCCGCCGCGCAGACCGCCGAGTGCACGTCGGCGGCGAGCTGTTCCTTGCGTTCTCGCGACAGCGCACCCTCGAATACCGTCATATCGACTCGGAACCGAGGTGCGCCGGGTTCGCGGCCACCCACCAGCTGTGCGGCCGGCTCGAGGGCATGCAGGTGAACGATGGTGTTGTCGCGCAAGAAGGGCGTGTCCGGAGCGCGTTCGGCACGCAGCAGCACGGTGACGAGCTCGTCAGTCAACGCGGTGAGAGCGCGGCGGTCCAGGGAACCACGCACGAACGTCAGGTCGATCATCGGCATGGCAGATCCATCTCCGCATAGTGGCCAACGAACAAGATTCTCTCCCACGTGGAGGGGCGATTCCTGGATGACCACCAAACCGATTTGCGCCGATCGGCGGGTGTTCCCATGGCAAACAACTCCTTTACCACCGCCGCCTTGGCTGTCACGGCGGGATTGCGCCTTTCTAGCGGTCACCTTGATCGGCAACCCTACGTGATATCGGCTCTTGCTGTCATTTGCGTGAATTATTCTGAGAGCCAGTCAAACTGGCCAATGCTCGAGCAGCCGCGAGCGCGGCCAGCATCACGGCCAGGCAAATCAGGCCGTCGTCTTTCAGGCCCCATCTGATCGCGGCCAGGATTGCCGTCCCGGCAAGCATGAGCAGTGCACCGACCACCACGCTTCGCCGGCCCGGCATCACCGCGAGTGGGCCATCCCAGCCGGGTAAGGGGTTGTTCTCCAACGAGCGCAGCGGTACGAACAGGACTGCCATCACGGCGACCATCATGAGCAGCTGCAGCAGGCTGATCGCGGCGAAATGTTGGTGGCCCGGGTAGCGGGGGTAGCCGAGGTCGTCGAAGAGCAGGTGCATAAACAGCAACACCGGCATGTGCCAGAGGTACAGCGTCATCGCTCCCGAGTTGCCGATGGCGGTCCACCACCACACTCGTGGCCGTTGCGCCCATCGGGCAATCGCCGGAGCGAGGCAGATTGCTAAGGCGCTCAGGATGACGGCGTGCCCGGCCAACAGCAATGACGGCGGGCTGGTGTTGGACAGGTGATGGTCGCCGGTGCCGACCATGCTCGGCTCATACGGCCCCCACCGCACCAGTACGACGTTGGCGGTCAACATCACCGCCGCCGTCGCCAGGGCGGTCCGGCCGCCGAGCAACCGGCGGCGGTAGGCGACGCCAAACATTGCCGGGATAAGCCAGACCGCGAGGTTGAGATAGCCCAGCGGCGCCGCGGCAGGCCAAGTTAGCCGGATCGTGTCAATGACCGCAATCGCGCCGTACACAATGCCGATACCCGCGGCAAGCCGGCCGGGAGTGGTGATCCGGTAGAGCGCCGGCATCGCGGCCAACACCAACACGTAGGCGCCGAGAAACCACAAGGCCTGAATGCTGACGCCAGCGATTGGCTCATAGACGTGCTGGGGCAGCAGCAGGGTGGCGTCCCAGGAGCGGTGTAAAAGTGGCCTGGCGTAGGTCCCGCTCGCTTGCGTTCATGATCCTATGCGGTGGCGCTGGCAGGTTCACTTGGGACCATGCCGGTTTCGGGGTTTGTTTCCGAATTCCTTTGCGGCAGTTCGGTTGGTGGGTCATGCAGCGATCTGCGTAGGTCGGCCAGCAGCCGCAGGCCGGCCGGGGTCATGGTGAATCCGCGCCATCCGGCCGAGGCGCGGTCGAGCACCGCCCACACCAGTTTGAGGCAGGAGTACTCGCCGGGCAGCCTGCCGATGACCTTGACCCGGCGGCGGGTCTCGCCGAAGGTGCGCTCGATGAAGTTCGAATGCCGCACGCGGGTCCAATGCTCGCGCGGAAACCGCAGATAGACCGTCAGCGATTCACGGTCAGCGAGCAGGGCCCGCACCGCCGCCGGGTAAGAGTCGCGCCAGCGCTTGGCGAACACGTCGATCCTGTTCTGGGCGAGTTTGACCGCCTCGATGCCGGGTTCGACGTCCTCAGGCAGGTCGAAGATCGCCCAGTAATCGGCTTTGACGTCGGCCTGCGCATTTTTAGCCACCTTGGCAATGATGTTGCGGGCGCGATGAATTAGGCAGCGCTGCCGCAACGCCGTGCCCATCGTGCGCTCGACCGCACCGATCAACCCGGGCGCGCCGTCGCTGATCACCAGCAGCGGACACGCCAGCCCACGCTCGCCGAGCCCGGACAGGAACCCTTCCCACGCGTCGCCGGACTCCGAGGATGCCGCGTCCAGCCCGACGAACACGGGCTTGCCGTCGGTGTCGATGCCCCAGGCGGCCAGCACCGGCTCGGCCGCGGCGTTTGCGTGATATTTGAAGTGGCTGCCGTCGAGGAACAGGTAATCCAGCTCGACGTCGTCGAGGCGGCGGGCGCTCCATTGTTCGAACTGAGTCTTGATGTCCTCGCAGATCCGCGACACCGTCGACTTCGACACCGCGGCGGCCTCGCCGAGCGCCTCGACCAAAGTGGCCTCCACGTCGCGGACCGACAGGCCGCGCACGAACCCGGCGATCACCAGCGACTCCAGGGCGTTGGTCTTGGTCACTCCCTTGCCGAACAGCTGGGAGGCGAACCGCTCGGTGGTGCCGCGCACCTTCGGCCGGGCCAGCGTTACCGGTCCCGCGGTGGTCTTCACCGTGGTCGGGCAATATCCGTTGCGCATCCCAGCGCGGGCGTCGTCGCAGCTCGCGGCTCGCTGGTAGCGGTCCCGGCCGAGGAACTCGCTCACCTCGGCCTCGATCGCGGTCTGCAGCAGCAATCGGGCGCCGAGCCGGGCTACTTCCTCGATCGCACCCGCCAGGTCCTCGCCGCCAGCGAACACACCATCAATTTCTGCCTGCAACCGCTGCACAGGCGATACCCTCTTCAACACGGACGTGGGCTCCTTCCATCAGACTTGCCGGTCTTCGAGGGAACCTACGTCCGGATTCTTTTACACCGCGGGAGGGACACGACCAGCAGCAGATGCAGCAGGCTCAACGCGCACGCCCAGAACCCGAGATAATAGAACACCGGCCGAAACAATCTGGTGCAGCGTGCCATTAGCCACTTACCCCAGTCGGTGTCAGGCCGCCAGGATCCCAGGCACGCTGCGGTGCCGGCGAAAAAGAACAGAGGCATTGGCTGCAGGATCCAGGTCAGGGCCTGAAACACCGCCGACGTGGTAAGCAGGTTAGCCCAGATGAGAACGCCGCCCCGGATGACGCTGATTGCCATCACCGTATGGCCGATCACCACGGCGATCAACGCCGCGATGCGAATAACGTCGATGGCACGGTCACGATCAGCCGGGGTGCGGTCAGCCAGCTCGGCCGGACGCGGAAAACCCATCAGAGTTGTCATAGCGAGGGAATGCCTTTCTGTGTCGTGGAGGTGGAAGTGCTTGCAGTAGAGGAGGTCTTTGGATTGTCGGGATCCAGAGCTTTCGGCTCGCGCCGAGATCAGCACCCTGTCGATCGCGGCCAGCACCTGAACGGTGTCGAGAAGTCACCCATTGGCGGGGTGCATGCCAGCCGCATGGCGATCACATAGACCGTGGTCACGAGGCCAGCGGCCAACGGAGACACGCCAGTCGGTGCCGGCGATGCGGTCGCGGTTAGCATGGCAGTGCATAGCCTGGATTCAGTCATGCCTGCCACGATGACGGCCGGGCCATCGATACAGATGCGTAGTACTACTCAATTCCGATAGGTAGCACTACCCAATGCGGCGCTAGTCGTCTAGGCCGTGCTCCATCGCGTAGCGGGTCAATTCCACCCGATTGGCGACCTGGAGTTTACGAAACGTCGCCTGGACGTGGTTTTCCACGGTCCGATGACTCAACGACAGTTTTGCGGCAATCTGTTTGGCCGACAATCCTTTGGCCACATAGCGCAACACCTCGGTTTCCCGCGCGGTCAGGGTTGGGGTGGACCGCCCCGACTCCGGACTGCGCGCCAGACGGCGGTATTCACCCAGGACCAGCCCGGCCAGACCGGGCGTGAACACGGCGCGCCCGGCGGCGGCGGCGCGCACGGCTTCACACAGCTCGTGTCTCGACGCGCTTTTCACCAGGTATCCGGTCGCACCTGCCTTGACGGCCTGCAAAACATCGTCGCGTTCGTCGGAGGCCGACAGCACCAGCACTCGGGAGCCCGGCGAAACCGCGAGCACGTCCCTCGTCGCGTGCACGCCATCGCCGTCGACCAGCCGCATGTCCATCAGCACCACATCGGGCTTCACCGCCGCGGCACGTCGGCGTGCCGCGGCCACCCCGTCGGCGGTGGCGACCACAGTGAACCCGTCCTCGGCGAGGTCGCGGGCAACGGCATCTCGCCAGATTGGGTGGTCATCGACCACCATCACCGTCGGTGACATGTCGTCACCCATGGCGGCCATCCCGGCGCGGAACGCTGAGCTCCCATTCGGTGCCTTCGCCGACCTCTGTATGCAGTCGTGCGCTGCCGCCCAACGAAACTATCCTTCCTACAATTGATTTCGAGATACCAATGTGCCCCTGCCGGGCCGCTTCCTCCAGTCTTCCCGGTGCAATGCCGACGCCGTCGTCGCGAATGCTGACCGTTACAGCATCTCCCAGATCTTCCACAACGACGAAGGCCCGGGCATCGGGACCGGCGTGCGCACGCACATTGTCGAGCGCGTTGGCCACCGCCGCGTCTAGTTCCGCGGCCACATGCTGGTCAACCATCACCGCAGTCGCGGGCAGGCTCATCGACACCCGGTCGTTCTCCCTGCGGCTAAGCAGTGTGCGCAGATCAACCGTCGCGGCACTGCGATCCAGGCTGAACTCGGCGGAGCTTACCAACCGTCGCAGCGCGCGCTCCTGCTCGCTGGCTAACTCAGCTAGTTCGGCTGTGGCACCCCCGATTTCGCGTCCACGCTTGGCAACCAGCGCCAGTACTTGGATAACGCCGTCATGGACGTGTCGCGACAACCGCTCCCGTTCTTCGACCGCAGCGCTCAAGCGGGCTGCATGCTGTAGTTGATCGTGGGCGCGCCGCGCAGTCTGGGCGGCCATCCCGACGGCTAGGCCGAGAGCCACCTCGATAATCAGGGTGGCGTTGTGTCCGAGGTTCAGACTGACGTATTGCTTGACCGCGAAATTGGTGGCTATCACAGCCAATCCGGTCAGCATGCCCGTGGCAGGACCAAACTGCAGCGCTGCTGAAATGGTCGGGTTGCTGGCCCACAGCGTCGTCGGCCAGGTCTGGTTCTCGGCAGCCCAGTGCGGGGAGGCGACGATCTTGTTCGACCACATGAGCAGGACGACAACCGCGATTTCGGCGAGCACCCACCGTGCCCGAGCGCCAAACCCGTTCAGGTAGACGACGGCACAGACCACGCTCCAGCCAGTCAGCAAAGCGAACAGCAGCCACGCCAGCCCGGGCCGCTGCAAATCGGAATTGACCGCGATCTGAAAACCCAGGGCGTACAGCCAACTCAGCAGGCGAAACGCCTGCGCCGCACGCCACAGCGGTGCCGTTGGATCCGGGCCGCGCGCCGTCACCACGGGTTCAGCATAAACAGCGCACCCGTTGGTCACGCGGTCATGCCAATCTGGCGTCCGGCATCGACAGCCGCCTTGAACCACCGGCAGGTCAGGCGCCGATCATCCACCCGATCCGGATCAACAGCAAACCCGCCACCACCAACGCGACGCCGGCCACGATCATCCAGGCCGAACCGCCAATGATGGTGGCCCAAGCCCCGGCGCCGACTCCCAGTAGCGCGTGAACGAGCCGGGCTGCTACGAATGCGCGCTGTCGCAACACAGAAACCAGCACCCGCCGCGGTATGACACGAAGCACCCAGGCCAGACTCACAATCAGCGCTGTCGTGACCAAACCTGCGACCAGCCGGGGCCCCGCCGTCGACTCGCCGGTGCTGTGCATCTCGCCGACCATCGCGACAGGGATGCCGAGGAACACCGCGAGCACCGTTATACGTTTGAAAATCTTGGCGAGAGCCGCGCCGATATTCCTGCGGGCCAGATCCCCCATCGCCGGGTCTAAGGCTGCGGCGCCGAGGAACCCACGCAACGCACGTCCGAACTTACCGCGGCTCAGCTTGTTGACGGCAATGTTGTGGAGCGCTTCGGCGTTACCTGGCTCCAGCGACAGCGCCTGCCGGTACGCCGCGGTGGATTCGCGGAGTTGGCCAAGGCCGTGCAGGATGTAGCCGCGCAAGACAAGTGCGGACACGTAAGTCGGTTCTAGCCGTAGGGCTTCGTTCACCGCGACCAGCGCGTAATTCAATTGACGGGCGGTGCAGAGCATCCTTGCGTACACGAGGTGGGCATACGCGTCGTGTGGGTGATCCGCCACCGTGCGCGACGCCATGAACAATGCCTCGGGGAGTCTGCCCTGCCCTTCAAGCGCCAGCGCATAAATCCGCATCGCGAACGCATCTTGGGGACAACGGGATAGCGCGGCATACGCGCTATGCGCTGCCGCATCGTAGTTGTCGAGGAGCAATTCAGCCCTGGCGTACTGTGCCAACAGCGCGGCATCGTCGGGGTGCTGCGACAAAGCCGTTCGCAGCAGATCTGCGGCACGCCCGTAGTTGCCCACATCGATATAGCGCCGGGCAACGTCGAGCGCGGCCTCGGCGTTGTCGTCGGTGACCGAACCAGAAGTCACCGAAACTTCCTGCCCCGCATATACCGTGCCAACTCGTCGTAGCTGCCGTCATCGTTGGCGAATTCGACGACGTTGCGGGCGGTTTCGAACCATGGCCCAGCACTTGGCCGGATTTGCACGAGTGCAGCGTGGATATCGTCCATTCTCACCGGACGAACCTGCCCTGTGCTCATTGAGTCGGCCATGGCCAATTGTGTTGCGGTCTGGCACATGTGCGCCAGGTCTGCTCCGGAAAACCCTTCGGTGCGCGCCGCAATGGACTTGAGGTCAATTCCTGACACCGGCCGGTCCTGCAGGTGCAAACGCACGATCGCGGACCTGGCTTCGGCGTCGGGAAGGCCTACGAAGATCATCCGGTCAAATCGGCCGGGCCGCCGCATCGCCGGGTCGACGTCCCACGGCGCGTTGGTGGCGCCCAGCACGTACACCCCGTCGTTGGCTGCGCCCGCCGAGTCCATTTCCTCGAGCAAACAGTTGACGATTGTCCGCAGGCCCGAGGTGCCGCTCAACGCCGAACGCCGGTGCCCCAACGCGTCTACTTCGTCGAAAAACAACACGCACGGGGCATTTCGACGGGCATTGTCGAACACCGACCGGATACTGCGCTCGCTTTCGCCGAGCCAGCGATGCAGCACATCGGCGATGCCCACCTGGTAGAAACTCGCTCCGATCTCGCCCGAGACCGCTTTCGCGATGTAGGTCTTGCCGCATCCCGGAGGACCGTAAAGCAGCAGCCCGCCGCGAGCCGAAATCTTGTAGGCCTTCATCAACTCGGGGTTGCGAAGTGGGCCCAGCAGGGCAAGCTGCAGTTGTCTTTTCACGTCGGCCATGCCTGCGATGTCCGCCAGCCGCACACGGCTGGGCTCCACCACGTCGTAGTCGTCTTGGCCCACCACATCAGCCGGTTCCTCGATGAATGCCGGTTGGAT
The DNA here is from genome assembly GCF_016592155.1 of Mycobacterium heckeshornense. NCBI lineage: Bacteria > Bacillati > Actinomycetota > Actinomycetes > Mycobacteriales > Mycobacteriaceae > Mycobacterium > Mycobacterium heckeshornense. The sequence continues at coordinate 4,215,569 of NZ_AP024237.1, forward strand.
AATGTCGGCAACCTCGCTTTCGGCAGCGGACCAATCGAAGTCTTCCTTCGCCGAAGGTGCGCCGCCGCCCGCGCTCTCCACCCCGGGGGTGGCGGCCAGCGCCGCGCTGCACCGTTGCACCAGAGCGAGCGCCCCAGCGTGGCCGGCATCTCGGGCCAGCACCGCGCTGCAATGCCCGAGCGCTTCGGCATAGCGGCCGCGATCGGCCAACAGTCCGGCCAGGTGCAGGCGCAGTTCGATGGCATCAGGGCTGCGTTCCACCGCCGCAGACAATTCCCTTATCACCGGGTCTTCTGTCACCAGAGCCTCCCAACGAGCTCGCTGACGTCGGTCCAATCGTACGAGCGTCGATCACACCGCCCCCATGACCTGGTAGTGCCGATGGGGGCCGTCCAACCATCTGCCGCCGTCTCATTGCCTGCGGCGTGTCGACTTGACAACTGCGCCGACAGTGCACTCACGGATTTGTCGGTGGGCGCTTGTAGCTTCTCTCGGCTAACCACCAGTCGGGTGCCGACGCGGCCAGTCCGCGCTGGCACCACGCAAAGACAGGAAGTGACGCCGAGATGATGACTCCCCGAATACGGTGGCCGCTAAGGTCAGTGCTTGCCATCGCCGCGACGGCAATCGGGCTCGGGCTTGCCGGGCCCGCGCACGCCGATCCAGCGCAGGATTACCTCTACTACTCGACCCTGCACAGCCTTGGGATGGTGGTTTGGAATCCCCCCGCGATGCGCGCACTGGGTATCGGCGCCTGTCAGGACATGGCGATGGGCAACAACTGGCGAATCACCGTGACCAAACTGATGAACGCCGGCTACACACTGCATGAGGCGTCGATGATCCTCGCAGCCGCAGTCGTGGCGTACTGCCCATCGCTGGACCCGCGCCTGCAGGATGCCCCGCCCCCTTCGGCGCCGCCGCCCGCGCAGCAGATGACGGTGGCCTGATGCGTCGGGCCCAGGCCGGGAATCGCCGGCGCCTGCGAACGGTTGTCACCGCCAGCGGACCCTCACCGTCCGGCATGTCGGCGACCGCGAACCAGTCAAGTGTCCGCGGAGGCCGGTGTGTCGTTGTTGAATCGTGCCCATGACAACCGAAATCATCGCGGCGCCCGGCTCCGGTGATTTAGCGGAGCGGTCGATTCAGAACATCATTTTGGATCTGCTGGATTCTGATCCAGGCCTAGATGCCGAGGTCAGAGAGGCGGTGTTGGAGGCGCTGGCGGAGGTCACCGGCGGCGGGGGCACCCCGCAACAGATGGGTGCGCCCGCCACGTACCTGGCGAGCATCACCGTCGCCGGTTTTCGTGGGATCGGCTCCAGAACATCTCTTGACCTCTACCCGGCGCCGGGTCTGATGGTGGTCAGCGGCCGCAACGGCTCCGGCAAGTCGAGTTTCGTCGAAGCGCTGGAGCTCGCGCTGACCGGCACCAGCTTCCGCTGGCACCAAAAGGAGACGCTGTGGGCCGAGGCATGGCGAAACCTGCACCAGCCCAATCCCTGCGAAATCCAGATCGGTTTCACTCGAGACGGAGCCAAACCGTTCGCTATCGGGATCACATGGTCGCCCGAGGCCGCGCTGACGGATAGCACGTCATGGACTCAAACCGTCGGTGACAAGCGAGTCGAGGGCACCGAGCGGCTCGGGTGGGCGAGTGCGCTAGAGCTCTACCGCCCGGTGCTCTCCTACGAAGAGCTGGGCCGGCTTTTCGACGGCGGCCCCGCTGCGCTGTATGACGCACTGGCCAAAGTGCTGGGGCTGGAGCTGCTCGCCGACGCCGAAAAGTGGCTGGCGGCGCGCCTTAAGGACACCAAGGCCACTCGCGAGAAAGCCGACAGCGAGCGTAAGCGGTTACAGGCTTTGCTGGCGGATTCCACCGATGAGCGGGCTGTGCGCGCAGCGACTCTGCTGGGCAAGAAAAGAGGGGCATCGCTCGACGAGCTGCGCGCGCTGGCCACCGGAGCCGACGACCCACACCTGCAGACGATCCCGCAGCTGCGGGCGCTGGCGAACCTCACAGTCCCAACTCGCGAGGAGATCCAGACCATCGCCGAAGAGCTTCGAGCGGCCGCCCGGGCCGCGGCCGGGTCCGCCGCGGACGTAGCCGAGCTGACCCAGCAACGCGCCGAGCTGCTGCAGGCCGCACTGGACTACCACGACCATGCCGGCGACGTCGACTGCCCGGTGTGCGGGGAGGGCCGCCTTGATGCCGAGTGGGCGGCCCAGGTCCGTGACACCATCGCCGAAACCCAGAACTTTCTTGCTGAATACCGTTTGCATACGGCGCAATTGAAGGCAGCGCGATCCGCTGCCGCGAGTCTCAGTCAACGATTACCGGCTGTGGCCGCCGTCGAGGGCGTCGAGCTTCCGGCGCTAGCCACCTACGCCGCGGCGCGGGCCACCGCCCAACAGGTCCCGCCTGATGAGAGCGGGTTGGCTGCCCACCTGGAGACCGCCGTTGGCGGTGCCATCGCTGCGGCGGAGGCGCTGCGCGCCCAAGCCTCCGAGGCCCATGCGCAACGGCAAGACGCATGGGCGCCGTTGGCCGCTCAACTCGGTGGCTGGATCCAGCTCGAGGCGGAGGCGAGAAGCCACGACGCGACTGTCAAGACCATGACCGCCGCCAAGAAATGGATGAGCGATCATGCCGGCAAGTTCCGTAATGAGCGGCTCCAACCCATTGCCGCTCAAGCGCGCTGGATCTGGAGTCTGCTCCGGCAGGAAAGCAACGTGGATTTGGGCGATATCACGTTGGAGGGCACAGCCACCCGGCGGCGCGCCGTCTTGGGCGGCTTTGTGGATGGCCAGCCCACCAAAGCGCTGTCGGTGATGAGCCAAGGCGAGCTGCATGCCCTCGCGCTGGCGTTGTTCATTCCCCGGGCCACCGCTGCCGCGAGCCCGTTTCGGTTCATCGTGCTCGACGACCCGATCCAGGCCATGGATCCGGCCAAGATCGATGGATTCGTCCAACTGCTCTCCGAGCTCGCCAAGACGCGTCAGGTCGTGGTGTTCTCCCATGACGATCGGCTGGCCTCGGTGATCCGGGAAACCGGTGTCGACGCCAGAATGATCGAAGTCGTGCGCGAGGCGGGTTCGCGGATTTGCCTGCGCGACAACGTCAATCCCGCCCTGCGCGCGGTCGACGATGCGTTCGCGCTAGTCAAGGACGAGAACATGCCCGACGAGGTCAAACGGCGGGCCGCGCCCGGGCTGTTCCGGCTGGCGCTCGAATCGGCCGCCAAACAAACCTTTTACCGGCGGCAAAGCGTGGCAGGACATCCCCGGATCGAATCCGAAGCGCAGTGGGCCAAAGCGAAGAAGACGGCGAGCCGGCTAGCGCTCGCTGTCCACGGCGACGCTTCGGCAGACTTGACTTCATGGCGTGATGGCAACCGGGCACGCGATCGTGCGCTTTGGATCGCCAACGCGGGAGTCCACGGCGCGGCCCAGGCGATCACCATCGAGGACGTGCGTGATCTGGAGAAAACCGTCCGCGAAGTGTTGGCGCTCAAGTGATTGCCGTTGAACTGCTGGGACATGCCCAGCGCGTCCTCACCCGGGCTGATATCGGCGGGTTGTCGGCGCGCATCGCAGCCTTCCTCGCTCGCCAGGCATTAGAACACATCGTCAACCAGCGCTGCATCGCTCTCGGCGTGACAGCACCCAACGCGACCACCCGCAGCAAGCTGCTCATTTTGCGCACACTTGATTCTTCGGAGGTGGGGGACACCGCGGCATTCGCCTGGAACCGGCTCAGCACCGCCTGTCACGTGCACGCCTACGAAATGCAGCCCTCCGTAGTGGAAATCGAGCAACTCTGCGGTGTCGTAGCTTCCCTGCTACCACAGGCGAAGTGAGCATGCAGCTTTCCGGTAAGTGCCGGATCCCCCGACGAGAGCGAGCTGCGACGCGGCCGGTGTCTCGGACCACTCACCGCCGCTGATCAACCCGGCGGCAGTCGGGTAGCGGTAAGGACAATCAATCGCAGTGGAACAGTTAGTAGTGGTATCGCGCCTTGAGCACTTTGACTTCTGTGTCGTCTGCCCGGTAGACCAGCCGGTGTTGGTCGTCGATGCGGCGCGACCAGTATCCGGACAGTTCTCCTTTCAGCGGTTGGGGTTTGCCGATCCCGGTGAACGGATCCTGTTGGATCTCGGCGATGAGGCGGACGACGCGGCGGGCGGTTTTACGGTCGGAGGCCAGCCAGAACAGGAAGTCCTCCCAGGCGTCCGGGTCGAAGCAGATGCTTCTCACTGCTGGCCGCCGGCCATCTCCCTCAGCTCGTTTATCGATGTGCTGTGTACCGGGTGTCCGGATTTGTCGCGGGCGACGGCTTCCATCAACCGCCGGGCGTTTTCTGGTGAGCGCAACAGATACACCGTCTCTTGCCACGAGTCGTAGTCGTCGGCCGACATCAGCACCGCGTCTCCGGCCCGGGAGGTGATGCGCACGGGCTCGTGATCGGTGTTGACTTGCTCCAGCAGAGGAAACAGGCGTTGGCGGGCTTCACTTGCGCTGATGCTCACGTCGGACACTCCATGATGTTGTACGATCATTCCGTACTATAGTGGTACGAATAAATTGTACAGATGTGTCCCAGACGGCTGCAACGGCGTACGACAGATACGGCAAGAACGTAAGACAATGGTTCGCCGGCCCGAGGTGCTGGCGTGTGAACTCAACCACAAGACTGTCGGCGGGCTCGCCCGGGCCGAACGTAGCGGGCCGACCGGCACCGAACGCGGCCCGGCGGTGAAACGTCCGACAATGTGTTGAAGGACCTGATCTCGCACAGTCGGCCGGTGAGTAAGCAGGGCGGAACCCTCGTCCATGAGGTTGCGATCAGCCGTGTCCACGGCACTCCAGGCCCCCGCGAAGCGTTGCTACCTCAACCTCGATGACCATGACTGCTGCATCTAAGCGCTGGCCACCGACACGCTAGCGCCGCCCCGGCGATAAGTAGCGGGTGCCGGTTGTCGATCTAGCGCGTCGGGTGCAGGCAATGCCGCGGGTCTTCGCGTTTTCGGCGCTGCCGTAAGTCGCATGCGCTGCCATTTATTCGGACAACCTCATAAGACAGTCACCGCAGCCGCGGTGCCCGCTCGACGAACGCGTTGAGTGTCGCGATCAGCCGCATGTCGTCAACGGTGCGGGCGCGGGTGTTGAGCAATTCCTCGGTGCACACCAGATAGGCCAAGCAGCGTGCGCGGCTGATCGCGACGTTGAGCCGGTTGCGGGAGAACAGGAAATCGGCACCGCGCGTCATGTCCTCGCCGGTTGAGGTGGCCATGCTGAAGAACACCACAGCGGCTTCCTGTCCTTGGAACTTGTCCACGGTGCCCACGGGTACCCCCGCGGTGTGCGCGTCCCGGGCGAGCCGGTCACGAATGCAGCGAACCTGGTCGTTGTAGGGCGCGACCACCATGAAATCGACTGCCGTCAAAGGTTTTTCTTCACCCTTCTGGTTGGTCCACGGGGTTCCGATCAGCCGCCCGATTTCGGCGGCGATCAGATCGGCTTCCTCCGGTGATCGGGTGCTGTTGCCGCGGTGGTTGGCCGCAAGCCAGCGCAGCCCGGTTCCCAGTACGGTGGTCTGCTGCGCGCAGCTGGGATGGCTGATCAGGCGCCCCCCGTAGATCTGCTCGGAGATGAAAGAGCACACGTCGTCGTGCATACGCCAGGTCTGCGACAGAAAAACTCCCCGGTGTGGGGGCAAGGTGACGTCGTCGCCGAGGACGTGCTCGAGCGCGCTTCGGCCACCGCCACCGGGATGGTCGGCCTGGACGACCTGGGGAAGCTGCAGCGGGTCGCCGAGCAGGATCAGGTTGCGCGCCGAGCAGGAAGCGGCCAGTGCATCGGCCAGCGCCAGCTGACCGGATTCGTCGACGAGCAGCACATCAACAGGGGCTGCGCGCATGTCCGGGGAGGCAAACAACCAGGTCGTGCCAGCGACTAAATTGAATTCGCCTCGCGCGCACCGCTTGTTGTTGTCCACATAGATGACGCCGGGCAGCGCGCTACCGGGCTCTGATCCGGGTTTGCGCACCGCGCACAGCCGCTCCCTCATACCCGCGTCGCCGAAGACTTTGACGATCCATGCGAGGAGATGGTCGATGGCCGCGTGGCTCATCGCCGTGATCCCGACCCGCTGGCCGGCGGTGATCAAGGTGTGCACCAGATGCGCCGCCGAGTAGGTCTTGCCGGCGCCGGGAGGCCCCTGGATCGCCACATAACTGTGGTCCAGTTGAGTTACCCACCCGGTCATCTCGGCCAGGTCGTCGCTGAAGGTGCCGTCGGCTGGCCCGCCGCCGGGTGTGAATCTGGGGAGTTCGCAGCGCAACAACGCAGCCGTCACCGCGTTAGGCGCCGGCCCGCCGTGGTCCACCAGGCGGGCGGCGAACTCCGACAAAGCCCTCGCCTTGGGTTTGGTGTCAACCCAGTCATGCACGACGACGACGCTCGGCACATAACCTGACTGCTGACAGCCGTCGTTCCAGACTAGGTCGAGCTGACCAGTGTCGCGGTCAAGTCCGGCGATGGTGGCGTAGCGCTTGATCCCGTCGGGCGTCAGGTACACCACCTGGCCGCCCTGGCTGGGAAAGCCGTCAGCGACCTGGGCGGGAAATGTGAAGCGCATGACTGGAAGGATCGGCTTGCCCCGCTTACCGATTCGCTCGACCAACTCGGCGGAGTAAAGCCCGGACAGCACGTCACCGTCGTCGAACAGCGTCATCGGGTCTGCTTGACATTTGGCCATCTTGGGGGCGATGTACGCGCGCCACTCCCGAAGCCAATAGCCCAGCACATCGCCCAGCAGGTGCTCGGCGGTATCTGGACCGAAGGCATGAAGCCGGGTGACCTGCTCGTCCAATTCCGGGATACCCGGGTCTGCCTCCAGCTGCGCTGCGCGCCAAGGCGTCCCGGCGGGACGGTGTTCGATCAACCAATCGCGCAGCGCCTGAGCGGCCCGCACATCGTCCTCGTTGTAGGACGCGATGCGCTCAAGCGCGGCCAGGTTCTGATCGGCCATGAATCGTTCGTACTCGACCACCGCGCCGGCGCCCTGGTCGATGTCGTGGCCGCGCTGAAAAGTGGTCAACCGTTCCAGGCACTTCAGGCCGTAGGATTCGACACCGACCCGTATGGCGTTGCGCGCCACCGCGAACAGGTCAACGAAAAACCCGGTCTCCACCAACCGGTTCAGTTCGACCTCTCGCACACCGTGGGTGGCGGTCAGCCGCTCGAGGGCCGAGCGCTCGGTGTGGTTGTAGTGATAGGCATGAGCGTCTGGGCAGGCGGCACGGCGCGTATCCAAAAAGTCGATCAACTCCGTCACGGCGGCTGCTTCCTGGTCGAGATCATGGGCCCACCAGGCGCGGTAGCGCCACCGATCATCGGGGTCGCGCTCAAGCAGACCGAACAAAAAGAACAGCCCGGCGTCGGGTCGCCAGAACGGATGGCCTTCGAAGTCGAGGAACACATCGCCCGCATCGGGCGCCGGCAACAGCTCCCATCCGTGACCCCACTCTGGGTCATCGCCGGCTTCGATCACGGTATACGGCGGCGCGCCCGCGCCCCGCGACCGAGCCTCAACCTGAAGCGAAGCCTGGTCGACAAGCCGGACCAACCGTTCCGGGCGGATCCCGTCCAGTGGCCCCCGGTGGGCCGCCAGCTGGGCCAGGGTCGAGACACCCCCGTCATTGAGCACCGCCCGCTCCGGTTGGCGGATGCCCGCGACATAGACCAGGGAGTCCTCGTCGCGCCACTGTGTGGTGCACAGCTCGAAGAATTCGCACAAAGTGCAGTGCGGACAGGGCTCGGGAACCGTGCCCGCCACCGGCCCGGCGGCCAAGGCGCGGGCGAGCTGGCCGCGCAGCCGACGCCAGTACGGGCTGAACTCGTCGACGGTCAGGGCTTCAACTCGCCCCGAGCCCAGCCACAGATGCATCCGGCGCGGCCGCACACCGGTGAGCGCCTCGATGGCCTCGGCGTAGAAGCACAGCTGTAGAACGTGTCCCGGCTTGGCCTCGACACGGGTGAGCTTGGCGTCGACCGGCTCGTAGGACACCGCTCCGGTCTCCGGGTCCTCGACGCGCACGACGAAGTCGGCGATCCCGCGCATACCGTCATGGACGAACGGCATCTGGTAGATGACATCCCAGCCCGCATCGAACGGGTTCCCGACGCGAGCAACCCAGTCCGTGAATGGTTCGCCTTGCTCTCTGGCGGGAATCTCGCGGATCGACTTGCCCTGCCGGGCATACTCGGCCAGACACTCACGCTCGTGCTGGTTCCCTTTGGCGACGAGCAAGCCGGCGAATGACCCATACTTCGGATCAGGTTCCGCCAGCAGGCCGTCATCGACGCGGTTCCTCAGCGTGAGAAAATGCGCGCACTCCAGCCACGCCGTGATCTTCGACGGCGTGAGCAAGCGATCCGCCACTGCACTCACTCCAATCGCCAGGCATGCTCGGGATAGGCCCGCCCACCGGTGAATACGGCTGACGGCCGGCCGCCGCCGCTCCCAGGTCGCCACCCTAGTTGGCGGCACCGACACAACGTCAGTCTTCGCCAGACCCAGGAGTCGCTATACAGCGCGTTTACGCGGACACACCGGAGACGACCGTCCTTGCCGATGCCGTTGATCTGTTGTTAGCCCTCGAAGATGTCTTCGTCAATTTGCTTCAAGTCGAAAGTTTCACGCACCTGCACACCAACGTTGTAGCGAACCATCAGTTTCGTCAGCTCCTTGCCGTCAATCAGTCGAATGCGCATGTTCACGCTGGGGTGGTTTCTAGGTTCTGTCGCAACACTTCTCTAGGGTCTGGAGGTTGTGTTGTCGTCATCTCGACGTGTGAAGAAGGGGCCGGGCCGTCGGCCGCAGTCGGCCAAGCGTCAGAGGTTTATGGAGCTCCCGTGGTTGGTCCGTCTCGGCGGCGGGCCGTGAAGTCGGTGTGTCGCGCACGTTGGCAAACAATTGGGCGCGGGGATACAAGAGTTATCGGCGTGGCGAGGTCGTCGGATTCGTTCCCGCGCTCGATCGTTTGGCTGTGCGCCAAATCAGTGATCGATATTTATCTGAGGATGAGCGGATCGAGATCGCCGATCTGCGCCGCGCGGGTCTGAGTATCCGTAACGTCGCCGCCAAGATCGGCCGGGATCCATTGACTGTGTCCCGGGAGCTGCGCCGTAACAGCCGCCGCGACGGCACCTATCGGCCGTTTGAAGCCCACCGCTGGGCGGTGATGCGCAGATCCCGCCATCACCGACGCCGGATCGACAAGAATCCACAGGTGTGCGAAGTGGTCGCCGAGCTGTTGGCGCAGCGGTGGAGCCCGCAGCAGATCGCCCGGCACCTGCCACGGAAGTATCCCGGGGATCGGTCGATGTGGTTATGGCACGAAAGCATCTACCAGGCGGTCTACCAGCTCCGATCAACTTTGATCCGCCCGCCGAAGGTCAGCAGTGTGCACCGCGGCCCGCTGCGAGAGTCTTTGCATGCCTGTCGTTCGAATTGATCCCGCAAAAACACCTGAGAAAGCTCGCAGCGCTGGAGCCGAAGATGATTGTATTCCAGGATTGGCTGGTTGAATTAAGCTCCAGCGCCCTTAAGAAGGTTACAGATTCGGTGCTGCAACGTAGCGTTCGGCGGAATGGTCTTTCCACCTTTCGCATAAGCAATCGTGTGGTCAAGATGCGCGTCATCGATATCTTGTATTTTCTGGTGGCATCTTGCACAGGTCTTATTCCGTTTATACATCTCTTCTTTGAGCTGGCGATTAAATAGCCGAGGACCTTGGGCAGTATCTTTAAGTACCTTGTCTAGCATTTCAAGCCATAGCTTGAAACGCCGTTCGACTCGCGCCTGCTCTGAGATCGTGTGGCGTATTAGATCCGAAAACTCGGACTCCAGCATTAATTCGATAGCTCGCTCACGAATCGTGTCTGCTCGTGAGGTAATAACGCCCTGGGTGTACTTAGCCTGTGCGAAGCCATAGAGCTGAACGTCCATCAGCGCACGATTGTTGGTGCGCTCCCACTTGCCGTTAGGATGTTCTTTGTCCGCGCCTGCACCGAACCGCTTGAAGCCCTTGTCGCCAAAAACGGTCCACGTGCATGCCACAGCCTTTTTGAACGCCTTTCTGGCTTTCGCATACTGATTATCGGACCAATAGCTGCCACGCTCCATCTGCCTGTTAAGGAATTCTCCGGTCCGCTTGTCTAAGTGTTTTAGGTAGGTCTGATCCCAGAATGCAACAAAACGTAGGACCAACTCGACATCTGTCATCCTCTTATGGGGCCCATCGAGCTTTAAAAAGTTCCGCCGAAACTCGGGCAGCGCCGCAAGTTCCTTGAGGAACTCATTGAACCGCCCCCTATAGATGCAGTTGCGTAATTCCTGATCGTTTAAGCTCGTGGCGCCCATATTTAGGCGTTCAAACAGATCAAACTTTACTAGCGGGTCTGATTCCTTGAGTATTTCGACCGTGGACAACTGGAATTGCCGTACGCGGTGTTGCAACGTTTGCGGCATTTCCTTGAAACGCAAATTCTCCAATGTTGCCTTCAGCGGGCCTAATCCTTTTAGAGAATACTTATTGTCCAGGAAATCGAAGATCGCCATAAGTCGCTGCTGCCCATCTATGACGATCTTCGTCTCATCCTGCTCCTGCCCCAGATAGATAATCGGGATGGGTAGATCTAGCAGAATCGACTCAATTAACCTACTTTTTTTCTGCGGTGTCCAGACTTCGTAGCGTTGGAAGTCTGGTTGAGGGTCGAGCGTGCCGTCCTTGTAATTATCAAGGAGCGTAGCCACATTCGGCTGCGTCGACTTGGTGTATACGACGCGCTGCTTTCGTATGTCGATCATCTGCGCAGACTCCGCATCGTCTTCGGCCGCTTCAGCAACGTCATTTGTTGGCGGGACTAATATCTGAAAATGATCACGGTTGGCACCGCAGTTCAGGCACGTCCATCCCTCAGGCTGGTCGTCCAGTTCGACCCCACTATGCTCCTCTGGCAGGTAGTCCCACCCACAGCTGTCGCAACGGTAGGCATTCGTGATGACTGGCACAGCTGTAAAGCCTATCCCGGCTTGTATCTCTTGTAGTACCCCTTTCATGGGGTGGTGGTCACGTACGGTGGCCTCGGGAGGGGGCTGGAGGGCTCGACGTTTTTCGGCTGAGTGTTCGGGCTCGTGAAAGAGATCGTCTCCATCGGCCTGGTCTCGCGAGCTGACTCGGTTTAGGGAATTGGTGGCCAGGTTGCGAAGTTGCGCAGCATCGACGTTTGCCTGGGGATAGGCACCGAATCATCTACAAGCACGGGAGCTGCGCGTGAACTCCCGCCGCGTTGTGGTCGGGGACGGTGTGGGAGACCGCCGGCAGTGCTGGGCGCACGAAGGTTCTCCCACCGCAACGGGTTCACGCACGACGGTCGGCTGGGTGGCCCTGAAATGCGTGAACTCTTCATCAAAACAACATGATTGACGATGAAGGGAAGAACCTCCATGCACAACAACGATAACCCGCCGGCGGCTGAGAATCCACGGGAAGGTGGGCGGACGCTGGTAGGAATCGACGCGGCGATCACGGCCCGTCACCACATCGCCATCCTCGATGATGCCGGTGGGAAGTCGACTCGATTCGGTGTCGAACCCACGCTGGCAGGGTTGCGCACCCTCAGTGACAAGCTGAGCGGCTACGACGAGGTCCACGCCACCGTCGAACCGACCTCGATGACGTGGCTGCCGCTCACGATCGTTGTCGAGAAGGCCGGTGGCACTATGCATATGGTCGGTGCGCGGCATTCTGCTCGGCTGCGCGGTGCGATCGTCGGCAAGAGCAAGTCCGACGTCATCGACGCCGATGTCCTCACCCGCGCCAGCCAGGTGTTCGACCTGGCACCCCTTACACATGCCGACGCCCGCGCAGTTGGCGTTACGCCGATCAGTGATCCTCGTGCCGCCGCAGTGATTGACGCGAACCGGTCCTGGTGTCGGTTGATGTCGTTGGCGCGGTGGGCGTTCCCGATGTATGGACCGCGTTCGCCGGGTCGTTACCGACCGCGACTGCGGTCCTGCAGCGTTGGCCCGACATCCGTCTACTGGCGTCCGCGCGCCGCGCCACGTTGACCGCCGTCATCGCCGCGCACACCCGCGGTGTCGATGACACCCCCGCCCGCGCCGAGGCCATCAAGACCGCCGCAACCGGCTGGGCCGCCTTTTGGGCCGGTCACCTCGACCTTGATGCACTCACCGTCGATGTCACCGAGCATCTGACCAACCTCGCCGACGACCAGGCCCGGGTGGCGCGGTTCACCGCCCACAGCACCCGATGGTGGGAACACCTCTATGGCGACGACGAGCTGCTGCTCTCGGTACCCGGGATGGGGCCAGTCACCGCCGCCACCGTCCGCGCCTTTCTCGGCGACGGCTCGAGCTTCTGCTCAGCGAAAAAAAGCCGCGTCCTACGTCGGCATCACCCCCCCCCAACCTGGTCTTCGGGAACCATGAGCCAACCCCGCCGGGCGATCACCAAGGAGGGACCAGCGCCGCTTCGGCTGGCGCTATTCCAGGCCGCAGGCGCCGCCCGCCGCACCGATCCGCAACTGGCGGCGTTCTACCACCGGCTGATGACAACCCAGGGCCATTGCCACACCCAGGCCACCATCGCCGTCGCCCGCAAGCTCGCCGAACGTATCTGGGTGACGATCACCACCGGCCGCCCTTACCAGCTGCGGGACACCAATGGTGATCCTGTCACCGCCCGGGCTGCCAAAGAAATCATCAACGCTCACAACCGCGTCAATGCCAGCACCCGCGCACGAACGCGCGCCCAGACTACCACCGTCCGGAAGTCGAACCTTACACGCTGACAACATAATCCAATGCTCGTTGATATCTACCGAGACTGAACACACCCAGCATCTCGACCGTGGCGCCCGGTGGACGCTCAACGGGCGGATTCACTCTATGTGTGCTCCCGCGCCAACACCAGAGCGGTCCGGGAGTCAACTGACCGCTGCCCGAAATACCCACCAACCAACAAGGCACAGAACCCCTTGACAACCGTTAGGGAATCTCTTCGATTTTGACCGGGCAATCAGGATGAAATCTGGGTTGCGGCCGGCTGTTTGCGGGTGCGGCACAAGGGTGGGGCGATGAGCTCGGCGTGTCCGCGGTGGACACAGTGGAATCGTATCCGGCGGACCGAGTTGTGCCGATTGCGGAACACGCGATCGGTTAACCGGCCCTCGTGAAAGTGCGACACGCTGGGACGAGCGCGCTCCCGCGGGGGATGGGAGGCCGCGTCGACACTGAGGTCGGGTCCGGCTCGAGGAGGAGCTGAGGGGATTGCGGGTGGTGTCTGGCTCGGCGGGTCACCGCATCGAGGGTGCCGCTGGCAGACGTCGAGGTGGTGAACGCGTTCCTCGAGCATCTGAGTGTTCGGAACTTCTCACCTGCGACGTGAAGGGTTTACGCGTTTGATCTGTTGAACTTCCTGTGGTTCGTGGGATCTATACCGAGGCAACATACACCCGATCGATCGAGCGCACTTTTGCCGAGCTGGAAGCCGAGCCCGATAAGCTAACCGCAGGTCTTGTGTTACCGCTACTCAGATCACTAGGTGTGCATACCCATCCTGACTGGCAGTACTTGTCGGCGTGATTCCCACTAACATGGTGCGCGATGTCATTGCGCCGAATCTCGGCGGTCGGCAGCGTCCAGCCGTCGGTGCCACTCGGAAAATGTGGACCAGTTTGCGACCATTCGATATGCGCGCTGGTGTGCGACCTACTCGTCTGTAGACGTAACGCACGGCCACTTTCCGAACAAGGACCATCAGTGACCTACGGGAAACATTGTCGCACAAAGATTCTCGGGTACTATTGGGACGTATTTAGACCAGCGATTTCGTAATCCGTTGGTCGCGGGTTGGAAAAGGCGCACTTACCGAATCCGATGGCGACGGCGTAGCGGGCGCGACAGGTAAACGACAAAAGGGCTCTAAGACCGGAGTGCGGCGGAGGTCGCCGCCAAGGTAGCACGGCTGGGCGCGCTCGACGACGGACCCGCTGGGTTTGGGTGCAGGGTTGGCCTCTGTGGGTTGGCGATCCGCACAGCGATGACCCCCTTCGGAGCTTTGCTGCGCATCGGCTTTTGGCCGCCGACACTCGGCATCACAAACACCGGATGCGGAAGCAGACATCATGCAACGTTCTGCAGCCGCCTTAAACGATCCGGACAAATCCGCACGACCAGGACAGCCACCACTTGACCAGCCAGCATCAAGTAAAACGTTCACTACCTATAAAGCTGACGTGCACCAACAGTGCCCCGAGTCCCTTTCGCTGTCGCCCGACGCGCGTATCGTGTCTGGGCTGACCGATCAGGGAGTACGACGATGACCATCGACCTCGACGCCATCAGGCCGGGCGTGGTTGTGGTCGGCCTGCGCTCCGACCCGGTGACAATCCTGGACGCGCGCCCCCAAGGCGCTGACGCGCTCGCGCTGGTGTTCCGCCAGGCCGACGGCCAGCTCGGTGAGCAGCTGCTGTACCGCTCCGACCTCGACGGCCTGGCACTACAAGAACCGGGGTCACGCTGGAGCTTTGACGCCGATGCCCGGGAGTTTCAGCTGGCCGCCGAGGCCATGCGCATCAAACTGGCCGGCTTGCATGATCCGATGCTGGCGGTGTCGTCCAGCGAGATCGACCCACTGCCCCATCAGATCCGGGCGGTGTATGAGGAGATGCTGCCGCGCACCCCGCTGCGGTTCCTGCTGGCCGACGACCCCGGCGCGGGCAAGACGATCATGGCGGGCCTGTACGCCAAGGAGCTGATGTTGCGCGGCGATGTGGCCCGGTTGCTGGTCGTCGCGCCGGGTGGGCTGGTCGAGCAGTGGCAAGACGAGCTGGCGTTGCGTTTCGACGTCCGCGCCGAGCTGCTCACCCGCGACCTGATCGCCGCCACGCTGGACGGCAACCCGTTCACTGCGCATCCGCTGTTGATCGCCCGGATGGACCAGTTGGCCCGCGACGAGGATCTGCTCGAACACCTGGCCGCCAGCCAGTGGGATCTCACCGTAATCGACGAGGCGCATCGCATGTCGGCGACCTGGATCGGCCAGGAAGTCCGCCGTACCCGCAGATACGAACTGGGGCAGCGTCTTTCGGCGGTGTCGCGGCATCTGTTGTTGATGACGGCCACCCCGCACGCCGGCAGCGAGGAGAACTATCAGCTGTTTTTGGCGCTGCTGGACCCGGACCGCTTCGAGGGTCGCTACGTCCCGGACGTGCATTCGGCGGACACCGCCGGGCTGATGCGCCGGATGGTCAAAGAAGAGCTGTTGACGTTTGACGGCAAGCCGCTGTTTCCCGAACGCATCGCCGAAACGGTGCCTTATCAGCTCTCCCCGCCCGAACATGACCTGTACGAGGCGGTCACCACTTATGTGCGAACCGAGATGAATCGCGCTGACGCGCTGGAGGATTCCCCGCGGCGACGCACAGTGGGTTTCGCGTTGACCGTGCTGCAGCGCCGGCTGGCGTCGAGCACACACGCGATCCTGCGTTCGCTGCAACGCCGGCGCGCCCGCCTGGACACCACCCGCCAAGCCCTGCTGCGCGGCGCGGCATTCGACCTGCCGGCACAAGACGCGGCGATCGATGACTACTACGACGACGAGCTCGACAGCGCCGAGGCCGAGGAACTGGAGGAACACGTCGTCGACGCCGCCACCGCGGCGCGCACCGCCGAGGAGCTGGCGGCTGAGATCGCAGTACTCGACGACTTGGTGGCGCGCGCCACCCGGGTGCGCAACCTCGGGCAGGACCGCAAGTGGGCCGAGCTGCGCACCCTGATCATCGACCGCGACCTGCTGCGCCGCGACGACGACGGCAGGCCCCGCAAGCTCATCATCTTCACCGAGCACCGCGACACCCTCGACTATCTGGCCGCCCAGATCCGCAACGTGCTGGGCCGCGACGACCCGGTGGTGGTCATCCACGGCGGCGTCCGCCGCGAGGATCGCCGCCAGATTCGGGAGCGGTTTTCCCACGATCCCACCTGCCAGGTGCTGGTGGCCACCGACGCCGCCGGTGAGGGCCTCAACCTGCAGGCCGCCCACTTGATGATCAACTACGACCTGCCGTGGAACCCCAACCGCATCGAGCAACGCTTCGGACGCATCCACCGCATCGGGCAAAAGAAGGTATGCCGGTTGTGGAACCTGGTCGCCGAGGACACCCGCGAGGGCCAGGTGTTCACCACCTTGCTGGCCAAGATGGAGGCACAGCGCAAAGCCTACGGCGGGCGGTTGTTTGATGTGCTGGGTAAGGCGTTCACCGAGCGGCCGCTGCGGGAGCTGCTGATCGAGGCCATCCGCTACGGTGACGACCCAGCGCGGATGGCCGAGTTCGACCGGGTGATCGACGCCGAAATCGGCTCGGGGCTTAAAGAACTCGCGCAGGAACGTGCCCTGGCCCGGGAGACGCTGACCCCGATCGAGGTCGACCAGATTCGCCGCCGGATGGACGAGGCCCGGGGCCAGCGCCTGCAACCACATTTCATCGAAAACTTTTTCCTGACCGCGTTTGCTCACCTCGGCGGGCGAATGTCGCGCCGGGAAACCGACCGCTTCGAAATCACGCACGTGCCCGCGCCGCTGCGGGTGCGACGCCGCGCCGGGTCGCTGGTCCCGGTGACGCTGCGCTACGAGCGGGTCACCTTCGAACCGGCGGCGATCGAGCCAGCCGGTGCCGCGCGCGCTGAGCTGCTGGCCCCGGGTCATCCGCTGCTGGACGCGGTGCTCGACGAGATCATCGAGCGCCATGGTGCGGCCCTGGACCGCGGAACGGTGCTGGTCGACGACACCGACACCGGCGAGGAGCCCAAGCTGCTGATCGCGCTGACCGCCGAGATCGTCGACGGCACCGGCCAGACGGTGAGCAAGAAATTCGCCTACGTCAGCGTCGGGGCCTCCGGGGCCGCGGTCGACGCCGGGGCGGCCCCCTATCTGGACGCCCACCCGATCACCGGCGAGCACGAGGGCGCGGTGCGCGCCGCGCTGCGGCAGCCCTGGCTGGCGGCCGGGGTGGACGCCATCGCGACAACCTGGGCGGTCAGCAGTTTTCAGCCCGAGCATCTCAACGAGGTTCGGGCTCGTCTGGTGCCGTATGTGCAGCGCACCAAGGACGCGGTGCGGGCCCGGTTGCTGCAGCAGATCAACTATCTCTCCAGCGAGGCGGGCCGGCTGCGTGAGGAGATCGCCGCCGGGACTCGCCGGCGCATCCGGGTCAGCCCCGAGCGGATGGAAGCCATCGCCGAGGAACTCGACGCCCGGCTGGCGGCGCGTGCCAAACGCCTGGAGCTGGAGATGCTGCTGTCAGCCAAGGAGCCCCGGGTGGTTGCCGCGGCGCTGATCCTGCCCGCCGGCATGCTCTCACCGACTATCGCCCAGCACGCCCGTGACACCGCCGCGGTGGAGCGCCGCGCGCTGGACGCGGTGCTCGCCGCCGAACGCCGCATCGGCCGCCAGCCGATCGAGATGGCCCACACCAATAAGGGATACGACATCGCCTCGGCCCGCGACGGTGAGCCGGTGGTGCATATCGAGGTCAAGGGCCGGCTTTCCGGAGCCGACACGCTGACCCTCACCTACAGCGAGCTCATCCACGGCAAGAACATGGGGGCCCAGCACCGGCTGGCCCTGGTCGAAGTCAGCCCCGACGGGCCTGAGCATGATCAGCTGCGCTATATCGCCGACGCGTTCGCCCGGGTCGAACTGGGCGGGCTGCCGGTCACCGACACCAGGCTGACTTGGGCCAAGCTGTGGGCCGCCGGGTCGGACCCGTTCTGAAATGACCACCGCCGTGTCGGGCCGCGTGGGTATGCTGTGCTGTTCTGTTCACCGCCGACCTGAACAGGTGCCCGATGACCGATCCCACCACAGCCGCCGTTCCGCGCCGCAAGCTGATCGAGGTGGCCATCCCGCTGGAGAAAATCAACGCCGAGTCCGCGCGCGAAAAGTCGATCCGCCACGGCCACCCCTCCACCTTGCACCTGTGGTGGTCGCGCAAGCCGCTGGCCACCGCCCGCGCGGTGCTGTTCGCGCAGCTGGTCGACGACCCGTCCTCGCACCCCGACCGGTTCCCCACCGACGAGGACGTGGCCGCGGAACGCAAACGCCTGCATGAGCTCATCGAGCGGCTGGTGGTCTGGGAAAACATCGGCGACCAGGAGCTGCTGCGCGAAGCCCACCAAGAAATCCTGAACTCCACCGACGGCAACCCCCCGCCGGTGCTCGACCCGTTCGCCGGCGGCGGCACCATCCCGCTGGAGGCGCAGCGGCTCGGGTTGCAAGCCCACGCCTGCGACCTCAACCCGGTGGCGGTGCTGATCACCAAGGCGCTCATCGAGATCCCACCGAAATTCGCCGGGCGCACACCGGTGTTCCCCGGCGCGGTCAACGAAACGTTCAGCACCTGGCCGGGGGCGAGCGGGCTGGCCGAAGACGTGCGCCGCTACGGCCGATGGATGCGCGACGAGGCCGAAAAACGCATCGGTCACCTGTATCCAAAAGCCACCCTGCCCGGCGGCGCCACAGCGACGGTGATCGCCTGGATCTGGGCGCGCACCGTCACCTGCCCCAACCCGCGCTGCGGGATCGCCATGCCGCTGACCAGCAAGTGGTGGCTAGGCAAGAAGAAAGGCAAGGAAACCTACGTCATCCCGCGCGTCGACAACGGCACAGTGCGCTTCGCCATCGGACATGGTCTGGCCGGTGCGCCCCGCCAGGAGGATGACGGCACCGTCGATCGCTCGGGCGCCCGGTGCATCGGTTGCGGCGCGGCGGTCGATCGTGAACACATCAAGGCTGAAGGCCGTGCCGGTCGCATGGGCGCGCAGCTGATGGCTACCGTCGCCGAAGGCAATCGCACAAGGATTTATCTGGAGCCGACCGAGGAGCATGAGCGGGCGGCGGATGTACCGAGCCCCAAAGACGTGCCAGAAGGCGAATTGGCTTACGACCCGCGCAATGTGTGGACACCGCCATATGGCCTGACCACCTTCGCCGACTTGTTCACCCCGCGCCAGCTCACCGCGCTGACCACGTTCAGCGACCTTGTTGGTGAAGCGCGCGAGCTCGTGCTGCGCGACGCTCTCGCCGCTGGCATGCCCGAAGGCGACCGCCTTGACGCCGGCGGCACCGGAGCCGCCGCCTACGCCGACGCCGTCGCAACGTATTTGGGGTTGGGGGTGAGTCGGACAGCAGACCTCGGGAACTCGATTGCAACTTGGTCGAGCTCACGCGACCAGACCCGAAACTTGTTTGCACGCCAAGCGATACCAATGTCATGGGACTTCGTTGAGGTAAATCCGTTCGCTGACGCTGCCGGTTCGGTGGCGATAGCCACTGAAACTATGCGCGATGCTTTGGCTCATTTGGCCGCGGAAACAATCGCGTACGTCGAGCAAGCCGACGCACGTCAAATCGCTGCTTCGGAAATGCTCATTTCAACAGACCCGCCCTACTACGACAACGTGGGCTACTCCGACCTGTCGGATTTCTTCTACGTCTGGCTGCGGCGTTCCCTCCGAGCCATCCATCCCAGCGTTCTCGGCACGATGCTCGTTCCCAAGGCTGAGGAGCTGGTGGCCAACCCGTACCGGCACGGCGGAAAAGACGGCGCACACCAGTTCTTCGAGAAAGGTTTTCGCGAAGTATTCCGTCGTGCTCGCGAAACCACGCTGCTCGACTTCCCCATCACCGTGTATTACGCATTCAAACAGAAGGAATCCGAACTCGGCGGTGACTCGTCGACCGGATGGGAAACCCTGCTGGAAGGGATGATTCAGTCCGGCTGGGCGATCACCGCGACGTGGCCGATGCGAAGTGAACGCGGCGGGCGGATGCTAAGTGTCGGCACCAACGCGCTGGCTTCCTCCATCGTGCTTGCGCTTCGCCCACGCCCGGACAATGCCCCGCGCATTGACGGCCGCAGGTTCATTACCACCCTGAAAGCCGAGCTGCCGGAAGCACTTCGGGAGCTGCGGCAGGGCGCGATCGCGCCCGTCGACCTGCCGCAGGCCGCGATCGGCCCGGGCATGGCGGTATTCTCCCGCCACAGCGCGGTCCTCGAAGACGACGGCACCCGGATGAGTGTGCGCACCGCGCTGCAGCGGATCAACGAGATCCTCGACGAGGTGCTCAACGAGCAGGAAGGCGATTTCGACGCCGACACCCGCTTCGCGATAGCCTGGTTCCGCCAGCACGGTTTCGACCGCGGCCCCTACGGCGACGCCGACAACCTGGCCCGCGCCCGCAACGCCTCACTCGACCACCTGCAACGCGCGGGCATCTTGACCAAAGGCGGCGGTCATGCGGCGCTCGTCAACTACACCGACCTCGACGACAATTACGATCCGGCAGCCGACCCGTCGATCAGCGTGTGGGAGGTCGTCATGCACCTCACCAAACGCTTCGCCTCCGGCGGCATCCCGGAAGCGGCTGCGTTTCTCGGGCAGGTGCCGCCCAGCATCGACCGCGACCACTGCAAGGAGCTGGCCACCCTGCTTTTTCACATCGCCGAGGGCATCAAACGCACCAAGCTCGCCGTCGACTTCAACGCGCTCGGCGCGGCCTGGAACGAAATCGCCCGCACCGCACCGACAACCGCGGCAAGACCGACACTCGACTACACCTGAGCTTAAGCACAGGAGAGTAGCCGCCGACGCAGCCCTGGATCATGGCCTTCGCAGGCGTTAAGGACGGTCATGCCGCGGCTTTTACCGATGCCGCTCAGGCGCGGCGGCGATTTGCCGATCGTTCATCTCGGTGTCGGTGGCGACCGGAATCCCCGGAAGCAGAGGCTTGATTCCTTCTGCAAGCCGGTCACGAGCCGCGAGTTGGGCATCTTCGTCACGGATGAGGAGATCGATCACATAACCCATGCCTGGGTAGCCATCGCCATCGGCTTCGACATCGAGATAAGTAGCGTCGCCGGTCTGGTGCTGCCAGGTTTCGACCGCCGCCCTCACCTGCTCAAGGGTGGCTTGCTCACCGACATAGACAGCACGGACCATGCTCACGGCTTCCACCCTAGCGCCGATCCGTCCGCAAGCACCACGACCACCTGCCGGACATCGACTCCGTGCACCCGGATAGCTTTGCGTAGTGCTGTTGCCGCCCGATCCGGCGGGATGGCTACACCACGCCCGTCGACGACGACAATCGGCGACTGTTTCCGGCCAGATCGCACCCCAGCGCGGGCGGCGTTCTCAGCGGGGCTGTCGAGGGTCTTCATTTCAAGGGTGGCCCGTCCATCCACGTGGTCGAAGACGGCATCGGGCGTCGGCTTTCCGGGCCGGTCACGGGCGCGAACCGACCGTAGACCCGTCATGCCGTGCGCGGTCAACCAGTCCGCGAGGACCCGTTCCTTTGGGCTGAAGTAGCGGTACGGATCATCGTCTGGTGCGACGAGCCCCGCGGCTTCGAGCTCGGCCACGCTCGGCGGAACCTTCTCGCGGGGCGCCCCGCCGGGACGCACATGAACCGCCACGACGCCACGAACAATCCACCCGGTCTCGAGTTCCTCGCCAGCGTGCACCAGCCGACCGTCGCCGGGCGGTTCGGTTGGAGGCTTGTTGCTGGCACCCATTTGGTGCACGAGCGTTGCAGAGCGCACCGACACCTCCGGGAGCTCACCAACCGGCGGGAACGGTTCCCTGTCGGCCGTTGAGTGCATACTGTCGTGTTTGCTTCCGTTGATATTGGTGAAGGGGCTAACCGATGGCGCTGAGCAATCGCGACCGGGTGGACCGGGCGCTGGAGCTGCTCGGTAGGGCGCTGGATGCGTTTCTGCAGCGGGTCGTGGAACCGGAGCTGCCCAAAGGGGTCGATTGGACGGCGCTACTGGCCGCCAAGGACGGCGCTAGGGGCATCACCGGAAAAACCTACAACCGCGTCGACCCACAAAACGGCCTGCGGGTGCTCACCGAGAAAGCCACGGCGGCCTACAAGCCGCGCTGGTACCCGTTTAGCCAGTATCTGTCGCGGGCCGAGGAGAGCTGGGCCAGCGAGCTGCGCGACGTGCGCGACCGTCACGCGCACCGCCAACCGTTCAGCGTCGACGACGCCTATCGCGCGCTGGACACCACCGAGCGTTTCCTGCGGGCGGTCGGCGCCCCTCAGGAGGCTGAGGAGGTGCGGCGGCTGCGGGTGGATCTGCGCCGGGTGTCCTCCGAGCAGGAAGACCGCCGGGTGATGAAAAGCTCCGGCACCGCCGAGGTCGGCTCGCAGAATCTGACGCCTTGGCGGGAGGTGCTCGCCCCGCACCCCGATGTCGCCAGCGGCAACTTCCACGCCGCGGAGTTCGCCGCCGACCTGGCGATGGTGGCCCGCTCCGAAGGTGACTCCGAGTACACCGACCCTATTCAGTTTTTCCGCCGCACGTTTCTGACCGCGGGGTTGCGCGATCTGATCACCCGGATGGTTAAGCGGGTCACCGGTGACCCAAACGCGTCGCCGGTGATCAACCTGCAGACCAACTTCGGTGGCGGCAAAACCCATTCGATGCTGGCGCTGTGGCATCTGGCCTCGGGACGCAAGCTGATCGAGTACCCCCAGGAGGTGCAAGACCTGCTGGCGGGTCTGGACCTCGACAGTGTGGCCGGCCGGGTGCAGCGGGTCGCGCTGGTGGGCAACGACCTGTGCGCATCCGAGCCTCGGGTGCACAAGGACGGCACCGTGACCCGCACGTTGTGGGGGGAGCTGGCCTGGCAGCTCGGCGGTCAAGAAGCCTACGAGTTGATCGCCGAATCCGACCGCACCGCAACCAATCCGGGCCATGTGTTAGGGGAGCTCTTTGAGCTCTACACCCCTGCGGTGATTTTGATCGACGAGTGGGTCGCCTACGCCCGCCAGCTCTACGGCCGCGACGATCTTCCTGGCGGCACTTTCGACACCCAGTTCACCTTCGCCCAGACGTTGACCGAGAAGGCCAAAGCCGTGCCCGGTATCTTGGTGGTGGTCTCGATTCCGGCGTCCGAGAGCGCCACCGACGAAACTGGTGCCAGCGACGCCGAGGTCGGCGGCGAGTATGGCCGGGAGGCGTTGCGCCGACTGCAGAATGTGGTGCGCCGCACCGCCGATCAGTGGCGACCGGCCAACCCCGAGGAGAGCTTCGAGATCGTCCGTCGCCGGCTTTTCGTCCCGCCCGACGGCGAGGCGCTGGCCAAGATCAGCGCCACCGCCAACGCGATGGTGAAGTTCTACCGCGACAACGGCACGGTTTTCCCGCGTGAGGCCCGCGACAACGACTACATCGAGCGGATCAAGCGGTCCTACCCCGTGCATCCCGAGCTGTTCGACCGGCTCTACGAGGATTGGTCGACTTTGGAGCGCTTCCAGCGCACCCGCGGTGTGCTGCGGCTGATGAACAACGTGGTGGGCGAACTGTGGCGATCCGATGATGCCGCGCCGCTGATCATGCCCGGCTCGGTGCTGCTGGACTCCGACAACGTGGTCACCGAGCTCACGCAATACCTCGAGGATCGATGGAAGGCGATCATCGACGCCGATGTCGACGGCCCCAACTCCACACCGGAACAAGTCGAAAAAGCCAACCCAGCATTGTTTGGTGCCCGACACATCGCGCACCGGTTGGCGCGAACCGTGTTCATTGGCGCCACTCCGACGCTTAACACCGCCCACAAGGGCATCGACAAAAGCCGCATCTTTTTGGGCACCGCCCTGCCCGGCGATATCTGCGGCAATTTCCACGCCGCGCTGGATGGCATGTCGAACCTGGCGACCTATCTGTACAACGACGGCAACCGCTACTGGTTTGACACCCAAGCCAACACCACCAAGGCCGCGCGCGACTTCGCCGAGCGGTTGCAGACCGAGGACGTGTGGAAGGAAGTCTCCGAACGCCTGCACGCCCACCGCGCCACCCCAAAGGATGGTTTCGCCGCGGTACACACCGCGCCTGATGGTTCGGCCGACGTTCGCGATGTCCAGGAGACACGGCTGGTCATCGTCCCGCCCGCCTACCCGTATGACCGCAAGCAGGGCGACGAATCCAAGGCCACCGCGTGGGCACACGAGATCCTTACCTATTGCGGTAGTGCGGCAAGGGTTTATCGCAACACGTTGTGCTTCCTCGCACCCGATGCTGCCCGCCTGGCCGAACTGGACACCGCAGTACGCGAATACCTGGCCTGGTGCTATGTGGCCACGAATGTCGATGAGCTTGGCTTGACGGGACAGCAGGAAAAACAAGCTGAGTTGCGCCGGAACCGAGCAGATGAAACAGTGCGCAATCGGTTGATGGACACCTACACCTGGCTTATCTACCCCGAACAGCAAGCAGCGAATCCGTTGACGCTCACCGCGATCAAAGCCGAGGGCACCACCACTAACCTGGCCGAGCGGGCCGCCAAACGCGCCCGGGAACAGAACCAACTGGTCGTCACCCGCTCAGCGACCTTGATCCGCTACGACATCGACGAGAACTTGACGTCGATTTGGAAACGCGACGGCCATATCAGCGCCGGGGACCTGTGGAAGTACTACACCACCTACCCGTACATGGCCCGGCTGCGGGACCGGCAGGTGTTCGAGGACGGTGTGTGGTCGGTGTATGACAACCAAATCCTCTGGGAAAAAGATGGATTCGCGTTCGCCCAAGCGTGGGACGGCGAACGATACGTGGGGTTAGTGCTGCCGACCGACCAAGAGCCGCCGCCGACGATCACCGACACCTTATTGTTGGTCGAGCCGTCACGCGCTGTGGCACAACGCAAGCGCGAGGTCGAGGAACTCGGTGAGGAGGAGGAACCAGGAGGTGAGGAGGACCGCGCCGGCGGGCAGGTACCTGCCGCGCCACCCGGAGCCGGACCCGCACCGAAGACGCGGTACTTCGGGGTGCGGACACTCGACGCGGAGCGCTACGCGGTCGACTTCGGCAAGATCAACGCCGAGGTTCTGCAGCACCTCGCCGCCCAACCCGGCGTACAGCTGCAGGTCCGTATCGAAGTCGAAGCCCAGGCACCACAAGGATTCGACGACAGCCGAATTCGAACCGTGTCAGAGAACGCGGCGACGCTGAAGTTCGATCAATCCGGGTTCGAAACGGACTGATGGCGCGGTAAGGCGATGGGCACTACTCCAACGAGAAATCCGTTGTACCGAAGCGAAAGCAGCTGTGAGAAAGACGAGTTCATGAGCCATTTGTCACAGCATGTGCAAGCTGTCGAAGAGCTTCGCACTCAATACGCCACAACGTGTCGTCACCATCCAAGGTGATCAGACTTCGCGTGTTCTTCACCGTACGCCAGGGGTATGACAGTGAGAGCCGCTTTTGACTGTCGCGTCGCTTCGCTCGTTGACTGGGCTTAAGAGGCAACCTAAAACCTCACGCCGCCGCCGCCCGCGCACCCATAAACACCTCGGTCGGCATCGGTCGCTGCAGCCGCCAGGTGATCGCCATCGGCCGGTCGCCCTCGTGGGAGACGTAGTGGGCCGGCCCAAGGAACACATACGGGGCGGTGCCGAGGGCGTTGGTTTTGGTTTCGCGGACGAACAGCAGGATATGTGAGCCGCGTTCGCGGTGGTGGATGTAGCGCTGCCCGGTCGGCGAAGCCGCCGAGGTGGTCGATTGCGATTCCCAGTGGAAAAGCTCTGGGCTGAGCGCGAAGTCGCGGTACATTGTCGTCGGCGAGTAGTCGGTTTCGGTCTTTTTCAGCGTGATCAAAAACGCGTCGGTGTTGATCGCGTCGCACCACAGCACACCTTCCCGAAAGGTGCTCGGTCGCCGCCGCGATGCCACACCCAGGGCGGCGAGGATTTCTTCGCGCGAGTAGCTGGCGTGCACCGCCAGTGGCACATCGCTCAGCGCCGGGATCAACTCACCCAGCGGCTGGGTGCTGCGCCGCGCCGCGTCGAAGGCGATGTCGATCACCTGGCGCATCTCGTCGAGCACCGGCTCACCAAGGATCGCCGCCAGCGCGTCTGCGGCGCTAGTGAATTCGCTGCCGTCGGGAAACAGCGAATAAAACAGCATCTCGGCCAGCCGCTGCCCGGCAGGGTTGTGCGCCGACACGTCACCGTTGAAGATGACGTGGTAGCCGGTGTGACGCTGCCGATCATCGACGTGGGCGAGCGCGCGGACCCGTTTGACCAGCTCACGTTCACGCGGCCCAGGCTGGGCGGGCAGCTTGCCGGCGTCGCGGCACAACGTAGTCCATGAGCGACCCGAGCGCAGCACATCCTCCAAGCCGCGACCATATGCGTCGAGATAGGAGGCGAGGTCATTATTGGGATGGTCTCGAATCTCCGAGACCAACGCCGCCCAGCGCGGCTGGACTTGCTGGCGGACGTTTTCTAGCACCAGATCCCGCGCTATCGGGTCGAGCACAATCTGGCTACCCGAGGGCAGGAAGGGAAAACCCTGCTGCAGCTGGTGGACCAAAGCCGTGCGGCTAAGCCCCGTCAACGCCCGGAAACGCTGATCGAACCGGAACTCGCGGCGTTGATTCCCAACGAAATCCAAGGCGGTCAGCACGGTCTTGCTCGGTGTCAACCGCAGGCCGCGACCGAGTTGTTGGAGGAACACGGTGGCGCTTTCGGTCGGGCGCAAAAACAGCACCGTGTCCACCTCGGGGATGTCCAGGCCTTCATTGAACAGGTCGACGGCGAACACGATGTTGATTTCCCTGTTGCGCAACGCACTCAGCGCCGACTGGCGTTCGCTGGCTGGGGTTTCGGCGGAGATCGCACGCGCCGGAACACCCGCGGCGACAAACCGATCCGCCATGTAGCGGGCATGGTCGATGCTCACACAAAAACCCAGGGCACGCATCGCCGCCACATCGGCCACCTTGTCGCGCAGCTCCTTGAGCACGATGCGGGTACGCGCGTCATTGCCGGTATACAGACTGCTCAGCACAGCCACGTCGTATCCACCACGTTTCCACTGCAATCCGCCCAAATCGACCCCGTCGTGAATACCGAAGTAATGAAACGGGCACAACAGGTTTTGTTCCAGCGCCTCCCACAGCCGCAGCTCCGCGGCAACCCGACCGCCGAAGAACTCCCGCACGTCGACGCCGTCACCGCGCTCCGGTGTTGCGGTCAGGCCCAGCAGTTCGATGGGTTGCACATGGTTGAGCAGCCGCTGATAGCTGGCGGCCTCGGCGTGGTGAAACTCGTCGATCACCACCACGTCGAAGTGGCTGGGGTCGATGGCGGCGAGCCGTTGGGCCGATAGCGATTGGATGCTGGCGAACACGTGGCGCCATCTGGTCGGCCGGTCCCCGCCGACCAGCAGTTCGCCGAAAGCCGGATCGGTCAACACCTCCTGATACAGCCGTCGCGCCTGGGTGAGGATCTCCTTGCGGTGAGCCACGAACAGCAACGTCAAGTCGCGGCCGTGCACCTCGCGGACCAGCCGGCGATAGTCCAGCGCCGCGACGACGGTCTTGCCCGTTCCGGTGGCTGCCACGATCAGGTTGCGGTGCCGATTGTGCAGCACGCGTTCCGCGTCGAGCTCTTCGAGCATCTCGGCCTGGAATGCCTTGGGCTGCACCTCCAGCCCCGATAGTGTGACCGTGAGCCGGTCACGCTGTCGCCCGCCCGCGGCAATGTCGAGCGCCGCACGCAGCCGCTCCCCGTCAGCAGACGGTTGGTAGGGCTCGAATTCGCGGTTTTCCCAATAGAACTCGAACGTCGCCCGGAACTTCTCCAGCAAATGTGGAGTCGAAACCGCCGAGAGCCGCACGTTCCACTCCAGCCCGTCCACCAACGCTGCATGCGATAGATTGCTCGACCCCACATACGCGGTGTGAAAACCGGTGTTGCGCCGCAACAACCACGCCTTGGCGTGCAAGCGGGTGCGCTCGATTTCGTAGTTAATCCGCACCTGCGCGCCGAACTCCTGCACCAACGCGTCGAGTGCGCGGGCGTCGGTGGCCCCCAGATAGGTCGTGGTGATGACCCGCAGCGGCACCGCACGCACCCGCAGCTCGCGCAGTTCGTCTTCCAGCAGCCGCAGGCCCTGCCATTTGATGAACGCGCACAACAAATCCACCTGATCGGCGCTGGCCAGTTCGGCGCGCAGCTCGGCAGCCAGCGTGGGCTCGTTGTGCGCCGTGGTCAATAGCGCCGCATCCGATAACGGTGTTGCGGGCCGGGGTAACCGGGCCGCACCCAGCCGGTGGGCGGCCTGGATCTGCTCGAGGCGCTCAATGGTGCCGGGCTCGCGTTGATACAGCCCCTCGGCCAGCGCATCGGGATCGGGTAGCGCCGCCAGGATTCGGCCCATCAGCGACGCGCGCTCCTGGGGTGTCGCCGCGGCGCGCAGCGCGCGTACGATCACCGGCATCAGGTGCCTGGCCATCGTCAACGGCTGCTCGCCCTCATCAACCGGGCCGATCTCGGGGTGCAGGTCAGGACGCGCGGCCAGCGCCTGATGCAGCCGCTCAGTCAGCAGTGACTCGTAAAGGCCCTCTCGCACGGCAGGCACACTAGTCCACCGGCCCGACGGGAGAGAGCGAAAAAGAATCGGACCAAGCTTTCGGCGCGGCCCCGGTATCGATCGTGTGGTTTTGGCGACGTGGGTCGTGTGTGGGCTCGACGTCTTCGACGGTCTTCCAGGGCCCGGTACCCGCCGGTCCGTAGATCAGCTCGGCCTTGCAGTAGCCTTTGACGCTCTCGGCCAGAGCGTTGTCGAAACTGTCCCCGATGGTGCCGATGGAGGACACCGCCCCGATCTCGGCGAGCCGCTCGCCTTAGCGGATGGACGTGAACTGTGATCCGGCATCGGAGTGACATGTCAAGCCCGGCAACGTGTTCCCGCGTGATTAGCGAGCCATCTCCAACGCATTGAAGTCAATACACGGCGTCACTTGGCGGGGCCGGAACGGCGATGCCCAGTAGAGCCGGCAATCACCGGACGTGTCAGCCGACCTGCGCGGTGAGTGGCTCACGACTGACCACTCGGTGCCCGCACCGCTGCTGCCGGTTGGATGAAGTCCATTTCCGAACCACCTCATTCCACCCACATACTGCTGGGCGATGCGCAGCGGCGAAATCTAACTGGGGTCGACCTTGCGCAGCTCACTCCTCGGTTTCAGTCGGCGACCCGCCGCCCACCAAGTAGCCCGACTTCGGTGTCGGACTGAAGGGATCAACCCAACTTCGGAGACGGGCCAACTCGGCTGCGAAGGCGATGGAGGCGATCGAACCGTTGTTGCTCGCGGCCAAGGCGTGTCTACCGACCGCTCGGGCCGCCGCCTCGATCACGTCACCCTCGGTATCGATGTTGGCCGACATTCTCGCGTGCAATACGGCTACTCTGGCGGGGTTGCCGTCAGTACCGCTCATGAACCCGGCCCGAGCGAGCACCGCCACCGAACTCGCGGGGCCGCTGCCGCTGAGCCGCAGCTCGCTCGGGTCGTCCAGGTTCGCCTGATCGCGGAGGACACGGACCGTTTGCGCGGCGACCTGGTTCAGGTTCTCCCGTGAAATTTGGACGGCCGCGCCATCCTCGTCGCTCCATGACAGCGCACCCATGCTGAACCACAGGCGGCCGGCGGCATCGCACCGGAACTCCACGAGCGGAGGTGCCACCGCAGACTTGCGCGAGATGGTGAAGACATCCCGGGGATGCAACATCCCCGCGAGGTATGTCGCGACGAAGGTCTGAAACGATCGCCACTGGTCGTCCGGGGTGAACTCAGTCATGAGACACCTTCTTTCCGTCTCGCGGTTCCCGTGCGGACTCCAGATTGTCCACGCCGACCGGCCGCGTCGGTGGCCTCACGGCGAAGCTTCGGGTGTGGGGAGTGCAGGCGGCGTAGCACCGCCCGGAAACCGGGTTTGGGCACGACTCCACCCGCTCCAGCCGGGTAGGGTTGCATGAGCCGCTTGAGATTATTTCGCGCACTGGGTATTTCGGCTTCCAATCCGCGCGAGCACCGGGCGCCGACCGCAGGCACCCCCGGGTCGTGACGCCACAGCGCCAGCCTCAGTTTGTCGCCGTCGATTTCGATACGACCGTCATGGACAGCCACGGCCTTCACGGTGATGATCGGCTGTCCGTATTCGTCCGACGTTTTCGCCCGGATCCGGTGTATGACACGGCCGGGGCCATCCTTGCCGCAAGGCATTGCAATACTCCCGAAAACTCGGGCCTCCGCCGCGGGAGGCGCTCTTGCCGAACACCGGTTGGTGTCGGCCGCTTCGTCATCCGAGCCACCCACGAGCGTGGGGTTGGCGTGCCGTCCAGTCGGAGCTTGGCGACGGCATCTCGTGAAGCTGACTGAATCTTAGCGCGCGGGACCGACGCTGGTTTAGGTTCAGGCCTCGCCGTCTGCATCGCAGTCATATCGACCGTTGAACAACACCGAAACCCTCGCCGACTCCCACAGACGCCGGCCCGTCGGGTGCGCTGCCCCGTGGAGTTCAGCACCCGCGCTGGAGTCACCGGCACCGACGTCCTTTCCGCTAATCCGGGCTCGCTGCTGGCGGCCCCGAGGCCTACCGGCGACAAGCGCCCACTCGATTTCGCGCCCGAGGCTTTCGCTCCCACCGCCGCCAGCACCGCGTTATCAAGCCCCGTGGCAGCCGATTGATCGTCAGGCCGGCGCGTAGCAGAGTGCCGACGGTCTTGCCGACGGTGTTATCGGCCAGGTCGCCGGCTGCGGCGGCTCCCCGCCGGCTCCAGCGCGCTCCACGACCCGCTTGACCGTCCCGGGTGAACATTGTGATCGATCACATCGCCCTGCTGGTGGTCGACCGCCGGGAATACAACGCCTTCGCTGATCGCCCCTCTCCCCTTGATAGGTGAGAGCTGTTGGTGTGGCGCACCGGATCGCCACCCCCCGCGAACCGGTTGACCTCGCGGTGTTTTGGCAGCCCGAGCTGCGCCGAATAACCCAACACTTGCACCCCACTGCACAGGCGTATTCGGTGGACACTGTCACATGCCACGTCCACGCCGCCGGTGACAACCGCGCCGACAGCATCCACGCGGCCACGATGGCGGTGACAGCGATTGATGCACTCAGACTTTGATGATCGTGAGACCGGCCGCGCCGTCCAGGGCGGCAAAGTCGTCGTCCTGGGTGACGACGGGCAGCGCTCGCGAAGCAGCGATGGCTGCGATCCACAGGTCGTTGATACGGACTCGACGGCCAGTCTCGGCCAGGTGGATGCGTAGCCGCGCCCACATGCGCGCCGCTTCCTCATCGACCGGCAGCGTTTCCATATCCGCAACGGATTCGAGGGTCGCGAGTCGCTGCGCCCGGCTATCGGAAGTGCTTGCGGCCAGCACGCCGACGGTCAGTTCGGCAAGAGTGATCACAGTAGTCGCGACCTCGGCAGGGATCAGCGACTCCTCGAGTTGACGGCCCGTTTCGGAGGCGATGAACACCGATGTGTCAAGCAGCCCCGCCGGCGGCGTCTCGCTCATCGGGCAGGACCGAGATCGTCGGTGGTGTCGCCGGCGAGCAACCCAAGGTCGTCGCGCAAACCTGGATCGGCTTGCGCACGGCGCAACCGTGCCAGAAACTCGGTTTTGGCCAACCAGCGCCGACGCGGAGGCCCGGCCGCGGTGAGCATTGCGACGGGGCGGCCTTTGACCGTGATGGTGATGTCTTCTCCGGCCTGGACGCGGCGAAGCACTCCCGCCGTATCGTTGCGCAAGTCACGGGAAGCCACATCGGACATGCTACAAATGTACTACGTTCGTAGCATCATGGTCCGCTTCGCTCCCGACCGCTGCACCGACACGAACAAACTCCGTGGCGCAGGGTGGCGCTGGTAACGGGCCAGCATCGCGGCAGAGCTGCATCATCGATCGGTGCCGCTCCCGGGCCTCGGGGTTGTTGAGCTCGGGCACTCCGATTAAGTGCGCAGCCGCGGCTGAGGCCGTCAGCCCGTCCAGATCCGAAGTGGTGTGCAGTCACCAAGCCGGTCGAAGTCTTCGCCGGCATGCAGCAGCGGCACACCGGTGCGCACGCAGGGAGCGGCGATCAAACAATCGTGAGTCGTGCGGATGGTCACACCTGCGCGCCGCGCCCTGCGATACAACGTCGCGGCGAGGAAAAATCATCGAGACCCTCCAGGCGAAGGATCGGGAATGCGCGCAGATGCCGTTCCACTGATGTGCACTCTGGTTACCGCGATAGGCTCGCCGCGCCGAAAGACGGCGGCGCGGACGACACGGCCGTACCCCAGGACGGATCGGGAACCGCGGACAGCGAAACCGCAACCGCGCCGCCGGTGCGGATGATCGACTCTGGCAGATAGGCCTGATCGGTGGGCTTGCCGTCGACGCTGAGGCCACTGATGTACTTCAACCCATTCGATGCGCCTGGTGCCGAGATTTTGATGAATTTTCCTGCCGGAAGCGCAATCTCGGCGTGATCGAACAGCGGTGTATTCACGGTGAGTACCCCGGTTCCCGGCGTGATCGGGTACACGCCCAGCGCCGCCCACACATACCAGCTCGATAGGGCGCCCAGATCGTCATTGCCCGGTTCACCGTCGGGTGTCGGCCCGAACAGTTCCCTGCGCACCCGGTCCACCGTCTCCTGCGCCTTCCACGGCTGACCGACATAGTTGTACAGCCACGGCACCGCGAAGCTCGGCTCGTTACCGATCCACAGATAAGGCTCGTCCGGCCCCGCGTTGAGCTCCGTCGTGAAGCGGTCTAGCCGCTCGGCCACTGCCTCTCGGCCGCCTATCGCGCTCACCAGACCCGCGATATTCTGCGGCACCATCCACGTGTACTGCGCGGCGTTGCCTTCCTCGAATCCGTCTTGCCCCAGATCCGAAGTCGGCCCGCTGGATCCCGGCCACGGCAGGAAAACGCCGTCGGCGCTGCGCGGCGTGATGTCACCGGTCAGCGGGTTGAACAAGTTGTGCCAGTACTGCGCCCTGTTCTGGAATTCCGCGCCAATCACCTTGTCGCCCAGCACATCCGCAAATCGCGAGATGGCGAAGTCGTCGACCGACCACTCCAGCGTGATCGACGCGCCGTCGGTGCCGTGATCGCCGCGGAACTCCTCCGTCTGCGGCGCGTAGCGGTGCTCCAGGTACGTGGCGATGCCCGGCCGCTCCACGTAGTCGCCTCGCCCGGCGCCGCCGTCGGTTGCCGCCTTCAGCATGTAGTACAGCGCCCGTTTGGCGTCGAAGTTCTTGGCCCCGAACATGTACAGGTTCACGATCAACGGCACCACGCTGTCTCCGGTCATCTCCCCGGTCGCCGAATTGGCCAGCGCCCACCGCGGCAGCGACCCGCTTTGGTCGGCGTCGTTCACCAGCGACTGCGCCATGTCGCTGGCCCGCTCCGGAAACAGCAGCGCCTGCAACGCCGCCAGGCAGCGGTAGGTGTCCCAGTCCGAGAAGTTGGCGTACTGCGTGTGCCCGCGGGCCACGGTGTGCACCGCGCCGTCGAACCCGAGATAGCGGCCATCCGCGTCGTCAAACATGTTGGGATGCAACAGCGAATGGTAGAGCGCGGTGTAGAAGGTTTTCACCTCGCTCTTATCGGGGCCCGCCACCTTGACGCGCGACAGCGCGGCATTCCACTGGCTCCACGCGGCAGCGCGCACCTCGTCGAAACTCCCGCTCTCGGCAGCCAGATTCGCTCGCGCTCCGTCGACACTCACGTACGACAGCGCGGTTCGCACCTCGAGCACCGAACCGGGCGGAAACTCTACCCATCCCCCGCTCCACCGCGAATCCGCGCTGCGCGCCCCGGCGAACACCGAGTTGCCCTCGAACGTGCCATAGGAGGTGAACGGCCGGCTGAACGTCATCGCGAAATACACCGTGTAGCTGTTGTTCTTGCCGCAGAAGTCCCCGGTGGTCGCCGACCCGGTGATCGTGGTGTTGTCCTCGCCGATGCGGATGCTCGCCGTGGCGTTTCCCGCCAGCGACCCGCCGGTGCGCACATGAAACAGCGCCGGCCGGCCGTCGCGAGGATAGGTAAACCGTCCCACCCCGGTGCGGGTGGTCGCGGTCAGTTCCGCTCGAACTCCGGTGTCGGGGAACCGCACCGTGTAGTAGCCGGGCACACCGACCTCGGTGTCGTCGTGGGCGATCCGTTCCCACGCCCACCACGGCTGAGAGCCGATCGGCGTGGTGGTCGGCAGCATCGGAATGTCGCCGAACGCGTTACAGCCCACCGAGGCATGGGTCATGGAAAACCCGGTGGATTGGTCGTTGTCGTGGTCATAGCCGGCGTAGGTGTCGGTGGTATCCGGCGAGTACTGCACCATCCCGAACGGCACCGTGGCGCCGGGAAAGTTGTTGATCTCCCCACCCGTCTCGCTCGACCCGGTGCCGATGAGCGTGTCGACATAACCCGCCGGGTTCGTCACGAACGCCGGCTCCTCGGCGCGTGCCGCCACCGGAGCCACCGCCCAGACAACAACCGCCGCCACGAAAGCGGTGAGCGGCCTTCGTAACGGCATAGCTGTCTCTTACTGCATAGCCGCCACGTCGCGTGGCGTTTCGCGAACGGCAGAGGCACG
The DNA here is from genome assembly GCF_016592155.1 of Mycobacterium heckeshornense. Lineage (NCBI taxonomy): Bacteria > Bacillati > Actinomycetota > Actinomycetes > Mycobacteriales > Mycobacteriaceae > Mycobacterium > Mycobacterium heckeshornense. Next base: position 4,250,124 of record NZ_AP024237.1, read on the forward strand.
ACCCGCCGCCACCGAGACGTCAGACAGACCCCGGCCGCGACGCTATCGTCGCCGCTTCGGACTCAGGCGCTGCACCGAATCGGGTCAGGACCGGGGCGCCGGCGACGAACACGGCGGCCGAACAATGCCCACTCCCATCCAGCCGGGCCGCGCCTGGAGCCCTCGCCCGGGTACGTCGGATCGCCGGCCAGGTGCCTGACAGCGTGCACCAGACGGCCACGCGTCGCTACTGGCGCTCAGCTGGCTCGGTGATGAATGCGGCCACTCGTTCGACGAACGCTTCCAGGTCGCTGAGGTCATCGAGGCGGGCCGTGACAAGATCGTCCGAGACCTCGATGTATTCGTGCACAAGGACGTTCTGGAATCCGACGGCCTTGCGCAATGCGTCCGCCATATCAACCGTGAGTACGCCATGGGTCCCGAGCAACCGCATGGCGTCACCGTTATCGGCCGGTGGGCCTCAGCCTTCCGCCGAGCAGATGTGTTGTGCAGCGTCAATGCACGCTTCGATAGCCGTGACGAACGTGTACTTGACGCCGCGCAGCCATATCGGGTCGGCCCTGCGGGCCTGTCCCGCCGCGGATTCGCGACGCAGGACAGCCAAGTCGTCGGTAATACCGCGCAGCAACCGGAGGACTCGGACCTCATCGACCACGGCGCACCGCTTCGGCAAACTCCAGGTGGGCACGAGTGATTCGTGGCAGTTCGTCGAGGTAGATCTTGCGCGTCGTCGCTTCCCAAGCCACCCGGGTGGACGGGTCTACTTCGAATAGCAGCGTGCCGTGCAACGCAACTCTGCCCGCGAGTTCCAGTGGAGCGTCGTCGAGAACCAGCAGGTCGACGCCTGCGGGCAGCAGAATTTCGAACGCCCGCGGCGGCCGCTGTCCCCCGAAATATGCGGCGATGTCGACGTCGGATGCTGACCGCGCCGTGTTTTGTGCTCGGCTGCCGTGCAGGTAGGCGAACGCGGCGCCGTGTCGCCGCAGCGCCTCGACGGCCTCAGCGGTTCGCGTCGCGACGTCGCTCATGCATGCAATTGTCTCATCGCCGTCTGGCGGCGCGGCGAAGCGACATCCTCGACGGCCTCTCAGTCGCGGTTGCGCCGCTCGACGTCATGCGCGTCGAGATCGTGCCCATTGACTGATGGCACCCGCTACCTCACGGTTGTAGCGGCACTAATCCCTAAACCAGTGACTGATATGGCTAATGGGTTCAATCTCACCCACATGTTGGTCTGTGCGGTGGCTGGTGCGGCCGCGACGACCCGGCACACCGCCATCGATAGCCCAGTTCGCACCGGCGCCGCGGACCGCACTTCCTAGACTGACCGATCGTGGGCATTGTGTTCGGGTTGGCGCCGTGGGTCGTCTATTGGGTGCTTGTCGGCAACGTGTCGTTCGCCGTTGCCGTGCTCGTCGCTTCGGTGATTGCCGTCGCGGCGCTGGTGATCAGGCGTGGCGTACTGCAATTCGGTTCGTTGGCAACGTTTTTGGTGCTGACATTGCTCACGTTGACACTGGGCCAGGAGTTCGGCCAGCGGTGGATCCTGCCGCTGAGCAACGCAGGACTGTTTTTGGTGGCGCTGGGCAGCGTGCTGATCGGCAAGCCGTTCATGCGGGAATTCGCAGGCGCCGATCTGCCCGCCGGACTGGCCAACAGCGAGGTGTTCGAGCGGGTAACCGCGCTGCTGACCTGGTCGTGGCTCACCGTGTTCGCCGCCATGACGGTGTCATCGGTGCTTCCGCCCCTCCTGCGCGCCGACGCCTCCATCCTGGAACGAAAGACCCCGCTGCCGTTCCTGTGTTACTGGGTCGTCCCGTTCGCGCTGCTGGGCCTGGCGGTGCTCGGGTCGCGGCTCCTGCTTGACCGGGTAAGCGCCGGGGCCGACGACGTCGTCCGGAAAACCACGTTCGTGGCCTACAGCGAAGCCACCATCGACGAGCTGTACTACCTGGCCCGCGAACACGCCAACCGCGAGGTCGGTCCCGGCCAGGAGGCCTACGACGTCAAGGTCGGCGCCATGGGCGAACCGCTGACCGGAGACGAGTCGCGCAAATCGTGGCCGTCGACGTACAAAGTGCGCCAGCGGCGGCGCTAGGGCACGGCTGCGCATGAGTCCCCTCGTCACACCGGTACCGGGAAAGCCCAACCTGATCCTGGGCCGTTTCGACGTTGCCGAGCTCGGCTATGTCGCCGAGGAATTCTTCGTTTCAGGTACCGCGTCGTCGTTTCGCCCTGCCGAAACGCTGCAAACAGACGGTCGATGGACCGTAACACGTTCGGGGACAGCGGATTACACCACGCGGATGGTGGTGCTTGTACCCGCTGAACCGGCGATGTTCAACGGAACGGTCCTCGTCGAATGGCTCAACGTCAGCGGCGGCATCGACGCCCCCGCGGTGTGGTTGATGGCCCACCGTGAAATCGTTCGCGCCGGCTACGCCTATGTCGCGGTGTCGGCCCAGCGGGTGGGCGTCGAAGGCGGTGTGAGCCGAAGCGGCTTCAACATGCCATTGAAAACCCTGGACCCGCAGAGGTACGCGCCGCTGAGCCACCCTGGTGACGCATTCTCCTACGACATCTTTTCCCAGATCGCTGCGCTGATCCGGGATGCGGCTCACAGCAGCACGTTGGGTTCGGTCAGCCCGGAAAATATTGTCGCAGTGGGAGAGTCGCAGTCGGCTTTCTTTCTCACCACTTACGTCAACGCAATCGACCCGCTCGCCAAAGCCTACGACGGGTTTTTGATCCATTCCCGGTTCGCGCCCGCGGCGCCGCTGGACGGCAGCTCGATCTTCGCCGCCGGGCAGTCCGGTTTGCCGCCGGCGGTCGCCTTCCGCCCCGACCTGCGCGTCCCGCTGATCACCGTCATCACCGAAACCGATCTTGTCGGCGGCCCCGAGACCGGCTACTACCGGGCCCGCCAGCCCGACAGCGAACGCCTGCGGATCTGGGAGATCCCCGGCGCCGCCCACGCCGACAACTACACGATTAACGTCGCCCCGATCGACACCGGGCACGCTCCGCTGGAGGAGATCGCGGCAGCCTACGCGCCGACCCGCACACTGATGGGACAGCAGTTGACCTACACGATCAACTTCGCCCCGCAACACCACTATGTGGTGCAGGCCGCGCTGACAAGACTGTGCGAATGGGTCCGCACCGGAACACCGGCGCCCGCGGCCCCGCGCATCGCGTTGACCGACACCGAGCCGGTCAGGCCCGTTCTGGATAGCCACGGGCTGGCCCAAGGCGGCGTACGCACACCGTGGGTCGACGTACCCGTCGCGCGCACAACCGGTTTCGGTGCAAACGAAAGCCCGATGTCCGATCTGTTCGGCTCGGGTGAACTCTTCGATGCCGCCACCCTGCGGCGGCTCTACCCGGGTGGCGCGGCCGACTATCTCGAGCGGTTCACCGCCGCGCTTGACTCCGCCATCCGATCCGGGTTCATCCTGTCCGCCGATCGCGCCGAGATCCTCCGGCTCGCTGCCGCTACCTGTCCCGACGGCCTTTGACATCGCCCGGCGGGCTCCGTCGGTCGACCAGGTCGCGGAAACGCTGCGAGCGCTGCACCGATGCCCCCATGCCGCGGACCCGCTCGGTCAGCGTCCGGTCCGAGGTGACGACGCAAATCTCATGCGGTCTGGCATCGAGCGACACCAGCCGGACGATCTCGTCGTCGGCCGAGTTGGGCGCCGCCACCGGCGCATACGCAATGTCGATCGAGGCCGAACGGATCGGTGTCGACGGCGGGCGCTCGAACACCACCGTCACCCGCTCCCCCGACACCGAGGCCCAGCGGTCGAGCAGGTCCACCAGCGCCACCATCGCCTGCGGGCGGTCATTCCACCAACCGTTCGGGCGGGTCCCGATCACGTTCATGCCGTCGACGATCCAGCGCACACCGCTACGGTACGGCCCCTCCTTCAGGGTCGCTGCCGGGGCTTGGCAGACTATGGCCCATGGCACAGATAACGTTGCGTGGAAATCCGGTCCATACGGTTGGTGAACTCCCTGCGGTGGGCTCTCCGGCGCCCGGCTTCACTTTGACGGGCACCGATCTCGGCGCGGTCAGCAGCGACCAGTTCCGGGGTAAATCCCTGCTGCTCAATATCTTTCCATCTATCGACACCCCGGTCTGCGCGACCAGCGTGCGCACTTTCAACGAACGCGCGGCCGGCAAGGGCCTATCCGTCCTGTGCGTGTCCAAGGACCTCCCATTCGCCCAACAGCGATTCTGCGGCGCCGAGGGCATCGAGAACGTCACCGCGGCATCGGCATTCCGCAGCAGCTTCGGCGAGGACTACGGCGTCACCATCACCGACGGCCCGATGGCCGGACTGCTGGCACGCGCGGTGGTCGTGATCGGCGCCGACGGCAACATCGCGTACGAAGAGCTGGTGCCCGAGATCGCCACCGAACCCAACTACGACGCAGCGCTGGCCGCGCTGGGCTAGCTCGAAGGTAGCTGACCGCGGCCATACCTGCCGCGCCGCGGGGCCCTACAGCCGTTGCGCCGAGCCCAGCGGTAGCGTGCCGCGGGCAGAAGATCGCCGTGTGGTCGGCCGACGGAGTTGCGGCTTTGGTTGTCGGCGTTGCTGGTCGGCATCCGGTGGCAACGGGCAGTGGGAGCCAATTCCCCTATGCCTCAATGCGTCTAGGCTGCCACCAATGGCACCAAATGAATGCGTTCTGAAGCGCGACACCTCACCTTTTATGACAAATCGTTAAATACACTCCGCGCGATGGCCCTTGCGTAGAGTAAAGTGCCTCGGTCCCTTGGCCAAACGGCGTCCATGTCATGCGAACGGTGTGCGGCAAAGTTTGCGTTCACCGGCGGTGAGCAACACCGCTACACTCTTCGCCAAACTCGTGGTGGGAGGTAAGCCGATGGCGGCGGAGTTCCTTCGGGTGGATCCGGCGGCGGTGGCGTCGGGCAGCACCCATCTGGAAGCCTCGGTGGGCGAGGTCGCGATCAACTTCATCGTGCATGAGGACCAGCTGGCTGATGCCGAGCCGGGGTGGATCGGCGAGTCGGCGAAGGCGTTGTCGGAAGTGATGACGCGCTGGGAGACCCGTCACGCCGAGCACAAGCGCGCTGTGGGTGGGCTGTCGTTCCACATGGCCACGGCGGGGACGGCCTTCAGTGCCAACGAGGGACACAGCGCGCAGGCGCTGTCGCTCGATCCGCGATGAGCGACCTGACTCCCGACGACGTGCGCCGCTGGGATGCCGCCGCGGTGCTTAAGGTGTTCCAAGTCGCTGCCAGCCGCGCAACGACGCTGTACCGGTTCGGGGAGGATTTGGGTCAGACCGGTCTTCTGCTCGCCGAGTGGCAGGGCGAGGCGGGCTCGGCGTTTCACAGTAGTCTCGGCAGGCTGCGCACCGACATCGACAAAGACGGCCACGAGTCGACGCAAGTGGCCGCCGCGGTGAGCATGGCCTCGGCGGACGTGCAAAGCTGCAAGGCGATGATGAGCCAGGTCGACGAAACCGCCGAGACATTGGGCTTCACCATCACCGCGGACTGGAAGGTCAACATTGGCGAAACTGCCGCTTTGCTGATGGGCCCGCAGGAAGCTGGGCTGCAGCGCCAGATTCTGCAAACCGACCTCGACACGGTGAAGGTCAAGGCGCACACCACCGACCACGAACTGGCCGCCGCGATGCGCGCCGCCGTCGGCGACGGCGTCGACTCCGACGGCGGCGCTGGAGCCTACTCTTCGCTTCGCAAGCAAAGCGGCGAACAGCCGACTAATGACGACAAGGCTCAGAACGCTCAACCTGACGGCGGCGCTGGACAATTGTCATCTAGGCCGACGTCGCCAAATGGAGCACTACCACAGACCGGTGCACCGATCCCTCCTCCACCGATGAATACACATATCGGCAATTTAGGCGATGGTATCGATAAATCGGCTGCCACAGCAGGTGAATACGCCGCTGTTCCTCAACGATCGGCAGGCCTTGGCCCCACTCAAGGGCAGCTAAACCGTGCAGCCGCGCGCGCGACGGAAGGCCTCGAGACTTTCAGCCAGTTCGGCAAGCGTCTCAGCATCCTGGGCAACGGACTTGAGGCTGCCAATGGTGTGAATGAAGGCATTAATGAAGTTAAGAATGGAAAATCTGCAGGGGACGCCGTGGTAGATGTAGCTCCTAAAACTGCTGGAAGCATCGCCGGCGGTATGGCGGGGGCTGCTGTGGGAGCCGAGTATGGTGCGGGAATCGGTGCTAGCGCGGGATCCGTGGTTCCTGGTTTGGGAACTGTAGCTGGCGGTGTAATTGGCGCCGGAGTCGGCGCGGTGGTAGGCGGATTAGCTGGCAGCGAAGTCGGTAAAGGTATGGGAGAAGTCATTTCAAAAGGCTGGCATGCAATCTCTGATTGATTTCAGCCGATAAATGCAGAAATTGAGCAGCGCCGCAGAATTTTATATAGCGATAGCGCTGATCGTCACGATCGGTACAATGTTTTTTATCGACCCCGACAAAGGGAAACTTCGAAAGTGGACGTACTGGTTGATCGCGCCTCTACTGGTCGTCGCGTGTCTATCCTTGGGCTTCAAGAGCGTGATAGCAGGTTTAGGGTTTGGATTTCCGATCTTCGTCTTATTCGCCGTCGGCTATTTTCGGTACCGCACCTAACAATTGTCTCTGGTAATCAGATGAGAACGCTCGCCATGCGAAGATACCTGACGACGGTTGGGATGGTAGCGCTTATTCTTGCCCACGCCGGGTGCACTTCTCCTATCAACTCGAGTCATTCGTCCACAGCATCGGCATCGAGTTCTCCGTATCATTGCTCGGCGAGCAACGGCGTACCTTTAACTGTCCTGCCAAAGAATGGCGTCGACGAACCGACTATCTCCATCCCAACGCCTCAGGGCTGGAAGTTTTCCGGCAAGCACAATTCACCATTGGTTCGTGGCGCGATTCTCAACGAAGGATTGCAAGCTAACGGTTTCGTTCCGAATGCCGTGGTGACTCTCGCCGAAGTAACCAGCGACTCGAGTACACCGGAACAAGCAATCGACACCGAACGTGCTGGACTGGCCCAGAAGGTGAGTATAGACTCGGAAGCACCTGGCACCTTATGCAATTACCCGAGTTTGACCCTCAATTACAAATATGAGGGCCGTCAGGCGACCACCATTATCGTCGCCGCCAAAGACCAACATAATAGGGTGTGGATTTCGACAGTCGGCATTCAAACGACTGAACCTGAGAACCCGCTCTTTGTGACAGCCAAGCGGGCGATCTTGGGCGGCTTCCAATTCGTCTTGCCGGATAGCAAAATCTAACCCGGCAAGACCAATTTAGATGAAAGGGATGAGTCAGCTTCATCGCGGTGCGCAACTTGGTCGACTGTGACCACCGCCGCCAGCGCCGCGTAATGCTCATCGGAGCGCTCACCCGTCCCGCAGCGATCACCCCAAGCTGATCCAGCGACAGCTGACCGCGGCCATACCTGCCGCGCCGCGGGGCCCTACAGCCGTTGCGCCGACACGAACAAGCTGCGCGGCGCCGCGTCATCGATGTCCGCGGGCGGGCGCCCATAGCGGGTCATCAGCTCCTCAGCCGGCACCACCGATACGTCCCAGCCGTGGCGGCGCAACCAGTCGCCGACATCCTCGCGCTCCTCGAAGTACCACAGCTCCTGGACATCCGGAATGTCCTGCTGCAGGTCAAGTTTTGCCGCCAGGGCACGGTAGCGCTGCATCTGTGCTCGCTGCCGTTCACGCACCTTCGGGTCGGCGAAGCCGGGGCCGGGCGCCTCGACGGCGATACGGCTGCCCGCGACGCTCAACGCGTGAACCCGCTCGAACAGCAGATCCTGGGCTGCTGCCGGCAGAAACGGCAACAGCCCCTCCACCGACCAGACACCGGGCGCCGTCGCGTCAAAACCGGCCTGCTGCAACGCTGCCGGCCAGTCGTGGCGCAAATCGACCGGGACATTAACCAGGTTGGCCGTCGGCTCATCACCGCGTTGCTGCAGCGTCGACGACTTGAACTCCAGCACCTTGGGCTGGTCGAGCTCATAGACCGTCGTCCCGTCCGGCCACGGCAGCCGCCACGCCCGCGAATCCAGGCCGGCCGCCAGGATCACTGCTTGCCGCACGCCCGCCTTGGTCGCGTCGAGGAAGAACTCGTCGAAAAACGCCGTCCGCGAGGCCATGTAGTTGACCATTGACCGCATCCGCAGCGGCAGATCGGGCTCGGCCTCGACGATCTCCGGGGGCAGCTGCGGTGCGGCGAACCAGTTCCACATGCCCTCGCCGGCGGCGTCGAGGAACACCCGCGCGAACGGGTCGCGGATCAGCGGGTCGTCGCTTTCCGTTTCCACCGCTCGCGCCGCGGCCACGCCCAGCGCCGTCGCGCCCACGCTTTCGGTGATGTCCCAGGTGTCGTTGTCGGTTCGTGGCACTGTCACTCCTTACGTATTCGTCGGCTCACGCCACGGTACGCCGAACAACGGACATCGTTGTTTCGATTGTTTCAATCGAGGACCCAGGTGGCGTAGGATGGCCGCATGCCCACCGCTGTTGCCCCGCTCGTCCGGCAGGTCGCCGAGCGTGCAGAGAAGGATTCCGGATTCGCCGAGGTGCTCGATGCCCTGCTGGAGGCGCCGACCGCCCCGCAGGGCACGCTCGAGCGCATCGCCGCCGCCCGGTTGAACGACAAGCGCCGCACCGCCCTGGTGCACGAGTTCGTCGACGGTTCGCTGCCCACACCGCACGTACAAGCGCGGCTGGGCCTGAAGTCGCCGCAGGCGGTGCACCGGCTGCGCAGCCGCGGCAAGCTGCTGGGCTCCGCAGTCGGTAATCAAACCTGGTTTCCGGCTTGGCAATTCGACGGCGACCGGTTGCGGCCCGACCTGCCGCGGATTCTGGAGCTGTTAGCGCGCTTCACCTCCGATCCGTTGGCCGCCGATCGCATCATGCGACTGAAGCACGACGAACTGGGCGGTTCGTCGATTGCCGAGGCGCTGCGCCGCCGGAAGACCGCCGAGACCGCGTGGCGGATGCTGACTGCCGTCGGTGCCTGAGCTTCCCGCCGGCTATCAGGCGCCCTTACCGGCGGCTCGGCCGGTCGGCCTGCGCCGTCGGCGCGTGTCCGCCGGCACCCAGCTGTGGCGCGTCGACGCCACCGTACCCGCGGGATGGACGTGGCAGGGGTTTCCGGAGGCGCGGTTCCGGTTCGACCCCGAATCCGGATCGTTTCGAACGCGATACGCCGCGGCCAGCCTCGTCGGCGCATTCCGGGAACGGTACCGGCCCACCGGACTGGTGATTCCCGCCGACCACGCCGCCCACCACGTGGTGCGGCTCGTCGCCGTCCGACACCTGCGGGTGCTCGACCTGCGCACCGAGGCCAACCTCGATGCGCTCGGTGTCGACGACCAGATCAGCACCGGCCAGCATCCCGACGTGTGGGACACCTGCCATCGGCTCGCCGACGCGGTCAAGCGGTGGTGGAGCGACCTTGACGCCATCGTCTACCGGCCGCGCACCACCCCGGAGACCTCGGCCAACTTCGCGTTCTTTGCCCTCGATGCGTTCAGCCCCGAGTCGTGGCCGCTTGCCGAGCGGGCCGACGTGCTCACCGAACTCGTGTTGCGGCAAGGCTTTACGGTCGGTTGGCACATCGACAGCGCGTAGCCGCTCACGTGACGGACTGGTCGCGGCGATTTGCACAGTGCTGACAAGCGGATTCCGTCGATCACCGCCCCCGGGGCCGCCGTCAACAGCTGAAGAGCTGGTCGCGCAGCCGCTGCACACGGCCCAGCAACTTCGCATAATGTGAGCCGGCCCAATAGATCTGCCCGCAGTCGGCGCAGCGGCTGAATTCGTCGTAGTAGCGGCGGGTCAACGGCTCGAGCTGGTCGATCACCTCGTCCTTGGTGACCGGCGCCAGCGCGCCGTTGCACCGCACGCACCGGGTCAGCGGAGCCAGCCGCTCGCGCAGATCCAACCGCCGCAACACTTCCAGCGTCTGCTCTTCCGGGTCGTGGGCCCGCACGAACAGGCCATGGGTGATCGCGCGACGCTTCAACAGCGCCCGGTCGCGGGTCAGCAGAATCCGCTGCTGGGCCAAGCTGATATCAGCCAACGTGTGATCGTCGGCGTCGCCGGAGAACCACACGTCGAAGCCCAGCACGCGCAGCAACCGCGCGAGCCCGCCCAGGTTGACGTCGACGACGAAGCGCGGATCGCGCAGCGGTTCTCGCCGCAGCCTGGTCGTCGACCCGATGTCGAGCGCCTCGAACACCGGGTAGGCGGCGATGCGGTCACCCGTTTGCGGGCGATGGGCGAAGTCGACCGGTTCGCCGTTGACCAGGATGAGATCGACCTCGGTGTGCGGGATGCCCATGGCCTCCAGCACATCCTTGACGGTCTGATGGCTGCGGAACGGCCGGCGCAGCGTCAGACCACGCGACTGCGGGTCCAGGAAGTCGTTGAGTTCGGCGTATGCCCGCACCTCCACATAGCCGGCCATGCCCCATGCTCTCCCCCGGTCTCGGCCAGGCGCAATCAGCTCACACCAGGCCTGCGCCCGGCGAGGCACGGGTGCGGGTGATGACCGGCTGCCGATAGCCCGCCTCGTGCACCGCCCGCCGCACCGCCTCGGCGACGGCGTCGACGCGCTCGGCCGGCACCAGCGCGATCACGCAGCCGCCGAAGCCGCCGCCCGTCATCCGGGCCCCGAAAGCGCCGGCCTCAACGGCGGCGTCGGCGATGACATCGATCTGGTCGGTGGTGATTTCGAAGTCGTCGCGCATCGACGCATGCGAGGCGGTCAGGATGCGGCCGGCTTCGCCGAAATCCGAATCATCCAGCGCGGCAACGAAATCAAGTACACGTTGGTTTTCGGTCAGCACATGGCGGGCGCGGCGGGCGTCGACGGGTCCGGTGACGGTCGTCAGCGCTGACAAATCGTCGACCTCACGCAGCGACGACACCCGCAGGTCCGCCGCGGCACGGTCGCAGGACGCGCGACGGGCGGCATATTCGCCGCCGGCGTGACTGTGCCGGACCCGCGAGTCGATCAGCAGCAGCGCAACCCCGCACGCGTCGGGATCGAACGGCACCGGCCGCACCGTCAGGGCGCGAAAGTCGATCAGCAGCGCCGTCGACCGCTGCCCGAAGAGCGCGGCCAGTTGGTCGAGTAAACCCGTTGGCGCGCCGACGTATTCGTTTTCGGCACACTGAGCCAGCCGGGCCTGCTCGATGCGCTCGATGCGGACATCGGCCGCCGACGTCAACGCACCGAGCACCGCGCACCCCAAGGCTGCCGACGACGCCAGGCCCGACCCGATTTCGACATCGCTGGTGATCGACATGGCGCCGCCGGGCACGGGATGCCCGGCGACGCGCAGCGCCCACACCACCCCGGCCACATAGCCCGCCCAGCCGCTCACCTCACCGGGTGCGGTGTCGAGCGGGATGCGCACCGTGCCGTCGGCGCGGTCGCTGCACACGGTGATCGCGTCGCTTTGCTGGGCCGTGAACGTCGCCACGGTGCGCTGCGGCAGCGCGATCGGCAGCGCGAATCCCAAGTTGTAGTCGGTGTGCTCGCCGATCAGGTTGATCCGCCCCGGCGCGGCGTATCGCACGGTCATGCCAGTTCTCGCAATCGCGCGGCGACGTCCTCGGGTGCCACGTCGCTGATGAACGCATCCATCGCCGACTCCGAGGCCGCCAGATATTTCAGCGCGGTCGCGCTGCGTCGGATCGACATCAACTCGACATGGAAGTAGCCCTCCCGCTGGGCGTCGGTGTCGGAGAACTGGTGCAACGCCGACATGTACGGCAGCGGAGCAGAGTACATGCGGTCGAATCGGCGCAGCACGTCAAGGTATAGCTGGGTGAACTCGTCGAGTTCGGCGGTGTCGAGTTCGACCAGGTTGTGCGCGAACCTGTTTGGGTAGATGTGCACCTCGACCGGCCAGCGCGCGGCAAACGGCACGAACGCGGTGAACAGCTCGGTACGGGCGATGACCCGGCCGCCGTCGGCTACCTCGCGTGCCAGCAGATCGTCAAACAGGTTACTGCCGTGTTGTTTTCGATGCTGATCGGCCTGTTGGAGCATGGTCGCGGCACGGGGGGTCAAAAACGGGTAGCCGTAGATCTGCCCGTGCGGATGGGTCAGTGTGACCCCGACTTCCTCGCCGCGGTTCTCGAAGCAGAACACCTGCTCGACCTCGGGACGGGCCATCAGCTCGGCTGTGCGGTGCCGCCACGCCTCGACGACGAGCCGGGCCTGCGCCACGTCCAGCGCGGCGAAGGAGCCGGTGTGGTCGCTGGAAAAGCAGATCACCTCGCAGCGGCCATGCCCGGGCAGCGGCGCGAACCCGTCGGGCGCCCGCGGCGCCGCGCCTCCGGCCCCGGACAGGCTGGGGAACCGGTTCTCGAACACCACGACGTCGTAATCGGGGGCGGGTACCTCGCTGGTGAGCCCGGTCGGACCCGGGCACAGCGGACATTGATCGGGCGGCGGCTTATAGGTGCGGTCTTGGCGCAGCGCCGCGATGATCACCCACTGCCCGGTGGTGCGGTCGAACCGCAGCTGCGACGGGCACGGGTCGCGCGGGGGCAAGGGCCGGCGGTCGGCGACCGGCGCCGGGGTGCGGCCGGGCAACGCGAAGAACAGCAGCTCACGGCCATCGGCCAGGGTGGCCCGCGTCGGCGCCGTCACGAACTCGAACCCTAATCGACCGCGGCGTTTCTGCGGCCAAGCCACGGGCAGTCACCATGGAACAGCGACAGCGAAGGAGGCGGCCTAGCGGTGCCCGATCTTTACCAGCGAGCACGCAACTGGCTGATCGGGTCGGATCCCGGATTGCTGCGGCTGCGGGCGGCCAGCCGGACCACGGCCGCGCTGGCCTGCGCCTTGGCGATCCTCTACGGGCTGAGCAGGGCGACCGGCCAGCCGGTGACGGTGGCGCTGCTCGGGGTGTTGATCACCATGGTTTCCGGCCGGGCGGTCAACGAGGCGGACCCGCGTCAGCAGAAGATCACCATGGCGCTGCTGCCGCTGCCGGCGGCACTGGCCATCACGGCCGGCACGCTGCTCGCTCCGCACAAAGTGCTCAGCGACATCGTGTTCGTCGGGATCGTGTTCGCCGCGGTCTATGTCCGCCGCTTCGGCTCGCGGGGACGGGCGTTGGGGATGGTCATGTTCATGGCCTACTTCTTCACGTTGTTTCTGCGAGCCCAGTCCGGCGAGCTGCCCTGGATGATCGGCGCGGTCCTGGTGGGCGCCGCGTGCAGCCTCGTCATCACGGCCTACGCGTTTCCTGACCGGCCCGAACGCGTGCTGCAGGCGACGATGCGGTCCCTGCGGGCGCGGATGGCCATCGTCATCGACACCACCGCCGAGGCGTTGGCGGCCGGCCGGCTCGACGAACGGCGGCGCCGGCGCCTGCGGGCCCGCATCGCGCGGCTCAACGAGACCGCGCTGATGGTGCAAAGCCAGATCGAAGACAACGTCAACCCGGCCGCGCTGTGGCCCGGGGTCAGCGGCGACGACCTGGCGCTGTGGCTATTCGACGCCGAACTGACCGTCGAACGGGTGGCCAGCGCCGGTGCGCGTGCGGCACTCGTGGCCGCGGACCACCCCGCCGCGATCACCGCCGCCACCCGCAGTCAACTGGCCGACGCGCTGTCCCAACTCGCCCAGGCGATCCGGCTGCCGCACCCGCAAGGGCTGCAACGGGCCGCGCGGCTGGCCCAGCCGCTGGCCGACCAACACGGCGACGACCCCGGCGCGGTCGCGGTGCGCCGCCTCGGGCTGGCCATCATCGCCACCGCCACAGCGGCCGCCGAAGTGCGTGCCCTGGTGCAGCACGGCGCCCGGCAGACCGCGGCCCCCGCACCGGCGGCGCCGGCCGATGACGGTCCTCGCCAACGCGGTCTGCTGCCGACGACACGGCAGGCAATTCAGGTCGCCGTGGCCGCCTCGTTGGCCATCGTCACCGGCGAGCTGGTGTCTCCCGCGCGCTGGTATTGGGCGGTGATCGCCGCGTTCGTGATCTTCGCCGGCACCAACTCCTGGGGTGAAACGCTGACCAAGGGCTGGCAGCGGCTGCTGGGCACCGGGCTCGGTGTGCCGTGCGGGGTGCTGATCGCCACGCTGGTGTCGGGCAATCGCGTGGTGTCGCTGATCTTGATCTTCGTGTGCGTATTCTGCGCGCTGTACTTCATGAAGGTCACCTACAGCCTGATGACCTTCTGGATCACCACGATGCTGGCGTTGCTGTATGGTCTGCTCGGCCAATTCAGTTTCCAGCTGCTGATGCTGCGGATCGAAGAGACCGCGATCGGCGCCGTCATCGGGGTGGCCGTCGCAATCCTGGTGCTGCCCACCAACACTCGAACTGCGGTCCGCAACGACGCCCACGCCTTTTTCACCACGCTGTCGGAGCTGGTCGATGCGTCGGTTTCGGCGATGTTTGGCCGCGACGGGCCGACGCCGACCGACAAGGCGCGCCAATTGGACCGCAACCTGCAGCAGTTCCGCGCCACTGCCAAGCCGCTGATGGCCGGGGTCGCCGGCCTGTCCGGTCGGCGCAGCATCCGCCGCGGTCTGCGAGTGCTGACGGCGTGCGACCGCTACGGGCGAACCCTGGCCCGCTGCAGCGGACAAGTCGACCATGTTCCTGACGAGCTGGCCGACGCCGTCACCGCGGCCGCCGCGCAGGTCCGCCGCAACATCGACGCGCTGGTCAACGCCCGCGACGGCGCGGCCACTGTCGTCCCGGCGACCGACCTTCTCGACGCCTCGGAAAACCTTGCGCGGCAACGTGACAGCGATAGCGACCGACTGCTGGGCGCCTTGCTGGCGCTGCGCCAAATCGACCGTGCCGTGGCCAGCACCGCCGTCGACCTCGGCGCCTATAACGGTGCGGCGCTCACAGATCCGAGCTGAAATAGCAACGGCCACAGTCCGGCTTGGCCAAGTCGAGTACCGTCAGCCGGCGGTGGCGACCAATCAGCACGCCGGTTTCGTTCCTCGACATCCATGGACGTGGTTTCACGGTCCGCCGCCGATGTCCGCGGCCGCGAATGGTCAGACTGATCCGACCGGGTGGTGATGCGAACTTGTTGCATGGGAAACCGCGTGTGCAACTGGGACCGTTGGCGCCCGGCTGGCATGCTGTCAGTGTGCTTTTCGAGCTTGCCAGGTCGCTGGTGCTGCTACGGCATCGAGCGCGAAGGATACGTCAAGCGGCTTCACGCGCGAAACCCAAGACGCCGGGGGCGGACAAGTCCGACGCCTCGTAGTCGCCGCTTCGCCTCACCTACTCACGTCGGGGATCGACGCGCCGCTACGGCATACCTTGCGAACGCCCGGTGCGCCCGGTACACGAGCGTGTCGGGAACGGCGGGCCATGCTTCCGCGATCGCTTCGACCGATTCGATGATGGCCGGGTGTAAGCCTGTGCGCGTGCGTGGCATTGCGCCGTTGTCGACGGCATCGCAGAGCAGCGCCACAAACGTCGCACGCGCCTCGTGAAGGGCATTGGACTGTCGGTCGTCTCGACCCACGGTGTCCAGTCTGTGGCCCGGCGTCTCGGCGGTGCAAGAGCCTCCGGATGGGTTTCCTGGTGGCAGGTCCAGGATTCGAACCTGGGTAGGCATACGCCGACGGATTTACAGTCCGCTCCCATTGGCCGCTCGGGCAACCTGCCGTCTGTGTTACGTGTAGCAGAGTACAACGGGGACGTAACCCGGACGCAAACGCCCAATATCGATGGGAAGGGGACGGATCCAATGGCGGATTCATCGTTCGACGTCGTCAGCAAGGTCGACCGCCAGGAGGTCGACAACGCGCTCAACCAGGCCGCCAAGGAGCTGGCAACCCGGTTCGACTTCCGCGGCACCGACACCAAGATCGCCTGGAAGGGCGACAACACCATCGAGCTCACCAGCTCGACCGAGGAGCGCGTCAAGGCCGCCGTCGAGGTCTTCAAGGAAAAGCTGATCCGCCGCGACATCTCCATGAAGGCCTTCGAGGCCGGCGAACCGCAGGCGTCGGGCAAGACCTACAAGGTCACCGGCACGATCAAACAGGGCATCAGCAGCGAGAACGCCAAGAAGATCACCAAGCTCATCCGCGACGAGGGGCCCAAGAACGTCAAAACCCAGATCCAAGGTGACGAGGTGCGGGTGTCCAGCAAAAAGAAGGACGACCTGCAGACCGTGATCGCGATGCTCAAGAAGGCCGACCTGGACGTGGCTTTGCAGTTCGTGAACTACCGGTAGCACCCTGGCCCGATCAACCGGTGGGTGCCTAATGTGGTGGGCACCACTGTTCGCCGTGAAGCGAGGTTCGCGATGACCGTGACGCCGCAGCAGGCCGCCGACAGCGTGAGCGCACCGAAGGACGCCGGCTATTTCGACGTGGTGATCATCGGGGCGGGTATCTCCGGGCTGGGCGCGGCCTATCGCATCAACGAGCGCAATCCCGGCATCCGCTACGTCATCCTGGAGCGGCGCCGACAGATCGGCGGCACCTGGGACCTGTTCCGCTACCCCGGTGTGCGCTCGGACAGCAGCATCTTCACGCTGTCGTTCCCCTATGAGCCGTGGACCCGCAAAGAAGGTGTGGCCGAGGGCGTGCACATCCGCGAGTACCTGACCGCGACCGCGCACAAGTACGGCATCGACCGCCACATCCGGTTCAACAGCCATGTGCGCGCGGCGGACTGGGATTCGACGACCGACACCTGGACGATCACCGCCGAACAGGACGGCGCGCCCACGACGTACCGCGCCCGGTTCGTGTTTTTCGGCTCGGGCTACTACAACTACGACGAGGGCTACACCCCCGAATTCCCCGGCATCGAGCAGTTCAGCGGCACGGTCGTGCACCCGCAGCACTGGCCCGAGGACCTGGACTACACCGGCAAGACGATGGTGGTGATCGGCAGCGGGGCGACGGCGGTGTCGCTGATCCCGTCGCTGACCGAGAAGGCCTCGAAAGTCGTCATGCTGCAACGCTCGCCGACCTACATGTTCGCGGCGTCCAGATACAGCTGGTTCGCGGACCTGTTACGGAAAGCATTGCCGCGCAAGGCTGCTCACCAGATCATCCGGATGCGCAACGCACTGCTGGAGGGGGCGATCTGGTTCTTGTCCCGCAAGACGCCGGGCTTCATGAAGTGGTGGATCCGCCAGATAGCGATCAAATACCTGCCCGAGGGCTACGACGTCGACACCCATTTCAAGCCGCGGTACAACCCGTGGGACCAGCGGCTGTGCCTGATCCCGGACGCCGACCTCTACGTCGCGATCAGCGAAGGACGCGCCGAGGTGGTCACCGACCACATCGACCACTTCGACACCACCGGTATCGTGCTGAAATCCGGTGCGCATCTGGACGCCGACATCGTCGTCACCGCCACCGGGCTGCAGTTGCAGGCGCTCGGCGGGGTCACGCTGTCGCTGGATGGGGTGGAGATCAAGCCACAGGACCGCTTCGTCTACAAGGCGCACATGCTCGAAGACGTGCCCAACCTGTTCTGGTGCGTGGGCTACACCAACGCGTCCTGGACGCTGCGCGCCGACATGACCGCCCGCGCGACCGCGAAACTCTTGGCGTACATGAACTCTCGTGGCTACACCCACGCCTACCCACACCGCGGCGACGAGCCGATGCCGGAAAAACCGTCCTGGGATATCCAGGCCGGCTACGTGCTGCGCGCGCTGCACGCGCTGCCCAAATCCGGCACCAAGCGGCCGTGGAACGTGCGCCAGAACTACTTCGCCGACGCCATCGACTACCGGTTCGACCGGATCACCGAGGCCATGGTCTTCGGGCGTGCCCCACAGCCGGCGACGGCAGCGTCGTGAAACGACCTGCGAAAAGGCGTGGCGGCGTTCACAAATGGTTGGCGAAGCCGCGATCGCGGAGCATGATGAAGGAATGCTAAGCGCGCGGAATTTCGTCAGATCGGTGGTCGTAGCGGGCGCTGCCGCGGCGGCAATTGGCGCCGTGCCGACGGCCGTGGTGATCGCAAACTCCCCGGCAACCCCGGCCCACCAGGTCGTCGTCGCCGACCCCAACGGCACCCAAGGGAGCGGCGGGCCCGACGGGCAAGGCGGTGGCGGAGGCTGCGGCAGCGGTCCCGGGTGGAACGGCTGTGGCGGCTGGAACCCGTTCCAGGGCGCCTTCGTCAACGCCTGCGCCAACGGGGCCTGCGGAGGCTGGGACGGCACCCGGGGCTGGGGTCACTTCTGAGGGCTGCTCGCGACCTTCAGTTCGCCAACTGCCGGTGAACATCGGGCGTCGGCAATACGCTGATCGCCATGGCAGCTGCTAAGCGCGAACCGAAAGTCGTCGTCTTGGGCGGCGGTTCCTGGGGAACCACAGTCGCCTCGATCTGCGCGCGCCGGGGGCCGACGCTGCAGTGGGTGCGCTCGGCGGACGTCGCCAAGGACATCAACGAGAACCACCGCAATACCCGCTACCTCGGCGGCGAGGTCGTGCTCAGCGAATCGCTGCGGGCCACCACCGACTTTTCCGAGGCCGCCAACACCGCCGACGTCATCGTCATGGGGGTTCCGTCGCACGGCTTTCGCGACGTGCTCACCGAGCTGGCCGCCGAGCTGCGGCCCTGGGTGCCGGTGGTGTCGCTGGTCAAGGGCCTCGAGCAGGGCACCAATATGCGGATGTCGCAAATCGTCGACGAGGTGCTGCCCGGGCACCCGGCCGGCATCCTGGCCGGCCCCAACATCGCCCGCGAGGTCGCCGAGGGCTACGCGGCCGCGGCGGTGCTGGCGATGCCCGACCAGCATCTCGCCGCCCGGCTCGCAGAGCTGTTCCGCACCAGGCGGTTTCGCGTCTACACCACCGATGACGTGATCGGCGTGGAGATGGCCGGCGCGTTGAAGAACGTCTACGCGATCGCCGTCGGTATGGGCTATTCGCTGGGCATCGGCGAGAACACCCGGGCGGCGGTGATGGCCCGCGCGGTGCGCGAGATGGCCAAGCTGGGCGAGGCCATGGGCGGGCAGCGCGACACCTTCGCCGGGCTGGCCGGCATGGGCGACCTCATCGTCACCTGCACCAGCCCGCGCAGCCGCAACCGCCACGTCGGCGAGCAGCTCGGCGCGGGCAAGCCGATCGACGAGATCATCGGATCGATGAACCAGGTCGCCGAGGGCGTTAAAGCCGCCAGCGTCGTGATGGAGTTCGCCGACAAGTACGGGTTGAGCATGCCGATCGCCCGCGAAGTCGACGCGGTAATCAACCACGGGTCCACGGTCGAGCAGGCCTACCGCGGGCTGATGGCCGAAAAACCCGGGCATGAGGTCCACGGCCCGGGGTTCTAGGCACCGGTCGACCCACGCGGCGCGCATTCCGCGATCAGTGACTCGAGGTTTTGCTGAACGCGCTGCGGCGAGATGCCGATCGACGGCGGGTAGACCATGATGTGGTCCAGGACACCCTCGTAGCGGCGCAGGCCGTCGCGGACCTGAGCGGCGGTCCCCGCGACCCCCATGGTGTCGATCATGTCGTCGGTGACGGCGTCGAACATCGCCGGAAGGTCGCGGCGGGAAAACGCCTCCCGGATGGCGTGGCCTTGCTTAGTGAAGCCGTTCACGTCGAGCACCGTGTCGTAGGTCTTGACCGACGCGTAAAACGCGATCTGCTGGGCCAGTTCGCGGCGGGCTACCTCCGGGTCGTCGTGGATGGAGCACATCACCATGGAGACGATCTCGACGTCCTTCGGGTCCCGGCCGGCGTGTGCAGCTCCTTTGGCGATGGCCGGTTTCACGACTTCTTCGACGTAGGTGGTGGTGAACAGCGGGTGCCCGGCCAGACCGTCGGCGACGCGGCCGGCGGCTTCGCACATGCGGGGCCGCACGCCGGCGGTGATGATCGGGATGTTGCGCTTGGGCGGTGTGACGGCTTCGGTGGGGACCAGGTTCATCCGGTAGAAGCGGCCCTCGTGCCGGATCGGGCCCTCATGCAGGTTCCAGATGCGGCGCACCAGCGGGACAAGTTCTTCGATCCGCAGGGCCGGCGCCGACGTGTCGGTCACGCCGTGCCAGTCGCTCATCATCCGCTTGGTCCCGTTGCCGATCCCCAGGACCAGCCGGCCGTCGGACATTTCGTCGAGATCGCGGGCTTCGGTGGCCAGTACCAGCGGGCTGCGACCGATGCCGTAGATAATCGACGAGCCCACCCGGCAATGCCGCGTCGCGGCGGCCATCGCCGCCATCGAGATGGTGCCCGACCGGGAATAGAACTCCGAGGCCCACACCGCGTCGAACCCGGCGCGATCGGCTGCCTCGGCATTTTGGGCGAGCGTTTTGAGGTCCGGGGTGATGATCGCTACGCCGTAAGTGGTCATAACCTATTAGAACCTGCCGGTTGAGAAGGCCATGAGCCGGCCGTGGCTTCGCTGCACCGGTCTCGGCTACACGGTCCGCGGCGCCGGGTTTTGACAAGTGGCGCTTGTGTGTATGCGTTTTCTATGTGTTGGGTCGGTGTGGTTGCTGCGCTGGTGAACCGATAAATAAGCTGGCGCAGAGCAATTGGGCTGCGATTCATGGTTACCACGTTCACGGTATCTGTAATGGCTTGTGCGCGATGAGTTTCACTTCGCTGCAACGTTAGATACCGTGACGTTAACCGAGAGTCGCTTATGCTTACGCTCATCACGCGCTGTAACAGGTTGGGAAGTCGGATGATTGTCGTCGTCACTGCTGCTATGGAGGCACAGTGACGTTGCGCGTTGTCGGCAAGTCGTCATGGATAGGCCCGCTTGGCGCGCTGGCGGTTGCGGTATGCGTGATCACTGCCACGATCGGATACGGGCTGGCCAGGGCTGACCATGCCATCTCCGGAGCACCAAATCCCCCCACGGCCTCCGTGGTTGGCACCAGCGTGCCCGATGAACGCCTCGACCACCACCTCGAAAACGCGTCGCTGTCGACAACTCACACGGCGTTGCACCTGGCGGTTCTGCACCGGACACGGCCATCGACTTGGTCGTCGTCGGTGCAATTCCAGTGGTGGTCACCTTCGCTGGGCTTCCCGCCCGCATTGTGGCCGCGGCCTCGTGTGCCCGGATCCGGTGCACCTGGCGCTTCGTATCCCGGTCGAGAACGTCTGACCCACTTCTGCGTCGCCAGGCGCTGATTCGCCACCGCCGCTGTCGCGCCGCTCCCGCCTGCGTTGAACACTAGCGGGCGCGATCACCGTGCCAGCTGCCGAGTGAACTCGCCAACTGTTGTCGACGCGAGCCAGTCAATGTCTTTAAGGAGAAGTCTTCATGCCCTCGTTCACATCCAGCCGTAAAGGTCGGCGAAAGTTAACAATTCGCGCCACATCGCCAACTGCCGAAGGTGGGCAGTAGCGATGGAGTTTTGGGCATTGCCGCCGGAAATCAATTCTGCTCGCATATATTCCGGTCCCGGCTCAGGACCGCTGCTCACCGCGGCGACAGCCTGGGATGAGCTGGCCGCGACTTTGCACACAACCGCCCGGGCTTGGCAGTCGGTGATCTCCGGACTGACCAGCGGGTTTTGGCACGGGCCAGCATCGATGTCGATGGCGACTGCTGGCGCCCATTACATTTCGTGGCTGGTCAGCACCTGCACCCACGCCGAACAGACAGCCGCCCGGGCCAGAGCAGCCGCGGCGGCCTACGAAGCGGCACGCGCGACGATCGTCCCTCCGCCGGTGATCGCCGCCAACCGTTCGCTGCTGGCGCTGCTGGTCGCGACCAACGTGTTGGGGCAAAACGGCCCGGCGATCGCGGCCACGGAGGCGCACTACGGACAGATGTGGGCCCAAGACGTCGCCGTGATGTCCGCCTACGCCGCCGCCTCGGCAGCAGCATCGACGTCGACACCGTTTACCGCGCCGCCAGCAGTCACTGACCCGGCCGGGCTGGCCCGGCAGAGCTTGGCCGTCGCCCAAGCCGCCGGCGCGGCGGGCGCTGCCCGGACGTCAGCTGCGCTGTCGACCGCTCCCCGGGTGATGTCTGCTGTGCCGCAAGCACTTCAGGAACTCGGGTCGCCGGGCTCCGGATCGTCGCTGCTGACCGCGTTGAATACGTTAAACGACCACGCAACCGCTGTGAGCGGGCACGCGCGAACGACATTTTCAGCGCTGAGCTTCGTCACCGGCGCTGCCAACCTCGCCAAGACGGTGAATGTTGCGGGCCCGGCGAGCGGTGCTGGCATCGCGGCGGCCGGATCCGGTGCGGCCGGAATGGGTTTCGCGGGGCCCGTCGGGCTGCGCACTGCCGGTGGCGCGGCGGTCTCGGCGGGTATGAGCCGGGCAGTTTCGGTCGGGTCGTTGTCCGTGCCGCAGAGCTGGGCGACAGCTGCGAACGGCGTCGGACCGGTCAGCGCTGCCTTGCCATCCAGCGGTACAGCTGCCCTACCAGTGCACGGAATAGCGGGTGTGCCCGCCGTTCCGGTCGCCGGGATGACGGCCCGCAGCGCCGGGCGGCTTGCCGACGCTTCACGGTTTTTATTGCGCCCCAGCATGCTTCCGCGCTGGCCAGCAGGCGGATGACACACGCAGTGCCGGATTGGTGATCGGGACACCGAGGACGAAAGGATACCGCACTGGATGACTGAGCAGACCACGGGCAACAGTGAATACGTCGAGTCGAGCGACATAATCATGCCGTCGGGGACGCGTAG
Source organism: Mycobacterium heckeshornense (assembly GCF_016592155.1). NCBI lineage: Bacteria > Bacillati > Actinomycetota > Actinomycetes > Mycobacteriales > Mycobacteriaceae > Mycobacterium > Mycobacterium heckeshornense. Next base: position 4,272,794 of record NZ_AP024237.1, read on the forward strand.
CCGCTCTCGGCGAGGCCGGTTTAGGCAGACATGGATGTTGCTTGCCGGCATTTGGCTACTCCGGCCGCAGCGATATAGCAACTCGCGCCGCACGTCGATCCGACGTTCCCAAGCTACGACGAAGTCAACCACGCTGCGGCGACGTAGTTTTCGACTTCGCCGCAACGCGGGCGAGCAGGCCAAGTCCCGGAGCGAGCTACGTGAGATCTTCGACAGCGAGGCACGGTTGTCGTGGGTCCTCGCCTGGCTAGCGGGCCTGGTAGGCGCGGTGGCGTTCACACACTCCGCCGGCTACTTCGTGACCACGGCCACCGGCAATACGCAACGCGCGGTTGCGGGATTGTTCGTCGATGATCCCTGGATGTCGATATCGGCGACGCTCCTGGTGACATGCCTGCTAGCCGGCGTGGTTGTCGGCTCCTTGGGCCGCCGGTACGTCTGGAAAGCGCATCCGCACGGGCCCACTCTGCTCACAACTGTTTGCCTTCTCATCGCCACAGTCGGCGACATCATGCTGGAAGGCTGGTCGGCTGGTCCCGTCGCGTTCCTGCCAATCTTGGTGATTGCCTTCGGTATTGGCGCTTTGAACACCACATTCGTCAAGGATGGGGAAGTGTCGGTAGCGCTGAGCTACGTGACCGGGACGGTGGTGAAGCTGGGCCAAGGTATTGAGCGGCACATCAGCGGCGGATCCGCTGCCGACTGGCTGGGACACTTCCTGCTCTTTGCCAGCTTCGTCGCTGGGGGGTTGACAGGCGGCTACATCTGCTCGGCGGTCAGTGGTTCACAGCTGTTGGCGGCAGCCACCGTCGTCTGCGCGTTGACAACCGGCTATACCTACTTCCACACCGACCGGCGCGCGCGGTGACGAGGTTGTCACGGACCGTCGCAGGCCACCGTTGGCGCTGACCGGTGTCCTCGGCGTGCCGGCCGTCGTGCCCGGCCGGGCGATCCCGCAGTCACAATGGCCACAGCAACACCGCTCGGAGACCATGCGGTGCTTCTGGAATGCGATGTCGTGTGCGATATCACCAATCGAGGAGGCCGCGAGGCTGTCGATCCGTGCCACCCAGGGATTCATCCACACGTTCTGCTCAGCGGCTTCGATGGCCAGGCGCGCATGCAGCTGCTGCAGGGTTGGCGCACGCTGCGACAACCACGGAAATTCGAGGCACCGCCCCACGTATTCCCAGCCCTCCGCCGTTGGGCCTCGGCGCGGTACGTGTAGTGATTCATGGCCGGTCTAGTAGCACATGCGCCAAGTTCACTAATGGTCCGGAGACCGGCCTCAGCCGCGTGCCATCGCCTCGAGCCGGCGGATGCGGTCGGCGATCGGGGGGTGCGTCGAAAACAGCGAGCCGATCCGCTCGCCCGCGCGGAATGGGTTGGCGATCATCAGGTGCGCCTGGCTGGCCAGCTGCGGCTCGGGCGGCAGCGGGGCCGCCTCTACCCCGCTGGAGATCTTTCGCAGCGCCGACGCCAACGCCAGCGGATCACCGGTGAGCACCGCCCCGGACTCGTCGGCCTGATACTCGCGCGACCGGGATACCGCCAGCCGCACCACTGTCGCGGCGATCGGGCCAAGCAGCGAAACCAGAAGCAGCGCAAAAGGATTGGCTCCATCGTCACGGTCGCTGCCGCCGACCATTCCGCCGAACAACAGGGCCATGTTGGCCAACGCGGTGATCACCGACGCCAATGCCCCGGCGACACAGGAGATCAGGATGTCGCGGTTGTAGACATGGGAGAGCTCGTGACCGAGCACGGCGCGCAGCTCGCGCTCGTTGAGGATGCGCAGGATGCCGGTGGTGCAGCAGACCGCGGCGTTGCGCGGATTGCGGCCGGTGGCAAACGCGTTGGGCGCGGTGGTGTCGCTGAGATAAAGCCGCGGCATCGGCTGGTGGGCGGCGGTGGCCAGCTCGCGCACGATCCGGTACATCGCCGGGGCCTGCACCTCCGACACCGGCTGGGCGTGCATCGCCCGCAGCGCCAACTTATCGCTGTTGTAGTAGGTGTAGACGTTCATTCCGACGGCGAACAGCGTGGCGATCAGCAACGCGGTGCGGCCGAACAGGCTGCCGATAAACACGATCAGCGCCGACATGCCGACCAGCAGCGCGAACGTCTTCAACCTGTTGGCGTGCGGATGCCAAGTCATCAGCTCTCCTCCTCCGAAGACCGTTCTTGCTGATTAAACGCCCCGCGCAGGCCGCCGGGTTCCGGATTCAGCCGTGCCGGTTGACCGTGTACTCGACGAGCATGGCCAGTGCGTGGCGGCCCGCCACATCGGGCAGCTGGGCCAGCTCCTCACGCGCCCGGGCCGCGTAGCGGGCCACGGTGTCCTTGGCCTTGGCCATGCCCGGCGAGCTGCGCAGCAACTGCAGCGCCTCGGCCAGCACCGCGTCGTCGACCGGGCCGGCCAGCAGTTCGCGCAGCCGGTCGGCCTGCGGCCCGCTGTCTCGCAGCGCGTAGAGCACCGGCAGCGTGTGCACGCCCTCGCGCAGGTCGGTGCCGGGCACCTTGCCGGATTCGTCGGGTTCGCTGTCGATGTCGATGATGTCGTCGGAGATCTGAAACGCGGTGCCGACGATGCCGCCGAGCCGGCTCAGCCGTTCGACCTGCTGCTCGTCGGCGCCGGAGAACGTCGCGCCGAAGCGGCCCGCCGCCGCGATCAGGCAGGCGGTCTTCTCGTGCACCACCTGCAGGTAGTGCTCGATGGCATCCACCCCCTCGGCCGCGCCACGGGTTTCCCGCATCTGCCCGGTGACCAGCTGGGCGAACGTCTCGGCAATCACCCGCACCGCGTCCGGACCCAGCCGCGACACCAGCCGCGAGGCGGTGGCGAACAAATAGTCCCCGGCCAGGATCGCGATGTTGTTGCCCCAGCGCGCGTTGGCGCTTTGCGCGCCCCGGCGCAGCTGCGCCTCGTCCATCACGTCGTCGTGATACAGCGTCGCCAAATGCACCAGCTCGATCACCGCGCCGGCGATCGTCACCTCCTGAGCGTCGGGATTGGGGCCCAGCTGCGCGGACAACACCGTGAACATCGGCCGGAACCGCTTGCCGCCGGCCTCGAACAGGTGCAGCACCGACTCGGTCAACAGGTCGTCGCTGCCGCGCAGCTCGGTCTCCATGAGCTGCTCGATGCGGTCGACGCCGTCTCGCACGCTGGCAGCGAACGCGGCATCGCCGAAGTCGAAGCCAGCCACCACGGTCGCCGGAGTCCCCACGCGACCAACATACTGGTGAGCATGCACCGCAGCGCGGACGTGGTGGTCGTGGGCGCCGGGCCGGCCGGGTCCGCGGCGGCCGCCTGGGCCGCGCGGGCCGGCCGCGACGTGCTGGTAATCGACGCGGCCAGCTTCCCCCGCGACAAGCCCTGCGGCGACGGGCTGACCCCGCGCGCGGTGGCCGAGCTGGAGCGGCTGGGGCTGGGCGACTGGCTGGATGCCCGCATCCGGCACCGCGGGTTGCGGATGAGCGGATTCGGCGGCGCGGTCGAGGTCGCCTGGCCGGGCCCGTCGTTCCCGTCCACGGGCAGCGCGGTGGCCCGCGTCGAACTCGACGACCGGATCCGCAAAGTGGCCGAGGATTCCGGCGCGCGAATGCTGCTGGGAATGAAAGCGGTTAGTGCTCAGCATGATTCGCGTGGACGCGTGCGGTCGCTGGTACTGGCCGACGGCAGTGAGGTGGGTTGCGACGAGCTCATCGTCGCCGACGGGGCCCGCTCGCCGCTTGGTCGGGTGTTGGGCCGACGGTGGCATCAGGACACGGTGTATGGCATCGCCGCGCGGGGGTATCTGGCCTCGCCGCGCAGCGACGAGCCGTGGCTGACCTCGCACGTGGAAGTGCGCTCCCCCGACGGCGCCATCCTGCCCGGCTACGGCTGGATTTTCCCGCTGGGCAACGGCGCGGTGAACATCGGCGTGGGAGCCTTGCAGACCTCGAAGCGGCCGGCGCATCTGGCTTTGCGCCCGCTGATGGCGTATTACGCCGACCTGCGCCGCGACGAGTGGGGGTTTGCCGGGCCGCCGAGGGCGGTGTCGTCGGCGCTGCTGCCGATGGGCGGCGCGGTGTCCGGGGTGGCCGGGCCGAACTGGATGCTGGTCGGCGACGCCGCGGCCTGCATCAATCCGTTGAACGGCGAGGGCATCGACTACGGACTGGAGGCCGGGCGGCTGGCCGTCGAGCTGCTGGGCAGCGGAGACCTGTCCGCGGCGTGGCCGTCGTTGCTGCAGCAGCACTACAGCCGGGCGTTCTCGGTGGCGCGGCGGCTGGCACTGCTGCTGACATTTCCGCGGTTTCTGCCGGCGACGGGGCCGGTCGCGATGCGCTCGACGGCGCTGATGGCGGTCGCGGTGCGGGTGATGGCCAACCTGGTCAGCGACGACGACGCCGACCGGGTGGCGCGGGTGTGGCGCGCCAGCGGGGCGGCGTCGCGGCTGCTCGACCGCCGAAAACCGTTCAGCTGAGCGGTCTTGCGCCGAGTGTGCAGGTTGTGGCGACAACGCGCGAGTAAAGGCGCCGACAAACTACACAGTCGGCGATCCACGCGGCTTGTGCGCGGAATGCAGCGCGACGATGCCGCCGGTCAGGTTTCGCCACCGCACACCCGACCACCCGGCCTGCGCAATGCGCCGTGCCAGCGTCTGCTGGTCGGGCCACGCCCGAATCGACTCGGCCAGATAGACATACGCCTCGGAATTGCTCGACACCGCCCGGGCGATGCGTGGCAGCGCCTGCATGAGGTACTCCCGGTAGACGGTGGCGAACAGCGGGTTGGTCGGCGTGGAGAACTCGCAGACCACCAGCCTGCCGCCCGGACGCGTCACCCGGGCCATCTCCTGCAGCGCCGCCTGCTGGTCGGCCACATTGCGCAGCCCGAAACTGATCGCGACCGCGTCGAACACGCCGTCGCCGAACGGCAGCCGGGTGGCGTCGCCGGCGACCTTGGGCACCAGTCGGCCACCACCCGCCTTGAGCATGCCGACCGAAAAATCCAGCGCCACACACCATGCGCCGGACTTCGCCAGCTCCGCCGTCGACACCGCGGTGCCCGCGGCCAGGTCCAGCACCCGCTCGCCGGGCCCGGCCCGCAGCGCTGACCGGGTGGCGCGTCGCCAATGGCGGTCCTGGCCCAGCGACAACACCGTGTTGGTCAGGTCGTAACGGCGCGCGACCGCGTCGAACATCGATGCCACGGCATGCGGGTCTTTGTCGAGGCTCGCGCGGCTCACGCCCGCGACGTTACGCCGCTGCCTGCCGGCGGGTCTGCAACACCGCCTCGTAGTGGCCGAGCAGCTCGTCGCAGATAGCGGGCCAGCTGCGGTGCAGCACGCTGCGCCGCGCCGCTGGCGAATAGCGGGCTCGCTGATCGATCAGATGCGCGACCGCCGTGCGCAGCCGAGCCTCGAATTCGTCGACCGGCAGCAACAGCCCGGTGCGCCAGGGCGTGACCAAGTCGCGCGGCCCGCCGGCGTCGGGGGCGATGACCGGCAGCCCCGACGCCAGCGCTTCCTGCACGGCCTGGCAAAACGTCTCGTGTTCACCGGTGTGCACGAAGACGTCCATGCTGGCGTATGCCGCAGCGAGCTCCTCGCCGTACAGCGCTCCCGTGAAAACCGCTGTGGGCATTGCGGATTGCAGGTTGGCCCGATCGACGCCGTCGCCGACCACTACGACCTGCACGGTGTCGTCACGCGCCAGAGCCGCCAGCCGATCGACCCGCTTTTCCGGGGCCAGCCGGCCCACGAAGCCGACGATCGGCTTGCCGTGCGGCGACCACCGCCGGCGCAGCGACTCGTCCCGCGCCGACGGGGCGTAACGAATCACGTCGACACCGCGCGCCCAGTGGTATACCCGGGGAATTCCTTGTGCTGCAAGGGCTTCCATCGCGGATGTAGACGGCGCCAGCGTGCGGTCGGCGCGGCGGTGCAGGTGCCGCAGCCACGCCCACGCCGCGCGTGACGCCGGCCCTAATCCGTAGCTGGACGCGAAACCGGCGACGTCGGTTTGGAATACGGCGACCGTGGGCACGCCGAGGTGGCGGGCGGCCTGCAGTCCGCCGTAGCCGAGCACCGCCGGCGAAGCCAGATGTACGACGTCGGGGTCGAATCCGCGCAGCACGCGCAGCATCCGGGGCATCGGCAGCCCGAGCGGCAGCGAGGTCACCTTCGGAAACATCCGCGACGGCACCCGATGCACCCGGATACCGTCGTGAATCCGCTCCGCGCGGGGCTGGCCGGGCGGGGTGTCCGGCGCGATGACAAGGGCTTCGTGGCCGGTGCGGCGCAGATGTTCCAAAATCCGCACCACCGAATTGCTGACGCCGTTGACGTGCGGCAGAAACGACTCCGCGACTATCGCCACACGCACGACATTTACCGTGTCAGCATCGCTTGTCGATAAGGTTGCCGGAGGGCGTACGGGGCGCGAAATCTGGCCTGCACCCGAAACAGGACGGCTCATGCATGGCACGCCGGCGCCGACCGTCAAGACCCCCGGGGGCTGGACGGCTTGTTCAGGTCCGCGTGACGGTCCAGCCGCGTCTCGAGTACCGCGATCGCCACCAGTGCCGCACCGGCGATCAGCCAGCCGACCACCGCGATGGATCCCGCCGGGATGATGGCCAGCTTGGCGTTACGGTGCTGTACTCGCACCAGGTTGGGGTCTCTCTTGTTGTATTCGACGTAAATGCGCATGCCCGTGGACAATTCGGACGGGTAGAGCACACCAAGTTCGGGTCGATAGGTGACCCGGTCGGGTGTGACGAACTCGATCGTCGAGCGGCGCGGTCCAGCGCTGAGCACCTCGGCCTGGGCGACGCCCATGTTGTGTTCGATGGCGATGTCGTTGCGCCAGGCACCGGCCACCAGCAGCACCGACTGCAGGGTGACTACACCGGCCAGGATCAGCACCGTGACCCGGGCCCACCGCAGCACACGGCGCGGCAAGGTATCGGACGCGTCGCGGTTACTTCCGTGAATAATCAAGCGCCACAAGGCCTTCAAGCTGATCATAGGGCAGCCTTGATGGCAGCGTGCAATCGGCGCAACGTGGACCGGTCCGCCTTGACCTCCAGCACCCGCATGCCGGGATTGGGTTCGTCGAGGGCTGCGCCGAGTTCGCCGACCTCGATTTGGCGGCTGTCCACGTGGTAGGCCCGGCACAGCGCGCCGACGTCGACGTCGTGCGGGGTGCCGAAAATCCGCGCCGACACGTCGGAGAACCGCGGGTCGCCCTGCTCCAGCAACTCGAAGATGCCGCCCCCGTTGTCGTTGGACACCACGATGGTCAGGTTGTGCGGCGTCGGCTCGGTGGGCCCGATCAGCAGGCCGGAGCTGTCGTGCACGAAGGTCAGGTCGCCGATCAGCGCGACGGTGCGGCCCTCATGGGCCAGCGCGGCCCCGATCGCGGTGGATACGGTGCCGTCGATGCCGGCGACGCCGCGGTTGGAGCGCACCTTGATGCCGTGTGGGTTGAGCCCGACCAGGGCCGCGTCGCGCACCGGGTTGGACGCGCCGAGCACCAGCTGATCACCGGGGCGCAAAGCGTCGGCCACCGCTGCCGCCACATGCAGGCCGGTGGTCAGGGGGTGGGCCTTGAGCTGGCTGCGCACCGCGTCGAGGGCGTGCCGGTTGAGCTCGGCGCAGCGGCGCAGCCAGGCCGGGTTGGGCGTGCCGGTGGTGACCGCGCGGGTCCCGGTGGCCTGTGAGTTGCCCGACACGTCCGGCCAGCGCGGGCCGGTGGTCAGCGCATACACCGGCACCGACGGGTCGGCCAGCAACGCTTCCACCGGCCGGTGCAGCGTCGGGCGGCCCAGCATGATCACCTGCTGCGGGTGCAGCAGCGGCAGCGTCATCGGATGCAGTGGATTGCGGGCGGGCGGCGCTGTCGGCTCGGCGACGGTCGGCAGCTCGGCCAGGTTGGGGTGGACGCCGGCGCCGTGACCGGCGATGACGATGGTGTCCAGGCTCAGGTCGATGTCTAGCGGCTGGTCGAAGGTGACCGCCGGGCTGTAGGTCCACGGCAAGCCGCCCGGCCGGCCCGCTGGGGTGGCGGGCGCCGCCGGGCCGGGTTCCGGGTCGGGCACCAGCGGCTCGCGCAGCGGGATGTCGAATTGCACCGGCCCGGCGTTGGCGGTGCGGGCCCCGGTGGCGGCGGCCAACACCCGGCAGGTCGCCGATCGCCACGTCGCGTTGAAGACGTCCATCCGGTCTGGCGCGTCCTCGGCGAGTCCGAGGCTGATCGTGGCGCGCACCTGGGTGCCGAAGTAGCCGAGCTGCTCCATGGTCTGGTTGGCGCCGGTGCCGAGCAGTTCGTAGGGCCGGTTGGCCGACAACACGATCAGCGGCACCCGCGCGTAGTTGGCCTCCACCACCGCGGGGCCGAGGTTGGCCACCGCGGTGCCCGACGTCATCGCCACGCACACCGGCGCGCCGGCGCCGATGGCCAGCCCGATGGCCAGATAGCCCGCGGTGCGCTCGTCGATGCGCACATGCAGGCGGATCCGCCCGGCCCGGTCGGCGTCCTGCAGCGCGAAGGCCAGCGGCGCGTTACGCGAGCCCGGGCACAGCACCACGTCGCGGACACCGCCACGGATCAGCTCATCGACGACCACCCGGGCCTGCGTCGTCGAAGGGTTCATTAGTCCAGACTAGCCAGGCGTTTCAGGCGGAGCCGCCGGCGAAGAACTGCAGCGCGGCGGCGTTGACGGCCTCCGGCCGCTCAAGAAACCCCAGATGTCCGGCATCGGGGATCTCCAGGTAGCGCCCGTTGGGTATGGCGTCGGCGACCTCGCGGCCCAGGTGCGGCGGTGTCACCAGGTCGTCGGCGAAACCGATCACCAGAACCGCCGCGGTGATGGCCTGGTAGGCCGGCAAGCGGTTGTTCTTCGGCGACACTTCCAGCTGGCACCGCGTTCCCGGGGTGGGCTTGCTCGGCCACATGGTGAACATGCTGATCCAGTCGGCGATCGCGGTGTCGTTGTTCAGCGTCTTGGGCGAAAAGCTTTCCAGCAGCCGGATTTTCGCATCGTAGGAGGCCGGCAGCTGAATGCCGGAGTCGTACAGCTCGGCCTCGGCGGTGTGGAAGAATTCACGGACGTGGTCGAGCCGGCCGCGGGTGCCCATCAGCACGGCCTGGCTGACCAGGTCGGGCCGGGCCAGCATGAGCTCCTGCGCGATGAACGCACCCATCGACGTGGCCACGATGCGTGCCGGGGCGGCGTCCAGCTTTTCGATGAGCGCCGCGGTGTCACCGACCATGGTCTGGGTGGTGAATCCCTCGGCGTTCTCGGTGGCGCCCACCCCGCGGTTGTCGAACGTGATGGCGCGATAACCGGCGGCCAGAAACGCCGGAACCTGATGCAGGTGCCAGGTGCGCCCGGCGCCGCCGTGGCCGGCGATGAAAAGCACCGGCTCGCCAGATCCGCGGTCGTCGTAAGCAAGGTTGATCACCGTATGGACGGTACAAGGCGACGCTTGCGCCGCGAGCGCACACCGTTGAGGGCGCGGTCCCATAGGAGCATCGTCGCCGCTTTGAGCTGGTCCGGTTTGACGAGCTCCCTGGCCATCAAAGCGGTGGCCGCCGCCTTGGTCGACGCCGACGCCTTGGACATGTGGCCGGAATCGAACGGTGGTTGCGGGTCGTATTCCATGGCCAGTTGGATGACCTTCGCGCGGCTTGCCCCACCGATCTGCCCGGCCAGCCACAGCGCCAGGTCGATGCCCGCCGACACCCCCGCACAGGTGACGATTTTGTCGTCGGATTGCACGATGCGTTGGTCGTCAATGGGAATGGCGCCCAGCGCTTTCAGGGTGCTCAGCGCCATCCAGTGCGACGTGGCCCGCTTGCCGGCCAGTAGCCCCGCGGAGGCCAGGATGATCGACCCTGAGCACACCGAGGCGGTCCACGTCGCCCTCTGATGAGCCTGCCGCAGCCACTCCAGCAGCTTCTCGTCACGCGCGTGCTCGACGGACGTCATACCACCGGGCACCAAAACGACATCGGGAGCAGGCGTTTCGGTGAACGAATGCGTGGCGCCGACGACCAGCACACCGGAGTCCGCGGTGATCGGGCCGGGCTCGTGCCAGACGAGGCGGACGTCGGCGTTGGGCAGCCACCGCAACACTTCGTAGGGGCCGATGAAATCCAGTGCGGTAAAGCCGGGATAGGTCACAATCGCGATCTGAGTCACGTCGCGCTCCTTAGGTTTTCACGCGAAGGTCTTGCGGTACTGGTCTGGGGATATGCCGATGCGCCGAACGAAGTTGCGCCGCATGCTTTCTGGTGTTCCGAAGCCGCACCGGGCGGCGATCGCCGCGACGGTGTCGTCGGTTTCTTCGAGCTGGCGGCGCGCCGCCTCGATGCGGACGCGTTCGACGTAGGCGCCGGGCGGCTCGCCGACTTCGTCGGTGAACAGCCGGGTGAAATGCCGCGGGCTCATCCCGGCGCGGCGGGCCAGGTCGGCGATGCTGTGCGCGGCGCCGGGCTGCGACTCGATCGCTTCCTGCACGCGGCGGATCGGTTCACGTTTGGCGCGCGGCATCCACACCGGGGCAGCGAACTGGGTCTGCCCGCCGGGGCGGCGCAGGTAGAGCACCAGCCAGCGGGCCACCGTCTGGGCCACGTCGGTGCCGTGGTCGTCTTCGACCAGCGACAGCGCCAGGTCGATGCCAGCGGCGACACCGGCGGCGGTCCACACCGTCGGCGAGCTGCGCACGAAGATCGGCTCGGGATCAACGGTGATCGAGGGGAATTCGCGCCGGAGCTGATCGGCGTAGGCCCAGTGGGTGGTGGCCGTGCAGCCGTCGAGCAATCCCGCCTGCGCGGCGAGGAAGGCGCCCGTGCAGACGGTGGCGACGCGGCGAGCGCTGCCGGCGGCGGCCCGAATCCAGTCGATGATCTGCGGGTTCTTCCGCGCGTCGTGGACTCCGCGCCCGCCGGGCAGCACCACGGTGTCCACCGGACGGCGCGGGTCGGGCAGCCGGGTGGTGGCGAAAGTCAGGCCCATTCGGGTCGGCACCGGTTGGCCGTTCACGGACGCCAGCACCAGCTGGTAACCGTCACGGCCCTGCGCGGCAAGGCACGTGGACGCCGCGGCGAACACTTCGAACGGCCCGACCACATCCAGTGCCTGGATGCCGGGGAAGCCCAGGACAACCACAGATCGCGACATGGATTCAGTGTTGGCGATCCTGGGCGTGGCGTCTATGACACATACCCCACAGATCAGGACATAACCAGCAGTGGGTAGCAGGCCTTGACCCGGTCGATCCACCACTGCCGTCTTTGTGGCGATGCCGCCAACGCCTGCAGCCGCGCGGGGTCGGGCCCGACGCCGGTGACCGGTAGGTAGCCGTCGACCGGCGCTCGAGGCTCGGCGACGTCCTCGGCGAACAACCCGCCGGTGCCGAGCCCGCAGGCGTGGCGCAGCTCCGGCAGCGCGGCCGCGGCGTGCAGCCCGGCGGCGATGCCGACCGCCGAATCCAACGCGCTGGAGATCACCACCGGGATGTCGATGTGCGCGGCGATCCCCAGTAGGGCCGAAATACCGCCCAGCGGAGCAACTTTAAGCACCGCGACATCGGCGGCGCGAGCGCGGACCACGTGGAGTGGGTCGTCGACCTTGCGGATACTTTCATCGGCGGCGACCGGGACGTCGACCTGGCGCCTGAGCTCGGCGAGCTCGTCGACAGTGCGGCAGGGCTGTTCGAGGTACTCCAGCGGGCCGGTCGCGGTAAGCGCCTTCACGGCTTCGACGGCCTGCGCGACGGTCCAGCCCCCGTTGGCGTCGACCCGAACCGTCGGGATCAGGGCGCGGACGGCCTCCACCCGGGCGACGTCGTCGTCGAGGGTCTGTCCCGGCTCGGCCACCTTGACCTTGGCGGTGCGCGCCCCCGGGAATCGCGCCAGCACCTCGGGGACCTGGGCGGCGGTTATCGCGGGCACGGTGGCGTTGATCGGGATGCGGTCACGTCGTGGCGGGGGCGGGGGCTGGTAGGCCGATTCGACCGCGGCGGCCAGCCAGTGCGCGGCCTCGTCCGGCTCGTATTCGAGGAAGGGGCCGAATTCGCCCCAGCCGGCCGGGCCGTCGATCAGGGCCAGCTCGCGGGTGGTGATGCCGCGGAAGCGCACCCGCATCGGCAGCGCGACGACATGCAGGCGGTCCAGGATGTCTTGCAGACGGGGCAGGTGCGGCCGCGTCACCGGGGATACACCTGCCGGCCGGCCAGGAAGGTCGCGCGCACGTCGAGGTCGGCGATGTCTTGCCGGGGCACCGTTCGCGGATCGGCCGACAGCACCACCATGTCCGCGTACTTGCCGACCTCCAACGAGCCGATCACATCGTCGGCGAACAGCTGCCAGGCGGCGTCGATGGTCTGTGCACGGATGGCCTGCTCGACCGTCAACCGTTCCTCGGGTGCGAGCACCCGGCCGCTCGGCGCGATCCTCGTCGCGGCCACGCTGATGTTGCGCAGCGGCTCCTCGGGAGTGACCGGCGGATCGTTGTGCAGCGAGATGCGCATGCCGGCGGCGACTGCGGAACCGGCTGGCATCCAACGAGATCCGCGTTGCAGCCCGAACAGCCCGTCGACGATGACGTCACCCCAGTAGTGGATCTGGTCGACGAAGATGCTGCAGGTGACGCCGAGGGCGGCGGCGCGCCGCAGTTGGTCGTTGCGGATGGCTCCGACGTGTTCGAGCCGAAGCCGATGGTCGTCGCGCGGATTGCGTTGCAGCGCTTCTTCGTAGACGTCAAGAATCGTGTCGATGCCGGCGTCGCCCTGCACGTGGCAGGCCATCGGCCAGCCCAGCGGGAAGTATGCGTCGACAATCTCGGTCAGCTGTTCTCGCGTGTAGTTGGCGTGCCCGCGGGACCCCGGCTCGACGCCGATGGTGCGGGTGGCGGGGGTGTCGAGGTAGGGAAACGACAGATCGATGTTGCCGATCCACGGCGACCCGTCGACCCAGATCTTGATGCCGACCTGTCGCACCAGGTCGTCGCCGTCGCCCGGTTCGGCGTCGGTGTGCATCTGCGGGTTGGAGGTCTCGTAGGTGCGCAGCCGCACCGTCAGCTGGCCGCGCAGTTGTTCCACCAGCGGGCGAAACGCCGGGTCGAAGGCCATCTCCGAGCAGGTGGTGAGCCCGGCGCGGTTGAGCCGGGCGCATTCGGCGAGCAGCATGGCCGGATAGTCGGCGGGCTGGATCGCGGCGCTCAGCAGCGGGAACACCGCGCCGGTCTCCTCGGCGGTGCCGTCGAGGTCGCCGTGGGCGTCGCGGCCGTACCGCGCCCCCTTGGGGTCGGGGGTGTCGCGGGTCAGGCCGGCGAGTCGGGCGGCCCTCGAGTTGAAATACGCCTTGTGCCCCGAGTTGTGCAGGATGACCAGCGGGCCATCCGGCGCGGTACCGTCGAGCCAGTCCAGCGTCGGCTCTGCAAGCCCGGGCTGCAGCAGCGGGTCCCAGCCGTTGAGGTAAGCACCGGCCGCGCCGCGTCTCGCGACTTCGCGGCGGATAGCGGCCATGACATCGTCGGCGTCGCGCATGGTGACCGGCCTGATGTCGACGATCCGCTCCGACAGTGCCACCGCCTCCATCAGCGGATGGCCGTGCGCCTCAACGAATCCCGGCATCACACAGCCGTCGCCGATGTCGATCGTCTGGGTGTCGGGGCCGATCAGCCCGCTGACGTCCGTTCGGTCGCCGACCGCGACAATCCGGCCGTCGGTGACGGCGAGCGCCTCGGCGGTGGGCCGCGCGTCGTCGACGGTCAGCACGGTGCCGGTGACAACGAGGTCGGCGGCGGCCATGACCGGCGATCTTAGTGGCGCGCGACGAGAAATGGCGCCGCGGCGAGTCGATTGTGGTGAGCCACGCCGACGAGAGGAGCCAATCTGGGCGACGCGCTGTCCGCTTGGACCGGGCGTGACCCCAAAGGTCCGGCGCGTGCCCGAGACCGAGGAGTTTCCGCAGGACAACGAGTACGTTCAGAAGGAGATCCAGCGGCGGGCCGCCGCCAAGACGTAGCCGGGGCTGCGCGCGTTTTGTAACACGTTCTAGTCTTGCCTGCATGAGTGACGAGCTGCTGCGCAACCCCACGCACAACGGTCATCTGCTGGTCGGTGCGTTGAAACGGCACCGCGACAAGCCGGTGCTGTTCCTGGGCGACACCACGCTGACCGGCGGTCAGATGGCGGCCAAGATCAGCCAGTACATCCAGGCGTTCGAGGCGCTCGGTGCGGGCACCGGCGCAGCAGTGGGGCTGCTGTCGCTGAACCGGCCCGAGGTGTTGATCATCATCGGCGCCGGCCAAACCCAGGGCTACCGCCGCACCGCGCTGCACCCGCTGGGTTCGCTGGACGACCACGCCTATGTGCTCTCCGACGCCGGGATCAGCACGCTGATCATCGACCCCAACCCGATGTTCGTCGAGCGGGCACTGGGGCTGCTGGAGCGGGTGGACTCGCTCCAGCAGATCCTGACCATCGGCCCGGTACCCGACCAGCTCAAGCACGTCGCCAAGGACCTGTCGGCCGAGGCCGAGAAATACCAGCCGCAGCCGCTGGTGGCCGCCGACCTGCCACCGGATCACATCATCGGGCTGACCTACACCGGCGGCACCACCGGCAAACCCAAGGGCGTCATCGGCACCGCGCAGTGCATCAGCACCATGACCATGATCCAGCTCGCGGAATGGGAATGGCCCGAGCAGCCGCGGTTCTTGATGATCACCCCGCTGTCGCACGCCGGGGCGGCGTACTTTCTGCCGACGTTGGTCAAGGGCGGCCAAATGTACGTGCTGCCCAGGTTCGACCCGGCTGAAGTTTTGAAAACCATTGAGGAGAAACGGATTACGGCGACATTTGTGGTGCCGTCGATGCTGTACGCGCTGCTGGACCACCCGGACTCGCACACCCGCGACCTGTCGTCGCTGGAGACCGTCTACTACGGCGCGTCGGCGATCAACCCGGTGCGACTGGCCGAGGCGATCCGCCGATTCGGCAAGATCTTCGCCCAGAACTACGGGCAGTCCGAGGCGCCGATGGCGATCACCTATCTGGCCAAGGGCGATCACGACGAGAAGCGGCTGACCTCGTGCGGACGCCCGACGCTGTTCGCGCGGGTCGCGCTATTAGACCTCGACGGCAAACCGGTGCAGCAGGGCGAGGTCGGCGAAATCTGTGTCAGCGGGCCGCTTTTGGCCGGCGGCTACTGGAACCTGCCCGACGCGACTGCGGAAACGTTTCGCGACGGCTGGCTGCACACCGGCGACATGGCACGCGAGGACGAGGACGGCTTCTACTACATCGTCGACCGGGTCAAGGACATGATCGTCACCGGCGGGTTCAACGTGTTCCCTCGGGAGGTGGAGGACGTCGTGGCCGAACATCCGGCGGTCGCCCAGGTGTGCGTGGTCGGCGCGCCGGACGAAAAGTGGGGCGAAGCCGTCACCGCGGTGGTGGTGCTGCGGCCCGACGCACCCCGCGACGACGCCGCGATCGCGACGATGACCGCGGAGATCCAGGCCGCGGTCAAGGAGCGCAAGGGCTCGGTGCAGTCGCCCAAACGAGTCGTGGTCGTCGACTCGCTGCCGGTCACCGGGCTGGGCAAACCGGACAAGAAGGCGGTGCGCGCGCAGTTCTGGGAAGGCGCCGAGCGCGCGGTCGGCTGAGCCGTGACGGCGCGCGAACGTTACGCTGCAGTCACGTTCGCGCCCGAGCGTGACGACAGCGGCACGCTCGGCGACCGCACCCGGCGCGAGTAGTGTCTGTGCCGTGTCCGACACCCAGCGCATCCGGCCACCGTGGTGGCTCAAGCCGATGAACAAGGTCTTCATCCAGATGTCGCGGCTGGGCCTACGATTCGGCGGCGAAGGCCCAGTCGTGTTGACGGTCCGCGGCCGCAAGTCCGGGCAGCCGCGCTCGACGCCGGTCACCCCGATGACCGTCGACGGCAAGGAGTACGTGGTGGCGGGATTTCCCGGTGCCGACTGGGTGGAGAACACCCGGGCCGCAGCCGAGGCCCGGATTACCCGCGGGCGCCGTCGCCAGCGGGTGCGGATGGTGGAGCTGTCAGCCGACGAAGCCCGCCCGCTGCTGCGCGAATGGCCCAACCAGGTGCCCACCGGGGTGGGGTTCATGAAGCGCGCCGGGCTGGTCACCGATGGGCGGCCCGAGGAATTCGAAGCGCTCGCCGGACGCTGCGCGGTGTTCCGCGTCGAACCGTTGGAAGTCGAACAGCGTTGACCGACAACCCGTTTGATCCCTGCGCGTGGCGAGCTGTCGACGGGTTCGCCGACCTGACCGATATCACCTACCACCGCCACGTCGCCGATCCCACCGTGCGGGTGGCGTTCAACCGGCCGGAGGTACGCAACGCATTTCGCCCGCACACCGTCGACGAGTTGTACCGGGCGCTGGACCACGCGCGGATGTCACCGGACATCGGGGTGGTGCTGTTGACCGGCAACGGGCCGTCGCCGAAGGACGGCGGCTGGGCGTTTTGCTCCGGCGGGGACCAGCGCATCCGCGGGCGCAGCGGCTACCAATACGCCTCGGGCGAGACCGCCGATACCGTCGACACCGCACGGGCCGGACGGTTGCACATCCTGGAGGTGCAGCGACTGATCCGCTTCATGCCCAAGGTCGTCATCTGCCTGGTCAATGGCTGGGCGGCCGGCGGCGGGCACAGCCTGCATGTGGTGTGCGACCTGACCCTGGCCAGCCGCCAGCACGCCCGGTTCAAACAGACCGATGCCGACGTGGGCAGCTTCGACGGCGGTTACGGCAGCGCGTATCTGGCGCGCCAGGTGGGCCAGAAATTCGCCCGGGAAATCTTCTTCTTGGGCCGCACCTACACCGCCGAGCAGATGCATGCGATGGGCGCGGTCAACGCTGTGGTCGACCACGCTGAGCTAGAGTCGGCCGGCCTGCAATGGGCAGCGGAGATCAATGCCAAATCTCCTCAGGCGCAACGGATGTTGAAGTTCGCATTCAACCTGATCGACGACGGGCTGGTCGGCCAGCAGCTGTTTGCCGGGGAGGCAACACGTTTGGCGTACATGACCGACGAGGCCGTCGAAGGCCGCGATGCCTTCCTCGAGAAGCGTAAGCCGGATTGGAGCCGGTTCCCACGCTATTTCTGAAGACAGTGGCGGCTCGGCAGCTGATCACCCCCCACCTAGACTTCGGTTTATGAGCAAAAGTCCGATGCGCCGTCTTAGTGAGGCGTTTGCGCTGGCCAGCATGCGGCCACCCATCGCGCCGCAATTGCTGCCCACCCGCCCCGACGCCAAACCGGTCGACCTCCGCGGCAAACGGATCCTGCTGACCGGGGCATCATCGGGCATCGGCGAAGCCGCGGCCGAACAGTTCGGCGACCACGGTGCCATCGTGGTCGCCGTCGCGCGGCGCAAGGAGTTGCTCGACGCGCTGGTCGAACGGATCACGAACCACGGCGGGACCGCGATCGCGATCGCGGTCGATCTGTCCGACATGGACGCCGTCGACGCGCTGGTCGCCGATGTCGAGCACCGCCTCGGCGGGGTCGACATCTTGGTCAACAACGCGGGCCGGTCCATCCGGCGCCCACTGGCCGAGTCGCTGGAACGCTGGCACGACGTCGAACGGACCATGGTGCTCAACTACTATTCGCCGCTGCGCCTGATTCGCGGCATCGCGCCGGGAATGCTTGCCCGCGGCGACGGCCACATCATCAACGTCGCGACCTGGGGCGTGTTCAGCGAAGCGTCACCGCTTTTCTCGGTATACAACGCGTCGAAGGCCGCGCTGTCAGCAGTGAGCCGGGTCATCGAAACCGAATGGGGCACAAAGGGAGTCCATTCGACGACGCTGTACTATCCGCTGGTGGCCACACCGATGATCGCACCGACCAAGGCCTACGACGGGATGCCGGCGCTGACCCCGCGCGAGGCGGCGGAGTGGATGGTGACCGCAGCCCGGGTACGCCCGATTCGGATTGCGCCACGCATCGCCGTGGCCGCCCGGGCACTCGACACCGTCGGCCCGCGCTGGGTCACCGCGCTGATGAAGCGACAGCGCATTCAGCCGGCTTCCTGAACCGCTGTCGGCAGACGCGTGGTAGACACGAAGGATGGAGATCCTGGCCAGCCGAATGTTGTTCCGGCCGACGGACTATCAGCGGTCGCTGAGCTTCTACCGCGACCAGATCGGCCTGGCGATTGCCCGCGAATACGGCGCGGGCACAGTGTTTTTCGCGGGCCAATCGCTGCTTGAGCTGGCGGGATATCCGACTTCGGACCGCTATCAGGGCCCGTTTCCCGGCGCATTGTGGCTGCAGGTGCGCGATGTCCGCGCCACCCAGGCCGAGCTGGAGAGCAGAGGTGTGCCGATCGCTCGCGAGGCGCGCCGCGAGCCGTGGGGACTACACGAAATGCATGTGACCGATCCCGATGGCATCACGCTGATCTTCGTGCAGGTACCCGGCGATCATCCGTTGCGCCGCGATACCCGCCGCGATCCGCTACGTGAACCAGAGGGGAACAGCTGAAGACGAGCCGACATACTTCTGCGGTTCTTTTCGGGATTCCTTCGACAAACTTAAGGTTCGAGCCCCAGAATTGGCGCCGTGATGCCCTGTGACTCTTGACTTATTCCTGTTGATCATCGTCGTCATCACAGCACTCGCCTTCGACTTCACCAACGGCTTTCACGACACCGGCAACGCCATGGCCACGTCCATCGCCAGCGGGGCGCTGGCGCCCAGGGCGGCGGTCGCCCTGTCCGCGGCGCTGAACCTGGTTGGCGCATTCCTGTCGACCGCAGTCGCGGCGACGATCGCCAAAGGCCTGGTCGACTCCCACCTGGTGACGCTGGAACTGGTATTCGCCGGGCTGGTCGGCGGCATCGTCTGGAACCTGCTCACCTGGCTGCTGGGCATCCCGTCCAGTTCCTCGCACGCGCTGATCGGCGGCATCGTCGGTGCCATGATCGCCGCGGTCGGCGGCCACGGGGTGATCTGGAGCGGCCTGGTGTCCAAGGTGATCATCCCGGCCGTGGTGGCCGCGGTGTTGGCCACGCTGGTCGGCGCTGTCGGCACCTGGCTGGTCTACCGCATCACCCGCGGTGTGCCGGAGCAGCGCAGTGAACAGGGCTTTCGCCGCGGCCAGATCGGTTCGGCGGCGCTGGTCTCGCTGGCCCACGGCACCAACGACGCCCAGAAGACGATGGGTGTGATCTTTTTGGCGTTGATGTCCTATGGCGCGGTCAGCAGGTCGTCGACCCTGCCGCCGCTGTGGGTGATCGTGTGCTGTGCGGTGGCGATCGCGGCCGGCACCTACTTCGGCGGCTGGCGAATCATCCGGACCATGGGCAAGGGGCTGGTGGAGATCAAGCCGCCGCAAGGCATGGCCGCCGAGTCGTCGTCCGCGGCCGTCATCTTGCTGTCCGCCAATTTCGGGTATGCGCTCTCCACCACCCAGGTCGCCACCGGATCGGTGCTGGGCAGCGGGGTCGGCAAACCCGGCGCCGAGGTGCGCTGGGGCGTGGCGGGCCGGATGATCATCGCCTGGCTGATCACGCTGCCGTCGGCGGGCATCGTCGGCGCAATCACCTACGGCGTGGTGCACGTCATCGGCGGGTACGCCGGAGTGGTCGTCGGCTTCGCCCTGCTCTCGGCGACCTCGCTGGCGATCTGGCTGCAGGCCCGCAAGGTGCGCATCGACCACACCAACGTCAACCACGAGTGGGAAGGCAGCCTGACGGCCGGACTCGACAGGGCCGAACCGATCCTTTCCCCGGCGAACTTGACAGCGGGGCTGCCCAGCCCGCCGGACGACGACACCGTCCCCGCACCCAGCGCTCCCGCCTCATGAGTACCTGGTTCAACTACGCCGCCACGCTGAAAATCCTGGTCTTCAGTCTGCTCGTGGGTGCCGGGCTGCCGGCGCTCTTCGCGGTCGGCATTCGGCTGGGCGCGCTCGGCGCCGGGGTGAGCGCCGATAGCCACGCCGTTGCCGTCAGGCGCCCGATCGTGACGGTGCTGAGCTGGGCGATTTTCGCCCTGGTGCTGGCGGCGGTCGTGCTCGGCGTGCTGTTCATCGCACGCGAATTCATCGCCCACCACACCGGGTGGTTCATCCTCGGCGCTCCAAGGCCCCATGGCGCCAAGTAGCATCGCGATCGTCGGGTGCTTACCGTTTTTGGCCGCCGCACACGCGAAAGTTGACGCACTGTGAACCGATTCCTCACCTCGATTGTTGCCTGGCTGCGTGCCGGGTATCCGGACGGTATCCCCCCGACCGACTATTTCCCGGTGCTGGCCTTGCTGTCCCGGCGGCTCACCAACGACGAGGTCAAAGCCGTGGCCGGCGAGCTGATGAAGCGTGGCGATTTCGATCAGATCGACATCGGCGTGGCAATCACCCAGTTCACCGACCGGCTCCCGGCCCCCGAGGACGTCGAACGGGTGCGGGCACGGTTGGCCGCCAAGGGCTGGCCGCTTGACGATGTCCGCGACGGTGAGGGCCGCGGATAGCCGTTCTGCGTGCAGTAACCGTTGCGCCGGGCTCCGCGGCGCGCTCGCTGCTGCCCGCCCTGGAGGGCGTTATCAGCGGCCCGGGATCCGCTTTCGTGCCGGTGCGCTCGGGCGGCGCGTTGCCGGCGCTGCGGATAGGCGAGGAGATCGACGACGACATCGCGGTCGTGGTGACGACGTCGGGCACCACCGGGGCGCCCAAAGGTGCCCAGCTCACCGCCGCCGCGCTGACCGCCAGCGCAATCGCTACTCACGCCCGTCTCGGCGGTCCGGGCCGCTGGCTGCTGGCGCTGCCTGCCTATCACATCGCCGGCTTGCAAGTGCTGGTGCGCAGCCTGCTGGCCGGCGTGGTGCCCGTCGAACTGGACATCTCCGCGGGTTTCGATGTCAACGAGTTACCCAGTGCAGTAAGGAAACTGGGCGGCGGCCGCCGATACACATCGCTGGTTGCCGCCCAGCTGTCCAAGGCGCTCACCGACCCGGCTGCAACCGGGGCGCTCGCCGAATTCGACGCGGTGCTGATCGGCGGCGGTCCCGCACCGCGACCGGTGCTGGATGCCGCTGCGGCAGCCGGTATCTCGGTGGTGCACACCTACGGGATGAGCGAGACCGCCGGCGGCTGCGTCTACGACGGCGTCCCGCTCGACGGGGTCCGGCTGCGCCTCGCCGCCGACGGGCGCATCGTGGTCGGTGGTGCGACACTGGCGCGCGGTTATCGCAACCCCGTTGATCCCGACCCGTTCGCCGAGCCGGGCTGGTTCTACACCGATGATCTTGGTGCGCTGGATGATTCGGGCAAGCTGAGTGTACTGGGCCGAGTGGACGAGGCGATCAGCACCGGTGGGTTGACGGTCGCTCCGCAGCCGGTGGAGGCAGCGCTGTCGACCCATCCGGCGGTGCGCGACTGCGCGGTCTTCGGTGTCGACGACGCCCGGCTGGGTCAGCGAGTGGTAGCCGCGGTGGTGGTGCGGCATGGTTGCGCCGCGCCGACGCTGGACGAGCTGCGGGCCCATGTCGCGCGCACCCTCGACGGCGCCGCCGCGCCGCGCGAGCTGCACATCGTCGACGCGCTGCCGATGCGCGGGATCGGCAAAGTCGACCGGCAAGCGTTGGCCCGGCGGCTGGGCGGCGGCCAATAGGCTCAGCGTTCGTGAACGTCGGTCGCCGAGAGATGATCGCGGCCGCGGTCGGCGTCGTGCTGGTTGCGGCCGCGTTCGTGCTGCCACGTGCGCATTGCGGGGTCGTCCCGTTGCGTCACATGCCGCCGGACCGCTTCGCCACCCACGCCGCTGCGACACCGATCTCCGGCTGGTGGGAACCGCACATCGGCTGGGGTTCCGTCCCGGCGGTACTCGTCGCGCTAGCCGTCGTCAGCTACGGTCCGGGGGTGGCGCAGCGCCTGCGGTGGCGGGCGTTGCCGCTGGTGGCCTGGGCGACGGCCTGCGCGTGGGCATTTGCGCTCGCGATGATCGACGGCTGGCAGCGCGGCTTCACCGCCCGGTTGACCGACAAAAACGAATACCTGCAACAGGTGCCGAGCATCACGGACATCCCCGAGGCGCTGCGCACCTTTGCCAGCCGAATCCTCGACTTCCAGCCGAACTCTTGGATCACGCACGTGTCCGGGCATCCGCCCGGCGCGCTGCTGACGTTCGTGTGGCTAGACCGCCTCGGCTTGGGCGGCGGTGCCTGGGCAGGGCTGCTCTGTCTGCTGGTCGGTTCGAGCGCGGCGGCCGCGGTGCTGACCGCGATACGAGCAGCGGCCGACGAGCCCACTGCGCGGTTGGCCGCGCCGTTCGTCACGGTGGCGCCGACGGCCATCTGGATAGCGGTGTCCGCCGATGGGTACTTCGCCGGAGTCGCCGCGTGGGCTATCGCGTTGCTGGCGTTGGCGGTACGCGGTTCGGTTCGGTTTCCGGGCCTGGTCGCCGCCGGAGCTGGGCTGCTGCTCGGCTGGGCACTGTTCCTCAATTACGGGTTGGCGTTGATGGCGCTCCCGGCGCTAGCGGTGCTGGTTTGCGCCGACGATTGGCGCCGCTCGGTGCGTGCGCTGACCCCGGTCGTTCTGGCCGCCGTGGGGGTGGTGACGGTGTTCGCGGGCTTAGGTTTCTGGTGGTTCGATGGCTATACCCTTGTAC
The DNA here is from genome assembly GCF_016592155.1 of Mycobacterium heckeshornense. Lineage (NCBI taxonomy): Bacteria > Bacillati > Actinomycetota > Actinomycetes > Mycobacteriales > Mycobacteriaceae > Mycobacterium > Mycobacterium heckeshornense. Next base: position 4,295,449 of record NZ_AP024237.1, read on the forward strand.
AGCAACGTTATTGGCAGGGTATCGCTCACGACCGGCCATTCCAGTACTGGAGCTGGGCCAATCTGGCCGAGGTGGTGTGTGCGATCGGGTTGGGCAGCGTCGCAGGCCTCGGCCGACTGTTCGATCGCGACGCCATCCGGCAGCGCTCAGGTTTGCACCTGCTGTTGCTGGCCATGCTGGCAGCTATTGTGTGCGCCGACTTAAGCATGCTGAGTAAGGCTGAGACTGAACGGATTTGGCTGCCTTTCACGGTGTGGCTAACTGCGGCGCCAGCACTGCTGCCACCGCGCTCGCATCGTTTATGGTTGGCGCTGAACGTATTCGGGGCGCTGGTGCTGAATAGCATCATCTTCACGAATTGGTGACTGGTCGTCAGAGCCCTGCCGCGCGGGTGGCTTGACTGAAGCGACTGACCGGTTCGCAAGCATCGCGGACAGCAGCGACATCGTCGACGATGTCGAAGTCGGCCAGTGGCTGGACGAGGGTGACGCCAATACCATTGCGGCGCAGAGCGTCCAAGGTAAGCAAACCGGTGTCGGCTCGCGACATCGGCACCCCGCGCAGGCAGCCGGCCATTGCCGGTGTGCGCACACCAAGCACCCACCAGCCGCCGTCGCGAGCCAATCCGAGCACCGCCGGTGTCTCGCACAGGCATCGCCCGCACCCCGCCAGTAGCTCACCCGTCACCTGGGGGGTGTCCATCCCGATTTGCAGCACCGGATAGCCGTCCGCCGCGTCGACGTGGGCGTTGGCGAGCCGGTCAGCGAAGCTGTCGCCGCGCTGGGCAATCACCGTGAAAGAGTCGATCCGATGCCGGATCTCGGTGGCGTGGGCGGCGTGGTCGAGCTCGCCGGCGAGTGCCAGCACCCGCGCGGCAACCGGTGCGGCAGCGACGGCGTCGAGGGTATCCAGCAGCGCTGCCGCCGCGATTTCGGCGGCGACCCGGTCCCCCACGGTCGCCGCCAGCCGGGTCTTGGCCCGGCCGGGCACCGGCGCCTTGGCCACCACCAGCACGGTCACCGGCACGACGGTCACGAGATCGCCTTCCAGAAGTCCAGGATCGCGACGACACTGCCGCGCAACGAGCCGCTGACCTTGGACTCACCGGCGATGCGGGGGCCGTAGACGACGTCACGTTCGACCACACGCCATCCAGCCGACGCCGCACGCACCAGCAACTCGAGCGGATAACCCGACCGGCGGTCTTCGACGCCCAGCTTCAGCAACGCGTCGCGCCGGGCGACCCGCATCGGCGCGATGTCGTGCACCGGCAAACCGTGGCGGGTGCGCAACCGCCAGCTCATCACCCTCGTGCCCAGCCGGGCGACCCACGGCCAGCGCAGGCCGGGCACGGGTCGTCGTCGCCCGATGGCCAGGTCGGCGCCGGCCTCGACCTCTGCCACCAGCCGGGGCAGGTCACCCGGATCCAGCGAACCGTCGGCGTCGATCACCGCGACGATTGCCGTCCTGGCCGCCACCACCCCGGCGTGCACCGCCGAGCCGTACCCGGGCCGCGGCTCGGTCACCACCCTGGCCCCGTGGCGGCGGGCCACGTCGGCGGTGTCATCGGTGCTGTTGTTGTCCACCACCAGCACCTGATAGCCCTGCGGAATGGCCGCCAGCACCGCGGGCAGCGACTCCGCCTCGTTGAGGCAGGGCAGCACCACCGTGACTGCACTGTCGGACATGCCCTTCGACAGTAGGGCAGCACACTCGGGCAATCGGCAGTTTCACGCCCGCGGGGAGCAGAAGCTCGCCGTCAATGGTCGCCGGCCCGCAGGACAGACAGACGGCGGCTACGATCGACCGGCCGATGGCAAGTAAAGGTGTGCAGCAGCGGGTCCGGCGAATAGCCGAGACAGCGCTCGGCGAACAGCGGCTGGATCCCGATGCTGTACGGCCCGCCGCTGCGGCCTCAGTGTGGCACCTCGTATACCGATTACGACGAACGGTTGATGTCGGGCACCGACCGAGAAACCGCTCGGCGTCACGTATACGGCCGCATCGAGGAAGTTTTGAACAGTTGGCGCGATACGCGGGGGATGCCGTGCGATTCCGACTAGCATTCCCAATGCCTTTGGAAGCCGCGGCCGAGCCGACTTCCGCCATGTTGAGTGCGCTGCACCGCGCGGGCTGGATGGATATGCGAATGCTGTTTCAGCGTGGGGAATTTCGCATGCCAGCCCCCACCCGTACGGCGAGACGAAGGAGCTTGTACTGAGCGTCAAGAGGTGGTCGGCGATTGGGCAGCGGTTCGAGCGCTCCCGCGTCGGCGAGGCGGTGCTTAGCTGTGTGGTCGTGGTGGTGCTCATCACCGGCGTGGTGTGGAGCCTTCCCGATGCTGAGCTCAAGCGGCGGCTGGTGCCGGTGCTGGAGCCGGTCGCATCGGCGACTGGTCTGGAGCAAAACTGGCGGATGTATGCCCCCGACCCGCTGGAGCGCCTGGAATTCGTCGAGGTGAGTGTCACCATGGCCGATGGGTCCCAGCGGGTATGGACCAATCCGCGCGGTGACCGCGTGCTGGGAGCGTTCGCCTGGTATCGGTGGCAGAAGCTCAAAGAGAACCTCGTGCACCAGCCGGCCAGCCGAGTTGGTTTGGCGCATTGGGTTGTTCGTCGATTCACCGGTCGCGGCGAACATGCTAGCCGAGTGCAGATAATTTTGCGTACCGAATCGCTGCCAGCGCCGGGCACAAATGGTCCCCGCACTGGCGGTAAGGAAATCATCTACGACGAAATGTTGGCCGCCGAGCGATGACCGGGCCGGGGAGCCGTCAGCGGCCATGGGCGGCCGCGGTGAAAAGCTGGCGGGCGTTTTGGTTCCAGACACAGCCTGCCTACACCTTGGGTCTGGTCAGGATGGCGTTCGGTGCGGTGGCGATCGGCTGGACGGTCTCTTTGCGTCCCGATCTGTATGAGCTATTTGGCCCACGCGGGGTGGAGCCGCCGGGGGGAAGGTTTTCAATGGGGGGGTTTTCGCACTCTGGACCAGTGACCGTGCGCTGTTTCTCGGGTGGGCGGTGCTGCTCGTTTCGTCGGTCTTGGTGACGATCGGTTGGCACAGCCGGCTGGCCGCGCTGGTGGTGTTCGTGCTCATCGTGTCGTTCGAACACCGCAACCCGTGGGTGTGGAATTCCGGCGATATCGTTGTCCGCCTTGAGGCGTTGTTCCTTGCGCTGTCGCCGTGTGGTGCGGCGTTGTCGCTCGACCAGCAACGCGCCGGCGCGACGTTCTGGTCAGCGCAGCGACGCCCACAGTGGCCGCTGCGATTAATGCAATTACAGCTGTCACTGATCTATCTCGCGTCCGTGCTGAGCAAGATCAACGGCAGCGCGTGGCCACAAGGCACTGCGGTGTCCTACGCCCTGCGCCTGCAAGACATGCTGCTGGTTCGGGCCCCGGACTGGCTCACCGAGAGCCCGCTGCTGATGAACATCGCCACCTGGGGTTCGCTCGGCGTCGAGCTGTCCCTGGCGATTTTGGTGTGGAACCACCGATTGCGGCCATGGGTTCTGGCCGCGGGTGTGCTCATGCACACGTTGATCATGATCACCATCGCCGTTGGCTTTTTCACACTGGCGATGTTCGTCCTTTATCTCGCATTTGTGCCGCCCAACACCGTGCAGTGCCTTCCCCGCAATACCAAAGACGCCGTGACGAAAACGGCGACAATGCTGACTCGCCGACCACGAAGCAGTCGCCAATCGGTCAGCGACCGCAAAAACGACGCGGCGGCAAAGAGTTGTCGCGAGCGCGGCTCTGCTGACCCGATGTAATCATCGAAAGACTTTGGTGAACAACAGTTCTCGGGTCGATAGCCGTTCCGGCCGCTGGGCGCCGACGCTGGTTTGCCGCGATTAGTGGTGGTGCCAACCGCCGGTCGTGCCACCGCCCGTGGTGCCGCCACCCGTCGTGCCGCCACCTGTCGTGCCGCCACCAGTCGTGCCAGCCGTGGTGCCGCCACCCGTCGTGCCAGCCGTGGTGCCGCCACCCGTCGTGCCGCCACCGGTCGTGCCACCGGTCGTACCCGCAGTCGTGCCGCCACCCGTCGTGCCACCCGTGGTGCCGCCACCAGTCGTGCCACCGGTTGTGCCACCGGTCGTACCCGCAGTCGTGCCGCCACCCGTCGTGCCGCCACCCGTCGTGCCACCGGTCGTGCCCCCGGTGGTACCGGCGGTCGTGCCGCCAGTCGTGCCACCGGTCGTACCCGCAGTAGTGCCGCCACCCGTCGTGCCGCCACCCGTCGTGCCACCCGTGGTGCCGCCACCCGTCGTGCCACCGGTCGTCGTGCCACCGGTCGTACCCGCAGTAGTGCCGCCACCCGTCGTGCCACCGGTCGTGCCCCCGGTGGTACCGGCGGTCGTGCCGCCAGTCGTGCTACTGGGCGGCGGGTTGATCGGGATGGGGATCGGAATCGGAATAGGGACTGGGTTGTAAGTCGGCGGAGGCGGCGCAGGGGCCACCGGCGGTGGTTGCTCAATCGGAGGACCAGCCGGGGCTCCGCCAGGCAGTTGTTGAGTCCCGGGGCCGGTGACACCCTGCGGAGCACCACCATCCGAACCCGACGGCAGCTGGGGCGCTTGCGGGGGCGGTGAAGCGGCCGCACCAGGCGGCGGCAACACCGGCATGAAGTTCCCCGGAACAGGCTTCTGCTGCTGTCGAACCGGCTGCTGTGGCTGACTCGCCGCGGTCGGTCGAATTCCCACTGTTACCGCGACGGCCAACGCGGCGCACCCGGCAACCACGATGCCGCCGACGGTGCTGCCCACAAGCAACGCCCGGCCCACCTGCGGTGGCGCCGCCTCGGCCTCATCCTCGTCACCGGCGTATTCCATCGGCAGCAACTCGGAATCGTCGTCCGCCATCGAGTAGGCAAGCTGAGCGCCCGAGCCTGTGAGATCCTCCGACGGCTCGATCATCGTCGCGTCCTGGGATGGCATCGCCGCCATCGTCGCGTCCTGGGATGGCATCGCCGCCATCGTCGCGTCCTGGGATGGCATCGCCGCCATCGTCGCGTCCTGGACCGGCATCGCCGCCATCGTCGCGTCCTGGACCGGCATCGCCGTCTGCGTCATCGCCACCGACGCCGCGGCCAGCGCCGCGCCTCGGGCAATCGCGAATTCCGGATCGTCCGGCACCGCTACCGGCAAAGCTGAGGTGGCGCGAAGTTCGTCCGCCACCGCCGAAACATCCGCGGATCTGCCGATCAGGTAGATGTCTTCGGCCGCTCCTGACTGCTCGCGCAGCCGGCCCAACAACCTCCCGGCCGCAGTGACACCGTCCGAGCCGCGCAGCGGCTCGGCGCCCAAAGCCGTCATCGTCGCGTCGTCGCCGCCGACAACAGACAGCATCGCCGTGTCGTCATCGATCAGAAGCACACCATGTTGCCCGGTGCCGCGAGAAAGATTGCGCACCAACGCCGTTACTGCCTCCGGCTCGGATAGCAACGACACATTGTGGACACCCGAGTCGTCTAGCACCTTACGCAGCTGACCGGCTTGACGCTGATCCGCCCAGCACAGCCGGGTACCGACGAGCCGATGGCCTTCATCGGCGAGCAGCCGGTGCGTGCCGACGACCGTTTCCGACAGCCTCCCGATCGGGTCCGCGGCAAGGTCGACAACGGACTGATCGATCACCACGTCGCCACCGTCGCCCGACCCGACGAGCGCCAAACGCGCGGCCGGACCTGTGACCGCGACGCCCAACGCTACGTCCATCGCGGTTCTCCTCTCTGAAACTGCGCATCGCATCGGCACGTCCACCGCGGATCGCTGGCATGGAAATCACCGGCTGGCTGCGACAATGTCTCATCATCATTACACCGCGATGACTCTGGCGGCATCCGGCGTTGGACAACTTTGCTCTTACGCAGGTCGGACCGGCCCATAGGCGCTGCCGCGGGTCTTCCAGACGAGCGGTATGTTTCGCAGACCAGCAGCGCAACAGTGCCCGGGAGGTGTTAACTGTGCCCACAACCGGTTGCCAAAACCATTCAGGGGGAGCATGGTGAGCGAAAGCCGTGGGGACACGCCTACCGGTCGGTCCAGCGCCCGACCACGCATTGCCCGCGCCCAAACCACGGATCCATCGCAGGAACCGCGCCACCCCTCCAGCCAGTTCGCCGCCACCCAACCGATTTCCACGCAGAAATTGTCGCCACCGCTCTCGCGGTCCGTCGTGACCCCCGAGTCGGCACGACGATGGAACATCGGCCGCGACGTGGCCGCGGCTGTGCTGCTGCTTGTCGCACCGTTCTTCCCGTGGAACCTGTACTTCGGCGGCGGCATCCCCGGCGGCCGCGGTGGCGTATTCGCATTGCTGCTCGCTGCCACCGCCCTTTCACTGGGGTCGATCGCCGCAACCTATGCGGGGCCCCGGAGACTGATCAGCCCCCGCTTCGACTCGGTCCTGATTGGTCGGCTGCGGGCAGGACTCAACGCGCCGTACGGGCTGCTGGTGTTCGGCGTCGTGGTGTTCGACGTGGTGCAGACCGTCCGATACGGCGGCAGCGCCAATGTGCCGGGCGGTGTGGGTCCGGGCGCATGGCTGGGCATCGCCGGCTCGTTGTTGAGCGCGCAGCCAGTGATCACTAGCGCCGCCGCCGACGACGGCAGGTTCCGAGGCTGGCTGCAGTCTGCCCGCGTCGTGGGCTATGGCTCGATCACCCTTGCCGCGCTGAGCTTTTCGTTCAACCTGTTCTGGCGGGTGAAAAGTGCCCTGCCAGGCTCGACGGGGTCTGGGTTCGGCAAGCAGAATGTGGCGATCATCGTAACTGCGCTGATCTACGGCATCGTGGCGTTGGTGGCAGTCGTCGTGGCGTCGCGATGGATCCTTCGGCGCAGCCGGGTATCTCGGCTCGCGATCATTGCACTCGGGGCGTCGGCTCTGCTTGCTGGACTGATCGTGTGGATTCTGCCCATGGGGCGTGAGATCGACGGATTCCACGGCATCGCCCAGAACACGTCGACGGCAGGTGTCGGGTTCGAGGGCTATCTGGCCTGGACCGCGGCAGCAGCGATTTTCGCGCCGCTGATCCTAATGACGACCATGACGGTCCAGCAGGCCGATATTTGGCGAGCCGCTGCGCGAAAAAGCCTGCTGCTCATAGTGGTATGGTGTGTCGGTTCGGTGGTGATGCGCGTCACCGACCTCATCGTTTCGGTGACTTTGAGTCTGCCGTATTCGCCCTACGACAGCGCAGCGATGGCCGCGTTCGACCTTGTCACCGCTGTACTGGCCATTTGGCTTCACATCAACCTGCTCAATCGTGCTCTGCCCGCGGTGGTGATCACTTCAGCATGTGCAGTCCTGTTGGTGCTCACTATTGCTCGCATCATGGTGGGCATCGCATTTGCGCCCCGCTTCGCCGGCCCGTCACCGGCGTCGAATGCGGTCTACGGGAACAATCTGGCCCAGCAGATCACCAGCACCTTCGACGTTGTGCTCTGCGGGCTAGCCGTCTGCATCCTCGCAATCGCCGTCGTCACCGGCCGCTCACGTCCAACTGCGAAGACCACCAGCCCAATTCGCGCTGCTCAGCCATCTCCAGACCCACAGACGACGCGGTTGGCAGCCGGGGACCCGCAGACGACGCGGTTGGCGACGGGTGGCCGTGCGGAGCCGCCGTCGTCGCCGCGAATCCATCGTCCCCCGAGCGACGACACGCGGCACACGAGCGCCGCAAAGCCCAAGATCTATCGGACACAAAGTGACCCGCGTGAGGGTGGCCGTCACCAAGCGTGACTACAGGGTCGCGACCAACCGGAATGCGATGTCGGTGGCCGAGCCGTACACGAGGTGTGCGCTGAGGTCCTTCGCCAATGTCTTGAGCTCATAACACCATATCGGTTCGTACAGCTTCGCCGGCGCCAGGACGGCGTAGGACTGCAGCCAAACACCCGCACCAAAGCCCGGTCCGCGCCAAAGGGGACGCCGACTGACCGATCCACTAATCAGGCCGAAGAGCGCACCCCATCCCACCCCCGTGGCCCAGTGAACGACATTGTTGACCAGACGCGCTCGCGTCGGCGGCAGGTCGCGGTCGAAGACACCCTCAACCAGCCGCTTGCCGACCTGGGCCGGTGCTGGCGCGTCCTCCCAGTTGGCCAGCCCAGCCGATGTTTCCCACGCGACAAACCCGCTGTCGCCGCCTTGCCGCTTGTAGCGCCGGTACCACAGCAGGTCCATCGCCAGTGTGCCCACGGCACCGGCCAACGCGCCTCGCAATACCGCCCCGAGCGGCGTCAACCGAACACGGCCTTGCATCGGCACAGCCTACCGACGCCCGCCAGCTAGCCGCGCAGCGGTGCGAACGCGAATTCACGCAGCCCGTCTCGCGGGCCGACCGCCGCCCGAAATCCCAGCAACTCGGCGGCGCGCGCGGGGTCGGCGACGATGTGCCGCACGTCGCCGCTGCGGTATCGGCCGGTAATGACCGGCGACACGGGGCCGCCGCGCGCCTCGCACAACGCTGTGGCGACCTCCAGGATCGAAATCGGCTCCCCGGAGCAGACGTTGGCTGCGGTGAAGCCGCCGCGCTCGGCGGCCACCGCCGCGACATTGGCGGCAGCGACATCGTCGACATGGACGAAGTCGCGCATTTGACCACCGTCTTCGAAAACCGGTGGCGATTGGCCCTTTTCGAGCGCGGACCGAAAGATCGCCGCCACGCCAGAATACGGGGTGTCGCGCGGCATGCCGGGACCGTAGACGTTGTGGTAACGCAACGCCATCACCGAGCCGCCCGTCGACTCCGCCCAGGCAAGCGCGTAATGCTCCTGGGCGGTCTTGCTGGCCGCATACAAGCTGCGGGGCCGCAATGGCGCATCCTCGTCGACCAGCCGCCACCTCACGGCAAGCCCGCACAGCGGGCAGCGGTGCTCGAACACCCCCGCATCGAGATCCCGCCGGCGCCGCGGCGGCGGGTCCACCGACCCGTGTTGCGGGCAGTCGTAGCGGCCCTGCCCATAGACCACCATCGACGACGCCAGCACCAGGCGCCGCACCCCGGCAGCGAACATCTGGGCCAGCAACACCGCGGTGGCGAAGTCGTTGTGGCTGCCGTATGCCGGCGCGTCCGCGGCGTCGACACCCGCGCCGACCACCGCGGCCTGATGACACACCACATCGACGCCGGCCAGCAGCGGGGCCAACGCCTCGGCGTCGCGGATGTCGACGCGCCGACAGCCCGGTGGAACAGCTGCACCGGGCCCGTGCGCGGCGGGCAGCATCGCATCGACGGCGATCACATCATGGCCCGCCGCCTGCAGCGCTGCATGCACGCGGGCCCCGATGAAACCGGCGGCGCCGGTCAGCAGCACTCTCACGGCGAGTCGAACGGCAGCTGGGCGCCGGTGTGCGACAAGCACTGCGTGCAGGTGTGGTCGGCGGCTACCCGGCCGATCGCCTCGTGCACCAGCTTTTTGAACGGCTCGATGTACCTTTCGAATTCGGCGAACACCTCGTCGGCTTTGACGCCGGTGCCGACATCGATACCGGCGTCCAAGTCGGTCACCAAAGCAATGGCCGCATAACACATTTCGAGTTCGCGAGCCAGCACCGCCTCGGGATAACCGGTCATGTTGATCAGCGTGCAGCCTGCCGCGGCATACCATTGGCTTTCCGCGCGGGTGGAAAACCGCGGGCCTTGGACTACCACCATGGTGCCGCCGTCGACCACCCCGGGGATGCTGGTGACGGCGGCCCGCAAAGTGGGGCAGTACGGGTCGGCGAAGCTGGCGTGCACACCGCCGGACTCGAAGTACGTGTCGGCGCGCCCGTGGGTACGGTCGAGCAGCTGGTCGGGCACCACCACCGTGCCCGGCCCGAGCTTAGCGGTCAGGCTGCCGACCGCGCACGGCGCAAACACCCGTCGTACCCCCAGCGCGCGCAGCGCCCACATGTTGGCCCGATACGGCACGGTGTGTGCCGAGTATTCGTGGCGTGCGCCGTGCCGCGGCAGAAAGGCGACGTCGTGCTGGCCGACGGTGCCCACGGTGACCGGAGCGCTGGGCGCGCCGTACGGGGTGTCCAGGTTGATGGTGCGCGCGTCGGCTCCGAAGAAGGTGTAGAAGCCGCTGCCGCCGATCACTGCCAGCATCCGCTCATTGTGCCGTGGAAGGATCGGGCCGTGGCCACCGTCAGGCAATGGGTCGCGGGTGCGCGGCCGCGCACGTTGCCCAACGCCGTCGCGCCGGTGGTCGCCGGCACTGGCGCTGCGGCCTGGCTGCACGCGGTCGTGTGGTGGAAGGCGCTGCTGGCGTTGGCCGTCGCGGTGGCGATGGTCGTCGGCGTCAACTTCGCCAACGACTACTCCGACGGCATTCGCGGCACCGACGACGAGCGGGCCGGCCCGGTTCGGCTGGTGGGCTCACGGTTGGCGGCGCCGCGCTCGGTGTTGGCGGTGGCCGTAATGAGTTTGAGCGTCGGCGCGGCGGCCGGCCTGGTGCTCGCACTGACCAGCGCGCCATGGTTGATTGTCGTGGGTGCGTTGTGCATCGCCGGCGCGTGGCTGTACACCGGGGGTTCAAAACCTTACGGCTACGCGGGGTTTGGCGAGGCTGCGGTGTTCGTGTTCTTTGGTCTGGTCGCCGTGCTGGGCACCCAGTACACCCAGGCGTTGCGCATCGACTGGGTAGGCGCGGTGCTGGCGGTCACCGCGGGTGCGTTCTCGTCGGCGGTGTTGGTGGCCAACAACCTGCGCGACATCCCCACCGACGCGCGGTCGGGCAAGCACACGCTCGCGGTGCGCCTCGGCGATGCCCGAACGCGGGTGCTGTACCAGGGGTTGCTGGCGGGCGCCGGCGGGTTGACGGTGGTGTTGATGCTTGCGACGCCCTGGTGTGCTGCAGGATTCGCCGCCGTGCCGCCCGCGGTGCGGGCGCTGCGGCCGGTGCGCGGCGGGCGCAGCGGGCATGAGCTGATCGCGGTGCTGCGCGACACCGGCCTGGCGATGCTGGTGTGGTCGATCGCCGTGGCGTTGGCATTGCGGTTAGCCGGCTGAGGTGCCGGTCCAGTACTCGACGAATCGCCCGTCGGCCACGCGCAGGATGTCGTTGCCGGAGAATGGCGTGACGGTGCCGCCGCTGGTGCCGCGACCGCTCCACCGTGCCGCCACCAGTTCGCCGTCGACCAGCGGCCCGACCTCGATGTCGAAGGTCAGCTCATCGAACACGGTGCGGGTTTCGTCGATGATCGACTGCAGTTCGGCCGGACCATGCACCTCGCGATTCGGCCAGTGCCCGACGAAGTTGTCAGCGACAATTTCGCCGGCAACCGGCTTGCCGGACCACAGCTCGTAGATCCATCGGCGATACAGGTCACGTGCGTCGCTCACGGCAGCCAAGATAGCGAGGGATCGTGGGCGTGGTTGATGTCGAGACTGCGCTCACAGCATCGAGGCTGCGCTGGCCGCGCGGTTCACGCGGCGGGTAGTCGCCATAGTCACAGAGTCGACGGAACTCGACCGCGTCAAGCGGCCGTTGACGGCCCCGTCATTCCGGTGGCACGTCGCCGCGCAGCCGGGCCCGCAGTTGTTCGCGGTCTTTCCGCCGACGCTCGCCGACCGTCGCCAACCCGGCGGTGGCGCGGCGGCGCAGCGGACCGAAAATCCAGATACCCAAAGGCATTCCGAGAACCAGGGCGAACAAGACCGCGACGACAAGCGGGAATTCCTGCACTCCGACCAGCCGCGCCGCGCAAACGATCAGCACGCTGAGCGCGACGACTAACGCCATCCGGGCCGCCGCGTAGAGTAGCACATCAACGACCACACGGCGGGTCGAGGTGGGTCCGTCTACCACGATCCGAGCCTACGGCGCAGGTATATTCGGACCAAGGAGGTGCTGATGCTCTACCTGCTCCTCGTCTTGGTCCTGGGGACGCTGATTTACCTCGGCTGGCGCGCCGCCCGGTCGCAGGCCAACCGGCCGAAGACGCGCGTCATCGGACCCGACGACGATCCAGAGTTCCTGTGGCGGTTGAGCCACGGCGACAACAACCCGCGGTGACGAGCGCCGCCGGCGTCGGCTAGATGAAGTGCGCAGCGGGCCGCCGCTGGTCACTGGGGAACCCGTCGGCGACAATCGCGGCCAGTTCGATTAGTGCCTCGCGGGTTTCCCGCTTCAACCGCTCCAGGCTGATCTCGGCGCCCTCCTCGAGATGGGGGTCGAACGGTATCAACCGCACCGCGCGGCACCGCCGCGAGAAATGATCGACCACCTTCTGCATGTCGACCTTGCCCGAGCGCGGCCGCACCGCGTTGATCACCGCGATCGACCCGCGCACCAGGTTCTCGTGGCCGTGGGCGTCCAACCAGTCCAGCGTCGCGGAGGCGCTTCGCGCCCCGTCGATCGATCCGGAGCTGACCACGATCAACGTGTCGGCCTTGGCCAGCACCCCCGACATCGCCGAGTGCAGAAGCCCGGTGCCGCAGTCGGTGAGCACGATGCCGTAAAAGCGCTCGAGTATTTCCAGGGTGCGGGCATAGTCCTCGGCGCTGAACGCTTCCGAGACCGCCGGATCGGTTTCTGACGCCAGCACTTCCAGCCGGCTGGGGCCTTGATTGGTGTAGCTGCGCACGTCGCTGTAGCGCTCGATGCCCCGGGCGTCACGCAGCAAATGCCGCACCGTGGCCGGTGTTTCCAACGGCACTTTCTGGCTCAGCGTGCCGCGGTCGGGGTTGGCGTCGACGGCCACCACGCGGTCGCCACGAATCGAGGCGAACGTCGCGCCCAGGCAGGCGGTGATGGTGGTCTTTCCCACCCCGCCCTTCAGCGACACCACCGCGATCCGATAGCAACCGCGCAAGGGCCTGTTGGCCTGGACCACGAGGTCGTTGTAGCGGGTCACCCGCGGGCTTTCCCCGACGTTGATCAAGTGCCCCGACAGGATGTAGAGCCACCGCCGCCAACCCTCCGAGGGCGGCGGCTTGACCTGCCGCAACAGGGTGCTGGTGGACAGCTCCGGATAGGGGGACGGGGGTGTGGACGCCGGGCGGTACTGGGTATCGATCGACGTCGACGGGTCGGGTGCGCCGCCGTAATAGCCGTAGGCGGTCGGCTCCGGCGGATGCGGAATACCCGTGGCCGGGGTGGCGGCCGCCCAGGCCCGTGGCTCGGCGACCGTTTGCGGAGGTGGTACGCCGCGCGTCTGCGCCTCGCTGAACCGGCGCTGGGTGCGGAATCCGGCAAAGGCCTTCGTCTCCGCGTCGCTGGTCCCCTGGTCCGGCTGGCCCGGATGCCGCTGTGGTGGCAGCTGCGTCGTCGGCTGATCTTCGCGGCGACCGGAGGACCCAGCGTCCTGCGGTGGATGGTCAGACACGTGACTTTCCCCTCGTTGCAGTGCTCGGGTCGCCTGTGACGAACATATCGCAGCGCCCGGTTGATGCCCCCCGACGTGTGGTCAGCCCACACCTGCGTACGAGTGCAAACCTACCGTGACCAGGTTAACGAAGAAGAGGTTGAACACCATGGCCACGAACCCGACGGCGTTGATCCACGCCGCCTTCCGGTCACGCCATCCGGCCGTCGACCTGGCGTGCAGGTAGGCCGCGTAGACCATCCACGCGACAAACGACACCGTCTCCTTGGGGTCCCAGCCCCAGTAGCGGCCCCATGCTTGCTCGGCCCAGATCGCGCCGAAGATCACGCCGAAGCCAAACACGGGGAAGGCGAAGATCGTGGTGCGGTAGGCGATGCGGTCCAGGATTTGTGCGTCGGGTAACCGCCGCACGATGCGTGCCAACATGCCCGGGGCATTGGCGTCGCTGAGCCGCGACGTCTTGAGCAGGAACAGAATGCTGGCCACGCCGGCGACCAGGAAAACCCCGGAGCCGAGGCTGACCACCGACACATGGATCGGCAGCCAGTAGGACTGCAGCGCCGGCATCACCGGAGCGGCGTTGGCATAAAGCCAGCGCCCGGACACGGTGAGCAGGATCAGCACCGGCACCAGCAAGAACACCCACAGCGGGCGATGCGCCGAGCGGCGCAACACTACAGCGCCCGCGGCCAGCGCGCACAGACAGGTCAGGTTGATGAACTCGTACATGTTGCCCCAGGGCGCCCGCAGCGTCGCCAACCCGCGCAGCACGATGCAGGCCAGCAACAGCGCGATGCCGACGTAGGCGACCGCCAGACCGCCCCGCCCGATGCGTTCGTCGACGGGGCGACGCGGCGCCGCGTCGATAACGCCGGGGGCGGCGCTGTCACCGGTCACCGCGCCGGCCGTTACCAGCTGCCCGGCGGTGCGGGTGCGGGTGTAGGCGAGTTCGACCGCCAGCAGCAGCAGCGCCACCACCAGCGCGACCACCGCCGAGGTGAATGCCCAGTCGGAGTAGCGGGCCAGTTCCACGTCGACATGCAGGGTGTTCATCTGGAGCCCCTTTCGGAGGCGCCGACCGGCTCATGGGCCGGGTGATTGCCGAATCCGGCCAGCAGCCGGGAGGTCAACCGCTCGAATTCGTCACCCCATCCGGCGTTGTCGGTGCGGGCCAAACCGCCGACCTCGACGTTGACGGTACCGGGGCCCGCGGGGGTGACCCGGATCCATACCCGGCGCCGGCGCACCAGCAGCGACACCAGCAGCCCGGCCATCATCGCGGCGGCGAACACCAGCACCCAGACCTGCCCCGGGTCGTGGGAGACCTGCAGGTTGACGAACGGCACCGCGCCGTCGAAGCGGACGACGGTGCCGTGGTCGATGTCGACTTGCTGGCCGGCGAGCAGGTTCACCCGTTTCACCTTGGTGAGCCGGTGCTGGTCGATGAGCCGGGGATCCAGGCTGTACAGCGACTGCGGCCGGCCGGTGTCGAGGCCGGTGTCGCCGCGATAGATGTCGACGGCCACAGCGGGCGCGATGAGCGCCGGAAAGCTCGACGACAACAGGGTGCCGTCGAGCTGTGCGGTGGGCGCCAGCAGCCCCTGGATCGCGATCTGATGGGTGCGGCGCTCGCCGGGGTCGGGGTAGGAGCCGGCCGGCGGGTCAATGCGGGCCACGCCCGACGACAGCAGCGTCGCCGGGTTGTCCGGCCGCCACTGCACGGTCGAGGTGCGGGTCTGACCGTCCGGGAACGTCACGGTGAAGGTGGGCGCATAGCCGTGGCCTTGCAGGTACAGCCGGTCGCCGCCCAACCGCAGCGGGTGGTTGACCCGCAGCCGGTAGGGCCGCCAACTATTTGTGGTCAGGTCGCGGCCGGTTTGGTAGTCGATGTCGGCCGCGAACGAGGTCGCCTGTCCCGACGGCAGGTAGTGGGCGTGAAAATCGTTGACGCGGACGCAGATCGGACGCAGTGAGGTGCCGTCGACGCGGTTGCCGGCGCGGAAGGTGTCGAACGCCGCCGGGGATGCCGAGCAAAAGCCCGGGCCGCCGTCGGCGATGACAATCACGTTGCCCTCGTAGCCGAACAGCTTGCCGACGGCCACCGCGACCAGCAGGCCCAGCAGCGCGAAGTGGAATACGATGTTGCCGAATTCGCGCAGATAGCCCTTCTCCGCGGAAACCTCTGCGGCCCTTCCTGATTGGCGGATGACCTTGCGCCAGCCGGGCAGCCGGGCGGCCATCGCCTCGGCCACGTCGTCGGGTTCGGCAGTGAGGGTGGCGGCGGCGTGCTTGGGCAGCCGGGCCAGGTTGCGGGGTGCGGGCACCGGGGTGGCCCGCAAGCTGCGGAGGTGCTCGATGGTCCGTGGCGTCAGGCAGCCCACCAGTGACACGAACAACAGCACGTAGATGGCGGTGAACCAGAAGCTGCCGAAGACGTCGAACATCTGCAGTCGATCCAGCCACGGCCCCAGCAGCGGATGCGCGGCCAGATACTCGGCGACCTTGCCGGCGTTGAGCTTTCGCTGCGGCAACAGCGCACCGGGGATCGCGCCCAGGGCCAGCAGGCACAGCAGCACCAGCGCGGTGCCCATCGACGTCAGCGCGCGCCAGCTGTTGCGCGCCTGTGCGAGCAGACGCAAAATCGCCTCAAAACCCAGGGTTTTGGGCGATTTTGCGTCTGCTCGCGGGGCCACTAGACCGGCAACCTCACTTCGGAGACCAACGCGTCGCGCAACCACGCGACGAACTCGTTCCATACGCCGGTGACCAGCGCGGCGCCGACCGCGATCAGCAGCACGCCACCGAAAACCTGGATGGCCCGTGTGTGCCGGCGCAGCCAGCCCAGACCGGCTACGGCTGCCGCTGACCCGAACGCCAGCAACACGAACGGCACGCCGAGTCCCAGGCAGTAGGCGACGATGAGCACGATGCCGCGAATCACGTTGGCGCCCTGGGTGGCCGACGCGACCGCGATCACCCCGGTCAGCGTCGGGCCGAGGCACGGGGTCCAGCCCAGTGCGAACACCGCGCCCAGCAGCGGTGCGCCCGCCACGGTGGGCAGCTGGCGCGGCGCAAGCCGGGCTTGGCGCTGCAGCGCCGGGATCAAGCCGACGAACACCAGCCCCATCACGATGGTGAGTACTCCCCCGGCCCGCTGGAGCACGAGCTGGTTGCTGATCAGCGCGGTGGTCATGCCCAGCACGGCGACGGTGCCGAGCACAAACACCGCGGTGAACCCGGCGACAAACAACGCGGCCGAACCGGCCACCCGCCACCGCGCGGCGGCCGGAGCCTTCGCCGCGCCGGGTGCCGGTTGCTCGCTGACGCCGACCACGGCGGCCAGATACGACAGGTACCCGGGCACCAGCGGCACCACGCACGGCGACGCGAAGGACACCAACCCGGCCAGCATGCATACCGCCAAAGCCGGCACCAGTGGCCCGGCGGCGGCGAGGTGAGCGAGCCCGGTCATTGCGGTCCCGGTGGGGTCTGCTGCTCGGCCGCCACCCGCTGCACCACGGGCTGCAGCTCCTCGGCGAGCAGTTCCCGCAGGAACACGGCCGCGACCCGGTGCCGGCGGTCCAGCACCAGGGTGGAGGGGATGACCGTCGTCGGGTACTTGCCGCCGAACGCGATCATGGTGCGCATCGCCGGGTCGTAAATCGACGGATAGGTCACGCCGCGGTCTGTGACGAAGTCCTGGGCGGCTTGCCGGTTGTTGTCGCGCACGTCGATCCCGAGAAAGCAGACGCCCTGCCTTCGGGTTGCGTCATAGACGCGCTGCAGCTGGCTGACCTCGGCACGGCACGGCCCGCACCACTGTCCCCAAATGTTGATGACGACGACCTTGCCGGGAAAGTCGTTGAGCGACAACGTGTGTGACGGGTCCATCAGGTTCGGCCCGGTCACCGGGCCGGGCCGACCGCGGCGGTCGGGCGGGTCGTAGAAAATGTCGGTTCTGCCGCCGGGGGCGACGAATTCGAAGGTGCCGCCCTGGGCGACCGTCCCGCCATCCAGGGCACCGCTGTGGCAGCCGGCGAGCAACCCGGCCGCCACCGCCGCCGCGATCACCGTCCGCAGCATGCTCAACACCCCGCCGGCTGCCAATACTCCAGGTCGACCAGGCGGTCGCCGTCATAGACCAGGGTGGTGACCGAGGCGATCGCGCACTCCCGCCGACGCGGATCGTGCCAGAGCCGTCTGCCGGTGAGGTGCAGCCGCAGCGTCCAGATCGGCAGTTGGTGGCTGACGCACACCGCTTCGTGGCCGACGGCGCGGGCGCGGGCCTTGTCCACCGCCGTCGTCATCCGGGTCGCGATCTGCTTGTAGGGCTCGCCCCACGACGGGGTGAACGGGTTGCGCAAATGCCACCACACCCGCGGATCCCGCCAGGCGCCATCGCCCGGCGAAATACGCTTTCCTTCAAGGAAATTGGTCGATTCGATCAGGTCGTGGTCGGTGTCGACCGGCAAGTCGTGGCGGGCCGCGATGGGTGCCGCGGTCTCCTGGGCGCGCTCCAACGGCGAGGCGATCACCGCGACGACGTCGTGGTCGGCCAGCGCGTCGGCGACGGCCTGCGCCTGCCGGTTGCCCGTGTCAGACAGGTGGAATTCGGCCAGCCGTCCATACAGGATGCCGCTGGGGTTGTAGACCTCGCCGTGGCGGACCAGGTGGACCTTGGTGTGTTCGGCCATCAGGATTTGGGCTCCTCAGCGGCGCGGGCGGCGGCGTCTGCAGCGGCCGGCAGCGCCTCGGCGATCCGGTCGAATGCGGCGTCGTCAAGCGCGGACGAGACGAACCAGGTCTCGAAGGCGCTGCAGGGCGGATACACACCGGCGTCGAGCAGAGCGTGGAAAAACGGCGGGTACCGCCAGGTCTGGCTGGCCCGCGCCGACGCGAAATCGGTCACCGGTGCGTCGGCGAAAAACACCGACAGCATATTGCCTGCCCGCTGAACCTGATGCGGCACACCGGCGTTGGTCAACGCTTCGGATAGCAGCCCGGCCAGCCGGTCGGCGTTGGCGTCCAGCGCGGCGTACACCGCGTCGTCGGCCGCGCGCAGTGTGGCCAACCCTGCGGCCGTGGCCACCGGGTTACCGGACAGCGTGCCGGCCTGATACACCGGCCCCAGCGGCGCCAGCCGTTGCATCACGTCGGCGCGGCCGCCGAACGCCGCGGCCGGCAGCCCACCGCTCATCACCTTGCCGAACGTGAACAGGTCGGCCGGCACCGGATCGATTCCGTACCAACCGCTTCGGCTGACCCGAAAGCCCGTCATCACCTCGTCGAGAATCAGCAGCGCACCGTGTTCGGCGGTAACGGCCCGTAGCATGGCGTTGAAGCCCGGCGCGGGCGGCACGACACCCATGTTGCCGGGGCTGGCCTCGGTAATTACCGCGGCGATCTCGCCGCCAAACCGCGCAAAGGCCTCACGGACAGCCTCGAAGTCGTTGTACGGCAACACAATTGTGTCGGCCGCCGCGGTGCCGGTGACCCCCGGCGACGACGGCAAGCCCAGTGTCGCAACCCCGGAGCCGGCGTCGGCCAGCAACGCGTCGACGTGGCCGTGGTAGCAGCCGGCGAACTTGACGACCTTGGCGCGGCCGGTGAAGCCGCGGGCCAGGCGGACCGCGCTCATGGTGGCCTCGGTGCCGGAGTTAACCATCCGGATCTGCTCCACCGGTGCCACGCGACTGATGATTTCGCTGGCCAGTTGGGTTTCCGCGGGAGTCGGCGCGCCGAACGACAACCCGTCGGCGGCGGTTTTCTGTACCGCGTCGACCACCGCCGGGTGGGCGTGGCCCAGGATCATCGGGCCCCACGAACAGACCAGGTCGACGTAGCGGTTGCCGTCGGCGTCGGTGAGCCAGCAGCCGCTGGCCCGGGTGATGAACCGGGGTGTGCCACCCACCGCGGTGAACGCCCGCACCGGGGAGTTCACCCCACCGGGCATGACCGCACACGCGGCGTCGAACAGCATCGCCGACCTCGCCGTTTCGGCGGCCACCCGGCCAGTACTACCCACGACGACTAGTGTCCCAGCCGCCGCGCCGGGCTCCACTACGGGGTGTAATAGCCGAATGTCTCCCCGCGCGTCGACACCAGATACCTCGTGGCGCCGACCTCGACCGGGACGACGGGAATGGTTTGTGCCTTTCTGCTGCCGCGCTTGGTCACGGTCAGGGCTGCCAGCTGTTGTCGATGCCGGTGGCCACCGCGATCCGGTTGAACACCTTGACGGTCAACGATGGCGGCTTGAGGTAGGCCATGAGGTAAGAGTTTGATAGCGGCATGCAACTACCGCAACGACTGGCCCGGTTCAACCGGCACGTCACCAACCCGATTCAACGGCTGTGGGCCGGCTGGCTACCGCCCTTCGGGATCCTCGAGCACGTCGGACGGCGCTCCGGCAAGACCTACCGCACCCCGTTGAACGTGTTCAATGCCGATGTCGACGGCAAGCCGGGCGTGGCCATTTTGCTCACCTACGGCCCGGACCGCGACTGGCTGAAAAATCTCAATGCGGCGGGCGGCGGACGGATGCGGCGCAGCGCCAAGACGTTCGGCGTCACCAACCCGCGAAAGGTCAGCCGGGACGTGGCCGCCGAGCACGTCGTCGGCGTCTGGCGGCCGATTTTCGCGCGGTTGCCGTTCGAAGAAGCGGTGCTGCTCACCAAAACCGACTAACCGCAAGGTTCATGGCTTCAATGGATCCGACCTTCTACCGGAGCCCGGGCGCCGCGGTCGCGGCCGCGCCCGAGCGGTTGGCGTATGTGGCGGCATTCGACCCGGCGGGCCAAAAGAACGACGCGATCGCGGTGGTGGACGCCGACCCCGACTCGT
This sequence comes from Mycobacterium heckeshornense, assembly GCF_016592155.1. Lineage (NCBI taxonomy): Bacteria > Bacillati > Actinomycetota > Actinomycetes > Mycobacteriales > Mycobacteriaceae > Mycobacterium > Mycobacterium heckeshornense. Next base: position 4,315,614 of record NZ_AP024237.1, read on the forward strand.
CGTCCTACGGCGGGGTGATCGGCTGGGCCGAACTTCCTTCGGCGGGCAACGAACTGCACCACTTCGGGTGGAACGCGTGTTCGAGCGCACTGTGCCACGACGGCCATGCCGGCCACCACCGACTGGAGCGCCGCTATCTCGTCGTTCCCGGCATTCGCTCGTCGCACACTTTTGTGCTCGACACCAAGCCCGACCCACTGCACCCGACGCTGACCCACACCATCGACGCCGGTGAGCTTGCGGCCAAGGCCGGCTATTCGCGCCCGCACACGGTGCATTGCGGGCCCGGCGGCATCTTCATGTCCGCGCTCGGCGGCGCCGACGGCAACGACGGGCCCGGCGGCGTCGCGCTGATAGACCACGACACGTTCGAGGTGATCGGGCCGTGGGAGGTGGACCGCGGACCGCAGTTCTTCGCCTATGACGTCTGGTGGCATCTGCGCCACGACACGCTGGTGACCTCGGAGTGGGCGACCCCGTCGATGCTCGAAAACGGGCTCAACCCCGAGGATCTGCTCGGTCGCAGGTTCGGGCATCACCTGAACTTTTGGAACATGAGCGAGCGCAAGCTCACTCAGCGCATCGACCTGGGCGACCAGCACCAAATGGTGCTCGAACTGCGCCCGGCCCACCGCCCGGACCGGACCTGGGGTTTCGTCGGCGTGGTGATCAGCGTCGAAGACCTGTCGGCCTCGGTGTGGCTGTGGCACAAGGACGGCGAGCAGTGGGCGGTCGACAAGGTCATCACGATCCCGGCCGAGCCCGCCGACCCCGACGCGCTGCCGCCGGCATTAGCGCCGTTCGGTGCGGTGCCGCCGCTGGTCTCCGACATCGACCTCTCCGTCGACGACCGTTGGCTGTATGTATCCTGTTGGGCGACAGGTGAACTCAAGCAATTCGACGTCAGCGACCCATTCCACCCGAAGGAGACGGCGTCGGTGCGGCTCGGCGGGATCGTGCGGCGCCAACCGCATCCGTGCGTGCCAGACATGCCGCTGCGCGGCGGGCCGCAGATGGTGGAGATCAGCCGCGACGGCCGGCGCGTCTACGTCACCAACTCGCTCTACGCCGCGTGGGACGAGGTGTTCTATCCCGGGGGCGTCGGCGCGTGGATGGCCAAACTCGACGCCGACGTCTTTGCCGGCGGTCTGGTGCCCGACGGTCGCTTCTTCCCGCACGGCGACGAGTTTGGTGGGCTGCGGGTGCACCAGACGCGACTGCAGGGCGGTGACGCGTCCAGCGATTCCTACTGCTTCACTAGTTGAGGCTTGCAGGCGCCTGAAACCGAGGAGGCGGCATGGCGGATCTGTCTCAGTTTCAACACCCGCGGTTCGCCCGCATGTACGAGCGGATGAGCGCCGAATCGGAGCGGCGGGGCACGGCTAAGTACCGGGACCGGATGCTGGCCGGCTTGACCGGCCGGGTGATCGAGATCGGCGCGGGCAACGGCATGAACTTCAGCCACTACCCCGGCAAGGTCACCGAGGTGGTGGCGGTTGAACCGGAAAGCTACCTGCGGAGCTTGGCCGAACGGGCCGCCGAGAACGCCCCGGTACGGGTGACCGTGGTCGCCGGTCATGCCACCGCGCTGCCGGTCGAGGACGACGCATTCGACGCGGCGGTGGCCTCGCTGGTGCTGTGCTCAATCTCCGATACCCATGCCGCGCTCAGCGAAATCCGTCGCGTGTTGAAACCGACCGGGCAGCTTCGCTTTTTCGAACACGTCCGGTCGAACAAGCCGTGGTTTGCCCTCCTTCAGGATGCGATAACGCCGTTGCAATCCCGCTTGGGCGGCGGGTGCCATCCCAACCGCGACACCGCCGCGGCGATTCGCGCCGCCGGCTTCGAGATCGACGAACTAGACCGCTTTTACTATGCGCCACTGCGCTTTTACCCCGCCCACGCCCATATCGTCGGCCGGGCGCGGCCTGTCCCCGCACCCCAGTGATCGGTGCGCGTTCAGACCGGCACGGCGCGCAAGGCCGGGGGCAGGCTGGGTAGGAAGTGCCGGGCGGCGAATGCGCGGATCTCGTCGGCGGTCTCGAGGGGTTGTCGACTCGGCAGCAGGAGCACCATTGCCGCGTAACGCAGAATGGTGTCGGCCAGCTCGTCGACCGCCGGTGCGCCGATCCGCTCGGCAAAGCCGTCGGGGAAGATCACCTGCAGCGCGGTGGCCATCCGCTGCACCGCCGCACCGTAGTGCTGGCGGGCCAACTCGAGCATCAGGCCAGGTTCGTCGGCGAGCATCCGAGTCAGCACCCGATGCTGGCGGAACCGCACAATCGACAATGTGAATGCCTCGACATAGTAATTCGATTGGGGTCTGCGGGTTTTCAGTTCCTCGGCGATGCCTGCGAACAGCGCTGCATTCTCCCGGTCGATAACGGCTGCGACCAATTCGTCACGGTTGGCGAATCGGCGGTAGATGGTGGTCCGGCTCACCCGGGCGCGGCGTGCCACATCGTCGAGGGCGACCCGCCGCAGCCCGTGCCGCTCGAACTCGACGACGGCCGCGTCGAGGATCGCTTGGGTGGCGGGATCAGCCGCGGGTGTAACCGGCACGGGCAAACCTGTTGTAGCGCAACCTCATCGGAAGATGGTCCCACAGCAAGTTGACCGGACGCGACCGGCACACCGCGGCGAAGCGCTGATAGCGGCGTTCCTGTCGCTCGCTCCACGGCAGGCCCAGCAACTCTCGGGCCCGTGGCGGCAGCCCGCCGGTGGTCAGGAACGCCGCGACCGGGTTGAACACGATGGCCACGACCCGCCATAGCCACGGCGGCACCGCCTTGGGGCACGGAAAGCCTTTGGTCACGTACCCGACGCCGTATTTGGCGGTCGGGTGCGCGACCACGACTCGATCGAGCATGTCGTTCCAATACCGCTCGAACTCGGCGTAGTCGGCCGGCATGGGTCGCTCGCTGACACCATAGCGGCGATACCACGTCTTGGACTCCAGGTAAATCTGCTCTTTTTCGGCACGGGTGAGCCGCTTGACGAAGGTGTCGGCGAAATAGATCACCTGCTCGACGAAGGTGGCATGGGCCCAGTAATAGGTCTCGGGATCCAGTGCGTGGTAGCGCTTCCCGTCAGGCATCTGGCCCCTGATCTCGTGGTGAAAGTCTCGCACCTGCCGGCCGGGATGGTCGTCGTCGGAGCCGTACACGGTCATAAAGATCGGGGGCAGGGAGCGTTTGACGCGGGCCGCGGTGTCGGTGAAGAACACCGAATGATCGAGCACGCCTTGGCCGAGTTCGGCGAGCATGTTCTGCAACACCGCCGGCCGCGGCCCGATCAAAAACATGCGGTTGTCGCCGAAGTAGCGCCACACCAGCGACTGCGGCCCTAAGGGCAAACCATCCAGGTCATCACCCAGCCGGGACACCTCGATCATTGGGACAGTGTTACATATTTTGCACTTTGTACCAACCCCGGGCGTCGCCGGCACCCGTGCCCCGGCTGGCGGTCGCCTGGCGCCCAACCCCAGCGGTAGCGCTCACGCCGACGGTCACGGTGTCATAACTGACCCGGCGCGCCTTTGTGGGCAACAGTATTCGGCCCGGCATGATCACGCCATGCCACAGCTGACCCGCCGCGCCGCACTGCGTTTGGGCGCTGGAACCGCGGCGGGGGTAGCGGGGGTGTGGGCGCTTAGCGCCTTGCTGGATCCGGGCGAAGGCCGCACTGCGCCCTCACCGTTCGAGCCCGTGGCCGGCACCTCATCGCCGACGCGGCTGTCGGGCTCGTTCGTGTCGGCGGCGCGCGGCGGCATGACGACCAACTGGGTGATCGCGCTGCCACCCGGTCACACCGGGCCGCTGCGCCCGGTGATCGCCCTGCACGGCAAGGACGGCAATGCCAATACCGTGATTGACCTCGGCATCGAAGACGCCCTGGCCCAGCTCGTCAAATCGGGGCGGCCGGGCTTCGCCGTCGTCGGGGTCGACGGGGGCAATACCTACTGGCACCGGCGTGCCTCCGGTGAGGACTCCGGGGCGATGGTGCTCGGCGAGCTGCTGCCGCTGCTGGCCAGCAAAGGGTTGGACACCTCCCGGGTGGCGTTCCTCGGCTGGTCGATGGGCGGCTATGGGGCGCTGCTGCTGGGCGCGCGGCTGGGTCCGGCACGCACAGCTGGGATTTGCGCGGTCAGCCCGGCGTTGTGGACGTCCTACACCGCATCTACCCCGGGGGCGTTCGACAGCTACGACGACTGGGCGCGCAACAACGTGTTCGGCCTGCCCGCTTTGGCGTCGATTCCGATCCGGGTGGACTGCGGCACCAGCGACCGGTTCTGCCCGGCCACCCGGCAATTCGTTGCCCAGCTGCGGACACCGCCATCCGGTGGCTTCTCACCGGGCGGGCATGACGTATCGTTTTGGCGCCAGCAGCTGCCGGGCGAGCTGACCTGGCTCGCGTCTTAGCCGTAGCCGCCGCATGACCGCCTCCGAGGTGGTGACAATGCCGACACTGCCGCATACCAGCACCGTCAGCCCGTGCCACCGGCTCGAGCCGGCGCGGCGGACGCCCAGGCCGGGATTTCGCCTCGACATCGAGGGCCTGCGAGCGGTGGCGGTGCTTGCGGTGGTGGCCTTTCATGCCGGCCTGCCCGGTGTCGGCGGCGGCTACGTCGGCGTCGACGTTTTCTTCGTCATCTCCGGCTTCCTGATCACCGGCATCCTGTGGCGCGAGGTGACCGCGGCGGGCACGATCCGGCTGGGCCGCTTCTACGGGGCGAGGGCTCGCCGGCTGCTGCCGGCCGCGGCCACGGTGGGGGTGGCCACCGCAATAGCGTCGGCGGTGCTGCTGCCGCCGCTGCAGGCCCGCAGCGTCGTCGGCGACGGCATCGCCAGCGCGCTGTATGTGGGCAACTATCGCTTCGCCGTGCACGGCACCGACTACCTGGCCAGCGACACCCCGCCGTCACCGTTTCAGCATTACTGGTCGCTCGGGGTCGAAGAGCAGTTCTATGTGCTGTGGCCGGCGCTGATCATGGCCGCGGCGTGGCTGATCCGGCGTCGTGGCATCCGGGCACCGTGGTGGCTCAACCCGTATCTGGTGGTGCTGGCGGTGCTGGCGGCGGCGTCGTTCACGCTGTCAGTGGCGTGGACTCACCTGTGGCCCCCATGGGCGTTCTTCTCGCTGCCGGCGCGGGCGTGGGAACTGGCCGTCGGGGGACTGGTGGCGCTTTCGGCCGCGCGGTGGCGGCGCCTGCCGGCGCTGCCGGCGGCCATCGCCGGGTGGGGTGGGCTGGCGCTGATCGTGCTGTCCTGCCACCAACTGGGTGCGGCCACCCCCTATCCCGGGACCGCGGCGTTGCTGCCGGTGCTGGGCACGGCTTTGGTCATCGGTGCCGGTTGTGCAAATTGCGGGCTGGGCGTCGGTCGGGTGCTGTCGCTGCCGGGCCTGCGGGCCCTCGGGCGGCTGTCGTACTCGTGGTACCTGTGGCACTGGCCGGTGCTGCTGCTGATGCCGCCGCTGCTGGGGCCGTCTGCCGGATGGGCGGGCCGGCTGGCGGCGGTGATTGTCTCCGCCGGGTTGGCGGTGCTCACCCTGCACCTGGTCGAAAACCCCGGCCGGTTCGCCGCTCCCGTGCGCCGATCGGCGGGCCGCAGCCTCGCCCTCGGCGGTGCTGCCACCGCGGTCGCGGTCTGCGCAGGGGTGCTGCTGCTGGTACTGGTGCCGGTTCCGGTTGGTCGCGGGGTGGCGGCCGCGGCCCCGAAGATCAGCGTGACGCCCCCGCGGTCGGCTAGCCCGGTCGATCCGCGTGATGCCGCGATACGGCAGGGGTTTGCCCAGGCGCAGGCCGCGGTCGCGGCCTCCGCCGACCTCAAAGCGGTGCCATCCAACCTGACCCCGCCGCTCGCCGAGGCGGCGGCCGACAAGCCGGTGGTGTTCGTCAACGGCTGTGTGCGCTCCTGGCGCGAGGTCGGTCAAAGTGAATGCGCGACAGGCGATCTCGCGTCGCCCACGACCGTGGCGTTGATCGGCGACTCGCATGCTGCGATGTGGAGCCCGGCGCTGCAACAGCTCGCCGAGCAACGGCACTGGCGGCTGGAGACGCTGGGCAAGGTGACCTGCCCGTTAATGGATCTGTCGATCACCAGCCCGTATCTGGGCCGTGAGTACACGGAGTGCAAGCAGTGGCGCGCCGACATCATGACGCGGATGCAGGCCGAGCACCCGCGGCTGATCGTGCTGAGTATGTCGCGACGCTACGGCGCGGATTTCGGCTTCACCTCCTATGACCCGGCATGGCTCGACGGCTTGACCCGCACGGTGGCGCAGTTGCGCAGCACTGGTGCGAATGTGCTTGTGCTAGGCCCGATTCCGGACCCCCGTTCGACGGTGCCGACGTGCCTGTCGGCTCACCTCGATGACGCGAGCGCCTGCTCACCGCCGCGGTCGACGGCGGTCAACGACGCCGGGATCGCCGCCGAGCAGTCGGCGACCGCGGCCGGTGGTGGCCGTTACGCGGACCTGACCGCGCTGTTCTGCACCCGCGAGCGCTGCCCGGTCATCGTGGGCAACGACCTGGTTTACCGCGACGACAACCACGTCACCATCGAGTACGCGCACACATTGGCGCCGGTGATCGGCGCGTTGGCCGATCGCGCTTTGGCCGGCCGCTGAACGCTTTTCGTCGTTATTCGTCGCCTCGCCGCGCGCGCCGCAGCCGGGCGGTGCCGGCCACCGCCAACACCCCGGCCGCGGTGGCCAGCAGCAGCGTCAGCAGCAGCAGCGGAGGATGGTAAACCACCGACGTGGTGACGGGCTGTCCGTCCGCGACCGGCGCGACCTGCACGGTGGATCGGGTCTGCGACCAGCTCAGCGCGCAGCCGAGCACCGTGACACCGGCCAGCGCGATTTCCGCGACGGCGCGGGCGCGGGCACTCACCACGTCGACCCGGCGTCGCCGTGATCCGCAGCATCGTCGGGGACATCTGACCCGACCCGCTCCTGCACCAGCGGGGTGAGCGCGGCCCGCAGGTGGCGGTGCCGGCGCGCCCAGGCCTGCGCAATGCGCCCATGGGTGAGCTTGAGCCCGATACCCACTCGGCCGCGCGGTACGCCGACGAGCTCACCGAGTGCGCGCGCCGACTGCCAGCGCTGCAGCGGAAGCCCCGAGTCGGGCGCGTGCTCAGCCTCCGGATAGACCTTGACGATCTCGGCCACGTTGATGGTCTCCGTGCCCTGGCGCAGGGTGTCTTCGGTCAGTTCGACCGAGGTGTGGATGCGGGCAGCCTTGACCTGTATGGCGAGGAACCCGGATACCAGGACCAGAAAAACCATCGGGACCACGATGTTCCAGCCGTAGCCGGCGGATTTTTCGATGAACAGCATGGCCACCGCCGTGACCGGACCGCACAGCACCCAGTACCAGCTGGCCCCGGACTCGTAGAACAACCGCTTGGGTTCACGGTCCGTTGGGGTCATGGACTCATCACCTGGCCTATCCCCTGACATCGTTGGGTCAGCCTAGCGCCAGCGGCGCGAGCCGAATCAGACCACCGCCGCTTACCACCCGGCATGCTGGCGCTCCGGCTGCGCGTGGCGGGACGCACGCACGCGACCAAGGTCGGATTGCTTGGTCGTTTTGACGTCGGCCGCTGACGAAACTTATTGGGAGAAGCAATGATCGAGTCAAGGGGTGTTATTTGAGGCATCTGAGGTGATCCGCATGAGTTGGGCGAATGCACGGGCAGGTGGCGATGCCGACTGGCACCCTCAGAAGCCCGAGGCCAGCTGCAGTCTGCGTGGTACGTGCCACGACGGTGTCGACATCCCTGCGCGAGGGCCAGCGGGGTTCGCACCACTTGCAAAACCCGCCATTCCCCGTTGCCGTTCAGTCGTGCCAGCGCTGGCCAAGTGCCTTAGCCGCTGTGGACACCTTCATCACCAGACGGCGCTGGCGGTTGCGGACGGGGACGAAGTGGTAATGCTCGTAAAACGACTGGGCCTCCTCGTCTATCGCATCAACGACGATAAGCCGTCCTCCGCCGATCTCCGATGCGGCCACTGCTTTCCCGAGTGCGTCCAGGAGTAACTGCTCGCCGTACCCTCGACCATGCAGCGTTGCCTCGATTGCCAGACGGGCGATCAAATATCCGGGTATGCGGGAATAGCCCGCAGCCATCGACGCCGGCACGCCGGCGTCTTTCCGCACGATTTCGGTGGGACAGATGGCGAAGTAGGCGCAGACCTTCGGTTCCCCGTGCGGGGTCCATACGTAGACGTGCGCTATGCCGCTGCTGTCCGCGCGGTGGGCGTGTTCGGCCAGCCAGTTGTTCAGCGGTTCCTTGCCGCAGTCGAACCCTTCCAGGATGTGGTCGTCGTCGAGCCGCGCGGACTCGAACATCGCTCAGCGCCGCTTGAACGCCGCAGGCTTTCGTGCGGCTGCCGCGAGTCGTGGTGCGGCGTCGGCGGCGTCGAGCGAAGACATCAACTTGTCGAACTGTTCAGGCTCCATCACCGTTACCAGCTCTTGGCGCAGGACGTCCTCGGCACGCTGGATCGCGGCTTTGCGGACGAATTCCGAGGTCCGCTCATGCACGACATTGGCGGCTCGCTGGATGCGGTCCAGGGTCGCCTCCTCCGCGCGAAGCTCGAAGCGCTTCGCTTTGACTGCCACGATGACTCCTCCTTAACCAACGACCATAGTGTACGGTGAATGTACGTACGTTGCTACCCTAAACCATACCGTCGCGAGTCAGCGCAACGACCTCCGCGACTCCGCACTCGACCGGTGACCCGCGCAGACCAACTGTGAGCTGCGAAGACGGGCCTCTGAGCACTGGGCGTCAAGCCGGCGCCGGTTGTGCCAACCTCCATCCGAATGAGGGTAGATTCCCGACTTGTCACAAAGCTCAGCTGCCTTTGCCGCCCTGGCCGCGCTCACCTGGTGAAGTAGTTGTGGGCGTCTTTGCGGTGCAACAGCACGATGCCGCCGGCGATCAACACTGAGCCGACGATGCCGCTGACCGCGCAGACCACCGCCACGAGCGGTGGCCAATCACCGGTGAACAACCGGCTGGCAACGTAGACGATGGTCGCCACGCCGCCGCCGGTCAGCAAGGTTCGGGCCCATCGATAACCCGCGCGCATCAGCAGCAGGAAGGTCACCACGATCGTCAGCACGACAGCCGTAAACAACCCGTAGGCCGCGTAAATCACCAGCGAGCCGTGGCCGAGCGGCGAGGCGAGCAGGTCAACGACATAGCCGATGACCAGCAGCGGCAACGCGGTCAGCCATAACCAAAAGCCCGTGTCGACGTCCACCGGCCGGGTCGGCGGCGGCTGCGGCGGGGCGGGCGGCGGCTGCGGCGGGGCGGGCGGTTTCGGCCATCCGGACGGGCCGTCGGGCCAATGCGGCGCCTGGGGCTCCGGCCGCCGCTGCGGCTCGCTCACGACAGCCAGGCCGCCGCCTCGGCGGCCCAGTAGCTCAGCACGATGTCGGCACCCGCGCGCCGGATGCCGGTCAGCGACTCCAGCACGGCCGCACGCCGGTCAATCCACCCCTGGGCGGCCGCCGCCGAGATCATCGCGTACTCCCCCGACACCTGGTAGGCGGCCACCGGCACCGGCGACACCTCGGCCGCGGCGGCGACCACGTCGAGGTAGCCCATCGCCGGTTTGACCATCACGATGTCGGCGCCCTCGTCGAGGTCCAGTTGCACCTCGCGCAGGGCCTCGCGGGCATTGCCCGGCTCCTGCTGGTAGGTGCGGCGATCACCGGACAGACTCGAGCTCACCGCGTCGCGAAACGGCCCGTAGAACGCCGACGCGAATTTGGCCGCATACGCGAGGATCACCACGTCGGTGTGGCCGGCGGCATCCAACCCGTCGCGGATCGCAGCGACCTGGCCGTCCATCATCCCGCTCGGCCCGACCACATGAGCACCCGAGTTAGCCTGCGCCACAGCAAGTTCCACATATCTCGCTAAGGTAGCGTCATTGTCAACCCGCCCTGAGGCGTCGAGCACGCCGCAGTGGCCGTGGTCGGTGAACTCGTCGAGGCAGGTATCAGCCATCAGGACGGTGGCGTCGCCGAGATCCTTCGCCAGATCACGCAGTGCGACATTGAGGATGCCGTCGGGATCGGTTCCCGCCGAGCCGAATGCGTCCTTGTCCTCGTCGCGGGGCACCCCGAACAGCATCAGCCCGCCTACCCCGGCGGCCACCGCTTCGGCTGCCGCGCGCCGCAGCGACTCGCGGCTGTGCTGCACCACGCCGGGCATCGAGGCGACCGGACGGGGTTCGTCGATGCCGTCGGCGACGAACATGGGCAGCACCAAATGCCTTGGCTCCAGCGAGGTTTGTGCAACCAGCCGGCGCATCGCCGGCGTGCAGCGGAGTCGACGCGGACGGTGCCGGGGATAGCCCATCCGTTAGCGCCTGCGGCTCTTCTTGCGTGGCGGTGGCAGTGCGCCCTCGGCGCGCAGCCGGGCGGCGTGCTCGGCCAGGGCGTCGACCAGCGGGCCCACCGCGGCGATCTCTGGCTGCACATCGACCCGCAGGCCGAACTCGGCAGCCGTCTCGGCCGTCTTGGGTCCGATGCAGGCGACGATGGTCCGCGCATGCGGTTTGCCCGCAATGCCTACCAGGTTGCGCACCGTCGAGCTCGACGTAAAGCACACCGCGTCGAAACCACCGGTCTTGATCATCTCGCGGGTTTCCGCTGGCGGCGGTGCCGCACGCACGGTTCGGTAGGCGGTGACATCTTCGATCTCCCAACCTCTTTCGCGTAGACCCTCGGCCAGCGTTTCTGTGGCGATGTCGGCGCGCGGCAGCAGCACCCGGTTCACCGGATCGAAAACGCTGTCGTAGGGCGGAAATTCGTCGAGCAGACCCAGCGAGGACTGTTCGCCGGAGGGCACCAGCTCGGGGCTGACCCCGAACGCGCGCACCCGATCGGCGGTGGCTTCGCCGACGCAGGCGATCTTCACTCCGGAAAACGCGCGGGCGTCGAGCCCGAACTCGCCGAACTTTTCCCACACCGCGCGCACCGCGTTGGTGGAGGTGAACACCACCCACTGGAACCGGCCGTCGACCAGGCCTTTGACGGCGCGTTCCATCTGCGCCGGGCTGCGCGGCGGCTCCACGGCGATGGTCGGCACCTCGATCGGCAGCGCGCCGTAGGACACCAGCCGCTCGCTCATCTCCCCGGCCTGATCCTTGGTCCGGGGCACCAGCACCGTCCAGCCGTAGAGCGGACGGCTCTCCCACCAGTTCAGCTTCGCCCGGTTGGCGACGGTCTTGCCGATGGTCACCACCAGACACCCGGTCAGCGGCCCCGCCGGGTGGGTGGCATCCAAAGCCACCCCGTCGGTCAGCGCATGCAGCGTGGTCTCCACCGACCGCTGCGCGCAGGTGGTACCGGCCGCGGTGACGACGCATGGCGTCGACTCGGCCAGCCCGTAGTCGATCAGGGTGCGCGCCGCGTCGGCCAGGTGTGACGCGGTGGCTTGCAGGATCAGCGGCCCCGGCGCCGCGGCCAGCGCCGCCCAGTCCACGTCGCCGCGCACGTCGGCAACGGTGTGCGCCGAGCCCACCGGCAGGCCCGCGTAGGTCGGCACCGCAGTGGTGGCGGCCAGGCCGGGCACGACCTCGAACTGCAGATGTGCCCGCGCGACGGCGTTGACCTCGGTGATCACCGCGTCCACCGCCAGCGGATCGCCGGCCACCAGCCGCACCACGTCGGCCCCCGAACGGGCCTCGGCGATCAGCGTCTTGGCCACTTCGGCTGGTTCACCCAGCGCGGGGCGGATGTCGGGGCCGACCGACACCACCGCCGCCGCGGTCTCGGTGGCGGCAGCGTCAGCGGCCTCGGTGGCCTCGGCAGCACCGGCGGGCGCCGGCCCCGACACGGGCGGCAGGTCGGTGCCGATCAGCGCCTGCACCGACTCGGGCACATCGGGATCGGTGAACACCAGGGCGGCGTTGGCCAGCACGCTGGCCGCCCGCGTCGTCAACAGGCCCGGATCCCCGGGGCCTGAGCCCACGAACATGATGCGGCCCGGCTTCGGCTTGCGCCCTCGCATGCTCACTGCTACTCCCAGTTGCTTCCTCGCACGGCTGCTCTCAGCGTGCGCCCGACATGAGTTCGCGAGCACCCAGCGCGAACAGTTCCTCGGCCACCGAGAGCCCCAGCTCTCGTGCCCGATCGGGACTGCCGATGCCGGACGCGCGGATCACGTCGGATCCGTCCAGTGCCGCCACGCAGCCGCGCAGCGACAGCTCCTCGAAGACGCGGCCGTCCTCGTCGATGGACTCGACCACCTCGGCCATCGCGCCCACCGGTGCGGTGCAGCCTGCCTCCAGTGCGGCGAGCAGGGCCCGCTCCGCGGTGACCGCCGCGCGGGTGTCGGCGTCGTCGAGCTCCGCCAACAGCGCTGCCAACTCGGTGTCGTCGGCCCGGCACTCGACGGCAAGCGCACCCTGAGCCGGCGCCGGCAACATCTGCACCGGTTCCAGCGTCTCGGTGACGTCGTCGAGGCGACCCAGTCGGGCCAGACCGGCCCGGGCCACCACGACCGCGTCAAGATCACCGCTGCTCACCCTGCTCAACCTGGTATCTAGGTTGCCTCGTAGGGGGCGGATTTCCAAACCGAGACCCAATGCTCTAAGCTGTGCGGCCCGCCGCGGGGATGAGGTGCCCACCACCGAGCCGTGCGGCAACTGCGCCAGCAGCAGCCCGTCGCGGGCCACTACCGCGTCGCGGGGGTCTTCACGCGGGGGTATCGCGGCCACGACGAACCGCGGGTCGTTGGCCGTCGGCAAATCCTTGTGCGAGTGCACCGCGGCGTCGACGCGGCCCGCTACGATGGCCTCCCGCAACGCGGTGGTGAACACACCGACGCCGATGGTCGCGATGGGCTGCGGCGAGCGGTCACCTTCGGTGGTGATGGTCACCAACTCCGCGGGATGATTCCTGGCCACCAGAGCGTCGCGGACGCTACCGGCCTGGGTAGTGGCTAGCCGGCTGCCCCGGGTGCCTATCCGGATCACATCGGCCCAACGGCTACTCGGGGGCCGCGCCGGCACCGTCGGCGTCGGAAATCATTGATATATCCAGCAATTCGCCGGCGGTGGCGACGGCGTCAACCGCGGTCTGGTCGAGTTCGAATAGCTCGCGCAACGCCTCGGCGTAGCTGTCGCCGCCGGGTGCGCTGGCCAGCTGTTTGATCCGCACGGTGGGTGCATGCAGCAGCTTGTCCACGACGCGGCGCACGGTCCGGGCCACCTCGTCGCGCTGGGCGGCATCGAGCCCAGGCAGCCGGTTTTCCAGCCGTAACAACTCGGCCTCGACCACGTCGGCGGCCCGCTGACGCAGCGCGGTCACCGTCGGGGTCACCTCGGCCATCCGCTGCCCGGCCAGATACGCGGCAACTTCGGCGGCGACGATGTGGCGGGCGGCCTCGGCGTCGGCGGCCGCTGCCCGCGCCGACGGCTCACGCTGCACACGCTCCATGTCGATGACCCCGACACCGGGAAGCCCGGCCACCGCCGGGTCGACGTCGCGCGGCATGCCCAGATCGCAGATGACCAGTGGCTGCGAAGTTTCGTCGCGGTGGGCGGCGGCCAGCGCGTGGTAGACGTCGGCCAGCGACACCACCGGACGCACGGCCCCCGTGCAGCTGACCACCACGTCGGCGTCGGCCAGCGCGGCGGGCAACCGGCCCAGATCCAACGCTTCGGCCTTGGTGCCCGACTCACGGACCTTGCGGGCCAGCCGCTGCGCCCGCGGCAGTGACCGGTTGACGACGTGGACGCGCCCGATACCGGCTCGGGTCAAATGCGCCGCCGTCAGCGCGCCCATCGCCCCGGCCCCGATCACCGCCGCGGTCTTGCCCTGCAGGCCGCCCAGCCTCGCGTCGGCCATTTCCAGCGCCACCGACACCACCGAGGCGCCGGCGGCGTCGATCGCGGTTTCGGAGTGCACCCGCTTGCCGACCGCCAGCGCGCGCTGCGCCAGCTCGTGAAGCACCCGTCCGACGGTGCGGTTGGCTTCGGCGGCGGCGTAGGCCCGTCGCACCTGGCCGAGCACCTGCTGCTCGCCGATCACCGCTGAATCCAGGCCGCTGGCCACCGCGAACAAGTGCTCGACGGCGGCTTCGCTGTAGCGGACGTAGGCGTACTTGGTCAGGTCGCCCAGCGACATGCCGGAATGCTCCGAGAGCACCTGGCCGATGACCGCCAGACCCCCGTGAAAGGCGTCGACCACCGCATAGACCTCGACCCGGTTACAGGTGGACAGCATCATCGCCTCGGTCACCAGCGGCGACTGCAACACCTTGTCGACGATCTTGATCTGGTCGGACTCGTCGGTCGACAGTTGTTCCAGAACGGAAACCGGCGCACTGCGGTGCGAAACCCCGAAGAGCAGGACGCTCACGGCAGCATCACCTGGCCTGCTCCCTTGCTTTCACCAGTGAACGAACTGCTCTCTACGGTAAACGTTTGCCCGTAGGGCACCAAATTGATCGATGGGCCATCAGGCCAAATCCGCGCGCAGGCGGTCTTCGTCGATCTCCCAGTAGCTGTGCTCGCGGCCGTCGAGCAGGATCACCGGCAAGCGGTCGCCGAACTCGGCGCGCAGCCCGGGGTTGCCGGCCGCCGCGGCGGCGTCGACGTCGGTGGCCGCCAGGTCGAAACCGAGTTCGTCGGCCAATTCGGTCAGCCGCTCGTGCATGCGCGCACAGATCAGGCAGCCGGCCCGGGTCAGCAGTTCTACTCGGTGACGGCTCATAGCACCAGTGTGACAGCTGCCAGCGCGCGACACCCGAGTACGCGCTGGTCCAGATAGGGTTGTATCGGCTACATGCGAGCGCAGCGAAGGGAGGTTGGCGGTGGGTTCGGGTGATCCGGCCGACACGGCCCCCGGCCGTGTCGACCTCGACGCGCTGGGCGGGGATGCCAGCGCCGCGCGGGCGCTCGACGATCTGCGCACCGACACCACGATGGCACCCGCCGACGGCACGCCGCAGCCTCCTGTCGACTTGACCGCGGCCGCGTTCTTCGACGTCGACAACACGTTGGTGCAAGGGTCCTCGCTGCTGCATTTCGGCCGCGGGCTGGCCGCGCGCAAGTACTTCACCTACCGCGACGTGCTCGGGTTCATCTACGCCCAGGCCAAGTTCCAGCTCATCGGCAAGGAGAACAGCGACGACGTCGCCGCTGGCCGGCGCAAGGCGCTGGCGTTCATCGAGGGCCGTTCGACCGCCGAGCTGGAGGCGCTCGGCGAGGAAATCTACGACGAGATCATCGCCGACAAAATCTGGCCCGGCACCCGCGAGCTTGCGCAGATGCACCTCGACGCCGGCCAGCAAGTCTGGCTGGTGACGGCCACGCCGTACGAGCTGGCGATTACCATCGCCCGCCGGCTCGGGTTGACCGGGGCGCTGGGCACCGTCGCCGAATCGATCGACGGGGTGTTTACCGGCAGGCTGGTTGGCGAACTGCTCCACGGCCCGGGCAAGGCCCACGCGGTGCGCTCGCTGGCCATCCGCGAGGGACTGAACCTCAAGCGCTGCACCGCCTACTCCGACAGCATCAACGACGTGCCGCTGTTGTCGCTGGTCGGCACGGCCGTCGCGGTCAATCCCGACCCGCAGCTGCGCGCCTTGGCGCGGGAACGCGGATGGGAGATCCGCGATTTTCGCACCGCCCGCAAGGCCGCCCGGATCGGGGTGCCGTCGGCGCTGGCACTGGGCGCGGCTGGCGGTGCGCTGGCCGCTGCCGTGTCGCGTCGCCGCGAGCGCGCGTAGCGTGCGAGAGGCGCACCGACCGCGACAAACCCCGTGTCGCGTCGCCGCGAGCGCGCGTAGCGTGCGAGAGGCGCACCGACCGCGACAAACCCCGTGTCGCGTCGCCGCGAGCGCGCACGCTGATAAGCTGCGCCGCTGAGCCCGAATGTGAGCGGAGAGTAGCGGCATGACAGTTCCCGTAGAAGCCCAGGCACTCATCGGTAAGCATTACCGGCACGGCGACCACTTCGACGTGGGACGAGAAAAGATCCGCGAGTTTGCGCGAGCCGTCAAAGACGACCATCCCGCGCATTTCAGCGAAGAGGAAGCCGCCAAGCTGGGCTACCCCGGGCTGGTGGCCCCGCTGACGTTTCTGGCGATCGCCGGGCGCCGTGTCCAGCTGGAGTTGTTCACCAAGTTCGACATCCCGATCAACATCGCACGGGTGTTCCACCGTGACCAGAAGCTGCGGTATCACCGGCCGATCTTGGCCCACGACAGGTTGTACTTCGATGCCTATCTCGACTCGGTCATCCAGTCCCACGGCACGGTGATCACCGAGATCCGCAGCGAGGTCACCGACGCCGCGGGCGAGCCGGTTGTGACCAGCGTCGTCACCATGATCGGGGAGGCTGCTGGCCAGGAGGCCGACGCGGCGACGACCGCGGCCGCAATTGCATCGATCCGCAGCGGCGCCTAGGGTCGGCCGCTATGAAACGGGCTACCCCGACACAGGATCTCACCCCGCACTTCGAGGACGTGCAGTCGCACTACGACCTGTCCGACGACTTCTACCGGCTCTTTCTCGACCCGACGCAGACCTACAGCTGCGCGTACTTCGAGCGCGACGACATGTCGCTGCAGGAGGCGCAGCTCGCCAAGATCGACCTGTCCTTGGGCAAGCTGGGCCTACAGCCCGGTATGACACTGCTGGACATCGGATGTGGTTGGGGCGCAACGCTTTTGCGCGCGATCGAGAAGTACGACGTCAATGTGATCGGTTTGACGTTGAGCAAGAACCAGCACGCGCATGTCGAGCGGCTGTTCGCTGAGTCGACCAGCTCCCGCTCCAAGCAGGTTCGCCTACAGGGCTGGGAGCAGTTCGATGAGCCGGTGGACCGCATCGTGTCGATCGGCGCGTTCGAGCATTTTGGCCGCGACCGCTACGACGAATTTTTCGCCATGGCGTTTCGGGTGCTGCCGCCGTCGGGGGTGATGCTGCTGCACACCATCATCAAACCCGGTGACGAGGAGTTCGCCGCGCGCGGGTTGCCGGTCACGATGCGTCACCTGCGATTCTTCAAGTTCATCATGGACGAGATTTTTCCCGGGGGCGATCTGCCGCAGGCGGTGGTGGTCGAAAAGCATGCGGCCAAAGTCGGCT
This sequence comes from Mycobacterium heckeshornense, assembly GCF_016592155.1. Lineage (NCBI taxonomy): Bacteria > Bacillati > Actinomycetota > Actinomycetes > Mycobacteriales > Mycobacteriaceae > Mycobacterium > Mycobacterium heckeshornense. The sequence goes on from NZ_AP024237.1 coordinate 4,332,741, forward strand.
TCACACTTGCCAAGAAGCAACAGCTGAGGCTGCATTACGCGCGCACCCTGGATACCTGGGCGCGCAACCTCGAGGCCCACAAGGACGAGGCCATCGCGATCCAGTCCGAACAGGTCTACGAGCGCTACATGAAATACCTGACCGGCTGCGCCGACCTGTTCCGCGAGGGCTATACCGACGTCTGCCAGTTCACCCTCGTCAAGCCCTAGTTCCTAGTGCGGCGAGCAGACGCAGAATCGCATTCCCGGCGCGCTGCGCGTGCGATTGTGCGTCTGCTCGGCGAGTTAAGTCAGCCGAAGAACACGTTGCGGCGCCCGGCCAGCAGTCGATAGAGCGTCTGCTGGATCGTTTCGCGCACCTGGTCGGTCAGCTCGAAGGTGATCATCGGGTCGTCAGCGTCGCCGGGGCCGTAGTGGTCGGTGGGGATCGGCTCGCCGAAGGCGATGTACCACTTCGACGGCAGCGGCACCATCCCGGCCGGACCGGCCAGCGGGAACAGCGGCGTGACCGGGAAATAGGGCAGGCCGAACAGCCGCGCCAGCAGCTTGACGTCGGCCAGCATCGGGTAGATCTCCTCCGACCCGACGATCGAGCACGGCACAATCGGCGCGCGAGTGCGCAACGCCGCCGACACGAATCCGCCCCGACCGAACCGCTGCAGCTTGTAGCGGTCTTTGAAGCGCTTCCCCAGACCCTTGTAGCCCTCCGGGAACACCGCGGTCAGCTCGCCGGATGCCAGCAGCCGGTGCGCGTCGGTGGTGCAGGCCATGGTGTGCCCCGCCTTGCGGGCGGTCTCGCCGATCACGGGCAGGTCGAACACCATGTCGGCGGCCAGCAGCCGCAAATCGCGTTTCGCCGGATGCTCGTCGTGAACCGCGATCGAGGTCATCAACCCGTCGAATGGCAGCACCCCGGCGTGGTTGGCCACCACCAACGCGGCACCCGTGCTCGGCAGGTTCTCGATGCCGCTGACCTCCACCCGAAACCAGGACCGAAAGAAGAATCTCAGCAAAGGCCGCACGATCGCGTCGTTGAAGTGCGGATCGAAGCCGAATTCGTCGACGCTGTAATCACCGGTGAGCCGCTGGCGCAGGAACGCGGCGACGGCGGCGACCCGCTGGGCCAGTTCCGTGGTCGGCGCCGAAGCCTCCTCTGTGGCGACGCGGCGGCGCTGATCGATCTCGCGGACGACGGCGGCGATCTGCTCGGCCGATGCCCGAGCATGTGGATCGGAGAGCAGCGAGGGATGCCGACGTGACGCCGCGGTGCGCTGACCGGCGCGCCGCTGCGCAGCTGCACGATTCGGATTCGTGTGCAGCGGAATGACTTTCGCCTTGGAATCGCCCGCCACAGTATTTACCTACCCCCCAACCCTTAAGGCGCTCGTGAGCGACTGCTCAAGACGTTCGGCTGCCGCCACAGCCCGGCCCTCCAAGGAGCGTACCAACTCAGGTTTGATAATGGGAGTCAAAGCCCGGCCGCGAATGTAATCGTCGAACGCTTCAGCCGTTGTCCACTTCGGATGGTAGTCGAGTTCTTTGCGCATTCGGGTGGTGTCCATCACCCGGCCGAAGCTCAAGTAGTCCAGTTGTTCGCGATTGATGTCGGTATAGCGATTAGCCCGTCTCAGCGAATCCAACGCCCACAGCGCGAAACCGGGCACGGGTAGCGGGATGCGCCCCGCTCGACGGATCGCCTGCGAAAGCATGATGATGCCGTCCGCGCCGATGTTGAAGGTGCCGGGCTTGCCGGCCAACGCGGCGCGCTCCAGCGCACCCAGCGCGTCTTGTTCGTGTAGCAACTGCAGCCGCGCATCGCGCCCGACGATCGTCGGCACCAGGGGTCCAGCCAAGTAGCGCGACAGCGTGGTGTCCATGGCGGGCCCGATCATGTTGGCCAGCCTCAGGATCGTGACCGCGATATCGGGCCGGCGCCGACCCAGTCCGCGCGCGTATCCCTCGATATCGATGCTGTCTTTGGGAAAACCCTCGCCCAAGGGGCGGCGGCTGCTGCTGTCCTCGGTGAACACCACCGGGTCATGGGCGCTGGACCCGTAGACCTCCGACGTGGACTTCAGCACGACGCGACGCACCGCCGGCGCCTTCTGGCAGGCCGCGAACAGCTGCATCGCGCCCATCACGTTGACTTCCTTCAGCGCCGCGCCACCGCCGGACCGCGGCGCATACGACGCCGCCGCCGCGTGCACCACGGTGTCGACCTCGCCGTTTCGAATCACCTTGGCGATAAACGGGTTGCGAATGTCGGCCCGGACGAATTCCGCGCGGCCCATCCGCCGCAGCATGTCCTTGCTGGGAGCGATCGCATCCACCGCGATGACGCGTTTGATCAACGGGTTCTGCGCCAGCCGGGCGGTCAGGTAGCCCCCCAGGAATCGGCACGCGCCGGTGATCAGCACGACCTTTGGGTAATGCAGGGTGTCGCTGCCCGCGTCGCTTTGTGTGTCTGCGTTTCGGTCCATTCGGTTACCGGGAGGGGTGCCTGGGTGACCGTCCGCCGAATTCACTCCGTTAGCCTAGCGGGCTTCAGATACCACGGCGTTACCGTCGAGTGAAGCTACGCGCGCACGCAGTTTACTTTCCGAGTTTTCTGCGCTGTACCCGCGTGCGGCGCAGCAGTTTGCGGTGCTTCTTCTTCGACATTCGTTTGCGCCGCTTCTTGATTACTGAGCCCATGACCCCGCTATCTAAGTCCGCCTGCCGACTAGTCCCGTGCCGGCTAGTGAAATGACCCGCACACTTTACCGGCTGACGGCTTGCAGCGGAAAACCGGCATGACGCGGCGCGACAACGACCCGCGATAGGCCGGCGGGCCGCTGGGGTCAGCCGGCGTCGAAGTAGGACGTTTCCAGCATGTCGTGCACGGCCTTGGCGTGCACCCGGAAGGAGCGCCCGACCCGTACCGCCGGCAGCTCGCCGTTGTGCACCAGCCGGTAGACGGTCATCTTGCTGACCCGCATCAGCGCCGCCACCTCGGCCACTGTGAGAAATTGAGTTCTTGGCTGCTGGGTGTCGGAGGAACCGGTGTCCCGTGCCGATTTACCGCCAGCTGAATCCCGCGCCGATGGCCCGTTGATAGACGTCATCGCAACCCAATCAGTCAGGCACGTGCAGTCCCACCGGCTTCCCCTCCGCTGGCACCCACACGTGCATACAGATAAGGAGAATAGCGGGACTAGTGGGGTTACTGCGACGGGTGTGGGAAAATCTATGAAAATTGCCGAATTACTCTGATGTGATTCTTAGCTGTTCGGCACGGGTTTTTGCGGCCCACACCGCGCTGTCGACTGCCGCCCGCAAACCGCCGCGTTCCAGTTCGCGCAGCGCCGCCGCGGTGGTACCGCCCGGCGAGGTGACCATCGCGCGCAGCTGCGCCGCCGCGGTGTCGGCTCGAAAGTCGCTCGGCGCATCGCCAGCAACGCGCCGTTCCTGCTCTATGCGCTCCAGCAGCATCGCCGCCGACCCGGCCATGGTCTGCGCCGCCAGCTCGGTGGCCACCGCCCGACTCAAGCCGGCCCCGACGCCGGCGTCCACCAACGCTTCGACCATCAGGAAAAAGTAAGCCGGTCCCGAACCGGACACCGCGGTCACCGCGTCCAGCTGGGCTTCGGGCACGGTGAGCACACCACCGACCGAACCGAACAGCGCGGAAACTTCCTCGAGCTGTTCGGGCGTGGCGAAGCGGCCCTTGGCCAGCGCGCTCACCCCGGCGCCGACCAGCGAGGGCGCGTTGGGCATCGCCCGGACGACGGGTGTGCCCGCCGGCAACCGCGATTCGAAGTAACCTGTGGTGACGCCCGCCGCCACCGTCACGAAAACCTGTTCAGCGGAATCACTTTCGGCTTCGGCGGCGGCCTGGGCGATTTCCCCGATCACCGATTCGACGTCAGCGGGCTTGACCGCGACGATCACGAATGTCGCGCTTTGCACCGCGTCGGTCACCGTAGTCACCCGCACCGCGTAGCTCTCGGCCAGGTATCGGGCCCGGTCGGCCAACCGTTCGGCCACGACCAGGTCTTTGACCTGCCGTCCGGCCCGCAGCAGCCCCGACAGCAACGCTTCGCCGATACTGCCGCCGCCGATGATCGCGATCCTGGCCACGGGTCAAAGCATGGCAGACCGGGCGCGGGCGATCGCAAGCGCGGCGGAGCCGGGCGCAGCGGGTCGCCCGCCTCGCCTACCTGGCGGGAGGCACCATCGCCAGCTGGCGGGTCTGCACCACGATGCGGCCTTGGCTGTCGACGACGAGGTGGTCCTCGTCGAACCAGTCCTGCCCGATTTGCATACAGGTGCAGATCACCCGCAGCCATCCGTCGGCCGGTAGCCCACGCAGGTAGGCGGTGAGCTGCACCGTCGGCGCCCAGCCGGTACGGCCCACGGCGAAGCTCACCGGAGCCGAGACGTCCCCGCACATCAGCGCGAACAGCACGTCGGGTGGCATCCCGCGCGGGCGCACCCACAGCTGGATCACCGGCGGGCGCCCGTCGGTGGGCTGCAGCGTCGACACATCCGGGCGCACATCACAGCCCTCGGCCAAATGCACCAGCCCGGCCAGCGGGTGGCCGGGCCCGATCGGCGCGATGCCGGGCGGTGGCTCGGGCGCCATCAGGTCCAGGACCGGATTCGCCGACAGCAACGGCGGCGCCGGGTGCTCGGGCTCGCCGAGGGTGACGACGGCGTGCACGGCGGTGCGTTCGCCCTGGGTGAGTTCGACGTCGACCACGCTGATCCGACGGCCGCGCTTGCGGATCGACGTGGCCAGCCGCATCGGCCCGGGATCGGGCGCCCACAAGAAGCTGCCCGACACCGCCACGGGCTGGGCGGATCCGCCGTGAACCGTGCGAGCCGCGTTGGCGCACAACGCCAGCATGGCGCCACCGTGCACCTTCGGGCCGATGGTCCAATGCTCGTTGAGCTCCCCCTCGAATACCCGGCCATCTGCTGACGTGGCAGCGACTTCACGCAATTGCATCGCGGCGGTGAACAAGCTCATCGAATTCCTCAACACGTCAACGCAACAAATGGGTTCGGGCGAACTGTAGCGACTCGGCCAGCATGGCCCGGCGCTCGTGCACCGACCGCGCGCTCGAGGTCGACACCTCCAGGATGACGTGGCCGGCGAAGTCGCCGCCGGCCAGCATCTGGCACACCTCGACCGTGGGTTGCGAGCCCCGTCCGGGTACCAGATGCTCGTCGACCGGCAGCCCGTTGCCGTCGCACAGGTGCAAATGCACCAGACCCGAACCCATCCGCCGCGCCATGTCCAGCGCGTCGGTGTGCGCCGTCGCGGTGTGCGAAAGATCGAGGGTGTAGTGAGCATGGTTGCCGTCCAACGGGTCATACGACGGCGCGAACGCCGAAATCGCCGGACCCGGGCCGCCGCCGCGCTTGCGCATCCGTTGCAGCGACTGCTCGGCGCGAAAGAACCGGTCCGCGCGAAACGGGAACATGTTCTCCACGGCCACCATCACCTCGCTGGATGCCTCAAGCTCGGCGATCTGCTCCCGGAATCCCTCGGCGTAGCGCCGCTGCCAGCGAAACGGCGGATGCACGACGACGGTTTGCGCCCCAAGCTGTTCGGCGGCCCGCACGCTGCGCTCCAGCTTCGGGATCGGGTTGGCGCCCCAAACCCGCTGCGAGATCAGCAAACAGGGTGCGTGCACCGAAAGCACCGGCACGCGGTAGCGATGCGCCAGCTTCTCCACCGCGTCGATGTCCTGGCTGACCGATTCGCCCCATACCATCAGCTCGACCCCGTCGTAGCCAAGTTGTGCGGCGTACTCGAAAGCGGCCTCGGTCCTCAACGGGTAGACCGAGGCCGTCGACAGACCGACCTTGATGGCTGGGCGCACGCTGGTGTCCGCGGCTCCTTAGCCCGACTGCAACAGTGCCAACGGCCCCAGCGTGACCAATGCCCCGACCGCAACCGCGGTGAGGGTGCTGCCGATGTCCTCGGTGCGGCGGACCACCCTCACCCCGGCGACCAGGCCGAGAATGACCAGCACCGACAGCACCAGCGCGACAATGTTGTTCCACCGCCATAGCTGGTCGAACGCGATGAACAACCCGGCGCCGAATGCCACCGCGAGAATCGATTGGAAAACCACCAACCCGCCGTGCAGCAATGCCTCGGTCTTGTTCGTCCAGGCATACGCGTCCTCGTCCTGGTCGTCGACATCGGCGGGGATGTCGGCGTCGTGCTCGTCGAGCTCCTCGGCGTCGGGTAATTCAGCCAGATGCGACCCGGTGTGTCCACCCGCGGCTTTGCCGCCGAGCTGCCGGCCCGTCCCGCGCAGGTAGGACCGCACATACGCGGAGTCCTCCTGGACCGGCTCGGCTTCGCGTACCTCGGTGTCCATCACGTCCACCGGTATCTCGGCATAGTCTTCCGGCGGGTCCGGGCTCATCCGCTCGGCGCCGGATTGCGGATCTGTCCCATCGTGGTCGCCGTCGCTGGGCGCGACGCGGCGAACTGGCCGCGGATAGAAGCTGCGAGCCGGTCCGGAGTCGCGGGACGACACCGGTGGGGATTCGGGCCAGCGCGGCTGCGGTTTTGACCAGTACTGGGAGGGTTCGTCGTCGTGCTGAGCCGGAACCCGGTCGGCTGTGGCGGTGCGCAGGGCGCCCGTGGTGGGCTCGACGTGCTCGGTATCGTCGCGGTGGTCTTCGTCGTCGCGGACGACGGGGATCTCGCCGGTCAGTTCGGCGACGGTCACCGCCTCGCTGTTGTTCCGCCGACGATGACGACGGCCGGCGGGTGGCGGGGCGCCGATGGTGCCGTTTTTGGCCAGCAATTCGGCCACCGAGATCGGCCGAGTGCTGTGGCCCTCATGTGTTCCAGTCATCGTGTGTCGCCTCTCGATCGGTCAACCACGGCCCGATCAACTTGCTGGCTACCAGCATCCCCCACGGAAGTCTCCACTAGGGCGGTTCCGTCAGCTTCGCTGTCAAGTTTGCGCAAGATGAGACCTTCGCGCAGGGCCCACGGGCAGATGTCCACCGTTTCTATCGACAGCGCACGCATACTCGCCTCCGCCACCAAGGCTCCCGCAACGATCTGCGGCGCCCGTTCGGCACTCACTCCTTCCAGTTCTGCACGGTCAGCGGTCGTCATCCTAGAGATGAAAGCTATGAGTTGTCTGAGGCCGTTGGCTGTCAGCGTCCGTTTGACCCGGGGCCCGGCCGCTGACGGCGCGGCGCCGGTGAGACGGGCCAGCGAGCGAAACGTCTTCGACGTCGCCACGGCCAGGTCGGGGCTGCCGGCTTTCAGTACGATCGCGCTGGGTTCGGCCAGCTCGGTGTCGAGCCAATCACGTAGCATGGCCACCCTCCGCCGGCCCGGCGGGTCGTCGGGCAGCCACTCGCGGGTCAGCCGCCCGGCGCCCAGCGGCAGCGACAGCGCCACGTCGGGTTCCTCGTCGACGCCGCTGGACAACTCCAATGAGCCGCCGCCGATGTCGAGGTTCACGATCCGCCCCGCGCTCCAGCCGTACCAGCGACGCACCGCCAGGAAGGTCAACCGCGATTCGTCGACACCGCGCAGCACTTGCAGCTCGACTCCGGTTTCGGCACGCACCCGGGCCAGCACGTCGTCAGAGTTCTTGGCGTCGCGGACCGCGGAGGTGGCAAAGGCCATCAGCTCGGCGCAGCCCGAGCTGACCGCGATCTTGGCGAATTCGTCGATGGTCGCGATCAGTTTGTCGGCGCCCTTGCGGGTGATCTTGCCGGAGTTGTCGAGGGCCTCGGCCAGGCGCAGCGTGGCCTTGGTCGAACTCATCGGCGTCGGGTGCCCGCCGCGGCGAGCATCCACCACCAACAGATGAACCGTGTTGCTGCCCACGTCCAGCACGCCCAACCGCACGAACCAACAGTACGTGGCGTCTGGTCAGGTGACGGCGCCAGGAGACGCGCGGCGACCCGACGCCGCGCGTGACGTTGAGCCAGAGACATTTTCCTCTACGGTGGAAACCGTGTCAGCCTCCCAGCCCGACCACCCCGGCGAGGTCGAGTTGGACTTCACCCGCGAATGGGTGGAGTTCTACGACCCGGACAATCCCGAGCACCTGATCGCCGCCGACCTCACCTGGTTACTGTCGCGCTGGACATGCGTATTCGGCACGCCGGCCTGCCGGGGCACGGTGGCCGGCCGTCCCGATGATGGCTGCTGCTCGCACGGGGCGTTCTTGTGCGACGACGACGACCGCGCCCGGCTCGACGACGCGGTGTCGAAGCTGACCGACACGGAATGGCAATTCCGCGAGCAAGGGTTGGGCCGCAAGGGCTATCTGGAACGCGACGAACACGACGGCGAACAGCAGCTGCGCACCCGCAAATACAAGGGCGCATGCATCTTCTTGAACCGCCCGGGGTTCAAAGGAGGCGCGGGTTGTGCGCTGCACATCAAAGCACTCAAGCTCGGAGTGGCGCCGTTGACCATGAAACCCGACGTCTGCTGGCAACTGCCGATCCGGCGCAGCCAGGAGTGGGTGACCCGGCCCGACGGCAGCGAGATCCTGAAAACCACCATCACCGAATACGACCGGCGCAGCTGGGGTCCCGGCGGTGCCGACCTGCACTGGTTCTGCACCGGCGACCCCGCCGCCCACGTCGGCGCCAAGCAGGTCTGGGAAAGCCTTGCCGCCGAACTCACCGAACTCATCGGCGACAAGGCCTATGCCGAATTGGCGGCAATGTGCAAGCGGCGCAACCAGTTAGGACTCGTCGCCGTACACCCGGCGACCAGGGCGGCCGAATAGCCGCTAGGTCTCCGCGTCACGGTACGTAACCTTGTAGGACTCCACCATGCGCAGGGCGCTCGACTGCAGGTAGGCCTCGACGCTGGTAGCGGCGGCCGTCGCATCCCGCGCCCCCACCGCCTCGGTAATGGCCCGCAGCTCGGCCAGGACCGTGCCGCCGTCGTGGTAGGCCCCGGTGAGCTCGTGCTCCCGGCCGCCGAAGGCCTGCTCCACCCAGCGGTACAGCAGCCCCAGCGCGCGGTTGCGGGTGGCGTGGACGAGCACGCGGAAGAAGGCGAGGTCGGCCTCCTGGCGCGCCTGCGCGGTGTCGGCCTCTTGCACGGTCGCCAGCGCGGCGTGTAGCGACCTCACGTCGTCGGGGTTGGCGCGCTCGGCGGCGAGCCGGCCGATGAACGCGCCGAACGCCGCCCGCAGTTCGAGGATCTCCACCAAGAAGTCCGGTCCCAGCTTGCGCACCAGCGCCTCCACGACCGCCGGGTGGGTGAGACCGGTGGGGTCGCGGACCACGTTGCCGCTGCCGTGCCGGGCTTCGATCAGGCCCATGTGCTGCAGCCGCGCCAATCCCTGGCGCAGCGAGGTGCGGTTGACGCGGAATTGCTCGGCAAGCTCGCGCTCCGGCGGCAGCGTCGAGCCGGGCGGAAACGCCCCGTCGAGGATGGCGTCGGCGATCGACGTGGCGATCTGTTCGTCGACGCGCTGACGGTCCGGTGGCGAAAACGGGCTTGACTGGTTCATTGGCTCAACCAATATAGTGGACGCGACCATGAACGACGAACTGCGATCGGCCGCCGCGCCGCGCTGGCAAGGTCAGCGTGGCCGCCTGGAAGTCTGGTATGCGACGCTGTCGGATCCGGTGACCCGCGCCGGGTTGTGGCTGCACCACGAAACCGTGGCACCTACCACCGGATCCCCCTACGGGCACGGCTGGGCGACCTGGTTTCCGGCCGACGGCCCGCCGTACACCGAGCGGTTCGGACCAGAGCCGGTCGCGCCCGCGGCCGGGCCGGCTTGGTTCGACGCGGCGGGGGCACGGGCCGCATTTGACGAACTGTCCGGGCGAGCCGGATCGCTGGCCTGGCAGCTGCACTGGAAGGACACCGGCGCGCCGCTGTGGACCTTTCCGCGGCTGGCCTGGGAGCACGAGCTGCTGCCCGGCGCTCAGGTGGTGCTGGCCCCGGCCGCGCAGTTCACCGGCTCACTCACCGTTGCCGGCGCGAGCCACCGGCTCGACGGCTGGCGGGGCGGGGTGGCCCACATCTACGGGCGTGGCAACGCCAAACGTTGGGGCTGGCTGCACGCTGACCTCGGTGAGGGCGACATGGTCGAGGCCGTCTCCGCGGTATCGCACACGCCGGGTCTGCGCAGGTTGCCGCCGATGGCGTTCGTCCGGTTCCGCATCGACGGAAAAGATTGGCCGGCAAGCGGTTTGCCGTCACTACGGATGCACACGACGCTGGGCGTACGACATTGGCAGCTGGAGGGCCACATCGGCCGACACGATGTGCTCATCCGGGTGGACCAGCCGGAAAACCGTTGCGTAAGCCTGCAATACACCGATCCCGACGGCGCCACCGCGGTATGCACCAACACCGAGCAAGCTGACATCCATGTCGAGCTCGGCGACCGGCGGTGGTCGGTGCTCGGTACCGGCCACGCCGAAGTGGGTTTGCGCGGCGCACAAGCGCCCACCGTCAACGAAAGGACCCCCGCGTGAGTTTCCTGTTCGACCCGCCGATGCTGCTGGCCTCCGGGGTCTTGATCGAACGCACCCTGCCCGAGGATCGGCGTGACGTCGCCGAGGCCGCCACCCTGGGGGTCTTCTTCGGCGGCTCGTTCGGCCTGTACCACAACGTGCCCGGCCTGGGGCTGCTGTGGCGGCCGTTCCGCGCCGAGAACGGACGCGACTTCATGTGGAACAGCGGGGTTTTCGGCATGGACACCAAAGAGCTCCGCTGGCCGATGCATGCCTTGGCCGGCGGCATCTTCGCGACGTATCCATTTTTCCTCAAGCTTGGCCGGTGGCTCGGCCGCATGCTATGAGCCGTCTGGCCCGGCGAGCGACCGCCGCCTTCGGCGCGGCGCTGCTGCCCGAGGAGTGCGGTGGCCCCCCACCGGCTCAGCTCGTCGAACGGGTGGAGCGCTATGTCGCGCAGCTGCCGGCGAGCTCGCGGGCTGCGGTGCGGGCAGGGCTGTTAAGCCTCGCCGCCGCAAGCTATCTCAGCACTGGGCGCTCACTGTCGAGGCTGAGTCCAAACGCTCGCGCACAACTGCTGCGGCGCGTTGCCGCGCTCAGCCCCGATGTCGGTGCGGCAGTCGAAGGGCTCAAGGCAATCGTGTTGCTGGCCAACGGCGCCGACACCTACGCGCCGGAGTTGCTTGCCCGCGCGGCCGAACACGACGTCGCCCGCCCCGATGCGGCGCTGGACCTCACGCCGTCGGCCGACAGTCCGTCGGTGGTCCGGGCCGACGCCGTGGTGGTCGGCTCCGGTGCTGGCGGGGCGATGGCGGCGCGCGTCTTAGCGCGCGCCGGTCGGCAGACCGTCGTCATCGAGGAGGGCCGACGCTGGAGCGTCGACGAGTTCCGCACCCGGCACCCGGTCGACCGCTACGCGGGGCTCTACCGCGGGGCCGGCGCCACCGTCGCGCTGGGACGCCCGGCCGTGGTGCTGCCGATCGGGCGCGCGGTCGGTGGCACCACCGTCGTCAACTCCGGCACGTGCTATCGCCCGCCGGTGGCGGTGCAGCGGCGCTGGCGTGACGAGTTCGGGTTGTCGCTGGCCGACCCCGACCGGCTGGCCGGCCACCTCGACGACGTCGAGCACACCCTGCAGGTAGCGCCGGTGCCGCTGGAGATCATGGGAGGCAACGGTCGGCTGCTGCTCGACGGCGCCGCCGCGCTGGGCTGGCACGCGGCGCCGATTCCCCGCAATGCGCCGGGCTGTGATGCCTGCTGCCAGTGCGCAATCGGGTGTCCGCGCAACGCCAAGTTTGGTGTGCACCTCAACGCGTTGCCCCAGGCGTGTGCGGCGGGTGCCCGCATCGTCTGCGATGCCCGCGTCGAGCGGGTGCTGCACGCCGGTGGACGTGCGCGCGGGGTGCGGGCTCGACGGCCCGACGGCACCGCATTCGACGTACTTGCCGACACAGTCGTGGTCGCAGCTGGCGCGACCGAGACACCAAACCTGTTGCGGCGCAGCGATCTTGGTGCACATCCGCTGCTCGGCCGCAATTTGGCTCTGCATCCGGCGGTGATGGTGGCCGGCCGCTTCCAGGGCGAGGTTTACGCGTGGCGTGGGGTGCTGCAAAGCGCGGCCAGCGACGAGCTGCACTCGTCGTCGGGCGTGCTGATCGAGGCGACGTCGACACCTCCCGGCATGGGCTCGATGGTCTTTCCCGGTTACGGAGCCGAGCTGCTCGATTGGCTCGACAAGGCCTCGCGCGTCGCGACTTTGGGGGCGATGGTGGCCGACCGGGGCGTCGGGCGGGTGCATTCCGTGCGCGGCCAGACCTTGCTGCGCTACGACATCGACCCCGCCGACACCGCCAAACTCCTAACCGCGATCCAGGCCATGGGCCGGCTGCTGTTCGCCGCCGGCGCGGTCGAGCTGCTCACCGGTCTGCCGGCTGCCCCGACCGTGACCTCGCTGCCCGCACTCGACGATGCCCTGGGCCGCACCAACCCGAAAAGCCTGCACCTGGCGGCGTTTCATCCCACCGGCACCGCCGCCGCCGGCGCCGACGAGCAGCGCTGCCCGGTCGACCAGCACGGCCGGCTGCGCGGCGTGGAGGGGGTGTGGGTCGCCGACGGGTCAATCCTGCCCAGCTGCCCGGAGGTCAACCCGCAGGTGTCGATCATGGCGCTGGCGCAGGCGGTGGCCGAAGAACTGCTGACCGAGCGGAGGCGGTGATTGAACGACAGCTAACTCAAAGCCGCACTCCTGCAAATGGTTACCGCAGGCGAGGGGGGACGAGCTCGCCTGGCCTCCAGCGGGGCCTTGTATGACGGTTATCACCCGGAGATGGAAGCCGCGCATATCCGCAACGCCGCACGGCTCGAGCAGCTGCTCCACCGGGGCTGGCCGACGGCTGCGCACGTCGGCATTGACAGCGGCGAGCTCTCGTCCCTTCTTATCTGTGATGCCGACGGCGTCGACGATCGGCGCTCAGAAGTGGGATTGGGGCCGTTGACGGAGCAGATCGCACACCAGCGCAGTCAGGCCATCGCAAGCGACGAGAGGCCGCCAGCAGATTCCGCAACGGCGCGCGGCATACGCGATGTGGCGTCGCCGCGTGGGTTGGGCTGTGTAATCGGCTGAATCGGCACGTCGTACAAAACCCCGGCAACGGCACTGTTGCAGCAGGTCAACGGAATACCATTGGCTGGTGTCGACGGAGGCTGCTGGTCACGGGCGCCTCCCCGAATTGACCGGGGATGCCAGGGCCGATCGCTGGCGTGAGCACCGAGCGGCCGTACGGGCCGAGTTAGTCGAGGCCACCCTTCGGGCAATCGAAGAATACGGACCGGACCTCTCCATCGACGACGTCGTCAAGACCGCGGGTGTCACGCGGCCGAAGCTTTACCGGTTCTTCACTCACAAGGACAAATTGTTCAGCGCAGTCGGTGAACGCGTGCAAGCCATGGTGCTCGAGCGGGTCGTGCCGCGTTTCAGCCTCGCGGGCACCGCGCTGGACATGGTTCGCTCAGCGGTGGCCGCGTACGTCGACCTGGTTGATGAGCGGCCCAACCTCTTTCGCTTTCTGGTCGGCGCCCAGTTCACCGAACGCCGCTCGACCGAGGCCCTGCTTGAGGGCGGCAGGCCGCTTGCCAACGCCACGTGCGACGTCGTGGCGAGCGTTGTTCGGGCCCGCGGCGGAAACAGCGAGAACCTCCAATACGTCGTCGACGCTCTTCTCGGCGCGGTGGCGCTCGGCGTGCTGCGCTGGCTGAACGAGCCCAAGATCAGCAAGGCTGCACTCGTCGAGCAGCTGACCACCTTCGTCTGGGGCTCACTGGCGGCGACCGCTGCCGAGCGAGGCATCGCCGTCCACCCCGACGAGCAGCTGTCCGCCCAACCGCAATGACCGCCATCAGCGGCACTTGCGAACAACCCGTGACCGGGGGTACCGTCATCTACCGCACCTGGTACTCCTGGTACTAGTTACTGCATGTCCGACCAAGGGACGGTGGTCACGGTGAGCAGACACCAGCAGGCCGCGGTGGCGCACTCCCCCGAGAACTATCCGAGGACCCGGCGCATCCGGTTCCGGTTCGGCGAGGGGGACTCGTTGGCCAAGTACTTCGCCGACGACAACATCGCCCTCAGCCACTTCGTCGCCGGCTTGTCCGGAGTTTTTCCTCCCGGCGAGGATTCCTTCATTCGCTCGGTACGCCGTGTCACCGACCGGATCACCGATCCAGTTTTGAAGAAGCGGGTGGCCGGATTTATCGGCCAGGAATCAACGCACGGGCAGGAGCATCGCCATCTCAACGAGAAGCTCGTCGAAATGGGCTACCCAATTGCATGGCACGATTCACAACCATTGAAAGACAGGGTTATTCGATTCGAAGAGCGTGTGCCTGCCCGACTGCACCTAGCGGTCACCGCCGCCCTGGAACACTACACCGCGATGCTTGCGCAACGGGTGCTGTCCAGTGAGGAAGTCCAGGCAATCCCGGGTGATCCGGAGATCTGGCACCTGCTGAAGTGGCATGCACTGGAGGAGCTGGAGCACAAGTCGGTGGCCTTCGACGTCTACCGGGCGATCGGCGGGTCCGAGCGGATGCGAATCGCGGTGATGGCCATTCTGATTGCGCTGACCATCCCGCTTGTGACAATCGAACTGGCGATCTCGCTAGCCTATGACCCAGTGGCGCGCCGACATCCGCTTCGGGTGGCTCGCGAGATGCGTGAGCTGTACCGGGGACCGTTGCTGAAAGGCACGCTGCGCGACGCCGCGAAGTACCTGAGACCGGGCTTCCACCCCGACGACATCGACACAACGGCACTGCTGCAGCGTTGGAAGCAAGAGCTTTTCGGCTCCGAGGGCGCCCTCCTCGACCACTTGCGCTGATTCTGCGCCGGCAAGCACCCGGTGGGGCTGAGTGTGCGGTTTCGTGCGCGACGCGCCGCCGTACGGGCGTATAAACCTGCAAACCTGCACTATCGCCGCGGATGCGGCTAGGCGTGCCGGATACCCTTGGGCGACAGGTTTTCAGCCGCCTGCGAACATGTCCTTCCACCCCTCGTCGCCGGTGTGCCCCGAGTTCTGCAGGGAATATTTGACGCCGTCGGACCTGACCACCTCGCCGCTGGACGGACTGTAGATCGCCGCGGGGGCGCCGCTGGGCGTGTAAACACACGGGTTGGGCTGCTGCCCGTTGCACTGCACGGTCCCAGATCCGGGCCGCTGCAGCGGATCGCTGACCGGCGGCGGCGTCCCCGGCACCTGGTCCGCCGGCGCCGGGTTGAGGCCGTTGTTGATCGACGGCGCCGGAATCACCTTGCCCGGGTCGACCGGTTGGTCACATCGCGCACCGGGTGCCGGACAGTTACGGATCTGGTTGGGGTCGCCGTACCAGGGGTTGGTGCCCAAGGGAACGTACGGTTGATCGCTTCGACACTCGCGCGGCGTGGCAGCGCGTTTGCCCGGCACGTCGACACAGGGATAGTTGCGGGCCCCGCGCACCGCGTTGGCGGGAGTGTCTTTCGGGATCTTGCAGTAGGTCCCGGCCGGCAAAGGCGCGGTGCTGGTGTCGGCGGGTGACCGCCACTGCGACGGCGGAAGGAATCCGGTAAGGCACGGAGGCGGATTGTTGAACGCGAAGTTGAAGTCCAACATCACCGATCCCGGATTTGCCGCCAGTGTGGTCTGCGCAATCGAGGCGATCTCGGGCAAGAACACCAGCAACTGTTCGGCATTTCTGTTGTAACGCTTAAGCATGTCGGCGACGACTTCCAGGTTGGCCAGAGTCTGCGGCAACGACTCGCGGACGTCGCTGAACACGTCGGTGACCTGATCTGCCGTCGGCGCCGCCTGCGACAGGATGCGTTGCACGCGGTGATCGTTCTGCGCGGTCTGCGCGGCTAAGATGTCCAGGTTTTGCGACCACGTCTCGATCTCGTCGCTCGAGTCGACCTGACTGTCCAGGATCGGCGTCGAATGCTCGATGATGTCGTCGACGTCGGAGATGTTGGTCTTGAAGTCACCGACGATGGCCTGGGTGGAGTCGACCAGCCGTTGCAACGCCGGACCCAATCCCCCTACCGCCCTTGCTGTTTCGTCGAGCAGCGACGAGATCTTGTCCTTCGGCAGCACCGCGAGCCCGCGGTTGGCGGCATCGAGTGCCGGGCCGATTTCACGGGGCACGGTGCCCCTGGTGATGGTCTGCCCGGGAGCGAAGAACTTGCCCGGATTGCCTGGCGACACCAGGTCCAGGTACTGCTCGCCGACCGCCGACACCGAGTGCACGTTGGCTGAGGCGTCAATCGGGATCTTGTAGCGGTTGTCGATGCTGAGGGTCGCTCGTGCGCCCGTTGCCGTCGGCTCGACTTTAGTCACCTTGCCGATCTGGATTCCCCGGTAGGTCACGTTGGACGTCCGGTACAGGCCACCCGACGCCGGCAGCTCCGCTGTCAGCGTGTACTGACCGATTCCGACCAGGCTCGGGACACGGAGGTAATACCAGCCCAGGGTGACCAGCGCGATCACCGTCAAGATGGCGAAGACGATGAGCTGGTTGCGGATAAAGCGCGTCAGCATTGTCCTACTCGCCCCGCTCTACGGGCGCGTCAGCCGGGTTGGGAGTGAATCGGATGTCTGGGATCATCGTCGCGGGATCGCGCCCCCACGACTGCTCGAGAGCGCGCAGGGCGCCTGAGAACCCGGTTCCGCTAAGGATCGCGTTGTCGACGGTGCTCAGCGTCAAATCGAACGAGCCGGAAACGTTGATGTAGTCGCCCCGCACGATTTTCGGCAGGGCGTCCATGGTGAACGGCGGTGAGAGCAACAGATTCAGCGATTGGACCAGATACGGCGCGGCGCGCCCGAGTTGCTTGAGCGGTCGCTGCAGCGACTGCAGGTCTTGGTGGAGACTGCCCTGGGAAGCCGACAATGCCTGATTGGCAACATCGCTGATCCGCCCGATGGCATCGATCGCGTCGGCGAACAAATCACGTTTCTGCGCGAAATAGTGGAGAAGTGGCGGAAATTCGGTGAGCACCCGCTCAACGGTGGCTGATCGCTTGCCGGCATACGACAGCAGCCGGTTGGTGGAATCGATTGCGCGCGCGATGTCTTCGCGTTGCTGGTTGACCTCCCTGGTGAAGGTGTCGAGTTTGGTGAGGAAATCCCGGACCTGGCCGGCTCGCCCGGTCACGATGTTGTAGACCTCGTTTTGGACGACCTCGAGGTTGGGGATGCCGCCGCCGCGTAAGACGACGGCTAGGCTGGCCAACGTCTGCTCGATAGAGGGATAGGCCGAGGAGTTCTTCAGCGGGATGGTGTCACCGTCTTTGAGTGGTTCCGGCGACGGGTTGCGCGGTGCGGCCAACTCCACGTGCTGAGACCCCAGTAGGCTAGTCTGGCCGATCTTCGCGGTGGCGTTCTTGGGCAGCCGGACCCCTCTGTCGATGCTGAGGGTCAGGGTGGCAACCCAGTTCTTCAGTTCGATTTTTCGCACCGTTCCGGCGAAGACGTCGGCGACCAAGACCCGGCTATTACCGTTGAGCGCCAACGTATCCGGCATCTGCAGGTAGACTGTGTAGGAGCCCGCGGCGCTGCCGGGTCCGCCGGGGATTGGCACATTGGCGATCCCGCGCCACCCGCATGAGCTGAGCACGATGGTGGCCACCAACAGGGCTAGCCCCAGCCAGGCCCAGTGGCCGATGCGGGAGATCATCGGCCCAGTCCCGGTGGCGTAGGCGGGGCAGCCGTCGGCGAGGGTAGGGGCTGGGGGTACCACGGCGGCGGCAACGGGTTGTTCTCGTCATACGCATTGGGTGGTCCGGACATCGTCTGCCCTGGCGGTGGAGGTGTGATGTCGGGACCACCCATGAGCTCCGCCAACGATTCTGGTGTAAGCAAGGCGGCCGTTGCCGGCTGAACTCGGACCCCCTGCAGGCCTGGCGCGACAATCCAGCCGGGTTCGGAGTTGCGGTGCGACCACGGCGTGTCGCGCGCAAAGATGCCGGGGACGGTGGTGTCCTTGTACCCGGGCGGCGGCCGCAGTCGCGGCTCGGAGTACGCGATGTTTTTGGGCAGCGTGTCAGCGGTGCTGAACAGGTTCATTCCGAACGGGAAGTAGTTGAATTTGATGGCGTCGAGTATCGGTGCCAGGTATTGGGCGCACAGTTCGGCCGACTCTTGATAGCCGAGCCGGCTGCCGGCCTGAATTGCGCTGCAAATGAACTGCATTGGGTTGGCGAAATTGACCAGCGCCGGCACCCCGGTGAGCCCACCGTGTGCAGGCTCGTAGATGCCGAGGATGTTCGCGGCGAAATGCGGCAGTACGTGCAGTCCGGTCTCGAGGCCGTCTTGCGCGGACGGTTGCACAAGCGCGGTCGTCGCGTCGCCGAGGTTGTTGACGTCACGGGTCAGCACCTCGCGGTTTTCGGCGAAGAACTTCCGGGCGGTGGACAGCAGGGTGTCGGTTTGCTGCACGGCGCTGGCGAGGGCGTGGTCGGAGCTGGCCAAGCTGTTGGTGAACCGCGCTAGGTCGCGGTTGAGCGCGACGAACCGCCTATCGTCTTTGTGGAGTGCGTTGACGAACGAGGCCAGGCTGCGCAGGACGGCGAAGAAGTCGCCGCGGCCCTCGTTCAGCGCGGTCAACGCCTGCGACAAGCTGGTCAAAGTGGTGTTGATCTGAGCACCCTTGCCCGCCAGCCCATCGGCGAACGACTCGACGATGTCGCCGAACGGACCCCTGGGCTGGTCCTTGGTCGGGCCAAGCCTGGAAATGATATTGGTGACCTGGTTGCGCAGGTCGTCCCACTCGACCGGCACCTGGGTGCGCTCGATCGGGATCACCGCGTTGTCGCCCAGCACCGGACCGCCCCGGTATGGCGGTTCCAGTTGGATCGTCCGGGACGCCACCAGGCTTGGGTTGAGGATCACCGCCGACGCGTTGGCCGGCACCTTGTACTTGTTCTGGTAGTGAAATGTCACTTTCATCTTGTCGCCGGCCGCCTCGATGGTGTCGACGGAACCGATTCGCACGCCCATGATTTGGACTTTGTCCCCGGCGTAGAGCGCGTTTGCCTGCGCGAAGTAGGCCACCACGGTGCTGTTGGTGAGTTTGTGGTAGAGCCGCCAGCCGGAGAATGCCGCCGCCAGGCCGACCACTGTCACAAGCGATGCCACGATCACCGATGTCCGCGACAGCTTCGGCAGCCGCAGCTGACGGATATCGAAAATGGTGCTCATCGGCTGCTACCTCCGGTGCCGTCTGGCGTGATGAACGGAGCAGGGAGTTGCGGACCCGGTCCAGGTGGTGCCGGCGGCCCCGGGGGCAGCGGCGCCGCCGGCACCACAGGTGGCGGAACCGGCCCTGCTACCGGTCCCAGTGGTTCGGTGCGTGCTCCCGGCGGCGCGTTA
This sequence comes from Mycobacterium heckeshornense, assembly GCF_016592155.1. Taxonomy (NCBI): domain Bacteria; kingdom Bacillati; phylum Actinomycetota; class Actinomycetes; order Mycobacteriales; family Mycobacteriaceae; genus Mycobacterium; species Mycobacterium heckeshornense. The sequence goes on from NZ_AP024237.1 coordinate 4,352,107, forward strand.
GGTGGAAGCGGCACCGCTGCGCCGGGCACGTCCGGGGGTGCCTCGCCGGGCCGTCCGGCAATCGGGATGCCGGGGGTCGGCGGCTGGCCGGTCGGGTTTGGCGCGGAAGTCTGGACATCGGGTGGGGCCAAGTTCGGCCACGACAACGCACCAAAGGGACCCTGGTTCTGATCTATGCCTGCGCACGGCAACGGATTCCACGGCCGGGGCAGGAGGTCTTGCGTCGGCGTGTACGAGCACGGCGTCCCAGGCGGGACGGCGGGTCCCGGATGATCTGGTGTACCCTCCAGCACCGGCGGCGCGGGTGGCGGCGCCCCGTTCGGTAAGCGGGTGCCGTTGGGGTCGGGGAACCGGAAGGCGGGCAATCCGGCGTTGCGCCAGAACTCTTCGGGGTCGATGCCCCGCTTCTTGAACGCCGCGTCCACCCACGGCTGCAAGATCTGATAGGGCAACAGGTTGGCGATCATCACTTTGAAGTAAGGCCCGGAGCTGACCGCCTCGCTAAGCGCCGCGGTGTAGTTGCGCAGGCTGATCAGCACGGCGACGAGGTCGTCTTTGTGCTTGACCAGCATGTCGGTGACGACGCGCAGCTGCTCGAGCACATGGTGCAAGTTGGGGTTGTCGGTGATCAGTCCCTGCAGCTGTGTTGAGAACGCGGAGACGTTGCGCAACAGCGTGTCGATGGCACGTCCGCGTTCGTTGAAAGCTGCCAACAGGGTCTGCGTGTTCACCAGCAACCGATCGATCTGCTCACTGCGATCACCCAGAACCTTGGCCACTTTTCTGGCTTGGGCGACAAGGTGTTTGATCTCTTCATCACGCTTGCCGAGGGTGTCGGAGAATCTGGCCACCCCGTCCAGCGCGGCGCTAAGGTGCGGGTAGGTCTGATCGATGGTGTGCGACAAAACGTTTAGCGACCGTTTGACGGTGTCGATATCCCAACCGGCAGCGGCCTTGGTGACATCGAAGAAGGCGTCGTAAATCTGATACGGCGTGGTGCTTTGGCCGAGCGGTAGGGCGGCGCCCGGCCGAAGCCTGGCCGTGCCCCGCGGTTCGACTTCGAGCACCCTCTTGCCCAGGATGGTGTCGGTCTTGATCGCGAGCCGACTTTCGGTTCCGATCAGGTGAGTCCCGGTCGAGAACTTCACCTTGATGTGGTCGCCGTCGATCTCGACCGCTTCCACTTTGCCGACGTCCTTGCCGGCGATGCGCACTTTGTCGCCCTTGCCCACGCCCCCGGAATCGCTGAACTGCCCGTAATAGCTGGGCTGGGCGAAGAGCATCGGGACACTGGTAAGGCTTTGACCCACACCGACCGTGAGGACCGCCACCACGATGGCCATCACCCCGACGCGGACCCGGTTGGTCGGTTCGAGTGTTCTCATTGCAGAGTGCACCTACCCGTCGGCTGATGGAAGAGCCTGACCGTGCGCACCGGGCCGCCCGGTTGAAGCCCGTTGACCTTGAGCGACACGTCGCATAGGTAGAAGTTGAAAAAATCGCCGTAAATACCTCCGGTGCGCCCGATGAGGTTGAACGCCTTCGGCGTTTTGGTCAGCAGGTCGTCGAGCTGGTCTCGCTGGTCGACGAGCGGCTGGGCGACGGCCTCCAAATAACCGATAGTGCTGTGCACCAGAGCGCGGTTGTCGGCGAGCAGGTCGGCTACCGTTCCGGCGGCATTGCTGATGTGCGCGACGCTGGCGGCCAACGGATCGGCCCGCTGCTGCAGACCAGTGATCAGCTTTTCGAAATCATCGACGGTGCGGTCGAATTCGGTTCGGTGCTTGACGGTGATTTCCAACAAGGTGTTCAAATTGGTGATCACCTCGCCGATGGCCCGGTCGCGATCGGCCAAGTGCGCAGTGAGCTGAGCGGTCTGGTCAAGGATGTCGTTGATGGTGCCGCCCTGACCCTGGAAGACGGTGATGATCGCCGACGCGATCGTGTTGACCTTGTCCGGATCCAGCGCCCGAAACAGCGGCTTGAAACCGCCGATCAACGCGTCGAGGTCCAGGGCGGGCTGTGTATGCGACAACGGGATTAGTCCGCCTGGCGACAGGATACGGTCGGCCCCGTCCCCCTGGCCGCGATCCAGTTCTACGTATCGGTTGCCGATCAAATCCTGGTAGCGGATGTGCGCGGTCGTCGACTGAAACAGCTGCAGCGAGCGGTCGACGGAGAATTCCACGCGTATTCGCCTGTCGTCGTCGACCAGGTCGACTCTTTTGACCTTGCCGACCTCAACGCCGTGGGCGCGGACGAATTGGCCGACACGTAGCCCGCTTGCGTTGCTGAACTCCGCCGCATAGCTGCTGGTTTTGTCGAAGCGCACCTGCCCGAAGACGATGACGATGATGACGGTGAACGCCAACTGCACCGACGCGATGGCGGCAAGTCGGACAACTGTGCCGGTGAGTTTCATGGGTTGATCGTGTTCTCCCCGTACTGTCGTCCCCACACGTATTCGATGCCGAGAGGCTGGCTGAGCTCGAAGTGGTTGTAGGGAGCAATGCTGTTGCCGGTGTCCATCACCAGATACGGCGCTGGCCACAGGTCGCGGGTGATGGGTTGCCAGCACCCCGGCGCGCCGCCGGGTCCGCCTCTGGCGTTTGTCCGAGGCAGGTTGTCGGGATAGACGTACGGGTTTTCGCCGCCGACGATCGCGGCGCCCAGCTGTGCGGCATATCTGTTGCCGCTTTCCACCGCGGTGATTTTGGGGACGAGATCGGCGATGTTGCGGATGGTGCAGAACAGCTCGGGGCTGTAGGTATCCAACAGCCGGGCCGTGGCCACCAGGTCGGCGGCCACACGCACGAGATAGGGCTGGCTTCGTTTGAGGATCTGCTCGCCGGTGTTGCCGAAGCCGGCCGCCGCCAAAAGTGCAGTGTCCAAATCTTTTTGCTGATGGTTGAGGGTGCGCGCGGTGGTCACCGCGTTGTCGAGGAAGTCGAAGAGATCGGGCGCGGCCTGGGCGTAGGTGTCGGCTAAAGCCGCGAGTTGCCGGATGTCGTGGCGGATGGTCGGCATCCGCGAATTGACGTCGTCGAGGATGGTGTTGCCGTTGACGATCGATGCTCCGAATTTGTCGCCCAACCCGCTCAGCGCCTCGGCGGCGGCGCTGAGCGTCAGGTTCACCTTGACCGGGTCGACCTTCTCCGAAATCTCGGTGATCGTCTGGAACAGCGTATTGAATTCGGTGGTCACCGATCTTGCGTCGATCACATGCTTGGGCGTGATCCGTTGTGGTGAGGGATTTTTCGGCGAGCTGAAAGCGACATACTTGTTGCCGAATACTGTGGTGGCAACGACCTTGGCGGTCACGTTGGCTGGAATCAGTTCGATGTACTTGGGGTTCACGTCGAGTGACAACCTGGCTGCGGGCTGCCCATCGTGCTGGACTTCGGCAATGTCGGCTACCCGACCGACGCTCACGCCGTTATAGGTAACCTTCGCCCCGCGATCCATCACCAGCCCGGCCCGCGGGGCAAGCATCGTCAACCGCGTCTTGGCGCTGAAGTCGCCACGAAACTGCGCGTATGTCAACGCAAGGACGAGCATGCAAGCCAGCAATAGCCCCAAGCCCGCCAGTTTGTCCGGCCACGTACGCGGCGTCCGGTGCGTCGTCGGGATCGTCATGGGCTACACCGTGAGGTTGAAATTCGGGTCGACGCCATAGAGCCCCATCGAGGTCAGCAAGACTACGATGACCGTCGAGACCAGCGAGAAGCGCATGGACCGGCCGACGGCTTGCCCCACACCGACGGGACCGCCGCTGGCGTTGTATCCGTAGTAGCAGTGCGTGATCATCACGATCAGCGCGATGACGACGACTTCTACGCCCGACCACACCGCGTCCTCGGTGCGCAAGAACGTGCGGAAGTAGTGCTCGTAGGTGCCCACCGACTGTCCGTAGAACAGCGTGGTGACGGTCTGGCCCGACAGGAACGACATGACCAGCGCCATCGCGTACAGCGGGATGATTACCACCAACCCGGCAACGACGCGGGTCGACACCAAGAATGCGATCGATTTAATGCCCATGACTTCGAGGGCGTCGATTTCCTCGCTGATGCGCATGGCACCCAATTCGGCTGTGGCACCGGCGCCTACCGTGGCCGCGAGTGCGATGCCGGTGACGACCGCGGTGACTACCCGCACGTTGGCCAGGGCGGCGAAAAACCCGGTGAATGCCTCAACACCGATGTTGCCCAACGACGCGAAGCCCTGGATGGCGATCAGCGAGCCACCGGAGAGCGTCGTGAATCCGATGATCGCCACAGTGCCGCCGATGACTGCCATCGCCCCGGTGCCCATGCCGATCTGGGCGATAAGCCGCAGCGTCTCGATGCGGTAGCGGCGCAGCGCCCACCCCGTTGACCAGGTGCCCGCCGCGGCGAATCGCGCCAGATGCCCTGCCTCGTCGAGTGCACGGGAGGCACCGCCGACGTAGCGGTTGATCGCCGCGACGGTGCGGGGGTATCGGGCGCGCAGAACGGTCGCGGTCGACATGTCAACGCCCCGTCCCGAAGCGCACGCCGATGGTCGTGAGCACGACATTGACGGCGAACAGCGCGAGCACGCACAACACCAGCGTCTCGTTGACCGCGGTGCCGACGCCCTTGGGACCGCCCTTGGTCGTCAGCCCGCGATAGCATCCGACCAGTCCGGCGATTAGCCCGAACACGGCGGCCTTGATGGTCGCGATGACCACCTCGGGCAGACCGGTGATGAGGGTCAGCGTGGCCAGGTAAGCGCCGCCGGACACGTTTTGGATCTCGACCCCGAAGAAGAAGCCGCCCACCAAGCCGATGGTGATGACGGTGCCGTTGAGCAGTGTGGCGACGACGGTTGCCGCGACGACGCGCGGAGCCACCAGCCGGTAGATGGGGTCGATGCCGAGCACCTCCATCGCGTCGATCTCCTCACGGATCGTGCGTGCACCTAAGTCGGCGCAGATGGCCGTCGATCCGGCACCGGCGATCACCAAGACCGTGGTCAGCGGTCCCAGCTGAGTGACCGCGCCCAGCGCTGCCCCTGCGCCCGAAACGTCAGCGGCGCCAAACGCAGCCAGCAAGGTGTTGAGCGTGAAGATGATGAGCACGGTCAGCGGGATGGATACCGCGATGGTGGGAAGCAGCGCCACCCGCATGATGAACCAGCACTGCTCAATGAACTCGCGCCACTGGAAAGGCGTTCTACACAATGCCTTTCCGGTCAGCACACACATGCGGGCGAACCCGCCGACGACGCCCAACGGTGCCTGAAGTTGGTCGCGGACGTAGTCACTGAGCCGTGTCGGTGCCGTCGGCGCCGTCGTGTGAGCCACGGCGCCTACTATGATACTGACCGCACGTATAGTCAAGTACGGGCTTAACTGCGGTTCTGCCGTGTCGCCTGGTGCGCCGTAGCCGGTCGTAGGCCCAGCGGGCTAACGGCACGGCAAGGATTGCTAACCCTGGCCGGCGACCGTGGCGAGGCATTCTCGTACCAGAGCAACGATGTCGCCTTCCGGATCGGTCCATCGGCTAAGGCCCAAGCGGTCGAACAGCAGCCCGCCAAGGAATATGTCGACGAATGCCGCGCCCACCTGCTCTGGCGTGCGCGAGTCGCGGCGATCGAACCACACCCACATCCACTGCAGCGACCCCCACAGCTGCCACGCCGCGAGTTCGCTGTCTACCTGCCGGAACACGCCTTCCCCTATGCCCCTGTCGATTTCGGCAACCGTGAGCGCCTGAAGATCGCGCCGCTGCTTGCGCACTTTCCGCATCACTGGATCGTCCGACAACTGCACGACCTCGCGCTGGCTGGCGACCGTGGCGTCGCGCGCCAGCACCTGCATGAGCACGGAGGCGAAGATGACCGCGGCTATCCGTTCCTGCGGGGTAACGAGGCGATCCCACAGCATCCGGGTAACGGAAAGTTGGCGCGCCAGGTGCGTTTCCTCGAGTTCACGCAGCATCTGGGCCTTGGTGCCGAAGTGGTGGACGATGGTGCCCTTTGACATGCCGAGTTCGTCGGCAATGTCACCGATATTCGTTCTCTCATAGCCACGCTCGGCGACATAGCGGACGAAAGCGTCGAGAATCTCACCACGCCGGCCAGCCGATCTGGGCACTTAAGACCTCCGCTGAACTTAACCGTACGGACGGTCTATGTTACACCCAGACGGCCATCGACTAGCCCGGCCCTAGCCTGAGGCCTTCAGCGCAACGCAACCTCGCTCGGCGAAGTGGCAGCGGTCGGCGCCGTCACGGCATAGGTGCCCGTTGTGGGGTCTGGTTTGACGTCGCCTTCCGTGTACACCGTCATCAACTCCTTGCCGTCGCGATCGGTGAAGCACACGTAGGTGTCGGTCTCCGCGTCATACCCGAACATGCCCCAAGCTAACAAGTACGCCAAACAGCCGCCGTCATGATCCGCTATGACGATCTTGTGAACGCCGCACTCCCGCAACATCTTTGCGTCTTCGGCACCCATTCGATGGCTTTGGTCGTCATACATGTCTGCCCCTTACATGTGTTGTCACGTGGATTATCCGAACTCTGTTTCGCAGGACGAGCCGCTTTGACCTTTCACAGTAAAAACCGGTGCCTCAAGTCATATGGCACCTCCTCGGAGCGGAAAGACGGAACGCGGGCAGACCAGTTCGGCTGGACCTCCACCGCTGGCAACTTCGTTTCGTGGCACATCTGGAGCGCACCGCACGATTACTGGTGAAACAAAGTGCGCGAGCGCCATTGCACGTCCCGTCTGTAATCACGTGAAATATCGCGCTTCGTAACGCGGTACTTTACGGTATTTTTAAAAATATCCCTATAACGCGCGTCAGGCGTGTCACACCGTGAATTGGGCGCGTTGCGCGACGCCCTTTGTGGTTGACGGAGCGGTTTACGACCCCGGCAGACAGCATATTGGCCGTCACTGGCGAGGCGTTGTCATGCGCGAGCTGCCCGCGCTTAGCCCTCCAGCTTGTAACCCAGGCCGCGCACCGTCACCAGGTGCACCGGATTGGCCGGATCAGCTTCGATCTTGGAGCGCAGCCGCTTGACGTGGACATCGAGGGTTTTGGTGTCGCCGACGTAGTCCGCGCCCCACACCCGATCGATCAGCTGGCCGCGGGTCAGCACGCGGCCACTGTTGCGCATCAGGTACTCGAGCAGGTCGAACTCTTTGAGCGGCAAGGTAATTGGCTTGCCATTCACTGAGACAATGTGCCGCTCAACATCCATCCGCACCGGTCCGGCTTCCAGGACGCCGTCGCTGACTTCCGAGTCGTCGTCGCCGCCCCGGCGAAGCACGGCACGAATACGCGCGATCAGCTCGCGCGCCGAATACGGTTTGGTCACGTAGTCATCCGCACCCAGCTCCAACCCCACTACCTTGTCGATTTCGCTGTCGCGGGCGGTGACCATGATCACCGGCACGCTGGAACGGGCCCGCAGCTGCTTGCACACGTCGGTGCCGGACATGCCCGGCAGCATCAAGTCGAGCAGCACAATGTCCGCGCCGGCCCGGTCGAACTCGGCCAGTGCCGATGGACCGTCGGTGACGACGGTCGCTTCGAATCCCTCGCGGCGCAACAAAAATGCGAGGGGATCGGCCAGCGACTCCTCGTCCTCCACGATCAGTACGCTAGTCATCGGCGCCACTCCTCCTCATCGCTGCGCTCTGCATCGTCGTCGGCGCGTGTCATCGGCGCCACTCCTCCTCATCGCTGCGCTCTGCATCGTCGTCGGCGCGTGTCATCGGCGCCACTCCTCCTCATCGCTGCGCTCTGCATCGTCGTCGGCGCGTGTCATCGGCGCAGTTCTTCCTCTCGTTGGGCTCGCGTGGGGCGCATCTCGCGCCGCACTGGTTCCTCCGGTTTTTCATCGTTGCCGCGGTAGGCCGGAATCGACAACGTGAACGTCGAACCCGTCCCCGGCTGGCTCCACAGCCCGATGCTTCCGTTGTGGTTGGCCGCGACATGCTTGACGATCGCCAACCCCAGCCCGCTGCCGCCGGTCGCACGTGAGCGGGCCTTGTCGCCTCGGAAGAACCGCTCAAACACCCGCTCCTGGTCTTTGCGCGGGATGCCGATGCCACGGTCGGTGACAGCGATTTCGACGTTGTCGCCGCGACGACGACGGCTGATCGACACCAGCGATCCGCGCGGTGAATACGCGATCGCGTTGGACACCAGGTTGGCCAGCGCGGTGACGAGCAAGCTCTGGTTGCCCAGCACCCGCAAGCCGCTGGGCTCGTCGGTTCGCACCTCAATATCAGCATTGTCCGCAGCGACTTTGTGGCGTGAAATCGCTTCGGCTACAACGGTATCGACATCGACATCGGACAGATCGGGCAACCGCTCCGCGCCCTGCAGGCGGGACAGTTCGATCAGTTCGCCGACCATGTCGCCCAGCCGGTTGGCCTCCACCAGTACTTTCTCGGCGAACCGCCGCACCGTCTCGGGGTCATCGGCGGACGCCAACAAAGCCTCGGCGAGCACGGCCATCGCGCCGACCGGTGTCTTGAGTTCGTGGCTGACGTTGGCCACGAAATCGCGCCGGGTCGCCTCCATCCGGGCGTACTCCGACTGGTCGTAGACGAAAACCACGGCAAAGCGGCGATCTTCCTCGCTGAGCAGCCGGGCAATTCCGTGCACAGACAGCCCGGACCGGCCCGGCGCGGTGCGCTTGTCCGGCGAGATGTCGAACTCGAAATCGTCGCCACTGCCCAGCACCCGCTGCGCGGCCCGCCAAGCCTCGTCGTCAAGTTGGCGGTCGTGCACCAGCCCCAGTTCCCTGGCCTGGTCGTTGAGATAGACCACGTCGCGGTGCCGGTCGACGACCGCGGTTCCCACCGGAGACAGCGCGACGATGCGCTCCAGCATCTGCGAAATGGTGATCCCGGTCCATTCGGCGGCCACCCGTCGTCGACGCTCGACGACTCGAGTTGCCAGCCGGGTGCCCGCCGTTATACCGACGCCCAATGCCATCGAAGACAACACCCCGGCCAGCACCAGCGCCGAGAACACAGTCACACAAAAATCCTACAAATCGGGTGAACGCGGCCCTAGCGGCGCGCGGCCAAAATCGGACAAGTCACACCTAACGGCGCAGGTATTCGGCCATTGTTTACGCGATGTTTGCCGACCGGTCGCTGAAAAGCCGGATCATCTGGCGCCCTGGCTCGCGACCGCGGCCGCACCGGCGGCGGCCGCCTCCGGGTCGAGATAGCTGCCGCCCGCCACCACCGGCTTGAGGTTCGCGTCGAGGTCGTAGCGCAGCGGAATGCCGGTCGGGATGTTCAGCCCGACGATCTCGTCGTCGGACATGCCGTCCAAATACTTCACCAGGGCTCGCAGCGAGTTGCCGTGCGCGGCGATCAACACGGTCTTGCCGAACCGCAGGTCGGGCACGATGACGTCGGTGAAATACGGCAGGAACCGCGCGACCACGTCGGCCAGGCACTCGGTCAGCGGACCGCCGCCGATGTCCGCGTAGCGCGGGTCGGTGTCCTGGCTGAACCGGCTGCCCCTCTCGATCGGCGGTGGCCGAGTGTCATAGCTGCGCCGCCACGCCATGAACTGCTGTTCGCCGTAACGCGACTTGATGTCGGACTTGTCCAACCCCTGCAGCGCTCCGTAGTGGCGTTCGTTGAGCCGCCAGCTGCGGTGCACCGGAATCCAATGCCGGTCGGCGGTGTCCAACGCCAGATTCGCGGTGGTGATCGCACGGCGCAGCAGCGAGGTGTAGACCACGTCGGGCAGCAGGTTGTGCTCGACGAGCAACTCGCCGCTGCGCACCGCTTCGGCGCGCCCCTTGTCGGTCAGGTCGACGTCGACCCACCCGGTGAACAGGTTGCGCGCGTTCCAGTCGCTTTCGCCGTGCCGCAGCAGCACCAGCGTGCCAGCGTCTCGCATGCCGGCAAGTCTCTCACGAAATCAGGCCCGACCGTCTCGACGGTCTTCTTCGTCGATGAGGTGGGCGAACGCCTGCAGGTTCTTCAGCGACGCACCGCGGGACACCCGCCATTCCCACTCTTTCTGGATCGACGAACGAAAACCCAACTCCAGCAAGGTATTAAAGTCCGAATCCACCGCTTCAAGCACCTGACCGAGCACCCGGTCAATCTCGTCGGCGTCCACCGAGGCCAACGACATCCGGCCCACCAGGTAGATATCGCCCACATTGTCCAGCGTGTAGGCCACCCCGTAGAGCCGCCGGTTGCGTTGCAGCAGGAACCGGTAGACACCCTCGTGGTTTTCGTCGGGTTTGCGGCAGACGAACGCCTCGACGCGCACCGAGTGTTCGCCGATGCTCAAGATGGTGTTGGTCTTGAGCTTGCGTTCGCCGGGCAGTTCCACGATCAGCCCGGGCAGCCCGCCGTGCGCACCCTCGTGCCGGGTGTAGGTCAGCTTGCTGGCTTTAAGCGCGTCCTCGATCACCTGCTGCACGTCGGTCATGGCCGCCGCGCTCCGCTGCTGCTGCTCGCCATCGCTCACTGGTGCACCACCCCCGCGGCGCCGCCCAGTGGCGAGGCCGGCGCGCCGATGCCAGACCGCGGACCGGCCGCCGCCGGGCGGCGCCGAACTCGCTGATCGCGCGACGGTAGCTGGCCAGCAACGCGTCGACGGTGTTCTCCCAGGAAAACCGCGCGGCGTGCCTTACCGCCGAATGGCTCATCGCCCAGGCCCGCGGCCCGGCGCCCAGCCGCAGCAGCTCGTCGATGGCATCCGCCCACCGGTCGACGTCGTGGCCGGCCACCAGGGTACCGCTGATCCCGTCACGCACGGCCACCGGCAACCCGCCGACCGCAGCCGCCACCACCGGCGTGCCGCAGGCCTGCGCCTCTACGGCGACCAACCCGAACGACTCCGAATAACTGGGCACCGCGACCAGGTCTGCGGCCTGAAACAACCGGGCCAGCTCCTCGCGGTCCTGGGGCGGCAGGAACGTCACCCTCGCGGAGATACCCAATTCGTCGGCCAGGCGAACCAAACCGTCCGGCGCCACCATGCCGCTGCCCGACGGCCCGCCGGCCACAACGATGCGCACCCGCGGCAGTTTGGCCGCCGCGCGCAACAAAACATCGGGGCCCTTCAGCGGCTGGATCCGGCCGACGAAGGCCACCACACGCTCGTCGAACGGAAGGCCCAGCGCGGCTCGGGCCGCGCGGCGATCACCGGGACGGAACACGTCGAGGTCCACCCCGGGATGAGCCACGTCAATCCGGGACGGGTCGGCACTATGCAACGAAACCAGTTGTCCTGCTTCGGCATTGGTGTTGACGATCAGCCGGTCGGCCTCGTCGACCACCTGTTGTTCGCCGACCGTGCGCAGCGGCGGTTCGGGCGTGTCACCCTCGGCCAGCGCCGCGTTCTTCACCGCGGCCAGCGTGTGCGCGGTGTGTACCAGAGGCACCGCCCAGCGGTCTCGGGCCAGCCAGCCGACCTGCCCGGACAGCCAGTAGTGCGAGTGCACGATGTCGTAATAGCCGGGCTCGTGGGCGGCTTCTGCGCGCAACACTCCGGCGGCGAACGCGCACAGCTGGGTAGGCAGGTCGTATTTGTCGAGGCCCTCGAACGGACCGGCCACCACATTGCGGACCAGCACACCGGGCGCGACCCGCACCGTCGGTGGATCGGTCGACGCGGTGGCCCGGGTGAAGATCTCCACCTCGACGCCGCGACGAGCCAAATGCAGCGCGGTTTGCAGCACGTAGACGTTCATCCCGCCGGCGTCGCCGATGCCCGGCTGTGCCAGGGGCGAGGTGTGCACCGACAGCACCGCCACCCGGCGCGGATCGTTCAAACGGGACCTCATTGGGAAATGCCGAGCCGGGGCAGTTCGCGGTTGCGCACACCGCCATCTTTACAGCACCGCGCGCGACCGCCCGGAGCGCCGCCGCTCACGCCGACGTGTCGGGAGCAGCGGCGCCCGCGGCAGGCAGCGACGACCCGAACGCGCCACGGGCGGGTCCGCCCAGGGCACGGCGCATCCCGCCGAGCGGATCGGCGTAGAGCCCGCCCAGTGAAACGATCCCCGCCCCGGCTTCCTGCACCCGGTTGCCGAACGCGGTGAGCTGGATAGCGCGCGCGGGCAGCACCGAACGCGCGGCGAATGCCGCTTTGACGTGCTCCATACCCTCCGGGTACTCGGTGAACGCCTGGCCGCCGACCACTAGGTCGTCGGGATTGAGCAGATCACGCAGCAACGCCACTGCCTCGCCGAGCACTCGCGCGCGCTCGGCCAGGAGTTCTCGGGCTTGCTGGTTGCCGTTGCGCGCCGCCTTGATCAGCTCGGTCATCGCGGAGGCGGGCCCGCCGTTGCGGACCGCCGGCAGGATCCGCAGCCGGCGCGCCGCCGCCAGCACCGCCTCGTCGCTGACCGTCGATTCCAGCTGCCCCGAGCCGCCCAGCAACTCCGACTGGGCCGGCAGATTGGCGATGGTGCCCGGGCCGCTGGCCGGGCTGTGCACCCGACCGCCGATCACCAGCGCATATCCCACGGTCTCGCGGGCGTAGACGTACAGGCTGGTCGACGAGTTGGGCGCGAAGCGGCGCATCCCGAGCAACAACTCGGCGCCGGCCATCGCGTCGACGTGAGACGCCACCGACACCGGCAGGCCCAGCGCTTCGGCCAGCACCGGGCCCACCGGTGCCTGACGCCAGCCCAACCGAGGGTGGTCGACGTAGCCGGCGGTGCCGTCGACCACGCCGCCGATGGCCACCCCGACCCACAGCGGCCGGCGCCGATGCCAGCGCCGCAGGTACCGAAGGGCGCCGTCAGCCAGCGAGGCCAGCGCGGACCCCGGTGCCGACAGCGGGGTCGGGGTTTCGACGGCGTCGAGGGTGCGGCCCAGCAGGTCGGTGGCCACGATGTTGGTGGTCCGCGCGCCGATGTGGATGCCGAGGGTCAGGAACGGCTCGTGGTTGACTTCGACGGGAACGCGGGGCCGTCCGATGGCCCCGGCGACGGCCAGGTCCGCGCGCTCACGCAGCAGTCCAGCCTCGACCAGGGCGATGACCTGGCGGTTGACCGTCGCGATGCTGAGCGAGGTGGCGGTGGCGATGACGTCGCGACCGATCGGGCCGCGCAGCCGCACGGCCCTCAAGACCGATGCCGCGGCGGCGTCGGAGAGGTGCAGCGACGGCGCCACCACGTGGTAGCGGGAACGCGGTACCGGCTTACGGGTATGTGAGTGAAGGGTGGTCGAGCGCACGGGTGTCCTTGTCGAGTTCCTGCGGCGGGCCTGGCCACACCAGCTATTGGATTTTTGGTCGCTCAGCAGGCGCAGACTGCGCGGCAACAACACGCACAGTCTGCGATGGGACACAGACCCAGCACGGCGCTCAGGTACACACGAGGGAATTTAGCACGGTTATCTAGAGTTGGTCCGATGACGATCGCTCGGGCGGACAAGCGTGTTGCGGTGGTCACCGGTGCCAGCTCCGGAATCGGCGCCGCGACCGCAAGAACCCTTGCCGCACAAGGCTTTCACGTGGTCGCGGTGGCCCGCCGCGCGGACCGGGTCGCGGCGCTGGCCGACGAGATCGGCGGCACCGCCGTGGTCGCCGATGTGACCGACGACACAGCTGTGGACGCCCTGGCTCGCAGGCTGAGCCGGGTAGACGTGCTGGTCAACAATGCCGGCGGGGCCAAGGGACTCGAACCGGTTGCCGACGCCGACCTCGAGCATTGGCGCTGGATGTGGGAGACCAATGTGCTGGGCACGCTGCGGGTGACTCGGGCGCTGTTGCCCAAACTGATCGACTCCGGCGACGGGCTGATCGTCACCGTCACCTCGGTGGCCGCATTCGAGATCTACGACGGCGGCTCCGGCTACACCTCGGCCAAGCATGCGCAAAGCGCGCTGCACCGCACCCTGCGCGGCGAGTTGCTGGGAAAGCCGGTGCGGCTCACCGAGATTGCGCCTGGCGCAGTGCGGACCGAGTTCTCGTTGGTCCGCTTCGCCGGCGATCAGCAGCGCGCCGACGACGTCTACGCGGGCATGACACCGCTGGTGGCCGAAGACGTCGCCGAGGTGATCGGGTTCGTGGCCGCCCGGCCGTCGCATGTCAACATTGACCGGGTCGTGATCAGGCCCCGCGACCAGGCCAGCGCTAGCCGCCGGGTCGCACGCTAGGGCGCGTCGCGGTGGGCGTGCCCGACAAGGTGGGGGCGTCGCTGGGCGTGGCCGGAGCGGTGCGGGGCATCGCCGCCGGTGCCGGTTTGGATCCGCTGGGCTGCGGCAGCGCCGACATGCCCCGCCAGGTGTCCCAATCGACGGCCCAGTCCCAGATGTCGCCGTCGGCGTAGGACAGCTGGATCGAACTGCCGGTCACTTCGACCGGGTCGCCGTAGATCGCGCTGTTGAAGTACTGTTCGGCGTCGGCGGTTGAAAGGTTGATGCAGCCGTTGGTGACATTCGTATTGCCTTGCGCGCCAGCACTCGCCGGATTGGCGTGGATGAATTCGCCGTTGTTGGAAATGCGAACGGCCCAACGCTCGTGGATATTGCTGTAGCCGGCAGCCGGGTTGGACATGTAGAAGTCGGCGTATTTCTCGGTGACGACGTGGATTCCATTGCGGGTGACATTTCGCGGCTGGTCGGCCTCGCCGTAGCTGCACGGGAAGTCCATGATGACACCTTCGTCCCGGATCACCTGGATGCGGTGCGAGGACACTTCAGCCTTGACGATCTGGCGACGCCCGATTTGGAAGTTCAGGCTCATGTCTTGCTTGCCGTAGGCGCCATCCCCGAACGCCAGTCCGTAGAGCTTGGCCTCGACGTTGACCTTGGTGCCCGCCGGGTAGTACTCGCGGGTGCGCCAGTGCACCCGCGATCCCTGCGCTTCGTCGGGCAGCCACGCCCAGCTGCCTTCGACCGGCGGGTCAGTGGTGACGGAAAGGGCCCGCTCGACTGCGGCCTTGTCGGCGATCGGTGCGTCGAATTGGATGATGATCGGTGCCGCGATCCCGACGGTCTGGCCGTCCGCGAGTTGGAATCCGCCGTTGATGACCTTGGTGGGTGTCACGGTGGTGAACTTGCTCACCACCGGAACGGCCTTGCCGTCGTGACCGACCACCGAACCGCTCCAGGTGTAGGTGGCGTCGTAGCCAAGCGGCTCGGTAATCGTATAGACCGTGCGGTCGCGGTTGAGCCTGCCCGCAACGACCTTGCCTGCCGGATTCGTCAGCGTCACATGCTGAAACCATCCGTCGCGGACCTCGGCGCTGACCGGCGCGGTGGGCACGACACCGCTGGCGGCGTTGACGGGATGAAACGTCAGACGTGGTGGCGGCGGAGCTTTGCGCTTTTCGGTTTGTGTGCCGGTACCGCCGGCGCAGGCGGCCAGCACACTGGGGGCGAACAGCCCCGCCGCAAGCACGCTCAATGCCCGACGCCGGTCGATCGGCGGCAGGGCGCGCGGTGTGCTCACGGCACACCAAGATACCGGTGGTAACGGTCCGCTCCGGACAGCCGCGGCTACAGAACGCAGCCGACCAGCACCGGTTCTGGGATAAGTGTGATGCCAAACACATCGCGGACCCCGTCGCGGACGGTGCGCGCGAGCGCCACCACGTCGGCGGCGCTGGCGTGCCCGCGGTTGGTCAACGCGAGCGCATGCTTGGTCGACAGGCGGCAGGCGGCTCCTCTCTCAGCCGGGTAGCCCTTGCTGAATCCGGCCTGCTCGACCAGCCAGCCCGCGGCCAGTTTGACTCCCCCCGGTGTTGGCCAGTGCGGCACCGGGCCGTCGGCCCGATCGGCCACTCGCTGGTAAACATCCTGCGTCACAACGGGATTGGTGAAGAACGAGCCGACACTCCAGGTGTCGTGGTCGGCGGCGTCCAGCACCATGCCTTTGCGTCTGCGCAGCCCCAGCACCGCCCGGCGGACCGCTGCGGGGTCGGCCCGGTCGCCGATGTCGACACCCAGCGCAGCGGTCAGCTCGCCGTAGCGCAGCGGCGCGCTGCGGCCCGAGTCGTCCAGCGCGAACTCCACCTCCAACACCACGGCGGGCACCCGCAGCCCGCCGTCGGCGTGCTTGAGGATGCTGGTCCGATACCCGAACCGCAGTTCGCTCGCCGGTACCCAACGCACCTGACCGCTGCGCCGGTCCAACAGCCGAACCCGGGTGATGGTGTCGGCCACCTCGGCGCCGTACGCGCCGACGTTTTGCACCGGGGTGGCGCCGGCCGAGCCCGGGATACCGGACATGCACTCCAGCCCGCCGAGGCCGTGCTCGATGGCTGCGACCACGACGTCGTCCCACACCGCGCCGGCCTCGGCGCGCACGATGCGGCCGTCGATCGTGATGCGGTCGTTGGCCATCCGCACGACGGTCAGCCCGGTCAGGTCGTCGGCGATGACCACGTTGGAGCCCCCGGCCAGCACCAGCACCGGTTCGACACGGTCGGCGTCCAGCTGCCGCATCGTGGCGACCACCTGCTCGACACTGGTGCAGGTGATGACGCGGGTCGCGATCGGGCCGATCCGCAATGTGGTCAGCGGCGCCAAGGGCACCGACTGCGCGACGTGCGCGCCGGAAAACCGCGACCCGACACCGCCCCGTTTCATGGGCCGTAACGGTAGCCTGACCTGCTATGCCGCGTTCATTCGACATGTCCACGGACTACGGCGCGACTGTCGAACAGGTGCATCGGGCATTCAGCGACGAAAGCTATTGGCTGGCGCGACTGGCCGATTCCGGTGCCGACGACGCCGCCCTGGAGTCCATGAGCGTCAGCGACGACGGCAGCATCGACGTGGTCACCACCCAGGTGTTGCGCAGTGACCGGCTGCCCGGTCTGGTCACCCAGTTTCACCCCCGAGACTTGTGCATTCGGCGTGAGGAGACATGGGGGCCGGTCATCGGCGGCACCGCGCATGCGACCGTCACCGGATCGATCCTCGACGCGCCGGTAGGACTCACCGGTACCGCGGTGTTGGCGCCGCCGCCGGAGTCCGGCGGAGCACGGCTGACCTTCCGGGCCACCGTCGAGGTGCGTATCCCGCTGGTGGGCGGCAAAATCGAGAACTTCATCGGCAGCCAACTCGTCGAGCTGCTGATCGCCGAGCAGCGTTTCACCACCATGTGGATCAGCCAGAACGCATGACCGGCCCCATTAGGCTGTGCTCGTGCGGATTGCGTTGGCGCAGATCCTTAGCGGCACCGACCCGGCGGCGAACCTCCAGCTGGTGCGCGAGTACAGCAGCCGGGCCGCCGAAGCGGGCGCGACGCTGGTGGTGTTCCCCGAAGCAGCCATGTGCCGGTTCGGTGTCCCGTTGGCGCCGATCGCCGAGCCGGTCGACGGGCCCTGGGCCAACGGCGTGCGCCTCATCGCGGCGGACACCGGCATCACCGTGATCGCGGGCATGTTCACGCCCGCCGAGGACGGGCGGGTCACCAACACGCTGATCGCGACGGGGCGAGGTGTCGACGCTCACTATCACAAGATCCACCTCTATGACGCGTTCGGTTTCACCGAGTCGCGCACCGTCGCCCCGGGTCGCGAGCCCGTGACGATCAGCGTCGACGGCGTCGACGTCGGGTTGACGACGTGCTACGACATCCGGTTTCCCGGGCTCTACGTAGAGCTGGCCCGCCGCGGTGCGCAGCTGATCACGGTCAGCGCGTCCTGGGGCGCCGGCCCCGGCAAGCTTGAGCAGTGGAAGCTGCTGGCCCGGGCCCGCGCGCTCGACTCCGCGAGCTACGTCGCCGCTGCCGGACAGGCCGACCCGGGCCGGACCGATTCCAAGGCGCCGCTGGGCGTCGGTGGCAGCCTGGTGGCCTCGCCGTTCGGCGAGGTGGTGGCGTCGGCGGGCGCCCAACCCGCGCTGGTGCTCGCCGACATCGACCTCGACGCCGTCGCGGCGGCCCGTGACACGATCGCCGTGCTGCAAAATCAGGCAGCGATCCCTCAGGTCGATAAGGCAGAATCGCGCGGGTGACCAATCCGCAAGGGCCGCCGCAGGAGGACCCGTCGCCATGGGCCCGCCCGGAAGGTGAGCGCCCGGCCGAACAACCCCCGGCGCCGTCCGACGCGCCGACCGGCCAGATGCCGTCCGATCAGCAGCCTGAAGGTGAGCGCACCGAGCCGGTGCCCGGTCAGGCTGAAGCGCCCCCCGGCGCACCGGCGCAGCCGACGCTGGACTACCCGGCGGTGCCGCCGCCGTACCCGCAGGCATACCCCGCTGCGCCGCCGCCCGGCCAGCCGCCGTCGGAGGGCACACCAGCACCAGTGAAGACCAAGCGCCGCCCGTTCCGCGACCCACTGTCGATTGTGCTGGTTGTCGTCATCGTGCTGGCGCTGCTGATCGCCGGTGTCATCGCCGCCGAACTGTATGCCCGCCATCGCGCCGACAGTGTGGTGGCCGCGGCGACCGAATGCGTGGTGCAGGACAAGGTCAGCGTGTCGTTTGGGCCCACCCCGTTCTTGCTACAGCACCTCACCGGCAACTACGGCGATATCTCCATTCAGACCGCAGGCAACCAAATCCGCGGCGCCAAGGGGATGAAAGCCGACGTTCACATCGACAAGGTCGACCTGCACGGCGGCGCCGACTCGAAGGGCACCATCGGCGCGCTGGACGCCAATGTGACCTGGTCATCGGACGGCATCAAGCAGACAGTGGCCGACTCGGTCCCGTTCCTCGGCGGTCTGGTCAACACTGTGCGGACCAACCCCGGCGACGGCACCATCGAATTGCGGGGCGCGATGGGACTGGGCAGTGTCACGATCAAGCCCCAGGTGGCAAGCAACGGGCTGTCGCTGCAGGTGGTCAAGGTGACGGCGCTGGGCACCCCGGTGCCCCACGAGACCGCGCAATCGGCGTTGGACACCTTTGCCTCGACCCTGACCAACGACTTTCCGCTCGGCATCCACGCCGACAGCGTGAAGGTCACCAGTGACGGTGTGACAGCGCATTTTTCGACTCGTGACGCATCGATTCCGCCGGGTGATTCGGATCCGTGTTTCGCCAAGCTGTAGACCACGTGGACGTCAATCAGCCCGATAGGGCACAATCGCGCTGGTGACGACTCCGCAAGGGCCCTCGCGCGGCGACCCGTCCGAATGGGCGCGCCCGGCCGCTCCCCGGCCGCAGCCCACCTCGCCGCCGTCCCAGTCGCCGACCCAGCGGATCCCATATGCCGGCCGTCCCCAGGAGCCGCGCCGCCAGCCCGGTCCGCGGCCGCGTCAGCCCGGCCCGCCGCCACCGGTTCAGCGACCGCAACATCTCGGCCCGCCACCGGCCGCACCGCCGCCGCAGGTTGGTCGTTCCCCCGGCCAGCAACCGCAGCCGCCCGGGCCCCCGCAGCAGACAGAGCAGGCCACGACCCGACTGTCCACCCTCCCGCCGTCGAAGGACACTGGCGTGAATACGCAGCGCGGCTTCTTCCGAAACCCGACGGCCGTCGTCCTGGCCCTGGTGACCGTGGTGGCGCTAGTCCTGGCCGGGCTGATCGGCGCCGAGCTCTACACCCGCCACACCGCGGACAGCAAGGTGACCAACGCGGTGCAGTGCGAGGTTCAAGACAGCGCCAGTGTGTCCTTTGCCGTGACCCCGCCGGTGTTGTGGCAGTACATCACCGGTCACTACACCAACATTTCGGTGCAGACCGCGGGCAACCAGGTGCGCAGCGCCAAGGGCATGAAGATCAGCCTCGACATCCACGATGTGCGACTGGCCAACTCAGGCAACTCCAAGGGCACGATCGGGGCGCTCAACGGCACCATCGCCTGGTCGTCGGAGGGCATTAAGGAGTCCATCCAAGATGCCATCCCGGTGTTGGGCAGCCTGGTGACCAGCAAGGTCACCACCAGCCCCAGCGACGGCACCGTGCAGCTCAAGGGCCTGTTGGACAGCGCCACCGTCAAGCCGCAGATCGCCAACAACGGGCTGTCGCTGCAGCTCGTCGAGCTGCGGGCGCTGGGCTCGAAATTGTCGACGAATACGGTGCAAAAAAACCTCGACGACCTCACTGCCAAGGCGACCCAAAACTATCCGCTGGGCATCCATGCCGACAGCGTCAAGGTCACCGACTCCGGTGTGGAGGCCACATTTTCGAGCCAAAACGCCACCATCCCGGCGTCGTCGTCGCAGCCGCAGACCGGTCAGGACTGCTTCGGAAACCTCTGAGGTCAGCCCAGTCCGTCGAGCACCGCGCGGGTAGCGGACAACCCCAGCCGGGTCGCACCCGCCTCCAGCATGGCCACCGCGTCGGCGGCGGTGCGGATGCCGCCGCTGGCCTTGATGCCGATCCGCCCGCCGACGGCTTGGGCCATCAGCGCGACGGCGCGCACCGACGCTCCGCCGGCGGGATGAAACCCGGTGGAGGTCTTGACGAAATCGGCGCCGCCGTCCTCGGCGGCGCGGCACACTCGCACCAGGGCGTCGGCGTCGCGCAGCGCCAGCAGCACCGCGGACTCCACGATCACCTTCAGCACCGCCGCGGGCACGGCGGCGCGCACCGCGGCAACCTCGGAGCGCACCGCGGCCAGGTCGCCGGCCAGTGCGGCGCCGATGTCGAGAACCATGTCGATCTCGCTGGCGCCCGCGCTCACCGCCAGTGCCGCCTCCTGCGCCTTGACCACCGGCAGGTGCTTGCCCGACGGAAAACCCGCGACCGCGGCGACCCGCACACCGGTGCCCACGGCAACAGGCACCATCGACGGCGAGACGCACACCGCGTGGGCACCAAGCTCGGCGGCTTCGGCGGCGACGGCAGCCACGTCGGCAGCTGTCGCCTCGGGTTTGAGCAGGGTGTGGTCGACGAGAGCCGCCACCTCGTTGCGAGTGAGCCGGGCCGGCACTACACCGGTTCTTCGGGCCCGCCGGGGTTGCAGCCGGAAGCGACCATCGTGGCGTCGTCGACGACCGGCCGCCACGGCTCGAGATTCCAGCTGGCCTTGCCGGGCTGCGCCAGCTCGGCCAGCTGCCAGTGGCAGACGAATTGTGCGCGCATGCCGGGGCCGTCGGCGTCGGGAGCCAGCGCGAGCACTTCGGTCCACGCCTCGTCAGGGTCGGCCTGCCGGCTGGCGGCTGCACGGCCCGACGGTGTCGGGTAGACCCGCAGGCTGGACAGGTTGCCCCAGTGCACCCATTCCGTGTGGTCGACGAACGGCGGCACCGCCCCCGCGCCCGAATCGGCCCAGGCCGGACCGGCGCCCAGCAGCGCCACGACCACCGCCGCGACGCTTACCGGAGCCCGCATGCTGCTAGTGCGATTTGCCTTGGATTTCCAGCAGTTTCGGCCGCACATCGACCAGGTAGACGCCCGCCGCGCAAGCACCGATCGCCATCCCCAGCGGACCCAGCAGCAGGGTCAGCACAATCGCCGCGCCGAGGATGATCAGCCACACCGGCTTGGTCAGCTTCTCCGCGGCGGTGTAGGCGTCGGGCCGCTGCATTGCCGCATGCACGAACGCGTACAGCGTCGTCAGCGCGATCGCGATCTGCAAGATGATGAGGACGTCACCCGCCAAGCCTTGAAGCATCACGCCGTAAGCCTATGCGGGTTATGTCCCAGACGTCGACTCCGAGCCGCCTCGGCGAGGCGACTCGGAGCCGAGTGTCTGGTTGACCGGCCGCTGCCGCAGCGGGCAGCGGCCGGACCGAATTACTTCTGGGTGACCTTCTTGGCCGGCGACTTCTTGGCGGGCGCCTTCTTGACCGGCGTCTTTTTGGCGGTCTTTTTGGCCGGAGCGCCCTTGGCGGGGGCCTTCTTCGCGGCTGGCTGTTTCTTGGGCAGCTCGATGCCGACCAGCTTGGCGGCGCGCTCGCCGACCGCACGGGTTTGCGACGCGACGGTGCCCAGCGCCTCCTGGGTCAACTCGACGGCCTGGTCGACGTAGCCTTCGGCACGCGCCGACGCCTCCTCGAACCGGCCCTGGCTGCGCAACCGCTCCAGGGCCAGCTCGCCGCGTTCGACCAGCTCGTTGTACCGGTTGGTGGCGGCTTCCAGATAGCCTTCGGCTGCTGAGCGCAGCTCCTCGGCGGTGAACCGCTGACGCAAGTCGCGCAGCTGTTCGCGCAGCTGCTCGGGCAGCTCCTCCCGGCGCTTGGCCAGCCGCGCGCGCCGCTCCTCGACCCGGCTGCGGGTGTCGGTGCGAGCCTCTTCCGCGCGTTCACGCAACTCGGCGAGCAGGTCGTTGACGGTGGCCAGGGCCAAGTCGGCGGCGCCCAGCGCGGCGAGCAACGGGGCCCGCAGATCGTCGGTGGTCGGGTTTTCGGGCATGGTGTTTCCTTTCAATGCATTGATTGCGGGGTGGTTTCTCGGTGCGGTTTTCGACCGGCTCAACGGGAGTTAGGCAGGGGTGGACTCCTCACGGGCAGCGTCGTTTTGCTGGGCTTCGTTTTGCTGGACGAATGACGTGTAGATGTCGAGCAGAACCTGCTTTTGCCGCTCGGTGATCGCGGTGTCGGTGATGATGGCGTCACGTACTTCGCTGGTCTCACTGGGCTCCAGAATCCCGGCCCGTACGTAGAGAACTTCGGCGGAGACTCGCAACGCCTTGGCGATCTGGTTCAACACGTCGGCGGACGGTTTGCGCAACCCGCGCTCTATCTGGGAGAGATACGGGTTGCTGACCCCGGCCTTTTCGGCCAGTTGCCGCACCGACACCTGCGCCGCCTCGCGCTGTGCCCTGATGAAACTGCCGATGTCGGCCGCAGCCGTGGACACCACTGCGGCAAGCTTGTCCTCCTGCGGCATTGGTGAACTCCCTTGGTTGATCGGTGCGACGGACAACCACGGTACGACCCAGTGCTAACTTTTGCAAGCACTGTTAGCAGTGCTTCAGAAAAAGAGCTGCGCGACGGTGTAGATTGCCAGCCCGGCCAGCGCACCGACCACCGTGCCGTTGATCCGGATGAACTGCAGGTCGCGGCCCACATGCAGCTCGATGCGCCGGCTGGCCTCCTCGGCGTCCCAGCGTTCGATGGTGTCAGTAATGATCGCGGTGATCTCCACCCCGTACTGCGAGACCAGGTGTTGCGCGGCCCGCACGATCCAGTTGTCGACCTTGTCGCGCAGGTCGGCGTCGTCGCGCAGCGATTCACCAATACGGACGACGGTCTCGGCGATGCGCGTGCGCAGGGCGCTGGAGGGGTCGTCGACACCCTCGAGCACCAGCCTTTTGAGCGTCTTCCATGCCGTGGCCGCGGCATTGGTGATCTCGTCGCGCGCCATCAGCTGCTCCTTGACGGCTTCGGCGCGGGCGATGGTGGCCGGATCGTGTTGCAGGTCGTCGGCGAAGTCGAACAAAAACCGGGTAGCCGAGCGGCGCAGTTCGTGATCCGGGTTGCGGCGCACCTTGTCGGTGAAGTCCATCAGTTCACGGTGGATGCGGTCGCCGACCAGATGGTCGATGAACCGCGGCGACCAGCTCGGGGAGTCCCGCTCGACCACGCGTTGGATGACTTCGCCGGCGTTCAGCGACCAATGAAAGGCCCGGTCGGCCAGCAGCTGGAGCAGGGCTTCCTGCCGGTTTTCGGCCAGCAGCGTGGCTAGCAATCGGCCGGCCGGCGGCCCCCACTGCGGTTCGGCGACACGCTTGATGATCATGCGGTCGATGACGTGCTGGACGTCGTCGTCGCGCAGCAGTTCCACCAGAACCCGCAGCACCGTCGCGGTCTCGGCGGCCACCCGCTGGGCGTGGTCGATCTGGGAGAGCCACTTGCCGAGGCGGCTGGGGATCTGGGCGTCCCGCAACTTCGATTCGACGATCGGCGGGGACAAGAAATTCTCCCGCACGAAGGTTCCCAGACCCTCGCCGAGCTGGTCTTTTTTGCGCTTGATGATCGCGGTGTGCGGGATCGGTATGCCCAGCGGATGCTTGAACAGCGCGGTGACGGCGAACCAGTCGGCCAGCGCGCCGACCATGCCCGCCTCAGCGGCTGCCCGGACGTAGCCGACCCAGGCGGCGGCCACACCGTCGGCTTGCGCCCACCGGCAGCCGACAAACACCATGCTGGCACCGGCCAGGAAACTCAGCGCCACCACCTTCATCCGGCGCAGCGCCCGCCGCCGCGCCGCATCGGCCTGCGGGTCGGCGGCGACGAACGATTCAGCGAAGGAAACACCAGCCCGGCGTGCCGGAGCCGGCAATGCCGCCGGGTCCGGCGGCAGGTCCGGCCGATGCGGTTGCGCTGCCACCACACCATCATCCGCTATCGGTCCGGGCGGGAGCTGGGAACGATCCAGCCGTCGGCGTCCAGTTACTGTGACTGCGCCTGGTGCGACATGCCGGATAGCGCGGGAAACGCGGTCTCGAAACCCGTAGTATCGAGGCGTCTAGGGAATGGGAATCCGCGATAGTGGCAGAGCATGTCCCGGCTGGGACCGTGAAGACTGATGGTCGGAAACGGCGCTGGCACCGGCACAAGGTTGAGCGCCGCAACGAGCTCATCGACGGCACCATCGAAGCGATTCGCCGGCACGGCCGGTTCCTGAGCATGGACGAGATCGCCGCCGAGATCGGTGTCTCCAAAACCGTGCTGTACCGCTACTTCGTCGACAAGAACGATCTGACCAGCGCGGTGATGATGCGCTTCGCGCAGACCACGCTGATACCCAACATGGCCGCGGCGTTGTCGGCCAACATGGATGGCTTCGACCTGACCCGGGAGATCATCCGGGTCTACGTCGATACGGTCTCCGCCGAGCCCGAACCCTACCGGTTCGTGATGGCCAACAGTTCACCCAGCAAAAACAAGGTGATCGCCGACTCCGAGCGCATCATCGCCCGCATGCTGTCGGTCATGCTGCGTCGCCGGATGCAAGAGGTCGGGATGGACACCGGGGGCGTGGAACCGTGGGCCTACATGATCGTCGGCGGCGTGCAACTGGCCACCCACTCGTGGATTTCCGATCCGCGGATGAGCAAGGAGGAGCTGATCGACTACCTCACCATGCTCAGTTGGAGCGCGCTGTGCGGGATTGTGGAAGCCGGAGGCTCACTGGAGAAGTTCAACGCCCAACCGCATCCGGCGCCGATTGTGCCGCCGCGCCGCGAAAACGCCGATGCCTGAGCTGATTTCCCGGTCGCGGCTGAAGTCGTGGGTGTACGCCCTGCGCACCACCAACCCGCCCGCGTACGGGCCAGTCGACGCCATCACGCGATGGATCGTCGTCACCCGGGCGGCGGTGCTGCCCATGACACTGTTTGCGGGTTTGGTCGCCGCGTTGCTGGCGGTCGGCAAGCCGGGGCTGGACTGGCGCTGGCTGGTGCTGGCGATCACGGGAATCACGTTGGCGCACATAGCTAATAACCTGATGAACGACCTGTACGACACGCAGGTCGGTACTGACAGCGCAAGTTATCCGCGGGCGCTTTACGCCCCGCATCCGGTGCTTTCCGGACTGGTCACCCGTGGGAAACTGCTGACTGCGATCGTCGCCGTCAACCTGGCGGATTTGGCGATTCTGGTCGTGTTGACGTTGGTTCGCGGCTGGCCGGTAATCGCCTTTGCGCTCACCGGGTTTGTGCTGAGCGTCGCTTACACCGCGCCGCCGCTGCGGCTGAAGAAGCGCGGCCTCGGAGAGCCGGACGTCTTCGTCGTCTGGGGGCCGCTGATGGTGTGCGGCACCTACTACTCGGCGGTGGGTGCGGTGGGCTGGGCGGTGTTGCTGGCTTCGCTGCCCTACGGGCTGCTGTGCACAACGGTGTTGATGGGCAAGCACATTGACAAGATTCCCTACGACCAGCCGCTGGGCATCCACACGCTGCCGGTGCTGCTGGGTGCTGCCCGCGCCCGCGTTGCCACGCTCGCCATGATGGTCGGCTTCTATGTTCTGGTCACGGTGGCGGTCGGCGTCGGCGCGATGCCGTGGCCGGCATTGCTGGTGGGCGCGGCGCTGCCGCGGTTGGTAAAGGTATGGCCCCATTTTCGCCGTCCGCCGCCGGAGCAGCCGCCCGCGGACTATCCGGTCTGGCCGCTGTGGTATGCCGCGCTGGCCTGGGTGCATGTCCGCCAGGCGGGTGGCTTGCTGGTCGTTGGCCTTGCCCTGGGCGCTACACTGGCTGCGGTCTAGCGACGTTGCCGAAGGAATCGGGGTCCTCGCATGCGGGCCGCGTCGACGCGCTAGCCACGACGCGCAGTCAGTACCATCCAACGAAGCCATCAGGGCCATTGCGGTGCGTTGGGCAAGCACCGTGAATCCTCGCCACTGCAGAAAGGCGCACACCGCGTATGTCCGTGCCGCTGACGCCGTTTTTCGAGGATGTGCAGGCCCACTATGACCTTTCCGACGATTTCTTTCGCCTGTTCTTGGACCGCACCCAGACGTACAGCTGTGCGTACTTCCAGCGCGATGACATGACGCTGGAACAGGCGCAGATCGCCAAGATCGACCTGGCGCTTGACAAATTGCGTCTGGAACCCGGGATGACGTTGCTCGACATCGGCTGCGGCTGGGGTGCCACGCTGCGGCGGGCCGTCGAGAAATACGACGTCAACGTCGTGGGTCTGACCTTGTCGGAAAACCAGGCCGCCCACGTCCGGCAGATGTTCGACCAGATGCCCACCTCGCGCTCCCGCCGGGTGTTGGTCGAAGGCTGGGAAAAATTCCACGATCCCGTCGACCGGATCGTGTCGATCGGTGCGTTCGAACACTTCGGCCACCAGCGCTACACCCGCTTTTTCAAGATGGCCTACGACGCGTTGCCGGCAGGCGGCGTGATGCTGCTGCATACCATCACGCGTCCCACCTTTTCGGAGGGCAGGAAAATGGGCTTGGCGTTGACCCGGGAAGTGGTCCAGTTCGCCAAATTCATCCTGGACGAAATCTTTCCCGGTGGCTGGCTGCCGTCGAAACCGACCGTCGAAGAACATGCCCGCACGGCTGGATTCGAGATCACCCGGGTTCAGTCGCTGCAGCCGCACTATGCGCGCACTCTCGACCTGTGGGCGGCCGCGTTGCAGGCCAACAAGGAGCGAGCGATCGCTGTTCAGTCGCACGAGGTGTACGACCGCTACCTGAAGTATTTGACCGGCTGCGCGCAGCTGTTCCGCGACGGCTACACCGACGTCTGCCAGTTCACCTGTGCGAAATAGCGCGAAATAGGCTGCTGAGTTTCGTGCCCCGCGCGGCGCCGTCGCGCCTGCCTCGTCGGCGGCCCGCGATCAACCGCCCGCTTGGCCGTCAGCTGCCTTGGTCAGCGTGAACTGTCCGACTTCGGTGATGCCCTTGCGGAACAGCTGCGCGCAGCCGGTCAGGTAGTGCATGTAGCGGTTGTAGACCTCTTCGGACTGCACTGCGATGGCCTCGTCCTTGTGGGCCTGGAGATTCGCCGCCCAGATGTCCAGTGTGCGGACATAGTGCGGATTCATCAGCTGGATATCTTCGGTCGAAAATCCAGCTTTGTGTGAGTATTCGACGACGTCCTCAGCCGCAGGCAATGCGCCGCCGGGGAATATCTCTCGATCGATAAACTTCCAGAACCGCAGGTCGCTCATCGTGATTTTGATCCCATTCGGCACCCAATAGCTCGGCGGATGAGTGAATATGGTCTCCAAAACCATCCGGCCGTCGGCGGGCATTACCCGATATGCCGTTTCGAAGAACGGCGCCCACCGGGATTTCCCGAAGGCCTCGAACGCTTCGATGCTCACAATCCGGTCCACCGGCTCGTCGAACTGCTCCCAGCCCTGCAGTAGCACTCGTCTGCTGCGCGGGCTGTCCATCGCGTCGAACAGCCGTGTCACATGGGCCCACTGGTTTTTCGACAGCGTCAGCCCGATCACGTCGACGTCGTATTTCTCGATCGCGCGTCGCATCGTGGAGCCCCAGCCGCAACCGACGTCGAGCAGCGTCATGCCGGGCTTAAGGCCCAGCTTGTCCAACGCCAGGTCGATCTTGGCGATCTGCGCCTCTTCCAGCGTCATGTCGTCGCGCTCGAAGTAGGCGCAGCTGTAGGTCTGAGTGGGGTCCTGGAATAGCCGGAAGAATTCGTCTGACAGATCGTAGTGCGCTTGTACGTCTTCAAACGGGGGCGTCAATGTTTGCGTTGTTTGCGTTTCACTCGGTGTCTTAGTCACTGTTCGTCCTGCTGAGCACTGGTGAAGCGGTCACAAATTAGACGTCGGGCCCGAAACTTCAGGTGACGTCTGTGCAATAGAGGATACGACTACGTACTGCCGCGGCCACAACCTGGGGCAATGCCCTGCGCACGGGTCACCGGCGTCGATAGCGATGCTCATTTGCCGGTCCGCCATCAGTATTTGCCGAACACCAGGGCGACGTTGAGGCCGCCGAAGCCGAACGAATTGCTGATCGCGTACCGGTAGTCACCCACTCGCGGTTCTCCGGCGACCACATCCAGATCGATCTCGGGGTCGAGATGGCGCACGTTCAGCGTCGGCGGGATGATGCCGTCCCGTAGCGTCAACACGGTCAGAATCGCCTCCACCGCACCCACCGCGCCAATCGACTGACCCAGTGCGGCCTTGGGCGCGTAGACCGCAGGCCGGTGGGAGCCCAATGCGTTGTTGATCGCCTTGCTTTCGGCGAGGTCGCCGACGACGGTCCCGGCGGCGTGGGCATTGACGTGGTCGATGTCGGCGGCTGCCAGCCCTGCCAGCTCGATCGCCCGGGTCATGGCATGCCCGGCGCGCTCACCTCGAGGATCGGGCGCCACGACGTGGTAGCCGTCCGATGTGATGCCGGCGCCCATCAGCCGGCCGAGAATTGTGGCCCCGCGGGCCTTCGCGTGTGCCTCCGTCTCGACGACCAGCATTGCGCCCGCTTCGCCGAACACGAAGCCGTCGCGGTCTTTGTCGAAGGGACGACACGCACCGGCCGGGTTATCGTTGTTGGCCGAGAGCAAGCCCATCGACGCAAACGCCGCGATGGGGATCGCCTCGATTCTGGTCTCGATGCCGCCGCAGATCGCGATGTCCGCTTCCCCAAGGACGAGGTTGCGCCAGGCCAGGGCAATGGCCTCGGCGCCGGAGGCGTCCGCCGACACCGGTGTGATGACCCCGGCTTTGGCGCCGCGTTCCAGCCCGACCCAGGCACTTCCCGAGTTGGGCATGCACATCAGCACGCCCACCGGGTTAACGGCCTTCAGGCCTCGGGCGCGGATGTCGTCGTAGCCGAAGACCATCTCCTCGGTCGAACCCATCCCGGTGCCGATGGCGACCATCAACCGGTTGGTGTCGACCTCGGGCGAACCGGCGTTCGCCCAGACGCGGCGGCCCAGCACCACGGAGATCTTCTGCAGGAACAGCATCCGCCGCAATTCGACGCGCGTCAGCTCCTGGTCGAAATCCTCGAGCAGATGCCCGCCAATGCGCACCGGCAGGTTGAACTGCTCGACGAACGGATCGTCGAGCTTGCGGATCCCGCTCTGTCCGTCCAGCAGCTTTTTCCATGTGCTGTCGGCGTCCGTGGCCAGCGCGGTGGACATCGCGACGCCGGTGACAACCACATCGGGAAAACCATTTCCGGTCGAGAGCGCCGCCATAACGTTTGCCTGCTTCCTTTCGTCGACGGCTCATCCCATTTACCCGGTTACCCAGGACCAGTACCAACCAAGCCTAAACGCAGCGATTGTGCTGGGGCACAACTTAAGCGGCAGTGATAACCGGTGCTCGGTGATTGCAGGCGGCAAGCATCGGCGTATATCGTCGGCGCCTATGGGCAGTAAACCGGGAACCACCGAACTAAAGCCGAACGTCGAGCACATCCAGTCGCACTACGACCGGTCCAACGACTTCTTCCGGCTCTGGCTCGACCCGACGATGACGTACAGCTGCGCCTACTTCGAGCGCGACGACATGACGCTGGAAGAGGCCCAGATGGCCAAGGTCGATCTGGCGTTGGGCAAGCTGGGGCTGCGGCCGGGCATGACCCTGCTGGACATCGGTTGCGGCTGGGGGTCCACGATGCGACGCGCGATCGAGAAATACGACGTCAACGTGATCGGCTTGACGCTCTCGGAAAACCAGGTGGCCCACAACGAGCAAAAGTTCGCCGAGATGGACAGCCCGCGGCGCAAAGAGGTACGGCTGCAGGGCTGGGAGCAGTTCGATGAGCCGGTGGACCGCATCGTGTCGCTGGGTGCCTTCGAGCACTTCGCCGACGGCATCGGCCGCTTTGACCGCTACACCGACTTCTTCAAGATGTGTTACAACGTGCTGCCCGACGACGGCGTGATGCTCTTGCACACGATCGTGGTCCCCAGCGAAGAAGAGGCCAAGCAGCGCAACCTGCAGGTGACCATGTCGCTGATGCGCTTCATCAACTTCATCTTGACCGAGATCTTCCCCGGGGGCCGGCTGCCGATGATCTCGATCGTCGACCAATACGCCACCGCGGCCGGTTTCACCATCACCCGCCACCACCGCATCGGCTCGAACTATGTGCGGACCCTCGACACCTGGGCAAAGCAACTCGAAGCGCACAAGGACCAAGCCATCGCGCTGCAAGGTGAAGAGGTCTACCAGCGTTACATGAAGTACCTGACCGGTTGCCGGGAGCTGTTCCGCGACGGCTACACCGACGTCTGCCAATTCACCATGGAGAAGAAAGCCGCCTAAGCAACACCGGGTTCCAGGCGGGCGAACCTAATACGAGTAAAAGCCCTGACCGGACTTCTTGCCGAGCAGACCGGCTTCGACCATGCGCACCAACAGTGGCGGCGACGCGTACTGCTGCTCCTTGAACTCCTCAAACATCTTGTCCGCGATCAGCTTCAGGGTGTCCAGGCCGACCAGGTCCGCGAGCCGCAGCGGGCCCATCGGGTGCGAGAGCCCGGCGACCACCGCCTTGTCGACGTCTTCGACGGTGGCGAACTTGTTCTCGACCATCCGGATCGCGGACAACAAAAACGGCACCAACAGCGCGTTCACCACGAAGCCGGAGCGGTCGGAGCAGCGCACCACCTGCTTGCCCAGCACCGCGCTGGCGAATTCCTCGGTGCGGGCGGCGGCCTGTTCGTCGGTGACGAGCGTGCACACCAACTCGACCAACGGCAACACCGGGACCGGGTTGAAGAAATGCAGGCCCAAGACTCGCTGAGGGTTCTTGGTCGCCGCGGCGAGCTTCATGATCGGGATGCTGGACGTGTTGGATGCCAGCACCGCGCTGGGATCGGTGAGGATCCGGTCGAGTTCGGCGAAGATGTCGGCCTTGACGGCCTCGTCTTCGATGACGGCCTCGACCACCAATTGCCGGTCGGCGAAGTCTTTGAGATTGGTGGTGAAGGTGAGATTGTTGATCGCGCCGTCGCGCTCGCGCTCGGTGATCTTGCCCGCGCTGACACCACGTTCCAGCGATTTCACGATGCGGTTGCGGCCAGCGGTGACGAGCGCCTCGGTGGTTTCGAAGACCAGTACGTCAACCCCAGCGCGCGCCGATACTTCGGCGATTCCGGCACCCATCTGTCCGGCACCGATGACACCTACCCGTTCGATCGCCACGTCACTCCTTCTCATTGCAGCAGCCTCGCCCAACATGGCTGGGCGAGGCTGCCGCTGTCAACTCGCGCCTGTACGCCGAACGTGCAGTCATGGCGAATGATCGGCCGAAAATCCGCCCCGGTTACCCGCTCGGCGCGACAGGTCAGTGGAACTGGCCTTCTTCGGTCGAGCCGGTCAGGGCGGTCGTCGACGAGTTCGGGTCGACGGTGGTCGCGACGCGGTCGAAGTAACCGGCACCGACCTCGCGCTGATGCTTGGTCGCGGTGTAACCGCGCTCCTCGGCGGCGAACTCGCGCTCCTGCAGCTCCACGTAGGCGCTCATCTGGTTGCGGGCGTAACCGTAAGCCAGATCGAACATCGAGTAGTTGAGCGCGTGGAAACCGGCCAGCGTGATGAACTGGAACTTGAATCCCATTGCGGCAAGCTCTTTTTGGAACTTGGCGATGGTCGAGTCGTCGAGGTGCTTGCGCCAGTTGAACGACGGTGAGCAGTTGTAGGCCAGCATCTGGTCGGGGAATTCGGCCTTGACCGCGTCGGCGAACTGCTTGGCGAGCTCCAAGTCGGGAGTGCCGGTCTCCATCCAGATCAGGTCGGCGAACGGCGCGTAGGCCTTGGCCCGCGCGATGCACGGCTCGATGCCGTTCTTCGTGCGGTAGAAGCCCTCTCGGGTGCGCTCACCGGTGATGAACGGCCGGTCGCGCTCGTCGATGTCGGAGGTGATCAGCGTGGCCGCCTCGGCGTCGGTGCGCGCGATGATCACCGTGGGGACATCGCTGACGTCGGCGGCCAGTCGCGCCGCCGTCAACGTGCGGATGTGCTGCTGGGTCGGGATCAGCACCTTGCCGCCGAGGTGCCCGCACTTTTTCTCCGACGCCAATTGGTCTTCCCAGTGGGTGCCCGCCGCGCCGGCGGCAATCATCGCCTTCTGCAGCTCGAAGACGTTCAGCGCACCACCAAAGCCGGCTTCGGCGTCGGCGACGATCGGTGCGAGCCAGTTCTCCACCGACTTGTCGCCCTCGACCTTCGCGATCTGGTCGGCGCGCTGCAGCGCGTTGTTGATCCGGCGCACGATTTGCGGCACCGAATTCGCCGGGTACAGGCTCTGGTCGGGATAGGTCTGCGCGGCCAGGTTCGCATCACCGGCAACCTGCCACCCGGACAGGTAGATCGCCTTCAGGCCGGCACGCACCTGTTGCACGGCCTGGTTGCCGGTCAGCGCGCCCAGCGCGTTGACCCACTCAAGGTCGTGCAGCAGCTCCCAGAGCACCTCGGCGCCGCGGCGAGCCAGCGTGTGCTCTTCGACCACGCTGCCCTGCAAAGCCACCACATCGGCAGCGGTGTAGGTCCTGGTGACGTCCTTCCAACGCGGATTGGTGTCCCAGTCGTGCTGAATCTGCTCCGCGCTTCGGGGCGCGCCAACGGTCGACATCCAAACGGCTCCTTCTATGCGATCGCTGACAGGCCTCGGTTTATCAGGATTGCTAACCCGTCAGCGGCTTCATGGGTGTGTTAAGCCGACGATGGCATACCTTAGCTTCGCTGGTCCACCGCTTACAGATGCCAACTTCAGCCACGGCCACGCCCCGTTTTGGCAAATTTTGCGAAGCTAAGCTGCGGGAGCGCAGTACCGTAGCTACCCGTCGGTAACACAACGCCGCAGGTCAACCCACTTGTTGATCGACGGGGCCGATCGCCACGCCGGGCTACAAAGCGAAGAGCGATGCGATCGCTTTGACCTCGTCGCCGACGACGTATGTGAGCGTTGTAACAGTGCGATCGCGCATTGCGGGACCGAACTGGTCGGTCGAACCGGGCGGATGCACGTGCGACATGATTTCCAGCTTGTCGCCCAACGCCACCGGCGCATCGTGCTCGATGGTCACCCGCAACGGGGCATTGAGCATCTCGGGATAGCCAGACAGGTAGTCCTCGACCACGCTCCAGTACACCGCGTTGTTCATGTGATCGAACAGGTCGATGTCGGTGAAGCGGACCGGATACTCGTGGATCTCCAGCGCGTCGTCGCGGCTTTCCGCCGTCAGATAGGGCTTCCAGCGCAACCGGTCAACGTCGGTGGTGCGGCGCAGGCCGGCCAAAAAGTCGTCGGCGATACGCGCGGGCATCTGGGTATCACGGTTGATGTTGATCCAGAACGCCTCCGACTCGATCAACCCGCCCTTGCGCCCATCGATGCGAACCCGCATCTCACACCAGCGGTTGGATGTGCCGGAGCACCACCGCCGCAGCCGCAGCATGTCTTGAAACCTAATCGGCCTGATCAGGTCCACCATGGTGCGGCGGACGATCCAGAGCGGATGCGTTTCCTCAAAGCCCAATTCCCGCAAATGGTCCTGGCCGATGTCCTGGATGTGGCGGGCGGCCGCATCCAGGCGCAGCCGGCCGTCGCGGTCGATGTCGGCGACCCGCAGCGGCCATTCCCGTTCGAAGACGGCAGGATGGCCGTCCGGCACCGGCATCATCACTTTGTCCAGGCTCAACGCATGACTCCCCTGTGTGCTCCCCCTGAATGACTCCTGCGAATCATGTCAAACGCGCAGGCTCCGCACCAATCGACGCCAGCCGTGCCAAGTCTGCGAACCCAAACTTCGCAACCCGGTACGCTGACCCTCGTGACCAAGACGTTTGTCGGCTCACGGGTTCGTCAGCTGCGCAAGGAGCGCGGCTTCAGTCAGGCCGCGTTGGCCCAGATGCTCGACATTTCCCCGAGCTACCTCAACCAGATCGAACACGACGTACGGCCGCTGACGGTGGCGGTGCTGCTGCGGATCACCGAGGTGTTCGGGGTGGACGCGACCTTCTTCGCCTCCCAGGACGACACCCGGCTGCTGGCCGAATTGCGTGAGGTGACATTGGACCGCGACCTGGATGTCGACGTCGACATGACCGAGGTCGCCGAAATGGTCGGTGCCCACCCGAAGCTGGCCCGCGCGATGGTCAACCTGCACCGGCGCTACCGGATCACCACCGCGCAACTGGCGGCCGCGACCGAGGAGCGCTACTTCGACGGCAGCGGCAGCGGGCTACTCACCATGCCGCACGAAGAGGTTCGCGACTACTTCTACCAGCGCCAGAATTACCTGCACGAGCTCGACACCGCCGCCGAGGACCTCACCATTGCGATGCGCATGCACCGCGGCGATCTGGGCCGTGAGCTGGCTCGCCGACTCACCGATGTGCACGGTGTGCACATCAACAAGCGCATCGACCTCGGCGACACCGTGTTGCACCGTTACGACCCGCAGACCAAAACCCTGGAGATCAGCAGCCACCTGTCGCCCGGCCAGCAGGTGTTCAAGATGGCCGCCGAATTGGCCTACCTGGAATTCGGTGAGCTGATCGATGCCATGGTCGAAGAAGGCAAGTTCACCTCCGAGGAGTCCCGTAAGCTGGCCAGGCTTGGGCTGGCCAACTACTTCGCGGCCGCGACCGTGTTACCGTATCGGCAGTTTCACGATGTCGCCGAGAACTTCCGCTACGACATCGAACGGCTCTCGGCGTTCTACGGTGTGAGCTACGAGACCATCTGCCATCGGCTTTCGACCCTGCAGCGGCCGTCGATGCGTGGCGTGCCGTTCTCGTTCGTCCGCGTCGACCGAGCGGGGAACATGTCAAAACGCCAGTCCGCCACCGGCTTTCACTTCTCGTCCAGCGGCGGCACCTGCCCGCTGTGGAACGTCTACGAAACCTTCGCCAACCCCGGCAAGATCTTGGTGCAGATCGCCCAGATGCCCGACGGCCGCAACTACATGTGGGTGGCCCGCACCGTGGAGCGGCGGGCGTCACGATATGGTCAGCCCGGCAAAACGTTCGCGATCGGGCTGGGCTGCGAACTTCGGCACGCCCACCGACTGGTCTACTCGGAAGGACTGGACTTGTCTGGGGATGCCGCCACTCCGATCGGTGCGGGCTGCCGCGTCTGCGAACGCGACAACTGCCCCCAGCGGGCTTTCCCGGCGCTGGGCCGCGCACTCGACCTCGACGAACACCGCAGCACGGTGTCTCCCTACCTGGTGAAACCGGCGTGACGGCGCAGGTGGGCCGCATCCCGTCGGGGGGTGTGCGCGAGCTCGGGCTGATCAATTGGGTGCTGGCCAAATTCGGTGCGCGCACCGTCGGCGCTCCGGAAATGCACCTGTTCACCACGCTCGGTCAGCACAAACGGCTGTTCTGGCTGTGGCTGCCGTATTCGGGTGGGCTGCTGCGCGGACGGTTACCACGCGCCGACACCGAACTGGTGATCCTGCGCGTCGCGCATCTGCGCTCCTGTGAATACGAACTGCAGCATCACCGCAACATGGCCCGCCGGCGCGGGCTGGACACCCAGACGCAAGAGGCGATCTTCAACTGGCCCGCGACGTCCGGTCGGCTCACCGCGCGACAGCAAGCATTGCTCAAGGCCACCGACGAATTCGTCCTTCACCGCTCGATCAGCGATCAAACCTGGCGAGAGCTGTCGGCTCATCTTGACCGTCGTGAGATCATCGAATTCTGCTTGCTTGCAGCACAATACGACGGGCTGGCGGCGACGATGTCCGCCCTCGAGCTTCCGCTGGACCACCCGGAGCACAGGTAGGTCGGGGCGTCGGTACCGCCAGCATCGATGTTGTCGACTGGCCTCGGGAGTTTGCTACCGGATGCCACGCAGGAGTACTGGATTCCGACTGGATCAAGGGCGATTTGGCCACCAACTGGCTTCGCGTAACAGGGTGGCGATCGCCGGCACGGTGAGCGTGCGCACCACAAAGGTGTCCAGCAAGAGGCCACATCCGATGATCAGTCCTGCCTGAAGCATGATCGCGATCGAACCGGCCATGAGTCCAAACATGCTGGCGGCGAAAATCAGCCCGGCTGAGGTGATCACCGAGCCGGTCGTGGCCACGGTTCGCAGCACCCCCACGCGGATGTTGCGGGCTGATTCGTCGCGCAGCCGGGAAACCAGCAACATGTTGTAGTCCGCGCCGACGGCCACCAAAATGATGAATGCCAGCAGGGGCACGGGCCAGGCGATCTGCTGCCCCAACCCGTACTGGAAGAAAAGCACCCCAATGCCGAGTGCAGCCGCGTAGTTGAGCACGACGGTGCCCAGCAGGTAGATCGGAGCGAGCACGGCGCGCAGCAGCAGGATCAGGATGACACCGACGATGACGAGGGTTGCGGCACCAAGTTGGTGGAAGTCCGCTGACAGTAGGTGTTGGATGTCGGCGTTGACAGCGGGAAAGCCCGCAATGGCCACACTGGCGTCGGCTAGTGAGGTGTTGGGGCGCGCCGCGTTGGCGACCTCGGTGATCGTATGAGCGAGCGTCATCGCTTCACCGCTGTATGGGTCGCAGGTGGATTCGATCGCGAAGCGGGCGGTTTTGCCGTCAGGTGACAGAAATTGGCGCGCGATGTCGCTGAATTGGCGGTTTTCGAAAACGCTAGCCGGTAGGTAAAATCCAGTCGACGAATCCGATCCGGCGCTGACGCGAGCGGCGTTTTGCAGCTGCGCGGCAATTTGGCTCATCCCGGATAGTAGTTGGATGTTGCTGTCCGCGAGGGCGTGCACCCCGGTCGCCAGTCCTTGTGCCCCAGATGCGAGCTGGCTGATGCCGTTTTGGAGCCGACGGATGCTGCCAGCGAAATCGGTTGGGCCACCCAATGTACCGAAGGCTGAATCAAGTGATTCTAGGGCGTTCTGAACGTCGGCCACTATGGCAGCGACACTTCCATCCTGACTCAATTGATCTGCAAGGCTTTCGATTTCATCGAAAAATCCAACATCGCGCAACGTGACAAGAGCCTGGATGTGGTCGCGGAGCTGCCCGCATTGCGGTGTAGCGGCGCACCATGGTGCGGTGTGGAGCGCGCTCGCCAGGGGATCAATGGCACTGATCGCCGTCTTGGCCTGCTCAGCCAGCGGTCGCAGCCCCGGTCCAGAGCGCAGTGCCTGGTCGATGGCGGGTGCAGCGACACCCAGCTGGCTCAATAGCGGTCGCACCCGCTGTACGGATTGCCCTGCGCGCTGGGCTGGCGTGAGCGCGACGGTCAACGGCGTGAGCGCGGCTTGCAACGTGGTATCCAGCCGGGACAATCCGGTGGCGAGCTGATCAGCGCCGTTCGTCAATTCGGCAAGGTCGTCCTTGTGGGCTTGCCCGTCGGCGACCGCTCCCGCCATCTTGTCGCCGATCTGGCTATTCTGCCAGGACAATTGCGCTTGCTCGAGGCGAGTCCCGTTCGGTCGGGTAATACCGGATACCTTGGTCACGCCTGGTAGCTGGGCTACCCGAGAAGCCATCTGGTCAAGGTCGGCCAGCCCTTTGCCAGTCCGCAAATCCCTTGGCGAGGTGACGACTAAAAACTCTGTGATAATAACGTCCTTGCGAAAGTGCCTGTCCAGCAGGCGATACCCCTCGTTGCTAGCGCTGGCACCGGTCTGGCCTTTGCGGTCGTCGTAACTGATGCGCATGGTCGCCACCAGCGAGCCCAAGGCCAGCAAGATGGCCAGGCTGGCGACCAGCAAGGGCGCCGGCCGACGTACCACTACCACCGCTACGCGGTTCCAGTAACGACGAGTCCGATCCGGTTTGGGCTCGCCGATGCCCCGTTGGGCCGCCAGCGCCAGCACCGGGGGAAGTAGTGTCACAGTAGCCAAAAAGCCGACGAAAACCGCGACTGCGCAAGCCGGACCCAATGCTGCGAATACCGGCAGACGCGCGAAAATCATTGCCAAGAAAGCGAATGCGACGGTCGCCGCGGACGCCAGGATTACCCGCCCAATGGTCGCGGTCGCGTTGATGATCGCGGTTTGTGTGGCCACGCCCTGCCGGCGCTGCTCGTGGTAGCGGCTGATCAAGAACACCGTGTAGTCGGTTCCCGCGCCCAACAGAATCACGGTCATGAACGCGATGGTGAACTGCGACACCGGCATACCCAGCTCGCCCAGCGCCGATAGCACACCGCGACCTACAGCTAGGCTCAATGCAATAACCAGCAGTGGCAGTAAGGCGGTAAACACTGAACGGTATACCGCTAGTAGAACGCCGGCGATCAATGCTGCCGTGGCAATCGAGATAACGAGGAGATCCTTTTCCGCGGCTGCGATTTGGTCGCTGAAGGTGGCCGGGGGGCCGGTCACACGCACCAGTGTCGGCGAGTCGCCGAATGCTCGGGCGGCGATGTCGCGGACCGCCTGCACCGAATCGGCCGCGGTCGGATCCCCTAGTGTGCCAGCGATGCCCACCGGCAGGTACCACGCTTTGCCGTCACGGCTGACCGCTTGGGCCGCGGTGACCGGGTCAGCCAGCAGATCGTGGACCATCAACACGTGTTGGGTGTCGGCGCGCAGACGGAGAACCAGAGTGTCGTAGCGAGCGCGTGCCGACCGGGTCAAACCCGCGGGATCTTCCATCGCGACGACGATCATTGTCTTCGACCCGCGCTCGCCGAACGCCGCGCTCATTTTGTCGAGCGCCCGCAAAGACGCTACATCGCGCGGGATCATGTCAACCGATTGTTGCTTGACCACCGTCTCCAGCTGCGGAAAAAGCAGGGCCAAGGCGGCGGCGAGCACGATCCATGCGCCGATGACTACCGCCTTGTGGTCGAGGGTGAACCGTGCCAGCGCGCCGAGCGCGGCACTGTATTCCCCGGCGCGCTCGCCGGGGCGGCGCGGCTTATCTTGCGGTCGGCGCGAGGGGCAAGCACCGTCCGGGCGTGTGCGCTGTTCGGTCATGGCCGCTCGCTTCGCTGCATCAAAACGACACTAGTGGTATCGCTCCGATACTACTAGTCTCGATTCTGCCCGTGGCTAGCGTCGGGCCCGCGGGCGACCTTGCCTGCGCTGCCGGCGATGGGCATGCAGGAAATCGTCCACCATGCGGATGCGGTCCTGGGGCGTAAGTACTTTCATGCCGGTGAGCTTGGCGAAAACGATGGGGCCGACCAACTGGATGATGGCCAGGGTGATGTCGAGATCGTCGAGTTCGACGCGGGCCTCGGGGCTGGTCAACAGCGCATCAAAAGGTTGCCGGTACTGCTCGATGACGCGTGTACTGAGGCCGGCCAGGGGCTTGCGGCGGTCACTGTCCGGATCGCCGGGCCCTAGCGCGAGCCAGGCCAGCGCGGTCAGGTGCAGGGGTGCCTCGTCGATCAGCGCGGCCTGACGGTTCAGCAGTTCGATCAGCTGTTGACGCAGGTCCCCGGACGGCGGGGGCGGCGTCACCTGGGGCAGCAACCGCTCGAACGCCGCCGCCAACAGGTGCGTAGAGCTCGTGAAGTGCCGGTACAGCGTCGTGCGCGCCACCTTTGACAAGCGCGTGACCGCCTCCACAGTGACCGCTTCCACACCACCGCTGACCAACAGCGACGTCGCGGCGTCCAGCAACCGGGCGCGCGATCGCAGTCGCCGTGGGTCGACATCGTCACCGTCGG
This sequence comes from Mycobacterium heckeshornense, assembly GCF_016592155.1. Classification (NCBI taxonomy): domain Bacteria; kingdom Bacillati; phylum Actinomycetota; class Actinomycetes; order Mycobacteriales; family Mycobacteriaceae; genus Mycobacterium; species Mycobacterium heckeshornense. The sequence goes on from NZ_AP024237.1 coordinate 4,391,956, forward strand.
CGATGTCCTCCAGCGCGCGTTTCGACTCTTTGACTCGATCGACTGCGGCCATCGGTAAGCACGCTCCTGGCTAGGGTTTTCCGGTTTGCAGGCGGTGAATGCTACTCCGCGCTTCGATGTTGCTGGAAAGCTAATACGGCGCCTTTTTCGCCAGCCCTCGAACTTCCGCTGGACCACCCGGATCACAGATAGGTCGCGCTGAGCACACCCAACGTCAGCACGACAGGAAGAACCGGCAGTGCAAACGCGAACGCCGCCCACGGGTAACGTCGTCGCCGACGCAGCCGCAAGCCCCACCACCCGGAGCACACCGCCACCGCGACCGACAAAATCAGCACCACCGCGCTCCAACGGCTCACCGTCGTGGTGGCAGCGCCGACCGAAATCGCTACCAGCCAGCCGATGTAGCCCACGATCACCCCGGCGACGGCGCCGAGAATCGTCGCGCCGTGGTGCGGCCCGTCGCCCAGCAGCAGCATCAGAAGTTGATCATGTGGCCGACCAGACCGTGGAAGCACTCCTGCAGTGCCTCCGACATGGTCGGATGGGTGTGGACGTTGCGCGCCAACTCATTTGCCGTCAGGTCCCACTTTTGCGCCAAGGTGAGCTCGGGCAGCAGCTCGGACACGTCGTGGCCGATGAGATGCCCACCGAGCAATTCGCCGTAGCGGGCGTCGGCGACGAGCTTGACGAAGCCGCTCGGGTCGCCCAGCCCATGGGCTTTTCCGTTGGCGGTGAACGGGAACTTGGCAACCGTGACGTCGTAGCCCTCGTCACGCGCCTGCTGCTCGGTGAGCCCGAAGCTGGCAACCTGCGGCTGGCAGAAGGTGGCGCGCGGCAGCATACGATAGTCGCCGAGCGTGAAAGTCTCTGCGCCGCCGATGGTTTCGGCTGCGACTACGCCCTGTGCCTCGGCAACGTGGGCCAGCATTGCCTTACCGGTCACGTCGCCGATCGCGTAGATGTGGCCCACGCTGGTGCGCATGTTGTCGTTGATACCGATAGCTTTGCCGTCGGTCAGCGCCACGCCGGCCTTCTCCAGTCCGTAGCCCTCGACGTTGGGTGCAAAGCCGATGGCCTGCAACACTTTTTCGGCGATGAGCTCTTGAGGTCGGCCGTCCTGGCTGACCGTGACGCTCACCTGGGTGCCGTTGTCGTCGATGCCCTCGACCTTGGTCCCGGTGAGGATCTTGACCCCGAGTTTCTTGAACTGCTTTTCGATTTCTTTGGACACGTCGGCGTCTTCGTTCGGCAGCGCCCGCGGCAGAAACTCGACGATGGTCACCTCGACACCGTAGTTGGACAGTACGTAGCCGAACTCCATCCCGATCGCGCCGGCCCCGGCGATGACGATCGATTTGGGTAACTCCCGCGTCATGATCAGCTCTTCGTACGTGACGACGTTTCGCGAGAGCGATGTGCCCGGCACCAGTCGGGTGCTGCTGCCGGTGGCGATGATCGCGTTGTCGAAGGTGACCGTTTCGGTGCCGCCATCGTTGAGCTTGACCGCAACGGTGTTGGCGTCGACGAAGCTGCCGTAGCCGTGAATCTCGGTGATCTTGTTCTTTTTCATCAAGAAGTGGACGCCGGCCACGCGGCCCTCGGCGACCTTGCGGCTGCGCTCGTAGGCGATGCCGTAGTCGAGGCTCACCTCGCCGCTGATCCCGAAGGTTTTGGCTTGCTTGGTGACAATGTGGGCGAGTTCGGCGTTGCGCAATAGCGACTTGGACGGGATGCAGCCGACGTTGAGGCACACCCCTCCCCAGTACTTCGGTTCGACAACTGCGGTGTTCAGCCCCAGTTGCGCGGCACGAATGGCCGCGACGTAGCCGCCGGGGCCCGCTCCGAGAACGACGACATCGTAGTGAGAACTCACCGTGCCCACCCTAGTGGGACCCGGCACCCATCCGTCATCGTGGTCGCTCCGAATACCCCACGTCCGACCAGAAGGGCGGCGACAGCAGGCCGTCCGTGACGCAGGAGTGACAACCCGATGACGAACATTTCGACCAAGACACTCGCGGCGGCCGGCCTTGCGGCCACCGCCATCGTGGGCTTCGCGGCTTGCTCAAGCCACAAGTCCGAGTCGGAGCAGACCACAAGCATGAAACCTGCCACCAGCACGGCTGCACCCGCGACGTCGTCGGCGATGGCGGACCCGGCGGCCGACCTGGTCGGTCCCGGGTGCTCGGACTATGCGGCGCTGCACCCCAGCGGCCCGGCCTCGGTGGCCGGCATGGCGCAAGACCCGGTCGCCACGGCGGCGTCGAACAACCCGATGCTTTCGACGCTGACGTCGGCGCTCTCGGGCCAGCTGAATCCGAACGTGAACCTGGTCGACACCCTCAACAACGGCCAATACACGGTGTTCGCCCCGACCAACGACGCCTTCAACAAGCTCCCGGCGGGCACGATCGACCAGCTCAAGACCGACTCGCAGATGCTGAAAAACATCCTGACCTACCACGTGGTGCAGGGCCAGCTGAGCCCGGCAAAGGTCGACGGCACACACAAGACCCTCCAAGGCGCTGACGTGACGGTGGCCGGTCAGGGCAACGACCTCAAAGTCAACAACGCGGGACTGGTCTGCGGCGGGGTCCACACCGCCAACGCGACGGTGTACATGATCGACACGGTGTTGATGCCGCCCGCCCAGTAAGCACCCGGCCGTCATGCACGGCAGTCCGGTTTGCCGGACTGCCGTGCATGCTGTTGCGGCCCAACCGATCCGCCGCTTTGTCCACCCATCCGCGGCCGATGCGGCAGCGAATACCGGGTATGTTCACCCTCGCGCTGATCGGCTTCGTCGGCGGCCTGATCACTGGTATCTCACCGTGCATCCTCCCGGTCTTGCCGGTGATCTTTTTCGCCGGCGCGCATAGCGCCCCCGACGACCCCGCGCCGGCGCCGGATTCCGGTGGCGCCGTCGTCGTCGCAGCGAAGCGATCACTGTCGGAAACGCTGCGGCCCTACCTGGTGATCGGTGGACTGGTGCTGAGCTTCAGCCTGGTTACCCTGCTCGGCTCGGCATTGCTGTCGCTGCTGCACCTGCCGCAAGACGCGATTCGCTGGGTCGCGTTGGCGGCGTTGGTGGCGATCGGGTTGGGCCTGATCTTCCCCGGGTTCGAACAGCTGCTGGAGCGCCCGTTCACCCGCATACCCCAAATACGTATCGCTACCCGCCGCAACGGCTTCGGGCTGGGTTTGGCGCTCGGTGTGCTCTATGTGCCGTGCGCGGGCCCGGTGCTGGCCGCGATCGTGGTCGCCGGGGCCACCGCGAGCATCGGCGTGGGAGTCGTCGTGCTTACCGTGGCGTTCGCGGTGGGCACCGCGGTGCCGTTGCTGTTCTTCGCCCTGGCCGGACAGCGAATAGCGCAACGGATCAGTGCTTTTCGGCGACGTCAGCGTGAGATTCGTGTCGCCGCAGGAGTCGTGACGATCCTGCTCGCTGTTGCGTTGGTCTTGAACCTGCCCGCGGCGCTGCAGCGGGCGATTCCCGACTACACCAACTCCCTGCAGGAAAAGGTCGGCGGCGGTGAGCAGGTCCGGCAGAAGCTCAATCTGGGTGGGATTGTCACCGACCAGAACAGGCAGCTGTCGAACTGCAGCAACGGGGCCTCACAGCTGGAAAACTGCGGCCCGGCACCCGATCTCAAAAACATCGCCGCATGGCTGAACACGCCCGGCAACAAACCCGTCGACCTGCGCTCGCTGCGCGGCAAGGTGGTGCTCATCGACTTTTGGGCGTATTCGTGCATCAACTGCCAACGTGCCATCCCGCACGTCGAGGGCTGGTATCGGGCCTACAAAGACACTGGCCGCGGTTTCGAGGTGATCGGCGTGCACACCCCCGAGTACGCGTTCGAAAAGGTCACCGCCAACGTCGAAAAGGGCGCCGCCGACTTGGGCATCACCTACCCGATCGCGCTGGACAACGGCTACTCCACCTGGACCAACTACCGCAACAGGTATTGGCCGGCGGAGTACCTGATCGACGCGCACGGAGTGGTGCGGCATATCAAGTTCGGCGAGGGCGACTACGACGTCACCGAGCGGCTCATCAGGCAACTGCTCACCGACGCCGATCCCGGGGCCAAGCTGCCCCCGGCGGTCGACTCACCCGATCTCACCCCCAAGCAGCACACCACCCCTGAGACGTACCTCGGGGTCGGCAAGGTGGTCAACTACGCCGGCGGCGGGATGTATGACGAGGGCACCGCCACATTCAGCTATCCGCCGAGCCTGCCCGCGGACAGCTTCGCGCTAAGTGGCCCCTGGTCACTGGACTATCAGGGCGCCACCGCCCGAAGCGACGACTCGAGCATCGAACTCAACTACCACGCCAAGGACGTCTACCTCGTCGCGGGCGGCACCGGGACGGTCACGGTGATCCGCGACGGGAAGTCGACGGCGCTGCCGATCAGCGGAGCCCCGACGTCGCATCAGATCGTCACTGGCGACCGAGTGACAGCTGGAACACTCGAGGTGCGCCTCACCAAAGGCCTGCAGGTGTACTCCTTCACCTACGGCTGAAAGCAATCCGCGACATCTGTGACCCGTCCAACAGGCGGTCGGCTCCGAAGTACCCATGTCTTGGTGTCAACAGGAGAGTCACCGAAGGAGCGAAGGCAATGAAAATCGCACACAAGGCGCTGGCAGCAACCGGTGTTGCTGCGGCCACGATGGTGGGTCTCGCGGTGTCCACGTCGCCGACCGCGGCGGCAGCCGATCTGGTCGGCCCGGGATGCGCGGACTACGCGGCGCTGCATCCCAGCGGTCCCGCGTCGGTGGAAGGCATGTCGCAGGACCCGGTCGCGACCGCGGCGTCGAACAACCCGGAGCTGACCACGCTGACCGCGGCGGTCTCCGGCCAGCTCAACCCGCAGGTCAACCTGGTCGACACCCTCAACAACGGTCAGTACACCGTGTTCGCGCCGACCGATGACGCGTTCAACAAGCTGCCCTCGTCGACCATCGACGAGCTGAAGACCAACGCGGACTTGCTGAAAAGCATCCTGACCTACCACGTGGTGCAGGGCCAGCTGAGCCCCGCCAAGATTCCCGGTACCCACAAGACGCTGCAGGGCGGCAATGTGACGGTGACCGGTCAGGGCAACAATTTGAGGATCAACAATGCCGGGCTGGTCTGCGGCGGAGTGCCCACCGCCAACGCGACGGTGTACATGATCGACACCGTGCTGATGCCACCCGGCATGTAGGCGGTGCATGAAACCTGCCCGGATTCGCGCTGTCGTGATCGCCGACCGCTTAGCGGAGTTGTTCTGCGATGTCGTCGGATTCACGCTACCGGTGCGGATCCGGGCGTGGGACAACAGCGAGGCCGGACCGTCCAGCGCGCCTGTGCTGGTCATCCGCTCACGCCGTGCGCTGCGCAGGTTGCTCTGGGCACCAGGGGAATTGGGTCTCGCGCGGGCGTACGTGTCCGGTGACGTCGACGTCGACGGCGACCTCGCCGACGGCTTCCGACTGGCCTGGGCCAGCGCCCGGCGGCAGAACGGGCGGCACCGTAGGACGCGAATCTCGTTGCGGACCAAGATAAGAGCAGTGTTCGCCGCGGCAAGCTTGGGCGTGATCGGACCGCCGCCCGCCCCGCCCGCTGCTGAGGCTCGGCTGACCGGTCGGCGACACTCCCGGACGCGGGACCGCGCGGCGATCGCCCACCACTACGACCTGTCCAACGAGTTCTACCGGTTGCTGCTGGACGAGCAGATGACCTACTCGTCGGCGTATTTCACCCACGACGGACAGTCACTCGACGAGGCGCAGACCGCGAAACTGGATCTGATCTGCCGCAAGCTGGATCTCCGCCCAGGCATGCGGCTGCTCGACGTCGGCTGCGGCTGGGGTTCGCTGATCTGTTATGCGGCGGTGCATTACGGTGTGCACGCCACCGGTATTACGCTGTCGCGGCAGCAACGGGACTTCATCGCCGGCCGGCTGGCCGAAAGCCGAGTGGACAACGCCGAGGTGCGGCTGGCGGACTACCGCGATTTCGACGCGGCGGCTGCTACCCGCGAGTCTTTCGATGCGGTCAGCTCGGTCGAGATGGGCGAGCATGTCGGCGAACAGCAATACCCGGAATATGCGCGCATGCTGTTTCGGGCGCTCAAGCCGACCGGGCGGCTCCTGCTGCAGCAGATGTCGCGGCGCAGCGATGCCGCGCCGGGCGGTGGGCCGTTCATCGAGCGCTACATCGCACCCGACATGCACATGCGCCCGCTGGCACACACGCTGAGCTATCTGCAGAACGCAGGCTTCGAGGTGCGCGACGTCGAGGCCATGCGCGAACACTATGCGCGCACCGCACGGCACTGGATCGAAACATTAGACGAGCAGTACGACCAGTTCGTCGCCCTGCTGGGCGAGCAGGCGGCCCGGGCGTGGCGGCTGTATCTGGTGGGCGGCGCGCTGGCATTCGAGCAGGGCCGGATGGGCGTCGACCAGATTCTGGCGGTCAAGCCCACCGCCGACGGTCAGGCCGCGATGCCCTGGACCCGCCCCTGGGCGGCGCCGCCGTCATAGCCCCGCGCCGGGAATCGACCAATGCGCCCGCGCCGCGCCGGTCGGACAGGCCGTCCGCGCACGGCAGTCGGCGCGGGCACCGTGGTCGACAGGCGCACCGGTCACCCCTCGTCGTCAAACCGGTGCGCTCTTTCTGAACATTCGGAGCACCGGCCGCCGCGGATCGCACACCGGCGCCCAGATCGGGAGAAACCGGCGGCCCTGACACCCCAGCGCCTATCCTGGCCGCGTCAAGGCAGTGCACGTCGGTGACTGTCCGGGGGCTGTGAGGGCGCGTGAATCGAAGCACACCGGGAACGAGCCGCGGGCAGCTGCGTTCCGGCTGGTCGGCTGCGATGACCGCAGACGGGCCGGCCGTTGCCGAACGCGGTCCGCAGTCCGGCGACCAAGCCCGGCCGAGATACACCGTGCGCGCGGCCGCACAGTTGCTCGGGGTGCCGACCGCGACACTGCGCAGCTGGACCCACCGCTACGGCATCGGTCCGGCCGAGCACCGACCGGGTGCCCATCGCCTTTACAGCGACACCGACCTTCAGATGTTGCGCCACATGCGAACGCTGATCGACCAGGGCGCCAGCCCGCAAAGCGCGGCGCGGACCGCGATGGCGTCGGCGACACCCGGCTATGCCGAGACGGCTCCGCTGTTGGCCGCCGCATTCGGGCTCGACGCGGTCAACGCTGCGCTGATCATCGAGCGTCATCTGCGCCACTACGGGGTGCTTGACACCTGGGACTTGCTGGTGCGGCCGGTCTTCGCGGTCATCGAAAGCCGCCAACGCGAGGGCGAGAAGTGCATCGACATCGAACACATGCTGTCGTGGGCGGTTGCGCGCTCGTTCCAGCAGATACCCATGCCGCCCACCGGGACCCCGACCTCGGTGATCTTGGCCTGCACCGCCAACGAAACCCATGCCCTGCCTCTGGAAGCACTTCGTGCCGCGTTGTGTGAGCGCGGCCGCGGGGTGTTGATGCTGGGGGCGGCGGTCCCGGTCGAGGCGGTGATCGACGCGCTGGCGCGTAGCTCACCGCCGAGGGCGGTGGTGATCTGGTCGCAAACCGCCGGCACCGCGGATGCGGCCATGATCAGGACGGTCGGCAACGCGACGCCGCAGGTGATGGCCGCCGGACCCGGGTGGGACTCGGTGCGCCTGCCACCGGCGACGGTGCGACCAAAATCGCTTCGTGATGCGGTGCAAAAACTGACCACTCACACCGACCCCGCCGCGATGGCCCCGGCTTGCCCAGACAGCTGATCCGATGCCCTCTTCGACCCTTTCTGCATCGGCTGTGCATCGGTCGGGTAAGCCTGATGGTGTGCTCGATAGTTCGCCGCCGTCACACGAAGAACTCGTCGTCCTGGTCGACGACGACGCCCGGCCGGTCGGAACCCTGCCCAAGGCGGCCGTACATCACCGGTCGACCCCGCTTCACCTGGGTTTCTCCTGTTACCTGTTCGATCGCCGCGGACGGGTCCTGCTGACCCGACGAGCATTGACAAAACCCACCTGGCCCGGCGTGTGGACGAACTCGTGCTGCGGCCATCCACTGCCCGACGAACCGCTGCCGGAGGCGGTGCGGCGCCGCGCCCGTCATGAGTTGGGGTTGCACATCGACCACGTGCAGTGCGTGCTGCCGCGCTTTCGCTATCGCGCCATCGCAACCGACGGCACCGTCGAAAACGAACTGTGTCCTGTGTTTTGCGCCCGCGCGCACGGAGCGGTGCAGCCGGCGGCCGACGAGGTGATGGACTGGCGCTGGGTCTTGTGGTCCGAGTTGCGCGCGGCGGCCGAGCTCTCCTGGCCGCTGAGCCCGTGGGCCGCCGCCCAGGTTCCCCTGCTGGACGACGCCGACATTGGGCGCTGGGGCCAAGGCAGCGGGTAAACGCACACGGGTTTCGGGATACGAAATGTCGGTCATCCTCGCGTACGGCTCCCCGTCGCTGGGTCACCTGTTCCCGTTGTGCGCACTGCTGTCGGAACTGGTCGCGCGCGGCCACCAGGTTCACCTTCGGACAATGGCAGCCGGGGTCGCCGAGGCGCGGCGGATTGGCGTCAAGGCGCACGCCGTTGACCCGCGCATCGAGGCAATCGTGGGACGGGATTGGACCACACGCAATGCGCTCGACGTGTTGCAGATGTCGATCGACGTTTTCTGTCGGCGCGCAGCGCTCGAGGTCGACGACGTGCGCGTGGCGGTCGAGCTGGTGCGCCCGGACGTGGTGATCGTGGACGCCAACTGCTGGGGCGCGATGTCGTTCGCTGACGCGAAAAACCTTCCCTGGGCTGTCTTTTCGCCTTTCACACCGTTCCTTCGCTCGCCCGGCGTGCCACCGTTCGGTCCAGGCTTGCGGCCATGGCCCGGCATGCTGGGCCGTGTCCGCGACGCCGCCGTGCGCCCTGTGGTGGCGCACGTGTTCGACCGCCGGATCCTGCCGCGGATCAACGCCATCCGCACGCGGCTGGGCGCGCCGCCGGTCCGGTCGGTCGACAAGTTTCTGCGTCGGGCACCGCTGCTGCTGGCCGTCGGTGGCGAGCCGCTGGAATACCCGCACCCCGGCTGGGGCGACACCGTGCATCTGATCGGCGCGTGCGCGTTCGAGCCGGCACCGCCGGCCGCTCCGGCGTGGCTGTCACGAATCGAACAGCCCCTTGTGTTGGTTTCCACATCGTCGATCCGGCAGGCCGATACCGTGCTGGCAAGGACCGCCCTAGAGGCGTTGGCCGGTGAACCGGTCCATGTGGTCGCCACCTTCCCGGCCGGCATACCCGAGGGCTTGCCGAAAACACCGAACGCCACCGTGTGCCGATTCGTCTCCCACCGCGCGGTGCTCGCCCGGGCCGTCTGCGCGATCACCCACGGCGGGATGGGAACCACCCAGAAGGCGCTCGACTGCGGCGTTCCGGTGTGCGTCGTGCCGTTCGCGCGCGATCAGGCCGAGGTGGCCCGACGTGTCGAAATGGCAGGATGCGGAACCCGCTTGCCGGCGAAAAAGCTGACCGCGCCGCGGCTGCGGGCCAGCATGTACAAGGCGATGACGATGACCGACGGGGCGCGGCGGGTGGCCGCCGGTTTCGCCGCCACGGGCGGCGTCGCCCGCGGCGCCGATCTCATCGAGAGCCGTCTGCTCAGCCAGCCGGTCACCGCGCAGTAGCTCGACCGACGGCTCCGGGCCGGATGACGGTCAGCACTTGGCGCGCCGCGACACTCGGCGCGTGTCCGCGGCACGGGCGAATACCAGCCAGGACACGCCGGCCGCTGAGAATGCCAGCAACTGCAGGCTCCAGGTCGCGTCGGCCGGGTAGAGCACTCCTTCGACGTAATGGTCGATGAATCCGCCCGGGCCCAGCCGACGCATCTGCGCCTTCTCGCGGGCCACATTCTCCAGCCACGTCAACGGGCACGGGGCGGCCCATCTGACCACGGCCACCCCCCATAGCACGGCCGCCAGGTGCAGCCAGATGGTGCGCGGCCAGCGCAACGCCAAAAATCCTCCGCTCGGCACGTAGACCAGGTAGGCGAAATGGGCAGCGGCCGCAAAGACGACGACGGCGCGGTGCAGAAATCTCATGGGGTTGCCCGGGTCAGCGTGGTCCTCGACTCAACTGTGACACGTTCGCCAGCTCGCGCGCAGCGCTACCGCCTCGCCGCGGGAACGGGTTCATCCGGCCGCCTCCAGCCGGGCCGCGGTCGGCTCCCGAGATAAACGATGCACAATCGATGCATGTGGTCGACATCGGAAACCGCCTGCCCCGACAGCCGTGAGGCAACTCGGCTTAGAAGCTGCGGCCCGGCAGCCACCTGCGCCGCAGCCGGGCCGGAGGGCGCGCGTTGAACACCGTTGACGAACGAATGCTCGCGTTACCCACTTTGGGGTGCGCGCACAGCGACGGCCACGCCGGCTTCGAGACCTGGCGCGCCGGCGTCCGCGACACCGTGCTGGCGTCGGTGGCCGGTTTCGTCGCCACCCGCTGCGCGGTCGACCTGCGCGGGCCAGGTGCCGACATTGCCGCCGGGATAGTGCAGGGATTTTTCGATGGCGGCAAGTGCGTGCGCTCGACCTTTGCCTTGCTGGGCTGGCTGTGTGGGGCCGACGCCGACGCCGCGGCGCTGCGGGCGGCCGCCAGCTTCGAGCTGCTGCACGCCTTCGCGCTGCTGCAAGACGACGTGATGGACGATTCGCCAGTGCGCCGCGGCCGGGCCTCGGCGCACGTGCAATTCGCCCGGTGGCATCGTGACCGCGGGTTATCCGGGTCGTCGCGTCGGTTCGGGGAGTCGGCTGCGATGCTGCTCGGCGATCTGTGCCTGGTATGGGCCGAGCAGATGCTGCGGGGAAGCGGACTGGCTCTCGATGCGCTCGACCGCGCTTGGCCGCGCTACGACACCATGCGGACCGAGCTCGCGGTCGGGCAGCTCGGCGACATCGTCAACGACGCGGCGAGCCTGCCCAGCCTGGTCGAGGTGCTCGACGTCGCGCGCCGCAAGTCAGGCAACTACACGGTGCGCTGGCCGCTGGAAATCGGGGCCGTCCTGGCCGGCTGCGATGACGATGTGCTCACGCTGCTAAGCGGCTACGGTGAGGCGGTGGGAGAGGCCTTTCAGATGCGAGACGACCTGCTCGGTATCTATGGCTCGCCGCGGGTTACCGGTAAGCCCGCGGGCGCCGATCTGTTGGAGCGCAAGGCCACCACCGTCGTGGCGGCCGCCTATCAGCTGGCGGACAACGGGTTACGGCGCCGGTTGTCGGAATTGATGGGCTCTGATGAGCTTGACCAGAGCGGCGTCGACCAGTGGCGCACACTGATCGCGGCCACCGGCGCAGTGGAGTTGATCGAGCAGATGATCGCTGAGCGGGTCGCCGCCGCGCTGGAATTGCTCGGCAGCGACCGGATCGACCACTCCGTGCGCGACGCGTTGGCCAACATGGCCGTGGCATGCTCGCAGCGGGCGGCATGATGCGCACGGTCGCGGGCGCAACGGACCACGTCGTGGTGGTGGGAGCTGGTCTGGCCGGGCTGTCGGCCGCTCTCCATCTCGCCGGTCGGGGCCGTGCGGTAACCCTGGTCGAACGCGCCGACGTTCCCGGCGGCCGGGCGGGCCGCAAAGACATCGACGGCTACCGCCTCGACACCGGACCGACGGTGCTGACCATGCCGGAGGTCATCGACGATGTATTCGCGGCCGTGGGCGAGTCCACGGCCGACCGGCTGGAGCTGCGCCCGGTACGTCCCGCTTACCGGGCGGTCTTCGCCGACGGCGCACGCCTGGACGTGCACTGTGATGCTGCCGCGATGACCGCCGAGATCGAGCGGTTCGCCGGCCCGGATCAGGCCCGCGGCTACCGGCGGTTGCGGGACTGGCTCACCCGGCTGTATCGAGTCGAGTTCGACAGCTTTATCGCCGCGAACTTCGACTCGCCGTTGTCGCTGGTCACCCCGCAGCTGGCACGACTGGCCGCGATCGGGGGCTTCCGTCGCTGGGACACGATGGTGCGCCGGTTCATCACCGACGAGCGACTGCGGCGCATATTCACCTTTCAGGCCCTCTACGCCGGGGTGCCTCCGCAGCGTGCGCTGGCGGTGTATGCCGTCATCGCCTACATGGACACCGTCGCCGGGGTGTACTTTCCGCGCGGCGGAGTGCGGGCGTTGCCGGACGCGCTGGCCGCGGCGGCGGCGAATGCCGGCGTCGAATTCCGTTACGGTGCAACAGCATGCGCCTTGGAACGCCGTGCGGGACGGGTGGTTGCGCTGCGCACCGATACCGGTGAGCGGATCGGGTGCGACGCGCTGGTGCTGACCACCGAACTACCCGACACCTACCGGCTGCTGGGTCGAATGCCACGGCGCCTGCTGGCGCTGCGGCCCGCGCCGTCGGCGGTTGTCGCGCATGTCGGATGCCGCGCAGCGAAGCCGGAAACCGCCCTGCACACAATCCTTTTCGGCCACGCTTGGGAACAGACATTTCGAGACATCATCGACGACGGCCACCCGATGACCGACCCCTCGCTGCTGGTCAGCCGGCTTAGCGCCGGAGATCCCGCCTTGGCCCCGGCCGGCCGCGACCTGCTCTACATCCTGGCGCCGGCCCCCAACACCGCCGTCGGGACGGTCGATTGGGACGCCACCCGGCGGGCCTACACCGACGGGCTGATCGCCACCGTGACCGATCGGCTGCCCCAACTTGGGGCCGACGCGGAAGTGCTCCACGTCATGACTCCCGCCGATTGGGCGCGCGAAGGGATGGCTGCGGGCACCCCGTTCGCGCTGGCGCACACATTCACCCAGACCGGACCGTTCCGTCCGGCCAACACCGTGCGCGGCGTCGAGAACGTCGTGCTGGCGGGATCGTCGACCGTGCCCGGCGTGGGTGTGCCCACCGCGCTGCTGTCCGGGCGGCTGGCCGCTGACCGGATCACCGGGGCGGCCACCCGGCCCACCGGTGCCCGCATCCCGGGCCGGCCGCGATGATCGGTTCCGAACTCGACGCCGCCGGTGTGCGCGACCCCGCGCTGCGGGCCGCGTATCGGCACTGCCGCCACCTCAACGCGCGCTATGGCCGCACCTTCTTCCTGGCGACCAGGCTGCTGGCCCCCGATCAGCGGCCCGCGGTGCACGCGCTGTACGGGTTTGCCCGGCAGGCCGACGACATCCTCGACGATTTCGACCCGGGCCTGAGCACCACCGAGCGCGCCCGGCGACTGCAGTCTCTGGCCGCTCGGTTGTCCGACCGGCTCAAAGACGGCCACCGGATCGGAGACGACCCGGCGTTGACGGCGGTGGTGCATACCGCCCGCGCCTACGCAATCCCGTGGCAGCTGTTCGACGATTTCCTGGCCTCGATGCGGATGGATCTCACCGTTACCGACTATCCCGACCGGGAAGCGCTGGATCGCTACGTGCACGGCTCGGCCGAGGTGATCGGGCTGCAGCTGCTGCCGGTCCTCGGCACCGTCGCTCCGCGCGAAGAAGCCGCCCCCTACGCTGCAGCGCTGGGAAAAGCGTTTCAGCTCACCAACTTTCTGCGTGACATCGATGAGGATCTGCAGCGGGGGCGGATCTATCTGCCCGCCGACGAGCTGGCCGCCCACCAGGTCGACCGCGACGTGCTCATGTGGTGCCACACCCACCGGCGCACCGACCCCAAAGTGCGGGCGGCGCTGGTCGAGCAGCAGGCGCTCACCCGAAAGGTTTACGACTATGCCCGCCGCGGCATCGCGATGCTGCAGCCGCGATCGCGCCCCTGTGTGGCGGTGGCCCTGACGTTGTACTCGGAGATACTGAAACGCATCGAAGACATCGACTTCGCCGTGTTCAGCCGGCGCGCTACCGTCGGCACCGCGCGCCGGCTGCGGGTGGCCGGCGTGGGCTTGCTGCAGGCCTGGGCGGCGCGGCCGCGCGGGGGTCAAGACTAACCATGGACCGCTGGCAATATGTCGTCGTGCTGGGCTGCTGCCTGGCCCTCACCGCGCCGCTGGAGATATTCGGCGCCGGCGTGTACCGGCAGCCCCGGCGGATGCTGGCCGCGGTGCTGCCGGTCGCGGCCGCGTTCGTGGCGTGGGATCTGGCGGCCATCGCCGCCCATGTGTGGACCTACAGCCCGCGTTTCACCACGGGCGTTGTGCTGCCCGGGCGCATTCCGATCGAGGAGGTGTTGTTCTTCGTCGTCATCCCGCTGTGCGGCCTACTTACCTACAACGCGGTCGGCGCGATCCTGGGCCGGCTGCGCCGAATCCGGACCAGATCAGCGCGGCGGTCATGAGCGGCCTGGGATACACGCTGCCCGCTGTCGCATCGGTGGCCGCGGTGTGTGCGCTGGAGTTCGCGGCGCTGCACACCGGATTGTTTCGCCGGCCGGCGTATTGGATTTCGCTGGCGATCGTGCTGGGCTTTCAGATTCCGGTGGACGGCTGGCTGACCAAGCGCAGCGCCCCGATCGTCAGCTACGACGAGCGACAGACCAGCGGCATCAGGTTTGTCTTCGATATTCCGGTCGAGGACTTCATTTTTGGCTTCGCGCTGGTGACCGCGGTGCTGCTGCTGTGGGAACACCAGCGGCGGCGCGACCGGCAGGACGCCTCGTGACCTGCCGGTTCCGCAAGCTGGCGCATGCCGACGTGCCGGCTGCATTCGACACCTCCGCCACGGTGTACGACAAACTTGTCGCGGCCAGTCCGGGCTATCACGAGCAGCTGCGCATATCGGTGCGCCGCATGCGCTTACCCGACGATGGCCGGGGACTGCGGGTGCTCGACGCCGGCTGCGGGACGGGGGCATCCACCGCCGCCCTGCTGGCGGTCGCCCCGCACGCCCGGATCGTCGCGGTCGACGCGTCGGCGGGCATGTTGGCGCAGGCAGCTGGCAAGCCGTGGCCGGCCACAGTGCGGTTCGTGCTCGGCCGTGTCGAAGATCCCGGCGCGGCCGGCATCGAGGGCCCATTCGACGCCATTTTCGCCGCCTACCTGCTGCGCAACCTGGCCGACCCGGACGTCGGGCTACGCGCATTGCGTGGGCTGCTGCGGCCCGGTGGATTGTTGGCGGTGCACGAATACTCGGTGCGCGACTCACCGCTCGCCACAGCGGCATGGAACCTGTTGTGTTGGGCCGTGGTCATCCCCGCGGGCCGGCTGGCCAGTGGAGACGGAAGTCTGTACCGCTACCTGCGGCGCAGCGTCAACGACTTCGACGGCGCGACTTCCTTTCAGAAAAGGCTGCGCGACAACGGCTTCAGTGCGGTACGCAGCAAAACCATGCCGGGCTGGCAACGGCACATGGTGCACACATTTCTCGCGGAGGCGCCGCGATGACTGATCGGCGCCGTGTCACGCATCCCGCGCCAGCGGGCGTGGCCGATGCGTCCGCCTTGCCCAGACGGCCCCGAGCCGTGGTCGTCGGCGCGGGCATCGCGGGCCTGGCCGCGGCCACCGGCTTGGCCGAGCGCGGGGTTACGGTCGACGTCATCGAGCGACAACCCTATCTGGGCGGACGTGTGGGCGGGTGGACCGAAACACTCCAGGACGGCACCCCGGTGGCGATGAACCGCGGCTTCCACGCGTTCTTTCGCCAGTACTACAACCTGCGAAACCTGTTGCGCCGCATCGATCGTGGGCTGGGCATGTTGCAACCGTTAGCGGACTACCCGCTGGTCGACGCGCACGGCCGATGCGACACGTTCCGCGGCCTGCCCAAAACTCCGCCGTTGAACGCGCTGGCGTTCGCGCTGCGCAGTCCGACGTTTCGGCTGCGCGACCTGGCCCGGCTCAACGCACGGGCCGCGGCGCCGCTGGCGGCGGTGTCGGTGCCCGACATCTACCGGCTCCTTGACCACATCGACGCCCAAACGTTTCTGGGTGAGATCAATTTTCCCGACGCCGCCCAACATCTGGCTTTCGAGGTGTTCTCCCGCAGCTTCTTCGCCGAACCCGCCGCGCTGTCGGCCGCCGAACTCGCCACGATGTTTCACATCTACTTCCTGGGTTCCAGCGAGGGCATTGTCTTCGATGTGGCGAACGCCAATTTCGATGCGGCGCTGTGGAACCCGCTGCGATCCTATCTTGAGGACCGGGGTGTGCGTTTCCACACCGGAGTGTCGGTGACCGCGGTAGAGCCCGGTTCACGATTCGTCATTCATTGCGATTGTGCGGCCGACATGCAGGCCGACGGTGTGGTGCTGGGCGCCGACGTCAGCGGACTGCGCCAGATCGTCAGCAATTCTGCGGGATTGGGCACCGACGATTGGCGGCGACGCATCGCCGCGCTGCGCACGGCGCCGCCGTTCGTGGTTCAGCGACTGTGGCTCGACCGGCCGGTGCACGCCGGGCGGGCGGCTTTCCTCGGCACCGGGGGGGCGCCCGCCGCTGGACAACGTCAGCGTGCTGGAACGCTACGAACACCAAGCCGCGACGTGGGTTACCCGCACCGGCGGTTCGGTCGTCGAACTGCACTCGTACGCGGTAACCAGCCCGCTGGACGGCCTGACCGGGCAGATGCTGAGCCGGCTGCACGAGCTGTACCCGGAGACCGGGTCCGCGCGCTGTGTCGGCCAACGCGTGCTGTGCGCCAACGACTGCCCGCGATTTGCCCCCGGTGATTTTGCCCGGCGCCCGGGGGGTTGTCACGCCCCATCCGGGCCTGGCGCTGGCCGGCGACGGTATCCGGATCGACGTGCCGGTCGCGCTGATGGAGCGGGCCGCGACGACGGGCTGGGCTGCGGCGAACCGGCTGCTCACGCATTTCGGTCTGGCGGGCCACCCGCTGCAGACCGTGCCGACCGCGGGTCGCTCGGCGGCGCTGCGCTGGCTTGCCCGGCGGGCGGGGCGGCGCCGATGAGCATCTTCGACGGCCTGAAGTTGTGGTGGTCGAAAACCTCGCCGCTGCAGCCGTTGCCCGCCACCCGATGGGCGGCGCAGCAACCCACGGTCGCCGACGCACAACCGGCCGTCATCGACGGCGCGGTGCGCCGGTCACAGCGGCGGCCCAGCGGCAACTGGTATGTGGTTGCCGCCAGCGCCGAGATTGGCCGTCGCCCGTTCGGGACGACCGTCGGCGGCCGCGAAATCGTCGCCTGGCGTGGCGCCGGTGGCGAACTCCACGCCGGCCCCGGCACATGTCCGCATCTGGGCGCCGATTTGTCCACCGGCACGGTCGACTGCGGTGTCCTGATCTGTCCGTGGCACGGCCTTCGCCTCGACGGCGCGCCACGGCCCGGCTGGACGCCGTGCCCGGCGTACGACGACGGGGTGCTGGCCTGGGTGCGCCTTGATGACCTCGGCGGTGAGCCGCCGAGCGAATGTCCGGTGGTACCCGATCGCCCGGTCACGGCCCACCTGCATGCCGTGGCTCGTCTGGTTGGCCGGTGCGAACCGCGCGACATTCTCGCCAATCGCTTCGACCCCTGGCACGGCGCCTGGCTGCACCCGTACTCCTTTAGCCGGCTGCGCGTGCTGAGCGCGCCCGCGCCCGGCGCCGACCTGTCCGACGAATGCGATCGCTTCCTGGTTGCGGTGACGTTTCGGATGGGCCGGTTCGGGGTGCCCGTGGTCGCCGAATTCACCAGTCCCGAGCGGCGAACCGTCGTGATGCGCATCGTCGACGGCGAAGGCGCTGGCAGCGTAGTCGAAACCCACGCTACTCCAATGGGTTTGGGTTCAGACGGTGTACCCCGCACTTTGGTGCTGGAAGCCGTCGTCGCGCACTCCGACCGGCCCGGCTTCGCCCACGCGTTGCGGATCGCGCCACTGCTCACCCCGCTGATGCGGCGCGCCGCGGCGCGGCTATGGCGCGACGATATCGCCTACGCCGAACGCCGCTACCGGCTACGTACCCGTCTCACCTGACACCGGCCCGAGTGCCCGGCTAAACCGTCACGACCCGTTGCTGTGGGATGCGGCCGCGCGCGCAGTCACTTTTCGGAATATTTGACGAAACCGGTTGCGGTGCAAGGGCAGACTGAGATACCAGTAGACGCGTCCGGCAATACCGCGCGGATAGAAGATCGCGCGTTGCTCATAGTGGCTTCCGGATCCGGTAGCCTCGCGCACGCGCATCTCGAGCCAGGCCTGGCCCGGCCTTCGGGCATGGGTGCGCACAAGCAGCAACTCGCCGGGTTTGTGCTTTTCCAGCCGCCACCGATGTTGAACCGCCGTGTCATTGACCGATTTCCAAAGCTCGGCGGGGGTGGCAGGTGTCCAGGCCGAACGGCTGGCCCGGTAAGCGACCTCACCCGCCCATTTCGGATCGCTGGGCAACGGCGCCGATGGCGCACCGTCGGATGCGGCGGAGCCCCAAGAGGATTCGACCTTCGCCTGGGTGGTGCGAAGCAGTGCCAGCCTGACCGCATCGCGGTAACCGGTAAGACCCGCCGACGGCGGTGCGATCACGGTGTCGATGTCGTGATCAGCCATGACAGCATCGCAGTGCAACGACTCCACCAGCGGCCGGGCCAGCCCCGCCGGGATCGGCGTCACCAGGCCGACCCACCAGCTGGCGATCGTCGGCGTCAGGAATGGCAATACGACGATGACACGCCGCCGCAGTCCGGCCACCTCGGCGTAGACCTGCATCATCTCGCCGTACTCCAGCACATCGGGTCCGCCGATGTCCCAGGTTCGCGACGTCGGCACTTGCGCCTCGGCGGCCTCGACCAAGTAGTGCATGACGTCGCGGATCGCGATCGGCTGAATCTTGTTGTGCACCCATTTGGGTGTCGTCATCACCGGCAGCCGGTCGGTCAGGTGTCTGATCATCTCGAACGAGGCGGAGCCGGAGCCGATGATCACCCCGGCCTGCAGCACTAGAGTCTGGATTCCCGAGCTGAGCAGAATCTCGCCGACCGTGGTCCGCGACTCAAGGTGCGCGGACAGCCGCGTGCCTGCGGGATGCAGCCCACTGAGGTAAATCAGCCTGCGAACGTTGGCGCTACGGGCGGCAGCGACCACATTCATCGCCGCGCGGCGCTCTTCCGCGGCGAAATCGGCGCTGGAACCCATCGAATGGACCAGGTAATAAACGACGTCGACACCGGTGAATGCGGCGGGCAGGGTTTCGGCGGCGCTGAGGTCAGCACAGACCACCTCAGCGCTTTCCCGCCAGGGAACTTCGGCCAGCTTTCCCGGGTTTCGGGCCAGTACCCGCACCTCATAACCTCGGCCGAGAAGCCTCGGCACCAGACGAGCACCGACGTAGCCCGTCGCCCCGGTTACCAAGCAGCGCATTTCATCCTCGTCGTTTCGCGTCAGTCCGCGTCGTGTCCGAGCTGGTGAGCCAGCGCCAGCTGCACCGTGGGGTGACGGAACCGGTGACCGAGCTCTCGCAGCCTGGTCGGCAGCACCCGCTGGTCGGCTTCGGCAAGTTCACGAGCGCCTTGCTGGCCCAACAGGATTCGCGGTGCCAGGGATGGAACGGGCAAGACGGCGGGTCGGTGCAGCACGCGCGCAAGGGCTTTCGTGTAGTCGCTGTTGCGCACCGGTGCCGGACTGACCGCATTGACGGGTCCGCTCAGCCGGGTATCGTAGAGCGCCCGGTAGTAGATGTCGGTCAGATCGTCCAGGCCGATCCACGACAGCCACTGGCGGCCGCTGCCGAGCCGCCCGCCCGCACCGGCAAAAAACAACGGGCGCAACAACTTCAGGGTGCCGCCGCGGGCGGCCTGGACGATCCCGGTGCGCACCGACACCACCCGCACACCCGCGTCGGCGGCGGGCGCCGTCGCGGCTTCCCAGTCGGCGACCAGATCGGCGAGAAAACCGGTGCCGCGCGCACTGTCCTCACCCAATGGCGTATCGCCCCGGTCGTATCCGTAGTAGCCGATGGCCGAAGCGCTGACGAATACCGACGGGCCGTTTTTCGCGGTCGCAGCCGCTTCGGCCAGCCGCCGGGTGGGCCCGATGCGGCTGTCGCGGATGGCCGCCTTGTGCCGATCGGTGAACCGCCCCGCGATCGATGCGCCGGCCAGGTGAACGACCGCGTCCACCCCGCGCAGCAGGCCCTCGGCCGGGGCGGCCGGATCCCACTCGCGTTCGTCTGCTGACGTCGCCGGTCGACGGACCAGCCGAATCACCCGGTGCCCGCCGGTGGTGAGAAACGCGGTCAACGCCGAGCCGACCAGACCGGACGCCCCGGTGAGCGCCACGACGAGCGGCCTCGTCACATGCCCGGCGGCGTCGCGGTGTGCGGCCAGGTCGTCGGCGAGCTGACGATGCCGATACACGAAGGTGGACTTGAGCGCCGCACCCGGCACCGGGGTGTCGACCCGGTCGCGCACCAGGGTGGTGCCATCGCCGGCGTCGCTGAACTCATGTGTGTGCCGCCACCAACCGATCAACCGCGGCGGCCAGGACCGTGGCCCCGCCGACGAGATCACGTCGACGAACTTGCGCGGCGGCTCGAACTCGTCGGCGCAGTGTTGCGCCACCCACTGCACCCCGCCGGGTAGCCCCAGCACAGCGCACCCCTCGGCGAGGGACTCGGCTTCGGCCAAGATCGTCATCGGCTGCCAGGGCGGGATCAGCCGGGCCATCGCGCCCGGCCGGGTATGCCAGGCGAAGACATCGCTCTGCGGGTGCTCGACGACGCTTTCGTACTCGATGCCCATGGCTGACTTCCCAAGGTCCAGAGGCCGGGCCCTCAGCGCAATAGCGTTGCGGGCGTTAACGATTGAGCCACCAAATCCGGGTTGACAGCAGCGTCGCGAACGCGCACCACAGTGGGTAGGCGGTTAGCGCAATCCCGGCCGGCTGATTTGCTTCACCGACACGTCGGACCAGGTCCGAGCTGCTGAGTGTCAACACGGCGGCGGCGGCCGCCGACGCACCCAGCTTGCGGTGTCTGAAGAACAGCCAACTCCACCCCGCGTTGAGGGCGAGGTTCGCGGCCAGCGCGGCAGCCAATTTTCGGGCCTGTGGCCCGCGGTTTTGGGCCTGCAAGCGGTCGATCGCGGCGGCGGAGCTGACCGCGATATCGCCGTAGAGCGTGGTCCACGCCAGCGGGAACACGTAGTTTGGCGGAACGTAGCGTGGTTTGCGCAATCGCGCGTACCACTGCCCGGAGCCGCGTCGGCTGGCGATGCTGCCCAGGCCCGAGGCGGTGGCCACCGCGAGGGCGGTGCCGGTCAATGTTGTTTTGTTCAACGCAACTGTCCTTTCACTGCGTGGCGGGTGTCGCGCCGCTTCGGGCGGTTTTGAACTGCGCGGCGGCTTCCATGTGGTCGACGATGCGCGGCGGATAGTCAGGGGCTGACGCGGGCAGTTGCCACGGTATGTGGATGTCAGGGCCGCAGATATCGGCCAGCTCGGGGACCCAGCGCCGCACGTACTCACCGTCGGGGTCGTAGCGTTGGGCCTGCCGTATCGGGTTCAGCACCCGGTTGGGTCGGGTGTCGGTGCCGGTTCCGGCCACCCACTGCCAGTTGAGTTGGTTGTTGGCCACGTCCGCGTCGACCAGCAGCCTCATGAAGTGAGCGGCGCCGAGTCGCCAATCGAGGTAGAGGGTTTTGGTCAGAAAGCTTGCGGTGATCAGACGCGCGCGATTGTGCATCCAGCCTTCGGCAGCCAGCTGCCGCATCCCGGCGTCGACGATGGGATAGCCGGTGCGTCCATCCCGCCAGGCGTCGAACCACCGCCCATTGTGCTGCCACCGGTCGTGGTGGGTTCGGTAGTCGAGGCGGGCCGCCTCCGGCCGGGCGGCGAGGACTTGGTGATGGAAGTCGCGCCAGGCTAACTGGCGGACAAAGGATTTCCGTCCCTCGCTGGATTGCGTTGTCCGGTGCGCGATTTCGGCAGGCGACAGGCACCCGAAGTGCAGGTACGGCGAAAGGCGTGAGGTCGCGTCGGCAGCCAGGTCGTCGTGGCGGCTGTCATAGCGGTCGACCCCGGTGTCCAGCCAGCGGCTCAGCAGCTGTCGCCCGGTACTCTCCCCGCCCGTGGCCAGCCGCGGCGAGGCGGCACCCGGGCACAGCTCGCCGGCGCGGGGAATGGGCTCGCCGCGGCAGTGCGGAACGGTCAGCGTCGTCGGGGCCCGCAACGCTTTGCGGCCCGGGGTGGCGAGCCAGCGCCGGTAGTAGGGCGTGAACACCGCGAAGTGATCGCCGCCGCTCGGCACGATGCTGCCCGGCTCGGCCACCGTGATCGAGCCGGCG
This sequence comes from Mycobacterium heckeshornense, assembly GCF_016592155.1. Taxonomy (NCBI): domain Bacteria; kingdom Bacillati; phylum Actinomycetota; class Actinomycetes; order Mycobacteriales; family Mycobacteriaceae; genus Mycobacterium; species Mycobacterium heckeshornense. Next base: position 4,414,129 of record NZ_AP024237.1, read on the forward strand.
TGGACGTGCAGAGCGCAGCCACGCCCGGCAAGCGCGCGGCGCAATCGCTGTTCGCGGCGCCGGCTGTAGGCACTGACGTCGGCGGCGACGTGGACGTCGGTGATCGACAACTCCTCGACGACGCGCAGCACTTCGTCGACGAACCGTCCGCGCCGCACGATCAAGCGGCCACCTCGGCGGCGCAGTTCGTCGTCGAGGTCGGTGAGCGCGTCAACCAGGAAGGCGGCCTTGTTGGGCGTGACATAGTCGCTGGTCAGAATCGCTTCGTCGAGGACGAACAGCGGCACGACCGCGCCGCCGCGACGATGGGCGGCGCTCAGCACGGGGTTGTCGTGCACCCGCAGGTCCCTGGTAAACAGGGCCATCGTCACCGTCATGGCTTCGCATCCTTCGCGCGCTAGCCGCCGTCAGCTCGAACGCGGCAGCGGTCGGGCTGGGCCGCGCGGCACTGCGGCGCCGGGCGGGCACACTTAGCGAATCTACCCGTCGCTGCGCCCCAGCTAAACCGATTTTGCATCATTTGTGCATCGTTAGCTCTGGTACGGGATGATCCCGACCAGGCAGTGGGGCATCCGCTGGCAGTACTACCAGCCGTACAGCGGTGCCGCGGCCGCGACCGACGCCAACAGCGCCGACATCACCGCGATCGCGAACGCCGAAAGCAGCGCATCCCCGGGCCGTGGCGCTCTTACAGCTGGCGAGGCAGCTGCGCAGCGGTCGCCGTGAGCACCACCCCACGGGCCCGACGATCTCGTCCTGGAAAGCCCGAACCGGATGGGCCGAAGCAACCATGGCGCAAATGCGTTTGTGACGTGACGGTCATGTCAGCCTGATTGCGAGGCGGTGTCGGCAGTGGCGAACCAGTATTGGATGAACGGTTCCATAGCCCGGCTGACAAGCTCAATACGCGGTCCGGCCGGGCCTTTGCAGTACGCCCACAGAAGTTCCCCGGACCCATCCGGGTTGAATGCCTTCACCTCGTATCGCATGCCGGTCGCCTCGAGTGTCGCAAGATCTGACTCCACGTCGTCGGACCAGTAGCCGAGATGATGCACGCCCGAATCCGCAGGGACCCAGATCGTTCCGGGAACTGTCTGCAGTAGCTCCACCCGAGGTTCTCTCCCCGAGTACGCCATTCGCATGGGAATGGTGATCTCACCGTCCGGCGTCTGGGCGACCTGGTCGACCTCGACCACGTCGGTCCACCGGTAGCCGGCAACTTTGATGAACCAGTCCAAGGTTTCATCGAAGTCGTCGACCACGATGCCGGTGTGGTAGAGGTCCTCGGGCTTCATTCGCTGTCCGTATCGGTGGTGGTCTTCTTGATTTCCTGCTCCAGCCATTGCGTCTCGCTGAAGTTCTCCCGTCCGGAGGCGGCTAGGAGCTGTTCGAGGGCAGCACGCTTCACCCGTAATGCGCCGAGGTCACTGGGTGAGTGGCCAAGGACGATATCGGTCAGGTGCAGCGCCTGCAGGGCACGTCCCTGTTCGACGTGAGTATGGGCACGCTCGGTGAGAGCGGCGACACCGCCGGCGAGATCGACGATGTCGGGCCATACCGCCGACGGCGGTACGTCGTAGAGCTCGGTGGTCGACTCGTACCGAAACCAGCCGACGTGTTCTTCCCAGATTGCCCGCACGATCCATGGCACCTTGCCGTGCACCTGGGGTAGCGCAAGATCGGCCGGCAGCCTGATTTCATGCATCAGGGTCCACAGGTCGGTGCCCGCGTTCATCCCCTCGATGGTCCGGTCGCGCAGATAAGCCGTGGCGTCTCGGACTGTGGTCATCGTGTGCCGTATCTCGTCGGCACCGCGAAAGACATCGTGACCGTTGATGAGCGTCTCGGGCCCGAGTGCGATTACCCGGTCCACCGAGTGGATGAATGCCATCGCGCTGCGGATCTTGTCCCCGCGCAAGGTGTACAGATTTGGCACATGACCGAAGAACGGTCCCATCAGGTTACCGATGAAGGCGGTCCGGTGCTCAGGCATCCAGACGACAAGGGCGTCGGTGGTCTCACCGCCCGGGGTGGAGTAAAGCTCGAACCGGCGGCCTGCGAGCTCGAACGCATGGCTGTCGATGAACGTGGTGGTGAGCGCTGGTTCCGGCGGTAGTTTCAGCGACGTCGCATCGACATCCACGAATGCGCCCCACAGCCTCATGATGCGCCGCGAGTAAAACGGGTGCAGGCGCCGCCAGTACTCCCGGACATCGGCGTGGTTCGCCTGAGCGATGGTCTCAACACCGGGCCCGTGGAAGGTGCTCCACCCACCCACATGGTCCGGATGGCCCTGGGTGAAGACGATGACTCGAAGCGGCCCGCTGCTCACCCGGTCAAAACGCGCCTTGATTCGGGCGGCTTCGAAGTCGGTGCCGGTGTTGATCAGCACGTCGCCATCGGCCGTCGTCACCAGGTAGCTGTTGGCGATGTTTCTGGACATAAATATGCCGTCGCCAACATCGACGGCGTCCTGATCGCCCTCGCCTTGTTTCACCAGCGAGTCCAGCGATTGCACCAGCAGTCGACCTCCCATGCCGCGTCCGCTGCCTAACCTAACATTTGTTCTCTACGATCGTATAGTCTCTGGTCGCATGGCGACCTTGCGAAGCACCCAGAACACTCCGGAAGTCGAGCACCTGGTCGCCCGCGCGTGCGAGCGCGCCGGCCTCGACGACTTCGGTAGTGATTCGTGGCGCGAGGGTCTGACGCTTCTGGTGCAGACCGTCGAATCCGCGCCCGGTGTGACCGCCGGGGGACGCGACTACGTCTACGGCCGGTTCGTCGACGCCCTGTGGAACCGACTGCGCGTCGTCGATTACCTCAAGCGGCATCCCGAGGTCGGTGCGGAACGCATCGAACGTCCGCTGGTGGTTCTTGGCCTGCCGCGGACCGGTACATCGTTGGCGAGCTATCTGCTAGATCAGGACCCCAACCGGCGGTCGCTATTGACGTGGGAAGCGGAGAACTCCGTCCCGCCAGCACCGCCTGAAACATTACGCACCGATCCGCGCTGCCTGAAGAAGAAGGCCGAGCTGGAAATGATGGCTGAAGGGTTGAAGGCGGCGAACATCCCGATGGTGCACTGGGATGAGGCCGACGGGCCCACCGAGTGCGTGTTCGTGCAAAGCCAGGATTTCAAGGCCTACCTGTGGGAAGCTTTCATGCCGACCAGCGCCTACGCGGACTGGCTGCTCGAGGCCGACATGACGAGTACCTATGCCTACGAGCGATCGGTGTTGCAAATGCTGCAGTCGCGGGCGCCGGGTGTGTGGTCGCTCAAGATGCCATCCCACGCCGTGCACATCGAAACGCTGCTGTCGACGTTCCCTGATGTGCGCATCGTCTGGGCTCACCGCGATCCGTTCAAGGCCACCGCATCCTTCCTGCGGTTGAACTATCTGTCGCGCGCAGTGCTAGGTGCTGACATCGACGTTGACGACGTGGTGTCCAACGTGCTTCGCCAGTTGCACGCACACGTCGCCCGACCGCTGCAAGCGCGCCGGCGCATCGGCGACGAACGGTTCTTTGATTTGCACTACGCCGCGCTTATGCGCGATCCGATCGGCGTGATGCGTTCGCTGTACGAGTGGGCGGGCGACGAGCTCACCGCGTCTACCGAGGCCGCCATGCTCACGTGGCTGCAACGACACCCGCAGGACCGCTTTGGCGTTCAGCCCTATTCGCTTGACGGCTCCGGCGTCACCATTGCCGATCTGGAACCGGTCTTCGATCAATACCTTTCGGCGTTCGACATCGAAATGGAAGGAACCTCGTGAGGGCGGCTGTTACGACGGAGGCCCACGGATTCGAGATCGTCGAACTACCCGATCCGGCACCGGGTCCCGATGAGTTGGTGATCCGGGTTGCGGCATGCGGTGTCTGCGGCTCGGACGTCAAAGCGCAGCCGTTCATGCCTGCGGGCATCGTCATGGGCCATGAATTGGGTGGCGAGATCGTCTCCGTGGGATCGGAGGCCGGCAACTGGCGCAAGGGCACCAATGTTGCTGTGCTGCCGGTTGTTTGCTGTGGCGCCTGCAGCTACTGCGTGGCCGGCGCAGTCGCGCACTGCGCTCAGACCCGTTACATCGGCATGGGGTCCGATCGGGGCGGGTTCGCCGAGCTCGCTGTCGTCCCCGCGCGGCATGCGTTCGCCCTGCCCGACGATTTGACCGGCGCTTGCGCGGCCTTGGTTGAGCCGTTCGCGGTCGGGCTGCACGGCGTCCACACGGCTGAGATCCGGCCCGGTGACGAAGTGCTGGTTGTCGGCGCGGGTGGTGTTGGTCTTACCACGATCGCCTGGTTGTCGGCGAAAGGAGCCGCGCGGATCACGGCCGCCGACCCCGACCCCGAGCGCCGTAAGTTGGCCAGCGTCATGGGCGCAACCGATGTGGTGGGCTCGGTCACCGAGTGCACCGCCGGTGCGTATGACGCGTCGATCGAGTGTGTCGGGCGTCCCGAACTTCTCCAGGCATGCCAGACGGTCGTGCGCCCGCTTGGCCGCATCGTTGTCTCGGGGGCCTGCGCCGAGGCGGTGCCGATCGAACCCGTCACCGCGCTGCTCAAGGAGCTCACAATCCGGTTCTCTGTCTGCTACCGGCCTGACGAGTTCCGCGAGGTGATCGCCGCCTTCAGTCGTGGAGACATCGAGCCGGCCCGCATGATGGGGCCGCAATTCGGCCTGGACCGAATCGCCGACGCCTTCGATCTCGTCCGCAACGCCGGTGTGCATGGACGTGTTCTCGTCACTGCCGACCCAAACCTCCAGCGGCACAGTAGTATTCGGCGTGCGCGCTAGCGCTCCCGCAGCGCGAGTCAGCCCGCCGCCCGGATTCGTGTGTGTTCGGCGGCGACGCCGGTAATTACGGCATGCAGGTACCCCTCGAGTTGCTTGGCGTCGTCAAGCCGGGCCAGACCGTTGGCCAACCGGAAGAGAAATCCGCCGAGGAATGTGACCACAGCGAATGCCTGCTCCTTGATCAGCTCTCGATCGGCGACCGCACCGGCGGGCTGCACTTGAGCCACCGCTTCTTCGCTAATCGCGACGAATCGATCCATGAGGCCCTGGAACACCGCACCCAGTTCCGGATCGCGCGCCGCGATCATCAGCAGCTCAAAACGCGCACGCGCACGTGATCGTTCGGGTTCGACCGCGGTCCTCATTGCCTGCTCGGCCAGTCGAGACAGAAGAGAGTCGACTCGATCGCCGCCGGAGGCACCGATCGCGCTCATCGCGGCGGTGAAGTCCTCCACGTCGAGCTGCACCACCCGGTCAGTAGCCCCGCGCAGCAGAGCAGCTCTTGTCTGGAAGTAAAACGACGTCGTCCCGTCGGCGACCCCTGCGCGCCGGTCAACGCGCAGGTGGGTCAGTCCCCGCGCCCCATCCTCGGCCAACAACTCGATCGCGGCATCGCACAGATCACGGCGCCGCTGCTCAGCATCTGGCTTTCTCCTCATCGCCGTGACGGCAGTCTAACGAGTCAACTCGTGCCCGATTGGGCACAGGACCCTTGTGCTTCGACGGGCCGCCACAAACACGCGGAGGTCATGAGGTCGGGCCGATCGCAGCCGTGGCTGCTGCGTCGCGAGCGAACCCGGGCACGCCTCGGAGCCGCGTTAGTCCGGGATGATCCCGACCAGGCAGTGCGGCATCCGCTGGCAGTAGTACCAGCCGTAGAGCGGTGCCGCGGCCGCGACCGACGCGAACAGCGCCGACATCACCGCGATCGCTAACGCCGAAAGCAGCGGCCGGTCCTGCACCATCGCCAACATCAACCCCGCGACGGTGCAGACCACGACGTAGACCAAGACCACGAATACCGCGGGAGTCTTGTCGATCGAGTGATACCACCAATAGAAAAGGCCCAACCCGATCGGTGCCGCGACGACCCACACCGCGCCGACGAGCAAGGCGAGCTTCCACCACTTCACGAAGTGGTACCGGCCAGGCACGATGACCGGCTGGACCGGCGCCGGTAGGGGCTCAGACCCCGGTGCCCCGGCTGTCGAAACCGGATCGGGCGCCGCGTGCCGCCCACGGCCCGCCTGGCCCGCGACGGATTCCAGCGGCTGAGAAATCGGGCCGGTGTCAAAGGTCGGCGTGTATGGCTCGGTCTTCGGCTGCGATTCGTCGTCAGGCACTGGAACCCACCTGGATCGCGACGAGCAGACCGAACCACCCCGGCGCCAGCGCGAGGGTGAACGCCCCGAGGGCGGTCACCCAGCGATGCCTGGACAACAGGATCAGCAACAGCCCCAGCGCACCGGGCACTCCGACCACCAACGCGATCACCACGTCCGGGCGCACCCGGGCATGGACACCCACAGTGGCCGCCGCTGCGGCCAGCAACCCCGTTGCGGTGCCGGCCAACATGGCGCTGGCGAGCAGCCAGGCACGTGGAAGCGGAATCACGCCTTACGACCTTACTGCCGCAGCCGTCGGCTAGCGCGTCACTTCCCCGGCGCGCCTTGCGGGTACCGGACACGCGTCGGCGGCTTGCGCGACGACCGGGCCGCGCGACGGCGGGCGTTCGCCGCGCTCGTAGTCGATGCCGGTGATCACCGGCGCGGCGCCCAGCAACGCGTTCTCGGTGTCGCTGAAGGCGCGTCCGCGGCTCAAAAACCGCATCCCCTCCGGTGCTTCCAGGCTGAACCCGCCGCCGCGGCCCGGCACCACGTCGATGACGAGCTGGGTGTGCTTCCACGTCTCGAACTGGGGACCCGAGATCCACACCGGCACCCCGTCGCCGGCCCCGTTTTTTATGTCAAGTACGCCCAACAGGACGTCGCGGTCGCCGACCAGGAAGTCCCCGTCCGGATAGCACATCGGCGACGACCCGTCGCAACAGCCGCCGGACTGGTGGAACATGACCGGGCCGTGGCGCTCCTGCAGCTGGCGCAGCAGCTGCGCGGCGGCGGCGGTGATCACCACCCGGGGCGGTGCCGCGTTCATCACGCACGCATCAGAAGAACCCGAGCGCCTTTTCGGAGTAGGACACCATCAGGTTCTTCGTGTGCTGGTAGTGGTCGAGCATCATCTTGTGGTTCTCCCGGCCGATGCCCGACTGCTTGTAGCCGCCGAAGGCTGCGTGCGCGGGGTAGACGTGGTAGCAGTTGACCCACACCCGGCCGGCCTGGATGTCGCGGCCGGCCCGGTAGGCGGTGTTGCCGTCCCTTGACCACACGCCCGCGCCCAGCCCGTAAAGGGTGTCGTTGGCGATCGCGATGGCTTCGTCGTAATCACGGAACGACGTGACCGCCACCACCGGCCCGAAGATCTCTTCCTGGAAGATGCGCATCTTGTTGTGGCCGGTGAAAATGGTCGGCTGCACGTAGTAGCCGCCGCAGAGATCCCCGCCCAGTTCGGCGCGTTCGCCGCCGGTGACGATCGCCGCACCCTCGCTCTTGCCGATCTCGATGTAGGACAACACCTTTTCCAGCTGGTCGTTGGAGGCTTGCGAGCCCAGCATCGTCTCGGTGTCCAGCGGGTCGCCCTGCCGGATGGCCTTGGTGCGGATCGCCGCCAATTCCAGGAACTCGTCGTAGATGTCGGCCTGGATCAGGCTGCGCGACGGGCAGGTGCACACCTCACCCTGGTTGAGGGCGAACATGGTGAAGCCTTCCAGCGCCTTGTCGCAGAAGTCGTCGTGGGCGGCCATCACGTCGGAGAAGAAGATGTTCGGGCTCTTGCCGCCCAGCTCCAGCGTCACCGGGATGAGGTTTTGGCTGGCGTACTGCATGATCAGCCGCCCGGTGGTGGTCTCCCCGGTGAACGCCACCTTGGCGACGCGGTGGCTCGACGCCAGCGGCCTGCCGGCCTCGGCGCCGAACCCGTTGACGATGTTGACCACTCCCGGCGGCAGCAGGTCGGCGATCAGCGACATCAAATACAGCACCGACGCCGGCGTCTGCTCGGCCGGCTTGAGCACCACGGCATTGCCGGCCGCCAGCGCTGGCGCGAGCTTCCACGACGCCATCAGGATCGGGAAGTTCCACGGGATAATCTGCCCGACGACGCCGAGCGGCTCGTGGAAGTGGTAGGCGACGGTGTCCTCGTCGATCTGGGAGAGCGTGCCCTCCTGGGCGCGGATCGCCCCCGCGAAATAGCGGAAATGGTCGGCGGCCAACGGGATGTCGGCGGCCAGCGCTTCACGGATCGGCTTGCCGTTGTCCCAGACTTCGGCCAGCGCGAGCGCTTCGCGGTTGGCGTCGATGCGGTCGGCGATCTTGCCCAGGATCACCGCCCGCTCGGCCGGCGCCGTCTTGCCCCATGCCGGCGCGGCGGCGTGAGCGGCGTCGAGCGCCTTGTCGACGTCGGCCTCGTCGGAGCGCGGCACCTCGCAGAACGGCTGGCCGGTCACCGGCGTCGGGTTGTCGAAGTAGCGGCCGTGCACGGGCGGCGCCCAGTCGCCGCCGATGAAGTTGCCGTACCGGGATTCATACGACATCAGCGCCCCAGGCGAACCCGGGCGTGCGTAGACGGTCATCGGTATCAGCTCCTTGACGCTTGCTGTAACACAGCTCACAGTACCGCTGCGGCCACAATGTGTTCCATGGCCGGTGAACAGGTGGGCGACCCGTATCTGTGGCTGGAGGACATCACCGGCGAGGACGCACTGAACTGGGTACGGGCACACAACGAACCCACCGTGGCCGAGTTCGGTGGTCCGGATTTCGAACGGATGCGCAGCGAAGCGCTGGAAGTGCTCGACACCGACGCCCGCATCCCCTATGTGCGTCGCCGGGGCGAATTTCTCTACAACTTCTGGCGCGACGCGACCAACCCGCGCGGAGTGTGGCGGCGCACCACGCTGGCGAGCTACCGCAGCGAACAACCGGACTGGGAAGTGCTGATCGACGTCGACGAATTGAGCCGCGCCGACGACGAAAACTGGGTATGGGCCGGGGCGATTGTCATCGAACCCGAATACACCCGGGCACTCATCGGCCTGTCCCGGGGCGGCTCAGACGCGTCGGTTATCCGCGAATTCGACCTGGCCACATGCGAATTCGTCTCCGATGGGTTTGTACTACCGGAAGCCAAGACCTACATCACCTGGGCCGACCCGGATACCGTGCTGGTGGGCACCGACTTCGGCGAAAACTCGCTGACCGAATCCGGTTATCCGCGCATCGTCAAACGGTGGCGGCGTGGCCAGCCGCTGGCCGCGGCGCAGACGCTGTTCGAAGGGTCGCGGGGCGACGTCGTGGTGGCGGCCTCGGTCGACCGCACTCCCGGTTTCGGGCGCACCCTGCTGCGGCGGGCGATCGACTTCTTCAACGACGAGGTCTACGAGCTGCGCGACGACGAGCTCATTCGAATCAACGCGCCGACCGACGCGACCCTGTCGGTGCACAGACAGTGGTTGCTGATCGAGCTGCGCACCGACTGGTCGACCGGCACAGCTTGTTACGCCGCCGGCTCGCTGCTGGCCGCCGACTACGAGAAATTCCTCTCCGGGACAGCGCCTTTAGAGGTGGTATTCGAGCCCGACGAGCACACCTGCCTGCACCAGTACGCCTGGACCCGCGACCGGCTTTTCCTGGTCACGCTGGCCGACGTGGCTAGCCGGGTCGAGGCCGTGATACCGGGCAGCTGGGCGCGCCAACCGCTGCCCGGCCTGCCCGCGGCGGCGACGACCGTGATCGCCGCCGCCGACGAGTTCGGCGACGAGTTCTTCCTGGACTTCAGCGGATTCGACACCCCGTCGCGGCTGTTGCGCGGCACCCCTGACGGGCCGCTGGAAGAAATCAAATCCACGCCATCCTTCTTCGAAACCAAAAACATCAGTGTCACACAGCATTTTGTCGCATCGAAGGACGGCACGGCGATCCCGTATTTTGTCGTCCGGCCGCGCGACGTTTCGGGGCCGGGACCCACACTGTTGTCCGGCTACGGCGGTTTCGAGGTGGCGCGCACGCCCGGCTACGACGGCGTGCTGGGCCGGCTCTGGCTGGCCCGCGGCGGCACCTACGCGGTGGCCAACATCCGCGGCGGCGGCGAGTACGGGCCGCGCTGGCACACCCAGGCCATGCGGGAGGGCCGGCACCTGGTGGCCGAGGATTTCGCCGCGGTGGCAACGGATTTGGTCGAGCGCGGCGTCACGACCGTCGACCGGCTCGGTGCCCAGGGCGGCAGCAACGGCGGGTTGCTGATGGGCATCATGCTGACCCAGTATCCGCAGCTTTTCGGTGCGCTGGTGTGCCAGGTGCCGCTGCTGGACATGCGCCGGTTTCACCGGCTGCTGGCGGGTGCGTCGTGGGTGGCCGAATACGGTGACCCCGACAATCCCGCCGATTGGGAGTTCATCTCCGAATATTCGCCGTATCACCATATTTCGGCCGACGCGCACTACCCGCCGGTGCTGATCACGACGTCCACGCGCGACGACCGGGTGCATCCGGGGCATGCCCGCAAGATGACTGCCGCGCTGGAGGCCGCCGGGCACCGGGTCTGGTACTACGAAAACATCGAGGGCGGACACGCCGGCGCGGCCGACAACGCACAGATCGCATTCAAAGCGGCACTAAGCTTCTCGTTTCTGTGGCGGATGCTCGGCGGGGAGCATTGAACCTCTTGGCCTCGCCGACCGTCTCACCCGTAGGAGTCGAGGAGGTCGAGATGAGTCCATTACTGCTGGCCTGCCTGTCGGTTGGCGGCCCGGTGGCGGGCCTTGGCCTAGTAGAGCTGCAAGCGCGCCTCGAACGATGGGACCAGGAACGCCACGCCGAGGACTAGCCTCAAGGCATGACCGTCATCACCGTCGACGCCGGACCTCAGCAGGTGAGTCGCGCGGTTGAGGTCGCCGCGCCGGCCAGCGAGTTGTTCGCCATCGTCGCCGACCCGCGCCGCCACCATGAGCTCGACGGCTCGGGCACCGTCGGAGCGAACATCCGCGGACCCGAGCGGCTCGAGGCAGGTGCGCGGTTTGCCACCAAGATGAAGATGTTCGGCGTGCCCTATCGCATCACCAGCACGGTGACCGGGTTCGAACCCGACCGGCTCATCGAATGGCGCCACCCCGTCGGCCACCGCTGGCGCTGGGAGTTCGCCGCGGTCACCCCCAGCAAAACCCGGGTCACCGAAACCTTCGACTATCGCGACGCCGGACCGGTGAAGAACTGGCTCAAGTACTACGAGCTGACCGGCTTCGCCAAGCGCAACGCGGCCGGCATCGAAGCCACCCTGCGACGGCTTGCGGACCGCTACGGCGGCTGACCCGCCCCCGTCCGCGCGCCGCTCGGCTCCGAATCCCTCATGTGCGACGACGATTCGATGCACCAGCACGCTCCGTCGCGGTGATCGGCAGCGGTGTGGCGGGCCTCACCGCGGCGTATGTGCTGTCGCGGCGAGACCGGGTCACCCTGTATGAGGCCGACGCCCGGCTCGGCGGGCACGCACACACCCACTTCGTCGACCGCGGCGACGGGGAGCCGGTCGCGGTCGACTCGGCGTTTTTGGTGCACAACGACCGCACCTACCCCACCTTGTGTCGACTGTTCGACGAGCTCGGGGTGACGACACAGGAATCCGAGATGTCGATGTCGATCCGCGACGAGGACACCGGCCTTGAATATGCTGGCGCGCTTGGCATCCGGGGAATTTTCGCGTCCTGGCAGTGCCTTCGGCCCAGTTATCTGCACATGCTCGCCGAAATCGTCCGTTTCCACCGTGCCGCGACCAGGCTGCTGCGTCAGGGCGCCGACGACGACCTCGAAACCCTTGGCAGCTTTTTAGACCGACACGGTTTCTCCGGGTATTTCGTCGACCACTTCGTCACACCGTTGGTGGCGGGCGTGTGGTCCTGTGGCGGCGGCGACGCGTTGCGCTATCCAGCGCGGTATCTGTTCGTCTTCCTGGCCAACCACGGGATGCTGTCGGTGTTCGGTTCACCACGATGGCGCACCGTCAGCGGCGGCTCGGCAACCTACGTGGCGGCCGTCGCCGCGCGGCTCGACGAGGTCGCCACCGGGACGCCCGTGCATTGGTTGCGCCGGCTGCCCACCGGGGTAGAGGTGCAGGCCGGCGACGCCGCACCGCGGTTCTTCGATGCGGCCGTCGTCGCGGTCCATCCCGACCAGGCGCTGCTGCTGCTCGACGACCCCTCGCCGTACGAGCGCGCGGTTCTCGGGGCGATCCGCTACTCCCCCAACCGTGCCCTGCTGCACACCGACGAGTCGCTGCTGCCCCGTCACCGCCACGCCCGCGCGTCATGGAACTACCTGATCACGTCTGCCAGCGACCAGGTGCTGATCACCTACGACGTCAGCAGACTCATGCGGATCTGTGGCAGGCGAAGGTTTTTGGTGACCCTCGGCGGCCATGACCGGGTCGATCCACGATCGGTGCTCGCCGAGATGATCTACGCCCATCCACTGTATACACCGGAATCTGTTGCGGCTCAGCGGATGTTGCCGACCATCGATGACGACCGCGTGGTATTCGCGGGTGCCTATCACGGCTGGGGGTTCCACGAGGACGGGGCAGCGTCGGGGCTCCGCGCGGCCCGGCGCCTCGGCGTGGACTGGCCGGCGCCTGCCGCACCGAAAGAGGTCGTCGCATGTTGACACCTGCGATCTATCGGACCACCATCACCCACAGCCGGCAGGCCCCGGTGCGCCACTGCTTTCGGTACCGCAGCTATAGCTGGTATGTCGACATCGATGATCTGCCGCGGCTGCCGTGGTGGCTGAGCCCCTTCGCACGGTTCGAGCCGCGCGACCACCTCGTCGGCCAATCCGGTGATTCGTTGCGCGACAGGGTATATGCGTTCCTCGCCGACCACGACATCACGCCGCCCGCTGGGCCCGTCACTGCACTGCTGCAGGCACGGGTGCTGGGTTACGTCTTCAACCCGCTGTCGCTGTTCTGGTGCCACGACCGCGGCGGCACCGTGCGCCGCGTGATCGCGGAGGTGCATAACACCTACGGCGATCGCCACGCCTACCTGTTGCCGCCCGCCGAATCACCGGTGCCAGTCGCGAAGACGTTCTATGTCTCACCGTTCAATCCGGTGGATGGCTACTACACGGTGCGTGCGCCCAGGCCCGGCAGCCACCTGCGGATCATGGTGTCGTATCACCGCGACAACCAGCCGGCTTTCGTTGCGACACTGAGCGGCAAGCAATTACCGGCCACGGTGTGGCAGGTGCTGCGAATGCAGATCGTGGCGCCGCTGGCGCCGATGGTGGTGACATTGCGTATCCGGGTGCAGGGAATCAAGTTGTGGTTACGACGAGTTCGCGTGGTGCCGCGATGAACGTCGCCGTCAGCAGCCCACGACCGTCGGCAATCGATGCCCGACGCTGGCCGGCGGTGGCGAAAGTGCCGTCGGGTCCTGTCGCCGCAGCGTGCGGGGTGGTCGCCGAGTGGTTGCTGCGCCGGGCCGCCGCGGAGCTGCCACTGCGGGTCGCCTACCCTGACGGCACCGTCCTTGGCGCGGGCGACGCGACCTCACCGACGTTGGTGATCACCCGGCCGGACCGTTTCGCGCGCCGGGTCGGCCGCTACGGACTCATCGGCTTCGGCGAGTCCTACATGGCAGGCGAATGGGATTGCGACGACCTCTGCGGGCTGCTGACGGTCTTCGCGACCGCGGTGTCAGACCTCGTGCCGTCCCCGCTGCAATCGTTGCGGCCGATCGCCCACGCCGTCCAACCTCGTCCCCGACGCAACAACAGGGGTCAGGCTCGGCGCAACGTGGCCGCGCACTACGACCTGTCCAACGAGTTGTTCGCGGCGTTTCTCGACGAAACCATGACGTACTCGTGCGCGTTGTTTAGCGACCTGCCGGCGTCGTGGTCCGACCTGCCCGAGGCGCAGCGGCGCAAGATTGACCGGCTGCTTGACGCCGCCGGAGTGCGTAACGGCAGTCGCGTGCTTGAGATCGGGACCGGGTGGGGCGAGCTGTGCATCCGCGCGGCCGCTCGAGGAGCGCACGTCCGGTCAGTGACCTTGTCGGCCCAGCAACAGCGGCTTGCCAGCCAACGGGTCTGCGCCGCGGGACTGTCGAGGCAGGTGCACATCGATCTGTGCGACTACCGCGACGTGACAGGCAGCTATGACGCTGTGGTGTCGGCTGAGATGATCGAAGCCATCGGGTACCGCTGGTGGCCGCACTTTTTCCGGGCTTTGGAGCGGCTGGTGAAACCGGGCGGCCGGGTAGCGATTCAAACGATCACCATGCCACATGCCCGGATGATGGCCACCCGCAAGACGCACACCTGGATGCAGAAATACATTTTCCCCGGCGGCCTGATTCCTTCAGCCGAGGCAATTCTGGGAATCGCCGCGCGCCACACCACTTTACGCCCTGTTGACCTTCTGCCGATGCGGCCGCATTACGCCGAGACACTGCGGTTGTGGCGGGAAAAGTTCAGCCAGAGACGAGACCGATTGGCAGGCTCAGGTTTCGACGATGTCTTTGCCCGTATGTGGGAGTTGTATCTGGCATATTCGGAGGCGGGCTTTCGGTCGGGTTACCTCAACGTCTATCAGTGGACGTTCGTGCGAGAGCACAGGCCATGAACTTCGCAGTGGTCTCCGGGGTGTCGGCAGCGGTGCTCGCCGTGCTGCACGCGGCGACCTTCTGCATCGGCCGCCGACTCGGGCGCTACAACGTGGTAGACGTGGCCTGGGGCGCAGGCTTCGGTGCGGTGGCCGTCACCGCGGCCGTGCTCGGCCGAGGTGACGTGCTGCGTCGATACCTGCTGTTGGGACTGGTCGGCCTCTGGGCGCTGCGGTTGAGCTGGCACGTATACCGAAAAACGGCCGGGCACGGTGAAGATCCCCGTTATGCCGACCTGCTGCGGGGTGCCACCGTGAGCCAGGTAATACGCAAAGTGTTTGTCGCCCAGGCCTGCGCGACATGGTTTGTCTCATTGCCGCTGCAATTGTCGGCAGTCACCGGTCCCACGCCCAGACGGCTGCTCGCCATCCCGGCGATCGGTCTGGTGGTGTGGGCCGTCGGCGTCACCGTCGAGGCCGTGGCCGACCGGCAGCTGCAGGCGTTCAAATCCGATCCCGCGCACCGCGGCCAGGTGATGGACCGGGGTCTGTGGGCGTGGACGCGCCACCCCAACTACTTCGGCGATGCCTGCGTGTGGTGGGGGCTGTGGCTGGTAACGATCACCGGGTGCACTGCGCTGGTCACGCTGCCCTCACCACTGCTCATGACCTATTTTCTGGTCTACGCGACCGGTGGCCGACGCACCGAGAAGTACATGCGGGGCCGCCCGGGCTTCGACGAATACCAGGCGCGGACATCGTTTTTCGTCCCGTGGCCGCCCAGATCGGCACGCAGATGACCATGGTCGCGGAGCGGAGGATAGGCTACCGGTCGATGACCGGAGCGCCGCGGCTGAGCAGCGACCTGGACGCATTGTTGCGCCGGGTGGCTCGTCGCGACGCGGATGCGTTTGCCCAGTTCTACGATCGCACCAGGGCACGCGTTTACGGGCTGGTGACCCGGGTCCTGCGCGATTCCGGTTACAGCGAGGAAACCACCCAGGAGGTGTACCTCGAGGTATGGCGTACCGCAAAAGACTACGACTCCACCAAGGGCTCCGCCTTGGCGTGGCTGCTGACCATGGCGCACCGGCGCGCCGTCGACCGGGTGCGCAGCGAGCACGCCGCCAGTCAGCGTGAGTCACGCTACAGCGCAGCCAACGTCGACCCGTCCAGCGACGTCGTCGCCGACTCGGCGATCGCCGGCGACGAGCGCCGCCGGGTGGTCGAGTGCCTGGACGGGCTGACCGACGCCCAGCGGGAATGCATCGAACTGGCCTATTACGGCGGGTTGACCTATGTCGAAGTGTCGCAGCAATTGTCCGCCAATTTGTCGACGATCAAGTCGCGCATGCGTGACGCGATACGTAGCCTGCGCAACTGCCTGGGTGTGACATGACCGAGCCGACCGAATTCGACCTGCTCGAGATGGCCACACCGTATGCCCTGGACGCCGTCTCCGACACCGAGCGCGCCGACATCGAGCGGCAGGTCCAAGCCGCCCCACCGCCGGTGGCCGAGGCCTTCCACGAGCAGGTGCGCGCCGTCCGTGAGACCATGGCGGTGGTATCGGCGGTCACCGGCGCAGAGCCGCCGGCCCACTTGCGTTCGGTCGTGCTGGCAGCGGTGGATTCCGATCGGCGTCGCCAGAAGCGTTGGCGCACAGGACTTATTGCTGCAGCAGCGGCGATTGTGGTGGGCCTGGCCGCATTCGGTGTCGGGGCGGTCGTGCGGCCGTTCGCATCGCCCACGGTCGCTGAGCAGGTGCTGACCGCGCCGGATGTCCGCACGGTCACCGGCCCGCTGCTCAGTGGCGGGAGCGCGACAATCGTGTTCTCCCGCGACAAGAACGCCGGCGTACTGGTGATGAACAACGTCCCGCCGCCGCCGCCCGGCTCGGTGTATCAGATGTGGCTGCTCGACGCGCATGGCCCGACCTCGGCGGGCACGATGGACACCAAAGCCGTTGCGCCGTCGACCACCGCCGTGATCCCTAATCTGGGAAGTTCGAGCGCGCTGGCATTTACCGTCGAGCCCGGCAACGGGTCACCACGCCCGACCGGGCGGATGCTGACCGAGTTGCCGCTGACCTGAGCCGCGCCACGGTGGCGTCACCGCCTGCGCAGACCACCCAGTATCGCGACCAGCACGCCGAGCGCCACCAGCGCGCCACCGGCCGCCAGGATGACGTTGAGCCAATGGTGCAGGCTGGCTTCGGCAGAGCCGAGCAGCGCCTCAGCGATCCGGCGCGTGTCGCCGCCCGTGCGGTTAAGCACGTCGTCGATGCGGCGGCGGCCGACCTCGATGCCCGCATAGCCGACCGCCGCGACCAGCAACGCAGCGACGCCGAGGCTGGCCAGCGCCTTGCCGCGGCGTCGCGCGGCGGCCAGTGTCAGCACCGCGCCACCCCCCGCCAGCACTGTCGCCCCGAGACTCACCCACGGCCCCCAAATGGCCAGTGGGTGTAATTGACCGGGCCGCAAAGATTTTGGCGCGGATACCGTCAGGGGAACGGCCGTGACAGCGGGTATGTGGATGTCGTTGTCGGCCAGCGTCTGGCGAAAAGAGCTGTCGTTCAGCAGGGGGGCCAAATCGATCACCCATGGGTCGGGCCCCGGCTCAGTGCCGGCGAACGCCCAACCGTGTGCAATCCTGTTGGCCTGTACGAACTGCGGCGAAAATGACGGTCCGCCGGTGTAGGCCGTCGCAAGATCGCGCACCAGCCCGGGATCGGCGCGGGATCCGTGTTCTCTGACCAGCAAACACGCCTCGGCGGCCAGTTGCGATGCCACCGCGGCCTGCACCGCCGGATCAGCCGCCGCTTTCTGGGCCATCGCCGCATAGCCGTCGGCATCGACAATGTTTCGCTGTGCCCATACCGCCGGTACCGCCACCGCAAGTGCCGCAGTGGTGCTCAACCACAACAGCACCGCCGCAACGAAGCGCACTGCTATCTAGCAGGTTTGGCGGCTTTGGCGACGCGACCAGGACCCTTCAGCGCCGAGTTGATCCCATTCCCGTTGCGCTGCACCCAATCTGGCGGCGATGCCAGGGACGTCAGCGGGGTGGGTCCGGATGATGCCGGTGCCGGGAGACTGTGGTGCGGTGGTGGCGGTCATAGCGGTCATGCTAGCCGCGTCGACAGGTGTCAAATCCGCGCCTCGGAGGCAATCCCGCGCACATAGGCGGCCTGGCCGAGATGTTGGGCACAGTCATCGACGATGCTGACCAGTCGCACGCTCGCCGTCACCGGCGGATCCCAGCGCTCGTCGACGATCCGGGACAGCTCGTCGGCGGTCACGCTGGCGATGTACTCCAGCGTCAGCTTGTGCACGGCGCGGTAGTAGCCGGCCAGCAGCTCAGCCGGGGCACGCACCTTGGCCACGTCGTCGGGACTGTGCCCGTAGCCGGTGTCGCCGCGCGGGAGGTCCAGACCGAAACGGTCCACCCAGCCGTCGCGCGTCCACACCTGCTCGACACCGGCGATGTCAGCGACCTGCACATCCTGCACACGCGCGCTGTGCCAGATCAGCCAGGCGATGCTGTTGGCGGCGGGGTGCGGCCGCCACTGGGACTGTTCCTCGGTGAGCCCGTCGGTGAGTTCGTCGACGTGTTCGATCAACCGGGTGAACAGGTCGCGCAGCAACTCTTGGGCGGAGGCGGCATCGGTGCTGGGCATACCTGCGAGATTACGGGCCCGCCGCCGGCTCGGTCGAAGACCGCTTCGCCGTTGTCGCCGCCGGATCGCGGCCGAACGCGCGGAGGGGCCCGAGCCGCGGCGCGTGCGGCGGTTCAGCCTGGCATGAGCCGCCGACCCGGTCGTAGATTGTTTAGATGACCTACGACCTGGTGATTCGCAATGGCAGCATCGTCGACGGGTTAGGCGGTAAACCGTTTGTCGGGGACGTCGCCGTCAAAGACGGCGTCATCAGGGCCGTCGGCGCGGTCGACGATACCGGCGCTTCGGAGATCGACGCGACCGGATTGCTGGTCACGCCCGGTTTCATCGACCTGCACACCCACTACGACGGCCAGTCGATCTGGTCGGACCGGTTGAACCCGTCGTCGGCGCACGGGGTGACGACGGTCGTGATGGGCAACTGCGGTGTCGGCTTCGCCCCATGCCGCCAGGACGACCACGAGGTGCTGGTCGACGTGATGGCCGGCGTCGAGGACATTCCCGGCGTGGTGATGACCGACGGGCTGCCGTGGACCTGGGAGACCTTCCCCGAATACCTGGATGCGCTGGAGGCGCGACAGCGCGATATTGACGTGGCAGCCTACCTGCCGCACTCGCCGCTGCGGGTCTACGCGATGGGTCAGCGCGGCGCGGACCGCGAACCGGCCACGGCTGAGGACCTCGCGACGATGCGGGCCTTGGCCAAGGAGGCGATCGAGTGCGGGGCGCTGGGGTTCGCGTCGTCGCGGCTGATGATCCACAAGACCGCCAGCGGTTCGCCGATTCCGAGCTACGACGCGGCCCGCGAGGAGATCCTTGAGATCGCCAAGGGCGTCGTCGACGGCGGCGGCGGGCTGATCCAGTTCGTGCCCGACGTGCCCGCGGGCGGGTATCAGCCGGTGCTGCAGCAGGTGTTCGACGTCGCCGAGGACGTCGGGCTTCCGGTGACGTTCACGTTGGCGATCGGCAACGCCGGCGACCCCATGTGGCCGGATGCCATCACCATGATCGAGAAGGCCAACGCCGTCC
The DNA here is from genome assembly GCF_016592155.1 of Mycobacterium heckeshornense. NCBI lineage: Bacteria > Bacillati > Actinomycetota > Actinomycetes > Mycobacteriales > Mycobacteriaceae > Mycobacterium > Mycobacterium heckeshornense. The sequence goes on from NZ_AP024237.1 coordinate 4,433,343, forward strand.
GCGGTGACGGACCCTCGGTGACCGCGCAGCTGCTGCCGCGCCCGATCGGGCTGATCATCGGGCTGGAGCTGAGCGCCAACCCGTTCGTGCTGTATCCCAGCTACCGGGAGATCGCCGGGCTGCCGCTGCCCGAGCGCGTCGCCGAAATGCGCAAACCCGACGTGCGTGAGCGCATTCTGGCCGACAAGCCGGGGCAGGGCCATCCGCTGATGTATCTGGCGCAGGCCTGGGACTGGATCTTCCCGCTGGGCGACGACCCCAACTACGAGCCGCGGCGCTCGGACAGCATCGCGGCGCGGGCCCGCGCCCGCGGGGTGCGCCCGATCGAGGAGGCCTACGACCGGCTGCTCGACGACGACGGCCACGCGATGCTGCTGGTCACCACCAGCAATTTCGAAAACTATTCGCTGGATACCGTCGGCGAGTTGCTGCGCCGCGACGACGTCGTGCTGGGCCTCGGCGACGGCGGCGCCCACTACGGGATGATCTGCGACGCCAGCTATTCGACGTACTTCCTGGCGCATTGGGCCCGCGACCGGGCCTCCGGGCGGTTCAGCGTCCCCGAGGCGATCCGCGAGCTCACTTCGGTGCCGGCCCGCGTCGCCGGGCTGGGCGACCGCGGCCGCATCGCCGTCGGCTACAAAGCCGACCTCAACGTCATCGACCACGCGCGGCTGCGGCTGCACAAGCCGATCGTCACCCACGACCTGCCGGCGGGCGGGCGTCGTCTGGACCAGACCGCAGACGGCTACGTGGCGACGATCGTCTCGGGCGAGATCATCGCCCGAGACGGTGTACCGACCGACGCCCGGCCGGGACGGCTGGTGCGCGGCCGGCAACCCGCGCCGGCGGCCTAGCCGCGCCGCCGGCCTAGCCGCGCCGACTGTGCATGTTATTGGTGAGGAATCGGCGAAATCGTCGGCATAACCTGCACACTCGGCGCTAAAGCGGGCAACCCGCCACCCGCAGCTTGGCGGTCACGCGCTCGATGATGACCCGCGGACGGGTCATCATCTCGGCGCTGACCCGGACAACAACCCACCCGAGCGCTTCGAGCATCGCGACGCGGTCGATGTCCCAAGACCGTTGGTACCGGTCCGACCAGTGCTGCACGCCGTCATACTCGACGGCTACTTTCCACGCACGCCAGCCCATGTCGACGCGGATCCGGGTGACGCCGAACTCGTCGACGAACGGGATCTGGGTTTCCGGCGCGGGCAGCCCCGCATCGACGAGCAGCAATCGCAGCCGGCTTTCCTGCGGTGACTCAGCGCCGCCGTCGACCAGCCGCAACGCTGTTCGTAGCCGGCGAACACCGCGAATGCCCGGTTTGCCGTCGGCGAGTGCGACAACATCGGAGACCGTGAAATTGGTCGCATTCGCCAACGCGTCGAGCACCGGAATCGCACGATCCCGGGGCATAGTGCGGCCGATGTCGAAGGCGGTACGTTCCGGCGTCGTGATCCGGATCCCGTTGACGAGGCATACCTCTCGAGCATCGAGAGTGTAGGAATGCACGACGACGCCGGGCGGGACGTGCCGATTGATGCGGATCAGCTCGGCGGGACTGTCAACGTCGATCCATTTCGTTCCCAGCACCGCCGCTGCGGACAGCCCGGCCAGCGTGGCGCGGCCGCCGGACCACAGCCAGGCGGCGCGGGCCCGGGTCAGCGCGCTCAGCGGTTGGTGCTTGGGCACATAGACATTGCGATACACAGCTCGGTAGTTCTTCTCCAGCTGGTATTCCGAGATGTCGCCCCGCCGCACGGCCTGCCGCCCGAGAAATGGCCACTCGTCCCCGCCCACAGCCGGCAGCATGACCGCGGCCCGCGAAACCCGCCTACAGTTATCCACATGAGCGCAGACGTGGACCTCGACCGGCTGGCTGACGCCCTCGGCAACTACGGGTTCGCCTACCTGATCACCGTCAACGACGACTACCGGGTGCGCGCGGTGGAAATCGAGCCGGCTTTCGACGGGCGAGCGTTCGACATCGGACCGGCCGGTGGGCACACTCGCGCCAACCTCGCAAGGCACGGCACCGCCACCCTGGTCTGGCCGCCACGCGACCCCGGCGAATACTCGCTGATCGTCGACGCCGACACCGAAAAGCCCGTCGACCCCGAAACGACCGAACCCGTGACGATGGTGCCCACCCGCGCACTCCTGCACCGACCGGCCGCGGGCGACTCCCCAACCTGTCAGCGCGGGCACACCTACGACTGCGTGATCTTCAAGGCATCGTCGTCCGCACGCGCGTAGCAACGAAAAAGCCCGGCCCCCAAGGGGACCGGGCTTTTCCGGCTTTTCCGGTACGGACTTCGGCTCGATTGTCCGGCTCCTCCTCACGCCGCTACGCGGCGCGCATCGTCGCCGAACTAGAAGTCCATGTCGCCCATGCCGCCTGCGCCAGGCGCTGCGGCCTTCTCCTTCTCCGGCTTGTCGGCGACGACGGCTTCGGTGGTCAGGAACAGCCCCGCGATCGAAGCCGCGTTCTGCAGCGCCGAACGGGTGACCTTGACCGGGTCGGCGACGCCGGCCTTGAGCAGGTCCTCGTACTCGCCGGTGGCGGCGTTGAGGCCGTGACCGGCGGGCAGGTTGCGCACCTTCTCGGCGACCACACCGGGCTCCAGACCGGAGTTGAACGCGATCTGCTTCAGCGGAGCCTCCAACGCCAACTTGACGATGCTGGCACCGGTGGCCTCGTCACCTTCGAGCTTGAGCTCGTCCAATGTCGGGGCGGCCTGCAGCAGCGTCACGCCACCGCCGGCGACAATGCCCTCCTCGACGGCGGCCTTGGCGTTACGCACGGCGTCCTCGATGCGGTGCTTGCGCTCCTTGAGCTCCACCTCGGTGGCGGCCCCGGCCTTGATCACCGCGACACCGCCGGCGAGCTTGGCCAGCCGCTCCTGCAGCTTCTCGCGGTCGTAGTCGGAGTCGCTGTTTTCGATCTCGGTGCGGATCTGGGCCACCCGGCCGGCGATGGCGTCGGTGTCACCGGCACCCTCGACGATGGTGGTCTCGTCCTTGGTGACGACGACCTTGCGGGCACGGCCCAGCAGCGACAGGTCGGCGTTCTCCAGGGTGAGCCCGACCTCTTCGCTGATCACCTGGCCGCCGGTGAGGATGGCCATGTCCTGCAGCATCGCCTTGCGGCGGTCACCGAAGCCGGGGGCCTTGACCGCCACCGACTTGAAGGTGCCGCGGATCTTGTTGACGACCAGCGTGGACAGCGCCTCGCCCTCGACGTCCTCGGCGATGACCAGCAGCGGCTTGCCGGACTGAATGACCTTCTCCAGCAGCGGCAACAGATCCTTGATGGCCGACACCTTCGAGCTGACGAGCAGGATGTACGGGTCTTCGAGGACCGCTTCCTGGCGCTCGGCGTCGGTGACGAAGTAGCCCGAGATGTAGCCCTTGTCGAAGCGCATACCCTCGGTGAGCTCGAGCTGCAGGCCGAAGGTGTTGGACTCCTCGACGGTGATCACACCCTCGTTGCCGACCTTGTCCATCGCCTCGGCGATCAGGTCACCGATCGCCTGGTCGCCAGCGGAGATGGCCGCGGTCGCGGCGATCTGCTCCTTGGTCTCGACCTCTTTGGCCGTCTTGAGCAGGGTCTCGGTCACCTTCTCCACGGCCTTTTCGATCCCACGCTTGAGCGCCAGCGGGTTCGCGCCCGCGGCGACGTTGCGCAGGCCTTCTTTGACCAGCGCCTGCGCCAGCACCGTCGCCGTCGTCGTCCCGTCACCGGCGACGTCGTCGGTCTTCTTGGCGACTTCCTTGACCAGCTCGGCGCCGATCTTCTCGTAGGGGTCCTCCAGTTCGATCTCCTTGGCGATGGACACGCCGTCATTGGTGATCGTGGGAGCACCCCACTTCTTCTCCAGCACGACGTTGCGGCCCTTGGGGCCCAACGTCACCCGTACCGCGTCGGCGAGGCTGTTCAGGCCGCGCTCGAGACCGCGGCGGGCCTCTTCGTCGTACGCAATTATCTTGGCCATTGCGAAGTGATTCCTCCCGGATCGGGGATGACACGTCCTGGCCGGGTGCAGTGCCCGCGACGGACGACCGTGCTGAGCTCGGTCTCACCGTCCCGACCTAGCACTCACCGGTCGCGAGTGCCAACTCATTCTTAGCACTCGCCCATGCCGAGTGCAAGAACTTGGGACCCGGGCGGACCGAGGCGATGCCGCGTGTCGTGCCGCCCTGTCCACCGCCGCGCTGCCTGGTCGGCGAGCCTGACGTGACCGCGTGGTCCCCGAGGCGCCGCCCGCGCGGATCGACGCACCGGCAGCGCGCAACGCCACGGCCGAGGGCCCCGGCTACACCACCGCCCACCTGCTCTCGGCCACCCACGGCGAAGCCTGCGCCGCGATCGTCCACGCCAGGCGCTCGGGCACGTCGATCAGGTGGTAGCGCTTGGTGCCCGCGGCGGTCGCCGCCACCAGTGTGGCGACCCCGGCACGGCGTTGCGGTAGCGTCTGCCGCACGGTCCAGCCGATGATCCCCGCAGCGGCGACGCAATCGCGGCGTCGCTCAAGGCTTCCCGCCTGCGCCACCAGCCAACCGCCATCAACCCGGTGTCCCAGCGCGCGCACGCGGTCGGCGGCCAGCAATGCGCCGCACCCCATCAGCACCGCCCACCCCAACCACAGCCACGGCGCGACGCCAACCGTTGCCGTCAGCGCTACCAGCGCCAGACCGGCTGCCGCCGGCAGCCCGAGCGCACGCGTCCAGCGTCGCAGCGCCGCCCTTCGGCCGTGACCGCGCAGCGGCCCGGTGGCCGGGCCGGCATCCCCGACGAGTGCGGTCAGCACCGACACCGCGGTGTGAACCGGGCACGGCGGCAGCAGCATCGACGATTCGCCGGCACCGCCGACACCGGTCATGACCGCGTCCAGCCGGGCACCGCCGAACATGCGGACCAGCAGCGGTTGACGCAGCGTCCCACCGCGCAACCGGCTCATGTCATAGGTGTGTTCGCGCACCCGCAAAAGGCCATGCCGCAGATGCAGCACCTCAGCGCGCCGAGTGAGCACCAAGTTGCCGTAGGTGGCCAGCGACCGCAGCACCGCCAACACGACCGAGGCCAGCAGCACGACCACCGTAAGCACCATCACCATGGCCACCACACCGGAGCGCTCGACCGCGTTCAACCCGGACTGGGCCACCCGCGAATGTTGCAGCGCCACACCAACTCCGGTCTGATAAATGCCGCCCACCGCGGCGCCGATCATGACCAGCCCGGAAACGCTGAGCGGCGCGAAGCGCAACCAGGACGGCTGCCAGCGGGCCAACACCAGCTCGGGCGCCGGCTGCTCGGCGACGGCGGGAGCCTGCAGCGACTCGTTCAACAGGATTGCCCGCAGCCGAGGCACCTGCGCGACCTCAACGGCGTCAAGCTCAAAGACACTGTCGCCCTTGGCTTCCCGACCAGTGCTCACCCGTAGCACCGCCAGCCCCAGCAGCCGGTGCAGCAACCGCGCGTCGGTCTGCACCGAGCGAATCCTGTTGCGCGGCAACGAAAGCACCTTGCGCTGTAGCACACCGGTTCGCAGCTGCACCTCGTCGGCCTCGATGCGGTAGCCGGTGGTGAACCAGCGCGCGACGCCGAGCAGGGCTGTCACCGCCAGCGCCGCCAGCGCCCAGAGCGGGTTGCCGGTGGTCGAACCCAAGACGATCCCGCCGACGAGCAGCGGCAGTTGCCGCAGCAGCTCATGCACCGGATGCACCAGCAGCATGCGCGGGCTCAGCCGCTGCCAGCTCACGTCGCATCCTCGGCACCGATCGCCGCAATGTCGGTCAACTGCGCGACCAGTTGATCGGCGACGGGGCAATCCAGCGCCACGATGTGCACCGCACCCGCCGACGACGCCGTCGTGACGGTGACATCGGCCAGCCCGAACAGCCGCTCCAGCGGGCCGCGTTCGGTGTCGACCGTCTGCACTCGTGAGATCGGCGCGATCCGCCGCTCTTGCACCAGCCAACCCGTGCGGGTGTAGACGGCTTGCGCGCTGATCTCCCAGCGATGCACGCGATACCGCCACACCGGCACCACCACGGCCGAGACCACCAGGCCCGCCACGGTGCCGACGGCAACGACGGCATGCAGACACGGCTGGCGCTGATCCACCACCAGCCACGCCACCTGAGCTACGGCCAAGACCAGCCAGGGAATCGCGCCGCTGACCGCCCACAACAACGGCGCCCTGCGGCTGGGCGGATGCGCCGGTTCGGCCAGCGACACAACCGGCCCGGACGTGCCGTTGTCCATAGCGTCGAGAATGCCACCCGGCGGCTGCGGCCATCGCCCGGCTCGCCCTCTCGCGCTGCGCGGTGCGCGTCGTCGCCGCGAGGTCGGTATCGTTTTGCGCCATGGGCGCCAACGGCAAGTGGACCGTCGCTGACATACCCGACCAGAGCGGCCGCGTCGCCGTCGTCACCGGCGCCAACACCGGAATCGGCTACCACACCGCCGCGGTGCTCGCCCAGCGCGGCGCGCATGTCGTGCTGGCAGTGCGCAACCTGGAAAAGGGCAACGCCGCGCTCGCCAAAATCGTCGCCGCCAGTCCCGATGCCGACGTCACCCTGCAAGAACTCGACCTGAGCTCCCTGGAGTCGGTGCGCGCCGCCGCGCAAGCATTGCGCCACGCCTATCCGCGCATCGACCTGCTGATCAACAACGCCGGCGTCATGTATACGCCAAAGCAACTGACCAGAGACGGCTTCGAGATGCAGTTCGGCACAAACCATCTCGGCCACTTCGCGCTAACCGGGCTGGTGCTCGACCAATTGCTGCATGTGCGGGGGTCGCGGGTGGTGACCGTCAGCAGCAACGCGCACCGGTTTCGTGCTGCCATCCATTTCGACGATCTGCAATGGGAACGCCGCTACGACCGGATCGCCGCCTACGGGCAATCCAAGCTGGCCAACCTGCTGTTCACCTACGAACTGCAGCGACGGCTGGCGGCCAAGAATGCGCCGACGATCGCCGTGGCCGCGCACCCCGGCAGCTCCAGCACCGAGCTCACCCGCAACCTGCCCATGGTGCTCAAACCCGCTGTGGCGGTGTTCGGCCCGCTGGCGTTCCAAAGCGCAGCGATGGGTGCGCTGCCGACATTGCGGGCGGCCACCGATCCAGACGTGCAGGGCGGTCAATACTACGGCCCGGCCGGCTTAGCCCAGCAGCGGGGACATCCGAAGTTGGTCGAGTCGAGCGCGCAGTCTCACGACGAAGAGCTGCAGCGGCGGCTGTGGGCGGTGTCCGAAGAGCTCACCGGCGTCACCTTCCCGGTGTGAGTCCCGGTCCGATGCGGTCAGTCGAAGAGCATCAGCGCGTCGTCGCGGAGCTGATCACCGCCCCGCCGGGCATCCGCGCCGGGCTCGCCGACGCGCAAGGCCTGGCCCTGGCCGACGACGTGACCGCCCCGCTGTCGCTGCCGGTTTTCGACAATTCGGCGATGGACGGCTATGCGGTGCGCGCCGAGGACATCGCGTCAGCAGCCCCCGAGCATCCCGTGAAATTGCCTGTGGCCGAAGATATTCCGGCTGGCCGCACCGATACGCTCACGCTCGCGCCGGGCACCGCGCACCGGATCATGACCGGCGCCCCGGTGCCGCAGGGTGCGACGGCCGTGGTGCCGGTGGAAAACACCGACGCGGGCACCGAAACGGTCGCGATCTACGCCGCCGTCCGCGAGGGCCGCCACATCCGGCGGGCGGGTGAGGACGTCACCGCGGGCACCACGGTGCTGCGGGCCGGGCAAGTGGTCACCCCGGCGGCGATGGGACTGGCCGCCGCGCTGGGATTGCCGGAGTTGCCCGTGATCCCGCGACAGCGGGTGCTGGTGATTTCCACCGGGTCGGAGCTGGTGTCGCCGGGCACACCGCTGCGGCCGGGGCAGATCTATGAATCCAACGCGGTCATGCTGGCCGCCGCGCTGCGCGATGCCGGGGCCGCCGTCGTCGCCACCCCGACCGCCGGTGACGACGTCGCCCAGTTCGTCGCCGTGCTCGATCGCTACGCCGCCGCGGCCGACCTGATCATCACCAGCGGCGGGGTCAGTGCGGGCGCCTATGAGGTGGTCAAGGACGCGTTCGGCCGGGCCGGTGATCAAGGGGTGCAGTTCGTCAAGGTGGCGATGCAGCCCGGCATGCCGCAAGGGATCGGGCGAGTCGCCGGCACGCCGATCGTCACCCTGCCCGGCAACCCGGTCAGCGCGCTGGTGTCCTTTGAGGTATTCATCCGCCCCGCGCTGCGGCGGGCGATGGGCCTGCCCGAGCCGGAGCGGCCGCGCCGGTCGGCGGTGCTCACCGAGACGCTGACCTCGCCGAGCGGTAAACGGCAGTTCCGCCGCGGGGTGCTGGACACCACCGCCGGCACCGTCACCGGCTACGGCCCGCCGGGCTCACACCATCTGCGCTGGCTGGCGTCGGCGAACTGCCTGCTGGACATTCCCGAAGAGGTCACCGAAATCCCGGCCGGATCGCAGGTCGAAGTCTGGGACCTCTCGGCTCCGTAAGATGACCGCGTGGCACGACGCCCGGGCGACCTCACAACCGGACCGCAACGGCTGTGGGCGTTGCTGCGCTCGACGATTCCGCCGGTGCACCGGGCCGGGCTGCCGTTCGTCGGCGCGGGGCTGGCGCTGGCTGTTGCCGGACGCCGTCACAGCTGGGCGCGCCGCGCGGGTCTGTTGACCGCAGGCGCCTGCGCGGGCTTCTTTCGCCACCCACCGCGCGTGCCGCCCAGCAGGCCCGGTGTCGTCGTCGCACCCGCCGACGGGGTGATCTGTCTGGTCGACACCGCCGCCCCGCCCGCCGAACTCGGCCTTCCCAACATGCCCCTACCCCGAGTCAGCATCTTCCTGTCGCTGCTGGACGCCCACGTGCAGCGCGCCCCGGTCAGCGGCGCGGTGATCGATGTGCAACACCGGCCGGGCCGCTTCGGCTCGGCCGACCTGGCCGCGGCCAGCGAACGCAACGAGCGCACCAGCATGCTGATCCGCACCGAAGCCGGCGCCGAGGTCGTCGTCGCGCAGATCGCCGGGATGCTGGCGCGGCGCATCGTCTGCGAGGCCCGGGCCGGCGACAAGCTGTCGATCGGCGACACCTACGGCTTGATCCGATTCGGTTCGCGCCTGGACACCTACCTGCCTGCGGGATGCGAGCCGCTGGTCAGCGTCGGTCAGCGGGCCCTCGCCGGCGAAACCGTGCTGGCCGAACTGTGATTACCGCCAAGCCCCGCAGCCGGCCGTCGGTCAACCTGCGCATCCTGCCCAGTTCGATGAGCGTGCTGGCGATCTGTGCGGGGCTGACCTCGATCCGCTTCGCGCTGGTGGGTCAGCCGCACGCCGCGATGGCGCTGATCGCCGCGGCCGCCATCCTCGACGGGCTCGACGGGCGGGTGGCCCGCTTCTTCGACGCCGAGTCGCGGATGGGCGAGGAGATCGACTCCCTGGCCGACGCGGTGAACTTCGGGGTGGCGCCGGCGATGGTGATTTACGCGTCGCTGCTGTCCGCGTGGCCAGCGGGATGGTTGGTGGTGTTGTTCTATGCGGTGTCGATCGTCCTGCGACTGGCCCGGTTCAACGCGCTGCTCGACGACGCCACCCTGCCCGCCTACACCCGGGAATTCTTCGTCGGCATGCCCGCCCCGGCCGGCGCGATCGCGGTGCTCGGGCCGCTGGCCGCCAAACTTCAGTTCGGCAGCGGCTGGTGGAGTTCCCCGCCGGTGGTGTGCGCCTGGGTGGCGAGCTGTTCGCTGCTGGTGGTGAGCCGGATCCCGATGAAGAAGATGCACGCGGTGGCGGTGCCGCCGAACCTGGCCGCCGTGCTGCTGGCGGCGTTGGCGATCGTCGCAGCGGCCGCGTTCCTGTTCCCCTACGTGCTGGTGATGGTGGCCGTCGCCGCATACCTGTGCCACATCCCGTTCTCCGTCCGCAGTCACCGCTGGCTCGCCGAGCATCCCGAGGTCTGGGGTGAGCGGCCCAAGCAGCGGCGCGCTGTGCGGCGGGCGATCCGCCGGGCACAGCCCACCCGCCGGTCGATGGCGCGGCTGGGTCTGCGCAAGCCGGCCGGCCGGACATGACGCGCCCCCAGCTGACCCTCACCGCCCGGCTGAACACCTCGCCGGTCGACTCCCGCCGGGGCGTCGTCCGCATGCACCCGAAAGCTGTTGCCGCCCTGGGTATTCGGGAATGGGACGCGGTATCGTTGACCGGGTCGCGGACCACGGCCGCGGTCGCCGGCATGGCGGGCGCCGACGTCCCGGTCAGCACGATCCTGCTCGACGACGTGACGCTGTCCAACGCCGGGCTGCGTGAGGGCGCCGCGGTGATCGTCGCCCCGGTCACGGTGCATGGAGCGCGCTCGGTGACGCTGAGCGGCTCACCGCTGGCAACGCGGTCGATCGCGCCGACCACCCTCCGCCAGGCCCTGCTCGGCAAGGTGCTCACCGTCGGCGACGCGGTGTCGCTGCTGCCCCGCGACCTGGGGCCCGGCACCTCGACGTCGGCGGCCAGCCGCGCGCTGGCGTCGGCCGTCGGGATCAGCTGGACCTCGGAGTTGTTGACCGTCACCGGCGTCGACCCAGCCGGGCCGGTGAGCGTGCAACCCAACTCCTCGGTGACCTGGGGAACCGGTGTGCCCCAAGGCGCGGCGGAGCCGACCGCACGTCGGGTCGCCGTCGACGACCTCAAGGGCGTCCACCCGCAGGTAGCCAAGCTGGCCGAATGGCTCAAGCTTTCGCTCGACGAGCCACACCTGCTGCAAGCCCTGGGCGCATCGCCGCACCTGGGCGTGCTGGTGTCCGGACCGGCGGGTGTGGGCAAGGCGACGCTGGTGCGCGCGGTGTGCGCCGGTCGCCGACTGGTCGAACTCGACGGTCCGCAGATCGGGGCGCTGGGCGCCGACGACCGGCTCAAGGCGGTGACGACGGCGACTGCAACGGTGCGCGACGGCGGGGTGCTGCTGATCACCGACGTCGACGCGCTGCTGCCCGCCACCCCCGAGCCGGTGGCCACCCTGATCCTGGCCGAGCTGCGTAGGCTGGTGGCCACCTGTGGGGTCGCATTCATCGCGACCTCGGCGGTGCCGGACCGACTCGACGCCAGGCTGCGCGCACCCGACCTGTGCGACCGGGAACTCGTTGTGCCGCTGCCCGACGCGGCCACCCGCGCCGCGCAGCTGGCTGCCCTGCTGCGGTCGGTGCCGACACGCGATCTGGATTTTAACGAAATTGCCAGCCGCACACCGGGATTCGTTGTTGCCGATCTGGTCGCATTGGTGCGCGAGGCGGCGCTGCGGGCAGCGGCGAGAGCCAGCGCCGATAGAACACCTCCGGCCCTGACCCAAGACGACCTGACCGGCGCACTGCGCGTGATCCGACCGCTGTCGCGCGCAGCCGCCGAAGAGGTGCCGGTCGGCAGCGTGACGATCGACGACGTCGGCGACATGGCCGACGCCAAGCAGGCGCTCACCGAAGCGGTGCTGTGGCCGCTGCAGCACCCGGACACCTTCGCCCGGCTCGGTGTCGAGCCACCGCGCGGGGTGTTGCTCTACGGTCCGCCGGGTTGCGGCAAGACGTTTCTGGTGCGGGCCCTGGCCAGCACCGGACAGCTCTCCGTGCACGCGGTCAAAGGTTCCGAACTCATGGACAAATGGGTCGGCGCCTCGGAAAAGGCGGTGCGGGAACTGTTTCGGCGGGCCCGTGATTCCGCGCCGTCGCTGGTCTTCCTCGACGAGATCGACGCGCTGGCACCCCGGCGCGGCCAAAGCCTCGACACCGGGGTGACCGACCGGGTGGTAGCCGCGCTGCTGACCGAGCTCGACGGCATCGACCCGCTGCGCGACGTCGTGGTGCTGGGCGCCACCAACCGGCCCGAGCTGATCGATCCCGCGCTGCTGCGGCCGGGACGGCTGGAGCGGCTGGTGTTCGTCGAACCGCCGGACACCGCGGCGCGTCGTGACATCCTGCGCACCGCCGGCAAGTCGATCCCGCTGGCCGCCGACGTCGACATCGACGCGCTGGCCGCCGAGCTGGACGGCTACAGCGCCGCCGACTGCGTCGCACTGCTGCGTGAGGCCGCGCTGGCGGCGATGCGGCGCTGCATCGACGCCGCGGACGTCACCGCCGCCGACCTCGCCGCCGCACGTGAAACGGTGCGGCCGTCGTTGGATCCACTTCAGCTTGAGTCGCTACGCGCCTTCGCGGCCTCGCCATAGCTGACCAGCAGCGCGCGCCGCCGCGGCGACGTCGTCCTGCAGCCACGCGGGCATCGGGTCGTCGTAGGTCAGGTCGGCGACCGCGCGGGCAGCCGGGCGTCTTGGGGACCGCAGCTTCGTCGTGGCATGCCCGCCGGATTAGCCCGCCGGGCCCTCCACAGGTGCGCTCTTATCCACAGTGGGCGCTCGTGACCGCCATCGATGTCGGTGGCGGTCGCTAGCATTCGAACATGCTAGCGAATAGCTGAGTGGAGATCGTCGAGGTGTTCGACGCCCTCGAGGCCGGCTTGGACCGCGCCCTGGGGCTGTCGGTTGACGTGTTGACCGCCCGGGAGTGCCTGGCCATGCTGGAACGCTGCGAAAGGCTGCGCCGCCGGCTGCCGGCCGTCGAGCACCCGTTGCTCAATCAGGTCGCCGCGCAGGCCGATGAGACCGAGTTGGGCGGCAAGTTGCCGTCGGCATTGGCCGAGCGGTTGCGGCTCAGCCGCGCCGAAGCATCCCGGCGCATCGGTGAAGCCGCCGAGCTGGGGCCGCGCCGCACGCTGACGGGCGAGCCGCTACAACCGGTGTTGGCTGCCACCGCCGCCGCTCAGCGGGCCGGCCAGCTCGGAGCCGGCCACGTGGCGGTGATCCGCAGCTTTTACCACCGACTGCCCGACTTCGTCGACGCCCCGACTCGCGAGCAGGCTGAAGCGCATTTGGCCCGCCTGGGCAGGAAGTTTCGGCCCGATCAGCTGGCCGGGCTGGCCGACAAGCTCGCTGATTGTCTGAATCCCGACGGAGATTTCACCGACGACGACAGGGCCCGCCGACGCGGCTTGACTATCGGTAAGCAAGGCAGCGACAGGATGTCCCCGATCAGCGGGTTTTTGACCCCGGAGGCGCGTGCCACTGTCGACGCCGTGCTGGCGAAACTGGCCGCCCCCGGCATGTGTAATCCGGCCGATCCCACGCCTTGCCTCGGCGGCACCCCATCGCAGCGGGCCATCGAGTCCGACACCCGAAGCGCTGCACAACGTAACCATGACGCGCTCAACGCTGCCGGGCGGGCGTTGCTGGCCTCCGGTGCGTTGGGACAACACAACGGGTTGCCGGCGACCATCATCGTGTCCACCACGCTCAAGGAACTCGAGGCCGGTGCGGGCACCGCACTCACCGGTGGCGGCAGCCTGCTGCCGATGTCCGATGTGATCCGGCTGGCCTCCCATGCCCACCACTACCTTGCCATCTTCGACAAAGGTAAGGCGATCGGCCTATATCACACCAAACGGCTCGCTACACCTGGCCAGCGAATCGTGTTGTACGCGAAGGACCGTGGCTGCACGTTCCCGGGTTGCGATGTACCCGGCTACCTCACTGAGGTCCACCACGTCACCGACTTCGCTACCTGCCGCGAAACCAACATCGATGATCTGACCCAGGGCTGCGGCACGCATCACAAGCTGGTCACCTCGGGCGGCTGGAAAACCCGCAAGCTCAAAAACGTTGATACCGAATGGATTCCGCCGCCGCATCTCGACCATGGCCAAGCGAGGACCAACTCGTTTCACTACCCCGAACGGCTCCTGCGCGACGGCGATGACGACGATGATCCTTAGCCTGAGCGGCTATTCGGAGAGCTGGAACTCCACCATCGCGGCGACGGAATCCACGGCCTCGCTCAGCGCCGCCAACCGCTCGGCCGCCGACGGTGCCGACAGCACGGCGTAGCGATCGGCCGGCCCGATGGGCAGCCGGGACGCCAAGGTATACAGCAGCTCGCCGGCATCGCCTGCTTTCTGTCGACGGTAACCCAGGACCGTTTCGCGGTCGGGTGCCCGGGCGCCGCGGGCGGTCGCGACTCGTTCGAACAACGCCAGCACCCGGTCTTCGAGCTCACCCAGTTGTGCATCGGTGACCGGCGTGCCCGGCTGGTCGGGCCAGCTCTGCACGACGGCCCGCGGATAGGGGTCGTCCGGCAGCCATTGGCACACCCGGATCCGCTCATCCATCCGGCACCGCAGCAGAAAGCGACCGGAGCCGGCGTCCACGCACTCGGCGATATGAGCCAGCGTGCCCACGTCGCAGCGGGTATCTCCACCGCCGACCTCGCGGCCGCGGGAGATCAGCACCACACCGAAGCGCGGATCGGCCTGTCGCATACAGTCTCGCACCAAAGCGGTGTAGCGCGGCTCGAAGATCCGCAGCGGCAGGTCATCACCTGGCAAGAAGGCCGATTCCAGCGGAAACATCGGTAATTCAACGGGTTCCGACGCCATCAGATGTCCAGCTCAGCAATCAGCGCGTCGACGACAGCACGCAAGTCCCCGTCGTGCTCCTCGGCCACCCGGCGCTGGCGTTGATACGACGCCCCTAACCGGGGAATGTCGGCGACGGAGGCTAGCTCGTCGGCGCAATGCAACGACTTCGCCACCGGCTCCAGACGATTGAGCACATCGATCAGATCGTCGGTGACCAGGCGTTCGTTGCTGTCGGCATCCAAGATGATCACGGCGTCCAGACCGTAGCGCGCAGCGCGCCACTTGTTTTCCTGGACATGCCACGGTGGCATGTTCGGCAGGGTTTCGCCGGCTTCCAGGCGACGGTCCAGGTCGACGACCAGACAGTGCGTCAGCGCCACCAGCGCAGCCAACTCCCGCACGTTGGGCACCCCGTCGCAGACGCGCACCTCGAGAGTTCCCTTGTGCGGCGAGGGCCTGATGTCCCACCGGATCTCGTCCATGTGGTCGATGATCCCAGTCTTCTTCTGGTCGTAGACGAAGCCTTCGAACTCGGCCCACTTCTGGAAATGAAACGGCAGCCCGGCGGTGGGCAGCTGCTGAAACATCATCGCCCGGTTGCTGGCATAGCCGGTATCCTCGCCGCCCCACCACGGTGAGGAGGCCGACAACGCCAGCAGGTGCGGGTAGCACTGCAGCATCGCCGTCATGATCGGCATCACCTTGTGCGCGGAGGAGATTCCGACATGCACGTGCACGCCCCAGATCAGCATCTGCCGGCCCCACCACTGGGTTCGCTTGATTAGTTCGGCGTAACGCGGTGCGTCGGTGAGCTTTTGGGCTGACCACCGCGCGAACGGGTGGGTGCCCGCGCAGAACAGTTCCATGCCCCGATCGCGGACGATTTTGCGCGCGGTGTGCAAAGTGTCACGCAGATCCTCCATCGCCTGAGCGGTGCAATCGCAGATCCCGCTTACGATTTCGACGGTGTTGCGCAGCAATTCCTTGTGCACCCTAGGGTTTTCGCCTATTTCGGCGATGACCGCGGAGGCTTCGTTGCTCAGGTCTCGAGTCTGTGCGTCGACGAGCGCGAACTCCCATTCCACGCCGACCGTCGGCCGGGGTGACCCGGCGAAATCGATACGGGCTGCTGCCCTGCTGGCCGGTGGGCTAGCCGGAACCAATGACACCGCACGCCACCCGCTTGCCGGCGTCACCAGTCGACTTCGTCATCGCATCGGGACCGGGCGTGCCGTTGGCCTGTGTGTAGCGCTCCGGCGGGATGTTGGCGAAGTTGTCCGGGCCGGCGTGGATGATGATCGCAGTCTTGTCTTTGGACAAAAGGTCCTCTTTGGTGAATGCGTCGGTCGTGGTCACCAGCAGCGCGGCTCCGTCCCTGCGCACCTGCAGGGAGGTCAGGTCACCGCTCTCGGGTTCTCCGGTATGCCCGGGCGCTTGGTAATGCCCGCCGGCGGAGAGGAAGTCCCCGGGGGGACCACCGGTGGGTGCGACCGAGTTGGGCTCGCACTTTCCCACCGCATGGATGTGCAGCCCGTGGAATCCGGGAGTCAGCTGGCCCAAGCCGGTGGTCCGGACGGTGATGGTCACGTAGCCCGGATCGAACTCGAACTTCGCCGTCGCCACCAGGGTCCCGTCGGGTGCCCGCAGGTGGGTGGTAATGCTCTCCGGCGGCACCGGTCCGCCTTCCGGCGGAGTCTTCGGCGGTGCAGGTGCGCCCGTCCACACCGACGGTGTGGTGCCGGGTGTAGTCGCCGGGGGCTGGTTCGGGGTGCATGCTGCCAGCAATGTGACCGGGACAGCGAGCACCGCCAATGCGGTTGCGGCAGCAACCGTGCGGCTCCTTGCGGGCTTGACCATATCGAGAGCCTATCGCCTGGCCGCGGCCGGCGCGTCTAGCCGGCGACCACCACGATGACGCCCGGCGGCTGGTCGGCAACCGCTGATATCCGCGGCTCCACCGGTGCATGCAACTGCTTACCGACCGCGTCGGCGGTGTCGCGCTCGCCCGCTGCGTCGCTGAAGTAGACCGTGGTGGACGCGACGTCGGGCAGCGAGAGGTTGCCGATCTCGGTGACGTTGAAGCCGGCGCTCCTGAGCTGACCGGCGGTACGAGCGGCGACACCGTCTTGCCCGGAGATGTTGTACACCCGCACATCGGACCGTTGGGCGGCGGCGCCCTTGGCCGAAGTGCGGGGCGCGGGCGTGCTCGTCGTCACCGTGGAAACCGACGTCGAGTCGTCGTCATCGGATTTGCCGGCCGAACTCATGGCCTGAAACCCGACCAGCAGGAAGATCACACCCAAAAACAGCAGCACCATGACCATGGCCCGCAGGGGTAATCCCGAGGAGTCGGGGACGCGTTCGTTCATCGAGCCAACTGTAGCCAGCGGTGCCCGCAGCGCCGCAAATACAAACGCAGCGTCAGGTGACCTCGAAGCCGAGCCGCCGCGCGGCGCGGGCCTTCTGCCGGCTTGCCCGCAGCCGCCGTAGCCGTTTGACCAGCATGGGGTCGGCAGCCAACGCCTCGGGCCGGTCGATCAGCGCGTTGAGTACTTGGTAGTAGCGTGTCGCTGACATCGAGAACAACTCTTTGATGGCTTCTTCCTTGGCCCCCGCGTATTTCCACCATTGGCGTTCGAACGCCAAGATGTCGTGTTCGCGGCGGGTCAGGCCATCGGCGATTTCAGAGTCGTCCCCCGATCGATTTGCCCGCGCCATGGCGCCGTCCATATCGCTTCCCTGGACCCTTCCGGCGAATTCCTCAATCTGTCGAATGTCTTTATGAAGTGGCATGCTTCGGCGATATTCAACCATGCCCGCAACTGTTGGGCCGTAACCAAGCCCCGCGAGTCGGCTCAGTTCTGTCCGCCCAACCCAACAGCGATGCTCCTCCTCCCGCCGCTTCGCAGCGCGCATCGTCGCACCGCCTAAGCTGCATTGCCATGGCCGTCGTACCTATTCGCATCGTGGGCGACCCGATCTTGCACACTCCGACCGCCCCGGTGCCGGTTGGTCCCGACGGCTCGTTGCCGGACGATCTGCCCGACTTGATCGCCACTCTGTACGACACCATGGACGCTGCTTACGGGGTAGGCTTGGCCGCCAACCAGATTGGGGTGGGGCTGCGGCTGTTCGTCTACGACTGCGCCGATGAGCGCGGCCAAACCGCCCGCCGCCGTGGCGTGGTCGTCAACCCGGTGCTGGAAACCTCCGAAATACCAGAAACCATGCCCGATCCCGATACCGACGACGAGGGTTGCCTATCGGTGCCCGGGGAGTCGTTCCCGACCGGACGCGCGAAATGGGCTCGGGTCACCGGACTCGACGCCGAGGGCAATCCGGTCAGCGTGGAGGGCACCGGACTGTTCGCCCGGATGCTGCAGCACGAGACCGGGCATCTGGACGGCGTTTTGTACCTGGACCGCTTGATTGGCCGACACGCCCGCGCCGCGAAACGGGCGATCAAAGCGCACGGCTGGGGAGTGCCGGGACTTTCCTGGACACCGGGTGAGGGGCCCGACCCGTTCGGTCACTGATGGTGTCGTGGCCTGATCCGGGGACGCGGGTAACGGTGCGCTACCGCCGACCGCCCGGGTCGGTGCCGCCGCTGACCGACGCGGTGGGCCAGCTGCTTCAGGTCGACCCGGTGGTGCGGGTGCGGACCAAGACCGGAGCGGTGGTGCAGTTCGCCCCCGGCGACGCGGTGGCACTGCGGGTGCTGACCGACATGCCGGTACGCACCTCCCAGATCCGCGGACTCGAGCACGCCGCTGCGCTTGCCTGGCCCGGTGTCGAGCAGCACTGGGTGGACGGCTGGCTGCTGCGCGCTGGACACGGCGTCACAGTTTCAGCTAATTCAGCTGTGCCGCTTGATATTTCAGCTGCCCTAAGTGCTATCCCCGCGATCGTGGACTGGTATCGGCAGCGGGGCCTGACGCCGCGGCTGGCGGTTCCCGATCGCCTGCTGCGCGTAGCGGCGGCGGGCGAACACCCGCATCAGATGCTGGTGCGTGGTGTCGGCCGAGCGGATCGGCAGCCATCGGTCACGTTGGCGGCGCAACCCGACGACGACTGGCTGCGGCTTCAGCCCCGCGCTGTGCCGGTCGACGTGCTGACCGCCGTCCTCGGCGGCGAAGTGGTGTTCGGCAACTGCGCCGGCATGGCGGTGGCCCGCGCGGCGGTAACCGACGCGCCGGACGGCACCCGCTGGGTGGGCCTGTCGGCGCTGGCAGCAACCGACGATCCAGACGGGACGCCGCACGCTATGCGGCTGTGCCAGACGCTGCTGTCTTGGGGTGCCGGCCGCGGCGCGACCCGCGGCTATCTGCGCGTCCACGACGGCGACACGCTCGCCGCCAGTGCGGCCGAATCACTGGGCTTTGCGCTGCACCATCGCGGCCGCTATCTGACAGTGCCGCCCGAGCTATGGTCGGGCCATGGTTGACGGGGACGACCCGCTGCATCCGGCTTCGCCGCGCTTGCGAGCGCCGCTACTTCGGCTGGCGACCTGGAATGTGAACTCAATTCGGATCCGCTTGGACCGCGTGCTCGATTGGATGCGCCGCGCCGACGTCGACGTGCTGGCCATGCAGGAAACCAAGTGTGCGGACGACCAGTTCCCCACCCTGCCGTTCTTCGAACTGGGCTACGAGGTGGCGCACTGCGGGTTCAACCAATGGAACGGGGTGGCGATCGCGTCGCGGGTGGGCCTCGACAACATCCAAGTCGGCTTTCCCGGGCAGCCCACCTGGAGCAGCGGCCCGCGAGGTGATCGCAGGCCCGGCGGAGCCGGACGCAGCGGGCCGCCCTGACCAACGGACGCGACGGCCGCAGCCGAAGCCCGCGCGCTGGCCGCAACCTGCGCCGGTGTGCGGGTGTGGAGCCTCTACGTTCCCAACGGCCGCGCTCTGGACGACGCGCACTACATTTACAAGCTGAATTGGCTTGCCGCGCTGCGTGATACAGCAGAAGGATGGTTGCGAGAGGATCCGTCGGCGCAGATCGCACTGGCCGGAGACTGGAACATCGCCCCCACCGACGACGACGTCTGGAGCATCGAGTTCTACCGGGGTTGCACTCATGTCTCCGAACCCGAACGCAAAGCGTTCAACGCCATCATCGACGCCCAATTCACTGACGTGGTAAGGCCTTTCGCCCCCGGCCCGGGCGTCTACACCTACTGGGACTACACGGCGCTGCGTTTCCCGAAAGACCAGGGGATGCGCATCGACTTCATCCTCGCTTCCCCCGCATTGGCGGTGCGGGTCGTCAACGCGCAGATCGTGCGCGAGGAGCGCAAGGGCAAGGCGCCCAGCGACCATGCTCCGGTAGTGGTGGACCTGCGCCGCGATTGAGCCGCACGGCGACAACACCGGCCCGGTCACTGACAACCAGCTGTGGGTCGGCTGCGTGTTTGCTTGCTGCGGGACGCACGGTTTATAGATAATGGTCAGAATCTTGCTGTTTCCGTGAGGACGACGCGTTTGCGGGTATACCGTGGCGAACCGGTCTGCTGCGGATTCAAGCAAGGGTCAGGGAGCGATGATGGGTGTCGGCGGCGCGGTACGCGGCGTAGGTCGGGCAGTCGGTCGTGCCGCAAATGCGACCACGATGGCCGCGGGCGCGGTCGGCGGGGCCGCGGTCAACGGAGTCGTCGGCGCTGTGCAGGGAGCGGCCGCCGGGGTTCAGCGCGGCCTGGCCAGTGGAAGCCATTCGACGCCGGCTGCGGCGTTGACGTTAGGCGCGCTCGGCGTCACCGGTTTGGTCGAGTGGCCGTTGGTGCTGGCGATCGGCGGCACCGCGCTGGTGCTGCGGCAACTTAACCGGCAATCCGCCGCGACGAGGACGGCGGCCAAAGCAGTGCCGACCAAAGCAGCGCCCGCCAAAGCAGCGCCGGTCAAGGCCGCGCCCACCCAAGCGAGCGCGGCCGCGACCGCTCAATCGCCAAGGAAGGCTTCGCAATCGCCGAGGAAGCAGACAACAACCAAGGCCGCGAAGGCGCCCGCGCGGCGACCACGAAGCGGCCAAGCACGGGGCAGGCAGTAGTCCAGAGGACATTGAGTAACGATTGAGTACCGTCGGATCGGTGGGAAGATCCATGCCGCTGCGCGGGATCACGATGGGACTACAGGCAACGTCAGCACTCGTCGGCGCATCGGTGAATACCGCAGCCACCGCCGTGACGTCACTGGCCTCCGCCGGCATCGGGATCGCCACCATGCCGGTTCGCGAAGGGGCCAGGGTGCTTTCCCGCGGGCTTTCCGGTGCGACCCTTACCCGGCACTGCTGGCGCGGCGATAACCGCGCCTGGATCGAGGTACGCGGGCTCACCGGTCCCGACGGCGACGAACTCGGCCGCGTCGTGCTCGACGGGGTCGCCGCGCAGCCCGGGGTCACCGCCGCCAGACTGAACCGCCCGCTATCACGGGTGGTCGTGGACATCGACGGCGAGCGGGTGTCGTTGCGCGATCTGTGCCGCGCAGTCGCAGACGCCGAAGCGCGATACCCCCGGCCACCTCGCGACCGGTCGGCGCGCCCCGCCAGCCTGCCGGGGGACGGCCTGCTGCTGGCGACCCGGATGGCAACGGTCAGCGCCAACGCGGTGGGGCTGGGCGCGGCCCTGATCGGGCGAGCGCTGCGATGGCCGCCGATGCCCAACGCGGTCGTGGCGGCCGCTGTGGTCGCGACCTACCAGCCACGGTTGCGCCGCCTGCTCGAAGACCGCATTGGCCGCCCCGCCGCCGACACGGTGCTGGAACTGGCCATGGCCGCGGCCGAAACCATGACGCTGTCGCTGGGATCACTGGCGGTGGATGTGACGGTCGAGGCGCTGAAGGCCGCCGAATCAGTCGCCGAGGCCAAAGCGTGGCACCGGCTTGAGCCGCGGCTGGCCCGGCACGCCGACAACGCGACCGGCCACCTGCCGTCACGGCCCGCGCCGCCGCCGGCGACGCCCGCCGACCGCCACGCCGCCGCCGCCGCCGTCGTGCAGGCGGTCGCTGCCGCGCTGGTCGGCGCCGCCACCCGCAGCGTCGACAGGGCCGCCACGGCGACATTGGTGACCGCGCCGAAGGCCAGCCGCACCACGCGTGAGTCGTTCGCAGCGACCCTCGGGCGCGGACTGGCCGACCAGCATTCGGTCCTGCCGCTGCGCCCGGAGATCCTGCGCCGGCTGGACCGGGTCGACGTGCTGATCATCGACCCGAGGGTGCTGTGCACCGACCGGCTGCGCGTGGTGCGCGTCCGCGGTGCCGACGAAGACGAGTTGTCCCCCGCCTGGGCCCGAGCCCAGTCCCTGCTGGACAACCCCGATCTTCGTGCCGGCTGGCACCGGGTGCCCGGAACCCCGGGCGACGTCGAGGCGTTGATCTGCCCAGCCCATGACCCGCTGGCCTCGGCCGTGGTTACCGAGGCCCGCCACTGCGGGGTCGAGCTGGTCTCCGTCGACACCGACGACCTCGGCGAGCTACGACCGGCGTTCGACGAGATCCAGCCGCGGGAAAACAAGTCCCTCGACGACGCGCTCTCCGCCGCGGTGACCGCGTGGCAACGTGCCGGCCATACCGTCGCTGTGTTGTCGTCGGCCGGCGCGCAAGCGCTTTCCCGTGCCGATCTGGCGCTGGGGGTGGTGCCCGACGACGACGCCGAACCGCCGCCGTGGTTCGCCCACCTGCTGCTGCCCGACTTGGCGGCGGCCTGGCGGGTGCTGCACGCGCTGCCCGCGGCCAAATCGGCGAGCCGGCGCGGGATCGAGATATCGGCGGGCGCGTCGGCTTTGGGCGCGCTGTTCATGCTGCCCGGTGTCCGCGGCCGCGGGCCCGGACCGGTGACCACCGGCGCCGCGGCCGGCCTGTTTTCCGGCTACCTGCTCGCCCGCAAGGTGGTTACCGCGCCCGCGCCAATACCCACCCCGGTCCACGAATGGCATGCGATGACGGTCGAGCAGGTCCGCAAGATGCTGCCGCCGCCGGATGTCGCTGAGGCGGCGGAGCCGCGACACCGGCCGATGGCAACGCGCGCACTGGCCACCGCGCAACGTGGCGCGCAAGTCACCGGGACACCAACTCGCGCGCTATGGCAGTTCCTCAAGGCCGTTCGCGCCGAACTGTCGGATCCGCTGACACCGGTGCTGGCGCTCGGCTCCGCGGCCAGCGCGATACTGGGCTCACCCGTCGACGCGGTGATGGTCGGTTCGGTGCTGACCGGCAATTCGATCCTGGCGGCCAGCCAGCGGCTGCGCGCCGAGAGTCGGCTTAATCGCCTACTGGCTCAACAGGTTCCGCCGGCCCGAAAAGTCGAAACCCGTGCCGACGGTAGCCGGGTCTACACCAGGGTTCTCGCCGAGCAACTGCGGCCCGGTGATGTGATCGAGGTGCGCACCCACGAGGTGGTGCCCGCGGACGCCCGAATCATCGAGGAGGAGGACCTCGAGGTCGACGAGGCCACGCTCACCGGGGAGTCGCTGTCGGTGCCCAAGCAGGTCGAACCCACACCGGGCGCGGACCTGCCCGAGCGGCGCTGCATGCTCTACGCCGGCACCACCGTGGTGGCGGGAACCGCGACGGCGCTGGTGACCGCCGTCGGCGCCGAGACCCAGGTGCGCCGCGCTGCCGAACTGGTATCCAGCGAGTTGCCCGAAATAGGGCTGCAGCATCAGCTGAGCCAGCTCACGAATCGGGCATGGCCCATCAGCGCGACCGGCGGCGCGCTGGTAAGCGCGCTGGGCTTGTTGCGGCGCAGGGGTTTACGCGAGGCGGTGGCCAGCGGCATCGCCGTCACGGTGGCGGCCGTTCCCGAGGGCATGCCGCTGGTGGCCACCCTGGCGCAGCAGGCCTCGGCGCGGCGGCTGACGAACTTCGGTGCGCTGGTCCGCGTTCCGCGTTCGGTGGAGGCGCTGGGCCGGGTCGACGTGGTCTGCTTCGACAAGACCGGGACGCTCTCGGAGAACCGGCTGCGAGTGGCCCGGGTCCACCCGGTGTCCGGGCACTCCCGCGAAGAGGTGCTGCGGTGCGCGGCGCACGCGGCACCGGCGGCCAACGGCGGCCCGCAGATCCACGCCACCGACGTGGCCATCACCGAGGCGGCGCTGGCCGTCGACGGTTCGGGTCCCGCCGGCGAACCCGACGCCCATCTGCCGTTCCGTTCCGGCAGGTCGTTCTCGGCGTCGGTGACCGACGACGAGCTGACGGTCAAGGGCGCACCGGAAGTGGTGTTGGCCCGCTGCCCAGATGCCGGCGCGGACGTGGAGCGCACGGTTCGGGAACTGGCGGCCGGCGGTTTGCGGGTCATCGCGGTGGCGCGCCGGCAGCTCGACCCGGCGCAGATCCGGGCCGTCGACGACGACCCCGACGACGCCATCGCCGAGTTATGCGCCGGCCAGTTGACGCTGGTCGGACTGCTCGGGCTCGCCGATACCATGCGGGCCGAGGCCCCGGGCCTGCTTGCCGATCTGCGTGACCGCGATGTCGACATCCGACTGATCACCGGCGACCATCCGATTACCGCGGCGGCGATCGCCCAGGAGCTGGGTATGCCGGTGACCGTGGATCAGGTCATCAGCGGCTCGGAGTGGGACGCGATGTCGCGCAAGGACCAGGAGCGCGCGGTCGCCGAACGGGTGGTCTTCGCCCGGATGTCACCGGAAAACAAAGTGCAGATCGTGCAGACCCTGGAGCGGGCGGGCCGGGTGTGCGCGATGGTCGGCGACGGCTCCAACGACGCCGCCGCGATCCGGGCCGCCACCGTCGGAATCGGCGTGGTGGCGCGCGGTAGCGACCCGGCCCACACCGTCGCCGACGTGGTGCTCACCGACGCCCGCATCGAGGCGCTGCCACAAGCCATCGACGAGGGCCGCGAACTGTGGCGACGGGTACAGGCGGCGGTGTCGGTGCTGCTCGGCGGCAACGCCGGGGAGGTGGTGTTCGCCATCATCGGCAGCGCGATCACCGGGCGTTCGCCGCTTAACACCCGCCAGCTGCTGCTGGTGAACATGTTGACCGACGCGCTGCCGGCCGCGGCGCTCGCGGTGAGCCCGACAACCAGCGCCGGCGAGCGCGGCACACGCGGCCTAGATGAGCAGGTCCTGTGGCGCGCGGTGGGCGTTCGGGGGGCGACGACGGCGGCCGCGGCCACGGCGGCGTGGGCGATGGCCAGTGTCACCGGGCGGCCGCAACGTGCGTCGACCGCGGCGCTGGTCGCGCTGGTCGCCACTCAGTTGGGTCAGACGCTGCTGGATTCGCGCGCTCCGCTGGTGGTGCTCACGGCCGGCGGCTCTCTTGTCGTGATGGGGACGCTGATCAGTATTCCCGGGGTCAGCCAGCTGCTTGGCTGCACGCCGCTTGGTCCGGTGGCGTGGGCGCAGGCGCTGGGTTCGGCGACCGCTGCCACCGCCGCGGTGGGCGTGATAAACCGCCTTGTCGGCGCGCCGCGAGCAGCACTGCCAGCGCCGCAGACGAGTCGAGCCGAGCCGGTGAACGATCAGCGTGCACGACCTCCAGGACGCCGACGCGCCACAGCACCGCGTACAGCTCAACCAGGGGAACAGTCAGCAACGGTGCCAGCGCTGAAGCCAGCGGATCGGCCAGAGCATCCGTCGCCATACGTCCGACAGTGACCGCAGCACCCGGCTCGGCGGCAAATCCTTCGTTACCGAAAGGCAAATGATGGTTGAAAGGAAGTCACGCCTCCGCACATCCCAACGCGAAGCGGTGGAAGAGATACGCGCCGGAGAGACGTTCGCCGTCAATCTCCCGGTGGTGGGCCAAATCGAAATTCCGCGGCCCGAACAGCTGGCCTATTTCGGCGGGTTGGCCGCGCTGGCGATGTTCGAGCTCATCGACTGGCCGGTCGCCCTGGTCATCGCCGCCGGACACATCCTGGCCAACAGCCACCACAACCGCCTCCTGGAGCAGCTTGGCGAAGCGATGGAAGACGTCTGACGCTTAGCGCTGCTGGTCGGAATCGGACGATCGCAGCGCCTCGGTGAGGGTGGGATAGACGTCGAGCACCCGGTCCAGGTTCGTCACCTCGATGGTGCGAATCACCTGGGCGTTGTCGGCGACCAGTCGAACCGACGTCCCGGCGGCGGCACCCGCGTGGTGGCAATCGAGCACCGCGTTCAAGCCGGCGCTGCCGAAGAAGGTCACCGCCTGTAGATCGACGACCAGCATCCGGGCCGGATGCGTGGATGCCTCGTCCAGCGCCGTCGTCAGCGCGGAGACCAGTTCGCCGACGGTACCAGAGTCAATGTCGCCCTTGACGCGAACGACGATGCAGTCCTCGCGGTCCTCGCGGTCAACCGCCAACAATTCCATCGGTGTTGCCTCGAATTTATCCGCCGGTCCGAAGACCGTGTGGGCAGCGTCCGGTCGAGAGACAAAGCGCGGTGCCCGAATCCGCCGTCTTCGCCGTCCTGGGGTGGTTCACAGCTTAGCTCGGCGGCTTGACTCAAAAGTGGCAAATCGTTTTTGCCGCTACGATGCCGATTCCGCCGGCACGCGGTGGTGAACGGTCAGCAGTAGGTGGTCGAACTGGTTCTGGACCGTCGACGACACCGGGGCGGCGGCAACCACTTCGCCGACCAGCTGCTTGGCCAGCGCACGCAGTTTGACGTTCGTCTCCTGCGACCGCCACCGCAGGACCCGGAAGGCCTGATCGGCGCTGATCCGGTAGACGGCCATCAGCATGCCTTTGGCCTGCTCGATCACCGCCCGGGATTCCAGCAGTTCAGGCAGGGTCTCGTCGAGGACCTCCTGACGGGTCTCGTCGCGGGCCTCATCGAAGACGCCCGTGAGGTCGATGTAGTAGCCTTCCGTGCCCACCACCGCGCCGTTGTCGTCCAACATCCGGTCGGCCACCACGATCGCGTCGTGAACATTGCCTGCTGTATCGAGAAACCGGTGACGGCTGGAGAACGAGGTCTGCGACTGCAGTGCCTGGTCCAAAAGCTCCTGGACATGAGCGCGGTCGTCGGGATGCTTGTGCGCCAACACTAGTTCGGTTGTCGGCTGCACGGACCCCGGCTGGTAGCCGTGCATTCGGACCAGTTCGTCGGACCACTCCCAGCGCTGACCGACGAACCAGAAACGGAACTCCCCCACGGTCAAGTACTCACCGACCACCGACGCCATCGCCCCACCCACCGTTTTCCTGGCTGTCTCGGTCGGCCTGTGTGCCACGCCGCGATCATCCCACGCCGAATACCGGCAGCCATAGCTTCGGCCGAGATGTGCGGCCGCCCGCGGCGGGCTGGGCACCGCTGCCGGGCTGCGCTAGCGTGGTGCCATCCAATAAATCCACGCGGGAGCGCGCGCCGAGTGCGCTGAGAGGACGGCTGGGGCCGTCGACCGTCCGAACCTGACCGGGTAATGCCGTCGTAGGGAGATGCTCATGACCGATCTGTCCGTTTCCGTCGCACCGTCCGTGACCACCGGCCCCATCGCCGGCAGCAGCAAGGTCTACCGCGACGTCGACAACGTTCCCGGTGCAAAGGTGCCGTTTCGGCGGGTGCACCTGTCCACCGGAGAGCATTTCGACCTCTACGACACCTCCGGTCCCTACACCGATCCCGACGCGGTGATCGACCTGCATTGCGGCCTGCCGCCGCGTCCGGGCGTGGTCCGTGACCGCGGCACCCAGCTGCAGCGGGCCCGGGCCGGGGAGATCACCCCGGAGATGGCCTACATCGCGGTGCGGGAAGGCATGCCGGCCGAACTGGTGCGCGACGAGGTGGCCCGCGGGCGCGCGGTGATCCCGGCCAACCACAACCATCCCGAAGCCGAACCGATGATCATCGGCAAAGCGTTCGCCGTCAAAGTCAATGCGAACATTGGGAATTCGGCGGTGACGAGCTCGATCGCCGAGGAGGTCGACAAGATGGTGTGGGCCACTCGGTGGGGGGCGGACACCGTCATGGACCTGTCCACCGGCAAGGACATCCACGAAACCCGGGAGTGGATCCTGCGCAACTCACCGGTACCGGTCGGCACGGTGCCGATCTATCAGGCGCTGGAGAAGGTCAAGGGCGATCCCACCAAACTGACCTGGGAGATCTACCGCGACACCGTCATCGAGCAGTGCGAGCAGGGCGTGGACTACATGACCGTGCACGCCGGGGTGCTGCTGCGGTATGTGCCGTTAACCGCTAAGCGGGTGACCGGGATCGTGTCTCGCGGCGGGTCGATCATGGCCGCCTGGTGCCTGGCCCATCACCAGGAATCGTTCCTCTACACCAACTTCGAGGAGCTGGCCGACATCTTCGCCCGCTACGACGTGACGTTCTCACTGGGCGACGGGCTGCGGCCCGGGTCGATCGCCGACGCCAACGACGCCGCGCAGTTCGCCGAGCTGCGCACCCTGGGTGAGCTGACCAAGATCGCGAAAGCTCGTGGCGCGCAAGTGATGATCGAGGGTCCGGGGCATATCCCGATGCACAAGATCGTCGAGAACGTGCGCCTGGAAGAGGAGTGCTGCGACGAGGCCCCGTTCTACACGCTCGGCCCGCTGGCCACCGACATCGCCCCGGCCTACGACCACATCACCTCGGCGATCGGCGCGGCGATCATCGCGCAGGCCGGCACCGCGATGCTGTGCTACGTCACCCCGAAAGAACACCTGGGCCTGCCGGACCGCAAGGACGTCAAGGACGGGGTGATCGCCTACAAGATCGCCGCGCACTCGGCCGATCTGGCCAAGGGCCACCCGCACGCACAAAAACGGGATGATGCGCTGAGCAAGGCCCGCTTCGAGTTTCGGTGGAACGACCAGTTCGCGCTGTCGCTGGATCCCGACACCGCCCGGGAGTTCCACGACGAGACGCTGCCGGCCGAGCCGGCCAAGACCGCCCATTTCTGCTCGATGTGCGGGCCGAAGTTCTGCTCGATGCGCATCACCCAGGACGTCCGTGACTACGCCGCCGCGCATGGACTGGAAACCGAAGAGGACATCGAAGCCGTCCTGGCTGCCGGGATGGCCGAGAAGTCGCGCGAGTTCGCCGAGCACGGCAACCGCGTGTATCTGCCCATCGCCCAGCGGTGATCGCACGCGCGGCGGAGCCGGGCGACGCGGGTCGCCGCTCATCGAGCCCGGTGACTTACCTGCCGCTGCCCCGCTCCGGTGCAACCCCGCCGCGGGTGCTGACGATCGCCGGATCGGACTCCGGGGGCGGTGCCGGCCTGCAAGCCGACATCCGCACCTGCACGCTGCTGGGTGTGCACGCGCTGTGCGCTGTAACCGCAGTGACAGTGCAAAACTCCTTGGGTGTCAAGGGTTTCCATTTGGTTCCCGAGCAGGTGATCGCCGCGCAGGTCGAGGTCGTGACACACGACATCGGCTTTCAGGCGGCCAAGACCGGCATGCTGGCATCGCCGGAGATCATCGCAGTCGTCGCCTCGGCCTGGCGTGACCACAGCCCGGATGTGCCGCTGGTTGTCGATCCGGTGTGCGCGTCCATGCACGGTGATCCGCTGCTAGAACCGAGCGGGCTGGAAACCCTTCGCGCCGAGTTGTTTCCGTTGGCGACACTGGTCACACCCAACCTGCACGAAGTCCGGCTGCTGGTCGGCATCGACGTCGTCGACACCGACACGCAGCGCGAGGCGGCCCGGGCCCTGCACGCGCTGGGGGCCCAGTGGGTACTGGTGAAGGGTGGGCACCTGCGACCATCGGCGTCCAGCACCGACCTGCTGTTTGACGGCAGCGAGTTTCGCGAATTCGACTCGCCGCGCATCGACACCAGCCACGACCACGGTGCCGGTGACACGCTGTCGGTCGCGGTGGCGTGCGCGCTTGCGCACGGCTACCCCGTCCCGGACGCGGTTGCGTTCGGCAAGCGGTGGGTGACCGAATGCCTGCGGGCCGCATACCCGCTCGGGCACGGCCACGGCCCCGTCTCGCCGCTGTTTCGGCTGGGCCGATGAATCTCCAGCAGATCGGCGGCGTCGCGCACGAACCCCGCGGCACCCCGTGCGGTGTGGTGGTGTTGACCCACGGCGCTGGCGGAAGCCGGGAATCCACACTGCTGCATCAGGTTTGCGACGAATGGGCACGCCGGGGCTGGCTGGCGGTGCGCTACAACCTGCCATACCGGCGGCGGCGGCCGACCGGCCCGCCGTCGGGTTCGGGCACCGCTGACCGCGCCGGCATCGTCGAGGCCATCGAGACGTGCCGGGGCCTGGCCGACGGGCCGCTGATCGCCGGCGGCCATTCCTACGGCGGCCGGCAGACGTCGATGGTGGTGGCCTGTCGCCGGGCGCAGGTGCAGCTGCTGATGCTGTTCTCCTACCCGCTGCATCCACCGGGCAAGCCTGAGCGCGCCCGTACCGAACACCTGTCCGAGATCACGGTGCCCACGGTGTTCACCCACGGCGCATCCGACCCATTCGGCACACTCGGCGAGATGCGCGCCGCCGCTGCGCTGATACCGGCGCCGACGCGAGTCGTCGAGATCGTCGGCGCTCGTCACGATTTGCGGTGCAAGGACGTTGACGTGCCCGCCCTGGCGGTGCACGCGGCGATGCAATTGCTCGAGCACAAGTGAGGCGATCTCGCCTCGCGCAACGGGCCGCAGACAGCATGGTGGTCACCTCGAGCCCCACTCCGACGTCTGCATCTGCCAAGAAATCTATGTCATTCTACATAGATTTCATCAATCGCTTCCGCCAATACGACGCAAGTGTGGTAAATAGGTTTTCTGTGAGCGATTCCCACGATGCCGCAATGGGCGATCGGCGCCTGCCCACCGGCGTGCCGGCCCCCGATCAGGGGGTGTACGGCATTTCCGTCGCCGCGGAGCTGTCCGGGGCGGGCGCCCAGTCGCTGCGACTCTACGAACGCTACGGCCTGGTCAGCCCCGCTCGCAGCGAGGGCGGGACCCGTCGCTACAGCGCGGACGATCTGGCCCGGCTGCAGCGCATCACCGAATTGGTCGCGGCCGGCGTCAACCTGGCCGGCGTCGCCCGAATCCTCGACCTTGAGGACGACAACGCGGCGCTGCGCGCCGACATCATGCGGCTGCGATCCGGCAAGCGCGGCCGACGCCCCGGTTCGACTGCCCGTCGAAGCAAGACCGTGCGGGACGATCACCCGGGTACATAGCGGCGCCGGCCGGCTTCGCCGCGGGCAAAAGCCGGGGGTAACGACTCGCTATCATCGCTGCGGCCGGTAGCGCGGCGGCTAGCAGGTTACTCGGGAGTCAAGGTACGGTTCGTTAGCATGAACGCCGAGCAGTTCGACGTCGTGATCGTGGGCGCGGGCTTTGGTGGTATTGGGGCGGCCATTGCGCTCAAGCGGCTCGGATACGACAACCTCCTCGTTGTTGATCGCGAAGCGGATCTGGGCGGAACCTGGCACGTCAACCGCTATCCCGGACTGGCCGTCGACATCCCGTCCACCACCTACTCGTATTGGTTCGAACCCAACCCGTACTGGTCGCGGCTATTCGCACCGGGTCCGGAACTCAAGCGGTACGCCGAAGGGGTCGCCGACAAGTACGACGTGCGCCGCCACATGCGGTTCAACACCGCCGTCGACGGTGCCCGCTGGGACGACGAGGCGCGGGTCTGGCTGGTGCAGCTCGCCGGCGGTGAAACCCTCACCACACGATTCCTGGTCACCGCAACCGGGTTTTTGTCTCAGCCCCACACCCCGGATATCCCGGGCATCGCCGATTTCAACGGCAAGATCATCCACACCACCG
This sequence comes from Mycobacterium heckeshornense, assembly GCF_016592155.1. Taxonomy (NCBI): domain Bacteria; kingdom Bacillati; phylum Actinomycetota; class Actinomycetes; order Mycobacteriales; family Mycobacteriaceae; genus Mycobacterium; species Mycobacterium heckeshornense. The sequence goes on from NZ_AP024237.1 coordinate 4,464,501, forward strand.
CCTGGGACGACAGCTACGACTTCGCGGGCCGTCGCGTCGGTCTCATCGGAACCGGCGCCACCGCGGTGCAGCTGGTCCCCGAACTGGCCAAGCAGGTCGCCGACCTGACCGTCTATCAGCGCACCGCCATTCACGTCGTCCCCAAGATCGACTTCGCAATCCCACCCTGGTTGCAGGAAACGTTCGCCAGGCTGCCGCTGGTGCACCGGGCCTTCCGGCTGGTGACCGACACGCTCTTCGAGATGATGACGGTGACCGGTGTGCTGCACTACCGCCAGTTCCGCCGACTCAACATCGCCGCCGCCGATCTTGCCAAGATCAACCGCTTCGTCTCGGTGCGCGACAAGGAGCTGCGCCGCAAGCTCACGCCCGACTACGACTTCGGTTGCAAGCGGCCCACCTGGTCCAACAGCTACTACCGCACCTTCACCAGACCGCATGTGCACCTGGAGACCAACTCGATCGAGCGAGTCGAGCCCGACGGCATCGTCACCGGCGACGGCCACAAGACCCAGATCGACACCCTGGTGCTGGCCACCGGATTCGACCTGTGGGACGCCAACTTCCCGGCTATCGAGCTGATCGGCCGGCAGGGCAGAAACCTCGGAAAGTGGTGGCGGGAGAACCGATTCCAGGCCTACCAAGGAGTGTCCATCCCCTACTTCCCTAACTACCTCAGCTTGGCCAGCCCGTACGCTTTTTCCGGTCTGTCGTTCTTCAACACGATGGAATATCAGATGCGGCACATGGACCGGTTGTTCAGCGAACTCAAGCGCAGGGGCGCAACCACATTCGAGGTCACCGAAGAGGCCAACGCGCGATTTCTGGACCGGATGACCAGACTACTTGACGACTCGGTGTTTTACGCCGGTGACTGTGCATCGTCACGGTCATACTATTTCAACCGCAGCGGGGAGGCGGCGCTGCTGCGACCCACGTCCACGCGCAACGCTGTCCGGGAAGGCTCGCGATTTCCGTTGAGCGACTACACATTCGCCTAAGGGGAATCCAGGCGCATCGCGCGGTTCTACGGTCTGGCTTGACCGCCGCACTCGACGCCATAGCTGCACCGACGGCGGAATAGAGACGATACTCGGACTGGGCTTCACCGATCCGAAGACCCGCAGCCTGACCATCGTCGGGCTGATCGTTAAAGCCGCTTATCTCGTCGGCATCGCAATTCGTGAGCGCCGAATAGCGCAGTTGCCTTTCGTGGTGCACCAGCTGTTCCAAGTCGACCGGCAGCGCCATGGCGGAATGCACCAAAACCGCGCCTGCCCGGGTGTTAGTGACGGCCGCGTCGCAGTGGGCAGCCGCACCCACGAGTCGATCGTCGACTGCTATACGTTGCGCAGCAGCTCTTGGTCGGCCGGAGTCACGTTGACCCGCTCGGTGTAACAGATCGCCGCCAACTCCCGCCAACTCCCGCGTTGGCGAACGAGGTAGCCACAAGCCGTTTGCTGGCTGGCGTTTCGAGCACTGTCCGGCAGACGGTTGGCGCGGCGGTGACATCGGGCCCGTACGTCACCGGCCGCGGACGGCGCGCAGCGACGATCTTGGGCTGTTGCGGTGCTGCTTTACGCAGGTTGCGGGGGTGGCCACAGTGCCGACCGGACACACCTATGTCACCACCCCGGGCAGCGCGCTGCTGGTCCCGGCCCTCTGCCAACCCACCGGCGCAACAGCCGACCCGCCAGCCAGCCCACCCCAGCACTACTGCGGGGACCGCAGCGCGATGATGCCCAAACGCCGGCGCACCCGCGCCCACGACCGCGCACAGCGCATCGCCACCGAACGCCGCCACAACCGCCAAGCACGCCTCGCCCGCCAAGAAAAAACCCCAACTACTCCAACCTGCCCCCACCCGACAACAACGACGACCCACCACCGTTCTGATGCGGCATGGCTATGGCCGCACCTGCTTTCGGTGCCGCTGATCGTGGCCCGGGACACCGTTGACGCCGTCGATGGACTGGGCGTAGGTACCCACGGCGAACGCCACGCCGGAGCCCATGATGGCAAGGGCATCTCGATTCACGTTGTCAAGCGTGTCGCGGGCACTGTGGTAGTTCGGGTCGAAGGCCACTCCTGCTTGACCGCCCCAAATCCGGGCTTGCACGGTGGTTTTCGTCTGCGACGAACCGGAGGTCATGCCGCCGATCGGCACGCCCGCAACCAGGAAGGGGCTGTAGTCGCTTTTGGTGCTCAGCGGCAGATCGAAGGGCCGCTTGCCGGCCAGGTTCAGATAACCGGCCAGGGTGCGCTCGATACCGGCCGAGCCGGTCGGCACCTCCTGCGGCGCACCGCCGGAACCGCCCGGCGCGGACTGGTCGCCGTCGTCGGTGAAGAATCCCGCGTTCGCTGAGCCCAGCGTGTCGAAATTCAGGTACAGCGCAACGTCGTTGAGTTCGTCGCGGCCCAAGCCGAACACGTAGTCCAGTGAACCGTTGAGCCCGGATTCCTCCGCACCCCAAAACGCGAATCGCACCATGTTGGTCAGCCGCGGGGACGAGCCCAGTTGCAGCGCGGTCTCCAGCACCGCGGCTACGCCAGTCGCGTTGTCGTTGATCCCCGGCCCTTGCGGCACGCTGTCCAGATGCGCACCCACCATCACGACGTCGTGGGCCGACCCGGTCTTGGTCTGCGCCAAGACATTGCGCGACGTGATCTTGACGGTGGCGGTGTCCAGCGTGAGCCGCACCGGCCCGGTGGTGTCGCGCAGAGCGGCCGCGCCCTCGGCGCCGACGACCGCGACCGGCATGGTGAGCTGGTCGTAGTAGCCGGGGTTGAACAGCTTGGGCGGCGCGCCTGCGTGGCCGGGCTCGCTGGTGACGACCAGCGCGGCGGCGCCCTTGGCTGCGGCGGCCTTCTGCTTGTCGACCACGGTGCAGCCGCTGTCGTCGACGACGGCGATCGCGCCTTTCGGGGCTGCGCCCGCATAGTCGCTGACCGCACAACCGGCCGCCTTAGCCGGTCGCATCACGGGGGCCGTTATCCCGCCAGGCGGTGTCTGCACCAGCAGCGACGCCTGGTCAACGGCATAGTCGTGATCGGCGATGGTCAGCCTCGGCTGGCCTGCCGAAGCTGTGTAGAGCCGGTCGAATTGCGGCGTCGATACATCGAAGCCCTTGTTGCGCAGTGCTTTCGCGACATAGTCGACGCTCGCAGCAAAACCCGGCGTGCCCTCGGCTCGATTGCCTTTGTGGGCATTTGCGATGTCCTGCAAGGCGCGCAGATGGGCAAACATCGCGTCCACGGTCACCTTGGCCGCCAAAACATCACCGAAATGCGGCGATGCCGGGTGCGACGACGAGCACGCCGCCAGCAGGCCGACCGTCAGCGCCAGGGTCGCACCCGCGGGACGGATCATGACGTGGTGATCGCGTGGCGGGTGCGGTCTTCCCGGATCGGGACACCGTTGCGCCCGCTGAGATCCTGCGCGTACAGACCGACCGCGTAGGCGACACCCCCGCCCAGGATGCCCAGCGGGGTGCGGTCGATCTGGTCCAGTGTGTCGGTCTTCTTGTGGTAGTTAGGGTCAAACGGCTCGCCGGGCGTTCCGCCCCACAGCTTGGCTTGCTCTTCGGACTTCTTGTTTTCCGCCCCGGAGAACAATCCACCCGACGGGATGCCGGCCTGCGTGAACCCGTCATAGTCCGAGCGGCCGTCGAATGAGGTGTCCTGCGCGGTCTTACCGGCCGACTTCAGGTAGGCAACCAACGAGCGCTCGATACCGGCCGAGCCCTCCGGAACCACCGGGTTACCCCGCTGGTCCGCCGGAAGCGATTGGTCCCCGTCGTAGGTGAAGTAGCCAGGGTTGGGAGAACCCAGCATGTCGAAGTTGAGGTACAGCGCGATGTCCTTGAGCCCGTCGACATCGAGCGATTCGATGTACTTGCGCGACCCGATCAACCCGAGTTCCTCCGCGCCCCAGAAGCCGAATCGCACGGCGTTGTGAATTTTCGGCGAATTTCCAAGCCGTAGAGCGGTTTCCAATACCGCTGCCACTCCAGAGCCATTGTCGTTGATGCCGGGCCCTTCGGGCACGCTGTCGAGATGCGCGCCGGCCATCACCACATCGGTGGTCGAACCGGTCTTGGTCTGGGCGATGACGTTGCGGGCCTGAAACGTCTGGGTTTCGGCCTTGAGCTTGACGGTGGTTGGTCCGGGCTGGGCACGCAGCTGTGCACCGTCGGCCTTGGTGACGCTGACCACCGGGATCTTGACGTCGGTGTTCTCGCCGAGCGTGCCGCCCATCTCCTTTTCATCGACGTTGTCGGCCACCACCATTGCCACCGCACCGCGCTCCACAGCCACCTTTTCCTTCTGCGCGAACGGGCACGTACCGCGGTCCACCAACACCACAGCACCTTGCACCGGCAAGCCATCGTAATCGGAGGCGGTGCAGCCGGGGCTGTCGTCGGCGGGCGCTGCCACCAGCGGGCCACTCACCCCGTCCGCCGGGGTGGCCAGACTGAACTGCACCGCATGCGCCTCCACCGTCCTGCCACTCACGGTCACCGATCCCGGGTCGGCGTGAAACACTCGGGCGGAAAACTGCGGGGTTTGCACATCGAAACCATTGTCCCGCAAAGTCTTCGCGACATAGTCGACACTTGCCTCGTAACCGGGGGTGCCCACCGCGCGGGTGCCGTTGTTGGCGTCGGCGATCTCTTGCAGCTTCGACAAGTGGGCCATCATCGCCTCGGTGCTGATCCGGCCGCGGAGCCCTTCGGCGAACCGCACCGCGGCGGGTTTCTCGCCTGCCGGTGCCGAGGTGCTCGGCGGGCGAGCGCAACCGCCGACCAAAACCGTGACGGCGGCAACTGTCGAAAGGATCGCCTTCGATGCGTTTTCCACGTCGACCACGTTAGACGGCTCAGCGGTATCAGCAGCGGAGAGGACTGGTGCATCAGCCCGCAGGCATGGTGCCCTGCGGCGCTGCTGACCGCACCCTGCGGGCGAATCACGCCGTCGCGCCGGCGAACCGGTCGCGGCGCAGGTAGGCGTGGATGGTGGTTCCGTCCGCTGAGATGTGGGTGCGCACCAGATCGGCCACCGCGTTGACGACGAAAAGCCCGTAGGGTCCCGACCCGGCGCCGGCCGGCGGTCGGCGTCCCGCCAACGGATCGGCCGACTGCCCGTCGTCACGTGCTTCGCAAACCACGTAGCCGTCGGTGTGCCACAACGCCAGCCGGCACGGCCCACCGGAGTGGTCCAGGCTGTTGGTGGCCAGTTCGGTGATGATCAACTGCAGGTCCGCGATCGCTTCGTCGGACATGCCCAGCAACCGGGCATACCGGCCGCCGTACCGCCGGGCGGGCCGAAGGTCGGCGAATGCCGCGACCGGGTAGGTCACCGCGGCGGGGTTGGTAGTCAGCGGCTCGTTGCAGCGCTCAAGTGCCACGTCGACCGCGTAGTCGCGGCTGGACCGGTGCCGGCCGTCCACCCAAATCAGCGGATGCGTGACGCGGGCATCCGCCAGCACCCGGTCGGCCAGCCGGGACGCGTCGTACAGGCAGATTCCGGTCACGCGCCGATCGGCGAAGGCCAGGTTGACCAACGCCTCGTGCTGCACGCAGGCCGGGTATTCGACCGACCGGCGGCCCGGCCACACCGGTTCGCCGATCAGCCGGACGGGCCGGTGACGATGGCGCTCCACGAAGGCGCCCGCCAGCCCCAGCAGCCGGCCCGGGTTGCGGCCCACCTCGGTGATGTCGGCCAGTGTCACCTCGGTGTCGTCGGCCACCGGCCCCAAGGCGTCCGACAGGGATGCCAGCTTGTCGCGGGGCACGCCGACCCACACCGGCTCGTAGTTGCGCACCCCGTCTTGCACGGCCGCTACCACAGAATCCAGGCATTCCCGCTGGGAGCGGTAGAACAGCGCCGAGTGCACCAGGCTGGCGTCTTGAGCCGGGGTGATCGTGGTCATGTGACGGCTCCAGTCGGTAGACGCTGCAGGTGGCCGCGATGATTGGTCCCGCCGGGGGCTTACCCGATGCGACGGCTCCTTAATCAACCGCGCCGACGCCCACCTGTGCTGTCACCAGATCCGCGATCGCGCGCATACCCGCGGCGTTGGGGTGAAACGGAGCCGGCCGCCACGGCAGCGGCCAGGCAGCGCCGACGGTCCAGGGATCCGGCGACCAAGCGTGGTGTTCGCGGCTGGCCTGCCCGGCGCGCACCACCTCACAGCCGCTGGCCCGGGCGGCGCAGGCGGTGAGTTCCTCCAGGCGTGCCGCGACGTGCCGGCCCAGGTCGGCGTCGGCCGGCGAAAGCGGCGGCGCGCCGTGCCCGGCCGGCGGCAGCAGCGTGAGGTAGTCGACGAAGAGCACCCGCGCGGCGGGGGCGCGCCGGCGCACCGCCGCACCGACCGCGCGCAGCGAGTCGCCGACCCGGGTGAGCGCCTGCTCGCGGGCATCGCGGTCCAGCAGGGTGCGGACGTTGGGCAGTATCCGCGCTGCCCGGGGCATAGCGGCGGCCATGAGCAGCGGGATGTAGCCGACGTCGTTACCGCCGATCGTGATGGTGACCAGTGCCTCCGAACCGTCCAGCGCGTCGATCTGCGGCCGCGTGCCGCGCTGGCGTTCGGCCAGGATGTGTGCGGTGGTGGCGCCGGAAAAGGTGACGTCGACCAGATCGAGGTTCAGCCGCCGGGCGACCAGATGCGCGTAGTTGCGCGCTGATCGGCCCGACCCCCACGGCGCGCCCGTGGCGCGCGGCCGGATGCCCGGGCCGGCCGCCATCGAACTTCCCAGCGCCACATACCGTTTCATCAGTTAACTGCTCCGGCTCCTTGCTCGCAAGCCCAGCTTTCTCGCCGCCATCCTCACAGTGGTGGGCTGGAGGCGTGCGCCCAGAACCGTTTCGGGATGCGCCCCGCGTGGCGGGCCAGGTAGCCCGCGGTGACGGCGGCAGCCATGGCTGCGGCCATCGCGGGCGGGTCGGCGGCCCGGGTCACCGCGCTGGCCAGCAGCACCGCGTCGCAGCCCAGCTCCATGGCCAGCGCGGCATCGCTGGCGGTGCCGATGCCGGCGTCGAGCACCACCGGAACACCCGCGGCTGCGACGATCATCTCGATGTTGTGCGGGTTGGCGATGCCCAGCCCGGTGCCGATCGGTGAGCCCAGCGGCATCACGGCCGCACACCCGGTGTCCTCCAGCCGTTTGGCCAGCACCGGGTCGTCGTTGGTGTAGGGCAGCACCACAAAACCGTCGTCGACTAATTGTTCTGCGGCCCTTACTAATTCGACAGGATCGGGGAGCAGGGTGCGCTCGTCGGCGATGACTTCCAGTTTGACCCATTCGGTGCCCAGCGCTTCACGGGCCAGCTGCGCCGTCAGCACCGCCTCGGCGGCGCTGCGGCATCCGGCGGTGTTGGGCAGCGGCGTGATGCCCAACCGGTTCAGCAGATCGAGCATCCCGGTGCCGCCCTCCGCGTCGACCCGGCGCATCGCGACGGTCGTCAGCTCGGTGCCCGATGCGACCAGCGCCTCCTCCAGCACCGCCAGGTTGGTCGCCCCGCCGGTGCCCATGATCAGCCGCGACGAAAAGCTGCGGCCGGCGATCGTCAACTTCGAATCAGCCACCCTGCACCGCCGTCACCACCTCGAGCCGTGCACCATCAAAAAGTGCTGTCTGCCACTGATTCCGGGGAAGAACCGTCCGATCCAGCGCCACCGCGATACCCCGGTCGGGGTAGCCCAGCGCCCGCAGCAACCCGGCGACCGTCATTTCGTCGTCGACCTGGACCCGCTGCTCGTTGACCAGAACCATCATCTGTGTGCTCCCACCGGAATCAGTTCGGACACAATCTGTTCAGCAGTCCACGGCGCCAGCAGGAAACCATTGCGGCCATGCCCCGCGGCGACCAGGGTGCGTTGGTCCAGGCGGCGCACCAACGGTAGGTTGTCCGGTGTCATCGGCCGCAGTCCCGCGGTGCACTCGGCCAACTCGTATTCGCCGAGGGCCGGCAGCACCGTGCAGGCGTCGTCGAGCAGATCGCGGACACCGGAGACGACCGGTGCCGTGTCACGGCCGCGCTCGTATTGGGTGGCGCCGACCACCACCCCGTCGGCGCGTGGCACCAGATACACCTGCCGACCATGCACCCGGGCCCGAATCACCCGCCGCGGCACCGGCATACAGCCCTTGCGCCAGCGCAGCCGCAGCACCTCGCCCTTCACCGGCCGGATGGGCAGACCCTGCCACAACGCCGGGGCGTCGATGCCGTTGGCGATCACCACCGCGTCGGCGTCGACGCTGTCCAGCTCGGGCACGGGCCCGGCCCACCGCACGCCGAGTCGCTCGCAGGCCGCAGCCAGCCCGTCCAGGACGGCACGATTGTCGACCGCAAGCTCGGTGGGCGCCCGAAAGCCGTGCCGGATTCCTTGCGCTAGAAGGGGTTCCACGTCACGGGCAGCAGACTCCCACACCACCGGGTGGCCCTGGGCGGACAGCCAGTCCGCGACGGTGCGCAGCTCGACCGCGTCGGCGGAGTCGACGGCCACCACCAGCGATTCGCGGGCGGTGATCACCTGCGAGGACAGCCCTTCGAGAAAATCGCCCTGGTGCCACAGCCGCAGCGACTCCAGACCCAGGTGCAACAGCCGTTCCTCACCGGGACCGGGCCAGGCTTCGCTGTGCGGGGCCAGCATGCCGGCGGCCACCCAGGAGGCGCCGCGTTCTTTGCTGCGGTGCACCCGCACCGACCAGCCGCCCTGGGCCGCCCGGCGCGCCACCGACAGCCCAATGACGCCGCCGCCGACGACGGCCAGCGATCCCGGGCCCGGTGCCATCCTTGCTCCCTTCGCCGGCATGATCCGGATCAGGTTCGACGGTAAGGGCGGGCGCGCCCACTCTCAGCCCCCGGCTTGCGCTGCTTGCCCGGCTCCTGCCCGGGCCTTGCGGCCCGCGTCGTCACCGGGCCCTGGGACTCCCGTGTCGATCACCCACGCTAGCCGCTAGCGTCGCGGTGTGCACGAACCCCGAAGCCGTCTGGCCGCAGCCCGCCTCTATCTGTGCACCGACGCGCGCCGTGAGCGTGGTGACTTGGCTGAGTTCGCCGAGGCCGCGCTGGCCGGCGGGGTTGACATCATTCAGCTGCGGGACAAGGGGTCGGTGGGCGAGCAGCGGTTCGGCCCACTCGAAGCGCGCGGCGAGCTCGCGGCGCTGGAGATCCTCGCCGACATCGCCCGCCGGCACGCGGCCCTGGTCGCGGTCAACGATCGCGCCGATATCGCCCGCGCCGCCGGTGCCGACGTGCTGCACCTGGGCCAAAACGACCTGCCGCTGGCGGTGGCGCGCGAGATCGTGGGTCCCCGGACGCTGATCGGCCGGTCCACGCACGGCGCCGAACAGGTCGCCGCCGCGGTCGCCGACGACGTCGACTACTTCTGCGTCGGCCCCTGCTGGCCCACCCCCACCAAGCCGGGCCGCCCGGCGCCGGGCCTGCAGCTGGTGCGCGCCGCCGCCGAATTGGCCGGCGAGAAGCCGTGGTTCGCCATCGGTGGCATCGACACGCTGCGGCTGCCGCAGGTGCTCGAGGCCGGCGCCCGCCGGGTCGTGGTGGCACGGGCCATCACGGCGGCCGACGACCCGAAGGCCGCGGCGAGAAAGCTCAGTTCGGCGCTTGCAGCAGCGCGCTGATCCGGTTGCTCAGCTGCGAGGGCGCCTGATCCGGCGGGCCCGGCATGCACCAGACGAACACCCCGGCCTCGACCTCCACCGTGCACGGCAGCCGTAGCCGCCGCTCGTCGGTGGCGTGCAGCGGCACGGTGGCCGGGGCGGTGCGCAGCCGCTGCCAGCTGGCGGCGAAACCGGGATGCAACGGCAGGTCGGCCACCTCGTCTTCGGCAACCCAGCGCAGCTCGGTGCTTTCGCCGTTGGGGACCGCGGTCAGCAACTCGGCCGCGTCGGCCACGACGGTGGTGTAGGTCCAGTGGGCTCCGCGGGCCCCGAAAACCTCGGCGGTGACCACCACGCCGCGCACCGCGAGGCGTTCGGTGGGCAGGCCCGCCTCCTCGCAGGCCTCCCGAACCGCGGTCTGCTCCGGGGTTTCATGGCTGTCGCGGGCGCCGCCGGGCAGACCCCAGGTGCCGCCTTGGTGGCTCCACCACGCCCGGTGCTGGAGCAGCACGGCGGGGGTGCCGTCGGGGCGCGGTGCGCGCAGCAGCAGACCCGCCGCACCGTAGCGACCCCAGTAGCGGGCGCCGCTGTCGGAGATCACCCATCCGTCACCGTCGCCGCGCACGCGTTCAGGATAGGTGCCCGCCCGGCGACGATGCGTCCCGCGGCGCCGGAGGAAGCAGCAGCCGGCCGGACACGACATAAATGCAAGGCACGCGGCCGACCACGAGGGCTCTTAGAATTCGCTTATAGAGTTCGTTCGGTGCATGGTGCGGACGGCGGAAAGATGATGAGGTCCGAACAGACGTGACCGTGGAGTTGGCGCACCCGTCGACCGAGCCGTTGGGGTCACGGTCGCCGACCGAACCGGCTCACCCCCGTTGGTGGTTCATCGCGACCACACCGGGGCGCATCCTCACCATCGGCATCATCTTGGCGGCGCTCGGCGGGGCCAGCGCATTCGCCACCTCCACCACCATCAACCACCGCCAGCAGGCGCTGTCCACCGTGCTCAACCACACCGAGCCGCTGGCGTTCGCCGCCGGCCGGCTCTACACCACGCTGTCGGTGGCCGATGCCGCAGCCGCGACCGCATTCATCGCCCAAGCCGAGCCGCGCACCGTACGTCAGCGCTACGAGCAGGCGATCACCGACGCCGCGGTGGCGGTGACCCGAGCCTCGAGCGGGCTGACCGACGAGCCACTGGGCAAGTGCGGTCGCACCGAGTCGGCGGTGTTGATGCTTGGCAGAATCAACGCCGAACTGGCGGTCTACACCGGGCTGATCGAGATCGCGCGCACCAATAACCGGGCGGGCAACCCGGTCGGCGCGTCGTATCTGTCGGAGGCCTCGGCGTTGATGCAGTCGACGATTCTGCCCGACGCGCAATGCCTTTACCAGGCGACCTCGGCGCGGGTGGATACCGAAACCACCGCCTCAACCCAGATCCCCGCGCCGGTGATCCTGGTTGTCGCCACCACGATCGTCTTTGGTGCGTATGCACACCGCTGGCTGGCCCGGCGCACCAGACGGCGGATCAACCCCGGTCTGGTGGTGGGCGCGCTCGCGATCCTAGTTATGGTGGTTTGGGTGGGGACGGCGCTGACGATTTCCACGACCGGCAGCCGCAGCGCGAAAGACACTGCGGCAGAATCACTTAAGACAATCACGAACCTCGCGATCACCGCCCAGCAGGCGCGCGCCGACGAAACCCTGGCGCTGATCCGGCGCGGCGACGAAGAGGTCCGCAAACAGTCCTTCTACCAACGCATCGACAGCATGCATCAGCAGCTCGCGCAGTATCTGTCGCGACCCGATGCCGTCGACCGAAGCGACCTGCAAGGCGCCGACCAGTTGCTGGACCGGTGGCGGCAGGCCAACGAGCGGATCAACTCCTACATCGCTGTGGGCAACTACCGGGCCGCCACCGAGGTGGCGCTGGGCCACGGCGAAGACGACTCCACCCCCGCGTTCGACAAGCTCGACGAGGCGCTGGGCAAGACCATGCAGCAGAGTCGCGAGCAACTGCGCACCGACATCCTCAATGCGCGCCGCGGATTGTCCGGCGCCACGGTGGGCGCCGTGGTGCTGAGCCTGGGGGCCGCGATCGCGGTCGCCCTGGGTCTGTGGCCCCGGCTGAACGAGTACCGGTGATGACGCGCATGCCGACGATCCGGCCACGGTGGATAGCCCTGGTGTTCGCCGCGGCAACCGTGCTGGCCGGCTGCGGCCAGCCGGCGCCGCGGGTGGTGGAGTCGGTGCCGACGTTGCCGCCGCCCACGCCGGCCGGTATGCAGGAGTTGCCGGTGCAGCCGCCGCTCCCGGAGACGAACTCCCGCGCCGACTGCGATCTCACCGCGAGCCTGCGCCCGTTTCCCACCAAGGCCGAAGCCGACGACGCGGTGGCCGGCATCCGCGCCCGCGGCCGGCTGGTCGTCGGGCTCGACATCGGCAGCAACCTGTTCAGCTTCCGCGATCCGATCACCGGCGAGATCACCGGTTTTGACGTCGACATCGCCGGCGAGGTGGCGCGCGACATCTTCGGCACCCCGTCAGCGGTCGAGTACCGGATCCTGTCGTCCGACGAACGGGTGACCGCGCTGCAGAAGTCACTGGTCGACATCGTCGTCAAGACCATGACGATCACCTGCGAGCGGCGCAAGCTGGTCAACTTCTCCACCGTGTATCTCGACGCCTACCAGCGCATCCTGGCCCCGCGTGATTCGGCGATCACCAAACCCGCCGACCTGCCCGGCAAGCGGGTCTGCGTGGCCAAGGGCACCACGTCGCTGCGGCGGATCCGGGAAATCGCGCCGCCACCGATCATCGTGTCCGTGGTGAACTGGGCCGACTGCCTGGTGACGTTGCAGCAGCGCCAGGTTGACGCCGTCAGCACCGACGACTCCATCCTGGCCGGCCTGGTGTCGCAGGATCCCTACCTGCACATCGTCGGGCCCAACATGGACACCCAGCCCTACGGCATCGGGATCAATCTCAACAACACCGGGCTGGTGCGGTTCGTCAACGGCACGCTGGAACGCATCCGCCGCGACGGCACCTGGAACACCTTGTACCGCAAGTGGTTAACGGTCTTGGGCCCGGCACCGGCCCCGCCCGCCGCGAGGTATCTGGACTGATGGCCGAACCGAGGGACCGACGCGAAGAGCAGGGCCGGCACGACGAGAGCCCGGCCGACTCGGCCTCGATGCGGCGCGCCATGTCCACCCGTGCGATCTTCCGCCCGGAGTTCGACGACTCCGAGCGCACCTCGGTGCCCACGGTCGACATCGAGCCGCAGCAGCGGTTGCCGGTCACCGCGACGCGCGCGGTCCCGCCGGTGCGACGGCTGGGTGGCGGGCTGGTGGAGGTGCCGCGCGTGCCCTACACCGACCCGCTCGAAGCCTTGATGGACAACCCGGTCGTGCCGGAGTCGAGGCGGTTCTGCTGGAACTGCGGCCGGCCGGTGGGCCGCTCCGGCCCGGACGGGAAAGCGGCCTCTGAGGGCTGGTGCCCGTATTGCGGAAGCCCGTATTCGTTTCTGCCGCAACTGAATCCGGGTGACATCGTCGCCGGACAGTACGAGGTGAAGGGCTGCATCGCGCACGGTGGGCTGGGCTGGGTATACCTGGCGTTCGACAAGAACGTCAACGACCGCCCGGTGGTGCTCAAAGGCCTGGTGCATTCCGGCGACGCCGAGGCACAGAAGATGGCGATGGCCGAACGCCAGTTCCTGGCCGAGGTGGTGCACCCGTCGATCGTTCAGATCTTCAATTTCGTCCAGCACCCGGACCGGCACGGCGAGCCGGTCGGCTACATCGTGATGGAGTACGTCGGCGGGCAATCGCTCAAGCGGGCCAAGGGCGAGAAGCTTCCGGTCGCCGAGGCGATCGCCTACATCCTGGAAATCCTGCCCGCGCTCGGCTACCTGCATTCCATCGGCCTGGTCTACAACGATCTGAAGCCGGAGAACATCATGTTGACCGAGGAGCAGCTCAAGCTCATCGACCTCGGCGCGGTGTCGCGGATCAACTCGTTCGGCTACCTCTACGGCACCCCCGGCTATCAGGCCCCGGAGATCGTTCGGACCGGCCCGACCGTGGCCACCGACATCTACACGGTGGGACGCACCTTGGCGGCGTTGACGGTGCATCTGCGCACCCGCAACGGCCGCTACGTGGAAGGGCTGCCCGACGACGACCCGGTCCTGGCCACATACGACTCGTTCGCCCGGCTGCTGCGCCGGGCCATCGACCCCGACCCGCGGCGGCGGTTCAGCAGCGCCGAGGAGATGTCCGGACAGCTGATGGGGGTGCTGCGCGAGGTAGTCGCCCACGACACCGGGGTGCCGCGGCCGGGGCTGTCGACGATCTTTTCCCGCTCCCGCTCCACGTTCGGGGTCGACCTGCTGGTCGCACACACCGACGTGTACCTCGACGGGCAGGTGCATTCGGAGAAGCTGACCGCCAGGGAGATCGTCACCGCCCTGCAGGTGCCGCTGGTCGACCCGGCCGACGTAGCCGCGCCGTTGCTGCAGGCCACCGTGCTCTCGCAGCCGGTGCAGACCCTCGATTCGTTGCGCGCGTTCCGGCACGGCTCCCTGGACGACGAGGGCATCGACCTGTCGGAGTCGGTCGAGCTGCCGCTGATGGAAGTGCGGGCGCTGCTCGACCTCGGCGACGTCGGCAACGCCACCCGCAAACTCGACGACCTGGCCGAACGGGTCGGCTGGCGGTGGCGGCTGGTGTGGTATCGGGCGGTATCGGAGCTGCTGACCGGCGACTACGACTCAGCCATCCAGCATTTCACCGAAGTGCTGGACACCTTCCCCGGTGAGCTGGCGCCCAAGATGGCGCTGGCGGCGACCCACGAACTGGCCGGCACCGGCGAGCAGGAGAAGTTCTACCGCGCTGTCTGGCAAACCGACAATGGGGTGATCTCGGCGGCATTCGGATTGGCCAGGGCGCTGCTGGCCGCCGGCGACCGGGCCGGCGCGGTGCGCACCCTCGACGAAGTGCCAGCCACCTCAAGGCATTTCACCACTGCGCGGCTGACCAGTGCGGTGACGCTGCTGTCGGCGCGTTCGCGAAAAGAGATCACCGAGGAGGAGATCCGCGACGCTGCTCGACGGGTGGAGGCGCTGCCGCCCACCGAGCCCCGGGTGCTGCAGATCCGCGCCCTGGTGTTGGGCACGGCGATGGACTGGCTGGAGAACCACGAGGCCAGTACCAATCACATCCTCGGCTACCCGTTCACCAGGCACGGACTGCGGCTCGGGGTCGAGGCGTCGCTGCGCAGCCTGGCGCGGGTCGCCCCCACCCAGGCGCACCGTTACACCCTGGTCGACATGGCGAACCGGGTGCGGCCCACCAGCACGTTCTAGCGTCCGCGGGCGCACGGCTGGTCAGGTTGCCAGCAGCTTGACGACCTGATCGTTGCCGTAATCGGTGACGTAAATGCTGCCGTCCCTGTCCACCGCGACGCCCTCGGTGTAGCTGAGGTCGGGGACCTGGAGCACGACCTGCTTGGTCGCGCCCGCGGTCAACCTCAACACCCGGCTGCCGTCGGTGACGTAGAGGCTGTCCGACGCATCCACCGCCAACCCGGACGGATCCTTCAGGCCGGTGAACGGCAGCACGGTCTGACGGGTGTCGCCCGCCGCCAACTTCAGCACGCGATTGTTGCCGGTGTCGGCGACGTAGACGCTGCCCTCCTTGTCCACCGCGACACCCTTGGGACGCTCGAGGTCGGCGAACGGCAGCACCGTCTGAGCGGACGACCCCGCCGCCAACTTCACCACCCGATCGTTGCCGGTATCCACGACGTACACGCTGCCCGACGCATCCACCGCCAAGCCCTCCGGCCGGTTGAGGCCGGTGAACGGCAGCACGGTCTGGCTGCCGGCGCCGGCCGGCAGCTTGACCACCCGATCGTTGTCGGTGTCGCCGACGTAGACGCTGGCGTCCTTGTCCACCGCCAATCCGTACGGTTCCTTCAGCCCGGTGAACGGCAGCACGGTCTGTGTCGTCGACCCGGAGGCCAGCTTCATCACCCGATCGTTTTCGACGTTGGAAACATAGACGCTGCCCGCCGAATCGACCGCCACACCCTGTGGTCCGGTCAAACCGGTGAACGGTAGCACCGTCTTTCGATAAGCGGTCGGTGCGGGTTTGGTCGGCCCGGACGCCTGGGTGGACAGGTTCGAGGCGAGCCGCCACACCACGATGCCGGCGGCGGTCAAAACCAGCACCGCCACCACCGCGATGGCCAGGGGCAGCAGCTTCGAGCGCCGCCAGGCCGGCGCGGTGTACTCATCCGGGTAGGAATCGGCGTAGAAGTCGGGGTAGGAGTCGGCGTAGGACTCCGGGTAGGAATCCAGGTCGGGCTGCTGCTCAGCGGGACGGTCCGGCGGGCGCCGTCGCGCGACCATCGCGGCGAGGTCACTGGCCCGGCCCACCATGGTGGGCTGGTCGCCAAGGGTTTGCGCCGAAAGCGCATCGCGGGCGGCACGCACAAGGTCGCCGGCGGTAGCGAACCTGTGCCGTGGATCCTTCGCCATCCCGCGCGCGATCACCGCGTCGAAGCGTGGTGAAATAGCTTGTGGCCGTATGCGACTCGGCTTCGGCGGTGCCGCGGTCAGATGCGCCTTGATGACCTGGCCCACGGTGGCCGCAGCCGGGAATGGCCGCTCTCCGGTGAGCAGCTCGCTCAGCACGCAGGCAAGCGAATACACGTCTGCGCGGCTGCTGGGCCGCTGGTTGTCGAATCGCTCGGGCGCCGTGTAGGCATAGGTGCCCGCGGTGGGGCGCGGTGCGCTCAGCTCCGGGTCGGCGACGCCGAAGCCGAGCAGGTAGGCGGCATCGTCGGTGACCAGGATGTTCTCCGGCCTGACATCGCGATGGATCAGACGATGACCGCGCGCCGCATCCAGGGCCGCGGCGACCTGCTCGATCATCGCCACCGCCCGCTCGGGGTTCACCGGCCCGAACGTCGCCAGCAGCGACCACAGCGTCTGGCCCGCAATCAACGGTGCGGCGACGTAGCACACGCCGCCGACCTCACCCCAATCCCGGATCTGTAGGACATGGGGTTCAGCCAGCCGGGCGACGATGGGCATCTCGGCGGCGAACCGCTGGCGGTCCACGGCGGGAGGCAACAGGGTAAGCGCGACCGGGTGGTCGTCCGCCGTGTCGAGGGCGTCGTAGAGACGGCCCACACCGGTCTGGCCGACTATCGCCCGTATCCGGTAGCGCCCGAATCGCGTCCCGATCCGTTCGTCAGCTGACGGCTCACCCATCGTGTGCCCTTGTCTCGATTGCGATTAGGCAGTCGCGGGCGATGGCCAGCTCTTCGTTGGTGGGGACTACCAGCACCGTGACCGGCGAGTCGTCCGCGGAAATTCGGCGCGCGCCGGTGCCCGCGGTGGTGTTGCGGCGCTCATCGAGCTTGATGCCGAGGCCCGCCATCCCGCTCAGCGCGTCGCGGCGCACCGCCGCGGCGTTTTCACCGATGCCGGCGGTAAAGCTCACCACATCGGTGTGCCCCAGCACCGCGAGGTAGGCGCCGATGTACTTGCGCAACCGGTGGATGAACACGTCGTAGGCCAACTGTGCTGCGGTATCGCCGGATTCGATCATTTTACGCAATCGGCGAAAGTCGCGTTCGCCGGCGATTCCGAGCACGCCGGAGCGGTGGTTGAGCATCGACTCGATCTCACCGACTTCCATGCTCGCCGTTCGCCACAGATAGCTGACGATGCCGGGGTCGATGTCACCGCTGCGGGTGCCCATCACCAGACCCTCCATCGGAGTCAACCCCATCGACGTGTCGACCGGCCGACCACCGGCAATTGCCGATGCCGAGGAACCGTTACCCAGATGCAGCACAATCTGATTCAGGGCAGTTAACGGCTTACCCAAGAAGGCAGCGGCCTGCTCGCTGACGTATTGGTGTGACATTCCATGGAACCCGTAGCGCCGGATCTGCCATTTCTCGGCGAGCTTTTGGTCAATGGCATACGTCGCGGCGGCGACGGGCAGGTCGTGAAAGAACGCGGTGTCGAACACGGCCACATGCGGCACCCCGGGCAGCATCCTGCGCGCGACCTCGATCCCCTGCATCGCGGGCGGGTTGTGTAGCGGCGCCAACGGCGCCAACTCCGTGAGCCTGGCCACCAGCTCGTCGTCGACGACGGTGGGACGATAAAACCTCGTGCCGCCGTGCACCACCCGGTGGCCGACTGCGGCCAGGCCGCAGGTCTTCAGGTCGATCCCGGACTCTGCGAACCGGTCGAACACGCAACGCAGCGCCGCGTCATGGTCGGCGACCGGCGACGAGGGCTCCCCGATCTGCTCGACGATGCCACCCTCTCGGGATCTTCCTGAAACAGGCTCCAACAGTTGGTATTTCAGCGAAGACGAGCCGGCGTTGATCACCAGCACTACAGGCTCAGCCATGTGTTTGTTGCGCCTGGATCGCGGTGATGGCCACGGTGTTGACGATGTCCTCGATCAGCGCACCGCGGGACAGGTCGTTGACCGGTTTGTTCAGCCCCTGCAGCACCGGACCGATCGCGATGGCACCGGCGCTGCGCTGCACGGCCTTGTAGGTGTTGTTGCCCGTGTTGAGGTCGGGAAAGATCAACACGGTCGCACGGCCCGCGACCTGCGACTCGCGCATCTTGGCTGCCGCCACCGACGGGTCCACCGCGGCGTCGTACTGGATCGGCCCCTCGACCAGCAGATCGGGCACCCGGCTTCGCACCAATTGCGTTGCGGCCCTGACTTTGTCAACGTCGGCGCCGGTGCCGGATTCGCCAGTGGAATACGACAGCATGGCGACCCGCGGTTCGATGCCGAACTGCCCGGCGGTGCGTGCGGAGCTGATCGCAATGTCGGCAAGCTGCTCGGGTGTCGGATCCGGCACGATCGCACAGTCCCCGTATACCAGCACGCGATCCGGTAGGCACATCAAGAAGATGCTGGACACGGTGGACACGCCCGGCGCAGTCCGGATGATCTCGAAGGCCGGCCGCACGGTGTGCGCGGTGGTGTGCGCGGCACCTGACACCATGCCGTCGACATGACCGTTGTGGACAAGCATGGTGCCGAAATACGACACGTCGTGCATGATCTCGCGGGCGTGCTCGACGGTAACGCCTCTATCCTTGCGAAGCTCCGCGTACTGGGTGGCGAAGTGGTCGCACAACTCGCTGGCGTGGGGATCGACCACCGCGGTGTCGTCGATATCGACGCCGAGTTCAGCTGCCCGGGAACGGATTCGGCTCTCGTCGCCGAGAATGGTCAGGTTGGCGATGCCGCGCTGTAGCACCCGCCCGGCGGCTTTGAGGATGCGATCGTCGTCGCCTTCGGGCAGCACTATGTGCTTGCGGTCCGCGCGGGCCCGTTCGCGCAGCCGATAGGTGAACATCTGTGGCGTTGTTACCGTTGGTATCGGAATAGCCAGCTGCGCCAATAGATCCGAGATATCGACGTGGCGCTCCATCAGCTGCAGCGCAGTGTCGATCTTGCGCTGTGAGCCGATTGTGACCCTGCCGCGTGCCGACGCCACCGCGCTGGCCGTGTCGAAAGTGCCGAGCTCAGTGGCGATCAGCGGCAGCCGAAGCCGAAGTCCGGCCACCAACGCCGCGATCGAGGGATGCAGCCCAAACCCGCCGTTGAGGATGATGCACGACAGTGACGGAAAGCCCTCGGCGGCATGGGCGCTGGCGACAGCCAGCACGACGTCAGAGCGGTCGCCGGGGGTGATCACTGCGGCGCTGTCGGAAAGTCGTTCCAGCACATGCTCGGCGATCATCCCGGCGACTACCACACCCATCACTTCGCGCCCCATCAGCGCGGGGTCACCGCTGAGCAGACGTCCGTTCACAGCGCGCTGCAGATCGGCAACCGTGGGTGCCACCAGCAGCGGCTCGTCGGGCAGCACATAGGCCCGCGGGGTTGACCCGGCCGGCGTCTTGCTCAACCTTTCCTGGATGGCCTGAAGCTGCGCGGGTTCACAGCGGTTGGCCACCACCGCCACCGGGTGGGCACGCTGCTCGGCCAGCTCGGCGAGGCACACCTCGACCACATGCGAGACGTCGTCGGCGCTGCGGCCCTTGGCCCGCACCACCAGCAGCACCGGCGCGCCGAGGTTGACCGCGATACGCGCGTTGACGGACAACTCCGCGGGGCTGGTGACGTCGGTGTAGTCGCTGCCGACGATCACCACCGCGTCGCACTGATCAGCCATGGCGTGGTAACGCTCGACGATGTCGGCGATCGCGGCGTCACGGTCGGCGTGTAGTTGCTGGTAGGTCACGCCGACACAGCGCTCATACGGCAAGCCGGCGCTGGCGTGCGCCAGCAACAGCTCGAGAATGTAGTCGCGATCTTCGCCGAGGCGCGTAATCGGCCGGAACACCCCGACTTTGGGCGCCGTCGCGGTCAGTCGGTGCAGTATCCCCAGTGCGATCGTCGACTTGCCGGTGTCGCCCTCCGGCGCGGCGATGTAGATGCTGGGCATGCCCGCTCAGGCCAGCCGCCGCAGCCTCGGCGCGAGATCTTTTTCGAACAGCCGCAGGAAACGCCGCTGATCGTGACCCGGCGCATGGAACACCAGGTGGTTGAGGCCGTAGTCGAGGTAGGCCCGGACCTTTTCAACCGCTTCGTCAGGATCCGAAGCGACGATCCAGCGCTTGGCGACCTGGTCGATCGGCAACGCGTCGGCCGCCTTCTCCATCTCGATCGGGTCGTCGATGCTGTGTTTTTGCTCGGCGGTCAGCGACAGCGGCGCCCAGAACCGGGTGTTCTCCAGCGCCAGCTCGGGATCGGGATCGTAGGAGATCTTGATCTCGATCATCTTGTCGATGTCGTCGAGGTTACGATCGGCCGCCCCGGCGCCCTCCCGCACGGCCGGGATCAACTTGTCCCGGTACAACTCCTCGCCTTTGCCGGAGGTGCAGATGAATCCGTCGCCGGCGCGGCCGGCGTATTTGGCCACCGCCGGGCCACCCGCGGCGATGTAGATCGGCACCCCGCCCTCGGGAACGTCGTAGATCGACGCGCCCTTGAGGTGGTAGTAGTCGCCGTCGAAGTCGACCCGGTCACCGCGCCACAGCTCGCGCATCAGCCGCACCGCTTCGCGCAGCCGGGCGAACCGCTCCTTGAACTGCGGCCAGGCGCCCTCGTAGCCGGTGGCGATCTCGTTCAGCGCCTCCCCGGTACCCACCCCGAGGAAAACCCGGCCCGGATACAGGCAGGCCATGGTGGCGAACGCCTGGGCGACGACGGCGGGATTGTACCGGAATGTCGGGGTGAGCACCGAGGTGCCCAGCTGGATGCGCTCGGTGCGCTCGCCGACCGCGGTCATCCACGACAGCGAGAACGGGGCGTGCCCGCCCTTGTGCCGCCATGGCTGGAAGTGGTCGCTGACCGTGGCGCTGTCCATACCGTGCGCTTCGGCGGCGACCCCGAGCTCAACGAGCTCTCGCGGCCCGAATTGTTCCGCTGACGCCTTGTAACCGAGTTTGAGTTCAGCCACCCGTCTTTTCTACTCCCCTGCCTTCGGGTCAGCCGCTGCGCCTGCTGGCTAAGCTCGCGGACATGGCACCGGTGCTCCACGCCGTCACCGAGGCGGTGCACCTTGTGCAGGGGGAAGCGGTCAACTGGCTGGTCGTCCGCGACGACACCGGCGTCATGCTGATCGACTCGGGCTATCCCGGCGACCGCGGCGACGTGCTGGCCTCGCTGCGCCAACTCGGCCACGAGCCGCGCGACGTGCGGGCGATCTTGCTGACGCACGCCCACGTCGACCACCTGGGCACGGCAATCTGGTTCGCCAAACAGCATGGCACCCCGGTGTATTGCCACGCTGATGAAGTGGGACACGCCAAACGCGAGTACCTGCAACAAGCCTCGCC
Organism: Mycobacterium heckeshornense; assembly: GCF_016592155.1. Classification (NCBI taxonomy): domain Bacteria; kingdom Bacillati; phylum Actinomycetota; class Actinomycetes; order Mycobacteriales; family Mycobacteriaceae; genus Mycobacterium; species Mycobacterium heckeshornense. The sequence continues at coordinate 4,486,044 of NZ_AP024237.1, forward strand.
GGTCGATGTCGCCTTGCGGGTGTGGCGGCCCCGCTGGGCGATGTGGGCCGCGCACGTGGTGCGCAACGGCGGCCTGATCCGCGACGGTATCCCGACCGTGCAACCGTTGACCACCGACATCGCCGCCCAGCTGCCCGGCCACCCGATGGCCATCCCCACCCCGGGGCACACCAGCGGGCACTGCTCGTACGTGGTCGACGGGGTGCTGGCCAGCGGCGACGCCCTGGTCACCGGGCACCCGCTGTGCCGCCGCAGCGGTCCGCAAATGCTGCCGGCGGTGTTCAGCCACAACCCAGCCGACTGCGTCCGCAGCCTGGCCGCACTGGCGCTGCTGGAGACCGAGCTCCTGGCACCGGGGCACGGTGAGCTGTGGCGCGGCCCGATCCGGGAAGCCACCGAGCAGGCCGCCGCACTGGCCCGCGGGTGACAATCCGGTCACGCCTACTTCCCGGCAGCCGTTGGCGGCCGGCGCCGCCCGCCCGTGCTTGCGGATGCCGGCCCTAGCCGTCGAGCGCGACGCCCCGGGGTAGCCGGTCGCTCAGCGCAGCCACTTCTCGAACGCGATCGGATGAAACGGCCCCCAGGACGGTAGCGGCTCGTCGAGGCGGGTATAGCCGGCGGCGCGGTAGAGCGCCTCGGCCTCAGGCTGGCGGTTGCCGGTGATCAGGTACACCCGCCGATATCCGCGCGCCGCGGTCTGCGCCTCCAATTCGGCCAGCAGCGCCGCGGCGTAACCACGGCGGCGGTGCGCTCGGTCGGTCCAGATCCGCTTGAATTCCGCGGTGTGGGCGTCGTAGCGCCGAAATGCCCCACCGGTGACCGGGGCCCCGTCGAGCACACCGATTACCAGCCCGCCGTCGGGCGGTGCCAGCTCGGCAGCCGGCACCCGCAGCCAGCTCAGATGGGTCTGCGGCGTGCCGCCGTACCGTTGCGCGTATTCGGCGGCCAACTCGGTCAAGAGCGGTTGGGCCAGCGGGTCGTCCTGGTCGGCCGAGACGAAACGCAACTGGCTGGTCGCGCGCGGTGCAGACATCATTGAACCGTTTAACGCCTATCGGCCGACCGCATTCCGGGCTTGCCCGCCGAACACTGCGGTGACGTAAAGGCTTGACACCGGCGCGTCGGCCCGCGCGCCGCGCCGAAGCCCGGGCAGGCCGGTGGCGACGCATACATCCGCCAGCGGGGTGTCGACCGTCTCCCAGCCGTGCGCCGCCAGGTATGCGGCGACGTGGTCGTGCTCGCCGGGGAAGGTCAGCTCACTCATGTCGATGTCCAGGCCGTGTTCTCGCCACCGCGCGGCCAGGGCGGGCTCGTGGCGGGCCTGCAGGTGGCTCGGGCCGTGATCGGCGGCGAACCGGCTACCGGCCGCGCTGAGCGCGGTGACGTTGTCCAGCAACCGATTCTGCGCGTCCGGCGGCAAGAATCCGATGAGCAGGCCTTCGGCGATCCAGGCGCTGGGTTGGTTGGCGTCGAAGCCGACCCGGCGCAGCGCCGCGGGCCAGCCCCGCCGCAGATCGACGCCGACCGCGCGGCGTTTCGCCGTCGGGGCGGCGCCAAGAGAGCGCAGGGTCCCGGGTCTTGAACTCGATCACGTCGGGCTGATCGAGTTCGTAGACCGTGGTGCCGGGCGGCCACCACAGCCGGTACGGGCGGGCATCGAGGCCCGACGCCAGGATCACCAGTTGGCGGATGCCCGCGATTGCGGCGTCGGCGCAGAAGCCGTCGAAGAACCGGGTGCGCACCGCGAACAGATCGGTCATCGTCCCGAACACGAAATCGTCGCCGAGGTCGACCATGTCAAGCTCGCCGGCGGCCAGCCGGATAAAAAAAGTCGACGCCGACGGCCCGCACCAACGGTTCGGCGAACGGATCACTGATCAGGCCGCGCTTGGTGGCCACCGCCCGGGCAGTCGCCACCATCGTTGCGGTGGCGCCGACGCTGGTGGCCGGGTCCCAGCTGTCGTTGTCAGTTCGCACCATCTCGCTCCCTCGACGCGTCACAGCGGCGCCACGTCGCCGCGACCGCCGCGCGCCGGCGTCCGGGCGCGCAGAACACCGACACACACACCACGTCGACACCCTGCCAGCCGGCACGCACCATGCCGTGACAGTACCTGCCACCTTGATCGCAGCCGCACGATGAATGTAAGTTCGTCGGCAATGAATACCGATTCACCCGGGTACGTATGACGGACAAGCTCGCGCTGGTGACCGGCGCCGGTTCCGGGATCGGCAAGGCGATCGCGCTGGGTTTCGCTTCTCAAGGCCACCGGGTCGTTGCCGCCGACATCGACGAGGCGGCCGCGCAGGCCACCGCCAAAGAGCAGCCCGGGTTGATCACCGCGCTGCCGGTCGACGTGGCCGACCGAGCGCAAGTGGACACATTGCGGGATCGGGCCCACGCCGAGGTTGGGGTGCCCAACGTCGTCGTCAACGCCGCGGGCTGGGATCGCAGTCACGAGTTTCTCGATGCCACAACAGAATTCACCGAAAGGGTGGTGGCGATCAACTACCTCGGACCGGTGCACGTCTGCAGCGCGTTCCTGCCCGGCATGATCGAGGCGGGCGGCGGCGGGCGGGTGATCAACCTGGCCAGCGACGCCGGCCGGGTTGGCAGCGCCGGCGAAACCATCTATGCCGGCGCCAAGGGCGGTGTCATCGCGTTCACCAAGTCGCTTGCGAGGGAGATGGCCCGCCACCGGATCACGGTCAACTGCGTGTGCCCCGGCCCGACCGACACCCCGCTGTTCGCGGCAATGCCCGAGAAGCTGAGAGCCGCTCTGATCAAGGCGATTCCGTTCCGGCGGTTGGCACGACCCGAGGAGGTCGCGGCGCCGGTGCTGTTCTTCGCTTCGGATTGCGCGTCGTTCATCACCGGCCAGGTGATCAGCGTCAGCGGCGGCCTTACCATGGCCGGATGACCAGCTTCAACCCGGCCGATCCGCTCAACCTGGATGCGTCGCTGTCCAGCGACGAGCTCGCAGTGCGCGACACGGTGCGCGAATTCTGCGCCGAGCATGTCGCTCCCAACGTCGCCGAGTGGTTCGAGATCGGTGACCTGCCGGTGCGCGCACTCGCCAAAGGCTTCGGCGAGCTGGGTTTACTCGGCATGCATTTGAAGGGCTACGGCTGCGGCGGGGCGTCAGCGGTGCACTACGGATTGGCCTGCCTGGAGCTCGAGGCCGCCGACTCGGGAATCCGGTCGCTGGTGTCGGTGCAGGGCTCGCTGGCGATGTTCGCGATCTGGAACTACGGCTCCGAGGAGCAGAAGCAGCAATGGCTGCCCGGCATGGCGGCCGGCGAACTGCTCGGCTGTTTTGGGTTGACCGAACCCGACGTAGGGTCGGACCCGGCGGCGATGAAAACCCGTGCGCGACGGAATGGTTCGGACTGGGTGCTCAACGGCCGCAAGACGTGGATCACCAACGGCTCAGTCGCCGACGTTGCGATCGTGTGGGCGATCACCGACGACGGCATCCGCGGCTTCATCGTTCCCACCGATGCGCCGGGCTTTACCGCCAACACGATCCACCACAAGCTCTCGCTGCGGGCGTCGATCACCAGCGAATTGGTGCTCGACGACGTGCGGGTACCTCAGGATGCCTTGCTGCCCAAGGCGATCGGCCTGCGTGGACCGCTGGCCTGCCTGTCGGAGGCACGCTATGGAATCATCTGGGGAGCGATGGGCGCGGCGCGGTCGGCGTGGCAGGCCGCACTGGACTACGCCATCCAGCGCACCCAGTTCGGCCGTCCGATCGCCGGATTCCAGCTGACACAGGCCAAACTCGTCGACATGGCGGTCGAACTGCACAAGGGTCAGCTGCTGGCGCTGCATCTGGGTCGGCTCAAAGACAGTGTCGGGCTGCGGCCCGAACAGGTCAGTTTCGGCAAACTCAACAACACCCGGGAGGCTATCGAGATCTGCCGCACCGCTCGAACTATTCTGGGCGGCAATGGGATATCACTGGAATACCCAGTGATCCGGCACATGGTCAACCTGGAATCGGTGCTGACCTATGAGGGCACAGCCGAGATGCACCAGCTGGTGCTGGGCCAGGCGCTCACCGGTCTGGATGCCTTCCGATGAGCGCGCTGACCTACACGTCCGAGCACCAGCAGTTCCGGGAACTGGTCCGCGATTTCGTGCGGCAGACCGTCCTACCGGCACACGAGGACTGGGAACGCGCCGGATGCTGGGACCGATCGCTGTTCACCGAGGCCGGGAAACTGGGGCTGTTGGGCTTCCCGGTGCCTGAGGAGTTCGGCGGACCAGGAGTCGACGACTTTCGCTACCACGCGATCCTGATCGAGGAGCTCCAACGGGCCGGTGCGGCGGCTGAGGCGGTCGCGTTCTCGCTGCAAAACGATATTGTGCTGCCCTACCTCGTCGATTTGACGACCGAGGCACAGAAGCGCCGCTGGCTGCCCGGTGTGGTGACCGGCGAGACGGTGCTCGGCATCGCGATGACCGAGCCCGGCGCCGGCAGCGATCTGGCCGGGATTCGCACCACGGCGGTGCGCGACGGCGACCACTATGTCGTCAATGGCGCGAAAACCTTTATCTCCAACGGGCAAACCGGTGACCTGTTCGTCGTCGCCGTGCGCACCGGGCCGGACCGGCACAAGGGGCTGTCGCTGCTGGTGGTCGACGCCGAAACACCGGGGTTTGACCGCGGCCGCAATCTGGAGAAGATCGGCCTGCACGCCCAGGACACCAGCGAGCTGACCTTCACCGACATGCGGGTACCCGTCGACAACCTTCTCGAAGAAGAGGGCATGGGCTTTTATCAGTTGATGAACAACCTCCCGCAGGAACGACTCTCGCTGGCGGTGGGTGCGGTCGGCGCTGCGGAAGGTGTACTGGCCGAAACCCTGGACTATGTCCGCCAACGGCAGGCGTTCGGCGCCCCGATCGCAAGTTTGCAGAGCACCCAGTTCGTACTCGCCGAGTTGTCCACCGAAATCGACATTGCGCGAACGTATCTCGACGACTGCATCGCAGAGCATCTGCACGGTGGGCTCACCGCCGCTCGGGCAGCCCGGCTGAAATGGTGGACGACCGAGCTGCAGGTGCGCACCGCTGACCGTTGCCTGCAACTGCACGGTGGCTACGGCTACATGCGCGAATACCCGGTGTCACGGGCCTTCGTCGACGCCCGCATTCAAACCATCTACGGTGGGACCACCGAAATCATGAAGACCATCATCGCCAAAGACCTCGGTCTGTGATGACAGTTCATTTCGGCGATTACGCGGACCTTCCAGTCGAGGAGGCCGTGCGCGCGGCCCGGACGAACTCGCGGCGCCGACAGGTGCTCGACGCCGCGGTCAAGGTCATGAGCAAGACCGGGTTTCACCAGATGTCCATGCAGGATCTGGCCAGCGAAGCCAACGTCAGCGTCGGCTTGATCTACAAGTATTTCGGCGGCAAGGAGGATCTGCTGCTGGCGACGATTGTGCGCATCCAGGAGGCATTCCGCGACCAGCTCGCCCCGGCCATGCAAGCCGCCGGCGAGAACCCCGTCGAGCAGTTGGCGGCCGGCATCCGGCGCTACATCGAGATCGTCGACGAGAACCTGGATGCGGTGGTGCTGACCTACCGCGAGAGCCGCACCCTCGACGCGGCCGGGCGCGCCCGGATCAAGGAGTTCGAAATCGCCACCGCCGCGCCGCTGCGCTCTGCGATCGAGGCCGGAATCGCCGAAGGCGTATTCCGCGACGCCGACGTCGACCTGGTGGTGTTCGACATCATGTTGCTCGCCCACGGATGGGCGTTGAAGCATTGGCATTTCGGGCCGATCTACAGCCTCGACGAGTACATCCGCCTACAAACGCGCCATGTGCTCAACGCGCTGGGGGTTGACCCGAGAGGCTGATCCGTGTCGGAACGGTGGCGGTTCGTCGTCGCCCGGTGGGGCGGACCCGACCGGGCTGTTTCGCGGCGTTGGCGCGGTTTTGGGCGCGGGTGCGTCGCCGCTTTAGGCATCGTCACGCCGCGATCACGGCAACGATCGGTGCTGGAGCCGTCCAGATCACCGTGCCGTCGGGTAGCTGTTTGTCGTGCCAGCCCCAGACGTTTTGAGCAAACGGTTAAGGCGGCAAAGGCATTTCAGCTTCGATGCAGGTGTGGGTCCACCTCGGTGTAGGTGATCGTATGGTCGATATCACCGCGCAGCGCGGGGCGATCACAAACCGGGGAAGCGACACGTCATGTCCCCGCAACGCACGAAATGGGCCAACCCGCGTGAGGGCGTGGGCGTGACGTCGCCCGGATGAATCAGCGGGTGCAGCTTGGCCGTGCGGGCCAACTCAGCCACCGGCTCGGGTGGGATGAGGCCGGCGGCGCCGATCGTCGTACCCGGAGTTGGTGCCCCGCCATCCAGGCTGGCCTACTCGGCGATCACATGAACGGCCCTGCGCCCTTTGGATAACGCGCGGCCGGCAACTAGGGCTGCGGTTGGACGTGCGTTTTGCCGTTGGTGTAGGTGATGGTGCCGTGCTGGAAAGTCTGCCGCCAGCCACCGGGGATGTCCTGCTGGTCGCGGGTCGGGTAGCCCAGCGGCCCCCCTGGGCCGCCGTAGTCGTGTTTCCAGGTGTCGCGGATGGCGCCCATCACGATGTGTGCGCCGGTTTGCGGCGTCCAGTAGATTCCGCCGCCTTCGAATTTGGTGTAACGGCCCCCGCCGGGGCCCGCTTGCTCATTGCTGATCGGCGACCCTAGCGGGCTGTTCGACGCCCCGACCTCGTTGTATTTCTGCAGGATCGCGCCTTGCACCAGGAATTTGCCCGCGGTGGCCGCAAACCATTGGGTGGTGATGCCGGCCGCGCTGGCCGGACTGCTCGAGCTTGCGGTACTCGAGCAGCCGGTCGCGACGAGTCCCGCGACCGCCATCGCCAGGGCCAGCCGGCTGACGGTCATGTTGGCCTCTCCCTAAGCGTTAAATTCGTCGCGACAGAACGGATTTCAGCGGCTCTTTCGGCCGAGTCGGCCCGGCTGACACGGTGGATCAGCCGCGCCGTGGGGGCACCCACCGACCGCGGGTCGGTCAGCGCACGCTGCGTGGATCCCTGGACCATCGCGGTATCCCCTTCGGTGCAATAGAACGCGACCGTAGCATTACCGGGACCCCCAATACAACGGGGCCGTAAAATTGCAGCCGTGGCGACGCACGAGCGACCGCGCCGCAAATACGCACCGCGGCTATCACGCGAGGCACGCCGGGCTCAGCTATTGGACGCGGCGCTGGACGTGCTGGCCGGCTGCGAACTGCACGAGCTCGCCATGGAAACCGTCGCCGCCGCGGCTGGCATCGCGAAGCCCGTGGTGTACACCGTTTTCCGGACGAAAGCGGAGCTGGTGGCAGAGCTCCTGGCCCGCGAGCACCAGCGCGGAATTGCCCAGGTTGCCGCGGCCATGCCCACCGACCTGACAACACCGGGACCGGCCGGCGCCTACGCCGCGTCCATCACGGCGTTTCTGCAAGCCGTGCTGGCCAACCCGACGCGCTGGCGGCTGATCCTGACCGCGCCCGACAGCGCCCCTCGCGCCTACCGCGACTCGCTGCGTCGCACCCGTTCGGCGATCCTGGCCCAAGCCGAAGACCTGGCGCGCACCGGGACCACGCTCATGCCGCAACTGGCCGGCGTCGATCCGCACCTGCTCGCCCACACCCTGCTGTCGTTCGCCGAGATGCTGGGACGCCTTGCCCTTCGCCATCCTGAGGCCTATCCGAGGAAACGTCTGGAGACCTTTGCCGCGACGTTGATGGCGTCGCTTGCGCAGAACAAGTGATGAGCGCGGCAGCTTCGGCGTTGCTTCTAGCGGTTATTGTGGACGCATCGAGCTCGCCGAAAAGGAGCCTTCGACGGCCAACACCGGCAAGACGCCACCGAGTGACCCGCTTACGTCCGGCGAACGCCGCGCCGCGTCGATAGTGCTCGGTGTCATCGCGAGTGCCGTTGCAGCGGTTGCGCTCTGGTGGGCCCTCGGTGGTCGCTCACCGGGATTTGACGGCTCCGGCGATGGCTGCGTGACAGTCGCATTTCCAAGCTCGATGGGTGGGGGGATCGAGCATCAATGCGGTGCGGCCGCGCACGACTGGTGCCGCACTGCCGGCGCCCGGCAAGACGCGCACGCGCTGGCAGTTCAGGCGCAGTGCCGGGTCGCGGGCATTCGGCCGTAGGCCCGTCACGCACCGCGTCGACGGCCAAGTGACCGGGCCGCAGTTGCATTTCCGCGCTGACGCACCAGCAGGCGCGGCGGAAATTCAGATTTAATAATCCGTTATCCGGCAGAAACCCCCCGGTGCGATAGTTTGACCGTTCGCTGGAGCCCGTACGGCAGCTGACCGGGAGGGTACGGCCGATGAACCCTTATCCAGATTGGATCAACTCGGGCGATAACGCTTGGCAGTTGGTGGCCGCGACCCTGGTCGGGTTGATGAGTATCCCCGGCATTGCGGTGCTGTACGGGGCTCTCGTCCAAAAGAAGTGGGCGGTCAACACAATGCTGATGGCGTTCACCGGATTTTCGCTCGTGTTGGTGGTGTGGGTGCTGTGGGGATTCAAAATGGGCTTCGGCCAGCCCCTCAAGCTCGGCCCGGGAATCTTGCAGTCCGCGGTGGGCAAGCCGCGGTCCATCCTGGGTGCCGACAATCAGCATCAGGCATCCATCCCACTGCTCGACAGCGGGATGCCGAAGTTCCGGTTCTCCGAGACCACCCTGGCCTACTTCCAGTTCGTGTTCGCTGCCATCACCCCGCTGCTGTTCCTGGGCAGTGTGGTCGGCCGGATGAACTTTAAGGTGTGGCTGATATTCGTTCCGCTGTGGTCGACGTGTGCCTATTCGGTCAATGCCTTCCTGATGTGGGGCGGCGGCTTTTGGGCGCAGCCACATGCCGGGGCAGTCAAAGCGTGGACCACTGGGGCGCTGGACTTTTCGGGCGGCTACGTGATCCACCTGGCCGCCGGCACCAGCGGCTTTGTCGCCGCCGCGGTGATCGGGCCCCGGCTGGCCCGCGACCGCCAACGCGCAGTGCCCAACAACCTGCCGATGGCCGCGGTGGGGGCCGGCATCCTCTGGCTGGGCTGGAACGGGTTCAACGGCGGCGACCCGTACTTCGCCGGAACCAATGCCTCGCTGGCCGTGCTCAACACCAACCTGACCACTGCGGTGGCCCTGCTGACGTGGGTGATCTGGGACATCTTTGCCAGCCGCGACCGCAAACCCACGTTCCTGGGCGCGATCAACGGAATGATCGCCGGGTTGGTGGCGATCACCCCCGCCGCCGGCTTCGTCACCAGCTTCGGCGCCATGGTCATCGGCGTGGTGGCGTCCTCGGTGGTGTGGATGTCCTGGAACTGGCTGGGCCGCACCCGGCCCTTCAAGAAGGTCGACGACACGCTCGGTGTCGTGCACACCCACGGCGTGGCCGGCCTGACCGGTGGATTGCTGGTCGGCGTGCTGGCCGACCCCCACATCGTTTTTTATCTCGGTAACGGCAAAGATGTCGCCGACGTCACCGCAGCGGGCTGGCTGTGGGGCCACCACCCCCAACAAATCCTGATTCAGCTTGGCGCCGCGCTCACCATCATCGCGTGGGACGCCTTCATCACCTTCGCGATCCTGCGCATCCTCGGCTTGTTCATGAAGCTGCGCGCAGACGACGAGACCTTGGAGCTCGGCGACATTGGCGTGCATCAAGAAGAGGCCTACCCCGACGAAACCATCGTTACCGGCCGTCTCGACGAGACTGTTATCGCCGGAACGCCAACAAGGCACGGCGCGGCGAAACATGCCGAACCAGCGGAGAGCTGACGCCGCGATGAAGCTGGTCACCGCGATCGTCAAGCCCTTTACGATCGACGACATCAAAGCCGCCGTTGAACGCGCGGGTGTGCTTGGCCTGACCGTCACCGAGGTGCGCGGCTACGGTCGGCAAAAAGGTCACACCGAGATCTACCGGGGTGCCGAATATCATGTCGACTTCATTCCCAGGATGAAGGTCGACGTGTTGGTACATGAGGAATCGGTGGACCGTGTGGTCGACGGGATCATCAAAGCGGCCCACACCGGCAAGATCGGTGACGGGAAGATCTGGGTGACCGCCGTCGACACGGTGGTGCGGGTGCGAACTGGTGAGCGCGGCGCAGAAGCCATCTGACCATCACCTCGGCGCACCCCAGATCAGCGAGGCAAGCGCGGGCTTCGCTCGTTGAGCAGATCGATGACCTGCGCGGCCAGTTGCTCGATGTCGGCGTCGGTGGTGTCGAGCACCAGATCCGGACGATCGGGTGGCTCGTAGGGCGCGTCCACACCGGTCAGACCGGCAAGCTGGCCGCTGCGAGCGCGCGCGTACAGGCCTTTGGGGTCACGCTTTTCGCATTCGGCCAGCGGCGTGGCGACGTAGACCTCGATGAAGGGCAGTTTCGCAGCGTCGTTGAGCGCGCGGGCGATCTCGCGGTCCGACTTCAGGGGCGACACCAGCGACGCCAGCGCCACCACGCCCGCATCAGCGAGAAGACGGGTCAGATGCCCTACCCGCCTGATATTTTCAGCGCGGTCGCCGGGCGAGAAACCCAAGTCGTCGGACAAGCCGTGGCGCAGGTTGTCGCCGTCGAGCAGATAGGCCACCCGCCCAGATTCGACGAGCGCGCGCTCCACCGCCACCGCGATCGTCGACTTGCCGGAGGCCGGCAGGCCGGTGAACCAGATCGTCGCACCTGGCTGCCCGGTGGCCTGCCACCGGTAGCCGCGGTCCAGCGATGAGGGATGCCAGCGGATATCGGTGCGTGGATGCGCGCCCGGCTTAACCTCCCGCGCCTCGAGGATGGTGCCGGCACCGACGGTGTCGTTGGTGGACTCGTCGATCAAGATGAACGCGCCGGTATCGCGGTTGTCGGCGTAGGCATCGGCGACGACGACCGAGCTGGTCCGCAAGGTCACGGTGCCGATGTCGTTGAGCGCCAACTCAACCGGGTTGTCCAGCTCGTCGAGCGTTTCAGGATCTACCCGCGAATGCAGCTCCTGAACGGTTGCCCGCACGGTCTTGGTGGTCTGTTTAAGGGCTAGCCGATCGCCTGCCCGCAGCGGAGTGTCGACGAACCAGCACACCGTCGCGTCGAGCTCGCGGGCCAGCACCGGCCTAACCGCGTCGTCGGCCCCGCTGACGAGCATGTCGCCGCGGCCCACATCGATGTCGTCGGCCAGCTCGACCGAGACCGACAGCGGCGCAACGGCTGTCGTGCGGTCATCATCGAGGACGTCCAATACCGTCACCGTCGAACCGGTGCCCGCGGGCAGTGACACCACCGGGTCGCCGACGCTGAGCGTACCCGCTGCGAGCCGCCCGGTGTAGCGGCGGCGGATCTCGGCGGTGGGCCGTGATACCCATTGCACCGGCAGCCGCAACCGCGACGCCTCGGCTTGCGGCGCCGCCAACTCGACGCCTTCCAGGTATTCCAACAGGGTCGGCCCGGAGTACCACGGCGTGCGCTCGGAGCGATGCACCACGTTGTCGCCATGTTTGGCTGCGATCGGGATCACCGTGATCTGCACGCCGCCAAGACGCGCCGCCATCTGCCGCAGCTGGTCCTCCACCGCTTCGAATCGGACCCGGTCGAACTCGATGAGGTCGATCTTGTTCACTGTCGCGACGAGATGCTTGATACCCAACAGCTTTGCGATCCAGGCATGTCGGCGGGTCTGGCGCAGCACTCCGGCGCGCGCGTCGACCAGCAGGATCGCCACATGTGCGTTGGATGCGCCGGTGAACATGTTGCGGGTGTAGCGCTCATGGCCGGGCGTGTCGGCCAGGATGTAGCTGCGGGATTGGGTGGAAAAGAATCGGTAGGCGACGTCGATCGTGATGCCCTGCTCGCGTTCGGCGCGCAACCCGTCGGAGAGAGCCGCCAGATCAGCGATGCCGTCTTCGCCGGTGACCGCCGCCAGGTGGTCCAGTGGCAGGCTGTCGGTGTCGTGCAGCAGCCGGCCGATCAACGTGCTCTTGCCGTCGTCCACCGAACCCGCGGTGGCAATGCGCAGCAATTGGCGCGTGATGCCTTTGGGCAGCAACGTTTTTTCCGCGCTGACCATCAGAAATAGCCCTCCCGCTTGCGGTCCTCCATCGCAGCGGCAGACGTGCGATCGTCGGCGCGGGTTTCGCCGCGCTCGGATACCGTCGCCGCGGAGATCTCGGCGATGACGCCCGCGATGTCGGTGGCGTGCGAGCGTACCGCCCCGGTGATGGTCAGATCCCCCACGGTGCGGTAGCGCACCCACTCCACCGAGGCACGCTCGCCGTCAGCGGGTCTGGCATAGTCCGAGACCGCCAGCAGAATGCCGTCGCGTTCGAAGACCTCGCGTTGGTGTGCGAAGTAGATCGACGGCAGCTCAAGGTTTTCCAGCTGGATGTAGCGCCACACGTCCAATTCGGTCCAGTTGCTGAGCGGGAACACCCGCACCTGCTCGCCCTTTTTGATTCGGCCGTTGTACAGCGACCACGGCTCCGGGCGTTGTGCACGGGGATCCCACTGACCGAACTCGTCGCGGAAGCTCAAAATCCGTTCCTTGGCGCGGGCACGTTCCTCGTCGCGGCGGGCGCCGCCGAACGCCGCGTCGAAACCGCCGGCGTCCAGCGCATCGAGCAGTGTGCGGGTCTGCGCCCGGTTGCGCGAGGCTCCGGGCCCGGGGTCGGGCACGCGCCCGCTGTCAATGGATTCCTGCACCGAGGCGACGATCAGCTTGTGCCCGTGGCCGCTGACCCGCCGGTCGCGGAACTCGATCACCTCGGGAAAGTTGTGACCGGTGTCGACGTGCATCACCGGAAAGGGCAGCGGCAGCGGACGAAAAGCTTTTTCCGCCAACCGAAGTAACACAATCGAGTCTTTGCCGGCGGAAAACAGCAGCACTGGGCGCTCCAGTTCGGCGACCACCTCGCGGATGATGTGCACCGCCTCGGCTTCCAGCAGCCGCAGTTCGTCGACGCGGCGCGCGTCGGTCGGCGCGCATTGCGGCGTCACGTGCAGGCTATTGGGCACCAACAAAGACTAACCGGACGCAAATCCGACCGCCGGGATGGATTACGTTCACAGTGAGCAAAACTCTGGGCTGTGTCTGGTCCGCGACGGTAGCAGAAGGTGGCTGGTACACGATGAACCCCATAGAGCGTGCCGCTCGTGCCTTCGATGGCTGGCAGCAGCGGCATCCGGTGGCCGGGTTTCCGATCGCCGTGGTCAAGAAATTCAGCGACGACCAGGCCGGCTACCACGTTTCGCTGTTGGCCTACTACGGCTTCGTGGCGGCGTTTCCACTGCTGCTGGCGCTGACCGCGATCGTCGGTGTGGTATTGCGGTCACACCCGAAACTGCAAGAGCACCTGGTGAATTCGGCATTCGCCGAGTTTCCGATCGTCGGCGGGCAGATTCACCAGCAGCTGGGCGTCACCCACTTCGGGAATACCCTCACGCTGACCATCGGGATACTGGGCTCCCTGTACGGTGCGCGCGGTTTTGCCTACTCCCTGCAGAACACCCTCAACACACTGTGGGCGGTCCCCAAGGTCGACTGGCCCGGCTTTCCGCACCGATACCTGCGCACGGTCGCGACGCTGTTGATGCTGGGGTTGATCGTCGTGGTCACCGGCGCCTCAAGCGCGGCGGCCATCAAAGCGGCGTCCTGGGGCTTCGGCGGCTGGCCCGCGCGGACGGTCAGCTTCGTGGTGGGCAGCGCATTGGGAACAGGGTTTTTCCTGGCGCTGTTCCGGGTCGCGGCGGCCAAACAGGTGGACACCCGCGCCATGATTCCCGGCGCGCTGATCAGCGCCGTGGGCTGGCAGCTGCTGCTCACCGCGGCCGGCGACATCGTCACCCACCAGCTGCGCCACGCCCAGGCGGTGGCCGGATTCTTCGGTGCGGTGCTCGGGCTGCTGGCGTGGCTGGCGCTGCAGGCGACGGTGCTGGTCTACGCGATCGAATTCGACGTCGTGCGCACCAACCGCTTGTGGCCCCGCAGCATCGTGCAGCCGCCGCTGATCGAGGCCGACAAGGCCTACTACAGCCAAGCGCTGCGCACCGAAACACGCCGGCCCGAACAGCGGCTCGACATCGCCTACGACGCCGCCGAGCAGGACGAGGACTCACCCACCGGGTAAGGGTCGACGGCCCCGAATTTGACGGCTGTAAAGTCCGTCGTCATGGACAACATCAGGGCCAACACCGTCGTCATCACCGGCGCGGCCCGCGGCATCGGCTACGCCACCGCCAAGGCGCTGCTGGCACGCGGTGCTCGGGTGGTGATCGGCGACCGCGACGTCGATGTCCTCAACCAGGCGGTCACCGACCTGAGCGGACCGGGGTCGGTGTCGGGTCACCCGCTCGACGTCACCGACCGCGAATCGTTCGCGGCGTTTCTCGACAAGGCCCGCGCCGACGGTGGGGGGCGGATCGACGTGCTGATCAACAATGCCGGAGTGATGCCGGTCGGCCCGTTCATGCAGCAGTCGCAGCAGGCGATTCGCTCCGCCGTCGAGGTCAACTTCTACGGCGTGCTCACCGGCTGCCAGCTGGTGCTGCCGGAGATGGTCAAACGCCGCAGGGGACACATCGTCAACATCGCGTCGATGGCCGGCATGGTCGCCGTGCCGGGCCAGGTGGTCTACGCGGGCACCAAGTTCGCCGTGGTCGGGCTGTCCACCGCGCTGGCCGACGAGGTCGCCCCGCATGGCGTCGATGTGACGGTGGTGATGCCACCGTTTACCAACACCGAGTTGATCTCCGGCACCAAAACCTCCGGGGCGAGCAAACCGGTGCAGCCCGAGAAAATCGCCGCGGCGATCGTCAAGGTCCTCGATAAGCCCAAAACCCATGTGTCCGTGCCTGGTTCGGCACGATTCATCGCCGCGTCGACCTCCATGCTGGGTCCGCGTGCTCGTCGTTGGCTGAGCAAGCGCACGGGAATCGACCGCATCTTCCTCGACTTCGACCCGCAGGCCCGGCAGGCCTACGAGCAGCGCGCACAGTCGGCGATGGGCATCCGCGACCACACGGACTGACCGGTCGGTTAACGCTCGCCGAAAAGCCTCCCTGACATGCGGCGACGGCATAGCCTCGGGGCATAACGACGAAGCGGGGTGGAGGCTTGACATGACAGACGTGAACCCGCATGCCTACAACACCGCGTGGCAGTTCCGCGCAGACGCCTGGTGCCGGCTCGAGGAAGCCAGCGAACGGCTGTCGACCGCCGCGGCCCGCGGACGCGATCCCGCGCCGTGCATGCAGCTGGTGGAGCGGCTACTCGCGCAGCTACGGCCGTTCGAACGCTACTGGGCGTTCCCGGGCATTCATGTGTTCAACCAGACGCACCGTCTCTTTGCCACCGGTGCTTTCGACAAGTTCGGCAGAACGGTCGCCAAAATCAACCGCGCATTGGTCACCGAGTCCTACCGCACCGGAACGCTGGGATCACCGCTGGAGGGCGAAAACGAGGCGCTGACTGCGGCCCCGGTGATTGCCGAAGTGCTGGGCCACCACCGGCCAACCCGGCCGTATTTCGAGCTGCTGGTCGTAGCGACGATGAACGAGGCCCAAGAACACGCACTTGCCAACGAGATTCGCAGCTGGCGCCGACCCGACGACGCGTTCATCTACGAGATCGTGGTGGTCGGCAGCGGTGACGAAGCGGTGATCGCGGCCCGGCTCAACTCCAACGTGCAGGCGTGCGCGATCACCCGGCGATTCTCGCATCGCTCGCGACGGGACCTGTCGGCCTTGGAGCACTTCTGCGACGCCCACGTCGCCGAGGACCTCGCCGATCACTCGCCGGAAGAACGAGCCGAGATCTTGGCCAAAGTGCTGCGCGAAACCCGACCGGAAATCGACCTGTATCTGATCACCGAACTCGAGGTGGAGGACGTCGCCGCCCGGCTCGGCCACCATTTCCGGCGGGTATTCCACGCCGGGGAAGGCACACTGGACCGGCACCTGTCGCTGCTGGAGGGGGTCGCGGCCCGGTACCGCACACCATTCTTCAGCGCCTTGCGCGAATACAGCCACCGGCCGACCGGGGTGTTTCACGCGCTGCCGATCTCGCAGGGCAAGTCGATCGTCAACTCGCACTGGATCGCCGACATGGTGCAGTTCTACGGGCTGGATTTGTTCTTGGCGGAGACCTCGGCAACCTGCGGCGGCTTGGACTCGTTGCTGGAGCCGACCGGACCGCTGCGAGACGCACAACAGCTGGCGGCCAAGACATTTGGTGCACGGCAGACCTACTTCGTCACCAACGGCACCTCGACGGCCAACAAGGTCGTCGAGCAGGCGCTGGTCGCGCCCGGCGACATCGTGCTGATCGACCGTAACTGCCACCAGTCCCATCACTACGGGCTGATGATGGCCGGCGCTCAAGTCACCTACCTGGATGCCTATCCGCTGAACCAGTATTCGATGTACGGCGGGGTGCCGCTGCGCGAGATCAAGTCTCGGCTGCTGGCGCTGCGCGCGACCGGCAAGCTGGAACGGGTCAAGCTGTTGTGCCTGACCAACTGCACCTTCGACGGAATCGTCTACGACGTCGAGCGGGTGATGGAGGAATGTCTGGCAATCAAGCCGGATCTGGTATTCCTTTGGGACGAAGCATGGTTCGCCTTCGCCAGGTTCCACCACGTTTATCGCAGGCGCACGGCGATGCACGCAGCACGGGTGATCCGCGAGCGGCTGCGCTCGCCGCAGTATCGGCAGACTTACCGCGACTTCGCCGAGCAGATCGCCGGTGCCGACGACGAAACGCTGCTGAATACCCGCCTGATGCCCGATCCGGCCCGCGCCCGGGTCCGGGTCTATGCCACCCAGTCCACCCACAAGACGCTGACGTCGCTGCGGCAAGGCTCGATGATCCACGTGTTCGACCAGGACTTCGACCAGAAGGTGCAGGAGACCTTCCACGAGGCGTACATGGCGCACACCTCCACTTCACCGAACTACCAAGTCCTGGCTTCGCTGGACATCGGCCGCCGACAAGCCGACCTGGAAGGCATGGAGCTGGTGCAAAAGCAGGTCGAGAACGCGATGCAGCTGCGCGACGCGATCGACAAGCACCCGCTGCTGAGCCGCTACATGCATTGCCTGTCGACGGCGGAAATGATTCCCGACCAGTTTCGTCCGTCAGGCCTGGACCAACCGTTGCGCACCGGGCTGCGCAACATGGCCACCGCTTGGGAGCAGGACGAATTCGTCCTGGACCCGAGCCGCATCACCTTGTATATCGGGCCCACCGGCATCGACGGGGATACCTTCAAACGCACCGAGCTGATGGATCGTTACGGGGTGCAGATCAACAAAACCTCCCGCAACACCGTGCTGTTCATGACCAACATCGGCACCACCCGCAGCTCGGTCGCCTACCTGGTGGAGATTTTGGTCAAGATCGCGCAGGAACTCGACGATCGGATCGCCGACATGAGCTTGACCGATCGCGCGCACCACGAGCGCGCGGTCCTGCGGTTGACGACTCCGTCGGCGCCGCTACCCGATTTCAGCGGGTTCCACGCATGCTTCCTGGAAAAGAACGGCGAGGACACTGGGTCCACACCGGATGGTGACCTGCGCCGGGCGTTCTACCTCGGCTACGACGACAGCTTGTGCGAGTACCTCAGCGCCGACGAAGTCGAGGAAAAGATGGAGGCTGACCGGCCGGTGGTCTCGGCCACCTTCGTCACCCCCTATCCGCCGGGATTCCCGGTCCTGGTTCCCGGGCAGGTCTTCAGTCGACAGATCCTATCGTTCATGCGCAGCCTCGATATCGCCGAAATCCACGGCTATAAGCCACATCTGGGGTATCGGGTGTTCACCGACAAGGCCCTGGAGATGGCCGAGGCCAGCCTGCGCCCGTGGAGCCGGGTCAGTGACGGGCGCCAGGTGCCCAGCGGATCGGGAATGCGTCTGGACGTGGAAAGCCCTGCGGCTCAACACAAACCGCAGCCATCGTCGACGGGTCCGACGGCAGCTGAGCCCGCCGGTCCGCCGGAGCCGCGGAAGGCAGAGCTGTGAGTGGGCCCGCCGGCCGGCACCGTGTGGTCATCATCGGCTCCGGGTTCGGTGGGCTCACCGCGGCCAAGGCGCTGAAGCGGGCCGACGTCGACGTCGTCGTGGTCTCGAAGACCACCAGCCACCTGTTTCAGCCGCTGCTCTATCAGGTGGCTACCGGGATTTTGTCCGAGGGCGAAATCGCCCCGACCACACGGCTGATCCTGCGCAAACAGAAAAACGTCCGGGTGCTGCTGGGCGAGGTGGAAGCCATCGACCTCACCGCGCAGACGGTGACGTCGCGCCTGATGACCATGCGCACCGTGACGCGGTTCGACAGCCTCATCGTCGCCGCCGGCGCCCAGCAGTCCTACTTCGGCAACGACCATTTCGCCACTTACGCACCCGGCATGAAAACCATCGACGACGCCTTGGAGCTGCGCGGCCGGATCCTGGGTGCGTTCGAGGCCGCCGAGGTCAGCACCGACCCCGTCGAACGGCAGCGCCGGTTGACCTTCGTGGTGGTTGGCGCGGGACCGACCGGTGTTGAGGTCGCCGGGCAGATTGTCGAGCTGGCCGAGCGCACGCTGGCGGGGGCGTTTCGTTCCATCAAGCCGAGTGATTGCCGGGTCGTCTTGCTGGACGCGGCACCGGCGGTGTTGCCCGCGATGGGCGAGAAGCTGGGGCTGAAGGCCCAACGCCGGCTGGAGAAGATGGACGTCGAAATCCAGCTGAATGCGATGGTGACCGCCGTCGACTATTACGGCATCACCGTCCAAGACAAGGACGGCAGTCAGCGGCGCATCCAGTGCGCGTGCAAGGTGTGGGCGGCCGGCGTCCAGGCCAGCCCACTGGGCAAGATCCTGGCCGAGCAATCCGACGGAACCGAAATCGACCGCGCCGGACGAGTTCTCGTACAACCCGATCTCACCGTCGAGGGACACCCGAATGTCTTCGTCGTCGGTGACCTGATGGCCGTACCCGGTGTGCCCGGGATGGCGCAAGGCGCGATCCAAGGGGCAAAGTATGCGGCGAAGTGCATCAAGCGCGCGCTGAAGGACCGTGACGATCCCGCACATCGCGCGCCGTTCACCTACTTTGACAAGGGCAGCATGGCCACGGTCTCCAGGTTCAGCGCGGTCGCACGGGTCGGCAAGCTGGAATTCGGCGGCTTCATCGCCTGGCTGGCCTGGCTGGTGCTGCACCTGGTCTATCTGGTCGGGTTCAAGAACCGCTTTACCACTTTGATCCACTGGGCGGTCACGTTCCTGGGCCGCGGCCGCAGTCAAATGGCCATCACCAGCCAGATGATCTATGCCAGGCTGGCGATGAGCAGGCTCGGCGAGCAAGAGCAGGGCGCGTTGGCGGCCGCCGAGCAAGCCGAGAAAGAGGCAGCCGGCTAGCCCTGCCTGGTGCGGTCACGACGGCGCACCGACGCTCAGCGCCCGAATCGTTTGAATCTCGTTGTCCTGGAATGGCCGTCCGTCGGGACGCAGCAGGTCATGAAACCACGGGTTGGGAATCGTTGAATACGGGTGATCCCAGGAGTCCCAGGGCAAATAAGTCTGGGTCTTGCCGGCAACCAAGCCCCAATTGAGTGCACCGACGTTGTAGCGCTTCGCAATTGGCAGCACGCCCTGAATGGTGCTGCCGAGCGAGCGTGCCATGTATTCGGTGCACAGGATGGGCCTGCCCAGTGGGGTTAGCTCGTTGATGCGGCTTTCGAAATTTCCCGGCTCGCCATAACAGTGGAATGTGATCACGTCGGCGTTATCAAGTTGGATTGCGGCAATTGTGCTGCGGCGTGCGGGATCTGCCCACTCGCCGTCCCAAACGCCGCTGGTGAGCGGTTGGCTAGGGTTGACCGAACGTGCCCACTGGAACACCTGGGGAAGCAAGTCGGCGACAAGCTGCTGCTTGTCTTTCCTTTCGACCGAGCTGTAGACCCGCGCGGGATTGTCTGGCTCATTCCACAAATCCCAACCCAAAACCCGGTCGTCGTTGCGGAATTGGCTCACCACGCCGGTGACATAGTCGTACAGCGTGCGGATGTAGCGGCGGTCGTCGAGGCGTTCCGCGCCCGGGCTTTGCACCCAGCCGGAGTTGTGCACCCCCGGTCGCGGTGCACGCTGCCGGCCCAGCTTCGGCAACGGGTCCCAACAGGAATCGAACAGCACGAACAGCGGTTTGATGTGGTGGCGTGCCGCAATTGCGACAAACTGCGCGAGACGGACTTGGAAGCCCCGGTGATCCTGGGCCCACAGCAGATCGTGCAAGAACACCCGCACCGTATTGAGCCCGTGAAACCGCGCCCAGGACAATTCGGTGTCGATGCGCCGGGGGTCGTAGGTGCCGGGCTGGAACATCTCCAGCTGGTTAATCGCATTGGAGGTGATGTAGTTCGCACCGACAAGCCAGCCTTGAGCTTGATACCACCGGTGGGCGCGGTCCGCCGACCACCGCAGTGACTCACCAGACGCGCGGGGCGGTTCCGCAGTAGCGCGAGGTGCTCGAGCCAGTGCAGCGCCTCCTGCCAATAGCAGTGGGAGCTTCAGGACCGTTCGACGGTACACGAAAAGACCATAATTTGCCCACGGCGCGATCCCCGGTATTTACCGGGCGAGTCCGATCCGCGTACAGAATCGTTATCTCATTGGCGTCGTTGGGCGAAGGGCAGTTCGGGTCACCCGGCGCCGGTCGCGGCGAACCCGGTATTTCAGCGCAGGGCTTGGTCCAGGTCGGCGATCAGGTCGTCGGTGTCTTCCAGCCCGACGGAGATGCGCACCACGTTGTCGCCCAGCCCGATAGCGGCCCGGCCCTCGGGGCCCATCGCGCGGTGAGTGGTCGTCGCCGGGTGGGTGATAAGCGATTTCGCGTCGCCGAGGTTGTTGGAGATGTCGATCAGCCGCAGCTTGTCGAGTACCTCGAAAGCCCGCCGCTTGGCCGCCGGCTCCGGCGCGTCGAGCGCGAAGGTGACGACGGTGCCGCCGCCCGACATCTGCCGCTTAGCCAGGTCGTGCTGCGGATGCGACGCCAGGTAGGGATAACGCACCCAGCTAACCGCAGGATGGCTTTCGAGGAATTCGGCCACCCGCTGCGCTGAGGCATTGGCATGCTCGACCCGAATAGCAAGTGTCTCAAGGCCTTTGAGCAAAATCCAGGCATTGAAGGCGCTGATAGCCGGGCCGGTGTGCCGCATCAGCTTCTGCACCGGGCCGTCGATGTACTCCTTGTCGCCGAGGATGGCCCCGCCCAGCACCCGGCCCTGTCCGTCGAGGTGCTTGGTACCCGAGTAGACCACCACATCGACACCGAGAGGAAAGCCCTGCTGCAGCAGTGGAGTGGCAAAAACGTTGTCCAGGACCACTTTCGCGCCAGCAGCATGCGCTAATTCGGTGACCGCGGCGATATCTACCAGCGACTGCATCGGGTTGGACGGTGTCTCGAAGAACACTGCTTGCGTGGGCTCGGACAGCGCCCGCTCCCACTGGGATAGGTCGTCGCCGTCGACGAAGACGGTCCGGATTCCCCACCGGGGCAGGATCTCGTCGCACACCACAAAACACGAGCCGAACAGGCTGCGCGCGGCCACCAGCCGGTCACCGGCGCCCAGCAGCGCGCCCAGCGACACGAACACCGCGGCCATGCCACTGGCGGTGGCGAACGCCGCCGGCGCTCCCTCGATCAGGCGCAACCGCTCCTCGAGCATGCTGATCGTGGGGTTGCCGTAGCGCGAATACACGTAGCGGTCGATCCTGCCGGCAAACGCCTGCTCCGCGGCGGCCGCAGACTCATAGACATAGCCCGAGGTCAAATACATGGCCTCGGCGGTCTCGTCGAACCGCGACCGCATGATCCCGCCGCGCACCCCGAGGGTGGCCGGCCCGACACCCTCGGGCAGCGGCGCTGGTGTGCGGATCGAGCGCTGGTCGGTCATGACTGCTTCCAGGGCAAACCGATCGCCCGCCAGCCCGAGCCGCCGCGATGACCCGCGGCGTCGAGATGACCCTCAAACCCGTCGAGCACGTTGTATGCCGGTGTGATGCCCGCCGCGGTCGCGGCCTCGGCCGCACCAATCGAACGGTTGCCCGAGCGGCACAGGAAGATCACCGGCCGGTCCTGCCGGGGCGGGACCCGCTCCAGCAGTTCGGCGACGAAGTTCTCGTTGCGCGTCCCGTCGACACGATTCCACTCGAGGTAGACAACCTCGCGGCCGAGGCTGGACAGGTCGGGCACCCCGACAAACCGCCATTCGGCGTCGGTGCGCACATCGACCAGCACCGCCTCGGGATGATCACTGAGCAGCTTCCAGGCCTGCTGGCACGTGATATCTCCTGCGTAGCTCACTTGCGTGAGTCTCGCATATTCAGCCTGACCCCGGCGAATTCGCCGGCGGCCACAGCCGGCGCAGCGCCGCCGACACCTGCCGGGCACGGTCACGCGCGACCGACACGTCAGCCGCGGTGGCCAGTGCCACACCGAGCCTGCGCGGCGTTTGCGGCTCGTGGTGAGCGAAAACCCGGACGTCGCTTTCGGGCACCCGCAGCGCGTCGGCCAGGACGCCGGGATCGGGCCTGGCCTGGTGCGCCCCGGCACCGGCATACAGCACCGCCGCCGCACCCGGCGAGATCATGATCGTGTCGATCGCCAGACCGAGGATCGCGCGGGCCTGCAGTTCGAATGCGGAAAGCCGTTGGGTGCGCAGCGTCACCAGAGCGCTCTCGCGGGGCCGCGCAGTGACGTCGCAGAAGTAGACCTCGTCGCCGCGGGCCATCAGTTCCACGCCGAAGACTCCGCGCCCGCCGAGCGCCTTGACAATCCGTGCGGCGATTGACTTGCCGGCATCCAGCGCGGCGTCGCTCATCTGTTGCGGCTGCCAGGATTCCAATACCTCGCCGGCGACTTCGCCGTGACCGATCGGCGCGCAGAACTCCAACACCGGCCCGTTCGGACCGTCGGTGCACACCGTGAGCAGGGTGACGTGGTAGTCCACCTCGACCAGCGTCTCGGCCAGCACCCGGGGGTGGCTCACGCGCCCGCCGGTTGCCGCTGCACGCCGCCAGGCCGGTTCGACGTCGTCGGGCCCGGACACCACCGAGCTGGCCTGACGGCCGACCACACTGACCGGCTTGACCAGCAGCGGATAGCCGGCATGTGCGGCCACGGCCTTGAGTTCGTCGAGCGAGCCGGCGAACCAGAATGGCGCGGTGGGCAGTCCCAGTTCGTCGGCTGCCAGTCGCCGCAGTCCCTCGCCATCGGTGGACAACCGCACGCCGCGGGCGCTGGGGAGCACTTCGGTCACACCGGTCTCGCCCGCCGCGGCCAGCGCATCGGCGGCCACCGCGTCGGTGAGGGTCACCACGAGATTCGGCCGGAGCCGCCCGATCGCTCCCGTCAACTCCTCGGCGTCGGTCATGTCGACCACCAGCGACTGGTCGGCTATCCGGTGTGCCGGCGTGTCCGCATATCGCTCGACGGCGATGACGTCGGCACCGAGACGCTGGACGGCGATGGCCAGTTCCCGGCTGAGCTCACCGGCCCCCAATAGCATCACCTTGCGGCGCGGGCTGTCGGCGTGGGACGCGTCGGTTTCGTTTCCGCGATTGGCCTCCCGCTCATGTTGTCCATGAGCGTCGTGCGCCTGGTGAGGTTCGCCGGTCAGATCCTCGGCCACGAACTCGCCCCTTGCTGCAACATCCTGCTCAGGATAGGGCCGTTGGCTACGACGACGGCCCGGTGTCACTTTTGTGACGCAACTAATATGGTCGTATGCTGCCACGCAGTTACCAGCACCAGGTCTGCTCCATCGCCCGCAGCCTGGAACTTATCGGCGACCGCTGGACACTGCTGATCGTTCGCGACGCCCTGCGCGGTGTGCGCCGGTTCGACGATTTCCGCGCCCGGCTGGGCGTCGCGCACAACGTGCTCAGTGATCGGCTGTCGCGGCTGACCGAGGCCGGTGTGCTCGAGCGCCGCCTCTACCAGCAACGGCCGGCTCGCTACGAGTACCGCCTCACCCAGCAGGGTCTCGACCTGTGGCCGGTGTTGATGTCGCTGCTGTTGTGGGGTGATCGTTACCTGGCGCCGGACGGTCCGCCGCTGCTCGTCTTGCACCGCCACTGCGGGGGCCGTCTCACCCCGCAGCTGACGTGTGCCACCTGCGCAGCGCAGCTAGGGCCGCACGATGTCGAGCTCGCGCCCGGGCCGGGCGCCACGCGCGCCAGTTGACCCTCGCGTCCTGCGCAGGCCCAGTCCATTGCATCATGCAAGCCACTCTGACATAGTGAATTGCATGACGCAATCGAGTATCGGCTACCTTCTGGGTCATGCCGACGCCGAAGTTCGCCGACTGCTCCTGCAGGCCCGGCTCTACGACGACTACACCGCGGCGGCCCTGCGACGGGCCGGCCTGCAACCCGGGATGCGGGTGCTCGACGTGGGCTGCGGACCCGGTGATGTGTCGTTCGTGGCCGCGCGGCTGGTGGGCTCGACCGGCACGGTGCTGGGCGTGGATGCCGCCGACATCGTCGAGCTCGCCCGCAGCCGTGCGGCAGAAGAGGGGCTGTCGAATGTGCGATTCCAGCGCAGTGCGATCGCCGAAATCGCCCTCGACGAGCCCGTCGACGCGGTGATCGGGCGGTTGATTCTCATGCACCTGCCCGACCCCGTCGGGGCGTTGCGCCAGCTTGCGACGCTGGTGCGACCCGGCGGGCTGATCGCGTTTTCGGAATTCGACACGACGGCGGCAACCAGTGTCCCGGATCTGCCGCACTGGCGGGCGGCCCGAGACGGTATCGCCGCGACGTTCACCGGCATGGGCCTCGACCCGGCCTTCGGCACCACGCTGCATACCCTGTTCCGGCGTGCCGGGCTGGGTGCGCCCCGGCTCACCCTGGGCGCACCGGTGGGCACCGGCGACGACCCCGACACGGTGGCCTTCGTGGCCGAGACCTGGCGTTCGCTGTTGCCGGCAGCACAGCAACTTGGCGTCGTCGACGACGGACTCGCCCACCCGGACAGGCTTGCCGAGCGGCTACACGAGGAAGTCACCGCCAGCGGGGCCATCGTGGTGATGCCCGCGCTGATCAGCGCCTGGGCCCGGGTGTAAGACCGTTTGCGGTCCACCTGCCCGCACCGAAAGCGTCGGCCGGGGCGTAGGGTTGGCCGCCGCAGTCCAGTATTGGCCCGCCACGATCAGTGATCGAGAACCTCGATCCGGCAACTCGGCCCGTGGGCGCGCGCAAGCCGCGCGTCCAGCGTCAGCAGCGTCGCATCGAATGCCTCCGCCAACGCCACGTAGAACGCGTCCCATCCGCGTACCGAGTCGCGTAGTTGCCACGCCCGCTCCAGCAGCCAGCGGTGCCCGAATCGTTCGCCGGGCCAATCCCGCAGATCGGCTACCGCCTGCCGGGCGGCCGTGCCGTCGAGCCGCCCGCGCAGATGCTGGACGCGGATCACGCCCATCACCTCAACGTCGATGACGTGCGGCGCTACGTGGTCGGTATCAGCGGCCAGCCGGGCCGCGATCTCACCCGCCCGTGGCGTGTCAGCGACGACCTCGAACAGGCACGATGCGTCAACGACCAGCATCTGGCCACTGGCCGCGCCACTCGTCCAACGTCGCCAGCACCTCGGCCGTGGATACCGCCGAGGGTCGCCGGCCGGTGCGAGCCAGCCACTCGGCGACCGACGGCCGCGCCGCCAACCGGGCAGCCTCCCGGCGCAGCAACTCCGGCACGGTGATGCCCTCTTCCCCGGCGCGACGCACCAGGGCCGCATAGACATCGTCGTCGATGTCGCGAATCTGAACAGTCTTAGGCATAATTGCATCGTATCATGCATGTACGCATGACGACATGTGCAAGTGCGGCAAAGTCGCGAGCGTGCTCCGGTGGAATCATCGGCCCGCTCAGCGTGCCCCTCGACTTCGACGCCGGGCAGTGAACGACGAACTAAGCGGCGATGTTGGGACGTAACCGGGTTCGCGCGTCCCAGATGGCCGGCCTCAGGGCTGGCCCGGCAGCAACCGCACCATCAAGGCGTGCACCTCGGCCAGCACGGTGTCGTCTTCGTCGACGAGCTCGCCGGAGATGAACGCCTTGCGGCCCTCGGTTTCGGTGATGCGCCCGCGGGTGGTCAGCGGGGTGTCGATCGGGGTGACCTTACGGTAGTCGACCTTCAGGTAAGCGGTCCGGCTGATGGGCCGGCCCGCGGCGTGCACCACCATCCCGCACAGCCAGTCGAACACCAGCGGTATCACCCCACCGTGCACCGCCATGTTGCCGCCGACGTAGTAGCGGCTGAATTGGCCGCGCATTTCGACACCGTCGGCGTCGAACTTCGTCATCGTCCACGGCGGCATCAGCAGGCTGCCCATGCCGGGCAGCGACGGCACCCGTCCCGCGGGGGCGACCCCTTCCGCCGCCTGGAACGGGTCGAGCAGCTTGACCAGCTCTTCGGCCCGCTCGGCGGCTTCGTCCCAGGTGTCACCGTCCGGATCCGCCGACACGGCCAGGTCCTGCAGGCGTCGCATGGCGGCGACGAACTTGGCGAAACCCGGGCCTGGCTCTGCGGGCTCATAGCGCGGGAACCCGCCGTGATGCTGGTATTCGTGGTCCAACGCCTCCGGTTGGTCGGTCATCGGCACGCCTGCAACACGTCGCGGCGCACGATGGTCTGATCGCGGCCCGGGCCCACGCCGATACACGAAACCTGCGCTCCGGCAAGCTCTTCCAGTCGGGAGACATAGTCACGCGCCTTGGCCGGCAGGTCGTCGAACTTTCGCGCTGCCGAGATGTCCTCCCACCAGCCGGGCAGCTCCTCGTAGACGGGTTCGGCGCGCGCCAGTTCGCTCTGGGTCATCGGCATATCCCGGGTCTGTTTGCCGTCGATGCGGTAGCCGACGCACACCGGCACGGTCTGCAGGCTGGAGAGCACGTCGAGCTTGGTCAGAAAATAGTCGGTGATGCCGTTGACCCTAGTGGCATACCGGGCCACCACCGCGTCGAACCAGCCGCAGCGGCGGCGCCGGCCCGTCGTCACCCCGACCTCGCCGCCGGTCTTGGACAGGTATTCACCGTTCTCGTCGAACAACTCGGTGGGAAACGGCCCCGATCCCACCCGGGTGGTATAGGCCTTGAGGATGCCCAGCACGGTGCTGATCCGCGTCGGACCGATGCCGGAGCCGACGGCCGCGCCGCCCGCGGTCGGATTCGACGACGTCACATAGGGATACGTGCCGTGGTCGACGTCGAGCAGGGTGCCCTGCGATCCTTCCAGCAACACCGTCTCACCGCGCTCTAACGCCGCGTTGAGCAGCAGCCGGGTATCAGCGATGCGGTGCTTGAAACGCTCGGCCTGCGCCAGCAGCGCGTCCACCACGTGCGTGGGCTCGAGCGCCTTGCGGTTGTAGATCTTGACCAGCACCTGGTTTTTGAATTCCAGCGCGGCCTCGATCTTGCGGGTCAGCAAGTCCGGGTCGAAGACATCGGCCACGCGGATTCCGATGCGGGCGATCTTGTCCTGATAGCACGGGCCGATCCCGCGGCCGGTGGTGCCGATCTTCTTGTTGCCCATGTAGCGTTCGGTGACCTTGTCGATCGCGACGTGATACGGCATCAGCAGGTGGGCGTCGGCGGAGATCAGCAGCCGCGAGGTGTCCACGCCGCGGGCCTCCAAGCCCGCCAGCTCGTCGAGCAGCACACCGGGGTCGACCACCACCCCGTTGCCGATGACATTGGTGACCCCGGGTGTCAGCACGCCGGAGGGAATGAGGTGCAGCGCGAAGTTTTCGCCGGTGGGCAACACCACGGTGTGCCCGGCGTTGTTGCCCCCTTGATAGCGCACCACCCACTGCACGCGCCCGCCGAGCAGATCGGTGGCCTTGCCTTTGCCCTCGTCGCCCCACTGGGCGCCGATGAGGACGATTGCCGGCATGGTGTTTCTCCTGGCTATTGTGGTCCAGCCGGTGACCCACACTATCCCAGTGGTTTGCGAGGACGTCTGGAACACGGCGGTGCTGGTGTTCGGCGACCGACCCGTCATGCGCCCGTTGACCGGCCTGCCCTTGGTGCGCATCGACGGTCCCGCCGACATCGATGCCGCGATCGGAAAGTTTCGCCGCCTGGTGGTGGTCGGTGAGGATGCCGACTTGGCAGCCGTGCTGGCCCGGCTGCTGCGCGCCGACCGGCTCGACATCGAGGTCGGCTTCGTGCCCCGGCGGTGCAGCGCGGCCGCCCGGGTCTACGGGTTGCGGGCAGGACGTCGGGCCGCACGGCGGGCGCGGCGGGGTCGTGCACGGTTGATGCCGCTGATCCGCGACGAGACCGGGGCGGTGATCGTGGGCGGCGCGGTGTGGCGCGGTGCCGAGGGACCGCTGCACGGGGAGGCGGTCGTCGACGACACCACGCTCTTCGACGGCGACGTCGCCGGGGTGCGGGTCGAGCCCACCGCGGTTCTGCCCGGCCTGCGGGCCCGGGTGCTCGGTGCTTGGCCGCGCCGTTGGGTGGCCGGGCGGGCTGCGCAGCTGGGCTGCACCGGCGTGGTAGTTACCCGCGACGGCGTGCCCGCCGGCCGGCCGGCGCGGCGCTCGACGTTCTACCGGCACACCCGGGGCTGGTTGCTGGTCCGGTAGTTTCGAACGGTGAGCGTTCGCGGCCTGCACGAGTCGGTGCGACCCAGCCCCATCTTCCTGGCAATGGTAGGGTTGACGGCCTGCGGCGGCATGCTGGCGTGGCTGGCCGGGGCCAGCACCCGGGCGCTGGCCTATGTCGGGGTGTTCATCTTCGTGATCGCGGGCTGGCTGGTATCGCTGTGCCTGCATGAGTTCGGGCACGCCGTCACCGCATGGCGTTTCGGTGACCGTGACGTCGCGGTGCGCGGGTATCTGACGCTCGACCCGCGCCGCTACAGCCATCCCATGCTGTCGCTGGGCCTGCCGATGCTGTTCATCGCGCTCGGCGGCATCGGGTTGCCGGGCGCGGCCGTCTACGTGCGGACCTCGTTTATGACGCCAGCGCGACGCACCCTGGTGAGCCTGGCCGGACCGTTCGCCAATCTCGTGCTGGCCGTGCTGCTGTTGGCGCTGGTCCGGTTGTACTACGAGCCCGCGCACCCGGTGTTGTGGGCCGGGGTGGCCTTTCTGGGTTTTCTTCAAGTGACCGCGGTGGTGCTCAACCTGCTGCCGATCCCGGGCCTCGACGGCTACGGCGCGCTGGAACCGCACCTGAGCCCCGAAACGCAGCGCGCGCTGGAACCGGCCAAGCAGTTCGGGTTCTTGTTCGTGCTGCTGCTCTTCCTCGCGCCGGCGCTGAACCAGTGGTTCTTCGGTGTCGTCGACTGGTGTTTCGAGCTGTCCGGGGTGCCCGCCATGCTGGCACGCCTGGGCAGCGCGCTGACCCGATTCTGGAGCGCCTGGTTCTGAGCGTCTTGCAATATATGCGCTAACACGCATATATTGCGGGCATGGGTGGCGGCCACACGCATACAAACGCCGACGCCCGGATATCGCGGATGCTGTGCGCCGCCGTGCTCCTCGCGGGCTTCTTCGTGGTGGAACTGAGCACGGCGTTGCTCATCGGGTCGATTGCGCTGCTGGCCGACGCCGGGCATCTGCTGACCGACCTGGCCGCCGCGGTGCTGGGGCTGGGCGCGCTGATGCTGGTCCAACGCAACAGCCCCTCGCCCCGGCGCACCTACGGCTGGCACCGCACCGAGGTGTTCACGGCGGTGGTCAACGCGGTACTGCTGGTCGGGATCGCGGCGTTCATCCTCGTCGAGGCGGTCCGGCGGCTCGGCAACGCCCCGGCCATTCCGGGCGTCCCGCTGACTGTCGTCGCACTCGGCGGGCTGGCCACCAACACCGCGGCGGCGCTGCTGCTGCGGTCGCAGTCCGCGCGCAGCCTGGCCGTCAAGGGCGCCTACACCGAGGTCGTCGCCGACATGGTAGGCAGCCTCGGCGTGCTCGTCGCCGGGGTGATCACCCTGACGACGGGCTGGCCCTACGCCGACGTGGTGGTCGCCGTTTTTGTCGCGCTATGGGTGCTGCCGCGCGCGCTGTCGCTGGCCGCGGGCGCGCTGCGCATCCTGTCCGAATCATCGCCGACCCACATCGACGTCGACGAACTGCGTGCGGCGCTGCGCGCCGTCGACGGTGTGACCGAGGTTCACGACCTGCATGTGTGGACGCTCGTGCCCGGCAAAGACGTGGCGACCGCGCACCTGACCAGCCGCGCCGACGCGACCCGGGTGCTCGCCGATGCGCGCGCCGTGCTGGCGACGCGGGGGTTGGAGCACGCCACGGTGCAAGTGGAGCCGCCTGGCGGAGCCGGCGACTGCTCGGTGAGTTGGTGAATTGCGGCGCCCATGGCCAGCGATGTGGTCATTCGCCCGCTGCGGGAAGCGGACCTGCCGGCCGCCAGCCTGATCTGCCGACGAGCATTCGGAACGTTTCTCGGCGCGCCTGATCCCGGCACCTTCTGGGCCGATCGCGAGTACGTGCGGAGCCGCTGGCGCACGGATCCCGCGGCCGCGCTGGCAGCGGAAGTGGACGGCTCGCTGGTGGGTTCGAACCTGGTGACCCGCTGGGGCAGTTTCGGATTTTTCGGACCGCTCACCGTAGAACCGGCGTGGTGGAATCAGCGAGCGGCGCAGCGCCTGTTGGGCGCGACGGTCGACCTGCTCGACGGCTGGCGGGTGAAAGACGCCGCGCTGTTCACGTTCGCGCACAGTCCACGCCATATCCACCTCTATGAGAGGTTCGGCTTCTGGCCGCGCTTCCTGACCGCCGTCCTCTCGAAGTCACCGACTGCGCAGCCGCCCGCCCCATGGTCCAGGTATGCCGAAGCAACCGACGATGACCGGCACACCATCGTCGACTGCTGCCGGGGACTTACCGACGCGATTTACGACGGCCTGGACGTTGGCTCCGAGATCCGTTCGGTCTACGAGCAACGACTCGGCGACACCGTGCTGCTGGGGAGCGGAGACGCGCTCGACGCATTCGCCGTCTGCCATCTCGGCGCAGGCACGGAAGCCGGCGAGGACACCTGTTACATCAAATTCGGCGCCGTTCGGCCCGGAGCCGACGCTGAGCGGGTTTTCGGTCAGTTGCTCAGCGCCTGCGAGACGTTGGCCGCACAGCATGGCCTGCACCGCCTGGAAGCCGGCGTCAACCTCAATCGCAGTCGGGCCTACCGGGCGATGCTCCAGCGCGGATATCGGGCGGACATGTACGGAATCTCGATGCACCGGCCAGATTCGCCCGCATACAACGGACCGGATGTCTACGTCGTCGATGATTTGCGGTAAACCATCGGCTCATCGCAGACCGAGCTCCGAGCGCGCAGCGGGATCGCAGTCGTCGAGCAGCTCCAGGCAGCGTTGATACTCGTCGGTCTCCCCGATGGCGTCGGCGGCCCGCGCCAGCGCGGCCACACAGCGCAAGAATCCACGGTTGGGTTCGTGCGAATACGGCACCGGGCCAAAGCCCTTCCACCCGTTGCGACGCAGCTGATCGAGGCCGCGGTGGTAGCCGGTACGGGCGAAGGCATAGGCGGTGATGGCCTTGTCCTCGGCCAACGCTTCTTCGGCCAGCGCCGCCCACGCGACCGAGGCCGCCGGGTGCGCGGCCGCGACGATGGCAGGGTTTTGGTTGGCGCGCAGCTCGGCCTCGGCGTCGCGGTCGCCGGGCAGCAGGATCGGATCGGGCCCCAAAAGATCACGCGTCGGTGCCATCAGCGCCGCTCCTCCTCATCATTCGCGTGCGTCATCGCCGGCGGTCACGGGTTTCATTGTGCCGTTGTGCGGCGCAGCATTATCGTCGGGCACATCACATGCGTTCCAGGGTCGCTAAGCTCCAAATACTGACTTACCAGCCGGAGGACAGCAGCGCCCATGCCCACCCCATCAGAGCCCGACCGGGACGACACGCCGACCGCGGCCGGACCCGAGCCGGACGCCGTCGACAAGGAGGGCGGTTCCGATCCGGTCGCGTCCGAGACCGGCCCGGTCGACGAGCAGACGGCCGAGCCCGAACCCGACGACGAGGTCACCCAGAGCTACCCGACGGCCGGTGGCGATGCCGAGCCCGCCACCGACGTCATGGCTAAGCCCGATCAGGAGGCCGGGCACCAGGCCGCCAAGCCGCAACGCAAACGCGGTGAACGTCGCTTCACCGCACCGGGTTTCGACGCCAAGGAGACGGTGGTCATCGAAACCGCCGCGGAGCCGGCCACCGAGGTCTTCCGCACGCGGCAGGAGCCGTCTCAACCAAAACCGATAAGCCCGATGAATCTGCCGCCGAAAACGGCGACGCCACAAGTGATTCCGCCTCGGCTTGGTGCGAAACTGCGGCCCACCGTCCAACGCAGCTGGGGCTGGGTGCTGGCGCTGATCCTGATCATTTTGGCGCTGGCCGCGGTGGCCGTCCTTGGCACCGTGCTGCTCACCCGCGGGAAACACCACAAGGTTTCCCAAGAGGACCAGGTCCGCACCACCATCCAAAACTTCGACGTCGCCGTGCAAACCGGCAACCTGGCGACGCTGCGCGGCATCACCTGCGGCAGCGCACGCGACGGCTACGTCAACTATGACGAGCAGGCCTGGCAGGAGACCTACCGGAAGATCGCGGCGGCCAAGCAGTACCCGGTGGTGGCCAGCATCGACCAGGTCGTCGTCAACGGAGAGCATGCCGAGGCCAACGTCACCGCGTTCATGGCGTATGACCCGCAGGTCCGCTCAACCCGCAGCTTCGACCTGCAGTTCCGCGACAACCAGTGGAAGATCTGCCAGTCCAGCGGCTAGCTCGACAGCGACTTTCCAGCGCAGTGCAGGTCGTTGCAGGCCTCGATCACCCTCTCGGTCATTGAGGCTTCGGCCTTCTTGAGGTAGCTGCGCGGGTCGTAGTCCTTCTTGCGGCCCACGTCGCCGTCGACCTTGAGCACGCCGTCGTAGTTGGTGAACATGTGGCCGGCGACAGGGCGGGTGAACGCGTACTGGGTGTCGGTGTCGACGTTCATCTTCACCACGCCGTTGCGCACGGCCTCATCGATCTCCGACTTCAGCGAGCCCGAGCCGCCGTGGAACACGAAGTCAAACGGCTTCGCGCCGGCTGGCAGGCCCAGCTTGGCCGCCGCCACCTTCTGGCCCTCGGCCAGAATCTCGGGCCGCAGCTTGACGTTGCCTGGCTTGTAGACGCCGTGCACGTTGCCGAACGTCGCGGCCAGAAGATACTTGCCGTGCTCGCCGGTGCCCAGCGCGTCCACCGTCTTCTCGAAATCGGCCGGGGTGGAGTACAGCTTTTCGTTCATTTCTCCGACGACGCCGTCCTCCTCACCGCCGACCACGCCGATCTCGACCTCCAGGATGATCTTGGCCGACGACGCCTCCTTGAGCAGTTCCTGGGCGATCGCGAGATTCTCGTCGATCGGGACCGCCGAACCATCCCACATGTGCGACTGGAACAGCGGATTCTTGCCTTGGGAGATCCGCTCCTGCGAGATGGCCAGCAACGGGCGTACATAGCCGTCCAGCTTGTCCTTCGGACAGTGGTCGGTGTGCAGCGCGACGTTGATCGGATACTTGGCCGCCACGATGTGGGCGAACTCCGCCAACGCCACCGCGCCGGTCACCATATTCTTCACCCCGAGGCCGGAGCCGAACTCCGCGCCGCCGGTGGAGAACTGGATGATGCCGTCGCTGCCGGCGTCGGCAAAACCTTTGAGTGCAGCGTTGATGGTCTCCGAGGACGTGCAGTTGATGGCCGGGAACGCGTACGAGTTCTGCTTGGCACGCTCCAGCATCTCGGCGTAGACCTCGGGCGTTGCGATAGGCATAAAACTTCCTTCCTGGCGAGTTCGGCGGGGGTCCACGCGCGGGCGTGTGCCCCTTCAGTATCCCAAGAAGCCCGGCATGTTAAACAGCCCGTCCAGCCGACCCCGGTATGTTGTGAGGTCATGGACACCGCCGTGCTGGCCCTGCCCGACCTGCTGGACCCCATGTACTGGTTGGGCGCGCACGGCGTGTTCGGCCACGCGGTGCTGCCCGGCATCCTGCTGATCGTGTTCATCGAGACCGGGCTGATGTTCCCACTGCTGCCGGGCGAGTCGCTGTTGTTCACCGGTGGCCTGCTCGCGGCCAGCACGCATCCACCGGTCAGCATCGAGGTGTTGGCCACCTGTGTGGCGATTGTGGCGGTGCTCGGTGACCAAACCGGGTATTTCATCGGCCGACGGATCGGGCCGGCATTGTTCAAAAAGGAAGACTCCCGCTTCTTCAAACAGCACTATGTGACCGAGTCGCATGCATTCTTCGAGAAGTACGGGCCGGTGACGGTGATCTTGGCCCGCTTCGCGCCGTTCGTGCGGACGTTCGTCCCGGTGGTCGCCGGTGTGTCCTACATGCGCTACCCGCTGTTTCTGGGCTTCGACATCGTCGGCGGTGTCGCCTGGGGCGCGGGTGCGACGCTGGCGGGCTACTTTTTGGGCAACGTGCCGTTCGTCAACAAGAACCTGGAAACGATCATCCTGTGCATCTTGTTCGTGTCACTCACGCCCGCCTTCATCTCGGCCGCCCGGGCCTATCTGAACCGTCGCCGCGCCCCCAAGGACGAGCCCGTGCCGCTGGCGGAGTGATCAGATCGCCACACGGAAATCGCAGCCGGTCTTGGCGCGCACCTGCTCGACTGTCACTCCGGGATGCAGTTCGGTGAGCGTGAGCCCCTGCCCTGGCTCGACGTCGAAGACGCACAGGTCGGAGATGATCATGTCGACCACGCCCTTGCCGGTGACCGGCAGCGTGCATTGCTTGAGGATCTTTGGGCTGCCGTCCTTGGCCGTGTGATCCATCACCACGATCACCCGTTTTACGCCCGACACCAAATCCATCGCACCGCCGGGCCCCTTGACCATCTTGCCCGGCACCATCCAGTTGGCCAGGTCTCCGTTCTCGGCCACCTCCAGCCCGCCCAGAATTGACAGGTCGATGTGACCACCGCGGATCATGGCGAAGGAATCAGCGCTGGAAAAAAAGCTCGACCCGGGAATCGCGGTGATGGTCTGCTTGCCGGCGTTGATGAGGTCGGGGTCGACCTCGTCTTCGGCCGGGTAGGAACCGATGCCGAGTAGGCCATTCTCCGACTGAAGTGTCACGTTGATGTTCTCCGGAATGAAATTGGCCACCAGCGTCGGAATCCCGATGCCCAGGTTCACGTAGTAGCCGTCGCGCAATTCCTGCGCGGCGCGCCTGGCCATCAACTCCCGGATGGGGCTGTAGTTCTTCAGCGCGGTACCACCGGTGGTGGTGCGGAACTCGATGCGCTTTTCGTAGTCGCGTCCTTCGATGATGCGATCCACATAGATGCCGGGGGTATGCACCAGGTCGGGATCGAGCTCGCCAACTCCGACCAGCTCTTCCACTTCGGCCACGGTGACGTCAGCGCAAGTGGCGATCATCGGGTTGAAGTTTCGCGCGGTCTTGCGATAGACGAGATTGCCCGCTGCGTCGCCCTTCCAGGCTTTGACGAGGGCCAAATCGGCGCGAATGCTTTCCTCCAGGACATATTCGGTACCGTCGAAAACCCGGGTGTCCTTGCCTTCGGCCAGAACAGTGCCGTAGCCCGTGCGGGTATAAAAGCCGGGAATGCCTGCGCCGCCAGCGCGTAACTTCTCCGCCAGCGTGCCCTGCGGGGTGAGGGTGAGGTCCAGCTCGCCGGCCAGCACTTGGCGCTCGAACTCCTTGTTCTCGCCGACGTAGGAGGCGATCACCTTTTTCACCTGCCGGCCCTTGAGCAGCAGGCCCATGCCGAAATCGTCGACGCCGGCGTTATTTCCGACGATGGTGAGATCCTTGACGCCGCTGTCTACCAGGGCGCGGATCAAGTTCTCCGGAATGCCGCAAAGGCCGAAGCCACCGGCTGCGACGGTGATGCCATCCTTCAGCACGCCTTGCAGCGCCGACACGGCGTCGGGGTGGACTTTGTTCACGGAATGCTCCTCGATTCGTCCGACGATTCGGCAGTGGACACGTTATAGGCGGCCTCCATCAGCATCCACCCGGACAGCTGTACCGAGAGATCCCGTTCGGCGGTTTCCGATCCGGTGACGGCGCCCTCGACGAATTCCGCCTGCTCGCCACCCACTGTGGGCAGTTCGGCGGTGCGATCCCAAAACGCCCCGAACAGCGGCAACCCGTCGACCGTCTGACGGTAGTCCCACGCTGAGGTCGCCGAGGACAACACCAGCGAGCGCGCGGTATCCCGGGCGCCGACGTCCTCGGCGGAGGCCCCCGGCAGCGTGGTGGCCACCAGCGCCAGGTAGCGGGCGGTGATCCCGGCGAACAGGCCGCCGTCTCCGCCGCCGGCACCGCTGATCACCCCGCCCGGTGCCATGTGCTCGTTGACCGCGGCGACCAGCCGGTGCACCCGCGGCGCATGCCGCGGATCGCCGGTGCGCGCGGCCAATTCGGTTTCCAGGCCGAGCACCACGCCCTGGCAGTAGGTGTATTGGGCGCGCACCAGGGAACCGCCCTTGATGCCGTCGAACACCAGATGCGTCTCGGGGTCGATCAGCGTGGCATCGATCCAGTCGGCCATCTGCTGCGCCCGCTTGAGCCGATTCCCATAGCGGGCGAGGAAGATTGCGGCCGGCCCGTTGGCGGGGGCGTTGAAGAACTGGTCCTGTTTGCGCCACGGGATGCCACCGCCGTCCTCGGGCACCCAGGCGTTGACGAACTGGTCGGTCAGCTTATCCAGCGCGCGGTGGCAGTCGATGCCGACCACCCGGGAGGCCCGCTCCAGCGCCAGCGCCAGCCAGGCCATGTCGTCGTAATAGTCGTTGACCCACCTGCCCACGTTGCGCAGCCGGTGCGAGCGGATCTGGCGACGAATCCTCTTGCGGCGCTCTGATTTTGGATCACGTAGCTGCGCGTCGACCAGGCAGTCCAGCAGGTGGGCCTGCCACCAGTAGTGCCAGTGACCGAACAACCTGTCGCGTCGGGCCGGCGGCCAGGCCACCACGCCGAGCTGGGTGCCCGGCAGCGCCCAGAGCCGTTCGAGGTGTCGGTGTGTGACAGCGGCTTCAGCACTGGCGGCTCGGTTTGCCCACACCTGTTCCATGTCTGGAGATACTGCCTTACCACGCCTGGCCGATGTCTGCGTGCTGGCCGATCCAGGCGTGCATCGCGATTCCCGCGGCGACGGCGACGTTGATGCTGCGCGTCGACCCGAACTGGGCGATCGACACGGTCAGCGCCGCGCCCGTTTTCGCTTCGTCGGTGATCCCGGGTCCTTCCTGGCCGAAGACCATCAGGCAGTGTCGCGGCAGCCGGGTCTGTTCCAGGCGTGCTGCGCCGGGAACGTTGTCGATCGCGACGACGGTCAGCCCGGTGGCTGCGGCGAAGTCGAGTAGCTCGGCGGTGGTGTCGTGGTGGCGCAGCCGCTGGTACCGGTCGGTGACCATGGCGCCCCGGCGATTCCAGCGCCGCCGGCCCACGATGTGCACGGTGTCGACGGCGAACGCGTTGGCGGTCCGCACCACCGCGCCGATGTTGGCATCGTGGCCGAAGTTTTCGATCGCGATGTGCAGCGGATGTCGCCGCTTGTCGATGTCGGCAATGATCGCCTCGCGGGTCCAGTACCGGTAGGCGTCGACGACATTGCGAGCATCCCCTTCGCGCAACAACACCGGGTCATAGCGCGGGTCGCTGGGCAGCGGGCCCTGCCACGGCCCGACGCCGTCGCCTGATACGCCCCACTCGGTTGGGCCGGACTCGCTCATTTCACCGTCCACACTGCGGCATGGGTGCCCACCACGGACACCGTGGCGTACAACACGGCCTCATTGATCTCACCCTGGGTGCACAACGACGGGCTGACGTGGACCGCGTCCAGCGACGCCTCCGGCAAAATCAACACCGACGCGCCGTAGGCGGCACACGCCGGGCTCAACCCCGGGCCGGGCAGCGTCGGCGCGACCAGCAGCATCATCGGCCCGCCGCGCGCCGCCGAGTCGTCTCGGTAGCGGGCCGCCACCGCGTCAACCGACAATCCCAGCAGCATGTAACCGTTGCCGGCGAACACCCCGGGATCACCGAGCGAGGCCTGACTGAGCTGGGTGCCGTCGGCGCGCCACGCTGACACGCTGGTCGTCTTGACCACCAGGCCGGTGTCGTTTTGGTTGGTCGGCAACATTCCCACCGGAAACGCCGCCGGATAGGCTGCCGCCGTGCCCGGGATCCGGTCGCGCGGCGAATAGGTGTACACGCCGCGCACGGCGCTGCGGTCCTGCAGCGGCCCCAGGCATACCGTGCCGGTTAGCCGATCCGGCATCGGCGTCGACAATGCTTGCACCACAATGTTTTTCGCGCTGTCACAACTGCCAATGCCGGTGGCTTCCAGCGGGTGTGCCAGCGCGCCGTAGAGCCCGAAGCGGATGTCGTCGGGTTTGGCGTGCGGCGCCGCCGGCTCGCTCGGGGCCGCGTCGACGTCAACCAGCACGTAGTCGGCGCTCCAACGCAGGTTCGACACCGACATGTTCCAGCCCAACACTGCCGCCGACTGCCCGAGCTGCACGGATTGCGCGCCGTAGATCTTGTCGGGCCGGCCGGCGCCCGAGCAGCCCGCCGCCCACACCACGGCCAGCGTCGTCGACATCGCAGTGAAAGCCCGCACGGCGCGCAACAAATCTAGTGCAGCCCCAGATCCGATAGGCCCAGCAGGCTGCGGTAGGGCAGACCCTCGGCTTGGATGGCTTCGGCGGCACCGGTGTCGCGGTCGACCACGGTGGCCACCCCCACCACGTCGCCGCCGGCGTCGCGCACCGCGCGCACCGCCGTCAGCGCCGACGCGCCGGTGGTGCTGGTGTCCTCGACCACCAGCACCGGCACCCCGGAGACGTCGGCTCCCTCGATAAGTCGTTGCATGCCATGGGGTTTCACCGATTTGCGCACCACGAACGCGTCGACCGGGCGACCGGGCGCGTGCATGATCGCGGTCGCGACCGGGTCGGCGCCAAGCGTCAGGCCACCGACCGCGGCATAGTCCCAGTCGGCGGTGAGCTCGCGCATCAGGCGACCTATCAGCGCGGCGGCGCGGTGATGCAGCGTCGCGCGGCGCAAATCGACGTAGTAGTCGGCCTGCTTTCCCGACGACAGGGTAAAGCGCCCGCGCCGCACTGCCAGCCGGCGCACCAGCTCGGCCAACTCCTGGCGGTCAGCCACGTCAGGTGCGGCCACGGCCCCGGCCCATCGCGTTCACCGCGGCCCGCGCCAGGGTTCGCGGCATCAGCCGCACGCCTGCGACCAGCGCCTTGTAGCGCACCCCGGGGATGCTGACCACCTTTCCGCGGGCGATGTCGGCCATGCTTTCCCGGATCACGTCGTCGACGTCGAGCCACATGAACGACGGCAGCGACGTCATGTCGATCCCGGCCCGCGAGTGGAATTCGGTGCGCACATAGCCGGGACATATCGCATGCACGCCGACACCGGTGCCCTTCAGCCCGCCGGCCAGGCCCTCGGTGAACGACACCACCCACGCCTTCGAAGCCGAATATGTCGAGCCGCGGCCGGAGAGCAGACCGGCAACACTGGCCACATTGATCACCGTGCCGACACCGGCGGCGAGCATCGGCGGCAGCGCGGCCCGGGTCAGCTGCATCACCGCGGTCACGTTGACGTCCAGCTGGGCTTGCAGCAGGGCGGGATCCGCTGTCCAGAATTCGCCGGACGTGCCGAAGCCGGCGTTGTTGACCAGCACCTGCACCCCGGCGGTGAGCCGGTCGGCGACCTTGCCGCGGTCGGCGGCGTCGGCCAGGTCGGCGGGCAAAACCTCGACACCGCAACCGGCTTCGTCGCGCAATTCACCCGCCAGCTGCGCCAGCCGTTCGGTGTCCCGGGCCACCAGCACGAGGTCAAAACCGTCGGCGGCATAGCGTCGGGCAAACCCGGCGCCGATCCCCGACGTGGGCCCGGTGATCAGGGCGACAGGACGGGGCATGACCGACAGCGTAGCGAAGACGACGACGCGGGCCGGGCGCCCGTCACCGCTGGTAGTGCGGCGCCTGCTGGCCGTTTCGCCCGGTGGGCGGGCGCTGGAGGGGTGCCGAGCGACCCTTGTCGGGCCGCGCCGGCTCGACCGGCGTCCGACGAACCGCATCGGCACGGGCCCCAACCTCGCCGCGGCCGGCGGCAGCCAGCGGGCGGCTCGGCGCGGCGTTGCGGCGGGGCGCAGGCTGCGACAGCTGCTGGGGCACCGGCGGCAGCACCCGCAGCAAGTCGTTGAACTGGCGCACGGTGCGCAGGCCCTCGTCCCATTCGGCCCGCCCGCTGGAGATCGGCATGCTCACCAATGTCCAGTTCTGCTCATTCCACATGATCTCGGCGCAATCGGGCGCGGTGTGCGCGAAAGTGACCATCCGCCGGTCGCAGGCGCGCCGCGCGGCGTCGAGATTGGTGGAATACACCATCCGCGGCCCAATCGCCCCGAGCAGCCAAATGTCGCTTTCGCGTGGCTCTTTCAGGCCTTTGAGCCGCAAGTCGACCACGACGTTGGTGCCCACCTTGCGGTGCAGCGCGATCACGGTGGCAACCTCTTCGAGGTCGAAAATGTAGACCGCCTCGCCGCGGATCTGCCCCAGCACGACATTGCGGGCCGGGACGTCACCGACGGTAGACATCACGCCGCGCGTCCAGCGCTTGGGCAGTTCGCTGTTCTCCGGTTCGTAGTCAAAGCCGTGGGAGCGCGCCCATGACCTACGCCGCCTGCCCCGCCCGCGACGCCGATCGATGTCGACGTACAGCAGCACCGCTGCACCGACGAAGCACAGCGCGGAGAGCGTAAACCACAGCGGGACCATCCCAGCTAGCGTATCTGCTGTTAGCCCCGAACCGGGAATGTCAGCAGGTCACAACCGAATGAAGGTTTGCTAGCCGCCCTCGCCGAGCAGACGCAGAATCGCACCCGCAAGGCCTTGCGGGTGCGATTCTGCGTCTTTCGCGGTCCGGCCGTTAGCCCAGGATCAGCGAATCGCCGTCCGGGCTGACGTTGACCGGCACCGTGTCACCGTCGTGCACCTGGCCGGCGAGCAGCATCTTGGCCAGCTGGTCGCCGATGGCCTGCTGCACCAGGCGCCGCAGCGGGCGCGCCCCGTAGACCGGGTCGAACCCGCGCTGCGCGAGCCAGCGCTTGGCCTGCAGCGACACCTCCAAGGTGAGCCGCCGCTGCGCCAGCCGCTTGCCCAGCTGCTCGAGCTGGATGTCGACGATCTGCACCAGCTCCTCCGGGTTGAGCCCGTCGAAGATCAGCACGTCGTCGAGCCGGTTGATGAACTCCGGCTTGAACGTCGCCCGCACCGCGGCCATCACCT
Organism: Mycobacterium heckeshornense; assembly: GCF_016592155.1. NCBI lineage: Bacteria > Bacillati > Actinomycetota > Actinomycetes > Mycobacteriales > Mycobacteriaceae > Mycobacterium > Mycobacterium heckeshornense. Next base: position 4,527,422 of record NZ_AP024237.1, read on the forward strand.
GCTCCTCGCTGCCGCCCGACCCGAGGTTGGACGTCAGGATCAGGATGGTGTTGCGGAAGTCGACCGTGCGGCCCTGACCGTCGGTCAGCCGACCCTCGTCGAGCACCTGCAGCAGCACGTCGAACACGTCCTGGTGGGCCTTCTCGATCTCGTCGAACAGCACCACCGTGTAGGGCCGTCGGCGCACCGCCTCGGTCAGCTGGCCGCCGGACTCGTAGCCGACGTAGCCGGGCGGGGCCCCGATCAGCCGGGCCACCGAGTGCCGCTCGCCGTACTCGCTCATGTCGATGCGGACCATCGCACGCTCGTCGTCGAACAGGAACTCGGCCAGCGCCTTGGCCAGCTCGGTCTTTCCGACGCCGGTCGGGCCAAGGAACATGAACGCCCCGGTCGGTCGGTTGGGGTCGGACACGCCGGCCCGGCTGCGCCGCACCGCATCCGAGACCGCCTGCACTGCCTTCTTCTGCCCGACGACCCGCTTGCTCAACTCGTCTTCCATCCGCAGCAGCTTGGCGGTCTCGCCTTCCAGCAGCCGCCCGGCCGGGATACCGGTCCACGCCGACACCACCTCCGCGATATCGTCGGGGCCGACCTCTTCCTTGAGCATCATGGCCTCACGGGCCTGCGCCTGCGGCAGCGCAGCCTCGAGCTTCTTCTCCACCTCGGGGATGCGCCCGTAGCGCAGCTCGGCCGCCTTGGCCAGGTCGCCGTCGCGCTCGGCGCGCTCGGACTCGCCGCGCAGCGTCTCGAGCTGTTCCTTGAGCTCGCGCACGGTGTCGATGGCATTCTTCTCGTTCTGCCAGCGTGTGGTCAGCTCGGCCAGCTTCTCCTTCTGGTCGGCCAGCTCGGCGCGCAGCTTCTCCAGGCGTTCGCGTGACGCCTCGTCCTCCTCTTTGGCCAGCGCCATCTCCTCGATCTCCAGCCGGCGCACCAGCCGCTCGACCTCGTCGATCTCGACCGGGCGGGAGTCGATCTCCATGCGCAACCGCGACGCGGCCTCGTCGACCAGGTCGATGGCCTTGTCCGGCAGGAACCGCGCGGTGATGTAGCGGTCGCTCAAAGTGGCCGCCGCGACCAGCGCCGAGTCGGTGATCCGCACACCGTGGTGCACCTCGTAGCGGTCCTTCAGGCCGCGCAGGATGCCGATGGTGTCCTCGACCGACGGCTCACCGACGTAGACCGGCTGGAAGCGCCGCTCCAGCGCGGCGTCTTTTTCGATGTGCTTGCGGTACTCGTCGAGCGTGGTCGCCCCGACCAGCCGCAGCTCGCCGCGGGCCAGCATCGGCTTGATCATGTTGCCGGCGTCCATCGAGCCTTCGCCGGTCGCGCCGGCGCCGACGATGGTGTGCAGCTCGTCGATGAACGTGATGATCTGCCCGGCGGAGTTCTTGATGTCCTCGAGCACCGCCTTGAGGCGCTCCTCGAATTCGCCGCGGTACTTCGAGCCGGCCACCATTGAGCCGAGGTCCAAGGCGATGATGGTCTTGTCGCGCAGGCTTTCCGGCACGTCGCCGGCGACGATGCGCTGGGCCAGGCCCTCGACGATCGCGGTCTTACCGACGCCGGGCTCACCGATGAGCACCGGGTTGTTCTTGGTGCGCCTCGAGAGGACCTGCACGACACGGCGGATCTCGGTGTCACGGCCGATGACCGGGTCGAGCTTGCCTTCGCGGGCAGCGGCGGTCAGGTTGGTGGAGTACTTCTCCAGCGCCTGGTAGGTGGCCTCGGGGTCGGGGCTGGTGACCCGGGCGCTGCCGCGCACCTTGACGAACGCCTCCCGTAACGCTTGCGGGGATGCGCCGTGGCCGGTCAGCAGCTTGGCGACGTCGGAGTCACCGGTGGCCAGGCCGACCATCAGGTGCTCGGTGGAGACGTACTCGTCGTCCATCTCGGTAGCCAGCTGCTGGGCAGCGGTGATCGCAGCCAGCGACTCGCGGGACAGCTGCGGCTGCGAGCTGGCCCCGGTGACCTGCGGCAGCCGGTCGATCAGGCGCTGAGCTTCAGCGCGGATGGTGGCCGGTTCGACGCCGACTGCCTCCAGCAGCGGCGCGGCGATCCCGTCGTTCTGCGTCAGCAATGCCATCAGCAGATGAGCGGGCCGGATCTCGGGATGCCCGGCGGCCGATGCCGCCTGTAGCGCCGAGGTCAGCGCCGCCTGAGTCTTGGTGGTCGGGTTGAAAGAGTCCACGACACCTCCATTCGGATACTTGAAAAATGCTTGTCGTGTACTCCAACGCCGTCAAGGTTGAGTCTGTTCCGCTCAAGTTTGGTGAATTCTCAGCACCGACTGTGCAGCTTGTGGTGCCCAAACCCGCGTGACGGCACCCATAAGCCGCACAGTCGACGCGCTTATTGGCGCGAACCCGCTCGGCGCCGCGGCGGAGAGCACTGGTCGGCCTCGGTGACGGTGGGGTCGGCAGCGCGGGCCATGTCGAAGCGCTCGGCGATCGCGACCACAGCCCGCTCGCCGCCGAGCAACATGTCGAGGATGTCGCGGCGGGTCGGGTTGGCACATGGCAATGATCGGCTACCGTTCTCGCGTGGCAACCGGCTGGAGTTCGGAGTTGACCGGGCTTGTTTCCCTCGCGCTGGTGATCGCGCTGTCGCCGTTGTCGATCATCCCCGCGGTGCTGGCGTTGCAGGCGCCGCGAGCGCAGGCCAGCAGCCTGGCATTTCTGGCCGGGTGGCTGGTGAGCCTGGCCGCCCTCACGGCGATCTTCCTCGCGGTTTCCGGCCTGCTCGGCGGCCTGCACAAGTCGCCGCCGACGTGGGCGTCGTGGCTGCGCATCGTCGTCGGGGCGGCGCTGATCGTCTTCGGCGTCATCAGGTGGCTGACCCGCCAGCGCCACACTGCGACACCGGGCTGGATGCGGTCATTGACCGAGCTTACTCCCGCACGCGCGGTGATGACGGGCGCAGCGTTGGCGGTACTGCGACCCGAGGTGCTCTTCGTTTGCGCGGCAGCGGGTTTGGCGATCGGCAGCGCAGGGCTGGGTGTCACGCGCGCGTGGGTATCGGCGGCCATCTTTGTGACGGCAGCTGCGTCGACCGTGGCCATCCCGATACTGGCCTACGCCGCTGCCGGTGAGCGGCTGCGCCATCCGATTGCCCGCATCAAAGAGTGGATGGAGCGTCACCACGGCGCGCTGGTCGCGGGAATCCTTGTTGTGATCGGAATCCTAGTGCTGTACAAGGGAATTCACGCTCTGTAACAAGATCGTCAGCCGACGATCGCCCACGTCTGCTTTGCGACAGCGATCGCCGGACGTTGCATCGCGGGCCTAAAATCATCGCCCGTGGGCCTAGACGACCGGGATGCGCTGCGCGTCTTGTATGCCGCGTTCAGAAAAGGGCCTGCGTGTGACGAGATGATCCGCCGCTTCTATAGCCGCTGGTTTGCTCTCGACGTCTCGCTGCGCGACAAGTTTCCGCCCGATATGGCCGGCCAGCGCGCCGCATTCGCGCACGCGCTGAACTGGGTGTACGGCGAGCTGGTGGCCCAGCGCGCAGAGGAGCCGGTCCAGTTTTTGGCCCAGCTGGGAAAAGACCACCGCAAATACGGTGTCACCGAAGCGCATTACGAGACGCTGCGTGAGGCGCTGTATGCGACGCTCCGCAGCGATCTGGCCGACGAGTGGTCCGACGCCGTCGACGAGGCCGCTCGCCAATCGCTGAACCTGATCACCGGGGTGATGAGCGGTGCCGCTGACGCCGACGATGGGCCCGCCTGGTGGGACGGCACGGTGATCGAGCACCTGCGAGTGTCACGTGACCTGGCGGTGGTGCGGCTGCAGCTGGACCGACCGCTGCACTATCACCCGGGCCAGTACGTCAACGTTTCGATACCGCAATGCCCGCGGCGGTGGCGCTATTTGACCCCGGCCATTCCGCCCGACGAGAGCGGTGCCATCGAGTTCCATGTCCGGGCCGTTACCGGTGGTCTGGTCAGCACCGCGATCGTGGGCGAAACGCGGCCCGGAGATCGCTGGCGGCTGTCGAGCCCGCACGGTGGGTTGCAGGTCGACCGCGACGGTGGTGACGTGCTGATGGTGGCCGGCAGCACCGGGCTGGCGCCGATGCGCTCGATCATCATGGACCTCGCCCGCTGGGCCGATAACCCGCGGGTGCACGTGTTCTTCGGTGGCCGCTACCCGTGCGAGCTCTACGACCTGCCAACACTGTGGCAGATCGCGGCGCAAAATCCGTGGCTTTCGGTCTCACCGGTGTCGGAGTACACCGCCGACCCGCCGTGGGCGAGCGAATATCCCGATGTCACTCCGCCACGCGGGTTGCACGTGCGTCAGACCGGCCGGCTGCCCGAAGTGGTGACGAAATACGGCAGCTGGAGCGATCGGCAGATCCTGATCTGCGGCGGACCCGACATGGTGCAGGCCACCAAGAAGGCGCTCATCGCGAAAGGCGCACCGCCGGAACGTATTCAGCACGACCCGCTCTGTAGCTAGATCGCAGCGCACTAGGCTGGCGGGCGTGCACATCGTCACGCTGCGCGACCCGTCGGCGCCGGTCGTGGCACGCTACGCGCCCAGCGCCGGCATGATCGGCATCTCGCTGACCGATTCAGGCGTTGAGCTGCTGGGTCAGCGCGGCGGTCTGGACGCCTACCTGGCGGCGGGCAAGACGATGGGCATTCCCATCCTCTACCCATGGGCCAATCGGCTCGGGGAGCGCCGCTACCGAGTCGGCGGCCAGGAAGTCACGCTGGAACCTGACGCGTTCGGTGTGCGTACCGACCCCAACGGCCTGCCGATCCACGGGCTGCTGGCCGGCTATCCGCGCTGGCGGGTAATGACGGAATCGGCGAACGAGCTGACGGCCGAGTTGGACTTCGGTGCCGACTCGGCGCTGTTAGCCAGCTTTCCCTTTCCGCACCTGCTGGTGGTGCGGGTCAGGCTCGCCGACCGGTCATTGACGGTCCGCAGTACGGTGTCGGCGCTGGGAAAACCGGTGCCACTGTGCTTCGGCTTTCACCCGTATCTTCAGGTGCCCGAGGCGCCGCGCGCCCAGTGGGTCATCGAGACCCCACGGCTGCGGCACCTGTTTCTCGACGAACGCGGTCTGCCGACCGGGGACGTCGCAGAGCAACCGCCAATTCATGAGGCGTTGGGCGACAAGGCTTTTGACGACAGCTATGACGAGGTGCCCGACGGCGCGGTATTCGCGGTCTGCGGCGGCGGACGCCGCATCGAGGTCCACTTCGAACAGGGCTATCCGGCGGCGCAGATCTTCGCTCCGGCCGGTGAAGACGTGGTGTGTTTTGAGCCGATGGCCGCACCCACCGATGCGCTGCGTCGCGGCGGCTACCGATGCGCGCAGCCCGGTCACCCCGCCGTCGCGGTCTTCTCCATCCGCGTCTAAAGCGTGTCGAACAACTGGCTGCGGTCGAGTCGTCGAAGTAGTAGGGCGATTTGGCTGAGGTAGAGGAAGCCTTCGTGTGCGGCCAGGGTGGTTTCGTAGTGACGGTCGATGCGGCGGCAGTGGTTGATCCAGCCGTTGGTGCGTTCGACGACCCAGCGTCGGGGTTGGACGATGAACCCGCGGCCGGGTTTCGGCCCGGAGATCACCTCGACGGTGACACCGGCTCCGGCAGCGGCGCTGATCACGGCCCGCCCGGTGTAGCCCTTATCCACCCACAGGTGGCTGATGGTGGGGGCGACCCGCCTTGCCTTGCGCAGCAGCGTCGGGAATGCAGCCCGGTCGGTCACGTCGGCTGGTGTGACGATAGCGGCGACCAGCACACCGGCGGAGGCCAGCAGACACAGGCGCTTGGCCCTTGCCAAGATCTCCTGCCAATTGCCGCGAACATCAGGCACAACGCGGGTACCCTTAGCAAATTGCGGGCAGGAGGGACAGGTGAGTCCCGGCGAAAACAGTGCCTCGATCGACGAATTGCTGGACCGCGCGGTGCGGGCCATAAATGCCGGCGACCGTGCGACCGCGACAAGCTTGGCCGGGCGGGTTCTATCAGCCGACCACGGCAACCCTGAAGCCGAGGATCTGCTGGCCACCCCCGACCGCTACGGTGAAATCCGCCGACTGGCAATCATGTTCGTTGATCTGGTCGACTCGACGGCGCTGTCCACCCGCTTGGAACCAGAGACGTACCACACGGTGGTCGGCCGTTACCGCGATGAGGTGCGCCGAATCGTGAATCGATACGAGGGCCACATCAGCTCGATTAAGGGCGACGGACTGTTAGCGGTGTTCGGCCATCCCATTGCGCATGAGAACGACGTGCGGCGTGCCGTCGCTGCAGGGCTGGACATCACCCGGCTCGTGGCGCGGCTCAGCGAGCAGGCGCAACGCAAGTTTGGGGTGGCGATCAATGTGCGCGTGGGCATCCACCGCGGCCTGGTCTATCTCGACACCGATCAGGACGACGTCTACGGGTTTGCCGTCAACCTGTCGGCCCGCCTCTGCGCCGTAGCAGAGCCGGGCATGGTGACGGTGTCAGATGCGGTCGCACCGTTGGTGTCCGATTCGTTCGAACTCGAAACGCACGCACCTGTCCCGGTGAAGGGTGTCGAGGGCTTGATCGGCCATTGCCACGTGCTCGGCGAGCGGGCGGAAGCAACTCCGCTGCAGTCGCCGCCACTGATCGGACGTGAGCGCGAGCGCATTTGGCTGCAGCAGAGCTGGCAGCGGGCCTGCGCTGGAGCGCTGAGCACCCCCGGTGTGATATTTCGGGGTGAACCGGGAATCGGCAAGACCCGGCTGGCGACTGAGGCGGCCGAATTGGTCCGCAGCGCGGGCGGGTCGGTGATCGAGCTGTTCGGCTCGCCGCTGCATACCGACACCGGCCTGCATCCGGTGCGCAGGCTTGTGGAGCGCCGCTGCGGCATCACCCGACACACCGACGGCCGCGATCGTCTGCAATTACTACAAGCCGAACTAAGCGCCCACGGAATGGATCCCCACAGCGCTGTTCCATTGCTAGCGCCGGTGATTGGCGTCGGCCCCGAACAAGGCTACCAGCCGGCGGCCGTGGAAGGCCGAACACTGTACGAATTGATTGCCGCGACGGTTCGGCGATACGTGCTGGCCTGCATCGGTGATCAAAGCGGATTGCTGGTCGCCGAGGATGTGCACTGGTTCGACCCGTCCACCCTCGAGCTGCTCAACTGCCTGCTCGCGGCGGCGGATGGGCGTCTGCTGGTGGTCGTAACCGGACGTGACGGAGATTGGCTGCGAACCGATTGGCCGGTAACACTTTTCGATCTTGCGCCGCTGAACGATGAGCAGTCCGACGCGCTAATCAATGCGTTGGACCCCTCAGTGACCGACGCCCAGCGGACCGCAGTGCGTAACCGATGCGACGGGATACCGTTCTACATCGAGCACGTTGTCGGCGAGCTCGACGGAGCCGAGTCTGGAGTGCCGGAGGCACTGTACGAGCTGCTGTTCGCCGGGCTGCCGCACTCCCACTCCGATGTCGCGCGTGTGGTGGGGGCGGCCGCCGTGATTGGGCGCGCAGGCGATCTCCACTTGCTTCGTTCAGTGGTCGGATGCGATGCCGGACAGGTTGACGACGTCGTTTCCGAATTGGTGCGAACGCGTGTGTTCGAACGACGCGGGGCCGACGGCTGGCGATTCCGCCACGAGTTGCTCCGGGAAGTCGCGGCCGAGCTACCACCGCCGTCCCTGCGCCGTGACCTGCATGCACGCGCGGCCTCCGCATTGGCCGACGCGGCGGCCCGCGTCGAACCGGATTGGGGTGTGGTGGCAGCCCACCTCGAGCAGGCGCAACGATACGACGATGCCGTGGACGCTTATCAGAAGGCGTCGGCGAGCGCCCGGCGGCGCGGTGCTCTCCCAGAAGCGCTGGCTTACTTAACGACCGCGCTCAGCGCGCTTGCCAGCTGCGCTGCGGGCTCGACGCGGGACCACAAGGAGATCGCGATCCGGTTGGAACGCGCTTCCTTGGCGGGTGCCACGCAAGGCAGCCAGGCCGGTGAGGCACCCGCCGATTTGCAACAGTGCCTGCAGTTGGCGAGCGGCGGCAACTACGAGGATGGGTTGTTCGCCACGCTCACCGCACTGATCAGCTACTACGTGCCGCGCGCCGAACTGCGCCGCGCGCATGAACTGCTTGACTCGCTGTCTGCCCGCATCACCAAGGACCGGCCCTGGAGCTATCCGGCCATCGCGTCATCATTGGGTTGCGTCACCTGGCTGGAAGGTGACTTCACCGCCGCACGCGCACACCTGTTGCGGGCGTTGGCCGATCGTTCTGCCGCCGATCCTCGGGTCCTCGAAACTGCTTGGTGGGTGGCCGTCGACCCAATTTCGTCGGCACACGTCTTCCTGGCGCTGACGCATATGCTCTGCGGAGACCTCGACCATGCCAACACAGAGTTGACCGAATCACGGCGGCGCTGCGAGGACTTGGGGTTTCCGCAGAATGCCCACAACAGGGCACATACGTACTTCATGGAAATCTGGATCCGACTAGAGAGCGGCCAACTCGAGCAAGCGGCCACCCTGGCCGCGGAGCTTCGCAGCCAAAGCGAGCGGTCGGGGCTCGACTTGTGGCGTTTGGTGGGCGCCACCGAACACGCCACGGTCAAGGCGCTGGCCGCGCTGGGTTCGGGCGCCGACACTGCCACGCTGACCGGCCGCGCCGAGAAGATCGCCCGACTCGTGGACGGATCGCGCTTACTACACCTCAACAGTTACTTGACGTTTCACGACGCGGTCATCGGCCGCCTGCTGATTGCGGCGGGCAAGTTGACGAAAGCACGCGAGCGATTGGAGATGGCGCTGCGGCATGCGCACGAGACGGGCATGCACTTCCACGACGCCGAGTTGATGCGGTTGCGCGCACACACCATGACAGACCTGACCTGCCGCCGTGATGCGCTGGGTGCCGCGCTTGAGTTCGCCCGTCGCCAGGGCGCGACTTTATTCGAAATGCGTTGTCTTTTAGACTTTTTCGACCTTACCGACGAAGGGAATACTTCCGAGCTGGCCGACGCTGTCCGGCGCTTCGCTGGTGACGCTCGTTGGCCGGAATTCGCACGGGCGCAAGCGATTCTTACGTGATCCGCCGTCGCTACCTGATTTTCCTGGGGCGCTGGGAGATTTCTTCGAGCGTCCGAATATTGCCCGCAACATCGGTACTCTCATGCCTGGCGACTGCGCTGATGATCCTGGGGAACGGTGTCCACCGCTCGGGCGGATGCAGATACCAGGAACTCAGCGCGGCTGTCCAGGCCTGCTGGTGCAATGACTTCTCCGGCGCGCTCAGCGGGTTCATCGCCATGTAAATCGCGAAAAGCCAAGCCCCTTCACGCAATTTCGTCAACGCACGCTGGAGGAGACGCACCTGGTACGGCATCAGCCAGCGGGTCCAGCGAAGATCCGGGGAAAGCCGCTCGACGACTTTGACAATGTCCGGAATCTGCAGGCAGAGCAGGTCGTTGACGCGGCTGTAATCGTTCTTGAGCGCCTCCAGCGACCTGGGCGCCACCTTCACGAGCGCGTGGCCGAGATCGAAAGTGATGTGCGCATTCAGTCCGGCCATCATGTGTTGCACGATGATTGCCTGACCGTCCTGATCACCGACAAACGCGACCTCCCAAGGCAACGTCAGGCCTTGGTAGTGCCCCCGATAGAAGTAGGCATTCAGCGCGTCGAAGTAGCGTTGGGCAAACGCGACATCGAGGTCTTGCATGCGACGTCCGTCATCGAATTTCCCCTCGTTGATCGCTTCGCGGATGGCGAGGGTGACCCGCCTGTACAAAACAGCGAAGTACCCGATGCCACTTTTGGCTTTCATCGACCAGCTGATGATCTGATCGATATTGCGCAAAACATCGTCGATGGTGCTGGGTTGTTTGAGTCGGCCCAGCGGCGGTTGGGGGCTAGGAGGCAGGGCGGCAGTCATCTCAGTGGGACCTCCCGTTCAATCCGATCGACACGCTGTCCGTCTTTACAGCGCGGGTCGCCCCAAGCGTCGCGACCTTGCACCGCTCGGGTCTCGAGCGGGCTGATCCGTGCATCACGCCGACAGCTCCCAGCTGCGGGCGAGGTGATCGGGTATGTTGAACGGCGCCCGCTGCCCACCTCGTTGAAGCCTGAACAAACCGTGTAGCAAGTCATGCCCGAATGGGCGAACTAGGCGCGACACAAGTTGGTAGCGCGGGGAGCCACGCTCGCTCCGTCCGAAGACGTGGACGAAGAACCAGTTGCTGATACGCGCGAGCCGCCCGAGGTCGTCGACGAGATCGGATGACGGCACGAGCAGCAGGTCGGAGACCTCGTCGCCGATCAGGTGCCGGATCAGCGGAGGGATCGTGTCGTCGAACCGGTGGAAGGGCGTCATCTCGTCAAGCAGATCGAGCAGCGCCTTGGTCATCGCCTGCCCTTCACGCGACGCCTGGAACTGCCTGCGCCGTATCGTCGCGACCAGCGCGGCGGCATCGTCGACGTCGCGCACGAGCAGCTCGTCCCGGATGCCCATCAGGTGGCCGATGACGTTCCAGAGATGCAGGTACGCCTCGACATCCTGGGCGGACGCATGCACGCCCAGCCGCCGCAACGGGTCGGCAACGACATACGAGAACGCCAGGAGAGTCCCGGCGAGGTCCTCCTGGTTGATCGGTGTGCCCCACGCGGGATCCCACAGGCCGGGCTGCTGCTGGTTGCGGGCTTCGATCAGGTGGCGCACAGCGGCATGCATCAGGCGGACCCGCTGGATGGTGCGCCGCCCCTTGCCGTGTTCGTCGAGGCCGCCCATGCTGAGCGCGTCGATCAGGAACTGGCCGGTTTCCATCACACGCCGACGCGCATCGGTATCGAGCCGGGCGGTCAGATACAGGACCTTGACGCCATTGGCCGCCGCGTACGACGACGGCAGAGACGCACAGAACAGGCAGATTGCGATCTGCACGCCCCATGTCTCGAATAACTGCTGCCCACGCTTGATCTTGCGCATGTCGGCCCACGGCGGCAGGGAGACAGTCTGGGCCAGGTAGGCCTGTATCTCCGCGGGCAGCCCCGCCGCGACCGGCTGGTCGTTGCGCACCAGCGTGCGCAGGATCGCGTTGACGTCGGCCACGCCTCCCCGGTCGAGTACGGCCGCGACGGGTATGTCCGCTACCGGATCGCCTAGCTGCCGCATGCGGTCGAGCAGCCCGTCGGTCCATCTGCCCGCCATGCCGACAGCCTTGCAGATGTTGCGGGCTCGCCGTGGCCTAACGGCGCGGTTTCCACACCACGAGAGCGGTGCTCTTCGGCACCAGCGCGATGTCGCGTCGCTGGTTGGCCCGCAGGCGTTCGACCTCCTCGGTGAGCTCCTTGAGCCGGGCCTGCAACGCCTCCACCTGGTTGGTCAGCTCGATGATGCGTTTGATACCGGCAAGGTTGACGCCCTCGTGCTGGGAGAGCCGCTGCACCTCACGCAGCAACTCGACGTCGTGTTCGGAATAGCGGCGCCCCCCACCGGAAGTGCGCCGCGGACGGACCAGACCGAGTCGGTCGTAGGTCCGCAACGTCTGAGCGTGCATGCCGGCCAGCTCGGCCGCCACCGAGATCAAGAACGTGCGCGATTCGTCTTTCTCAGCCATCAGCGATTACCTGCCCATCCGGCTCTCGGGTCGAAGCCGCTGGCCCGCTCCGCAGCGGCGTACGCCTCCAGTGCCTCCTTGGCGGAGCCGTCGAGGTTCGGCGGCACCGCAACCTTGACCGTCACCAGCAAGTCGCCGCTGCCGCCGCCGCGCTTGGGTATACCGCGACCACGTACCCGCAAGATGCGCCCGTCCGCAGTGCCCTTCGGCACCCGAACACCGACCCTGCCGTCCAATGTGGGCACCGAAAGTGTTGTGCCCAAAGCAAGTTCACTAAAGCTCACCGGCACGGTAACGGTGAGGTCGTCCCCCTCGCGGCCAAACACCGGGTCCGGGCGCACGTGCACCGTCACGTAAAGGTCGCCCGAGGGTGCGCCGCGCAGCCCGGCCTCCCCCTGTCCGGGTAACCGGATGCGCTGACCATCCTCGACGCCCGGCGGAATCCGCACGTTGATCGTGCGGGTCCGCGTCGTGACACCCGTTCCCTTGCACTGGGTGCACGGGTGCTCGATGATCGACCCGCTGCCGCGGCAGTCGGTGCAGGGTTCGGAGAACCCGAAAGCGCCCTGGTTGCGGCTAATTACCCCAGTGCCGTTACATGCCGGGCAGACTCGCGGGCTGGTCCCCGGCCGCGCGCCGCTGCCATGACAGTTCGTGCATGGAGCCGGGCTGGTGAGCCGCAGCGGCATCGCCACACCCTTGGCGGCCTCCACAAAACTGAGCTCGGCTTCGGTTTCGAGGTCGTTGCCGCGACGCGGCCGGCTCGGCCGGGGCGAGGCTCCACGACCGAACAGGCCCCCGAACAGGTCGCCGATGGTGCTGCCGCCGGTCTGGCTGGCGGCGTCGAACAAATCGCTGAGGTTGAACTCGACGCCGTCGCCGCCCATGCCGAAACCGCCGAAGTTGGCCCCGCTGAAGCGGCGGCCGAACCCGCCAGTGCCGGCGAACAACCGTCGAGTTTCGTCGTACTCCTTGCGTTTGGCCGGGTCGGACAGCACGCTGTGCGCTTCCGACACCGCCTTGAACCGTTCTGCAGCGCGAGGATCGTTGCGGTTGGCGTCGGGGTGCAGTTCGCGCGCCAGCTTGCGGTAGGCGCGCTTGATCTCGTCTTGGCTGGCATCAGGGGAGACGCCTAGCTCCTTGTAGAAGTCTTTCTCGACCCATTCGCGTTGGGCCACACCGCGTCACCCCCTTCCCGCCTTCCTCTGGCTTCCGATGAAGTTGTGCACCGCCGGCCGCGGTTAGTCGGCCGGCGGTTCTGCCTCTGCGGGCTGCTCCCCCGCGGTCGCCTCGGTATCCGACCCGCTCGCTGTTTCGGCCACTGCGGGAACAGCTTCAGCGCTCTCGGTCTCCGCGGCAACGTCGGCACCATCCTCGACGACGGTGTCGACGACGACCACCAACGCGTGCCGCAGGACTTGGTCGCCGAGCTTGTAGCCCTGCCGCAGCACACTGCCGATCACCGGCTTGGTGCCCTCCGCGCCGTCGCCCTCGTGCTGGACGGCTTCGTGCAGCACCGGGTCGAAGTCGTCGCCCTCGGCGCCGAACGCGCTCAACCCCAGTCCGCTCAGCGCGCTGGTCAGCTTGTCGGCGACCGACTTCAGCGGACCCGATTCCAGGTCGCCGTGGCTGCGGGCGCGGTCGAGATCGTCGAGCACGCCCAGCAATTGGCTGATGACCATGGCCTTCGCCCGGTCGGCGGCCGCCTGCTGGTCGCGCAAGGCGCGCTTGCGGTAATTGGCGAAGTCGGCCTGGACTCGCTGCAGATCAGCGGTCAGCTCGGCGACTTTGTCCTCGGCCACCGCCGAGGCTGGCGCCGGGCCCGGTGCCGAAGCAGCCGGCGCCTCCGCCGCTGTCGGCGCGCTGGACGCCGACCCGGAGTCGACATGGCGCACCTCGCCGGTCTCGGGGTCGATTCGCCGCTTGTCGGTGACCGTTACCTGTTCGCGTGCATTACCTTCTGTCACTTGGCCTCCCGGTCATCGTCGACAACCTCCGCGTCAACGACGTCCTCGGCACCGCCGGACCCGTCGCCGCTGGTGGCGCTGGCTCCGCTGGCGGCCTGCGCGGCCTGGGTGGCCTCGTAGATCGCCTGGCCGAGCGCCTGCGACTCGCGGCCCAGCTTTTCCATCGCCGACTTGATCGCGCCGATGTCGGTGCCCTCCAACGCCTTCTTGGCGTCGGCGACCGCGGCGTCGACCTTGCTGAGGACGTCGGCGGGAACCTTCGAGCCGCCCTCGGCCTCACGCTGCTCGCGGACGAACTTCTCGGTCTGGTAGACCAGCGTCTCGGCCTGGTTGCGGACGTCGGCTTCCTCGCGGCGCTTGCGGTCCTCTTCGGCGTGTGCCTCGGCGTCCCTGATCATCCGGTCGATCTCTTCCTTGGACAGGGCCGAGCCTTCCTGGATACGAATCGTGTTCTCCTTGCCGGTGCCCTTGTCCTTGGCGGTCACGTGCACGATGCCGTTGGCGTCGATGTCGAAGGTGACCTCGATTTGCGGCACGCCGCGCGGCGCCGGTGGGATACCGGTCAGCTCGAAGGAGCCCAACAGCTTGTTGTGCGCGGCGATTTCGCGCTCACCCTGATAGACCTGGATCATTACCGACGGCTGGTTGTCGTCGGCGGTGGTGAACGTCTCGCTGCGCTTGGTCGGGATCGTGGTGTTGCGTTCGATCAGCTTCGTCATCACCCCGCCCTTGGTCTCGATGCCCAGGCTCAGTGGCGTAACGTCAAGCAGCAGAACGTCTTTCACCTCACCCTTGAGCACACCGGCCTGCAGCGAAGCACCCACTGCGACAACCTCGTCGGGGTTGACGCCCTTGTTGGGCTCCTTGCCGCCGGTGAGTTCCTTGACCAGATCGGTCACCGCGGGCATCCGGGTCGAGCCGCCGACCAGCACGACGTGGTCGATGTTGGCCACCGAGATGCCGGTGTCGGCGATCACCTGCTGGAACGGCTTGCGGCAACGGTCCAGCAGGTCTTGGGTGATCCGCTGGAACTCGGCCCGGGTCAGCTGTTCGTCGAGGAACAGCGGATTCTTGTCGGCGTCCACGGTGATGTAGGGCAGGTTGATCGACGTGCTCGGCGACGAGCTCAGCTCGATCTTGGCCTTCTCGGCCGCCTCCTGCAGCCGCTGCATCGCCATCTTGTCCTTGGTCAGGTCGATGCCGGTCTGCTTCTTGAACTTGTCGGTGAGCCAGTCGACGATCCGGTGGTCCCAGTCGTCACCGCCCAGGTGGTTGTCACCGGAGGTGGCCCGGACCTCGACCACGCCCTCGCCGATCTCCAGCAGCGACACGTCGAAGGTGCCACCACCGAGGTCGAACACCAGGATGGTCTGTTCCTTTTCGCCCTTGTCCAGCCCATAGGCCAGTGCGGCCGCGGTCGGCTCGTTGATGATGCGCAGCACATTCAAGCCGGCAATTTGACCCGCTTCCTTGGTGGCCTGGCGCTGGGCGTCGTTGAAGTACGCCGGGACGGTGATCACCGCATCGGTGATGTCTTCGCCCAGGTAGGCCTCGGCGTCGCGCTTCAGCTTCATCAGGATGCGGGCGCTGATCTCCTGCGGGGTGTACTTCTTACCGTCGATCTCGATCTTCCAGTCGGTGCCCATCTGGCGTTTGATGGAACGCACCGTGCGCTCGACGTTGGTCACCGCCTGGTTCTTGGCGGGCTGACCGACCAGCACCTCACCGTTGCGCGCAAACGCGACGATCGAGGGGGTGGTCCGGGAGCCCTCCGAGTTGGCGATGACGGTGGGATCGCCGCCCTCGAGGACACAGATGACGGAGTTGGTGGTCCCGAGGTCGATTCCGACCGCACGAGCCATGGTGAATCCTCCCTGAGTAGTCGAGCTTCTTCACTGCACTATGCTGAGTGAACCCCGCTCAAGACTAGTGTCAGCCCGGGTAATGCTGTCAACCCAGGCTTGAGCCTGGCACACTCAAGTTGTCGATCGGAGTAACGGCGCGGGCGGGCCGTTTGTTCCCGGCCCGGCGCGCCCCGAGCCGCGCACCGACACCGAGGTCGGGGCGGCGCGCGGTGGACGCGCAGCGTCAGCGTCCCCGCGCCGACCACCCTCGCCAGCGTCCGGCTGGCCAGGCCGGGCGGCCGCTCAGCGACGGCTGTCGGATAGCCTTGCAACCAATCCGTTTCTCCGCAGTGCCCGCCTTGCCGCGGTGCACCAAGCCGCACGATAGGAAGTTGATGTCACCGCCGCCCCGCACTGGACCCGCCGTCGGGGCCGGCGCACGCGACTTGCTCACCCGCGAAGATGCCGGCTACCACCACGACCTGCATCGCCGGCAGCTGCAGATGATCGCGATCGGCGGCGCCATCGGCACCGGGTTGTTCCTCGGCGCGGGCGGACGGCTCGCTTCGGCGGGGCCCGGCTTGTTCATCGTCTACGCGGTCTGCGGCGCCTTTGTGTTCCTGATCCTGCGGGCACTCGGCGAACTCGTGTTGCACCGCCCGTCGTCTGGCTCGTTCGTGTCCTATGCCCGCGAATTCTTCGGGGAGAAAACTGCTTTCGTCGCCGGCTGGATGTACTTTCTGAACTGGGCGATGGCGAGCATTGTCGACAGCACGGCTATCGCGAACTACCTCCACTATTGGACGGCGCTAGAAGTGATTCCGCAGTGGACGCTTGCGCTGATCGCGCTGCTGGCGGTGGTGTCGGTGAACCTGATCTCCGTCAAGGCCTTCGGCGAGTTCGAGTTTTGGGCCGCGTTGATCAAGGTGCTGGCGCTCATCACTTTCCTGGTCGTCGGGACCGTATTTTTGGCCGGGCGCTTCCAGGTCGACGGCCAAAGCACCGGCTTCGGCCTGTGGCGCGACAACGGGGGCTTGTTGCCGACCGGGCTGTTACCGCTGGTCCTGGTCACTTCAGGTGTCATATTTGCTTATGCCGCAGTCGAATTGGTCGGCACCGCCGCCGGGGAAACGGCGGAGCCGGAGAAGGTCATGCCCCGCGCGATCAACTCCGTGGTGCTGCGTATCGCAATCTTCTACGTCGGCTCGGTCCTGCTTTTGGCGCTGCTGCTGCCCTACACCACGTACAAACAACACGAGAGCCCATTCGTTACGTTTTTCTCCCACATCGGTTTTTCCGGCGCCGGCAGCGTGATGAACCTCGTGGTCGTCACCGCGGCGTTCTCGAGCCTGAACGCCGGACTGTATTCCACCGGCCGCATCCTGCGGTCGATGGCAGTCAACGGCAGCGGCCCCAAGTTCACCGCGCGGATGTCGAAAAACGGTGTGCCATACGGGGGAATCCTGCTCACCGCCACGATCGGGCTGTTCGGTGTCGTACTCAACGCCGTCAAGCCCGGCCAAGCCTTCGAGATCGTGCTGAACATCGCCGCAGTGGGCATCATGGCGGCGTGGGCCACCATCGTGGCGTGCCAGCTGCGCCTCTATCGCCGGACAAAGGCCGGCCTGATGCAGCGGCCGCGATTCCGGATGCCGCTGGCCCCCTACAGCGGCTACGTCACCCTGGCTTTCCTGGCGGGTGTGCTAGTGCTGATGGTGCTGGACGCCCAGCGAGGTCCGTGGATCATCGCCACTCTGGTGCTCGGCATTCCCGCACTCGTCGGCGGCTGGTTCATCGTCCGCAACCGGGTGACGGCGGCGGCCCAAGGATTCGCCGGCCCGACAGTCGATGCGGTCAACAGCGATTCCCCTGTCGCACAAGATATCCCAATGGCCGCCCCGGTCGTCGTCGAACAGGCGGCAGAGCCCGACGATTGACCCGAGGGCATCGAGGCCGAAATTCAGGGTCGCAGTCGTTAGCGCTGACGATTACCTCGCGGACGTCGCCACTGCGTCGCCGTCTTCCCACAGCAGGAGTTGGCGCACCGCCGGGCGCGGTCCGTACGGGCGAAGCATCTGGCTGGCGGGGCGCGGCCGCACTCGCTGCGGCCACCAGAACCAGCGGCCCAGCAAGGTGGCGATCGACGGCGTCATGAAGGCCCGCACGACCAGTGTGTCGAACAGCAAGCCCAGCGCGATGGTGGTGCCGACCTGGGCGAGAATCACCAAGGCGCTGAACGCGAAGGTCGCCATGGTGGCGGCAAACACCAGACCGGCAGAGGTGACCACCGAACCAGAGCCGGCCATCGCGCGGATAGTGCCCGTCTTCAGTCCGGCCCCGATTTCCTCTTTGAACCGCGAGATCAGCAGCAGGTTGTAGTCGGATCCGACCGCCAACAGCAGGATGACGGCCAGCGCCAGCACGACCCAATACAACTGGATGCCGAGAAGGTCCTGCCAGACCAGCACGGACAGCCCGAACGAGGCGCCCAGCGACAGCGCGACCGTCCCCACGATGACGATCGCGGCAACCAGGCTTCGGGTGATGAACATCATGATGAGCATGATCAGGCTCAATGCTGCGATGCCGACGATCATCAGGTCATATTTGACCGAATCCTGGATGTCCTTGTAGGTTGCCGCCGTTCCGGCGAGATAGATGTGGGACCCCTCGAGAATCGTCCCTTTCACCGCCTCTTTCGCGGCGTTCCTGATCAGGTCGACGTGCTTGATGCCCTCCGGGGTCGCTGGAATACCTTCATGGGTGATGATCATTTCCGCGGCCTTGCCATCCGGCGACATGAAGAGTTTCACACCGCGCTTGAAATCGGGGTTCGAGAAGACCTCCGGAGGCAAATAGAATGAATCGTCAATTTTGGCCTTGTCGAAGGCTTGTCCCATCGCAGCCGGATTGTCGTTCGCATACGCCGACTGGTTGTTGATCCCGGAATTAGTAGCGTAGTTCGAGAGCGTCAATTCCAGATTCGTCATCTGGCTGTCGATCTGGGGCGGTATCAGCGCCACCAGTCGCGGCTGGAGCGCATCCAATTTGTCCAACGACGCCGTGATGCTGGCGAACTGGTCGGCGAGTTCGTCGATGCCGTCGATCGCGTCGAAGACGCTTCTCAGCGCGAAGCAAACCGGGATGTCGTAGCAGTGCTTCTCCCAGTAGAAGTAACTGCGAATCGGTCGGAAGAAGTCGTCGAAATCGGCGATCTTGTCGCGGAGTTCGTTGATCGTCGCGATCGTGTCGTGAAAGCTTTGAGTCTGCTCGTGCGTCGCGGCGGCACTCTGCTGTTGGAGGGCATATTGCTGGCGCAGTATGTTGATCGTTTTCCTCAGCTCGCCGGCCTGCTTGAGCAGATCGGCAGCGCGGTCTTTCTGGTATGTCAGGTTCATGACTTGGCCGACGCTTTGCTGACTGAGTTGAAACGGTATCGAGCTGTGGTCGAGCGGCGTTCCCAAGGGCCGGGTGATCGCCTGCACCTTTGCGATACCCGGAGTGTGGAAGACGTTTTTGGCCACCCGCTCCAGCACGAGCATGTCGGCGGGGTTCCGCAGGTCATGGTCCGCTTCGAGCATCAGCAGCTCGGGATTCAGCCGGGCCTGCGAGAAGTGCCGCTCGGCAGCCGCATATCCGACCTTGGCCGGAGTCGCTGCGGGCAGATACGGCTTGGAGTCATAACTTGTTTTGTATCCCGGCAAGGTGAGCAACCCGATGAGTGCGACGGCGATCGTGACGGTGAGAATCGGCGCCGGCCAGCGCACGATCGCGGTGCCGATGCGTCGCCATCCTCGGGTCCTCATCGTGACCCTCGGTTCGAACAGACCGAACCGGCTGCCCACCGCAAGAAGGGCCGGGGCCAGGGTCAGCGCGGCCAGAACGCAAACCAGCATCCCCACCGCGGCGGGAACGCCCATCGAGTGGAAATAAGGCTGGCGCGCAAACGTCAGGCAAAAGACCGCCCCGGTGATGGTCAGGCCCGAACCCAAGACCACGTGGGCGGTGCCGTGAAACATGGTGTCGAAGGCCGTCTTTCGATCTTCGCCGGCTCCCCGCGCCTCGTGGTATCGGCCGAGCACAAATATCGCGTAGTCGGTGCCGGCGGCAATCGCCAGCAACGTAAGGATGTTGACGGCGAAGGTCGAAAGCTGGATCAAGCCAAGGTTCCCCAGCACGGCCACGACTCCCCGCGCCGACACCAGTTCGACAAGGACCGCGAATAGCACCATCATCGTGGTGATCACAGACCGGTAGACCCAAAGCAGCATCAGCACGATCACTAACAGGGTGATCAGGGTTACCTTCAGCAATCCCTTGTTGCCGACCTGGAATTGATCGGTGATCAGTGGCGCCTGGCCGGTGACATAGGCCTTGACCCCGTTGGGCGGAGACGTGTGCTCAACGATGTCGCGAACCGCGTTGACGGATTCACCCGCTAACGCGTCGCCTTGATTGCCGGCAAGATACACCTGAACCAGGGCCGCCTTGCCGTCGTTGCTCTGCGACGCGGACGCGGTCAGCGGATCTCCCCAGAAATCCTGGATGTGCTCGACATGTTTCGTGTCCGCCTCGAGCCGACGGATCATCGTGTCGTAGAACCGGTGAGCATCGTCGCCAAGCGGTTTATCGCCCTCCAGCACGATCATCGCCGCGCTGTCGGAATCAAATTGTTTGAACACCTTGCCGATGCGTTTCATCGCCTGAAACGCCGGCGCGTCAGGGGAACTCATGCCCACCTGATGCGCTTCTGCTACGGCTTCCAGTCGCGGTACCGCGATGTTGGTGACGGCGGCCACGCCCAGCCACAACAGGATGATCGGCACCCCAAGCCGGCGGATGCTGTGGGGTACGGCGTCGTGATTGCTCATCCGGACTTGTCCAGGCAGAACGTGTAGGCGTTCACTTCGTTGACAATCCTCTCGTCCTTGACCTCGTCGTTGATGATGATCCGGCAGCCGAGTGTGCCGCTGTTGCCTTGCGCGGTCAGGTTGGCGATCACCGCGGGGTCTGTGGTGGTGGCCTCGTACTTCCACGGCAGTGGAGCGTGGTCCACTCGCTGCGGCGCGGCGTGGATGTCCTGGTAGTTGATGGTCGCCACCGCCCCGCTGTCACCGAAGACCTCGTAGACGACGTGCTTGGGGTTGAACGGGACGCTCTCGTTGAGCACGCCGGTCGGAGTGGACGTGTCGTTGTGCGATCCGAAGATGCCGTGCAACCGATAGACGCCGAGCCCGGCGACAGCGACCACCGCCGCCGCTACCAGCACCATCCATCTGCGTCTCACCAGACGCGTTAGTGAAATCCTTTGCACGCGTTGGCCTTCCGGCACCGATGACACATCGCTAGTCAGGGCCGTCCTTCCCGGCGCGGTGCGCCGGGAAAGACGGCTATAACAGTACGGTACGGGACCGGACACTACAAGGGATGGCGCGGTCTGCGCCGATGATTTGCTCACTGGTCGCGCCGCCGTTCTGTAGCGTGGAGAACTATTCGGAACGAGTCCAAACAGTTTTAGGTGGGCAATGAACGACGTCGTATCGATACGCAGCCTGTGGGCGCGCCGACTCAGGTCAGCGGTGCCCGCCGGCCTTCGACTCCTCGGTGCTGCGGTGACCGCGGGCGCGGCCGTGGTCAGCGCGTCCGCCGCGCCCGCGTTTGCACAGCCGTGCCCGGACGTCGAGGTGGTGTTCGCCCGCGGCACCGCCGAGCCGCCGGGCGTGGGCGGTGTCGGACAAGCATTCGTCGACGCGCTCAACGCGCAAGTCGGGTCGAGGTCGGTCAGTGTGTACCCGGTCAACTACGCGGCCAGCAGCGATTTCGGGGCAGGCATCGACTTCGCCAGGACCTTTGTCGACGGGCTCTATGACGCGGGTGCTCATATCACGTCCACGGCGGCGAACTGCCCCAACACCCGGATCGTGCTCGGCGGGTATTCGCAAGGCGCGGCGCTGGCCGGGTTCGTCACTTCGGCTGCCATACCGAAGGAAGTACCTGCCCAGTACGTCGAGTACCTGCCCAAGCCGCTGCCGCCGCAGATCGCCAACCATGTTGCGGCGGTGACGCTCTTCGGACGACCCTCGAATCAGTTTCTGACCGAGAACGGCGCACCGCCGATCACGATCGGCCCGGCGTATGCGCCCAAGACCATCGACTTGTGCGCTCCCGATGACGCGATCTGCAATGGTGCGCCCGGCGGCCAACCGTCCTTCGCGCACCTGGCGTACCTGACGAACGGCATGACAAACGATGCCGCAGCCTTCGTCGTGAGTCGCCTGTGACCGGTTAGCCGATGGGCCGCGTGAGGCTCGGGATGATCACATCGTCGACCAGGGCCTGCACGGTCTGAGGGGTCGGCGGCCGGCCGGGGATGATGGACCGGAAGATGAGGTAGCCGGGCAGCAGGTCCCAGAGCTCGTCGCTGATGGCGGCCGCGTCGATCTCGCCGCGGTCGACGGCTTGCTGCAAGACATGGCGGATCAAGGCTTTTCGCTGGTCGAGGAACTCGTGCTGCATGACGTCGTTCAGTGCGCGGTTACGCGACGCTTCGACAAGCACCGCACGTATCGTGGTCGCGTGCTGGGCGGCCTGCCTGCAGATCACCTCGCCGAGCCGCAGCAAATCACCGCGCAGCGTGCCGGTCTCGGGTGCGACCGCAACCTGGCGGATGCCCTCGATGAACGCGGCCAACACCAGTTCGGCTTTCGACGGCCAGCGCCGGTAGACGGTGGCCTTGCTGGCCCGAGCGGTGGCCGCCACGGCGTCGACCGTCAATCGGTCGTAACCGTGTTCCTGTAGCAGCTGCAGTGTCACCGCGAGCAGCTCCGTCTCCCGAGGGGACCAGGGTGTGGGCGCCTCGGCGGGATCGGCGATTTGGGTCACAGCGCCCACGATAGAACCCTTCCGGTAGTACAGGCCAGTACCGTACCGTTTGGTTGCTACGGTTCGTCGATGTCACGTCCGGTGGCTAGGTCAGTGCAGTCGACGTTTTCGACGTCGTCGCGGCCGCGCAGGAATGCGGCCGCCCCCTGGTCTCCGCGGAGGGTGGCTAGCACAGCCGGCCAGTGTCGGCGGGCCAGCACGGCCGGATGCCCGGGCCGGTCGTTGAAGTAGGCACGAGCAAGTCCGCTCTGAGATGCCAAGGCGCGCTTGAGAACTCGCGCGACAACGGCGGCTCCGACGTCGGGGGTGTCAACGACATGCAGCACGGCGTAGTCGGCTTGCAGCAAGTGGGCGTGCGCCAAAGCGGTGCGCACCGAAGCGCTGAGACCGTCCCGCCAGCCGGGCGCGCTGATCGCCGTGACACCCGGTGGTGGGGGCACCTCGGCCGCGCCGAGCACCAGGATGACGTCGTCGCAGCCACCGTCACGCAGGGCCGTCACCGCGGTGGTCAGCCAATCGTCGACAAGGACTTTCGGTTTGCCATACCGTCGTCCGGCGCCCGCGGCCAGCACCACCCCGACGACGCGCGCGCTCATCGGATGGCGTCATGGTGGATGCGGCCGTCGATTTCGGTCAGCGGGCGACCGCCGCCACCCCAGCAGCGCGCGATGATCTCCGCGGCAATTGACACCGCGGTTTCCTCGGGTGTGCGGGCACCGAGGTCCAGCCCGATCGGGCTGGCCAGCCGGCGCAGTTCGGCCTCGGTCAGCCCCGCCTCGCGCAGCCGATTCAACCGATCTGCGTGTGTGCGGCGAGATCCCATGGCCCCGACGTAGGCGAGCTGCGGAAGCCGAAGCGCCACCTGCAGAACCGGGACGTCAAATTTCGGATCGTGGGTCAGCACACACACGACCGTGCGGGAGTCGATCTCGCCCTGCTCGGCCTGGGCCCGCAGGTAGCGGTCGGGCCAGTCGGCGATCACTTCGTCGGCGTCGGGGAAGCGCGCGGCGGTGGCGAACACCGGGCGAGCGTCGCACACGGTGACCCGGTAGCCCAGGAACACGCCTTGACGGGCCAGCGCCGCCGCGAAGTCAATCGCGCCGAAGATCAGCATCCTCGGCGGCGGAGCGTGGCTGGCGACGAACACCTCCATCCCGGCGTCCTGGCGTTGACCATCCGCACCGTAGGTCAGCACGGCGGTCCGGCCCGCCGCGAGCAGTCCCCGGGCGTCGTCGATGACCGCGGCGTCGGCGCGCACCGAGCCGACCGAGCCGTCGGCCGAGTCGGCGGTGAGCACCAACCGCCGTCCCACCCGGGCCGGGTCCGGATGCGCGATGACGGTGGCCACGGCGGTCGGGCGGTGGGCGGCGATGTCGTCGGCCACCGCCTGCAGCTGCGGAAAAGTGCGCCGCGACACCGGTTCGGCGAACACCTCGATCTCCCCGCCGCAGGTGAGCCCCACCGCGAACGCATCGTCGCCGCTAATGCCGTAGCGCTGCAGCTCCGGACGCCCGGTTCGCATCACGTCGGTGGCCAGCTCGTAGACCGCCGCCTCCACACAGCCCCCCGACACCGAGCCGGTAACCGTCCCGTCGGGGGCGACCATCATCACCGCACCCGGCGGCCGCGGCGCCGAGCGCGTGGTGCGCACCACCGTCGCGACACCGGCGGTTTCGCCGGCGCGCCAGATCGGCAGCAATTCGGGCAGTACCTCCCGCACCCGCGCTCGTACCCTTTCCTGGCCCGCTTCTACGTGCGATAATGGCACTCTCTAAAATGATACTGTGCTTCTCATAATCCGATAGCAGCCGACCATGCCGGACTGTCCGAGGAACTGGAGTGCACGGGGATGACTGAAGCCGTCGCGGCACGGTATGCCGGCACCCGGGTCCAGCGGGTGGAAGACACCCGGTTGCTCACCGGCCGCGGCACCTTCGTCGACGACATCTCGCGACCGGGCATGCTGCACGCCTGTTTCGTGCGCAGCCCGTTCGCGCGGGCCCGCATCAACGGCATCGACGCGTCGGGCGCGCTGGCGCTGCCCGGGGTGCGGGCGGTGTTTACCGCCGCCGACCTCAACCCCGACGTGCACGAGGCCTGGCACGCCGTCGCGGGCAAGGACGTTCCCGACACCCCGCGCCCGCCGTTGGCCGAAGGTGAGGCGAAGTTCGTCGGCGACCCGGTCGCGCTGGTGGTCGCTGACAGCCGGTATATCGCCGAGGACGCAATCGAATTGGTCGAGGTCGACTACGAGCCGCTGACGGCTATCGCCGACTTCACGCGGGCGGAGGGCGCCGAGGTGGTGGTCCACGAGGCCTACCCCGACAACGTCGCCGGCGGCATGTCCGGCGCGCCGCCCGACGAAGAGACCTTCGCGGCCGCCGCTTGTGTCGTCTCGGAGCGCATCTCGCAGCAGATCTACCTGCCGGTACCCATTGAGACGCGCGGCATCGTGGTCGAATGGTCTTCCGCGGCAGACGAACTCACCATCTGGGCGTCCACCCAGACTCCGCACGAGCTGCGCGCCTTCGCGGCGCGGCTGCTGGGGATCCCGGCCCAGCGGGTGCGGGTAATCATGCGCGACACCGGCGGCGGCTTCGGTCAGAAAGTCGTCCCGATGCGCGAAGACATGTGCATCATGCTGGCCGCGCGCAAAGTGCCCGCGGCGCTGAAGTGGATCGAGGACCGCCGCGAAAACCTGATGTCGGCCGGGCAGGCCCGCCACATCGACGGCACCGCCCGAATGGCTTTCGACGACGACGGCACCATCCTGGCCGCCGACATCAACTTCACCCAGGATGTGGGCGCCTATCCGACGCCCTACCCGGTGTTGACCACGGCCGCCATCGGCATGTTTTTTCCCGGCCCGTATCGCGTTCCCAAAGCCAGCTTCTCCTACAGGACGGTATTTTCGAACACCGCCGGCCTGGCGGCCTACCGGGGCCCGTGGCAATTCGAGTCGCTGGCCCGCGAGGTGGTGCTCGATATCGCCGCCCGCAAGCTCGGTATCGACCCGGTGGAGCTGCGCCGCAAGAACCTGCTGCGCCGCGACGAGATGCCCTACCTCAACCCCAACGGGATGCCCTATGACCATGTCGCGCCGAGCGAGACCTTCGAGCAGGCCGTGAAAATCCTTGACCACGAAGGCTTCCGGAAAGAACAGCGCGAAGCCCTGGCGCACGGCCGTTACCTCGGCCTTGGCTTCGCCGCCTACATCGAGCCGACCGGCGCGGCGACCGGGCACCTGGCCACCGAGGGCGCCACCATCCGCATGACCCCGACCGGAAAGATCAACGTCTACGTCAACGGTGGGTCGACGGGCAACAGCATCGAAACCACCGTCGTGCAGTTGACCGCCGACGCGCTGGGCGCCGACATCGACGACGTCGCCACCATCCAGGGCGACACCGCGGTCACCCCGTACGGCGCGGGAACCCAGGGCAGCCGCAGCGGCCCGATGACCGCGGGGGCCGTCAACGAAGCCGGAACCATCCTGCGAAGTCAGATCGTGGCGATCGCCGCCCACTATCTTGGTGTGACGGAATCCGATGTGGAGCTGGCGAATTCGCGTGCGGTTGCCCGCGACGACCCGGCCAAGAGCGTCAGCTTCGCCGACCTCGCCTATCGCGCGTACTACGAACCGCAGCAGCTGCCGCCGGGCATGTCGGCGTCGCTGGAGGCCACCGCGCGCTTCACCTCGCAGGCGCCGATCCACTGGGCCAACGCCACCCACGCCTGCACCTGCGAGGTCGACGTGGAAACCGGGCAGGTCAAGCTGCTGCGCTACATCGTCAGCGAAGACGTCGGCCCGATGATCAACCCCAACGTCGTCGAGGGCCAGATCGCCGGCGGCACAGTGCAAGGCATCGGCGGCGCGCTGCTGGAAAACATGGTCTACGACGACGACGGCAACCCGCTGGCCAGCACGTTCGTCGACTACCTGCTGCCGACGGCCACCGAGGTGCCGCCCATCGAATTCGGCCACGTCGAGATTCCCGGGCCGGGGGTCGGTGGCTACAAGGGCGTCGGCGAGGGGGGTGCGATCGGTTCGGCGCCCGCGGTGATCAACGCGATCAACGATGCCCTGGCGCCGCTGGGTGTGACGCTCACCGCGCTGCCGGCCAGCCCGGCGGCGATCGTCAACCTGATCGAACAGGGAACCAAAGGTGGAATTTAACAACGAGTTTCGCGTCGCGGTGCCGGCGGCCAAGACGTGGGAGGTGCTCACCGACGTCGAGCGGGTCGCCCCATGTCTGCCCGGCGCCACGGTGCTGAGCGTCGACGGCGACGAGTTCACCGGCACCGTCAAGGTGAAGGTCGGGCCGATCACGGTGTCCTATCAAGGCGTGGCGTGCTTCCAGGAGAAGGACGCGGCCGCCCGGCGGCTGGTGCTCAAGGCCACCGGCAAGGAGACCCGCGGCAGCGGCAGCGCCGCGGCGCTGGTCACCGCGCAGCTCAAGGACGAGGGCGAGGCCAGCAGGGTGCTCATCAGCACCGACCTGACCATTTCGGGCAAGGCCGCACAATTCGGTCGCGGCGTGCTGGCCGACGTCGCCACCAACCTCGTCGGGCAATTCGCCAAGCGGCTCGAAGCCGAGCTGCTAGGCGACAGCTCAGGCCAGCACAAGCACGAAACCATTTCTGCAGCAAAGCTTTCCACGTCAGCTGAACAAGAGTCGGTGGATCTGGTGAAGGTGGTCGCGCTGCCGCTGGCCAAACGGGCGGCACCGGTGGTCGCCGGCATCGCCGCCGGGACGGCGATCGGCTTCCTGCTGGGCCGCCGCCGGGCACACAAACGACCGGCCGCGGTGCTGGCCGACGAGCTGCGGGCCGCGCTGTCGCAGCTGCTGTCATGAAGGCCGCCCCGTTCGCCTATCACCGCGTCGAGTCGGTCAAGCAGGCCGTGGACCTTCTCGACGAGTACGGCGATGAGGCGAAGATCCTGGCCGGCGGCCAGAGCCTCGTGCCGATGCTGGCAATGCGCCTGACCCACTTTGAGAACCTGGTCGACATTTCGCGCGTTGACGAACTCATCGGCATCGACCGGTTCGGCGACGAGGTGCGCGTCAATGCGGCCACCCCGCACGCGTTCGTCGAAATGGATGACGAGGTCGCCGACGGCGTTCCGCTGCTCACCCGAGCCACACCGCTGATCGGGCACTTCCAGATCCGCAACCGGGGAACGCTCGGCGGCGCGATCGCGCACGCCGATCCCGCCGCGGAGTACGGCGCCGTCGCGCTCGCACTCGGTGCGCGCATGGAGGCGGCGTCGTCGGCGGGCTCACGCGAAATCGCCGCCGACGACTTCTTCACCGGGCTTTGGGAAAACTCGCTGCGGCCCAACGAAATACTGACGGCCGTAACGTTTCCCGTATGGGGCGGGCGGTCCGGATTTGCCATCGAGGAGCTCGCGCGCCGGCACGGCGACTTTGCGATCGCCGGCGCCGCCGTGGCGGTCCAGCTCGACGGCGACGACCGGGTGAGCCGCTGTGGGGTGGGGCTGCTGGGGCTCGGCTCGACCCCGCGGCGCGCGTTGCCCGTCGAACAGGTGGTCGTGGGCCAGCGGGTCGACGACATCACGGCGGCCGACATCGGTCACCTCGCGCTCAGCGGTCTCGACGACATCCCCGCCGACCTGCAGGGCTCGGCCCGCTACCGCGCCAGGGTCGGCGCCACCATGGTGGCGCGCGCCTGGGCCTCGGCCACCGCGCAGGCAAAGGAGCAACCGCGATGAATGAGCTACCGGTCCGGCTGTCGGTCAACGGACGCAGTATCGAAGCGGCCGTCGAACCGCGGGTAACGCTGGCCGACTTTCTGCGTGAAACCTGCGGGCTGACCGGCACTCACCTGGGTTGCGAACACGGGGCGTGCGGGGCCTGCACCGTGCTGCTGGACGGCCGGGCGGTGCGGTCGTGTCTGATCTTCGCGGTCCAGGTCGACGGCCAGGAGGTGACCACCGTCGAAGGCATCGCCGGTGCCCACGGTGAACTCTCACCGGTGCAGGTAGCGCTGCGCGAGTGCCACGGTCTGCAATGTGGTTTTTGCACACCGGGTTTCGTCACCTCGATCACCGCGCTTTTGCGCGACAACCCCCATCCCACCGACCAGGAGATACGCGAAGGCCTGTCCGGAAATTTCTGCCGCTGCACCGGGTATCAGGGCATCATTAACGCCGTGCACCGGGCCGCCGAACTGATGTCGGGCGCGTCCGCTCGCTCGTGACCAGACGCAAAAGCCCCCTTTTTGCTATGGAATTGGGTGAGTTTGCGTCTGCTCGCCGTAGCTGGTGCACGATGAGGCCATGACC
This sequence comes from Mycobacterium heckeshornense, assembly GCF_016592155.1. Taxonomy (NCBI): domain Bacteria; kingdom Bacillati; phylum Actinomycetota; class Actinomycetes; order Mycobacteriales; family Mycobacteriaceae; genus Mycobacterium; species Mycobacterium heckeshornense. The sequence continues at coordinate 4,556,007 of NZ_AP024237.1, forward strand.
ACGGGGCTGCACACAGTCGTCGACGAAATCGCCGACGGCATTTTCCGGCTTTCCACCTGGGTACCCGGCATCACCGAGCACGGGTTCACGTTCAACCAATTCCTACTGACCGGTGAGCAGCCGTTTCTGTTCCACTGCGGCATGCGGCAACTCTTTCCGCTGGTGTCCGAAGCGATCGGCAAGGTGATCCCGCTGGAGCGGCTGCGCTGGATTTCGTTCGCCCATGTCGAGGCCGACGAGTGCGGCGCGGTCAACCTGCTGCTCGACGCCGCGCCGAATGCCGAGGTCATCCACGGGCCACTGGCATGCATGGTGTCGCTGAACGATTTGTGTGACCGCCCGCCCGTCGTCGCTTCGGAAAACGCGCCGCACGACATCGGCGGGCACCGACTGCGCTTCATCCCCACCCCGCACGTGCCGCACAACTGGGAAAGCGCACTCTGGTTTGACGAAACCACCTCCACACTGCTGGCCGGGGATCTGCTCACCCACACCGGTCAATGTCCCGCTCTGACTGAATCAGATTGCGTCGCACCAGCTTTGGCAGCCGAAGCGGTATTCCATGCCACCGCGTTGAGCACCAACCTGGGGCCCATGCTCGAGCAGCTGGCGCAAATGCAGCCCACCACGTTGGCGCTGATGCACGGGGCCTCCATCGCCGGCGACGGCGCCGCGCAACTGCGCGGTCTGGCCCGCGGCTATGCGGCCATGGCGGGCTGACCTCGGCGCGTCACTGCCGTCACTTGCGTCACTTCCTGCGTAAGCTGGGCACTCGTAGCGCGGGCAGGGGAACACCAATGGGGATGTCACCAACCAAACGTTGCGTCGCGGCCGGGGTGGCTGCTGGCCGGCGTCCTGCTGGTCGCCGGATGCAGTTCGACGGTCGACGGCAGGCCCGTCGCGTCGCCCGGGGCGGGAGCAAGCGAGCCGTCCTCCGCCCGACCGAGCCGCCCGCCCGCACCCGAAGCCCCACCGCGCCCAACGCCGCCCGCGCAAGCACCGGCAGGCGCCATCCCTCTACCGCCGGACGACAACGGCTATGTGTTCATCGAGACGAAATCCGGCAAGACCCGCTGCCAGATCGATGCCGACAGTGTGGGTTGTGAGGCCCCGTTCACCAACTCGCCGATGACCGAAGGCGAGCACGCCAACGGCGTCAACGTCACCGCCGGCGGCGCCGTGCAGTGGGTGCTGGGCAACCTGGGCGCGATCCCCGCCGTCACCATCGACTACCGCACCTACACCGCGCAGGGCTGGACGATCACCGCCAGCGTCGACGGAACCCGGTTCACCAACGACCGCACCGGGCATGGCATGTTCGTCAGCATCGACAACGTCGAAACATTCTGAGCTGCCCGTACCCTTAAGCGTCGTGGACTTTCGGGTATTCGTCGAACCTCAGCAAGGTGCCAGCTACACCGACCAGCTTGTCGTCGCCCGGACCGCGGAAGCGTTGGGCTACTCGGGGTTTTTCCGGTCCGATCACTACGTGGCGATGAGCGGCGACGGGATGCCCGGGCCCACCGATTCCTGGGTGACGCTCGGTGCCCTCGCCCGGGAAACCTCGTCGATCCGGCTGGGCACACTGGTCACGTCGGCGACATTTCGCCACCCCGGGCCGCTGGCCGTGTCGATCGCGCAGGTCGACGCGATGAGCGGCGGCCGGGTGGAGGTCGGCATCGGCACCGGATGGTTCGAACGCGAACACCAGGCCTACGGAATCCCGTTCCCGCCACCAAGTGAGCGGTTCGCCCGGCTGACCGAACAACTGGAAATCGTCACCGGACTGTGGAACACGCCGCCGAGCCAGACATTCGACTACGCCGGAACCCATTACGCACTGTGTGACTGTCCGGCGCTGCCCAAACCGGTGCAGCGCCCGCATCCGCCGATCATCATCGGCGGGCTCGGCACCCGGCGCACGCCGGCGCTGGCCGCAACCTTCGCCGACGAGTTCAACGTGCCATTCGCAAGGCTGGACACCGTGGCGGCCCAGTACCAGCGGGTGGCCGACGCGGTCGACTCGGTCGGCCGTTCCCCGGACTCGATGACGTATTCCGCGGCGTTTGTGCTCTGCGCCGGGCGGGACGACGCCGAGCTCACCCGCCGGGCGGCGGCCATCGGCCGCGAGCTTGCCGAGATGCGCTCCAACTCCCCGCTGGTGGGCACGCCGGCCGAAATTGTCGAGCGCCTTGGCCCGTTCGCCGCCGCCGGTGTGGAGCGGGTGTACCTGCAACTGCTGGACCTGGCTGACCTGGACCACCTGGAGCTGTTCGCCGCCGAGGTGATACGGCAGCTCTGACGAGCCCGGCGTCGGCGCAGCCCCACGTGGTTGCGCGCCGTCAGTACGATCGAACCCGTGGCACGTGACGCCGGCCCCGACGACCCCAGCAACCGGCCCACCGAACTGGCACAGTACGGCGCGGGCGGGCAATGGCCGCCTGGCTCGGATCGTTTCGGTACCGCCGGCCAGCCAGGCATCACCGAACAACTGGAAGCCCAGTCCGCGCCTACTCCGTGGTATCGCAAGCGAGCGGTGCTGGCCGGCTGGGGTGCCCTGGTTTTGCTGCTGATCGCGCTGATCGTGTATGGCCTGATCGAGCTGGCCACCGGTGGTGGCGGCGGTGGCGTTCCGTCTACCACCTCGTCGACCACGACCACCACCACCACCACGACCACACCGACCACCAGCAGCACCACCACCTCCAGCAGCGAATCGAGCGCGCCGCCGCCCGCCGGTGGCGCCACTGAGCCGCCGCAGCAGGTGCCGCAACCGTCGGGCCAGCAGCCTCCACGGCGGCCGCACCTGCCCGAGCAGATCCCGCGGCTGCCGCTGCCGTCGGTGATCACGATCCCGCAGGTGCCGACCGTCATAACGCTGCCGCCTCACCTCGGGCGTTAACGGAGGTTCGCGACACCGTGGTGTTTTCGGCGTGTGAAGGATCGCCGTCGAAGACCAGCACAACCACCACCGGGTCGATCACCACGGCTACCCCAGACGCCGCTTCCACCCGCGGCGCCGCAATACCGGACCGAACCCCGACGACGGACCGGGCCACCGCCCAGCGGCACAAGTTAGGGCAGCCTTTGTCGCGGCAAAGCCCGCGAAGATGTCACTATGGGCAGGCCGAGCAGCACCTCAGCAGCGGCAGCAGCCAAGTTACCAGTTAGTAACATCGGCTTAGTTACCGCTCAGTAACGCCGGAATTGGAGAAACGCTCCGTGGATACGCAGACGCTGATCAGACTCGTAGTGGGCCTAGGCATGACGGCGATCGTGGGATTGTTCGCCGCCAGGCGCGCCAGCTGGCTGGTGAAGCTGACGCTCTCCGGGCAACCGGCCACCGGGCGCACCGACCGGCTCGGCACCCGCATCTGGACCGAGCTCTCCGAAGTGTTCGGGCAGCGTCGGCTGCTGAAATGGTCGATCCCGGGCCTGGCCCACTTCTTCACGATGTGGGGCTTTTTTATTCTGCTGACGGTCTACATCGAGGCCTACGGGCTGCTGTTTCAGCCGAACTTCCACATCCCGATCATCGGCCGGTGGGACGTCCTGGGCTTCCTGCAGGACTTCTTCGCGACGGCGGTATTCGTCGGCATCTCCACATTCGCGGTCATCCGCATCCTGCGCAGCCCGCGTGAGATCGGCCGGACATCACGGTTTTACGGCTCCCACACCGGGGGCGCCTGGCTGATCCTGTTCATGATCTTCAACGTGATCTGGACCTACGTGCTGGTTCGCGGTTCGGCGGTCAACAACGCGACGCTGCCCTACGGCAAGGCGGCGTTCCTGTCGCAACTGTTCGGCGTGATCCTCAAACCGCTCGGCCACACCGGCAACGAAGTCCTGGAAACGGTCGCCCTGCTGCTGCACATCGGCGTCATGCTGGCGTTCCTGATCATCGTGCTGCACTCCAAACACCTGCACATCTTCCTGGCGCCGATCAACGTCATCTTCAAGCGGCTGCCCAACGGGCTGGGCCCGCTGCTGCCCATCGAGGCCGACGGCAAGCCGATCGACTTCGAAAATCCGCCCGAGGACGCCACATTCGGCCGCGGCAAGATCGAGGACTTCACCTGGAAGGGCATGCTCGACTTCGCCACCTGCACCGAATGCGGCCGCTGCCAGTCGCAATGCCCCGCCTGGAACACCGGCAAGCCGCTGAACCCCAAGCTGCTCATCATGGACCTGCGTGACCACTGGATGGCCAAGGCGCCCTACATCCTCGGCCAAAAGGAGGCCGACGTCGTGGGCGGCTACATCGAGTCCGGTCGCGGCGAGGGCCACCATGTACCCGAGTCCGGGTTTGGCCGGGTGCCCGGTTCGGGGCCCGAGCAGGCCAACCGGCCACTGGTCGGCACCGCCGAACAGGGCGGGGTGATTGACCCCGACGTGCTGTGGTCGTGTGTGACCTGCGGTGCCTGCGTCGAACAGTGCCCGGTGGACATCGAGCACGTCGACCACATCGTCGACCTGCGCCGCTACCAGGTGATGATGGAGTCGGAGTTTCCCGCTGAGCTCTCGGTGCTGTTCAAAAACCTTGAGACCAAAGCCAATCCGTGGGGCCAAAACGCCTCCGACCGCACCAACTGGATCGACGAGGTCGACTTCGACGTGCCGGTGTACGGCCAAGACGTCGACAGCTTTGACGGGTTCGAGTACCTGTTCTGGGTCGGCTGTGCGGGGGCTTACGACGACAAGGCCAAGAAGACCACCAAGGCGGTCGCCGAGCTGCTGGCCACCGCCGGCGTCAAGTTCCTGGTGCTGGGTACCGGCGAGACCTGCAACGGCGACTCCGCGCGGCGTTCCGGCAACGAGTTCCTGTTCCAGCAGCTGGCCGCCCAAGCCGTCGGGACGCTCGATGGGGTGTTCGAGGGTGTGGAGACCGTCGACCGCAAGATCGTGGTCACCTGCCCGCACTGCTTCAACACCCTGGGCCGCGAATACCGCCAACTGGGCGCCAACTACACCGTGCTGCACCACACTCAGCTGCTCAACCGGCTGGTCCGGGACAAGAAGCTGGTCCCGGTCAAGCCGGTCGACGGCGACGGCAGCAAACCGTCGATCACCTACCACGACCCGTGTTATCTGGGCCGGCACAACAAGGTTTACGAAGCGCCGCGTGAGCTGATCGGCGCCTCCGGCGCGACGCTGACCGAGATGCCGCGGCACGCCGACCGCAGCTTCTGCTGCGGCGCCGGCGGCGCACGGATGTGGATGGAAGAACACATCGGCAAGCGGATCAACCACGAGCGCGTCGACGAGGCGCTGGCCACCGGGGCCACCACGGTCGCCACCGCGTGCCCGTTCTGCCGGGTGATGGTCAGCGACGGTGTCGACGACCGCGCCGAAGCGGCCGGCCGTGAGGACGTCGACGTGCGCGACGTGGCCAACCTGCTACTGGAATCGATCGACCGCAGCGCGGTGACGCTGCCGGCCAAGGGCACGGCCGCCAAGCAGGCCGCCCAGGCCGCTCCCAAGGCCGCGGCCGCACCGTCCGCACCGTCCGCACCGGCCAAGGCGACCGCCGAGGCGCCGGCTGAAACTGCTGCGCCCACACAGCAAAAACCCGCCAAAGCCGTCACCGGCCTGGGCATCGCCGGAGGCGCCAAGCGGCCCGGGGCCAAAAAAGCTGCTGCCTCAACACAACCCGCGACTGCCCCGCAACGAGAAGCCAAAACCGAAGCAGCAGAAGCTAAGCCGGCACCAGCGCCGGCCAAGGGCCTGGGAATCGCTGCCGGCGTCAAGCGACCCGGCGCGAAAAAGGCCCCGGCTCAAGGTGCTCCGCCTGAGCAGAAACCGGAAACCGAATCGGGGGTTTCCGGCCAGGACGGTGAGCAGGAATCTCAGACGCCGCCCGTGAAAGGCTTGGGCATTGCCCGCGGTGCTCGTCCACCGGGTAAACGCTGAAGTCAGCAAATTTCGGTGGACAGGGGTGGCACTATGGTTGACGTGACTACGCATCAGCTGCCCTGGCATACCAGTGCCCATCACCACCGGCAGCGCACGTTCGCGCAGTCGTCCAAGCTGCAGGATGTTCTCTACGAGATCCGCGGCCCGGTGCATGCTCACGCCGCGCGGCTGGAGGCCGAAGGGCATCGCATCCTTAAACTCAACATCGGCAATCCGGCGCCGTTCGGTTTCGAGGCGCCGGATGTGATCATGCGCGATATGATCCAGGCACTGCCTTACGCGCAGGGATACTCGGACTCCAAGGGCATCCTGCCGGCACGCCGTGCGGTGGTTACCCGTTATGAACTCGTCGACGGCTTCCCGCAATTGGACGTCGACGACGTCTACCTGGGCAACGGGGTTTCCGAGCTGATCACCATGACGCTGCAGGCCTTGCTGGACAACGGCGATCAGGTACTGATCCCGGCGCCCGACTATCCCCTGTGGACCGCGTCGACGTCGTTGGCCGGCGGCACACCCGTGCATTACCTGTGCGATGAAACCCAAGGCTGGCAGCCCGACATCGCCGACCTGGAGTCAAAGATCACCGAGCGCACCAAAGCGCTGGTGGTCATCAACCCGAACAACCCGACCGGCGCCGTGTACAGCCGCGAAATCCTCACCCAGATGGCAGATTTGGCGCGCCAGCACCAGCTGTTGCTGCTCGCCGACGAGATCTACGACAAGATCCTCTACGACGACGCCAAGCACATCAGCATGGCCTCGGTGGCACCCGACCTGCTGTGCTTGACCTTCAACGGACTGTCCAAGGCCTACCGGGTGGCCGGATACCGGGCCGGCTGGCTGGTGATCACCGGCCCCAAAGACCACGCCAGCAGCTTCATCGAAGGCATCAGCTTGTTGGCCAACATGCGGCTGTGCCCGAATGTCCCTGCCCAGCACGGGATTCAGGTGGCCCTGGGCGGTCACCAGAGCATCGAGGATCTGGTGTTGCCCGGTGGCCGGCTGCGCGAGCAGCGTGACGTCGCATGGAGCAAACTCAACGAGATCCCGGGAGTGTCCTGCGTCAAACCGGCCGGTGCGCTGTACACTTTTCCTCGTCTTGATCCCGAGGTGTATGAGATCGAAGACGACGAGCAGCTCGTCCTCGATCTACTGCTGCAAGAGAAGATACTCGTCACCCAGGGCACTGGATTCAATTGGCCCGCACCTGATCACCTGCGCATCGTGACATTGCCGTGGTCGCGCGATCTGGCGAACGCGATCGAGCGTCTGGGTAACTTCCTGGCCAGCTACCGCCAGTAACGCGCGGCCATTCAGCCCGGGCAGTACACGCTGATCGCGGTGTCGGCGAAGGCCGCGGCGGTGTCCACCGACATGCCCGGCGATCCGTCGACAATGTCTTGCACGATCTGTTGTTCGGTTTCGCCGCGCTCCAAGCGAGAGCAGACACGATGCGCATCGTTGATCGTGACGTCGCGAGCCGCCGATAGTTGAAGCCCCTGCGCGGTCAGCAGGAACAAAAATCGACCGTCCCTGTCGAGCGTTCCGGTCGATGGTGCGGGTGGCGCGGATCGGGCCTGGGCATCTGGCGCACCGTCGATTGGCGCGAAACGCTGGTGTTTCCAGGAGAAAACCAGGACTCCGGCAACAGCGACGACCGCGACCACGACCCCGATGACCACGGCCGATCCGCGGATCGGTGGCGGGGGCTGTGTTGTTGCCATCGTCAAGGCCGGAGGCCGCGCGAAGTCAGCGACGTTCCAGCAGCTCCAACAGGTAGCGGCCATAGCCGGACTTGAGCAGGGTTTGGGCGCGCCGGGCCAGCTGCTCGTCGTCGATGAAGCCCATCCGCCACGCCACTTCCTCGGGGATGCTGATTTTGAGGCCCTGCCGACGTTCGATCGTGCGGACGTAGTCGCTGGCGTCCAGCAGCGAGTCGAAAGTCCCGGTGTCTAGCCAGGCGGTGCCGCGGGCAAGGACTTCGACGGTGAGCCGTCCCTGGTTCAGGTAAATCTGGTTGACCTCGGTGATCTCGTACTCGCCGCGCGCCGATTTCTCCAGCCCCCGGGCGATTTCGATCACATCGTTGTCGTAGAAGTACAGGCCCGGCACCGCATAGTTCGACTTGGGTGTGGCCGGTTTCTCCTCGATCGACAGCGCGATGCCGTCCTCACCGAATTCGACGACGCCATACGCTGACGGGTTGGCCACCCAGTAGGCGAAAATTGCTCCGCCATCGATTGTTTGGAAGCGGCGCAGGCTGGTGCCCAAACCGGGGCCGTAGAAGATGTTGTCGCCCAACGCCAATGCCACTGTATCGGTGCCGATGTGGTGGGCGCCGATAACGAACGCCTGCGCCAGGCCCTCAGGCTCGTCCTGGAATGCGTAGCTGATGTTGATGCCGAACACGGCACCGTCGCCCAGCACGTGGTGAAATGCGGGCGCATCGTGGGGAGCGGTGATCACCAGGATGTCACGGATACCGGCCATCATCAGGGTGGACAGCGGATAGTAGACCAGCGGCTTGTCGTACACCGGCAGCAATTGCTTGCTCACACCCATGGTGATCGGGTACAACCGCGTCCCCGAACCGCCAGCCAGGATGATTCCGCGCATCAATAACTCCTCAGTCGACCAGGTCGGCTTCGGTGAGTTCGGTGGCCGCCAACGCCGACGCCAGATCGTTGTGGCGGAACACCGAAGTGACGTGATCGTGGACGACCCGGAATGCCGACGCGGCAGTCCCGGTGGCGCCGGGGTTGTCCGGGATGCTGATCTTTTGCTCGACGACCACGACACCGTCGCGGACGTACATGCGGCCCGGTTCCGCGGTGGTTTTGGTGGCGGCCGCCCACTTGCGCAACGCCTCGTGTCCCTGCCCGGCACCGTGGGCGTCGCCGATTTCGATGTCCTTGCTGGACAACGCCACCAGCGTATCGAGGTCGCCGGTGTTGAGCGCGTCGTGCCAGGCCAAAACGGTGGCGATCTCCGATGTGGTCATGATGTGCAAGGTACCGCCGCTGCCCCTAAAAAGGCGTGCGGTCCAGCCAGTTCTGCCAGACGCTGGTGTCGCCGAACACCGCGATGTCGGTGTCGGCGGTCTGAACCCGGCGCGTCATCGCCAGCATCAGATCGGTGGCGCTGCCGCGCAACGCGACCGTGCCCTTGCCGTGCTCGTGCGACCAGGTGATCCGGTCGTCAGCAGCGTGGACGGTCCATTCGCCGGACACGCCCAGGCCGGGGTCGGTGGCGTGCAGGTGCATGGTGGTACCCGGGTCGAGGGGTAGCGGTGCGCCGTCGGGGTCGGCCTGGCCGGCGACCCGTTCCAGCCATTCGCTGATCGCGTCGGCCGCCAGCTCGGGTTGCAGCGTGTACTCGATACCGAGCGCGAACGCGGCGTCGGCGCGGTGCACCGCCGTCTCGTGCAGCCTCCGCCGGATCCACCAGTACGCCGGGCGCTGTCCGATGAAGGTCCAGACCGGCGTGTCGAGTCCCGCCTGTTCGACGGCATCGATCAGGCGCTGCGCGCCGTCATACAGCCAGGAGATCGCCTCGTCGGGGTCCGCGGGAGGTTTGCCGCCTTCGACGGCGCGGGGGTCGAGAAAGTGGTCGACGCGGTCGGTGATGATCTGCGCCGCCCACCGGTCGCCGCGGCCGACGTGACGAAACAGCTCCTTGAAGGTCCAGCCGGGGCAGGTCGGCACCGGGGTGGTCGGGTCGCCCCTGCGGATGACGTCGCCGAAGGCTCGGTTTTGCTCGAGGAATGCCGCCGCGTAGTCCACGCGGTTAGGCTACGCGCCGCCCCAAACAGTGCACTCGCCAACCGGCGCGCAGCCACCGGCGCACATCGAGGCAGTTGCGGCCGTCGACGATGACCTTGGCGCGCACCCGGTCGGCAAGATCGTCGGGGTCGAGCTCGACGAACTCCTGCCATTCGGTGAGCACCAATACCGCGTCCGCGCGTTCGCAGGCTTCCGTCACCGAAACCGCGTAGTTCAGGGTGGGAAAAAGCCGCTGGGCGTTTTCGAGGGCTTTGGGGTCGTAGACGTTGACCGCAGCTCCGTTGAGTTGCAGCTGGCCGGCGACGTTGAGCGCCGGCGAGTCGCGCACGTCGTCGGATTCGGGTTTGAACGCCGCGCCCAGAACGGCGATGTTGGCGCCCAGCAGCGAACCCCCACAGGCGATGCTCGCCAGCTCGACCATCCGGGTGCGGCGCCGCATGTTGATGTTGTCGACCTCGCGCAGGAAGGTCAGCGCCTGGTCGGCGCCCAGCTCGCCGGCGCGCGCCATGAATGCGCGGATGTCCTTGGGCAGGCAGCCACCGCCGAAACCCAAGCCCGCGTTGAGGCATTGGCGTCCGATTCGCGGGTCGTGTCCGAGCGCGTCGGCCAATACCCGGACGTCGGCGCCGGCGGCCTCGCATACCTCGGAGATCGCGTTGATGAACGAGATTTTGGTTGCCAGAAAGGCGTTCGCGGAAACCTTGACTAACTCCGCTGTCTGCAAGTCCGTCACGATAAATGGCACGCCCGCTTGCAGCAGTGGTCGGTACAGCTCGCGAACAGCCTCTTCGGCGTGTCGCGAATCCTGCTGCACCCCGAGAACAATACGGTCCGGTCGCAGCGTGTCCCGCACCGCAAAACCCTCGCGCAGAAATTCTGGGTTCCAGGCCACTTCGACGTCGACTCCTGGCGGGGCGATATCCCGGGCCCGTTGGCCGAGTTCGGCGGCCGTCCCGACCGGCACCGTTGATTTGCCGACGATGACCGCGGCCCGGGTCAGCCGGGGTACGAGCGCGTCGATGACCGCATGCACGTGGCGCAGGTCGGCACCGTATTCGCCCTTCTTCTGGGGCGTACCGACACCGAGAAAGTGCACATCGGCGAAGTCGGCGGCCATGTCATAGTCGGTGGTGAACCGCAGTCGGCCCGCGGCGAGGTTGTCGGCCATCATCTTTCGCAGGCCAGGTTCGTAGAACGGGATGTCGCCGTCGGCCAGCTTGGCGACCTTACCGGGATCGATGTCGACGCCGACGACGTCGTGGCCAAGTTCCGCCATCCCGGCGGCATGGGTCGCGCCCAGATAGCCCGTACCGATGACGGTGCATCTCATACCGCCCTATGTAGGCGGCCGCGATGAGCTGACTGCATCGTGGTGTTGAGCGGGAAACGAACGACAGATGACAGTTAGCTGCGTGTCGGGTGTTAGAACCCGATACCCAGCTTGAGGCCGGGTACCGGGAGCGGAACCTGGATGCCGGGGCCCGGGCCGACGCCGCCGTGACCGCGTCCGCGGCCGTGCCCCCAACCGCCGCCGCCGTGGTCATCACCCCAGGGTTGGATCGGCGGGCCCGGTAGCGGGGGCGCGAGCAGCTGCGGCAGCGGCGGTAGCGCTGGGGGCGGTGGTGGCGGTGCAGGGGCTGGCGCGGGCGCGGGCACCGGAGCGGGCACGGGCGGGGCGGGCGCTGGGGCTGGAGCGGGGGCCGGAGCGGGCGCGGGGGCCGGTGCGGGCGCGGGGGCCGGTGCGGGCGGCGCGGAGGCCGGTGCGGGCGCGGGTGCTGGGGCCGGGGCGGGCGGTGCGGGCATCTGGGCTTTCGGCGCCGGCGGAGCCACGGCCTGCTCGGTTGGGACAACCGCGTGCTGACCCACGTCCGGCCGCTGGTTGACATGCGGGCGGATGCTGAGCGCCAGCGAAAGCACAAGCGCGACAACACCAACCACGAAAATCGTCAACACGCCCATGGCCACCAGGAATGGCTTGCGGCTAGGCTGCTCCGTCGCCTCGGCAGCCAAGCCAGGGTCCTCTCCGGCCGCCAGGGTGTAGGCATCAGCCTCCTCATCGGGAATCGCGCTATACGCCAAGCCCTGTTCAGCCGGTGCAGCCGCGACAGTCACATAACCCGGGGACACCGCATACGGGTCAACCGCACCGGTGCCGGGATCTTGTGCGTAGGCCAGCGCGGCTGTCGACGAGGCGAACAGCGGCGCATTCGCCGACGCCAGCGCCGCCCCCCTTGCTAACGCCGTCTCCGGCTCTTCCGGCACACTCACCGGAAGCGATGTCGCCGCCTCCAGCACCGGCTTGACCATCGGAATGTCAACACCAGACCCGACGACAAACACACCGCCTGGCCGCCCATCCAAATCCTTTGCGCCAGCGATCATTTCGGCAAGCTTCGCCACGGCTTCGTCGTCGTCTTCCGGAAGTTTCTCGCGATGGACGTCAGCGACCGACCCGTCGGCGGTATCGACCACGGCCAGCGTCGCGGTGTCCGGCTCGACGTATAGCAAGGCAGTCTGGTCGTAGCCGGTGGCGTTGCCCACCGCCTGAGCCAGCGCAGCGGCGGCCAGAAACGCCGACACCAACATGACGTTTTCAACTTTGCGGGTCGCCAACGCATCGCGCAGCGCGGCCGCCTGGGCTTGGTCACTCCACGTCACGCCGATCGAGCGCAACTGATAACCGGCCTCGGCCGCACCCTCGCGGGTGCCCAATATCGCCGACACGACCTGATCCGATGCCCGCACCGTCGGCAGCTCACCGTTGACAGAGATCTCGAATTGCTCTTCGTCAACGGTCGCGCCGTCGGCGTTCTCACCTTCCACCAGCACCATGCGCACCGTCGTCGGCGCCATCGACACGCCCAGTACGGTGTCCACTACCCCTCCGAAGTCTTTGCTACCTGCCCTGCGCCCGGAGCCCGGCGGCACGCCGCGTGGGCTGCCAACCACAACGTTCGTCACCGCAAATAGGCTGCGGCATCACCGATTCCAGGTTAGCTCCGTTCGGGGGCGAGGACGGTCGGCCCGGCGCTCGGCCCAGCACTTCGACGCTAGCAAGACCCCAAGCGCCGCCCCGTCGGTGACTTACCGACCGTGACCGTGGCCGCCGCCGAAGCCCCCACCGAAGCCGCCACCGAAGCCGCCGCCATGGCCGCCGCCGAGGCCCGGAATCCCGAAGCCGCCGTGACCCCAACCGCCGCCGCCGTGGTCGCCGCCGCGGGGTGCAATCGGCGGCCCTGGAACGGGAGGAGCAATGATCTGTGGAATCAGGGGCGGCAGGATGGGCGGTGGCACCGGAGCCGGTAGAACTGGAGCCGGCGCCGGCGCGGGTATCCGAACGGGTGCTGGCGCCGGGGCGGGAGCGGGAACAGGCGCGGCAGCAGGAACCGGTGCCGGGGCCGCGGCGGGTGCGGGTGCCGGCGCGGGAGCGGGGGCAGGCGGGGCCGGCACCGCGGCTTGTGGCGGTGGTGCCGGCCTTGGTGCGACGACGTTATGACCCAGGCTCGGCCGCTGGGCGACGTGCGGGCGGATGGCGACCGCCAGCGAAAGTACCAGCGCCACAACCCCGACCACGAAGATCGTCAACACGCTCATAGCGGCCAGGAACGGCTGGCGGCTGGGCCGCTCCGCACCCTGGACCCCGAAGTCGGGGAACATGCCGGTGGCGAAGTTTTCCTCGTCAGCCGCCGCGGCGTACGGGCTGGCATTGTCGTCGGCGGCGACCGTGAAAGCCTCGGCGTCGTCGTCGGGGACCGCGCTGTAGGCCAAGGCCTCATTACTGTCCGCGCCGCCGGCCACCTCCGCGGCGGCCACATAGCCGGGGATGACCGTGTAGGGATTCACCGCGCCGGTGCCCGGATCTTGGGCGTAGGCAAGCGCGGCCGTCGACGACGCGAACAGCGGGGCATTCGCCGACGCCAGCGCCGCCCCCCTTGCTAACGCCGTCTCCGGCTCCTCTGGCGCGATTAACGGCAGGGCGGTGGCCGCCTCCAGCGCCGGTTTGATCAGCGGGATGTCGACGCCCGAGCCGACGACGAACACGCCCTCCGGACGCGCCTCGAGATTCCCGGCGCCCGAGACCATTTCGACCAGCTTGGCGACCGCTTCGTCGTCGTCGTCAGGCAGTTGCTCACGACGCACGTCGGCGATCGATCCGTCAGCGGTGTTCACCACGGCCAGCGTTGCGCTGTCGGGTTCGACGTACAACAGGGCGGTGTGCTCGTAGTTGGTGGCGCTCCCCACCGTCTGCGCCAGCGCCGCGGCGGCCAAGAACGCCGACACCAGCATGACGTTCTCGATCTTGCGGGCGACCAGCATGTCCCGCAGTGCGTTGGCCTGGAGCGGGTCTGTCCAGGTCACACCGGTTGAACGCAGCTGATAACCGGCCTCGGCCGCACCCTCGCGGGTGCCCAGGATCGCAGAGACAACCTGGTCGGGTCCCGTCGACGGCGCCGACTCGTCGTCGCTAGAAAGGTCGAAGTTCTCCTCGTCGACGGTCAAGCCGTCGGCGTTTTCGCCTTCGACTAACACCATGCGGACCGTGGTGGGTGCCATCGACACGCCAAGTACGGTGTCCACTTCCCCTCCAGTCGCGTTGCCCACCTCGCCGGTCCGACGCACCCGCTCTTCGCTTACGTCACGACGGGAGCGGGTATGGACGGCTTCCCCCGGTGTCTCGAGTCTACTGTCGGGTGCGGCATGGACGCTCGTCGCGGCGAGGGCCGTCGGTGCTGAAGTTCTGGTAGTAGCGCGACGGTGTCGGCCCGCGCTGACCTTGATATTTGGAGCCAACCCCAGCGCTGCCGTATGGGTGCTCGGCGCGGCTGGTCAGGCGCAGGATGCACAGCTGACCGATCTTCATGCCCGGCCACAGCGTAATCGGCAGGTTGGCGACGTTGGACAGCTCCAAGGTGATGTGACCGCTAAAGCCGGGGTCGATGAAGCCCGCCGTCGAGTGGGTCAGCAGGCCCAGCCGGCCCAACGACGATTTGCCCTCCAACCGGCCCGCGAGGTCGTCCGGCAACGTGCACAGCTCCAGTGTCGAGCCCAGCACAAACTCCCCCGGATGCAGGACGAACGGCTCGCCCTCGGCCGGTTCCACGAGACTGGTCAGCTCGTCTTGCCGCTGGGCCGGGTCGATATGGGTGTAGCGGGTGTTGTTGAACACCCGAAACAGGCTGTCAAGACGCACATCCACGCTGGACGGCTGCACCAGGGCATCGTCGAACGGGTCGATGATCAGGCGACCAGCCTGGATTTCGGCCCTAAGATCGCGATCGGAGAGCAGCACCCGACGAGCGTATCCGTTGAAAGCGCGCCGTTGATGTGCGACGCGGCCGCGGATGCTAGCCTTCCGAAGCGACCGCGCCGATGTAGTTCAATGGCAGAACATCAGCTTCCCAAGCTGAGAACGCGGGTTCGATTCCCGTCATCGGCTCCACATTGACCAGGGCGTTTGTCCATCTGAGTTCTCGGCGAGCGGCACGCGGTCCCCTATCGGTCCCTTACGATGACGCGCCCGACGCATACACTGCGGCGATGGCATCCCCGCTGGAGCCGAGCTACACCGAGCTGTCGAACCAGGCCACAGCACACGGCCTTGGCCATCCCGCCGTGAGCGAAGCGCTCATTGACTGCATCGCCCAATCGCTCGAACTGTTGGCTGACACAGCTCGGTCCCCGCTCGTCTCCAACGTGCCGGGCAAGGAGTACTTCGCCTTCACCAAAACCACTCCGAAGGTACGTACATCACGCGGAATCAACGAGGACCTGTTTCTCGACAACATCGACGAGGTCCTCAGAACCGTCACCAAGATCATCAACGGCGAGGTTCCGGCCGATCCCATCGAGCTTCACGAAGCTCTGTACACAGCGGCTATCTCATACCCGGCTGGAACCGACGTCACGAAAGACGGCGACAAGAAGTCGCCCGGCACGTTCTTGGAGAACTTCGTAGGCCATCTGGTCGCAACGACATTCGGCGTCGCCCCGACGAAGTCAGTTGTGGCGCCAACGTTGGACATCGAAGTGTCGCTGCCTACTGACTTTGTATTCGACCTTGGCCCAACCAAGAGCCGAATACACCTGCCGATCAAGACGTCCACGCGTGAGCGGGTCATTCAGGTCTGGGCGCACCAGCGTGTTCTTGACGGCATGCACGGCGTGAATCGCTTTCGAGGACTCCTGGTCGTACTTGCCGAAACAAACCGGCAAACGAGAACGAACTCGATTGCCGAAGTGTGCCTTCCGAAGCAGTGGATGGCTTACCAGATGTACATCGCACAGCTTCATCGCGTGTACTATTTCGACGTGCCAGAGAAGTACCGGGCACTGCGCGACCAGTACCCGTTCCTTGAAGTCAAACCGTTCGCGGACTTCTTCTACGAGGCAGACGAAATCGTGCGCCCCAACCTCGCCGTATCGAGCTCAGTCGAGGCGGCCGGGCCACCGCCGTCGTTTGTCGGCCTTCCAGAAAACGAGGAAGTATGAGTGGTTCTTCCGCGCATGCCGTTGCCTCATCATCCGACTTAGCCCGGGCCGATGCGGCCGTGTCACCACAAAGAGATCCTCTGTCTGGAAGCCGTAACCCTCGTATTCGTTGATGATTTCAACGTGGGTCAGCCGTTGCCTGTTGGCACAAACTTCGTCTTGGCACTTAACAATGAATATTCCGCCGTCCTTCAGGACGCGTGAGGCTTCCTTACCCGCTGCAAAGTAGAGGTCTAACACCGCTTCGTGGTACTTACTTCCGCCGGTATTCGCGGTGGCGTTGTTCCGGTAATACGTCTCAAAATTCTGGTGCCCGACATGGGCGCCTTGACCAGGCGTGTGCATATACGGCGGGTCCAAAACCACCGCGTCGATCGAACCGTCCTCGTATGGAAGTTTCCGGCAGTCAACACCCTCCGCGAGGTCGGTCGCGAGGAGGTTGATGTCGTCCCGCTTGACTTTTTTCCAGAACGCTCCCGAGCCGTATGTCACGTCCGCGACCGTCGCGCCCGTACTGACGTACAGGTCGAGAATCTGATGGAACAGGTCGGCGTTGACTCCAAGATGCGACGAAAGAACTAGATCGTTTGTTGCTTTCCCTTGCTGCTGCTTGCGGCTGCCCCGAACGTGTCCTGGGGCGGGCTTCTCACTAGCTGCCATTGCTCCCTCTCCACTCTTCCAAGACTCGCCGTTAAGGATCACACCCTAAGTCCTCCGCTGTTCGGAGGCTCATGCTCGGCGAGTTGCGTTGATTCAATCGAGTCTATTCGTACATGTGTTCGATTTGAGAGTTATCCACAGGCTGATCAGCCGTGTAGCGGTATCACGTTGGCGCCGTACTCGGGCGTTGCCGCCGGGGCGGTGAGTGCACCGAGCGCGGCCATGTTGCCGGTGTGGTCGTCCGTGTTGATTAGGTGCGCGTAGACGGTCAGCGTCGTCTTGACGTCCCGATGCCCCATGAGCTCCGCGATGTCGATGGGTCGGATGCCCGCCGCGAGGCACAAGCTGGCGTACGTGTGGCGCAGGCTGTGGAACAACTGGGCCGGGTCCAGCTTCGCGGTCGGCGTAAGCCTGTTGGCGCGCAACACCGCCGGTCGGTAGACCGCTTTGTAGAACGTCGCGTGGCGTAGCGGCGAGGTCCAGTCGAGCACCAACCGCTTCTCGGCGTCCTCCACCGACAATTCTGCCAAGGCTTCGGCCTGCCGCCGCGCGCGGGCCTTGGCGGTGGTGCTCGGCGGTGCAGCTTCCACACCCGTAGTGACCGCTCCTGTGTTGGCGGGTGTCGCCCGTACTCCGGTAGGCCGGAGCCGTGTCAGCGACATACCGGGCCATAGCGGGGCGTCGGCTTCGTCGCCGCGTGGGTGCTGGGCGAGGTAGTCGCGCAGCAGCGCCGTCGTTTCGGCGGTCAACGGCACGCGGCGGTAGCTCTGCTTAGTCTTGAGCGGGCCGTACTCGATGGCCGCACCCTTCGCCCGCGCGGCCTGCTCGACCCGCAGCGCGCCGGGTTTAGCCGGGGCGTTCGGGTTCAATGGCGGGTTCGGGAGTTCGACGTTGGCTATGGTGAGGCCGCCGAGTTCCGCCGCGCGCAACCCCGTCCACGCCGCGACATGAACCAGCACGTTGTACGGCCAGGGCGTCGCGTCCACGAGCGCGGAGACCTGTGCGGGAGTGAGGAACATGGCCCGGTCCACGACTACCCCGACCTGACCGCCGTTGGTGCCTGTCTCGGTGGGCAACTTGATGTGCTCGGCGGGGCTCTTCGCCAGCCGGCCATCCACCACCGCCTGCTCCAACACCATGCGGACCGTCCAGAACGCGTGCCGCACTGTAGACGGCTTCTTGCCCGCGTCGGTGAGCCGGTTCACCCACGCCTGGATGTACTCGCGAGTGATCTTGTTTAGCGGGTAGCCGCCGAACACCGCGTCAATGCCGAGCACCTTGCCGTCGCCGCGCCGGGCTGTGGCCGGGGCGAGCGCGTAGCGGTGGTTCTCGGCATTGTTGCGGGTGTCGGCCTTGCGGGACTCCAACCAGATCGCCGCCGCGTCGCGGAACAGCATCTTGCCCTTGCCGGGGTCGAAGTCCATGCCCGCCAACAACTCGGCATCGGCCTTGGCGGCGAACGCCTTCGCGTCCTTGCGGGTGCGGAACCCGCCCTTTGTGCGCTGAGCACCATCCGGTGTATACCACCGAACGACGAATGTTGTTGTCCCACTGCTGCGGACGCGCTTTTGAATACTTGCCATCAGCTTGCGTCCATTCCTGTTGCGGCGGTGGCGCTCGCATAGATGCGCCGCACAGTCGAGGTCTGCCAGGTGGGCAGGCCAGCTGGGCTCAAGATGCCCTCGGCTGCCAAGGTGGTCGCGATCTTGGCGAAGCTGAGGCCGGTGTTGCGGTCCATGACGATTCGCCGCACGACGCCCGGTGTTGCCTGCCTGGGCCGGCCAAGGCGCTCGCCGCGTGCCCGCTTCGCCGCGAGACCGGCCTTTGTGCGCTCGCTGATCAGCTCGCGCTCATACTGTGCGAAGTTGACCAGGTTCATGGCCACCATGCGGCCCGCTGCCGTCGTCAGGTCAACGCCGAGGTCCAGCACCACCAGCGACCAGCCTTGGGCGTGCGCGGCTTCGATTATGTTGGCCGCGTTGACAATCGACCGCGACAATCTGTCTAGCTTGGCGACCACTAGCCCGTCGCCCTGCCCGCTAGCCAACAACTGCAACACTTCTCGTAGTTGCGGGCCAATCACCTTGCCGCTGACACCAGCGTCCGTGTAATGCTCCACGGCCCAACCTCGGCGCTCGGCTTCGGCGTCAATGGTTGCGCGCTGCGCTTGGAGGCCATTGCGCTTCTCGGCTTGCTCCTCAGTGCTGACCCGGCAGTAGCCGAACATAAGCGTGCCCTGTGGATTTCGTGCCGCGCTCACGCTTCTGGCTCCAGGCCCGCGTCAGGGAAAGCCACGGCCTCCACCAGGTGGTCTAGCCGAATGTTGTTGCGCGTCTGACGGTCCGCGAACACGTTGGTGACAACGCCCACCGCACCGATCAGCGGCGTTCCGGTCCAGTCGATTGCGTCGGGGTGTGCCGCGTCAGTGATTGGTTCGCGGCCCTCATCGGTCACCGAGACCACGCGTACGCGGTCGCCGGGTTTGAATCTGCTCACTTCGTTTCCTCTCGTCGGGGCGGAAACGACCGTCACCGCCTTACGCCCCGAACGCTACGCCATTGGGTGAACAGTCGTTCACTCATCGCCTACGCCTGCGCTTACCCTGGTTAAGCGCACCCGCGCGGCGGTTCGCCCGCGCTACATCGGCCAGGGCGTCCTCCGCTGTCGTCAGGGCGCGCTTCGGCGGCTCCGTAGGCTCTGCGAACGCGGGTCGCAGTGGCGCGGGCCGCTCGGCGGCCGGCAACGGCGTAGCGGGCCGCTCGGCCTGTGGTTCGGTGCCCGCTAGCTCGGGCTGGAACGCCGGTGCCGCCGTTTTGGGCGGAATTGGTGGCCCTGCTGGGCGCTTGGCAGCGCGGCGGATTGGCTTGCCCGCGCGCTGGCCCACGGCCTTCGCCAGCCGCTTATCGGCGGGCGACACCCTCGGGTCAGGTGCTATACCGCGCACGGCGCGCTCCAGCATGATGGCCTTGGCGAAATTCAAGCGCTGCTTTGCTTTTCGTTGTGCCTGTGGTGAATTGCCGCCATGGAGACCGCACACGTGGTGGCCACGTACCGCGAAGCGCCCGCACGGTTTACCATCTCGCTGCCGTCGCGCGGTGCACCTGCGTGGGTGGTTGAGGCGCTGCTCATACGTCAATGCATTTAAAGCCCTAGCATTCTTAGGTTGCTCGCTCATCGCTCACCCGGTCTTGTGCGGTCGCATGGCCAAGGCGGCGCTATCGGGTTGCGGGGTGGCCGGTTTGGTCTCCGCGTCAGATAGGCCGCTAGTCGATACGGCGGCATCGGCGGGGTGTAGACGTTCATTGCAATCTCCAATCGGTCGTGGGAGCTTTTGGTGTGGCTCGGCCAAGGCGGTGACCGCGCCCGGTTCTACCCCGCCGAGATGTCCGCGCCGAGTTAGCCGCTCGACCGCGCCGACTACGCCTGCGCCCCCTACGGGGGAGGGCGCAGACGGCGTAGTCGTTCGCGTGGTCGCTAGCCCACTGCGCCGTCCGCGCGGTCGGCGTAGTCGTCGGCGTAGACGGCGCGGTCATGTCTCGTCGGTCTCCTTGAGGTCGCTCAGCTTCCGTTTCCAGTTCTCCACATCAACCTCCGCCGTGTCGGAATACGCATCACATTGCGGGTCTTCATGTTGCCGATACGGCTTTACAACGACGTGAATCTCACTGTCGCGCGCCCCTTTTTCGGTCTTTGCAAAGCCTTCGTCCACCAGGAACTTGATCGCGTTTCGCCAATGTTCGCGGTGCTGAGTCTTGCCCTGTTCTTTGCGCTCTTGGCACATCGCATTAACGGTCTTGTTGTTGGTGCGGTCGGCGGGGTCGTCGGCTTCCTCCCAGTACCGGCTGACTTGCTCCATGAACCATGCTGGGCGAAATGTCTTTTTGGTCTTGGTGGACTTGGCGTCATCAATATCTGTTGACTTGCCAATGCCGTGCGGCATCTCCAACGCCCAAACGCTCCGGTCAGCATCGGTCGAGTCCAAATGCAGGTCGGCGACGTGTTGAGTGCGGTCTGATTTCCGCCACCGTCCACCCAAACCCCGCACCCGCCCCGGCCGGTCCTTCCCAACGCGCACACTCGCCACCCCGGCTTGGCCGACCGCGAACGGCTGTTCCATCTCCACGACGTACGCCGCGCCGCTCAGCCCCGGTATTTTGTGTTGGCTGCCGAGCGCGAACCGGCCACGAGTGTTGGTGTCCTTGGCGACATGGTCAACGCATGCGACAGCCGCGTTGGTGTCGCGCGCAATGGCCTTTGGCAATACGCGGTGCCAACGGGCCACATCATCGGCATCGTTGGCCGACAACCCGAACATGCCCATCGAGTCGGTAACTCCATCTATCACTGCGAAGCTGTATGTGCTGGCCAACAGCGCGTGGAATGCTGCACGCTCCGCATCGGTGGTTGGTGGCGCTTCAGGGTGCACGTACATGAACAGGGCCGTGTTTTCAACAATTTCCGCGGGCACGCCCAGCCGAATCAGTCGCTCCGCTACTGCCCCGGCCTCGTCCTCAAAGTCGATGTACAGCACCGGCTCGCCGTTTAATAGACACTCTGCGGCTGCGCACTGTACGAGCCAGGACTTGCCCGATTCTGACTCGCCGTGCACCGAATGGACTTTGCCGCGATAGAACAGACACGCGCCGTCTGAGCGCTTCAGAATTGTTGGCGGAGCCGCCCCGGCACCGCGCCGGGCACGAGCAATGTCGACGGGCTGCCATGACGGCACATCGTCCTCGCCGCCGCAATCGTCGCCCGGTTCAACAGGCAGCGCGCGCAGCTTTTCGTCCAACGTGTCGGGGTGCCATCGACCGCCAGGCGCCAATGTCCGGTCAGCCAGCTCGCTGTTGCGCTCTTGCGCCAGCCGCCGCTTAGCGCGGCCTTCGAGGTCGGCTAGGTCCTCCGCATTGGCCGCGTCCACCGCATAGCGCGCCGACCGTGCGAAGTCAGCCTCATCAAATCTGCTGTCCCGCTGGGCGTAGCTGTCGCGGGCAGCGGCCTCAATCTCGGCTACCGCCGTCGCCCACGGGTACCAACCCACCCGCGCCCAGCGCGCGGCTTCGTGCAACGCGTCGAACGCCGCGTTGCGTGTTTCGGCGGTTGCTTTCCGTACCGGCGGCACAACGTACTTGGTCAGGTGCCAAGGCTGGGCGTTGCTGGTGTGCTCGGCGGCGAACTGCTCCGCCGTCTCATCCGTCGCCTCACCAGACACCGCCTTGGTCGCGTCAACTCGCAGGCCGTCCAGCCATACGTCGGGCAGCTTGGGCAACTCTTGCATCGGCGGCAATGGAACCGACTGCCCAGTGCATTGGTCATAAGTCTTGTACCGCTGCCCGGTGTAGTGGTAGCTCGGCGGTGCCGCAGCGAGCCGGTGATGTCGTTGGATCAGCTCGACATGACCATTGGAGCCGTCATCGGCCTTCAGCACAGTCATGCCGCGCCAGTCGTCCGGTACCCGGTACAGCCGGATACCGCTGCCGCCGTGGTATGGCCGCGCTGTCAATACGAATGTTGTTGGTAGCGGGCCAAGGCGGGCTTCATGTTCGCCAATGGTGTTTAGGCCGCGCTTGCCGTCATAGGCGTCAACATCAATTCCAACAACGCCGACAGGCATTCGCGTGCCAATGTTCAAGATGCCGCGTTCGCCGTTACGGATTCGGGTCGCAACATCTTCCGGCCACCTCTCAACCTCGTCGGCGTCAGCATCGTCACCGTCATATCCCGTTACTCCGCTGTGCCAAGGAATCTTGCCCGGTGGGGCATCTGGGCGCGACGGATCAATGCGGCCAATCGCAATCGGGTGGTAGCCCTTGTCCAGCAATTCATTTGCCGTCGCGATGAACTCGTCTGCAGTAAGGCCGCTGCCGCTGCCGTCACCTATCGGCTTTCCGCCGTCGCCTTCAGCGGGTATCATAAAGGCCAGACCTTGATTGTTGGAGCAGTTGGGTCTCGCGGTTCGCCCTCAGCACGCCCGCCAGGTGTGGGGTTGGGGGTGAACTCATTTCTTCACTCCCGCAATAGCTTTTGGTGCGCGCCCAGCATTTACACCAACAAACCGCTGTGGCTCAGGCGCTTTGCACGCCTTTATCCATTCGTCGCCGTCATGCTTGCTGAAGTAGTTACGACCAGCGATCTGCGTCGGGACAATGGCACGCCGCTGCACCGCGAATTTGACTGATCTGCGGGTTACCTCCACCAGATTGCGCTCGAAGCGCAGATACTCGAATAACTCCTGTTCCGTCAAGACAGGATCATCATGCTTCATTTGAAACGTGTTTCCTTCTCTCGATGTTGAGAGAGGTTGCCCGCCAGCTATTAACGTCCCAGGCCGCCCCGAAGGGCCGACTTCTAAGCGTACCCCAGCTGCCGCCGCGTCGCCTAGACAGCGAACGCGGCTGTGTCGCAGTGGTTTAGGTGGGCTTATGCCACCAATGCGGTTACGTCGTGCATGTAACGGTCACCTCAATCCTCACCCCTTCATTAGCCTTGTGATCAAAGTAGTTCACTTCCACATCGCTGCTGGTGCGTATGCACACATCGTTCATATGCAACGTCACTATTTTCGCCCATGGGTCGTTGCTTGCGCTCGTGCGCGCTACGTCGTCGTCGTGCTCGATCATTCTCATCTTCGCTCCTTTAGTGTTGTATGCCGCGCTTTGCGGCGCACACCACATGTACCCTCAGCCGAAACCAAATGCACGCCAATCAATTACGTGTCCGAACCGGGCCACAATCGACGAAACATAAGGCGCACCAGCTGATTTCAAATGCCGCTTTACGTTTCAGGTGGCCTAGCCCGGTCTAGGCCACGGCTGGCCCGAACCGGGCCACAACAGTCGACACCTAAACTGTGCTAACTGAACTGAGTCGCTTGCCTTAGCCCTCGGATGCTCTAGCCACGTTCGGGCCAACGCAGGGTCAAACGGAGAACGCCATTCCTGGCCCCAGAAGCCACGCTCAGCAACGACAACCGCGCCGGGCCACTCGGTACCGGCGCAAAACGCCGTGATTCGTGTAACGCCTGGTGGGCCGGCATCGTGCCAGGTCACGGCCCTACGGCTGCCGGCCCGCCCCTAGCGGCCTTACCCGCCCGCCACGCGGCAACACGTTAGCGGCCTACTCGGCCAGGTCTACGGCACCGCCCGGTGGCAGGATCGCCGCGCCCTTTGGCAGGTCTGCGCGGCGGGCCACCACACGGTCCTTGTACTTGCGGTCGGCGGTCTGCCCGGCCAGGGCTTCGCACGCGAGGCAACAACGGAACAGTAGGACATGCCGACCACGGTGCACGACCATGAGCCGTGTCGTGCCGCCGCCATAGTCGCTTACATCGCGGCTGAGCGGGGCGGTGCAATCCGGTGCAATGTTCACGGTGCAGCGCAGGTCATAATCTGCCGGGTGTTCCCGCATGGCATCCGCGCTGGTGTAGCGCCAGTAGTCGTCAACCTGCTGAGCGAACTGCAAAGCCCATGTAAACCAGTCAATTTGCTGTTGCCGTGCGCGCCCCACATCCGCCTTGGTCGCGCCCACACGCCACACCACCACGGCATCGTCGAGCAGGTGGTCTAGCTCGGTCACATCGGCGATGTCACTGAGCCGTATGCGGTCCGGGTCATCATTCGGCAAGGCAATTCTCGTCGATAGGTCGTTCATCGCGGTGTTCGCGCGCTCCCACATGGCCGGCGACCAAGCCGCATCGAACAGCGGCGCGCTGTTGCGGCCATGCACCCCAGCGGCTATCTGCTCAGCTGCCAAGGCAGCGGTAGCGATGGGGTTGTTCGGATCAGGCGGGTTGTTGTGACCATACTTGTCCGCAAGGCGTTGGCGGCGTTGTTCGTCCATCACGCAGTCCTCCTCATGGTCTGAATGAAGTTGTAGAGGTCTACGGTGCTGTACCAGATGGCGCCGCTGATCATGCGGCTCGGCAAGGTGCGGTCGTTGGTCGCCTTGGTCGCTAGACCAAGGCCGACATTGGTTAGCCCCATGACATCTCGGTACCAATCAACCGCGCCAGACTTGCCTTTGATCGTCGGGTCAGTAGACAAGTCAAGCTTGGTCGTTGCAGCAGCAGCATTCGTCGGCGGCTTGGGAATTATTGGCGTTCGCGCCATTAAACATCCTTTTACGCAAGCGTATTCGCGGTATCCCTACGATACTCCGCTACTACCCCGGAAGCCTCCCGTAAACACTCAGCGCTGTGTTTTCGGCACGGCCACAACGTATTTCGAAGCGTACGCTCTCGCCTAACGCACGCAACGAGAGACTTAGGTGGAATAGCATGACACAGGAACTCACGGCCAACAGTCGCTTCCGCATTTGGGGCGGTTCCGGCGTCGGCGACACGAAAGGTGTTGCGACGCGCGGTGACGTGCTCGTCAACATGACCGCTGACGGCGTTGACCTCAACCAAATCTGGGCTGAGGTACAGGAGGTTAATTCGCTCTGGAACGCCGAGCGCAAGAGCATCACCGACATCCTGTCGTTTCAAACCGTCAACGTTGCCGACGCCATCGCGCAGTCGATCACATCTGCCAGCTTCGAGGAAGCCACAGAATTTGGTATCCCGGCGGCGATTCGGCCTCCGAGCGATGTGCTGAAGCTTGGGTACAACTTCAAGGACTGGGACCTGCGGACCAGCTTCACCTGGAAGTTCCTGTGCGAAGCCAGCGCCGAGCAAGTTACAGCTCACCTACAGCGCGTGTACGAGGCGGACAACAAGCTCACCACCGGCACTGTGTTCAACCGGCTGCTCAATCCGGCAACCGTGTTGAACGAATGGCAGCACACCTGCTACGGCTTATGGAACGCGGACGGCATGGTGCCGCCGCCATTCCTCGGCAAAACGTTCGACGGCTCGCACTCGCACTACCTCACCACGGCCTCAACAACTCTCGACCCCGCCGACGTTGAGAACATGATTCAGCACGTGTTTGAGCACGGCTACGGATATCACCCAGAGACGCAATTCGTGCTGCTGCTCAACCCGGTGGACTTTGAGACAAGCCAGATTTCGGCGTGGAAAGCGGGCATCGAGATTCGCCCCGGCCAGACGCCGCAATTTGACTTCATCCCAAGCGCGCTGATGCCCGCGTGGATCAGCAACGAAACCATCCACGGCCCCATCCCCAACGCGGACTACAACGGCCTGCGTGTGTGGGGTAGCTACAAGAACGCCTTGGTGATTCAGTCCTACTACCTACCGCAGGGGTATGCCATCGTAGCCGCTACGGGCGGGCCGAACAGCGACGCCAACCCCGTTGGCTTCCGTCAGCACGTCAACGCGGCATACCAGGGGCTCAGGCACATTCCTGGCCATGGGCCGTACCCGCTCGTGGATTCGTTCTTTGTGCGCGGCTTCGGCACGGGCACGCGGCACCGGGGCGCTGCTGTCGTCGCTCAGATCACCACCAACGGTTCCTACACCGCGCCGGTTGTGGAGACGTAATGCCCCACTACACCCACAACCCCTACCCAGAGCCTGACCCGCCCCCAGGCCAGCAGCGGTATGGCGGTGCCTGCGAACCGCTGCGGCTCCACCGTGACCACCCCGGCGACCAAAGCACAGAGTTTTCATGGGGGCCAGGGCCGGTTGCGCCACACCTCAATGGCCGGCCACCCAGCGAGGGCGGGGTTTACAGGGGTCGCAGCCCAAGGGTTGACCCGCCGCGCAATGAGGACCGCGTGGGACGGCCCAGGTGGCACCCCAGGCCACCCGACGAGGCGCGTGGCTACCCCGGTGAGCAGGTGGCCCCATGAGTCGTGGCCGGGGCGGGTTTTCGTACCCGGTGCCCGCCCTGGCCACCCACCGCACCAGTGCCGCCGAGCTGCCGGTGCCCCGCGCACACCGGAGCGGCCACGTCGGGCTGGTAAACGGCACACCCTGGACGGTCTAAGAAGCCTCGGGCGTTCCCTCCTCGGCCGCTTGTACTTTCCCTCGCACCACTCTCATCAACTCGGGGTCCTCGTGGACGGGCTTCCACTTAGTGAGGTCAAGCTCTGTCATATCGGTGGGCATCGGAGCACCACCCAATGGGACGCAATAGGCCTGAGTCGGTTGGTCAATTTCGCTATCGGCAACCACTGGTTCGGTGAACGCCGACCGGTCGAGCTCAAGCAGCCCCTCGCTGACCAAATAGTTCACGAAGATGTAGGTGTATTGCAGACACGCCCCGATGCGTGAGTAGACGCCCGCAGCCGCCTTATATCGCTCGTTCAGGCTCATGTCCTTGCCGATGGCTGACTGAATGGGTTGCGTATGGAGCGCATCAGAATTCAGCCACAGGTCTGCCAACTGAACATCTGAGAGCTGGCCGTTGTCGGTCATTACGTAGTAGGCCTGCGCGGCCACTTGAGAGCCGTCAACGACTTCTGACCAGTAGTCGCGGAGGGTTTGCATATCGACAAGGTCGGCCAGGGTTTCCTTGCTCAGCAGCTTCTCGACCGCATCGAGGACCACCGCCCAGTAGACAGATTCCTTGCGCATGACGAACGGCCGCAGTCTTGCGGCGAACGACTCAAATTGCTCTTCGGGCGGCAGCTTCATCTGTAGTCGGTGCTTGCCCTCACCCGTCACGTGGTTCCACTCCACGTTGACGGTGATGGTGCCCTGAGCCGTTTTGCTCAGGAGGTCAAGATGGTCGCGCACGAGAGAATGCGCCAGCACCCTTCGCGCGCGCAGAACGAACCGCTGAACACGGTCGCGAGGATCGAGAGCTGGCATTGCTTCAGCCTATGACTGCTGACCGACAACCTTCCGGCGTGTCGCGCTTCGTGTCGCCCGTGTGTTCGATGGTCCCCTAACGGTCCCTTAGACGTAGGCGAACTGTAGACGGACCCGACCCGAACCCTAGCCGTAGCCAGAACCCACTGATTCGCTGGTAGCGATAGATTTCGGAGTTGCTCAAGCCGTCGCCCACCAGCGGCTATCGCTCACTTGTTCGCACAGCGAAAATACTTCCCAAGCTGAGAACGCGGGTTCGATTCCCGTCATCGGCTCCACGTTGACCACGGTGGCTGGCGATCACATCGCCACGGGTTGATCGCTGTGGCCGAAACGTGACAAATGCTTGATCGAATCGCTTACGCGCCCTTGCAGTTCCAGCCTGTCACTCACCACTAGCATCGCTATTACAACTTTGTCAACTAAAAGGGGTTGGGGCAATGCGGGCGGTCGTCCGGTGTGTTCTTGTCATCATCGCGATCGCGGCAATTGTGGTAACCGGGCCGGCCGATGTCAGGCTCGCGGCAGCAAACCAGCCGTACCGGCTTACCGTCGTATCGGTTTTACCCCTCCGTGGTGAGGTGGTCGGCATCGCACATCCCGTGGTGGTGACGTTCAGCGGTCCCGTCAACGATCGGAACGCTGCTCAGCGCACCATCAAGGTCGAAACGGCCCCCCCGGTGAGCGGCAAGTACCAATGGCTGGAAAACAATGTTGTGCAGTGGGTTCCCGACCGATTCTGGCCAGCGCATAGCACGGTCAAGCTCACGGTGGGCGGCTTGTCGACGGACTTCAAAACCGGTCCTGCCGTCCTCGGCGTTGCCGACATCTCGGAGCACACATTCACTGTGAGCATCGACGGGGTCGCGGCGGGACCGCCGCCCCGGCTCCCAGCGCCGCACCACCGGCCCCACTGGGGTGAAGAGGGGGTGATGCCAGCGTCGATGGGCAGGCCGCACTTCCCGACGCCGGTGGGGTCTTACGCCGTGATCTCCAAAGACCGCTCGGTGATCATGGATTCGACCAGCGTCGGCATTCCCCTCACCGATCCCGAGGGTTACCGGATTCCGGTGGACTATGCGGTCCGTATCAGCAGACGCGGTCTCTACGTCCACTCAGCTCCGTGGGCGGTCAACTCTCTCGGGTATGAGAATGTCAGCCACGGCTGCATTAGCCTCAGTCCAGCGGACGCGGAGTGGTACTTCAACACGGTCAACATCGGCGATCCGGTGATAGTGCAGGATTGACGGCTCGCTTCACGGTTCTCGCTACTTCATCTGGTCCACTACAGCCAGGACAGGCCCGGCCGAACCAAGCCGAGACAGGCTCAGTCGCGCGGGGCAGTCGCGGCCTACGAAGGACCGGGCAAAACTGGCTGGCCGGGCACCGGGCCGCTAGCCGGTGCAGCACCAGTGGACTGACCTTTACCCCCGTAGCTGCCCGATAGGTCAATGAGGGGAGCACCCACCGGCACCGGAGCACCCACCGGAGCACCCACCGGAGCACCCAGCGGCACCGGCGCACCCACCGGAGCACCCACCGGCACCGGAGCACCCACCGGCACGGGCGCACCCACCGGAGCACCCACCGGCACGGGCGCACCCACCGGAGCACCCACCGGCACGGGCGCACCCACCGGAGCACCCACCGGCACGGGCGCACCCACCGGCACGGGCGCACCTGCCGGCGCAGCCACCGGCCCGGGTGCGGCCAAGGCCGCGCCGGCCATGTCGGTTAGCGGTGCGCTGGCCGGACTACACGCGGCCGCTGCCGCTCCGCCGGCGGCTGCCGACGGTGCAGTTTCGCCCGCCTGGCCCTGGATGCACGCATATCCGCCCGTGATCAGCGGGGCGGCTGCCGTATCCGGAGCTAAGGCTATAGCGGCCCCGCACAACCCAGCGCCGGCAACGACTTTCATGTTGAAGCGATGAAAGCTCGTCATCACCGTCAACTCCTTTGCGCTCACACGTTCCGCAATCAATACGCGCTGCGAAACCGCATAGCCGTACCGATGTCGTGTTAGACGACTGGCTAATTGTGAGCAGCCGATGTGAAACACCAGAAGCGGCGCACCGGGTCGTTTCCAAACGGTGATGTTCGGCGACGTAACGCTGCCCTCCGCTTCAGCGGATGTAGACCTCATCACCGGTCGGATATCCGCCGCCGGTCGTCGTGACGTGGACGTGGTCGTAGTGACCGTACCCAAAACCTTGCGGACCGGCAGGTGTGTAGTAGACGCCGCGCCAGATCGCGTCTTGTATCCCGAAGCGACCAGCGTTCTGGAGGACGAATGCGACGATCTGGTTGCCCAGCGCGATTCCCTCGGCGCTGCCGGGGTTGGGGATCATGACGTCGAGCGCCAAGCCGTTAGGATGCCACCTCAGCGCATCCGGCCGAACACCGCCGATGCTTTGAATCTCGGGAAAGATCGCGCTGATGCTGCGCTCCACCAGGATGGTCTTGACCTGCAGGCCCCGCTCCGGAGCTTTGCCGGGGGGCAGCAACTGCGGGGCATGCTCGCGGACCACCCGCAACCTCGATGCCGGCATCAACTCGCCGGGCCCGGTCTGTTCTTTGCGGCGAGCCGACGACACCGGGCCCGGTGTTGCCGCCACGACCTGCAGGCAGCACGTGCCACGGCCGTCGCCGGTCGGCTCGGCCTCGCCGCCAGCTCGGAGCGGATGGCCGCTTCCGCTGACGGTGAAGAATACGGCTGCGACAGGGCCACCCATGGCGGCCACGATCATCGACGACCTTGGTCTTTGACTAGCCAGCCGATGTCGTCCCACGAAAACCACCTCACGAGCAAATACAGGAAGGGTCACGGAATCATAACGAACCGGCCATGACAGCTGGCTTACGGAGGTCGCCTATACGTACCAGCTACTTAACATGAGTACAAAGTCACCGGCCTGCTCGACAGCGGCGGGCTCGACGGGCTTGCCAGGGCTCGACCGGGTGTCGAGTCACCCACCACATGTTTGCGACGCGAGTACGCTGCGATGAATCCCTGTGTAGCGCAACGCCACCTGCGGATAAACTCGCCTTCTGCCCCCGAGAACCTGCACGGCATCGTCGTTGCTGCACACGTTGCGCCGTAAGCACGCCGTGGACGTAGCGAACTCGTCGACACCGTGGTGACGCAAAGTCGATGCCGTACCGCAGCATATTCGTATCGATCGAAGGCACGGAAAGTCACGCCTCGTTGGCGAGAGTCGTGCCGGTTTGCTTCGGACGAGTGGAACCGACCGAGTCGACGTGGCGGGGCGGGCGCCAGGTATCCGATGCAAATGACACCATTCCACGCATGAACGATCCACCGGAGGCCCCTGACGGCTCCGCAACCATCGGTCATGCCCGCAGCAGGTCGATCCGGTGGTACCGCATTCCTGATCGTGCCGATCCATGGCTGGCCGGGGTCGCGGCCACGCTCGTCGGCATGGCGCTGTCGTGGCGGCCGTCGTTTTGGTTCGACGAGGCTGCCACCATCGCCGCCGCCAACCGGTCGGAGATCGACATCCTACGGTTGCTGCTGAATTTCGATGCCGTCCATGGCCTCTACTACCTGACGATGCATGCGTGGTTGTCGTGGGTGCCGATCAACGAGTTCACCGCGCGACTGCCCAGTGCGGCGGCGGTCGGCATCGCCGCTGCCGGACTGATCGTGCTGGGCAGGCTGGTCGCCGATCGTCCCACGGCATGGGGCGCGGCGGTGTCGTTTACCGTGTTGCCGCGCACGCTGTGGTCGGCGGTGGAGGCCCGCTCCTATGCGTTGACCACCGCCATCGCGGTGTGGTTGACAGTGGTGCTCCTCATCGCCGCCGCTCGGCGCGGATGTGCGCTCTGGGCTTTGTATGCTCTGACGCTCGCGCTGGCCACCGTCACCTACGTTTATCTGATCCTGTTGGTGATGGCCCACGCCATCACGCTCATACTGATGCGAAAGTGGTGGCAGCTGTTGCCCTTTAGCATCGCGGTCTCATCCGGACTTGTCTTGGCTTCACCGTTGATCGCACTGGCCGCCGGTCAACGTCACACCCAGCTGTGGTGGATCGGTGAGGGTCGCTACATCAGCGGGGTGGTGTGGCAGCAATGGCTTGTCGGTTCACGTCTTTTCATGTGCGCGGCCGTGGTTGTGTTGCTCTGGGGGTCGGTCCTTCTCATTACCCGAAAGACTGGCGGTGGCGCGCTTGTGGTAGCACTGCCGTGGGTTGTCGTACCGACCGGCATGTTAGTCGGATACTCGGTCCTCGGAAGCAACATCTACTCACCCAGATATTTGACCTACACCGCACCCGGCGTCGGCTTGCTGTTGGGGGTGTGCATCGCGGCGATCGCGAGGCAGCGATCGCGCGCCCTGATCGCGCTTCTGGTGCTTCTCGCGCTCAGTTCAAGCACCGCGTTCCTGACCCAGCGCAGTAAGTACGGAAAGCCCGGCGGCGCTGACTATTCCGAAATCGCCACTGTCATCAAAACAAATTCCCGACCCCATGACTGCGTCGTGTTCGCCGCTGCAAACCATGAACCGCTGCGCGCGGCGGCCGCTGCCCGCCCTGATGCGTTCAGGCACCTCGACGATGTGGCGGCCGGCACCCCAGGTTCCTATGCCGCCCAGCTGTGGACCCAGGACCTTCCGCTCGATAGTGACGCGGTTAAGCCCCGGCTGGCGCGTTGCACGGTGTTGTGGGCCGTGATTGACCGCTCGACACCATCACCTGCCGTGAATGTAGCCGAGCAGCAGGGCTTCACGGTGGATCACCAGTGGATTCTGCACCGCAGCAACGTTATTAGGCTGAAACGACCTTGAGCCGCAGGAGCTTACCAGACGCGGATGTAGTCGATGAGCATTTGCGCCGGGAAGGTGCCAAGCGCAGGATCGCCGGCACCCACTCCACCGACAGCAAGAGTAAACATAGGTGTCATCCAGTAACCGGGGTTGTTGAACGGCCACCGCATGTCGTCAGGAGGGCCGCCGTAGACGTGGATGGGCTTGGGCGGCACACTGAAGTAAGGCACCCCGTCTCGCGAGAAATGGAAACCATCCTCATACCATCCCATTTGCCAGGTGTGCCAGCCGCCGTCCACTAAGCCGGGAATCGATTTGCCTTCCCACGTTTTCCCGTTGGATGCCGCATGAACGGTGGTTCCCGGAGGCCATTCGCCGTTGCCGTACCACTCGAAAATGTCGACCTCCCCATCCGGCAGAGGATCCTCTTGAACAGTCCAGAACGACGGCCAGAGGCCGGGATACAAACAGTCGAGCTTGATGCGGGCTTCCCACGTGTGACCGATGGGGCCACGCCAGTTGCCTCGCACTTTGCCGCTGTAATACTGGTCGCCCTCTCGGGTGGCTTGTAACACGAGATTGGAATTGCCGTCGAGAAACACGTTTTGGGCGCGGTAGATTCCCTCGACCGGCGGGAACACGTCGTCCTGCCAGGTCTGCACCGTCCACTTGGCCGGATCGGGACCCGAGCCCGCCGGGCCGTCGAACTCGTCTGAGAAAATATATTTCCCGCCGGCGGAGCCAGCCGGCGCGGCTGGCGGCGGTACCGGAGCAGGTGCGTTGGGAGAAGATGGGTGAGCCCACGCCTGGGGCAAGCGCATCGCCGCCACGAGCGCGCCAATCCCCGTCATCAACAACATGCTGCGACGATCCATTTCACAAACCACCAATCGTTACAAGCTGAAAATCAGATCGGACGCAAAACGCTGTGAGCTCAACGTTTGCAAACGGTGCTGGAATCGATCCATTTGACTCCGTGGCGCCGTGACGAATTCCGGATATGCGCCTACCCCGCACATCGCCGATGCCACCGGACCGCATGCGGCTGTTCACCACACCCGGACCCAGTCGATCAGCATGTCGGCCGGATAGGTACCCGGCCGCGGATCGCCGCCACCCGAGCCGGCAACGGCCAGGTTCAATACCGGATATACCTGGTAGCCAGGGTCATTGAACGGCCAATCGGCAAGTGATTTCGCCGGAACTTCAAAGTACGGTGGTGCACCGTCCACGTAGTCTTTCCAGAAGCGGATACCGGCCTCATCCCACTGGCAGCGCCAGGTGTGCCATCCGGTGTCGATCGCTATCTTGTGCGTCGCCCATTCGGAGCCGTTTGCTTTGGTGTGCACCGTGGTTGCCGAAGGCCAGTTGCCGTTGCCATACCATTCGAACACGTCGATTTCGCCCCGATCGTCATTACCCAACCAGAAGGCCGGCCAGCAACCCGCAGTGAGACAGTCCAGTTTTACCCGCGCTTCCCAGGTATGACCGATGCCACCCCGCCACGGGCTTTGGATTTTACCGCTGTAGTAGGTGTTTCCGTCTTTTGCGGCACGGATCACGAGATTGGATTTGCCGTCGAGAAACACATTTCTGCGATCGTCACGGTATTGCCCGACGTTCTCCGGCCTCTCCCAAAACGTCGGATCCTTCATCGACTCGCGGGCACGCGCAACCGTCCACTTGGACCGGTCAGGGGCCGAACCCGCGGGGCCATCGAATTCGTCGTGGAACAGGTAACTGCCCGCCGCGGCGTTGCCGGGCGGTGCTGCCGGGGGTGGCACCCGGTTCGCCGGTGCGCCGTGTCCGGATGCCGACGCCCCGGCAGATGGCACGGGCACCCCGGCAGCCAGCACACCGACCCCCGCCATCAGCATCAGACTGCGACGATTCAACTCAGCCACAGCTCGAATGAAACCATGCGCCGTGGGGGCGCGCAGACTGGCCCGCCGCTGGGTCCGCGCCGAGGGACCGTTTCGCAGGTCAGGACCGCAGCCACGGGCGACAGCCGTGCGACACCGTTACGACGTCCCTTCCGTCTCGTCTGGATCGTCGAGGACGCTGACCGCAATGCCGTACGGCAGGAACCGGACCTTGCGGGCCGGGTCGGTGTTGTTTTTGTTGGCGCGCAGCGCATCGAGCTCGGTCGCGTACACCTCCTCGACGTGGGCGCCGCCGTCGTCTCCCACGGTGTAGATCACCCACACCCCGTCGCCGGTTTCGCCCGTCGTTTCCGGCTCGGGTCGCGAGCGCCGCGCCATGTCCTCGAAAAACGCCGACCATCCCGCCCGTTCGCCGGGTCCGGTCAAGAATCGGCCGATCCGCTCGAACAGGTCACGAAGTCCTTCGCCCGCCTCGCGGATTACCCGATCGAAATCTTCGGGATCGAATCCGAACGCACCGTCGTCGCGCATCACACAACCCTTCTGCCGCACCGGCCACCTTCAGTGTGCGCGCAGCACACGAAGTCGCGCCACGTCCAGTTGCGGACGGGGGATGTCCCCTACGGTCCCGGCGGCGGTGCCGGCGGGGGCGGGTTGATCGGGATCGGCACGGTGACGAACGGCAGTCGCAGATACATCGTCATCGGCGGCATGGCAGGCGCCGGAGGTGGCGGCGCGGCCGGAGGTGGTGGCGGCGGCGCGGCCGGTGGCGCGGCCGGCGGTGCAGGCGGCGCTTCCGGGGCGGGCTGCGGTGCCGGGGCGGCGGGCGCCACATAGGCCGGTGCTTGAGGTGCCGGAGTCCGATGCACCGGGGCGGGGTGCGGAGCCACGACCGGTGCCGGCTCCGGGATCGTTTCGGGCGGCGGGGACGGTGCTGCGGTCGGTGGGGCAGGCGCGGCGGGCGGCGCAGGCGACGCGACCGGTGGCGGTGCAGCCGGCGGCGCAGAGGCGGCCGGGGCCGGCGGTTGCGCGGTCGGCGGCGCGGGTGCCTGTTCGGTCGGGATGACCACGCCCCCGCCAGGCTGCGGTCGCTGACTCACCGTCGGCCGCACGTCGACGACCAGCGAAACGACCAGCGCCACAACGCCAATGAGGAACGCCGCGGCCGCCGCACTGCCGACCAGCAGGATCGGCCGGTGCCGCCGCGGAGTCTGCTCGTCGGTGTCTTCGGGCAGCGCGCTATACGCCAGCGCCCCGCTGGCGGGGCCGGCTTGCCCGGAAACGTCGAGGTAGGTCGGGGCGACCGCGTACTGATCGACCTCACCGGTGCCCGGATCTTGCGCGTAGGCCAAAGCCGCGGTCGACGAGGCGAACAGTGGGGCGTTCGCCGACGCTAACG
This sequence comes from Mycobacterium heckeshornense, assembly GCF_016592155.1. Classification (NCBI taxonomy): domain Bacteria; kingdom Bacillati; phylum Actinomycetota; class Actinomycetes; order Mycobacteriales; family Mycobacteriaceae; genus Mycobacterium; species Mycobacterium heckeshornense. The sequence continues at coordinate 4,591,639 of NZ_AP024237.1, forward strand.
CCGCCCCCCGGGCCAAGGCCGTGTCCGGCTCCTCGGGCGCGCTCACGGGAAGAGTCGTCGCCTCCTCCAGGCGGGGCTTGATGGGCACGACGTCGACGCCGCAGCCAACGATGAACACACCCTCCGGGCGAGGTCCCAGCGACTCCAGGCCAGACACCATCGACGTCAGCTCCGCCGCGTCGGCCGCCAGCTCGGCCGTGTCGCCTTCGCCCCAGACCGTGTTCACGAGCCGTCGATGCAAGTCAACGATCGAGCCATCGGTGCAGTTGACGACGGCCAAGGTGGCACTTCGCGGCTCGGCGAACAGCAACGCGATGTGCTGGTAGCCCAGTGCGGTGCCGACCGTCTGCGCGAGGGCCGCGGCAGCCAGCAACGGACCGACCAGCATCACTCCGTCGATTTGCCGGCTATCCAGGGCATCGCGCAACACGGGAGCGTCTTCGGCGTCGGTCCACGTCACGCCGGTCGACGTCAACCGATAGCCGGCCTCCAGCGCGGCTTCGCGGGTGCCCAGGATTGCTGCGATCACCTGATCCGCCACCGCTGCGCTTGCCGACTCGCCGTCGACCGTCACCTCGAAGTGGTCTTCGTCGACGGTGACGCCGTCCGCGTTTTCGCCCTCGACCAGCACCATGCGGACCGTAGTGGGTGCCGTCGACACCCCGAGTACGATGTCCACAACTCCTCCAAAGTACTTTGCTGCCACGGTCTGGCGGAGGAGTGCACCGCGCGGGCCGCCATCTGCAAACTTCGTCGCCGCATCCGGATGCGGCGTTACACCCGATTAGCTGGACCTATGAAGTTCTTGTCGAAGTGAGACGGCAGCGGCACCCGATGGACCCCGCCGACCTGGGTAGTTCAACCCTACCCGCAGACGTGCGGACAGGGACCCGGACAGCGAGATGGATCGGCCGACATAGCTGTGCCGCCCCAGCCGCGTTGCGGCCTGGGCGGTCCCGGTCGGGCAGTTTTGCGGTCAGTAACCGCCGGGATTCACAAAGGGGTTCTGCGGGGGGTTCGGCGCCTGAGACTGCGGAACCTGAATGGGTATGGGGACGGGCACCAACGGCACCGTCAACCACTCGGTGGTCATGGGCACCGTCGTGGTGGTGGTCGTCGTCGTGGTGGGCGACGGCGTGGTGGTCGTCGTCGTCGTGGTCGTGGTGGTCGTAGTCGTCGTGGTCGGCTGGGTCGTGGTCGTCGGCGCCGCGCGGTATGTCGTCGTCACCGGCGGCGGCGGCGGTGGCGGTTCGGAAGACGGCGGAGGGGGCGGTGGCTCTTCAACGCTGCTCGGTGGCGGCACCGCGCTCGGCGGCGGGGGCGCGAGACTCGGTGACGGCGGCGGGGAGCTGAGTGCGGGCAGCGGCGCCACAGTCGTCGGGCTCGGCGACGCGGGAGGCACCTGTCGTTCGGTCGTGCTCGTCAACGACAACGCCACCCCGCCGATCGCGGTCATCGAGACCAGACCCGCGAGCCCGACGAGCAACTGCGGCAGGCGGTTTCGCCGCTGTCGCTCGACCGGCGGTTTAATGGTCGGCAGCAGCTGCGACGGCGTGGCGCGGCCATCGTCGTCGTAGAAGCTGTAAAACGAGCCGGTAAACGGCACCGGTTCGTTGCCGGTGTCGTCGGCCTCCGACCAGGCCAGCTGTCGCGGCGTGGCGTCGTCACCGGCAAGCACATCGCCGTTGATCGCGCCGAAACCACCGGTAGACAACCCGAATGTGTCCTCTAGCGTGCTGACCCCGCCCTCTACCGTGTTCAAATTGTCCGGAGGCGAGGTGAACCCGCCGGTCGACGAACGCATGCTGCCGGTGACCGCACCAGCCATTGCTGCGATCGCCGTCGGCGCTTCGAGCTTCTCATCGACCGCCTCGGCTCGGGGTTGCGCCGCGAGCATCATGGCTCCGACCGCAGCGGCGAGTTCGGGTTGCAAAGCGGTCACGACCGGAAGCTTCGTGTGAGACGAAAGGCGTTCTGCCACAATCGGTATTCTGGCTGAACCACCGGCCATCGCCACCGCGGCGAGGCCGGTGCGGCCGATCTTGGTGCGCGCCAGCATGTCGTCGAATGCGCAGAACACACCGTTGAGTCGATCGTGTATCAAACTCTCCAGATCGGATCGTCTGACCCGGATTCGACCGTTTTTGCCTGGAACGTCGACCGCTAGTTCGGTCGCCGGCTCGGTGGACAACCGCTCCTTGGCGCGGCGGCATTCCTCGAGGAGCCCAGTCAGGTCTGCGACCGCAGCGGTGCTGGCGGGATCGGCCTGAGCGCTATGGCCGATGCCGTCCAGTGCATGCATCAGCAGCGCCTGGTCAATGGTGTCGCCGGAGAATCCGGAATGGCGAAGCGTTTTGGCGATCGGCGTGAACCCGGACGCGGCGTCAGCCAACGTGATGCTGGTGCCGCCACCACCGAAATCGAACAAAGCGACCACACCGTCGGCCGGCAACCGCGCCTGCGAGTTCAACGCCGTCAACGCCGCCATCGCATCGGAGACAAGACGCGGGGCTACCCCAATTCGGACGAAACCCGCATGCGTGCTTAGTGCATCCTGCAGCGCTCGCAGCGCATCGATTTCCCAGTGCGCGGGTGCGGCAATCGCGATATCTGCGGCCGCGGGGTCGGCGCCTATCGTGCCAATCAGCGCGTCGAGTGCTTCGACCAGCAATAGGGCCGGGTCGTGTGTCGAGCCGGTGCCTGATGCCAGTGTCTTGGCCTCACCGACCCTTTCCACGAAACCGGCCATCAGGATCCCTTTTTCGGAGAAATTCGAATCCTCCACGGGGACACCGAGTTCAGGTGCGCGGTGCGGGTAGAGGGTCAACATGGCGCGACGCGTGACGGGTGGAGTGCCGTTACGCGCCGCGACTAGGTTGGTGGTCCCGATCGACAACCCCAGTGGGTCGTACATAAAGCGAATACTTTCGTCGATAACCGTCGGTGGCCAGCGTCAACCATAGCCACAGTCCGTGCCGATGCGGATCTGCGGCAACCTCATTGGTATGCGCTCGATGCTGTTGTGTCACCGAAGCGAGACCTCAAGCATCTTGACAGGGTCGCCCAGGGCTCACACCACGGTGAGCGGCAACGATCGTCTCGGCTGGAACCGAAATGTCGATCCGCGACTGAGCTTGGCCACCGACACCTCGGGCAATTCGGCGGCAGCGGTGTCGGTTTCGATGAACTCGGCCGCCCAGTCGCTAGTCGTTCCAGCGACGCGAGGCTGGACATGCGGGTCTACCGCGGTGGCGATCGACTGCAATGGCAGCGTGGAATCTGGTGCACACAACGAAATCCAGGCGCCGTCGTCGTGAGCCGGTGAGCGATGCACGATTAGCCGCTCGTCGGCGATGTCAGCAGCGACGTACCCGGCAGGGTTGAACAGCGGATGCAATTCCAGGACCCTCAAGACGCCCTCGACACCACCCGGCAACGACAACGCCCGATGAATGCGTTGGGCGCCAAGCCCCGCGACGCCGGTGAGCTGCCGGGTGCACACCGAGGTGGCCAGTTCGCCGTCAGCCCCGGCGCGTTTGCGAACCGCCATCGCGAATGACAAGTACAGCAAATGCATCTGCAAACACACCTCGTCGGCGATGCGCACCAGCGCCGAATGCGAGAACGCGCCGAAGTCGAGGTCGGAAACCAGCGGCCCGGAGTAGTCGGCCAGGCCCTCCTGGGATCGATCGATCGCACCAAGTTCCCAGCTCGCCGCTCGGGTCCGGCCAACCATGTCGAGCGCGGGGATACCCTCGGCCGGCGGGTGCGACTCGTCGATGATCACCGTCCAGGCGCAGTGCGGATGCCGATCCGACGGCACCCGGGGTGGCCGGTGGATGGGACGCATCCGCGCCCGCGGGTTGGTTGCCACCGCGGTGGCGTCGAACGTCGGGTCCTCGATGGTGTGACACATGCCGAAGACGTACTCGTCACCCATCGGCTCCACGTCGAGCAGCGCGCCGCAGTGGTCGAGGTGAAATTCACCATGCCAACGGTCGTGCACGGTGTAGCGGAAATCCATGAACTGCGGCGGTGCGCCGATATCAAGTTGAAGCCCCTTGAAGATGGTCGGCACGTCATCGCCCTCGTAATTCAGCGCCCGCTGCATGCGTTTGGTGTAAATCGGGCTCGCGCCCGCCCACTCCTCGATGGCGATCTGCAGCATCTCCTCGCGGCCGAAAGCCTCAATGCACCAAGCCATCCCGGAGCGATCAATCATGTGCCCGATCAGAAGCAGCTCGGGAACAAGATCGGCCAGCTGCTCGCGGGACAGCCGTGCATACCGGGATCGGGTCACGCACCAAAAATAGAGCCGTCTATGTTATAAAGTCAATAATGTCCGTCGCGTCAGGTCGCCCAGTGGTTCCCACCCGCCGTACCAGCGCGCCCCGCAAGCGCGGAGACGACACCCGCGCGAAGATCATCGACGAGACGGTGCGCTGCATCATCGAGGAGGGCTTCGAAGCCGCGACCGCCAAACACGTCGCCGAACGTGCCGGTGTGACGTGGGGAGTCATCCAGTACCACTTCGGTGACCGCAACGGTCTGCTGATGGCCGTCGTCGACGACGGGGTGGCCAAGCTGCTCGGCAGTCTGTCGTCGGCCGATGTCAGCGAGTTGCCGCTGCGCCGACGCATCGAGGTCGTCGTCGATACGGCGTGGGCGTGCTATAGCAGCCCCACCTCGATGGCGGCCTTCGAAATTCTGCGGGCCACCCGCGGCGGCCTCGGCCAGTCCTCGCGGCATCATTTGCGTGAGATGAATTCCGCGATCAACCGGCTCGGCATGCTGATCTCCGACGACCCGGCCAATGACGGTGTTGCCGAAGTGATTTGGGCCACGCTACGAGGCGTGGTGCTGGCACAGATGCTGACCGGAATGCCCATCGACTGGCGGCGCGAGCGGCGCGCACTGATCGATATGGTCACCCATTACCTGCACCGTTGTGCTCCAATGACGTGATGAGCCGTGACGACGCCACCGCCGACATAGCAGCGATCAAACAGGTCAAATACCGCTACCTGCGGGCACTGGACACCAAGCACTGGGACGAGTTCGCCGACACCCTCACCGAGGACGTCAAAGGCGACTACGGATCCTCGCTCGGAGAGGAGCTGCACTTCACCAACCGCGCCGATCTGGTGAACTACATGCGCTCGGCGCTGGCTTCCGGCATCATCACCGAGCATCGGGTGACTCATCCCGAGATCACGGTCAGCGGCGACGAGGCATCCGGTATCTGGTACCTGCAAGACCGGGTGATCGTTCCCGAACTCAATTTCATGCTGATCGGAGCCGCGTTCTACCGCGACCGCTACCGGCGCACCGACGGAAGCTGGAAGATCAGCGCCACCGGCTACGACCGGACCTACGAGGCTACAATGTCGTTGACCGGCATAGACTTTAAAGTGAAGCCTGGCCGAGCACTTGCGTAACTATTGGCCGATCGCCATCAGCGCGCCCGGCTGAAGCCAGCGGATGATCTGCACCAGGGTGTCGTCATCGATGGCCACACACCCCTCGGTGGGCCCGCCGTCAGTGGTGTGGAAGAAGAATGCCGCACCGTTCCCGGGAACGCGGGCGGTGTTGACACCCATCACCACCGCGTGTTTGTACTGTGGGATGTCGAGGTTTTCGCTTGCCGCCGTGTTGAACGGGCACTGATCTTTTCGGCAGACCTGCATCGTGTTGAAGGTGGGGCTACGCTCGTCGCCGCTCCACCAGTGGTCGGGCCCGACCTGAACGTATTTCAGACCGCCACCGGGATTCGGTGCGGTGCCGAAGGCATACGGCAACGTGAAGATGCCCATCGGGGTGGCTGGATATCCGCTCTTGGCCTGCGGTGCCAAGCCCGCCGATCCGACGTGTGTGGGAATGCCAGCCGCGATCGCCTGCCAGCCGGCTGCGCCGCGCTGATAGACATCCATCTTGGCGTTCGAACCCCCAATTCCGACAACAGAAATCACTTGCGTGGCGTTGCCGACAGAATGCGCGAACCACGGGTTTACCACCGCAGCGGTCAACGGCGCGAACGCCAGCGTGATGCCGACTGCGCACAGCACAGCAGACAGCACAGCCATCACTTGGCGCACCGCTTCATGATCGGCGGCTCAGGGTCCAAGGGTCAAGTAAAGGTTTCGACTCGATTCGGTCACCAAGCCGTCTCCAACCATCGGCTCCTTAGCGCATCGGCCTATATGATCGGCCCCGATGTCTTTATCCAATCAGCGAAACCCATTGTCACGATTGAACTTTACCTGCGTCTTAGGAACGCCATGGTTGGTATTCCACTCAGCGGTGGACTTCCGCGCCGGTCATCCAGCGCATTGCGAAGGTAGTTGAGAGCGCCGATGACACCGACGAAGGGCGGCGGCCTACCGTTTCGGCAGAATTACGCTTCACCGCATGCGGTGGTGAGCCAGGCGAGCTCACCGCCGCTGACCGTCTGGCTCGGATCGGCGATGTATATCTTTCCCGTCGACCGCGACATCACCATCGGTCGCGACCGCGACTGTGATATCTGCCTGCACGATCGCGATCGTGCCGGGCTGGGGCTGATCTCGCGGATGCACGCGATATTGCGGTTCGACGGGGCGCAATGGGTTGCCGTGGACAAAAGCCAGAACGGTGTTTTCGTCGATGGTGTGCGGTCCTCGATGGTGGCCATCCGCGACCGTCAAAAGATCGCGCTGGGCAGCCCACACGGCCCGCAGCTGACCTTTCGGGTCGCGACTTCTCCCGAGGCTCGCGAGCTGCGCAACCCACCCACGCTGAATCGCTTGACGGGTACTGCGGCTCGGAGCGCTAACGCCAACACGATGCGCGTGGCCCGGCCGCAGCCGCGTCATCGCGAACGACTCGGCGACACAATGCGTTTCTTGTTGCCTCCTCGCCCTGGCGCCGCACCGCCTGGATCCAAGACCATCGGCCGGGCCACCACCAACGACGTCGTCGTTAATGACGCGTTGGCATCGCGTAAGCACGCGGTGCTGCTATCCACCCCACACGGCGTCGAAATTCGCGACAACAACAGCAGCAACGGCACATTCGTCAACGGCACCCGCATCACTCGCGCATTGCTGCGCGACGGCGACGTCGTCACCATCGGCAACACCGACCTAGTGGCATCGGGCACCACTCTGCTGCCGCGCGGCCCCGCGCGCGGCAGCGGGCTCAATGCGCACGGGCTGGGGCTGAGCATCGACGGGCACACGCTGTTGACCAACGTCTCGTTCACCGCCCGGCCCGGCACCCTGACGGCGGTCATCGGACCATCCGGTGCCGGGAAATCGACGCTGGTCAAGCTGATTGGTGGCATCATGGCGCCCACCGCCGGTGTGGTCAGCTTCGACGGACATGACGTGCACACCGAATACGCCTCGATGCGCTCCCGGATCGGGATGGTGCCCCAAGACGACGTGGTGCACCGCCAACTGACCGTCGAGCAGGCATTAGGGTATGCCGCCGAACTGCGGTTGCCGCCGGACACCTCGCCTGCTGATCGCCGGGCGGTCGTCAGACGAGTCCTCGATGAGCTGGAGCTGACACCACACCGAAAGACGCGAGTGGACAAGCTTTCCGGCGGCCAGCGCAAGCGGGCCTCGGTGGCGATGGAGTTGTTGACCGGTCCGTCGCTGCTGATTCTCGACGAACCGACCTCAGGGCTGGATCCGGCATTGGACCGGCAGGTGATGACGATGCTGCGCCGGCTCGCCGACGCCGGCCGGGTGGTGATTGTGGTCACCCATTCGCTGAGCTACGTCACCATGTGCGACCAGCTCGTGCTACTGGCGCCCGGCGGCAAGACCGCGTTCGCCGAGCCGCCGGCACAGATCAGGCAGGTGATGGGAACCACCGATTGGGCCGACATCTTCGCCCGTGTCAGCACCGATCCGGACGGTGTGCACCGGGCATACCTGACGCGGCATCCCGCCCCACCGCGGGCACCGTCGACCACGTCCGGCACCGTTCCGCTTGGGGCTGCGCCGCATACCAGTCTGTGGCGCCAGATTTCGACGATCACACGCCGCCAGATTAGGCTTATCGCCGCTGATCGCGGCTATTTCGCGTTCCTGGCCGCATTGCCCTTCGTGTTGGGCGCGCTGTTGCTGGCAGTTCCCGGCAATACGGGACTGGGTTTCGCCGATCCACGCGGATCGCAACCCGATGAGCCCAGCGAGATCCTGATTCTGCTCAACATTGCCGCGGTGTTCATGGGGACGGCCCTGACCATTCGCGATCTGGTTGGTGAACGCACCATCTTCAAACGCGAACAGGCCGTGGGTCTGTCGGCGTCGGCGTATCTGCTGGCCAAGGTGCTCGCCTACACCGTTGCGGCGGTGATCCAAACCGCTGTCGTGACAACGATTTTGATAGCTGGAAAAGGTGCGCCCACCCGCGGTGCGGTACTGTTGGGCAATGGGACGGCCGAGCTCTACCTGACGCTGGCGGCCACGGCAATCGCCTCCGCCATGGTGGGATTGGTGTTGTCGTCGCTGGCGCGCTCGACTGAACAGATCCTTCCGCTGCTGGTGGTGGCGATCATGGTGTCGATGGTGCTGGCGGGCGGGCTGATCCCGGTGACGGGTCGCATGGGGCTGTCTCAGGTCTCGTGGCTCGTGCCGGCGCGGTGGGGGTTCGCCGCCTCAGCCTCGACGGTGGATCTGCGTCACATCGAGATGGACCTGCCCGCTGACCGGTTGTGGCTGCACTCGCCGCGTTATTGGCTGCTGGACATGGGAATGCTGGTGGCGTTGGGCCTGGCAGCCACGGGTTTCGTCCGGTTTCGGCTGCGGCTGCCTGCGCGCGGTCACTCTCGGTAAGCCCTGGTTCCGCCCGAGGTGAATTGACGGCGCGGCGACCCGGAGTAGCGTTACCCGCAGCTTCGGAAGGGGTGATCCATGTTCGTCGACACGGGTTTGCTGTATTCGGGAGCTCATGATTCTCACCGGGCTGGCGGGCATGCCGGCGACGGCGCCGATCACCTGGCCGCAGCCTCCCCGGCGGCGGGGATGTTCGGTGACTTCGCGGCGGCGCACGAGTTTCACCAAGCGGTCAGCCAAGCCCATATCCACCACACCAGGAAACTGCGGGCCCACCAACAGGTCCTCAGCGACGTCGGTGACAAAGCGCGCACCGCTGCGACGGCGTTCACCGATATGGAGGAACGCAACACGGTGAAGTTGGATGCGGTGCGTTGCAACTCCGATACATAAGCGTCCCGCAGCTTGTCGCGGAGGCCGGTGGTGACCCGTGGGAAGTCAACGCCAGTCTCCAAAGTGGCTGTCCGGCAGTGATTTCGGATTTGGCGCAGGCATTTCATAACGCCGGTGTCTGTACGACGGAGTCGGAGAACGCTTTTCTGGACGCACGCCGCCGCTTCGAGGCGTCGTGGACTCGCGAGAACGGTGAGCATCCGATCAACGACTCGGCTGAAGTGCAGCGGGTTACCCAATCGCTGCGTGTGCAGGCCGCGCAACTACCCAAGATCGCGGTCGACTTGGAGAACGTCGCTGCCACCCTCGCAGAGGCACAGCGCACTTCGGGTGTGTTGATTTCGACGCTGGAGTGCCAGTTGCAGCAGCTTGACAACGAGATCGGCCAGGCGCTTGATCTGGAGAAGAACCCCCACTTGTCTGGGGCCGAAAGACAGGAGCTCGATCAACTCATCACCGCGCTGGAAGACCAAGCCATCGGTGACACCGAATCGGCTCTGGCTCAACTGCAGTCGATCCGAGCCGGCTACTCGGACTATCTCCAGCGGGCGTCGGCCAATCTGCGGTCCGACGGATATGGCCCGGCCGCCATCCAGGGGCTGGACGCGCCGGAGACGCCTCTAAAACCAGAAGAACCTACCCTTCCGCCTCCAAATACCAGCGCCGAAGATGTCAACAAGTGGTGGAACTCGCTCAGCGAGGAACGCGACCGGTTGATCGCTGAACATCCACCAGAGTTGGGCAATCTCAATGGCATTCCTGCCATCGCGCGCGACGCAGTCAATCAAGCGGTGATGAACGACGACATCCATCGCGTCGAGGACGTCGCCAGGCGGTTCGGTGTTTCGAACGAGGACGTAGTCAAGAACCCCGCACTCTATGGGCTTACAGCCACAGATGTCGGCCGTTACAGCAACGCGGTCAAGACGCGGGACGGCCTCAAGTACGACGCTGGTACGGATCCCAACAACCTGAGGCCCGTCATGCTGTGGGAGTACGACCCGTTGGCCTTCAATGGCCAGGGCAAGGCGGCAATCGCCGTCGGTAACCCGGACTACGCGCGCAACACCGCCGTCATCGTGCCCGGCACGGGCAGCAGCGTGGCACAGGGGTGGATGACCGGACACGACGACGCGATCAACCTCTACGACCAGTCCTTGGCCGCCGATCCCGACCACCACTACACCTCGGTGATCGCCTGGATGGGTTATGACGCGCCTGACGGTTTCTCTGACGTCCGGGTCACTGAGCCCGGGTTGGCACGTGCCGGCGGAGATCTGCTGGCCAAGGATGTCAATGGCCTCTGGGTGACCCACAACGGGCTGACCCCTGAGCACATCACGGTCATTGGGCACTCCTATGGATCGACCACCGTCTCCGATGCGTTCGCCCACAGCGGCATGCACGCCAACGACGCGGTACTAATCGGTTGTCCTGGAACAGACCTGGCACATAGCGCTGCCGATTTCCACCTCGACGGCGGACACGTCTACGTCGGCTCAGCATCCAGCGACCCGGTCAGCTGGATCGGCAATTCGAACGGGTTGCCGCGCGAAATCCTCAAGGAGTATCTGAGGGACTACCACATCCCGGTCCCCCCGGATGCTGGATTAGGCACCGATCCGGCAGGCAACGGTTTCGGTTCCATCCGATTTCATGCGGAAGTGCCGGGCCATGGGGGGATCAGCGAACACGACCATTCGCATTACTACGCAATGGGCAGTGAGGCGTTGCGCAGCATGACCGACATCGCCAGCGGCCACCCCGAGCGTCTGGCAACCGACGGGATGCTCGCCGAAGGCAGGCACCAGCCGCACGTCGGCCCCCTCCGAATACCCGGTCTACCGGCGTTTATCGACCCTGAAGCCGACCGCCCACCCGATACGATCAAAGACAACCACGCATATCCCGCATATGAATGATCACAAATCTGCACACGCGACGTTTCCTGATAGCCGTCGAAGCCGATCGTGGTCCGTAGTACTCGTTCTGGTGGCGTGGGGCCTGCCGCTGGTGATAGGAGGATGTTCGGCGATGTTTGCCCACCGACATGACATCGACCACCCGGCTAATCCCCTGTCGGACCAACAAGCCATGGCCCAGGTGATCGATCCTGCAAAGCAGATCGTCAAAGTTGCTGGGCTTCAAGACGTCACAGGAGGTTTCCGCTGGGAGTCATGCAATGACCAAGGAGATCCGCCCTATCGCGGACTTGTAGAGATGAGTTTCAAGTGGCCTATGGACCAGTCCAAGGGCTACCCGACCGAGGTCGACCCCACCACTTACTTCGACAAGCTGGCCACGACGATGGCCGCCCACGGGTGGAACAACGGTCCGCCGCCCGAGTGGCATTCATACGGACGCGTCATCAATAAAGACGGCGTGGTCGCGGTCATGACTCAGAACCCTACCAATGGCAGGGGGGTTATCCGGGTTTCCGGTGAGTGCCGCAACATGACCAAGCATCGCGAGAACGGCACGGTGATGGGCTTCGAAATCACCGACCAACTTCGTCAAGGTTGAACCCTGGTCGGCATGCCTGCGAGGGATCTGGACATTGGATCGGTAGGTGCAGCTACAACATATAGATCTCGGAAAACTCATCGCGGCCGCTGGCGGTGATCCCTGGCAGGTCAATGCCAGCATTCAAAGTGGACGACCGGCCCAGATCGCCGAGCTGGGGCAAGCGTTTCATAGTGCCGGTCAGTGCACCGCCGAGGCCGACAACGCGCTGGCGGTCACACACCAAGGTGCGCCAACCCAAATGACAGTGGTCGGCCACTCCTACGGATCAACTACGGTCTCGGATGCAGCGGCGGCATACGGCATGCATGCCGATGATGTGGTGTTGGTCGGCTCTCCGGGCACAGACCTGGCGCATTCGGCAGCGGATTTCCACTTGAACCCTGGTGGGCACCTCTACGTCGGAGCCGCCTCAGACGACCCGGTTACGTGGTCTCCTGGTCATGTGACGATGGCGGGGACCGGTATCCCCTTGGGAGGGCTCGGGCCGGACCCTGCCGTGGATGGCTTCGGCTCAACGCGGTTCAAAGCTGAAGTACCCGGTTTCTCGGCCAATGGTGGCGTCCCAGGAGCGGTGTAAAAGTGGCCTGGCGTAGGTCCCGCTCGCTTGCGTTCATGATCCTATGCGGTGGCGCTGGCAGGTTCACTTGGGACCATGCCGGTTTCGGGGTTTGTTTCCGAATTCCTTTGCGGCAGTTCGGTTGGTGGGTCATGCAGCGATCTGCGTAGGTCGGCCAGCAGCCGCAGGCCGGCCGGGGTCATGGTGAATCCGCGCCATCCGGCCGAGGCGCGGTCGAGCACCGCCCACACCAGTTTGAGGCAGGAGTACTCGCCGGGCAGCCTGCCGATGACCTTGACCCGGCGGCGGGTCTCGCCGAAGGTGCGCTCGATGAAGTTCGAATGCCGCACGCGGGTCCAATGCTCGCGCGGAAACCGCAGATAGACCGTCAGCGATTCACGGTCAGCGAGCAGGGCCCGCACCGCCGCCGGGTAAGAGTCGCGCCAGCGCTTGGCGAACACGTCGATCCTGTTCTGGGCGAGTTTGACCGCCTCGATGCCGGGTTCGACGTCCTCAGGCAGGTCGAAGATCGCCCAGTAATCGGCTTTGACGTCGGCCTGCGCATTTTTAGCCACCTTGGCAATGATGTTGCGGGCGCGATGAATTAGGCAGCGCTGCCGCAACGCCGTGCCCATCGTGCGCTCGACCGCACCGATCAACCCGGGCGCGCCGTCGCTGATCACCAGCAGCGGACACGCCAGCCCACGCTCGCCGAGCCCGGACAGGAACCCTTCCCACGCGTCGCCGGACTCCGAGGATGCCGCGTCCAGCCCGACGAACACGGGCTTGCCGTCGGTGTCGATGCCCCAGGCGGCCAGCACCGGCTCGGCCGCGGCGTTTGCGTGATATTTGAAGTGGCTGCCGTCGAGGAACAGGTAATCCAGCTCGACGTCGTCGAGGCGGCGGGCGCTCCATTGTTCGAACTGAGTCTTGATGTCCTCGCAGATCCGCGACACCGTCGACTTCGACACCGCGGCGGCCTCGCCGAGCGCCTCGACCAAAGTGGCCTCCACGTCGCGGACCGACAGGCCGCGCACGAACCCGGCGATCACCAGCGACTCCAGGGCGTTGGTCTTGGTCACTCCCTTGCCGAACAGCTGGGAGGCGAACCGCTCGGTGGTGCCGCGCACCTTCGGCCGGGCCAGCGTTACCGGTCCCGCGGTGGTCTTCACCGTGGTCGGGCAATATCCGTTGCGCATCCCAGCGCGGGCGTCGTCGCAGCTCGCGGCTCGCTGGTAGCGGTCCCGGCCGAGGAACTCGCTCACCTCGGCCTCGATCGCGGTCTGCAGCAGCAATCGGGCGCCGAGCCGGGCTACTTCCTCGATCGCACCCGCCAGGTCCTCGCCGCCAGCGAACACACCATCAATTTCTGCCTGCAACCGCTGCACAGGCGATACCCTCTTCAACACGGACGTGGGCTCCTTCCATCAGACTTGCCGGTCTTCGAGGGAACCTACGTCCGGATTCTTTTACACCGCGGGAGGGACACGACCCGGCCAATCCGCTCGAGGATCATTCCCACTACTTCGACAAAGGCTCCGAATCGCTGTTCAGCATCGCCGACGTGGTGTCCGGCCACGGCGACGCGCTCCAGCACGACGGCATGACCGCACATCACCGAGGCGAATACTTCTTGCCGGATTGGGTCGACCCCGAAGCCATCCGGCCAGGAACCAGCGGGCACCAGCACAGCGCGCCGACGGGCTAAACCGCAATCCGCCGGTGGGCATCAACGACGGGTGAAAGGAAGTGACGGGTGTGGATCCTGCCAGGCAGAGCTGCTGGCACCGCGGTGCTGATCGGCCTTGCACTCAGTGGGTGTGCTAACGCCGTGTCGAACCCCATTTCCCCGCAGCAGGCCCGCTCCCAAGTCGTCGACGCTGCGCGAGACATTGTCACTACACTCAGTGCCGAGGTGACTGAAGCGACGTTCAGCTATGAATCGTGCAACGATCAGGGAGACCCCCCCTTCCGGGGGGTAGCGAAAGTGTCATTTTGGGTACCCGGCGTACCGCATAATCAGTCAGCCGACCCACAGGCGGTGATCGGGCCGCTAGTCCGCAATGGCTGGAGTACCAACTCCGATTTCACATCTCATGCTCCAACATTGCGCAAAGGCAAAGTCAACGTCATCCTCACCGTGCTACCGGCGCACTTCCCTGCGGGAGTCGAACGCAAAAGCCACGCGTGGGTCGATGTCAACGGCGAATGCCGCGACATGTTCGACCACCGCACTGACGACTCGATACTCCCAGTCGATATCAAAGCCGAACTCCTCCAACCGCGGTAACGGATGACAGCCGCATGAGCGTCCCTAATAACCGTCGAAGCCGATCGTGGTCTTTAGTACTCGTTCTGGTGGCGTGGGGCCTGCCGCTGGTGATAGGAGGATGTTCGGCGATGTTTGGCCACCGACATGACATCGACCACCCAGCCAATCCCCTGTCGGACCAACAAGCCACGGCTCAGGTGATCGATCCCGCCAAGCAGATTGTGAAAATAAGTGGGCTGCAGGATCCGACGGGACACTTCGACTGGGAATCATGCAATGACCAAGGAGATCCGCCTTACCGCGGACTTGTGACGATCGGATTCAAGTGGCCTATGGAAGATTCCAAGGGCTACCCGACCGAGGTCGACCCCGATATGTACTTCGACAAGCTGGCCACGACGATGGCCGCCTACGGGTGGAACAACGGTCCGCCGCCTGATTGGCATTCATACGGACGAGTGATCAACAAAGACGGCGTGGTGGCGGTCATGAACCAGGACGCAGCCAACGGTGAAGGCACCATCCAAGTCTCCGGTGAGTGCCGCAACATGACCAAGCATCGCGAGAACGGCACGGTGATGGGCTTCGAGATCACCGGCCAACTTCGTCAAGCCTGAACTCCCGGTCGGCATGCCTGCGAGGGATCTGGACATTGGATCGGTAGGTGCAGCTACAACATATAGATCTCGGAAAACTCATCGCGGCGGCTGGCGGTGATCCCTGGCACGTCAATGCCAGCATTCAAAGTGGACGACCGGCCCAGATCGCCGAGCTGGGGCAAGCGTTTCATAGTGCCGGTCAGTGCACCGCCGAGGCCGACAACGCGTTTGTTGAGGCGTATCGCCGGTTCGAGGTGTCGTGGAACCGGGAGAACGGGGAGCACCCGATCAATGACTCCGCCGAAGTGCAGCGCACCATCCGATCACTGCGGGGCAAGTGGCCCAACTGCCCAAGATCGCCGTCGACCTGGAAAATATCGCCGCCACCCTCGCCGAAGCCCAACGTAGCTGCGCCACGCTGATCTCCACACTGGAGACGCAACTAACAGACATCGACCAAAAGATCGGCGCAGCGGAAGATCTCGAAACAACCAGCCACCTGTCCGCCGCGGATAAGGAGGCGGTTGATCAACTCATCGCGAGCCTCGAACACACCGCAATTGACGACACGAAATCCACACTGGCCCAACTGCAGTCGATCCGGGCCGGCTACTCGGACTATCTACAGAAGTCGCTGGCCAGCCTGCGCACCGATGGATACGACCCGGATGCGATCCACGGTGTGGATGCCGAACAGCCCAAAGATCCAGTCCCCGGAGATATTCCACCGTCTGGACTGGAGACCACCAAGCTGGCCGATATCAAACGGCTCACCAATCAGGCTGTGCTGGATCAGATGGCCAAAGTGCGCGCAGCACAAAAGGCCATCGACGATGCCGCCGCCACGGCTTACACCACAGGCCAAGGATCCCCGGAGGGACAAGCCGCGCTTGCGCGTCTGCCCCAACTCACAAAGAACCTCGCCGACGCGCTCATCGATTTGGGCAAACTGCCCGACTACAGCAACATCGATCCCAGCACCCTGCGCAGCAGCCCCGATGGCCGTTTCATCTTTGGCTACACCGTCGACGGGCAACCCGTGCAGGTCACCGGTCAGCTTAAGAATGGCACCGGCGAGATTTTCGATCAGCGCACGCAGACGTACTACACGTTCACAAACGGCAAACTCACCGGCATTCGCACGCTCGATGAGGGCCGCGCCATCCCCGACGACCAACTACTGCAAAACGCCTTCGTCACCGCCGTAGGTGCTGGCCCCACCCTTGTGGCCGGCAAAGCCGGCGCCGAGGCCGCCTGGCAAGGCCTCAAGGCACTATTCACCCGTGAAGGTCGCGCCGCCGACGCAGCCGAGTCCCGCGCCCACGCCGTCGCCCAAAGTCTCACCACCGACCACCCGCTTCACTTTTCGCCCACCACAAATTCAGAGCACCCGACCCCGTTAACCGCGAGCGAACATCCAGCAGGGCCAACCGCGCACGAGCCAGCGCAGCCCGGCGGCGGCCCGCACACCGCGCCTATACCGGGCAGCGAGGTGCCGCACCCGTTGCCCTCCGATTCGCCGCTGTTTCACGGATATCACCCGATCGAACCCGGCCCGGAATTCACCAGAGCCGACGGCAGCCTCATCTACCCCGACGACAGCCTGCCCAGCAAGCCCTACGCCATACCCAGTACCGTCATCCCCGACGCGCACCTGCCTGCAGGCACCGAGCTTGGCCGCTTCGGCTACCCCGGCGGCTCTTACCTAGCCCCCGAAGGAACCCCCTTCGCACAACTCTCCCTCCCCGGAAAGCGCCGCCAAACCGTATTACCGATACGTCGTCAACGACCCCACAGCACTCCCACCCGGCTGGCACATCGAACAATCCCAAGCAGCCCCATGGTTTCATCAACCCGGCGGCGGCACACAATACCGAATTATCGCACCGCCCGGAGAGGAGGCGTCCGTGGAGGCACTCGTCGACTGCGGATATCTAAGGAGAATAGTCGGCTAATGGTAGATTTCTCTCGCTTATCAACAAACTGGGTTGAATGGTCTAATATGGCGCAGCTCGCGGATATAGCTGTGTTGACGAATTGCGATGACTGCGAAATTCTGTTCAGCTCCAACGACTATTCGGTACACTTGCACAGAGAAAACTCCTGGTGGGTTATAGATACGGTTGATGACCGCGGGAAACGCTACAATGACGTTGCTAAGTTCTCTACCTTTGATTTGGCAGAAAAATACTTGATATGGCGTTGGGGAAATACAGCGCGGAGCGCGATCGGCAGAGAGAGTCTGGGTCCTCCACTTTACAAGTCCGGCTACAATCCGAAGGTAATTGTAGCGCCGACCGATAGCGAATGGAGTGTAGAGCTAAAATCATCTGCTGGAAGCGCAATCCTATCCGAGCCTTACTCTAGGATCTTTAGTCATCTGATGTCGAAGTCAGTGGATGAGATTGAGCGGATGGTCAGGGAGGGGATCGCCTAGCTTAACACTTGCTCGTCCATGCCTCGCGGCCGGACCTTTAAAGACTTATACAAGCAGGGATCTGCTTCTGAAGTTGCGGTTTTGCGCGTGTGCGATGCGCATATCAAGATATGCCTGCATGAGGCTTGTTCCGTTCTGGTTTGGAGGTATCGCTACGATCTTAAGTCACCTAATGTCGAAATCTACGATGAGATCGAGCAGATTGTGCGCGAAGGTATCACGTAAGCCAGGTCCAGGCTTGCCCAAATTCAATGGCAACATTCCGGCTCTAGCACGATCGAGCTGCACTCTTGCGCCTTACCGATGCTGAATACCGGAATCGGCAGCGAGCGTTACCATAGCTTCATGCCCGATACGCCGCCCTCCTCTGGAGTCCCCCCAGGATACAGTAATCCTGGCCTTTCGGCTCCGACAACCGCATCTCCCTGGTGGGTCCCCCCGCCACCGATGTCGTTTCGCAGTCCCTCACGCTGGCCAAGCTTCGCCGCCCTAGCGATCGCGATTATCGGCCTAGGGGTGGGGATTACTGGATGGTTCCGACCACTGCCGCACGAGGTTCACGAGCAGGCCCCGACCGCACCCGCGTACAGCGATCAACAAATCGCGAACGCGAAAACGAATATATGTGCTGCTTACCACATTTCGAAAAATGAGGTGTTTGTTAACACGCACCGGTCGAACCCAGTAGAAGGCGACGAGATCGGCGCGCTAGCCGTTGCTGCCAACGGTCGACTCGCACTCTATGCCGGGGGCGATTACCTGCTAAAGCGTTTGGCGACAGAGCCCGCAACGCCGTCAAACTTGGTGGACGCGGTCAAAGCCCTTGCCAACTTGTATGAGGAAGCCGGAATCCGCACCCTTAATTACGAGCCAAATTCAGCTCTTGACCCGCTTCGCCATGAGATTGACACAGACATAGCTAAGATCGATGGGCTGTGCAAATGAGCAGTTTAGGTCCGCCAGATTGGCGAGAAATCCTTGTAGGTCACCCTGAAGCTGAATACCGGAATCGGTGATCAGCGATACCATGGCGCCGTGCCGGATACGCCTCCCGCTGGGCTTCCACCCGCATCAGGAGTGCCAGCCCACCTAGCTCCCTCCGCTGCGTGGGGTCCCCCGCCGACGATGGTGTTTAGCAGGCCGCCACGCTGGCCAACTGTCGCTACCTTCGTGATCGCGCTGATTGGTGTAGCGGTTGGCGTAGTGGGGTGGTTACGTCCGACGCCGCAGAACAGTCCACCGCCGACCCCGCCAGCGCCTACCTTCACTGAAAAAGAAGTCACCGACGCGAAGGCGGATGTTTGCGGCGCTTATAACCTGACTTGGGCCACTTTTGGAGGATCGGGGTGGTTGCGAGTCGCTGAGCTGGGGTTTTCGGTCGCGGCGGGTCGGAAGGTCTGCACTAATTGAAGTTCTTTAGTGTGCGCTGGTGGCGTATGTGCGCACGGTGAAGACGGCCTCGGGAGCAACCGCGGTGCAGATCGTGTGGTCTTCGCGGCGGGGATCGCGCCAGATTGAGCACCTCGGCTCGGCGCACAGTGAGGCCCAGCTGGAGGCGCTCAAGGCGGCTGCGGCTCAGCGCGTGGCTGCCGGTCAGCAGAGCCTGGACTTGGGACTCGAGCAGGCCGCTGCCGGCGGTGGCCGGCCGCTGGAGATCGTGGCCTCCTGTTCTGAGCACCTGTGGGAGGCGTTGTGTCATGCCTATCGGGTGCTGGGCTTTGATGCCGCCACCGATGGAGATGAGGTGTTTCGGGACCTGGTGGGCGCCCGAATCATCGAACCGACCAGCAAGGTCGATGCGCTGCGGGTGCTTTCGGAGACCGGGGTGGATTCGCCGGCCTATCGGACGGTGAAGCGGCGGCTGCCGATTTTCGCCAAACCCGAATTCCGGCAGGCACTTTCGGCTGCATGTGCAGCGCACGCTGCGTTGGGTCCGGCCAGCCTGGTGCTTTACGACGTGAGCACCCTGCACTTTGAAACCGATGCCGTTGATGGGTTTCGCGAGCCCGGGTTTTCCAAGGAACGTCGACTCGATCCACAGATCACCCTGGGTTTGTTGACCGATGCGACTGGGTTCCCGCTGACAGTGGCTGCCTTCGAGGGCAACAAGGCCGAGACCGCGACCATGTTGCCGGTGATCAACGCGTTCAAGACCGCCCACCGCTTGAGCGAGGTCACCGTGGTCGCTGATGCCGGGATGATCTCTGAAGCCAACCAGATCGCCCTGCAGGCCGCGGGGTTGTCGTTCATTCTGGGAACCCGGATCTCATTGCTGCCCAACGTGATCGCCGAATGGCGCGCCAAGCACCCGGACGAGGTCATCCCGGACGGGTTGGTGTTAACCCAGCCGTGGCCGGCCACCTCAGCGGAGAAAGCCCGCGGTATCCCGGATCGGGTCATCTACTACCAGTACCGACATGACCGGGCCCGGCGCACCCTGCGCGGCATCGACGAGCAGATCGCCAAGGCCCAGCGCGCCGTGGATGGGCATGCCCCGGTCAAGCGCAACCGCTACATCCAACTCAGCGGTGCGACCAAATCGGTCAACCGCGCCTTGGAGGCCAAGACCCGTGCGCTGGCGGCTGGAAGGGCTACACCACCAACTTGGTCGAACAACCCGCGCAGTTCGTCATCGACGCCTACCACCAGCTGTGGCGCATCGAGAAGGCCTTCCGAATGTCCAAGCATGACCTTCAAGCTCGCCCGATCTACCACCGCACTCGCGACTCGATCGAGGCGCACCTCAGCGTCGTGTTCGCCGCCATGGCTGTATCGCACTGGATCGAACGCCAAACCGGCTGGAGCATCAAGAAATTCGTCCGCACCGCACGCCGCTACCGCACCGTGCAGATTCGCGCCGGACGACAAATCCTCACCGCCGCCGACGCCCTACCCGACGACCTCGCCGAAGCACTCGCCAAGATCCGCACCGACGGTGCGCACTAATTTGGCCCAAGTCGGGTCACTGAAAAAGAAGTCACCGACGCGAAGGCGGATGTTTGCGGCGCTTATAAGACAGTGGCCGACGCAGTGAGATTAAACACCCACCGCCCCAAACCCGACGACGAAACCGGCTCACTGGCAGCAGTTGCGAACGGACGTCTCGCTCTCTACGCCGGTGGTGATTACCTCCTGGACCAGCTCGCGGCAGAGCCCGCAACTCCCGCTGACTTAGCGACTGCAGTTCAGGCACTCGCGAGAACGCTGAAGAAGTTCGGCATCGTAGCCCTCGCCGATGCGCCCGATTCCGTTCAAGATCCGCTCCGCCGAGATCTCGACTCAGATGTGGGAACAATAGATCGGTTATGCAAATGAACGCTTCAACATCTGGTGATTGGTCGGAAATTCTGGTAGGCCATCAGCGACCGAGAGGTCTGGACATCTGAGTGCCGCAACATGACCAAGCATCGCGAGAACGGCACGGTGATGGGCTTCGAGATCACCGGCCAACTTCGTCAAGCCTGAACTCCCGGTCGGCATGCCTGCGAGGGATCTGGACATTGGATCGGTAGGTGCAGCTACAACATATAGATCTCGGAAAACTCATCGCGGCGGCTGGCGGTGATCCCTGGCACGTCAATGCCAGCATTCAAAGTGGACGACCGGCCCAGATCGCCGAGCTGGGGCAAGCGTTTCATAGTGCCGGTCAGTGCACCGCCGAGGCCGACAACGCGTTTGTTGAGGCGTATCGCCGGTTCGAGGTGTCGTGGAACCGGGAGAACGGGGAGCACCCGATCAATGACTCCGCCGAAGTGCAGCGCACCATCCGATCACTGCGGGGCAAGTGGCCCAACTGCCCAAGATCGCCGTCGACCTGGAAAATATCGCCGCCACCCTCGCCGAAGCCCAACGTAGCTGCGCCACGCTGATCTCCACACTGGAGACGCAACTAACAGACATCGACCAAAAGATCGGCGCAGCGGAAGATCTCGAAACAACCAGCCACCTGTCCGCCGCGGATAAGGAGGCGGTTGATCAACTCATCGCGAGCCTCGAACACACCGCAATTGACGACACGAAATCCACACTGGCCCAACTGCAGTCGATCCGGGCCGGCTACTCGGACTATCTACAGAAGTCGCTGGCCAGCCTGCGCACCGATGGATACGACCCGGATGCGATCCACGGTGTGGATGCCGAACAGCCCAAAGATCCAGTCCCCGGAGATATTCCACCGTCTGGACTGGAGACCACCAAGCTGGCCGATATCAAACGGCTCACCAATCAGGCTGTGCTGGATCAGATGGCCAAAGTGCGCGCAGCACAAAAGGCCATCGACGATGCCGCCGCCACGGCTTACACCACAGGCCAAGGATCCCCGGAGGGACAAGCCGCGCTTGCGCGTCTGCCCCAACTCACAAAGAACCTCGCCGACGCGCTCATCGATTTGGGCAAACTGCCCGACTACAGCAACATCGATCCCAGCACCCTGCGCAGCAGCCCCGATGGCCGTTTCATCTTTGGCTACACCGTCGACGGGCAACCCGTGCAGGTCACCGGTCAGCTTAAGAATGGCACCGGCGAGATTTTCGATCAGCGCACGCAGACGTACTACACGTTCACAAACGGCAAACTCACCGGCATTCGCACGCTCGATGAGGGCCGCGCCATCCCCGACGACCAACTACTGCAAAACGCCTTCGTCACCGCCGTAGGTGCTGGCCCCACCCTTGTGGCCGGCAAAGCCGGCGCCGAGGCCGCCTGGCAAGGCCTCAAGGCACTATTCACCCGTGAAGGTCGCGCCGCCGACGCAGCCGAGTCCCGCGCCCACGCCGTCGCCCAAAGTCTCACCACCGACCACCCGCTTCACTTTTCGCCCACCACAAATTCAGAGCACCCGACCCCGTTAACCGCGAGCGAACATCCAGCAGGGCCAACCGCGCACGAGCCAGCGCAGCCCGGCGGCGGCCCGCACACCGCGCCTATACCGGGCAGCGAGGTGCCGCACCCGTTGCCCTCCGATTCGCCGCTGTTTCACGGATATCACCCGATCGAACCCGGCCCGGAATTCACCAGAGCCGACGGCAGCCTCATCTACCCCGACGACAGCCTGCCCAGCAAGCCCTACGCCATACCCAGTACCGTCATCCCCGACGCGCACCTGCCTGCAGGCACCGAGCTTGGCCGCTTCGGCTACCCCGGCGGCTCTTACCTAGCCCCCGAAGGAACCCCCTTCGCACAACTCTCCCTCCCCCGGAAAGCGCCGCCAAACCGTATTACCGATACGTCGTCAACGACCCCACAGCACTCCCACCCGGCTGGCACATCGAACAATCCCAAGCAGCCCCATGGTTTCATCAACCCGGCGGCGGCACACAATACCGAATTATTGATGAATTCGGAAACAATGGTAGCGTTGAGGAACTAGTCAGGTGGGGGCACCTGAGGAGGATCAACTGATGGTGGATTTCTCCCGCTTATCGACAAACTGGCGTCATTGGGCACCGGAGATTGGTGGGGGCAATATATCTGTCTCGACCGACTGCGAAGACTGCCAAATTTTCTTCAGCTCGGACGATTATTCAGTGCATCTCCGCACTGATGGGTCATGGTGGGTCGTGGACACGGTCAACGACCGTGGACAGCGCCGGAATGGTGCTGCCAAACTGTCAAGTTTCGATCTGACAGAGAAATATCTTATCTGGGACTGGGCAACCACCGCGCGTTCGAGCCTTGCTTCCGGGCGTCTAGGCACTGAACTCGCCAGGCGAGGATACGCAACTGGCGTCGAGGTTACTCCGGCTAACGGTGGTTACAAAATATGTTTACGTAATGATTGCGCCATACTGTCCGTGGTTAATGCGACGATTTTTAGTCATCTGATGTCAAAGTCGATCAATGAGATAGAGCAGATGGTGAGGGAGGATCTAGCTAAGTAGCTAAGAATGGCCGTCGATAAATGGGGGCTGTCAGCCTCGACTTTGCTGTAAAAGCTATCGGCACGTTCGCGTACGTACAAACCGCATCGCTTTTGCTTCAACGTGTTGGCAGGAGCGATTAATGCCATCCGGACCTTGGCCAACCCCGCTTAACAATGCGGGCCTTGAAGATTCCGCTGATGTGGCGATCTGTATTTTACCCGACTTTTACTGGCTCTTGGATCAGCATTCGCTAAATCACCAGCCTCGACTGACTGACATCACGCAGCCAGCGCAGGTGGATAGCGGAATCGGCAATCGGCGATACCATAGCCCCATGCCGGATACGACGCCCTCCTCTGGAGTCCCCCCAGGATACAGTAATCCTGGGCTTTCGGCTCCGACAACCGCATCTCCCTGGTGGGTCCCCCCGCCACCGATGTCGTTTCGCAGTCCCTCACGCTGGCCAAGCTTCGCCGCCCTAGCGATCGCGATTATCGGCCTAGGGGTGGGGATTACTGGATGGTTTCGACCACTGCCGCACGAGATTCACGAGCAGGCCCCGACCGCACCCGCGTACAGCGATCAACAAATCGCCAACGCGAAAACGGATGTTTGCGTTGCTTACAACTACGCGAAAAACGAAGTGGCGTTAAACACCCACCGACCGGATTTTGAAGGAGACCCGGTTGGCTCGCTCGCGGCGGCTACTATGAAACGCCTGTCGCTTTACGCTGCAGGAGATTATCTTCTGACCCGTCTGACAGCACAGCCCGCTACTCCCGCTGAACTAGCAGACGCTGTGCGGTCGCTTGCCAACTCATATGAACAAGCCGCGATGCGTATTCTCAACGATGAGCCTAGCGCGGCTCTAGACCCATTACGCCACGCCGTAGACAGCGATATCTCGAAGATAGATGAGTTATGCAAGTGAGCGCTTCCTCTAATGTAGATTGGACCGAAATTCTCGTGGGTCACCAGCGACCGCGGGGTTTGGAAATTATCAGTAATGTCGCATCTAGTCGGGGGGGCAACGCAGCCGCGCATAATCTATTTGCCGACCAACTAGCACAACAGCAGTTCACCTCGCTGCTCAATCAAGAAGGCATAAGTGCGAACGATATTCGAGAAGTGCACTACAACAGCGAGCAGCATCACCGTCACGTTGGAGAAATAAACGATATAATAAAATCCTCTTACCAATCCGCCTACGACTCGGGGATTGAATTAACACGCCAACTGGACAACATCGCCCAAGAAGGAAATTCCAGGATCAAACAGATCCAAAGCTCTAATGACCCGCTTCCGATTAAAATTGGCAAAATCACTGATGTCGTAGTCGAGTGCCAGACTGAGGCTAATGTCAAAGCTGCGACATACGTAGATAACGTGTTTAATGAGATTCAGAAAATCCTCGACGGGCGGGGTATGCCATCGTCGGCTCGGCAGTTTGCCAAAGACCATGGGATCGACCTCTCTGGCAGCTTCGGATCGCCGAATAAGGACGCATTGCGGGAGCAAGTGGAGACAGCGCTCAATCCATCTAGTACGCCTGGGAGTATTCAACCGTTAGGCAACCAGTCTTCGCCAACGGACGCCCCCTCTTCACCGCTGGAAGATCAAGTATCAAGCCTGGGTCTGACTCCTCCAACAACCCTGCCACCCAATGCCACCACCGCTCCACCCGCAACTCCACCAACAAGCTTTGGGGCAGCGCAGCCGCCCACACCACCATCCTCGGCCGCCGCAGGATACACAACCCCACCCACGAACTTTGGAGCAGCACCGCCGCCGACATTGCCAACGGCCGCACCTGCCGTTCCCGCTTCCCCGCCCGCTAGCCCAGTCAGGCCGTCGATCCCCGCCACGAATGCCGCCCCACCCGTCTCCGCACTCAGCATGCCGGGCATGCCGTCGGCGCCGTCGGCGTCGCCCCCAGCTGCGCCGACTGGATTGACGCCGAACGGTTTGTTGCAAAGTTTTGACCAGGGGCTACAGATGGGCGCACCGATGTCGGCGGCGGCAAACGCGGTGCCGCCCATGACTCCGGCGGAGCCGCAAATACCGAACCCGCCCGCAGCACCGGCTGTCGCGTCGACGTCACCGGCGAGTGCTCATGTTCCGGTATTCGATACCCCGCATACACCGGCCGCCGATGTCGCACCCCCAGCGCCGACCACCCACACTCCGACAAGCGAAGCGGGAACGACCTACGTGGCCGGGCCCGCCCCGACAGCGAACCCGTCCGCTGCGGCGGCACCGGCCGGCCCGTTGCCGGCCTACGGCGCCGACATCAGGCCCGCTGCACCGACGGCTGCTGCACCTGCAACCGCGCCGGCGGCTCCACCCCCGGCAGCTGCGGCGTCGGCGCCGGTCACTCCCTCAAGCGGTGCTGGCGGCATCGGCCAGCCTGCGGTCGTGCGTCGACCTGACGCCGTGCCCCCACCGTCACCAACACCGATGGGAATGGGCGAGCAGACGGCCGTCGCCACCGCTGGTGGCGCCAGCGCCGGAGTCGCCTCCGCGGCGGCGACGGCCCGGGCCCGGCTGCAGCAGCTTGTCGACTTCGTCGCCCGCCAAGAGCCGCGGCTGAATTGGGCCGCCGGAGACCGGCCCGACGGCACCACCGTCTTGGTGACCGACCTTGCCAGCGGTTGGATTCCGCCGGGCATCGACATCCCGGTCGGTGTGCAGCTGCGTGATCCGGCCAAGCGTCGCGGTGACCTGGAAGCACTTCTCGGTGAGGTGACAATCACCGTCAGCTACACCCGTCTTCATCACGTGCCTCCGGCAGACGATGACGAGCCGGTCCCGACTTCGCCCCGAGCCCGCCAGGTACCTGCGATCGAAGAACTCGGCTGGGAGCTGGGGCAGGCCACCAATTGGCGCGACGGCTTACCGCGGCTGGCGCACACCCTGGCCAAGGCCGCCTCGCGAGGAACCGGGGTGCTCGACACTGAAATCGAGACGCTTCGCGAGCTGCTGACCGACGCCCGCGATCGAGTCCTTGACTCGTATCCAGACGATGTCGACGCCGCCGCTGTGGGAAACTGGCAGTTGCTTGCGTCGATCAACGCACTCGTTGAGGGTGACAAGACCGGGGCCAATTACCACTTCGCCTGGTTCCAGGCGCTGAGCCAAGTGACAACAGGAGGGTGAGGTAATGCCACCAGACCTCCGGATAATTATTGAAGAATTGGCGGGCGCGTTAGGGCTTCCGCCGCCGCCCATGAGCACGTCCGATCCGGTAGTCCCTGGCGGCGTTCCCTTCGACCAAGCTCTTGCGGCGCTAGGCCTGGCCGCAAACAGCGGCGACCCCGCCGACAATGCGGAGAGCCAGAAGAATCAGACCGAACGCGAGGCCAAGGTCACCGACGCGCTGACGAAATTTCCCGCCAATGAGGAGCAGTCGGCACAGATGCTTCAGCAAATCCCGCAGATGGCTTCCGGGCTTGCAGGCGGAATCGCTGGTGCCCTCGGCGGTGCGCTCCAACCCATGACCCAGATTCCCCAACAGGTGGCCCAGGCCGGTATGCAGGCCATGCAAGCCGGAATGGGCGCGTTCCAACACGGAGCCGGCAGCGGTGCCGCGGCGGCGGAGGCGATCCCCGGCGAGCTGCTCGGCGCGGGCGGCGGCGCTGGCGGTGGCGCGGCCGAATTAGCCGGGGCAGGAGGTGGCGGCGCTGGAGGCCTGGGCGGCACCACACCGGCCGCGATGCTCGGGCCGCCACCGGCTCCATCGGCCGGTACGGTCCCGATGTCGTCGCCAACCACGCCGCCGGCACCGTCGACCGCACCCGAGCAGACCACGGCTCCCAGGGGCGGGATGGCGGGCATGCCGATGGTGCCCCCAGGTGCGATGCACGGCGGCGACGGAACAAACAAAGATGCCAAGGCCGACACCAAGCGTGTCGTTCCCCCGTCGGTGAAAAACGGCGCCCCGGTACAGGGACGCGTTACCGCTCCCCCGACCGTACCGGACGTGGTAAAGCGCTTGGAGGGCAAGCCGGTTACGACCCGTCGCATACTTGCGCCCGACCAGAAATCTGACGAAAACAGCGCTGACCCAGAACGCTAGTTTCTACGCAACGGTCGAAAAGCCAAGAAACACAGCAGAAAATACACATATCCCAACGCCCAGCCGGCCAGCACGTCGGAGACGTGATGCGCATTCAACGCAACACGGCCGAACCCGACCGCTGCGATTATCAACGCGCTCAACGCAACCGTAACCACGCGCATCCAATGGCTCAGTACTGGCACCAATACGATCAGCAACGCCAGCACGCAAACCATGACGCCCAGGGCATGCCCTGAGGGAAACGACCAAGAAGATGCGTTCGACAGCGTCGTCACCGGCCGCGGCCGATGCGCCGCAAGCTTGGCGATCTCGGTGATCAGCCCGCTGCATTCCATGGTGGCCACCAAGAACAGCGCTACCCGCAGCCGGTGCTTGGCTAGCGCAACCACCACAGCCACCGCGCCCAATAGCCGAAACGCGTTCGGGCCGAACACCGTGCACACGCTGTCCCAAAACCGTATCCACACCGGGTGCTTGAGGCCGACGTCGTAGAAAACCTGTAACGACGAGCGGTCCAGCCAGGCCAGCCAGCCCCATCGACAGTGAAACCCCAGCCACATCAACGCATACACCACTACTGCAAGCACCGCAGCAACAGGCGCCACGACGGTCTGGACCGAACGCATGCCTACATCCCTACCAGCGAAAGCGATCCTCACGAGCGCATCAGCGCAAAGCACATAGCCGCCGCGCCCGAGGCCGTGCTGGGTGACGGCAGTCGTTGTTCGACTCGGTCCCATGACTCGGTCCGATCCGGGCGGCAGCGGTGACGGCGGTGCCGTCGGCCGTACGAGACGGCTCACCGAAGACGCACCGCACAACGTCATCGGTGGGCGACGGGTCGTTTCTACGATGGCTGCATGACCGGCCACGCGTTTAGCCCGCAGGAACGCGCCGCCGTGTACCGGGTCATCTTCGAGCGGCGGGACATGCGCCGATTCCTGCCCGGCAGCATGATCCCCGACGACGTGTTGCAGCGACTGCTGCGGGCCGCGCACGCTGCGCCCAGCGTGGGCCTGATGCAGCCGTGGCGGTTCATCCGCATCACCGACGACGCGCTGCGGCGGCGCATCCACGCGATCGTCGACGAGGAGCGCCAGCTCACCGCACAAGCGCTGGGAACACGCGCCCAAGAATTTCTGCGGCTCAAAGTGGAGGGCATCCTCGACTGCGCCGAGTTGCTGGTGGTGGCGCTGTGCGACGGGAGGGACGCCTACGTGTTCGGGCGGCGCACGCTGCCGCAGATGGACCTGGCGTCGGTGTCATGCGCCATCCAAAATTTGTGGCTCTCGGCCCGGTCGGAGGGGCTTGGCATGGGCTGGGTGTCGCTGTTCGATCCCCGGCGGCTGGCCGCCCTGCTGTCCATGCCCGACGACGCCGAACCAGTGGCGATCCTGTGCCTCGGGCCGGTGCCCGACTTTCCCGATCGACCGGCGCTCGAGTTGGACGGCTGGGCCTTCGGCCGCCCCTTAGCAGAGTTCGTTTCGGAAAACGGCTGGAGCAGCTCGCCGCAGCCGGCCGTGTTACCCGACGGACTCGGCGGCGTCGACCGCAGCCGCTAGCGGGGGCTGGCTGGCGGCCTCGACGGAGATCCATGCCGTGGGCGCGAAGTGCATCGTGACGGCGGGACGCAGGGGCTGGTTTCGCACCACGGTGAGCACACCGTTACCCCCGATGGCGAATTCGCCGTCAACAGTCATCGACTCGCCGCTGGCCAGGTGCACGACAAACGATGCCACAGGCAGAACTCCTTTCTGTGCTGCGATTCGACCACAACGGGCGCTCGACCCACCACCGGTTGGTCGGCGCACCGGGCCGATCAGCTGTGCTCGTGCATAAAAATCACGACCGGAAAAAGGGGGGCACAGCAAGCCCCAAGGTGCCCCGATGCAAGCTAGGGACGTGACGGCAATCAGCGAGCGCGATGCGAGGCAGCCCGGACGCGACAACGTGCTGCTCGTGCATTGGCATGACCTGGGACGCTATCTCGGCGTATATGGCCACACCGACGTGTCCAGTCCGCGGCTGGACAAGCTGGCCAACGAGGGAATCCTGTTTACCCGAGCACACGCCACCGCCCCGCTGTGCTCGCCGTCGCGTGGCTCGCTGTTCACCGGGCGCTACCCGCACAGCAATGGGCTGCTCGGTCTGGCCCACCACGGCTGGGAGTACCGCTCCGGTGTCCGCACACTTCCGCAGATTCTGTCCGAATTTGGCTGGTACTCAGCACTTTTCGGGATGCAGCACGAGACGTCGTATCCGACCCGGCTGGGCTTCGATGAGTTCGACGTGTCGAATTCGTATTGCGACTACGTCGTCGACAAGACGCAAGCGTGGCTGCGCCACCACGACGGCGGCCAGCCGTTCCTGTTAACCGCCGGGTTCTTCGAAACCCACCGCCCCTACCCGCACGACCGCTACCAACCGGCCGACGCCGCCGCGGTCAGGCCGCCCGACTACCTGCCCGACACGCCGGAGGTTCGCCAGGATCTCGCCGATTTCTACGGGTCCATCGCCACCGCGGACGCCGCCGTCGGCCAGCTGCTGGATACGCTCGCCGCCACCGGTCTGGACACCAACACGTGGGTGGTGTTTTTCACCGACCACGGTCCGGCCTTCCCGCGCGCGAAATCCACCCTGTATGACGCCGGAACGGGCATTGCGATGATCATCCGACCACCCGCCCGGCTTGGGCTGGCGCCGCGTGTCTACGACGAGCTGTTCAGCGGTGTCGACCTGGTCCCCACGCTGCTCGAACTACTCGGTCTCGCCGTGCCGAGCGACGTCGACGGGGTGTCACACGCGCAAAACCTTGTCGCTTCCCACCCGCACCCCACTCCGGCGCGGGACCACGTGTACACCATGAAGACCTACCACGACTCGTTCGATCCCATCCGCGCCATCCGTACAAAGGAATACAGCTACATCGAGAACTACGCGCGGCGTCCACTGCTGGACCTGCCCTGGGACATCGAAGAGAGCCCGTCCGGGAAAGTCGTCGCGCCGTTGGTGACGGTGCCACGACCGGAACGCGAACTCTACGATCTGCGTACCGATCCCGGTGAGGCCAATAACCTGCTCACCGACGCCAATCCCGATGGCGCCCAGGCGATTGCCGACGATTTGGCGGTGCGCCTGAATGACTGGCGGCAGCGGACCGGTGATGTCATCCCGTCGGAATTCGCCGGAACACGGATTTCAGAGCGCTACACCCAGACCTATCTGCAGATCCACCACCGGGCACCGACCAGCCGCTCGGCAATCGCCGCCGACCGCGGCATCGAGGAAGAGGTCAAACACGCCGAGGACTAGGTTGGCAGGGCGGGCCGGGGGTAGTCGTCAAGCCAGCCGCACCCGCTGGCCCGGCACCGATGCACCACCGGGCGTATCGGGCATTACGCTCACGTCGTGGCCGTGACTTCGAAGTCGTATCTGGTGCTGGCTACCCAGCGCAGCGGCAGCACGTTGCTGGTCGAATCGCTGCGCGCAACCGGTAGCGCCGGCGAGCCGCAGGAGTTCTTTCAGTACCTACCGAGCACCGGCATGGCACCCCAACCGCGAGACTGGTTTGCCGGCGTCGACGACGAGTCGATCCTGCGGCTGCTCGACCCACTCAAGCCCGGCACACCTGACATGTCAACCCCGGTTGCCTGGCGCGAACACATCCGCAGTTCGGGCCGCACCCCCAACGGGGTATGGGGGGGGGCAAGCTGATGTGGAATCAGACCCCCCCTGCTGCTGCAGCGCGCGGCGGGGCTTCCCGACCGCTCCGGTGACGGGCTGCGTTCGGCCATTCGCGACGTAATCGGCGGCGAGCCGGTGTTCGTGCACGTCTATCGACCCGACGTGGTCTCGCAGGCGGTCTCGTTCTGGCGCGCGGTGCAAACCCAGGTGTGGCGGGGTCGCGGCGATCCCGAGCGTGACAAGCGAGCCGAATACCACGCCGGCGCCATCGCCCATATCGTCACAATGCTGCGCGATCAGGAGAAGGGCTGGCGCACCTGGTTCGCCGAGGAGAACATCACCCCGATCGAGGTGGCGTATCCGGTGCTCTGGCGCAACCTGAGCGCGATCGTCGGCACCGTGCTGGAGGCGCTGGGCCTTGATCCGCGGCTGGCGCCCGAGCCCGTGCTGGAACGTCAAGCCGACCAGCGCTCGGATGAATGGGTAGACCGCTACCGTCAGGAAGCGCAGCAAAAAGGGCTTCCCCTGTAAGCGCTGGGCGGTCAGTTTACTTGGGCGACGACGAACACCCGCCGGAATGGAAAGAACGTGGTGCCATCGCGGCGAGTGGGATAGGCGTCGGCGAGCAGTGGGATGAGCTCGCTGCGAAAGTGTTGCCATTCTTCATCGCTGAGCCGTTCGCGAACCGGCAGCAGCGCGGTGCCGGTGATCCAGTCCAGCACCGGGTGTTCGCCGGTCAGCTGGTGCAAGTAGGTGGTTTCCCAGGCGTCGACCGTGCACCCGGCGTCGATGAGCTGCTCGGCGTAATAGGCCGGCGCGTGGGTGACCGCCCCGACCCGGAATGGGATGTCGCGCAACGCTTTCGCGAAGGGCTCGCGGCGGGCGACCGCACGTACCGCGGCGTGCGACGGCGACTCGAAATTGCCCGGCATCTGAACGGCGATCCACGAGCCGGAGCCCAGCTGGCTGGCCCAGCGAACCATCAGCTCGGCGTGCTCGGGCACCCATTGCATCGCCGAGTTGCTCACCACCACGTCGGTGTCGTGCCGCGGCTTCCAGTCCCGCAGGTCGCCGACGGTGGCGTCAACCCCCCGCTCGCGGGCCGCGGCCACCATCTCCGGGGAGCTGTCCAGCGCCTCGATCACCGCGTCGGGCCAGCGCCGCGCCAGCTCCAAAGTCAGGTTGCCCGGCCCGCAGCCAAGATCGACGACCCGGCGCGGCCGTTCGGCGCCGACGCGGACGAGCAGGTCGTAAAACGGGCGGGCGCGCTGATCCGCGAAGACCAGGTAGATGTCGGGATCCCACATGTCGGCCCTCCTGATCAACACCGCCACGCGCCGGCTGATATAGACAAACCGTATTACCGGATACTTACCAAGCGAGGATGACCGATGCCCCGCCACCATCGACAACCGGGTGCCGCGCCGTGCTAACCGACGAGACCACCCAGGTGCGGCAGATTTGGTCGACGCTGGGACTGCGCGGGGTGATCGATGTGCACACCCATTTCATGCCCAAATCAGTGCTGGACAAGGTGTGGCACTACTTCGACTCGGCCGGTCCGCTGGTCGGGCGTACCTGGCCAATTACATATCGTGACAACGAGTCTCAGCGAGTAAACACGTTACGGCAGTTCGGGGTGCGGCGGTTCACCGCGCTGGTGTACCCGCACAAGCCGCGAATGGCGGCATGGCTGAACCAGTGGTCCGCCCGGTTCGCCCGTTACACGCCGGATTGTCTTGCCACTGCGACATTTTACCCCGAACCCGACGCCGCCGAGTATGTCGAGGAAGCCATCCGTGGCGGCGCCCAGATTTTCAAGGCGCACATCCAGGTCGGCCGCTATGACCCGAATGATCCACTGCTTGATTGGGTTTGGGGAACCATCGAAGACGCTGGCTTACCGGTCGTCATCCACTGCGGATCAGGCCCGACGCCAGGTGAACACACCGGGCCCGAGCCGATCGAGCGCCTGCTGCACCGTTACCCGCGACTGCGGTTAATCATCGCACACATGGGAATGCCCGAGTACGCCGAGTTTTTCGACATCTGCGAGCGCCATCCAGAGGTGAGGCTGGACACCACGATGGTCTTCACTTCGTTCGCCGAAGAAACCATGCCGTTCCCGTGGTCTGAGCGGCACCGGTTGCGCCAACTCGGTGACCGAATTCTGTTCGGCAGCGACTTTCCCAACATTCCCTACGGCTACCTGGAGGCAATGCGCTCACTCACCCGGCTCCCGGGTATCGACGACGCCTGGTTGCGCGGCGTGTTCTACGAGAACGCCGCGCGGCTGTTCGACGGGCTCGCGCAGTAGCTCAGCGTCACACCGCGGCCGCGTGCCGTGGCCTCGACGGCGCGGGACCCGCGACACTGGGCCAGCGCAACCGTTCCAGCAGACTCGCGGGCAGCTCGGTGTGTCCGTCGAGCCGGCGCGTCGACAACGGGTCCAGTGCCGTCAGCGCCGGCCAGTGGTTTCCGTTCTGCGGGGTCAGCCCGGGCAGAGGTGCGCTACCGCTGGGCCGGCCCTCGGTGCGGAACGCACATGCCACCGCCACCGTGGTCCGCTCTTCGGTGCCGCTGATCTCCAACGACGTCCAAGTCTCGCGCGCGACGTGCGATCGGATAGCTGCGAGCATGTCGGGCAGCGCCGAATCGACGTTAACCTGGTATGCCGCAACGTACTCCGTGCGCTGGTCGCGGACACCCCGCCAGGTCTCCCGTGCAGATCGATTAAATAGCGGCGGAATATCTTGGGCTCCAACAGTACTGGCACTCCAGCCCAACTCACGCAAATGGTCGGCAAGTCGGCGCACTGCGACCTCGGTGGTCTTCAGTAGCGGAATTTGCGGTGACCGCGCCTGCAGTGCCGCTAGGTTCGCCACGGCCGAAACTGTCATGCCGATCCAGGTGTCCCGCTGCAGCACCCCGGTGTCCGACCCGGTGTCGCGGCTGGTGATACGCACCGCATCGGCGCGAATGCCGTAGCGGTCCAGGTATCGCGTGATCAGCGGAAGCGGAAGCACGTCAACGGTTTCCGCCGACGGCCTGACATGCAGCAGCGCGGTGGCCCGCACATCGATGCCTGGATCCCGGGCTCGCCGCAGCCCGCTGTTGCGACTGCTCATTGCCATCCGGCGGCGCAGGATCGTGGTGGCGTAAAGCCCGCGCCACCGGCCCAGAAGCAGAATCGCCACCGCGGCGCCGATGCCCAGCACCCAACGGTCACGCATCGATTGCCACGGATACGCCATCGCGGCGGGCACGGCGGCCAGCAACAGCAGCGTCACCCGTCCGGTTCCCGGCCAGAGGGAGGATCGGCGCAGGCTCACGGGGTGGGCTCCTTTCGTCGGTGCGCGGCAATCGCAGCGACGACCACGACGACCAGCGCGAGTACCGCGGTGCCGGTGAAGGCGACGACTCGCGGTGTGGGATCCTTGGGTGCCGGTTCGGACGGGGCGGCAAGCTGTTTGACCGCCGGTGCGTGCGAGTCACCGCTCGCCGGCAGCTCCCACGTCAGGGCGGCGACCGGGTCGACGGTGCCGGCGCCGACGAGGTTGGAGGGCGCTCGGGCCGCGTTGTGCGCGGTCGCGGTGATGCGCTGCACGACCTGGGCGGCGGTCAGTTGCGGGTACTTGCTGCGGACCAGTGCCGCGACGCCCGCCACGTAGCCGGCCGCGTAGCTGGTGCCGTTGAGCGGAACCAACTGCTGCTTGTCGTTGGGCAGCGCGTTGGCCAGGCCACCGTCATCGCGATTGCTGACCGACACGATGTTCTCACCGGGCGCGGCGATACCCACCCACGGCCCGACCATGGTGAATTTCGACGGTTGCGCCTCGGGCGTAAGCGAGGCCACCGACAGCACGTAGGGCTGCCACCACGACGGAATGGAAACCGAGGTGACACCCGACCAGTTACGCGGATCGTCGGGGCGGCTCAGGTCGGTGAGCGGGTTGGATTCGCAAGGGGTTGCCCCGCCGAACGAACCCGTGGTTCCGGTGTTGCCGGCGGCGGCCACGATCACCGCGTCCTTGTCCACCGCCGCATACCGGATCGCCGCCCCCAGCTCCGCCTGGTTGACGCCGCGATCAGCTGGCAGGCAAGTGACCGTCGAGATGTTGATCACCCGGGCGCCGCGGTCGGCGGCATGCACGATCGCCCGGGCCAACGCGGCCACATCGGCCGAGGCCTGGGCCAGCATCGGGTCGCCGCCAGCAATCTTCGGCATGAACTTGCCGGAGGCGGCTCGCAGCGACAGCACCTGCGCGGCCGGTGCCACACCGGAGAACCCGTCGTCGCCCGGCTGGCCGGCAACCAGGCCGGCGACCAGCGTTCCGTGGCCGTCGCAGTCGGTCAGCCCGTCGGTCGTTTCCACGTAGTCACCGCCGGGAACGACGTTGGGCAGCCGCGGCCCCGGCCGCACACCGGTGTCGATTATGGCCACCAGCTGGCCTTCGCCACGGGAAAGCCGCCATGCCGCAGGCAAATTCAGCATCACCTGGTTCGGGGTCGTGACGCCGGGGTCGGTGCCCGGCATGACGGCGGAGCTGCTGCATTCAGCACGCCGCTCCACCGGCTGCACCGGCCCGGGGGCGCCGCTGGGCGGCTTGACACCGGGGTCGACGACCGGGGGGCTGATCGCCAGCGCCGGGGCGCAGCTCCACATCACGGCGGTAGTGAAAACCGCAGCAGCACAACCCAAACGGGTCACTGTCATCGATTGAGCACCCAGCTGAAGAGGCCGACCAGGTAGGCCATGACCGGTATCAGCGAGCCGTCGAGCCCTGCCGCGGCAAACGCCAGCAACCGGCGCAGCGGCAGCGAATAGCTATCCGGTGAGGCGATTCGCGGATTCAGCGCGACCACCACCCACACCAACACCAGCGCGGCAAGTGCCGCGGCCGCGCCCAACGCCGGCACATAGCGTCCGGTTGCCGTGTAGAGCACCAGCAGGGCCAGGGCGACCAGATATGGCTCGGCCAGCAGCCAGGCCTTGCAGGCGGCCGAATCCCATATCCGTGCCCGCAGCGCGGCGGCCGCGGCGGTAGCGGCGACGACATACCAGCCCACTACCGGCACCGCTTCCGGTCGCACCGCGATTGCCACCGAGCCAAGCACGCTGAGCAGCACGGCGGCGGCGATGAAGCCGTTCTGGTGGGCGTCGCTGACGCGCACCCGCCGCGGCAGGTCTTGCAGGACCTGCGATGACGGCGCCGACGGAGTGGGGTCTCCGGGCGCGGGAATGACGGGCAACGGGAACCGCGCACATAGCGCTGACAATTGGGCGGCTTCGATGGTGACCAGCAGTGCCGCCACGATCAGGCCGCAGCCGATACTCAATAACGGTAACTGCCAAAGCAATTCGGCCCCGGCTGCCAGCAGAACCGCTATGCCCAACACCGCAGTTGCGGTGAAGAACGCGATGGCGGGCTCACGCTCACGGGTGGGAAGGATCAGGCTGATCAACGACCACGCGGCGACGCCCGCGCCGCCCAGCATCACCTGTGCGGGCCCGAATTCGCCGGGCACCGCCAAACTGAGGGCGGCGGCAATCGGCGCCAGCGCGGCGATTGACACGGCGACGCCGGTTCGCGGTGACCGCGCCCTGCCCACCAGCCCGGCCAGCGCGGCGAGCACCGCGATCGCACCAACGGCGACCAGCCCCACGGGCGCCTTGGTGACGACGTGGTGGGTGGCCGCCAGGCCGGTGCCCGCGAGCACCGCACCGATGACGGCGGTCAGCGCCCCGCGCCGGATATGGGCGATGCCCCACGGCTTGAACCGCGAAGCGGAAAAGATCACCGCGGCGTCGGCGACGTCTTCGACGATGCCCGGTGCGGCCGGCCCGGAAGACAGCGGCTGCAGCGCCAGCAGATCGCCGTCGACAACCCCTACCGTGTCCAAGCTGGCATCCAGGCTGAATGGCGCCCCGCCGATCGGGGCAAGGCTCAGCCGCGCCGGTGTCGTCGACACCTCGGAGTCGGTGTCACCGTCTGGAGCCACCAACCGCTGGACCGCGGGCAGGATTTCGCGCAACGGCAGTTCCGCAGGCAATGCCATTTCCGTCAGCCGGCTTTCGGCAAGGATGGCGACCCGCACGATTGGCATCACGGCGCTAGACATACGGGGGCCTCAAGAGTTGGTGGGACATGAAAATGAGTTCTCTTTCTTCTCTTCGGATATTCGTTAGGGCGACTGGGTGGTGAAATCCCGGGACAGCCGAAGACCCGGAAACCACTGGCCGTCCGGTAATTCGGAGGTCAGCTGCTCGATCGCGACGGCGATCGCAAATGGTGTCCCGGGCCGGAATGTCGACACCCATTCGCCGTCGAACGCTCTCGACGGGCTGACTAGTATCCGCCCGGCTGTGGTGTCGACGATGCTCATCCCGACCTCGGTGGTGGTGTGCTGGCCGTCGCGGCGACAGCCGGCGACCACCTCGACATAGCTGCGCGGACCGGTGAACACAGACTCCACAACCGGCCGCGCGGACGCTGGAATACCCAGGTAGTCAAGGACTTCGGTGAGTGGTGCGCCGGCACGCAACCGCTCGTCGGCGCGGACGCCGACCCGGGCCGGAAGGCTGAACTCGTCGAACCGCGCCGGCGGGCGCTGCGCAAGGCCGACGCCGAGGACCGGGACCAGTGCGCGGGGGTCGTCGATCTTCATCGAGGTGAACGTGACCAGCTGCGCGTTGCGCAGCGCGACCACGGTCTTATCGTCGCGGCGGGCGACGATGCCGCGCAGCATCTCGTCGGCACCGGTGGTCCGGGACCGTCCCACGTATCGCAGGTCCAGCCACCGCTCCGGGAAGCACACCACCCGGATCCATTCCGCCACCGCCGGGTTGACGACGCCGTCCGGCGACATCAGGCCCATCCGCTTCAGCTCGGCGGTCTGCTGATCCATGAACGCGGCTCGGTGCGCGACGTCGTAGTACGGCGTGGTGATCGCGAGTACCCACGGAAAGGTTCCCGCACCGACAGTTTCGGCGATGCACCACGCCTGTTCTACGGTCAGCTCGACGGCGTTGGGCTCAGCGTCCATCGAGGTGATGGGTGATCAGCCGCCCCATTTGGCGGCTTCGGCTTGGTCGCGGGCCAGCATGGCGGTGGTGTTGGTTTCGTGGGTGCCGGCCATCGCCCGATACGCCAGCACCAGCTGCTCCATCGCCTGATTCCACTGCGCCTGCCAGGCCTGATAGGTCATCCCGGTATCGCCCTGCCAGGCCGCCGACAACGCCGCCTGCTCACTGGCGATATCCGACCCCAGCGCCTGCAGGGTCCCCGCATAACCGGCCATATCGGCAGCATGCGCCAGCATGGCCGGGTAGTTGTACATGATCTGCGACATCACAACCCCTTTCGCTTCAAACCTTGACCGCTCAGAACCCGGTGTAGGTGGACGCGGCCGCGGCATCGGCGGCGGTGTAGGTGCCCGCCGCCTCACCCAGATTGGCCTGCGCGATATCCAGCAGCGTGTTGATCTTGGCCGCCACCGCCACAAACCGGGCATGGGCGGCCTGAAACGCCGCCGCCGACTCCCCCTGGTGAAACGCCTGCGCCGACAACGCCTCCTGCTCGGCCTGCCCGATCGTCGAGCGCATCAACGCCGCCTTGGCACCAA
Organism: Mycobacterium heckeshornense; assembly: GCF_016592155.1. NCBI lineage: Bacteria > Bacillati > Actinomycetota > Actinomycetes > Mycobacteriales > Mycobacteriaceae > Mycobacterium > Mycobacterium heckeshornense. Next base: position 4,630,496 of record NZ_AP024237.1, read on the forward strand.
ACGCCGACTGCGCGGCCACCAACTGCGGAATATGAGCATCCAACAAACTCATCACACTTCCTTTCTCTTCGACTGCTCAGACTGATCCACAATGCTGTTCGTCAGTTGCGCTTTCCCCCCTCCCCGTCGGCGGGCCGGTCAAGCTCCCAGCTGCCGGGCACCATCGGCATCCGCGGCCCCTCACCGAACTCATCACCGGCCAGCGTCGCCAACCCCGCGGCTTCCGCGGCAGCTTCCTTGCGCACGGTCCCACTGAAGCCCAGCGGCCCGGCTCCAGTGTCGGAGGCCGCCGCCGAGGGGGCTGCTTCCTGGTCGCGCGGCGCGTCCCAGTCCGGGTCGACCTCGATATTCATATCGGCGAATTCGTCGCCGTAATCGCGCATCGCCGCCCGCCGGCGCCGGCGCGCCCGCGCCTTCTCCCGGCTTGACATTCCCACAACGGCAGCGGCCGGGATTGGCGAAGCGGGAGCTTTGGTTTCCTCTCGGTCCCGCAGCGTCGGTCCGGGCCCGTCGTCCGGACCGATGCCGCCAACCAGGTAGGCCGCCGCAGCCGTGCCTGCCGCCGGTGCTGTCGCGGCGGCAGCGGTACCCGGTGCCGCGGCGGTCGGTGCGGGGGAAACCGCCGGCGCGGCACCGGTTGTCGCCAATCCAGCCACGGGCCACATCGCGGGCTGGGCGGCTGCGGTCGCCGCGGCGGGACCGACGACGGCGGGCACGCCGGCAGCGGCCACGGGTTGGGTCAACGACTGCAGGTAGTTGAGGCCCAGCCCGAGGATGATCGGCAGTGCCACCGCCAGTGCAAGCATGGGCCCGTAGGTCGCTATCGGTGAGAGCACTTCATAGGCGGCGAAGGCACCGACGAAGAACAGAAACGGTCCGTAGGCCACCAGTGCCGCTAACGGATTCGCCGCGAAGGCGCTGAGCATCTGCTGGAAGCTGCCGAGCGGATCCCGCAGAAACTGCAGTAGTTGCGACAAGATGTCTGAGAGATTGAGCGACGAACCGGATTGGGTTGCCTGGGCCTGCGCGCCCGTCTGGGCCGCAGTGGCTACGGCGTTGCCGACTTCAGAGACGCCGGGCGTGACCACTATTGGTGCTGGGGCGGTGCGTGGCGCGGAGGCCAGCGCCATACCGGAGGCCGCCTGGTAGGTGGCCATCGTGCTGGCGGCCTGTATCCACATTCGCACGTAGTCGGCTTCGTTGAGGGCGATCGGAATCGTGTTGATGCCGAAGAAGTTTGTCGCCACCAGCACTGCGTGGATGGCGTGGTTGGCGGCCAACTCGGCCAAGGTGGGCATCGCGGCCAAGGCGGAGGTGTAGGCCGCCGCCGCAATCTCGTGCTGGGCGGCCACCCCCGCGCTGTTGACGCTGGCCTGGGTCAGCCATGCCAGGTAGGGCATGTGCGCGGCCACGTACTGCGCCGCGGTGGGCCCCTCCCACGAGCCGGCTTGAACCTGTGCCACCAATGCGCTCAGTTCACTTGCCGCCGAGGCATACTCGGCGCTCAACGACGACCACGCGCCCGCCGCCGCCAACAATGAACCCGGGCCCGGACCGGCGCTCAACAACGCCGAATGCACCTCCGGCGGCGACGCCATCCAGATCGGTGCGGTCATGCTCAGGAGCCGGCAATCAGGTAGGTCGACGCCGCGGCCGCATCGCCGGCAGCGTAGCTTGCCCCGGACTCCCCGACCCCGACACCGGCCCGGCCCAGCTCTTCGACACCTTCGGCCGCCACGGCGGCGTGCTCGGCGCCCTGGGCGCTGAATCCAACCGCGGTCTGCAGTGACACCGGGTCAGCCGCCGGCGGCACCACCCCGGTGATCAGCGGGGCGGCACTGGCATGCGCGGCCGCTAGACGTGCGGTCAGCGCCTCGACCGCGGCACTGGTCGCGGCCAGGCCTTCGGGAACAACTCGTAGCGTCATAGCATCTACTCCTTCCGGTGAATCTCACCGACCGTCAACGCTCACACTTTCGTCGACCAGCGGGTTGACCAACTGCACATAAGTCGGAATATCGTTGTCGTCCAGCAAGATTGCGCGTCCTGCAGGCAGGCGGCCGAACCGCTGGCCGCGAATCTTGCCGCCGTCTTGCGGGTTGCCTGACAGCAGCAGGGTGGTCGCCTGGAGTTCGTTGAGCCGGCGCAGCAGCGGGCTGGTCATCAACGCGTGCGCCGATCCCGTAGCGCGCGCGGTGACGATCACCCGCAATCCCAGGTCGCCAGCCTGTGACAACAACCCGATCAGGCTGGTCCACGGCCGCTGGCCGGCGAATGCGCCGGTCATGGCCGGGGTGTCGGGTATCTGGTCGACGTCATCGATGATCAGGTAGTGGGTGTGTCCCTGGTAGCTCCAGTTGGTTAGTTGCGCCGCAGACATACCCGTCGGCGGGCGCCGCGACTCGATGAGCGCCGATAGCCCCAGCATCGCCGGCAGCACCCGGTCGACGTTGACCGTGTATTCGTTGTCTGGGAACAGCGGTTCGTCGACGAGGTGCAGTCTGCGATCCACCACCGTGAACGCGACCTGGTCGGAAGTGGAGTGGTCACGAACGGTGCGGATGATGTGGCGCAGCAGCGTGGTCTTGCCGGACTTAGTGTCGCCCAACACCATCAGGAGTGGATTCTCGGCGAAGTTGACTTCGACTGGCGCCAGGTCTTCTTCGCGCTGACCGATGACCACCCGCTCCGGACCCGGGTAGATGTCGCCAACCGCGCTGGGCGGCAGATTCGTCGGCAGCAACCGCACCGGCGGTGCGCTGACACCCGGGTAGCGGTCGTTGATCTCGGCAATCTGGTCGAGCTCGGGTTCGGCGAACAGGAAGTGCTCAGCGGCCATCGTCAGCCCCCGGCCCGGCTGGTCGGCCGGCACGGCCTCGGCCGGACGACGCAGCGCACCGATAACCCGCACATTGCTGTCTCGGGGGTCGTGCAGCTTGAGCTCCAGGCGCAAGCCCAGGCCGTCGCGCATTGCCAGCGGCACCTCGAGCCAGCTCGGAGTGGTGATCACGACGTGGATTCCGTACGCCAAACCGATATTGACCAACTCGGTCACCTTCGCCAGCAACGGGTTTCGGGTGTTGAACTGGTCGGTGTTGTCGCGGCCGAACGCGTAGATGTTGTCGATGACCAGAAACACCTCCCCGTAGCCGTCGTCGGGCCCGGAGCCGTTGCCTCGCCGGTCTCTGAAGACCTCCCGCCGCTGGCGAGACAGCAGCAGTTGCTCGAGCTCACCGAAGGTGCGACGGATACGTTCGGGTTCCAGCGGCGCCGCCACGCTGCCCACGTGGGCCAGGTCTTCCAGCACTCGCAGCTGGCCGCCGCCGTAGTCCAGGCAGTAGAAGGTCACTTCGCGGGGCGAATGCAAGTTGGCGGCCGACAGGATGAACGTCTGCAATGCGGTCGACTTGCCCGACTTCGGGCCACCATGGATAACCATGTTGCCGGCTGAGGAGAGCGCGTCGAAAATCAGTGGGTCGCGGCGCATCTCGAACGGTTTGTCGATCTCACCCAGCGGCCATCGCCATCGCCCTGGCGGTATCGCAGCGCGCGCGAGAACCGCGTTGAGCGGGATGGGATCGTCTAGCGGCGGCAGCCACAGCTCGGGCGCGCGGGGCCCGTAGCGGGCCAGCTGGTCGCCGATCGTAGCGATCAGCTTGCGCGGCGGACCGGTTGGCTGTTCCTCGTCTCCCGCGGTGAGGACTGTCTCCGGATCCGGCTCGACCCGCCCGGCGGTGAACAGCTTCGGCTCCGGCGCCGCGTGCACCACAAGGGTTTTCGTGGTCCGTGGCGGCTCATAGATACCGTCGACGTAGGTGCTGCGGAACTTGATCGGCGCCGCACCGGGTGCGGGCACCAGGAAGCCCACACCCTTGTGCTCCCTGCCGGATTCGATGTGGTAGGCGTCCTCGACGCCGATGATCTGGCGGGACACCGCGGGACTGGCCACCTTCAACGCGATTCGGTAGGAGGTGTTCTTGTCGATGTCCTTAATCTTGCCCACATCCAGCGTCTGCGACGCGAACAGGATGTGGATTCGCATAGATCGGCCCTTGCGGGCCACGGTGTCGAAAAGCTCGGCGTACTCGGGATGGTCGGCCAGCATCAGCGTGAATTCGTCGGCGACCACAAATAACGTCGGAATCGGGGCAAGGTCGTGTCCGGCCGCGATGGCGTTCTCGTATTCGGTCACCGAATTGAATGCACTGCCCTGCACGCGCCGGCCGGCTTCCCGCAGCAGCACCTCCCGGCGGGCCACCTCGCCGCGCAGCGTTTCGGCGAACCGGTCGGCCAGCGACTTCTTTTCGGCCATATTCGAGATGACCGCGACGACCTGCGGGAAGTTGCGGAAGCTATCGGCGCCGGCCTCCCCCTTGAAGTCGGCGTAGATCACGATAAGCCGGTCAGCCGAGTGGGTTGTCAACAACGACAACAAGATTGACATCAAGGTCTGCGACTTACCGGAGCCGGTCATCCCGATCATCAGCCCGTGCGGGCCCATCCCGCCCTCGGCTTCGTCTTTGAGGTCGAAGATCAGCGGCTCGCCGGTGGCGGTGACCCCGATCGGCACGCGCAATTCCTGCTCCCGGGGTCGCGGCGCCCACAGCGCGGGAACATCGAGCGCTGACGCGTCGGGGATGCCCAGCAGCGTGGTGAACGTCGCGCCCCGGGTGGCCGCCGAGCGCAGCCCGGCATGGGTGGGGTTGGAATCCCAGCGGGAAAGCTGACGAGCCAGGTGGCTGGCTTCGTCGGCGTCGAGCTGGTCGGCCTCGTCAATGTAGCGCGCCCAGCCGCCGGACTGCCAACGTTCGATACGGCCGTGCGCGATACGCAGAATCGGACGCTCGGGATCCGGATACTGTTCGCGGTGCGGAGGTGTTGCGGAGCGCTGGATCACAGTGACTCCGGCCCGCGCCGCCGCCAATGGCGAGGAGTTAATGTCGAAGTTGGGGTCGTCGACGACGATTAGCAGGTGTCGTAGCGCCTCAGCCGAGCCACCGGTGAACGCCGGACGATCCGCCAGGGCCGCAGCGAGCGACCGGCACAGCTCACCGGGGTTGGTCGACAGGTAGCGGGCCGGGCCGACGCCGTCCAGCTCGCCGGGAATGTCGACATGCGGCAACCACTTCAGCCACGACCAGTCCGCGTCTTCCAAATCCGGTGTGGCCAAAGCAACTCCGAGCACCGTCGGGTCGTGCCACGTCACCGCCTGGGCGATCAGGGACCGCAGCATGGCGCGCACCTCGCCGGCTTCGCCCAGTACGGTGATGCGCGAGACCTTGGCCAAATCGATTCCTACCGGAACGTCCCGCACCGTGCGCTGGGTGTCCAGCAGGCTGCGTAATGCGCTGTGGCACACCGGCTCTAAGTCGACTTCGTCGGCAATGTCGTTGACTCGCACCGGGGTGGCCAGCGGCACGGTGTGCCGGCCGGCCCGCACCACCAGAAAATCGGAGTCGTTGGGGTCGCGCTCCCATTGCCGACGCGAGCCGGGGATGCTGGCCAGCTCCGCGGGGTCAGGGTGTGACCATTCGGCGGCCGCCCGTTGCTCGGCAGCCTGGGTGCGGATGTTGTCGCGAACCACCGACAAGTAACGCAGGTAGTCGGCGCGTTCGGCGTCGACCTCCTCGGTGCGTGTCTTGTTGTCGGTGCCCCGGTACAACGCGGTGGCGGCCAGCAGCAGCACGAACGGGAAGAACAGTGTCTGCGGCGAAATCAGTCGCATCCCGGTGGCGACCATCGCCACGATCATCCCGACGATCAGAATCACGATCAGATACGGCAGTGCGCGCCGCAGCAGTGACGGCGGGATCACCCGCGGCAACTCCGGCGGTGCCTCGATGGCGATCGTTCCCTGGCGGGTCGCGGGAGGCGGCAGCCGGCGGCGGGCCTCGAAAATCAGGCGGCTCATCGGGTCTCCTGTTGGGCTGAAGCTTCGCGGCTGCGTCGAGAGTCAGGCGGCAACCCGTCGTGGGCCAGCAGCGCGTCGGCCCGGGAAAGCGTGGGGCCGGGTGCAAACAGCGACAACACCGACCACGGGACCGGAACCGGCGGCGGGTTCAGGCCAAGCGCCTCAATGGCTTTGGCGTGTCCAGTCGGACCGGTTTCGTTGTCGATGCCGTATCGGACACCGGTGTCGGCGATCCAGAACAGCGACCCCGCGGGTGGCGAAGACGCGTCCTGGCCGACGGTCTGAGCGAAATACCCGCGACCGGGTCTCAGCGCGACGCGAGCCGCGGTCCCGCCAGCGCCGGCGCTCACCAGCTCCACGGTGCGCACCCCGTCGGGCACTGGCAGCGAAGACCCGGACAGCACCGTCAGCGAGCTGGTGGCAGCCCCGGCCGGCTTACTCCAGTAGGCGCAGGTCACCGGCGCCTTTGCCGCATCGACGAGGCTGATCGGCTGGTCCGGATAGCGTGAGGTGTCGAGCATCCGTGAAACGGGAAGCCGTGCAACCTGATCAGCGGCCAGCCGCGGCGGCTGGTCCAGGCCATAGGAATTGGTGTTGCGCAAGATCGCGGCAAGCACCGGCGAGATCGGCTGCAACCCGTCCGGCAGCACCGCGTAGTACACCACTCCGTGATCTGAGTTGGTCTCTAACGCGTGAGCCACCACCACCGCTCCGATCGGCACGTTCGGTGGCAACGGGAAATGCGCTGGGCGGCCCCCGTCCGGGATGGCCGGCGGCGTCAACGGGGGGGCCTCCGGAACCGCGTTGAACAGGCCCGACGCGATCGGCCGCGCGGCAAGCACATCGGTGCCCAGTCCCAAGGCGGTGGTGACGGCGTGGTCGGACAGATCGATGCGGCTGCGCCTGCCGTTCCAGAGCAGCCACGTACCGGCGCCGTTGTCAACAAGCAGCCCCTGCCCGGCACCTAGCGCCGCGGCCCGCGCGCCACTGGTGTCCAGGGGGCCGCCGATGACCGTGACACCAGCACTGTGTGCCGCGTGCCCCAGCCCACTGATCGCATCACATACCGTCCAGTCCGCGTCCGCTGAGGTGTTTTGCACCATGCGTTCCGGGGCACCGGGAATACCGATCAAATTTCCGCGCGGAAACTTGTCCAGCTCCGTGCTTTTCACCGTGGTGGGATTGACCGGCCGACCGGCGATCAGCCGGGCTGACGCGAGGTTGAGCACTGGGTGAAGCTGGTCGCCGACCCGCACGTACAGGGCGGCGGTGGATCGGTCGGCCAATACGGGGTTGGTGCCCGCCGACCCGCCGGGCCGGATCAGCGAGAACACGAAGCAACCGATCAATCCCGTGACGAGGATCAGCGCGCCCATCAGGACCGCCCGCGACTGGGTGCGCAGCGGGTCGACAAGCATCCGGGTGTCGTGCAGGGCGACACCGGAAGCGATGCGCCGCATGACGAAACGCCAGCCGGTTACCTGGTGGCGGGTGACGAAGCCGCGCCGATACACCACCTTGTCCGGGTTTTCGTTGACCGGTGTGCGCGAGGCGAACGAGCGACGCTCGTCGTCGAGCTCATTCCTGGTCATGCGAGCTCCAGCAAGCCGAGGCCTTGCAGCAGCGGCTCTACCGAATTGCGGACGTCCTCGGCGGTGATCGTCATCAACTCCTCGTCGGTGAACTCGCCGGTTTCGGCGTGCTCAGAATGGTCTAACCGGAATTCGCGTTCTTCTTCGGATTTTTCGACGACGTTGCGCACGAACCGCCCGTTACCGGCAATGTCTAGGCCGCGGCGTTCAACGCCGGCCGCGTCGGGCTTGGAGATGTCGGCCAGATGGGCGAACAACGCTTCGAGATCGTCGAGGGCGGCCTGTTCGAAGACGCTGTCACGCTTGGCGGCCATGAATTTGGCGATCTCGATCAACTCAGCCGGTTTGTAGGACGGGAAGTCGATGCTGCGGGTAAAGCGCGACCGCAGACCTTGGTTGGTGTCCAAGAACTTGTCGAGATCGGCGCGGTAGCCGGCGATGATCACCACCAGGCGATCGCGGTCGTTTTCCATCCGCGCGAGCAGGGTGTCGATGGCGACCAGCCCGAAGTCGTTTTTCGCGCCGGTGGCCACCAGCGCGTACGCCTCGTCGAGAAACAGCACACCGTCCAGCGCGCTGTCGATAATCGCGTTGGTCTTGGCTTCGGTCTCCCCGATGTGCTGGCCGATCAAATCGGCGCGGTGCACTTCCCGGATGTTTTCCTTCTTCAACAAGCCCAGCCCGCAATAGATCTTGGCGATAACCCGGGCAATGGTGGTCTTACCGGTCCCGGGCGGGCCGGCGAACACCAGGTGGTGGGTGCGCTGTGCCACTTCCAAACCGCGCTGCTTGCGCACCACCTCCATGGCCACCGCACTTTTCAATCGGGCCACCTGGTCTTTGACCTTGTCCAGGCCGATGAACTCGTCGAGCTCGCGTTCGGCCTCGGCGAGCAGCACCCGCTTGCGCTCTTTGGCTTCGGGGTCAATGAAATCGCCTGGGCTGGGCTCGGTTTCAGGATCCCACGGGTCGGTGCGGGCCTCGATGCGTGCCGCGGTGGTGGTGACGATCCCGAAGCTGGGATCGGATAGGGCGTGCTCGATTTCCTCGTTCTCGGGGTTGGCTGCGTACAGGTCCTGCAGAACTTCGCTGGCGCTCTCCTCGTCGACGTGCGCGCGCAGCACCAGCGCTTTGGCCAGCGCACCGTCGACCGCGGCGACGGCGATGGGGCCCTCGGGTTCCTCGAGGTAGGACAGGGCCGGGGCGAACATGCCCAGCCTGGCCAGCGCGATCCCCAGGGTGATCTTGGCGCCGTGGGCGAAAACCTCGTCGAGGTCGGTGTCATTGACGATCGGGGTGAGCAGCTTGACGACGTCCGACCAGCGCTGGGCGCGGTAGTGGATGGCGGCCGACACCCAGCGGGCGTCGTGCCAATTCGGCCGTCGTCGGAGAATGCCGGCGACCAGCTGGTGGGCGTCGGCGTACCGTCCGTCCGCTGCCAGCGCCGCGGCGTGGGCCAGGTGGAAGTCGTCGGGTCCGGTGGCGCGAAACCGCAGATACAACCCGGTGTCATATTGAAAACCCAAGGTGCCCGGTTCCAGTTCGATCTGGCGTTGCAGCAGCCCGGCGGTCGAAACGGTGCGCGATATCGATTCGAGCACTGAGGTGGAAACGTCGCCGGCGGCGGCAAGCCCTGTCCACGCGTCGCACTGGTCGTGGGCGATCCGGGTCAGCGCGGCAAACCCAGAACGAGCGGCGGCAAGGTCGGCGGGACGGCGGCGGTCATACACCGTCAGGCCCAGGGCCCGGCAACACGTGGCGAACCGGCTGACGACGTCACCGTCAATTCGAGCTGCAACGGGACCGGCCACCAGCGTCCCGATGTCACCGCCGTCCACGGCCCATACCCTCCCTGGGTTTGTTAGTGCTACCTAACTTCGGTGAAGTTAGCATTGCATAAGCTAAGTGTCGAGATGTACGGCTTCGCCCGACGCCGGGCCGCAGCCATGCGCTGAACGATGGTTGGCTGCCCCTGCCAGTCACCACCGCTCACCTCCTTCTCCGGCACCGGTGCGGCAACAGTCATATTGGAAATGATTTTCAACACCGTCGCAGGGACCCTACCTCACCGGCCTCATTGGCAGAAAGACCAGTGATTGCCATTGCTGGGCGGTGACCGGTTTGCGTCGCTTGCATCAAGCACCCCCTATGAGGCCTGGCCGGGCACTATCTCGGACTCGGTCCTGGCACCGCTCAGGTAGTCGCCGATCCGCGCGCATTAGTTCCCTTAGTCAACAAGGTCGTCGCTGTCATCACTGGTCGCAGCTATTCAGGGGCTGACCTAAAACCGTAGATACGGTTATATAGGACTTATTTTTCCGTAGCTACGGTTATACGGCTAGAATTGCAACGGCGGTCTGATCAAAAGGAGCACGCGTTGCAGGTGGGTGGCGGTCGACAAAGCCCGGTTCCACCAGCGCCGAAGCGCCTGACGAAGCCGGGAGGTGTGTCGGCGTCAAGGCGTCCACCCTCGCGGGGACCACAATGACTGCGCCGATCTGGATGGCTTTCCCGCCGGAGCTCCATTCCGCGCTGCTATCCAGCGGCCCCGGGCCCGGTTCCCTGGTTGCCTCGGCCGGCGCGTGGAATTCCCTGAGCACCGAGTACATCGCGGTGGCCGACGAGCTCACCGCGCTGCTGGGCGCAGTGCGGGCAGGGGCCTGGCAGGGCCCGACCGCTGAGCAATACATGGCGGCGCATGCGCCCTACATCGCATGGCTATTACAGGCTGCGGCCAACAGCGCAGCGATGGCCGCCGCACATGAAACCGCGGCTGCGGCTTATACCGCTGCCCTGGCCGCAATGCCGACATTGGCCGAATTGGCCGCCAACCACGCCACCCATGCCGTGCTGGTGGCCACCAACTTCTTCGGAATCAACACCATCCCGATCGCCTTGAACGAAGCCGACTACGTGCGGATGTGGGTCCAGGCCGCCACCACGATGACGACCTATCAGGCGACTTCCACGGCAGCACTGGCCGCCGCGCCACGCACCCCGCCGGCCCCACAGATCATGAAAGCGGAGATGGACGACGGCTCCGGTATGGGCAACTCCGGGGGTATGGGTTCCGGCTCCGGTATGGGCAATTCGGGGGGCATGGGTGGCGGTATGGGAAACATGCCGGGCATGGGAACCACACTGCCGACCACGCCCGAGCAGTGGCTGCAAGCGATATTCCCTCCGCAGTTCAACCCGTTCTCGCCCAACTCGTTTCAATCGATGCAGCCGAGTTTGGCGACGTTCATCCCGCGCGCTGAAGCGATGCTCGCCAACTACGCGAATAACCCCGTTCAGTTCGCCGAGGCGGTGCTACTTCTGGCAACCCAATTCGTCGTTCACCGGACCTTGTACCTCACCTGGATCATTCTCAACAATCCGGCCTTGCTGCCGGCATTCGTGGCCGCCAACCCGATCTACTCCGCGGGCTTGGTCACGCCCGTGGCGACTGCGCCACTGGCGGCGGGCGCCGGGGTGGCTGGTAGCGTCGCGGCGCTGACCAGCGCTGCCGGGGCGGCACCAGTTGCGGCGGCAGGGTCACTCATGCCGGTTGCTGCCACACCCATTCCGGCGGCGGTGCCCAATGCGCCGGCCGTAGGCCCCGCCTCCATCGTGAGTTCCACCCCGTCGACCGGCCCCGTACCCGCGTCGACGCCGCCATCCGCCGCCCCGCCGGCGCCCGGCGCGCCGCCACCCGCGCCGGTGGTGGGGGCCGAGGGTGCCCTGGGTGCGCAAAGCGCCGTGGGCGCACAAAGCGTCGCTTACCCATACCTGGTCGGTGATCTGGGCGCGGGATCGGCGGCGACTATGCCCGGCAAAGCCCACAGGCCCGCACCGGATAAAGCCACGACCCCGGCGCCGGCGGCAGTTTCGGCGGCGAAGCAGGCTGCGAGGCGACGGCGTCGCCGCGCGGCACCGAAACGCATAGATCGGGGCCATCGCTACGAGTTTTTGGACATCGAATCGGATACGGACTCAGTACCCGCGGCGGCGTCGAACGGCGATGGGCATGCGACCTCGGCGGTGACCTCCGATCGGGGAGCCGGCCGGTTGGGCTTCGCCGGCACCACGGCCACATCAAGCACGCAGCGGCCGATCGGGTTGACCAGGCTGGCCGGGGCTGGGTTAGCTGACGGTCCGACCGCGCCGATGGTGCCGGGAAGCTGGCCGTCGAATACCGGCGAAGCCGAGGCCCCGTTGCGGGAAACCTGAGTTGGTACACACGCACCGCGGTGCACGTTGTCGTCAGTAGACGTCGCGTTGATAGCGATTCGCCGCGGACAGCTTCCTCACGTAGGCTTTCGCCGCGTGGGCATCAAGGTGACCGTGTCGTTCCACGATCTCCCGCAACGCCTGATCGACCGCTTTGGCCATGCGTGCAGCGTTGCCGCAGACGTAGACGTGGGCACCGTCCTGTAACCATCGCCAAAGCTTTGCACCGCGTTTGCGCATCAAATCTTGCACATAGATCTTGTCAGGTTGGTCGCGCGAGAATGCCAGGTCAAGTTCGGTCAGAAACCCATCGGCGTACATCTGCCGGATTTCGTCGCCGTAGTAAAAGTCCGTGGCGGCGTGTTGTTCGCCGAAGAACAGCCAATTGGGCCCGGGGTGGGCGAGCGCGCGACGTTCATGCAAAAAGCCGCGAAACGGTGCGATACCCGTGCCGGGCCCGATCATGATGATCGCCGCGTCCGGGTCGGCCGGCAGTCGAAAATGAGGAGATTTGTGAACGTAGATGCCAATGTCGCCGCTGGTATTGTCGGCGAGGTAGGTCGAGCACACTCCGCGGCGAATCCTGCCTTGAAAGCGATAACGCACCGCCGAGACGGTCAGGTGTACCTCGCCTTCGTGTACCGTCGGGCTCGATGAGATCGAATATAGCCGCGGCTGAAGGGGTTTGAGCACTCTCATCCACTCGTCCACCGACGCGGCGACCGGCACCTCCGCCAGCAAGTCCACTTGCTGACGGCCCCAAACCCAGTCGGCCAGCGCGGCCTTGTTCTCCGGCTTCAGCAGCTCAGCGAGGTCGGGGTCGCCACTGCGCTGCGCCACAAACCGCAGCAGGTCTGGTGTCAGGTTCGCGATCGCCAATCGTTCGGCCAATGCAACCCGCAATGGCATCGCCCCGCAATCTCCGACGTCCACCACCGTCTCGCCATCCAATCCGGTGACTGACAGCCATTCGTCGACAAGTTCCCGGTGATTGCGCGGCCACACACCGAGCGCGTCACCGGCCTGGTAACAGAAAGCCTCATCGGGAACACGAAAAACGAACTGCCGCACGTCTTTTGCTGACCCCGGGCCGCTGAGTCGGATATTCTGTGCCAGACAGGTGATCAGGGGGGTTTTCTTGTCGTACGTGTGCGGCTCTGGCGGGGATGCGACCGTGGGGCGAGCGGGTACGACGGGCTGAGCGGCGCCGCCCCCGACCGGGACGGGTTGGCGGGTGAGTTCCCGCAGCGCGTCGCCGAGCCACCGGGCAGCGGTGTCTTCGTAGTCGGGTTCACAGTCGACGCGGTCGATCAGGCGGCTCGCGCCGAGCTCGGCGAGGCGCTCGTCGAGTTTGCGTCCGTGGCCGCAGAAGTCGTCGTAGCTGGAATCACCCAGCGCCAGCACCGCATAACGGGTATCGGTAAGCGCGGGTGCGTCCGGTGCTGATAACGCCTCCCAGAACGCGGTGCCGTTGTCCGGTGGCTCGCCATCTCCCGTCGTGCTGGTGATCAGCAGCAGCTCCCGAGTGGCCGGCAGGTCATCGACAGCACACTCGTCCATCGCCCGCAACGCGACCGGTAGGCCGGCTTCGGTGAGCTGCGCGGCGATATCCGCGGCAAGCGCTTCAGCATTCCCGGTTTGCGACGCCCACAGCACCGCAATCGGCGCTCGCTGCGGCGCCGTGTGGAAATCGGCAACCGGGCTCTCGGGTATTGTGCCGCCTGCGCCGGGCATCGCAACCGCGGCTGGCAGCGGACTGCGCGAAAATAGGCCGGCCAGCACGCCATCCACCCACATCCGCACGCTGGGCTGCAACGGCGCGTCGGCGGGCAGGCTCGGTACCCCGGGTGTTCGTCGGCCGACGTCGGAACGCAAGCCGCTCAGCATTCCCGCAAGATACAAGCGCTCCAGCGAGGTGAACTGTGGTCGTAGATCGTCGGTTACCCCAAGTATCTCGGCGAGTGCGTCGAGCTGCGACAAGCTGATTTCCACCGTGAGGGGTTGATCCGGCTGGTTTGCACCCGGGCCAAATTCCCCCGTCGCGACGGAGACCTTGGTCAAAGTGACTGCGCAAGCCTTGTATTCCGGTTGCTGCGACACCGGATCGACCGCGTCGTTGGTGACGGCATTAATGGACAGGTACTCACCGAACGCGTCGTTCCAGTGAAACGGTGCGAAACAGTTGCCCGGGCGCACGCGGTCGGTGACCACGGCGGGCAGCACGGCGCGCCCACGGCGGGAGGCAATCTCGACGGAGTCGTCGTCAGCGATCTGCAACCGGGCAGCATCGTCGGGGTGAATCTCCACGAACGGGCCGGGATTGAGCTTATTGAGCTTGTCAACTTTGCCGGTCTTGGTCATCGTGTGCCACTGGTGCGGCAGGCGCCCGGTGTTGAGCAGGAACGGGTACTCATCGTCAGGCATCTCAGCCGGCAACAGGTGTGGCCGGGCGAAAAACAGGGCGCGTCCACTCGGCGTCGGAAACGCCAGCCGTGGCACGCTGCCGTCATCGCGGACAAACCGTGTTTGGCTCACACCGTTGTTGAGGTAGCGGATGGGGTTGCGATCGGCCTTGCTGTCGGGTGCACACGGCCATTGGATTGGCGTGCGGCGGAGCCGCTCGTAGGTAATGCCGCGTAGGTCGTACCCGGTGGCAGGGTTATAGAACTGCTTGATTTCGTTGAATACGTCCTCCGCGCAGTCGTAGCTGAACGCGTGGGCATAGCCCATCTCACCGGCGATTCGGGCGATGATCCGCCAATCGGGCAGCGCTTGTCCGGGCGGATCCACAGCTTGCTGGAAAAGGGTGACGTTGCGTTCAGAGTTGACCATCACCCCTTCGGATTCCGTCCACAGCGCCGCCGGCAGCAGCACGTCTGCGTATTCGTTTGTTTCGGTGTCGAGGAACGCGTCTTGGGCGATCACTAACTCCGCCCGTTCCAAACCGGCAAGCACAGTTTTCCGGTTAGCCACGCTCGCAACGGGATTGGTGCAGATAATCCAACACGCCTTGATATGCCCTTCGGCCATACGGGAAAACATCTCGATGGTGCCGCCACCGACATCCTTGCGCAGCGAGCCGCGCGGAATTCCCCACCGGTCCTCGACAAACGCCCGGTCGTCGTCGCAGGTCACCGACCGCTGCCCCGGCAAACCCGGACCCATGTAACCCACCTCCCGCCCGCCCATCGCGTTGGGCTGTCCGGTCAGCGAAAACGGGCCGCTTCCCGGCTTGCAGATCGCGCCAGTGGCCAGATGCAGGTTGCAGATCGCGTTGGTATTCCACGTGCCGTGGGTGCTCTGGTTGAGTCCCATCGTCCAGCAGCTCATCCAGTTTTCTGCTTCGCCGATCCATTGAGCCGCTGTCCGGATGTGGTGCTCCGGGATACCGGTGATTTCGCTGACCTTCGCGGGCGGGAATTGCTGCAGGAAGCTCGGCATCACCTCCCAGCCCTCAGTGAACTCGGCAATGAAATCGCGGTCTGTTTGCTGATTCTCGACGATGAGGTGCAACAGGCCGTTAAGGAGTGCGAGATCGGTGCCCGGTGCGAGTTGCAAGAACAGGTCGGCTTTGTCGGCGGTCGCAGTGCGGCGCGGGTCGACGACAATCAGCTTGGCGCCGGCTTTGACGCGATCCATCATGCGCAAGAACAGGATTGGATGGCAGTCGGCCATGTTGGCGCCGATGACGAAGAAAACATCAGCCTGATCGAAGTCCTGGTATGAGCCGGGCGGACCGTCGGCACCGAGGGATTGCTTGTAGCCGCTGCCGGCGCTGGCCATGCACAGTCGTGAGTTCGACTCGATCTGGTTGGTTCCGATAAAGCCTTTGGCGAGCTTGTTGGCCAGGTACTGTGCCTCGAGCGACATTTGCCCGGACACATACAGGGCCACTGAGTCCGGCCCGTGTTGGTCGATGATTGCCCGTAACCGCTTGGCGCAGTGTGTGATTGCGGCATCGACATTGATCGCGCGGGCCGGTTCGCCGCGGTCGGCGCGTAGATACGCCGATTCCATGCGGCCCGGTGCAGCAAGCATGTCAGCCGTGGTAGCGCCTTTTGTACACAACCTGCCGAAGTTAGCCGGATGGGCCTTGTGCCCTGTCGACTTGGTGACCTGGTTGCGCCCGGTCGCCGGATCCTTGCCGAGCTCCAAGACCATGCCGCAACCGACACCGCAATAAGCGCAAAGAGTCTTGACCGGCCCCGGTCCGGTGTCCATGCCGGGTCCAGCAACCACGCGTTTTCTCCCTCCGATGTGCGCGCCAAATTCATGCCCGATCGTGCGGCGACGATGTTTCGGCATCGGTTACCCATGTTGCGAGCGGTTTACGGAATCGTTGCAGCGCAATCTGATCCGTAGTGCGCCACCCGAAACTTGGGCTCGCCTGGCCGGTCAGTGGTCGTCGGTGACCAACGAAGCTCAAACCACGCTAGCCACAGTCCGCCTGTAGTGCCGAACCGTTTGGTCGGTGTTACGAAACCTTAGGGAGACTCCCAGTTTTCACTAAGGGAAACGCCCACTTGCCGCAATGGCGCGGTCACGGCCGATTACGCGGAACGCGGGTGCTGCCGGAAGCTGACGATGAAGTCATGCCACCATGGGGCATGGCCAGTACGCGCCGTGACGCGTCGGGTGTGGGCAAAGTTTCCCGGCCCACCCACGCCGATGTCGCCCGTCTGGCGCGGGTGTCGACCGCGACGGTCAGCTACGTTTTGAACGGTGCTCAGGGCAAAAGGATCTCCACCGGTACCCGGGAGGCGGTCTACCGTGCCGCCGAACAGTTGGGTTATCGGCCCAATGTGGCCGCGCGGAACCTCGCACGCGGCAAGAGCGGTGTGGTCTTGTACATCGTGCCGCGGGTGGCGGTCGGCGAAATGCCGATGCAAGCCGGCAGCCGGATGACCACTGAGCTTGCCCATCGTGGTTTGCTGGCCGTGCAGATTTTCGAAACCGACGACGACCAGCATGTGATCGACGCGATCGAGCATCTGGATCCCGTCGCCGTCACCAGCCTGTTTCCGTTGAGCAGGGCGGCCCACAGCGCGGTAACCGCCGCGGATGTGCCCTATATCGAAATCGGTACGCTGCCCGCGCTGGGAGATCCCCCGATGTCGGTGGGTGCGCTGCGTGTCGATCACCTCGTGTCGCGGGGTTACCGAAGCATCGCGTTCGCCTACACCGGGATCGCGAAATGGCGTGCCCTGGGCGACTATTGGCTCGGCGGAGTGACCCGGGCGGCGCACGCTCACGGCCTTGACCGGGTAAGCGTGGACGAGGTCACCGCGGACAATGCCGCAGACGTCGTCACCGCGTGGGTGAGCAGCGGTGTGACCGCGGTGTGCGCGCAAAGCGACGAGGTCGCGTGCCTGGTTCTCTACGGTATCCGCGAAGCGGGCCTACGCTGCCCGGACGATCTCGCGGTGATCGGTGTCGACGCCGACCCGATGGGAGCGATCAGTTCACCGCCGTTGACTACCGTGCAGTTCAACCCCCGTGCGGTGGCCGATGCTGCCGTGACCGCCGTCCTCACCGAGCTCGGCTACCCGGCCCCGCCACCCCCGCAGCCCATCGACATCGCACGCCTGATCGTGCGAGCCTCGACGTGACCGGCCACATTAGCCAGGAGGTCGACACCGACAGGTCTGGACACCGGATGGTTATGCGCATAACCTACGCGGCGGCGATTCCGCATCTGCGGATCACTTCCCGACGTGAACGCCGCAGAGACGCGAGAAGGGATACCGATGAAGGTGCACGCTGTACTGGACGAAATTCGTGAACGACCCGGCACCGGCGAGGTTATTCCCGTCATCGATCCGGCCACCGAAGAACAGCTGACGGAGGTCAAAGACTGTGGCCCGGAAGCGGTCGACGATGCGGTTGCCCGCGCGAAGGCATCCTTCGAGTCAGGCGTGTGGCGGGACTTGCCGGGCAGCGAACGAGCCAAGGTGCTGTGGCGCGTTGGTGAATTGATCGATCAGCACGCCGCCGAACTGGCCGAGCTCGAATCGCTTAACGCCGGCATGACGCCGTTGCAAGCGCAGGGAACCGTGGCCGTCGGCGCCGAATTTTTCCGCTACTACGCCGGCTGGTGCACCAAAATCGAGGGCATCGCAGCCGACGTGCACACCGGTGGTCTCACCGGCATCGACGTGCGCCAGCACGTCTATACCCTCAAAGAGCCCTACGGGGTTGTGGGCCTGATCTTCCCGTGGAACGGACCGATCTTCAATTTCTGTTGCAAAGTTGCCCCGTCGCTGGCGGCCGGCTGCAGCAGCGTCGTCAAGCCGGCCGAAGAGACCCCGCTCACCGCGGTCATCCTGGAAAGGATCCTGGCCGAAGCTGGCGTACCCGACGGAGTGGCAAACGTGCTGATCGGCTACGGTCACACCGCAGGCGCGGCGATAACCGCACACCCTGACGTCGAGAAGGTCGCCTTCACCGGCTCGACCGAAGTCGGTCGGGAGATCGTGCATGCCGCCGGAGCAAGCAACCTCAAGAAAGTGACGCTGGAACTCGGCGGAAAATCGCCGGTGCTGATTTTCGACGACGCGAACCTGGAGGCGGCCATCCCCATGGCGGCTTTCGGCACCTTCATCCACTCCGGGCAAGCCTGTGTCTGCGGCTCGCGCATCTTCGCCCAGCGCGGTGTTTACCAGCAAGTGGTCGAAGGCATCGCCAAGATTGCCGATACCCTTCAGCTGGGCGGACCCAAGGACGAGGGCGCCATGATCGGCCCGCTGATCAGCCAAAAACAGCTCACCCGCGTGATGGGCTACCTCGACCAAGGCAAGTCCGACGGCGTCGAGGTCGTCACCGGTGGGCACCGGCTCGACCGAAAGGGATACTTCGTCCGTCCCACGGTGCTCACCAACGTGGCCACTACGAGCCGGCTGTTCCAGGAAGAGATCTTCGGGCCGGTGGTCGCGATCCTGCCGTTCGACGACGAGGACGAAGCGGTCGCGCTGGCCAACGACAGCACGTACGGATTGGCCGCCACCGCCTGGACTCGAGACCTCGGCCGCGCCCACCGCCTGGCAAAGCGACTGCAGGCCGGCACTGTCGGGCTGAACTGTCAGATGCAGTTCGACCATTCCATGCCGTTCGGCGGCTACAAGCAGTCGGGGTGGGGTTACGAGTCCGGAAGAGCGGGCCTGGAGACCTACTTGCAGACCAAGATCGTCTGGGCACAGCTGTAGGAGCCAGGTCAACGCCGGCTCCCGATTGACACCGCGGGGCTCATCCAGGCAGGTGTCCTGCGCCGGCCCCAGTGGGTGGGCTCAGTCCAACGTGTGGGCATGATCAGCGGACACGTAGACCCATGCCGGTCGGCCCGAGGTCAAGGTGACCAAAACGCGCCGGTAGTCGCCGACTTCGTAGCGGTCGACGGCGTCGAGTTCGTCGGCGGTGAGCCGCAGACACGATCCCGCGACGACGTCGTCCGGCGTGCCGGGTCGCAGAATTGGATGCCTGTCGGAGCCGCTGGTGGCGACGACCGACGGGTCGGTGATCTCGACGTGGTCGACCGCGAAGCCGGCCAGCGAGTCGTTTTCGCACGCGACGAGGCGGCCGAAAAGCGCGCGCTGAACATCGGGATCGCGCAACGTACCGTAGGCGAACAAAAGGTGCACGTCGACACCCTAAAGGCAGCCCAGTAAGTCCGGCCGCCTGCCGTGGGCACGGGCTTAGTTTTTGACCGCGCTGACCAGCGTATTGCGGGCGATCATGGGTCCGGCCTCGGTCTCTGGTCCCGGCACCGGTCGGCCCACTTCGCGCAGATAGTCGGCCAGCGGGGTGGCAACGGTGGTCCAGCCACGCTCTCCTAACCACCGGTCGGCCGGAGCGAACTGCTCGTTGTAGACCAACTGGAAAAACAGACGCTGCTCGCCGCGAGCGACAGCCGCGCGTTCTTCTTCGAGCTTGGCCGCAAACTCGGCGGGCGGTAGCGGCGCACCGTCTTCGACCGCGGCATGGCTGCCGGGGGCGGCAAGCGTGTCGATCCCGGTGAACAGCTGCCGCTGTGCGCTGGCCGGCAGGTAGATCAACAGGCCTTCGGCGATCCACGCCGAAGGCTTAGTGCGATCGAACCCGTTGTCGCACAGCGCTTGGGGCCAGTCGTCGCGCAGGTCGACGGCGACCTCACGACGCTCGGCTTGGGGCGTGGCACCATGGGCGCTCAGCACCTCGCGCTTGAATTCCAGGACCTGTGGCTGGTCCAACTCGAAGATGGTCGTTCCGTCAGGCCAGGTCAGCCGGTAGGCGCGCGAGTCCAGGCCGGCGGCCAAGATCACGATCTGCCGCACGCCGGCTTGGGCGGCGCGGCCGAAGTAGTTGTCGAAGTATTTGGTGCGGGCCCCTTGGAAGTTGACGAAATGTTCGCCGAAATCGGTCGTTTTCAGTGGATGTTCGGGCACCTCGCCGTCGAGCACGCCGGCCGCGTCGCCGCCCACCGCTCGGCAGAACACCTCGGCAAACGGGTCGACCGCCAACGGGTCAGGCTTTTGCGCCTCCAATGCTCTTGCGGTTGCCACGAATAACGCGGTCGAACCAACGCTTGTGGTGATGTCCCAGGTGTCTCTGTCGCTACGCACGCGATCGACCTTACGCCGTAGTGGTTAGCAGGGCTTCCGATCCCGGCCGGCGTGTGATGCCGATGCGCGTCACCAACTGTGTCAATCGCCGACGAACCGCGCGGGCCAGGCGCCGGCCGCGAGCGGGGTCCGTCCCCCGGCTCGGTGATCGAGGACGCGTTCGCCGCGAGCTCGCCGGCGCCAACGACAATGCCCGCCAGCCAACGGTCCGGGCGACTACTCACCGCATCAGACCAGCGGGCGACCCATCTTGATCCGCCGGTCCAGGTCCCACAGCAACACGTTGAACGGGAACTGCCGCACAAAGCGGGGCATGAGGCGGTTTACCGTGCGCAGCACGGCCATCAGCCGATCGAAACGCCGCTGCTTGGCGGCATCCCAGGGCAACCGCATCTCATCGCGGAACCGTTGCGGCAGAAAGCCGGTCGTAATCAACAGCGCCAAACTGTCCGACCAGCGCTGCAGCGGACCGGGCAAGGTCACGCCGGGCATCCGTCCCGCCGCAATCGGATACAGATAATCCCGCACAGCATCATCGATGTGCACCTTGTCGAGGGACTCCCGCCAGTACTTGTCAAAGGCCTCACGGTCCGGCGGCCACATCTCCGGTGGCACCTGCAATGTGGTGCCCAACGCCATCCCCTCGCGATAGTGGCGCTCGGCCTCCTCGTCGTCCATCTCGCCAACAAAGATGCGGTGCACGTCAACGGCGCCCTTGTACAGGCATGCCCCCACCCAAAGTTGCAACTCGGGGTCAAACGCGTTGTAGGGGACCGGACTCTCGGGTGTCGAGTACACCTGGGCGTGCGCGCGGTTGACCGCGCGGCGGAATGCCGCCTTCTGCGCCTCGGTGCCGGCGGTGGCCACGGCAAGATAGGTGAACGTGGTACGAGCACGTTTGATCGGATGCAGGTCCACCCGGCCGCTTTCGACCCGGCTTTCCATCACGCCGTACCCCACACCGGGACGCGCCAACTGCATGACCACGTTGGCGGGCCCGGCCAGCAGCGCCACTCCCATCAAGCCGTCGTCGAAACCGGAGCGCCGCGCATTTCGACGCGGCAGCCTCCCGACGGGCGGGTCGGCGATCGCGCGCTCGACGTGCTGGATGGATTCGCTGACCGACATTGCCCACCTGCTCGCAAAATGTGAGAACGCTTGTTTCCTGATATTGCCGCGCGCCGAGCCCCGATGTCAAGATGGTGCCCATGGCCGCCAGACCCGGATTAGCCGAATCCACGCAACGGCGGCCATACCGCGGCGTGGACGCCGCCGCTCGGCTCGCTCAACGCCGGCGACGGCTGCTCTCCGCTGGCCTGGATCTCCTGGGTTCCGACCATGCGTACGAATTGACCGTCCGCGGAATCTGCCGTAGCGCCGGCCTGGCCGCCCGCTACTTCTACGAAAGCTTTGCCGACAAAGACGAGTTCGTCGGCGCGGTCTTCGATTGGGTAGTCGCCGATCTGGCCACCACCACCCAGGCGGCGGTCGCGGCCGTCCCACCCCGTGAACAGACCCGCGCGGGCATGGCTAACATCGTGCGGACCATTGCCGGTGATCCCCGGGTCGGGCGGTTGCTGTTCAGCGTGCACCTGGCCAACGGGGTGCTGGTGCGCAAACGTGTCGAGTCCAGCGCGCTGTTCGTGATGTTGTCTGGGCAACACGTCGGCAGCGCGTTGCGGATGCCGGAAAACGACCGCATTAGGGCCGCCGCGCATTTCGTCGTCGGTGGGGTCGGTCAAACCCTCAGCGCGTGGCTGGCCGGCCAGATAGGCCTCAGCGAAGAAGAGCTCGTCGACCACCTGGCCTCGCTGCTCAATGAGCTCGCCGACCCCAGCCTGTACCGCAACTAGCTGTTGCTACGGCGCGGCGGGAACCCGCCGGTCAGCCGCGGTTTTCGGCACCGCTTGTGCATCGCTTTCGGTGAACTCCTTTGTCCAACAAGCGAACTCAAGCGTAATTCCGTCGGGGTCCTGGAAATAGAACGAGCGCACATAAACTCCGGGGTGCACCGTCGGCGAAACCTGCATCTCGCTTTCGTCGTGGTTGAGCACCGGGCCGACGCGTACCCCCTTCTCCTTGAGCCGCTGACGGTAGGCGTCGAATTTCTCGGCCGGAACATGAAATGCCAAGTGGTTCATGGTGCTGACCGCGCTGGTGATATCCCCGATCCCCGGAATGGCCGCCGGCGAGGAGATGCCGGGCACCCGATCCGGGGCGTCGGCGAACCAGAAGAACGCCACGCAGTCGCCGTTGCCGGCGTCGAAGAAGAAGTGCTGCCCCCGGCCGCCCGGCAGGTCCAGCGATTTGATCAACGGCATGCCCAGGATATTGCTGTAGAAGTCGACCGTGCGGGCCATGTCCGAACACACCAGCGCGACATGGTTGATCCCACTCAACTCGAATTCGGTGTTGGTGTTGTGCGGCTTGATCATCGCGGCTCCCGTCGGCTCCCGAGGCACAAGGCCGGACTTGCTAAGACCGTGGGCCCAAGTTACCACCGGCTTCGCCGGATTTCGGTGCCGTAACCTGCTCGAGGCCGCGATAATCCGTGGAACGCCACGAGAGGAGGCGCGGAATGTCCACGGTGTCCACGCTGTCGGCTAAGTGTCCGTGCTCGTTGACGCCACCGCGAGGCCCGCGCAGCACGGGACCGACGTCTGTGCGATTCCCGCCTTCCCATCGGGCCATCCATCGCAAGGAGGTGGGCTGAGATGACTCAAGCAGCGCGGACGCCGGGGGTAATCCGGGAGTTCATCGGGCTGCCTTCCCCCACCGCCCGGCGCGCTGGCGCCGGCGGGCACCCATGCCAGGGGCTGTATCACCGCGGGGTAGGTCGCAAGCCGAAGGTGGCCATGATCGCAACGCACTACCAAATCGACTTCTCCGAGCACTATCTGGCCGACTACATGGCCACCCGCGGCATCGGATTCCTGGGGTGGAACACGCGGTTTCGCGGTTTTGAGAGCAGTTTCCTGCTCGACCACGCACTGGTCGACATCGGTGTGGGTGTGCGCTGGCTGCGTGAGGTACAGGGCATAGAAACCGTTGTGCTGCTGGGTAATTCGGGTGGCGGGTCACTGATGGCCGCCTACCAGTCGCAGGTGGTGGAGCCGAACGTGACCCCGTTGCCGGGTATGCGGGCTGCGGCCGGGCTCAACGACCTGCTTCCCGCCGACGGCTATGTTGCCAGCGCCGCGCATCCCGGGCGCCCCGATGTGCTGACGGCGTGGATGGACGCGGCCGTCGTCGACGAGAACGACCCGGTTGCCACCGATCCCGAACTGGATCTGTTCAACGACCGCAACGGCCCGCCATACTCGCCGGAATTCCTCAGTCGCTACCGGGCGGCGCAGGTAGCCCGCAACCATGCCATCACCGACTGGGCCGAAAAGGAGCTGAAAAGGATTCGCGCGGCAGGATTTTCCGATCGGCCGTTCACGGTGATGCGGACCTGGGCCGATCCGCGCATGGTCGATCCGACCATCGAGCCCACCAAGCGTCAGCCGAACATGTGCTATGCCGGTGTCCCGGTCAAGGCCAACCGCTCCGCGCATGGGATCGCGGCGGAGTGCACCCTGCGCAACTGGCTTGGCATGTGGAGCCTGCGAACCGCGCAGACCCGGGCCCAGCCGCACCTGGCACGCATCACCTGCCCGGCGCTGGTGATCAACGCTGAGGCCGACACCGGTGTGTTCCCCTCGGACGCCCAACGCATCTACGACGGGCTGGGCAGCACCGACAAGACCCAGGTCTCGATCGACACCGACCACTACTTCACCACTCCCGGGGCGCGCAGCGAGCAGGCCGACACCATCGCCAAGTGGATCGCCAAGCGGTGGCGCTGACCTCGCCGGCGCAGGTACCCCCTGAAGCCGGCGGCCCCCGTGGTGAACCAACCGACCGGTTATTAGATTGAGGGGAGGTCACCGAGGGAAGGCGAACAATGCCGATCGCGATCAGTCCTGAGCATCAAGACCTGGCCGACTCCGTGCGCTCCCTAGTCGCACGGGTGGCGCCGTCGGAAGTGCTGCATGCCGCCATGGAGACCCCGATCGACAATCCCCCGCCGTACTGGCGGGCCGCCGCCGAGCAGGGGCTGCAGGGTGTCCACCTGCCGGAATCGGTGGGCGGTCAGGGTTTTGGGATCCTGGAGTTGGCGATCGTGCTGGCTGAATTCGGCTACGGGGCGGTGCCCGGCCCGTTCGTGCCCTCGGCGATCGCCAGCGCGTTGATCTCCGCGCATGACCCGCAGGCCACGGTGCTCGCCGAGCTGAGCTCCGGCGCGGCGATCGCCGCATACGCGCTGGGCCCTGGGCTCACGGCTACCCGGCACGGCGACCGGCTGGTGATTCGCGGGGAGGTGCGCGCCGTCCCCGCCGCAGCCGAAGCCGCTGTGCTGGTGCTGCCGGTGGCGATCGACAGCGGCGAAGAGTGGATCGTCCTGCACGCCGAGCAGCTGGAGATCGTCCCGGTCAAGAGCATCGACCCGCTGCGCCCGACCGCCCACGTGCGCGCCAATGCGGTCGAGGTCGGCGACGACGCGCTGCTGAGCAACCTGAGCATGACCGCTGCGTATGCATTGATTTCGACGCTGCTGTCCGCGGAGGCCATCGGGGTGGCGCGGTGGGCCACCGACACCGCGTCGCAATACGCCAAGATCCGCGAACAATTCGGTCGGCCGATCGGCCAATTCCAGGCCGTCAAGCACAAGTGCGCCGAGATGATCGCCGATACCGAGCGGGCCACCGCCGCGGTGTGGGACGCTGCCCGCGCGATCGATGAGGCACGCGAAAATAACTGGGACACTGCGAGTTCCGCGGTCGAATTCGCCGCAGCGGTGGCCGCGACCCTGGCCCCGGCAGCCGCGCAGCGCTGCACGCAGGACTGCATCCAGGTGCACGGCGGCATCGGCTTCACCTGGGAACACGACACGAACGTCTACTACCGGCGGGCGCTGATACTGGCCGCGTCCTTCGGTCGTCGCACGGATTACCCGCAGCGGGTGGTCGACACCGCGACCAGCACCGGGATGCGCAAGCTCAACATCGACCTGGATCCGCAGACCGAGAAGCTGCGCACCGAGATCCGCGCCGAGGTCGCCGCGCTCAAGGCGATGCCGCGCGAAGAACGCAAGGCGGCGATCGCCGAGGGCGGGTGGGTGTTGCCGTATCTGCCCAGGCCGTGGGGCCGCGCCGCCGCCCCGGTCGAGCAGATCATCATCGAGCAGGAGTTCAGCGCCGGGCGGGTCAAGCGCCCGCAGATCGGGATCGCGTCGTGGATCGTCCCGTCGATCGTGGCATTTGGCACCGAGGAGCAAAAACAGCGGTTCATTCCGCCAACCTTCCGAGGCGAAATGACGTGGTGCCAACTGTTTTCCGAACCGGGTGCCGGGTCTGATCTGGCCGGGCTGGCCACCAAGGCGACGCGTACCGAGGGCGGCTGGCGCATCACCGGGCAGAAGATCTGGACCACCGCCGCGCAGTTCTCCGACTGGGGGGCGCTGCTGGCCAGGACAGACCCCAGCGCGCCGAAACACAACGGGATCACCTACTTCCTGCTGGACATGAAAAGTGAAGGGGTGCAGGTAAACCCGCTGCGTGAGCTGACCGGTGGCGCAATGTTCAACACCGTCTTCATCGATGACGTCTTCGTGCCCGACGACTGCGTACTCGGTGAGGTCAATAGGGGGTGGGAGGTCAGCCGCAACACGTTGACCGCCGAGCGGGTGTCGATCGGCAGCAGCGAGGCACCGTTTTTGGCCAACCTTGACGAGTTCGTCGGCTTCCTCCGCGACGGCCAGTTCGACCAGGTCGCGCAGAACCGCGGCGGGCAGCTGATCGCCGAGGGGCATGCCGCCAAGGTGCTCAACATGCGCTCGACGCTATTGACGCTGGCCGGCGGGGATGCGATGCCCTCGGCCGCGATCTCCAAACTGTTGTCGATGCGCACCGCTCAGGGTTATGCCGAGTTCGCCGTGTCGACTTTCGGCACCGATGCCGCGATCGGCGACCCCGAGGAGCTGGCCGGCAAGTGGGGCCAATACCTGCTGGCCAGCCGGGCCACCACGATTTACGGCGGCACATCGGAGGTGCAGCTCAACATCATCGCCGAGCGGCTGCTCGGCCTCCCCCGCGATCCCTAGACCGGGCGCGGATCAGACCTGCATCTCACGCAGCTCACGCTTGAGGATCTTGCCGGTGGGGTTGCGCGGCAACTCGTCGAGGAAGATCACTTCCCGCGGCACCTTGTACTTGGCCAGATGATCACGCACGTAGCGCTTGATGGTGTCCTCGTCGATGTCGGAGCCTTGCTTCTTGACCACGAAGGCACGGAGCCGCTGGCCCCACTCCTTATCGTCGACCCCGATCGCGGTGGCCTCCGCGACGTCAGGGTGGCTGCTGATCAGGTCCTCGACTTCGGCCGGGAAGACGTTTTCACCGCCGGAGACGATCATTTCGTCGTCGCGACCGCTGATGTACAGCAGGCCGTGCTCGTCGAAGTAGCCCACGTCGCCGGAAGACAGCAGGCCGTCGATGATCTGCTTGCCGCCGCCGCCGGTGTAGCCCTCGAACGGGAAGCTGGTTCCCACGAAGATCCGCCCGACCTCGCCGCGCGGCAGCTCGTTGCCGTTGTCGTCGAAGATCTTGACCTTGACCCCTTTGACGACCGGTCCGGCGGTTGACGAATTGAACTGCAGATGCTTGGGCTCGGCGATCGTGGCGAACGCGACCTCGGTCGAGCCGTACATGTTGTAGACGACGGGGCCGAGTTCCTTGAGCGCGCGCTCGGCCAGGTCGGCGCCCAGCGCTGAGCCGGAGACGAACACGATCCGCAAACTCGCCAGGTCGGGCCTGCTCTCCAGCTTTTCCAGTGCGTCGAGCATCCTCGAGAGCATCACCGGAACGACGACGACGGCGGTCACCTTGTGCTTTTCGATGTCCTCGAGCACCACGGCGGGCTTGAACTTGCGGTGCAGGATCAACGTCGAGCCCAGGAACATCCCGATGGTGGCGTGCAAAAAGCCCAGGGCGTGAAACATCGGTGCCGGCAGCGACGTCACCTCACCGGCCTTGAACGGCACGTGCGACAAGATGCCGCCGATTGGCGCCAGGGTGGGCTGCGGGTGGCCCCCTTCGGGGTGCCGGTGGTGCCGCTGGTCAAGATGATGATCGACGAGTGCTTGGTGGCCTTGGGCGCCTGCTCCTTGCTGCTGCGCGCGATCAGCTCGGCCAACGTTTCGTCGGTGCTGACCGAGGGTTCATTGGAGTCGGGGTTGCTGCCCAGTGCCCGCAGCTTGCCGAGCGGAGGGTCAACTTTGCTGACATCGTTGGTGTATTCGTCGTCGTAGATGAGCAGTTTGGCGCCTTCGCGCTCGGTTACCTCCTTGATCTGCGGGCCGGAGAACGAGCTGTTGAGCAAGATGATGCGGGCCCCGACCCGCGCGCACCCGTACTCCGCAATGGAAAACCATCGATGATTGCGGGCCAGGATCGCGACCCCGTCGCCGCCGCGCACGCCCTTGCCGAGCAGGCCGTGAGCGACCGCGTTGGCCGCCTCGTCGAGTTCTTTGTAGGTCAGCGTGCCCTCGTCGTCGACGATCGCTGCCCGGTTGGGCGTGCGCCGGGCGTTGACGGACGGCAACATGCCGAGCTCGCCCCAGCGCCGGATGTCGGCGGCCATCGCCGCGTAGTTCAGTGGCGGTTCTAGCCGCAACGCTCCGGATTCGATGATTTTGCGGAGGTAGTGCAGTTCGGCCAAGCCACGATCGGCGTACTGCCTGGCCTTGGCCGCGGCATTCCAGGGCAGCAGGTCAGCGAGCTTAGGCATACGCCCACAATATGTGACCGGGGTCTCAATGAGGCGCGGAAATTACCATGAGCGGCATGGCCGGGCCGGTGTCGCTGGAGGTGAACGGACGCCGGGTCACCGTGACCCATCCGGACAAGGTGGTGTTTCCGGGGCTTGAGCACACCAAGCTCGATCTGATCCGCTACTACCTGAGCGTGGCCGAGGGCGCATTGCGGGGGGTGGCCGGGCGTCCGATGATCCTCAAACGATTCGTCAAGGGAATCGACCACGAAGCGATCTTCCAGAAGCGCGCGCCGGCCAAACGCCCGGATTGGGTGGACGTCGCTGAACTGCGCTACGCGTCGGGCACCTCGGCCAACGAAGCGGTCATCCGCGACGCCGCCGGGCTGGCGTGGGTGATCAATCTGGGCTGCATCGACCTCAACCCGCATCCGGTGCTCGCCGAGGATCTCGACCACCCCGACGAGCTGCGCGTCGACCTCGACCCGATGCCGGGCGTGGAGTGGCCGCAGATCCTCGATGTCGCAGCGGTCGCCCGCGACGTGCTCCACGAGCACGGGTTGACAGCCTGGCCGAAGACCTCGGGATCGCGGGGCTTCCACATCTATGCGCGCATCGCGCCGCGCTGGTCGTTTCGCCAGGTACGCTTGGCCGCCCAAGCGGTGGCCCGCGAGGTGGAGCGGCGCGCGCCCGATCTGGCCACCGCTCGTTGGTGGAAGGAAGAACGCCAGGGCGTGTTTGTCGACTTCAACCAGAACGCCAAAGACCGCACTGTCGCGTCGGCCTATTCCGTGCGCGCCACCCCCGATGCCCGGGTGTCGACGCCGCTGCGCTGGGATGAGGTGGCCGGCTGTCGCCCCGACGCGTTCACGATGACGACGGTGCCGAAGCGGGTCGCCGACATCGGCGACCCGTGGGCGGGCATGGACGACGCGGCCGGCGGGCTCGATGCGCTGCTTGCCCTGGCCGAGAAGTTGGGGCCTGCCGAGAAGCCGCCGAAACCAGCCCGCCGCAGCGCGGACGGACGCCGCGTGCCGACCATGCCCCTCATCGAGATCGCCCGCACCAAAACCAAAGACGAGGCGATGGCCGCGCTGGACACCTGGCGCCAGCGATATCCAGCGGCAGCCGACCGGCTGCAGCCTGCTGACGTGCTGGTCGACGGTATGCGCGGGCCCAGCTCGATCTGGTACCGGATTCGGATCAACCTCCAGCATGTGCCGCCTGATCAGCGTCCCCCGCAGGAGGACCTGATCGCCGACTACAGCCCGTGGGACGGATACACCGGCGCGCAGTGGCGCCGCTGAACCTGCCATGCGCGACAATTGCGGAATGCAGGCGACTGGGCAGGCTCTGGGTCTGCGGGAACGCAAGAAGCTCAAGACTCGCCAAGCGATCAGGCGGGAGGCAATCCGGCTGATCGAGGAAAACGGCTACGCCGCCACGACTGTCGAGCAGATCGCCGAGGCCGCCGAGGTGTCGCCTAGCACCTTCTTCCGGTATTTCCCGTCGAAGGAATCCGTGCTCCTCGCCGACGACCTCGATCCGCTGATTCTGGAAGCCTTCGCCCAACAGCCGCCCGAGCTTTCGCCCATCCAGGCTTTTCGTGGCGCTTACCGGGCGGTCATGGCCAACATGTCCGCGGAGCAACGGGAATTCGAAACCAGGCGCCAGCGGCTCATCTTCTCGCTACCTGAACTCAAGGCCGCGCTCTACGACGAGTATTTGCGCACCGTCACCGTCATCGCCGAAGCGGTCAGCCGCCGAATCGGCCGCGACCCAAGCGATTTCGACATCCGCGTCCTGGCTGGCGCTGCGACCGGTGCGATGATGGCCGCTTCCGATCGTGGCCCGGTCACGCCCGAACTGGCCTTCCGAGTCATGGACTTCCTCGAAGCCGGCATGCCGCTGAGGTAGCGATGGCAACCCAAATGAGTCGGCGCGCATTCCTCGGTGCCGCGGGTCTGCTGGCGGCCGGCGGCGCAGCGGCCTGTTCGTCGCGCCAATCCGCCCCGGGAGCCGGGAGTAAGCCCGTCACGATCAGCCACGTCTTCGGGAAGACCACCATCCCGGCCCCGCCCAAACGGGTGGTCAGCGCCGGATATACCGAGCAAGACGACCTACTCGCGGTGGGCGTGGTGCCGATCGCGGTGACCAACTGGTTTGGCGACCAACCATTCGCGGTGTGGCCCTGGGCCCAGTCCAAGCTCGGCGGCGCCCAGCCGGTTGTGTTGAACCTGGACAACGGAATACAGCTTGACCGCATTGCCGGCCTGAAACCCGACTTGATCGTGGCGGCCAACGCTGGCGTGGACGCCGACACCTACCAGAAGCTCTCGGTGATCGCGCCCACGGTCCCGCAATCCGACGGCGACGCATTCTTTGAGCCGTGGAAGGAGCAGGCCGCTGCGATTGGCCAAGCGGTGTTTCAAGCCGAGCAGATGAGGGCGTTGATCGACGGGGTCGACGCCAAGTTCCGCGGCGTCGCCGAACAGAACCCGCAATTCCGCGGCAAGAAGGTGCTCTTGCTGCAAGGCACGCTCCACCAGGACAGCCCGGTGGCGATGCTGCCCGGCTGGCGAACCGAGTTTTTGACCCTGATGGGTCTTGTCGTCGCCGACAGCGTCACGCCGTTCGCGGTCGATCAGCAGCGCGCGTTCATTCCGCCCGACCGGGTCAGGTCCGTCCTCGAATCCGCCGACGTGCTGATCTGGACCACCGAGAGCCCGGACGACCAGCAGGCGCTGCTGGCCAACGGTGATATAGCGGCCCAGCGTGCGCGCAGCGTCTTCACCACCAAGGATCAGGCCGGTGCGATCGCCTTCGCCTCGCCGCTCAGCTACCCTCTGGTGGCCGACCAGTTGCCCCCGCTGATCGCCAAAATCGTGGCCGCTTAGCGCTTTCCGCGGAGCCGCCGAGCGGTCGTCTGAGTGTTCGGTAAGGCACCTCTGGCAGTGCTCGAAAATTTCTCGTCGGGCGTCCAACCTGGGGTTACCGTCGAGTAATGAGCGTGGTAACAGACCTGATCGTGGCCGACACCGTACTCGACTACGGCGACCAAGCGCTGCTGTGGCAGTTCGACAGCAGCGCCGAGGTCCTAGCGGCCACGGCCGCGCTGCGCCAAGCCGCGCTGCCCGGTGTGCTCGACATCGTTCCGGCGGCCCGCACGGTGTTGGTCAAGCTCGACGGACATCGCTACCAGGGGGTCACTCGCCACCGGCTGCGCAGATTGCAGATCAATGCCCGCGCGATCGAGACCGCCCCGCCCGATGGTCGTATCGACACGGTGATAGATGTCGTCTACGACGGCGTCGACCTCGCCGAGGTTGCCGAGCGCACCGGGCTCACCACCGCCCAGGTCATCAACGCACACACCGCGACACCCTGGCTGGTGGGTTTCGCCGGCTTCATGCCGGGGTTTGCCTACCTGGTCGGCGGCGATCCGCGGCTCAACGTGCCCCGACGGTCGGAGCCGCGGACCTCGGTGCCCGCCGGATCGGTGGGCCTGGCCGGCGAATTCAGCGGCATTTACCCCCGCCGAGCACCGGGCGGATGGCAGCTGATCGGCCACACCGACGCGGTGCTGTGGGATATCGACCGCCCCAACCCGGCGCTATTGACACCGGGCATGTGGGTCCAGTTCCGAGCCGCATAGGAGAGCAGCCGTGACCACCCTGGAAATTTTGCGCACCGGACCGCTGGCCCTCGTCCAAGATCTCGGGCGGGTCGGTCTGGCTCACCTCGGTGTCACCCGTTCCGGGGCCGCCGACCGCCGCGCGCACAGGCTGGCCAACCGCCTGGTGGCAAACCCCGACGACCGGGCCACCATAGAGGTCACCTTCGGTGGATTCGCTGCGCGTGTCTGCGGCGGTGGCGTCGACATCGCGGTGACCGGAGCTGACACCACCCCGGCTGTTAACGGAATTGCTTTCGGCACCAACAGTATTCAGCATGTCCGTGACGGGGAAGTTATCTCGATGGGTATCCCGAATTCCGGGGTGCGCACGTATCTGGCGGTCCGCGGTGGGCTGGACGTGACACCGGTGCTGGGGTCACGCAGCTACGACGTGATGTCCGGTATCGGACCGTCGCCGCTGCGGCCTGGAGACGTGCTGCCCATCGGCGGACACACCGACGACTACCCCGCACTCGAGCAGGCCCCGGTCGCGGCGATCCAGCAGCATCTGGTCGAACTTCTGGTGGTGCCCGGGCCGCGCGATGACTGGCTGTTCGACCCCGACGCCCTGGTCCGCACGATCTGGATGGCTTCCGACCGCAGCGACCGAGTCGGAATGCGGTTGGAGGGACGCCCCCTGCGGCACCGCTGGCCGGATCGTCAGCTGCCCAGCGAAGGCGTCACCCGCGGCGCAATCCAGGTGCCGCCCAATGGCTTACCGGTCATCCTCGGGCCCGACCATCCGGTCACCGGCGGCTATCCGGTGGCCGGGGTGGTCGCCGCGGACGACATCGACAAGGTTGCCCAGATCCGCCCAGGGCAGTACGTGCGGCTGCATTGGTCGCGGCCGCGCTCGCCACGCGGTCCTGAACTGACTTCCGCTGCCGTCGGCGCGTCAACCTGGTAAACCGGGCAGTGTGCGCACCCAGGTACACACCGCCCGCCTGGTCCATACGGCCGACCTCGACACCGAGACGTATCGCAGCGCCCGCGACATGGTCAGCGCGGCGTTCGGCGGTGAATTCAGCGACACCGACTGGGAGCATGCGCTGGGCGGGATGCATGCCCTGGTCTGGCATCGCGGCGCGATCATCGCGCATGCCGCCGTCGTGCAACGTCGGCTGATCTACCGCGGCGCCGCGCTGCGCTGTGGCTACGTCGAAGCCGTGGCGGTGCGCGAGGATTGGCGCGGTCAGGGATTGGCGATCGCCCTGCTGGACGCGGCCGAGCAGGTGATGCGGGGTGCCTACCAGGTCGGCGCGATCAAGGCCTCCGACCGCGCCCGCCACATGTTCGCATTGCGCGGTTGGCTGCCATGGCGCGGCCCGACTTCGGTGCTGGCACCGACCGGGCCGACCCGCACACCCGAGGCCGACGGAACGGTATTCGTGTTGCCGATCGGCATCCGTCTGGATACCTCCGCAGGCTTGATGTGCGATTGGCGCGACGGCGAAGTTTGGTAGCAGGACGGCCAGCGCAAACCGCATGGGCGGCGGGTCAATTTAAGGTCAATTTGCGCACCGATCGCGAGGAATTTGGGCAAGTGATCCATGCCAGACGCGTCGTGGGGGCCAGCAGCCGGTGCTACGCTGTCGCACATGGAAGTCGGTGTGCGGGATCTGCGGAATCGCACCAGTCAGGTGATCGACGCCGTCAAGGCCGGCCAGCAGGTAACGCTCACGGTGCACGGCGAACCGGTCGCCGACATCGTCCCGCATCGGCGCCGGGTCCGTTGGCTGTCGGGGGACTTTCTGCGCACTGAGCTTGCTGAGCGTGCGGCTGACACGCAGCTAGCCGAGGAACTCGATGACCTTGTCGGTCAAACCCTCGACAACCTGTGACCGAGGTTCAGGCCGAAGTAGGTCTCCTGGACACCTCGATTTTCATCGCGCGTGAAAGCGGCAGAGCCATCGCCAAACTACCTAAACGCGTGGCACTTTCTGTCATCACGATCGGCGAACTGCAACTGGGTGTGCTCAGTGCGCGTGATCCGATTACCCGCTCACGACGCGCTGACACCCTTGCATTGGCACGTGCGGCCGATCCCATCCCAATCAGTGAAGCGGTGATGGTTTCGTGGGCCAGGCTCATCGTGGACTGCCGAGACGCCGGCCTGCAACGGGCGGTGAAGCTCACCGACACTCTCATTGCAGCAACCGCGATCGAGCACCAACTTCCAGTCGTCACACAAGATGATGACTTCGACCAGATTGCGCTGGCGTGCCCCGCCCTATCCGTGATCAAGGTGTGAGGCCAAGACGACACGGCCCGCTCGGGCCGACGTTGGCCCGAGCGGGCCGCCTGCAGCGCCATGGCGGGCCTTGCCCACGCCTGCTACCCCGATGATCGTCATCACGCCGGACCCCTCCAGCGCGGAAATAACCTTGGCCACTTCCGAATTGCGCGCGATGACCGACCACCTGAACTGGCACCGAAGTCGCGCAAGAGATGTTCACCGGGATCGACCGGCGTCATACCCCTGGGGGATTGATCACACCCCCCAGCATTTCGGTGGCGCTCGATCTGACGACCTGACCACCGTGGGCGGTGGCCATCAACCGGAAGCAACGGTTCGAGTGTCGATGATGCCTGCCAACTCGTGCTAAACAGGCCGCGTGAGTTCACTTGCCGATGACACCCGGTGGATGGATGCGGTCGACCAAGCCGCCCTCGTCAAGAAGGGCGAGGTGAGACCGCTCGAGCTGCTCGAAGCGGCGATCGAACGCATTGAGCGCATCGATTCCAAGCTCAACGCGGTCGTGATCCGCTGGTTCGATCACGCCCGCGACGTCGCCCGCGGTGATCTTCCGGAGGGGCCGTTTCGCGGCGTGCCGTTCCTCATCAAAGACTTGTTCGCCGGGTACGCCGGTCAGCGCATCAGCAACGGCAACCTCGCGTTCAAGAACGAGAACGTGATCTCCGATGCGGACACCACGTTGGTGAGCCGTTACCGCGCGGCGGGCTTAGTGATCGCCGGCCGGACCAACACCCCCGAGCTCGGCAGCGTGCCGACCACCGAGCCGGTCGCATGGGGCCCCACCCGCAACCCCTGGGACACCAGTCGGTCACCCGGCGGATCCAGCGGCGGCGCGGCCGCCGCGGTGGCCAGTGGCATGGTGCCGTTCGCGCACGCCAGCGACGGCGGCGGGTCCATTCGCATTCCCGCATCGTGTTGTGGACTGGTCGGTCTGAAGCCAAGCCAGGGCCGAACAACGCTGGGCCCGATCCGCGACGAAACTGCGCTGGGCGTCGAAAATTGTGTCAGCCGCACAGTGCGCGACACCGCGGCCCTGCTCGACGCTGTTCGAGGACCCGGCATCGGCGACACGGTGATAGCGCCGCCGCCGACACGACCCTATATCGACGAGGTCGGCGCCGAGCCAGGCCGGTTGCGCATCGGCCTGCTCGACCACCACCCGCAAGGCGGAGCGGTCGCACCCGAGTGCACGGCCGCCGCGCGGTCGGTCGCCGCATTGCTTGAGTCCCTTGGCCACGTGGTCGAGCAAGCATGGCCTACAGCGCTGGAAGACACCACGCTCAGTTCACGTTTCGCTGCTCTGTGGAGCACGAACATGGGCGTCAGCCTCCGGCGGTTCGAAGAGCAACTCGGACGACCCCTCGCCGAGGACGAATTCGAACCCATGAACCGCGTCCAGGCTGAATTCGCAGCCCGATTCAGCTCGATCGACTACGCGCTCGCACTGTCGGCCACCGCCCAGTTCCGCCGTTCGGTGCAGGCCTGGTGGGCCGAGGGCTGGGATCTTTTGCTCACGCCTACCGTGGCCGAGCTTCCGCTGCCGCTGGGAACGATCACCAACAACCCGGACCGTCCGATGGACGCTATTGACCGGGCCGGACAGTTCTGCCCCTTCACCCCGCCGTTCAACATGAGCGGTCAGCCAGCGATCAACGTGCCGGTCGAGTGGACCGACGCTGGGCTACCAGTCGGCGTGCAGCTCGTGGCGGCCTATGGACGCGAGGATGTCTTGCTGCAGGTGGCCGGCCAACTCGAAGCCGCCAAACCGTGGGCGCACCGAACCCCCGAGGTATGACCGCTGCTGGTAAATCCCGGCACCGCCAGCGTCACAAGCGCAGCAACGCACCGTCCTTGGCACCCAAATCGTCTGAGCCAACTTCCAATTCGACCGGAGGTAGAAGCATCCCCGCGCCACTTGGCGATGAGAATTACTTTGCCACAAGGCTTTTCATTCACCGTACCGGGTGCAACCCTGTTGATTTACGGCTGCACTTCCGACACGTCACATGGCGCGGGTCGCACTGTGATGTGAAGTTCACGCCCGGGTCACACCACAGCGCATTGAGGCAACACAGGGTTTTTAGCGTGGCCGCATGCCACGTTCACATCTGATAACCGACTGGGATCCCGAGGACAAAGTGGCCTGGGAGGCCGGTAACAAGAACATCGCCCGTCGCAACCTGATCTGGTCGGTGGTCACCGAGCATCTCGGCTTTTCGATCTGGTCGATCTGGTCGGTGATGGTGCTGTTCATGCCGCAGGCCGTCTACGGTTTCACCGCCGCCGACAAGTTCCTGCTGGGCGCGACCGCAACCCTGGTCGGTGCGTGCCTGCGTATCCCGTACACCTTGGCGACGGCGACGTTCGGCGGCCGCAACTGGACGACGTTTTCGGCGTTCGTGTTGCTCATCCCCACGCTTGGCACACTGTGGCTGCTCGCCCACCCCGGCCTACCACTGTGGATGTACCTGATGTGCGCGGCGCTGGCCGGATTCGGCGGCGGAAACTTCGCTTCATCGATGACCAATATCAATGCCTTTTACCCCCAGCGGCTGAAAGGGTGGGCGCTGGGCGTCAACGCGGGCGGCGGCAACATCGGGGTGCCCGTGATCCAAGTGGTCGGCCTGCTGGTGATCGCCACGGCCGGCAACCGTTCGCCCTACTGGGTTTGCGCTGTCTATCTGGTGCTGCTGGCCGTCGCCGGCGTGGGCGCCGCGCTGTTCATGAACAACCTCGAACAGCACAAGATCGACCTGACCGCGATGCGTGACATCCTCACCGAGCGCGACACCTGGGTCGTCGCGCTGCTCTACATCGGCACCTTCGGGTCGTTCATCGGGTTCTCGTTCGCGTTCGGACAGATCCTGCAGATCAACTTCACCGCCAGCGGCCAAACCACCGCACAAGCCGCGCTGCACTCCGCTCAGATCGCGTTCATCGGCCCGCTGCTGGGATCGGTTTCGCGCGTCTACGGTGGGAAACTCGCTGACCGCGTCGGCGGCGGCCGGATCACCCTGTACACCTTCGCCGGGATGATCCTGGCCGCCAGCCTGCTCATCGGCGTCAGCACCCTCGATGATCATCGGGCCGGTCCGGCGACCGCCACCACAATGGTCGGCTACGTCGTCGGTTTCGTCGCGCTGTTCGTGTTGTCGGGCATCGGAAATGGGTCGGTGTACAAGATGATTCCGTCAATCTTTGAAGCGCGCAGCCGCTCCCTGAATCTCAGCGAGCCAGCGCGCCAGCAATGGTCCCGCGCCATGGCGGGAGCGCTCATCGGCTTCGCCGGCGCTATCGGGGGCCCTCGGCGGTGTCGGCATCAACCTGGCGCTGCGACAGTCATATCTGACCAGCGGCTCGGCCACGGCGGCGTTCTGGGTGTTCGTCTCCTGCTACCTCGGTGCAGCCACGCTGACCTGGCTCAGGTACGTGCGCCGCCCGACACTGTCCGGTCTCCCGCATGCGGTGCCGGACGCGTTGGCGCCGGCATCAACCTAGCGCCCTGTCGGTGAATGGCGGCATGACCGCCGCGCGGCTATCGTGCGCTGTGGCACAGGCCACTGGGAGTCGGCAGCATCACTGCCGACTCCCAGCATTCGCACTGTCACCTCCCAGGCTGTGACCGTAAATTCACGCCGCGGTCATTGTCGGCAGTGTTCCGGTAACACTGCGTGCCTACCGTGACCGCGCGGCATCGTTGAGGAGGAGACTTGAGAGGCCATTCGCATCGCATTGCGGATTGGAATCCCGGAAGACACCGCAGCATGGGAAGCGGGTAACCAGGCCATCGCCCGCCGCAACTTGATCTGCACGGTGGTCTGCGACCATGTCGCCTTTTCGATCTGGTCGTTGTGGTCGGTGATGGTGCTGTTCATGCCGCAGACCGTGTACGGATTCTCCGCCGCCGACAAGTTCGTGCTGGGTGCGGTGGCCACATTGGTCGGCGGCTGCGCCCGCATCCCCTACACCCTGGGCATCGCGAAGTTCGGCGGCCGTAACTGGACGATGTTTTCGACCCTGGTGCTGCTGATCCCGACTGTCGGCACCATCGTGCTGCTGGCCAACCCCGGGCTACCGCTGTGGCCGTACCTGCTGTGCGCGGCGCTGACCGGGTTGGGCGGCGGCAACTATTCCGCGTCGCTGGCCAACGTCAACGCGTTCTATCCGCAGCGGCTCAAGGGCTGGGCGCTGGCCGTCAACGCGGGCGGCGGCAACCTCGGCGTGGCGGTCGTCCAGGTGGTCGGGCTGTTGGTGTTGGCATTCGCCGGCAACCGGCAGCCGTACTGGGTGTGCGCAATCTATCTGGTGCTGCTCGCGATCGCCGGAGTCGCGGCCGCACTGTTCATGGACAACTTGGACCACGCCATCGAGGTGGGCAACTTGAAGGCCATTCTGTTCGTTCGCCATACCTGGGTGATCTCACTGCTCTACATCGGCACCTTCGGGTCGTTCATCGGGTTCTCGTTCGCGTTCGGCCGGGTGCTCTACATCAATTTCATCGACAGCGGGCAGACCCCCGCCCAGGCGTCGCTGCACGTCGCCCAAATCGCCTTCCTGGGACCGCTTTTGGGGTCGCTGTCGCGGATCTATGGCGGCAGGCTGGCCGATCGCATCGGCGGGAGCCGCATCACCTTGGCGGTGTTTGTCGGCATGATCCTGGCAGCCGGGCTTCTGGTCGGGGTCAGCCGATACGACGAGGGCACCGGTCCTGCGACAAGCGCTGTGGCAATGGTTGGCTACGCCGTGGGCTTTATCGCCCTGTTCATTTTGTCCGGAATCGGCAATGCTTCAGTGTTCAAGATGATCCCGTCGATCTTCGAGGCGCGCAGCCGCGAATTGAACGTCAGCGAAGCCGAACGCCGTCACTGGTCACGGGCCATGTCCGGTGCGCTGATCGGCTTCGCCGGCGCGGTCGGCGCGCTCGGCGGCGTGGCAATCAACCTGACACTGCGACAGTCATATCTCAGCACCGGCGAGGAGACCTCGGCGTTTTGGATGTTCTTGGCGTTCTATGTCGTCGCCTCGTTCCTGACCTGGGCGATGTACGTGCGGGTGCCGGTCTCGGCTCCGCGTACGGCGGGCAGAGCCTCCGAGCCGACGCCGGCGCGGCTGTGACCGAAGCCGCACGACGGGGCAACGCTGCGGCAATTACGCGGTAACGCGGTCGAAATGTACGAGCCTTACACACGTGATATGAGTGAGCCAGTCGCGGCGCCGCTCACCGGCTATCGGGTCGCCGTGACGGCAGCGCGCCGCGCAGACGAGCTGTGCGCGTTGCTACGTCGTCACGGCGCCACGGTCTGCAGCGCCCCGGCGATCAGCATGGTAGCTCTGCCCGACGACGACGAATTGCACCGTCACACCGAGGCTTTGATCGCCAACCCGCCGGATATTCTGATCGCCACCACCGGAATCGGGTTTCGCGGATGGATTGCTGCCGCCGACGGGTGGGGACTGGCGAGCCAGCTGATCGCTGCGCTGTCGAGTGCGCAGGTCGTGGCCCGCGGCCCGAAAGCGACCGGTGCGCTACGCGCAGCCGGCTTGCGCGAGGCATGGTCACCGGAATCCGAATCGTCTCGCGATGTTCTGCGGTTTCTGCTCAAATCCGGCATTAGCGGTCGCCGGATCGCTCTTCAACTGCACGGCGCCACCGACGAATGGGACCCGTTTCCGGAGTTCGCTGACGAGCTGCGGGTCGCCGGTGCCGAAGTGGTGCCGATACGGGTGTACCGGTGGCGGCCGGTGCCGCGCGGCGGCGAGTTCGACCAGCTGGTCATCCAGATCACCCAACGCCAGGTCGACGCGGTCAGCTTCACCTCGGCGCCCGCGGTCGCGGCGACCTTGATGCGTGCCGAGGAACTAGGGGTTCAAGGCCAGTTCCTGGACGCGCTGCGCACCGTCGTGCGCGCGATGTGTGTCGGGCCGGTCACCGCGCAACCGCTTACGCGGCTGGGAATTCCGACCTCGTCGCCGGACCGGATGCGGTTGGGCGCGTTGGCTCGCCACATCGCAGATGAGCTGCCGCTCCTGCGTTCCCGCACGGTACATGCCGCTGGCCATGTGATCGAAATCCGCGGCACCTGCGTCGTCGTCGACGGCGAAGTCAGGCCACTGTCGCGGGCCGGAATGGCGATACTGCGTGCGCTGGCCCAACGTCCGGGCGCGGTGGTTTCCCGCAGCGATCTGCTGCGCGCGCTGCCAGGCAGCGGCACCGACACCCATGCCGTGGATACCGCGGTGCTGCGACTGCGAGCTGCCTTAGGAGACAAGGGAATCGTCGTTACAGTGGTCAAGCGTGGCTATCGGTTGGCGATCGACGAACAAACCGGTGCGGCGTGAACCTCGTCCTGGTCGCTCACGGCACGCGCCGACCGGCCGGCCTCGCTATGATCGGCGACCTTGCCGAAAACGTCAGCCGGCTACTGGATCGCACGGTGCACGTCGCATTCGTCGACGTGCTAGGACCCACGCCAAGCGAAGTGCTTTCCAGCGGCGCGGTGGCTCACCAGCCCACCACCGTGGTGCCGGCGTTCCTGTCCCGCGGCTATCACGTTCGCACCGACCTGCCCGCACACGTGGCAGCCAGCGGACATCCCCGCGTCACCGTCACCCCGGCGCTCGGGCCAAGCCACCAGATCGCGCGGCTGGTCGGCGAACAGCTGCTCAAAGCTGGCTGGCGTCCCGGTGATTCGGTAATCCTGGCTGCGGCCGGCACATCCGATCCGGTGGCTCGCACCGACCTGCACACCACAGCGACGCTGGTCTCAGCGCTGACCGGGTCACGGGTGGAGTTGGCGTTCGCGGCCACCGGTAATCCCACCGTGGCCGAGGCGGTCGCGAACGCGCGACGTCGGTCTGGCCGACCGGTCGCGGTGGCTAGCTATCTGCTGGCCGACGGCATATTTGCCCACCAGTTGCGAAACTCCGGCGCGGACGTGGTGGCCGACCCGCTGGGCACCCATCCGCGGCTGGCGAGGCTGATTGCCAACCGCTTCCACCGCGCTCGCGCGCCGCTGGCAGCGTGAGGGACCTAGCGGCCGACCTCGACCATTCCGTTAACCAGCCGGGTCCGATACACCGGCACCGCCACCGCCGGATCGTCGAAGCAGCGGCCGTCATCGAGAGCGAATGCCTGCTTGCCGATGGGTGATTGAACCATGGGCCGACCGGCTCGGTCCCCGACGATGCCGCGTGACAGCACCGCCGCACCGGAAAACGGGTCGATGTTTCCGATCGCGTGCAACGACCCGTCGTCTAGCCGGAACAATGCCGCCTGAGAGCCGTCCGCCAGGAGCACTCCCACCCCCCGGTTGGGAATCAAGTAGTCGTATGAGCAAGCGGCCGTCCAGGTTTCGACAGAGACGGATAACAGTTCGGTGGTGTCATCAAGCAGCGTCATGAGATCTCCTGCATTTGGCCTTTATGCCCGCACTCGCGGCATACCCATCAGCACCGGATCAGCCTGTCCGTCGTTGGGCGGCGCCGGTCTTTTGCGTCCGTTGTATTCGGTGAACGTCACAGTGGGATCGGGGGCGTCGGGCGCGTTGACGAAGGAAACAAACCGGGAAAGCTTCTCTGGGTCCTCCAGCACGCCTTTCCATTCGCACTTGTAGTTCGCGACATGCCGTGCGATCGCCGCCTCGAACTCCTCGGCCAGGCCGAGTGAGTCGTTGCATACCACGTCGCGCACGTGATCGAGTCCACCCTCAAGTGATTCGATCCACGACGCGGTGC
The DNA here is from genome assembly GCF_016592155.1 of Mycobacterium heckeshornense. NCBI lineage: Bacteria > Bacillati > Actinomycetota > Actinomycetes > Mycobacteriales > Mycobacteriaceae > Mycobacterium > Mycobacterium heckeshornense. Next base: position 4,672,284 of record NZ_AP024237.1, read on the forward strand.
GTTGCAACCGATCTGCGGTACGGATGTAGAACATCAGGAATCGGTCGATGTAGCGGATCAGCGTCTGTTCGTCAAGGTCACTGGCCAGCAACTGCGCGTGCCTGGGGGTAAACCCGCCGTTGCCGCCGACATAGAGATTCCAGCCCTTTTCGGTGGCGATGACGCCAACATCCTTGGCCCGCGCTTCGGCGCATTCGCGGGCACACCCCGAGACGCCCATCTTGATCTTGTGCGGTGCACGCAACCCCCGATATCGCAGCTCCAAATCGATCGCCAGCTGCACTGAATCCTGTTGGCCATAGCGGCACCAATCGTTGCCGACGCAACTCTTCACGGTGCGCACCGCTTTCCCGTACGCGTGCCCTGATTCCATGCCGGCGTCGACAAGCCGTTTCCAGATCGCCGGTAGCTGGTCGACTCGCGCGCCGAACATGTCGATGCGCTGACCGCCGGTAATCTTGGTGTAGAGGCCGAATTCCTGTGCTATCTGACCGATAAGGATTAGATGCTCGGGTTTGATATCGCCGCCTGGCACCCGCGGCACCACCGAGTAGCTGCCATTCCTCTGAATGTTGGCCAAGAAGTGATCATTGGAGTCCTGCAGAGACGCCTGTTCGCCGTCGAGGATGTGCTCCGAGCCGGTGGACGCAAGGATCGAGGCAACGGCTGGCTTGCAGATGTCGCAACCCTTTCCGGTGCCGAAACGATCCAGCAGACCGGAAAAGGTGCGAATGCCGGTGGCCATGATGATCTCGAATAGTTCTTGACGCGATTGGCTGAAGTGTTCGCACAGCGCCTTGGACTGTTGGACACCCTCGGCTTGCAGCAGTTGCTTGAGCATCGGCACGCAGGAACCGCACGAGGTGCCGGCTGAAGTACACGATTTGAGCGCAGCCACGTCAGCACAACCGTTGGCAATGGCCGCGGTCAAATCACCTTTGGTGACATTGTTGCAAGAGCAGATCTGGGCGCCGTCGGGCAGCGCGCTGACTCCCAAATTCCCTGCTGCACCGCCACTTTGGGCGGGTGCAATCAACGCCAACGGGTCGCCCGGCAGCTCGGAACCGACCATGGGCCGCAGTACGCCGTAGGCGGACGCATCCCCCACCAGGATGCCGCCGAGGAGCGTCTTGGCATCGTCGGAGAGCACCAGCTTGGCGTAGGTCTGATTCACCGCGTCGTTGACCACGACCTCTAAGCAGTTCGGCGTGGTGGCCATCGCGTCACCGAAGCTGGCAACGTCGACGCCGAGCAGTTTGAGCTTGGTGGACATGTCAGCTTCCCCGAACTCGGCTGCTCCGCCGAGCAGCTGATCCACCACGACCTCAGCGCTGGTGTAGCCGGGCCCCACCAAGCCGTAGCAACGGCCTTCGATCGCAGCCACCTCGCCGACCGCGTAGATATCGGGATCGCTTGTCCGGCAGGATAAGTCGGTGAGCACGCCGCCGCGGTCGGCGATCGCTAGCCCCGCGGCGGCGGCCAGCTCGTCACGGGGCCGGATACCGGCAGCGAAAATCACTACCCCGGCCTCGATGGTCTCTCCGTCGGACAGCCGCACCCGCACCGACGTCGAACCGTCGGAGTGCGTCATGGGTTCAATTGACTCGGTTTTCGCCTCGAGATGCACCGCGATCCCCAGCTCGGTGATCATCCGGGCCAGCAGGGCGCCGCCGGCCTCGTCGACCTGCTGGGCCATCAGTCGCGGCATCATCTCGACGACGTGGGTGTGCAGCCCGAACTGGCGCAGCGCGTTGGCGGCCTCGAGCCCCAGCAAGCCGCCGCCGATCACCACACCGGCACGGGCGTGACCTGCCTGCAGCGCACGCTGGGCGTCGGCTCGGATGGCGTCAAGGTCGTCGAGGGTGCGGTAGACGTGGCAGAGCGGCAGGTCGTGGCCCGGCACCGGCGGCACGAACGGATACGACCCGGTGGCCAGCACCAGTACGTCATATCGGTACCGCCGGCCGTCGGCGGTCAGCACCGATTTGGTGGCACGGTCGATCTCCGCCACGCGGCTGCGTAGCAGCAACCGGACGCGCTGGTCGCCGGTGTAATCGTTGCCCGGCAGCGCCAGCAGGCCCCGGTCCCAGTGCTCGGTGTAGCCGGTCAGCCCGACCCGGTCGTAGGCCGCGTCGGACTCCTCGGCCAGCACGGTGATCCGCCAGCGCCCCTCGCCGTCACGTGCACGCAGCGCTTCGACGAGACGGTGGCCCACCATGCCGTGCCCGACTACGACGACGTCGCGGGTCGCCGGCGGGTGTGCCACTGCAGCCATGGATCCGAGGCTAGGAAGGCGATATTGCCGCAATGTCGCCTAATGTGACACCGACATGACGGTGCCCTCACTCGCCTGGTCACGTGATGTTGAAACCGTTCACACGGGGTTGGACGCGGCTGCCGGCGTCGTGGTTCGCCGCAAGCGAACACGCAGGTGGAACTTTAGCGTAGTCGACTCATGTTGTACGGCATGGCGGGCCGGTGGACACCGGCCGAGATCAAGATCACATGAGGAGACATTCGATGAGCAACCTGACGCTGTGGTCACGACCCATCTGGGACACCGACCGTTGGCTGCGCGACTTCTTCGGGCCCGCGGCCACGACCGATTGGCTGCGGCCGTCGACCGGTGAATTCACTCCGGCCGCCGAGATCGTCAAGGACGGCGACGACGCGGTTATCCGTGTGGAGCTTCCCGGCGTCGACGTGGACAAGGACGTCGAGGTCGAGCTCCGGCAGGATCGCCTGGTGATCCACGGACAGCGTCGCGACGAGCGTGCCGAGGAAAAGAACGGCCGAGTGCTGCGCGAAGTCCGCTACGGGTCGTTCCGGCGATCGTTCCAGCTGCCGGCGCATGTCACGAGCGAGGCCGTCTCGGCGTCGTATGACGCTGGCGTGCTGACGGTTCGGGTTACCGGCGCCTACGCCGGAAGCCAGGCCAAGCGCATCGCGATTACCAAGCAATAACCTTGCGCGAGCCGACGCCAGGGCCCCCGTGGGCCGGGGGCCCTGGCGCGTCTGGTGGATACGCACAGCTGACGCAGCTGCCAAGCGCCGCAACCTATCCGGCCGACGGCGGCCGGATGCGTTGGGGACCAGCGCCCGACCTCCAGGGCTTCTCCGGCGCGGTGACTCATCTCACGCGGGCCCTGCGCGCTGGATAGTATTCGGTGTCGTACTGTGATCCGTGACACGTCAGCCATGGGAGATCTGTTGTCCGGCACTCCTGAACTGGCCGAGCTTCATGATCTGATCGGCGCCGTCATCGACGCAGACCGGATCCCAGCTGCCATCGAGTTACTCGATATCGACGCGACTGAATTAGCTCTGGCGCACAGGGCAGGACTCGGGTGAGAAGCTCCCGACGCCGACTACGACACCGGGTTGTGGCGAGATGCTGACGACGAGGGTGTCGGCGGTCACAGCAGCAGGTCCTGACCGACCCCCCGCGACAGCGGTTGATCACTTCTGAGTACGCTCCGACGAGGCAACCAGAAGAGGATCACCAGATGAGCGCACCCACGGCGAACCGTCCTGCCACCGGCGTCTTCTCACCTGCCCGGGCCCAGTTAGACCGGCGCACCCTACGCACCGACCGGTGGTGGCTGCCAATCCTTTGGACAGACCTGGGCTTGTCGGCGTTTGTCATCTACGCGACGATCCGGGCGTTCTGGGGCAGTGCCTATTACGTCGAGGACTACCACTACCTGACGCCGTTCTACTCGCCGTGCGTAAGCGCGTCGTGCGTAGAAGGAGCCCGGCACTTCGGCACCTGGGTCGGTGAACTGCCATGGTTCATCCCGATGGCGTTCCTATCGCTGCCGTTCCTGCTGGCGTTCCGGTTGACGTGTTACTACTATCGTAAGGCGTACTACCGTACGGTGTGGCAGTCTCCGCCGGCATGCGCTGTGGCAGAACCACATTCGGTATACACCGGCGAGACACAGCTTCCACTCATACTGCAAAACGTGCACCGCTACTTCTTCTATGTAGCGTGCATCGTTTCGCTCGTCAACACCTACGACGTCGTCAAGTCATTCCATTCGCCGAGCGGTTTCGGCATTGGACTGGGCAACGTCATCCTTACGGTCAATGTGATCCTGCTGTGGATCTACACCTTGTCCTGTCACTCCTGCCGGCATGTCACCGGCGGCCGGCTCAAGCATTTCTCGAAGCATCCGGTGCGCTACTGGCTCTGGACACAGGTCAGCTTGATCAACACCAAGCACATGCAGTGGGCGTGGATCACGTTGGGCACCCTGATGCTCACCGACGGCTACGTCGCCCTGGTGGCTAGCGGCTGGATTCACGACTTGAGATTCATTGGCTGACAAGAACTATCAGGTTTAGTTGAGCGAGGGTTTTCATGGCTGAGGTCGAACGGCACTCCTACGACGTCGTCGTGATCGGTGCCGGCGGCGCCGGGCTGCGCGCTGTGATCGAGGCGCGAGAACGCGGCCTTAAGGTCGCGGTGGTGTGTAAGTCGTTGTTCGGCAAGGCGCATACCGTCATGGCCGAGGGCGGTGCTGCGGCGGCAATGGGTAACGCCAACCCGAAAGATAACTGGCAGACGCACTTCGGCGACACCATGCGCGGCGGGAAGTTCCTGAACAACTGGCGGATGGCCGAGCTGCACGCCAAGGAAGCCCCGGACCGGATCTGGGAGCTGGAGACCTACGGCGCGCTGTTCGACCGCACCAAGGACGGCCGGATCAGCCAACGCAACTTCGGCGGACACACCTATGCGCGGCTGGCCCACGTGGGTGACCGCACCGGTCTCGAGCTGATCCGAACGCTGCAGCAGAAGATCGTCTCCCTGCAGCAGGAGGACCATGCCGAACTCGGTGACTATGAGGCGCGGATCAAGGTGTTCGCCGAGTGCACGATCACCGAGTTGCTCAAGGACGGGGACCGCATCGCCGGCGCGTTCGGGTACTGGCGCGAGACCGGCCGGTTCGTCTTGTTCGAGGCCCCGGCGGTCGTGCTGGCCACCGGGGGGATCGGCAAGTCGTTCAAGGTGACATCGAACTCCTGGGAGTACACCGGCGACGGGCATGCCCTGGCGCTGCGGGCCGGGGCGACGCTGATCAACATGGAGTTCGTCCAATTTCACCCGACCGGCATGGTGTGGCCGCCCAGCGTCAAAGGAATTCTCGTTACCGAAGGTGTTCGCGGCGACGGCGGCGTGCTGAAGAACGCCGACGGTAAGCGGTTCATGTTCGACTACATCCCGGCGGTGTTCAAAGGACAGTACGCCGAGACCGAGCAAGAGGCCGACCAGTGGCTCAAAGACAACGACTCGGCGCGTCGCACCCCCGACCTGCTGCCTCGTGACGAAGTCGCGCGCGCAATCAACGCCGAAGTCAAAGCCGGCCGCGGCTCGCCCCACGGCGGGGTCTACCTCGATATCGCATCGCGGCTGACCCCGGCGGAGATCAAGCGGCGACTGCCGTCGATGTATCACCAGTTCATGGAGCTGGCCGGGGTCGATATCACCAAGGAGCCGATGGAAGTCGGGCCGACCTGTCACTACGTAATGGGCGGCGTCGAGGTCGACCCGGACACCGGTGCGGCCATCGTGCCCGGGCTGTTCGCCGCCGGCGAGTGCTCCGGTGGGATGCACGGCTCCAACCGGCTGGGCGGCAATTCGCTGTCGGACCTGCTGGTGTTCGGCCGGCGCGCCGGCCTGGGCGCCGCCGACTATGTGCGCGCCCTGCGCAGCCGGCCGCAGGTCTCCGAGCAGGCCGTGGAGGCTGCCGCCAAGCTTGCGCTGTCGCCGTTCGAAGGGCCGAAAGATGGCTCACCGGCGGAAAATCCGTACAAGCTGCAGATTGATCTGCAGGACTGCATGAACGAGCTGGTCGGCATCATCCGCACCGGCGAGGAGATCACGCAGGCGCTCGGCCGGCTGGAGGAGCTGCGGGCCCGATTCGCCAACCTGCAGGTCGAAGGGCATCGGCAATACAACCCGGGCTGGCATCTGGCCATCGACCTGCGCAACATGCTGCTGGTCAGCGAATGCGTGGCCAAGGCGGCTTTACAGCGCACCGAGAGCCGCGGCGGGCACACCCGTGACGACCATCCCGCCATGGACGCCAACTGGCGCAAAGTCTTGCTGGTGTGCCGCACGCAGGGCGACGACGTAAACCTGCCCCACGTCGATGTCACCCGCGAGGAGCAACCGCCGATGCGGCCCGACCTGCTGGAGCTCTTCGAGCTCTCCGAACTGGAGAAGTACTACACCGAGGAAGAGCTGGCAGCCCACCCAGGACGGAGAAGTAAATGAGTTACAACGCACGCTTGCGGGTGTGGCGCGGCGACGACGCCAACGGCGCGCTGCAGGACTTCACCGTCGAGGTCAACGAGGGTGAGGTGGTGCTCGACGTCATCCACCGTCTGCAACAGACTCAGACACCCGACCTCGCGGTGCGGTGGAACTGCAAAGCGGGCAAGTGCGGGTCGTGTTCGGCGGAGATCAATGGCAGACCGCGGTTGATGTGCATGACCCGGATGTCGACGTTCGCCGAGGACGAGGCGGTCACGGTCACACCGCTGCGGACGTTCCCGGTTATTCGTGATTTGGTCACCGATGTGTCGTTCAACTACGAAAAGGCCCGCGAGATCCCGTCCTTCACGCCGCCCAAGGATCTGCAACCCGGTGAGTACCGGATGGCGCAGGTCGACGTGCAGCGCTCACAGGAGTTTCGCAAGTGCATCGAATGCTTCCTGTGCCAAAACGTCTGCCACGTGATCCGTGACCACGAGGAGAACAAGGAAGCGTTCGCGGGTCCTCGGTTCTTCATCCGCATCGCCGAACTGGAGATGCATCCGCTCGACACGGCGGACCGGCGAGACCTCGCCCAGGACGAGGCCGGTCTCGGCTTCTGCAATATCACCAAATGCTGCACCGAGGTATGCCCCGAGGGGATCAAGATCACCGACAACGCGATCATCCCGATGAAAGAGCGCGTCGCCGGCCGTCGCTACGACCCGGTGGTGTGGCTGGGCAACAAGCTGTTTCGCCGCTAGTGTGCCGAGCGGCCATCAAAGCACGAAGCGCTTAGCCGACGGCCGTAACGGCGCATGCCCGCGGTCCCGACGGGCTGCCGCGATCGCGCGGGCGCGCCAACCTCGTCCGGCCTGGTAAGGGCGCACACTGCGGGATTGCACGACACGCCGAGACGTCGCCGAGACGCATCACAAGGCGGGCTGTGGCGCTTGACACACCGGCGTTGGGCTGATCGTTTGCGCAGCTCAAGGGGCATACCCGGGCCACAATCCGGCTCTGCCCAACCGGTTGGTTAATTAGCCATTGGAATGTAGCTCACATTGGCTTGCGTTGAAGTTACTGACCCGTTAAGTTGGCCCTGTTACCGGTGGGTAACTTAGTCCTAGTACCCAACCGCGAAGTGGCGTTCTCATCGAGGAGGAAACGTGAGCCACTACAAGAGCAATGTCCGCGACCAGGAGTTCAACCTGTTCGAGGTCTTCGGCGTCGACAAGGTATTCGGCGCAGGCCCCTACAGCGACCTGGACGTGGACACTGCCCGCGAGATGCTGGCGGAGATGAGCCGGCTGGCGGAGGGCCCGATCGCGGAGTCATTCGCCGAAGGCGACCGTAACCCGCCGGTTTTCGACCCGGAAACCCACTCCGTGACGCTGCCCGAGCGGTTCAAGAAGTCGGTGCAGGCGACGCTGGAAGCTGGTTGGGACAAGATCGGTATCGAAGAGGCTCTCGGTGGCACGCCCATGCCCAAAGCACTGGTCTGGGCGCTGCATGAGCACATCCTCGGCGCCAACCCGGCGGTGTGGATGTACGGCGGCGGCGCCGGATTCGCCAACATCCTCTACAAGCTCGGCACCGAAGAGCAAAAGAAGTGGGCCGTGCTGGCCGCCGAGCGCAACTGGGGCGCCACGATGGTCTTGACGGAGCCGGACGCCGGTTCCGACGTGGGTGCGGCCCGTACCAAGGCGATCAAGCAGGACGACGGATCCTGGCACATCGACGGCGTAAAGCGGTTCATCACGTCGGCCGATTCCGGTGACCTGTTCGAGAACATCTTCCACCTGGTGCTGGCCCGCCCGGAAGGCGCCGGCCCGGGCACCAAGGGCCTGTCGCTGTTCTTCGTCCCCAAGTTCCTGTTCGACCCGGAAACCGGTGAGCCGGGTGAGCGCAACGGCGTGTTCGTCACCAACGTCGAGCACAAGATGGGCCTGAAGGTGTCGGCCACCTGCGAGCTGGCATTCGGCCAGCACGGCGTGCCGGCTAAGGGCTGGCTAGTCGGCGAGGTGCACAACGGCATCGCGCAGATGTTCGACGTCATCGAGCAGGCGCGGATGATGGTGGGCACCAAAGCCATCGCGACGCTGTCCACCGGCTATCTGAACGCGCTGGAATACGCCAAGTCGCGCGTGCAGGGTGCCGACATGACCCAGATGACCGACAAAACCGCACCGCGAGTGACGATCACCCACCACCCGGATGTGCGCCGGTCGCTGATGACCCAGAAGGCCTACGCCGAAGGCCTGCGCGCGCTCTACACCTACGCGGCGACCTACCAGGACGCCGCGGTGGCGAAGGCCGTGCACGGTGTGGACGCCGAGCTGGCCGTCAAGGTCAATGACCTGCTGCTGCCGGTGGTCAAGGGCGTCGGCTCTGAGCAGGCGTACGCCAAGCTCACCGAGAGCCTGCAAACGCTGGGCGGCTCCGGCTTCCTGCAGGACTACCCGATCGAGCAGTACATCCGCGACTCGAAGATCGACTCGCTCTATGAGGGCACCACGGCCATCCAGGCGCAGGACTTCTTCTTCCGCAAGATCGTCCGCGACAAGGGTGTGGCGCTGGCCTACGTGGCCAGCCAGATCGAGGAGTTCGTCAAGAACGAGTCCGGCAATGGCCGGCTGAAGGCCGAACGCGAGCTGTTGGCCACCGCGTTGGCCGATGTGCAGGCCATGGCCGCCGCGCTGACCGGCTACCTGATGGCCGCCCAGGAGGACATCTCCAGCGTCTACAAGGTGGGCCTGGGTTCGGTGCGGTTCCTGATGGCTGTCGGCGATCTGCTGATCGGCTGGCTGCTGCAGCGTCAGGCCGCCGTGGCCATGGCGGCCCTCGACCGCGGCGCCAGCGACGCCGACCGGGCCTTCTACCAGGGCAAGATCGCGGTGGCATCGTTCTTCGCGAAGAACTTCCTGCCGCTGCTCAGCAGCACCCGTCAGGTGATCGAGTCGATCGACACCGAGGTCATGGAGCTCGACGAAGCGGCGTTCTAAGCCTGGCAGACAAAGACGGCGATGACCTGCAGAGGCCGCCGCTGGATCCCCTCAGTCCAGCGGCGGCCTCTTTACCCAGGGATGCCCCGCGTTGCCATCGGGTCGGGGGTCGGACGACAACACGGAGCTATCCGTATTTCGCATACCCGCGGCCAGGCGTTACTAAACGTCCCCACGAAATTCGGCGCCCGGTAGTTCAAGCCTCCAAAATGGCGGCCACGCCCTGACCACCGGCCGCGCAGATCGAAATCAGCGCGCGCAGCGGCGTGTCGGCTGCTCCCCTCCGCTCGGCCTTCTTTTCCGCCAGCAGCTTGGCGGTCTGCGCGAGGATACGCCCGCCGGTGGCGGCGAACGGGTGACCGGCCGCCAGTGAGGAACCATTGACGTTGAGCTTGGACCGGTCGATGGATCCCAGCGCCGCGTCCAAGCCCAGCCGCTGCTTGCAGTACTCCTCGGACTCCAGCGCTTGCAAATGCGCCAGCACCACCGACGCGAACGCCTCGTGGAACTCGTAGAAGTCGAAGTCCTGCAGGCTCAGTCCGTTCCGCGCCAGCAGCCGGGGGATGGCGTAGGTGGGTGCCATCAGCAGTCCGTCGTTGCCGCTGACGTAGTCCACGGCGGCGGTCTCGGCATCGACGAAATAGGCCAGCGGGGTCAAGGAATGCTGGGCGGCCCACTCCTCGCTGGCAAGCAGCGTGACCGAGGCACCGTCGGTCAGCGGCGTGGAATTGCCCGCCGTCATCGTCGCATCGCCGGACTTCACCCCGAACACCGGCTTGAGCTGGGCCAGCTTCTCCAGCGATGCGTCGGGGCGCATGTTGTCGTCGCGGTACAGCCCCAAAAACGGGGTGACGAGGTCGTCGAAGAAGCCGCGGTCGTAAGCGGCGGCCATGTTGCGGTGGCTGGCGACGGCGAGTTCGTCTTGGTCGACCCGTTTGATGCCCATCTGCTTGGTGGTGATGGCCTGGTGTTCACCCATCGACAACCCGGTGCGGGGTTCGGCGTTCACCGGAATCTCCACACCGACGGTCGCGGGCAGCGTGCCCACCAGCCGGAGCCGCTCGAGGTTGGACTTGGACCGGCGCAGCTTCAGCAGTGTGCGACGCAGGTTGTCGCCCAAGCCGATCGGCGGATCCGACGTGGTGTCGACGCCGCCCGCGGCGGCCACCTCGTAGCGGCCGGCGGCGATGCCATCGGCCGCGGCGATCGCAGCCTGCAGCCCGGTCCCGCAGGCCTGCTGCATGTCGATGGCCGGCGTGTGCGGCGAGAGAGCCGATCCCAGTACGCATTCCCGCATCAGGTTGAAGTCGCGACTGTGCTTGAGCACCGCGCCGCCGATCACCGCGCCGAGTTGTTCACCGGCGAGATCAAAACGATCCACCAGCCCGCTCAGCGCGGCAGTGAACATGTCTTGGTTCGACGCGTCGGCGTACGCGCCGTCGGACCGTGCGAACGGAATACGATTGCCACCGAGCACGGCAACGCGCCGCCGTGACGGCATACTTTTGTTGGCAGGCTGGTTAGTCGTCTGAGAACTTGTCGAAGTGCTTGCAGGGGCCACGTTCGTCTCCGTGTCATCAATTGGGGATTGGTCCGCCGATGAGGGCCATACTACCCGCCGTTCTTACTCTGGAGTAAGTTCGTCGTTGGTTACGAGATACGTCCACAACGGAAGGCAGCTCAGTGGCCCCTAAACTTTCATCCGACCTATTCTCCCAGGTCGTCAACTCTGGTCCCGGGTCGTTTCTGGCCAAGCAGCTCGGAATTCCACAACCGCCGCCGCTGCGTCGCTACCGGGTAGGCGATCCGCCGCTGGAGGGGTCTTTGCTGATCGGTGGGCAAGGCCGGGTGGTCGAGCCGCTGCGCAGCGCACTGGACAGAGACTACGAGGTGGTGGGTGCCAACCTCGGCGGTCGTTGGGCCGACTCGTTCGGCGGGCTCGTTTTCGACGCCACCGGGATCACCGCGCCGGCCGGGTTGAAGGGGCTGCACGAGTTTTTCGCCCCGCTGTTGCGTAACCTGAGCGCCTGCGGCCGCGTCGTCGTCGTCGGCACCACTCCTGAGGCCATCGCCAGCACCGACGAGCGGATCGCGCAGCGTGCGCTGGAGGGTTTCACCCGCTCGCTGGGTAAGGAGCTACGGCGGGGGGCCACCGTTCAGTTGGTCTATCTTTCTCCCGAGGCCAAACCGGCGGCTACCGGCCTGGAATCGACGATGCGGTTCATCTTGTCGGCCAAATCGGCATACGTTGACGGCCAAGTGTTTCACGTCGGAGCAACCGATGCCACGCCCCCGGCCGACTGGGACCGTCCGCTCGACGGCAAAGTCGCGGTGGTGACCGGCGCTGCCCGTGGCATCGGCGCGACGATCGCCGAGGTGTTGGCCCGCGACGGGGCCCGGGTGGTCGCGATCGACGTCGACGCCGCGGCCGACGCGCTCACCGAGACCGCGAGCCGGGTGGGGGGCACGGCGCTCACCCTCGACGTCACCGCCGCCGATGCCGTCGACCAGATCACCCAGCATCTACGCGACCATCACAACGGGCGGACCGACATTCTGGTCAACAATGCCGGCATCACCCGCGACAAGCTGCTGGTCAACATGGACGGCGACCGTTGGGACGCGGTTATAGCCGTGAATTTGCTTGCGCCGCTTCGTCTTACCGAGGGGCTGGTGGACAACGGCTGTATCGGTGAGGGCGGTCGGGTGATCGGTCTGTCCTCGGTGGCCGGTATTGCCGGCAACCGCGGGCAGACGAATTACGCCACCAGCAAGGCCGGCATGATCGGCATCACCCAAGCGCTGGCGCCGACGCTCGCCGAGAAGGGCATCACGATCAACGCCGTCGCGCCAGGATTCATCGAAACGCAGATGACCGCGGCGATCCCACTGGCCACCCGCGAGGTGGGCCGGCGCCTGAATTCGCTGCTGCAGGGTGGACAGCCGGTCGACGTCGCCGAAACCATCGCCTATTTCGCCAACCCGGCGTCAAATGCCGTAACCGGCAACGTCATTCGCGTCTGTGGCCAAGCATTGATGGGTGCCTGAGTCCGGCGACGACGCGGAGGGCAATGAGCCAAGGATCAGCCGGAAAGTGGACGGAGCCACGATGACCCAACCCAGTGGGCTTAAAAACATGCTGCGCGCAGCGGCGGGAGCGCTGCCGCTGGTCCCCCGCGACGACCGACTGCCCGACCGAACAATCAGCGTCAACGATGTGCGGATCGACCGCGCACATGTTGCTGCCTACGCCGCAGTCACCGGCTTACGCTATGGCGACACGGTGCCGCTGACCTATCCGTTCGTATTGGCCTTCCCCGCAGTGATGTCCCTGGTGACGTCGTTCGACTTTCCTTTTGCCGCAATAGGAGCCATCCACACCGAAAATCACATCACCCAATACCGGCCGATCGCGGTGACCGACAGCGTCGGCGTCAAGGTGCATGCCGAGAACCTGCGCGAACACCGCAAGGGTTTGCTGGTCGACCTGGTGACCGACGTCAGCGTCGGCACCGAAACCGCGTGGCATCAAGTGACAACCTTCCTGCATCAGCAGCGCACGAGTTTGTCCGACGAGCCCAAACCGCCGCCGCAGAAGCAGCCGAAGCTGCCGCCCCCAAATGCGGTGCTGCGCATAACCCCCAGACAGATTCGCCGCTATGCGGCGGTCGGCGGCGATCACAATCCGATTCACACCAACCCGATCGCTGCCAAGCTGTTTGGCTTTCCAACCGTCATAGCCCACGGAATGTTCAGTGCCGCAGCGGCATTGGCGAACATCGAGGGCCGCCTTCCAGACGCTTTGAGCTATTCGGTGCGGTTCGGCAAACCGATGGTGCTGCCCGCCCGGGCAGGCCTGTTCGTCGACCGCGTCGACGACGGCTGGGAGCTTGCGCTGCGCAACCTCACCAAGCGCTACCCGTATCTCACCGGCACCGTCCGCCCGCTCTAACCGGAGCCGGCGGCAAGCTTAGACGCGGTGTCGCCGTCCCGGTCGGTCGGCCCACCCTTGAGGCCACGCCAGAACAGGTTGATCATCAGTTCGGCGGCTTCCTCGACGTCGGTGTCCCCGGTGCTGAGCCGGGTGGCCACGGCCTCACCGGCCCCGACCAGCGCCACGGCCATCATCTCGAAGTCGGTATCGGGGTCAGGGTTGCGAGTGCCCGCCCGCAGCAGGTCGGCGACCAATTCGATGATCCGCTCGCGGCCCTCGCGCACGGTCTGGGCGAATGCCTGCGAGCTGGTGGCCTGGGTGTACATGACGATCCACGACGCCCGGTTGGCGTCGATGTAGCGCAGGAACGACACAATAGTGTTGCGCAGCAAGTCCTTCGGGCTCTGCTCCGGGTCGATCTCTTCGCGCACACCGTCGATGAACCGCGTCAGCTCGCGGTTCAGGCAGGCGCCGAAAAGCTCCTCCTTGGACCCGTAGTACAGGTAAAGCATCGGCTTGGAGATCTCGGCCTTGGCAGCGATCGCGTCCATCGAGGTCTCGTGGTAGCCGTTGACCGAGAACATCTGGACGGCAGCATCGAGCATCTGTTGCTCGCGGACAGCACGCGGCAAGCGTTTGGTACCACCGGCCATGCACTGTCCTTCGTGATCTGGCTAATTGCGGCGCATATGACTCCAGGGTAAGCACCAAGCTTCTCGCCCACATGCGCTACCGGCCACACGCCGGATTGGGTCCCTTCACCTCGGCCATTCGCAACACCGATTTGTCGACCGCGGGCATGGTCAACTCCCCCGCGGCCAGCGCTTTTTCCAGCCGGTCCAGTACCGCGGGCACCTCATCGGTAGTGACCCACAGCGCGGTGTCGGTGCCCGCTTGCAGGGTGCGCAACACCGCCTCCGCCACGCCGAAACGGTCGGAGATCGCGGCCATGCTGGACAGGTCGTCGCTGAATACCGGGCCGTCGAACGGCGGAGCACCGTAGCCGGAACCGGTGCGCAGCAACTGCACCGCGGCCGGGCTCAGGCTCGCCGGCTGGTCACCGGTCAGCCCGGGAACCTGCATGTGGCCGATCATGACCCCGACCGGGCCCGCGGTGACCAGCGTCCGATACGGCACCAGGTCGTCGCGTTGCAGCTCGCTCAGCGGCGGGGTGGTGACGGCGCCGGTGTGCGAGTCACCGGAACCATGCCCGTGCCCCGGAAAATGCTTGAGCACCGGCAGCAACCCGGCGTCTCGCAGGCCGCGCGCGTAGGCGCCGGCGTAGGCGGTGACGACGGCCGGATCGGACCCGAACGATCGGTCGCCGATGACCGTGTCGGCCGGGGCGTCGCTGACGTCGACCACCGGGGCGAAGTCGATGGTGATGCCCAGAGTGCGCATCTTGCGGCCCCGGTCCACGGCCACGGTGTACACCTCGTCGGGGGTTTTCGTCTGCGCCAGCACCCGGGCCGGCGGAGCGGCCCCAATCAGGGGGGGACAGCCGCGACACCCGGCCGCCTTCCTCGTCGACACCCACGGCCAGCGGCAACGGGGCCGCGCTGCGCGCGATAGCGGTCAGCGAGCCGTCGGTCAACATCGACAGGTCCGTCCAGCTGCCGACGAAGATTCCGCCGACGTGGTGGTTGGCGACGACGGCCTTGGCATCACCGGCATTGCGCACGCCGACCATCAGCAGCTGCGCAAGCTTGTCACGGGTCGACATCGCCGCCAACATCGCAGTCCCGTCACCGCATGCCGGAGGGACCGGCTTGGCTGGGGCGCCCGCACCGGGCCGCGGAGACCTGGGTGGGTGCTCGGCACTGCGGCCGCATGCCGTCACCAGAATCGACGCAGCGGCCAGCACGGCGACCATGCGGACGACAAACACCAGCCCATGCTGTCACGTCGACGACCCGCAGCGGACGTGGGCCACCTGGTGCCGAAAACCACGCCGCGGGCCGCCAGTTGCGTTTCTGCTAGGTTGGCGGCAACCCACGATCGCATTTTCGAGGAGCCACCGATGAACCGGTTCGTCGCACCCGCAGCGGCCAGCGTCGTGGTCGGTCTGTTGCTTGGTGCGGCCGCAATCTTCGGCATCACACTGATGGTGCAACAGGACACAAAACCTCCGCTGCCCGGTGGCGATCCGCAGTCGTCGGTGCTCAACCGGGTCGAGTACGGCAACCGCACCTGACTTGGCGATGCGGGCCGGCGCGGCCCGGGGGAAGCGCCGGGCAATCCGGATCTGGTGTGGGCACGCCCGTCGCGGCCGACCCGGCGCAGGGTTCGCGGCTCCCAGCGGCGCGGCTATCACGGTCATGGTTGTGGGTGGTTGGAGCAATTGCACTGGGGTTAAGCTTCGCCCAGTCGCCGGGACAGATTTCGCCCGACACCAAACTCGACCTGACCGCCAACCCGCTGCGCTTTCTCGCCCGAGCGACCAACCTGTGGAACAGCGAACTGCCGTTCGGCCAAGCGCAAAACCAGGCCTATGGCTACCTGTTTCCGCACGGCACGTTCTTCCTGGCCGGGCATCTGCTCGGGCTGCCGGGTTGGATCACCCAGCGGCTGTGGTGGGCCTTGCTGCTCACCGCCGGGTTTTGGGGGTTGTTGCGGGTCGCTGAAGTGCTGACGATCGGCAGTCCGACGTCACGGGTCATCGCCGCCGCGGCGTTTGCGCTGTCGCCGCGGGTGTTGACCACGGTCGGGTCGATCTCCTCGGAAACCCTGCCGATCATGTTGGCGCCGTGGGTGCTGCTGCCGACCATTGTGGCGCTGCGGGCCGAACCCGGCAGGTCGGTGCGCCGGCTGGCCGGACAGGCCGGGCTGGCGGTCGCACTGATGGGCGCAGTAAACGCGATCGCCACGTTGGCGGGTTGCTTGCCCGCCGTCGTCTGGTGGGCGTGTCATCGCCCCTGCCGGGTGTGGTGGCGGTACACCCGGTGGTGGCTGCTGGCACTGGCGTTGGCGATGCTGTGGTGGCTGGTAGCGCTGATTCTGCTGGCCCGGATCAGCCCGCCGTTCCTGGACTTCATCGAGTCCTCAGGCGTGACCACCCAGTGGTCGTCGCTGGTCGAGGTGCTGCGCGGTACGGCCAGCTGGACTCCATTCGTGGCGCCCAACGCGACCGCGGGCGCGCCGCTCGTCACCGGCTCGGTGGCCATCTTGGCCACCTGCCTGGTCGCGGCCGGTGGCCTGGCGGGCCTGGCTGGGTTGGCCGGCCGCGGCGCGCCCGCAAGCGGGCGGCTGGTGACGATGCTGCTGAGCGGCGTGGTGCTGCTGGCAGCCGGCTACTCCGGTGGACTGGGTTCGCCGCTGGCCCACCACGTGCAGGCTTTTCTTGATGCCGGCGGCGCACCGCTGCGCAACGTGCACAAGCTGGAATCGCTGATCCGGATCCCGCTCGTGCTGGGCCTGGCGCAGCTGCTGGGCCGGATACCGCTGCCCGGCAGCGCGCCGGTCCGCGACTGGGTAGCCGCATTCGCCCATCCCGAACGCGACAAGCGGGTTGCGGTCGGAATCGTGGTGATGGTCGCACTGATGGTCAGCACCTCGCTGGCCTGGACCGGCCGGCTCACGCCGCCGGGCACCTTCCGTGCGATACCTCAATACTGGCGCGATGCCGCCGCCTGGCTCGCCGAGCACAACACTGGCGCGCCGATGCCCGGACGGGTGCTGGTGGTTCCCGGCGCCCCCTTCGCCACCCAGGTCTGGGGGACCAGTCACGACGAGCCGCTGCAGGTCCTCGGCAGCAGCCCGTGGGGCGTGCGTGACTCCATCCCGTTGACCCCGCCCCAAACCATCCGGGCGCTGGACTCGGTGCAGCGTCTGTTCGCCGCTGGCCGGCCGTCGGCGGGGCTAGCCGATACCCTTTCCCGCCAAGGCATTTCGTATGTGGTAGTGCGCAACGATCTGGACCCTGAAACGTCGCGTTCCGCACGCCCGATTCTGGTTCACCGCGCCATCGCCGGGTCGCCGCGGCTGCAGAAGGTGGCGCAATTCGGGGCGCAGGTCGGCGCCGGGGTCGTGTCGGGTTTCGTCACCGACAGTGGGTTGCGGCCGCCGTATCCCGCGGTCGAGATCTACCGGGTCACCACCGCTGCCGGTAATCCGGCAGCGCCGTACTTCGCCGACATTGACCGACTGGCCCGCATCGACGGCGGCCCGGAGGTGCTGCTGCGCCTCGACGAACGCCGGCGTCTGCTAAACAACTCGCCGCTGGGTCCGGTGCTGATGAGTGCCGACGCCCGGGGCGCCGGCCTGCCGGCGCCCCTCGTCACCGTCACCGACACCCCGTTGGCGCGGGAGACCGACTATGGCCGGGTGGACCTGCACTCGTCAGCGATCCGCGCGCCGGGCGACGCTCGGCACACCTACAACCGGGTGCCCGACTATCCGGTTCCGGGTGCCGACACGGTGTTCGGCGGTTGGACCGGTGGCCGGGTCACCGCGTCGAGTTCGTCGTCGGACGCCACCGCGCTGCCCGATGTCGCGCCCGCCACGTCGCCAGCCGCGGCCGTCGACGGCGACCCGGCGACCGCGTGGGTGTCCAATGCACTGCAAGCCGCGGTCGGTCAATGGCTGCAGGTCGATTTCGACCACCCGGTGACCAACGGCGTCATCACCCTGACGCCCAGCGCGACCGCCGTCGGCGCCCAGATCCGTCGCATCCAGATCGCTACCGTCAACGGCACCACGACGCTGCGGTTCGACGAGCCCGGCAAACCGCTCACCGCGGCGCTACCTTACGGCGAAACACCATGGGTGCGAATCACCGCCATCGGCACCGACGACGGGTCCGCCGGTGTGCAATTCGCCATCACCGACCTGTCGGTTACCCAGTACGACGCGTCGGGCTTTGCCCACCCGGTCGCGCTGCGGCACACCGTGCTTGTTCCAGGTCCACCACCGGATTCGATTGTCACACAATGGAATCTGGGTTCGGAGCCGCTGGGCCGACCGGGTTGCGCCGAAGGGCCCGACGGCGTGCACTGTGCGGCGTCGATGGCCCTGACTCCGGAAGAACAGGTCGGTTTCAGCCGAACGCTGACGGTGCCGCGGCCGATGTCGGTGACGCCGAGGGTGTGGGTGCGGCCGCGGCAAGGGCCTCAGCTGGCCGACCTGGTCGCCGAGCCGGGCACCGTGCGGGCCCACGGCGACTCCGACCTCGTCGACGTGCTCGGCTCGGCATACGCCGCCGCCGACGGGGATCCGGCTACCGCGTGGACGGCACCGCAGCACGTCGTCCAATACAAGACGCCGCCGACGCTCACCCTCACTTTGCCGCGGCCCACGGAGGTGACCGGGTTGCGGTTGACCGCGAGCCGGTCCGCGGTGCCGGCCCACCCTACGATGGTCGCCGTCGACCTCGGCGACGGCCCACAGGTCCGCGAACTGAAATCGAGCGACGCGGCCGGACCGCAGACAATCCGGCTGAAATCCCGGACCACCGACACCATCACGATCAGCTTGCTGAACTGGAACGACGTCATCGACCGTACGGCGCTGGGTTTCGACCAGCTCAAGCCGCCGGGGCTGGCGGAGGTGGCAGTACTCGGCAGCGAGGACCGACCGGTGGCGGGCGCCGATGCTCAACGCAACCGGTCGCGGGAGATCACCGTCGACTGCGGTCACGGCCCGGTCATCGCGATCGCGGGCCGCTTCGTGCACACCTCGATCCGCACCACGGCGGGCGCATTGCTCGACGGCGAACCGGTGGCGGCCCAACCATGCGAGCGGGAGCCCATCGCGCTGCCGACCGGGCAGCAGGAGCTGGTGATCAGCCCCGGCGACGCGTTCGCGGTCGACGGAGCCGAGCTGACGGATCCCGCCGTAGCTGAATTACCCAACGCCACCAAGGTTCTCGCTGAGACCGGTGCCTGGGGGCCGGCGCGCCGCGAGGTCAGGGCACCGACGGCCAACGCCCCGCGGGTGCTTGTGGTGCCGGAAAGCATCAACCCCGGCTGGGTGGCGCGCACCAGCGACGGCACCAGGCTGACACCCATCGCGGTGAATGGCTGGCAGCAGGGCTGGATCGTGCCCGCAGGCACCGCGGGCACGATCACGCTGACTTTTGTTTCCAACTCGCTTTACCGCGCCGGGCTGCTGGGCGGTCTGACCATGCTGCCTCTGCTGGCTCTGCTCGCATGGTGGCCGGCGCGGCGGCGACGTGCCGACGACGAGCCCGCGCGGCCATGGGCGCCGCGGCACTGGGGCGCGGTCGCGGTGTTGGCAGTAGGGACGCTGATCGCCGGCGCCGCCGGGTTCGTCACGTTCGGCGCGGCCCTGGCGTTACGGTACGCGCTGCGCGACCGGCAGCGGATGTGCGAGGCGGTCACCGTCGGGTTGAGCGCCGGCGGGCTCATCGTGGCCGGTGCACTGCTGTCGCGGCATCCCTGGCGGTCGGTCGACGGCTACGCCGGCCATTCGCCGGGGGTGCAGCTGCTGGCGCTGATCTCGCTCGCAATGCTCGCCTCAGCGGCGACGATGCGGGCCGCTTATCGGCCCGAGGAGGAGCCGCGCAACTAGGCCCAGCGGCGACGATGCGGGCCGCTTATCGGCCCGAGGAGGAGCCGCGCAACTAGGCCCAGCGGCGACGATGCGGGCCGCTTATCGGCCCGAGGAGGAGCCGCGCGGACGATGATGGGCAGATTTTCTGCGCGATCGAAATTGCGTTCTAGGCTGGAAGCCTAGGCAGGCGGTTGTCAACGTCCACAGTCCCGGGAGTTGCGGACATGGGATGGTTTACGGCACCCGAATATTGGCTGGGCAGACTGGTACTCGAGCGCGGTGTCGCGGCTGTCTATCTGATCGCATTCCTCGCGGCAGCGTGCCAATTCCGTGCGCTTCTCGGGGAGCACGGCATGCTGCCAATACCGCGTTATCTCGCTCGGCAGAGTTTTTGGCAGGCGCCGAGCCTTTTTCATTTCCACTATTCGGACCGGTTTTTCTCGGGCATCTCCTGGTTCGGTGCGGCGCTCTCAGCGGCGATTGTCGCCGGCCTCGCCGACCTCGTGCCGTTGTGGGCGGCGATGCTGATGTGGCTGGTGCTATGGGTGCTCTATCTGTCGATCGTCAACGTCGGCCAGACGTGGTATTCGTTCGGCTGGGAGTCGCTGCTGCTGGAGACCGGGTTTCTCGCGATCTTCCTGGGTAACGACCGCGTCGGCCCGCCGCTGCTGACCATGTGGCTGGCGCGGCTCCTGTTATTCCGGCTGGAGTTCGGTGCCGGCTTGATCAAATTGCGCGGTGACCCGTGCTGGCGGAACCTGACCTGCCTGTACTACCACCACGAGACCCAGCCCATGCCTGGGCCGCTGAGTTGGTTCTTTCATCACCTCCCCAAGCCGCTTCACCGAGTCGAAGTCGCGGTCAACCATTTCGCCCAACTCGTGGTCCCGTTCGGGTTGTTCGCGCCGCAGCCGGTAGCCAGCATGGCCGGAGCGGTCGTCGTCATCACTCAACTGTGGCTGGTGATTTCCGGCAACTTCGCCTGGCTCAATTGGCTGACGATCTTGCTGGGCTGCAGCGTGATCGATGACGCATCGTGGTCCACGGTCCTGCCGGTGCCGAAGCCGGCCGCGTTTACCGAGCCGCCACTCTGGTTCGCCGGACTGGTTCTCGCCTTCACGGTGCTGTCGCTGTTTTTGAGCTACTGGCCGATGCGCAACATGATGTCGCGCCATCAGCGCATGAACATGTCGTTCAACCCGTTTCACCTTGTCAACACCTACGGGGCGTTCGGGAGCATCGGACGGATTCGTAACGAGCTGGTCGTCGAGGGCACCGACGAGGCCACCCTTACCGAGCAAACGCGGTGGAAGGAATACGAATTCAAAGGTAAACCCGGCGCGGTCCGTCGGCTGCCGCGGCAATGGGCGCCGTACCATCTGCGTCTGGACTGGCTCATGTGGTTCGCCGCTATCTCGCCGCTCTACGCCGAGCGATGGCTGGGCCCGTTCCTGGTGCGGCTACTGCAAAATGACCGGGCGACACTGCGCTTGCTGCGGCGTAATCCATTCCCCGGTTCCCCGCCACGGTATGTGCGAGTGCAGCTCTACCAGTACCGCTACACCACATTACGGGAGTTGCTGCGCGAACGAGCCTGGTGGCATCGCACCCCAGTCGGTGAGTACGTCGGTCCGGTCACGCTCGGCAAGGCGAAGACATCTCCCGCCTCCGGCGACTGGCTCTCGTGGTGAGTCGTTCCGGCTGAGACGCGATAAGCCAGAGAAAAAGAAACCTGTGCACGGGTTAATCGACGCCGATCGTCACTTCCGTCGACTTGATAAACACCGTCGCGGGTTGACCGGTCTTGAGGCTCAGCTCTTGTGCGGCATCTTTGGTAATCGACGAGGTGATAACCTGGTCGCCGCCGTCGAGCCGCACTTTGACGATCGCCATGACGTTGCCCAGCGCGACGTCGGCAATGGTCCCTTTGAGCTGGTTTCGGGTAGACAGGCGCATCACAGTCCTCCATCTCACAAGTAGTTTGCGACGAGCATAGGTCTGCGGGCCCACGTGGCGTATCGTTTCAGACCGGCGGGCTTGGTCCGGCCGAAATCCCTGGCGGCCGGTCGAACATGCTTCGGCGCACAGACGCTGCGGACCCGTTTCGCGTCCAATTGGGTGTCATTGTGTCTTTTCGCGCCGGCTGCCCGCCGCCTCAATCACACCGCCGCCCTCGGCAGGCCTATCGATGCTGGTATCCGCTCGGCGGAGATCCGTTGGCGAAAAACCCAATACGTCCAACCCTGGTACACCATGACAAGTGGTGCGAAGATCAATGCTGTCCACGACATGAACCGCAGCGTGTACGGGCTTGACGACCCGTTGTAGACGGTAATGCTCCAATTCGGATTCAGTGTCGATGGAACCAGGTCGGGGTACAAGGCGCCAAACAGCAAAACCACCAGCGCGGTAACGACTAGCGTCGTACACACGAACGCCCAACCCTCGCCGGAGTTAGCTGCCGTCGCTTTGCGTCCCATCCACCGCCACCACACCAGCCCTACCGCAGTCAACTGAGCTGCCACGGCAGCCGCCAGGACCCACCAAGTCCAGACTTTTCCATGAGCCAGCTGAGTCCACAGCCCGAACGCACCCAGTACCACAGTCGCCGGCAACGACAACGCGGTTGCGAAGCGCTGCGCGTCCTTATGCACTGCCTGGTCAGTCTTGAGGACGAGAAATACCGCGCCGTGGAAAAGAAATAGCGCACCGGTCGTGATTCCACCAAGGACGGTATAGGCGTTGATGACATCGCCAAACGACAGGTGCACGTGGTGGTGCGCATCGACGGGCAATCCACGAACCAAGCCGGCGAAGGCCACCCCCCACAGAATTCCAGGCAGCCACGATCCCGCCGCAATCCCGGCGTCCGCCCAGGCGCGCCACTTCATGTCGTCGATCTTGCCGCGCCATTCGATGGCTACCGCCCGAACGATCATGCCGAATAAGATCGCCAACAAAGGCAGATAGAGCGCGCTGAACACGGTGGCATACCAGTTCGGGAACGCGGCAAACATCGATGCGCCCGCGGTGATCAGCCATACCTCATTGCCATCCCAGACCGGCCCGATCGTGTTGAGGACGGCGCGTCGATGCGCCTCACGGTCGCCTTTCGCGATCCGACCCAGCGGCGCCATCAACATACCGACGCCGAAGTCGAAACCTTCTAGAATGAAAAATCCGAGGAAGAGCACGGCGAGGATGACGCACCACAGCTGCTGTAGGCCCACCGTGAATCAGCTCCTCTCCCTTGATGGCTCAGTAAGCAAATGACAGCGGCGCGACGTCTTCTTGATCGGGTGACGGGGGCGGCACAGGTTCAGCGTCGTGCTCCTGCGGCCCCGCCGCCACATAGCGGCGCAGTAGCCAGAACCAAATCACAGCGAGCGCGGCGTAGACCAGGGTAAGGATCGTCAATGAGAACATCACCGTCGCCGGTGTGTGATCAGAAGCCGCTTGCTCCACGGTGATTCGGACCGACTGATCCCCGTCTGGATTGGGCACCACGACCCACGGTTGTCGACCCATCTCAGTGAACACCCAACCGGCGATGTTTGCCAAGAACGGCGCGGGAATAGTAAGCAGCGCTAGCCCTGAAAACCACCGCCGGTCCGGAACCCGCTTACGTCGTGTCATCCACAGCGCAAGAAGGGAAAACAGCACCGGCATGACAAGCAGCCCCACCATGGCCCGAAATGACCAGTACGTCACGAACAGGTTCGGCCGGTAGTCTCCCGGTCCGAACTGCTTTTCGTAGCGCTGCTGAATATCTTTGACACCTTCCAGTGTGACGCCGCTGAACTTCCCTTCCGCCAGGAAGGGAAGCACGTATTGAGCTTCGATCACCCGTGTGATGCTGTCGCAATTGTTATGGGTGCCGATGGTGAGAATCGAGAAGTACGGGTCGGATTCGGTGTGGCACAACGATTCCGCCGAAGCCATCTTCATGGGCTGCTGTCGGAACATCAGCTTGCCCTGCGTATCTCCGGTGAAGAACAACCCCACCGCAGCGGCTAGGACAACCAGGCAACCGAGGATGGCTGCTGGCCGGTACATGGTGTGCGCCTCGTCAGCGCGAGGTTTGCGGACCATCCACCATGCACTGACGCCGGACACGAACACGCCGGCGGTCAGCAGACTACCGACGACCGCATGCGCAAACGCCCATATTGCGGTGTTGTTGGTGAGCAGCGCGACGATGCTATCCAGCTCAGCGCGCCTCGTCGTCGGGTTGTAGTGCGCTCCGACCGGATGTTGCATGAACGAGTTCGCCGAAATGATAAAGAACGCAGATAGATTCACCGCGATCGCGACCACCCAGATGCATCCCAGATGAACCAGCCGAGGCAGTCGGCTCCAGCCGAAGATCCACAAGCCGATGAAGACAGACTCGAAGAAAAACGCAGCTAAACCCTCCATCGCCAACGGCGCGCCGAATACATCGCCGACGAACCGTGAATATTCACTCCAGTTCATTCCGAACTGGAACTCCTGCACCAGCCCGGTGGCAACCCCTATTGCGAAATTGATTAAAAACAGCTTGCCGAAGAATTTCGTGAGCCGATACCAGGCGGCGTTGTTCGTGGCCACCCAAATCGTCTGCATTGCTGCGATTAGCGGTGCCAGGCCGATTGTCAACGGTACAAAAATAAAGTGGTAGACCGTTGTGATCCCGAACTGCCATCGGGAAATGTCGACCAAATCCATCAGCGCTCCACCCGACGCAGAAAGCTGTCTACGACATAGAGTAGTAGAAGCGGGCCTCCGCGTCTACCCTCGGCCGCGCGCGCAGCGATTGAGTCCACCAGAGCAGGCGGCGGGCCCGGTCGGCGCCGCTTTACCGGGGTAAACCGTTTACAACGTCGCGTCCAGCTGGCCGAGCCGATTCGTCAGCCGCAGGTTCTCGGAATAGTCCACTGGACAAGAGATCACCGACACACCGTCGTCGTCGAGCGCGCTCTTCAGCGTCGGGAGCAGCTCTTGGGCGTTGCCGATGCGATATCCCCTGGCGCCGAAGCTTTCCGCGTATTTCACCACGTCGGGATTGCCGAACCTCACATAGTGGTGGTCGCCGAGTTCAAGGTCCATCTTCCATTCGATGAGGCCGTATCCGCCATCCTCCCAGATCAGCACGACCAGCGGTATGCGCTCCCGGACGGCGGTCTCGATTTCTTGCGAGTTCATCATGAAAGCCCCGTCGCCCACAGCGGCCAATACCTTGCAGTCCGGGCACGCTAGCTTGACCCCGAGCGCTCCCGGTAATGCAAAAGACATGGTGGACAATCCGTTTGAGATCAAACATGTGTTGCGCTCATATGTGGGATATAGCCGGGCCATCCACATCTTCGTCGCGCCGGTGTCGACTAGCACGATGTCGTTGCGGCCCAGCGCGGCGCGGGTATCGGCGACCACCCGCTGCGGCGCCAGCGGAAATCGCGAATCCTGTTGTCCACGAGCGAATTCCTCAGCCAGCAGATCACAGGCTGGTGCCGTGGCGGCACTGGGGAAGCGGTGCCCCGCTAAGGCATCGGTCAGCGCGTTCAATGACGCACTGATGTCTCCGATGATACCGACGGCGACCGGGTAGTGCATATCCACTTCGGCGGGAAAGCGGTGGATGTGGATGATCTTCTTGTCGGCAGTCGGGTTGATCTGGACCGGGTCAAACTCCTGCAGTTCATATCCGACCGCGATGACGACATCGGCGTTGTCGAAGCCGAAATTGACGTAGTCATGGCGCATGAACCCGATGGTGCCGATGCTGTTCGAATGGTCGTCGGGCATCACGCCTTTGCCGTGGAAGGTGTTGGCGACCGGGATCCCTAGCTCGTCCGAGAACCGGATCAGGGCCGCGCTGGCGTCATTGCGGGCAGCACCATGCCCGGCCAGCACCACCGGGCGCTGTGCCTGACGTAGGATCGCGACGGCCCGCTGGACCTGACCCGCCGCCGGGGCCTCGGCGCGGACGACGTTGCGGGGTAGCGGGGTGAGATCTGAATAGTCGGTGGTGTCGGCATCGATATCCTCGGGCACGGCCAGGTAAACCGCAGCCGGACGTTCCGTCTCGGCCACCTTGAACGCCTTGCGGAACATTTCCGGAATCGCCCGCGCGGTGGGAACGCCGTCGGCCCAGCGGGTGACCGGGGCGAACATCGATACCAGGTCGACGTATTGGTGCGACTCCTTGTATTCACGGTCGCGGCCGACCTGGGCGGAGATCGCGACCATCGGGGTGCTGTTGGTGGTGGCGTCGGCGACGCCGAGCTGCATGTTGATCGCACCTGGGCCCAAGGTGCTCGACACCACGGCCGCGCGTCCCGTGACGCGGCCATACATCTCGGCCATGAACGCCGCCCCCTGCTCATGGCGGGTGAGCACATAGCGGATCTCCGATGCGGCCAGCGCCTGAACAAACCGGATGTTCTCTTCGCCCGGTATTCCGAAGACGACGGACACGCCCTCGTTTTCGAGGCATTTGACCATCAGCTGGGCGGCGGTACTCACCCAAGCCACGATAGTGGCAGGCTGGAGGGCGGTTTAGCAGACGACCAGCCGAAGGGATGTCAGCATGCCCATCGCCACCATCAACCCGGCAACTGGAGAGACGGTCCGAACCTTTACTCCGGCCACGCCCGAGGAAATCGACACAGCGATCGGGCGGGCACATGCCCGCTTCGCCGAGTATCGCCGGACTACCTTCGCGGAGCGTGCGAAGTGGGCGCGGGCCACCGCCGAGCTGCTCGAAGCCGAGGCCGACCAGACCGCGGCGATGATGACACTGGAGATGGGCAAGACGCTGGTGGCGGCAAGGGCAGAAGTTCTTAAGTGCGCCAAGGGATTTCGTTACTACGCCGACAATGCCGAACAGCTGCTCGCTGACGAGCCGGCCGACGCCGCCGCGGTGGGCGCGGCCAAGGCCTACACCCGGTATCAACCGCTGGGGGTGGTGCTGGCCGTCATGCCGTGGAATTTCCCGCTCTGGCAGGCAGTGCGATTCGCTGCACCCGCGCTGATGGCCGGCAACGTGGGTATCCTCAAGCACGCCTCCAACGTGCCGCAGACCGCGCTCTATCTCGCCGACGTTATCGCCCGCGGCGGCTTTCCGGACGGCTGCTTCCAGACGCTGCTGGTACCTTCCAGCGCCGTCGAGCCCATCCTGCGTGATCCCCGGGTGGCTGCGGCGACCCTGACCGGCAGCGAACCGGCAGGACGATCGGTGGCCGCCGTCGCCGGCGACGAGATCAAGCCCACCGTACTCGAACTCGGCGGCAGCGATCCGTTCATCGTCATGCCGTCGGCCGATCTCGACGCGGCGGTTAGCACCGCGGTCACCGCGCGGGTGCAAAACAACGGGCAGTCCTGCATCGCGGCGAAACGATTCATCATCCATACCGATGTCTACGACGCTTTCGTAGAAAAGTTCGTCGAGCAGATGGCGGCGCTGCGGGTCGGCGACCCGACCGACCCCGACACCGACGTCGGCCCGCTGGCCACCGAGCAGGGCCGCGCCGACGTGGAAAAGCTTGTCGACGAAGCCGTCGCCGCTGGTGCCGTGATCCGTTGCGGTGGAAAGCGTCTCGACCGGCCTGGGTGGTTCTACCCGCCCACGGTCATCACGAACATCCGCCGCGACATGCCGATCTTTTGCGAAGAGGTGTTCGGCCCGGTGGCGTCGGTGTATCGCGCCGCCGACATCGACGAGGCGATCGAGATCGCCAACTCCACCACGTTCGGGCTGGGCTCCAACGCCTGGACCCGCGAGGAGTCCGAGCAGCAGCGCTTCATCGACGACATCGAAGCCGGTCAGGTCTTCATCAACGGGATGGTGGTGTCCTACCCTGAGCTGCCGTTCGGCGGTATCAAGCGTTCCGGCTACGGCCGCGAGCTGGCCGGGCACGGAATCCGGGAGTTCTGCAACACCAAAACGGTCTGGATCGGCTCACCTGAGACTGGCGACTGCGGTAGCGGCGAGAAGGCCGAGTGACGCCGCCGAGCAGACGCAGAATCGCACGTTTGGCCACAGAATTGTGCGATTCTGCGTCTGCTCAGCGTCTATGCCGAAGCAGCTAGCGCCTTCTGGTCCTCGTCGGCGAAAGTGTCCTCTAACCGCAGTGGCGAGTAGTCGAGGTCGATCTCTGCGACCGGACGCCCGCGAGCGCTGCTGATCGTGCCGAAGCGGCGCATGCCCTTATCGCTGGCATACTGCAAGAACTCGTCCTCGGACAGGCCGAACGGAATGTCGGGGGCATACAGCGCAAAGCCCTCCTCGGTCAGCCGCAGCGCCAGCGGCATCAGCTCGTTCATGCGGCGTTCGAACACCGTCCAGTTGGCGTCGTCGGCGGCGACGTGGCGCCGGCAAGTGAAAGTTCCCCACGCCATATGACGTCGCTCGTCGTCACTGATGCGCTGAACCAACTGCTGCATGCCGGGCAGGATGCCGCGCTCGACGCAGATTTTGTGCCAGGCGTAGTAGCCCGTCAGCGCCAACATGCCTTCGACGATGTGGTTGTAGGTCACCGACGCGCGAACCTGTGCTGCCGGCGAAGGGTCAATCGACAAGGCGTTCAGGGACTCCGGGAGTTCTTCGTTGAACATCTGCCGGTATGCCGGCAAGTCGTCGAGGTAACCGTGCAGATCGCCGGCGACGCCAACGGCGTCCAGCCACAGCCGGAACACCTGGGTGTGCTTGGCCTCCTCGAACGCGAACTGGGTCAAGTACATTTCGTCGCCGAGACGCCCTTCCGCGCGCATTGCGGCCATGAACGGCTGGATATCCTTGGTGACCGCCTCCTCGCCGGCGATGAATTCCGCGCACAGCCGGGTGGCGTAGTGGCGCTCGCGCTCGGTAAGCGCCTCCCAATCGTCGCGGTCGCGGGAGAAGTCGATATCAGCGGGATCCCAGAACTTCGCATTGCCGCCGGCAAACAACTTGAGCGGCAGGCTATCCCAGTTCAGCCCACCGGCGACCAGTGAGCCGTACCGTGTGCGTGTCATATGACCTCCTTGGTTGTTGGCTTCGTTGCCGTGCTGCAGAAGGCGGCTGCCAGCACGGCGACCAGCCGGCGCACGGCTAGGGCCGGTTGCTCTGGCGTGGGGTCGTCGAGCCCGAGAACTGGATCCACCCCGCGCACGTACGGTGCCAACGCCAGATGCGGAAAGATCATGAGCAGCAACGACAACAACGCGTCGGTATCCGCGTCGGCCCGCAGGTCGCCGCGCGCCTGCGCGTCACGCACCAACGGCCGCAGAACCTCCAAGTAGTGACGGTGGATTACCGACCGCACGCTGATGCGGGCGTCGGTGTCGACCTCGAAACTGGCCGCGGCGTGAAGCGACCGTTCCCGTGGATGGTCGGCGAAGTAGGCGACCCACGCGTCGAGCAGGTCGGTGAGGAATTCGAAAAATGGTCTGCTCGGGTCGAGTTCGCGGATGCGGTCCTCCATGTAGGCCCGCACACGCTGGCTGCCGACGTCGGCGATGAACGCGTAGAGGTCGCGCTTGTCTGCGAAGTATTGGAACAGGCTGCCCTTGGCGACACCGGCGCGCCGAGCGATGACGTTCAGGCTGCCGCGGGAGAAGCCGTGCGCGCCAAACTCTGCCTCGGCGGCTTCGACCACCGCCGCGCGACGGGCCGGATCCACACGGGCCCAGGTGACCGTTGGCATCGAAGACTCCTAGCGCCGATGACCAGTGGTCATCCTAGTGTGATGCAGCTCACTCCTCAAGGTCGGTGGCGCTAACCCTCCACCCGGCGACCCGAGTGGCAGCTGTGACGAAGCCCTTCGTCTTCCGTTCAATCTGTAGGAACCCGGGCCCGAGTCGCCCTAGCATCGGCTGCGTGCCGCAAATGAATACCGCACGGGGCCCGATCGATACCGCTGATCTCGGCGTCACGCTCATGCACGAGCACGTGTTCGTGATGACCACCGAGGTCGTGCAGAACTACCCGGAAGGCTGGGGTGACGAGTCCAAACGCGAAGCGGACGCGGTCCACCGCCTCAACGAGCTGAAGGCCCGCGGAGTCGACACCATCGTCGACCTCACCGTGATCGGGCTGGGCCGCTACATTCCGCGCATTGCGCGGATCGCGGCCCAAACCGAGCTCAACATCGTCGTCGCCACCGGCTTGTACACCTACAACGACGTGCCGTTCTGCTTCCACTATCTGGGCCCGGGAGCGCCGCTGGACGGTCCGGAGATCATGACCGACTTGTTCGTCCGCGACATCGAACAGGGTATCGCCGACACCGGAATCAAGGCGGCGATCCTCAAGTGCGCCACCGACGAACCCGGCATCACCCCGGGCGTTGAACGGGTGCTGCGAGCCGTCGCTCAGGCCCACAAGCGCACCGGTGTGCCGATCTCCACCCACACCCACGCGCGCACCCGGCGCGGGCTCGAGCAGCAACGGATCTTCGCCGAGGAAGGCGTGGACCTGTCCCGGGTGATCATCGGCCACTCCGGCGACACCACCGACCTCGACTACCTGGAAGAGCTCGTCAACAACGGCTCCTACATCGGTATGGACCGCTTCGGCATCGACGTGATCCTGCCGTTCGAAGACCGGGTGGCCACGGTGGCCCGCATGTGCGAGCGCGGGCACGCCGACAAGATGGTGCTCTCGCACGACGCCAACTGCTACTTCGACGCGCTGCCCGAAGACCTGCTGCCGGTCGCCGCACCGAATTGGCACTACCTGCACATCCACAACGACGTAATCCCCGCGCTGAAGGAGCACGGAGTCACCGACGAACAACTGCACACCATGCTCGTGGACAACCCGCGCCGCATCTTCGAACGCCAAGGCGCCTATCAATGACACATCCCGAGCCGGTCCCGCCGATCGGCACCCAGGTCTCACGGCTGGCCGAACTCGCTCCCGACGAACCAGCAGTCACCTGCGACGGGCGCACCATCACCCGCGGCGAGCTGGACGCCTCAACCAACCGCTTGGCCCGCGCCTACGCCCGACGTGGCGTCGGCGTCGGCGACTACGTGACGATCGTGCTGCCCAACTCGATCGAGTGGATACAGGCTGCGGTGGCGTGCTGGAAAATCGGCGCGGTGCCCCAGCCACTGTCCCCACGGCTGCCCGAACCGGAATTCGCGAGCCTGCTGGAGCTGAAACCCCGGGCGCTGCTGGTGGGAAGAGCCCATCCGCGAGGCCAAATCCATAGCATACCAGCAGGTTTCGTATCAGAAGAATCGGATGACCGGCTGCCGGAAGCGGTTTCGCCGTGCTGGAAGTCGATGGCGTCCGGCGGCAGCACCGGCCGGCCCAAGCTCATCGAAGCCGGCGGCGACAGCCGCATACCACCGGCCATCGGCTATCCGCTGGGCGCGCAGAAGGGCGACACCACCCTGGTCTCGGTGCCGCTGACCCACAACACCGGTATCACCACGGCGGTAATCGCATTGCTGATGCGTCATCACCTGGTGTTGATGCGCCGGTTCGATCCGCACGAGTTTCTGCGGCTGATCACCGAGCATCGCGTCACGTTCTTGACCACGGTGCCCACGATCATGCAGCGACTACTGCCGGTGTACCGCGCCAACCCCGATGCCTACGATCTGTCCTCGATCCGGCGGTTTTGGCACCTCGGCGCGCCGTGCCCACCCGCAATCAAACAGGCCTGGATCGACTTGCTCGGCCCCGAGAAGATCTGGGAACTGTACGGCGGCACCGAACTTCAGGCGTTGACATTCATCTCCGGCGAGCAGTGGCTGACCCACCCCGGGTCGGTAGGCGTCGTCGTGGCCGGTGAGATGAAGGTGCTCGACGACAACGGCCGCGAATGCCCGCCCGGTGTGGTCGGCGAGATCTACATGCGGCCCAGCCCCGGCACTCCCCCCGACCTACCGCTATGTCGGAGTTTCGGCCAAGACCCGCGACGGCTGGGACTCGCTGGGTGATCTCGGCTACTTCGACGACGACGGCTACCTCTATCTGCCGGACCGGCGGGTCGACATGTTCACCGTCGGCGGGCGCAACGTCTACCCCGCCGAGATCGAGAACGCGCTGTCCGCGCACCCCGACGTGCTGTCGTGTCTGGTCGTCGGAGTCCCAGACGAGGATCTGGGCCAGGTGCCCTACGCCCTGGTCCAGGCCGCCGACCGGTCAACGCTGAATGAGCAAGCGGTGCAAACATTTTTGTGCGAGCGTATCGCAGCATACAAGGTGCCGCGCGCGGTCGAGTTCGTGGACACCCCCGCTGCGCGACGACGCGGGCAAGGCGCGCCGCTCGGCGGTGCGCGACGAGGTCATGATGCGGTTGCAGGCGCGGCAGCGCTGCTGACCGGCTCGAGCCCCGGCACGTCGCGGGGGTCTTGGCCCGGCTGGCTGCTGCGATGTTCCCAGCGGCGCAATGCTTCTCGGCACGGTGACTCGACGAGCGCGAAGCTCACCGCCGCGATCGCGATAGCGAAGATCAGGGTCAACACCAGGACCACGGGCATCGACCCGGTGAACGCGAATTCGCCGATCACCGGAAACACCATGGCCAGCGCGGCTAGATGCCACACGAAAATCCCGTACGACCAACGGCCCAGCGTCACCATGCCCGGTGTCGCCAAAAACCGGTGCGGAGTGTCCGGCCGGTCCAGCACCAGCGGCGCCACCAGAGCGAAGGCCAGAACCGCGCCCATCGCCGTCTTGACCGCGAATTGCCCTGCGGTGCTTGGCGTCAACCCGGCCGGCCCGGCCAGCGGGGACGCGCCCACCAGGTAGGCCACTGTTGCCACGACGGCCATCAGCACCCTGCGGCGCGCCAGCCGGTGCGGCAAGCCCAGCGGGGTGTAGAGCCATTCGGCCAGCAGCATTCCCGCGGCGAACCAGGAGCAAAACGCCGGGGGCCAGTTCAGTGGGTTGAGTCCGGGTGTCGCCCCGAACGGAATCGCGCCCCACGCCCAACTGGCGAGCGCGACCGCGGCGATCACCGGCACCCGCAGCCGCACCGGGATGCGGCGGGCCAGCAGCGCCACGACAGGCAACGCCAGATAGAAGCTCACCTCAACCGACAGGCTCCACATCTGGGTCAGCCCCGCGGTCAGCGTGAGCGGAACATAGATCTGGGTGAGCGACAGGTTCGCCAGCCACACGGTCATGCTGGCGTGGTCGGCGTCGGGCAGCAGGCACAGGATCACCATGACAGCCACCACGTAGCCGGGCATGATTCGCACCACCCGGGACCGCAGGTAGCGGCCCGTCGCCGGCGGCGCGCCGAGGCCACGTGCCGCCGCCGCATGGCCGCGCCACAGCAAAAACCCCGACAGCGCGAAGAACACCGCCACCGCGAAGTCGAAGCGGCCGAACAACCGGCCGTCCACACCACTGGAGTGCCCAGTCTGGAACGCAACGTGGGTGACCACCACTCCGATCGCCGCGCAGGCGCGCATGCCCTCGACGGCAGGCAAAAAGCTGCGGGTCCCGCCGACCCGCGGCGTTTCAGTCACCGGCCCAGTCTGCCGCCGATGTGTCCGGCCGACGAACCCGGGTACACCGCAATTGCCTGCAGCCAACACCGGGACATTAGCCAGCACCTTAAATTCTGCTGTTAGGGTCGAACGGGTTTGCCCCGCTGCCTGGTCGCAAGCTGCGGGCGGCGATCTGGGACCAGAAGGAGGTCATGGCAGCGTGAACCGAGCAGTCATGTTGCGGATCGCCGCGTGCGGAATCCTGGGTCTCGGGGCCGCTCTGCTGATCGCCGCGCTGCTGCTGTGGACCTACACCACCAGCAGGATCACCAAGATTCCGCTCGACCTCGACACCACGCTGATCAACGACGGCAACGGAACCGCGCTCGACCCCGCGTCGCTGTCCGGTGACCACTACGTCGTCGACCAGAACGTACCGCTGGTATCCCAGCAACAGATCAGCGTCGAGTCACCCGCCAACGCCGACGTGGTCACACTGCAAGTCGGCAGCACCGTGCGGCGCAGCGACAAACAAAAGGACACTGGCCTGCTGCTGGCCATCGTCGATACCGTCACCCTCAACCGCAAAACCGCGATGGCCGTCTCCGACGAAACCCATCCCGGCGGCTCGGTGCAGAAACCGCGCAGCATCAACGACGAGAGCCCGCCCACCAATATCGCGCTGCCCCACGACGGGTTGGCCTACCGGTTTCCTTTTCACACCGAGAAGATGACCTACCCGTACTTCGACCCGATCGCCCAGAAGGCGTATGACGCCAACTACCAGGGGCAAGAAGACGTCAACGGCCTGACCACCTACAAGTTCACCCAGAACGTCGGCTACGACGCCGATGGCAAGCTCGTCGACCCGGTCAAATACCCCTCGCTGTATGCCAACGACGACGACGGCAAAGTCACCGCTACGGCCGCGAAGTGGGGCCTGCCGGGCGACAATCCCGACGAGAAAATCACCATGACCCGCTACTACGCCGCGCAGCGGACGTTCTGGGTTGACCCGGTGACCGGCACGATCGTCAAAACACAGGAGCATGCCAACCACTACTTCGCGCGCGACCCGCTCAAGGCTGAGGTGACGCTCGCCGACTACAAAGTCACCTCCACCGAGGAAACCATTGAGGCGCAAGTCAACGCGGCCCGCGACGAGCGGGACCGATTGGCGCTGTGGTCACGGGTTTTGCCGACCACGTTCACCGCGGCGGGCCTGATCGCGCTGGTCGGCGGTGTGGTGCTCGGCTGGTTCAGCCTGCGCACCGGGGCGGCTTTGATCGATCCCGGCCTGGATCGAGCCGACCACGGTTTCTTCGGCCGCGATGAGACGGCGGGTGAACCGGTATCCGGGGCGGAAGCCGAAACCGAGATACTGCCGACGCGCCCTGACCTGCACGACGACGCCCGCGCACCGGGTGCGCCGGAGCCACGTCCGCGTGATTCGGGTCCACCGGACCGCCCCTAGCCGACCGTGACCCGGGTCAGCCACCGGGCTCTGCAGTGGTCGGTGCCGGCTTATGCCCTGACAGTGGCGCTGCTGGTGGTCGCGCCGCTGTTGGGCCCCGGCTATTTGTTGCTGCGCGACGCGGTGTCCACGCCACGGTCGTATCTGTCGGATGCCGCGCTCGGATTGGGCGAATCGGCGCCGCGGGCTAGCCCGCAGGACTTCGCGGTGGCGCTGGCCTCACACGTGCTCGACGGCGGCGTGGTGGTCAAGGGGCTGCTTGTGCTCGGGCTGTGGTCGGCCGGCTGGGGCGCAGCCCGGCTGCTGACACGTGTGCTGCCCGAAGCCGGCAGGCCGGGCCAGCTGGTCGCGACGACGCTGGCGATCTGGAACCCCTATGTCGCGGAGCGGCTGTTGCAGGGGCATTGGAGTTTGCTGGTCGGCTACGGCTGCCTGCCCTGGGTCGCGACCAGCATGCTGGATCTGCGGCTCGGGACACGCCGGCGAGGGTTCTTTGCGCTGGCGTTTTGGGTCGCGCTGGCCGGTTTGACACCGACGGGGCTGATGCTGGCCGCGGCAGTGGCGCTGGTGTGCGCGGTCACGCCCGGACCGGGATCTCCGCGCTGGTTATGCACGGCTGGGGCGCTGGGGGCCGCGATGCTGGCGGCGCTGCCCTGGTTGACAGCGGCGGCGCTGAGTCCGTCGTCAGGCGCATGGGCACAAACTCCCGCGGTCGCGGTGTTCGCCGCGCGGGCCGAGCCCGGTTTGGGCACGCTGGGCGGCCTGGCCGGCTTGGGCGGAATCTGGAATGGCGAGGCCGTCCCCACCTCCCGGACAACGCCGCTGGCGGCGCTGGCCACCGCGGCGCTGCTTGGCGTGGTGGCGACCGGCCTGCCGGTGCTGGTACGTCGCGCGGTTGCCATCCCGCTGCTGGTGCTGGCGGTGGTTGCCGTGGTGCTGCCCGCGGTGTTGGCCACTGGGCCCGGGCTGGCGATGTTGCAGGGGCTGGTCGACGCCGCTCCGGGACTTGCGGTGGTGCGCGACGGACAAAAGTGGGTGGCGTTGGCGATGCCCGGATATGCACTCGCCGGCGCCGCCGCGGTGGTGACGCTGCGACGGTGGCTGAGACCGACGGCGACGGCGGCGGCGTGCTGCCTGGCGCTGATCGCGGGCCTGCCTGATCTGGCTTGGGGGGTCGCGGGCAAAGTCGGGCCCGTGCGCTACCCCGCCGGCTGGGCCGCCGTTGCGGCGGCGATCAACGAGCATCCCGGCCCGGTCGCGGTGTTGCCCGCGGGCACCATGCGGCGGTTCAGCTGGGCGGGTGCGGCGCCGGTGCTCGACCCGCTGCCGCGCTGGTTACGCGCCGACGTGCTGAGCACCGGCGACCTGACGGTTTCCGGGATTACCGTGCCGGGCGAAGGTGCCCACGCCCGCGCGGTGCAGAGCTTGCTGCTGACCGGGGTTGATTCTGCTCATCTACGCGAAGCGGGCGTGGCCTGGCTGGTGGTCGAGTCGGGAACCGCGGGGGACATGGGCGCGGCCGCCCGCACCCTGGACCCGCTGCCGCCGGTGCATCGTGACGCGGATCTGGCACTGTTCCGGATCGGTGGCCACGGTGCCGCAACGCCGACGCGTCGGCGGCTGGCGGTGCTGGCCGCGCACGTGACCTGGCTGGCGACGTTTGTCAGCGGCGCCGTCGGTATGGCGGTGGGCAGACGGCATCGGGGTCGTGGTCAAGCGCAACGATCCGACGGAGACGTCCTCACCAACTAGGGTTTGGTCCTTGTCGTGCTGATCGTCGGCGTGCACACCGCCTGAATGCCCGCCGCACTCCCGTCTGAAGCGGTCGCGACGACAACTTGGGCTCGGGCGGCATTCTTCAGCCTGGCTTCAGATTGGCCTTCTACCGTCGCGGGCATCGCCGAACTTCGGCACCGAGGAGGCACGATGACCGACGAACGACCAACCCACAGCTCAGCCGACGAAGCCTCCGGCAATCCTCGCGCCGAACACGCAAGCCGGGACGCTCATGCTGCTCCAACCTCGGCTAGTCCAGCCACCGCGCCGAGGCCGTCGCTGATACACCGGCACCCCGCCGGTGTCGCGGTCGGCAGCGGAGTGGTCGGACTCGTCCTCGGGGCCATCGCGACAGCCATCTTCATGCCACTGTTTGCCCCGCCGGCTGCGCCACCGGGCTGGGCGGTTGTACCGCCGCCACCGCCCGTCCAATTTGGTCCACCGCCATTTGGCCCCTGGGCCCCGCCACCGCCACCGGGAGCCTGGGCCCCGCCGCCAGGACTGCCAGGCCCGCCGCCGGGAGCCTGGGGGCCACCCCCGCCAGGAATGCCAGGCCCGCGGTTGACCCCGGGTGCTCCGGCGACCTCACCCGGGCAGCCCCCAGCACCAAACCGATGACGTGGCGCAGCAGCGCCCACCGCGTAGATAACCGATCCGATCACCGATTGGGAGGGACACAGTCATGAAATTCAGGCAACTGCTCGCCGGCTCACTGCTCGCCAGTGCCCTGGGGGCGCCCCTTGCGGGCCTCGGTGTTGCCGTGGCGAATGCAGAGCCGCCACCGCCGCCTCCTCCGGGACCTGCGCAGCCGGGACCGCCGCCACCACCCGGACCGCTGGGACCCGGCCCGGGTGGGCCACCTCCGCCCGGACCCTTAGGTCCACCGCCTCCCGGACCCTTAGGTCCACCGCCGCCGGGCTTCTGATGCCGGATGACCGCTAACAGCGCACCAATGTGGCCGCCTCAATCGAGATGATTGGGGCGGCCACTGCGCGTTTTGACCGTGACGCGAACCGTGAAAAACGCCAACGACCGTCAACGGCCAGCGACTTCGCCGCAGACCGCCGGCGTTACACCACACCGCTGACACGGTGGCCGGCGTGCACTGCCTCTAGCACACCGCGCATCGCCTCGGCGCTTTGGCGCCATGAGAATTCAGCGCATCGGGTCTGCGCCTTGCCGCCGAGTTCGGCACGCATCACCGGATCGGCCAACAGTTGTTCGAGCCGGTTCACCAGCTCCTCGCGGTCGTCCACCAGTATTCCGGTCACTCCGTCGACGATGGAGTCGCACAGCCCGCCAGAGGATCGGTAGCCGATCGTGGGCACAGCGTGCTGGGCCGCCTCCACCACGGCCAGACCCCACCCTTCTTTGCGGGACGGCAACACATGTACCCAAGAACGTTGCACCACATAGTGTTTGGTGATGTCGTCGACATGGCCGTGAAATGTCACCGCGTCGGTGACGCCGAGCCGGTTGGCATGGTCGACCAGGCGCTGCCGCCACCACCCGCCGCCGACGATGTCAAGATGCAGATCTGGTATCCGCGGCCGCAACGCCGCGACAGCGTCCAGCGCATGCTCGATCTGCTTGTGCGGAACAAGCCGCGACAACACCACCACCCGCGGCGACGCCGCGCGCGGTCCGCACAGGGTCTGTGCGGGCGCCTTGTCAAGACCGTTGCGCACCACCGCGATTCGATCGCTGCCCACGCCGAGTTCGACAAGATCGCGGGCCGACGGCAACGACACCGTCACGTACTGATTGCGACGGTGCAGCCGCGGCGACAACCTCGACTCGACATACCAGCCGAGCCGGCCGAGCACCGGCCCGGCCACCGGCCACTGTTCGCGGTGACAGTGATGCACCAGCACGGCCACCCGCCGCCCATACAGCAGTCGCGCCAGAAACGGCAAGCCGTTTTGCGTGTCGACCACCACGTCGGGACGCACCCGCGCCAACGGGCCCAACCCCAATCGTGCCGCCGCCATCGCCAGCAGCGCCCGGGGGTACACCGAATACCGTCCGCCGGCGCGGGTGACCCGCACGCCGTCGACCACCTCGCGTCGCGGCGCGCCGGGGTAGTGCGCGGTACGCAGGGTGACGTCCACACCGGTCGCGGCGAGTTGCGCGCCGATGCGCTGCAGATAGGCTTCGCTGCCACCCCCTTGCGGATGACCGGTGTCGCGCCAGCACAGCAGCAATACCGCGCTGACACCCCGGGATTTGTGGCCCGAGGGCTCACTGTGCGCGGCAGACATCGGGTGACAGCCTAACGTGGGTCCGGTGGCCGTCACCGACCTCGTTGCTCGGCGGGCGACACTGTCCCGCTCGTTGCGGTTGCTGTGGGAGTTCCGCTACGAGCAGTCGCAGCCGGCCCGCTTCTACGGCGCGCTGGCCGCCGACACCGCGACAATGGTCGCCGACCTGTGGCGGGCCATGCACGGCGCGCCCCGGCGGGCCGCCGACTGCTCGACGTCGGCGGCGGGCCGGGATATTTCGCGGCAGCCTTCGCCGCGGTCGGTGTCGACTACCTCGGTGTCGAACCCAACCCCGACGAGATGCACGCGCCCGGACCGGCGCCCGACGAACGGCCGGGTAGGTTCGTGCGGGCCTCCGGGATGGCGTTGCCATTCGCCGACGACAGTGTCGACATCTGCCTGTCGTCGAACGTCGCCGAACACGTGCCCCGGCCCTGGCAGCTCGGCAACGAGATGCTGCGCGTCACCAAACCGGGCGGTATGACGGTGTTGTCCTACACGGTGTGGCTGGGGCCGTTCGGCGGCCATGAAATGGGCTGGACGCATTATCTCGGCGGGGCCCGCGCCGCGGCCCGCTACGCCCGCAAACACGGCCATCCGGCCAAGAACAACTATGGGTCGTCGCTTTTCGCGGTGTCGGCGGCCGACGGCCTGGACTGGGCGGCCAGTACCGGCGCGCTGGTGGCGGCTTTTCCCCGTTACCACCCGCGATGGGCATGGTGGACGACGTCCGTGCCGGTGCTACGAGAGTTTCTGGTGAGCAACTTGGTGCTGGTGCTGCAACCCTAGTCGCACCGCAATTCCACTTGACTGAAACCTGTTCTCGTTTGGGTTCCGGCTGGGTAGGGTTGGCGCCATGACCGACAGCCTGAAGACCGAATACGACAAGCTGTTCATCGGCGGCACGTGGACCCAGCCGTCGACTCCAGACGTTATCGAGGTGCGCTGCCCGGCCACCGGAGAGTACGTCGGCAAGGTGCCGCTGGCCGCCGCCGCGGACGTCGACGCCGCCGTCGCCGCTGCCCGCAAGGCGTTCGACACCGGCCCGTGGCCGTCCACCCCGCCGGCACAGCGCGCCGCCGTGCTCGCGGCCGCGGTCAAGCTGATGGAAGACCGCAAGGAACTGTTCACCGGGCTGCTCGCCGCCGAGACCGGCCAGCCGCCGACGATCATCGAAACCATGCACTGGGCCGGATCCATGGGGTCGCTGACCTTCTTCGCCGGCGCGGCGGACAAGGTCAAGTGGACCGAGACCCGCAACGGTGCCTACGGGCAAACCATCGTGAGCCGCGAGCCGATGGGTGTGGTCGGCGCGATCGTCGCATGGAACGTGCCGTTGTTCTTGGCGGTCAACAAGCTCGGACCCGCATTGCTCGCCGGCTGCACCGTCGTGCTCAAACCGGCCGCCGAAACTCCGCTATCGGCCAACGCATTGGCCGAGGTCCTCGTTGAAGCCGGCCTGTCTGAAGGGGTGCTGTCGGTGGTGCCCGGTGGGGCAGACACCGGCCAATCCCTTACGTCCAACCCGGGCGTCGACATGTTCACCTTCACCGGGAGCTCGGCGGTGGGCCGGGAAGTCGGCAAGCGCGCGGCCGACATGCTCAAGCCGTGCACGCTCGAACTCGGCGGCAAGTCGGCGGCCATCATTCTCGAGGACGTTGACCTGACCGCCGCGGTGCCAATGCTGGTGTTCTCGGGCGTGATGAACACGGGCCAAGGCTGTGTCAACCAGACCCGCATTCTGGCGCCGCGCTCCCGGTACGACGAAATCGTGGAAGCGGTAAGCAATTTCGTGCAATCGCTGCCGGTGGGGCTCCCCTCGGACCCCGCCGCCCAGATCGGGCCGTTGATTTCGGAGAAGCAGCGCAGCCGAGTCGAGGGCTACATCGCCAAGGGCATCGAAGAAGGGGCGCGGCTGGTTTGCGGCGGCGGCCGACCGGAGGGGCTCGACAGCGGCTACTTTGTGCAGCCCACGGTGTTCGCCGATGTCGACAACAAGATGACGATCGCCCAGGAGGAAATCTTCGGACCCGTGCTGTGCATCATCCCGTATGAGACCGAGGAGGATGCGATCGCCATCGCCAACGATTCGGTGTACGGCCTGGCCGGCAGCGTCTGGACCACCGATGTGCCGAAAGGCATTGAGATCTCCCAGAAGATCCGCACCGGTACCTATGGCATCAACTGGTACGCGTTCGACCCCGGCTCACCGTTCGGTGGTTACAAAAACTCCGGCATTGGGCGCGAAAACGGGCCCGAAGGCGTCGAGCACTTCTGCCAGCTCAAGAGTGTGCTGCTGCCGATGGGCTACACGATCGACGGCTGATCGGCCCCTCAGGCGGCGACATCGTTGAGGGTCACCGTCTGCAGATTGCGGCTGTGGATGAGATCCAGCAGCTGCGGGTAACAGTGCGTGATAGTGGGTAGGTTGGCGTGCGCCAGCACGATCTGCTGTGGCTGAAAAGCCTTGCCGGCGTTGGCTATGAGGCTGGCTTCGGTCTCAGGAGCGGAGTCGCCGAGGCTGGAGCTCCACAGCGTGATCGTCGTGTAGCCGTGGTCGGCGGCGACCCGGTCGATGTCAGCGTTGTGCACACCGTAGGGTGGCCGGAAGTAAGGGGTGCCGTCCACGCCGTAGGTGCATCTCAGGAAGTCGGCGTTGCGGCGAATCTGGTCGGCCACCGCGTTCAGCCCGATGCGGGTGAGGTAGGGGTGCGACCAGGTGTGGTTGGCCACCTGGACTTGCCCGGAGTCAACCAGTGGCCGCAGCGCGGGTGCGTTGACCGACCACGACGGGTGAATACCGGTGACGAAAAAAAGTCAGCCGGGTGCCGCTGTCGCGGCAGAACTGGGCGAACGCACCGACGACAGGGACGCTGGCGCCGTCATCGACGGTGAGCGCCAATTTATTTCCGCTGCCGGGCAGCCGAGTGAGCACGCCGGCCACCGTCGGCAGCGGCGCCAGCGGGATCTTCCACCGCACCGGCTCGGCGCCTGCCGCAGCCGCCCGGCCCGCGGCCGCGACAAAAGCAGCGGCAATGGCGCACAGCAATGTCCGCCGTTCGATATTCGGCACCGCATCAACGCTACGCCGAAAGAGCGAATTTGCAGTTTTTACTTGTGCGCCTCGGGTTTTCGGTCAAATTCATCGCTTGATGCTGTTGACGCGAGCGCCAGTCTTGCGGCTTGGCGGGCACAGCCCCAGGACAGCGTCACCCCGTTGCTGCCGTGGCCATAGTTATGCACGCAGCGTGCCCGGCCCAGGGGCTCGGCCTCGAGCCGCACCGCGGGGCGGCCGGGGCGCAGGCCGGTGACGGTCTCGAGGACCTCGGCGTCGGCAAGACGCGGCTCGATCGTCAGGCATCGCTGCAGAATCCGCTCGGTCACATCCGGGTCGGGTGTGCGGTCCCAGCGGCCCGGCACCCGGATGCCACCGCAGACCACCCGCTGGGGATGCGGAAAAAAAGCACGTCCACTCTTCGGCCTCGGTGACCTCGACGAACACCTGGTCCAACCCGGGATTACTCAGCACGACATGCTGGCCGAACAT
This sequence comes from Mycobacterium heckeshornense, assembly GCF_016592155.1. Classification (NCBI taxonomy): domain Bacteria; kingdom Bacillati; phylum Actinomycetota; class Actinomycetes; order Mycobacteriales; family Mycobacteriaceae; genus Mycobacterium; species Mycobacterium heckeshornense. The sequence continues at coordinate 4,714,466 of NZ_AP024237.1, forward strand.
CGGTTGCAGGGTGTCGTCGCCAACGAGTTCGCGGGCGCCCAGACCGGTGCAGTTGACGACGATCGGCGCAACCTCTGCGGCCTCGGTTAACGACTCCACCGGGCGGATCTCGATCTCGCCGCCGGCGGCCGACAGCCGGTTAAGCAGGTACTCCAGGTAGCGCGGCATGTCGATCAGCGGCATGGTGGCTCGAAACCCGTGGGTGAATCCCGGCGGAAGCTGCGAGGGAGCACAGCGGCGAAGACCGGGAACCAGGTCCGCCTGCGGCGGCAGCTCGTCGACGTTCGCCAGCTCGCCCACTGCGAGCACCGGCGCCAGCCGCACCCCGGTGCCCGCTACCCTGGCTAGCTCCTGGAAATCACGCAACGACTGCGCCATCCACGCCAGCGTCTGGGAGGCCGGTTCCTGAAACGCGGGGCCCCAGAGGGCTCCCGCGACGATGGACGTGGTTTGTGCGGGCGGCTCCGCCGCCCACACCCGTACCGGCGAGCCTGCCTCAGCCAGACAGATCGCGGTGGTCAATCCGCTCACCCCGGCACCGACCACCACGAGGGGTTCCGCATTGTCGGACCGGACGGTATGTGTGCTCACCGTCTTATTGTGTCGGCTCGTGGCCGGGCCAGGTGACCGCCCGCAGCGGTGCTTGCAATTGCCGGGTGGTCGGCGGTGCGACAGGATCGTTGGCGTGGCGCGTGTCGATGTGTCGTTGTTGGAGGTGCCGCGTTCAGAGCCGGTCGAGGATCCCGAAGCTTACCTTCGCGCGGCGGTCGCCTGGCACTTCAGCGAGGACACCGGGTCGCCATTTTGGTTGCGCATTGCCGCCACGCTGAACTTCGACCCGCTGACCGACATCAACACCTTCGCGGATCTGCGCTTGTTTCCCAACCTCGTCAACGAACTGCGCAGCGCGCCCGTGGAGGACCTGATTCCACGCGGGTACGGGTCGTCGCCGCCGCTGCCGCAGATCTTCGAGTCCGGCGGCACCACCGGGGCTCCCAAACGAACTGTGCAAATGCCGGATTGGATCGAACAGGTCGTCCGGTGGCAGACCGAGGACTTCACCGCCGGTGGATTCCTGCCGGGCCGCGGCTTCCTATGCCTAATGCCCAGCGGACCGCACGGGGTGGGCTACTTTTCCCGTCTGGTCTCCGCGAGGCTCGGCTCCATCTTCCACTCGATCGATCTGGATCCGCGCTGGGTTAAAAGGATTGCTGCCCGCAACGCCGCGTCCGACGTGCTGGCCTACGTCGAACACGTAATCGAGCAGGCCCGTCACGTTCTGCGTACCCAAAACGTCGCGAATCTGCACACCACTCCGCCGCTGCTCGAGGCCCTCGCCCGCGACGATCACACGGTGCACTTGGTGAACGAGAAGATCCGCTATGTGTTGCTCAGCGGCGCCCATGTCGACGCCGACACGCTGGATCTGTTTCGGGAGATCTTCCCGGATACCGCGATCACCATGGTTTTCGGCAGCACGATGATCCTCTCGCAGGCCATCACCCGCACCGGCGGCGATTGCGGCTCGTTCGTATTCGACCCGCGCACACCGTATGTCGTGTTTTGGGTGCTGGATCCCGACACCGGCGATCACGTGCCGTATGGGCAACGCGGCCAAGTCGTGATGAATCATCTCAGCAAAGGAATGTTTATACCGAACAACCTGGAACGTGACAGCGCGGTCCGACTCCCAGGACCCCCGGGTCAGATCGGCGATTCGCTCAGCGAGGTGCAGCCGGTAACCATATTCGAGGGTCGAGACGTCATCGAGGGTGTGTACTGACCATGACGTCAGTGGCCGGCGAATACGCAAGTCGAGCAACAGATCTGGTATACCTAGACGCACTCGGACCGAACGGCCCGTACCGGACGCGGAACCGCCAGACCATCACCAGCACAGCCGGTGTGCCAGTTGCCGAGCTGAGTATTGCTCCACCGCTCTATGTTTCGCGCAGCATTGGAGCACAGCGCAAAACGCAGCCGCTGCCTGTCAGGCAGCGTCGCACCGCCCTTGCTGACGCCGCCGACGCATTCCGCTGCGCCGTGATCGCCGGACTGGATTTCGACACCTATGTCGAACGTGCCAGCGCTGTTTCGGGGCTGCCGATCGCGGTGACCCGTGCCGGTGCGCACCGGGTCGCCCACGTCGTCACGTCGGCAATCGATGCCGTGCGGCCGGCATGCCCCACCGGGGCAGCACTGGACTGGCGCGAGCCCCGCATCCGTCACGGCGGCGCCGTCTGGACCCGGCGCGGCGACGTCTTCGCCGTGCACGCCTCAGGAAACGGCCCCGGCATCCACGCCTCGTGGCCCCAGGCGCTCGCGCTGGGATACCGGGTGGCGGTCCGCCCGTCGCGCCGTGAGCCGTTCACCGCGCATAGGCTCGTCCATGCCCTGCGCACCAGCGGATTTCGGCCCGAAGATGCGACGTATCTGCCGACCGAGCATGGGGGAGCCGACGAGATCATCCGGTCGGCCGACCTGGCGATGGTCTACGGCGATCAGCACGTTGTCGACAAATACGCGACCGACCCCACGGTGTTTGTCAACGGGCCGGGTCGCAGCAAGATGTTGATCACCGCCGAGCAAGATTGGCGCGATTACCTCGACGTCGTGGTCGACTCGATCGCCAACCAGGGCGGGATGGCGTGCGTCAACACCACCGCCGTGCTCTATGAAGGCGATCCCACTGCACTGGCGGGCGCGATCGCCGATCGTTTGTCGACGATCGAACCGCTACCGACCGAGGACGAGCGGGCGCTTCTGCCCACCCGGAGCATCGACAAGGCCGGCCAACTGGCGGACTTTCTGGCGGCCAAGGCCGCTGGAACGATCCCGGTGCTCGGCGCCGACCAGGTGGTCGCCCCGCTGGGCAATGGCCGCGCCGCGTTGCGCCCCGCCGTGCACCTGATGGCCGCGCCCGATGTCGACACGCTCAACACCGAACTGCCGTTCCCGTGCGTGTGGGTGTCGCCGTGGTCGCGCCGCGACGATATGGCAGCACTGCGGCGCTCACTGGTCGTCACCGCCATCACCAGCGACGAAGCCCTGGTCGACGAGCTGCTGGCCGAGCCGACCATCGCCAACGTTTACTGGGGCCGCCATCCCACCTCCTACGAGGCACCCGAAATCCCGCACGACGGGTTCCTGGCGGACTTTCTGATGCGCAATAAGGGTTTCATCCGCGACTGACACGGTGCGTGCCGCCCGCTGCGGCGAGCATCACCGTGCTACCGCCCTGGGGAGGCACGGGTCGAAATAGGCAGGGTCGCAAGTGATCGGGCGCAACCGGTCATTCATGGTGGTCGGCCCCACGTAACGTTCGAAGATGCGCCATCCCCGATCGGTCCGGCGCAGCCGGTCCGTCATGGCGGAGTACACCCAGATCGCGGGCAGTTCATCGGGGCTCCCAACCACCTCGGCGGTGATCATGCCGGGCACGGCGTCCGGGGGCGCATAGCGCACGAGAAGGTTGTGGTAGCGAACGATGACACCCTCGCCGTCACGATCGACGATCGGATTGGTCGCCAGCCTGCTGACGCCCGGGACGCTGTATGGGTATGCCCGCTGGAAGAAGCTTCGCATTTCCGCCCGGCCCCGATTGACGCCGTGAGTGTGGTACGTGACGCTGTCCGGGAGGAAGGCCTCGACCATCGCGTCGATATCCCAGGCGTCGAAGAGCAAGTTGACACGGTTGATGAAGTCGATTGCGCTTGTCCGGTCGGCGGCATCGACATCGCTATCCAGGGTGATGGGCGGCAAGTCCGGCATTGACCCCACCTTTTCGGTCGGTTGTGCTGCGTGGCAGTCAGCACCAAAGCCACCGGCAGTTTACCATCCGTTCATTTGTGGTTAACCCGCTCGTCGGGCCGTGTTCGGTTACATGCCGGACAAGACCTGGCCTCGAGCCGCTAGACCCAACGCGATTATGTAGTACTGCATAATCCGAGCGTGATGATGGACGGGTTGACCACAGGTATCGACGGACTTGCTGGGCACCTGGTGTGCAGGTCGGGAGTTCGCCTGGAGGTAGTATGCTATAGTGCATAGTCATGGGTTGGCGTATCCGACCCGCGAGGCAGGAGATTGCGATGTGGGTCATCGAGCTCAACGTTGCAGGTCATCGGTTCACCCGTGCGGTTTCCGACGTACGGCGCCAGCACCTGCGTGGTGTCCGGTTCAGCCGACGCAGCCTGCACTGGCCGGTCCCGCAGGCACGTCGCGCGCACGCCGCATAATCGTCTGGCTGCCCGGGGGACGACGGCGATGTCGACGGCAGTAGAGGCGGCGCGCAAGAAGCGTGGCGATACGCGCACCAACATGCTTGTCACCGCGGCTGAGGTGTTGCGCGAGCGCGGCGCGGCCGGGGTGACCATCGACGAGGTACTTACCCGCAGCGGCGCGCCCCGCGGTTCGGTGTACTACCACTTTCCCAACGGTCGCAATCAGATCCTGACCGAGGCGCTGCGCTACTCCGGTGAGGCGATCACCGCGGCGATCGATGCCGCCGCCGACCAAGGCGCGATGGCACTGGTGCGCCGCTTCGTCGAGTTGTGGCAGCACCTGTTGGCCGAGAGCGACTTCAATGCCGGCTGTCCTGTCGTGGCCGCGGCGATCGGCTCGGCCGACGACGAACCGCGGCTGACGACCGAGGCCGGAGAGATCTTCGACCGATGGCGCGCAGCGCTGAGCCGGGCCTTCGTCGCCGACGGCTTCGGCCAGTCCGATGCGGAGTCGCTCGCGGTGACGTCAATCGCCGCGCTGGAAGGCGCCGTGGTGCTGTGCCGCTCGACACGCAGCGCCACCCCGCTGCAAGAGGTTGCCGAGCAGCTCGAATTCCTCATCAAAGCAAGGGAATTCGTCTGCCGCAACGGAGTCCCCGGCCGTTAGTCGCTGGCGGGTAGCGGCTTGGCCTCTTTGAGATGTAGCGGGGTCTCACCGATCGTGAGCGTCCCGGCACCGGCCTTGGTCACCAGCACTTCGGCGCCGTTGTCATCGACATAGCGCTTGCCCATGACGTTGCCGTCGGCGAATGCCGGATCCAGCTCGCCGGAACGCTCTGCGCCGATCGGCACCATCGGGGCGCCGCCGCAGCGCAGGTCGTCGAGGCTGTCGGCGGTACGCACCACGATGACTTGGGTGTCGCACACTTGGCTGGCGAGGCGGGTTCCGTTTTTGATCATGATTGCGTCCCTCGATCACTCACTGCTCGGCCGGGGCGGCACGAAGTTGTTCGACCAGCTCGCGGCGCAGTAGCTTGCCGGTGGCATTGGTGGGCAGTTCATCACGAAACACTACCCGGTCGGGCGTCCGTGACCCGCGCAGGCTCTTGCGCACGTACGCGCGCAGCTGCTCTGGGTCAGGGGCAGCGCCCTCCGCGGGCACGACCACCGCGACGATCGCCTGGCCCCACTGCGGGTCGTCGACACCGACCACGGCTACCTCACGCACCTCGGGATGCTCGATCAAGACGTCCTCCAACTCGGCCGGCGCGATGTTCTCGCCGCCGCGGATAATGGTGTCGTCGCTACGTCCGCTGATGAATAGGTACCCGTCCTCGTCCAGCATGGCGATGTCTTTGGTCGGAAACCAGCCGTCCTCGTCGAGCACCGAGCCGATTCCGGTGTAGCGGCCAGACACCTGCGCGCCGCGCACGAACAATTCCCCCGTCTCCCCGGGTCCGAGAACTGTGCCGTTCTCGTCGCGGATCTGCAGCTCGATGCCGGGCACCGCCTGACCGACCGACCCCAACCGCTTGGCGACGGCGGCATCGGAGGCCGCCAGCGCCCGCCGGTGATCCTCCGGCGTGAGGACGGCGATCGTCGAACTGGTTTCGGTCAGCCCGTAGGCGTTGACGAAACCCACGTCGGGCAACAGCTCGAGGGCCCGGCGTATCAGCGGCAGCCCCACCTTGGAACCGCCATACGCCAAATTGCGCAGCGACGGCAGCCGGTGGCCGCCTTGCTCGAGCACCCTGACGATGCGATCGAGCATCGTGGGCACCACGGTCGCGGTGGTGACATGCTCGGCGGTGATCAGCCGCACCCACTCCTCGGCATCGAAGTCGGGCAGATAAACCATCTTGCGGCCCGCGTAGAGGTTCGACAACGCGGCACTGACCCCGGCGATGTGGTAGGGCGGCACACAGATCAGCGCGGCGTCGTCAGGCCCGGCCGAGCCGAATTCCACCGTGCCGGTGACATAGGTGGTCAGGTTGTTGTGGGACAGTTCGACGGCCTTGGGCACCGACGTGGTGCCTGACGTGAACAACACGATCGCGACGTCGTCGGGATCGGGGAATTCCGCGGCCGGCGTGGCGGTGCGGGACGCAGCCAGGAACTCGTCGGAGAGCATCGTTCGCCGGCCCGCGTCACCGACCATGTCCCGATAGCGCGCGTCGCTGACCACCAGCGGTTCGGGCAAACGCCGGATCAGGGTCTGGATGCCTTCGCCCGAAAGCCGGTAGTTGATGGGCGTGAAGGCCAACCCGGCGCGGGCCGAGGCGAAGATCAGCAGCGGCAGCATCACACCGCCGGTGCCGACGTAGGCGACATGGCGCGCATTCGACCCGGCGACGACCCCGGCGCCACCGTCGGCCAGATCGCTGAGCTGCTGGGTGGTCAACCGGACGTCGCCGCAGACCACCGCCGTTCGATCCGGGTTGCCCGACGCCGCCATTTCGAGTAGTAAGGAAATACTCATCCTCGAATCTCTCTGCGCCTCAACCCTTTTCAGGACCGGTCCACCGATCGGACGTGACATCCATTTCCGGAACCGTATTGTAGACTATCTAACCGATACGCCCTCGCGGTGCCGCCTGAAGCGCCGCGGCGGTCTTGTCGTCGAATTGACCGCTGAAGCCCGTGTGGTTTAGCTACGCTACCCGGCACGCGGATCGGGGGAAGAGATAGCGTTCACGGGCACGACCTTCAAGACCACCCTGTATCGACTAACGGTCGCTGTCACGGCGGCCGCGGCGCTGCCCGGGCTTGTCGCGATCGCGGCCGGTGCACCACCGGTCCGGGCATTCTCCGGCGTCCCGGTCGAACAACTGCGGGTGCCCTCGCAGGCGATGGGCCGTGACATCCCGGTCGAGTTCGAAAGCGGCGCTCCCGGGTCGCATGCGCTCTACCTGCTCGACACCATGGAGGCCGCCGACGACGTCAACGGCTGGGACCGCGACACCGCGGCGTTCGACTGGTACCAGGGATCGGGGCTGTCGGTTGTCATGCCGGTGGGCGGCATGTCCAGTTTCTACAGCGACTGGTATCAGCCCGCGGTGGGCAACGGCGGGACCCACACCTATAAGTGGGAAACCTTCCTGACTCAAGAACTTCCGCCGTGGCTGGCGGCCAACAGAAACGTCGCGCCGAACGGCAACGCCGTGGTCGGGGCATCGATGGGCGGCTCGTCGGCGCTGATACTGGCGGCCTATCACCCACAACAGTTCGCCTACGCCGGCTCGATGTCGGGCTTTTTGAATCTGTCCAACGGCAAGTGGCCGGGCTTGGTGAACATCGCGATGCACTACGACGGCGGGTTCAGCTCGGACGCCATGTGGGGGCCGGCCAGCGACCCGGCCTGGGCGCGCAACGATCCGACGGTCAACGTCGCACGGCTGGTCGCCAACAACACCCGGATCTGGGTTTACTGCGGCAACGGCAACCCGACGGACATTGATGCCAGCACCGCCAACGTCGGCGGCCTGGGCACGCTCGAGGGGTTGGCGATCGACAGCAACCGGGCCTTCGAAGATGCCTATGTCGCCAACGGCGGCAAGAACGGCGTGTTCAATTTCTTGCCCGGAATCCACACCTGGAACCACTGGGGCCAACAGCTGCAGCAGATGAAGCCTGACCTGCAACGCGTGCTCGGCGCCAAACCGACCACCACGTGAGCTGCTATTCGGTTGGCGCCCACGCCGACAGCCGTGGGATCCAGCGGGGCACGTGCCGGCGGTAATCGAGGTATTCACTGCCGTAGCGCCGGATGAGATGGGGCTCTTCCCAGAACCGGATGGCGATCGCCTGGAACGTTAAGAAGATCGCGAACCAGAGCAGCAGCCAGCCGGACGCGGTGAGGGCCGCCTCCCCGAGCAGGATGCACAGCACCCCGGTGATCATCGGGTTGCGCACGTGCCGGTACGGCCCGCGTACGACGAGGTTGACCGGCTCGCCCATCACGTCGCCCACCCCGAGCGTGCCCTTGCCCACTCGGTGGAACAGCACCACCGTCCAGGTCCACAGACCCAACCCACCGGCGATCAGCAAGCCGCCGACCGTCACCAATCCGAACGTCGGCGCAGCACCGAGTTCCGGTGCCCGCAGGCCGGCCGCATTCCCGATCAGCGTGGGTATGACGAGCGTCATCGTCACCGGGAAAACCAGGATCGAAATCAGCTGCCGCCACCAAAGCCGTCGTTCACGCGTGTCCGCCACCATCACGGTCTCCTTGCTTCAAGCGGATACTTCAACGCTTGCTGAACAATCAACCTACGCCCTCATGCCGCATACGTCAACACGCGTTGAAGTATGCTGCCGGGCATGACCCAAGCCCGGCGCACCGGCCGGTGGCGCACCGGTCGACAAAGCAAGCAGCGCATCATCGACGCGGCGCGCGAACGTTTCATGCGCGACGGGTATGAGCGGGCCACCGTCCGTGCGATTGCCGCCGATGCCGGCGTGGACGTCGCGATGGTCTATTACTTTTTCGGCAACAAGGAGGGGCTGTTCACCGCGTCGGCGCTGACCGGTCCCCAGCACCCGCTGCATCAGCTGGCCACGCTGCTCGACGAGGGCACGGGCCAGATCGGCCCGAGGCTGGTGCGCCGCTTCCTCGAGCACTGGGACGAAGGCGATACCTTCGAGCCGCTACTGACGCTGTGGCGATCGGCCATGCAGCCACTGGCGCGAAAGGTGCTGCACGACAGCCTTGCCGGTCCGATCGCCCAGCGGGTCGCGGCCGAATTCGGCGTGGCGGATGCCGAGTTGCGCGTCGAGCTGGTGGCCAGCCACCTGGCGGGGTTGGCGTTCGCGCGTTACCAGCTGCGCATCGAGCCGATCGCCTCGGCTGCCGTCGAGGACTTGGTCGGCTGGATCGGGCCGACCGTGCAGCGCTATCTCACCGGCTCGAACCCGGGCCTTGCCGGCTGAGGTGGTCAGGTACCGGTCCAGCGCGGGGCGCGCTTCTCGGCGAACGCGACCGCGCCTTCCTTGGCGTCGTTGGAGGCGAACACCGGCATCAAGATCTTCAGCTGCTCGGCGAACATGGTGTCCGGGCTCCAGCCCCGGGACTCCACGATGATTCGCTTGGTGGCGGCCACCGCCAGCGGGCCGTTGGCGGTGATCTTCTCGGCAAGCTTGATCGCTTCGTCGAGCGCCTTGCCCGGCTCGGCCAACACGTTGACCAGCCCAAGCGCATGTGCCCGTTCCGCAAGCAGGTTGTCACCGGTGAGCGCCAGCTCCATGGCGATCCCATAGGGGATGCGCTGCGGAAGCCGCAGCAGGCCCCCGCCGCCGGCCACCAGGCCGCGTTTGACTTCCGGGATTCCGAACGCCGACTCCTTCGACGCCACAATCAGGTCACACGCCAGGGCCAGCTCGGTGCCACCGGCCAGCGCATAGCCCTCGACCGCGGCGATCACCGGCTTGGCGGGTGGACGTTCGGTGAAGCCCATACCGCGACCCTCGACGACAACGTTTTCACCCCGGGCAAACGCCTTGAGATCCATGCCCGCGCAGAACGAGCCACCCGCCCCAGTCAGGATCGCCACCGACAGCCCGGTGTCGCCGTCGAGTCGGTCCATGGCATCGGCGAGGCCCTGACTGACAGCGGCGTTGACCGCGTTCTTCGCCTCGGGCCGATTGATCGTGATGATCAAGATCCGCTCGCGCTGTTCGGTCAGGACGACAGGTTGGGTGTTGGCTTCTTCGCTCACGACGCTGTGACGCTCCGTTCGATATCGGGGGACAGGTGACGAGGCGATGGTATCCGCCGGTGCTCTGCGGGCTGCTGTCCAGCCCGCAAGGTTCCGCGACTAGCATCACAGCAAAATCCGCGCCGAGCCCAGGGGGACGCGTTGACCGCCACCGATATCGAGCCCACGGAGATCTCCAAGTGGGATCCGGGCCTGACCGAACGCGTCATCGCCCTGATCCGGCCGCTGATCAAGGGCTATCACCGCGCCGAGGTGCGCGGCCTTGATTCGTTTCCCCCGGGCGGTGCGCTGGTGGTGTCCAACCACTCCGGTGGGCTCTTCCCGATGGACGTTCCGGTCTTCGCGACCGGGTTCTACGAGAAGTTCGGCTACGAGCGCCCGGTCTACACGTTGAGCCACGACGTGTTGTTCAGCGGACCGATCGCCGAGTTCTTCGTGCGCACCGGGTTCATCCGCGCCAGCCACGAAAACGCCGACGAAGCGCTGCGCTCTGGTGGGGTGGTCGTGGTGTTCCCCGGCGGCGACTACGACGTGTACCGGCCGACGTTGTCGGAGAACAAGATTGATTTCGACGGCCGTACGGGTTACGTGCGCGCGGCGTTGAATGCCGGGGTGCCGATCGTGCCGGCGGTGGCGATCGGCGGTCAGGAAAACCAGTTGTACCTGTCGCGCGGCATGGGGCTGGCGCATCTGTTGCGGCTCGACAAACTGATGCGGGTCAAGATCTTGCCGATCTCGATCGGCTTCCCGTTCGGGCTTTCCGCAGTGCTGCCGGTCAACATTCCGCTCCCCACCAAGATCGTCATGCAGGTGCTCGAGCCGATCGACGTGACCGCCGAGTTCGGCGAGGATCCCGATATCGACGCGGTCGACGCGCATGTGCGGCGGGTCATGCAAACGGCGCTGGACAGGCTGGCCAAAGAGCGCCGCCTGCCGGTGATCGGTTGAGGTGATGACCGGCCCGGTGCCGAACCGGTTCGCGGAGGTCGCTGGCCTGCTTACCACCATGGTTCGGGCGGGCATCATCGCACCCCTGCGGCCCGACAAGTATGTGCGGATCGCCGCGGCCGCGCGCCGCGAACGCCTGTCGATGACAAGCGGAGTCGCGATGTCAGCGCAGCGCTGCCCCGACCGACCGGCGCTGGTCGACGAGCTCGGCGCGCTCAGCTACCGTCAGCTCGACCGACGCTGCGACGGGTTGGCAGCGGGATTGCAGGCATTGCCCGGTGGCAGCCCGGGGATTGTCGCGATCATGTGCCGCAATCACCGCGGGTTTGTCGAAGCACTGGTGGCCGCCAACCGGATCGGCGCCGACATCCTGTTGCTCAACACCTCATTCGCCGGTCCGGCGCTGGCGGAAGTCGTCGCCCGCGAAGGCGCCGACGCGATCATCTATGACGAGGAGTTCACCGGCGCGGTGGACCGGGCGCTGGCCGGTCGGTCGCACACCACACGTGTCGTCGCCTGGACCGACCACCCGGAGAGCCACGGCCTTACCGTCGACAAGCTCGTCGCCGCGCATGCGGGTCAGCGGCCCGCCAGACTGCCGCGGAAAGGCAGGCTGATCCTGCTGACGTCGGGAACCACCGGAACTCCCAAGGGTGCCAGGCGTTCTGGCGGTGGTGCCAGTGAACTCAAGGCGATCTTGGAGCGGGTTCCGTGGCGCGCCGAGGAGACGACGGTGGTGGCGGCCCCGATGTTTCATGCTTGGGGGTTTTCGCAGCTGGCGTTCGCGGTATCGCTGGGCTGCACCGTGGTGACCCGACGCAAGTTCGACCCGGAGGCCACGCTTGCGCTGATCGACCGTTATCAGGCCACCGGCCTGTGTGTGGTGCCGGTGATGTTCGACCGGATCATGGCACTGCCCGAGGACGTGCGCCGCAAATACAATTGCCGCTCGCTTCGGTTCGCGACCGCGTCGGGTTCGCGGATGCGTCCCGACGTCGTGACGCGGTTTATGGATGAGTTCGGCGACATCATCTACAACAACTACAACGCCACCGAGGCCGGGATGATCGCCACCGCGACCCCCGAGGACTTGCGCGCGGCACCCGATACTGCCGGAAAACCCGCGCCGGGCACCGAGATTCGGATCCTCGATTCCGAGTTGAGGCCGGTGCCCACCGGGGAGGTCGGTCAGATCTTCGTGCGCAACACCAGCCTGTTCGACGGCTATACGTCCGGCTCCACCAAGGACTTTCACGAGGGCTTCATGGCCTCCGGCGACGTCGGCCGGCTCGATGAGGCCGGGCGGCTCTACGTGGTAGGCCGCGACGACGAGATGATCGTCTCCGGCGGGGAGAACGTCTACCCGATCGAGGTCGAAAAGACGCTCACCGCGCACCCCGCGGTGGAGGAGGCGAGCGTCATCGGTGTCGACGACGAGCAGTACGGTCAACGACTGGCCGCGTTCGTGGTACTGACTCCCGGCGCCGCCGCGGATCCTGAGTCGCTCAAACAGCATGTGCGCGACAACCTCGCCAACTACAAAGTGCCCCGCGAGATCGTCGTGGTGGACCAGCTGCCCCGCAGCAGCACCGGCAAGATCCTGCGCGGCGAGCTGCGGGCTCGGCTCGGTTAGGTGCGCTTTCGCTGTCAGGCTTGGGCCATCGCCGTCTCGACGACGGTCAGCTTTTCGGAAAGCCCTGCCGCGCGGCGTATTTCGGCAAACGTGTTGATCATGGCGTCGCTCACCTCATGCGGATCCTCGACGGTGGCGCCGTCGGTCAGCACGGAGATGTTGAGTTGGTCGACGTAGCTCCACACCGTGATGTTGAGGCCGCTGCCGGCCGTCAGCGGTCCGACCGAATAGATTTCGGTGACCAGCGCACCGCCGACCCGACCGCGCTCGCGGGGGCCCGGAACGTTGGAGATATTCAGGTTCAGCACCTTGTTCTGCCCGTCACGGCCGGCCAGCCACCGAAACAGCGCCTCGGTGGGCGCCGGCGGGAAGTACGCCGCCCACCGGCTGACCAACTCCGGTCCCAGAAGCTGGTGACTCTCCTTGGCGGCGACGGCGTTCTCATGGCACAGACGTGTCCGCTCCAGCGGGTCGTCGACGTCGACGGGAAGCGCCACCAGCATGCCGGTGAAGTAGTTGCCGGAGATTCGTTCCGGAGAAAAATCGAAGCTCACCGGCACCGACGCCAGCAGCGGATGGTCGGCCTTACCGTCATAGCGGAGCAGCAGGATGCGCAATGCACCGGCCGACATGGCCAGCACCATGTCGTTGACCGTGCTCCCCAGGTGCTTGCCGGTCTCCTTGACATCCGCCAACGCCAACGTCGCGGTGGCAAAGCGGCGCTCGGGGGTGAGCATGTGATTGATGAACGTCGGCGGCGGGGTGAACGGTCTTGTCAACTCGGGTGAAAGCTTGCGGGCGCTGCGGCGCACCCGGCGCAGACCCTGCGCGGTGTAACCGATCGTGCGCGGAATCCGGCCGATGTGGCGCAGGTGATCGCCGAAGGCTGAGCGCAGCAGCTGTGCGCTGGTGGGGGCGGGGTCGGGCGCATACGAGCCGCGCGCAGGCTCCAGACCCGGCTGCAGGTCCATCCCGCGGGCCAACAGGTTGGCGGAGGCCACGCCATCGGCCAGCGCGTGGTGGATCTTGCCGACCACCGCGATCCGGTGGTCGGCCAGGCCCTCGATGAAGTACATCTCCCACAGCGGGCGGCTGCGGTCCAGCGGGGTGCTCGCGATCCGTCCGATCGCCTCGTCGAGTTCGCGCCGACCACCCGGGGCCGGGAGCCGCCATGGGCGAATGTGGTAGGTCAGGTCGACTTCGCAGTTCTCCCGCCACATGGGGTGGTGCAATTTGAACGGAATCTCCACCAACTGGTAGCGGAACGGCTCGAGCTTGTAGAGCCGGCCGTGGATGACCCGCCGGAACTCGTCGATGCCGAAGTCCCGCCGGTCGGGGTCCAGTTCGATCACGCCCACCTTCAGGGTGTGCATGTGCACGTTCGGCGTCTCGCTGTACAGCAGTACCGCGTCCCACCCGCTGAGCCGTTTCACGGTTGCGCCTTCCCCATGCACGGACCTTACATTCGGTCGGCGCTCAAATAACCCGTTTAGCCCCAATCGGCGTGCGGCTGCGGTGAACCGCATTGAGAAAAAGTCCGACGGCGGTAACCACCGCACCGGTGCGGGCACCGTCGGTCAGGTCGAAGCCGTGTCCGGCACCCGGAAGCTCGATATAGCTGACCACCGAACGCGAGACCGACCGCAGCCGCTCGACGAAGCTGCGGGCCTGCTCGACCGGGATCACCGTGTCCCTGCTGCCGTGAATCACCAAGAACGGCGGCGCTTTCGGATGCACCCGAGCGATCGGTGAGGCCTTGCGGAACACCTCGGGGTGGCGCGCGAGGCGCTGGTGGACCACCACGCGTTCCAGGAAATCCACGAAGCGCACCCGCTCGGCCGTCGAGCGATCTTCCCAGTCGTAGCGACCGTAGATCCCGACCACGGCGTCGACCGAGGTGTCCGAGCCCGCAGGCAGCTCGGCCTGCAACTCGGGGTCGTTGCCGGTCAGTCCGGCCAGCGCGGCAAGATGCCCACCAGCCGAACAGCCCGCCAGCGCAATGAAATTGCGATCACCACCGAATTTGTCGACATTCGCGCGTGCCCACCCGATGGCGGTCTTGACGTCGCTGATGTGTGCCGGCCAGCGGTGGTGCGGCGCCACCCGGTAGCCGACGGACAGGCATACCCAGCCCCGCTCGGCCAGGTGCGACATCAGCGCATAACCCTGCAGGGCGCGGCTGCCCTGCACCCATGCGCCACCCGGCACAAAGATCAGCACGGGTGCGGGCATCGCCGCCAGCTCCTTGCGGCGCCACACGTCGAGCAGGTGGGCCGGGTCGCCGCCGTAGCGCACCGACGTGCGGTACAGGTAGCGGCGGTGGCGCCGGGCATTCCACATCGGCGGGGTCCGCTCCGGCGCGGGCCACTCGATATCGAGGTCGCGGGCGGGCACGATGCCGCGCAGCGCCGCTGCGGAGACGGCCTGAGTGTTATCGCGGTCGCGGCGGCGGATTTCGCTCATGCCCGGGGTCAGCCACGCCCTGGCGGTCGTCGAGGCGAAGTCCGGCAACACCCGGCAGCCCCAGACCCCCATCGCGGTCACGCCACCCAGCGGCTCCAAGTGCTTGCCGATCACCGGCAGCGAAGCCGACGCGACACTAACCGCCAGCAGGCAGTCGGCGGGGCGTGCTCGCAGCAGCCACCGGGCACGGCCGGCGATGCCAGGGCCGGGATAGCGGGTCGCTGCGCGCGCCATGCCCGGAGCGTACCGGCCGCTTTCGTGGCAATCGGTGAACGGGACAGGTTAACCCCCGGCTGCGGCATTATGCCCGCAGGTCATAGCCTCAGCGGCGGGCCGGGCGCGGACCCCGGGGGTGCCCGGTGTGCCCGGGCCAGCCGAACTGCGTAGACGACGGCGCTGGCGGCGAACATGGCGGCGGTAAGCGCCAGCCACCTGCCGAGGAACGGTTGCTGGGTCTGTCCGGTGGCCGCCGAATAGGTCGGTGCGCCCTGCTCGAGGATGCCGGGAAGGAAAACCAGCAGCGTCAGTCCGGACCCCAGCGCCGGTATCCGCAGGTGGTTGCGGGCCGACACCCGTGTCCGGCGCTGGTCGCGCCCGCTCCACAGGATCCGGTCGGCCAAGGCGTAGATCGGGAACAGCACCAGGTCGTGCGCAACGATGGCGGCAGCAAACCAGGCCGCGATCGACTGCCACCAGCTCCCCGGATTCCACAGACTCGCCGGCCCGGCGACGGCCACGGTGTAGGTGGCCAGCGCTAAGCCCGACGTCATCACCACCAGGTGGAATCCACGCGACCAGTACACCCTGCCCAAAGCAGACACGATCAGCCCGCCTCGAAACTGATCGAGCTCACCCATTTGGTGTTGTGCACCCCGGGCAGCGCCGGCACGATGACCCGCGCGGGATACCCGTGGTCGAGTGACAGGTCGGCACCGTTGACCCGCAGCGCCAATAGTGAATCAGGATCGCGGATTTGGTTGGCCTGCAAGCTCGCCTGCGCGAACGCGCCGCCGCGCTCCAGCGACATCACCCGTGCTGAACGCGGGGAGGGTACGCCCGCGAGGCGGGCCAGCTCGGCCAGCGGCACTCCGCTCCAGGTTTGGGTGGTCGACCATCCTTCGACGCAGGCGATCGGAAGTCGCGCGCTGCGTTGCGCCATCCCGGCCAGCGTGACCCGGTCCACGACCACCGTCGACGGGCCACCCGTCAGCGTGAGCCGCCACTGCGCGCCGGTGCGCCGCGGGTCGATTCCGGCCGCGGCCGCGGTCCGGTTGACTTGAAAGTCGTGCGGTCCGCGGCTGCGTCCGCGGGGCAGCAGCAAAGCGGCGCCGCGGGTGATCCCGCCCAGCGTCTGGCCGACGGTCAGCACAGCCATCAGTAGCGCGCCCGAACCAACCAGCGCCAGGGCTCCACGTCTGCTCATCGTCGGGTCAGCCGGATGGGCGGGCACCAGCCCATCGCGGTCCGGCGGCTCCGTTCTGGTGTCGATAAGCTTGGTGCACAACACTTTTCGTAGCTGCCGTGATCGCAGACCGGTGAGCATGCGGGGAAACTTGACCGCAACGTGCATGGCGAAGCCGGCGATGAAAACCCATGCCGCAAAGTAGTGCCCGGTGTAAAAGCTGAACCCGAAGACGTAGTCGTACTGGATGTTCAGCACTCCGGTGACGATCTCGAACAGTATTCCGCCGACCAGCATCGCCAGCGAGATCCGCTCCAGCAGTTGGGCGATCGACCGGGCGGGCGGCCACACGAACAGCCGCGGCATCACCGACCACAGCTTGGCCAGCACCACCGGGATGAGCACGAGGCCCAGCCCGACGTGCAATCCCTGGGTCAACCGGTATAGCCACGATGGGCGGGTCGGCCAGTCGAAGGCGGGCAGCCGCAGCCAGCCCACGTCGGCGGGAATTGCCTGACCGAGCTGCGGTGCGTAAGCGAGGTAGGACAGCAGTCCGGTGAGGATGACGATCGGCAGCGTCGCCAGCAGCACCAGCCCGAACACCGATGTCAACCACGGGCCGCGCAGCGGGCTGCGCCACCGTAAGCGGCTCGGAGCTCGCACCCGCATCCCCTCTCCCGAGTGCGCCGTAGCATACGCTGACGAGTTCGCGGTCGCCGAATACCCCGGCGGGCTCGGGCGCGAACTCGCCGCGTGGCCAGCTGCTTGCCCTCGGGGGCCAATGACCTAGCGGCGATCCCACGATCCGGCCCGCCGCGTGACCGAAGACACGCAATACTGAGCCAATGCCGAGCACCGATTTTCACCCTGACCTGCGGACCATCGCCCGTGTCGCGCCCCGAACGTTGGTGGGTCCGCGAACACTGCCGCTGATCCGGACGTTGATGCGGCTGCAGGGTCTCGGTCGCGCCCGCGATGTCGACGTGCTCACCGTGGAGTCGGGAGCCGGGGTACGGCTGCACCGGCCGGCCGGTGTCACCGAACCCGCGCCGGCGCTGCTGTGGATTCACGGCGGCGGATACGTCTTGGGCACCGCCAGACAGGACGACCGCCTCTGCCGGCGCTTCGCCCGGGCGCTGGGCATCACGGTGGCGGCAGTGGATTACCGGCTCGCGCCCGAGCACCCCTATCCCGCGCCGCTGGAGGACTGCTATTCGGCGTTGACCTGGCTGGCCGGGTTGCCGGCGGTGGATCCCGCACGGGTGGCGATCGGCGGTGCCAGCGCCGGGGGCGGCCTGGCCGCGGCGCTGGCATTGTTGGCCCGCGATCGCGGCGAGATCACCCCATGCCTGCAGCTGCTGGCCTACCCCATGCTCGACGATCGCAGCGCAGCAGCACCGAAGGATCCCAACTACCGGCTATGGAGTCCGGCCAGCAATCGGTTCGGCTGGGCGGCCTATCTCGGTGGCGCGGACCCCCAGCTGGCGGTACCGGCCCGTCGCGAGGATCTAACCGGCTTGCCGCCCGCGTGGATTGGGGTCGGCACCCATGATTTGTTTCATGACGAGGACCTGGCCTACGCTGAGCGCCTCGCTCGCGCCGGGGTGCCATGTCATGTCGAGGTCGTGCCCGGCGCGTTCCACGGCTTCGACCTGTTGGTGCCCAAAGCCCAAGTGTCGCGGGATTTCTTCGCCAGTCAATGTGGGTGTTTGCAAAAGGCGTTCACGCCGACGGGTTAACCGGCTGCGTATGTCAGCTGCCCGCCGACCACGGTCGCGGCCACCATGTCGGCGTCGAGTTCCGCCAGCATCGTTTGCGGCGAAACGCTGAGCACGCACAGATCCCCGGGGTGTCCCGGCTCGACCGCGCGCGGTCGGGCCGGCTTGTCGGCTTGACCCAGGAACATCGTCAAAGCTCTACGCGCCGTTATACATTCACTCGGGTTGAGGACGTTTCCGCTGGGCGTGGTCCGGTGCACTGCGGCGCGCATGGCCGCCCAGGGATCGTCGCGGCCGAACGGCATATCGGTGGACAGTGCCACCGCGACGCCGGCGCGCAGCAACGATGCGACCCGCCAAAGCTGGGCGTGCTCCTCCGCGGGCACCTCGGCCAGGTACTCATCGCCGCGCTCGGCGACGAAGTTGGGTTGGGTCACCACGGTGACGCCCAGTTCGGCGAGGTCGGCCAACGAATCGGCGGGCGCCACAGCGGCATGCTCGACCCGGTCCCCCGGGCACGCGCCGGCTTGGCGCAGCGCCGCGACGGTCACCAGCAGCTGCGCGGCGGTGACACAGTGGACAGCGACCGAACCGCCGGCACGGTGGCGTTCGGCGATCCAGTCGGCCAGCGCATCAAGGTCGAGATCGTCGTCGTACAGGATGCGTTTGCCCGGCGACAGGCAGCGCACGTGCTGGCGCAATTCCCCGCGCCGGTGCAGTTCGGTCAACGTCACGATGTCGGCGACGTCGAGGTCCGGTGTGGCGTCGGTGACGCCGGTGACGCCGTATCGGGCGAGTCGGCCGCTCAGCGCGGCCAGGTTGGTGCCGCGGTGCCCCAGCGCATCCGACCAGCTCGGGTCGGCGCTGCGCAGCCGGCCGTCGGGGTGATCTGCCAGCCCCACCCGGCTCAGGCCCGCGGAATTGAGGATCCACAGCACTCCGCTGCGGTGCTGTACTCGCACCGGCACCGGCGGCGAGATGGCGTCGAGCAGCGTTCGGTCCAGCGGGCCGGCCACCGATTCGTGGTATCCGACCGCGCGGATCCAGCCGTCGCTTCCGACTTCGGCACTGGCCAAAGCGTGGGCCAGGCCGTCGCGGTCGCGCACCTGCGGGGGTCCGGCCCGCACCGAGTCCTCCGCGGCCGCCGCCGAGTACAGGTGGACGTGATGGTCGTGCAGTCCGGGCAGCACGGTTCCACCGGCGGCGTCAAACGTCTCCTCGCCGCGCCGCGGCGCGAGCTGGCCGGCGACCTCCTCGATCTGCGCCCCCACCCGAACGTCGACCGACGTGCCGTCGAGTGTGGTAGCGCGCTGGATCAGCATGGAGCGCAAAGTCTTTCGGCGACAATGTGGCGCACCGCGGCATTGTCAGCGCCCAGCGGTGACGCGGTGGGGCTCGGTGGCGGGGGCCGCGGGGGAACGACCGGTGCGGTCGAGGTCGACGATTCGGGCGGCAGCGCGGCATAGGTCGCGGCTACCGCCGCCAGCGATAACTCGATCAGTTCGCCGCCGCCGCGGTGCAGCGACTGCGCGACTGCCCGCGTCGCTTCCAGGCCGGTCAGCGGGTCGGCGATGGCGTCAGCGCAAAAACAGGTCCGCCAGCGTCTGCGCCGACGAGCCCGCCTGCCACCGCGGCGTCGTCACCAAATGCCGCCCGGTCGGGCTGATCACCATAGCCGTTGATGCGCAACCAAACTCGTCCCGATCGTGCCGGCACGTCGTCGGCGCTCAACTGCCGGCGCCGCAGCGCAGCCGGGCGCGATCCCTCGATGACCACGTCGGCCGCAGACAGCAGCTGCCGGATTGCCTCGGGCTGCTTATCGAAATCGACTGCGTAGGAAAGCTTCCCGAAGTTCATCCAGTCGAAGAAGGCCGGCTCGCCGCGTCGGGTGCCGTCGGGCCGCGCCGGGCTTTCCACCTTGACCACGACCGCGCCGGCCCGGGCGAGCAACTGCGCGCACAACGGTCCCGCCCACAGCGACGACAGGTCTGCCACCAAGAGGTCGCCAAGTTGTCGCGGCGCGGCAGCGTTCCCGTCGCGTCGCACCGCCGGTGGTGCTGCGGCCGTTTCGCCTAGTGCCGCGGCGGCGATGTCGAGCAGTTGGGCGCGGGCGACGATAGTGTCGCTGGAATGTGTTGCGGCCCATGCCGCCAGCATCGGCCATGGGTTTGCCGGGACGGCGTCGACTTGTAGCAGTGCGGGCAGCGCGGCGACGTCGTCGGGACGCGCCAGCGCGATCGCGCACCATCCGTCGGCACTGGCCACGAGCCGCGTCGCTCCACCGGCCGAGACGCGGCCCTGCCGCGTCAGGCCGAGCAGCGCGGCGCGACCGGCCAGTATCGTGGCGGCATCGGTGTCGACACCGAGCAGCCGGGCGATGTCGGCGGTTACCCGCCGCGCTTCGGCCAGCACAGCGGCGCGCGAGAAATCCGGCGGCCCGTCGGCCGGCCCGGTCAGATAGGCCAGGCCGCTTTCAGCCCAGTCAGCCGCGGCCGAGTCCACGCCCACCATTGTGCGCGCGGGGCGACCTAAAACTGCAGCGCGGTAAACCGCCAATCCAGCACCTGCCGGTCGGGCTCGGAGTCGTTGACCGCGTAGACCACTGATCGCAAGCCCAGCGCTCCGCCGTTGTCGACCGGCCGGGCCGATTCGATGTGCAGCGCGCTGTAGAGCGTGTCGCCCTCGTACACCGGTCCGGTGTGATCGCAGGACTGCCAGCCCAGCACCGTCACCAAGTTGGGCAGCATCCGGGTGGCCTGGGCGAGCGCCAGCCCGATGGTATGTCCGCCGTACACCAACCGGCGCCCGCTGACACGTGAATCATGGTGTGTGGCAGCAATATTGAGGGTAAGGCGGGCCAACTCGGGTGCGCTGCTGACCACGTCGGCGCTGCTGTGCAACACCGTGCCTGCCAAACCGGCGTCGAAATGCCGCCCGGGCACTCGTCGGCGAAACACCTCGGCGTCCCAGTTGGCGGTCGGGTCATGGGCCGGCGGCGCCGCGTCGGCGCCGACGCCGGACAGGTCGTCACCGGCCCGCTCCGCGTCGGGCTGCCACCCCGGGCTGGCGGGCAGCATGGCGCAGCGGTAGAAGTCCAGCACCAACCGGTCGGCCTGGTCGACGGTGGTCATCCGCAGCGCCGCCAGCCCGGTGGGCGCGCGGCCCGGTTTTGGCGTGTTCGCGCGCAGTCCCACCACTTCGGTGCGGGTGTAGAGGGTGTCGCCGATGACCGGAAAGCGGTGAAATACCAGACCGCGGTAGAACAGGTTGGCTTTGACCCGCTGGGTGGCCAGCGTGCTCTGCCCGATCGCCACATCGCACACCAGTCCCGGATGCGCCAGTGCGGCGGGCGCGCCGGTGACGGCGGCGGACAGATCCGCGTCCAGCGCCAGTCGCAGCCGGTCTCCGACGATAGCCTGATGAACCGCGGCCATCCCGGCCGTCAGCGTCACCGACGGCGCCGAGTCAAACACCTGGCCCACCGCGAGTTCGTCGAAGTAGGGCCCCCCACTCATCGCGCCTCCCGTGCGTCAGTATGGCGGTACAGATCCTGGCATACGCAACGAGGTGAGCGATGGGCACCGGACTCGACGACGAAGAAGCCATGCTGGTCGCCACGGTGCGGGCGTTCATCGACCGTGACGTGAAGCCCGCCGTGCGCGAGGTGGAGCACGCCAACACCTACCCCGAGGCGTGGATCGAGCAGATGAAGCGCCTCGGCGTCTACGGCTTGGCCATTTCCGAGGAGTACGGCGGCTCCCCGGTTTCGATGCCGTGCTATGTGCTCATCACCCAGGAACTGGCCCGGGGCTGGATGAGCCTCGCCGGCGCGATGGGCGGCCACACCGTGGTCGCCAAGCTGCTGTCGCTGTTCGGCACCGAGGAACAAAAACGCCGCTATCTGCCGCCGATGGCCACCGGCGAGCTGCGGGCCACCATGGCGCTGACCGAGCCGGCAGGCGGCAGCGATCTGCAGAACATGTCCACGACCGCCCTGTGCGACGGCGACGAGCTAGTCATCAACGGCGCCAAGACGTGGATCTCCAACGCCCGCCACTCCGGGCTGATCGCGTTGTTGTGCAAGACCGACCCGAACGCCGTCCCACGGCACCGGGGGATTTCGGTGGTGCTGGTGGACAATCCGAGTGCGGGCCTTGCGCTGTCGCGGGATCTGCCCAAGCTGGGCTACAAGGGCGTGGAAGCCTGCGAGCTGTCCTTCGACGGCTGTCGGGTCCCGGCGGCGGCGATTCTGGGTGGGGTGCCGGGCAAGGGGTTCGCCCAGATGATGAAAGGCCTTGAGACGGGCCGTATTCAGGTGGCCGCTCGCGCGCTGGGGGTGGCCACCGCGGCGTTGGAGGACGCGCTGGCGTATGCCCGGCAGCGGGAAAGCTTCGGCAAGCCGATTTGGCAGCACCAGGCTGTCGGCAACTACCTTGCCGACATGGCGACCAAGCTGACCGCGGCGCGTCAGCTCACCCGCTACGCCGCCGAGCGTCACGACAGCGGCGAGCGGTGCGACATGGAGGCCGGCATGGCCAAACTGTTCGCCTCCGAGGTGGCGATGGAGATCGCGTTGAACGCCGTGCGCATCCACGGCGGCTACGGCTACTCATGCGAATACGACGTCGAACGCTACTTCCGCGACGCCCCGCTGATGATCGTCGGCGAAGGCACCAACGAGATCCAGCGCAACGTCATCACCGCCCAGCTGGTCGCCCGCGGCGGGATCTGATTACCCGCATCGCCCACGATCCGGCGCGCGGCCATGCCCGCGGAATATGTTGCAGGCACTAGAGGTTATCTGTGCTGGTACGAACAGAATCGATGTCGCTGAAGGGGTGATGACGATGCTGGCGTTTGACCCATTCCTGCGTGACTTCGATCGACTCACCCAGCAACTGCTGGGCACCACGCTGGGTACCACGAGCCGTCCGGCGGTGATGCCGATCGACGCCTGGCGCGAAGGGGACGACTATGTCGTCGAGCTGGACCTGCCAGGGGTCAAGCCCGACTCCGTCGATGTCAGCGTCGAACACGAAGCGGTCACGGTACGGGCCGAACGTCCCGCCGTCACGGAAGACCGTGACTGGGTGGTCGCCGAACGGCCGCACGGCGTGTTCAGCCGGCAGCTATTCCTGGGTAGTGGCCTTGATGCCGACAAGATCAGCGCCAACTACACCGATGGCGTGTTGCGGCTAACCATTCCGGTGGCCGAGGCGGCGCGGCCGCGCAAGATCGCCGTCGGAACCGGCAACCAGAAAGCCATCAACGCCTAAGGTGCCCGATCAGCCGGACGACGGCCGCCCCGCGAAGTCATGCGCCGGGCGGCCGTCGGCTACCCGCCGCGATCGGGCGGTCCAAAGGAGGTGACATGCATGCCCAGCCTGCTGCAATCACTCGCCGGTGACCTCGACGGGCTGACGAGGATCGTCGGTACCCCCGCGCATCCGGCACTGATGCGGATGGATGCCTGGCGTGACCGCGACACCTTCGTTGCCGAACTCGACCTACCCGGCATCAAACCCGATTCACTTGACGTCACCGTCGAGGGCGGCGTGCTGACGGTGCGCGCCGAGCGCCGCGAGCCCGGCGACGGGGACCGCACCTGGCTCAACGCCGAGCGTCCGCATGGTGTGTTCGTTCGCCAGCTATTCCTCAACGAGCGGCCAGACGTCGACCGGATCAGTGCCGACTACACCAATGGCGTTCTGCGGCTAACCATCCCGATGCATCACGCGACCAAGCCACACAAGATCGCAATCGAGTCCGGCCCGGCCCACGCGACTCGGCGGCACCTGACGCCGGCATGGGTGCGTCGATGGCTTGCGCGCGCCGGCAAAGCTCGGCTGAGCGTGCGCCGGTGAGCTTCTCGCCTAGGCTGCCGAGCGGCTTCGCATAGGTGTCCCGCTGCTTGCGCCGCTGCAACGGCGGCTGATCTACTTCCCATCACCCGGGCCGGTGCCGCCCGCCGACACGTTGCTGCCCGGTGGCAAGGACGTCGTGCTGGACACCGAGGACGGCCTGAGGCTCGGCGCCTGGTTCGTGCCCGCCGCCCGGCGCGGGGCCGCGGTGCTGGTCTGCAATGGCAACGCGGGCGACCGCACGTTGCGCGCGCCGCTTGCCGCCGCATTGTTGCGAGCGGGGTTGTCGGTGCTGCTGTTCGACTACCGCGGCTACGGCGGCAACCCCGGACGGCCCTGCGAGGACGGCCTGGCCGCCGACGCCCGGGCCGCGCGAGCATTCTTGCTCGCCCGCCCGGAAGTCGATCCGGAGCGGATTGCCTACTTCGGCGAGTCGCTGGGCGCCGCGGTCGCGGTCCGGCTCGCCCGCGGGTCGCCACCGGCGGCGCTGGTGTTGCGCTCGCCATTCACGTCGCTGACCGATGTCGGGCGGTTGCATTACCCGTGGCTGCCGGTCAGGGCAGTGCTGACCGATCGCTACCCGTCCATCGACCGCATCGCCGGGGTGGCGGCGCCGGTGTTGGTCGTCGCCGGCGACCGTGACGTGCTGGTGCCCGCTGAGCTCAGTTACCGCCTTTATGAAATGGGCTGCAAGCCAAAGCGATTCGTGTCAGTACCGGGTGCGGACCACAATAGCCCGCAGCTGCTCGACGGTCCGTTGATGATCGACGCGATCGTTCGCTTTTTTCGAGAACACGGCGTGCTCACCGGCTAGCCGATCGCGTCGATCAGCCCCCAGGCCAGGGCGGTCTCCGGATCGATGGTCCGCCCTGAGAGCACCAGATACGCGGTGCGCCAACGCCCGATCCGTCGGGCGATGCTGACGGTGCCGCCCGCACCGGGAATCAGTCCCAGACTCAGCTCCGGCAACCCGAGAACCGCGCCGGGGCGGCACACCACCCGTCCGCAAAACGCCGCCATCTCCAGCCCACTGCCCAGTACCTGGCCGTGCACCTCGGCGCGGCAGGCCGGGCCGAGCCGGGCGGTGAGCGCATCGAGCGCCAACGCCGGGCTGTGTCTGGTGCGGGCCAGGTGCGCGCTGGCCGGATCGGCGAACGTGCCGAATTCCGCCAGGTCACCACCGCTGCAGAACGACGGTCCGTTGCCGCGTAACACCACCTCCTGCACCGACGGGTCGAGCTGCGCGACCGCCAACGCCTCAAGCAGCGCCGCGCGCGCGTCGGTGGAGAACGCGTTATGGCGCCGCGGCCGGTTGAAGCTGATCCACAGCGTCGTGCCGTCGCGTTCGGTCAGCACCGGGTCGGGAATGTCGGGCATGCGGGCGGGTCCGCGCTCGGCGAGCCAACGGGCGAATTCCGGCCCGGCCTGCAACGTGGAGTAGGCCAGCGACTCGGTCACCACCCCGGCCAGCGCGGGCCGGTCCGGGTCGATGCTGCGCAGGACGTCGTCGCAGACGGCGCTGGCGTGCGGCCAGCGTGCGCAGCGTTGGCGGAGCTCGGCCAGGGTCTCGGGCACCGAGTCGACGGTGATTACCCGCCGGTCGGCACCAGCGTCTTCAGTAATCGTGAAAGTGGCGGTGGTAAGCCATGTTTGAGCGTCGCGGTTGGCGAGATCGGTCGCTGAACCGAACGCGACGATCACCCCGGGCGGCGGCGCGACGTCGGCGTCCGGCGGCGCCGACAGGTCGACCACCCGAAGCATGGTTCACACCGAGTACTTCTCGACCAGTTCGCGCTTGAACAGCTTGCCGGTCTCGGTGCGCGGCAGCTGCGCCTCAAACGAGATCGAGCGCGGACATTTGTAGTGGGCCAACCGATCCCGCAGCCAAGCCAGCAACTCGTCGGCGAACTGGTCGGTGGCATCGGCTGGGTCGACGGTCTGCACCACCGCCTTGACGCTTTGCCCCATCTCCTCGTCGGGGATACCGAACACCGCCGCGTCGAGCACCTTCGGGTGGGTCACCAGCATGTTCTCGGTTTCCTGCGGATAGATGTTCACCCCGCCGGAGATGATCATGTGATGACGCCGGTCGGTCAGATAGAGGTATCCCTCGTCGTCGAGATAGCCGACGTCGCCGACGGTCACCCAGCCGTGTTTGTCTTTCGACGCGGCGGTCTTCTCGGGGTCGTTGAGATATTCGAAGGCGTAGCCGCCCTCGAAGTAGATCTCACCGGCTTGTCCGGGCGGTAGTTCGTCGCCGTTCTCGTCGAGGATGTGCACCACTCCCAGCATGGGCTTGCCGACGGACCCGGGATGCTCGAGCCACTCCTCGGCGGTGATCAGTGTCGAGCCGATCGCCTCCGAGGAGGCGTAGTACTCGTCGATGATCGGCCCCCACCAGTCCATCATCTGTTTCTTGATCTCCACCGGGCAGGGCGCCGCCGCATGTATGACCCGCTTCAGGCTGGACACGTCGTACGAATTGCGGACGGGTTCAGGAAGTTTCAACATGCGGGTGAACATGGCCGGCACGAACTGCGCGTGTGTGACGCGGTAGCGCTGAATGGCGTCCAGGCAGCCTTCGGGGTCGAATTTCTCCATGACCACGGTCGTTATCCCCCCGGCCTGCACGCTCATCGACCACACCGAGGGCGCGGTGTGGTACAGCGGAGCGGGGCTCAGGTAGACCGCGTCGGGGTCTATCCAGAATCCCAATAAGGCCGACATCATGCCCGGCGCCTCGGCCGGCGAGACGTGCGGCAGCTGCCGTTTGATCCCCTTGGGCCGGCCCGTGGTGCCCGACGAGTACTGCAGCAGGTCGCCTTCGAGCTCGTCGTCGATCGGCGTATCCGGTTGGTCGGCAACGCATTCGGGATAACGAAGCCAACCCGGCAAGTCATCGTCGGCGATCATCAGCAGGTGCGGCAGGCCGTGGGGCAGGTGCTCGCCGAGGTTCTCGCACGTCTTGCGCAGCGCCGCCGAGCCGATGATCGCCTGGGCGCTGCTGTTGTCGACGATGTAGGCGGCCTCGCCGGCGGTGAGGTGGGTGTTGATCGGCACGTAGTACAGTCCGCTGCGCCGCGCCGCCCACATCACCGCGTGGATGTGTTCGTTGTTCTCCATCAGGATCGCGACCGTGTCGCCTTCCCGCAGACCGGCGCGCCGGAAGTAGTGCGCCAGCCGGTTGGCGCGAGCTTCCAAATCGTCGAAGGTGACGACGGTGCCTGACGGATGCAGGATGACGGCCGGCTTGTCGGCGCCGAGGTATTCGCGGATCTGCATGCGCAGACTGTACCGCCGGGAAAGTTGACGGATGTCAAGTGGTTGGTTCGGGCAGCAAGAGCGCGCTGTCGCCGAACTCGTGCCACAGATACCCGTGCTCCGCGGCTTCCCGGTAGGCCGCCGCGACCAGCTCGGCGCCCGCGACCGCCTCCAGCAGGAACAGGTGGGAGGCGCCGGCCTCGTGCCATCCGGTGATCAGGCCGTCGACCACGCGGGCCCGATGATCGGGGCCCAGCACGAGATCGGTCCAACCGCGGGCCGGCCGCACGATGCCGTCGGTGCCCGCCGCCGACTCCAGCGCCCGGGCCACCGTGGTGCCCACCGCGATCACCCGCCCGCCGGCGGCGTGCGCCAGGTTCACCAGATGCGCGGTGCTGGGCAATACCTCGAACCACTCGGGCGCAGGCGGCTCGCCCGCCTCGGCCGAGGACACTCCGGCATGCAGGGTGACCGGCGCGATGACCACGCCGGCGGCCACCAGCGCCGTGACCAGTGTGGTGCTGAAAGGCCGCGCCGCACTGGGCATTTCGGCGCTACCCGGATGACGGGCGAACACGGTCTGATAGTGCTCCAGCGGCCAGTGCCGCTGCACGTACGCATACCGAATCGGCCGACCGTATAAGGCCAGGTAGGCCGCGACGCGCCCGTCGTCGCCTTCGACGACCACCCTGGCCGTCCACAGTCGGGCCCCGTCCACGCCCGCCACCGGGTAAGAGGCGCCGATGACCAGTGCTGCACCGGCGGGCAGTTCGATACGCTCGCCGGGCCGGATGTCTTTCAGATGGCCGGTCGCGGTGCCCGCCGGCCGCAATTCGACCACCCACACGTCGGCCGTACGCGCCGTGGAGAAGTGGACGGTGATGGGGCGGCCGCCGCGCCGAGCGTCGACGGCGGCGGGCAGCGTCGCCGAGTTGTTCACCACCAGCAGGTCACCGGCGCGCAGATAGTTGCCCAGGTCGGCGAAGCGTACGTGGCTGATGCCGCTCGGCTGCGCGACGAGCAGCTTGACCGCGTCACGGGGCAGCCCGCGGGCCTCGGGCGGCTCGGTGGCATCCGAGCCCGGCGGGCGCTGAAACTGGGTGCGCGGCGCGGCGCGGCTCATCAGGGCGCCCCGCTCACCGTCAGCTCGGCGGCGCGGTACCGGTCGGCGGCGGGCCGGGTGTCGAGCAGGCGCAGCAGCGCCGGCACCACCGACCGCGGCTCGGCGCGGTCGGAGATGTCCTCGCCCGGGAAGGCGGCCTGATGCATCTCGGTGCGCATATCCCCGGGGTCGAACGCGTAGACCGGCACGGCGGGAACCTCGGCGGCAAGGATCGCCGAAAGCTGGTCGAGCGCGGCCTTCGACGACCCGTATCCACCCCAGCCCGGGTACGGCTCGACCGCCGCGTCGGAGGTCAGGTTGACGATGACGCCGCGGTTGGCGGCCAGCGCCGGCAGCGCCGCCTGGATCAGCGCGAGCGGGGCGACGACGTTGGTGTCGTAGACGGCTCGCAGTTCGGCCAGCGGGTAGTCGGCCAGCGCAGGTTGGGGGCTGGGTCCGAGCCGGCTGGCGTTGTTCACCAGCAGCGTGAGTGGTCCGGCGCCGACCGCGGCAGCCACCAGCTGGTCGCGATGCGCGGCGTCGACCACGTCCCCGACCAAGGGGATGAACTGCGTGCAGTTCAGTGCCCGGGCCGTCGCGTTCAGCTCGCCGCCGCGACGGGCGTCGCCGACGACGGTCCAGCCGCGGTCCAGCAGAGCCGCGGTCAGGGCTCGGCCGAAGCCGCGAGCGGCGCCGGTGACGATCGCGACCGGGCGGGCGTTGTGGGTTTGTGTCATACCGGCATACTGGTAGTTAAAGTTAACTTTAAGTCAACTACGAGTGAGACAGGTCACATGGACACCCGGGATTTGCTCACCGTCGGCGAGATGGCTCGGCGCAGCGGATTCGCGGCGTCGGCGATCCGCTTCTATGAAAACGTCGGGCTGATCACCGCGTCACGCACTTCCGGCGGACAACGCCGTTTCGAACGAAACATGTTGCGGCGCTTAGCGTTCATCCGTGCTGCACGGAATGTCGGACTTAGCCTTGAGGAGGTGGCGGCCGCGCTGGCGAAGCTGCCCGATGGTCGCACCCCGACGCGGGCTGACTGGAACCGCTTGTCCAGGGATTGGCGGGCCCGCCTCGACGACCAGATCGCCGGGCTGGTCGCGCTTCGCGACAACTTGGACTCGTGCATCGGTTGCGGTTGTCTGTCGCTGAGGCGATGCACGATCTCCAACCCGGCCGACTCCGCGGCGACCGGCGGGCCGGGAGCGGTCTACCTGCCGAAGTCGTTGCGCCGCCCGGCGGTGCGCGAGCAGACGTAAAAGCCGGTCAACTGGGCGCTTTTACGTCTGCTCGCGCTTACTCGGCGAGTCGCTGCTTGAGCGCCTCGAACTCGTCTTTGACGCCGGTGGGCAGTTTCTCACCGACGAATTCGAACCACTCCTCGATCATCGAAAGTTCCCTGCGCCATTCGCCGGGGTCGACAGCCAGCGCCGCGGCCACGTCGTCGGCGTCGACGTCGAGTCCTTGCAAGTCCAAGTCCTCAACCGCCGGCACAGTGCCGATCGGTGTCGAGCGGCCACCTGCCCTGCCCTCGATGCGGTCGATGATCCACTTGAGCACGCGGCTGTTCTCCCCGAAACCCGGCCACAAGAACTTGCCGTCACCGCCGCGGCGGAACCAGTTGACGAAGAACACCTTTGGCAGCTTGGACTCGTCATGGTTCTTGCCGATGTTGATCCAGTGCTGGAAGTAGTCGCCGACGTGGTAGCCGCAGAACGGCAGCATCGCCATCGGGTCGCGGCGCACGGTGCCCACTTTGCCCTCCGCTGCGGCGGTCTGCTCGCTGCCCATGGTCGCGCCCATGAACACGCCGTGCTGCCAGTCCCGGGCCTGCGTGACCAGCGGCACCGTGGTCTTGCGACGGGCGCCGAACAAGATGGCCGAGATCGGAACACCCTGCGGGTCGTCCCATTCGGGCGCCAGGATCGGGCATTGCGACATCGGTGTGCAGTACCGCGAATTGGGATGCGCAGCAAGGGTTTCCGTCTCACGGAAGTACCAGTCGTTGCCCTTCCAATCGGTGAGGTGATCGGGGGTGGGGCCGTCGATGCCCTCCCACCACACGTCGCCGTCATCGGTGAGCGCCACGTTGGTATAGATCGTGTTGCCGGCCTCGAGGGTCTTCATCGCGTTCGGGTTCGACTTGCGGCTGGTGCCCGGCGCCACCCCGAAGAAGCCGGCTTCCGGGTTGACCGCGTACAGCCGGCCGTCCTTGCCGAACCGCATCCAGGCGATGTCGTCGCCCAGCGTTTCCGCGCGCCAGCCCGGGATGGTCGGCTGCAGCATCGCGAGGTTGGTTTTGCCGCACGCCGAGGGGAACGCCGCCGCGATGTAGTACGCCTTGTTCTCCGGGGAAATCAGCTTGAGGATCAGCATGTGCTCGGCCAGCCAGCCCTCGTCGCGGGCCATCACCGACGCGATGCGCAGCGAATAGCACTTCTTACCCAACAGCGCGTTGCCGCCGTAACCCGAGCCGTAGCTCCAGATCTCACGGGTTTCAGGGAAGTGGGTGATGTATTTGGTGTCGTTGCACGGCCACGGCACGTCTTTTTGGCCCGGCTCCAGCGGGGCGCCGACCGAATGCAGGCACTTCACGAAAAAGCCGTCATCGCCGAGCTTTTCCAGCGCCGCCGTGCCCATCCGCGTCATCACCTTCATCGAGACGACGACATATTCGGAGTCGGTGATCTCCACCCCGAGCTTGGGGTCCTCGGCGCCCAGCGGGCCCATACAGAAAGGGACCACCCACATGGTTCGTCCCCGCATACAGCCCCGGTACAGGTCGGTCATCGTCGACCGCATTTTGACCGGGTCCATCCAGTTGTTGGTCGGCCCGGCGTCGATCTCGCGCTCCGAGCAGATGAAGGTGCGCGACTCCACCCGGGCCACATCCGACGGATCGGACAACGCAAGATAGGAGTTGGGGTGCTTGGCCGGGTTGAGCCGCTTGAACGTGCCCACCCCGACGAGGTGATCACAGAGCCGCTGCCATTCTTCATCGGAGCCGTCAGCAAAGACCACCCGGTCCGGCTGGGTCAGCTCGGCGACCTCCTCCACCCAGGCCAACAGGCCCTGATGATTTGTCGGTGCGGTATCCAGACCGGGAATGGTCGCTGAGGTCATAAGAAAAACTCCTGCTCACATGTCGTCGCGGACGTATTTCGTCCCTGGCACTCGCTGTGGCTGTAAATACAGGCTATCGCGGGCGACTTATCCAGGATGGCCTGGGCAGGTATCAGCTCACTCACGGGAACGATTCAGATGAGCCTCACTCGCGCTCGGGTGGGGTTGCTCGCTCGGGTCCGACCGCGGCGTCGACCGGCTCGATTCGCCCAGCTCGCGTCGCACTGCATCCAGGGCGGCCAGCAGCGTCGGCATCTCGCGGTCACGTAATGCGCTGGCCCGCGCCGCGGCCACGGCGTGCTCACGCAGTTCGGTGTCGAGCGCTTTCAGCCGGGTGACGACGCGGGCGTTGTCAAGCTCGTCCTGTTCGCCCAGCGCGGCGAAAAGCGCGCTTTCCGCGGCCAGCACCCGGGTGGCGACCAGCTGTTCGACCACCGAACGCAGCGATGCGGTCGCCTCCCCCACCCAGCGGTCGAGCACCGCGCGGTCGTGCAGCAATCCTCGCGTGCCCACCACCCACGCGGTGACCGCAAGCCCGATCGCCACGCACGCCACGGCGCCGACCGCCGTCAGCCCGGGCGCCAGGTTGGCAAGAAGCCGGCTGAGCGTCAGCGCCACCCCCAACCCGAAACCGGCGCCCAGCAGCCTCATCAGCCGGGTCTCCAGCCGCCGGGACTGCAGCGGCGGCGGCGCCACCTCGACCGGGGGCGGCTCCGGGGCGGCGGGCAGTTGCACGGTAAGGCCTGACACCGCGGCCATGTCGCTCAGGTGCCGGCTAGCGCCGTCGTTCACCTGGGCAACCACCTCGCTGAACCGGTCGCGGGCGTAGCTTTCGAACTTCGGCAGCGTGCGGCGGGTCAGAGTGGCCGCGTCCTCCTGCAGCTCGCTGCGCACCGAGGTGCAGCGGTTGCGTGCGAAGTAGGACAGCTGGACGCGGGCCTGCTGGATTTGGCTGCGCAGCGCGATGGTGCGCTCGGATTTCGCCAGCCGTCGCTGCCTGAGGACCGCGCTGCGCTCGTCGCGCAGCGCGGCAATCCGGGCCTGCCGACCCACCCCCTCGGCGTCACGCTCATACCGGCTGGCAATCATTTGCAGTCGAGATTCCCAGGCGCGCAATCGGTTTCGTCGTACCAAGTCCGTGTCGGCGAGCTGTTTTTGGACCTCGGCGACCAAGTCGTCGACGCGTGGTTCGCCGGCTTGGGGCGCGGCGGCCACCCCCACCCACGGCACGTTGCGGTAGCGCGGTGCGTGCGTGGTCAGCACGTCGCGGTCGATCGTGAGCATGTCGCGCCACTTGTGGTGCACGTCGATCTTGGACACCGCCCCGATCACCAGGTCGGTGTCGGCGGCCGCGGCATCGAGCAGCGCACAGTCGGATGGGGTCAGCGCGGCAGCCGCGGAGACCACGAACACCACCGCCAGCGGGACCTCGCCGGCCACCAAATCCGCCGATTCGACGAACGTGTGCTCGGGCAGCCGTTCGCGCAGCGCCGCCGCCACACCGCTGACGCCCGCCAGCCAGGGACCGGTGACAAGCACCACATCGCGGCGCTGCACCCTCGGCGCCGCCAGCCGGGGCCCGATCGCGGCGACCAGCGCGTCGACCCTGGCGACCGGATCCTCGTGCGCCGTCTCGGTCACGGCGCATCCCCGGCCTGCGACCACAACCGCAGCGATCCCCTGGTGATGTCCGCGGCGCAGCGGCGGTGCAGGCCCGGGCCCGGTCGGCGGCCATGGCGCTGCCATGTCACGGCCCGCCGCAGCTGGGCAGCCCGGTCGTCGCCCGACTCGACGCGCAGCCCGGCGGCTTCGATGACGTCGATCGCGGCCGCCATCCGGGCCAGCACCGTGGCGTCGCGGCGCAGGAAGTCGTTGATCCGCTGGTCGCTGACCGCCATCGCCTGCAGTTCATCGAACGCGTCCACGACGCGCCGGTAGCGCACCTGCGCGCCGGTCGCGCCGATGCGCTCGACGACGGTGTCGACGCCGCTGGCGCGGCGCAACAGGGCACGCACCTGCGGCAGGGCGCAGCCCCGGCGCGCCGCGGCGACGGCCAGCGTGACGCCGAACATGTCGAGGGTGCCCACCAGCCGCTGGCGTGCGGCGCGCGGCACCGGATGGGCTGCGGCGACAAAGGCGTCCGCCGAACTCAGGTCGGCGGGATGGGCGGCGAGTTGCCGGACCGCGGCCCACAGGCTGTCCAGCACCGAACCGTCGAGCACTGCGAGGGCCAGTAGCCCGACCATCGGCTCCACCGTTGCTCCGGTGAGCTCGGACAGACGTGCGCAGTGGGTGCGGGCCGCCGCGAGCGGTCCGCCGCCCGCCGAGCCGGTGAGATCCGCCTTGTTGAGCACCACCAGTACCTGATGTGGCGTCGCTGCGATGGCGTCTCGGTCCTCCGGCTTGACCACCTCGGCGATGACGTGGACGCACACGTCGGCGGCTGCAGAGCCGGCGAGCTCGATTCCGGCGCCGGCCAAGGCACGCGCGACGGTGCTGCGGCCGACCCCGCGGCGACCGTGGACGGCCACGCGCAGCGGCGCCGCGATTCGCTGCGCGATCGCGGACAGCCGCGGCTGGTCTGCCTCGCCGGCGAATCGCGCCAGCTCATCGGCGAAGATTCGGTGTCCCTGGGCGTTCATGCCCTCGAATGGTGGCATCTGCGCCGCGGCGACGCGAGCCACGCGCTACCAGCCGAAGGCAACTGTTGGGTATCAATCTGGACCACCAGGCGGCTGCACCATGGGTTCATGGGCCACCATGGACGAATGCATGCGCAGCACGGGGCAGCGGCGACGTCGCCGAAGCTGCCCGATACAGACGTGCCTGCGCAGCGCTATGTGCGCGTCACCAGCTTCCGGTCACGCCGATCGGCGCTGTCGGGCGCCCAGCAGCAGACGTGGGAGCGGCTGTGGCCGGTGTACGGGCGTGACGCCCCCCGCTACAGCCAGGCGCACTCGACCGGCGAGGATGCCGAACCACGGCCGCTGGATACCCGTGCCTGGTTCGGGCGTGACGCGCCGGTGGTGCTGGAAATC
Source organism: Mycobacterium heckeshornense (assembly GCF_016592155.1). NCBI lineage: Bacteria > Bacillati > Actinomycetota > Actinomycetes > Mycobacteriales > Mycobacteriaceae > Mycobacterium > Mycobacterium heckeshornense. Next base: position 4,748,961 of record NZ_AP024237.1, read on the forward strand.
GGTTGCGGCGCAGGAACTTCGACGCTTGAGATGGCGAGGGCCGAGCCCGATGTCGACGTCATCGCAGTGGACGTGTACCGCCGGGGGCTGGCGCAGCTGCTCAGCGCCATTGCACGTGAGGGCGTCGGGAACATCCGGCTGATCCGTGGCGACGCGGTCGACGTCCTCGAACACCTGATCGCACCGGCTTCGCTGACCGGGGTTCGGGTGTTCTTCCCCGACCCGTGGCCCAAGGCTCGCCACCACAAGCGCCGGCTGCTGCAGCCTGCCACGGTTGCCATGATCGCCGACCGGCTGCGACGCGGTGGTGTGCTGCACGTGGCGACCGACCACGCCGGTTACGCCGCGCAGATCGCCGGGGCCGGTGACGGCGAGCCGCGGCTGGCTCGGGTCGGCCTCCACGCCCGGCCGCTGGCGATCTCGGTCGACCGCCCGACCACCAAATACGAAACCAAGGCCCGGCATGCCGGCAGTACCGTCATCGACTTGGTCTGGGAAAGATGCTGACCATGAGCCTGACGCAAGAAGCGGGCACACAAGCACCCGAACCGATCCCGCCGCCCGTGCCGTCGGCCGAGCCGGGCGGCAACGGCGTGGACGGATTCGCGCCCCGGATTCGGCGGGTGCTGCTGGTGTGGGACGCCCCAAACCTCGACATGGGCCTGGGCTCAATCCTGGGTCGCCGCCCCACAGCGCTGGAACGCCCGCGCTTTGACGCGCTGGGCCGCTGGCTTCTCGCCCGCACCGCCGAGCTGGCGGCAAGCCGTCCCGACGTGTCGGTCGAGCCGGAGGCCACCGTCTTCACCAACATCGCCGCGGGCAGCGCCGACGTGGTTCGTCCCTGGGTGGACGCACTGCGCAACGTGGGTTTCGCCGTCTTCGCCAAACCCAAGATCGACGACGACAGCGACGTCGACACCGACATGCTTGCGCACATCGCGCTACGGTCCCAAGAGGGGCTCGCGGCGCTGGTGGTGGCCTCCGCCGACGGCCAGGCCTTCCGGCAACCGCTGGAGGACATCGCCCGCGGTGGGATCCCGGTTCAGGTGCTCGGATTTCGCGAACACGCGAGTTGGGCGCTAGCGTCGGATACCTTGGAGTTCGTCGACCTGGAGGACATTGCAGGCGTATTCCGGGAGCCGCTGCCGCGAATCGGCCTGGATTCGCTGCCCGAACAAGGAGCGTGGCTGCAGCCGTTCCGACCGCTGTCCGCGCTACTGACCTCGCGTGAGTGACAACTCAAGACCAATGCGACGGTCGCCACAGATCCAGTAAGGAGATTGCGTGTTCGCCTGGTGGGGCCGAACTGTGTACCGCTACCGGTTCGTCGTAATCGGGGTCATGGTGGCGCTTTGCCTTGGCGGCGGCATCTTCGGGCTGACCCTGGGCAAGCATGTCACGCAGAGCGGTTTCTATGACGACGGCAGTCAGTCGGTGAAGGCGTCGGTCCTGGGCGACCGGGTTTACGGCCGTGACCGCACCAGCCACATCGTGGCGACGTTCACCGCCCCACCGGGCAAGACCGTCGACGACCCGGCATGGTCGAAGCAGATCAAGGACCAGCTCAACAAATTCAAAGCGGATCACCCCGACCAGGTGCTCGGCTGGGTCGGGTATCTGGCAGCCCCGAAAACCACCGACCCGGTGGTCAAGGGCATGGCGACCGAAGACAAGAAGCACACTTTCGTGTCGATCCCGCTCAAGGGCGACGACGACGACACCATCCTCAACAACTACAAGGCGATCGCACCGGCCCTGCAGAAGCTCGACGGCGGCAAGGTCGAACTCGCCGGCCTCGAACCGGTGGCCAACGCTTTGACCGGCACCATCGAAACCGACCAGCGACGGATGGAAGTCCTGGCGCTGCCATTGGTGGCGGTGGTCCTGTTCCTGGTGTTCGGTGGGGTGGTCGCCGCCTGCCTGCCCGCGATCGTCGGCGGTCTGGCCATCGCCGGGGCGCTGGGCATCATGCGTTTCATCGCGGTCTTCGGGCCGGTGCACTTCTTCGCCCAACCAGTCGTGACCATGATCGGCCTGGGCATCGCGGTCGACTACGGGTTATTCGTGGTGAGCCGGTTCCGCGAGGAGATCGCCGAAGGCTACGACAGCGAGGTCGCGGTGCGCCGCACCATGATGACGGCCGGGCGCACCGTGACGTTTTCGGCCGTGCTGATCGCCGTGTCGGCGGCCAGCATGCTGGTGTTCCCGCAAGGATTCTTAAAGTCGTTGACCTACGCCACCATTGCGGCGGTAATGCTCTCGGCGATTTTGTCGATCACGATCCTGCCGGCCGTGCTTGGCATCTTGGGCCGTCACGTCGACGCGCTGGGCGTGCGCACGCTGTTCCGGGTGCCCTTCCTGGCGAACTGGAAGGTGTCGCGGGCATATCTGAACTGGCTCGCCGACCTGTTGCAAAAGACGAAGACCCGCGAAGAGGTCGAGCAAGAGTTCTGGGGCAAGCTGGTCAACCGGGTGATGAAGCGACCGCTGCTGTTCGCCATTCCGATCGTGGTCGCGATGATTTTGCTGATCATTCCGCTGTTCAACCTGTCCCTCGGTGGCTTCAGCGAAAAGTACCTGCCGCCCAGCAACCCGGTGCGCCAGGCGCAGGAGCATTTCGACAAGCTCTTCCCCGGCTACCGCACCGAGCAGCTGACCCTGGTGATCCAGAGCACCAATCACAGCAAGGTCACCGATCAGCAGGTCGCCGACATCCGCAGCAAGGCACCGCTGAACGGATTCACCTCCAAGCAGTGGGAGGAACGTCCCTGCCCCAACATTGCGGGCAATCCGTGTGTCGCCGGACCCAACGGCACGACTCACCCCAAGGACGACTCGGTCCGGGTGATCCAGAACGGCCTGGTGAATCCCAACGACGCGGCGAAGAAGATCGCCGAGGTGCGGGCCATCACGGTGCCCAAGGGGCTCAACATCATGGTCGGCGGTACCCAGGCCCTGGTGCAGGACAGTATTCACGGCATCTTCGCCAAGTTGCCGCTGATGTTGGTGATCCTGTTGACCACCACCACGTTGTTGATGTTCCTGGCGTTTGGCTCGTTGGTGCTGCCGCTCAAAGCGACGGTGATGAGCGCGCTGACCCTCGGATCCACGATGGGCATCTTGACGTGGATTTTCGTCGACGGGCACCTGTCGAAGTGGCTGAATTTCACCCCGACGCCGCTGACCGCGCCGGTCATCGGCCTGATCATCGCGGTGGTCTTCGGTCTGTCGACCGACTACGAGGTGTTTCTGGTCTCCCGGATGGTCGAGGCACGAGAACGCGGCATGTCGACCGCGGAAGCGATCCGGATCGGCACGGCGACCACCGGTCGCATCATCACCGCCGCCGCGACCGTGCTTGCGGTGGTCGCCGGCTCGTTCGTGCTCTCCGACTTGGTGATGATGAAGTACCTGGCGTTCGGTTTGATGGCGGCGCTGCTGCTGGACGCCACCGTCATCCGGATGTTCCTGGTGCCGTCGGTGATGAAGCTGCTCGGCGACGACTGCTGGTGGGCTCCGCTGTGGATGAAACGCCTGCAGAACCGCATCGGGCTGGGCGAAATTCACCTGCCCGACGAGCGCAAGCTACCGGCGCCGCGCAGAGCAGGGCATCCTGTCGCCGGGCGGCCTCCGGCCGCCCCTGCCCGCTCACCGCGTCCGCCGCACGACCCCACCCATCCCGGCGCGGAAGGGACATCACGTCCGCGCGCAGCCGGTCGGCCCGCACCCGGGCCGGTGGCGCAAACCCGACCGCCCGGTGGTGACACCACCCGGATGCCCGCCGGCGGTGGCGAGCCAACCGAACCGCCGACCACCCGCTTGTCGACGCCCAAAAGCGCCGTCCAGCACGCGGCGCCCGCCAACCGGCGGCCCAAGGCATCCCCACCGCCGCGCGACCGCGAAATCGAGTCGTGGTTAAGCGAATTGCGCGACGGCTTGGACCTCCCCCAGGACCGGTCGCCGCACCACGGCGACGTGCCGTCACCACCGCCACGCCCCCGCGACGGGGATCGCGCCGGTGGCCGTCCCGCCGACCGGTACCAGGCGGGCGCCGACCCAACACCCAAGCCGTCGGCCGAGCAGACCCGCGCGATGCCCATCCCCGCAAACCAGACCGGCAGCCAAACACCAAGCGATGCAGGTGATCCCACCACTGCCATCCCTACCCCGCCGCCAGACGACGACTCCGATGTGGCCACCGAGAAGCTGAACTCCCGCGGCCAAAGCGGCAACAGCGCCGAGCAGGCCCGCCAGCGTCGCAGCGGCAGCGTCAGCGCACAGGAACTGCTGCGCCGCGAAGGCCGGTTCTAACTCCGGTCTGCGCCACGCTCCGTGGCGTCGCCCCCAGCGGGTGCCGGCCGCGCGTCGACGCTATCCGGTTCGGCGTGCACAAGCGTGCTGCCGCCGTCGGCTGGCCCGGCTGATGCCTCGGGCGCGGGCGTCGATGCGAGCAGCACCCGGACCGCGCGGTCAATGAACGCAATGGTCGGCACGGCCAGCAGCGCGCCGACGATGCCCGCCAGTATTCCGCCCGTCGATATGCCCACCACCACCGCCAGCGGGTGGATCGACACCGCGCGCCCCATGACTAGCGGTTGCAACACGTGGCTTTCCAACTGGTTTACCGCGATGATCACCCCCAGCGTGATCAACGCGTAAACCCAGCCCTTTGCGATCAGCGCGACGACCACGGCCAAAAACCCGCTGACCACTGCGCCGACCAGCGGAATGAACGCGCCGAGGAAGACCAGCGAGGCCAGCGGCAAGGCCAGCGGCACGCTCATGATCGCCAGACCGGTGCCGACACCGGCCGCGTCGACCAGCGCCACCAGGAATGTCGCCCGCACATAACCGATCAGCGACTGGAACCCGGCGATGCCGGCTTGGTGGACCTTGTCGCGCACCTCGCCGGGGAAGATCTTGACCACGAACTGCCAGATGTTGCGGCCGCCGTACAGAAAGAAGATCAGCGTGAACAGCACCACGAACGCGCCCGTGACGATCTCGGTGACGGTCGTGGCCGTCGACAGCGCCCCGCTGGTCAGCTTGGCCTGATTCTTTTGCAGCACGTCGGTCATCGTGTTGCCGAGGTTGTTGACCTGATCCCGGCTCAGATGCACCGGACCTTCGACCAGCCACTTACGGGTCGAGTCGATCAGGCGCGTCACCTGGTTGACCAGCCCCGGCAACCCGTCGATGAACTGGCTGACGACGAACGCCAGGACCCCGCCGATCGCGGCGAACCCGGTCAGCAACAGCAGGAACACCGCGAGCCCGCGGTGGACGCCGTGGCGGTCCAGCCAGTCGACCCCGGGCAACAGCAGTGCCGACAGGATCAGCGCCAATGCCAGCGGAACGGAGATCAACTCCAGCCGCTTGATCAACCACAGCACTGCCACCAGGGCCGCCAACAGCACCAGGAGTCGCCACGACCATGCCGCGGCCTTGCGCACAAGCGGGTGAACGGATTCGTCTTCCGGGACCGGCATTCCGGTAGCGTATCCGCCTCACCGGGACTCAAACGGCGACGATCTGCGCCGGCAACGACACGGCGGCGAAGCCAAGCACCGCTGACGGCGCGATCTGCACCGCTACCCTAAAGCACGTGTCGGGTGACGCGCCGGCCGGCAACCTTCGCCAGCAGCAAGAGCCTGTCCGCGGCAAGTACTGGTGGATCCGGTGGGTCATTCTCGCGATCGTGGCGATCGTGCTCGCGATCGAGGTGGCGCTGGTCTGGGATCAGTTGGCCAAGGCCTGGAGAAGCCTGCTGTCAGCCAAGTGGTGGTGGCTGGTCGCCGCGGTGCTGGCAGCCGGAGCGTCGATGCACAGCTTCGCCCAGATTCAGCGCACCTTGCTGAAATCGGCCGGCGTGCGGGTCAAGCAATGGCGATCGGAGGCCGCCTACTACGCCGCCAACGCGCTGAGCACCACGCTTCCCGGCGGTCCCGTCCTGTCTGCGACATTTCTCCTTCGGCAACAACGGATTTGGGGTGCCTCGACGCTGGTGGCGTCATGGCAGCTGGTGATGTCGGGGGTGTTGCAGGCGGGCGGGCTGGCCCTGCTTGGCCTGGGAGGTGCATTTTTCCTGGGCGCGAAGAACAACCCGTTCTCGCTGCTGTTCACCGTCGGTGGTTTCGTCGCGTTACTGCTGCTCGGTCAGGCGGTGGCGTCGCGGCCGGAGTTGATCGACGGCATCGGAGCTCGTGTGCTCTCGTGGGTCAATTCGGTGCGCGGCAAGCCCGCTGACACCGGTCTGGAGAAGTGGCGCGAGACGTTGACGCAGCTTGAGGCGGTCAGCCTGAGCCGGCGCGATCTCGGCGTGGCGTTCAGCTGGTCGCTTTTCAACTGGATCGCCGACGTCGCCTGCCTCGGCTTCGCCGCCTACGCGGCCGGCGACAAGGCGTCGCTGGCCGGCTTGACAGTCGCCTACGCCGCCGCCCGCGCGGTCGGCACGATCCCGCTGATGCCCGGCGGCTTGCTGGTCGTCGAAGCGGTGCTGGTGCCCGGCTTGGTATCCAGCGGCATGTCGCTGCCGGACGCCATCTCGGCGATGTTGGTCTACCGGGTGATCAGCTGGTTGCTCATCGCCGCCATCGGCTGGGCGGTGTTCTTCGTCATGTTCCGCACCGAAAACGAAGCCGACCCCGACACGATTGACGCCGGCGTCGACGGGTCGAGCAGCAACGACAACCCGCCGCGGCCCGAACCGGATCCGGCCGACGCGGCCCTGCCGGGTGCACAACCCCCGGCTAATCCAGACCGTGCGCCCGGCGACCGACGCAGCTCGCCGGCCAGTTAACGCCTACCTGACGGCGGTGATCGGCGACATGCCGGCCGGACCCGGCAGCGGCCCGGTTCCCGGTGGCGGGGCCGCCGGTGCGGCCGGTGCGCCGCCGGGCATTCCGGCAACCGGCTGCACGCCAGCGCCGGGCAAGCCGCCCGGCAGACCGTTTTGCGCGCCCTGCATCAGCCCGAGCACCTGCGGAATCGTGATCGGCAACTTGCACTTTGCTCCCAGGCCGGTCAGCGGCTGCGAGATCGTCTGCAGGTCGCTGGCCACCTTGGGGTTGGCTTCGAAGTAACTCTTCAGCGACGTCACCGACTGAGGTCCGGCGGGCTGCTGCAGGATCGTGGTCATCGCCTGATTGGTCTCAGGGTGCGAGTCGAGGTAGTCGCCCGCCGACTTGGCCACCGAGCCGACCGTCCTTGCCATCTCGCTGGCGGCGCACGGATCCTGCGCCCCGCTGGCCGACGGCACGACCAGCACGGCCGCGGCCGTACCGCCTACCGCGGCGGCGGCCAACACGCCGAAAAGCCCGTGACGCAACGTTGCAGCGGTCATCTTCATGGACAACTCCTCACGGCTTGCGAACGCCCTCCCGTCCCGCAACCGGCTGTGTTCGACGGCATGTGGCCCGCTTCGGCCCCTGACATCGTGCCATCCGGTCCGGCGACACCGCCAATCGGCGCGGCTGAGAATCTGCTTTGGAACGCTGTGCCGGATCGCGGCATCAATACCATCACAATTCGACAGTCACCGCAGCTCAGAGCCGATAAGTAGAGTTACTTTACGCCCATCTGCGGTAGGCTCACGGCCACGCAACGCGGGAGAAGGCGGGGAGAGCGAAATCCAGCAGTTCATGATGCGTCTGAGCAGCAACCTGCGCAGATACCGCTGGCTGGTGTTCGCAGGTTGGTTGCTCGCACTGGTGCCCGCGATCTATTTGACGACGACCCAGTCAGGTCACCTCACCGGTGGCGGCTTTGAGGTAGCCGGGTCCCAGTCGCTGTTTGTTCACGACCAACTCGAGGACCACTACCCGGACCAGGGTGCGTCCCCGCTCGCCCTGGTGGCCGCGCCGCGCGCCGACGCCACTTACGCCGACATGAACGACGCCGTCGCCCTGCTCAAGCGGGTCGCCGGCGAGGTGCCCAGCGTGTCGGTGGTTGCCGACTCGCGCCAGCCGGCCCCGCAGCCCGACCGGCCGTACGTGGTGTCGCTGCGGCTGGACTTCAACAACACCGGCGCCAGCGACGTCGCCAGAAAACTGCGGGACAAAGTGGGCGTCAACGGTGACCAACCAGGCAAGATCGACAATGGCCGGGTCCGGTTGTATGTCATCGGGCAGGGCGCGCTGAGCACCGCCGCGGCGGGAAACACCAAACACGACATCGCCGCGGCAGAGCGGTGGAACCTTCCGATCATTTTGATTGTCTTGCTCGCGGTGTTCGGTTCGTTGGCCGCGGCCGCCATCCCGCTGGCGCTGGGCATCTGCACCGTCGCGATCACCATGGGCTTGGTCTATCTGTTGTCGACCTACACCACGATGTCGGTGTTCGTCACCTCGACGGTGTCGATGTTCGGTATCGCGCTGGCCGTCGACTACTCCCTGTTCATCCTGATGCGCTTCCGCGAGGAGCTGCGCGCCGGCCGCCAGCCGCAGGAGGCGATTGACGCGGCGATGGGCACTTCGGGGCTGGCGGTGGTGCTGTCCGGCATGACCGTCGTCGCCTCGCTGACCGGGATCTACCTGATCGATACCCCGGCGCTGGCATCGATGGCCACCGGCGCGATTCTCGCGGTCGCGGTCGCGATGCTGACGTCGGCCACCCTGACACCGGCGGTGCTGGCGACGTTTGGCCGCGCCGTCGCCAAGCGGTCGGCGCTGCTGCACTGGTCGCGCCGGCCCGAGTCCACCCAGTCGCGGTTCTGGGCCCGCTGGATCGGTTGGGTCATGCGCCGCCCGTGGGCATCGGCCCTCGCCGCCGCGGCGGTGCTTCTCGCGATGGCCGCACCGTCTCTGTCGATGGTGCTGGGCAATAGCCTGTTGCGCCAATTCGACTCCACCCATGAGATCCGCGCCGGCGTCGCGTCGGCCGCCCAGGCGCTCGGGCCCGGGGCGCTGGGCCCGGTGCAGGTGCTGGTGAGCTTCCCGGACGGGCACGCGTCGTCGCCCGCACACCAGGAGACACTGGCCGCGATCGGTCGCGAGCTGGCCCACGCTCCCGACATCGTTTCGGTGACACCGCCGGTATTCGCTGACGACAACAGCAGCGCGCTGCTGAGCGCGGTGCTGTCGGTTGATCCCGAAGACATCAGTGCGCGCCATACCGTCGACTGGATTCGCACTCACCTACCCGAAGGTGCCGGCGCGCTGCGGGTCGACGTCGGCGGACCCACCGCGCTGATCAAAGACTTCGACGACCGGGTGGCCCAAACCGAGCCGCTGGTACTGGTTTTCGTCGCGCTGATCGCCTTTGTGATGCTGCTGATCTCGATCCAATCGGTGTTCTTGGCGTTCAAAGGCGTGCTGATGACGGTGCTGTCGGTCGCCGCCGCCTACGGCAGCCTGGTGATGGTGTTCCAATGGGGCTGGCTGGAAAAGCTCGGTTTCGAGCGGATCAGCTCCATCGACAGCACCGTTCCGCCGCTTGTGCTGGCAATGACCTTCGGGCTGTCGATGGACTACGAGATCTTCCTGTTGACCCGTATCCGGGAACGCTTCCTGCAGTCCGGACACACCCACGACGCCGTCGCCTACGGGGTGAGCACCAGCGCCCGGACCATCACCAGCGCGGCGCTGATCATGATTGCGGTGTTCATCGGCTTCGCGTTCGCCGGCATGCCACTGGTCGCCGAGATCGGCGTGGCATGCGCGGTCGCGATCGCTGTGGACGCCACCGTCGTGCGGCTGGTGCTGGTGCCGGCGCTGATGGCGATGTTCGACCAGTGGAACTGGTGGTTGCCCGGCTGGCTGTCACGCATCCTGCCCTCGGTCGACGTCGAAAAGCCGCTGCCCGAGGTCGACCTCGGCGACGTCGTGATGATTCCCGACGACATCCCCGCCCCGGCGGTGCCCAGCGCGGACCTGCGAACGGTGATCAAGTCGGCGGCACGGCTCAAGCGGCTGGTTCCCGACGCGATCTCGGTAACCGACCCGCTGGCCTTCACCGGTTGCGGCTGCGACAACGGCGGCGCCGAGGACACCGCCCTGACCGCTACCAACGTCACGGCCAACACGCCGGCGCTGGCCCGCAAGTTCGTCGGCGGCTTGCCGTCCCGCAACGGCGTCAGCCGGGGCACGTCGCGCCCGGTACATCCCGTCACCGTCTGGCGCGGCCGACTTTCGGTGGCCCTCGATGCGCTGGAGACCCAGGCCGACGCGGTCGAGCCGGCCGTCGAGCGGCGCAGCCCGGTGGAGACCACCAACGTCCAATTGCCCACCGGCGACCGGCTGCAGATCCCGACCGGCGCGGAAACGCTGCGGCTGAAGGGCTACCTGATCATGTGCCGCAACAGCAGCCGCGACTACGCCGAGTTTGCTGAGCTCGTCGCCACGATGGAACCGGAAACCGCTGCGATGATCCTGGCTGGGATGGACAGGTACTACTGTTGTCGACAACCTAGGCGAGAATGGGTCGCCAGCCAGTTGGTCCGTCGGCTCGCGGACCCACATCCGTCTGACCTTGACGACGACCATTGGTCCGACCCGGATGCGCGGGCCGAGTGGGAAGACGTCAGGCAACGCTGCCTGTCGGTAGCTGTGGCAATGCTGGAGGAGGCGAGGTGACGTTGACCGCGGACCGACGCCCTGGACCGGTGCCGCATCGGCCCGCTCCCCGGCCGCGGTACGCCGACCAGCCCGTCGAATTCTGGCCCACCGCCGCGATCCGCTCCGCGCTGGAGGGCGGGGACATCGGCACCTGGAAGCAAATCGCCGTTGCGCTCAAGCGTGACCCGTACGGACGCACCGCACGCCAGGTCGAAGAGGTGCTCGCGGGTTCGCGGCCCTACGGCATCTCCAAGGCGATGGCCGAGGTGCTCGAGCGCGCCCGGGCACACCTGGAAGCAGACGAACGCGCCGAGGTTGCCCGCCACGTGCGGTTGCTGATCGACCGGTCGGGGTTGCGCGAGCAGGAATTCGCCTCGCGCATCGGGGTCACCGCCGAGCAGCTCGCCACCTACCTCGACGCGAAGGTGAGCCCTTCGGCGTCGCTGATGATCCGCATGCGCCGACTATCCGACCGGTTCGCCAAAGCCAGGCCGGACAGCTGACGCGAGCGGTTGGCGCGGGTCATCGCGAGTGGATCGGCAACACGTCGAACACCAGCCAGTGACCGCTGTTCTTGGTCAGCGTCACCCGCAGCGCCAGCACGGTACGGCTCGGCTGCTGACCCGGGGTGTTCTGGGTCGCACGCACGACCACCGCCACACTGGCCGCCGACGGCCCCAACGCCTCCACTCCGGCGGACAACGTCGAAGCCTGCGCGGTGACCTGGCGCTGCGCCAAATCGGCGGTGGACTTGGCGAATTGGTCCTTGAACGCCGTCGCCCGCTCCGGCACCATCATCGCCGCGGCCCGGTCGACCGATCCCGTCGGATCCTGCGGGGAGTACGTCGCCGTCGCCTCCGCCATGCTTGAGGCGATCCGAACCACGTCTCGAGCGTCGCGGTTGAAGTCGCGATCGGGCATCGTCCAGCGAGCGAAGCCGGTCAGCACGGCCGCCACCAGGGCCGCCGCGCAGACCGCGACTAAAGCCAGTCGCAGCGCGGGCGCGTCGTCATCGGTTCCGACTGTTACCGAATCACGGTGCGCCAGAACGAAATTGATCACCACCCCTTCGACGATGAGCAGCATCAGCACCGAGCACAGCGCCACCCACCACAGCGGCCACGCCAGGATGATCCCGATCATCGCCAGCGCGCCGATCGTGCCGAGCGGCGCTGCGACGTCGAACACCAGCACCCGCCAGAGGTTTCTCATCGGATCGATCCCAACTGCGAGATCAGCAGCTTGCCGTCCACATCCGAGACATCCAGGCGCAGATTCCAATGCACCGTCTGCGGTTTGCCGCCGACGTTCTCCGCGACCGACGTCGCGACCACCATGACGGTGTCGGTGCGCCGGGCCACCGGCGGCAGCTCCGAAGCGGACGGCCGAGCACGTGGCTGGGCGTCGGGATCGTGATGCACCGACTCGATCGCGACCGCCTCGATCCGACCGGTGCTGCGAGACTTCAGCCGCTGCACCACTTCGCGATACGGGCGCACAGCGGCGTCGAAGTCCGCGTTGAGCTCACCGACCGTCCCGTCATGCAGCCGCTGCAAGCTGGCGTCGACGTTGTCGCTGGTCATGTTGATCAGCACACCGGTCCAGTCGGCCGCGGTTTGCAGGACTCTGCTCTGGTAGGAGCGTTCTGCAACCTCGTCGCGGTGCGCCGACCAGATCGCGGCACCCAACGCGACGGCCGCGATGCACAGCGCCCCCAGCGCGGCCGACGCGACACCGTAGGCCGAGAAGATGCGCCCGTCGGCGGGTGGCGCGGTTGCTTCGCCGTCGTCAGGCATGGCCGAGAGGCTACCCGGCGGGGATGGAAGGATGGCGGGGTGACGGTAGAAGCGCTGCGCTCGGGCCTGGACCTGAGCTTTCTCGACACCGGTATCCGACCCCAAGACGACTTGTTCGGCCACGTCAACGGTCGCTGGCTGGCCGAGTATCAGATGCCGCCCGACCGCGCAAGCGACGGGGCATTCCGGCAGCTGTTCGACCGCGCCGAGGCCCAGGTGCGTGACCTGATCACCGACGCGGCGCACACCGCAGCCGATCCGGGCACCGACGAACAACGCATCGGCGACCTTTACGCCAGCTTCCTCGACGAGGACACCGTCGAACAGCGCGGAGTGCAACCACTGCTGGAGGAACTGGCGGCAATCGACGAGGCCGCCGATCCCGACGCATTGGCGGGAACGCTCGGCGCCCTGCAACGCACCGGGGTGGGCGGCGGCGTCGGGGCGTACGTGGACACCGACGCCAAAAACTCGGACCGCTACCTGATGCATGTGACGCAATCGGGTATCGGGTTGCCCGACGAGTCCTACTACCGCGACGAGCGGCACGCCGAGATTCTGGCCGCCTACCCCGGGCACATCGCCCGGATGTTTGCGCTGGTGTACGGCGGTGAGGCCAGCGACCATGCCCGAACCGCGGACCGCATTGTGGCACTGGAGACCAAGCTGGCCGCGGCGCACTGGGACGTGGTCAAACGCCGCGATGCCGAGCTCACCTACAACCTGCGCACCTTCACCGAGGTGCAAGCCGAGGCAGCCGCGTTCAACTGGACCCGTTGGATCAGCATGCTAGGCAGCACACCGGAGGCGGTGGCGGAACTCGTTGTGCGCCAACCAGATTACCTGACCGCGTTCGCACGGCTGTGGGCCAGCGAGGATCTGGACGACTGGAAGCACTGGGCGCGCTGGCGGGTGATCCACTCGCGGGCGGGGATGCTCACCGATGCGCTGGTGCGCGAAGACTTCGCCTTCTACGGGCGCATATTGACCGGCGCCGAGCGGATCCGGGACCGCTGGAAGCGCGGCGTTGCCCTGGTGCAAACCCTGATGGGCGACGCCGTTGGGAAGCTTTACGTGCAGCGGCATTTCCCGCCGCAGGCGAAGGCGCGCATCGACGCCCTGGTGGACAACCTGCGCGAAGCGTATCGGATCAGCATCGAGGGCCTGGACTGGATGACCCCGCAGACCCGCGAGCGCGCGCTGGCCAAGCTGGACAAGTTCACGGCCAAAGTCGGCTACCCGAACAAGTGGCGCGACTACTCCGGACTGGTGATCGACCGCGCCGACCTGTACGGCAACTACCGGCGCGGCTGCGCAGTCAACTACGAGCGCGAATTGGCCAAGCTCGGTGGACCGGTCGACCGCGACGAGTGGTTTATGACGCCGCAAACGGTCAACGCCTACTACAACCCGGGGATGAACGAAATCGTCTTCCCGGCAGCGATTCTGCAACCCCCGTTTTTCGACGCCGACGCCGACGACGCCGCCAACTACGGTGGCATCGGGGCGGTGATCGGACACGAGATCGGGCACGGATTCGACGACCAGGGCGCCAAATACGACGGTGACGGCAATCTGGTCGACTGGTGGACCGACGAGGACCGCAACGAGTTCGCCGCCCGCACCAGGGCGTTGATCGAACAATACGGCGACTACACGCCAAGAGCGCTCGGCGACGGTCACCGGGTCAACGGAGCGTTGACCGTCGGCGAGAACATCGGCGATTTGGGCGGGCTGTCGATCGCGCTGCTGGCCTATCAGCTGTCGCTGAACGGCCGGCAGCCTCCTGTCATCGACGGTCTCACCGGCGTGCAGCGGGTGTTCTTCGGGTGGGCGCAGGTATGGCGGGCCAAGTCGCGCGACGCCGAGGCGATCCGGCGGCTGGCGATCGACCCGCATTCACCGCCAGAGTTTCGGTGCAACGGCGTGATTCGCAACATCGACGCCTTCTACGACGCGTTCGGTGTGACCGAATCCGACGCCCTCTACCTGAAGCCCCAGCAGCGGGTGCGCATCTGGAATTGATGGCGAGCAGACGCAGAATCGCACGAAAATTGCGTTGACGCTGCGATTCTGCGTCTGCTCGGCGGTTAAATCTGCCAGTCGTTGGAGCCGTCGTTTTTGCTGTAGGTTCCCACCGAGTTCTTGACGACGATGGGATCGCCGGCGCCGAAGTTGTCGAAGAACCACCTGGCATTGGCCGGGCTGATGTTGATGCACCCGTGGCTGACGTCGCGCACACCCTGGTCGGCCACCGACCAGGGCGCGCTGTGCACGAAATCGCCGCTGTTGTCGAACTGCACGGCGTCCTGAACCGTGACTTTGTAACCGTACGTCGAGTTGACCGGCACCCCGTAGGTCGACGAGTCCATCACCACGGTGGCCTTCTTGTCGAGCACGTAGTACGTCCCGTTGGGGGTCTGGTGCCCGCCCGCCGACATCCCCATCGACATCGGGATGGTCTTCTCCACCTTCCCGTTGCGGGTGACGGTCATCATGTGGGTGGCGTCGTCGGCGGTAGCCACCAGCGCGTCACCGGTCTGAAAGCTCGACTTGGTGCCGGCCGCATCGATATTGACGATGGTGTGGGCCGGCCAGAAGCTCAATGGACGCCACCGCACCTGGGTTGGGCTCATCCAGTAAAACTTGCCGGGCACCGGGGGCTCCGACGAAATGTGGATCGCTTTTTCGGCCATCGCCTGGTCGGCGATCGGCCGCTGGAAATTGATGACGATCGGCTTGGCCACTCCGACCGTCGCGCCGTTGACCGGATTGAACGATGGCGGCAGGAACGGCGGCTCGCCGACAAACGGTGTCGGGTCCTGGCCGGCGACGGGACCGGCCGGTGCGGCAGCGGCCGCGATCGGTGCCGACGGGGGGGCCGCAGGGTCCGCGGGAGGCGGCGCCGCCACCGGATCGCCCGCGGCGGGCGCTGGCGGCCCGATCGGCGGCGGTGGCGGTGCGTCACCTGGGCCGGGATCGACCACG
This sequence comes from Mycobacterium heckeshornense, assembly GCF_016592155.1. Classification (NCBI taxonomy): domain Bacteria; kingdom Bacillati; phylum Actinomycetota; class Actinomycetes; order Mycobacteriales; family Mycobacteriaceae; genus Mycobacterium; species Mycobacterium heckeshornense. The sequence continues at coordinate 4,764,298 of NZ_AP024237.1, forward strand.
GTCGGATCGCCGGGCGGCTGGTCGGGGTCGGCCAGGGCCGGGCCGGGACCCCAGGCCAGCACGGCGGCCAGTCCCGCCGTGCTGAGAACGGCGAGAAGCGTGCCTCTCGTCGATCGCGACATATGCATACCTCCAGTCACAGTCTGTAGCCCAGTGTGGCATAGCACGGCGAGGGGTTTTCGGCTCGGCGAGCGTCGACCGGTCGCGCAACTGCCACAATTGGCGTCCTGAGCTGCGCTGTTAATCGACGCAACGGCACGGACGTTACGGCTGTTCGGCCAGCGCAGGCACCGCGAACAGCTGCCGGCTGGCCGCCATGCCGCTCAGCGCGGCGCCCATCAGCAGCGCCGAGGCGGCCAGCATCACCGGCACGCTGCGCTCGTAGAGCAGACCGCCGGCCAGTGACCCGGCGGTGATCCCGATCTGGAAGGCCGCCATGTACAACCCCGACGCGCCGTCGGGATCGTCGGCGCCGGCCCGCATCGCAGCAGCCTGCATCATCGGCGACACGGCGTTGGCGGCCGCGCCCCACAGCGCGATTGCACCGGTGCCGATCACCGCGGTCACCGCGCTCGGCGAGCCGAATGCCAATGCGGTCAGCAGGAACAGCGCCGCCCACAGTGCGCCCATGCAGCTGATCACGGCGGCCTTGGGTCGACGGTCCGACGGCCGGGCCACCACCGGCATCGCCACCAGGCCGGCAATCCCGTAGGCGGCCAGCAACCAGGCCAGGTTCGGGCCGTGCACGCCAACGACGTCACGGATGATCACCACGATGTACGTGTAGGAGATGTAGTGGCCGGTGACAGCGACCAGGGTGAGCAGGCTCACCCGCAACAGCCGCCGGTTGCGGTGGTGGCGGGCCCGGGGGCCCACGGTAGCGAGTTGGTCGTCGGTGAGCGCCAGCGCGGGCAGTACCGCCCAGGCCGCCAGCGTGACGGCGGCCGCGGCGACGGTGATGCACGCGACCGCCAGCCGCCAGCCCCACAGCAAGCTCATCGCCGCGGTCAGCGGGCTGCCGACTACGACCGCGAGGCTGATGCCGACGTAGACCATCGTCGTGGCGCGTCCGGCATGGCTGGCCGGGACCAACCGCGTCGCGATCGGGGCCAGCACCGACAGCATCAGGCCGTGGGTGATCGCGCACAGCACCCGACCGACCGCCAGCATCGAAAAGGTGGGCGCCACCGCCGAGATGGCCTGTGAGGCGGTCAGACACAGCAAAGTCAGCAGCAGCGTCCGCCGCCGCGGCCAGTGCGCTGTCCAGCGGACCAGCGGAATCGTCGTCACCGCGGCAACCAGCGCATACCAGGCCAGCAGCGTGCCGACCAGGGGCACGCTGACGTGCAGATCACGCGCGATCGCGGGCAGCGCGCCGACCGGCAGGATCTCGGCGGTGACGTAAATGAAGGCCGCGGCCGCCAGCACCGTCAATTGCGCCGCGATCCGGGGCGTCCAGGGCCCGGCGCGGGCCGGCGCGTGGTCCGCGCCGCGCATGTGGGTTGCAGCATCGAGCCGGCGCTGGCGCAATCGCGCTGCTCGCCCGGTATGCGTTGCCCCCACGGCCACTACTCAACCATGGGTTTGCCCCGGGCGTTAACCCTCACGAACGAACGAGTCGGGCGATCGCGGCCGACGCTTCCGCGATTTTCGCGTCGGCTTCGTCATCACCGCCGGCGATCGCACGGCTGACGCAATGGCTGAGGTGTTCGTCAAGAAGGCTCAGCGCCACCGACCGCAGGGCGCTGTTGGCGGCGCTGATCTGGGTGAGGACGTCGATGCAGTACTTGTCCTCTTCGATCATCTTCGCGATCCCGCGCACCTGTCCTTCAATGCGGCGCAACCGTTTAGCGTAGTTGTCCTTTTGCGACGAATAGCCGCGGGTCGATGCCATCTAACCTCCCAGCATCGTGGTGTGAGCCTGTGGTGTGGTGACGCTGCGCCTGCAAGGAGCTGCCCTACGACCAACCTTACTCGATACCCCAGCGGGGTATGTGACCCGTTTGGGGCCCTGAGCCGTCTCCCGCATACTTGGACGATGGCACACACCACCGAGTCGGAGCCACCATCCATCGACATCAAACCTCGCAGCCGTGATGTCACCGACGGTCTGGAAAGAGCCGCCGCTCGTGGCATGTTACGGGCAGTGGGCATGGGCGACGACGACTTCGCCAAGCCGCAGATCGGCGTCGCGTCGTCGTGGAACGAGATCACGCCGTGCAACCTGTCACTGGACCGGCTGGCCAAGGCGGCCAAAGACGGGGTGTTCGCTGCCGGCGGTTATCCGCTTGAGTTTTGCACGATCTCGGTGTCCGACGGCATTTCGATGGGCCACGAGGGCATGCACTTCTCGTTGGTGTCCCGCGAGCTGATCGCCGACAGCGTCGAAACCGTGATGCAGGCGGAACGCTTCGACGGCGTGGCGCTGCTGGCCGGCTGCGACAAGTCGCTGCCCGGGATGCTGATGGCCGCCGCCCGCCTGGATTTGGCCGCGGTTTTCCTCTACGCGGGCACGATCTTGCCCGGGCGAACCAAACTCTCCGACGGCAGCGAGCGCGAGGTCACGATCATCGACGCGTTCGAAGCGGTCGGCGCGTGCGTTCGCGGCCTGATGCCGCGCGAAGACGTCGACGCCATCGAACGCGCCATCTGCCCGGGCGAAGGGGCATGCGCAGGCATGTACACCGCCAACACGATGGCCAGTGCCGCCGAGGCGCTGGGGATGTCGCTGCCGGGCAGCGCGGCGCCGCCGGCGACCGATCGCCGCCGCGACGGGTTCGCGCGCCGCAGCGGGGAGGCCGTTGTCGAATTGCTGCGGCGCGGTATCACCGCGCGCGACATCCTGACCAAGGAGGCGTTCGAGAACGCGATCGCGGTGGTGATGGCGTTCGGTGGCTCGACCAACGCCGTGCTACACCTGCTCGCGATCGCCAACGAGGCCAACGTCAAGCTGTCGCTGGACGATTTCAGCCGCATCGGGGCGCGGGTGCCGCACTTGGCCGATGTCAAGCCCTTCGGGCGACATGTGATGGCAGACGTCGACCGGATCGGCGGGGTGCCGGTGGTGATGAAAGCACTGCTGGATGCCGGCCTGCTGCACGGCGACTGCCTGACGGTGACCGGCCGGACGGTGGCGGAAAACCTCGCGCGCATCGTTCCGCCGGACCCGGACGGCAAGGTGCTGAGGGCACTGGACACGCCCATCCATCCGACCGGCGGAATCACGATCCTGTACGGATCGTTGGCGCCCGAGGGTGCGGTGGTCAAGACGGCAGGCTTCGACACCGAGGTATTCGAAGGTGCCGCAAGGGTTTTCGACGGTGAGCGGGCCGCATTGGATGCCCTGGAGGCCGGAACCATCAAGGCTGGCGACGCCGTGGTGATCCGCTACGAGGGGCCCAAAGGCGGTCCCGGGATGCGCGAAATGCTTGCTATCACCGGCGCCATCAAGGGCGCTGGCTTGGGTAAGGACGTGCTGTTGTTGACCGACGGCCGATTCTCCGGCGGCACCACGGGCCTGTGCGTCGGGCACATCGCCCCGGAAGCGGTCGACGGCGGGCCGATCGCTTTCCTTGCGGACGGCGATCGGATCCGGCTCGACGTCGCGCGGGCAACCCTGGACGTGTTGGTCGATGCCGATGAGTTTGCCTCGCGCCGTTCCGGTTTTACTCCACTACCGCCGCGCTACACCAGCGGGGTGCTAGCCAAGTACGTCAAACTGGTCGGCTCGGCGGCAACCGGAGCGGTCTGCGGTTAGGCCGCGCCGCGCCTTACCCGGCCGGCTGAACCCGGCCGGGTGGCGAATCGGCGCCTGACCTAGTTACGCGTGCTTTGCTTCGTAGCTGCGTGCGCGCATGCCGAAGTACACGGCGGTCAGGCCCAGGACGGTTATCACCGCACCGGCAACCACATTCGACCAGATCATGCCGGCCGTCGGCGACACACCGTGCAAAACCCACGGCGCGACGATCAGCCACACACCGAACACCGGCAGCGTCCAGGTCATGCCGTGGGTGCGGTCTAGCGCCGACGCAAAGCAAAACGCCAGCACGGCGACGGCGATCCCGCAGATCAGGTCGTTGCGGGCCAGCGCTCTCGTCCCGGCGAACCCGACAACCCATGGCGACACGGCCGCGTAGATCCCGGTCAGCAGCGCCAAACCGAAGGTGAACTGCGCGGTCATTGACTCCGCGGCCCGCTCATAGTTGGCGCGCAGAGCCAACAGATCCGGGTGTTGTTCGATTGATGGATGCACCGTACTCATTTTGTGACCTTTCTGTTATGCGGCAAGCCTTTTGGGCTTACCGCAACCCATCCATCTGCCCCAAGATTACGCCCGTCGGTGTAACGCCAGCAACGAAAAGTGACCCGTGGTCACCACCCCCTCGACGTGCGCCGGCCCACCCCGTAGCGTCAAGGAGCAGCGAGGTGAGACATGGATGTCGCGGATCGGCTCAAGCTCGACGTTCCGGTGGGCCAAGCAGGGATGGGCGGTGGCCTGGCGGGCGCGCCGCTAGCGGCCGCGGTCGCCAAGGCCGGTGGCCTGGGAACACTGGGGCTTACGACACCCACCGAGTTGCGCAGGTCCATTGATCAGGTGCGCGACGAAGCCCCGGGACGCGCCGTCGCGGTAAACCTCTTGTGGCCCTTCACCCGTCGCCGCCATGTGCGCGTCTGCGTCGAAGCCCGCATCGATGTCGCGGTGCTGGCCTTCGGCGGCGACCGCAGCCTGGTCGAGCATCTACACGACACGGGGATCTTCGTCTTTGTCATGGTCGGCACCGAAAGCCAAGCGCGACAAGCCATCGCATGGGGCGCTGACGGTCTGATTGCCCAAGGACGCGAGGCCGGCGGCCACCTGGTCGGCACCCTGCCGGCGCTGGACTTCCTGCGGCAGGCGCTGTCGGTGGCCGGGCAGCGTCCGGTGTTCCTCGCCGGCGGGATCGCCACCGGCACCGACGCCCGCGCCGCGCTCGCGGGTGGCGCCAGCGGTGTCATCGCCGGAACCAGGTTTTTGCTGACGCACGAGTCCAACGCCCACCCGGAGTACCAGCGCCGAATCCTCGATGCGGACCGGACCGTCGAAACCACGCTGTTCGGCCTGAGTTGGCCGTTGCGGCACCGGGTCGCGCCCAATGCCGCCACCCGCCGGTGGTGCCGCAGCGACGGGACCGCCAAGGCGCTTCCAGCCGCCCTCAACACATGCAGTCGCGCGCTTGCAGTGCTGGGCTACCTCGACGCCGGCGCGTTGCTGCGATGGCAGTCAGCGCGGCGTCCGTGGTTCACGCCGCTGGCGCCGCTGGCGGGAATGCCCGATTCCTGGGTCGACTGGGCAGCGCTCTACGCCGGTGAGACGGCGCTGCGGATAACCAAAATAACCTCGGCAGCGCAGGCTCTGGCAGAGCTGACGCCGTGACGACTAGCTGACCAACGCCATCGCGAAGCCGTCCCAATCCTTGGCCCCGACCGTTTGCAGCGCCGCGGCATCCAGTTGTGGGTGCTTGCCCATCAGCTCAATGGTCTGGCGCACCGCCTGCATCTGACGGTCCCCTGGCGCTGGCGTCACGACCTGACCGGCGCGAATGACGTTGTCCACCACGATGAGTGAGCCGGGTCGGGTCAGTCTTACCGCCCATTCGAGGTATGCGACATTGTTTTCCTTGTCTGCGTCGATGAATACCAAATCGAACGGTCCGCCGGTCAGGGTGGGCAGAGTGTCCAGTGCGGCGCCGACGATCACCTCCACTCGATCTGCAACACCGGCGCGCTCTAGGTTGCTTCGGGCCACCTCGGCGTGCTTCGGCTCGTATTCCAGCGTTACCACCCGACCTTCCCGACCTGCGCCGCGCGCTAGCCAGATGGTGCTGAAGCCGCCCAGCGTGCCGATCTCGAGAATCCTGCGCGCCCGCATCGCGCTGGCCAGCAAGAACAAAAACTTGCCCTGCTGCGCCGATACCGCGATGGGCGGCAACCCGGCAGCATTGCTCGCTTCCAGGGCCGCCCACAGCGCCGGATCGTCACCGATCAGTGCGCCGTTCAAGAACTCGTCGACGTCGTGCGGACTCGGCTCTTGTCCCATGACCGCCAACATACTGGATTCGCCCACTCTTTACTATATACCCGTATGGGGTATATACTCCGCCCTAGCGGAACCACCGCTGGATTCTTGCCTTTCGCGGGAATCCCACGACGAATAGGGGTGATGCCAATGGCGAGCTATGAGGAAGGCACCGTACTGACCTGTGGCCACGAGGGCTGTGGGTGCCGCGTTCGCATCGAGGTCGCATGCCACTGCGCTGAGGCCGGCGAGGCGTACCGCTGCACATGCGGCGACGAACTGGTCGCCGTCGGATAGCGCCCGCTGCGGTGGGGGCCGGGGCTTTGGTCGATCAACGTCCGAACGTGCGCCCGGGAAGGCCGACGGTGGCCCTAAGCTCCGGCTCCGCCGCCGAAGCACCTACGGCCACGGCGTAGCTGCCCTCGTCGATGCGCCAGCTGCCGGCCCTGCCGTCGTAGCGGGCGAGGACTCGCGGATCGGCTTCGATGGTGACCCGGCGTGACTCGCCGGGCATGAGCTCGACACGCTCGAATCCCAGCAACCGCACCCGCTGCCCATCGGGCGCTGCGGTCAAGTAGAGCTGCGGGACGTCGGCGCCGGCGCGCCCGCCGGCGTTGACGACGGTGAAACTGGCCGTGACGGTGTCGCCGCCGGTCACTGCCAAGTCGCGGTGCTCGAATCTGGTGTAGGACAGGCCATGACCGAACGCGAACATCGGGCTATGACCCTGCTTCGCGTACCACCGGTACCCGACCTCGGCTCCCTCACTGTAGTGAATTGTGGTCGGTGTCCCCCACGGAGCGCCCAGGCCGGGCAACTGCGGGCGCGGCGTCTGGCTGAGATCACGCGGAAATGTGACGGGCAGCCGCCCGGACGGATTAGCGGCGCCGACCAGTATCTCGGCGATCGCCTGCCCCCCGGCCTGCCCCGGGTACCACGCTTGCAGAATCGCATTCACTTTCCCACGCCAGGGCATGGCCGTCGGGTTGCCGGTTTCGAGCACCACCACCGTGTTGGGCTGAGCCTCGGCGACGGCTTCAATCACTGCGTCCTGCCCCCACGGCAAGAAAAGATCGGCATTGTCGAAGCCTTCTCCCTCGACGCGCACCGCGAACACCACGGCGATGTCTGCCCGCCGGGCCGTCAGCACAGCTTCGGCTGGGCTGAGCCCCGGGTCAAACTCAATGATCGTGTGCGGCAGCAGTTTTCGTAGTTCAGTCAGCGGACTGGAGGGCAGCAGATAGAGATTGCGGGCGCTACCCATCAGCCCCGGGCCACCGATCGGGATGACGGCGGCGTAGCCGCCGGGCGGGACGACGGCGCTCGAACCACAGCCGGCCGGCACGCCGATCTGCGCGTAACCACCGATGACAGCGATACGTCCCGCCGACTCCGGTTCGATGGGGAGCAGGCCGCGGTTTTGCAGCAGCACGATTCCTTGTCGAGCGATGTCAAGCGCAATCATATTGTGGGCGGCCATATCTGGTGGCGGCATAGCTGCCCATTGATCGGCGCCGACCGCAAATATCGAACGCAGAATCCGGCGCACCATATCGGAGAGGCGTTGTTTGGGCACTTTGCCTTCGGAATAGGCGGCTCTGAGCTGGCCGGTGAATGCCTCTGCGCCCCAGAGTAATCGGTCAATTTGTGCGCCTGATTCCTGGTCCAGGCCCTTGAGCGCAAACTCCCAGCTAGGGGTAGCACCCCAGTCCGACATCACCCAACCCCGGTAGCCCCAAGCGACTTTCAGTATGTCGTTGAGCAAAACGTCGTTTCCGCCCGCGTAGTCGCCGTTGACCTTGTTGTATGCGGCCATCACCGCGCCGGGTTGCGATCGCCCGATGGCGATCTCGAAGGCCAGCAGGTCGGATTCGCGGTGGGCGTCGGCGTCGATGACAGCGTCCAGCCAATGGCGGTTGGCCTCGTTACAGTTCAGCGAGTAATGCTTGATCGTCGAGACGACCCCCTGCTGCTGGATGCCGTTGATCGACTCGGCAGCGATCACGGCGCTCAGAAACGGGTCCTCAGAAAGGTATTCGAAGTTGCGGCCGTTGCGTGGGTCGCGGGCGAGATTGATGCCGCCCGCCAGGAGCACGTTGAATCCGCGACTGCGGGCCTCGCGGGCTATCGCCCCGCCTGAGGCGCGCGCCAGTGTGGGGTTGAAGCTGGCGGCCAATGCCAGGCCGGCCGGCAGCGCAGTCGCGGTGTCGCCCGGACGGTACCCGGGATTGGTGACGCCGAGGCTGGCATCGGTCATCAGCAGCGCTGGCACACCAAGTCGCGCGATGCCGGGTACGTATCCGGCGCTCATTGGAACGTCGGCCGGGATGCGCTCGTCGCGCACGGGCAGTAACTCGTTGGCGCCCATCACGCTTGCCAGCAACGAAAACCGCTCGTCGTCGGTCATTTCCGCCTCGATCTCGCGTGCGCGGGTGTCAGGGTCGGTCACCGCACACCTGCTTTCGCGTACACCACCCGCAGCACATGCCCAAGCTCCGGTCCCATCACCAGTTCGGACAGGGCGCACATGGTGTCGACGAAGTCCGGGCCATGAGGCGGCTGCGCCTGGCAGAGATGGTGTGCTATTTCATGCAAGACCACTAGCTCACGCATCGCCCAGTCGGCGGTGTCATGGCTGGGCACTGCGATAACGCCAGCGCCGTCATGGTTTTCATAGTGCGCGGCGGAAGCGGCACGCCGGGTCCGGACCTTCAGCGGCGGCAGCACTGGCCACCGGTGTTGCACGCCTGGCAGGGCCAGCACGTCATCGACGTAGCGCTGCACCGCCGCAACCGACCCGAACCGCCCTTCCGGCGGCAGCGTCAGCTGGGTGCCGAAGAACTCGACAACCCGCGATCCATGCTCGGCCGCCCGGTCGAACAACGTCCGGACGAAGTCCTCGGCGGCGTAGACCTTGGAGCGCTGCGTATCCCGCGTGGCGGCCTCCTTCCGGATCAGCGGTCCAACGCAGCCCGGGCCGCCGACAACTCCGGGGTGCTGCCGAGCCGCGCGCGCCGGCCAGCCCGGTCCCCCGCCCGCTGTGCGGCCGACGAATACCCCGCCGATGCCCGGTAGGCCTGCCAGGTGCCGCGCGCCCTCGATGCCCTGCGATAGTAGTCGCGTAGTTCAACCTCCTTGTCGCGCAGAGCGATCGCGGTACCGGGTAAACGCAAAGGGTCTTGTTCGGCTTCCTGGCGTGCCAGCCGACGGGCCTCAGCCAGCCGTTGACCCACCCGCGTGCCGAATGCGAGCTGGAAGTTGAGCCGAGCCGTGATGGTCGGCGTCGGACGGTGCGCACCGGAGGCGATATAGGCGTCCGAGGCCCGCACCATCTGGACCACCAGGCTGGCGTAGAGGGTGTGGGTGGCATCGATGTCCTCGGCGAACCCGTAAGCGTAGACAAACGTGGAGTTCGACGCGACGTCACAGCGCACGTCGTTGGCGTGGGCGATCACCACGAACAGGTGCACATATGTCCGCAGCCCCTTGGTACCCGCCGTTCCGATAGTGATCGTGCGTTGGATCGGTGTCTGCGCGCGGGTGCGCTTATCGGCATGCGAACGGGCCACCGCCAAGTCGATGGACGTCGCCGTGGCCAGACGTTGTGCTGCGGCCATGAACGCCTCGGCCTCATGCGGGTTGTCGGTGCCCTCGGCCTGTCGCAGCAGGGCGGCGATTCGCGCCAGCATCTTGTCGTCGGTCATATCCGCCGCTCCTTTCCATCGCGTCGCTTCGCATCGTCGTCGGCTCCGATGACTGGCGCCAAACTACGGGATGGCTCTGACATTCCGGCTCTGCGACTCACAGTCTGGCGTTGATCCACGAGACCACGTCGTCGAGGACCTGGTTCCGCTCCGGCTCGTTGAACACCTCGTGGTAAAGACCCGGATACACCTTCAGCTCGACGTCGGCGCTGCCCACGCACTCGACGAGCTGTCGACTGCCCCCGACGTCGATCAGCCGGTCCTCCGAGCCGTGCACGACCAGCAGCGGCGCAGTCAACGCCGCGGCGCGGTGCGGCATGGTTTCGCCGACCAGCAGCAGGGCGCGGGCTATGCCGGCCGGCACCTTGCCGTGGTGCACCAGCGGATCGCTGTTATAGGCACTCACCACAGCCGGGTCCCGCGAAATCGCGTTGACGTCGAGTTCCTGCACCGGCAGCCCCGGGACGATCGCGCCCAGAATCTTGGCGGCGCGTGCCAACACCGGCGACACCGCCGTATGCGCTGCCACGGCCGGACCCGACAGCACCATCAGGTCGTAGTTGTCGGGGCGCTCGACACCATAGGCAAACACGATGGCACCGCCCATGCTGTGTCCCACCACGATGCATTTACACCCGGGATGCGCCTTGGTGGCGATGCCCACCAGTCTGTCGAAGTCGCCGGTGTACTCGGAAATGTCCCTGAGCCGTACCCGTTTGCCGCCGGAACGGCCGTGTCCGCGGTGGTCGAGTGCGTAGGTCACGAGGCCGTCGTCAGCGAACCGCTCCGCTACGTGGTCGTAGCGACGAGCATGCTCGCCGAGTCCGTGCGAGAGGACCACCACCGCGCGCGGTGCGATGTCTGGCACCCAGACGTCGTAGACAATGCGGACACCGCCGACGCCGTCGAAGTTCCGTTCAGTGCGGGTGGTAGGCATCAGAGGCAGCGTAGCCAGCAGATGTCAGATCGTCTGCGTAAGCTTTATCCGCGTGAGCCTGCTCACCGAAAGCCGCGACGGCGATTTCTCCGCCCAGGCTGAGCCCTACCGGCGGGAACTGCTTGCTCATTGTTACCGGATGACGGGGTCGCTGCACGACGCCGAAGATCTGGTGCAGGAAACCTATCTGCGGGCCTGGCAGGCCTATGACCGCTTCGAAGGCAAGTCATCGGTGCGGACCTGGCTGCACCGCATCGCCACCAATACCTGTCTGACCGCGCTGGAGGGCCGGCAGCGCCGGCCGTTGCCGAGCGGGCTGGGCGCGCCCAGCTCCGATCCCACCGCCGAACTGGTGGAGCGGACCGAGATCGCGTGGCTGGAGCCGTTGCCGGAATCCGCCGCCGATCCGTCGGACATTGTGGGAGCACGCGAGTCGGTGCGGTTGGCGTTCATCGCGGCGCTGCAGCATCTGTCGCCCCGGCAGCGGGCGGTGCTGCTGCTGCGTGACGTGCTGCAGTGGAAGGCCGCCGAGGTGGCCGAGGCGATCGGCACCAGCACCGCCGCCGTCAACAGCCTGCTGCAGCGGGCCCGCGCCCAGTTGGAGACCGTCGGCCCCAGCCCCGACGATCGATTGGCAGCGCCGGACTCGGCGGACTCCCAGGATCGGTTGGCCCGCTACATCGCGGCGTTCGAGGCCTACGACGTGGACCGGTTGGTGGAGTTATTCACCAGGGAGGCGGTCTGGGAGATGCCGCCGTATGCCGGCTGGTACCAAGGTCCACAAGCGATCGCCACCCTGATCCGCCGGCGATGCCCCGCACAGGCGGCCGGGGACATGCGACTGATCCCGCTGCTGGCCAATGGGCAGCCGGCGGCCGCGATGTACATGCGCGACGGTGACCGTCATCAGCCGTTCCAGCTGCAGGTGCTCGACATCACCGCGGCCGGTGTCAGCCGTGTGGTCGCCTTCCTCGACACCACGCTGTTCACCAAATTCGGTCTACCCACCTGGCTCTAGGGCATCAAGTCCACACTCGGCGCGAATCCGGCGGCGGCCCGGTTACCGGCCGCACCAGACCGGTGCCGGTGATCAGCGGCAGGTCCTGCGCCGATAGCAGGCCGGGTTGCGCTGCGCACACCGCCGGGATGGCGTTGACCATCCGGGACGCGCCGGCGATGCGGGCACCCAGGTCGTGGTCATGGTCATCGGCCAACTCCAGCTCACAGCGCATGCTCGGCGAGCCCTCGATCTCCACGCGGTAGACCCCGCGGCCCGAGGCCGCACCGTAGCCGAGGTCGCGTGGCGAAATCCCGATCCGTGGCTGCGGCCAGTCCGGGGCGATGTCGTCGTGCATGCGGGTCACATGGTCGACGACGAAAGTCGGTCTGTCGCCGACGTATCCGGTCAGCGTCGAACGCATCGCCGCGATCGTCCCCGCGGCGATGTGGCCGGTGGGAGTGTCGAAGGAGTTCTCAGCGGCCACCCGCTCGACACTTTCCTCGACACGATCTATGCGCACGTCAAGACCGGCGGCAAGCTGGTGCAGCACCGGGCCCCAGCCGAACGTGAACACCCCCGGTGTGGCGGCAAGCGCGGTGGCCTCCGGCGGCTTGCCGAAGCCGAGGATCTCGTACACCGCCGATCTGTCGGGATAGGTGGCGTAGTTGAAGATCTCCGTCACCCGGACGCTTTCAATCACCCGTGAGATCCCCGAAAGTGCCAATGGCAACACATCATTGGCAAAGCCGGTGTCGATACCGGTGGTGAAAAACGACGCTTCGCCGGCAAGCGCCGCCTCCCGCAGCGGGTCGGTGAACGCACGGTCGACGGCGTCGGGAAAGACGAGCGGCACCACCGAGCACGACACCACGTTTTTGCCGGCCCGCAAGATCGACGCCATATCCCTGACCGCCTCCAGCGGCCGCAGGTTGGCCGCAGCGGCATACACCACGGCGTCCGCGTCGCCGGCGAGCATGGGATCGGGATCCCGGGTCGCCACCACGCCCACTGGGTCGATCCCGCAAAGCCGCCCGGCGTCAACACCCGCCTTGGCATCGCTGTGGACGACGAGGTCGACCAATTCCAGCCGCGGATGGTCGATCACGGCGCGCAGGGCGATCAACCCCATCGAGCCCGGACCCCAGACGCCCACCTTCCACATCGACATCTCCTAATATTAGGAATCAATTTGTTAGTATCTGGACGGATGTTAGGGGGCGGCGATGACTGCGTCAACAGCGACGTCGGGGCGCGCCAAATCCCCGCCCACCCGTCGCGTCATGGATCTCCTTGCCGCGCTGGCGGAATCCGGGGAGGGCAAGACGTCGGCCGAGCTCGCCAAACGCTGCGGCATGAGCAGCTCGACGTGTGCGCTGGTGCTCGCCGAGCTGGAACGGGCAGCCTGGGTGACGCGGCGCGAGGACCGCCGCTATGCGCTCGGCAGCGGCCTCTTCGGGATCGTGCATGGCTTACGGGCACAGTTCCCGTTGCTAGATCGGGGCCGTGCGGCGCTCACCTACCTGTCCGAGACACTCGGTGCGGGCTGCTCGATGTCGAAAATCGGCGACCGGTATCTGACCACTGTGGACGCGGTCGGCCACGCCACGGGCGCCGAACACGCCGTCGGCCAGCGCTTCCCGATTGATCCGCCGTTCGGCTTGGTGGCGATGGCCTGGCGCGACCACGCCGCCGTCGAGGAGTGGCTACGTCGTGTCACGCCACGGCTGACGCGCACCGACATCGCCACGTATCGCGGCGTGCTCGCCGACATCCGCGCCCGCGGTTATGGCGCCTGGCGCTTCGACGACGCCCACGCCGCACTGCACGACCGCCTCGCCGCGGTCTTGAGTTCGTTGGAGCCGACGGCCAAGGTGGCTCGCGAGCTCAGCACGCTGATGACGATGGTGACCCTGAGATCAGTGACACACGCCCTCGGAACAGAATTGGCTGCAACGGAATTCGTCGTGCTCCCGATTTTCGGTGACAACGGCCAGCCGCGGTACCAAATCGAGATCCACCTGGGCCGCAACCCGGCGCTGACGCTTCCCGAGCTCGACGCGGCACTCGCGCGGGCACGAACGATGCTGACCGCAGGCGTCGGTTGACCACCGGTCGAGCAGGACGACACACGACCATGTTGGACCTGATACCCGAACCTGCGCCGTCACCGGCATGGGCGCGCTGACCGACGTCGATATCAAACTCGACCTGCTCTTGTTTTCGATGTTGCAAAATCGTTGAACGGCAACATCTTCAGGGGCGGTAGCTCGCATGTCGAAACGCCGAGACCGGAAGTCATCAACGACTGCTATCAAGACATGCTGGACGGCAAGAACATTCGCGGGGTCATCCGCTCCAAGCCGCTCGGGAATCCCCGACGGACTACCCTGTGGCTATGCCTGCCACCACGGAGATCCGGCGTGCGGCCGATCGGTTTGTCACCAAGACTTCCTGGCTGACCTCCAGGCATTCCTTTTCGTTCGCCGACCACTACGACCCGGCCAACACTCATCACGGGCTGCTGCTGGTCAACAACGACGACATCGTCGCACCGGCCGCCGGGTTCGACACCCACCCCCACCGCGACATGGAGATCGTGACATGGGTGTTGCACGGGGCGCTGGCCCATCGAGACTCCACCGGAAATCACGGTGTGATCTACCCGGGGCTGGCCCAACGCATGTCCGCCGGCAGCGGGATCCTGCACTCGGAGAAAAACGATTCCCCCACCGCGCCGGTGCGTTTCATCCAAATGTGGGTCCTACCCGACGAAACCGGGATCGCCCCCGGCTACCAGCAACACGAGATCGACGACGAGGCGCTGACCGGCAGCCTGACCCCCATCGTCTCAGGTATGTCGGGCCACGACGCCGCCATCACCCTCCACAACCGCAACGCCGCGTTGCACGCAGCTCGGCTGGGACCGAGCCACGGCGTCGACCTTCCGCCGGCCCCCTACCTGCACCTGTACGTTACACGCGGCCAAATCGTGCTCGAGGGCATCGGCGACCTCTACGAGGGCGACGCCGTCCGGTTCACCGCATCCGACGGCCATCGGATTACCGCCACCGAGCCCGCCGAAATCCTGGTGTGGGAAATGCACGCCAGGCTCGGTGGCTAACGCCACCGGGAGCGCCGCCCGGGGGCATAGGGTGGGCCCGACGAAAGGAGGAGTCGGTCCGACGGCAAAATTCAAGCGGCGGAACGTAATTCGACTGCGGCCAAAGCGTCACGGGACTGTGACATAAGTTGACAGTGTTATCACTGTGGTTAATGTTGTGCTTGTTGTACTGACCTCGCGCGAAAGGGCGACCTGTGCCGACTCTCGCGGCCGTTTCCCGGCGGATGGCAGCCAGCTGCGCCGCGGCGGCGTTGTCTGCGGCGCTTGCGCTGAGCACCGGGCAACCGGTCGCCCACGCCGAGGCCCGCGACCTGCTGGCCAGCGCCATTGCCAACACCAGGGGCTCGTATCTGGTGTACAACTTCGGTGCTGGCCATCCCGCGCCCATGCTCAACGCCGCCGGTAACTGGTATGACGGCAACAGCGGCGGCCATCTGATGATCATCAAGGCTGCCTCGCAACGACTTTCACCGCATCTGCTGGTGGACAGCCACACCGGTTATCAGGCCCGTTGCGAACGCAACCCCGGTGCGCGCACCAGCGAAGGGTTGTTGCAAGCGTCGGAAATCTACCCGCCGCTGCAGGCTTGGCAAGTGTTGGGCCAGCCGACGATCGCCATCAATGCCAACTTCTTCGATATCCGCGCACAACGGGGCGGGTCGTGGAAATCGACCGGCTGTAGCTCACCGCTGGGCGCATTCGTCGACAACACCCGCGGCCAGGGCCGCGCCAACCAGGCGGTGACCGGCACCATCGCCTATGCGGGCAAGCAGGGTCTTTCCGGCGGCGACGACCACTGGTCGGCGTTGACGACGATGATCCTGCCAACCGAAGGCGCGCCGTCGGTGATCCGGCCCAAAAGCAGCAACGATTACGACGCCGCCGCCCCGGTCATCCAAAACCTCGTCGATCGGGGATCCCGGTTCGTCGCGGTCAGCGGAATCGGGCTGTTGTCGCCGGGTGACACCGGCCAGCTCAACGACGGCGGTCCCAGCGCCGCCCGAACGGCGATCGCGTACTCCCGGCAAAAGGACGAGATGTACGTGTTCCAAGGCGGCAATTACACACCGGACAACATCCAGGACCTGTTCCGCGGCCTGGGTAGCGATACTGCGGTGCTGCTCGACGGTGGCGGGTCGTCGGCGATCGTGCTGCGCCGCGACACCGGAGGCATGTGGGCCGGCGCCGGATCGCCCAGGGGGAACTGCGACACCCGTCAGGTTCTGTGCGACTCCCACGAGCGGGCGCTGCCGAGCTGGCTGGCGTTCAACTGAGCACCGCCGACTCATCGTCTCGGCGCAGCGACCCCAAATACCGCGGTACGAGGTGCTGTCCGCAGTCGGTCGCACCAAACCGACCGCAGCCCGGTCTATGAGCTCGACGTCGGCGACCCGCCCAAACGCCCGCTCAGGTATTGCGCACGGCATTCCCGGCGAGCCAACTTGCCGCTGGTGGTGCGCGGGATGACGCCCGCCGCGACCAATTTCACATCGGCTACCGGTAAGCCGTGTCGGCGAGACACCGCCGCCCGGATCGCGTCGATCACCGGCTGCGGATCGGCCCGGCCTGCGCCCGCGGCGCGTTCAGCAACAATCACCAGCGCTTCGCCGCTGCCGTGGGCGTGCGCTGCCGCCGGCAATTCGTCAACAGACACCGAAAATGCCGCGACATGGCCCGGTCGCACCGCCGGTGACGCCTCAACGGCGGTGGCCTCGATGTCCTGCGGATAGTGATTGCGACCGTCGATGATCACCAGATCCTTGATGCGTCCCGTGATATAGAGCTCACCGTCGAGGTAAACGCCCAGATCACCGGTCCGCAGCCAGCTGGCGTCGAGCGGCGCGCCGTCGGCGTGGCTGCCCTCCGGGAGTCGGGAGCGCAGCGTGTTGGCGAACGCCAGCCTGGTTTCTTGCGGACGCGCCCAGTAGCCGCGGCCGATATTGTCGCCGTGAAGCCAGATCTCGCCGACCTCACCGTCGGGCAGTTCCTCGCCGGTGTCGGGATTGACGATGACACCCCACTGGCTGCGGGAAATTCGCCCGCACGAGACGAGCGGCATCGCATGCGGGTCATCCGCGGGGACACGCACCGCGTGGCCGGCCGCCAATTGCTCACGGTCGAGGTAGGTGGCCGTTGGTTCGACGCCGGGGCCGATGGTCGAGACGAACAGGGTCGCCTCGGCCATCCCATACGACGGTTTGATCGCGCTTGTTGCCAATCCGTAGGGCTCGAACGCCTTGGTGAACTTCCTCATCGAGTCCATGCTGACCGGTTCGGAGCCGTTGATCAGAACGACGTTGCTCAGATCGAGTCGCTCATCCATCGCAGGAAGACCACGCTGCGCCACCAATTCGAACGCGAAGTTCGGGGCGGCTGTCACCACCCGGCACTGCCGCGACTCGGCCGCTAATGCGCGCATCCACCGCAACGGCCGACGGATAAACGCCATTGGCGACATGAGCGTGACATGCCCGCCGTAAAGTACCGGAAAGCCGATCATCATCAGGCCCATGTCGTGGTAGAGAGGCAACCAGCTGACCCCGCGGGTCTCGGGGTCAAGACCGAGCGACAGGATCATCTGCAGCAGGTTGGTCCCGGCAGCGCGATGGGTTATCTCCACCCCGGTCGGGGTGCGCGTCGAGCCCGACGTGTACTGCAAGTAGGCCACATCGTCGGTGTCGAACGGGGCGGGAACCGACGCCTCGCCCACCGCGTCGGGTAGGTGATCGATCGCGATTACCCGCGGTCTGTCGGCGGGCGCGAGCTTCCGCAAAAAAGCGTGAACAGCTTCGCTCGCCGAGGCGGTCGTCAACACGACGGTGGGCTGCGCATCGCCGAGCACCGCATCGAGACGTTCGGCGTGGCCGGGCAGCTCCGGTGCGAACAACGGCACCGCGATATTCCCCGCCCTGATCGCCGCGAAGAATCCGGCGATGTAGTCGAGCCCCTGCGGGGCCAGGACCGCCACCCGGTCACCAGGCGCTGTCACCTGCCGCAGGCGCGCGCTGACGGCCTGCACCCGGATGCCGAGTTGGGCCCAGGTCAACTCAACGGCCTGCCCCTCAACCGAATGGGCGTAGTCCAGGTACCGGTAGGCGACGAAATCACCGAACTCGGCGATATTGCGTTCGAGAAGAGACATCAGGTTGACGCCAGCGGGCAACGCGATGTCACCATTGGCGTCCAGGTAATCCTCGGGCCGCAACGAAGTCCTGGGATCGCCGGATTCGGTATTAGGCACAGACGTCATAGCTAAAAGTCTAAGGACACACTGCCTGGAATCAGCCTTAAGCCGGCGGTATCGAACCGGCTCGATAACCGGCCGAATTCTGGTTCCTGTGAGTTTTCGGTGGGTCGCTACCAGCTAACTACTACATGACGACCGTCCCGGACCCGCCGGGATGGCAAGAAGCCTGGTGGCGCCATGCATCGCATGCGGTTCGGCCCGGAGCGGGCAATCGAACGCGCACAAGCATCTCTCAGCTGTCTGGTGTCGGCCCTAAGCCGAACATCAGCAGGCTGGCTAGCACCGCCAGGGCGGCCACGGCAATCACCGGCGCCACGGTGATTCGCGATAGCGTCGCACCGAGCACCGCGCCGGCGCACATCGTGAAAACGACGCTGTATCGTAGCTTTTCACGATGTCCGGTTCCGCCGGCCAGCCTGCTGTCGAAACCGAGGCCGACGATCGTCGAGGTGAGCACAGTGGTGGTGAGCTCCTGAATGCCGAATTGGCGGGCTGTAGCGTTTTGCACACCGAACGTCAGGCCCAGCCCGGCGATCAGGATGAGCTTGGTGTTGTTGCGATAGTCCAACGCCCCCGCCCCGGCCAGAATCGACAGCACTGCCAGCGTCGCGACTTCGGTGCCCAGAGCCGTGGCCAGCCATAGCCGCGCCTGCCGACCGAGGTGTCGCGCCAGTCGGCCGCCGATAACGGCGCCGGCCAGAAATCCGCCGAAGGCCACCACCGCCGCGGTCAGGTCGACGCCGGAAGGAACGAACCAAAATCCCAGGAAAATCACGTTCCCGGTCATATTGGCGACGAACACATGGCCGAGAACCAGGACACTGATCGCGTCGACAATTCCGGTTGCAAACGTCAACAGCAGCAGCGCGGCAACCGTCAACCGATCGGATACCGGCGAGGCAACGGCCATGGCGTCCAAGCGTTACAGCCGTGGTGTCAAGTCCAGCGAGGTGATTGTCGTCATCCGGTTCACCAGCCAGCGTCCCTGCGCGCGCTTCATGAACAGCCGGTAGGACAGGTACTTCAGTGACGGAACACCTTTGGTCAGGGGGCTGGTCGAGGTTGTGTTGGTGTACACGATCGCGATGGCTTCGGGCCCCGCAAGCGATTCCACGGCTACCCCGGTCACCTGGGTGTTGTTGGTTACCTTTGCCTGCTTGTTGGTCGGAGCAATCCCGTCGACGAATTTGCGGTACTGCGCCTCGAAATCACCGCTGAGGTAGTTCGCCGCCCGATCAGCCAACGTGTCCATGTTGTCCGGGGTGTAAGTCCACAGCGTCGTGATGGCATCTGCTGCGGTGCGCGCGATCTTGAGCTTGGTGGCGACATTGGCCCGATCGGCGAGATAAGGCTGCACAGTAGCCCCGGCGAACGCCGCGGAGCCCACGAACAACGCGGCCGCCACACCGACCGCGATGACGAGTCTCCTGCCGGCCGGACGCCCGGCGCGGGCGTCACGCTCGTCGGAAGTGTCGGCTGCGTCGTTGGCGTCGGCGTCTGCGTTCGGTTCCTCGCCACCGCCGCTTCCAGCAGAATCGGTTGCCGCGCTGCCAGTTTCGGAGCTCTCGGTGACACCGGCGTCGGATTTCCCGGTGGCAGCTTCGAGGTTCGGAGCATCGGTCTCGACAGGCTCGGGTTCAACCTCGCCCTCGGTGACGGTACCTGTCGCCGAATTTTCGTCGATGCCGCCGGGTCTCACTGCGTCGGCCGCCATTCGGGCCCGGCGCCAACGCCCCCAGCGCCGGGGCATGCGATGTGACGGCTTATGCCCCGTCACATCACCTGCACGAGGTTGCTGATCTTCCACTGGTTCCCTTCCTGCCTCGCCGTCGCCACCCACCGTGTAGCGTTCTCGAACACCTGTTTGCCGTCCGGGGACTTCGAGGTGACATCGACGGCAACCAGCACAGTGGCGCTGCCATCGTCGGTCCACCTTTCGACGCCGGCGTCGAGCACCGTGCCTTTGGTCGGTTCACCTCGGGCGACCTGGACGAGGACCTCGTTCTCCTTGTCTTGGTATTGCTTTGCGAAATCTCCTGTGGCTTGGGCTAACACGCGATCGACATAGTCATTGGCGTGGAATGGATCAACGGACGTGAACTGCGTCATAAACGAACTGACGTACGTTAGCACCGCCGCTTCTTTGGTCGCGATTCGCCGCTGAGATTCGTGCGAGACAAGCATGAGAGCGCATGCCGAAATCGCGGTCACCATGGTCACGACGGCCACCGTTGTAGCAAGTGCCAATCCCCATCGCCGTGACCGCAAACCCGCTCGGAACTCCGCTACCAGCACCCGCGGCCTAAGCCGCGACGCCAACCGCCGCGGCCGCTTCGCAATAGGCGCGACCAGCAGTGGTCGGTCATCGGGACCAAACTTGCGGCGCGGGCTCATTTTCCGCGACCCACCGGCGCGGGTTTGGTCAGCACTGTCAGGTCGTCGACGCGCCAACGGGCGTCGGAGCCCTTCGCGAAAGTCACCCGGACGGTCGCGCTGATGTACCGCTCACCAGGTGGCACACCGCGCTGCCCCTGCATAAACAACAGCATCGTTGCATGGTCAGGAGAAACCGATCGTATCGAGCTGTTGGCGACCCAGTACTGGTTGGTGACCGGTTTGCCCTTCTGCACCGCTTGCTGCTGGGTGGCGAGTTGTTCGCGGTATTTATCGGTCGTCAACGACCGGGCATGCTCGAAGTCACTTTGCAGGGTTTTGGGATCGTAGGTCAGCATCTCCGCGACCATCTTCGGTCCTTGCAGCGCAACCTGCTTGCGGACCTGGTCAAGCGTGTGGTCGTCGCGGTACACCACCCAGTAGTCCACCACAGTGCCCACCAGGCACAGCAGCGCCGCAATCAACACCGCGACCCCGGTCAGCTGCCTGATCTTGCCAGGCCGCCGCTCCGGATCGACCCCCCGCACTTCCGTGCGCACCAGCAGGTCTGCGAACGTACGCCGTCGCGGATCCCACAGTGGCCAAAGCCAACCCACCAACACCGACCCGGTGTCCAGCAGGTGCGCCAGATCTCTGAGCAGCAGCCGCCACGGCCCGACGGCTGCGCCGTCGTTTCGCACCACTGCAATACCACACAGTGCACGGCCTAAGCTCCAACCGGTGACCGTCGGCAGCAATGACCGATTGACCGCCATGAGCATGAAGACGAGGCCGATGACCGAAACACACATCCACCAAGGGGTGCTGCGCAGCGGCACACTCAGCGCGACCAACGCCATGGTGACCAAGACCGCCACACCCGGCATTACGTCCACCGCAAACGCAGCAGCGCGAAGGTGCCACGGCGCCAGGCGATCCCGTGGATCGACGTCGATGGCCAGGGTGGTCGCCGTGGCGTCGGCGACTGCGGTCACTTGGTCACCTGTTCGAGTTTGGAAATCTTGTACCGCCCCTCATCGGATGCCATCTTGACCCGCAGGCGATAACCACTTTCCTGCCCTTTGGCTTCAGCGTTGGTCACCTTGACGCGCAGCGCCACCAACACATCGATCGAACCGTCGTTGTTGTTGCGTTCCACCGCCGCGCGCATGTCCGAAACCTGGACGCGGGCATTTGCGGCCTGATACGCATCGACGAGCAGGCCGCTGTACAACGCCGCTTGCGCGCCGAAATCACCGGTGGAGCACTCGATGATCTTCCGCGCACTCTCGGCCATCGCAGCGGTATCCGGTGCCTGCGTCGCCGAAACACATTCCTTCGCAGCCTGAATGGCCGCAGCGTCGTCGCGGGCGAGGTTACGACTGTGCTGATGCGCACGCAGCGCGAAATAGCCACCGGTGCCGACTCCGCCGGCCAGCAGCAGAAGCGCTGCGGCGATGCCGATAAACCAACGGCGATCCAAACGCGACGGGCTTGGCTCTGCGCCCCGCCAATGCGCCTCGCCATCGGGCTTGGCCTCCGAATCCTCGGCCGTCACCTCGCGATCAGCCTGGTCGGCTCCGACCTCGGATTCTGCCGAATCCTCGGCCGTCACCTCGCGATCAGCCTGGTCGGCTCCGACCTCGGATTCTGCCGAATCCTCGGCCGTCACCTCGCGATCAGCCTGGTCGGCTCCGACCTCGGATTCTGCCGAATCCTCGGCCGTCACCTCCGAAAACGACGAGTCGTCCGCATCGGCGGGGTTCAGCCGGCTGGCGCCAGCATCTCCTTCCATCCGTCGTCTCCTGTTTTGCTCGAGTTTTCGACGGCGTATTTGACACCATCGGGCCCTACCAGTTCACCGCTTTGCGGACTGTAGATTGCCGTGGGAGGCCCGCTGGGAGTGTAGACGCAGGGGTTGGGTTGCTGTCCGTTGCATTGCACCGTACCCGATCCGGGCCGTTGCAGTGGATCGCTGATCGGCGGCGGTGTCCCCGCCACACGGTCGGCGGGTGCCGGATTGAGACCGGTGTTGATGGTCGGCGCGGGTATCACCTGGCCCGGGTTGATCGGCTGGTCGCACCGAGCACCGGGTGCGGGGCAGTTCTTGATCTGGTTCGGGTCGCCGTACCACGGGTTGGTCCCCAGCGGCACGTAGGGCTTGGGGTCACGGCAGTCCCGTGGTGTTGCCGCGCGCTTCCCCGGCACGTCGACACATGGAATATTGCGAGACCCGCGCACCACGTTGGCCGGGGTTTCTTTCGGAATCTTGCAGTATGTGCCCGCCGGCAATGGCAGCAGGCTGGTGTCCGCGGGCGACCGCCATTCCGATGCCGGAAGGAACCCGGTCAGACACGGCGGCGGTTGGTTGATCGACAATGCCAGGTCGAGAGCGAGACGCCCGTCGCGCTCGTAGGGGGCGGCGACCGCCTGCGCAATCGAGGCGCCCTGCGGCAGGAACACGACCAACTGCTCGACGCCCTTGTTGTAGCGCTTGAGCATCTCCAGCACGATTTCCAGATTCGCCAGCGTTTGCGGTAACGACTCGCGGACATCGCTGAACACCGCGGTAACCAGATCGGCGGTCGGCGCTCCCTGGTTCAGGATGCTTTGCAGGTGCTGGTCGTTTGCCGCGGCCTGCGCACCCAGGTTGTTCAGGTTGCGGGCCCAGCGCTCGATGGCATTACCAGAGTTCACCTGACTTTCCAGGATCGGCCCGGAGTGTTGGATGATGTCGTTGACGTCGCGGATATTGGTGTTGAAGTCGCTGGTAATCGCCTGAGTTGCGTCAGTCAGCCGTTGCAGCGCTGGACCCAATCCGCCGACTGCTTGCGCTGTTTCGTCGAGTAACGAACTGATCTTGTCCTTCGGCAGGACCGCCAGTCCGCGGTTGGCGGTGTCAAGCGCCGGCCCGATCTCGCTGGGCACGGTGCCCTTGGTAATGGTTTGTCCGGGCGAGAAGTACTTGCCCGGGTTGCCGGCAGACACCAGGTCCAGATACTGCTCACCAACGGCCGATACCGAATGCACGTTGGCTGTCGCGTCGATCGGTATTTTGTAACGGCTGTCGATGCTCATCGTTGCCTGGGCACCGGTTTCGGTGGGCTGCACATCGGTGACCTTGCCGATGGTGATACCGCGATAGGTGACATTGGAGGTCCGGTACAGACCGCCGGACGAAGGCAGATCCGCCTTCAAGGTGTACTGACCGATACCTGCCACACTGGGAAGACGCAGGTAATACCAGCCCAGCGCGACAATCGCGATCACCGTCAGAACACCGAACAGGATCAGCTGCCGTCTGAGGAATTGCGTCAGCATTGCCTATCCGCCCTTTCGACCAGCGGCCCGCCGGGCGCGTCATTCGGGTTCGGCGTGTACCGCACGTCCGGGATCATCGTTTCGGGATCGCGGCCATACGATTGCTCGAGTGCACGCAGCGCACCGGAGAACCCCGTGCCGGTGAGAAACGCGTTGTCGACGGCGGAAAGGGTCAGGTCCAACTCCAGCGACACGTTCATGTAGTCGC
The DNA here is from genome assembly GCF_016592155.1 of Mycobacterium heckeshornense. NCBI lineage: Bacteria > Bacillati > Actinomycetota > Actinomycetes > Mycobacteriales > Mycobacteriaceae > Mycobacterium > Mycobacterium heckeshornense. Next base: position 4,788,267 of record NZ_AP024237.1, read on the forward strand.
CTCGCAGCAACTTCGGCACGCTGTCGATGTCGAAGGGTTGGGTAAGGATCAGCTTGAGCGCTCCGCGCAGATCCGGTGCGGCACGAGCGAGTTCCCGCAACGGGCATTGCAGCGACTGCAGATCCTGATGCAGATTGGGCCGGGTGCCGGATAGGTACCTGTCTGCTTCGCGGCTGAGCCGACCAACCGCGTCGGTCGCGTTGATGAGCAACTCTTGTTTTTCGTTGAAATGCTTGATCAGCGGCGGGAATTCGGTCAGCACCCGATCGACCACATCTGAGCGTGGACCCACGTAGGCCAGCAGCCGGTTGGTGGAATCGATCGCGTGGGTGATGTCATAGCGCTGCTCGTTGACCTGGCGGGTGAAGGTGTCGAGCTTGCCGAGCAGACCACGGATCTGGTCGGCCCGCCCGTGGACGATGTTGTAAATCTCGTTCTGCAGCACCTCGAGGTTGGGGACACCGCCACCACGCAGAATTAGGGCCAGGCTGGCCAGAGTTTGCTCAATCGTGGGGTACGCCGACGAATTCTTCAAGGGAATGGTGTCGCCGTTCTGGAGCAGTTCTGGCGACGGGTTGGGCGGTGATGCCAGCTCCACATGCTGAGAGCCCAGCAGGCTGGTCTGCCCAATCTTCGCGGTCGCGTTTTTTGGTAGTTTGATGCCCTTGTCCAGACTCAGCGTCAGCGTAGCGACCCAGTTTTTCAACTTGATCGCCCGCACCGACCCGACAAATACGTCGGCCACCAATACGCGGCTGTTGTTATTGAGCGCCAGGGTTTCTGGCATTTGCACATAAATCGTGTAGGAGCCGGGGCCGGTGCCGGGGCCGCCGGGTATCGCCACATTCGCGATTCCGCGCCAGCCACAGGAGCTCAGCAGCAATGTGACCATCAGCACCGCTAGCGCCTGCCACAGCCGGTGCCGGACCCAGCCCACCGCGCGGGCCGCGCTCACTGGCCCGCTCCTGCCTCAGCGGGCAGCGGCGGACCGCCCGGCGCGGGTGCCGACACCGGCGCAGGTGTCGGTGGCACGGGGCCAGGGACCACACCCGGTCCCGGCGCCGGTGGCGGGATCGGCACTTGCGGCGCCTGCACCCCGATGGGCGGCAACACCGGGTACTCGTCATACGCGTTCGGCGGCCCAGGCGGTGTCTGCAGCCCGGATTGTGGAGGTGCGATGTCGGGTCCTCCCATAAGTTCGGCCAGTGACTCCGGAGTCATCAGGCCCGCGGTGATCGGTCCCACCTGGGCGCCTTGCATGCCGGGCGCGACGACCCAGCCCTGCTGGGTATTTCGGTGTGATAATGGCGTGTCCGGCACCCAGATACCCGGGACCGTGGTGTCCTTGTAGCCGTTCGGGGGCTGAAGCCGCGGCTCGGAGTAGGCCACCTCCTTGGGCAATGTCGCTGCGGTGCTGAAGAGGTTCAGGCCAAAGGGCAGGTAGTTGAACTTGATTGCATCGAGAATCGGCGCCAAGTACTGCGCACACAGCTCGGCGGACTCCTGATAGCCGGCTCGGCTGCCGGCCTGAATCGCGCTGCAGATGAACTGCATTGGGTTAGCGAAGTTTTGGATCGCCGAGACGGCGACCACAGCGCCGTGCGCCGGGTGGTAGATCTGGTTGATGTTGGCGGCCGCCGTCGGCAAAACATGCAGGCCGCTCTCCAACCCATTCAGCGGGTCGGGCTGCACCAGCGTGGTGGTGGCGGTCGCGAGGTTGTTGACATCGTGTGTCAACACCTCGCGGTTCTTCTCTAAGAACGGCCGCAAAGTCGCAAGCAGGCTGTCGAACTGCTGAATCGCGTTGGCCAGGTCTCGATCGGAGCCGACCAAGTTGTTGGTGAACTGGGCCAGATTCTTGTTCAACGCCACGAACTGCTGGTCGTCCTGGTGCAGGGCGTTGACGAAAAGCGCCAGACTGCGCAAAACCGCGAAGAAGTCACCACGACCTTCGTTCAGCGCGGTCAACGCTCGCGACAGGCTGTCGAATGTGGTGTTGATCTGCTTGCCCTTGCCGGCCAGCCCGTCGGCGAACGATTCGATGACATCGCCGAAAGGCCCTTTCGGCTGCTCTTTCGTGGGACCGAGTTTGGAAATGATGTTGGTGACACTGTTACGCAGCTGGTCCCACTCGGTTGGCACCTGGGTGCGCTCGATCGGGATCACCGCACCATCGGGCAGCACCGGACCGCCTCGGTACGGCGGAGTCAACTGGATATTCCGGGCCGCCACCAGGGTCGGGTTAAGGATCACCGCCTGCGCGTTCGCGGGCACCTTGTACTTGTTGCTGTAGTGAAAAGTCACCTTCATCTTGTCACCGGCAGGTTCGATCTTGTCGATCGAACCCACCCGCACACCCATGATCTGGACCTTGTCCCCGGAATAAAGACCATTCGTCTCGGTGAAGTAGGCCACCACGGTGTTGTTGGTCAGCTTCTGGTAGAGCTCCCGGCCGACGAAGAAAGCGACCAGAGCCAGCACCACCACCAGCGACCCGATGATCACCGATGCCCGCGACAATCTGGGCAGTCGCAGGTTGCGGATATCGAAGATCGAGCTCAACTTTGGCTACCTCCCAAGCTTCCTCCGCCGCCACCGGGCTGGCTTCCCAGAACGCCGGGCGGGATGAAAGGTGCGGGCAGCTGCTGTCCGGGTCCGGGCGGCGCCGGCGGCCCGGGAGCCAGTGGCGCTGGCGGCGGTGCCGCCGCGGGATTGGCCGGAGCCGGGCCCGCCACAGGTGCGTTGGGCGGCTCGCTACGCGCTCCCGGCGGCGCATTCGGCGGCAGCGGCACCGCGGTGCCTGGTACGTCAGGAGGCACCTCCCCGGGCCGTCCGGCGATCGGGATGCCCGGTGTCGGCGGTAGCCCATTCGGGTTCGGCGGCGACGACATCACGTCGGGCGGGGCCAACTCCGGACCCCCCAGCGGGCCGAACGGGCCTTGGTTTTGGTTAATGCCCGCACACGGCAACGGGTTCCACGGCCGCGGCAGGAGATCGGGAGTCGGCGTGTATGAACACGGCGATCCGGGTGGAACGGCCGGTCCCGGATGGTCGGGTGTGCCCTCCAATACCGGCGGCGCGGGCGGCGGAGCGCCGTTGGGCAAACGGGTGCCGTTCGGATCGGGGAAGCGGAATGCGGGCAGCCCGGCATTGCGCCAGAACTCCTCGGGGTCGATGCCGCGTTTCTTGAACGCGGCATCGACCCAGGGCTGCAGAATCCAGTACGGCAGCAAGTTGGCCAGGATCACCTTGAAGTAGGGTCCGGACGCGATGGACTCGTTAATAGACGCGACGAACTTGCCGATCGTCGAAAGTGCTTGCGCCAGGTCATCTTTGCGGGCGACCAGCAAGTCGCTGACAATGCGCAACTGCTCCAAGACGTGGTTCAGGTTCGGGTTGTCGTTGATGAGCCCCTTCACCTGAAGCGAGAAATACGACACATTGCCCAGCAGTGCGCTAATAGCCCGGCTGCGCTCGTTGAACGCAACAAGCAGAGCCTTTGCGTTGACCAGCAGCCGATCGACCTGTTGGCTGCGGTCGCCCAGCACGCTGGCCACCTTGTTGGCTTGCGCGAGAAGGTGTTTGACCTCCTCGTCGCGCTTGCCGACGGTGTCGGAGAGTTTGGCGACGCCGTCAAGCAGGGGACTCAGGTGGGGGTAGGTCTGGTCGATCGTTTGCGACAACACGTTCAGCGACCGCTTGACGGTATCGATGTCCCATCCGGCTGCCGCCCTCGTCACGTCGAAGAAAGCGTCGTAAATCTGATACGGGGTCGTGCTTTGGCCCAGTGGCAACACCCCGTTTGGCCGCAGCGACTGAGTGCCGCGCGGCTCGATTTCGAGGACCTTCTTGCCGAGGATGGTGTCGGTCTTGATGGCCAGCCGGCTTTCGGTGCCGATGGTGTTGCTTCCGGTCGAGAACTTGATCACGACATGATCGCCGTCGATCTTGAGCCCCTGCACAACACCGACGTTGACGCCGGCGATGCGTACTTTGTCACCCTTGTTCAGTTGGCCGGTGTCGGCAAACTGCCCGTAGTAGCTCGGCTGGGCGAACAGCATGGGCACGCTGGTCATGGTTTGACCGAAGGCCACGATCATCAGCACCACCACCAGGCCCATGAGCCCGATGCGCAGCCGGTTGGGGGGTTCGAGCGTTCTCATTGCGGCGTGCACCTGCCCGTCGGCTGCTGCCAAATGCGGACCGTGCGCACCGGGCCGCCGGGCTGGAGCCCATTCCACTTGATCGTGATGTCGCAGGCGTAGAAGTTCACCCAGTCTCCGTAAAGGCCGATGGCGCGCCCGATTTGGTTCAACGCGATCGGTGTCCTGCGGATCTGGTCGTCGTACTGATCGCGTTCATCGATGATCGGTTGCTGAACGGCCTGCAGGTAGTTCAGCTCCTTGTGCAGCAGAGCGCGATTGTCGGCCAGCAGGTCGGCGACCGTTCCGGCGGCGTTGCTGATATTGGCGGTCCCGGCAGCCAATGGATCGGCATGGTTTTTCAGCCCGCTGATCAGTTTCTCGAAGTTGTCGAGGGTTTGGTCGAACTCCCGACGATGCTTCGCCGTGGAGTCCAGGACACTGTTCAAGTTCTTGATCACCTCGCCGATCGCCTGATCGCGCTCGGCGATATGGGACGTCAATTGTGCGGTCTGGTCAAGGATGTCGTTGATGGTCCCGCCTTGACCCTGGAACACGGTGATGATGGCCGATGCGATGGTGTTCACCTTTTCCGGATCGAGCGCCCGAAACAGCGGTCTGAACCCACCGATCAGCGCGTCGAGATCCAGGGCTGGGGAGGTGCGCGACAGCGGGATAAATCCGCCCGGCGGCAGAACCCGGTCGGACCCTTCGCCCTGACCGCGCTTGAGCTCCACATAGCGGTTGCCGATCAGATCCTGATAGCGGATCTGTGCTGTCGTTGACTGGTACAGCGGCAAGTCCCGCTCGACCGTGAAGTCCACCCGTACCCGCCGGCCACCGTTGATCAGCTGGACGTTTTTGACCTTGCCGACCTCCACTCCGGAGGCCCGGACGAATTGGCCGTTGCGCAGCCCGCTGGCATTGCTGAACTCCGCGGAATAGCTATAGGTCCGGTCGAAGCGCATCTGACCGAACACCACGACGATCAGCGCGGTGAACAGCAGCAGCACCACCGCGATGATGCCGAGCCTGACAGCGGTACCGGTGATTTTCATGGGTTGATCGTGTTGTCTCCTACTTGACGGCCCCAGACGTACTCGATGGCATATGGCGAGCCCGTGTCGATGTGGTTATACGGTGCAACGCTGTTGCCGGTGTCCATCACCAACATGGGCGCTGGCCAGAAATCACGGGTAATGGTCTGCCAGCAGCCCGGCGCACCACCCGGTCCGCCGTGAGCATTCACGCGCGGCAGATTCTCCGGGTAGATATAGGGATTCGGCGCGCCACCAACCAGCCCGGCCAGCCCCGCTAATCCCTGGGTTAGCACGGTGGCGGTCAATCCCGCGGGAGTCAGGACGAATCCCAACCCGGACAGCGCTTCCGTTTCCATTCGCAGTGCGTAGCCGCCACGGCCGCCGGTCCCTAAATAGACCTTGTGTTCCACATCGTGGTAGTTGCGGATGGTGCAGTACAGCTCCGGGCTGTAGGTGTCGAGTAGCTTGGCGGTGGGAACCAGGTCGGCTGCTCCCCGCTCCAGGTACGGCCCGCCCCTGCGGAAGACGTCTTCCGTGGTGTTGCCGAATCCGGTCGCAGCCAGCAACGCCGCATCCAGATCCTTTTCCTGACGGTGCAGCGTGCGCGCCGTGATCACCGCATTGTTAAGGAAGTCGAACAGATCCGGCGCCGCGTTGGCGTACACGTCACCGAGGGCGGCCAATTGTTGTATGTCGTGGCGGACCTGCGGCTGCTGCGGGTTCACGTCGTCGAGGACGGCGTTCGCCTTGACCAAGGACTGGCCGAACTTCTCGCCCAACCCGTTCAGCGCTTCCGCGGCTCCGCTCAGTGTCAGGTTGACCTTGACCGGATCCACTTTCTCGGCGATCGACGTAATCGTCTGGAACAACGTGTTGATCTCCGTCGTCACCGACGTCGCGTCGATGACATCATGTGGCGTGATCCGTTGCGGGCTGGGGTTTTTCGGTGACGTCAGTGCCACATATTTATTGCCGAACACCGTGGTCGCTTTGATATTCGCGTCCACGTTGGCCGGAATCAGCTTGATGTACTTGGGATTAACGTCGAGGATAAACTTCGCTGCCGGCTTGCCGTCATGCTTGACTTCGGAAATGCTGCCCACCCGCCCGATCTGGACACCGTTATAAGTGACCGGCGCCCCGGGATCCATCACCAGACCGGCGCGCGCCGACAGCATTGTCAGTGGTGTCTTTGGGGTGAAATTGCCCCGAAACTGCCAGTACACCAGTGCAGTGATCAACACGCCGAGTGCCAATGCCACCACCCCCGCCGTCTTGTACGGCGGGGTACGCATCGGGTTGATTTTGCCTCGCGGTGTCGTCATGGCAGCTACATCGTCAGGTTGAAGTTCGGGTTGACGCCGTAGAGCGCCAACGCAGCAAAGAGGGCAACGACCTGGACAGAGACCAGCGAGAACCGCATCGACCGCCCGACTGCCTCACCCACGCCGACCGGGCCGCCGCTGGCCGTGTAGCCGTAGTAGCAGTGGGTGAGCATGACCAGCCCGGCGATGATGACTGCCTCCACGAACGACCACAGGACGTCCTCGGGACGCAGGAATGACCGGAAATAGTGGTCGTAAGTGCCCGAGGGTTGGCCGTACAACACGGTGGTGACGAGCTGCGGGGAGATGAACGACATCAGCATCGCCGCCGCATACAGGGGAATGATCACGATCAGGCCAGCCAACGCGCGGGTAGACACCAGATACGCGATCGACTTGATGCCCATCACCTCCAGCGCGTCAATCTCCTCACTGATCCGCATCGCGCCCAACTCGGCCGTCGCGCCGGCGCCGACAGTGGCCGCGAGCGCTACGCCGGTCACCACCGGCGCGGCGATGCGCACGTTGATCAACGCGGCGAAAAAACCCGTGAACACGTCGAAACCGATGTAACCGAGCGACGCATAGCCTTGGATGGCGACCAGCGAACTACCGGACAGGGTCACGAAGGCAACAATCGCGACCGTTCCGCCGACGACCGCCATCGCGCCGGTGCCCATCCCGATCTCGGCGATCAGCCGCAGCACCTCCCGGCGGTAATGCCGCAGCGCCCAGGCAAACCCCGTCGCGCCTTCCACCGCAAACCAGGCCATCTGTCCGACCCGGCTCAGTTCGCGACCCGCGGCACCGCCGTAGCGGCTGAGGTTGGCAGTTGCTCGCGGGAAGCGCGCGCGCAGCACCTGGATCGTCGACATGTCAGCGCCCCGTTCCGAAACGGACACCGATGGTGGTCAGGATGACGTTGACCGCATACAGTGCGACCACACACAGCACCACGGTCTCGTTGACCGCGGTGCCCAGTCCCTTGGAGCCACCCCGCACGGTCAGGCCCCGGTAGCAGCCGACCAGCCCGGCGATCAGTCCGAACACGGCGGCCTTGACGGTCGCGATGACCACCTCTGGCAAGCCGGTGATCAAAGTCAGCGAGGTGAGGTAGGCGCCACCCGACACGTTCTGCAAGTAGACACCAAAGATGTAGCCGCCGACCAGACCCACCATGACCACCAGGCCGTTGAGCAGGGTGGCGACCACGGTGGCCGCCAGCACGCGAGGCACCACCAGTCGGTGGATCGGGTCGATGCCGAGCACCTCCATCGCGTCGATCTCTTCGCGGATGGTCCGCGCGCCCAAGTCAGCGCAGATCGCGGTCGAACCCGCACCGGCCACCACCAACACCGTGGTGAGCGGACCCAGTTGGGTGACCGCACCGATCGCCGCACCGGCCCCGGAGATGTCGGCGGCCCCGGCCTGAGCCAATAGAACGTTGAGCGTGAAGGTGAGGAGCACGGTGAGCGGGATCGACACCGCGATCGTCGGCAAGATGCCGACCCGCATGATGAACCAGCACTGCAGGATGAACTCGCGCCACTGGAACGGGACGCGAAATAACGCCTTGCCGGTCAGCACACACATCCGGAAAAAGCCACCGACGAGGGTGATCGGCGGACCCAGTTGATCGCGGACATAGTCGGTGAGCCGCGGCTGCGTCGTCGTCACTGCTGCCCCCTCACCATCAAACCGCGAGCTCCCAGGTGTAGCGGCGGTTGATGTCGCACGCCTCCTCCTTGCCCCGACCCTCGGTGTGTGACCGCCGCCTCCCTACTCACAGGTAGTAAGAGAGACCACAGGACTGTACCCGATGGCCCGCGGCGCGTACACCGCAATCCGCACAATTGACCCTCCGTCGCCGCCATAGTGAAATTGCCATCATCGTCAATTTCCTGTTCTGGCTGTAGGACAGCTCTTTTCGGCGTCCGGGTCGGGCTTCGTCGCGGCGCCGTACCGTCTGCGCAATTCGGTCTTGAGCACCTTTCCGGCCGGGTTACGCGGCAGTGCATCCACGATTTCCAGACCCTTCGGGTGCTTGTAGCGCGCCAGCCGACCGTCGAGGAATTCGTCAATGTCTTCGAGCCGCAGGTCGTCTCGATTGACGGCTGCGACCGCGACGGGAACTTCGCCCCACCTCTCGTCAGCTCGGCCGATAACGGCAACTTCGACGATGGCGGGATGACTGGCCAGGACGTTTTCCACCTCTGCGCAGTAGATGTTTTCTCCGCCGGAGATGATCATGTCCTTCTTACGGTCGACGACCCAGACGTAGCCCTCGTCGTCCATTCGCACCAGGTCACCGGAATGAAACCAGCCACCCGCGAACGCTTCCGCGGTCGCTTCCGGATTGTTCCAGTAGCCGCTCATCAATGTTGGTGCGCGATAAACGATTTCGCCGACCTCACCGACCGGGACGTCGTTCATGTCGTCGTCAACTACCCGGGCGGCGACCGTCGGGATGACCCTGCCGACCGATCCACGTTTTCTGATGGCGTCCTCACCGAGCAGCATGCAGGTGACCGGCGACATTTCGGTCTGACCGAATGCCGCGAGGATTTGGGCGCCGGGGAAGGTTTCTGACATCTGCCGCAACAACGTGTCCGACGCCGGTGCCGCTCCCCAGGAGATCACCCGCAACCGAAGCTCACGCGGATTGGCCTGCTGTTCGGCGCACACCGCCTGCCACTGTGCGGGCACCAGGAAGATGCCGGTGACTTTTTCCGCCGCCAGCACATCCAGCAGCTGTCCGGGGTCGAACGCCCCGAGGGGATGGATCACCGTGGGGATCCCGAGCAACATCGGCGTCAGCATGTTGCCGAGCCCGGCGATGTGGAACAGCGGCACGCCGATGAAACCGACGTCGTTGTTGAGGTCGACGCCGTGGGTGTAGAGCGCGGTCATCGTCTGCCCGGTCAGGTTGGTGTGGGTCAGCACCGCGCCCTTGGGTCGGCCGGTCGTTCCCGAGGTGTACATGATCAACGCCGGCGCGTCGTTGGGGATGTCGACGGGTTGGTGTGGATCGCCGGTCATCTCGTTCACCAGGTCTTCGTAGCCCAGCAGGCCGTCTTCGGTGGCACCACCGGCGACGACGATCATGCCCAGCCTGGGCTCCTTGTCGCGGACAGCGCTGGCCACCGTCGCCAGCACGGGCTCCGTGATCATGACGCGCGGCTCACAGTCGGCCACCAGGAAGGCGAGCTCGGCGGGCGTGAGCCGAAAGTTCACCGGCACCGCGATCGCACCGATCATGTTGGCGGCCAGGACTGCCTCGATGAACTCGGTGCGGTTGAGCATCAGGATCATCACCCGGTCGCCGAACCCGACCCCGCGTCGGCTCAGGGCACCGGCCAGTGCCGCGACTCGGCCCCGCAGCTCCAGCCACGTCAGCGTCTTGCCCAAGAATCTCAGCGCCGGCGCATCCGGCTGCATCAGCGCATGGCGCTCGAGTTGGTTGACCCAGTTCTGGCGGCGGGAAAGGTAAGGCTGCTCAGCGGAGGCGGCGGTCTGGCCGGTCATCAGCGCGGTCAAGTAGTGGTGTCCCTTCGTCGTCGTTCGCGCCCTGGCGGCAAGTTGATATTTGATCAAACATGGTGTTGTGTGGGTCACATTATGGCCTGACCGTCGCGAAGACAAGCCCTGGAAACGCAGGTGAACGCACCACTTTCCGCATCTGTTGCCGCATCTCGTGTTCGCCAGCCGCGCAGCTGGCGACCAGTGCGCCGGGCGCAATTGTCTGACGAGGTCGCGGGACATCTACGTGCCGCGATCATGTCCGGAACGCTGCGTCCGGGGACGTTCATCCGGCTCGACGAAACGGCCGCCCAGCTCGGTGTCAGCGTCACGCCGGTGCGCGAAGCGCTGCTCAAGCTCCGCGGCGAGGGCATGGTCCAGCTTGAACCGCACCGTGGCCACGTCGTGTTGCCGTTGACCCGTCAAGACATCCACGACATTTTCTGGCTGCAAGCAACGATCGCCACGGAGCTCGCCGCCACGGCCACCGATCTGATCACCGACGCCGAAATCGACGAACTCGAACACCTCAACGAGGAGCTGGCCGCCGCCGTCGGCTCCGGTGATACCGAGGCGATCGCGTCAGCGGAGTTCGCCTTTCACCGCGTTTTCAACCAAGCGAGCGGCCGGATCAAGCTGGCGTTTTTTCTGCTGCATGCCGCGCGCTACATGCCGGCATTGGTCTACGCCGCCGACCCCGACTGGGGTGCTGCCGCGGTAGCCAATCACCGGCAGCTGATCAGCGCGCTGCGTAGTCGCGACAAGGCCGCTGTGCTCGAGCACACCACCTGGCAGTTCACCGACGGCGCAGAGCGACTGATCCAGAAGCTCGAACGCACCGGAATCTGGAGGTAGTCAAGAACTGGCGGCCAGCTGCTCGGCGCGGCGTTTGAGGTTTTCCGCCAGATAGTCCAGCACGTCGTTGACCATTTTCTTCACCATCGGCTTGGGCACCGACATCTCGGTCTCGACGTCCATGTCGACGGTCAGCAGCGACTTCGGACCCATCTCCACCACGCTGAACAACTGCTCGTGCTTGGTGAAATGGTCGCCTTGTTGCATGACGGTCTGAATCTGCGTGGGGCCCGGGTAGTAGACGGCCTGGATGTAGGTGCCTTCGATGCCCTGCCAAGCCATGTCCAAGCGCAGCTGGCTGGGCCGCCCGTCGTCGTAGCGGGCCAGCACCCAGAGGCCTTTGATCTCCTCGTTCCACTGTGGGTAGGACTCAAAGTCGGCGACGATGGCCATGATTGAGCCGGCGTCGGCGGCAACTTCGACTGTCTTGCTCACGAACGGCATTGGCTGAGCATACGTGGATGCACTGGGCGACTAACTGACACAGGCCGTCGACAACAGCGCTCGAATCGCGTCGGGGATCGGTACCGGTTTGCGGGTGGCCCGATCGACGTAGACGTGCACCCAGTGCCCCAGCGCCGCGACTGTCTGCGGCTCGTCGGCGGTGAGTTCCTCGGCAGCGCGAAACAGGCCGAGCCGGTAGGTGACACTGGTGCGCCCGAGCCGAGTTACCGCCAGCCCGACGACGAGCCGCTCCGGGAAGTGCAGCTCGGAAAAGTAGCGACAGCCGGACTCGGCGACGATGCCCTGTGCCGGCATGGTGACCGGATCCACTTCGATGTTCGTGTTGATCCAGCCGTTGATCGCGGTGTCGAACAGCTGGTAGTAGACGGCGTTGTTGAGGTGGCCGAACATGTCGTTGTCGGCCCATCGGGTGAGCACCGGCCAGTGCACCGGAAAGTCGCGGCTGGTGAGGTTGTCCGGTGTAGGCGGGACCGACGTCATGGTTGTATTCCAACATGTTTCGAATTCGGGGCGCCGTGCTGGAGCGCATCGGGCTGCCGCGCCCCTACGCACGATCGAAGCCCATCGATGTGGCCGAGTTGGATTTGGCGCCGCCAGCCGCGGGCGAGTTACGGGTCCGCATCGAAGCCGCGGGGGTGTGTCACTCCGACTTGTCGGTGGTCGACGGCACTCGGGTGCGACCTGTGCCCATGCTGCTCGGTCACGAGGCCGCCGGGGTCGTCGAACAGGTCGGCGACGGGGTTGGCGATGTGGCGGTGGGGCAGCGGGTGGTCATGGCGTTCTTGCCGCGCTGCGGGCGCTGCCCGGCTTGCGCCACCGAAGGCCTTACCCCGTGCGAACCGGGCAGCGCCGCCAACGCGGCCGGGACCTTGCTCGGCGGCGCGATGCGGCTGAGCCGCGAAGGTCGCCCGGTGTACCACCATCTCGGCGTATCTGGCTTTGCAACACAGGCCGTGGTCAACCGCGCCAGCGCGGTGCCGGTCGACCCCGATGTTCCGCCCAACGTTGCCGCACTGCTCGGCTGCGCGGTGCTGACCGGTGGCGGCGCTGTCCTCAACGTCGGTAGACCGCGACCGCACCAGACGGTCGCCGTCGTCGGGCTCGGCGGCGTGGGTATGGCTGCCGTGCTGACCGCGCTGGCGCACAACGACGTTCGGGTGGTCGGGGTCGACCCACTGCCGGACAAGCTCGCTGCCGCCCGCGCCGTCGGCGCCCACGAGACCTACACCCCGCAGCAGGCCACTGAGGCCGGCGTCAAGGCGGCCGTGGTGGTCGAGGCTGCCGGCCACGCCGCCGCGTTGCAGACGGCGATCGAGCTAACCGCCGCGGGCGGGCGGACAATCACCGTGGGGCTGACGCCACCGGAGGCTCGGATTAGCTTGTCGCCGTTAGGACTTGTCGTAGAAGGCCGCACGCTGATCGGCAGCTACCTCGGTTCCGCGGTGCCCAGCCGCGACATTCCCCGTTTCGTGCGGCTCTGGCGATCGGGCCGGCTGCCGGTGGAGTCGCTGGTCTCCTCGACGATCGCTCTCGACGAGATCAACGACGCGATGGACCGCCTCGCCGACGGCACCGCCGTCCGGCAGCTGATCACCTTCTAGGCGGGCCGAGCGGACGCCGCAGCGGATAGTCGAACGCCTCGTCGCGAAGTGGGTCGACCTCGGGGCAGCTGATGAAAGTCGCTGGCATACCGCTGAATTGACGGCATCGAGCAGGCACCGAATCCGGCGACGGCTGTGTTTGGCCCAGGTAGTACCGCCACATCAGCGTGGCAGCAGCGCGATCGGGTCGAAGGGGTCGTAGCAGAACTCCGCCATCAGTGCAGCGGGACCAGCTCGGATTCCACCGGCAAACCCGGCTTCATGTCGCTTAGCAACGTCTCTGTGCGGCCGACCGGCTGGCCGGAGATCCCGGCGGCTGCCAACGCATGAGCCTTGAACGCCCGCGCCGCCCCGCTCAGCACATGCTGGACCGTGGTCGTCCGCCGCCCCACGGTCAACGGCCAATTGTCGTCCCACAGTGTGACTTCGGTGAAGTGGCGGTCCAGGGCTTCCAACACCACCTCGCGGACACGTGCATCGGCGGCGAACACATCGGCACTAACCGCCAATCCCTGGCTGGGCCATGCCGTGCTCGGCACCACCGCCAACCAGGACTCCAGCTCGACAGCCCGCACGCCCAGTATCTGCAACGGCCGGATATCGCGGTGTTGCGGCAACAGCACGGTCACCTCCCAGCCGGCCGCCACCCGGTCGTATAGCCATCCGCCAGCCGAGAGCACGACATCGTCGACCGTGTGCGCGACAACGTCGAGTCGATACTTCAGCGCCGCAGCGTACGGATCGCTGACGCGCTCCGCCGAATGCGGGTCCAGCGCCAGGGTGGAAGTCGTCATCGCATCCTTTCGGCTTTCCGTCAACCGACGCCGAGACGTGAGCCGGCCCACATAGCGTGACAGTTCAAGCTGAATCTGTAAAGTATGGTCATACGCGACGGCGGCGCGCTTCGAGCTCGGCGAGCACTTCCCCGGTATGTTCACCGAGCTGCGGCGCGGTGGATCGTGGCGTCCACGGGGTGCCGCGGAAGTCCGCCGGGGTGGCGACCATCGGGACCGCGCCGCCCGGATCCGGTACCTCGACCAGGCCGCCGGCAGCGTGGAACTGCGGGTCGGCGACGACGTCCTCGACGGAGTTGATCGGCGACCAGAAGAACTCCGGCTCGCCGGTGAAGATCTGCGCCCACTCGTCAAGCGGTTTGGTGGCAAAGATCTCATCCAACTGGGCGATCAGCTCGACGGCGTTGGCGGCGCGCGCCCGGCCGTCGGCGAAGCGGGGATCGGTCAGCCAGTCGGTGCGCCCCACGACGCGACAAAGGGCCGGCCAATGCCGGTCGCCCTGCAGGCCCACGATCCAAAACCGCCGCCCGTCACCGGCGGTGTAGTTGTTCATGCACGGGTTGGCCATCGATTCGCGGTGCCCGACGGCGATCGGCTGACCGGTCATCAGGTAGGTGTTGATGTCGAAGCTGACCGTGTAGGCGCCTTGGCGATACAGCGACGTGGTTACCAGCTGGCCGGCTCCGGTTCGGCCGCGGGCAAGCAACGCGGCGCAGATCGCGGCCGCCAGCGTCATGCCGGCCATGTGGTCGCCCATGCCACCGCGCTGAAACGGCGGGGTGTCCCCGGGCCGGGTGAGCAGATGGGCCACCCCGGCCCGGGACCAGAATGCGGCGATGTCGTAGGCGGCCCGGTCGGCGTCGGGTCCGGTGTCGCCGTAGCCGGTGATCAGCCCGTAAACCAGCCGGGGGAAGGCCGCGGCCACCGATTCGTAGTCCAACCCGAGCCGCTGCAATGCGGCGGGGCGGACGTTCGTCACGAAAACGTCCGCCCCGCTGAGCAATTCGAATGCGGTTCGGCGATCGTCGTCGGTGGTGAGGTCGAGGACGATGCTGCGCTTGGAGCGATTGTCCATCTCGAACGGCGGATTGGTGTCGAAATCGAGCCCCAGCATCCGGCCGAACGCGCGCCCCGGGTCGCCCGTCGGCGGTTCAATTTTCACGACGTCTGCGCCCCAATCGGCGAGGATGCCGCCGGCGGCCGGGCCGGCCACCCACACCCCCAGCTCCACGATGTTGACGCCTTCCAGTGGTCCGGGCATGGCCCTACCATGCCACGAACCGTCGGCTTGACGTGGTTTACAGGGCCGCCACGGTTTGTAAGCTTCAATCGTGGAGGAACGATGAGCCTGGTCGCTGGGCGAGGCCCGCTGAGCAGCAACCCCGCCGGGTGGTCGTCGCCGCCGCTGCCCGAGCACGTGGTGTACGTCGAACCACATCACCGGCGAGTTCAGGGTTTTCGCGGTGACCGGATCGTCATCGACACCGAGCGGGCTGTGCTGGTGCATCGGCGGAATGCGCCGCTCAGCTATGCGTTTCCCGCCGACGCGGTTGGCGAGCTACCCAGTGAGCCGGTGCCGGAAGCGCCTGGCTTCGTTCATGTGCCGTGGGATGCGGTCGACACCTGGCTGGAAGAGGGGCGCAAGCTCGTCCACTACCCGCCCAACCCCTACCACCGCGTCGATTGCCGACCGACCCGCCGACGCCTGCGCGTCGACGTCGCCGGCACGACGCTGGTCGACACCGACGACACCGTCATCGTCTTCGAGACCGCGCTCGAACCGCGGCTCTACGTCGACCCCGCGCTGGTGCGCACGGATCTGTTGCGGCCGACGGATACGTCGAGCTATTGCAACTACAAGGGTTTCGCGACGTACTGGGCGGCCGTCATCGGCGACACGATCGTGCAGGACGTGGCGTGGAGCTACCCGGATCCGCCTCCGGAGAGCTTGCCGATCAAGGGTTATCTCAGCTTCGACCCAGCGCGGGCCGACGTCGCCGCGGAGCTGCCGTCATAGCGCGGCGAGCGCCGGCGGATTTCTCCGTGGTTGTCGCTTTATCCGCCGTTATAGCCGCGCCTGGGCCTTGATCGCGGTGTCGGTCTGCCGCAGCGGCCGGATCAGCGCTTCCTGGGCGAACGACGCGATCAGCTCACCTTCTTCGGTGTGCACGGTGCCGCGCACATATGACATGCCCGCGCCGACCTGAGTGCTCTCGTGGGTGTACAGCAACCAGCCGGTCCAAGACAGCGGCTCGTGAAAGCTGACCGTGATCGTCATCGGCGCGGTGGACACCGTCAGATGCGCCTGGCTGGTGCCGATGCCTTCATGAGCGCGCATCGTGGTCGAGATCCCGAGGTGGCCGGTGAAATAGGCAACCAACGCTTTGGCCAAATCGTCCCGGGTCGGGATCGGGTCGTAGTGCACCCAGGCGTACAGCTCCGGCGGCCCCACCTCGTCGGGGCTGTTGACGTCGACGACGTCGACCAGTCGCACTTCGCGCCCGGCCATCGGCATCGGCGACGGGTTCGCTGCAGCGGGCGGGACCACGTCGGGACGGGGTAGCTGGTGGCGGATGACGTCGGGCGACGGGACGTCGGCCAGCGCGGTCACCGTGACGCACCGCCGGCCGTTCTGCAGCGCGGTGACGACGGCCGTGGCGGTGGATCGGCCCTCGTGCACGACATCGATGTCGAATTCGACGGGCGGGCCAACCATGACGGCCCGGGCGAACACCGCGTGCGCCGAGCGCACCGACTTGTCCGGAAACCGTTTGGCCACCGCCACGATCGCCTGTGCCAGCACCTGGGTGCCCTCCACCACCTGCCGCTCGTCCGCCCCGGCGATCCCGGTGTCGCCGGTGTAGCGGTGGGCCTCGCCGGCCGCTACGTCGAACAAGTCCAGCAGGCCGGTAACCGACCAATGTGTTTGTTCAGATTCCGTGGTCACACGCCGAGCGTGACATTGTCGTCGAGAGTTGTAAAGGCTTACGGCTGGGCCGCGTCGATCACCAGGGCCCGGAACCGGTCGATGGTTTCCAGCACGTGCGCCAGGCTGTCGCCCGGCAGGCCGACCTGCACCCAGGTGACGCCCAGCGCGGCCAGCTTGTCCAAGCCGGTCAGGTAGGCGTCGGCATTGAAGTCGTCGCCTGCCGGGCTGCCGCCGTCGATGTTGGTGAATACCACGTCGATCGCCGTCCAATCCCGGCCGGCCGCTTCCAAGCGGCGACGCAAATCCTCGACACCGGCGGCCAGGCGCTCGATCGAGTCGATGGTCGCCGTGCGGGCGGTCTGGGCCAGCGTCGCAGGGGCGGGAAACGGACACCAGCCGTCACCGTGCTCGACCACGCGTTGCCGCGCAGCCCCGGTGTTGCCGCCGATCCAGATCGGTGGATGCGGCTGGCTCACCGGGCGCGGATGCGCGGTGATGCCCCGGGCGGTGAAGTGCCGACCGTCGAAGGACATCTCGTCGGTGGTCCACACCGCACGGATCACCTCGAGCGCCTCATCGAAGAGCTCGGCCCGTTTGTCGTAGTCGACGCCGAGGGCGGCGAACTCCCGTTTCAGATAGCCCACCCCCACTGCCAGTGTGAACCGGCCACCGGACAGCAGATCGAGCGTCGCCCCGGACTTGGCCACCAGGAACGGGTTTCGGTACGGCAGCACCACGATGTTCGGGATCAGCCGCAACGTCGTGGTTCGGGCCGCGGCGAAGCCCATCGCAACGAACGGGTCCAGCGCGTCGTGACCGCCGGCGTCGAGCCAGCGCTGCGTCGGAGCCGGGTGATCGGTAAACCCGAAGCCGTGGAACCCAGCCGCTTCCGCCGCCGACGCAACCGCGGAAATACCGTCGCCGCATGCCAGTTGCGGGTGGTAGGGGTGACTGTGCATCGGGTGGGTGATCGAGAAGTACACGCTGGGCAGGTTACCCCCGGAAGCGGCATGACACTTGTACGCTATTCTGTAAACCTCTGACCGGCGTCGTCGCGTGGGAGGCAACCAGGTGGGCATGGTGACCACGAGCTCCCAGACGGCCTTCCATCATTCCCCGGAGACCGTCTACCGCTTCGTCACCAACCCGGCGAACTGGACTAAGACCTATCCCGGCAGCGCGCACATCACCAACCTGCGCCGCACGCTGCCGCTGCAGGTCGGCGACACCTGGGCGGAGACGGGCCCGGACGCCAACCGCATCTTCACCTGGCAGCTGGCAATTGCCGTGCAGCCCAAGCTTTTTGTCTTCAATTCGGTCGGCCGTCTGGGTCATGACCGCGACGGTAACGGCGGCCTGGACGGGCGGATGACGATTCAATATCACTTCACCACACCCGGCCATGACGTCACGCTGTTCACCCGCACGACGATCGAGGCCTACAAACACGCGCCGCTGCCCGACACCTTCTTCCGGATCGTCAACCCCGCCCACATCGACGCCTACCACACCGCCGTCGCACGAGAGTTGGATGCCGCCGATGTCGTTGCCCGTTGACCAGGTGACCCCGTTGGCCGCCGGCTTCTGTTTCGGGGAGGGGCCGCGGTGGTTTGAGGGGCTGCTGTGGTTTTCCGACATGCTTGGCGAAGCGGTGCACACCGTCACGCTGGGCGGCGCGATGACGACCTTGCCGCTGCCGGGTCACAGGCCGTCAGGGTTGGGATTCCGCCCTGACGGCTCGCTACTGATCACCTCGACCGACGACCGGGTCGTGTTGCGCTACGACGGCGACACCGTGACGACGATCGCCGACCTCGCCGAGGCGGTACCCGCCGACCTTGGGGACATGGTCGTCGACGCGGCCGGGCGCGCCTACATCGGATCGCAGGCCTTCGAAGGTGGCGTCATCGTGTGCCTCGATCCCGACAACTCGGTGGCCATCGTCGCCGAGGATCTCGAGTTCCCCAACGGGATGGTGATCACGCCGGACGGTCGGAGCCTGATCGTCGCGGAGTCGACGGGGCGGCGGCTGACCACCTTCACCATCACCGACGACGGTGCCCTCGCCGATCGGCGGGTGTTCGCCGAGGGTTTGGACGGTCCGCCCGACGGTATCGCCCTGGACTCCGACGGTGGTGTGTGGACGGCGATGACATTGGCACACCGGTTCGACCGGATCGTCGCGGGCGGGGCGGTGACCGACCGCATCGACGTCGGCGAACGCGCGGCCATCGCGTGTACCCTCGGTGGACTTGGCCGTCGCACCTTGTTTTTGTTGTCGAGCCCCGACGCGTATCCCAAGCGGCTCAAAGGAACCCGTCTGTCCCAGCTGGACACCGTCACCGTCGACATCCCCGGCGCCGGCCTGCCGTGACGGCGAAAGGCGAAGCATGACTGATTCGTATTACGAGCTGATCGACGCGGCCGATCCGCTGGGCGAGAAGTTCACGGCGACCGATCTGGTGCGCAGCACCTGGTCGGCGGCGATCCAGCACGCGGCGCCGGTGTCGGCGCTGCTGGTGCGGTCGCTCGAGGGTTGTGTTCGCCGCGACGACACCCGGCTGAGCAGGGTCGTGGTGGACCTGTTGGGACCGGTTCCGGCCGAGGGCGAGTTCTGGGTGCGCTCACGCATCGAAAGACCCGGCAAACAGATCGAATTGGTGAATGCCGAGATGCTGGGGCCCGGACCGGACGGGCAGCCCCGGCCCGTCGCCCGCGCCAGCGGGTGGCGACTCCAGCAGCTCGACACCACTGACGTGGTGCGGGCGTCGGCGCCGCCGATCGGTCCGCTCAGCCGCGCCGCCAGCCGCAACCTGGAAAGGGACTTCGACCGCAACTACGTGCACAGCCTCGACTGGCGATGGCTCACCGCGCCGCTCAACGAGGGACCCGGCGAATCGTGGATCAGGCCGACCGTGGACCTCGTCACGGGCGAGACTATGACGCCACTGCAGCGGCTTTTCGCTGTCGCCGACTGCGCCAACGGCCTCGGCTCCAAACTTGACATCACCAAGTGGACCTTCCTTAACAACGACCTCGTGGTCCACGTGCACCGCATCCCCGCGGGTGAGTGGATCGGCATCCGCGCCGAAACCAGCTACGGCCCCGACGGAATCGGCATTACGGTAGGCACCCTGTTCGACGAACGCGCGGCGATAGGCGCCATTCAGCAGTCGGTGCTGGTGCGCCGGCGCTCGAGCTGACCACTACCTGACGAACGCCCGGACCCGCTTGATGCCGTGGATGAAACTGCTGTGGAGGAACTCCGGTTCGCCAAATTCGACCTTGCCTAGCCGAGACAGCAACTCGCGGAGGAGGTTTCGCAGCTGGGTCCTGGCCAGTTGATTGCCCAGGCAATCAGGCCATCGGTTGCCCGAAGTCGGGCGAAGGTCTCGTCGCGAACCGCGAACGGCTGATTCCCGCGGGTCGAGATCTCCGATGCGCTGTATTCCCGGGTCAGGCCGGCGGCGGTCATCGAATCTTGCGCTCCTTCACGGGTGCCGAGGCGACACGATGTGCGATGACCTCGACCAACCGCAGGTAGCTGGGTTCGCCCGGCGCCAGCATCGTCGCGATGATGCATGCCACATCGCCCGGTGCCACCCCGCTGCCCGGCCGCGCCGAGCGGACAATCGACGCCCGCACACCGCTCCCGACGAATTCGGCGTCCAGGCCCGAGACCCAGGAGTCGAGCGCCCGTCGGCCTGTCGCCGACACCGCCATGCTCGGTGGTGTTGCGCCGGCGACAAGCTCCGGGCTGAGTAGGACCACATCGCCGTGTCCACGCCGGACCATCGGTGGAATCACCTGTGCGGCAAGGTGTTGCGCACCAAAAACGTGCGTGTCGACGGCTGACAGGCCAGCATCGGTGATCAGCACGTCCACGCCACCGATGAGATAGCGGGCGGACTCGACGAACCGATCGATCGACGAAGTGTCGGCGAGGTCGAGGTAGCCGGCGAACGCCGTCGCACCCCGGGCTCGAAGACGACTGGCCAGCCGCTCACAGAGCTCGGGCCGGCGGGTGCCCATCAGCACCAGATCGCCGCAGCGGGCCAACCGCGCCGCGGTTGCCCGTCCCACCGGTGACCATGCCGCGGTCACCAGGACGGCGCGCTGGGACTGGCTCCACCCGGCGGGCCCTCCTTCAGCCACGGCGAGCGGCTAGGATTTGGTGATCGGATATGTCATCTGCGGGCGAGACGGCCCCCGCCAAGGACCAAGACAGTGGCACCAAAACAGCGTGACACTTCCCCTACAGTTTGTAAAGTTTCGACTGTGAACCACCCGTCAACCACCGAGGCCGACACGTCGACCCGGCAGCGGATCCTTGCGGCCACTGCCGAGGTGATCAGCCGCAACGGCAAACGCAAACTCAGCCTCTCCGACGTCGCCGCTCAAGCGCACGTGTCACGCCCGACGCTGTATCGGTGGTTTGCCTCCAAAGAGGAGTTGCTGGATGCGTTTTCACGCTACGAACGGCAAACGTTCGAAAGCGGTTTAGCCAGGGCGACTGCCGGCCTCAAGGGTGCCGACAAGCTCGACGCCGCGCTGCGTTTCATCGTCGACTACCAATACTCCTACTCCGGCGTGCGCATGGTCGACATCGAGCCCGAGCATGTCATCGCGCAGTTCTCACGTGTCATTCCCGAGATGCGGGAAGGACTGCAACGCCTGCTTCCCGGACCCGGCGGCGCGGTGAAGGCCGCGGCCGCGATTCGCATTGCGATCTCGCACTACATGGTGAGAAGCGACGATGCCGACCAATTCTTGGCGCAGCTGCGTCACGCGGTAGGCATCAAAGCCGCGGACTAGTCGAACAGCACCGCTGCGTTGAGGTAGCCGGTCGGGTCGAATGCGTGCTTGACCGTGCGCATCGCCGCGACATCGGCGGGTTCGCGTGACATGGTGACATACGCGCGCTTGCGGCTACCGACGCCGTGTTCGGAGCTGACGTTGCCACCACAGCCGGCGATCAATTCCATCATCGCCGCGTACAGCCGGCGTTCCTGCTCCAGCGCGCAGCGCAACACGTTGAAATGCAGGTTGCCCTCGCCGACGTGACCGAACAACACCGGTAGCGCTTCGGGAGCGTGTCGGTGCACGAGTTCGGCCGCCTGGCGGGCGAACCGGCTGATCGCCGACAATGGCAGCGAAACGTCGAATTTCAGCGGCGGTCCGTACACGCCGAGCACGTCGGACACCGATTCCCGCGTCCGCCACAGCCGCTGCTGCGCAGCAGGATCCGCACCGACCGCCGGTTCGCCGCATGTTTGCAGCCCGTTGAGCGCGCCGGCGAGCCGTTCGGTCTGGTCGTGATCGCCGGCCAGCTCCACCAACAGCAGCCACTCGGCGCGGACCGGCGCCGCTACGCCCAAATGCTCGGCCATCAGGCGGCCGGCCCTGCCGTCGATCAGTTCCAGGGCCGCGATGCCGTCCAGATCGCGAAACACCCGGGCGGCCCCGACCAACGCTCCCAGGTCGGCGAACCCACACACCGCGGTCACCCGGTGCGACGGGACGGGGTGCAACCGCAGATCAAGTTCGGCGATGACGCCGAGGGTGCCCTCCGCCCCGACGAACAGCGCCGGCAGGTTGTAGCCGGTGTTGTCGGCCCGCACCCGGCTGCGTCGGCGCAGCACCGAGCCGTCGGGCAGCGCAACGTCCAAACCAAGCACCTGCTCGCCCATGTTGCCGTAGCGCACCGTCCGCAGCCCGCCGGCATTCGTCGACGCCATGCCGCCGACGGTCGCGGTGTCGCGGGCGGCCAAGTCGACGCCGAACAGCAGTCCCGCCGCCCCGGCGGCCCGCTGCACGGCCGCTAGCGTCGCCCCCGCGCCGACGTGCAAGCGGCGCTCGACGGTGTCGACGTCACCGACGGTGTCCAGCCGCTCAGTGGACAGCAGCACGTCGTCGTGCTCGGGAACCGTGCCGGCCACCAGCGATGTGCGTCCGCCTTGGACGGTGACGTGGACCGCGGCGCCGCGGCACACCCGCAGCACCTCGGCCACCTCGTCGATGGACCCGGGACGCACCAGCACACTGGCGTGGCCGCGGTAGCGGCCGGTGTAGTCGACGCTGCGGGTGGCAAGTACGTCGGGATCGGCGCTGACATGCTGTCGACCCACCACCCCCACCAGCTGCTGCAGCACGCTTGCGGTCATGGCGTCGAAGTATCACACGGTGCGCAATGATGCGAATCATGGCGCGACGTGACGACGTAGTGTTCCACTCCGGCCGTGAGCGGATCAGCGCGTGGCTGTACCGACCGCAAGCAACCGGCGACGCGCCGCTGCTGGTGATGGCGCACGGGCTAGGCGGTGTGCGCAGGATGCGGCTCGACGCCTACGCGGAGCGGTTCAGCGCCGCCGGCTATGCCTGCCTGGTGTTCGACTACCGCAACTTCGGTGACAGCGAGGGCGAGCCGCGGCAGCTGCTCGACATCGGCATGCAATTGCAGGACTGGGCCGCGGCCGTGGCCTACGCCCGCACTTTGCCAGACCTCGACAGTCACCGAATTGGCTTGTGGGGCACGTCTTTTAGCGGCGGGCACGTGATCGCGACGGCGGCAAGGCTGCCGGGCATCGCGGCCGTCGTCGCGCAGTGTCCCTTCACCGACGGCATCGCCTCGGCGCGTGCGGTGAACCCGTTGCTCATCGCACGCATTACCGCGCTGGCGGTGCGCGATCTCGTGGGCGCCCGGCTCGGCAGGCCACCAGTGATGGTGCCGGTGGTCGGCTACCCGGGCGAGGTCGCGCTGATGACCGCACCCGACGCGTACCCGGGCTTCATGCGGCTGGTGCCCGAAGGGGTGCAGGTCCGCAACGAGGTTGCCGCCCGCTTCGGCGTCAAGGTCCTCGCCTACCGGCCGGGCCGCGCCGCCGGCAAGGTCGCCTGCCCGATCTTGTTCTGCGTGTGCGAACCCGACTCCGTCGCACCCGCCGACACCACGGTGCGACACGCCGCCAAGGCGCCTCGGGGCGAGATCAAGGTCTACCCGGAGGGCCACTTCGATATCTACGTCGGCGAGGCCTTCGACCGCGTTGTCGCCGACCAACTGGACTTTCTCGACAAGCATTTGAAGCCGCAGTGCCGTCGGTGAGCACAGCGCCGGTCAACACGGTGGCGCGTCAGTGTTGTGAACACGCAGCGAAACCTCACGGGTATCGGTCGTTTTCACGTCGTCGCCGAGTGACCACTGCGCGCGGACCGCCTCGTCGCGGATGAGGCCCCGCAGTAGCGCGGTGCTGAATTCGGCGGCGATCTCCTTGGCGGTGCGCCGTCCGCTCGGGCGCAGCCAGCGGTAGGCACCAAGCGTCATTCCGATATAGCCGAGCGCCAGCACGTGCGAGTCACAGTCGAAGAACTCGCCGCTGGCGATACCGCGGTCGATGAGGCCGTGGACGTGGTGATAGACCTGAGCTTCCTTTTCGCGGATCTCGGCGACCTGTTCTTCGGTGAACCACTCGGTGATGTAGGGCTGTTCCTGGAAGTAGACCGCGGCCTGTTCGGGATTGCTCGCGATCCCGGTAAGCAGCCGGACCGTGTACTGGTAGAGCGCCTCGCGGGCGGTCAAAGAGGGATCATCGTGGACGGCGGCCAGTGTGCCCTCGGCGGCCCTGCGGTAGATGTCGAACAGGATCAGTGACTTGCTGGCGTAATAGTGATACACCGTCGCCTTGTTCAAGCCGACCACATCGGCGACGTCGTCCATCCGGGTGCCGTGGTAACCGCGCGCGGCGAACAGCTTGGTCGCAACGGCCAGCAACTCTTCGCGGCGGGAGAGCCCATTGGGCGTAGGGATGTCGGATGGCATGGTTACTCTTTCGGTGTCGATCAACTAGTTGGACAGTCTATTCAAGCGGTTGACGAAGGGGATTAGACTGACCGGATGGATCCGGATCCGAGCTACGACTTTTCCGACGAGCTGGAATTCTTCTTCAACTACTTCACCTGGGGTTTCCGGGGGGTCACCGACGGCCAGGGCTACCCGCCGCCGGCGTACCCGCCGGTCTGAGCCCGCGAGCAGACGCAGAATCGCACTGTTCGGGGCCCGAACGTGCGATTCTGCGTCTGCTCGTCACAGGGCCTTGAGTTCCTCGGTCACCTCGGTCACCGACTTCTTCGCGTCGCCGAACAGCATGGTGGTGCCGTCGGCGTAGAACAGCGGGTTGTCGATGCCCGCGAAGCCGGAATTCATCGACCGCTTGAGCACGATCACCGATTTCGACTTGTCCACATTGAGAATCGGCATGCCGTAGATGGGCGAGTTCGGCTCGTTGCGCGCGGCCGGGTTGGTGACGTCGTTGGCGCCGATCACCAGCGTGACATCGGTGCGGGCGAACTCGTCGTTGATGTCGTCCATGTCCTTCATCGCGTCGTAGTCGACTTCGGCTTCGGCCAGCAGCACGTTCATGTGCCCGGGCATTCGCCCGGCGACCGGGTGGATCGCATATTTCACCGGGACACCACGGGACTCCAGCAAGGTGGCCATGTCCTTGACCGCGTGCTGCGCCTGCGCGACGGCCATCCCGTAGCCGGGCACCACGATCACCTGGTTTGCGTAGGCCATCTGGATGGCGGCATCGGCGGCCGACGTGGACTTGACGTGCTTGTCGCCGCCGGCGGCGCCGCCGACAGCCACGCCACCTCCACCAAACCCACCCGCCACGATCGCCGGGATCGAGCGGTTCATCGCCTTGGCCATCAGGTTGGTCAGGATCGAACCGGACGCGCCGACGATCATGCCGGCAACGATCATCGCGGTGTTGTTCAGCGCCAAACCGGCGGCGGCGGCGGACAGGCCGGTCATCGCGTTGAGCATCGAGATGACCACGGGCATGTCGGCGCCGCCGATCGGCAGCACCACCATGAGACCCAGCACGCCCGCGGCGGCCAGCAGGCCGACCATCCACCACAGCGGCACCCCGCCGCTGCCCGGCCGGGCGCCAAGACCGATGACCACCGCGCAGACCACGGCCGCCACCAGAAGCAGCACGTTCAGCGGCTGTTGCGCCGTGCCGATGCCGATCGGCCGACCAGGGATGATCTCCTGGAGCTTGCCGAACGCGATGATCGAACCCCAGAACGAAATCGACCCGATGATCGCGGCGAACAGCGAGGCGACCACGATGTGCACCGTCGGCGCTTCACCGTAGCGGAACGCGGAAAAGCCCTCGGTCTCAATGAATTCCGACAGCGAGATCAACGCGACGGTGCCGCCACCGACGCCGTTGAAGAATGCCACCAGCTGCGGCATCGCGGTCATCTTGGTCAACCGGGCCGGGGGAACCCCGAGCACGACACCCAGCACCAGCCCGGCGATGATCAGGGGCCACTGCTGAGTATGCCGGATCAGGATCAGCGTGGCCCCGACAGCGATGGCCATGCCCACCGCGGCAATCAGATTGCCGCGCACCGCGGTCTTGGGCCCGGTCAGACCCATCAGCCCGTAGATGAACAGTGCGAACGAGATGATGTAGAGGATCGTGACCAGGTAGCTCATTGACCTTGCCCATCCGTTTCTGCCTTGACGGGCGCAGCCTTTTTGCTTTTGAACATGCCCAGCATCCGGTCGGTGACGATGAAACCGCCGATGACGTTGAGCGTGCCGAACACCAGCGCCACGAACAGGATGATCTGCAACGCGATCGACGGGTGCTCGATACGCCCCAGCAGCACCAGAGCTCCCAGGACGACGATGCCGTGGATGGCGTTGGTCCCAGACATCAGTGGCGTGTGCAGCGTATTGGGCACCTTGGAAATCACCGCGAAGCCGACGAACCCGGCTAGGACCAGGATCGCCACGTTGGCCAGAAGTTCGTCATACATCTAGCTGTCCTCTCCCCGGGTCACGCATGCCGCCGCGACGACCTCGTCGTCGAAATCGGGCGCCAGCTTCCCGTCTTTGATCAACAGATCCAGCAGCGCGGTGATGTTTTTGCTGTAGAGCTCACTGGCGTGTTCGGGCATGGTCGCGGGCAGGTTCAGCGGTGCGGTGATGGTGACGTCGTGCTTGACGACGGTGCGGCCGGGCTCGGTCAATTCACAGTTTCCGCCCGCATCACCGGCCAAATCCACCACGACGCTGCCGGGCTTCATGCCCTCGACCGCGGCCGCGGTCACCAGCCGCGGGGCCGGCCGACCCGGCACCAAAGCGGTGGTGATCACCACGTCGAACCCACTGATCGCCTGCTCCAGCGCTTTCTGCTGTTGCGCGCGTTCCTCGTCGGTGAGTTCGCGCGCATAGCCGCCCTCCCCGGCAGCATCGATCCCGAGGTCGAGCCACTGCGCACCCACCGAGCGCACCTGGTCGGCAACTTCGGGCCGGACGTCGTACCCGGTGGTGCGCGCGCCCAGTCGTTTCGCCGTCGCCAGCGCCTGCAGGCCCGCCACCCCGACGCCGAGCACCAACACCGTGGCCGGTTTCACCGTGCCCGCCGCCGTGGTCAGCATGGGAAAAAACCGGGTCGACTCGGATGCGGCCACCAGGACCGCCTTGTATCCGGCGACGTTGGCCTGTGAGGACAGCGCGTCCATCGACTGTGCCCGCGAAATCCGCGGGATGGCCTCCAACGCGAAGGCCTGAACACCCGCGGCCCGCAGCGCCTCGACCTGGCTGTCGGGGCTGCGCGGTGCAAGAAAGCCGATCAGCGTCTGCCCGCGGTGCAGCCGGGCGACCTCGTCAGGAGTCGGCGGCGCCACCTTGACCACGACATCGGCGGTCCACGCGTCGCCGATGCTGGCACCGGCGCCGGTGTACAGCTCGTCGGGCAGCAGCGCCCGCTGCCCGGCACCGGATTCGACGATTACCGCGATCCCGCTCTTCGCCAGCGGTGCCACCGCCTTGGGAACCAGTGCTACCCGCCGCTCGTCCTCAGCCGACTCGGCGACCACTCCGACCGTCGTCTGCGTATCTGTCATCGCACGTACATCTACTTTCCTGCGCCGTTGGATGCTCCGCTACCCTAACCCGATGGCCCGGCTCCTCCCCGGGCCGATGCAGCCCATCGATGCGTCCGCTCGTGGCGCAAGCAGGTCGCCTATCGTGGCGGGCATGGATTTTGCGATGTCGGCCAAGGCCAGTGACTACCACAAGCGGCTGTCCGACTTCATGACCGAGTATGTCTTTCCCGCCGAGGCCGAATACGACCGCTACCGCCGCGACGCCGGCCCACACGACCACACAGTGCCGCCGATCGTCGAGGACCTCAAGCGCAAGGCCAAGGAGCGCGGGCTGTGGAACCTGTTCCTGCCCGCCGAATCCGGGCTCAGCAACGTCGACTACGCGCCGCTGGCCGAGCTGACCGGCTGGAGCGTGGAGATCGCCCCCGAGGCGCTTAACTGCGCGGCACCGGATACCGGCAACATGGAGATTTTGCACCTGTTCGCCACCGAGGAGCAGCGCCGGCAATGGCTGCAGCCGCTGCTCGACGGCGAGATCCGCAGCGCGTTCTCGATGACCGAGCCTGCGGTGGCCAGCAGCGACGCCCGCAACATCGAAACCACGATCGCGCGGGACGGCGACCACTACGTCATCAACGGCCGCAAATGGTGGACGTCGGGAGCGGCCGACCCGCGCTGCAAGATCCTCATCGTGATGGGCCGCACCAACCCCGACGCCGCGGCCCACCGGCAGCAGTCGATGATCCTGGTGCCGATGGACACTCCCGGGGTCACGGTGGTGCGCTCCACACCGGTGTTCGGCTGGCAGGACCAGCACGGCCACTGCGAGGTGATCTACGACAACGTGCGGGTGCCGGCAGCGAATCTGCTCGGCGAGGAGGGTGCGGGTTTCGCGATCGCCCAGGCCCGGCTGGGGCCGGGCCGCATCCACCACTGCATGCGTGCCCTGGGCGCGGCCGAACGCGCGCTGGCCCTGATGGTCGACCGGGCCCGCAGCCGGGTGGCGTTCGGCAAGTCGCTGGCCGAACATGGAGTGGTGCAGCAGTCAATTGCCAAGTCCCGCAATGAGATCGATCAGGCTCGGCTGCTCTGCGAGAAAGCGGCGTGGACCATCGACCAGCATGGCAACAAGGCAGCGCACCTGCTGGTCTCACAGATCAAGGCGGTGGCCCCGCAGGTGGCCTGTGATGTGATCGACCGCGCCATCCAGGTGCACGGCGCGGCAGGAGTTTGCGACGACACTCCGCTGGCCCGGCTCTATGGCTGGCATCGGGCCATGCGGATCTTCGATGGACCGGACGAGGTCCACTTGCGGTCGATTGCCCGCGCCGAAATCAACCGTGAGAAAAGCGTTTTCGCCGCGGCGGTTACCAAGTGACCACCGAGATCCAGGAACTGCCCGGCGCGGTCAACTTTCGCGATGTCGCGCTCTCGGCCGGTGTGCGGCCCGGCCGGCTGTTCCGCTCCGGTGAGCTGAGCCGACTCGACGACGACGGCCGCGCAGCGCTGCGCCGGCTCGGCGTCACCGATGTCGCCGACTTGCGCTCTCGCCGCGAGGTCGAGCGCCGCGGGCCCGGGCGTGTGCCCGACGGCGTCGACATCCATCTGCTGCCCATCCCCGACCTTGCCGCCGACCAAGTCGAGTCTGACGGCGAACCCCCGCACGAGCATGCGTTCCAGCGGCTGATGACCGACAAGCCCAGCACCGAGTCGGTCGCCGACGCCGCTGCCCGCTACATGGTCGACGAGTACCGTCGCTTTCCCACCTACGCCGGGGCACAACGCGCTGTGCGACAGGTTGTTTCGCTGCTTGCAGCCGGACGCTCGGTGTTAGCGCATTGCTTTGCGGGCAAGGACCGCACCGGCTTCATCATCGCGGTGGTGCTCGAAGCGATCGGACTGGACCGCGAGGCGATCCTCGCCGATTACTTGCGCAGCAACGACGCCGCGCCACAACTTCGAGCCCAGATCATGGAGATGATCCGGCAGCGGTCGGAAACCCAACTGACCCCGGAGGTGGTGACGTTCACCGAGGCGCGGCTTTCCGACGAGGTCCTCGGTGTGCGCCCCGAATACCTGGCCGCCGCCCGGCAGACCATCGATGAGACCTACGGCTCGCTGGACGCCTACCTGCGCGATGCGGCCATCACCGAAGCCGATGTTGACCGGCTCCGCTTCGAGCTGCTGGCCTGAAGTCGGCTGCACCGGTTTGGCGGAGACCGATCGTGCCGAGGCGTGCCGAGACCACCTGTGAGCGGTGCGCGAGGTCAGAGTCCTGCTCTACGCGGTCAACACCGCCGCAGACCACGAGACCTCTCGCCGCTGGCTCGACGGTGCGCTGCGGCGGCGACACCGTCGGCCTGGCCCGAGTGCCGCTGCTCGCATTTGTGCGGTTGACGACTCGGCATGGATTGTTTCCGTCGCCGCTGAGCAGCGACGTGCTGGCCGGGCTGCTGTCGCAGGTCGGGGCGGGAGCAAATCTTGTCAACGACGCCCACCTGGCCGCTCTGGCGGTTGAGCATCGCGCACGAACAGTCAGTTACGACAGCGATTTCGGACGATTCGACGGCGTGCGGTGGGAAACACCCGAGTCATCTTTGACCTGACGGGCGCGCCGGGACCGCGCAGGGCAAGAAATCGCACATCGGATGCCCGGCGGTCCGGGATCGCGGCGCCGACGGTCATTACGGCTCGAGTACCACCTTGCCGAGCACACCGCCGTCGGCCAGGCTTTGCAGGGCTGCGCGCCCTTGTGACAGCGGATATCGTTGCGGTGATGGCGGTTTCAATCCCAGGGAGACCAATTGGTTGAGTCCCCACGCGAATAACTGCGCCGAACCGGGCACCTTGTTGAGATATTCACCCCACGCCACGCCGACCACGCTGACGTTGCGCAGCAGCAGCCGGTTCACCTTGACGGTGGGAATGCCTCCGCCCGCAGCGAACCCAATCACCAGCAGCTTGCCGTCGACGGCCAGCACCCGGATGGCGTCGTCGAAGGCCGGGCCGCCGATGGGGTCGACGACGATGTCCACGCCGTGTCCGTCGGTGACGTCGCGCACCCGCTGAGCCCAGCCGTCGGTCAGCGGCAGCACCACGTCAGCGCCCAGCGATTCGACGAATTCCATCGCGTGGCTGCGGTGGACCATCGCGACCACCTGGCCGGCACCCATCGCCTTGGCCACCTGGATCGCCGCGGTGCCTACGCCCCCGGCGGAGCCCAGCACCAGCACTGTGTCACCCGGACGCATCGCGGCGCGACGGGCCAGCGCGAAATACATGGTGTTGTAATTCACCAGCAGCGACACCGCTTGCGCGTCGTCGAGTTGCACCGGACTAGGCATGACGTTGGCCACCGGCGCCGCCACTTGTTCGGCGTAGCCGCCGAGCACCCCGAACGCCGACACCCGGTCGCCGGGCTGGAAACCCGAGTCCGCTGGCGCCCAGCGGACCACACCGGCCGTTTCCATGCCGGGGATGAACGGCGGCGGCAGCTTGAGCTGATACTCGCCTTTGCTCAGCAGCAGGTCCGGGAAGCACACCCCCGCGGCGCGCACGTCGATGACCACCACGTCGTCGCCGCCCTGCACGTCGTCGACGTCGGTGTACACCATACCCGACGGGCCTGAAAGTTCTTGAACTACACAGGCTTTCACGAATTACCGCACCGAGAAACTGGCCTGCTTCGCACCGGAAAGGTCGGTGATCTGCGCCCACTTCGCGGCGACCTCGTCGACCGACGGCGAAGTGTCGAAGTTGACGCCCTCGTTTTCGAACAACGCGACCCGCTGCACCTTGCCGCCGCCGACAATGAATACCGATCCGTTATCGCTGGACTCCTCGGTGCACAGATAGGCCACCACCGGCGCCACGAACTCCGGCTTGAGCTTTTCCAACACCTCGGGCGGCAGGATGTCCTGGGTCATCCTGGTGGCCGCGATCGGCGCGATCGCGTTGGCGTGGATGTTGTACTTGGCGCCTTCGAGCGCAAGCGTGTTGATCAGGCCCACCAGGCCGAGCTTGGCCGCGCCGTAGTTGGTCTGCCCGAAGTTGCCGAACAGTCCGCTGGTCGAGGTGGCAACGACCACCCGGCCGTAACCTTGCTCGCGGAAGTGCGGCCAGGCTGCGCGCAGAACGTTGTAGCCACCGTATAAGTGCACCTTGAGCACGGCGTCCCAGTTCTCGAACGACATCTTGTGGAAGGTGCCGTCCCGCAGAATCCCGGCATTGCTCACCACACCGTGCACAGCGCCGAACTCGTCGAGCGCGGTCTTGATGATGTTGGCCGCACCATCCGGCTCGGCGACGCTGTCGTAGTTGGCGACCGCACGTCCGCCGGCGTCTTTGATTTCTGCCACGACCTGGTCGGCCATCGAATGTCCGGCTCCCGTGCCGTCGCGCGCCCCGCCCAGGTCGTTAACGACCACGCTGGCACCTTCTCGCGCAAGGGTCAGGGCGTATTCGCGGCCCAGGCCCCCGCCGGCTCCGGTAACGACGATGACACGATCCTGCACTCCCGGCATGAGCTTCCTTTCTCAGAGTGATTGCGCGCCGTTAAAACAGCCTGCGCGCCAACTTCCACGCCTTCTCTGTATACGGCGGGTAGATGAAGCTCGATAAGTCGGGTCGGGTGGGCTTGGTGAGCACCGACTTGCGGTGGCTGAATTCCTCGAAGCCCCAGCGGCCGTGGTATGCGCCCATTCCCGACGCACCGACGCCACCGAACGGCAGCTTCGCCGTCGACACCTGAAACGCCAGATGGTTGACCAGCATGCCGCCCGCGGGCACCTCCTTGATAACCCGTTCGCGCACGGCACGGGTCTTGGTGAACAGATATGCCGACAGCGGTTTCGGCCGCGAGTTGACGAAACGTATTGCGTCATCGAGGGATTCGACGGTGATTACCGGCAGGATCGGGCCGAAAATCTCGTTGGTCATCAGCGGTTCGTCCGGGTCTGGGTCGACCACCACCGTCGGCTGGATACGTAGATCCGCAGCGTCGAATGTGCCTCCCATCGCCACCGTGCCCCTGGTGTTGGACAGATAACCGGTCAGCCGGTCGAATTGGCGTTGGTTGACGATGCGCATTCCGGTCGGCTCGTCGGCCGTGAACGCGGTGACGGCTTCACCGATCTTGGTGACGAGTTCGTCGCGAATTTTCGCGTCGGCCAACACATAGTCGGGTGCAACGCAGGTCTGGCCGGCGTTGAGCAGTTTGATCCAGGCGATCCGCTTGGCCGCGACGTCCACGTCGGCGTCGGCGGCGACGATCACCGGGCTCTTGCCGCCCAGCTCCAGCGTCACCGGCGTCAGATGTGGCGCCGCCGCTTCATACACCTTGCGGCCGGTCTCGGTGCCGCCGGTGAACAGCACCCGGTCGAATCCTTGCGCGAGCAGTTGCTGGCTGACCGCCGCGTCGCCTTCGATCACCGCGATCGCGTCGGGGTCGAGGTATTGCGGCACTAGCTCGGCCATCAGCCGCGACGACGCCGCCGCGACCTCGGAAGGCTTGAGCGCCACCGCGTTCCCCGCGGCGATTGCGCCCACCGCCGGGCCGAGGGTCAGGTAGAACGGGTAGTTCCAGGCGCCGATGATCAGCACCGTGCCGTAGGGCTCGTATTCCACCCAGCCGCGACCCGGTAACTGCACCGGCTCGAGCAGGTGGTATTTGCGGCGCATCCACTTCTTGACGTGCTTGGCCGCGTAGCGGGCCTCGGCGGCAGTCGTCGCGGTGTCGGCCAGCCAGGCCTCGAACGGTTTGCGGCACAAATCGGCCCGCAGCGCCTCGGCGATCTTCGCCTCGTTCTCGGCCATCATCTTCTCGAGGGCGCGCAACTGGGTGCGCCGCCACTGCAGACTGCGAGTTCGCCCACTCGCGAAGGTTGTTCGCAAGCCGTCGACCGTCTTTTGAATCTCTGAGGCGACCGGCGCTGCGGCGTCAGCGGCGGTGCTGTCAGCGGCGGCGTGGGTGGTCATGCGGTCTCCTTCCTGACCGGCGGAAACCCAATCCTAATCAACCACTGGGTTGGGTAACAGACACGCTCGACCAGGCCGCTGCCCGGCTAGGCGCGCTCGGCCGTCACGAAATCGGCGAACGCATCCTTGTCGTCACTCATCGGCACACCGTCGACCCAGCGGCCCAACCGGCGCATCTCGTCATGTGAGTGGTGTGCGCTGGCCCGCCAGCCGTGCCCGTTGAGCCAATCCACCACGACGGCGCGGTCCTCGTCGTGGTAGACCAGATCTTGCACGTTGACCCTTTGCTGGAAGCCAAGCTCGTCGGCTACCCGCTCGAACCGCTTTCGCATCTCTTCGCGTCGCTGATCGGCGTGGTGTGCCGCGGTTTCGACCGCGACCCGGCTCCCCGGCGCACTCAGCGCGGTGATTTGCTCGAAGATTCGGTCCTGCGCGGTGCCCGGCAAGTACATCAGCAGGCCTTCGGCCAGCCAGGCGGTCGGTGCCGCGGGGTCGAAACCCGCCCCGCACAGCGCGGCCGGCCAGTCCTGCCGCAGGTCGATGGGCACCTCGCGACGGTCGGCCGACGGCATCACACCATGTTCTGCCAGCGTCGCGGACTTGTAGGCCAGCACCTTGGGCTGGTCGATCTCGTAGACGACGGTGCCGGCCGGCCAGTCCAATCGGTAAGCGCGCGAATCCAGGCCCGAAGCCAAAATCACCACTTGCCGGATGCCTGAGCCGACGGCCTCGGCGAAGTAGGCGTCGAAGAAGTGGGTGCGCACCGCCTGGTAGCTACGCATGTGGTGGACGATCGCGGCGACCTCCGGGTCCGCGGCCTCCAGCTTGGCGACCACCGACTCGTCGAGCATGGCTTCCCAGATGCCGGTGCCGGCATTGGTGACCAGCAGCCTGGCGTAGGGATCGTTGATCAGCGCATCCCGGCGGTCGGTTTCGGTGGCGCGGGCGGCAGCCACCATCACCGCGGTGGAGCCCACGCTGGTGGTGATGTCCCAGGTGTCATCGTCGGTGCGCATGGTGCTCATCGTGCCCCCTTCGCGAACGGATCTGACCGGTCATTCGGCGGCGACGCGGCGCGCGCGCAGCAGTGTGCTGGTCACGGTTTCCTCGACCAGGTCGTCTGGTATCGGCCGGCCCAGACGGGCCATTTCGTCGGCGTTGCTGACCGCGTGAACCTGCCAGCCGTGCTCGGTCAACCATTGCACGGCATCGGCGCGGCGGCTGTCGTTGTAGCCCAGCGTTTCGAAGTTGATGTCTAGGCCCAGCCGTTCCCGCAGCCGGGCCCAGCGCGCGCGCCGCGCCGCGCGGCGTCGCTCACTGGTGGGCGCGGTCAGGGAGAACGCTTCAACGGCGATTTGACTGGCGAGCGCGCTGAGGTCGGTGACGTTCTCGAACAGCCGGTCCTGCGCGTCCGAAGGCAGGTAGGGCAGCAGGCCTTCGGCCAGCCACGCCGTGGGCTCGGTGGGGTGGAAACCGGCGGCGATCAGCGCCGCGGGCCAGTCGTCACGCAGATCCACCGCGACCGCTCGCCGGGTCGCCTTGGGGACGGCGTGGTGCGCTTCCAGTGTGCGGCTCTTGTACTCGAGCACCTTGGGCTGGTCGATCTCGTAGACGGTGGTGCCGGCCGGCCAGTCCAGGCGATAAGCCCGCGAGTCCAGCCCAGCCGCCAGGATCACCGCCTGACGAATCCCGCTTGCCATCGCCGCGCGAAAGTACTCGTCGAAAAAGTGGGTGCGCACGGCCTGGTAGTCGCAGGTCACCCGATGGGCTCGGCGGCCGTGCTCGTCGTCGCTGATCCACTCCAGATCGGGGCTGGCCAGCCGGGCCCACGCCGCCCCGGCCGAGGCGACCAGCACGGAAGCGAACTCGTCGCGGATCAGCGGTTGGGCAGCAGCGGTCTCGACGGCGCGCGCGGCGGCGACACTGAGCGCGGTGGCGCCGACACTTTCGGTGATGCTCCAGCTGTCGCCGTCGGCCCGAACCGAGCGCACCTCATCCAGGTCAGTCATGCCACCGGTCATGCTACCGAATAAGTTAGGTAAACTATGTGCTTGTGTGCGCTATTTCACTTTCACTGCGCCCACGTGCGGCTCCAGCGGCTGTCCGCGCCTAGCTCCCCACCTGCCAGAGCCTGCCATCCATCAGCTGCTCGAGCGCGCGGGTGATCGCGTCGAGCTCCTGTCGTCCGCCGACGAAGCCGGCATAGAACATCACCCCGCAGAGCATCGCCACCAGCATCTCGGTCAGCGACGCGCTGTCGGCTTCGGTGGTCAACTCGCCGCGGCGGATCGCATCATCGAGCACATCCTCAAGGAATGCGCGGGTAACGCGCAACAAGTCATTCTCGGCCGCGCCCAGCTCCGGATGCCGCTGCGACTCCAGCGCCGAGGTGATCAGGAACGCCGCAGCGGGCCGGTTCTGCGCATCGGCGTCGGTCGTGGCCGCGATGAACGCCGACAGCCGTCTCAACAACGTGGGCTCGCGCTGTGCGCGTCTGATGCCGGCGGCGAGGAGGTCACGTGTCTGCTCCAGCACCTCCAGATACAGCACACGCTTGTTGGAGAAATAGTGGTTGATTGCGGGCCGCGTCAGGTCGGCTCGGGCCGCGATCGCCTGAAACGTCGCCGCTTCGTAACCGCGTTCGCTGAATACTTCACGAGCAGCACGCAAGATGCGTTTTCGCGTTTCGGCAGCCTTCGCTGCCGGGGGGCGGCCCGGTCCCCGGCTCCCGGTTCGCGGCACGCCTAAATTGTGCCACAGATCACACTTTCGCCCCGGGCACCAGCGAACAAGTCATGGCTAGGCCGATGCCGAACCCTGTCGCCGCGCCGTGCTCGCGGCGTCGCGTTCGGTCGAGGAGCCTTCGTGGGCGAGCTTCCCGCCCGCGTTCTCCAAGTGAGCGCGCACGAACCACTGGAACTTCTCAAGCTCGGCGGCCTGGTCGATCAAGATGTCCTGGGTGACCCGGTCAAGCTCCTCGGTCTCGTCGATGCCCTTCCGGACGTCTTCGATGACGCCGGTGTAGACCAGGTCCAGCGCCGCCAGATGTGCTTGCACGGTGTCGCGGCCCACCGAATAGTCGTCCCACGTGCGGTCCTTGACGATCGCGCCCGGGGTGCCCTGCGGAGAGGCGCCGAGCGCGGCAATGCGCTCGGCCAGCACGTCGGCGTAACCACGCACCGCTTCAACTTGTGGGTCGATCATTTCGTGCACACCAATGAAATTGGGCCCGACTACATTCCAGTGGATGTGCTTCAGTGTCAGGTGCAGATCGTTGTAGGTGCTCAGCTGCTTTTGCAGCAACTCCACTAGCCGCGTCGCCTGCTTGTCGGTCAAACCTGGAATTGTGAACTGCGTCATCGCGATAACTCTCCTCACGTGATCGGCACACGGTCCGATCACGAGTACCCAATGACCTGCGCCGCTATACCCGCAGCCTCAAATGCCGCGGATGTCTTGCACCGGCAGCCGGGGTCCGCGGCGCAGTTCGTACGCCACTCCGCTGGCTTCGAGCAGCCGAACCACCCGATGGCGGTGCGGCCGCATCGGCTCCAACAACTCAACCATGACCGCGTCGACGACCGGCCTGCCCAGCAGCGTCCACCCGATCATCTTGGGGATGTGATAGTCGCCCACAGATAACGCGTCGGCGTCACCGAATGCTCGTTGTGCGGTCTCGGCCGCGGTCCACGCGCCCACGCCGGGCAGAGACGTCAGCGCCTCCCGCGCCCGCTCGGCTGGCCATACCACCAGGCGTTCCAGCGATGACGCCCGCTGTGCGCAAGTGACGACGGTGCGGGCGCGCCGCGGGTCGACATTGGCGCGATGGAATTCCCACGGCGGGATGGCTTGCCATGCCTCGGCCGACGGCGGGACCCGCATCACGGCCGGCGCTGGACCGGGCGCCGGTGTGCCGAATTTGGTGACCAGTAACCGCCAGGATCGGAAAGCGTCGGTGCCCGGAACCCGCTGTTCGAGAATCGCCGGAATCAGCGCTTCCAGCACCCGCCCGGTGCGGCCCAGCCGCAGGTGCGGCAGCCGTCGATGTGCGGCGGCGACGGTGGCATCGTGTGGCGAGAAATCCGAGGCGTCGTCGTCGGCTCCCAGCATCGCCGGCAGTGCATCGAGGAACTCCTCGGCACCGCTGCCCCAGGCCAGGCCCTCAACGGCATCTGGTGCTGCGCGGCTAATCCGCGCCGTCACCGGCCCGGTGGGCAACAAGCTGGCCCGCCAGATCGCGCCCCCACTGACTTGAAAGCACGGGTCGCGGGGGCCGCGTCGCAGCGGAGCCAGGGTGATTTCTGGGCTGACCACGCCCGGGAACGTCACGGTACGACGAGCCCGCTTCACCTGCATCTGGTACTCCAACGCCGTGACTGCCGAACCCCACAGATCATAGGGTCGCACCGGTTTACCTGTAATTGACCGCCGGTGTAGGGCGAGACAGGATGGCGGTGTGATCACGCCGTTCGACAATCCCCAAGCTGAACTGGCGTGGATGTTTTTGCAGTGCTTGCAGGGCGGAGACATCGACGAGTGTTTCGCGCTGCTCAGCAATGACTTCACCTACTGGAACGTCGCTACCCGGGCACCGGCCGACAAGGCGGCGTTGCGCCGGCAAATCGAGCGGCGCAAGCAGGACGTCGAGCTGACCCTGGATCTGGTCCGCTACATCACCGACGGTGACAGTGTGGTGATCGAGGCGCAGGGCGATGGTGTCACCGCCGCGGGACAGCGCTACGACAGCCCGTACGTCTTTATTTTCGATACCCGCGACGGTCAGATCGTGTCGCTGCGCGAGTACTCCGATACCCGGGTGGCGGCTAACACCTAGTCGGGGTCGACGCTGATCTCGGCCTTGTCGGGGTAGAACGCGACGTGACCGGCGATCGCCGCCACTGCGGGGTAGGGCTCCCGGTAGGTCCAGATCACGTCTTCGACGGTGTCGCCGGCCGCTGTGGTCACATGAAAGTAGCTGGCTTCACCCTTGAATGGGCAATAGGTGCTGGTGTCGCTGGGCGTCAACACGTCTTGTACGACGTCGTCGAACGGAATGTATTGCACCACAGGGATAGTGGCTTCGCGTAGGCTCAGCGCGGCGCGCGTGTCCGCAACGATTTGCCCGTTGACGCGAACTCGAACCCGCCCTGCGGTCGGCTCGATCGTGATGGGGTGCCCGGCGGTCGGTTCCAGGACAGGGCGGTGGTTCATGGTGACATCTCCTCAGGTGTGGATAGCAGATGCAACACCAGGCTACGGCGAAGATTCCCGCCCGGTCAGAATGCCCAGCGATGGTATTGCGACATGTTGGCCACCGCCGGGACCAGCGACATCACCTTGCCGACCGTCCGCGACGAGCGGGGGAGCTGCGCGAACGTGGCCGACTCGAACCACCGCTCCCAGGCCACCAGGCGCAGCCCGGGTACCGCCGCGGCGATGTCGTCGGGGCCGTTGACCGCCCAGCTCAGCGTGGATCCCGACCGTCGGACCACGGTGTTGAGCCACTGCGCGCGGATCCCGAGCCAGTTGAATGCGTCGAATTGCAGCTCGCCCGAACCGAACCGCTCGACCAACCGCCGCAGCAGGGCGATGCCGTCCTGCTCGGTGAGATACATGGTCAATCCCTCGGCGATCATCAGCGTGGTCCGGCCGGTGGGGATGTCGGCCAGCCAGGCCGAGTCAGTGACCGAGGCAGCCACGACGTGATAGTGCTCCCGGCTCGGGTACAGCTGGTCGCGTAGCGCCGCCACCTCGGGATAGTCGACGTCGTACCACTCGACCCCGGGGCCGGGCTGAAGCCGGAGAAACCGGCTGTCCAGACCGCATCCCAAATGCAACACAACCGATTCCGGGTGCGCGGCAAGGAAACTGGCGGCCCACTGGTCGAAGTGCGCTGTCCGTGTGGTCACCGAGTAGGCGCGACGCGCGTTGATCGTCGTTTTGGTCCAGTCGTAGTCGATGCGATCGACGATCTCCTTGGCGTACCGGTCGCCCAGCATCGGTTCTGCGAAGTCGGCGTCCAGCGCTTTGGCATACAGCGTCGCCAGCATGGTCTGTGGTGCGCCGCTCAGATCGACGCGTACCTTCTCGGTCACGTGGCCGTTGTGCTCTTTCCTTTGGCGTCGCGCAGCGCCATCCAGAACCGGGCGGCTTCGCGGATGGACTCCTCGACCGGCCTTGGCTGCCAACCTAATTCGCGGACCGCCTTGCTGTGGTCGACCGGTGCTTCGGCGCGCATCATCCGCACCGACTGCAGGCTCAGTTCCGCATCTTTTCCGGTGAACCGAGCCTTCAGGCTGCCCAGCGCCCCCAACGCGTAGAGCGCCGGCACCGGAATCGACCGTCGCGGCGCTGGCACGCCGGCTTCGTCGGCCGCGATCCGCACGACGTCCTTTAGCGGCATCATCCGGTCCGACACGAGGTATCGTTCGCCGTTGCGCCCGCGAGCAGCGGCCAATATCAAGGCCCGGGCAGCATCGTCGACGCCGACCACTTCCAGCTCGATGCCGTCCATGAGGAAGGGCAGCTTGCCGAACACCGCACCGGCGATGAATGCGCCATGTGGGGTGCGCCCCCAATCACCGCTGCCGTAGGTCGTCGACACGCACATCGCGACCGCGGGCAGCGCGTGCTCAGAGGCGTAGCGCAGCACCAAATCCTCGGCCTGGAGCCGTGATCGGACATACGCGGTAAGACCGCGGCGGCGGATCTGATCGGCTTCGGTGGCCACATGGCCGCGACGCCGGCCCACGGTGGCGTAGGTGCTGGTGAAGACGAACCTGTGCAGGTCCGCGTCTTTGGCGACGTCGAGGACGTTACGCAAGCCTTCCACGTTGGTGTGAAACAGCGGCGCGGGATCACGCAGCCAGGCGCGGGTGTCGACGACGCAGTAGTACACGTCGTCACAGCCGTTTATGGCCGCACGCAGCGTGGGGTTGTCGAAGATATCGCCCTCGAAGCGGGTGACCGTCAGGTCGTCGATGCTGCGGGTATTGGCTGTGGGCCGTACCATCACCCGGACGTCGGCACCGTCGGCGACAAGCTGGCGGGTGACATGCGAGCCCAAAAATCCATTGGCGCCGATGACCAGCTTGGGTCGTGCGCTCATTCCTGCCCTCCGTGCTGTTGCATCCAGCGTGCGGCGTCCTCGTCGAGCGTTCCGAGCTCTTGCGCCTTCTTGCACCACTTCATCGCCGCGCGCATAAAGCGCAGCGGGTTGTAGATGTCTTCTTGACGACGCCACAGGCCGTCGCCGGCGTAGGTAAGGATCGAGATATTGGTCGCGCTGATGACGGTGCCGTCGCCGGGGTCGACCATCGGGTTGTCCAGCTCGCAGATGATCCTCCCGGTCGGCTCGTCGATGACCGACCACAGCGACGGAAACGCGACCATGTGGCTGCCCGGGAACGTCGACATCGTCGCGCTGATCCACGCCAGCACCTCGTCGCGGCCCCGCATGGTGCCGGCGGCGTGCTCGACGTACTCGACGTCGGGTGTGTACTGCTGCACCCACGCTTCCCAGTCGCGGGTTTCGGCGGCGCGGGCCACCGTCTGCTCGTAGGCGTCGAATGCCCGGACGAGCTCGGCGCGACTGAACGGCGGAGTCGTCACGTCAAAACTAGAACACGTTCTACCTGGATTTGTCGAGCACTTCCTATGCTCGGAGGAAGGAGGGTGAACCATGACGACCAAGAAGGCGATTCTGGCGGGCGGCTGCTTTTGGGGTATGCAGGACCTGTTCCGCAACCAGCCCGGGGTGATCTCCACCCGTGTCGGCTACACCGGCGGCGAGAACGATCACCCCACCTACCGCAATCATCCCGGCCACGCCGAGGCGATCGAGATCGTCTACGACCCGGCACGCACCGATTACCGCACGCTGCTGGAGTTCTTCTTCCAGATTCACGACCCGACGACCAAGAACCGGCAGGGCAACGACGTCGGCACCAGCTATCGCTCCGCGATCTTTTACCTCGACGACGAGCAGAAGCAGATCGCGCTGGACACCATCGCCGACGTCGACGCAACCGGCCTGTGGCCGGGCAAGGTCGTGACCGAGGTCAGCCCGGCCCGCGAGTTCTGGGAAGCCGAGCCCGAGCATCAGGACTACTTGCAGCGCTATCCGAATGGGTACACCTGCCACTATGTGCGGCCCGACTGGAAACTGCCGCGCCGCGCCGAAGTCGAGCAGTAAGCGCTGAACCGGGGCGCGGTCAACCGAGCGACAACCCGGGATCTCCGGTCAGTTGGAACGCGCTGCGCATCGCCTTGACAGCGTCGGTCTGGCCGTCGAACTTCCACCGCCGCAGTGCCGCCTTGCGCTCAGCCGATGTGCTCCCGAGGCGGGCAGTGATCAGCTCTGCCGGGCTTGCCGTCACGGTGACCGCCGGTGGGCCTGACGCAGCGGTGAGGCTTCCGCGTGATACCCCGAAATCGAAACGGCGTCCGTCGATTTCGACACGGTAAGAGGCGGATAGGTTTGCGATGCGTGCAGGGTCGGCGCCCAGCAGGATTCCGGCGAGAAAGCCGTTCAGCGGCGTCAGCGCGCTGTCGGCGGGTTCAAGCAACTCCAGCCCGAAGATGGCGATGGCTTGGATTACCGGCGGCACCTTGCGCCAGCCCAGCTCGCTGAGGGTGTACACGGTGCGGGCGATCGGCGGCGGAAGCTCGGCGCGCGCGATCAGGCCGGCGTCCTCCAGTTCCCGGAGCCGGTCGGCGAGCAGATTGGTGGCGATCCCGGGCAGCGCCGCCCGAAGATCGGCGTAGCGCCGCGCCCCGCCGAGGAGTTCGCGCAGGATCAGCAGCGTCCACCGCTCGCCCAGGATGTCCAGGCCACGTGCGATAGGGCAGTTCTGGTTGTAGCTCTTCTTTCCCGCCACACCAGCTACTCTACCACTCGAACACAATATTCAACTTATAGCTTGAATTTCTTGTCTTATCGATTTACCGTCCTTCCATGCGTACTCAACTCCGTGAACCCGTGTTCAGCGGCCATGCCATCGCCGCACTTGCCGTCATCTGCCTGAGTGTCTTCGTCATCAGCGTCGACGCCACGATCGTCAACGTCGCCTTGCCCACGCTCTCGCGGGACCTGAACGCAGACACCGCGCAGCTGCAATGGATCGTCGACGCCTACACCCTCGTCATGGCCGGCCTGCTGCTCTCAGCGGGCAGCCTCAGCGACCGCTACGGCCGGCGGGGCTGGCTCACCGGCGGCCTTGCGGTGTTCGCGATGACGTCTGCCGTGGCCGCGCAGGTGACTTCGGCGGATGCGCTGATCGCGGCGCGCGCCGCGATGGGGGTGGGCGCCGCGGTGATCTTCCCGACCACGCTGGGTCTCATCACGAACATCTTCACCGACCCCCTACCGCGGGCCAAAGCGATCGGCGTGTGGGCGGCGATGGTCGGCGTCGGTGTCGCCGCCGGGCCGATGACCGGTGGCTGGCTGCTCGAGCACTTCTGGTGGGGCTCAATATTTCTGGTGAACGTGCCGGTCGCGGCGGCGGCCATTCTCGGGGGCATCCTGGTTGTTCCGACTTCACGCGATCCGGCCGCCCCGAAGGTCGACATGCCCGGGTTGG
Source organism: Mycobacterium heckeshornense (assembly GCF_016592155.1). NCBI lineage: Bacteria > Bacillati > Actinomycetota > Actinomycetes > Mycobacteriales > Mycobacteriaceae > Mycobacterium > Mycobacterium heckeshornense. Next base: position 4,831,399 of record NZ_AP024237.1, read on the forward strand.
TTTTGTCCGCCGTCGGCGTGACCGCGCTGGTCTACACCGTCATCGAGGCGCCCAACTGGAGCTGGACCAGCCCGCGCACCGCGATGGGCTTCGGTATCGCCACGGTTGTCCTCGCCGCTTTCGCCTTGTGGCAACGCCGCAGCTCGCACCCGATGCTGGAGGTGTCGGTGTTTGCGAACCGGCGATTCTCCGGAGGGAGCCTCGCGGTGACGGCGGGATTCCTGACCCTGTTCGGCTTCATCTTCGTCATCACCCAGTACTTCCAATTCATCAAGGGCTACAGCGCGTTTGAAACCGGTGTGCGCTTGTTGCCGGTCGCCATTTCGATCGCGGTCGCCAGCGTGGCCGGCCCGCGGATGGTGGAGCGCATCGGCACCACAGCGGTGGTTGCCGCGGGCCTGGCCGTCTTCGCGGCAGGGCTGACATGGGCGTCCACCGCGGATGCGGCCACACGCTACGTCGAGATCGCCGCGCAGATGCTGCTACTGGGCGGCGGACTCGGCCTGACCACCGCGCCGGCCACCGAGGCGATCATGGGCTCGCTGTCCGCGGACAAGGCCGGCGTGGGCTCGGCCGTCAACGACACCACGCGCGAACTGGGCGGAACCCTCGGCGTCGCGATCGTCGGAAGCGTGTTCGCCTCCGTGTACTCAAGCCGCATCGGCTCCGCGTCGGCGCTGGCGGCGCTACCCGGGAACGTCCGGTCCACGATGCAGCACTCGATGGCCGCCGCGTACAAGGTCATTGGCCAACTGCCCGCCGGGCGGGTTGCCGACGTCCGCGGCGCCGTCAACCACGCCTTCCTCGACGGCATGCAGGTCGGTTCGCTGGCCTGCGCGGCCATCGCTTTGGCCGCGGCGATCGTGGTCGCAGTGCTGCTGCCCGCGCGGGCACACCGATCGGCAGCCGAGTTCACCGAGCATGCCCCATCGGCTCAGGCCGCCGCATGAGGAATCGATATGCAACACCACGCACAGTTCGAAAGCAGCGGCACCCACAGTTCTCGGCTTGGGAACGTTCCCGTGAAATGGCCCGGATATCAGTCGACCTCGCTAAGCTTCGGTCAGGGAGTGACGCATGATGTCGGATGCCACAAACAACACGCGGTCGTTGGTCCCGCTGCGTATCGCGCTCGTCGTGATCGGCCTAATTTTCATCTTCGGGATCTACCCTCAGACGCTGCTATGGCCGTCAGGCTGGAGATGGGGTCATGGGTCATCCCATTACCTGGCAATGATTCTCGGCATCTACGCCACACTCGGTATATTCCTGCTGTTCGCGGCTCGCAATCCCTTCGCCCACCGCAGCCTGATCTGGTTCACCGTGGTCTCAAGCGTCGTCCACGCAGGGATCATGGCGGCGCAGGCGATCGGCGATTCCGCTGAACGGGGCCACCTTGTCGGCGATGTGCCTGCGCTGCTCGTTGTCGCCGTTGTCCTCACACTGTTGATGCCGCGCGCTGCAGGAACGCGACAAGCGCAACCATCCGGGTAGGCCTGTTTGCCCTCTGCCGCCATTGGCGGCCGGATGTGACGCGCCCAATTGCGTCGCGCCGGCGCCGAGCGCCAACGGCTACCAGGCGTGCGCGCGTAGCTGGTACAGACCTCTCGTGGCGGCAACGGTTTTGCCGTCGACGTCGGTCACCACCGCCTGCAGCGTGAAGTCCGCCTTTCCGCGTTCGGCGGCTTCTGCCTCCACGTGGGCGATGGTGTCCTCGCTGAGGCTGGCTTCGGCGCGCAACCGCGAGCGCGCCATCCCGACGAACTCGATGTCGACGCTCTTGACCAACGGAAAGTACTTGGCGCTGTCGAAGGTGCTCAGCGCGATGACGCCGCCCAGGATTTCGGCGACGGTGAACTGCACACCGGCATAGACCACGCCAAAGTGGTTGCCGTTGCCCTCGGCGGGCACGGTGGCGGCGGCGTGCCCGCGGCGCGCCTCGACGACTCGCACACCCATCTGGTGGGCGGTCGGGATGGTGGTGGCCATCGCGTCGTTCATCGTGTCGACGAGGTGGGCGGCGTCACCGGCGGCACTCATAACCGGCCATCCTAACCAGCTGCCACCTGGCCTAGCGGCGATGCACGACGATACGGCCGCCCCGCTTGGGGGTAAAGGCGACGCCGCGCCCGTGCCATTTCTCACCCGGAGTGTCAGCGGTTTCAATCACGAAGTGGCGCAGCACTGTTCGCAGCACGACATCCATCTCCATGTTGGCGAATGCCGCGCCGACACAGCGTCGGGTGCCGCCGCCGAACGGGATCCAGGCGAAGGTGGGCGGCTTGGTGCCGAGGTAACGCGCGGGATCGAAGCGCTCCGGATCGGCGAACACGTCGGGGTCGTCGTGTATCTGCGAGATGGCGACAACGATCGAATAACCCTGGGGAATCACCCACTCGCCCAGCTGGTACGCCGGTACGTACACGCGGCGCCCGGCAAAATCGATGACGGTCCTATTGCGCTGCACCTCGAGGATCACCGCCTGGCGCAGCTCGTTGTTGTCGGTGTCGGCTTCCTCCGCCAGCTGAGCGAGCACGTCGGGATGTCGGCTCAACCGCTCGAATGCCCAGCCCAGCGTGGCAGCAGTGGTTTCGTGCCCGGCGGCCAACAGCGTCAACAGCTCGTCGCCAATGTCCTTGCGAGACATAGCCGAACCGTCTTCGTAGGTGCTGCGAAGCATCAGCGCGAGGATGTCGGTGCGGTCCTCGAAGTTCGGGTCGGCGCGCTCAGCCTCGATCAGTTTGTCGATGACGAGGTCGTATTTCCGCCGCCGGTCGGCCAGCCGCCCCCAGGGACTGTAGCGACCATACGTCCGAGCCGGTTTCGGCAATGCTGCCAGTCGAGAGCCCAGCGTGACCCACGGCGGGATCAACCGCCGCAGCTCGTCGAATTCAGTGCCTCCCGCGCCAAATACCGCTCGCAGGATGGCGTTGAGCGTGATGCGCATCATCGAGGGCAGCGTTGGGAATTCCCGGCATTCAGGCCAGCCCTCGGTTTCGCGCAGCGTCTCTTCTTCGATGATGCTCTCGAAATTCTTGACGCTCTTGCCATGAAACGGGGGAGCCAGCAGACGTCGTCGCCGTCGGTGGTCGTCGCCGTCGAGCGCGAACACCGACCCCGAGCCAAGCAGCCGGCTCAGGTTGGGCTGGATATTGCCGAGCTGCTCGGGGCTGGTGGTGAACACCTGCTTGGCCAGCTGCGGGTCAGCAACCACCACGGTTCGCCCCCAGATCGGCAGGTTGAGGGTGAATACATCGCCGTATCGCGGCGCCAGTTGCTGCATGGTCCATCGGCGCGAGGCCGAGAATGCAAGGCCCAACACCGCCTTCGGGATTCCGACGGTAGGGGGCAGATTGACCGCCGGCGGTGCTGCTACCGCATGGGTGCCAACAGTGCCTGCGTCGCTCATGGCGGTGTGCTCCCAACGTCCGTGTGGTACTACGATGTACCACCGCTTCATCGGGTACGGTACTCGTTGGTACCAATCTGTGGCAAGGGCGGGTTCCAGAAAGGGGCGCAAGCGTGACAGCCGTGGCCGCCGACACCGCTCCGATCGACGTCGACCCGTTTCGGCGCCGGCTGCTCGACGGTCTTGCCGCCTCGATCCGCGAGCGGGGATACCGTGCGACCACCGTGGCAGACATCGTCCGGCATGCGCGCACGTCGAAACGCACGTTCTATGACCAGTTCGTCAGCAAAGAGCAGTGCTTCCTGGAGTTGCTGCGCGCCGACAGCGAGCGGCTCAGTGCGGAGATCAGGGCCGCGGTCGATCCCGAGGCGGACTGGCATCACCAGATTCGTCAGGCGGTCGACGCCTATGTCGGCAGCATTGAATCTCGGCCGGCCATCGCGTTGAGTTGGATTCGCGAGCTTCCATCACTGGGTGCGGCGGCACGTCCGGTGCAGCGACGTGGCATAGAGCTGTTGACCAACCTGCTAGTTGACCTCAGCGGCAGTCCGGGGTTTCGCCGGGCCGGCCTGCCGCCGGTGACGCCGCCGTTGGCGGTGATCTTGCTGGGCGGCCTGCGGGAACTCACCGCGCTCGCGGTCGAAGACGGTCACGACATCCGCCAGATCGTCGAACCCGCAGTGGCTGCGTCCGTCGCATTGCTGGGCCCAGGACATCAAAGCGGCAGTTAAGCTTTGAGGAACTTGTGCAGGCGGTCGAGCACCAATTCGGGGCGTTGTTCCACGATCCAATGGCCGACGCCGTCGACCAACTCCAGTTCGAAATCAGGTATCCGCTCGGCGTATCCGCGCAGCAGATCCGGCGTGATCACGGGGTCGCCGGTGCCGTGCAGCCATCGAACCGGCACATCGACTCGGGCGTCGTCGAATTCGCCGCGTAACCAGCGCACCACCTCGGTGGTCTGAAAAGTGCGATACCACCGCGACCCTGCCACCGCGTGTCCGGGCTGGCGCATGCATTCCCGGTACATCTCGAGCTCGTCATCGGGCAATGTGAATCCAGCACCCACCCACGACACCAGCATGCGGGAATAACGCGATTTGGGATCCGCGATCACCCGAGGACCGATGACCGGAAGCGCAATGGGAATCTGGTACCAGAACCGCCATAAGTGCCGGATCATCGTAAGGTCGCGAGTTGCCCACGGCCCGACGGTATTCAGGCCGAAGAATCCGGAGACTTTCGCCGGATGGCGCAGCATCATGATGAAGGCGACCGGACCGCCCCAGTCGTGGGCGACCAGCTTCACGGGCCCTACGCCGAGCCTGTCTATCACGCCTGCTAGGTCGTTGGCCATGTCGTTTTTGAGATAACGAGAACGCGGCGCCGAACTCCATCCCGCGCCGCGCAGGTCGGGACACAACACCCGGTAGCCCTCGGCGGCCAACGGCTCGATCAAGCGGTGCCATTGCCACCAGTTCTGCGGGAAGCCGTGCACCAGCATCACTGCCGGCCCGTTGGCGGGACCGGCATCGGCGACGTGGATCGTCACATCGTCAGTGACGTTGATGAACCTGTGCTCGACACCGTCCAAAGCCGGCAAGCTGACCATGAGGCGACACGATAGCCGAATTCAGTCCCCGCCGAGCACGAACTCGACACGCTGCGCGCAGATTTCGGCCAGGTCCACACCCTCCATCGCAAGCTTGACGTTCAGCCGGATCATCGCCACGGCCAGCAGCAGCGCCGATGTCACGTCGGCGAACCGCATGTTGGTCAGCCGGTGGCCGGTAAGCCGCCGGTAGCGCTCGAGGGTTTCCTCGCGGCTCGGCGTACCAGAAGCCGGCGCATGTCCTTCGAATGGGCTGGAGATCCAATCGGTCATGAGCATCCACGCGACGTCGCCGGCGGGATCACCCAGATAGGCCATCTCCCAGTCGAGCGCGGCGACCGGTGTGTAGTCGCGGCGGTAGAGCACATTGGACATCCGGCTGTCGCCCCAGCACAACGTGACCCGCTCCGGGGTGTACAGATGCGCGTCGAGCCAATCGAGTGCCCGGGTGAACACCGGATGCAGCGGCGCATCCCCACTGGCCCACTTCAGCGCATAGCGAAGGAAATTGGCCAGCTGCTGCGGCGGTGTGCTGCCGAACCGGGACAGACCTAAAAAGCCGAGCCGATACCGGTCCGGGTCGACGGCATGGACCTTGGTGATGATGTCCAGGCACCCGTTCCACAGCGCGGCGCGGCCCGCTTCGTCAGCGTCGGCGAAGATGCCCGCTTGCTGATAGGGCGGAACGTCGCTGACGGTGACGACGTCGTCGATGCGGTCCATCACGAAATACGGTGTGCCCAGCGCGGTCCCGTCGGCGTCGATCCAGCGGACGGTCGGCACTGGGACCGGTGAGGCGGCCAATCGCTGCATGGTCAAAAACTGTCGGCGCAGGTCGTAGTCGGGCAGGACCGCGTCCTCGGGCGGGCGACGAAATACCAAGCCAAGACTCGACGATCCGCTCAACTCGACGAGGTCGAACAGATATGTCTCGGTGGAATAGCCGCCCCCGGCTCGTCGCCAATTGACGATATGTGCCGAGTCGGCGCCGGGAATCATCTTTCGGACAACGGGTTCGAGCGCCGCCGGTAGTTCTTCGGCGGTCAAACGCGCCACGATTACCAGCCCGTGTACCCGTAGCGTGGGTAGGCGCCCATGAACACCATTTCGACCAGGCCATGCCCGACTTTGCCGTCCATGCGGACTTCACACAGTGTTTCGCTGAGCATGCTCACCGGTCGGATCACCTCGAGATCACGGGTGTCGACGGTGTAGCCGTCGATGAAGTCGGGTCCCCGCCAGTAGCCGGAGGCGTAACCATTGACTTCCAGGTAACCGGCCAGCCCCGGCCAAAAGTCACACAGCGGAGTGACATCGATGGTGCTGGTAGTCCGGTCGCCCCGGTGGATAGTGAAGGTGCCCGAGCGGATGACGCGCAGCTCGTCGCGGAATTTCAGATCATGCTCGACGTCGATGATCTTGCCGGGTTCGCGACCGCTGTCGATTGGATAGAGCAGCTCACCCTCGAATTGCCACCGTTCGCCGGTACTGGTTTCGCGCTGCGCGAAATGGACCAGCTCATCGTCGAATTGGAAAATGCCCATGTAATACAGCACGCCGTCGGGCATCTCGGCGGGCTGCAATTCGGCTCCTTCGGGCAGGCTGCCGCCACCCGGCCCGTGGCGCACACCCCAGGAGTGGTCGCGACCGAACCACCAGCGCCGCGGGTCGATATCGATGCGCTCGCCGCCGACTTCGATCCAGCCTTCCAATTCGCCGCTCTGATAGAAGCGGCGCGCATCTTCGATGACCCGGCCCCGGCTGCGGTGAAACGCCGGCGTCTGCTCGTAGACGGGGAAGCGGCCGCGCAGCCGTAAATCCAGGCTCAGCCCACGGTCGTTGGGCCCCAACACCGCTCGCACACACCGCAGCGGCTCTTCTATCGAGTAGGTGAACGGCCCCACCGTGTAGGCGCCCAATGCCGCGGTGTCGGGCCGCAGTTCGGTCGACATCCGCACCACGGTGGCCTGGCCGTCGCATCGAGTCACCATCGCGTAGGCATCAGTGACGTTGCGGTTGGGGTAGCGGGCCAGGCCCGTCATCACATTGATATCGCCGGATTTGTCGAACCCATACATCACGATGCGCTCGGTCCAGCGCAGGTCGCTCTGCGAGACGTGGTCGAAGGTGGTCGACAGCTGGTGGCACAGCAGCTCGTCATGGGACGTCAACATGCCATTACGTTATAGCATGCCACGTAATAAAACTAGGATAGGTTTGCGGTGTGGAACCTGAGACCGCGTCCCCCCGGTCGCCCCCGCGACCCACAGAAGGATCGCGACGTGCTGGCCGCCACCCGAGAACTCCTGGTCGAGGTCGGCTATCAGCGAACGACGATCGCCGCGGTGGCCCGGCGCGCCGGGGTCGGAGCGCCGACGATCTACCGCCGTTGGCCTCGCCGAGAAGCGCTGATCGAGGACGCCGCGTTCGGTCACACACAGCCCGCGCCGCTGCCCGCCGCGACCGGCAATCTCTACGCCGACTTGCGGGCATGGGTTGAGGCATTCCTGGCCCAGTTGGCCGATCCGGTCACCCGTGCGGCCATCCCGGGCCTGCTGGTGGCCTATCACCGCGACGAAACGCTCTACGAGCGCCTGGTGTCGCGCAGCGAAGAGGATGTGCGCGCCCAGCTCGTCGAGCTGTTGGCCGCCGACGGGCTACAGCAGCGCGCTGACGCGGTGTTCGACCTTTTTGGTGGCGTCCACCGCCATCCGGGCATTGACGGTCGGGCTGCGCGAGGCGGAGAAGTTCTGCGACCGGACCGCGGAAGCCCTGACCGCACTTGCCTATTCGTCGTGGCAGCTCGATCCGGGCCCCGGTGCTAGGCGGCGGTCCGCTGCTCGTGGCGGACGGCCCACGGTCGGGCGCTCTTCGGCGGAAGAGCCAGCCTGACGATCTTGCGCACCACGGTGGCGAACTGGCGCAGCACCGGCCCGCTGTTGTACGGGATACCGCACCGCGCGCAGATCTGGCGTATCTCGGGTGCGATCTCTGCGTAACGGCGCGCCGGCATGTCCGGAAAGAGATGGTGCTCGATCTGGTGCGACAGGTTGCCCGAGAACAGATGAAAGAGCCTACCGCCGGTCAAGTTTGCCGAACCGAGGATCTGTCGCAAATACCACATGCCGCGGGACTCGTCCTGAGTCTCTTCGATGGTGAATTCCTGCGTCCCGTCGGGGAAGTGACCGCAGAAGATGATGATGTACGACCAGACGTTGCGGATCAGGTTGGCCGACATGTTGCCGGCGAAGACCAGCGGCGCGAACGGTCCGGCCAACAGCGGGAAAGCGACGTAGTCTCGCAAAAGCTGGCGGCGCGTCTTGCGCCAGATCGCTTCCAATGTTTGGCGCTTGTCGGCCAGGGAGATCTCGCCGGCACGGATGCGTTCGGTTTCCAGTTCATGAAGCGCAACGCCATACTGGAACAGCACCATCAGCAAGAATGCGTAGATGGGGTTACCCAGGTAGTAGGGATGCCAGCGCTGACGTTCGCTCATTCGCAGGATGCCGTAGCCGATGTCACGGTCCATGCCGACGATGTTGGTGTGGGTGTGGTGCAGGTAGTTATGTGAGTGCCGCCATTGATCTGCCGGGCACGCGGTGTCCCACTCGAAGCTACGACCGCAAAGCGACGGGTCACGCATCCAGTCGTACTGGCCGTGCATGACGTTGTGCCCGATTTCCATGTTGTCCAGGATTTTCGACACCGCGAGCATCGCGGTGCCCGCCAGCCAGGCCGGTGGCACAATCCCGGCGAACAGCAGGACACGGCCGGCTATTTCGAGTACCCGTTGGGTCTTGATGACCCGGCGGATGTAGGCGGCGTCGCGTTCACCGAGGTCGGCCATAACGCGTTGCTTGATGGCGTCGAGTTCGCGACCCAACGCCTCGACCTGGTCGGGGGTGAGGGTAATCGCGGGCTGTGACATGACTTCCTTACCTTTCTTGCAGGGTGGTCGTTGCCGTTGGCCGTAGGCTTCGAACTGCCCAGGGGCGTCGGGTATGGCTTTCATGGGTTTGCCGTCGGTGATGGCCGAAGGAGATTGGCCGCCCGGCGTCCCGCGACGACTCGACCGCTAATTGAGAGATGCGATTCGATCGCTGTGTAAGGACACGTCGGCGTGGTCGTCTGCTGGGTCGATTGTTACGGCGATTACGGAGGTGGTTGTGGGGCAGCAGTTGTGGGCTGGTGTCGACGCCGGTAAATCTGATCACTACTGTGTGGTCATCGACGCCGAAGGGCAGCGGCTGCTGGCGCAGCGGGTCGCTAACGACGAAACTGCGCTGCTGGAGTTGATCAGCACGGTCAGCACTGTGGTTGATGGCGCTGAGATCACCTGGGCGATCGATCTCAACGGTGGTGGCGCTGCGGTGTTGATTGCTCTGCTGGTCGGGGCCGGGCAGCGGCTGCTGTATATCCCCGGGCGCACCGTCTATCACGCCTCGGGCGGCTACCGCGGCGATGGCAAGACCGACGCCAAAGACGCCGCGATCATTGCCGATCAGGCCCGGATGCGCCGCGACCTGCAGCCGTTGCGACCCGGCGACGAGATCGCGGTGGAACTGCGCATCCTCACCAGCCGGCGCGCTGATTTGGTGGCCGATCGCACCCGGGCGATCAACCGGCTGCGGGCCCAGCTGCTGGAATACTTCCCCGCCCTGGAACGCGCCTTTGACTACAGCACCAGCAAGGCCGCGTTGATTTTGCTTACCGGCTATCAAACGCCTGACGGGCTGCGCCGCGCCGGTGCTGCTGAGCTGGCCGCCTGGTTGCGAAAACGTAAGGCCCGCAATGCCGATGCTGTCGCGTCCAAAGCCCTTGCGGCCGCTAACGCCCAGCACACCATCGTGCCCGGACAACACCTGGCTGCCACCGTGGTGGCTCGCCTGGCTAAGGAGGTGATGGCCCTCGACATCGAAATCGACGACACCGAGACGATGATCGAGGAGCGATTTCGCCGCCACCGCCACGCTGAAATCATCTTGAGCATGCCCGGCTTCGGTGTCGTGCTCGGCGCCGAGTTCCTCGCCGCCACCGGCGGCGACATATGCGGCTTCGACTCCGTCGACCGCCTCGCCGGCGTGTCCGGACTGGCCCCGGTACCCCGCGACTCCGGGCGCATCAGCGGCAACCTCAAACGCCCCCGCCGCTACCACCGCCGCCTGCTGCGCGCCTGCTACCTGTCCGCCCAAATCGCCATCCGCACCGACGCCGCCTCGCGCACCTACTACGACCGCAAAAGATCCGAAGGCAAAACCCACACCCAAGCCGTCCTCGCTTTGGCGCGCCGCCGCCTCAACGTGGTATGGGCCATGCTCCGCGACGGCACGGCATACCAGCCCGCACCTACCGCCGCGGCGGCTTGACAACTTCATTGAGAATCTCCTTCGGGCTTACAGAACCAGTTCGACGTCGCCGAGGGGGACGGACACACAGATCTGCACGTCCTCGTCGGGGGCGGACGACACCGCGCCGGTGGTCAGGTTGCGCACCACTCCGGCGGTTTTACGACGGGTGCAGGTACGGCAGATGCCCATCCGGCAGCCGCTTTCCGGCGACAGTCCAGCAGCTTCGGCCTGCTCGAGTATCGGGCGTCCATCGCCGATGATGTCAATGCCGCTGTCGGCGAAGGTGATTCGTCCACCCGATGCGGGCGACGATGGCTCGAATGCCGGCGCCACGAAGTTTTCGGTGTGTGCGCTCGGGCAAAGCCCGCGGACCGCGTCCACCAACGCCGGCGGCCCGCAGACGAACACCGCGTCCGGTGTTGACATGGCGGCGGCCAGGTGCTCGGGACCGAAGCGACCGTGCAGCTGGCCAGCACCGGATCGGGTGTAGCCGTGCAGCACGCGCACCCCGGTCATCATGGCGAGCTCGTCGCGGTAGCACGCCTCGGCCGGGTTGCGCGCGTAGTGCACGAACGCGATCTCGCCGTCGTGGGCCTCGGCAAGCAGCGTGCGCAGCATCGCCATCACCGGCGTGATGCCGCTGCCACCGGACACGAACAGAATCCGGCGCGGCCGCGGGTTCGGCAGCACAAACTCGCCGCCGGCGCCGGCGAGACCGACCACCATTCCCGGGCGGGCCCGCTCGTACAGGTGGGTCGACACCAGCCCGCCGTCGTGGCGCCCGATGGTCAGCTCGAGACGGCGGGCGCCCTCGGCGTTGGCCGGCGAATAGCAGCGCGTGTGGCGGCGGCCGTTGATCTCAACGGTGAGGTTTACCGACTGGCCGGCCTTGAGCTCGGCAGTGAAGGCGGCGTTGGGAGCCAGTGTCAGGGTGACGCTGCGCGGTGTGCTCCGCCGAACATCGACGACCTTGGCGCGCGCCTCGCCCGGCGTCCATGCCGGTGCCACCAGCTCCGTGTAGCGGTCGATGCCGTGCGGGCCGGTGAGCAGGTCAACCAGGCCCGAACCGGCCAGCCGCTGCTGCACGTTCCGAGCGAGTTTTTGAGTGAACATCTGTACACCGTATGACGGACCTAGCGGACTTCGTCAAGCATTTACCCGGCTCTGTGTTAGGTTTCACACGGTGAACAGCCGTACGCCTGATACGCGGCCGCACCGGCCCGGCCAGGCCCGCAGCCGCGAACGCGCCTCCCGGGAAGAACGCAAGGAGGCGACGCGCCGCGCCATCGTCGCCGCGGCGCTCAAGCTGCTTGGCGATCGCAGCTTCGGCAGCTTGAGCTTGCGCGAGGTGGCCCGCGAGGCCGGCATCGTGCCCGCGGCGTTTTACCGGCACTTCGAGTCGATGGAGGCGCTCGGGCTGGTCTTGATCGACGAGTCGTTTCGTACCCTGCGCGACATGCTGCGCGGTGCGCGCGCCGGCAGGCTGGACCCCAACCGGGTCATCGAGTCGTCGGTGGAGATTCTCCTCGCCAGCGTCACCGAGCGACGCGAGCACTGGCGCTTCATCGGGCGCGAGCGCTCCAGCGGAATGACCGTCCTGCGCTATGCCATCCGCACCGAAATCCGGCTCATTACTTCGGAACTCGCGACCGACCTCGCCCGCTTTCCCGGCTTGAACGCCTGGAGCACCGAGGATCTCAACGTGCTGGCCACGCTGTTCGTCAACTCGATGATCGTCATCGCGGAGGCCGTCGAAGACGCACAAAGCGCCGAAGCCCTCGAGGAGATCAAGCGGATCGCGGTCAAGCAGTTGCGCATGATCGCAATCGGGGTGGCCGGTTGGCGCAGCAGCCCGTGAGGTGGCCGCCGTCCATCGCCGAGGTGATGATGAAGCGATGGGCACCAAGATGAGGGACCTGCTCGGCGGCGTGCTCGCGTCACTGCGCTACGAACCCACCGAAAAGCGGCTGCGTGTTCGCCTCGGTGGCGAACTGGTCGCCGACACCCGCCGTGGGCTGCTGGTGTGGGAGCCGCGACGGGTGGTGCCGACCTACGCGGTGCCGGTCTCGGATCTCTCGGCGCGGCTGGAGCATGCCCAAGCCCCGGCGGATCCGGCAGACCCGCCGGTGCTGGATCCCACCGTCCCGTTCGCCGCGCACAGCTGCCCGGGCGAGGTGTTCGACGTGGTGGTCGGTGAGACGCGGTGCGCGGCCGCGGCGTTCCGTCCGCACGATCCGGATCTGGCCCACTACGCGGTGCTTGACTTCGGCGCGTTCGAGTGGCGCGAAGAAGACGAGCCGATCGTGGCCCACCCGCACGACCCGTTCAAACGGATCGACATCTTGGCGAGCACCCGCCACGTCCGGCTGGAACTGGAGGGCCGTCTGCTAGCCGAATCCTCACGGCCGTTGTTGTTGTTCGAGACGCTGCTGCCGGTGCGGTTCTATCTGCCCCCCGACGATGTGACAGTCGAGCTCGAGCCCAGCGGCACCGTAACCTACTGCGCGTACAAGGGCCGCGCGTCGTACTACTCGGTGCCCGGCGGCCCGGCCGATCTGGCCTGGACCTACCACCACCCCCTGCGTGACGCCGAGCCGGTGCGCGACCGGATCGCCTTCTTCGACGAGCGGGTGGACGTCATCGTCGACGGCGAGCGCAGGCAGCGTCCGGCTACCTTGTGGTCGCGCTAGCGGATGCGCGCAACCGGCAAGCTGGCCGATCTCACCGGCCCCGGCATCACCGACCGGTGGGGTGTGACGTGCACCGATCTCGGCGCGTCCGTGCGCGCGTCCAACGGCATGGTGGTGTCGGTGTTCGGAGACACCTTCTCCGGCGACAAGGTTGGTGACGGCGACTGGCGTTCACCGGTGATCCTGATTGGCACCGGCGACGCCACCCACCCAATCAGCTACCACCGCGCCGGCGGCTACGATCCCGACTACGCGCGCCAACTGTGGCACTACGAGCACTGCGACATCGGTGTGAACCGCCGCGGCATCAGCACGGTGATTCCCTCCGATCTGCTGCGGGTGGGCGAGTCTCTCTATCTGCACGCGATGGTCAACCGCGGTTTTGGCAACGTCGTCTGGACCGAGATCTGGCGCTCTGACGACAGCGGAATCTCGTGGCGGCACTTGGGTGATCGCGCGAAATTCCCCGGACGGCTGCACCGCGGTTACGCACAGTGCTGGTCGTGGGACTACGACCCCGACGACGGCTGGGTATATGTCGTGTCCACCGGCTTTCAGCGCGACAAAGGCATCATCGTGCGGCGCGTCCGCCCGAGCGGTATCGCAGATGCGCGCCGGTATTCGGGGTGGGGTGTGGCCAACGGTCGCTGGTCATGGGGTCGAGATCCGACCCCGATCACACCCCACGGCGAAACCTGGGGTGAACTGTCCTTGCGCCGGCTCCCCGACGGGAAATGGATCCTCGGCGGATTCCTCTCGTCGCACTACGCGCTCGGCTACCGGGTGCTCGACTGCCCCACCGCGGTGCACGACGTGTCGCTCCAGCGGCCGGTCGTCGGCTCGGCGTGGGAGGCCGAGGACCACGCCAGCAACCGGGTCGCGCAACTGTACGGCGGATACGTTCTTCCCGGGTCGCGAGTCGACCTGCCCGGCGGCGTGGGTCTTGCGGTCTCGCAGTGGAACACGGCGCACGGCTGGCCGTATCGAGTGATGCAATTTCGGGCGACGCTTCGCGACACCACCCGCTCGTCGCACGGCGCCGCCGACCAGATCACCCGATCCGGCCGGCCTCGCTCCACGCCTGCGGCGGAGGATTAGAAGTTCAGCGGGTAACCGCCACTGACCTTCAGCGTCTCACCGGTGATGAAGGAGGAATCGTCTGAGCACAAATACAGCATGGCCGACACGACGTCGTCCGTGGTGCCGAGCCGGTGCACGAGCTGACGCTCGCGAACGATGTCGTCGACCAACCCGTGGGGCAGCTCGGCCAGTGCACTCTCGGTGTTGGTCAGGCCCGGCGCGATCGCGTTGACGCGAATCCGGTCAGGCGACAGCTCGGAAGCAAAGGCGACGGTCAAGCCCCGCACCGCCAGCTTGGACACGCCATACGGGCTGACATTCATGAAGCCGGCCATCGACGAGATGTTCAGCACGACGCCGCCGCCACGCTCCCGCATCGAATCTCGGCATGCCAGAGTGCAATTGATGACACCGATCACGTTCACCTCGAACAGCTCACGGATGTCGTCGCGGGAAAGCACGCTAAACGGCTGGTTGTACTTGGTCAGGTGACGGCCGGCGTTGTTGATCAGGATGTCGATGCCGCCCAGCTGTTCGATCGCCAGACCGACAGCCGTGTCGACGTGCTGTTCGTTGGCGACGTCACACGTCACGGCGACCGCACGGGCGCCTTCGGCGGTCAGTTCGGCGGCGGCGCGATCTGCGGCGGCGCGGTCGATATCGGCGATTGCCACGCTCGCTCCTTCACCGGTTAGCGCGCGGGCGAACGCTCGGCCCAGCCCCGTCGCGCCGCCGGTGATAAAGGCGGTCTTCCGGTGGAATCGCACGGGGCAACGGTAGCGCGGTTAGGGCCTCGCTCTAGCTGTATTGCAGCGGTTATCTCGGCGCCCGCCACATCGGCCAAAGCGTCGGCCCGCCGTCGGGTATCACGATCTCGCCGGTGACCGTGAAGCCGAAACGCTCGTAATAAGGCACGTTGTCGGGTTTGCTCGACTCGAGATAGGCCGGGGAATGCTCGGCATCGCAACGGTCGAGCCGTGAACGCATCAGGGCCTGCCCGAATCCGCGGCCACGCACGGCCGTGTCGCTTCCGATGATGGCCAGGTACCAGTGCGGTTCCTCAGGGTGGTGACGCTGAATCAGTTCCATCGCGTCCCGCGCACCCGATAGCCGCAAGCCGAATGTGCGGATCAGCGCGGGCAGCATCGCCAGCTGCTCGCGCGCCGACTGCTTCCACCGGTCCGGCGGATCCCACAGTGCCGCAGCCCCGATGCCCGGGCCATCGCATGCCACCTCGACGCCGCCGCCCGCGAGATGGTGGTGGCGGGTCAGCGTGGCAAACAGCCCGGGCAATCGCGCGCAGCGCGCGTTGTCGTCGGGCAGCATCCAGATGGTAACCGGGTCGTCGTAGAAGGCCCGTCCCAATACGCGCGACAACTCGCGGACATCGGCTTTGCGGGCCGGACGGGTCTCGATCGTCACATCGGCAAGGCTAACGTGTGCGGCTCGAACAATTCATGGTCGCCGAAGTCGAGCCGCTTCGGGCAACTCGGTGCCTCCGTCGGCGATGCCTGGCAACGTCTCGGTGGCCCGCCGCGCCCTGCTCGAATACGCAGCTGCGGCAACAGCTTTCCCATCCCGACCGGCTCGACGCTCGAACGCGCCGGCGCCGGGTTCTCAGCACTCAGGAAACGTAGCGCACGATGCTTTCCGCCACGCAGGCCGGCTTGGCCGCCCCCTCGATCTCGATGGTTGTCGACAGCGTCGCCTGCACTGCGCCGTCACCGACGTCGGCGACGTCGACCAGCGAGCTTTGCGCCCGTATCTTCGAGCCCACCGGCACCGGTGCGGGGAAGCGCACCTTGTTCAGGCCGTAGTTGATGGCGAGCTTGATGCCCTTGACCTCGTAGATCTCATGCAGCAGGCGCGGAAGAAGCGACAACGTCATGAACCCGTGCGCGATGGTGGTGCCGAACGGCCCGGTGGCCGCGCGTTCCGGGTCTACATGGATCCACTGATGGTCGCCGGTCGCGTCGGCGAACAGGTTGACCTCTTGCTGAGTAATGGTCACCCAGCTGCTCTGGCCGATGGTCTGGCCCTTGGCCGCGGCAAGTTCGGCGACTGACTCGAAAGTGCGCATACGGTGTTCTCCTCTGCTAGGCCCGGCGACAATGCCGTAAGCATCGTGCCACCGCTGATCTTTCCGCTGTTTCGCACCGGTCGGTGTTGGGGTGGTCCGAGGCACGGCGAGCGCCATCCCCGGGCATTGGACGGACGCAACCATGGCCTCAAAGACGGGCCATAAGAGCGGGTCAGACGTCGAAATCCGAAGACGTGAGGCTTCTCGATACCGGCGAAACCGGTGCCCAACCCCGCAGCAACCGCGGGCAGCGCACGATGAGGAGGTGAGGCTTTTACTGCTTGCCGACACCCACATCCCGCAACGAGCTCGTGACCTGCCCGCACAGGTGTGGGACGAGGTCGCGGCGGCCGATGTCGTGCTGCACGCCGGGGACTGGACAGCCTTGCAACTCCTCGACCAAGTCGAAGCCCGGGCGCGCCGGCTGGTGGCGTGTTGGGGAAACAACGACGGGGCCGTGTTGCGCTCGCGGCTGCCGCAGCGAGCAGACGTCATCCTCGGCGGTGTGCGTTTCACGGTCGTGCATGAGACCGGCAGCGCCCAGGGTCGCGAGGCGCGAATGTCGCGTCGCTACCCCGATACCGACGTCGTCGTGTTCGGGCACAGCCACATCCCATGGAATACCACGACCGGAACCGGCCTGCGGCTGCTGAATCCGGGCTCGCCCACCGATCGGCGCCGCCAACCGTACTGCAGCTACATGACCGCCACGGTCGACGACGGCGTCCTCACCGGCGTGGCGCTCCACCGCCTCTGATAGATAGCTCCTAAACAGAGCTATTATGGCTGCAGTGAAGTCACGCACCGACCTGGACGCCGAGTTATGCCGCGTGATCGGGCGGTTTCGCCGCCAACTTCGACGATCCGCCGGCCACGGGTTCACGTCCGCGCGGTTGACCGAATCGCAGGCGGAGTTGTTGTGGCTGGTCGGACAGCGCCCCGGGATTTCGGTCAGCCTCGCCGCCGCAGAGCTCGGGCTGGTGGCCAACACCGCGTCCACCCTGGTGTCCAAGCTGGTCGCCCAACGCTTGTTGGTCCGCACGGTCGACGCCGCCGACCGCCGCGTCGGCAGGTTGTGGCTCACGGAGTCGGCGCAGCAGATGGTCGATGCGTCGCGCGCCGCGCGCCGGGCGGTGCTCTCCGAGGTGCTCGGCGAGCTTGACCAGAGCCAGATCGCTGCGCTCACAGAGGGATTGGAGGTTCTCGAGAATATGACCCAGATGATGCGGGAGAGATCAACATGAGCGGATCGCCGATGCTCGCCGTCGATTGCCGCAACCTCACGTACCGCTACGGGCAGTTCACCGCCGTCGACGACTTCACCCTGCAGCTGCGGTCCGGCGAGACCATGGGTCTGCTGGGCCCCAACGGTGCCGGAAAGACAACGCTGGTGCGTGTGCTTACCACCTTGGCCCCGGTACAGCAGGGCGAGCTACGCATCTTGGGCTTCGACGCCCGCACCGACATTGTCGACATTCGCTGCAACATCGGCTATGTGCCGCAAGAACTTTCGATTGAGCCGACGCTGACAGGCCGGCAGAACGTGGAATGGTTCGCGCGGCTGTACGGTGTGCCGCGCGCCCAACGCCCCGCACGCGTCGATGAGGCGCTCGCCGCGATGCAGTTGCTCGACGTCTCGCACCGACTGGCGGCCACCTACTCCGGTGGCATGGTGCGGCGACTGGAACTTGCGCAGGCGCTGGTCAACCGGCCCTCGTTGCTGATGCTTGACGAACCCACCGTCGGACTGGATCCGATCGCTCGTGACAGCGTGTGGGCGCAGGTGCGAAACATGCAGGACGAGTACGGCATGACCGTGCTGCTCACCACCCATTACATGGAGGAGGCCGACTCGCTGTGCGACCGGGTCGCGCTGATGCACCGGGGGAGGCTGCGCGCACTCGGGACGCCGACCGAGTTGAAATCGAGCGTGTCAGCCGATGCCACGCTCGAAGACGTGTTCCGCCACTACGCCGGATCCAGCCTGGACGGCGACACCTCGTCACAGGGTCTGCGTGAAATCCGCTCCATCAGAAAGGTAGCCGGCCGTGTCGGTTGATTGCACCGCGGGCGATCGGTTGGTCCGCGCACCTCGTGGTTGTCAGCGGCTGCGCGGGATGTGGTCGCGTGTCAGCGCTTTCGCGATCGTCGAACTTCAGAAACTGCAGCACGATCGCACCGAGCTGGTTATGCGGATGGTGCAGCCGGCCCTGTGGCTACTGATCTTCGGTACGACGTTTAGCAAATTGCACGTCATCGATACCGGATCGGTGTCCTACCTGGCGTTCTTAGCTCCGGGCATCATCGCCCAGTCGGCGTTGTTTATCGCAATTTTCTATGGAATACAGATCATCTGGGATCGCGACTCCGGCGTGCTCGCCAAATTGTTGGTGACGCCGGCGCCGGCGTCGGCGCTCGTAGCCGGTAAGTCGTTTGCCGCGGGAGTGCGCTCGGTTGCGCAGGTGGTCGGAGTGCTCGGCTTGGCGTATCTGATGGGCGTGGGTTTGACCGCTAATCCACTGCGTGTGGTGGCAGCGATGGCGGTCGTCGTGCTTGGTGCGGCGTTTTTCGCCTGCCTGTCAATGACTTTGGCTGGCCTGGTGCGTAACCGCGACCGCCTGATGGGCATTGGTCAGGCCATCACCATGCCGCTGTTCTTCGCGTCGAACGCGCTTTACCCGGTCGATGTGATGCCCAGATGGCTGCGCTTGCTCAGCACGGTCAACCCGGTCAGTTATGAGGTCGACGCCCTGCGGGCACTGCTCATCGGTCCCGGGTTCAAGCTGGCGGACATCGCCGTATTGGCTGTCGCGGCCGCAGTCGGCATCGCCACGGCCTCAGCACTATTGCCGCGCCTGGTTCGCTAGCCCGAGTCCGCTCCGAGTCATAATCGTTAGCCAACCGCGACGTCCCACCACGGCGGCGACAAATGTCAGACCGCATCCCGCTGTGTTTCACTGCCGAGGAACAGCCACTCGACCGCATCTAGCGGCAGATGAAAGTTGGGATGGGTAGGAGCTATGAAGTTCGTTGAACAGTTGCGTGGTGCAGCCGTGAGTCTGTCGCGCCGGCTGACGATTGCGGCCATAGGGGCTGCCCTATTGCCCGGTGTGATCGGCGCAGTGGGCGGGTCAGCGACCGCGGCGGCATTCTCCAAACCGGGTCTGCCGGTCGAGTATCTGCAGGTGCCCTCGCCGTCGATGGGCCGTGACATCAAGGTCCAATTCCAGGGCGGTGGACCGCACGCGGTCTATCTGCTCGACGGGCTGCGCGCGCAGGACGACTACAACGGTTGGGACATCAACACACCGGCGTTCGAGGAGTATTACAAGTCGGGGTTGTCGGTGATCATGCCCGTGGGTGGGCAGTCCAGCTTCTACACCGACTGGTATCAGCCCGCCTGCGGTGCAGCCGGCTGCCAAACCTACAAGTGGGAGACGTTCCTGACGCAGGAAATGCCGACCTGGCTGCAGGCCAAGAAAGGTGTTTCCCCGACCGGCAACGCGGTGGTGGGCCTGTCGATGTCGGGTGGTTCGGCCCTGATCCTCGCCGACTACCATCCGCAGCAATTCCCCTACGCGGCGTCCCTGTCGGGCTTCCTCAACCCGTCGGAGGGCTGGTGGCCGACCTTGATTGGCCTGGCGATGAACGACGCCGGCGGATTCAACGCCACCAACATGTGGGGTCCGACCAGCGACCCGGCGTGGAAACGCAACGACCCGATGCTGCAGATCCCGCGGCTGGTCCAAAACAACACCCGCATCTGGGTCTACTGCGGTAACGGCACCCCCACCGACCTTGGTGGCGACAATATGCCGGCCAAGTTCCTGGAAAGCTTCACGTTGCGCACGAACGAAGCCTTCAGGGACAACTACATCGCCGCTGGCGGCAGAAACGGCGTCTTCAATTTCCCGGCCAACGGCACGCATTCCTGGCCGTACTGGAACGACCAGCTGGTGGCCATGAAGCCCGACATCCAGCGGGCGCTGGCGGCCGCACCCAACGCCGCCTGAGACACCCGGACATCGGCAGCAGCGCGCCGTCGCGCTGCTGCCGATGTCAGTCTCGGCCCGGTCAGGACGCCGTGAGCCGGGCGATCGCACGCAACGGAATCGGCAGCCATCCCGGGCGGTGCCGCGACTCGTAGCCAGCCTCGTATACCGCCTTGTCCAGCTCGTAGGCCGTGAGCACCAGCGCCGCATCGCGCGGGTCGACACCCGCGGCCGCAGTGTAACCGTCGCAAAAAGCGGTGTGGTTGCGCTCAACCCATTCGCGCGCGCGAGCCGCGAGCTGTTTGTCCGGCGCCAGATCCACCAGAGGTCCATAAGCAGCGTATTCGTAGGACCGCAGGACGCCGGCCACGTCGCGCAACGGCGAGTCCGGAGCCCGCCGCTCCGCGAGCGGCTGGCCCGGCTCGCCCTCGAAGTCGATCAACAGCCAGGTGTCCGGGGTGCGCAAAACCTGCCCCAGGTGCAGGTCGCCATGCACCCGCTGCACCGTGATCGTCTCCTGGGCGAGTTTTTGGAAGCGCTGTTCGATCGTCTCGGCGTACTCCTGCAGTTCCGGCACAACCGCCACCGTCGAGGACAGCCGGGCCAACATGGTGTCGACCGGAAATGTGGCCTCCGATGTGCCTAGCTCCGCGGCGAGCGTGGCATGCACCGACGCCACGGCTTCTCCGAGGCGGTACGACTCGGCGGCGAAGTCGCCGCCGACTTCGTGGGCGTAAAGGTCGCCCTCGGCGAACAGGTCGCGCACGCTCGCGCTGGCCATCGCCCAGCCTTCGGCCGCGTTGGCCGCATACTCGGTCACCATGCCCAGCGGAAACGGGGCACCGTCGGCCGATGCGAGTTCGTAGGCGCCCAAGAGGCGGGCGACATGGGGATTTCCGGCGCGGCCGAGCACCCGGTTCAGCTCAATGTCGGGGTTGACGCCACTGATGACCCTGCGGAACACCTTGAGGATGGCTGCTTCCTCGAAAATCACGCTGCTGTTGCTTTGCTCGGCCTCCGATACCCGCGGAAACGCCTGCACCGGCAGCGACACATCCGGTTCCCGGGTGAAGGCCAATCGACCGGTGGCAAAGTCACGCTCCGCCGACGAGTCGATGAGCGAGAGCAGAAATTGGGTTGCCCCCGGGTCATAGAGGGCGTCATAGCCGGTGCGATCGCCTGCCGCGCCGATGGTGGCCACGGTGGTGTACTCCGACAGCGGCGCCGTGTCCCAACTGACCAGCACCTGATAGCGTTCCGAGGACCCGTCGGTGTATGCGACATCGACCAACACCAGGTCAAGGTCCTCGCGCAGGGCGACCGAGGCGTCCGCCCTTGCCGATGCCAACTCGCGGTTACGCCCGGCGTACCAACGTTGCTGCGGAAGCCACTCTGACCACGGCAGATTGGCTGGCGAATTCATTGGGTCTCCTCTGATGGGCTCAGCTGGAACCAGTAGAACCCGTGTCCCGGCAGTGTCAGCAAGTACGGCAGTTGACCGATACGCGGGAACTCCACCCGTCCGCTCAACTCGATCGGCGTGTAGCCGTTCCAGTGCTGGAGGTTCAACTCGATGGGTTGCGGGAAACGGGACAGGTTGTTGACGCACAGCACGACGTCACCGTCGGCTTCCCGGACATACGCCAGCACGGACGGGTTTGACCCACCGAGTTCGCGGAACGAGCCGATGGCGAACGCTTCGTGCCGGCGTCGGACCGCCAGCATGGTGCGGGTCCAGTTCAGCAGGGACGACGAGGTGTCGCGTTGCGCTTCGACATTGACGGCCTGATAGCCGTACACCGGGTCTTGGATGGGCGGCAAATACAACCGGCCCGGGTTGGCGGTGGAGAAGCCGGCGTTGCGGTCGGGTGTCCACTGCATCGGAGTGCGCACGCCATCGCGATCACCGAGCCAGATGACATCACCCATGCCGATCTCGTCACCGTAGTAAAGGACGGGTGAGCCCGGCAGCGACAGCAGCAGCGCGGTGAACAACTCGATCTGGTTACGGTCCTTCTCCAGCAACGACGCCAGCCGGCGGCGGATACCGACGTTGGCTTTCATGCGCGGGTCTTTGGCGTACTCGGAGTACATGTAGTCACGCTCTTCGTCGGTGACCATCTCCAGCGTCAACTCGTCGTGGTTGCGCAGAAAGATGCCCCATTGCGCCAGCTTCGGAATGGGTGGCGTCTGCGCCAGGATCTCCGAGATCGGAAAGCGTGACTCGCGGCGGACCGCCATGAAGATTCGTGGCATGAGCGGAAAGTGAAACGCCATGTGGCATTCATCGCCGCCGGTGTCGGGATCACCGAAATACTCGACCACATCGGTCGGCCATTGGTTGGCTTCGGCTAGCAGCACCCGGCCCGGGAATTCGTCGTCAACGATCCTGCGGACACGTTTTAAGAACGCGTGGGTTTCAGGCAGGTTCTCGCAGTTGGTGCCTTCCCGCTCGAAAAGGTACGGAACGGCGTCCAAGCGGAATCCGTCGATTCCGAGGCCGAGCCAGAAGCGGATGACGTCGAGCATCGCCTCCTGCACCGCCGGGTTGTCATAGTTCAAGTCCGGTTGGTGTGAAAAGAAGCGGTGCCAGTAGAACTGGCGCCGAACCGGATCGAACGTCCAGTTGGACTCCTCGGTGTCGACGAAGATCACCCGGGCCTCGGCGTACTTGTCGCTGGTATCGCTCCAGACGTAGTAGTCGCCGTATGGGCCGTCGGGGTCGCGGCGGGATTCCTGGAACCAGGGGTGCGAATCGGAGGTGTGGTTCATCACCAGATCGGTGATGACCCGGATGCCGCGGCGGTGAGCGGCATCGAGCAACGCGACGAAGTCGTCGACCGTGCCGAATTCGGGCAGCACCTTGTAGAAGTCGCGGATGTCGTAGCCGCCGTCGCGCAGTGGTGAATCGTAGAACGGGGGCAGCCAGATACAGTCGATGCCCAGCCACTGCAGGTAGTCGAGGCGCTCGATCAACCCCCGCAGATCGCCGCAACCGTCCGCGTTGGCGTCGTAGAACGCCCGCACCAGCACTTCATAGAAGACGGCGTGCTTGTACCAGGTTCGGTCGGCGGGCAGCGTATGAGCGTCGGCGAAGTCGTCGGCGGTGGGATGCTCGACAACCCCCGCTTCTACGTGGCTGCCCTCGGCAGGATCGTGCTCAACGGTGTTTTCGAGGTCTCGGGTCAAGTTCACCAGTCTACCGATATCCGAAATACAAGCTCACTAACCTTCTGCGGCGCAGAAGGATTGAGCGTTGCCGTCGAATATCCCGCGGCGACAATCAGCCGGGAGGGCCGGGCGCCAGGGTCACATTCACATTTCGGACTGTGCCCGCGCCGTTTAGCAGGCCCAACACGACGGTGTCGCCGGGGTGCCGCTGATCGAGGATGTTCGTCAGCGCGGTGGCCGAGTTGACGGGCTGGTTATCGACCGACACGATCCGAGCGCCCGGGGTTACACCAGCGGCCGCCGCGGGAGCATCAGGAATCACCCGCTGCACCAAAGCGCCGGCGCCGTTGCTGGCATCGGAAACTCCGATACCGAGGAAGCCGGTGGGACCGATGTGCACGGTCGACGACGCCGCACCAGCCCGGATCTGCCCGGCGATCGCCATGGCTTGGTTGATCGGTATCGCGAACCCTTCGCCGCGCCCGAGCTTGTAATTGTCGGAGGCGGCGGTGTTCATGCCGATCACCTGGTTGGCGCTGTTGACCGTCGGGCCACCCGAGTCACCGGGGCGTATTGCCGCATTGACCTGGATCAAACCGTGCAGGGTCTCCGAACTTCCGGTCAGGGCGTCTGCGGCCGATACGGTTTGGTTCAGCGCGATGACGCGGCCGGGCACCGCGCTGGGCGCCCCGCCGACACCACCGGCGTTACCCAGCGCGACGACCGGATCGCCTACCGCGACGCTGGACGAGTCACCGATATTGGCGGTGGGCAGCCCGCTTGCGCCGGCGAGCTGCAGCACGGCGACGTCATGGCTGCGGTCGTAGCCGATCACCTCGACGGGGTAGGTCTGACCGTTGCCGATGTCCCTCGCGCTGATGTCGGTCGCGCCGGCGATGACGTGGTTGTTGGTCAGCACCACGCCACCGGGATCGATGACGATGCCGGTCCCGGCGCCCACGGCGCTCTGGTAGCCCATCTTGGTGTCGATGTCGACGATTTCCGGGCCTACCTGAGCAACAACCGACAGCGGGTCGAGCGGTGCCGGCGCTTCGCTGAACCGGTTCACGGACGGCGACGCGTGGGCCGGTGCCGCGGCAAAGACGAAACCGGCCGCAGCCGTCAGACTCAGTAGGCACGACGACCACCGTGATATGCGGCGGTGCGATCCGCTCATCCCGTCACCTCCCGATAGGCGTAAGACCGAAGGATTGTCGCAGCCGTTGTGCCTAACAGTATCCTCTCGGCGTCCTCACCGTAGTGTGCATCCCGCCGGCCAGGTGCGCATCCCGCGGTAGCGTGCGGTTTGAGCACGACGAAGAAAGTAGCCGCGCCGCGGGTTCGGCAAACTGTCGGCGCTTTCACCGACCCGGCACGATCGGCGCGCGCAGGTGGTGGCTCAGGTCCCTCGCCATATCGATGAGGGTGTAGTCACGGAACTCGAACCTCCATTGGCCGTCGACGCGTTCGAACCGGTCATGGTAGCGACCGGCGATGATCACCTGCAGCGGCAAAGCCTCGGTCTGCTGCAACACCGTGTAATAGCTGCGACAGGTTGCCGTGCCAGACCGCTCGTCGACGTCGACGATCGGATTGGTGATGACATGCTTGGTGCGCGGCGTTCCGTCCGGGTAAAGCACCACCGCGGCCTTCCAGAACCTCAGCATGGCGCCCGCGTCAACCGTGCCTTTGTCGCCGCTGCCGACCCGCAACCGGGCGTGCTCGAACAGAGCCGCCGCTCCCTCGAGGTCTCCGCGGTCCATGCACTCGGCATAGCGGTACAACAGGTTGGTGATCTGAGTCTCGGCTGACATGCCGTCAACCTAAGCTGGCGCGGTGGTCGAATTCGACCCCAGGGACCGGTTCGCGCAAGCATCGGTCGCACGGCTGGCGACAGTGACGCCCGGCGGCATGCCGCATGTGGTGCCGGTGGTGTTCGCACTTCGCGATGACGTCGTCTACACCGCCGTCGACGCCAAACGAAAGACCACGCGACGCCTGCAGCGGTTGGCCAACATCGAGAGCAATCCGCACGTGAGCCTGCTCGTCGACGATTACCACGACGACTGGACACGGCTGTGGTGGGTCCGCGCCGACGGTACGGCGTCGATTCATGACGACGGGGATACGCTGGACATCGGATACCAGTTGTTGCACGCGAAATACCCTCAGTATCAGTCGGTTTCGTTGAATGGTCCGGTGATTGCCATCGCGGTGCAGCGTTGGGCCAGCTGGCACGCCTGACCGCGGGTCTGGTCGGCTCTTAGCGGTAAATATTGACCGTTTCTGCCGGCCGACCGCGAGACCGCAGAAATCCTGGCCCGACGCAACCGGCGTTAAGCATTGCGGCCTCGCGCATTCACACCGTTGGACGCCGGCTCGGCGGGCGCGGCGGCGCTGTCCTGGTCGGTAAGCGCTCGCTCCGGCGTCAGTCGTTCCAGGAACCGGAGCAGCTCCACCGGAAACGGCAGCACCAACGTGGAGTTCTTCTCAGCGGCCACTTCGACCACCGTTTCCAGCAGCCGCAGCTCCAACGCGGCCGGGTGCTCGGCCATCACTTGGGCGGCTTGGGCCAGTTTTCGCGACGCCTGCAGCTCGCCGTCGGCGGTGATCACCCGGGCCCGGCGCTCGCGTTCGGCCTCAGCCTGCCGTGACATCGACCTCTTCATCGAGTCCGGCAGCACCACATCTTTGATCTCGACCCGGTCGATATGGATCCCCCAGCCCAGCGCCGGGCTGTCGATCATCAGCTCCAAGCCCTGATTGAGACCCTCACGGTTGCACAGCAGGTCATCGAGGTTGCTCTTGCCGATGATCGAGCGCAGCGACGTCTGGGCGACCTGCCCGATCGCTGACATGTAGTCCTGGACATCGACGGCTGCCCGCACCGGATCGGACACCTTGAAGTAGATAACCGCATCCACCCGGACGGTGACGTTGTCGCGAGTAATGCCGTCCTGGGCGGGCACCGGCATCGTGATGATCTGCATGTTCACTTTTTGCAGGCGATCCGCCACGGGCACCAGCCAGGTCAGCCCGGGCTCGCGCACCCGAGGCTGCACCCGCCCGAACCGGAAGACGACGCCTCGTTCGAATTGCTTGATGACGCGCACACTTGTCGCCAGCCACAACGCCCCAAGAACACCCGCCACGGCGAGGACGTCTAACGCGATCACCATGCGCCCGTTCTTTGCCCAGCTCGTGGGACCGGCGGGCCGGAGTTCATGGGTCTGATTGTCCCACCGGCATTTCTGCTTCTCAACACGTCGCTTCCCGGGGCGTTTCGTTAGCCAGTCGATCCCGTCGTGGTCTTGTGCTGGGTGGGCGTTAAGGGGAAGGTGGCTAGTAGGTCCGTGATCTGGGCCACACCCCCGCAACGGGGTGGTATCGCCACCTTGATGTGTGGGCGGATGAAGCGGCCCGGAGGATAAGGAGAAGAGCGTCATGGCAGACAAGGCAACCGCCCAGGGCGCCGGAGCCGCCCCCGCTGTAGACAGTCCGGCCGCCGTTCGCAACGTGGTGCTGGTGGGCCCGTCGGGCGGCGGCAAAACCACACTGGTCGAGGCGCTGCTCGTGGCCGCGGGCGTGTTGTCTCGACCCGGATCGGTCGTCGACGGCACCACAGTCTGCGACTATGACGATGCCGAGATCCGCCAGCAGCGGTCGGTCGGGCTTGCCTTAGCGTCGCTGTCGCACGACGGCGTCAAGGTCAACCTGATCGATACGCCCGGCTACGCCGACTTCGTCGGCGAGTTGCGCGCCGGGCTGCGAGCCGCCGACTGCGCGTTGTTTGTGATCGCAGCCAACGAGGGTGTCGACGAGCCCACCAAGTTGCTCTGGCAGGAGTGCAAGCAGGTCGGGATGCCGCGGGCGGTGGTAATTACCAAGCTCGACCATGCCCGGGCCAACTATCAGAATGCTTTGGCTGCTGCCCAGAATGCGTTCGGCGACAAGGTTTTACCGCTGTATGTTCCCGCCGGCAAGGGGCTGATCGGGCTGCTGTCACAAACGCAGTACGAGTACAGCGGCGGCAAACGCACCACGCGCCCGCCCGACTCGTCGTACGCCGACCAGCTCGAAGCGCAACGCGGCGTGCTGATCGAGGGAATCATCGAGGAATCCGAGGACGAGTCACTGATGGACCGGTACCTCGGCGGCGAGAAAATCGACGAGTCGGTGCTCATCGACGACCTCGAAAAGGCGGTGGCCCGCGCTTCGTTCTTCCCGGTGATTCCGGTGTGCAGCACCACCGGCGTCGGCACCATGGAGTTGCTGGAGATCATCACCCGGGCGTTTCCGTCCCCGTTGGAACATTCGCTGCCGGAAGTTTTCACTCCGCAGGGCGCACCCCGCAATAGCGTTACCTGTGACCCCAACGCACCGTTGCTCGCCGAGGTGATCAAGACGACGTCCGACCCCTATGTCGGCCGGCTCAGCCTGGTGCGAGTGTTCTCGGGGACGATCAAGCCCGACGCGACCGTCCATGTGTCCGGCCATTTCAGCTCGTTCTTCGGCGCAAACAACGGCCACGTCGACCACGACGAGGACGAACGCATCGGGACGCTGTCCTTCCCGCTGGGTAAACAGCAGCGTCCCGCTCCCGTCGTGCTGGCGGGCGACATCTGTGCGATCGGTCGGCTCAGCAAGGCCGAAACCGGCGACACCCTCTCCGATAAGTCGGAGCCGCTGGTGCTCAAACCCTGGACGTTACCCGAGTCGCTGTTGCCGATCGCGGTCCAGGCGCACGCCAAGACCGACGAGGACAAGCTGTCGGTCGGGTTGGGCCGATTGGCTGCCGAAGATCCGACTTTGCGCATCGAACAGAACCAAGAAACTCACCAGATCGTGCTCTGGTGCATGGGTGAGGCCCATGCCAGCGTCGTCCTCGATGCGCTGGCCAACCGCTACGGCGTAACGGTGGATACCGTGGAGTTGCGTGTGCCGCTGCGGGAAACTTTCGCGGGCAAGGCGAAAGGCCATGGCCGCCACGTGAAGCAGTCCGGTGGACACGGGCAGTACGCCGTCTGCGACATCGAGGTCGAGCCGCTACCGGAGGGCTCGGGATTCGAGTTCCACGACAAGGTGGTCGGCGGCGCGGTGCCTCGGCAGTTCATCCCCAGCGTGGAGAAGGGCGTGCGGGCCCAGATGGAAAAGGGTGTTCATGCCGGCTATCCGGTGGTCGACATCCGGGTCACCTTGTTCGACGGCAAGGCCCACAGTGTCGACTCGTCGGACTTCGCTTTCCAGATGGCCGGTGCGCTGGCCCTGAAGGATGCCGCCGCAGCGACCAAGGTGATCTTGCTGGAGCCGATCGACGAAGTTTCGGTACTGGTGCCCGACGACCTTGTCGGCGCGGTGATGAGCGACCTCTCCGGGCGACGCGGCCGGGTGCTGGGCACCGACACGGCCGGCGACGAGCGCACGGTGGTAAAAGCGGAGGTGCCGCAAGTCGAATTGACGCGCTACGCCATCGACTTGCGGTCGCTGTCACACGGCGCGGCGTCGTTCACCCGGTCGTTCGTGCGCTACGAACCGATGCCGGAGTCGATCGCCGCCCGAGTGAAGAAGCCTGACTGATCGCTACGGGTCCAGCCAGTCCAGGGTCGCGGCGAGGTCTTTGACGTCGACGCCGATGCCGCGGCACTCTTCTGCGCCACGGTCGTACAAGCCTGAAATGGCGTCGGAGACAAGCACAATCCGGAAGTCGCGTTCGGACGCCTCGTAGATCGACGTGCGCGGGCAATTGGGAAAGTTGCAGCCGGCGAAGACGAGCGTGTAGCAGCCGGCGTCACCAAGGTGTTCCTCGAGCCTGGTCTGGTAGAAGGCGCCCCACCGCGGCTTGTACATCACATGCTCGGTTGGCCCGATCTGCTGGAAGCCACCCTCGAGCAGCAATTCGTGATCCAGCTCAACGGGATTCGGCAACAGCTCGGGCGCTATCTGCGAACCTGCGCTGCCCGGCACGGCGATCCGTGCGCCCTGCTCGATCGAGTGCCGGCGCACCAGATCCACATTGGAACCATCCGGGCGGTAGAGCCTTACCACGTGGACGATCGGTAAGCCTTTGTGACGGAATGCGGTTGCTAGCTTTGCTATCTGCGGGATGGCGTCGTGCGTTCCGGCCACGGGCAGCGGAGCGTCGTCGGCATAGAAGTCGCGTTGGACGTCGATGAGGATGAGCGCCGCCGATTCGGGCAGAGGACGGGTGTACCGATTACTCATGGTTCTTGTTTAACAGACGCAGGGCCGGCTTTAGCTTTAGCGAGTTACGGAGATCGAAACTCGATGGGCATGTGTTCGCGTAACGAGTAACCGGCTTCACTACTCCGGGCAATTGGCATGTGCGATCAATTCGCGCAGTTGTTTGCCGCGGGCACTGGTGGCCGACATGCTCTGACCTTCCGCCCCACCCGTGCAGGTCGGTTTTTGCCAGCTTTTAAGGAGCAGTCTTGGACTTGAGTTCTCTGGCATACTGCGCGCCGGCTTCGGTGAGTTTGAGCCAGACGGAGAATGCCCACGTTCCGGGATCGTCGTAGTGGTTAACGAACAGGTCGTATACCCGTGACATTGCCGCGTCCAGCGGAAGGTCTTCCCATCCGTCAAACTCCATGAGGCCGGCGTCGACGAGCGACCGTATGGCGGACAGCGCCAGTTCTTGTTGTGCTGCAACGGTTTGAGCAAGGTCGTCTCGGGTGATCACCGACTCGACCTGGGCCAACGGCACCTGATCGTAGAGTCCGCTGATGAGCAATTCCCTGCAGAGCCGCTCTTGTGCGCGCTGGTTTTCGGCGCCGCGCATCCGATCGGGTTGAGTCATTGTTTCACGCACTCCAAAGCGTCTTACTCCGCCGGCTCCCAGATACTGCCATGTTGTCCGGGTAATGGCCCTCCTCCACCGCCGCCCATGCTTCCGCCACCAAAGCCGCCTGTTCTAGGCGCCGGGGGCGGTGGGGGTGGCGCTTCGACGGGTGCTCGCTCGACGGGGGCTCGCTCGGGGGCGGCGCGGCGGCTGGGGGCGCGGGTCGCGGCTGGCCAGCAGGTGGCGGTTCGGCCGGCGGCCGGGCCGGCGGTGGTTCAGGTGGTGCGGCCCTAGCTGGGGTGGGACCTCCGGCACGCCTCCTGGCATCCTCCACCGCATAGCGCAGCGCGCTTTGCGCGGCGGACTCGTTTGACGCGCCGTCGCGGGCGATCTTCGCGGCTACACCGTAGCGTTGGGCGACGCCGCTGGCGTTATCCTCATCGGCGGCGGTGATACCGCCACCGCATCTAGACCGCGGCCGGCCCCGCATCAACTTCTTCCACCACCCCGAGGGAATGCTGCGCGCCAGCAGCGACGAAGACGACAGCCTAAACCGTCCGTAGGCCGTCGCCAACCAATCATCGTTCATGCTGACATAGCGAAGTTCCGCGTCGAATCTAAATTTAGTGTTATGCGAAAGATCGGAGAAGGACAGAAGTTCATTCTGCGGTAGCGGTTTTATCCTCCAACTTCCTAGCAAGTCGTGTCCCGGTCTCGGTGAGACCAAGCCAGATGGTGAATTCCCATAGTGTTGGATCGTCGTAATGCTGGACAAAGCGGTCGTACACGCGAGCCATGGCTGCGTCGATCGAGAGATCCCATCCCCGAAACTTTTCACCCGGGTTGGGCAGATCCCCGATTTCCATGAGCCCGTCTTCGACAAGTGATCGAATAGTTTGCAAAGCCAAATCTTGTTGGGCAGGAAGCGTTTCTGCCAAATCAGCGCGCGTGATCACTGATTCGACCTGTACCAGCGGCACCCAGTCGTAGAGTCCGCTGATAAGCAACTCCTTGCGGAGCCGCTCTTGTGCGCTCTGGTTTTCGGCGCCGCGCACCTGATCGGGTTGAGTCATTGTTTCACCTCCCCCAAGCCTATTCAGTCGGTTCCCAGATACTGCCATGTTGTCCGGGTAACGGCCCTCCTCCACCGCCGCCTATGCTTCCTCCGCCGAAGCCGCCTGTTCTCGGGGCGGGGGGCGGTGGGGCTGGCGGCTCGACGGGCGCTCGCTCGACGGGTGCTCGCTCAGCCGGTGGCGCGGCGGCTGGGAGTGCGGGTTGCGGCCGGCCAGCAGGTGGCGGCTCGCCCGGCGCCCGGGCCGGCGGTGGTTCAGCTGGTGCGGCCCTAGCTGGGGGTGGGATCTCTGGCACGCCTCCTCGTTCAGGGTTGATGTGCACCTTCACGTAGCCATCCTTGCCTGGCAGGCGAACATCAAGGGCAGGCTGGTTGGTTGAACCGGCAGCCTGACGCCGACCGACGCCCGCACCATTAGGCAAGTCCTTCCACTCACCTTTCCCGGGGTCACCATATCGGTTTGGGTTGTCTACCCCGTTCTGTTTCATCCAGTTCCACAGGTTGTCGAGATCCTGCTGCGAGCGGACCTCCCTTACTTCGGGGCTATTGCCTACAGGCAGTTTGTCGAGCACCTGGCGAATGTCGGCAGCACTGGGGCCTGGGGGTGGTGCCGGCGGCTGGTCCGGTCCGGTCTTCCACGCGTGGTCGACAAGGCTGACGTGTCGTTTGTTGTTACCGTCCCCGATGGTGTCGTCGGGGCTGGTGGGCACGGGTGCCTCGTCGAAGCTGAAGCCGGTGAGGTCGCCCAGGGCGGTGGTGATGCTGGACCCGATCTGCTGATCGAGATTTAACAGTTGCAGCGCCCGCTGGCGGATGTTGCCCGCGAGCACCTCGGCCTGCGCGTGCCGGGCGGCCTGCTCTGCGGCGGTGGCGGCGCTCCCGGCGTCTTGGACGGTGCCGTCGTCGTAGACGTTGAACCCGGCGTCCCAGGCGTCCTCGACCGCGTAGCGCAGCGCGCTTTGGGCGGCGGACTCGTTGGACGCGCCTTCGCGGGCGATCTTCGCGGCTGTGCGGTAGCGGTGGGCGACGCCGCTGGCTTTATACTCATCGGCGGCGGCCCGGCTCTCGGACTTATCGTAGGCTTGCCCCTCCCACCCGGAGGTGCGGATCAGGTTGTGCGCCTCAGCGAATCCCGATTCCAGCCGGTCAGCGAAGCTCTCCCAGTAGTCGGCACTCTCGGTCAGGTGATCGGTGCCCCACGACAGCAGCTCCGACAGGCCCGGGAGTGCTCCTAGTCCCGCCATCTACACCACCTGGCCGCCTATAGCGCGCAGCTTGACGGCTGACTGATCTTCGTTGTCGTCGTAGGCGGTCTTGGCCGTGGATAGCTCGGTGCTGGTGGCCTGCATCCGCGCCGTCGACGCCGCCTGGACAGCCGCCACACCGGCGTGCCCGGCGCTGCACGCCGCCGCGCTGGGCTGGCTCGACGGCCTCGACACCGGAGCCTCACCGGCGTCTACCTCACTTGCCAGCGCGCCGCAGCGGGACGCCACTGCCCGTAGCGCTTCGGGTACCCGCAGCATTTCTGCCACCCCGGGGAGCGTAACCCTCCTGGCGTGGCGGGGTCACCCTCTCACGCGGGGATAAGTGTTGCCGGTCGCGCGTGGTACCGAAGCCAACGGTCAGGCCGTAGCGCGCAAGCCCGTGGGCGCGAAATACGCTTTAGGCGATAGAGGCCCTGGTTGGATACCACCACCGCGTCTAGACCGCGGTTGGCCCCGCATCAACTTCTTCCACCGGCCCCGAGGAAATACTGCGCGCCAGCAGCGACGAAGACGACAACCTAGACCGTCCGTAGGCCGTCGCGAACCAACGGTATTGGCGCCTTAGATTTTGCTGAGCACCCGGTTCATCGCCCACCTCGCGTTGAAGCCGGACTGTTTCCGCGCCAAACGATGTTTGCTGACCGCTAAATAGGGTAGGTATTAAGGAAAGCAACGTGGTGCGATTCAGCGCACCAGCTCGAAGGGGTGGACAGGATGCGAAGAGCGCTTGGGCAAGCATTCGTCGTGGCAGGGGCGGTGCTAGCGGCCATAGCGGTCTCGGCGAACCCTAGCTTGGCAGCAAGCGCCCCGCCGCAAGCCGCTCCCGGCATCGCGTCGATCCAGCCGGCCAACGGTCAGCTGGTGGGCGTCGCGCATCCGATCATCGTCACCTTCAGCAAGCCCGTCCTCGACCGCGCCTCCGCCGAGCGGACCATCAAGATCACTTCCCCGAGCCAGGCGACCGGGCGATTCAGCTGGGTCGACGACAACACGGTGCAGTGGACGCCCGACCACTACTGGCCGCCCCACAGCACGGTCAAAGTGCAGGTGCATGGCTTGACGACCGGCTTCGAAACCGGTGACGTCGTGCGCGCGGTTGCCAGCATTTCCGCGCATACGTTCACCGTCAGCATCAACGACGAGGTGGTCCGCACGATGCCGGCGTCGATGGGCAAGCCGAGTCGTCCGACACCGATCGGCTCATTCACGGCCCTGTCGAAAGAGCGGACGGTCACGTTCGATTCCCGCACCATCGGCATCCCGCTCAGTTCGCCCGAGGGCTACCTGATCCAAGGACAGTACGCGGTGCGGGTGACCTGGAGCGGTGTCTACGTGCACTCGGCGCCATGGTCGGTCGACTCGCAGGGGTATGCCAACGTCAGCCACGGTTGCATCAACCTCAGCCCGGACAACGCCGCCTGGTATTTCGACGCCGTGCACATCGGCGACCCGATCATCGTTCAGGCCTGACACCGGCCGCACGTTCGCGGACCGACGGGACGGCCCCGCTCGCGCGTGATCACGCCTACCCTCGACGTCATGGCCAACACACTGCAGGACCCCAAAGTCGCGACCGCACTTGCGCGCATGTACGCCGAGAGCCGAGAGCAGATGGCCCAGCTGCGGGATCGACGTGATGAGCTGCAGCGGCTGTCGTCGGCGAGCGCGCAGGAACGCGCCGACGCGATGAGCGACTTGTACATCCCGGTCACGCCCGACGCGGGTCGCCTGCTGTACATGCTGGTCAGAGCGGCTCGACCGACGACGATTGTCGAATTCGGCATGTCCTTCGGGATTTCGGCCATCCACCTGGCGTCGGCGGTGCGTGACAACGGCGGCGGCCATGTCATCACCACCGAACTCAGCACCACCAAGATCGCCGCCGCGAAGAAGACGTTCGCCGACATCGGGTTGGACGATTTGATCACCGTGCTCGAAGGCGATGCATTGTCGACCTTGACGAGCGTCGACGGCCCAGTCGATTTCCTGTTGCTCGACGGGTGGAAGGAGCTGTACCTGCCGGTCATCAAGCTGCTCGAATCGCAGCTGTCGCCCGGTGCACTGATCGTCGCGGACAATACCGAAATGGCTGACACGCAACCTTACCTCGATTATGTGCGGAACACTGACAATGGATATGTCAGCGTCAACTTCCGCGCCCGGGAAGCCGACAGCATGGAAATCAGCTGTCGTGTCTGACTCTTGCCGAGTGACCTGTTATCGCAGTGATTCTTCAAGCCACGGCGTCAGCCACTGCACGCCCTCCGGGGTGAGGTGCACCCCGTCGCTGCGCACTTGGATACCGTCGACCTTAGCCGTGTAAACCCCGTCGGGACACAACTTCCTATTCAGGTCTAGGATCGACACGTTCGGGCGCTGTCCAATTGTGCGACGCAATAACGTGTTCCATTGGTCCACCCGCTCGGGCTGGTCTTCCGGGTACAGGGTTCCATCTGGCTTTTCACCGCGATGGCTATAGGGCACGGTGGCTATCGCGACCCGAATCCCGGTGGCGCCGAGGATATCCAGCGCTCGTTGCAGCTCGCCGGCAAGGTATGCGTCGAATGCTGGATCGCCGATATGAGTCCACCGTCCTTCGTTGACTCGGTCGACCGTTTCCCAGCGCCCGATGATCAGCAGCGCGACATCGGGCTGGTCGGCCGCGACCTGTGCGGACCATCTGCTGGGCCACGTTTCGCATTCCGGTTTTTGGTCGAGAGTCTGGCCGAGATATCGATACGGCCCGCCACGCACCAGGCTACATCCAATGATGGTGTGGTCGACGAAGTGGAAACCCGGTGTCGGCGGAAGGTAGTGCATCAGTGTCCACGCGATCGAGTCGCCGAAAACCGATACGGTAAACGGCCGGTTGGGATTTCGCTTACCCACGGGGCGAACGGGCGCCGCCGCGACCGGCGGGGACGGCGAAACAGCGGCCACCTCGGACACGCCCGGTGGGAGGCTGCTCTCAACCCCCGCATGAGGGGTTGTTCCGACCGGAACAATCAGCACCGTCGTCGCGACAGCGGTACCAACGGTGGCGCCGGCCAGCGGCAACAACCGTAGGCGCACCGGGCGCCACCGTCGAATTGGCTGTTCGACCAACCACCATGACGCGGCGGCCAGGATAACTGTGACGAGGAACCGGACGGCGAACAACCGCCATCCGGACCAGCCGGTGTGTTCCCCGTTGAGCACCAAAAAGATTGGCCAATGCCATAGGTAGATGCCGTAGGAAATGACGCCCAGCCACACCAGCGGGCGCCACGCCAGCACCCGGGCTACCGCTATCCGCTGGTCGAGCGCCACCGGCGCGATCACAGCGACAGCGGCCGCCGCCACCGCGGTCAGCAACCCGGTGCGGAATTCGCGTGCGCTGCCGGTTGCGTAGTGCGCCGCCAGTACCAAGGCCGCCAGCGCGACGACTGGCAGAACCTGGGCGATCCATCTGGCCCAGCGGGTCCGGATAGCAGACCGGCCACGGGTCAGCGCCGGCCAGTCGCGCACCAGCAAAACCGACACCGCAGCCCCGGCCAGCAGTGCCTGGGCGCGGGTATCGGTGCCGAAGTAGACCCGGTCGTGTGCGGCGTCCGACGAGAAGGTGATCGCCGCGGCCGCCGAGCCGACCGCGCCCAGTGCGGCGAGCACGAACACGATCAAGCGAACGCCGCTGAGCGTGGCCCACAACCGGTAACGCCTGGCCCACATCGCCAGTAATACGGCGACCGCAATCAACACCAGCGGCCAGACGAAGTAGTACTGTTCCTCGACTCCCAGCGACCAGGTGTGCTGCAGCGGCGACGGGGTGGCGCCCAGGGTGAAATAGTCCGTCTTTTGCGCCACGAATCTCCAGTTCGCCATCCAGACGAATGCGGCGATGGCGTCGTCGCGTAGTTCGCCGACGGCCTCCCGGGGAAACAGGTCGCGTGCGACGGCCACCGTCAGCACCATCAGCACCAGTGCGGGCAGCAGCCGCCGGGCACGGCGAATCCAGAAACCGGACAACTCGATCCGACCGGTACGTGCCAGCTCGTCGATCAGCAGCGACGTGATCAGAAATCCGCTGAGGACAAAGAAGATGTCGACACCGATGAAGCCTCCGCCGAGGCCGGGAATACCGCCATGCTCGGCGAGCACCAACGTGACCGCGAGGGCGCGAAGCCCGTCCAGGGCAGGAATGCCCGGGCCGGGTCGGCGACGTGCCAGCTGTGGGACCGGAGCAACCCATCGGGACCGTCGAACGTAGTGAACCGGCGCAGGATAACGCCTGGCCGGTTCAGGGTTCGCTCGCCGCGCGGCCCGGCTGGCCGGCCGGACGGCGGTGTGGTTGCTGCCGATACGTCGATGCACCTCCCGGTTGAATCACGGCAAGCTTAGCCGTGGCCGCCCAGCATGAGTGGAAGACACGACGGGGCAGCTCCGAGACAGACCTACCCGGCAGCCTTGTCCGGCGCATATCCGAGCACGCTCTTGGTCTCCAGATACTCGTGGAAGCCGAACTCGCTCCACTCGCGGCCGTTGCCGCTGCACTTGTAACCGCCGAACGGCGCGTTCATGTCGAAGGCGTGGTTGATCGTTACCCAGCCGGCGCGAATTCGGCCGGCAACCGCCCGCGCCTTGTCGAGGTCGGCTCCCGACACATAGCCGGCCAGGCCGTAGTCGGTGTCGTTGGCGATCTCGACGGCTTGCTCGACGTTGTCGTAACCGAGTATGCACAGCACCGGCCCGAAGATCTCCTCGCGCGCAATCGTCATGTCGTTGGTGACGTCGGCGAAGACGGTGGGCTTGGCGTAGTAACCGGTGGTCAGCCCGTCGGGCCGGCCGGGGCCGCCGGTGACCAGTGTGGCGCCTTCGTCGATGCCCGTCTGAATCAAGCGCTGCACTTTCTCGAATTGCGCCCGCGAGGCAAGCGGTCCGATGGCGCGGCTGTCGTCGGGGTCACCGACCTTCACCTGTTCGGCGGTTTCCCGCGCAACCGCGACGGCTTCGGCCATGCGGGATTTCGGCACCAGCATGCGCGACGGCGCGTTGCAGCTCTGGCCGGTGTTGAGCATCATGTTGACCACCCCGGCGCGGACGCTGCTGGCGAATTCCGCGTCGTCGAGGACGATGTTGGGGCTCTTGCCGCCGAGCTCCTGGGTGACCCGCTTCACCGTCGGCGCGGCCTTCGCCGCCACGTCGGTGCCGGCGCGCGTCGAACCGGTAAACGACACCATGTCGATGCCGGGATGGCTGGACAGCGCCACCCCCACCCCTGCGCCGTCACCGTTGACCAGGTTGTACACCCCGGCCGGCACGCCCGCGGCATCGAGGATCTCGGTGAAAATGTAGGCCGAGTAGGGCGCCACTTCAGACGGTTTCAAGATCATTGTGCAGCCGGTCGCCAGCGCCGGATAGACCTTCACCGCGATCTGGTTGAGCGGCCAATTCCACGGGGTGATCAGCCCGCACACGCCGATCGGCTCCTTGACCACCAGGGTTGCGCCGTGCTGTTCCTCGAACGCAAAGTTCTTCAGCACGTCGATGGCGGTCACCAGGTGACCC
Source organism: Mycobacterium heckeshornense (assembly GCF_016592155.1). Lineage (NCBI taxonomy): Bacteria > Bacillati > Actinomycetota > Actinomycetes > Mycobacteriales > Mycobacteriaceae > Mycobacterium > Mycobacterium heckeshornense. The sequence continues at coordinate 4,869,461 of NZ_AP024237.1, forward strand.
AGGCCGAGCTGCACTTGGGGGCCGGCGGCCAACGCCGGCGGAGCCCCCATCTCCTCGGTCACTGCTTCTGCGAGATCTCCTGCACGCCTTTGATATTCGGCGAGAATCGCCTGCATCAGCTCGAGACGCTCTTCCCGGCTGCTCTGCGACCAGTCGGCGAAGGCGCGCCGCGCCGCGTTCACCGCCGCGTCCACGTCGTCGGCCGAACCGAGTGAAATTCGGCCGCCGACCTGTTCGGTAGCGGGATTTTCGACGTCGAAGGGGTGTGGCCGCACCGGATCGACCCACCGGCCGTCGATGTAGAACTTCAGATATTCGCGCATGACGCCATCCTCCTCTACTGGGTTCCTTCGGCGTACCAAGTTCTGAATTCTGCGTAGTTCGGCATCTCCTCCGAGTTCGCTTTGGGGTCGATCTCGACGTGCACAACCCCCGGCCGGCCACTGGCGTAGGCACGTTTGATCGCCGGGCCGATATCCTGCTCGTGCTCGACGTATTCGCCGTGGCAGCCCAGTCCTTCCGCGATCGTGTCGAAGCGAACGTCCTTGCTCCAGTGCACCCCGGGCTGCGGCGACGGTTGCGGGAAAGTTCGCTTGTAGACACCGACTTCCAAACCCCACTGGTGGTCGACACCCACGACGCACACCAGCGGCAGGTTCAGCCGTGCAGCAGTCTCTAATTCGGCAATGTGAAAAAGGAACGACGAGTCGCTGGTGAGCAGCATGACCGGCCGCTTGCCACCGTCAGCCACCGCGGCGCCGACGGCATAGGGCAAGCCGGTGCCGAGGTGTCCGAAGTTCTGGTTCCAGATGACGTCGCGCGGTTTGGCCTGCGAATAAGTCCACTGGAAGATGACCGTTGCGCCGCCGTCGCGCACCAGGATGCCCTCGGACGGAAAGGCTTTGGTCGCCTCGACCACGAAACGCGCGGGATGAATCGGTATCTGGCCGCTGGGCGCGGTCTCGGCCACCTCAGCCAACTGCTCGGCGTCTTGTTCGACCCAGCGGGCCAGGTCCGCCGACGGTGAGCGGGGGCTGTCCCGGAGCGCGTCTACCAGCTGTGGCACGACGGTCCGCAGGTCTCCGACCAGTGCCACGTCCACCGGACGGTTCACCCCGATCGCCGTGGGATCCTGCTCGACGTAGATCCATTTGCGGATCGGGTCGTTTTGCGCCCAGTGCCGGGTCCTGCCGTAGTGGACCGGTTCGCCGAGTTCGGTGCCCAACGCCACGCACAGGTCGGAGGCGGTCACCGCCTCGACCGCCGCCGACGAGAACCCGTAGGGGAAGGTGCGATCCTCCAGGCCCGCGATGAACGAGGTGCCGCCGGACGTCTGGATCACCGGGCAAGCCATCAGCTCGGCGAGCGCCTTGACCGGTTCGCCGGCCCGCGACGTGTGCACACCGTGGCCGACCAGCAGAATCGGGTTCTTGGCAGTGCGCACCAGCCTTGCCGCCTCCGCGATTTCCCGCTCGCCCGCGCCCTGGCCGACCAGGCGATAGGTGCCGGGTGGCGGTGGCGCCGGCACGTCCAGCTCGTGCAGCAGCACGTGCGCGGGATATTCGATGTAGGCCGGGCCCGGTGTGCCCGACAGCGCGCGGCGGATCGCTTCGTGGACGATTTCGTCGGTCTGGTCGGCGTATTCGATCGACGCACTGTATTTCACCGACGGCTCCACAAGCGCCTCCTGGCGGACAAACTGGATGCGCCCGCGCCGCACCCGTCGTTCGGTGATGCGGGCGCGCTGACCGCCGATGAAGATGACCGGCGAGTTTTCCACCCTGGCGCACATCATCGCCCCGGCCAGGTTGGCGACCCCGGGCCCGAGCGTCCCGATGCACAAGCCCGGCCTACCCGTCATCCGTGCGGCCGCGTCGGCCATGAAGCCCGCGCTCTCCTCGTGATGCGGGGCCACCACCGCCCAGCCGCGCCGGTCGGCCTCTACGAACATGTGGACGAAGTTCGGATCGGGAATGCCGAACAGGGTCGTGACACCCTCGGCCTCGAACAGGTCCAAGATGCGTTGGTAGACCGGCACACCCATTGCTCAGCGTTCCTTTCCCTGGCGAGCAGACACAAAAGCCCCTTTTTCGACGGCGTCTCGGGCGCTTTTGCGTCTGCTCGCGCTGATCTCCTCGAGCACCTCGGCGGTATGGGCGCCCAACTCCGGGGCTGGCCCCCTGACCCGGCCCGGGGTGTGCGAAAACCACGTCGGCACACCGGGAAAGCGCATCCGCCCGTACGGGCTCTCCACCGTCTCGAACAGCCCGACGGCATTCAGGTGCGGGTCGTCGAACAGCGCGTCGGGTGTGCGGATGGGCGCCGCGGGTATTTCCAGCTTGCGAAACAGGGCCAGCCATTCCCCGGTGGTGCGCTCCCGCATCGTCTGGGCCACCAGTCCGTACACCGTGTCGATCTGGCGGGCCCGCTGCTCGAGCGTGGCGTACCGGTCACAGGCCCAGGGCGGCTGCACGGCGTCGATGAACGCCGACCAATGCTTGTCGGTGTAGATCAGCGCCGAAATGTAGCCGTCGCTGGTCTGATAGGGGCGACGGTTGGGGGCCAGCGCGCGAGGATAGCCGGCCGGCCCCAGGGGAGGCTCGAAGATCGCGCCGTTGGCGTGTTCGACCAGCATGAACGACGCCATGGTCTCAAACATCGCCACCTCCACCTCTTGGCCCTCGCCGGTGCGCTCGCGGTGGAATAGCGCCATCATGGTCGCGTACAGCGCGGTCAGGCCGGCGACCTTGTCGGCCATGATGGTGCCGACATAGCTGGCCTCCCCGGTCAGCATCTGTTGGACGGCCGGCAGCCCGCATTCCGCCTGGATGGTGTCGTCGTAGGCGGGCAGGTCCCGGTCGGGGCCGCGGCGGCCGTAGCCGTAACAGTTGGTGTAGACGATCGCCGGGTTGATGGCGGCGACGTCGTCATACCCGAAGCCCAGCTTGCCGATCGCCTTGGCCCGCATCGAATGGATGAACACATCCGCTGTTTCGATGAGTGCCCACAGTGCGGATTTGCCATTGTCGGAGCGCAAGTCGAGCACGATACTGCGCTTGCCGCGGTTGACGTTCGCGAATACCCCGCTCATGCCCGGCGCGGGCCCCGCCGTGACGTAGCGGGTGACGTCGCCCTCCGGCGGTTCGACCTTGACCACGTCGGCGCCCATGTCGGCCATGATCTGGGTGCAGTACGGCCCCATCACCATCGCGGTGAGGTCGACTACCCGTACGCCGGCCAGTGGACCCCTGCCAGGCCTAGCCATGAGGTGCTCCTTCCCGAATCTCCCGCCCGGTCATCCGGAAGCTGTAGGCGATGTGGTCGGCGTGGGCATTGGGCAAGACGGGAAATATCACCGGCACGGACGCATCCCGGATCGCGTCGATTTGCTCGCTGACGGTCTCGACCGACCATGAATCGCGGTACACGCCAGGGGTTTCCGCGACGACGGCACGCGCAATCCGCCCGGCGATCGCGATCAGCATCTCGCCACTGATCGAGCAGGATTCGTGGGCGAGCCACCCCACCGCCGGCGCCACCAACTCCGGGCCCCACGGCGGGTAGCCCGAGGTGTCGCGGCCCTGCGCCATTCTGGTCTCGGCCGCGGGCACGATCACGTTGCACTTCACGTTGTGTGCACTGCCCTCAAGCGCCACCACATTGGACAGCCCGATCACTCCGGCCTTGGCGGCCGCGTAGTTTGCGACGCCATGGTTGCCGTACAGCCCGCCGATGGACGACGTCAACACGATGCGGCCGTATCCTGACGCGCACATGTGCGGAAACGCGGGCCGCACGACATGAAACGCACCACGCAGGTGGACGTCCAGGACCGCGTCGAAGTCTTCGTGGCTCATCTGCTGCAATGGGCTGCTGCGGACGATGCCGGCGTTGTGGATGAGGATGTCCAGTCGCCCGTACCGCTCAAGCGCCGCAGCGATGATCGCCGCACCGCCGGTCGGGGTTGCCACCGATTCGGTGCACGCGGCCGCCTCGCCGCCCGCCGATTTGATTTCTCGCACAACGTCGTTCGCGGGTGCGGCGTCGACGCCGTCGCCGCTGAGGGCTCCGCCGGAATCGTTGACCACGACGTTCGCCCCCCGCTCGGCGAGCATCCGGGCGTAGGCGCGTCCCAGCCCGCGGCCGGCACCGGTCACCACCGCGACTCGATCGTCGAATCTGAGCTCAGGCATCTAGGTTCCGAGTTCCAGGCCGTCGAGATCGCCCTTGGCGCGCCATTGATCGAGCAATTCGCCGAAGGCGTAGAAGCCTGGCCCGTAGGGCTCGCCGAGATGGGTGCGGATGCCTTCGCCGCCGCCACCGCCTTCGTTGTTGTAGTAGCCCGGCGTGCAGGTCTGGTCGAATGCCGAAGTGTCGACGGCGGTTTCGCGGATAACCCTGACCCACTCGTCCTGCGCCCGCTGGCTGGGCTCAACGGTGACGACGCCGCGTTTGTGAGCTTCGGCGATGATGTAGGCGATGTGCTCGGCCTGCTGCTCGAGCATCGCGGTGGTGTTTGCGGCCACGCCGCCCTGGATGAAGCCGGTGTGGAACTGGTTGGGAAACCCCCGGGCCGTCATGCCGTGCAGCGTTTTGTAGCCGTCGCGCCAGTAGTCGAAGAGCGACAGCCCGTTGCGGCCCTCGATGGTGTCGATGGCGTAGCGGCGGCTGATTTCCGTGGTGATCTCGAATCCGCTGGCGTAGATGATGCAGTCGACTTCATACTCGACACCGCCGGCGACGACCGCTTTTTCGGTAATCCGTTCCACGCCCTTCGACTCCGCGACGTCGACCAGGGTGACGTTGGGTCGGTTGAACGTGTCCAGGTACTCGTCGTTGGAGCAGGGACGCTTGCACAGGAATCGGTAGTAGGGTTTGAGCGCCTCCGCGGTCCGCTTGTCCTCGACGATGCTGTCGATGCGGCGGCGCAGACGCTCCATCACCTTGTAGTCTTCTTCTTCCCGGATGGCCATGATCTGCTCCATGGTCAGCGACGCGGGATCCTTCATGGCCGCGATCCGTGCAGTCATGTTGCGGCCCAGTTCGGTCCAAAAGTCGCAGACCAGGTCCGGCTGGTCGAATACCACCCCTTCAAACGGGCTCCAACGGTGGAAATTACGCTGCCGCTCCTTCTGCCATCCCGGCTTCAGCGTTTTGACCCATTCCGGATCGGTGGGCGTGTTTCCACGCGAGTCGACCGACGAGGGTGTGCGCTGGAATACGTACAGGTGCTTGGCGTGGCGACCGAGGAACGGAACGATTTGAATGCCGCTGGCACCCGTGCCGATCAGCGCGACACGTTTGTCGGCCAGCTTGTGCAGCCCACCGGTCGAATCCCCGCCGGTGTACTCGTAATCCCAGCGGGACGAGTGGAACTGGTGGCCGTTGAAGTCCTCAATTCCGGGAATCCCGGGCAGTTTCGGCCGGTTGAAGGAACCGTTTGTCATGACGACGAAACGGGCCCGGATGTCGTCGCCGCGGTCGGTGCTGATCCGCCAGCGCTTGATCGCCTCGTCCCACCGCAGCGCGCGGACCTCGGTCGAAAAGATTGCCGAGTCATAGAGACCGAAATGCTTTCCGATGCGCTGGCAATGCTCCCTAATCTCGGCGCCGTCGGCGTACTTCTTGGTCGGGATGTAATCCAGTTCCTCCAGCAGCGGCATGTAGCAGTACGAATCGTTGTCACATTGGATGCCGGGGAAACGGTTCCAATACCAGACCCCACCGAAGTCGCCGCCCATCTCGATGATGTGCACGTCTTCCACGCCGGCCTTCTTCAGGTAGGCGCCGGCCAGTAGGCCCGCGATGCCGCCTCCCAAAACAGCGACGTAGATGTCCTCACGGATCGGATCACGCACCAGCGGCGCCGTGTAAGGGTCGATCTCATAGAATTTGGCCAGCTCACCGGTCAGTTCCAGATACTGCTTAGAGCCCTCTGGCCGCAAACGTTTTTCACGCTCCTGGCGGTATTTCTCGCGCAGCGCATCGATGTCGATGTCGTCGGGAGTGTTTGTCGGTTGCTCGCAATCGGGAGTCGTCATCTGGCGCAGCTCCTCCTCATCGCTACCCTCTGCATCGTCGCCGGTGCGGTCATCTGCTGTCCTCAAAGTTCGCGCGGTTCGCCGATGCCCATGTATTTGGACAGCTGGTAGTGCAGGTTGACGGTACTGCGTTCCATGTAGGGGTTGGGTTTGGTGCCTTTGAAACCAAGCGATTTCATGCCCTGCTGCACCGCGGCCATATTGGAAAAGTCCTGCGGGAACACGGTTCGCCAGCTGGGATCGTTTGGCGGGAGGTATTCCCACTCCGTGCGTGGCTCCTGCCCTTCCGGGTAAAGCTCGTAGCACGAGGCCTCGAAGATGCATTTGTTCGGGTCGTAGCCGTGGGGCCGGGCGCTGTAACACAGCGCTGTGGTCAAGCCCTGACCGATCTGGAAATTGGGAAAGATCTGCCACGCTGTGCCGCTGGCCGCCAGATGTTCGGGGTCGATGGTGGGCCAGATCACCCCGCGGGCAGCGTCATCACGGCGCGCCGAAGACAGCCAATGCTCGAGCACCTGGTCTGCCGGGGTGCCCTCCGGAAGTTCGTCGACCAGTCTGCGCGCGGCGTCCACCAATGTCTTGGTGGTGGTGGCGTTGGTTTCTTCCAGGGTGTAGACCTGCATCTGCGCGGTGGAGATGCGCGGATCGGCGCCGGTGCCCAGTCTTATCTTGGATTTGGTTTTCTCCAGATCCTTCGGCGCGTCATACCCAATGTTGCTGTGCCGCCCCTGAGCCTTGGCCCAGCCGCGAAAGCTGCCGAACTTGTTGAACTGCGGGTGTGTCGTCGCGACATGGTAGGTCTCGTTGAACGCCTCCATGGCCACTTTCCAATTGCAGTCAAAATGCAGCCATTTGCGCCACTTGCAACGCATTTTGTCCAACTGGAACGGGTCGAGCATGGTGGCGGCGGGCTCGAGGTAATCACGCAACGGCTCGCAGTTTGGGTCCATGTTGATCCATACCCAGCCGCCCCAGGTGTCGACGTTGACCGGTGCCAGGTGGGTGTTCTCGGCTGTCAGCGCGCCACGCCAGTCTTGCTTCTCGGGCACATGGACGCAGGAGCCCTCCAGGTCGTATGTCCACCCGTGGAATCCGCAGACGAACGACTTCTTGCGGCCACAAGCGCTTTTCGCGCCGTCGGGGACATCGATGAGCCGTCGGCCGCGGTGCACGCACACATTATGGTGAGCCTTCAACGTGTCTGGTCCGGTACGCACCACCACGACGGAGTCATCGAGAATGTCATAGGTCAGGTAGCTGCCCACCTGGGGAAGGTCTTCGACCCGACCAACCTGCTGCCACACCTTGCGCCACAGCTTGTCACGTTCGGCGCGCGCGTAGTCCTCAGAAAGGTAGGCATCGACGCCGATCGTCATCGGTGTGGAAAGTTCTTCGGCTGCTTGGATTTTGGAGTCGGTCATTGCATGCTCCTTAGCGCCGCCCGGAACGACTCGTCTTTGAGGAACAACGACGTGTTGTCCGCGTCTAAGTGAGACCACTTGAGGTCGAGACCGCCGTCGACCAGCAGGGTCTGACCGGTGATGTAACTGGAAAGGTCCGACAACAAAAACAGGATGGCCCCGGCGATCTCCTCCGGGCGTCCGCGTCGTCCCATCGCGATGGCGCGGCGGTCACGCTCCGGGTCGTCGTCGACATACGTACCGGAGGCCGGTGTCGCGGTGATCCCGGGCGCGACCGCGTTTACCCGGATGTTGTCCAGCGCCAGCTCGAGGGCCATGGTGCGCGTCATCGCCGCCACCGCCGCCTTGGCCGTCCCATAGGCGATGTGAAACGGTGCGGTGTTCATGCCGCTGATCGAGGACAATGACACGATCGCGCCGGGCTTTCCGCGCTGTTTCAGCTCCGCCGCCACCGCCCGGCTCATGAAGAACGCGGTCTCGAGGTTCGCGGTGAACAAGTCCCGCCACTCGCCTCGGCTCACCCGGGTGGCGGGCATCCAGGTTGACGGCGCCGCGCCGCCGGCGATGTTGACCAGCCCGTAGAGTTCGCCGGCGGTGCCCCGCGCGCGGTCGATGACGGTTTCGATGCCCTCGTCGGTCGACGCGTCGGCGGGCACCGGTATGACCGGAAGACCCTGGCGGGCCAGCGGTGTTACGTGCTCGTCGAGGTTCTCCTTGGATCGGCTCACCGCGATCACGGTGGCCCCCGCCCGGGCGGTCATCGACGTCACCGTGGTGCCGATGCCGCCGCCACCGGCGCCCGACACCACCACCACGCGGCCGTCCAGCCTCAACCGATCACCGTCCACCTATATTTGTCCGGACAAGATATGATACTCTCCATTTAGTAGAACACTATTCCGCTGAAGCTAAGACCGCGTCAAGTGCGGGTCGCGCCAATGCGTGAATAGTTGTCTGGACTAGCTGCACCAGACGCAACGGTAGTGTTTGCGACGCGACGAAGGGGGTTCGGTAAGGCCATGACCACGTCGCCGGGAACGGGCCGATACACCCCGGTGAGCCCGCCGCAGGTGGCCGAAGGGTGGCAACTCGAGCGGCTCACCGCGCCCAGCAGGCTCTTCGGCGCCAACGGCCTGCGCATCGGTCCGGATGGATGGATCTATATCGCGCAGGTGACGGGCAGTCAGATCAGCGCGCTGGATCTGCGAACCGGACAGTTGGACACCGTGAGCGCCAAGGGCGGTGACATCGTCGCACCCGACGACGTTGCGTTTGACCCCGCCGGCAACCTGTACGCCACCGAGGTCATGGATGGCAGGGTGAGCGTGCTGGAGCCCGGGAAGCGGCCGCGGGTGCTGCGCGATGATGTCCCCGCCGCCAACGGTATTACATTTCACCAGGGACGGCTGTTCATCAGTGAGTGCCGCGTCGGTGGGCGCATCCTCGAAATGGACCTCGGCGGCGGTGAGCCCCGCGTGCTGCTAGACAATGTGCCGCTGCCCAACGCGATGGAAGTCGGTCCGGACGGCCTGCTGTACTTCCCGGTGATGGGTACCAACGAGATCTGGCGTGTCGATTTGGATGGCGGTGAACCCCACTGCGTCGCAGCCGATCTCGGCGTGCCGGATGCGGTGAAGTTCGATTCGGAGGGTTACATCGTCTCCACCCAGGTGGCTAGCGGACAGGTGTTGCGTATCGATCCCCGCAGCGGCGAGCGAAGCATCCTGGCTACGCTCAGCCCCGGGCTGGACAACCTCACCTTCGCCGGTGACCGGCTTTTGGTATCCAACTTCACCGGCGAGCTCACCGAGATTCGGCCCGGAGGCGAGACCGCCACGGTGTTGCCGGGCGGCCTGAACTGGCCGCTGGATCTGGCGATCGGCCACGACGGGCACCTCTACATTGCCGACGGCACCGTCTTTTATGTGCTCGATCCCGGTGCGAAGTTGCGGACCGTCGCAATGCTGTTCTCCCCCGGCTACCCCGGGTTTATGCGTGGTGTGGCGTCAGTCGACGCCGGGCAGTTCGTGGTGACCACGTCGGGTGGTCAGGTTGCCCGCTACCGGCCGTCGGCCAGCGAAAGCCAGGTGCTGGCAGACGGATTCGACCAGCTCTACGGTGTGGCCGTCGCGTCCTCTGGTGTGGTGTTCGCCGAGCTGGGCACCGGGCGAGTCCTGCTGCTGCGCACCGGCGGCGTCGAGACGCTGGCGTGCGGGCTGTGCGACCCGGTGGGCGTGGCGATCGCCGCCGACGGCTCAGCGCTGGTCGCCGAATCCGGCGCCGGGCGGGTAGTCCGGTTGACAGGCTCACACCCAGAGCCGGTGGTTGACGAATTGTGCCGCCCCCAAGGCATTGCCGTAGTCGGCCAGCGGCTATATGTCGTCGACGCCGACGCTAAGGAGCTGGTCGAGTTCGATCTGGACACCAGGGCGCGGCGCACGATTGCCGCCGGCTTGCCGGTCGGCGCCCCGCCAGGTGTGATGCCTAAACCACTCAAGGGCTTGCCGCCGTTCTCCGGCCCCCAGGGCCCGTTCGCTGGTATCGCGGCCGCACCGGACGGCACCCTATTCGTCTCCGCCGACGCGGACGGCAGCGTCCTCGCGTTACGACCAGTAGCCGCCGGGGACCGTCGATGACCGTCAGCCCCACCGATCATCGCTACCTTCAGGTAGCGCGCACGCTGCGCAAGGAGATCGTCGACGGAGTCTATCCGGTGGGCTCGCAGCTGCCCACCGAACACGAACTGTGCCAGCGGTTTAGCGTCAGCCGCTATACCGTGCGGGAAGCGCTGCGCCGGCTCAGGGAAGACAACCTCGTCGTGTCGCGGCCCCGGGCGGGAACACTCGTCGTTCCCCGGCCGGCCTCGAATTCTTATGCCCAGGACGTGAAGTCAATCAATGACCTACTCGCCTTCGCGACCGGCACCCACTTCGCCATCGACTCGACCGCCATGGTGACCGTCGACGACAATCTCGCCGAGCGCAGCGGCCTGCCGGTGGGCACTCAGTGGCTGGCCGTCCGCGGGTACCGGCAGGCCGGGGAAAACTCGGCACCGATTTGCCGCACCGAGTACTACATCAACCGCGCCTTCGCCGCGGTCGGCAGGCTGCTGCAACGCCGCACCGGGCCAGCTTTCCCGCTGATCGAGGACCTGTTCGGGGTGAGTATCGTCGAGGTCCATCAGGAGATCGGCGCAGTGGTGCTCTCCCGCGAGTTGGCCGGCGGCCTCAGGGTCGAGCCGGGAACCGCGGGGCTGGAAATCCGCCGCACCTATCAGACGTCAGATGGAGAGGTCGCCCAGGTGACGATCAACACGCATCCGTCCTCGCGGTTCCGGCACTCGATGACCATGCGCCGGGTCCGAGACTAAGCCGCCGGTGAAAGTCCGCTTCGACGAGCACACCGCAGCTGACGCTTACGCCCGCGGGTGGTGGGTCAAAAGCACGCTGGCCGACGCGCTGCATGAAGCCGCCCGACGGACTCCGCAGCGCGTGGCGGTAGTCGACGGCGATCACCGGCTGGACTGCCGGTCCCTTCTCGAACAGGCGACAGCGCTCGCCCAGGCACTGCTGGCGCGCCTGCCGACGGGCAGCGTGGTGTCGTTCATGCTGCCCAATTGGCATGAAGCCGTGGTCATCTACCTCGCGGCCACGCTGGCCGGGATGGTGGTGAACCCGATCCTGCCGTCGCTGCGGGATCGCGAGCTGCGGTTCATCCTCACTGATGCGGATAGCCGCATGGTGTTTGTGCCGTCGCGTTTCGGCCGCCATGACTACGCGTCCATGCTCAGCAGGGTCTTAGCCGAGTTAGACACTCGCCCCGAGGTTGTCGTCTTGCGCGGTGATCCCGGCGGTCACACTGGTTACCGATCCCTGATCGAGGAGCGGCCGCCGGCGTATGAATGGCCGGCGGTTGACGCCGACGCTGTGCGAATGATGCTCTACACATCGGGTACCACGGGACGGCCGAAAGGCGTGCTGCACAGCCATAATTCACTTCACGCGCTGATCTGCCAGATCCGGGAGCACTGGCTGGTCGAGCCGGGCGACCGGTTCCTGGTTCCGTCCCCGATCGCCCACATCGGCGGGTCGATCTATGCGTTCGAATGTCCGCTTCTGCTCGGAACGGCCGCCGTGCTGATGGACCGGTGGGACGCCGATGTTGCCGTAGGACTCATGCGAGCCGAGCGCTGCACCCATGTCGCCGGGGCCACACCGTTTCTGGAACAGCTGCTCGACGCGGCGCGGCGGGCCGGTACCCGGCTTCCCGACCTGAAACTGTTCGTCTGCGGCGGCGCGTCGGTGCCGCCCTCGTTGATCCGCAGTGCCGCCGGCTACTTCGAGCGAGCCGTCGTCACCCGGGTCTACGGCTCGACCGAGGTCCCGGTCACCACGATCGGCGCGCCAAACGACCCGGACCGCGCCGCCGACACCGACGGGCGTCTCGGCTTCGCTGAGGTCAAGATCGCCGCCCGCGACGGCGCATCGACAGGCGATGGCGAGATCCTCGCCCGCGCACCCCAGATGCTGGTCGGCTATCTGCATCCCGAGGACGAAGTTGACTCGTTCGATGCCGACGGGTATTTCCGTACCGGAGACCTCGGCCGCTGGGTCGACGACGAGTACCTGATCGTCACCGGCCGCGCCAAGGACGTCATCATCCGCAAGGGCGAGAACATTTCGCCGAAAGAGATCGAGGATATTCTCATCGGGCACCCCGGTGTCGCCGAGATCGCTATCGTCGGCCTGCCCGACGCGTCGACCGGTGAGCGGGCCTGCGCGGTGATCGTGCCCGCCACCGTGCCTGCTCCCGACGTCGCCAGCGTGCGTGACTTCCTGCAAGCACACGGTGTGGCCAAGTTCAAAGCGCCTGAGCAGGTGGTGATCTGGACCGCATTGCCGAAAAACGACGCAGGAAAGGTGTTGAAACATCAGATCAAAGGGGTGCTCATGAAGGCGGACAGATGATATGCAGGTAGCGATCGTCACCGGCGCAAGCGGTGCTATCGGCTTTGCTTGCGCGACAAAACTTGCCGAGGCGGGGATGACCGTGCTGGGGACCGGTCGGGATTATGGTCGCCTCAACGATCTCGAGACGGCTATCGGTGATCGCGACCGTGTCGCCACCCTGGCCGTGGATCTCACCGCCGCCGACGCGCCGCGACGCATTGTCGACGCCGCCGTCGCACGGTGGGGTCATGTCGACTTCCTGATCAACAATGCGGGAGTCGGCAGCCCAAAGCCGCTGCACGAAACCGACGACGAAACCCTGGACCACTTCCTCGGCTTGATGCTGCGGGCACCGTTTCGGTTGGCGCGGGATGTGTTGCCGCACATGCAGCCTGGCTCCGCGATCATCAATATCACGTCGACGTTCGCCGTGGTGGGGGGGTTGCGCGGTGGTGCCTACTCCGCGGCCAAGGGCGGACTGACGGCCCTGACCACTCACATCGCCTGTCAATACGGTTCACGTGGCATCCGGTGTAACGCCGTGGCGCCCGGCGTGATCGAGACGCCGATGACCGCACCCCGACTGCGGGACGAGCGTTTCCGCCGGCTTAACGTCGAGATGACCCCGCATCAGCGGCTAGGCACGGTCGACGACGTGGCGAGCACCGTGGCGTTTTTGTGCTCGCCCGGAGGAAGTTTCATCAACGGGCAAACGATCGTCGTCGACGGCGGCTGGAGTTCCACTAAATACCTTTCTGACTTTGCGCTGGCGTCGCAGTGGTCGGCCCGATGAACCTGTTCACACTGCTTGGACAGGCCGCGCATCGCTTTTCCGAGCGCGGCGCCGTGTACCACGGCGAGCGCCTGTTTTGCACCTGGGACCAGTTACGGGATCGCTCGCTGCGATTGGCCGGCTCCATCCGCCAGACCTGCCCGGCGGGCGCGCGGATCGGGGTTGCCAGCGAGAACCGCCCGGAGATCGTCGAACTTCTGTTTGCCATCTGGGCGGCCGAATGTATCGCGGTCCCGATCAATTACAAACTGCATCCGCGAGAGATGACACAGATTTTCGACGATGCCGGTGTTGCACAGGTTTTCGCATCCGTGGAGATTGCCGCCGGCTTTTCTGCGGGTGCTGCGTATCCTATCGAAACGATTGGCGGACAAGGGTATTCAGAGCGCCTCGCCGTCAGCCCCGCCACGCCACCGTGCACCGATCCTTCGGCGCTGGCCTGGCTGTTCTACACCAGCGGAACCACCGGCCGGCCCAAGGGCGCCATGCTCACGCACCGCAACCTGATGGCGATGACACTCGCCCACCTCGCCGACATCGACGCACCCGACGAAGGATGCAGCCTGGTGCATGCCGCGCCGATGTCACACGGCTCCGGACTCTACATCCCCGCCTATGTGTTGCGCGGTGCCCGCCAGGTGGTTCCGGCGTCCTGCAGATTCGAACCCGGCGAGTTCCTCGACCTGTGTGACCACCATCCCGGCTGCAGCGCCTTCTTGGCGCCGACGATGGTGCAGCGCCTCGTCGAGACCGGCCGCGAACGCCCGCGGCAACTGCGGACGATCATCTATGGCGGTGGCCCGATGTACTTGCAGAACATCAAGAAGGCACTGGCCGCATTCGGTCCGATATTCGCGCAAATCTATGGCCAGGGCGAGGCCCCGATGACCATCACTGCCCTGCGCCGCGTCGACCACGAGACGGCCGACGACACGATCCTGGGTTCGGTCGGCTATCCGCGCTCGGGTGTGGAAGTCGCGGTGCTCCGCGATGACGGTACCCGGGCCGCCACCGGCGAAATCGGTGAGATCGTCTGCCGCGGCGACGTTGTCATGTGCGGATATTGGAATGACCCGGCGGCTACCCGTGAGACGCTGCAGCATGGATGGCTGCACACCGGTGACGTCGGTTGCATCGATGAGCGCGGCTACCTGACGCTGCGTGACCGCAGCAAAGACGTCGTGATCAGCGGGGGCAGCAACATCTATCCCCGGGAAGTGGAGGAAGCGCTGCTCGAGCACCCGGGCGTGTCAGAAGCGTGCGTGGTCGGGGTCCCTGACGCCGAGTGGGGCGAGATCGTGGTCGCATTCATCGTGGGGGCAACCAAACCCGAGGACCTGGACGCGCATTTGCTGCAGCGCATCGCCCGGTTCAAGCGTCCCAAGCGGTACGTGATCGTCGAGGAGTTACCGAAGAACAGCTACGGCAAAGTGCTCAAACGTGAACTGCGCCGCCAGTTGGTGTGACGCAGGCAATCATGGCGGTGATTGGAAGTGCCGGCAGATGGCCGACAGCATCGCGACGTGCGCGTCGAGCGCTTGGCGGATAGTGAGCCTGGCCAGCGGACGCGGAGCCGTGATGCATAACCGCTCGACGACCCGGGTGCCAGCGTCGAACCGTTCGAATGCCACGGTTCCGTGCAGCCGGACGCCGGGGAATTGCCGCGCCTCGGTGATCACTTCGCCATGTGTCGGCACGTGGATCCTGGCCCGGTAGCTGATGCGAACTACCATCTTCCCCAATGGGATTCGATCAGTTATGCGGTAAGCCTGGGTGTACCCGTCTGTGGTTTCGAGCCGTGCCTGCGGACGAATGGCGACTATCAGCGGATGCACGAGCCTTATGTTCTGCAAGTCTGCATAGAAAGCCCGCACCTGACTTGGCGCCGCCGGAACCTCTTGCGACAGCGTATGTTCAGTTTTTCTGAGGCACCAGTTCATCGACGGTCGCGTGCAAGTGTGTCGACGAAAGCGGCAATGCGGCCACGTGTTTCGTCCGCCAGCCAGGATGTCCTCGCCTGTGCATCCATGTCCGCGCCAGCATCGATCGCAGCATGAACGGGACGATGCAGCTGGTCCTTGGTGGCCGCGTACGCACTCGGCGAGTGCTCGCCGAGTGCCCGCGCGATCGCAACCGCGTGTGAAATCAGCTCCTCCCGCCCGGCCACCTCGTCGATCCATCCCCGCGCCGAGGCTGCCTGCACGTCAAGCGTCCTGCCCTGCAATGTTGCACGGGCGACGGAGGCGCCCATCGCGTAGCGACATATCTCGAGGGCGCTTACCGGGAACGGCACACCCACCGCAAGTTCGGTCAGGCCAATGGTGCCGGCGGACATCACTCGGACGTCTGCGGCCATCGCGAAGACGCACCCACCCGCAATGGCGTGTCCGTTGATCGCAGCGACCACCGGTGCGGGATGGTCAAAGACCGCGAGGAAAGCCGACGACAGCGCCGTGATGAAGCGGTCGGTGTACTCGCGTCCTCCGTCGAGGATTGCGCGCAGGTCGACACCGGCCGAAAAGCACTTGCCCGCGCCGGTTATCACAACCGGGCCTTCGATGTTGCGCATTGTCGCAACCACGTCGTCGACCAACGCGAGGTCAAGAGCGTTTACCGGCGGATGGTCGAATCGGGCGATCGTCACACCGTTGAGCGGTTCTACATCCATCGTGAATTCGCTTTTCGCCATAACCGTGTCCTTTCCCAGCCCCCGTTCGCCGGCCAGAAGTCAGGAGCGTCGCATCTGTCTCGGCGCAAGACGTGCGCGATCAACCCCTGCTTCCGCCCTCAATGGGCGGAAGCCGTTGGCTGACCGGCCGATCGCAGAATCGTTCCTGTCCCGCCTCGTCTTTCAGCGCGCCTGCCTGCAAGAGCCTGGCGCTTTGTTCCCGCATCTCGACCTTGCGCACCTTACCGGTGACCGTCACCGGGAACTCGTCGACAACACGGACGTAGCGCGGAATTTTGTAGTGCGCCAGCTTGCCGGCGGCGAAAGCGCGCACGGCATCTGCGTCAAGCGGCGGCCGGCCCGGCTTCATCCGGATCCAGGCGCACACCTCTTCGCCGTACTTCTCGTCCGGGACCCCGACCACCTGTGCTTCTTCGACGTCGGGATGGGCATAGAGGAATTCTTCGATCTCGCGCGGATAAATGTTCGCCCCGCCGCGGATGATCACGTCCTTGCGCCGTCCGACGATCGTGCAGTACCCGTCGTCGCGCATGACCGCGAGATCTCCGCTGTGCATCCAGCCCTGGGCGTCGATGACCTGCTGAGTCTGCTGCTCGTCGCGCCAGTACCCCAGCATCACCGAGTAGCCGCGGATACACAACTCGCCGGGTTGACCCCGCTCGACGATGTCGCCACTGCCCGGATCGACGATCTTGATTTCCACATGGGTGAGCACGCCCGACGGTTGAGATGCGCCGCTCAAGGTCGTCGTCGCTGCGCGTCTGGCACGACACCGGCGACGTCTCGGTCATGCCGTATGCAATGGCCGGTGTCATGTTCATCTCGCTGATGCAGCGCCTCATGACCTCCACCGGGCACACCGACCCGGCCATGATCCCCGTGCGCAGCGACGACAGGTCGGTGCGGGCGATATCGGGATGGTTGAGCATCGCGATGAACATGGTCGGCACACCGTAAACGCCGGTGCAGCGTTCGGTTTCGATCGCGGCCAATGTCGACCCGGCGTCGAACGTGAGTGCGGGGATGACCATGGTGGCCCCGTGCGTGGTGCAGCCGAGGTTGCCCATCACCATGCCGAAGCAGTGGTAGAAGGGCACCGGGATGCATAGCCGGTCATCTCGGTTCAGATTGAGCAATTCAGTGACGAAAAAGCCGTTGTTGAGGATGTTGCGATGCGACAGCGTGGCCCCCTTGGGGAATCCGGTGGTTCCCGAGGTGTACTGGACGTTGACCGGGTCGGTGTTGGCTAACGCTGCCGAGCGCGCCGTCAGCTCGCGCTCCGGGATCGATTTCCCGCAGTCGCGTAGAGTGTCGAAGTCGTCGTTGTCGAGGAAGACCACGTCTTTGAGCTCTGCGCAGCCAGGACTCACCTCGGAGATCATGCTGCGGTAGTCCGAGGTCTTGAACTTCGTCACGGCGATCAGCGTGCGTACGCCGGACTGATTGAGCACATAAGCGAGTTCGTGTGTGCGGTAGGCAGGGTTGACGGTGACCAGGACCGCGCCGATTTTCGCGGTCGCATACTGCACGATGGTCCATCGGGCGCAGTTCGGCGCCCAGATGGCCACGCGTTCACCTTTCGCTATCCCGAGCGATATCAAACCCCTTGCAATTAAATCGACCTCGGTATTCAGTTGGCCGTAGGTCCACCGCCGGTCGGCGGTCACATCGACCAGCGCCTCGGCATCCGGGTTGGCGGCGACCGTGCGTTCGAAGTTCGCTCCGACCGTCTCCTCGAGAATCGGTGGCGCAGTTGGTCCGGTGTCGTAGGACCGCATCACCTAGCCCACCACATTCTCGTAGCGGTATTCCGTGGTGATCGGTGTTCCGGCCCGGTGTGCGGTCTCTTCGCGGCGACGCAGTTCCACCCGGCGGATTTTGCCCGAAATCGTCTTCGGCAGTTCGGAAAACTCGACGCACCGGACCCTTAGATACGGCGGGACGCGGTCGCGCACGTATTCCATGATCGCTCGCGCGGTGTCGGCGTTGGGTTTCCAGTCGGTGGCCAGCGAGATGTAGGCCTTAGGAATCGACAGCCGCGTGCGGTCAGGCTGCGGCACCACGGCCGCCTCAACAACCGCGGGATGCTCGACGAGAACGCTTTCCAGTTCGAACGGCGACACCTTGTAGTCCGAGGACTTGAACACGTCGTCGCTGCGGCCGACGTAGGTGATGTCGCCGTCGGCGTCGCGGCGCGCGACATCACCGGTGCGGTAGTAGCGGCCCGCGGTTGGCCGTTGGCCGTCGTCGGGGTAGCCGGTCATCAGGTTGACCGGGCGAGCGCCGAGGTCAAGACAGATTTCGCCCTCGTCGCCAGGTTGCCCGGTGGCCGGGTCGACCAATACCACGGGCACTCCGGGCAGCGGCGCGCCCATGGAGCCGGGCTTGACCGGCCGGCCGGGTAGGTTGCCGATCAGCAGCGTGGTTTCCGTCTGCCCGTAGCCATCGCGGATGGTCAGCCCCCATGCTCGTGCGACTTCGGCGATGACATTGGCGTTGAGCGGCTCACCGGCGGCTACGATTTCGCGCAGCTGTTCCGGTTTGTCACCGAGGTCGGCCTGAATGAGCATGCGCCACACGGTCGGTGGTGCGCAGAACGTCGTCACCCCGGCGCGACGAATCTGGTCCAGCAAGGCGACCGCGTCAAACCGACGGTAGTTGTAGACGAAGATCGTCGCCTCGGCGATCCACGGTGCGAAAAGGCAACTCCAGGCATGCTTGGCCCAACCCGGGGAGCTGATCGCCAAGTGCACATCGCCGGGCCGCACACCGATCCAGGCCATCGTCGACAGATGCCCTACCGGGTAGCTGATCTGAGAATGCTGCACGAGTTTGGGTGTGCTGGTTGTCCCCGAGGTGAAATAGATCAGCATCGGATCCTCGACGGTGGTTCGAGCCGAAACGGGAGCGGTGCCAGCGATGTCGGCGGTGTCGGCATAGCAGTACCACCCATCGACTGGGGCGCCCACCGCGATGCGCCGGTAGTCACCCGGGATCGTGGTGAACTTGGCCGTGTCGGCCGTGTTGGCGATGACGAATCCGGCACGCCCGCGGCTGATGCGGTCGGCCAGGTCGGCGGGCCCCAGCGCGGCGGTGGTCGGCATGAGGACGGCGCCGAGTTTGGCGACGGCCAGCATCGACTCCCACAGTTCGACCTGGTTGCCCAGCATTAGCAGAACCCGATCGCCCTTGCCCACGCCCAGCTGGTGCAGCCATGCCGCGACCCGATCCGAGCGATCGGCCATGTCGGCGAAGCTCAGCCGTTGGTCGCCGCCGGCGTCGTCGACAATCCACAGCGCGGTGCGATCGTTGCCGCGCGCGATGACGTCGAACCAGTCGGTGGCCCAGTTGAAAAAACCGGTGATGCGCGGCCACGTCAAGTCGCCGGCGAGTGCGCTGTCACGCGCCGCGCGATAGCGATCGGTGTTGGTCGCCATGTCAGATAGCATCCCGCGACGGCGCCGGTTCGGCAGTCGGTTTGCGCCGCCGACGCCGGTCGGCGGCGCGGCCGCCCCGGTGGCTAAGATTTGGCGGCGACCGGCAGAGGAGAACGTGCAGCGTGTGGCTCGACGTGACCGAAGCGGTCGGCGAGCCGGCGTCGCTGGCCGCCACCTACTATCCCGCCGCGGCGGCGGATCCGATCGTGCTGGTGTGCCTGCCCGGCGGGACGTACAACCGCGCCTACTGGCATCTGGACGTGCCCGGCCACTACGGATACAACTTCGCCGCGTACGCCGCGGAGCGCGGCTACGCCGTGGTGGCGATCGATCCGCTGGGTACCGGCGAGAGCACCAGGCCAGCGCGTGACATCAGCCTCGACGACATCGCCGCCGCATTGTCCTGCGCGGTGGCCGCGCTGCCTGAAATCATCGGTAGCACAACGGCGCCCATCGCCATCGCGCACTCCTTGGGTGGCTATCTCGCCATCCTGCAGCAGGCCGCATCCCGCTGCTACGCCGCCCTGGCCCTTCTCGGCTGCACCAACCAGCACGTCGCCCCGCTGAACCTCGATCCGGACTTCATCGCCGCGGCCGCCACCGCCCAGGGCCGCAAAAAGCTGGCCGAGCAATTCGCCGGCATGATCCCCGAACCGTACCTGGAAGCCTCGCGTGATTGGTTGCACAGCTGGTTCCATCTCGCGGACGTGCCGCCCGCGGTGGTCGAGGCCGACACCGCGACCACGAAGTCCGTTGTGCCGCGCTGTTTTTCTGCGGCAGCAATACCCGGCATCGTCGCTGACGAGGCGGCGCTGATCGAAGTACCGGTTCTGCTCGGCTACGGTGCAGTCGACGTCTCACCGGAGCCGCGCGCCGAGCCGCGGTTCTACCGTCGCAGTCCCCATATCACCACCCTGGTCGTGGCCGGCAGCGCACACTGCCACAACATGGCGTCAACGCGCCACCTCCTGTGGCGGCAACTGCTGGCGTGGGCCGGGCAGGTCGGGCGCGCTGCCGATGGTTAGGCTGCACCCATGGAAGCAGCTCGACGACGCGGCTTCAATGACACGGTTACCCGGTTCTGGAGTTTTGCGGCCCCCGCCTACAACTTCCCGATTCTCCAACGCTGGGTCTATCGCCCGGCCCAAGACGAGGTAATCGAGCAACTGCGTACCCATGCATCTAGCCGGATAGCGGATATTGCTTGCGGCACAGGTGTTTTAGCTGACCGAATTCAGCGTGAACTCGAACCCGACGAGGTGTACGGGGTCGATATGTCCGACGGGATGCTGGCCCAGGCCCGGGCGCGGTCGGATCGGGTCCAGTGGCTCAAGGGCCCGGCCGAGCATCTTCCGTTCGACGACGACGCGCTCGATGCCGTAGTGACGACGTCGGCGTTCCACTTCTTCGACCAGCCGGCGGCGCTGCGCGAGTTCCACCGCGTGCTGGCACCCGGCGGGCTGGTGGCGGTCACGGCGCTCAGCGCGCGTCAACCTCGCCTACAGGCCCCACCGGCCAGCCGGTGGAAACCGGCGCATCACCCGTCGCCGGCCGAGATGCGCGCACTGTTCGAAGACGCCGGCTTCACGGTCACCGAACAGCACCGCATCCGCCGACCCGTGTGGATGAAGATCCTGTCCGATCTGCTCACCGTCGGGGTCAAGAGCTAACGTTGCACACCAAGCCAGGAGGGCGACGTGGATGACGTGAGCCGAGGCAGCGACGGTGTGGTGGAACGTTATCTGGCATGCCTGGGCAGCCAGGATTGGGATGGTCTGGCCACCACCATCGCGGACCAGGGCCTGGTCCGGGACGGCCCGTTCTGCGACGTCGTCCAAGGCAAAGAATCCTATATCGGCTTCTTGCGCAGTGTTTTCTCCGGACTGCACGGCTACCGGTTGCATGTGCGTCGGATTTCCCGTGCCTCCCAACGCCTTTCGTTTGTCGAGCTGACAGAGACGTTCGAGATAGACGGTGTGCCAACCGAATACCCGGAGTGCCTCGTGTTCGAGCAAGACGACGATGGCTTGATCTCGTACGTGAGCGTGTTCATCAAGCAGCCCGGCGGGGTGCCACGGGTTGACGGTGGCCGCGCCGGCGGTTAGCCCCGTCGCTCATGCGCGGCCTGATACTCGTCATGGCTGCCGCACCCAGGCCACCGGTAGGGGCCGGTCGACCCTGTCGTCGAGCGCACATGCGCTCAGCCCGGATCGCTGCGTGACGGTGTATCGCTGTTCCCCGGACGGGGCGGCTCCGGTCGGCGCCGCGGGAAACGCCATCCGGGTGTTCCTCGATGCCGAGCCGTTCGCCGCCATGCAGTTCACCAGGGAACTTTGCGGGCAGTGTTAGGTAATAGTCGTATGTCTTGGCCGCGGCAGACGTGAAGGGTAACGCGATGAGGGTTCCGGGTGTGGCCGCCGTCGTCGGTGGCATGGCCGATAGTGCGGCGCGGGTGGCGCGGGTCGGTGTGCAAAGCGCGGCCGGTGCTGTGGGTGCGGCGCAGTTGCTGACCGCCCCGGTCGTGCGATCGGCCGAACGCGTGCTCGGCACGACGGGCAATTCCCATCGCGCGGCCGCACCGGCGGTGTGCTGGCACACCGACCGGCGCCTGCACGTCGACCTGGATCCGCTGCTGCCTTTTCCGCGCTGGCATCAGCATGCGGCCGCGGTCGAGCACGCGGCCCGCAAGGTTCCGGGCGTGTCGTCGGCCCACGTCGAGCGGGCGCTGGGTCGGCTGGTGGTCGAGCATGCGGGGTCCGTCGACGGCGACACGATGACGGATGCGGTGCGTGAGGCGGTGACATCGCTGGCAGCCGAGGCGATTGACCACGAGCCAGCACCCCGGATAGCTCCGTTCGCCGACCCCGGAGATCCGGCGGCGATGCTGGTGCCGCTCACCGCTGCGGCCCTCGACGTGGTGGCCGTCGGTGCCGCGGTCGCCGGCTGGCTGAGCCGGTTGCCGGCCGCGCCGCGAACCGCGCGCGCCGCCGTCGCCGTCCTCAACCAACCGCGGGTGCGGTCGGTGCTGGAGTCGCGGCTGGGCCGGGTGAGCACCGAGTTGGCGCTCAGCGCCTCAACCGCGGCGGTGCATGCGCTTGCACAGTCTTTCGGCACACCGGTGCTGGACCTGGCGCAGCGGGGCTTTCAGATCGCCGAAGCCGCGGCTCATCGCCGGACCTGGGGGCAGCGTGAGCCCGAGATGGCGTCACCGCGGCGTCCGCAAGCCCCGGTGGTTCCCGTCATCTCGTCGAACGGTGCAGGACCGCAGGCATCGGGGTCCCCGCAGGCCGAAAGTGAACCTTCGCACGTGGTGGTCGACGGAGCCGTCGACGCCGCCATCGACACCGCCAAGGGGGCGATGCCCGGTCCGGTCGAGCAGTACCTGGGTCAGGCGGCCAACGGCTCCCTGGTCGCCGCCGCGGGCACCTTGCTGGCCGGCGGCGGGCCCGAGGCTGTCGCCGACGCGATCCTGGCCGCGATACCCAAGGCAGCGGTCTACGGCCGGGAGGCGTTCGCGGCGGTGTTGGGCCGCGGACTGGCCGACGCCGGCCAACTGGTGCTCGACCGCGGCGCTCTGCGCCGCCTGGACCGCATCGAGGTCATTGTCATCGACGGCGCGGCACTGCGCGGCGACGCGCGGGCGGTGCTGCGAGCCACAGGCGGCGCCCCCGGCTGGGACGACGACCGGGTGTACGAAGTCGCCGACGCGCTGCTGCACGGCGAACAGGCCCCGGAACCCGATCCCGACGAGCTGCCGGCCATCGGCGCGCGGCTGCGATGGCTACCGCCGCAGGGGCCGGCGGCCACGCCGGCCGAGGGGCTGGAGCGCGCCGAGCTGGTGGTCGACGGCAAGCACGTGGGCAGCGTCGAGGTGGGCTGGGAGGTCGATCCGTTCGCCATCCCGCTGCTGCAAACCGCACATCGCACCGGTGCCCGAGTGGTGTTGCGGCATGTCGCCGGCACCGACGATCTGGCGGCCAGCGCCGCGGTCGCCCACCCGGCCGGCACGCCGCTGCTGAAGCTGGTCCGCGACCTGCGGGCCGACCGCGGGCCGGTGTTGCTGATCACCGCGCTGCACCCGGATTTCGCGTCCACCGACACACTGGCGGCGCTGGCCGTCGCCGACGTCGGGGTCGCACTCGATGATCCGAAAGCGGCCACCCCGTGGACCGCTGACATCATCACCGGCACCGACCTTGCCGCGGCGGTGCGCATCCTGTCGGCGTTGCCGGCCGCGCGGCGAGTCAGTGAAACCGGTGTGCATCTCGCTCAGGGCGGCAGCACGCTGGCCGGACTGATCGCCGTCACCGGCGAGCCCAAGCAAGCCAATCCCGTGACCATACGACGTTGGCTCAGCCCGGTGAACGCGGCCGCGGCCACGGCGCTGATTTCGGGCGCCTGGTCGGCCCGGAAAGTGTTGCGGCTACCCGAGCCCACCCCGCAACCGCTGACCGCGTGGCATGCCCTCGATCCCGAGATCGTTTACTCGCGGCTGGCCGGAAGGAGACGCCCGCTGGCTGCCGAGCCGGGCGTGTCGTCCTGGCAACGCTTCCTCACCGATCTGTCCGACAGTCCGCCGCTGGCGCCGCTGCGCGAGCCGGCCCGTGCTGCCGGCCGGCTGCTGGCGGCGACCCGGGCCGAGCTTCGGGACCCGCTGACCCCGATTTTGGCGGTGGGGGCCGCGGCGTCAGCCGTTGTGGGCAGCAATATCGATGCCCTGCTGGTTGCCGGCGTGATGACCGCCAACGCGCTCGTCGGCGGGGTGCAGCGGCTGCGCGCGGAACGTGCGGCCGCCGAGCTGTTCGCCGAACAAGAGCGCTTCACGCGCCGTGTCGTCGTCCCGGTGATGGCAACCACCCGGCGGCGGTTAGACGAAGCCCGGCGTACCGAACGGATGGTCACGGTGCCGGCCAGCGCGCTGCGCCCCGGCGACATCATCGACCTGGCCGCTCCGGACGTCGTGCCCGCGGATGCGCGGCTGCTGGTCGCCGAGGATCTCGAGGTCGACGAATCCCTGCTCACCGGCGAGTCGCTGCCGGTCGACAAGCAGGTAGAGCCGGTCGCCGCCGACGATCCCGACCGGGCCAGCATGCTGTTCGAGGGCAGCACCATCGTCGCCGGGCACGCGCGCGCCATCGTCGTCGCCACTGGGTCGGCCACCGCGGCCCAACGGGCGATCTCGGCGGTCTCCGATGTCGAACCGGCAGGGGGAGTGCAGGCCCGATTGCGGGAGCTGACCAGCAAGGTGCTTCCGCTGACGCTCGCCGGCGGCGTGGCGGTGAGCGGCCTGGCGTTGCTGCGCCGGGCTTCGCTGCGTCAGGCGGTCGCCGACGGCATTGCCATCGCCGTGGCCGCGGTGCCCGAAGGACTACCGTTGGTGGCATCGGTCGCCCAGCTGGCCGCCGCGCGCCGGTTGTCGCGCCGCGGGGTGCTGGTCCGCGCGCCGCGCACCATCGAAGCGCTGGGCCGCGTCGAAACCGTCTGCTTCGACAAGACCGGCACGCTGACCGAGAACCGCCTGCACGTGGTGTGTGCCGTGCCGGCGTCCACCGACCCGGCGCAGGCATTTCCCGACTTGGCCGATGCGCCGGCCGCCGAGGTGCTGCTCGCCGCCGCGCGGGCCTGCCCGGAGCCGGAGGATCAGCATGGACACGCACATGCCACCGATGAAGCGATCATCTCCGCTGCGAGTTCGCTTGATGCCCAAGCTGATTCGGACTGGACGGTGATCGCGGAGGTTCCGTTCGAATCCAGTCGTGGGTTCTCAGCCACGATCGGCGCGTTCAGCGATGAGCCGCAGGAACCGATGCTGGTGCTCAAGGGCGCACCCGAGCAGATTCTGCCGCGCTGCCGGTTTGCCGATCCCGATGCCGAGCGCGAGCATGCCGAGTCGGTGGTGTACGGCCTCGCCGAGCGCGGCTTGCGGGTGCTGGCGGTGGCGCGGCGCCGGTGGGACGGCGAGACCGCCGACGAGTCCGACACCGACGCCGACGCCGTCGAAGCCGCCGCACAGGATCTGGACCTGCTCGGCTATGTCGGTCTGGCAGACACCGCCCGACCGTCGGCCCGGCCGCTGATCGAAGCGCTCCAGAATGCCGGGCGACGCGTCGTGCTGATCACCGGGGACCACCCCGTCACGGCCCGGGCCATCGCCCATCAGTTAGGGCTGCCGGCCGACGTGCGGGTGGTTACCGGAGCCGAGCTCACCGGGCTCGACGAGGACGCCTGCGCCAGACTCGCTTCCGAGGTCCAGGTTTTCGCCCGCGTCAGCCCGGAACAGAAGGTACAGATCGTCGCGGCGCTGCGCCGTTGCGAGCAGGTGATCGCGATGGTCGGCGACGGCGCCAACGACGCCGCCGCGATCCGGCTGGCCGATGTGGGCATCGGGGTGAGCGGCCGCGGTTCGTCGGCCGCTCGCGGGTCGGCCGACATCGTGCTGACCGACGACGACCTCGGCGTCCTGGTCGACGCGTTGGTGGAGGGCCGCGGCATGTGGAGTGGCGTGCGTGATGCGCTGACCATTCTGGTGGGCGGCAACGTGGGAGAGGTGATCTTCACCATCATCGGCACCGCATTCGGTGCCGGACGCGCACCGGTCGGGACGCGTCAACTGCTGTTGGTGAACCTGCTCACCGACATGTTTCCCGCGCTGGCGGTGGCGGTCACCCCGGTATTCCCCGAACCTGCAGACGACGACGGGCAAACTGCCAACGGCGCCGATGCGGCACACCGCGCCTACCAGCGCGCGGTGCTCACCGAGCCGGCACCGTCGCTGGACACGCCGCTGATGCGTCAAATCGTCAACCGCGGCGTGGTCACCGCCGCCGGCGCCACCGCGGCCTGGGCCATCGGGCGTTGGACTCCGGGAACCCAAAGACGCACAGCGACCATGGGATTGACCGCATTGGTCGGAACACAATTGACGCAAACCCTGCTGACGCGCCGGCACAGCCCACTGGTGGTGGCCACCGCGCTGGGCAGCGCCGCAGTCTTGGTGGGCATCGTCCAGACCCCCGGCCTCAGCCAGTTCTTCGGGTGCACACCGCTGGGACCCGTCGCCTGGACCGGTGTAATCGGCGCGACCGCCGCAGCCACCGCCGTCTCGGCCCTGGCCCCGAACTGGTTGGCCAAAACCGTCGACGCGTCGGCGCCGGTGCGAGACGTGGCGCCGCGGTTGCGGGTCGTGGAGTAGACCGCACGGTTTCAGGTCGGCAGTTCGTTTCGCATGACTTTACCGGCGGGGTTGCGTGGGATGTTGCTGACGATGCTGACGTCTCTCGGCTGTTCGAAGCGAGAAACCTTGTCCTTCAGATATTCCCGTACCGCGGCCTCGTCGATCTCGGTGTCCGGCCGAGGCACGACATAAGCGGCTAGGCGACGACCGAACTGTTCGTCGGGAACGCCGATCACCGCATTGTCGGCGATGTCAGGATGCTCAGCCAGCGCGTTTTCCACCGCGCGCGGATAGACGTTCTCCCCGCCGGAGACGATCATGTCGTCTTCGCGGCCGACGACGTAAAGGCGCCCGGATTCGTCGAAGTATCCCATGTCGCCCGTGTTGATCATGTTGTCGACGACCGTTTTGGCGCCACCGCCGGTGTAGCCGCGCGCCGTCAGCGTGCCGCCGACGAACACACGCCCGGTGACGTGTGGTCCGACCGGGTTGCCGTTTTCGTCGAGAATGCGCACCGAGCAGCCGGCAACCGGTCGGCCCACGGTTTCCGGAGCTTCGCGCAAGTCGGCCGGCGTGGCCAAAGCCCCGACGCCGGCCTCGGTGGAGCCGTAGCCGTTGTAGAGGATGTCGCCGTAGGTGTCCATGAACCGTCGCGCCACACTGGGATCGAGGCGGTCGCCGCTGGAAATCACCACCCGCAGATACGGCACCGGGTTGCGGACCCGCACGGTGTGCGGCAGGTCAACAATGCGCGCCAGCATCACCGGCACGGCGGTAAACGCCTGGGCGCGATGCAGCGACGCCTGGGCCAGCGCGGCCTCGGCGTCGAAGCGCCGGCGGGTCAGTATGGTGCCGGCCAGGCCGACGGTCAGCATGGCCATGCCCAAGCCCAGACCATGAAACATGGGAACGGCCACCGAAATTCGCGAACCGAGCCGCAGCCCGGTGCGATCGAGTATCGTCACGCCAACGCCGAACGCCGACAGTATCCGCGGGGCGCGGGGCACACCCTTGGGCTTACCGGTGGTACCCGATGTCAGCAGGATGATCCGGCCGGCCGCCGCGACTTTGGGCCGCTCACGCCCGCGGGTCTCAATCGTTGCCGGGTCGATCGCCGTCATCGACTCTGCGGTTGCCGCCACCTGCTGGGCAAATTCGTTGTCGCACACCACGGTTGTGATTCGATGAGCGCTCAGCGCGGCGGCCAGAGCATCGGCGCGGAACTCCGTATTGACCAGCACAACGTCGGCGCCGACCAACGCGACCGCGAACACCGCTTCGAGCAAGCCGCGGCCGTTGCGGCACAGCACCCCGACGGTCTGCCCTGGTTGAACACCGCGGCGGTACAGCTCGTGAGCGAGGGCTTCGGTCTTCGATTGCAGCTCGCGATAGGTAATAACGCCGTCGTCGTCGATGACGGCCGCACGATGCGGCGCACGCGCCGCCGCGATGGCCAGCAGCGTAACGGGATTGGTGCCACCGCGGCACATTTCGCGAACCAGGCAAAGCGCCCCGGCCGGATTTGGCGGTGTGAGCAATCGGGAGCGCAGCAGTGCTCGGGCCGTGGTGGTGACCACGCTCGCGGTCGTCATGGTCGGTGCTTGCGCTCGATCGCGTACCGATACCACAGTCGCGCCGCCCAATCCACCGGGCCGGCCAGCGCCACCGTGGTGACTTCTGCGGGCCAGGCCCACCACGGCTCGATGGTGCGCGGCCGTTCGATGATCGCCTTGGCGACCACGTCGGCGGCCTCGTCGGCCGATAGCCCCGGCAGTTTGCGCAGGAAGGGGGTAGGCTCGCTCATCCGGGTGTGCACCAAGGCCAGGTAGATCGTGGTGACATCGACGCCGTCGGCATGCAGCTCGGGGGCGACGCTGCGCAGCCAGATGTCGAAGGCTCCTTTCGACGCCTGGTAGGCACCCCACTGCGGCCCGGGCGGAACCCGCACCCCGACACTCGAAATGCTGATGATGTGGCCGCCGCCGTGCGCGCGCATCGCGGGAAGCACGCCGAGCAGCAGCCGGATCGGCCCCAGATAGTTGATGTCGATGGTGCGCTGGAAGTCGTGCGCGCGGTCGTACTGGTGATGTAGCGAGCGCCGAATCGACTTACCGGCATTGCTCACCACGACGTCCAGTGGGCCGTGCTCGTCGGCGATGCGTTTGGTCAGCGCGCTGACGGCCGCTTCGTTGGTGAGATCGGTCGGGTGCGCGACCGCTCGTCCGCCACCCGCGGTGATCGCTGCCACCAGGTCGTCCAGCCGATCGGCCGAGCGGGCGACGCCGAGGACGGTTGCGCCTGCGGCGGCCACCGCGCGCGTGGTGGCCTCACCGACACCGTAGGACGCCCCGGTCACCAGCACCGTTTTGCCGGCAACGGCGCGGCGCAATGTGTCCGGATCGGCGACCCGCGGCGGGTTGACCAGCCTGTCGATCACCCTGGCGGCCACGGTCATGGCACTATTCTCACCGCACGCGGCTATTCGACCAGCCAGGCAGGCGCCGCCGGGGTTCGGGTCGTGGGTTCGCCGCGTTTTCTCGCCGCGTTAACGCAGCCGGCAGCGGCCGGGCGTAGGCTGCGAATCAACACCGCTTGACATGAGGCGGGTTAGGTAATCACCAGTACGGCTTGATATTTGGCGGAAGGACGGTGTATGACCGATCTCCACACCACCACATTGCCGCCCGCATTGCGCAAGGCGCTGGAGCTGCTGAGTGATCCGCCGGCCGACCCGGAAGTCAGCAAGGGTTACCTCGACTTGCTCGGCACCGCGGCGGCGGAGGAATCCCCACCGAGCAAGGGCATGATCCAGACGATATGGACATCGCCGCTGGTGGCGGCGATCTACGACACCCAGCAGGCCCTCGTGCGTAGGCTGCTCGGCGTTTTGCGGCTGCCCATCGAGTGGTTGAACATCTCGGCCGGCAGCACCGTATTAGACGTCGGCTGCGGCCCTGCCAGCATTACCGCGTCGCTGGCCCGGGCCGCCGGCCCGGAGGGCCTGGTCTTGGGTGTCGACTTGTCCGAGGCGATGTTGACGCGCGCGGTGCGCACCCAGTGGGGACCGCAGGTCGGCTTCCTGCGGGCTGACGCGCAACAGCTGCCGCTTCGCGACCAGACCGTCGATGCGGTGGTCTCGATCGCCGTGCTGCAGTTGGTCCCGAATCCCGCGGCGGCGCTTGCCGAGATGGCGCGGGTGCTGCGGCCGGGAGGGCGGCTGGCCGTCATGGTGCCCACCGCCGGACGCGCTGCTCAGCTTTGGCGTGCCTTTCCCGATATCGGGGCCTACGTTTTCGGGGAAGACGAGATCGGCGACATTCTGGAAGACCATGGCTTCGTCAGCGTGCGCACCAAGATCGTCGCCACTTTCCAATGGATCCGCGCAAAACGTGGATAATGCTGTTGCTCAAATGTTTTCGCTTCCCGCTAGCCGGAGCGCCGGGCGGCGAAGTATTTCTTGTAGGCCTCGGCCGACGCACGTAATTCGGGCTGTGCCTGAAACTTTGGCTCAAACTTCTTCCACGCCGCCTCGCGTTTGGCCGGAATGTACTCCGTCGGCCAGTACGGGTGCTGCTGCGGCCGGTACTGTGCCAGGAGCCGTCGGGCAACGGTAGCCTTGTGCACCTCGTCGACTCCATCGGCGATACCCATGGTGGGCGCGCCGGCGTACATCGCTTGCAGCGGAGTCAGGTCGGTCGTGCCGAGCGAGCCGAAGATGTGCAGTGCGCGGAAGGATATCTCTCGCAGAGCCTTGGCCATCGTGAACTTGACGGCCGCAATCTCGGTGCGGGCCTCCTGCGTGCTCGTGTTGTCGATCTTCCACGCCGTGTAAAGCACCATCAGCCGCAGCTGCAGCAGCTCGGCGTAGGAGTCAGCGATCTTTTCCTGCACCATCTGGTGTTCGGCGATGACCTTGCCGTGCGATTCTCGCGACAGCGCCCGCTCGCACATCATGTCCAGCGCCAATTTGCATTGGGCGATGGTGCGCATGGCGTGATGGATGCGGCCACCGCCGAGGCGACGCTGGGCGAGCACCTTGGCGCCATCCTCCGGGCCCAGCAGGTGGTCGAGGGGCACGCGGACGTCACGGTAGATGATGTGGTTGTGGTTGCGGGGCTCCGGCATGATCTCGACGCCGGGCGTCTTGCGCGGCACCACGAACATCCCGTTGGTGCACATGACGAATAAGATGTCGGCCACCCGGCCCGCCGAGGTGAACCACTTCTCGCCGTTGATCACCCACTCGTCGCCGTCACGGACCGCGTGGGTCTTGAACAGGTTGGGATCCGAACCGCCCTGCGGTTCGGTCATCGAATAGGCGGAAAAAATGTCCTGGTTGAGCAGCGGCTTGAGCCACCGCTGCTTCTGTTCCTCGGTTCCGTAGGCGGCCAGCATTTCCATGTTGCCCGTGTCAGGCGCCGCGGCGCCGAACATCGCCGGCGCCGACGGATACCGGCCGATGACCTCGTTGAGCAGCGCAAGCTTCAGCTGGCCGAAACCCGGGCCGCCAAGCTTCTTGTCGAGGAAGATCGCCCAAAGCCCGCGTTCTTTGATCTGCTGCTGCAGGCCGCGGACGTAGCCCTTCACCACGGGGTCCGGTGAACGGACGGCGTAGGGGAAGACGTACTCGAGAGGCTCGATCTCTTCGCGGCAGAATTCCTCAACCCAGTCGAGCTTCTTCTGGAATTCCGGCTCGGTGGAAAAGTCCCAGGCCACGGCGCCTCCTGCGGTCAATCGGTTGGCCAGCGGTACAGACGAGTATCGGCCTGGTCCCGCATCACGAGCCACGCTAACCGCGATCGCGCAGACCGGCGCGAAGCAAATCCCATGCGAGACGCCGGGCCTCCGTGGCCCTCTTGTACATGAGGCGCTGCACCGCAGGAATGGGATTGGGATGTGGTTGATGGCCTTCGACGACGGCGGCGTGCACCTCCTCGGCGACCCGCATCGCCATCACCGCAGCCTCGTTGACGTGCTGCAGCGCGCGATGCAGGTGCTCGTCCTCGACGAGCAGGTGGGCGTTGTCGATCTCGACCGCAAAGTCGTCCACCACCTGAGCGATCCGCTCGATGATCGGAGTCATGGCTTGCTCCCGTTGGTCGCGGTCATCGAAGCGCAGGACCCTCGCCCCTTCGTCCCACAGGAGGGCCAGCATCCGGGTGTGCGCACCGACAGCGCGCGATACCTCGACCAGCGCTTGCTTTTGCAGCCGTTGGAGCAGGTGCGCGCGCTCGGCGCGAGCCAGTTCCCGTTGAGCTTCCATCTCCGCGCGGTGCAACGCCCGTTGAGCTTCCATTTCGGTCTGGTGCAACCGTCGGGTCAAGGCCAGCTCGCGGGCAGACCGTTCCTCGGCGGCGGCCAGCTGGCTGCGCAGGCGTTCGTGGGACTCGGCCGCGTTCCGGGCCGCCTGCCGCTGGATGGCGACGGTCTGCCAGAGGGCTATCAGGCCGACACCGAAAACAACGGCGCCGAAGAACCACTGCGCCTTGGATCCGCTTTCGCCGGGACTGAAGACGATGTACCAGCCGATGGCCACGCTGGCTGCGACTCCCCCGCCCAGCCAGCACAGCCCGCGCCAGCCTCCGATTGTGCAATACCAGCGCGGTTCGCGGCGACGTGGCTTTGGTGGCGGCGTCGACGCGTTCAGCTCTCCGGATCCCAGTGGCTGGGTGGCCCCGGCCGGTTGCGCGGGCCAACTCATCGTGGCCTCCCTTCTGCCCGAGCCTCCGCAATGCGGGTTCAGACTAGAGCCGCGGCTTGGCGGCGACGCCGCTCGGTCCACCTCGGACCGGCTGAGGACCGCCCACTGCACCGGCGCGGCCACAGGTCAAACGCTGATTGCTGTCAATGTCCGGCGGCGCGTTAGTGTGCTGTGGTCAGCCTCAGCGAAGAGGCGAGTAGAAAAGTTGGGCACATTCATGACCACAGCAGCAGAAGCATCGGCGCTCGAATCGCGGGTCGGCCACTACTACCAGATGGACCGCACCTATCTGGTCGGCCGCGAGAAGCTGCGCGAGTACGCCCGGGCGGTGCAGGACTATCACCCCGCACACTGGGACGTCGGCGCCGCCGCGGAGTTGGGCTACCCGGATCTGGTCGCGCCGTTGACATTCACGTCGGTCCCGGGCATGGCCTGCAATCGCCGCATGTTCGAAAAGGTGGTCGTGGGCTACCACACCTATGTGCAGACCGAAGAAGTCTTCGAGCAGCACCGACCGATCGTCGCCGGCGACGAGCTGCACGTCGACGTCGAACTGACGTCGGTGCGACGCATCGCCGGCCGAGACCTGATCACCGTGACCAATACCTTCACCGATACTGCCGGCGAACGGGTGCACACCCTGCACACCACCGTCGTCGGCGTCACCGCCGACGATGTCGATCCGGCGATCAAGACTGCCGCGCAGAAGGCGATGATGCACGACGTGGACCTCGCCGCAATCGGCGAATCCGATGCCGACTACGAGAAGACGCTGCGCCCCGACGGCGACGTTCGAATCGCCGAGGGCGGCGCGACCCGCACACCGGGGACGCCATCCTTCGAAGACGTCCAGGTCGGCGACGAGCTACCCGCGCGCCATGCGCGCCTGTCCCGCGGTGACCTGGTGAACTATGCCGGCGTGGCCGGCGACGCCAACCCGATTCACTGGGACGAGGACATCGCCAAACTGGCCGGGCTGCCCGATGTGATCGCCCACGGCATGCTCACCATGGGTTTGGGTGCCGGGTTCGTCTCGGCATGGTCCGGTGACCCCGGCGCGGTCACGCGCTACGCGGTGCGGCTGTCGCAGCCCGCGGTCGTGTCGGCCACCGAGGGCGCAGACATCGAATTCAGCGGCCGCATCAAGGCGCTGGATCCGGCAACCCGCAGCGGTGTCGTCATCATCTCCGCCAAATCTGATGGCCGAAAGATCTTCGGCCTGGCGACGGCCAGCGTCCGCTTCCGCTGATCAGCGTTTGTCGACCCAAGAACCGCTCAGCTGATAGAGAACCCGCCGTCTACCGCGAGGACCTGATTGGTAATAGGTCGCGCCGCGGTGGAAGCGAAAAATAGCACCGCGGCGCCGATCTCGTCGGGCTGCTGAAAGCCGAACGGTGTCTGGCGTGTCGCGGGTCCGACACTGAGCGGGCCTTTGGCATTCATTGCACCGGGGGTGATGACCGCACCGGGAAGGATCGTGTTGACGGTGATTGAGTGCTCGGCGAGCTCGAACGCGGACGCAATGCTCAGAGCTGCAAGAGCCCCTTTCGATGAGGTGTACGAGACGAGGCCTTTAATCAGTCCTCCGCGCAACGCGTTGGATGCGATGTTGACGATTCTGCCGCCCTGTTGGGCGGCGACCATTGCCCGCGCCGTCTCGCGTGTCATGAGGAATGCGCCGCGAACATTGACGTTGTGAACGCGGTCCCATTCTGAAGCGGTCGCGTCGAGCAGGTATTCACGATCCTGCAACGCTGCGTTGTTTACCAACAGCCATGGCACTCCAACGGTTTCGACGATGTGCCCACATGCTTCGACAATCGACGTCTCCTCGCCGACATCCACGGCGACGGCTACTGCCTGGTGTCCTGCTGCGGTGAGGGCCGCGGCTTGACGTCGGGCTTCGGCGTGGTCGAGGTCGGCAAGTACCACCGTGGCGCCGGCCAGTGCGAGGACTCGCGCGACACCCAGACCTATGCCAGCGGCGGCGCCGGTGACGACCGCTATTTTGCCGGTCAGTCCGAATAGCTCCTCGACGCTTTCTGCCATTGAAGACGTTGTTCCTTCCTCTGGGACCCGCTTCGGTGGTGTGCGCAACCGTGCCGGTCCAGATCCGGATTCGCATTCTAAACGGGGAGGATAGAAACCAAAGGGGCGAAACGTTGGGAGGGGTGCTGCGCACATCGGCGCACTTGGTTTCCCCGCTTACACGCTCACTTCTCCACCAGGTCCGGGATGGGCTCTGCGCCCGTCAGCCAGTGGCGGCCGGTCCGGCGGGCGGTCTCCCACTTGGGGATGCTCACCGCATCGTCCTGGCCGAGGTCCTCGGGGGTCGGGCCGATGCGCTCGGCCTGTGGAGCCAGCGCGTCGAGATCGAAGTTGTAGATTTCGGCTGCCGCCAGGCCCAGCATTTGCCGGGTCTCCGCGATGGGGACATCCCAAAAGGAGCGACGCAGCCAGTCGCGGGTGTGCGGCCAGGTTCCCTCCGGATGCGGGAAGTCATTGCCCCACAGCATGTTTGACACGCCAATCTCGTAGCGCCGCGCCAGCTCCCGGCGTTCCGTGGTGGTGGCGCCGATAAAACAGTTCCGGTCGAAGTAGGCCGAGGGCGGCATCGTCAGATCGCCCTCCATCCGATGGCTCATCTTCTTGGCCGAGTGCTCACGCAGGTACCGGGTGTCCATCAGCCAGAGCAGGTCGTTGGCCCAGAAGGCACCGCACTCGGTGACGCCCCATCGCAGCCGGGGAAACCGCTCGAACACCCCCGACCACAACGCGAACCATAGCGGCCGAACGCCCCACCAGCGCACCTCGGTGACGTAGATGCCCAGATGTCCGCCGTACTCCTCCTGCGAGGCGGGACCGGAGTGGGTGTGCACCGGCATCTGCAGGTCCTGGCAGGCGGCCCAGACCTTGTCGTAGCGACGGTCGTGGTAGGGCGGGTAGCCCACCCAGCGGGCGGG
This sequence comes from Mycobacterium heckeshornense, assembly GCF_016592155.1. NCBI lineage: Bacteria > Bacillati > Actinomycetota > Actinomycetes > Mycobacteriales > Mycobacteriaceae > Mycobacterium > Mycobacterium heckeshornense. Next base: position 4,904,629 of record NZ_AP024237.1, read on the forward strand.
GATCAGGATCCCGCCCCGCAGTCCGGACTCCGCGGCGCGGGTGATCTCGGCCACCGCCGCGTCGACGTCGGCCAGTATCGGCACGACCGCGACCCCGGCCCGCCGCTCGGGGCTGTGGCTGCACAGTTCGGCCAACCAGCGGTTGTGGGCCCGCGCGCCGGCCATTGCGCGGCCCGGGTCGAGGTCCCCCGACTGGCCCAGTCCGGCGCCGAACGGCGCGCCGGCGACCCCGGTCACGGCGTCGGCGTCGGGGAAGATGACCTCGCCGACCACCCCGTCGCCGTCGAGCTCCTTGTCCCGCAGGGAAACATCCCATCCGCCGGCGATGCCGTCGCCGTGCTCGGTGAACCACGCTTGCGCGAACTCCTCGTCGATGAACCCACCCGCCCGCGCCGCGGCCTGCTTCTCCGCCAGGTAGGCCTCGAAGTCCTCCCGGTATTCGGGGTCGACGTACTCGCGGTAGCGCTCGGTGGGCAGCTCGGCGTGGGTGTCTGCGGAGATGACGACGTAGCTGTTTTGGGGGGCCACTTCGGTCCTTTCGCTACCAGGCACGGATGGGGTCGGGTTCGAAGACGGTGCTGCTCGCGTCGGCCGGCACGGCCGGCAGCGGCTCGGCGATCTCGGCCACGGTCGGGCCGATTCGTTGGGCCAACGCTGCAAGAACCTCCAGATCGAAGCCGTACACGGCCGCCGCGTTCCCGCCCACCATGGCCGCGACCTCGTCGGCCGGGACACCGCTGAAGGTGTGGCGCAGCGCCTCCCGGGTGTAGGGAGTGGTCCCTTCGTAGTGTGGGTAGTCGCTTCCCCACATGATCTTCTCGACGCCGATGCGGTGGCGCTCGGCGCATTCGACCGGCCGCATGAAGCTGGCACCGACGTAACATTGGCGGGCCCAGTACTGGCTGGGCTTGAGGGGCAGCGACCCGGCGGTGGGCCCGGCGAAGCGGGCGATCGCCGAGCTAGCCCGGCGGTAACGGGCCGCCGCCACGTCCAGCGAGTCCAGCGTCGCCGGTATCCACCCGGCGCCTTGCTCGGTGAAGACCACGGTGAGCTCCGGGTGGCGGTCCAGTGCGCCGCTGAAGATCAGGTGCCACAGCGCCCGATGCGCCCACCAGTGCGTCTCGTACACCCACACCGCGAACGAGCTGCCCCACCCGTCGAGCGGACTCGGCCCGGCGTTGCCGCCGTGGTGGTTGACCACCACGCCCGCCTGCTCGCACGCCGCCCACAGCGGCTCCCAGTGCTCGGCGTAGAGCGGGGGGATGCCGGTGCCGGGGACGACGCCGGGCAGCAGCACACCGCCACGCAGCCCCAGTCTGGCGATCTGTGCCACCTCGGCAACCGCCTGGTCGAGATCGCCGAGCAGGATCTGGCCCACCCCGGCGCGCCGCTCGGGCGAGGCGGAGCAGAAGTCGGCCAGCCACCGATTGTGCGCACGCAGGCCGGCCCACCGCAGCTCGAGCTCCCGTGCGGTCTCCGGCGGGGGCGCGGCCAAGCTCGCCTGGGGGAAAAACGGCGGCACGGTATTGGGGTAAATGACTTCCCCCGCAATGCCCTCTCGATCCAGGTCAGCGTTACGCCGGTCGCTGTTCCAGTTGCGTTCGGCGTCGGGCTCGGTGAGGTCGCTGAACGGGTTGACGTATGTCTTTGCCCAGCCGTCGAATTCGTCGCGGTACTGCGGCTCGAGGTACTCGCGGTAGTCGAGCAGATCCGCGCCGGCGTGGCAGTCAGCCGAAATGACCGTGTACCGATCCATCGCTACACCCGCGTTGGCTCGGGTCGGGGAGCGGCGAGCAGTGCCACGTCGTCGTAGCGCTGGTGCACATACGGCAGCAGCCACTCGGCCGGCACCCGCGCCGCGATGCGTCCCACCTGGACGGTGCGCCGGCGACACCAGGTGATCGACCTGATCTGGCGAATCGCAATGTCCGCCACCGGATCCAATGGAGATTCCCCCAATTCGAGTGTGCCGTTGATGTTCTCCAGCAGCTCGTAGTGGCGGTGGTACTCGCCGTAGACCAGGTGCGGGTCGGTGATGCCGTTGCCGTCGGGGGCACGCAGGAACTTGAAGTAGAACTCGGTGTTCACCTGGTCGGGCGGCAGGGCCGCCGAGCCGGTGACCTCACCGTGGACTCTGATCAGCTGATAGCCCAGCCGGTCGACGGTGGCGGTGACGCGATCGCCGTCACGCTCTACCTCGATGTGGGCCAACTTTTTTGGCTCGCCGAACGTTTCGCGTCCGCCCGTGACCGACTGTTCGGTCGACTGGGGCATGACCAGCGGATAGTCGCCCTCCAGGTCGCCGTGCCGGGCGGTCACCGAAAACACCGCCGACCCGAACGGCGGCCTGCCTTCTATCGCCACCCGTTGCAGCTGGACCCGCACCACCGGCTCAGCCGCCGGCTCCAGCGGCCTCGGCAGTACGGCCGCGACGATCTCCGGATCGGTCAGGTACGTGACGGTCACCGCTTCGGTGGCGATGGGTGCCTTGGTGGCGTCGATCTCGTGATCGACTTGCTCTCCCGGTGGTCGAGGACCGTAGCGAATCACATTGGTGCTCAACGCTTTTCTCCTTCGATGGCAGGCTGCTTCTCGGCGCTCTGGCCCAGAACGTCGATCAGGTAATCGGGGTTGCGGCGCGCCAGGATCGATGCCGCTTTGCGGGTCACGACGCCGTCTGCGGGTGTCGGTGGGCCCATCATCCAGAAGCGGTCAGCCAGGATTCCGTCCACCACTTGGTCAGCGACCGTTTCCAGCGGAGTGAACTCGACACGCGTGCCGGCGGCCGCGAAGCCGGCCACAACGTCGGCCAGTGTGTGCTCGGGGGTGCGGCGTTGCTGAGTTGCGGCGTAGCGCTGCGGCCGGTGCCGCCACGACTCCCAGATGCCGGTGTTCAAAAAGCCGCTGGGAAATAGAACATGCGCCCGCACCCGCGTCCCGGTCATCTCCAGGTGGCTGTAGAGGCTTTCGGTCAGGCAGAGCACAGCGGCCTTGGTCATCGGGTAGACCGCCGTGGCCGGTCCGCCCAGGGCGCCCCGGGCAATCGGTGCGAATCCGCCGTTGCCCGAGCAGGTGTTGACCACATGTCCCTCGCCCTGCTCGAGCAGGATGGGCACGAAAGCCTTGATGCCATGGACGACGCCCAGCACGTTGACGTCGATACCCCAGCGCCAATCGGCCAGGTCGTGCTCCCACATGTAGCCCTCGGAGACCGCGCCGGTGCCGGCGTTGTTGCACACCACGTGCACCGCGCCGAAGCGATCGAGCGCCTGGTTGGCGAGTGATTCGACCGAGGAATAGTCGGTGACGTCGGTGACCACGCCGACCGCCTCGATGCCCTCGTCGGCGAGTGCCCGGGTTGCCCCGTCCAGCGGTTCGGCGAGGACATCGGCGAGCACCACGTTCATGCCCTCGCGGCCGAAACGCCTGCCCAGGGCTTGGCCGATGCCTCCGGCTCCGCCGGTTACGACCGCCGTTTTGCCGCGCAGGTCAGTCATTGTGGCAATGGTCACATGGTCGCGCATGCCACCGCAACTGGTCGTATTATGCGACCATATGGCGTATGGCTCCGCGTCCCTCGCCGCAGACCGAGCGGGTGGTGACCCTCTTCGAGCAGCTGGCCGAGGATGGAAGCCGGGGGATGACATTGGCCGAAGTGTCGCGTCACTTGAGCGTCCATAAGGCCAGCTGCCACTCGATGCTGTCCGAACTGCTCCGGGCCGGCTGGCTGCTGCGCGACCCGGTTCGCAAGACCTACCACCTCGGTCCCGCCCTGATCCGGCTCGGCCGGGAAGCGGCGAGCCGCTATCCGGCCCTGGTGCTGGCCCGCTCTGCGATGGCCGAGCTGTCGGCCACGACAGGCGCGCACTGCATCGCCTTCTCGGTAAGCGATGACTGCTCCACCGTCGTGGACCAGGTCCGAAGCCCACACGGCGGCGGTCACCCGATGCCGGTTGGCACCCAGTTCCCGCACCGCCCGCCGTATGGGGCGCCGATCGTTGCCTGGGCCTCGCCGGAGGCTCGGGAGCGCTGGCTAGCCTCCCTGCCCGAGGACGTGCGCGATCGCTACCGCGAGGCGTTGGCAGCGGCCAAGCGGCGTGGCTACGCAGTCGGTCTGCACATCCTGCCCGATCTGCGCCTGCGGGAGCTGGCGCAGATCGTGCGTAGTGCCGAAGTACGGTCCACCCGGCTCAGCCAGCTGGCGCAGGCGCTGACCGACGAACTCATCCACACCGAAGAGTGGTTCCCCATCAGCCTGGACCCGGACCGCACCTACGAGGTGAGCCACATCGACTCGCCGATCCTGGAGCACGGGGCGCGCATCGCCTTGATGCTCAGCCTGGTCCCCCGCGCCAAGCCGATGAGCGCCGCAGCGGTCATCGGCCTGGGTGAGCAGCTTTCCGCGGTGACGCGGCGACTAAGCGCCGCATTGACTGAGAAATCGCCGGCGGGCCGCATCGATACGTAGGAACCCTTGTGGCGAAGGGCTTTTCAGTGGGGCGGTAGATCTACATCATCGACGCGATGGGCGCCGAACAGGTGGCGCTTGAGGGGCCACGCCGCTGTTGAAGGTGAGTGACAGCCGGCATGGAGATCCATGCGTAGCACACATGCTACGATGTCGGTGTGGTTAAGCAGATCACTCAGCGGGAGCTACGCAATAACAGTGGCGAGATCATGCGCCAGCTTGACCAAGGCGAGTCTTTCGTCGTGACCAGGAATGGAATCCCGGTCGGCGAGCTTTCCCCGTTACGTAGGCATCGGTTCATAAGCGCTGAAGCGGCCGTCGCCGCATTTAGGGGTGGTCCGCGGGTGGCGTTCGATCGGTTCCGGGCCGATCTCGATCGGACCGTCAGCCAGGAGATCGCGCCTCGTGGCTGATGCACGTCGTCCGTCTCGCGGGCTCATTGACACCTCCGTCGTGATCGATCTAGATCACATCGCCGCCACGCAGCTACCAATGGAACTCGCAATCAGCGCCCTTACCATGGCTGAGCTTTCCGCTGGCCCTCATGCGACGACCGATGCCGGTGAGCGAGCGCGACGTCAAGATCGCCTACAACGAGCTGAGGCCAGCTTCGATCCGCTGCCGTTCGACGGCGATTCGGCGAGGGCCTACGGGCGCATCTACGCCACGGTCGTCGCGGCGGGGCGTAAGGCGCGTGGCCCGCGAGCCGTCGATCTGTTGATCGCCGCCACGGCCGTGGCCGCAGACCTCCCGCTCTACACACGCAACGTCGATGACTTCCGAGGGCTGGAACACTTCCTGACCGTCATCGGCGTCTGATCGCCACGGGTTCAGCCAAACATAACAATGAAAACCAGTGGGGCGCGCTGCCGGCACAGTCCGTCACTGAGCCCACGACCGCCCACCCGCGCCCAGGGTCGGAGCCGTCCGGTCTCAATACCGTTGGCACTCTTCGTAATACGCCTTGCGCTGCACGAATCCACAGTGCCGTGTGACCAGCCGTTGGCATCCTGTCCGACGGTGGGATGCCCCGGGCCATCAGGGTCTCGAACAGAGCAAAACGCGATACGCGATGCTTGGACACGCGCGCATGCTCAGCGAGCTGATCCACGCCCGTGGCGTGAATGCCGTCGCGGTAGAAATCGGTGATCCCTTTGACCGAGTCAGGATCTCGCTGGCGAATTCTCGCAAGATAGATCTGACCACAGGGGCCTCGACTTTGCCCATCGCAGATTCAGGACCTTGATCATTTCGCTAGACGGCCAGCCAAGTTGCTTAGCACGTTCATGGACATGCATCGTTTGGCCGTGGCCTTCTCGCCGACAATAGATCGTCGTTGCCACATGGACAAAGCCGATCGCTTGTTGCGACCGCTCGCACGGCAGCGGCGTTGTTGAGGATTTCCAGCGCCTTTCGGAGAATTCTGAGATTGGCCATGGCCCTCGCGGTGGCCCGCCGCTACCGCGCCATATTGGCGAACCGCGACAGATGCAGTTGATGGGCGACAGTCACGGTCTTGGTTGGGCCGTTGCGATGCTTCGCGAGAATCAAGTCCGCCTCGCCGCCGCGGGGGTCGTCGCGTTCGAAGGCATCCGGGCGGTGTAGCAGGATGACCATGTCCGAGTCCTGCTCTAATGAGTTATGGAGATTGATACCGTTGCCGATGAAATTGTGTGTGCCACTTACTGTCCCGTCGTACACGTCCATTTCACCGAGGCTCGTGATCTCGACAATACGATCCCAGAACACGTCGCTTGTGGCGAGTACGTGACGTTCTGTGTCTTTGGGCATCGCGGCGACATTGTCCAACCGTGAGCGGCCTGGGGCAAACCTCCGTGTCGCCACCGCAAATTTGGACTTCATCGCCACCGATAGTTGGTGGGGCGTACGCTTTTTAGCGGACAGGGCCTCGTCGATCTTCTGCCGTACCTCCCTTGGTATGGTGTCGACGCCCGGACGACCGGTCCGTGCCTCGAGTTCGGTGAGAACTGCCTGCACCGACTTAGCACGCGCGCCATACACCCCGACATGGCGCAAAAACTTGGCCTGGTTCTCGGCCCTGTCGATGCACAAGTGCCAGCAATCGCGATGACCTGATTTCGTCACGCGGGTGACCTTGGCAAGTACGCCGAGACGAAGGAGTAGTTGAGCGACGTCATCCACCAGTCGGCGACTAGTCGAAGCGTAATAGATCTTCGCCTGACCAGCTATGTGCTCCCAGCGTACGGAGCCGTCGGTTGCCCACAGATGGCGGAGGAACAAAGCGACCTGATCATTGGGCAACGCGAAAACCTTTCGCGGCACGAATTTTTCGTGACTCCTAAGCCCAAAAAGCCCCAGCTCATCCAGCCATGCAGCGATTGGATTTCGCTTACGGTGCGTCAAGTGGTACGGCGCCGGCAGCCGTAGTGTCGTCACCTGGGCCGCCGGGTAGTCGCCGCGCACGGCGGTTACACCGCAGTCCGCGACGGAAATCTCCACCTCAGCTGGATTTGCTTCGTCGACGTTCGCATACCGAATGGGCTGATTCTTCACAGACGATCCATCGCCGATCATGTGCGCCAGCAAGATGACTTCAGAGTCGGCCATCCGCTGGGTATCAACCGGCTCCGGAACCCTGCGTGGCACGGCAAGCCGGTCACCAACCTTCAGGTGTTCCAATGGAGTCCAACCATTGATCGTCATGAACGGGTGGTTACCGGTCGCCTCCACTTCCCGTCCAGAGGCCAAGCGCAGCCGGAACACCTCCTTGCGGCCACTGGGGAAGACGTTGGTCATGGGCCGGGCAACCATTCGCAACTGCTCGTCCAGCGACCACACCAGCGGGCGCTCACCGGTGCGCATCAGCTCCCCGAACGTCACCTCGGCGCCGGTGTCTGCGCGCAGGATACGGGTGTTCGCAGTGAGACAACCCGACTCACGTAGGTCGGCGAGCATTGGTTTCTTGTCGGTGCGCTGCTCAGGACCACGGTTCAGCTGGCTGATCGCAACAACTGGTACGTCAAGCTCCTTCGCTAAAAGCTTGAGGTTACGCGAGAATTCGGAGACTTCGACCTGCCGCGACTCAAACTTTTTGCCCGAGGTCATCAGCTGCAGGTAGTCGACCACGATCAGCTTCAGATCGGCTTTTTGCCGAAGCCGCCTCGACTTCGCCCGGATCTCCATCATGGTCAGGTTCGGTGAGTCGTCGATATACAGTGGCGCTTCGCTGATTTCGCTCATCCGCCGCGCCAGCCGCGTCCAGTCGTCGTCGCTCATCCGACCTGAACGCATATCCGACAGCTTGATTTTCGCCTCCGCTGACAGCAGCCGCATCACGATCTCGGACTTGCTCATCTCAAGCGAGAAAATGACGCTGGCCATCCGGTGCTTGATCGAGCAGGACCGCAGGAAATCCAGCCCCAGCGTGGAGTTGTGGGTGGGCACCATGCCGCGCCCGGCCAGATACAAGTGTGTGGAGTTGTCGACCTCGATGCAGCGCACCGGAACACTGCGGACCCGGCGCACCGCGTCGAGCTGCAGCACCGGCGACATCAAGTTGGTGGTGGCGCGGCGCTCGGCGTACCGCGCGATCGACCCGGCGGCGGCGATGCTGTCCAATCCGCAGCGCAATTCGGCCGTCGTGCGAATCCCGTAGCCCGTCGGCCACTGGTGGTCGGCGTCGGCGACAATCACTGTGCCATCCGAGAACTCGACCTCGTAGCACGGCCGGCCCAGCATGACGTCGGTCGCCGCGACCACCCGGGTCGGCTGCCCGTCGGCGCCGAGCAGCTCGTCACCGATCGCGACGTCGCCCATCGTCGTCCAGCCGGACGGCGTCGGCAACGGCGTATCCAGCGCGAGCGCCTTGCCCACCCCGGGCCGGGCCGCGACGATGATCATCTGTCCCGGATGCAGACCATTGGTCACTTCGTCGAGTTCGGTGAAACCGGTCGGCACGCCGCGTGCCAGGCCGCCGGCCGACGCGATCGCGTCGATCTCGTCCATGGTCGGCTGCAGCAAGTCCTCCAGGGCGACGAAATCCTCGGTGAGCCGCCGATCGGTGACGTCGTAAATCTCCGCCTGCGCCCGGTCGACCACCTCGGCCACGTCCGAGCCTTCGGCGCCGGCGTAGCCGTACTGCACCACCCGGGTGCCGGCCTCGACCAGACGGCGCAGCAGCGCCTTTTCAGCGACGATTCCCGCGTAATAGCCGGCGTTGGCCGCCGTGGGCACCGTCGAGATCAGCGTGTGAAGATACGGCGCCCCGCCGATCCGGCGCAGCAGGCCACGGCGGTCTAATTCGGCGGCGACCGTCACCGCATCGGCCGGCTCGCCACGCGCATACAAATCCAGGATGGCGTCGTAGATGTTCTGATGGGCGGGGCGATAGAAATCACCGGGCCGCAACCGTTCCAGCACGTCGGCGATTGCATCCTTGGACAGCAGCATCCCGCCAAGCACCGACTGTTCGGCGGCGAGATCCTGCGGCGGCTGACGGCCGAAGTCCTCGCTGGGTGAAGCCGCGTCCATGCCGGGGTAGCCGAGATCGTCGACAACCGCCATGGGCTTCCTCACCTCCTCCAGCCCAACTTTCGAACGCTCATTCGATCGGCGTATCGACTGTAGGTCAAAGCACCGACAGTTCGTGGCTCCCGTCGCGCACCCTCGAGAAGACCGCCCGCAGTTCGCGACGCGTCGACGCTAAACGTTGCTGGCACCTCCTCCAAGGGCCGCTGTTTATGAAGCTGTGCATCGTGTGTGCATATCCGTCGGCGCCGGTGTTGAGGCGGCTGTGGACAACCTGTGGACGAATGCGCGGCGTAACAGTATTTCCGCAGATAAGCGGACCACAGCAGCGCACAATTTGTGTGGATGAGAATCTCTTCGGCGTGTCGCGGCAGGTTGCCATGTCGGGCGTGTTGCATTGCAGTCAGTTATTTCCGGCGTTAACAGACGGTTACGTTCACAGCCGTATTTACTGGCCCGACAGTTCGCCAGCGCAGCCAGCAACGCCCCGGCGGCAGCCATTATGGCCGCTACCGGGGTGGCCGGTTGGGGGATTAACCCTGCGCGACGACGTCGAGCGTCAGTTCGACGTCGATCTCGGGATGCAGGTGCGCCCTCGCCGTGTGCGCGCCCAGCGACTTGATGTGCTCTTTGGGCAGCCGCACGATCCGCTTGTCCAGGTTCGGCCCGCCCGCCTTCTTGATGGCGGCGACGACATCGGCGGCGGTCACCGACCCGAACAGCTTGCCGGTGTCGGGTGCCGCCCGCACCGGCAGTGGGATCGGCCCCAGCGCCTCGAGCGCATCCTTGATTTCGTTCGCGTGCTCCAGGTCGCGCACCCGTTTGGACTCCCGGGCCCGGCGGATGTCGTCGGCGTGCTTTTGCGCGCCGCGTGACGCGACGATCGCCAACCCCCGCGGAAGCAGGAAGTTGCGGCCGTAACCGTCTTTGACCTCGACGGTGTCGCCGACCGAGCCGAGATGGTCGACGTCGGCGGTCAGGATCAGCTTCATGGTGTCGTACTTTCGGTCCAGATTGCGCGACTACCGCGCCGAAGAGGTGAAGGGCAGTAACGCCATCTCGCGGGCGTTCTTCACCGCGAGCGCGATGTCGCGCTGGTGCTGTACGCAGTTGCCGGTGACCCGGCGGGCCCGGATCTTGCCGCGCTCACTGATATAAGTGCGCAGCAGCGCTGTGTCTTTGTAGTCGATCACCAGATCTTTTTTGGCGCAGAACACGCACTTGCGTGTCTTGACCGGCTTTTCCGGTGCCGGGCGCCGCTTGCTGGATTTGGCCATGGGTGCGTCTCTTTCGTGCTGTGCTGCTTGTGGTTAGAAAGGCGGTTCGTCGTCGCCACCACCGAACGAGCCGGACGCCGGGGCGCTGCCCCACGGGTCGTCGGCGCTTGTGCCGCTGCCTTGGGCCGCCGCCGGGCGAGGTCCACCGCCGCCGCCGCCGCTGCGGCTGGCCTTGTTGACCTTGGCGGTGGCGTAGCGCAGTGACGGGCCGATCTCGTCGACTTCGACCTCGACCACCGTGCGCTTCTCGCCCTCCCGGGTTTCGAACGAACGCTGCTTGAGCCGTCCGGTCACGATCACACGCGACCCGCGGGTCAAGCTCTCGGCCACGTTCTCGGCGGCCTCACGCCAGATGTTGCACCGCAGGAACAGCGCCTCCCCGTCCTTCCATTCCCCGGTTTGGCGGTCGTAGATCCGCGGTGTCGACGCGACGGTGAAGTTCGCCACGGCGGCACCCGACGGGGTGAACCGCAGTTCGGGGTCAGCGGTCAAGTTGCCGACGACGGTGATGGTGGTGTCACCAGCCACAACGTCCTCCTGGTTTCGCCGGGTGCTCGGCTCTGCGCACAGCGCGCAGGCGGCTCACCGCAGAGCCTACGCAACAGCTCCGACGTCTATCGCCGTTCATCACCACGCTAGTGCTTGTCGGTGCGTATCACTTTGGTCCGCATTACCGACTCATTGAGTTTGAGCTGGCGGTCCAGTTCGGTCACCGTCGCCGGAGCGGCCTTGACGTCGATCACCGCATAGATGCCCTCGGAATGCTTCGCGATTTCGTAAGCCAGCCGCCGCCGACCCCAGATATCGACCTTCTCCACGGTGCCGCCGTCCTTGCGGACCACATTGAGAAACGCCTCCAGCGACGGGGCTATGGTGCGCTCGTCGAGGGTCGGGTCGAGGATGACCATGATTTCGTACGGACGCATGAGAACCTCATCACCTCCTATGGTCGTGTGCGGCCACGGACCAATCCGTGGCAGGAGGGTCGCCTGCGCCGGCAACCCGACCAGGCTACCGGATGCTGCCGTGGCGTGGGTAATCGTGGGCGTCCGGAAGTGTCCGGTGCGGATGTCGACCGTGCGCAGGCGTTGACAATCCAGCCAATTGTCCGCCCAGAATGCACGTTCGGCGCTGTCAGGGTGCGGCGGTTCGGCGCAGCTTCGGCGGCCGCAGCCAGCCGGGCAGCCAGCTGGGCGGCGCGTCGGCGCCCCGGTCAAAGATGCCGCCCGCCGGATCATCCAGGCGTCCGCCCCAGCGCACCAGATCCTCGGTCGGGCGATAGATCTGGCGCACCACCAGCACACATAGCAGCACCACGGCGGCGTCGCGCAGCAGCACCGCGGCGGTGAACCACTGCTCGGGCAGGCCCCGATTAGGCGCGCTGTACAGGAAATACATCCGCGGCACCCACACCACCGCGTCGATTGTCATCCACGCCAACAGGATCCGGCGATGCGGCACCGCCAGCACCGCCAGCGGCACCAGCCACAGCGAGAACTGCGGACTCCACACCTTGTTGGTCAACAGGAAAGCCGCGACCACCAAAAATGCCAGCTGCGCCACCCGGGGCCGCTGCGGAGCCGTCAGTGCGACGTATGCGATAGCGCTGCAACACAATAGGAACAACACGGCGACGACGGTGTTCAACACCACCGGCGGCTGCCAAAATCCGAGTTCGGGGTCGAAGCCACGCCAGCCGGTGAATGACTTGATGACGTTGTAAACCGAATCCATGTCGTCGCCGCGTCGGGTGTTGAGCCGGAAGAACTCTGACCAACCCCGCGGAAACAGCACCATCACCGGGAGATTCACTGCCAGCCACGTGACCAGCGCCGCCGCCGCCGCACGGATTACCTCCGCGAGCCGCCCCACCCGAATACCGAGGATGGCCAGCGGCACCAGAAACAACACCGGATACAGCTTGGCTGCGACGCCCAGGCCGATCAGCACACCGGCCAGCACCGGCCGCCGACGGGCCCACGCCAGCAGTCCGCTGATGGCGAAAGCTGTTGGCAACGCGTCGAAATTGGTGAAGGCCTGAAAGATCAACAGCGGCGAGGCGGCCACCAGCGCCGCGTCCCACACCCGCCGACCGGCAAGGCCCGCGCTGGCCCACACGGTCGCCAGCCAGGCCAGCGCCAACCCAAATGCGGCAACATCGAAAAACACCACCACCTCGGCCACCACCGGCAGCACATGCAGCTTGCTCAGCGCGGTGTAGGTCTTGGCCAGCGCCATCGACGCGTACTGATAGACCCCGGTCAACACCGGATACTCCATGTAGCGCACCGCGGGCCGGCCGTCGTAGCGGGTCTGTGGTTTGCCGGCCGAGTCGGTTTCGATCCAACTGGACTTGTAGGGAAACTTGCCCTGGCTCAACAACTCCGCGCCGTAGAGTGGCACCGTGTCGGAGTAGCACAACTGGTAGTACGCGCGCTGGTTGGACCAGTTGGCCACTTGCTGGTCACCCGGCCCGGTGCCGGTGCTTTGCAGACACGCGGCCTTCGTCGACCAGCCCAGCGCCAAGAACACCAGCGCGATCACAAACATCACCCGCACCGGGGTCAGAAACGGTGCACGGCCGATGAGGGCGTGCCGGCCCACCGGCCCGCCGATCACCGTCGACAGCGCCGAGCCCAAAGCGTCTGTGCGGCTGGGGCAGTCGCGCTCGTCGGCGCTTCGCAAGTCAGCGGCCAACGGCCGCGGCGAGATGGTCGCGCGACGGGTGTCGGTGTCGGTCACGGTGGCGGTGCGGGCGCTAGGGGCGCTCCCGGCGGTGCGAAGGGACCCGGCCCCGGCGCGAACCCACCTGGCGCCGGCGCGACAGGGCCGGGGGCCGGCGCCACGGGAACGGTGGTGGGCGGGCCGATCGGAATCGTGATGCCCGGTGCCACTTCGATCGTCGGCTGAATCACGGTCTCCGACGGCGGCGCCTCCACCCGCGGCGGCGGGGCCGCGGGCACCCCCGCGTAGCCACCGATCGTGGCCGGTTTGGGAAACGACTCGTTGGGGGTGCCTTTCAGCGCGCCGTCCATGGTCGCCTTCCAGATATCCGACGGTAAACTCGACCCCCATACCGGCGAACCCCACTTGTTGACCAGCGGCTTGTCGCCCCGGACGGTGCCGACCCAGACTGCGGTCGACAGCGACGGGGTGTAGCCGACCATCCAGGCGTCCTTGTTCGCGTCGGTGTCACCCAGCTGTGTGGTCCCGGTCTTGGCCGCCGACAAGCGCCCCCCGGCCAGATTGTGCCCGCGCGAATAGCCGGCTATCGGCTGCATCGCGGACGTGACGTTGTCGGCGACGGCCTTGTCGATGCGCTGCTCGCCGTTGTTACCCTGGGTAGCGGCGTCGAAGAGCACCTGGCCATCGGAGTTGACGACCTTTTGCACGAAATGCGGCGCGTGGTAGACACCCGACGCCGCCAGGGTGGCATAGGCCGAGGCCATATCGATGACCCGAGTCTGATACTGGCCCAACACAATTCCGTTGTTGGGCGGGCCGCCTTTACCGTCTTCAGACAAGGTATGCGGCACACCGGGAAAGCTGGTGGCGACGCCGGCTCGGTGCGCGGCGTCGGCGACGTCTTGCGGGCCGTGTTTGAGCTTGAGCATCAGCCGGTAGTAGGAGGTGTTGAGTGACCGTTTCAGCGCCTCGGCGATAGAGCATGTTCCGCAGCTTTCACCCTCGACGTTGCTGATCTTGATGCCGTCGACCGTCAGCGGTGAGCTGTCCACCTGGTAACCCAGGCCGATACCCTGCTCCAGGGCAGCCACCAACGCGAATACCTTGAACGAGGAGCCCGTCTGCAGCCCCGCTTGGGCGAAGTCGAAACCGTTGGCATCCGCGCCACCGTAGTATGCCCGCACCGCTCCGTTGTGCGGATCGATCGACACCACCGCGGCCCGCATCTCGGGGTCCTGGCCGTCGAGGTAGGTCGACACCGCTTTCTCCGCCGCGTGCTGGGCTTGCGGGTCGATGGTGGTGGTGATCTGCAGTCCCTGGGTGTACAGCGTTTTTTCGTCGATGTTGAACAGGTCCAGCAGCTCCTTGGTCACCTGCCGTTCGATCAGGCCATTGGGTCCGGTGGTTTGGTTCTGCGCGCGGGCCAGCTCCGGCGGCACGGTTTGCGGAAACACCTGTTGCGTGCGGTCACTCGGTGACAGCGCCCCGGTCTCCACCATCCCGTCGAGCACCCAATTCCAGCGGATCGTCGCGCCCTTGAGATTGACCGCAGGATCAAGCGTGGACGGTCGCTGGATCAGTGCGGCCAGCAGCGCGCCCTCCGCGACGGTGAGCTGCTCGACGGGTTTGTCGAAGTAAGCCTTGGACGCGGCTGCGATGCCGTAGGCGCCTCGGCCGAAGTAGATGATGTTCAGGTAGGCCTGCAGCACATCGTCTTTGGACCACTCCCCCGACATCTTGGTGGCGACGACGAGCTCTTTGGCCTTACGGATCAACCCGCCGAATCCGACGCGCTGAGACCCGACCAGTGCGTTCTTCACATATTGTTGCGTGATCGTCGAACCGCCCTGCAGGTCGCCGCCGAAGATATTGTTCTTCACCGCCCGCGCGAAACCCGTCAGCGAAAAGCCCGGATTGGAGTAGAAGTTGCGGTCTTCGGCGGCCAGCACCGCCCGGCGCACATGCACAGGTACCTGTTTGAGATCGACGTCGACCCGATTGCCTTCGGGCGGAATAATTTTGGCGAGCTCAGAGCCGTCGCTGGCCAAGATCGTCGAAACCTGGTTGGTGCGAATGTCTCCCGGTTTGGGAACGTCGACGATGAAATAGGCCATGGCGAAGGTGATGATCGGCAATACCAGCAGCACGGCCGCGCCGACGTAGAGGCCGCGTCGCACCCACACCCAGTTGAGATGGTGCAGCCGATCCCAATTCAGCTGCTGCAGTCGCCGGCCCAACTGGCCAAGCCGATGCGGCGGCCTCCTTGCCGGGGGGCCGCCGGGTGGCAGGCCGCCGGGCGGCGGGCCGCCGGTCAGCGGGCGGTGCCCGCGCGGCGGCGGGGCACTGTCCAGCGCGGCCGCAACCGTTTCGATTGGAGCCCGCTGCGGGGTTCTGGGCCGAGTGCCATCCAGCGCCGCCTTGACCTCCTCGATCGGGTCGCGCAGGCCGGGCGAGGTGTCATCGGTGACGGGTGGCAAGACGGTCGTCAACCGGTCGTCAGGCGGTATCGGCCGATGCGTCGGCCCACTGCGCGCCGGGCGGGAAGGACCGCGTGACCGGCGATCCCGGCTGTGCCTGGCCGCACCGCCCGGCGCCGGTCCGAGCGGGACGTCGGTGGATGAGCGGTCGTGGCGCCCTTCGCTATTCACTGGCCGTGCGGGCACCGTTGCGCGCTGCCCGGGTGCCGCGCGACCCCCGAGGAGGACGGGCCGGGCGTGCCGCACCCAGGACATACGACTTGACCAGGTGATTCCAGCTGCAGGTCCGACACACCTCCACTACGTGTACCGAAAACTCGTCGAAGCGGGACGCCAGCAAGACCAGCTCTTCGCTGGTGCGGGCCGAACCCGACACCGGTCCCAGATGCTCGCCGAACACCCACGACACCAGCGTCAGCTGCTCTTTCCGGCAGATCGGGCACATCACCGGGCTGGGTCTGCCATGGTATTTCGCAGCGCGCAGCAGGTAGGGATCGGCGTCACACACCTCCGAGATGCCGGTGCGTCCCGAGTACACCTCGGCCAGCAGTGAGCGGCGGCGCAATGCGTAGTCCACCACCTGTCGCTGGAGTCGCATGGTGACCAGAGTACGTCCGTGCGGCCCTTGCCGAGATGCTGGCCGAGAAGTTGTGCGGCTCTCCGCTCCGCGCCGGGCCGGGCGCACCGCCAGGGTGGTGCGCTCCAGCGCGGAAGCGGACACGGTTGCCGCGGCGTGAGGAGAGGTGAACTATCCGTCGTGAGCCCCGCCGGTACCTGGCGAGCCGGTGAACACCGCACCAACAAAAGCTGGTGTGGTGGCAAATATATCGGGACGATATTATTACTCGAGGCTGTGTGTCGATATGACAGCGTCGCCACGACGGAGCAAAGGAGGTGACTCGGTGCTGGAGCTGGCCATCCTCGGTCTCCTGCTCGAGTCACCCATGCATGGCTACGAGTTGCGCAAGCGGCTGACGGGTCTACTCGGTGCCTTCCGCGCGTTTTCGTACGGCTCGCTGTATCCGGCGTTGCGGCGCATGCAGGCCGACGGCCTGATCGCCGAGAACGCAGCCCCGGCCGGGACGCCGGTGCGGCGGGCCCGGCGGGTGTACCAACTCACCGACGCCGGTCGGCGGCGTTTCGCCGAACTGGTGGCCGACACCGGTCCGCACAACTACACCGACGACGGCTTCGGGGTACACCTGGCGTTTTTCAACCGCACTCCGGCCGAGGCGCGGATGCGGATTTTGGAAGGGCGCCGCCGCCAAGTCGAAGAGCGCCGGGAAGGTCTGCGTCAAGCAGTGGCGCGGGCCAGCAGCTCGTTCGACCGCTATACCCGCCAGCTGCATCAACTCGGGCTGGAGTCCAGCGAGCGCGAAGTCAAGTGGCTCAACGAGTTGATCGCCGCGGAGCGGGTCGCCCAAGGTCACGCCGAGCAGGCGTAGACCCAGCTGAGCACCACGTCAACCCGCACAGGTACAGGTAAGGAGAACGCCTTATGAGTGAGCACAAGCCGCCGCAGGCGCCGGGGGCGCAGCCAGAGATCCGAGTCGCCATTGTCGGCGTCGGTAACTGCGCGTCCTCGCTGGTCCAGGGCGTTCAGTATTACCAGGACGCTGACGAGAACTCCTCGGTGCCCGGCTTGATGCACGTGCGGTTCGGGCCCTACCACGTCCGCGACGTCAAGTTCGTCGCCGCGTTCGACGTCGACGCCAAGAAGGTCGGGTTCGACCTGTCGGAGGCGATCTTCGCGTCGGAGAACAATACCATCAAGATCGCCGACGTCCCGCCCACCGACGTGGTCGTGCAGCGCGGACCGACGCTCGACGGCATCGGCAAGTACTACGCCGACACCATCGAGCTTTCCGACGCCGACGCGGTCGATGTGGCCAAGGTGCTGCGCGACGCCGAGGTCGATGTGCTGGTGTCCTACCTGCCGGTGGGCTCGGAGCAGGCCGACAAGTTCTACGCTCAGTGCGCGATCGACGCCGGCGCGGCGTTCGTCAACGCGCTGCCGGTGTTCATCGCGTCCGATCCGGTGTGGGCGGCCAAGTTCGCCGACGCCGGGGTGCCGATCATCGGCGACGACATCAAAAGCCAGGTCGGCGCCACGATCACGCATCGGGTGCTGGCCAAGCTGTTCGAGGACCGCGGTGTGCAGCTGGACCGCACCATGCAGCTCAACGTCGGCGGCAACATGGACTTCCTCAACATGCTCGAGCGCGAGCGGCTGGAGTCGAAGAAGATCTCCAAAACCCGGGCGGTCACGAGCAACCTGCAACGCGAGTTCAAAACCAAGGACGTGCACATCGGCCCGTCCGACCACGTCGGCTGGCTCGACGACCGAAAGTGGGCCTATGTGCGGCTGGAAGGCCGCGCCTTCGGCGACGTACCGCTGAACCTGGAGTACAAGCTCGAGGTGTGGGACTCGCCGAACTCGGCCGGCGTCATCATCGACGCCATCCGGGCGGCCAAGATCGCCAAAGACCGCGGCATCGGCGGCCCGGTCGTCGCGGCGTCGGCCTATCTGATGAAAAGCCCGCCACAGCAGCTGCCCGACGACATCGCGCGCGCCCGGCTCGAAGAGTTCATCAAGGCTTAACGCTCGCGAGAGTGCCACTATCGCCGGCCCTACCTTGGGAAACCCGTCGCCAGTTGCATTTTCGCGGAAGTCTATCGCTAGCCTTGACCCGGTGACTGACATCTCCGACGACGAATTAGCTGGGCTATCCGAGTTCGCGCTGCTGCCCGAGAACGCCGAGCAGGCCGGGGTAACCGGGGCGTTGCCCAGCGTGGAGCGCGTCGACGCCGGCGCGATCAGTGCGCTGCGCTGGGGCGACCGTCCGCCGCGGGTGGTGTTCCTGCACGGCGGGGGGCAAAACGCGCATACCTGGGACACCGTCATCGTCGGTTTGGGCGAGCCGGCGCTGGCGGTGGACCTTCCCGGCCACGGCCATTCGGCCTGGCGTGACGACGGCGACTACTCGCCGCGGCGCAACGCCGAGGCGCTGATACCGGTACTGCGGGAGCTGGCTTCGGGCGCCGAGCTGGTGGTGGGCATGTCGTTGGGTGGGTTGACCGCGATAGCGGTGGGCGCCGCGGCACCCGAGTTGGTGCGCGAACTGGTGCTGGTCGACGTCACCCCGTCGTCGTTGCAGCGACACGCCGAGCTCACCGACGAACAGCGCGGCACGGTGGCGTTGATGCACGGCGAGCGGGTATTCCCCGACTTTGCGGCCATGCTGCAGCAGGCAGTCGCCGCCGCACCGCACCGCGACGTGAAATCGTTGCGGCGGGGCGTGTTTCACAATTCGCGCCGGCTCGACGACGGACGCTGGACGTGGCGCTACGACGCGATGCGCACCGCACCCGATTTCGCCGGCCTGTGGGACGACGTGCAATCCCTCGCCGCGCCCGTCACGCTGGTCCGCGGCGGCATGTCAGGTTTCGTCGGAGACGACGACATCGTCGAATTACGCCGGCGCGCAAAGTGTTTCCGTGGTGTCCACGTGGTCAACGACTCCGGGCATTCGGTGCAAAGCGATCAGCCCCGGACCCTGGTCGGCATCCTGCGGACAGTGCTCGACCGCTAACGTGGTGGCCATGACGCAGCCCGTACGCATCGGTGTGCAGTTGCAGCCGCAGCACGCCTCCCAATACCGCATCATCCGCGACGCGGTCCGCCGTTGTGAAGACATCGGTGTCGACGCGGTGTTCAACTGGGACCACTTCTTCCCGCTCTACGGTGACCCCGATGGCGCTCACTTCGAATGCTGGACGATGCTGGGCGCCTGGGCTGAGCAGACGTCACGCATCCAGATCGGCGCGCTGGTGACCTGCAACTCCTACCGGAATCCGGACCTGCTCGCCGACATGGCCCGCACCGTCGACCACATCAGCGGCGGCCGGCTGATTCTCGGCATTGGATCTGGCTGGAAAAAGAAGGACTACGACGAATACGGCTACGAATTCGGCACGGCCGCCAGCCGGCTCGACGACCTGGCCGCCGCATTGCCGCGCATCAAATCGCGTCTGGCCCGTTTGAATCCGGCGCCTACGCACCACATTCCGATCCTCATCGGCGGGCAGGGCGAGAAAAAGACGTTGCGGCTCGTCGCCCAGTACGCCGACATGTGGCACAGCTTCGCCACCCGCGACACCTACCCGGCCAAGGCGGCGGTGCTGGCCGATCACTGCGCGGCGGTCGGGCGCAACCCCGAGACCATCGAACACTCCGCCGCGGTCGGCGGCGAAACCGGGGCGCGCGGCGACGACGCGCTGATCGCCGAGGCCGAGGATCTCACCCGGTTGGGTGTGACATTGCTGACGGTCGGCTCCTCCGGTCCCGACTACGACTTGAGCGCCGCCGAGGCGTTGTGCCGGTGGCGCGACAGCCGGTAGGGCCCGGTCGGGCAAAAAGGACCGCATCGGTGTGGCGCGTGAGAAGCTTTACAGCGCGTATCTGCAGAGCAAGCCAGGAGCCACCGATGCCCAAGAAGTACGGGGTCAAAGAGAAGGACCTGGTCGTCTCCCACATCCTGAACCTGGTGCTGACCGGCAAGCTGCGCACCGGCGACCGCGTCGACCGCAACGAGATCGCCAAGCAACTCGGGATCAGCCGCGTCCCCATCCAGGAGGCGCTGGTGCAGCTCGAACACGACGGCATCCTGTCCACCCGCTATCACCGCGGCGCGTTTATCGAGCGTTTCGACGAGGACACCGTCGCCGAACATCACGAGCTCTACGGGATGCTCAACGGCATGGCCTCCGCGCGCGCGGCGGCCAACCCGACGCCGCGGATCCTCGGGCAGCTCGACACCCTGCTGCGCGTGCTGCGCACTGCCGGGGAATCGCGCGCTTTCCTCGACGCCGCGGCGCAGTACCGGCGCACCGTCAATGACGAGTACGCCGGGCCGCGGTTACATGCCGCGATCCGCGCCACCCAAACCCTGATCCCGCGAATGTTCTGGGCGACCTATCAGAACGGCCGCGACGAACTCTTGCCCTTCTACGAAGAGGAGACCTCGGCCATCCATCGACGCGACCCGGCCGCTGCGCGCGCCGCATGCATCGGCCGCGCCGACGTGATGGGCAAAGTCATGCTCGCCGAACTGGTTCGCCGCGGGGTGTTCGCCCCTCCCGGTTGGGTGGGTTCCGGGTCTGCGCACGCCGTCGCGCTGTGACCGCACCCACCGGTCGTGGCTGAACGGCCCACCAGCCGATACGTTGCGGTCATGAGCGTCAACCTTGGACGGCGTGCGGGGCGGGTGCTGGTGCTGACCGCCGCGCTGATGATGGTGGCCGGCCCCGGAATAGCCCCGCCCGTCGCAGCCGACACCAACCAGTGCGCCCCAACCGGCGCCGACAACGCGATCGCGTTGCCGCGCAAGCTGGCCAGCGCCCGCCGTCCGCACGAGGACAAGTACACGACCCCCACCGTCGAGCCGCTGTCAGCGGTAAACATCGGCGCGCTGGGGCTGATCACCCCCGGAACCCTGACGGTCGGCACACTGTCGCAGGCCCCGCCGACAAGCTGCATCAACGCCCAGGGCCGCTACAGCGGCTTCGACAACGAGCTGCTGCGGGCCATCGCGGCAAAGCTGGGTTTGAAGGTGACCTTCGCCGGCACTGACTTCTCCGGACTGCTCGCCCAGGTGGCGTCCCACCGGTTCGATGTCGGTTCGGCGTCGATCACCGCCACCGACGCCCGGCGGCGCACCGTCGCCTTCACCAATGGCTATGACTTCGGCTACTTTTCGCTGGTCGTTCCGTCCGGCTCACCGATCGCCGGATTCGACGACCTCACCGGTCGGCAACGCATCGGGGTCGTTCAGGGCACGGTCGAGGATGCCTACGTCGTGGAAACTTTGCACCTGCAGCCGGTGAAGTTCCCCGACTTCAACACCGTGTACGCCAGCCTCAAAACGCGTCAGATCGACGCCTGGGTGGCACCGGCCCTGGAGGCGCTCGACGCGGTGCGCCCGGGCGACCCGGCGGTGACCGTCGCCCATACCTTCAGCCTCGGCAACTACGTGGCCTACGCGGTGGCCAAGGACAACCGCCCGCTGCTCGCCGCCCTGAACTCTGGATTGGACGCCGTCATCGCCGACGGCACCTGGTCGCGGCTCTACGCCGACTGGGTGCCCAGGCCACTGCCGCCGGGCTGGAAACCCGGCTCCAAGGCGGCGCCGCAACCACACTTGCCGCCCTTCGCCGTGATCGCCGCACGCCATCACCGGACCGTCGACGAGCCGGTCGCGGCGAAATCCACACTGGCCCAGCTTCGCGACTCGTTCTTCGACTGGAGCCTCTACAAGCAGGCCATCCCGGCGCTGTTGGCGACGGGGCTGCCGAACACGCTGCTCCTGACTTTCAGCGCCAGCCTGATCGGGCTGGTGGTCGGCATGCTGCTGGCGATCGCCGGGATCTCGCACGTGCGCTGGCTGCGCTGGCCGGCGCGGGTGTACACCGACATTTTCCGCGGCCTGCCCGAGGTGGTGATCATCCTGCTGATCGGGCTGGGCGTGGGGCCGCTGGTGGGCGGGCTGACCAACAGCAATCCCTATCCGCTGGGGATCGCCGCGCTCGGGCTGACGGCGGCGGCCTACGTGGGCGAGATTTTCCGTTCCGGCATCCAAAGCGTCGACCCCGGCCAGCTCGAGGCGTCGCGGGCGCTGGGGTTCAGCTATCCGGCGGCGATGCGGCTGGTGGTGGTGCCGCAGGGCATCCGGCGGGTGCTGCCCGCGCTGGTCAACCAGTTCATCGCGTTGCTGAAGGCTTCCGCGCTGGTATATTTCCTGGGCTTGGTCGCCGGGCAGCGCGAACTGTTCCAGGTCGGCCGCGACCTCAACGCCCAGACCGGCAGCCTTTCGCCGCTGGTGGCCGCCGGCATTTTCTACCTGGCGCTGACCATCCCGCTAACGCATCTGGTGAACTTCATCGACGCTCGGCTGCGCCGCGGCCGGGTGGTTGCCGAGCCGCAGGACCCGCTGGACCCCAGCTCCATCTCCGCCCAGGAGATGACGTGACGGCACAGATCGCGCGTCGTGAGCCGGTTTCGTTGGCGGGCAAGGATATTCATCTGTCATTCGGCCCGAACGCGGTGCTGCGGGGGGTGGATATCGACGTACCGGCGGGCAGCACGGTGGCGGTGATTGGTCCGTCGGGTTCGGGCAAGTCCACGTTGCTGCGCACGCTCAACCGGTTGTATGAGCCGGACCGCGGCGACATCCTGCTCGACGGCCGGTCGGTGTTGGGTGACAACCCCGACCGGTTACGGCAGCGCATCGGCATGGTGTTCCAGCAGTTCAACCTGTTCCCGCATCGCAGTGTGCTCGACAACGTCGTGCTGGGCCCGCGCAAGCTGCGGCGGCTGCCGACCGACGTGGCCCGTGAGCTGGCGCTGGCACAGCTGGATCGGGTTGGCCTGAAGCACAAGGCGGATGCGCGGCCGGGCACGTTGTCGGGCGGCCAGCAGCAGCGGGTGGCGATCGCGCGTGCGCTGGCCATGGCACCGCAGGTGATGTTCTTCGATGAGGCGACCTCGGCGCTGGACCCCGAAATGGTCAAGGGAGTGTTGGCGTTGATCGCCGATCTGGGCGCCGAGGGTATGACGATGGTTGTCGTTACCCATGAAATGGGCTTCGCCCGGTCGGCTTCGGACACCGTCGTATTCATGGATCGCGGCAAGGTCGTGGAATCCGGGCCGCCCGCGAAGGTTTTCGAGGCCGCCGAAACCGATCGGTTGCAGCGTTTCCTATCTCAAGTACTTTGACGATAAAAACGATTTTCCGGCCAGCGTAAAGCCTGTCAGGTTAGACTGGCGAATTATGGCGGAACGGCAAGCCAGCGGCCCGGAACTGGCCGAGCTGGCCGAGGGTCTGCACCGCGCGCTGTCGAAACTCTTCGCCATTTTGCGTCGCGGGGACCCGAACATGTCCGCCACCGGCGATTTGACGCTTGCACAATTGTCAATTCTGGTCACGCTGCTTGATCGTGGCCCGATCCGCATGACCGACCTCGCCGCGCATGAGCGGGTGCGCACACCCACCACCACGGTCGCGATCCGCCGGCTGGAAAAGCTCGGCTTGGTCAAACGCTCCCGCGACCCGTCCGACCTGCGCGCTGTGCTGGTCGACATCACACCTCGCGGGTTGGCCGTTCACCGTGAGTCGCTGGCCAATCGACACGCTGCTCTGGCGGCGATGCTCAGCCAGCTTAGCGAGTCCGACCTGGACACCCTCACCAAGGCGTTGGCCCCGCTGGAGCGGCTGGCCACCATCGAGCCGGTGGCTGCTGCGGGCGCGTCAGCTGCGCGCGAGCAGGCGTGAAACCGCGTATCTGCCAACAACATCAGCCGTTGTCCTCATCTAGCTGCGCTGTAATCATCTGCGGTCTTTAATCTTTCAGTCAGTGCGACGGGCTGTGGTGTGGCCGCGGCGCGGGGCCGGCTTAAGCTGGCTGACATGCCGACTGCACTTATCACCGGTGCCAGCAGGGGTATCGGTTCGGCGATTGCCGAAGCACTGGCCCAGACACATACCCTGTTGCTGGCCGGGCGGCCCTCGGAGCGACTGGACGCCGTTGCGGCGCGGCTGCAGGCCACCGCATGGCCGGTGGACCTCACCGACTCCGACGCGGTCGAGAACGCCGCCGCTTCGCTTTCGCTGAGTGAACTTGATGTCTTGGTGCACAACGCCGGAGTATCGATACCAAGCCATGTCGGCGACTCCAGCATCGACGACTGGCGGGCCACGTTCGAGGTGAACCTCTTTGGGGCGGTGGCGCTGACCCTGGCGCTGCTGCCGGCGCTGCGGCGCGCGCACGGCCAGGTGGTGTTCGTCAACTCCGGGTCGGGACGCAAAGTGTCGCCGGGAATGGCGTCATACTCCGCCAGCAAGTTTGCGCTGCGCGCGTTCGCCGACGCGCTGCGCGACGACGAAACCGAGCTGCGGGTGACCACGGTGTATCCGGGTCGGGTCGACACCGACATGCAGCGCGAACTGGTCGCCTTCGAAGGCGGCGAATACACCCCGGCCAAGTTTCTGCGGCCCGAGACCGTTGCCCGGGTGGTCGCCAACGTCGTGCACACCCCACCGGACGGCCATGTCCATGAGGTTGTGATCCGGCAGCGCTAGCGGCTGAGCGTGAGCCGCCTTAAACGACCAGGTTGACCAGCCGGCCCGGAACCACAATCACCTTGCTGGGCGTGGCACCGGCCAAGAACGCTTGGACCTTCTCGTCGGCCAGAGCCGCCGCTTGCACCGTCTCGGTGTCGGCGTCGGCGGCAACCACGACGTGGCCGCGCACCTTGCCGTTGACCTGCACCGGATACTCGACGGTGTCGTCGATCAGGTAGTTGGGGTCGGCCACCGGGAACGGCCCGTGCGCCAGCGATCCCGTGTGGCCCAGCCGTGACCACAGTTCCTCGGCCATGTGCGGGGCCAGCGGAGCAAGCATCAAAATCAACGGCTCCACGGCCGCCCGGGGCACCGAATCTCGGTGCTGCTTGGTCAGGTGGTTGGTGTATTCGATCAGCTTGGCCACCGCGGTGTTATTACGCAGTGCGGCATAGTCTTCCGACACTCCGGCGATGGTGCGATGGAGCAGCCGAAGCGTGTCGTGGTCAAGCTCCGGGTGAGCGTCGGTGACCCGGGTTGCCCCGGTGTGCTCGTCGATCACCAGCCGCCACACCCGCTGCAGAAAGCGGTACGCGCCGACGACGTCTTTGGTGGCCCACGGACGCGACGCCTCCAACGGACCCATCGCCATCTCGTACACCCGCAGCGTGTCGGCGCCGTAGCTGTCGCAAATCTCGTCGGGCGACACCGAATTCTTCAGGCTCTTGCCGATTTTGCCGAATTCCTGGAAGACCTCGACGTCGCCGTCCGGTCCCGGATAGACAAATTTGCCGTCGCGTTCGATCACGTCGGCGGCCGGCACATATGATCCGCGGGCATCGGTGTAGGCGAAGGCCTGGATGTAGCCCTGGTTGACCAGGCGCCGGTACGGTTCGCGCGAGCTGACGTGCCCGAGATCGTAGAGCACCTTGTGCCAGAACCGGGCGTAGAGCAGGTGCAGCACCGCGTGCTCGACACCGCCGACGTACAGGTCGACGCCGCCAGGATCGTCCGGCCCGTGCTCGGCCGGTCGCGGGCCCATCCAGTAGACCTCGTTCTCTTTGGCGCAGAACCGTTCCGAGTTGTACGGATCGGTGTAGCGCAGCTCGTACCAGGAGCTGCCCGCCCACTGCGGCATCACGTTGGTGTCGCGGGTATACCGTTTTAGCCCGTCACCGAGATCCAGTTCGACGTGCACCCAATCGGTCGCCTTGGCCAGCGGTGGCGAGGGCTCGCTGCCGGCGTCGTCGGGGTCGAAGGAGACCGGCGAATAGTCAGGCATGTCAGGCAGCTCCACCGGCAGTGCTGCCTCGTCGAGCGCGCGTGGGCGCCCGTCGCTGTCGTAGACAATCGGAAACGGTTCACCCCAATAGCGCTGCCTGGCGAAAAGCCAGTCCCGCAGCTTGTATTCGACACGGGCCCGGCCGCGACCGTCGGCCTCCAAACGACGGGTCATCGTCTGCTTGGCGGTGGCCACATCCAGGCCGTTGAGGTAGTCGGAATTGACCAGTATCCCGTCGCCTGTGTGTGCGGCTTGTGAAATATCGCCACCGGCAATCACTTCCACGATGGGCAGGCCGAATTCGTGGGCGAATTCCCAGTCACGCTGGTCGTGGCCGGGAACCGCCATGATCGCGCCGGTGCCGTACCCGAGCAGGACGTAGTCGGCGATAAAGATAGGTATCGGCCTGCCGTTGGCCGGGTTAATTGCGTGGGTGCCGAGGAAAACACCGGTCTTCGCCTTGTTTTCCTGGCGTTCCAGGTCGGACTTCGCGGCGATGGATCGCCGGTATGCGGTGACGGCGTCGAGGGGGGTGGCACCGCCGAACGTCCACTGCGGGTCCACGCCTTCGGGCCAGCGGGGTGCGGCCAGGCGGTCGACCAGCTCATGCTCGGGGGCCAGCACCAGGTAGGTTGCGCCAAACATGGTGTCGGGGCGGGTGGTGAATACTTCGATGTCGACGGTTTCGCCGGCGGATGTGCGCGCTTCGAACAGTGCCGCCGCACCCGTGGAGCGTCCGATCCAATTGCGCTGCATGGTCTTGACCTTCTCCGGCCAGTCCAGCAGTTCGAGGTCGTCGAGCAGCCGATCGGCATAGGCGGTAATTCGCATCATCCACTGCCGCAACCGTTTTCGGAACACTGGGAAGTTTCCCCGGTCGCTTCTCCCGTCAGCGGTGACCTCCTCGTTGGCCAGCACGGTACCCAGCCCGGGACACCAGTTCACCATCTCTTCCGAGCGGTAGACCAATCGGTAGCTGTCGATCACATCTGCTCGCTCACCGGCTGACAGCGTCGCCCAGTCGCGTCCGTCGTCGAGACTTCGGACACCGGAATCGAACTCAGCGACAAGTTCGGCGATCGGCCGGGCCTTGTTGGCGGTGGTGTCGAACCACGCGTTGTAGATCTGCAGGAATATCCACTGCGTCCACTTGTAGAACTCGACATCGGTGGTCGCGAAGCTGCGCCTGCTGTCGTGGCCGAAACCCAGCCGCCCCAGTTGGCGCCGGAAGTTCGCGATGTTGGCCTCGGTTCGGATTCTCGGGTGCGTACCGGTCTGCACCGCGTATTGCTCGGCCGGCAGACCGAAAGCGTCGAACCCCAACGCGTGCAAGACGTTACGTCCGATCATCCGGTGATAGCGGGCGTAGACGTCGGTGGCGATGTAGCCCAGCGGGTGACCGACATGCAGTCCCTCACCCGAGGGGTATGGGAACATGTCCTGGACGAACAGCTTGTCCTCGGGCACCGCCGAGCCGTCGCTGGGCGCCAACGACCCGACCGGATTGGGTACATGAAACGTGCCCATCCGTTCCCAATTGTCCTGCCAAGCCCGTTCGATGCGCCCCGCCAACTCCGCGGTGTAGCGGTACCGCGGAGCGTCGGAGTCCACGTCTGCGTCCGCGGTGCGGCGGCCAGCCGTGGCGGGCGGGGATTCGGTCACGTCAACAGGGTATAAGGGCGCCACTGGGTGGGCTTTAGGCCACAGGTTGGTTTCGGTTGCGTCGCGGACCGATCAGAGCTTGGTTCCAGGTCGGTTCCAGACCTTTTCGACGGCGCTGCACGCTGGTTACAGTCGGCCCCTGACGACCACTGTGTGTGCCCGAGAGTTCGAAAGGATCGGCCCAGATGACCCAGACCGCTCACAGCTGGCGGGCAGTGGCAGGCGGCGTCGCCGTCGGCTTCGCCGCCGCTGTGGGCTTGGCCAGCGCCGTCGCGTCGGCGGAGCCTGGGCTTCCGCCGCGGCCAACTCCGGCACCGCCGCCGATCACCCAGAGCGCCGCGGGCGGCGTCGGCAACAACGCCTCAGCCGCCGCGTTTCCGGTGGCGCCGGCTCCCGGGCCGTCGACGATGCCGCCGGTCGCCGCAGCGCCCGCGCCCGGCTCCACGCTGCCGGTGCAGCCGACACCGGTCGCGGCCACCGCCGGGACACTGCGTGAGTACTTACAGTCCAAGGGCGTCAAACTTGAGCCGCAGAAGCCGCAGGGTTTCACCGCGCTCGACATCACCTTGCCAATGCCGGCGGGCTGGACCCAGGTTCCCGACCCCAACGTCGCCGACCCGTTCGTGGTGATCGCCAATCGCTCCGGCGCTAGCCTCTACACCTCCAACGCCCAGGTGGTGGTGTACAAGCTGATCGGTGACTTCAACCCCCGCGAGGCCATCAGCCACGGCTTCGTCGACAGCCAGCAGCTGCCCGCCTGGCGGACCACCACTGCCTCGCTCGCCGACTTCGGCGGGTTCCCGTCGTCGATCATCGAGGGCACCTACCGGCAGAACGACATGACGCTCAACACCTCCCGGCGCCACGTCATCGCCACCTCCGGGCCGGACAAGTACCTGGTCTCGCTGGCGGTGACCACAGACGTGGCCCGGGCTGTCGCCGAGGCACCGGCCACCGACGCGATCGTGAACGGTTTCCGGGTGACCACCCCGACGGCTGGAGGACCGGCGCGGTAGGCGTCGTATGGTGTGGGCCATGCTCATCACCCGTGCGCTTTGCCTGTACGCTGCGGCTACCGCCGCGGCTCTTTGCCTGCGGTCGATCTCGCGGTCCGGAACCCCCCGGCGGGCCCGCTAATTGCGGCTGATGTCGATCGGGTGAGTTGCCAGCAGTGACAGCGGCAGCGGCTGGCGCCGCAGCGCCCGCCCCCACAGGTCTACCCGCGGTCCCGCTAGAACGTCAGAGGGCAACGCCGACAAGACAATCCAGTCGTCTCGCTCGATCTCACCTTCAAGCTGGCCGATCGTCCAGCCCGAGTATCCAGCGAAGATCCGCACCCCTTCCACTAACGGCGCGATCACGTCGGGGTCGGCGTCGAGATCGACCATCACGATGCGCCCGGTCACATGCCGCAGACCCGGCACACCCTGCGGGTCGGCGCCGACACGCAGCGCCCCCAAACACAATGCGGCGTCACGCTTCACCGGTCCCCCGATGAACATCGTCTTCGGTTTGGCCGCCAATTTGGCCCATTGCGGCAGCACGTTGTAGACCGCGGTGTCGCTGGGCCGGTTGAGCACCACTCCCAGCGTGCCGCCGTCGTTGTGCTCGACGATGTAGATCACACTGCGCCGAAACGTCGGCTCCAGCAGGTCGGTGTTCGCCAGCAGCAGGGTGCCCGATCGCACTCGCTGCGCGGCGGGTGCGACATAGTCCTCGGGATCTTCGTGCTGCGCCACGACACCATCATCGCACCCGCGCGCGGTCGCGGTGGCCATCAAGCGTGGCCCCAGCCGATATTTGTGCTGTAGTTGAGGGTGGCTTCGGGCCGACCGCCGTCATGGAAGTAGGTTTTGTGGTTCAGCCCCGCGCTCCAGTCGCGATCTGGCGCTCAGCGCGTGGTTTGCCTGACTTTTGGCGGCTGCTAGAACTGCGCGTTGCCAGTCAATTTGGTGACGGTCTGTTCCAGGCGGCGTTGGCGGGGGCGCTGCTGTTCAACCCTGAGCGGGCCACCAACCCGTTGGCGATCGCCGGCGCGTTCGCGGTGCTGTTCTTGCCGTATTCGCTGCTGGGTCCGTTTGCTGGTGCGCTGATGGACCGTTGGGACCGCCGGCTGGTGCTGGTGGGGGCGAACATCGGCCGGCTGGGGTCGGTCGCCGCGGTCGGCGCGGCCTTGGCCGTCGGGGCCAACGATTGGATGGTGCTGTGCGGCGCGCTGATCGTCAATGGCTTCGGCCGCTTTGTGTCGTCGGGGCTCTCGGCGGCGCTGCCGCATGTGGTGCCCCGCCACAAGGTGGTCACGATGAACTCACTAGCCAACGCCACCGGTGCGGTTGCCGCATTTGGCGGCGCAAACTTCATGCTCCTGCCGCGCTGGCTGATCGGTGCGGGCGACTCCGGCTCGGCGTCGATCATTTTCTTGGTCGCGATCCCGATCTCGATCGCCCTGACGTTGTCGTTGCGGTTTGCTTCCCACGCGCTCGGCCCTGACGACAGCAACCGCGCTGTGCGCGGATCGGTGGTCTATGCGGTAGTCACCGGCTGGCTGCACGGCGTGCGCACGGTATTGGACCGGCCGACGGTGGCCGCCACCCTGTCCGGGCTGGCGACACATCGCATGGTCTTCGGCGTCAATACCCTGCTGGTGCTGGTGCTGGTCCGGCATGCCGGCGCGGTGACCGTTGCCGGGTTGGGTACTGCGGTGCTGTTCCTCGCCGCTACCGGCGCCGGATCGTTTCTGGCCAACGCCCTCACCCCGCCCGCGGTGCGCCGTTGGAATCGCTTCACCGTGGCTAATGGCGCCCTGGCAGCCGGTGCGATCATCCAGATCGCTGGTGCTAGTTTGCAATTGGCGATCATGGTGTTGTGCGGATTCCTGCTCGGCGTCATCGGGCAAGTCGTCAAGCTGTGTGCCGACACCGCGATGCAGATCGACGTCGAGGACGTCCTGCGCGGCCACGTGTTCACGGTGCAGGATTCGCTGTTCTGGGTCTCGTTCATCTCCGCAGTAACCGTGGCGGCGTTGGTGATTCCCGACGACGGGCGTTCGCCAGCATTGGTCCTGGCCGGTTCGTTGCTCTACCTTGCGGGGCTGGGTGTGCACGCTTTGGTTGCCCGGCGCGGGCAGGCGGTGAGTAGTCGCTAAGGTAGCTGCATGGCCGGTGCGGGCCCGATCATCGATGACCTGCGGGCCGAGAGCGACGAACTGGATGCGCTGGTGGCGCCGCTGGCGGCCGAGCGTTGGACAGCGCCGACACCCGCCGCGGGCTGGACCATCGCCCACCAGATCGGCCACTTGCTGTGGACCGATCGTGTCGCGCTTACCACCGTCACCGACGAGGCGCGCTTCGCCGAATTGCTGGCAGCGGCCGCAGCCAATCCCACCGGCTTCGTCGATGACGGCGCCGATGAAATGGCGACCCGGCCACCCGCCGAGCTCCTGCGCGACTGGCGGCTCACCCGCACCCGGCTGCACACGGCGCTGCTGGCGGTTCCCGACGGCCGCAAACTGCCCTGGTTCGGGCCACCGATGAGCGCGGCGTCGATGGCCACTGCGCGGCTGATGGAAACCTGGGCGCACGGACTTGACGTCGCCGACGCGCTCGGCGTCAAACGACCGGCGACGCCGCGGTTGCGCTCCATCGCTCATCTGGGTGTGCGTACTCGCGACTACTCCTTCGTCGTCAACGGCCTCACACCGCCGGCCGAGCCGTTTCTGGTTGAGCTGCGTGCACCCGACGGCACCATCTGGTCGTGGGGTCCTGACGATGCTTCCCAGCGGGTGACGGGTTCGGCGGAGGATTTCTGCTTCTTGGTCACCCAGAGGCGCCCGCTCGGCACACTTGACATCGCGGCGCAGGGTGTCGATGCCCAACGGTGGCTGACCATCGCGCAGGCCTTCGCCGGCCCCCCGGGCCCGGGCCGTGGGCGATGACCGCGCGAAGACAGATACGGCCCGCCACATGAGCACCGAGGAGCACGAAAAGAACGACGGTTCCTCCTCGCCGGTCCTAGCGGAAACACGGCTCGCGGCGGCGCAACGGGCACACTGGCAACAGACATACGCCGCCCATCCGCACCTTTACGGCGAGCAGCCGTCCGAGGCGGCACAGAATGCGCTGGAAGTGTTCCGCTCCGTCGGGGTGAGCAGGCTCGTCGACCTTGGTGGCGGTCACGGCCGCGACGCATTGTTCTTCGCTCGGAATGGAATTGCCGTTCAAGTCATTGATTTCAGCGCGACCGCGCTGCAACAACTCGCCGATACCGCCACAGCACAGGGCCTTGCCGGTCGAATTACATTGACGGCGCATGACATTCGCCATCCACTACCGGTCGCTGCGGCATCGGTTGATGCGGTGTTCGCACACATGCTGCTGTGTATGGCCTTTTCCACCAATACTATTCGCTGCATAGTCGGTGACGTTCGGCGCGTGCTACGACCCGGTGGCGTCTTCGTTTACACCGTTCGGCACACCGGCGACGCGCATTACCGGGCCGGAACCTCCCACGGCGACGACATTTACGAACACGGGGGCTTCGCCGTCCACTACTTCTCGCGGCAACTCGTCGAGGAGCTGGCGGTCGGCTGGACGCTCATCGACGTGCACGAGTCCTGTGAAGGCGAGCTGCCACGGCGCCTTTTCTGCGTCACCCAGATCCGTCCGCCCGATTGAGCCACCGCTACAGCGTCGCAGCCGCGTCGGCTGTGCCGTCACCGTCGCTGTCACTGAGCTTGACGTCCCATCGCCCGTCACCGTCGCCGTCCACATACGCAGTGTCATAGCCGCCGCCCTCAGCGGGCAGCAGCACGCGGTCGGCGAGGCCGTTTGCGTCGGCGTCGATCAACCGGTCATCGGCGCGGCCGTCGTCGTCGAAATCGACCAGCGGACCGCTGGTGTGCTCCGCGCCGTCCAGCCCGA
Source organism: Mycobacterium heckeshornense (assembly GCF_016592155.1). Taxonomy (NCBI): domain Bacteria; kingdom Bacillati; phylum Actinomycetota; class Actinomycetes; order Mycobacteriales; family Mycobacteriaceae; genus Mycobacterium; species Mycobacterium heckeshornense. The sequence continues at coordinate 4,937,027 of NZ_AP024237.1, forward strand.
ACCACCGCAGCTGACCACCGCGGTCGACGGCGACTGACCAGGTCCCGGTTCCGTCATCGGTGAAATAGCTCTCCGCACTGCCGTCGTTGTCGAGATCCAGCACGGCATGGTCAGCCAATCCATCCCCGTCGAAGTCGGCCAGCGCGTCGTCGCGCAGCCCGTCAGCGTCGAAATCCAGCCCGACCGCGTCGAGCCGACCATCACCGTCGATGTCGAGGTCTGGCTGGCCGTTCCAGATCTTCGCCGTCCCGTCGTCAGCGCCCAGGCAGTATTCCATGCGATGTCCGACGCTTCGTGGTGGCTAGCGGTTCCCACGGGCCTTCCACCAGGACAGCAGCTCGGCGGTGGCCTCGTCACGGGGCAGCGGCCCGCGCTCCAACCGCAGCTCCTTCAAGTAGCGCCACGCCTCACCGACTCGTGGGCCCGGCGGGATGCCCAGGATCTGCATGATTTCGTTGCCGTCCAGGTCGGGGCGCACCCGCTCGAGGTCTTCGCGGGCGGCCAGTTCGGCGATCCGCGCCTCGAGCTCGTCGTAATTGGCCTGCAGCCGCGCCGCTCTGCGCCTGTTGCGGGTGGTGCAGTCAGCGCGCACCAGTTTGTGTAGCCGCGGCAGCAACGGGCCGGCATCGGTGACGTAGCGGCGCACCGCCGAATCGGTCCACTTGCCCTCCCCGTATCCGTGAAACCGCAGGTGCAGGTACACCAGCTGCGCGACGTCCTCGACCAGCTGTTTGGAGTATTTCAGCGCCCGCAGCCGCTTTCGGGCCATTTTGGCACCGACCACCTCGTGGTGGTGGAAGCTCACCCTGCCGTCGGATTCGTGCCGGCGGGTGGCGGGCTTGCCGATGTCGTGCAGCAGCGCCGCCCAGCGCAACACCAGGTCGGGCTGCCCGTCCTCGAGGTCAATCGCCTGCTGTAGCACCTTCAGCGAATGCTGGTAGACGTCTTTGTGTTGATGGTGTTCGTCGATGGCCATTCGCATCGCGCCGACCTCGGGCAAGACCACCTCGCCCATCCCCGTCTGCACCATGAGGTCGATACCGGCCACCGGGTCTCGGCCGAGCAACAGCTTGTCCAATTCGGCGGCCACCCGCTCGGCGGTGATGCGGGCCAGCTGCGGAGCCATGTCGTCGATCGCTGCCCGCACTCGCGGTGCCACGGTGAAGCCCAGCTGGGAGACGAACCGCGCAGCGCGCAGCATCCGCAACGGATCGTCGGCGAACGACTCCTCCGGAGCCGACGGGGTGTCCAAGACTCCGGCCCGCAGCGCCGCCAAACCACCCAGCGGGTCAACGAATTCGGCCGGCCCCGTCGGTGTGATGCGCACCGCCATCGCGTTGACGGTGAAATCGCGGCGCACCAGATCGTCCTCCAGGCGGTCCCCGAAACGCACTTGGGGATTGCGCGAGACCCGGTCGTAGCGGTCGGCGCGAAAAGTGGTGATCTCGAGACGGTGCTCACCCTTGCCGACACCGACGGTGCCGAACTCGATCCCGGTGTCCCACAACGCATCAGCCCACCGCCGCAGGATCGCCTGCACCTGCTCAGGGCGGGCGTCGGTGGTGAAATCCAGGTCCGGGCTGAGCCGGTCCAGTACCGCGTCGCGCACCGATCCTCCGACCAGATACAGTGCGCGGCCCGCGTCGGCGAACAACGCCCCCAGTTCGCGCAAAACGTCGGCGTGCCTGTTCAACGCGACCGCGGCCGCGGTTAACAGGTCGGCGTCTTGGGCGGCTTCGGGCACGTTCGACCAGCCTAGTCGTGCGACGATGACGGCCGCTTGCGGCCGGAGGAGGAGCGCGACAATCCAACCCAGCGTGCGACGATGACGGCCGCTTGCGGCCGGAGGAGGAGCGCGACAATCCAACCCAGCGTGCGACGATGACGGCCGCTTGCGGCCGGAGGAGGAGCGCGACAATCCAACCCAGCGTGCGACGATGACGGCCGCTTGCGGCCGGAGGAGGAGCGCGACTGCGGCTATTCTCCGGTCACGCAGCCAGCTACCGGCGAGTGGCCCGGGAAGACGCGGCCGCGCCAGCTACTATCGCTTGGGTGTCGGACGGCGAACAAGCCAAACCTGGTCGGCGTCGCGGCAAGCGCCGCCGCCGGCGCGCGTCCGCGCCACCGGAGTACCGCTCTCAGAACCAGCCCACCGGTGGCACCGCCGCGCCGGCCGCCGGTTCGGCGAATACCCGCTCCCGCTCGACGCGTCCCCGAGTCAGGCGGTTGCGCACGGTGCACGAAACCTCTGCCGGTGGATTGGTGATTGCCGGCATCGACAGGCCCCGCGAGGAACAGGTCGCGGCGTTGATCGGTCGCCTCGACCGGCGTGGCCGCATGCTGTGGTCGCTGCCCAAGGGGCACATCGAAGTCGGCGAAACTGCCGAGCAAACTGCGATGCGCGAGGTAGCCGAAGAGACCGGCGTCCGCGGCAGCGTGCTGGCCGCGCTGGGAAGTATCGACTATTGGTTTGTCACCGACGGGCGGCGCGTACACAAAACCGTGCACCACTACCTGATGCGTTTCTCCGGCGGGGAGCTGTCCGGCGGCGACCTCGAGGTCGCCGAGGTGGCGTGGGTGCCGATCCGCGAACTGCCCGCCAAGCTGGCCTACGCCGACGAGCGGCGCCTGGCCCAGGTGGCCGACGAACTGATCGACAAGCTGCAAACCGACGGCCCGTCGGCGCTGCCGCCGTTGCCGCCCAGCTCGCCGTGGCGACGGCCACAGACGCACTCGCACACCCACCGCCGGCGTTCCGACCTATCCACACCGCGCCGCAAGAACGGCCGCGGTCCGGGACCGTGATTGCACCGCGACTTTCGCGGGCGGCCGCATCCTGCCTGCCCGTCCTGGCGGGCATCCTGGCCTTGTTGATCGTGCCCACCGCCGCGCCGCGCGCCGCCGCGGGTGAACCTAGCGCGACGCCGTTCGTCCAGGTCCGCGTCGACCAGGTGACCCCCGATGTTGTTACCACCACGAGTGAGCCGTTTGTCACGGTCCGCGGCATCGTGACCAACGTCGGCGACCGCCCGGTTCACGACGTGATGGTGCGTCTCGAGCACGCTCCGTCGGTCGCCTCGTCGGCGGCGCTGCGCACCAGTCTCGACGGCGACACCGATCAATACCAACCGGTCGCTGATTTCCTCACGGTGGCAAGCGAATTGCGGCGTGGTCAGAAGGCGGGGTTCACCCTTTCCGCGCCGGTGCGCTCGTTGACCGCTCCGTCGCTGGCCATCGACCATCCCGGCGTCTACCCACTGCTGGTCAACGCCAACGGCACCCCGGACTACGGCACACCTGCCCGGCTCGACAACGCCCGGTTTCTGCTTCCGGTGGTGGGTGTGCCGCCCGAGCCGACCGCCACCCCCGCCGACGCTGTGACCTCCGTCGTTGCGCCCGACACATCCAAACCTGTCCAGCTCACCATGCTGTGGCCGCTGGCCGACCGTCCCCGATTGTCCCCGGGCGCACCCGGCGGCACCGTCCCGGTCCGGCTAATGGACGACGAGCTTGCGGCTTCGCTGGCCAGCGGTGGGCGGCTGGACGTTCTGCTGTCCTCGGTCGAGTTCGCAACCAGCCGCGAAGTCGACCCTGATGGCACCGTGGCGCGGTCGCTGTGCCTGGCGGTCGACCCCGACCTGCTCGTCACCGTTAACGCGATGACCGGCGGCTACGTGGTATCGGATGCCCCCGACGGCGGCGCCCAACAGCCCGGTACGCCGACCCATCCCGGTGCAGGGCAGGCCGCGGCCGTGAACTGGCTGGACCGGCTGCGCGCGCTGGCGCACCGGATGTGTGTGGTGTCGACCACGTATGCCCAGGCGGATCTCGACGCCTTGCAGCGCGTCGCAGACCCCGGCCTGATCGCGGCAGCGACCAGCAACGCAGCCGATATTGTCGACCAGATACTCGGGATCAGCTCGGTTCGGGGTGCCACCCTGATGCCGGACGGCCCGCTGACTCCCCGGGCCGTTGACCTGCTCAACGGCACGGGCAACGCGGTGACGGTCGCCGCCGCCGATATCTCCGAGGTGGACGGCGTCACTGGTGCACCGCCCACGGCGGACGTCGCGCCGCGCCGGCTGGCCCCCCCACGTGGCGGCGGCGCCGTTCGACCCGGCTGTCGGCGCCGCATTGGCCGCCGCCGGCACCGACCCAGTCGCGCCGACGTACCTGGGTGCCGCGCTGGCGGTACGGCTGCGCCATGATTCGGACACCGCGCGCCGCCAGGATGCGCTGGGCTCGATGTTGTGGCGCAGTTTGCAACTCGACGCCGCGCCGCGCGTCCAGATCCTCATGCCGCCGGCGGCCTGGAACTTGTCCGCCAACGATGCCCAGGCCATCCTCACCACCCTGGCCACCTCGATCCGCTCCGGGTTGGCGGTTCCGCGGCCACTGCCAGCCGTGATCGCCGACGCCCAGGCGGTCACCGCGCCGCCCGCACCGATCAGAACCGACGCGGCCGGCCATGGCCGGTTCGACGACGACGTCACCGCCCAGATCGCCGCCGAAGCCGGCCGGGTGTGGGGCTTGACCGCGGCGCTGACAACCGACGCCCGAACCGGGCTGACCGGCGCCGCCTACACCGCGCCGTTGCGCGAGGACATGCTGCGCGCGGTCAGCCAATCCGAGCACCCCGACACCCGCAACGGGCTGGCCCATCAGCGGCTCGACATTCTCGGGCACGCCATCGACGACCTGTTCGGCGCGGTCACGATCGTCAACCCGGGGGGGGGTCGTACACGTTGGCCACCGAACACAGCCCGCTGCCGTTGGCGCTGCACAACGGTTTGGGTGTGCCGATCCGGGTCCGCCTGCAGGTTGATACGCCGCCCGGGATGTCGGCGACCGACATCGGCGAGATCGAGCTGCCGCCCGGCTACCTTCCGCTGCGGGTGCCGATCGAAGTGAACTTCACCCAGCGCGTCGCCGTCGACGTGTCGCTGCACACGCCAGACGGCCTGCCCCTGGGCGAGCCAGTGCGGTTGTCGGTGCACTCCAACGCCTACGGCAAGGTGTTGTTCGCGATCACGCTAACGGCCGCCGCCGTGCTGGTGACGCTGGCCGGACGCCGGCTTTACCACCGTTTCCGCGGCCAGCCGGACCCCGCCGACCTGGACCGCCCCGATCCCGGTGACGCCCGGTTTATCGGCGACGGGACCATAACCCGTCGCGTGGACGAGGAGCACCGGGTTTGACGTCCTTCCGGGATTCCACCGGGAGGCGCGTGCTGCCACCGGCGCAGCGCCCAGTTCCGTCACCTGCGCCGCTGCGGTCTGCGCCGGGCGTGCTGCCCCAGGGCCGAGCGGAGCTCTCCGATGCCGCGTTGGTGTCGCGGTCGTGGGGCATGGCGTTTGCCACGCTGGTCAGCCGGATCACCGGGTTCGCGCGGATTGTGCTGCTGGCCGCGATCCTGGGCGCGGCGTTGGCCAGTGCGTTCTCGGTGGCCAACCAGCTGCCCAACCTGGTTGCCGCACTGGTGCTGGAGGCCACGTTTACGGCGATCTTCGTGCCGGTGCTGGCCCGGGCCGAGCAGGACGACCCGGACGGCGGCGCGGCGTTCGTGCGTCGGCTGGTTACCCTGGCCACCACCGTGCTGGTGTTCGCCACCGTGCTGTCGGTGACCGCCGCCCCGCTGCTGGTCCGGTTGATGCTGGGCCACGACCCACAGGTCAACGAGCCGCTGACGACCGCATTTGCCTATCTGCTGCTGCCACAGGTGATTTTCTACGGCTTGTCATCGGTGTTCATGGCGATCCTCAACACCCGCAACGTGTTTGGGCCGCCGGCATGGGCACCTGTGGTCAACAACCTTGTCGCGATCGCCACTTTGGGCGTCTATCTGGCAGTACCCGGCCAACTGTCGGTCGACCCGGTCCGGATGGGCAACGCCAAGCTGTTGGTGCTGGGCATCGGCACCACGTTGGGCGTGTTCGCACAGACCGCGGTTCTGCTGGTGGCGATCCTCCGCCAGCGCATCAGCCTGCGCCCATTGTGGGGAATTGACCAGCGGCTCAAACGCTTTGGCGCGATGGCCGCCGCGATGGTGCTCTACGTGCTGATCAGCCAGCTCGGGCTGGTGGTCGGCAACCAGATCGCCAGCACCGCCGCGGCCTCCGGCCCGGCCATCTACAACTACACGTGGCTGGTGCTGATGCTGCCGTTCGGGATGATCGGCGTGACCGTGCTGACCGTGGTAATGCCGCGGTTGAGCCGAAACGCCGCCGCCGACGACATACCCGCGGTGCTCGCCGACCTGTCGCTGGCGACCCGGCTGACGATGATCACCCTGATTCCGACCGTGGCGTTCATGACCGTCGGCGGGCCGGCGATCGGCAGTGCGCTGTTTGCTTACGGCCGGTTCGGCGACGTCGACGCAAGCCACCTGGGCGCGGCCATCACGTTGTCGGCGTTCACCCTGATCCCGTACGCCCTGGTGCTGTTGCAGCTGCGGGTGTTCTACGCCCGCGAGGAGCCCTGGACGCCGATCGCGATCATCGTGGTGATCACCACCGTCAAGGTCGTCGCCTCGCTGCTGGCGCCGTACATGACCGACAACCGTGAGCTCGTTGCCGCATATCTGGGGCTGGCCAACGGGCTGGGGTTTGTGGCCGGTGCGATCGTCGGCTACTTCTTGCTGCGCCGGACGCTGCGGCCACTCGGTGGTCATCTGGTCGGTGCCGGCGAGGTGCGCACGATCCTGGTGACGGTCGCCGCGTCGTTGCTGGCCGGCCTGATCGCCTACGTCACGGACTGGTTGCTGGGCCTCGCGGCGCTGACTGCCCACGCCGGTAGCGCCGGTTCGCTGCTGCGACTGTTCGCGCTGGCGGTCCTCATGCTGCCGATCGTCGCCGGGGTGATGGTCCGCGCGCAGGTGCCCGAGGCCCAGGCGGCGTTCGCGGCCGTGGTGCGCCGCGTTGGCGGCAAGCATGTGATGCCCGTCAAGCCCGCCGGCCGGGCATCGGATCGCCGACCCCACCGCCGCGCAGTCACGTACGCTGAGCAGAGGAATTCGTTCACGCCGGGGGGGGGTTTCCGGTCGCGGAGCCGAACCGGCGGGGGGTTGTCGATGACATGGCCGGAGCGGGCAGACGGAAAGGATCCGAGGTGACCGACCGTCCAGCGGAACGCGCCTCGACCAGTTCTGCGCCTGAAGCCGAGTCGGCGCCGCCGGTCGGCGCCAACGGACCGGGTGTGCGTCCAGCCGCTTCGGCGTCGGCGGACGAGTTTCAGCCCGACATCCCGGCCGACTTGGATGTCGAGGCGCCGCGAGCTGCGAATCGCGCCAACGGTCACCTTGCCCGCGACTTGCCGAAGAATGCGGTCTCCGAGCCGCTTGCAGTCGACGCCCCCCCGGGAGCCGCGACCCGAACCGGCGCGCCGGCACGAGGTCGTCCACCTGGTACCCGGTGCCCGGATCGCTGACGGCCGCTACCGCCTGCTGGTCTTCCACGGCGGCGCACCCCCGCTACAGTTCTGGCAGGCTCTCGACACTGCCCTGAATCGCCAGGTGGCACTGACCTTTGTCGACCCCGACGGCGCGCTTCCAGAAGACCAATTACACGCAATCCTTTCTCGCACAATGCGACTCAGCCGAATTAGCCGGCCCGGCATCGCCAGAGTGCTCGACGTCGTGCACACCGGAACGGGCGGCTTGGTCGTCGCGGAGTGGGTCCGGGGCGGCTCACTGCAGGAGGTGGCCGACACCTCGCCGTCACCGGTGGGCGCCGCACGCGCGATGCAGTCGCTGGCCGCCGCCGCCGAGGCCGCCCACCAGGTCGGTGTCGCGTTGTCTGTCGATCACCCCAGCAGGGTGCGGGTAAGCATCACCGGTGATGTTGTTTTGGCGTTCCCGGCCACCATGCCGGATGCCACGCCCGAAGCCGACATCCGCGGAATCGGTGCCGCGCTGTACGCTCTTTTGGTTAACCGGTGGCCGCTGCCGGAGGCCGGTGTGCGCAGCGGGCTGGCCCCCGCCGACCGGAACTCACTTGGCCACCCCGTCGAACCCAGCCTCATCGACCCCGAGATACCCTTCCAGATTTCCGCGGCGGCTGTGCACGCCGTCCAGGAGGGCGGTGGAATACGCAGTGCTTCAACGCTTTTGAATCTCCTGCAACAAGCGACCGCGGTGGCCGACCGTACCGACCTGCTGAGCCCCGTCAAGGAATCACCCCCACCGCCCGACGCGCCGAGCCCGTTCGGCCTCCCATCCACCGTCACCGACGAAGTCGCCGCCCGGCACCGTCGCATACTGATCGGCGGGATCGGCGCCGCGGTCGCGGTGATCGCGGTGGTCCTGTTGCTGCTCGCATCGGTGCTGAGCCGGATATTCGGCGACGTCGGTGGCGGCCTGGACAAAGACCGCCTGGGTCTTAATGCGCCAACATCTGCGACGACCTCCGCCACAGGTTCTGCCGTCGCGGGCAGCACGGTCAAACCGGTGAAGGCCACCGTCTTCTCACCCGGCGGCGACCCGGACTCGCCGGGCCAGGCCGGTTTGGCGATCGACGGCAATCCCGCGACCGCCTGGTCGACCGACACCTACCACGACGCTGTCCCATTTCCGAGCTTCAAGAGCGGCGTCGGGTTGCTGTTGCAGCTGCCGACGCCCACCGTGGTCGGCAACGTCACCATCGACATCTCCAGCACCGGAACCAAGGTCCAGCTTCGCTCGTCGCCGACGCCCACCCCGGCCAAGCTGGAAGACACCGCCGTGCTGACGCCGCCTACGCCGTTGCAACCCGGCCACAACAGCATCCCGGTCAAGGCCGCATCACCGACATCGAATCTGCTGGTGTGGATCTCGACGCTGGGCACCACCGCCGGCAAAAGCCGCGCCGACATCTCCGAGATCACGGTGCAGGCCGCGCCGTAGCCGGTGCCGCACGACATCGGCCGTCGGGCGCCCACGCGGGTGAAGTGCTGGGCCCGGATCGATTCGTTACTGTCCGGCCGTGGGTTTTGGGCTGGAGGTTCGGCGGCGACGCAGCGACGCCGAACTGCTGGCCGCCCACGTCGCCGGTGACCGCTACGCCTTCGCCGAGCTATTCCACCGCCATCACCGCCAGCTTCACCGACTCGCCAGGCTGACCAGCCGCAACCCCGAGGACGCCGCGGACGCGCTGCAGGACGCGATGCTCTCGGCGCACCGCGGCGCGGGTTCATTCCGGCACGATGCCGCGGTCAGCAGCTGGCTATATCGCATCGTGGTCAACGCGTGCCTGGATCGGCTGCGCCGCAGCAAGACTCATCCGACCACCACCCTGGACGACGTCTACCCGGTGGCCGACCGCACCGCCCAGGTCGAAACGGCGATCGTGGTGCAGCGCGCGCTGATGCGACTGCCAGTCGAGCAGCGCGCCGCGGTGGTGGCCGTCGACATGCAGGGCTATTCGATCGCCGATACCGCCCGCATGCTCGGCGTCGCCGAGGGCACGGTCAAGAGCCGATGCGCCCGCGCCCGGGCCCGCCTGGCCGCGCTGCTCGGTTACCTGGCTTGCGGCGTCGACGCCGAGCCCGCCACCGATACGGCGGATCGTGTGGCCGACCGACGTCGGCCGGACTGTGTATAGCGGTCCGCCTGTGCATACCGGACACTGGGGCGGATGGCTGGAATGGACAGTAACGCCGGCGGCGGCGAACGGGGCACGGATCCGCCGTTGACGGTCGAGCTGCTCGCCGACCTACAGGCCGGTCTGCTCGATGACGACGAGGCGGCGCGGGTGCGCGAGCGAATCCGGGCCGATCCGCAGGCCCAACGGGCGATGCGCGCGCTTAACGCGGTCCGCAGCGACCTTGCCGCGCTGGGCGCCGAGCCGCAGTCGGCGCCGCAGACTCCACCACCCGTCGTCGCGCGCATCACGGCGGGGCTGCGGTCTGCGGCCGCACCTGCCGGCCGGGCCCACGCCGCCCACGCCCTGCGGCCACAACTTCGTCCGGTGCGGACGATCGCCGCGGTGGCCGGCGTCGGCGCCGCTGTCGCTGCGATCGGGCTGGGCACGGCGGCGCTGGTACGCAACCCGAGCCTGCCCAGCGCGCCGACCACCGCCCAGCACATCACCGTGTCACGACCTAGCGCGACGCTTCCACTGGCAGCTCCCGAGATCCTCGACCTGCTCGTTCGCAGCCCCGACTACGGCCCGCTGGGCGATCCCGTCCGCCGCGCCTCGTGCCTGACCGGCCTGGGCTATCCGGGTGCCACCCGGGTGCTGGGTGCCCGGCCCGTTGACGTCGGCGGTCGCCCGGCGGTCCTGCTCGTGCTGCCCGCCGACACGCCTGACCGGGTGGCCGTGCTGGCGGTGGCGCCTAACTGCAGCGCGGCGGACACCGGCCTGCTGGCCAATACCGTCGTCCGCCGTCCGTAGTCGGTGGGGAGTCGGTGGGGAACAGCACCGCCTAGGCTGGCGTTCGTAGACCTGAGGTCGTTTTGTCCCAAGCCGGTCCCGGCTTCCTATGCGAAAGGCTTGTATGACTGCCCCCAGCACTGTGCGCGACGTGATCATCATCGGTTCGGGTCCCGCGGGCTACACGGCCGCCATCTACGCCGCGCGCGCGCAATTGGCGCCGCTGGTGTTCGAGGGCACCTCGTTCGGCGGTGCGCTGATGACGACGACCGACGTGGAGAACTTTCCCGGGTTTCGCGATGGCATCACCGGGCCGGAGTTGATGGACGAGATGCGGCAGCAGGCGCAGCGTTTCGGTGCCGAACTGCGCATGGAAGACGTCGAATCGGTGTCGGTGGACGGTCCCGTCAAGTCCGTCACCACCGCCGACGGACAGGCTTATCGGGCTCGAGCGCTCATCCTGGCGATGGGCGCGGCCGCCCGCTATCTCAACGTGCCCGGCGAGCAGGAGTTGCTGGGCCGGGGGGTGAGCTCGTGCGCGACCTGCGACGGCTTCTTCTTCCGTGACCAGGACATCGCGGTCATCGGTGGCGGCGACTCGGCGATGGAGGAGGCGACGTTTCTCACCCGTTTTGCTCGCAGCGTGACGATCGTGCACCGCCGCGATCAGTTCCGCGCGTCGAAGATCATGCTCAACCGCGCCCGCAACAACGGCAAGATCCGCTTCATCACCAACCATGTCGTCGTCGCCGTGGAGGGCGACACCACGGTGACCGGGCTGCGGCTGCGTGATACGCGCACCGGCGAAGAATCCACGCTGGCCGTGACCGGGGTGTTCGTTGCGATCGGCCACGACCCGCGCTCCGAGCTGGTCCGCGGCGCCCTGGACCTCGACGCGGACGGCTATGTGCTGGTCAACCCGCCCACCACCAGCACCTCGGTGGAGGGCGTGTTCGCTGCTGGAGATCTGGTGGATCGCAGCTACCGACAGGCGGTTACCGCCGCCGGCACCGGATGTGCTGCCGCCATTGACGCCGAGCGCTGGCTGGCCAGTCGTGCCGAGTCCGAAGGGGGCGCCGATAAGCAGGCCGGCACCGATACCGATTTGATTGGAGTACCGCAATGACCGAGAACACCAGCGCCCCCGTGGAAGTCACCGACGCTTCCTTCGCAACGGATGTGCTGTCCAGCAATAAGCCGGTGCTCGTTGACTTTTGGGCCACCTGGTGTGGCCCATGCCGAATGGTGGCGCCGGTGCTGGAAGAGATTGCGGCCGAACAGGCTGGCAAGCTCACAGTCGCCAAACTCGACGTCGACGCCAACCCGCAGACGGCCCGGGATTTCCAGGTCGTCTCGATTCCCACGCTGATCCTGTTCAAGAACGGTCAGCCGGTCAAACGGATCGTCGGGGCCAAGGGCAAGGCCGCGCTGCTGCGCGAGCTTTCCGACGTGGTCGCCAGCCCGCAGTAGCGCAGGCCGGGCCGGCCGGATCTCGCCACTTCTGGGCTGGCGTTTTCTTCAATCCGCGAAGCGTCTGCGACAATACCGCCTAGCCTGTCAAGCATCGGCAGCTCTACTCGCACTGGCTCACCGGAGGGTGCTGGCATGTCGAATCCGCATCGTGGCGCCGGCGACGCGCTGCGCTGCGGTGACCGCAGCGCAGCGGTCGCCGAGATTCGCGCCTCGCTGGCTGCCCTGGGGTATCTCGACAGTTCCGATGCAGACCTGACTACCGGAAAACACGTGGCGCCCGATGTTTTCGACGCCGAGCTCGATCAGGCGGTGCGGGCATTTCAACAAAACCGTGGGCTGCTGGTAGACGGCATCGTCGGTGAAGCCACCTATCGCGCGTTGAAGGAGGCTTCATACCGGCTCGGCGCCCGCACGCTATTTCATCAGTTCGGCGCGCCGATGTACGGCGACGATGTCGCGACGCTGCAAGCCCGGCTGCAAGATCTGGGTTTCTACACAGGCCTGGTCGATGGATACTTCGGCTTGCAGACCCACAACGCCCTGATGTCGTATCAACGCGAGTACGGGCTGTACGCGGACGGAATCTGCGGCCCGGAAACGTTGCGCTCGTTGGATTTTCTCGCATCGCGGGTGACCGGGGGCTCTCCTCACGCCATTCGCGAAGAGGAGCTGGTCCGTCGCTCCGGGCCGAAACTTTCCGGAAAGCGGATCATTATCGATCCCGGTCGTGGCGGCGCCGACCACGGGTTGATCACACAGACCGCAACCGGGCCCATCAGTGAAGCAGATATATTGTGGGACTTGGCAAGTCGGCTCGAAGGCCGGATGACGGCTGTCGGCATGGAGACGTTTCTGTCGCGGCCACCCAACCACAGCCCGACCGACGCGGAGCGGGCTGCCACCGCGAACGCTGTCGGTGCCGATCTAATGATCAGCCTGCGCTGTGCCACCCTGGCCAGCCCGTCCGCCAATGGGGTGGCTTCCTTTCACTTCGGCAACTCACACGGCTCCGTTTCGACCATCGGTCGCATGCTTGCCGATTTCATTCAACGAGAAGTGGTGGCGCGCACCGGTTTACGTGATTGCCGAGTTCACGGCAGAACGTGGGATTTGCTGCGACTCACCAGAATGCCGACCGTTCAGGTCGATGTCGGCTATATCACCAACCCGCATGACCGGGCCAAGCTTGCCGCCCCCCAGACTCGTGACGCCCTCGCCGAAGGCATTCTCGCCGCCGTCAAACGGCTCTACCTGCTCGGCAAGAACGACCGGCCGACCGGCACGTTCACCTTCGCCGAGCTGCTGGCACACGAACTTTCGGTGGAACAGGCCGGGCGGGGCTAGCGCTCCGTAGCTGACCAACCGGCTGCCACCGGCTGTTGCACCGGCGCATTCTCCAGCAGTCGCTCCAGCGCCGCTTCAACCTCGGCTTTCCAACCCAAGCCCCGGTCCAGCTCCAGGCGCAGGCGGGGGAAATACCGATGCGGTGCGACCACGACGAACCCGGCATCCTGCAGAAAGTCCGCCTCGATGATGCAGTGGTCTACCGAGCAATCGCCGATGACTGCCAGCACCGGCCGGATATCGGGCTGCACGCTCTGCGAATCCTGCAACTCGCCGATCGTTTCGGTGCGGCCGAACGCCTCCAACGCCCGAACACCCCGGCGGACCAGCTCATCGACTACACGGGCGATGAGGCTGTGCCGCAGATCGTCGGCAGCTTGCGGCTCGACGCCCATCGAGGTCAGTAGCACCGCGTCGGCGGAAACCGGAGCAGTGGGAAAGCGCTGGGCCCGCGGCACCGCCCGCGGTGGCGCATAGAGCACGTAGCCCAGGCAGGGTGGTTCGCTGTCGCCGCAGTCGGCCGGCGCCGCCGTCGCCACCTGCCCGCACGAGCCCCACTCCAGCATCACCATCGACAACCAGGCTTCCTTCTCGAATTCGGGGTCGGCCAGGTGGTCGTCGTTGCGCAGGGCCGCGGGGTCGACCTCCCAGTAGACGCAGCGGCGCGCATGCTTCGGCAGCTGCTCGAACGCTTCGAGTCGCAGTGGTGTGATTCGAGCAGACACTAGACTCCCAAAGCTCCTTACAACCCTTCCAGGATAGGAGAGCTCGCCGCCGCCGGGCCAGTACAGCGATTTGACCGCCCCGCCGCTGGCCTCCTGGCCGCAAGGTGCTGCGCTGCAGCACAATCCGGATGCCACGTGGGGCTGCAACCCGCCCGGCGTCACAGTGACGGAACTACAGCGTGTAGTTGGTTATGCCTTGGAGCCGTTCATCAGAGCGACAATGCGCTGCAGGTCGTCCACTGAGCCGAACTCCACCACGATCTTGCCTTTGCGTTTGCCAACGCTGACCGTGACGCGGGTATCGAAGGTGCTCGACAGCCGCTCGGCAACGTCTTGGAGCCCGGGCATCTGGATCGGTTTGCGCTTCGGTGCGGCAGGCGACGATCCGTTGCCCCGATTGGCCAGCGTGACCGCTTCCTCGGTCGCACGCACCGACAAGCCCTCGGCGACGATCCGGGCCGCCAGCTCCTCCTGGGCCTCCGGGCCGGCCTCCAGCGCCAGCAGCGCGCGGGCGTGCCCCGCGGAGAGCACACCGGCGGCCACCCGTCGCTGCACGGCGATCGGCAGCCGCAGCAGCCGGATCATGTTCGTGATGAGCGGGCGGGACCGGCCGATCCGGGCCGCCAGTTCGTCGTGGGTCACCCCGAACTCGTCCAACAGCTGCTGGTACGCCGCCGCCTCTTCCAGGGGGTTGAGCTGCACGCGGTGGATGTTTTCCAGCAGGGCATCCCGCAGCATGCTGTCGTCGCCGGTCTCCCGCACGATCGCGGGAATGGCGGTCAATCCCGCCTGCTGGGCGGCGCGCCAACGGCGCTCCCCCATCACGATCTGGTACCGGGTGCCGTGGTCGACCGCTCGCACCACTATCGGTTGCATGAGCCCGAATTCCCGGATCGAGTGCACCAGCTCGGTCATTGCCTCGTCGTCGAACACCTGCCGCGGTTGACGGGGGTTCGGCTCGATCAGCGCGGGGTCGATCTCGCGGTAGACCGCCCCTACGGCATTCCCGTCGACCGGGGCATTGCTTCCGAGCACCACGTCGGCGGCGGCCTCTCCCATCCGCGGGCCCAGGTGCGATCCGGGGCTTCCGTCGGTGGGTCCAGTGGGGATGAGGGACGCCAGGCCGCGGCCGAGTCCACCTCTTCTGCGTGATGGCTGATTCATCGTCGTCCCTCCCCGGGTGGTGGCTGATCACGCTGAGCGAGTTCGCGGCTGGCGTCCAGATAGCTCATCGCGCCGCGCGAACCGGGATCGTAATCGATGATCGTCATGCTGTAGCCCGGCGCCTCGGAGACCTTGACGCTGCGGGGGATCACCGTGCGGAGAACTTTGCCGCCGAAGTACCGGCGCACCTCGTCGGCGACCTGGTCGGCAAGTTTGGTCCGGCCGTCGTACATGGTCAAGATCACGGTGGTCACCTCGAGCCGTGGATTCAGGTGGGCCTTCACCATCTCGATGTTGCTCATCAACTGGGAGACCCCTTCGAGTGCGTAGTACTCGCACTGGATCGGGATAAGCACCTCCGGAGCCGCGACTAACGCATTGATCGTCAGCAGGCCCAGCGACGGCGGGCAGTCGATGAACACGTAATCGAAGTCGTAGCTTTCCAACTCGGCCAGCGCGGTGCGAAGCCGGTTTTCGCGGGCCACCATGCTCACCAATTCGATCTCCGCACCGGCCAGATCGATGGTGGCCGGCACGCAGAACAACCGCTCGCTGTGCGGGCTTTGCCGCAGCGCCGCGTGCAGTGGGATTTCACCGATCAGTACCTCATACGACGACGGGGTGCCGGAGTGCCGTTCGGTGATGCCCAGCGCGGTGCTGGCGTTGCCTTGCGGGTCGAGGTCGATCACGAGTGTTTTGAGTCCCTGAATCGCCAGGGCGGCCGCCAGGTTCACCGCGGTCGTGGTCTTGCCGACGCCGCCTTTCTGGTTCGCGATGGTAAACAGCCGACGGCGGGTGGGTCGCTGCAATCGGTTGTGGGTGGTGTGCAGGATCTGCATGGCACGCTCAGCGGCCGCCCCAATCGGGGTGTCGTACTCGTCTGATGTTTCACGTGAAACGGTTTCACGTGAAACATCAGGCGGCTCGGCCGGTGTCCGGGGCGTCGAGGAGACCGGTCCGTGTGGCGCACTCATGCTGAACCCCTCGTCGACGTCCCGGGTGGCCCCTGGATCACCGGTCTGCGCCGTCCCCGTCGCGCCACCACCACGGTTGCGGGTGGAGACAAGTAGTTCGCGCCACATATCACTACCCTGACATCCGTCGCGCCCAACGAGGTCATCACACGCCGATGTCGGTTGACTTCCTCCTCGGCGCCCTCGCCTTTGATCGCGACCATGCGCCCGCCCGGCCGCAACAAGGGCAGGCTCCACCGCGTCAGCGTGTCCAACGCCGCCACCGCCCGCGATACCGCCGCGTCCATGTCCGCGCACCGCTCACGAGCAGACGGCTCTTCGGCGCGCCCGCGCACCACCTCCACGGCCAGCCCCAACTCGGCGACCGCCTCCTGCAGAAACTGGCAGCGGCGCAGCATGGGTTCCAGCAGTGCCACGCGCAGGTCCGGTCGCACGATCGCCAACGGGATACCGGGCAAACCCGCTCCGCTGCCGATGTCGACCACCCGCTCGCCGGGGCTGAGCAGCTCGGCCACCGCCGCGCTGTTGAGAATGTGCCGATCCCATACGCGGCCGGCTTCATGCGGCCCCAGCAGCCCCCGCTCGACCGCGGTGCCGGCCAACAACTCCGCGTATCGCTCGGCCATCTCAAGTCGCGGTCCGAAAACCTCGGCCGCAACCTCGGGAGCTGCGCCCGCACCGACATGTTTCACGTGAAACATCCTCCGGCCTTCCGCGCTGGGTGGCCCGTGGAACTACACGGGTGTAACTTGTGCCGCTAGTCCAGCAGCACCACGACTCGTCGCATCGGTTCCACGCCCTCGCTCTCGCTACGCACCCCGGGCACCGCAGCGACGGCGTCATGAACGATCTTGCGCTCGAACGGTGTCATCGGGTGCAACTCTTCACGCTCCCCGGTTTCCAGCACCCGTCGCGCGACCTTGTCGCCGAGTGCGGCTAGCTCCTCGCGTCGGCGGCGCCGCCAGTTCGCGATATCAAGCATCAACCGGCTGCGCACCCCGGTCTTCTGGTGTACCGCGAGCCGGGTCAGCTCCTGCAGCGCGTCCAGCACCTCGCCATTACGTCCGACCAACTTCTTCAGGTCATCGCTGCCGTCGATACTCACCACTGCGCGGTTGCCCTCGACGTCCAAATCGATATCGCCATCAAAGTCCAACAGATCCAACAACTCTTCCAGATAGTCGCCGGCAATCTCGCCTTCGGCGACCAAGCGCTCCTCCAGGTCGTCGGTGTCGCCCTCCCCTGTCTGCGTCGCTTCACGTCGCGCCTCTGCTTCGCGGTCAGTGGTCTCGGCCTCCGCCATGCCTTTGCTCTCCTCGTCCCCATAACCCCCGGCTGGCTTTCGTCACCGGCTCGTCGCGGTTGCCCGGCTTCTCGGGCAACCGCCCAACTGGTTGTTTCCTACCCGCTCACCGCTTGCGCCGCCTCGGTCTGGCACCAGGGCGTGGGGCCCGCGTACCCGAACTACCGCCCCGTCCAACCTGATTCGGCTTCCCTGCTTTGGTATTCGGCGGTTTCCCGTCACTGCTTTGACCGCCCGCATCCACGCTCGACGATTCTCCGTTTTCGGCCGGCGGCGCCCCGGAGGAACCATTGCCAACCGGTGCCGCCGCCCTCGGCCCGCGCTTCGGCTTGGCCCCCGGCGCCGGCGCGTTGGCCGCTCGCCGCTGGATTGCTTCCTGCTTTTTCGCCTCTTCTTCTTTCTCGATCATCCCGAACACGTAGTGCTGCTGACCGAAGGTCCAGATGTTATTCGAAAACCAGTACAAAATGATCGCCAACGGCAAAAACGGTCCGCCGACCACCACGCCCAGCGGAAACACATACAACGCAAGCTTATTCATCATCGCCGTCTGCGGATTGGCGGCCGCTTCCGGGCTCTGCCGCGCGATCGAGGCGCGACTGTTGAAGTACGTCGCGACGCCCGCAAGGATCATCACCGGCACACCCACCGCGATCACCGCAGGCCGACTGAACTCGGTGAACGCCTCCAACCCGGTCCGTTGTGTCATGAAGGCGCCGATCGGTGCACCGAACAGATTGGCATCCAGAAAATGCCCCACATCCGTCGGGCTGAATACATAGTTACCGGTCGCTCGGTTCTGCGCGACAGACATCGGATGGCCGAACCCGAACCCGCCGGTGGCGGTCCGGTTAAATGAGCGCAACACGTGATAGAGCCCCAGGAACACCGGGATCTGGGCCAGCATCGGCAAGCAGCCGAGAATCGGGTTGAACCCGTGTTCGCGCTGCAACTTCTGCATCTCCAGCGCCATGCGTTGACGGTCCTTGCCGTATTTCTTCTGCAGTGCCTTGATCTGCGGCTGCAGTTCCTGCATCTGACGCATGGTGCGGATCTGGCGCACGAACGGCTTATAGAGCAACGCCCGCAGCGTGAACACCAAAAACATCACCGCCAACGCCCAAGCGAAGAAGTTGGACGGCCCCAGCACAAACCCAAATGCCTTGTACCACAACCACATAATGGCCGAGACCGGGTAGTAGACGATGTCGAGGCTGAACCAATCAAACAACGGACGTACTCTCCCCTCGCTTCGCTCGGGCCTCCCCGACGTCACCGGCGCGGTCATCTCGCCGTGCCCCGCGCTCAGGAATCGGGTCCCACCCACCGTCATGCCACGGCCCACACTTGGCCAATCGGACCAGCGCCAACCAGCACCCTCGAACAAGGCCGTATTCGCTAAGAGCCTCGACGGCGTATTGGCTGCACGTCGGGATAAACCGGCAAGTCGCCGGCCGTAGCGGCGAAATCATGTGCCGATACAGCTGGATCAGAAAAATCAGTCCTTTTGCAACCGCCTTGCCAGCATCGTGCCCCATGTTGCCGAACCTAACCGGGCCGAACGTCATCACGGTGGCCCTGTCAGCTCACGCACGCGCCGCAACCCCGACCGCAACTCCTGTTCCAGCCTGGCCGAGGGCAGCTCCCGACTACCGGAAAGCGCTCGGATCACCACCCGGTCGCGGGGATCCAGCTCGGCTAGCACACCCCGCGCGACATGACGTATTCGCCGCGCAACCCGATGCCGCTCCACGGCCGAGCCCACCGCCTTACCGACGATCAATCCGATCCGTGGACCCTCCGCACTCCCCCCGTCGCTTCCCCGGCGCGCATAGATCACGAGGTCTGGTTGCACGGCTCGTACCCCGTGCTTGATCGTGGCATCGAACTCCGTTGACCGCCTCATGCGGTTCCGCGCGGGAAGCACCGCTCCACATGCCCGCGTTAGCTCAGGCGGTCAGCGTCCGGCGGCCCTTACGACGCCGGTTGGACACGATCGCCCGGCCCGCACGGGTGCGCATCCGCAGCCGAAAGCCGTGGACGCGGGCTCGGCGCCGGTTGTTCGGCTGGAAGGTCCGCTTCCCCTTGACCACGGCTCACTCCTCGTCCCATCCGTCATCGAATCCAACCGCCCGACTATGCCGGTCGGACACGATAATCCCTCTGAAGTCCTTCACTGAGCCCGGTGAGGCTCGGCGTTTGGCTGGCCGGCGCGGTCCCCGCGCGATAATGCCCGGATCGCTGCCGTATCGCCGACGTTCGGGCGACTGTTCGAGGGTACTGACGCGCCATCCTCGGGTCAAACTTGCTCCGGTGCCGCACGCGTAACCCCCACCCAATTCACTCCCGCCACACCTGCCACCCCGGACCCGCCGGCCAATCGCCAATCTCAATGAACCACACAGGAATGCTGCAGAACGGTTGGCACTCGCACGGAAAACTGTTAGCTTCGGGCAAGGTCGTTCCAGCCCGGAGCGGCACCCGACAATCAAGCGAGGATGGCGAATCGGCGATCTGACCAGACAACCTACGGAGGCTGTCTTGCGAGCCGATTTTGCGAGCCGTCGCCAGTAAAGTGCGGTGCAACGACGGCCGTGCTGTCCACACTTGTGGATAACCATGTGGACAGCTCGCCGTCGTTACAGGTAGTTGTAGCTGGACCTGAAACCAGGGGGATCCGTCGTTGACCGATGATCCCGGTTCAAGTTTCGCGACCGTATGGAAAGCGGTCGTCTCCGAACTTAACGGCGAAACCCACCCCGACCCATCCGCCAACAATGGTGGACCGAGTACGCCTCCCTTAACACCTCAGCAAAGGGCTTGGCTGAATCTC